>NZ_CP026238.1:0-5016446 GCF_002903305.1 Citrobacter freundii complex sp. CFNIH9 | reverse complement strand
CTCATTGCAGAAATGTAACAGCAGTTTACCTTTTTTTAGGCACTTACCCCACCATATAAGTGGCGGTTGCGCTGGCAATATAAAGCTGTTCTTCGTTATGCAATTCCACGCGTGCAACAGCGACTTTATTACCCGCCCGCAGCAGGCTGCTGGTGGCGGTAAAGCGATTCCCTCTTCCGGGGCGCAGATAATCAACACGCAAATCGATTGTACCCATGCGTGACATCCGCTGACGCAGTTCGTCCTCGCTGATTGTTTCATGGCGGGTCAGCGTACTCCCAACGCATACCAGCCCGGCGGCGACGTCCAGCGCCGAGGCGATCACGCCGCCATGCAGAATGCTTTGCGCCCAGTTTCCGACCATCATCGGTTGGTTATTAAAGGCTAATTGAGCAAATTCTTTCTCATAGCGTTCGAGCTCCAGTCCCAGCGCCCGGTTAAACGGCATATGATAGACAAACATTTCACCCACTAACTTCAGCGCTTCCTCAGCAGTAAGTACGGCAGACATACGATCCCTACATCTCTACGGTTAATGAAATGTTGATATTATGCTTATTATTTGTTGTTTTCTACTTTAGGACGGGATAACTAACGAGGAACTAGCTAAGTATGTAGAATACTTGCCAGATAATTATACAATTCATCAATATTTTGGTTCAGGAGAACATTACCGATGCGGGCGATTCTGGGATGGTTACTACCAGCAATTATGCTGCCGTTGACCGCGTATGCGCAGGAAGCGACAGTGAAAGAGATTCATGATGCACCGGCGGTTCGTGGCAGTATTATCGCTAATATGCTGCAGGAACATGACAACCCTTTCACGCTTTATCCTTATGACACCAACTATCTTATTTACACCAATACCAGCGACATGAACAAAGAGGCGATCAGCAGTTATAGCTGGTCCGAAAATGCGCGCAAAGATGAAGTTAAGTTTCAGCTAAGCCTGGCGTTTCCGCTCTGGCGCGGGATATTAGGCCCAAACTCGGTACTTGGCGGTTCCTATACCCAGAAGTCCTGGTGGCAGCTTTCGAACAGTGAAGAGTCTTCACCGTTTCGCGAAACCAACTACGAACCGCAATTGTTCCTCGGTTTCGCCACCGACTATCGCTTTGCCGGTTGGACTCTTCGTGATGTCGAAATGGGTTATAACCATGACTCCAACGGCCGTTCCGATCCCACGTCACGTAGCTGGAACCGTCTTTATACCCGTCTGATGGCTGAAAATGGTAACTGGCTGGTGGAAGTTAAGCCGTGGTACGTGATTGGTAGCACCGACGATAACCCTGATATCACTAAATACATGGGCTACTATCAGCTGAAAATGGGGTATCACCTGGGTGACGCGGTTATCAGCGTGAAAGGCCAGTACAACTGGAATACCGGCTACGGCGGCGCAGAGCTGGGGGCCAGTTATCCCATCACGAAGCATGTGCGTCTATACACTCAGGTCTACAGTGGTTACGGCGAATCGCTGATTGACTACAACTTCAATCAGACGCGTGTTGGTGTGGGCGTGATGCTCAACGATATCTTCTGATAAGTATTGAGAGTATTTTAATCATTGCAGTTTCTCTCTCAGGCGCTGAAAATAGCGCCTGTTTTTATTTCAGGCGAATGGGGTTAATGTGGCGCAGGCGGAAGTGTTGAATCTGGAAATGGGCGCTAAACAGGTTTTGCAGGAAACCTTTGGCTACCAACAGTTTCGCCCCGGTCAGGAAGAAATCATTGATACCGTGCTCTCTGGTCGCGACTGCCTGGTCGTTATGCCGACCGGCGGCGGTAAATCCCTGTGCTATCAAATTCCCGCATTATTGCTAAACGGACTCACCGTTGTTGTTTCTCCGCTGATTTCCCTGATGAAAGATCAGGTCGATCAACTGCTAGCCAACGGCGTGGCGGCGGCGTGCCTGAATTCTACTCAAAGTCGTGAACAGCAGCTTGAGGTGATGGCGGGCTGTCGCAGCGGGCAGATTCGCTTACTGTACATTGCGCCCGAACGTCTGATGCTGGATAACTTCCTTGAGCATCTGGCGCACTGGAATCCGGTGCTGCTGGCGGTTGATGAAGCGCACTGTATTTCGCAGTGGGGGCATGATTTCCGCCCCGAGTACGCTGCGCTGGGTCAGTTACGTCAGCGTTTCCCAACCCTGCCGTTTGTGGCGCTGACCGCGACCGCGGATGAGACAACCCGACTGGACATTGTGCGTCTGCTGGGACTGAACGATCCGTTAATTCAGATCAGCAGCTTTGACCGCCCGAACATTCGCTACATGCTGATGGAGAAGTTTAAGCCGCTCGATCAGCTGATGCGCTACGTGCAAGAGCAGCGCGGTAAGTCTGGCATTATCTATTGTAACAGTCGCGCCAAAGTCGAAGACACCGCCGCGCGTCTGCAAAGCCGTGGCATCAGCGCCGGGGCTTATCATGCCGGGCTGGAAAATGCCGTACGCGCCGAGGTGCAGGAGAAATTCCAGCGTGATGACCTACAAATCGTAGTGGCGACCGTGGCGTTCGGTATGGGGATCAACAAACCTAACGTACGCTTCGTGGTGCATTTCGATATTCCGCGTAACATCGAATCCTATTACCAGGAAACCGGCCGCGCCGGGCGTGATGGCCTGCCGGCGGAAGCGATGCTGTTTTACGATCCGGCTGATATGGCATGGCTACGCCGTTGCCTCGAAGAGAAACCCGCCGGGCAACTGCTGGATATCGAACGTCATAAGCTCAATGCGATGGGGGCGTTTGCCGAGGCGCAGACCTGTCGTCGTCTGGTGTTGCTGAACTATTTTGGCGAAGGGCGCCAGGAGCCGTGTGGCAACTGCGATATCTGTCTCGACCCGCCAAAACAGTACGACGGACTTATGGATGCGCGCAAAGCGCTGTCGACGATTTACCGTGTTAACCAACGCTTCGGCATGGGATACGTCGTGGAAGTGCTGCGCGGAGCGAATAACCAGCGTATTCGCGAACTGGCTCATGACAAACTGCCGGTCTATGGCATTGGTCGCGAGCAAAGCCACGAACACTGGGTGAGCGTTATTCGCCAGCTTATTCACCTGGGCCTGGTGACGCAGAATATTGCTCATCACTCCGCGTTACAGCTAACCGAAGCCGCGCGTCCGGTGTTGCGCGGTGACGTTGCGTTACAGCTTGCTGTACCACGTATTGTGGCGCTGAAACCGCGTGCGATGCAGAAATCCTTCGGTGGTAACTACGACCGCAAACTGTTCGCCAAATTGCGTAAGCTGCGTAAAGCCATTGCCGACGAAGAGAACATTCCGCCGTACGTGGTGTTCAACGACGCCACGCTGATTGAAATGGCGGAGCAGATGCCGGTTTCACCGAGTGAAATGCTAAGCGTCAACGGTGTGGGGATGCGTAAACTGGAGCGTTTCGGTAAAGAGTTTATGGCGCTTATTCGCGCACACGTTGATGGTGACGACGAAGAGTAGTCAGCCGGGCAAAAAAGTGCCAGGATGGTGACTCACTGAACTATTCCCCCGCGAGTCATTTTTATGTTAACGCTATTTTTCACCGTTGCGTTGGTGCATATCGTTGCGCTGATGAGCCCCGGTCCCGATTTCTTTTTTGTTTCTCAAACTGCGGTTAGCCGTTCGCGCAAAGAAGCTATGATGGGCGTGCTGGGCATTACCTGCGGCGTCATGGTCTGGGCTGGCGTGGCACTGCTCGGCCTGCATCTGATTATCGAAAAAATGGCCTGGCTGCATACCATTATTATGGTCGGCGGGGGGCTGTATCTGTGCTGGATGGGTTATCAGATGCTGCGCGGCGCGTTTAAAAAACAGGATGTTGCAGCGCCCACTCCGCAGGTGGAGCTGGCGCAGAGCGGACGCAGCTTTTTGAAAGGTCTGCTGACCAACCTGGCGAACCCTAAAGCCATTATCTATTTTGGCTCCGTCTTCTCATTGTTCGTTGGCGACAACGTGGGAACGGGCGCGCGTTGGGGGATCTTTGCTCTGATTATCGTGGAAACACTGGCGTGGTTTACCGTGGTCGCCAGCCTGTTTGCGCTCCCGAAAATGCGTCGTGGCTATCAGCGTCTGGCGAAGTGGATTGATGGTTTTGCCGGTGCGCTGTTCGCAGGCTTTGGTATCCATCTGATTATTTCGCGCTAAGTTTGTTGCCCGCCTGGGACTCCCAGGCGGTATGCGGCTTATTGCGCAAGCTTCTGTAGCTCATCCTTCGAAAGGCCGGTCATTTCCATAATCGCGTCGGTATCAAGACCTCGCTCGAGCATCGCTTTTGCTACATCAGTAAGGGCAATGCGCCTCCCTTCTTCACGGCCTATCTGCTTTAGTTGATCCGCCATTGTCATCAGTTTTTCTCCATGCTGCGGCACCCGCTGTGCCAGCTTATACAATAATGTCTGAACATCTTGTGTATTCCCTGCTTGCACCATGTAGTTTACCAGCACGGTTATTTGTTGTCCGCTCATCTTCTCCAGCATAAACAGGCGGGTAAGTTTATCCAGCAACTGCGCCATGTCGCGCTGGCGAATGTGTTTTTGTACTAATGTCAGTGCCGCCATGCTGCGATGCTGCATGATTTCATCATCTGGAATAACTGTCACATCCACCAACGGAAACGGTGTGCTGTAAAGTTGAAGGGCGGTCGCTGAATCCTCAAAGTGATCCAGCCAGTTCATCGAACCTTGCCAGGGGCTTTGCTTGCCATGGTAAAAGAGCACTGGAATAACCAGCGGCAGAGTGTCGTTTCCCGCCTCAAGATGACGTTGCATCGCTGCGATAGCGTAGCGCATCAGACGAAATGACATATGCTTATCCGGTGAGCTTTGATGCTCAATGAGCACATGTACATAGCCATGTCCGCTGGTGGTTTCCAGTGAGTAGAGAATATCGCTGAAATAGGGGCGCAGATCGTCCTCCACAAAACTGCCTGATTCCAGACGGAGCGTTTCCAGTTTGCATATTTTGATTAACGAGGGAGGAAGATGAAGTTCGATAAAGTCCCGCGCGGTTTCCACGCGGGAGAGGAAGGTTTTAAATACTGCGTCATGTGGTGTTGTTACTTCCGCCATCGTTAATCATCCGTGAGTGGTGAATATGGCAGCATTCTGGCATTAGCAATCAACGTCTAACAGTACAGGATAAAAGGCTTTTCTCCCTTTGCGGCGAAGTACGAAAAGCCATGTTCAGAGGCTCTTACAGATAGCATTTCATTGCGAGCGACGTTCCATTTGCTAGGCATGCCTTGCCGATGCCAGCAGGGCGCCTATCAGCATAAACAGCGAGCCAAACACTTTGTTGAGCGCCTTCATTTGCTTTGGCCCTTTAATCCAGCCAGCAATGCGCGTGGCCAACGTCGCGTAACCGATCATCACAATGATATCGACCACGATGGTCGTGACGCCAAGCACCACGTACTGCATCAACTGCGGTTCCTGCGGCAGGATGAACTGCGGGAACAGAGCGGCAAGAAAAACTATGCTCTTGGGATTGGTCAGATTAACAAAGACCGCGCGTTTGAACAGCCGGCTGCGCGATTGCGTATTCGCCATGGTATTCAGATCGATAGCACCCGCCGCGCGCCATTGCTGAATACCCAGCCAAATCAGATAGGCCGCTCCCGCCCACTTCAGCACCTCAAATGCGATCACCGAACGTGAAAATAGCGTTCCCAGTCCTACGCCAACCAGAACGATATGAATACCCAACCCGGTCTGCAAACCCGCAATCGACGCGCTGGCACCGCGATATCCGTGGCTGATGGCGGTGGTCATGGTATTGATTGCGCCAGAGCCTGGGGACAAGCTCAAAATAATAGAGGTCAGCAGGTAGGCGAACCACCATTCAAAGGTCATGAGAAACTCCCGGATTGTCTATTTTTATGCCACAATACGCTACTGCCGTTAGGTTGTGTCAGTGACGGCGAAAAAAACGATTTTACTTGGTCAGCGAGGCTGGATACCCGATGTTTCAGCAGCAAAAAGACTGGGAAACAAGAGAAAACGCGTTTGCTGCTTTTTCCATGGGGCCACTGACAGATTTCTGGCGTCAGCGGGAAGAAGCGGAATTTACGGGCGTGGATGATATTCCCGTACATTTTGTTCGTTTTCATGCAGAAAAAAACGATCGCGTCATCGTCGTCTGTCCTGGACGCATTGAAAGTTACGTGAAATACGCTGAACTGGCGTATGACCTGTTTCATTCTGGTTTTGACGTTCTCATTATCGATCACCGTGGCCAGGGGCGTTCCGGGCGTATGCTTTCGGATCCGCATCGCGGTCATGTCGATAACTTTAATGATTATGTCGACGATCTAACCGCCTTCTGGCAGCAGGAAGTGCTACCCGGCCCGTGGAGAAAACGCTATATCCTGGCGCATTCAATGGGCGGGGCGATTGCCACGTTATTCCTGCAGCGCCACCCGAATCAGTGTGATGCCATCGCGCTTTGCGCACCGATGTTTGGTATTGTGATGCGCTTTCCCGACTGGATGGTGCGCCATATACTGGACTGGGCCGAAGGGCATCCACGGATCCGCGAAGGCTATGCGATGGGAACCGGGCGCTGGCGGGCGCTGCCGTTCGGTATGAATGCGTTAACCCATAGTCGACAGCGCTATCGGCGCAATCTACGCTTTTATGCTGATGAGCCGCGGTTGCGCGTTGGCGGCCCCACCTATCACTGGGTACGTGAAGGGATTCTGGCTGGCGAACAGGTTTTGGCTGGCGCCGGGGATGATGCGACGCCGACGCTGCTGATTCAGGCTGAAGAAGAGCGTGTGGTAGATAACCGCATGCACGATCGTTTTTGTGAACTCCGCGCCGCAGCGGGCCATCCTGTAGAAGGGGGTCAGCCGCTTGTCATCAAAGGCGCGTACCATGAGATCCTTTTTGAAAAGGACGCCATGCGCTCAGTCGCGCTTAACGCTATTGTCGAATTTTTCGACAAGCATAACTCATCCAGCGGAACCCGCTTTGCCTAGAGGTTGAATTTTCTTATGTATCAGGTTGTTGCGTCTGATTTAGACGGTACGCTGCTTTCTCCCGACCATACTCTGTCCCCTTATGCCAAAGAGACGCTGAAGTTATTGACCGCTCGCGGTGTTAACTTCGTGTTTGCGACTGGCCGTCATCATGTTGATGTGGGGCAAATTCGCGATAACCTCGGCATTAAAACCTACATGATCACGTCCAACGGCGCGCGCGTGCATGATTCTGACGGGAATCTGGTGTTTTCCCATAACCTGGATCGCGATATTGCCAGCGACCTGTTTGGCGTAGTGAATGCAAACCCGGACATCGTGACCAACGTATATCGTGATGATGAGTGGTTTATGAATCGCCATCGTCCGGACGAAATGCGTTTCTTCAAAGAAGCGGTGTTTAACTATTCACTGTTTGAACCTGCATTACTGGAGCCTGAGGGCGTCAGCAAAGTGTTCTTCACCACCGACTCTCACGAAAGGCTACTGCCGCTGGAGCAGGCGATTAACGCCCGCTGGGGCGATCGCGTCAACGTCAGCTTCTCTACGCTTACCTGTCTGGAAGTCATGGCTGGCGGCGTATCGAAAGGTCATGCGCTGGAAGCGGTAGCAAAAGCGATGGGCTACAGCCTGAAAGACTGCATCGCCTTTGGCGACGGGATGAACGATGCGGAAATGCTCTCCATGGCAGGTAAAGGCTGCATCATGGGCAACGCCCACCAGCGCCTGAAGGATCTGCACCCGGAACTGGAAGTCATTGGTCTTAATGCCGACGATGCCGTGCCACACTATCTGCGTGAACTGTTTTTGCAGTAACCTTCTGTTCGTTAGTTGACCAGTTGTCAACTAAAAACTTCGCTACAATGGGTGTACCTTTTGTTAAGAGACATCCATTGTGGCGTTACTCATCATTACCACAATTCTGTGGGCCTTTTCCTTTAGCCTGTTTGGCGAGTACCTTGCCGGTCATGTCGATAGCTATTTTGCGGTGCTGGTGCGCGTTGGGCTGGCGGCGCTGGTGTTCCTGCCGTTTCTACGTACTCGTGGGCACAGCGTAAAAACGATCGGGCTGTATATGCTGGTGGGTGCCATGCAGCTTGGCATTATGTACATGCTGAGTTTTCACGCCTATCTGTACCTGACGGTTTCAGAACTGCTGCTCTTTACCGTGCTGACGCCGCTCTACATTACGCTGATTTATGATCTGATGAGCGGGCGTCGTCTGCGCTGGAGTTACGCCTTTAGTGCGTTACTGGCGGTGATTGGCGCGGGGATCATTCGTTACGATCAGGTGACCAGCCACTTCTGGACCGGTCTGCTGCTGGTGCAGTTGTCCAATATCAGCTTTGCGATTGGTATGGTGGGCTATAAACGTCTGATGGAGACGCGGCCAATGCCGCAGCACAACGCCTTTGCCTGGTTTTATATGGGCGCCTTTATGGTGGCTGTCGTGGCCTGGTTCATGCTGGGCAATGCGCAGAAAATGCCTGCAACCACGCTACAGTGGGGAATTCTGGTCTTTCTTGGCGTGGCGGCGTCCGGCATTGGTTACTTTATGTGGAACTACGGCGCGACCCAGGTGGATGCGGGCACGCTGGGCATCATGAACAATATGCATGTCCCTGCCGGACTGCTGGTTAACCTGGCTATCTGGCATCAACAACCTCACTGGCCAAGCTTCATCATTGGTGCGGCTGTGATAGTGGCTTCACTGTGGGTACATCGAAAGTGGGTCGTTCCGCACTCCGTACAAACGGCAGGTGATCGCAGGCGTGATTCCGCGCTGAGCGAATAAACGCTTCTGTGACCGGCTGTCGCTGCTCGCCATCACGCACGGCGGCGTACAGTCGGCTCCACAACCCATCACCCAGGGTTTTGGTCACTACCAGGCCCTGGCGTTCAAAACTCTCCACCACCCAGTGCGGTAATGCCGCGATACCCATTCTGGCTGCAACCATCTGAATCAGCAGCAAGGTGTTATCCACGCTTTTCAGCGACGGACTAACGCCTGCAGGCTGCAGAAAATGCCGCCATACATCCAGTCGACTCCGCTGTACCGGGTAAATCAGCAGTGTCTCGCTGGCCAAATCTTCCGGTGTGATTTGTGTTTTGCTGGCCAACGGATGGTCAGGCGCCAGTACCAGGCGGACTTCAAAATCAAACATCGGTGAGTAGTGCAATCCGCTGCGCGGCAGGATGTCGGAGGTTAACACCAGATCCAGCTCATCCTGCTGTAGCGCTGGTTGCGGATCGAACGTCACGCCGGATTTAAAGTCCATCTCCACCTGCGGCCAGTTGGCACGAAAATTCTCCAGCGCGGGCGTCAGCCATTGAATACAACTGTGACATTCAATCGCAATTCGCAGCCGGGTTTGCTGCGGTTCGTTGCAGGCCTGCAGCGCACGACCAATTTGCGGCAACACCTGATTGGCTAACTGCAGCAGGATTTCTCCCTGCGGCGTAAAGCGCAGAGGCTGGCTTTTACGGATAAAAAGTCGAAAGCCAAGGCGCTGCTCCAGATCGCTGAACTGGTGAGAAAGGGCGGATTGGGTCTGATGCAACGTCGCCGCTGCGGCTGCCAGAGAACCACTATTCCGCAACGCCTGGAGCGTTTTCAGGTGTTTAATCTCGATCATGAAAGTCCTTCACTTCGGCATGAACAAATTGCGCTTGAGGAATATACAGTAACCGCCAATTATGGATGTGTAAACATCTGGATGGCTAAAATCCTTCGTCTTTTAAATTTATGGTGCGTTGGCTTCGTTTCCCCACCCCAGTCACTTACTTCAGTAAGCTCCTGGGGATGAGTAAACTTGCCGCCTTCCCTAAATTCAAAATCCATAGGATTTACATATAATTAGAGGAAGAAAAATGACAATATTGAATCACACCCTCGGTTTCCCTCGTGTTGGCCTGCGTCGCGAGTTGAAGAAAGCGCAAGAAAGCTACTGGGCGGGAAATTCTTCCCGCGAAGATTTGCTGACCGTTGGCCGCGAGCTGCGTGCCCGCCACTGGGATCAGCAGAAGCAGGCGGGCGTTGACCTGCTGCCGGTGGGTGATTTTGCCTGGTACGATCACGTGCTGACCACCAGCCTGCTGCTCGGCAACGTTCCGGCTCGCCATCAAAATAAAGACGGCTCGGTCGATATCGATACCTTATTCCGCATTGGCCGTGGCCGCGCACCAACGGGTGAACCCGCAGCGGCGGCAGAAATGACCAAATGGTTTAACACCAACTATCACTACATGGTGCCAGAGTTCACTAAAGGTCAGCAGTTCAAACTGACCTGGACCCAACTGCTGGATGAAGTGGACGAAGCGCTGGCGCTCGGTCACAAGGTGAAGCCTGTGCTGCTGGGGCCGGTAACCTACCTGTGGTTGGGTAAAGTGAAAGGCGAACAGTTTGATCGCCTGAGCCTGTTGAACGACATTCTGCCGGTTTACCAGCAGGTGCTGGGCGAGCTGGCGAAACGCGGTATTGAGTGGGTGCAGATTGACGAACCCGCGCTGGTACTGGAGCTGCCGCAAGCGTGGCTGGACGCCTTCAAACCTGCTTATGACGCGCTGACGGGTCAGGTGAAGTTGCTACTGACCACCTACTTCGAAGGCGTAACGCCAAACCTGGATACCATTACCGCCCTGCCGGTACAGGGGCTGCACGTTGACTTCGTGCACGGCAAAGATGATGCAGCCGAGCTGCACACGCGTCTGCCAGCCGACTGGCTGCTGTCAGCGGGGCTGGTGAACGGCCGCAACGTCTGGCGTGCCGATCTCAGCGAAAAATACGCACAAATCAAAGATATCGTCGGGAAACGTAACCTGTGGGTGGCTTCTTCCTGCTCCCTGCTGCATAGCCCAATCGATCTCAGTGTGGAAACCCGCCTTGATGCAGAAGTGAAGAGCTGGTTTGCCTTCGCCCTGCAAAAATGCGGCGAGCTGGCGCTGCTGCGCGATGCGTTGAATAGCGGTGATACGGCAGCAATTGTCGAGTGGAGTGCACCGATTCAGGCTCGTCGTCACTCTACCCGCGTACACAACGCCGCAGTGGAAAAACGTCTGGCGGCAATCACCGCCCAGGACAGCCAGCGCGCTAACGCTTACCCGGTTCGTGCCGAGGCGCAACGTGCCCGCTTTAATCTGCCGGCATGGCCGACTACGACTATCGGTTCATTCCCGCAAACCACAGAAATTCGCGGCCTGCGCCTGGACTTCAAAAAGGGCAACCTGGATGCTGGTAACTATCGCACCGGAATTGCGGAACATATTAAACAGGCGATTGTTGAACAGGAACGTCTGGGTCTCGACGTGCTGGTACACGGTGAAGCCGAGCGTAATGACATGGTCGAATACTTTGGCGAACACCTGGACGGCTTCGTCTTTACCCAGAACGGTTGGGTGCAGAGCTACGGTTCTCGCTGCGTGAAGCCGCCGGTGGTGATTGGCGACGTCAGCCGCCCGGAAGCGATCACCGTGGAGTGGGCGAAATATGCCCAGTCGCTGACCGACAAACCGGTAAAAGGCATGCTGACCGGTCCGGTGACCATTCTCTGCTGGTCATTCCCGCGTGAAGACGTGACGCGTGAAACCATCGCGAAGCAGATCGCGCTGGCGCTGCGTGATGAAGTGGCGGATCTGGAAGCGGCGGGTATCGGCATCATCCAGATTGATGAACCGGCACTGCGCGAAGGTTTACCACTACGTCGCAGCGACTGGGCGGCGTATCTGGAGTGGGGAGTGGAGGCCTTCCGCATTAACGCGGCGGTAGCGAAGGATGAAACCCAGATCCACACCCACATGTGTTATTGCGAGTTCAACGACATCATGGACTCCATTGCGGCGCTGGATGCGGACGTGATCACCATTGAAACCTCGCGCTCTGATATGGAGTTGCTGGAATCGTTTGAAGAGTTCGACTATCCGAATGAAATCGGGCCGGGCGTATACGATATTCACTCGCCGAACGTTCCGAGCGTGGAGTGGATTGAAGCCCTGTTGAAGAAAGCCGAGCAGCGCATTCCAGCAGAACGTCTGTGGGTGAACCCGGACTGCGGCCTGAAAACCCGCGGCTGGCCGGAAACCCGTGCTGCGCTGGCGAACATGGTCAAAGCGGCGCAGAATCTGCGTCAGGCGTAATTCATTGCCCGGGAAGCGCTTGCGCTTACCCGGGTTACAGGAAATCGCAATAGTTGTAGGCCCGGTCAGGCGTCGCTGCCACCGGGCAATTAACGTTTATTTCTTCCCACCGTATTGCACGAACCACTCCAGCATTCTCTGCCAACCGTCTTTCGCGGACTCTTCGTGATAGCTCGGGCGATAATCGGCGTTGAACGCATGTCCGGCATCGGGATAGACCACGATTTCCGCTTTAGCATTGGCGGCGCGTAGCGCCTGGCGCATTGTTTCAACGGTATCTTGCGGAATGCTGGTGTCCTGGCCACCATAAAGCCCCAAAACGGGGGCGTTAAGATCGGTTGCGATATCAACGGGATGTTTTGGCGAGTTGAGGGTTTTGTCACCCACCAGTTTGCCATACCACGCCACGGCCGCTTTTAACTGCGGATTATGTGCGGCATACAGCCAGGTGATGCGTCCACCCCAGCAAAATCCGGTGATCATCAACTGGTGCGCATCTCCTCCGTTGCGGGAGGCCCAGCTAGCGACGTGGTCCAGATCGGCCAGTACCTGAGAGTCAGGCACTTTGGCGACAAGGCCACTAAGCAGCGTAGGGATATCGGCAAAGTCATTGGGATCGCCTTCGCGAAAATAGAGTTCTGGTGCGATAGCCAGATACCCTTCCAGAGCCAGACGACGGCAAACGTCACGAATGTGCTCATGAATACCAAAAATCTCCTGCACGACAATGACTACGGGCAGCAGGCCATCAGTCTGTTTTGGTCGTGCGTGATACGCTGGCATATCATCGCCTTGTGAAGGTATGGACGTTACACCGGCGATAATTGCATTATCCGGGGTGTGAACCGTGGTAGACGTCGGTGGAGATACAGCAGGTGCAAAGCCAGATTGTCGTGTTGTCATGGTATTCTCCGTACCCTTAAATATTCAGCAAAAAAGCGCATTGTTAACTATAGACACATGCAACGAACCACATTGCCTTAAACGGTCTATCTTTTGTGCAGGGCTTACTTATATCGCATCATTTATGTGATAAAGATCACCATTTAATGGTAATCGAATGCAATTGATTTACATCATAGTGATGACTGTCACGAAAATATGTTTATGCCTTCGGTAAAGTGTGTTTTTGCTTCTTCTGACAAAACCGATTCACAGAGGAGTTTTTATGTCTAAGTCTGATGTTTTTCATCTCGGCCTCACTAAGAACGATTTACAAGGGGCTACGCTTGCTATCGTCCCTGGCGACCCGGAGCGTGTGGAAAAGATCGCCGCGCTGATGGATAAGCCGGTTAAGCTGGCATCTCATCGCGAGTTCACCACCTGGCGTGCTGAGCTGGATGGTAAAGCCGTGATCGTTTGCTCTACCGGTATCGGCGGCCCGTCCACCTCTATTGCCGTAGAAGAACTGGCACAGCTGGGCATTCGTACCTTCCTGCGTATCGGTACGACTGGCGCTATCCAGCCGCATATCAACGTGGGTGATGTACTGGTTACCACTGCATCTGTTCGTCTGGACGGTGCAAGCCTACACTTCGCACCAATGGAATTCCCGGCCGTTGCGGACTTCGAGTGCACCACCGCGCTGGTGGAAGCGGCGAAATCTATCGGCGCCACCACTCACGTGGGTGTTACTGCGTCTTCTGACACCTTCTACCCAGGCCAGGAGCGTTATGACACCTTCTCTGGTCGCGTCGTGAGTCGTTTCAAAGGCTCAATGGAAGAGTGGCAGTCTATGGGCGTTATGAACTACGAAATGGAATCTGCTACGCTGCTGACCATGTGCGCAAGCCAGGGTCTGCGTGCCGGTATGGTCGCGGGTGTTATCGTGAACCGTACTCAGCAAGAGATCCCTAATGCGGAAACGATGAAACAAACGGAAAGTCACGCGGTGAAAATCGTGGTAGAAGCCGCGCGTCGTTTACTGTAATTCTCCCTTCTATTCAAAAAGGCCGACGCGTTCGGCCTTTTTATTTTGCGTAGTGCCTCGCAGGAAATTCCTTTTAAACTGGACGTTTATACAGCACAATTCTATTTTGTGCGGGTAAGTCGTTGCTGTAAGGGGGCGTTGTGGATATTTCAATTATGATGAGTGCCGTGTTGGCGTTAGCCGCAGGGCTACTGGTAGGGTGGCTGGCGACAAAAGCACGCGCCGATCAAATCCGTGCCGACCTCATCGAAGAGCGACGTGAACTGGATATTGCGCTAAGCGCCGCTCGCCAGCAGCTCTCGCAGGAAGCTCACTGGCGTGATGAGTGCGAACTCCTCAATAACGAATTACGCAGTCTGCACAGTATCAACACCTCTCTGGAAGCCGATCTCCGTGAAGTCACTACCCGGCTGGAAGCAACGCAACAGCATGCGGAAGATAAAATCCGCCAGATGATCAACAGCGAACAGCGTCTGAGTGAACAGTTTGAAAATCTTGCGAATCGTATTTTTGAGCACAGCAACCGCCGTGTTGATGAGCAAAATCGCCAAAGTCTGAACAGCCTGCTTGCGCCGCTTCGTGAACAACTGGACGGTTTTCGTCGCCAGGTTCAGGATAGCTTTGGTAAAGAGGCACAAGAACGCCATACCCTGGCACACGAAATTCGTAATCTCCAGCAACTGAATGCGCAGATGGCGCAGGAAGCGGTAAACCTGACGCGGGCATTAAAAGGCGATAACAAAACGCAGGGTAACTGGGGAGAGGTCGTACTCACGCGGGTACTCGAAGCCTCTGGTCTGCGTGAAGGTTATGAATATGAAACCCAGGTCAGCATCGAAAACGACGCCCGTTCGCGAATGCAGCCTGATGTCATCGTTCGGCTACCGCAGGGTAAAGATGTGGTGATCGATGCGAAAATGACGCTGGTCGCCTATGAGCGCTATTTTAACGCAGAAGATGAATACACCCGCGAAAGTGCATTGCAGGAGCACATCGCCTCGGTGCGCAACCATATTCGACTGCTGGGGCGCAAAGATTATCAGCAGCTTTCTGGGCTGCGTACGCTTGACTACGTGCTGATGTTTATCCCCGTTGAGCCCGCTTTTTTGCTGGCGCTCGACAGACAGCCCGAACTGATTACCGAAGCGCTTAGAAATAACATTATGCTGGTGAGCCCTACCACGCTGTTGGTGGCATTGCGCACGATCGCCAACCTGTGGCGCTACGAGCATCAGAGTCGTAATGCGCAACAAATTGCCGATCGGGCCAGCAAACTTTATGACAAGATGCGGTTGTTTGTGGATGATATGTCGGCAATAGGTCAAAGCCTAGACAAAGCCCAGGACAACTACCGACAGGCGATGAAAAAACTCTCTTCCGGTCGTGGAAACGTCCTGTCGCAGGCAGAAGCTTTTCGTAGTTTAGGCGTGGAAATTAAGCGCGAGATAAATCCTGAGCTGGCTGAACAAGCTACTACACAGGATGAGGAATGCCGCTTGCGCTCGGTCCCTGAGACGCAACAAGATGCGTCTTACCCCGAGGATGAAGCGGTAAATCAGCAATCAAACTAGTCCATTTGGGGTAGTTGAACCCGGTAGAAGGGTAGGGCAAATTGGCCCAATCTGTTACACTTCTCGAACATTTTTTGGATGAGCAGGCACTGAGATGGTGGATAATTCACAAGAAACGACGCACTTTGGCTTTCAGACCGTCGCTAAAGAGCAGAAAGCTGACATGGTGGCCCACGTTTTTCATTCTGTGGCGTCTAAATATGACGTTATGAATGACTTAATGTCATTTGGCATTCATCGTTTGTGGAAGCGCTTCACCATTGATTGCAGTGGCGTGCGTCGCGGGCAAACCGTTCTCGATTTAGCAGGCGGTACCGGCGATCTGACGGCGAAATTCTCTCGCATGGTTGGTGAAACCGGCAAAGTTGTGCTGGCGGATATCAATGACTCAATGCTCAAAATGGGTCGCGAAAAGCTGCGTAATATTGGCGTGGTAGGTAACGTTGAGTACGTTCAGGCGAATGCGGAAGCATTACCTTTCCCTGACAACACGTTTGACTGCATCACCATCTCTTTCGGTCTGCGCAACGTAACGGATAAAGACAAAGCATTACGCTCCATGTACCGCGTATTGAAGCCAGGCGGACGTCTACTGGTGCTGGAATTCTCCAAACCCATCATCGAACCGTTGAGCAAAGCCTACGACGCATACTCTTTCCATGTTCTGCCGCGCATAGGTTCAATGGTAGCAAGCGATGCGGACAGCTACCGTTATTTGGCGGAGTCCATCCGTATGCATCCCGATCAGGACACCTTAAAAGCAATGATGCAAGATGCCGGGTTCGAAAGCGTTGATTACTACAACCTGACAGCAGGTGTCGTTGCGCTGCATCGTGGTTACAAGTTCTGACAGGAGAGTGGGGATGCCTTTAAAACCCTTAGTAACCGCAGGCGTTGAAAATCTGCTCAACACCTTTCTGTACCGTTCTCCTGCGCTGAAGTCAGCCCGAACGCGTTTACAGGGTAAGGTGCTGCGTGTTGATCTCAAAGGATTTTCAACACCGTTAGTCCTGGTATTTAGCGAGCGCCAGGTCGATGTGCTGGGGGCATGGGAAGGCGAAGCCGATTGCACCGTAATCACATATGCCAGTGTGTTACCGAAATTGCGTGATCGACAGCAACTCACCACGCTTATCCGCAGCGGTGAGCTGGAAGTCCAGGGCGATATCCAGGTAGTACAGAACTTTGTTGCGCTGGCCGATCTGGCGGAGTTGGATCCTGCAGAACTGTTAGCACCCTATACCGGCGATATCGTCGCGGAAGGGGTCAGCAAAGTCTTGCGTGGTGGAGCGAAGTTCCTGTGCCATAACTTTCAGCGCCAGCAGCGCTATGTCGCCGAAGCGATCACTGAAGAGTGGCGCATGGCTCCTGGTCCACTAGAGGTTGCATGGTTTGCTGAAGAAATGGCAGCCGTTGAGCGCGCGGTTGAATCTCTGGCCAAACGGCTGGAAAAACTGGAGGCCAAATGACGCCAGGTGAAGTACGGCGCCTTTATTTCATCATTCGCACTTTTTTAAGCTACGGTCTTGATGAACTCATCCCCAAAATGCGAATCACGCTGCCGCTTCGGTTGTGGCGTTACTCGTTGTTCTGGATGCCCAACCGACATAAAGACAAACCGCTGGGAGAAAGGCTGAGACTGGCTTTACAGGAACTCGGCCCGGTGTGGATCAAGTTTGGGCAAATGCTCTCTACCCGTCGTGACCTTTTCCCTCCGCACATCGCCGATCAGCTTGCGCTATTGCAGGATCGGGTTGCCCCGTTCGATGGCCTTAGAGCGAAAAAACAAATCGAAGAGGCTATGGGCGGGCTGCCCGTCGAGGAATGGTTTGATGATTTTGAGATCACGCCGCTGGCATCTGCGTCTGTTGCTCAGGTCCACACTGCGCGGTTGAAATCGAATGGCAAAGAGGTGGTGATCAAAGTTATTCGCCCGGACATACTTCCGGTCATCAAAGCGGATTTAAAACTGATCTACCGCCTGGCTCGTTGGGTTCCTCGTCTGCTGCCAGATGGGCGTCGCCTGCGACCAACAGAAGTCGTCCGTGAATATGAAAAAACGTTGATCGATGAACTGAATCTGCTGCGCGAATCGGCGAACGCCATTCAGCTACGACGTAATTTTGAAGATAGTCCGATGCTGTACATCCCGGAAGTGTATTCCGACTACTGCAGTCAGAACATGATGGTGATGGAGCGCATTTATGGTATCCCGGTTTCAGATGTCACCACGCTTGAGAAGAACGGCACCAATATGAAACTGTTGGCCGAGCGTGGTGTTCAGGTCTTCTTTACTCAGGTATTCCGCGACAGCTTTTTCCATGCGGATATGCATCCCGGGAACATTTTTGTCAGTTATGAGCACCCTGAAAACCCGAAATACATTGGTATTGATTGTGGGATTGTGGGCTCTTTAAACAAAGAAGATAAGCGCTACCTGGCTGAAAACTTCATTGCGTTCTTTAACCGCGATTACCGCAAAGTTGCTGAACTGCACGTAGATTCTGGTTGGGTTCCGCCGGATACCAACGTGGAAGAGTTTGAATTTGCCATTCGTACCGTGTGCGAGCCGATTTTTGAAAAGCCGCTGGCGGAGATTTCCTTTGGTCACGTGCTGTTGAATCTGTTCAACACTGCGCGCCGCTTCAATATGGAAGTTCAGCCTCAACTGGTATTGCTCCAGAAGACGCTGCTGTACGTTGAAGGTGTCGGACGACAACTCTACCCGCAGTTAGATTTGTGGAAAACGGCTAAGCCATTCCTCGAATCCTGGATTAAAGATCAGGTCGGTATTCCAGCGCTCGTTAGGGCATTTAAAGAAAAAGCACCGTTCTGGGTCGAAAAAATGCCAGAAATACCTGAACTGGTGTATGACAGTTTGCGCCAGGGCAAATATTTACAGCACAGTGTTGATAAGATTGCCCGCGAGCTTCACGCGAATCATGTACGCCAGGGACAATCCCGTTATTTATTGGGCATTGGCGCAACATTGTTGCTAAGTGGAACATTCCTGCTGGTAAGCCGCCCTGAGTGGGGGCTTATGCCGGGCTGGTTAATGGCGGGAGGCGTCATAGCCTGGTTGATCGGCTGGCGCAAAATGCGCTGAATTTTTCATCGCCCAAGGCAGGTCGTGTAACGTATACTACGGCCTTATTAATTCATCATCTATGACAGAGGAACATGTATGGGTGGTATCAGTATTTGGCAGTTGTTGATCATTGCCGTCATCGTTGTACTGCTATTTGGCACCAAGAAACTCGGCTCCATCGGTTCCGATCTTGGCGCGTCGATCAAAGGCTTCAAAAAAGCGATGGGTGATGATGAGCCTAAGCAAGATAAGACCAGCCAGGACGCTGATTTTACTGCTAAATCCATCACCGATAAGCAGGGTGAAGTGAAAAAGGAAGACGCCAAAAGCCAAGATAAAGAGCAGGTATAATCCGTGTTTGATATCGGTTTTAGCGAACTGTTATTGGTGTTCGTGATCGGCCTCATTGTTCTGGGGCCGCAACGATTACCTGTAGCGGTAAAAACGGTTGCTGGCTGGGTTCGCGCTTTGCGTTCCCTTGCAACTACTGTTCAGAATGAACTGACCCAGGAGCTTAAGCTTCAGGAGTTTCAGGACAGCCTGAAGAAAGTAGAGAAAGCGAGCCTGACAAATCTGACCCCGGAGCTGAAAGCGTCAATGGATGAGCTGCGTGAAGCGGCGGAATCGATGAAGCGTTCTTACAGCGTGCACGATCCTGAGAAAGCGAGCGATGAAGCGCACACTATCCATAATCCGGTGGTGAAAGAAGGTGAAGCGCAGCGAGAAGGGGTTACCCCTGCCGCCGCTGAAAACCAGGCCAGTTCGCCGGAGCAAAAACCGGAATCCGCGGGTGCTAAAACGCCAGAGCAGACGGAAAACACTTCCGCCACGTTGATGGATGCAGAAAAGAAAGCTGCCGCACCTGTTGTCGAATCCTCCCCCTCGTCGAGTGATAAACCGTAAACATGGCTGTAGAAGATACCCAACCGCTCATTACGCATCTTATCGAGCTGCGTAAGCGACTCCTGAACTGCATTATTGCGGTTATCGTGATCTTTCTGGCGTTGGTTTACTTTGCCAACGACATTTACCATATGGTTGCGGCACCGCTGATTAAACAGATGCCGCAGGGTGCAACGATGATCGCCACCGATGTGGCCTCACCGTTCTTTACCCCTATAAAGTTAACCTTCATGGTGTCGCTGATCCTGTCAGCGCCAGTGATCCTCTACCAGGTATGGGCATTCATTGCGCCTGCTTTGTACAAACATGAACGTCGCCTGGTTGTGCCGCTGCTGGTCTCCAGCTCGTTGTTGTTCTACATCGGCATGGCATTCGCCTATTTTGTCGTCTTCCCGTTGGCGTTTGGTTTTCTGGCTAACACGGCTCCGCAAGGCGTGCAGGTATCGACAGATATTGCCAGCTATCTCAGCTTTGTAATGGCGCTATTTATGGCTTTCGGTGTCTCTTTTGAGGTCCCTGTCGCCATTGTGCTGCTATGCTGGATGGGCATTACGACACCTGAAGATTTACGTAAGAAACGACCTTACGTTGTGGTGGGAGCATTCGTCGTCGGGATGTTACTGACTCCGCCAGATGTCTTCTCGCAAACGTTGTTGGCGATACCGATGTACTGCCTGTTTGAAGTGGGCGTTTTCTTCTCTCGTTTCTATGTCGGTAAGCGACGTACGCGAGATGAGGACAACGAGGCTGAAGAAGCAAAAGAAGCCGAAGCCACCGAGAAAACAGAAGAGTAAATTCAACCGCCCGTCAGGGCGGTTGTCATATGGGAGGTAGCATGTTTGATATTGGCGTTAATTTAACCAGTTCACAATTTGCGAAAGACAGGGATGATGTTGTGGCGCGCGCCTTTGCTGCGGGCGTAAACGGTATGCTTCTGACCGGAACAAACCTGCACGAAAGCCAGCAGGCGCTGAAGTTGGCGCAACTTTATCCACATTGCTGGTCCACGGCTGGCGTGCACCCGCATGACAGTAGCCAATGGCAATCCTCAACGGAAGACGAGATTATCGCGCTGGCAAACCAGTCTGAGGTGGTCGCTATTGGCGAGTGCGGTCTGGATTTCAATCGCAATTTCTCCACGCCACAGGAGCAGGAACGTGCTTTTGAGGCACAACTGCGCATTGCTGCTGAACTGCAGATGCCGATTTTCATGCATTGTCGGGATGCCCATGAGCGTTTTCTGACGTTGCTGGAGCCGTGGCTGGATAGTCTCCCGGGCGCGGTGCTGCACTGTTTTACCGGAACGCGGCAGGAGATGCAGGACTGTGTGGACCGAGGGCTTTATATTGGTATTACCGGCTGGGTCTGTGATGAGCGTCGGGGGATGGAACTGCGGGAACTGCTGCCGTTTATTCCGGTAGAAAGACTACTGATCGAAACCGATGCGCCTTACCTACTTCCTCGCGACTTAACGCCTAAACCGACGTCACGGCGCAATGAACCGGCGCACCTGCCACATATTCTTGAGCGTATTGCCCACTGGCGCGGAGAAGATCCTCAATGGCTGTCAGCAACCATTGATGCTAACGTCCGAACGTTGTTCGAAGTGACCTTCTAAACGGCTTAAATTTTTCTAAAACCGGTATTTTTCACGCTCTGCTTAACTTCTTTATTCAACAGGTTAAGCAGTAGCATGGAACGCGCTTCGCCATCCGGTTCGGTGAAGATCGCTTTTAGCCCCTCAAATGCCCCTTCAGTAATAATCACGCTGTCCCCTGGCTGAGGAGTTTGCGGGTCCACAATACCTTCAGGCTTGTAGATAGAAAGCTGGTGAATAACGGGAGAAGGGACGGTCGCAGGCGTCGCGCCAAAACGGACGAAATGGCTGACACCACGCGTGGCATTGATAGTGGTGGTGTGGATCACTTCCGGGTCGAACTCGACAAACATGTAATTAGGGAATAGTGGTTCACTGACTGTGGTACGTTTACCGCGCACTATTTTTTCCAGGGTGATCATAGGCGTCAGGCAGTTCACCGCCTGTCTTTCCAGGTGTTCCTGGGCTCTCTGAAGTTGCCCACGTTTGCAGTACAGTAAATACCAGGATTGCATAATAACTCTTATCCGCTTGTTCTGAGCGCAAGCATAGCAAAAGCCATGCGTTAAGTTAATTATACCCACCTAAACGCAGGCTGAAACCCAATGGGTATATACGCCCGGGGCTTATATGTATCGCCAGAGTTCACGCTAATTTAACAAAAATACAGCATCACAATGATGAACGCCGTATAATGAAGCGCTTACGAAGAGGCCACAATGGACGCCATGAAATATCACGATTTACGCGACTTCCTGACGCTGCTTGAACAGCAGGGCGAGCTCAAACGCATTTCGCTTGAGGTGGATCCCCACCTGGAAATTACTGAAATTGCCGATCGCACTCTGCGTGCCGGTGGGCCTGCGTTACTGTTTGAGAATCCGAAAGGCTATTCAATGCCGGTGCTGTGTAACCTGTTTGGCACACCAAAGCGTGTTGCGATGGGGATGGGACAAGAAGAAGTCTCGGCGCTACGAGAAGTCGGTAAACTGTTGGCGTTTTTGAAAGAGCCAGAGCCACCGAAAGGATTCCGCGATCTGTTTGATAAGCTGCCGCAGTTTAAGCAGGTGTTGAACATGCCGACTAAGCGGTTGCGCGGTGCGCCTTGTCAGCAAAAAATCTACTCGGGCGATGACGTTGATTTAAACCGCATTCCGATTATGACCTGCTGGCCGGAAGATGCCGCGCCGCTGATTACCTGGGGGCTCACCGTAACGCGTGGTCCGCATAAAGAGCGGCAGAATCTGGGCATCTATCGTCAGCAGCTGATTGGCAAAAACAAGCTCATTATGCGCTGGCTGTCCCATCGCGGCGGCGCGCTTGATTACCAGGAGTGGTGCGCAGCGCATCCGGGTGAACGCTTCCCGGTTTCTGTGGCGTTAGGAGCAGATCCTGCGACCATTCTGGGGGCCGTGACGCCGGTCCCTGATACATTATCCGAGTACGCATTTGCCGGGCTGTTGCGCGGAACCAAGACCGAAGTGGTTAAATGTATTTCCAACGACCTGGAAGTGCCTGCCAGCGCTGAAATCGTGCTGGAAGGGTATATTGAACCGGGCGAGCTTGCTCCGGAAGGGCCGTATGGCGATCATACCGGCTACTACAACGAAGTAGATAGCTTCCCGGTCTTTACCGTCACGCACATTACCCAGCGTGAAGATGCAATTTATCACTCTACCTATACCGGACGCCCGCCAGATGAACCCGCGGTGCTCGGCGTGGCGCTGAACGAAGTCTTCGTGCCTATTCTGCAAAAGCAGTTCCCGGAAATCGTCGATTTTTATCTACCTCCGGAAGGCTGTTCTTATCGCCTGGCCGTCGTGACGATGAAAAAACAGTACGCTGGTCATGCCAAACGCGTCATGATGGGCGTTTGGTCGTTTTTGCGTCAGTTTATGTACACCAAATTTGTTATTGTTTGCGATGATGACGTCAACGCACGCGACTGGAATGATGTGATTTGGGCAATTACTACCCGTATGGACCCGGCCCGGGATACGGTACTGGTAGAGAATACGCCAATTGATTACCTGGACTTTGCCTCGCCGGTTTCCGGCCTTGGTTCAAAAATGGGGCTGGATGCCACAAATAAATGGCCGGGCGAAACCCAACGCGAATGGGGACGTCCGATTAAAAAGGATCCTGAAGTGACTGCGCGCATTGACGCAATTTGGGATGAACTGGCCATCTTTAATGACGGCAAAAGCGCCTGAGGCGCGATCGTTTTGCCTATTGATCCGACAGAGAGAGCGCATGACAACCTTAAGCTGTAAAGTGACCTCGGTAGAAGCTATCACTGACACCGTATATCGCGTTCGTTTAGTGCCAGACGCGGCGTTTTCCTTTCGTGCTGGCCAGTATTTAATGGTCGTGATGGATGAAAGGGATAAGCGTCCGTTCTCCATGGCATCAACGCCGGACGAGCAAGGATTCATTGAGCTGCACGTTGGCGCCTCTGAGCTAAATCTTTACGCCATGGCCGTGATGGACCGTATTCTGAAAGACCGGGAAATCAAGGTCGACATTCCGCATGGCGAAGCCTGGCTGCGTGACGAAGACGAGCGCCCGCTGATCCTGATTGCCGGTGGTACAGGGTTCTCTTACGTGCGTTCTATTCTGCTTACCGCGCTGGCGCGCAACCCAAACCGCGATATCACCATTTACTGGGGCGGTCGCGAAGAGAAGCATCTCTACGATCTCTCCGAGCTGGAAGCGCTGTCTGTGAACCACCCGAATCTGCGCGTTGAGCCGGTGGTGGAACAGCCTGAAGACGGCTGGCGTGGGCGTACGGGAACCGTGTTAACGGCAGTATTGCAGGATTACGGTACCCTGGCGGAGCATGATATCTACATTGCCGGGCGTTTTGAAATGGCCAAAATCGCGCGCGATCTCTTCTGTAATGAGCGCAGTGCGCGTGAAGATCGCCTGTTTGGCGACGCTTTCGCGTTCATTTAAGCGCTGTGCGCCGGAGCCCTTCCGGCGCATTCATCACCAACCTTACTTCTTCTAACAGGGTGCAAGCCCGGTCTCGTTGTTTCTCTTTTTCACCACGTTTTTTAGTAAACATGTTTTTCCTATCTATTAATCACAAAACTTATCTTTTGTGACAGGTCTCTTTTTGTTTAGTAAACAAAATTGGTAAACTAGACACAATCAAATTGCGAGGCGCAAACGAGGAAGACCATGAGGCTCGGACTGGATATTGGCGGGACTAAAATCGAAGCAGTGGTGATTGATAACGCGGGTGAAATTGTTTACCGCGAGCGATGCGCGACACCAAAGCAGAGTTACGGTGATTTTTTCCAGGCCGTGACGGAGATGATTGCTAAGGCCAGACTGGCCGTTAATCAGCCTTTATCGGTTGGCGTTGGGGTGCCCGGCGCGGTGGATAGCGAAGGTTTGATTAAGAATTCGAACATCCTGGTGCTCAATCAACAGGCCTTTGCGCAAGACCTTGAGCGAGCATCAGGAATGCCAGTGCCGGTTACCAATGATGCCAACTGCTTTACCTTGTCGGAAGCGATGGACGGTAGCGGACACGGGCATAGCGTGGTATTTGGCGTGATCCTCGGTACCGGTTGCGGCGGCGGACTATGCATCGATAACCGCTTGATCTCTGGACCTAACGCCTGCGCAGGAGAGTGGGGGCATAATGCATTGCCGCGCTACCACGAATCTCAGGACGGGGCTGGAGTGAGATGCTATTGCGGACAGTTGAACTGTATTGAGAGCTTTATTTCCGGCAGCGGTCTGGAACGCCAGTACCTGAATCACACCGCGCAGCATGTGGGTGTGCCACAAATTATGCAACAGGTAGAATCGGGTGATGCGGATGCCTGCTTTGTATGGGAACGTTATTGCGATCAACTGGCGCGTGCGTTGGCGGGCGTGGTGAATACGCTCGATCCCGATGTTATCGTGCTTGGGGGTGGGGTATCCAATATCGGTTTACTGTATTCGGGTTTGCAGGCGCGAGTGGCGCAGTACGTATTTGGTAAGCAGTGCCGCACACCGATCGTTCGGGCCCGTCACGGCGACAGCAGCGGCGTACGCGGTGCGGCCTGGCTGGGGGCGCAACAAGCCATAGTAGAATCAATGAGAGTGAAATGACGAAACCTGTACGTATCAGAGATATTGCCGAAGCTTGTGGTGTTTCAGTTGGCGCAGTTTCCCGCGCCCTAAAAGGGCAGCCGGGGTTGCGTGAAGACACCCGGCTGCGCATTATTTCTGTGGCGCAGCAGCAGGGTTATGATTTTTCCCGTCTGCGCACTGACAAGATCAAACGCGTCTTGTTTTTGCTTCACCGCCAGCACAATATCAGCCGGGCATTGCCGTTTTACTCTCAACTGCTGCTGGGCATAGAAGATAACTGTCGTGACCATGGTATTGCGCTGAGCTTTCTCTCCATTGGTCCAGGCGATGCAGTGAGTGAGCAGGTGCTGCTGCACCAGCCTGATGCGCTGATCTGTGCCGGATTTTTTGAGCCTGAATTACTTGGCTTGCTGCAACAGATGAAGCTGCCGTTGGTGCTGGTGGATCTCTGGGCGCCGGGCCTGCCTTGCGTGAATCCGGACAACACCCAGGGCGGTTATCTGGCTACACAATATTTGATTGCACAAGGTCGCAGCCGTATTGCTTTTCTTGCCAGCACGCTTGCGCACTACAGCATCCGTCAGCGCGAGAAGGGTTACCGTCAGGCATTGTATGAGGCCCGTTTGCTGATGCCGCCAGAGTATGAAGCCATTGCGCCGCCGCTGCTGGATACCGAGCAATCTTTGGTGGAGGCGGTGAATGAATTGCTCAGTCTGCCAGAGCCGCCCGACGCTATTTTTGCCTATAACGATGCGGCAGCGCTGGTTGTTCAACGGGTGTGTGCGCAGCAGGGTATACGTATCCCGGAAGATCTTGCGCTGGTTGGGTTTGATGATATCGATGCTGCGGCCTGGTCACATCCACCACTCACCACCATTGCGGTTGATAAACAACAATTGGGGCGTGAAGCGCTGCGTTTATTGCTGGAAGAAAATCAGGAAGAGAATCTGCTGTTGCCGGTGCAGTTAGTGGTACGTGGTAGTTCAGAGAAATAAAAAACCCGCCCCTGACAGGCGGGAAGAACGGCAACTAAACTTTCTCTCTTCGCCATTGGCACCATAACTGTGTTGGCTGCGCTCATTCACCCGAATCACTTACTATACGTAAGCTCATCGGGATTCATTCACTTGCCGCCTTGTTCTGGCACCAATGGCTTTGAGATAACATTTCGTAGGCCGGGCAAGCGAAGCGCCCCCGGCATGCTTTGATTAAACTCGCTCAAATACCGTCGCGATGCCCTGGCCTAACCCGATACACATCGTCGCCAGGCCAAACTGTACGTCTTTGCGTTCCATCAGATTGAGCAGGGTGGTGCTGATACGCGCCCCAGAGCAACCCAACGGATGGCCCAAAGCGATCGCCCCGCCGTTGAGGTTGATCTTCTCATCGATCTGCTCCATCAGCCCCAGATCTTTAATGCACGGCAGGATCTGAGCGGCAAAGGCTTCGTTCATCTCAAACAAACCGATATCGCTGGTGGAGAGTCCCGCTTTTTTCAGCGCCAGTTTTGAGGCCGGAACCGGGCCGTAACCCATGATTGAAGGGTCGCAACCAACAACAGCCATCGAACGAATACGGGCACGCGGCGTCAGACCCAGCTCACGGGCGCGACTTTCGCTCATGACCAGCATCGCCGCAGCGCCGTCGGAGAGTGCGGAGGAGGTACCGGCAGTGACCGTTCCGCTAACCGGATCGAACGCCGGGCGCAGGGTGGAGAGCGCTTCAACGGTTGTCTCCGGGCGGATAACCTCATCGTAGTTAAACTGCTTCAGCACGCCGTCGGCATCATGGCCGCCGGTCGGGATGATTTCGTTTTTAAATGCGCCAGACTGTGTTGCAGCCCAGGCGCGAGCATGTGAACGTGCGGCGAAAGCATCCTGCATTTCACGGCTGATGCCGTGCATGCGAGAGAGCATTTCCGCAGTCAGACCCATCATTCCCGCGGCTTTTGCCACGTTGCGGCTCATGCCCGGATGGAAATCAACGCCGTGGCTCATTGGCACATGGCCCATATGCTCCACGCCGCCAATCAGGCACGCCTGAGCATCGCCGGTCATGATCATGCGTGCCGCATCGTGCAGCGCCTGCATGGACGAACCGCACAGGCGGTTGACCGTGACGGCTGGAACTGAGTGCGGAACTTCCGCCAGCAGCGCGGCGTTACGGGCGATGTTGAAACCCTGCTCCAGCGTTTGCTGCACACAGCCCCAGTAAATATCATCAAGCGCGGATGGCTCCAGCGCAGGATTTCGCGCCAGCAGGCTACGCATTAAGTGTGCGGAGAGATCTTCTGCCCGCACGTTACGAAACGCGCCCCCTTTCGAACGGCCCATCGGGGTACGGATCGCATCAACAATTACAACCTGTTCCATTGTGACTCCTTAAGCCGTTTTCAGGCTGCCAACCGGGCGGGCAGGCTCAACCTGGGGATAATACGGTTCGTTATGGCGCGCCTTATCACGCAGACCAGCCGGAACTTCATACAGCGCTCCGAGGTGTTGATACTGCTGGGCCATATCGAGATACTTCGCGCTGCCGAGCGTATCCAGCCAGCGGAACGCGCCGCCGTGGAACGGAGGGAAGCCCAGGCCATACACCAGCGCCATGTCGGCTTCTGCCGGGCTGGCGATAATGCCTTCTTCCAGACAACGCACCACTTCGTTGACCATTGGGATCATCATGCGAGCGATAATCTCTTCATCACTGAAGTCGCGTTTCGGCTGGCTGACTTCTGCCAGCAGATCGTCAACGGTGGCATCCTCTTCTTTCTTCGGCTTGCCCTTGTTGTCTTCTTTATAACGCCAGAATCCAAGACCGTTTTTCTGTCCGAAACGGTTCGCATCAAACAGGGCGTCTATCGCGTCGCGATAATCTTTCTGCATACGCTGAGGGAAGCCTGCGGACATCACTGCCTGCGCGTGATGTGCGGTATCAATTCCCACCACGTCCAGCAGATAAGCCGGGCCCATCGGCCAGCCAAACTGTTTTTCCATGACTTTGTCGACTTTGCGGAAATCCGCCCCATCGCGCAGCAGCTGGCTGAAACCGGCAAAATACGGGAACAGCACGCGGTTCACGAAGAAACCAGGGCAGTCGTTGACCACAATTGGGGTTTTGCCCATCTGGCTTGCCCAGGCGACAACTTTGGCGATGGTTTCATCCGAGCTTTTCTCGCCGCGAATAATCTCAACCAGTGGCATGCGGTGTACTGGGTTAAAGAAGTGCATCCCACAGAAGTTTTCCGGGCGCTTGAGCGCGCTGGCCAGCTCGTTGATTGGGATGGTGGAGGTATTTGAAGCCAGTACGGTGTTCGGGCGTACCTGATCTTCGGTTTCTGCCAGTACCGCTTTTTTCACTTTCGGGTTTTCTACGACAGCTTCAACCACCACGTCCACACGCTCAAAACCGCTATAGTCGAGGGTTGGATGAATAGTGGAAATCACGCCCGCCATTTTCAGACCGTCAATTTTGCCGCGCTCAAGCTGTTTGTTCAGCAGCTTGGCCGCTTCAGTCATGCCCAGCGTTAATGATTTGTCGTTGATATCTTTCATGACAACCGGCACGCCTTTCCAGGCTGACTGGTAAGCGATGCCGCCGCCCATAATGCCCGCGCCCAGCACCGCAGCTTGCTTCGGTGCTTCAATATTTTTGGTGAGTTTTTTGGCTTTGGCTTTGACGAACTGATCGTTAAGGAAGATCCCAACCAGCGCGCGAGCTTCACTGGTGTGCGCCAGTGGAACAAAGCTTTTATTTTCCAGATTCAGCGCTTCTTCACGGCCAAAACGGGCCGCTGCTTCAATGGTTTTTACCGCGGTAATCGGCGCGGGATAATGCTTCCCTGCCGTCTGTGCCACCATGCCTTTAGCGATGGTAAAGCTCATAGCCGCTTCAATTTTGCTGAGTTTCAACGGCTCCAGCTTCGGCTGACGTTTGGCCTTCCAGTCGAGGTCGCCGTTAATCGCCTGACGTAATACTGCGATCGCGCCATCAAGCAGTTTGTCTTGCTTCACTACGCCATCGACCAGGCCGATTTTTAGCGCCTGCACAGCACCAACATCCTTACCTGCCGCAATAATTTCCAGCGCGCTGTCCGCACCCAGCATACGTGGCATACGCACGGAGCCGCCAAAGCCCGGCATAATGCCCAGCTTGGTTTCCGGCAGGCCAATGCGCAGGTCCGGCGTTGCCAGACGATAATCGGTTGCCAGAACACACTCGCAGCCGCCACCCAGCGCGTAGCCGTTTACTGCTGACAGGGTCGGAACAGGCAGATCTTCGAGGCGATTAAAGACGCTGTTGGCAAAATGCAGCCACTGGCTCAGTTGTTCTTCAGGCACGAGGAACAGTGAAAGGAATTCGGTGATATCGGCACCAACAATAAAGGCTGCTTTGTTAGAACGCAGCAGCAGCCCTTTTAAATTCGGTTGTTTTTCCAGCACATCAAGCGCATGGCTCAGGCTGGCAACGGTGGCCGTGTCGAGTTTATTGACCGAACCAGGGGCATCGAACACCAGTTCGGCGATGCCATCTTCCAGCCAGTCGAGGTACAGGGTGTCGCCTTTGTAAAGCATGTCAGTCTCCTGAATCCGCAAGGTGATCTGGTCATACCAGATGAATCGAAGTGTGTGTTTTATGTTAATAAAATGCAAACAAATGATTAAAGAAATGACGATTCGATCACGCTCGGCAGAAATCACGCACTCACAAAGCGATGTGCTAAGATGCGGAGACTTGAGGTCAAAAAACAGAAGGATAGAAAATGGAATCGCTGGCCGCACTCTATAAAAATCATATCGTTACCTTACAGGAACGGACGCGCGACGCGCTGGAACGCTTCAAACTGGATGCGTTACTTATTCACTCTGGCGAACTTGTTAACGTCTTTCTCGACGATCATCCATATCCGTTTAAGGTCAATCCACAATTTAAAGCCTGGGTGCCTGTAACACAGGTTCCTAACTGCTGGTTGCTGGTGGATGGCGTAAACAAGCCGAAACTGTGGTTCTACCTGCCGGTCGATTACTGGCACAACGTTGAGCCGCTACCAACCTCTTTCTGGACGGAAGAAATCGAGATCATCGCGCTGCCGAAAGCGGATGGTATCGGTAGCCAACTGCCTGCTGCTCGCGGCAATATCGGTTACATCGGCCCGGTTCCGGAACGTGCGCTGCAACTGGACATCGCGGCCAGCAACATCAACCCGAAAGGGGTGATCGACTACCTGCATTATTACCGCGCCTATAAAACGGAATACGAACTGGCCTGTATGCGCGAAGCGCAGAAAATGGCGGTAAATGGACACCGTGCAGCAGAAGAAGCGTTCCGTTCCGGAATGAGCGAGTTTGATATCAACCTCGCTTACCTGACTGCCACCGGTCACCGCGACACCGACGTGCCATACAGCAACATCGTGGCGCTTAACGAGCATGCTTCGGTTCTTCATTACACCAAGCTGGATCATCAGGCACCGTCTGAAATCCGCAGTTTCCTGCTCGACGCTGGTGCGGAATACAACGGTTATGCGGCAGATCTGACGCGTACCTGGTCGGCGAAAAGCGACAATGACTATGCGCATCTGGTGAAAGACGTTAACGACGAAGAGCTGGCGCTGATTGCCACCATGAAAGCAGGCACCAGCTACGTGGATTATCACATTCAGTTCCATCAGCGCATCGCGAAGCTGCTGCGTAAGCATCAAATCATCACCGATATGAGTGAAGAGGCGATGGTGGAAAACGATCTTACCGGGCCGTTTATGCCGCACGGTATCGGTCACCCGCTGGGTCTGCAGGTACATGATGTCGCTGGCTTTATGCAGGACGACAGCGGTACTCATCTGGCCGCACCGTCGAAATATCCTTACCTGCGTTGCACCCGCGTACTGCAACCGGGCATGGTTCTGACCATCGAACCGGGCATTTACTTCATTGAATCTCTGCTGGCGCCGTGGCGTGAAGGGCAGTTCAGCAAGCACTTCAACTGGCAGAAAATTGAAGCACTGAAACCGTTCGGCGGTATTCGTATTGAAGACAACGTGGTGGTCCACGAAAACAATATCGAAAACATGACGCGGGATTTGAAACTGGCGTAATGGACAGTTGGTTAATCCCTGCGGCGCCGGTTAGCGTCGTCGAAGAGATCAAAAAAAGCCGCTTCATTACGCTGCTCGCCCATACGGACGGCGTAGAAGCGGCAAAGGCGTTTGTTGAGTCAGTCAAAGCGGAACACCCGGACGCCCGCCACCATTGTGTGGCGTGGGTGGCGGGTGCGCCCAATGACTCGCAGCAGCTAGGGTTTTCAGACGATGGCGAACCGGCGGGTACGGCAGGTAAACCGATGCTCGCGCAGCTGATGGGGAGCGGTGTCGGCGAGATTACCGCTGTAGTCGTGCGCTACTACGGCGGTATCCTTCTCGGTACTGGAGGGTTGGTAAAAGCCTACGGTGGTGGTGTGAATCAGGCGTTGCGCCAGTTAACGACACAGCGCAAGACACCATTAACCGAATATACTTTGCAGTGTGAGTACGGTCAGCTGGCAGGCATTGAAGCCTTGCTGGGGCAGTTTGACGGTAAAGTCGTTGCCAGTGATTACCAGGCTTTTGTTCGGCTCAGGGTGGCGCTTCCTTTTGCCAAAGTGGATGAGTTTTCGGCAAAACTGGCGGATTTTAGTCGTGGTTCATTGCAATTGTTAGCGATTGAAGAATAATCCCCACCTCATTTTAAAGAACTAAGGAAGCGGCAGAGATGCATTTTCGCGCCATCACCCGAATCGTTGGACTACTGGTCATCTTATTCTCGGGGACAATGATTATCCCCGGACTGGTAGCGCTCATCTACCGCGATGGGGCAGGGCGTGCATTCACCCAAACTTTCTTCGTTGCTCTGGCGATCGGCTCCATGCTGTGGTGGCCAAACCGTAAAGAGAAGGGTGAACTGAAATCGCGCGAAGGATTTCTGATTGTCGTTTTGTTCTGGACCGTTCTGGGCAGTGTGGGTGCGCTACCGTTCATCTTTGCGGAAAGCCCTAACCTAACGATAACCGACGCTTTTTTTGAATCCTTTTCCGGATTAACCACTACAGGTGCGACGACGCTGGTGGGGCTGGATTCATTGCCACACGCGATTCTCTTTTATCGCCAGATGCTGCAATGGTTCGGCGGGATGGGGATCATCGTGCTGGCGGTGGCTATCCTGCCTATTCTTGGCGTTGGTGGGATGCAGCTCTATCGTGCAGAAATGCCGGGGCCGCTGAAAGATAATAAAATGCGCCCGCGTATTGCCGAAACGGCGAAAACGCTGTGGCTAATCTATGTATTACTGACGGTGGCGTGCGCGCTGGCGCTATGGTTTGCCGGGATGCCCGCGTTTGACGCCATTGGGCACAGTTTTGCCACAATCGCCATCGGTGGTTTTTCCACACACGATGCCAGCGTGGGGTATTTCGACAGTCCCACGATTAACACCATCATTGCTATCTTCTTGCTGATCTCCGGTTGTAACTATGGTCTGCACTTCTCTTTATTAAGTGGGCGTAGTCTGAAGGTCTACTGGCGGGATCCGGAATTCCGCATGTTTATCGGCGTGCAGTTGACGCTGGTGGCAGTCTGTACGCTGGTGCTATGGATACACAATACCTATGGCTCGGCGCTCACGACGATCAACCAGGCCTTTTTCCAGGTGGTATCGATGGCGACGACCGCCGGATTTACTACGGACAGTATTGCCCGCTGGCCGCTGTTTCTGCCAGTGCTGTTGCTGTGTTCTGCTTTTATCGGCGGCTGTGCCGGGTCGACGGGCGGTGGCTTGAAGGTGATTCGTATCCTGCTGCTGTTTAAGCAGGGTAACCGCGAATTGAAACGACTGGTCCATCCGAATGCGGTTTACAGTATCAAACTGGGTAACCGTGCGTTGCCGGAGCGAATTCTTGAAGCCGTATGGGGATTCTTCTCTGCCTATGCGCTGGTCTTTATTATCAGTATGCTGGCGATTATTGCGACCGGTGTTGATGACTTCTCCGCGTTTGCCTCTGTTGTGGCAACGTTGAATAACCTGGGGCCTGGACTGGGGGTTGTCGCCGACAACTTTGCCAGTATGAACCCTGTGGCGAAGTGGATCCTGATTGCCAATATGCTGTTTGGTCGTCTGGAGGTCTTTACTCTGCTGGTGCTCTTTACCCCTACCTTCTGGCGTGAATAATGGAGTAACACGTGAAAACACTGATTCTTTTTTCTTCCCGGGACGGACAAACGCGTGAAATCGCTGAGTATCTGGCTTCTGAACTCAAAGAGCTGGGCGTTTGGGCAGATGTTGTTAATTTGCATCGTACCGCGGAGCCTGACTGGCAAAATTATGACAGCGTGGTGATTGGCGCCTCGATTCGCTACGGTCATTACCATGCTGCTTTTCAGGAGTTTGTGAAAAAGCATGCCACACGGCTGAATTCGATGCCGAGCGCGTTCTACTCCGTAAACCTGGTTGCCCGTAAACCGGAGAAACGTACGCCGCAAACCAACAGCTATGCGCGTAAGTTCCTGATGAGTTCGCCGTGGCGACCAGACCACAGCGCAGTCATTGCGGGTGCTTTGCTGTATCCACGCTATCGCTGGTATGACCGCGTTATGATCCAACTGATAATGAAGATGTCAGGCGGTGAAACGGATACGAATAAAGAAGTGGTGTATACCGATTGGGAACAGGTTGCGAGATTCGCGCGAGAAATAGCCCAATTAACCAACAAAGCGTTGTTAAAATAAACGTAAAGCATAAAAAATACGCACTCGGAAGAATATTTTAAATTTCCCCTTGTCAGCCTGAAATAACTCCCTATAATGCGCCTCCACTGACACGGAACAACGGATTACAAGCCGCCGGGTCAGTGGGGTTCCACTGAGAACTTCGGCGAAGAAAGCGAAATTAAATGCTTGACTTCGTAGCGGGATGGCGTAATATGCACACCCCGCGCCGCTGAGAAAAAGCGAAGCGGCGCTGCTCTTTAACAATTTATCAGACAATCTGTGTGGGCACTCGAAGATACGGATTCTTAACGTCGCAAGACGAAAAATGAATACCAAGTCTCAACGAGTGAACACGTAATTCATTACGAAGTTTAATTCATTGAGCATCAAACTTTTAAATTGAAGAGTTTGATCATGGCTCAGATTGAACGCTGGCGGCAGGCCTAACACATGCAAGTCGAACGGTAGCACAGAGGAGCTTGCTCCTTGGGTGACGAGTGGCGGACGGGTGAGTAATGTCTGGGAAACTGCCCGATGGAGGGGGATAACTACTGGAAACGGTAGCTAATACCGCATAACGTCGCAAGACCAAAGAGGGGGACCTTCGGGCCTCTTGCCATCGGATGTGCCCAGATGGGATTAGCTAGTAGGTGGGGTAACGGCTCACCTAGGCGACGATCCCTAGCTGGTCTGAGAGGATGACCAGCCACACTGGAACTGAGACACGGTCCAGACTCCTACGGGAGGCAGCAGTGGGGAATATTGCACAATGGGCGCAAGCCTGATGCAGCCATGCCGCGTGTATGAAGAAGGCCTTCGGGTTGTAAAGTACTTTCAGCGAGGAGGAAGGTGTTGTGGTTAATAACCGCAGCAATTGACGTTACTCGCAGAAGAAGCACCGGCTAACTCCGTGCCAGCAGCCGCGGTAATACGGAGGGTGCAAGCGTTAATCGGAATTACTGGGCGTAAAGCGCACGCAGGCGGTCTGTCAAGTCGGATGTGAAATCCCCGGGCTCAACCTGGGAACTGCATCCGAAACTGGCAGGCTAGAGTCTTGTAGAGGGGGGTAGAATTCCAGGTGTAGCGGTGAAATGCGTAGAGATCTGGAGGAATACCGGTGGCGAAGGCGGCCCCCTGGACAAAGACTGACGCTCAGGTGCGAAAGCGTGGGGAGCAAACAGGATTAGATACCCTGGTAGTCCACGCCGTAAACGATGTCGACTTGGAGGTTGTGCCCTTGAGGCGTGGCTTCCGGAGCTAACGCGTTAAGTCGACCGCCTGGGGAGTACGGCCGCAAGGTTAAAACTCAAATGAATTGACGGGGGCCCGCACAAGCGGTGGAGCATGTGGTTTAATTCGATGCAACGCGAAGAACCTTACCTACTCTTGACATCCAGAGAACTTAGCAGAGATGCTTTGGTGCCTTCGGGAACTCTGAGACAGGTGCTGCATGGCTGTCGTCAGCTCGTGTTGTGAAATGTTGGGTTAAGTCCCGCAACGAGCGCAACCCTTATCCTTTGTTGCCAGCGGTTAGGCCGGGAACTCAAAGGAGACTGCCAGTGATAAACTGGAGGAAGGTGGGGATGACGTCAAGTCATCATGGCCCTTACGAGTAGGGCTACACACGTGCTACAATGGCATATACAAAGAGAAGCGACCTCGCGAGAGCAAGCGGACCTCATAAAGTATGTCGTAGTCCGGATTGGAGTCTGCAACTCGACTCCATGAAGTCGGAATCGCTAGTAATCGTGGATCAGAATGCCACGGTGAATACGTTCCCGGGCCTTGTACACACCGCCCGTCACACCATGGGAGTGGGTTGCAAAAGAAGTAGGTAGCTTAACCTTCGGGAGGGCGCTTACCACTTTGTGATTCATGACTGGGGTGAAGTCGTAACAAGGTAACCGTAGGGGAACCTGCGGTTGGATCACCTCCTTACCTTAAAGAACCGACCTTTGCAGTGCTCACACAGATTGTCTGATGAAAATTAGCAGTAAGAAAATCTCTGCAGGCTTGTAGCTCAGGTGGTTAGAGCGCACCCCTGATAAGGGTGAGGTCGGTGGTTCAAGTCCACTCAGGCCTACCAAATTCTTTCTGATACCGCGTTGTGAAACGACTCGCATACTTCAGTATGCTTCACCGTTCCACGCCTTGTCTCAGCAAGAATTAAGGTGAATGAGATAACTACGATGGGGCTATAGCTCAGCTGGGAGAGCGCCTGCCTTGCACGCAGGAGGTCTGCGGTTCGATCCCGCATAGCTCCACCATCCTTACTGCAAAAACACAAGAAAACTTCAGAGTGTACCTGAAAAGGTTCACTGCGAAGTTTTGCTCTTTAAAAATCTGGATCAAGCTGAAAATTGAAACGACACACTGTTTCATTTCTCCGTAATAAGAAATGAAAAATGGTGTGTTCGAGTCTCTCAAATTTTTGCAAGTCGATGATGAATCGAAAGAAACATCTTCGGGTTGTGAGGTTAAGCGACTAAGCGTACACGGTGGATGCCCTGGCAGTCAGAGGCGATGAAGGACGTGCTAATCTGCGATAAGCGTCGGTAAGGTGATATGAACCGTTATAACCGGCGATTTCCGAATGGGGAAACCCAGTGTGTTTCGACACACTATCATTACGTGAATACATAGCGTAATGAAGCGAACCGGGGGAACTGAAACATCTAAGTACCCCGAGGAAAAGAAATCAACCGAGATTCCCCCAGTAGCGGCGAGCGAACGGGGAGCAGCCCAGAGTCTGAATCAGCATGTGTGTTAGTGGAAGCGTCTGGAAAGTCGCACGATACAGGGTGAAAGTCCCGTACACAAAAGTGCATGTGTTGTGAACTCGAAGAGTAGGGCGGGACACGTGGTATCCTGTCTGAATATGGGGGGACCATCCTCCAAGGCTAAATACTCCTGACTGACCGATAGTGAACCAGTACCGTGAGGGAAAGGCGAAAAGAACCCCGGCGAGGGGAGTGAAAAAGAACCTGAAACCGTGTACGTACAAGCAGTGGGAGCACCCTTTGGGGTGTGACTGCGTACCTTTTGTATAATGGGTCAGCGACTTATATTCTGTAGCAAGGTTAACCGAATAGGGGAGCCGAAGGGAAACCGAGTCTTAACTGGGCGTTAAGTTGCAGGGTATAGACCCGAAACCCGGTGATCTAGCCATGGGCAGGTTGAAGGTTGGGTAACACTAACTGGAGGACCGAACCGACTAATGTTGAAAAATTAGCGGATGACTTGTGGCTGGGGGTGAAAGGCCAATCAAACCGGGAGATAGCTGGTTCTCCCCGAAAGCTATTTAGGTAGCGCCTCGTGAATTCATCTTCGGGGGTAGAGCACTGTTTCGGCTAGGGGGTCATCCCGACTTACCAACCCGATGCAAACTGCGAATACCGAAGAATGTTATCACGGGAGACACACGGCGGGTGCTAACGTCCGTCGTGAAGAGGGAAACAACCCAGACCGCCAGCTAAGGTCCCAAAGTCATGGTTAAGTGGGAAACGATGTGGGAAGGCACAGACAGCCAGGATGTTGGCTTAGAAGCAGCCATCATTTAAAGAAAGCGTAATAGCTCACTGGTCGAGTCGGCCTGCGCGGAAGATGTAACGGGGCTAAACCATGCACCGAAGCTGCGGCAGCGACACTATGTGTTGTTGGGTAGGGGAGCGTTCTGTAAGCCGTTGAAGGTGTGTCGTGAGGCATGCTGGAGGTATCAGAAGTGCGAATGCTGACATAAGTAACGATAATGCGGGTGAAAAACCCGCACGCCGGAAGACCAAGGGTTCCTGTCCAACGTTAATCGGGGCAGGGTGAGTCGACCCCTAAGGCGAGGCCGAAAGGCGTAGTCGATGGGAAACAGGTTAATATTCCTGTACTTGGTGTTACTGCGAAGGGGGGACGGAGAAGGCTATGTTAGCCGGGCGACGGTTGTCCCGGTTTAAGCATGTAGGCGGAGGTTCCAGGTAAATCCGGTACCTTTTAACGCTGAGGTGTGATGACGAGGCACTACGGTGCTGAAGTAACAAATGCCCTGCTTCCAGGAAAAGCCTCTAAGCATCAGGTAACACGAAATCGTACCCCAAACCGACACAGGTGGTCAGGTAGAGAATACCAAGGCGCTTGAGAGAACTCGGGTGAAGGAACTAGGCAAAATGGTGCCGTAACTTCGGGAGAAGGCACGCTGATATGTAGGTGAAGTGATTTACTCATGGAGCTGAAATCAGTCGAAGATACCAGCTGGCTGCAACTGTTTATTAAAAACACAGCACTGTGCAAACACGAAAGTGGACGTATACGGTGTGACGCCTGCCCGGTGCCGGAAGGTTAATTGATGGGGTTATCCGTAAGGAGAAGCTCTTGATCGAAGCCCCGGTAAACGGCGGCCGTAACTATAACGGTCCTAAGGTAGCGAAATTCCTTGTCGGGTAAGTTCCGACCTGCACGAATGGCGTAATGATGGCCAGGCTGTCTCCACCCGAGACTCAGTGAAATTGAACTCGCTGTGAAGATGCAGTGTACCCGCGGCAAGACGGAAAGACCCCGTGAACCTTTACTATAGCTTGACACTGAACACTGGTCCTTGATGTGTAGGATAGGTGGGAGGCTTTGAAGTGTGGACGCCAGTCTGCATGGAGCCATCCTTGAAATACCACCCTTTAATGGCTGGTGTTCTAACGTAGACCCGTAATCCGGGTTGCGGACAGTGTCTGGTGGGTAGTTTGACTGGGGCGGTCTCCTCCTAAAGAGTAACGGAGGAGCACGAAGGTTAGCTAATCCTGGTCGGACATCAGGAGGTTAGTGCAAAGGCATAAGCTAGCTTGACTGCGAGAGTGACGGCTCGAGCAGGTGCGAAAGCAGGTCTTAGTGATCCGGTGGTTCTGAATGGAAGGGCCATCGCTCAACGGATAAAAGGTACTCCGGGGATAACAGGCTGATACCGCCCAAGAGTTCATATCGACGGCGGTGTTTGGCACCTCGATGTCGGCTCATCACATCCTGGGGCTGAAGTAGGTCCCAAGGGTATGGCTGTTCGCCATTTAAAGTGGTACGCGAGCTGGGTTTAGAACGTCGTGAGACAGTTCGGTCCCTATCTGCCGTGGGCGCTGGAGAATTGAGGGGGGCTGCTCCTAGTACGAGAGGACCGGAGTGGACGCATCACTGGTGTTCGGGTTGTCATGCCAATGGCATTGCCCGGTAGCTAAATGCGGAAGAGATAAGTGCTGAAAGCATCTAAGCACGAAACTTGCCCCGAGATGAGTTCTCCCTGACCCTTTAAGGGTCCTGAAGGAACGTTAAAGACGATGACGTTGATAGGTCGGGTGTGTAAGTGTAGCGATACATTGAGCTAACCGATACTAATGAACCGTGAGGCTTAACCTTACAACGCCGAAGATGTTTTGGCGAAGAGACAGATTTTCAGCCTGATACAGATAACATCGACATGCAAAAGCGTGTTGATAAACAGAATTTGCCTGGCGGCTGTAGCGCGGTGGTCCCACCTGACCCCATGCCGAACTCAGAAGTGAAACGCCGTAGCGCCGATGGTAGTGTGGGGTCTCCCCATGCGAGAGTAGGGAACTGCCAGGCATTAATTTAGTGAAGAAGCCCATCCTGACGGATGGGCTTTTTTACGTCTGTGTGGAATGAAAACCGCCGGATGCGGCGTGCCGCCTTATCCGGCCTACAGGGGCCGGGCTGAACGTATTTTGTAGGCCTGATAAGCGCAGCGCATCAGGCAACGCGGCGGTACATTGCCGGATGCGGCGTGCCGCCTTATCCGGCCTACAGAGGCCGGGCTGAACGTATTTTGTAGGCCTGATAAGCGCAGCGCATCAGGCTCATCACAACACCACGGTTACCATCTTATCCATTGCGTAACAAAATCAGCAATTTGCTGTATGTCGTTGATATCTAAAAATGGAACATCTACCGCCAGCGGAACATCACTGGCAACCGCGATAACATATTCGTCTATCGCCAATTCATCAGGACTATGCCCGCAACCGTCGCGAAAAAGCACGATCTTAGCGACAGGTTCATGCTTAAACCCTTCAACCAGCACCAGGTCCAACGTTGCTGCATCCATCCGGCTTACCAGATACGCTAAATCCAGTTCGGGCTCTTCCGGTGTTTCTACCATTAATGCCCAACGTTGCTGGCTGGCGACCAGCGTTTGTGCTGCACCGGCTTTACGCAGTTCATAGCTATCTTTACCGGGCTTGTCGACATCCATATTGTGATGAGTATGTTTAATCAATCCGGGACGTATACCTCTGGCACGTAGCTCCGGGATCAACTTTTTGAGCAGCGTGGTTTTTCCCGTGCCGCTCCATGCCGCAATGGCGAGTAATGGGATCATGATTTTTCCTGCCATTTTGCGAGCTCTTCGGGGGTGTTCACGTTTACGAACGCATCTTTATGATCGCTGAAATCGACAGCATGACCGCCAGCCAGACGCATAAAGACCATAACGCGTCGTTCACCGGACTGAAGATAATCCTGCAGCAAAGGCTGCATAGAGCGGTGCATCAGCGCAATGGTTGGGTGATCTCTTTCCCCATCATGCACCCAGACAACCGGTGCAGCTTTGCGCTGTTCTTTTAAACGAGCGACCAGATTGTGAGGAATATAGGGCATATCGCACGGGCAAAACAGAAACCACTCCCCTGTTTGCTGCAGGAATACCGATAGCATCCCGGCCAGTGGGCCAGGGAAATCGGCCAAGGAATCGGGAATAACTTTCAGGCCGCTTTGCTGGTATATATCCCGGTGGCGATTGGCATTAACCACCACGGTTTCGACCTGCAAAGCGAGAATGTCGGCCACATGCCGCCAAAGAGGTTTACCGTCCAGTTCAAGCAGACCTTTATCGGTTCCACCCATCCGTCTGGCCTTACCGCCAGCCAGCACAACCCCTGTTATTGCACTATCCAGAATCACTGATATCGCCTCTTTTAATGTGGGATTGACCCTGCTAACGTATCTGTATTGAGCCTAAGGAGCACAACCATGAAATGTAAACGTCTGAATGAAGTTATTGAACTCCTCCAGCCTGCCTGGCAGAAGGAACCCGATCTTAACCTGATGCAATTTTTGCAGAAACTGGCGCAAGAGTCAGGTTTTGACGGCGAACTGGCGGATTTAACTGATGACATTCTGATCTATCACCTGAAAATGCGAGACTCAGCGAAGGATGCTGTCATCCCTGGTATTCAGAAAGATTATGAAGAAGATTTTAAAACCGCACTACTCCGCGCTCGTGGTGTAATTAAAGAGTAAAAGCTTGTAATCGCCGCCACCGAAAGCGCTGCGAAATGATATCCTGAATCATTCGTAGTATTTTCCGGATGATGGGATGAACGACAACGCTTTTAATTTCCAGACGCTACACCCGGATACCATCATGGATGCACTGTTTGAGCAGGGGATCCGGGTGGATTCCGGGCTTACCCCGCTTAACAGCTATGAAAACCGTGTCTATCAATTCCAGGACGAAGACCGTCGACGCTTTGTCGTTAAGTTTTATCGCCCTGAACGTTGGTCTGTCGATCAGATCCAGGAAGAGCACCAGTTTGCTCTGGAACTGGTAAGCGATGAAGTCCCGGTAGCTGCGCCGTTGGTACTGAACGGCCAAACGCTGTTAAGCCACCAGGGTTTCCATTATGCGATCTTCCCCAGCGTCGGTGGGCGCCAGTTTGAGGCCGACAACATCGATCAAATGGAGGCGGTCGGGCGCGATCTCGGGCGTATGCACCAGACCGGATCCAAGTGTACTTTTGCCTTCCGACCGACGATTGGCCTTGAAGAATACCTGACTGAGCCGCGTAAAGTTTTTGAACACGCACAGCTTATCCCATCAGGGCAAAAAGCGGCTTTCCTGAAGGTAACGGATGCGCTTATCGCGGTGGTTACCGATCGCTGGCATACGCGTTTTACTACGTTACGCCTGCACGGTGATTGTCATGCCGGTAATATTCTGTGGCGCGATGGCCCGATGTTTGTCGATTTAGATGATGCCCGCAATGGTCCGGCTATTCAGGATTTATGGATGCTCCTCAATGGTGATAAAGCTGAACAACGCATGCAGCTAGAAACCATTATCGAGGCTTATGAAGAGTTTAGTGAGTTCGACATCTCTGAAATCGGACTGATAGAACCTTTACGCGCTATGCGTTTAGTTTATTATCTTGCCTGGCTGATTCGACGTTGGGCTGACCCTGCGTTCCCAAAAAACTTCCCGTGGTTAACCGGGGAAGATTACTGGCATCGTCAGACCGCGACCTTTATTGAGCAGGCAAAAATTCTGCAAGAGCCCCCCTTACAATTAACGCCAATGTATTAATCGGAGAAACTTGAACATGAAAAAAATATGGCTGGCGCTGGCTGGTATGGTCTTAGCTTTTAGCGCATCTGCAGCGCAGTTCCAGGATGGTAAACAATACATCACCCTGGAGAAGCCTGTTGCGGGTGAACCGCAAGTGTTGGAGTTCTTCTCCTTCTACTGCCCGCACTGCTACCAGTTTGAAGAAGTGCTTCATGTATCTGATAACGTGAAGAAAAAACTGCCGGAAGGCACCAAGATGACCAAATACCACGTCGAGTTTCTCGGGCCGTTGGGCAAAGATCTGACGCAGGCATGGGCGGTTGCTATGGCGCTGGGTGTAGAAGATCAGGTTACTGTTCCGCTGTTTGAAGGCGTTCAGAAAACGCAGACCGTTCAGTCTGTTGCTGACATCCGTAAAGTGTTTGTCGATGCGGGTATTAAAGGCGAAGACTATGATGCGGCATGGAACAGCTTCGTAGTGAAATCTCTCGTGGCACAGCAGGAAAAAGCAGCGGCTGATTTACAGCTGCAGGGCGTTCCGGCGATGTTCGTGAATGGCAAATATCAGGTCAACCCGCAGGGCATGGATACCAGCAGCATGGATATCTTTGTACAACAGTATGCGGATACCGTGAAATACCTGGTCGGTCAGAAGTAAAAGCAAAAGCCGGTCACTGACCGGCTTTTTTATTTGCGGCTTTAATCGCGTCGAGCTGCGCGTCTTTCTCACTCCACAGCGTATTCAACCACAGCTGAAAGCGGCGCTTGAATGCCTTATCGTTCACGTAATCACCGTGTAACTCTTCATGGATTGGCTCCAGATTCACCCGCACGACAATCCTCGTTAGCTTACCGCTCAGCATATCGTAGAACGGTCGGCTACTGTTTTCCGGATAGCACAACGTGACATCCAGCATTTTATCGAACTGTGACCCCAGCACATTTAATGCCATCGCAATACCGGCCGCCTTGGGTGGGAGCAGGTTTTGATAAGGAGAACGGGTTTGCTCACGCTTCTCATGAGTAAACCGCGAACCTTCGACAAAATTCACAATGGTTGTCGGGTGCGCACGAAATTTCTCGCAGGAACGACGCGTCGTTTCGACATCTTTACCACGGCGTTCCGGATGGCGAAGCAGATAGCCACGTGAATAGCGTTTCATAAACGGCATATCCAGAGCCCAGCAAGCCAGGCCAATAAAGGGCACCCAGGCCAACTGCTGCTTGAGGAAATATTTATTCATCGGGATGTGCTTACGTAACAGAACGCAAAGCACAACGATATCGGCCCAGCTGTAATGATTACAAATGAGCAGATACCAGTTTTTCTTGCTAAGACCTTCCAGCCCTTCAACATCCCACTTCAGCCGTGGATTAAGGTGCAGCAGTAGCGCCAGACCTTCACACCAGCAGTACATCATGAAATTACAGAAGACAGAAACCTTGCGCCAGATGACAGGAATGGGCAAAAGGAGTTTCACAACCCCGGCAAGGATGATCGGCACAGAACAAAAAATCGTGACCAATATGGTCAATACGATACTCAGCAACAGCGTTATCGCAGCGAGTATTCTCGTCATAATTAAATTATTCAAAAGGTTAGCCATAGACAGTGCGCGAAAGAGGCGCAAGGGGCTGATTTTATCAGAAAACGAACCAAATGATGGATCTTCCCTGAATAGAAAAAAAGAGAATATCTATCCACATCAGGATATAAGCTGTAAAAATGGAATAAAATGCCGTGAGTTTATTTAACTAATTGAAAATGTTGTATAAATACAATGGAGCATTAATTGCCTTGCTATATTTAAAGAGCTGAAAATTATTTATTCACAAAGTTATCCACAGCTATCTTTGCGAGCAAAGCAGAAGATCTGCAAAAGTTTTTCGACAAATGCGGCGAAAAACTCATGTTTTCATCCTGTCTGTGGCATCCTTTACCCATAATCTGATAAACAGGCACGGACATTATGGTTCAGATCCCAGAAAACCCACTTATCCTTGTAGATGGCTCATCTTACCTGTATCGCGCATACCACGCGTTCCCACCGCTGACTAACAGCGCAGGAGAACCTACGGGCGCGATGTACGGTGTCCTCAACATGCTGCGTAGCTTGATTCTGCAATATCAACCAACCCATGCAGCGGTGGTATTCGACGCCAAGGGTAAAACCTTCCGTGATGAATTATTCGAACATTATAAGTCTCACCGCCCACCGATGCCGGACGATCTGCGTGCGCAGATTGAACCTCTGCATGCGATGGTAAAGGCGATGGGGTTGCCACTGTTGGCTGTTTCTGGCGTGGAGGCGGACGATGTTATCGGTACGCTGGCGCGGGAAGCAGAGAAGATCGGTCGCCCGGTGCTGATTAGCACCGGTGATAAAGATATGGCTCAGTTGGTGACGCCGAATATCACCCTAATCAACACCATGACCAATACGATCCTCGGCCCGGAGGAAGTGGTGAATAAGTACGGCGTCCCGCCGGAACTGATCATCGATTTCCTGGCGCTGATGGGGGATTCCTCAGATAACATTCCTGGCGTTCCAGGCGTAGGCGAAAAAACCGCTCAGGCACTACTGCAGGGGCTGGGTGGGCTGGATACCCTCTATGCCGAATCAGACAAAATAGCGGGGCTGACCTTCCGTGGTGCGAAAACCATGGCAGGCAAACTTGAGCAGAACAAAGAGGTGGCGTACCTCTCTTATCAATTGGCTACCATCAAAACGGATGTTGAGCTGGAATTGACCTGTGAGCAGCTTGAAGTGCGTCAGCCCGCTGCAGAAGAACTGCTTGGCCTGTTTAAACAGTATGAATTTAAACGTTGGGTTACCGACGTTGAAGCGGGTAAATGGCTACAGGCGAAAGGGACGAAGCCGGCGGCAAAACCGCAAGAAACTATTGTCGTCGATGAAACGCCTGAGGAGCCGGCCACGGTTCTTTCGTATGAAAACTATGTGACGATTCTGGACGAAGCGACGCTGGAAGAGTGGATCGCTAAGCTGAAAAAAGCACCAGTCTTTGCCTTCGATACTGAAACTGACAGCCTGGACAACATTTCCGCGAATCTGGTTGGCCTGTCTTTTGCCATTGAACCGGGTGTGGCGGCGTATGTTCCTGTTGCCCACGATTACCTGGATGCCCCTGACCAGATCGCGCGCGACCGCGCGCTGGAGCTGCTGAAGCCGCTGCTGGAAGATGAGAACGCGCACAAAGTCGGGCAAAACCTGAAGTACGATCGCGGCATCCTGGCGAACTATGGCATCGAGCTGCGCGGCATCACCTTTGACACCATGCTCGAATCCTACATTCTTAACAGCGTCGCTGGACGACACGATATGGACAGCCTGTCGGACCGCTGGTTGAAACATAAAACCATCACCTTTGAAGAGATCGCCGGAAAAGGCAAAAACCAGCTGACCTTTAACCAGATAGCACTGGAAGAGGCTGGTCGTTACGCTGCGGAAGACGCCGACGTTACGCTACAGCTGCATCTGAAGATGTGGCCAGAATTGCAGCAGCATAAAGGGCCGTTGAACGTCTTTGAAAATATCGATATGCCGCTGGTGCCGGTTTTGTCTCGCGTTGAGCGCAACGGTGTGAAAATCGATCCGGCTGTTCTGCACAAGCATTCAGAAGAGCTGACGCTGCGTTTGAATGAGCTGGAGCAAAAAGCGCACGAGATCGCCGGAGAAGCGTTTAACCTCTCTTCCACTAAGCAACTGCAAACTATCCTGTTTGAAAAGCAGGGTATTAAGCCGTTGAAGAAAACCCCTGGCGGCGCGCCATCAACGTCGGAAGAGGTACTGGAAGAGCTCGCGCTGGATTACCCATTGCCGAAAGTGATCCTGGAATATCGTGGTTTAGCAAAACTGAAGTCGACCTATACGGATAAGCTTCCGTTGATGATTAACAAGAAAACCGGGCGCGTGCACACCTCATACCATCAGGCGGTTACTGCCACCGGGCGCTTGTCTTCAACGGATCCAAACCTGCAAAACATCCCGGTACGTAATGATGAAGGTCGTCGTATTCGTCAGGCGTTCATTGCGCCAGAAGACTACCTGATTGTCTCTGCGGACTACTCACAGATTGAACTGCGTATCATGGCGCACCTTTCACGTGATAAAGGTCTGCTTACCGCGTTTGCCGAAGGGAAAGACATTCACCGCGCAACGGCGGCAGAAGTCTTTGGTTTACCGCTTGATTCTGTGACCAGCGAGCAACGCCGCAGCGCTAAAGCCATTAACTTCGGTTTGATCTACGGGATGAGCGCCTTTGGTTTGGCGCGCCAGTTGAATATTCCGCGCAAAGAAGCACAGAAGTACATGGATCTCTACTTTGAACGCTACCCTGGTGTGTTGGAATACATGGAACGCACCCGCGCGCAGGCGAAAGAGCAAGGCTATGTAGAAACGCTGGAAGGTCGCCGTCTCTATTTACCGGATATTAAATCCAGTAATGGTGCTCGTCGCGCTGGTGCTGAACGTGCGGCCATTAACGCCCCGATGCAGGGAACTGCTGCAGACATTATCAAACGAGCCATGATTGCCGTGGATGGATGGCTGCAAACCGAGCAACCGCGCGTGCGCATGATCATGCAGGTACACGATGAACTGGTGTTTGAAGTGCACAAAGATGATCTGGAAAGCGTCTCCAAAAAGATCCACCAACTGATGGAAAACGAGACTCAGATTGACGTGCCGTTGCTGGTGGAAGTCGGGAGTGGTGAAAACTGGGATCAGGCGCACTAAGGGTTTACTTAATAACGCTCCTTTTTCGTAACTAAGCAACATAAGAGAGAGCTTTTTGTGATGTCCATTAGAATTCCCTATGTAAGGAATGAAAAAAAATTACAAAAAGTGCTTTCTGAGCTGCTCAAAAAAGAGTAAAGTTATTCTCGTAGGGTACAGAGGTAAGATGTTCTATCTTTCAGACCTTTTACTTCACGTAATCGGATTTGGCTGAATATTTTAGCCGCCCCAGTCAGTAATGACTGGGGCGTTTTTTATTGTGCGAAAGAAAAGTTTTGCACATGCTGTAGGCCGGATAAGACGCGCAGCGGCGTCATCCGGCATATCGGTGGGTTATTCCCCTTCCTGCACCTCTTCAACCGGTGCCAGTTCACTAAACCAGCTATCCAGTTTTTGCCGCAGTTTGTCCACACCCAGTTTTTTCAGCGATGAAAATGCTTCTACCTGCACATCACCGTTAAATGCCAGTACGGCTTCACGTACCATATTCAGTTGCGCTTTGCGTGCACCGCTGGCCAGCTTATCTGCTTTAGTCAGCAGTACCAGAACCTGAACGTTGCTCTCAACTGCCCACAGGATCATCTGTTGATCGAGATCTTTTAACGGGTGACGAATATCCATCAGTACCACCAGACCTTGCAGGCTCTGACGCTTTTCCAGATATTCAGCCAGCGCGCGCTGCCATTTACGCTTCATTTCTTCTGGAACTTCGGCATAACCGTATCCTGGCAAATCGACCAGGCGTTTGCCGTCAACGACTTCAAACAGGTTGATGAGCTGAGTACGACCCGGCGTTTTAGATGTACGCGCCAGACCTTTTTGATTCGTCAGGGTATTTAGCGCACTGGATTTGCCTGCGTTGGAACGGCCAGCAAAAGCCACTTCGATACCGGTATCGGAAGGTAAGTGGCGAATATCAGGCGCACTCATTACAAAGTGCGTCTGTTGATAATTCAAGTTAGTCAAAGCAGTCCTCTCCATCAATCAGGGCTTTGCAGCGATTATACCTGAACCCCAGCAAAAGGCTGGTTTTTCGACGAGTGAGCTGTGTAAGTAAAAACCTCGCGCTTTGTGAGACATTGCCGACAGTTTCTATACGAGATGACAGAGTAAAAAATGAAAGAACTAAAATAAATCATATAGTTACATTTGGGCGCTATTCTTAAAATCAGAAATTGTTACCCAGGTTACTTGTACGTTTAAACCAAAACGGTAAAGTAGCGTCCATAGCGAGGAAGCTGAAAGGATAGACGACTCAGGATGAGGGTCAGGAGCGCCAGGAGGCGAAGACACAGGATTGTCAGGAAGACAAACGTCCGGAGACGTTAGTAAAAGGAAATGGAAACAACACGGAATGTTAGAGGCTAAGGGAAAAACAGGGTGTGTTGATAGCCAACAGGGATTGTAGAGCCCGTAAGGGTTGAGAGTCAGGAAAAAAGGCGACAGATTACTCTGTCGCCTTTTTTCTTTATTTCTGCTAGATTCCGGCGCAATTATATACTGAATAAAAACAGCCAAAGACGAATCATGATGAAACCAACTTCTACACCACGCGGTAAAGGTCCTGCAAAAGCGCGTCGTAAAACACGCGAAGAAATTAACCAGGAAGCTCGCGACCGTAAGCGCCAGAAAAAACACCGTGGTCATGCGGCAGGTAGCCGTGCGTCCGGTAGCGAAGGCGCATCTGGTGGCGGAAACCAAAATAAGCAAAAAGATCCTCGTATTGGCAGCAAAACCCCCATTCCATTGGGCGTGACCGAAAAAGTCACCAAACAGCACAAACCGAAGAGTGAGAAACCTATGCTTTCACCACAGGCTGAGTTGGATTTACTGGAAACGGATGAGCGCCTGGATGCGCTGCTGGAGCGTCTTGAAGCAGGAGAAACCCTGAGCGCGGAAGATCAGTCCTGGGTTGATGCCAAGCTGGATCGCATCGATGAGCTGATGCAAAAGCTGGGTCTTTCTTACGATGACGAGGAAGAAGAGGAAGAAGAAAAGCAGGAAGACATGATGCGCCTGCTGAAAGGCGGCAACTAACGGTTTTACACCGTGGGTCTTCCCGTCCTGCTTATAACCCTTCCGGTTATATGTTATCTGGTGTGGTTATTCGTTAAACTACAGCGGTTGTCGCGGCGACAGAAGTGGCTGCGCAACCGACTTATCACCCGTACTGGGGTTAAGTCGGTACGCCGTACCCGCCAGAGACGCCATCGGAAGGAGTGAGCATGTCAGAGCAGTTAATAGACTGGGACCTGGCCCTGATCCAGAAATATAACTATTCCGGGCCACGATATACCTCGTACCCGACCGCGCTGGAGTTTTCTGAAGACTACGGCACTGAGGCATTTCTAAAGGCCGTGGCGCGTTATCCTGAGCGTCCTCTCTCGCTGTACGTTCACATCCCATTCTGCCACAAGCTGTGTTATTTCTGCGGCTGTAACAAGGTCGTGACTCGCCAGCAGCATAAAGCCGACCAATACCTCGATGTCTTAGAACAAGAAATTATTCATCGCGCACCGCTGTTCGCCGGACGCCATGTCAGTCAGCTGCACTGGGGCGGCGGCACGCCAACGTACCTGAATAAAGCGCAAATCAGCCGTTTGATGTCGCTGCTGCGTAGCAACTTTAACTTTAACGACGACGCCGAAATTTCGATCGAAGTGGATCCGCGTGAAATTGAGCTGGATGTGCTCGATCATTTACGCGCTGAAGGTTTTAACCGCCTGAGCATGGGGGTGCAGGACTTCAATAAAGAAGTTCAGCGCCTGGTGAACCGTGAGCAGGATGAGGAATTCATCTTTGCGCTGCTGAATCATGCGCGTGAGATCGGTTTTACTTCAACGAATATCGATCTGATTTATGGTTTGCCAAAACAGACGCCAGAAAGTTTCGCCTTCACCCTGAAACGCGTTGCTGAGCTGAATCCAGATCGACTGAGTGTCTTTAACTACGCGCACCTGCCGACGCTGTTTGCCGCTCAGCGCAAAATTAAAGATGCCGACCTGCCCAGCGCGCAGCAGAAGCTGGATATCCTGCAGGAAACCATCTCTTCACTGACCGAAACTGGCTATCAGTTCATTGGCATGGATCACTTTGCCCGCCCAGATGACGAACTGGCCATTGCTCAACGCAAGGGTGTGCTGCATCGTAATTTCCAGGGTTATACCACCCAGGGTGATACCGATCTGCTGGGAATGGGCGTGTCAGCCATTAGTATGATTGGTGATAACTACGCGCAGAACCAGAAAGAGCTGAAGCGCTATTATCAGCAGGTAGACGAGCAGGGGGACGCGCTGTGGCGCGGAATTGCCCTGACCCGTGACGACTGCATTCGTCGGGATGTTATCAAGCTCCTGATCTGCAACTTCCGCCTCGACTATGCCGCTGTGGAACAGCAATGGGATCTGAACTTCGCTGACTATTTTGCCGAAGACCTGAAACTGCTGGCACCGCTGGCGAAGGATGGGCTGGTGGATGTCAATGAGAAGGGGATTCAGGTCACGCCGAAGGGCCGTCTGCTGATCCGTAATATTTGCATGTGCTTCGATGCGTATCTGCGCCAGAAAGCGCGGATGCAGCAATTCTCGCGGGTGATTTAACGCTTTTCCGGGTGGCGCTTCGCTTATCGTGCCTACGAAAATCTCAATACGTAGGTCGGGTAAGCGAAGCGCCACCCGGCGAACCCGCTAGCTGAACAGTCCAACCAGCGCTGCGCACAATACTGCGGCGACCGCAGTTTGTGGCGTATGGCTTTCGACCGCACCGCTCGACAGCAGATTAATGATTGATTCCAGCATGATGACTTCCCCCCGTTAGTCGGGCACGATCATACTTAACTCATCGGAACAGTAAAGCGCAAAATAGCAGCTATTTGCGCTCAATTATTAATCTTTACACAGTGACGATATGTCACTCCATTCCGAGTTCTTTTAGCTTACGCGTCAAGGTATTACGACCCCAACCGAGCAAGCGTGCCGCTTCCTGTTTATGCCCCTGGGTATGACGTAGCGCGGTAGTCAATAGCGTACGCTCCATCTCTGGTTGGGCCTCAGAAAGCAAGTTTTGATGACCGGAGCGTAATGCCCGATCCGCCCACTGTGCCAATAGCGTTGCCCAACTATCCGGCTGCATATGAGATGGTGCGTCTGGCACGGAGGTTTCAAACAGCTCAGTTGGTAAGTCCTGAATCAGTACTTCCTGCCCGGCGGCCATGACGGTTAACCAGCGGCAGGTGTTCTCAAGCTGACGTACGTTACCTGGCCAGGCCAGACGGGTGAGCGCAGCCTCGGTTTCCGGGTGTAATTGTTTGGCTTCCACCCCCAGTTCGCGGGCTGCCTCCTGCAGGAAATGACGCGCCAGGCGGGGGATATCTTCCCGACGTTCGCGCAGTGGCGGCAGATGTACCCGGATGACGTTCAAGCGATGGAATAAGTCCTCACGGAATTTGCCTTCCTGTACGCGCAGTTCAAGGTTTTGGTGCGTGGCGGCGATAATGCGCACATCCACTTTCACCGGTGCGTAACCACCCACGCGGTAAAACTGTCCATCGGCTAATACGCGCAATAAACGCGTTTGCACGTCCAGCGGCATATCGCCAATTTCATCGAGGAACAGCGTACCGCCATCTGCCTGTTCAAAGCGCCCCTGACGAATGGTATTCGCCCCGGTAAACGCGCCTTTCTCATGACCGAACAGTTCAGACTCGATCAAATCTTTCGGGATAGCCGCCATGTTCAGCGCAATAAACGGCGCTTTGACGCGCGGGCTATGACGGTGCAACGCATGGGCGACCAGCTCTTTACCGGTTCCTGACTCCCCATTAATCAATACGCTGATTGAAGACCGGGACAGGCGACCAATAATGCGAAAGACGTCCTGCATTGCTGGCGCTTCGCCGATGATGTCGGTTGTGGGGCCGTTAATCTGAACATTGCGCGGCTGCTGCTGTTCCTGATAATGACTGATGGCGCGCTCGACCAGCGCCACCGCTTCATCAATATCAAAAGGTTTGGGCAGATAATCAAACGCCCCTTGCTGATAGGCGCTGACGGCGGCATCCAGATCGGAGTGCGCGGTCATTATGATGACCGGAAGCATCGGATGCCGCTGTTTAATCTGTTTTAACAGCGTCAGGCCGTCCATACCCGGCATGCGGATATCCGACAACAGCACGTCCGGCGTTTTGCTGGCCAGCGCGTCCAGTACCTCTTTACCACTTTCAAATGTGGTACAGCTTAGCCCTGCCCCTGCGAGCGCACGTTCAAGCACCCAACGGATGGAACTATCGTCATCAACGACCCAGACTATTCCTCGTTGCATAAACGTCACCTTATTTCCTGATAGGCAGGTAAACCGAGAACTCGGTATGACCCGGCCAACTGGTAAATTCAATTTTGCCGGAATGTTGATCAATCAAATTACGGGCGATAGATAATCCAAGGCCGGTACCGCCTTCGCGACCGCTAACCATTGGGTAGAACAGCGTATCCTGCAAATGCGAGGGAATACCTGGACCGTTATCCTCTACATCAATTCGTGCCGCCAGACGGTAACGCATGCCGTGTAGCGTGAGCTGAAACGCGGTGCGGGTGCGCAGAATGATCTCGCCGCCTTCCGGTCCCAGCGCCTGCAAAGCATTGCGTACGATGTTCAGCAAAACCTGCTCGATCTGGTCCGGGTCGTGCAGTAATTCGGGCAGACTTGGGTCGTAATCCCGGATTAGCGTGACGTTTTCCGGCAGCTCCATCGAGACCAGCGCCACCACGCGTTCCGCCACTTTGTGAATACTTTCCGTGATGTGCATGCCGGGCTGTTGTGGCCCCAGCAGACGGTCGACCAGATTACGCAGGCGGTCCGCCTGTTCAATAATGACTTTGGTATATTCGGTCAGCGCCGGGTCCGGAAGCGCTTTACTGAGAAGTTGCGCCGCACCGCGTAATCCGCCCAGCGGGTTTTTAATTTCATGTGCCAGACCACGCACCAGATCGCGGGCAGCAATCTGCTGGGCGTGCTGGAGCTGTTCCTGACTCAGACGGCGCTGATTATCCATAGGGGCCATCTCCAGCAAGATAAGGCCATCAGGCAGCCTCTGAGCGGTCACAGAGAGGATATGTGAGTGGCTGTCTATCACCAGCGTCACTTCGTTATCCGTAAAGCCCTGGCCTGCTTCCAGGCTCTCTCGCATCAGTCCGATGTTTAAGGAGAAATAACTCAACAGATCGGGAAGCGGTGTACCAAACAGTTTGCGGGAGCTTTGGGCGAGCAACTGCTGTGCCGCCGGGTTGGCGTAATGTACAGCCAGCTCATCGTCGACGAGTAAGATGCTGTTGATTAAAGAATTTAGGATCTGCCCAGCATCGGGCAGCGTGCCGGTTGCCATTCAGCAGTCTCCTGAAAAGTGTTGCACCAATTTAGTGCATTATAGCTTTTTACATCAAAAAAGCGCGAAAAAGCAGGTTGTTAGTGGAGAAAAAAGCCCATCCAGAGATGGGCTACAGATGACTGGCAAACATAGATGCCGGATGGCGGCTTTGCCTTATCCGGCCTACAAGGTAATGTTACCCTCCAGGCCTGATAAGTTTGCGCCATCAGGCGTCCTATCATTCACCATCGATCTCAAGCCTGCCTGAGCAGGCTAAAAGTTCCACGGCAACTCAAACGATTAAACGCTGTAGTACAGCTCAAACTCTACCGGGTGCGGAGTCATACGCACGCGGTCATCTTCTTCGCGACGCAGCGCAATGTACGCATCGATCGCTTCATTGGTGAACACGCCGCCTGCGGTCAGGAACTCGCGGTCCAGATCCAGTTCTTTCAGTGCTTCTTCCAGAGAACCAGCAACCTGTGGGATCTCTTTTGCTTCTTCCGGCGGCAGGTCGTACAGGTTTTTGTCCATTGCTTCGCCCGGGTGGATCTTGTTCTTAATACCGTCAAGACCAGCCATCAGCAGCGCTGCGAAGCACAGGTATGGGTTAGCAGCCGGGTCCGGGAAACGCACTTCGATACGACGCGCTTTCGGAGAAGCAACTACCGGGATACGGATAGACGCAGAACGGTTACGGGCAGAGTAAGCCAGCATTACCGGTGCTTCGTAACCCGGGACCAGACGCTTGTAGGAGTTGGTGGTCGGGTTAGCCAGGGCGTTGATCGCTTTAGCGTGTTTGATTACGCCACCGATGTAGTACAGCGCCTGCTCAGACAGACCCGCATATTTGTCACCGGAGAACAGGTTTACGCCGTTCTTGGACAGGGACATGTGGCAGTGCATGCCGGAACCGTTATCGCCAAACATTGGTTTTGGCATAAAGGTCGCGGTTTTACCGAAACGGTGAGCGACGTTGTGAACGACATATTTGTAGATCTGAATTTCGTCCGCTTTTTTGGTCATGGTGTTAAAGCGGGTCGCGATTTCGTTCTGACCGGCAGTCGCCACTTCGTGGTGATGCGCTTCAACAACCAGGCCCATTTCTTCCATGATCAGACACATGGTAGAACGGATATCCTGAGAAGAATCTACCGGAGGAACCGGGAAGTAACCGCCTTTCACGCCTGGACGGTGACCTTTGTTACCACCTTCGTATTTGGTGGAGGAGTTCCATGCGCCTTCGATGTCATCGATAGCCACGTGGGAACCGGAAATAGTTGCGCCGAAACGGATGTCGTCAAACAGGAAGAATTCTGGCTCTGGTCCGAACAGAACGGTGTCTGCGATGCCGGTAGAACGCAGATACTCTTCAGCACGTTTAGCGATGGAGCGCGGGTCACGGTCGTAGCCCTGCAGCGTACCTGGTTCCAGGATATCGCAACGGATGATCAGGGTAGACTCTTCAAAGAACGGGTCGATGAGAGCAGTAGACGCATCTGGCATCAGAACCATGTCTGATTCGTTAATGCCTTTCCAGCCACCGATTGAGGAGCCGTCAAACATTTTGCCTTCTTCAAAGAATTCGGCATTTACCTGATGAGCAGGAATAGTGACGTGCTGTTCTTTACCTTTGGTATCAGTGAAGCGTAAATCAACAAACTTCACTTCGTGTTCGTTCAGCATCGTCAAAACGTGTTCAGCGGACATACTTACTCTCCCGGATTGGTCATTGTCGTCGTGGTAACGAAGTCTTCAATTCTGCAAAAATTGGCCGTGTCGCCATAAAAAATATAAAGCGAAATCTGTGCCAACTTTTAAATTGCCCCTAAAAGGCGTTATCATGCGCACCATCGTGCAAAGGGGCTGCACCATGAAGGTTGTATTGCACCATTATAGTGCTTTAATGTGAACATTAAGCACCATATTGGTGCAAAGCATGTCAGATTACCCCTTTTAACGCTCCGTGAATGTGATCACAAAGAAACTCTGCAATACTTGTTTGCGGAGGATGTTTGTGATCCTGTTTTGTACTGCGATTAATCCGTGTACAATAACGCGCTATTTCTAAAATGCCTGAGGCAAAGTTGTGATCGAAAATTTGCGTAACATCGCCATCATCGCGCACGTAGACCATGGTAAAACGACCCTGGTAGACAAGCTGCTCCAACAATCCGGTACGTTCGATGCACGTGCTGAAACCCAAGAGCGCGTGATGGACTCCAACGATTTGGAGAAAGAGCGTGGGATTACCATCCTCGCTAAAAACACCGCTATCAAATGGAATGACTACCGTATCAACATCGTTGATACCCCGGGGCACGCCGACTTCGGTGGTGAAGTTGAACGTGTAATGTCCATGGTCGACTCTGTGCTGCTGGTGGTGGATGCAATGGACGGTCCGATGCCGCAGACGCGCTTCGTGACCAAAAAAGCCTTTGCCCATGGCCTGAAGCCAATTGTTGTTATCAACAAAGTTGACCGTCCTGGCGCGCGTCCTGACTGGGTTGTTGATCAGGTATTTGACCTGTTCGTTAACCTCGACGCTACCGACGAGCAGCTGGACTTCCCGATCGTTTACGCTTCTGCGCTGAACGGTATCGCGGGTCTGGATCACGAAGACATGGCTGAAGACATGACTCCGCTGTATCAGACTATCGTTGATCGTGTACCGGCTCCGAGCGTAGATCTTGATGGCCCGCTGCAGATGCAAATCTCTCAGCTGGACTACAACAACTACGTTGGCGTAATCGGTATCGGCCGCATCAAACGCGGTAAAGTTAAACCGAACCAGCAGATCACTATCATTGATAGCGAAGGCAAAACCCGTAACGGTAAAGTCGGTAAAGTTCTGACTCATCTGGGTCTGGAACGTATCGAGAGTGATATTGCTGAAGCAGGCGATATCATCGCGATCACCGGTCTGGGCGAACTGAACATCTCCGACACCATCTGCGATCCGCAGAATGTTGAAGCGCTGCCAGCTCTGTCCGTTGATGAACCGACCGTTACCATGTTCTTCTGCGTAAACACCTCTCCGTTCTGCGGTAAAGAAGGTAAATATGTTACCTCTCGTCAGATCCTTGACCGCCTGAACAAAGAGCTGGTGCACAACGTTGCGCTGCGCGTTGAAGAAACCGAAGATGCGGATGCGTTCCGTGTATCCGGTCGTGGTGAGCTGCACCTATCTGTTCTGATCGAAAACATGCGTCGTGAAGGTTTCGAAATGGCGGTTTCCCGTCCGAAAGTAATCTTCCGCGAAATCGATGGCCGTAAACAAGAGCCGTTCGAAAACGTAACGCTGGACGTTGAAGAGCAGCATCAGGGTTCTGTGATGCAAGCTCTGGGTGAGCGTAAAGGCGACCTGAAAAACATGAATCCAGATGGCAAAGGCCGCGTACGTCTTGACTACGTGATCCCAAGCCGTGGTCTGATCGGCTTCCGTTCAGAATTCATGACCATGACTTCCGGTACCGGTCTGCTGTACTCCACCTTCAGCCACTACGACGACGTTCGTGCGGGTGATGTGGGTCAGCGTCAGAACGGCGTACTGATCTCCAACGGCCAGGGTAAAGCAGTTGCGTTCGCACTGTTCAGCCTGCAGGACCGCGGTAAGCTGTTCCTGGGTCACGGTGCTGAAGTTTACGAAGGCCAGATCATCGGTATTCACAGCCGCTCTAACGACCTGACTGTAAACTGCCTGACCGGTAAGAAACTGACCAACATGCGTGCGTCTGGTACTGACGAAGCAACGGTTCTGGTTCCGCCGGTTAAGATGACTCTGGAGCAGGCTCTGGAATTCATCGATGACGACGAACTGGTAGAAGTAACACCAACCTCTATCCGTATCCGTAAGCGTCACCTTACTGAAAACGATCGTCGCCGTGCAATGCGTGGCGCGAAAGAAGAGTAATTAACGCTCTTTTTCAGGTAAGCACAAAAAAGCCGCTGATTATCAGCGGCTTTTTTTATCTAAAAGATCAGGTCGTTTCCTGCTCTGCAATGACTAGCTCAATATTTTCTAAATCAAGCAATTGCTTGAATGAATTTGGTGGCTGGGAATCGGTAAAAAATGCCCGAATTTTACGCATATTACCGATGGATACAGCGGCTGAGGCGGTAAACTTAGTATGATCAGCAACTAACAGCGTATTACGTGCATGCTTAATCATCGTTTTGGCGACAAGCGCTTCGTTAACGTCAAATTCCAATAGTGTGCCGTCTTCCTCGATGGCACCAATACTGGTAATCAAATAGTCGGCTCTAAATCCTTCAATAAAGTTCACTGCTCCTGGGCCAACAATACCGCCATTATGAGCACGTAACGTTCCACCGGGCACCATAACCTCAAGATCTTGATTCTTATATAAGATCTGCGCAACACGAAGACTGTTAGTAATGATGCGAAGATCCCGACGGTTCAGCAAAGCTCGTGCGACGGCTTCCACCGTTGTACCAATGGTAATAAATACCGTACAGCGTTCAGGAAGATAATCAGCAACCGCTTCCGCTATCGCTTCTTTTTCCTGGGTAAGGGACAACTCTCGCTGTTCAAAGGCGGTATTCATGACGCTGGATACACGTCCGGCTCCACCATGATGTCTGGTGATCAAGCCCTGTTCGCTTAACTTACGAATATCCCGGCGCACGGTTTGCGTGGACACGTCCAGCAATTGTGCGAGCTCTTCGATATTCATATAGCCGCGTTCTGTAATGTAATGAACAAGTTGATCGTGTCGCGGATTACCGGTGACTTCAATGATGCTCATGAATACTCCTGGACTTCTTCCCCGTAATTGTTGGCTATTTTACGCATAAAGTGACAAAAATGATTCGGTTTGCGCACGATTAGGAATTCCGGCTCGTCCGCCCGCCTGAGTGCATTTCATCGCCGCCACCGCACTTGCGAAGCGAATCGCCTGGTCAGTCGGCATTTGCTCTGCAAGAGCTGCTGCCATTGCACCATGGAAAACATCGCCTGCACCGGTTGTATCCACAACATTGACAGAAAATGCAGTCTGTTGACACATATGACCATTTTCGATCCATAGTGACCCTTCGCCGCCAAGCGTAACGTACACTTTACCATTGGTTTGCTCAGCGGCCAGTTTAAGTGCCTGTTGTGCATCATCTTGCCCGGTCATTCTCTTCAGACCTGGAGTTGAAAAAACGGCATGATCGGCAAGCGCCACCAATGGGGTTATATCTTGTGGTGTCATATCGGCATCCAACAGCGTTGGAACTCCGGCGGCACGTGCCAGTTCGAAGGATTTCAACGTCCCTTCATGCCAACGTACATCGGCCAGAACGATGTCATAACGGGAAAAATCAATCGACTCCAGCCACCTTGCATCCGTATCGAGATCCGGGCTTGGATAGTTCACGATAATGCGTTCGCCATGCTGGTCGACCAAAATTGCGGACTGGGATGAACGGGAGTTCGGGTATTGCCGGCAGAACGCCGTATTGACCCCCCAGCTCTGAAGCTCGTTAAGCAAGGTATTCCCACAACTGTCATCGCCTACACGGCCTATAAAATCAACGTCAATACCAAGCCGGGCAATGGCGACAGCTGCTGTTGCCGCCGGGCCGCCACCTGTCTCCAGATATTGATTTGACTGATATTTTCCCCCGCCATCGGGCAGGTTGTTCAGAGAATAAATACGGTCCTGAACGGTGATTCCAACACATGCAATTCTGGTCATATTTGGTTAGTCCTGTGTGATCTTGTCTTCTTTTGTTCATTTTAATGACATAAATGATCAAATTAGTGACGCGTGTCTTGTTTTTAGTCATAAATTACAAATATGCTCAAAAACAGACGAAAACGAGTTTTTAATTGTAATTATTTTGTCAACCTGACACAGGAGAGCATTCATGACAACCGTTGCATTTTTGGGCTTGGGCCAGATGGGCAGCCCAATGGCTAATAATCTGTTGCAAAAGGGACATGCTTTGCGTGTGTTCGACGTAAACCAACAGGCAGTCAATGAATTAGTACAAAAAGGTGCGACTGCTGCTCAAACACCCGCTGAAGCCGCTAAAGGTGCCGAATTCATAATCACTATGCTGCCAAATGGCGACATCGTTCGGCAAGTTCTGCTGGGTAAAGATGGCGTCAGCGAAGGCCTGTCCCCCAATGCCCTGGTTATTGACATGTCCACGATTCATCCATTGCAGACCGATGAGTTGATTCATGAGATGAAAGAGAAAGGCATCAGCATGATGGATGCTCCTGTGGGCAGGACGTCAGTTAACGCGATTGACGGCACGCTGCTGATTCTTGCTGGCGGAACGCCTGAACAGGTTGAACGTGCTCGCCCTGTGCTGATGTGTATGGGGAATGAGCTGGTGGAAGCAGGCGGTCCCGGTATGGGGATCCGCGTAAAGCTCATCAATAACTATATGAGTATTGCGCTGAACGCCTTGTCAGCGGAAGCCGCTGTTCTTTGCGAATCATTGGGTTTGAGCCTTGATGTGGCCATTAAGGTCATGAGCGGTACTGCCGCAGGCAAGGGGCACTTTACGACAACCTGGCCTGGCAAGGTACTTAAAGGAGACCTTTCTCCGGCATTCATGGTGGACCTCGCGTTGAAAGACCTGCGTATTGCCGTCGATGTCGCTAGTCAGACCGGTGCGCCGCTCAATATGGGCATTGCAGCAGAAACCTATTACACCCGTGCCAGCGAGAACGGTCGAGGCCGTCAGGACTGGAGTGCGCTGTTATCTCAGGTTCGTCAGCAGGCTGGCCGACCAGATTCACTCTAAATTTTAAACAGTTACAGGAGTTATTATGTCTTCCCACAATACCCCATACACGCTGAAAGATATTTCTCGCCCTGGCGGTGGATTTGCCATGCTGGCCGTTGATCAGCGTGAAGCAATGCGTCTGATGTTTGCAGCGTCTGGACATCCTAAACCTGTTGCCGACAGCGTATTGACTGATTTTAAAGTTGCAGCAACACAAATTCTGTCTCCCTACGCTTCAGCGGTTCTGGCAGATAAACAATTTTGTCTCGATCAGATTGTCTCTCAAGGTGCAGTCGCTGATTCATGTGGACTGATTGTGGCGGCTGACCATTTTGTTCCGGGTAATGGTATTCCGGTTGATAGTGTCGAAATTGACAGAGCAATTGATCCGCATAAAGCCCGCGAAATGGGTGCGAAAGCCATGAAGTTGTTAGTGCTGTGGCGTGAAGATGAACCCGCAGAAGAACGTTTGGCTATGGTGGCTGAGTTTGTTCAACGCTGTCGTAGCGCAGGGCTGGTCAGCATCATTGAGCCGGTCGTCCGACCTCCTCGTCGCGGCTGGGAATTTGACCGGGAAAGCGCCATCGTTGCCGCAGCGGCTGAACTCGGCTGCACCGATGCTGACCTCTATAAAGCTGAAATGCCATTAGGCGGCAAAGGTGATGAACAGACCCTACTTGCTGCGTGTCAAAAGTTGCATGAACAAATGAAAATGCCGTGGGTCATTCTTTCTTCTGGTGTTGATGCGGATATTTTTGGCCGCGCGGTCCGTATCGCCATGAAGGGTGGAGCTTCCGGATTCCTGGCAGGGCGTGCCGTTTGGGCATCGGTTGTTGGTGCTCAAGATCCGCAAACAATGTTGCGTGATGTGTCGGTTCCACGCTTACAACGCCTGGCAGAAATCGTCGATGAAGGGATTTCTCAGCGTTAATCACCCATTTTAACGAATCTGGAGAAGAACCATGGATAAGATTACCCAAGTTCTATTTTCTGATATTGGGAAGGTGACCACCCAATATGTTGAGCTGCCGCACCAGGAACTTAAACCGCAAGAAGTCCGCATTGCTCCGGTGTTTTACGGAATATGTGGCTCTGATCTGCATGTACTGAAAGGAGGACACCCATTTGCAAAACCTCCGGTTGTGCCTGGACATGAAATTGCGGCACGCGTAACTGAAGTGGGCAGTGAAGTAACGAATGTTAAGCCGGGCGATCATGTCGTAGTCGACCCAATTATGGCCTGCATGGAGTGTCGTGCTTGTAAAGCGGGTCGCTTTAATCTGTGTGAGCCTCCACAGGTTGCTGGCTTCCGGGCGCCGGGTTTTGCCCGCTCGCAGCACATTGTACCTGCACGAAACTGCCATGTTGCACCTGCTTCGTTACCACTAAAAGCACTAGCTTTCGCTGAGCCCGCAGCCTGCGCGCGTCATTGCGTGAGCCGTATGCCGAAAGCGTCATTGGAAAGTGTATTAGTGATTGGTGCAGGGACAATTGGTTTATCCATCGTTCAAGCATTGCGCATCATGGGTGCGGGAAAGATCACCGTCATCGAGCCTGATGCCGCCAAGCGCGCGTTGTCGTTAAAGCTAGGTGCCACGGAAGTCTGGGCTCCGGGGGAATTGGATGCACAGGTCCGTTTTACGGGGGCAATTGATGTTGTTGCCGCCCAGGCCACGCTGAATGATGCATTTACCCATGTTTATGCTGGCGGAACGGTAGTGTGCATGGGGGTACCGAGTGGCCCACGTGAAATTCCTCTTCCGATGATGCAGCGCTTCGAACGCGATTTGTTGAATTCCGGCATGTACATCCCGGAAGACTTCGATGCCGTGATTGAATGGCTTGCGGATGGGCGGTTTGACACCAGCGAACTGGTGACCGATCTCTTCCCTGTCGAAGATGCGGATAAGGCGTTTGAACGTGCGCAGCAAAATGACTCTATAAAAGTCATGCTGCAATTTGCTGAGGTTTGATGCTGTAACCCTCTGTCTGGCGCTGCTTAAGGGTAGCGCCATCCTACAACAATGAAAAAGGATGCTGCGATGAGTCACATCACCAGTCCTACACCTTACTCGATCGGTCGTCCCCAGGACGTGATTGATATTGTTAATAAACATTCAGCAGTAAACACCAGTGTCGGCGTCATTTTTATCGCTCTTGGTGGCATTCTAATTGATGCCTATCAGGCGGCGATGGTGGGTTTTGGTAATAAATATATCGCATTGCAATTTGGTATTTCACCGGGGCTGGCGGCGACGGTTAACGCCTCTGTTTTAGTCGCCGCCCTGATTGGTGGATTACTGGCGAACCGTGTGATTAACCGCTTTGGTCAAAAGCGTGCATTTATCATCGGAATGGGCCTGTGCACAATAGGTGCCGCAGCTGTCGCGATAGCCCCGAACATCTGGTGGGTGCTGGTGTGTCGCGTAATCATGGGATTTGGCTTGGGTATTGATTTCCCGCTGGCAACAAATGCGGTGGCAGAACTACGCGGCTCAACATCTAAGAAAACCGGTTCGTCAGTTAATCTCTGGCAAATGGCTTGGTATGTATCAACTACGGTTGTCTATCTTGTGCTGCTTCCACTGTTGTTGTCGGGTATCGCGGAAGAGCAATTATGGCGCTATGGTATTTTCATTGGTGCTATTTTTGCCGTCATTATCATGATTCTGCGTTATTTCTTCATCGGTGAGTCTGCAATGTGGGCCGCACGAGTCGGACGTTATGATAAAGCCTGCGATATTCTGGCTAAACGCTATGGTGTTCATGCTCGCGTTGCTGCCAAACCAAAAAACGATGATTTTTCTGCTGAAAAAACAGAAAGTAAGTTTCATGGCGGCTATGGGATTTTATTTAACTCACGTTATCGCAAACGCACTATTCTCGGCTGCGTTGTGGCGACGATGCAAGCCTGGCAATATAACGCCGTGGGTGTTTATTTACCGCTGACTTTGGCGGGAATACTGAGCGGTGGATTAACCGGGGCTCTTAGCGGTTCTGCGGTAGTGAATGCCCTGTGTGGCATTACAGGTGGATTGATTGGTTCTCTTATCCTCCAGCGTTTGGGAACTCGCCTTCAGTCGATGTATGGTTTCGCCGTCGTAACGGTTGCATTACTGGCTTTAGGTGCATTAGCAACCACCAACCCATGGCTTTCTTTAGGTTTGTTGGGCGCAATCATTTTCTTCCATTCAGCGGGCCCGGGCGGCCTGGGAATGACCATTGCCACACTTTCTTATCCGCCATCTATTCGCCCGACAGGCGTAGGATTTGCTCGTGCAATTATGCGTACTGGGGCGATTGCCGGACTTATTTTCTGGCCTATGTTGTGGGGTGCATTAAAGACAGAAGCGTTCTATTGGCTGGCAATTGTTCCTTTTCTCGGCTTCCTGACATGCGTGTTGATTAAGTGGGAACCACTTGGTGCAAACGTTGACGCTGAAGACGCTGAGGTACTGGCTGAGCTGGATAAATAACAAGCAAGCGCGTCGCAACATGTCGACGCGCTTTTTCGTATAAATCCGCCGCTTTTTTAGTGATTTTATTGCGCAGATTTCTCGCCGACCCGGAGAGGAAAATTATGGCTGAAATAGAACATGTACCAGGGAAAGAGCTATCCGGCAAAGCCATGAGACGCGTTGTCATGGGCAGTTTCGCTGGCGCGTTGATGGAATGGTACGATTTTTTTATTTTCGGAACGGCGGCAGGGCTAGTCTTTGCTCCCCTGTTTTTCCCTGATAGCGATCCTTTTATTGGTTTAATCGCCGCATTCGCCACCTTTGGTGTGGGTTTTCTGTCACGTCCGCTTGGAGGCATTGTTTTTGGCCACTTTGGCGATAAAGTCGGTCGCAAAATAACGTTGATTTGGACGTTAGCGATAGTTGGTTCCTCAACGTTTTTAATCGGTTTCATTCCAACATACCAGGATATTGGTATCTGGGCCCCGATCATATTGATGGTTCTGCGCCTGGTTCAGGGGTTCGGTCTGGGTGGGGAATATGGCGGGGCTGCATTGATGACTATTGAATCTGCGCCTGAGGCGAAGCGCGGGTTTTTAGGTTCGCTCCCACAAACGGCAGCCTCAGTTGGGATAATGCTGGCGACAGGGGTGTTTGCATTATGCAATCACTTCCTGACTCAGGAAGAGTTTCTGGCCTGGGGATGGCGTATCCCTTTTTGGCTATCTGCCATCATGTTAATTGTTGGGATGTTCATACGGTTACATACTGAAGAAACACTGGATTTTAAAAAACAAAAAACGGCTGTCTCACAGGAACAATCAGCACCACCGTTGATTGAACTTTTCCGTAAGCATCCACGGAATATTCTGTTAGCGCTAGGGGCCAGGCTGGCGGAGAGCGTTTCGTCGAACATCATTAATGCCTTTGGTATTGTCTATATTTCCAGCCAGTTGGCATTATCAAGGGATATTCCACTCAACGGCATGCTAATCGCCTCAGCCATTGGCATTGTGTGTTGTCCATTAATTGGTTGGATCTCTGACCGCGTTGGGCAACGGAAGATGTATTTATTTGGCGCTGGTTTTTGCATCCTTTTTGCATTCCCATTCTTCCTGCTGCTGGATACGAAAAGCACACTTATCATCTGGTGCTGCATGATCCTTGGCTATAACCTGGGGCCAACGATGATGTTTGCAGTACAGCCCACCTTATTTACCCGTATGTTCGGAACACGAGTGCGCTATACGGGTCTTTCCTTTGCCTATCAGTTCTCAGCAATTCTGGGTGGGTTAAGCCCGCTCATTGCCTCCAGCTTGTTGGCGCTGGGAGGCGGGAAACCGTGGTATGTAGCACTGTTTCTGTTTGTTATCTCAATACTTTCATTCAGTTGCGTCTGGCTTATCGAGCCACATTCAGACAATAAAAATGACGCTAATAACATTTAACTTCTTACCGAAATATCAGAGAGCAATAACATGAACAATGAATTGAATACTGAGCATTATCAAGCATTACAACGTGCTTTTGATACCGCCTGGCCGGGACCGATCGGCCAACCTATTTTTCTGGAAAAAGGACATCTACGTCTGCAAATTTTTCCGCGCGATGGTGCCAGAATCACCTCGCTTCAGGCGTTTGGTTTTGAAGTGTTACGTCAATGGGAGCCACAGCGTAAAGCATTTCAGTATGGCTGCTTTCCTATGGTTCCTTGGGCAGGCCGCCTTGGCGATGCAACATTGACCGTGGGGGAGAAACAGTACGTATTACCTGCTAACAAACCGCCTCATGCTCTACATGGTATGGCCTGTTATTCATCATGGGAAATTGTCGAACATAAAGCGGATACCTTGAAACTGCGCATGCCACTGGGCGCTCCTTGGCCCTGGGAAGGAGAGGTCCTGCAGACGATGACTCTTGAAGACGATGCGTTAATTCTGCGACTTGAAATTCACACCATGTCTGAAACTTTTCCGGCATCTGCTGGATGGCACCCCTGGTTTGCAAAACAACTGGGCCAGCAGAATGAAGAAGATGAATTACTGGTATGTTTTAAGGCCGACTGGCAGGAAGAAGCCGGGAATAATGAGTTACCAACAGGTAATAAAATCCCCCCACAATCAGGCCCGTGGGATGACTGCTTTGGTTTTAATGATGGTCTCAATGTCAGATTACAGTGGCCAGGTAAGCTGAGTATGACGATGACATCGAGTGCGCAAAGCCTAGTCGTTTTTGACAAACAGCCCGACGCAACATGTGTCAATCCGCTTACTCAGGCGCCAAATGCGATAAATAGGACACCGCAGTTTGTCAGTGCAGGTCTTCCGTTGGTGATTGAGTCGCGCTGGCAATTTACACAGGAATTCTGATGGCTTAGCCAATAATCCCGACAGGGACTCATAGTCAAACTTCTCCTTTCCCGCTACAGTTATTCATCCACGGCGAATAAGGAGAAGGGCATGCTCTATATCTTTGATTTGGGTAATGTGATTGTCGATATCGACTTCAATCGCGTGTTAGGTACTTGGAGCGATCTGAGCCGTGTACCGCTGGCTTCGTTAAAGCAAAGTTTCACCATGGGAGAGGCTTTTCACCAGCACGAGCGAGGTGAAATAACGGATGAAGCCTTTGCCGAAGCGCTATGTCATGACATGGCGCTACCGCTAAGCTATGAGCAGTTCTCCCACGGCTGGCAGGCCGTTTTTGTTGCCTTGCGTCCTGAAGTCATCGACATCATGCAAAATCTGCGTGAGCAGGGGCATCGGGTGGTCGTCTTGTCGAATACTAACCGTCTGCACACAACGTTTTGGCCGGACGAATACCCCGAAATCCGTCAGGCTGCTGACCATATTTACCTTTCCCAGGATCTGGGCATGCGTAAACCGGAAGCGCGGATTTACCAGCATGTCCTGCAGTCTGAAGGTTTTTCTGCGCATGAGGCGGTATTTTTCGACGACAACGCCGATAATATTGAAGGGGCTAATCGGTTAGGGATTACCAGCATCCAGGTTGTCGATAAAATGACCATTCCGGACTATTTCGCGAAGTTGCTATGCTAAAAAATGTTCAGCAACAAGCCAGGCACCATACGCGTCCTGTTCGGGCCTGGCTGAAGCTACTATGGCAGCGGATTGATGAGGACAACATGACGACGCTGGCAGGGAATCTTGCCTATGTCTCATTGCTCTCATTAGTGCCGCTTATTGCCGTAGTTTTTGCGCTTTTCGCTGCATTTCCGATGTTTTCTGACGTCAGCGTCCAGCTACGTCATTTCATTTTCGCAAACTTTATCCCGGCGACGGGAGATGTCATTCAGCGTTATATCGAACAATTCGTTGCCAACTCGAACAAAATGACGGCCGTTGGGGCGTGCGGGCTGATTGTGACAGCGCTATTACTGATGTATTCCATTGATAACGCGCTGAATACTATCTGGCGCAGCAAGCGTACTCGCCCCAAAGTTTACTCTTTCGCCGTCTACTGGATGATTTTAACGCTGGGGCCGCTGCTGGCGGGGGCTAGTCTGGCGATCAGCTCTTATCTGTTGTCATTGCGCTGGGCCAGCGATCTCAATACGGTGATCGATAACGTCCTGCGTATTTTCCCGCTGGTGCTCTCCTGGCTCTCTTTCTGGCTGCTTTACAGCATCGTACCGACTACACGTGTACCTAACCGTGATGCGGTTATTGGCGCCTTTGTGGCCGCTGTGTTGTTCGAAACCGGAAAGAAAGGATTTGCGCTCTATATCACGATGTTCCCGTCTTATCAGCTCATTTACGGTGTCCTGGCTGTGATCCCCATTTTATTCGTCTGGGTATACTGGACCTGGTGTATCGTCTTGCTAGGCGCGGAAATAACTGTCACTCTCGGGGAATACCGCAAACTTAAACAAGCCGCAGAACAAGAAGAAGCAGAGCAACCATGATTGCATTAATTCAGCGCGTAACCCGTGCCAGCGTCACCGTGGAGGGCGAGGTGACGGGTGAAATTGGCCCAGGACTTTTGGTCCTGTTAGGTGTCGAAAGGGATGATGACGAACAGAAAGCGAACCGCCTGTGCGAGCGCGTACTCGGCTATCGAATCTTTAGCGATGCCGAAGGCAAAATGAACCTTAACGTGCAGCAGTCAGGGGGCAGCGTGCTGGTGGTTTCACAGTTCACGCTGGCGGCAGATACCGAACGCGGCATGCGCCCGGGGTTTTCAAAAGGGGCTGCGCCCGATCGTGCAGAGGCGCTGTATGAGTACTTTGTTGAGCGTTGCCGCCAACAGGAAATGAATACGCAAACCGGTCGATTCGCTGCGGATATGCAGGTTTCACTGGTTAATGATGGCCCCGTGACGTTCTGGTTACAAGTATGAACCAGCTACCGGTGTGGCCGCGGACAACAAGAGAGAATACGACGATGTATCACCTTCGAGTACCGCAAACAGAAGAAGAATTGGAGCGTTACTACCAGTTTCGCTGGGAGATGCTGCGTAAACCGTTGCACCAGCCTAAAGGCTCCGAACGGGATGCCTGGGATGCGATGGCGCATCACCAGATGGTGGTGGACGAAGAGGGGAATCTGGTCGCAGTAGGACGTCTGTACATCAATGCGGATAACGAAGCCTCCATACGCTTTATGGCCGTTGACCCCTCCGTGCAGGAGAAAGGGTTGGGCACGCTGATGGCGATGACCCTGGAGTCTGTGGCGCGTCAGGAAGGGGTAAAGCGCGTAACCTGTAGCGCCCGTGAAGATGCGGTCGAATTTTTCGCCAAGCTGGGGTTTGTGAGCCAGGGAGAAATCACCACGCCGCAAACCACGCCGGTGCGTCACTTTTTGATGATTAAACCCATCGCGACGCTGGACGACATTCTCCATCGTGGGGACTGGTGCGGACAACTACAGCAAGCCTGGTACGAACATATTCCATTGAGTGAGAAAATGGGTGTTCGCATTCAGCAATATACTGGGCAGAAGTTTATCACCACGATGCCCGAGACGGGCAATCAGAACCCGCACCATACGCTGTTTGCCGGTAGCTTGTTTTCCCTGGCGACGCTAACGGGCTGGGGGCTTATCTGGCTGATGCTGCGCGAGCGTCATCTCGGCGGGACGATAATCCTTGCTGACGCGCATATACGGTACAGCAGGCCGATCACCGGGAAACCTACAGCCATCGCCGATCTGGGCTCGCTGAGCGGAGACCTGGATCGTCTGGCAAGAGGTCGTAAGGCGCGCGTTCAGATGCAGGTCGGGGTATTTGGCGACGACACGCCGGGTGTGGTGTTTGAAGGCACCTACATTGTGCTACCCGCAAAACCGTTTGGCGCATATGAAGAAGGCGGGAACGAGGAAGAGTAAGTCAGAGGGTATCTTCTCTACTCGATGAATGCGTCTGCCGGAAGATTAAAGCGTTCTGCAAGCGCTTTAATATGGCTTACAGTCAGTGCTCTGCGACCATTTAAGATGTTGCTGACGTTCGATTTTGAACCGAGTTCGTTGGCAAGGTCTGCTGCTTTGAGACTGTATTGGTCCATGAGCGTACGCAATACTGAAACGCCAGAGGGTGTTTTCTCCAGGTGTTGGTTGAGTGCTTTGAATTCCGGCGCATGTTTTTCATATTTACTGATTCGGGCACAGAGCAATTCAAATAGTGGGTTTTCAAGATCGTCGTGGTCGACCAGATACTCCACTAGCGCAAGTGCCCTGCGATACTCAGTGTCATTTCGGTCTTCCCCCAACAGTGGGATGGTTTTTACCGCATCGCTGAAGGTATCAACAATCTTTTTTGCGCTGGCTGTATCCATATGACGATGCGTTCTCATTCTTTATTACCCCGAAAATATGCTGTCAGTTTGTCATATTCGGCATGGGAAACGATATGTTTGACAAATATCTTATGTGACCTGAAATCTATGTAGGAGATGAGTCTTAGGCTGTTACCAGAAACATCAATCACCCACCATTTATCTCTGTACTTAAAATTATCCAGTGAAGGAATATACTGCTTCATCTCTTCAGGCTGAATGAATGTTTTTTTCTCCAAAACATTCAGTAAATCAGCGAGAGCAAGCTGATGATTTGGATACATGAGCATTGCCTCGTTAAAAGGTTTTCGGCTGATAACATGCACGGTGTAGTTCCATTACAAGGTTTTCAACCTGAAAACAAAATAACGCAACGCAATTAAGTTTACAAGATGAAAACACTATATTAATTAAGCATGTCTTATTGCTGTAGAATTTATGGCGCGCCAGGCAACATCCCGCATTGCGCTTCGTGCCGCTTGACTCACCCCTGCTAGCTGGAAAAATCCGTGGATAACACCGAGATAGCGTTGGCAGGTGCAATCCACGCCCTGCTCCTGGAACCGTTGATACAGGGCCTCACCTTCATCTCGCAGTGGGTCGAATTCAGCTGTAATGATGTGCGTGGGCGGTAAACCGTTGAAGTCTTCGCGCCAGAGCGGGCTGGCTTCGGGATGCAATGGATCGGTTTGCGGCATATACATCTCGTAGCCCGACAGGAGTGTGTCGCGGGTGATAATGTAATCCTGTCCATTATGGTCATAGCTCGCAAAGCTGGCGGTTGCATCCAGCATCGGGTAGATCAGCATAAGCTGCGCAGGTTGCCATTGCCTGGTAGCTTTCAGGCGTAGTGCGGTGACCAGCGCCAGATGCCCGCCAGCGCTATCGCCAGCCAGCGTAATGTTGTCCCGGTCTACTCCCAGTTTCTTGGCATACTTCCAGATAATATTGGCCCCCGATTCAGCATCGTTATGTGCTGCCGGGAAGATGTGCTCTGGTGCGAGGCGATACTGCACCGCAATGACCCGACAGCCGCTGTACCACGCGAGCTGCCTTAGCTGGTTATCATGTGTGGTAAATCCGCCGCTGACAAAGCAGCCGCCGTGATAATAGATAACGCAGGGGAGATTTCCCGTGCTGCCCCGCGGCGAAACTACGCGAAACATCATGGCATCGAGTTCAATATCTTCAACCTGTACGCGGGTTTCAGTGTCTCCGGCCAGTACCGTGCTGGCGATGTAGCCTGCTCTCCGGTCATCAATATTCTGCTCGCGCGAAGAAGGACGTCCCGCCGCGATAAATGCCTCAACCAGCTGTGCAATCCCGCTTTCCAGTGCCATTTTCACATCTCCTTATCTGTATGGATATACAGGTTTATAACCTGGATAACTAAGAATGAAAATGGGAAAAATGGGGGTGGTTATGATTCTGGAAAGTGGTTCGCAGATTAAATACCGTCATTGGTTTCTGCTGTTTGAATTCTGTATTGTGAGGAAAATGCACTATACGCCATTGACGTATAGTTAATTTCTATTAATATAGTCCAATGGCGTACTCAAAATGCTATTCATAGAAACGGAAATCTTCACTGAAGACGTCAAAAAATTACTGGATGATGATGAATACCGTAGATTACAAATATTCCTTGCGATTCAGCCAGATTGTGGCGATCTGATACAAGAAACGGGCGAACTGAGAAAGGTTCGCTGGAGAGCGCGAGGGAAAGGCAAACGTAGCGGTGTGAGGATTATTTACTTTCATCAAATCAGAAAATCACAAATTCGATTGTTGCTGATTTATCAGAAAGGGATCAAGGATGATCTGACTCCACAAGAAAAAGTGCTGCTGCGTATGTTGAATGAGAGGTGGTAAATGGATAAGGCACTATTTGAGCGATTAACTCAAAGTATGGTTCAGATGAATGAGATCGCTGAAGGAACGCGACAACCTTCCCGTACCTTTCATATTGACGCCATGAAAATAAAGGAAATTCGCCAGTCTTCAGGATTATCACAGACTCGTTTCGCAGATTTGATATCGGTAAGCGTGGATACGTTGCGAAATTGGGAGCAAGGGCGTCGTTCACCGACCGGTCCAGCAAAAGCGTTGTTACGTGCTATTGCCAATGATCCAAAACATGTCATTCAGGCACTAAGATAATCCCCGGCAGTTTGGTTCAATTGCCGGGGGAAGATCTTAAAACTTACTCCCCTTCACCTGGGAACAGGAACGGGTTGATGGAACTGCGGGCAAAGCCCTCTTGCTCCATGTGCGCGTCCAGCATCAGTGAAGCGAGATCGTCAGCCACGGCTTCAACTTTAGGGTCTTTTTCCTGATAGAGAATCTTCAGGTAAGTCCCACAGTCGCCGCAGCTTTCAGCTTTAATTGCCGCCTGTTCGTTATCCAGCGACCAGTAGTTCAAATCACGGCTTTGCTCGCAGTTGCTGCATTTCACGCGCACCACGTGCCACTCGGTTTCACACAGGTTGCAGTGCAGATAACGCAGCCCCTGAGTGGTACCGATTTGCACCATGCTGGAGACCGGCATTGAACCACACACCGGGCAGTACTGACGCTGTTCACCGTATTCCGCACGGGCTTTGCCGGGGATCAGGCTTGCCATCTGCGCCCAGTAGAGCGACAGGGCAGCCCAAATGAACGGCGCTTTATCGCTGCTGACGGAGGCGAAATCAGAGGCAAACAGCGCGCTGGCCATCAGCTCCAGTTCCTGCTCTGAGGCTTTTTCCAGATTTTCGATCACGGCAAGCGCAGGGCCGCTCATTTCTGGTTTCAGCTCAGCAATTAACGATTGCAGCAGTTTTTGCCAGTGCTTGTCGCGTGGCAGAACGTGGATATCCAGCGGCGGTTTGCCCTGATCGTTCGCTTCTTTGATGCGAGCGGTCAGATCCATCTGCAGCGGATGGTCGTACAACACCACTTCCTGCGCGTGGGCAATCAGCGCGGCAAAGCGCAGGTAGTCGCCCAGCGGGTTGTTCTCGGCCAGCTCGCGCAGGCGCTCAGCGCGGCGGTTATACAAATTTTTGAGTCTGGGGAATAATAACGGCGGAATCATATCCGCCGTGCGTTTCTCGCTCTTCTCCAGCTCATCTTGCGGGATTATGCGAATACTCATTCAGATGACTTTTCCTGTTTCTGGCGGACTTCACGGTACCAGCGTGGGTGATGTTTCTTCGCCCATGAACTGGTAACCCATCCTTCCACCATCGCGGTAATGGTGCCTTTCACCCAAAGGGCGGCGTAAATGTGCACCATGATAACCACAATTAACGCTACTGCGGCAAATGAATGCAGCATTAACGCGAATCGGATCACCGGGATTGAGAAAGCAGGCGCAAAATACGGACGCCAGATGACCACTCCGCTCACCAGCAACAGGACCAGGAAGATAATCGCCGCCCAGAATACGCATTTCTGGCCGAAATTATAACGTCCCGTGTCACCTACTTCCTCGTTGACGACAATCTTACGAATATTCTTCGCCCAAAAGATATCATCCCGATTGATTAGATTGTGGTGCCAGTAACGGAAAAACATGATGATAAACGAGGCAAACATGATCACGCCGACAAACGGGTGCACAATTCGCGCCAGTTGTGGAGTGCCCATGATGTGCATCAGCCAGTTAAAAGACGGGAAGAGAAAGCCCATCCCGCTCACCGCCGCCAGAATGAAGCAGAAGGCGGTGATCCAGTGGTTGATGCGTTCCGGCGCCGTGTAGCGCACGATGGTGTCACGTCGTTTCATTTGCGCACCTCGTCGTCTTTATCATGCAGATTGTCTTCTTCCTCTTCCGCACGGTTCGGGCCTACGCCGACGTAGTGGAAGATGCTGGCCGCAAATGTCGCTGCAAAGCCGACGGCTGCGAGGGGTTTCCAGATGCCTTTCCAGAACTTAACGGTTGCGCTGATCTCCGGGTTCTCCGGCAGGCCGTGATACAGATTCGGTTTGTCCGCATGGTGCAATACGTACATTACGTGCGTACCGCCAACACCCGCCGGATCGTACAGACCCGCGTTTTCGTAACCACGCGTTTTCAGCTCCGCCACGCGCTCGCCTGCCAGCGTTTTCATCGACTCTTTGGTGCCGAAATGAATGGCGCCGGTTGGGCAGGTTTTCACGCAGGCCGGTTCTTGCCCGACCACAACACGGTCAACGCACAACGTACATTTGTAGACGCGGTTGTCTTCCGGATTGAGGCGCGGCACGTCGAACGGGCAGCCCGCGATGCAGTAGCCACAGCCGATGCACTGCTCAGACTGGAAGTCGACGATACCGTTGGCATACTGAATGATTGCGCCTTCAGCCGGACACGCCTTCAGGCATCCCGGATCGGCGCAGTGCATACAGCCATCCTTGCGGATAAGCCATTCCAGTTTGTCGTTTTGTTCCACTTCCGAGAAGCGCATCACCGTCCAGGATTTGGCGGTCAAATCAGCCGGGTTGTCGTACACCCCAACGTTGTTGCCCACTTCATCACGGATGTCGTTCCATTCAGAACACGCCACCTGACACGCTTTACAGCCGATACAGGTGGTGACGTCGATAAGCTTCGCCACTTCTTCCTGATGGTCCCGCGCCTGAGGCGCGGGGGTGAAACCGTTAGTGGCGGAACGACGAATGATGTCTTGCGATTGATAAGCCATAGGTCGTCTCCGTTACACCTTTTCCACGTTCACGAGGAAGGACTTAAATTCCGGCGTCTGCGTGTTCGCATCACCGACGAATGGCGTTAACGTGTTAGCGATAAAGCCTTTTTTCGCCACACCTTCGTAGCCCCAGTGAATCGGAATACCGATTGTGTCGATATCCTTACCGTTAGCCTTCAGCGTGCGAATACGTTTGGTCACCACCGCCTTGGCCTTAATGTAGCCGCGATTAGAGGAGACTTTGACGGTATCGCCGTGGGAGATACCGAGCTTATTCGCCAGCTTCTCGCCAATTTCCACAAACTGTTCCGGCTGAGCGATGGCATTCAGCAGCGCATGCTTGGTCCAGTAGTGGAAGTGCTCGGTCAGACGGTAGGTTGTACCGACGTACGGGAACTTATCTGCTTTACCCAGTGCTTCTTCGTCACCTTTAAAGATGCGCGCGGCAGGGTTAGAGATAACGTTCGGGTGCAGTGGGTTAGTCCCCAGCGGTGTTTCAAACGGCTCGTAGTGTTCCGGGAACGGACCTTCCGCCATCTTATCGATAGCAAACAGGCGCCCCATCCCTTCCGGCTGCATGATGAACGGCCCTACGTTGCTGCCAGGTGCGGCGGCGCTGTAGTCCGGAATATCCATCCCGCTCCACTTCGCCCCATCCCATTTCAGGATCTGACGTTTTGGATCCCACGGATTCCCCTGCGGATCAGCGGAGGCGCGGTTATACAGAATGCGTCGGTTCAGCGGCCATGCCCAGGCCCAGCCCAGCGTATTACCAAGGCCTGACGGGTCGGCGTTATCGCGACGTGCCATCTGGTTGCCTTCCGGCGTCCAGCTACCGGCAAAAATCCAGCAGCCGCTGGAGGTCGTGCCATCGTCACGCAGTTGGGCGAACGAGCTAAGCTGTTGGCCTTTCTTGACGATAACCGCACCGGTTGCCGGGTCGGTAATGTCGGCCAGCGCTTTACCGTTGCTCTCCATCGCCACTTCTTCCGAAGCCGGTTCGTGCGGGGTGGAGTAGTTCCAGGTCATGCTCAGCACCTGTTCCGGGTTCGCGCCACCTTGCTCGGCATACATCTTGCGCAGACGCAGGAAGATACCGGCGAGGATTTCGCCATCGGTAACGGCAATCCCCGGGGCATCCGCGCCTTTCCAGTGCCACTGCAGCCAGCGACCGGAGTTAACGATAGAACCGTTCTCTTCGGCGAAGCAGGTGGACGGCAGACGGAATACTTCGGTCTGGATTTTCGACGGGTCAACATCATTCGACTCACCGTGGTTCTGCCAGAAGGTGGAGGTCTCGGTGTTGAGCGGGTCGATAGTGACCAGGAACTTCAGTTTGGACAGTGAAGCCACAACTTTGTTTTTATTCGGGAATGACGCAACCGGGTTAAAGCCCTGGCAGATATAGCCATTCACTTTGCCCTGGTTCATCATCTCGAAGTACTGCAGGACGTCGTACCCTTTATCCCACTTCGGCAGCCAGTCGAAGCCCCAGCTGTTTTCCGCTGTTGCTTTATCGCCAAAGAAGGCTTTCATCATCGAAACGAAGAATTTCGGGTAGTTGCCCCAGTAGTTCACCTGACCTTCCAGCAACGGTTTTGGCGTGTTGGCAGCAAGGTAAGTTTGCAGGTCAGTCTGTTTCTCGCTTGGCAGCGTCATATAACCTGGCAGGCTTTGTGACAGCAGGCCTAAGTCGGTCAGGCCCTGAATGTTGGAGTGACCGCGCAGGGCGTTAACACCGCCGCCTGCCATCCCCATGTTGCCAAGCAGCAACTGGATCATCGCCATGGTACGGATGTTCTGTGCACCCACGGAGTGTTGCGTCCAGCCCAGGGCGTACAGGAACGACGCGGTTTTATCTTTGACGCTGGTTTCTGCGATGTACTCACAGACCTTCAGGAAGTCGGCCTTTGGCGTACCGCAGATGTTTTCTACGACGTCCGGCGTGTAGCGGGAGACGTGCTGTTTCAGCAGGTTCCACACGCAGCGCGGATGTTGCAGGGTGACATCGCGTTTGGCGAAGCCTTTTTCATCCAGCTCGTAGTTCCAACTGGTTTTGTCATACTTGCGTTTGTCCGCGTCGTAGCCGGTGAACAGGCCATCTTCGAAACCGTAATCCTCACGCACGATCAGGCTGGCGTTGGTATAGGCCTCAGTGTATTCGCGGTTGAATTTTTCGTTGTTCAGCAGGTACAGCAAAACGCCTGACAGGAAAGCAATGTCAGTACCGGAACGAATCGGCGCATAGAAATCAGCCACCGCAGCGGTTCGCGTAAAGCGTGGATCGATAACAATCAGCTTCGCGCCGTTGTGAATTTTGGCTTCCATCGCCCAGCGGAATCCGACCGGGTGAGCTTCAGCGGCGTTACCGCCCATCACCACGACGAGGTTGGCGTTTTTAATGTCGACCCAGTGGTTGGTCATCGCACCGCGACCAAATGTTGGAGCAAGACTTGCTACCGTTGGTCCGTGTCAGACGCGTGCCTGGTTGTCGACCGCGAGCATACCGAGCGCGCGGGAGAATTTTTGCGTTAAATAGCCGGTTTCGTTACTGGAAGCGGAAGCACACAGCATTCCGGTGGAAAGCCAGCGGTTAACGGTTACGCCTTCAGCGTTTTGTGCAACGTAGTTAGCGTCGCGGTCTTCTTTCATCAGCTTAGCGATGCGGTCAAATGCCTCATCCCAGCTAATCTGTTGCCACTTATCTGAGCCTGGTGCGCGATATTCCGGGAATTTCAGGCGGCTTTCGGAGTGGATGAAGTCCACAAGTCCTGCCCCTTTCGGGCACAGCGCGCCACGGTTCACCGGGTGATCCGGGTCCCCTTCGATATGGAAGATGGATGCTTTGGCGTTTTTTGCGCCGTCACCGAGGCTGTACATTAACAGTCCACAGCCAACGGAACAGTAAGTGCAGGTGTTACGGGTTTCGCGGGTGCGCAGCAGTTTATATTGCCGTGTTTCCGCGAGCGCTACGCCGGGTGCAAAGCCCAGTGCCGCTGCCGTGGTGCCTGCCATACCGCCAGCGCAGATCTTAAAGAACTGCCTTCTGCTGACCTGCATGGTTCGCTCCTTGTTTCGACATTGTCACGTTCCCTTCGCTTTTCTATAACGCGAACGCGAGGGAAGTGGTTGTTATTTTTCTTTGCGGACGGGACCGCAAAGGTCCAGAATTGGGTGAATTTCCCTCCGTCCAGGAGGGGTTTGTAAAGAATACCACAATGTTGGTATGTGTGTTCCAATATGGTTAAAAGAAAGTGAATAAGATTATTCAAGAAAACATCAAGAATGTGACATCTCTGACAGGATCGCGTCAGTTGACCCTCTGGAAACGCGAGGATTTGCAACATCCTCAGCCTGATGAGGTAGCTGAAGAAGTGCCTGTAGCGCTGGTATACAACGGGATTTCGCACGTGGTGATGATGGCATCACCGAAAGATCTTGAGCATTTCGCGGTGGGTTTTTCACTTTCTGAAGGCATTATTGAGTCCCCGCAGGATATCTACGGAATGGACGTAGTGCCTTCCTGCAACGGATTGGAAGTGCAGGTTGAACTGTCCAGCCGTCGCTTTATGGGGCTGAAGGAGCGTCGTCGCGCGCTGGCCGGTCGCACCGGTTGCGGCGTTTGTGGCGTGGAGCAGCTCAATGACATTGGCAAGCCGGTCCAGCCGCTGCCGTTTACCCAGACATTCGATCTGGCGAATCTTGATAACGCTTTACGACATCTCAACGATTTTCAACCCGTGGGGCAACTGACAGGCTGCACGCACGCGGCTGCCTGGGTACAGCCGTCAGGTCATCTGGCGGGCGGGCATGAAGATGTTGGACGTCATGTTGCGTTGGATAAACTGCTGGGACGACGTGCAATCGAAGGGGAAACCTGGCAACAGGGCGCGGTATTAGTCTCCAGCCGCGCCAGTTATGAGATGGTGCAGAAGTCGGCGATGTGCGGTGTGGAGATCCTGTTTGCTGTTTCTGCGGCGACAACGCTCGCCGTGGAAGTTGCCGAACGTTGTAACCTGACGCTGGTGGGTTTTTGCAAACCGGGCAGGGCGACGATCTATACGCATCCGCAACGTCTGGTCGCGCAGTGACGCCACCAGGCGGCCAGAATACTGCCGGAAAATGCCAGTTCCATGATTACGGCAACTGGCGAGCCAACAATCACATTGTTCAGCAGCCAACACAGGCTGCCACACAAGGTGTATCCCCGTAATTTTCCGCTGCGTTTTTGAAATGACGCAAAGGTCATCAGCAGGCTTCCCATCAGCGGCAAAATACTCGACAGATTTTGCCAAAGATAAATGCTACACAGCAGCGACCCTAGCATAAATCCCCACATCACCCAGCGGTGAAAGGTGACTATGGCTGTCGCGTAGCGGCATGCGGCAATGATCATTAACCCAGCCGCAGCGTGTTGATCCAAAAGATAGAAATGGATAGCTAACAGAGACGTAGAACTGGTGAGCAGCGTTAAAGTGATAGCCCGGCGTTGAAAATGAAAAGCGGAAATATCCAGTAAGAAGCTGATGCCAGCCAGCATCTGAGAAAGAAGAAATGCGTTCATTGTGGTCGCCATCTATTAAAGAGTGACGGGACAATAATCGACGCATCACCGTAAGGCGTTAACCTTTGTTAAGACGCTGGCGAATACGGGACAGGCTAACGGGGGTAATGCCGATATAGCTGGCAAGATCGCGCTGGGTGAGCTGTGACTCCCAGTCCGGGAAGTGTGTTTGTACGTACTGATAGCGTTGCTCTGGGGTATTGAGCAGCAGCATTTGCTCTTTTTTCTCTTTGTAGATCAATTGCTGGACCAGTAGCTGAGTCTTAATATCCTGATTTTCCGGCGCATCAAGCAAAGCCAAGGGTATTTCAGTGGTTTCTCCCGCGGCGATCATTTGTAGGCTGTAATCGGCAGGTGTGTTAGTTAGCCAGTTCAGGTACAGAAAGCAGTATTCCCCGGCAAAGTAGAACTCTTTAACCCTTTCAACGCCGTTGTCCGCGTGATAAACCGCACGAGCCACACCATGATGTAAAAGATGAATTTTACTTTGTGGTTCACCCTGACGAAGTAACCAATTACCCGCCAGTTGCGTTTTTCTACGGCTGCCAGCAAGCCATTGTGATTCCTGATTACGTAACATCTTATCTCTCAAATAATTTGAATAAGACTGGCAAATCCTTCCGCTTTCAGTTGTTCGGGTATCAGCCTATTATTTATCACATCAAGGCACGGTGCCTTACTCAAACAACTAAGTTAAAGGGTCTATATCATGAAAAGCATCAAAACTTTTGTCGCAGTTATCGCTCTGGCTACTTCTTTCGGTTCTTTCGCTGCTCAGACAGTGACCGCAACCGGTTCTACGCTGGAAAGCGCTGAAGCAAAAATCGCCGCTCAGGCTGAACGTGCAGGCGCCAGCGATTACAAAATCACTCAGGCATACACCGGTAACCGCGTGCACATGACCGCCGAACTGCTGAAATAAGATACCTTAGTACTGTCGAAAGAGCGCCCTTGAGGCGCTTTTTTAGTTTATACCCGCCATTCGCAGCAATGCGGTCACCACTGCGGCAGCGACGATCACCACGATTAGCGGCATCTTGCGCCATGCGAGAAATACCGCAAAAGCCACGCCCAGCACGCGCGCCATGCCAGCGAAGTGTTCGCCTTCGTAAAAGGTAGTCGCCAGCGCAACGGAGAACAGTAATACCGTTGCGGCGTCGGAAAGCAGCGCCTGCGAGCGTTCCGAGAACGCTAAACGGCTCCCAAGCTTCGCTCCTCCTAAACGCATTAAATATGTTCCCAGAGATAACATGGCGATACCGACGATAAACAGCGTCATGTTGCCCATTATTTTTTCCTCGTCAGTAAGCCAAACAGTGAGAGCAGAACAGGTAAACCGACCGGCGCAAAGGGGATGGCGGCAAGCGACAACCCGGCGCCGCTACAGGCGCGAATCAGCGTGGTGCGGTTTTTAAAGGCCGGGACCACTAAGGCTAATAAAATTGCAGGGAAGACGGCATCCAGACCGATGGTTTCCGGGGCGGGGAGCAGTTTGCCGACGCCCGCGCCGATCAGTGTGCCAACAGGCCAGAAAAGCGCGACGCCCAGACCGCACAGCCAGAAGGCGGCTTTACGTTGTTCGGGCGTTTTTTGCGACAGGCCAAAGACTACGCTTTCGTCGTTCATGATATGACAGCCGAGGAAACTCGCAGCCCGCGAGCCCACCAGATCGCGCACCGTGACGCCAAACGGCACGTGTCGGGCGTTGACCAGTAAACCGGCAGCCGCCGCCGCCAGTGGGTTACCGCCGCTGGCGACGATACCGATAAACATAAACTCGGACGCACCCGCCAGTACCGTAATCGAAAGCACAAACGGTACCCACAGCGGGAAGCCGTAGGCCATCGCCAGCGAGCCGTATGACATGCCGACTACGCCGACGGCCAGACAGACCAAAAATATTGCTTTTATCGTGTCGCCTTTGAGACTGGAAAAATAATGTTTCATACCGTTTTAGCCATATCGAACGAATTTCCATTATAATGAACGCGACCAGTCAATATTACAAGTCGAACGAATCGTTCGATATAAAGAACGTGGAGTCGTGAATGACCCAGCCCATCAGTATGATCGCGAAAAGCCTTGTGCGTGAACGTCAGCGCACCGGTTTGTCATTGGCAGAGATTGCCCGTCGCGCAGGGATTGCAAAATCGACACTCTCGCAATTGGAAGCGGGTAATGGCAATCCTAGCCTGGAAACGCTCTGGTCGCTGTGTGTGGCGTTAGATATTCCCTTTGCTCGCCTGCTGGAGCCGCAGGAACAAAAAACGCAGGTGATTCGCCGCGGCGAAGGAACAAAGGTGGTGGCTGAGCAGGCCCACTATCAGGCCATTTTACTGGCCGCCTGCCCGCCGGGGGCGCGGCGGGATATCTATCTGCTGCTGACGCAGCCGGGCGCGGATCGTATTTCACAGCCGCATCCACCGGGATCGGTTGAACACATAATCGTGACGCAGGGTAAGGCGATGGTAGGATTGACGGAAGCGCCGGAGGAGTTAGGTGAGGGGGACTATATTTGTTACCCCGCCGATCGGGCGCATATTTTTAAAGCGCTGGAGCCTGACACCCAGGCGATTCTGGTTTCTGAGCAGAACTAACTGTTCTGTTGCGTTGTGCCGGATGCGGCGCGTTAGCGCCTTATCCGGCCTACAAGTCTATTGCAAATAAAACACTTCTTTTAGCTCTGCGCTAACCGGGCTGTTGTCCGGGTTTGCTGGCATTACGTCACGCATATGCTTCCACCAACGTTGGCAAACGTCGGTGCTGGCAACGGCATTCCAGCGTTCTTCGGACTCAATCTCAACGGTGGCGAACAGCAGATTGCGCGCCTGATCGAGATAAATCGCGTAGTGATGGGCGCCGTGCTCTTTCAGCACAGCTTCCAGCTCTGGCCAGATGGGATTGTGCCGACGTTGATATTCAACGTGCGCGTCGGCATTCACCTGCATCACAAAGGCCTTGCGGATCATAACGCCTCCAGATACAGCTCGCGGACCTCGTCGCGGCTGGCGGTGCGCGGGTTGCATGGCGCACACGGATCGGCCAACGCTTTATCCAGCCAGCCTTCAATATCCTCTTTCGTCACGCCAAGGGAACTAAAGCCCGCAGGAATACCGACACGCTTGCTGAGTGCACGAATCGCGTTGATGGCCTCCATACTTGCCGCTTCATCGCTCATGTCACGGGTATCGACGCCCATTGCCTGCGCCACGCGGGCAAAGCGCGCTACGGCGTTCGGACGGTTAAAGTTTTCGATTACCGGCAGCAGGATGGCGTTGCAGACGCCGTGTGGCAGATTATGGGTTGCGCCCGGCTGGTGCGCCAGCGCATGCACCAGACCCAGACCAGCGCTGTTAAATGCCATCCCCGCCAGATACTGACCAAACGCCATTTGCTCACGAGCTTCGAGGTTATGACCGTCGTCGACCGCTTTTGGTAGCCACAGGTTGATCAGGCGAATCGCTTCCAGTGCGTTAGCGTCGGTGAGCGGATGAGCACCAACGGAAACATAGGCTTCCACCGCGTGGGTCAGGGCGTCCATACCGGTTGCGGCGGTGACGGAGGCCGGGATTTCCAGCATGACGCTGGCATCATCCACAGCGATGTCCGGGATGATATTCGGGTCGATGATCACCTCTTTAACCTTACGGGCAGAGTCGATAATGACCGCGTTGCTGGTCATCTCTGCTGCCGTACCGGCGGTAGTGTTGATGGCGACCAGCGGGACGCCAGCATTTTTCACTTTGCCCACGCCGGAGTAAGCGGTAGAAGGGCCAGGGTTGGCTGTCAGGATTTTCACCGCTTTGGCGGTATCGATCGGGCTGCCGCCACCGAAGGCGATGATGTAGTCACATTCTGCGTTCTGATAGGCTGCAAAACCTTTCTGTACCAGCTCTTCTGTCGGGTTCGGGAATACTTCATCAAACAGGTGGTAAGACATTTGATGTTTATCCAGCGCGGCAAACAGGCTATCCAGCAGGCCCAGTTTTACCAGTTGACCATCGGTGACGATCAGCGCTTTGCCCCATTGTTTATTCGCCACGAGATTCACCATATCGGCAATCGCGCCGGCGCCATGCAGGCTAATTTTTGGCAGTGCCAACATAAAGCTCATCACTATTCTCCTTAATAATAAAATCCTGTAGGCCGGATAAGGCGAAGCCGCATCCGGCGTTGAGTTGGGAGGTATCAGTACAGCTTTATGGCGCTTGCCAGCGGCGTAACACCAAAGCGTTTGCCAAGTGCGACCAGCTCTTCACGTGAGATGGTCTGCTTCATACCGCCCATCGAAAAGATTTTGACCAGAACTTCGGCGGATTTCTCTGCGGTATCTATCAAACCGAACGCTTCGTCGAGGGTAGGTCCGCTTCCGAACACGCCGTGGAACGGCCAAAGTACCAGCGAGTGTTTCTGCATTTCCTCGGCGGTAGCCTGACCAATTTCATCTGTACCCGGCACCATCCACGGCAGAATGCCAACGCCATCCGGGAACACCACCAGGCACTCGGTGCTGCCTTCCCACAGCTTGCGGGTAATCAGCGCTGTGTTGTTTTCCAGTACGTAGGTCAGAGCGATCAGGTTGGTGGCATGGCAGTGCATGATCACGCGGTCTTTACCGTTCGTCGCTTTAATGCGTTCGCAGTGAGAGAGAAAGTGAGCCGGCAGTTCAGAGGTCGGCACGGCCTCGTGGGTCAGGCCCCAGAGGATGTGGTAGCCCGCACCGTCGCTGTCTACTTGTACCACGCCCAAGTTTGCCGCGGGATCGAGCTGGACGTTACGGAAAAACTTACCGGAACCGGTGACGATAAACGGTGTGTTTGCCAGCAGCGGCATCGGCTGACTTAGCGCAATATAGCGTGGTTTTTCGTGGAAATCGGCGCTAAACGGCGCGATATCTGCTTCATCAAGACGCAGCGTCAGGTTGCCGCCATTACGCTCGTCCCAGCCTTTCAGCCACGCATCAGAAGTGGCTTTGATCATCCCCTGGACGAACCAGGAAGTCGTAATTTTTTGCATGTTCGGTGTTCCTGTTTATTGCCCGAACGTTATCGGGTCTTACGTAGGCCGGATAAGCGAAGCGCCATCCGGCAATCGTGTTTCATTTATTGCCGGATGGCGACGCGGGGCGTCTTATCCGGCCTACAAGCCTGGCGTCACGGTTAGCTACGTTTGCTCAAAATCTCTTTTTCATAAGCGCGCACGCTGTCCAGCCACTGGCTGCCCGCAGGCGTGTCGTGGCGCTGACAATACATCTCCCAGACGGCCTGCCACGGCAGCGATTTTTGCTCTTCCAGCAGGGCCAGACGTGCGGTGTAGTCGCCGCTGGCTTCGAGCTGACGCAGTTGCTCGGTGGGTTCTAACAGCGCGCGCAGCAGGGCTTTTTTCATATTGCGGGTGCCGATCACCCACGCGGCGATGCGGTTAATGGAGGCGTCGAAGAAGTCGAGGCCAATGTGTACGCGGTCGAACAGGTTGTGGCGAACGATCTCGCTGGCAATCGCCTGAGTTTCATCATCCAGCAGCACCACGTGATCGCTGTCCCAGCGCACCGGACGGCTGACGTGCAGCAGCAGGCGCGGTACATACAGCATGGCGGCGGAAATTTTGTCGGAGATCACTTCAGTCGGATGGAAGTGGCCCGCATCCAGACACAGTGCGGTCTGGCGGCTGGTGGCGTAACCCATGTAGAACTCGTTAGAGCCCACGGTGTAGCTTTCCGCACCGATGCCAAACAGCTTGCTTTCGACGGCATCGATATGGTGCGCCGGGTCGAGTTTCTCGCTGATCACTTCGTCCAGTGCGTCCAGCAGACGCTGGCGCGGCGCTAAACGGTCAACGGTGATGTCTTTCATGCCATCCGGGATCCAGATGTTCATCACCGATGGTGTACCCAACTGCTCGCCAAAATACGCCGAGACGCGACGGCTGGCTTTGCAGTGATCGATCCAGAACTGGCGAATGGTGTCGTCGGCGTGCGCCAGCGTGAAACCGTCGGCGCTCAGCGGGTGTGAGAAGCAGGATGGGTTGAAATCCAGCCCTAACTGGTTCGCTTTCGCCCACTCCACCCAGTTTTTAAAGTGCTCAGGTTTGATTTGGTCGCGGGCAACCGGCGTATCAGATTCCAGATAGATCGCGTGCAAATTCAGACGTTTTGGACCAGGAATCAGGCTCAGCGCCTGCTCCAGATCGGCCCGCAGTTCGGTGGCGTTACGCGCTTTACCCGGATAGTTACCGGTAGCCTGAATACCGCCAGTGAGCGAGCCTTCCGGGTTTTCGAAACCGGCGACATCATCGCCCTGCCAGCAGTGCATGGAGACCGGCAGACGATCGAGCTGGCGTAAGGCCGCCTCGACATCAATGCCTACCGCGGCGAAACGCAGTTTTGCCAGTTCCCAGGCTTGTTCAAGTTGAGTGGTCATGCGCAAAGCTCCTTTGTCTGTCGTAGTGATTGAAACTGCGCCTGGTAGCGGGCAATTTCACTTTCAGGATTGGGAATGAAGGTGGTCAGTTCGTAGTTGGCGCGCACCACCTGACGGAAATCATCGACGTTGTTCAGCTCGTCCAGCGTCATCAGCTGGATGCCAATATTGCCGAGCGTGGAAGCCTCAATCGGCCCGGACATCACGCGAATACCGCAGGCATCCGCACATAGCTGGTTCAGTAAGGTGTTCTGGCAGCCGCCACCGACAATGTGCAGTTGGCTAAATGCTGCACCACGCAGTTGTGCCAGTTCTTGCAGGATGTCGGCGTACAGCAACGCCAGGCTGTCGAAGATACAGCGCGCCAGTTCGGCGTTTTGCAGGGGAACGGGTTGGCCTGATTCACGGCATGCTGCCTGAATTTCTGCACTCATATCGTCGGGGTTGATAAAGCGATCGTCGTTCGGGTTTATCAGGAACTGGCAGGCCGGCAGCGCTTGCGTTTGGCTGATAAGCGTTGGCAGGTCGGTAATCTGGCGCTCTTTTAATACGCGCTGGAGCAGCCACAGCCCCATAATATTTTTCAGGACACGGTAGCGTCCTTCCGCGCCGCCTTCATTGGTGATATTCGCCGCCAGCGCCGCATCGTTGGTATACGGTGTTCTGCTCTCAAAGCCCATCAGCGACCAGGTCCCGGAAGAGAGATAGGCGCTGTTTTTGTCGGCCAGCGGAGAAGCAATGACCGCGCTGGCCGTGTCGTGACTGGCGACGGCGACAACCGGAATTTGGTTTTTCTGTGGGCAAATCCAGTGGCCGATCACGTTCCCTGGATGCGTCGGGCGACCAAACCAGGCTTTGTCTGCCCCGGTCCACGCCAGCAGTGTGTCATCCCAGTCGTCGGTATTGATATTGACGAGCTGGGTGGTGGTGGCGTTGGTGTATTCCCAGTTCATTTTGCCGGTCAGGCGAAAGCTGAAGTAGTCGGGGATCAGCAGGGCATGGGCCACCTGCGGGAGCAGTTCTGGCTGCTGTTCAACCAGCGCACGCAGTTGATACAGGGTGTTAAAGGGCAGAAACTGAATGCCGCTACGGCGGTAAATTTCACCTTTACCCGGCTGCTCCATCGCCTGCGCCATAATGCCGGTCGTGCGGCTGTCACGGTAAGAGACCGGCAGACCGACACGTTGACCGATGTTATCGATCAGAACGTAATCCACGCCCCAGGTATCAATGCCGATGCTGTCTATCCGAATGCCTTCATCGCAGACTTTTTTCAGGCCAAGACGAATATCGTTTTCCAGGCTGTCGATGTCCCAGGTGTCAAAACCGTCTGTTTTTTGCAGGCAGTTCATGAAGCGGTGGATTTCACGTAGCGTCAGGGAGCGGTGTTCACTGTCGTAACGCGCCAGCATTACGCGCCCACTGGATGCGCCGAGATCGACTGCGACACAATGGCGAAAAGTCATAGCGAGGTCCTTCTGAGTTTTATTGCAATCAGTCTAAGAACCCCAGATAAAGCGTACCTTCTTGACAGTGACAGCCACAATTAGCGGCTGGCAACATGGCAAAGGTGAACGTGACGCTGTTCACAATTTCTATTAATAGGACCTGTTTTAGCGGATGTGACGCCTTCCGCAATTCCCGATCTTTCCCGCCATTTCTTGAAGAATTGACCGTGTTTACGCACTTTGGCGTCAAAAATTTAAGGTGAGGGTGATAACCCTTAATTACTATTCAGCCATGTTCATTTGATCGGGAAGGATGTCATCATGACGGTATTGCATTGCGTGGATTTTTTTCCGACAGGTAAAGCGCCAGTGGCTATTGAACCGCGGCTTCCTCAACCTGCGTTTCCAGAGCATCATCATGATTTTCATGAAATTGTGGTGGTCGAACATGGAACGGGGATCCATGTGTTCAATGGGCAGCCTTACACCATCAGCGGCGGTACAGTGTGTTTCGTTCGCGATCATGACCGGCATTTATATGAACATACTGACAATCTGTGCCTGACCAATGTGTTGTATCGCTCCCCGGATGCGTTTCAATTTCTGGCTGGGCTGAATCAGCTTTTACCTCAGGAACAGAACGGGCAGTATCCCTCCCACTGGCGGGTGAATCAGGGGGTGTTGCAGCAGGTTCGACAACTGGTGCTGCAGATGGAAGCGCTCGGTGAGGGGATGGATACACCAACGGCGGCAAATCGCGAGATCCTGTTTATGCAACTGCTGGTGCTGCTGCGTAAAAGCAGCCTGATGGAAGCAGCGACCGATAACGACGCGCGGCTTAACCTCCTGATGGCGTGGCTGGAAGATAACTTTGCCGACGAGGTGTGTTGGGAGGCGCTGGCCGAGAAGTTTTCCCTCTCTTTGCGCACTCTGCATCGCCAGCTCAAACAGCAAACCGGATTGACGCCGCAGCGCTACCTTAACCGCTTGCGGCTGATCAAGGCCCGGCATCTGCTTCGCCACAGTGATGACAGTGTGACAGACATCGCTTATCTCTGCGGATTCGGCGACAGTAACCACTTTTCGACGCTTTTTCGTCGTGAGTTCAAGTGGTCACCACGCGATATTCGTCAGGGGCGCGATCTCGTTGTGGCAAGCCGCCTCCAGTAACGCGAAAGCTATCAACGTTTTTTACCGCCGAATCTCAGATAATCATGTCCCTTAACGCCGGATGGTGGCTACGCCTTATCCGGCCTACGTGTCACGTAATCTGTAGGTCGGATAAGGCGTAGCCGCCATCCGACAGGGAATATTGTGATGGCGAATCATCTGGTCCTTCTGAAATCAGACTTCTTTGCGCATGAGCAGCAGGCTGTGGCCGTGGCTGACCGTTATCCGCAGGATGTCTTTGCTGAGCATACCCACGAGTTTTGCGAGCTGGTCATGGTCTGGCGCGGTAATGGTCTGCATGTCCTTAACGATCGCCCGTACCGGATAACCCGTGGCGATCTGTTTTACATTCGCGCCGAAGATAAACACTCCTACACCTCCGTGAACGACCTGGTGTTGCAAAATATCATCTACTGCCCGGAGCGGTTGACGCTGAATGTTGACTGGCAAGGGGCAATCCCCGGATTTGACGGTACGCCGAGGCAGCCGCATTGGCGACTCGGCAGCGTTGGCATGAGCCAGGTCCGACAGGTGATAAGCCAGCTTGAACATGAAAGTAATCAACGTGATGCACAGGCTTTTACCATGGCTGAGCTGCTGTTCGGGCAGCTGGTGACACACCTTAAGCGGCATCGTTATGCCACGGATACGCTCCCGGCGACCTCCAGTGAAACGCTGCTGGATAAACTGATCACCGCGTTAGCCGGTAGCCATGAGCATGCGTTTGAACTGGATACGTTTTGCGAGCGCGAACAATGCAGCGAGCGCGTTTTGCGCCAGCAGTTTCGCAGCCAGACCGGGATGACCATCAACCAGTATCTCCGCCAGGTGCGGGTTTGCCATGCGCAGTATCTGCTCAAACATAGTCGGTTGATGATTAGCGAGATTTCCATGCGCTGCGGCTTTGAGGACAGTAACTACTTTTCGGTGGTATTTACGCGGGAAACCGGGATGACGCCGAGCCAGTGGCGTCATCTCAGTACTCAGCATGCTTAGCTGGCCATTCCCAGACCGACAATGTTTGCCGCGACAATGATCACTACGCAGCCGAGGCTTAACACGCTGACCGGACGACGACCCGCGTTTTTCCACTCTTTCAATACCAGACCGACAATCCCGCCGCACAGAACATAGAAGCTCATGTGCAGCATCCAGCTTACATAGTCATACTGCGCCGGAATACGTGCGTGGCCCCAGGCGTAGAAGAAGAATTGCAGATACCACATCAAGCCACCAAGCGCAGAGAGCAGCACGTTGGTGATAATCAGCGGTTTGGCTAACGAGAAGTCGGCTTTTATCGACAAGTTCTTCACTTTTGCCAGACGAATGAAGCAGAAGCCCAGGTTAACAAGCGCGCCACCGCCCATAATGACCACATAGCTAGGCAGGGCGACATACAGCGGATCGACGCCCAACGCGGCGGCGGCATCGTGCATCGGTTTCGCCGCGTTCATCGCAAAGGACATCCCGGCGGAGAAAATACCGCACATGACGGCCAGAACCAGACCTTTTTTCAGGTTGAAATCTTCCGCTTTGATGCCCATTTTTCGTTCTTTTAACTGACCGGCACGGGTAACAATGCCCACGCCAATCAGCGCGACCAGTACGCCAAGCAGCGTCATGCGGCCGCCAGAGGTATTGATCAGTACATCAAAATTGCCGTTGATAATCGGGGTCATCAGCGTGCCGACAATCAGCGTAATACCTATCGCAATCCCGATACCCATCGACATACCGAGATAGCGCATGGTCAGGCCATAGTTGATATTGCCAATCCCCCACATTGCACCAAACAGAAATACCGGCGCCAGCGTGGAGAGGCTGAAGGAGCTGAAGTAGGCCCAGAAATCGGGAAGTAACATGGCGCTGATGGTCCACGGCAGGATTATCCAGGAGACGATCCCGCCAACCGACCACATCGTTTCCCATGACCAATGTTTGACTTGCTTGAACGGGGCATAGAAACAGGCGGCACTGGCTGCCCCTATCAAATGCCAAAAGATACCCATCGTAATCGCGTTACTCATGACTTAATCCTCGTTATTTTTTATCGTCGGTAATGACCCCTCCGACCTAACGAGTTTAAAAATTACGCAGGTGGTTAACCTTTTGACGATTGCCGCCCTTTTGCGCATGTTGGCAATTATCACGTTAAGTGGGTGATTCGGCTCACATCTTTAACAATGGGTTTGATTCATTAAGACCCTGTAAAAAGTACGGCATTGATAATCATTTTCAATATCATTTAATTAACTATAATGACCCAACTGCTTACGCGGCGTTAACACTGGCCGCCCGACAATACTGGAGATGATTATGAGTTATACACTGCCATCCCTGCCGTACGCTTATGATGCCCTTGAACCGCACTTCGATAAGCAGACGATGGAAATCCACCACACCAAACACCACCAGGCTTACGTAAATAACGCCAACGCTGCGCTGGAAAGCCTGCCTGAATTCGCCAGCCTGTCCGTTGAAGAGTTGATCACCAAACTGGATCAACTGCCAGCAGACAAGAAAACCGTACTGCGTAACAACGCGGGCGGTCACGCTAACCACAGCCTGTTCTGGAAAGGCCTGAAAACCGGTACTACGCTGCAGGGCGACCTGAAAGCGGCTATCGAACGTGACTTCGGCTCCGTTGACAACTTCAAAGCTGAATTTGAAAAAGCAGCGGCAACCCGCTTTGGCTCCGGCTGGGCGTGGCTGGTTCTGAAAGGTGACAAACTGGCTGTTGTTTCCACCGCCAACCAGGATTCCCCGCTGATGGGTGAAGCTATCTCTGGCGCTTCCGGTTTCCCAATCGTGGGCCTGGACGTTTGGGAACACGCTTACTACCTGAAATTCCAGAACCGTCGCCCGGACTACATCAAAGAGTTCTGGAACGTCGTGAACTGGGACGAAGCTGCCGCGCGTTTCGCAGCAAAAAAATAAGTTCTACGCTTTAACAAAGCCCTGCAAGCGATGCTTGTGGGGTTTTTTTGTGATCAAACTCAATATAAAAACAATGATCCACTTAAATTGAAACAAGGTTTTATTATGCGAGTGGGATCACTTTTATAGTCTCTATGAATGTCTATCTTCTTTTCATCAAGACGGGCGCATCTCAAAGCAAGATGCAATCGCCCATAAAAATTGCCCCATTTTTATGTCTACAGGTGATGGAAATGCAGATCAAACGTACGATAGAGAAAATCCCAGGTGGTATGATGCTGGTGCCGCTTTTCCTGGGCGCGTTGTGTCACACCTTTTCCCCCGGCGCCGGGAAATATTTCGGCTCTTTTACCAACGGTATGATCACCGGTACGGTGCCTATCCTGGCAGTCTGGTTCTTTTGCATGGGGGCGTCGATCAAGCTAAGCGCCACCGGCACCGTGCTGCGTAAATCAGGTACGTTAGTCATAACCAAGATTCTGGTGGCGTGGGTGGTTGCAGCGATAGCTTCACGCATTCTGCCGGAACATGGTGTAGAGGTCGGATTCTTCGCTGGGTTGTCTACGCTGGCGCTGGTGGCCGCGATGGATATGACCAACGGCGGGCTTTATGCCTCGATTATGCAGCAGTACGGCACCAAAGAAGAGGCCGGGGCGTTTGTCCTGATGTCGCTGGAGTCTGGCCCGCTGATGACCATGGTGATTCTGGGAACCGCCGGGATCGCGTCGTTTGAACCACACGTATTTGTTGGTGCAGTATTGCCGTTCCTGATTGGCTTTGCGCTGGGGAATCTGGACCCTGAACTGCGGGAGTTCTTCAGCAAAGCGGTGCAGACGCTGATCCCGTTCTTTGCCTTCGCATTAGGTAACACCATTGATTTGAGCGTGATTGCGCAGACCGGCGTACTGGGTATTCTGCTGGGCGTGGCGGTGATTATCATCACTGGTATTCCATTGATTATCGCCGATAAACTGATTGGTGGTGGCGATGGTACGGCGGGGATTGCCGCTTCCAGTTCTGCGGGCGCGGCGGTTGCTACGCCGGTGCTGATTGCTGAAATGGTTCCGGCATTTAAACCGATGGCACCGGCAGCAACTTCCCTGGTCGCCACGTCGGTGATTGTGACCTCCATTCTGGTGCCGATTATCACGTCTATCTGGTCGAAAAAGGTCAAAGCAAGGGCGGCGGAAATTGATATTCGTGGTACCGTGAAGTAAGTCTCTTAAGCCGGATGGTCTGCACCATCCGGCTTAATTATTTACCCTTTGACGACAAACACCTCATCGATTGTTCGACACTCACTCTCGTTCAACTCTCCACCGGCATTACGTGACACGCCGGTACAATAGCCAAACTTACGCGATACCACGGTTTTGATGGTGGTGACAAAATCTTCGCCGATGGCATAGATGGACATGCAGGTGCCAATCTGGTCCTGAATATCGCGAAGTGCTGCCAGGTCGCCCTGTTTAAACGCTTCCCGCGCGCTGACAAACAGTTCCGGCATGACGTTGTTCAACCCTGAAATTATCCCCGCGCCACCTGCTAACAGGTTGGGAATGTAGTATTCGTCATAGCCGGACAGCACGGCAAAATCCTCCCGCACGGCGCGGGTGGTCTGAATCATACTGCGGGTATGGGACTGGCAGTCGACGGTGTCTTTAATGCCAGCGAAATTCGGGAACTCGGCGGCGAGGGTGGCTACCAGTTCGGGGGTTAAATCGCAGCCGGTGCGTGCCGGGAAGTTATAAGCAAACCATTTGCCGCTGAGTGTCTGCCCCAACTGACGGAAGTAGCTCAGCAGCTGTTTCGCCGTTTGTCCGTAGTAGTAGGGCGGCAGGATCATCACGGCATCGTAACCTGAGCGATACGCTTCCTGCGCCATCAATAAAACATCATTCTGGCAGGTGGATGAGACGTTGGCGACCATCTTCAGCGAGCTCATGGCGCGGGCCTCGCGGATCAGCAGCAGCCTTTCTTCAAGCGTGAAGGAGGCAAATTCCCCGATGCTGCCCATCAGCAAAATCACGTCGATTTTGGCCTCGGTAAGGCGTTTGAGATGTTGGCTTAGACCGTTGAGATCGATCTTGCCATCATTGTCCATTGGCGTAATGGAAGGACACCAGACGCCAGCAAATTGCGATTGACCAGTCACGTTGTCGACTCCTTATTTGAAATGATGTTTCAAAACCAGATTACATTGATAGCATGTGTCCCTAAGTTTCATGTGAACCGTGCTCTCATTTTGAGCGACTGGGGTAAAATAAATGTGGTGTAATGGGGGAAATTTATCGGGAGAGGGAACAGATGCGATATCCGGTCGATGTTTTTACAGGCAAAGTTCGGGACTACACGGGAAGCCGTCCCAGCGCGATTGCTAAAGTCCAGATTGACGGTGAGTTGATGCTGACCGAACTGGGGCTGACGGGGGATGAACAAGCGGAAACGAAAATTCACGGCGGGCCGGATCGCGCGCTGTGTCACTATCCGCGTGAACACTATCAGCACTGGAGACAAGCGTTTCCGGAGCAGGCGGAGCTATTTGTCGCCCCCGCGTTTGGTGAGAACCTCTCTACTGAGGGGCTGACTGAAGATAATGTGTATATTGGCGACATTTTCCAGTGGGGAGAGGCGCTGATTCAGGTCACGCAGCCGCGCTCGCCGTGCTTTAAGCTGAATTTCCATTTTGGCATCAGCGATATGGCCAGCCAGATGCAGGATGCGGGCAAGACGGGCTGGCTGTGTAGCGTCATCGCGCCTGGTCAGGTGTCAGCAGACGCGCCATTGATCCTGGCGTCACGCGTGAGCGACGTCAGCGTGCGGGAGGCCATTGCTATCGCCTGGCATATGCCGTTTGATGATTCGCAATATCACCGTTTACTGTCGGCTGCTGGGTTATCAAAAAGCTGGACCAGAACGATGCAAAAGCGCCGTTTAAGCGGCAAGATCGAAGACAATTCCCGCCGTTTGTGGGGAAAATAAACCTACCTTCATCTGGCAGTTAAATCAGGTGGAGACACCTGATTTACCTCTCCCCCGTGCTTCATCCCCCCTGTGTACAAAACCGGGCAAAAACCTGACGGTCTCGGTTTGCTTCAAAGCCATTCTTGATACCTGGCCCACAAAAAGAAACTCTGCGTTGAAAAAAAACTTGAGTATTTCCTGCACTCAAATATCTTAGCTTCAAATTGGTTTAAACCAGATGAGCGAAATGAAAAAGAAAAACAATGTTGATGTGCTCAGGGAGCGCTTTGAAAGCTGGTTAAACGAGAAGAATTTACCAGCGGGATCCAAATTGCCTTCGGAAAGGGAGTTATGTGAGCTGCTGGATGCAAAGCGTATGACCTTACGTCAGGTTCTGATTGAGCTTGAGATCGATGCGCGTATTTTCCGCAAGAACCGCAGTGGTTGGTTTATTTCGTCGAAGCGATTTATTTATAACCCTAAATCACTTTCCAGCTTCAATGCTGAAGCCTGTGCTCAGGGACGTAAGCCTTTTTGGGATTATTTAACCAAAGAAACCATTGATACAGTTCCGCATCATGTTGATGATGTTTTTCTCTCCTCCGGTGACCGCTATTTAGTTACCGGCTGGTGCGGTCTTGATTCACATAAAGTGTTTTACCATGAATCCTATATTGATGCCGATGTTGCGCCAGGATTCATTAATAAATTGGGCAATCAGTCTTTTGCCAGCGTCTGGGAAGATGCATTTGGCCATGTTTTAAATATCAAAGAAATGGTTTTTAAACCGGTCAATATGCCAGAAGTGGCCTGCAAAGAACTGGGTGTTGCGCCTAATACGTATGGAATTTTAGTAGAAAAACATCGGGCTACCCGAGATAAAAAAGTGGTTCAGGTTGATTTCGAATACTGGCGACTTGAATCAGTGGAACTTGTTATTCGCGATGAATGAGAAAAATAATGGGAAAATGTAACCAAGAACTTCTTGCGGAACGCGCGAGAAATATACCGCTGTACCTACATGCTTATGCTTTTCATCTGAATATGCGTTACGAGAGAGTCCTGCCGGGGGATCTTCTGGATATTGCGCATCAGCAAAAATTGAAGGGTGTAAAAATACATGTTGAGGATGGTGAATCCCAATCACTGCAGAAACTGAACGATCAGCAGCTACACGATTTTAAAGAGAAGGCCAAAAAATATAATCTGGATGTGCATATCGAAACGAGCGCATCGGATAAGGCGACATTGACGGATGCCATCCGTATTGCTGTTGCTACTGGTGCAACTTCAGTGCGTTTCTACCCGCGTTATGAAGGGCATCTCAACGATGTTATGGCGAAGATTGCCAATGATATTGCATGGCTGTCTCAGTATGACGATTGCGGACTAAGCTTTACTATCGAACAGCATGAAGATCTGCAAGGCCATGAGCTGGTGACGCTGGTTAACAATAGCGGGATGAAAAATCTCTCTATTCTGTTTGATTTTGGCAACATGATTAATGCTAATGAACAGCCGCTTTCTGCGTTAGAGGTTATGTCTCCTCTGATCACTCAGGTGCATATCAAAGACGCAAAAATTATTAAAGAAGGTAAAGGCTGGGGGCATGAGGCTTGTCGTTCAGGACACGGCGATTTACCCATGGAAGAGATGCTTAAGGCATTATTACTTTTAGGTGAAGATAAACCGCAAGTACATGCTTTTGGCCTGGAAGAAGAAGTTGAATATTATGCCCCTGCATTTCGCTTCGACGATGAGGGTGATAATCCATGGATCCCATGGCGCGATGCAAGTTATACGCCGCTGCCTGACAGCAACATGATTGATGCGCGACTGGCGCAGGAAAAAGAACATGCTCTTGCCCAAATAAAATACATTCGTGATATATGTGACAAGTTTATAGGCAATTAATTAGTTTTCTTAAAATATTATTAAATGCGGAAAGGATTATGAAAATAATCCCCTGGCTTTATTAATTATACAATTTAATTTAGATATTTCTCTCAACAAGCAATGAGGGTTTAATCATGTTCATGAATAAATGGGCAAGGCTCTGTTTTTTGATTTTAGGCGGCGGCACGATATTCAAGCTTTCAAGTATGAAAGATGTTTTCTATGTGCCAATGCAGAATGACTGGGGTTTAACTAATACGCAAATTGGGTTGAGCTTTACGGTTTATACGATTGTTCAGACAACCGGACTTTTTCTTTCTCTCTATATCGCAGATCGTTACTCCAAGAAAATATTATTACCGTTCGGTCTGATTGGTGTTGGGTTATGTGGCTTATATCTGGCAACGCTACCGTCATTTACTGGTTATCTCATTTGCTTTGCCGCGATGGCTTTCTTTGCCGATGTGGTTTATTGGCCGGTATTGCTGAAAGCCGTTCGTTTGCTGGGAACGAAAGAAGAACAAGGACGCATGTTCGGCTTTTTAGAAGCCGGACGTGGCGTGGTGGATGTTATCGTTGCATCTGGCGCTCTGTTTGTCTTCGTCCAGTTTGGTGAAGGTAAAGCGGGGATGCAGGCGGGCCTGTTGTTCTATACGGTAATTACGCTTGTGGCAGGTATTGTGACGTACTTTATTGTCGATGATGACAAAGTGAAAGGTGGCGAGAAAACCAGTGCCAACATGGAAGTGTTAAAGGGTATCAAACATGTTTTGTCCTGCCCTAATGTTTGGCTGGCTTCTTTAGGTATTTTCTTCGTTTATGCCGCGTACTGTGGACTGACTTACTTTATTCCGTTCTTAAAAGATATCTATATGCTGCCGGTAGCTCTCGTCGGTGCGTACGGCATCATCAACCAGTATGCGTTAAAAATGGTAGGTGGGCCGATTGGTGGAATGTTGGCAGATAAAGTTGCTAAATCACCGACAGTGTATCTGAAGTGGACGTTCCTGATCTCTGCTGTGGCGATGCTTGTGTTCATGCAGTTACCACATCAAACAATGAACGTGTATATCGGTATGGCGGCGACATTAGGGTTCGGAGCGATTATCTTCTCACAGCGCGCCATTTTCTTCGCGCCGATGGATGAGATCGGTACCCCACGTGAGTATGCGGGCTCGGCAATGGCATTTGGTTGCATCATCGGTTATATGCCAGCGATGTTTGCGTACACGTTGTACGGCTATTTGCTGGATACCAATAGCGGCATCACTGGCTACAACTATGTCTTTAGCGTGATGATTGCGTTCAGCTTAATGGGCTTTATCTGCTCGACCATTCTGGTGAAGCGAATTAAAAAGCAAAAGCTAGCGGCGGCGGCTGCGGCGGCATAACGTGAATGCTTCCCCGGTAATCATGTCGTACCGGGGAAGCCTGTTAAGCGCGTTTATACAGCGGTAACCAAATCACCAGCCGTAAACCACCCAGCGGGCTGTCTTCGGCCTTCACCCAGCCACGATGCTGCTGGATCGCGGTTTCCACAATCGCCAGACCCAGACCTGTTCCGCCAGACTCGCGATCGCGCGCCTCATCGGTACGATAGAACGGACGGAAAATCTGTTCTCTGTCTTCAGGGCTAACGCCTGGGCCATCGTCGTCCACGGTGATGGTAATCCCGTCGATATCCACCGCGAAGCCAACTTCAATCTTCGTATGTGAATAGCGCAGGGCATTGCGCACAATGTTTTCCAGCGCACTTTCCAATGCATTTGGGTTACCGTACAGCGGCCACGGACCCGGCGGGAAATTCACCGTGAGCGATTTACCCATCTGCTCAGCTTCAAAGGCGGCGTTATCCAGCACTTCGCCCCAAAGCTGATTAGCTTTCACTGTTTCACTGACCAGCGCGTTTTTCTGCTGATTACGTGACATCACCAGCAGGTCGTTGATCATGCTGTCCAGTCGGTGAGCTTCTGTTTCAATGCGCTCCAGCTCTTTGCTCTCACCGCTACGACGGCGCAGCAGAGCGGTGCCCAGTTGCAGACGCGTTAGCGGTGTTCTCAGCTCGTGAGAGATGTCCGACAGCAGGCGTTGCTGTGTGGTCATCATCCGTTCCAATGCCGTCACCATCTGGTTAAAGCTTGCGCCTGCCGCCAGGAACTCCTGCGGACCGGCTTCCAGCTCAGGATGTTGACGTAGGTTACCCTGAGCTACTTCATCCGCCGCGTTTTTCAACTTACGCGCCGGTTTCGCCAGACTCCAGGCAAGCCAGAGCAATAGCGGTGAGCTGACTAACATGGTGACGATCAGCAACAACAGCGGTCGGTCGAACAGCAGGTTGATAAAGTCAGATTGTGAGCTGCTGGCAGGTCGTATGAGATACAGCTGGTAGTTATCTTCACCGTCTCTGACGGAGAAAGGCCCGACCATCTCAACGCGACCGTATTTTTTCTTTTGCGGATGGTCGGCGTTATCGGCCTGACCAATAAAGTTACGAATGATCTGCATTTCGTTGCGTTCTGCGCCGATCACGCGTCCTTCCGTCGTAACAAGTAATAACCGCTGTCCTGGCGGCGCCCACTTGTCTATCGCCCGAAACAAGCGACGCCACCACATCAAATCATTGGGTGGATCGTTCGCCAGTTCAGCTTCAACGTGTTGCTCAATCATTAACCCCTGGCGCTGCTCGCTGTCCAGTAGCTCGGTCATCTGGCGTGAGTCGAGCTTGGGTAACATCAGTACCAACATCAACACCAGTGCCAGCGTCAACCAGAAGATGGCAAAGATGCGTGCGGTTAAGCTCCCTATCATGAAGCGGAGACCATCAGGTAGCCGCGACCACGCAGGGTTTTAAACCACGGGTGTCCGTCTTTACGCTCTGGCAGCTTACGACGCAGGTTCGAGATATGCATGTCGATCGCGCGATCGAAAGGCGTCAGGCGTTTGCCCAGCACTTCCTGGCTCAGGTGCTCACGCGAAACCACCTGACCGAGATGCTGAGCCAGCAAATAGAGCAGGGTGAATTCGGTGCCGGTTAACTCCAGAATTTGCCCGTCAAAGCTGGCTTCCTGGCGACCCGGATTAAGGCTTAACGCATCAACTTCCAGCGTCGGCGAGCCGTTATCGCTGTTCTGCTGCTGTTCGCTCCAGTGTGAGCGACGCAGAATAGCGCGGATGCGCGCGACCAGTTCACGGTCGTTAAACGGTTTAGGTAAATAGTCGTCCGCGCCCAGCTCAAGGCCAAGTACGCGATCCAATTCGCTGCCGCGAGCGGTCAGCATGATTACGGGTGTCTGGTGTGTCTGACGAAGTGCTTTCAGCGTATCAATGCCGTTTTTCTTCGGCATCATGACGTCGAGCAAAAGTAAATCGATGCTGTCATCCAGAAGCTCAAGCGCCTGTTCCCCATCATAGGCAACCAGCACATCGAAACCTTCCATTTCGAGCAACTCCTTTAACAGGGAAGTCAGCTCTCGGTCATCATCAACTAACAGGATTTTATTCATTGTTTACGTACCTCCGAGGCAGAAATTACGTCATCAGGCGTCGCTAATCTATGACTTTACGTTGTTTTACACCCCCTGACGCATGTTTGCAGCCCGAATCGTAAACTGTCTCTCGTTGAATCGCGACAGAAAAGATTTTGGGAGCAAGTGATGGGCAAAGTTACCGCTGCCGTCATGGCCTCAACGCTGGCACTCAGTACATTTAGCCATGCAGCTGAAGTCGTCACAGGCGATCACTGGCACCTGGGTGAAGGCTCATCGCAACGCAGCGTTCAGAGCCACATGTTTGACGGTATCAGTTTAACCGAACATCAACGTCAACAGATGCGAGATTTAATGCAGCAGGCAAGACACGAACAGCCTCCTGTTAATGTTAGCGAAATGGAGACAATGCATCGCCTTGTCACCGCAGAGAAATTTGATGAAAGCGCAGTGCGCGCTCAGGCAGAAAGAATGGCGCAAGAACAGGTTGCCCGCCAGGTTGAAATAGCCAGGATCCGCAACCAGATGTATCGCCTGTTAACGCCAGAGCAGCAAGCGGTTTTAAATGAGAAACATGAACAACGAATGGAGCAACTGCGCGATGTAGCGCACTGGAAAAAAAGCTCATCGTTGAATTTATTGAGTAGTAGCAACTCACGTTCCCAGTAGTAACCCTGTTTTCCTTGCCATAGACACCATCCCTGTCTTCCCCCACATGATGTGGGGGTTTTTTTTGCCCAAAATTTGTCCCTCGGTTATTGCCTGACTGTTTTACTTCATCCGTTATACTAGCGGCATATCCTGGCAGGAGTGTTTATGAATCAAACCTATGGGCGGCTAGTGAGCCGGGCGGCAATCGCGGCAACCGTGATGGCATCGCTGTTACTTTTGATCAAAATTTTTGCGTGGTGGTACACCGGATCGGTCAGTATTCTGGCTGCACTGGTGGATTCTCTGGTGGACATCGCGGCGTCGTTAACCAACCTGTTGGTGGTGCGCTATTCGCTGCAGCCCGCAGATGATGAACATACGTTCGGACACGGAAAAGCGGAATCGCTGGCGGCGCTGGCGCAAAGCATGTTTATTTCTGGTTCGGCGCTGTTTTTATTCCTGACCGGGATTCAGCATCTCATCCAACCCACGCCGATGAAAGATCCGGGCGTTGGGGTGGTTGTCACCATCATTGCGTTAGTGTGTACAATCATTCTGGTCTCGTTTCAGCGCTGGGTAGTGAAGCGTACGCAAAGTCAGGCCGTTCGGGCAGATATGCTTCATTATCAGTCTGATGTTATGATGAACGGTGCGATTCTCATTGCGCTCGGGCTGGCATGGTATGGCTGGCATCGTGCAGATGCCTTGTTTGCGCTGGGGATTGGCATCTATATTTTATATAGCGCATTACGCATGGGGTATGAGGCAGTGCAATCTTTGCTGGATCGCGCTTTACCCGATGAGGAACGTCAGGAAATTATTGATATAGTGACGTCATGGCCTGGAGTCAGCGGCGCTCACGATCTTCGCACGCGGCAGTCAGGGCCGACCCGCTTTATTCAGATTCATTTGGAAATGGAAGATAATCTGCCGCTCGTTCAGGCGCATTTAGTGGCTGAACAGGTTGAGCAGGCAATTTTACGGCGTTTCCCGGGATCGGATGTCATCATTCATCAGGATCCCTGTTCAGTCGTACCCAAGGAAGGCAAGATGTTTGAGCTTTCATAATTCGTTGTAAAAAAAGTGAACCGGGCCAGCATTTTGTGTATAAATTACCACCATTTGGCCTGACCTGAATCAATTCAGCAGGAAGTGATTGTTATACTATCTGCATATTCGTTGGATCGTTTCGATATGCGGAATCGACTTCCGGCAGCAGATTTCATTTTGCATTCCAAAGTTCAGAGGTAGTCATGATTAAGAAAATCGGTGTGTTGACAAGCGGCGGTGATGCGCCGGGCATGAACGCAGCAATCCGTGGTGTTGTACGTGCAGCGTTGACGGAAGGGCTGGAAGTCATGGGGATCCATGATGGCTACCTGGGTTTGTATGAAGACCGTATGGTCCAGCTTGACCGCTACAGCGTGTCCGACATGATCAACCGTGGCGGTACTTTCCTCGGTTCTGCTCGCTTCCCGGAATTCCGTGATGAAAACGTACGTGCGGTGGCGATCGAAAACCTGAAGAAGCGTGGCATCGACGCCCTGGTTGTTATCGGGGGTGACGGTTCTTACATGGGTGCAAAACGCCTGACTGAAATGGGCTTCCCATGCATCGGTCTGCCGGGCACTATCGATAACGATATCAAAGGTACCGACTACACCATCGGCTACTTCACCGCTCTGGGCACTGTCGTTGAAGCGATTGACCGTCTACGTGATACCTCTTCTTCTCACCAGCGCATTTCCATCGTCGAAGTGATGGGCCGCTACTGTGGTGACCTGACCCTGGCGGCTGCAATTGCCGGTGGTTGTGAGTTCGTGGTGGTTCCGGAAGTGGAATTCAGCCGTGACGATTTGGTTACTGAAATCAAAGCGGGCATCGCGAAAGGTAAAAAACACGCAATCGTAGCGATCACTGAACACATGTGTGACGTTGACGAACTGGCGCATTACATTGAGAAAGAAACGGGTCGTGAAACGCGTGCAACCGTACTGGGTCACATTCAGCGTGGTGGTTCCCCGGTTCCTTACGACCGTATCCTGGCATCCCGTATGGGCGCCTATGCCATTGAACTTCTGCTGGAAGGTCACGGCGGTCGCTGCGTAGGTATTCAGAACGAGCAGCTGGTTCACCACGACATCATCGACGCTATCGAAAACATGAAGCGTCCGTTCAAAGGTGACTGGCTGGACTGCGCGAAAAAACTGTACTAATTGCAATTGCCGGATGGCGGCTTGCGCCTTATCCGGCCTACATGATGCAAATCGTAGGCCTGATAAGCGTAGCGCCATCAGGCAAAAACTCGACTCCATATATTCCCCCAAGTTATAGCAAATCTTTTTTTATTCTTTAATGTTTGGATTCCTTTCTGGCACGCTTTGCTCATCACAACACTACCTAAGAGAGCTGGGCGATGAACAAATGGGGCGTAGGGTTAACATTATTGCTGGCATCGACCAGCGTTCTGGCAAAGGATATTCAGTTACTTAACGTATCGTACGATCCAACGCGTGAATTGTACGAGCAGTACAATAAGGCCTTCAGCGCGCACTGGAAGCAGGAAACGGGCGACAACGTTGTGATCCGCCAGTCGCATGGCGGTTCGGGTAAACAGGCGACTTCCGTCATCAACGGTATTGAAGCCGATGTTGTGACGCTGGCACTTGCTTACGACGTGGATGCCATTGCTGAACGTGGCCGTATCGATAAAAACTGGATTAAACGCCTGCCTGATAACTCCGCGCCTTACACCTCCACCATCGTGTTCCTTGTCCGCAAAGGCAATCCCAAACAAATTCATGACTGGAATGATTTAATCAAACCGGGCGTGTCGGTCATTACGCCGAACCCGAAAAGCTCCGGCGGAGCTCGCTGGAACTATCTGGCGGCATGGGGCTATGCCCTGCACCACAACAACAACGATCAGGCCAAGGCACAAGACTTTGTGAAGGCCCTGTATAAAAACGTTGAGGTACTCGATTCTGGCGCACGTGGCTCAACCAATACCTTCGTTGAACGTGGTATCGGTGATGTGCTGATTGCCTGGGAAAACGAAGCGCTGTTGGCAACGAACGAGCTGGGCAAAGATAAATTCGAGATAGTGACCCCGAGTGAATCCATCCTCGCGGAGCCGACCGTGTCCGTGGTTGATAAAGTGGTGGAAAAGAAAGACACCAAAGCGGTGGCGGAAGCTTACCTGAAGTATCTCTACTCTCCGGAAGGCCAGGAAATTGCGGCGAAAAACTATTATCGTCCACGTGATGCAGAAGTCGCGAAGAAATACGAAAACGCATTTCCGAAGCTGAAGCTGTTCACTATCGACGAAGAATTTGGCGGCTGGACGAAAGCGCAGAAAGAGCACTTCTCTAACGGCGGTACGTTCGACCAAATCAGTAAACGATAAATAAGTCTGTGATTTACCGACCCGGTGGCCTAGCGCGACCGGGTTTTTTATTTGTCATGGTTTTGCGTTACTCTTGCCCTTCAATGGGATACAGGAAACGCGTAATGAAAAAAGCAGGCTATCTTTTACTGGCGGTGATTGTGGTCGCCGCCGCTGCAGGTATCGGGTACTGGAAATTCACCGGCAACCCGGACGCATTACGCCAGATCGTTCTTCAGCAATGCCTGCCGCACCAGTTGCAGCAGCAGGACCCCGCACCATGCGCTGAAGTAAAGCCGGATGCCGGATATGTGGTGTTCAAAGACCGTAACGGCCCACTGCAATATCTGTTGATGCCTACCTGGCGGATCAACGGTACGGAAAGTCCGCTGTTGTTGAAATCAGGCACACCGAACTTTTTCTGGCTGGCCTGGCAGGCGCGTAGCTTTATGAGCCAAAAATACGGCCAGGAAATCCCTGACAAAGCAGTCTCTCTGACCATTAACTCTCGTAGCGGGCGTACGCAAAATCACCTGCATATTCATATCTCCTGCCTGCGAACCGATGTCAGGAAGCAGCTGGATGACAACCTGGCGAAAATCAGCACCCGCTGGCTACCATTACCGGGTGGGCTGCGCGGTCATGAATATCTGGCACGTCGCGTCACGGAAAATGAACTGGCACAACGCAGCCCGTTTATGATGCTGGCGGAAGAGGTGCCGGATGCGCGTGAGCATATGGGCAGCTATGCGTTGGCGATGGTGCGCCAGAGCGACGAATCCTTTGTCCTGCTGGCTACTCAGCGCAATCTGCTGGCACTGAATCTCGCCTCCGCTGAGGAAATTCAGGATCATCAATGTGATATTCTGCGTTAACCCCACCTAATCTGGCGTTTACTCCGCATGCCTGTCCCCGTATTCTTGTTGAAAAAAACAACAGGAGACAGGCATGTCGCTCTGGCTTACACACCCTCTGTTTATCCCCTCTCTGGTGGTTGGTATCACCATTCTGCTCTGGGCTACGTCGCTGCTGCCGGAGTTTATAACGGCGCTGCTGTTCTTTGCCGTGGCGATGGTGGCCAAAATCGCGCCACCGGATGTGATTTTTGGCGGCTTTGCGTCCTCCGCATTCTGGCTGGTGTTTAGCGGCTTTGTACTGGGTATCGCGATTCGTAAAACGGGGCTGGCGGACAGGGCGGCGAGGGCGCTGTCATCGAGGTTGACTGATTCCTGGCCGTTAATGGTGGCGAGCGTAGTGCTGCTGAGTTACGCGCTGGCATTTGTAATGCCATCCAACATGGGCCGCATTGCGCTGCTGATGCCGATCGTCGCGGCGATGGCGAAACGGGCTGGAATTAACGACGGCACGCGCGCCTGGTATGGTCTGGCACTGGCCGTCGGGTTTGGGACGTTCCAGCTTTCTGCGACGATTTTACCCGCTAACGTACCGAATCTGGTGATGAGCGGCGCGGCGGAAGGCTCTTACGGCATCCACCTCAATTATCTTCCCTATTTGCTGCTGCATACGCCGGTTCTGGGTTGGCTTAAAGGCGCGGTGCTCATTGTGCTTATCTGCTGGTTGTTCCCTGGCAAGCCGCATGAGCCGCGCGATCTCACGCCGCCGGAGCCGATGAGCCGGGATGAAAAACGTCTGGCCTGGATGTTAGCGGTGGTGCTGTTCTTGTGGGTAAGCGAAAGCTGGCACGGCATTGGCCCTGCGTGGACCGGACTGGCTGCGGCAGTTATCACATTGCTACCACGGGTTGGCTTTATCAATGGCGACGAGTTTTCCACTGGGGTCAACATTCGTACCTGTATTTATGTGGCGGGTATTCTGGGGCTGGCGATCACCGTCACGCAAACCGGTATTGGTAGCGCTGTTGGCGAAGCGCTGTTACAGGTGATGCCGCTGGATGCGGAAAAGCCGTTTACCAGTTTCCTCGCGCTGACCGGTATTACCACAGCGCTTAATTTTATTATGACGGCGAACGGTGTTCCGGCGCTGTATACCACGTTGGCGCAAAGTTTTGCCGATGCGACGGGATTCCCGCTGTTGTCGGTGATTATGATCCAGGTGCTGGGTTATTCCACGCCACTGTTGCCGTATCAGGCTTCACCGATCGTAGTGGCGATGGCGCTCGGGAAAGTACCTGCAAGGGCGGGGATGCTGCTGTGTATCGCACTGGCGGCGGCAACGTATTTGATTCTTCTGCCGCTGGATTACCTCTGGTTCAGTATACTGGGGAAATTATAACTGTATCTAAATGTTAATTTTTTGTTTTGTGAGATGATGAATTGTTTTATTTGGGCTGATGGCGGTTAATACCGGGGCGCAGATTTGCGCACTGGAAACTCAAGGATTGATTCATGGACAGTTTGACCCCTATCCGCTGTTGGCCTGCCATCATCTCGCTCGTGATTACGCTGACCATCTGGTTTGTTATCCCGTGTCCTCCTGACGTAACCCCGCAAGCGTGGCACCTGCTGGCACTGTTTATTGGTACGATCGCTGCGATTATCGGTAAGGCTATGCCCATTGGCGCAATTGCGATTGTGGCGATTATGCTGGTGGCGATGACTGGCGTTACTAACCCCGGCAAACCCTCCGCGGCGTTGAACGATGCGTTGAGTGGCTTTTCGAACCAGTTAATCTGGCTGATTGGTTTATCCATTATGCTGTCGCAAAGTCTGTTAAAGACCGGCCTGGGGGCGCGTATTGGCTACGGGTTTATTGCGCTATTTGGTAAAAGAACGCTGGGTATTGCGTGGGCATTAACCCTTGCGGAAACGCTAATTGCACCCGTAACGCCAAGCAATACCGCGCGTGGCGGCGGCATTATCCACCCGGTAATGCGGGCGATTGCGGAGAGCCTCGGCTCGCAGCCAGGCCATGCCGAGAATGGCTCAACGGGCCGTTATCTCGCGCTGGTGAACTACAACATTAACCCGATCAGCTCGGCAATGTTCATCACCGCGACCGCACCTAACCCGTTAATCGTCAGCTTTTTGACGAAGGGGACGGATGGAGTGCTGAACATGACCTGGGGAATGTGGGCTATTGCGGCGCTTCTTCCTGCTCTGGTATCACTGGTTGTCATGCCGATTGTAATCTGGTGGCTCTATCCGCCAGCTATCACGCGCACGCCAAATGCGCCGCAGTTCGCGCGGCAAAAACTGGATGCGCTGGGTCCACTATCACTGGCAGAAAAAATCACCCTGGCAGTGTTCATTTTGCTGCTCTGCCTGTGGGCGGGTGTTCCAGCGATGCTGATGGGTAGTGCCTGGAGCGTAAACCCCACTAGCGCCGCGTTAATTGGTTTGTCGATTCTATTGATGGCGGGCGTATTGAGCTGGGATGACATTCTTAAATGCCGCGGGGCATGGGATACGATAGTCTGGTTTGCCGCGCTGGTGATGATGGCGGATTTTCTCAGCAAACTGGGGTTGGTGGGATGGCTGGCAACCAGCGTTGGTAGCGCAATCGACCATCTTGGCGTGCACTGGAGTGTTGCAACGCTGCTGTTGATTCTGCTTTATGTCTACTCGCACTACTTTTTCGCCAGCACTACTGCGCATATTACGGCTATGTTCGCTGCGTTTTTCGCCGCAGGATTAGGCCTCGGCGCGCCACCAGCATTGCTTGGTTTAATGCTCGGTTTCTCCTCCTCCCTGATGATGTCGCTCACGCACTATGGCACGGGTACTGCGCCGATCATCTTTGGTTCGGGCTATGTCACGCTGGCAGAGTGGTGGAAAACGGGGCTGGTGATGAGTGTGGTCAACCTGACCATTTGGGGGGGGACCGGCGCCTTCTGGTGGCACTGGTTGGGATACTGGTAGTTAATACAGCGGGAGGAGTGCTCCTCCCGCCTTAACAACTTAAGCCTGTTTAGCGGCTTCTGCTGCTTTAACGATGACTGCGAAGGCGTCTGCTTTCAGAGAAGCACCACCTACCAGCGCACCGTCGATGTCCGGCTGAGCAAACAGTTCTGCCGCGTTAGCTGCGTTTACAGAACCGCCGTACTGGATGATTACTTGCTCAGCGATTTTCGCGTCAGCTTTAGCAATGTGGTCACGAATAAATTTGTGAACAGCCTGAGCCTGAGCAGGAGTTGCAGATTTACCGGTACCGATAGCCCATACTGGTTCGTAAGCGATAACGACGCCTTCGAATGCTGCCGCGCCCTGAGTTTTCAGAACCGCGTCGATCTGACGTGCACAAACTTCTTCAGTTTTGCCCGCTTCGTTTTCTGCTTCGGTTTCACCGATGCACAGAACTGGAGTCAGACCCTGCTCTTTCAGCACGGCGAATTTTTTAGCGATCAGCTCGTCAGATTCTTTGTGGTAAGTACGACGCTCAGAGTGACCGATAATGATGTACTGTGCGCCGATGTCTTTCAGCATTTCAGCACTTGTTTCACCAGTGAATGCGCCAGACAGGTTCAGGTCAACGTTCTGCGCGCCCAGAATGATGTGGCTACCGGCAGCGGCGTGTTTCGCCAGGTCGATATACATTTCCGGCGGAGCAATCGCTACTGCACAGCCAGCAACGCCAGCCAGTTCTTTACGCAGATTAGCAACCAGTTCGTTTACCATGTGGCGGCTGCCGTTCAGTTTCCAGTTACCCATCACTAAAGGATGTCGCATTTCATTTCTCCACGCTTGTCAGCGAATTAAGGAATATGGCCGCCCGTCAGGGCAGCATGGTCTGTGAAACAGTATAGAGATTCATCCCCCGAAAGGCTTTGCTTTTTGTCACTTATTCGACCCTTCGAGGTTTTCAGATAGTGCCAGCTTAATCGGTTCAACAGCGAAGGTCAGCCCCTTTTCACCGTTATCTGCCACGACATAGCGAATTGCGCCTTCTGTTTCGGCGTAATAGTGCTTACCTTTGCCTGCGGCGAGCAGTTTTTGCAGTTTTTTCTGGCTCTGTTCCTTCGTCAGTAGCGGTGCGACGGTGCGGATGACGGCGGTCATGTATTCCAGCGCTTTCGCTTTAGCTGCCTTTTGCTCTGGTCCCTGAATTGGTAACCAGGTTATCTGCATGCTTTTGATTTTCAGGGTGCCGCGCTCAAGGGCGGAAGACGCATACAGGTTTTCATTGATTTTACTGGCCGCGCGGGTGAGATTTGCCCGATCGCGACTGCTGTCGATGGCGCGGAACTCATTCAGGATCAGCTTCGGATTCTGTGTATTAAAGTTTTCGCGAAACTGGCTAATCGACAGGTCAAAGGTCGGCGCGCCCGCCAGTAAATAGGGGGCTGTGGTTGCCGTCGATGGCTCTTCCGCCAATGCCGCAGGGCTGGCTGTTAAGGCTGAAAACAATAATAAAAACAGTGTAAATCCGTGCTTCATCAATCGTACCTTTCATTCTCACTGCTCACGATTAAAACGGTAACCGTCGAGCTTGTCAAAAGGGTAAACTGTTCTGGAAGGTAATAATAAAGGAACTTACATGACCATACAGCAGTGGTTATTCTCATTTAAAGGGCGCATCGGGCGCCGTGATTTCTGGATTTGGATTGGCCTATGGATCGTCGGCATGCTGGTTTTGTTTTCGCTGGCGAGCAAACAATTACTCGATATTCAGACCGCGGCTTTTTGTCTGGTGTGTCTGCTATGGCCAACGGCGGCAGTGACGGTAAAACGTCTGCATGACCGTGGGCGTTCTGGAGCGTGGGCGCTGTTGATGATTCTGGCGTGGATGCTGCTGGCCGGAAATTGGGCGATGTTACCCGGCGTCTGGCAATGGGCGGTAGGCCGCTTTGTTCCAACGTTGATTCTGGTCGGCATGCTTATCGATCTGGGTGCGTTCATCGGCACCCAGGACGCAAATAAATATGGTAAGGATACGCAGGACGTAAAGTACAGAGCTGACTCGTAGGCCGGATAAGCGCCATCCGGCAAAATGCCCGGGTGTTAACCGGGCATTGAAACGTTCTTACCAGTAGTGCTCTGCGGTCATATGGCCCGGTCGGCGGCGCAGGTGTTTGGTCATCTGCCGGGTGTCCTTCAGCAACTGCTGGGTATCGCGCACCATCTGCGGGTTTCCGCACAGCATCACATGACAGGTTTCTTTATCCATTGGCAGCCCGACCGCTTTTTCCAGTTCACCGCTTTCAATTAGTGCCGGTACACGCCCGGTCAGCGAATCTGCCACGGTTTCACGACTGACCACCGTCTGGATGCGTAATTTACCTTCGTAGCGCTTTTCCAGGGCCTGCATCAACGGTAGATAGCTCAAATCGGCGGCATAGCGCGCGGCGTGGACCAGCACCAGATTTTTGAAGCGATCCAGGTCTTTGCCTAATTGCAGAATCGACAAATATGGGCCGATAGCCGTGCCGGTTGCCAGCATCCACAGCGTGTCGCAATCGGGGACTTCATCCAGCACGAAGAAACCAGCAGCTTCACTCACCACCTGGACTTCATCGCCAGGCTTCAGTGCTGCCAGACGAGGGCTGAGTTTGCCGTCGGGAACCGTCACTAGATAAAACTCTAAATCGGGGTTATCAGGGGCATTGACGTAAGAATAGGCACGCTGGACGCGCTCGCCGTCGATCTCAAGGCCAAGCTTGGTGAATTGACCTGCAGTGAAAGGAAGAACCGGAGCTCGCACGGTCAAACTAAACAGGGCATCGGTCCAGTTCTGTACCTTCGTGACTTTGCCTGTTACCCAATCTGCCATGGTTTTCTCCTGTCTGCTTTGATTGCCTTATCTTCGTTCGTTGGACGAAAGATTTCCAGCCCATATGGGCTGGAAGGCTCTATTGATCAAATCAATTACAGGATGTGCGCCTGCACATCGGGATCTTTGCGATCGAGGTAGTGAATCGACTGAATGCGACGGATCGTACGTGATTTACCGCGGATCAGCAGCGTTTCGGTGGTCGCGATATTACCTTTGCGGCTAATCCCTTCCAGCAAATCGCCTTTGGTGATGCCGGTGGCAGAGAAAATGACGTTGTCGCTACGCGCCATTTCATCGAGACGCAGCGCTTTGCCCGCTTCAATACCCATGGCGGCGCAACGAGCGAGTTCCTGTTCGCCAATGCGACGGTTCTCTTCGCTGTCGCCTTTGACGTCATGACGCGCCAGCAAACGACCCTGCATGTCGCCGTCCAGCGCGCGGATAACGGCGGCAGAAACGACACCTTCCGGTGCGCCGCCAATGCCGTACAGCACGTCAACTTCACTGTCTGGCATGCAGGTCAGAATGGAGGCAGCAACGTCACCATCTGGAATAGCAAAGACACGCACGCCCAGTTTTTGCATTTCGGCGATCGTTTCATCATGGCGTGGTTTGGCCAGAATGGTGACGGTCAGTTCATTCAGCGGCTTATTGAGTGCAGCGGCAACGTTATGTAGGTTGGCTTCCAGCGACAGGTCCAGGTCGATAGACCCTTTTGCGCCTGGGCCGACAATCAGCTTTTCCATGTACATGTCTGGCGCGTTCAGGAAGCAGCCTTTATCGCCAACAGCCAGTACGGCCAGCGCGTTTGCCTGACCCATTGCCGTCATGCGTGTGCCTTCGATAGGATCGACGGCGATGTCGACCGCATCACCAAGACCGGTCCCGACTTTCTCACCGATAAACAGCATCGGTGCTTCATCGATCTCACCCTCGCCAATCACGATGGTGCCGTCGATATTGACCTGGTTGAGCATAATACGCATGGCGTTTACCGCCGCGCCGTCAGCGGTATTTTTGTCGCCGCGGCCCAGCCATTTATAGCCAGCCAGCGCGGCCGCTTCGGTCACGCGTGAAAATTCAATGGCAAGTTCTCGTCTCATTGCAAACTCGTAGCTGAAAGGAATGGCGCGAAGTGTAGCACAGGGGAGGGGGCGAGATTATTGATGTGTGTGCGGGGTTACCCCCGCACGAAGATATTGCCGGATAAGGCACAGTTGCCATCCGGCTATGACGTATTACTCGTCGTGATCTTCCCACGCCATGGCGCGTTTGACCGCTTTTTTCCAGCCGCTGTAACGGAAGTTACGTTCGGTGGTTTCGATGCCTGGGCGGAATTCGCGCTCGATGACCGCTTTTTCCTGCAGCTCATCCAGATTCTGCCAGAAGCCTACTGCCAGACCAGCCAGGTATGCCGCACCCAATGCGGTGACTTCGCGGACTTCCGGGCGCTCAACGCGCGTGCCGAGAATATCGGACTGGAACTGCATCAGGAAGTTATTGGCGACCGCACCGCCATCGACGCGCAGGGCGTGCAGGCGAATACCGGAGTCAGCCTGCATTGCTTCCAGAACATCACGAGTCTGGTATGCAATAGACTCAAGCGTGGCACGGATGATGTGGTTGGAGTTTACCCCACGGGTCAGACCAAAGATGGCGCCGCGAGCATACGGGTCCCAGTACGGTGCGCCCAGGCCAGTAAATGCCGGAACGACGTACACGCCGTTGGTGTCTTTCACTTTGGTGGCGAAATATTCGGAGTCGAACGCATCGCTGATGAGTTTCATTTCATCACGCAGCCACTGGATAGATGCGCCAGCCATAAATACCGCACCTTCCAGCGCGTAGTTCACTTCCCCGGTCGGTCCGCAAGCGATGGTGGTCAGCAGTCCGTTTTCGGACTTGACGGCTTTCTCGCCGGTGTTCATCAGCATGAAGCAGCCGGTACCGTAAGTGTTTTTCGCCATCCCTTCCTTCACGCACAGCTGGCCAAACAGCGCTGCCTGCTGGTCACCGGCGATACCGGAGATAGGAATACGAATACCGCCTTTACCACCGATGTTGGTCTGGCCGTACACTTCAGAAGAGCGACGAACTTCAGGCAGCATTGCACGCGGAATATCCAGCGCATCCAGCATCGTGTCATCCCAGTCCAGGGAGTGGATGTTGAACAGCATGGTACGTGAGGCGTTGGTGTAATCCGTGACGTGTACACGTCCCTGCGTCATTTTCCAGATAAGCCAGGTATCTACGGTACCGAACAGCAGTTCGCCGCGACGAGCGCGCTCACGCGAGCCTTCTACGTGGTCGAGGATCCACTTCACTTTGGTGCCGGAGAAGTACGGGTCAATGACCAGACCTGTATTATTACGGATGTACTCTTCCATACCGTCGCGCTTGAGCTTTTCGCAGATATCCGCGGTACGACGACACTGCCACACAATCGCGTTATAGATAGGTTTACCGGTTTCGCGTTCCCAGACGATGGTGGTTTCACGCTGGTTGGTAATACCGATCGCTGCAATTTCATCGGAACTGATATCGGCTTTCGCCAGAACTTCTACCAGCGTGGAGCTTTGGGTCGCCCAAATTTCCATCGGGTCATGTTCTACCCAACCTGCTTTCGGGTAGATTTGTTCGAATTCGCGCTGTGAAACGGCAACGATATTCGCATCGTGGTCCATTACGACCGCGCGGGAGCTGGTGGTGCCCTGGTCGAGCGCAACGATATATTTTTTTTCAGTCATAATTTTTTGTCCCGTAGTCACATTACTGCGAAGCTTTTTGTTGAGTGTTGGCCGCAACGTCTTTTTCTTCAATCGCGCAGACATCGCACGGTAAATGACGACCAATCAGTTTGCGATATGCCCATGCGCCCAAAATCGCGCCGGTAATCGGGCCAAACACCGGAACCAGGAAGTAAGGGATATCGCGACCACCCGTGAAGGCAATCTCACCCCATCCGGCCATCCAGGCGAAGAGTTTCGGTCCGAAGTCACGTGCCGGGTTCATCGCAAAACCTGTCAGCGGACCCATGGAAGCACCAATAACGGCAATCAACAAGCCGATCAGCAGTGGTGCCAGCGGACCACGAGGTACACCGTTACCATCGTCGGTCAGAGCCAGAATCAGCCCCATTAGAATAGCGGTAATGACCATTTCAACCGCGAAGGCCTGCACAAAATTGATATGCGGGTTCGGATAGGTGGAGAAAGTACCTGCCAGACCCAGGCTCTCGGTACTGCCGCGTACGATATGGTTAGTTTGTTCGAAATCGAGGAAAAGATTGTAATAAAGCCCGTAAACCAGTGCCGCTGCGCAAAAGGCGCCGGCAATTTGCGAAATAATAAAAGGAACAACTTTGCGTTTATCAAAACAGGCGAACAGCCAGAGTGCGATGGTTACCGCGGGATTCAGGTGTGCACCAGAAACGCCTGCGGTCAGATAGATAGCCATCGCTACCCCCAGACCCCAGATGATACTGATTTCCCACTGACCAAAAGTAGCCCCAGCCACTTTAAGTGCAGCGACACAGCCCACACCGAAGAAAATCAACAACCCGGTACCGAGGAATTCAGCAATGCACTGGCCTTTTAAGGTTGATGTTTGACTCATAATCGGATCCTGAAGAGAGTTTAATGTTTATTGTGTGCGAGAAGGTCACTGACATCCCCGGAGCCGGTAGGCACACTGTTAATTTATCGTTAACGCGCAAAAACGAGAAATATCGAAATTAAAATGTGTGTACTGCATCAACAAAATGAGCGTTTTCGCGCCATTGTGAGGTATTTGTTATACAAAAATAGTGTGAGCTGAATCATTTCACTGATCAATCTGTTAACACTTAAGAGTTATGACAGTAATGTCACCAGGAGAAAGACTAAAAGTGTTGCAAACCGCAATCTGCGCGGGATGCCGCTGGACAGGGATGACGCGGCTTCATACAATCGGTGTTAAGTAGAGTGCGCTCGTTTTTATTAAGGCGTCGCCGGTTATCGGGACGAGGATTTTTATCCATCAACGCCTTGCAATTCAGGAGAGGTATGACGATGTCATTAGAAGTGTTTGAGAAACTGGAAGCAAAAGTACAGCAGGCGATTGATACCATCACGCTGTTGCAGATGGAAATCGAAGAGCTGAAAGAAAAGAACAACTCACTGTCGCAGGAAGTTCAGACTGCACAGCAGCAGCGTGAAGAACTGGAGCGTGAGAACAACAGCCTGAAAGAACAGCAGAACGGCTGGCAGGATCGTCTGCATGCCCTGCTGGGTCGTATGGAAGAAGTCTAATTACGCTTTATCTTTCGCGCCGTAGCTGCGTTGGCCGCGCTCAGTTACCCCAGTCACGTAGTTTACTACGCTCCTGGGGATACCTTCGTTTGCCGCCTTGCTACAACACGAAATCTTTCGCGTAACCGCCCCTGATTGTAGGCCGGATAAGGCGTAAGCCGCCATCCGGCAATCAGTGACACGCATAAAAAAGGCACCTTGCGGTGCCTTTTTCGCTTACTCGATATCGAGCGGGTCTTCGGAGAGGATTATCCCGGTGTTATCGGCGTACAGGTGGTCGCCGGAGAAGAACGTCACGCCGCCAAAGTTGACGCGTACATCGCTTTCTCCAATGCCTTCACCTGAGGCACCTACCGGAATAGCGGCAATCGCCTGAATGCCGATATCCAGTTCTTCCAGATCGTCTACCTGGCGTACTGAGCCGTAGATGACCAGACCTTCCCATTCATTCTGTACGGCCAGCCGTGCCAGTTCGGCATCGACCAGCGCACGACGAACAGAACCGCCGCCATCGACCAGCAGAATGCGACCACGGCCGTTTTGTTCGAGCAGATCGTACAGCAACCCGTTGTCCTCGAAACATTTTACCGTGATGATTTGTCCGCCAAACGACGACCGTCCTCCAAAGTTAGAGAACAGCGGTTCCACGACGTTGACATCTTCCTGATAGATGTCACAAAGCTCGGATGTATCGTATTTCATAGGCTTAACGTTCAGTTGCTGCGAGAATTTTTAGTATATCGCGCTATGTGTACTGTTGGCAAAATCATCAATTGTTAATTGATATTTGTCAGTTAAAGAGACCACTGACTTAAGAAAATTCCAACGACAAACAGCAGGTTAGTTAACAATGCCGCTTTTACGGTGCGTTCCAGCATCGGACGCATTGCTGCCGGGTCCATCTCGCGCATTACATAGTGAGCCTGTTTGATCAGCAGCGGAGCGGCGAGGATAAACAGCCATCCCCACAGGCTTTGCAGTGAGAACAGGTTGAACAGTGCCAGACAGACCAGCGTGCCCATCAGCAGACAGGCGTGGTAGCGGCGGGCATTGACAGCACCTAAACGTACGACCAGCGTGTTCTTGCCGTTCTCTCTGTCGCTGTTGATATCGCGCAGGTTGTTGACGTTGAGCACGGCGGTTGCCAGCAGGCCGCAGGCGGTGGCAGGCAGAATCAGCGCTGGAATCAACGTATGCGCCTGCAGATACCAACTTCCCATTACGCTGAGCCAGCCGAAGAATACCAGCACAGAAATATCGCCCAGGCCGATATATCCGTAAGGGCGATTACCCACGGTGTAGGTGATCGCGGCGATAATCGACAGACCGCCGAGCACCAGGAAACCGACAAAATCCGCCAGCGTGTGACAGGCTACAGCTACCAGGGCCAGCCCGGACAGACAGATCAGCACTACGGTGACGATCAGCGCGCGCTTCATCTGCTGTTGGGTGATGACCCCTTTTTGCATACCGCGCAGCGGTCCAATACGGTCGGGCTTGTCGCTGCCTTTGACGGCATCGCCATAGTCGTTAGCGAGATTGGACAGAATTTGCAGCAGTCCTGCCGTAATCAATGCCAGCAGAGCAACCAGCGGATCGAAGTATCCTTGCCACCATGCTAATGCCGTACCGACGATGATCGCCGCGAAGGCGAGCGGTAAGGTCTTAGGTCGTAAACTTTCCAGCCAGGCTTGTGAGCGGCTAATTTGTTGTTGTTCAGTCATATTTAGCGCCAATAAAAATGGGGCTTTATCAGCCCCATCAACAGTGATGAAAATGCATTGAACGCGATTATAGGATAAAACGGCTCAGATCTTCATCTGCGACCAGCGCATCCAGATGTTTGCTCACATATTCGGCATCAATTGTGATGCTTTGGCCGTTCAAATCGCTCGCATCATAGGAAATATCTTCCATCAGACGTTCCAGAACGGTATGCAGACGACGTGCACCGATGTTTTCGGTGGTTTCGTTAACCTGCCAGGCCGCTTCGGCAATGCGTTTAATACCGGATTCAGTGAAGTTGATGTCCACACCTTCAGTCGCCATCAGCGCTTTGTACTGGACGGTGATGGAGGCATTCGGTTCGGTAAGGATACGCTCAAAATCGCTGGTGGTCAGCGCCTGCAGCTCGACACGAATCGGCAGACGACCCTGCAGTTCTGGGATCAGGTCGGACGGTTTGGCTACCTGGAATGCACCAGAAGCGATAAACAGAATGTGATCTGTTTTCACCATGCCGTGCTTGGTGGAGACAGTGCAGCCTTCAACCAGCGGCAGCAGGTCGCGCTGTACGCCTTCACGGGACACGTCCGGGCCGGAGGATTCACCGCGCTTACAGATTTTGTCGATTTCGTCGATAAACACGATCCCGTGCTGCTCAACGGCGTCGATAGCTTCTTGTTTCAGCTCTTCCGGGTTCACCAGTTTGGCAGCTTCTTCTTCAATCAGCAGCTTCATCGCGTCTTTGATTTTCAGCTTACGCGGTTTTTGCTTCTGACCGCCCAGGTTCTGGAACATGGACTGCAGCTGGCTGGTCATCTCTTCCATTCCTGGAGGCGCCATAATTTCAACGCCCATCGGTGCGGCCGCGAGATCGATTTCGATCTCTTTATCATCCAGCTGGCCTTCACGCAGTTTTTTACGGAATGCCTGACGCGCTGCAGAAGGTTCCTGCGGCTGCTCTGACTGCCCCCAGTTATTTTTAGCTGGTGGGATCAGCACGTCGAGAATGCGCTCTTCCGCCATCTCTTCGGCACGGAAGCGGTTTTTCTCGATTGCCTGCACGCGGACCATTTTGATGGCAGCATCGGTCAGATCGCGGATGATGGAATCTACTTCTTTACCAACATAGCCGACTTCGGTGAATTTTGTTGCTTCAACTTTGATGAATGGCGCGTTGGCTAGTTTTGCCAGACGACGGGCGATTTCGGTTTTACCGACGCCGGTCGGGCCAATCATCAGAATGTTTTTCGGCGTGACTTCATGACGCAACTCTTCGTTGAGCTGCATACGACGCCAGCGGTTACGCAGGGCGATCGCCACGGAACGCTTAGCGTTATCCTGGCCGATGATGTGTTTGTTCAGTTCGCTGACAATTTCGCGTGGGGTCATTTCAGACATGGGGGATCCTTACGCTTTGGAGTTCAATTCTTCGATGGTATGGAAGTGGTTGGTATAAATGCAGATATCCCCTGCAATATCCAACGCTTTCTCAGCAATCTCGCGTGCGCCAAGCTCGGTATTTTCAAGCAGAGCGCGTGCAGCAGCCTGGGCGTAGGGACCGCCGGAGCCGATAGCAATCAGATCGTTTTCTGGCTGGATGACGTCGCCGTTACCGGTGATGATGAGTGATGCCGTTTCATCTGCGACGGCCAGCAGCGCTTCGAGTTTGCGCAGCATACGGTCGGTACGCCAGTCTTTTGCCAGTTCAACGGCCGCTTTCACCAGGTGACCCTGGTGCATTTCCAGCTTGCGTTCGAACAGTTCGAACAGCGTGAATGCATCCGCAGTACCGCCCGCAAAGCCCGCAATGACTTTGTCGTTATACAGACGGCGGACTTTCTTCACGTTGCCTTTCATTACGGTGTTACCCAGTGTGGCCTGACCATCACCGGCGATTACCACATGGCCGTTACGGCGTACGCTTACTATTGTTGTCACGAGCAGACCCCTTGGTTACAAATGCAATGTACAGGCCCCGCACAGTGTACGGGGCGTAATGCAAGTATAGATGGGGGGGATTTTGGGGGTTTCAACCCCCAGTGGAGAGTCGAATGCAGTTTGTGTGACCAGCAACCTTCAGGCGGCTGATGGTGTTGTCGGCATTCTCTTTGCCTTTGACCGGACCAATGACCACACGATTCCAGCCGTTATTGGTGGTTATACGGGAGTTAAAGCCTTCAAAGGCCAACTGCGCGCGCACGGTTTCTGCCTGCTCAGCGCCTTTAAATGACCCGCACTGAACCATCCAGCGGCGTTCATCTTTTTTCTCCGCCGTCTGTTTTGGCGGTTGCGTTTCATTCGTTATTGGCGCGGCCGGTTGCGTTTTCGGCTGAGCGGCGGTGGTATGCGCAGGCGTTTGCAGCAGATCCTGATACGGCTGTTGCGCCGCCGGTTTTGGCTGCGCTTTCGGCTGCTGTACCGGCGCGGCTTGTGCTGTACGCGTTTGCTGCTGCTGATACGGCTGTTCTGTTGCCCGTGGACGCGGCTGCTGAGCCTGCTGCTGTGCGTTATTCCACTGCTGCTGTTGCACCTGACGCTGACGCTGCAGCGTTTGTTGGCGCTGTTCAGGCGTTTGCTCGTTCCACGGTACTTCGTTGAGCTGTGTCGGCTGTTGACGCATATCAGCCTGCATTTGCGCCAATAGCTGGCGCTGCTCATTGGTTAGCTGATCGGCATTCAGCACCTCGCCGCCCGCAGACGGTTCGGTAGGCGCACGTACGCCAGGCTGACGGCTTTCCAGCTCTTTGATGTATCGCCAGCGCTCTTCCGGTTTTGGCGGAATGCCATTACCGGTGACTTTCTGGTTTTGCAGCGTTTCGGACTCTTCTTTCTTGTGATGCGTAATGAAGTACAGACCACCGATAAAGGTCACGAGTACGGCTGCAGCAATAGCAACCATTGCGGGCGATACCGCAGGCGTATTGCGTTGTTTTTTCCGTGATGTGCTCTTCTTGCGCCGCGAAGGTGCCGGTTGGCCGCGACGTACATAATCTCGTTGTGCCACTATCGTTTCGCTGTATTTATTCGTTCGTCAGCCCGCCATGTTACTTAAGCGACGGGCCTTTGACCAGACAGGGGAGTCCGAAAGCACTTTACTTTACGTCAGTGCCCGGGTAGTACCCCGAATAATAAGCTCGCAGTCCAGTAAACGTGAGCCACTGCTGACGCTCTGCCCTTGTAATTGATCGAGCAGTAACAGCATAGCTTCACGTCCGATATCGAAACGCGGCTGTGCGACGGTTGTCAGGGGTGGATCACAAAATTCCGTGAGCGAAATGTTATCAAAGCCAATAATGGATAAATCATCAGGGACTTTCAGACCCTGACGTTTGGCGTAAGAGAGTGCACCCAGCGCCATGACGTCGCTGTGACAAAAGACAGCGGTAGGCGGCTGCGGTAGTTCAAGGAGCTGCTTCAACGCATTGGCTCCCGCTTCATAGGTAAAGTCACCGCGCGCGATGAAATGCGGATCGACCGTAATTCCGCTGCGGCGTAATGCCTGAACGTAGCCTTGCAGACGGTAATGGCACAGCGGCATATCTTCGGGTCCGGCGATACAGCCAATGCGTTTATGCCCCAGTTCCAGCAGATAATTCATCGCGTTAAAGGCGGCGGTGAGGTTATCAATGTGCACGGTAGGGAGTTCCAGCTCTGGCGCGAACTCGTTCGACATGACCATCGGCGGTAAATTGCGCTGTTCTTCCACGCTGGCATCAAACGGCAGGCGCGAGCTGAGCAGTACCATGCCATCGATCTGCTTGGTGATAATGAGGTTAAGAAACGTCTTTTCCTGCTGATTCTGGTGCGCGCAGTCGCCAATAAGCACCAGGTATCCCTGTTCTGCGGCAGTCACTTCGATGCCACGAATCACTTCGCTAAAAAACGGATCGCAGATATCCGGCACAATCACCAGAATGGTACGTGACTCATTACGCTTAACGTTACGTCCCATTGATTGGGGTAGATATCCCACTTCCAGCGCTGCCTGCTCAACCTTGTTACGGGTTGACTGCGAGACTTTGTCCGGGTTCATTAATGCGCGGGATACGGTTGCCGTTGAGACTTTCGCCTTCAGAGCAACATCTTTCATCGTAGCGGCGGCAACCTGCTTATTCGGTTTCACTCTTTCTCCTCGCCAGAGAGCTGCTGGCACAGACTCGTCCCTGGATAACCTTCATCTGAAACATTTTTATCAGATAGTGAATGGAAGCGGTTACAGAATTTTCATAAAAAGTGTGATGGATCTTTAATTTTACGATCCGCCTCGCATCGTGAGGGGTTATCCCTCGATGGGATCGACATCCAGCACCCATTTAACCTTGCGTGCATCGGGTAGCGTATTGATCAGTGCCAGCGTGCCGCTGACGATATGTTGCAGACGAATTCGTGATGGATGTTGCAACAATATTTGCCAACGATAACGACCACCGCGTTTGGGCGCCAGTGCGGGAACCGGGCCGAGCACCCAGAGTTTGTCATCAGCCAACGGGCTGGCTTGAATGAGATTCCGTAGTTGCTGCAAGAACATTGGTGCATGCTGGTTGTTATGATCTTCTGCCCGCACGATCACATGGCTGGTCCACGGTGGAAGCTGGAGCGTTTGTCGCTCGGCCAGCGCCTGTTCGGCAAACGCGTCATAGCCTTTATACAGCAAGGTTTGCAGCAGCGGATGTTCAGGATGGTGCGTTTGCAGCACCACTTCGCCTTGCTTCCCGGCGCGTCCGGCACGGCCAGAGACCTGCGTATAGAGCTGGGCGAAGCGTTCTGCTGACCGGAAATCTGCGGAGAATAGCGCGCCGTCAACGTCCAGCAGCGCCACCAGAGTGACGTCCGGGAAGTGGTGGCCTTTGGCCAGCATTTGCGTGCCTATAAGAATTCGTGCGCCGCCGCGATGCACTTCCGCCAGATGCTGCTCCAGCGACCCTTTACGGCTGGTGGTGTCGCGGTCTATACGTGAAATTGGCACACCGGGGAAAAAAGGTGCCAGAGCCTGCTCAAGCTGTTCGGTGCCGAGTCCTACCGGAACCATATGCGTTGAACCACAGGAAGGGCACTGACGCGGTATTGGGCGCTGGCTGTCGCAGTGGTGGCAACGCAGGTGGTGCTGCGCCTGATGTAGCGTGTAGTAATGATCGCAACGCGGACATTCGGCAATCCAACCACAGTCGTGGCACAGCAGCGCAGGCGCAAAACCACGACGGTTCAAAAACAGGATCACCTGGTTATCCGCCTGCAGGTGCTGACGCATACGGGCGATTAGCGCAGGGGCGAGTCCGGCCTGCACCTGCTGACCTTTGAGATCCAGCACGTGCTGAGTGGCTGGGCGCGCATTTCCGGCGCGGCGCGTCAGGCGCAGCATGCGGTATTTGTTCTGCCGCACGTTACACAGCGTTTCCAGTGCCGGAGTGGCTGAGCCGAGAATAATCGGGATCTGCTCACTATGGGCGCGGTAAACCGCGAGGTCGCGCGCATGATAGCGCCAGCCTTCCTGCTGTTTATAAGAGCTGTCGTGTTCTTCGTCGATGACAATCACGCCGAGATTTTTAAACGGCGTAAACAGCGAAGAACGCGTGCCGATAACAATCGCCGCCTCGCCATTTTTTGCTTTCAGCCAGGCTGAAAGACGTTCACTGTCGTTTAAACCGGAGTGCAGGACTTCGACCGGCGCATTAAAACGTTCGCGAAAACGGGCAATAGTTTGCGGCGTCAGGCCAATCTCCGGCACCATCACCAGAGCCTGCTTGCCCTGGGCAAGGACGTTTTCCAGAACGCTAAGATAGACCTCTGTTTTGCCTGATCCCGTTACGCCCGCTAATAGCCAGGCGCTAAAACTGTCTGAGGCGCTGTGAATCGCCCCGACGGCGGTGGCCTGCTCGGTGTTCAGCCGCAGACGCTCACCGGAAACCGCGTAGTGCGTACGCCAGTCGCTAAAGCCTGGTGTTTCGTTCGCCAGATCGCACAGCCCTTTTTTCCGCAGTGCCTGTAATGCGGCATCATTAAATTCCAGTTCAGCCACCTGGTCGCGCCAGATTTTCCCCTGGCGTAGCGCAGCCAGCGCCTGTTGCTGCTTGGGAGAACGCTTCAGGCTGTTGAGGTCAATTACCTGGCCTTCTTCAGTGGCAAACCAGTACCACATGGGCGCGTTTGTCGCCGGGCGTCCCTGGCGCAGTAAAATTGGCAGAGCGTGAAACAGTACGTCACCGATGGGATGATGATAATAATCAGCCGCCCACAACAGCAGACGCCAGACAGAGGTCGAGTAGACAGGTTCGCTGTCCAGCACTTCGAGAACGGCTTTCAATTCGCTCCGCGGCAGTTCACTGTGCTCGCTGACGGAAAGGACGATACCCACGCGCTCCTGCTGCTTGCCAAAGGGCACGCGTACACGACACCCGGCTTTGGCACTCAAGCCTTCCGGCAGGAGGTAGTCAAAGGTGCGAGGTAGCGGAACAGGTAAGGCAACGTGCGCAACGGGCATTGAATCATCCTGACTTGAAATCTGGCGGGTTAGTATACACATTAGTGGAGGGTAGAATGCGGATCAGTTTGCATGAGCAGGTTAATTTCTGTATGATTCGCCGCCTTTGATGCAAATTGATTGCTTCAAACAATGACCATTACCCGAGAGTTTCAGGCTGTTGATGCAGCGTGAAAGGTGACGGGGAATAATTAACATCGCGTGGTGTCTGGCGTTAGGGCTGGAAGAGCGACGCGGCCTTAAACCGAGGTTTTCCCATGAAAAAAGATATTCACCCGAAATACGAAGAAATTACTGCAAACTGCTCTTGCGGTAACGTCATGAAAATCCGCTCTACCGTCGGTCACGATCTGAACCTGGACGTGTGCGGTCAGTGCCACCCGTTCTATACTGGCAAGCAGCGTGATGTTGCTACCGGTGGCCGTGTTGATCGCTTCAACAAGCGTTTCAGCATCCCAGGCAGCAAGTAAGTTTCAGCTGTCAGAAAAAAGCGCCTTACGGCGCTTTTTTTGTTTCTGCGCTTCAGAACTGAAATATATATTGATGTATTGAATAATCTATTTTATTCAATAAATAAAACGGTGTTTTATTTTTTCGATAAAATATTGCAACTGGTGATCTGCGTCCTTTTTATCTTCTGTCTTTTGCCACTTTTACCAGCTCCTGGCAAAATACCAAAGGTTTCTGCTTTCTTTCTAAAATACACTTTCGTGGAAATATAAAATTAATCTAAAAGCCTTTTTGTTTTCCCATTTTATGGACAAACGAGATGGATTATTTCCGTTGTTGAGTGTGAAGAGGGATTGTCATGAAATTTAAATCTGCGTTATTACTGATTCCATTATTCTCTGCGGCCGCACAGGCGGGTTATGTTGATTACCGACATGAATATTATGACGATGGACGTAATTACGATCGTGTGTATATGTCTCACCGTTTTGCCACGGGTTTTGGTGTGGCAGTAGAAGCCATTTCTCGTTCCGAAAACACGCAGTCAAATGATGCGTGGAATAATATGGAAAGTAACGGCAACGAGTATACCGCAAGCTATCAGTTCACCTGGCAGGGTCTTGTCTGGCAGCCCGGCATTGCGATCGAAACGGGCGATAATATCGCGATTTATAAGCCTTATATCCGCGTGCAGTACAACATCAACGACAACTGGTGGACCGCGTTCCGCTATCGTCAGGAGTACATGCGCAGAAACACTGACGGCAAAGATGACCGCATGGTCTATCGTCCGGAAGCCTGGCTTGGTTATAACGTCAATGACTGGATGTTTGAGCTAAATGGTATTTATAAAATTGCCGATAGCGAAGATTTATATAACAACCGGAAAGATGATTATGAATATAACTTCCGCGTGGCGTACAAATTAGGCTCCTGGGTTCCATTTGTTGAGGTTGGCAACGTTTCCTCGGGTTATAACACAACAACGACAGACGATCGTCAGACCCGTTATCGTGTCGGTCTTGGTTATAACTTTTAATCGGTAATAGTTTTCGTATCGGCTGATTACGTCGATAAGCATAGTTTGTGTGAATAATATGTCTAAGGAGTTGACATCATGTCTAATGATGGAACTATTATCGGAAATAATGAAACCACTGCCGTCAGGCCTTTCGGAATTAGAGATAAAATTGGTTATTTATGTGGTGACCTCGGAACCTGTTTTATTCTTGGCTTAGTTAATAGTTTTTTAATGATTTATTACACTAACGTCCTCGGTATTTCCGGCGTTATTGTTGGCTCACTCTATTTTGTGACCAAACTCTTTGATGCGTTCGTTGATGTTGGTGTAGGGCGCTTATGCGATACCTCTAAACTGACGGTACATGGACGTTTCAACCCGTGGGTGCGTCGTATGAAGTATCCATTTTGCATCATTGCGGTTGTCCTGTTCCTGCCGTTTGTGAATGATTTTTCTTATACGGCGAAAATCATCTACATCTGCTGCTCCTATTTCATTTACGGTTCGCTGTTATCGACCGTGAGTATTCCGTACGGTGCTATGTCTGCGGCGATTAGCTCGAATCCTGAAGATCGTGTATCGCTTTCAACCTGGCGTAGCGTTGGGTCAGCAATTGGCGGTGGGGCAACTGGCTTTTTCATTCCAATCCTGATGTACACCACCCTGGTGGATGGAAGCCAGGTGATTTCCGGGCAACACTTCTTCTGGATTTCCATTGGTTGCGCAGTGCTGGGCTTGATCTTTTTATCCTTGACCTGTCATTTAACGACGGAGCGCGTGCGCGTGGAGAGAAAAGAGAGCATGCCCGTTTCGGTGTTGCTGAAGGGACTGGCACGCAATAAGGCGCTGATTGTTTTAGTGGTTGTGGATTTGCTGATTGTAATTAATCAGGGGTTGTCCGGTACCAACATGACTTACCTGTTTAATGACTATTTCCACAATAAAGAGGCGATGTCAGTCGCGTTGCTGTTTACCTTTGGTTCCCTGGTTTTGCTGGCGCCATCGGCATCCTGGCTCACGAAGCGGTTTGGTAAAAAAGAAGCCAGCGTAGGCGCGTTGCTTTTTGCCGTGGTCATGTATGTGATTATGTACTTTGTCCACATTACGGATGCAAAGGTCTATCTGGTTTTCTTGTTCCTGGCGACGCTGGGTGCAGGGTTATTCAACCTGATGATTTGGGCGTTTATGACTGATGTTTGTGACTACCATCAGTATGTCACTGGCGATCGCGAGGATGGCACGGTTTATGGTGTGAACTTCTTTGCGCGCAAGGTTGGTCAGGCATGCGCAGGGGCGATTGGTGGCTTTATGTTGGCTATCATTGGCTATCAATCATCGTCAACAGGTGGTGCAGTGCAAACCAGCATTGTGCAGGAAAATATTTATACGATGGCGAATCTCTTGCCGGCGCTATGCCTGTTTTTGGCGGCGGTCATTCTGATTTATTTCTATCCATTGAACCGTACGGAAACGCTCAAAATGGAAGAAACATTGAATAAACTCAATGGTATTAGTAAGTAACACTGTGAGAAAAGGCGGGAGCATTCCCGCCTCTACACGCCCATTGCTGTTCTAACTATCAGTATTCCCACGTTTCCGGGTTGATACCCAGTTCACGCATGATTACCTTTGCTTCTTCCGGGATTTCATCACTGCGTTCTTTACGCAGGTCGTCATCGTTGGGTAAGGGTTGCCCAGTAAAAGCATGCAGAAACGCTTCACACAGCAGTTCGCTGTTGGTGGCGTGGCGCAGGTTGTTCACCTGACGACGCGTGCGTTCATCGGTAAGGATTTTTAACACCTTCAGAGGAATGGAAACCGTAATTTTTTTGACTTGCTCACTCTTCTTACCGTGCTCAGCGTATGGGCTGATATATTCGCCGCTCCATTCAGCCATGAGATACCTAATCCTCTTCGTCATTAATATTGAGGCCAGAACCTGAGCCCGGACCATAATTGCGCGTAGTTTATCGTAGTGGCGTGGCCCTGACACGAAGTAAGCCGACGCAGATGTACGCTAATGCATATAATTTTAACGGCTATTTCCAGTTTGCTCAATCTATACGCAAAGAAGTTTAGATGTCCAGATGTATTGACGGCTATCGTAACTATGATTACTCTGGTGTCTGACTTTTCACCGACTCAGCCAGGATCTCCTCAATATGACGCGTAAACAGGCCACCATCGCAGTGCGTAGCGGGTTAAATGACGACGAACAGTACGGTTGCGTTGTCCCGCCGATTCACCTCTCCAGCACCTATAACTTTACCGGATTTAATGAACCTCGCACCCATGACTATTCGCGTCGCGGCAACCCAACGCGCGATGTTGTTCAGCGTGCGCTGGCGGAACTGGAAGGCGGTGCAGGTGCTGTGCTGACCAATACTGGCATGTCGGCGATTCATTTGGTGACCACGGTCTTCCTCAAGCTAGGCGATCTGCTGGTCGCACCGCATGACTGCTACGGCGGGAGCTACCGACTGTTTGACAGTCTGGCAAAGCGTGGCTGTTACCGGGTCCTGTTTGTCGATCAAGGAGATGAGCAGGCATTACAGGCCGCATTGGCGGAAAAACCGAAGCTGGTGCTGGTAGAAAGCCCAAGCAACCCGCTGCTGCGCGTGGTGGATATTGCGAAAATCTGCCAGCTGGCGCGTGAAGCTGGCGCGGTCAGCGTGGTCGACAACACTTTTTTAAGCCCGGCACTGCAAAATCCACTGGCATTGGGCGCCGATCTGGTGTTGCATTCATGCACGAAATATTTAAACGGTCACTCAGATGTGGTGGCTGGTGTTGTGATAGCGAAAGATCCGGAAACGGTCACTGAACTGGCATGGTGGGCGAATAATATTGGTGTGACCGGCGGCGCGTTTGATAGTTATCTGCTGTTGCGCGGCCTGCGTACTCTGTCTCCTCGAATGGAGGTGGCGCAACGTAATGCTCAGGCGATAGTCGATTATCTGCAAACTCAGCCGCTGGTGAAAAAATTGTATCACCCGTCATTGCCGGATAATCAGGGCCATGAGATTGCCGCGCGTCAGCAAAAAGGCTTTGGCGCGATGTTAAGTTTTGAACTGGATGGTGATGAGCAAACGCTGCGCCGCTTCCTTGGCGGGTTGTCATTGTTTACGCTGGCGGAATCGTTAGGGGGCGTTGAAAGTCTGATCTCCCACGCCGCAACCATGACACACGCGGGCATGGCGCCAGAAGCGCGTGCTGCTGCCGGAATTTCCGAAACGCTGCTGCGTATCTCCACCGGTATTGAAGATGGCGAAGATTTAATTGCCGACCTGGAAAATGGCTTCCGGGCTGCAAACAAGGGGTAAACATGAGTGTGATTGCGCAGGCAGGGGCGAAGGGTCGTCAACTGCACAAATTTGGTGGTAGTAGTCTGGCTGATGTGAAATGTTATCTGCGTGTCGCAGGCATTATGGCGGAGTACTCGCAGCCTGATGACATGATGGTTGTTTCAGCCGCAGGCAGTACCACTAACCAGTTGATTAGCTGGCTGAAATTAAGCCAGACCGATCGCCTTTCTGCGCATCAGGTTCAACAGGCGTTACGTCGCTATCAGAGCGAGCTTATCAGCGGTTTGTTACCGCCTGATATAGCGGATGGACTAATTGGTGCGTTTATTCACGATCTGGAGCGTCTGGCTGGATTACTCGACAGCGGCGTGAACGATGCCGTCTATGCTGAGGTTGTTGGGCATGGTGAGGTATGGTCCGCGCGTTTGATGTCTGCGGTCCTTAACCAACAGGGGCTGGAGTCAGCCTGGCTGGATGCGCGCGATTTTTTACGTGCTGAACGCGGTGCCCAGCCGCAGGTAGATGAAGGTCTTTCTTACCCGCTGCTACAGCAACTGCTGGCGCAGCATCCGGGTAAATGGCTGGTGGTTACCGGCTTTATTAGCCGCAGCAATTGCGGTGAAACGGTCCTGCTGGGGCGTAACGGCTCCGACTACTCGGCGACGCAGGTTGGCGCGCTGGCGGGCGTTTCTCGCGTAACTATCTGGAGCGATGTCGCCGGGGTTTACAGCGCGGATCCGCGTAAAGTAAAAGACGCCTGTTTGCTGCCGCTGCTGCGTCTGGATGAAGCCAGCGAGCTGGCGCGTCTGGCGGCACCGGTTCTCCATGCCCGTACCTTACAGCCGGTTTCCGGTAGCGATATCGATCTCCAACTGCGTTGTAGCTATACGCCGGAGCAGGGTTCAACGCGCATTGAACGCGTACTGGCCTCCGGTACCGGGGCGCGTATTGTGACCAGTCATGATGACGTCTGCCTGATTGAGTTTTTGGTTCCGACTGGCCAGGACTTTAAGCTGGCTTATAAAGAGATTGATCAGGTTTTAAAACGTACCCAGGTGCGTCCGCTGGCAGTGGGTGTGCATCCTGACCGCCAACTGCTGCAATTTTGCTATACCTCCGAAGTCGCTGACGGCGCACTGAAAATTCTGGATGAAGCTGGTCTGCCGGGCGAGCTGCGTTTGCGCCAGGGGCTGGCGCTGGTAGCGATGGTCGGGGCGGGCGTCACCCGTAATCCGCTGCACTGCCACCGTTTCTGGCAACAGTTGAAAGGTCAGCCGGTTGAATTCACCTGGCAATCGGAAGAGGGTATCAGCCTGGTCGCGGTACTGCGTACTGGGCCAACAGAGAGCCTGATTCAGGGCCTGCATCAGTCAATTTTCCGCGCGGAAAAACGCATTGGTCTGGTGTTGTTCGGCAAAGGCAACATTGGTTCGCGCTGGCTGGAGCTGTTCGCTCGCGAGCAGAGCACGCTCTCGGCGCGCACCGGATTAGAGTTTGTGCTGGCGGGTGTGGTTGATAGCCGTCGTAGCCTGCTGAATTACGAAGGGCTGGATGCCAGCCGCGCGTTAGCTTTCTTTGATGACGAGGCGGTAGAGCAGGATGAAGAGTCTCTATTCCTGTGGATGCGTGCTCACCCGTATGATGATTTAGTGGTGCTGGACGTTACTGCCAGCGAGCAACTTGCGGATCAGTATCTGGATTTTGCCAGCCATGGTTTCCACGTTATCAGCGCCAACAAACTGGCGGGGGCGAGCAGCAGTCATAATTATCGCCAAATTCATGACGCTTTCGAAAAAACCGGCCGCCACTGGCTGTATAACGCCACCGTGGGAGCAGGTTTGCCGATCAATCATACCGTGCGCGATCTGATTGATAGCGGAGATACCATTCTGTCGATCAGCGGGATCTTCTCCGGTACGTTGTCGTGGTTGTTCCTGCAATTTGATGGCACGGTCCCGTTCACCGATCTGGTGGATCAGGCGTGGCAACAGGGGCTGACTGAACCCGATCCGCGCGTAGATCTTTCCGGCAAAGATGTGATGCGTAAGCTGGTGATTCTGGCGCGTGAAGCAGGTTACGACATCGAACCGGACCAGGTTCGCGTGGAATCGCTGGTGCCTGCGCATTGTGAAGAAGGCTCTATTGACCATTTCTTTGAGAATGGTGATGAGCTGAACGAGCAGATGGTGCAGCGTCTGGAAGCGGCGCGTGAAATGGGGCTGGTGCTACGCTATGTGGCGCGTTTTGATGCTAACGGTAAAGCGCGCGTTGGTGTTGAGGCGGTTCGTCCTGAACACCCGCTGGCGGCGCTGTTGCCGTGCGATAACGTATTCGCCATTGAAAGCCGCTGGTATCGCGATAACCCGCTGGTAATCCGTGGACCGGGCGCAGGTCGTGACGTCACCGCCGGCGCTATTCAGTCAGACATCAACCGTTTGGCGCAGCTGCTGTAGTTTTTGTTGCCGGATGATCCGGCCGACGGTTCGTTTGTGACCCAGGCCGGATAAAATACGTCAACAGCCATCTGCATAATCACTTCAACGCTCTCATCCTGCGTTAAACCTACCCGTATTGCGTCTTACCCGCGCTCTGGCCAGAGGCGAGTCTGTCACCGCTCTCGTTAACGGCTTGCAGACGGTCATGCCACAATTCCCCATCATTTCAGGCTGATGTGAATTTTTTTCACGTTGGCTGAGTATTCCTCACCTTTAACGATGATTTTTGTGTTGACGCCAGCGTGCTTTTCCGTCATTTTTACATCTAGACGTCTAAACGTATAGCAGTTCACAACACGACATATAACGACAAAAGATTGATGAGGTAAGGTATGAGCTTTTTTCACGCCAACCAGCGGGAAGCCCTGAATCAGAGCCTGGCGGAAGTACAGGGTCAGATTAACGTTTCGTTTGAGTTTTTCCCGCCGCGCACCAGTGAAATGGAGCAAACCCTATGGAACTCCATCGATCGCCTGAGCAGCCTGAAGCCGAAGTTTGTTTCAGTCACCTATGGTGCAAACTCTGGTGAGCGCGACCGCACTCACAGCATTATTAAAGGCATTAAGGATCGCACTGGCCTTGAAGCGGCTCCGCACCTGACCTGTATTGATGCTACCCGCGATGAGTTGCGCACCATTGCTCAGGACTACTGGAATAACGGTATTCGTCATATTGTTGCTCTGCGCGGTGACTTGCCGCCGGGAAGCGGTAAACCGGATATGTATGCCTCTGACCTGGTGACTCTGCTGAAAGACGTTGCGGACTTTGATATCTCCGTTGCGGCTTACCCGGAAGTACACCCAGAAGCGAAGAGCGCTCAGGCCGATTTGCTGAACCTGAAGCGTAAGGTTGATGCCGGTGCAAACCGCGCCATTACTCAGTTTTTCTTCGATGTGGAAAGCTATCTGCGCTTTCGCGATCGCTGCGTGTCTGCGGGAATCGATGTGGAAATTATTCCGGGTATCCTGCCAGTCTCCAACTTTAAACAGGCGAAAAAATTTGCCGATATGACCAATGTTCGTATCCCTTCCTGGATGTCGACCATGTTTGATGGTCTGGATGATGATGCGGAAACCCGCAAGCTGGTAGGTGCAAACATCGCTATGGACATGGTGAAAATCCTCAGTCGCGAAGGGGTGAAAGATTTTCACTTCTATACCCTTAACCGTGCCGAGATGAGCTACGCTATTTGTCACACACTGGGTGTAAGACCGAATTAAACAGATGCCCCAGCCCTCTACGGAGGGCTTTTTATTGATCATTTTGATCTACATCTCTGTAACTTTAAATATAAAAGGAATTAGCTATCGAATCTGTGGGTTTTTTCGACTATATCTTATCTCTGGTGGTGTATATCGTAGTCAGAACACTGTAAAGGGAGCATATAGATGAGCATGTCCGACGATAGCCAGAACGCATCAACTGCCGGTAAGTGTCCTTTTCATCAGGGCGGTCACGATCAGAGTGCGGGAGCAGGAACGAACAACCGCGACTGGTGGCCCAATCAACTCCGTGTAGATCTTTTAAACCAACATTCCAACCGTTCTAACCCGCTGGGTGAGGACTTCGACTACCGAAAAGAGTTTAGCAAACTCGACTATTCAGCCCTGAAAGGGGATCTCAGAGCCCTTCTGTCCGAATCTCAACCGTGGTGGCCCGCTGACTGGGGAACCTATGCCGGATTATTTATCCGCATGGCATGGCACGGTGCAGGGACCTATCGCTCCGTCGATGGACGCGGTGGCGCGGGTCGCGGACAGCAGCGTTTTGCACCACTGAACTCCTGGCCGGACAACGTCAGCCTGGATAAAGCGCGTCGTCTGCTGTGGCCAATCAAGCAGAAATATGGCCAGAAAATTTCCTGGGCCGACCTGTTTATCCTTGCGGGTAACGTGGCGCTGGAAAACTCAGGCTTCCGTACCTTCGGCTTTGGTGCCGGTCGTGAAGACGTCTGGGAACCGGATCTCGACGTAAACTGGGGTGATGAAAAAGCTTGGCTGACCCACCGTCATCCGGAAGAACTGGCAAAAGCGCCGCTGGGCGCAACCGAAATGGGCCTTATCTATGTGAACCCGGAAGGGCCGGACCATAGCGGCGAACCGCTCTCTGCGGCCGCGGCTATTCGCGCGACCTTCGGTAACATGGGTATGAACGACGAAGAAACCGTAGCGCTGATTGGCGGCGGTCATACGTTGGGTAAAACCCATGGTGCAGCACCGGCTTCGCACGTAGGCGCCGATCCAGAATCCGCACCAATTGAAGCGCAGGGCTTGGGCTGGGCCAGCAGCTACGGCAGCGGCGCGGGTGCAGACGCAATTACTTCCGGTCTGGAAGTGGTCTGGACGCAGACGCCGACCCAATGGAGCAACTATTTCTTCGAGAACCTGTTCAAATATGAATGGGTACAAACCCGCAGTCCGGCAGGTGCGATTCAATTTGAAGCGGTTGACGCACCGGAAATTATCCCCGATCCGTTCGATCCGTCGAAAAAACGTAAGCCAACAATGTTGGTTACCGACCTGACGCTGCGTTTCGATCCGGAGTTCGAGAAGATCTCCCGTCGTTTCCTGAACGATCCGCAGGCCTTCAACGAAGCATTTGCCCGCGCATGGTTTAAGCTGACGCACCGTGATATGGGGCCAAAAGCACGTTACATCGGACCGGAAGTGCCAAAAGAAGATCTGATTTGGCAAGACCCGCTGCCGCATGCGTTCTTTAACCCAAGCGAAGAAGATATCCTGAAACTGAAGGCGACCATTGCTGCTTCCGGGTTGTCCGTGGGCGAACTGGTATCGGTAGCGTGGGCTTCGGCATCAACGTTCCGCGGTGGGGATAAACGTGGCGGCGCTAACGGTGCGCGTCTGGCGCTGGACCCACAGCGTGGCTGGGATGTGAATGCTACCACGGCACGCGTACTGCCTGTGCTGGAAGGCATTTATAAGTCAGCCCATACCGCTTCGTTAGCCGATATTATCGTGCTGGCCGGTGTTGTCGGTATAGAGCAGGCGGCTAGCGCTGCGGGTGTCAGCATTAAAGTACCTTTTGCGCCGGGCCGCGTGGATGCGCGTCAGGACCAAACGGATATTGAGATGTTTGAACTGCTTGAGCCGATTGCCGATGGTTTCCGTAACTACCGCGCCCGTCCTGACGTATCGACCACCGAGTCGCTGCTGATTGATAAAGCACAGCAGCTGACGCTGACCGCACCGGAAATGACCGTGCTGGTGGGCGGTATGCGCGTACTGGGCACCAACTTCGACGGCAGCCAGCATGGCGTCTTTACCGATCGTCCTGGCGTGCTCAGCACTGACTTCTTCGTCAATCTGCTGGATATGCGCCATGAGTGGAAGGCGGTTGATGAGTCAAAAGAGCTGTTTGAAGGTCGTGACCGTCTGAGCGGCGAAGTAAAATACACGGCAACCCGCGCCGATCTGGTGTTCGGTTCTAACTCCGTACTGCGCGCAGTGGCTGAAGTTTATGCCTGCAGCGATGCTCACGAGAAGTTCGTGAGAGATTTCGTTGCCGCATGGGTGAAAGTGATGAACCTGGATCGTTTCGATCTGCTGTAACAGATAATGCCGGATGTCGCTTGTGCGTATCCGGCATAGTATGAATAAAAAAATCCCCGCGAGTGCGGGGATTTTCTATTTGCAGGTTATTCCCACTCTTGCAGGTAACGTTGACCGTACTGGTCAGCCACCAGCAGGGCGGCATACACCTGGTCCGGCGTTGCGCCGCCAGGCATGTTGTGGATGGTTTCGCCTTCTGCACAGGCTGCCTCAGCCACAATGCGCATTTTCGCCGGGATATCCTGTTTGATGTCCAGTTGCGCCAGGGTAATCGGCAGGCCAACGGAATGGCACAACGCGGCAACGGTTTCAATTTCATCAACTGGCGCGTTTTCCAGCACCAGCTGCGTCAGCGTACCGAAAGCCACTTTCTCGCCGTGATAGTAGTGATGCGCATCCGGGATTGCGGTCAGACCGTTATGAATGGCGTGAGCCGCTGCCAGACCACCGCTTTCAAAACCGACGCCACTCAGATAGGTGTTGGCTTCAATAACACGTTCCAGTGCTGGTGTAACCACGTGCTGCTCTGCTGCCAGCATCGCTTTTTCACCTTCTTCGATTAGCGCATTAAAGCACAGCTCTGCCAGCGCCAGCGCCGCCTGAGTACACTGACCGCCCGCCATGGTGGTTGCGCCGCTGCGTGAACAGGCACGTGCTTCGAACCAGGTTGCCAGCGCATCGCCAATACCCGCAGCTAACAGACGCGCCGGTGCGCCCGCGACAATTTTGGTATCCACAATGACCCTGTCCGGGTTGTTGGGCAGCAGCAGATAGCGATCGAATTCACCGGCATCGGTGTAAATGACGGACAGCGCGCTGCACGGCGCATCGGTAGAGGCGATGGTTGGGGCAATGGCGACAGGCACGCCCATAAAGTGCGCCAGCGCTTTGGCGGTATCCAGCGTTTTACCGCCGCCAATACCAAGTACTGCGCCACACTGCGCTTTTTCCGCTACGCCGCGCAGACGGTCGATTTCGTTTTGTGAACATTCGCCGCCAAACGGTGCAATTTCCAGCGCCAGTCCGGCATCCTGGAAGCTTTTTTCCAGTGCGCCCTGGGCAAAGCCTAAGACAAACTTGTCCCCAACGACCAGCCAGCGTTCTGCCAGTGGTTTGAGGTAGCTACCAAGACGGGTAATAACATCGGCACCCTGGATGTACTTACCAGGTGATTGAATAATGCGATCCATACTGTATTTCCCTCACAGGTTGATGTGACCAAATGCGTTGTTCCAGTCCTGCTCAAACTTCTCTATTGCTGACTCTACCGCAGGGGTATTGAGCATTTGTTGCGCTACGTCTAATGGCAGGGTGATAGCTTCACATCCTGCCAGTAAGCAATCCAGCGCCTGACGCGGGGTTTTAAAGCTGGCTGCCAGTACCATGCTGTTTGGCGCATGCAGCTCCAGTAACGTTTGCAGTTCCTGTACTGTGCGAATCCCGTCGCCGCCCTGTGCGTCGATACGGTTAACGTAAGGCGCGATATATTTAGCTCCTGCCAGCGCAGCCAGTAGCCCCTGAGAAGCACTGTAAACGGCGGTTCCCAGCGTGGTGATACCCTCTTTTTTCAGCATCTTAATCGCGGCCAGACCTTCGGATGTCACCGGGATTTTCACTACCAGACCAGGCACCGCGTTGCTCAGGCGTTTGGCTTCTTCCACCATGCCCTGCGCCTCGCGGCTCATGGTTTGGGCAAACAAAATACCCTCTTCGCCGATGGCGTTTTGCAGGCGTGGCAGTACATCCCAGATGGATTCTTTGCTTGCCGCCACAATGCTTGGGTTGGTGGTGACTCCCGCGATAGGGAAGATGCGTGCCAGACGTTCAACTTCCGCGACGTTGGCGGTATCAAGGTAAAGTTCCATACAAAAACATCCTCTTTAAAGTTCAAGTTCATGTTGCAACAGGCTGGCGATAGCGTCGGCTGAGGCGGCGCTAACCAGCGCGTTACGGAATTCTTCATGCATAATGCGGCGCGCCAGACGCGAGAAAATACGCATATGCTGATCGCCAGCGGCATGTTTGTTGAGCGTCAGCATAATAATGAACTGTGCATCATCATCACCCCAACGTACCGGCGCTTGCAGGCGCGCTACGCTGATGGTGGACTGCTCAATATGTTCGGATTTGCTGTGTGGAATGGCGAAGCTAAAACCTAATCCGGTAGAGAAGACGGCTTCGCGTGCCCACAGGTCTGCTTCCAGCTTACGTGGATAGCGACAACGGCCTGCCAGCAGGAGGTTGTCGGTCATCCCTTTGATGACCTCTTCTTTACTGCGCCAGTCGCTGTCCAGTGTGATGCATTCGGCGGTAACCAGAGGCGTATCCTGTTGGGTCATGCGGAACTGGGCCAACAGATGTTCGACCTCCAGCGAGGTTCGACAAGCCATCGCTTGATTCAGCAATTGACGGCAGGCACGGCTGTCGAGTTGCGCCATCCGCGCTTTGGCGGCGGGAATGGAGGGAGCGCTCATACTGATTTCGTCCAGACCCAGTCCCACCAGCAATGGCAGCACCGAACCTTTGGCACCCAGTTCGCCACACAGGCCAATCCATTTCCCCTGCCGATGTACTGCCTGCACGGCGTAATCCAGCGCGCGCAGGAAGGCCGGATTCAGGCTGTTGTAGTGGCGGGTAACTTTGGCGTTGTCACGGTCGACCGCCAGCAGGTATTGCGTCAGGTCATTGCTGCCAATACTAAAGAAATCAATCTCTTCACAGCATTGGTCAATGATGAACATCACAGACGGAACCTCCAGCATAATACCGAGCTGGATCTTCTCATCAAACGGAATGTGTTCACTTCGCAGTTGCTGCTTGGCTTCTGCCAGTTTCTCTTTGACCCACAGGATCTCTTCCATCGAGGAGATCATTGGGATCATGATTTTCAGGCTACCGTGCGCTGAGGCGCGCAGGATCGATCGCAGTTGCGTAGTAAACAACGTGGCATATTCTTCATAAATACGCACCGCGCGATAACCGAGAAATGGGTTGGTCTCAGCAGGAATATTCAGATAATCAACGGGTTTATCACCGCCGATATCCATGGTGCGTACAATAATGCTGCGTCCCTTTGCGGGTTCCAGCGCCTGGCAGAAAATGTTGTATAGTTCGTTCTCATCCGGGGCGCAGGTACGGTCCATATACAGCATTTCCGTACGGAACAGGCCAACCGCTTCCGCACCGTTACTAAAGGCTGCTTGTGCTTCCACGGAGTGGGCGATGTTGGCGGCGACTTCCATACGGATGCCATCAGCCGTGCGTGCCTCCTGGGTCAGCCAGATACGTTGCTGTTCCCGAATGGCATCCTGGATACGGGCTTCTTGCTGATAATAACGTACGATGGATTCATCAGGGGCAACGACGACTGCTCCTGCGTTACCATCGATATAAACCGTTTGCTGTAGCCATGGCATCAAAGATTCAATATCTACGCCAACCAGCGTAGGGATGTTGAATGACCGGGCGAGAATCACCGTGTGTGACGTAGTACCACCGCTTTTTAACAGCAAGCCTTTCAGCAATGTTTTGTCCAGTTCGAGGAACTGGCTCGGTGTTAGCTCATCCGCCATGCAAACCGTAGGCTGGGTCAGTTTTCCCGGTGCAGGGAAGCGCTGTTCCCCATAAATTTGCTGCAGAAGCTGGAAGCAAACATCGCGTACATCCAGTGCACGCTCCTGTAAATAACTGCTGCTTGAACGGGCGAATTCATCACAAAAATGTCCGGCACTTTCGACAACCGCCTGGGCGCAGCTTAACCCGCGTGATACGCCGGCGAGCAGGTGCTGACGGAGTGAGAGGTCGCTTGCCAGCGAGCGGTGTGCTTCCAGAATCGCACTGGTAGCGCCGTCGCTGTCGAGTAATCGAAACTCAATATTTTTCATCAACAGCGTTAAACCGTTATCCAGTGCCGCTTGCTCGGTTTCAATATCTTGAGCGGATGGAAGGTTACTGAGCGCGTTAAGATCCAGCGAAGAAAGCAGACTCAGAACGCCTCCTGCGCTGCCGCTGCAGACGGTGCGAGCGCGGAAAAGCTGTGGATTTAAATGGGTGAGCGATGCCGGAAGTGGCTCCAGCTCGTTGTTTTTGGCTTCCGCTAGCGGTGCATCGCAGTGCGGAAATTCATTTCGTAACCATTGGCTCAGATGCTGGTGGGCTGCCTGTTCATCTGTACCGGAAATCAGCAACTGACAGCTATCACCCGCCAGAGTATCGGTGCCAATCAGCGATAGTGCGCTCTTAGCGTTGCCCTTACGTTCGGTACGCAGGTTGTGCCACTCAATGTGTGAGGTAAAGGTGTTGCACTGCGTTTCTATGTGGCTTGCCGGGCGTGCATGTACGCCATTGGGTAGCTCACAGGTAAATTCCACAATCAGGGCCATAGCCTCATCTCCCATAACGATTTCTCGCTACAGGATAAAAGGGCAACGCCTGAGCCTGCCATGTGACAAATCTGCCAAAAACTGGATAAATGTAATGTAACTATCAAAGTGAGACATCCCTCACAAGTCAGCGTATCCACTATAAATTCCGAGAAACTGCAAGTTATGAGGCGGATCGCATTTTTGTACTGACATTACAAAAGTCCAGCAAATGGCCTTTTTATCCACTGTTTGCGTCGCGTCAGATTGCCTATTGTTTTCCGCAACAAGTTTATGGATATGGGCTTTAGGCAGCCCGGGAGCGACTTATGAAAGAGTTGGTACAAATCCTGAAAAATACTCGTCAGCACCTGATGACCGGTGTTTCGCATATGATCCCCTTCGTAGTAGCGGGCGGTATTTTGCTGGCTGTCTCCGTCATGCTGTATGGCAAAGGCGCGGTACCGGATGCTGCGACCGATCCTAATCTTAAAAAGCTGTTTGATATTGGCGTCGCCGGGTTGACTTTGATGGTGCCATTTCTTGCCGCTTATATCGGCTATTCCATCGCTGAACGTTCTGCTCTGGCCCCTTGTGCGATTGGCGCATGGGTGGGAAACAGCTTCGGTGCAGGTTTCTTTGGCGCATTAATTGCTGGGATTATTGGCGGTATCGTTGTCCATTATCTGAAGAAGATCCCCGTACATAAGGTGTTGCGTTCGGTAATGCCTATCTTCGTTATTCCCATCATCGGCACTTTTATCACCGCAGGCATCATGATGTGGGGGCTGGGGGAGCCTGTTGGCGCGTTAACCACTAGCCTGACCGAGTGGCTGCAGGGTATGCAGCAGGGCAGCATTGTACTGCTGGCGGTAATTATGGGACTGATGTTGGCCTTCGATATGGGAGGGCCAATTAACAAAGTTGCCTACGCCTTCATGCTGATTTGCGTGGCGCAGGGGGTTTATACCGTCGTGGCAATCGCCGCAGTAGGGATCTGCGTGCCGCCGCTGGGTTTAGGTTTAGCGACGCTGATTGGTCGTAAGAATTTCTCTTCTGAAGAACGCGAAGCCGGTAAAGCTGCGCTGGTAATGGGCTGCGTTGGCGTAACGGAAGGCGCGATTCCGTTTGCTGCAGCCGATCCGCTGCGTGTCATTCCATCGATTATGGTGGGTTCCGCCTGTGGCACGGTAACTGCCGCCCTGTTTGGTGCGCAGTGTTATGCCGGCTGGGGCGGGCTGATTGTTCTGCCTGTAGTGGAAGGAAAACTGGGTTATATCGCGGCGGTTGCCGTTGGTGCTGTAGTGACCGCCGTGTGCGTTAACGTACTGAAAAGTCTGGCGCGGAAAAAAGTGTCTCAGGTCGATCCGAAAGAAGATGACCTGGATTTAGATTTTGAAATGAATTAAGTGAGGAATGAGTCATGACCAAGATTATCGCAGTAACCGCATGTCCTTCTGGCGTTGCCCACACCTATATGGCAGCCGAAGCGCTGGAAAGCGCCGCTAAAGCTAAAGGTTGGCAAGTAAAGGTTGAGACTCAGGGTTCGATCGGTCTGGAAAACGAACTGACCGCGGCGGATGTGGCGGAAGCCGACATGGTCATTCTGACCAAGGACATTGGTATTAAATTTGAAGAACGTTTTGCGGGCAAAACTATCGTTCGCGTCAACATCAGCGATGCAGTGAAACGTGCCGACGCCATCATGAACAAGATTGGCGCGCATCTGGCGCAAACCGCTTAACCGTTTGTTTGCCGGATGGCGGCTTCGCCTTATCCGGCCTACAGATGCGTAGGCCTGATAAGCGTAGCGCCATCAGGCAACTATTCCCGCAGGAGTTCCTCATGACGAACCGTATCCAACGTTTAAAAACCGCTCTGTTTCAGAACAACCGTGAAATTTCGCTTGAGCGTGCGCTGTTATATACCGCCAGCCACCAGCAGACGGAGGGAGAGCCGGTTATTCTGCGTCGGGCGAAAGCCACCGCATATATTCTTGAGCACGTTGAGATTTCGATTCGTGATGAGGAACTGATTGCCGGAAACCGTACTGTTAAACCGCGTGCGGGCATTATGTCACCGGAAATGGATCCTTACTGGCTGCTTAAAGAGCTGGAGCAGTTTCCAACCCGTCCGCAGGACCGTTTTGACATCAGCGAAGAGGATAAACATCTCTATCGCGATGTGCTGTATCCGTACTGGGAAAAGCGGTCGATGAAAGATTTCATCAACGGTCAGATGACCGATGAGGTTAAAGCTGCCGTCAGTACCCAGATTTTTAGCATTAACCAGACTGACAAAGGTCAGGGACATATCATTATTGATTATCCACGCCTGTTGAATCATGGGCTTGGCGAACTGGTAGCGCAGATGCGAGCGCATTGTCTGCAGCAGCCGGAGAATCACTTTTATCAGGCTGCGCTGCTGCTGCTTGAGGCTTCGCAAAACCATATTCTGCGTTACGCTATGCTGGTAGAGAAGATGGCGGAAAGCTGCCCGGATGCGCAGCGACGCCAGGAATTACTGACGATTGCTGAAAACTCTCGGCATAACGCCCAAAGCAAGCCGCAAACCTTCTGGCAGGCATGTCAGCTGTTCTGGTACATGAACATTATTTTGCAATATGAATCCAACGCCAGTTCTCTTTCACTTGGACGCTTCGACCAGTATATGCTGCCGTTTTATCAGGCCTCGCTGACGCAGGGGGAAGACCCGGCATTCTTACAAGAGATCCTCGAATCCCTGTGGGTGAAATGTAATGACATCGTACTGCTGCGATCCACCAGCAGCGCGCGCTATTTCGCTGGCTTCCCAACAGGCTACACCGCGCTACTGGGGGGATTGACGGAGAATGGTCGTAGTGCGGTAAATGTATTGTCTTTCCTCTGTCTTGATGCGTATCAGAACGTACAGCTACCACAACCAAACCTCGGTGTGCGCACGAATGCGTTGATCGATACACCGTTCCTGATGAAAACAGCACAGACTATCCGTCTTGGTACCGGCATCCCGCAAATCTTTAACGATGAAGTGGTGGTGCCCGCGTTTCTGAATCGCGGTGTTTCGCTGGAAGATGCGCGGGATTACGCGGTAGTAGGCTGTGTCGAGCTGTCTATTCCAGGCAGAACATACGGTTTGCACGATATCGCTATGTTTAATCTGCTGAAAGTGATGGAAATTTGTCTGCATGAGAACGAAGGCAACCGCACTCTGACGTACGACGATCTCCTGGCGCATATTCGTGCCAAAATCAGCCACTACATCACGTTGATGGTGGAGGGCAGTAATATCTGCGATATCGGTCACCGCGACTGGGCACCGGTGCCGCTGCTCTCCTCGTTTATTAGCGACTGTCTGGATAAAGGGTGCGATATTACCGACGGCGGCGCGCGTTATAACTTCTCCGGCGTACAGGGGATCGGTATTGCAAACCTGAGCGATTCGCTGCATGCACTCAATGGGCTGGTATTCGAACAACAGCGCTTATCTTTTGATGAACTTTTGTCGGTGCTAAAAGATAACTTTGCTACCCCGGAAGGCGAGAAAGTTCGCGCCAGGCTGATCAATCGCTTCGAAAAATACGGCAACGATATCGATGATGTAGATAACATCAGCGCCGAACTGCTACGTCATTACTGCAAAGAGGTAGAAAAATACCAGAATCCGCGCGGCGGGCAATTTACGCCGGGTTCGTATACCGTCTCTGCGCACGTGCCGCTGGGTTCGGTCGTTGGGGCAACACCGGATGGCCGCTTCGCCGGGGAGCAACTGGCAGATGGGGGGCTGTCGCCGATGCTGGGACAGGATATGCAAGGACCGACGGCGGTATTGAAGTCGGTCAGCAAGCTGGATAACACACTGCTTTCCAATGGGACGTTGCTGAACGTGAAGTTTACGCCAGCCACACTGGAAGGTGAGGCCGGTTTACGCAAGCTGGCGGATTTTCTGCGGGCATTTACCCAGCTCAAACTCCAGCATATCCAGTTTAACGTGGTGAATGCCGACACATTGCGCGAAGCGCAGCAGCGCCCGCAGGATTTCACCGGGCTGGTGGTGCGTGTGGCGGGTTACAGCGCCTTCTTTGTCGAGTTGTCGAAGGAGATCCAGGATGACATCATTCGCCGCACCGCGCATCAACTGTGAGGTAATTGACCCACGAGGCGAGGACGTCGCGCGTATATTCAACATTCAGCGTTACTCACTGAATGATGGGCAGGGTATTCGTACGGTCGTCTTTTTTAAAGGCTGTCCGCATACCTGCCCTTGGTGTGCTAACCCGGAATCACTCTCACCACGTATTGAAACGGTACGGCGGGAGAGTAAATGTCTGCACTGTACACCTTGTCTGCGTGATGCTGACGAGTGTCCCTCTGGGGCGTTTGAACGTATTGGTCGTGATATCACGTTGGACGAGCTGGAACGTGAAGTGATGAAAGATGATATTTTCTTTCGCTCTTCTGGTGGGGGGGTAACGCTTTCTGGCGGTGAAGTGCTGATGCAAGCGCCCTTTGCCACACGGTTCCTGCAACGTCTGCGGCGCTGGGATGTGCGCTGTGCAATTGAAACGGCTGGCGATGCGCCGGCCGGTCGCTTGTTATCGCTGGCAAAAGAGTGTGATGAGGTGTTGTTCGATCTCAAAATAATGGATGGAGATCTGGCTCGTGAGGTCATCAACATGAACCTACCGCGTGTACTGGCGAATTTACGGCTATTGGTGGAGGAAGGGGTTAATGTCATACCTCGCCTGCCGCTGATCCCGGGCTTTACGATGAATTCAGATAACACGCAGCATGTGTTGACGATGTTGTCATCGCTAGGCATAAAACAGGTACACCTGCTACCGTTTCATCAATATGGCGAGCCCAAATACAGCCTGCTCGGTTTGCCCTGGTTGATGAAAGAAGTGCCCGTACCGACTGCGCAAGAGGTGGATATTATACGTAAGATGGCAGAATGCGCTGGATTTCAGGTAACAGTAGGAGGATAGTATGACCATCGCACCTGTACGATATCTGGTTGCTGTCACCGCGTGCGTAAGCGGCGTAGCCCATACCTATATGGCAGCTGAGCGGCTGGAGAAACTCTGCCAGCAGGAAAAATGGAGCATCAAGATCGAAACTCAAGGGGCATTGGGAACTGAAAATCGCCTGACGGAAGAGGATATTAACCGCGCTGATGTGGTGTTGCTCATTACTGATATTGAACTGGCAGGAGCAGAGCGTTTTACGCAGAGCCGATACGTTCAGTCGGGCATTAGCGCATTTCTGCGTGAGCCGCAGCGGGTGATGAGCGCCGTGCGAAAGCTGCTTTCAGCGCCACAGCACACACATCTTACTCTGGATTAGTTTCTTTCTCCGTCAATTGGCTGTGGTACTGCCGACGGTATTCTGATGGTGAACGTTCGGTATTTTTGCGAAACAGGCGGCAGAAGTAGTTGCTGTCAACAAACCCACAAATGTGCGCCACCTCTTTAATCTTCAATTCGTAACCCTTCAACAGCGTTTTTGCGTGTTCCAGTCGCGTGTGGTTCAGGTATTCGTTAAAACCGATAGCGCCCGTTTTTTGAAAAAGGTGGGAAAGATAATTGGGTGAGATGTAGAACGCCTGCGCGACGGATTCTCGGGTGAGCGGTGAAGCGTAGCGTTCGTCAATATAGTTGCGAATGGCTTCGAAAAGCGCCTGGCTGCGTGATGCGGTTTGGATCTGGCTGCCGAGCAGATCGCGGCAGTGGCTCAGTAAGCTTGCAACGATTAGCCTGGCGGTTTGCTGCTCCTGCGGCTGCATCTGCATTTCATTGAGCGTTTGCAGCAGGAATGAGCCAATACGCGGTCCACGCCGCGCGACGTGCTGGCGGGTAAGGTTTTGATATTGCTTACCGTCCCACTGAACGATGCTAAAACCCAGTTGCTGTTTGCCAAATAAGATACTGAGTGTGGTCACCGGTGTGAGCCACTGTGGAAAGTTCCAGCCACCAGCCGGAACGAACAAGGCATCGCAAGGCTGTAATGTCGCGGATGCGCCAGCAACACCGTTATCGGTGAATTCACCTTCCAGCACAATCTCCAGTCGGGGAAAATCGACCTGATACGCCAGTTCCGGCGTTGAGCTACTGGTGCTGGCAAAGTAAATCTGCCGCAGCGGTGTGGGGCCGTTGATCAGGCGAGAGAGCAGGTGGCTGATGTCGTGATACATGTTAATCCCTTGCAGGCAGCAGACAGGGAAACAGTAACGTTGAAAACAATCGCCCTCAAGTGATTATTGCCGGATGGCGGCTAATGCCTTATCCGGCCTACAAGTCTTTGCGAGCTGTAGGCCGGATAAGCGTAGCGCATCCGGCAGACTGTTACTGATTACCGATTTGATCGCCGTAAGGAAGGGTATCGTAATCAATCAGGGCATTCTTTTTGTACGGGTTGCCAATCCAGCGGGTTGTCTCTTTGAACTGCGGGCTGGTAATGGCACGAGTTGGATCGAAACCATCATAGGTGAAGCCCGCTAAATCAGACCAGGTGTGGATAAGCTCTGAGCTGCTGTATTTACGATTCACATCCTGTGAGAAGTCACGCGGGTGTGCAGCCTGCCATTTTTCCGAGGTCCACAGCAGGAACGGCACCGTATACATATGACGCGTTGGGTTGTCTTCATTACGACCCTGCGTTTTATGCGGCGGCGTATCGTATACCTCTTCCCCATGATCGGAGAAGTACAGCAGGAAGCCGTTCGGATCGGTCGCTTTATAGTCTTTGATCAGACTGGCAATGATATGGTCATTGTAGACATTCGCGCTGTCGTAATCGTTGTAAGCTTCCAGCTCATCGTTACTCAGGCCAGCGGGCACATTGTCGATATTATTGTCGAACTTACCCTGACCATCCGGGTAACGGAATTTGTACTTAATATGCGTACCCAGCAGGTGAACGATGATGAACTTTTTCGGTGCAGGGTCAGCCAGTACTTCTTTAAATGGCGCCAGCACGTTGCTGTCATATTCGCGCGCACTTTGGGTACGCTGCTGGTTCATATAGAACTGTTTATCCGTCTGCTTAGAGAACACCGTCAGCATGGTGTTGCGGGCGGTCATCGTCTGCTGATTGGTGATCCAGAAGGTTTTATAACCTGCCTGTTTCATCATGTTCATCAGGGACGGCTGAGTCAGATACAGATCTGGGTTCTTCTCGTTGGCAAAGGTCAGCGCCTGCTGCAGGATTTCAATGGTGTACGGACGTGAGGTCACGACATTATTGAACACGGTGAAGTTAGGATCGGATTTATGCAGCGCATCCAGTTCAGGCGTTGTTTCGCGTGGGTAACCGTACAGGCTCATGCGGCCACGTTGCGTTGACTCGCCAATCACCAGTACCAGCGTACGCGGCGCATCACCTGAGCTGTCTTTAAAGTTGGCCAATGGCGGCAGGGCATTGTTCTCATTCAGCAGGCTGTTCAGCGCGGTTAACTGCTGACGATACTGATAATACCCGGAGATGAACTGCCACGGTGCGGCAGGCTCCATGCGTGAGGCGAGACCATCCAACGTTTTTTCAAACGGCTTATGTTTGATAAACGTGTTCACTGTCATCGGATGCAGAATCAATCCGTATAACAGTGCAAACGACACCAGATAGCGCCAGGGTGATGGAATATGCACAGGACGCAGACGTGTCCATAGCAGAATTGCCACAGCTGTATAGGCCAGCGCAATTAAGACAATCTTCAGGCTGAAATATTGGCTCAGATATTCGCTGGCTTCGTTCGCATTGGTTTCAAACATTACGTACAGAACGCTTTGCGAGAACTCTTGCCCGTAGATGACGTAATAGCTCAGAGCAGCCAGCGAGGCCGCCCATAACACCACGCCTATCACGGCAGCAATAATGCGGATACGGTTTGGAAATAAGAATACCGGAATCAACCACAGCGAGCTAAACAGCAAGGAGTCGCGTAAACCGGTAGATCCGCTGTAGCCGCTAAAATAGATAACGGCCTGCAGTAACGAAGAAAAGAACCAAAAATAGAGGAGCGCCCAACCCAGGGCTTTCCAGCTAAATACGGGTTTAGACTGGAGTTGTAAGGATTGCATAGTATGAGCCTGTCTTTAATTGTAGCGCCAAGATTAGCACCTAAACATTAAGAGGAACTGAAGCATCACGATCTTAGGATCGTGTTTTGCCGTTGTTATATTCACGTGGTGAATATGTTCGAGGGGAAATATATTGAAAATGAAGTGGTTGTAACAGTGGTTTTTGCTGTCGCCTTCGTACAATAGCACGAAGGCGACGGGGGGAGGGACGTTAGCCAGTATTACGCATACCAGCGGCGACACCAGCGATTGTGACCATCAATGCTTGTTCCACGCGTGGGTCCGGTGCATTGCCCTGTTCTTCTGCCTGGCGTGAGCGGTGTAACAGCTCTACCTGTAAGACGTTCAGTGGGTCAGTATAAACATTCCTTAACTGAATGGACTCGGCAATCCACGGCAGGTCGGCCATCAAATGCGAGTCGTTGGCAATCGCCAGTACGACATCGATATCTGCTGCCAGGCGTTGGCGTAGCTCTGCACCCAGCGGCCACAGATCTTTTTTGACCAGGCGCTGATCGTAATACTCTGCCAGCCACAGGTCTGCTTTCGCGAAAACCATTTCCAGCATGCCAAGGCGTGTGGAGAAGAATGGCCAGTCGCGGCACATGGCTTCCAGTTCGCTTTGCTTGCCGTCTTCAACCACTTTTTGCAGCGCGGTACCTGCACCCAACCAGGCCGGGAGCATCAGGCGGTTCTGCGTCCAGGCGAAGATCCACGGAATGGCGCGCAGAGACTCTACCCCGCCGGTCGGACGGCGTTTTGCCGGACGTGAACCGAGCGGGAGTTTACCCAGTTCCTGCTCCGGTGTCGCTGAGCGGAAATAAGGGACGAAGTCTTTGTTTTCACGCACATATCCACGATAGAGCTCGCAGGAAATATCGGAAAGCTCATCCATGATATGACGCCAGCTATCTTTCGGTTCTGGCGGTGGTAACAGGTTGGCCTCCAGAATTGCTCCGGTATACAGCGACAGGCTGCTGATGGTCACTTCCGGCAGGCCGTACTTAAAGCGGATCATCTCCCCTTGTTCTGTTACGCGCAGACCGCCTTTCAGGCTGCCCGGCGGTTGAGAGAGTAGCGCCGCATGTGCAGGCGCGCCGCCGCGACCAATGGAACCACCGCGACCGTGGAACAGCGTCAGTTCGATACCGGCTTTTTCGCAGGTTTTGATTAGCGCGTCCTGAGCCTGGTATTGCGCCCAGGAGGCCGCCATCACGCCCGCGTCTTTTGCGGAATCAGAATAGCCAATCATGACCATCTGTTTGCCCTGAATAAAGCCGCGGTACCAGTCGATATTTAAAAGTTGAGACATGACGTCATCGGCATTGTTGAGGTCGTCCAGCGTTTCAAATAGCGGAGCGACCGGCATAGCAAAACCAATTCCGGCTTCTTTCAGCAGCAGATGCACGGCCAGCACATCCGACGGAGTTTTCGCCATCGAGATAACATAGGCGGCAATGGAGCCATATGGGGCTTCGGCAATGACCCGACAGGTGTCGAGCACTTCACGGGTGTCGTTGCTCGGTTCCCAGTTACGCGGCAGGAGCGGACGCTTGGAATTCAGTTCGCGGATCAGGAAAGCCTGTTTATCCGCTTCCGACCAGTTTTCGTAGTCGCCAATGCCCAGATAACGGGTCAGTTCGCCCAGGGCTTCAGTATGACGGGTGCTTTCCTGACGAATATCAATACGCACCAGCGGCACACCGAAACACTTCACGCGCCTAAGGGTGTCGAGCAATTCGCCATTGGCGATAATACCCATGCCACAGGCCTGCAGAGACTGGTAGCACGCGTATAGCGGGTCCCAAAGCTGTTCGTTTTGGGTGAGCAGTCCCGCAGGTTTCGGCAATTTCTCGCCTTTCAGACGGGCTTCAAGCCAGGCCTGAGTTGCCATCAGACGAGAACGCAAGGTTTTCATCAGATAGCGATAAGGTTCAGCTGCGCCTTCTTCGCCTACCAGCGCCATCAGCTCCGGCGTGGCATCCACCATTGAAAGCTCAGAAATCAGAAACTGGATGTCTTTCAGGAACAGATCTGTTGCTTTCCAGCGGCTGAGCAGCAGCACGTGACGGGTGATATCTGCCGTTACGTTCGGGTTACCATCACGGTCACCGCCCATCCAGGAAGTAAATCGAACCGGGACAAAATCAACCGGCAGCTTATAACCCAGATGCTCTTCCAGTTGTTCATTCAGCTCGCGCAGGTAGTTCGGTACACCTTCCCACAGGCTGTTTTCAACTACCGCGAAACCCCATTTGGCTTCATCAACCGGGCTTGGGCGCAGCTTGCGGATCTCATCCGTATGCCAGGACTGGGCAATGAGCTGACGCAGACGGCGCATCAGTTGGTTGCGTTCATAATCGACGAGGTCTTTGTTATCAAGCTGCTTGAGGCAGGCATTCACTTCACCCATTTTATGGATCAGCGTACGACGAGTGATCTCGGTCGGGTGGGCGGTGAGTACCAGCTCCAGAGAGAGTGATTCTACGGCTTTCTTGATGGTGGCGTCATTGAGGTTGGGCTGCTCTTTCAGTTTACGCAGAGTGCGAGCAATCACTTCCGGGTTGCTGGCTGCTTCGCCTTTTGGCGAAATGCTGTGGTATTGCTCGGCGGTGTTGGCCAGGTTCAGGAACTGGCTAAATGCGCGGGCAACCGGCAGCAGCTCGTCGTTAGACAGATTTTGCAGTGTGGTGAGCAATTCCTGGCGATTAACTTCATTGCCAGCGCGAGATGATTTGGACAGCTTACGAATTGTTTCTACGCGATCAAGAATGTTCTCTCCCAGCGCATCCTTGATGGTCTCTCCCAGCACTTTGCCGAGCATACTGACATTACTACGCAACGCGGAATATTGTTCGTTCATATTAACCCAGACACCCCATCTATTTTGAATATGTCCTGTATCTTTCACGCCTGACTATCACGCGAAATCTTGCGGACTTAACTTTTTAGCCGTCTTTTATAAAGCCACGTAAAACACGTGACGTCAATTGCTGCGAAATCGGTTCAGCAAACGAATAAATGCCGTGAATTTACGTTATTTAATTCACATCCAATCAAATAAGCGTTGCTTATGGAAATGTTAAAAAATCACCCCGCTTACCACTAAAGGATTAGCGGGGTGATAAGCAGTTAATGCCAGCAGAAATGATGCACAACCTGGGTGATTAATTCGCGAGTTGGCTTAATAAAGCGTGTTTCCAGATATTCATCCGGCTGATGCGCCTGATTAATAGAACCTGGACCCAATACCAGCGTCGGGCAAAGCGTCTGGATAAATGGCGCTTCGGTGCAGTAGTTCACCACTTCAGTCTGTGCGCCCAGCAGTTTCTCAACCACCTCTACCAGTTGATGGTCAGGTGGACACTCATAGCCTGGAATCGGTGGATGCAGTTCCGATATGGTCAGGCGACCCGGCCAGCGTTCGCTGACAGGGGCCAGCGCTTCGTTAAGTAACCCATTGAGATCGTTTAGCGTCATACCCGGTAGCGGGCGAATATCCATATGCAGTTCGCAGCAGGCGCAGATTCGGTTGGCGGCGTCGCCGCCGTGGATGTGGCCCAAATTTAACGTTGGATACGGAACGGTAAAGGCATCATGGTGATAGCGCGCTTTCAGGTCATCGCGCAGATGCATGATATGGCCGATGGCATCATGCATCAGTTCAATCGCATTAACGCCACGTGCCGGATCGCTTGAATGACCCGATTGTCCCAGAATGCGTATCGCATTAGAGATATGACCTTTGTGTGCGCGAACCGGTTGCAGTGAAGTGGGTTCGCCAATAATCGCGCAGTCTGGGCGCAGAGCAGTGGTTTCAGAAAAGTAGCGAGCTCCCGCCATGCTGGTCTCTTCGTCAGCAGTGGCCAGAATGTAGAGGGGCTTTTTCAGCTTCGTGACGTCGACATCACGCAACGCGTCGAGGATAAAGGCGAAGAAGCCTTTCATGTCCGCCGTACCCAAACCATAGAGCTTATTGTCATGCTCGGTCAGGGTGAACGGATCGCGCGTCCAGCGTCCGTCGTCAAAGGGTACGGTATCGGTATGGCCCGCCAACAACAGACCACCAGCGCCCTGTCCAATGCTCGCCAGCATATTGAATTTATTTCGCGTATCGGGAACCGGCTGGACCTCCACATTGAAGCCTAAATCTTTAAACCAGCCCGCCAACAGAGTGATTAAACCTGCATTGCTTTGATCGAGCGCTTCTTCGGTAGCGCTAATCGATGGTGTGGCAATCAGAGCGCGGTAAATCTCGATAAATGGCGGTAAATTGTTTTTCATTGTTGACACACCTCGGGTCATGATAGTATCAATATTCATGCAGTATTTGTGAATAAAAATACATTAACGTTGAGCGTAATAAAACCCACCAAGTGTAAGGTGAGGTGATAAAGGCTTATACCTGGCAACAGAATCTAAGAAGGTGAGCAGCCCCGATGTTGAATACGCTGATTGTGGGCGCCAGTGGCTATGCCGGCGCAGAGCTTGTGACCTATGTAAATCGCCATCCTGATATGACCATAACCGCTTTGACCGTCTCAGCGCAAAGCAATGATGCAGGAAAATTAATCTCCGATTTGCATCCGCAGTTGAAAGGCATTGTCGATTTACCGTTGCAGCCAATGTCAGATATCAGCGAGTTTAGCGCAGGGGTGGATGTTGTGTTCCTCGCAACGGCTCATGAGGTAAGTCATGACCTGGCTCCGCAGTTTTTGCAGGCCGGTTGCGTGGTGTTTGACCTCTCTGGCGCGTTTCGCGTAAATGACGGCGCGTTCTATGAAAAATATTATGGTTTTACCCATCAGCATCCCGACCTGCTGGAGCAGGCAGTTTACGGGCTGGCGGAATGGAACGAAGACCAGCTGAAAGAAGCGAATCTGATTGCTGTGCCGGGTTGTTACCCGACGGCGGCGCAGCTTTCGCTGAAACCACTGATTGACGCCGGGCTGTTGGATCTCAGCCAGTGGCCGGTAATTAATGCGACCAGCGGCGTGAGCGGCGCGGGCCGTAAAGCGGCTATCTCTAACAGTTTTTGCGAAGTAAGCCTGCAACCGTATGGCGTGTTTACCCATCGTCATCAGCCGGAAATCGCTACTCATCTGGGGGCTGAAGTGATTTTCACCCCGCATCTGGGCAACTTCCCGCGCGGAATTCTGGAAACTATCACTTGCCGCCTTAAAGCGGGTGTAACGCATGCTCAGGTAGCGCAGACGCTGCAACAGGCGTATGGCGATAAACCGCTGGTGCGTCTGTATGACAAAGGGGTTCCAGCGTTGAAGAATGTGGTTGGATTACCATTCTGTGATATCGGGTTTGCTGTGCAGGGTGAGCATCTGATCGTTGTGGCGACGGAAGACAACTTATTGAAAGGCGCGGCGGCACAGGCGATGCAGTGCGCAAATATTCGTTTTGGCTTTGCCCAAACGCAGTCTCTTATTTAAGGGTGCAACAATGAATCCATTAATTATCAAGCTGGGCGGCGTTTTACTGGATAGCGAAGAGGCGCTGGAGCGCTTGTTTACCGCACTGGTGAATTATCGTGAGTCCCACCAGCGTCCGCTGGTCATTGTGCACGGTGGCGGCTGCGTGGTCGACGAGCTGATGAAGCAGCTGAATCTGCCGGTGAAAAAGAAAAATGGTCTGCGCGTCACGCCAGCCGATCAAATTGACATTATTACCGGTGCCCTGGCGGGAACGGCGAATAAAACCTTGCTGGCCTGGGCGAAAAAGCATCACATCGCGTCTGTTGGTCTGTATCTTGGCGATGGCGACAGCGTAAAAGTGACGCCGCTCGATAAAGAACTGGGTCATGTTGGACTGGCGCAGCCGGGTTCGCCTAAGCTGATTAACACGCTGCTGGAAAGCGGTTTTCTGCCGGTAGTGAGCTCTATTGGTGTCACTGATGATGGTCTGCTGATGAACGTGAATGCCGATCAGGCTGCAACGGCGCTGGCGGCAACGCTGGGTGCGGATCTGATCCTGCTCTCTGATGTGAGCGGTATTCTGGATGGCAAAGGCCAGCGCATTGCCGAAATGACCGCGGCGAAAGCGGAACAGCTGATTGAACAGGGCATTATTACCGATGGCATGATCGTGAAGGTGAATGCAGCGCTGGATGCCGCGCGTACGCTGGGCCGTCCGGTGGATATCGCCTCCTGGCGTCATGCAGAGCAACTTCCGGCGCTGTTTAACGGCACGCCAATTGGTACGCGTATTCTGGCTTAACTATTAATGTGCCGGATGGCGGCTTCGCCTTATCCGGTCTACGTGGGTTTTGTAGGCTCGGTAAGCGCAGCGCCACCGGGCAAAAATATCATATTAAGGAAATTCGTTATGGCACTTTGGGGTGGGCGTTTTACACAGGCAGCAGATCAGCGGTTCAAACAGTTCAACGACTCGTTGCGTTTTGACTACCGCCTGGCAGAACAGGATATTGTTGGCTCTGTGGCCTGGTCCAAAGCGTTGGTAACGGTAGGTGTACTGACTGCCGATGAACAGCTGCAGTTGGAAGAGGCGCTGAATAACCTGCTGGAAGAGGTTCGCGCGAATCCTCAGCAGATTTTGCAAAGCGATGCCGAAGATATTCACAGTTGGGTGGAAGGTAAGCTGATTGATAAAGTCGGCCAGCTTGGTAAAAAACTGCATACCGGGCGTAGCCGTAATGACCAGGTCGCGACCGATCTCAAGCTGTGGTGCAAAGATACGGTTATCGAATTACTGTCGGCCAATCGTCAGTTGCAAACTGCGCTGGTGGTGACGGCGGAGAATAACCAGGACGCCGTCATGCCGGGTTACACCCACCTGCAACGTGCGCAGCCGGTGACGTTTGCTCACTGGTGTCTGGCCTATGTTGAAATGTTGGCGCGTGACGAGAGCCGTTTGCAGGATGCGCTCAAACGCCTGGACGTCAGTCCGTTAGGCTGCGGCGCGCTGGCGGGTACGGCGTATGAAATCGATCGCGAGCAGTTGGCGGGTTGGTTGGGCTTTGCCTCGGCAACGCGCAACAGCCTGGACAGCGTTTCTGACCGTGACCACGTGCTGGAGTTACTCTCCGACGCCTCTATCGGCATGGTACACCTGTCGCGTTTTGCTGAAGATCTGATTTTCTTTAACACCGGCGAAGCGGGCTTTGTTGAACTCTCCGACCGTGTGACTTCCGGTTCATCTCTGATGCCGCAGAAGAAAAACCCGGATGCGCTGGAGCTGATCCGTGGTAAATGCGGTCGCGTGCAGGGTGCGCTGACCGGCATGATGATGACTTTAAAAGGCCTTCCACTGGCATACAACAAAGATATGCAGGAAGACAAAGAAGGGCTGTTCGACGCGCTCGACACCTGGCTGGACTGTCTGCATATGGCCGCGCTGGTGCTGGATGGAATCCAGGTGAAACGTCCGCGTTGCCAGGACGCGGCGCAGCAGGGTTATGCTAACGCCACTGAGCTGGCGGATTATCTGGTGGCGAAAGGCGTCCCGTTCCGCGAAGCGCACCATATTGTGGGGGAAACGGTGGTCGAGGCGATTCGTCAGGGCAAACCGCTGGAAGCGCTGTCGCTTGCCGAGTTACAAAAGTTCAGCCAGGTGATTGGCGATGACGTTTACCCGATCCTCTCGTTGCAATCGTGTCTGGATAAACGTGCAGCGAAAGGTGGCGTGTCGCCGCAGCAGGTTGCGCAGGCGATCGACTACGCGAAGGCACGCCTGTAGGTCGGATAAGGCGAAGCCGCCATCCGGCACTGTGCGCCGTTCTGCCTGATGGCGCTACGCTTATCAGGCCTACCAAACCATAACCCGGCCGAGCTTTGCGACGCCGGGCTTTTTTATGCAAAAAAAATGCGGACGCAAGGTCCGCAAAAGTTCACGTTGGCTTTAGTTATTTCGAGTATGAGAGAAACTCTCAAACGGACAGTAGCTTCAAGGGTTAAAGGGGTACCGTTCCGTTTCTGTGGTGCATTATTAAACAGAAAGCTTGATAGGGATAATCGTTCGTTGCTATGCTACCTATCGCTACGAACTATCGTGGCGATGGAGGATGAATAATGAATATTCGTGATCTTGAATACCTGGTGGCACTAGCCGAACATCGTCACTTCCGACGAGCGGCAGACTCCTGTCACGTTAGCCAACCAACGCTGAGCGGGCAGATCCGCAAGCTGGAAGATGAGCTTGGCGTCATGTTGCTGGAGCGTACGAGTCGCAAGGTGCTGTTCACCCAGGCCGGTTTGCTGCTGGTGGATCAGGCGCGCACCGTGCTGCGCGAGGTCAAAGTGCTCAAGGAGATGGCAAGCCAACAAGGCGAGACAATGTCTGGCCCGCTGCATATTGGTTTGATCCCAACGGTGGGGCCATACCTGCTGCCGCATATTATTCCGATGTTGCACCAGACCTTCCCAAAACTGGAGATGTATCTCCATGAAGCGCAGACACATCAGCTGTTGGCGCAACTGGATAGCGGCAAGCTCGACTGCGTCATTCTGGCGCTGGTCAAAGAGAGTGAGGCGTTCATCGAAGTACCGTTATTTGATGAGCCTATGATGCTGGCGATCTATGAAGATCACCCATGGGCAAACCGTGACTGTGTACCGATGTCCGATCTGGCGGGTGAAAAACTGCTGATGCTGGAAGATGGCCACTGTCTGCGCGATCAGGCAATGGGTTTCTGCTTTGAAGCGGGTGCTGATGAAGATACCCATTTTCGGGCAACCAGTCTGGAAACGCTGCGTAACATGGTGGCGGCAGGCAGTGGTATTACCTTACTGCCTGCGCTGGCCGTTCCGCCGGAGCGTAAGCGTGATGGTGTCGTTTATCTGCCATGCATTAAACCCGAACCGCGTCGTACGATTGGTCTGGTGTACCGTCCTGGTTCGCCGCTGCGCAGCCGTTATGAACAGCTGGCAGAGGCCATCCGTGGATCAATGGATGGCCATTTCGACAGTGCGTTAAAACAGGCGGTTTAAGCCATTTAGCGCCGCTACCCGATAGGCTTCTGCCATGGTTGGGTAGTTAAAGGTGGTGTTAACGAAGTACTCGATAGTGTTACCACCACCTTTTTGCTCCATTATCGCTTGTCCGATGTGAATAATTTCGGCCGCGCGCTCCCCAAAGCAGTGGATCCCCAAAATCTCTTTGGTTTCGCGATGGAACAGGATCTTCAGCGTTCCGACACTCATACCCACGATTTGTGCACGTGCCAGATGCTTAAACTGGGCGCGGCCAACCTCGTATGGAACTTTCATTGCCGTGAGCTGCTGTTCTGTTTTACCAACGGAGCTGATTTCCGGAATGGTATAAATCCCGGTTGGGATATCTTCGATCAGATGCGCGGTGGCTTCGCCTTTTACCAATGCCTGGGCGGCAATGCGTCCCTGGTCGTAGGCCGCCGATGCCAAGCTCGGATAACCAATCACATCCCCTACGGCGTACACATGCGGCAGCGCCGTCTGGTACATGCTATTCACTTTGAGCTGCCCGCGGCTGTCGGTTTTCAGACCAATGTTTTCCAGCGCCAGCGAATCGGTATTACCGGTACGGCCATTGGCGTACAGCAGGCAGTCGGCCTTCAGTTTCTTACCGGACTTCAGGTGCATGATGACGCCGTCATCGCAACCTTCAATCTTCTCATACTCTTCGTTGTGGCGAATGACCACACCGCTGTTCCAGAAGTGGTAAGAGAGCGAGTCGGACATCTCCTGATCGAGGAATGCCAGCAGACGATCGCGGGTGTTGATTAAATCAACTTTGACGTCCATTCCACGGAAGATCGACGCATATTCACAGCCAATGACCCCTGCGCCATAAATCAGCACATGACGGGGTTCGTGGTGCAGGCTCAGGATAGAGTCACTGTCGTAAACCCGGGGATGCGAAAAGTCGACATCAACAGGGCGATAAGGACGCGAACCGCAGGCAATAACAAACTTATCCGCAGTCAGCGTTTCCACCGTACCGTCGTGACATTCCAGGGCGATCGTGTGTTCATCAACAAAACGAGCATTTCCCTGCAAAATTTCGCAGTGGTTGCGCTCGTAAAATCCTTGCCGCATACGCGTTTGCTGATTAATAACGTTATCAGCGTGGTTGAGAATATCGGCGAAAGAAGAACGAAGGAGTCGGGAGTGGTCGCTGTACAGTGGGTTCTGATTGAATTCAATAATGCGGCTGACGGCGTGGCGGAGAGCTTTCGACGGGATGGTGCCCCAGTGGGTACAACCTCCGCCGACGTTATGATAGCGCTCAATTACCGCGACGCGCGCTCCTTGCTTAACCAGACCCATTGCCGCGCCTTCGCCGCCGGGACCGGAACCTATTACTATTGCATCGTAATCGTAAGAATGTGACATGGTCAGGCTTACCTGTTCTTATACATAAAAGCAACAGAATAGTAACATCGTTGTTGAGATAACCCAATTATCGTTGTGCTTTTTTGCGAAGTCGAAGCACAAACTGCGCGTAAACAATCATTCACAAAGCCATGCCAACCGCCTAATCTCTGGTATAGTGCCAGCAAGGTATGTGGAAGGATTCAGACATCGTGATGGGCGTTAGAGCGCAACAAAAAGAGAAAACCCGGCGTTCGCTGGTAGAAGCCGCATTTAGTCAACTGAGCGCTGAGCGTAGTTTTGCCAGCCTCAGTTTACGCGAAGTTGCTCGTGAAGCGGGCATTGCGCCAACCTCGTTTTATCGCCATTTCCGCGATGTGGATGAACTCGGCCTGACGATGGTGGACGAGAGCGGTCTGATGCTGCGTCAGTTGATGCGCCAGGCGCGCCAGCGTATCGCGAAGGGCGGGAGTGTGATCCGCACCTCGGTCTCAACATTTATGGAGTTCATCGGCAACAATCCCAACGCCTTCCGTTTATTATTGCGCGAGCGTTCGGGGACATCCGCAGCGTTTCGTGCAGCGGTCGCTCGTGAAATTCAGCACTTCATCGCGGAACTTGCGGACTATCTGGAACTCGAAAACCATATGCCTCGTGCGTTTACTGAAGCGCAAGCCGAAGCCATGGTAACCATTGTGTTCAGCGCCGGGGCAGAAGCACTGGATGTTGGCGCTGAACAGCGCCGACAGCTGGAAGAGCGGCTGGTATTGCAACTACGCATGATCGCGAAAGGCGCATTTTATTGGTACCGCCGTGAACAAGAGAAGATGACGCACCACTCCGAGTAACGAGAAGGACAAGCAATGAAACAGTCAGGTCAAGATAAAGGTACGCTGCTGCTGGCGCTGGTTGCTGGCTTATCGATCAATGGTACATTTGCGGCGCTGTTTAGCTCCATTGTGCCATTCTCAGTATTCCCGATCATTTCGCTGGTGCTGACGGTGTATTGTCTGCATCAACGCTATCAGAACCGCACCATGCCTGTGGGATTGCCGGGCCTGGCTGCCGCCTGCTTTATCCTCGGCGTTTTGCTGTACAGCACCGTGGTACGCGCTGAATATCCGGATATCGGCTCTAACTTCTTCCCGGCGGTACTGTCTGTGATTCTGGTGTTCTGGATCGGCTTTAAAGTCCGTAACCGTAAACAGGAAATTGCGGAGTAACAGTTGTAGCGGTAGGCCGGATAAGGCAAAGCCGCTATCCGGCAATCTGAACAGGTAGTGCTTATCCAGCCTACGTTCTGTCTTACTTCTTGGTTAACAGTACGCCGCACTCCATATGGTGCGTATACGGGAACTGATCGAATAGCGCCAGACGTGAAACATTGTGCGTCTGGCTTAACGTTTCCAGGTTTTTACACAGCGTCTCCGGATTGCAGGAGATGTACAGAATGCGCGGATACGCCTGCACCATTTTCTCCGTTTCGCTGTCCAGACCGCTGCGCGGTGGGTCAACGAAGATAGTTTCACACTGGTAACTCTTTAGATCGATTCCCTGCAAACGGTTGAACTCGCGAACGCCGTTCATCGCCTGAGTAAACTCTTCGGCCGCCATGCGGATTATTTGTACGTTTTCAATCTGGTTAGCCGCAATGTTGTACTGTGCAGCAGCAACGGATGGCTTGGCGATTTCCGTCGCCAGTACGCGGTTGAAGTTTTGTGCCAGGGCTAACGAGAAATTGCCATTGCCGCAATACAGCTCCAGCAGGTCGCCTTTTGAGCCCCTGGTGACATCAATCGCCCACTCCAACATCTGAATATTCATGGCGGCGTTCGGCTGGGTGAAGCTGTTCTCAACCTGGCGATAGATAATCTCTTTACCCGCAACCGGCAAGCGTTCGTCAATGTAGTCCTGATCCAGCTCGATTTTGGTTTTGGTTGCCCGGCCAATCAGATGCACATTCAGGTTTTTCGCCCGTAGCGCATCCCGCAGCGTTTCAGCTTCCTGACGCCATTCATCATCCAGCTTTTTATGGTACAGCATCGATACCACCGCCTGACCGCTCAGAGTTGTGAGGTAATCAATCTGAAACAGTTTGTGACGCAGGACGTGGTTGCTGCGAACGCCTTCGATCATTGCCGTCATCAGCGTGTTGATAAGCTCACTGGCTGCCGGGAAGCTGTCGACACGGATACGGTTTTTGGTCTGGCTGTCGAACATGATGTGGTACAGATCATCACCGTCATGCCACAAACGGAATTCCGCGCGCATACGGTAGTGGCTGACCGGTGAGCGAAACACTTCCGGAGCCTGTGCATAAAATGGCGTCATTAAGCTCTGCAGACGCACCATTTTTTCAGCTAACTGTGCGTCGTACTGTTCTGTCGGAAGGTGTTCGGGGGTCATGATGCGTCCTGAAAAATAAAAGTACGCGGGGATTGTAGGGATTGCTCATCAGATGTCCAGTCATTGATGATTTCCGATATTGTGATACGCAGTCTGGACAGTGGGTTGTAACAAACTGTAGCATCCGTTTTCCGGTCCTGTGAGTTAAAAGGGAATCCAGTGTGAATCTGGAGCTGACGCGCAGCGGTAAGGAAGGTAGGGGATGAGCGCACCTGGTGCAGACACTGCGGCATGCCGTGGGAAGTCATCGTCTCTTTAAGTTGCCTCCAAGCCCGAAGACCTGCCGGCTAACGTCGCATCTGGCTTTCATCATCGCGTACTATCGGTGGGACCTGCGGCATCCTTCTTATATTGTGGATGCTTTACAATGATTAAAAAATCGTTGCTGTGCACGGCACTTTCCGTCACGGCATTTTCTGGTTGGGCACAGGATACTAGCCCAGATACTCTCGTCGTTACTGCCAACCGTTTTCAGCAGCCTGTTAATACTGTCCTTGCCCCCACTGATGTGGTGACGCGTGAAGATATTCAGCGCTGGCAGTCAAAAGATCTCAATGATGTCATGCGCCGATTGCCGGGCGTAGATATTTCGCAAAGCGGCGGTATGGGGAAAAGCTCCTCGCTGTATGTTCGCGGTACTGAGTCCCGGCATGTGCTGGTATTGATTGATGGAGTGCCGATGGCGCGTGCGGGCATCGGTAATGCGATTGATATTGGTCAGATTCCGGTATCGTTGGTGCAACGTGTTGAATATATTCGCGGGCCGCGTTCAGCTGTGTACGGATCTGGTGCGATCGGTGGTGTGATGAACATCATTACGATGAGTAATGAAGAGAAATCACAGATCAACGCAGGTATGGGGACTGATGGTTATCAGACCTACGACGGCACGATAAATAAACGATTTGGTGACACGATGGTGACGGCGGCTGGCGCTTACCAGACGACCAAAGGTTTTAACATTCAACCTGATTCCCCTTACAGCGGTGACAGCGATCGCGATGGTTATCGCAACAAACTGTTCTGGGGCGGCTTGCAGCACAAATTTAACGATAACTTCTCCGGTTTCTTCCGTGGTTACGGCTACACGGCGAATAGCGATTACGATCAGGGCTCTTATGGCTATGCTGGCGGTAATGATGAAGCTCAGAATTACACTCAGTCCTGGGATTCCGGCCTTCGTTACAGCTCAGGTATCTATTCCGCCCAACTGATTGCTAACTACCAGCATCTCAAAGATTACAACTATAGCAATCAACTCGGTCGTTATGCGGGGGATGCTACGCTGGATAATATGGAACAGCGCTATATTCAGTGGGGAAATAACGTTGAGGTTGGGCATGGAGCGATTAGCGGTGGTGTCGACTGGAAACAAGAAAAGCTGACTTCCAGTAGTACCACGAAATCGGACGCTTATAAACGTGATACGACCGGACTTTATCTAACTGGGCAACAACAAATTGATAGCGTCACGCTGGAAGCCTCAGGCCGTGAAGATCATGATGAACAATTCGGCTGGCATGGCACCTGGCAGACTGCTGCAGGCTGGGAGTTTGTTGATGGCTACCGTGCAACGCTCTCTTATGGCACAGGTTTCCTGGCTCCTTCACTTGGTCAGCAATACGGGGCTACGCGTTTTGCCTCTTCCTATGGGCCGGGTATTGCAGCCAACCCGAATTTGAAACCGGAAGAATCTAAACAGTGGGAAGCAGGGATTGATGGATTGACAGGGCCGCTTGATTGGCGTCTTTCGGCATATCATTATGAAATTCAAAACCTGATCGATTACAAGAATAACCAGTACGTCAACGTTAAATCAGCCACGATTAAAGGGCTGGAATGGACTGGGAATGTTACGACTGGCCCGGTAGATCATCACCTGACGCTACAGTATGTTGACCCGCGGGATGATGATACGAATAAGGTACTCTATCGCCGAGCAAAACAGCAGGTTAAGTATGAGTTAACTGGGCAGGTTCAGGACTTGGGGTGGAACGTTGCTTATCAATATATAGGTGAACGTTACGATAATGATTATGACAATAATCGTGATGTTAAATTGGGCGGCGTCAGCTTGTGGGATATCGGAGTGTCATATCCAATCACCTCACAGCTGACAGTTCGTGGTAAAATCGCCAACCTGTTCGATAAAGATTACGAGACAGTTTATGGCTACGCAACTGCAGGACGGGAATACACCTTGTCTGGCAGCTACACCTTCTGATCCCCGTCCCACCGTGCTGGTGTTTGATTCCGGCGTCGGTGGGTTGTCGGTCTATGACGAGATCCGGCGTCTTCTGCCGGATCTCCACTATATCTACGCTTTCGACAACGTCGCTTTTCCTTATGGAGAGAAGAGCGAGGAGTTTATCGTCGAGCGTGTTGTTGAGATTGTGACTGCGGTCCAGCAGCGCTATCCCCTCTCTCTTGCGGTCATCGCGTGTAATACAGCAAGCACGGTGTCGCTCCCTGCGTTACGTGAGAAATTTGCATTCCCGGTTGTGGGCGTGGTGCCTGCGATTAAACCGGCAGCGCGACTCACGGCGAACGGTGTTGTGGGGCTACTGGCTACACGTGCAACGGTGAAGCGGTCGTATACCCATGAGCTGATTGCGCGATTCGCTAACGAATGCCAAATTGCAATGTTGGGTTCTGCTGAGCTGGTGGAACTTGCGGAAGCGAAGCTGCACGGTGAAACAGTTTCTCTGGAAGAGCTGCGGCGTATTCTGCGTCCGTGGCTGCGGATGTCTGAACCACCTGACACAGTAGTGCTCGGTTGCACTCATTTCCCTCTATTACAGGAAGAACTTTTACAGGTCCTTCCCGAGGGGACGAGACTGGTGGATTCTGGTGCCGCGATAGCGCGCCGCACGGCCTGGTTGTTAGAGCATGAAGCACCAGATGCGAAATCAACCGATGAGAACGTTGCATTTTGTATGGCAATGACGACAGAAGCTGAACAATTATTGCCTGTGCTACAGCGCTATGGCTTTAAAACGCTCGAAAAACTGTCAGTTTAAGTGGTTTTGATGAAAAAATACGCACTCGGAAGATTATTTTAAATTTCCCCTTGTCAGCCTGAAATAACTCCCTATAATGCGCCTCCACTGACACGGAACAACGGATTACAAGCCGCCGGGTCAGCGGGGTTCTCCTGAGAATCTCGTAGAGAAAAGCAAAAATAAATGCTTGACTCTGAATGAGGAAAACGTAATATACGGGACCTCGCGACAGAGCGCTAAAGCGCGTCGCAACTGCTCTTTAACAATTTATCAGACAATCTGTGTGGGCACTCGAAGATACAGATTCTTAACGTCGCAAGACGAAAAATGAATACCAAGTCTCAACGAGTGAACACGTAATTCATTACGAAGTTTAATTCATTGAGCATCAAACTTTTAAATTGAAGAGTTTGATCATGGCTCAGATTGAACGCTGGCGGCAGGCCTAACACATGCAAGTCGAACGGTAGCACAGAGGAGCTTGCTCCTTGGGTGACGAGTGGCGGACGGGTGAGTAATGTCTGGGAAACTGCCCGATGGAGGGGGATAACTACTGGAAACGGTAGCTAATACCGCATAACGTCGCAAGACCAAAGAGGGGGACCTTCGGGCCTCTTGCCATCGGATGTGCCCAGATGGGATTAGCTAGTAGGTGGGGTAACGGCTCACCTAGGCGACGATCCCTAGCTGGTCTGAGAGGATGACCAGCCACACTGGAACTGAGACACGGTCCAGACTCCTACGGGAGGCAGCAGTGGGGAATATTGCACAATGGGCGCAAGCCTGATGCAGCCATGCCGCGTGTATGAAGAAGGCCTTCGGGTTGTAAAGTACTTTCAGCGAGGAGGAAGGCGTTGTGGTTAATAACCGCAGCGATTGACGTTACTCGCAGAAGAAGCACCGGCTAACTCCGTGCCAGCAGCCGCGGTAATACGGAGGGTGCAAGCGTTAATCGGAATTACTGGGCGTAAAGCGCACGCAGGCGGTCTGTCAAGTCGGATGTGAAATCCCCGGGCTCAACCTGGGAACTGCATCCGAAACTGGCAGGCTAGAGTCTTGTAGAGGGGGGTAGAATTCCAGGTGTAGCGGTGAAATGCGTAGAGATCTGGAGGAATACCGGTGGCGAAGGCGGCCCCCTGGACAAAGACTGACGCTCAGGTGCGAAAGCGTGGGGAGCAAACAGGATTAGATACCCTGGTAGTCCACGCCGTAAACGATGTCGACTTGGAGGTTGTGCCCTTGAGGCGTGGCTTCCGGAGCTAACGCGTTAAGTCGACCGCCTGGGGAGTACGGCCGCAAGGTTAAAACTCAAATGAATTGACGGGGGCCCGCACAAGCGGTGGAGCATGTGGTTTAATTCGATGCAACGCGAAGAACCTTACCTACTCTTGACATCCAGAGAACTTAGCAGAGATGCTTTGGTGCCTTCGGGAACTCTGAGACAGGTGCTGCATGGCTGTCGTCAGCTCGTGTTGTGAAATGTTGGGTTAAGTCCCGCAACGAGCGCAACCCTTATCCTTTGTTGCCAGCGGTTAGGCCGGGAACTCAAAGGAGACTGCCAGTGATAAACTGGAGGAAGGTGGGGATGACGTCAAGTCATCATGGCCCTTACGAGTAGGGCTACACACGTGCTACAATGGCATATACAAAGAGAAGCGACCTCGCGAGAGCAAGCGGACCTCATAAAGTATGTCGTAGTCCGGATTGGAGTCTGCAACTCGACTCCATGAAGTCGGAATCGCTAGTAATCGTGGATCAGAATGCCACGGTGAATACGTTCCCGGGCCTTGTACACACCGCCCGTCACACCATGGGAGTGGGTTGCAAAAGAAGTAGGTAGCTTAACCTTCGGGAGGGCGCTTACCACTTTGTGATTCATGACTGGGGTGAAGTCGTAACAAGGTAACCGTAGGGGAACCTGCGGTTGGATCACCTCCTTACCTTAAAGAACCTGCCTTTGTAGTGCTCACACAGATTGTCTGATGAAAATTAGCAGTAAGAAAATCTCTGCAGGCTTGTAGCTCAGGTGGTTAGAGCGCACCCCTGATAAGGGTGAGGTCGGTGGTTCAAGTCCACTCAGGCCTACCAAATTCGCCTCCGTGCTGTGTTACGGCGATGCTCGCATACTTCAGTATGCTTCGCACCACCGCGCCTTGCCCGGAAACGAATTAGGGTACAGAGATTAGCATTTACGATGGGGTTATAGCTCAGCTGGGAGAGCGCCTGCCTTGCACGCAGGAGGTCTGCGGTTCGATCCCGCATAGCTCCACCATCCTTACTGCAAAAACACAAGAAAACTTCAGAGTGTACCTGAAAAGGTTCACTGCGAAGTTTTGCTCTTTAAAAATCTGGATCAAGCTGAAAATTGAAACGACACACTGTTTCATTTCTCCGTAATAAGAAATGAAAAGCGGTGTGTTCGAGTCTCTCAAATTTTTGCAAGTCGATGGTGAATCGAAAGAAACATCTTCGGGTTGTGAGGTTAAGCGACTAAGCGTACACGGTGGATGCCCTGGCAGTCAGAGGCGATGAAGGACGTGCTAATCTGCGATAAGCGTCGGTAAGGTGATATGAACCGTTATAACCGGCGATTTCCGAATGGGGAAACCCAGTGTGATTCGTCACACTATCATTACGTGAATACATAGCGTAATGAAGCGAACCGGGGGAACTGAAACATCTAAGTACCCCGAGGAAAAGAAATCAACCGAGATTCCCCCAGTAGCGGCGAGCGAACGGGGAGCAGCCCAGAGTCTGAATCAGCATGTGTGTTAGTGGAAGCGTCTGGAAAGTCGCACGATACAGGGTGAAAGTCCCGTACACAAAAGTGCATGTGTTGTGAACTCGAAGAGTAGGGCGGGACACGTGGTATCCTGTCTGAATATGGGGGGACCATCCTCCAAGGCTAAATACTCCTGACTGACCGATAGTGAACCAGTACCGTGAGGGAAAGGCGAAAAGAACCCCGGCGAGGGGAGTGAAAAAGAACCTGAAACCGTGTACGTACAAGCAGTGGGAGCACCCTTTGAGGTGTGACTGCGTACCTTTTGTATAATGGGTCAGCGACTTATATTCTGTAGCAAGGTTAACCGAATAGGGGAGCCGAAGGGAAACCGAGTCTTAACTGGGCGTTAAGTTGCAGGGTATAGACCCGAAACCCGGTGATCTAGCCATGGGCAGGTTGAAGGTTGGGTAACACTAACTGGAGGACCGAACCGACTAATGTTGAAAAATTAGCGGATGACTTGTGGCTGGGGGTGAAAGGCCAATCAAACCGGGAGATAGCTGGTTCTCCCCGAAAGCTATTTAGGTAGCGCCTCGTGAATTCATCTTCGGGGGTAGAGCACTGTTTCGGCTAGGGGGTCATCCCGACTTACCAACCCGATGCAAACTGCGAATACCGAAGAATGTTATCACGGGAGACACACGGCGGGTGCTAACGTCCGTCGTGAAGAGGGAAACAACCCAGACCGCCAGCTAAGGTCCCAAAGTCATGGTTAAGTGGGAAACGATGTGGGAAGGCACAGACAGCCAGGATGTTGGCTTAGAAGCAGCCATCATTTAAAGAAAGCGTAATAGCTCACTGGTCGAGTCGGCCTGCGCGGAAGATGTAACGGGGCTAAACCATGCACCGAAGCTGCGGCAGCGACACTATGTGTTGTTGGGTAGGGGAGCGTTCTGTAAGCCGTTGAAGGTGTACTGTGAGGTATGCTGGAGGTATCAGAAGTGCGAATGCTGACATAAGTAACGATAATGCGGGTGAAAAACCCGCACGCCGGAAGACCAAGGGTTCCTGTCCAACGTTAATCGGGGCAGGGTGAGTCGACCCCTAAGGCGAGGCCGAAAGGCGTAGTCGATGGGAAACAGGTTAATATTCCTGTACTTGGTGTTACTGCGAAGGGGGGACGGAGAAGGCTATGTTAGCCGGGCGACGGTTGTCCCGGTTTAAGCATGTAGGCGGAGGTTCCAGGTAAATCCGGTACCTTTTAACGCTGAGGTGTGATGACGAGGCACTACGGTGCTGAAGTAACAAATGCCCTGCTTCCAGGAAAAGCCTCTAAGCATCAGGTAACACGAAATCGTACCCCAAACCGACACAGGTGGTCAGGTAGAGAATACCAAGGCGCTTGAGAGAACTCGGGTGAAGGAACTAGGCAAAATGGTGCCGTAACTTCGGGAGAAGGCACGCTGATATGTAGGTGAAGTGGTTTACCCATGGAGCTGAAATCAGTCGAAGATACCAGCTGGCTGCAACTGTTTATTAAAAACACAGCACTGTGCAAACACGAAAGTGGACGTATACGGTGTGACGCCTGCCCGGTGCCGGAAGGTTAATTGATGGGGTTATCCGTAAGGAGAAGCTCTTGATCGAAGCCCCGGTAAACGGCGGCCGTAACTATAACGGTCCTAAGGTAGCGAAATTCCTTGTCGGGTAAGTTCCGACCTGCACGAATGGCGTAATGATGGCCAGGCTGTCTCCACCCGAGACTCAGTGAAATTGAACTCGCTGTGAAGATGCAGTGTACCCGCGGCAAGACGGAAAGACCCCGTGAACCTTTACTATAGCTTGACACTGAACACTGGTCCTTGATGTGTAGGATAGGTGGGAGGCTTTGAAGTGTGGACGCCAGTCTGCATGGAGCCATCCTTGAAATACCACCCTTTAATGGCTGGTGTTCTAACGTAGACCCGTAATCCGGGTTGCGGACAGTGTCTGGTGGGTAGTTTGACTGGGGCGGTCTCCTCCTAAAGAGTAACGGAGGAGCACGAAGGTTAGCTAATCCTGGTCGGACATCAGGAGGTTAGTGCAAAGGCATAAGCTAGCTTGACTGCGAGAGTGACGGCTCGAGCAGGTGCGAAAGCAGGTCTTAGTGATCCGGTGGTTCTGAATGGAAGGGCCATCGCTCAACGGATAAAAGGTACTCCGGGGATAACAGGCTGATACCGCCCAAGAGTTCATATCGACGGCGGTGTTTGGCACCTCGATGTCGGCTCATCACATCCTGGGGCTGAAGTAGGTCCCAAGGGTATGGCTGTTCGCCATTTAAAGTGGTACGCGAGCTGGGTTTAGAACGTCGTGAGACAGTTCGGTCCCTATCTGCCGTGGGCGCTGGAGAATTGAGGGGGGCTGCTCCTAGTACGAGAGGACCGGAGTGGACGCATCACTGGTGTTCGGGTTGTCATGCCAATGGCATTGCCCGGTAGCTAAATGCGGAAGAGATAAGTGCTGAAAGCATCTAAGCACGAAACTTGCCCCGAGATGAGTTCTCCCTGACCCTTTAAGGGTCCTGAAGGAACGTTAAAGACGATGACGTTGATAGGTCGGGTGTGTAAGTGTAGCGATACATTGAGCTAACCGATACTAATGAACCGTGAGGCTTAACCTTACAACGCCGAAGATGTTTTGGCGAAGAGACAGATTTTCAGCCTGATACAGATAACATCGACATGCAAAAGCGTGTTGATAAACAGAATTTGCCTGGCGGCTGTAGCGCGGTGGTCCCACCTGACCCCATGCCGAACTCAGAAGTGAAACGCCGTAGCGCCGATGGTAGTGTGGGGTCTCCCCATGCGAGAGTAGGGAACTGCCAGGCATCAAATAAAAGCGAAAGGCTCAGTCGAAAGACTGGGCCTTTTGTTTTATCTGTTGTCTGTCGGTGAGCGCTCTCCTGAGGAGGACAAATCCGCCGGGAGCGGATTTGAACGTTGCGCAGCAACGGCCCGGAGGGTGGCGGGCAGGACGCCCGCCATAAACTGCCAGGCATTAATTAAAGTGAAGAAGCCCATCCTGACGGATGGGCTTTTTTGCGTCTGTGCGGGGCAAAAACCGCCGGATGCGGCGTGCCGCCTTATCCGGCCTACAGAGGCAGGGCTGAATGTATTTTGTAGGCCTGATAAGCGCAGCGCATCAGGCACATCACAACACCGCACCATCGGGTGCAAAGCAATATCCAAAACCTCCATAACACAAGCCATCCTGAGGTATATGCGGTAAACTAGGCGCGATTTTGCATCAGGAAAGCGTCTATGAATCACTCCCTTAAAGCCTGGAACACCTTCGGTATCGATCAGCAAACGAATGAACTTGTCTGCGCCGAAAATGAACAACAATTACTGAATGCCTGGCAATCAGCCAATGCATCGCATCATCCAGTACTGATCCTGGGCGAAGGGAGTAACGTCCTGTTTCTTGATACTTTCCAGGGTACGGTGATCGTCAACCGTATTAAGGGTATTGAGATTACAGAACAACCTGATGCGTGGCATTTGCACGTAGGTGCGGGTGAAAACTGGCATCATCTGGTCCAGCATACGTTGCAGCTTGGTATGCCTGGGCTGGAAAATCTGGCGCTTATCCCTGGCTGCGTGGGTTCATCGCCAATCCAGAATATTGGTGCCTATGGCGTAGAGCTACAGCGCGTCTGCGAATACGTAGACTGCGTTGAGCTGTCGACTGGCAAACATCTGCGCGTTGGTGCAGCAGAATGTCGTTTTGGTTATCGTGACAGCATCTTCAAACATGAATACCAGGATCGCTTCGCAATTATTGCTGTTGGTTTACGCTTGTCTAAACAGTGGCATCCGGTACTGACCTATGGCGATCTGACGCGCCTGGATCCTACAACGGTGACGCCTCAGCAGGTTTTTGATTCTGTCTGCCATATGCGCACGACAAAACTGCCCGATCCGAAAGTAAACGGTAATGCAGGAAGCTTCTTTAAAAACCCGGTTGTCAGCGCAGAGATTGCGCAGGAGCTCCTGGCAAAATTCCCAACAGCACCTCATTACCCGCAGGCTGATGGTTCTGTGAAACTGGCAGCCGGCTGGCTTATCGACCAGTGTCAGCTAAAAGGTAAGCGCATTGGTGGCGCAGCGGTACATCAACAGCAGGCACTGGTGCTGATCAATGCAGACAATGCGACGAGTCAGGATGTGGTGCAACTTGCACATCATGTACGTCAAAAAGTCGGTGAGAAATTTAATGTCTGGCTCGAACCAGAGGTCCGGTTTATTGGCCCGCAGGGTGAAATGAATGCTGTGGAGATCATTGCATGAAGGATAATACCGTCCCTCTGACGCTTATTTCATTACTCGCTGATGGCGAATTTCATTCCGGTGAGCAGCTCGGTGAAAAGTTGGGAATGAGCCGTGCTGCAATCAATAAGCATGTCCAGACGTTACGCGACTGGGGGGTTGATGTCTTTACTGTTCCAGGTAAAGGATACAGCTTACCGGAGCCTATCCAACTATTAGATGCCTCACTTATTCATTCTCAACTGGATGGTGGAAATATCACAGTCCTGCCGGTTATCGACTCAACCAATCAGTACCTGATGGACCGAATAGGTCAACTGGAGTCAGGGGATGCCTGTGTCGCTGAATATCAGCAAGCCGGGCGCGGCCGCCGTGGTCGCAAATGGTTTTCACCGTTTGGTGCCAACCTGTACCTTTCAATGTTCTGGCGGCTGGAACAAGGACCGGCTGCCGCGATTGGCCTGAGTCTGGTTATTGGTATCGTCATGGCTGAGGTTTTACGCGATCTGGGCGCAGAGAAGGTACGTGTAAAATGGCCCAACGACCTCTATTTGCTCGACCGTAAGCTGGCAGGGATCCTGGTTGAACTGACCGGTAAGACAGGGGATGCCGCGCAGATTGTTATCGGTGCGGGTATTAATATGTCCATGCGCCGGGTTGAAGAAAATGTGGTGAATCAAGGCTGGATTAACTTGCAGGAAGCGGGCATTAACATTGATCGCAATACCCTTGCCGCCCGACTGATACGTGAGTTGCGTGCTGCGTTAGTGCTCTTTGAGCACGAAGGTTTAGCGCCGTATCTGTCTCGCTGGAAGAGACTGGATAACTTTATCGACCGCCCGGTCAAACTTATTATTGGCGATAAAGAAATATTTGGCATCTCTCGTGGAATAGACGCGCAAGGTGCATTATTGCTTGAACAAAATGGCGAGATCAAACCCTGGATGGGTGGAGAAATATCGCTAAGAAGCGCTGAGTAATAAGAAGGGGAGGTGTTGCTCCCCTTTTTTATTTATTTTCTCAACCTGACTTGCTCAACGGCATGATTGGCACTTTTCGTCATGATTAAGCTTGCTCGCTCACGCGTTGGTAATATATTTTGTTTTAAATTCAGCCAGTTAATCTCTTTCCATAACGATGTGGCGGTGTTGATAGCCTCATCTTCTGATAATTTTGCATAGTTATGGAAATAAGAGTCCGGGTTGGTAAACGCCCCTTCACGGAATTTCAGGAAACGGTTGATATACCACGTCTGGAGTAATTCTTCTGGCGCATCAACATAAATAGAAAAGTCGACAAAGTCAGAAACAAATACATGATGCGGATCGTGAGGATAGTCCATCCCGCTCTGTAATACATTTAGCCCTTCGAGTATTAATATGTCGGGCTGGGCAACGGTTTTGTCGCCATCAGGGATCACATCATAGATGAGATGGGAATAGACCGGCGCCGTGACGTTAGGTACGCCTGATTTCAGATCGGAAACGAATTTAACCAAGCGATGCATATCATAGGACTGGGGGAAGCCTTTCTTCTTCATCAGTCCACGATCTTTCAATACCTGGTTAGGGTGGAGAAAGCCATCGGTAGTAATCAACTCAACCTTGCGATGCTCGGGCCAGCGACTGAGCAAAGCCTGCAAAACACGCGCAGTCGTACTTTTACCGACGGCGACGCTGCCAGCAATGCTAATAATATAAGGAATACGCTCGCCATTCGTGCCTAAAAATTGCTCCAGCACGGCCTGACGTCGCAGGTTCGAACTGATGTAAAAGTTTAGCAAACGCGAGAGAGGCAAATAAATCTCGGCAACTTCTTCCAGCGATAAGTCTTCGTTAATGCCTTTAAGACGAGCAATCTCTTCCTCGGTCAGGGTCATCGGCACGGAATCACGAAGCGCAGCCCACTGGTTGCGATCAAACTGTAGGTAAGGCGACGTTAACGCTTGCTCTTTTATACTCATACGCATGGTCTGGCTGTCATTGCTATATCAGGTCTGCGGTAAAAAACGAAATCATCCCGGTACGCAATGGCACGCACATTTCAGTTAATTTGGACAATGGGCAGGAGGGTAACACCAGATGGGGGGGAATAATAAGAAAAAATCATCCTCTGAAATGCAATGTGACGGGTATTCCAGATGTATAAAGATGTGCTTTCTCTCTATCAAAGCGTACCTGCCGGAGCAAAATTCCTCCCAGAGGAGGCACCTGACGTTGGAAATTTGTCCAATCCAAAGAGGAAATAGATTATTTATCGGTCGTATAGTGCAAAATGTGAGCGATAGAACATTTTATGCAATTTTTTAGTTGCATGAGTGCGCATGTCTCCATAAAATGCGCGCTACTTGATGCCGACTTAGCTCAGTAGGTAGAGCAACTGACTTGTAATCAGTAGGTCACCAGTTCGATTCCGGTAGTCGGCACCATCAAGTCCGGTGGGGTTCCCGAGCGGCCAAAGGGAGCAGACTGTAAATCTGCCGTCACAGACTTCGAAGGTTCGAATCCTTCCCCCACCACCACTTTCTGGCAGCGTTATCGCCGCCTGAGTTGATTAAAAAATTAATCAGCTCGAACAGAAAAGAGAGAAATCTCTTTTTTGTTGCAGAAAGAACTGGGTAGCCGAGTTTCAGGATGCGGGCATCGTATAATGGCTATTACCTCAGCCTTCCAAGCTGATGATGCGGGTTCGATTCCCGCTGCCCGCTCCAGACGTGCTGATATGGCTCAGTTGGTAGAGCGCACCCTTGGTAAGGGTGAGGTCCCCAGTTCGACTCTGGGTATCAGCACCACTTCACTTCTCCTTCCCGTTTCTCTCTGTTTACTTTTAAAAGCATTCAACAGCTCAGGTATATTGCCTGGTTGATGTGGTGATATCACCGATTTATCCGTGTCTTAGAGGGACAATCGATGTCTAAAGAAAAATTTGAACGTACTAAACCGCACGTTAACGTCGGTACTATCGGCCACGTTGACCATGGTAAAACAACGCTGACCGCTGCAATCACTACCGTTCTGGCTAAAACCTACGGCGGTGCTGCTCGCGCATTCGACCAGATCGATAACGCGCCGGAAGAAAAAGCTCGTGGTATCACCATCAACACTTCTCACGTTGAATATGACACCCCGACTCGCCACTACGCACACGTAGACTGCCCGGGCCACGCCGACTATGTTAAAAACATGATCACCGGTGCTGCGCAGATGGACGGCGCGATCCTGGTTGTTGCTGCGACTGACGGCCCGATGCCGCAGACTCGTGAGCACATCCTGCTGGGTCGTCAGGTAGGCGTTCCGTACATCATCGTGTTCCTGAACAAATGCGACATGGTTGATGACGAAGAGCTGCTGGAACTGGTAGAAATGGAAGTTCGTGAACTTCTGTCTCAGTACGATTTCCCGGGTGACGACACTCCGATCGTTCGTGGTTCTGCTCTGAAAGCGCTGGAAGGCGAAGCAGAGTGGGAAGCGAAAATCATCGAACTGGCTGGCTTCCTGGATTCTTACATCCCAGAACCAGAGCGTGCGATTGACAAGCCGTTCCTGCTGCCTATCGAAGACGTATTCTCCATCTCCGGTCGTGGTACCGTTGTTACCGGTCGTGTAGAGCGCGGTATCATCAAAGTTGGTGAAGAAGTTGAAATCGTTGGTATCAAAGAGACTGCTAAGTCTACCTGTACTGGCGTTGAAATGTTCCGCAAACTGCTGGACGAAGGCCGTGCTGGTGAGAACGTTGGTGTTCTGCTGCGTGGTATCAAACGTGAAGAAATCGAACGTGGTCAGGTACTGGCTAAGCCGGGCTCTATCAAGCCGCACACCAAGTTCGAATCTGAAGTGTACATTCTGTCCAAAGACGAAGGCGGCCGTCATACTCCGTTCTTCAAAGGCTACCGTCCGCAGTTCTACTTCCGTACTACTGACGTGACTGGTACCATCGAACTGCCAGAAGGCGTAGAGATGGTAATGCCGGGCGACAACATCAAAATGGTTGTTACCCTGATCCACCCAATCGCGATGGACGACGGTCTGCGTTTCGCAATCCGTGAAGGCGGCCGTACTGTTGGTGCGGGCGTTGTTGCCAAAGTAATGAGCTAATTGCCGAATAACATTTGACGCAATGCGCAATAAAAGGGCATCATTTGATGCCCTTTTTGCACGCTTTCACACCAGAACCTGGCTCATCAGTGATTTTTTTTGTCATAATCATTGCTGAGACAGGCTCTGAAGAGGGCGTTTAGTCCGAAACGCACCAGAGCATTTCGGTTTGGATCGCCTCGCTTACGCGGGGTGAAAATGTTTGTAGAATACTTCTGACAGGTTGGTTTATGAGTGCGAATACCGAAGCTCAAGGAAGCGGGCGCGGCCTGGAAGCGATGAAGTGGGTTGTTGTCGCTGTATTGCTGCTTGTAGCTATCGTTGGCAACTACCTCTATCGTGACATGATGCTGCCGCTGCGTGCGCTGGCCGTAGTGATTCTGATTGCCGCAGCGGGTGGTGTCGCGCTGTTGACAACAAAAGGTAAAGCGACCGTTGCTTTTGCCCGTGAAGCGAGAACCGAAGTCCGTAAGGTCATTTGGCCAACTCGCCAGGAAACATTGCACACCACATTAATTGTGGCTGCGGTTACCGCAGTAATGTCACTGATCCTGTGGGGACTGGATGGTATTCTGGTTCGCCTGGTATCCTTTATCACTGGCCTGAGGTTCTAAGATGTCTGAAGCCCCTAAAAAGCGCTGGTACGTCGTTCAGGCGTTTTCCGGTTTTGAAGGCCGCGTAGCCACGTCGCTGCGCGAATATATCAAGTTACAAAATATGGAAGAGCTGTTTGGCGAAGTCATGGTGCCGACCGAAGAAGTGGTCGAAATCCGTGGTGGCCAGCGTCGCAAGAGCGAACGTAAATTCTTCCCGGGCTATGTACTGGTCCAGATGGTGATGAATGACGCAAGCTGGCACCTGGTGCGCAGCGTGCCGCGTGTGATGGGCTTTATCGGCGGTACATCTGACCGTCCGGCGCCGATCAGCGACAAAGAAGTTGATGCGATCATGAACCGTCTGCAGCAGGTTGGCGATAAACCGCGTCCGAAAACGATGTTTGAGCCAGGTGAAATGGTTCGCGTTAGTGACGGTCCATTTGCTGACTTTAACGGCGTGGTTGAAGAAGTGGACTACGAGAAGTCCCGCCTGAAAGTCTCTGTTTCTATCTTCGGTCGTGCGACCCCGGTAGAACTGGACTTTGCCCAGGTAGAAAAAGCCTAAACAGCGATCAAAAAAGCGGCGATTTAATCGTTGCACAAGGCGCGAGATTGGAATACAATTTCGCGCCTTTTGTTTTTATGGGCCCTGTCCGTAAAACGAATTTAATCACGGGGAGCCTCCTTGAGGCGCTATAACCCAACTAGAGGAATTTAGAATGGCTAAGAAAGTCCAGGCCTACGTCAAGCTGCAGGTTGCAGCTGGTATGGCTAACCCGAGTCCGCCGGTAGGTCCAGCACTGGGTCAACAAGGCGTGAACATCATGGAATTCTGCAAAGCGTTCAACGCAAAAACTGATTCCATGGAAAAAGGTCTGCCGATCCCGGTTGTTATCACCGTTTACGCTGACCGTTCTTTCACTTTCGTTACCAAAACGCCTCCGGCAGCAGTTCTGCTGAAGAAAGCGGCTGGTATCAAGTCTGGTTCCGGCAAGCCGAACAAAGACAAAGTGGGTAAAATTTCCCGCGCTCAGCTGCAGGAAATCGCGCAGACCAAAGCTGCCGACATGACTGGTTCCGACATTGAAGCGATGACTCGCTCCATTGAAGGTACTGCACGTTCCATGGGCCTGGTAGTGGAGGACTAAGAAATGGCTAAACTGACCAAGCGTATGCGCGTGATCCGTGACAAAGTTGATGCAACTAAACAGTACGACATCAACGAAGCTATTGCTCTGCTGAAAGAGCTGGCCACTGCTAAATTCGTAGAAAGCGTAGACGTTGCCGTTAACCTCGGCATCGACGCTCGTAAATCTGACCAGAACGTACGTGGTGCAACTGTACTGCCGCACGGTACTGGCCGTTCCGTTCGCGTAGCCGTATTTGCCCAGGGCGCAAACGCTGAAGCTGCTAAAGCTGCAGGCGCTGAGCTGGTAGGTATGGAAGATCTGGCTGACCAGATCAAGAAAGGCGAAATGAACTTTGACGTTGTTATTGCTTCCCCGGATGCAATGCGCGTTGTTGGCCAGCTGGGTCAGGTTCTGGGCCCGCGCGGCCTGATGCCAAACCCGAAAGTTGGTACTGTAACCCCTAACGTTGCTGAAGCAGTTAAGAACGCTAAAGCAGGTCAGGTTCGTTACCGTAACGACAAAAACGGCATCATCCACACCACCATCGGTAAAGTAGATTTTGACGCTGACAAACTGAAAGAAAACCTGGAATCTCTGCTGGTTGCGCTGAAAAAAGCGAAACCGACTCAGGCTAAAGGCGTGTACATCAAGAAAGTTAGCATCTCCACCACCATGGGTGCTGGTGTTGCCGTTGATCAGTCCGGTCTGACTGCGACTGTGGCGAACTAATATTCGCCTTTACGTGGGCGGTGATTTTGTCTACAATCTTACCCCCACGTTTCTGCTAATTGCAGACGTATATCCGAGATATTCAGGCTGTGGCAAGGCGACAACTGAGTGAGTCGCCAGGAGCATAGTTAACTATGTGACTGGTGTGAACGAAGGCAGTCAACGCCGTCACAGATTGAATAGCGACAGATAGACAAGATTTGTTCGTTGGAGCCTGGCCTATCCAGGCCTCCGTCGAAGACCGCAGGTGTTTCGTAAGAAACTTAATGCCCTGCGTAGACGGTGACAGAACGCTAAGATTATTTCTGATACTCTGGCTTGTTTCTGCTCACCGTATTTAGACGCTCTTTCCGTTGGGGAGAGTGAAGTGAGTTCCGGAACATGAGTTCCGGCAAACATCCAGGAGCAAAGCTAATGGCTTTAAATCTTCAAGACAAACAAGCGATTGTTGCTGAAGTCAGCGAAGTAGCCAAAGGCGCGCTGTCTGCAGTAGTTGCGGATTCCCGTGGCGTAACTGTAGATAAAATGACTGAACTGCGTAAAGCAGGTCGTGAAGCTGGCGTATACATGCGTGTTGTTCGTAACACCCTGCTGCGCCGCGTCGTTGAAGGTACTCAGTTCGAGTGCCTGAAAGACACGTTTGTTGGTCCGACCCTGATTGCATACTCTATGGAACACCCGGGCGCTGCTGCTCGTCTGTTCAAAGAGTTCGCGAAAGCGAATGCAAAATTTGAGGTCAAAGCCGCAGCCTTTGAAGGTGAATTGATCCCGGCATCGCAAATCGATCGCCTGGCAACTCTGCCGACCTACGAAGAAGCAATTGCACGCCTGATGGCAACCATGAAAGAAGCTTCGGCTGGCAAACTGGTTCGTACTCTGGCTGCTGTACGCGATGCGAAAGAAGCTGCTTAATCGCAGTTATCTTTCTCAAGCATCTGCTTACGTATAAACTTATTCTGATTTTCAGGAACAATTTAAATGTCTATCACTAAAGATCAAATCATTGAAGCAGTATCCGCTATGTCCGTAATGGACGTTGTAGAACTGATCTCTGCAATGGAAGAAAAATTCGGTGTTTCCGCTGCTGCTGCTGTAGCTGTAGCTGCTGGCCCTGCTGAAGCTGCTGAAGAAAAAACTGAATTCGACGTAATTCTGAAAGCTGCTGGCGCTAACAAAGTTGCTGTAATCAAAGCAGTACGTGGCGCAACTGGCCTGGGTCTGAAAGAAGCTAAAGACCTGGTAGAATCTGCTCCGGCTGCCCTGAAAGAAGGCATCAGCAAAGACGACGCAGAAGCACTGAAAAAATCTCTGGAAGAAGCTGGCGCTGAAGTTGAAGTTAAATAAGCCAACTTTTCTGGTTGCAGCCTAAGAAATTAGGCTGGTGGCTGGTGACTTTTTAGTCACCAGCCTTTTTGCGCTGTAAGGCGCCAGTAGCATTTCACACTGTTTGACTACTGCTGTGCCTTTCAATGCTTGTTTCTATCGACGTCTTAATATACTGCGACAGAGCATCAGTTCTGTGTAAATCGCAATGAAATGGTTTAAGCGTGATAGCAACAGGCATTGCGGAAAGTATTCGATTTTCCGGTCAACAAAATAGTGTTGCACAAACTGTCCCTTCGTCGGACAGATGGGTCGACTTGTCAGCGAGCTGAGGAACCCTAATGGTTTACTCCTATACCGAGAAAAAACGTATTCGTAAGGATTTTGGTAAACGTCCACAAGTGTTGGACATACCTTATCTCCTTTCTATCCAGCTTGACTCGTTTCAGAAGTTCATCGAGCAAGATCCTGAAGGGCAGTATGGTCTGGAAGCAGCTTTCCGTTCCGTTTTCCCGATTCAGAGCTACAGCGGTAATTCCGAGCTGCAATACGTCAGCTACCGCCTTGGCGAACCGGTGTTTGACGTTCAGGAATGTCAGATCCGTGGCGTGACCTATTCCGCACCGCTGCGCGTAAAACTGCGTCTGGTGATCTACGAGCGCGAAGCGCCGGAAGGCACCGTAAAAGACATTAAAGAACAAGAAGTCTACATGGGCGAAATTCCGCTCATGACTGACAACGGTACCTTTGTAATCAATGGTACTGAGCGTGTTATCGTTTCTCAGCTGCACCGTAGTCCTGGCGTCTTCTTTGACTCCGACAAAGGTAAAACCCACTCTTCGGGTAAAGTGCTGTATAACGCGCGCATCATCCCTTACCGTGGTTCCTGGCTGGACTTCGAATTCGATCCGAAGGACAACCTGTTCGTACGTATTGACCGTCGCCGTAAACTGCCTGCGACCATTATTCTGCGTGCACTGAACTACACCACTGAGCAGATCCTTGACCTGTTCTTTGAAAAAGTTGTTTTCGAAATTCGCGACAACAAGCTGCAGATGGAACTGGTGCCGGAACGCCTGCGTGGTGAAACCGCTTCCTTTGACATTGAAGCTAACGGCAAAGTCTACGTCGAAAAAGGCCGTCGCATCACTGCGCGCCACATTCGCCAACTGGAAAAAGACGATATCAAACATATCGAAGTTCCGGTTGAATACATTGCTGGTAAAGTTGCGGCTAAAGACTACGTTGACGAATCTACTGGCGAGCTGATCTGCGCAGCTAACATGGAGCTGAGCCTGGATCTGCTGGCTAAGCTGAGCCAGTCTGGTCACAAGCGTATCGAAACGCTGTTCACTAACGATCTGGATCACGGTCCGTACATTTCTGAAACTGTACGTGTTGACCCAACCAACGATCGTCTGAGCGCACTGGTAGAAATCTACCGCATGATGCGTCCTGGTGAGCCGCCGACTCGTGAAGCTGCTGAAAGCCTGTTCGAGAACCTGTTCTTCTCCGAAGACCGCTATGACCTGTCTGCGGTTGGTCGTATGAAGTTCAACCGTTCTCTGCTGCGCGACGAAATCGAAGGTTCCGGTATCCTGAGCAAAGACGACATCATCGAAGTGATGAAGAAGCTCATCGATATCCGTAACGGTAAAGGCGAAGTCGATGATATCGACCACCTCGGCAACCGTCGTATCCGTTCCGTAGGCGAAATGGCGGAAAACCAGTTCCGCGTTGGCCTGGTACGTGTTGAGCGTGCGGTGAAAGAGCGTCTGTCTCTGGGCGATCTGGATACCCTGATGCCTCAGGATATGATCAACGCCAAGCCGATTTCTGCAGCAGTGAAAGAGTTCTTTGGTTCCAGCCAGCTGTCTCAGTTTATGGACCAGAACAACCCGCTGTCTGAGATTACGCACAAACGTCGTATCTCCGCACTCGGCCCAGGCGGTCTGACCCGTGAACGCGCAGGCTTCGAAGTTCGAGACGTACACCCGACTCACTACGGTCGCGTATGTCCAATCGAAACGCCTGAAGGTCCGAACATCGGTCTGATCAACTCCCTGTCCGTGTATGCACAGACTAACGAATACGGCTTCCTCGAGACTCCGTATCGTAAAGTGACCGACGGTGTTGTAACTGACGAAATTCATTACCTGTCTGCTATCGAAGAAGGCAACTACGTTATCGCTCAGGCGAACTCCAACCTGGATGACGAAGGCCACTTTGTAGAAGATCTGGTTACCTGCCGTAGCAAAGGCGAATCCAGCTTGTTCAGCCGCGACCAGGTTGACTACATGGACGTATCCACCCAGCAGGTGGTATCCGTCGGTGCGTCCCTGATCCCGTTCCTGGAACACGATGACGCCAACCGTGCATTGATGGGTGCGAACATGCAACGTCAGGCGGTTCCGACTCTGCGCGCTGATAAGCCGCTGGTTGGTACCGGTATGGAACGTGCTGTTGCCGTTGACTCCGGTGTTACTGCAGTTGCTAAACGTGGCGGTACTGTTCAGTACGTGGATGCTTCCCGTATCGTTATCAAAGTTAACGAAGACGAGATGTACCCGGGCGAAGCAGGTATCGACATTTATAACCTGACCAAATACACCCGTTCTAACCAGAACACCTGTATCAACCAGATGCCTTGCGTATCTCTGGGCGAGCCGGTTGAACGTGGTGATGTGCTGGCAGACGGTCCGTCCACCGACCTCGGTGAACTGGCTCTGGGTCAGAACATGCGCGTGGCATTCATGCCATGGAATGGTTACAACTTCGAAGACTCCATCCTCGTATCCGAGCGTGTTGTCCAGGAAGACCGTTTCACCACCATCCATATTCAGGAACTGGCATGTGTGTCCCGTGACACCAAGCTGGGGCCAGAAGAGATCACCGCTGACATCCCGAACGTGGGTGAAGCTGCGCTCTCCAAACTGGATGAATCCGGTATCGTTTATATCGGTGCGGAAGTGACCGGTGGCGACATTCTGGTTGGTAAGGTAACACCGAAAGGTGAAACCCAGCTGACGCCAGAAGAGAAGCTGCTGCGTGCGATCTTCGGTGAGAAAGCGTCTGACGTTAAAGACTCTTCTCTGCGCGTGCCAAACGGTGTTTCCGGTACGATTATCGACGTTCAGGTCTTTACTCGCGATGGCGTAGAAAAAGACAAACGTGCGCTGGAAATCGAAGAGATGCAGCTGAAGCAGGCGAAAAAAGACCTGTCTGAAGAACTGCAGATCCTCGAAGCTGGCCTGTTCAGCCGTATCTACGCTGTGCTGGTTTCCGGTGGTGTTGAAGCTGAGAAGCTCGACAAACTGCCGCGCGACCGCTGGTTAGAACTCGGCCTGACCGACGAAGAGAAACAGAATCAGCTGGAACAACTGGCTGAGCAGTACGACGAACTGAAACACGAATTCGAGAAAAAACTCGAAGCGAAACGCCGTAAAATCACTCAGGGCGACGATCTGGCACCGGGTGTGCTGAAGATTGTTAAGGTGTATCTGGCGGTTAAACGTCGGATCCAGCCTGGTGATAAGATGGCAGGTCGTCACGGTAACAAGGGTGTAATCTCTAAGATCAACCCGATCGAAGATATGCCACACGATGCTAACGGTACGCCGGTAGATATCGTACTGAACCCGCTGGGCGTACCATCGCGTATGAACATCGGTCAGATCCTTGAAACCCACTTGGGTATGGCTGCAAAAGGTATCGGCGATAAGATCAACGCCATGCTGAAACAGCAGCAGGAAGTCGCGAAACTGCGCGAATTCATCCAGCGTGCTTACGATCTGGGTTCAGATGTTCGTCAGAAAGTTGACCTGAATACCTTCAGCGATGAAGAAGTTCTGCGTCTGGCTGAAAACCTGAAAAAAGGTATGCCGATCGCAACGCCGGTATTCGACGGTGCGAAAGAGTCTGAAATCAAGGAACTGTTACAGCTGGGTGGCCTGCCGACTTCCGGTCAGATCACACTGTTCGACGGTCGTACCGGTGAGCAGTTCGAGCGCCAGGTTACCGTTGGCTATATGTACATGCTGAAACTGAACCACTTGGTTGATGACAAGATGCATGCGCGTTCTACCGGTTCTTACAGCCTGGTTACTCAGCAGCCGCTGGGTGGTAAGGCGCAGTTCGGTGGTCAGCGCTTCGGGGAGATGGAAGTGTGGGCGCTGGAAGCATATGGCGCAGCATACACCCTGCAGGAAATGCTCACCGTTAAGTCTGATGACGTGAACGGTCGTACTAAGATGTATAAAAACATCGTGGACGGCAACCATCAGATGGAACCAGGCATGCCGGAATCCTTCAACGTACTGTTGAAAGAGATTCGTTCGCTGGGTATCAACATCGAGCTGGAAGACGAGTAACTCTCGATCAAACAGGTCACTGGTGCTGGCGTAACAGCCAGCGCCAGATTGTGCTAACTCCGACGGGAGCAAATCCGTGAAAGATTTATTAAAGTTTCTGAAAGCGCAGACTAAAACCGAAGAGTTTGATGCGATCAAAATTGCTCTGGCCTCGCCAGACATGATCCGTTCATGGTCTTTCGGTGAAGTTAAGAAGCCGGAAACCATTAACTACCGTACGTTCAAACCTGAACGTGACGGCCTTTTCTGCGCCCGTATCTTTGGGCCGGTAAAAGACTATGAGTGCCTGTGCGGTAAGTACAAGCGCCTGAAACACCGTGGTGTGATCTGTGAGAAGTGCGGCGTTGAAGTGACCCAGACCAAAGTACGCCGTGAGCGTATGGGCCACATCGAGCTGGCGTCTCCGACCGCTCACATCTGGTTCCTGAAATCGCTGCCGTCCCGTATCGGTCTGCTGCTTGATATGCCGCTGCGCGATATCGAGCGCGTGCTGTACTTCGAATCTTATGTAGTTATCGAAGGCGGTATGACTAACCTGGAACGTCAACAGATCCTGACTGAAGAGCAGTATCTGGACGCGCTGGAAGAATTCGGTGACGAATTCGACGCGAAGATGGGTGCGGAAGCTATCCAGGCTCTGCTGAAAAGCATGGATCTGGAGCAAGAGTGTGAAACTCTGCGCGAAGAGCTGAACGAAACCAACTCTGAAACCAAGCGTAAGAAGCTGACCAAGCGTATCAAACTGCTGGAAGCCTTCGTACAGTCTGGCAACAAGCCAGAGTGGATGATCCTGACCGTTCTGCCGGTTCTGCCGCCAGATCTGCGTCCGCTGGTTCCGCTGGATGGTGGTCGTTTCGCAACGTCGGATCTGAACGATCTGTATCGTCGCGTTATCAACCGTAACAACCGTCTGAAGCGTCTGCTGGATCTGGCTGCGCCGGACATCATCGTACGCAACGAAAAACGTATGCTGCAGGAAGCGGTTGACGCCCTGCTGGATAACGGTCGTCGCGGTCGTGCGATCACCGGTTCTAACAAACGTCCTCTGAAATCTTTGGCCGACATGATCAAAGGTAAGCAGGGTCGTTTCCGTCAGAACCTGCTCGGTAAGCGTGTTGACTACTCCGGTCGTTCTGTAATCACCGTAGGTCCATACCTGCGTCTGCATCAGTGCGGTCTGCCGAAGAAAATGGCACTGGAACTGTTCAAACCGTTCATCTACGGCAAGCTGGAACTGCGTGGCCTGGCCACCACCATCAAAGCCGCTAAGAAAATGGTTGAGCGTGAAGAAGCTGTCGTTTGGGATATCCTGGACGAAGTTATCCGCGAACACCCGGTACTGCTGAACCGTGCACCAACACTGCACCGTCTGGGTATCCAGGCATTTGAACCGGTACTGATCGAAGGTAAAGCTATCCAGCTGCACCCGCTGGTTTGTGCGGCATATAACGCCGACTTCGATGGTGACCAGATGGCTGTTCACGTACCGCTGACGCTGGAAGCCCAGCTCGAAGCGCGTGCGCTGATGATGTCTACCAACAACATCCTGTCTCCAGCGAACGGCGAACCTATCATCGTTCCGTCTCAGGACGTTGTATTGGGTCTGTACTACATGACCCGTGACTGTGTTAACGCCAAAGGCGAAGGCATGGTGCTGACTGGCCCGAAAGAAGCTGAGCGTATCTATCGCGCAGGTCTGGCCTCTCTGCATGCGCGCGTTAAAGTGCGTATCACCGAATACGAAAAAGATGAAAACGGCGAATTCGTTGCGAAAACCAGCCTGAAAGACACGACCGTTGGCCGTGCTATTCTGTGGATGATCGTACCGAAAGGTCTGCCTTTCTCCATCGTCAACCAGGCGCTGGGCAAGAAAGCTATCTCCAAAATGCTGAACACCTGTTACCGCATTCTGGGCCTGAAGCCGACCGTTATCTTCGCTGACCAGACAATGTACACCGGCTTTGCATATGCAGCGCGTTCAGGTGCATCTGTTGGTATTGATGACATGGTCATCCCAGAGAAGAAACACGAGATCATCTCTGAAGCGGAAGCTGAAGTTGCTGAGATCCAGGAGCAGTTCCAGTCTGGTCTGGTAACCGCAGGCGAACGCTATAACAAAGTTATCGATATCTGGGCTGCGGCGAACGATCGTGTATCCAAAGCGATGATGGATAACCTGCAAACCGAAACCGTTATTAACCGTGACGGCGTAGAAGAGCAGCAGGTTTCCTTCAACAGCATTTACATGATGGCCGACTCCGGTGCGCGTGGTTCTGCAGCACAGATTCGTCAGCTGGCCGGTATGCGTGGTCTGATGGCGAAGCCAGATGGCTCCATCATCGAAACGCCAATCACCGCGAACTTCCGTGAAGGTCTGAACGTACTCCAGTACTTCATCTCTACTCACGGTGCTCGTAAAGGTCTGGCGGATACCGCACTGAAAACAGCGAACTCCGGTTATCTGACTCGTCGTCTGGTTGACGTCGCGCAGGACCTGGTTGTTACTGAAGACGATTGCGGCACTCTGGAAGGCATCACCATGACCCCGGTTATCGAGGGTGGTGATGTTAAAGAGCCGCTGCGCGATCGCGTTCTGGGTCGTGTAACTGCTGAAGACGTTCTGAAGCCGGGTACGGCGGATATTCTGGTTCCACGCAACACGCTGCTGCACGAACAGTGGTGTGATCTGCTGGAAGAGAACTCCGTTGACTCCGTTAAAGTCCGTTCCGTTGTATCTTGTGACACCGACTTTGGTGTATGTGCGCACTGCTACGGTCGTGACCTGGCGCGTGGCCACATCATCAACAAAGGTGAAGCAATCGGCGTTATCGCGGCACAGTCCATCGGTGAGCCGGGTACACAGCTGACGATGCGTACGTTCCACATCGGTGGTGCGGCATCTCGTGCGGCTGCTGAATCCAGCATCCAGGTGAAAAACAAAGGTAGCATCCGTCTGAGCAACGCGAAGTCGGTTGTGAACTCCAGCGGTAAACTGGTTATCACTTCACGTAACACCGAACTGAAACTGATCGACGAATTCGGCCGTACCAAAGAAAGCTATAAAGTGCCTTACGGCTCCGTTATGGCGAAAGGTGATGGCGAACAGGTTGCTGGCGGCGAAACCGTAGCAAACTGGGATCCGCACACCATGCCGGTTATCACCGAAGTGAGTGGTTTCGTCCGCTTCACTGACATGATCGACGGCCAGACCATTACTCGTCAGACCGACGAGCTGACCGGTCTGTCTTCTCTGGTGGTTCTGGATTCTGCAGAGCGTACTGCGGGTGGTAAAGACCTGCGTCCGGCACTGAAAATTGTTGATGCTCAGGGCAACGACGTTCTGATCCCAGGCACCGATATGCCTGCTCAGTACTTCCTGCCGGGTAAAGCGATTGTTCAGCTGGAAGATGGCGTACAGATCAGCTCTGGTGACACCCTGGCGCGTGTTCCGCAGGAATCCGGCGGTACCAAGGATATCACCGGTGGTCTGCCGCGCGTTGCGGACCTGTTCGAAGCACGTCGTCCGAAAGAGCCGGCAATCCTGGCTGAAATCAGCGGCATCATTTCCTTCGGTAAAGAAACCAAAGGTAAACGTCGTCTGGTTATCACCCCGGTAGACGGTAGCGAACCGTACGAAGAGATGATTCCGAAATGGCGTCAGCTCAACGTGTTCGAAGGTGAACGTGTAGAACGTGGTGACGTGGTTTCCGACGGTCCGGAAGCGCCGCACGACATCCTGCGTCTGCGTGGTGTGCATGCTGTAACTCGTTACATCGTTAACGAAGTTCAGGACGTATACCGTCTGCAGGGTGTTAAGATTAACGATAAACACATCGAAGTTATCGTTCGTCAGATGCTGCGTAAAGCCACCATCGAAAGCGCTGGTAGCTCCGACTTCCTGGAAGGCGAGCAGGTTGAATACTCCCGCGTCAAGATCGCAAACCGCGAGCTGGAAGCGAACGGCAAAGTGGGTGCAACGTTCTCCCGCGATCTGCTGGGTATCACCAAAGCGTCTCTGGCAACCGAGTCCTTCATCTCTGCAGCATCGTTCCAGGAAACCACGCGTGTCCTGACCGAAGCAGCTGTTGCAGGTAAACGTGATGAACTGCGCGGTCTGAAAGAGAACGTCATCGTGGGTCGTCTGATCCCGGCAGGTACTGGTTATGCGTACCACCAGGATCGTATGCGCCGTCGCGCAGCGGGCGAACTGCCAGCTGCACCGCAGGTAACTGCTGAAGATGCGTCTGCCAGCCTGGCAGAACTGCTGAACGCAGGCCTGGGCGGTTCTGACAACGATTAATCGTTGCCGACCATAATAAAAAACCCGCTTCGGCGGGTTTTTTTATGTCTATGTTATTTCTGATGGCGTTTATCAGGTCTACAAAGCCATCCGGCAGTGTCATTAATTTACCGGCGGTAACCGCCGATAAAGCTCAATCATATCGCCGGCCAGATCCTGAATCACCATGGCATTCATCAGGTGGTCCTGCGAATGGACGGTGATGAGATTAACCGGTAGTTTGCCAGTTCCTTCATCAATACCGATCAGCTGGGTCTGGATTTTATGCGCTTGTTTGACGTACTCGCGTGATTCCGTCATCGCTTGTTCTGCACCGGAGAAATCACCTTTACGCGCCAGTTGCAATGCCGTCAGGGCCTGGCTGCGTGCAGCGCCAGCATTTACCAATAACTCCATGATGATCGTTTCTAACTCTTCCATCCCATCACTCCAGTAGTTTCAGCGCCTTATCCAGTACCGCATCGCCTTTCATCATGCCGTAATCCATCATGTCGATAACGGCGACCTTTTTGCCTAGTGGGTCGGCGATCGCCTGTAGCTTGGCCTGTTCATACTTAACCTGTGGACCGAGCAAAACGATATCCGCTGTAGCGATATTCTCTTCAAACTCGGCCACCGGGACGGCTTTGATAGTGACGTCGACGCCTTTTTTCTGGGCGGCATCTTTCATCCTTTGCACCAGCATGCTGGTGGACATTCCGGCGGCACAGCATAAAACGATGTTTTTCATAAGCAGTCTCGATCAACATGTGTGAGTTGATAATTATCGCGAGCCAGCTATAGCAACAACTGCTTTGCAACGATTGTGTGCAAGGCATCACAAAGAAAGCCGCTTTTTCTGAAACCGGTTACAAAAAGAGGCAGAACCCTGCGATCTGGACCAGGGCCAGCGGCTTTTTGACTCGCTTATCACATGCTGGAATATATAATTACTGTCAATAAATACATGTTATAAAAAACAGTATTGACAGCGTTTTTTAAACCCGTATGTTAATACTTAACAGCGGAGAAATTGTAGTTTGCTGTTAACGTAGTAAGTGTTAGTAGAGCTTGATTGGGGTTTGCGATAAAGGCCACGAAGTATTTTTTGTATGGGATAGTCGATGCTGAAAACGCTATTTTTTCACTTCGACAATGCTTTCAGGCCACGTAGTTGATATATCTAATCGCAAAAAGTCAGTAAAGCGCGACGATGTAACACCATGATTTTATAGTAAATGTTTGTGGTTTCTGCTTTTCTGGTTATCACAAGGGAAATAAGGCAACGCATCAAAGAGTATATGTCGCGAGGGGAAGTGTACTTGTTTAGGTCACCAGTCTTGAGTTCTATTATCAAGCGGGTGGAATGTGTTTAACGGTAAATAGAGGAAAGCTTTAGTTAGTATCAATATCCAATATTATCTGTAGTAAACGTGTACATTTTAAAGTAGTACCATCAGCAGTATTAAATCGTTAAGTTTATTAATGTTAAATTTGAAGTGTGTAGTAACGTAAAGCCCTGACTGCAATAGTCGGGGCTTTTGTTCATTGTAGATCAAGCTGTTATCCAGGATGCTTAGCCGCGATGGTTCAACATTGCATCACTCAGTGGGTATTAAAAAAATTAATGCTTGCTTAATGATTAGAAGTAGGTCTACTATAGCGGCATCGGTTTGGAACACAGACCTTATGCAAGCAGTTTTAGTAAAGCAGTTCTCAGTTCAAGCGTTATCCTCAGATACTCTTCTTCATGAGCCTCCTCCCTAAGTGCCCCATAAGTTAATTTCTGCAAAACAGGCCATCTTCGCTGCATAAGCGGCTCAAAAACATGAAAGGAAGTATCTATGTCTAACAAAATGACTGGTTTAGTAAAATGGTTTAACTCTGATAAAGGCTTCGGCTTTATCACTCCTCAGGACGGTAGCAAGGATGTGTTTGTGCATTTCTCCGCTATCCAGAGTAACGATTTTAAAACGTTAGACGAAGGTCAAAAGGTGGAGTTCTCCGTGGAGAATGGCGCTAAAGGCCCGTCTGCTGTTAACGTTGTCGCGCTGTAATCGCCGATAATTTCACGAGCGCTTACGATAGCGATGAAGGCCAGAGCCCGAGCAGTTAAGTGCCAGTGAAGAAAAAACCCGCGAAAGCGGGTTTTTTTGTTTATGCGATTGCTCCTGACCTACGGTACCTGTGAAGCGCGCCCCAGATAGCTGTCCCAGTCTTTCCACACGGGCTGTAAACCCTGGGCCATGAGTGCTTCAGCAACGGCTTCTGGGCGACGATCGTCGTGCGGGGAGAACTGTTCCAGTTCGGGGTGGTTATCGGCATAACCACCGGGCTGGGTTTTTGAGAAGGCGCTGACGTTGTTGATCGCCAACGGGATCACATGGTCACGAAACCATGGCGATTCGCGGGTGGAGAGCGACAGCTCAATTTCTGGCGCCAGTAAACGAAACGCGCAAATGGTCTGGACCAACTGTCGCTCATCCATGATCGATGCAGGCTCAACGCCTCCGGTGCATGGGCGCAGGCGAGGGAAGGAGATAGAGTAACGGCTCTGCCAGTAATGCTGCTGCATCCATAGCAGATGTTCAGCCACCATATAGCAATCAACCCGCCAGCTGTCGGACAAACCAATCAACGCGCCAAGACCGATTTTGTCGATCCCTGCGCGGCCCAGCCTGTCCGGCGTTTCCAGGCGCCAGAAGAAATCCTGCTTTTTCCCTTTTAAATGGTGACGAGCGTAAGTTGCCTCACGATAACTCTCCTGATACACCATTACGCCATCCAGCCCCAGCGTCTTCAGCTCTGCATATTCAGCCTCTGACAACGGCTGTACCTCCATCTGTAAAGAGGCGAACTGGCGGCGAATGGCAGGCAAATGGCGACGAAAGTAATCCATCCCCACTTTTGCCTGATGTTCACCGGTGACCAGCAGCAGATGCTCAAAACCCAGCTCACGGATAGCCGCACACTCCCGTGTTATCTCATCTTCGTCCAGCGTTTTGCGTTTGATACGGTTGCTCATCGAAAAACCGCAGTAGGTGCAGTCGTTGGCGCAAAGGTTGGAGAGATACAACGGCACGTAAAAGCTCACCGTGTTACCAAAACGCTGACGGGTGAGCTTCTGCGCCCGCTGCGCCAGCGGCTCCAGATAATCGGCGGCGGCAGGAGAGAGCAATGCCATCAGATCGTCGCGACTAAGATGCGAAGCGTTGAGGGCGCGCTCTACGTCAGCGGCGGTTTTACCGTTGATGCGCAGGCGGATGTCATCCCAGTCCAGCTGCCGCCAGCGGTCGCTGAACGTTTTCATGCGAAGGCCTCCAGGAATCCGGTTAACGGGCTGGTGGGACTTGCCTGCGAACTTTTGCTTCCTGGTACCGCCTGGCGTGCCAGCAAGCCAGCTTCAACGGCCAGGCGGAAGGCGGTTGCCATCATCACCGGGCTGTCGGCTACCGCGATTGCCGTATTGACCAACACCGCGTCGGCACCCATTTCCAGCGCCTGCGTGGCGTGGCTGGGGACGCCGATGCCTGCATCAACCACCACCGGCACGGTCGCCTGTTGGATAATAATCTCCAGCATCGCTTTGGTTTCCAGCCCCTGATTAGAACCGATGGGCGCGCCGAGCGGCATGACTGCAGAACAGCCTACTTCTTCCAGCCGTTTGCACAGCACCGGATCTGCGCCACAGTAAGGCAGTACCACGTAGCCCTTTTTCACCAGTACTTCTGCGGCTTTCAATGTTTCGATTGGATCGGGTAACAGCCAGCGGGCGTCCGGATGGATTTCTAATTTCAGCCAGTTTGTGCCCAGCGCTTCACGCGCTAACTGGGCAGCAAAAATCGCCTCTTCAGCGGTTTTTGCCCCCGAAGTGTTGGGCAACAGCGTCACACCAGCTTCTACCAGCGGCGCCAGAATGGCATCGTTGTGCTGACGCAAATCCACGCGCTTCATGGCCAGCGTTACCAGTTGGCTGCCGGAGGCGCGAATCGCCTCGACCATCAGCTGCGATGAAGCAAACTTTCCGGTGCCGGTGAACAGATGCGAATCAAACGTTTTGTCGGCAATACGTAACATATCAACCCCCTGCAATAACCTGAAAAAGCAGGATCTGGTCGCCTTCCTGCACGATTTGCTGCTCCCACTGCTCGCGCGGGAGGATCTGCTGATTGAGCGCCAGCGCCGCGCCCGGTTTAAGCTGATTAAGCGCAGTGAGCAGCCCACTGACGGTTTGTCCTTCGGCGCACTGCATCGGCTCATCATTGAACTGAATCTGCATGTTGCCCTCCGCATACCGGGCAGCCGCTGGCACGTCGTAGTGCGAAGCTGCGCCACTGGCTGGTTTTACCGTCAAACAGGCGTAGCTCTCCGCTGGGCGTCTCAATACCGCTGAGCAATTTAATCGCTTCCAACGCCTGCAAGGTGCCCATCACGCCCACAACCGGTCCGACGATACCTGCGGTACGGCAGTTGCGTTCGGGCTCTACATCATCCGGCCACAGGCAGCGGTAACATCCTTGTTCCCATGGGGGCGTCAGCACCATCAGTTGGCCGCCAAAGCCGACGGCGCTGGCGGTGACGAGCGGGGTGTTGAGCGTTACGCAGGCGGCGTTAATTTCCTGGCGCGTGGCCATGTTATCGGTACAGTCGAGCACCACATCGGCACGCGCTACTGCATGCCGAAGCGCATCGCCTTTCAGTCGCTGCTGGAGCGATACCAGTTCGATATCCGGGTTGAGCCGCGTCAGGCGCTGCTGGGCAACCTGCGATTTTGAACGTGCGATATCATCAGTGGTAAACAGGATCTGGCGCTGCAGGTTGCTCAGATGAATGTCGTCATCGTCTACCAGCGTCAGTTTTCCGATGCCTGCTCCCGCCAGATACAGCGCGGCAGGCGAACCTAACCCGCCTAAACCGACAATCAGCACATGGCTATCGAGTAGCTTTTGCTGGCCTTCAATGGCGATATCGCCGAGCAGGATCTGTCGGCTGTAACGCATAAAGTCGCGGTCATTCATCGCCCACTCCCGCGATATCCAGTAGTTGGGCCGTGGCGACCTGCCAGTCAGCCGCCTGGGTAATGGCGCTGACCACGGCAATGCTGCCGACGCCGGTCGCCAGTACCGCCGGGGCGCGCTCAAGGCTGATACCGCCAATGGCGACGGTCGGGTAATCCGCTAATCGTTCAATATGGTTTGCCAGTTGCGTGAGTCCCTGCGGGGCGGAAGGCATCTGTTTGGTTTGCGTGGGAAAAACATGACCCAGCGCGATATAAGAAGGCTTAGCGGCGAGCGCGACGTCGATCTCCATATCATCGTGAGTGGAGACCCCCAGGCGCAGCCCCGCCGCCTGAATCGCCTTCAGGTCGGTGGTTTCAAGGTCTTCCTGGCCCAGATGTACACCGTAAGCGCGGTGCTTAATTGCCAGACGCCAGTAGTCGTTGATAAACAGACGGGCGTCATAGCAACGCCCCAGTCCAATGGCGGCCATAACGTCGGCTTCGACCTCTTCATCACGCTTATCTTTAATGCGCAGTTGGATCGTGCGTACGCCCGCCTGCAGCAAGCGTTCAATCCATTGCACGCTGTCCACCACCGGGTAAAGCCCGAGGCGAAACGGCACGGTCGGGAAATCAGGCTGGTACATTACGCCTCCTCTTTTTTGAGGTAGATTTCGCCGCCTTTGGCGCGGAAGTTCTCCGACATATCTGCCATGCCGACTTCAATCGTTTGTGCAGCAGCGTAGTCGCGAACCTCCTGGCTGATTTTCATCGAGCAGAACTTCGGCCCGCACATGGAGCAGAAGTGGGCGACCTTACCGGATTCCTGTGGCAGGGTTTCATCGTGGTAGGCACGGGCGGTGAATGGGTCGAGCGCGAGGTTAAACTGGTCTTCCCAGCGGAATTCGAAGCGCGCTTTCGACATGGCGTTATCGCGGATCTGCGCGCCCGGATGACCTTTTGCTAAGTCAGCTGCATGGGCGGCAATCTTGTAGGTAATCAACCCTTGTTTAACATCTTCTTTGTTCGGCAGGCCGAGGTGCTCTTTTGGCGTGACGTAGCACAGCATCGCGCAGCCAAACCAACCGATCATCGCCGCACCGATCCCGGAAGTAAAGTGGTCGTAGCCCGGTGCGATATCGGTGGTCAACGGTCCTAAAGTGTAGAACGGTGCTTCATGGCAGTGCTCCAGCTCTTCGGTCATGTTGCGCTGGATCATATGCATGGGCACATGACCTGGGCCTTCTATCATCACCTGCACGTCGTATTCCCAGGCGATTTTGGTCAGCTCGCCCAGCGTATGCAGCTCGGAGAACTGCGCTTCGTCGTTTGCATCCTGAATTGAACCCGGGCGCAGGCCGTCACCCAGCGACAAAGAGACGTCGTAGGCGGCGCAGATTTCGCAAATCTCGCGGAAATGTTCGTACAGGAAGTTCTCTTTGTGATGAGAAAGGCACCATTTCGCCATAATTGAACCGCCGCGTGAGACAATACCGGTCAGGCGTTTGGCAGTCATCGGCACGTAGCGCAGCAGCACGCCCGCGTGAATGGTGAAGTAGTCGACGCCCTGTTCGGCCTGCTCCAGCAGCGTGTCGCGGAAGGCTTCCCAGGTGAGATCTTCGGCGATCCCGTTGACCTTCTCCAGCGCCTGGTAGATCGGCACAGTACCGATCGGTACCGGACTGTTACGCAGGATCCACTCGCGGGTTTCGTGGATATAGCGACCGGTGGAGAGATCCATCACCGTGTCAGCGCCCCAGCGCGTCGACCACACCAGCTTCTCTACCTCTTCTTCAATGGAGGAGGTGACGGCAGAGTTACCAATGTTGGCGTTAACCTTCACCTGGAAGTTGCGACCGATAATCATCGGCTCGGATTCCGGGTGGTTGATGTTGGCAGGAATAATCGCTCGGCCCGCGGCCACTTCATCACGCACGAATTCCGGCGTGATGTTTTCCGGCAGGCGTGCACCAAAGTTCATCCCCGGATGCTGGTGACGCAGCACTTCACTGCGAATGCGCTCGCGGCCCATGTTTTCACGGATGGCGATGAACTCCATCTCCGGGGTCACTATTCCCTGGCGGGCGTAGTGCAGTTGGGTGACTCGCTTACCCGCTTTGGCGCGCTTTGGCGTCAGCAGGCCGGTGAAACGCAGCTCGTCCAGGCCATCGTCGGCCAGACGTTCTTTGGTATAAGCGGAACTCCGGTCGTCTAATTCTTCGCTATCGTTACGCGCCGCAATCCACGGTTGGCGCAGCTTTGCCAGACCCTGCTGGACGTTAATCGCCACGTCAGGATCGCCATACGGTCCGGAGGTGTCGTATACCGGAACGGCTTCGTTCTCTTCGAACTGCGGGTTGTCTTTTGTGCCGCCAGTCAGCGTTGGGCTGAGCTGAATTTCGCGCATCGGAATGCGGATATCCGGCTGCGAACCGGTAATATAAATGCGTTTTGAGTTAGGGAAGGCGGTCCCTTCCAGGGTATCGATAAAGTGTTGGGCTTGAGCGCGCTGTTCGCGGCGTGATGGTTTAGTAGTGGCAGACATAGCTCATTCCAAATAAAAGTAAGGATATGGCTTGTCAGACGACGGATGAAGCAAGAGAGAAGCTCGCCCGGAGGCGATGCTATTGTAGATTGACTCTTGTTCCCTTCGCAGGTTTTAACCTGATCAGGTTCCGCGGATCCCGAATTAACGGTCTCAGCCTTTTCCACTCATGCTGCTGTGGAAAATAAGCACTCCGACAAGAAGTAACCTCAGTAAAGAGGTAATGAATGTAAACTACGCGTTAATGCCGCAAATCTCAAGCATGACGTTTGAGAGTGTTACTCTCGTGCATTGCGTCAAATACCAGCATGATCAGCTTATCTTCCAGCACGAATCGGGCTTCCAGTGCCTCGCCGAGATCCGATAAAACCTGTTGAAATTCAAGGAAGTTATCATGATCAATCGCAGTTTCCAGGCTGGAGTCATAGTAGTCCATGATCAGCTGCGTATTGGCTTCCAGCAGCGGCCAAATTTTTGTGGCTTTTAAAAGCTGCCCGTTCCCTTCCAATTTATGGAGAATACGTTCATAAATACTGAAGTGTCCGGTGGAGAGGTAATCGACCAGGCTCTGACAAAAATCATCCAGCGCCTTTTCATTGAGTCGCATGTACGATTCTTTGCCAGGCTTAATGCCAACCAGATTGTAGTAAGCCACGAGCAGGTGCTTACGTACATGTAGCCAGCGATCAACCAGTTTATTACTTCCTCCGACGTGCTCCGTCAGGCTTTCCAGCTGGTTTAGCATGATTGACTCCGCAAGATGGTGTTTAGGAACTGCTCACCCGTAAATGTAAAAATAATGTAAACAACATGCCTGTGAAGCAAAGGTTGCGCAAGAGATATGGATCGTATAATTGAAAAATTAGATAGCGGCTGGTGGATCGTCAGTCATGAGCAAAAGTTATGGTTACCTCATGGCGAGCTACCTTATGGCGACGCAGTCCGTTTTGATCTGATTGGTCAGCGCGCGCTGCCAATAGGCGAGTGGGAAGGGGAGACTGTCTGGCTGGTGCAGCAGCAGCGTCGACACGATATGGGGTCGGTGCGCCAGGTCATTGACCAGGACGTTGGCCTGTTTCAACTGGCCGGACGCGGCGTACAGCTGGCGGAGTTCTATCGCTCGCATAAATTCTGCGGCTACTGCGGCCATCCCATGCACCCGAGTAAAACGGAGTGGGCGATGCTCTGTAGCCACTGCCGTGAACGTTATTACCCGCAAATTGCCCCGTGCATAATCGTCGCTATTCGCCGAGATGATTCCATCCTGCTTGCCCAACATGTTCGCCATCGTAACGGCGTGCATACCGTACTGGCGGGTTTTGTCGAAGTAGGTGAGACCTTAGAACAGGCGGTGGCGCGTGAAGTCATGGAAGAAAGCGGCATCAAGGTGAAAAACCTGCGCTATGTCACTTCTCAGCCATGGCCGTTCCCGCAGTCTTTGATGACCGCATTTATGGCGGAGTATGATAGCGGCGAAATCGTCATCGACCCGAAAGAGCTGCTGGAAGCGAACTGGTATCGCTATGACGACTTACCGCTCTTACCCCCGCCGGGTACTGTCGCGCGTCGATTGATTGAAGACACTGTGGCAATGTGTCGGGCTGAGTACGAGTAAAGAGCGAGTGGTGATACACTGATGGACTGACGCAATAAGGAACTGCAAAAATGACCGAACTGAAGAACGATCGTTATCTGCGTGCGCTGCTGCGCCAGCCCGTTGATGTCACTCCGGTATGGATGATGCGCCAGGCAGGCCGCTATCTACCGGAATACAAAGCTACCCGTGCCGAAGCGGGCGATTTTATGGCGCTGTGCAAAAATGCCGAGCTGGCCTGCGAAGTCACGCTGCAGCCGCTGCGTCGCTATAAACTTGATGCCGCGATCCTCTTCTCGGATATCCTGACGATCCCGGATGCGATGGGACTCGGGCTGTATTTTGAAGCAGGAGAAGGCCCACGCTTCACCTCTCCGATTACCAGCAAGGCTGATGTCGACAAACTGCCGATCCCGGACCCGGAAGATGGGCTGGGGTACGTGATGAACGCGGTGCGCACTATCCGCCGTGAACTGAAAGGCGAAGTGCCGCTGATCGGCTTCTCCGGTAGCCCGTGGACGCTGGCGACCTACATGGTTGAAGGCGGCAGCAGCAAAGCCTTCACCGTGATTAAAAAGATGATGTACGCCGACCCCAAAGCGCTGCATCTGCTGCTTGATAAGCTGGCGAAGAGCGTCACGCTGTACCTGAACGCGCAGATCAAAGCGGGTGCGCAGTCGGTGATGATTTTCGACACCTGGGGTGGCGTGCTGACCGGTCGCGACTATCAGCAGTTTTCTTTGTACTACATGCACAAAATCGTTGATGGCCTGCTGCGCGAGAACGAAGGTCGTCGCGTACCGGTGACCCTGTTTACCAAAGGCGGTGGTCAGTGGCTGGAAGCGATGGCGGAGACCGGCTGTGATGCGTTGGGTCTCGACTGGACCACTGACATTGCCGATGCGCGTCGTCGTGTAGGTCATAAAGTGGCGCTCCAGGGCAATATGGATCCGTCCATGCTGTATGCGCCGCCAGCCCGCATCGAAGAAGAGGTGGCGACAATTCTGGCCGGATTCGGTCAGGGTGAAGGGCATGTCTTTAACCTGGGCCACGGCATTCATCAGGACGTCCCGCCAGAACATGCGGGTGTCTTTGTGGAGGCGGTACATCGGTTGTCCGAACAGTACCACCGCTAAGGAGTCATCATGGATCTCGCGTCATTACGCGCGCAGCAGCTTGAACTGGCCTCTTCAGTGATCCGCGAGGATCGTCTGAAGACCGATCCGCCGGATCTGATCGGCGGGGCGGACGTTGGGTTTGAGCAGGGTGGCGAAGTGACGCGAGCCGCGATGGTCTTACTGAAGTATCCCACGCTTGAACTGGTCGAATACAAGGTGGCGCGTATCGCCACCACCATGCCCTACATTCCCGGTTTTCTCTCCTTTCGTGAAACTCCCGCGCTGATGGCCGCCTGGCAACTGCTCTCGCACAAGCCAGATCTGCTGTTCGTTGACGGTCATGGCATTTCTCACCCGCGTCGTCTGGGCGTGGCCAGCCATTTTGGCCTGCTGGTGGATGTCCCGACGATCGGCGTGGCGAAAAAGCGGCTGTGCGGCAAGTTTGAATCGCTCGCTGCTGAACCTGGTGCGCTAGCGCCGTTGCTGGATAAAGGCGAACAACTGGCATGGGTCTGGCGCAGCAAAGCGCGCTGTAACCCGTTGTTTATTTCCACGGGCCACCGCGTGAATATGGACAGCGCACTGGCGTGGGTTCAACGCTGTATGAACGGCTATCGTTTGCCGGAACCCACACGCTGGGCAGATGCAGTGGCATCCGAACGCCCGGCTTTTACTCGGCTTGCAGCAAAAACGCCCCATATCGGGTAAACTGCGGCTAATTTCCGTATTTGAGAACTTATCATGTTACAAAATCCGATTCACCTGCGTCTGGAGAAGCTGGAAAGCTGGCAGCACGTCACGTTTATGGCTTGTCTGTGCGAACGCATGTACCCAAACTACGCCATGTTCTGCAAGCAAACTGAATTTGGCGATGGACAGATTTACCGCCGAATTCTGGATCTGATTTGGGAAGCGCTGACGGTTAAAGACGCGAAAATCAATTTCGACAGCCAGCTGGAAAAATTTGAAGAGGCCATTCCTTCTGCAGACGATTACGATCTGTACGGTGTTTATCCGGCGATTGATGCTTGTGTGGCATTAAGCGAACTGATGCATTCGCGTCTTAGCGGTGAAACGCTGGAGCATGCAATCGAAGTTAGTAAGGCTTCGATTACGACGGTTGCGATGCTGGAAATGACTCAGGCTGGTCGTGAAATGACCGATGAAGAGCTCAAAGAAAACCCTGCCGTTGAGCAAGAATGGGATATTCAGTGGGAAATTTTCCGACTTTTAGCCGACTGTGAAGAACGCGATATTGAGCTGATAAAAGGGCTGCGTGCAGACCTGCGCGAGGCTGGCGAGAGCAATATTGGTATAAATTTTCAGCAATGACACCACAAAACGTGATTTAACGCCTGATTTGTCGTGCCTGAAGGCTTCCCATCCGCCCCCGGTCTGGTCTACATTTGGGGGGCGAAAAAAAGTGGCTATCGGTGCGTGTATGCAGGAGAGTGCTTTTCTGGCATTTCCGTCGCACTCGATGCTTAGCAAGCGATAAACACATTGTAAGGATAACTTATGAACAAGACTCAACTGATTGATGTAATTGCAGACAAAGCAGAACTGTCTAAAACACAGGCTAAAGCTGCTCTGGAATCCACTCTGGCTGCTATTACTGAGTCTCTGAAAGAAGGCGATGCTGTACAACTGGTTGGTTTCGGTACCTTCAAAGTGAACCACCGTGCTGAGCGCACTGGCCGCAACCCGCAGACCGGTAAAGAAATCAAAATCGCCGCAGCTAACGTACCGGCATTTGTTTCTGGTAAAGCACTGAAAGACGCGGTTAAGTAATTCGCGTGGCAGTGAACAGTTTTAACGAAGGGGCGGTTTCGCCCCTTTTGTCCATCTGGCGTCATACGCTTTGGCTTTCAGGTGTTCTGTTACTGTCTGCCTGCGGTAGCCATTCTGAGCTTCCTCCTTTCACGGCCAGCGGCTATGTTGGCGATCAGGGGGCGGTACGCATTTGGCGTAAAGACTCCGGTGACGATGTTCACTTGCTCTCGGTATTTAGTCCGTGGCGTAAAGGCGAAACCACTACCAGTGAATACCGCTGGCAGGGTGATTCGCTCTCTCTGATAGAACTCAACGTTTACAGTAAACCGGCTGAACATGTCCGTATACGCTTCGATGACCGGGGCGAACTGAGCTTCATGCAGCGTGAAGTCGACGGGCAAAAGCAGCAGCTTTCCAGCGATCAAATCGCGCTTTACCGCTATCGAGCCGATCAAATTCGCCAGACCAGCGATGCGCTGCGTCAGGGGCGGGTGATATTGCGTCAGGGACGTTGGCATGCGGATAACACGGTCACAACCTGTGAAGGTGAAACGCTGAAGCCAGACCTGGAGTCGTGGGCGATAAACCATATCGAGCGCCGCCAGAGACATTCATCCGTAGAGGTGAGTGTGGCATGGCTGGAAGCGCCCGAAGGGTCGCAGCTACTGCTGGTCGCCAATGAAGATTTTTGTCACTGGCAGCCTACAGCCAAAACTTTCTGAAAACCTGAATACAGGAAATCAGCAGGCCTGATCCGTATAGCGTCATCAGGCATTAAGTCTTTTACCAGTGGCCCATTCCCATATGGCCGCCGCCGCGATGGTTACCGCCACCGCCGCATCCGCCGTAGCCCATTCCCGCGCCACGTGGCACGCCAGCCTGCGCCATTGCGACATCACGTTTAACGCGCTGCTCGTCCAGAGACTGATTCAACGCTTCCATCTCTTTTGCAACGGCGTTAATTTTTGCCGTGTCCGGCGAGCTGGCCGTTAATAGTGCATTGTACTCATAACGTTTGGATGTCAGCTGTTGGCGCAACGCGCTGGTCTGGGAATAATAATCATCATAGATTTTCTGTGCGGCAGCCTGCTGCTCAGCGGTCATTGGCGTACCGCCCCGTTGCTGCATTCCGTCGCCATATCCCCAGTGATTCTGTGCCAGTACCGGGGTGGAGCCAAGTGCGATAAGAGAAAGTGCAATCAGTGCCAGTTTGTTGTTCCGTTTCATCGTTCGTTCTCCTGTTGGTTACTTACATTCCCTTTTGCATCTTCCGTGCCAAAGCGGCAATCCCAGTCCTGCGGGCGTTGTACCCGCCGTCTTTGCAGGGAAACGAGTAAAAATGACTCGCCAGAACGCGTCAGCGAGTCATTTTTACCCGTTACTTTCAGCTGTTTGTGTCTGAGGGCAGGGTTATCAGGGGGAAAAAATGGCATGATTTCTGCTGTATACCTGCAACGATGAAAGGAACAAGCGGGGTGAAGGGAGAGCGTATGCGTCTTTATAAGGATACGGTGGCAAAGTGGTTGAGCCGACTCTTGCTGGCGGCAATCCTGGTTTTGGTCGGCTGGTTTTCGATTATGACCATTCGGGACTATGGGCGGGAAAGTGGTGCCGCGCGGCAAACGCTACTGGAAAAAGGCAGCGTGCTCATTCGCGCTCTGGAGTCTGGTACGCGCGTAGGCATGGGGATGCGCATGCATCATGCCCAGCAGCAGACGCTACTGGAGGAAATGGCTGTACAGCCTGGCGTGCTATGGTTTGCTGTCGTCGATGAGCATGGTGTCATTATTACCCACAGCAATTCCGCGATGGTCGGCAAAACGCTCTATTCATCGGATGTCCTGCGACAGCTTAGTCCTGGGGAGCAAGAAAGCTGGCGGAATATTGAAATTCCAGCGAGGGATGGTGAAAAAACGCCAGCACTGGAAATTTATCGCCAGTTTCAGCCGATGTATGGTCCAGGACGCCACGGCATGGCGCGCTGTGCCAGCAATGACGGGCAGCTTATCTCCCCAGCACAAACCATATTTATCGCCTTTGATGCCAGCGATTTGACAGCGACTCAGGCAAGGGAGTGGCGTAATACACTGATAGTCCTCTCTGCGCTGGCGGCTGTGTTGCTGGCCACCGTGCTGACGTTCTTCTGGTATCAGCGCTATCAGCGCTCGTACAAAGAACTCCAGGATGCGATGAAGCGTAAAGAAAAACTGTTAGCACTCGGTCATCTTGCAGCTGGGGTGGCACATGAAATTCGTAACCCGCTTTCATCGATCAAAGGGTTAGCGAAGTATTTTGCCGAGCGAACCCCGGCAGGAGGCGAGTCGCATGAGCTGGCACAGGTGATGGCGAAAGAGGCGGATCGTTTAAATCGGGTGGTGAGCGAGTTGCTGGAGCTGGTGAAACCTGCACATCTGACGCTGCAAAAGGTGGATCTCAATGAGGTTATCACCCACTCATTACACCTGGTGAGTCAGGATGCGGCAAGCCGGGAAATCCAGCTCCGCTTTTCGGCCAATTCTACGCTGCCCGCTATCCAGGCCGATCCTGACCGACTGACTCAGGTTTTGTTGAATCTGTATCTGAACGCCATTCATGCGATTGGTCGTCAGGGCACGATTACGGTTGAAGCGAATGAAAGCAGCGGTGAACGCGTTAAAATTGTGGTTACCGATTCTGGGAAGGGGATTGCGGCGGAACAGCTGGAGGCCATTTTTACGCCTTACTTTACGACCAAAGCTGACGGAACAGGCCTCGGGCTGGCGGTAGTGCAGAACATTATCGAACAGCACGGTGGCACCATTCAGGTGGCAAGCGTTGAGGGCAAAGGCGCGACCTTTACCCTTTGGCTGCCGACCAAAGCGAAACAACAGGATTAACAAGGATGACGCGCGGAAAAATCAATATTCTGGTGGTAGATGACGATATCAGCCACTGCACCATTTTACAGGCGCTGCTGCGCGGCTGGGGTTATGAGGTCGCGCTGGCCTATAGCGGGCGAGCGGCGCTGGAACAGGTGCGCGAACGCGTATTTGATTTAGTGCTGTGTGATGTACGCATGGCGGAGATGGACGGCATCGCAACGCTGAAAGAGATTAAAGCGCTGAATCCGGCGATTCCAGTCTTGATCATGACGGCGTTCTCCAGCGTGGAGACTGCCGTTGAAGCGCTTAAAACCGGGGCGCTGGACTACTTAATCAAGCCGCTGGATTTTGACCGTCTGCAGGAGACGCTGGAAAAGGCGCTGGCGCATACGCGGGAAACGGGCGCTGAACTGCCATCGGCGTCGGCTGCGCAGTTTGGCATGATTGGCAGCAGTCCGGCGATGCAGCAGTTGCTCAACGAAATTGCGATGGTTGCTCCTTCGGATGCGACGGTGCTTATTCACGGAGACTCCGGCACGGGGAAAGAGCTGGTGGCCCGGGCGCTACATGCCAGCAGCGCCCGTCGCGATAAACCGCTGGTGACGCTCAACTGCGCGGCGCTTAATGAATCGCTGCTGGAGTCCGAACTTTTTGGTCACGAGAAAGGGGCGTTTACCGGGGCGGATAAACGGCGGGAAGGTCGCTTTGTGGAAGCCGATGGCGGCACGTTATTTCTTGATGAAATCGGTGATATTTCACCGCTGATGCAGGTGCGTCTGCTGCGGGCTATCCAGGAGCGAGAGGTGCAGCGCGTTGGTAGCAATCAGACTATTGCGGTTGATGTCCGGCTGATCGCCGCTACGCATCGCGATCTAGCAGAGGAAGTCAGTGCCGGGCGCTTTCGTCAGGATCTCTACTATCGCCTGAACGTCGTCACCATTGAAATGCCAGCGCTGTGCCAGCGCCGGGAAGATATTCCGCTGTTAGCCGAACATTTTCTCCAGCGTTTTGCCGCGCGCAACCGCAAAGCGGTGAAAGGCTTTACTCCGCAGGCGATGGATCTGCTGATCCACTACGACTGGCCGGGCAATATTCGTGAGCTGGAAAATGCGATTGAGCGCTCGGTGGTGCTGCTGACGGGGGAATATATTTCCGAACGCGAGCTGCCGATGGCGATTGCCGCGACGCCGATAAAAACGGAATTCAGTGGCGTGATCCAACCGCTGGTGGATGTCGAAAAAGAGGTGATTCTGGCGGCGCTGGAAAAAACGGGCGGCAATAAAACGGAAGCCGCCCGTCAGTTAGGCATTACGCGTAAAACGCTGCTGGCGAAAATTTCGCGTTAGCGTTGCTCGCGTTCAATGGCGCGCCAGCCGATGTCGTTACGGCTGAAGCTGCCATCCCAGCGGATGTCGGTCATCAGGGCGTAAGCGCGTTTCTGCGCTTCAGCCACGGTATGACCCAGGGCGGTGGCGCACAGCACGCGACCACCGCTGGTCAACACACGATCGTCTTCGGCGAGTTTAGTGCCTGCATGGAACACTTTTCCGTCTTCTACTTCTTCCAGCGGCAGACCGTGGATTTCATCTCCGGTGTTGTAGTTACCTGGATAACCTCCGGCAGCAATGACGACACCCAGCGAGGCGCGTTCGTCCCACTCGGAGGTTTTCTCATCCAGCTTGCCGTCGCAAGCGGCCAGGCAAAGCTCCACCAGGTCCGATTTCATGCGTAGCATGATCGGCTGGGTTTCCGGGTCGCCGAAGCGGCAGTTGAACTCGATAACCTTCGGATTGCCCTGTTTGTCGATCATCAGACCCGCGTACAGGAAACCGGTGTAGGTATTCCCTTCCGCCGCCATACCTTTTACGGTTGGCCAAATAATGCGTTCCATGGTGCGCTGATGCACTTCATCAGTTACCACCGGCGCTGGTGAGTAAGCACCCATACCGCCGGTGTTCGGGCCAGTGTCGCCGTTGCCTACGCGTTTGTGGTCCTGGCTGGTGGCCATCGGCAGCACGTGCTCGCCGTCGACCATTACGATAAAGCTCGCTTCTTCGCCGTCGAGGAACTCTTCGATAACGATACGGTGGCCCGCATCGCCAAAAGCGTTACCTGCCAGCATGTCATGAACGGCGGCTTCTGCTTCCTCCAGCGTCATCGCCACGATAACGCCTTTACCGGCGGCCAGGCCGTCAGCTTTGATGACGATCGGCGCGCCTTTCTCACGCAGATAGGCCAACGCTGGCTCAATCTCAGTGAAGTTCTGATATTCCGCCGTCGGGATCTGGTGACGGGCGAGGAAATCTTTGGTGAAGGCTTTGGAGCCTTCCAGCTGTGCAGCGCCTTCGGTTGGCCCGAAGATCTTCAGGCCAGCGGCGCGGAACGCATCGACCACGCCAATCACCAGCGGCGCTTCCGGGCCGACGATGGTCAGGTCAATTTTCTCGTTCTGGGCAAAGCTCAGTAGAGCTGGAATATCGGTGACGCCGATAGCCACGTTCTGCAACGCGGGCTCCAGTGCGGTACCGGCGTTACCCGGTGCGACAAAAACGGTATCAACCAGCGGGGACTGTGCGGCTTTCCAGGCCAGGGCGTGCTCGCGCCCGCCGTTGCCAATCACTAATACTTTCATCGTCTGCTCCGTGGATTAATGGCGGAAGTGGCGCATGTCGGTAAAGATCATCGCGATACCGTGTTCATCGGCAGCGGCAATGACTTCGTCATCACGGATAGAACCACCGGGCTGGATAACGCAGCTCACGCCAACGGCGGCGGCAGCATCAATACCATCGCGGAACGGGAAGAAGGCGTCAGAGGCCATTGCAGAGCCTTTCACTTCCAGACCTTCGTCAGCCGCTTTAATCCCGGCGATTTTTGCGGAGTACACGCGGCTCATCTGGCCTGCGCCTATGCCGATAGTCATGTTCTCTTTGGCATAAACAATGGCGTTGGATTTCACGAACTTGGCGACTTTCCAGCAGAACAGTGCATCGCGCAGCTCTTGCTCGGTCGGCTGACGTTTGGACACCACGCGCAGTTCGCCTTCGCTCACCATCCCCAGATCCCTGTCCTGAACCAGCAAACCGCCGTTAACGCGTTTGAAGTCCAGGCCCGGTACACGTTGTGCCCACTGACCGCAGGTCAGAACGCGAACGTTCTGTTTGGCGGCGGTGATTTTCAGTGCGTCTTCGGTTGCGGACGGAGCGATGATCACTTCCACGAACTGACGGGAGATAATTGCCTGCGCGGTTTCGGCATCCAGTTCGCGGTTGAAAGCGATGATGCCGCCGAACGCGGAGGTCGGGTCGGTTTTATAGGCGCGGTCGTAAGCGTCGAGAATAGAGGTACTTACCGCCACGCCGCACGGGTTAGCGTGCTTAACGATCACACAGGCTGGCTCGCTGAACTCTTTCACGCACTCCAGCGCCGCGTCGGTATCGGCGATGTTGTTGTAGGAAAGCGCTTTGCCCTGTACCTGCTGCGCGGTGGCAACGGATGCTTCTTTAACATTCTCTTCTATATAGAAGGCAGCCTGCTGGTGGCTGTTCTCGCCGTAGCGCATATCCTGCTTCTTAATGAAGTTCAGGTTCAGCGTACGTGGGAAACGACCGGCGGCCTCTTTGCTCTCACCGTGGTAAGCCGGAACCATGCTGCCAAAGTAGTTGGCAATCATGCTGTCGTAGGCGGCGGTGTGTTCGAAGGCTTTAATCGCGAGGTCAAAGCGGGTTTCCAGAGTCAGGGAGCCTTCGTTGGCATCCATCTCTTTAATAATGGCGTCGTAGTCGCTGCTCTTCACAACGATCGCTACGTCTTTATGGTTCTTGGCAGCGGAACGCACCATGGTCGGGCCGCCGATATCAATGTTCTCTACCGCATCTTCCAGCGAGCAGCCTTCGCGTGCCACTGTCTCGGCGAACGGATACAGGTTTACAACCACCATATCGATAGGGGCGATACCGTGCTGTTCCATAATTCCGTCATCCTGACCGCGACGACCAAGAATGCCGCCGTGGACTTTCGGATGCAGGGTCTTCACGCGTCCATCCATCATTTCCGGGAAGCCGGTGTAATCGGAAACTTCGGTCACTGGCAGACCTTTCTCCGCTAACAGGCGCGCAGTGCCACCTGTAGACAGCAACTCCACACCACGTGCGGAAAGTGCCTGAGCGAATTCGATGATACCGGCCTTGTCAGAAACACTGAGCAGAGCGCGGTGGACTGGACGACGTTGTTGCATGGTAAATCCCCTGGATTTGACTATTACAGAGAGCGTTAGGTGAATTCTTGGCTAAAAACTCAGCTAACGCCCCTTACGGGGCATCCTTGTTTTGCGGGGGCATTGTAACGAAAACGTTTGCGCAACGCTCGCGAATTTTTAATTTTCGATTTTGACCTCTTCTTTTTCTGTTGAAGGAGGCTGATATGACGAGAGGATCGTAGAAACGATCGTGTGGTTTGTGGATAACTCTGTGTGTAAATGGGTATAAAGCGGGGTTTCGCTGTGGAATGCAGCAGTCAGTCATTTTTCTGTCATTTAAGGGTTGCGGGCCGCAGGAAACTCCCTATAATGCGCCTCCATCGACACGGCGGATGTGAATCACTTCACACAAACAGCCGGTTCGGTTGAAGAGAAAAACCTGAAAATGAGGGTTGACTCTGAAAGAGGAAAGCGTAATATACGCCACCTCGCGACAGAGCGCTAAAGCGCGTCGCAACTGCTCTTTAACAATTTATCAGACAATCTGTGTGGGCACTCGAAGATACGGATTCTTAACGTCGCAAGACGAAAAATGAATACCAAGTCTCAACGAGTGAACACGTAATTCATTACGAAGTTTAATTCATTGAGCATCAAACTTTTAAATTGAAGAGTTTGATCATGGCTCAGATTGAACGCTGGCGGCAGGCCTAACACATGCAAGTCGAACGGTAGCACAGAGGAGCTTGCTCCTTGGGTGACGAGTGGCGGACGGGTGAGTAATGTCTGGGAAACTGCCCGATGGAGGGGGATAACTACTGGAAACGGTAGCTAATACCGCATAACGTCGCAAGACCAAAGAGGGGGACCTTCGGGCCTCTTGCCATCGGATGTGCCCAGATGGGATTAGCTAGTAGGTGGGGTAACGGCTCACCTAGGCGACGATCCCTAGCTGGTCTGAGAGGATGACCAGCCACACTGGAACTGAGACACGGTCCAGACTCCTACGGGAGGCAGCAGTGGGGAATATTGCACAATGGGCGCAAGCCTGATGCAGCCATGCCGCGTGTATGAAGAAGGCCTTCGGGTTGTAAAGTACTTTCAGCGAGGAGGAAGGCGTTGTGGTTAATAACCGCAGCGATTGACGTTACTCGCAGAAGAAGCACCGGCTAACTCCGTGCCAGCAGCCGCGGTAATACGGAGGGTGCAAGCGTTAATCGGAATTACTGGGCGTAAAGCGCACGCAGGCGGTCTGTCAAGTCGGATGTGAAATCCCCGGGCTCAACCTGGGAACTGCATCCGAAACTGGCAGGCTAGAGTCTTGTAGAGGGGGGTAGAATTCCAGGTGTAGCGGTGAAATGCGTAGAGATCTGGAGGAATACCGGTGGCGAAGGCGGCCCCCTGGACAAAGACTGACGCTCAGGTGCGAAAGCGTGGGGAGCAAACAGGATTAGATACCCTGGTAGTCCACGCCGTAAACGATGTCGACTTGGAGGTTGTGCCCTTGAGGCGTGGCTTCCGGAGCTAACGCGTTAAGTCGACCGCCTGGGGAGTACGGCCGCAAGGTTAAAACTCAAATGAATTGACGGGGGCCCGCACAAGCGGTGGAGCATGTGGTTTAATTCGATGCAACGCGAAGAACCTTACCTACTCTTGACATCCAGAGAACTTAGCAGAGATGCTTTGGTGCCTTCGGGAACTCTGAGACAGGTGCTGCATGGCTGTCGTCAGCTCGTGTTGTGAAATGTTGGGTTAAGTCCCGCAACGAGCGCAACCCTTATCCTTTGTTGCCAGCGGTTAGGCCGGGAACTCAAAGGAGACTGCCAGTGATAAACTGGAGGAAGGTGGGGATGACGTCAAGTCATCATGGCCCTTACGAGTAGGGCTACACACGTGCTACAATGGCATATACAAAGAGAAGCGACCTCGCGAGAGCAAGCGGACCTCATAAAGTATGTCGTAGTCCGGATTGGAGTCTGCAACTCGACTCCATGAAGTCGGAATCGCTAGTAATCGTGGATCAGAATGCCACGGTGAATACGTTCCCGGGCCTTGTACACACCGCCCGTCACACCATGGGAGTGGGTTGCAAAAGAAGTAGGTAGCTTAACCTTCGGGAGGGCGCTTACCACTTTGTGATTCATGACTGGGGTGAAGTCGTAACAAGGTAACCGTAGGGGAACCTGCGGTTGGATCACCTCCTTACCTTAAAGAACCGACCTTTGCAGTGCTCACACAGATTGTCTGATGAATGATGAACTTCTGAATGTACTTTCGAGTGCATTAAGAAGTTTTGCTCTTTAAAAATCTGGATCAAGCTGAAAATTGAAACGACACACTGTTTCATTTCTCCGTAATAAGAAATGAAAAGCGGTGTGTTCGAGTCTCTCAAATTTTTGCAAGTCGATGATGAATCGAAAGAAACATCTTCGGGTTGTGAGGTTAAGCGACTAAGCGTACACGGTGGATGCCCTGGCAGTCAGAGGCGATGAAGGACGTGCTAATCTGCGATAAGCGTCGGTAAGGTGATATGAACCGTTATAACCGGCGATTTCCGAATGGGGAAACCCAGTGTGTTTCGACACACTATCATTACGTGAATACATAGCGTAATGAAGCGAACCGGGGGAACTGAAACATCTAAGTACCCCGAGGAAAAGAAATCAACCGAGATTCCCCCAGTAGCGGCGAGCGAACGGGGAGCAGCCCAGAGTCTGAATCAGCATGTGTGTTAGTGGAAGCGTCTGGAAAGTCGCACGATACAGGGTGAAAGTCCCGTACACAAAAGTGCATGTGTTGTGAACTCGAAGAGTAGGGCGGGACACGTGGTATCCTGTCTGAATATGGGGGGACCATCCTCCAAGGCTAAATACTCCTGACTGACCGATAGTGAACCAGTACCGTGAGGGAAAGGCGAAAAGAACCCCGGCGAGGGGAGTGAAAAAGAACCTGAAACCGTGTACGTACAAGCAGTGGGAGCACCCTTTGGGGTGTGACTGCGTACCTTTTGTATAATGGGTCAGCGACTTATATTCTGTAGCAAGGTTAACCGAATAGGGGAGCCGAAGGGAAACCGAGTCTTAACTGGGCGTTAAGTTGCAGGGTATAGACCCGAAACCCGGTGATCTAGCCATGGGCAGGTTGAAGGTTGGGTAACACTAACTGGAGGACCGAACCGACTAATGTTGAAAAATTAGCGGATGACTTGTGGCTGGGGGTGAAAGGCCAATCAAACCGGGAGATAGCTGGTTCTCCCCGAAAGCTATTTAGGTAGCGCCTCGTGAATTCATCTTCGGGGGTAGAGCACTGTTTCGGCTAGGGGGTCATCCCGACTTACCAACCCGATGCAAACTGCGAATACCGAAGAATGTTATCACGGGAGACACACGGCGGGTGCTAACGTCCGTCGTGAAGAGGGAAACAACCCAGACCGCCAGCTAAGGTCCCAAAGTCATGGTTAAGTGGGAAACGATGTGGGAAGGCACAGACAGCCAGGATGTTGGCTTAGAAGCAGCCATCATTTAAAGAAAGCGTAATAGCTCACTGGTCGAGTCGGCCTGCGCGGAAGATGTAACGGGGCTAAACCATGCACCGAAGCTGCGGCAGCGACACTATGTGTTGTTGGGTAGGGGAGCGTTCTGTAAGCCGTTGAAGGTGTGTCGTGAGGCATGCTGGAGGTATCAGAAGTGCGAATGCTGACATAAGTAACGATAATGCGGGTGAAAAACCCGCACGCCGGAAGACCAAGGGTTCCTGTCCAACGTTAATCGGGGCAGGGTGAGTCGACCCCTAAGGCGAGGCCGAAAGGCGTAGTCGATGGGAAACAGGTTAATATTCCTGTACTTGGTGTTACTGCGAAGGGGGGACGGAGAAGGCTATGTTAGCCGGGCGACGGTTGTCCCGGTTTAAGCATGTAGGCGGAGGTTCCAGGTAAATCCGGTACCTTTTAACGCTGAGGTGTGATGACGAGGCACTACGGTGCTGAAGTAACAAATGCCCTGCTTCCAGGAAAAGCCTCTAAGCATCAGGTAACACGAAATCGTACCCCAAACCGACACAGGTGGTCAGGTAGAGAATACCAAGGCGCTTGAGAGAACTCGGGTGAAGGAACTAGGCAAAATGGTGCCGTAACTTCGGGAGAAGGCACGCTGATATGTAGGTGAAGTGGTTTACCCATGGAGCTGAAATCAGTCGAAGATACCAGCTGGCTGCAACTGTTTATTAAAAACACAGCACTGTGCAAACACGAAAGTGGACGTATACGGTGTGACGCCTGCCCGGTGCCGGAAGGTTAATTGATGGGGTTATCCGTAAGGAGAAGCTCTTGATCGAAGCCCCGGTAAACGGCGGCCGTAACTATAACGGTCCTAAGGTAGCGAAATTCCTTGTCGGGTAAGTTCCGACCTGCACGAATGGCGTAATGATGGCCAGGCTGTCTCCACCCGAGACTCAGTGAAATTGAACTCGCTGTGAAGATGCAGTGTACCCGCGGCAAGACGGAAAGACCCCGTGAACCTTTACTATAGCTTGACACTGAACACTGGTCCTTGATGTGTAGGATAGGTGGGAGGCTTTGAAGTGTGGACGCCAGTCTGCATGGAGCCATCCTTGAAATACCACCCTTTAATGGCTGGTGTTCTAACGTAGACCCGTAATCCGGGTTGCGGACAGTGTCTGGTGGGTAGTTTGACTGGGGCGGTCTCCTCCTAAAGAGTAACGGAGGAGCACGAAGGTTAGCTAATCCTGGTCGGACATCAGGAGGTTAGTGCAAAGGCATAAGCTAGCTTGACTGCGAGAGTGACGGCTCGAGCAGGTGCGAAAGCAGGTCTTAGTGATCCGGTGGTTCTGAATGGAAGGGCCATCGCTCAACGGATAAAAGGTACTCCGGGGATAACAGGCTGATACCGCCCAAGAGTTCATATCGACGGCGGTGTTTGGCACCTCGATGTCGGCTCATCACATCCTGGGGCTGAAGTAGGTCCCAAGGGTATGGCTGTTCGCCATTTAAAGTGGTACGCGAGCTGGGTTTAGAACGTCGTGAGACAGTTCGGTCCCTATCTGCCGTGGGCGCTGGAGAATTGAGGGGGGCTGCTCCTAGTACGAGAGGACCGGAGTGGACGCATCACTGGTGTTCGGGTTGTCATGCCAATGGCATTGCCCGGTAGCTAAATGCGGAAGAGATAAGTGCTGAAAGCATCTAAGCACGAAACTTGCCCCGAGATGAGTTCTCCCTGACCCTTTAAGGGTCCTGAAGGAACGTTAAAGACGATGACGTTGATAGGTCGGGTGTGTAAGTGTAGCGATACATTGAGCTAACCGATACTAATGAACCGTGAGGCTTAACCTTACAACGCCGAAGATGTTTTGGCGAAGAGACAGATTTTCAGCCTGATACAGATAACATCGACATGCAAAAGCGTGTTGATAAACAGAATTTGCCTGGCGGCTGTAGCGCGGTGGTCCCACCTGACCCCATGCCGAACTCAGAAGTGAAACGCCGTAGCGCCGATGGTAGTGTGGGGTCTCCCCATGCGAGAGTAGGGAACTGCCAGGCATTAATTTAGTGAAGAAGCCCATCCTGCCGGATGGGCTTTTTTGCGTCTGTGCGGAATGAAAACCGCCGGATGCGGCGTGCCGCCTTATCCGGCCTACAGGGGCCGGGCTGAACGTATTTTGTAGGCCTGATAAGCGCAGCGCATCAGGCAACACGTCTGCATACTGCCGGATGCGGCGTGCCGCCTTATCCGGCCTACAGAGGCCGGGCTGAACGTATTTTGTAGGCCTGATAAGCGCAGCGCATCAGGCAACGCGGCGGTACATTGCCGGATGCGGCGTGTCGCCTTATCCGGCCTACAAAAGCTAGTCCTGCTACCCGCGTACGAGGTTGAGTAACGGGTACGGTCGTCCGAGATCGTCCACCTCTGTACGTCCCGTCACGCTAAATCCCATCTTCTTATAGAATCCAACCGCCTGCTCATTCTGCTCGTTAACGTTGGTTGTTAGCGTTGAACTCATTGATAAAGCATGTTCAATCAGCAGTTTACCAACGCCACTACCACGCACATCCGGATCGACAAACAAAGCATCTATATGCTGGTCGGTCAGGAGCATAAAGGCGACGGGCTCATCTTGTTCTGTCACTGCAACCCACAGAGGGGCTTCTGGTAAAAATGAACGTACCAGCTCCTCCAGCTCAATCCGATAATCCGCAGAGAGGAAATGGTGCGTGGCATCTACTGAGCGACACCAAATAGAAACTAACTTATCTCCTTCGTCCTGACGCGAACGACGAATGGTAAGGTTCATAGCATTCTCCTTTTTTTCTTTACTGCACTATTCTACAGCAAGGAGCCGTGAAACTTTCTCAACTTGAGGATGCAGGCTCGACATTCGCATGATTCCTGGGTATCTTCAGCTATCTGGATGTCTAAACGTTTAAACGTATGTTGTGAGGTTATCAGGTTATGCCAATTCGCGTGCAGGACGAGCTACCCGCCGTCAATTTTTTGCGTGAGGAAAACGTCTTCGTGATGACGACATCCCGCGCTTCCGGTCAGGAAATTCGTCCACTGAAGGTGCTCATCCTTAACCTGATGCCCAAGAAGATTGAAACGGAAAACCAGTTCCTGCGCTTACTGTCTAACTCACCGCTGCAGGTAGATGTTCAGCTATTGCGCATCGATGCCCGCGAGTCACGCAACACCCCAACGGAGCATCTGAATAACTTCTACTGTAATTTCGAGGATATCTGCGATCAGAACTTTGACGGATTGATCGTGACCGGCGCACCGTTGGGCCTGGTTGAATTTAATGATGTGGCTTACTGGCCGCAGATTAAGCAAGTGCTTGAATGGGCCAAAGATCACGTTACCTCGACGTTATTTGTCTGTTGGGCGGTGCAGGCCGCGTTGAATATCCTGTACGGAATTCCCAAGCAAACCCGCACGGACAAACTCTCAGGCGTCTATGAGCACCATATTCTGCACCCTCATGCGCTACTGACGCGTGGATTCGATGATGCGTTCCTGGCCCCGCATTCGCGCTATGCTGATTTCCCTGCAGCGCTTATCCGCGACTACACCGATCTCGAGATCTTTGCTGAAACCGAAGAGGGAGATGCCTACCTGTTTGCCAGCAAAGACAAACGTATCGCCTTCGTGACGGGTCATCCTGAGTACGACGACCATACACTCGGCAGCGAATATTTTCGTGATGTCGAAGCGGGCTTATCGCCGGAAGTACCCTATAACTATTTCCCGAAAGATGACCCGCAAAACAAACCGCGGGCAACCTGGCGTAGCCACGGTAATCTGTTGTTTACCAACTGGCTCAACTATTACGTCTACCAGATCACGCCATATGATCTGCGTCACATGAATCCAACGCTGGATTAATCTTCTGTAGCAGACGATCCTTAAGCGTTTCAGCATATTGAATCAGGCACCTTCGGGTGCCTTTTTTATTTCCGAAACGCACCTCATCGTGTAATTAAATTTTATTTATATTGTTATCAATAGGTTAATTGATAATTAAATTAAAAATGGAAATTGTTTTTGATTTTGAGATTTAAATGAGTAGTCTTAGTTGTGCTGAACGAAAAGCGCACAACGATCCTTCGTTCGCATTGGGGATGTGTTTGGATCAATGACGAGGAACTACGCAATGAATCAACAGGCAACGACAACCGATGAACTGGTCTTCACCAGGCCGCGTGGCGAACAGGAACAGCAAATTCTGACCGCTGAAGCAGTGGAGTTTCTGACTGAACTGGTGACAAGATTTACGCCAAAGCGGAATAAACTTCTGGCTGCACGTATCCAGCAGCAGCAGGATATTGATGACGGTAAGTTGCCTGATTTTATTTCGGAAACAGCTTCCATTCGTGAAGGTGGCTGGAAAATTCGCGGAATTCCTGATGATTTACTGGATCGCCGCGTAGAGATCACCGGACCCGTTGAGCGCAAGATGGTCATCAACGCGCTGAACGCGAACGTCAAAGTCTTTATGGCTGACTTCGAAGATTCACTGGCTCCTGAGTGGAGCAAAGTTATCGACGGGCAGATCAACCTGCGCGATGCGGTCAATGGCACCATTAGCTACACCAACGAAACGGGTAAAATTTATCAGCTCAAGCCTAATCCGGCTCTGTTGGTATGTCGCGTTCGTGGTCTGCATCTGCCGGAAAAACACGTCACCTGGCGTGGCGAATCTATCCCGGGCAGCCTGTTCGACTTTGCCCTCTATTTCTTCCACAACTACAAAACGTTGCTGGCGAAAGGCAGCGGCCCTTATTTCTATCTGCCAAAAACGCAGGCCTGGCAAGAAGCGGCATGGTGGAGCGAAGTGTTCAGCTATGCAGAAGACCGCTTTAACCTGCCGCGCGGCACCATTAAAGCGACCCTGCTGATTGAAACGCTGCCTGCCGTCTTCCAGATGGACGAAATTCTGCACGCCCTGCGTGACCACATTGTGGGCCTGAACTGCGGTCGCTGGGACTACATTTTTAGCTATATCAAAACACTGAAGAACCACCCGGATCGCGTGCTGCCGGACCGCCAGGTGGTGACGATGGATAAACCATTCCTCAGCGCCTATTCGCGTCTGCTGATTAAAACCTGTCATAAACGTGGCGCATTCGCGATGGGCGGCATGGCAGCGTTCATTCCCAGCAAAGATGCGGAACGTAACAACCAGGTTCTGACCAAGGTAAAAGCGGACAAAGCACTGGAAGCAAATAACGGTCATGACGGCACATGGATTGCCCATCCGGGACTGGCAGATACCGCCATGGCGGTGTTCAACGACGTACTCGGTGAAAACAAAAATCAGCTGTTCGTGACCCGTGAAGAAGATGCCCCGATTACCGCAGAGCAACTGCTGGCACCTTGTGAAGGTGAGCGTACCGAAGAAGGCATGCGCGCCAATATCCGTGTCGCGGTGCAGTACATCGAAGCGTGGATCTCCGGTAACGGCTGCGTACCGATTTACGGTCTGATGGAAGACGCGGCCACCGCCGAAATCTCCCGTACCTCCATCTGGCAGTGGATCCACCACGAGAAGACGCTCAGCAACGGCAAGCCGGTTACCAAACCGCTGTTCCGTCAGATGCTGGCCGAAGAGATGCTGGTGATTCAGGACGAGCTGGGCGAACACCGCTACAGCAGCGGGCGTTTTGACGATGCCGCGCGCCTGATGGAGCAAATCACTACCTCTGATGAACTGATCGATTTCTTGACCCTGCCAGGCTACCGCCTGCTGGCGTAATCCACCACATAACAATATGGAGCATCTGCACATGAAAACCCGTACTCAACAAATCGAAGAATTACAGAAAGAATGGACTCAACCGCGCTGGGAAGGCATCACCCGTCCATATAGCGCGGAGGAAGTGGTGAAATTACGTGGCTCGGTCAACCCGGAATGCACGTTGGCGCAGCTTGGCGCGGCGAAAATGTGGCGTCTGCTGCACGGCGAATCGAAGAAAGGTTATATCAACAGCCTCGGCGCGCTGACCGGCGGTCAGGCGCTGCAGCAGGCGAAAGCCGGTATTGAAGCGGTCTACCTTTCAGGCTGGCAGGTGGCGGCAGATGCCAACCTGGCATCCAGCATGTACCCGGACCAATCGCTGTATCCGGCGAACTCCGTCCCGGCGGTGGTGGATCGGATCAACAACACATTCCGTCGTGCCGATCAGATCCAATGGTCAACCGGTATTGAGCCGAACGATCCTCGCTATGTCGATTACTTCCTGCCGATCGTTGCCGATGCGGAAGCAGGGTTTGGCGGCGTACTGAACGCGTTTGAACTGATGAAATCGATGATTGAGGCTGGTGCAGCGGCCGTTCACTTCGAAGATCAGCTCGCATCAGTGAAAAAATGTGGTCACATGGGCGGCAAAGTGCTGGTTCCGACGCAGGAAGCTATCCAGAAACTGGTGGCCGCCCGTCTGGCAGCCGACGTCATGGGTGTGCCGACGCTGGTGATTGCACGTACCGATGCTGACGCAGCCGATCTGATTACGTCTGATTGCGACCCATACGACAGCGAGTTCATCACTGGCGAACGTACCAGCGAAGGGTTCTACCGTACGCATGCGGGTATTGAGCAGGCGATCAGCCGTGGTCTGGCCTACGCACCGTATGCGGATCTGGTGTGGTGTGAAACCTCCACGCCGGACCTTGAGCTGGCGAAGCGCTTTGCCGATGCGATCCACGCGAAATACCCTGGCAAACTGCTGGCTTACAACTGTTCGCCGTCGTTTAACTGGCAGAAAAACCTGGATGACAAAACTATCGCCAGCTTCCAGCAGCAGCTGTCGGATATGGGTTACAAATACCAGTTCATTACCCTGGCGGGTATCCACAGCATGTGGTTCAACATGTTCGACCTCGCGCACTCCTATGCGCAGGGTGAAGGCATGCGCCATTATGTTGAGAAGGTTCAGCAGCCAGAATTTGCGGCAGCTAAAGACGGTTACACCTTCGTCTCCCATCAGCAGGAAGTGGGCACAGGTTACTTCGACAAAGTCACCACCATCATTCAGGGCGGAGCTTCCTCGGTGACCGCGCTGACCGGCTCGACCGAAGAATCGCAGTTTTGATTAATGCCCGGTGGCGCTGCGCTTACCGGGCCTACGAAGGGATGTAGGCCGGATAAGCGAACGCGCCATCCGGCATGACGTTGTGCCGGATGGGAGACATTGATGACGCGTGGCCTGGAATTACTGATTGCTCAGACTATCTTGCAAGGTTTCGACGCCCAGTACGGGCGTTTTCTGGAAGTCACCTCCGGCGCGCAGCAGCGTTTTGAACATGCCGACTGGCATGCGGTTCAGCAGGCGATGAAAAGCCGTATTCACCTTTACGATCATCACGTGGGTCTGGTGGTGGAGCAGTTGCGCTGCATTACTGACGGCAAAAGTACCGACGCGGATTTTTTACTTCGCGTGAAAGAGCATTACACCCGGCTACTGCCGGATTACCCGCGCTTCGAGATTGCGGAGAGTTTCTTTAACTCCGTTTACTGTCGGTTATTTGACCACCGCTCGCTGACTCCCGAGCGGCTGTTTATTTTCAGTTCTCAGCCAGAGCGCCGTTTTCGCACGATCCCCCGCCCGCTGGCGAAAGACTTTTTTCCGGATACCGGCTGGGAGTGGCTGCTGACGCGCGTCCTTAGCGATCTGCCCCTGCGTCTGCCGTGGCAGAACAAACATCGTGATATCCACTACATCATCGAACACCTGACCGAAACCCTGGGAGCGGATGTGTTGTCGGGCTGCCATTTACAGGTGGCGAACGAACTGTTTTATCGCAACAAGGCCGCCTGGCTGGTCGGTAAGCTGATTACTCCTTCGGGGACGCTACCGTTTTTACTGCCAATCCACCGGACTGATGAAGGCGAATTGTTTGTCGATACCTGTCTGACCACGACGGCGGAGGCGAGCATTGTGTTTGGCTTCGCCCGCTCCTATTTTATGGTTTACGCCCCTTTGCCCGCGGCGCTGGTGGAGTGGCTGCGCGAGATCCTGCCCGGTAAAACCACCGCCGAACTGTACATGGCGATTGGCTGTCAGAAACACGCGAAGACCGAAAGTTACCGCGAATATCTGCTCTATCTTGCCCATTGCGATGAGCAGTTTATTGAAGCGCCGGGGATCCGCGGCATGGTGATGTTGGTGTTTACGTTGCCGGGTTTTGACCGGGTGTTTAAAATCATCAAAGACAAATTTGCCCCGCAAAAAGAGATGTCTGCCGCCCACGTCCGCGCCTGCTATCAACTGGTCAAAGAACACGATCGTGTTGGGCGGATGGCTGACACCCAGGAATTCGAGAATTTTGTGCTGGAGAAACGGCAAATCGATCCGGCGCTGATGGCGCTGTTATTGCAGGAAGCCCCGGAAAAAATTACCGATCTCGGCGATCAGATTGTCATTCGCCATCTGTATATCGAACGACGGATGGTGCCGCTGAATATCTGGCTGGAGCAGGTCGAAGGTCAGCAACTGCGCGATGCCATTGAAGAGTACGGCAACGCCATTCGTCAGCTGGCCGCCGCCAATATTTTCCCCGGTGATATGCTATTTAAGAACTTCGGCGTGACCCGTCACGGGCGTGTGGTGTTCTACGATTACGATGAAATCTGCTACATGACGGAGGTGAATTTCCGCCATATCCCGCCGCCACGCTACCCGGAAGATGAGATGAGCGCTGAGCCGTGGTACAGCGTATCGCCGGGAGATGTCTTCCCGGAAGAATTTCGTCACTGGCTATGTGCCGACCCGCGTATAGGGCCGCTATTTGAAGAGATGCACGCTGACCTGTTCAGCGCTGACTACTGGCGCGGCCTACAGACGCGCATCAAAAACGGTCACGTGGAAGATGTTTACGCCTACCGACGTCGGCAGCGGTTCAGCGTGCGTTATGAAACCGACCGTAGGCCGGATAAGGCACTTGCGCCGCCATCCGGCAATGTGCGCCGTGCCTGATGCGCTACGCTTATCAGGCCTACAAATCTGCCCTAACCCTGGATAGCAGGCCGGGTAAGGCGTAGCCGCCACCCGGCAACCCCATCTTAGCGAAATCCGCCGTACGCCAGCGTTACTTCTTTCGCCGCTTTGATCGCCATGGCGCCAAACTCGGTCACGCGATCGTCGGTAATACGCGAAATGGGTCCGGAAATGGAAATCGCAGCGAACGGCTCGCGGTGCTCGTCATAAATGCACGACGCCACGCAGCGCAGACCCAGCGCATGTTCCTCATCATCAAAGGAATAGCCGCGCTTGCGCGTCTGGGCCAAATCCTCTTTCAGATGCACTGGCGACACCAGCGTGGCGTGTGTATAAGCATGCAGGCCTTTGCGGTGCAGCAGGCCAGTCACTTGTTCTTCGCTCAGTTGGGATAAAAACGCTTTACCCGCACCGGAGGCGTGCATCGGCAGCTTGCCGCCGATAGGCGCGGACATGCGCATCAGTTGGGTGCACTGCACCTGGTCGATAATAATGGCCTGATGATCGCTTTGATCCAGCACGGCCAGGTTTACCGTCTCACCGGAATCTTCCATCAGCTTGCGCAGGATCGGATGGACAATCGCCAGCAGATTACGGCTTTGCAAAAAGCTGCTGCCGACGATGAACGCATGCGCACCTACGGCCCAGTGGCCTAATTCACCCACCTGACGGACAAAACCCTGCTGCTGCATGGTGGTCAGCAAACGGTGAGTCGTGGAGTTTGGCAGGCCAGCCTGCTGCGCCAGCTCGGTCAGCGCCACGCTGCCGTTGGATTCCGCAATCCACTCCAGCAGCTTCAGACCGCGGGTCAGAGACTGAACCTGCCCGGTTGCAGGCGCAGTAGCAGCGGCGGGTTTTCTACCGCGTTTCGCGGGGACAGTGGCTACCATGGCAGACTCCTTTTCTGTATCGTGGAAATTATTTTCGTTTTATTCAATTATAATGCAAGAATTCCTGTACTGATCGGATGAGTGAAGCTGAACATGTCTCATGTTGGCCGTTGTTCTCTTTTCCGCCTCTCAGGTTTGTGCCAGTATGACCTGTTGAGTTTTTTTCGGTCTGGTTGAGCGTTGTCGGGAGCGAGTGTGAGCAGCAAAGTAGAACAATTACGTCAGCAGTTAAATGAACGTATTCTGGTGCTGGACGGCGGTATGGGCACCATGATCCAGGGATATCGTCTGAGCGAAGAGGATTTCCGCGGCGAACGCTTTGCCGACTGGCCGTGCGATCTGAAAGGCAACAACGACCTGTTGGTGCTCAGCAAACCGGAGGTCATCGCCGCCATCCATAACGCCTACTTTGAGGCGGGCGCGGATATCATCGAAACCAACACCTTTAACTCGACGACTATCGCCATGGCGGATTACCAGATGGAATCCCTGTCGGCGGAAATCAACTTTGCGGCAGCCAAACTGGCGCGTGCGGCGGCTGACGAATGGACGGCGCGCACGCCGGAAAAACCGCGCTACGTCGCGGGCGTGCTCGGCCCAACGAACCGTACGGCGTCTATCTCGCCTGATGTTAACGACCCGGCTTACCGCAACATTACCTTTGATCAGCTGGTGGCCGCCTACCGTGAATCCACCAAAGCGCTGGTGGAAGGCGGCAGTGACCTGATCCTGATTGAAACCGTCTTCGATACTCTGAACGCCAAAGCCGCTATTTTCGCGGTTAAAACCGAATTCGAAGCGCTGGGCGTTGAGCTGCCGATTATGCTCTCCGGCACTATCACCGATGCTTCCGGGCGTACGCTCTCCGGCCAGACTACCGAAGCATTCTACAACTCCCTGCGCCACGCCGATGCGCTGACCTTCGGTCTGAACTGCGCGTTAGGCCCGGACGAGCTGCGCCAGTACGTGCAGGAACTGTCGCGCATTGCTGAATGCTACGTCACCGCGCACCCGAACGCCGGTCTGCCGAACGCCTTTGGTGAATACGATCTCGACGCCGACACCATGGCGGCGCAGATTCGCGAGTGGGCTGAGGCCGGTTTCCTGAATATCGTCGGCGGCTGCTGCGGCACCACGCCGGAACATATCGCCGCCATGAGCCGCGCGGTGGATGGCTTACCGCCGCGCCGCTTGCCGGAAATCCCGGTTGCCTGCCGCCTTTCCGGCCTTGAGCCGCTGAACATCGGCGACGACAGCCTGTTTGTGAACGTTGGCGAGCGTACCAACGTCACCGGTTCGGCCAAGTTTAAACGCCTGATCAAAGAAGAGAAATACAGCGAAGCGCTGGACGTCGCCCGTCAGCAGGTGGAAAGCGGCGCGCAGATCATCGATATCAACATGGATGAGGGGATGCTTGACGCCGAAGCGGCAATGGTGCGTTTCCTCAACCTGATCGCCGGTGAGCCGGATATCGCCCGCGTACCGATTATGATCGACTCCTCGAAATGGGACGTTATCGAGAAAGGGCTGAAGTGCATTCAGGGTAAAGGCATCGTTAACTCCATCTCGATGAAAGAGGGGGTTGAGACCTTTATCCATCACGCGAAGCTGCTGCGTCGCTACGGTGCCGCGGTGGTGGTGATGGCCTTTGACGAGCAAGGGCAGGCCGACACCCGCGCACGTAAAATCGAAATCTGCCGTCGGGCGTACAAAATTCTTACCGAAGAGGTGGGCTTCCCGCCGGAAGATATCATCTTCGACCCGAACATCTTTGCTGTCGCGACCGGTATTGATGAGCACAACAACTACGCGCAGGACTTTATCGGCGCGTGTGAAGACATCAAACGCGAACTGCCGCACGCGCTGATCTCCGGCGGCGTTTCTAACGTTTCATTCTCGTTCCGTGGCAACGACCCGGTACGTGAAGCCATTCACGCGGTATTCCTCTACTACGCCATTCGCAACGGCATGGACATGGGGATCGTCAACGCCGGACAGCTGGCTATTTACGACGACTTGCCCGCCGAGCTGCGCGATGCTGTTGAAGATGTGATCCTCAACCGTCGTGACGATGGCACCGAACGACTGCTGGAGCTGGCAGAGAAATATCGCGGCAGTAAAACCGACGACACGGCGAATGCCCAGATGGCGGAGTGGCGCACCTGGGACGTGAAAAAGCGCCTCGAATACTCGCTGGTGAAAGGCATTACCGAGTTTATTGAGCTGGATACCGAGGAAGCGCGCCAGCAGGCTGCGCGTCCGATCGAAGTTATTGAAGGACCGCTGATGGACGGCATGAACGTCGTTGGCGATCTGTTCGGCGAGGGCAAAATGTTCCTGCCGCAGGTGGTGAAATCCGCCCGCGTGATGAAGCAGGCGGTGGCGTACCTCGAACCGTACATTGAGGCCAGCAAAGAGAAAGGCTCCAGCAACGGCAAAATGGTCATCGCGACCGTGAAGGGCGATGTGCACGATATCGGCAAAAACATTGTCGGCGTGGTGCTGCAATGTAACAACTACGAAATCGTCGATCTTGGCGTGATGGTGCCCGCGGAGAAAATCCTCAGAACGGCGCGTGAAGTGAATGCCGATCTGATTGGCCTTTCCGGGCTGATTACCCCATCGCTGGACGAAATGGTCAACGTGGCGAAAGAGATGGAGCGTCAGGGATTCACTATTCCGCTGCTGATTGGCGGCGCGACCACCTCAAAAGCGCACACGGCGGTGAAAATCGAGCAGAACTACAGCGGCCCGACGGTGTACGTGCAGAACGCCTCGCGTACCGTTGGCGTGGTGGCTGCGCTGCTCTCTGACACCCAGCGTGATGACTTTGTCGCCCGTACGCGTAAAGAGTACGAAACCGTGCGTATCCAGCATGCGCGTAAGAAACCGCGTACCCCGCCAGTAACGTTACAGGCTGCCCGCGACAACGATCTGGCCTTCGACTGGGAAAACTACACCCCGCCGGTGGCGCACCGTCTGGGCGTGCAGGAAGTGGAAGCCAGCATCGAAACTCTGCGCAATTACATCGACTGGACGCCGTTCTTTATGACCTGGTCGCTGGCCGGGAAATACCCGCGCATTCTCGAAGATGAGGTAGTAGGAGAAGAGGCGAAGCGCCTGTTCAAAGACGCTAACGACATGCTGGATAAACTCAGCACCGAGAAGACCCTGAATCCGCGCGGCGTGGTGGGGTTATTCCCGGCCAACCGCGTGGGTGACGACATCGAGATTTACCGTGACGAGACGCGTACGCACGTCATCAACGTGAGCCATCATCTGCGCCAGCAGACGGAAAAAGTCGGTTTCGCCAACTACTGCCTGTCTGACTTTGTTGCGCCGAAACTGAGTGGCAAAGCGGATTATATCGGTGCTTTCGCGGTGACCGGGGGGCTGGAGGAAGATGCGCTGGCGGACGCCTTCGAAGCCCAGCATGACGACTACAACAAGATCATGGTGAAAGCGATTGCTGACCGTCTGGCGGAAGCATTCGCAGAATATCTGCATGAGCGTGTGCGTAAAGTCTACTGGGGCTATGCGGCGAATGAGAACCTCAGTAACGAGGAGCTGATCCGCGAAAACTACCAGGGGATTCGCCCGGCACCAGGCTATCCGGCGTGCCCGGAACACACCGAAAAAGCCACCATCTGGGAACTGCTGGATGTGGAAGCACACACCGGAATGAAACTCACCGAATCCTTCGCCATGTGGCCAGGCGCGTCGGTTTCCGGCTGGTATTTCAGTCATCCGGACAGCAAGTACTACGCCGTGGCGCAAATCCAGCGCGATCAGGTTGAAGATTATGCCTTCCGTAAAGGCATGAGCGTGGCGGAAGTGGAGCGCTGGTTAGCGCCGAACCTCGGCTACGACGCCGACTGATTCACAAAACTGTCATCTTTCTTTACAACAAACAGGGCGCTCAATGAGTGCCCTGTCTCTTTATTACGTTTAAACCCTTATACTGAAAGGGGGCCGTTGCCGGATGGCGGCGTAAACGCCTTATCCGGCCTACATAGGGATGATTTGTAGGCCTGATAAGCGCAGCGCCATCAGGCAAATGAGCCTCAAAAAACCATAAAAATAAGGAGAACCTGATTCCGTGTTAACTCTGTTACACCTGCTTTCTGCTGTATCTATGCTGGTTTGGGGTACGCATATTGTGCGTACCGGCGTGATGCGTGTCTTTGGCGCCCGCTTGCGTACCGTCCTCAGCCGTAGTGTTGAAAAGAAGCCGCTCGCCTTTTGTGCGGGTATCGGCGTGACGGCGCTGGTGCAAAGCAGCAACGCCACCACCATGCTGGTGACCTCGTTTGTCGCCCAAGATCTCGTGGCGCTTACCCCGGCGCTGGTCATTGTGCTGGGTGCCGACGTGGGGACCGCGCTGATGGCGCGTATCCTGACCTTCGATCTCTCATGGCTATCCCCACTGCTGATTTTCATCGGCGTGATCTTCTTTCTCGGGCGTAAGCAGTCCCGCGTGGGGCAACTGGGGCGGGTTGGCATCGGGCTGGGGTTGATTTTACTTGCGCTGGAGCTGATTGTGCAGGCGGTCACGCCGATAACTCAGGCTAACGGCGTACAGGTTATTTTCGCCTCGCTGACCGGCGATATTATGCTGGATGCGCTGATTGGCGCTATGTTTGCGATTATCAGTTACTCCAGTCTGGCGGCGGTGCTGCTGACGGCCACTCTGACCGCGGCAGGCATTATCTCGTTCCCGGTGGCGTTGTGTCTGGTGATTGGTGCCAACCTCGGCTCCGGCCTGTTGGCGATGCTCAACAACAGTGCTGCGAATGCTGCTGCCCGTCGCGTGGCGCTCGGCAGCCTGCTGTTTAAGCTGGTGGGCAGTCTGATTATCCTGCCGTTTGTTCATCCGCTGGCCAATCTGATGGATGAACTGCCGCTGCCGAAATCTGAACTGGTTATCTACTTCCACGTCTTCTACAACCTGGTGCGCTGTGTGGCGATGGTGCCGTTCGCCGAACCGATGGCGCGTTTTTGTAAGCGCATCATCCGCGATGAGCCGGAGTTGGATGCACATCTGAAGCCCAAGCATCTGGACGTCAGCGCGCTGGATACGCCGACGCTCGCGCTGGCCAATGCCGCCCGTGAAGCCCTGCGTATCGGCGACGCGATGGAGCAGATGATGGACGGGCTGAAGAAAGTAATGCACGGCGAACCGCGTGAAGAGAAAGAGCTGCGCAGGATGGCGGACGACATTAACGTGCTGTACACGGCAATTAAGCTCTATCTGGCGCGGATGCCAAAGGATGAGCTGGCGGAAGAGGAATCGCGCCGTTGGGCGGAGATTATCGAAATGTCGCTCAACCTTGAGCAGGCTTCCGATATTGTCGAACGTATGGGCAGCGAGATAGCCGATAAGTCGCTGGCCGCCCGCCGGGCATTCTCTGTCGAAGGGCTGAAAGAACTGGATGCGCTCTACGATCAGTTGCTCAGCAATCTGCAGCTGGCGATGTCAGTGTTCTTCTCAGGAGATGTGACCAGTGCCCGTCGTCTGCGTCGCAGCAAGCACCGCTTCCGTATTCTCAATCGTCGTTATTCGCATGCGCACGTTGACCGTCTGCATCAGCAGAACGTGCAGAGCATCGAGACCAGCTCCTTGCACCTGGCGCTGTTGGGCGATATGCAGCGTCTGAACTCGCTGTTTTGTTCCGTGGCTTACAGCGTGCTGGAACAGCCAGATGAAGACGATGAGCGGGATGATTACTAATGAGGACAGGTGAAATATTGCCCGAAGCCGCATCCGGCAATGTGCGCTGAACTGCCTGATGGCGCTGCGCTTATCAGGCCTACAGTTGTAGCCCGGATAAAGCGAAGCCGCCATCCGGCATCAGACAACAAATCAACTAAAAGCAGTGGCCTGCTTCAACGGCAACCGCTTCTTCACCCGCTTTAAAGATATACGTGGTGTTCGGGCCGCCGAGCACGGATTGACCGTTACTTACCTTAATCCAGTTCCCTTCCGGCAGGCCAATCACCGTCAGCTCCGGTGCCACAACCAGCAGCTCGCGGATACGCTGTTCACGCGTTTCGCCTTTATGGCCTTCCGGCAGCGCGTTGGTGAAGTGTGGGTTAATCTGCAGCGGGAACAGACCCAGCGCATCAAAACCTTTTGGATCGACAATCGGCATGTCGTTGGTAGTGCGGATGGTCTGGCAGGCAAGGTTGGAACCTGCGCTCCAGCCGATGTACAGCGCACCGCGTTTGACGACATCCACAATCGGGGCCAACAGACCGCGCTCGCGGCTTTCTTTCAGTAACTGGAAGGTATTACCCCCGCCGACAATCACCAGCTCTGCGTTTTCAATAGCGGCAATCGGATCGGCAACGGTATGAATACCCGTAACGTTGACGCCCATTGGCGCAAAGATGGCTGCCGTTTTCGCCGTGTACTCATCCCAGGTTTGCGTCACGCCAGCGAACGGAATAAACACCGCCGTACGGCGACCATTCAGTTGTTCAGCAATCAGCGGCAGCGCATGTTCCATCCAGCCTTTGCCCGGCAGCGTCGAGTTACTCAATAAAAGCAGTTCCATCATTTCTCCATGTAATCAGAAAATTACAAACCGCGCTAATGCTACCACTATCAGGCTAACGCCTTACTGATATGGCTCACGATGTTGGAAGGGGGAGATAGAAGCTGAGGCTATTTTTTAAGTGTCAATTCAATGCCGAGTACCTTCATCACTGCAAGGGTGGTTTTCAGCGTCGGGTTACCTTTCTCACTAAAAGAGCGATAAAGCTGCTCGCGGGATAATCCCGTTTCTGCCGCAATGTTCGCCATTCCCTTAGCGCGAGCTACCACGCCCAGTGCTTTTGCAATGTATGCTGCATCGCCTGTTTCGAGGGCATCGGCCATAAACACGGCAATTTCTTCATCATCAACCAGCGCAGTCGCGGGATCGTAGTGAGCAAGTTTATTCATGGCGGAAGACCTCCTGATAATCCAGTGAACGGGCGAGCATTCCCCAACAGGTTTAACATCACCAGCTAAACCATTAGCCAGACGAAAAAGGCGTGTGGCAATGAGCGTTTTAGCTCTCCTGTCCCGTAGGTTTTGCTCCCAACGCCGGAAAACCATTGTCTGAAGAATTTCCATGATGACGTTCCATGTATTTTATAAACTACATTATGAATTGACAAGTTGAGACTAGAGAGTAAAAAAATGGGGAGTAAGGGGAAATGCTTGCTGGAGGAAACAGGAAAGTGTCTCGCAATAATACGTAGTTTTTCAGGATGCTGCGGTTGATACGAGAATCGATGATAGGGGATTGGGAGGGCTTTGTGCCAGGGGCGGAAGCTATATGTCCACTAGAATATGACAGATTCATGCATGGTGATTCACCACTACACGTAGTTGCCGTCTTAGCAGGGTTTTATCCTGGAAAGAATAAAATCCACTCGCTCTTCTACAGAAACACATGGTAATTCAATCAACTGATAGTCATACATACGGTATGTTTTTACCATTGCGTGATATGTCGCGATGGCAACATCGAAAGATTGTTTGCGCTCTGAGTCCTGTACATATATTTCACGCCAGGGTGGTGCAATAAATACGATTCGGTTATAGCGAAATTTCTCGATGGCGTTTTCCAGATGCCTCGGTATGGTAAGTTCAGAAAGACGTAAATAACCTACAACATCAGGAACACCACGATCAAAGAAGCAGGGTTGTGTATGCCCTTCCGCTTCATGCCACGAACGCATTTCCCAGGATAGCATCAGATCTGCAAATGCAGTCTGGTTGGCCCACGGTAATGCATCGCCGCCGATGTTAACCTGGTCTTGGATCACACCTCTTCCAGCTTCTTTAGAACACCAAAACCCTCGTTTTATAATCGTATCAATTATCGTGCTTTTGCCTGACCCTGGGCCACCAGTCAGAATGAATCGATGCTGAAACGCTGAAGACATTGAACTCTCCCAAACCTTCTTAGACGCGATGATTTAGCAATTGATGGCGTACTTTTTGCGTATCGTCATATTACCTGCTGATGGCATGACTAACTACGTTTTATCCCCATTTTAATGTCCGCTATTCTCTCATTTCACAGGCCGATCTACTTTATTTCTCACTCGCCGAGGCGTTCCGCCATCTTGATTGTAGCCATCTCACTACTGAAGAAAATCTGGCGCTATCGTTTGGCTGTGAAGAGGCGCTGGCAGGGTTGTACCAGACGCTGAATTTTATGGGCGAAAGCCTGCTGACCATGGGGGGGAAGGTCAGGAACATTTTGCGTATGAGAGCATATGCCAGTTAGGACACAGTCTGGTCAACATCAGCCAATTGATTCCCGCGCTGGCGCAGTTGGAAGCGAAAGCTGACCAGCAACTGTTCGCTGTTGTATAGTACCTAAAATAGACAGAGCGCCCATCCCTGGCGCTCTGTTCCTGCTTCTTTACCCCGCCCGCGCAAATTCTGCCGCTTCGGCGATTAGCTCGTCATCCGGGCGTACGCCGGTGTACATGGCGAACTGCTCTACGGCCTGTAAGGCAATCACCTCTGCACCGCTGATGGTCTTTTTACCTAATTGCTGTGCCAGTTTGATTACCGGTGTTTCCGGCGGCAGGGCGACGACGTCAAACACCACGCTGGCGGCAGCGACCATCGCTTCGCTGTAGGCCAGTTCATCGCTCTCTTTACCGCCAGCCATGCCGACGGGCGTCACGTTGACCAGAATATCGCAGGTAATCCCTTCCGGCTGCGGTTGCCACTGGAAACCGTACTGTTTTGCCAGCGTCGGGCCGCTCTCCCGGTTACGGGCGGCGACGATCACATCGCGAAAACCGGCATCGCGAAATGCAGCAATGACCGCTTTACCCATTCCACCGCTGCCGCGGATCATGACGCGTGCGTGGTTATCAAGCTGGTGGCTGGTAATCAGGCTTTTTACCGCAATGTAGTCGGTGTTAAATCCTGTCAGCGTACCGTTGTCATTGACGATGGTGTTAACGGAGTCAATGACTTTTGCGGAAGGATCGATGGCATCCAGAAACGGCATGCAGCTCTCTTTAAACGGCATAGAGACCGCACAGCCGCGAATCCCGAGTGCGCGAACGCCTTTGACTGCGGCCTCAATATCCTGCGTAGTAAAGGCTTTGTAGATAAAATTTAACCCTAATTTTTCATACAGATAGTTATGAAAGCGTGTGCCAAAGTTGCCGGGACGACCGGCAAGCGACATGCACAACTGGGTGTCGCGGTTAATCATGTTAAATTTCCTCGGCGTGAGACAATATGTACTGTTCGGCTTCCTGCGACCAGATCCCCTGATGACGCTCCAGGATAGCGCGCAAGGCCGGATCGTCAATCTGGGTGAGCGCAGTTAACGGCAATGATTTTCCGGTGTAAACCAGTTTTTTACCTCCACCGACCTGCGGCAGTTCCAGCGTTGTTTCACCTGCCGCATTCAATCCCAGAATGTGCGTCACCACTTTTGCCGCCTGAACTTTCTTCTCTTCGATCAGTTTTACCGCCGTGCGCATGTCGTCGGTATTGCCGCCAGATGTCCCAACATAATGGGTGAAGGCATAGTGCACGTCGTAGAAGTTAATCGGCGCGCTAAACTGCTTATCCTGCGGACCGGCAAAGAAGTTCATGCAACCGTCGGCAGCCAGCAAAGAAGAGGCCAGCGTAACCAACTGTTCGTTGGGCACAAACACAAAGATGTCATCAAACCCGTGCCCGCCGCTCAGCGCCATCAAGGTGTCATAACCTGCATCCTGGGCGTGGAGATAATGGATCAACGTTTGTGGTTCTGATGGATAGTGCTTGCGGGCGTAGTTCAACTTGTCGTGATTGGTGTCGGTTACCACCAGCAGCGCCGGGTTAACCGGACCATGCAGCGCGTAGTCGATTGCCAGCAGTCCCATTGGCCCGGTGCCGCCGAGTATCAGTGTACGCCCCTGCGGACGAATGCCCATCTTGTGGTTATACGTGCCTTCCTGTAGGTGATAGTTGGCGTTGAATGCGCCAATCACGCAGGACAGCGGCTCAACCAACGAGCCTTCAAAATAGGTTTCACCTTCGTAGGCTAACAGGCAGTCCTGCTCCATGACTTCATCTGGAATGATGACGTGCGTGGCTTCACCACCTACCCACGGGAAGGAGTAGCCGGGGCAGTCCGGGCGATCCGGCAGTTGCAGGTTAGCCTGAATGACATAGCGCTGGCCGGGCTGAAACTTATGCTGCCATTTTTTGCCTACGGCAATGATATCGCCGCAAAACTCGTGGCCGATGATGATCGGGTTTGTAGCCACATCGTCCGGCACCTTTTTGTGGTTCTCGCCCTGGTTAGCCTCTTTCCAGGAAGAAAGGCACAGGCTGTCGGTTACGACTGAGGCCAGAATTTCATCGTCCTGCATTTCAGGAAGATCGAAGGTTTCCAGGCGCAGATCGCGTTTACCATAAAGGCGTAAAGCTGTTGTTGTTTGCATTGTTACCACCTCTTCCTCTTTCGAGGACTATTTGTTGAAGTTGCCCCGGCATCGCCGGGGCGAAAAAATCAGGACAGGAAGCCCAGCGCGTTACCGATAATTCCCAGCGCAAACAGGGCGAAGATCAGCCATACCGGGTTAATTTTCTTGTTGAGCAGACGCACCATCAGCAGCGTCAGACCCAGCGCCAGCAGGCCGGGGCAGAGTTGGTCGAGAATGTTCTGCACGGTCATGGTGACGGTGGTGCCGTCTGCGCCAGGCGTTTGCGATACCACCAGCGGCACGTTGATGCTGGTCCATTTGGTGACTAGTACCCCCATGACAAACAGGCCGAGAATCGATGCGCCTTCGGTCAGTTTCTGCAGCAGGTTGCCGCCCATGTCGCTGACGATATTGACCCCTTTACGAAAGCCAAGCTGTAAGCCGTACCACTTCATGGCAAGACGTACTGCATTGAAAATAAAGAAGAACAATAGTGGGCCGAGAATGTTTCCGGACAGCGCCAGCGATGCGCCGAGCGCGGCGGTAATCGGGCGCAATGTTCCCCAGACCAACGGGTCGCCAACACCGGCCAGCGGGCCCATCAGCCCAACTTTGATGCCGTTGATGGCGCCGTCGTCAATTTCCGCACCATTGGCGCGAGCTTCTTCCATCGCGGCGGTCACGCCAATCACCGGGCCGCACACGGCAGGCGTGGTGTTGAAAAACACCAGGTGGCGTTTGAGTGCTGCAACCTGGTCCTCTTTCAGCGGATACAGGCGCTTGATGGCAGGGATCATGTCGTAGCAAAAGCCCAGTCCATGAATGCGTTCAAAGTTGAATGACGCCTGTTGCAGGTTGGAGCGAACAAACATGCTAAACAGGTCGGATTTGGTCAGTTTTTTCTGTTCCATGGCTGGCTCCATTAGTCATCAAGCTGATCGAGAGCTTGAGAAGAGGCGGGTTGCGCCTGCGGTTCGGCTTTACGCCACTGTGGGTTCAACTGGATGTAGACCAGCGCGATAATCACACCAACCCCACCGAAAGCCAGCAGGCTCAAATCGAGATAACCCCCAGCGATAAACCCGAGGAAGAAGAAGGGCATCAGGTACTTCACGCCCATCATGCGCAGCACCATGGCGTAGCCGACCACCACGATAAAGCCACCGGCAATCTGCAATCCGCGGGTGACGAATTCCGGAATGGCGTTGAGCATATTGCTGACCATATCGGCGCTGACAAACAGCGAGACGATTAATGCAGGGATGGCAACGCGCAGCGCCTGTACGCCGAGAGCGGAAACGTGCAGCATGTCGATGGTGCGAAAGCGGGCGTCTTCGGCTGCTTTATCCGCCGCGTGCTGGAACACCACGGTGATGGTACGGGCGAATACCGTCAGCACCTGACCTGCCGCCGCCACCGGCAGGGCGATGGCGATACCGGTAGCAATGCTTTGCTGACCGACGATAACCAGAATGGCGGAGATAATACTGGCGAGCGCCGAATCGGGAGACTGCGCTGCGCCGACGTTCATCCAGCCAAGAGCGATTAACTCCAGCGTGCCGCCGAGCATAATCCCGGTTTTTAAATCACCGAGGATCAGGCCGATAACGGTACAAGCAATTAGCGGACGGTGGGTCTGGAACTCATCCAGCACGCTGCCTATTCCGGCAATACAGGAAAATAGGAATATGGCGATAATTTGTAGGGTACTTATTTCCATAATATGTCACCTTGTGAATGTGATCATCCCTGCCTGTTAAAGCATAAGTACACAGGCATTTTTATTTATTCAGCGAACGATTGTTCTTCTATTTTTTCGAGAATATTAATAGATGGATCGGATGCGACAACGCGTAAATCCAGCGTAACACCCAGTTTATCTAACTTACGAAACGCATGAATATCGTCGTTGTCTAAGGAAGGTGCGAACAAGTTCCTGATATGAGATCATCATATTCATCCGGAGCGCATCCCAGAGGGACATCATGAGCCATCAACTCACCTTCGCCGATAGTGAATTCAGCACTAAGCGCCGTCAGACCCGAAAAGAGATTTTCCTCTCCCGCATGGAGCAGATTCTGCCATGGCAGAATATGACCGCTGTCATCGAGCCGTTTTATCCCAAGGCGGGCAATGGCCGACGGCCCTATCCGCTGGAGACCATGCTGCGTATTCACTGCATGCAGCATTGGTACAACCTGAGCGACGGTGCCATGGAAGATGCCCTGTACGAAATCGCCTCCATGCGCCTGTTTGCCCGATTATCCCTGGATAGCGCCCTGCCGGATCGCACCACCATCATGAATTTCCGCCACCTGCTCGAGCAGCATCAACTGGCCCGTCAATTGTTCAAGACCATCAATCGCTGGCTGGCCGAAGCAGGCGTCATGATGACCCAAGGCACTTTGGTGGATGCCACCATCATTGAGGCACCCAGCTCTACCAAGAACAAAGAGCAGCAACGCGATCCGGAGATGCATCAGACCAAGAAAGGCAATCAGTGGCACTTTGGCATGAAGGCCCACATTGGTGTCGATGCCAAGAGTGGCCTGACCCACAGCCTAGTCACCACCGCGGCCAACGAGCATGACCTCAATCAGCTGGGTAATCTGCTTCATGGAGAGGAGCAATTTGTCTCAGCCGATGCCGGCTACCAAGGAGCGCCACAGCGCGAGGAGCTGGCCGAGGTGGATGTGGACTGGCTGATCGCCGAGCGTCCCGGCAGGGTAAAAACCTTGAAGCAGCATCCGCGCAAGAACAAAACGGCCATCAACATCGAATACATGAAAGCCAGCATCCGTGCCAGGGTGGAGCACCCGTTTCGCATCATCAAGCGGCAGTTCGGCTTCGTGAAAGCCAGATACAAAGGGCTGCTGAAAAACGATAACCAACTGGCGATGTTATTCACCCTGGCCAACCTGTTTCGGGTGGACCAAATGATACGTCAGTGGGAGAGATCTCAGTAAAAACCGGAAATAACGCCAGAAATGGTGGAAAAAATAGCCTAAATAGGCTGATTCGATGTGTTTGCGGGAAAAAAATCGGCCCAGATCCGCGAAATTTTAATCAGCGAGTCAGCTTGGGAAGAAATGACCTGCTTATTCGCACCTTCCCTAAAGAAACGGCTTTGGTTAATTGTTTTTTACCAGGCCGCCAGGCCATGCCACCAATATTTAACGTAGCGATTTTCACGCCTTGCTTGACCATTGCTAAGGCATCCTGTGGGCGGGTAAATAGATAAAAAACGGTTTCGTTCTGGTATTGCGGATTATGGTAAACAGCGACCGCCTTTTCGATATTAACGACGTTCACTTTCATTCCCGGTGGGGCAGCCTGACGTAATAATGTGCGACGTACTTCATCGTTATAAACGTCGTCATTACAGATAATAATCCGTTGGGCATTCGCCACCTTCGACCAGACGGTGGTGACCTGACCGTGGATCAGGCGGTCATCAATACGAGCAAGGGTAATGTTCATCAGAAATCCTCTTCGGCCGTTTCCAGATGCTTCCAGACGACACAGGTTTGTTGAGCAATGGTCGTCAGGTGTTCGCACAGTTCATCCACATTCATACTGCTTTGGTTGTCTACCAGTTCCAGCGCCAACGGCAGTGATAACCCGCTAATGACCCGTATCGCCGGATTGTGCATCGCCAGCGTCGCAGCGGCATTCCAGGGACTGCCACATTGCAAATCGACGGCAATCAGCCATTCATCGCCAGTGTGAATACTTACTAACTTTTTTAGCTTTTCCACAATGTCGCTGGCGTTCTCTCCGGGGACAAATGCCACGGCTTCAACGTTGGCATCACCGTAGACCATCTGTACCGATTCCAGCATGGCGCAGGCCAGTTTGCCGTGAGCACAGAAGATTGCATTGACCATAAAACCTCCTTAGCCGCGCGTTTTTCCGCCCGCAATGTTAGTGGTTACTCCGGTAATATAACTGGCGCGCTCAGATAAAAGATAACAAACAAAATCAGCGACTTCGCTTAAGCGCCCTGATCGACCAATCGGGATCGCGTTCTTGGTGTAGCCCTCGCGCAGCTGTTCGACGGTGATGTTGCGGGTCCAGGCCAGCGCTTCTTCATACTCGGGGGTCCGCAGTCCGGTTTTTTCCAGAATGCCAGGTGCAATACCAACCACGCGGATGCCGTGTTTGCCCAACTCTTTCGACCAGGAGCGGGTAAAGCTATTCAATGCGGCTTTGGTCGCGGCGTAACAGCTTTGACCTTCAGAACCTTCCAGTCCGCTTTCGGAAGAGACATTCACAATCACGCCGTTACGCTGTTTTACCATTTGGCGTGCCGCTGCCTGCGACATCAAGAACACACCTTTCTGGTTGATATTAACCATTTTTTCGAAAGCAGCTTCGTTGAGTTCGTATTGCCCGGCGGGTGCTTTTTCATCGACCAGCAGACGCGGAAAATTAACGCCAGCATTATTTACCAGCCCATCAATACGTCCGTAGCGTTGGATAATTTCAGCGACAGTATGATTAACCTCTTTGGCACTGGAAATATCCGTTGGCCAGAAATGATACCCGTCATGGCTATCGTATTTACCTTCTCCACCATGAATATCTGCCATTTGTACATTAGCGCCTTGCGCTAATAACTCTTCGACAATCGCCAGACCAATTCCGGATGCACCACCGGTAACAATAATGACTTTGCCCTGCAAGTTTAACCACGTTTGCATAATAAACTCCCGATTCAGATAAGGGGATCCCACATAAAATTAATTATGGCAGGACCAATTAGAATTTATTTACTTCAACAATAATTCAGCGGTATAGCTGTTGGTAACTAAACAGTTAATATAATTCCCACGTAATGCGCCTAATATCCCACTGTATTTTTCTTCACCCATTGCAATGCCAATGGAGTAACGCGCCTGTTTTAATTTATTGGTTTCGATGGAGAGCGTCTTTTCACTCATATTGGTCTCTACGGTTACACCGTTGATATCGTAAAAGCGCGAGCAAATGTCTCCGGCAACCTGGCGAGCATGCAGGTCATCACTCTCTTCACTGCCGTAAAAAGCGTGCCAGTTGGCGCCATCACGTATCGCCGGAGATCCAATCCCGACCAGCGCGATGTCCAGATTATCCCAGTACGCGGAAATCGATTTAAAATGTCGTGACTGCATGATCCCGTTACGGATCAGCGGGTTTTCCAGCAGTGCCGGGAAATCTGCCAGGTGTGATTCCCCTTTGAGCTTTGCCGCAGCGCCGTAGGTCAGCGTATTGACGTGGTAGCGGCTTTCAAGCTTGCCGGATGGTCCGCCGATAATCGGCACACAGATCAGCTGGCGCGACTGGCTGGCAGGAGATAATCCTTCCACCAGTCCCCGTACCGCGCGGCCCCATGAGAACCCGATAATGTCCCCAGGTTCCAGTAAGCGTTCCAGCAACTGTGCGCCATGTACGCCCATCATATTAAGTTGTTCATCTTCCTGCTCGCTATCGCAGGAGACTACGACCGCCTCTTTCAGGCCAAATTTCTGTTTTAGCTGCTGTTCCAGCCACAGATTTTCGTTGTAGTCGTAATTAATGGCGATGGTGACGATACCCTGCTCGCGTCCACGTTTTAGTAACCGGCTGATCGTGGTGCGATAAATACCCAGCTCGCGGGCGATTTGCGCTTGTGTCATATCCTGTTCGTAATACAGCTGCGCTATTTTTACGATCAGGCGGATATCATCGCTGTTTTCCGTCGCCATTTTTGGACTCCTGCACATTTGTGCAAATCACGAAATTGCCTTCTTGATCTGATATAACCCCATCTGTTCTCCATCTCAAAGCTATTTTCACTTATTTCAGCGCCCTGAAATAACCGATTGTGTTGCACATTTGATGTGGTGATGGCGCGTTGTCGGCACAGATGTGCATACTGCTCTAATGTATTGATTCTGCTTGTTTTCACTCAACAAAATTGCAGGGATGGATCGCTGACACTTTTGTGTCAAAAGGTGTGACGGATCACAAATAGCGCGTGGACAGTCGAACACGATTATTTTTTATCGTCCGCAAGGTAGGGTATATTTCGCTTTTAATACACAAAGTCATTCAAGTTGTATCAAGGCGGCAAGGGAGCGAATCCCCGGGAGCATAGATTGCTATGTGACCTGGGTGAGTGAGGGCAGCCAACGCAGAGACAGCTTGAAGGATGAAGTGTATACAGGAGAAACTATGCTGCCCGACTCATCTATCCGATTAAATAAATACATCAGTGAAAGCGGAATCTGCTCGCGCCGCGAGGCGGATCGCTTTATCGAACAAGGGAATGTCTTCCTGAATGGTAAACGCGCCACCATCGGCGATCAGGTGATGCCTGGCGACGTCGTAAAAGTAAATGGTCGGTTGATTGAGCCGCGTGAAGCGGAAGATCTGGTTTTTATCGCGCTGAATAAGCCGGTAGGGATTGTCAGCACCACCGAAGACAGCGAACGCGACAACATTGTTGATTTCGTGAATCACAGCAAGCGCGTGTTTCCAATTGGTCGTCTGGACAAAGATTCTCAGGGACTTATCTTTCTGACCAACCACGGCGACCTGGTGAATAAAATCCTGCGTGCCGGTAACGATCACGAAAAAGAGTATCTGGTGACGGTCGATAAGCCGGTCACTGATGACTTTATCCGTGGGATGGGGGCCGGTGTGCCCATTCTCGGTACCGTCACCAAAAAATGTAAGGTGAAGAAAGAAGCGCCGTTTGTGTTTCGTATTACGCTGATTCAGGGGCTTAACCGTCAGATCCGTCGTATGTGCGAACACTTTGGCTATGAAGTTACCAAGCTTGAGCGTACGCGTATCATGAACGTTGGTTTGTCTGGTCTGCCGCTTGGTGAATGGCGCGACCTGACAGATGACGAACTGATCGATCTGTTCAAGCTGATTGAGAACTCGTCCTCAGAAGCCAAACCGAAGGCGAAAGCGAAGCCAAAAACCGCAGGCATTAAGCGTCCGGTGGTGAAAATCGAAAAATCAGCGGAGAAAGAGAAATCGCGCCCGGCGGCAAACGGTAAGCGTTTTACTTCGCCGGGACGTAAGAAGAAGGGACGTTAACGTCTGCCGCGCGTCGGCGTATTTGCTGACCAGGAAAACGATGCTTCCGCATCCGGTTTATAGGCCTGCTTTTTCTTCAACTGGCGGGCTTTTTTTGCTTCTGCTTCGCGCAAGGCCATCAGTTTATCGATGTACTCTTTCTTGATGCTGTTGGTCTCTGCGTTGGTCAGCAGACGACCATGTGCAATGCGCGCGCGGTCGAGCAGCGTTTTCAGTTCACGCTGTTCGCGCTCGGTCATCTCTTTTTGGGTAATGCGGGGGAGTGCCATAAGGGTGCCCTCTGTTAGCCGATATCCTCAGTGTACGGTAATTCGTGCAGAATAAAACTAATCCTGAAAGAGCCTCGCAAAATATAGCTTGTTGAAGTGACGGAATTTCTATTCTGATTTAGCGTAATGACAGGAAAACGTGTGGGTTACGCATTTTATTGTTTGTATAAAATTTTATACAAGGATGTGTTATGCTTTCAATAAAGCGGGCCTTAAAGCCCATTGTCTGGATTGGCAGTTCATTTGATGATTTACGAAGCTTTCCTGAAGATATACGTAAAACCGCTGGTTTTCAGCTACATCGTCTACAGGCTGGATTAGAAGCTGCTGACTGGAAGCCGATGCCAGAGATAGGTCGAGGTGTTGAGGAGGTAAGGCTCAGGTATGAATCTGGCGCGTACCGAATCATCTACATTGCTCGCTATGCTAACGCGGTCTATGTACTGCATTGCTTCAATAAAAAGACGAAACGTACTTCTGAGCACGATAAACACATTGCTAAAGTTAGATATCGAACCGCTTTGCAAGAAGACAGGAATCAGAAATGAACAATACCGTTGATAATAAGGTTCGCCATGTAACCTCTCCGGATGTCAATATTTTTGCCGAACTGGGGTTTGCAGAAGCGGAAGCGAAGAGCTTAAAGCATGATGCTGAATGCGAGGTCGAACAACTCATTCGCCTGAAGCAGCAGTTGATGCAAGAAATTTCCGGATGGATTGATCAAAACCATCTGAAACAAGCGGAAGCTGCTGTGAAACTGAATATTTCCCGGCCCCGTGTTTCAGATGTTGTTAATCAGAAAACCAACAAATTTACCCTTGATGCGCTGGTCATGATGCTGGTGAAGTTAGGAAAACCAGTAACAGTTCAGATTGGGTAATATTAGATATTGCTTATTGTATCTGATCGCTGCGAACGCTTTCCCAGCTCAGCCCGAAGCGGGCGAGATATTTTCGCAATCGGTCTGCATCGTTAGGATTGGCTTTTTTCTGCCGTGAGACGGCAAACAGTTCGCGTCCGGCTTCCGACAGCGACGCGCTGCGGCGACACACTTCCAGCACCGTTTCTAACTGGCGGCGATCGAAAAGGTCAATGTCCATGTTCAGTTCCGGTTGCGAAGCGGTAATCTGCCAACTCTCTTTTAACAGCGCAATTTCTTCTTCGACAAGGGATAAGGTGATGCGTCCCTGTTCGGCAAGCGTCGCCATTCGCGCGATGGATGAACTTAGCTCGCGAAAATTGCCGCGCCACTGCGCCTGTGGGGAGCTGGCAAATGCCAGATAACAAGCACGTGCCTCTTTGTCGAAACGGATCTGCATCTGTTTACTGCTGGAAAAACGGTGTAGCTCATACTCGACGTTCGGAGCGATATCTTCCCGCCGCTGCGCCAGACCGGGCAGGGCGAAGTTCCACATATTGATTCGCGCATAGAGATCTTCGCGAAAACGGCCCTCGGCGACCCATTGCTGCATATCACGATGGGTTCCGGCAATCAGCTGAAAATCGCTCTGTACTTCTTTGTCCGAGCCAAACGGGAAAAAGGTTTTTTCTTCAATCGCTTTTAGCAGCATGGCCTGTTCGTCTAACCCCAGTTCAGCTATCTCATCGAGAAACAGCACGCCGCCATCCGCTTCTCGCAGCAGTCCGCTGCGCGCCGTGAGTGCGCCAGTAAACGCCCCTTTCACGTGACCGAACAACGTAGACATCGCGTTGTCGCCACGCAGGGTTGCGCAGTTGACGGCGACCAGTTTTCCCGCCACCAGATGCCGCGACTGGCGTAGCTGAAAAATACGTTTCGCCAGAAAGGATTTACCCGCGCCGGTGGGGCCGGTGAGCAGGATCGGGTCGGTCGAACGTAGAGCCACACGCTCAATGCGATCGATCAGTTTATTGAAGGTGGCGTTGCGCGTATCAATCCCGGCCTTCAGAAAAGAGACTGACTGCTGCTGTTCGCGCTGAAAACGACTGGTGAGCGTGGCGTAGCGGCTTAAATCGAGATCGATTACCGAGCAAACGCCGGCGGAAACGGCCTCATCCGATGAACCGGCAGGTGCCGGACTGGTTTGCAGCAGGCTGGCGGGCAGGTAGCGGGCTTCCGTTAGCAGAAACCAGCAGATCTGCGCGACGTGCGTCCCGGTGGTGATGTGCACCAGATACTCTTCGTTTTCCGTATCAAAGCTGTAGCGGGTGGCGAAGTCGAGAAAGGCGGCGTAGACCTCTTCAAAATCCCAGGGGTCGTTAATAGTCACGGCATGCGGGCGTACTTCGGTGTCAGGTGAGAGCAGCGCGACGTCTTCAATCAACCTTTGCGCCATGCCTTCATCGCGTGGCTGGTGGAGCAGTTCCAGTCTGTCGACAGGGAAATCAGGCTGTTGGCACAATCCAACCGTGGGGCGCCACTTTTTAAACCGATTGGCGCGTTTACCGCGTTTGTCCAGCACCGTACCCAGTACGCCAATTACAACCCGCCGCTTTTTCATGGTTTATCCAAGAAGATAAATTAAGAGATTAAAAGATAAAAAAATTAACCGAGTGAGACAACTGCTAATATTGGCGACAACAATTGAATTTATATAAATCAACTAATTAAAAATAAATTCTGACGATTTTCATTTCTGGCACGCTTCTGGCAATAACTCTTACGTCAATCACGCTGAAAACGCAGGGGGTTAAACCCCGCCGGCACGTCAGGAACGGCACAGGCTGTTTTCCGGGAGTGTTCCGTCAGCCGCTGACACACAGTGGGTTCGATTCCCAATTTCATCCTCCGAATGAAAACTGGTTGTTAATCATAGAAATAAAACGGAGCGATGCGCAGTTAGCACGCTCCAGAACAGGCTGCCGGTAAAGATGCCGTGCGACAGGCAAAAGGGAATTCCCCTGCCGCTTCGCCCCTGCACCCGCGCCTGACTCACAATAAGGAATAAAAAATGAAGAAAAAAATCACTATTCGTAAAGGTCAGCTTGGCCTGTTATCCCGACAGGGTGATTACTATCAGGTACTGGATGCAGGTGAACACCGTTTGCCATGGTTTAACACACCGGATGTTCTGGTGATCAATAACGATGGCAGCGAAATTCCGGAAGCTCTGGCGGAGTATTTACGTCGCTTCCAGCCTGCATGGGTGGAGCAGTACTGTGTGGTGGCCGATTTAAGCGATACCGAAGCGGGTGCGCTGTATGTGAACGGCGTCTTGCAGGAAATTTTGCCACCGGGAACGCGCCGTCTGTATTGGCGCGCAGAGGAAGCACTGAAGCTGGTGCGTATGGATACGCGTCAGGTTTCGGTACCGGTTGAGGTGATGAATGCGGTGTTACAGCCACGACGTAACGGTACGGTGAAAGGTCGTGAAGCTATCTTAACGGTACAGGTTCCTGCGTGGCATGTTGGTGTGCTGAAAATTGATGGCGAAACCCAGACGCTGTTGCCGCCGGGGTTGACCGCATACTGGAAGGTAAACCATCTGATTGAAGCCGAAGTTGTTGATACTCGTTTACAGGTACTGGAGGTCGGTGGACAAGAGATCCTGACCAAGGATAAGGTCAACCTGCGTTTAAATCTGGCCGCAAACTGGCGTTATGGAGATGTGTTGCTGGCTTTTGGCCAACTAACCAAACCGCTGGATCACCTTTACCGCGAATTGCAGTTTGCCCTGCGGGAAGCGGTGGGAACGCGCACGCTGGACGAGCTGCTGGAAGATAAGCAGGTGATCGATGAGGTGGTGAGCGCACAGGTGAAAGCCCGAATGACGCCGTTTGGTATAGAGGTCGCTTCGCTCGGCGTGAAAGATATTGTCCTGCCGGGGGATATGAAGGCCATCCTGTCCCAACTGGTTGAAGCTGAGAAATCCGCCCAGGCCAACGTGATCCGCCGTCGTGAAGAGACTGCCGCGACGCGATCGCTGTTGAATACCGCGAAAGTGATGGAAAACAACCCGGTGGCGCTGCGCTTAAAAGAGCTGGAAACCCTTGAAAGAGTCGCTGAACGTATCGATAAAATCTCGGTGTTCGGAGGCCTGGACCAGGTGCTGCACGGCCTTGTGAACATAAAAGGATAAGAATAATGAGCTACAACACAGTGGACGGCGCGATGCGCGAAAGGGTATTGCGCCAGCTAAAAGAGGTAGAGCAGCGCTATGGCGTCAGGGTGCTGTATGCCTGTGAATCCGGCAGCCGTGGCTGGGGATTTGCCTCGCCGGACAGCGACTACGACGTGCGATTTCTCTATGTTCATCCGCCCGAGTGGTATCTGCGGATCGAAGCGCCACGAGATGTTATCGAGTTGCCGATAGATGATGAGCTGGACGTCTGCGGCTGGGAATGGCGCAAGGCGCTAGGATTACTGAAAGGCGCAAACCCTACGCTTATTGAGTGGCTGGATTCGCCAGTGGTCTATCAACAGGATGAAGTGACCGTGTCGGCGCTGAAAGCGTTGGTGCCCAAATGGTTTTCCCCGCTACGTGCCCGCTGGCACTACTACTCGATGGCGCGGAAAAACTTCCGTGGCTATCTGCAAGGTGACGACGTGCGATTGAAAAAGTACTTTTACGTCATTCGCCCGCTGCTGGCGGTGCGTTGGGTGGAGGCGGGGAAAGGCGTGCCACCGATGCGTTTTGCCGAGCTGCTGGCGGGAAGTGAACTGGATGCGCCATTGCGTCAGGAAATTGATGAGCTGCTGGAGCGCAAGCAGTGTGCGGGTGAAGCGGAATACGGCCCGCGCCGTCCACTGTTGCATGCATTTATCCGCGCCGAGCTGGAAGGAGGAGAGATTCCGCCGACGTTACCGGATAGTTGGGAAGGCGATGTCAGGGAGTTGGACAGATTGTTATATGAAACGGTGATGCAGTGAAAATGCCCGATGGGACAAGAGCCATCGGGCGTTGGCATCTACTCATTCAAACAAATTATGGTGCAGCTTCTGTACCACCTGTTCGGCTTCAGTACCGGGCACCAGGAAGCACAGGTTATGACTGGACGCGCCGTAGCAAATCATGCGGATGTTGAATGGCTCCAGTACGCCGAACACCTCTTTACCCACGCCACAGGCTTTGGACAGGTCGTTGCCAATCAGTGCCACCAGCGCCAGGCCTTCTTCCACTTCAACCCGACACAGGGCAGACAGTTCCATCAGCAGAGACTGTGTTAACAGTGTATCGCCGGTGGAGGTCGAACCGGTGGTATCCAGCGTCAGCGCCACGCTGACTTCGGATGTGGTAATTAAATCGACCGAAATGTTATGGCGTGCGAGGATGCCGAACACTTCCGCCAAAAAGCCGCGAGAGTGCAGCATATTCAGGCTATGCAGCGTTAGCAGCGTTTGCTTACGGCGCAGTGCCAGCGCCCGGAACAGCGGTGGATTCGCGGTTTTATTGCATACCAGCGTACCGCCTGCTTTTGGATCCTTACTCGAGCCAACAAACACCGGGATATCGCTACGTACGGCAGGTAACAACGTTGCCGGGTGTAGCACTTTCGCGCCAAAGGTCGCCATTTCTGCGGCCTCTTCAAAGGCGATTTCATCAATACGCTGCGCCGCCGGAACAACGCGCGGGTCTGTCGTGTAAATGCCAGGAACATCGGTCCAGATATCGACGCGCGTGGCGTGCAGCGCTTCGGCCAGCAGGGCAGCCGTATAATCGCTCCCGCCGCGCCCCAACGTGGTGGTGCGGCCTTTACCTTCACTGCCGATAAAGCCCTGAGTAATCACCAGACCTTCGCTCAGACGCGGGGCCAACTGGAGCGTTGCCAGTTCGGCCAGCGCCGCGACGTCAGGTTCTGCGCGGCCAAAACGATCGTTGGTGCGCATCACTTTACGTACGTCAAACCACTGCGCCTGCACGTTGCGCTCACGCAGGATCTCGACGAACAGCAAGGTAGACATCAGTTCGCCGTGGCTGACCAGTTCGTCGGTCAGCGCAGTTGAGGTCGCCAGTGACGCCGCTTCAGCCAGCGTGGTGATGTTTTCCAGCAGACGGTCGATCTCTTCACGGATCACGTTTGGATAACGCAGGCGTTCCAGAATATTGAACTGAATTTGACGAATGGCATCGAGTTTTTCGAAGCGCGCGGTTGGCTCCAGCCCTTCAGCCAGTGCAACCAGCAGGTTGGTGATTCCCGCAGAAGCGGAAAGTACCACTACACGGACGTTAGCATCAGAAAGTACTACATCAGCGCTGCGATTCATGGCATCAAAATCCGCCACGCTGGTACCGCCAAATTTGGAGACAACTACATCAGTCATAACTACCTCGTGTCAGGGAATGAATAGAGCGACCATGGCACATAAGGCAGAACAGAAACCGGTGCAGGCGCAAATGCAAATACCGTATTTATAAATAAAATGTGTAGCTTGCACTGTCAACGCTGGGATTATGCGGATTTTTCATGCTGCAACTGCGTTGAGTAACGGTACTAATAACAACGCTGATAACCGCTATACTTTTTAGTCACGTTTGGCGGATGCCCTGGCAATGGCATTAAAACAATCACACTTTTCTGTGACTGGCGTTACAATCGATCTCAGTCACAATTCTCAAAATCAGAAGAGTATTGCTAATGAAAAACATCAATCCAACGCAGACCTCAGCCTGGCAGGCACTACAAAAACACTTTGAAGAAATGAAAGACGTTACTATCGCGGATCTTTTCGCGAAAGATAGCGATCGTTTCACTAAGTTTTCCGCGACGTTTGACGATTTGATGCTAGTGGATTTCTCCAAAAACCGCATCACTGAAGAGACGCTGGCTAAACTGCAGGATCTGGCGAAAGAAACCGATTTGGCGGGTGCCATCAAGTCCATGTTCTCCGGTGAGAAAATCAACCGCACTGAAGACCGTGCCGTGCTCCACGTGGCGCTACGCAACCGTAGCAATACGCCTATCATCGTTGACGGCAAAGATGTCATGCCGGAAGTGAATGCTGTGCTGGAGAAGATGAAATCCTTCTCTGAAGCGATCATCTCCGGAAGCTGGAAAGGCTATACCGATAAAGCCATCACTGATGTAGTAAACATCGGTATCGGCGGTTCTGACCTCGGCCCGTTCATGGTGACTGAAGCGCTGCGTCCTTACAAAAATCACCTGAACATGCACTTTGTGTCTAACGTCGATGGTACGCACATTGCCGAAGTGCTGAAGAAAGTGAACCCGGAAACCACGCTGTTCCTGGTCGCTTCCAAAACCTTCACCACCCAGGAAACCATGACCAACGCCCACAGCGCGCGCGACTGGTTCCTGGCGACCGCAGGCGACAACAAGCACGTTGCCAAACACTTCGCAGCGCTCTCCACTAACGGTAAAGCGGTTGGCGAGTTTGGTATTGATACTGCCAATATGTTCGAGTTCTGGGACTGGGTTGGCGGTCGTTACTCCCTGTGGTCTGCAATCGGTCTGTCCATCATCCTGTCCGTAGGCTTCGACAACTTTGTTGAGCTGCTCTCCGGCGCGCATGCGATGGACAAACACTTCTCCACCACTCCGGCTGAGAAAAACCTGCCGGTGCTGCTGGCGCTGATCGGTATCTGGTACAACAACTTCTTCGGTGCCGAAACCGAAGCAATTCTGCCGTATGACCAGTATATGCACCGTTTCGCGGCCTACTTCCAGCAGGGCAACATGGAATCCAACGGTAAATACGTTGACCGTAACGGCAATGCGGTGGATTACCAGACTGGCCCAATCATCTGGGGTGAGCCGGGTACTAACGGCCAGCATGCGTTCTACCAGCTGATCCACCAGGGCACCAAAATGGTTCCATGCGATTTCATCGCGCCGGCCATCACCCACAACCCGCTGTCGGATCACCATCCGAAACTGCTGTCTAACTTCTTCGCGCAAACCGAAGCGCTGGCATTCGGTAAATCTCGTGAAGTGGTTGAGCAGGAATACCGCGACCAGGGTAAAGATCCGGCAACGCTAGACCACGTTGTGCCGTTCAAAGTGTTCGAAGGTAACCGCCCAACGAACTCCATCCTGCTGCGCGAAATCACGCCGTTCAGCCTGGGTGCGCTGATTGCACTGTACGAACACAAAATCTTCACTCAGGGCGCTATCCTGAACATCTTCACCTTTGACCAGTGGGGCGTTGAGCTGGGCAAACAGCTGGCGAACCGCATTCTGCCAGAGCTGAAAGATGGTTCCGAAGTGAGCAGCCACGACAGTTCTACCAACGGTTTGATTAACCGTTATAAGTCCTGGCGTGCCTGATAGCACACACTTGTAGGCCGGATAAGGCGTTTAGCCGCATCCGGCATTAATGAAATAAAAAGCCGATATTAATATCGGCTTTTTTATAAGAATGCTCCAGGATATCTACGTTCTAACTTCATACCTTAATTGAGCTTAATCCTAAAATAATTTTATTAATGTTATTCAATTTCTGATGTTTTCGGATTTACCGGATATTGCATTTTAATTTTTATATTTTAATTTATTGATTTAATTGTTTTTGTTGTATTTTTTAATCATTTTTCCTTTCGTTATCTAATTATCCTAAATTCCCGCGTGGCGTAATTTGCACACTTTGGCTTGTGTATACTCGATCTCGCCCGAAATTCTTTTGGGTAAATCTCCATTCATACAATGAAGGGAATTTGTGATGAAAAAAGTTCTGTATGGCCTGTGGGCTATATCTGCGCTTGCGGCGACTTCTGTCTATGCCGCCCCCGTTCAGGTGGGTGAGGCAGCAGGGTCGGCTGCCGCGTCGGTTTCGGCAGGAAGTTCCTCCGCAACCAGCGTGAGCACCGTAAGTTCTGCAGTGGGGGTCGCCCTGGCGGCGACCGGTGGCGGCGATGGTTCTAATACCGGAACCACAACCACCACAACCACCAGTACCCAGTAATAAAGGTACGTTTAATTCTAACCACACTTCGGTGTGGTTATTTTGAATTGCCAAAAGTATGTGGGATTTGTAGGCCGGATAAGCGTCGCGCCACCCGGCAATAATGCGGAGAAACGTCGTGAAGCGACCAGCGCTCATAATGGTTTGCCTGTTACTGCAGGCGTGCTCAGCCACCACCGAAGGGTTGGGGCATTCGCTGTGGGATAGCGTGTTTGGTACTCCCGGCGTACAGATGACGGACGATGAAATCCAAAATATGCCCTACGCCAGCCAGTATATGCAGCTAAACGGCGGTCCCCAACTGTTTGTGGTACTCGCGTTTGCGGAAAACGGACAGCAGAAATGGGTGACTCAGGATCGGGCTATTCTCGTCACGCAGCATGGGCGCATTGTGAAAACGCATCTCGGCGGGGACAACCTAATTGAGGTGAATAATCTGGCGGCAGACCCACTCATCAAACCCAATCAGATAGTCGATGGCGCAACGTGGACCCGCACAATGGGCTGGACTGAACATCAGCAGGTACGCTATGCCACCGCGCGATCGGTTTTCAAATGGGATGGCGCAGACACCATCAAGGTCGGCAGCGATGACACCCCGGTACGGATCCTCGATGAAGAGATAACTACCGATCAAACGCGCTGGCATAACCGCTACTGGATCGACAGTGAAGGGCAGATTCGCCAGTCGGAACAGTATCTTGGCGCGCATTACTTCCCGGTGAAAACCACGCTGATTAAGGCGGCAAAATCATGATCAAACGAACCGTTATGGCGCTGCTGATGGGCCTGAGCGCAGCGTCTGTTTTTGCTGCGGGCAGCGTTAAGGTCTTTACCTCCGCCAGCGAAGAGCCAAAAACGCTGACCGGGGCCGAACATCTGCTCGACCTGGTTGGACAGCCGCGGTTGAGCAATAGCTGGTGGCCAGGCGCGGTTATCAGCGAAGAGCGGGCAACGACGGAGGCGGAACGTCAGCAGCAGGCATTACTGGCTCGCCTGGCGACGCTGGGCGCTGAAGAAAGCGGTGACGATGCTGCCGCTATCAACACATTACGCCAGCGGATTCAGGCGCTGAAGGTGACCGGCAGGCAGATGATTAATCTTGACCCGGATGTTGTGCGCGTCAGCGAGCGAGGTAACCCGCCGTTGCAGGGCAATTACACGCTGTGGGTCGGAGCACAGCCAACGCATATCACGCTGTTTGGCTTGCTAAGCCATCCGGGTAAACAACCGTTTATGCCCGGGCGTGATGTTGCCAGTTATCTCGATGGGCAAAGTCGGCTCAGCGGCGCGGATCGTAGCTTCGCCTGGGTTATCTATCCTGACGGGCGCACGCAAAAAGTACCGGTCGCTTACTGGAACAAACGTCACGTTGAGCCGATGCCCGGCAGCATCATTTATGTCGGACTCTCTGATGCTGTCTGGAGCAGCACCCCGGATGAAATTAATGCCGACATTCTTCGCACCCTGACCCAGCGGATACCCGAATAATGAGAAAAACTTACCTGCTCAGCTTACTGGCGCTGGGCGTAAGCGTTGCCTGCCACGGTGAAACCTGGCCCGCGCCCATTGGACCTTCGCAGTCCGATTTTGGCGGCGTGGGGCTGCTGCAAACCCCAACTGCACGCATGGCGCGCGAGGGCGAAATGAGCCTCAATTACCGTGATAACGATCAGTACCGCTACTACTCTGCGTCGGTGCAGCTCTTCCCGTGGCTGGAAACCACGCTGCGCTACACCGATGTGCGTACCAAAAAATACAGTAGCGTGGAGTCGTTTTCTGGCGATCAGACTTACAAGGATAAAGCTTTTGATCTCAAACTACGGCTGTGGGAAGAGAGCTACTGGATGCCGCAGGTGGCGGTTGGCGCGCGAGATATTGGCGGAACTGGCCTGTTCGATGCGGAGTATATTGTGGCGAATAAAGCCTGGGGGCCGTTTGATTTTTCGCTTGGCCTGGGTTGGGGTTATCTCGGGACCAGTGGCAACGTCAGCAATCCGTTTTGCTCATACAGCGATAAATTCTGCTATCGCGATAACAGTTATAAGCAGGCCGGTTCTATTGACGGCAGCCAGATGTTCCACGGCCCGGCATCGCTGTTTGGCGGCGTCGAGTATCAGACGCCCTGGCAGCCGTTGCGTCTGAAACTGGAGTATGAGGGAAACAATTACAAGCAGGATTTTGCGGGCAAGCTGGATCAGAAGAGCAAGTTTAACGTCGGCGCTATTTATCGCGTCACCGATTGGGCCGACGTTAACCTCAGCTATGAGCGCGGGAACACCTTTATGTTTGGGGTCACGCTGCGGACTAACTTCAACGATCTGCGGCCAAACTATAACGACAACGCCCGCCCGAAATATCAGCCACAGCCGCAGGATGCCATCCTGCAACACTCGGTGGTGGCGAATCAGCTAACGCTGCTGAAATATAACGCCGGACTGGCCGATCCTAAAATTCAGGTGCAGGGCGATACGCTGTATGTGACCGGTGAACAGGTGAAATACCGTGATTCGCGCGAAGGGATCGAACGTGCCAACCGGATCGTGATGAACGATCTTCCCGATGGGATCCGCACGATCCGTATTACGGAAAATCGTCTTAACTTGCCGCAGGTGACGACCGAAACGGAGGTTTCCAGCCTCAAGCGTCATCTGGAAGGCGAACCGTTGGGCCATGAAACCCAACTGGCGCAAAAACGCGTTGAGCCCGTGGTGCCGAAAACGACCGAGCAGGGCTGGTATATCGATAAGTCACGCTTCGATTTCCACATCGATCCGGTGCTTAACCAGTCGGTGGGCGGCCCGGAAAACTTCTATATGTATCAGTTGGGCGTGATGGGAACGGCGGATTGGTGGGTTACCGATCACCTGCTGACCACCGGGAGTTTGTTCGCCAACCTCGCCAATAACTATGACAAATTTAACTACACCAACCCGCCGCAGGATTCGCATTTGCCACGAGTGCGTACCCATGTGCGCGAGTATGTGCAAAACGATGTCTACGTGAATAACCTACAGGCCAACTACTTCCAGTCACTCGGAAACGGGTTCTACGGACAGGTTTACGGTGGCTATCTGGAAACCATGTACGGCGGAGCGGGGGCAGAAGTGCTGTATCGTCCGCTGGACAGCAACTGGGCGTTTGGTGTTGATGCCAACTACGTGAAACAGCGTGACTGGCGTAGCGCGCAGGACATGATGAAATTCACCGACTACAGCGTGAAGACCGGGCATTTGACGGCGTACTGGAATCCGTCATTCGCTCAGGATGTACTGGTGAAAGCCAGCGTGGGTCAGTATCTGGCGGGAGATAAGGGCGGAACGCTGGAAGTGGCGAAGCGCTTTGACAGTGGCGTTGTGGTAGGCGGCTATGCGACCATCACCGACGCCTCGCCGGATGAGTACGGAGAGGGTGATTTTACCAAAGGGGTGTACGTATCCGTGCCGCTGGATCTGTTCTCGTCAGGCCCGACCCGCAGCCGTGCGGCGATTGGCTGGACGCCGTTAACGCGTGATGGCGGCCAGCAGCTTGGACGTAAGTTTGGTCTGTACGACATGACCAGCGACAGAAGTGAGAACTTCCGGTAATCGAGCCGTTTGCCAGCCGGATGGCGCTACGCTTATCCGGCCTACAAACTGCCTGTACTGCAGGCCGGATAAGGCATTTACGCCGTCAGCAGGCAAGTTACAGGCGACGCAATAATTTTGCCGGGTTTCCTGCATACACGCCTTTCTCGGTGATCGATTTGGTCACCACGCTCCCCGCACCGATGACCGCGCCATCGCAGATGGTGACCGCCAGAATGGTCGCTCCACTGCCGATTGAGACATCGTTGCCAATCGAAATTCTTCCCCAACTGTTGCGGTCGGCGTTGGGTTTTCCTTCGCGAAACATATCGTTGGCGAACATCACGCCATGACCGATAAAACAGCGGGCACCCAGGGTGACATATTCGCAGATGAAGGTGTGCGACTGAATTTTGCTGTCTGCGCCAATTTGCGTATTACCCTGGATTTCAACAAATGGCCCGACAAAAACGTTGTCACCCAATGTGCAGTTGTAGAGATTTGCGGGTTCATAAATCACCACGTTCTCACCGCAGGTAACGTTGCGGACAGCGGATTGTCTTAGCTGCATACTTCATCCTGTGAAATGTGTCGTGACATTCATCATTCCCCGCTGACCTTTCTTGCACAAAACATAAACAAAAAATGTAGATCTCTGTCACATTTTTGCGTTATACAGGAACCTCGCCACTGAGTAAGAGGTGCTGTTATGACGTCGCTATCTCGTCCGCGCGTGGAGTTTATCTCCACCATCTTACAGACCGTGTTGAATCTGGGACTGCTGAGTCTGGGCCTGATCCTGGTTGTATTCCTCGGGAAAGAAACGCTGCATCTGGCGGATGTGCTGTTCGCGCCGGAACAAACCAGCAAGTATGAGCTGGTGGAAGGGCTGGTGGTTTACTTCCTCTATTTTGAATTTATCGCGCTGATTGTGAAGTACTTTCAGTCGGGGTTTCACTTTCCGTTGCGCTATTTTGTCTATATCGGGATCACCGCGATTGTGCGGTTGATCATTGTCGATCATAAAGCACCGATGGATGTGCTGATCTATTCCGCGGCGATCCTGCTGCTGGTGATCACCTTGTGGCTGTGTAATTCAAAACGGCTGAAGCGAGAGTAAAAGACAACACGCCGCAATCGGGCTGCGGCGTGTTGCAGGTCAGGATTACTGCGCAGAGGCAGGCTGGGTTTTCTCTGCGGCGGGTTCCCACAGTTCTTCAAGTTCTTCCAGCGTTTTGCCTTTGGTTTCCGGTACAAACTTCCACATAAACAGCGCCGCCAGAATACCCATACAACCGTAAATCCAGTAGGAGAAACCGTTGTGAAAATGGGAAACCAGCCACGAATTTTTGTCCATCATCGGGAAGGTCCAGGAGACGAAATAGTTCGCCAGCCATTGTGCGGCCACCGCAATGGCGAGCGCTTTGCCGCGAATCGCATTGGGGAAGATTTCTGCCAGCAGCACCCAGCAAACCGGTCCCCAGGACATGGCGAATGCGGCGACGTAAAACAGCATCGACAGCAGTGCAACCAGCCCGGAAGCCTGGGTATAAAACGCGGTACCGAGGCTGAACATACCGATGGCCATGCCCAGAGCGCCAATAATCTGCAGCGGTTTGCGACCAAATTTATCCACCGTCATAATCGCCAGCACGGTAAAGCTCAGGTTGATCACGCCAACAATGATGGTCTGTAACAGCGCCACATCGGTGCTGGCTCCCAGCGTTTTAAACACCTCTGGGGCGTAGTAGAGCACGACGTTAATACCGACGAATTGCTGGAAGATAGACAGCATTACGCCGATGACGATAACGCCTGCGCCAAACATCAGCAGGCGACCACCGGTTTTACGACCATGGTCCAGAGACTGATTGATCTCCTGCATGGCCTGGGTGGCGAGGGTGCTGCCCATAATTTTGCGCAGAATACCTTCCGCCTGCTCGTGTCTGCCACGCGCCATTAGCCAGCGCGGGCTTTCTGGCACGGTGTACAGCAGCAGTAAAAACAGCAGGGCGGGAATACTTTCGGACGCAAACATATAGCGCCAGCCATCGGTATTCAACCAGTTAGCGTCGCCAGAACGGGCGATAAAATAGTTAACGCAATACACCAACAGTTGACCAAAAATAATGGCGAATTGGTTAAATGACACCAATTTTCCACGAATATGTGCGGGTGCCAGTTCAGCAATATACATTGGTGAGAGCATTGAGGCTAAACCTACGCCAATACCACCAATGATACGATAAATAACAAATTCGGGAACGTATCCGGCCAAATAAACAGGTACGGCGTTATCTGGATTAATAGTTGTAAAACCTAATTCTGGCCAGGCGGAACCAATACCGGAAATAAAGAACAGCAGAGCCGCGATTTTCAGCGAGTCCCGGCGGCCAAACCGGTTACTGCAATAGCCGCCCAGTGCACCGCCGATGATGCAGCCTATCAACGCACTGGCGACGCAAAAGCCCAACAGCGAGTTGGCGGCGGATTCACTTAAATGTTGTGGCGCGACAAACACGGTATTCAGGGATTCTACCGTACCGGATATGACCGCAGTGTCGTAGCCGAATAATAGCCCTCCTAACGTTGCCACTAATGTAATCGAAAAAATATAACTGGAATTATATTGAGAGTTCATTCAGACCTGCCTTAGAGGATACAGCTCTTTTGATCAGTGTCGTGATGGTGAATTTAACAGGCAGGGAAGACAATTATCATTTTTTACATTGCAATTACGTTTTGTCTTTTCTGTGATCTTAATTCTGTTTGATTTATCTATATTCAGACAGGAAATAGAATTGCAGTGATGGAGAGCACGAAAGGAAATAATCGTAACAGTGATGCAAAATAACATAAAAAAAGGGCGCTCCGTAGAGCGCCGAATAACAGTCACAGGTTGGGATAACATAAGTTGAGGGTTGCAGTGGCATTGCCCGTTGCCGGGCAGGTACTTCGGTAAAACTTAACCTTTCACACCACCCGCGGTCAGACCGTTGACTAGCCAGCGCTGTGCCAGCAAGAACACCAGAGTGATCGGAATGGCTGAAAGTACAGCCGCGGCGGCAAAGTCGCCCCACAAATAGTTCTGTGGGTTGAGGTACTGCTGCATACCTACCGCAAGGGTATAGCTGTTCACATCACGCAGCAGCAGTGACGCGACCGGTACTTCGGTAATAGCGGCAATGAAAGACAGAATAAACACGACCGCCAGAATCGGAACGGAAAGCGGCAACAGCACCAGGCGGAATGCCTGCCACGGCGTAGCGCCATCCAGCGCGGCCGCTTCTTCCAGTGAGCCGTCGATAGTTTCGAAATAGCCCTTAATCGTCCATACATGCAGCGCAATACCGCCGAGGTAGGCGAAGATCACGCCGCCGTGCGTGTTCAGGCCGATAAACGGAATGTACTGGCCCAGGCGATCAAACAAAGCATACAACGCGACCAGAGACAGCACCGCCGGGAACATCTGGAAAATCAGCATCCCTTTCAGCAGGGTTGCTTTGCCCGGGAAACGCATACGGGCAAAGGCGTAAGCACAGGTGGTGGAAAGCGTCACGATACCGATCGCGGTGATGCTGGCCACTTTCACCGAGTTCCACAGCCATAACAGTACCGGGAACGGCGGTGGCGTCACACGGCCATCCGCGTGTTCAACGCTAAAGCCCAGCGCCAGTTTCCAGTGTTCCCAGGAGATGTTTTCCGGGATCAGGCTGCCGGTGGCAAAGTTACCTTCGCGCAGCGAGATAGCGATAACCATCAGCAGCGGGAACATGATCGCCGCGATAAAAACCAGCAGCCCTAAGTGCGTTGCGAATAAACGTAACTTTTGTGATTTCGGTTGGACCATAGCCATTGTCGTTATCTCCCTTAATCAAACTTCATACGTGTGGCTTTCAGGTTCACAATCGCCAGCGCACCAACCAGCAGGAAGATCAGCGTGGCAATCGCCGCCGCCAGACCGAAGTCCTGACCACCGCCGCCTTCAAAGGCGATACGGTAGGTGTAGCTTACGAGCAGGTCGGTATAACCGGCTGGTGTGGTGGTACCAAGACGGTCCGGACCACCGTTGGTCAACAACTGAATCAGCACGAAGTTGTTAAAGTTAAAGGCGAAGCTGGCGATCATCAGCGGCGTCAGCGGCTTAATCAACAGCGGTAGCGTTATCTTAAAGAAGTTCTGGAACGGACCTGCGCCATCCATCGCCGAGGCTTCATACAGGTCGTCAGGAATCGCTTTCAGCAGACCCATGCACAGGATCATCATGTATGGATAACCGAGCCAGGTGTTGACGATAATAATCATCGAACGCGCGGTGGTTGGGTCGCTGAACCAGGCCGGTTTGATGCCAAACAGCGCGCTCAGCATCATGTTGATTTCACCAAAGCTCTGGTTGAATAAGCCCTTGAAAATCAGAATCGAGATAAACGACGGTACGGCATACGGAAGAATCAGCAGGACGCGGTAAATCGCTTTGCCTTTGAGAGACTCCCACTGTACGAGACAGGCCAGCACCATGCCCACGGCAACGGTCAAAATAACGGTCAGTACCGAGAAGACCACCGTCCAGACGAAGATGGCGAAGAACGGTTTCTGGATGCCCTCGTCGGTAAATACGCGGGTGAAGTTATCCCAGCCGATGGCAACGGTGTAGCCCGGGCTGAGTTTTTCGCTACCCCAGCTACCGTCAGCGTTAATCGCCTGATAATAACCAATATCGTTGTTGGCGCGGTATTTTACGCCGCTCTGGCTGTTGGTGAGCGTACCGTCTTCAGCGAGCGTATAGAGTGGCTGCGTGCCGGAAAACTGGCGCAGCGAACTCATGGTAACTTTGCTTTCATCCGGCAGGATGGCGGTCAATTGGGTAAGCGCCTGGCGATTCTGCGTGATGATACGCAGCGTTGCACGTTCGCCTGCCGGCAGCGCCTCGGCTTCTTTCAGTTGCAGTTTCTGCTCGCCGCCAAATTTAAAGGCGTCAGAAAGGTAATTCTTGCCGGTTTCACCGTCGGTGAGGGCCAGTTGCCACTCATCACCCGCCGGATACAGGCCAAAGTTGTAGGTTTTCCCAGCCTGGTACGAACGATCCATCAGGACTTCCTGAGCACGCTCAAATGTCAGCTGGTTGGTACTGCTGTAGTTGGTAAAAGCAATGGCGATTGTACAAACCAGCGGAAACAGGACAAACAGCCCCATACCGGCAACGCCCGGGTAAACATAGCGCCAGGCATAGGCTTTACGGTTAGCGAAAATATACAGGCCAGCAGAGCTTAAAATCAGCGTCATGATGGCAAACAGGTACTCCCCCTGAGCGTACATCAAAACAACAAGGTAACCGACCAGCAGCCCAAGCAGACCCATCACTGACCATTTCAGCGTGTCGCTTTGCCACCAGTGTTTCTTTTTAATGACATCCATGGGGTTCAATCCTCAACAACAATGAAAACCTGTTGGTCAGCGTGCCTGATGACGCTGCGCTTATCAGGCCTACAGGGTATGTAGGCCGGATAAGGCATTTATGCCGCCATCCGGCACGTTCACAACTGCATTACTTGGTGATACGACCCTGCGCGTCTTTCAGTGCGGCATCGACGGTCTGACGGCCGCTGGCTGCGTTGATCACTGCGGTACGAACGGCATACCAGAATGCGGACATCTGTGGGATGTTCGGCATGATTTCGCCTTTCTGGGCGTTATCCATGGTGGCGGCGATACGTGGGTCTTTCGCTAACTGATCCTGGAAGGATTTCAGCGCAACGGCGCCCAGCGGTTTGTCCTTGTTCACTTCATCCAGACCCTGATCGGTCAGCAGGTAGTTTTCGAGGAACTCTTTCGCCAGTTCTTTGTTCGGGCTGGCGGCGTTGATACCGGCGCTCAGAACGCCAACAAACGGTTTAGACGCTTTGCCTTTGAAGGTTGGCAGCAGCGTGACGCCGTAGTTGATTTTGCTCTTATCGATGTTGGACCACGCCCACGGACCGTTGATGGTCATCGCGGTATCGCCTTTGTTAAAGGCCGCTTCGGCGATGGAGTAATCGGTATCCGCGTTCATGTGTTTGTTCTTGATCAGATCAACCAGGAAGGTCAGACCCGCTTTCGCGCCAGCGTTATCCACGCCAACATCTTTCACATCGTACTTACCGTTCTCAAACTTGAACGCGTAACCGCCGTCGGCGGCAATCAGCGGCCAGGTGAAGTACGGTTCTTGCAGGTTGAACATCAGCGCGGATTTACCTTTCGCCTTCAGCTCTTTATCCAGTGCAGGAATTTCTTCCCAGGTTTTCGGTGGATTTGGAACGAGGTCTTTGTTGTAAATCAGCGACAGCGCTTCAACCGCTATCGGGTAGGCAATCAGTTTGCCGTTATAGCGTACGGCATCCCAGGTGAACGGATAGAGCTTGTCCTGGAACGCTTTGTCAGGCGTGATTTCAGCCAGCAGGCCAGACTGAGCGTAGCCGCCAAAACGGTCATGTGCCCAGAAGATGATGTCCGGACCGTCGCCGGTTGCGGCAACCTGCGGGAATTTCTCTTCCAGTTTGTCAGGGTGCTCAATAGTGACTTTGATCCCGGTGTCTTTCTCGAATTTTTTGCCCACTTCAGCGAGGCCGTTATAGCCTTTGTCGCCGTTAATCCAGATAACCAGCTTACCTTCTTCAATCTTGGCGAGAGCCGAGGCGGAAAACATCATCGTCGTTAATGCAGACAATGCGAGGATGCGTGCGCCAGTTTTGATTTTCATAGTTCCCATCCTGTTTGGTGATTTTGCAGAGGTGGCTTAACGGTTACTAGTTTCTTTATACGACAACCTCTTTCCATCCTCCTTACCCCTACGCCCCACCCGCTCTTTATGTGATCTGTGTTACATAAATGTGAGTATTGCGTACTGGCGCACATAAAAACCCACCGATTTTTGCAGGCTGCATCACGAAATTCCTCTGAGGCTGGTGGCCCGGGTCTCAGACGCTGCTCTCTCATCCTCCCGCCTCCTCCCCCATAAAAAAGCCGGGGGGTGGAGGATTCACGCAGTCAAGGGATCGCGCATAGTCAGCCCATCATGAATGTTGCTGTCGATGACAGGTTGTAACGAAGGGAGAAGGGCATGGCGAGCGTACAGCTACGAAATGTAACGAAAGCCTGGGGTGACGTGGTGGTATCGAAAGATATCAATCTCGACATTCACGAAGGGGAATTCGTGGTGTTTGTCGGACCGTCAGGCTGCGGTAAGTCGACCTTGCTGCGTATGATCGCCGGACTTGAAACCATCACCAGTGGTGACCTGTTTATCGGGGAGACCCGGATGAACGACATTCCACCCGCCGAACGCGGAGTGGGCATGGTCTTTCAGTCCTACGCGTTGTATCCCCATTTGTCCGTCGCGGAGAACATGTCGTTCGGCCTCAAACTGGCCGGAGCGAAAAAAGAGGTGATGAACCAGCGCGTGAATCAGGTTGCGGAAGTTCTGCAACTGGCACACCTGCTGGAGCGTAAACCGAAAGCGCTTTCCGGTGGACAACGTCAGCGTGTGGCGATTGGCCGTACGCTGGTCGCCGAACCGCGCGTATTCCTGCTGGACGAACCACTGTCGAACCTCGACGCCGCTCTGCGCGTGCAGATGCGCATTGAAATCTCCCGCCTGCATAAACGTCTTGGCCGCACGATGATTTACGTCACCCACGATCAGGTCGAAGCGATGACGCTGGCCGACAAAATTGTGGTGCTGGATGCCGGTCGCGTAGCGCAGGTTGGCAAGCCTCTGGAACTGTATCACTACCCGGCTGACCGCTTTGTGGCGGGCTTCATTGGTTCCCCGAAGATGAACTTCCTGCCGGTGAAAGTCACGGCAACGGCCATCGATCAGGTGCAGGTTGAACTGCCCAACCGCCAGCAAATATGGCTCCCGGTAGACAGCCATGCGGTACAGGTTGGCGCCAACATGTCTTTAGGTATCCGCCCGGAACATCTGCTGCCCAGCGATATCGCCGATGTCACCCTCGAAGGTGAAGTGCAGGTGGTCGAGCAGCTTGGTCACGAAACACAAATTCATATCCAGATCCCCGCCATCCGTCAAAACCTGGTTTACCGCCAGAACGACGTGGTGTTGGTAGAAGAGGGTGCCACATTCGCTATCGGCCTGCCGCCAGAGCGTTGCCATCTGTTCCGTGAGGATGGCACTGCATGTCGTCGGTTGCACCAAGAGCCGGGCGTTTAAGGCCCCCATAAAAAAACGAAACGCAAAACCATTCGCAGTTTTAGAAGGTGGCAGCGTTTAAAGAAAAGCAATGATCTCAGGAGATAGAACGATGATTACTCTGCGCAAACTCCCTCTGGCGGTTGCTGTAGCAGCAGGCATTATGTCTGTTCAGGCAATGGCTGTGGATTTCCATGGTTATGCTCGTTCCGGCATTGGCTGGACAGGTAGCGGCGGTGAACAACAATGTTTCCAGGCAACAGGTGCACAAAGTAAATACCGTCTTGGTAACGAATGTGAAACCTATGCGGAAATTAAATTAGGTCAGGAAGTGTGGAAAGAGGGCGATAAGAGCTTCTACTTCGACACTAACGTTGCCTACTCCGTTGCACAGCAAAATGACTGGGAAGGGACTGACCCGGCCTTCCGTGAAGCCAACGTGCAGGGTAAAAACCTGATTGAATGGCTGCCAGGCTCCACTATCTGGGCCGGTAAGCGCTTCTATCAGCGTCATGACGTCCACATGATCGACTTCTACTACTGGGATATTTCAGGTCCTGGTGCTGGTATTGAAAACATCGATCTGGGCTTCGGTAAGCTATCTCTGGCAGCAACCCGTTCTCAGGAAGCGGGCGGTTCATACGCGTTCAGCAGCCAGAATATCTATGACCGTACCAAAGACACCGCGAACGATGTATTTGACGTTCGTTTAGCGCAGATGGCTACTAACCCGGATGGTATGTTGGAGCTGGGCGTCGACTACGGTCGTGCTAACACCACCGACGACTACAGCCTGGCAGACGGCGCATCTAAAGACGGTTGGATGTTCACCGCTGAACATACCCAGAGCATGCTGAAGGGCTACAACAAGTTTGTAGTTCAGTACGCGACAGATTCCATGACCACTCAGGGCAAAGGCCTGTCTCAAGGTTCCTACGGCTCATCTAGCATTACTATTGATGGCGTGAACTATGCCAACAATGTTGTGAATAACAACGGTAGCCTGTTCCGCGTGCTTGACCACGGTGCAATTTCCCTTGGCGACAAATGGGACCTGATGTACGTCGGTATGTACCAGAATCTCGATATGGATAACGACCTGGGGACCGAATGGTACACCGTCGGTATTCGCCCGATGTATAAATGGACGCCAATCATGAGCACCCTGCTGGAAGTCGGCTACGACAACGTCAAATCTCAGCAGACCAGCGATCGCAACAGCCAGTACAAAATCACCCTGGCTCAACAATGGCAGGCTGGCGACAGCATCTGGTCTCGTCCGGCAATCCGTGTCTTCGCAACCTATGCAAAATGGGATGAAGAGTGGGGTTACATCAAAAATGGTAACAACGTATCTAAATACGCAGCTGCAACGAACTCTGGCATCAGCACAACCAGCCGTGGCGACAGCGATGAGTGGTCCTTCGGTGCTCAGATGGAAATCTGGTGGTAATTCAGCACTAACCTGACGTAAAGACCGAAAGAGGGGCGCAAGCCCCTCTTGATTACGGTTTAGCGCGCTATTGCCTGGCCACCGCTGAACCCATGCTATCTGAGGTGATAACAATGAAAATGAAGAAAAGTCTCGTTGCCCTTTGTTTATCTGCAGGGTTATTTGCCAGCGCGCCTGGCATCAGCCTGGCCGATGTAAATATTGTTCCGCAGAACACCACCGCGGCCCCAACCATTCCCACTGCTGCGCTGCAACAGTTAACCTGGACGCCGGTTGATCAATCTAAAACTCAGTCCACACAGCTTGCCAATGCAGGTCAGCGTTTAGATGTTGCTGGTATTACTGGCCCTGTAGCGGCCTATAGCGTACCAGCCAATATCGGTGAGTTGACGCTGACGCTGACCAGTGAAGTCAACAAACAAACCAGCGTATTTGCGCCAAACGTCTTAATTCTCGATCAGAATATGACGCCATCTGCGTTCTTCCCCAGCAGCTATTTCACCTACCAGGAGCCCGGCGTGATGAGTGCCGATCGTCTGGAAGGCGTAATGCGTCTGACGCCAGCGCTGGGCCAGCAAAAACTGTATGTTCTGGTCTTTACCACAGATAAAGATCTCCAGCAGACCACGATCCTGCTTGACCCGGCAAAAGCCTACGCCAAGGGTGTAGGTAACGCTGTTCCGGATATTCCGGACCCGATCGCCCGCCACACCACCGATGGTCTGCTGAAACTGAAAGTCAAAACCAGCTCCTCCTCCAGCGTGCTGGTCGGGCCGCTGTTTGGTTCTTCCGGTCCTGGCCCTGTTACGGTTGGTAATACCGCAGCGCCTGCAGTGGCCGTTGCTGCTCCGGCGGCAGCCGTTGCTGCTCCGGCACCACAACCCGTGAAGAAAAGCGAGCCAATGCTGAACGACACGGAAAGCTATTTTAATCAGGCGATTAAGGATGCCGTGGCGAAAGGCGATGTTGATAAAGCGCTGAAGCTGCTTGATGAAGCGGAACGTCTGGGATCCAAATCTGCCCGATCCACCTTTATCAGCAGTGTAAAAGGCAAGGGGTAAACATCTCCCCACATTGTTGATTTTGCAACAACTGGTGCGTCTCCTGGCGCACCTTTTTTTATCAATTCTAAACCACCTCCTATGGAGGTGGTGATCGTTCATCTGGGGCTTTGCCCGTAGAATGCCCATGCTAAATACTGCCCCGGTTTGTTACCAGCAAATCAAGGAGTAAATAGCATGAGCAGATATGAATCCGCTTCCCACGTCTTCTATCGCTGTCAGTATCATCTCGTATGGACCCCGAAGTACAGATACAAAATCCTCAAGGGCAACCTTGGTAAAGAGCTTTACCGTAGTATTTACATCTACTGCAGTATGAAGAAATGCACGGTAGTAGAACTAAACGTGCAAATAGATCATATACATCTGGTTGTCAGAACCCCACCGAGTTTAAGTGTTTCCGAGTTAATGGGATTTGTGAAGGGGCGAACGGCCATCAGGCTGTTCGCGAAGTTTCCTTATCTCAGGAAGCACAAGCTTTGGGGTAATCACTTTTGACAAAGAGGATATTTTGTGGATTCAGTAGGGGCAAACGAAGAAATAATCCGACGATATGTGCGGTACCAGGACAAGGTAGCTAAAGAGGAAGAAGAAAGACAAATACAGCTGGGGCTGGAAGGGTAGTATTTAAGCCCCCTTTTAGGTGGCTTTTTACATCTGTAATAATTTGGCATATGTATATAATTTGATAATTTTTTTACTCTGCAATAGCATGTAATCTGAACGTTTTCTGAATTTGTGCTTATTTTATCCAAAATGCTTTTCCCTGCATTATTCGGGACGTATGGTTTTCTGCAAACGTATCAATACGTCACGGAGAAAATCATGTCACAGCAGGGCCTGCGTTTTACGCTGGATGTTGACGGATTAACGCCGACGGCAACCGCTGTCGTCAGCTTTACCCTCTACCAGAATATCTCCACGCCCTTTTTGCTCACTGTCGATATTGCCAGCGACTGGTCCGGCCTCACCGCCGTCAGTTTCCTCGAGAAAAACGCCACGCTGACCATCTGGCAGGGTAACACCCCACAGCGCTATCTCCATGGCATCATCACCGGGATGGAAACCGGGGAAAACAACGGCTGGCAGATGAACTACAGCCTGACTATTTCGCCTCCGCTCTGGCGCTGTGGCCTGCGACAGAACTTCCGTATCTTTCAGCAGCAGGATATCCTGGCCATTTCCACCACCCTGCTGACTGAAAACGGCGTCACCGACTGGGTGCCCTCCTTTTATGAATCCCACCCGGCGCGGGAGTTCTGCGTTCAGTACGGTGAAACCGACCTCGGCTTTCTCATCCGACTGTGGGCTGAAGAGGGCATTTTCTTCTTTGACTGGTTCCACCCGACCAGCCCCGACCAGAAACTGGTGCTCTGTGATGACGTGGCCGGGGTCTCCACGCTGGGTGAGATGTCCTTTAACCCGAATACCCGCGAAGTCGCCACGGAATGCATCAGCGAGTTTCGTTACCGGGCGCAGGTACGCCCTTCCTCGGTGGAAAACCAGGATTACACCTTCAAAGCTCCTGGCTGGCCGGCTTACTTCAGCCATCACGCCCCGAACCTGAACGGTCAGCGCACCCAGTATGAAATCTTCGACTGGCCGGGACGCTTCAAGGACGAGCAGCACGGTCAGGACTTTGCCCGCTACCAGGCAGAAGGCCACCGGCAGGATGCTGAAACCGCTGCCTGCGAGAGTAACTCCCCGAAACTGTGGCCCGGAAAACGTTTCACCCTCACCGGCCACCCTTCATTAACGCTGAACCGGGAGTGGCAGGTCACCGGCAGTGTGCTGAAAGGAAAGCAGCCACAGGCGCAGCATGGCCACCAGGGTGAAGGCACCAAGCTCAGTAACAGCCTGGACGTCATCCCGGCTGACCGGACTTGGCGAGCTTCCCCCCTGCCCAAACCCGCCGTTGACGGCCCACAGAGTGCCATTGTCACCGGCCCGGCAGGTGAGGAAATCTTCTGCGACGAGCATGGCCGCGTGCGGGTGCGTTTTCACTGGGACCGCTATTGTCCGGGGAACGAAGACAGCTCCTGCTGGATACGGGTGTCGCAGGCATGGGCCGGAGCCGGATTTGGCAACCTCGCCATCCCGCGCGTGGGCCAGGAAGTGATAGTCGACTTCCTCAACGGAGACCCGGACCAGCCCATTATCATGGGACGCACCTACCACCAGGATAACCGCTCACCGGGCAGCCTGCCGGGCACCAAAACACAGATGGCCATCCGTTCAAAAACCTATCAGGGCAGCGGCTTTAATGAACTGCGCTTTGAGGATGCGACGGGCCAGGAGCAGGTGTATATCCATGCGCAGAAGAACATGGATACGGAAGTCCTGAACAACCGCACCACCGATGTGAAGGTGGACCACACGGAAACTATCGGCAATAACCAGATTATTGCCGTGGGACTCGGGCAGACGGTCACCGTGGGTAAGGAGAATGCCGGAGGACACGACCAGACCCTCACCGTGGCGCATGACCGGCGCATCACGGTACGCAATGACCAGACGCTGAAGGTGAAGAACGACCGGATGGTGAGCATCAGCCATGACGACGGGCTGTATGTGGCGAATGACCGGAAAGTGACGGTGGAAGGGAAACAGGAGCACACCACCACCGGAGACCATATCAGCCTGGTGAAAGGCAGCCACAGTCTGGAAGTGAAAGGCGACCTGGCGCGGAAGGTGTCGGGGGCGCTGGGGATAAAAGTGGAAGACGATATTGTCCTGGAGAGCAGCAGCCAGATAAGCCTGAAAGTGGGCGGTTCGTTTGTGGTTATCCACCCGGGTGGCGTGGACATTATGGGGCCGAAGATAAACCTCAACAGTGGGGGCAGTCCGGGAGCGCCAGTAGGGACTCTGCAACCAGGCTTATTGAAGTCGCTGTCAGATGAGGACAGTGGTTCCGAGGATTCTGGTGGGGCAAACGAATCGGATCAGACAACAACTGAACCTGAATTAAATCATATGTTTGGGTCCATAAAAGGTATTGATGGTATTCAAAGTAAAGAGCTTGTATTCAGACGGTTTACTGAAGAGGAATAAAAGTGACTGGCAAACCCACCCCATTTTTTGATGAACCACAGGATAAACCAACAAAATATGATGGCCTATTTGGCTGGTCTGCTGACTGGAAATGTTATCTTGATCAGGAGGATAAGCCTGTACCATTAGATGATATCTGGTCATTGTCACCGGATAAGCGTAGCGTGGTTGTTCTTAAAGGAGATACGCTTGGACAAATTGCAAGTGAATATAACTGTTCTGTTGAGGAACTTACTGAATATAATAACATAAAAAACCCGGAGTTGATCTACCCCGGACAGGTAATAAATATTCCTCAATGTCATTACACTCTAACTGACGCAGAAAAAAAGAAAGATGATAACCAATGTTCGTTATCGTTATCTTTTGAAGATCTGATAGAAAAGCCTCTTTCCGGATTGAAGGTTAAAGTAACATCAGCACTGGGTGAGGTTTTCGAGTTTATAACTGACGGTCTGGGAAAGATTGATGAATTTACAGTGCAAGCCGAATCTGAAATTACAATAACCGTGTCCAGTGGTATGGGGAAGATAAAGGAGGTTGCCAGATTCATATCTCAGGAAGGTAAATTAAATGCTATTATTTCAAGCCCCAAGGTAAGAGTAAAAGGAAAAAGTGCAGCAATAACCGGTCCGGCAGGCAATGCTGACAGTAAAAGTGATGAAATTAATAAAATCAACGTTGGCCGAGACTCTGAGGGCACGCCCAGAGTTCATATAAACCATACCTGCCCTAACAGTTATGATCTTATGCTAGGTAAGAATGTTATTTACTGGAATGAGATTATTCGCGCATCTGAGCGGAGTGGCATTATACCTCAGAGTATTGCGGCAGTTATTCATGCTGAAGCGGCTAAATATCGTGGTGGCGTCTGGAAACCAACTTCAGTGTGTAAGGATTCTAAAAAATCGACAAAAGAAAATACGGTATATAAAAGTTCAGCGGCGGGTATGACGCAGTTCTTAAATGGGACATGGATGACGGAGACGTTAAGGGATGGAACATATCTTTATGAAAAAGCCACTGAACAAGGACTGGTAGCAGATAAACCCTTGCTGAATAAAAAAGGAGAGGTAGTAAAAAACAAAAAAGGCGAGGTGGTGAATGAAAAAAATTTCAGGTCTCTAAAGACAACTGGAAAAATCTTGATGAATTAAAAAACGGCAGATATATAACAGGCGTAACGCCATACCCTGCTCACGCAACGGCAGATGTGCAACAATGGTTAAACCTGCGTTTTAAACCTGAATATGCGATTATGGCCGCAGTTGATTATGGCATCCAAAATTTAGCATTACTGAAAAAGGCAGGATATAATATTGACGGGCTTAATGATGCTGAAAAAGCCAAGATTATATATTTAACACATCACCTTGGCCTGAGTGACGCAAAACATTTTATTGAAAATAAAATTACTGAAAGTGCCGCATGCAGACTATTAACAGCGCAAATCGGAGAGGAGTTAGCCATTTCGAAAGCCAAAAAAAATGGAGGGTATGTTAAAACACATAGAGAGTGGTTAATAGATTATATAGATAATAACATTGATATAGGAACATATTTTTGTCCCGAGTTAATTAATTCATTGAAATTAAAAATTTCTAAGTTAAAATCAATTATAAATAAAATTCAAGAGATAGAAAAATGAATACGATTACTAAATGTTTTTTTATACTGTTGATATTTTCATCTATATGTTTTGCAGATTGCATTCGTGAGGCGAATTCATGTTATTCCACCCGACTTGGCTTGCTTGAGCAGCAGTCCGGAGCAGAATCAAGCGATGGTTATTCGCATCTGACCCTTAATGGCGTGGAAATGTACAAAACAAAAACCGATTTACTGGCATTTAACTTTGATGATGATGGAGTCTTTAAGAATAAAAAATATTTTACGACCAAGACTATTTTCACATTCATTCCAGCTGAACCGTGTAGACATAAAGAGTATTATGGGTATTGCCGCGTAAGTGTAGTTCTCGATTTCTCTGGCGACAAGCCCGTTATTTCCAACGAATTTATTTCAGATTCGGGGAGTTCGGTTATCGACTGGGTCTCATGGGGAAAAGCAAATGCGATCATTGTATTTGAGGATGGATCAAAATTTAAATATATGAACGGACATGTTGAGCGCGTCATTAAATAGAATCATCTCATACTTACGCTGACTAAATATTATGAAGGTTCCTCATGCCCACTGCAGCCCGACTTAATGACAAAGGCACCCAGCACGATGGTTATCACGAAACCGTCATTACTGCGGGTTCTCCAACGGTTTCTGTCAATGGACTACCCGCTGCACGTATGGGCGACCCGCTGACACCGCATTCTAAACCGGAACACCCGCCCCATCCGCGTAAAATCGCGGGCGGTTCCGCCACGGTATTTATTGACGGCCTGCCTGCCGCCAGAAGCGGTGATGCCATTGACTGCGGCGGCGTGGTTATCGGCAGCGGTACAGTCAACATCGGTTGATATACGCTGATATAAAAGGGAAAAAGTTATATCACTAAAATGGACAGCGCTTAACACTGGAAGTGGAGGGGGCATGGTGATTGACACTGCCGTTGTCGGTTTATAGCGGTCAAGTAATACTGGTCACTGGTTAGCTAAATTTTTTGCAAATCAGAACCTGCGATGTGCCAGCAGAGTCGAGCACAACATAAAATTACTCTGCTTTTAACTAGAGGGCAGGGTTCCCCGTAATTTTTAGCTTTCTATGCTAATTGTTACACTTATGTTGCCCTGCCGATCACTTAATCGTGTTTGCTCACCCCGTAATGCCTTTTCTGCGATACAATGCCTTCAGGTTATAAATCGGAGAGTAAGGCATGCCACACCCTGCGTTAACGCAACTGCGTGCGCTGCGTTATTTTGATGCGATCCCGGCGCTGGACGCCCAACTGCTCGACTGGTTGTTATTGGAAGATTCCATGACCAAACGTTTTGAGCAGCAGGGGAAAAAGGTCACCGTAACGTTGATTCGCGAAGAATTCGTTGGGCAAAATGAGGTGGCTGAAGAACTGACGCTGCTGCCTAAAGAGTCTCGTTATTGGTTACGAGAAATCCTGTTATGCGCGGATGGTGAACCCTGGCTTGCCGGACGGACTGTGGTGCCTGAATCAACCTTGTGCGGCCCTGAACTGGCCTTACAGAACCTGGGGAAAACCCCGCTCGGACGCTACCTGTTTACGTCATCGACATTGACCCGAGATTTTATTGAGATTGGCCGCGATGCAGCGCTGTGGGGGCGTCGTTCCCGCCTGCGGCTGAGCGGTAAGCCACTGATGCTTACCGAGCTTTTTCTGCCTGCGTCGCCGTTGTACTGAGAGGAAGATAAAGATGGAGTGGAGTCTGACGCAGAATAAGCTGCTGGCGTTTCACCGCTTGATGCGTACGGATAAGCCAATCGGCGCCTTACTGCTGCTCTGGCCTACGCTGTGGGCTCTGTGGGTGGCGACCCCAGGCATGCCGCAACTGTGGATCCTGGCGGTTTTTGTCGCTGGCGTTTGGTTAATGCGCGCCGCCGGATGCGTGGTAAATGATTATGCCGACAGGAAATTTGACGGGCACGTCAAACGCACCGCGAATCGACCGCTGCCGAGTGGGGCTGTCACCGAGAAAGAAGCCCGAACGCTGTTTGTGGTACTGGTGTTGCTGGCCTTCCTGCTGGTTTTGACCCTCAACACGATGACCATTTTGTTGTCCGTTGCGGCATTAGCATTAGCGTGGGTTTACCCGTTTATGAAGCGCTATACGCATCTGCCGCAGGTGGTGCTGGGGGCGGCGTTTGGCTGGTCGATCCCGATGGCGTTCGCCGCCGTGAGTGAATCCGTACCGCTGAGCTGCTGGCTAATGTTCCTCGCCAATATCCTCTGGGCGGTGGCCTATGATACGCAGTACGCCATGGTTGACCGGGATGATGACCTGAAGATCGGCATTAAATCGACCGCGATCCTGTTCGGTCAGAACGACAAGCTGATTATTGGTATTTTGCAGGTAGGCGTGCTGGTGCTGATGGCGCTGGTGGGCTGGTTAAACGGGTTGGGACTGGGCTATTACTGGTCTCTGTTGGTGGCGGGCGCGCTGTTTGTCTATCAGCAGAAACTGATCGTCAACCGTGAACGTGATGCCTGCTTTAAAGCGTTTATGAACAATAACTACGTCGGTCTGGTGCTGTTCTTAGGCCTGGCAATGAGCTACTGGCATTTTTGATTTTGGCTTCGCCTGCAAAATAAAAAACCGGTCATCTCGACCGGTTTTTTTATGCTTACTCGCCCTGAGTGGCGCTCTCGATGGTCAGACGCACATCTGACGTGACCAGTTCGGCCAGCATCTGATAGATCTTCATCGTTTCTTCCGGTTCGGCATCTCCGGTATCGCTGATGAATCCCTCGTCACGCAGCGTCAGCACCAGAGAGCTGAACACGGCTTTATCGAAGAATTCCGGCGCGTTAATGCCGTGCAGCACTGAGAGGCGTTGCGCCACGGTGCGGCTTTCTTTCTCCAGCGTGCCACGGTTGATGGACGGGTTCGCGCTCAGCAGCCAGAAGGTAATGGCGTAGCGCTGCAACGTCTCGCGAGCACCTGCCGCCAGCAGCTGTAGCGTGCGGGAGCGGGCTGGATTAATATGCAGTTCGTCATCGGTCAGGGTGATGAGTCCCTGGCGCTGCATTTCGCTGGCCAGTTCGTCAATCACCCCGGCAAGCTCATCACGCTCCCAGCGTAAGAACAGCTCCGCTTTTAACATCGGGTACAGCGCATCAATATGCTGCTGCAACGCGGCGCGTGAAATACGACGATGCTGAGTCACAATGGCTGCCATCAACGAAGGCAGAACCAGCATATGCGCAATGTTATTGCGGTAGTAAGTCATCAAGACCGCCTGCTCGCGCGGCAGAATAATGATGTCACCGATGGTGTCTTTCTCGACCTCAAACTTGTTCATCTGCAAGGCGTGGTCGATCAGTTCACTGGCGCTCTGTGCCGGCACAGTCGAATCCGCAGCATACGGCACATTGCGCAGCAGGCTCAGGTAGCAGTCGAGTTGTTCGGTCAGCTGTTCACGAGTCAGAGAGCGCTGGCGGGAGGCCAGTAAAGCAGTACAGCACAGGTTCATGGCATTGGCCGCGCCTGCGTTGTTAATGCGCACCATCAAATCGGCGGCAATGTTATTCACAGTCGGCGTCAGCCAGGCCGGGCGGATAGACTCGATAGGGTCAATAGATTCACGCCACTCCGGCACATGCTGGTTGAGGTAAGTCATCAATGGCATTGGTTCACCAAAGTTGACGTAGCCCTGACCCAGATTACGCAGCTTGCTTAAGCCACGCAGCATTTGCGGCAGACTTTCTTTCTCTTTCGTCGCGCCACGCAGCTCTTTGGCGTAGGTGCCCACTTCCATTACGTGCTCATAGCCGATGTAGATCGGAACGAGAGTAATCGGACGTGTACCGCCGCGCAGCATCGCCTGAATAGTCATCGACAGCGTGCCGGTTTTCGGGTCGAGCAGACGACCGGTACGTGAACGGCCCCCTTCGACAAAGTACTCAACCGAGTAACCGCGGCTGAACAGCTCGCCCAGGTATTCACGGAATACGGTGGAATAGAGCTTGTTGCCCTTGAAGGTACGACGAATAAAGAACGCGCCCAGACGGCGGAAAATCGGACCCGCTGGCCAGAAGTTCAGGTTGATACCGGCTGCGATGTGCGGCGGCACCAGACCCTGATGGTACAGAACGTACGACAGCAGCATATAGTCCATATGGCTGCGGTGGCACGGAACGTACACGATTTCATGCCCATCGTGCGCCAACTGGCGTACACGTTCAGCATTATGAACGTTAATCCCCTGATACAGACGGTTCCAGGTAAAGCCCAGAATACGGTCCGTCAGACGAATCATTTCGTAGGAGAAGTTGGCGGCAATCTCTTCCATCAGCGCAATGGCATTTTGCTGCGCTTTTTCGTGGGAGATTTTTTTACTGCGCGCTTCATCTTCTACCGCACGAGCGATCGCTTTTGAAGCTAACAGCTTATTAAACAGATCCTGGCGGGCAGGGAGGCGCGGGCCGACAGCGGCCAGGCGCTGGCGAGCAAAGTGCATACGCGCCACGCGTGCCAGCTTCTGAGCGATGATCTTATCCGTACCGTGTTCATCCGCCATACGGCGCAGAGAAACCGACGGGGAGAAGCGGACAAAACTGTCGCGACCCAGCCAGGACACCGCAAAGAATTTCTGTACGCCGTTTAGCATACGTAACGGCGGATTGACCTCGCCTTTTTCACGCCCTGGCGCACGGCCAAACATCACCGAAACTGGCACCATCTGCACATCCAGATCGGGATTGCTTCGATGCAAGTCGAGATAGTTGTGGAACAGCTTGATGGACTCTTCTTTCGGCGTGTAATAGGTGAATACACGCGGACCGCCGTGAATAAACACGTAGCGCGGTAACAGCGTTCCGTCTATCTCTAGTGGTTCCAGGGGATCGGGGAGGTCGTGCACCAGACATTGGGCACGCAGCGTCAGCAAGTCTGCTTTCGAATTGTACGGTAGGACGTACATAATGGGACGCGAAGTATCGAGTCCCAATTCCGGAGCAGGTTCTGCTGGAATAGACTTGCTTTTTACCAGGACGCTTAATGGTAAATTCAGTAATTTGTAGTAAATTCGTGGCCAGCCGGACATAAACGATGTAAAGCCTCTGGTTAATAATGCAAATGCGCTGCAAGGATATCAGAAAGTTTAGTGAATTTCTGTGGTATCCGGTCATACTTCGCGCTGCTTTGCCACACCCTGAACAAACGGGGTAACGTTACAATGACATTGACGCTAATAATGTAAAAAGGTTCTTTTTGATGGCCAATAATACCACTGGATTCACCCGAATTATCAAAGCTGCAGGTTATTCCTGGAAAGGTTTTCGCGCCGCATGGATTAATGAGGCGGCATTCCGTCAGGAAAGTGTTGCCGTCCTGCTGGGCGTCGCCATCGCCTGCTGGCTGGATGTTGATGCAATTACCCGCGTGTTGTTGATCGGTTCTGTGATGCTGGTGATGATCGTTGAAATCCTCAACAGTGCGATTGAAGCGGTAGTTGATCGTATTGGTTCTGAGTACCACGAACTTTCCGGTCGAGCGAAAGATATGGGGTCGGCTGCGGTATTGCTGTCTATTTTTGTCGCTCTAATCACCTGGGGCATCCTGTTGTGGTCGCATTTGCGATAAGGCTTCCACAACTGCATAAATCTCCTGTTTTTTGTGCAGTTTGCGGTTCCAAAATCGCCTTTAGCTGTATATACTCACAGCATAACTGTATATACACCCAGGGGGCGGAATGAAAGCGTTAACGGCCAGGCAACAAGAGGTGTTTGATCTCATTAGAGATCACATCAGCCAGACAGGTATGCCACCGACGCGTGCGGAGATCGCGCAGCGTTTGGGGTTCCGTTCCCCAAACGCAGCTGAAGAACACCTGAAAGCGCTGGCGCGTAAAGGTGTGCTGGAAATTGTATCCGGCGCATCGCGCGGTATTCGACTGTTGCAGGAAGAAGAAGAAGGGTTACCGCTTGTTGGTCGCGTGGCAGCCGGTGAGCCACTTTTGGCGCAGCAGCACATTGAAGGCCACTATCAGGTCGATCCTTCACTGTTCAAACCGAACGCCGATTTTCTGCTGCGCGTTAGCGGTATGTCGATGAAAGATATCGGGATTATGGACGGTGACTTACTCGCTGTGCATAAAACCCAGGACGTGCGTAACGGCCAGGTTGTTGTTGCCCGTATTGATGATGAAGTTACGGTTAAGCGTCTGAAAAAGCAGGGAAACAAGGTTGAACTCCTGCCAGAAAACAGCGAATTCAAACCTATCGTTGTCGACCTGCGCGAACAAAACTTCACTATTGAAGGGCTGGCAGTAGGCGTCATCCGTAACGGTGAATGGCTGTAATTTTCTGTTGAATCCCTGTAGGCCGGATAAGACGATGACGTCGCCATCCGGCAACGTGCCCGGTAGCGCTGCGCTTGCCGGGCCTGCATCACATTATCCAGTACGTCTAACTTCTTCTCAGGCCCTCCTGTATGCCTTTCTTTACCTCTTCTGATAAAGCACTCTGGCACCTCGCCTTACCCATGATCTTTTCCAATATCACCGTTCCCCTGCTGGGACTGGTGGATACCGCGGTGATTGGTCATCTGGATAGTCCGGTCTATCTTGGCGGTGTTGCGGTTGGTGCTACGGCAACCAGTTTTCTTTTTATGCTGCTGCTTTTTTTGCGCATGAGCACCACCGGTCTGACCGCACAAGCATTTGGTGCGAAAAATCCGCAGGCGCTGGCGCGCGCACTGGTGCAGCCGCTCATGCTGGCGCTGGGGGCGGGGTTGCTTATCGCACTGTTTCGTACGCCGATTATCGATCTGGCTCTGCACATTGTTGGCGGAAGTGAAGCGGTACTGGAGCAGGCCCGACGTTTCCTCGAAATTCGCTGGTTAAGCGCACCCGCCTCGCTGGCGAATCTGGTGCTGCTCGGCTGGCTGCTTGGCGTTCAGTATGCGCGTGCGCCGGTTATCTTGTTGATTGTCGGTAATATTCTCAACATTGTGCTTGATATATGGCTGGTGATGGGCCTGCATATGAACGTGCAGGGTGCGGCACTGGCAACGGTGATTGCTGAATATGCCACCTTGCTGATCGGCCTGATGATGGTGCGCAAAGTCCTGCATATGCGCGGAATTTCGCTGGCAATGCTGAAGCAGGCGTGGCGTGGCAACTTCCGCCGTTTGCTGGCGCTTAACCGTGACATCATGTTGCGCTCGCTACTGCTGCAGCTCTGTTTTGGCGCAATCACGGTGCTGGGTGCGCGTCTGGGAGGCGATATCATTGCGGTTAATGCCGTTCTGATGACCCTGCTAACCTTTACCGCCTACGCGCTGGATGGATTTGCCTATGCCGTGGAAGCGCATTCGGGCCAGGCCTATGGGGCGCGAGATGGTAGCCAGTTGCTGGACGTCTGGTGGGCGGCCTGCCGACAGTCCGGTATTGTGGCTATTTTGTTTTCGCTGGCTTATGCCCTGTTTGGCGAGCAGATTGTTGCGCTGCTGACCTCGCTGCCGCAGATCCAACAGCTGGCCGATCGCTATCTTTTCTGGCAGGTGGTGTTACCGCTGGTGGGTGTCTGGTGTTATCTGCTCGACGGAATGTTTATTGGCGCGACGCGCGCGGCAGAAATGCGCAACAGTATGGCCGTTGCCGCCACAGGATTCGCATTAACGCTGCTGACTTTGCCGTGGCTGGGAAATCATGGCTTGTGGTTGGCATTAACCGTTTTCCTGGCGTTGCGCGGGCTTTCACTGGCCTTTATCTGGCGACGTCACTGGCGTAATGGAACCTGGTTTGCCTGAGCGGGATGGTTAAAAATTCCGAATAGTAAATAAAACCCAGAATCACTGACTACAATTATTCTCACGTCCAGCAAAAACAGCATGTGTCTGGACATGGCACTCTCGCTATTCACAACCTAACGATGAGGACTTGATGATGAATAAAGACGAAGTCGGCGGCAACTGGAAGCAGTTTAAAGGTAAAGTGAAAGAGCAATGGGGCAAACTGACCGATGATGATATGACGGTCATTGAAGGTAAACGTGACCAACTGGTCGGTAAAGTCCAGGAGCGTTACGGTTACGCGAAAGATCAGGCGGAGAAAGAAGTTAACGATTGGGAAAAACGTAATGATTACCGCTGGTAATTAACCCTTCCCTCCTGAGAGTACAAGGATGTACGCTCTCCCGCTTACCTATCGCCCAACTTTCTTCTTCACCTGAATCGTATGGTCATGCTGGCACTCGCCAGGATGGCGGCATGATTCAACTTCCACACAGGCCGGACACAGCCCGTGGGCTTCAATAACGTTATGCCGCAGTGCAAAGCCCATTTTTGCTGCCAGTGTATGCATGATGTCTTCCACGCCTTCCGCACACTCTTCTTTTACCACGCCACAGCGGTCGCAAATGAACATTGCGGAACTGTGGGTTGGCTGATCGAACAGATGACAAAGCACATAGCTGTTGGTGGATTCCACCTTGTGCACGAAACCTTGTTCCAGCAGAAAATCGAGCGCACGATATACGGTAGGTGGTTTAGCCTGCGGCTCGGTTTCCCGCAGCAGGTCGAGCAGGTCATAGGCGCTGATCGCACCTTCCTGCAGGCTCATCAGGCGCAGTACTTCGAGGCGTTGTGGCGTAAGCCGCACGTTGCGTTGCGCGCAGAGTTTTTCAGCTTGAGCCAATAACTCTTGCGTAGTGGTTTTGTCCATTTGGCGCCTCGATTTGCGTGGAAGGTTAATCCCTTACTTTAACATGTTCTGCTTAAAACGCCGAGATCCACCGTGGTGTGCTATACCTGACGCATCGCAATACTGGAAAATAACCATGAAAAGACCCGATTGTATTCGCCACTGGCGTGAGGTTGAGGGGGCTGATGACTCCACTTATCCTGACAGCGATGAGCTATTTGCTATTGGCGCGCCGCTTGCCCGCAAGTTGGGGTTAGGACGACTCGGCATTCATCATGAACGCCTGCCGCCGGGTCGGCGTACCTCGTACCCGCACGCTGAAAGCGATGAAGAAGAATTTATCTACGTGCTGGAAGGTTATCCTGAGGCCTGGATTAACGGGTATTTATGGAAGCTGGAACCGGGCGACAGTGTCGGTTTCCCGGCAGGTACAGGCGTGTGCCATACCTTTATCAATAACACCAGTGAAGAGGTGCGCCTGTTAGTCGTGGGTGAGGCGAACAAAAAATACAACCGCATTTATTATCCGCTTAACCCGGTCTATGCCGCTACACGTGAGGATCGCTGGGTCGACCATCCGCCGCAGTTTTTTGGATCTCACGACGGAAAACCGGGGCGTAAATAGCTTTTGTTTAGGGTCAGGGGGAGTGAGCCGCGAGGATGTGGCTCACTATCGTAACGGTCTATGCTATAGTAGCGCCCCTTTTTTAACCGGATGCTTGAATATTCGCCATGCTGCCTGAATCTCAGTCTACCGCTTTTCCCGCTCATCGTTTTTCTATCGCGCCGATGCTCGACTGGACGGACAGACACTGCCGCTACTTTTTGCGCTTACTGTCCAGCCAGACGCTGCTCTATACGGAGATGGTAACCACTGGGGCAATCATTCATGGTAAAGGCGATTATCTGGCGTATAGCGAAGAAGAACATCCGGTCGCATTGCAACTGGGCGGGAGCGATCCTGCGGCGCTGGCGCAGTGCGCAAAGCTCGCTGAACAGCGGGGCTACGGCGAAATTAACCTCAACGTGGGTTGTCCTTCCGACCGCGTACAGAATGGCATGTTTGGCGCCTGCCTGATGGGGAATGCGCAACTGGTCGCCGATTGCATCAAAGCAATGCGCGACGTGGTGTCGATTCCGGTAACGGTGAAAACTCGTATCGGCATTGATGACCAGGACAGCTACGAATTCCTCTGCGATTTCATCAACACGGTATCTGGCAAAGGCGAATGTGAGATGTTTATCATTCACGCCCGCAAGGCCTGGCTGTCCGGGTTAAGCCCGAAAGAAAACCGCGAAATTCCACCGCTGGATTATGACCGTGTTTATCAGTTGAAGCGTGATTTTCCGCATCTGACGATGTCGATCAACGGCGGCATTAAATCGTTGGAAGAAGCGAAAATTCATCTGCAACATATGGATGGCGTGATGGTGGGGCGTGAGGCGTATCAAAACCCAGGCATTCTGGCGTCCGTTGACCGCGAGATTTTTGCAGCTACCACCGAAGATACCGATCCAGTCGCCGTGGTGCGTGCCATGTACCCGTATATTGAGCGTGAACTGAGTAAGGGAACCTATTTGGGACATGTGACACGCCATATGTTGGGGCTGTTTCAGGGTATTCCCGGTGCGCGCCAGTGGCGTCGCTATCTGAGCGAGAATGCACATAAAGCCGGGGCAGATATTAACGTTCTGGAGCATGCGCTGAAGCTGGTGGCAGACAAGCGTTAAGTTTTCACCAAAAGTTAGTTAATTTCACCACGCCCTGCGCTTTGTCGCGGGGCGTTTTCTTTATAAATCAACGCATTATTTTTGGCATGTTTCTTGTAAAGCAATGGAGAGAATTTCATTTCGGGAGAGAGCCATGCTGGAACTACTTTTTGTGATTGGATTTTTTATCATGCTGATGGTCACCGGCGTATCTTTGCTGGGCGTTCTGGCCGCATTGGTCGTAGCCACCGCCGTGATGTTTCTGGGCGGACTGTTTGCCTTGATGATTAAACTGTTGCCCTGGCTGCTACTGGCTGTTGCCGTGGTGTGGGTGATCAAGGCGATAAAAGCGCCAAAAGTCCCACAGTATCAGCGCAATAACCGCCGGTTTTACTAAGGTATTGAGCGGTACGTCACAACCTGCAACATTGCCTTTAGAACCAAATAGGAATTGATTATCAAATCTGTCACTATTGCCAGGTTAACGAATTCATCGAGCTGTACCCTACATACAGCCGAACTAAAAAAAGAAAGGGCTTCCTGCGGGAAGCCCTAATTCTTTCTTTCCCCGTCATCTTAAGGAATTAGCAAACTCGATCCCTGCGTGGCACGGCTTTCCAGTACTTCATGAGCACGCTGTGCATCGTGCAGTGCGAACGTTTGACCAGGCGCGACATCCACTTTGATCACTCCGCTGGCAATCAGCGAGAAAAGCTCATTGCTGGCTTCGGTTAATTCGCGGTGATTGGTGATGTAACCCTGTAGAGAAGGACGGGTCACGTAGAGCGAACCTTTCTGGTTCAGAATGCCTAAGTTCACGCCAGTAACCGGCCCTGAAGCATTACCAAAGCTGACCATTAGTCCCCGGCGCTGCAAACAATCCAGCGAGGCTTCCCATGTATCTTTCCCCACCGAGTCATACACCACCCGCACTTTTTTACCGCCAGTTACCTCTTTCACTCGCTCAACAATGCTCTCTTCACGATAGTTAATGACCTGCCATGCACCAGCCTGCAGTGCAATTTGCGCTTTTTGCGCACTGCCGACGGTACCAATCAGCTTCGCACCCAATGCTTTTGCCCACTGGCAGGCAATCATGCCGACGCCGCCCGCAGCCGCATGGAACAAAAACGGCTCATCAGGTTGAATTTCATAGGTTTTACGTAACAGATAAAAAACGGTTAGCCCTTTAAGAAACGAGGCGGCAGCTTGTTCAAACGAGATAGCGTTAGGCAGGATGGCGGCTTTATCGGCCGGAACGTTATGCACTGAGCTGTAGGCGCCAAGCGCAGACTGGGCGTACACCACGCGATCGCCAGCTTTAATGTGTGTCACTTTGCTGCCAACTTTGCTGACTACGCCGGCGGCTTCGGTACCCAGCCCGCTGGGCAGGGAAGGCGGTGGATAAAGACCACTGCGGATGTAGGTGTCGATATAGTTGATCCCAATCGCTTTGTTCTCGACCTGGATTTCGTTTTCCGCCGGGTCTACGGGCGTAAACTCCACCGCCTTGAGTACATCAGGGCCACCATGCTTGTGAAATTCAATACGTGTTGCCATGCTTCCTCCAAAAGAAATGTGGTAATCTTTCGACCCAATCATTATCTCGGTAACTCCATTCACTATGGCAGGAAATAAACCCTTCAACAAACAACAGACTGATGCTCGTGAGCGCGATCCCCAGGTCGCCGGGCTGAAAGTACCGCCGCACTCGATTGAAGCGGAACAGTCGGTGTTGGGCGGTTTAATGCTGGATAACGAACGCTGGGACGATGTCGCCGAGCGTGTGGTGGCGGAAGATTTTTATACCCGTCCGCACCGGCATATCTTCACGGAAATGCATCGCCTGCAGGAGATGGGAAAACCCATCGATCTGATCACGCTGGCTGAGTCGCTGGAAGTTCAGGGACAACTGGACAGCGTCGGCGGTTTTGCTTACCTGGCTGAGTTGTCTAAAAACACGCCAAGTGCGGCGAACATTAGCGCTTATGCGGATATCGTCCGCGAACGCGCCGTTGTTCGTGACATGATTTCAGTTGCAAACGAAATCGCGGAAGCCGGTTTTGATCCGCAAGGACGCTCCAGTGAAGATCTGTTGGACCTTGCAGAATCCCGTGTCTTTAAAATCGCGGAAAGCCGCGCTAATAAAGACGAAGGCCCGAAAAATATTACTGACGTGCTCGACGCCACCGTCGCGCGTATCGAGCAGCTGTTCCAGCAACCGCACGACGGCGTCACCGGGGTGAACACCGGTTATGACGACCTCAATAAAAAGACGGCTGGTTTGCAGCCGTCAGACTTAATTATCGTCGCCGCGCGTCCGTCGATGGGTAAAACGACATTTGCAATGAACCTCGTCGAAAATGCGGCAATGTTGCAGGATAAGCCGGTTCTTATCTTTAGTCTTGAAATGCCCTCAGAACAGATCATGATGCGTTCCCTGGCCTCGCTCTCACGCGTAGACCAAACCAAAATTCGTACCGGTCAACTGGATGATGAAGACTGGGCGCGAATTTCCGGAACAATGGGTATTTTGCTGGAGAAACGAAACATCTATATTGATGACTCCTCCGGCCTGACGCCTACGGAAGTGCGCTCGCGTGCCCGTCGTATCGCCCGTGAACATGGCGGTATCGGACTTATCATGATCGACTACCTGCAACTGATGCGCGTACCGTCGCTCTCCGACAACCGTACGCTGGAAATTGCAGAAATCTCCCGCTCGCTGAAAGCGTTAGCGAAAGAACTGCATGTACCGGTGGTGGCGCTGTCGCAGCTTAACCGCTCTCTGGAACAACGTGCCGACAAGCGTCCGGTCAACTCGGATCTGCGTGAGTCTGGCTCCATCGAGCAGGATGCCGACTTAATCATGTTTATCTATCGTGATGAGGTTTATCACGAAAACAGCGACCTGAAAGGGATCGCGGAAATCATTATTGGTAAGCAACGTAACGGCCCGATCGGTACGGTGCGCCTGACGTTTAACGGTCAGTGGTCGCGATTCGACAACTATGCCGGTCCTCAATATGACGATGAGTAATTTCTAAGGAATACAAATGCAAGCGGCAACTGTAGTTATTAACCGCCGCGCTCTGCGACACAACCTGCAACGTCTGCGTGAACTGGCTCCAGCCAGCAAACTGGTTGCGGTCGTGAAAGCGAACGCCTACGGCCATGGTCTGTTAGAGACCGCGCGAACGCTCCCCGATGCGGACGCTTTTGGTGTCGCTCGTCTTGAAGAAGCCCTGCGCTTGCGAGCGGGAGGGATCACGCAGCCCATCCTGCTGCTGGAGGGATTTTTTGATGCCTCCGATCTGCCGACTATTTCCGCGCAGCGCCTGCATACTGCCGTCCACAACCAGGAGCAGCTCGAAGCCCTGGAAGCCGCTAAACTGGCTGAACCCGTTACCGTCTGGATGAAGCTCGATACCGGTATGCATCGCCTGGGCGTACGCCCTGAGCAGGCCGAGGCGTTTTATCAGCGCTTAACACAGTGTGAAAACGTGCGTCAGCCGGTCAATATCGTCAGCCACTTTGCTCGTGCGGACGAGCCTGAGTGTGGCGCGACCGAAAAACAGCTCGATATCTTCAACAGTTTTTGTGAAGGCAAACCGGGGCAGCGTTCGATTGCCGCGTCGGGTGGTATTTTGCTGTGGCCGCAGTCTCACTTCGACTGGGCGCGTCCGGGGCTGATTCTGTATGGCGTATCGCCACTGGAAAATCACTCCATCGGTGCTGATTTTGGCTGCCAGCCGGTAATGTCGCTGACCTCAAGCCTGATTGCGGTGCGTGAGCACAAAGCGGGCGAGCCGGTTGGTTATGGGGGAACCTGGCTGAGTGAGCGTGACACGCGTCTTGGCGTGGTAGCGATGGGCTATGGCGATGGTTACCCGCGCGCAGCGCCTTCGGGGACGCCGGTACTGGTCAATGGCCGTGAAGTGCCGATCGTCGGTCGCGTCGCGATGGATATGATTTGCGTCGATTTAGGCCCCGAAGCGCAGGATAAAGCCGGTGATTCGGTGATTCTGTGGGGCGAGGGCTTGCCCGTTGAACGCATTGCTGAAATGACGAAAGTAAGTGCTTACGAACTTATTACGCGCCTGACCTCAAGGGTAGCGATGAAGTATATCGATTAGCAGCATGATGTGCCGGACAGGTGGTTACGCCGCCTTCCGGCAATATTCCTCTCAACATCCTCTCGATCTTCTCCCACTTCCGGTTTATTGTGTTCGTAACCCCTGCCTGTAAACCCGGAGAACCACACGTGTTTCAAAAAGTTGACGCCTACGCCGGCGACCCGATCTTATCGCTCATGGAGCGCTTCAAAGAAGATTCACGTAGCGACAAAGTGAATCTCAGCATCGGCCTGTATTACAACGAAGACGGCATTATTCCTCAGCTTAAAGCTGTGGCGGAAGCGGAAGCCCGCCTCAATGCCAAACCGCATGGCGCTTCGCTGTATCTGCCGATGGAAGGTCTGAACACGTATCGTCATACTATTGCGCCGCTGCTATTTGGCGCAGAACATCCGGTTCTCCAGCAGCAGCGCGTCGCAACCATTCAGACGCTGGGCGGCTCTGGTGCGTTAAAGGTTGGCGCAGACTTCCTGAAACGTTATTTCCCTGATTCTGGCGTGTGGGTCAGCGATCCGACCTGGGAAAACCATATCGCGATTTTTGAAGGTGCCGGATTCGAAGTAAGCACTTACCCATGGTATGACGACACGACCAACGGTGTGCGTTTCAACGACCTGCTGGCAACGCTGAATACCCTACCGGCGCGCAGCATCGTGCTGCTACATCCGTGCTGCCATAACCCGACAGGGGCGGATTTAACGCCTGCGCAGTGGGATAGCGTTATTGAGATCCTGAAAGCACGCGAGCTGATTCCGTTCCTGGACATTGCTTACCAGGGCTTTGGTGGTGGAATGGAAGACGATGCCTATGCGATTCGCGCCATTGCCAGCGCCGGATTGCCTGCTCTGGTCAGTAACTCATTCTCGAAGATTTTCTCCTTATACGGCGAGCGTGTCGGTGGACTGTCAGTGGTATGTGAAGACGCTGAAGCCGCCAGCCGCGTGTTGGGGCAGCTAAAAGCGACGGTGCGTCGGAACTACTCCAGCCCGCCAAACTTTGGTGCGCAGGTAGTTGCCGCGGTACTGGGTGATGACGCGCTGAAAGCCAGTTGGCTGGCGGAAGTTGAAGAGATGCGTACCCGCATTCTGGCGATGCGCCAGGAGTTGGTTAACGTATTGAATACGGAGATCCCAGGCCGTAACTTTGACTATCTGCTGCAACAGCGCGGGATGTTCAGCTATACCGGGCTTAGCGCAGCCCAGGTTGATCGTCTGCGCGATGAGTTCGGTGTATACCTGATCGCCAGCGGTCGCATGTGCGTGGCCGGGTTGAATCACGGTAACGTGCAGCGCGTGGCGAAGGCATTTGCCGCCGTCATGTAACCGACTTTGCAGGCCTGATAAGCGTCGCGCCATCAGGCCTTTTTCCAATGTGATCGTGCTCCTTTTCCAGGACAAAACCAGAGAAAATCCTTCCTTTCCCTCCCCCTAAGGGGTAAGGTCAGATAGTTTTTTGACCAGTTGTTAATAAAAAAATGATAACTAACTGACTACTTAGGGAAAAATATGCGCAAGTTTACGTTGGCACTGAGTGCCGTTTGTTTATTGTTCACGCTAAATCAGCCAGCCCAGGCACTCGTTTCTTCTCCCTCTCAGCTCAATCCAGGCACTAACGTTGCAAAGCTCGCTGAGCAGGCTCCCATTCACTGGGTCTCCGTGGCACAAATTGAAAACAGCCTGACCGGACGTCCGCCGATGGCCGTCGGGTTTGATATCGATGACACAGTCCTCTTTTCCAGCCCAGGCTTCTGGCGCGGTAAAAAAACGTATTCTCCGGACAGTGAGGATTACCTGAAGAATCCGGCCTTCTGGGAAAAAATGAACAATGGCTGGGACGAGTTTAGTATTCCAAAAGAAGTCGCGCGCCAACTGATTGATATGCACGTGCGTCGCGGTGACAGCATCTTTTTCGTGACCGGGCGTAGCCAGACGAAGACTGAAACGGTGTCGAAAACGTTGTCTGATAACTTTCACATCCCAGCTGGAAATATGAATCCGGTCATTTTTGCCGGCGACAAGCCGGGTCAGAACACCAAAACGCAGTGGCTGCAGGATAAAAATATCCGCATGTTCTACGGTGACTCCGATAATGACATTACCGCCGCTCGCGACGTGGGTATTCGCGGTATTCGCATTTTGCGCGCCTCTAACTCCACTTATAAGCCGCTGCCACAGGCCGGTGCGTTTGGTGAAGAGGTGATCGTCAACTCGGAATATTGAGGACGCTGGCTGCGGATTGCTGTTTTTTTAAACAAATTTACATTGCTGGCTTTTACCTTTTGCGGACTTGCTGCACACTGAATAAAAGATGTTCTCATGAGGCAATATGCTGGTAAGGGGAATAAAGATGACGAATTCGGAGTTGCTGCAATACTGCATGGCAAAAACGGGCGCAGAACAGAGCGTTCACAGTGACTGGAAGGCCACGCAAATCAAAGTCGAAGATGTGCTTTTTGCCATGGTAAAAGAGGTGGAAGAACGCCCGGCGGTGTCTCTGAAAACCAGCCCTGAACTGGCAGAACTGTTGCGCCAGCAGCATAGCGATGTTCGGCCAAGCAGGCATCTCAATAAGGCGCACTGGAGTACGGTGTATCTGGACGGCTCGCTGCCGGATTCACAGATTTATTATCTGGTCGACGCCTCTTATCAGCAGGCTGTGAACACGTTGCCGGAAGATAAACGCCGGATACTGACGCAGCCCTGATCCGGTTCGCCGGATGCGGCGCAAGCACCTTATCCGGCCTACAGGCTTTATGCATGTTCTGTAGTTTCGTAGGCCTGATAAGCGTAGCGCCATCAGGCACAACCGTAGCCGGATGCGGCGCAAGCGCCTTATCCGGCCTACAGGCTTTAAACTGGTCTGTAGTTTCGTAGGCCTGATAAGCGCAGTGCCATCAGGCACAACGGTTGCCGGATGCGGCGCAAGCGCCTTATCCGCCCTACAGGCTTTATGCCTGGTCTGTAGTTTCGTAGGCGCTGATAAGCGCAGCGCCATCAGGCACAACGGTTGCCGGATGCGGCGCAAGCGCCTTATCCGGCCTACAGGCTTTATGCGTATTCTGTAGTTTCGTAGTTGCTGATAAGTGCAGTGCCATCAGGCACAACTGTTGTCGGATGCGGCGCAAGCACCTTATCCGGCCTACAGGCTTTATACCTGGTCTGTAGTTTCGTAGGCCTGATAAGCGCAGCGCCATCAGGCACAACCGTAGCCGGATGCGGTGTAAGCGCCTTATCCGGCCTACAGGCTTTAAACTGGTCTGTAGTTTCGTAGGCCTGATAAGCGCAGCGCCATCAGGCATAACGGTTGCCGGATGCGGCGCAAGCACCTTATCCGGCCTACAGGCTTTATACCTGATCTGTAGTTTCGTAGGCCTGATAAGCGTAGCGCCATCAGGCACAACGGTTGCCGGATGCGGCGCAAGCGCCTTATCCGGCCTACAGGCTTTATGCGTATTCTGTAGTTTCGTAGGTGCTGATAAGCGCAGTGCCATCAGGCACAACGGTTGCCGGATGCGGCGCAAGCGCCTTATCCGGCCGACAAGCTTTATACCTGATCTGTAGTTTCGTAGGCCTGATAAGCGTAGCGCCATCAGGCACAACGGTTGCCGGATGCGGCGTAAGCGCCTTATCCGGCCGACAAGCTTTATGCATATTCTGTAGGCCAGACAAGTGTTGCGTAATTACAACAGCGGTTTGAGGAAGCGGGCCGTGTGTGAGGCTTCACACTCAGCGACCGTTTCTGGTGTGCCGGAGACAAGGATTTCGCCGCCGCCGCTGCCGCCTTCCGGACCGAGATCGACAATCCAGTCTGCGGTCTTAATCACGTCCAGATTGTGCTCAATCACTACGATGGTGTTGCCCTGATCCCGGAGTTGATGCAGCACGTCCAACAGTTGCTGAATATCCGCAAAATGCAGACCGGTGGTCGGCTCATCGAGAATATACAGCGTTTGCCCGGTACCGCGTTTGGACAGTTCGCGCGCCAGCTTCACGCGCTGTGCTTCACCGCCCGAGAGCGTGGTAGCGGACTGGCCCAGTCGAATGTACGTCAGGCCAACGTCCATCAGCGTTTGCAGCTTACGTGCCAGCGCCGGAACGGCATCGAAGAACTCACGTGCTTCTTCAATCGTCATATCCAGCACTTCGTGGATAGTCTTGCCTTTGTACTTAATTTCTAACGTTTCGCGGTTATAGCGCTTGCCTTTGCACTGATCGCACGGCACGTAGATATCCGGCAGGAAGTGCATTTCGACTTTGATCACGCCGTCGCCCTGACAGGCTTCACAGCGTCCGCCACGGACGTTAAAGCTGAAACGCCCCGGCGTGTAACCGCGTGCTCGTGACTCCGGTACACCGGCAAACAGTTCGCGCACTGGCGTAAACACCCCGGTGTAGGTTGCCGGGTTAGAGCGCGGCGTACGGCCAATCGGGCTTTGGTCAATGTCGATCACTTTGTCGAAATGCTCCAGGCCTTGAACGTCGCGATACGGCGCAGGTTCAGCCAGCGTCGCACCGTTTAGCGCCGTCTGTGCAATCGGGAACAGTGTGTCGTTAATCAGCGTCGATTTACCCGAACCGGAAACACCGGTAATGCAGGTAAATAAACCTACCGGCAGCGTCAGGGTGACATCTTTCAGGTTGTTACCGCGTGCACCGGTGAGCTTCAGCACTTTCTCTGGGTCAGCCGCAACGCGCTGTTTAGGCACTTCAATCTTGCGTTTACCGCTCATGTACTGGCCGGTCAGCGACTCAGGCACTGCCATGATGTCGTCGAGTGTCCCTTCGGCGACGACCTGACCGCCGTGAACACCCGCGCCCGGGCCGATATCGATAACGTGGTCAGCGGCGCGAATCGCGTCTTCATCGTGCTCGACCACAATAACGGTATTACCCAGATTACGCAGGTGGATAAGCGTACCCAGCAGACGTTCGTTATCGCGCTGGTGCAGGCCAATAGACGGCTCATCCAGTACGTACATTACACCGACCAGACCCGCGCCGATCTGGCTTGCCAGGCGAATACGCTGGGCCTCACCACCGGAGAGTGTTTCTGCTGAACGCGATAGCGTCAGGTAGTTGAGGCCGACGTTGACCAGGAACTTCAGACGATCGCCAATCTCTTTAAGAATTTTCTCGGCAATCTTCGCCCGCTGACCCGCAAGCTTCAGATTGTTGAAGAAATCCATTGCATGACCGATGCTCATGTCAGAAATCGCAGGCAGCGGCGTATTTTCAACAAATACGTGACGGGCTTCCCGGCGTAAACGCGTCCCTTCACAGCTGGCGCAAGGACGGTTACTGATGAACTTGGCTAATTCTTCACGTACAGCGCTGGATTCCGTCTCTTTATAGCGGCGCTCCATATTGTGCAATACGCCTTCGAACGGATGGCGACGTACGGACGTATCACCGCGATCGTTCATGTATTTAAATTCGATATTCTCTTTACCGGAACCGCACAGTACCACTTTATGCACAGCAGGGTTCAGGCTGGCCCACGGGGCTTCAACGTCGAATTTATAGTGTTCCGCCAGAGACTTAAGCATCTGGAAGTAATAGAAGTTACGGCGATCCCAACCGCGGATAGCACCACCGGCCAGCGACAGTTCCGGGTTTTGGATCACCCGATCAGGATCGAAATATTGCTGCACGCCGAGACCGTCACAGGTTGGACACGCGCCCGCCGGGTTGTTAAACGAGAACAGCCGCGGTTCCAGTTCGCGCATGCTATAGCCGCAGATAGGGCAGGCGAAGTTGGCGGAGAACAGCAGCTCTTCCGCTTTCGGATCGTCCATATCGGCAACGACCGCCGTGCCGCCGGACAGTTCCAGCGCGGTTTCAAAGGATTCCGCCAGTCGTTGGGTGAGATCGTCACGGACTTTAAAGCGGTCAATCACCACTTCAATGGTGTGTTTCTTTTGCAGCTCAAGCTTGGGCGGATCGGAAAGGTCACAGACTTCTCCGTCGATACGGGCGCGGATATAGCCCTGGCCTGCCAGGTTTTCCAGCGTTTTGGTGTGCTCGCCTTTACGCTCTTTGATCACCGGCGCCAGCAGCATCAGCCGCTTACCTTCCGGCTGCGACAGGACGTTATCCACCATCTGGCTTACGGTCTGCGCTGCCAGGGGAACGTCGTGATCCGGACAGCGCGGCTCGCCAACGCGGGCAAACAGCAGACGCAGATAGTCGTGAATTTCGGTAATTGTACCTACCGTGGATCGCGGGTTATGGGACGTCGATTTTTGTTCAATTGAGATGGCAGGAGAGAGCCCCTCAATGTGGTCGACGTCCGGTTTTTCCATCAGCGACAGAAATTGACGCGCGTACGCGGAAAGGGATTCAACGTAACGACGCTGCCCTTCGGCATATAAGGTGTCGAAAGCGAGCGAAGATTTGCCTGAGCCCGAAAGCCCGGTGACGACAATCAGCTTGTCGCGCGGGATGACGAGGTTGATGTTTTTGAGATTATGGGTGCGGGCGCCCCGAACTTCGATCTTATCCATTCATCTTTCCCGGATTAAACGCTTTTTTGCCTGGCTGCATGGTGCTACCGGCGATCACAAACGGTTAATTATGACACAACCTGACCTGAATGGATATACAGTATTGGAATGCAAAACGCAGACGTCTGTGCAACAATGTCTGGCTGGGGTTGTTTACTGGAATCAACTTCGCAACGTAGTAAAAGCGCTATTGGAAATGCTACAATCCCGCGCTTACACTTATTCAGTAACGTTTTTCAGGAGACACGATCATGGCCAGCAGAGGCGTAAACAAGGTGATTCTCGTCGGTAATCTGGGCCAGGACCCGGAAGTACGCTATATGCCGAATGGTGGCGCAGTTGCCAACATTACGCTGGCTACTTCCGAATCCTGGCGTGATAAAGCGACCGGTGAAATGAAAGAGCAGACTGAATGGCACCGTGTTGTGCTGTTTGGCAAACTGGCGGAAGTGGCCAGCGAATATCTGCGTAAAGGTTCTCAGGTCTATATCGAAGGTCAGCTGCGTACCCGCAAATGGACCGATCAGTCCGGCGTAGAAAAGTACACCACAGAAGTTGTGGTTAACGTTGGCGGCACCATGCAAATGCTGGGTGGTCGTCAGGGTGGTGGTGCTCCGGCAGGTGGCGGTCAGCAGCAGGGCGGTTGGGGTCAACCTCAGCAGCCGCAGGGTGGCAACCAGTTCAGCGGCGGCGCGCAGTCTCGTCCGCAACAGTCAGCTCCGGCAGCGCCGTCTAACGAGCCGCCGATGGATTTCGACGACGATATTCCGTTCTAATCCCACTGCGCTACGCTGAAAATAATGGCTATCTCAAGACTGGGGTAGCCATATGCAATTTTGTTATCAGTTCAACACCATAGGCCAATCTGGCGGTGTGTGGCTCATCACGTCAACCATTACGGTTTCAATGTTCTTCCAGATAGCGGACATATCCACCAGGGTTATGCCGAGCAATCCAGTCGCAAACCAGCAGGCAAAAACCAGCCCCAAACCGCTGCTAATGACGGCCAGGCCAATATAATCTGATTTACGAAAACGGATATTGAGCGTACTGGCTAAAAACATCAGCACCGCGCTGAGTAGTTGCCACCGCAGAAGAACCACGCCAGTTGTTATTGTCGCCATGAAAAACGTCCTCAGAAAGTCTTGATGCCCATGACAGCGCGGGGGTGTTCACCGAGGGTGTAGTACTCTGGCTCTCGACGGGCAATAACATGAATGAAACATTGTTTCTGTTACATGATTTTTGTGAACTATATCACATCTGGTCGTTTGTTCACCAGTATTGGCCGTTATTTTTGCAGGCTTATAACCACCCTAAATGTGTGGTTTTGTTTAATGAAGAGTTGATAATAAATAACCATGTTTTAAACATGTATTTAGTCTACTTGTTATATTTATCCTAAATTAAACGTTAAAAAAAATTAATGAATTTCTTAAATGCAGCCAGGATAATGCTCATAAAAAATTACTCCGTGGGGATAATAACGTTATGAAATAAGCATAACTTTAAGTTTGCCTTACGGAAAAATAATATCATCATCAACTATTATCAGACTTTTACATAGAGAAGTCTGTTGCTAAGGAAGGTGCGAACAAGTTCCTGATATGAGATCATCATATTCATCCGGAGCGCATCCCAGAGGGACATCATGAGCCATCAACTCACCTTCGCCGATAGTGAATTCAGCACTAAGCGCCGTCAGACCCGAAAAGAGATTTTCCTCTCCCGCATGGAGCAGATTCTGCCATGGCAGAATATGACCGCTGTCATCGAGCCGTTTTATCCCAAGGCGGGCAATGGCCGACGGCCCTATCCGCTGGAGACCATGCTGCGTATTCACTGCATGCAGCATTGGTACAACCTGAGCGACGGTGCCATGGAAGATGCCCTGTACGAAATCGCCTCCATGCGCCTGTTTGCCCGATTATCCCTGGATAGCGCCCTGCCGGATCGCACCACCATCATGAATTTCCGCCACCTGCTCGAGCAGCATCAACTGGCCCGTCAATTGTTCAAGACCATCAATCGCTGGCTGGCCGAAGCAGGCGTCATGATGACCCAAGGCACTTTGGTGGATGCCACCATCATTGAGGCACCCAGCTCTACCAAGAACAAAGAGCAGCAACGCGATCCGGAGATGCATCAGACCAAGAAAGGCAATCAGTGGCACTTTGGCATGAAGGCCCACATTGGTGTCGATGCCAAGAGTGGCCTGACCCACAGCCTAGTCACCACCGCGGCCAACGAGCATGACCTCAATCAGCTGGGTAATCTGCTTCATGGAGAGGAGCAATTTGTCTCAGCCGATGCCGGCTACCAAGGAGCGCCACAGCGCGAGGAGCTGGCCGAGGTGGATGTGGACTGGCTGATCGCCGAGCGTCCCGGCAGGGTAAAAACCTTGAAGCAGCATCCGCGCAAGAACAAAACGGCCATCAACATCGAATACATGAAAGCCAGCATCCGTGCCAGGGTGGAGCACCCGTTTCGCATCATCAAGCGGCAGTTCGGCTTCGTGAAAGCCAGATACAAAGGGCTGCTGAAAAACGATAACCAACTGGCGATGTTATTCACCCTGGCCAACCTGTTTCGGGTGGACCAAATGATACGTCAGTGGGAGAGATCTCAGTAAAAACCGGAAATAACGCCAGAAATGGTGGAAAAAATAGCCTAAATAGGCTGATTCGATGTGTTTGCGGGAAAAAAATCGGCCCAGATCCGCGAAATTTTAATCAGCGAGTCAGCTTGGGAAGAAATGACCTGCTTATTCGCACCTTCCCTAATACTGATAGATTCATGCAACTTAATCAGTCGGTGTTTATAGCATCCTGCCTTGATGGGTTCTGGCATATACGAAACAGGGAAATAGGGCTGACATGAATCACAGTGCGCGACGCAAGATGCTGAAGTTCCTGGGAACATTCATGGTGGTATTGTTCCCCGTGGTGCTGGCGATATGGTTTGCGCACATCCGGGCGATGACCGAAACCCATAGCCAACTCCGCTCTTTTGCTCAACTGGTGTTAAATAAAACAGAATTGGTGATCCTACAAGCTGATTTGGCGCGTGATATGGCCCAGTTGTATCAGGGTAAGATGTGTACCCCGGCACATCAGAAAAGTATGCTAAATATTATTCGCGGTCGTTTATATATCAGTGAGCTAATTTATGCGCAGGGCGATCACTTTTTGTGCTCTACGTCGATGGCGCCGCCTGTTACTTATATTATGCCGACAGCCGATTATAAACGTACGCCGGATATCGCCATCTATTACTACCGCGATACCCCTTTTTTCGCTGGCTACAGAATGACGTACATGCAACGCGGAAACTACGTCGCAGTCATCAATCCATTGTCCTACAGCGAAGTCATGTCAGATGATCCGGATCTCTCCTGGGGCGTGTATGACACAGTAACGGATACGTTTTTCTCTGCCAGCGAAGCGGCAAATATTGCGCAATTCGCACCGCTCATACGCGGTGAAGCCTCGACCTTTCAACAAGACGATCGCTTCTACACCATCGTGCATTCAGAAAAACGTCCAATTGCGATTATTGTGTCGACCTCAGACAACCGCGTAAGTCAGATTTTCTATCACGAGGCGGCATTAACCATTCCCTTCGGGATTATCTGCAGCATCCTGATACTGCTAATGTGGTGGCGCACGCGCCAGGAATACTTATCTCCCCGGCGCTTATTAAAACGCGCGATCAAAAAACGTCAGCTTTGCCTGCATTACCAGCCGATTATTGATATTAAAAATGGGCAATGTGTTGGTGCTGAAGCTCTGCTGCGCTGGCCGGGCTGTAAAGGTGAGGTGATGAGCCCGACGGAGTTTATTCCACTGGCTGAAAAAGAGGGAATGATTGAGCGGATCACGGATTATGTCGTTGAAGAGGTGTTCAACGATTTGGGGTATTTTCTTTCGGCGCATCCTCAGCTTTCTATATCGATTAACCTTTCCGCTTCTGACTTTCATTCATCCCGATTGATTGCTCTGATTAACGACAAAAATCGTGAGTACTCCGTGGCGGCCCAGCAAATTAAAGTCGAAGTGACCGAGCGTGGGTTCATAGATGTACATAAAATGACCCCCGTAATCCAAGCGTTCCGCAAAGCGGGTTATGAAGTGGCATTTGATGATTTTGGCACGGGATATTCCAATCTGCATAATTTGTCAGCGCTGAATGTCGATATCCTGAAGATCGACAAATCGTTTATTAGCACGTTATCCACTAACAGCACCAGTCACTTGATTGCCGAACATATTATTGAGATGGCACAAAGCTTACACCTGAAGACGATTGCGGAAGGGGTGGAAACGAAGGAGCAAATCGAATGGCTGCTTGAACGCGGCGTACAGTATTGTCAGGGCTGGTATTTTGCGAAGGCGCTGCCGCCGCAGGAGTTCATGCACTGGATACAACGGTCGCCCGCCATACTGACGCAGAGCGGGCAATAATCTTACAGACGATGGCGGTAGTCGCTGGGAGTACGATCAAATTCGCGGCGAAACACACGCGAGAAGGTTTGTTGCGACACATAACCAAGATCCATCGCGATATCAAAAATAGGTCGCTCAGTTGTCCGTAGTTCAACGGCGGCCAGCAAAAGTCGACGCTGGCGGATGTAGTCACCCAAGGTCTGGCGCGTCACCGTGCGGAACATTCTTTGTAAATACCACTTCGAGTAACCTGATTTTTTCGCCACCGCCTCAATGTTGAGCGGTTGATCGATATGTTCATCAATCCATTCAATAAGGGTCTGAATAATCTGCTGATGGGACATAGGGCTGCCTCTTTCTCAGTATTCGATTCGTCGTTTTGTCTGTGGGCGAGTATAATTCCTCAAGTTAACTTGAGGTAAAGCGATTTATGGAAAAGAAATTACCCCGGATAAAAGCGCTGCTCACACCAGGTGAAGTCGCCAAACGTAGCGGCGTGGCGGTATCGACCCTGCATTTCTATGAAAGCAAAGGGTTAATCAGTAGCATGCGCAACAGCGGCAATCAGCGGCGATACAAACGTGATGTGTTGCGTTACGTCGCGATAATCAAGATTGCTCAACGCATCGGGATCCCGCTGGCCACGATCGGTGACGCGTTAGGTGTATTACCTGAGGGGCATTCGCTTAGTGCCAAAGAGTGGAAGCAGCTCTCTTCGCAATGGCGTGAAGAACTGGACCGACGCATCCATACTTTGGTGGCGCTACGCGATGAGCTGGATGGGTGTATTGGTTGCGGATGCTTGTCACGCAGCGATTGCCCGTTGCGTAACCCAGGCGATCAGCTTGGCGAGCAGGGGACCGGAGCGCGCCTGCTGGAAGATGATTAATTGGTTTAAAATATGTGACGGGTATGAAGGGTATAAAACTAAAGCGCCACAGAGGGCGCTTTAGTTTGGTTCCGGTCTTTGTCTTTCACTCTATCCCGCTGGTTCACGGGAGGGTTTCCCCCGACATCAACACCCCTCAGTCGAGCACATTAGGGGAGGTTCCGGCCTGTGTTGATAATGTAAGTGTAAGCCACCTCCCTCCATTTGCCAGTGAAATGGTGATTTTTTAGCCAAAAAATTTTACGCATCTTCACCTGTTTTCTTGCGCGAGTTGCGCGAAATAAACACGCCGATGATGTAATCACTCCGCGAAATTTGTTGCCAAATTGCGCATTGACGATAACGTTTGCGCATCGACTGGTTATTTCTTGCGCGTTATAAGAAGAAATGAGTAAAAAGCGGCAAAGTTCAGTTGAAAACCAGCGTATGATCGCTGGATAATCGTTTGCTTTTTTTTACCACCCGTTTTTTATGCGCGGAGCTAAACGTTTGCTTTTTTGCGACACCCCTATTGACGCAAACCTGGCACATGGAGAAAACGTTTAGCAGGCAGTGGATTGTCCAGCACGCATAATGACGAAAAAATAAACTCTCAGGGGATGTTTTCTATGTCTACGCCTTCAGCGCGTACCGGCGGTTCACTCGACGCCTGGTTTAAAATTTCGCTCCGCGGCAGTACCGTTCGTCAGGAAGTCGTTGCCGGATTAACGACCTTCCTGGCCATGGTCTACTCCGTTATCGTGGTTCCGGGGATGCTGGGTAAAGCCGGGTTCCCACCTGCTGCTGTATTTGTGGCGACCTGTCTGGTCGCGGGCGTCGGTTCTATTGTGATGGGCCTGTGGGCAAACCTGCCGCTGGCAATTGGTTGCGCCATTTCTCTGACCGCATTTACCGCATTCAGCCTGGTGCTGGGCCAACATATTAGCGTGCCCGTTGCGCTGGGTGCGGTGTTCCTGATGGGGGTCCTGTTTACCATCATTTCCGCGACCGGTATCCGTAGCTGGATCCTGCGCAATCTGCCGCAGGGCGTTGCGCATGGTACGGGGATTGGTATCGGCCTGTTCCTGCTGCTGATTGCGGCAAACGGTGTCGGTCTGGTAATTAAGAACCCGCTGGACGGCCTGCCGGTTGCGCTGGGTGACTTCGATACCTTCCCGGTCATTATGTCGTTAATTGGTCTGGCGGTGATTATTGGCCTCGAAAAACTGAAAGTACCGGGTGGCATTCTGCTGACCATTATCGGTATTTCAGTGGTTGGTCTGATTTTCGACCCGGCAGTGCATTTCTCCGGCATTTTTGCCATGCCGTCTCTGAGTGATGAAAACGGCAACTCGCTGATCGGCAGCCTGGATATCATGGGGGCACTGAACCCGATTGTCCTGCCGAGCGTGCTGGCGCTGGTCATGACCGCTGTCTTCGATGCAACCGGAACCATCCGCGCGGTAGCCGGACAGGCGAATCTGCTGGATAAAGACGGACAGATTATCGACGGTGGCAAGGCGCTGACCACTGACTCCCTGAGCAGTGTGTTCTCTGGTCTGGTGGGTGCAGCTCCGGCGGCGGTTTACATTGAATCCGCAGCGGGTACGGCGGCAGGCGGTAAAACTGGCCTGACAGCGATCACCGTTGGCGTACTGTTCCTGCTGATCCTGTTCCTCTCTCCGCTCTCTTATCTTGTACCTGTGTACGCAACGGCACCTGCGCTGATGTATGTGGGTCTGTTGATGCTGAGCAACGTCGCGAAAATCGATTTCGCTGACTTTGTCGACGCAATGGCAGGACTGGTTACGGCCGTATTTATCGTGCTGACCTGTAACATCGTTACCGGCATCATGATTGGCTTTGCTACCCTGGTAATTGGCCGCATCGTTTCTGGTGAATGGCGCAAACTGAACATCGGCACCGTGGTGATCGCCATCGCGCTGGTGGCCTTCTACGCCGGCGGTTGGGCTATCTGATTCTGATTTTCTGACGATCCTAAAAACGGGTGGCTTTGGCCGCCCGTTTTCATTTTCAGAACACACTCGTTGTCTTTTGCGTTACTCTCAATTAGATAGAATTGAGGCACGACGCCTCTCATTAGCAATCATAAGAAACATCGCAAACAGGGAACGCATGGAAATCTTTTTCACCATACTCATCATGACCCTTGTGGTCTCGCTGTCGGGGGTATTTACTCGCGTATTGCCCTTCCAACTTCCTTTACCCCTTATGCAGATCGCCATCGGCGCCTTGCTGGCGTGGCCGACGTTTGGTTTGCATGTGGAATTCGATCCTGAGCTGTTCCTGGTTCTGTTCATCCCGCCGCTGCTCTTTGCCGATGGCTGGAAGACGCCAACGCGTGAGTTTCTCGAGCACGGGCGAGAGATTTTCGGCCTGGCGTTGGCGCTGGTGCTGGTCACGGTGGTCGGCATTGGATTTATGATTTACTGGCTGGTGCCGGGGATCCCTCTCATCCCAGCCTTTGCGCTGGCTGCTGTGCTATCGCCAACCGATGCCGTCGCACTTTCCGGCATTGTGGGAGAGGGACGTATACCGAAGAAAATCATGGGTATCCTGCAGGGCGAAGCGTTGATGAACGACGCCTCCGGTCTGGTCTCTCTGAAGTTTGCCGTCGCCGTGGCGATGGGCACGATGGTATTCACCGTTGGTGGCGCAACGCTTGAGTTCTTCAAAGTGGCGATTGGCGGCATCCTGGCTGGTTTTGTCGTCAGTTGGCTGTACGGCCGTTCCCTGCGCTTCCTCAGCCGCTGGGGCGGTGACGAGCCGGCAACGCAAATCGTCCTGCTGTTCCTGCTGCCGTTTGCGTCTTACCTGATTGCGGAACATATCGGCGTTTCCGGTATCCTCGCGGCGGTCGCTGCCGGGATGACGATCACCCGTTCCGGGGTGATGCGCCGCGCGCCACTGGCGATGCGTTTACGTGCTAACAGTACCTGGGCGATGCTGGAGTTTGTATTTAACGGCATGGTCTTCTTGCTGTTAGGGCTACAGTTACCGGGGATTCTGGAGTCTTCTTTGGCGGCGGCCGAGGCCGATCCGAATGTTGAAATCTGGATGCTGTTTACCGATGTCGTGCTGATTTACGTGGCGCTAATGCTGGTACGTTTTGGCTGGCTGTGGACCATGAAAAAGTTCAGTTTGCGCTTCCTGAAGAAAAAACCGATGGAGTTTGGATCCTGGACGACGCGTGAAATCATGATCGCCTCTTTTGCCGGTGTACGCGGGGCCATTACCCTCGCCGGTGTACTCTCCATTCCTCTGTTGTTACCGGACGGTAGCGGCTTCCCGGCGCGATATGAGCTGATCTTCCTTGCCGCAGGCGTGATCCTGTTCTCGCTGTTTGTCGGCGTGGTGATGCTGCCGATTCTGCTACAACATCTGGAAGTGGCAGACCACTCGCAGCAGCAGAAAGAGGAACGTATTGCCCGCGCCGCCACGGCAGAAGTGGCGATTGTCGCGATCCAGAAAATGGAGGAGCGACTGGCTGCGGACACCGAAGAGAACATCGATAACCAGTTGCTCACCGAGGTGAGTTCACGCGTGATTGGTAACCTGCGCCGACGCGCCGACGGGCGCAACGATGTGGAAAGCTCGATGCAGGAAGAAAACCTCGAGCGACGTTTCCGCCTGGCAGCGCTGCGTTCAGAACGCGCGGAGCTTTATCACCTGCGCGCCACGCGTGAAATCAGCAATGAAACGCTGCAAAAACTACTGCACGACCTGGATTTGCTGGAAGCGCTGTTGATTGAGAATCAGTAAACGATAGCGCCTGATGCGCTACGCTTATCAGGCCTACAAGACCGGCAACAGCGATGTAGGCCGGATAAGGCGTTAGCCGCATCCGGCGAAGGGTGGGCCAAATGCCGCGCAACTGGCTGCAAGAAATTATTCATCGTGTAATTTGCGAGCGGCTTTCCTGAACGAAACCATCCCTCTTGTCGATTCCCTCTTTTCTCCATACGGTTGAGGAAAGGGGGAAACATGTCCAACTATCGACGAAATTACATCAATGGGGGAACCTGGTTTTTTACGGTAAATCTGCAGGACCGTCGAAGCCACCTTCTGACAGACAACATTCACGCGCTTCGGTGTGCAATCGCTGCGGTCAAAAAGGTTAGGCCTTTTCGCATCAATGCGTGGGTCGTTTTACCCGAGCATATGCATTGTATATGGACGTTACCTGGCAATGATGCGGATTATTCCTCTCGCTGGCGGGAAATTAAGAAGCATTTCACCCACTCATTGTCTTCCCGACATATCTGGCAATCTCGCTTTTGGGAGCACACCATCCGTGATGAACATGATTATCGCCAGCATGTTGATTATATTTACATTAACCCGGTGAAGCACGGTTGGGTAAAGCAGGTACAGGCTTGGCCTTTTTCAACATTTCATCGTGATGTGAGGCACGGTTTGTACCCGCAAGATTGGGCAGGTGAAATCATGGATTTTAATGCGGGCGAACGTGCCTGATGGCGCTACGCTTATCAGGCCTACAACACCGGCATACCGATGTAGGCCGGATAAGGCGTTAGCCGCATCCGGCATTTTACGACGCTTGCGGTAGCCAAAACCCTTCACAGCATTTGAGCCACGCCTGGGCGCTGTGCGACAGATAAACGCCTTCGCGCCAAATCATGCCCAACTGCCAGCGTAAGTCACTCTCCAGAGGGATCCAGCGCAACGTTTGCTTATCCAGCCGCTGGCAAATCGGCTCCGGTAAAATGGCAATCCCGACTCCGGCTTGTACCATTGCCGCCAGAAAATCCCACTGCCCGCTGCGCACCGCGATGCGGGGTTTGACGTTGTGTTGGCTAAACAGCTCAAGCAATTGGCGGCTCAACGCGAAATCTTCGTTGTAGATAAGCAGCGGATGTTCCGCCAGCGCCTCGGGGGAAATGGATTCGCACGTTGTCCACTGACCGGAGCGAGGAACCAACACGCAGAGTGGATGGCTAAAAAGCGGTAAGGTTGCCAGACCGCTCTCTTCTTCAACTGGCAGCGCGGTCATCGCGACATCCAGGTCACCGTTCATTACCGCCTGCTGAACGGTTAAGCCGCCAAATTCAGAGACCTTCAGCTCAACGCCGGGATAGCGCTGGCGAAACAGGCCGATCGGCCCGGCCATCAACATCCCCACCATGGGCGGGATACCGAGGCGCAGCACGCCCTTGTTGAGGTGATTAATGTCACTGAGTTCCGCTTCAAGCTGGCGAAACTCGGCAAGGATCGCCAGGCCGCGTTCGAAAACGACCTGCCCGGTGTCGGTTAACAGCAGTCGCCGACCGTCGCGGATTAACAGCGTGCAGTTAAGCTCGTCTTCAAGGTTCTTCAACATCTTGCTGATGGTGGGCTGGGTGACAAAAAGCTTCTCCGCTGCGCGGGTAAAGCTCTGCTGACGAACCACCTCAACAAAATATCGCAGCGTTCTGATATCCATGATTATTCCTTAAGACTATGCCTGCAATGAGTTTAATTCATTTCAGTCCTAGACGGGGGCTCTCTATACTGGCGCTCTCTATTTTTTAAGGACATACCCTCATGGCTGTGGCGATAAGCCGCGTGACGCCTGCCGTTATTCATCGACTCCAGATCCCCGTTCAGGTTCTGTTGTACGCAGGTCTCTTTGTATTTGCTCAATATCTTGTCTCCTGGCTGCATCTACCGCTTCCTGCCAACCTGGTCGGGATGGTGCTGATGCTGGCGTTAATTGTCTGCCGGGTTATCCCGCTGAACTGGATTCGCGCAGGTGCTCGCTGGTTACTGGCTGAAATGCTGCTGTTTTTTGTTCCGGCGGTGGTCGCCGTTGTGAACTACACGCAGCTGTTGCTGGTTGATGGCTGGCGTATATTTGCCGTGATTGCGATCAGTACGCTGATGGTGCTCGGCGCAACGGCGTGGGTGGTGGATAAAGTGTATCGCTATGAAATGCGCAGGCTAAACCGTGAGTAATTTCCAGCTAAGCGTATTGTGTCTGGTGATTACGCTGGGTATCTACTTTGCCAATAAGCGCCTGTATCGCCGTTTTCGTAAATTACCCCTAATGCCATTAGTTCTCACCCCGGCCCTGCTGGTACTGATGCTGGTCTTCGGCCATATCTCCTGGCAAAACTATATCGGTGAATCGCACTGGTTGCTGTGGTTGTTAGGCCCAGCGACCATTGCGTTTGCTGTTCCGGTGTATGACAACCTTGCCGTGATTAAGCGTCACTGGATGTCGCTGACGGCGGGCGTGGTAACGGCAACGCTGGTGGCCGTCACCAGTTCCGTATGGCTGGCGCGCCTGTTTATGTTGCCTGATGAGATCCAACGCAGTCTGGCGGTGCGCTCCGTCACCACACCGTTTGCGCTGGCGGCGGCAGAACCGTTGGGCGGGCAGCCGGACCTGGTGGCATTGTTCGTGGTGGTGACTGGCGTATTTGGTATGGCGGTCGGCGATGTGCTGTTTTTACGGCTTTCTATTCGTGAAGGGATGGCGAAAGGCGCAGGATTTGGTGCAGCATCGCACGGTGCGGGCACGGCACGCTCTTATGAACTCGGTCAGCAGGAGGGTGTCGTTGCCAGCCTGGTGATGATGCTTTCCGGCGTGGTGATGGTGCTGGTGGCACCGCTGGTGGCGAGGCTGATGTTCTGAGAAAGGATGTAATCCTCCGGCCTGAAAGCCGGAGGAGAAGGGAAGTTAGTGCGCGCGACCTTGTTCTACACCGTACCCGGTCTGGGAACGGATAAACTGAGCACGGAACTGCTCGCGTTCGCGGTTACCTTCTTCTGAGTTGTCGGTGGCAGAGAAGAACCAGATCCCGAGGAATGCTACGCTGATGGAGAACAGCGCCGGATACTCATACGGGAAAATGGCTTTTTCGTGACCGAGGATCTGGACCCAAATCGTTGGACCAAGAATCATCAGCACCACTGCCGTCAGCAGGCCTAACCAGCCACCCAACATTGCGCCACGCGTGGTCAGTTTCGACCAGTACATAGAGAGCAGAATGATGGGGAAGTTACAGCTCGCCGCGATGGCGAACGCCAGGCCGACCATGAAGGCGATGTTCTGGTTTTCGAACAGCACGCCGAGCACGATGGCAATCACGCCCAGCACCAGCACGGTGATTTTCGAAACCCGCAGCTCTTCACGTTCGGTGGCGCCTTTGCGGAACACGTTGGCGTACAGGTCGTGAGACACTGCCGATGCGCCCGCCAGAGTCAGACCGGCAACCACCGCCAGAATGGTGGCAAACGCCACGGCTGAGATGAAGCCGAGGAACAGGTTACCGCCCACCGCATTCGCCAGGTGAACCGCCGCCATGTTATTACCGCCAATCAGCGCGCCCGCAGCATCTTTGTACGCCGGATTTGCACCTACCAGCATGATTGCGCCAAAGCCGATGATAAAGGTCAGGATATAGAAATAACCCATAAAACCGGTGGCGTAGAACACACTCTTACGTGCTTCACGGGCATCGCTAACCGTGAAGAAGCGCATCAGGATGTGCGGCAAGCCCGCCGTACCAAACATCAGGCCGAGACCTAACGACAGTGCGGAGATTGGGTCTTTTACCAACCCGCCCGGGCTCATAATGGCTGAACCTTTCGGATGTACCGCCATCGCTTCGGTGAACAGATTATTGAAGCTAAAGCCGACGTGCTTCATCACCATAAAGGCCATAAAGCTGGCACCGAACAGCAACAGTACGGCTTTGATGATCTGTACCCAGGTGGTCGCCAACATGCCGCCAAACAAAACGTACATCATCATCAGCACGCCAACCAGTACGACAGCGATGTGATAGTTCAGACCAAACAGCAGCTCAATCAGCTTACCTGCACCAACCATCTGCGCGATCAGATACAGCGCAACCACCACCAGGGAACCACAGGCGGACAGAATACGGATTGGCCCTTGCTTCAGACGATAAGACGCAACGTCTGCAAAGGTGTAACGACCCAGGTTACGCAAACGCTCAGCAATCAGGAACAGGATAATTGGCCAGCCGACCAGGAAGCCGAGTGAATAGATCAGCCCGTCATAACCGGAGGTAAAGACCAACGCGGAAATCCCGAGGAACGATGCCGCCGACATATAGTCGCCCGCAATCGCCAGCCCGTTCTGGAAACCGGTGATGTTACCGCCAGCGGTGTAGTAATCATTACGTGAACGTACGCGCTTAGACGCCCAGTAGGTAATGCCGAGCGTAAAGATGACGAAAATCAGGAACATAATAATCGCCTGCCAGTTGGTTGGCTGGCGTTGGACTGCACCGCTAATAGCATCCGCCGCGTTTGCGGCGAAGGGCAGCGTGGCGGCAAGCGCCGTCAGGACTCTCTTCATGATGCTTTAACCTCGTGCAAAACCGCATTGTTCAGGCGATCGAATTCACCGTTTGCCCGCCAGATGTAGATCCCGGTCAGGATGAAGGAGATAAGGATCACACCGACCCCAATCGGAATACCGCGGGTGACGCTGGTTCCCGCGTGTAGCGGAGTACCCAGCCAGCCCGGCGCAAAGGCAATCAATAATATAAAGCTGATATAAACTGCCAGCATGATGATGGACAGAATGGTGGCAAACCGTTGCCGTTTTTCTACTAACTCCCTGAAACGCGCACTGTCTTCTATCCGCTGATAAATTTGGTCATTCATCACAGAGCTCTCCAGAGGTCCCCCTGCGTCTTTCGTGCTACAAGTTCGTTGGCCGCACTTGCCCACCCCAGTCACATAGTGAACTATGCTCTTGGGGATGTGCTTGCTTGCCGCCTTCCTGTAACACGAAATCCTTTGGGGGAGGTTTTTTATATTTCCCTCCCGGTGAAGAGAGGGTAGGGTCAGATTTGTAGGCCGGATAAGACGCTTTCGCGTCGCCATCCGGCATTTTCAGGACTTTGTTATGATGGCATCGCGATGGCCTGCTTCTCTTCGAGCAGTTTCTCCACGACGCCAGGATCGGCGAGGGTCGAGGTATCGCCCAGATTGCTGGTATCGCCCGCCGCGATTTTGCGCAGGATGCGGCGCATGATTTTGCCGGAGCGGGTTTTCGGCAGTGAGTCGGTCCAGTGCAGCACGTCTGGCGTTGCCAACGGACCAATTTCTTTACGCACCCAGTTGCGAACCTCGGCGTACAACTCAGGTGACGGCTCTTCACCGTGATTCAGCGTGACGTAGGCGTAGATCGCCTGGCCTTTAATATTATGCGGAATTCCCACCACCGCGGCTTCGGCAATCTTCGGATGCGACACCAGCGCTGATTCGATTTCAGCCGTTCCCAGACGGTGGCCAGAGACGTTCAGCACATCGTCCACACGTCCGGTGATCCAGTAATAGCCATCTTCGTCACGGCGCGCGCCGTCGCCGCTGAAGTACATATTCTTGAAGGTAGAGAAGTAGGTTTGCTCAAAGCGTTCGTGATCGCCAAACAGCGTTCTCGCCTGGCCTGGCCACGAGTCGGTAATCACCAGGTTACCTTCCGTCGCGCCTTCCAGTGGATTACCTTCGTTATCGACAATCGCAGGCTGTACGCCAAAGAACGGACGGGTTGCAGAACCGGCTTTCAGCTCGGTAGCGCCCGGCAGTGGGGTGATCATGAATCCCCCGGTTTCGGTCTGCCACCAGGTATCGACGACCGGACATTTTTCGTTGCCGATCTTCTTCCAGTACCACTCCCACGCTTCCGGGTTGATCGGCTCGCCAACGGAACCCAGGATACGCAGCGACGAACGGTCAGTACCTTCAATCGCTTTGTCGCCTTCTGCCATCAGTGCGCGAATGGCGGTCGGTGCGGTATACAGAATATTGACCTGGTGCTTGTCCACAACCTGCGACATACGCGCAGGCGTTGGCCAGTTTGGTACGCCTTCGAACATCAGCGTGGTTGCGCCGCAGGCCAGCGGGCCGTACAGCAGGTAGCTGTGTCCGGTTACCCAACCCACGTCAGCGGTACACCAATAGATATCGCCCTGATGGTAATCAAACACGTACTTAAAGGTGGTTGCAGCGTAGACCAGATACCCGCCGGTAGTGTGCAGCACGCCTTTCGGCTTGCCGGTTGAACCGGAGGTATACAGGATAAACAGCGGATCTTCCGCGTTCATCTCTTCCGGTTGGTGTTCTGAGCTGGCTTTCTCGATAAGATCGGACCACCACAGGTCACGGCCTTCCTGCCACTCCGTTTTACCACCGGTACGTTTGAGGACGACCACATGTTCAACGGTTTTCACGTTCGGGTTTTTCAGCGCATCATCGACGTTCTTTTTCAACGGGATAGCGCGTCCGGCGCGTACGCCTTCATCGGCGGTGATCACCAGGCGTGAATTAGAGTCGATGATACGTCCGGCGACGGCTTCCGGTGAGAAACCACCGAAGATGACAGAATGCACGGCCCCTATGCGGGCACAGGCCAGCATGGCAACCGCAGCTTCTGGCACCATCGGCATATAAATGGCCACCACGTCACCTTTTTTAATGCCTAAATCCAGTAGCGTATTGGCGAAACGGCAGACATCGCGATGCAACTCGCGATAGGTAATGTTTTTGCTTTGGGTAGCGTCATCGCCTTCCCAGATAATGGCGGTACGATCGCCGTTTGCCTGCAGATGGCGGTCAAGGCAGTTTGCGGCCAGGTTCAGGGTGCCGTCTTCGTACCATTTAATAGACACGTTGCCTGGTGCGAAGGAGGTGTTCTTCACCTGGCTGTACGGCTTGATCCAATCAAGAATCTTTCCCTGCTCGCCCCAAAATGTGTCGGGTTCGTTAATGGATTGCTGGTATTTCTCTGCGTACTGCTCCGGATTTATCAGGCAACGATCCGCAATGTTTGCGGGAATAGCGTGTTTATGTATTTGGCTCATGGCTTTTGTTCTCCTTGTAGGATGTTAATAATATGTCTCATAAACGTTAAATGTAGGGGCTTTGAGAGTTTTGTTTAGTATTTGCGCGGCAGATCACGCAATAAACGAATTGTGCAAATTAGCGACAAACTGAATTTTGAAGGGAACTAGCAAAAATTGATTAAATCTCGCGATAACATGCAGTTATCTAAAGGATTGTTGAAAAGGTGATCTGTCTCTGAATTAGACAAAAGAGTGAGAGATTAGAGGGGTGTTATAACTCTAAAGTGGTATTTTACATACACTTACAATTGATTAAAAACAACATTTTCAGTGTGGTTTCTTGTTACAAATAGGGTGGAGCAATGTCATGACAGTATTCGTGTGGTTGCTGTTGTGGAAAACAATAAAAGAACCGCCATTGCAGATAATGGCGTCATCTGGATGAGACCCCTATGGCAAGGATAAAATCACGCGTACGCCGTTTCTTCAGCCTGTTATTACCTTTATTATTTATTTCTGCTGTTCACGCTGAACAAACTTCTGTACCTGCAAAAACCGTCACCGTTGAAGCGAAGAATGAAACCTTCGCACCTCAGCATCCCGATCAATATCTCTCCTGGAAAGCCACGTCTGAGCAATCAGCCCGTGAAGATGCACTGGCAGAAGATCCGCGTCTGGTGATCCTGTGGGCGGGATACCCATTCTCGCGCGATTACAACAAACCGCGGGGACACGCGTATGCCGTGACCGATGTCCGTGAAACCTTACGTACCGGCGCACCAAAAACGGCAGAAGATGGTCCGTTGCCGATGGCCTGCTGGAGCTGTAAAAGCCCGGACGTAGCGCGTCTTATCCAGAAAGACGGTGAAGATGGCTACTTCCACGGTAAATGGGCGCGCGGCGGTCCGGAAATTGTTAACAACCTCGGTTGTGCGGATTGCCATAATACCGCGTCACCAGACTTCGCCAAAGGCAAGCCAGAACTGACCCTGTCGCGTCCTTATGCAGAACGCGCGATGGAAGCCATCGGTAAACCGTTTGAGAAAGCCGGTCGCTTTGACCAGCAATCCATGGTGTAATGGCTCAATAGTAATGTCCGCCTGTGGCTCAATTCAGATGTCCGCGCTATGGTAAGCTTCACTGGTCCGTTTAAACTACCGGGAGGCATATCATGAGCGCAGAAAGCTCAGGAGTGTTTACTTTGAAAGAGATCAACCGGATCAAGATTATACAGGACGTCATTGAACGTCGCATCACAACGCGCCGTGCGGCCGAGCACCTCGGTATCAGCGACAGGCAATGCCGCAGACTTCTTGCCCGTTACCGTGAAGGCGGACCGCTTGGTATGGCCAGCAGACGATGTGGCATGCGTGGTAACCGCCAGTTGCCACCCGGGCTCGCAGATCAGGCTCTGGAACTGATCAAGACGCGTTATGCTGATTTCGGTCCGACTCTGGCGCGTGAAAAGCTCGAAGAACTCCACGGACTGTTTCTTGGCAAAGAAACTGTCCGGCGCATCATGGTGCGGGCTGGCTTATGGGTTCCCCGTAAACAACGTGCCGCAAGGATCCCTCAACCACGGTACCGGCGTCCGTGTACTGGTGAGCTGATACAAATAGATGGCTGTGATCACGACTGGTTTGAAGGCCGTGGCCCGGCCTGCACCGCGCTGGTCTATGTTGATGATGCAACCAGCAAACTGATGGAACTGTTGTTTGTTAAATCGGAGTCCACGTTTTCTTACTTCGAAGCCACGCGGCGCTATATCGATAAGCATGGTAAACCGCTGGCACTGTACAGCGATAAAGCCGGTGTTTTTCGTGTTAACAATAAACACGCCACAGGCGGAGACGGGCATACTCAGTTTGGGCGAGCCATGCATGAACTGAACATCCAGACTATCTGTGCAGAAACCAGTCCCGCCAAAGGGCGTGTAGAACGAGCTCACCTCACTTTACAGGATCGTCTGGTCAAAGAGCTGCGGTTACAGGGCATTTGTTCAATGGAGGCTGCAAATGACTTCGCTGAGGCCTATATGGCTGACTATAACCGCCGTTTTGGCAAAGTACCGCGACATGATTTTGACGTACACCGTGCTGTAGAACATGATGAGGACCTGGGGCTTATTTTCACTGTTCGTGAAAAACGTAAAGTCTCAAAATCGTTGACGATACAATATGATAAAATGTTGTACCTGATTGAAGACAGCGAACTGAGTCGCCGTGCAATAGGTAAATATATCGATGTGTATCACTATCCTGATGGCAGAAAAGAGCTGCGCCTGAACGGTACGCTACTTCCCTACTCTACCTACGACCGACTGTCAGAAATCGACCAGGGCGCGATTGTCGATAACAAGCGTCTTGGCCGAACCCTGGAGTTTATCAGTCTGGTGCAGAGCAAGCGGGATAACACGCGCTCTCAGTCAATTCCCGCTGGAGATGGCCCTTCCCGACGACGGCCAAAGCAGGAAGGGAAGAAATCCCAGCGCTCACTGGATAATGATGACATGCTCGAAGCACTCAAACAGCTTCAGTCACGTTCAGAGGACATTTTTGGTAAAAGAGCCCGCTGATGGTACTCACTGGCCGGACAGTGGTTGCTCACCAGTTGATATTGTCCGGCCAGACCCATGATGTATTATTCATTTCGTTCAGCATCTTTATGTCCTGCTTTTCACGGGCATACTTACCCCATAATGAATGAAAAGAACGAACAATACTGATTAACTGCTTTTTTCTTTGCTCCGGAGATAGGCTGATAAAATAGCAGCACCTGCTGTCAATATTATCCTCAATGAAATTAAAATCAGAGTCTGATGCATATTTTACTGTTAGCATAATATCATTCGACGTTGTTCTCTCAGACTCTGTTAATGCTGATTCTATCAGGTATTCAAAGGCATACATGACAGACAGCTGGTTTTTGTCTGTCTGAATATAACCCATTGAGTTTCTGAGTATTGAGGACTGTACCAGGACCAGAGGCCATAAAAGCTCAACACCATAAAGCTTATATGTATCATGTTGATCATACTGATGTTGCTCAACACGACGATTACCTTCCCGTGCTTTACGAATATCATAGGCAAGGGATAACATAAATCCGTCTTTAACTTTAATCAGTGGGCTTTCATCCACGATGTAATGAATGAGTTCATGTAATTCATTCAGGGCTTCTGAATCTCCCCACAGTATAAAACCTGCATTGTTCGGCGTTAACTCGTATCGAAGCATGGGCTCAATCATCCTGTTGTTTCAGTCGGAGGAAAGTCTATCAGTAAAGAGAATGAGAGATCAAAGTGGTCATTTTAATTGAGCTGGATAACGGACATTTCAATTGAGCCTTGACACATGGTCTGCGGCCAGTGCCACGTGGAATACTACTTCGACGGTAAAAACAAAGCCGTTAAGTTCCCGTGGGACGACGGCATGAAAGTCGAGAACATGGAGAAATACTACGACAACATTGCTTTCTCTGACTGGACCAACTCCCTGTCTAAAACGCCGATGCTGAAAGCGCAGCACCCGGAGTATGAAACCTGGAGCGCGGGCATTCACGGCAAGAACAACGTGACCTGTATCGACTGTCACATGCCGAAAGTGCAAAACGCAGAAGGCAAGATCTATACCGACCATAAGATTGGTAACCCGTTCGACAACTTCCCTCAGACCTGCGCGAACTGCCACACCCAGGACAAAGCGTCCCTGCAAAAAGTGGTCGCCGAGCGTAAACAGGCTATTCATGACCTGAAAATCAAAGTTGAAGATCAGCTGGTTCGTGCGCACTTCGAAGCGAAAGCCGCATGGGATGCGGGCGCGACTGAAGCGGAAATGAAGCCGATTCTGGAAGATATCCGTCACGCACAATGGCGTTGGGACCTGTCTATCGCCTCACACGGCATTCATATGCACGCCCCGGAAGAAGGTCTGCGGATGCTGGGTAGCGCAATGGATAAAGCCGCCGACGCGCGTACCAAACTGGTCCGTCTGCTGGCGACCAAAGGCATCACGCATGAAATTCCGTTGCCGGATATCTCGACCAAAGAGAAAGCCCAGGCGGCGATTGGTCTGAACATGCAGCAAATCAATGCTGAGAAGCAGGACTTCATCAAAACGGTGATTCCGCAGTGGGAAGATCAGGCGCGTAAAAACGGTCTGTTAAGCCAATAACCCCATTTCGCCCCGCAAGGGGCGGATAACTCAACGGAGTGAATATGAGCGTATTACGTTCGTTATTAACTGCTGGGGTGCTGGCGTCAGGCTTGTTATGGAGCCTGAGTGGAATCACTGCCACGCCAACGCCGCAGGAGTCGGATCAACGCTGGACGGTTACCCAACAGCGTAATCCGGATGCCGCCTGTCTGGACTGTCACAAGCCGGATACCGAAGGCATGCATGGTAAGCATGCGGAAGTCATCAACCCGAATAACAAACTGCCGGTCACCTGCACCAACTGTCACGGCCAGCCGTCACCGAACCACCGTGAAGGGGTGAAAGATGTGATGCGCTTTAATGAGCCGATGTACAACGTGGAGCAGCAGAACAGCGTCTGTATGTCCTGTCACCTGCCTGAGCAGCTGCAAAAAGCGTTCTGGCCGCACGATGTCCACGTAACCAAAGTGGCGTGTGCCAGCTGTCACTCACTGCATCCGAAGCAAGACACGATGCAAACGCTGAGCGATAAAGGACGGATCAAGATTTGCGTCGATTGCCATAGCGATCAGCGTAACAATCCGAACTTTAACCCGGCGTCGATTCCGTTGCTTAAGGAGCATCCATGAGTTGCTCTCGTCGCCAGTTTATCACCGGCGTCGGCGCGCTGGTGGCAGTGAGCGGGACGGCGGGGCGCGTTGTGGCGAAGACGCTGAACATCAACGGCGTGCGTTACGGTATGGTACATGATGAGTCATTATGCATCGGCTGTACGGCCTGTATGGATGCTTGTCGCGAAGTCAACAACGTGCCGGAAGGCGTATCGCGTCTGACGATTATTCGCAGTGAGCCGCAGGGGACGTTTCCTGATGTGAAGTATCGCTTCTTCCGTCACTCGTGCCAGCACTGCGACCACGCTCCCTGCGTTGACGTCTGCCCGACGGGGGCATCGTATCGTGATGCCGCCAGCGGCATTGTGGATGTGAACCCGGACCTTTGCGTTGGCTGCCAGTACTGCATTGCCGCGTGTCCTTATCGCGTGCGCTTTATCCATCCGGTGAGCAAAACGGCGGATAAATGCGATTTCTGCCGGAAAACCAACCTGAAAGCGGGCAAACAGCCCGCCTGCGTTGAGTCATGTCCGACGAAGGCGCTGACGTTTGGTAATCTGGACGATCCCAACAGCGATATCTCCCGTTTGTTGCAGCAGAAAACGACCTACCGTTACAAGCTGGCGTTGGGTACAAAACCGAAGGTCTACCGCGTTCCCTTTAAATTTGGGGAGGTGAGCCAATGACATCCGCTTCTGCATTTCATTTTGAATCACTGGTGTGGGACTGGCCCATTGCCATCTATCTGTTCCTGATAGGTATCTCTGCCGGACTGGTCACGCTGGCGATTCTGCTGCGTCGCTTCCATCCGGAGGCGGGCGGTTCGGACAGCACGCTGCTGCGCACTACGCTGGTGTTAGGGCCGGGGGCGATTATCCTCGGTCTGTTGATTCTGGTGTTCCACCTGACGCGGCCATGGACTTTCTGGAAACTGATGTTCCACTACAGCTTCACTTCGGTGATGTCGATGGGGGTCATGCTGTTCCAGTTGTACATGGTGGTGTTAGTGCTGTGGCTGGCAAAAATCTTTGAAAAAGAAGTGATTGCCCTGCAACAGCGCTGGCTGTCGCGGTTAGGTATCGTGCAGAAAGTATTGACGCTGATTGCGCCGTTCCATCGTGCGCTTGAGACGTTAATGCTGGTGCTGGCGGTCCTGCTCGGGGCGTACACCGGCTTTCTGCTGTCGGCGCTGAAATCTTACCCGTTCCTGAATAACCCGATCCTGCCGGTGCTGTTCCTGTTCTCTGGGATCTCCTCCGGCGCCGCGGTGGCGCTGATCGCCATGGCGTTACGCCATCGTAGCAACCCGCACAGTACCGAAGCGCACTTTGTGCATCGTATGGAAGTCCCGGTGGTATGGCTGGAGATCTTCCTGCTGGCGGCGTTCTTCGTCGGTCTGGCGCTGGGCGATGACGGCAAAATGCGCGCGCTGGCGGCGGCACTGGGCGGCGGATTCTGGACCTGGTGGTTCTGGCTTGGCGTGGCTGGGCTTGGGCTGATACTGCCGATGCTGCTAAAACCCTGGGCCAACCGCAGTTCGACGTTTCATGGCGTGCTGGCAGTGTGCGGCGCCAGCCTGACCGGCGTACTGCTGCTGCGTTTTTTTATACTCTATGCGGGTCAGCTAACCGTTGCGTAAGGTGATATCTGGACGTTCTCCTTCCTGAAGCCGGTTTTCTGGCGCTGTTATTAAGCCTTGGGGTCAACGTGTTGACCCCGCTTGCCGTGCTGGTGGGTGTCCGCCAGCGCTGGCAAGGGGTGATGCGGCTTGCAACGGTGGGCGTGTGGGCGCAATTTACCCTGCTACTGCTGGCTTTTGCCATTCTGGTATTCTGCTTTTTGACCAGCGACTTTTCGGTGGTCTACGTTGCTCAGCACAGCTACAGCCTGCTGCCGTGGGGATTAAAACTGGCGGCGGTGTGGGGTGGTCATGAAGGATCGCTGCTGCTGTGGGTGCTGTTTCTTTCCGGCTGGAGCGCGCTGTTCGCTTTACGCTATCGGCGTGATACCGACGCGCTGTTTCCGCTGACGCTCAGCGTCCTCTCAATGATTACGGCCCTGCTGCTACTGTTTGTGGTGCTATGGTCCGATCCGTTTGTGCGTATCTTCCCGCCAGCCATTGAAGGGCGCGACCTTAACCCGATGCTGCAACATCTCGGGTTAATCCTCCATCCACCTCTGCTGTACCTGGGTTACGGTGGTTTGATGGTGGCGGCAGGCGTGGCGCTGGCCTCGCTGCTACGTGGTGACTTTAATGCGCAGAGCGCCTGGGTGTGCTGGCGCTGGGCGCTGCCCGGCTGGTGCGCGCTGACGCTGGGGATTATCCTCGGCTCCTGGTGGGCCTACTGCGAGCTGGGCTGGGGCGGCTGGTGGTTCTGGGACCCGGTTGAAAATGCCTCCTTATTACCCTGGCTTTCCGCTAGCGCGCTGCTGCATAGCCTGTATATCACGCGCCAGCGCGGAATCTTCCGCCACTGGTCGCTGCTACTGGCGATCGTCACGCTGATTTTATCGCTGCTTGGGACGCTGATTGTACGTTCCGGTATTCTCGTTTCGGTGCATGCTTTCGCGTTGGATAACGTCCGCGCCGCGCCGCTGTTTGCGCTGTTTACCGTGTTGAGTCTGGCGTCGCTCGGGCTGTACGCCTGGCGGGGCCAGCAAGTCCGGCAGAATGCGCGTTTTGGCGGTTGGTCACGCGAGATGCTGATTCTGGTTGCGCTGCTGCTCTTTAGTGCGGTGCTGCTGATTGTGTTGATTGGCACGCTCTACCCGATGATTTACGGGCTGTTCGGCTGGGGACGGCTCTCCGTAGGCGCACCGTACTTTAATCGCGCTACGCTGCCCTTTGGCCTGCTGATGCTGCTGGTTATCGTGCTGGCAACGGTCAGAAGCCGCAACGTGTCTTTCCGCATCCAGCTTCCGGCACTGCTGGCGCATGCCGGGGTGCTGGTGTTTGCGGCGGGGATCGTCTTTTCCAGCGGTAGCCGTCAGGAGATAAGCCTGAACCTGAGCCCTGGGCAGCAGGTTAAACTGGCGGGTTACATTTAATGAGATGGTCACTCCCTCCTTCCCGGTACTATGCTGAGGACAGGCTTTCATTCGGAGAACTATCATGGAAAACATTGCGCTCATTGGTATCGATCTGGGTAAAAACTCTTTCCATATTCATTGCCAGGATCGTCGCGGGAAGGCTGTTTACCGTAAAAAATTTACCCGGCCAAAGTTGATCGAATTTTTGGCGACATGCCCCGCTACAACCATCGCAATGGAAGCCTGTGGCGGTTCTCACTTTATGGCACGCAAGTTGGAAGAGTTGGGGCATTCCCCAAAGCTGATATCACCACAATTTGTCCGCCCGTTCGTTAAAAGCAATAAAAACGACTTTGTCGACGCCGAAGCTATTTGTGAAGCTGCATCGCGTCCGTCTATGCGTTTTGTGCAGCCCAGAACGGAATCTCAGCAGGCAATGCGGGCTCTGCATCGTGTCCGTGAATCCCTGGTTCAGGATAAGGTAAAAACAACCAATCAAATGCATGCTTTTCTGCTGGAATTTGGCATTAGCGTTCCCCGAGGAGCTGCCGTTATTAGCCGACTGAGTACCATTCTTGAGGATAATAGTTTGCCTCTTTACCTCAGCCAGTTATTGCTGAAATTACAACAGCATTATCACTATCTTGTTGAGCAGATTAAAGATTTGGAATCCCAGTTGAAACGAAAGTTGGACGAAGATGAGGTTGGACAGCGCTTGCTGAGCATTCCCTGCGTCGGAACACTGACAGCGAGTACTATTTCAACTGAGATTGGCGACGGGAAGCAGTACGCCAGCAGCCGTGACTTTGCGGCGGCAACAGGGCTTGTACCTCGGCAGTACAGCACGGGAGGTAGGACGACATTGCTGGGAATTAGTAAGCGAGGTAATAAAAAGATCCGAACTTTGTTGGTTCAATGTGCCAGGGTATTCATACAAAAACTGGAACACCAGTCTGGCAAATTGGCCGATTGGGTCAGGGATTTACTGTGCCGGAAAAGCAACTTTGTCGTCACTTGTGCTCTGGCAAACAAGCTGGCCAGAATAACGGCACGACAGCAAACTTATGTAGCATAACGGCAGAAATACACCGGTTTAAAGAATTACTGATCTGGTTTTGCGAATACTGATATTGATGATACTAACGGCCCACCGGCCTGTTGAGGAACCTGTAAAACGGAAAGGCTCATTGAAGCCGTATATTTTCTGGAGGTTCATCAGGCGCGGAACTCATCAAGGCGCGGGAATAAAATCCCATTCAGACGCCGGATAGATTCAAGCAAGCCAACTTGTCGTCAAAATCGGTGTTGCAAAAACGGGAGTGACCATAGATTCCGTTTTGAGCGTCTCGACCTGGAAGCCAAAGGTAACTACACCAGTGAAAAAGCGCAGATCACGCTGTGGCACAATGAGAAACGTATTGGCAGCCTGCAACCTGAAAGGCGCTTCTATGCCGCGCGCCGTCAACAGATGATGGAGCCGGGGATCCGCTGGAACCTGATGCATGACTGGTATGCGGTAATGGGTGAAAAAACCGGACCTGACCGCTATGCCATGCGTTTGTACGTGCAGACCGGCGTGCGCTGGATTTGGGGTGGGGGACTATTAATGGTCTTTGGCGCGCTGCTGAGCGCGTGGCGAGGGAGAAAGCGCGATGCGTAAATTAATTACAACGTTGCCGGATGGCGGCGTAAACGCCTTATCCGGCCTACAGGTAGCGCGAACCGTAGGCCGGATAAGCGCAGCGCCATCCGGCAAAAAGTTTTTACTCTTAACGCTCGTCCTGTTTTTCATCACTTTCGCTACACATGCCCAGGTTGTGGATACCTGGCGCTTTGAAAATCCGCAACAGCAGGAACAAGCGCTGTCCATTGCCAGCCAGCTTCGCTGCCCGCAGTGTCAAAACCAAAACTTGCTGGAATCCAATGCGCCGGTAGCGGTCAGTATGCGCCATCAGGTTTATAGCATGGTGGCGGAAGGGAAAAGCGAAGCCGAGATCACGACATGGATGACCGAGCGTTACGGTGACTTCGTTCGTTATAATCCGCCGCTGAATGAGCAAACGCTGCTGCTGTGGGCGTTGCCGTGCCTGCTGTTATTGCTGGTAGGTGTGGTGGTCTGGCGAGTGAGAAGACGTCAGCATACGGAGGAAGGTGAACAATGAACCAGTCCGAACCGCTGTTACGCCCAATGCCTGTGAAGCGGCTGACCGCTGCGGCGGTGCTGATGGTTGTGGCCTGCATTGGAGGCTACTTGTTGACGCCAAAATGGCAGGCGGTTCGTCAGGAGCAAACGAGACTGGCAGACCCTTTACATGCTTTCTCCGATGAAAATGTTCAGGAAAAACAGTTGCTTTTGCTGCAATCGCAGATTCGCGCTAATCCCCAGGACGGCGTGAAATGGGCGCAACTCGGGGAGTACTATCTTTGGCAAAACGCGTATCATAATGCGCTGCTGGCCTACGAACAGGCGCTGCGTGTCGGCGGTGAAAATGCTGAGATCTATTCAGCGATGGCAACGGTATTGTATTACCAGGCCGGACAACATATGACGCCGCCCACTCGCGAGATGATTGATAAGGCTCTGGCGCTGGACCCGGCAGAGGTCACCGCGCTGATGCTGTTAGCCTCAGATGCGTTTATGCAGGCAGACTACGCCCAGGCTATTTCAGTGTGGCAAAAGGTTATGGATTTAAACTCGCCTAGGGTGAACCGGGCACAGCTCGTTGACTCTATTAATATGGCGAAGTTATTGCAGAATCGGCAAAAATAAATTTGTTTTTTTTGTGATTTGTATCATTTGGCCTGTTTAAAAAACAGGCAAACGAACAAATTGGCGAAAAAAACTCACACCATGACTTCTTCATTTTTGAACATATTAAAATTCTTTTATAACAAAAAGTTATTCATCAATACCGCGATAAAATTGCATTTTTATGCATAAAATCAGCCAAAAGCCCTGTTCTTAGAGGGTTGCGCGGAATGCCATGCAGATGATAATGATAATAAGCGTTAAAAAACTCCATAAACGAACGCAACACAATTCATACCCTTTCAGTATGTACTATTCCCACACACCGCATGTGGAATAGCGCTCCATCGAGGAAGTCCGTTGTTATGAAAAATTTGAAAGTCAGCCTGGCATGGCAGATTCTAATCGCCATGGTGCTGGGCATTCTGCTAGGGAGTTACCTGCATTACCATAGTGACAGCCGTGAATGGCTGGTTGTAAACCTGCTGTCACCGGCGGGCGATATCTTTATCCATCTGATCAAAATGATCGTTGTGCCCATTGTCATCTCTACGCTGGTTGTCGGTATTGCCGGAGTCGGTGATGCAAAACAGCTGGGCCGCATTGGCGCCAAAACTATTCTCTATTTCGAAGTGATCACCACCGTGGCGATTATCCTTGGGATCACGCTGGCTAATGTGTTCCAGCCGGGTTCCGGGATTGATATGTCGCAACTGGCGACCGTGGATATTTCGAAATATCAAAGCACGACTGCAGAAGTACAGAGCCACGCGCATGGTTTGATGGGGACAATTTTGTCACTGGTGCCGACCAATATCGTCGCCTCGATGGCAAAAGGCGATATGCTGCCGATTATCTTCTTCTCGGTGCTGTTCGGTTTAGGTTTGTCTTCCCTGCCGGCAACTCACCGCGAACCGCTGGTTACCGTGTTCCGCTCTATTTCCGAAACCATGTTTAAAGTGACCCACATGGTTATGCGCTATGCGCCAGTCGGCGTTTTCGCGCTGATTGCCGTTACCGTCGCGAACTTCGGTTTTGCCTCCCTGTGGCCGCTGGCGAAGCTGGTGCTGTTGGTGCACTTTGCCATCCTGTTCTTCGCGCTGGTGGTGCTGGGGATTGTCGCGCGTATCTGCGGTTTGAGCATCTGGATCCTGATCCGCATTCTAAAAGACGAGTTGATTCTGGCTTACTCTACCGCCAGCTCCGAGAGCGTACTGCCGCGTATTATCGAGAAGATGGAAGCCTATGGCGCACCGGCTTCAATCACCAGCTTTGTGGTGCCGACCGGCTATTCATTCAACCTTGATGGTTCAACGCTGTACCAGAGTATTGCCGCGATCTTTATTGCGCAGCTGTATGGTATCGACCTGTCGCTGTGGCAGGAAATCGTGCTGGTGTTGACGTTGATGGTGACCTCGAAAGGGATTGCGGGCGTGCCGGGCGTATCATTCGTGGTGCTGCTGGCAACGCTTGGCAGCGTGGGGATCCCGCTGGAAGGCCTGGCGTTTATTGCTGGTGTTGACCGTATTCTCGACATGGCGCGTACCGCGCTGAACGTGGTGGGTAACGCACTGGCGGTGCTGGTTATCTCCAAGTGGGAACACAAATTTGACCGCAAAAAAGCGCTGGCCTATGAGCGCGAAGTATTAGGTAAGTTTGATAAGACCGCTGACCAGTAAATAGAAGCAACAACGCCAGGCATGCATGGCGTTGTTGCTTTTGGTGAGATCCTGACACCACATTTGGTTTTAATAATTAAGTATACGTATGTATTTTTTATGACTTATACCCCGCAATAAAAAGGAAACTGAACGTTTTCTGAAATTATCTCCCACCTAATCCTTCTTGCTTTCCTCTTATCCGTTCAGGCGATATGTTGCTTCATTTGCGATATAACTGCACCATGAGGCAAGACTTATGTCACAGCAGGGACTGCGCTTTACGCTGGATGTGGACGGATTAACGCCGGCGGCAACCGCTGTCGTCAGCTTCACCCTCTACCAGAATCTCTCCACGCCCTTTCTGCTCACTGTCGATATTGCCAGCGACCGGTCCGGCCTCACCGCCGCCAGTTTCCTTGAGAAAAACGCCACGCTGACCATCTGGCAGGGGGCCGTTGCACTGCGCTACCTCCACGGCATCATCACCGGGATGGAAACCGGGGAAAACAACGGCTGGCAGATGAACTACAGCCTGACTATTTCGCCTCCGCTCTGGCGCTGTGGCCTGCGACAGAACTTCCGTATCTTTCAGCAGCAGGATATCCTGGCCATTTCCACCACCCTGCTGACTGAAAACGGCGTCACCGACTGGGTGCCCTCCTTTTATGAATCCCACCCGGCGCGGGAGTTCTGCGTTCAGTACGGTGGAACCGACCTCGGCTTTCTCATCCGACTGTGGGCTGAAGAGGGCATTTTCTTCTTTGACTGGTTCCACCCGACCAGCCCCGACCAGAAACTGGTGCTCTGTGATGACGTGGCCGGGGTCTCCACGCTGGGTGAGATGTCCTTTAACCCGAATACCCGCGAAGTCGCCACGGAATGCATCAGCGAGTTTCGTTACCGGGCGCAGGTACGCCCTTCCTCGGTGGAAAACCAGGATTACACCTTCAAAGCTCCTGGCTGGCCGGCTTACTTCAGCCATCACGCCCCGAACCTGAACGGTCAGCGCACCCAGTATGAAATCTTCGACTGGCCGGGACGCTTCAAGGACGAGCAGCACGGTCAGGACTTTGCCCGCTACCAGGCAGAAGGCCACCGGCAGGATGCTGAAACCGCTGCCTGCGAGAGTAACTCCCCGAAACTGTGGCCCGGAAAACGTTTCACCCTCACCGGCCACCCTTCATTAACGCTGAACCGGGAGTGGCAGGTCACCGGCAGTGTGCTGAAAGGAAAGCAGCCACAGGCGCAGCATGGCCACCAGGGTGAAGGCACCAAGCTCAGTAACAGCCTGGACGTCATCCCGGCTGACCGGACTTGGCGAGCTTCCCCCCTGCCCAAACCCGCCGTTGACGGCCCACAGAGTGCCATTGTCACCGGCCCGGCAGGTGAGGAAATCTTCTGCGACGAGCATGGCCGCGTGCGGGTGCGTTTTCACTGGGACCGCTATTGTCCGGGGAACGAAGACAGCTCCTGCTGGATACGGGTGTCGCAGGCATGGGCCGGAGCCGGATTTGGCAACCTCGCCATCCCGCGCGTGGGCCAGGAAGTGATAGTCGACTTCCTCAACGGAGACCCGGACCAGCCCATTATCATGGGACGCACCTACCACCAGGATAACCGCTCACCGGGCAGCCTGCCGGGCACCAAAACACAGATGGCCATCCGTTCAAAAACCTATCAGGGCAGCGGCTTTAATGAACTGCGCTTTGAGGATGCGACGGGCCAGGAGCAGGTGTATATCCATGCGCAGAAGAACATGGATACGGAAGTCCTGAACAACCGCACCACCGATGTGAAGGTGGACCACACGGAAACTATCGGCAATAACCAGATTATTGCCGTGGGACTCGGGCAGACGGTCACCGTGGGTAAGGAGAATGCCGGAGGACACGACCAGACCCTCACCGTGGCGCATGACCGGCGCATCACGGTACGCAATGACCAGACGCTGAAGGTGAAGAACGACCGGATGGTGAGCATCAGCCATGACGACGGGCTGTATGTGGCGAATGACCGGAAAGTGACGGTGGAAGGGAAACAGGAGCACACCACCACCGGAGACCATATCAGCCTGGTGAAAGGCAGCCACAGTCTGGAAGTGAAAGGCGACCTGGCGCGGAAGGTGGCGGGGGCGCTGGGGATAAAGGTCCGGGAAGCTATCGTGCTGGAGAGTAGTGGCAGCATCACCCTGAAGGTGGGTTGTTCGTTTGTGGTTATCCATGCGGGTGGGGTGGACATTATGGGGCCGAAAATCAATCTCAACAGCGGGGGGAGTCCGGGAACGCCGGTTCAGACACAACAACCAGCCGTTCTGAAAGCCTTGCCAGATAAAAGTGATGGTATTTGCGATGCAGGGGATACGGAAGATACAGAGCCGCCACGGAAAAACCTCCAGGACACGTTTAATCAACCCCCGCAGGACCTGGTACCACCACAAATTCAGAGAATATTTTCCCGATAAGGACATAACATGAAAATCAGTTACCCCATCAGGGATAAAGACGGAAAAGAGTTTCGTTCCCTGGATGAGATAATGCAGCTTGTTGACGCAGAACCACACGGCACCTGGTTACTGGGAGGAAACGGACTGTGGCACGGCGCAGTCCATATCAGTGAGGTGTCTAATCCGCGCTCTGCCCTCACTCCGGATACGCTCAGCACCGGAAATCCGGTGCCTCCCCAGTTTATGGCTGATGGCACCATCGTGGCGTACCGGATCAACAATGACTATCTGAAAGGCCCTTATAAAGGGCAAGAACTCCATTACAGCAGTACGTTTGTTCTGGTGAAATCGCAGTGTCAGCCAGACCCGAAAAATGAAAAAAGCTGGCTGGAATTTTACAGTCTGTATATGCATCTGGCGCCGGTGAAAGATTATCCGGCCTCCTGCTGCTATAAAGTCAGGGACGGTCACAGCGGGATACTACTGCGTAAATACACCGAAGGGGAAAACGGTCTTCCGGACGGTCAGGAGGAAGGGGATGCTCAGCAGTACAAGGCCCCGGAGAGTGCCGGGCGCAGTCTCAGCGAGAAAGCCCGCTTTGTGTCATCGCGTACCGGGCGTTTTTATGTGACAAAAAGAAGCGGTGAGGCAACCCTGACGACGTTCGGTCTGGTTCGTGTGGTGAAAGACGGAAAAATGGAAGAGAAGCAGTACTGGGTGACGCTGGACCCGACGCTGATGGAGCCGGATGGCGAAATACAGGCACTGATGCCCGCATGGATGCAGAAGGCAAAGGAACGGAGCGTTTTTGACTCGGTACAGACGGTGGAAGAAACGGCTGAATGGAAGGTCAGTGCCGGAACGCCTGTCGGTTTTATGGGATGTGAGGAATACCCCGGCAGGGAGAGCGCTCAGGCTGAGCGCGAGTGGTTTGTCCATCTTGAGGTCCTGAGCGCAGACCCGAGGATGCCGGCGTTTTTAGGCAACCCGGAAGGGGTGAAGGGGGAAAAGCGGACGGTTCTGGCACCAAAAGGAAGATTATTATACACCCGCCAGACGACAGCAGGGCAGGAGACATTTACCGCCACGTCAGCGACGCTGGGCGCTCAGTGCATCCTTCCGCGGGAAGCCACAACGCCGGTCACGGATGAGTCGACGCAGTGGTGGTTTAACATCACCGGAAGCGGCTGGCTGCCGGAGAAGGATGTGGCAGAGGCCGGGCAGTACGATTTGCTGCAGCTGGGTTTTCAGCCCCTGGTGGAAAACAGCGGTGGTGATATGGTAAGAAGCCCGTATGAAGGGTGGGTGCCGGAAGCCTTTGATTCAGTCAGTCGTGCAGCAGAGCAGGGAGATGAATGGTACGAACAGGTGCCGCCCTTTTACCGTGAGCTGATGGCGGAAATGGACAGCAACCATGACGGGAAAGTGACAGAAGAGGAAATCAGGCAGGCGCTGGTCGTACGTGACCCGCTGGTGAGGCATGTGGTGAACCGGCTGGTGATAAAACATCACAGCGAGTGGTACGGGGGGCGCTCGACGGGGCGATGGGAAGGGTTCTACAAGGATCTGGACACAGATGAGGTGGCGTACTGTGAGAAGTGGCAGACAGATCTGGAGTGGATGAGCGGAGTGTCGCCCTTTAATACTGATGAGCCAGTGTGGCATTTTCATCCGATTGTGTTTCTGGAGGCGATAAAAGGTAAATCAAAAATAACACGACAGATGCTCAGGAGAATTTGGGCTAATCCAGGAAATGTTTCTGATTCTGTCCTTGATGTGGTAGCCGAAGAGTTTTCGAATAAATTTGAGGAATGCAGTCTTAATACCAAGAATAGGTTGTATCATTTCTTTGCTCAAATATATCAAGAAGTGGGGCCATCTTTTAATTTAAATGAAGGGTTTAATTATAGACCACAAGTCTTGATAGATAAGTTTTCATACTACCGTAACCATTCTCAGAATGCACAAGTAGATGGATATATTCCCGGAAGGCAAGCAGCAAATAAACAAAATATTGCAAATAGGGCATATGGTGGGCGAGAGGGAAACAATGATATAGATAGTGGGGATGGATGGCGTTATCGTGGAAGAGGGATGAAACAATTGACATTTAGGAATAACTACAGATCTTTTACAGTTTATCATGAGAAGGTTTGGGGGGAACATATTGATTTTGAATTAAATCCTGATCTTTTGCTGGAAACAATATACGCAGCAAGGTCTGCTTTATATTTTTGGGATCATAATAGTTTATATAGTAGAGCTGATAATGGTATTAGTCGAGATGTATCAGATTCGATAACCCAGATTGTTAATCTTTATGATAATCATTATGCTGATAGATATAATAATTTAGTGAGGTTTATTCAGGATGGCGTTTTTGATGAAATACTATAAACTAATAATGTTAACATTATTAGTTTATAGTGACTGTTCATATTCAATGGATTTTAAAGTAACTCCTTCAGATAGTCTTGATGGTGTCATCTATTTCACATTGCATATAGAAGATGATCATAAAATCAGGGATGTTGACATAGCTCTGGAAGGCAACGCTAATAATGTTGCTGTAAGGCAATATTATAATTTTTCTTGTGGTTGGGGCAAAGCTATTGGCGTTAGATTAGGTATGGACTCAGCCACGAAAGATGGAGTGTTAATATTTGATAATATATATGCGCTAGATAGTCAACTAAATATATTGTTTGCTAAATCATATAGTCGCATAGAGAATAAGTGGATTGATCCTATTAATCTGAATGCCTCAGTATGTAATCATATGGGAGGGGGGATAAAAAAAGACTCTTTAACTAATAAAGACTATATTGTGGATTTTGAGTCTATTGAACAGGGGCCATTTTATCTAAAAGGTGCTGGTAATATTACGATTAAATATATTAGAGGCGATTTTTTAAAGCTTGTACGTACTGATGTTAATGGTGAGAGTATCGTTGATTTAATTAAAAATAATAATGATAAGGCTCCTGTTGTTCGGACAGTTTTTTTTATGAAAATAAAATCTGAAATGAATATCATTAGTTTAATATCTTGGGGGGATGTAATGGGAGAAGGTGGTTATTATAAAACATATGCTTATATATATGATGAAAATGGCATTGTTCATGCTAATAAAATATTGAATGAAGATTCTAATTTATCCGGTTATAACTCGAAAAAAAACCATTTGAATACACAAATGCTAGAGCCATAAAAGCTTACATTCTCAAAAATTATGGTTTTTAATGGGATTCATAAATTTCTGGAAATATTTGGCGTGAATATTTAATTTGAAGGCATGTAAGTGTTTATGGATGGTGAGAGAACAACCGATTCATTCAACAAATTAACATCAGGAGTGGAATTAATGATTATGGACGATACCCAGTACTAAGAGAAAATCTTCCACGAAGAGTACGAGCGGAAAAGTGATGATGTTTCCGGCGTAGAGGAAGCTGAGCTGCCACGAAAAAGCGTCCAGGACACGTTTAATAGTCCCTTGCAGGGCTTGGTACCGCCACAAATTCAGAGAATATTTTCCCGATAAGGATACAGCATGAAAATCCGTTACCCCATCAGGGATGAAGACGGAAAAGAGTTTCGTCCCATGGATGAGATAATGCAGCTTATTGACGCAGAAGCATACGGAACTTGGCTGCTTTTTGACTCGGTACAGACGGTGGAAGACACGGCTGAATGGAAGGTCAGTGCTGGAACGCCTGTCGGTTTTATGGGATGTGAGGAATACCCCGGCAGGGAGAGCACTCAGGCTGAGCGCGAGTGGTTTGTCCATCTTGAGGTCCTGAGCGCAGACCCGAGGATGCCGGCGTTTTTAGGCAACCCGGAAGGGGTGAAGGGGGGAAAAACGGACGGTTCTGGTGTAAGAAGCCCGTATGAAGGGTGGGTGTCGGAAGCCTTTGATTCAGTCAGTCGTGCAGCAGAGCAGGGAGATGAATGGTACGAACAGGTGCCGCCCTTTTACCGTGAGCTGATGGTAAAGATGGACAGCGACCAGGGAGGAAAAGTGACGAAAGAGGAGATAAGGAACGTACTTGGCAGTCCAAAAGTACTTTCAGGGAAAACAATTGTATACAATAAAAAGGATGCGACTTACTCTATTTAAAATAGAAAAGTATCAACAAAATAATATAGTGGTTTTTGAAAATATACTAAATCTTATTCCTGATACTGAAAATTTATCAGAATTTAGTTGTTTTTATACTTTTCAGAGAACAGAGGGCGGATCGGTAATGTTAATTGATGTTAACTGTGCGGGGTAATTAAATCAAGAGGACCATAACAAGTATTTAGATATTAACAATGTGATATGGTTTTATAGTAACGTTTCAAACATTGATGTTTTTGGAAAGCTGTGAGTGAAGCATAATATGCTCGCTCTGCCTCAACAGAAAGAATATGCCCAAGCTGGACGCTCTCTGTTTTTGGGGTGAACAATCTGTTGGGCACGATGTCCTCCTCTCCCCAAAGGGGCGAGGAGGCTCGGCTGGAGCGAGCGTTACCCCGCGCTCAGCTTATCAAACTCTTCACAGCCGGTATCGAATCCTTCCGTACAGCTCAGATTCAGCCAGTGCAGTGCCTTCTGTTTATTCTTCACGATAAAACCCTGCTCACCGTTTAAGAACATCATCCCGGCCCAGTATTCGGAATAACCGGTGCGGGAAATGGCAGAGCTACGTTTGAAATACCACGTCGCTTTCTCATCGTCTGCGGGAATACCCACGCCGTTGGCGTAAATCAGCCCAAGCAGCATTTGCGCGTCGACGGCGGAGTCGTTTTCCAGGTCCTCGGAGGCGTTTTGCAGCAAGGTAATGGCTTTGGGGTAATCGGTGTGTCCAGCCTGAGTATTGACCAGAATACGCGCCAGCGTAATTTCCCCGGTTTTACTGCCTGCCTGGGTCGCTTTTTCCGCCAGCGTTTTGGCCTGGGGGTAATCCAGACTGACCGGATTGGTAATCTTAATCTGTGCCAGCAATGCGTAAGCATCGGCATCACCATTGTCGGCGGCTTTTTGCGCCCAATATTCCGCTTTACCCAAATCGCCTGAGCTAAACCAGGTATCAGCGAGGAAATATTGTGCACGTCGGTCTCCGGACTCGGCGGCTTTCAAAAACTGACTACCGGGCTCTTCGGCATGGACAAAGCATGTCATTAACACCATCAAGGCGAAAAGTCGTTTCATCTTATATTTAGATTTAGTGTAGGGAATGAACAGTATAGAGAGATTATGTGCATAAAAAAACGGCCTCCGAATGGAGGCCGTCAGGGGAAGCTTAACCCATCGCGCTTTCGCGCAGGCTGGCTTTCAGCTTGGTGTACTCATCAATGACATACTGCTCGGCAGCGCGCTGATCGGCAATGCGTTCAACGTTTACAGCACAGTACTTGTACTCCGGCGTTTTGGTAATTGGACTTAAGTTCTCGGTTACCAGTTCATTACATGCGCCAATCCACCACTGGTAGGTCATGTAAATCGCGCCTTTGTTTGGACGATCGCTGACTGCCGCACGGGTAATGACCCGGCCTTTACGCGAGTTCACCCACACCAGCTCTTCATCCTGGATGCCCAGGCGTTCTGCGTCGGCGGTGTTGATCTGGGCATAGCCCGGTTCATCCGCCAGCGCGGCCAACGCCGCACAGTTACCGGTCATCGAACGGCAAGAGTAGTGGCCGACTTCACGCACTGTAGACAGTACCATCGGGTACTCCTCAGTGAGTTTGTCGATTGGCGCTACCCAGTCGCAGGTGAAGAACTGCGCCAGGCCGTTCGGGGTGTCGAACTTCTCTTTGAAGAGATAAGACGTACCCTGGTCGGCTTCTGAGGTGTCGCGGCAAGGCCACTGGATATAACCCAGTTCGCCCATTTTCTCGTAAGTGGCACCGTAGAAATCCGGGCACAGATGACGCAACTCGTCCCAGATTTCCTGGGTGTTGTTGTAGTGCATCGGGTAGCCCATACGGGTGGCGATTTCACTGATAATCTGCCAGTCCGTTTTCAGATCCCACTTCGGCTCAACGGCTTTAAAGAAGCGCTGGAAGCCACGGTCAGCTGCGGAGAATACGCCTTCATGCTCACCCCATGACGTAGACGGTAAAATAACGTCTGCGGCAGCGGCAGTTTTGGTCATGAAGATATCCTGCACGATGACCAGTTCCAGATCCTCAAAGCCTTTGCGCACTGCGGAGAGTTCAGCATCGGTTTGTAATGGATCTTCACCCATGATGTACGCCGCGCGTACTTCGCCATGCGCTGCACGGTGCGGCAGTTCGCTGATGCGATAACCGGTATGAGCAGGCAGACTTTCCACGCCCCAGGCTTTAGCGAACTTCTCGCGGTTAGCCGGATCTTTCACATACTGATAGCCCGGATAAGTATCCGGCAGCGCGCCCATGTCACATGCGCCCTGAACGTTGTTCTGCCCACGAACCGGGTTAACGCCCACGCTCGGCTTACCGAGGTTGCCGGTCAGCATTGCGAGGCTGGTCAGTGAACGCACGGTTTCCACGCCCTGATAGAACTGGGTAACACCCATGCCCCACAGGATGGCCGCGCTTTTCGCCGTGGCATACATACGTGCAGCCTGACGAATATCCTGCGCGCTAACGCCAGTGATATCTTCGACGGACTCCGGCGTGTAGCCTTCGACGATCTTGCTGTACTCTTCGAATCCTTCCGTACGGGAGGCGACGAACGCCTGGTCGTACAGTTTTTCTTCGATGATGACATGACCCATAGCATTGAGCAGCGCGATGTTCGAGCCGTTTTTCAACGCGATGTGCATGTCGGCAATACGCGCGGTTTCAATTTTGCGCGGATCGCAGACGATGATTTTCGCCCCGTTACGTTTAGCATTAATCACGTGATTCGCCACGATCGGGTGGGAATCCGCCGGGTTGTACCCGAAGATGAATACTAAATCTGTGTTATCAATTTCATTGATAGCATTACTCATTGCGCCGTTACCGACCGATTGGTGCAGACCTGCAACCGATGGGCCGTGTCAGACGCGAGCGCAGCAGTCAACGTTATTGGTACCAATAACGGCGCGCGCGAATTTTTGCATTACATAGTTGGTTTCGTTACCTGTACCGCGAGATGAACCGGTCGTCTGAATAGCGTCCGGGCCGTACTTCGCTTTGATGGCGCTCAGGCGATCGGCGACGTAATTCAGCGCTTCATCCCAGGAAACAGATTCCAGTTTGCCGCCACGCTGGCGACGGATCATAGGGGTTTTCAGACGAGGGGTCAGGATCTGGGTATCATTGATAAAATCCCAGCCATAGTAGCCCTTCAGACACAGGGTACCCTGGTTGGTTTTCCCCTGCGCCGCTTCAGCCCGGACGATTTTGCCGTTATCGACCACCAGGTTGATTTTGCAACCTGATGCGCAATATGGGCAAACCGTGACGACTTTTTTCATCGGTCTCGCTCCAGTTAATCAAATCGCGCATACGCGCTTGTCGTTTTTGTTATGCATCTTTTATGCCATGTTTTTATCAGGGGCATTAGTCGATATTACGGGCGAATTTTGCGCAAAACCCTGACGAAAAACAGGCTGTCGTCATATTTGACGTGACGAATCTCCAATACGTGACGCCCCGGCAGTGTGACCGAGGTTATGTTTCCCGCACATCCTTGTGCCTTATCGCTGTCACTCTGTGCAGAATCAATCACACTCATTTAAGTTGGCCAGAAATGGGGAGAAACAATGAAGCCAGCCATACTGGTTGTGGATGATGACATCGCTGTCTGCACGCTTTTACAGGATGTGCTGAGCGAACACGTCTTTACGGTGACCGCCTGTCACACCGGGCAGGAGGCGCTGCGCTGCATTGAGACTCAGCCGGATATCGCTCTGGTATTACTGGATATGATGTTGCCCGATACTAACGGCCTGATGGTGCTACAACAGGTGCAGAAGTTGAGGCCCGGATTACCGGTGGTGATGCTGACCGGGCTTGGCAGCGAGTCGGATGTGGTTGTTGGACTGGAAATGGGGGCTGACGACTATATCGGTAAGCCGTTCAATGCGCGGGTGCTGGTGGCTCGGGTAAAGGCGGTGCTCAGACGCGTTGGCGTGTTAACGGCAGAAAGCGGCGGCCCACAGACCACGGGGCTTTCTTTCAATGGCTGGCATCTCGATACCGCCGGTTGCCAGCTGCATAATCCCCAGCAGTTGAAGGTGGAGTTGACGCAGGGGGAATACAGCCTGCTGTTGGCGCTGGCCCAAAATGCCCGGCGGGTGCTGAGCCGGGAACAGCTGCTGGAGCTGACGCGCAGCGACAGCGTTGAGGTGTTTGACCGCACTATTGACGTGTTAATCATGCGGCTGCGGCGAAAAATAGAGAACAACCCGCACCAGCCAATGTTGATCAAAACCCTGCGCGGGCTGGGTTATGTGTTTGCCGCCGACGTGCAACATCACGATAAGGCGGCGTGATCGTGTGCAGTTGCCGGATGCGGCGTAACCGCCTTATCCGGCCTTGTATTATCCTCTCTGTGCAGAGAGGGCCGGCCAGTTCTCCCTGCCATGCCGTCCGCATGCCGTATCCGGCCTTAGGTTAACAACCTGTATTGTAGATTTATGCAGCGGACTGCCGTTCTCCACAAGTGACAAACCGGACAGTATCATGGACCGGTTTTCCCGGTAATTCGCATTCACAAGGTTGGTCTCACTATGGAACAGGAACTTCATTTTATCGGTATTGACGTCTCTAAAGCCAAGCTGGATGTCGATGTGCTGCGTCCCGATGGCCGTCACCGCAGTAAAAAATTTGCGAACACCCTGAAGGGCCACAATGAACTCCTCCACTGGCTCAACAGCCATAACGTGGCGCCGGCGCATATCTGTATGGAAGCCACCAGTACGTATATGGAAGACGTGGCCGCCCATCTCAGTGATGCCGGATTCACCGTCTCCATCATCAATCCTGCCCTCGGCAAAGCCTTCGCACAGAGCGAGGGGCTGCGCAGCAAAACCGATGCCGTTGATGCCCGCATGCTGGCAGAGTTTTGCCGTCAGAAGCGCCCGGCAGTCTGGGAAGCTCCGCATCCGGTTGAACGGGCGTTACGGGCACTGGTGCTGCGCCATCAGTCACTGACGGATATGCGTACGCAGGAACTGAATCGCCTGGAGACAGCACGTGAGGTACAGCGTCCAAGTATCGACGCTCATCTGCTGTGGCTTCATGCCGAAATTAAACGCATCGAAAAGCAGATAAAGGACCTGACGGATGACGACCCGGACATGAAACACCGCAGGAAGCTGCTGGAAAGTATCCCGGGTATCGGGGAAAAGACGTCGGCGGTGCTGCTGGCTTATGTGGGACTGAAGGACAGGTTCAGCCAGGCGAGACAGTTCGCCGCCTTTGCCGGTCTGACACCGCGCCAGCATGAATCAGGCAGCAGCGTGAGGGGAATGAGCCGGATGAGTAAAAGCGGCCATGTATCCCTGCGCAGGGCTCTGTACATGCCAGCGATGGTGGCAATAAGTAAAACGGAATGGGGGCGGGCGTTCCGCGACCGTCTGGCAGGAAACGGTAAAAAAGGGAAAGTGATAATAGGCGCAATGATGCGCAAGCTGGCGCATGTGTCTTACGGTGTACTGAAATCAGGTGAGCCGTTCGATGCGTCGAGACATGGGGTGATAACAGCCTGAAGGGAAGATGAATCAGGAAAAAACAGCGCCTGACGGCGCTGTGACTGGTCGTGCCTGCTATCCGTAACCGCGGAACCTGAAAAGGCTTGCAGGCGAAAACAGTATCTACAAAAACGATAACGACCCCGTAGGCCTGATAAGCGCAGCGCACCAGGCATATTTCCGGACGATGCGGTCGTAGGCCTGATAAGCGTAGCGCATCAGGCGTCAGCCATTTCTGCTTTCAACTCTGCCAGCGTCTTCGCGCCATCTATCGCATTCGCGCACAGCAAGCTTGCCCGCGCACAGGCGTGTGCCAACCTGACGCTGTCCGTCAGCGACCAGCGCTCATGACAGCCATACAAAAATCCAGCGCAAAACGCATCTCCCGCTCCGACGCTGCCAACGATCTCCTCCTGCGCCAGGTACTGCGACGGGATCCAGACGCCCGGCAGATCCGGTGCTTCACCCCAGGCACCTTCCGGACAGTGGATCACCACCCGCTGGCGTACACCTGCATTCAATAATTCGCGTGCGGCGGTGGCGATGTGCGCAATATGCAGTTCGCCGTTGGGCTGGCGGATCTCCAGCCCGCTGAACTCGCCGGCTTCCAGCTCGTTAATCACCAGATAGTCTAGATGGCGCAGGGCTGGCATCACCAGCGGTTGATAGCGCGGGTCGCCCTTGCGTGAGACCAGATCCAGCGACGTTTCAAAGCCGTTGTCGCGCATTTGCGCCAGCAGCCGTGCGCTACGCGTCCCGAACTCCTCATCCGGCATGTCCAGACTGTCGAGCAGCAGCAGATATCCCAGATGGAAGATTTTCATCGAGGTATCCAGTTGCTCAAACGCAGGCAGATCGAGTAGCCGATTGGCACCGGGCGAGTGGAAAAAGGTGCGCTGACCGCTGGGATCGGTCATCACCTGCGACATCGACGTGGGGGCGAATGTGGTGCGCTGCACGTGTTGGCGATTAACGTGATACTGCTCCAGCATCGCCATGATGTAGTCGCCGTCGCTGTCCTGACCGATTAACCCCACCGCCTGCAACGGCAGCCCAGTGTGCATTTTTGCCAGCGTCAGCAGCACATTAAGCGGCGCACCGCCCGTGGCGCGTTCGCTACGGGTGATTTCCGCCAGCCAGCCACGTTCCGGCCACTGCACAATTTGATGCACGTGATCGACCAGCATGTTGCCTGCGGCGATAACGCCTTTGCGTTCCATCAGACCCGTCCCGCGCTGCCAAAAATGCGCATCTGTTCCGAAACGGTATCGGTAATGGCCTCTTCAATGCCGAGCAGCAGTTCGGCGAATTCGTCGTACAGCGGCTGGCGATTCGCCATCCGTGTTTCTACCGCCGACAGCGCCGCCTGCGACATGCCGGTATAGAAGTTGATTTTGTGAATGCCGAGTTCAATCGCGCGCTTGAAATCGTCGTCGCTAATGCCGGAGCCGCCGTGCAGTACCAGCGGGATTGCCGCCTGCTGGCGAATGGCGTCCAGACGCGGGAAGTCGAGCAGCGGTTCGCCTTTGTATTTGCCGTGGGCATTGCCAATGGCGACCGCCAGCGCGTCAATCCCGGTTCTGTCGACGAAATCACGCGCCATCATCGGGTCGGTAAACAGCGACTCGTCGGCATGGCCGTACAGCGCGCCGCCCTCATCACCGCCCACCGCACCCAGTTCGGCTTCCACCGACACGCCGACGGCGTGGCACATCTTCACCACTTCGCGGGTCTGGCGGATATTTTCTTCATACTCCAGCGTGGAGCCATCGAACATCACTGAACTGAACCCTAAGCGTAGTGCCCGAACTACCGACTCAAAGTGCAGGCCGTGGTCAAGGTTTAGCACCACCGGAATGTCATGCCGCGCGGCTTCGAACTTGACCGCTTCGACCAGAGAATCCAGCGAGATATATTTAAAATGTACTTCGGCGATATTGATGATAAACGGCGAACGTTCCTGCTTTGCCGCGGCAAACAGCGCGCGAAGGAAGTGTGAATCCAGAACATTAAATGCCCCTAAGGCATAGTGATGCTCACGGGCATGTGCAAGACCATCAGCGAGAGATATCAACGGCATAATGCGCTCCTTGGTTAGCGGAACAGGCGATATTCGTTACACAGCACCAGCTGCGCCGGCTCGTCTTCTTCAATGTCGTTATAGCGGGCGATCGGTTGCAAAAAGTGGTTATCGTGGTCGTCGTCATTAACAGAAGAAACCTCGCCGACCAGCACGTCGCCAAAACCTTCTTCCGCCCAGAAGCTGTGATACAGGCCCGGCGGCAGGCAGATGCTTTCACCCGGCGTCAGGCGTAACTGACTGCCCGCTGCATGGGTTTGCCGACAGCCGTCAATCACTACGCTGACGTCGGTCTCCTCCGTTTGTTCCCGGATCCCCGCATTCCACAGTTCCACAATTAAATTGCCGCCGCCGCGATTGATAATGTCTTCGCGTTTGCGCCAGTGAAAATGCATCGGCGTGACCTGCGCATCGCGAACATGCATGATTTTCTCGGCGTAGCATTTCTCGTAAGGCATGCCTTTCGGCGAGCCATTACGCAGAGTGAACAGCGTTAACCCTTGCGCGGCAAAATTGTTGCCGCCAAATGCGGTGACATCCCAACCGAGCTTAAGGTCGAACACTTCGCTCCAGGCTGCAGCATCAAGCTTGCGCCATTGGGTCGGGGGGAAGCTGGCAAAAGGGGGGAGATGCACGTCGTGCTGAGAGAAAAACTGGCGCGTGTGGCCAAGGATCTCGTTTATTGCGGAGCGTTTCATCGGCTGAATCCTCCTTAATATAATGCCGGATGGCACCGCGCTTATCCGGCCTACAAATTCATAGCGATCTTGTAGGCCGGATAGGGCATTTTTGCCGCCATCCGGCGTTGTTGTGGCGGGCTATTTAACCGTCCAACCCTTATAACTGCCGACGTTGTTTTTATCGATCATCGTCACCGGGATCAGTACGGGTTCTTTCGGGGCGGGTTTCCCCTGCAATATGTCATAGCCGATTTCGACCGCTTTGGCAGCCATCACCTGCGGATCTTGTGCCGGAGTCGCCACAAATAGTGAGTTTTCGCGCTTCAGCGCTTCTTCACCGTCCGGGGATCCATCTACGCCGACAATAAAGAATTCGCTACGCTGCGCCTGTTTTGCCGCCAGATCGGCACCGATCGCCGTCGGATCGTTAATGGCGAATACGCCGTCGATCTTCGGATTCGCCGCCAGCAGCGCGGTCATGATCTCCAGCCCGCCTTCACGACTGCCTTTGGCGTTTTGGTTATGCGACAGCACCTTGATGTCAGGGTGGCGTTTAAACTCAGTCTGGCAGCCTTCCACGCGGTTCTGGACGGCGGAAACCGGCGGCCCGTTGATGATGACGACGTTGCCTTTGCCTTTCAGGCGGTCGGTAATGTATTTACAGGCCATTTCACCTGCCTGGGTGTTATCGGAGGTAATGGTCGCGTCTGCGCCTTCCGCTGCCACGTCAACGGCAACCACCACGATCCCGGCGTCTTTCGCGCGTTTTACCGCCGGGCCGATGCCTTTGGAGTCGGCAGCGTTAAGGATAATCATGTCGACTTTGGCGGCAATAAAGTTGTCGATCTGCGACACCTGTTGCCCCAGATCGTAGCCGCTGGAAACCAGCGTTACTTTAACGCTATCACCTGCCAGCTTGCGTGCTTCCAGCTCCGCGCCTTTGGTGATCTGCACGAAGAACGGGTTGGCCAGATCGCCCACCGTAACGCCGATCGATTTCAGTTCTTTTGCCTGCACAAACGGAGCTGCAGCAAGCAGGGCGCCAGCACAGAGCGCGGTTACTAATGGCTTCAAACGCATACTCGTTTCCTCACGTAGGGTATTGTTGTTATACGCCTGATGGCGCTGCGCTTATCAGGCCTACGAATGAGTAGGCCAGTAAGCTTGTCTATGCACTTTGATGGTGTCGGGTACGGTATTTGTCGATCAGCACCGCTATGATGATCACCGCCCCTTTGATCACCAGTTGCCAGAAATAGGAGACGCCCATCAGCGTCATGCCGTTATTGAGCGTGGCGATTATCAATGCCCCCACCAGCGTGCCGGTGATGGTGCCGATCCCGCCAACAAAGCTGGTGCCGCCGAGGATCACCGCCGCGATGGCGTCCAGCTCGTAACCCATGCCTAAGTTGCCGTTGGCGCTATACAGCCGCGAGGCGCTCATCACCCCGCCAAGACCTGAGAGCAAACCGCTCATGCCGTAGACGAACAGCAGCACCAGCCACACTTTGATCCCGGTTAAACGTGCGGCCTGCATATTGCCGCCGACCGCGTAGATATGAACGCCGAGCGTGGTGCGGCGCAGAATGAACCAGCACACCACCACCACCGCCAGCGCAATGACTACCAGCCACGGAACCGGGCCGAGATAGTTGTTACCGATCCACTCAAAGCTGATATTGGAGTTAATCACCGTTGTACCGTCGGCCAGCAGATAGGCCGCACCGCGCAGCGCTGTATAGGTTCCAAGCGTGACGATAAACGGCGGTAGTCCGGCAAAAGCGACCAGCGCGCCGTTAAACAATCCCAGCACCAGACCGAGCATCAGCGCCGCCGGAATCGATAGCATGGCAAGCTCAGGAATAAGAGAAACGACCATGGCTGCGACAGCGGTGGTACCGAGAATCGAGCCAACCGAGAGGTCGATCCCGCCGGTCAAAATAATGAAGGTCATGCCAGCCGCCAGCACGATGTTGATCGAGGCCTGACGGGTAATATTCAGCAGGTTACTTTCGGTAAAAAAGTTAGGCGCGATAAAGCCAAATACCGCCACAATCAGGATGAGAATCGGTAAGATGCCGACCGTTTGCATCAGATCGCTCATCAGCATTTTTTTTGCGGAGGCGGATTTCGCCACCTGCTGGGGAGTGGTTGGATTATTCATGGGGCACCGCCTGATGGTGGGAGTCGTTCACGCCGGTTGCCAGCGTCATAATATTTTCCTGGGTAATACTTTGTCCGTTCAGCTCGCCGGCAATACTGCCTTCCCGCATGACGTACACGCGATCGCTCATACCGACGACTTCCGGCAGCTCGCTGGAGATCATCAGGATCGCTACGCCTTTGCGCGCCATATCGTTCATGATCCGGTAGATCTCGCTTTTGGCACCGACGTCCACGCCGCGCGTGGGTTCATCGAGGATCAAAATACGTGGGCCGATCGCGACCCAGCGTGAAATCAGCAGTTTTTGCTGATTTCCGCCGGACAGCCCACCCGCGCGTACCTGTGCGTGCGGCACACGGATGTTGAGCAACTTGATGGCGTCATCGGAAATAGCCTGCGCCTTTTTGCGATCGAGCATGCCCCAGTTGGCGTCACGCTCCAGCGTTGCCATGGTGATGTTTTCTGCCGCTGCCAGCTCTAAAAATAATCCCTGTTCTTTGCGGTTTTCCGTCAGAAAGCCAATGCCGTGGTCAATCGCCTCGCGCGGGGAGTGGATCACTACCGGTTCACCGTCTACTTCAATCATGCCGCCGATGGCTTTACGCACGCCAAAAATAAGCTGAGCCAGTTCAGAACGCCCGGCACCGACTAGCCCGGCCAGGCCGACGATCTCCCCGGAGCGCACCAGCAAGCTGCACGGCTGGACTTTATGGCCGTCGGTCAGGTGATGAACATTGAGGCGTGCTTTACCTAAGGGAATATCGCGCTCTTTGTTGAACAGATCGCTCAACGGACGGCCCACCATCATGCGTACCAGCTCCGAGGCGTTGAGCTTGTCGCGGGTCAGGCTGCCAACATATTGCCCATCGCGCAGGACGCTGACGCGGTCCGAGAGTTCGTACACTTCCGCCATGCGGTGGCTAATGTAGATAATCGCCATCCCCTCATCGCGCAGGCGCATGATCAGTTCAAACAGGCGGTGAGTTTCACGTGAGGAGAGGGCGGCGGTGGGTTCATCCATTACCAGAATGCGGCTGTTACGGTGCAGGGCGCGGGCAATTTCCACCTGCTGCTGTTCGGCGATGGTCAACGTCATCACACGGTCGCTGGCCTTAAACTGGGCGCCGAGTCGGTCGATGACTTTCTGCGACTGCATGACCATCTCTTTACGCTGGACCAGCCCGCCGCGCGACAGCTCGCTGCCAAGAAAGATATTTTCCGCTACCGTCAGGTTCGGCGCGAGCTGCATCTCCTGATAAATCAGCGTGATGCCTGCGCTAAGTGCATCTTTGGGACCGCGAATGTGAAACGGCTGACCGTCAATCAGGATCTCACCGCTGGTGGCGGTATAGGCGCCTGCGAGGATCTTCATCAGGGTGCTCTTCCCCGCGCCATTCTCGCCCATCAGGGCATGAATCTCGCCCGGCCAGACCGTTAAATCGACCCCTTTCAGCGCGTAAAATTTGCCAAACGCTTTAGCAATGTTGCGCATCTCCAGAACCGGTGTCCTGCTCATGGCGGATCTCCTGTGGGGTGGCCGATATCAGCAGTCCATCACAGGAATGTAAATGCAAAATGTCAGAAGCCGTTCATATTTGTCATATTGCGATTTTTCTTCACGGAGCGTGATATGCCGCAACCGGGACGTCACTTTCTCGCCAGTGCGCGCGGACGATTGCTGTTCTTCAATCTGCTGGTGGTGGCTGTCACGCTGATGGTGAGCGGCGTGGCGGTGCTGGGTTTTCAGCATGCCAGTCAGATTCAGGAGCAGGTGCAGCAGCAAACCGTTGACGACATGACCGGCAGCATGAACCTGGCGCGGGATACGGCGAATGTGGCGACGGCGGCGGTGCGGCTGTCGCAGGTGGTCGGGGCGCTGGAATACAAAGGGGAAGCGGAGCGGCTGCAGGAGACGCAAAGGGCGCTGAAGCAGTCGCTGGAACAACTGGCTACCGCGCCGCTGGCACAGCAAGAGCCGGTGCTGGTCGAGCGTATTATCCAGCGCAGTAATGAACTACAAAGCAGCGTAGAAGGGATGTTGCAGCGCGGGCAGCGGCGACACCTGGAGCGTAACGCGTTGCTCAGTTCGCTGTATCAAAATCAAAGCTATTTACGTCATCTGCAAAAGTTGACCGGCGCGCAGGATGATGCGCTGCTGGGACAGATGGACCGCTTAATTGTTGCCGCCATCGACACGCCCACGCCGCGTTCGGTGGTGAAACAACTGGATGCGGTGATGCCTGCGCTTCCCTTGCGCCATGCTAGTCCGCTGATTAGCGGTATCCTCAACGACTTCAACCAGGAGCTGCATAAGCTGGAGCCGCTCTCTTCCGCGCTGGAGCAGAGCGATTTGGCCATCAACTGGTATATGTTTCATATCAAAGCGCTGGTGGCGATCCTCAACAGCGATATCAATCAGTATGCCTCGCAGGTGGCGCTGATCTCAGAGCAGCGGGTGGCGCAAAGCCATCAGGAACTGCAATCCGGCGCGTTGTTTATTTTAGTGTTTGCGTTGCTGGCGGTGGTGATCACCGGTTTTGCCGGGTGGTATATCTACCGTAATCTCGGTTCCAACCTGACGGCCATTTCACGGGCGATGACCCGGCTGGCGCACGGTGAATCAGACGTCAGCGTACCGGCCCTGCAGCGTCGTGATGAGTTAGGCGAGCTGGCCCGCGCCTTTAGTGTCTTTGCCCGGAATACGGCGTCGCTGGAGCACACCACCCGACTGCTAAAAGAAAAAACCAGCCAGATGGAAATCGATCGCACCGAACGTCAGGGGCTGGAAGAGGCGCTGTTGCACAGCCAAAAGCTGAAGGCGGTGGGGCAATTGACGGGTGGATTAGCACATGATTTCAATAACCTGCTGGCGGTTATTATTGGCAGTCTGGATCTGGTGGATCCGGATTCTCCCGACGCGCCGCGGGTCAATCGGGCGCTAAAAGCCGCCGAGCGTGGGGCGCTGCTTACCCAGCGACTGCTGGCCTTTTCGCGCAAACAGTCGCTGCACCCTCATGCGGTGGAGCTGAAAACTCTGCTGGAAAATCTGGGCGAACTGATGCGCCACTCTCTTCCGGCCACGTTGACGCTGGAGATTGAAGCCCAGTCTCCCGCCTGGCCCGCGTGGATTGACGTCAGCCAACTGGAAAACGCCATTATCAATCTGGTGATGAACGCCCGTGACGCCATGGACGGGCAGGCGGGCACGATTAAAATCCGTACCTGGAATCAGCGGGTCACGCGCAGCGATGGGCGCAAGCAGGATATGGTGATGCTGGAGGTTGCCGACCAGGGAAGCGGGATGTCACAGGAGGTGAAAGCCCAGGTCTTCGAACCGTTTTTCACCACCAAACAGACCGGTAGCGGCAGCGGACTGGGGCTGTCGATGGTTTACGGTTTTGTGCGCCAGTCCGGTGGTCGGGTGGAGATTGAAAGCGCTCCCGGGCAGGGAACGACGGTCAGGCTACAACTGCCTCGCGCCGTTGTGCCGGTGCAGGCTCAGGCAGAACCGGTGGCGGTACATGCGGCGAACAGCGGTGAAAAACTGGTGTTGGTGCTTGAAGATGAAGCCGATGTACGCCAGACGTTGTGCGAGCAATTACACCTGCTGGGCTACCTGACGTTAGAGGCCGCAAACGGGGAACAGGCGATGCATATGCTGGCGGCTTCATCCGAGATTGATATTTTTATCAGCGACTTAATGCTGCCAGGTGGTTTAAGCGGCGTGGATGTGGTTAACCATGCTCAGGCACATTATCCGCAGTTGTCCATCCTGCTGATAAGCGGTCAGGATTTACGTCCGGCGCATAACCCGGTGTTGCCGGATGTGGCGCTATTGCGTAAGCCTTTTACTCGGGGAGAGCTGGCGCAGGCGCTGCGGCATTCGCGTAATTGAGATTCCTCCGCTACCCGCGAAAATACGCTTTGATTACCGTGGGGCGAGTTTCTTGATGAGGCTGGTTTTATGCAACGCTCCGCGACATTCCTTCTTTTTAGTTTGCTAATGCTGACCACCGTATCGGCACAGGCGGATATTATCGATGACGCCATTGGTAATATTCAGCAGGCGATTAACGACGCATACAAACCGGACAACGGGCGGGATTATGATGACTCCCGTGATGAAAGCTGGCAGCGCCAGATGAGTGACGACCGGCGCAGGCAATATGACAATCGCCGCCGCCAGTTTGAAGATCGACGTCGCCAACTGGATGACCGTCAGCGCCAGCTCGATCAAGAACGGCGTCAGTTAGAAGACGAAGAGCGCAGAATGGAAGAAGATTACGATCGTTAGCGGTAACGATTAAATTTATGGGTATTTTATCTTTCTGGCAGGGATCTATCTGCTCGCCCAACGGCTCACCATTTTATGTTAATGAATGCACTTGAGCACAGTGCATGTGTGCGCTACAATCTCTCTATGCTTATGGAAAAGGTGCTGGCAATGGAATGTCTAAATCATTAAATATCAGAAATTTTCGGGATACATGGCTTGAAGATTTTTTTGAACGGGCGACATCGCACAGAAAAATACCTGCGGATATTCACACTGCATTAGCCAGAAAGCTGGATATCATTAATGCGGCTGTTTCGCATCGGGATTTGCGCTCGCCACCCGGTAACAGATATGAAGAGTTAACCGGAAAATTACAGGAATATTCTTCAATCAGAGTAAACAAGCAGTACCGATTAATATTTAAATGGATTAATGGTAAGGCCGAAGATGTGTACTTAGATCCACACATCTATTAGAGAAAACGTAAGGTAACGATATGAAACAGGCATCCAGAAAACCAACGACTGTGGGTGATATCCTACAATATGAATACCTGGAACCGCTTGATCTGAAAATCAACGATCTGGCTGAAATTCTGCATGTTCACCGCAATACAGTGAGCGCACTGGTCAACAATAATCGCAAATTAACAACGGATATGGCGTTTCGTTTGGCAAAAGCGTTCGATACCTCCGTTGATTTCTGGCGTAACCTACAGGCGGCGGTTGACCTGTGGGAAGTTGAAAATGACATGCGGGCGCAAGAAGAACTGAACCGGATTGTTTCAGTTAAAGATTTTATTGCGCAGCGAGATGTCGGCGCAAAAAAAGTCGCTTAATCATCTGTTTGTAGGCCGGATAAGATGTTTTCATCGCATCCGGCAAATTTCCTTACTCCAGCACAATCTCCATTCCGTCATATCCTGCCTCAAACCCTACTGGTAGCGGATGTTCCATCATCCACAGATCAAACTGATGGCTGATATGCGTCAGGATCACCCGTGGGCAGCGGATAACTTCGTTTAAGGCGATAACGGTATTTAAATCACAATGATTGCGCGGTGGCTCGGCGCGCGGGGCATGGCTGCAGTCAATGATAATCACCTGAGGCTGGTTATTGTGGAGAAACTTCAACGTCTTGTCGGGAAGTCCGGCGGTATCGGAGAGCCACGCCACGCGGCTATGTGCGGTCTCCAGCAGATAACCAAACGTCAGCTTTGAATGGTTGAGCGGTAGCGGCGTTACCTGCAATCCTTGCAGGTCGAACACCACGAACGGTGCCACGGTATGGCTAAAATCGAGGATGCCGGGATGCTTAAACAGATCGTCGCAACCCTGTTCATCCGGCGGACCGTACACCGGGATGGTCGCCCCCACACCCCAGCGCAACGGAAACAGCCCTTGCACATGATCCATATGATAGTGGGTCAGCAAAAACTGCTGGAAGCTGCCCGCCGGCCAGTCGTTCATCAGATGCGGGATCCCCGCGTCCAGCAGCGTCACCGCATTATTGAACTTAACCACCCCGCTACAAGGGCGTCGACGGCATTGCGCCTGTAAGCGTGCTCGTTGGCAGGCCGCACAGTCGCAGCCAAATGTCGGCACCAGCTGCGCGCCGCCCGTTCCCGTCAGCGTAATGGTCAGACTCATGGCTCCCCCTACAACGGTTTAGTGAAGCGAAAATGGCTCTGGGTATAGCCTTCGCGCTGATAAAAACGGTGAGCGTTAAGGCGTTGAGTGCTGGTGGAAAGCTCGGTCATCTCTGCACCCGCTTCGCGCGCGGTGGCTTCGGCCCAGGCCAGTAACTGACTGCCTACCGTTAATCCTCGCGCCTGCGGCATCACCACCAGTTCCTGTATTTCACCAATCCAGTTAGCGTGGTGCAGATGAAACTGCAGGTGCAGACCGATCAAGCCGACGACCTGTCCGTCGAGCAGCGCCAGTTGGTAGTGCATATTGGGATCTTGCAGATTTGCGGCGTATCCGGCACTAAAGGCCTGCAGGTCGAATTGACCCTGTTTCAACTCACAGATGAGCGCATAAACCGCATCGGTATCGTATAGCGTAGCGCGGCGTAATTCACAGACAGACATGTTTCTTCTCCTTGCGTCCCATCAGTGTGAGTAGTGTATCGACAGACTGTAGCAAACTTCCATCGTTGTTCAGGACGTGGCAGTCATACGGGGCGTAGCGGGCTGCGCGCTCAAGACGGGCGGCGATTTCTGTTTCGCTCTCCCGTCCACGAGCCTGCAAGCGCTGGCGTAAAATTGCCGGAGAAACCTGTAAGCAAATGGGGAGTAAAGATGTGCCGTAACGGGCCTGCGCCTGGGGCAGATGCGCACGCGAGCCGTTGACCACCACATCAAAACCGGCGTGTAGCCAGAGGTCAATCTCCACGCCAACGCCGTAGTAGAAGCCATTGGCGTGCCAGCTCAGCGCCAGCAGGTTCTGCCCGGCGCGGGTAAAAAACTCTTGTTCGCTCAGCGCAATATGATTTTCATTCCCGGCGTTGGCGGCGCGGGTGATGTAACGGTGCGCCACCAGCAGTTGCGCCGGTTCCTGCTGGCGGAGTTCGGCCAGCAGACTGTCCTTACCGGAGCCGGATGGCCCCATCAGCCAGATCAGTTTACCCATAGTCAGAATACCCTTTTGCCCTGACGCCAGACGTGGTCGATATGGATGTTGCCGCCTTTGCGGTGTGCCAGCACCAGATCCGCGCGTTTGCCTTCGGCAACAACGCCACGATCGTCGAGATTTAATGCCCGCGCCGGATTGCGGGTCACCAGACGAATGGCCTGTGGCAGCGTAAAGCGGTTGGCGTCGTCGTCCGCTACGCGAAACGCCGCATCGAGCAGGCTGGCGGGGTAGTAGTCGGAGGAGAGAATATCCAAAAGCCCCAGCTCAGCCAGCTTATGCGCCGCTACGTTGCCGGAGTGAGAACCGCCGCGCACGATGTTGGGCGCCCCCATCAGTACGTTCATACCATGCTGGCGCGAGGCTTCAGCCGCTTCGAAGGTGGTGGGAAATTCGGCGATCACGCTGCCAAGCTGGTGCGATTCCAGCACATGATCATGGGTGGCATCATCATGGCTCGCCAGCGCAATCTGGCGCTCACGACACATCTGGGCAATCGCCGCGCGATTGGGCTGTGACCAACACGCCGCCAGCGCTAACTGTTCTTCTTCATAGCGGGCCATCTGCTCGTCGGTGAGCGAATACTTGCCTTGATAATACTCGCGGTACTTCTCGCGATTGGCGAACTGACGCTGGCCTGGCGAGTGATCCATCAGTGACACCAGCGTTACCGGCTCGCGGCCGACCAGCTTTTCAAACAGCGGCAGGGTAGTGTGATGCGGCAGCTCACAGCGCAGGTGCAGGCGATGCTCGGCGCGATTGACCCCGCGCTTTTGCGTCTCTTCGACCGCATTGATCATCTTCTCCAGATTTTCCAGACGGTCGCCGCCGTCGCGCACATCGCCAATTGCCACCGCGTCCAGCACGGTGGTGATGCCGCTGGCGACCATTAGCGCGTCGTGGCTGCTCATCGCCGAGTGGGCAGGCCAGTCTACCTTCGGGCGCGGGGTGAAAAATTTGTCGAGATTATCGGTATGCAGCTCGATAAGCCCTGGTAGCAGCCAGCCGCCTTCGCCGTCCAGCGCCTCAGGTAGGCTGCTCGGACTTTCTGCAAAGGTGCGAATGACCCCGCCCTCGATTTCCAGCGATCCTTGCACCACTTCATCTTCCAGTACCAGCTTTACATTATTGATAATCATGCTGTTGTTCCCATCAGATGCAGACGATCCGCTACGCGGTCGCGCACGGTTTGATCGTGAAAAATGCCGACAATTGCTGCGCCGCGGGCTTTCGCCTCTTCAATTAATGCGACGACGGCGGCGCTGTTTTTGGCGTCCAGCGAGGCGGTAGGCTCATCGAGCAGAAGAATTGGGTAATCGACGATAAACCCGCGAGCGATGTTGACGCGCTGCTGTTCGCCGCCGGAAAAGGTCGACGGCGCCAGGTGCCACAACCGCTCCGGCACGTTCAGGCGGGTAAGCAGGTTAGCTGCTTTGGCTGCACACTCCTCACGGGAGACCCCCAGATCCAGCAGCGGTTGCATCACCACGTCCAGCGCGGAAATCCTCGGGATCACGCGCAGGAACTGGCTCACCCAGCCGATGGTTGAACGGCGAACCTCCAGTACTTTGCGCGCCGGGGCCTGCACCAGATCGACCCATTCATCGCTGTGGCGGATGTGGATGTGTCCTTCATCCGGCAGGTAGTTGGCGTACAGCGAACGCAGCAATGTGGATTTGCCGCTGCCCGAGTGACCGTGCAGCACCACGCATTCGCCGCTTTTAACGTCCAGAGTGGCGTTTTGCAGCACCGGCAGACGCACGCCGTTTTGCTGATGCAGGACAAAGGTTTTACTGACATTTTCAACGCGGATCGCGTTCATTTTTAGCCTCTTTAGACATTTTTGCGTTCGATTGCCTGATGGCGCTTCGCTTATCAGGCCTACAACCAATGCCGCTCCGTAGGCCGGATAAGGCGTAGCCGACATCCGGCACAACAAAAAATCAGTTCTGCAACACCGACGACACCAGCAACTGGGTATACGGATGATGCGGGTCGTCGAGCACGCGGTCGGTTAACCCACTTTCCACCACCTGACCTTGCTTCATCACCAGTAAACGGTCGGCCAGCAGGCGCGCGACGCCCAAATCGTGGGTGACAATCACTACCGCCAGATCCAGTTCCACCACCAGGCCGCGCAGCAGGTCCAGCAGTTTGGCCTGTACGGAAACGTCCAACCCGCCGGTAGGTTCGTCCATAAACACCAGTTTGGGATGGGTGACGAGGTTGCGGGCAATCTGCAGGCGCTGCTGCATGCCGCCGGAAAAGGTGGTGGGTAGATCGTCGATACGCGAGGCAGGGATCTCTACCTCCTCCAGCCAGCGCTGCGCGGTGGCGCGGATGTCGCCGTAGTGACGCGCGCCGGTGGCCATCAGACGTTCGCCGATATTGCCGCCTGCGGAGACCTGACGGCGCAGGCCATCCAGCGGATGCTGATGCACTACGCCCCATTCGGTGCGCAGCAGACGGCGACGGTCGGCCTCGTTCATGCCGTACAGCGAACGGTTCTGATACAAAATCTCACCGCTCTGCGGCGTCAGCCGTGAAGAGATCGATTTCAGCAGCGTGGTTTTGCCGGAACCGGATTCCCCGACGATGCCCAGCACTTCGCCTGGCCACAGGTCAAAAGAGACATCGCTGAAGCCCTTGCCCGGCGCGTAGAGATGGGTCAGGTTGTTGACTGAAAGCAGCGGTTGCGTCATTGGCTGAGGGCCTCGCTCTGTTGTCGGCAGTAGTCGGTGTCGGAGCAGACAAACATGCGTTTGCCGGTGTCATCGAGCACCACTTCATCGAGATAGCTGTGGGTTGAGCCGCAGATGGCGCAAGGCTCATCCCAGCTCTGCACGGTAAACGGGTGATCGTCGAAATCGAGGCTTTCCACGCGGGTGTAAGGTGGAACGGCATAGATACGCTTTTCGCGGCCAGCGCCAAACAGTTGCAGGGCTGGCATCATGTCCATCTTTGGATTGTCGAATTTCGGGATGGGCGACGGGTCCATGACGTAGCGGTCATTGACCTTCACCGGATAGGCGTAAGTGGTGGCGATATGGCCGAAGCGGGCGATATCTTCATACAGTTTCACCTGCATGATGCCGTACTCTTCCAGCGCGTGCATGGTGCGAGTTTCCGTTTCACGCGGTTCGATAAAGCGCAGCGGCTCAGGGATCGGTACCTGGAAGATGATTATCTGATCTTCCACCAGCGGCGTTTCCGGGATGCGGTGGCGGGTCTGGATCAGCGTCGCATCTTCCGTACGCTCAGTGGTATTCACCCCGGTCACACGCTTGAAGAAATTACGAATCGACACGGCGTTGGTGGTGTCATCCGCGCCCTGGTCAATCACCTTCAATACGTCCGGCTCGCCAATCACGCTGGCGGTGAGCTGAATACCGCCGGTTCCCCAGCCGTAGGGCATCGGCATCTCACGTCCGCCAAACGGGACCTGGTAACCCGGGATTGCCACCGCTTTCAGAATGGCGCGGCGGATCATGCGCTTGGTCTGCTCATCAAGATACGCAAAGTTATAGCCGGAGAGGTTAGTGGTCACGGGTGGCCTCCTGTTGCAGGCGTTTGAGCAGTTCCAGTTCGGCCTGGAAATCGACGTAATGGGGAAGTTTGAGGTGCGAAACAAAACCCGCCGCCTCGACGTTATCCGCATGCGCCAGCACGAACTCTTCGTCCTGCGCCGGTCCTGTGACCGTTTCATCGTATTCGGCTGCCTGTAGGGCGCGGTCCACCAGCGCCATCGCCATCGCTTTACGTTCGCTCATACCGAACACCAGCCCGTAGCCGCGGGTAAAATGGGGAGATTCGTTTTCTGGTGCGACAAACCCGTTCACCATTTCGCATTCGGTCATCAGCAGTTCGCCGACGTTAACCGCAAATCCCAGCTCTTCCGGCACCGTTTCCAGTGCCACATAGCCGCTGCGGATTTCGGCGGCAAACGGGTGATTGCGCCCGTAGCCGCGCTGGGTGGAGTAGGCCAGCGCCAGCAGATAGCCTTCGTCGCCGCGCATCAGCTGTTGCAGGCGTGAAGCACGTGAACAGGGATAAACCGGCGGTGTGCGGGTGATGTCGTCGGGTGTCGCGCCATCATCCTCTTCACGCTTTGCCAGCCCCTGGTTGGCCAGCAGGGAAAAGACGTGCGGGGAGGCATCCTGCACGCCGTCTGCGCTGCGCAGAGGCGGCGTTTCGCCATTGGCCAGCAGGGTAAAATCCAGCAGGCGATGGGTGTAGTCATAGGTTGGACCCAACAGTTGCCCGCCGGGAATATCCTTGTAGACCGCCGAGATTCGGCGCTCAAGGCGCATTTCTGCGCTGTTAAGCGGCTCACTGACCGCCACCTTTGCCAGCGTAGTGCGGTAGGCACGGAGCAAGAAGATGGCTTCGACGTTATCGCCGCTGGCCTGCTTCAGCGCCAGTGCCGCCAGTTCGCGGTCGGCGATGCCGCCTTCGGTCATCACCCGGTCAACGGCCAGGTTCATCTGCTGTTCGATTTGCGCCACGCTCAGTTCAGCAATGGTTTCATCGCCCCGGCGTCGGTTTTCCTGCAGGGCGTGGGCGTTGGCTATCGCCTTTTCGCCCCCTTTGACGGCGACGTACATCAGCACACCTCCACATGGGTGGTTCGCGGAATAGCCAGCAGGCGTTCGCCGCAGGTGAGGATCAGATCGACCCCCAGTGGGAACGGGTGCGGGCGTTCGGTGAGTTCGTGAATCAGACATTCCGGCAGCTGTGGCGCGATCATGCGCTCTTCGGCGATGCCCGCTCCGGTCAGACGCAGCATGCGTCCGCCGCTTAAGCCAGAGACCTGCACAATCAGCGTGGCGCTGGTCTCTGGCGCGACGGCTGAACCGGCGGAGAGGGCGTTAAGCTGTTCGCTGCTGATGCGCTCGTCGGCGACGGCAAAGGCCGCCAGCTGCGGCTGATCCACCAGCGGCGCGTTGGTATGAAAACGCAGGTTCTGGCGGGCAATATCGTTATCCATCGACGGCGCCAGCCAGACCGGCGTGTCGCCATCGACCAGGGTCAGCAGCACGCTGGTGGTCGCCAGACCCAGCGGCTGCCAGCCGTGTTTCAGTTGATGCAGGGCGACGATTACGCCCGGTTCGCTCATGGCTTTCAGCAGGCGACGAAAGCTCTGCTGAGCATCCTGAACGGGTAAATTAAAAGCGGTCAGAAGTGCTGTAGATCGTGTCATGCGTTATCTCCGCGTACCAGCGTGAAGAAGTCGACCCGGCTGGCGTTGACTTCGGCACGGCGTGCGTTAATCAGCGCATCGCGTTCCGCTTCCAGCGGGGCAATTAAGGTTTCCATTAGGTTCTGGAAATGCGTTTGTTCCTGCAGCAGTGCGTCAATCACCGCGCACTGCTCGGCATGTTGTTTATTGCGTCCCAGCAGGTAGCTGTAACCCAGCGTGCCGCTCTTCAGGCGTACCACTGCGCGAGTTAGCGTGGTGTCACCGGCAAAGAAGCGGTTGCCGGTACCGCCCATACGGGCCTGGATCTGCATCAGTCCGCTTTCCGGGGCGCGGATAAGTTCATAGTCCGGCGCCAGTTTGAGCGCGGTGATGCGGGCGTTCAGGGCATCGGCATTGCTGTAAGCCAGCGCGCGCATCCAGCGCTGGCGAGTGGCGGTATCGAAATGCATTCAGTGCTCCATAGTGAATTCGATCATGTCGGCGCGGGTCAGGCTGACGGAGTATTCCGCCGCGTGTTCTTCGCCTTCACGGTGGTTCAGGGTGCGCACGCACAGCAGCGGCGCCATATTGGGGATTTCCAGCACCTTGCTCTCTTTGGCCTGCGCACGGCGGGCGCTGATGCGCGTTTGCGTGCGTAGCAGCGTCAGACCGGACTGTTCGCGCAGGTAGTCATGCAGCGAACCGCTGTTGAAGCCTTGCAGCAGCGGCCACAGCGAGAGGTCGGAAAAATAGTGGTCGATCTGGCACAGTGCGATGCCGTTAACCCGGCGCAGGGTGCGCAGGTGAATCACGTTATCGCCCTCGTTTATGCTGAGCGCATCGGCAATGTGGCTGGAGGCCGGACGCAGCACCGCCAGCAGTTTTTCGCTGGTGGGATGGCTGCCCTGGTCCAGCAGATTCTGACTAAAGCGCGCCTGGGCATTAAGCGGGTAATCGAACGGGCGCATCAGCACCAGCACGCCGACGCCCTGACGACGCTGAACCCAACCGCGTTCAACCAACTGGTCAATGGCGCGGCGCAGGGTGTGGCGGTTTACCTCGTAGCGCGCGGCAAGCTGATGCTCGGCGGGCAGATAGTCACCGCAGCGATAATGTTGACGTAGCTCCTGCTCAAGTCTCGCGGCAATTTCCTGATAACGCGTTGGATAACTGGTCGGATGTGTAGACAAGTGCATAGCAATCAATGCCTCGCTAATCAGATAAAGTGCTTACGCAAACGCTGGGAAAGGAAATCCAACAGGCTGACGGTGACGATGATTAACACCATCAAGGCGCAGGTTTGCTGGAACTGAAAGCCGCGAATCGCTTCCCATAAGGTCACGCCAATACCGCCTGCACCCACCATTCCGACCACCGTGGCCGAGCGAACGTTGGATTCAAAGCGATACAGCGAGTAGGAGATAAGCAGCGGCATGACCTGTGGCAGAACGCCGTACAGAATCTCTTCAATTTTGTTGGCACCGGTGGCGCGAATGCCTTCTACCGGACCTGGCTCAATAGCTTCTACCGCTTCGGAAAGCAGTTTGGAGAGCACCCCGGTAGTGTGGATAAACAGCGCCATCACCCCGGCGAATGGGCCTAACCCGACGGCGACCACGAACAGCATGGCGAAGACCATTTCATTGATGGCGCGGCAGGCGTCCATCAGGCGACGCATCGGCTGGTAAATCCACCACGGCACGAGGTTATCGGCGCACATCAGGCCGAAGGGAATCGACAGCACAACGGCGAGGGCAGTCCCCCAGACGGCAATTTGCAGGGTGACGGCCATTTCACCGAGATAGTCCTGCCACTGGCTGAAGTCCGGCGGGAAGAAGTCGGCGGCGAAGGTCGCCATATTGCCGGAATCCTGGATCAGCGTGAGCGGGGCCATTTCGGCACCTTTCCACGAGACCACCAGCACGGCGAGAAGAATGGCCCAGCTCAGCAGCGAGAACCAGCTACGTTTGGGCGGGGCGACGGTGATGGTTTGCATGTTTAGCTCCTGGGTGTCGATGTTTCGGGTCTGTTGTAGGCCGGATAAGGTGCTGGCACCGCCATCCGGCATGGAATCCCTTGCATTGCCTGATGGCGCTGCGCTTATCAGGCCTACAATTTGGTCACCAGGTTTACTGCACCGCTTTGGTGACGCTGGTCATAGCGCCCAGTGCGGCGGTCAGACGGTCAAGGTCATCGAGCTGCGCTTTCAATGCCGAGGTTTTGCTGGTTGTCTCTTCCTCGTTCAGCCCTTTGTTGTCCTTCACACCCTGCATCTCTTTAAACAGTGCCAACTGGCGAATCGGCACCAGTTGCAGATCGCTGGAGGCGCGGAACGGTGCCCATCCCAGGCGTTCCAGTACGGTTTTCTGTTCCGGCGTTTTGCCGTAATTCATAAAGAAGTCGTACACCTTGTCCTTGGTGGTTTCGGAGAGGTTTTTACGCCAGACGATCGGATCGCCCGGGATCAGCGGCGACTTCCAGATCACCTTCAGCTCTTTCAGTTTTTCCGGTGCAGAAGTTTTCAGCTTGTCGAGGTTTTCGGTGTTGTTGGTGGCGACATCGACCTGCTTGTTGGCGACGGCCAGCGCGTTGGTTTCGTGTCCGGCGTTAACGGTGCGTTTGAAGTCGCTGGCGGAGATGTTGTTTTTGGCGAAGACGTAGTAGCCGGGGACGAGGAAGCCTGACGTTGAGTTGGGATCGCCGTTGCCGAAGGTCAGATCCTTACGTTTGGCGATCAGATCGTTCAGGTTATTGATTGGACTGTCTTTGTTAACGATCAACACGCTCCAGTAACCTGGGGATCCGTCGGCGGCGACGGTCTGGGCAAACACTTGCCCGTTAGCGCGATCCACCGCTTCCATTGCCGAGAGGTTGCCGTACCAGGCGATATCAACTTTGTTAAAGCGCATTCCCTGGATGATCCCGGCGTAGTCCGGGGCGAAGAAGGCGTTCACTTTCACGCCCAGTGATTTTTCCATGTCCTTCAGGAACGGTTCCCACTGCGGTTTCAGATTTTGCTGTGATTCGGTCGAAATAATGCCAAAGTTCAGCGCTTTTTCTTGCTCTTCGGCATGGGCCGGGGTGAGCAGTGTGCTGAGACTAAACATGCTGGTGAAGGCCAGCGCGGCAACGGTCTTATAGCTCATTTCCATTCCTCATTGTGGGGATGTCAGGCAGCCTGCGCGTTCTGTTCGACGCGGTTCATGCTGCGGTAGAGATGGTCAAAACGATCGTTATCAAAATGCTGGCTGCTGCCATCAAAGAAGACGTTGCCCTGGCGCAGCGCGACGATGCGTTCGCAGTAGCGCAGGGCGTAATCCACCTGATGCAGCGTGACGACCACGGTGATACCGTCGGTCTGGTTTATATCGCGTAGGGTGTCCATCACGATGCGTGCGGATTCCGGGTCCAGCGAAGCAATCGGCTCATCGGCGAGGATCACTTTGGCCTGCTGCATCAGCGCGCGGGCGATTGCAACGCGCTGCTGCTGACCGCCCGAAAGCGTGGAAACGCGCTGGTATGCAAAGTGCGCCATGCCCACGCGGGTCAGCGCCTGTAATGCACGCTGTTTTTGTTCCTGGCTAAACCAGCTAAAACAGGTACGCCAGAACGGTGTGCTGCCGAGCGCGCCAATCAGGACGTTCTCCAGCACTGTCAGGCGGTTCACCAGATTGAACTGCTGGAAGATGTAGCCGGTGTGGGCGCGGCTTTTGCGGATATCGCGCGCCAGGCGGCCTTCATGTTGAACGGTGCGGCCCAGCAGCTCGACGCGGCTGCCGGGGGATTTATCACCGGTGATCAAACCGCTTAAATGACGTAAAAGGGTGGATTTGCCGGAGCCAGACGGCCCAAGCAGAGCCACCATCTCGCCGGAACAGATGTTCAGATCAACCGCATTGAGCGCCTGATGTTGATTGAAGGACTTGGAGAGTTTCTCGACGCGAATAATCGTTTGCATGATGCGGCCTCCCTAAAAAAGTGGCCCCATCGTGGCGGATCAATGTGACGTTTTCGTTAAGGGATGGTTACTCGACGATGAAGAGTTGAGCGCTATTTGATGACAGTACGGGAGGGCTGGCCTCCCGTTAGATTACTCTGTAGGGGGTTGCTGTTGTTTGACAACGTTGATCATCCACGGCACGCCATACTGGTCGCTCACTTTACCGAAACCGTGGGCCCAGAAGGTTTCCTGCCAGTCCATTTCGATTTTTCCGTTTGCTGCCAGATTATCAAACCAGCGTTTGCCTTCATCGACGTTTTGCGTGTCGAGCACCAGCGTGAAGCCAGAGTAGTGAGCATTTCCGTCCGGGGCGCTATCGCTCATCATGATGTCACTGCCCGCAACGCGCAGGTTGGCGTGGGCGATGGCGGTGTCGGGGAATTTCAAGCCTGAAGGGCAACCATCTTCGCTATCCTGCGCCGATTTGGGCATTTCACCGAAGTTGATTTTGTAGAGTAGCTCAGCGCCTAGCGTTTTTTGATAGTAGGCGATAGCGTCAGCGCAGTTGCCTGCAAAGGAGATATAGGGACTTAACGGCATAATCTTTACCTCAGGTAAAAGAAGCCAATTAAGTGTAGTTAGCGTCTGCAAAAATAAACCAGGCGGGAAGTATGAGCTTCCCGCCTGGCAGATGAGCTGGTGTTGACCTGATTAGCGTCGCGCTATCAGGCAAATTGCATCAGTTCTTTTTCACAAACTCAGATTTCAGCTTCATTGGGCCAAAGCCATCGATTTTGCAATCGATGTTGTGGTCACCTTCAACCAAACGAATGTTTTTCACTTTGGTACCAATCTTCAGCATGGAAGAGCTACCTTTTACCTTCAGGTCTTTCACGACGGTAACGCTGTCGCCGTCAGCCAGCAGGTTGCCGTTGGCATCTTTAACGATCAGTTCGTCGCTGTCCTGCGCCGGTTCAGCATCGTTCCATTCGTGAGCGCATTCCGGGCAGATGAACATGCCGTTATCTTCGTAAGTGTATTCGGAGTTGCATTGCGGGCAGTGTGGTAATGACATGTGGATTTCCTCAAAAGTCAGCAGGGGCAAATGCGCCCAAAAAATGGCAGATTGCCGAAAAAGGCCGCAATTATACATAAAATCCCTGCATTTGTCGGGACTACTGCGCGATTACGCAAAATGATCTGCTGTAAAGACCCTCTGCTTTCACCTCAATGAAAGTATGGCGGAATATTTTTTAAGGGAAATTGCTACGCTTAGATATTTAAGATAAGGTGAGGCGAAATATCTGATATTCATAGGTAACATTGCTTAGAGATGCCTAAGTCATTGTGATTGAATATCATTGAACCCCTTAAATTTAGTAGGGGGATTCCGCTGGCATTTTTTAAAACTGAACTACGCTGTCTATCTTTCTTACTTATTTTCATAAGTGAGAGGCATCAGGCCAGCGGTTATACACCAAATTTATTTTAATAATATCAATTGGTTGTTTTGATTTTAATTATTTCTATACGTAATTATAAAAGCCAAAAAATCTATAAATAAAACGATTGGGCTAAATAAAAGCAATGCCATTTGCGTTAAGGAAAAATTTTCCATGCACACACAGACAATATATGAATTAAGTCAGGAAGCGGAACGCTTGCTGATGCTCTCGCTTGAACATCTCAGGCAATTGCAAAAATTGCCTATGACGTCGTTGGATGATGTCGCGCTAAAACAAGGAGAGCATAGCAGTCAGGTTGTTCAGCCCCTGCATTTCAGCGCGCGTGGCATGGATGTCCAGCAAGCAACGCTCAATAATGAGCTGCGCAAGATTACGCGTCTGGAAATGGTGTTGGCGATTGTTGGCACGATGAAAGCGGGAAAATCGACGACGATTAACGCGATTGTGGGGACAGAGGTGTTACCTAATCGTAATCGCCCCATGACGGCGTTACCAACGCTAATACGCCATACGCCGGGGCAGAAAGAGCCGGTGCTGCATTTTTCACATGTCGCGCCGATCGATGCCTTAATGAAGGTTTTGCAGCAGCGCGTGCGCGAGTGCGATCGCCTGCGTCTTACGCAGACCCTGGAAATTGACAAGGATATGAATGTCCTGCTGCAACATATTGAAAATGGTGTGGCATTTGAACGGTATTATCTTGGCGCACAGCCTATTTTCCATTGCCTTAAAAGCCTGAACGACCTGGTGCGCCTGTCAAAAGCATTGGACGTTGATTTTCCTTTTGCCGCCTATGCCGCGATTGAGCATATTCCGGTTATTGAAGTTGAGTTTGTCCATTTGGCCGGACAGGCAAGCTACCCAGGGCAATTAACGCTGCTGGATACGCCGGGGCCGAACGAGGCAGGACAACCGCACTTACAAAAAATGCTCAATGAACAGCTGGTGCGGGCCTCTGCGGTGCTGGCGGTGTTGGATTACACCCAACTGAAATCGATTTCCGATGAGGAAGTGCGTCAGGCGATTATGGCGGTCGGCAAGTCAGTTCCGCTGTATGCGCTGGTGAACAAGTTCGATCAGAAAGACCGCAACAGTGACGATGAAGACCAGGTGCGGGCGTTGATTTCCGGCACATTGATGCAAGGCGGAATCGCCCCTGAAAGAATTTATCCGGTCTCCTCAATGTGGGGCTATCTGGCGAACAGGGCGCGTCATGAGCTGACGACGCGCGGGCGACTGCCGGATCATCAGGAGCAACGTTGGGTGCAGGATTTTGCCGAAGCGGCGCTTGGCAGACGCTGGCGCACCACCGATCTTGACGATACGGAACACATCCGCCATGCCGCCGACCTGTTGTGGGAAGACTCGCTGTTTGAACAGCCGATCCAGAAAGTGATCCACGCCGCTTATGCTAATGCTTCGTTGTATGCGCTTCGCTCTGCGTCACATAAGTTATTGAACTATGCACAAAGCGTGCACGAATATCTGGAATTTCGCGCCCACGGGTTAACGGTCGCCTATGACAAACTGCAGCTGAACATCACGCATATTGAAGAGGATATGCAGCAGTTAGAAGTGAGTCAGGGGCGGGTGAGCGATGAAGTCAGCCATGAAGTAGAACTGGCGCTGGAGGCTGCCGCTGCCTATCTCAGTGAGCAACAGACTGAGATTCTTTGCGGTATCAACACGTTCTTTGTCAAAGAAAACGTCCTGATGATGTCACAACACGGTCTGGGGAATGCTGTGAATACGGCAGAAATGGCCGGAGAGATGTTGGTGCTGCATGATGAAGGGCAGGCGAAAATTGTGTTAGATAAAATTCGCTCATCCTGTGAGGGGGTATTGCTGGCGGCGCAGGAAAGCATCAGCCGGGACTTAGCCCTGCGTTTTGAACAGCTTGAGTCGACTCTCTCCCGGGCGCTAAATGACGCGATGCGGCCAATTGAGCAAAGGGTGAAAGAGGAGCTAAACCACGCCGGTTTTCGTGCGCGGATCCGTTTTCCAGCGTTCCATACGGCGATGTTTAATTTCAATACCCGCCAATTGTTTAACGAGGCCATTGAGCAGGATATCCCGGCAGAAAATGCGCCGTCTACTGGCGGTGTGGTGCGTGACACTTTCTCTCGTTGGCTAAATCAACCCAATTGGGGATGGAATGATTACGTCGAAACAAAAACGCGTTATCTCATTGATATGGGCGCATTGCATAAAAACCTTGTGCAGTACGTCTCCCAGTTTTGCCAACAAATTCGTAAAGCTTTAGCTGCTCAGGTCGATATCTCCGTTACGGCTGGCATGGCCACATTTTTTGCTGATTTCTCTCTGTGCCTGGCGCAATTGCAGGCGAGTCTGAGTGAGAGCCTGACGCTACGCCAACAAAATGAATCGGCGGTGAATGCAATGAATGAGCAATTGCAGCAGCGCATTACGATTGCGGCATGGCTTTATGAAGATTCCCGATTGCTGCGTGACGATATCAATACCCTTTTTGCAACCGAGCACACATGACTAACGTTTTACTGGAAGGCCCCGGGAGGACGCTGGAGTGTGTCTACCCGAAGTTTATGGTCGATCTGGTTCAGGGAGATGAAACCAAACGTTCCGGCGGTTTTCTGCAACAGCAGAAGCGGCTGCGTGCGCGTCTGACGCAGGAAGTGTTATCCCAAACGCAACTGCGTGCGTGGGTGATGGCGGGAGTGTCCAGCGAGCATCTGGTGATGCGCCTTAAGCTGGTGGAGAAGCTGGCAGGCATGATTGACCCGGGTCATCTGGCGCTGGTACGGATCGCCGAAGGGCTGATGTTTTTGCAACAAACAGAACACCCGCGTGGGCTTTCAACCCCCGGTCTTTTACAGCAAATAAATTCACTGACTGACTGGTTTACCCAACGCGCGGCGTATAAAGAGAAGGCGCTGACCCAGCGCGGCCTGACGGTTCAGGCGGGTGAGCATAGCGAACAAATTTTTACCCGCTGGCGGGCTGGCGCGTATGACGGCTGGTCGTTACCAGGACGGTGTTTTGTCGCGCTGGAGGAGCTACGTTGGGGTGCTTTTGGTGATGCCTGCCGGTTAGCGAATGCCGATGTGGTGTTAATGCTAAAAGACAACCTGCGAACCATGGCGGCTCAGGCGTTGGCGGATAGCGTGAATGCAGCGCCTGCTACGCGTCATTACTATCATCATTGGCTCAGCACGCCAGCTGTCGGCGGATCGGGCGAGTATAACGATATGCTGAGCTGGCTGGGGAGCTGGTGCGATGCGCAACGTCATCCGGTAAGCTGGTCGGTGACGCAGCGTTGGCAAAATGTGGCGCTGGGCATGCCGCGATTGTGTTCGGCAAAGCGGCTGGTCGATGCGATGGTTGAGGAGATTTTTGCACCGACCCTGCTCGTCAATTGAGCAGGGCTGGTGAGTAGGATAATGGCAGGTTTAGTGGTGTAGAGAGTCTGCCGGGGTGGCCACCGCTTCGTTGGCGACCAGGTTTTTATTAAAACGTTTGGCGTACAGCGCGGTGATAATCGGCACCAGAATGGCGGTGACAATTACGCTGGCGGCAACCAGCGCCGTAGCGGATGCGGCAACCGGTTCGAACGCCGGGTTAATCTGGGCGATAATCACCGGGTTTGCTACCGCAGCGCCTGCTGCTGAAGAGGCTGCGACGCCTGCCGTACCGTTCCCGCCACCAATAACACGGTCAGCAATAATCAGCGGGATACCGGTGATGACGATAACCGCGACACCCAGCAGGATACCCAGCAGACCGGTATCAACGATCACGCTCAGGTTAATAGTGTTACCCAACGCGAAGCCGAAGAACGGGATCAGCACCGGTGTGGCTTTGCTGAAGAAAGAACGCAGGTCGTGATCCAGGTTGCCCAACGTAAAGCCAATCAGGAACGGTAATACCGCGCCGATGAAATGGTGTGGCTCGAAGGAGGCCAGACCCGCAGAGCCGAGGATCACCATGGTCATTAACGGACCGGATTCCAGAGACATCAACACAAATGCGCCGGACTCTTCTTTGGTGCCGTACTGGTTCATCAGGCTGGCGTACAAACCACCGTTGGTCATGTCCATTGCGGAGACAATTGCCAAAACTGAGAGGCCTGCAAAGAACCCGGTTTGAATACCGGTATCAGGAATAAATGAAGCAGCAATCATTGCCACTACCCACGCCACGGCTATTTTGGTTATTACCAGCGTACCGGACTTGCGTAATACCGTACCGGTTGCCCGCAAATCAATAGATGCGCCGATACAAAAAAACCACACTGCCAGAATCGGTACCGTTCCGCTGATCATTCCTTTGGTAAACGAACCGAAATACGCACCGGTATCCGGAGCTAACGTATTTAACACTGCGCCTAATAACAGAGGAATCAACATCATTCCGCCGGGGATACGTTCAATCGTGGCTTTAATTTTCATAAACGTCCTCATGTCTTGTCGCTGCTAAAACTCGCGCAAGAGGGTAAAAATTAATAAATTCAAATGGTTGCTGGTATTTCTTAACAAAGAAAATCGCTATCTCTTTGTTTTATAAAATCTAACGCGGCATACGTTGAGCGTGTTGCTGCTCCCAGGGATATTGCGTCTGGAATTAGTTTGCATTCACAGGAACATTGATTCAATCAAAATAAAACGATGTTTTAGTTATCTTCATCACATATTCCGCGCAAAAATTCCCGGTCGCTCTGATTATTAAAAAAGCTGTGATCTTTTTGTGAAGGGATTAGGTGGTTTTTTTGCTAGCAGAATAATAGTGACCGCTGTGATTGTTGGAGCAATAAAGCGATTTATTCTTGTATTTAATTGTCAGTAAATCGCAAGCATTACATGTAAAAAAGCTGACTAAGAATGACCTAATTTACGCATGTTGACGAAATGAAAAACTATATGTGAAGTTGATCACAAATTTAAACGCTGTTAGGGTAAAGAGGTCATTAACCGCCCAATCAGGCGTCAACAGGTTCGGTTGTACTGTGCGTTTCTCGTCAGTGTAAGTAAACCTGCTACGCTTGTTACAGGGAATGCGCCTGTGCATTCCCCGCTCGGTGATGACCCTGACGCATGGGCGTTAGGGGACTCGAACTGGAGCGTGACAGGGCTAAGTCTATGAGGACGAGTATGCTAAAAAGGAAAAAAATAAAACCGATAACGCTGCGCGACGTTACCATCATTGATGACGGTAAATTGCGAAAAGCCATTACCGCAGCGTCGTTAGGTAATGCGATGGAGTGGTTCGATTTTGGTGTTTATGGATTTGTTGCTTACGCATTAGGTAAAGTGTTCTTCCCGGGGGCTGACCCCAGCGTGCAGATGGTTGCCGCACTCGCCACCTTCTCTGTTCCCTTTCTGATTCGACCGCTTGGCGGATTGTTCTTCGGTATGCTCGGCGATAAATACGGTCGTCAGAAGATACTCGCTATCACCATCGTGATCATGTCGATCAGTACCTTCTGTATCGGTCTTATTCCCTCGTATGCCTCAATTGGTATCTGGGCACCGATTCTGCTGTTGCTGTGTAAGATGGCGCAGGGGTTCTCGGTCGGCGGAGAGTATACCGGGGCATCGATTTTTGTCGCAGAGTACTCGCCAGACCGTAAGCGCGGATTTATGGGCAGTTGGCTGGACTTCGGCTCGATTGCCGGGTTTGTGCTGGGCGCGGGCGTGGTGGTCCTGATCTCAACTATCGTCGGCGAGGATAACTTCCTTGAGTGGGGCTGGCGTATTCCGTTCTTCCTGGCGCTACCGTTAGGGCTGATTGGTTTGTACCTGCGCCATGCGCTGGAAGAGACGCCGGCGTTCCAGCAGCACGTGGATAAACTGGAGCAGGGCGATCGTCAGGGTCTGCAGGAAGGTCCTAAGGTCTCGTTTAAAGAGATTGCGACTAAGCACTGGCGCAGCTTGTTGGCATGTGTTGGTCTGGTGATTGCTACCAACGTCACCTACTACATGCTGCTCACCTATATGCCGAGCTATCTGTCGCATAACCTGCATTATTCTGAAGACCACGGCGTGTTGATTATTATCGCCATCATGATTGGTATGCTGTTTGTGCAGCCGATTATGGGATTGCTCAGCGACCGTTTCGGGCGTCGTCCGTTTGTGATCATGGGCAGTATTGCGCTGTTTGTGCTGGCGATTCCGGCATTTATTCTGATTAACAGTAATGTTATCGGCCTGATTTTCGCCGGGTTGCTGATGTTGGCGGTGATCCTCAACTGCTTTACCGGGGTGATGGCGTCAACGTTACCGGCGATGTTCCCGACGCATATTCGCTACAGTGCGCTGGCCGCCGCGTTTAATATCTCGGTATTGATCGCCGGTCTGACTCCGACATTGGCCGCATGGCTGGTGGAAAGCTCGCAGAATCTGATGATGCCTGCTTATTATCTGATGGTGATTGCGGTAGTAGGTTTAATTACCGGCGTGACCATGAAAGAGACGGCTAATCAGCCGCTGAAAGGAGCGACACCTGCTGCTTCGGATATTCAGGAAGCGAAAGAGATCCTCGGCGAACACTACGATAACATTGAACAGAAAATCGAAGATATCGATCAGGAAATTGCTGAGCTACAGGTTAAGCGCACGCGTCTGGTGCAGCAGCATCCGCGTATTGAAGAGTAACGGTGTTATTGCCTGATGGCACTACGTTTATCAGGCCTACGGGCAGCGTTGTACTCAGTAGGCCGGATAAGGCGCTAGCCGCCATCCGGCGCATGGCCCGGGCATTCGTGTTATTGCCTGATGGCACTACGTTTATCAGGCCTACGGGCAGCGTTGTACTCAGTAGGCCGGATGAGGCGCTAGCCGCCATCCGGCGCATGGACTGGGCATTCGTGTTATTGCCTGATGAGACTACGTTTATCAGGCCTACGGGCAGCATTGTACTCAGTAGGCCGGATAAGGCTCTAGCCGCCATCCGGCGCATGGCCTGGGTATTCGTGTTATTGCCTGATGGCACTACGTTTATCAGGCCTACGGGCAGTGTTGTACTCAGTAGGCCGGATAAGGTGTCTTATGATATCAACTTAAGGTTGGCTTAATCTGTGTCAGGCAAACTCTCCTCCATAGTTTCGGAGGAGAGTGTCATGAAAACCCGTATTTATGAAAGTTTGACCACCGTGTGCAGCGTGCTGATCGTCAGCAGCTTTTTGTATGTGTGGGTGAGCTCTTACTGATCTTTCGCCAATTCCACCCATGCGCGAGTGCCGCTGGCTCCCTGGCGATTTTGCAGATAGAAATGCCCGTGATGTAACTGGGTGATGCGACTGACAATGCTCAGCCCCAGCCCAATCCCACCAAAACGGCTGTCCATACGGACGAATGCTTTACTCAACTCCCCGCATTTACTTTCATCAATGCCCGGCCCTTCATCCTCGACGGCCAGGACGGCATCATGCTCGGTGTTCAGGCTAATCGTAATATGGGTGCCTTCCGGGCTGTAACGATGCGCGTTTTCCACCAGATTTCGTAGCAGCATCCGCAACAGCGTAGCATCGCCACGCACGACAACGTCCGCCGCGCTTTGTGGCAGGAGCAGCGTCTGTTTACGTTGGTCCAGCATGGTGCTGAGTTCATCGTAGGAGGGCAGAATAACGTCCTCCAGCAGTTTGACATGCTGGTAGCTCCCGGCCGAAAACGACTGTCCGACGCGGGCGAGTTGCAGCAGCTGCGATACGCTGTCCATCATTTGATCAAGGCGGGCAATCAACGGCGTAACGTCGACCTTATGGGTTTTGGATAATAATTCCAGATGCAGGCGAACGCCTGACAGCGGTGTGCGCAGTTCGTGGGCGACATCGGCGGTAAATAAACGTTCGTTTTCAATAGTGCTGGTCAGCCGCGTTACCAGGTCATTGAGCGCTGAGACAACGGCCTGGATCTCAACGGTTGAGCTGTGAATTTCAATCGGGGCCAGGTTATCGGCTGCTCGCGCCTCTAACTCTTTTTGCAGATCTGCCAGAGGGCGGGTAATACGTCGCACCGCCTGGTAGCAAATTAGCAGCGTCAGGCTGACCATAAAGATGCCGGGGACGATCAGGCTGGCGATAGCCTCGCGGATCTCATGCATGATGTGGCGATCGTTGTTACGGTTATCGCGCAGCGCCTGTTCGAATAACTGTATTTGCTCGGTACTTTCGTGCCACAACCAGAAGGTGCTAATGAGCTGAAAGACCAGCAGAATTAGACCGATCGTCAGTATTAACCGTTGGCGAAGAGGGAGAGGTCGTTTTAGATATTGCAGCAGCTTCACTTAGCTTTCCTCAGTGGCGACCAGCATATAGCCAAATCCCCTGACCGTGCGGATACGTGATTTCCCCACTTTATCGCGCAGATTGTGAATGTGCACTTCCAGCGTATTGGTCGACGGTTCGTTATCCCAACTGTAGATGTCGTTATACAGAATTTCCCGGTGAACAGGACTGCCTGCCTTGAGCATCAGACGCGACAGGAGCGCGTATTCTTTCGGCGTTAAGATAACCTCTTGTCCGTCCATCCACACCTGGCGACGACCGATATTCAGCGTCAGATTGCTGACAATTAATTCACTTTCACCCTGATTGTTGTGGCGACGCAGAAGTGCCCGGATGCGGGCGTGCAGTTCTTCCAGTGCGAACGGTTTGACCAGATAGTCATCGGCACCCACGTCCAGCCCGCTGACCCGGTCTTTGAGCGTGTCACGGGCGGTGAGGATCAGCACGGGGAGAGAGTATTTCTTCTGTCTGATGCGGGTCAGGAAGTGCAAGCCGTCTTCATCCGGCAAGCCCAGGTCCAGAACAACCAGACTGTAATGTCCGGTCTCCAGACACTGCTCGGCTGCACGGGCGGTTGACACGCCATCACAGGCGTAGCCTTCTGTTTGCGCAGCAAGTATCAGTCCCTGTAATAACAACGTATCGTCTTCAACAATCAGAATTTTCATTCGTTTAGCCTCCCCGGCAGGGTTGCAGAATATCATCTGCCGCCTGATATTTCTGTGTTTGCACGCCCGTTAATCCCAGCAGAGTTGAGAAGAGATTATCCTGCGAGAAGTCTTCTGAGCTTGCCCGTTTTTGCAAACATGTCTGAGAGACCTGATAGCGTTGCTGATAATCCTCGGAGAGCCACAGCAGCATCGGCACATGTTTTTGCGTATCTGGTGCAATCGAATACGGCAGGCCGTGCAAATAGACGCCATTTTCCCCTAAGGATTCGCCGTGATCGGAAAGATACACCAGGCTGGTGGTGAAATTGTCCTGATGCTCTTTCAGTATATTGATCGCTTTATCAACAATATAGTCAACGTAAAGAATGGTGTTGTCGTAAGTATTGACCAACTGTTGCTGCGAACAGGTCTGGATTTCGTTGGTATCGCAGGTTGGCGTAAATTTCTTAAACTGCGCAGGATAGCGGTTGTAATAGGTCGGACCGTGGCTGCCGATGGTGTGCAGCACAATCACCCCGTCGCCTTGCAGGTTATTAATGTACTCTTCCAGCCCGTGGAACAGGACTTCATCGTAGCATTCACCGTCAATACACTGCCCTGGCAGGTTCAGCTTAGTCATATTCTGGTGTGGAACCCGGTCGCAAGCCCCTTTGCAGCCGCCGTCGTTATCGTTCCACAGAACGTTAATTCCCGCCCGCTGAATGATGTCGAGTACGCCTTCCTGATGCTGTGCCAGTTCTTCGTCGTAGTGCGCGCGTGGCATATCCGAGAACATGCAGGGTACTGATACTGCCGTTGCCGTTCCGCAGGATGTGGTGCGGGGGAAATAGACCACATCATCTTTTTCCAACAGCGGGTTGGTCTGGCGCGAATAGCCTGACAGCGAGAAGTTATCGCCGCGCGAGGTCTCGCCGAGAACCACAATCGTCAGGTTCTTACGCTTTTCTTTCACCATCAACGGATTGCGATGTGCATCCTCGCCAATGCGCACCAGCGGCAGGTGGGCCAGTCGCTGGTGTGAATACCAGGATGACGTCGCCACAATGCTGTTGGATGGACTGAGGGATTTCACCAGTTCTTTGTTGTTGCGAAACAGTGAGGCGTAATCTTTATAGAAGAACGCAGCGACCAGCACGATCAGCAGGGCGGAGATCAGAATGTTCGCGCCACGAAACAGTACGCTGCGCATAACTGGCGTGATCGGTTTAATTTTTACCCAGCAGGCAATGAGCGCGGCCAGAATGCCGCTCACCCCGAGCGTGATGAGCATTTGCGGCGTCAGCAAAGCAAAGGTTTCGGCGGGCGTAGTGTCCATCATATTGGCGATCATCGAGCGGTCGATGATGATGCCGTAGGTCATGATGAAATATTGGGCCGATGCACCAACCAGAATGAAAATGCACGCCACCAGGCGATTAAGCCACAGGAATGAGGCCAGCGTCAGCACGATGTTCATGACGCTGAACGCGACCACCGGCATTGATAAAAACACCAGCACGTTACGCACAGAGTCCAGAGGCAGGTCTTGCAGCACTTGTTTATAGAACGCAATGTTCAGGAAGGTCGCAAGATAAAATGAGATCAGCAGGAGCCAGCTGATTAGCCCGAGAGTGGGCCTTTTAAACAAGAGCTTTAACATTAAGGGGGTTCCATCGACTAAGTGGCGCAAATCCTCTCAAAGTAAAGTTAAGCCAACCTTAAGTTCTTAATGTTGATTTCTCGAATATCAGCGAGGCAGCGGAGGCCCGATGAACTGACGCCATCGGGCAATGACGATTGCTTAAGTTAGTTATTGTTCACTGGTGCATCCAATGGATACGGGTTTTTATGGATCCGGTTGTAGTTCAGTGCGTACAGCGCGGTGATGATCATCAGCGTGACGAACGACCACATCACTTCTTTGGCGCCGGAACCGACAACCGCCCAGATGCAGTAGACAAAGGCGATAAAGGTCACCAGTAAGTACATCGGGCGTGCTTTACCAAAGTGGCCATGGCCGAGCAGCAGCAGCGCGGCGCAGGTATACAGATACGGCACCAGGGTGAAGATAACGGAGACCGAAGAGACCAGACCAAACTCTTTTGCTGCGTTCGGCGACATGCTGCTGAACTGGAAGATGGTCATCAGGATGCCGACGATAATTAACCCGGCCACTGGCGTACCGGCTTTGTTCACGCGGGCAAAAATTGGTGGGAACAGGCCGTCATCGGCTGCGGCTTTGGCGGTTTGCCCGGCAAGCAGCGTCCAGCCGCCCAGAGAACCAAGACACCCGGCAGCAGCACAGAAGGAAACTATCGCCCCAGCGGTGTCACCCAGCGCCATACGTGCGGCATCACCGAACGGAGAGGCTGATACACGCAGCGCCGCGTTAGGGATCATACCCATGATTGCGGTGGTGGAGAGCACGTAGCAAACAGCGGCAATCAGCACGCCGCCCATGGTGGCGATAGGTACGTTACGTTTGGGATTTTTAACCACGCCAGCCGCAACGGAGGCGCTTTCCACCCCGATAAATGACCACAAGGTGACGTTCAGAGTGCTTTGAATCGCGCCGAAGGTGTTCATGCCGCTGACGTTCCAGGCTGCCATATAGGTTTCACCGCGGAACCAGAACCAGCCGAAGACGGCAATCCCGACAATTGGCACCAGTGCCAGTACCGTTGCGACGGCCTGCACGCGGGTGATCATTTTCGGTCCGACAATGTTCAGTAATACGAAGATCCACAGCACTACGACGCAGGTCAGCGTCAGGACCAGCGGATCTTTTAAGATGGGGAAGAAGTAGCTCAGGTAACCGACGCCAATGACCACCATGGCGATGTTACCAATCCAGCAGGCCAGCCAGTACAGCACGTTGGTCTGGTAGCCCAAAAAAGGACCGAAGCAGCGGCGGGCGTAAGCATAAGAACCACCGGGACTGGAGTCTAAGGACGACATTTTGGCGTACACCATCGACAGTGCCAGAGCACCGATAATCGTGACCAACCATCCGTAGATTGCAATCCCGCCAGTTGACGCAAGGTTTGCGGGTAGCAGGAATACACCGGAACCCATAATATTCCCCGACACCATAAGGGTGACGGGGATTAAGCCCACTTTGTGAGCATCAGCATCCGTCGACATATTTTTTAACTCCTGATAAGGATAAATGACGCCTTATCATACCTCGTCAAAAGTCTATTTAATGATGACGGAGCTGGGGTATCGCTAATGCTGATATTATTATGGCTTATCGCTAACTGATTAAAAATCAGGCGGCGGATGGCTCCCTATGTTGACTCACATAATGCAGAGGCGTCATCCCATAGAACTCTTTGAATACGGAGATAAAGTATGAGGTACTGTTATATCCACACAGTTGAGAGACCTGAGAAATGTTTTTGCCGTCCATCAGTAATTGATTGACGGCATATCGCATGCGACATGTGGTAATTATTTGGCTGTAACTTGTATTTTCACTTTTGAGCTTTTTCTTTAACAAACTGGGACTCAGGCATAAGCAACTGGCAACCATGCTTAAATTCCAGTCTTTATGTATATCGCTCTCAATAATGTGATAAACACTATCGCTGATACAGTTGCGCAGCATATACATGAGCAAAGAAATAAACTTTTTGCTGTCGAGAAAGCGTGATAACACCGTGAACAGTAGCGAGCGCGTACGCTCTCTTTCAGCTTCGTTCACTGTGTCCATTACGCTGTGTTGGGCTGCCACCCTGAAGACATCCGGCGTCAGACACGCGGCGGTCATCACTGGGCTGGCACTGCGTTGCCAGAGTGGGATCTGTGAAAGGTCTTTATTTAAAAAGCGCAGATAATCTTTAATGATATCGCGGCTGATATGTACGACCAATGCGTTATTAAGTGATGAGAAATCGATAATATTATTATCGCATGCCACCAGCGCCATATGATTAGCTTTTAAACTGATGGCTTCTTTACCGTTAATCCTTAACCAAACATCCTTCTCCGTTAATACAACAACACAAGCTTCTTTGCTGCAAAGCCTCATACCCAACTCCAGGAATATGAACATAAAACACCGTAGCTCAACATCAGATGAGCCAAATCGGCTAAATTGAAATTGTATGATGAAACCAGGACTGCAATAAAATAACGTGTCTGAAATTAATTACAATGTTTGGCGGGATTTTTCTTATGTACACATTTTTGTACGCAAGTGGAAAGGCGCTATTTGCGTATAAAAAAAGCGCGGGGTGGTCCCGCGCAAAAAGGTATGACAATGTTATTGTTTTGCAGCAATACTCAGGAATTACTCAAGCATGACATGTCTACCTTAAACATCGGACTATCTATAAAACGACATTATGCTTTCACGCACATAACGTGGTACACACCGTCAATAATTTCCGTTCCTTCGGTTTCATGTTCAAATCCAGGGAAGTGGTGGTCCCAGGACTGCAACGAACGTAGATAACTAATCTGCGGGCTATTGGCGTCGCCAAAGTTTTCCCCGGACAGCAGCATCGGAATTCCTGGTGGGTAAGGAATAACGGAATTCGCGGCTATACGACCCGGCAGATTTTCAATGGCCACCATCTCAACGTTATCGCTGACTATCGCGTTATAAGCTTCACGCGGGGTGATTTCAGCAACAGGCAGGCCGGAGTAGGCCGCGTTAAGACGTGCGCCAGGGTTGTTCTCTTTCAGCCAGGCGAACATGGTGTCGCCCAGATCGTGAATGCCCATGTTGGCGTAAGTGTCTGGATGTTCCTCAACCAGTTCTGGCATTACCTGTGCCAGCGGGGTATTGGCATCGTAATGGTGTTTGAAAGAGCACAACGTGTTGATCAGTGTGCCCCATTTCCCGCGGGTAATCCCCATGGAGAACAGGAACATAATCTGGAAATCGGTGGTACGGGTCGGCACGATGCCGTGACGGCCAAGCCAGGCGGTGACCAGTGCAGCCGGTACGCCGTTCTCTTCCAGTTCACCATCGTCGCCCATCCCCGGTGCCAGAATGCTGACTTTGATCGGGTCCAGCATGCTCCAGTTATCCGGCAGGTCTTTAAATCCGTGCCAGGATTCACCGGGGCGCATTACCCAGCAGTTCTGGTCGGTGGTCAGGAGTTGGGTTGGCGCATCGGCAAAGTCATAGGTTTTGCCGGTCTGCGGATCGGTCACAATCTCTTTGTTCCATGGTTTGAAGAACCAGTCGCCTTCGGCGGTGAATTCTTTGTACAACCGCGCCATGGCCTGACGGAAATCGACCGCTTCGTCGATCACTTCCTGGGTGAGCGACAGGCCGCTGTTACCGTCCATCATGGAAACCGCCACGTCGTTTGAGGCGCAGATGGCATACAGCGGAGAGGTAGTGGCGTGCATCATGTACGCCTGGTTAAAGCGGGAGAAGTTCACGGCCCCACGACCTTCACGAACGTGAATGTAAGATGCCTGAGAAAGCGCATTCAGCAGTTTGTGGGTCGAGTGGGTGGCAAAAACGGTAGGACCGTTATGATCGCCCGGCGCGCCACGCATGGCGTAGTGATCGGCGTAAATTGGGTTGAAGCGAGCATAGCCGTACCAGGCCTCATCGAAGTGGATGCGATCGCTGGTTTGCGCGAGCAGGTCCTGGGCCTCTTTGGCGTTGTAGCAAACACCGTCGTAGGTACAGTTGGTCACAACGCTGTAAGACGGTTTTTGCCCGGCTTTACCTTTGGTCAGCGGGCTTTCGCTGATCTTTTTCTGCAATGTTTCAGGCTGCATTTCCTGCGGGTAGATAGGCCCGATAATGCCGTACCGGTTGCGGCTCGGCACCATGTACACCGGTTTTGCCCCGGTGAGGATCAGCCCCTGCTCGATGGATTTATGGCAGTTACGATCCAGCACCACGACGTCATCATCGGTCATACAAGCCTGCATGATGGTGCGGTTAGAGCCGGAAGTCCCGACCACTACGGACCAGGAGCGGTCAGCGCCAAACACGCGGGCGGCATATTTTTCGCTCTCGCCAAACGCGCCGGTATGATCCAGCAGCGAGCCGAGCGATGCACGTTCAATACCCATGTCACTACGGAATAAGTTTTCACCATAGTAATCATGGTAGAAACGACCGGCCGGCGTTTTGGTGAATCCGACGCCGCCCTGGTGACCCGGAGCTGCCCAGGAGTATTCATGGATGTCGCCGTACTTCATCAGCGCGCTGAACAGCGGTGGCAGAAGTTGTTGGCGGTAGCGGGTCATCGCCGCAACGGCGCGACCGGCGATAAAGTCTGCGGTATCTTCCAGAATCCAGGCGAATTCATCGACAAGCTCCAGCAGGTCGCGATCCAGCGATGCGGTGGCTTTTTCGCGATCGCCCAGCAGGAAAACAGGTACGTTTTGCTGGCGCTCGTGGAGCTTGCCGATCAATTGCCTGACGTTCAGGTGCTCGTCTTGTTGTTCCATTTGATAGCTGAACATCAGACAATCAATGGCTTCATTGGCGGCGAGGATTGCGTAACCATCGTCGAATGAGGTGGACTTAATGACGGTAACATTTTGGCGGCTTAATGCGTCAGCCAGACGTTCGACAGCGCTACCGACCCAGGTGTCCTGATGCAGAAACTCACTTTCAACAATTAATACTTTCATCATCTTTTACCCGGTTGTGGAAAGGTTGCAATCTATGAATTGCAGACACACCGTATGAATGTGACGCAGGCAAGTATTATCCTGTCAAAATGGGCTGTAAAGCGGGTAAAAAATAGGCTGATTTGTGTTTAATTTGTTTTTAAACAGTGGGTTATGTTTGCTTGTTGGCGGTTTTTCACCGCCGTTTATCGACAGGGGGAATATTTTTTTGGCTGATACTGATATTGCCGAATGATATCAACCAGCGATTGTTTGCCGATGCTGCTGGCTCAGTTTGCGGTACTGCTGCGGCGACATGCCGACAAACTTGCTGAAGGTGTCATAAAAACGGCTGCTGGATCGGAATCCGGCGGTCAACGCAACGTCGAGAATGGTTTTATCGGTATCGCTAAGCAATGCGCGGACGTGATTGATCCGCATTGCCGTGATGTACTGCTTCAGGGTGAGTTGCATTACGCGTTGGAAAATCCCCATCGCGTAGTTGGCGTTGAGCTTCACGTGTTCCGCGACGTCGTTGATGGTGAGCGCCTGATCGTAGTTGTCGGCAATAAAGCTCAGCATTTGGCTGACGTAAAACTGGGCGTGCCGCGACACGCTGTTTTTGTGGGTCCGCGAGGTTTTATTGACCAGGATAGGCTGCCAGCCGGAAAGGCTAAACCGTTTGAGCATCAGACCAATTTCATCAATGGCGAGCTGGCGAATTTGTTCGTTCGGGTTGCTCAGTTCCTGTTGCCAGCGCTGAACCTCAAAGGTGCTCAACTGCTGCGACGCCAGCGATTTGATGACCATTCCATGGGTAACATGGTTGATCAGCTCGCGATCCAGCGGCCAGGAGAGGAAAAGGTGCATCGGTAAATTGAAGATAGCCATACTTTGGCAGCTACCAGGACGCGTGAGCTGATGCGGTGTACAGGCCCAGAATAGCGTGATGTGTCCCTGTTTTATCTGCACGACTTCGTTGTTGATAAGGTACTCGACGTCACCATCAAACGGAACATTGATCTCCACCTGCCCATGCCAGTGGCTGGCAGGCATAGCATGCGGTGAGCGCAACTCGATATCCATCCGTTGATATTCTGAGTACAGCGATAGCGGGCTGCGGGTTTGTTCTTCATCGCTACTGCACATGTGCGGATCGGGAGGGAGAGGCGATGTCGGTAATGTACTCATGGTTGCTCCATTTCCTGAATTATCAGAATCATGTCATTTAACACGTATTAAGGCTGAGAATCAGGACACAAATTGGACCGTTACCATTGAGCATAGCGACATTTTGCGGCCGCATACTCTGCTTTTTGGGTAATTTTGTCCCATAAACTCAGATCCAATAGGGCGCAGAGTGATGATCTGAGTTTATGGGAATGCTCAGCAGGGAAGTCGGAGGTTTTCATCTATGCGCTGTGCCACCATGACTGTGTTCACTAATGTTCTGGAGAGTCATGATGTCTGCACCCAAAATTACCTTTATCGGCGCCGGTTCCACGATTTTCGTCAAAAATATTCTTGGGGACGTCTTTCACCGCGATGCGCTTAAATCTGCGCATATCGCCTTGATGGATCTCGATCCTACGCGTCTGGAAGAGTCACACGTTGTTGTGCGCAAGTTGATGGATTCTGCGGGCGCGTCTGGACGAATCACCTGCTATACCGATCAAAAAGCAGCATTACAGGATGCCGATTTTGTGGTGGTCGCTTTCCAGATTGGCGGCTATGAACCTTGTACCGTCACCGATTTTACGGTGTGTAAACGCCATGGTCTGGAGCAGACGATTGCCGACACGCTGGGGCCGGGCGGTATTATGCGCGCGCTGCGCACCATCCCGCATTTATGGCAGATTTGTGAGGATATGACCGAAGTTTGTCCGCAGGCCACAATGCTTAACTACGTTAACCCGATGGCAATGAACACCTGGGCAATGTATGCGCGCTATCCGCATATTAAGCAGGTTGGGTTGTGTCATTCGGTGCAGGGGACGGCGGAGGAGTTGGCCCGCGATCTGAACATCGACCCTGCTTCTTTGCGCTATCGCAGTGCCGGGATCAACCATATGGCGTTTTATCTGGAGCTGGAGCGCAAAACGGCGGACGGTGCCTATGTAAATCTCTACCCGGAGCTGCTGGCGGCCTATGAATCCGGTCAGGCGCCGAAACCAAATATTCACGGAAATACCCGTTGCCAGAACATTGTGCGCTATGAAATGTTCAAAAAACTGGGGTATTTCGTCACCGAATCGTCGGAGCACTTCGCCGAATATACGCCGTGGTTTATCAAACCGGGGCGTGAAGATCTGATTGAGCGCTATAAGGTGCCATTGGATGAATATCCGAAACGTTGTGTGGAACAGTTGGCGAACTGGAAAAAAGAGCTGGAAGAGTACAAAACGGCTGAGCGGATCGACATTAAACCGTCGCGCGAATATGCCAGCACTATCATGAACGCTATCTGGACCGGTGAACCGAGCGTCGTGTATGGCAACGTTCGCAATGACAATCTGATCGATAACCTGCCGCAAGGCTGCTGCGTTGAAGTCGCTTGTCTGGTCGATGCAAATGGTATTCAGCCAACGAAAGTCGGGACTCTCCCGTCACATTTGGCGGCCATGATGCAAACCAATATCAATGTTCAGACCCTGCTAACGGAAGCCATCCTGACGGAGAATCGCGATCGCGTTTATCACGCAGCGATGATGGATCCGCATACCGCCGCGGTACTGGGGATTGAAGAGATTTATGCGCTGGTGGACGACCTGATCGCGTCTCACGGCGACTGGCTGCCGGCCTGGCTGCACCGTTAATACACAATCACGCCGGGCATTGTATCCGGCGTTTAACCTCTGACGTTTCCTCTTACAGAAGGCGGGCGCTGGTAACAGCGACCCGATACCCTATGAGCATATCTCTGACAACAAAACTCAGTTATGGATTTGGAGCGTTTGGTAAGGATTTCGCCATCGGTATTGTGTACATGTACCTGATGTATTACTACACCGACGTGGTGGGATTATCGGTGGGGCTGGTCGGAACGTTGTTCCTGGCGGCAAGGATTTGGGATGCGGTAAACGATCCCATTATGGGCTGGATTGTGAACGCCACCCGATCGCGCTGGGGGAAATTTAAACCCTGGATCTTGCTCGGTACGCTGGCGAACTCATTGGTGCTGTTTTTGCTTTTTAGCGCACATCTTTTTGAGGGTACTGCGCAGGTCGTATTTGTTTGCGTGACGTATATATTATGGGGAATGACCTACACCATTATGGATATTCCATTCTGGTCACTGGTGCCAACCATTACGCTGGATAAACGCGAGCGTGAACAACTGGTGCCGTACCCCCGTTTCTTTGCCAGCCTTTCTGGGTTTGTTACCGCAGGCGTGACGCTGCCTTTTGTGAGCTATGTTGGCGGAGCCGATCGTGGTTTTGGTTTTCAGATGTTTACGCTAATTCTCATCGCGTTCTTTATCGTTTCCACCGTTGTGACGCTACGGAATGTGCATGAGGTTTATTCGTCAGGCAGTGAGGCCACGGCAGACAGCAGCCGTATTGGGTTGAAAGCGATCGTTGGGCTTATCTATAAAAATGACCAGCTATCCTGCCTGTTAGGTATGGCACTGGCTTACAATATTGCATCCAATATCATTGCTGGCTTTGCCATTTACTATTTTACCTACGTCATTGGCGATGCAAGTCTCTTCCCGTACTACATGTCTTACGCAGGTGCGGCAAACCTGTTGACGTTGATTTTCTTTCCTCGGCTGGTAAACGCGTTGTCACGACGGATCTTGTGGGCTGGGGCATCGGTGTTGCCGGTGCTTAGCTGTAGCGTACTACTGGTGATGGCGCTGGCAGATTTCCATAATATCTTACTGATTGTTATAGCGGGTGTTTTACTGAATATTGGTTCTGCGCTTTTCTGGGTGTTGCAGGTCATTATGGTGGCAGATACCGTTGATTACGGCGAATACAAACTTAATGTTCGTTGTGAAAGTATCGCTTATTCGGTGCAGACAATGGTGGTAAAAGGTGGGTCAGCATTTGCCGCTTTCTTTATCGCGTTGATACTCGGGGTGATTAATTACGCGCCAAATGTCGCGCAGTCTGCCGAAACCATCGTTGGCATGCAGTTTATTATGATAGCGCTACCCGCACTCTTTTTTGTGATGACCTTAGTCCTGTATTTCCGCTTTTATCGACTGAATGGCGACACCCTGCGCAGGATCCAGATCCATTTACTGGATAAGTATCGCAAGGTGCCGCAGCACCATGAGCAACCGGATATCCCGGCTATTGCGGTAGTGGCTCCAGGCGATGTGAAGGCATAGCGATGGAATGGCATTCGTTGATTGGATATTTGGCGGCCAGCCTGACGACGCTCTCTTTCTTGCCGCAAGCCATTAAGGTTATTACCACCCGCAACACACAAGGCATCTCCGGTTTGATGTATGTGATGTTTGTGTGCGGGCTGGTTTTGTGGCTGATTTACGGATTATTGATTGAAGATACTGCCGTCAGTATGGCGAACTTTCTGACACTGTTGTTCGCCTTGCCGATTCTGGTTATCAAGTATCGCAGTAGGTAGCGTAGATTGCCGGAGAAGCGTTAGCGCTCTCCGGCCATTTTCAACTGCCGATTGTGCCAGCCCGCCAGTGCGAGGACCGTTGTTAACGCACCGAGCAGGGCGCAGAACATGTCCGACTGGGTATCCCACGGGTCACCCTGCGTGCCAAGGAAGTCATCCGCACCTTGTCCCATTGCCAGCGCAGCCCACCATTCGATCAGTTCATACATTGCGCTAATCGCCAGTGCTACGCAGCAGACCAAAAATGCCAGCATCTTACGACCACGGACAATATTGCCGCGCACTAAAATCTCTCTTGCCGTCAGGGCTGGTACCAACCCCTGGAAGAAGTGGCCCAGCTTGTCATAGGGGTTTCGACTGAGATCCAGCCATTCCTGAACCTGAAAACCGACGGGGACTTTGGCGTAGGTATACATCCCGCCTACCATCAGAATGATGGCGTGCAAGAAAATCAACGTATAAAGCAGCGGCGTCAATGGGTACTGCTTCATGGTTGCCAGCAACAGCGGGACGACAATAATGACTGGCGTGACTTCCATCAGCCAGGTGATTTTCTCCGAGGCAGAGATACCGGTGTAGATAAGAATCAGCGCCAGGAACAATGCGCCGGTGCGCAAGATTGTGGGGTTCAGAGTGCGGAGCATTGCGAATTCACACGTAATGGAAAAGGTCACTATTCCCTGTGAACGGCAAAAATTCAATACCAGTAAATGGGGGGATAAAGTTGGCCCGGGGGGATCGCTGGACTGACGCCAAAAATTTAGTGCCAGTCCAGTGCCGGGCCGAATGGGTTACTTCGCGCAGTTAGCGCATTGTTTGCTGACGATTTGCTGGAAGAAATCGTTGCCTTTGTCATCGACCAGGATGAAAGCCGGGAAATCTTCTACTTCGATTTTCCAGATAGCTTCCATACCCAGCTCCGGGTATTCCACGCATTCCAGATGCTTAATGCTCTGCTGCGCCAGTACCGCTGCCGGTCCACCAATGCTGCCCAAGTAGAAGCCGCCGTGTTTGTGGCAGGCGTCAGTCACCTGTTGGCTACGGTTACCTTTTGCCAGCATGATCATGCTGCCGCCGTGAGACTGCAACAGGTCAACGTAGGAGTCCATACGACCCGCGGTGGTTGGACCTAAAGAACCGGACGGGTAGCCTGCAGGTGTTTTGGCCGGACCCGCGTAGTAGATCGGATGATCTTTCACGTACTGCGGCAGACCTTCGCCGGACTCAATACGTTCTTTTAACTTCGCGTGGGCAATGTCACGACCAACAATGATAGTACCGCTCAGTGACAGACGAGTAGAAACCGGGTACTGAGAGAGCTGGGCGAGGATCTCTTTCATTGGGCGGTTAAGGTCAACTTTAACCACTTCGCCTTCGCCCGCCTGGCGCAGAGATTCTGGAATATACTGACCTGGGTTATGTTCCAGTTTTTCAATCCAGATCCCTTCGCGGTTGATCTTGGCCTTGATGTTACGGTCTGCAGAGCAAGAAACGCCCATGCCAACCGGGCAGGACGCGCCGTGGCGAGGCAGGCGGATCACGCGGATATCATGTGCGAAGTATTTCCCGCCGAACTGAGCACCAAGGCCGAGTTTCTGCGCTTCTTCCAGCAGTTCTTGTTCCAGTTGCAGATCGCGGAACGCCTGGCCGTGAGCATTGCCTTCAGTCGGCAGCGCGTCATAGTAGTGTGTGCTGGCCAGCTTCACCGTTTTGAGGGTGCTTTCCGCTGACGTACCGCCAATAACGAATGCGATGTGATACGGCGGGCAGGCTGCGGTACCCAGCGTACGCATTTTCTCAACCAGGAAGTTTTTCAGTTTGCCGGGAGTCAGCAGCGCTTTGGTTTCCTGATACAGATAGGTTTTGTTGGCTGAGCCGCCGCCTTTGGCCACGCACAGGAATTTGTATTCGTCGCCGTCCACGCTGTACAGATCGATCTGTGCGGGCAGGTTGGTGCCGGTATTCACTTCTTTGTACATATCCAGCGCCGCGTTTTGCGAGTAGCGCAGGTTATCTTCGATATAGGTATTAAATACGCCTTTGGAGAGCGCCGCTTCATCGCCGCCGCCGGTCCAAACACGCTGACCTTTTTTACCCATGATGATTGCCGTACCGGTGTCCTGGCAGGTTGGCAACACGCCTTTGGCGGCGATTTCGGAGTTTCTCAGGAACTGCAGCGCCACGTACTTATCGTTTTCGCTGGCTTCGGGATCATGGAGAATTGAGGCGACTTGCTGTTGGTGTTCTGGGCGGAGCATGAAGGAGGCATCGTGGAAGGCTTGCTGGGCCAGTAGCGTAAGTGCTTCAGGGGCTACTTTCAGGATTGTTTCGCCTTCAAACTCGCCGACGCTGACGTGATCGGATGTCAGCAGGTAGTACTCAGTTTTGTCTTCCCCCAGTGGGAAAGCCGCCTGGTAAGTGAATTCAACTTTTGACATTTGCTTCCAGCCTTTTCATTTTTTTCAGGAATTTTAAAATTCTCTGTGTCTTCATGGTGGCGTGCCGTACCAACGTGGACGGCACGCGAACTGTGATTACAGGAAACCGTACATTGCGGCGAAGATCCAACCAAAGACACAGGATACGCTTACGCCGATCAAGCCAGGCAGAATGAAGCTGTGGTTGATAACGAAGCGGCCGATGTGGGTGGTGCCGGAACGGTCAAACTGGATTGCAGCCAGATCGCTCGGGTAGGTCGGCAGAATGTAGTAACCGTAACATGCCGGAGCAGAAGCCACGATGTACGCGGGATCAACCCCGATTGCCAGCGCGACCGGAACAATCGCTGCCAGCGCCGCTGCCTGGGAGTTTACAAATTTGGATACCAGCAGCAGAACAATTGCATAGGCCCACGGATACTCTTTCACCATATTGCCCAGCACACCTTCGATTTCTGTCATGTGCGCGCCGAACATTGTTTCGGCCATCCAGGCAATACCGTACACCGCCACAATCGCGATCATACCGGAACGGAAGACTTCGTTTTTAGATATTGAAGCGGGATTGGTCTTCGTCAGGATAATAATCAGCGCACCGGTCAGCAGCATGAACATCTGGATAACCAGCACCATTGACAGCGGTTTGCCGCTAAAGGTAGGACGCAGCTCAGAGAACGCGCCAAGCACGGCAACCACGGCGATAGCAGCCAGGAAGATCCACATGGCCAGCCAGTTGCTTTTCGGCAGCTTTTTGTCTAACAGCGTGGCGGTATCGCCATACACATAGTTATGGTTTTCAGGTACGGAAATGAACTTCTGGAACTCTTCATCTTTATCCAGATCCTTACCACGGAACCAGCTGAAGATACCGATCGCCAGGATACCCAACAGGGTAGACGGGATGGTGATGCTGAGCAGGTCGAGGAATTCGAGATGCTTGCCTTCAAACGTTACGTTACCCAGCATTGCCACCAGTGACACAACGGCTACAGAAACTGGGCTGGCGATAATCCCCATCTGTGCACCGATAGAACTCGCCGCCATCGGACGTTCCGGGCGAATATTGTTCTTAATGGCAACGTCATAAATGATTGGCAGGATGGTGTATACCACGTGCCCTGTACCGCAGAGAATCGTCAGGGTGCAGGTAACGAAAGGTGCGACGATGGAAACGTATTTTGGGTTACGGCGCAGCAGCTTTTCAGCGATTTGCAGCATAACGTCAAGGCCGCCGGAGGCTTGCAAGGTTGCCGATGCGGCCACCACGGCAATAATAACCAGCATTACATCTACAGGTGGTTTACCCGGCTGGAGATGGAAAACGAAAACCAGAATGACCAGGCCGATACCGCCTAATAAACCCAGCGCGATACCGCCCTTTCTGGCACCATAAAACAAACATATTAATATTATGAGAAGTTGTATACTAAATAACATTTTATTTACCCTCGCGAAAAACCCAGTCAATTTTTTGAAAAATGGATCTGTGCCACATTCTTTTTTGCCAGAATAAGCATCAAAAAATGGTCAGTATTCGATATGTCCGTATTTGCGATTAATGTTCAAATGTCTTGCTAGAATGTTTTTTCAAATTTATGGAAATATTTAGCTTTTTTCTGTGGCTTTGATCAGAGGAGAAAATCCTCAGGCGATGGGAAGCAGAGCTGGGCATGGAAAGCTGCGGTTGACGCTGTAATTTATCTGTTTTGCGTTTTCCGCTATTACGTGAACCACCGACAGAATGGGTGAGTAGATTATTTATGTGATCACGGTCACGCCATCTCATAATGTGATGAGGTCGGCGTGCGGATACTTTTATTTGCTCACAAAAATGTACGGTGTCCATGGTACGTAGCATGGTCTCCATTGCTACCAGTCTAGATTTTGTATGTCTGGTTAATTTCAGACTAATCCTTTATGGGTAAAAATACACACTCTGCGAGTTAGATAATACTTAATTAACTTTTGTTAGCGATTTTGAAATTAAAAACAGTGTGATGGTTGTCAATATTAAAATAATACATTTAACATGCCGGATACAAATATATTTGATCTAACGCAAATTTATAATTTTACAGTGCCAGCTGGTGAAATTGGGATTTTTCATTATTTTAATAATTGTTACTTTCAAATAACAAATAATCCCAAGTGTATTTATTGGCAATATTGTTTAAGCAATGAGTAGTGTTCAGCCTGCACACGATAACGATAAACAGGTCTGCCGGTCACGCCATAATGGATGCTGGTAAATAAGATGTGACAATTGACGAGCCAGATAAGGTATTTACGGCAAGAGACGCGCGAGATATTGACCTCGTTGGCCAGCTCATCCGTGGAGAACTCCTGATCCTGGTGCTCATCAATCCACTGACACAGCGTGCGTAACGTTTGTGGCGTTAACCCTTTAGGTAAGCGCCGTGCTTCCTGTTCATTGGAAGAGCTGCCGTGAATCAGCTGGTCAAGCTCAGACTGTTCATAATACTGATGCTTGTCCATCTCATTTTTCTTGTGCAGCCAGCCGGTGAGCGCCTCTTCAAACCGGGAAGCCTGGAAAGGTTTGATCAGGTAGTCAACAACACCGTAGTGAAGTGAATCTTTGATGGTGGTGGCATCAGCGGCGGAAGAGATGACGATGACATCACACTTGCAACCTTCGCTGTGCAGAACCGGTAGCAGGTCCAGACCGTTTTCTTTTTGCATATAAATATCTAGCAAAATCAGATCGATATGATGACCGCTATGAAAGATTATCTCTTTTGCTTTCTCCAGCGTGGAGGCTGTGCCGCAGCAGTGAAAACCGGAGAGTTGCGCGACATAACGGCGGTTTAATTCCGCTACCATTGCATCGTCATCGACAATTAAGACATTGATCATCTGCTGGCCCTCTCACCATTCCACGGTAACTGTACAAAAAATTGGGTGAAGATCCCAGGTTCAGACTCGACGGAAATATTACCGCCAACGTTTTCAACCTGTTGTTTAACAAGCGCTAAACCAACGCCCCGTTCGCTTCCTTTTGACGAAACGCCCTTCTCAAAGATGTGCTCAATGTTTTCGGGGGCAATCCCCGGACCATCGTCATTCACTTCGCAATGCAACCAGCCGTGTCGATAATGCAAGGATACGCTGATCTCACCACCAGGTTCTTGACCTAGCGCCTCCAGGGCGTTTTCAATCAGATTCCCCAGAACGGTAATCAGTACCGCCACCTGATCTTCGTTGCTATTTTCCGGTAACTGGCTTTCATTGCTAATGACCAGACTATGGCCTAAATCAGATGTGCGATTAATCTTACTGAGTAAAAATCCTGCGATCACCGGTGATTTTATTTTTCCTAACAGTGAGCCAATTTCTTCCTGATAATTGTTTGCGGTCTTCAGGATGTAATTTTCAAGCTGCTTATAACTTTTCAGATGCAATAATCCCAGAATCACGTGCAATTTATTCATGAATTCGTGGGATCGTTCACGAAGTGCGTCGGCATAGTTGACCATACCATCCAGACGTTGCATTAGTTTTCGGACTTCAGTCTTATCTCTGAAGGTTGAAATGGCACCGATGATTTTACCGTTGCTGAGTACCGGGACCGTGTTAATTAAGAGTAGCCGATCCTTCACCATGATCTCTTCATCGCGGCGCGGCGTTCCGTCATGTAGTACCTGTGAAAAATCGACCACCTGTGACCACGCATGGCTGAGTGTGGAGAGCTGGGCATCATCTTGTGATTTGTGATAATCCAGCAGCTCCTGCGCCGCCTGGTTAATCAGCGTCACCTCACCGCACTCGTCAACGGCAATAACACCTTCCTTTATAGAGTGCAGCATCGCCTGGCGTTGTTCGAACAGATTGGAGATTTCATAAGGCTCCAGGCCAAACAGAATGCGCTTGAGGACTTTGACAAATACCCATGTGCCGAGTAGCCCAACCAGTACACCAAATAAGATGGACCAAAAGATGCTGCCGCGGCTGTTATTGATCTGCTCAGTCACCCGGCTTAGCTCAAGGCCGATCGACACGACGCCAATCTGCCGGTGATGTTCGTCATAGATAGGAGTAAATACACGTAGAGCTTTAGCCAGGAATCCGCGATTAATGGCGACATTCTCTTTACCCTGCAGGGCCAGCAATATGTCATCACCTTTAAATGGCTGACCGATTCGCTGCGCTTCGGGATGGGAGTAACGAATGCTTTGCATATCAGTGACGACGATGAACAAAAAGTCGTTGCTCTTATTCACCGCCTGGGCAATCGCCTGAATGCCGCTTTCCTCGGGCTTTTTCATTAGTCCCTGGCGGATCTCCGGAGAGTTGGCTAGCGTTCGCGCGACCGCAAGCGCTTTACTCGCTAATGCATCGCGCGTCATGTTGCTGATCTGCGAGAAATAAATCAGATGAACGACAAGCAGCACGGAGAAGAGTACTGCACTAACCATGAGGATCACGGTGGTGCCAAGCTTCATCGGGCGTTTACGTATAGCAGTACGTTGCAGGGAGTATCTCATCACGGTCCTGAAATCACGGTTTGTGCGGGTATTATTGCCTGATGGGGTGCGTAATTCAAAGGTGGTAGGGATTATGGCGCTTAAGTTGTCAGTCCTTCTTCTTTATATAGCGTAGAGTGAATTTCTTTCTATATAGAGGTTTTCATACCGATTCTCTCCCTTTTTAGGGACGCTTACAGATAATTTCCTTACGATTGTGGATAACTCTGTGCGTAAATGGGTATAAGGCGGGGTTTTGCTGTGGAATGCAGCAGTCAGTCATTTTTCTGTCATTTAAGGGTTGCGGGCCGCAGGAAACTCCCTATAATGCGCCTCCATCGACACGGCGGATGTGAATCACTTCACACAAACAGCTGGTTCGGTTGAAGAGAAAAACCTGAAAATGAGGGTTGACTCTGAAAGAGGAAAGCGTAATATACGCCACCTCGCGACAGAGCGCTAAAGCGCGTCGCAACTGCTCTTTAACAATTTATCAGACAATCTGTGTGGGCACTCGAAGATACGGATTCTTAACGTCGCAAGACGAAAAATGAATACCAAGTCTCAACGAGTGAACACGTAATTCATTACGAAGTTTAATTCATTGAGCATCAAACTTTTAAATTGAAGAGTTTGATCATGGCTCAGATTGAACGCTGGCGGCAGGCCTAACACATGCAAGTCGAACGGTAGCACAGAGGAGCTTGCTCCTTGGGTGACGAGTGGCGGACGGGTGAGTAATGTCTGGGAAACTGCCCGATGGAGGGGGATAACTACTGGAAACGGTAGCTAATACCGCATAACGTCGCAAGACCAAAGAGGGGGACCTTCGGGCCTCTTGCCATCGGATGTGCCCAGATGGGATTAGCTAGTAGGTGGGGTAACGGCTCACCTAGGCGACGATCCCTAGCTGGTCTGAGAGGATGACCAGCCACACTGGAACTGAGACACGGTCCAGACTCCTACGGGAGGCAGCAGTGGGGAATATTGCACAATGGGCGCAAGCCTGATGCAGCCATGCCGCGTGTATGAAGAAGGCCTTCGGGTTGTAAAGTACTTTCAGCGAGGAGGAAGGCGTTGTGGTTAATAACCGCAGCGATTGACGTTACTCGCAGAAGAAGCACCGGCTAACTCCGTGCCAGCAGCCGCGGTAATACGGAGGGTGCAAGCGTTAATCGGAATTACTGGGCGTAAAGCGCACGCAGGCGGTCTGTCAAGTCGGATGTGAAATCCCCGGGCTCAACCTGGGAACTGCATCCGAAACTGGCAGGCTAGAGTCTTGTAGAGGGGGGTAGAATTCCAGGTGTAGCGGTGAAATGCGTAGAGATCTGGAGGAATACCGGTGGCGAAGGCGGCCCCCTGGACAAAGACTGACGCTCAGGTGCGAAAGCGTGGGGAGCAAACAGGATTAGATACCCTGGTAGTCCACGCCGTAAACGATGTCGACTTGGAGGTTGTGCCCTTGAGGCGTGGCTTCCGGAGCTAACGCGTTAAGTCGACCGCCTGGGGAGTACGGCCGCAAGGTTAAAACTCAAATGAATTGACGGGGGCCCGCACAAGCGGTGGAGCATGTGGTTTAATTCGATGCAACGCGAAGAACCTTACCTACTCTTGACATCCAGAGAACTTAGCAGAGATGCTTTGGTGCCTTCGGGAACTCTGAGACAGGTGCTGCATGGCTGTCGTCAGCTCGTGTTGTGAAATGTTGGGTTAAGTCCCGCAACGAGCGCAACCCTTATCCTTTGTTGCCAGCGGTTAGGCCGGGAACTCAAAGGAGACTGCCAGTGATAAACTGGAGGAAGGTGGGGATGACGTCAAGTCATCATGGCCCTTACGAGTAGGGCTACACACGTGCTACAATGGCATATACAAAGAGAAGCGACCTCGCGAGAGCAAGCGGACCTCATAAAGTATGTCGTAGTCCGGATTGGAGTCTGCAACTCGACTCCATGAAGTCGGAATCGCTAGTAATCGTGGATCAGAATGCCACGGTGAATACGTTCCCGGGCCTTGTACACACCGCCCGTCACACCATGGGAGTGGGTTGCAAAAGAAGTAGGTAGCTTAACCTTCGGGAGGGCGCTTACCACTTTGTGATTCATGACTGGGGTGAAGTCGTAACAAGGTAACCGTAGGGGAACCTGCGGTTGGATCACCTCCTTACCTTAAAGAACCTGCCTTTGTAGTGCTCACACAGATTGTCTGATGAAAAGTAAATAGCAAGGCGTCTTGCGATTGAGACTTCAGTGTCCCCTTCGTCTAGAGGCCCAGGACACCGCCCTTTCACGGCGGTAACAGGGGTTCGAATCCCCTAGGGGACGCCACTTGCTGGTATGTGTGAGTGAAAGTCGCCGACCGAAGTATCTCAAAACTGACTTTCGAGTCACGTTTGAGATATTTGCTCTTTAAAAATCTGGATCAAGCTGAAAATTGAAACGACACACTGTTTCATTTCTCCGTAATAAGAAATGAAAAATGGTGTGTTCGAGTCTCTCAAATTTTTGCAAGTCGATGATGAATCGAAAGAAACATCTTCGGGTTGTGAGGTTAAGCGACTAAGCGTACACGGTGGATGCCCTGGCAGTCAGAGGCGATGAAGGACGTGCTAATCTGCGATAAGCGTCGGTAAGGTGATATGAACCGTTATAACCGGCGATTTCCGAATGGGGAAACCCAGTGTGTTTCGACACACTATCATTACGTGAATACATAGCGTAATGAAGCGAACCGGGGGAACTGAAACATCTAAGTACCCCGAGGAAAAGAAATCAACCGAGATTCCCCCAGTAGCGGCGAGCGAACGGGGAGCAGCCCAGAGTCTGAATCAGCATGTGTGTTAGTGGAAGCGTCTGGAAAGTCGCACGATACAGGGTGAAAGTCCCGTACACAAAAGTGCATGTGTTGTGAACTCGAAGAGTAGGGCGGGACACGTGGTATCCTGTCTGAATATGGGGGGACCATCCTCCAAGGCTAAATACTCCTGACTGACCGATAGTGAACCAGTACCGTGAGGGAAAGGCGAAAAGAACCCCGGCGAGGGGAGTGAAAAAGAACCTGAAACCGTGTACGTACAAGCAGTGGGAGCATCCTTCGGGGTGTGACTGCGTACCTTTTGTATAATGGGTCAGCGACTTATATTCTGTAGCAAGGTTAACCGAATAGGGGAGCCGAAGGGAAACCGAGTCTTAACTGGGCGTTAAGTTGCAGGGTATAGACCCGAAACCCGGTGATCTAGCCATGGGCAGGTTGAAGGTTGGGTAACACTAACTGGAGGACCGAACCGACTAATGTTGAAAAATTAGCGGATGACTTGTGGCTGGGGGTGAAAGGCCAATCAAACCGGGAGATAGCTGGTTCTCCCCGAAAGCTATTTAGGTAGCGCCTCGTGAACTCATCTTCGGGGGTAGAGCACTGTTTCGGCTAGGGGGTCATCCCGACTTACCAACCCGATGCAAACTGCGAATACCGAAGAATGTTATCACGGGAGACACACGGCGGGTGCTAACGTCCGTCGTGAAGAGGGAAACAACCCAGACCGCCAGCTAAGGTCCCAAAGTCATGGTTAAGTGGGAAACGATGTGGGAAGGCACAGACAGCCAGGATGTTGGCTTAGAAGCAGCCATCATTTAAAGAAAGCGTAATAGCTCACTGGTCGAGTCGGCCTGCGCGGAAGATGTAACGGGGCTAAACCATGCACCGAAGCTGCGGCAGCGACACTATGTGTTGTTGGGTAGGGGAGCGTTCTGTAAGCCGTTGAAGGTGTATCGTGAGGTATGCTGGAGGTATCAGAAGTGCGAATGCTGACATAAGTAACGATAATGCGGGTGAAAAACCCGCACGCCGGAAGACCAAGGGTTCCTGTCCAACGTTAATCGGGGCAGGGTGAGTCGACCCCTAAGGCGAGGCCGAAAGGCGTAGTCGATGGGAAACAGGTTAATATTCCTGTACTTGGTGTTACTGCGAAGGGGGGACGGAGAAGGCTATGTTAGCCGGGCGACGGTTGTCCCGGTTTAAGCATGTAGGCGGAGGTTTCAGGTAAATCCGGTACCTTATTAACGCTGAGGTGTGATGACGAGGCACTACGGTGCTGAAGTAACAAATGCCCTGCTTCCAGGAAAAGCCTCTAAGCATCAGGTAACACGAAATCGTACCCCAAACCGACACAGGTGGTCAGGTAGAGAATACCAAGGCGCTTGAGAGAACTCGGGTGAAGGAACTAGGCAAAATGGTGCCGTAACTTCGGGAGAAGGCACGCTGATATGTAGGTGAAGTGATTTACTCATGGAGCTGAAATCAGTCGAAGATACCAGCTGGCTGCAACTGTTTATTAAAAACACAGCACTGTGCAAACACGAAAGTGGACGTATACGGTGTGACGCCTGCCCGGTGCCGGAAGGTTAATTGATGGGGTTATCCGTAAGGAGAAGCTCTTGATCGAAGCCCCGGTAAACGGCGGCCGTAACTATAACGGTCCTAAGGTAGCGAAATTCCTTGTCGGGTAAGTTCCGACCTGCACGAATGGCGTAATGATGGCCAGGCTGTCTCCACCCGAGACTCAGTGAAATTGAACTCGCTGTGAAGATGCAGTGTACCCGCGGCAAGACGGAAAGACCCCGTGAACCTTTACTATAGCTTGACACTGAACACTGGTCCTTGATGTGTAGGATAGGTGGGAGGCTTTGAAGTGTGGACGCCAGTCTGCATGGAGCCATCCTTGAAATACCACCCTTTAATGGCTGGTGTTCTAACGTAGACCCGTAATCCGGGTTGCGGACAGTGTCTGGTGGGTAGTTTGACTGGGGCGGTCTCCTCCTAAAGAGTAACGGAGGAGCACGAAGGTTAGCTAATCCTGGTCGGACATCAGGAGGTTAGTGCAAAGGCATAAGCTAGCTTGACTGCGAGAGTGACGGCTCGAGCAGGTGCGAAAGCAGGTCTTAGTGATCCGGTGGTTCTGAATGGAAGGGCCATCGCTCAACGGATAAAAGGTACTCCGGGGATAACAGGCTGATACCGCCCAAGAGTTCATATCGACGGCGGTGTTTGGCACCTCGATGTCGGCTCATCACATCCTGGGGCTGAAGTAGGTCCCAAGGGTATGGCTGTTCGCCATTTAAAGTGGTACGCGAGCTGGGTTTAGAACGTCGTGAGACAGTTCGGTCCCTATCTGCCGTGGGCGCTGGAGAATTGAGGGGGGCTGCTCCTAGTACGAGAGGACCGGAGTGGACGCATCACTGGTGTTCGGGTTGTCATGCCAATGGCATTGCCCGGTAGCTAAATGCGGAAGAGATAAGTGCTGAAAGCATCTAAGCACGAAACTTGCCCCGAGATGAGTTCTCCCTGACTCCTTGAGAGTCCTGAAGGAACGTTGAAGACGACGACGTTGATAGGTCGGGTGTGTAAGTGTAGCGATACATTGAGCTAACCGATACTAATGAACCGTGAGGCTTAACCTTACAACGCCGAAGATGTTTTGGCGAAGAGACATCGACATTCAGCTTGATTACAGATGACATCGACATGCCCGGGAGGTGTGTTGATAAACAGAATTTGCCTGGCGGCTGTAGCGCGGTGGTCCCACCTGACCCCATGCCGAACTCAGAAGTGAAACGCCGTAGCGCCGATGGTAGTGTGGGGTCTCCCCATGCGAGAGTAGGGAACTGCCAGGCATCAAATAAAAGCGAAAGGCTCAGTCGAAAGACTGGGCCTTTTGTTTTATCTGTTGTCTGTCGGTGAGCGCTCTCCTGAGGAGGACAAATCCGCCGGGAGCGGATTTGAACGTTGCGCAGCAACGGCCCGGAGGGTGGCGGGCAGGACGCCCGCCATAAACTGCCAGGCATTAATTTAGTGAAGAAGCCCATCCTGACGGATGGGCTTTTTTGCGTCTGTGCGGAATGAAAACCGCCGGATGCGGCGTGCCGCCTTATCCGGCCTGCAGGGGCCGGGCTGAACGTATTTTGTAGGCCTGATAAGCGCAGCGCATCAGGCACATCACAACACCGCACCATCGGGTGCAAAGCTATATCCTGAGCCTCCATAACACAAGCCATCCTGCGGTATATGCAGTAAACCCCCAATCTGAATTTTCTGTATTACCTCCCGAAAATATCAGGATCGCCTGCGACAGTTACGTGTACCTTTATCTATAAGTAAGGGGCTATCCGGAGAATAAAGTGTTCGGAAAAATGGTATTAAACTACATGCCAGGGCTAAAAAATTTATTAGCGTACGATAAAAGCTGGCTAAAACATGATGTTAAAGCCGGGTTATCCGTTGCTGCCGTAGCACTACCGGTTGCGATTGCTTACGCTGAGTTGGCGGGAGTCGGGGCTATCGTCGGGTTATATTCCTGCGTTTTGCCAATGCTAGCTTATGCGCTGTTTGGTTCTTCCCGCCAATTGATTGTTGGCCCTGATGCCACGACCTGCGCGGTAATTGCAGCCGTTGTAGTTCCTCTTTCTGCCGGAAACCCAGAACTTCACTGGCAGTTGACAATTGTCATGACTGTGATGATGGGGGGATGGTGCCTGCTTGCCAGTAAATTTCGCCTGGGCGCGCTTGCTGACTTGCTTTCGCACCCCATTCTAACGGGCTTGCTTAACGGGGTTGCCGTGACGATTATTGTCGGGCAACTCGGTAAGGTATTGGGGATTACGCTTGATGAAGAGCAAGTGATTGAGAAGATCATTGCCCTGCCTGGCCGACTCTCAGAAATTCATTTATTAACCTTAGGGATCTCCATCCTAACGTTAGCGATTTTAATAGCTATCAAGACGTTTCGTAGCCAATGGCCAGCACCGTTGATTGCTATTGTGATAACAACGGCGCTGGTATGGATTACATCTGCGCAGCAGTATGGGATTGCCACTATTGGGGGATCGGGCTTTCAGTCTGGTTTGCCCGTCGTTCACTGGGGATCGTTTCAGCCTGGTCTGGCGCGTGATTTATTGATCCCTGCGCTGAACCTGGCGTTAGTCAGTTTTGTTAGCCTGATGCTAACCGCTCGCAGTTTTGCCGCAAAAAACGGATACGAAATAAATGCTGATGCTGAGTTCAGGGCTTTGGGTGTCGCGAATCTAATGTCTGGCTTATCTCAGGGGTTTGCGATTAGCGGAGCCGATTCCCGGACTGCGGTAAATGATTCCTCTGGAGGGAAAAGCCAGCTTGTTTCCGTTGTTGCTGCCTTAATCATCGGAATCGTCGTGGTATTTTTCACGCAGCCATTACAATTTATTCCGGTATCTGCATTAGGCATTGTTCTAATTTATGCATCGTGGTCATTAATTGATTTACGCGGACTCTGGAACCTGAGGCGAAGAAATAAACCCGCATTTCGCCTGGCGTTCTTCACCTTTGGCTGTGTTCTGATTATTGGTGTTATTCAGGGGATTGGCCTTGCGGTATTGTTGGGTCTGTTGCAGTTCCTGCGCACAGTTTTCCGTCCTACTGAACACTTATTGGGAATTGACGAAAATGGGATGATTCACTCATTAGGTAATACAACCGATGTGAAAATGATCCCTGGCGTGTTGATGTACCGGTTTAACTCACCGCTGACCTATTTTAATGTGGCCTATTTTAAGCGCCGCGTTTTGAATTTAGTCGATGGTGCAGTACTACAACCTAAATGGGTGGTCATTGACGCCGTTTCTTGCTTTACCTATTCAGATATCAGCGTCCTGGCAACCATTAATGAGTTAAAACGGGACCTGAAGGGGCGGAAGATTAAGTTAATTCTTGCGGGCCGGAAAACGGAGTTAACACGCTGGTTTAAGGAGAGTCGACCGACAATGAAAGACGACGACATGATTCTGGCACCAGACCTTTATTTGGCGCTCCGGTTCATTCAAAGCAAAGAAAGCATGAGTGAGGATGAATCTGGCGTTGTTGAATAAAGCAGATTTAGGTAAATGATCAGGCTGGATGGAAGGTGCCTGTGGCGATGAACATGCCCTGGCACCCATTTTGCTAAAGGGCGATCAGCATCCGCGCGGGGACGGTGAGATCCCCGGCAGAGTATTGATACCGACATGCTACCTGAAATAGAGACAGCGTGACTGTTGTTAACCTTACGCTATGAATGCGACAAATCGCTTAAATGCTTTCCTTCCCATTGCTGGCTTCGAGCTCCCGAATCAGGCGCTTGTTGATCTTACCGACGCTGGTTTTGGGAATATCCGGGACTATCCTTATCTGTCGTGGGATCGCCCATTTAGTGATGTGGCCGCGGTCGACGAATCCTTGCAGATGTGCCGCTATGGCCTGCGGCTCCAGGTCTTCTCCTTCCTTGCAAACTACCAGAGCCAGGGGGCGTTCGCCCCACTGTTCATCAGGTATCCCGACGACGGCTACCGACCTGACCGCCGCGTGTGAGCTGATGAGGCTCTCCAGCTCCAGCGTGCTTATCCACTCACCGCCCGTCTTGATTACGTCTTTGATGCGATCCTTTATTTCCACTATCCCATGGGGATCGATGGAGGCAATGTCGCCGGTATGCAGCCAACTGCCATTCCATAGCTCAGCTCCTTTCTCGGGTTCCTTCAGGTAGCCCTGAGTCAGCCAAGGGGCTCGCACCACTATTTCACCCAGGGCTTCGCCGTCGTGCACTACCTCCCGACCTTCGCCATCGACGATACGCAGATCCACCAACGGAACAGGCAGGCCGGTCCGAATCCGCAGGGGTAACTGCTCATCCATGGGAAGGGCCAGCTCGGCATCGCTTAAGTGGGTCATACAGAGCAGGGGACAGGTTTCAGACATACCATAGCCAGCGTGAATGCGTATGCCCTTATGGTGGGCCTGTGTCGCCAGTCCAAGGGACAGTGAACTGCCACCCAGCAACATCTTCCATCCCGACAGATCGGTCCGTGTGGCTTCGTCGCACTCGAGGATCATTTGCAAGATGGTTGGCACACAGTGCGAGAAGGTTACACCCTCATCGTGATAGAACCGCACCAGCTTGTTGGGTTCGTAACGACCGGGGTAGACCTGCTTCACACCCAGCATTGTTGCGACATAGGGAGCGCCCCAGGCGTGCACGTGAAACATAGGAGTGATCGGCATGTAGACATCGTTCGATCGTAGCAGCGACTGTCCCTCGTGGGCTGCCAGGAGGCCCAGCTCATTGAGCGTGTGCAGGACCAGCTGACGATGGCTGAAGTAGACCCCCTTGGGATTGCCCGTGGTTCCAGTGGTGTAGAACAAGGTCGCTACCGAGTTTTCATCGAAGTCGGGGAAGTCAAAGCGATTTCCCGCTGCGGCCAGAAGGGTCTCATATTCCCCCAGCACCGGCAGGCTGGTTGCCTTCGATTCTTCGTCGCTAAGCTGGATGTATCCCCGGACAGTGGTCAGTGTCTCTGCCAGTGACTCGACAACCGGCAAGAAGTCGTCGTGCACCAGTACCAGGTTGTCCTCGGCATGATTCATGGTGTAAGCGATTTGGTCCGCCGAGAAGCGGACGTTCACCGTGTGTAGCACAGCACCAATCATAGGCACCGCGAAGAAGCACTCGAGGGCGCGATGGCTGTCCCAATCTAGCAGGGCGACGGTGTCTCCAGGCATGACACCGGCCGCTGTCAGCATGTTTGCCAGGCGATGGATGCGCTGTTTGAGGGTGCGATAGTCGTAACGCAGCTTGTCGGCGTAGACGATTTCTCGCTCGGGATGAGAACGCCCACCCGACAGCAGCAAGCTCTTGATCAGCAGCGGATAGGCATGGGCTCCCTGCGCTGACTGTATGACTCTTGTTTTCACCATCCAGGTTCCTCGTTGACTCATTATTTGCTCGGTATGATGGCAATTGTAGATGAAGGTTGGTATTTACTCCCTGGCGTTTGCTTCAGATGTCGAGGCGGCGCACCAACTCCAGCCCCTGGGGATGAATGTGCGTATCCTACAACGCCATCTGGAAGAGGGGGGTGACCTTCAGCGAGCTTATCAATGAAGTGCGGCGCGACCTGGCGCTCCCGCAACAGTATTGTGCCCAAGGTTGTTCAGATAAATTACTCAAATCTGGCCTATGGATAAGCACGCCAGACAAAGAGGTGTGCCTGATACCGCTATATTTTTTGCAGTACCATCGTGGTTCCAGTGAAAGGTTTAAGTGTCGTGATGAGGTGGGGTAGGAGTTGCTGTGGTCAGAACGATAAGAAATCTCGCGGAGCCCAGAAAGCAAAAAACCCGCCATAGGCGGGTTCTTCTAAATAGTGGTGCCCGGACTCGGAATCGAACCAAGGACACGGGGATTTTCAATCCCCTGCTCTACCGACTGAGCTATCCGGGCAACGGGGCGCATTAAACCGTATTCACGTCTGTCAGTCAATCAAATTTCTGGAAACATTGTTCAACCGCTTAATATTGCGGCAATCTGCATGGTTATGCCTGAAGTTTGCACAAATATTTCCGACAGAGGCGACGAAAACAGATAATGCTCGCTTAGGTCAGCGCACCGCCCATTCGGCACTGGGCAAAGCGCAGGATATCTTCAGCCAGGCGGTGTGCCGTTTCGACATCAGCATGACTACGATTAACCAGCATGCGGCTCAGGCAGCCTTCCAGCACCAGTTCCATCTGTTTGGCGACCATTGCCGGGTCGTCAACTTCCAGCGTCGTCAGCAGCTCATGGGTGAAGTCATGTGCCGCCTTTTTTTGCTGATCGGCTAACTGATGGATCGGATGCCCGGGATCGGGGTAAAACGTACAGGCGGCGATGAACAGACAGCCGGGATAGCGATTATTGCTCACGCATTCGGACAGCGCAGTGTAGCGCGCCAGTAATTTCTGCTCAGCGCTCAGCGTGTCATCCAGCAAAAGCTGACGCCGCCAGATATCCACCCGCTGGCTGAGGTAGCGTAGCGCATCGTACAGAATGGCCTCTTTATCGGGCCAAAAGCGCTGCAGTTCATCCAGAGGATAATCGATGCGTTCGGCCACCATTTCCAGCGTGGTATTGGCTATCCCTTGCACCTCAAGTAATTTCAGGGCTTCTCCCAGGACATCTTCACGTTGCACGGTATTCTCCTCCGTATTTCCTGTTGCAAGTGTCGCTCACGGTTGGCGATCGCGCAAATGTGCGCTGAAGGTCGCGGCATCCATAAAGCCCGTAACCCGAGCTTCCGGGTGCTCTTTCCCCTCGGCATCAAAGAACAAGATAGTCGGCAAACCTAAAACCTGTAGATGTTTCAGGAGAGCGACATCCTGGGCATTATTTGCTGTCACATCCGCCTGCAATAGCACCGTGTTGCCTAGCGCTTGCTGAACCTGCGGATTACTGAACGTGTACTTTTCAAATTCCTTACAGGCTACACACCAGTCGGCATACAGATCCAGCATGACTGGCCTGCCTTTAGCTTGCGCCAGTGCTTGATTTAATGCATCTACCGATGCCACCGGTGTGAAGTTAAGATGTGCCTGGGTTTGAGCATGTGGCGCGCCGAACGCCCAGTCCTGCAATGGACGTACACTGACAAGCGCTGCGGCTAACAGGACAATCTGCACGATACGCATCCAGGCGTGCTTTGCCTGTAGGCTGGTGATGAACGCCCAGCCAAAGAACGCGACGCCTAGCAGTGACCATAAGCGAACGCCCCACTCGTCGCCAACGATACGTTCGAGTAAGAAGACGGGAAGCGCCAGAATGACAAAGCCAAAAGCGGTTTTGACATGTACCATCCATGGGCCACTTTTAGGCAGCAAGCGGTTGCCAAATACGGTAATCAGCATCAGGGGTAATCCCATCCCCAACGCATACAGATACAGTGTGCCGCCTCCCAGCCACATGTTCCCGCTCTGAGCGATATACAGCAAAATCGCGCTTAGCGGGGCCGTTGTGCAAGGAGAACAGATGAGGCCAGCAATCGCCCCCATCGCAAAGACGCTGCCGGGAGATCCGCCTTGCTGGCGGTTACTCATTAGCGTGAGGCGCGTTTGCAGTGATGAAGGCAGTTGCAGCGTGAACAAGCCAAACATCGACAGAGCCAGCAGCGTAAAGATGACGGTAAGGCCAATCAGGACGTAGGGATGCTGAAGCGCAGCCTGGAACTGCAAACCGGCGGCTGCAACAACCAAACCTAGCGCGGTATAGGTGAGCGCCATCCCTTGAACGTAGATAAACGTCAGCAGCAGTGCCCGTCCGGTTGATAAGCGCTGCTTGCCACCCAGTACGATACCGGAAATCAATGGATACATCGGCAGTACGCAAGGCGTAAACGCGATACCAATTCCGATCAGCAATGCCCACAGTGCGGAGAAGGGGAGTTGGGCCGTGGGCTGTGGTTTCTCTTGCGGATCTGCAGTGGCTGGGGCTGGCGCAGGGGCGGCCGCGGAATCAGCAGACACTTCACTTAATGGCACCGTTTTTGTTTCTGGCGGATAGCAAAATCCAGCGTCGGCGCAGCCCTGGTATGTGATCGTTAATGTTGCGCCAGACTTAGCCTGATTGACCGTGATCGGGACAGTCAGCTGTTTACGGTAAATCTCACTTTTGCCGTAAAACTCATCTTCATGCCAGACGCCTGGCGGCAGTTTTACCTCAGCAATATCGGCCTGAGATGGCGTAATGCTTATCTGTTTGCGATACAGATAGTAGCCATCTTTAACCTGCCATGTGAGGTTCAGATCGTGTTGGTTTTGCTGAAAATCAAAAACAAACGCCCGATCGGCAGGAACAAACTGCGAGCGGCCAGGCGCGTCAAATAATCCGGCAAAGGTAGATGTGCTGCACAGCAGCAGGATCAGCGTAAGGATGCGTTGAGCCATGAGCGGTAATCAAAGTCTCCGTGAGTGACGGGTAAAACCAGAAGTTCAGACGTTTGATACGGATGATGTGACTTCAGGCAATCGAGAAGGGCTTGCTGGTGTGTGACGGTGGTTTTTAAAATCATCTGGACTTCATATTCCTGTTCCAGTTTGCCTTCCCAATAGTAGAGGGAGGTCGCACCGGGTAGCAGGGTCACGCAAGCAGCCAGCTTTTCCGCCAGCACTTTGGCGGCGAGATCCTGGGCGGTTGCTTCATCCGGGGCGGTACAGAGCACCACAACGGTATCGGGGATGGAAATATCCTGACTCTTTACATCAAGCATAAACACCTCGAAAGAACAGAGTAACCAGCAAAAGAATGGTCACTATACAACGGACGAGGGAAGGATGTTAGTTAAAGCGGGGTGGGGAGGAGGAACTGCAGGGCGCCCAGGCACCCTGCAGGAAAAACTTACAGCATGAAGCTGCCCAGCAAGAAGCCGAAGCAGACAGCCAGAACCACACCCAGAGTACCCGGGATGAAGAACGGATGGTTAAAGACGAATTTACCAATGCGAGTTGTACCGGTGTCATCCATCTGAACTGCCGCAACCAGAGTTGGGTAGGTTGGCAGAATGAACAGGCCAGAAACCGCGGCGAAAGACGCAACAGCAGTCAGTGGGGAAACGTTCAGAGCCAGAGCCATCGGCATCAGTGCTTTAGCGGTTGCAGCCTGAGAGTACAGCAGTGCAGAAGCAAAGAAGAAGATGACAGCCAGCAGCCACGGATGACCCTGAATTACGCTACCTGCAGTATCTTTGATCCAGTCAATGTTGTGAGATACGAAGGTATCACCCAGCCATGCAACACCCAGGATACAAATACAGGCGCTCATACCGGCTTTGAAAGTGCTGGAGTTCAGGATGGAGTCAGTTTCAACGCGGCAGATGATCGTGGTCAGCGTCGCGATGCTCAGCATGATGATCAGGATTGCGTTGGTGGTGTTCATCAGCGGTTTAGCGACCAGACCGAGGCTTGGGCTGTTGACGATCGCATATACGACGACACAAACCACGCCCAGCAGGAACAACCAAACAGAAGTTTTTGCGCCCGCTTTGATTTCAACTTGTCTTTCACCACGCAGTTCAACCAGGCCTTCTTCCAGACGCTTACGATAAATCGGATCGTCAGACAGTTTGGAGTTGAACAGTGCAGTTACCAGGAAGGACATGACCAGAACAGCCAGCAGGGTGGACGGAATGACCACGGACAGCAGGTGAATGTAGCTGATGCCATGACCTTCCATTACGGAAGACATGTAAACCACGGCTGCGGAGATTGGAGACGCCGTAATCGCAATCTGTGCAGAAACCACTGCAGTAGAGAGCGGACGGCAAGGTTTGATCCCTTGTTCTTTCGCAACTTCAGCGATAACTGGCAGCGTTGCCAGAGAGATGTTGCCGGTACCTGCGAAGATAGTCAGGAAATAGGTCACGATAGGTGCAAGGATCGTGATGTATTTCGGGTTTTTACGCAGCAGTTTTTCAGTTTGATGAACCAGATAGTCCAGACCACCTGCAATCTGCATAGCTGAAATGGCAGCGATAACCGCCATGATGATGGAAATAACATCGAACGGGATATTACCGGGTTTTACGCCGATAGCGGCGAGAACCAGAACACCCAGCCCACCTGCAAATCCAATACCGATACCCCCAAGTCTGGCACCTAAAAAGATTGCCAGCAAAACGATGATAAGTTCTAAAACTATCATATTAGCCTTCCTTGTTGTTTAACAAGTTGATATTAAATTGTTGTTTTTAAGTAACTTCGAGTAAGAAAAAAGGCACGTCATCATGACGTGCCTTCTCCGGTACTACCCTACACGATTACTGTTCGCTTTCATCAGTATAACGTTTTGCTTTATAAGCAGGGTGCATCAGGTTCTGTGCAGAGAAGATATCGTCCAGTTCAGACTCGGTCAACAGACCGCGCTCCAGGACAACTTCACGTACGCTCTTACCGGTTTCGGCACAAATTTTACCGACGATGTCGCCGTTGTGGTGACCAATGAACGGGTTGAGGTAAGTAACGATGCCGATGGAGTTGAATACAAACGCTTCACAGATTTCTTTGTTAGCAGTGATACCACTAACGCATTTTTCCAGCAGGTTGTAGCAAGCATTGCTCAGAATGTGAATGGATTCAAACATTGCCTGACCAATGACCGGCTCCATTACGTTCAGCTGCAGCTGACCAGCTTCAGATGCCATGGTTACAGTGATGTCGTTACCGATGACTTTGAAGCACACCTGGTTTACGACTTCCGGAACAACCGGGTTCACTTTAGCTGGCATGATAGAAGAACCAGCCTGCAGTTCCGGCAGGTTGATCTCGTTCAGACCCGCACGCGGACCAGAGGAGAGCAAACGCAGGTCGTTACAGATTTTGGACATCTTCACAGCCAGACGTTTCAGTGCGCCGTGCACCATAACGTATGCGCCACAGTCAGAAGTTGCTTCAATCAGGTCTTCTGCCGGAACACAGGCGAAGCCGGTGACTTCAGCCAGTTTCTGTACTGCCAGCGGAGAGTACTCTTTCGGCGTGTTCAGACCAGTACCGATTGCTGTCGCGCCGAGGTTAACTTCCAGCAGCAGCTCAGCGGTACGGCTAATGTTTTTCACTTCTTCTTTCAACAGTACGCTAAAAGCATGGAATTCCTGACCGAGGGTCATCGGTACAGCATCCTGCAGCTGGGTACGACCCATTTTCAGGATGTCCTGGAATTCAACAGCTTTTTTCTCGAAGCCTTCGCGCAGCTGGTTCAGTGCATCAACCAGTTTGATGATGGATGCGTATACAGCGATACGGAAGCCAGTTGGGTATGCGTCGTTGGTAGACTGACATTTGTTAACGTGGTCGTTCGGGTTCAGGTACTGATATTCACCTTTCTGGTGACCCATCAGTTCCAGACCGATATTGGCCAGAACTTCGTTGGTGTTCATGTTGACGGAGGTACCCGCACCACCCTGGTAAACGTCTACCGGGAACTGATCCATGCATTTTCCGTTATTCAGGACTTCATCACACGCCGCGATGATGGCATTTGCCACACTCTTAGGAATGGTTTGCAGCTCTTTGTTGGCCATAGCCGCTGCCTTTTTAACCATTACCATACCGCGAACAAATTCAGGAATATCGCTGATTTTGTTGTTGCTAATGTAGAAGTTTTCAATCGCTCTCAGAGTGTGGACACCGTAGTAGGCGTCCGCTGGAACTTCCCTGGTACCCAACAAGTCTTCTTCGATACGAATGTTGTTTAACATGTGAACCTTCTTTTTCAAGCTGCCAATGATTTGACTAAACACACAGGATATATGTGATTTCGATTGTTTCTCGACCGACGATTATCCCCTGCATCGGTCTGATACCCGAGATCATATGCTGGTTCAGGATTTCTACCGTAATCTGGATCACTTAAAGCGTGGAATTTACCCCTTATTTATTATTCTGTGAAATGGATCACCCCTTTGTGATTAACCCCAAATATTAGTGTACAAGCCACTTGAAATTTTGCTAACCACCACAATATCAAATCGATGCGATTAACATAATTTTTCGAACAGAAGTTGAACAAAACGGCTGTTATTAACAGGAGATCCCTTTGCGCTGGATACCATTACTTGCCATTTTTCTCTATGTTTACATAGAGATATCTATTTTTATTCAGGTTGCCCATGTGATGGGCGTCCTGATGACGCTGATTTTGGTTATTTTTACATCGGTTATCGGTATGTCTCTGGTTCGTAATCAGGGATTTAAGAACTTTTTACTGATGCAACAGAAAATGGCGGCAGGTGAAAGTCCGGCTGCAGAAATGATCAAAAGCGTATCGCTGATTATTGCCGGTCTGCTGTTGGTGCTGCCCGGATTTTTCACCGATTTCCTCGGTCTTCTTCTTTTATTACCCCCGGTGCAAAAACATCTGACGATGAAACTGCTGCCACATTTGCGTTTTTCGCGTATGCCTAGCGGTGGTTTTAGCGCCGGAACGGGTGGCGGTGAGACTTTTGATGGTGAATTTCAGCGCAAGGATGACAAGCGCGACAGCATCGAACATAAAGACGATCGTCGGGATTAAGCATCAGTATGTAGGCCGGATAAGCGTTAGCGTCATCCGGCAAAAGTATTTATAGGCCGGATGATGGCGTCAACGTTGCCTTATCCGGTCTGCGGGGTAAAAACAGCCACAGTCCTGCCAGCATAATCAACGCGTACAGACTCTTCCAGCCGACCATCGCCAGTAGCAGTAGGCACAGCAGACCGCCAATGACCGCCAGTGCGCGATAATGCCCTTTCAGTAATCGACACCCCGCCAACATGCACAGCAAATAAATCATAATAAAGATGCCGTTGGCGTAGACGATTAACGCATCGAGATTGATTTGCAGCATATAGATGCACAGAGTACTGATTACGCAGCAGCCCAATACGGCGTTTAGCGCATTGCGCGGAAGGTGTCGGGGGGACAGACGAGCCAGATAACTCTCCGGCTTATACTGCGCTTGAGACCAGACCAGCCGGGCGAAGCTTTGTATATAAATGTTGAGGCTGGCAAAACAGGCCAGATAACCAATGATGCAGGCGACCCACAGAGCTTGTACGCCAAACAGTTGCACGACGATCTCTGGCAGCGACGCTGCGGCCGCCATTTGCTCGCCGTAGGCACCAAAATGGAGAACGACAACGGTGCATGCCCAATAAACAGACCCTGCCAGCAGCAGGCCGATCATCAGTGCGCGTGGGAAGTCTCGCTCCGGATTTTTGAATTCAGACGCCAGGTGAGCAAACGCTTCAAGGCCGACAAAGCACCAGAACATGACCGACAACGCGGCGAACAGGCCGGGAAGCTCAATATCGGTAATCGCAGGGAAGGGGATTTCGCCAGGTGTCAGATCGCCCGCCCACCAGATAGCAACAATCAGGGCAACAATCAGTCCTGCAATGACCGTTTGTAGATTCGCGCTGGAGCTTGCGCCGCGAGAGCCGATGTACCAAACCAATGCCAGCGTACCGAGCTCAGCCAGCAAAAGCTGCTCGTCATGCCAGCCAAACATCGCCTGACCGAATCCGGCGGCGATATGCAATGCCGCAGGCAAACCGACAGGAATGACCGACAAAAATAGCCATCCGGTGACGCGCTCCAGGCGTGAACCAAAGGCCATGCCGACAAAATGCGCCACACCGCCTGCGCTGGGAAAATGACGACCCAGTACGGCGAAGACAATCGCCACAGGAAAGACCAAAACAATCAGCACCGGCCATGCCCACAGGCTGTTGTTGCCCGCAACCAGTGCGGCCAGCGCGGGGACGGCAAAAACGCCTGTACCTAACAATGATGTCGACAACAGGCCAACGCCCTGAGCCAGTCCCAGCTCTTGTTTCAGTCCGCTCATAAATTGTTATCCGGTTATGCCCATTGATCGGGCTACAGCGCAGATTTTTGATGGTATCACAATCAGATTTGCTTATGACGACGTGACTGAAATCGTTATGAAATGTGAGGTGCGTCGGCGTTTTGACGAGATTTTCTGCTGATAAAAAATTTTTTTCGCTTGCCCCCTTGAAGGCACAAAACCCCATCCCCATCTCTCTGGTCACTAGCCGGGAAACCGTTTACGGGCCGGCGTCACCCATAACTGATAAAGACTTTCTCAAAGGAGAGCTATCAATGAGTATTCGTCCGTTACATGATCGTGTGATCGTCAAACGTAAAGAAGTTGAATCCAAATCTGCTGGCGGCATCGTACTGACCGGTTCTGCAGCAGGTAAATCAACTCGTGGCGAAATCATCGCTGTCGGTAAGGGTCGCATCCTGGACAACGGTACCGTACAGCCGCTGGACGTGAAAGTCGGCGATATCGTTATTTTCAACGATGGCTACGGTGTTAAATCTGAGAAGATCGACAATGAAGAAGTGTTGATCATGTCTGAAAGCGACATCCTGGCGATTGTTGAAGCCTAATCCGCGAACGACACTGAACATACGAATTTAAGGGAAAGAGAAAATGGCAGCTAAAGACGTAAAATTCGGTAACGACGCTCGTGTGAAAATGCTGCGCGGCGTAAACGTACTGGCAGATGCAGTGAAAGTTACCCTCGGTCCAAAAGGCCGTAACGTAGTTCTGGATAAATCTTTCGGTGCACCGACCATCACTAAAGATGGTGTTTCCGTAGCACGTGAAATCGAACTGGAAGACAAGTTCGAAAACATGGGTGCGCAGATGGTGAAAGAAGTTGCCTCTAAAGCGAACGACGCTGCAGGTGACGGTACCACCACCGCAACCGTACTGGCTCAGTCCATCATCACTGAAGGTCTGAAGGCCGTTGCTGCGGGCATGAACCCGATGGATCTGAAACGTGGTATCGACAAAGCTGTCGCTGCTGCAGTTGAAGAACTGAAAGCACTGTCCGTACCGTGCTCCGACTCTAAAGCTATTGCTCAGGTTGGTACCATCTCCGCTAACTCCGACGAAACCGTAGGTAAACTGATCGCTGAAGCGATGGACAAAGTCGGTAAAGAAGGCGTGATCACCGTTGAAGACGGTACCGGTCTGCAGGACGAACTGGACGTGGTTGAAGGTATGCAGTTCGACCGTGGCTACCTGTCTCCTTACTTCATCAACAAGCCGGAAACTGGCGCAGTAGAACTGGAAAGCCCGTTCATCCTGCTGGCTGACAAGAAAATCTCCAACATCCGCGAAATGCTGCCGGTTCTGGAAGCTGTAGCGAAAGCAGGCAAACCGCTGCTGATCATCGCTGAAGATGTTGAAGGCGAAGCGCTGGCAACTCTGGTTGTTAACACCATGCGCGGTATCGTGAAAGTCGCTGCGGTTAAAGCACCTGGCTTCGGCGATCGTCGTAAAGCAATGCTGCAGGATATCGCTACCCTGACCGGTGGTACCGTTATCTCTGAAGAGATCGGTATGGAGCTGGAAAAAGCAACTCTGGAAGATCTGGGTCAGGCGAAACGCGTTGTTATCAACAAAGACACTACCACCATCATCGATGGCGTGGGCGACGAAGCTGCAATCCAGGGGCGCGTGACTCAGATTCGTCAGCAGATCGAAGAAGCAACTTCCGACTATGACCGTGAAAAACTGCAGGAGCGCGTAGCGAAACTGGCAGGCGGCGTTGCGGTTATCAAAGTTGGTGCTGCGACTGAAGTTGAAATGAAAGAGAAGAAAGCCCGCGTTGAAGATGCCCTGCACGCTACCCGTGCTGCGGTAGAAGAAGGCGTGGTTGCTGGTGGTGGTGTTGCGCTGATTCGCGTAGCGTCTAAAATTGCCGGCCTGAAAGGTCAGAACGAAGACCAGAACGTAGGTATCAAAGTTGCGCTGCGCGCAATGGAATCCCCACTGCGTCAAATCGTACTGAACTGCGGCGAAGAGCCGTCTGTAGTGGCTAACACCGTGAAAGCTGGTGACGGTAACTACGGTTACAACGCTGCAACTGAAGAATACGGCAACATGATCGACATGGGTATCCTGGATCCAACCAAAGTAACTCGTTCTGCTCTGCAGTACGCGGCTTCTGTTGCAGGTCTGATGATCACCACCGAGTGCATGGTTACCGACCTGCCGAAAGGCGATGCGCCTGACTTAGGTGCTGCCGGTATGGGTGGCATGGGTGGAATGGGCGGCATGATGTAATTTAATCTTCATACTTCAAGCCGCAGGTTCGTTGGCCGCGTTCGTTCACCCCAGTCACTTACTCATGTAAGCTCCTGGGGATTCATGAACTTGCCGCCTGCCTGCAACTTGAATTATTTGATTAAATACGCATCTCGCGAAAAATGAGAAACCCTCGGACAGAAATGTCTGGGGGTTTTTCTTTTGGTCATCTTTTTAGTATATGATTCAGCTACGGACATAACGTCCAACTAATTGATTATGGGGAATGACATGCACGTGAAATATTTAGCAGGGATCGTTGGTGCCGCGCTACTGATGGCGGGTTGTAGCTCCAGCAACGAACTGAATTCTGCCGGGCAAAGCGTACGTTTTGTTGAAGACAAGCCTGGCGCAGAGTGCCAACTGATAGGCACCGCAACCGGTAAGCAAAGCAACTGGCTTTCAGGCCAGCACGGCGAAGAGGGCGGCTCAATGCGTGGCGCAGCAAACGATCTGCGTAATCAGGCTGCGGCAATGGGCGGTAACGTGATTTATGGCGTCAGCAGCCCATCGCAGGGAATGCTGTCCAGCTTTGTTCCTACCGCCAGTGAGATGATTGGACAGGTTTATAAGTGCCCTAATTGAGAACTGCTGCTGATGCCGGATGGCGACGCTAAAGCGTCTTATCCGGCCTACGGTACGAATGATCGTAGGCCTGATAAGCGCAACGCCATCAGGCATTCTGAGTCTTATGCGCAGACTGAACGCGTAAATGATGCAATGCGCGCAGGCACTGATCCTGATTGAGCTTTTGCGTCTTATCACCCGTCAACGTTCTGACAAACACCTGGCACGGTACACCGGCAAGTTTTTTCAGCCGCGGGCTGAAGTCGAGAAGACGGCGAGTAATGGCTTCGGCTTCTTTGCTACCGGAAAGGGCGCGAGTTTTCACTACCGAACCACAGAACTGGGCTTTTCCTTTATTGTCTGTATAGCGGTAAATAATCGCCAGATAATGATTAAACAGGTTATGTTTCCATTCGGGTTGTGTATAAGAGTCGTATTCCAGATTGTCGTTTTGCTGACAATCAACATCGTACAGCGGCAGGAAATCCAGCAGCGATGTTATTCGTAGCGCGAGCTCTCTCATGCCAGCATTATTTATTGCGTGAATAATTGCATGCGCCAACACCTGAATCTGTAATTCATTAACCAGTAATTCGCATGTTTGTCCGTCATGTAACGTCAGAGAAAATGTTAAATTCTCGCCTTTGTCATCCACTAACATCAGCGAATTTATGCGACGGTTAATATCCGCATTTTTTAGTTCATCTTCCTGAATTGACGGAATATTTTCGTGCATTTTTTTGCTGGCTTTATCACATGTCTTTTCATATTGCATACGCTCGTCTGTGTTTAGCTGTGAAATGGCGTACAGCCGGCTCTCCAGCGCGATAAGCAGGTCTCTAAGTCCAAGTGGAGAGAGAAAAAAGAGTGATTCCTTGTTTCTTGGTTCTTTTATTTTTAATGCCATGGCAACAAATTCATTCTTTTGGCGAATAATGCCAGTATTAACGCCCTTAATACTTATAGCCATAAAAGGTTCTCCCTAACCATATATTTATTAATATTCTGTATTTGAAACTATTGATAAAATTTACGAATGAATAATTGAACTGCGCTAATTAAAATAGCACAGATTAAAAGCGAGGCTCCACTTGTGGGGATTTAAATAATAAGTAATCGTGGTGAGTGTCCGGAATCGGACACTCAGTAATAGCTATTGTTGACGTAACTGCAGATCCAGCGGTGTTTTACTTGGCTCTCCACCAATTTCACGCGCTAGTTTGGGGACCATATAGCCGGAAACTAGCGTCAGAAGCTCACGCATAATGCGACGCGCTTCATCGTCGCTGACCATAAAGTGTGCGGCACCCTGCACTTTATCCAGCACGTGCAGGTAATAGGGCATTACACCGGCATCAAACAGTGCGTTGCTAAGGTTAGCCAGGGTTTGTGCGTTATCGTTCACGCCTCGCAGCAATACGCTCTGGTTGAGTAACGTAACGCCCGCGGCGCGCAGACTGCTCATCGCCTGGCGAAACGTCTCATCAATTTCATTGGCATGGTTAATGTGATTGACCAGCAGAATTTGCAAGGAGGAGTGCGCAAAACGCTCGACCAGTCCTTCTGTAATGCGCGCCGGGATCACTATCGGCAAACGGCTGTGAATACGCAGACGCTTAATGTGCGGGATAGCTTCCAGTTGCGTGAGCAACCAGTCCAGTTCGTGGTCCTTGGCCATTAACGGATCGCCACCAGAGAAGATGATTTCATCCAGCTCAGGGTGCGCGTTAATGTAGTCGATGGCGACCTGCCAGTTGCGCTTATTGCCCTGATTTTCGGCGTATGGGAAATGCCGGCGGAAGCAATAGCGACAATTTACCGCGCAACCGCCTTTAACCAGCAGCAGTGCCCGATTGCGATATTTATGCAGCAGACCGGGAACCACGCTGTGCTGTTCTTCCAGTGGGTCGGTTGAGTAGCCTGGCGCGGCCACAAACTCTTCCTGGGCAGTCAGTACCTGACGTAAAAGCGGATCGTCCGGGTTGCCTTTCTCCATGCGGGCAATAAACGCACGCGGCACGCGCAGGGCGAAAAGCCGTCTCGCGTCGCGTCCGGCCAACAGTTTTTCATCTGCATCTATGTTCAAAAGATGCAGAAGTTCATCGGGATCGGTCACAACATCGGCAAGTTGCGATAACCAATCTTCTCTGGATGGGGTATTTAGGGTTACAATATGCGCCATTTTGTGGCTTAGCTACCAGTTAACAATTTTCAGAGGGCCTTATGGCAACGTACTATAGCAACGATTTTCGTGCTGGTCTTAAAATCATGTTGGACGGCGAACCTTATGCGGTTGAAGCCAGCGAATTCGTTAAACCAGGTAAAGGCCAGGCGTTTGCGCGCGTTAAGCTGCGTCGCCTGCTGACCGGTACTCGCGTAGAGAAAACCTTCAAGTCTACTGACTCCGCTGAAGGCGCAGACGTAGCCGACATGAACCTGACCTTCCTGTATAGCGACGGTGAGTTCTGGCACTTTATGAATAACACCACTTTCGAACAGCTGGCTGCAGACGAGAAAGCGGTAGGCGATAACGCTAAATGGCTGCTGGACCAGGCTGAATGCATCGTGACCCTGTGGAACGGTCAGCCGATCTCCGTAACTCCGCCGAACTTCGTTGAGCTGGAAGTTGTTGAAACCGACCCAGGTCTGAAAGGCGATACCGCTGGTACTGGCGGCAAACCGGCTACCCTGTCTACCGGCGCAGTCGTTAAAGTTCCGCTGTTCGTACAGATCGGCGAAGTGATCAAAGTGGATACCCGCTCCGGCGAATACGTTTCTCGCGTAAAATAAGTCTTCCATTTGATCTTATGGCGCAGGTTGCTGCGCCATACTTTTTCCAGGGCAGGAATGATGAAACGTCTTCTCGGTCTTGTAATGCTACTCCTTTTCACCAGCACCCTTCTGACAGGATGCAATACCGCACGCGGCTTCGGTGAAGACATCAAACATCTTGGCAACTCAATTTCACACGCCGCCAGCTAATCCTTTCATATAGTCTTAAAAACGGTTGTTTATCCATCACACTCCCTGATCTTGTCTATTATTAAGTAGCTATACACAAACAATATTGGCTAGAAAAGGAAGACGTTATGGTTAAGAAGACAATTGCTGCGATCTTTTCTGTGTTGGTACTTTCTTCCGTTTTAACCGCGTGTAATACCACACGAGGCGTAGGACAGGATATCTCTGAAGGCGGTAGCGCAATCTCTGGTGCAGCGACAAAAGCTCAGCAATAGCAATAATGAAGAACGGTACGACGTCGTGTCGTACCGTTAATCACCCTTCCTTGGGAGTGACAGGAACGGCGAGAAGCGGTTCCCCAGGTGCAGTTTCATACGGATATTCCGCTTATAGGTGTAGACCGTTTTGCCATGAATGCTGAGCGCGGCGGCAATGGCATTGTTACTCACACCATCCATCCACATTGATAATACTTTCTCCTCTTGCGGCGTAAGCAAAGGCGTGGCGTTTTTGGCTATTTCTAATGCGGGGCGAACCTGAAGCGCTTCCTGAATTGTGTGGGAGAGTGTGTTCAGCGTGGTGTGCTTGGTCAAGACCGAATGGGCTACGGATTGAGAGGGCACGATGGGGGCATGCTGTCTGTCTGCTGATTGCAGTAAAATCAGTGGGATGACGCCACAACTCATAAAAAAAGGTTTAATTGGCGGACTGGAGTGCGTCTCGCTAATAAAACTGTATAAATCCGCGATCACCAGATGCGGTTTCCATTGCAAAATATGCTCTTTTGCTAACAGGAGATTATTGATTCCTGATACCAGAAATGAGGAGCTGAACCTGCCAGAATGATTAAGCAAGGCCTCTATCCCTGTGCGGGTAAAGTGGCACCGGTCAATCACTAAAATTTTAAGCATAAACGTTTCGCATTCAGAAGAGGGGCAATCGACTTTCTGGTTTCAGAAAGCCCTTCATCATAGAGAACTCCGATGAGTGCCAAATGCGGGAACTACGCCGCTAATTATGCTTAATTCTTGCTTTTAGCAGGCAGTGAATAAAAAGGTTGAAACTCATTTTCTTCCGGGCAAAAATGCCATTTCACACATCAGCTTTGCAGGACGACCTGCAAACGCTTCATTCACCGGGGACGGCCCCATAGTTCTGGAGCCTGATATGTCCTGGATCGTTTTATTAATTGCAGGTTTGCTCGAAGTCGTATGGGCGATTGGCCTGAAATACACCCACGGTTTTACGCGTCTTACGCCAAGCATTATCACTATTGCGGCGATGATCGTCAGTATCGCCATGCTCTCCTGGGCAATGCGCACGTTGCCTGTTGGAACAGCTTATGCGGTCTGGACCGGTATTGGCGCTGTTGGGGCGGCCATTACAGGGATTTTACTGCTGGGTGAGTCTGCCAGCCCGGCACGTTTGCTGAGCCTTGGGCTGATCGTTGCTGGTATTATTGGTCTGAAGCTGAGCACTCACTAAGCGCCAGGCTGTTTCACCCAAATCAGTTTATTCACTTCAAACCCTTCCCGGGTCGCGATGGCTAACATTTGCTGTTTCATTTCATCTGAAATAGTAGGGGTCCGTGAAAGGATCCACAGGTAGTCGCGATCCGGGCCACAAACCAGCGCGTGACGATATTCCCGGTCGAGTGCAATTACGTTATACCCGCCATAGAAGGGGCCGAAAAAAGAAACCTTAAGCGCGGCTCTGCTTGGGTCGCCGGTGAAATAGGCTTTCCCTTCCGTTTTCTGCCACATCTCCCTGTCAGGGTTATAGCCCTTGTTAATAACGTTGATGCCGCCGTCGTCGCGCAAGCTGTATGTTGCGGTCACTTTATCCAATCCGCGCTCGAAACGATGGTCGAAGCGCGCAATTTCATACCAGGTTCCCAGATAGCGTTTGGCATCAAAGTTATTTACCACGGTAACGCCTTTCGGCGGTGTCGGGGAGCTACACGCGACAACCAGGAATGCAGCCGTAACTGCAGCAACGACGGGCAAAATGCGCATGGGATTTTCCTTGCTGTATTTTTGTTAAGTGTAGATGACAACAGGAAAAAAAGAGAAAGAAAGGAGGCCCAATATCCTGGGCCTCATCGTTAGTTATTGCAGCTTTTCAAGAATGCGCCAGGCCGCCTCGACACGGACAGGGTTAGGATAGCTTTTGTTTGCCAGCATCACGATGCCAAGGTTTTTTTCTGGAACGAAGGCTACGTAGCTGCCAAATCCTCCAGTGGATCCCGTTTTATGCACCCATGAGGCTTTCACAGCGGGGGCAGGCGGGTTTACCTCAACGGCGGGAAGCGCTGCCAATGCCACTTTGCTGTCGCTACCGTTGATGATTGAATCAGCTTTCAGCGGCCAGTTCAGCATCTCCCAGCCTAATCCCTGGTACATATCGCCAATACGCCAGTAGCGAGACTGCGCAAGCGCAATGCCCTGCTGGAGCGTTTTCTCCTGAACGCGGCTGGCGTCCATGTTGACCTGAACCCAGCGGGCCATATCAATAACGCTGGATTTCACGCCATAGGCTTCGGCGTCAAGTTGTCCCGGAGAAACGTGTACAGCCTTCCCTTCGCGATAGCCCCAGGCATAATCTTTTTGTTCGTTCTGCGGAACTGTAATCCAGGTATGCGCCAGTTTTAATGGTTGCAGGACGCGTCTGGTCATTGCCTCTTCGTAACTCATTCCTGAGGGTTTCACCGCCAGCGCGCCAAACAGACCAATGCTGGAGTTAGCGTAAAGACGCTTAGCGCCCGGGGCCCATTGCGGCTGCCAGTTTTGATAAAAACGCAGTAATGCGGCTTTATCCGTAACGTCATCGGGGATCTGCAGCGGCAGGCCGCCTGCCGTGTAGGTGGCTAAGTGCAGCAGGCTGATACCCTGCCACTGTTTGCCTGTCAGTTCTGGCCAGTATTTCGTGACCGGATCGCTGAGCTTAATTTCGCCACGGGCGATAGCATCGCCGCCCAACACGCCGTTAAACGTCTTACTGACCGACCCTAGCTCAAACAGAGTTTGCTGCGTGACTGGGTGGTTATTGGTGATATCGGCTTTACCCCAGGTGAAATAATAGGGTTTTCCCTGGTAGATAACGGCAACGGCCATACCCGGAATAGCCTGCTCCTGCATCAACGGGGTGATGGTGCGATTAACGATATCGGCAATCTGTTGTTCTGTTTTGGCGGCGGCAAACGTGGAGAAAGGGGCTGTCAGCAGCAGAGCGCAGCATAACGATTTTTTCATCATGAAATCAGTTCCGTAATTAAAAGCAAAAGGGTGTCCGGGCCCGTCAGACGCAATCAGTGTGTTTGATTTGCACCGTGTTGACAAACGGTTAAATTTAGCAGCAGATATAAGTTTTTCTAACAGGCCGGATGATGACGCGTAGCTATATCCCTCTTAACTCGCTGCGGGCTTTTGAAGCTGCGGCCAGACATCTCAGTTTTACCCGCGCTGCGATTGAGCTCAACGTGACGCATTCTGCCATCAGCCAGCATGTAAAATCGCTGGAGCAGCAGCTAAATTGTCAGCTTTTTGTGCGCGGTTCTCGTGGATTAATGTTGACGACTGAAGGGGAAAGTCTGTTACCTGTACTTAATGACTCTTTCGATCGTATGGCGGGGATGCTGGATCGTTTTGCCACCAAACAGACCCAGGAAAAACTTAAAATTGGCGTGGTGGGGACCTTTGCGGTTGGGTGTCTGTTTCCTCTACTGGGCGATTTTAAGCGCAGTTACCCGCATATTGATTTGCATATTTCTACCCATAATAACCGCGTGGATCCCGCTGCCGAAGGACTGGATTATACCATTCGCTACGGAGGGGGAGCCTGGCATGATACCGACGCGCAATATTTATGTAGCGCGTTGATGTCTCCACTGTGTTCGCCAACATTGGCTTCGCAGATTCAAACGCCTGCGGACATCCTGAAATTTCCGTTATTACGATCGTATCGGCGGGATGAATGGACGCTTTGGATGCAGGCCGCCGGAGAGGCGCCCCCGTCACCGACGCACAACGTGGTGGTGTTTGATTCGTCCGTCACCATGCTGGAAGCCGCGCAGGCGGGGATCGGTGTGGCAATTGCGCCAGTCAGAATGTTCACGCATTTACTCAGTAGGGAACGAATCGTTCAACCATTTTTAACGCAGATTGATTTGGGAAGTTACTGGATAACGCGTTTGCAATCGCGTCCGGAGACACCGGCGATGCGTGAATTTTCCCGTTGGTTGACAGGAATGCTGCACAAATAAAAAGGCCCGCCAATGGCGGGCCTGATAATTAACGCATGTACTTAGATGGTCAGAATACCAATAGCCGTTACAACGGTCAGGATTGCTGCCAGTCCGTAGAATACCCATTTGCCAGCAGGCACGTGGATTTTCAGGTCATGCATCGCGTGGTGCATACGGTGTAAACCACACCACAGCGGCAGAACGATCATCAGGAACAGAAACGCACGTCCGATGAAGCTCTGAGCGAATGCCAGTACGCGTTCATAGCTGAAAGCATCAGGAACAAAGCCCAGCGGCAGCATAATGCCTACCAGCAGGATCATTACCGGCGCAATGATTGCGCTCCACATACCGCCTGCACCAAACAGGCCCCAGAATACGGGTTCGTCAGAGCGTTTTGGATTTGGATTAATCATTCCGGACTCCTTACCAGAACAGGGCAACAAACAGTATGACTACTGTCGCAACCACAGTAACTGCCCAGAGACCTTTGATGATCGGCTCTGGCCCCATTTTTTCGTCTTTTACGATGATGTTGGCTGCTTTTGGCGCCAGCTCAAACCAGGTTTTGGTATGCAGCAGCGCTGCTGCCAGGGCGATAATGTTAAGGATTACCACCACCGGGTTTTGCAAAAAGGCGACAAAGCCCATCCAGGACTCTGCACCATGCTTGAGTGCAAACAGGCCGATAATCAGTTCAATGCTGAACCAGACTGCCGGAACTGCCGTGCCTTCACGCAGCATGTAAAAACGATAAAATGGCAGCTTTTTCCACCAGGTGGACGTCATTGGCCGCACATAGGCTTTACGTTTAGTCGTCATCGTGCACTCCTTAGCGTGGTTTCAGGGTAGCGATAAGAAAGTCTTTTGAACTTTCAACTTTACCCTGCTGAATGGCCGCAGCCGGATCGACGTGTTTCGGGCAGACTTCGGAGCAGTAGCCCACGAAAGTACAGGTCCAGACGCCGTTCGGGCTGTTCAACTGAGCCATACGCTCCTTCTTACCGTGGTCGCGGCTATCTTCGTTGTAACGATGCGCCAGCGTAATCGCAGCCGGTCCAATGAACTCAGGGTTCAGGCCGAACTGCGGACACGCGGCATAGCACAGACCACAGTTGATGCAACCGGAGAACTGATGATACTTCGCCATCTGCGCCGGAGTCTGGGTGTTTGGACCCTGATCCGGTGTACGCGGGTTACCGATAATGTACGGTTTGATCGCTTCCAGGCTTTCGATAAAGTGCGTCATGTCGACGACCAGATCGCGCTCAATCGGGAAGTTGCCCAGCGCTTCAACCTTCATGCCGTTGGTGTAATCACGCAGGAAGGTTTTGCACGCCAGTTTCGGTACATTGTTGACCATCATGCCGCAGGAGCCGCAGATCGCCATACGGCAGGACCAGCGGTAGCTCAGGTCCGGTGCCAGGTTATCCTTGATGTAACCCAGCGCATCCAGCAGTGACGTGGTTTCATCATAAGGAACTTCGTAGAAAGCACTGTGCGGCGCGGTATCGGTTTCCGGGTTATAGCGCACCACCTCAACTTTCAGGTTTTTCATCTCAGCCATTCGCCTTCTCCTTCTTATCGGCTGCTTCCGCTTCGCCACCGTAAACACGTTTAGCCGGTGGCAGAGTGGTGATTTTCACGTCGCTATATTCCAGGCGAGTCGTGCCGTCAGCATCGCGGAAGGCGAGGGTGTGTTTGAGGAAGTTCACATCGTCACGCTCGGTGCAGCCTTCATCCAGACGCTGGTGCGCGCCGCGGGATTCTTTACGGGCCAGAGCAGAGTGCGCCATACATTCAGCAACGTTCAGACCGTGACCCAGTTCGATGGTATACAGCAGGTCGGTGTTGAAGACGCTGGAGGTATCAGTGATACGTACGCGCTTGAAGCGTTCCTGCAGTTCCGCCAGCTTATCAACGGTTTTCTGCATGAGTTCCGGCGTACGGTAGATACCGCAACCTTCTTCCATAGACAGGCCCATTTCGTCACGGATCTTAGACCAGTTTTCGTTACCTTCCTGGTTAACCAGATCTTTCAGACGTTTTTCAACGCCAGCAACCTGTGCATCAAGAGCGGCACTGTTTGCAGCGCCAGCCGTTGCAGCGCGTTCTGCTGCCTGCTCACCGGCCATACGACCGAAGACCACCAGTTCTGCCAGGGAGTTAGAGCCCAGACGGTTAGCGCCATGCAGACCAACAGAGGAACATTCGCCTACAGCGAACAGACCTTTAATGCGGGTTTCACAGTGCTGATCGGTTTCGATACCGCCCATGGTGTAGTGCGCGGTCGGACGTACCGGGATCGGTTCTTTAACCGGATCGACACCCACGTAAGCTTTCGCCAGTTCGCAGATGAACGGTAAACGTTCGAGCAGTTTTTTCTCGCCGAGGTGACGCAGGTCGAGGTGAACCACATCGCCACGCGGAGTGGAAATGGTGTTGCCTTTGCGCCATTCGTGCCAGAACGCCTGAGAAACTTTGTCGCGCGGACCGAGTTCCATGTATTTGTTTTTTGGCTCGCCCAGCGGGGTTTCCGGACCCATGCCGTAGTCTTGCAGATAACGGTAGCCGTTTTTGTTGACCAGAATACCGCCTTCACCACGGCAGCCTTCAGTCATCAGGATACCGGAGCCTGGCAGACCTGTTGGGTGATACTGAACGAATTCCATATCACGCAGCGGAACGCCGTGGCTCAGCGCCATGCCCATACCGTCGCCGGTTACGATGCCGCCGTTGGTGTTGTAACGGTAAACACGACCTGCGCCGCCCGTTGCCATAACAACAGCGTTAGCACGGATTTGCACCAGCGTGCCTTCCATCATGTTCATGGCAACCAGGCCGCGAGCATGACCGTCGTCAACCAGGATATCCAGAACGAAGTGTTCGTCAAAGCGCTGAATCTGCGGGAACTGCAAAGATGTTTGGAACAGCGTATGCAGCATGTGGAAGCCGGTCTTATCCGCGGCAAACCAGGTACGCTCGATTTTCATGCCGCCGAAGCGACGTACGTTGACGCTACCGTCTTCACGACGGCTCCATGGGCAGCCCCATTGTTCCAGTTGCGTCATTTCAGTTGGGCAGTGGTGGACAAAGTAATCCACGACATCCTGCTCACACAGCCAGTCTCCGCCTGCTACCGTATCGTGAAAATGGTAGTCAAAGCTGTCATGATCCTGCGCGACAGCAGCAGAGCCGCCTTCGGCAGCAACGGTATGGCTGCGCATTGGGTACACTTTTGAGATCAGTGCGATTTTAGCGTTGGGATTTGCTTGTGCGGCAGCAATTGCAGCACGTAATCCCGCGCCACCGGCGCCTATAATGGCAAGATCGGCTTGAAAGGTTTGCACGACATTCCTCCAGATTGTTGTTATTTCATCCCTGCCTGAAATCAGATGCTTCATCGGCTTCAAACAGGTTATGAACGCGTTTCCACTGCTCCTTTATAGGTACAATAGTATAGTCTTAGGGATGTGCGGGAAATTTGACGTGTTCGATTTTTTTAGCGTGTCATAGGGGGGAATTATCATTGAATTTGATTAATTTAATTACTAAACCACCCTAAGTCGCTTTTTTTATCCAATTGCCAGTGATGATTAGTGCTGCCTGAAATTTGTCTCGTTAGCGCGATACGAGTAGACTTCGTGCCCTTGTCATAAATCGGAGAAACAACCATGAGCGAAACGGCAACCTGGCAGCCGAGCGCGACCATCCCCAATCTGTTGAAACGTGCAGCAATTATAGCGGAGATTCGCCGCTTTTTTGCCGATCGTGGCGTGCTTGAGGTTGAGACCCCTTGTATGAGTCAGGCAACGGTAACGGACATCCACCTGTTCCCGTTCGAAACGCGTTTCGTTGGCCCTGGACACTCCCAGGGAATGAATCTCTATTTAATGACCAGCCCTGAATACCATATGAAGCGCCTGCTGGTGGCAGGATGCGGCCCGGTGTATCAACTGTGCCGCAGCTTCCGTAATGAAGAGATGGGGCGCCATCATAACCCTGAATTCACCATGCTTGAGTGGTATCGCCCGCACTACGATATGTATCGCCTGATGAATGAAGTGGATGATTTGCTCCAGCAGGTGCTGGACTGCTCACCTGCGGAAAGCCTTTCTTACCAGCAGGCCTTCCAGCGCCATCTGGAGATTGACCCGCTGTCTGCGGATAAAACCCAACTGCGGGAAGTGGCGGCGAAATTGGATCTCAGCAATATCGCTGATACCGAAGAAGACCGGGATACCTTACTGCAACTGCTGTTTACGATGGGTGTTGAACCGCATATTGGTAAAGACAAGCCGACGTTTGTGTATCATTTCCCGGCCAGCCAGGCATCACTGGCGCAAATCAGTACCGAAGATCACCGCGTGGCTGAACGTTTCGAGGTTTATTACAAAGGTATTGAGCTGGCGAATGGTTTCCATGAATTGACCGACGCGCGCGAACAACAGCAGCGGTTTGAACAGGATAACCGCAAACGTGCCGCACGAGGCTTACCACAGCAACCTATCGATACCAACCTGCTGGAAGCGCTGAAAGTCGGCATGCCGGATTGCTCAGGCGTGGCGCTGGGCGTTGACCGTCTGGTGATGCTGGCGCTGGGCGCAGAGAGCCTGGCCGAGGTAATCGCATTTACCGTCGATCGCGCATAACTTACTCTTCTGCAATACAAAGTGGTGGCTTAATCGCCACTTTGTAGCATATTTTTTCATTTCCCCTCTAATAGCCACAATTTACACCTGGATATTTGATATCGTTTAGGTATCAATTCTGTGTTGTTTTTTTTATCGCTGAACTCTGCAAAGAGAGCAGTGCCAACCGGTGAGCGGCGTTTGTTAAACGCTTGCCAGAGTAAGGGATGGTTTAATGACCCAAACAATAAAAAAGATGAGCCTGATAGGTCTCATTCTCATGATATTTACGTCAGTTTTCGGTTTTGCTAATAGCCCCTCCGCGTTCTATTTAATGGGGTATAGTGCAATACCGTGGTATATATTTTCTGCATTATTATTCTTTATTCCATTTGCTTTAATGATGGCGGAAATGGGTTCTGCCTATCGGAAAGAAGAGGGGGGAATCTATTCGTGGATGAATAATAGCGTTGGACCACGCTATGCGTTTATCGGCACGTTTATGTGGTTTTCTTCTTATGTGATATGGATGGTTAGTACTGCGGCGAAAGTCTGGGTTCCTTTTTCAACCTTCTTGTTTGGCGCAGACATGACGCAGCACTGGCGTATTGCAGGGCTTGAGCCTACGCAGGTTGTCGGACTGCTCGCAGTCGGTTGGATGATCCTGGTGACCTGCGTGGCATCCCGGGGTATTAATAAGATTGCGCGTATTACGGCTGTAGGTGGAATTGCCGTAATGTGTCTTAATTTAGTTCTGTTGTTAGTGAGTGTCGCTATTTTGTTATTAACTGGTGGCCACTTTGCACAGGATATTAATTTCATCTCTTCGCCTAATCCCGGATATCAGTCTGGACTGGCAATGTTGTCATTTGTTGTGTTTGCCATTTTTGCTTACGGCGGAATTGAAGCTGTAGGGGGACTGGTTGATAAAACAGAAAAACCAGAAAAGAACTTTGCTAAAGGCATTGTCTTTGCCGCTATTGTCATTTCTGTTGGTTATTCACTGGCCATCTTTTTATGGGGCGTTAGCACTAACTGGCAGCAGGTATTAAGTAATAGCTCAGTTAACCTCGGGAATATTACCTATATCCTGATGAAAAGCCTCGGAATGACGTTGGGTAATGCGCTACATCTTTCCCCTGATGCCGCAATGGTGATGGGCGTATGGTTTGCACGTATTACCGGGCTTTCCATGTTCCTTGCCTACACCGGCGCTTTTTTCACCCTCAGCTACTCACCGCTGAAAGCGATTATTCAGGGCACGCCGAAGGCGTTGTGGCCCGCGCCGATGACCAAACTGAATGCCGTAGGGATGCCGACGACGGCAATGTGGTTACAGTGCCTGCTGGTGAGCCTGTTTATCCTGTTGGTTTCATTTGGTGGCGATACGGCTTCAGCGTTCTATAACAAACTGACGCTGATGGCGAACGTCTCGATGACGCTGCCGTATCTGTTCCTGGCGCTGGCGTTTCCGTTCTTTAAATCCCGTCCGGGTCTGGAAAGGCCGTTTGTTGTCTTTAAAACCCGAGCGGCGACGCTGCTGGCAACGGGAGTGGTCGTGCTGGTGGTGACGTTTGCTAATGTGTTCACCATCATCCAGCCGGTAATTGAAGCCGGAGACTGGAACAGCGCACTGTGGATGACCGGCGGTCCGATCTTCTTCTCACTGCTGGCGATGGCGATTTATCAGAACTACAGCCGTCGCACGACCAACGAGCCTGAGTGGGCGGTGGAATAAAGGCCATCTGGCGTTTATTGCCTGTTGCCGATCCGGACGCATATTAAGCTCGAAAATGTCTGTAATCGGCGATGAAATGCCCGATGGCGCAAGCTTATCGGGCCTACAGGTTAATTGCAGACCCGTAGGCCGGATAAGACCCCACGGGTCGCCATCCGGCATTTCTTGCCTGCATTGTGCGTTACAAACTCCCTGCCGGGCGACTGCCTCTTCCTGCAGAACTTAATGTTCTCCCTGTTTGCTTACCGCCGAGGCTCTCCAGACGCATCTGGAACGGAGGGAACGGCATATCAATACCGTGCTCGCGGAAGCCTGCCAGAATCAGTTGGTGGATTTCATGGCGCAGCGGCATGCGATGCCCCATCTCGGCGGCATAAATACGCAGTTCGAAGATTTGAATGCCTTGTTGCAGGTCAACCAGGAAGACTTCTGGCGCCGGATTATCGATAACCAGCGAACAGTGCTGCGCGGCAGTCAGCAGGATCTGCGTAACCTCCTCGCTGTTCGCCTCTGACGGTGCCGGGATGGTTAACACCACACGGGTGACCGAATCGGATAACGACCAGTTGATAAACTGTTCGGTGATAAAGGCTTTGTTGGGCACGATGATCTCTTTGCGGTCCCAGTCGCTGATAGTGGTGGCACGGGTATTAATCTTCGTCACGCTACCGGTAAGATCGCGAATCGTCACCGTGTCGCCAATGCGGATTGGTTTTTCAAACAGGATAATCAGGCCGGAAATAAAGTTGGCGAAGATCTCCTGCAAACCAAAGCCCAGACCGACACCGAGAGCCGCCACCAGCCATTGCAGTTTGGACCATTCAATACCGATCATCGAGAAGCCAACCAGACCGCCAATCAGCATCAGCAGATACTTGGTGATGGTGGTGATGGCATAACCGGTGCCGGGGGTTAAATCCAGATGTTGCAGTAGTGCCAGCTCCAGCAGTGCGGGTAGGTTGCGCACTAACTGGGTGGTGATGATAAATACCAGAATCGCGATAAGCACCGCGCCCAGCGTTATCGGTTCTAAGCTTTCCACGCCCTGAACCGTGGAGGTGACATCCCACAACGAGATGTTTTCCAGGAAGCCGAAAGCGGAATGAATTTCTGACCACAGTACAATGACCGAGAGCAGGGCGATAAGCATCAGGATAGAACGCACCAGGCGCAGCGATTGCGCGCTGATAGCATCCAAATCCACTTCGCTTTCATCAACGTCAATCGCACCTTCAAGGCTGGTGGAATGCGGTGGTTCTTCTTCGCCCCGCGCGCGCTGCGCCAGCATTTCTGCGCGTCGATGCTTGGCGCGGTCAAACGCCAGGCGGCGACGCTGAATTAGCATCCAACGGCGGATAACGTGATACACCACCAGTAATAAGAACCAAATCGCTACAGACGTTTCCAGACGTGCCAGCAGGGCTTGTGACGTGGCGAGGTAGCCTACTGCTGCGGCGAGAATGGCAATCAGCGGCGCACCCATCAGCATATTCCACAGCATGCTGTTGACCATGTTATCGCTGTTGCCCTCTTTATCGAGGTACAGCGGTATCCCGGCGCGTTTCAGGCTCAGGGTTACGACAGCCAGCGCACCGCAAATCAGAATAAAGCACAGACGTCCCAGTGAGGCGGAGAATTCCCGGTCATTGAGGTTATCAAACATAATCACCGCCATGATCAACGGGACAATCAGCCCGATGCTCATCAGGTAATAGTGCATGGCTTTCGCGACGCGGTTCCGCGGCCAGCCAAAGTGGGCAATGAACAGACCGTTGGGGCGTGCAAAGGTGGCGCAGATCATTACCGCCCACAGCATGGGCACCGTGGCGGTAACGCCATCGCCGATCGCGACAGCCAACGGATAAGGCCAGGCTTCCTGCAATCCGTAACCGAGCGTTGCCCACAGCACTGGCAACGGCGAAGCGACGAGTATTGACCAGAATACCGTGCGTATTGTCAGCCAGAAGTGGTCCTGGGTGACTTTCCCGACCCGCGCGGACGAGCGTTCAAGGAAACGGGTGAAGTGCTTGCGCGAAGAGAGGCTAAAGCCAACTAACACCAACGCCGCGAACAGCGGTAGCAGCGTTTCTTTGCTGGTCAGCATCATGATGCTGGCTTTGCCCAACTGATTAAACGTATCTAATGAGATCAGACGCCGCAGATCCTGAACGATGTCGACAGGCCAGGAGAGGGAGATAGGGCTAACGTCTGACGTCCAGAACAGGTAGCGGTGCGTCGCTTCGTTGACCTCTTTTAGCGCATCTTCCAGTTGACTGTTGGAAACTTTGAGCTTGGTCAGCTCAAGGATCAGCGTATCGCCGCCCTGTAACAATGAGTTCAGCAGCTCACGCTGGGTGCGTAGCTGGGCGTTGAGGATGCTGCTCTGTTCAGCGGTCAGCGGTTGTCCATCGGCCTGATGAATCTGACGCAGCTGCGGCTGTTTGTTGAGGAGGTCCTCATAGCGCATGCGGTGTACGCGAAGCTGCGCCATTTCGGTATCCAACTGCTGAGGTTTAGGCATTTCCGGCAGACGGGATACCTGCGCTCGCAGCGCTTCTCCCAGCATATTTGAAACCCCAAGCCACTGAGACTGCTCTCGCAGCGTATTCAATGCCTGACGCACCTGCAACGTTTGGCTGGCGGCCTGACGCTGCTGCGAAGCGACCAGATCCATACGCTGTGCTTGCTGGTTTAAGGCCTGAGACAGCTCGCGGTTTACCTTGAACTGGTCGACAATGCCTTCCGGCAGTCCCGCGCTGTTTTCCGCCAGCAGTTCGGTGCTTTCCAGCGCTCGCTCAGCTTCACGCTGACGTTGACTGTTGAGCTGGTTGCGCAAAGCCTGCAGGTAAGCGTCGAGTTGTTGACTCTGTTTTTCCGCCAGTTCGGAGCGCATACGCGCCAGTTCCTGACGGTTATTAGCGGAAAGCTGCGCCAGTTCCAGTTCATCGACCTGGGCTTTAAGTTTGGCGGATTCAGCCTGCATCGCCTGATTCTGTGCGGAATTGCCGTTGGCGGTACCAATGCGTCGCTCAAGCTCATTGAGCTGGCGGCGGGCATCGGTTTGCTGTTGAGGAAGCTGGCTTAACGAGTCGGCGATTTCCCGGGCGCGATCCTGCTCCTGCTGGGCTTGACGACTCTTTTCCAGCAGTTGGCTGCTAACCTGGAGGATCTCCTGGTTTAACGCATCGGTAGTGAGTCCGGTTGGCACATTGCGCGGTTCATCACGCAGGTTGCTAAGCTGCGCGCGTAACGTTGCGGACAGCTTGGGGAAGTTATCAATAACCTGCTGATATTGCTGGGCACGCTCGAGAGAGCCTTTACGCTCCTCAAGGGCATTCAGCGCGGACTGGAGCGCCTCGACGGTTTCTGGCTGAGCGGGTTTTGCCGCTTTTGCCTGCTCCAGTTCCTGGGTGAGTTGTTTGGCATCGGGGGCCGTCGCAGCGTACGCCCCCAGGCTGAGGCACCAGGCCATCAGAAAAGTGATAATCAGGCGCACAGCAGCGATTCCTATGTTTAACTTTCGTCTTTTTTGTCGTCAACCAGCGGGCTGGCATCGTGTTCTGCTTCGATCTCTTCTTTCGCCAGCGGGGCCGGTTCTGCCTCTGGCGTCACGAAAGTCTCGGTCGAGATGGCCATTGGCTGGCCGATTTTGGTCACGGACAGATCCTGCAACTGCTCAACCAGGTTAACTTTGCCAGGTGCGAACAGGTTGATGACGGTGGAACCGAGCTTAAAGCGGCCCATTTCCTGACCTTTCAGCAGCGCCACCGACCCTTCGCTTTCGCCTTCCGGCCAGGTCCAGCGCTTGATGACGCCTTCACGCGGTGGGGTAATGGTGCCAGCCCATACGGTCTCAATGCTGCCGACGATGGTCGCGCCGACCAGAATCTGCACCATCGGGCCAAATTCGGTATCAAACAGACAGATTACACGTTCGTTGCGGGCAAACAGGTTCGGTACGTTTTGCGCAGTCAGGATGTTTACAGAGAAGAGATCGCCCGGCACATACATCATTTCACGCAGGATACCGTTACACGGCATGTGTACACGGTGGTAATCGCGTGGAGACAAGTAAGTGGTTACAAACGTACCGTTGCGGAATTTGTCCGCCATCTGATAGTTGCCAGCCAGCAGCGCTTCAAGGGTATAGCTGTGCCCTTTAGCCTGCAGCAGTTTGTCTTCCTCGATGTTGCCTAACTGGTTAATCACACCGTCAGCGGGCATGACCAGTACGTTTGGATCGGTATTAATTGGGCGAGCATCGTCGCGCAGCGGGCGAACAAAGAAGTCGTTGAAGGTGCGATAGCTGGCGGTGTCCGGCTTTTGCGCCTCTTTCATATCGACCTTGTAATATTTCACGAACAGATCGATAACCAGTTTGGTCAGCCATCCCGCTCGTTTGCTCGCACCCCAACCCGCCAGGCGAGTGAGCCATAGTTTCGGCAGAATGTATTGTAGCGAAAGCTTAAATGAGTTTAACAAGGTAGCCTCCAGGCCATAATTTGTTCCCGATCCGGCATACGGGCCGGATCCTGAAAAAAGGGGGACGATTCTAGCGATGCTTAGCTTAGTTGTCAGTTGTCTGTATCAGAAAAGTTTTTACGCGTTTTTACCTGCGCCATGCTTTCCAGGATGCGGTGATAATTTTCAAACCGGGTTTCAGCAATGGCCCCTTTTTCTACAGCCTCACGGATAGCGCAGCCTGGATCGGTATCATGCTTGCAGTCGCGGTATTTGCAATGGCCCAGGTAGTCATGAAATTCGACAAAGCCATGCGTGATTTGTTCCGGCTCCAGATGCCACAGTCCAAACTCACGTACGCCAGGGGAGTCGATAACGTCGCCGCCGTGCGGGAAGTGATACAGGCGAGAGGCCGTGGTGGTGTGCTGTCCAAGGCCGGAGTTGTCAGAGACATCATTGGTCAGGATCTCTTCCTGCAGGCCGAGGAGATTATTGAGCAGGCTGGATTTACCTACGCCCGATTGACCGGCAAAAATGCTGATGCGATCGGTTAATGCTTCTTCAAGCGGTTTCAGGCCGTCTTTAGTGCGGCTTGATACCATCAACACCCGATAGCCAATGTTGCGATAGATATCCATCTGTTCGTTAACGAAGGCCATGCCTTCATCATCCAGCAGATCGATCTTATTCAGCACGATAATCGGTTCAACGTGTAGCGTTTCGCAGGCTACCAGATACCGGTCGATAATATTGAGTGACAGCTCGGGTAAGATGGCTGAGACAATAACGATCTGGTCGATGTTGGCGGCAATAGGCTTTACCCCGTCGTAAAAGTCGGGGCGTGTCAGTACCGAGGTACGATCGTGTACCGCTTCAACGATACCTTTGACATTCACGCCTTCAGCTGCCGCTTTACCCGGGCGCCAGACTACGCGATCGCCAGTAACCAGCGAGCGAATTGTACGGCGGATGTTGCAACGGTGAATTTCACCGTCAGCAGACTCTACGTCGGCATGCATGCCAAAACGGCTGATAACGATGCCTTCGGCGGTTTCGCCAAACAGGTTGTCGTCGTAGTCGGGCTTCTCCGTGGACGTTTTAAGACGACGCTGGTGATTGGCGTTCACACGGCGCTGTTGGCCTTTGGAGAGTTTATTCTTACTCAATCGGACTGGCTCCTGGTCGCCCATGATGGGCAAAACATTTATGATACACACAATTTTAGATCAATGTAGTCACACTGAATGTGACGCTGAAGGGTGGAAAATAGCATGAGTGCCAATGAAAACAACCTGATTTGGATCGATCTGGAGATGACAGGTCTGGATCCCGAGCGCGATCGCATTATTGAGATCGCCACGCTGGTGACGGATGCCAACCTGAATATTCTGGCTGAAGGACCGACAATTGCGGTACACCAGTCTGACGAACAGCTGGCATTAATGGATGACTGGAACGTACGTACGCATACCTGTAGCGGGCTGGTGGAGCGCGTGAAGGCGAGCACCATGGGCGATCGTGAAGCTGAACTGGCCACGCTGGCTTTTTTGAAAGAGTGGGTTCCGGAAGGGAAATCACCTATCTGCGGCAACAGCATCGGGCAGGATCGTCGTTTCCTGTTTAAATACATGCCGGAGCTGGAGGCGTATTTCCATTATCGCTATCTGGACGTCAGCACGCTCAAAGAGCTGGCGCGTCGTTGGAAGCCGGAAATCCTTGCGGGCTTCACCAAGCAGGGAACACATCAGGCGATGGACGACATTCGTGAATCTGTTGCTGAGCTTGCTTACTATCGCGAACATTTTATTAATCTTTGATTTTGTTCTCCGGTGGCTTGCGTCACCGGTTTTTTGACGCTAAATTGTTCAGCTTGATTGTAAATTAATCACTTGAACGAATTTTCGAAAAAAACACTTTCAGGGGGGTTGCAGCTAAACGGATTTCTCGTATAATGCGCCTCCCGTAACGACGCAGAAATGCGAATTACGACAGCAACAAAAGCAGTACAGATTTGCGGGAATAGCTCAGTTGGTAGAGCACGACCTTGCCAAGGTCGGGGTCGCGAGTTCGAGTCTCGTTTCCCGCTCCAAAATTTGAAAATGCTTTTAAAGCACAGACCACCAATCGCAGGATTTCGAATTGCGACAAGGCGGCAACTGAATGAGTCCTTAGGAGCTTACTAAAGTAAGTGACTCAGGCGAATGAAGGCAGCCAACGCAGTAGCGGTTCGAAAGACGAAGATTATGCGGGAATAGCTCAGTTGGTAGAGCACGACCTTGCCAAGGTCGGGGTCGCGAGTTCGAGTCTCGTTTCCCGCTCCAAAATTTGAAAGTGCTTGTTAAGCACAGACCACCAAATCGCAGGATTTCGAATTGCGACAAGGCGGCAACTGAATGAGTTCTTAGGAGCTTACTGAAGTAAGTGACTCAGGCGAATGAAGGCAGCCAACGCAGTAGTGGTTCGAAAGACGAAGATTAAGCGGGAATAGCTCAGTTGGTAGAGCACGACCTTGCCAAGGTCGGGGTCGCGAGTTCGAGTCTCGTTTCCCGCTCCAAATTCTTACCCCAATAAAAATATCCACAACGAATAATCGCGTTGGGGACGTTTTGTTTCGTCATTGACATACTCTTGTAAACAGACTTATCCACAGGTTCGGGTATTATTCCTGGAATGCAAAAAACTTCGCCGGGTGAATAGTATCATTTTAACTATCTGAAATTATTAATTTAATTATCATTTCAAATTGTTAATACGATCACTTGACGATTTTTTCCCTCTTGAATATCAATGTGTTTTTATTTTTATACACAAGCTGTGGATGACTTAAGCGTCGCGCGGCAGACCCTTCTCAATGACCCTGACTAAACGTTGTTTCTGCGGTAGCTGCACCTCAACTACGCAGGCATTTCGCTTCTCAATTTGCTGAGCAACTGCCCATTCTATGTGTTCGTCGAGAAGTGGGTGCTCACCTCTGCGACTTTCCAGTGCGTGAAGAACGGCTTCATTCCAGGGAGCATTACCCAACGCAACGGCGATATTTCGCAGCCAGCGCAGGTGGCCAATACGACGAATGGCAGACCCCTCCGTGGCTTTTAAAAACCACGCTTCGCTCCAGCTAAACAGCTCTATTAACTCCGGAGCATGAAGCTGCTTGCGCGGGTTGAAGTCATCCTCTGCCGTCAACTGTGAATAGCGGTTCCACGGGCAAATAAGCTGGCAATCATCGCAGCCATAAATTCGATTCCCCATCAAGGGACGAAATTCTTCCGGGATCGCGCCTTCCAGTTCGATAGTGAGATAAGAAATACAGCGGCGCGCATCCACCGTATAGGGTTCTACAATGGCCCCGGTGGGACAGATGGTCATGCAGGCAACGCATTTCCCGCATCCTTCTTCTGCTGGTTGGTCGACCGGTAGGGGTAAGTCGATCAGTAATTCCCCGAGGAAGAAAAATGAACCGGCTTCGCGATTGAGGATAAGTGAGTGCTTACCTGTCCAGCCAAGCCCGGCTTTTTCCGCTAACGGACGCTCAAGAATGGGCGCAGAATCGACAAAAGGTCTAAAATTCAGCGAAACGCAGTGCTGTTGAATCATCTCTCCCAGCTTTTTTAAGCGGTTACGTAGCAGCTTATGATAGTCGCGCCCCAGCGCGTAACGGCTGACGTAACCCAGAGAAGGATTCTTCAATGTGCTGGCGAAGGCCGCATTGGCAGGAAGATAGTTCATACGTACGCTGATGACACGTAGCGTACCGGGCAATAATTCGTGAGGTCGGGCGCGCATCATGCCGTGACGGGCCATCCAGTCCATCTCGCCGTGGTATTGTTTATCCAGCCAGGCCTGCAGTTTGGGTTCCGCTTCGCTGAGGTCGGTATCGGCAATCCCGACCTGCTGAAAGCCAAGCTCCAGCCCCCACTGCTTAATATTTTGCGCTAACTGATTGAGATCGAGGGGCTCTGACATGACGGACCATACAATGAAGAAAAACCCCGCAAGTATACCACACTCCATCTGGAACGCCGATGACATCAGGCGGATGGAGCGAGAGGCGGCAGACAGTTCAGGGCTGACGCTTTACGAACTGATGCAACGGGCGGGAGAGGCGGCGTTTCAGGTCATTCGTGAGGCTTATCCGAACGCCCGGCACTGGCTGGTGCTATGTGGTCATGGCAACAACGGCGGCGATGGTTACGTAGTGGCAAGACTTGCCAAAGCGCTGGGTCTTGAAGTTACGTTGCTGGCGCAGGAAAGTGACAAACCGCTCCCCGAGGAGGCGAAGCAGGCACGTGATGCCTGGCTTAACGCTGGTGGCGTCATTCACGCGGCGGATATCAATTGGCCAAATAACGTGGACGTCATTATTGATGCGCTGTCAGGCACTGGCTTAAAACATGCGCCGCGTGAGTCTCTCTCGGTATTGATTGAACGTGCCAATTCTCACCCAGCCCCCACCGTGGCGATAGACATTCCCTCCGGCCTGCTGGCGCAGACGGGAGCGACGCCGGGCGCGGTCATCAACGCAGCGCATACCATTACCTTTATTGCACTCAAGCCGGGCCTGCTCACCGGTAAAGCGCGCGATGTCACCGGGCGTCTGCATGTTAACGCACTTGGGCTGGACGACTGGCTGGCGGGGCAGAATGCGCCAATACAACGTTTTGATGCTCAACAGCTTGCACACTGGCTAACGCCGCGTCGACCCACCTCGCACAAAGGCTCCCACGGGCGGCTGGTGATTATCGGCGGTGACCACGGTACGGCTGGCGCAATACGCATGGCCGGGGAAGCCGCGCTGCGAGCAGGTGCCGGGCTGGTCAAAGTGCTGACGCGCAGTGAAAACATAGCGCCTATTTTGACAGCCAGACCGGAACTGATGGTCGATGCGCTGACGCCGCAGACGCTGGAAGAGAGCCTGGCGTGGGCGGATGTAGTGGTGATAGGCCCCGGGCTTGGTCAGCAGGAGTGGGGCAAAAAAGCGCTGCAAAAAGTGGAGAATTTTCGCAAACCGATGCTCTGGGATGCGGATGCGCTGAACCTGCTGGCAATCAACCCCGATAAACGTCACAATCGCGTGATCACGCCGCATCCAGGTGAAGCCGCGCGACTGCTGGGTTGTTCCATTGCAGAAATTGAAGACGATCGCTTACTTTGTGCACAACGTCTGGTAAAACGGTACGGAGGCGTGGTGGTGCTGAAAGGCGCGGGTACGGTTGTTGCTGCTGAACAGGCGGAGTTGGGTATTATTGATACCGGCAATGCCGGGATGGCCAGCGGCGGAATGGGGGATGTGCTTTCCGGTATTATTGGCGCATTGCTCGGACAGAAGCTTACCCCGTATGATGCAGCATGTGCGGGATGTGTTGCGCACGGAGCGGCGGCGGATGTGCTGGCGGCGCGTTTTGGTACGCGTGGCATGCTGGCGACGGATCTCTTTACCACGCTACAGCGTATTGTTAACCCTGATGTGATTGACGTTTATCATGATGAATCGAGTAATTCCACTACCTGATGAGCAGGCGACTTTAGACCTGGGACTGCGGGTAGCCAAAGCCTGTGACGGCGCGACGGTTATATATTTGTACGGCGACCTGGGGGCGGGTAAAACCACCTTCAGCCGGGGATTTCTGCAGGCGTTAGGTCATAAAGGTAATGTAAAAAGCCCCACCTACACGCTGGTTGAACCCTATTCACTCGATAACTTGATGGTATATCACTTCGATTTATACCGACTTGCGGACCCAGAGGAGCTGGAATTTATGGGGATCCGCGATTATTTTGCCAATGATGCCATCTGCCTGGTGGAATGGCCGCAACAAGGTAAAGGTGTACTGCCAGACCCGGACGTCGAAATACACATTGAATACCAGGCGCAAGGTCGAGAGGCGCGTGTAAGCGCAGTCTCCTCATCAGGTGATTTATTGCTGGCGCGTTTAGCCGAATAACCTTAAGGGTGGCGGGATGATTTATCGCATCAGAAACTGGCTGATGGCAACCCTGGTCCTGCTGTGCGCGCAGGCAGGGGCCGCCAGCCTCTCCGATCTTCAGGTGTCCAATGGCGATCAACAGGCGCGGATTACGCTGAGCTTTATTGGCGATCCTGAATATGCCGTTTCGCAGGACGGGAAACGAACCGTCGCGCTGGATATTAAACAAACCGGTGTGATTCAGGGATTACCGCTGCTGTTTAGCGGCAATAATCTGGTGAAATCTATCCGTTCCGGCACGCCAAAAGATGCGCAGTCTCTGCGCCTGGTGGTGGATTTAACCGAGAACGGTAAAGCCGAAGCAGTAAAACGCCAGAACGGCGGCAATTATACCGTCGTGTTTACCATCAACGCTGATGCGCCACCGCCGCCGCCTCCACCTCCCGTGGTTGCAAAGCGTGTTGAAGTGCCGATTGTTGCCCCACGTCCTGTCGAGCCAGCGCGAAATCCGTTTAAAGCAGAAAACGATCGCACTACGGCTGTGACTAACAGCAATACCTCCACGCGCCCTGCGGCGCGCGCCAGTTCCAGCAACGGCGATAAAGTGGTGATTGCCATTGATGCCGGACACGGTGGACAGGATCCTGGCGCTATTGGTCCTGGCGGCACGCGTGAGAAAAACGTCACGATTGCCGTGGCGCGCAAGCTGCGCAGTTTGCTCAATGATGATCCGATGTTTAAAGGCGTACTCACCCGTGATGGTGATTACTTTATCTCGGTGATGGGGCGTTCAGACGTCGCGCGTAAACAAAACGCCAATTTCCTGGTTTCTATTCACGCGGATGCCGCGCCAAATCGTGATGCCACAGGTGCTTCCGTTTGGGTGCTGTCAAACCGTCGGGCGAACAGTGAGATGGCCGGCTGGTTGGAACAGCACGAGAAGCAATCGGAGCTGTTGGGCGGCGCGGGCGATGTGCTGGCAAACAGCCAGTCCGATCCTTACCTCAGCCAGGCCGTACTGGATCTGCAGTTCGGCCATTCGCAGCGCGTCGGGTATGATGTGGCGACCAGCATGATCGGCCAGTTAGAACGTATTGGTTCGATGCATAAGCGTCGTCCAGAACACGCCAGTCTTGGCGTACTGCGTTCGCCTGATATCCCGTCAGTGCTGGTTGAAACCGGCTTTATCAGTAACAACAGCGAAGAACGCCTGTTGGCGAGCGATGATTACCAGCAGCAACTGGCTGAGGCGATTTACAAAGGATTGCGTAACTATTTCCAGGCGCACCCGATGCAAACCGGGCCGCAGGGCGCACCGGCGCAAACCGCCAGCGCCATATCGCCGGGTAACACGTTAACAAATTAAGGATTAGCCATGCCGATTCAGGTTCTACCGCCACAGCTGGCGAACCAGATTGCCGCAGGCGAGGTGGTAGAACGGCCTGCGTCAGTGGTGAAAGAGCTGGTGGAAAACAGCATCGATGCCGGTGCGACGCGTATTGATATCGATATTGAACGCGGCGGCGCGAAGCTTATCCGTATTCGTGACAACGGCTGCGGGATTAAAAAAGACGAGCTGGCGTTGGCGTTGGCGCGTCATGCCACCAGTAAAATAGCCTCGCTTGACGATCTTGAAGCCATCGTAAGCCTCGGATTTCGCGGCGAAGCGCTGGCCAGTATCAGCTCCGTGTCTCGCTTAACCCTGACGTCGCGTACGCAAGAACAACCCGAAGCCTGGCAGGCGTATGCCGAAGGGCGTGACATGGATGTCACAGTTAAACCCGCTGCGCATCCGGTGGGAACCACGCTGGAGGTGCTAGATCTGTTCTACAACACCCCGGCGCGGCGCAAATTTATGCGCACCGAGAAAACCGAATTTAATCATATCGACGAGATTATTCGCCGCATTGCGCTGGCACGTTTTGATGTGACGATAAATTTGTCGCACAACGGCAAAGTGGTGCGACAGTACCGGGCAGTGGCCGCGGATGGGCAGAAAGAGCGCCGACTGGGCGCGATTTGCGGCACGCCGTTTCTGGAACATGCGCTGGCGATCGAATGGCAGCATGGCGATTTAACATTGCGCGGCTGGGTGGCCGATCCTAACCACACAACGGCAGCACTGGCAGAAATCCAGTACTGCTACGTGAATGGTCGGATGATGCGCGACCGGCTGATCAACCATGCTATCCGCCAGGCCTGTGAAGATAAGCTGGGAGCCGATCAACAGCCCGCTTTTGTGTTGTATCTGGAAATCGATCCGCATCAAGTGGATGTCAACGTACACCCAGCTAAACATGAGGTCCGTTTCCATCAATCCCGCCTGGTGCACGATTTTATTTACCAGGGCGTGTTGAGCGTCCTGCAACAGCAGCTTGAAACGCCGCTGCCGTTGGCTGATGACGACGAACCCGCTCCAAGGCACATCCCGGAAAACCGTGTTGCTGCTGGACGCAACCATTTTGCCGAGCCGGCTCCCGCGCGTGAACCTGCGACACCGCGGTACTCAGCATCCGCTGGCACTGGAAGTGGCAATAGTGGTGGCGGTGGCCGTCAGGCGGGAGCCAGTTGGCCTCATGCTCAACCCGGATACCAAAAGCAGCAGGGCGAAATTTATCAGCAACTGATGCAGACGCCGGCTCCAACGCGTAAAACGCCGGTCTCTGAAACGCCATCGACGCCTCTGACTGGCAGCAGTCAGGGCTTTGGCCGGGTGCTAACGATAGTTGGTGCAGACTGCGCGTTACTCGAGTGCGATGGGCATATTCGGTTGTTGGCATTACCGGTGGCTGAGCGTTGGCTGCGTCAGGCGCAGTTAACGCCGGGTCAGGGAGCGGTTTGTGCTCAACCGTTACTGATCCCTTTACGTCTAAAAGTGACCGCTGATGAAAAAGCGGCACTGCAAAAAGGACAGAGCCAACTGGCTGAGTTGGGCATTGAATTTCAGCTGGATGCGCAGCATGTGACCATCCGGGCGGTGCCTTTACCCTTACGCCAACAAAATTTACAAATCTTGATTCCTGAACTGATAGGCTACCTGGCGCAGCAATCCGTATTCGAGCCGGGCAATATTGCACAGTGGATCGCACGTAACCTGATGAGCGAGCATCCACAGTGGAGCATGGCACAGGCGATTACGCTATTAGCGGATGTTGAGCGGCTCTGCCCACAACTCGTGAAGGCACCGCCGGGTGGTCTGTTACAACCTGTTGATTTACATTCGGTAATGAATGCCCTGAAACATGAGTGATACCCGTAAGGCGAGCCTGCCAAAGGCGATTTTTTTGATGGGGCCAACGGCCTCCGGTAAAACGGCATTAGCAATTGAATTGCGTAAAGTTTTGCCCATAGAGTTGATAAGCGTTGATTCCGCCCTTATTTACAAGGGGATGGATATCGGTACAGCCAAGCCTGATGCAAATGAATTACAGGCCGCACCGCACCGATTGCTGGATATCCGCGATCCATCGCAGGCGTACTCCGCTGCGGATTTTCGTCGCGATGCGTTAGCCGAGATGGCCGACATCACCGCCGCGGGCCGTATCCCGTTGCTGGTGGGCGGCACAATGTTATATTTCAAAGCCTTGCTTGAAGGACTGTCGCCGTTACCGTCGGCGGACCCGGAAGTCAGGGCCAGAATTGAGCAGCAGGCGGCAGAGCAGGGTTGGGACGCGTTACACCGACAGCTTCAGGACATCGATCCCGTGGCAGCGGCGCGTATTCATCCAAATGATCCGCAAAGACTTTCCCGGGCACTGGAAGTTTTTTTCATTTCGGGTAAAACTTTAACGGAGCTGACGCAAACGTCAGGAGATGCTTTGCCGTATCAGGTGCATCAGTTTGCAATCGCCCCGGCGAGCCGTGAACTGCTCCATCAGCGAATTGAGCAGCGTTTTCATCAGATGTTAGCTTCAGGTTTTGAAGCAGAAGTCCGGGCGCTTTTTGCCCGTGGAGATTTGCATACGGATTTGCCTTCCATTCGTTGTGTAGGGTATCGCCAGATGTGGTCATACATTGAAGGTGAAATTTCATACGATGAAATGGTTTATAGAGGTGTTTGCGCCACGAGGCAGTTGGCGAAGCGACAGGTAACCTGGTTGCGTGGTTGGGAAGGGGTGCACTGGCTTGACAGTGAAAAGCCTGACCAGGCGCGAAACGAAGTATTACAGGTTGTTGGTGCTATCGCGAACTGAATGTGTACAATTGAAACGTATCGTGCGCAATTTTTCAGAATCGAAAGGTTCAAAGTACAAATAAGCATATAAGGAAAAGAGAGAATGGCTAAGGGGCAATCTTTACAAGATCCGTTCCTGAACGCACTGCGTCGGGAACGTGTTCCAGTTTCTATTTATTTGGTGAATGGTATTAAGCTGCAAGGTCAAATCGAGTCTTTTGATCAGTTCGTGATCCTGTTGAAAAACACGGTCAGCCAGATGGTTTATAAGCACGCGATTTCTACTGTTGTCCCGTCTCGTCCGGTTTCTCATCACAGCAATAATGCCACCGGCGGCACAGGCAGCAACTACCATCACGGTAGCAACGCGCAAGGTTCATCTGCGCAACAGGACAGCGAAGAAACCGAATAAGGTTATTAGCTGTTTTACATACGGGGAGCCAGCGATCCTGTGTTCCCCGTTGATTTATATTAAGGGGTTGACGCTTGTTTGACCGTTATGATGCCGGTGAGCAGGCGGTACTGGTACACATCTATTTTTCGCAAGACAAAGATATGGAAGACCTCCAGGAGTTTGAATCTCTGGTTTCTTCCGCCGGTGTCGAAGCAATGCAGGTGATTACCGGGAGCCGTAAAGCACCGCACCCGAAGTATTTTGTTGGTGAAGGTAAGGCAATCGAAATTGCCGAAGCCGTAAAAGCGACTGGCGCTGCGGTGGTGATTTTTGATCATGCTCTAAGCCCTGCCCAGGAACGTAACCTGGAACAGTTGTGCCAGTGTCTTGTTATCGACAGGACTGGTCTCATTTTAGATATTTTTGCCCAGCGTGCGCGAACCCATGAGGGTAAGTTGCAGGTTGAGCTGGCGCAGCTGCGCCATATGGCTACGCGTCTGGTCCGTGGCTGGACTCACCTTGAACGGCAAAAGGGCGGGATTGGTTTGCGCGGTCCGGGTGAAACCCAGCTCGAAACCGACCGTCGTTTGCTGCGTAATCGCATTTTGCAGATACAGTCGCGCCTGGAAAAAGTTGAAAAGCAACGTGAGCAGGGGCGACAGTCGCGCAAGAAAGCGGATGTCCCAACCGTATCACTGGTGGGATATACCAACGCCGGAAAATCCACCCTGTTCAACCAGATCACCGAAGCCCAGGTCTACGCAGCGGATCAGCTGTTTGCGACTCTGGACCCGACGCTACGCAGAATAGACGTGGCGGACGTGGGTGAGACCGTGCTGGCGGATACCGTTGGGTTTATCCGTCATTTGCCGCACGACCTGGTGGCGGCGTTTAAGGCCACCTTGCAGGAAACACGTCAGGCGACATTGCTGCTGCACGTTATTGATGCAGCAGATTTTCGTGTGCAGGAAAACATTGAGGCCGTCGATACGGTGCTCGAAGAGATCGATGCGCATGAGATCCCGACCCTGCTGGTGATGAATAAAATCGATATGTTGGATGACTTTGAGCCGCGTATCGACAGAGATGAAGAGAATAAACCCATTCGCGTTTGGGTATCAGCGCAAACGGGGATTGGTATACCACAACTTTTTCAGGCTTTGACTGAGCGACTTTCCGGTGAGGTGGCGCAGCATACGTTGCGTTTGCCGCCGCAGGAAGGGCGTTTGAGAAGCCGGTTTTATCAACTTCAGGCAATAGAAAAAGAGTGGATGGAGGAGGACGGCAGCGTTGGTCTGCAGGTTCGTATGCCGATCGTAGACTGGCGTCGCCTCTGTAAACAAGAACCGGCACTGGAAGACTATGTTGTCTGATCTGACGGATATGGCCTGAAGATTTTTTCGCCTCTATACCTTGTGGATTTTGTGCGGCAGGAAGGCGGCAAGTCCTGAAATCTCCAGGAGCATAGTCAACTATGTGACTGGCGTTGAGGGACGCAGCCAACGCAACGGCAGCGCAAAAGACGCAGGTATAGCATCGCATAACAAATATGGAGCACAAAAATGGCGTGGAATCAGCCCGGTAATAACGGACAAGACCGCGACCCCTGGGGAAGCAGCAAACCTGGCGGCAACCCTGAGGGAAATGGAAACAAAGGTGGTCGCGAGCAGGGACCTCCCGATCTGGACGATATCTTCCGCAAACTGAGTAAAAAGCTCGGTGGTCTGGGTGGCGGTAAAGGTACTGGCTCTGGCGGCGGTAGTTCATCGCAAGGCCCGCGTCCGCAACTGGGCGGTCGAGTCTTTACTATCGCAGCGGCCGCTATCGTCATTATCTGGGCGGCCAGCGGTTTCTATACCATTAAAGAAGCGGAACGCGGCGTGGTGACACGCTTCGGTAAATTCAGCCATTTGGTTGAACCGGGTCTGAACTGGAAACCGACCTTTGTCGACGAAGTGACACCGGTCAACGTTGAAGCCGTGCGTGAACTTGCCGCATCCGGCGTCATGCTGACCTCTGACGAAAACGTCGTGCGCGTCGAAATGAACGTACAGTACCGCGTGACCGATCCGCAGCGTTACCTGTTTAGCGTAACCAGCGCGGATGACAGTCTGCGTCAGGCTACCGACAGTGCTCTGCGTGGGGTTATCGGTAAATACACCATGGACCGTATCCTGACCGAAGGGCGTACCGTTATTCGTAGCGATACCCAACGTGAACTGGAAGAAACGATCCGTCCGTACAACATGGGTATCACCCTGTTGGACGTCAACTTCCAGGCTGCACGTCCGCCGGAAGAAGTAAAAGCCGCGTTTGACGATGCTATCGCAGCACGTGAAAACGAACAGCAGTACATCCGTGAAGCGGAAGCGTACACCAACGAAGTTCAGCCGCGTGCAAACGGTCAGGCGCAGCGTATTCTGGAAGAAGCGCGTGCGTATAAGACTCAGACAATCCTGGAAGCACAGGGTGAAGTGGCTCGCTTCGCAAAAATTCTGCCGGAATATAAAGCCGCACCGCAAATTACCCGCGAGCGTCTGTATATCGAAACCATGGAAAAAGTGTTGAGCAATACCCGCAAAGTCCTGGTTAACGATAAAGGCAGCAATTTGATGGTTCTGCCGCTGGATCAAATGCTGAAAGGTGGTAGTGCGCCAGCAGCAAAGACTGACAGCAGTTCAAACCTGCTGCGTCTGCCGCCAGCAACGACTTCCAGCACTGGAGCAAGCAACACATCGTCCACCAGTCAGGGCGATATTATGGACCAACGCCGCGCGAATGCGCAGCGTAACGACTACCAGCGTCAGGGGGAATAACGATGCGTAAGTCAGTTATTGCGATTATCATCATCGTTCTGGTAGTTCTGTTCATGTCTGTCTTTGTGGTCAAAGAAGGCGAGCGCGGTATTACTCTGCGCTTTGGTAAAGTTCTGCGTGACGATGAAAACAAGCCGCTGGTCGTAGCACCTGGCCTGCACTTCAAGATTCCGTTTATTGAATCTGTGAAGATGCTGGATGCGCGTATTCAGACCATGGACAACCAGGCCGATCGCTTTGTTACCAAAGAGAAGAAAGACCTGATCGTTGACTCCTACATCAAGTGGCGCATCAGTGACTTTAGCCGTTACTACCTGGCAACGGGCGGTGGCGATGTTTCTCAGGCGGAAGTCCTGCTGAAACGTAAGTTCTCTGACCGTCTGCGTTCTGAAATTGGTCGTCTGGACGTGAAGGACATCGTTACCGATTCCCGTGGTCGTCTGACCCTGGAAGTTCGTGACGCGCTGAACTCCGGTTCTGCTGGCACGGAAGACGAAGTGGCGACTCCGGCAGCAGATAGCGCGATTGCCGAAGCGGCTGAACGTGTTCAGGCTGAAACGAACGGTAAAGTACCGGTCATCAACCCGAACAGTATGGCGGCATTGGGCATCGAAGTTGTTGACGTGCGTATTAAGCAAATCAACCTGCCTGCTGAAGTGTCCGAGGCTATCTACAACCGTATGCGCGCTGAGCGTGAAGCGGTAGCGCGTCGCCATCGTTCACAAGGCCAGGAAGAGGCGGAAAAACTGCGTGCAACGGCTGACTATGAAGTCACTAAAACGCTGGCAGAATCTGAGCGTCAGGGCCGTATTATGCGCGGTGAAGGCGATGCAGAAGCCGCTAAGCTGTTTGCCGATGCGTTCAGTCAGGATCCGGACTTCTACGCCTTCATCCGTAGCCTGCGTGCTTACGAGAAGAGCTTTGAAGGGAATCAGGACGTAATGGTCATGAGCCCAGACAGCGATTTCTTCCGCTACATGAAGACACCAAATACCGCGACACGCTAATCGCGTTCCAGCGGTTTTAAAGCAGCAAAACCACCGGCATCTCCAGGGATGCGGTGGTTTTCTTTTTATATAAGGGCGATGGATGAATTCAACAATTTTGCTGGCGCTCGCGCTGGTTTTGGTGCTGGAAGGGCTGGGTCCGATGCTTTATCCCAGCGCATGGAAGAAAATGATCTCTGCAATGGCGCAACTTCCCGAAAATATTTTGCGTCGTTTTGGTGGAGGTCTTGTGGTTGCGGGCGTTGTGGTCTACTACATGTTGAGGAAAACGATTGGCTGAACAATAAGTAGACTAATTTGCGGGTTTTCGCATGCAAAAAGTGCTGTATATCTGAAAAAGCGGTGGTAGAATCCATTTTTAAGCAAACGGTGATTTTGAAAAATGGGTAACAACGTCGTCGTACTGGGCACCCAATGGGGTGACGAAGGTAAAGGGAAGATCGTCGATCTTCTGACTGAACGGGCTAAATATGTTGTGCGCTACCAGGGTGGTCACAACGCAGGCCATACTCTCGTAATCAACGGTGAAAAAACCGTCCTCCATCTTATTCCATCAGGCATTCTTCGCGAAAACGTAATCAGCATCATCGGTAACGGTGTTGTTCTGTCTCCGTCCGCGCTGATGAAAGAAATGAAAGGACTGGAAGATCGTGGTATCCCGGTTCGCGAGCGCCTGCTGCTGTCTGAAGCTTGTCCGCTGATCCTTGATTATCACGTTGCGTTGGATAACGCTCGTGAGAAAGCGCGTGGCGAGAAAGCGATCGGTACTACCGGTCGTGGTATCGGTCCGGCTTATGAAGACAAAGTAGCTCGTCGCGGTCTGCGTGTTGGCGATCTGTTTGATAAAGCAACTTTCGCTGAAAAACTGAAAGAAGTGATGGAGTATCACAACTTCCAGCTGGTGAATTTCTATAAAGTTGAAGCAGTTGACTACCAGAAAGTGCTGGATGATGTGATGGCTATCGCCGACATCCTGACCTCAATGGTTGTTGATGTTTCCGATCTGCTGGACCAGGCGCGTAAGCGTGGCGATTTCGTCATGTTTGAAGGTGCGCAGGGTACGCTGCTGGATATCGACCACGGTACCTATCCGTACGTAACGTCCTCCAACACCACCGCAGGTGGCGTGGCAACCGGCTCCGGCCTGGGCCCACGTTATGTGGACTACGTTCTGGGTATCATCAAAGCTTACTCTACTCGTGTAGGTGCGGGTCCGTTCCCGACAGAGCTGTTTGATGACGTTGGCGAGTTCCTGTGCAAACAAGGTAACGAGTATGGCGCGACCACCGGTCGTCGTCGTCGTACCGGTTGGCTGGATTCCGTTGCTGTACGCCGTGCAGTACAGATTAACTCCCTGTCTGGCTTCTGCCTGACCAAACTGGACGTACTGGACGGTTTGAAAGAGGTGAAAATCTGTGTTGCTTACCGTATGCCGGATGGCCGCGAAGTAACGACTACTCCGCTGGCAGCTGACGACTGGAAAGGTATCGAGCCGATTTACGAAACCATGCCGGGTTGGTCTGAATCCACCTTCGGCGTGAAGGAACGTAGCGGTCTGCCGCAGGCAGCGCTGAACTACATCAAGCGTATTGAAGAACTGACCGGTGTGCCGATTGATATTATCTCAACTGGCCCAGACCGTACTGAAACCATGATCCTGCGCGACCCGTTCGACGCATAATTCTGGTTATAGCGTAGCGTCAAACGGCGCTGCGCTTGCACTAATTTAGGCCGGATAAGGTGCTTTGCATCAGAATCCGGCTTAAAATCACGTAAGTTCCTCGCTTTTTTCCTTCCCGAACTGAAATAAATTAGCGACCTGGCTGGTGGCTGGTTTATCATCAATGTAATTAATACTACCAGGTTTATCCGTTTTATCCCTTTTCCTGAGGTTGATGTGCAGTTAACAAGTTTCACCGATTACGGATTACGTGCGCTAATCTACATGGCGTCACTTCCCGAAGGACGTATGACCAGTATTTCTGAGGTGACAGAAGTCTACGGCGTGTCCCGTAATCATATGGTCAAAATAATCAATCAACTTAGCCGGGCGGGCTTTGTTACTGCTATTCGAGGAAAAAATGGCGGTATCCGCCTGGGTAAACCCGCTAAGGATATTGGTATTGGTGATGTGGTTCGCGAGCTGGAACCCTTATCGTTGGTCAACTGTAGCAGCGAGTTTTGCCACATTACCCCGGCCTGTCGACTCAAACAGGCGCTTTCTAAAGCAGTGCAAAGTTTTCTCACGGAACTGGACAACTACACACTTGCTGATTTGGTTGAAAAGAATCAACCGCTTTATAAATTATTGCTGGTGGAGTAACGACTCCCGCCAGCAGCGATGATGACGGAGGAACCGACATGTCACAAGATCCTTTCCAGGAACGCGAAGCAGAAAAATACGCGAATCCTATCCCGAGCCGGGAATTTATCCTCGAACATTTAACTAAACGTGAAAAGCCGGCCAACCGCGATGAGCTGGCCGCTGAACTCAATATTGAAGGTGAAGAGCAGCAAGAAGCGCTGCGTCGTCGCCTGCGCGCGATGGAGCGTGACGGACAACTGGTCTTCACCCGTCGTCAGTGCTATGCGCTGCCGGAGCGTCTCGACCTGCTGAAAGGTACCGTTATTGGCCACCGTGATGGCTACGGCTTTCTGCGCGTTGAAGGCCGCAAAGATGACCTGTATCTGTCCAGCGAGCAGATGAAAACCTGCATTCATGGCGATCAGGTGCTGGCGCAGCCGTTGGGCGCGGACCGTAAAGGTCGCCGCGAAGCGCGTATTGTGCGCGTACTGGTGCCGAAAACCAGCCAGATTGTCGGTCGCTACTTCACCGACGCTGGTGTTGGGTTTGTCGTCCCAGACGACAGCCGCCTGAGCTTCGATATTCTGATCCCGCCGGAAGAGGTAATGGGCGCTCGTATGGGCTTTGTGGTCGTCGTTGAACTGACCCAGCGTCCGACTCGCCGCACCAAAGCGGTGGGCAAAATTGTTGAAGTGCTGGGCGATAACATGGGAACCAGCATGGCCGTGGATATGGCCCTGCGTACTCATGAAATCCCATATATCTGGCCTCAGGCGGTTGAGAAACAGGTCGCCGGGCTGAAAGAAGAAGTGCCGGAAGAGGCGAAAGTAGGACGTGTCGATCTGCGCTCCCTGCCGCTGGTGACTATCGATGGCGAAGATGCGCGCGACTTCGACGATGCGGTTTATTGCGAGAAGAAACGCGGCGGTGGTTGGCGTTTATGGGTGGCGATTGCTGACGTAAGCTATTACGTTCGCCCGCCGACTCCGCTGGACCAGGAAGCGCGTAGCCGTGGCACATCCGTTTACTTCCCGTCGCAGGTAGTTCCGATGCTGCCGGAAGTGCTGTCTAACGGATTGTGTTCACTCAACCCGCAGGTGGACCGGTTGTGTATGGTCTGTGAAATGACCATTTCGTCGAAAGGCCGCTTAACTGGCTTTAAATTCTACGAAGCGGTCATGAGCTCCCATGCGCGTCTGACCTACACCAAGGTCTGGCATATGCTGCAAGGCGACCAGGAGCTGCGTGAGCAGTACGCACCGCTGGTTAAACACATTGAAGAGTTGCATAACCTCTACAAAGTGCTGGATAAAGCCCGTGAAGAGCGTGGCGGTATCTCGTTTGAAAGTGAAGAGGCGAAGTTTATCTTCAATGCTGAACGCCGTATTGAGCGTATCGAGCAGACGCAGCGTAACGACGCGCACAAGCTGATTGAAGAGTGCATGATCATGGCGAACATCTCCGCGGCACGATTCGTTGAGAAAGCCAAAGAGCCAGCGCTGTTCCGTATTCACGATAAGCCGACGACCGAAGCGATTAACTCGTTCCGTTCCGTCCTGTCAGAGCTGGGGCTGGAGCTGCCAGGTGGCAACAAACCTGAGCCGCGTGATTACGCTGAACTGCTGGAGTCGATTGCTGACCGTCCTGACGCAGAAATGCTGCAAACCATGCTGCTGCGTTCGATGAAGCAGGCGATTTACGATCCGGAAAACCGTGGTCACTTTGGCCTGGCGCTGCAATCTTATGCACACTTTACTTCACCGATCCGTCGTTACCCGGATCTCTCCTTGCACCGGGCGATTAAGTATCTGCTGGCGCAGGAGCAGGGCCATAAGGGCAACACCACGGAAACCGGTGGCTACCATTATTCGATGGAAGAGATGCTGCAACTGGGTCAGCACTGTTCGATGGCCGAGCGCCGTGCTGATGAAGCTACGCGCGATGTCTCTGACTGGCTGAAGTGCGACTTCATGCTGGACCAGGTGGGTAATGTCTTCAAAGGCGTGATTGCCAGCGTGACCGGATTTGGTTTCTTTGTCCGTCTCGATGAACTGTTTATCGATGGTCTGGTGCATGTCTCCTCTCTGGATAACGACTACTATCGTTTCGACCAGGTTGGGCAGCGCCTGACGGGGGAATCCAGCGGCCAGATGTATCGCCTGGGCGATCGCGTGGAAGTTCGCGTGGAAGCAGTCAACATGGACGAGCGTAAGATCGACTTCAGCTTGATCTCCAGTGAACGTGCGCCGCGTAATGAAGGTAAAACCGCGCGCGAAAAAGCCAAAAAAGGCGATGCGGGTAAAAATACCGGTAAACGTCGTCAGATGGGCAAAAAGGTGAATTTCGAGCCGGACAGCGCTTTCCGCGGCGAGAAGAAAGGCAGAGCCAAACCTCAGGCGGATAAGAATGCGGCTGAGAAGAAAGGTGATAAAAAAGCGAAAAAGCCTTCGGCAAAAACGCTTAAAATTGCTGCCGCCACTAAAGCTAAACGTGCGGCGAAAAAGAAAGTCGCACAATAACAGCCATAGACTGTAAGTCGGGCAACCTTCGCGTTGCCCGGCGTTACGCATAAACTATTAACGAGTACATTCATGAGTGAAATGATTTACGGCATCCATGCGGTGCAGGCCCTGCTGGAACGTGCGCCTGAGCGCTTCCAGGACGTCTTTATTCTCAAAGGTCGTGAAGATAAACGCCTGCTGCCGCTGATCCACGCACTGGAAGCACAGGGTGTTGTCATTCAACTGGCTAACCGTCAGTTTCTGGATGAGAAAAGCGAGGGTGCGGTACATCAGGGGATTATTGCTCGCGTGAAGCCTGGCCGTCAGTATCAGGAAAACGATCTGCCGGATCTGATTGCTACGCTCGATCAGCCGTTTTTTTTGATCCTCGATGGCGTCACCGATCCGCATAACCTGGGCGCATGCCTGCGTAGCGCCGATGCCGCTGGCGTACATGCTGTAATCGTACCGAAGGATCGTTCCGCACAGTTGAATGCGACGGCGAAAAAAGTGGCCTGTGGTGCGGCAGAAAGCGTACCGCTGATCCGCGTGACCAACCTGGCGCGCACCATGCGTATGCTGCAGGAAGAGAATATCTGGATCGTCGGAACCGCAGGTGAAGCCGACCATACTCTCTATCAGAGCAAAATGACCGGTCGTCTGGCGCTGGTGATGGGCGCAGAGGGTGAAGGTATGCGCCGTCTGACCCGCGAACACTGTGACGAACTGATCAGCATCCCGATGGCAGGGAGCGTTTCGTCATTGAACGTTTCAGTTGCGACGGGCATCTGCCTGTTTGAAGCCGTCCGCCAGCGCGGCTAATTCATTCTCTATGTCTCTTAAGCCATCCCTCGGGATGGCTTTTTTGTGACCTGAATCCCAGGCACTCTCTTGTCTGGCTGACCATACTTAAAGCGACGGCCATTGACGGAGGGAGACACAATGCACTGGCAAACGCATACCGTTTTTAACCAACCTGTACCGCTCAATAACAGTAACTTATATTTGTCCGATGGCGCGCTGTGCGAAGCGGTTATCCGCGAAGGCGCTGGTTGGGACAGCGATCTTCTCGCCAGTATTGGTCAGCAGCTAGGGACTGCCGAGTCGCTCGAACTGGGCCGTCTGGCCAATGCATTCCCGCCTGAACTGTTGCGCTACGACCCGCAGGGGCAGCGGCTGGATGATGTGCGTTTTCATCCTGCCTGGCATTTGCTGATGCAGGGATTGTGCGCCAACCGCGTACATAATCTGGCCTGGGAAGAAGATGCGAGGCAGGGAACATTTGTTGCCCGGGCGGCGCGTTTCATGCTGCATGCGCAGGTTGAAGCAGGTACGTTGTGTCCGGTGACCATGACTTTTGCCGCCACGCCGCTGTTACTTCAAATGTTACCCGCCCCCTTTCATGACTGGATAACGCCGCTGCTAAGCGACCGTTATGACTCGCATTTACTGCCAGGTGGGCAAAAGCGTGGGCTGCTTATCGGTATGGGCATGACCGAGAAGCAGGGTGGTTCAGATGTGCTGAGCAATACCACTCAGGCAGAACGTCTTGCTGACGGCTCGTATCGGCTGGTGGGACATAAGTGGTTTTTCTCCGTGCCGCAAAGCGATGCCCATTTAGTGCTGGCCCAGGCTAAGGGGGGATTATCCTGCTTTTTTGTGCCGCGATTTTTACCTGACGGGCAGCGTAATGCTATCCGTCTTGAGAGATTGAAAGATAAGTTAGGCAACCGCTCCAACGCCAGCTGCGAGGTTGAATTCCACGATGCGATTGGCTGGCTATTGGGTGACGAAGGGGAAGGTATACGCCATATCCTGAAAATGGGGGGGATGACGCGTTTTGACTGTGCGCTCGGTAGTCACGTTATGATGCGGCGTGCTTTTTCCGTCGCGATTTACCATGCGCACCAGCGGCAGGTCTTTGGCAAGCCATTGATTGAACAGCCGATGATGCGTCAAGTGTTAGGTCGGATGGCGCTCCAACTGGAAGGTCAAACGGCGTTACTGTTTCGACTGGCGCGGGCCTGGGACCGCCGTGCTGATGCTAAAGAAGCGCTGTGGGCCAGATTGTTCACACCAGCGGCGAAATTCTCCGTTTGCAAAAGCGGTATGCCATTTGTGGCAGAAGCGATGGAAGTGCTGGGTGGGATTGGCTATTGCGAGGAGAGCGAGCTGCCGCGTTTGTATCGTGAAATGCCGGTAAACAGCATCTGGGAAGGCTCTGGCAACATTATGTGCCTTGATGTATTGCGGGTACTGACCAAACAACCCGGCATATACGAGATGCTCAGCGAAGCCTTTGCGGAACTCAAAGGGCAAGATCGACATTACGATCGAATGGTACGTCAGCTCCAGCAGCGTTTACGTAAACCCAGCGAGGCATTGGGGCGGGAGATTACGCAGCAGCTTTTCCTGCTCGGTTGCGGGGCGCAGATGTTGCGCTATGCCTCTCCACCTGTGGCGCAGGCCTGGTGCCAAATGATGCTTGATACGCGGGGGGGACTACGATTGTCTGAGCAGGTGCTGAACGATTTGCTTCTGCGGGCAACGGGGGGATTACGGTAATAATATGCCTGATGGCGACGCTTTCGCGTCTTATCATGTCTACAGTTCACTGTAGCTCAGATAAGTTTACGCCATCCGGCAATGTGTTAAGCATAGAGTATGGCCTGTACGCGCCAGTTGTCGGGCTGCTGATCTTCGTACATTTGAATGATCCGATACCATGAGGCACCTTGTTCATCCGCTTTTAACGCGACTATACGTTCTACATCCTGCGGATTTCCTGCAATGTTACTGACAGATATCTGGCCAATTTCATTCAGGCCCGTAACACAGTCAGCACTGGCGAACTCGGCAGACTGCGCCGTAGTATCTACCAGTCCGGCAGAAAGCAGCAGTGAGGATAAGGCAAGTGATTGTTTCATCGTCAGCTCCATTATTCGTACCCCTACACACGGCAGGGCATTCCATCGCGATAATAAACCTCAAGCTTCCTGCTGTTGGTTTATTGTGCACAGGTAAACGCATAGGGGCGCAAAGCAATGTAAAGCTGACTAAATTTCAACCCAATGTTATTTACGATACAAAATAGCCTGTGAATACCATTGGCCTGTCACGATGGTTTCATCCACTAATAAAACCACGTAGTAATCAGCTTTAGCCGCGGCGGCTTTGGCACGGATCTCTGCCAGCGCATCATCCGGAGAGCCTCTTACCAGCGCGCTAACCGTCCCTAATCGCTGTAACCCATTACTCTGGTCACGGCGGATCTCCTGCGGGTGGTCGGCAACGGGCGGTGCGGGTTGTGGCGTTCCCTGTAGCACGCTACAGGCGCTTAAAAACATAACCAACAACAAAGAGGCAAACCGACGCATAACTCTATCTCGTTTCCTGATAGCCATAGTGTAGTGCCTTATTAATTTCCCTTTAGGGGAATGTTCCCGAATTGTTATCTCTCACGCGATTTTCGAATGAAAATGTTGCGAAAGCGTAACCCAGTTCTCAACATTATGAATCATTGCCGAACACATTCGCTTGCGTTAAGTATTGCTGCATGGCATACCAGAAAGAAAGAGGCGACAAATGATCGAAATTGAAACACGACAGTTGGCGGGTATCCCTGTCCTGCACGCCGTTCCGGCTGGCAAACGCGAATGTTCACTCCCTTGTATTATCTTCTATCACGGGTTTACCTCTTCAAGCCTGGTTTACAGCTATTTTGCCGTTGCGCTGGCTCAGGCCGGTTTCCGCGTCGTCATGCCAGATGCGCCCGACCATGGCGCTCGCTTCAAAAGCGATGCCCAGATGCGGATGCACCGCTTCTGGCATATTTTGCAGCAAAATATGCAGGAGTTTGCGACGTTACGTGCGGCGCTGGTGGCGGAAAATTGGCTTTCAGATGAGCGGCTTGCCGTCGGAGGAGCATCGATGGGAGGAATGACGGCGTTGGGCATAATGGCGCGCCATCCTGAGGTTAAATGTGTAGCCAGCCTGATGGGTTCTGGCTATTTTACCCGGCTTGCGCAGACGCTTTTTCCCCCTCTACTGATTCAGACCCCAGAGCAACAGGCGGAATTTGATACCGTTATCGCCCCGCTTGCCGAATGGGATGTTACGCATCAGTTACCACGCCTCGCTGACAGGCCGTTGCTGCTGTGGCATGGACAGGATGATGATGTTGTACCCGCTGTTGAAACCTTCCGCTTACAGCAAGCGCTGATTCAGGCAGGTTTGGACAACAATCTGACCTGCCTGTGGGAAGCGGGCGTACGACATCGCATCACGCCAGAAGCGCTGGCTGCGACGGTGACGTTTTTCCGCCAGCACCTTTAAACGCGCATAATGCTCACGCCCTGAGCTTCGAGCTGTTGCAGGATCTCAGGGTTCGCATTTTTGCCGGTAATCAGCATATCGATTTGATCGGCGCGGCTGAACAGCATCCCCGCGCGTTCACCGACCTTACTGCTATCGACCAACACCACCAGTTTGCCCACCACGTTAAGCATCTTCTGCTCCGCCATCGCGGTGAGCATATCGGTTTTATACAGTCCATCTGCGGTCAACCCTTTGCCACTGGTGAACATCCAGTGCCCGGCATACAGGCTATTTTCACTGCCTTGCGGGCTAAGCGTGATGGATTGGCTTTTGTTATATTGCCCTCCCATGATGATCACGCTGTCATGCTCCTGGTCGATCAGATAGTTTGCCAGCGGCAGATAATTAGTGATGATCTGCACCGGCTTGCCGCACATTTCGCGACCCAGCAGAAAGGCGGTCGATCCGCAGTTGATCACCACGCTTTCCCCCGCATTCACAAGCTGGGATGCCGCCTTGGCAATACGAACTTTTTCATCGTGGTTCTGTGCCTGGTGCAGATTCATTGGCGTCCAGCGCGGTCGCTGCTGGGTAATAGCTTCTGCGCCATTGCGGACTTTCTTGAGTTTGCCGCTTTCATCGAGTTTGTTGATATCCCGGCGTGCTGTGGCGGGTGAAATCCCCAGACGCTCAATCACGTTCTCAACGGTAACAAAGCCCAACTGCGCCAGCATATCCAGCAATATTTGATGTCTTTGTGCTTCAGTCATGAGCTATTCCGATACAAATTGATTTGAAAAGATGATATTTGAAATAGCGTGGAAATACTAAAGTAAATGGGAAAAAATGCCGGGATGGCCCGGCATTTTGTGTGGATCACAAGAACGATTTAAACGGTAAATCCGGTTCAATCGTGAAGCAGTCGTCAAAGCCGCGCGGATAGTGATATTCAAAGTTATCTTTGTCCAGCGGCCAGGTGAACTTGCCACCCACCTGCCAGATAAAAGGCTTAAAGCCATACTTCAGCCGATCCTTTTTCATCTCCCACAGTACGCGGATCTCCTGAGGATCGGCCTGGAAGTTTGACCAGATATCGTGATGGAAAGGGATCACCACTTTTGTATTCAGGGCCTCCGCCATACGCAGCATGTCGGAACTGGTCATTTTGTCCGTAATACCCCGTGGGTTCTCGCCGTAGGATCCGAGCGCGACGTCGATCTGGTGCTCATTGCCATGCTTTGCATAGTAGTTGGAGTAGTGTGAATCACCGCTGTGATAAAGCGTACCGCCCGGCGTTTTGAACAGATAGTTTACGGCGCGGGCATCCATACCATCCGGCAGCACGCCTGCCGCTTTTTGATCGGCAGGAAGCGTGATCAATGCCGTACGATCAAACGCATCAAGCGCATGAATTTCAATATCTTTCACTTTCACCACATCGCCAGGTTTTACCACGATGCAGCGCTCTTTTGGTACACCCCAACCGATCCACAGATCCACACAAGTCTGCGGTCCAATAAACGGCACGTCGTCGGCACAGTTCTGCATGACGGCTGCCGCAACATTTACGTCGATGTGATCGTTATGATCGTGCGTGGCCAGCACCGCATCGATCTGACGAATGGCAAACGGATCAAGAACAAACGGCGTGGTGCGCAGGTTTGGCTGCAGCTTCTTCACGCCCGCCATGCGTTGCATCTGGTGACCGGTTTTCATCAGCGGGTTACCGTGACTCTGTTTACCCGTACCGCACCAGAAATCGACGCAGACGTTAGTTCCGCCTTCAGACTTTAGCCAAATTCCTGTACAGCCAAGCCACCACATAGCGAAAGTGCCAGGTGCGACCTGTTCCTGCTCGATCTCTTCATTGAGCCAGCTTCCCCACTCCGGGAATGTGCTCAGAATCCATGATTCACGCGTGATACTTTTTACTTTACTCATCGCAATTACCTTCATGTTTGTTCAAGTTGAATCAAATTGTGATTTGTTTTGATTGATACTGACATCATTTTCTCAAGAAGGCAATGCGCTGATTTTTGGTGTTGAATGGGAAAATGTGAACAAATTACAACGTGACAAGATGGTTTATATGAAATGTATTTTTGTATTTTATTGTTTTAAATGAATTTATTTTGACGTTTATGAATTTGAAGTAAATCCACTCTGCAAGTAAGAGAATTATTTGCGTACTTCATCACATTTAATCAAATTCAATCTTGTTGTGATTATTTTTGAAAATTAGAGTGAGGGCACAACATCCTGGGCATCTGTAATGAATGTTCAGCAACTTCGTCTACTGGAGATCGTTATGGAGATCCTCTACAACATCTTTACCGTCTTTTTTAATCAGGTCATGACCAATGCACCGTTGCTGTTGGGTATTGTGACCTGCCTCGGCTACATCCTGTTGCGTAAAAGTGTCAGCGTCATTATCAAAGGCACGATCAAAACGATTATCGGTTTTATGTTATTGCAGGCAGGGTCGGGCATTCTGACCAGCACGTTTAAACCGGTGGTGGCGAAGATGTCTGAGGTTTACGGTATCAATGGCGCGATCTCCGATACCTATGCCTCCATGATGGCAACCATCGAACGAATGGGTGATGCCTACAGTTGGGTAGGGTACGCCGTACTGTTAGCGCTGGCGCTGAACATTTGTTACGTACTGCTACGGCGTATTACCGGCATTCGAACCATCATGTTGACTGGGCACATCATGTTCCAGCAGGCGGGGCTGATTGCTGTCTCTTTCTACATCTTTGGTTACCCGATGTGGACCACCATCATCTGTACCGCGGTGCTGGTGTCGCTCTACTGGGGCATTACCTCCAATATGATGTACAAACCGACGCAGGAAGTAACTGACGGCTGTGGTTTTTCCATCGGTCACCAGCAGCAGTTCGCCTCCTGGATTGCTTACAAAGTCGCGCCGTATCTGGGTAAGAAAGAGGAGAGCGTAGAAGATCTCAAGCTGCCAGGCTGGCTGAATATCTTCCATGACAACATCGTTTCCACCGCGATTGTGATGACCATCTTTTTCGGGGCGATCCTGCTCTCTTTCGGCATAGATGTGGTTCAGGCGATGGCGGGTAAAACCCACTGGACGGTCTATATCCTGCAAACCGGTTTTTCGTTTGCTGTCGCTATCTTCATCATCACCCAGGGCGTACGTATGTTCGTTGCTGAACTTTCAGAAGCGTTCAACGGTATCTCTCAACGTCTGATCCCCGGCGCGGTGTTGGCTATCGACTGCGCAGCGATTTACAGCTTTGCCCCCAACGCGGTGGTCTGGGGCTTTATGTGGGGCACCATCGGCCAACTGATTGCGGTAGGTATTCTGGTTGCTTGCGGCTCTTCCATCCTGATTATCCCAGGCTTTATCCCGATGTTCTTCTCGAACGCCACTATCGGCGTATTTGCTAACCACTTTGGCGGCTGGCGCGCGGCGCTCAAGATTTGCCTGGTGATGGGGATGATCGAAATCTTCGGCTGCGTCTGGGCGGTTAAACTCACCGGTATGAGCGCCTGGATGGGCATGGCGGACTGGTCAATTCTGGCACCGCCGATGATGCAAGGCTTTGCCTCCATCGGCATCGTGTTTATGGCCGTCATTATTTTGATTGCACTGGCTTATATGTTTTTCGCAGGACGCACGTTGCGCGCTGAGGAAGACGCAGAAAAACAACTGGCAGAACACTCTGCTTAATAAGGAGTTCCGATTATGACCGTACGTATTCTGGCTGTGTGTGGCAATGGGCAGGGCAGTTCCATGATCATGAAAATGAAAGTGGACCAGTTTTTAACCCAGTCAAATATTGACCATACGGTAAACAGCTGCGCCGTGGGTGAATACAAAAGTGAACTGAGCGGTGCGGATATCATCATCGCTTCTACGCATATCGCCGGTGAGATTACCGTTTCTGGCAATAAATATGTCGTCGGCGTACGCAACATGCTGTCTCCTGCCGATTTTGGGCCAAAACTGCTGGAAGTGATCAAAGCGCATTTCCCGCAGGACGTGAAGTAAGGGGCGGCATATGAAATTACGTGACTCGCTGGCAGACAATAATTCCATCCTTTTGCAAGCCGAGGCCAGTACCTGGCAGGAAGCGGTAAAGCTTGGTGTGGATCTGTTGGTTAAGGCCGATGTGGTTGAACCACGCTACTACCAGGCCATCCTTGATGGCGTTGAGCAGTTTGGCCCGTACTTTGTGATTGCGCCTGGCCTGGCAATGCCGCACGGCCGTCCGGAGGAAGGAGTTAAGAAAACCGGTTTTGCGCTGGTGACGCTGAAAACGCCGCTGGTGTTTAACCACGAAGATAACGACCCGGTCGATATTCTGATAACGATGGCGGCAGTTGACGCCAACACGCATCAGGAAGTGGGCATCATGCAGATCGTGAATCTCTTTGATGACGAAGCCAATTTCGACCGTTTACGCGCCTGTCGCACCGCGCAGGAAGTGTTGGATTTAATTGATAACGCCACTGCGGCGGCTGTTTAAAAGGATACCAAAATGTCATTACCTATGTTGCAGGTTGCGCTGGATAACCAATCAATGTCTTCCGCGTATGAAACGACGCGTCTGATTGCCGAAGAGGTCGATATCATTGAGGTGGGCACCATTCTTTGCGTGGCAGAGGGCGTGCGCGCCGTTCGCGATCTAAAGGCGCTTTACCCGCATAAAATTGTGCTGGCGGACGCCAAAATTGCCGATGCGGGAAAAATCCTCTCCCGCATGTGTTTCGAAGCCAACGCTGACTGGGTCACCGTCATCTGCTGTGCGGATATCAACACCACCAAGGGGGCACTGGAGGTGGCGATAGAATTTAACGGTGATGTACAGATTGAACTGACGGGTTACTGGACCTGGGAGCAGGCGCAAGAGTGGCGTGACGCGGGCATTGGGCAAGTTGTGTATCACCGCAGCCGTGATGCGCAGGCAGCAGGTGTGGCGTGGGGAGAGGCGGATATCAGCGCGATCAAACGACTGTCCGAGATGGGCTTTAAAGTCACCGTCACCGGCGGTCTGGCGTTGGAAGATCTGCCGCTGTTCCAGGGAATTCCGATTCACGTATTTATTGCCGGTCGCAGCATTCGCGATGCCGCCTCTCCGGTGGAAGCGGCCCGTCAGTTCAAACGTTCTATCGCCCAGCTGTGGGGATAAGGAGCGACTATGTTGTCGAAACAGGTCCCGCTCGGTATTTATGAAAAGGCACTCCCCGGCGGGGAGTGCTGGCTGGAGCGCTTGCAGCTGGCGAAGGAACTGGGCTTTGACTTTGTCGAAATGTCGGTTGATGAAACCGACGCTCGCCTGGCGCGTCTTGACTGGAACCGCGAGCAGCGACTGGCGCTGGTGGCCGCTATCGCCGAGACAGGGATACGGGTGCCGTCCATGTGCCTGAGCGCTCATCGACGTTTCCCGCTGGGCAGTGAAGATGATGCGGTACGCGAACAGGGGCTGGAGATCATGCGTAAAGCCATTCAGTTTGCGCAGGATATCGGTATTCGCGTTATTCAACTGGCGGGTTACGACGTCTATTACCAGCAGGCCAATAACGAAACGCGTCGTCGGTTTCGCGATGGGCTGAAAGAAAGCGTAGAGATGGCGAGCCGTGCACAGGTGACGCTGGCGATGGAAATCATGGATTATCCACTGATGAATTCGATCAGTAAGGCGCTGGGATACGCTCACTATCTCAACAATCCGTGGTTCCAGTTGTATCCCGATATCGGCAATTTGTCGGCGTGGGACAACGATGTGCAGATGGAGCTGCAGGCGGGAATGGGCCATATCGTTGCCGTACACGTGAAAGATACCAAACCCGGCGTATTCAAAAATGTGCCGTTTGGTGAAGGGGTTGTCGATTTCGAACGTTGTTTTGCGACGCTCAAACAGAGTGGGTATTGCGGGCCATACTTGATTGAGATGTGGAGTGAAACGTCGGACGATCCGGCTCGTGAAGTGGCGAAGGCGCGCGACTGGGTGAAAGCGCGTATGGCCAGCGCCGGTCTGGTGGAGGCGGTGTAATGCAAAAACTCAAACAGCAGGTTTTTGAGGCCAATATGGATCTGCCGCGCTATGGGCTGGTGACGTTTACCTGGGGTAATGTCAGCGCCATCGACCGCGAACGCGGGCTGGTGGTGATTAAGCCCAGCGGCGTCGACTACCAGACAATGACAGTGGACGACATGGTAGTTGTGGATCTGCACGGCAACGTGGTGGAAGGACGCTATCGTCCTTCTTCCGATACCGCCACCCATCTGGCGCTGTATCGCCGCTATTCCTCTCTTGGCGGCGTGGTGCATACCCACTCAACCCACGCGACGGCATGGGCGCAGGCAGGTCTGGCAATACCCGCGCTAGGCACGACGCATGCGGACTACTTCTTTGGCGATATCCCCTGCACCCGGGCGTTAACTGAAGCGGAAGTTCAGGATGAGTATGAGCTGAATACCGGCAGGGTGATTGTTGAAACGCTGGGGGAGGTGGAACCTTTGCATACGCCAGGCGTAGTGGTGTACCAACATGGCCCGTTTGCCTGGGGCAAAGACGCTCATGACGCGGTACATAACGCGGTGGTGATGGAAGAGGTGGCAAAAATGGCATGGATTGCGCGTGGCATTAATCCGGCACTCAGCGCTATCGACAGTTATCTGATGAATAAGCACTTCATGCGTAAACACGGTCCAAATGCCTATTACGGGCAGAAGTAAGATAAAACGTTCCGGAGCCAACTCTTCATGGGGATGAGATCGGTCTGGCTTCGGGATTGTTTTGCAAAAAAAAGCCCCCAGTGAAGGGGGCAAGTCAAACTGTGGCAATGTTCTCGTTGGTTATTTCTGGTGTTAACGATAAATATCTGCACTGGCGTGCATATTTCCGTTACTACCGGGTTCCCTGGTGAGGATCACGTGGTAGTAGGTTGCGCCTTGCGCATCGGTCTCTTCATTCAGGGCCTGAGTGGCTTCACTTTCAGTGGCGAAGTTATGATTTATGTAAATGACGCCTAAGCTCTGCACATCATCCATGTTCCTGGCCTGATGGTTATCAATTTTGATGGCTGCCGTTGCATTTGCACTGAGCAAAAGCACAGCCAGAAGGGTCAAAACACGGGCTCGCATATGTACCTCCTCGACTGCGGTCTCTGGTTGCCTCTCTCCTGTGAGTGATTAACTTCTGATGTAATTTTAACCGCTACCAGCGCAGTCGATAGCGACCATTTCTGATGCAGTTGTTCAAAAAATTACCGCATAACCATCTTTTCTTTAATTAACAGTCTGCTGGTGGATACCGCTGCGGTGAAAAAATACCTGCCTTTCGCGCATAAGCTCTTACCAAATAGTCAATTTAATCGGGTGAGTACGCCGTTTATAGTGAGCCGGATAATTAATATAACTTTATGATAATAAGGCAAAAACTTATGGATACTTCATTCATGGATTTCAGCTATTTCGTGGTTATGTTTATGGTCGCGCTGGTGGCTGGCTTTATTAACGTGGTGTCGGGTGGTGGTGGATTTCTCTCTATTGGCGCACTCTTAATTTCTGGTTTACCCCCGGCTAATGCGCTGGCAACCAATAAAATTCAGGCTCTGGGTAGCTCGCTGACCTCCGGAATTTACTTTTTACGCCGAGGACATATCAACGTGCAGGAGCACAAGTATGTGTTTTTATCTGCCTTTATCGGTTCTGCGCTGGGAACGACGCTTATCCAGTTCATTGAACCGGAACTGCTGAAGAAACTGCTCCCAATCCTGATTATCGCAGTCGCCATTTACTTTATTTCTGCGCCAAACCTTAGCGAACCGAAAAGAAAGCAGCAGGTATCCCTGTTTCTCTTCTCGTTGATCGGTGGGGGATGTATTGGTTTTTATGATGGCTTTCTCGGTGCTGGGGCAGGTTCCTTTTATACCCTCAGCTATATTCTGCTGTGGGGATACAGTATTGATAAAGCGCAAATCCACTCGAATTTTATTAACCTGGCGTCGAACATCGCCTCGATTTTGTTCTTCATTTTCGGCGGTAAAATGATCTGGTCGCTGGGTTTGGTGATGTTTGCAGGGCAATCCCTTGGCGCACGTCTTGGTGCGACAGTCGTACTGACGCGCGGTAAGAAAGTCATCCGACCCATGATTGTGATTGTCTCCATTTGTATCAGCATCAAAATGCTGCTGGATATGTATTAATGGCGACATGATAAATAATCGTACAAGCACCTTGAGTTTACCTGCTGACCCCAGTATTATGACGCGTCATTTTTCAGCCGACCTTTAACACGTTCCTTGCCTCCATGGGCCTCGGCTGACCCAGACAGGAGGCTGAATAATCCGTAAGGAGCAATTCGATGCGTCATTACGAAATCGTTTTTATGGTCCATCCTGACCAGAGCGAACAGGTTCCGGGTATGATCGAACGCTACACTGCTGCCATCACTGGTGCAGAAGGCACGATCCACCGTCTGGAAGACTGGGGCCGCCGTCAGCTGGCTTACCCGATCAACAAACTGCACAAAGCTCACTACGTTCTGATGAACGTTGAAGCGCCGCAGGAAGTGATCGATGAGCTGGAAACTACCTTCCGCTTCAACGATGCCGTTATCCGCAGCATGGTTATGCGTACTAAACACGCTGTTACCGAAGCATCTCCGATGGTTAAAGCGAAAGACGAGCGTCGTGAACGTCGCGATGATTTCGCTAACGAAACCGCAGATGATGCTGAAGCTGGGGATTCTGAAGAGTAATTTCTGATGACCAACCGTCTGGCGTTGTCCGGCACCGTGTGCAGGGCTCCCCTTCGAAAGGTCAGTCCATCAGGAATTCCTCATTGCCAGTTCGTGCTTGAGCATCGTTCTGTGCAGGAGGAAGCCGGGTTTCACCGGCAGGCGTGGTGCCAAATGCCCGTTATTATTAGCGGACACGAAAACCAGGCCATTACTCACAGTATAACGGTCGGTAGCGCAGTGACCGTTCAGGGGTTCATCTCTTGCCACAAGGCAAAGAACGGCCTGAGCAAAATGGTTCTGCATGCCGAGCAGATTGAATTGATAGATTCTGGAGACTAGCCATATGGCACGTTATTTCCGTCGTCGCAAGTTCTGCCGTTTCACCGCGGAAGGCGTTCAAGAGATCGACTATAAAGATATCGCTACGCTGAAAAACTACATCACCGAAAGCGGTAAGATTGTCCCAAGCCGTATCACCGGTACCCGTGCAAAATACCAGCGTCAGCTGGCTCGCGCTATCAAACGCGCTCGCTACCTGTCCCTGCTGCCGTACACTGATCGTCATCAGTAATCGGTCACGGTCCATTAATACGACTTTGAGAGGATAAGGTAATGCAAGTTATTCTGCTTGATAAAGTAGCAAACCTGGGTAGCCTGGGTGATCAGGTTAACGTTAAAGCGGGCTATGCTCGTAACTTCCTGGTACCACAGGGTAAAGCTGTTCCTGCTACCAAGAAAAACGTTGAATTTTTCGAAGCGCGTCGCGCTGAGCTGGAAGCTAAACTGGCTGACGTTCTGTCCGCTGCTGAAGCTCGTGCTGAGAAAATCAACGCACTGGAAACCGTAACCATCGCGTCTAAAGCTGGCGACGAAGGTAAACTGTTCGGTTCCATCGGTACTCGCGACATCGCTGACGCTGTAACTGCAGCTGGCGTTGAAGTAGCTAAGAGCGAAGTTCGTCTGCCGAACGGCGTTCTGCGTACCACTGGCGAGCACGAAGTGAGCTTCCAGGTTCACAGCGAAGTGTTTGCTAAGCTGACTGTAAACGTAGTTGCAGAATAAGTTTTTATTCTGATGACCGCGTAAAAGCGCCGGCCCTGTGCCGGCGTTTTGCTTTTCTGTTCCCCCGCTTTTCTCTCTGGCTATTCTTTATCCTTTTCGGGATAATTACAAAAATAAAACATTATTTCAAAGTGGTGATGGAATGGAACCAACGCACCAACCTCTGTTTGCGCGTAAAAATGTTGTCTACCTGAGCGCAGCGTTCTGCTGTCTGTTGTGGGGGAGCGCCTATCCGGCGATCAAAAGCGGATATGAGATCTTCCAGATTGCCACGGATGACATTCCCTCAAAGATTGTCTTTGCCGGATATCGCTTTCTGTTTGCGGGATTATTGCTGCTACTGCTGGCGGTAGCGCAGCGTAAACCGATTGGCCGGTTAAGCCCGCGTCAGTACGGCCAACTCACGCTGTTGGGGCTAACGCAAACCTCGCTGCAATACATCTTCTTTTACATTGGCCTGGCGTTCACGACGGGAGTGAAAGGGTCCATCATGAATGCGACCGGGACCTTCTTCAGCGTGCTGCTGGCCCATTTTATCTACCATAACGACAAACTGAGCTACAACAAAGCGCTGGGCTGTATTCTGGGCTTTACCGGTGTAATGGTGGTGAACTTTAGCAGCGGAATGGATTTTAGCTTCAGCCTGTTAGGAGACGGCTCAGTAGTGATGGCAGCCTTTATTCTCTCTGCTGCCACGCTATATGGAAAACGTATTTCTCAGACGGTGGACCCGACGGTAATGACAGGGTACCAGTTGGGCGGTGGCGGCCTGGCGTTGGTTATCGGCGGCTACGCTTTTGGCGGCACGCTAACCGTACACGGTGCGTCTTCGGTGGCGATTCTCGGCTACCTGACGTTACTCTCTTCGGTCGCTTTCGCCTTGTGGAGTATTCTGCTCAAGCATAATCGCGTGGGGATGATTGCGCCGTTTAACTTCCTGATCCCGGTTTCGGGTGCAGTGCTGTCGGCAATATTCCTCGGTGAAAACATTCTCGAATGGAAATATGCGGTAGCGCTGGTGCTGGTGTGTTCGGGGATCTGGTGGGTGAACAAGGTGAAACGCTGACGTTTCACCTTGATGCCTGATGGCGCTATCTCTTATCAGGCCTGGAATCGCGGGGTCACAGTGCTTAACGGGCGCGGATAAAACTGCCGTTAGGCTGGCGGGTAAACAGTACCTGCTGACCATTCCCGGTATCAATGGTTAATCCCGTCACCACGCCATTGGCATTCTGCCTGATCTGTATCATCTGACCGTCTTTCAGATTGCTCAGTGGTTTTCCGGCGCCTTCAACCTGTGCCATCGCATACACATCGGTTGGCGGGAGGTTATGGTCACGGAATACCTGCGCCAGCGTTTTACCTGAGTCTACGCGGTAGGAGCGCCACTGCTGGTCAATTCCGCTATCCTGTTGGAAAGGTTGTGTCTGCGGCTGAGATTGCTGGACCTGAGGTTGTGCATCAGGTTCGCCTTCCTGGATTGGCTCTGGCGCAACCGGAGCGACCTGGCCGGGATCGTTTTGCGGCGGGATAAGCTGTGCCTGCAGCTGAGCCTCGGTCGGTGGCTGCGACTGTGACTGTAAATCCAACTGGGCAGTACGCGTCACCACAGGGGTATCGCTGGTGTCACTGGAAGGGAGCAGGAAACCTATCACCAACACAATAGCAGCAATAATAATGCCGCGGCGGTGCATAGGCGGTAGCGGGTCCATAATGCGAAAATTGTCCGGTGCATGCCAGATTTTCGCCAGGGTTGGTTTTAATTCAAAGCGCCCGGGCATGGCTTTCCTCCTGCTCCGCGTCTCGTTCCTCGATCATAGAGTATAGATGGCTAACGCTATGATGTTCGTCATATTACCCGCTTTCGTGACGTCAACGCGGGATATTCCTATTGTTTATGTTTCCTCGCGATTTGTCATCTGTTCCCGAGACAAAGTTTTACCGGATGCGGCATGGCTGATATGCTGCCCGCTACTTTACATCCGATGAAAGGAAATATGATGGCTAACCCGACTTTTGACACTATCGAAGCGCAAGCAAGCTACGGCATTGGTTTGCAGGTAGGACAACAGCTGAGCGAATCCGGACTGGAAGGACTGTTGCCTGAAGCGCTGGTAGCGGGTATCGCTGACGCGCTGGAAGGTAAGCACCCGGCAGTGCCGGTTGATGTTGTGCATCGCGCACTGCGTGAAATCCACGAACGTGCTGATGCAGTTCGTCGCGAGCGTTTCCAGGCTATGGCGGCTGATGGCGTCAAATATCTGGAAGAAAACCGTGAGAAAGACGGTGTGAACAGCACTGAATCCGGTTTGCAGTTCCGTGTTCTGACCCAGGGTGAAGGTGCTATTCCGGCACGTACTGACCGTGTTCGCGTGCACTACACCGGTAAGCTGATCGACGGTACCGTGTTTGACAGCTCTGTCGCACGTGGCGAACCGGCTGAATTCCCGGTTAACGGCGTAATCCCAGGCTGGATTGAAGCGCTGACCCTGATGCCGGTAGGTTCCAAATGGGAACTGACTATTCCTCAGGAACTGGCTTACGGCGAGCGTGGCGCTGGCGCGTCCATTCCTCCGTTCAGCACGCTGGTGTTCGAAGTTGAGCTGCTTGAGATCCTGTAAGCAGTGACTTCTGTTCCCCCCGAAGCCGGGGGGAGCAAAAAAATAGCGTGAAAAGCTATAGTTACGTCGTTGTCGATATTTTATCTTGCAAATGCCCCATCAGCGTGTATTTTTGTGAGCTGATTCGCGCTATCAGAGTGATATGACACTCACTTTAAACATTAAATTAACATTATATCTAAATCTTAGTATTCATCCCGCCAATTCTTACCTAATATCGATGAGTCCTGATAACAGGATCGTCGTATCATAGACACACTAAAGGCCGTAGAGCCTGAACAACACAGACAGGTACAGGAAGAAAAAACATGGTAGATCAGGTAAAAGTCGACACCGCTGAAGAGGCGTCGTCTGAACAGTCGCTACGGCGCAATCTCACAAACCGTCATATTCAACTTATTGCTATTGGTGGCGCTATCGGTACTGGCCTGTTTATGGGCTCCGGTAAAACCATCAGTCTCGCCGGACCGTCGATCATCTTTGTGTATATGATCATCGGTTTTATGCTGTTTTTCGTGATGCGCGCAATGGGTGAATTGCTGCTCTCGAATCTGGAGTACAAATCGTTTAGTGATTTTGCCTCTGACCTGCTCGGGCCATGGGCCGGGTATTTTACCGGTTGGACCTACTGGTTTTGCTGGGTCGTTACCGGGATGGCAGACGTTGTCGCCATTACCGCGTATGCGCAATTCTGGTTCCCCGAACTCTCAGACTGGGTCGCCTCGCTGGCGGTGATCGTGCTACTGCTGAGCCTTAACCTCGCCACCGTAAAAATGTTCGGTGAGATGGAGTTTTGGTTCGCGATGATCAAAATCGTTGCCATTATCGGCCTGATTGTCGTCGGTCTGGTGATGGTGCTGACGCACTTCCAGTCGCCAACCGGCGTTCAGGCATCGTTCACGCACTTGTGGAATGACGGTGGCTGGTTCCCGAAAGGTCTGAGCGGCTTCTTTGCCGGCTTCCAGATAGCGGTGTTCGCATTTGTGGGTATTGAGCTGGTGGGTACGACCGCAGCGGAAACCAAGGACCCGGAGAAATCTCTGCCGCGCGCCATTAACTCGATTCCAATCCGTATCATCATGTTCTACGTGTTCGCGCTGATCGTGATTATGTCCGTTACGCCGTGGAGCTCGGTAGTGCCAACCAAGAGCCCATTCGTTGAACTGTTTGTGCTGGTTGGTCTGCCTGCTGCGGCGAGCCTGATCAACTTTGTTGTACTGACTTCAGCTGCCTCTTCTGCAAACAGCGGCGTGTTCTCTACCAGCCGTATGCTGTTCGGTCTGGCGCAGGAAGGCGTTGCGCCTAAAGCGTTTGCCAAGCTGTCTAAACGCGCAGTTCCAGCGAAGGGTTTAACCTTCTCCTGTATCTGTCTGCTGGGCGGCGTGGTGATGCTGTACGTGAACCCGAGCGTGATTGGCGCCTTCACCATGATCACCACCGTATCGGCGATTCTGTTCATGTTCGTCTGGACCATCATTCTTTGCTCGTACCTGGTGTACCGCAAGCAACGTCCTCACCTGCATGAAAAATCAATCTACAAGATGCCGTTAGGCAAGCTGATGTGCTGGGTATGTATGGCGTTTTTCGTCTTCGTACTGGTACTGCTGACGCTGGAAGATGATACCCGTCAGGCGCTGATCGTCACGCCGCTGTGGTTCATCGCGCTGGGTCTGGGCTGGTTGTTTATCGGTAAGAAACGTATGGCAGGCGTGCGTTAATCGCTAAGACGTGAGATGTAGGCCGGATAAGGCGTTTACGCCGCATCCGGCACTATGCTGGCGGGATTGCCTGATGCGGCTTCGCCTTATCAGGCCTACGTTCGAGGTCGTTGTAGGCCCGGTAAGCGCTAGCGCTACCGGGCTTTTTTATTCACCTGCGAGGGCACGCGGGAACAACACATTGTTTTCCAGGCTGATGTGTTCCATCAGGTCGTCGATCATCTCGTTAATGCCGTTATACATGGCTTTCCAGGTGGTGCAGGCCTCTGGTGGCGGCGTGACGTTATGGGTGATGTGTTTGATCACTTCCACCAGTTCACCCGCATCGTCATGTTCGCTTTCCATCACGCTGATTGGCCCCATCGCCTGGCTACCCATGCCCTGTTTAATCATCGGGAACAGGATCTGCTCTTCCTTCATCATGTGGCTGGACAGCTCTTCATGCAGCATGGTCAGGTTTTTCGCCAGACCGCGCGGTACGTTCGGTTTGTCTGCGTGAACGCGTTCAACTTTAGTGGCCTGCAGGATCAGCTCCGGCAGCTGTTCGCGGTGTCTGTCGTGATAACGCACGATGATATGGTCGATGATTTCAGCCAGAGCCACGGTACGCCAGTCTTTCTCCAGCGGCTGTTCAGCCAGCTGCGCGAGCTGCGCCTCAATAACGTCTAAATCCAGCTCTTTACGCGCGGCAGCGCGTGCCAGCGTTTGCTTACCGCCGCAGCAGTAATCCATATCGTATTTACGAAACAGGGCCGAAGCGCGAGGAATAGAGAGCGCCAGTTCACCTAAAGGTTGATCGCGATAAGACATTGCCGTTACCTCATTCTCAATAATATAAGATGTATTTTAAATGCAACTTATGACGAAGGATATAACCCTTTCGGGGTGGGGTGTTTTGTGATGAGCGTCACGAAAATTTCTTATCTCGTTAAGATGCTGAATCTTATTGGAAAGGAGAAGTACGGCGAAAAAAGCCGCACGACAGGATTAAATAAGCGCACGCCGCTGCCGATAGTTAGACCTCAGACAATACCTGCATAATAAAAGGCTACAGATGTTCAAACGAATCAAAGTGATAACCTTACTTATCACCGTGTTACTCGCGCTGGGCGCAATGCAGCTCATCTCCGCGGGCGTCTTTATTGGCGCCCTCAATAACGATAAGCAGAACTTTAACGTGTCTCAACTTTCCAGCCAGAACGTGGCCGAGTTTACCGATGCGTGGATTAGCCTGAACCAGGCTCGCGTCACGCTCAACCGGGGCATGCTGCGTTTACAGGGAACGATGGCCAGCGATATTAACGGCGGTCAGCTGCAGGAGCTGGTGAACACGGCAAATCGCCTGTTGGCCGAATCGAAAGAGCATTACGATAAATACTACGCTCTGCCGGAAACGCCGGGGCTGGATGAGCATCTGGCCGATCGACTGGAAGAGCAGTACGGCATCTACTCTGCGACGCTGGCAAAAATGAACGCGCTGCTGGCTGAAGGAAAGCTGGAAGAGATGTTTAAGCAGAATGCCGAGCAAAAGCAAACGGCCATGCAGGAAGTTTATCGGCAATGGCGTAGCGCGCAAACGGCGCTGGCCACTGCCGGAGTGCAGGACAATGAGAGTGATTACCAGAAGATAATCTGGCTGCTGTCCGCGGTGATGCTGATTGTCGTCACCGTGATTATCGCCAGTTGGCTGGCGATGCAGCGAGTGCTGCTCAAGCCGCTCCACGAGGTGATGGGACATATTCGCCACATTGCCGCAGGCGATTTGACGCACCCCATCAGCGCCGACGGCAGTAATGAAATGGCGCTGCTGGCAAGCAACGTCCGTGACATGCAGCAGGCGCTGGCGAATACGGTCAGCGTGGTGCGTGACGGGGCCGATACCATCTATACCGGCGCGGGTGAAATCGCCGCAGGCAGTAACGATCTCTCTTCACGTACCGAGCAGCAGGCCGCCTCTCTGGAAGAGACCGCAGCCAGCATGGAACAACTTACCGCAACCGTGAGACAGAACGCAGATAACGCGCGTCAGGCGACCAGTCTGGCAAAAAATGCTTCACAGACGGCGCAAAAAGGCGGAACCGTGGTTGATGGTGTGGTGCGTACGATGGATGAAATCGCCACCAGTTCCAGCAAAATCGCGCAAATTACCAATGTTATCGACGGCATTGCCTTCCAGACCAATATTCTGGCACTGAACGCGGCGGTTGAAGCGGCGCGTGCCGGCGAGCAGGGGCGCGGATTTGCCGTGGTCGCAGGCGAGGTTCGGACGCTGGCGCAGCGTAGCGCTCAGGCGGCGAAGGAGATCAAAGCGCTGATAGATGACTCAGGGAATCGGGTCAATGCCGGTACGGCGCTGGTGCATGAAGCGGGCGAAACGATGGCGGAAATAGTTAGCGCTGTGACCCGCGTGACCGACATCATGGGGGAGATTGCCTCAGCTTCTGATGAACAAAGTCGGGGTATCGATCAGGTAGGCCAGGCGGTTGCCGAAATGGATCGCGTCACGCAGCAAAACGCCTCGCTGGTAGAAGAATCCGCTTCCGCCGCTGCTGCGCTTGAAGAGCAGGCCGCGCGGTTGAACCAGACGGTAGCGGTGTTTAAGGTGTCGCGCCGGATGGCGGCGTAAACGCCTTATCCGGCCTACATGAGATCGTACAGTCCTTGTAGGCCGGATAAGCAGTGCCATCCGGCATATTATGATTGTGAAACTACCACGACGCTCGGTTTCTGCGGCTTGGCTCTGACGGCTATCACCACCCCAACCATCAGCAGCGCAATACCGCTAACCGTCAGCAGAGGTGGAAATTCCTGACGCAGAATAAAGGTGTACAACAAACCGGCCAGCGTTTCGAAGACAATCAGCGGGCCGAGGATCACCGTCGGTAATTTTTGGCTGGCGACGTTCCAGCACAGTGCGCCAACCCACGAACACAATACCGCAATGGCTATCATCAGACCGATAAACACGCCCGGACGCGGACCGAAGGGTAGAGCGAAGTCCGGCGTTTGCCCGTTCAGCCACAGGCAGGCGGCAATGTAACCGAGCAGAGAAACGGGCAACGTTACCAGAGCCTGGGCCGTCGCCCACATCATCGGGTGCTTATCCGGATTCTCGCGCAGCCAGCGGGCATTACGCAGCGCATACCATGCCCAACACACCACCGAGACAAGCGCCAGCGCGATGCCGGAACCATAACGCCAGCCACTAAAGTCTGGTAACCCCTGATTCAGCTCCGAGATATTCACGCACAGCAGTCCTATACCAATCAATACCAGCGCAGGCGACAGACGCCACCATGATAATTTGCCGTCACGCTGGCTGTAGAGTAGGTTAGCGAAGACTGGGATCACCACCGGTAATGTACCAATAATCATCGTGGAGACCGGTGCGCCGGTGCGCTGGATGGCGCTTGCCAGGCAAACGTAATAAATCAGATTCCCCATCATTGTTAGCGTCAGCGCAGTTACCCAGTCTTTCCGCACGAGTTGACGCAGGCGCGCACGTCCCAGCCAGGCAATCGGCAATGCGATCAGCCCCAGCGCCAGATAACGCCCCATCGACTGCAATACCGCCGGGTATTCCGGTACGATCAGCGGTCCAACAAAAATTAATCCCCACATCAGCCCGGCCAACAGGGCATACAACACACCGCTAATCATTTTGGACATCCACATCGTTTAACAATACGTCGAGTGTAGGCAGGAAAAATGCTGCCGTATTGTATGAGATTGCTGATCAACGCCGGACGACTTGTTTCTGATAACGCACCGGCGTAATGCCGTAGCGATGGGTAAACGCGCGGGTGAGATGCGACTGGTCGGTGAGGCCGGTTGCGGCGGCGACCTCTGCGGCGGGCATACCGTAAGTGAGAAAACCTTTGGCTCGCCACAACCGGATCGCCATCAGCATCTGGTGCGGCGTGACGTGGAAATGAGACTTAAACTGGCGCTGAAAATGCCAGGGACTCAGCGATGCAACCCGCGCCAGCTCGTCGAGCGTGACCGGATGCATATAATTATCGTGCAGATACTCACGTACCCGTTCAAAGCGATGCGCCCCCTCCGTTAATACTGGCGCATGGCGGGCCAGCGGCTGGAACGTGTCGATCAGATCGAGTAGAAGGCCTTTTTGCGCCAGCGGATCCTCCGTGTTCCACAGGCCGTGGATCAGCGAGCAGATCTGGCGCGAGCGCAGCGGATCGTGACGCGTTACGTCATGAAACCACCAGTGGCGGATCCCGGTGACCTCTTCCAGAAGGTCGGGTTCAAGATAAATCATCCGATAGCGCCAGCCGTCGGCGGTTTCGGCTTCGCCGGTATGCAGCTCATCGGGATTCATGGTGACGACGGAATGGGCGGGGGCAACATACTGCGTGCCGCGATAGCGAAAACGTTCGGCTCCGGCTTCTATCGCGCCAATGCCAAACGCTTCATGGGTGTGCGGCTCGAAAGCGTAACGCGAGATGTGTGCATGATACAGCTCAACGCCCGGCACCTGCGCCAGATGGCGAAAGCGGGCGCTGTCTTTCTCATCAATAAACTGCTCAGGTACACCTTGCACGTTTTCTCTCCCCACGCATCATCCTGTCATTATCAGAGAGGATGCGCGGGGATGCCACCACAATTAACTAATTTTTAACACTTACACGATGCCTTTGACGCTGTCAGACAACGAGGTGGTCGGGCGACCAATCAGTTTGCTCAGCGTATGGCTGTCGTCGAACAGACCACCTTTGGAGGCGCCAGTGTCTGAGTCAGCCAGCATGTCCGCCAGCCCTGCAGGCAGGCCCACACTTTTTAGCGCGGCGGCAAAATCAGCTTCGCTCAGGTTCTGATACACCACTTTTTTACCACTCTGTTTTGCCAGCTCGGCAGCCAACTGGCTCAGGGTCCAGCCTGCGTCGCCCGCCAGTTCATAAGTTTTACCGGCGTGACCGTCTTCACTGATGACGCGCGCGGCGGCAGCGGCATAGTCGGCGCGGGTCGCTGAGGCGATTTTGCCTTCACCTGCAGCCCCGATAAACACGCCGTGTTCCAGTGCAGCCGGTGCGCTGGCGAGATAGTTTTCGGTGTACCAGCCGTTACGCAGCAGCGCGTAGGCGATACCGGATTCAGCCAGCATCTTCTCGGTTGCCACATGCTCATCAGCCAGCCCCAGCGGGGAGGTGTCGGCGTGCAGCAGGCTGGTGTAGGCGATGAATTTCACGTGCGCGGCTTTCGCTGCATTGATCACGTTACGATGCTGCGGGGCGCGTTGTCCCACTTCGCTGGAGGAGATTAGCAGTAGCTTGTCGATACCCTGTAAGGCAGTTGTAAAGGCGGCTTCATCGCTGTAATCCGCCTGACGAACGGTAATGCCCTGCTGGCTAAGCGCCGTCGCTTTAGCGGGATTACGCACAATTGCCACAATCTGGCTGGCAGGAACGGTTTTCAGCAGAGATTCAATAACGTGTTGGCCCAGCAGGCCGGTGGCGCCGGTAATTGCGATCATGGAGTGACTCCTTGGTATTGGTCTTGTGTTTAATCACGCTAACACCTAAACTTACTTTTAGTAAGTACGCACAAAAAGGTTAGTATGAAAATGACAGCTTCGACGCTCTCTCAGCAGTTACGCGATGGCAACTTGTTTGCCGAACAGTGTCCCTCCCGTGAGGTGTTAAAACACGTCACCAGCCGCTGGGGCGTGTTGATTCTGGTGGCGCTGCGCGACGGTACGCACCGTTTCAGCGATTTGCGCCGTAAGATGGGCGGGGTCAGTGAAAAGATGCTGGCGCAATCCTTGCAAGCGTTAGAGCATGACGGGTTTATCAATCGGGTGTCGTATCCGGTGGTGCCGCCGCACGTGGAGTATAGCCTGACGCCGTTGGGTGAGCAGGTGAGCGATAAAGTCGCCGCGCTGGCGGACTGGATAGAACTGAATTTGCCGCAGGTTTTAGCGCAGCGGGACGAACGGGCTGCGTAGTTTTGTAGGCCGGATAAGACGCTATTGCGCCGCATCCGGCACGAAAATTACTTACTTAAATCCAGCTGATAAATAGCGAAACCGATGTCATCGGTCGCGACTTTCTTCAGCGGATACTGGCCTTTCTCTTTAATAAATGCCGCGGCTTTATCAGACGGTGATGTTTCAAAGCGAATATCCAGTGGTGTATCGCTATGAATTGGCGCCAGACGCCAGTTGTTATCTGCCGCCGGGTGAATTTCACCGGCACGCTTCGTCTCAGCACCAATCCAGGCCGCCAGCACCGAGCGGTTTTCATCCGGAGAAGCAAACGCGATGTGGCTGTCGCCGGTTCCGGCAAACTTACCGCCGTAGGCGCGGTAGTTGTTGGTCGCGACGAGGAAGGTGGCATTCGGATCGATTGGTTTGCCGTTAAAGGTCAGATTTTTAATACGTTCCGCTTTCGGGTTAATGGTCTGACATTCACCGTCGTAGCGAGCAGGTTGTGAAACATCAATCTGATAATTCACGCCGTCAATCACGTCGAAGTTATAGGTACGGAAGCCATCCCAGTTAATCAACGACTGTGGTTTGCTGCTGTGGATATCAATCTGATTGAACTGCCCGGCGGAACATTCCAGCCACTCTTTCACCTCTTTGCCACTGGCTTTCACTACCACCAGAGTGTTGGGATAGAGATACAAATCAGCGGCGTTACGGAAGGTTAACTGACCTTTTTCGACTTCTACGAAGCTTGCCGGATCGTTCTTGCGTCCACCGACCTTAAACGGCGCGGCGGCGGAAAGTACCGGCAGTTTTGCCAGATCCGGATCGCCCTGAATAAAGTGTTCTACATAGGCTTTCTGCGCGTTGTTCACCACCTGTACGGTCGGGTCATCCTGTACCAGCGCCAGATAGCTGTACATGTTGTCGGCGGATTTACCGATCGGTTTGCTGACAAACTCACGCGTGGCGTCGTGATCGGCTTTCAGGATCTCAACGATTTTTTTGTCTTCTGCTGCCAGTGATTTTTTGGCTGCGGCGTCATAGATCGGGCGCGCCTCGGCTTTCGCCTGAGTGACCTGCCATTTACCGCTGTCGTTATTCAACACTAAATCCACCACGCCCAGGTGATCGCCCCACATACCCGGCATCACCGCAGGAACCCCATTCAGCGTACCTTTTGTGATATCTGCGCCTTTAATATTGGCAAAGTCTTTACCCGGGAAGACGGCGTGAGCGTGACCAAACATAATGGCATCCACGCCCGGTACTTCGCTGAGGTAATAAACGGAGTTTTCCGCCATCGTTTGATATGGGTCGGCAGAAAGCCCGGAGTGAGCAACCACCACCACGACATCGGCGCCTTTTTCTCTCATTTCCGGAACGTATTTGCGTGCAGTTTCCGTAATGTCGTTCACCGTGACTTTGCCGCTGAGGTTGGCTTTATCCCAGGTCATAATCTGCGGTGGCACAAAGCCGATATAGCCAATCTTCAGCGTCTGCTTGTTCCCTTCCTTGTCGACCACTTCAGTGTCTTTGATCAAGTAAGGCGTAAACAGCGGCTTTTTGGTCTTCACGTCGATGATATTGGCGTTAACGTAAGGGAACTTCGCTCCGGCTAGCGCGTTGTGCAGATACTCCAGACCGTAGTTGAATTCATGGTTGCCGAGGTTACCCACCGCGTAATCCAGGGTATTCAGCGCCTTATATACCGGGTGAGTTTCGCCCGCTTTCAGCCCCTTGGCCGCCATGTAATCCCCGAGCGGGCTACCCTGAATCAGATCGCCATTATCAACCAGCACGCTGTTTTTGACTTCACCACGCGCAGCGTTGATCAAACTTGCCGTACGTACCAGACCGAATTTTTCAGTCGGTGTATCTTTGTAATAATCGAAATCCATCATATTGCTATGCAAATCAGTGGTTTCCATTATACGCAGATCGACGGTCGCGGCATTGACGCTGGCTGCAATCAGCGTTGCCAGAAGCGTTGCACTAAACTTAATCATCAGGGGCATCCTTTTAAGATCTAAGCCACAAAAGAAAATGTATATAAATCTTCTTGCTTACAGAACTGTGAATCATGACATGAATATAGCGTTTAAAACCGCAGACGCTATCACAGTTGGCGGATCCCCTGACGATCGGGTATAAGTAAAACAACGAGTTAACACCACTGACAGAAACGAGGTGGAGAATGCTAGAACATGTATGCCAGCTTGCACGGAACGCGGGCGATGCCATTATGCAGGTCTACGATGGAATCAAACCGATGGAGATTACCAGCAAGCAGGATGATTCTCCGGTCACGGCGGCAGATATCGCCGCACATACGGTGATCCTCGAAGGATTACTGGCGCTGACGCCGGATATTCCGGTTCTGTCTGAAGAGGCGCCTCCTGGCTGGGATGTTCGCCAGCATTGGCAGCGCTACTGGCTGGTGGACCCGCTGGACGGGACCAAAGAGTTCATTAAGCGTAACGGTGAATTTACCGTCAATATTGCGCTGATCGAGAAAGGAAAGCCGGTTCTGGGCGTGGTTTACGCGCCGGTAATGAAAGTGATGTACAGCGCAGCAGAAGGTAAAGCGTGGAAAGAAGAGTGCGGCGTACGCAAACAAATTCAGGTTCGTGACGCGCGTCCGCCGCTGGTGGTCATTAGCCGCTCGCATGCCGACAATGAGTTAAAAGAATATCTGCAACAGTTGGGCGAGCACCAGACCACCTCGATTGGCTCATCGCTGAAGTTCTGCCTGGTGGCGGAAGGGCACGCACAGCTGTATCCGCGTTTTGGGCCAACCAACGTGTGGGACACCGCCGCTGGCCATGCCGTTGCCGCCGCAGCCGGAGCGCACGTTCACGACTGGCAGGGGAAACCTCTGGATTACACCCCACGTGAATCGTTCCTCAACCCCGGCTTCCGCGTCTCTATTTACTGAGTAATTTGTGCAGCAGGGCAATTACCTGCTGCACCTCTTCCTGCGTTAATGCGCCATCTTTTGCCCACTGCACGCGTCCGTCCTTGTCGAGTACGACGATAGCGGAGCTCTCTTCATCCAGTTGCCAGGCTTTACGCGCAATGCCATTGCTGTCGACAATGAATTGCGACCACGGGTAGAGCTTCTTATTGCTCTCCAGACTGCTGCGCACAAACATACCGGAGCCGGGAATGGCGTCATCCGTGTTGACGATAGTGGTGGTCTGGTATTTGTCGTGCGGCAGGTTGGCGGCTTTGATTGCCTCGATCAGCGTCGCATTTTTCTCTTTGGCGGAGGTGCGTCCGGCAATGTGTTGCACAATTCGCACTTTGCCTGGCAACTGCGCGCTATTCCAGCTTTTGTAGCTAAACTTATCGTTATCGAGAATCAGTTCGCCGCGATCGGCGATCCCCACCGGCGGTACGCGCTGGTCAGTCTCAAACTTATGTGCGGAGGCAATCATCGGCAGTAGCAGGCACGACAGCGCCAGCAGTTTTCGTAAGGTCATAGGTTTTCCTTCTTTCTTTTATTTTGCAGGTGATCCGACCACTTGGGTCTGGAATTTAATCATATGTGCGAATGATGCTTTTTCCCGCAAGCGCGATGCCAGTTTGCGGACGGGCGCACAAATCCTGCGAAAAATGAAGGCTTATACTGAAGACAGCGAAGCGTTGAAAAGATAATTCTGAATAATTGTAACTTGAAGGTAAATAAACTTATACACGCTGGAAACATCAACGAGATAGTCTATAGTCATAGGGCATTAAAATTTGCGCCTGAGGATTGTCGGACCGATTGTGGTACCGCAAAGGCGTAATGCTCAGCAGGAGACAACAATGAAAATTTTCCAACGATACAACCCGCTGCAGGTGGCGAAGTACGTGAAGATCCTGTTTCGTGGACGGTTATATATCAAGGATGTAGGCGCTTTTGAATTTGATAAGGGTAAGATTCTTATCCCAAAAGTGAAGGACAAACTGCATTTTTCCGTGATGTCCGAAGTTAACCGTCAGGTCTTGCGTCTGCAAACTGAGATGGCTTGATCAAAGTGCTATGCAGTAGTTAAAAAAACGGCTCCTGATGGGAGCCGTTGATGTTTCTGTAAGGCGTTAAGACGCCTTTGCCTCTTCTTTTGCATCTGGCAGTTTTGGTACCAGAACGGTAGGTTTACTGTCCAGACGCGTCACCAGCAGCTGATCGATCTTGTAGTTATCGATATCCACCACTTCAAATTTGTAACCTGAATACTTCACCGAGTCGGTGCGTTTCGGGATTTTACGCAGCATGAACATCATAAAGCCGCCGATGGTTTCATAGTTGCCGGACTGCGGGAACTCGTCGATATCCAGCACGCGCATCACGTCATCAATCGGTGTACCGCCGTCGACTAACCATGAGTTTTCATCACGTGCCACAATCTGCTCTTCCAGACCCTGACCTACCAGATCGCCCATCAGCGTCGTCATAACGTCGTTGAGGGTGATAATCCCCACCACCAGCGCGTACTCGTTCATGATGACGGCAAAGTCTTCGCCTGCGGTTTTGAAGCTTTCCAGCGCTTCAGAGAGCGTCAGCGTGTCCGGGACGATCAGCGTATTGCGGATCTGTACGCCGCTGTTCAGCGCCATGCTTTGGTTTGCCAGTACGCGGTTGAGGAGATCCTTTGAATCAACATAACCAATGATGTGGTCGATATCTTCGTTACACACTAGGAATTTGGAGTGCGGATGTTCCGCCACCTTGTTCTTCAGGCTTTGCTCATCTTCATGGAGATCGAACCAGATAATATTCTCGCGCGAGGTCATTGAAGACGGGACGGTACGGGATTCCAGTTCGAACACATTTTCAATCAGCTCATGCTCCTGCTTGCGCAGAACACCCGCCAGCGCACCCGCTTCGACCACGGCGTAAATGTCGTCCGAGGTGATGTCGTCTTTACGCACCATTGGGATCTTAAACAGACGGAAAATGTTGTTTGCCAGACCGTTAAAGAACCACACCAGCGGGCGGAAGACCAGCAGGCAGAAGCGCATCGGGTTGATGATACGCAAAGCCACAGCTTCTGGCGCAATCATACCGATGCGTTTCGGGGTTAAATCCGCGAACAGGATGAACAGGCCAGTAACCAGCGAGAACGACAGAATAAAGCTTAACTGTTCGGACAGCTCTGGAGTGAAGTACTTCGAGAAAAGGCTGTAAAACGCCGGGGAGAATGCTGCATCACCGACGATACCGCCGAGAATGGCGACCGCGTTAAGGCCAATTTGCACGACGGTAAAAAACATGCCGGGGTTTTCCTGCATCTTCAAAACACGTTGTGCGTTTACGTTGCCTTCATCGGCAAGCAGTTTAAGTTTTATTTTGCGTGATGCAGCAAGCGAGATCTCAGATATCGAGAAAAACGCACTCACGGCGATCAGGCAGAGAATGACTAAAATACTGTTTAACATATCTTATCCGACCGTTCGGGTCAGATCCTCGGAAGGGAGAAGTTGATAAATCCGTGTGAAATACACATTGAAAACCGGCTCGTGGAAGTGAGCCGGTAAATTCAGAAGCTAGTATAGCGTAAGGTACTGTAAAGTCGCCAGAGGGGGAAATTATCCTTGTGGGGGCAGGCAAACACCAATACCACCAATGCCACAATATCCATAAGGATTTTTGTGCAGATACTGCTGGTGATCGTCCTCGGCATAATAGAACGGGGTTGCCGTAGTGATTTCCGTGGTAATGGTGCGCTCGTCGCCTGCGGCGGTCATTGCTGCCTGAAAACGTTCAAGGCTGGCCTGTGCGGCGGCGGTTTGTTCCGGCGTTAACGGGTAAATGGCGGAGCGATACTGCGTGCCCTGGTCGTTCCCCTGACGCATGCCTTGAGCCGGGTCGTGATTTTCCCAGAACACCTGCAGCAGTTGTTCGTAGCTGATAACATGCGGGTCATAGACGATGCGTACCGCTTCGGCATGCCCGGTATCGCCAGAACACACTTCACGATAGGTTGGGTTTGGGGTGTAGCCGCCGGTGTACCCGGCCGCCGTGCTGTAGACCCCTGGCAATGACCAAAATAAACGCTCAACGCCCCAGAAGCATCCCATGGCGAAATAAGCTATCTCCATACCGTCGGGCACGTTGGTCATCGAATGTTGGTTAACCGCATGCAGCGTTGCCACTGGCATCGGGGTGTTGCGTCCAGGTAGCGCATCTGCTTGAGTAACAAGATGCTTTCTATCAAATAAACTCATGGCCGTTCTCCCGAAATCAGTCATTTGGGTTAAGGTTGTAACGAGACGCGTCTTTGCCCACAATAAACGGCGTGAATACGTCTAGAGTTAAACATAAGAAATATTTGGGTTGTCGTCTGTTTTTCAACTCTTATTGTTGATTTTTTGTTAAGCCGAGGAACGGCATAGTATTTTTTTCCAGGGGTGGGAAAAAAGGATATTCAGGAGAAAATGTGCCACATATCCGTCAGTTATGTTGGGTGGGATTACTGTGCTTAAGTGGCTCCGCCGCCGCCGCGAATGTTCGCTTACAGGTCGAAGGATTATCAGGACCGCTGGAGAAAAACGTCCGTGCGCAGCTGTCCACGATTCAAAGTGATGAAGTCACTCCAGACCGACGCTTTCGTGCGCGCGTTGATGATGCCATCCGCGAAGGGCTAAAAGCGCTGGGCTACTTTGAGCCGACCATTGATTTTGAACTGCGTCCACCGCCGGCAAAAGGCCGCCAGGTGCTGATTGCCAAAGTGACCCCCGGCGAGCCGGTGCTGATTGGTGGCACTGAGGTGATTTTGCGCGGTGGCGCGCGTACGGATAAAGATTATCTGGATCTGCTGAAAACACGCCCGGCAATCGGCACCGTGCTGAATCAGGGGGACTATGACAACTTCAAAAAGTCACTCACCAGCGTGGCGCTGCGCAAAGGCTACTTCGACAGTGAATTTAATAAAAGCCAGCTTGGAATAGCGCTTGAGCGTCGCCAGGCGTTCTGGGATATCGATTACAACAGCGGCGAACGCTATCGCTTTGGGCATGTCACCTTTGAAGGCTCGCAAATTCGCGATGAGTATCTGCAAAATCTGGTGCCCTTTAAAGAAGGTGAAGAGTACGAGTCGAAAGATCTGGGCGAACTGAACCGTCGTCTGTCGGCGACTGGATGGTTTAATTCCGTGGTCGCCGCACCGGAGTTTGATAAAGCCCGCAAAACCAAGGTGCTGCCCCTGAAAGGCGTGGTCTCACCGCGAACCGAAAACACCATCGAAACCGGGGTCGGTTATTCAACTGACGTCGGGCCACGGGTGAAGACCTCGTGGAAAAAGCCGTGGATGAACTCCTACGGGCACAGCCTGACGACCAGCGCCAGTATCTCGGCGCCAGAGCAGGTGCTTGATTTCAGCTATAAAATGCCGCTGTTAAAGAACCCGCTGGAGCAGTATTACCTGGTACAGGGCGGCTTTAAGCGTACCGATTTAAACGACACCGAGCAGGATTCCACAACGCTTGCGGTTTCCCGTTACTGGGACCTCTCCAGCGGCTGGCAGCGCGCGATTAACCTGCGCTGGAGCCTCGACCACTTTACCCAGGGTAATGTCACCAACACCACTATGCTGCTCTATCCGGGCGTGATGATCAGCCGGACGCGTTCACGCGGCGGCCTGATGCCTGTCTGGGGCGATTCCCAGCGCTACTCTATTGATTACTCGAACACGGCCTGGGGTTCAGATGTTGATTTCTCCGTTTTCCAGGCGCAAAACGTCTGGATCCGCACGCTGTACGACAGGCATCGCTTTGTGATGCGCGGTAATCTCGGCTGGATTGAAACCGGAGACTTCGACAAAGTGCCGCCGGACCTGCGTTTCTTTGCCGGGGGCGATCGCAGTATTCGCGGCTACAAATACAAATCTATTTCGCCGGAAGGCAGCGACGGCAAGCTGAAAGGGGCCTCCAAGCTGGCAACTGGCTCGCTGGAATACCAGTACAACGTGACCGGTAAATGGTGGGGAGCGATGTTTGTCGATAGTGGCGAAGCGGTCAGCGATATTCGCCGAAGCGATTTCAAAACCGGTGCCGGGGTCGGCGTACGCTGGCAATCGCCGGTTGGACCTATCAAGCTCGACTTTGCCGTCCCGGTCGGCGACAAAGATGAACATGGTTTACAGTTTTACATCGGTCTGGGGCCTGAATTATGAGTTTATGGAAGAAGATAAGCCTCGGCGTGCTGGTTTTTATCCTGCTGTTGTTAGGCACGGTGGCGTTCCTCGTCGGTACCACCTCGGGCCTGCATCTGATCTTCAAAGCCGCTAATCGTTGGGTTCCGGGTCTGGAAATTGGTCAGGTCACCGGCGGCTGGCGGGATCTATCACTGAAAAATATTCGCTACGACCAGCCTGGCGTGGCGGTGAATGCTGGTGAAGTGCATTTGGCCGTGGGGCTTAACTGTCTGTGGGACAGCAGCCTGTGCGTCAACGATCTGGCGCTGAAAAACATCAACGTGGCGATCGACAGCAAAAAGATGCCACCATCCGCGCCGGTTGAGGAAGAAGAGAGCGGTCCGCTTAATCTTTCCACGCCTTACCCCATCACGCTTTCGCGCGTGACGCTGAACAACATCAATATCAAAATCGATGACACCACGGTTTCAGTGCTGGATTTTACTTCCGGCCTGAACTGGCAGGAAAAAACGCTGACGCTGAAGCCAACGTCATTACAGGGGCTGCTGATTGCTCTGCCTAAAGTGGCGGAAGTGGCACAGGAAGAGGTTGTCGAACCGAAGATTCAAAACCCGCAGCCGGATGAAAAGCCGCTCGGGGAAACGCTAAAAGATCTGTTCTCAAAGCCGGTACTGCCGGAAATGACCGATGTCCATCTGCCGCTCAATCTCAATATTGAAGAGTTTCGCGGCGAGCAGCTGCGCGTGACCGGAGATACGGATTTAACGGTACATAGCATGCTGCTGAAAGTGAGCAGCATAGACGGCAACATGAAGCTCGACGCGCTGGATATCGACTCGAATCAGGGAACGGTAAAAGCCAGCGGCACGGCGCAACTGACCGACACGTGGCCGGTTGATATTACGTTAAACAGCACGCTAAACATCGACCCGTTAAAAGGCGAAAAGGTGAAGCTGAAGGTCGGCGGTGCGCTGCGCGAACAGCTGGAAGTCGGCGTCAATCTGTCTGGTCCGGTGGATATGGACCTGCGTGCTCAGACGCGCCTGGCAGAAGCCGGATTGCCGCTCAACATTGAGGTGGTGAGTAAGCAGGTTTACTGGCCGTTTACCGGTGAGAAACAGTTCCAGGCCGATGACATCAAGCTCAAACTGACCGGCAAGATGACCGACTATACGCTGTCGATGCGTACCGCCGTGAAAGGTCAGGATATTCCTCCGGCTACTATCACGCTGGACGCCAAAGGCAACGAGCAGCAGATCAATCTCGACAAACTCAGCGTTGCGGCGCTGGAAGGGAAAACCGAGCTGAAAGCGCTGGTGGACTGGCAGCAGGCGATCAGCTGGCGCGGGGAGCTAACGCTGGATGGTATCAATACCGCGAAAGCGATCCCGGACTGGCCGTCAAAACTGAATGGCCTGGTGAAAACGCGCGGCAGTCTGTACGGCGGAAGCTGGCAGATGGAGGTTCCGGAGCTGAAGCTGACCGGCAACGTAAAGCAGAACAAGGTCAATGTGAACGGTTCGCTGAAGGGGAACAGCTACCTGCAGTGGACGATTCCGGGCCTTCATCTGGAACTGGGACGCAACAGTGCGGACGTAAAAGGCGAACTGGGGGTTAAAGACCTCAACCTCGACGCGACGATTGATGCCCCAAGCCTGGATAACGCGCTGCCGGGGTTGGGCGGTACGGCGAAAGGGCTGGTAAAAGTTCGCGGTACGGTTGAAGCACCACAGCTGCTGGCGGATATTACCGCCCGTGGTCTGCGCTGGCAGGAACTTTCCGTTGCTCAGGTGCGCGTCGAAGGCGATGTGAAATCGGCCGAGCAAATCGCCGGTAATCTCAACGTTCGCGTAGAGCGGATTGTACAACCTGACGTGAATATTGGTCTGGTGACGCTCAACGCCAAAGGCAGTGAAAAGCAGCATGAACTGCAGTTACGCATTCAGGGTGAGCCGGTTTCAGGGCAACTGGATCTTGCCGGGAGCTTTGATCGCAAAGAACAGCGCTGGAAAGGGGAGTTAAGCAATACCCGCTTCCAGACGCCGGTCGGTCCGTGGTCGCTCAACCGGGCTATCGCGCTGGATTATCGTAATCAAGAACAGAAAATTAGTATCGGGCCGCACTGCTGGAACAACCCGAATGCGGAGCTGTGCGTACCACAAACCATTGATGCCGGTGCAGAAGGTCGCGCGGTGGTGAATCTTAACCGCTTCGACCTGGCGATGCTAAAACCGTTTATGCCGGAGACAACCCAGGCCAGCGGTGTGTTCACTGGCAAAGCTGATGTGAGCTGGGATACCACCAAAGAGGGGCTGCCACAGGGGCAGGTCACCCTGAGCGGACGTAACGTGAAGGTCACGCAAAGCGTGAATGATGCCCCGCTCCCCGTGGCGTTTGAAACGCTGAATCTGACCGCCGACCTGCACAATAACCGTGCCGAGTTGGGCTGGCTAATTCGTCTGACCAACAACGGGCAGTTTGACGGACAGGTGCAGGTAACGGACCCGCAAGGGCGTCGTAATCTGGGCGGTAACGTCAATATTCGCAACTTCAATCTGGCGATGGTGAACCCTATCTTCTCGCGCGGTGAAAAAGCGGCAGGGATGATCAACGCCAACCTGCGGCTGGGCGGCGATGTGCAAAGCCCGCAGTTGCTCGGACAGCTGCAACTGAGTGGTCTGGATATTGACGGTAACTTCATGCCGTTTGACATGCAGCCAAGCCAGTTAGCCGTTAACTTCAATGGAACACGCTCAACGCTGGCGGGCGTGGTGCGTACGCAGCAGGGAGAAATTAACCTGAGCGGCGATGCCGACTGGAGTCAGATAGACAACTGGCGGGCGCGTGTTGCGGCTAAAGGCAGCAGGGTGCGTATTACCGTACCGCCGATGGTCCGCCTCGACGTATCGCCGGACGTGGTCTTTGAAGCCACGCCGAGCCTGTTTACTCTCGATGGTAACGTGGATGTGCCGTGGGCGCGTATCGTGGTACATGACCTGCCGGAAAGCGCGGTTGGGGTTTCCAGCGATATGGTTATGCTTAACAACAACCTGCAGCCCGAGAAACCGCAGACCGCCGGTATTCCGATCAACAGCAACCTGAATATCCACGTCGGTAACAACGTGCGTCTTGACGCCTTTGGTCTGAAAGCGCGTCTGACGGGCGATCTGAAAGTGGTGCAGGATAAGCAAGGTCTGGGGCTTAACGGGCAAATTAATATTCCGAGCGGTCGCTTCCACGCCTATGGTCAGGATCTGATTGTGCGTAAGGGCGAGCTGTTGTTCTCCGGTCCGCCGGATCAGCCGTTGCTCAACATCGAAGCGATTCGTAACCCAGATGCCACCGAAGACGACGTGATCGCTGGCGTTCGCGTCACCGGTACCGCCGATGAACCGAAGGCGGAGATCTTCTCCGACCCGGCAATGTCGCAGCAAATGGCGCTTTCCTACCTGCTACGTGGACAAGGGCTGGATAGCGAACAGAGCGATAGCGCAGCGATGACTTCAATGCTTATTGGTCTGGGGGTTGCACAAAGTGGTCAGGTTGTGGGTAAAATCGGGGAGACATTTGGCGTAAGCAATCTGGCACTGGACACGCAAGGGGTGGGCGACTCATCTCAGGTGGTTGTCAGCGGATACGTACTGCCAGGTCTGCAGGTGAAATATGGTGTGGGTATATTTGACTCCTTAGCGACACTCACGCTACGTTATCGTCTGATGCCTAAGCTATATCTGGAAGCAGTGTCTGGCGTAGATCAGGCACTTGATTTGCTCTATCAGTTCGAGTTTTAGCAATGCGAATATTTGTCTACGGCAGTTTACGAACCAAACAAGGCAACAGCCACTGGATGACCAATGCCCTGTTGCTGGGAAATTTCAGTATCGATAACTACCAGTTGTACAGCCTGGGCCACTATCCAGGCGCGGTTCCGGGAAATGGAACAGTACACGGGGAAGTTTATCGTATTGATAACGCCACGCTGGCAGAGCTTGACGCTCTGCGTACCCGTGGCGGTGAATACGCACGCCAGTTAATTCAAACGCCGTACGGAAGTGCATGGATGTACGTGTACCAACGTCCGGTTGATGGCTTAACGCTGATTGAAAGCGGTAACTGGTTAGACAGAGACCAGTACTGATATGAACACGCCACCTTCGGGTGGCGTTGTTTATTAAAGGCTTAAAACTCCACGCGCGCGCCGAGGTTATAGCGGCGGCCTTCCACCTGCGCGGATTCATTCCATGCAGTCGTCAGTTTCGGATCTTCATCCAGCACGTTGTAGATCCCTGCCATCAGCTGCGTGTGCTTATTGAGCTTATAACGTACGCCTACGTCGACCATCGTGTAGTCATCGTACTTATAGTTATTGTCGCTGTTACGGTTACTGCTGCGGTAATTCACCGTACTCCATACGTCCAGACTCTGCGTTGCCGCCCAGTTCAGCGACAGGTTCGCCATATGGCGCGGATAATCGTTGAGCGCGTAGCCTTTGTTTACGCCGCTTTTCTGTTCGCTATGGTTCCAGGTGTAGTTAGCGTTGGCTTTTACATCGGCGCTAATCTGCCAGTCGGCATTCAGTTCTATGCCGTACACGTCCGCTTTGCTGACGTTGAAGTATTTACTGACGGAGTCCGCCTTGTAGCCATTCACGGAGCACTGATTCGTCGATGTAGTTTCGCAAATGGTTTGTTCAGCAATTTTATCTTTGAACTGCGTATAGAAGACGGTGCTATCCAGTGACAGCGCATTCCCCGTCCAGTAGAGGCCCAGCTCAGAGTTAAGGCTTTGTTCTGGTTTCAGATCGTCGTTACCGACGGTCAGGAAGGGATAAGGTACGGTCGAGCCGTATGGGGTGACAAAGTCGCTGGATGTCGCACGCAGCTCAGGTTTTTTATAGCCTGCGGAAACGCCGCCCTTCAGCGCCCAGTCATTGCTGAAGGCCCAGTTACCGTACATTTTCGGCGTAATATGTGTGCCAAAGTTATCATCCTGGTCCATACGCGCTGATGTGGTCAGGATAAAGTCGTCAATGCTCCAGCCGTCTTCAGCAAACAATGCCCAACCGTTACGGCTGATTTTTGTCACTGGCTCAGATCCGGGCAGCGTTTTGTTGGCCACATCAAAGCGGTCATTCAGCTCTTCGCGGGTGAAATTCGCCCCAACGGTCAGTTTATGGTTGTCGAGCGTGAAGGTGGTTTGCGAATTAGCGACGTAGTTCTCCATCTGCACATACTGCGGCGACTGGCCGTCATAAACGTACTTCGAACGGCCTTTTTCATAGTTTATGTAGTTGGTCGTTGCAATGGTGTCGTCGGCATACCAGCCGGTATGCGTTAGGGTGGCGGCGTTACGATCGAACAGCCATGACCACGGCGCGCCGCGCTTCTGGGTACGGTTTTTCTCCTGCTCACCGGTGACCACATTGAGGTCGAACAGGTTATTTTCGCTAGCGGCCAGGCCCAGCGTCATATCAACGGATTTACGGTTGTGTTTACCGAAATAGTTATTGCGATCGTCATCGCGACGGTCGAGCCAGTCGGCCGCTACGCTAAGGCCGAGAACATCGGGCACAATCGGCCCCATGGTAAACAGATTCATCTGGCTGGTATTACCCAAATACTGGTGTTCCTGAAGCCAGGTATTGGCGGCAATTGCCGTCGTCCACTCTTTTGCGCCATACGGTTTTTTGGTAATCACGTTGACCACACCGCCGATGGCATCTGAGCCGTACAGCGAGGACATGGGCCCGCGGATAACTTCGATACGCTCAATGGCCTCCATCGGCGGTAAGAAGTTGGCTTCAGTACCGATGTCATGTCCGTAAGGGCGAGATTCACCGGTATTTTGTTTGACGCTGTTGACCATAAACGCGGTATAGGACGGGTCCATGCCGCGAATCATAATGCTGCCAGCGTTCATACCGCTGCTGTTGGTGACCGAGACGCCAGGAAGGTTTTTAATCGCTTCACCAATGCTACGGTCCGGCTGAATATCCAGCGTTTTACGATCGATAACAGAAATGGTGGCCGGCGCTTCGCGCTTTTGCTGCGAGAACCCGGATGCGGTGATCACCATTTCATCTTCGCTATTGCGTGAGGTTTCGGTGAGTTCTTCTGCCTGAGTGGGGAAAATAACACCGCCTGAGAATGCAACGATCCCTGTCAGCGTAATAAGTTGACGCGTTTTCATAATATAGACACCTGAAAAGTAAAAAATAAAAGCATCACCTTGCAGCCCAGAAAAGCTGCAAGGTGTCAGAAGCGTTTTTAATTATTAATATTTGGAGAGGTCGATTTGCATCACGTAGTCGGGCTTCACACCGGTCATTTTTTCCGGCTGTTTGACGCTGACATACAGGGTGTTGGCATCAGACGAGAGCGCCAGGCTGTTAGGTAACGCATTGGTTTCAATGCTTTGTTTTACCTGATAAGTCTTGCTGTCCACAATGCTGATGCGCTTTGCATTACGGTGGGTGATATACACTTCCTGGCGCTTTTCGTTATATATCACTGCCAGGGAGTTGATAACCTTAATGGGGGCAATAACCTTACCGGTATTAATATCAACAACCAGTACATCCGCTAAATCAGGATCGGTCAGGAATGCGCGATTATTTTTTGCATCCAAAGCAATATTCAGGAAAAAATGTTTTTTGCCTGGCTCAATACTAAAGCGGTTAATAATTTGATGGTTAGTGGTATCCAGCGTAATAAGTTCGTTGCGGCCATTTACGACATACAGGCGGTTCTTATTGGCATCTACGGCCATGCCGGTCGGATACTGGCCCATGTTTTCAAGGGTGGCGATTTTCTCGCGCTTTTGCGTATCCACCACCCAGACAATACCCTTTTCAGCCACGCCGGAAACGTACAGGCGGTGATGCTGTTTATCGAGCACCATTTCGCGGGTATGGACAATTTCTTTCGGGTTTTTGGCTTCGCTCAGTTGCAGTATCGCCAGCTCTTTACCGCTGCGGGTATCAATGAGCGTGACCGAACCCTCCAGCGTGTTGCCGACATACAGCACCTGGTTTTCTGCATCCAGGGCAGTGGCAAAGGCACGACGGCTGGTTTCGATAACTTCAGTCGTGGTGAGCTTCTCCAGATCGAGTTTATAGATAAGCCCGCTGGTTTTATCTTTATCAAACGACGGCGACGAGGCAGCAAAAAGCGCATTCTGCTGGCTATCAACCGCCAGTTCATACACGCCGTTGCCAACGTCGCGGGTCAGAAAATCTTGCTCAGGTAGCGTCTGCGCCACGCTGGACAGGCTGGTAAATAACAGTGCTGTGGCGAGAGCCACGCAGGAATAGCGTTTCAGGGACTTCACATTGTGGAGGTTCATTGACTTTTATTCACATTTATTTACATGCTGAGAATGATAATGAGATCTAATCTCATTCGCAATTAAGATAAATGAAATGTGGCTACCCAATCTGGTAGGTCAAAAAGAAAACAGCGAAGGGGAGGGGGAAAAGAAAGTAGAAATTAAAAAACCCTTACTAACCAGGGGCTGGCGTTCAGGGCTTTAAGCTAACGCGAACTTACTTCTTCGCGCGCTCGAAGGAAGCAACGATTTCAGCTTTAGCAGCTTCAGCGTTGTCCCAACCGTCAACTTTCACCCATTTGCCCGCTTCGAGATCTTTGTAGTGTTCGAAGAAGTGGGTGATCTGCGCTTTCAGCAGTTCCGGCAGGTCGGTCACATCTTTGATGTGATCGTATTCTTTGCTCAGCTTGGTGTGCGGTACCGCAACCAGTTTCGCATCTTCACCGGATTCGTCGGTCATTTTCAGTACGCCAACCGGACGGCAGCGGATCACTGAACCTGGCTCCAGCGGGTACGGAGTCGGGACCAGAACGTCTACCGGGTCACCATCCAGAGACAGGGTGTGGTTGATGTAACCGTAGTTGCACGGATAGAACATCGCGGTGGACATGAAGCGGTCAACGAACAGGGCGCCGCTCTCTTTGTCAACTTCGTATTTGATCGGATCTGCGTTCGCAGGGATCTCGATAACAACGTAGATATCTTCCGGCAGGTCTTTACCGGCAGGGACGTTGAGTAAGCTCATGTCTGTTTCCTTTAAATAAGCTATGGCAAACAAGTGGCGGGTATTATAGCCAACTCGCGCGGAATGTCTCCGCTTGTTTTCGCTTTCTCTGCGTGCATTTTCTTCTTTTTACCTCTCTCTCGTGACAGAAAAATCCATATCTTCAGCCGCATTTTTCATAGTGAGATGAAAGCGATTACAAAGTTGTGATTAACGTTTTATTTACTTTTTTGAAGTGTGATGTAACGCAATCCGTTACATGCTCAATTGTCTATAGTTTTTTCGCAACGGTTAATTAACCAACAATAATCACCCTACGAGGACGCACTTATGTGGAAGCGCTTACTTTTAGTCACAGCAGTTTCGGCAGCCATGTCGTCTATGGCAATGGCAGCCCCTTTAACCGTAGGATTTTCGCAGGTTGGCTCTGAATCCGGCTGGCGCGCCGCAGAAACCAACGTCGCGAAAAGCGAGGCCGAAAAGCGGGGAATTACGCTGAAAATCGCTGATGGCCAGCAAAAGCAGGAAAACCAGATTAAAGCAGTCCGCTCATTTGTTGCGCAGGGCGTCGACGCCATCTTTATTGCGCCGGTCGTGGCAACGGGTTGGGAGCCGGTTTTAAAAGAAGCTAAAGATGCCGACATTCCGGTCTTTTTGCTCGATCGTTCCATCGATGTAAAAGACAAATCTCTCTATATGACCACCGTCACCGCCGACAACGTGCTGGAAGGTAAATTGATCGGCGACTGGCTGATTAAACAAGTGGACGGCAAGCCGTGTAACGTCGTTGAGCTGCAAGGGACCGTTGGGGCCAGCGTGGCGATCGATCGTAAGAAAGGCTTTGCTGAAGCCATTGCCAGTGCGCCAAACATCAAAATTATTCGCTCTCAGTCCGGTGACTTCACCCGCAGTAAAGGGAAAGAAGTGATGGAGAGCTTTATCAAAGCGGAAAACAACGGCAAGAACATCTGTATGGTTTACGCCCACAACGATGACATGGTGATCGGTGCGATTCAGGCGATCAAAGAAGCGGGCCTGAAACCTGGCAAAGATATTCTCACCGGTTCTATCGATGGCGTACCGGATATCTACAAAGCGATGATTGACGGCGAAGCCAACGCCAGCGTCGAGCTGACGCCAAATATGGCTGGCCCGGCATTCGACGCACTGGAGAAATTCAAAAAAGACGGCACGATGCCTGAGAAGCTGACCATTACCAAGTCGATCCTCTATCTGCCGGATACGGCAAAAGAAGAGTTAGAGAAGAAGAAAAACATGGGCTACTAAGCCTTCATGAAAATGCCGGGGGCGCTGCGCTTGCCCGGCCTACATTACGCTCTTTTGTAGGCCGGATAAGCGTAGCGCCATCCGGCGTGATGCAGGGGGAACCATGACCACCGACCAACATCAGGAAATCCTCCGCACCGAAGGATTAAGCAAATTCTTTCCCGGCGTCAAAGCGTTGGATAACGTGGATTTCAGCTTGCGTCGTGGCGAGATTATGGCGCTGCTGGGAGAAAACGGAGCCGGCAAATCGACGCTCATCAAAGCGCTGACCGGAGTTTACCATGCCGATCGCGGCACTATCTGGCTCGAAGGCCAACCGATTTCCCCCAAAAACACCGCCCATGCCCAGCAACTGGGGATTGGCACCGTGTACCAGGAAGTGAACCTGCTGCCCAATATGTCGGTTGCCGATAACTTATTTATTGGCCGTGAGCCGCGGCGTTTTGGCCTGCTTCAGCGCAAGCAGATGGAAAAACGCGCGACGGAGCTGATGGCGTCATACGGTTTTTCCCTCGACGTGCGAGAGCCGCTGAACCGCTTTTCCGTGGCGATGCAACAAATCGTCGCCATCTGCCGGGCGATCGATCTCTCCGCAAAAGTGCTGATCCTCGATGAGCCGACCGCCAGCCTTGATACTCAGGAAGTTGAAATGCTGTTTGGCCTGATGCGACATCTGCGCGATCGGGGCGTCAGCCTGATCTTCGTCACCCACTTTCTTGATCAGGTTTATCAGGTCAGCGATCGCATTACCGTTCTGCGTAACGGCGGCTTCGTTGGCTGCCGTGAAACCCGAGAACTGCCTCAGATCGAACTGGTCAAAATGATGCTGGGCCGTGAACTGGATACCCATGCGCTACAGCGTGCGGGCCGCACGTTGCTGAGTGATAAACCGGTGGCGGCATTCAGCGGCTTTGGCAAAAAAGGCACCATCGCGCCATTTGATCTACAGGTGCGTCCCGGTGAGATCGTCGGTCTCGCCGGACTACTGGGATCCGGGCGAACGGAAACGGCGGAGGTGATCTTCGGTATTAAACCCGCCGACAGCGGTACTGCGCTGATCAAAGGCAAACCGCAGACCTTGCGATCGCCACATCAGGCTTCGTGTCTGGGGATCGGTTTCTGTCCGGAGGATCGCAAAACGGATGGCATTATTGCCGCCGCTTCGGTGCGGGAAAACATCATTCTGGCATTGCAGGCACAGCGCGGCTGGCTGCGGCCTATCCCACGGAAAGAGCAAAACGAGATTGCCGAGCGGTTTATCCGCCAGCTTGGTATTCGTACTCCGAACGCTGAGCAGCCGATCGAATTTCTCTCCGGCGGCAATCAGCAAAAAGTATTGCTCTCTCGTTGGTTACTGACCAAACCGCAGTTCCTGATCCTCGATGAACCCACGCGTGGGATCGACGTTGGCGCGCATGCGGAGATCATTCGCCTGATCGAAACGCTGTGCGCGGATGGTCTGGCGCTGCTGGTCATTTCATCCGAACTGGAAGAGTTAGTGGGCTATGCCGATCGGGTCATTATTATGCGCGATCGCAAACAGGTGGCCGAGATCCCCCTGGCTGAACTGTCCGTACCGGCGATCATGAACGCCATTGCGGCCTAAGGAGACTATGGTGATGCCTCAATCTCTCCCTCAATCCAATCCGTCTAAACGGCGGTTCCGTTGGCCAAAGGGGATGCCACAGCTGGTGGCGTTACTGCTGGTGCTGCTGGTGGATAGCCTGGTCGCTCCGCATTTCTACCAGGTGATTTTGCAGGATGGTCGGCTGTTCGGTAGCCCGATTGATATTCTCAACCGTGCCGCGCCCGTGGCGCTGTTGACGATTGGTATGACGCTGGTGATTGCTACCGGCGGCATCGACCTTTCCGTGGGGGCAGTCATGGCTATTGCTGGCGCTACTACTGCGGCGATGACGGTGGCCGGGCACAGTCTGCCGGTGGTGCTGCTTGCCGCCTTAGGATCCGGCATTCTGGCTGGGTTGTGGAATGGGATTCTGGTGGCCATCCTCAAGATCCAACCGTTTGTCGCCACGCTAATCCTGATGGTGGCCGGGCGCGGGGTGGCGCAGCTTATCACCTCCGGGCAGATCGTCACCTTTAACTCGCCCGAACTGTCATGGTTTGGCAGCGGCTCGCTCTTACTGTTCCCTACGCCGGTAATTATTGCACTGCTCACGCTGGTGGTGTTCTGGCTGCTGACGCGGAAAACGGCGCTGGGTATGTTTATCGAAGCGGTGGGCATCAACATTCGTGCGGCAAAAAACGCCGGGGTGAACACCCGCATTATCGTGATGCTCACCTATGTGCTGAGCGGCCTGTGCGCGGCTATCGCTGGCATTATCGTCACGGCGGATATCCGGGGGGCAGATGCCAATAACGCCGGATTATGGCTGGAGCTGGATGCCATCCTGGCGGTGGTTATCGGCGGCGGGTCGCTGATGGGCGGGCGCTTTAACCTGCTGCTGTCGGTGGTAGGCGCATTGATTATTCAGGGCATGAACACCGGGATTTTGCTGTCGGGCTTCCAGCCGGAACTGAATCAGGTGGTCAAAGCCGTGGTGGTGTTGTGTGTGCTGGTCGTGCAGTCGCAACGCTTTATCAGCCTGATAAAAGGAGTGCGTGGTCATGATAAAACGTAATTTACCGCTGATGATCACCCTCGGCGTGTTTGTGCTGGGTTATCTCTACTGCCTGACGCAGTTTCCCGCTTTTGCTTCCACCCGAGTCATTTGCAATATCCTGACCGATAACGCCTTTCTGGGCATCATTGCCGTAGGCATGACCTTCGTAATCCTCTCTGGCGGGATCGACCTTTCCGTTGGCTCGGTGATCGCCTTTACCGGCGTATTTCTGGCAAAGGCCATTGGCTATTGGGGCATTTCCCCGCTGCTGGCGTTCCCTTTGGTTTTGCTGATGGGCTGCGCGTTTGGTGCGTTTATGGGGTTACTGATTGATGCGCTGAAGATCCCGGCATTTATTATCACCCTGGCGGGAATGTTCTTCCTGCGCGGCGTCAGCTATCTGATCTCAGAAGAATCCATCCCAATTAACCATCCGGTTTATGACACGCTCTCAAGCCTGGCATGGAAAATTCCCGGCGGTGGTCGCCTGAGCGCGATGGGATTGCTGATGCTGGCGGTTGTCGTCATCGGCATATTCCTGGCGCACCGTACGCGCTTTGGTAATCAGGTTTACGCGATTGGCGGCAACGCCACTTCTGCCAACCTGATGGGCATCTCAACCCGCAGCACCACCATCCGCATTTATATGCTGTCTACCGGGCTTGCGACGCTTGCCGGCATTGTCTTTTCCATTTACACCCAGGCGGGCTATGCGCTGGCGGGCGTTGGCGTCGAACTGGATGCGATAGCCTCAGTTGTGATTGGCGGAACGCTGCTCAGCGGTGGGGTCGGTACAGTGTTAGGGACGTTGTTTGGCGTCGCTATTCAGGGGCTGATCCAGACCTACATTAATTTTGACGGCACATTAAGTTCCTGGTGGACGAAGATCGCGATTGGCATTTTATTGTTTATATTTATAGCGTTACAACGCGGTCTGACGATGCTTTGGGAAAATCGTCAAAGCTCGCCGGTTACCCGAGTGGGTACGGCGGCAACACCAAAGTAACATCCTGATTTTGCACAAGACATTTAAATACCTAAACTTTTTCCGGTTGTAGTCGATAGGTTCTGTACAGGTCTGTTTTAACCCTACAACCGGAAATATAACGATGCCAAAATCCCTTTCAATTCGATCAAGTTTGTTGGTGTTATTGTCTCTGCTGACGTTCCTTCTGCTACTGACCGGTGGCATGGGACTATATGCTTCTACCCGTGTCATTACCTCGTTGATTTATCACGGTATTATGAGCGCTGCGATGTTGGCTGCTATCGCATTGCTGGCGGTCATTTGGTTTATGCTGCGAAATAAGTTTCTCAAACCGTTGGATAACATGGTTGAGCAACTGGAACGTCTGGCAACGGGGGATTTGTCGCCGGTTACCGCGTTGTCGGCCAGCGCCGAATTCAACCGCCTGAATGCGGCAATGGATGACATGCGCCATGCGCTGGGCGACTCGGTACAGCGCGTACGCGATGCCAGCTCGCAAATTGATATTGGCAGTCGTGAACTGACGGCCGGTAACCAGCATCTGGCGCAACGCACTGAATCGACAGCCACTTCGCTGGAGCAGACCGCCGCCAGCATGGAAGAACTCACGGCGACGGTGAAACAGAATGCGCAGAACGCGGAACAGGCGCACCAGCTGGCAAAATCGGTGTCGGATACTGCCGATCGCGGTAGCGAAATGGTGTGCTATGTGATCGAGAAAATGCGCGATATTTCCGGCAGTTCCAGCCGAATCGCCGATATCCTCAGCGTGATTGACGGCATTGCTTTCCAGACCAATATTCTGGCGCTCAATGCTTCCGTTGAAGCGGCGCGAGCTGGTGAGCAGGGGCGGGGCTTTGCGGTTGTGGCAGGTGAAGTGCGTAATCTGGCCAGCCGCAGCGCCGAGGCGGCCAAAGAGATCCGTACGCTAATCAGCGATTCGCACACCCATGTGGGGGAAGGCAGTGAACTGGCGCAGCAGGCGGGCGAAACCATGGATGAAATCGCGACCGAGGTTATGCGTATGACCAAACTGATGCGTGAAATTGCCAGTGCGTCCCAGGAACAGAGTCGCGGCATAGAGCAGGTGAATATCGCGGTAATTCAGATGGATGAAACGGCGCAGCAAAACGCGGCGCTGGTGCAGCAGTCTTCAGCGGCTACCCGCTCGCTGGAAGAGCAGTCTTCAGCGCTAATCGAAGCAATGGCTGTATTTAAGCTACAGAAAGCGTAAGCAGACGATGGATTTTGTAGGCCGGATGGCAACGCTATGCGTTTTATCCGGCCTACGTCCGTGCGATGAATGATACTTACGCGTCCGGGAACTCGCGGATAAAGCGTTCTACATCTTCAACCATATGGTCGTTACCCACGAAGAAGGAGCGGCGCTGGTGCAGGCTTTCTGGGGTGATATCCAGAATGCGTTCTTTACCATCGCTGGCTTTGCCGCCCGCCTGCTCGGCCAGGAAGGCCATCGGGTTGCATTCATACAGCAGACGCAGTTTCCCTTGCGGGTGGCTGGCGGTGCTTGGGTACAGGTAGATACCGCCTTTCAGCAGATTGCGATGGAAATCCGCAACCAGAGAGCCAATGTAGCGCGAGGTATACGGGCGCTGGGTTGGCTTATCTTCTTCCTGGCAGAATTTAATGTACTTCTTCACGCCGTTCGGGAATTTGATGTAGTTGCCTTCGTTAATGGAGTACGTGCTGCCTTTCGCCGGGAAGCGCATACGTTCTTGGCTGAGGCAGAATACGCCCAGAGAAGGATCGTAAGTGAAGGCATGTACGCCACAGCCGGTGGTATACACCAGCATGGTGGAAGAACCATAAACAACGTAACCTGCAGCAACTTGCTTGTTGCCCGGTTGCAGGAAATCCTCTTCCGTGACCGGTGTGCCGACTGGGGTTACGCGGCGGTAAATAGAGAAAATCGTACCGACAGAGACGTTAACATCGATGTTGGATGAGCCATCCAGCGGATCCATTAGCACAACGTATTTAGCGTGTTCACAGCCTTCAAAGACGACGATTTCATCTTCTTCTTCTGAGGCAATGCCCGCCACAATGTCGCGCGCCTTCAGTGCAGCTTTCAGTTTTTCGTTCGCGAACAGATCGAGTTTTTGCTGAACCTCTCCCTGCACGTTCTCAGCACCGCTGGCACCCAGGATATCGACCAGACCGGCCTTATTGATATCGCGGTGGATGATCTTGGCGCCCAGCTTTATTGCCGACAACAAAGCAGTGAGCTCACCGGTAGCATGAGAAAACTCGTGCTGCTTTTCGACAATAAATTCACCTAACGTTTTCATAACACTTTCCCTGCAATTTATGTGGAGTAAAGCGACCGCAACAATATTAACAAATATTTCCTTTGTTGCGCTTAGGTGAATCGCGCCAGCAAACTGCGGAATATCCTGAAATGCGTTTCTCACTTGCCGGACATGTGCGTAAAATGGCCCCCAGATTAAAAAAGGATAGTGACGTATGCGCATTCATATTTTGGGAATTTGTGGCACTTTCATGGGCGGTCTGGCGATGCTGGCGCGCTCGCTCGGTCATGAAGTAACCGGTTCGGACGCCAATGTGTATCCGCCGATGAGTACCTTACTTGAGAAGCAAGGCATTGATCTGATTCAGGGTTACGATGCCAGCCAGCTCGACCCGCAGCCGGACCTGGTGATCATCGGCAATGCCATGACCCGTGGTAATCCGTGCGTGGAAGCGGTGCTGGAAAAGAACATTCCGTACATGTCAGGCCCGCAGTGGCTGCATGACTTTGTCTTGCGCGATCGCTGGGTACTGGCGGTTGCGGGTACGCACGGCAAAACCACTACCGCCGGAATGGCGACCTGGATCCTCGAAGCCTGCGGCTATAAACCTGGCTTTGTGATCGGCGGCGTTCCGGGCAACTTTGAGGTTTCCGCGCGCCTCGGCGAGAGCGACTTCTTCGTGATTGAAGCGGATGAGTACGACTGCGCGTTCTTCGACAAGCGTTCTAAATTCGTGCATTACTGCCCGCGTACGCTGATCCTCAATAACCTTGAGTTCGATCACGCGGACATCTTTGACGATCTGAAAGCTATTCAGAAACAGTTCCACCACCTGGTGCGTATCGTGCCGGGCCAGGGACGCATCATCTACCCGGAAAACGACATCAATCTGAAACAGACGATGGCGATGGGCTGCTGGAGCGAACAAGAGCTGGTGGGCGAACAAGGTCACTGGCAGGCGAAAAAGCTGACCACCGATGCCTCCGAGTGGGAAGTGTGGCTGGACGGTGAAAAAGTCGGCGAAGTGAAGTGGGGTCTGGTGGGCGAACACAACATGCACAACGGCCTGATGGCGATTGCAGCCGCGCGTCATGTTGGCGTCGTGCCTGCGGATGCGGCCAATGCATTGGGCTCGTTCATCAACGCCCGTCGCCGTCTTGAGCTGCGCGGTGAAGCCAATGGCGTGACGGTGTATGACGATTTTGCCCATCACCCGACGGCCATTCTGGCAACGCTTGCGGCACTGCGCGGTAAAGTGGGCGGCACGGCGCGCATCATCGCGGTGCTGGAACCTCGCTCGAACACCATGAAAATGGGCCTGTGCAAAGATGACCTGGCGCCGTCGTTAGGGCGTGCAGACGAAGTGTTCCTGCTGCAACCCCCGCACATTCCGTGGCAGGTAGCAGAAGTCGCTGAAGCCTGCGTTCAGCCGGCACACTGGAGCGGCGATGTGGATGCACTGGCAGATATGGTGGTGAAAACCGCACAGCCTGGCGATCACATTCTGGTGATGAGCAACGGCGGGTTTGGCGGCATCCATCAAAAACTGCTGGATGGTCTGGCGAAGAAAGCTCAGGCAGAAGAAGAGTAAAAAAATGCCCGGTGGCGCTACGCTTACCGGGCCTACAACGGATCGTAGGCCGGATAAGGTATTTGCACCGCCATCCGGCACTTTCGGCGGACGAAGAGGTTAGGCCTCGTTTTCCGCCAGTTCACGCAGATACTGGAAGATCTGGCGGGAAGATTTTGGCGGCTTGTTGCCCGCTTTTTCTTTCCTGGCGTTACGCACCAGCGAACGCAGTTGCTGACGGTCGGCGTCAGGCCACAGGTTCATCACTTCTTCGATAGCTTCATCGCTACCGTCAACCATACGGTCACGCAGTTGCTCCAGCTTATGGAAGACAACGACCTGTTGGTTGTGACGGTTTTTCAGCTTGTCCAGCGCCTGACGGATAGGATCAACATCGCGCTGGCGCAACATTTTGCCAATCAGCTGCAGCTGACGACGGCGACCTTCCATCTTAATACGCTGGGCCAGCTCAATCGCGGCACGTAAATCCGCATCGAGCGGGATTTTATCCAGCGCGTTTTTCCCCAGTTTTACCAGTTCCACACCCAGGTGTTTTAACTCCTCGGCGTCACGTTTTATTTCACTTTTACTGACCCAGATAATTTCATCGTCTTCGTCTTCGATGTCATCACCGGGAACGTCGTCGAGCCAGTCTTCGGGCTGCTTAGTCATGTCAGGCTCCTTAAAAAAAGAGGCTAATGTTACCAGTTAAGATGCGCACTGAAAAACGGTTCTCTGTTAGACTTCAGAGAAACTCTCTCTACATTATGGCATTTGCGATGAAAGTAATCTCACAAGTTGAAGCGCAGCGTAAGATTCTGGAAGAAGCAGTCTCGACGGCACTGGAATTAGCATCAGGTAAGTCGGATGGCGCGGAAGTCGCTGTGAGCAAGACCACGGGTATTAGCGTCAGCACCCGTTATGGTGAAGTGGAGAACGTCGAATTCAATAGCGATGGTGCACTGGGGATTACGGTTTACCACCAGAACCGTAAGGGCAGCGCATCGTCCACCGATTTAAGCCCGCAGGCGATTGCACGCACCGTGCAGGCCGCTCTGGACATTGCACGTTACACTTCGCCGGACCCGTGCGCGGGCGTGGCAGATAAAGAACTGCTGGCCTTTGATGCGCCCGATCTGGACCTGTTCCACCCGGCGGAAGTTTCCCCTGACGAAGCTATCGAACTGGCTGCCCGCGCTGAACAGGCGGCGTTGCAGGCCGACAAACGCATCACCAACACCGAAGGCGGCAGCTTTAACAGCCACTATGGTATCAAAGTGTTTGGCAACAGCCACGGTATGCTGCAGGGCTACTGCTCCACGCGCCATTCTCTTTCCAGCTGCGTAATCGCAGAAGAAAATGGTGATATGGAGCGTGATTACGCCTACACCATTGGTCGGGCGATGGGCGATCTGCAAACGCCGGAGTGGGTGGGGGCTGACTGTGCTCGCCGTACCTTATCACGCCTGTCTCCGCGTAAGCTTTCCACCATGAAAGCGCCGGTGATTTTCGCCAATGAAGTGGCGACCGGACTGTTCGGACACCTGGTTGGCGCCATTGCGGGCGGCTCGGTGTACCGCAAATCCACCTTCCTGCTCGACTCGCTGGGCAAGCAAATTCTGCCGGAATGGCTGACCATTGAAGAACATCCGCACCTGCTGAAAGGGCTGGCGTCTTCACCGTTCGACAGCGAAGGCGTACGGACCGAACGCCGCGACATTATTAAAGACGGTGTGCTGACTCAGTGGCTGCTGACCAATTATTCTGCACGTAAGCTGGGGCTTAAGAGCACCGGTCATGCAGGCGGGATCCACAACTGGCGAATTCCGGGACAGGGTCTAAGCTTCGAGCAGTTGCTCAAAGAGATGGGCACAGGTCTTGTGGTTACCGAGCTGATGGGACAGGGCGTAAGCGGCATTACCGGCGATTACTCGCGCGGCGCGGCGGGCTTCTGGGTCGAAAACGGTGAAATTCAGTACCCGGTGAGTGAAATTACCATCGCCGGTAACTTAAAAGAGATGTGGCGTAATATCGTCACCGTCGGCAACGATATTGAAACGCGCAGTAATATTCAGTGTGGTTCGGTCCTGTTGCCGGAGATGAAGATCGCCGGGCAATAATATCCGTCATACTTCAAGCTGTGGCGTGAATTATTGAGGGTATCTGGCGTTTGTTTATTTTTGAATAATAAAAAAGGAAGTGAGCAATGCGTAAACACCTGTTAGCGATCGTCGCAGCTTCAACGCTGGTTCTTGGTTCTTCTGCGTTTGCAGCCGATCTTGAAGACGATATGGGGATCCTCAACGACAACCTGAAAATCGTCGAAAAAACGGATAATGCGACCGAACTGAAAGATGCGTTAACCAAAATGCGTGCAGCTGCGCTGGACGCGCAAAAGGGAACGCCGCCGAAGCTGGAAAACAAATCCCCGGATAGCCCGGAGATGAAGGATTTCCGTCACGGTTTTGACACGCTGATCGGCCAGATTGACGGCGCGCTGAAGCTGGCGAACGAAGGTAAAGTTAAAGAGGCGAAAGCTGTTGCGGAAGAGCTGAAAACCACGCGCAACGAAAACCACAAGAAGTTCCGCTAATCTGCGCTATCCGGCCTGCATACCCGTAGGTCGGATACAACACCCCGCTACTGCACGTCCCATAAGTAAACGCTATCCCCATCACATTTTTTCATTTTTATCGCCCATTCATTGTTCGCACTTCCTTCCATTTTTCTGCTCGCTCTTGCGATCTCAATCACATTCTTCCAGTGATAAATCGTGGTTCCAGCTCTTTTTGCGGCACAGATCACTATCGCTGCACACCTTTCCACTTCGAAGTGGAAAACAACTCGCTACAAACTCATAACCTCCGTCGCTAATTTACCCTCAGAGACATTAACGGGGTAAGACGAGTGAATAACGGAGCTGTAATGAATGACATGGGGGAATCGGTGGAACTGGCCGACCGCATGCTGGCGCAGGTGTATGCCTTGCTGCGTGAACGCAACATTATTCCCAACGCCGTACAGGAACAGATGCTGACGTCGCATGTTCGCGCCATGGCGCACCGCTCGGTAACGGGTGAACCCTTACCAGAGGTCGATGCCAGCTTGTTTGATGAAATATCTGCCGAATCAATGGCGCTTGCCCGCGACGTGGTCGCCGAGTTTGGCAATCTTCCTGAGGAAGAGGCCTGGCTGCTGTCGGTGCACTTCGAAGTCGCGAAAGACAACCTTTAAGGAGCAAAAGATGGAACAGATTACCGTAGTGATTGGCGATCGTCTGGGTAAAGGCCAGAAAGTGGCGGCAGGCGTAGAGAAAGCGGGTGGCCGTGCCGTTGTGGTGCCGGGCGTTGCAGCAGATATGAAGCTGGGTGACGTGATGAAAGCGGAAAACGCCACCTTTGGTATCTCGTTTTGCGGCAGCGGTGGTGCGGGTGCGATTACCGCGCAGACCAAATACGGCTACAAGGCGAAATACGGCATGCGCTCGGTCGATGAAGGGGTAACCGCCATCAACGAAGGGTGCAACGTACTGGGATTCGGCTTTATGGACAAAGAAGAGCTCGGCGAGCGCCTGGTGCAGGCGTGGCAAAAGAAACACGGCGCTTAAGCATGAAAGAGCAATTCACCACCACGGTGAGAGTCACGGGTAAGGGCGAGACCAAAGCTCGCGCCTTTGCCGATGCCCTGAACCACGTTCAGGCTGCGGTGATGAAAGCGTCGCCGCATATCTTACTGCGTATTGAGCCACAGGATGTGCAGGTTGTTCAAGCGCGTGATTCGGTGCGTAAAGAGGCGTTTTTATTCCTCTTTTTGCGCCGGGAAAGACGCACTTTCAGCGTGGAGCTGGACGTGACCGTCAACGTGACTGCCATCAATCTCGACAAGGTGGATTTCGTTACGCAACGCTGATTTTTCTATTAAAAGGCATAATTATGTTCCTGATAATATTAATAAAATCGCTCATCATCGGCGCGTTGGTTGGCGTTGGTGTCGGCGCTGGGGCTGCACGCATGTTTCATGCGCCTACCACTCAAGGGATGGGCGCGTTTCGTACTCTGGGAGAACTGAATTCCTGCGAAGGGGATCCGGCTTCTCACTTCTCGTTCGGCCTGGGTTTCTTCTTTAACGCCTGGGCTTCCTCTGTTGCGGCGGGGGCGTTCACGCAGGATGTCGACCATCGCATCATCCCCAACTGGGGCGCCGCCGCGCTGATGATTAAAAATCGCAACGTCGGTGAAACGCTGCACGACCCCAAACGCATGGCAATTGCCTGCGGCGTTATCGGGATGATCGTGGTGACCTTCCTGAACCTCACCGCATCATCCGTACCGGAAGCGTTGCAGGTTACCGCCGTCAAGGTGCTGGTGCCCGCGGCTAACCTGCTGGTTAACACCGTGATGCCAGTAATCTTCTGGCTGGCGGCGATCGATGCCGGTAAGAAATCTGGCTTCTGGGCCACCGTTTTTGGCGGCGCGGCGCAGCTGATCATGGGTAACGCCGTTCCGGGTCTGGTTCTCGGCATTCTGATCGGCAAAGGTGTTGAAGAGAGCGGCTGGAACCACGTCACTAAAGTGATGATGGTGGCTATCGTCGCGCTGTTTGTCCTGAGCGGCTTCTTCCGTGGCTTCGACATGAAGATGATCGAATCCTTCCATCTGACCGTGCCTAACTGGCTCGAACTTATCCACAACTCGCTCAGCGGCAAATAACGGAGGTCATCATGGAACAGAATAAAGGTTTTTGGTTCGCTGACTGGTCATTCCCGATCTTTGTGGGCCTGCTCTCCTCTGGCGTGTTTGCCGGAACACACATGTACTACCTGTACGGTATTGGCGCATTTAACGAAGTGGCTTTTGTGGCGATGCTGAAGGCGGGAATGGATACCGGCTCCTACGGAGCGGTGGCGGCATTTGGCGCAAGCTTCCTGTTTGCCCGCATCATTGAAGGTTCGCTGGTGGGGATTTTGGATATCGGCGGGGCGATTCAAACCGGTGTTGGGTTAGGTGTTCCGGCGCTGCTGCTGGGTGCGGGCATTATCTTCCCGGTCGCCAACTTCGCCGCCTCGCTGGTCACCGGTCTGGTGATTGGTCTGGCGATTGGCTACATCATCATTCTGGCGCGTAAGTTCACCATCAACCAGAGCGACTCGACCTACGGTGCGGACGTCATGATGGGGGCCGGTAACGCCTCCGGACGCTTCCTCGGACCGTTGATTATCCTCAGCGCGATGACGGCTTCTATTCCTATCGGAATCGGTTCTCTGGCAGGCGCGCTGCTGTTTTACCTGTGGCAAAAGCCGATTACCGGCGGGGCGATCCTCGGCGCAATGATCCTCGGGTCCATCTTCCCGATTGCCATTAGTTGATGGTGTGTCGTTGTAGGCCTGATAAGGCGCAGCCGCCATCCGGCAATGACGCCTGATGGCGGCTGCGCCTTATCAGGCCTACACGACCGCCCCCATTTCAACAGGAGAGAGACATGTTTGATTTACTCCTGCGCCGTGCGCGCCTCGTTGACGATACGGTGAGCGATATTGCGCTCAAAGACGGCAAGATCGCGGCGTTGGGTGACGTTGATGGTCCGGCGCTGAAAACCATCGAGCTGGGCGGTGAGTGCTACGTCAGCGCAGGCTGGATTGACTCCCACGTTCATTGCTACCCGAAATCCCCGATTTATCACGACCAGCCGGATAGCGTTGGTATTGCGACCGGCGTCACTACCGTAGTGGATGCGGGCAGTACCGGGGCGGATGACATCGACGATTTTTACACCCTGACTCGGGAAGCTGCCACCGAAGTGTACGCGTTGCTGAATATCTCCCGCGTTGGGCTTATTGCCCAGAACGAGCTGGCCAACATGGTCAATATTGACGCTGATGCGGTGCGAGAGGCGGTGAAACGCCACCCTGATTTTATCGTCGGTCTGAAGGCACGTATGAGCAGCAGCGTAGTCGGTGAAAATGGCATCACGCCGCTGGATCGCGCCAAAGCGATGCAAGCGCAGAACGGTGACCTGCCGCTGATGGTGCACATCGGCAACAACCCGCCGGACCTGGATGAGATCGCCGAACGCCTGAGCGCGGGTGACATCATTACCCACTGTTACAACGGTAAGCCGAATCGCATTCTGACGCCGCAAGGCGAGCTGCGGGCGTCAGTGACGCGGGCGATTTCACGCGGCGTGCGTCTGGACGTTGGGCATGGCACCGCCAGCCTGAGCTTTGCGGTGGCAAAACGCGCTATCGAACTGGGTATTTTGCCGCACACCATCAGCTCCGATATTTACTGTCGTAACCGTATCAGCGGCCCGGTGCATTCCCTGGCGAATGTGATGTCGAAATTCCTCGCCATTGGGATGTCGCTGCCGCAGGTCATTGAATGCGTTACCGCCAATGCCGCCGATGGTCTGCGCCTGAAACAGAAGGGGCGGCTGCAAGTCGGTCTGGATGCCGATTTAACCCTCTTTACGCTTAAGCGCCAGCCAACCGTGCTGGTAGATGCAGAAAACGACAGCCTGCAGGCTGAACAACTGCTGGTGCCGCTTGCCGCAATACGTGCGGGCAAGGGCTATATGACCGAACAAGGGAGCGCGGAACATGCCTTCGATTTTTGAGAAATACGATTTAAAACAGGTGATTAATACCTCCGGCCGCATGACGGCGCTCGGCGTTTCCACGCCGCGACCAGAAGTGGTTGAAGCCGCGATGGCGGGGATGAACCAATATTTCGAGATGAAAGACCTGGTCAATAAAACCGGCGACTACATCGCGAAATTACTGGAAGTGGAGGGGGCAACGGTTGTCTCTTGCGCCTCGGCCGGGATCGCCCTGTCGGTGGCTGGCGTATTGGTTAAAGACAGCGACTGGCTGCTGGAGAACCTGCACGTCACGCCCATCGAGAACAACGAAATCGTGCTGCCCAGAGGTCACAACGTCAACTTTGGCGCACCGGTGGGCACCATGGTAGCGCTTGGCGGCGGCAAGTTAGTGGAAGCCGGTTATGCCAACGAATGTTCCGCGGCACAGCTGGCGGCGGCCATTACACCGCGTACGGCGGCCATTCTGTATATCAAATCTCACCACTGCGTCCAGAAAAGTATGCTCAGCGTGGAGCAGGCCGCGGTGGTGGCGCGTACGCATAATCTGCCGCTGATCGTGGATGCGGCGGCAGAAGAGGATTTGCAGTGCTACTACCGGGTTGGTGCAGATCTGGTGATTTATAGCGGCGCCAAGGCGATAGAAGGACCAACCAGCGGTCTGGTGATTGGTAAAACCCAATATGTTGAGTGGGTGAAGCGCCAGACGGCGGGGATTGGCCGGGCGATGAAGGTGGGCAAAGAGGGAATTCTTGGACTGACCTGCGCCATCGAACTGTATCTGAACGCGCAGAAAGAGAGCGGCGCGGAGATGGTCGAGAAAATGACGCCGTTCATTAATGCGTTGAACCAGCTTAACGGCGTGAGCGCCCGCGTGGTGTGGGATAGTGCAGGGCGCGACATCGCACGCACGGAAATTAAGTTTGATGAAGCGGTAACCGGGATCGCCACGGGGGAACTGGTCGACGCGCTGAAACAGGGGGAGTACGCGATTTACTTCCGTGGTTACAAAGCCAATGAAGGCATTATCGAAGCCGATGTGCGCAGCGTCGATCGCGCGCAGCTGGAGATTGTGGCCCGTCGAATTGGTGAAGTGATTTCGCAGGAGAAAAACGCATGAAACTGACCCCTAACTTTTATCGCGACCGCGTCTGCCTGAACGTACTGGCAGGCTCCAAAGAAAATGCCCGGGATATTTATGCGGCGGCGGAAGGACACGTGCTGGTTGGCGTGTTGTCAAAAAATTACCCGGATGTCGCAAGCGCGGTAGCGGATATGCGTGAATACGCGGCCCTTATCGACAATGCGCTCTCCGTGGGGCTGGGGGCGGGCGATCCTAACCAGTCGGCGATGGTCAGTGAAATCTCTCGTCAGGTGCAGCCACAGCATGTCAATCAGGTCTTTACCGGCGTGGCCACCAGTCGCGCGCTGCTGGGCCAGCAGGAGACAGTGGTCAATGGTCTGGTCTCGCCAACCGGCACGCCGGGCAGGGTGAAAATCTCCACTGGTCCGCTAAGCAGCCAGTCGCCGGAAGGTATTGTGTCGGTAGAAACCGCGATTGCGCTGCTCAAAGACATGGGCGGTAGCTCAATTAAATACTTCCCGATGGGCGGCCTGAAATGCCGTGACGAGTACATTGCGGTCGCGCAGGCCTGCGCCCGTCATGACTTCTGGCTGGAGCCAACCGGCGGTATCGATCTGGATAATTTCACTGAAATCCTGCAAATTGCCCTCGATGCCGGAGTGAGTAAAATCATTCCTCACATCTATAGTTCGATTATTGATAAGGTGAGTGGTAACACTCGTCCGGACGACGTACGCCAGCTGATGGCGATGACCCGGGCCTGCGTAGGCTAACTGACTGATGAGGAAACTGACGTGCGATTCCCCAACCAACGTTTAGCACAGCTGTTTGACATGTTGCAAAACGAAGCGCTTCCACAGGACGAGCTGGCGCAGCGGTTGTCGGTTTCCACACGCACCGTACGGGCGGATATCACCGCGCTAAACACGCTGCTCACCCAGTACGGCGCACAGTTTGTCCTCAGCCGGGGTAATGGTTATCAGCTCAAAATTGACGACCCGGCAAGCTTTCACACCCTGCAAACGCAGCAGCCCAATACGTTGCTGCGCATCCCACGCACCAGCCAGGAACGGATATACTGGCTGGTGGTGCGTTTTCTGACGTCGGCTTTCTCGCTGAAGCTGGAAGATTTAGCTGATGAATGGTTTATCAGCCGAGCGACGCTGCAAAACGATATGGCTGAGGTGCGCGAGCATCTGCAACGTTATCATCTGACGCTGGAAACGCGTCCCCGTCACGGCATGAAGCTGTTCGGCAGCGAAATGGCGATCCGCGCCTGTTTGACCGATCTGCTGTGGACGCTGGCGCAGCAGGATCCGCAGCACCCGTTAGTGACGCAAGAAGCGCTGAATGCGGGGCTCCCTGAACAGTTGCAAAGTGTTTTGCAGGACATTTTTGCCCGTTTCCATATTCGTCTGACCGATGAGGGCGAGCTGTTTTTACGCTTGTACTGCGCGGTGGCGGTACGGCGGATTAGCGAAGGATATCCACTCCCGGATTTTGCCGCAGAAGAAGCCGATCAATCGGTGTGCCTGGCCACGCGGGAAATCGCGGCGGTACTGCACCGCCTGGCAGACAAACCGCTTTCCGTTTCCGAAGAAAACTGGCTACAGGTGCATATTGCTGCCCGCCAGGTTCAGGAGATCGCGCCCAGTGCTATCAATGCGGATGATGACGAAGCGTTGGTCAATTACATCCTGCGTTTTATCAACACCCAGTACAACTACAACCTGTTGAATGATAAACAGTTGCATGCTGACCTGCTGACGCATATTAAGACGATGATCACCCGGGTGCGTTACCAGATAATGATCCCCAATCCGTTGTTGGAAAATATTAAACAGCACTACCCCATGGCGTGGGACATGACGCTGGCCGCCGTCTCGGGATGGGGAAAATATACGCCGTACACCATCAGTGAAAATGAGATTGGCTTCCTCGTGCTGCATATTGGCGTCGGGCTGGAGCGTAGTTACAACATCGGTTACCAGAGGCAGCCGAAGGTTCTGCTGGTATGCGATGCCGGAAATGCGATGGCGCGGATGATTGAAGCGGTACTGGCGCGTAAGTATCCGCAGATAGAGATCGTCGATACCGTAACGCTTCGTGACTACGAACAGCGGGAAAGCATCAGCGAAGATTTTGTCATCTCAACCGCGCGGATTGGTGAAAAAGATAAGCCGGTGGTGATGATTGCGCCATTCCCTACCGATTATCAGCTGGAGCAGATTGGCAAACTGGTGCTGGTCGACAGAACCCGTCCGTGGATGTTGAACAAATTCTTCGATGCCGCCCATTTTCGTGTGATTGACGAGTCAATGGATCAACAAACGTTGTTCAAAACCTTATGCCGTCAGTTGCAGGATGAAGGTTTTGTCGATGCGGAGTTTCTTGATTCGGTGGTTGAGCGTGAGGCCATCGTCAGCACCATGCTGGGTGACAGCATTGCCTTGCCGCACGCCCTTGGTCTGCTGGCAAAGAAAACGGTGGTCTACACCATCCTCGCCCCACAGGGTATCGCCTGGGGCGATGAAACGGCCCACGTGATCTTCTTGCTCGCCATCAGCAAGAGTGAATACGAAGAGGCGATGGCTATCTACGATATCTTCGTCACCTTCCTGCGCGAACGCGCGATGACGCGACTCTGCGCGTGTCGCAATTTCACCGAGTTCAAAGCTGTTGCGATGGAGTGCGTGAGCCGTTTTTGAGAGGCGTTATCCAGAATTCGATGTAATGCGAATGTAATGCTAAACTGCATTACACATTCGATTTTACTGGAGGCATAATGGCCACGCTGAACGTCCGTCTGGATGACAAACTCAAAAATGAGGCTTATGCCGTGCTGGAAAAACTGAATATTACTCCAACGGAAGCTGTGCGATTACTGTTTCAGTACGTCGCGGAAACGGGGCGCATGCCGGTGAAAACCGTCACCCTTAGCGACAGTGAAGATGCACTCATTCAGACAGTCCGGGAAAGGCTTGCCAGCCCGCAAAAGGGAATCAAGGTTAGTCTGGATGACTTATGAACTGGAATTCGACCCGAGAGCCTTAAAAGAGTGGCATAAACTGGGTGATACGGTGAAGACTCAGTTTAAGAAGAAGTTGGCCGACGTGTTGTTGAACCCCAGAATTGACTCTGCCCGTTTAAATGGTCTTCCTGACTGCTATAAAATTAAGCTTAAATCGTCCGGGTACCGTCTGGTGTACCAGGTTCGGGATGAGGTTGTGGTCGTGTTTGTTGTCGCGGTAGGTAAGCGAGAACATTCAGCCGTTTATCACGATGCAAACAAACGGCTTTAGCGATTAACGCAAATGATGTACAACCTGGTTGCTGCTACCGCGCCAGATCAGCGCCGGGTCTTTAAGATCCTGCACAAATTTACCATCGACCAGCACGTTGATGAGATCCACCACCTGCATTTGTGCGGCATTGAGTTCATTAAGCTTGTAGCCGGTCCACACCCAGATATCTTTCCCCGGACACTCAGCGTGAATACGCTGTACCAGTTGCAGGATATCCGGCACGTTTTGCGGATGCAGCGGATCGCCGCCGGACAGCGAAATACCCTGGCGAGGGATTCGCGTGTCGTTCAGATCGGCAATGATCTTGTCTTCCATCTCTTTGGTAAACGGCTGGCCGGAATTGAGTCGCCAGGTGCTTTTGTTATAGCAGCCAGGGCATTCATGCACGCATCCCGACACAAACAGGGTGCAGCGAGTTCCTGGGCCGTTGACGATATCGACAGGATAGTATTGATGGTATCGCATTTTCGCTTCTCAATTGACGCCATTACTGCGTTGTCTGCGCTCGCTCACCCGGGTCACTTACTTATGTAAGCTCCCCGGGATTCGCTTGCTTGCCGCCTTGTCCTGGCGCCAATTGCTTTGCGAAAAGCGTCACATCGCCAGGCAATAATACTGTCGAAATTAACCGATCTGCCCATTACCTAAATGCTTAACGCGGCGCTTCACTTCTTCCTGCTTACCGGCGTTAAACGGACGAGCGTCCGGGCTGCCTAAATAACCGCATACGCGGCGGGTGACCGACACGCGCGCGGCGTCGTGGTTACCACATTTCGGGCAGGTAAAGCCTTTGCTGGTGCACTCGAACTCACCGGTAAAGCCGCACTCGTAGCATTCATCGATTGGCGTGTTGGTCCCGTAATACGGCACGTGCTGATAGCTGTAATCCCAGACGTCTTCCAGTGCTTTCAGGTTGTGCTGAATGTTCGGGTACTCGCCGTAGCAAATGAAACCTCCATTCGCCAGCGGCGGGTACGGCGCTTCAAAATCGATCTTGTCGTACGGGTTAACCTTTTTCTCCACGTCGAGGTGGAAACTGTTGGTGTAGTAACCTTTGTCGGTAACACCCGGCACCACGCCAAACTCGGCGGTATCCAGACGGCAGAAACGATCGCACAGGTTTTCACTTGGTGTACTGTACAGGCTAAAGCCGTAGCCGGTTTCGTCTTTCCACTGATCGACTGCCTGACGCAGACGTTCCACAATGGCGATAGCTTTAGCGCGAAGCTGCTCGCTGTCGTACAAGTGTTTGTCGCCAAACAGCGCGTTGATGGTTTCGTGAATGCCAATGTAACCCAGAGAAATCGACGCGCGGCCGTTTTTAAAGATTTCAGACACGTCATCATCTGCTTTCAGACGTACGCCGCAGGCCCCTTCCATATACAGGATCGGTGCAACGCGGGCCTTCACGCCTTCCAGACGCGCAATGCGGGTCATCAGCGCTTTACGCGCCAGGATCAGACGGTCGTCGAGCAGTTTCCAGAAGGTGGCTTCATCGCCATGAGCTTCCAGCGCGATACGCGGCAGGTTAAGGCTGATAACGCCGAGGTTGTTACGGCCATCGTGAACCTGTTCGCCGTTCTCGTTTTCCCATACGCCCAGGAAGCTGCGGCAGCCCATTGGCGTTTTGAACGAGCCGGTCACTTTAACCACCTGATCGTAGTTCAGGATGTCCGGATACATACGCTTGCTCGCGCACTCCAGCGCCAGCTGCTTGATGTCATAGTTCGGATCGCCAAACTTGTGGTTCAGACCGTCACGAATCGCAAACACCAGTTTCGGGAACACGGCGGTTTTACGATTTTTACCCAGGCCGGCAATGCGGTTACGCAGAATGGACTGCTGGATCAAACGCGATTCCCAGCTGGTTCCCAGGCCGAAACCGAAGGTGACGAACGGCGTCTGACCGTTGGCGGTATGCAGGGTATTCACTTCATACTCAAGGGACTGGAATGCGTCGTAGCACTCTTTCTCGGTACGGGAATGCGCATAACCGTCGGCATCTGGGATCTGCCACTCTTCAGCGGTTTTGCGATGCTTATTAAAGCTCTCGGTCACGAACGGTGCGAGAACTTCGTCAATACGGTTAATGGTGGTACCGCCATAAATATGGCTGGCAACCTGCGCGATAATTTGCGCGGTGACGGCCGTCGCGGTGGAGATGGATTTTGGCGGCTCAATCTCCGCGTTACCCATCTTAAAGCCCTGCGTCAGCATACCTTTCAGGTCGATCAGCATGCAGTTAAACATTGGGAAGAACGGAGAGTAGTCGAGATCGTGATAGTGAATATCACCACGCTCGTGCGCCTGGACGACATCACGCGGCAACAGGTGTTGACGCGCATAGTGTTTGGCGACGATACCGGCCAGCAGGTCGCGCTGGGTCGGGATCACTTTGCTGTCTTTGTTGGCGTTTTCGTTCAGCAGAGCAGAGTTGGTTTGCTCAACCAGACCACGAATTTCCTGGTTCAGACGGCCACGTTTTTCACGCTGTATATCACGGTCGTGGCGATATTCGATGTACGCACGGGCGAGTTGTTTGTACGGACCAGACATCAGCTGGTTTTCAACCGCTGTCTGGATCTCGTTGATATCGACCTGGCTGCGCTCATTCATCTGGCTACTAACGACTTCTGCGACGGTGGCACAGTAATCTGCGTCATCGACTCCCGCTGCTTTAGCTGCACGCAGAATGGCTTCTTTGATGCGCTCTGATTTAAACGGCACTTTACAGCCATCTCGTTTCATCACATGCGGTGTCATGATCACTCCATATTTATAAGAACAGGTTATCCACAGAGGTTGGGGAAGCGGTCATGGCTTTATTCATCTCTATTGCCAATGACTTCCCGCAATCCTGACCCACTTTATCCACAATTCCACCGTTAAACGGTGCACTGTAGTTGTAGCAATTGTAGTCGATTAATACAACATATTGGGTCGGCGTGCATTTTAAGTTCTATATGTAGTGATTTGCATCAAGGATGTTTACGATTTATTTGATGTAGCGCAAAGTAAAAATCGGAGCGTACAGATGACGGGCAGTACAGCCGATTGTAAATTGTAGGCAGAAAATTCTGATTAATTATTCAGCAAAAACAGAAGGGTAAGCTAAGCGTATGTAGCAACGCCCGGTAGCGCTATGCGTACCGGGCCTGAACATAATTGCAAGCTATTTTTGCAACCACCAGACGGCCTCAAAAGGACGCAGTGTCATGTCCCCTGGTTGGCTGGCAACCTCGGCATAATTGTGCATCAGCACCTGCCAGTTTCCGTCGGTCTGGGCTGGCTGCCAGCTCTGAAAGGTACCGCTCAGATTGGCAATGACCAGCAGCCGCTGCCCTTGCCACTCTCGTTGATAGCACCACAGATGCGGGCTGTCCGGTAGCAGATCCTGGTAGTCGCCCCAGGTGATAACCGGCTCCGCTTTGCGCAAGGCGATCAGCTTCTTATAGGTGTAGAACACCGAGTCGGTATCGTTCAGTGCTGCCGTCACGTTAATGTCTGCTGCGTTGTCACACAGATTGATCCACGGCTCGCCAGGGGTGAAGCCCGCGTGTTTGCTGCTATCCCATTGCATCGGCGTGCGGCTGTTATCGCGTGATTTACTGGCGAGGATCGCCAGCAGTTCTTGCGCATCGCGTCCCTGGCCGTTCAACTCGGCAAACATGTTATGGCTTTCCACATCGCGATAATCGGTAATCTGGCGGAAATGCGGGTTGGTCATGCCAATCTCTTCACCCTGGTAGATGTAGGGGGTGCCCTGCATGCCATGCAGCACCATCGCCAGCATTTTGGCCGACGGAACGCGGTATTTACCTTCATCGCCAAAACGCGACACGATGCGCGGCTGATCGTGGTTACACCAGAACAGCGCGTTCCAGGCCTGATTGTGCATGCCCTGTTGCCAGTGGCGGAACAGGGTTTTTAGCGCCACATAATCGGGTTTTGCTAACGTCCACTTCTCACCGTTGGGGTAATCCACTTTCAGGTGGTGGAAGTTAAAGGTCATCGACAGTTCACTACCATCTTGTGCGGCGTACTGCTGGCAATGTTCCAGCGTAGTGGAAGACATTTCGCCGACCGTCATCAGGTTGCGTGGGGTAAAAACATCGCGGTTCATCTCACGCAAAAATTCATGCGCGCGCGGGCCGTCGGTATAAAAACGGCGTCCATCGCCGTCGGGATCGTTCGGGAAGTCCTGATCTTTAGAGATAAGATTCACCACGTCGAGGCGCAGTCCGTCCACGCCGCGATCGGCCCAGAACTCGCACACTTTCTTTAGCTCGGCGCGTACCACCGGGTTTTCCCAGTTCAGGTCGGCTTGCTCCGGAGCAAAGAGGTGCAGATAGTACTGCTCGCTTTCGGCGTGCCAGCCCCAGGCGTTGCCGCCAAACTTGGAGCGCCAGTTATTTGGCGGGCAGTCTGGCGTGCCGTCGCGCCAGAAATAAAACTGACGATACGGGCTGTCTTTATCCAGCGCTTCACGAAACCAGGCGTGCTGGGTTGAGGTGTGGTTAAACACCATGTCGAGAATAATACGGATGCCGCGCGCTTTCGCCTGCGCCACCAGTTCGTCAAAGTCTTCCAGCGTGCCGTAGGCCGGATCGACAGATGTGTAGTCTGCGACGTCGTAACCGTTATCAACCTGCGGCGAAGTATAGAACGGCGTCAGCCAGATGGCATCAACGCCCAGCTTTTGCAGATAGTCGAGGCGCTGCGTCACGCCGCGTAAATCTCCGGTGCCGCTGCCGGTGGTGTCCTGAAAACTCTTGGGGTAAACCTGATAGATAACGCCGTTTTGCCACCAGTGGGGAATATTCATGGTTGTTTCCTGGAAATACGCTGGGGCGCAACTGCGCCCCGAAGAAAAGTTAGACAATCTGTAATGTGCCCAGACGGTGTTTACGCTGGTAAACGAATGAGGTCAGTATCATTGGGATGACAATCGCAATGACCATCGCCATACCAAAGACCTGCCAGTAAGTCGGCTGGATGGAGAGGATGCCCGGCAAACCGCCGACGCCAATCCCGTTCGCCAGCACACCGTTCAGGCCGCACAGCAGTCCGGCGAGACCGGAGCCGATCATCGCGCACAGCATTGGGAAGCGGTATTTCAGGTTGATCCCGTACATTGCTGGTTCGGTTACCCCGAGATAGGCGGAGATCGCGGCAGGAACGGAAATTTCACGTTCGTTGTGTTTGCGACTGGAGATAATGATCCCGACCACCGCAGAGGCCTGAGCGATATTCGACAGTGCGATCAGTGGCCATACCGGCGTACCGCCCATGCTCTGAATCATCTGCATGTCGATAGCCAGCGTGGTCTGATGCACACCGGTGATCACCAGCGGGGCATACAGGAAGCCGAACAGCGCCGCGCCAATCGGAGCAAAACTGCCGGTCAGCAGATGACGGACCGCAAACGCGACACCGTCGCCGATCATGCGGCCAAATGGACCGATAAAGGCGTGCGCAAGGAATACCGCAAGGATCAGCGAGCACACCGGGACGATCACCAGATACAGGTAATCCGGGACGATGCGCTTCATGCGTGTTTCAATAAACCCGAGCGCCAGCCCGGCCAACAGTGCCGGTATGACCTGCGCCTGGTAGCCCACTTTCTCAATACTGAACAGGCCGAAGTTCCACACGTCCGGCACCTGCTGACCGAGCAAATAGGCGTTCATCAGTTGCGGAGAAACCAGGGTCACGCCCAGCACAATACCGAGGATCGGCGTACCGCCCATTTTCTTCACCGCCGACCAACAAATCCCGACCGGCAAATAGAAGAAGATCGCTTCGCCAATCAGCCACAGGAAGTCATAGAGGGTTTTCAGCGAAGGATGCATCTGCGCCAGCGTCTGCCCGTTACTCATGGGCAGATCGCCGATCACGTTACGGAAACCTAAGATCAGGCCGCCGCTAATCAGCGCTGGCAGCAGCGGGAAGAAGATCTCCGCGAAGTGAGAAATCAACTGCTCGTGCCATTTCATATTCTGCCGCGCCGCTTTCTTTGCCTGCTCTTTGTCGGCACTGGCTTGTCCGGTGGTCGCCAACAGCGCTTTGTAGTAATCGCCCACCTCGGTGCCAATTACCACCTGAAACTGCCCGGCGTTGGTGAAGCAGCCTTTGACCATTGGCAACAATTCGATCTCTTTCGGTCTGGCGTTTGCAGGCTGATTCAGCACAAAACGCAGGCGAGTAATGCAGTGACTCACCGTAGCGATATTGTCGCGCCCGCCAACCAGCTCAATCAGCCGGTCGATGTCTGCTTGTTTTATTTTGCTCATGATGGTGTGTGTTCCCCGTAGACCGGAAAAGACGCTGTTGCGTCGTCATTCGGCAACTCTCTCGTTGTTGGCGCCAGAGTATATCTTCGATGAATATTTAAAAATGGGAACGTTCCCGAAACGCAGCGAAGATCACAAATTAATGCTCAGAAAGCGATCAGGAGAGGGTGGAAGGAATAACGATTTGTCGTGGTTCGCTACGGCCGTTGATCTGTTCGATCAACTGCGAGGCCGCTTGTCGCCCGGCTTCGGCGTATCCTGGGTCGACGGTGATAATTTCCGGATGGAGGAATTTCATCAGCGGCGTGCTGCCCACGCTTGCCAACTGCAGGTTCTCTATTCGCTGCTCCTGCAAGTATTTGCTGACGCCAAGGGCAAGGGTATCCGTCGCACAGACTAAGGCGGTGGTTTCCGGGGTGATAACGTTGGCGGCCTGCTCATAGCCCTGCTTCATGGCCAGACCCGGCAACGCGGCCACAGGATGCAGTTTATGTTTTTTACAGAATGCCAGGTAAGCCTCATGGCGGCGTTTACCAGTGGTCACATCGCTATGCGGAACACCAAGAAAGCTAATATGGCGATGCTCGCGTTCGTATAAACGCTGCATCAGGGTACGAATGGCACCCTCATCGTCATAGCAGACGGAGGCAAAGCCTTTTGCATCTCTTGCCAGCAGCACCAGAGAATCTTGCCAGGAGGCGAGCATGGCTTCAGTAATGCCGGTAAAACCAAACAGCACCACGCCATCAATGTTGCGGCGTCTGAGCATGCCGAGATGTTCTTCAACCAGCTCGGGCGAGAACTGGCTTTCCATCATGATCGGATCGTAGCCCTGTTCATAAAAGGCGGGCAGCATGGTCTGCACGGCGAGATTTTCCGAAAGCGAGTCCAGACGCGTGACGATAATCGCCACCACCTTGTCGCTTTGTCCGCGCATGGCGCGTGCGGAGCGGGAAGGGGAAAAACCGTGCTGATTCATCACCGCCTCAACGCGTTCGCGGGTGCGTTCACTCACGCCGCTTTCATTGTTGAGCACACGGGAAACGGTTGATTTTCCCACACCGCTTAAGCGGGCGATGTCTTTAATGGTCAGCCGATTTTGCATCCTGTTTTCCCGTGTTGCGTGTGAAGTTATGCCAAATAGAGAATAACTTTACTCAAGCGCGGCGCAATGGGCAAAGTCTGGTATACGTTTGGTTTAGTTTCCATGGTTTATCATACCGCCATAATTGCCACAAACCTTATGGTTTTCTGCGTATAATCCGCGGCGCAAATCATTCACTTACCGGAGGCTATATGGATCCCGATCCCACCCCTCTCCCGAGATGGAGAAACAACCCTTTCCGGTAAGCCTGTCTTTCACTGTCTTACCGGAACAGTAAGACAGTGACGTTCTGACGTCCCTGTTGTGATTTTAATATTGCCACCAGGCAAGGCTTTGCCACGCCTGAAGGATTTACTGCGCCTGTTTATACTGGTGCAGAGGGACTGCCTATGTTCAAAAATATGACTCGCCAGCTGTTTGCCCGGCTAAGCCGCCATTTACCACATCGTCTGGTGCATCGCGATCCGTTGCCGAATGCTCAGACCGTTGCCAGCACACCGATCCCGCCATCGCTGAGCGAACATTGCCTGAAAATGGCGCTGATGGACGAAGACGCGCTGTGGAAAACGTTCGGCGCTCATCCGGAAGGCTTAAACGCCGCAGAAGTCGAGAACGCCCGCGAAATACATGGCGAGAACCAGTTGCCGGCACAGAAGCCGTCACCCTGGTGGGTGCATCTGTGGGTCTGCTATCGCAACCCGTTTAATATACTGCTGACCATTCTCGGGGCGATTTCCTATGCCACCGAAGATCTGTTTGCCGCTGGCGTCATCGCCCTGATGGTCGTCATCTCTACGCTGCTGAATTTTGTGCAGGAGGCGCGCTCCACCAAAGCGGCTGATGCGCTGAAAGCGATGGTCAGCAACACCGCCACGGTGCTGCGCGTTATCAACGAGAAAGGGGAGAACGGCTGGGTTGAACTGCCGATCGACCAGTTGGTTCCCGGCGATGTCATCAAGCTGGCGGCAGGGGATATGATCCCAGCCGATCTGCGCGTGGTGCAGGCTCGTGACCTGTTCGTCGCCCAGGCTTCGCTGACCGGTGAATCGCTGCCGGTGGAGAAAGTGGCAACCAGCCGCGATCCGCAGCAAAGCAACCCGCTGGAATGCGATACCCTGTGCTTTATGGGCACCAACGTGGTGAGCGGCACGGCGCAGGCCATCGTGATTTCAACCGGCGCCAATACCTGGTTCGGGCAACTGGCGGGTCGCGTCAGCGAGCAGGAAAGCGAGCAGAATGCCTTCCAGAAAGGGATCAGCCGCGTCAGCATGCTGCTGATCCGCTTTATGCTGGTGATGGCGCCCATCGTGCTTATTATCAACGGTTACACCAAAGGTGACTGGTGGGAAGCGGCGCTGTTTGCCCTGTCTGTGGCGGTGGGACTGACTCCAGAAATGCTGCCGATGATCGTCACCTCAACGCTGGCGCGTGGGGCGGTGAAGCTGTCAAAACAAAAGGTTATCGTTAAACACCTCGACGCTATCCAGAACTTTGGCGCGATGGATATCCTGTGCACCGATAAAACCGGCACCCTGACTCAGGATAAAATTGTACTTGAGAATCATACGGATATCTCTGGAAAGCCCAGCGAACATGTCCTGCATTCTGCGTGGCTGAACAGCCATTATCAGACCGGGCTGAAGAATCTGCTGGATACGGCGGTGCTGGAAGGTGTGGACGAAGAATCAGCCCGCCAGCTCTCGACTCGCTGGCAGAAAATCGATGAGATCCCGTTTGATTTTGAACGTCGCCGCATGTCGGTAGTGGTGGCAGAAGAAACCGATGTGCATCAGCTGGTCTGTAAAGGGGCGCTACAGGAGATCCTCAGCGTATGTACCCAGGTGCGTCACAACGGTGAGATAGTCCCGTTAGATGACAACATGCTGCGTCGGGTGAAACGCGTTACGGACACGCTGAACCGCCAGGGGCTGCGCGTGGTGGCGGTGGCGACGAAATACCTGCCAGCGCGTGAAGGTGATTACCAGCGTATTGATGAATCAGATCTGATCCTCGAAGGCTATATTGCGTTCCTCGATCCGCCGAAAGAGACCACCGCACCTGCGCTTAAAGCGCTGAAAGCCAGCGGCATTACGGTGAAAATCCTCACTGGCGATAGTGAACTGGTGGCGGCGAAAGTGTGTCATGAAGTGGGGCTGGATGCGGGCGATGTGGTTATCGGTAGCAGCATTGAAGGATTAAGCGATGATGAGCTGGCTCGGCTTGCTCAGCGCACCACACTGTTTGCCCGTCTGACGCCAATGCACAAAGAGCGCATTGTCACGCTGCTCAAGCGCGAAGGCCATGTGGTCGGCTTTATGGGCGATGGTATAAACGATGCCCCGGCGCTGCGCGCGGCGGACATTGGTATCTCCGTTGACGGCGCGGTTGATATTGCACGTGAAGCGGCGGATATCATCCTGCTGGAAAAGAGCCTGATGGTGCTGGAAGAAGGGGTGATTGAAGGACGCCGTACCTTCTCTAACATGCTGAAGTACATCAAAATGACGGCCAGTTCAAACTTTGGTAACGTATTTAGCGTGCTGGTGGCGAGCGCCTTCTTACCGTTCCTGCCGATGTTACCGCTGCACTTACTGATTCAGAACCTGCTGTACGATGTATCCCAGGTGGCGATTCCGTTTGATAACGTCGACGAAGAGCAGATCAAAAAGCCGCAGCGCTGGAATCCCAGCGAATTGGGCCGCTTTATGATCTTCTTTGGACCGATCAGCTCGATCTTCGACATTCTGACCTTTTGCCTGATGTGGTTCGTCTTCCATGCCAATACGCCTGAACATCAGACGTTGTTCCAGTCTGGCTGGTTCGTGGTGGGCCTGCTGTCGCAAACGTTGATTGTGCATATGATTCGTACCCGTCGCGTGCCGTTCATCCAGAGCCGCGCCGCGTGGCCGCTGATGCTGATGACGCTGGTGGTGATGGTCGTCGGCATTGCATTACCCTTCTCGCCGCTGGCCAGCTATCTGCAATTGCAGGCATTACCGCTGAGCTACTTCCCGTGGCTGATTGCGATTCTGGCGGGTTACATGACATTGACTCAATTAGTGAAAGGTTTTTATAGCCGTCGCTACGGCTGGCAGTAAACATCAAACGCCTCAGCAGGATGGTGTTAATACCATCCTGCATTCCTCATTTTCATTCGAAGATATTACCTCACAACATTAGTGTTTTATTTTTATTGAAATGCTAACGGGTGTTATTAGTATCAAATCGCCTTCCTTGCGTTGTTTTTTTATCAATAAAACGATCTGCATTGCAAAAATGAAACAGTGTGCTAAAAATTTTAAGTATCTACGATTTTTTGTGAACGCAGTCATCGAAATAAATTGTTACACCAGTTAGTCTGCGCAGGTAACGTCGTTAAGAAAGTTTCTCGCTGCCCATTTTTAATTCCGGCAGTCATTTGCTCTGCAAGCTATTCCTGTTAATGGATATTATGAACTTCTGGAGAAGGACAAATGAAACTGACAAAAAACCTGTTAAGTCTGTGTATTGGCGCGTCTGTATTCCTGGCGAGTCATGCAACGCTGGCACAAACTTTTCGCGCCGCAGATGTGCATCCGGCTGATTACCCGAACGTTGTTGCAGTGAAACATATGGGGGAAAAACTTAGCGCTGCGACCGACGGGCGTCTGGAGATTAAAACATTTCCTGGTGGCGTGTTAGGCGATGAAAAACAGATGATTGAACAGGCGCAATTAGGCGCTATCGATATTATTCGTGTCTCAATGACGCCTGTTGCCGCCATTCTCCCTGAAATTAACGTGTTTACCCTGCCATATATTTTCCGCGATGAGGACCATCTGCATAAGGTTCTCGACGGCATGATCGGGCAGGAAATTGGCGACCGTCTGACGGCTAATACCAAATCGCGGCTGGTGTTTCTCGGCTGGATGGATGCCGGCACGCGTAACCTGATCACCAAAAATCCGGTGGTGAAACCGGAAGATTTACACGGTATGAAAATCCGCGTTCAAGGAAGTCCGATAGCGCTGGATACCCTGAAAGCGATGGGCGCTAACTCCGTTGTCATGGGCGTCAGTGAAGTATTTAGCGGCATGCAGACCGGCGTTATTGATGGCACGGAAAATAACCCGCCAACGTTTGTTGCGCATAACTATTTGCCGGTCGTGAAAAACTATACCTGGAGCAAACACTTTATTATTCCTGAGCTTTTTCTGTTTTCGAAAGCTAAATGGGATAAGTTGAAAAAAGAAGATCAGGATCTCATTATTAAACTCGCCAAGGAAGCACAGATAGAGCAACGAAAACTTTGGCAGGATTATAATGCGAAATCACTGGAGACCATGAAAGCCAACGGCGTTCAGTTCCACGATATTGATACGGATTATTTCTATAAAGCCACGCAGTCAGTGCGGGATAATTATGGTAAAGACCACCAGGATTTGATCAAACGTATTCAGGATGTGAAGTAATTCATCAGGTGGAGGATATCAACCCTCCGCCTGAATCTTTTGATTAATTCGAGGTGATAATTATGGGTGAATGCTATTCATCGGTAATGGATTTTCTTTATCGGGTGTCAATGTGGATTGCCGGTATCGCATTATTGGTCATGGTCGCCATTATCCCCATTGGCATATTCGCGCGTTATGTTCTGAATAACGCCCTGTCATGGCCTGAACCCGTCGCTATTCTCTGTATGGTGACATTCACCTTTATTGGCGCGGCGGTGAGCTATCGTGCAGGCTCGCATATCGCGGTGAGCATGGTGATTGACCGTCTGGGGGATGCTTCCCGCCGTTATTGCTCGGTAATCGCTGACGTTATGTTGGTGGCGATAAGTCTGTTCATTCTGTGGTACGGAACCAATCTCTGTCTTGAACTGTGGGACCAGCCTGTGGCGGAATTCCCGCTTTTAAGCGCCGGGCAAAACTATCTTCCGTTGCCGATAGGCTCTGCCATAACGCTGCTGTTTATCGCTGAAAAGATTTTCCGTGGTCCGCAGTACCAACGTCCCGTTGTCATGCTGGGATCGACCAGCTAGTTACCGCCCCCATTTCAGAAAGGAAAGCAGATGGATGCATTTATTCTCGTCTTTACGCTCGGCATTATGCTGGCGATTGGGGTACCGGTAGCGTACGCAGTTGGCATTAGCGCCATCATTGGGGCCTGGTACATAGATATTCCACTGGAAGCGGTAATGATCCAACTGACCAGCGGGGTGAACAAGTTCTCTCTGTTAGCGATCCCATTCTTTATTCTGGCCGGGGCTATTATGGCCGAAGGGGGAATTGCGCGGCGACTGGTGAACTTTGCCTATATTTTTGTTGGTTTTATCCGCGGCGGACTGTCGCTGGTAAATATTGTGGCATCAACCTTTTTTGGTGCTATTTCCGGATCGTCCGTGGCTGATACCGCGTCCATCGGTTCGGTAATGATCCCGGAGATGGATAAAAAAGGTTATCCGCGTGACTTTGCCGCAGCGGTAACGGCCAGCGGTTCGGTACAGGCGATTCTTACGCCGCCCAGCCATAACTCGGTTATCTACTCGCTGGCAACCGGTGGCACGGTGTCGATTGCCGCGCTGTTCATCGCCGGGATCCTGCCGGGGCTGCTGTTAAGCCTCAGCCTGATGGTGATGTGTGTGGCGTTCGCGCACAAGCGCGGTTATCCAAAAGGAGAACGTGTACCGTTTCGCCAGGCACTGAAGATTTTCGTTGATACGCTGTGGGGCCTGATGACCGTTGTGATCATCATGGGCGGTATCCTGTCAGGTATCTTTACCGCAACGGAGTCTGCGGCAATTGCCTGCCTGTGGGCCTTCTTTGTCACCATGTTTATCTATCGTGACTATAAATGGTCTGAGCTGCCGAAGCTGATGTTCCGCACGGTGAAAACGGTCACTATCGTTATGATCCTGATAGGTTTTGCTGCTGCGTTCGGTGCCGTCATGACTTATATGCAGTTGCCGATGCGTATCACTGAAGCCTTCACCAGCATCTCGGACAACAAATACGTCATCCTGATGTGTATTAACATCATGCTGCTGTTGATCGGTACGCTGATGGATATGGCACCGCTGATCCTTATTCTGACGCCGGTTCTGCTGCCGGTGACCAACGCGCTCGGCATTGATCCGGTCCATTTTGGCATGATCATGCTGGTGAACTTAGGGATCGGCCTGATTACGCCGCCGGTAGGTTCGGTGCTGTTTGTGGCCAGTGCGGTGAGTAAACAGAAAATAGAGCAGGTGGTGAAGGCGATGCTGCCGTTCTACCTCGTGCTATTCCTGGTGCTGTTATTAGTGACGTACATTCCGGCGATTTCGCTGTTCCTGCCGAAACTGTTTGGTGTGATGTGATAAATGCCCGGTGGCGCTTACGCTTACCGGGCCTACAAACTATGCTTCGCCAGGCCGATAATCTTTCAGACCATGCGCACAATTATATACCCAACGGCAAAGACAAAAAGAGCAATGTAGGCCCAACTGAAATGATAAAACGCATTTCTCGCTCCACGTCCGGAGCGGGCGAGAAAGATATTTTCTTCTTGGATGTGTTTTGCAGATATCTTGCGAAATTGACGGATGTAGCCAACGCAGTACGCGAGGAAAAAGAACATCACACATGCGGAGAGGGATTTAGAGAACATAATGGCGAGTAATGTGGCCGAAATGAAAAAGAACAAGAATACGATTGCGCCCGTCGATTCTAATTGTTTTAACTCACGGCGGATGCCTTCGGCGTGCTGCTCCTGCCAGCGACGGAGCGTGCTGACGCTAAATTCGTATTTTTCACATAATACCTTATTGGATACGCCGTTTTTAGACTGCTGAAGAAAATCGGCGATTTGTTCTGCGGTAAAACGAGCTTTTGTCATTACCGGCCCTCCATGGCGCGGTCAACCTTGAGATAATCCAGAACGTCGCCTGGATTATCTTTACGCTAGAAATCAGCGACGAACGGCGATCGCTTCAATCTCGATTTTCACGTCTTTCGGCAGACGGGCAACTTCTACGCAAGAACGCGCAGGGAAGGTCGCGTTGTGTTCGGTGAAGAACGCTTCGTAGGTCGCGTTTACAGTTGCGAAATCGTTCAGGTCTTTTACGAAGACGGTCGTTTTTACGATGTCGCCCACTTTCAGGCCTGCTGCTTCAACGATAGCTTTTACGTTTTCCAGCGACTGACGTGCCTGAGCGGACACGTCTTCCGCTACGGCACCGGTTTTCGGATCGACCGGGATCTGACCGGAAGTGATTACCATGCTACCCAGGTCAACGCCCTGAACGTATGGGCCGATTGCTGCTGGTGCATTTTCCGTCGCGATAGTCTTGCTCATGATTTCTCCTGAATTACAGCGGTAGTAGAATGTTCCCGCTCATTATAGGGAGCCGGGATCTCATAACCAACCCCAATTAGTTGGCCAGCACCACATAATGCGAAAACTCTTTTTCACAGTATTTGCATTTGAGTGCGATGTCATCAGTACGCTTTTTCACTGCAAAACTGGAGGAAACCGGCTCAGCATGGCTGATACAGTTGCTGTTCGGGCAAACCAGTACATTGTCGATACGCTCAGGCAGGCTCGGACGAGATTTACCCACCACGTCGTAATCGTCAATGCGGTTTACCGTTGCCTGCGGGGCGTACAGGGAGAGCTGGTTTACCTGCTCATCGGTCAGGAACGTGTTTTCAATTTTAATCAGGTCCTTACGGCCCATCTCGCCTGACGGCAGGTTCAGACCGATGGTGATACGCTGGTCGGTTTCCGTCAGTTTGAACAGCGTCAGCAGCTTAAAACCAACCTGTGCGGGAATATGGTCAATCACGGTGCCACGTTTGATGGCTTCAACCTGCAGTTTGTTATCGTGTGTCATCTCTTTTTCTCCCTTACAGTGCCAGTTCGCTATTCAGTACCAGTGCCAGTAACGCCTGGCGGGCGAAGATGCCGTTGCCAGCCTGCTGGAAATACCAGGCGTGCGGCGTCTTGTCGACGTCGGTGGTGATCTCATCGATACGCGGCAGCGGATGCAGTACCTTCATGTTTGCTCTGGCGCCGTTCAGATCGCTGGCGCGCAGAACAAACTGCGCTTTCACGTTGGCGTATTCGGACGGGTCCAGACGCTCTTTTTGTACGCGGGTCATATAGAGGATATCGACCTCCGCCATCACCTCTTCAATAGTGCCGTGCAGGCTCCAGGCGATACCTTTTTCATTCAACATATCCAGAATGTATTGCGGCATCGCCAACGCGTCCGGGGCGATGAAGTAGAAACGGTTACCTTCGAACTTCGCCAGCGCCTGGGTCAGGGAATGGACGGTGCGGCCATATTTCAGGTCACCCACCATGGCGATGTGCAGATTGTCCAGGCGACCCTGAGTTTCCTGAATGGTGAACAGATCCAGCAGCGTTTGGGTAGGATGTTGGTTGGAGCCGTCGCCTGCGTTCAGTACCGGAACGTTACCGGAGAACTCCGTAGCCAGACGCGCGGCGCCTTCCTGCGGATGGCGCATTACGATGGCGTCGACATAGGTGCTGATGACGGAAATGGTATCGGCCAGCGTTTCACCTTTTTTGCCCAGAGAGGTGTTGCTGCTGTCAGAGAAACCCACCACGCTGGCGCCCAGGCGGTGCATGGAGGTTTCAAAGGATAAACGGGTGCGGGTTGAGGCTTCAAAGAAGCAGCTGGCGATAACCTTATGCTTTAACAGCTCCGGCTGTGGGTTAGCTTTTAATTTCGCCGCCGTCGCGAGGACCAGATTGAGGTCATCGCGGCTGAGGTCGTTTATGGAAATGATGTGTTTTTGATAGAGCGGGTTAGCCATGTTTATCTCCTGACGCCTGGGCAAAAAAAAAGCCCCTCAATTGAGGGGCTCGGAATGGGTGATCAACGGAAAGAAAAACGGCAGGCCAGCGTCCTTTTTCAGACGCGGTAAGACAAAATGTCGTACACACTGAACCATACATCCTCCCGGCAAATTGTCCGCGATTATACTCAGCTCCGTTATGGGATCAAGCGAAAAATGCACAAATTATTCATCGCAAACGATTCTCATGAATATTCATTCACCCTGAATGCCAAACAGCAACAATGAGATAAACATGCGTTGACGCAAAATATCGGCAAATAGCAGTAGTATGGCAGACCGTTTTTTCGTATAACAACTAAAATGAAACGATGTTTTAATTAAGGGGTTTGAGATGATTGTCGGCAATATTCACAACCTGGATGCCTGGCTGCCGGAAGAGCTGCGTCAGGCGATTGAACACATTAAAGCGCATGTGACGGATGAGACGGAAAAAGGTAAGCACGACATCGACGGCGATCGTCTGTTTTATCTGATTGCTGAAGATATGACGGAGCCGTTTGCACAGCGCCGCGCCGAGTATCACGCGCGCTATCTGGATATTCAGATCCTGCTCAAAGGTCAGGAAGGCATGACCTTCAGCACGCAGCCTGCGGGCGCGCCGGAAACTGACTGGCTGGCGGATAAAGATATCGCCTTCCTACCGGAAGGGGTACAGGAAAAAACGGTGGTGCTGAACGAAGGTGATTTCGTGGTGTTCTATCCGGGCGAAGTGCATAAACCGCTGTGCGCGGTCGGTGCACCAGCGCTGGTACGCAAAGCCGTGGTGAAAATGCGGGTGGCATAAGCGTATTTGCCGGGGGCGGCTTCGCCTTACCCGGCCTACGGGAGCGCGGTTGTAGGCCGGATAAGATGCTTAGCATCGCCATCCGGCATTCTTTTCATCCATGCTCTTACTTCGCCAGCGTCGCCACCATCACCGCTTTGATGGTGTGCATCCGGTTTTCTGCCTGATCAAATACGATACTGGCGGGGGATTCAAAGACTTCATCGGTCACTTCCATTCCACCGTGCAGACCATATTCCTGTGCCATTTGTTTGCCAAGCGTGGTTTGATCGTCATGAAACGCGGGCAGGCAGTGCAGGAATTTCACCTGCGGATTGCCGGTCAACGCCATCATCGCGCTATTAACCTGGTACTTACGCAGCAGCGCAATACGTTCGGCCCACTTCTCTTTTGCCTCGCCCATTGATACCCAGACGTCGGTATAGATGAAGTCCGCGCCTTTCACGCCCGTGGCGACATCTTCGGTCAGCGTAATATTGCCGCCGTTTTTCTGTGCCAGCGCTTTGCACTCCGCAACCAGACTTTCTTCCGGCCAGCAGGCTTGCGGTGCGACCAGACGCAGATCCAGCCCGGTTAACGCGGCGGCTTCCAGCATGGAATTGCCCATATTGTTGCGGGCATCACCGGTGTAGACCAGCGTCATCTCATTAAACGCTTTACCCGGCAGGTGTTCATGCATAGTTAACAGATCCGCCAGCAGCTGGGTGGGATGAAACTCGTTGGTTAATCCGTTCCACACCGGAACTCCGGCATATTCCGCCAGCGTCTCGACAATCTCCTGACCGTGGCCCCGATACTGAATACCGTCGTACATGCGGCCGAGCACGCGGGCGGTGTCTTTGATCGACTCTTTATGGCCAATCTGGCTGCCGCTTGGCCCGAGGTATGTCACGCGCGCGCCCTGATCGTATGCGGCAACTTCGAAAGAGCAACGGGTACGGGTTGAGTCTTTTTCGAAGATGAGCGCGATGTTTTTACCGGTGAGCTTTGCGACTTCAGTGCCGTTTTTCTTATCCGCCTTCAGCTGTGCGGCGAGCTGAAGCAGTGACGTGAGTTCAGCAGAGGTGAAATCAAGCAGTTTCAAAAAATGTTTCTGATAAAACGCAGACATGGTTCCCTCACATGGCTTAGGCCATTTATTGAATTAAAATTCAATTTATATGGATGTTTATTCATTTGCAACCTTGTTTAACAAATCTTTCCTGGAAAGGTGGAGGCAATGACAGCGGTATGTGACAATAAGAGTATCGGCAGGACATTATGAGGAACGAGCCATGGCAAACCCGGAACTACTGGAAGAACAGCGTGAAGAAACACGCTTGATTATTGAAGAGTTACTCGAAGATGGCAGCGATCCAGACGCGCTGTACACCATCGAGCATCACCTTTCCGCGGATGACTTCGAAACCCTGGAAAAAGCGGCAGTAGAAGCCTTCAAGCTGGGTTATGAAGTGACTGAGCCGGAAGAGCTGGAAGTGGAAGAAGGCGACACGGTTATTTGCTGTGACATTCTGAGCGAATGTGCACTGAATGCGGAGTTGATCGATGCTCAGGTTGAGCAGCTGATGAACCTGGCTGAAAAATATGATGTGGAATACGACGGTTGGGGCACCTATTTTGAAGACCCGAACGGCGAAGAAGGTGAAGACGGCGACGATGAAGACCTCGTCGACGAAGATGATGACGGCGTGCGTCACTAAGTCATCAACTGACCTGCGGTAGCCCAGGCTGCCGCAGGCCAAGGACAATGTATGGATTACCTGCAAATACTCTCCCCGATCCACAACTTCCTGCACTGTAAAACGCCCCAGGCCTGGCTTGATAAAGCGCGAGACCCGGCGAATCTCCCACTGTTATTGACCGATCACCTCGTCTGTGAGCTGAAAGCGGCGCAAACGGCGATGCTGCTGGTGCGTAAGTATGTCGCGGATAAACAGGGATCGCAGGCGCTGTTGGACTGGCTGAAACCCTATGAAGCGTTTGCTTTCAGAGAAGGGGATGAGCCGGATTTTATCGCGCTGAATAAACAGATAAGCAAAAGCGTGATGCCGCAAACCGACGACCCGTGGGGACGCAAGCTTATCGACAGCATGGTTTTGCTGATCAAAGAAGAGCTGCATCACTTCTGGCAGGTGCGTGAGGCGATGATGAGCCGCAACATTCCCTATATTAAGATTACCGCCAGCCGTTACGCTAAAGGCATGCTCAAAGAGGTACGCACCCACGAGCCGCTGACGTTAATCGATAAACTGATTTGCGGGGCTTACATTGAGGCACGTTCCTGCGAAAGGTTCGCCGCGCTGGCACCGTATCTGGATGATGATCTGCAGGCGTTTTATCTGTCGCTATTGCGATCCGAGGCCCGACACTATCAGGATTACCTGGCGCTGGCGCAGCAGGTTTCAGCCGATGATATCAGTAGCCGGGTGCGGTTCTTTGGCGAAGTCGAAGCCGCGTTGATCACCTCTCCTGATGATGAATTCCGCTTCCACAGCGGTGTGCCAGCTTAATTCCTTTCTTTGACGCGCGGTGTCCATCGCCGCGCGGATTAATCCTTCCTGTTTCTGTTAGCAAAATCTGGTGGCTGGAAATCGCTCGCTGCTGCCGTAATAATCAAAACACACGAAGGGGAAATATATCCCCGTAACAGAGATGATTTGGCATAAGGATGGTTAATGAACTGGGCACACGTTTTGTTGGCAGGTTATATCGGGGCGGTGATTGCTATCGTCGTCGGCATGTTTCGCAAAAAAGGCTGGCTGGGCAAGATCTCCGGCGCGGTGGTTTTTGTGGTGGCGATTATCGCGTGGAATCTGTTTGATGTGCACTACCTGATCCCACGCGAAAGCCCGGATTATGGTCTGACCGATGAGCAGCAGTTTGAAAAGGCGATGCTCTCCAATCCGGCGTTTCAGGTGATTAAGGAGCAGGAACCTGAGCTGACACAAAAAATTATCAGCCAGGCTGCGCAGATGAAGAAAGCAGGGAGTAGCGAACAGCAGGTTATCGACGCGATACAGCCGCAAATTCTTCAGTTGCAAATGGCAAGATTGCAGCAGGCGCCAGATGCCAATGTCATTGAATATATGAAAATTAACCTTGAGCAGATCGCTGCTGTGGCCAAAATCGGTGATGACGAATGCTTCCGCTTTCTGTTTCCGGCAGTGAAAGGGGGGATTAACCCGGCACGTCTGGTTCCGCGTGAGATCATGAACCGTCGTATGGCGAGTGATATGAGTATGATGCGTGCTGCCTATGGTCCGAACAAACATACGGTCACGGCAGAAGAGAAACAGCTGGCGTTGCAGGATCTGCAAGCAATAAGTCCTGGACTAGTACAGCGCTATGGGCCGGATATTCAGATCATGGCCGATCCGACTAAAGCGATCGGCAAAGAGAAGATTGCCTGTGAGATAGTGCAGGATCTCTGGTCACAGGTGCTGAAGCTGCCAACCGCCCGCGCGGCTGGCGTTATTCGACTGATGCTCTCAGCCGAGATGCAGTAACGTGGCTAAAGCCTCTCGGCGTAAGGTCAGAGGGGCTTTAACATCCGCACTTCACAATCTACGTGCCCGGTACAGCCCAGCGCTTCGCTGATATGCTCAAAGCCTAAATGTTCATACAGGCGGATTGCCTCAGTCAGAAACGCTGTGGTCTCCAGATAGCACTGTTTAAAACCCTGCTCGCGGGCATGTTCGAGCGCCATCAATGCCAGCTTTTTCGCCAGCCCCTGACCGCGCGCGCTCGACAGGAAGTACATCTTTTGCAGCTCGCAAATGCCTGGTTCACTACATCCTAACGGCGCAACGCCGCCGCCGCCCACGACTTCACCGTTTTGCTCAACCACCCAGTAGGCTGCGCCCGGCTGGCTGTAAACCTGGAACAGTTCGTCCAGATTAGGGTCGGCAACGGTATAGCCTTTGTCGGCGGTAAGCCCGTATTCAGCGGAAACTTTGCGGATAACGCGGGCAATGGCGGCGTTATCATCGGCAGAAATTCGGCGCAGCGTTGCCGCGACGGAGGTAATGGCACTCATAGCGAACTCATGACATAAAAGTGAGACATATGCAGTTAATACCACTGCGGCGAGGGGAAGCGCAAGCGAGGATAATTCAATAAAAAGCCTCTGAGCATATGCGTCAGAGGCTTTATCGTCTGTGGTGTCGGATGCGCTACGCTTATCCGACCTACGATGACGGTGCCCGTTTGCCGGATAAGCGCAGCGCTATCCGGCATAGGCAATTACAGCGCGGCGATGACCGCCTGCTGTTCAATCAGCTTCGCTTTGGCTTCTGCGTAACCGTCCAGCTTCTCACGCTCTTTGGCGATAACTGCTTCCGGTGCGCGGGCAACGAAACCTTCGTTGGAAAGTTTGCCTTCGATACGGGCAATCTCGCCTTCGATTTTCGCCACTTCTTTCGCCAGACGTGCCAGCTCATCTTCTTTGTTGATGAGGCCAGCCATCGGGATCAGCAGTTCGGCGCCGTCGATGATTTTGGTCACGGAGACCGGACCTTTGTCATCGGCTGGCAGCACGGTAATGCTTTCCAGACGTGCCAGGTTCAGCAGGAAGCTGCGGTTGTCGTTCACACGACGCATCGCATCAGCGCTGCAACCACGCAGCAGCAGCTCCAGCGGTTTGCCCGGGGCGATGTTCATTTCTGCACGGATGTTACGTACGGCGACGATCGCCTGCTTCAGCCATTCGGTATCGGCCAGCGCCGCTTCATCAACCTGTGCGGCGTTATATTCCGGGAACGGCTGCAGCATGATGGTATCTGCAGTGTTGCCACAAATCACTTTCACGCGCTGCCAGATGGTTTCGGTGATGAACGGAATGATTGGGTGCGCCAGGCGCAGCAGACCTTCCAGCACGGTAACCAGCGTATTGCGAGTGCCGCGCAGTTCAGATTCGGAACCACCGTTCATGACCGGCTTGGTCAGCTCCAGATACCAGTCGCAGAACTGGTTCCATGTGAATTCGTACAGAATGCCCGCGGCGATATCGAAGCGGAAGTTATCCAGCGCTTCGCGGTACGCTTTGATGGTCTGGTTGAATTCAGCGAGGATCCAGCGATCCGCCAGCGACAGGGTCATTTCGCCACCGTTGAAGCCGCAATCCTGATCTTCGGTGTTCATCAGCACGAAGCGGCTGGCGTTCCACAGCTTGTTACAGAAGTTACGGTAACCTTCCAGACGCTTCATGTCCCAGTTGATATCGCGACCGGTAGAGGCCAGCGCTGCCAGGGTGAAACGCAGGGCGTCGGTGCCGTGCGGCTCGATGCCGTCCGGGAACTGCTTCTCGGTACGTTTGGCAATTTTCTCAGCCAACTGCGGCTGCATCATGTTGCCGGTACGTTTCTCCAGCAGTTCTGCCAGAGAGATTCCGTCGACCATATCCAGCGGGTCAATCACGTTACCCTTGGATTTGGACATCTTCTGGCCTTCGTCGTCACGAATCAGACCGGTCATGTAGACGGTCTTGAACGGAACCTGTGGCTTGCCGTTTTCATCTTTGATGAAGTGCATGGTCATCATGATCATGCGGGCAATCCAGAAGAAGATAATGTCGAAGCCGGAAACCATCACGCTGGTTGGGTGGAACTGACGCAGCGCGTCGGTATTTTCCGGCCAGCCCAGCGTAGAGAAGGTCCACAGTGCAGAAGAGAACCAGGTATCGAGAACGTCTTCGTCCTGACGCAGCGCAACGTCGGCGCCGAGGTTGTTTTCCTGACGCACTTCGTCTTCGGTACGGCCAACGTAGACATTGCCGTCGTTGTCATACCATGCCGGGATACGGTGACCCCACCACAGCTGACGGGAAATACACCAGTCCTGAATATCGCGCATCCAGGAGAAGTACATGTTTTCGTACTGCTTCGGTACGAACTGGATGTCGCCGTTCTCAACCGCTTCAACCGCCGGTTTTGCCAGCACGTCGGCACGGACGTACCACTGGTCGGTCAGCATCGGTTCGATAACCACGCCGCCACGGTCGCCGTAAGGTACGGTCAGGTCGTGCGGTTTAATTTCTTCCAGCAGCCCCAGGGCATCAACGGCGGCAACCACCGCTTTACGCGCAGCAAAACGTTCCAGCTTCTGGAACTCAGCCGGGATTTCATTGGAGTAAACGTCGGACTCTTCGCCTTTGGTGTCGTAAACTTCCGCGGTTTCGCGGATGTCGCCGTCAAAGGTCAGAATGTTGATCATCGGCAGGCCGTGACGTTTCCCGACTTCGTAGTCGTTAAAGTCGTGCGCCGGGGTGATCTTCACGCAGCCGGTGCCTTTTTCCATGTCGGCGTGTTCATCACCGACGATCGGAATGCGGCGGTTAACCAGCGGCAGGACAACGAATTTGCCGATCAGATCTTTGTAGCGCGGATCTTCCGGGTTAACGGCTACGCCGGTATCACCCAGTACGGTTTCCGGACGGGTGGTGGCGACGACCAGGTAATCTTTACCGTCTGCGGTTTTCGCGCCGTCAGCCAGCGGATAGCGGATGTGCCACATGGAGCCTTTAGACTCGCGGTTTTCCACTTCCAGATCAGAAATAGCGGTGCGCAGTTTCGGGTCCCAGTTGACCAGACGCTTGCCACGGTAGATCAGATCTTCTTTGTACAGGCGAACAAAGACTTCTTTCACGGCATTGGAAAGACCTTCGTCCATAGTGAAGCGCTCGCGCTCCCAGTCAACGGAGTTGCCGAGACGGCGCATCTGACGGGTAATGGTGCCGCCGGATTCCGCTTTCCACTGCCAAATTTTGTCGATAAACGCTTCGCGACCGTAGTCGTGACGGGTTTTACCTTCTTCAGCGGCAATCTTACGCTCAACCACCATCTGGGTAGCGATACCCGCGTGGTCGGTACCGGCCTGCCATAGGGTGTTTTTACCCTGCATGCGCTGGTAGCGAATCATGGTATCCATGATGGTTTGCTGGAAAGCATGACCCATATGCAAACTGCCGGTGACGTTCGGCGGCGGGATCATGATGCAGAAGGACTCTTTGCTTTCATCGCCGTTAGGTTTGAAATAGCCCTGCTTTTCCCAGTGCTCGTAAAGCGGCTGTTCGATATCTTGTGGGTTGTATGTCTTTTCCATTATTTCCAGGTTGCCGTATTCAGGTTAAAACCAGCCACGCGGTAAGCTTTGTAGCGATCGCGTGCCGATTGTTTCAAAGAATCTTCGTAAGGAACGAAGTCTATCACTTCTGTGAAAGCGGTGGCAAAATCTGCAAAGCCAACGCGCAAACTGATGAGCAGGTCGCGCGGGCTGCTATTGCGTTTCTCCGGCCAGGCAATCTCTACCGGCGCGCCGCCTCTGGGGCCTTCTCCCGCCAGATTATGCGGAACAAAACTTTCTGCCGGTCTCGCCCACAGAGCTTCATCCAGTCGAAGAGCCTGCTTTTCGTTTTCACAGGCGATCAGCACGCGCTTGCCAGCACGCCAACGTTCTGCGGCAATTTCACACACCAGTTGTTCAACGGCGCTTAAGCCATCGACGGTGTTGTCATTGTCCAGAATATAGAACGTTGCGTTTCTCATGATATGGGGCTTCTTGTTGTGGATTTAAATGCAAAGCCGGGTGGCGCTACGCTTACCCGGCCTACGGTTGAGTGACGTAGTAGGCCGGGTAAGGCGAAGCCGCCACCCGGCGTTTTACATCACTCTTCGCCGTTAAAACCGGCACGATTGAGCAGGAACTGCGACAGCAGCGCGACCGGACGACCGGTTGCGCCTTTGGCTTTCCCTGAACGCCATGCGGTACCAGCGATATCCAGGTGCGCCCAGTTGTACTTACGGGTAAAGCGTGACAGGAAGCAGCCCGCGGTAATGGCACCGCCAGGACGTCCGCCGATGTTCGCCATATCCGCAAAGTTGGACTCTAACTGCTCCTGGTATTCATCACCCAGCGGCAAACGCCACGCGCGGTCACCAGCCTGCTCGGACGCACCGATCAGCTCATGCGCCAGCGGGTTGTGGTTCGACATCAGGCCGGTGATGTGATGGCCCAGCGCAATCACGCACGCGCCGGTCAGGGTCGCGACGTCAATCACTGCTTCTGGCTCAAAGCGCTCGACGTAGGTTAACACGTCGCACAGCACCAGACGGCCTTCGGCATCCGTATTGAGCACCTCAACAGTCTGTCCAGACATCGTGGTCAGCACGTCGCCTGGGCGATACGCGCGGCCACCCGGCATGTTTTCACAGCCTGCCAGCACGCCGACAACGTTGATGGGGAGCTGAAGCTCGGCCACCATGCGCATCACGCCGTATACCGCTGCCGCGCCGCACATGTCGTATTTCATCTCATCCATGCCTTCGGCAGGTTTGATGGAGATACCGCCGGAGTCAAAGGTTAACCCTTTACCGACCAGCACGATCGGACGCGCGTCTTCGGACGGATTGCCTTTGTACTCGATGACCGACATCAGCGACTCGTTCTGCGAGCCGTGACCGACGGCCAGATAAGAGTGCATGCCCAGCTCTTTCATTTGCTGCTCGCCGATCACTCGGGTCACAACATTTTTGCTGTAGCTGTCTGCCAGCTGGCGCGCCTGAGAGGCCAGGTAGGCGGCGTTACAGATGTTCGGTGGCATGTTGCCAAGATCTTTTGCCGCTTTAATGCCGGCGGCGATCGCCAGACCGTGTTGGATCGCACGCTCACCGCTGGTCAGTTCGCGGCGGGTCGGCACGTTAAAGACCATTTTACGCAGCGGGCGACGTGGCTCGCTTTTGTTGGTCTTCAGTTGATCAAAGCTGTACAGCGTTTCCTGTGCCGTCTCAACGGCCTGGCGCACTTTCCAGTAGTTATTGCGCCCTTTGACGTGCAGCTCAGTCAGAAAGCAGACGGCTTCCATTGAGCCTGTATCATTCAGGGTATTGATGGTTTTCTGAATGACCTGCTTGTACTGGCGCTCATCAAGTTCGCGCTCTTTGCCACACCCAATAAGGAGAATTCGCTCAGACAGAACGTTAGGAACATGGTGCAGCAACAGGGTTTGACCCGGTTTGCCTTCCAGTTCGCCGCGACGCAGCAGTGCGCTGATGTACCCGTCGCTGATCTTGTCGAGCTGCTCTGCAATCGGAGAGAGGCGGCGTGGTTCAAAGACACCCACGACGATGCACGCACTCCGCTGTTTCTCCGGGCTACCGCTTTTTACACTGAACTCCATGCACTACGCTCCTGAATCTTAAAGACAACGGCGGTGGCTACGGATAGAATTGCAAGCTTTCGTAACTCATACCCGCTGTTGCGGTGACTTCGTGTTAATCTTAACGTTATTACGGCATTGGCACGTCAGAACAATTTCTGAGAGGTGGATCCGTTGAGTATAATGATCTTAGCGACGATTTCGACGACTCAAGAGAATAAATGACGTTTAAGCCATGAAACAAGCTAAATTCCGGCAAAAGACGGGTTTTTACGGGCGTATTTAAAGTGATAATCATAAGATATCTGGTTCGGGAAACGCTCAAAAGCCAACTCGCGATCCTATTCATCCTGCTTTTGATCTTCTTTTGTCAAAAGTTGGTCAGGATCCTTGGTGCGGCGGTTGACGGTGATATCCCGGCAAATCTGGTGCTCTCGCTGCTGGGGCTGGGCGTGCCAGAAATGGCGCAACTTATCTTGCCCTTAAGCCTGTTCCTCGGGCTGTTGATGACGCTGGGCAAACTGTATACCGAAAGTGAAATTACGGTCATGCACGCCTGCGGGCTGAGCAAGGCAGTGCTCGTGAAAGCGGCGATGGTGCTGGCGCTGTTTACCAGTATTATTGCGGCAGTCAACGTGATGTGGGCCGGGCCGTGGTCCTCCAGACATCAGGACGAAGTCCTGGCGGAGGCGAAAGCGAACCCCGGTATGGCGGCGCTTGCTCAGGGGCAATTCCAGCAGGCTACCAACGGCAGTTCGGTGCTGTTTATCGAAAGTGTTGACGGCAGCAACTTCAAAGACGTGTTCCTCGCGCAAATCCGCCCGAAAGGCAACGCTCGTCCTTCGGTCGTCGTAGCCGATTCCGGACATCTTACCCAGATGCGTGATGGCTCTCAGGTCGTGACGCTAAACCAGGGGACGCGCTTTGAAGGTACCGCGCTGCTGCGCGATTTCCGCATTACCGACTTCCAGGATTATCAGGCGATTATCGGTCATCAGGCCGTGGCACTGGATCCAAACGATACCGACCAGATGAACATGCGTACGCTGTGGACGACCGACACCGATCGTGCCCGCGCGGAGCTGACCTGGCGTATCACGTTAGTATTCACCGTATTTATGATGGCGCTGATGGTTGTACCGCTGAGCGTGGTGAACCCGCGTCAGGGGCGCGTGCTGTCGATGCTGCCAGCAATGCTGCTCTATTTGCTGTTCTTCCTGGTTCAGACGTCGCTGAAGTCGAACGGCGGTAAAGGTAAGCTGGATCCAGTGTTCTGGATGTGGACGGTTAACATGGCATATCTGGCGCTGGCGATTGTGCTTAACCTCTGGGATACGGTGCCGATGCGCCGCTTGCGTGCCCGTTTTATGCGTAAAGGAGCGGTATAATGCAGCCTTTTGGTGTACTTGACCGCTATATCGGTAAAACCATTTTCACCACCATCATGATGACGCTGTTCATGCTGGTGTCGCTCTCCGGGATCATCAAGTTCGTTGACCAGCTGAAAAAAGCCGGGCAGGGGAGCTACGATGCGATGGGCGCCGGGCTGTATACCCTGCTCAGTGCGCCGAAAGATATCCAGATCTTCTTCCCGATGGCGGCGCTGCTGGGGGCATTGCTGGGGCTGGGCATGCTGGCCCAGCGCAGTGAACTGGTGGTGATGCAGGCTTCCGGCTTTACCCGTATGCAGGTGGCGTTGTCGGTGATGAAAACCGCGATTCCGCTGGTGCTGCTGACGATGGCTATCGGCGAATGGGTCGCGCCACAAGGCGAACAGATGGCGCGTAACTACCGTGCGCAGCAGATGTACGGCGGCTCGCTGCTCTCTACCCAGCAGGGGTTGTGGGCGAAAGACGGTGACAGCTTTGTCTACATCGAGCGGGTGAAAGGCGACGCCGAGTTAGGCGGGATTAGCATCTACTCGTTTAACGACAAGCGCCGTCTGCAGTCTGTACGCTACGCTGCGAGCGCAACGTTTGACCCGGAGCAGAAGGTCTGGCGTTTGTCGCAGGTGGATGAATCCAACCTGACCGATCCGAAGCAAATCACCGGCTCGCAAACGGTGAGCGGCACCTGGAAAACCAACCTGACACCCGACAAGCTCGGCGTTGTGGCGTTGGATCCTGATGCGCTGTCGATTAGCGGTCTGCATAACTACGTGAAGTACCTGAAGTCGAGCGGCCAGGATGCCGGACGCTACCAGCTCAATATGTGGAGCAAAGTCTTCCAGCCGCTGTCTGTAGCGGTCATGATGCTGATGGCGCTGTCGTTTATCTTTGGTCCGCTGCGTAGCGTCCCGATGGGCGTGCGCGTGGTGACAGGGATTAGCTTTGGCTTTGTGTTCTATGTGCTGGACCAAATCTTTGGCCCGCTGACGCTGGTGTACGGCATTCCGCCGATTATCGGTGCGCTTCTGCCAAGCGCCAGCTTCTTCCTGATAAGCCTGTGGCTAATGCTACGTAAGTCGTAATCACAGTAATCGTAGGCCTGATAGCGTTGTGCTTTTCAGGCCTACTCCGGACCCGTAGGCCGGATAAGGCGTTTCCGCCGCCATCCGGCAACGTAACACGGGGCTAGCGTTTTCTCCCGCCCATCAAACTCCCCAACATGCCGCGAATTATCTGATTGGTAACCTGTCGCGCCGCGCTTTTCGCCACGCTCTGCACTACGCCATCGCGTTTACCGCCGCGCGGTCCGGTGCTGCCAAACAGAATATCCTTCAACCCACCGAGAATACCGCCATCCACATCGACAGCTTTACCGTTGGCGGGAGGCGTATTTTGCTGCTCGGTACTGGCCTGCACGCCTTGCTGTAAACGTTCATAGGCGGACTCGCGGTCGATCTCTTCTTCATATTTACCGTACAACGAAGAGTGATTAATCAGCCCGTTGCGCTCGTCGTCCGTCACCGGTCCCATCCGTGAGCATGGCGCAATCACCATCGCCCGTTCAACCACGGACGGGCTGCCTTTGGCGTCCAGAAACGACACCAGCGCCTCACCGGTACCCAGCTCCTGAATGGCTTTTTCGGTATCAAATGCCGGGTTGGCGCGCATGGTTTGCGCCGCGCTTTTCACCGCTTTCTGGTCTTTCGGCGTGAACGCGCGCAAGGCGTGCTGCACGCGGTTCCCCAACTGACCAAGCACGTTGTCCGGAATATCCGACGGGTTTTGCGAGACGAACCACACGCCGACCCCTTTCGAGCGGATCAGGCGGATCACCTGTTCGATTTTATCCAGCAGCACCTGCGGAGCATCGTTGAACAGCAGGTGCGCTTCATCGAAGAAGAACACCAGTTTTGGCTTCTCCAGATCACCCGCTTCCGGCAACTGTTCGTACAGTTCGGAGAGCATCCACAGCAGGCTGGCGGCGTACAGTTTGGGCATCTGGTAGAGCTTCTCGGCGCTGAGGATATTAATCATCCCTTTGCCGCTGGCGTCAGTACGCATCCAGTCTTTGATGTCCAGCATCGGTTCGCCAAAGAAGTGCGCAGCGCCCTGTTGCTCCAGCGACAGCAGCCCGCGCTGGATCGCCCCGACCGAGGCGCTACTGATATTGCCGTACTGATTCTGGAAGGATTTAGCGTTATCGCCAATGTACTGGGTGATAGCCCGCAGGTCTTTGAAATCGAGCAGCAACAGACCCTGGTCATCGGCAATACGGAAGATAATATCCAGCACGCCGGACTGCACGTCGTTGAGGTTCAGCAGACGGGCCAGCAGCAGCGGACCGAGGTCAGATACCGTGGCCCGCACGGGATGACCTTTTTCGCCGAAGATATCCCACACCGTGACCGGATTAGCATGCGGTTGCCAGTCAGTAATACCGATATTTTTCAGGCGGGCGAGCAGCTTGTCAGAGGCTTGTCCTTCCTCGGCTACGCCGGTCAAGTCACCTTTCACATCGGCCATAAATACCGGAACGCCAATCTCGGAAAGCGATTCGGCCAGCTTCTGTAGCGTGACGGTTTTACCGGTCCCGGTCGCGCCGGTAATCAGCCCGTGACGGTTGGCCATGCCTGGCAATAAAAACAGTTCGGTGTCCGGCGTGCGGGCAATTAGCAGGGGTGCGCTCATTGAGATTTCCTCCATTTATCCTGCCTGGAGTATAGGCAACCGTGACGCACTCTTCACCGCTAAATTGCGGAGATTGTGAGGAGAATTTAACCTGTCTGGAATAGCGGGGAGAATAGCCGGGAAGCTTACGCCACCCGGCAAAGACGATCAGAAGTCTGCTTTAAGCACTACGCGGTAGCGGGCTTTGCCGTCACGTACATGTTGGATTGCTTCGTTAATTTGCGACATCGGGTACAGTTCGGTGGTGGGCGACACCTTGCTGCGCCCGGCAAACTTCATCAGTTTGCGCAGTTCGAACGGCGTACCTGTTGCCGAACCGGAGATGCTGCGATCGCCGGCTATTAAGGTGAACGCCGGAACCGGCAGCGGCTTCAGCACCGCACCGACGGTATGGAAGTTACCTCCGTAGGCCAGCGCTTCAAAATAGGGCTGCCAGTCGAGATCGACGTTAACCGTGTTAATAATGAGATCGAACTGGCCCGCCAGCGCTTGTAGCGCACCCGGATCGCGGCTGTTGACCACCTTATCCGCTCCCATTGCCAGCACTTCCTGCTCTTTCGCCGGATTGGAGCTGAACGCGGTCACTTCGCAACCCATCGCGTGTAACAGCTTAATGGCGATATGCCCCAGGCCGCCGATGCCGATCACCCCGACGCGGCTGGTGGCGGTGATATGGTGCATCAGCAGCGGTTTGAACACCGTGATGCCACCGCACAGTAATGGGCCAGCTGCCGCCAGATCGATACGCTCCGGAAGCGGGATCACCCACTGCCAGTCGGCCCGCAGCTTCTCAGCAAAACCACCGCGATTAAGAATTGTGGGAACAGACCCTTCAAGGCAGTTGATCTGATTACCGCTGATACAGGCATCGCAGTGCCCGCAACTGCGCGCCGTCCAGCCAACGCCGACGCGCTGACCAACCTTCAGACCTTTATCCTGCGCCGCGCTGCCGAGCGCCGCCACGCGACCAATCACCTCATGCCCGGCAACCAGCGGATACTGAGAGAATCCCCATTCGTTGTCTATCATCGACAAATCGGAATGGCAGATACCGCAGTAATCGACCTGGACTTCGACATCTTCCGGCTTAAGCTCGCCCGCATCATATTCATAGAGTTCGAGTTCGCTGCCCGCAGCTTTTGCGGCGTAGCTTTTTATCATCGACATCGTGTTTCCCTCAGTGTGGTGTTGAACTGGAAGTGTAGAGCATGGGGAAACGGGACGCTTCGCAGAAGGGGGGATTAAGGAGGGGGCAAACTGTGATGAGGGTTACAGCTAAGAAAGGTAATGCTGAAATTTTCAACACTTAGCGAGCCAGACACACGCTGGCGCTTGCATGGTGGCGCATGACAGGTATAATCCACAACGTTTTCCGCATCCCTTCCGTGCCGGAGTGGCGAAATCGGTAGACGCAGTTGATTCAAAATCAACCGTAGAAATACGTGCCGGTTCGAGTCCGGCCTTCGGCACCATCGGAACATCAATAGACGTCAACGGACGTCTTTTTTTGTGCCTGAAATCCGCGCCACACAAGGCTTTCCGCGATTTTCCTTTCAACATAAGTCAATCTGAGTCAACCCACATCAAGTCGCTTGTGAGTATAGAACCGAGTATATATGCTGGTTCGATAATGGTTGTATACTCACAGCGGCACATGGAAGGAGAACTTTTATGGCTCTGACAGATATCAAAGTGCGTTCTGCAAAACCGCAGGAAAAGGAATACACCCTTGTCGATGGGGATGGCATGTTTTTGCTTATTCATCCTAACGGTTCAAAATACTGGCGGTTCCGCTTTCGTTTTGGTGGTAAGCAGCACCTAATGGCGTTTGGAGTTTATCCTGAAACGTCATTAGCTGATGCTCGTCAAAAGAGGGAAGAGGCCAGAAGGCTTGTTGCTGCTGGAATCGATCCTCGCGAACACAAACGTGCGGTGAAAGAAGAACAGGCGAAAGAAAATATTACCTTTGAGTCAGTTGCCAGAGAGTGGCATGCCGCAAATAAAAAATGGTCAGAAGAACATAGCCGACGGGTGTTGAAGAGTCTGGAAGACAATCTGTTCTCTGCAATTGGCAAGCGCAGTATCGAAGAGCTAAAGACTCGCGACCTGCTTGCCCCCATTAAAGTCGTTGAGGCTACAGGTCGCTTTGAAGTCGCTTCTCGTCTTCAGCAACGAACAACTGCCATCATGCGTTATGCCGTCCAAAGTGGCTTGATTGATTACAACCCGGCCCAGGAAATGGCTGGTGCAGTTGCTTCCAGTAATCGTGTCCATCGCCCAGCGCTTGAATTGAAACGCCTACCTGAATTACTCCACCGAATTGACGGTTACACAGGACGACCTATGACTCGTCTGGCCGTTGAGCTTACGTTGCTAATTTTCATCCGGTCCAGTGAGCTGCGCTTTGCTAGATGGTCTGAGATCGATTTTGAAACAGCAATGTGGACGATACCGGCTGAACGAGAAGTTATCGAAGGGGTAAAGCATTCACAGCGTGGTTCGAAAATGCGTACACCTCATCTTGTGCCGTTATCTCGGCAAGCACTGGACATCCTCAAACAGGTTCATAAGCTCAGTGGAAATCGTGATTTTGTTTTCGTTGGCGATCATAACCCTCGTAAGCCCATGAGTGAAAATACGGTCAATAAGGCACTGCGCGTTATGGGATATGACACTAAGGTAGAGGTTTGTGGGCATGGATTCAGGACAATGGCCTGTAGCTCGCTGATTGAGTCAGGGCTTTGGTCGAGAGATGCAGTTGAACGGCAGATGAGCCATATGGAACGTAACTCAGTGCGGGCTGCTTACATTCATAAGGCGGAGCACTTAGATGAGCGAAGATTGATGTTGCAATGGTGGGCTGATTATTTAGATGCAAACCGAACAAAGGAAGTTAGCCCATTTAGTTTTGAAAAGTAGGATACTGATTTGTTTTAATTGTTAAAATATAGGTGTTATTTAATCAAGAAAAAGCTTCGTAATATTACGACAAAAAATTTCTAGAAATGCGGTTAAATCCTTAATTAGTATCTCAAGGCTTCTTTATGTAGTTTAATACCCTCCCTCCCAAACAATAGGAGGGAGGGTATTACTATCTTTGATTGAATGGTTTTGTATATTGTTCAACAAGATCCGTTGATTGCAATTTAAAGAAGGCCAGTTTTTGTCTTATTGCATCAATATTACCGAGTTCGTTATTGGCTACAAGAGCATTAAAGAAAGATTGGATGTTGCTTTTGAAATAGCTCAGTTTTTCAGCGTCCATAATTCTAGAGTTTGGTTCCAAAGATGCGGCTGACTCGATATTTATGGATGGATGGATTAATATTGGAGTCATTTTACTAAAATGATCATAATTATTTTTAAACCAAATTCCTGAGCCATTCAGTTGATTACAATAATACTTTGAAATGGTTTCATTAGTAGCTTCATTTTTACATTCAATAACCAGATACTCTCCTTTATTAATTGCCCAAAGATTATCGGGGCCTTCCTTGTATTTCTCTTCAGGTCTTTCACTTTCATAACCGATTAGCTTTCCAATCTCATAAATAGCAGCTTCAAATCGATTTGATGAGCTAGGTTTGAATTGAAGATCATCTAATATAGAATTTAAATGAATGAGAAGGTTGTTGCTTGAATTATATCGCTCTTGTACGTAATTATTTAGTTTCAACGCTTGAACTTGTAATTCTTGATCGATTTTATTGAATTGTATACCTTGAATAGGTTTAAGAAGTCTTTGATTTAATTCATTAGCCGACTTTAATATTTTTTGTGATTCACTTGGGTCGTAAAAATTAGTATATTCAGCTAGTATTTGTTTGGCATATCCCTTTAGTTTTTTATCTGAACAAGAGTTACAATAGTCTTCAATTATTCTGCATGCGGCTGGGTAACTATTTCTGCTAGCTAAGGAAAAAGCCTTAAACAGCATGTTATTAAAGTTATTTTCGTTTAGCGGCTGTTGGTATGTTAATTTAGATAGGACACCTTTACTTGCAGCTATCCATTGTTCATTGCGTGATAAACAATAATCCATAACTTGGATTATTTCATCTGGACTAGGAGATGTTAATTGCTGTGCAATTTGTTCAGATAATTCAATTTGAGATTTAGTGGCAGGAGAAAAATAATTTTTAGCATCATTAACATATAATAAATTAGCTAGTTGTGGTCCTAACAACATCACAACACAATAGTCATCATTAGATCTAACCCCTCTCCCCATACCCTGCTCAATCCGCTGAATGGTTCTAATACTTCCTTCTTTGCTTCCTAACAATATACCATTTTTAATTTTTTCAATGTTGTTTCCATCATTAGGTAACCCATCGACGACAAGTAAACGGCAAGCATCTTTAGGTAAATCAATCCCATCATAGCGATTTATTAAAACGGTTAAACCAACATGACTAGTTTTTAGTTTATGGATTCCATCATTTAAATTTTCTCCTTTCAGTATTTGGTGTGAAATATCAGCCCACTCTTTTGCTCTATATTCAGAAGGGCAAATAACGACAACATTATGCCTTGATGAAATTTTCTGACATATTTCTTTAATATCTTTATCATATATTTTAGGGTTGAGGACTTGAGGTAAGATGATGAGGCGTTCACCAATATCACCTGCTCTTTCTGGAGTTATACAATTCTTTACCTCATTAGGCTCCACTCCGAAATGCGTTGATAAGATACTATCGTCTGCGAGTGTTGCTGTCATATATATTTTTCGGTAGGCATTCTCTAGAGAAGGAAAAATATCAATAGGTACAATATGAGGAGTGATTTCTATACTTTTAGCACTAATTACACATTTGCAAAGGCTAAGTTTTTCTTTTATGAGTGGTAATGAAAATAAAAGGTCTTCGCATTTATTATGCTGGACTAATAACTGGGTGACTTCCTCTATTTTTTGTTGCCAAGCCCAAAATGAAATTTCCTGCAGTGCAGCATAATCATCATTTAGTATCTCCCTATATTTTACATAATTTTGATTTGCCATGTCATGTGAGAAAATAGATAGTAGTTGGTGATATAAATCACCTTTCTCTCTTTTAATTATGCGGGCTGTAAATTGAGATTCAACAGTGTTGAGGCATGCATGCGCATCATCAATAATAATACTACCAATTGGGATCTTAATTCCTTCGCTACCAACTCCGAACCTGCTTTTTCCATTTACTAACTTATAAATGTTCGCTACTAAAATATCATTTCCGGCTAAAAAGCCTACAGATGTCTCATCGGTTGTAACTGATATTCCTAGCTTGTTTGCTTCATTAATAACTTGTTGAACTAGATAATTGTCTGGAACTAAATAGACAGCAGGCCCTTTTTTTTCATTTAAGCAACTTTTTAGGATTATTAGGCCTACAACTGTTTTCCCACCTCCTGTATTCATTTTTATAATAGTATTCGTTGAATCCCTGCTGCCCTGCCATTTAGTCCATACTTCCGATTGAACATCTCTTGGGTATTGAAAATTTGCATTATCCTTTTTAGGTAATGCTTGAAATATCTCACGTGGTGAATATGATGTGTTTACTACATTGCCAACACCTATTTTATCAAAGTTTAACATTATGCCTCCAGTGCAGTTTGTTTGTAATAGTCTTTGCTTTGTTAAGTCAATTCTGTACTTAATTTTTGGCTAAAACTAAAGCTATGAATTGCTTTAAACTAATTAGTTCATCCCTTACGCTTTCAGGGTAGGACTCCCATAATTGATATGGAACAACGAGTTGAAGAGATTTACTCTTCATTTCTGATAATTGTGAGTAACTTATGCCTGGCTGTATTGTTACAAGATGCTTATTGGGCACTCGATCGCCTTCAGCTAAAACTTGCCTCCATCTATCTTTACATGTTGTTTTTGCACCAAGTAAAATAAGTTTCTCAGGAGGATAAGATATATCATGGTATGCCTTAAATGATGGAAAAAGGAAATCAGGTTTTGACTTGTTTTCAGTTGTATTTTTTGATGAACCTTTTTCAAACGTTAAGCCGTGTAATTTGAATAAATGGCTTAAATGATTTTCGAAGGCAAAACCAACTCGTGATTTTCTTCGATTTTGAACGCTTAAAGAGAAATCGACGAACGCATCAACATCACCCCCATCATGCCCAAATCCCTGGAGTAATCGATTGCGAACAAGATACCGCTCATAAGTCCTAAATAGAAGTTCTTCTTCTGCTAACCAGGTCATTAATGCTTCATCGGGGTGGGCTAATGGACTTGCTGGTCGACGACTCCTTGCCAGTTCTGAAAATTCATGTGATTTAGGTAAACCTTGTGGAAAGAGCTCAAGTAAAGTTCCAAGTAAAACTTCATTTTCTTCATGTTCTAGTTCAAAGTTTATACCTACCTGCTCCAGTAAAAGCTGTACTGGAAGAAGAAGTTGCTTGTCGCTAATTTTAGAAGATTGAAATTTCTCTTTAAGCTGCTTAGTAAGTCCGAATAGATTTCTTAGCTGAGCTTCAATGCTTGTGTCAGCAGGGGCAAAACACATCAAGAAATTACCATTTGTTTGCTGAGCGATTAGGAAAAAGTCTCCTTCTTGTATTAGTTCAGTGACAGAATTATCATGATAGTAAAGCCTGTATTCAGGAGAACGGTGGGGGGATTTACGTCGAGAATCATACCAAGTGACATGATCGTCTTCTATCAGTGGTTCTTCCATTTCATCAGTGATGTAAACCATCTTACAGGCAAATCTAAATGCTTCTTCTTTCCCTGGCCTGCCGAGCACATCACCAAAACCGACTTTTACAAGCCCTCCTATCTCATGTTGATGAGATCGAGAAAGATCAGCATCAACAGCACTTAAATGCTTGCCTGCAGCGACTCGAAAAATATCTCTTAGCCTGTGATCCATAAGGATTTATCCTCTAACAGAAGAAATACTAATCTAACCTTTTAGAAAAAAAAATGAAATGCAATGTGCCTGCATTTTGCAGGCACATTGCATGTTATCCAGCTTTTTTTAGACCTTTATCGGTTTTGTTGACCGCTTTTAGAATGTAGGGTTCCAGTAACTTAGCTACAGCCTCAAAGACAGGAACTACGACTGAATTACCAAACTGGCGATAGGCTTGTGTATCAGATACTGGGATACGAAATTTGCACTCACCTGGTTTTTCAAATCCCATTAACCGAGCACATTCGCGTGGTGTTAAACGGCGTGGTCTCTTAACAAGGTTATCTTTATCATGAAAGTTTTGTTCACCTGTAGCTTTATTCCATCCTCTATCAATGAGGATTTCTGAGCCATCTTTATGGTATCGGGCAGAAAGCGTTCTAGCTACGGCCTGTTCATCTTCTGGAGATACTAAACCGAAACCAAAGCCATTTCCTTTCGCTTGATGTTTTTTAGCGTAATTATAAAGGTATTCCCAGAGTTTAACTGTCAGGACGTACTTATTATCAACATCATCATCAAGCAGTTCCTTAAACATTGGCCTATTTTGAGGATAGAAGCTTTTTATATTTTGTAAAGTGAAATTCTCAGCTAATTCAAGGTCTCTTCGAAAACCAACTAGAACAATTCGCTCACGATGTTGAGGAAGGAAATGTTTACCATCAATTATTTTAGGGTCTGCAGAACCGGTACAATCTACATCGGCTATATCGTAGCCCAGTTCATCTAATGTTTCTTGAATCACTTTAAAGGTCTTACCTTTATCATGGCTTTTTAGATTTTTTACATTTTCAAGGACGAATATTGATGGTTTTTTAACTGCTATTATTCGAGCTACATCGAAGAATAGCGTACCTTGAGTCTCACATTCGAATCCATGAGCCCTTCCTAAAGAATTTTTTTTACTAACGCCTGCGAGACTAAATGGTTGGCAAGGAAACCCCGCAAGCAGCACATCATGCTGAGGAATATTTTTATCAATATTCTCATAAGCTTCTTGTTCTGGAATGTCACTCTTGTCACTCAGCGTAATTTCGCGGATATCGGAGTTGAAAGTATGCTCCTGAGGGTCACTATACCAGTTCGCTTTGTATGTCCTGACCGCTTGCTCATTCCATTCACTGGTGAACACACACTGTCCTCCTATAGATTCAAATCCGCTACGAATACCTCCAATTCCAGCGAATAGATCAATAAAGCGAAATTGGTAATTAGGATGACAAGAGGGCGGCTGAGGTAGCAGGTTACGTAGCATTTTTATTTCAACTTCAATGAGCTGCTTAGGAGCCACTTTCCCATTTATCCATCGATTAATGGATTCCCTTGTCCAATCATTACCGCTGACAGAGCGTAAGCATTCTGCGACAGTTTTTTGATCATAGATTTCAAGAACTTGCTTGAGAAGCGCGAAATCTTCTGCCATACGTGCCTGGGAGGCTTGCTGAGATTCTTCCATCAACTGTTTGACGATTGGCTGCAATTCTTTCATTTTATTCATCTTCTGGGTTAAATTAGTGACATGATATCACAAAAACAAACCCTGTACATGCATACATGATCTATTGTAAATAACTATTGTTGGTGCGTTCTATAAAAAGTAGATTGCATCAAAAGTGTACCAGAAGAAGAACTCATACTACTTTACACGCTATTGTCACGACGGCACTGTATGTTGCCTTATTGCGCTGACCAGCTCCCACAGAACAGCTTAATAAGTGTGATGCATCTATCAATTGAACTCACGGCGAAAAGCGGATATTAACCGAGAGAGTAAGAGGCCGTCATCTGAGCAAGGACACGGCACTTACCGATCTAAGGTAAACTGTCGGAAAATATTTTTTATAGGTTAGTGGGTGCGTATTGATAAGCATTCTTTTTCAGGATGTTAGATATGTATTGTCTCCGCATATGGCTGGTAATATGCTCTAAAAAATGCGCGTTTTCGTCGGAATCGGCCTGCCCGGTGGCACAATGATGTAGGCTCCACCTTTCTGATTTCCCTTCCAGTTTAGAAGAGCCCGTTAAAGTTTTCTCTCGGGCAGTTTGGCTGCCGTTAGCCATTCCGGTACCAGCGAAGTGCTTAGTCCGTCTAGGGTTACCTACAAAAATATCCGACTGCAATGGCTATTTGGTCTTGGGGGCGCGCTTGCTGAATCGTTGGTTAGTATCCATTCAGGCCTGTCGGCGTTGCTGTTAGATTTCAGATAGCTATGAGCACTTAAACCTTTCGGTCGCAGGAGAGCAGGTTTTGTATGAGGCAATCTGACGAGGCGACCAGCTGATATTCGATGCTGTATCTCCCTGTGAGAAAAGCTTTTAAGGCTAATCCTGAAAGATTCTACGCGGTAGACAAGTCAAAAATGACTAGTTGACAAACCAAGAAAAAAACGAAAAGATATGGTTTACTAATTCACGATATGGCGAAAAGATTATGTCAGCGTATTCGAAAAATTTGAAGCCTTGTTTTGCTATCAACTCTAATTTAGACCAAATATCTGTTGATATCTTACTGTCGAACATCGCTGATGTACTTGGGCAACTTTGGGCCAACAAGCACAAGCTCGATTCGAATTGGATTACAGGCTGCCGCGCGTATGGTTGGGTAAAAGAGTATATCGAACAAAATCACCTTAATTTACCTGGGGTTAAGGTTGTCAGTACTTCTGATGTAGCCCCCTGAAACACCGGACAGTAGCTGTATCTCCAGATAAGAGATAGGCTTGAATATATGTCTAACACTAACGCCAATTTTGAGATGACCGGGATCCTGTTAGGGCAAGAAGTCCGTAAACGTAAAACTCCTCAGGAGAAGATCGCCATTATCCAGCAGACGATGGAGCCGGGTATGAATGTCTCCCATGTCGCCCGCCTGCATGGTATCCAGCCCAGCCTGCTGTTTAAGTGGAAGAAGCAATATCAGGAAGGCAGCCTCACCGCCGTTGCGGCTGGAGAGGAAGTCGTTCCTGCTTCTGAGCTTACTGCTGCTCTGAAGCAGGTCCGGGAGCTTCAGCGCCTTCTGGGCAAGAAAACGATGGAAGTTGAGATCCTGAAAGAAGCCGTGGAGTACGGTCAGTCGCGAAAATGGATAGCGCACGCGCCCTTGTTGCCAAAGGACGGGGAATAGCCATGGTCAGCCGGACCATGGGCGTGTCGCGTGCGCAACTGTCACTGCGGATTAACCGTTCTGCCGACTGGCAGGACAGGCGCTGTAACCGGCGTAATGAAGAAGCAGACGCAGAAATACTGTCGGCTATCCTCAACATTATCAGCGATATGCCGAGTTATGGTTATCGACGCGTGTGGGGCATCCTGCGCAAGCAACGTCGCACAGAGGGACAGCCACCTGTGAATGCCAAACGGCTTTACAGGATAATGAGCGAGCATAACCTGTTGTTGTTGCATCACAAACCAGAGCGACCGAAGCGTGAACATAAGGGCAAGATAGCGGTGGCAGAAAGCGATATGCGCTGGTGTTCAGATGGCTTCGAGTTCGGCTGCGACAACGGCGAAAAACTGCGGGTAACGTTCGCGCTGGACTGCTGCGACCGTGAGGCCATAGACTGGGCAGCAAGCACGGGAGGCTATGACAGTTCGACCGTGCAGGATGTGATGCTGAGGTCGGTGGAAAAGCGCTTCGGCGACAGGTTGCCCGACACAGCGGTGCAGTGGCTGACGGATAACGGTTCAGCGTATACCGCGTATGAAACGCGGAGGTTCGCGAGAGAGCTGAATCTGGAGCCCTGCACAACAGCGGTGAGCAGCCCGCAGAGTAATGGCATGGCCGAACGGTTCGTGAAAACGATGAAAGAAGACTATATCGCGTTCATGCCAAAACCGGATGTGAGAACAGCACTGCGAAACCTTGCAGTAGCGTTCACGCATTACAATGAAAACCACCCGCACAGCGCGCTGGGATATCACTCCCCGAGGGAATACCGGCGGCAGCGGACATCGTTAACTTAAGATACAAAAGCTGTTCGGAGATGGAGGGTCAAGATCAGGTTGTCAGTACTTCTATGGATTTTGTCTTTTCGCTTAATGAGGTTCCATTGCAGTTTGTCACTGATAGACTGGATCGTCCTAGAAAGCTCCACCGCCTTCTTCGCAATGAAAAAGAACAGCGCCAGATATCCATTTTCGATGAGGAAGATACCAGCAATAGTTTAATTTGGCGCGTTTATGCTGAAAGGTTTATCGATGATGTTACGGACAAAGATGCACCTCCTACATGGATAATTACTATGGTTGGCTTAGATGAAACGGGCCGCAAGGTCAGTCTTTATGAGCATATATCTAAAGTAATTACGCCTATATCTTCTGCATCTGAAGATATAAATTCAGATCAAATTAATCAGCTTCCAGCGCCTAATGAAATACCTCCTACTAAACTCAAACGTAGAAGCATAAAAGACGACAAAGACCAAAGTGGTAAAAATGGGACTCTTTGACTCTCTAACTCAGTACCGGGGTGACCGCGTGAAATTAGCTAGGTTAGCTAAGGGCATGTCCGGAGAGGATGTGGCTAACGCCCTCGGTGTTACCAAGCAATTTATTTCGAAACTTGAAAGAGGCTATCCGCCTGCGGATGCCATGTTGTCGCAACTTGCTAATGTTTTGGGCGTATATGATTCATTTTTCTTTACGCCTCGCCCCCATCCTCTGGATGGGGAGCATTGTCATTTTCGCAGTAAACGCTCAAGAACTCAGACATTGGCGAATACTGTCATGGCTAGGGCGGAGATACTGGATGAATTTATTCGCAGGTTAGAGATTGAAGTTGAGTTTCCGGTTCTAGATTTACCAGATGTCTCAGAATTGCCGTTGCAGTCACCTTCTGATATTGAACGTATCGCTGAGGAGTGTCGACGTTATTGGGGGTTGGGCTTAGGCCCAATTAACTCAATGTCTAATTTCGTCGAAAGCATAGGTATTGTAATTGCTCATGTTTCAGATGTTGATGACAGAATTGATGCTTTTACCGTTAACAACGTTCGTCCAATCATAATTCGTAACAACGCAAAAAAGAGCATTTGTCGTTACCGGTCAGATATTGGGCATGAGTTAGGCCACCTAGTTCTGCATGAGGGGATAATTACTGGCGATAAAGTAACCGAGAACCAAGCTGACCATTTTTCAAGTGCTTTCATGATTCCAAGGGTTTCATTTATCAATGAGTTTCCCAAAATGCGAGGGTCTCATTTGGATTGGAACGCTCTGGAGGATTTCAAAGTTCGTTGGAAAATAAGCTTGCGTATGTCCCTGTATCGCGCCTGTTTGTTAGGGTTAATAACACCAGAAAAAATGAGGACGGGGTTTATTCATCTCAACTCTAAAGGTTTTGTATCTACAGAGAAAGGGGACGATCGCATCACTGGGGACTCTCCAGGGATGATACAACAAGCTATCAGTATGCTTGATGATTATTCTTGGGAAGCTGTATTGGAAGATGCAATGATTAAGCCCGAATTTGTACGTGACAACTTCGATATTAACAGGCCGATAGTTCCTCAGGGCGGCAACTTGGTTTCAATTTATAAGTATAAAAATTTTGGTTAATATTCGTCATCATACAAACAAACACTGCTGTGATTTGACTAATAACTAGTTAAACACCTCCGTAGCTACTTAATATATAAGCCCCGCCAATATGCGGGGTTTTATTTAGATATTCGGAATCCCCCTCCCATTGCCCTTATGGGGAATATCATAAAGAATTGATTTATAGTAAGTTGTAGTCATGCGGTCATCGGAAAACCCAGCTTCAGTAGTATGTCGAAATATTCATCTACTGATTTTGGAGGTCTTTAGCTGGCTCGCTGATTTTGGAGTATGGCTTTACCGAAAAGACCAAAAAGCGGTCGTGGGGGCAGATGCAACATTATCACGGTAACCAGTACGCTCGCGGGAAAATCACACTCGTTCTGGCCGTAGTAACGGGAGGTAACATTTTATCAATTCTGGCTTTCAACCGGCTAAATGGCACTGTAAAAGCGTTCTTATCTGAACGGCTGATGATGAAAGATGACATGCTGGTAACGTTATCATCCGCTCCTGCCACTGTCCACCACGCATTGTGAGTTCAACGGGTCGATGCAACGCTAGCCTTAATCGAAGGAGAACGTTGCCATGAAACGAAGAACGCATATTAATTACATAGTCAAACAGCTCCGGGCAAAAGCAACAGGTGAGGCTATTTGCAATGCTGCATCTCGTAACTCTGCATAACGTTTATCGAAAGCTGCTGGATTCGTTCTCTCTACCCGATGTACCTTTATTTCCGTTAACTCCCCGTTCGGTTCTACTTCACACCATGCAGCCACCAGCAACGACATGACCTCCTGAATTCCATCCATTGCTGAAGAGTCATGTCGGGGATGACTACAAACACCCAAATTGAATAGCATCATCATCCGACATGTCGAGGTACTTTCTGCCTCCCACAACCAGCGAAGAAGAGTAGGCTGCGACGGTTTACCCGCTTCAATACGTATCTTTGAATATTCGCCAATTCTGCAATAGGCTTCAGCGTAAAAACGTAGCAACTGGGCATTACCTTGTTTTTCGTTGTCGCAGGAGTGGCAATTCGCATACTGTAAAGTAAACCCCAGCGCAGACAGTCGTGGGTAATGATCAGTCGCCTGCTGCAAAACTCTACGAATAAGCATGACATTGTTACCATCAGAGTTCGTCTTTAACGCTTCATTTTCATTGCAATTGTTCATCGGTTTCTCTTTCAGTAATGGAAATTAGGGGGGCGCGTTTAAACGGGGAAGTTGTGGCCAAATAGGTTTTTTCTGCTTTTGATGCGGGTTATTACGGTTAGGAACATTCCACGTTCGGGCATGCCATGAAATCATCTGATGCCATAATGGTTTTATCATGCATAAAATGAGATTCCTGCCCGTCCGGGGCAAGAACCAGCACTACCGGACTGCTGCAGTGGAAGCAGTACAGTTTCCAGAATGAGGGAGAGCGAAAATCTTCCGCGTTGACCAGGTTCCCCCATTCATCGACAGCCCATTTAGCCGGTTGTTGTTTTATACCGATACCTCACATTTTGTCTGGACAGAGGATGCAGGCAAATCACCGCACCACTGGCCTTCTGGTAAAACTCTGCTGATGTGTTGCTGGAGACCTTCACAGGCCTGTTGAAACTTGCAGGTATCGGCAGAACTTGCCCGTCGGCAGTAGAGCAGTGAGGCTTTACTTAACTGCCCAAGGGCTCTAAAACGCCAGCCACGCCGCTCGGCATCACTGCAACACCCAAACAAGCTATCCCGGCAGACCCGCAGCCGGGTGATATATAAACGGTATTCCGCCACCTTGACCGCGATCTTGTTCTCTGGTTGTTTCATTTTTGATTTCCCTTGTTTGACAGGTATGAGAAATACCCGACAGGTAAGCTGCCGGGTATAAATGGAGTTGTGAATTGTTGATTCAGTAAAGGTCGGAACGTCAGGCTTCCAGGGGCAGGTTCAGTCACGACTGCGAGGACATTATTTGTCGCCGTAATAACGGGGTTTGTACAGGATGCAGAGCCAGTTGCGTAGCCGTAGCATCAGGGGCCTGGCTTACGTGGACGCCCTGCCGCTGAGCGTGGAGGAACGTCATTACAGCCGTATGCACACAAACCTTCTTTTTGTTCTTCCTTAGCCAGATAGCTCAGAACATGACGGATATTGTTAATGCTTTCCGGATCGTTATACCGAACAGGTATATTGATATTTCCAGAATACTGCGGCCGATATTCACATCGGTGCGATACGCCGTCCCGGTGCGTTATTTCCTCCCAAAGTGTATTTGCTGTAAGGGCAAAGGGATAAGAGTGCTGTGTTTTTTGTCTGTCCAGCCAGAATACGACATGTGCATGGTATCTATGTCGTTCAGTCCATTCGACAACCCAGAAATAGCCCACCACACCTTTCTCTTTTGTCATTTTCTCCATTAGTTCACGCAAGTCATGTTCAAGTGTTTGGTGATTTAAGTGTGAATACCTGGCACTTTCCTTTTGGTAGAAAAAATCCATACGTAATGCCAAAAGGCATGAGTATCTGTTTATCATTTCATCGATGTGTGCATTAAGAACTGAAGCCAGGAACCAGTCTTCATTAAAATTTCTATCTGAATTTTTGAGCATAATTATTCCACGGCTGATGATGAGAGAGGCCAGTGCAAGCACTAAGTTAATGATGTTTCATGCAAGACTTTTCTTTAAGGTAATGCTGAGCTGATACTTAAATTAATTATTGCTTTAAAGACGAGACTGGTTGTTCCAATAGTATTTGCGAGGGTGTTTAAAAGAGACATTGACAGTAAGCGGTGAATATAAGAACAAATGAGAGTGAGTATAATTATATTAAAAAACCTATATTAAATTACGTAACCTTCCTGTGTAAAACACCAACACTAAAGGTTCTAACCTCGAGATGCTTGTATTCTTTCCAGCATCCATTTTTCCACTTCGCTTTTTAGCCAGCGTGAGCTACGCCCCAGTTTAATTGGTGCAGGGAACGCATTTTCTGAAATTAATCGGTAAAACCATTTATCGGTCATGTTTGTATAGCCAGTGATGAATGTCATATCAACGAGCTGATCATTCAGTAAAGATGTGGTTGTTTGGGTACTGGATGATATCGGATGAGTTTTGTTTGTCATGGTAATGCTCCCGCGATTTAGTGTGAGTTCGGGAGAGGGCCAGTTGCCATCAATAGAGTAACGGGCATCCTTCTCATACCATCAGCTGATAAGTAGAAAATTACATCAGCTAGTTCTCACCAGCTAGTAGTGCTGTCAGGACACAACGTGTCCAGCCCTGTACCCTGATAATAAGAACAGAACTGACGTGAGCTACATTCGCGGTGCGCGTGACAATGTAAAACATAGTGAATGCCTGCCACAAATTTATGTATGCTGTACAAGTTTATGAATGTTCATTTTTACCTGGTAAATTGCCGGAACCCCCTTTATTTTAGAGGTTGGCGTCGATTTTACTCTTACAAAAAACTTACAATTTTAGAGCTATTTTCATTCAAAATGAAAACTTGTTTACTTCATAATCGATTCATTATACATACTGTTTATGGTGGATTTTACTACAGGAGGTAACGGTGAGTGATAGCGATAATGAGAATTATTATCTGAAAGGGATTGGTAAACTGGGCGCTGAAGAATTAGCAAGGCCAGACGAACCTCTCCATGAGGGAGGGAGCCGCTTTACCAGTCCTGAGAGCGAATTTAGTATCGACTCTTTGCCAGAAGACGAGTCTGCGCAGGCAGCCGAGGATTGTGATATTGAAGACAGGACGGGAGAAGCGGCCTCAGGCAATCCGGTATCTGAAAGCAGCAAAAACGCCACTGGGGCTGATGAAGCTTTTAAGCGTTTGATGCAAAATATACAGGCCGGGGAAAAACGCAATGTTAAAACTAAAAGTCTTCATGGTGAAGATTCTTCATGTCTACAAGACGTCGATTTAAAGTGGTTGAAGGGGGCGGTTAATTCACGTGCTATTTTTTGGTTTTGGGCGTATATACGAAAAGCCTCTGCGCGGGAGCTTTGTTTACCTGAAAATACTGCGGGGTTAATTCCGGAATGGGATCGAAAAGAGGAAGGCTTATACTCTTTTTTCAGACTACCTGGTAATCCAACGAGTTCAGCTGAAAGAAGTCGGGTAATTATTTCCTTCATGAATAAACTTTCTTATTCCCTCAGTCCATATCAAAGTAAGAAAACATTCGATTATATTCGTAGTATCTGGCTTGTTTTTAATAGTCAGGTTCAAAGCCCCAGATGGTTAAAGAAAAATGATAATGAAGGCATTGAGTGGGCATGGTCGTATTTATCAAAGAAAAAGGAGATAAAAAGAAATGTTCTGTCCTGGTTTAAACCCGCAGACCTTAATGAGCGATACATTGGTGTAATGGGCGCGATTGATTGCTGGGCCATCCCGAGTAAACTGGATGTGGAAAATTACAGAAAATTTCTGGATGATAAAAGCGCACTTCTGAAAAAAATGAGTGATTCTTTTAAACAACGAAAAAGAAGGTCTGGAAAACATGATTTGACAATCTCTGCCAAAGCCAGCAAGGAATTATCTGAGTTAGCAGTGGTACTTAATAAAAAAGAGATTAAAGTTATTGAAAAACTTATTCATGATGAGTATCTAAGATATAAAAGCAAGCTTTTTGATTACAAAAATCCATCCTAGACAGGCAACGATAACTCCAAAAAATATAACGCCTACATTACTCATGTGAGTCGCCGGGAGAAAAATTTCCCGGCATAGTTTTTTCACAGGAGTAAATCATGCCTCAAATCCCCGATCCGCAGGATACCAGTGATGCGGTGCGTACCTGTCTCAATCTCTTACCCCGGCAAGCTACTGAACGTATTCTGTCCCGCCTCAAGGAGGCGATTAACTATGAACCCGTGATAGGCATCATGGGCAAAAGTGGTGCGGGCAAGAGTTCATTATGCAACGCGCTTTTTCAGCAACCCGTCTGTCTGACCAGTGATTTGCTAGGCTGCACCCGGGAACCCCAGCGTCTGTTACTCACCGTTGGTGAGTGCAGCATGACACTGGTGGATTTGCCTGGGGTGGGCGAGACACCGGAATACGACGAGGAATATCTGGCGCTCTATAAGGCGTTGCTGGTAGAGCTGGATTTGATTATCTGGGTACTGCGTGCCGATGACCGTGCCCGGGCAACGGATATCACGGCATACAGGGCACTGATGGAAGCCGGTGCCGACCCTTCACGTTTCCTGTTTGTACTGACTCAGGCCGACCGCATTCCCCCCCTCAGGGATGGTGAACCCTGGCAGGCATCACCTTCTTCTGAGCAATGCCTTTCACTGGCTTCAGTCAGTGCGCAGGTTGCCGGTCAGTTGCCGTCCTCTTTCCCGGTCATGGCTGTCTCTGCACATACCGGCTATAACCTGCCCGCCCTGGTGGAGTTGATTGTGCATGCCTTGCCCGTACAGGCCAGCAGTGCCGTGTATTGCCAGCTGAAACCAGAGCATCAGACCCCGGACACTGACGCCGCTGTACGGCAGCAGTTTGGTGAGGCAGCGGGTAAGGCTTTTGACACGGTGATTAATCCTGACCACCTGCCTTCTGTCTGGACTGCTCTGTTAAGGAGTATCCGACAAAAGTTAGTGCAACTTGCCACGGCATTATGGGACCGAATATTTGGATGAAATCCACCGCTTTACCCCTCAATTACCACATTCAAAAAACAGTATATTGATCTGTAAAAACGATCGATAATAGAATATCGATCGTTTTTGTCTATTAAAATATCGATGTATAAGCCCCCTATTGATCGCTTTTACCTATCAAAGCAAAGGGATATTTCTTTCTCAAAAGTGTTCATGAGCACGACGAACAGGGACGTTGACGTGATGGTCCGGATACAAAGATGCATCAGGTTCTGTGTACCGCGTCCTCCGTTGCCGCTTCTGATTCATTAATAAGGTGACATATGAAAATTCAGACCGTGATTGCACTTGTTTTGTCAGCCATTTCGGTTTCTGCTCAGGCGGGTAACTGGGCTGTGAAAAACGGCTGGTGCCAGACGCTGACCGATAATGGTCAGGCACTGGTGATGCTGAAAAACAACACCATTGGCATTTTTGGTCAGTTGCAGGGCTGCCCCAATGGCCCGCAGGAGCTGATGGGGAGTCGCATCAGTGTAAACGGCAATCTGGTACCCACATCTCAGTTGTGCAACCAGCAAACAGGATTTAAGGCTGTTGAGGTTGAAGGTGGGCAGGCACCTGCAGCCGCCAGAAAGGCAATTGCTTCGATTGCAGGTCAGGAAACATCGACCCTTCAGGTCTTTGGTGCGCAACTGACATTCACCCGTGGGGACATGATGACGGTCTGCCCGAAATACGTATCTGGCCTTGCAGCCAGTGCCGGGAGTCAAGCGCCGGAGATTAACAAAGGCTCAGTCATGAAAGCGGCCAAAGAAGCGTACACGAAAGAGTATGACCGTGACACGGCTGAGGCCGCTGATTTTGGCAGCTACAAAGTGGAGGGAAATACTGTGGTTTATGAGGTCTACAATGCCGGATATCGTACCTACGATAAGGTGGTGGTGACCGTTGGTGCTGATGGTAAGGCCACCGGTGCCAGGGTTGAATACATGGGGCAATAACGTCTTATCCGCCACGCCATTTTTAATGTTAAAGGCCATGTTCCTTCGGGAGCGTGGCCTTTTCTTTTTATACCGATAAACACACAAAGGAGTGGAACATGCGATTAGCATCCCGCTTTGGTGCGGTGAACCTTGTTCGCCGTGACCGTCCCTTAACCCGTGATGAACTTGCTCACTATGTTCCCAGCGTGTTTAGTGAGGAAAAGCATGAATCGCGCAGTGAGCGCTATACCTGCATACCGACCATCACTCTGTTGGATAACCTCCAGCGCGAAGGTTTTCAGCCGTTCTTTGCCTGCCAGACCCGTGTGCGTAACCCCGACAAGCGGGAACACACCAAACATATGCTACGTCTGCGCCGCGAAGGGCAGATTACCGGTAAACAGGTGCCGGAAATTATCCTGCTTAACAGCCATGACGGTTCTAGTTCATACCAGATGCTGCCGGGACTGTTCCGAGCGGTCTGTCAGAACGGACTGATTTGCGGCGAGAGCTTTGGAGAGGTGCGAGTGCCCCATAAGGGCAACGTGGTGGAAAAGGTTATCGAAGGGGCTTACGAGGTGCTTGGGGTGTTTGACAGGGTGGAGGAAAAACGCGACGCCATGCAGTCACTAATGCTTCCGCCACCAGCACAACAGGCACTGGCAAAAGCTGCACTGACATATCGCTTTGGCGAGGAGCATCAGCCTGTGACGGAATCACAGCTATTGGCCCCTCGTCGCTGGCAGGATGAGTCCGGAGATCTCTGGACAACTTATCAGCGTATTCAGGAGAACCTAATCAAAGGTGGTTTGAACGGTCACAATGCAAAAGGAGGACGCACACATACACGTGCAATTAAAGGTATTGATGGTGATGTGAAGCTGAATCGAGCTCTGTGGGTGATGGCAGAAAATATGCTGCAACTCGCCTCATGAACGATATCTCCGTGTTTGTTTATAGCCCTGTAGCTGGTTGTTACGGGGCTTTTTCTTTTAAGGAGCCACCATGTCCGAACTGATTTTACCTTCGGTCTTCCCGATGAATGAGCAACGAATCATCCGTCGTGCCCTGCGATTACTGGAGAAATATCAGCGGCAGCCCTGTGAGTCGTTCCTAGCCGCTAGTTTCGCGAAAAAATGGTTACAGCTCTATTTGGCAAAGCAGGAGCGCGAAGTCTTTGTTGTTATCTATCTCGATAATCAACATCGTCTGCTGGAGCATGAAACGCTCTTCCTCGGCACGATTAACCATACCGAAATTCATCCTCGCGAAATTGTGAAATCTGCACTACGTCATAATGCAGCTGCGGTAATCATCTCTCATAACCACCCCTCTGGCATTACCGATGCCAGTAAAGCTGATAGAGCCATTACGTTCAGGATTATAGAGGCTCTGGGGCTCGTCGATGTCCGGCTACTGGATCATTTCATCATTGGTGATGGTGAAGCGTTGTCGTTTGCTGAGCATGGATGGCTATAAGAAGAGGAAGGGCTAATGAAAATCATCAGTAAGCGTCAGGCGATGGCAATTTATCGTCTGCATCCTGAATCCCGATTGTTTCAATTCTGTACTGGGAAATATTGCTGGTCCGGGAGCGTCTGCCATTACTACGGTCGTGAAGTTCCGGATATCAAGGGTGTTCTGGCTGTCTTTGCCGAGCGACGCAAGGACCGGAACGGACCGTATGTCTCTCTGCGCAGCGTCACTCTCAATTAACCTTATTAAAGGAGCTTCAGATGCCGAGTAAGACACTGACAGTGAATGATGATACCGCTGAGCCCTGGTGGGGGCTGAATCGTAATGTCATTCCTTGTTTTGGTGCACGTCTAGTCCAGGAAGGTAACCGCCTACATTATCTGTCTGACCGCGCCAGCATAATAGGCCTATTCAATAAAGCGGATTTGCTCCGTCTTGACCAGGTATTTCCTGTTCTGCTGAAGCAGGCGGAGCTCATGCTTACCAGCGGCGAACTGAATCCCCGACACCAGCATTGCGTCACCCTCTATGCAAAGGGGTTGACCTGCGAAGCTGATACGCTGGGTTCCTGTGGTCACGTCTATATCTCCATTTATCCTACTCAACGCTAATTAACTTTAGAACTCACTTTTACGAGAACAACTCATGAATACTTTACCTGCAATAAACCAGCGGGCTGTTCAGTTATGCCCATCGCCCGTAACTATCTGGCAAACGTTGCTAACTCGTTTATTGGAACAACACTACGGGCTGGCGCTGAACGACACACCGTTCGGTGATGAAAGCGTCATTCAGGAACATATCGATGCCGGTATTACACTCGTTGATACTGTTAACTTTTTGGTGGAAAAGTACGAGCTGGTTCGTATCGACCGCAGGGCGTTTGGCTGGTTGGAACCATCCCCATACTTGCGAGCTGTAGACATTCTGCGAATGCGTCGGGACATGGGGCTGTTGCGAGGCTGCAACCACACTGCAGCAATGTGAAACTTGCGGGCATCCTCCCGATAGTTAAAACATCCCTGGCTGAAATGATTCTACCCAGTATAATCGCTGCATCATCTTTGAGTTGATCCAGATACTTTGTTATTCGCTGATTTTCAAAAGAAAGTAGTTGAGTATACAACTGAGTATACATATGCAACTCATTGGTTGTTAATCACTTAAAATTCAGTTGATTACCATTGAACGGCGAGTCCGGCCTTCGCACTCACCCTCTAAACACCTCCTTCCTGTGCCACTCCACAAAACCTTCTTTTGGATAATTCTCGCGCATCATCGGTAGAGCAATCTCCTTCCCGTCGAAATCCCAGAATAGTCTGCCCACCATGCCGCTGCCATTTACTGCGGGTGACACCTGAACTCGCATACTCTCATCCAGCCCAATCGAACCTTTATCAAAGGCTTTATGGTGGATTGCACACAGCGCCAGGCCGTTTGAAATCTCGCACGGGCCGCCGTGCTGTTTCCATTTAATATGGGCGGCTTCCAGGGCAACCGAAGTGCTGTCGTGGCGCATATTGAAGCCACAAATGGCGCATTCATAGTTATAGGCACGCAGAACCTGCTGGCGGAACAATGGGTCCCGCTGTTTGCGGATTTGCAGGATATCAAACCCCAGTTCATCCGCGATCTCTTCCTGGATGCTTTCGTTGAAGTGAGCCTCGAGAATTTGCTGTGCCAGGGTGTTAATGAGGTTGTTGCTCTTTTTCAGCAGGGCAAAATGTTGTTCATCAAAGCCTCCGGCAACGTTATGCGCCACCAGTTCTCCGGCAGGGGGCTGTTTGCTGCTGCCGGATGTTGAGCAATGCTCGGAGTTTTGTAGCTCCCAGAACCCATCTCCCTGTAAGCGCCAGAAGGGCATATCGGGGCGGTACTGCGCGCGCTGTGGCCCAAATCAACGGGTCGCGAACTTCCGACCCGTAGTCAAACAGGCGACCGTGACCCTGCTGATACCCCGCCAGCACATGAAGCAGCAGCAGAGGCTTGTGCGGCGCACGCTGCTCGCCTTTACGCCAGATGGTGATGTCGGCAATTGCCTGTTGCAGGGATTTACTGGAAGTCATTGATTTCATTTTCGGGTAAATAATTGCGATGATGCTCGCAAAATATCACTTAATCAAGCGTTGCTGTGTCTATTTCGGCCAACACTAAAAACAATATTCATTATCGAATTCGCAGATTAAATAAAACACTTTTTTCGCCATGTTATTTTTAAGTTATTCATGCTCATTCATAGGGGGGGATAAAAAACCTTTTTTTAGTAAGTGTTATTTTTCTAACTATATGAAAAGAAAAGGTTATTTACTGGGGTGTTATGCTTGTTTCTGCTTGTTAATAAAAGCAATATTGGTAATTTGAAGTGTTGGGTTTATCATATTTTAACCATGAATTACATTCCCTTTATATTTTTGAATGTTTGGCATAAATAGGACGCTCGGTTCCCAATACACAGAGCGAAATAGATATGGGTGAAGATGAAAATTATTCCCTTTGACGAAACGGTCTACGGATACACCACATCAAAAAAGGCGCCAGTGGGCGCCTTTATACCTGACCATCATCCCTCTGGTTTTGCGAGATGGATAAGCGTGTCGACACGCGCGGGGGAGAGCGGTTCGCGCGGCTGCGGCAGCGGCCAGCCGTACAGCCAGCGGGCGCTGGTGGCGCAGACTTTTCCCTGGCAGGCTCCCATTCCACAGCGTGAAGCGAGCTTTGCCGCCTGCCAGCTTTCGGCGTTTTGCACGTCGCCACAACGAATATCCTCACAACGGCAGAGCAGCGTATCCGCGGTGGTCGCGGCTTTTAGCGACTCCGGCAGCGCAAACGTCGTATGCAACGCCTGGGCAAAACGCTGCCAGCGGGCGCGCGCAGAGACGGCGCTTTGGGCCTTTTGCGGACAATTTGCGGCGGCGTAGCCGGCAATTTCTCCCTCGGCTAACGCCAGCTCGCTGCCGCCAAAGCCGGTGCATTCTCCTGCCGCATAGATGTCCTGCACGCTGGTGCGTTGATCCGCATCGACCCAAATAGCCTGATTTTCTGTTTTGCAGCCAAAGATTGCGCCAGGTTCTATATTCGGTACCAGCCCATAGCCAATGGCCAGCCTGTCGCAGGCGATCTCTCGGGTTTGTCCCTGGTGGCGCACGGTCACTGACTGCAGACAGGTATCACCCTGCGCTTGGATGACCTGGCTTGCCGGATGATATCGGGCTGGAAAGAGCTCGCCGAACTGACGCAATTTTTCAGGCCAGCGCCATAGACCGGTTGCGAAACGGGCCAGTGCGGTTATCGGGGCCTGTTCGATGATGGCGACGATATTTCCGCCAGCGCGTTTCACCGTACTGGCGACCGCCAGCAGAAGAGGACCGCTGCCTGCAATGACCACGCGTTCCCCCTTGAGTTGCAGGCCATGTTTTATCTGCGCCTGCAGGCCTCCGGCCCCCGTCACATTGGGGAGTGTCCAGCCGGGAAAAGGCAGCGAGAGTTCTCTGGCGCCGCAGCATAAAATCAGCCGCTGCCAGCGGATTTCGCCGCAGTCGTCTGCGGTTTCGAAGACTACGGAATGTGGGTTGGGGCGGGCAATCAGCCGGGCACCGCTCAGCAGCGTAATGTGGGGATGTTCAGCTACCGCCTGACGAAGCCGTCTGGCGTCCCGGGGGAGTGAGACCTGCGGCCCGTCGCGCCAGATTTGCCCGCCGGGGCGCGGGTTGTCATCAAGGATTATCACTGATTTTCCACAGCGTGCGGCAGCCAGTGCCGCCGACAATCCGGCAGGCCCTGCGCCAAGGATCAGGATCTCACAGTCAACGCTTTGCATGATGGCTCCTTTCAATCACCATTTCGGGCTGGCATTCCGTCTGGCAGGCCAGCACCCGATGTCCGTTCACCGTGACGCGGCACTCCTGGCACACCCCCATTCCGCAGAAGGGCGCGCGCAGTTGACCACTCACTGAACGACGGGTCACGCCGTTGCCCACCAGGGCCAGTGCTGCTGCAATACTCATTCCGACGGGAACCTCACAGGTCTGGCCGTCGATAATTACGTTCAGGGTCGTCATGCGATGGCCTCCTGCTTGTGCAGACGTGCGGGGAGCCAGGCGTCCGGGGACACCGCCGGGCGCTCGCCAAGGATCTGGGCGCAAAGTAACTCGGCGGTTGCTGGCGCGGTTGTGACGCCGAGTCCTTCATGTCCCAGCGCCAGCCAGATACCCGGACGCGCAGGATGTGGGCCAATCAGCGGGTTACCGTCAGCCGATGCCGCGCGAAAACCGCTCCAGCAACGGATGATATTTAGCGTTTCCAGGGAGGGTAAAAAATGGCGCGCGCGCGCCAGCATCTGTGCCAACAGGGGGAGATCAACCTCGCGGTAGGTGTTATCAAACTGGCGGGAGGAGCCAATCAGCAACTGTCCGGTGGGGCGTGGCTGAATGTTAAATGCCACTGAGGTGCCGCCTGCATGGGCGCTGGCACCGTATCCCAACTCTACCAGCTGGTGGCTGAGCAAGGGGCCGTAGCGGTCGGTAATCGCCAACTGGCCTTTTTTGGGTCTGAGCCAGTTTTCGTCCAGCAGCATATTGGCCCCCAGACCGCTGGCGATGACGATGGCGCGTGCGCGCAGTCGTTTACCGCTGTGTAGGGTGACGTAAGGGGCATCAACAGTGAGAGCGCTATCCCGAAGGTGCGTTAAATCGGCATCGTTAATAAACCAGCGGGCGACGTTTGGGGCGTAAACTATCCCGTCGCCGGGGACCCACAGCCCGCCAGCTAGTCCGGTGGTGAGCAGCGGTTCGCGCGCGGCAAGCCGATCGCGGGTCTGCATTTCGCTGACAACCTGGTATTGTGCCATCCGCTGTTTCTTTTCTTCTGCCAGCGCAAGCTCTTGCGGCGTTTCCGCCAGCCACAGCGTGCCGCATCCGCGCCAGGCACAGCTTTCCGGCATCCGGGGCGTCAGTTTGCGCCAGCTCTCCAGAGACCAGGCGGAGAGTGCGAGCTCCGCAGGATCGTCATCCATGCACACCAGGTGACCCATACCCGCCGCCGTCGCGCCCGCATTGCCGTCATCGACCAGCGTGACTCGCTGTCCGCGAGCGGCCAGTTGCCAGGCGCAGGCGGCCCCGATAATCCCGGCACCGATAACGATGACGTCACTTTCGATCACAGCGAGATCCCCCAGCAGAACGGATCTTCAGGATTGAGGATCAGCTTGTTATCACCACAGACCCATGCCTCCCCGCGGATCGTCGGGACGATCTTGTCGCCATGCGGCACGAAATGCGCCGTAAATTCGCTGCCGATGATGCTCGCCTGCCGCCAGGATTCTCCGGATTTGAGTTTTCCGTCCTCTGCCAGACAGGCCAGCTTAGCGCTGGTGCCGGTGCCGCAGGGCGATCGATCCCAGGCTTTTCCGGGGCAGAGTACAAAGCTGCGGCTGTCCGCGCGATCATCTTCTGCAAACAGTTCGATATGATCGATAATGCCGTTATGTTCTCCACGGATGCCTGCACGATCTAACCCTTCACGGATTGCCCATGCGTACTCCGTCAATTCAGGGATCTTTTCCGGCGAGACCGCGAACGGGTGATCGTTGACGAGGAAGAACCAGTTGCCGCCCCAGGCGATATCACCCGTTACCGTACCGTGGACGGTTTCAACCTGTACCTGCTTACGCCAGCGGTAGGCCGGTACGTTTTCGACCGAGACGCTGCCGTCTTCGTGCAGCGTGGCGGTCACATCGCCCACCGGCGTTTCAATCAGATGTTTACCGGGTTGAATGCGCCCAAGCCATGCCAGCGAGGCAATCAGCCCGATGGTGCCGTGACCGCACATGTTCAGAAAGCCGCAGTTATTAAAGAAGATGACTCCCGCCGTGGCCTGTGGCGAAACCGGTTCACAGAGCAATGCACCGACCAGAACGTCGTTACCGCGTGGCTCAAGAATAATGGCTTTACGCCAGTCGTCGTAGTCGCGGGAAAAGCGCTCGCGACGCTCGCTCATGTTCCCCGTTCCCAGATCCGGAAAGCCGTCGATGACCAGGCGAGTGGGTTCACCGCCGGTGTGAGAATCAATCACTCTCAGTTCACTGTACTGTGCTGTCATAGGATCTCCGGAAAGTTAATGTTTTGTTGCTAAATGCTGGCGCAAGCTTTGCGTCCCGGCTTGATCGCTTTCGTCACTGTAAATGACGAAATCAGCATAATGGCCGCTGTCATCGTTAAGGTGATATCATATTTATTTGTTATTAATCATTTTGTTAGTGGTGTGGTAAACCAAAAAAGGCAACCGCGCCAGTGGCTGGAAAAGGGGAAATTTTAAATCTACGGTAGGATCGCAAAACGCAGTAAGGATGCTTGCTGAGTTAACAAAAAGTTAATAAATATTCAAATCACTAATCGGGAGGAAGCGTGATGTCCTGTGTGATTAATGATGTGCGGGCCCCGTCGCCGGTGCCTGAAGTGGCTGAACTTAGCCAGATATGTGAGGGGTTGGCGCGTCAGCGTCCGGACAATATCCAGACGTTGCTCCATGCGATGGCATTGATTGCGCCGCTGCTCAATGCTATTCCGAATGTGGTTTTTTTTATCAAAGATGTGCAGGCCCGCTATTTGATGGTCAATATGACCCTGGCACGACGCTGCGGGTTTAAGACGGTCGTTTCTCTGCTGGGTAAAACCTCTGCTGATGTTTTCCCTTCAGCGCTTGGGCTGGGCTATACCGAGCAGGATATGCGGGTGCTGCGCGAAGGGGTAACGCTGCGCGATCAGCTGGAAATGCATCTCTACAACGGTCGTGAACGCGGCTGGTGTTTGACCCAGAAGCTGGCGCTGCGGGATGCGCAGGGCCAGGTCATCGGTATGGCGGGGATTTCACACGATCTGCAGGAAGCGCAGGCGCGTCACCCGGCGTGGCAGCGGCTGGCGATCGTCGACGATCATATCCGCAACCATTATCACCGTCCCATCGCGATGGAAGAGCTAACTGCCCTGAGCGGCATGTCGGTGGCGCAAATTGAGCGCTACTGTAAGCGTATTTTTCATCTCACTCCGCGCCAGATGATCCACAAAGTTCGGCTGGAAAAAGCCACCGAACTGCTGGCGGGCGATACGCCGATTACCGATATTGCGTTGCAGTGCGGTTATACCGATCACAGCGCGTTTAGCCGCCAGTTTAAGGCGATGACGGGCTCTACGCCGCGTGATTTTCGTATTACGCTTGCCGGGTAAGACACACTCACTGTGCTAATTTCGTCATCAAAGAGGAAGAAAACCACCAAGCAGTCGGTCGCCTGAAACGTCAATCTGTCAGTGAATATTCACCATTCATTCACTTTCAATTAACAAATTGACGACAAGGAACCGAACATGAGCAAGAAAGCCATTCACTGGAGCGGTGTATTCCCGGCAGTCAGCACCCAGTTTCGTAGCGATTATTCCCTGGATCTGGATGCCACCCATACGGTGATGAAAAACCTGGTCAAGGATGGTGTTTCTGGCCTGGTGGTGTGCGGCAGCGTGGGGGAGAACACCTCTCTGACAACGCAGGAAAAGCTACAGATCATCGAAGTAGCGAAAGATGCTGCGGGCGGTCAGATCCCGGTTATTGCGGGGGTGGCCGAATTCACCACCGCGTTTGCACAGAAGATGGCGAAAGAGGCAGAGCGCGTGGGCGTCGACGGTATTATGGTGATGCCTGCGCTGGTGTATTCCTCAAAACCGCATGAAACAGCGGCCCACTTCCGCAGTGTGGCTACGGCTACCGACCTGCCTATCATGGTGTACAACAACCCGCCGATTTACAAAAACGACGTGACGCCGGACATCCTGGCGACGCTTGCCGACTGCGACAACATCGTCTGTTTCAAAGACTCCTCCGGCGATACCCGCCGTTTTATCGACCTGCGTAATTCTGTTGGCGACCGCTTTGTGCTGTTCGCTGGGCTGGATGATGTGGTGGTCGAGAGCATTGCCGTTGGGGCGGAAGGCTGGATCTCCGGAATGTCGAACGCCTTCCCGCGTGAAGGGGAGACGTTGTTCCGCCTGGCGAAACAACAGCGTTATGAGGAAGCGATGGCGCTTTACCGCTGGTTTATGCCGTTGCTGCATCTGGATGCGCGCCCGGATCTGGTGCAGTGCATCAAGCTCTGTGAAGAATTGCTGGGGCGTGGCAGCGCCATTACCCGTCCACCGCGTCTGGCGCTGGAAGGGGATACCCGTGCGCAAGTGGTGGCGATTGTTGAGAAGGCGCTGGCGACCCGTCCACAGCTGCCGGATGTCGGCCTTTAAGTAAAGGAGTGATGATGACGCTACCTCTCTCTGTTTTGGGTCAGCAGTTTATCGCCGGACGCCGCGTGGCAAGCGGTGAGGCGACGCTGCCAAGCCTGCGTGCCGCTGACGGCAAGCTGACCGGGTACCATTTTTACCCGGCCTCTCGTGAGGAGGCCGCCGCCGCGGCGGAGGCGGCTGACCAGGCGTTTCCTGTCTATTCACAGACCGCGCCGGACGTGCGTGCCCGCTTTCTCGACACCCTTGCCGGCGAGCTGGATTTGCTCGGCGAGGATTTTTTCGCCATAGCCCACCAGGAAACGGCACTGCCGCTGGCGCGGTTACAGGGAGAGCGCACCCGTACCAGTAATCAGCTGCGCATGTTTGCCGGGGTGCTACGTCGGGGCGATGCCTTTGGCGTACGTATTGATACCGCACTCCCTGACCGCCAGCCCCTGCCGCGTCCGGATCTGCGTCAGTATCTGACCGCGCTTGGCCCGGTGGCGGTGTTCGGGGCCAGCAATTTTCCGCTGGCCTTTTCTACGGCAGGAGGCGATACCGCATCCGCGCTGGCGGCGGGTTGTCCGGTGGTGGTGAAAGCCCATCCCGGACATATGGCGACGGCGGAATTGACTGCCCAGGCGATTGTGCGTGCGGTCGCGGCATCTGGCCTGCCTGCGGGTGTTTTTAACATGATTTTCGGCACCGATATTGGCGCGGATCTGGTTCGCCATCCGGCGATTCAGGCGGTGGGTTTTACCGGTTCGCTGCGCGGCGGTAAGGCGCTCTGGCAGCTGGCGCAGCAGCGTCCGCAGCCGATCCCCGTCTTTGCGGAAATGTCGGCCATTAACCCGCTGATTATTCTGCCGCAGGCCGTCGCCACGCGGGCAGAAACGCTGGCCAATGAGCTGGTGTCCTCTTTCACTTTGGGATGTGGGCAGTTTTGTACCAAGCCGGGGCTGATCCTTGTCTTACGCGGCGAGGGTATGTCCCGCTTCACGCAGGCGCTGAAGGTCGCGGTTGACCAGGCACCGGCACAGATCATGCTGAATGCCCCGACGCTTGCCCATTATGAAGAGGGTGTCAGCGCGCTTGAGGCACATCCGCATATTCAGCGTCTGGCTGGGTCTGATGAATCGGTTATCGGCCGCGCGCAGGCCCGGTTGTATCAGGCTCCGGCTTCGCTGCTGCTGGCACAGGATCCGCTGCTACAGCAGGAGGTGTTTGGCCCGCTGGCGGTGTTGGTCGAGGTGGCCGATGAGGCGGAGTTGCAGTCCATTTTGCGCGTGATTCCGGGCCAACTGACGGCAACCGTGCACGCTGAATCTGATGATGGGCCGCTGGCGCAGCGCCTGCTGCCAGCTCTCACTGAAAAAGCGGGACGCGTTTTGTTTAACGGTTATCCAACCGGTGTCGAGGTTTGTGATGCCATGGTGCACGGTGGTCCGTGGCCTGCCACCACCGATGCTCGCGGTACCTCGGTAGGGACGCAATCCATCGACCGTTTTTTACGCCCGGTATGCCTGCAAAATGTGCCTGCCGCGCAGCTTCCGCCTGCTGTCCAGGATGACAACCCTCTGAACCTGCTGCGCCTGATTAACGGGCAGTGGACCCGGGAAGCCATTTCCCCCTCTGTTGACTGAAGGGCATGACCATGACGATTCACTCTACGCACCAAACACAGGCCCGCGTTGCTGAGGTGGGTAAATTTAAAAAGCAGCTAACGCTAACCGACCTGACGTTTATTGGGCTTGGGGCTATCTTCGGTTCCGGCTGGCTGTTTGCCGCAAGCCATGTGGCATCGATTGCCGGACCTGCGGGCATTGCCTCGTGGGTCATCGGCGGAATTGCCGTTTTGCTGTTGGGGATTGTCTATTGTGAGCTGGGCGCGGCACTGCCCCGTGCCGGGGGGATTATCCGTTATCCGGTCTTTTCCCACGGTGAGTTGATGGGGTATCTGCTTGGATTTATTACGCTGATTGCGTTTTCAAGCCTCATCTCCATAGAGATTGTTGCCGCGCGGCAGTATGCGGCAGCATGGTTCCCGATGCTGACTCAAACTGGCTCAAGCGACCCAACGCTGCTGGGATGGATAGTGCAGTTTTTGCTGCTGTGTTTGTTCTTCGGGCTGAATTACTACAGTGTAAAAACGTTTGCCCGTTCCAATAACATCATCAGTATTCTGAAATTTTTGGTGCCGTTGGCGGTCGTTGTGACGCTATTTACCTTTTTCAAACCTGAGAACCTGCACATTCAGGGAATTGCACCCTTTGGTATGTCGGGCGTTGAGGCTGCGATTAGCGCCGGTGGGATCATCTTCGCCTACCTGGGGTTGACGCCAATTATTTCTGTGGCGAGTGAAGTAAAGAATCCGCAGCGTACCATCCCGGTGGCGCTTATTTTATCCGTGGTGCTGTCGACGATTATTTACGTGCTGTTGCAGTTGGCATTTCTTGGCAGTATTCCGACCGAAATGCTGGGTGGCGGCTGGGCAGAGATCAGCAAGCAATTCTCGCTGCCGTACCGGGATATCGCCATTACGCTCGGTATGGGCTGGCTGGCGTTTATGGTGGTGTGCGACGCGATTGTCTCCCCAAGTGGTACCGGCAATATCTACATGAACGCCACGCCGCGCGTGATTTATGGTTGGGCGAAAGCAGGCACCTTCTTTAAGACGTTTACCCACATCGATAAAGAGTCTGGCATTCCGCGTCCGGCGCTGTGGCTGACCTTTGCATTGTCTATCTTCTGGACATTGCCGTTCCCGTCATGGGAACAGCTGATAAGCGTGGTGTCGGCGGCGCTGGTACTGAGCTACGCCATTGCCCCGGTCACGGCGGCGGGGCTACGCCGTAATGCACCGGATTTGCCGCGCCCATTCCGCGTGCGTGCCTTCGGGATTATCGGTCCGGTGTCGTTTGTGATTTCGGCGCTGATTGTATTCTGGTCTGGCTGGGGCACGCTGTCATGGCTGCTGGGTCTGCAGATTGTGATGTTTGTCGTCTATGTGCTTTGCAAATCAAAAGTGCCGGTACACACCGTAAGTCTGGCGCAGCAGGTGAAATCGTCTCTCTGGCTTATCGCCTTCTACGCGCTGATTATGCTCTTCTCCTGGCTGGGTAGTTTTGGGGGCACAGGGGTGATTGGTCATCCGTGGGATACGGTGGTGGTAGCGGTGATGTCGCTGGGAATTTACTACTGGGGTGAGCGAACCTGTCTGCCGCGGGCTAACTTTACCGGTGATGAAGAAGAGTAAAGGAGTCGGTCATGGAGATGGTAAACCTCTCGTTAACAGAGGCTTATGCGCTGGCATATAAGGTGCTGCGCGGGAACGGATTCAGTGAAGCGCATGCCGTGGCGATCGCGACAAACGTGACCCACGGTGAGCGTGATGGCTGTGCCTCGCATGGTTTGTGGCGGTTGCTGGGGATTGTGGAGACGCGACGTAAAGGAAAGGTGTCACCTGACGCTGAGCCGGTTATCACCGATACCGCGCCGGCCGTTGTGAAGGTGGACGCCGGTGGGGCATTTTCCCTGCTGGCATTCGAGCGCGCGCTTCCACTGCTGATAGAAAAGGCGCGCCACAGCGGTATTGCAGCCCTGGCGATTAACCGCTGTGTGCACTTTTCGGCGCTGTTTGCCGACGTTGAGCCGCTCACGGAGGCGGGGCTGGTGGCGCTGGCGACGACGCCCAGCCATGCGTGGGTTGCTCCCGCAGGCGGGACGCAGCCGCTTTTGGGCACTAACCCGATAGCATTTGGCTGGCCGCGTGAAGAAAAACCCCCGTTTATCTTCGACATGGCCACCAGTGCGGCGGCACGGGGAGAGATCCAACTCCATCAACGGGCGGGAAAAGCGGTGCCGGAAGGGTGGGGGATTGACGGTGACGGTCAGGCTACTACCGACGCGCAGGCGATCCTCGACGGCGCGATGTTGACGTTTGGCGGGCATAAAGGGTCGGCACTGGCGGCAATGGTGGAACTGCTTGCCGGACCGCTCATCGGCGATATGACCAGCGCGGAATCGCTGGCGTGGGATAAGGGGGCTGGCGGGTTGCCCTATGGTGGCGAGCTGATTCTGGCCCTGGACCCGGCCCGCTTTCTGGGACGGGAGGCTCCGCAGCATCTGGCACGTGCCGAGAGACTCTTTGCCGATATGCAGCGGCAAGGAGCGCGTTTGCCGGGCGAGCGTCGCTATCATTCCCGTATGCGTACAACTCGTGACGGTGTAGAAATAACCCATTCGCTGTTCAAGGATATATCCGCGTTAGTGAAATAATTATCGCGAGAACAGGAGGGATGATGTCCCTCCTGTTATACGTTTATATGAATAGTTACTGTGATTAGCGATGCGCAGGTGTTGGCGCACCTTCGTATCGCGCTAATAAAACCCCTGTAAATTCCCCCAGTGATCTTCGGTAAGCCCAGATGTAAATAAGATGAAATAAGCGCGAATAGCACGCTTTCGGAATAAATAGAAAACGCCTTCATCCCAATAAATCCGGTATTATTCATCGCATTTATTCATTATCTTTCACGCGCCTGAATATCCCCATGCTCCAGAAAACAACGCCTGTCGGCATCAGGCCAAAAATGCGATCTAACTCACTGAAGCAAATAGCAAACTCTGAAACAACGCTTAATTGTACACTTTGCTTTACACTTTTAGTGATGTGAATCACAAATATAAACCCGTGAAGTGATCCGACTCTCACAAATTGGGGTGTACTCATTGAGCAATACATTATGAGAACAGCCTGGAAAGTTAAGTTTTCAGTATTTTCCCTCTCCAGTGACATGCAACGGTGAAGGGCAATTCAACACGCAAAAAAAACTCGTTGAATATGAACGGGTAAAAAATGACGTGTGATTTGCATCACTCACATTTACAGCTTTTTAAATTATTGCCAGTGATTAATGTTGACCGGGCTATTTCCATAATCAATCAAATCTTGCATAGTGCCTCCACATTATTTCTCCCCCTGGCTCAGGAGGCGAATAGTTATATTTCATCAGACTTTATTGATGAACCAGGTATGATTTACTTCACATTAATACGTACATGACCACTGTTACTGGAGAAACAAAATGAATTATCCGGCAGAACCCTTCCGTATTAAAAGCGTTGAAACTGTATCTATGATCCCGCGTGATGAGCGCCTTAAGAAAATGCAGGAAGCGGGTTACAATACTTTCCTGTTAAATTCGAAAGATATTTATATTGACCTGCTGACCGACAGTGGCACCAACGCAATGAGCGACAAGCAGTGGGCCGGAATGATGATGGGTGATGAAGCTTACGCGGGCAGCGAAAACTTCTATCATCTGGAAAGAACCGTGCAGGAACTGTTCGGCTTTAAACATATTGTTCCGACTCACCAGGGCCGCGGCGCAGAAAACTTATTATCACAACTGGCTATTAAACCAGGGCAATATGTTGCCGGGAATATGTATTTCACTACCACTCGTTATCACCAGGAAAAAAATGGTGCGGTGTTTGTCGATATCGTTCGTGACGAAGCGCACGATGCCGGTCTGAATATTGCGTTTAAAGGTGATATCGATCTTAAAAAATTACAAAAACTGATTGATGAAAAAGGCGCAGAGAATATTGCGTATATCTGCCTGGCGGTGACGGTTAACCTCGCAGGCGGGCAGCCGGTCTCGATGGCGAACATGCGTGCGGTGCGTGAACTGACGGCAGCGCACGGCATTAAAGTGTTCTACGATGCTACCCGCTGCGTAGAAAACGCCTACTTTATCAAAGAGCAAGAGCAGGGATTTGAGAACAAGAGCATCGCCGAGATCGTGCATGAGATGTTCAGCTACGCCGACGGTTGTACCATGAGTGGTAAAAAAGACTGTCTGGTGAACATCGGCGGCTTCCTGTGCATGAACGATGACGAAATGTTCTCTTCTGCCAAAGAGTTAGTCGTGGTTTACGAAGGTATGCCATCTTACGGCGGCCTGGCCGGACGCGACATGGAAGCCATGGCGATTGGTCTGCGCGAAGCCATGCAGTATGAGTACATCGAGCACCGCGTGAAGCAGGTTCGCTACCTGGGCGATAAGCTGAAAGCCGCTGGCGTACCGATTGTTGAACCGGTGGGTGGTCACGCGGTATTCCTCGATGCGCGCCGCTTCTGCGAGCATCTGACGCAGGACGAGTTCCCGGCACAAAGTCTGGCCGCCAGCATCTATGTGGAAACCGGCGTACGTAGTATGGAACGTGGAATTATCTCTGCGGGCCGTAATAACGTGACTGGTGAACACCACAGACCGAAACTGGAAACCGTGCGTCTGACTATTCCACGCCGTGTTTATACCTACGCACATATGGATGTCGTGGCTGACGGTATTATTAAACTTTACCAGCACAAAGAAGATATTCGCGGGCTGAAGTTTATTTACGAGCCGAAGCAGTTGCGTTTCTTTACTGCACGCTTTGATTACATCTAAAAAATAGTTATGGCCCCATCACGTGATGGGGCTTTTTTGTATTCCTTTTCCATGAACAGGAAGCCTTTGCGGTGCCCGTTACCGTGACATAATTAAAAAAAGTAAACCCTGACTCCGACATTTTTATTATCCGCATGATGTACAAATGACAGCTGTAATTATAACGAATAGTCTACAGGAACATTTATCATGGATATTAATGCCATTGAGCGACAGAGTAGTACCCCCGGACTGATTAGCGGAACCATGTTGGTTATCGCGACCGTAGTGGGTGGCGGGATGTTCTCCCTGCCGATTGCGATGGCCGGCGTATGGTTCCCCGGTGCGTCTGTTATTCTTCTGTTTATCGCCATCATGATGTTATTAACCGGTCTGATGCTGGTTGAAGTCAACCTGCATTATGGCGCCGGTGCCAGTTTTAATACCTTTACTCAGGATTTATTAGGCCGTAAGTGGAATATCGTTGTCGGTATCGCTTTCGGCTTTGTGCTGTATATTCTGACTTATGCCTATATTTCCGGATCGTCAGCGGTGATGGCACAAACCGTGTTCAAATACAGCGGTGTACGCTTTCCGGCGAATATCTCGGTGGTGATCGTCAGTATGCTGGTCGGCGCGATTGCCTGGTACAGCTCCTTGCTGGTCGGACGCATCACTACCGTGTTGATTATCGGTAAGTTTATCGCGTTCTTTGCTACTTTCTCCGGGCTGGTTGGTCATATTGAAGTGGCGAAACTTGTCGACAGCGTGGCGGTGGCGCTGCCCAACTCACAGTACCTGCCTTACATTCTGATGACGCTGCCGTTCTGTATTATCTCGTTTGGTTTTCACGGTAACGTGCCGAGCCTGGTCAAGCTGTATGGCAAGAGTGGGGTCCCGAATATCACGCGTTCGATTATCATCGGTACGCTGTTTGCCCTGCTGCTGTACATCTTCTGGCTGGGCGTCACGATGGGTAACATCAGCCGTTCCGCGTTCCCGCCAATTATCGCCAAAGGCGGCAATATCGACGTGTTTGTTGAGGCCATCAGCGAGCTGTTCACCAGCCGGTATATGGATTTGATCCTGACCTTCTTCGGCAACTTCGCAGTAGCCAGTTCACTGCTGGCGGCGACGCTTGGCTTGTTCGATTATATCGCCGACCTGTTTCACTTCCCGGATGACGGCATGGGCCGCCTGAAAACCGCGCTGGTGACCTACTTCCCGCCAGCCGCCGTGTGCTTCTTCTTCCCGAACGGTTTTGTGCACGCGATTGGCTACGCCGGTCTGGCCTTTACCATCTGGAGCGTGATCCTGCCGCCGTTCCTGGTGAAAGCCGCGCGGAAACGTTTTCCGACCGCCAGCTATACCGCGCCCTGTAATAACACCGTGCTTAACCTGGTGATTGTCTGTGGAGCGGTTGTCTATCTGACGGTTGTTCTGGACGTATTTGGTCTGCTGCCAACGTTTCGTTAGACGGAGTCAAAATGAAAAACGTGTTGTCTGTTCAGTCGTCAGTCGTTTATGGCTATGCCGGAAATAAAGCCGCTGTGTTGCCGATGCAGCTTTCGGGGATCGATGTCTGGCCGTTTTACACCGTACAGTTTTCCAACCACACCCAGTACGGGATGTGGCAGGGCATGGCGATGCCGCACGGCGAGCTGAGCGCCATCATCAGCGGGCTGGATGACCTGCAAAAGCTGGCGCAATGCGACGCCGTGCTGTCCGGGTATCTCGGGGATAAACGTCATTGTGAAGAGGTGAAGCACGCGGTCACCACCATTCGTCAGCGTAATCCGCAGGCGCTCTATTTTTGCGATCCGGTGATGGGCGATCCGCAAAAAGGCTGCATTGTCGCGCAGGGCGTAGAGTCCTTTTTTGTCGATGATGCCATTCAACTGGCCGACATCATGGGACCGAATCTCTATGAGCTGGGCGTGCTGACGGGCAGACAACTGCGTGGTTTTGACGAGGTAGTGGAAGCGGCGCGGCAACTGGTGTCGTGGGGTGTGAAGAAGGTGCTGGTGAAGCATCTCGGTGACTGTTCGCGGGACAAACAGGCGTTTGAAATGCTGCTGGTGACGCCGGAACAGACGTTACACATTGCCCGGCCGCTGTATACCTTTGCCAAAATGCCGGTGGGCGTTGGGGATCTGATTTGCAGCGTGATGCTGGCCTCACTGCTCAATGGTTATGAGGACAAGCAGGCGCTGGAGCGGACCACCAGTGTCGTCGATGCGGTGATGCGACTGACGAAAGAGCATGATTCGTATGAACTGCGGCTGATAGATGCGCGTCACCAGATAATGGATCCGCAAATTCGCTATCGGGCAGCGGTACTGTAGCGCCACGAGGGGGCTCTATGTTTCTGACATTGCTGCGGCTTCAGCATCCTCTGGTCTACCGTTTCGCGTGGCTTCGTCTGTGGGTGGCGGTGTTAAGAGCATGCGGACTGCGTAAGAGAAAGGGGTGAGCATTTTACGCTGCTGCCGGATGCGGCTCGCGCCTTATCCGGCCTACAAATGAGCGTGAAACGCAGGCCTACAAATGAGTGTGAAATGTAGGCCTGATAAGCGAAGCGCCATCAGGCATAAGTGCCAGGTATTACACGCGGAAGTAGCGTGGTGGAATCAACGCGGAAAAGGCGTCGAACTTCTTCACCATCTTTTTCCAGAACAACATAACAACAATCCTCGATTTGAAACATCGGCGCTATTTTAGTCAGCGCCGACAAATCGTAAAGCCTGTCGCCTTGTTCCGTTCCTGGGACGGTGTAAACCTTTTTGGTCACTGTGTCGTCAAATACGATTGCCGCGAATTTGACGGGGTTGACAATGGCTTACGCCATAAACCAGTAATAAAAGAGACCGACTTTCAGGCCGAGGATCACAATGTAGGCGCAGCAGTATTTCATGGTGCCAGACATAATCTGGTTGGCCTGACCGTCCATTTTGGTGGCAGAAACCGCGATGGCGATGCTTTGCGGCGAAATCATTTTCCCCCCCGTAGCGCCAGAGGTATTGGCCGCCGCCAGCCAGTTAGGATCGATATGCAACTTGCTGGCAGCAATGGTTTGCAGCTTGCCGAACAGAATGTTCGAGTTAGTATCGCTGCCGGTAACGAACGTGCCCAGCGCGCCAATCACCGGGGCGAGGAAGACGTACGAACTGCCGGTCAGATCGACAATCGACTGCGCCAGCGTGGAGATAATCCCGCTGAGATCCATCACCGTGGCCAGCGCGACGATCGCCATAATTGCGACGATAGAGTTTTTAAGCTGGAAAATCGTTTTGATAAATACTTCCAGCATCCCGCGTGCGGACGCCCCCTGAATAAAACCGCCGATAATGGTCGCAAAGATGATCAGCATCCCTGGTGTGGTCACCCATTCAACTTTCAGTGCCATCGTTTTACCGTCAGCCAACGTGAAATGCAGCACCGAAGCCAGTTGGGACGCCGCGCCTTTTATTGTCGGGAACAGCGGCGAACACAGCAGGATAAACACAAAAATAAACAGATAGATAGAGCCCACGCGGAACAGCACTTTTGCCGAGCGCGGCGTGGTTTCGCGGGTATGGCTGACCTCAATGCGCCACTCTGGATCGGTTTTCCCTTTGCGCAGGCGACTGACCATCGCCACGGCAAACAGGCTGACCAGGCTACCGGCAAAAGCGGGTAATTCCGCGCCAAGATGGATGGCGACAAAATATTGCGGAACCAGCGTGGTGATGCCGCAAATCAACGTGATCAGAAATACGCCACGAATGGCTTTCAGGCCACCGCCAATAATGCAGACAATCACAAACGGCAGCAGAATATTAAACAGCGCAAGCTGCAAAATAATGGTTCCGCCTAAGGTATAAACCGGCAGATTAACCTGTTCAGCCAGAATAGAAACCGGGATCCCGACCGCGCCGAATGCGGTGGGAACGGTATTCGCCACGAGAGAAGCAATCGCTGCTTTCAGCGGGTTGAATCCCAGCGCAATAAGAATGCCGATCGGAATAGCGACCGCCGTACCATAACCCGCTGCGGCTTCAAGAAATCCACCAAAGCACCATGAAATCAGCAACACCTGAATACGCTTATCTTCGCTAATGCTGGCGAGAATATCGCGCAAAATATCCAGCGCTTTGGTCGCCTGCATGACGTTATAACTGAAGATAGCGCCGAGGATCACAATCACAATCGGCCATAACCCCTTCAGTGCGCCATAGCCTATCGCGGCTTTCAGATTTTGTACGGGCATTTCCCAGAATATTGCCGATAATGCAGCGGTGAATACCAAAGAAATCAGTACGGAATAATGGATGGGCATTTTTAATTTCAGTATTAAAAATACCATAAGTAGTAAAGGAGAGAGTGCCAGGGCAAACATAAAATATTCGTTCATTGCTATTCCTGATTGGTTCATTAAACCTGATTTATATTTATGGCGGGAAGGCTACATTGCTGTGTAAATAAAATATGTAAACTGAATCGCTTCAGTGAATAAAGTAATTATGATTTATGGTTTTGTAACTATTGTAATCTTTTAATTAAAATTCAATGCCAGATAAATATACTTAAGAGCAAGGTAAATACCCATAAGTGGTTATTTAATAACATTTTTAATAATGGTAGTGACGAAGGTAGTAATCATTCGAAACTATTTTATAAGGTGTTAATAACACTGTCGTTTTCAATATAAAAATGTGAGCAAGTCCGAAATAAATAAACATGGGTATTGCATATGCATGTTGATTAGGGGATTATTCGGTTTTGTCATACAAATGAAAATACAGACATTTGCGATTGTCCTGATATAAGAAGAGGAGAGTCGCTATCAAAGGAAAACGATCCGTGCATCATAATGAACCCAGACATTAGTAAAACAAGCAAATACAAAAACTGGGCGTGAAATACAGCTGAATCTTTGCTTGATATCGCGATATCAAGCGCAATAAACAGAAATGAAGCAATGGAGTAGTTATTGTGAATGTAAATTTCTTTGTTACCTGCATTGGTGACGCACTGAAATCACGGATGGCACGAGACTCCGTATTGCTGCTGGAAAAACTGGGTTGTCGCGTGAATTTCCCCGAGAAGCAAGGGTGTTGCGGTCAGCCAGCCATCAACAGCGGATACATCAAAGAGGCGATCCCCGGGATGAAAAACCTGATCGCCGCGCTGGAAGACAACGACTACCCGATTATCTCCCCGGCAGGCTCCTGCACCTACGCGGTAAAAAGCTACCCGACGTATCTGGCCGATGAACCGGAATGGGCGCTGCGTGCTGAAAAAGTTTCCGCGCGTATGCAGGATCTCACCTCCTTTATCGTCAACAAACTGGGCGTGGTGGACGTTGGTGCCAGCCTGCAGGGCCGCGCTGTGTATCATCCTTCCTGTAGCTTGACCCGCAAACTGGGAGTGAAGGAAGAGCCGCTTACGCTGCTGAAAAACGTGCGCGGACTGGAGCTGTTGACGTTTGCCGATCAGGATACCTGTTGCGGCTTTGGCGGGACGTTCTCGGTCAAGATGGCCGAGATATCCGGTGAGATGGTGAAAGAGAAAGTCTTACATCTGATGGATGCAAAGCCGGAATATTTGATTGGCGCAGACGTTAGCTGCCTGCTGAACATTGGCGGCCGACTGCAACGGGAAGGCCAGCCGGTCAAAGTGATGCATATTGCTGAAGTGCTGATGAGCCGCTGAGGGGAAAGAGATGTCGATAAAAACCAGCGATGTAGAATTTAAACTGCGTATTCGTCAGCAGATAGAAGATCCGATCATGCGCAAAGCCGTGGCTAATGCGCAGGAGCGTATCGGCGCGAATCGGCAAAAAATGGTCGATGAGTTAGGCCACTGGGAAGACTGGCGCGATCGTGCCAGCCAGATCCGCGATCACGTTCTGAGCAATCTCGACGCTTACCTGTACCAACTCTCCGAGAAAGTGACGGAAAACGGCGGACACGTCTATTTCGCCAAAACCAAAGAAGACGCTACTCGCTACATTTTGCAGGTCGCGCAGAGTAAAAATGCGAAGAAGGTGGTGAAGTCCAAGTCGATGGTGACCGAAGAAATCGGCGTCAACCATGTGCTGCAGGATGCCGGAATCCAGGTGATCGAAACCGATCTCGGGGAATATATCCTGCAGTTGGATCAGGATCCGCCTTCGCACGTCGTGGTTCCGGCGATTCATAAAGATCGCTACCAGATCCGCCGCGTGCTGAACGAACGTCTGGGGTACGACGGCCCGGAAACCCCGGAAGCTATGACCTTGTTCATTCGTCAGAAGATCCGCGAGGATTTCCTCAGTGCCGAAATCGGTATTACTGGCTGTAACTTTGCCGTGGCGGAAACCGGCTCGGTGTGTCTGGTGACTAACGAAGGCAACGCGCGCATGTGCACCACGCTGCCGAAAACGCACATTGCGGTGATGGGCATGGAGCGTATCGCGCCGACCTTTGCCGAGGTGGATGTGCTGATCACCATGCTGGCGCGCAGCGCCGTGGGCGCACGTCTGACGGGCTACAACACCTGGCTGACCGGCCCGCGTGAGGCGGACAACGTTGACGGACCGGAAGAGTTCCATCTGGTGATTGTCGATAACGGTCGCTCGCAAGTGCTGGGCTCAGAGTTTCGCGATGTGCTGCGCTGCATCCGCTGCGGAGCCTGTATGAACACCTGTCCGGCGTACCGCCACATCGGCGGACATGGCTATGGCTCTATCTATCCTGGACCTATCGGCGCGGTGATTTCTCCGCTGCTCGGCGGCTATAAAGATTTTAAAGACCTGCCGTACGCCTGTTCTTTATGCACGGCCTGTGACAGCGTCTGCCCGGTGCGTATTCCGCTTTCAAAACTGATCCTGCGTCATCGCCGGGTGATGGCCGAGGAGGGCATTACGCCGAAAGCCGAGCGACGGGCGATCAAAATGTTCGCCTATGCCAATAGCCATCCGGGGCTGTGGAAAGTCGGGATGATGGCGGGCGCGCATGCGGCGAGTTGGTTTATCAATGGCGGCAAAACCCCGCTCAAGGTTGGCGCGATTGGTGACTGGATGGAGGCGCGCGATCTGCCTGATGCTGACGGCGAGAGCTTCCGTAGCTGGTTTAAGAAACATCAGGCGCAGGAGAAAAAGAATGGATAACCGTACCGCGTTTTTAAACACCATCGCCCAGGCGCTGGGTCGCCCGCTGCGCTTCGAGCCGCAAGCAGATGCCGCGCCGGTTAACAACTATGCCAACGAGCGCCTGACCGAGCTTAGCCTCGAGCAGCGCTGCTCTGCGTTTATCCAGTTTGCCAGCGAAGTGATGCTGGCCCGCTGCGAACTGACCAGCGAGGACCAGGCCGCAGACGCGGCGCTGCGCCTGTGCGAAGAATTGGGTCAGCAGCCGGTGGTGCTGAGCGGCGACAGCCGGCTGGTGGATCTGGGTATCACCGAACGCTTACAGCAGGAATGCAACGCCGTGGTCTGGGATCCGGCGCGTGGTAGCGAAAATATTACCCAGGCCGAGCAGGCGAAAGTCGGCGTGGTGTATGCCGAGTATGGCCTGACCGAGTCCGGCGGCGTGGTACTGTTTTCCGCACCAGAGCGCGGGCGCTCCCTGAGCCTGTTGCCGGAGTCCTCGATTTTCGTGCTGCGTAAAAGCACCATTCTGCCGCGCGTGGCGCAGCTGGCAGAAAAACTGCATCAGAAAGCGCAGGCCGGTGAGCGTATGCCATCGTGCATTAATATCATCAGTGGACCCAGCTCGACGGCGGATATTGAGCTTATCAAGGTGGTTGGGGTGCATGGCCCGGTGAAAGCGGTGTATCTGATTATTGAGGATTGTTGAGGCAGGATGGAAAACCGCTCTGGCGCTATAGGCCAGAGCGGTATCGACGTTATGCAATCATGCTGATGATCAACACGATAATCAGGCCAACCACGGAGTTTACCAGCTCCAGCAGACCCCAGGTTTTCAGCGTATCCTTCACCGACAGGTCAAAGTAGCCTTTGAACAGCCAGAACGAAGCATCGTTGATATGGGTCAGGGTGTTGGAGCCGGCCGCTGTTGCCAGCACCAGCAACGCCGGGTCGACGCCCACCAGTTGACCGGTTGCCGGGTCGAGGATCGCTGCGCTAATAATCCCCGCCGCCGTCATGGCTGAGACCACGCCCTGACCCGTTGCCAGACGAATCAGCACGGTTATCAACCACGCCATGATGTAGGGAGAAATATTGCCGTGCGACATCAGCATGCCGATGGTATCGCCGATGCCGGTATCGATAATGGTTTGCTTCAGTACGCCGCCCGCGCCGATGATCAGGATCACCATGGCGATGCTTTTCACCGCGTTTTCAAAGGCGTTCATTACCCACTGCATGTCGTGACCGCGCGCGGTACCAAACAGCACGAAGGCGACAACCATGGCGATAAACATCGCAATCGGCGAGGAGCCTAAGAAGTTGACCACTTCCCACGCCTGCGTCCCTTTCACCAGCCAGATGTTGGCGATGGTGGTGGAGATCATGATGATCGCCGGGATCAGCGGCACCAGAATAGACACGCCGAAGGACGGCAGGTTGTTCTGGTCAACCGGTACGTCGGCCTTCATGAATGACGGCGTTGGACGATCGAGGTTGCCGAGGAATTTCGGCAGGATAAGTCCGGCGCAGATCACGCTCGGAATGGTCACCAGGATACCGTAGATGTAAACCATGCCCATGTCAGCGCCGTAGGCGTTAACCAGCGCGACCGGACCCGGCTGCGGTGGGAACAGTGAGTGAGCGGTGGTGGCGGCGGCAACCGCAGGAATCGCCAACTTAAGGAACGGGATCTTCGCTTCCGCGGCAATGACGATCACCAGCGGTGCCAGCATAATAAACGCCACTTCATAGAACATCGCCAGGCCGAAGATCAGACCAATAATGATCACCGACAGCTGCACGTAACGTAGACCGAGTCGCGCCAGCAGCGTATGGGCAATCTGATGCGCCGCGCCGGAGTCAACCATCAGCTTACCGATGACTGCCCCGAATACCACGATAATCGCCAGCTCACCTAGCGTGCTGCCAAAGCCGGATTTCATGGTATGCAGCAATTCCATTAAATCCATTCCCGCCAGCATACCGACCGAGAGTGCCGCCAGCAGCAGAGCGACCATCGAGTTTATTTTGAATCTTAAATTGAGCACCAGCATCAGGCCGATGCCGAATACAACCCACAGAATATTGAGAACGTGCATATAACGTCTACCTTACTTTGGTTGAACTATTATGATTTTGGTTGAGATGTTACATATATTGGTCAACCCATGATGCGATGGATGTCACATTGCGTTACATGTTTACATTAATACTGGGTTGTATGGCCGTTCATTAGCGGTATGGTCAGCAGATATCGTGATTTGGTTAACCAATTTATCGCTTCAGGTTGACATGTAATACCAAAAGGAGGAATTTATGTGCCATATCGTCGAGTCCATAACGTAAACGAGGAATAAAACATGGAACAGACATGGCGCTGGTATGGTCCTAACGATCCGGTCACCTTAGCGGATGTGCGTCAGGCGGGTGCAACGGGCGTTGTCACTGCCTTGCACCATATCCCGAACGGGGAAGTGTGGACGGTTGATGAGATCCTAAAACGCAAAGCCATTATTGAGCAGGCGGGCCTGGTATGGTCGGTCGTCGAAAGCGTACCGATCCACGAAGACATTAAAACCCGTTCCGGCAACTATCAGCAGTGGATTGCCAACTACCAGCAAAGCCTGCGTAACCTGGCCGAGTGCGGCATTCGTACCGTGTGCTACAACTTTATGCCGGTTCTCGACTGGACCCGTACCGACCTGGAATACGTTCTGCCGGACGGCTCCAAAGCGCTGCGTTTCGATCAAATTGAATTTGCCGCCTTTGAGCTGCATATCCTTAAACGCCCGGGCGCGGAAGCGGACTACTCCGCCGAAGAGATTGCGCAGGCGCATGAACGCTTCACCACCATGAGCGAAGAAGACAAAGCACGTCTGACCCGCAATATCATCGCCGGTTTGCCGGGCGCGGAAGAGGGCTACACGCTCGACCAGTTCCGCCAGCATCTTGAACGCTATAAGGATATCGATAAAGCTGCGCTGCGTGAGAATTTTGCCGTCTTCCTGAAGGCGATTATTCCGGTAGCAGAAGAGGTCGGTGTGCGTATGGCGGTACATCCTGACGATCCGCCGCGCCCAATCCTTGGCCTGCCACGCATTGTTTCCACCGTGGAAGATATGCAGTGGATGGTCGATACGGTCAACAGCATGGCGAACGGTTTCACCATGTGTACCGGCTCCTACGGCGTTCGTGCGGATAACGACCTGGTCGACATGATCAAACAGTTTGGCCCGCGCATTTACTTCACCCATTTGCGCTCCACGCTGCGTGAAGATAACCCGAAAACCTTCCATGAAGCGGCGCATCTAAATGGCGACGTTGACATGTACGAAGTGGTGAAAGCGATCGTTGAGGAAGAACAGCGCCGTAAAGCCGAGGGCAAAGAGGATCTGATCCCTATGCGCCCGGACCACGGTCACCAGATGCTTGACGACCTGAAAAAGAAAACCAACCCAGGTTACTCCGCGATTGGTCGCCTGAAAGGCCTGGCGGAAGTGCGTGGCGTTGAGATGGCTATCCAGCGCGCTTTCTTTAGCCGCTAAAGCAGTGTTGCCGGTCGCCTGTCTGGCCGGCTTTTTTCTTTTCTCTCCGTTGGTCTTTCCGACGGGATCTGGAGTTCACGATGACAACGACAATTGCCAATAGCAACCTGCCGGTTGCGCGCCCCGCATGGGACAGCTCTCGTCTGCAATCCCGCATTGTTCACCTGGGATGCGGCGCTTTTCACCGCGCGCATCAGGCGCTGTACACCCACCATCTGCTGGAAACCACCGACAGCGACTGGGGTATCTGTGAAGTTAACCTGATGCCGGGTAATGACTGCATACTGATTGAAAACCTGCGCAAGCAACAATTGCTGTATACCGTGGCGGAAAAAGGCGCGGACAACACCGTGCTGAAAGTGATCGGCTCGATGAAAGAAGCGCTGCACCCAGAGCTTGACGGCTGTGATGGTATTTTACAGGCAATGGCACGCCCGCAGACGGCAATTGTCTCGCTGACGGTCACGGAAAAAGGCTACTGCACCGATGCTGCCAGCGGCCAGTTAGATCTCAATAACCCGCTGATTAAACACGATCTGGCAAATCCATCCGCGCCGAAATCGGCGATTGGTTACATCGTACAGGCGCTGCATCTGCGTCGTGAGCAGGGGCTGGCGGCCTTTACCGTGATGTCCTGCGATAACGTGCGTGAAAATGGGCATGTGGCGAAAGTCGCGGTGCTGGGCCTGGCGCAGGCGCGTGACCCGCAGCTGGCGCAGTGGATTGAAGCAAACGCCACTTTCCCGTGCACCATGGTAGACCGCATTGTTCCGGCGGCAACGCCAGAAACGTTGCAGGAGATTGCCGACCAGTTGGGCGTTTACGATCCGTGCGCTATCGCCTGCGAACCGTTCCGCCAGTGGGTGATTGAAGACAACTTTGTTAACGGTCGCCCTGACTGGGACAAAGTCGGCGCACAGTTTGTTGCCGACGTAGTACCGTTTGAAATGATGAAACTGCGCATGCTCAACGGCAGCCACTCTTTCCTCGCTTATCTGGGCTATCTCGGCGGTTATGAAACCATCGCTGACACCATGACCAATCCAGCATACCGCAAAGCGGCGTTTGCACTGATGATGCAGGAGCAAGCGCCGACGCTTTCGATGCCGGAAGGTACCGATCTCAACGCCTACGCGACGCTGCTGATCGAGCGTTTCAGCAACCCATCTCTGCGCCACCGTACCTGGCAGATTGCGATGGACGGCAGCCAGAAGCTGCCGCAGCGCCTGCTGGATCCGGTGCGTCTGCATCTGCAAAACGGCAGCGGCTGGCGTCATCTGGCACTGGGCATCGCGGGCTGGATGCGCTACACCCACGGTGTGGATGAACAGGGGCAGGTCATTGATGTTGTCGACCCAATGCAGGCCGAATTCCAGCGCATTAACCAACAGTTCCAGGGAGCCGAACGCGTGACGGCGCTGCTGGGGTTGAGCGGCATTTTTGGTCATGATCTGGCGGAAAACGCCGACTTTGTTGCGACGGTTACCGCAGCGTATCAACAGTTGTGTGAACACGGCGCACGCGAGTGCGTTGCAGCGTTAAGCGCTGACGCATAACCTCCCAGGTATGACGGGTCAATCAAAATACTAATTTGGTTGACCCGTTTTCTGTTTTTGGCTTCCCGCAAATGCTATAGTTCAGGCGAAAAAACGTTATTGGTAGGCCGGATAAGGTGTGCGCAGTCATCCAGCCTCCGGATTCTGAATTGACGCATCTGACGGACATAACACGATGAAATCAAACACTTCTCAGCAAAGACCCTACCAGGAAGTGGGTGCAATGATCCGCGATCTGATTGTCCAGACGCCGTACCAGCCTGGTGAGCGCTTGCCGCCGGAGCGTGAAATCGCCGAGAGACTCAATGTCACTCGCACGGTGGTGCGCGAAGCGTTAATCATGCTGGAAATTAAAGGTCTGGTGGACGTGCGTCGTGGCGCCGGGATCTACGTACTCGACAATGCAGAAGCTCAGACCATCGACAGTTCGGATGTGAATCATTGCAATGATGCAGGCCCGTTTGAGCTGCTCCAGGCGCGACAGCTGCTGGAAAGCAACATCGCCGAATTTGCCGCGCTGCAGGCCACCCGCGAAGATATCGTCAAAATGCGCCAGGCGTTGCAACTGGAAGAGCGGGAGCTGGCCTCCAACGAACCGAACGGTTCTGAAAGCGGTGACATGCAGTTCCATCTCGCTATCGCCGAGGCCACGCATAACAGCATGCTGGTGGAGCTGTTCCGCCAGTCATGGCAGTGGCGCGAGAACAACCCGATGTGGATCCAGCTTCATAGCCATCTCGATGATACCCACTATCGTAAAGAGTGGATGGGTGACCACAAACAGATCCTGGCAGCGTTAATCAAAAAGGATGCCCGCGCGGCCAAGCTGGCGATGTGGCAGCATCTGGAAAACGTCAAACAGCGCCTGCTGGAGTTTTCAAATGTTGATGACATCGACTTCGATGGCTATCTGTTTGACTCCTGGCCGCTGGATAAAGTTAACGCCTGATTTTACCACCTCTCATGCGGGCTGTTCCGGCCCGCTCGGCATTGCATAGCAACCTTTCTTTTTACGTCTTAAACCTTATGTAAAAAATGGTTTCCATAGTCTTCAATGATCATTTTTTTCGCTGCCCCTGTGTGATGTAAATTGATTTTCATCAATTAAAAACAACTTATTTTTGCTTGCGAAAAAATGCGCTATTTACCTTATTTTTACCTTTTCGTGCGTATTTTTAGACAAAACGGGTCTGTATTAAGTGAGAATCAAAGTGATTTCCGCTGCGGTTAGGGCAAGGCCGCCTGGCATAACAGCGTATAAAAACACGTGGTTTGCGTAAAAGTAGACATTAATAATGACATGTAACCTATTGGCTGTAATGATGTTTTGACTGCATATCATTTTTCATGTGAATGATTCATGCCTTTTTAATCAAATGAATAAAAACGAATATATGTAAAGCTAACATTACACATTATTCTATAATCAAGTTATCTTTCATTTGAAATAGCGTTCCAGTTTTTCTTTGTTTATTAACAGTTTCATTACTATTGTGACTGTATTTTGCCGTTGACATGTTTTTACACTGACTGCATATTTCATCGCCATAAGCGTGTTTGCGTTCAGGAGATGACTATGCCCTCTCGAGATTACCCTGATATCCGAAAAGCCAGGGGAACCCGATCAAAAGATATGGTTCTATTAAGTGCCCGTGTCGATACTTCTCTATGGGAATATGTTCGGACGCTGGCATTTGAGACCCGTAAAAGTAAACAAGACATTATTGCCGAGGCATTAATGTTGCATCGCTCTATTAATGAGAGCACAAGCGAAGAATCTAAGTAATTACTCTCTGTTCGGGTTTTATTTAAAACCCAAAATTGAAATAGGTCTTGCCACTTCATTATTGCCTTTATTGGTATATTTTTTCGGTGTGTTATTGGTGTTTCCCCTTATCTGGAGGGGACTTTTTTATGTGGGCATTCCGCCTTCATAACAAAGTTGATAGCAAAATTCACAATTAAAAGTGAGTAATAATATGAAAAAGTCAGTAGTGGCATTAGCTGTAATGGCATTAGGGGTAACCTCCGCTCAGGCAGCGGAAATTTATAATAAAGATGGCAACAAACTGGATCTGTACGGCAAAGTCAAAGCGGTCCATTCCTGGACTGACGGCACTAATGCCGATGAGACTTATGCGCGTCTGGGGTTTCGCGGTGAGACACAAATCAACGATCAACTGACCGGTTATGGCCACTTTGAGAGTCAGTTTGATGCCTCTAAAGCAGAAGGTTCTCAGAATGGCGTTAACACACGTCTGGCGTTTGCTGGCCTGGATTACGGCCATGACGTTAGTTTTGACTACGGTCGTAACTACGGTATCGCTTACGACGTGGGAGCTTACACTGACACTCTCTCAGAGTTCGGCGGTGACTCCTTTGAAGATGCTGACCGCTTCCTTACTTCACGCACTTCTGGCGTTGCAACACTCCGTACCAAAAATCTGTTTGGTGCCGTTGATGGCCTGAACGTTGGCGCGCAATATCAGGGTCAGGATGATACCAATACGGATCCGACCAAACAGCACGGTAACGGCTACGGCTTCTCCCTGGGTTATGACAATATCGCGGATTCTGGCGTATCTGCCATTGCGGCCTATACAAATAGCTCAATTACAGCGGCCCAAAAGAAAGGCAATACAGACGGTAAATGGGATGGCGAAAACGCAGAATTCTGGGGTGCTGGCCTGAAATATGATGCTAACGCTATCTACGTTGCAACCATGTACGGTGAGTCTCACAACCTGATTCAGGATGCGGACAAAGCGCAACACTTTGAAGCGATGGCGGCCTATGTGTTTGATTTTGGTCTGCGTCCGAACGTGGGCTACGTCCATACGCGTGACAACAACAATAACGATCTGACCGAATACGTTGCGCTGGGCACAGACTACTACTTCAACAAAAACATGGTTGCTGATGTGGGTTACAAAATTAACCTGCTCGATGGCAAAGACGGCGACAATCAGGTTGTTGCGGGTCTGACCTATCAGTTCTAAGTAGTTATACTAGTACGAAAAAGGCGTCTTGGTTAAGACGCCTTTTTTACATCTGTTGGAGTTTAAACCGGCTGACTTTCTTTCATCTGTACACCGCTAAACAGCCATTGCCAGATGCCCACTTTTACCCATGCGACCACGCAGAGGATCAGATAAAAAAGTGGATTATGGGTAATGGTAATGCGCATGACTTCCATTAAATCCACATGCAAATTTCCGGCAATTGCCATATTGATAACAAAAATAGAGGCTACCGCGCTGGCCAGTAAAATAAGTATGGCATGTAACTTTGTTATCTCTGGTAACTTGCCAGAGGCCCATTGCCATAAGAATGTTGTTGATAACAGGAAGATAATAAACAATCCCAGTGCGCCAAACAGGCCAAAGTCTTTATAATCCTTTAGCGTGCCAATTAAACCCGCCAAAATAATTAACCCCAGTAGTATTTTTTTAAACCACGACATGTGCCTTTCCCGAAGATGGTGTTGATGTTGAATTAATATGTCCATTTTTACGCATTTTAAATTGAGTTTATAAATGAACAGCCGGGAATTATAAATTGTCTGACGGGTAATTGCCGATTATTTGCGGTTTATTAAATGCTGACATTTAATTACGGACTAATCCGAATATATCTTCTTTAGACGTTAACTGGTTATACCCTTTTGGGCGAGGCGAAACGCTGTTTGTATAATTGCGTGAGGCTGATAAGTGCCGCAATAAACAACGCGACCGCGCCGCACACCGTGGCGTTAAAGATTGCCTGTGCGCCGCTTCCCAGCAGGCTGGTTAATAGCGGACCAAGTATTTGCCCAATGCCGTAAGTCAGAGTGACCAGGCCCAGCAGATTAATATTGCGCGGTACGCTTAGTTGACGGGCAAGCGGCATCACCAGTGAAGTAGTTCCCATAAACGTTGCGCCAAACCCCATGCTGCTTATCACCAGCAGCGGCAAGGAGCCGCTGGCGAGCGTCATGACCACGCAGGCGCTTTGAATCAGCAAATTCGCCGTCAGGCATTGCAATACTCCCCAGCGTCGGGCGGCCCACAGCCAGGCGAAACACCCCGGAATTATCGATATGCCGACCAGCGACCAGAGATGGGCAGTCAACAGCGGCGAACCGGCACTTTTCGCCATTAGCGGCAGGTAGGTGGCGACAATGATGTAGCCAAATCCGGCCAGCCCGTACAGTAGAGCCAGCAGCCACCAGGACATAGGCTGATGCTCTGTTTTTACCGGGGCCGCAGCGGGGAGCACGTGATCGCGAGATGGCAGGAGTATAACCAGTAGCACAAAGAACAGAGCCGAGGCTGCCGCTGCGCCCAGCCAGAGCGTGTGCGATGAAAGCGCAAAATGCAGACCGCTAATGACATATTCATTGCCCAGCAAAATACCTGCACCAACGCCGGAGAACAACGCCGCGATCACGAAGGGATGCCGGGTATGATGCAGAACGATCATTGAGCCAAAGATCATCATACCGGCACTGGCGACGCCCGCCAGAAAGCGGATCAGCATCACCAGCGCGGGCTGCGTAAAGCTGGCCATCGCCAGTATCAGTCCTGCGGTAGCGAGCGCGGACGTTAGCAACATCGGGCGTAAGCGAGAGGGAAGATGGAAGAGCCCGAAGGAGAAGAGCAGGCTTCCTGCCAGATACCCGGCGTAGTTGGCGCTGGCAATCCAGGAGAGTTGGTCAAACGTAAATTGACCTTCCGACAGCAGCACCGGCAGCATTGGCGTATACAGAAAGCGCCCAATTCCCATACCCAGTGTTAAGACCAGCATGCCAAAAAGCGCGACGCTGATGGCATGACGATTTGAATCTGGGCTTCCCTGGGACATACGGACTCTCATTTCGCGCTGTTAGTTGATAATTGTTATATTACATGCGCAAATGATAATGAAAAGTAAAATAACGCAAGGCCTAATGCTGTCAAAGATTACGACTGTAGACCCGTGAGACTTCCCCCCACGGATGATAGCCCGGCCCGTCAAAGTAAAATCCCGCTTTCTCGTATAAACCTTCCAGGTCAGTACACAAATGGAGCTGCATAAAGCCTAACTGTCTGGCCTGCTGCGCAATATGTTCAATCAGGCGAAACGCCAGACCGTGACCACGATAGCGAGGATCGATATAGAGTGCGCATAGCCACGGCCACAGTTCGCCGCGACTGATAAAATCATTGGTGATCAATCCGGCGCAGCCAACAATGCTGTCGCCGTCCTGCATCCAGTACCACTGCGGTAGCGGGTTCTTTGCGCCAATACAACGATGCAGTGCATCCTCGTAAACTCTCATGGAGTCTTCTGAGGCCCATTGTTGCTGAAAGTAAGCGGTGACCTCGTGCAGTTTTTCCGGTGTTTCGCGCAGGGAAAAAATGCGGATGTTCATCGTCATTGAATTTTTCTCCTTAAAAATTCGCCAGCGTCAGCAGGGAAGGAATTTGCGACAACAGATATAACACCAGCCCAATAGAACCGCCAACCAACGTGCCGTTGACGCGGATAAACTGCAAATCTTTACCGATGTTCAGCTCGATTTGCTGCGACATATCGCGTGCATCCCAGCTTTTCACCGTGTCGCTAATGTGGCGCGTCAGGAAGGTGGCGAACTCTGGCGCTACTTTATGTGCGGCCTGCTCCAGATGCCCATTCAGTGAGGCGCGCAGGGCGCTGTCGGCTACCAGCGTTTCGCCGAACCACTGCCCGGCGCTGGCGATGCGCTGCTTCACGCGGGAATCATCGGCGTTAATGTCGGTTTTCACCCACTGACGCAGATCTGCCCACAGCTCGCCAAGATAACGGTTGAAGGCTTCATCTTCCTTCAGATAGCTTTTCAGGCTTTCGGCCCGCACGGCCATCTCCGGATCGTGTTTGAGCTTATCGATGAGCTTAAACGTGGCGCGATCGAAGGCATGGCGGATCTGATGTGCGCGATTGTGGCTGATGTCATCCAGCAAGGAGTTAACGGCATCAGACACCAGCTCGGCGCTGTGCTCGCCCAGCCATTCTGTTGGCAGGATCTTCGCTTTCAGCGGATGCTCGGTTTCCAGCCAGTGCACGACCTGTCTGGCGATAAACGCTCGCGAGCTGTCGCGCTGGAGCAGGGCGATCAGTTGGGCGATCAGCGTGTCGAGTAGCACCTGATGGCGATTGTTTTTGGTCATGCTTTCCAGCATCAGCGCACTGGTACCTGAGAGATCGACCTTGTCGATGGCTTTGTGCACCGCCCGCTTGATCAGCCGCTGAATGCGCGAGTCGTCGGTCAGTTCGAGAAAACCGCTCATGATCTGCAGCAGATGCTGGCCAATACGCTGGGCGTTTTCCGGCTGGCTGAACCAGTTGCCGATCAACAGCGCCGGTTCATGGCGGCGGATCAGCGCGACCAGCGACTGGGTATCGAGAAATTTTTCCTGGACAAATTGCCCGAGATTTTCGCCGATCCGATCCTTATTGCGCGGGATAATCGCCGTGTGCTGCGAGATAAACGGGATCGGCACCCGGCGAAAAAGCGCCACCACGGCAAACCAGTCCGCCAGCGCGCCCACCATCGCCGCTTCGGCGATCGCTTTGATCCCCAGTACCCAGAAATTAGGCGGCAGAAAAAGCGTGATGACGAAGGTGGCAGCGGCAATCAGCAGCAATGAGAGCGCCAGTCGCTTGGCGCGTTTGAGTTCAGCAATTTTATTCATAGGCTTAAGGATAGAGCCAGACGGGGGGATCGCGCAAAAAATGTGGAGCGCCTCCCATTTTCAGTTGGGCTGGGCTTACTCAGGGATCCAGTTGTCCCAGGCGGGCAAGGGGCCGAGTTCCGCCACCAGAAAATCGATAAACGATCGCACCTTCGGATTGCTGTACTTGCTGGGAAAGTACAGCGCATACAGGGCGTGAGTTTCACAGGTGATAGTGCCGTCGAGCATCAGCGGCGTTATCTCTTCTTTTTGAATATGATCGCCAATCAGATAGGTGGGCAAATACGCCACTCCCTGATCTTCTAACACTGACTTCAGCAATACCAGACTGCTGTTGGCCTGGATCGGCATATGCAGTTTCAACTGATGCAGACGATCCTGTTCATCCGCCACCTTGAGCACCGGTGTGAGGCCGGGATAAACCAGACAATCATGATCCACCAGATCGCTTCGACGCTGGGGCATGCCTTTTTTGGCGAGGTAGCCGGGTGAGGCACAGTACGCCCAGCGAACAGGCACCAGCTTGCGCATCGCATAGTTTTGCGGCGGTGCGGTGGAGATGCGCAGGGCGATGTCGAAATCTGTTTCGTTCAGATTCACAAAGTTATCGTTGAGATCGATATACAGATTCACATCCGGGAACTGGGAGCGATATTTATCCACCAGGTTCACCAGCCGGGAATAACCAAACGCAATTGAGCAGGTTATGCGTAATTCACCCTGCGGGCTGTGGTAATAACCGGAAGTGGTATTCAGCGTTTCATCGAATTCTTTCAAAAGCTTATTAGCGCGGTTGAAGAGATATTGCCCGGCGTCGGTCAGGGTAATACTGCGTGTGGTGCGTTTAATTAATGTCGTGCCCAGCGTGTCTTCCATCGCGGCCAGACTTTTGCTGACCGCAGACGGCGATACGTTGAGTTGCGCCGCGGCTTCTGACAATCCTCCGCAGTCGACGATTTTAGTAAAAAACTCCAGATGCTTGAGTGAAATCGGCGTACTCATAGTTTCCTTTAATTCACAAGTGATTTGCAAAAACGGTACGAATAGGCCGTTACATTCGCGTTTTAAACATGCAACTATTGAATCACAGGAAACAACTTGCTGGCAAAATGAAAAAATAACAACTTAGGTGAGTTACGTCACAAAATAAAAGGAGGCGAAACGGAAACTCATCACATTGTGAATTTAATCTCATTAATTATTATTCTAAAGGTACCGATTATGTGGTCACGACTCGAACCCTACAAATCGTCGATTATTTTATTAGTTGCTCTGGTGATTGGCGGCTTATTAGGTATTTATGCCCCATCGTTTGCAAGTAAACTCCAGCCAATAGGTCAGATATTCTTAAACCTGCTATTTATGATTATTGTGCCGCTGGTGGGTATCAGCGTCATGTCTTCGATCGCCAGTATGACCGACCTGAAAAGGCTGGGACGCATTATGGCGATTATCTTTATTGTTTCGATCGCCATGGCCTTTATTCCAGCCGCCGGGATCGTCGCGCTGGCGCTCTGGTATAACCCGGCGCAGGGCGTCACTATCGATCTCTCGCAGTCGGTACAGGCGGGCAGCGGTAAGATGGATTTTGTCAGTATGATCACCACCAGCGACTTTATCGGGCTGTTTTCTAAGTCCAATATTCTGGCGCTGATCGTAATGGCGATCATCGCCGGTGTCGCAATTGGCCAGTCGGATCAGGCCGGTAAACGTATTGCGTCGCTGCTGGAAGACGCCAATACCGTGATCATGAAGATCGTTTCGATCATTATGAAGGTCGCGCCGATTGGTCTGGGCTGCTACTTCGCCGCCACCATGGCCAGTCAGGACTCTGCACTACTGTTAACCTTTGCCCGCGCCATCGGCCTGTTTATGGTTGCCACGCTGGTCTACTTTGTCTTTGGCTCGATTCTCTATTCGTATATTGGCGGCGGTATTCCGGCGGTCAAAGCTTTCTGGCGTAACGCAATTGAACCGTCTGCGACCGCGCTGGGTACCTGCTCTTCACTGGGGACGCTCCCGGTGACGCTGCGTGCCGGTAAGGCGATGGGGATCAACCCGGAAATCGTTGATGTCTCCATTCCGCTGCTGGTTAACCTCAACAAGGGCGGCGTGGCGATGATTGCCGCGCTAAAAATTGTCTTTATCTATTCCGTATTGGGCATAGAATTCACCACCGAAACCTTCTTCCTGACGATGCTGATTGCGGTGCTCTCCGCCATTATCGTTGGTGGCGTGCCGGGCGGGGCGTTCCTGGGTGAAATCTTTATCGTCACAACGCTCGACCTGCCGATGGAAGCAATCCCGATGCTGGTGGTGCTGGGCACCATTACCGATGCGCCGGCCACACTGATTAACGTTATCCATGATTTGAATGCGGCGCAGATTGTTGAACGGTTCGCTGGAAAAAAGCAGACCAACACTGAAATAAACTCTACTGCTGCGGTGGTATAGGTTTCACACGGATTAAGAACAGGAGATGTTATGAAAGACGCAATGAAGCTTGAAACGCACCTGGTTGTTGCTGGTCGCGACAAACGCTATACCCAGGGAGCGGTGAATCCGGTTATCCAACGCGCCTCTTCACTGGTATTTGATACCGTGAAGGACAAGAAATTTGCCACCGCCAATCGCGCGAACGGCGAGCTGTTTTATGGTCGTCGCGGAACCTATACCCACTTTGCCTTCCAGAAGGCAATGAGCGAACTGGAGGGCGGCGTTGGCTGCGCGCTGTACCCATGTGGTGCTGCGGCGGTGACCAATGCGATTCTGGCGTTTGTTCAGGGTGGCGATCATATTCTGATGACGGGTGCGGCCTATGAACCAACCCAGGATTTTTGCAATAAGATCCTGAGTAAATTCAACGTGGAAACAACGTATTACGATCCGCTGATTGGTGCAGGTATCGTCGATCTTCTGCGTCCGGAAACAAAGGTTGTATTCCTTGAGTCACCAAGTTCTATCACCATGGAAGTCCAGGACGTGCCGGGGATGGTGAAGGCTATCCGCGCGGTGAATCCGGAGATTGTCATTATGATCGACAACACCTGGGCGGCGGGCGTGCTGTTCAAAGCGCTGGATTATGGCGTGGATATTTCCATTCAGGCGGGAACGAAGTACACCATCGGCCATTCGGACGCCATGCTGGGCACGGCGGTGTCGAACGCCCGTTGTTGGGATCGTTTACGCGAGAACTCCTATCTGATGGGGCAAACGCTGGATGCCGATACGGCCTACAACGGCAGCCGCGGATTGCGCACCCTGGCGGTACGCCTTAAGCAGCATCAGGAGAGCAGCATCCATATTGCCCGCTGGCTGTCGGCAAGGCCGGAAGTGGCACGGGTGAATCATCCGGCATTACCGGAATGTCCGGGCCATGAGTATTTTCAGCGTGATTTTATCGGAAGCTCAGGCCTGTTCTCGTTTGTGCTGAAAAAGAGACTGACCGACGAACAGATGGCGAATTTCCTCGATAACTTCTCGCTGTTCCATATGGCCTATTCGTGGGGCGGATTTGAGTCGCTCATTCTGGCGAACCAGCCGGAAGAGCTGAACAGCATTCGCCCGGCCGGAGAGGTAGATTTCAGCGGCACGCTGGTCAGGGTGCATATCGGCCTTGAGGATATCGACGACCTGATTGCCGATCTGGACGCGGGATTTGCACGCATTGCGTAAGGTGAGGTGACCGTAGCCGGATGCGGCGCAAGCGCCTTATCCGGCCTACATAGTTGTCGTAGGCCGGATAAGCGGGCAGGTTAGTTTTCAGTGGCTAACGTCGTTGCCTCATGCTGGCGTACCCGTTTGAGTAAGCCTGCCAGCGTGAACACGACAGCTATCCCTGCCGCAACCGCCAGCAGATGAAACGAAATCCTGCCGCCGTTAAACCATAACCAACGCCCAATTTCGACAGAAACCGCCATCACCGTCAGGATCACCATATTCAGCGATGCCGAGACCGTTCCTTTAGGTAAGTTGTTGGAAAACAGCGTAAAGCGGAACAGCGTCGGGAAGATCATCCCAATACCAAACGCATACAGGCTGGTCCCCAGCACCGACCACAGCCAGACGTGCGGCCACAGTAAATTGCCGACAATCAGCACCGCCAGCCCGCTCAGCTGTATAGGTGCGGCCCGCCAGATGAAGCGCGGTCGGGTCGGATCTTTCACGAAACGAACCACCACCATATTGGCGACGATCACTGCGCCGAACACCGGGGCCTGTGCCCAGGCAAACTCCGATGTGGTCATGCCGCCAGCATCGATCAGAATAACCGGCGAGACCGCTACCCAGCTCATCATCGGGATATAACTTAACGACAGCGTGGCTGCGCCAAACAGGAACACCCGGTTACGGAAAACGTCGCGGAAATCACGCACTACGCCGCGGGCACTGAACGGCACCGCGCCGCGCTGGACGGTTTCCGGCATGGCTAACATTAACCCAATCAGGGCGATAAACCCCATGACGGCAATGATGGCAAACAGGATCTTCCAGTGTACAAAGTGCATTAGCGCCGCTCCGGAGAGCGGGCCGATAACCGGTGCCACCAGCACAATAGAGGTGATTACCGCCATTAGCTTGATGGCCTTTGTTTGCCCAAATGCCTCCTGCACCGTGACATAGCCAACGGTCGCGATAAAGCAGATGCTGGTGCCCTGCACAAATCGGGCTACCAGAAACTGCGTCATTGAGGTAGTGAACAGCGTGGCAGCGCAGGCGAGGGTAAAGATTAACGCCCCCGCAATCAGCACGGGTCGACGGCCAATTCGGTCGGAAAGCGGCCCCAGCAGCCATTGCAGCGCCATGCCGCCCGCCAGATAGAGGCTCACCGCAGCGGGTGCCAGGCTAACATCGGCGTTGAAATCACGTACCACATTGATGATGCCAGGCTGGATCAGGTCCGTCGACAGATAGGCGGCGAAGTCATATAAAATTAACGCGACAGGAAAAAATAGCGTTGTGGCGCGTTGGGAGAAAAACGCGAAAATCCGTTGCATAAAACAGCTCCTTGTCGGGAGAAAACCCTCAACGGGAATAGCGAAATTCAATACCGTCTTTGAGACGTCAGACCGATGACAGAAAAAAAGCAGACTGCAAATGTACTGAATTTCATGTAATCAAAAACGCTGTCTGCGCGAAGCGCAAACAGAAAATACGCTCACTGACGCGGGGTCAGAAAACGTAACGATTACAGGTAACAATCAGCACATCGCACCTCAGGAAGAGTAAGTTGAACGGGTAATAACCATCCGCAGTTTAATGCGGATTGGATAATAATTAAACGAGTTTATCCTGTTTATGTGCAGAAAATCGCCCTGGAAATCAGACTACGATGCTCTGCAAAAACCGCAGAGCGATGGCACAACCGAAGATAATCAATACACCGCCAGCGATACGTTCTACCCATAATATCCCTCTGGATAACCGTCTCTGGATCTGCGGTAAACCGATGAACATCACGATCAGCAGATCCCAGCACAGCACTACGCTGGTCATCCAGATCCCGCTCATGGTTTGTTGCAGCAGCGTCACCGACGGGCCGAGCAGGGCGGTCATTAGCGCCAGATAGAACAGCGCATTTTTTGGGTTGAGCAGTGACGAACCCAATCCCAGCAGTAGCTGTTTGCCAAATCCTGGACAGGTAGACTGGGCGTCTGTTCCGGTCAGCGTTTGCGGGCGGCTGCGTACCAGCAGGCTGCCAATCCACAATAAATAAAGCGCGCCCAGCAGCTCAATAACCGTAAACAACAGGGGAAGCTGGCGCAGGATCCCCCAACCGATAATTGCCAGCAGAACATACAGCCCGTTGCCGAAAGCGATCCCCACGCACAACCCGGCGCTGCCGCGCATCCGGTATCGTGCGGCGTAACCGACCAGTAAAAAGAAGTCCGGCCCGGGGCTAAGCAATGCGACGAAATGCGCCAGTGCCAGCGCGGGAAAAGCAGAAGGAAAAAGTACAGAAAGCAGCGACATAGCGACCTCAGAGAATGAATCTGAGATCACCGTACGCCTGACGCAGCGCTAATTATTGTCTGATATTGATCGTCCCAACGCGTACTGGCGCGGTGTGGCGGCGGTGTAGCGAACAAAGGTGCGATGGAAATGGCTCTGGTCGGCAAACCCGCTCTGGTAGCCGACATCGGCAATTTCGTCTCCGGCCCGCAGCCGCTGGCGAGCATAGTCAATCCGTATGATGTTCAGATAACTTCCTGGCGTCAGCCCGGTGTCCTGCTTAAAGGTACGGATCAGCGTCTCTTTACGCATATGACACTCATGTGCCAGCTCATCGAGTGAGGGCGGCGCGAGCAGGCTGGACTGCAACCGTTCGCGCAGATACTGGCTGGTGGCGCTTAGGTTTTCTGGTGTGACCGACTGCAACGGCAGCGTGTGCAGCAATGCTTGTGCGGCATCCGTTATTTGCGCGGTTTGGCGTTGCGGCATGATCGTCACAAGGTGCATATAACGCTGGAATAATTGCGCATCGCGGATAATGGGAGCAGGCGTGCAAAGCCGCTGATGGGTGTTCTGTGCAGGCAGATTAGCAAGACACCACTGGGCATCAAGATAAAGCATATGATAGCTGCGAAACTGTCCGTTAACAGGATTACAGCTGTGAGGTGCCAGCGGCGGTATCACAATCAGATCGCCCACCTGCAGATGGTATTCCTCGCCATCGCACAGACAGCACGTTTCCCCCTCGAGAATTGCCCCAATCGAGAGCTGAGAGTGGTGATGCCGCTTATAGGCCTGCTGGCTCTGCCAGGTGCTGCGCAGTTCCAGCCACGGCAACTGCTCATCACGCCAGAACGATTGTGGAATATCTCGGGTATGCGTCACATCGTGTCCTCCATGAAAGTGATGATTTGTTATAGCACAGGCCGGGCGGTGATAAAGTGGGAATGCGCATTGAGATGGCGATTCTGCGTGACGTGTTCCAGACAAATGCAGACGTTACATAAGGGCGTTGTTATCCCGGAAATCGCCTCGCAAAGAGAGAAAGTTGCAGGTGAGGATGTGGTTTTCCGGCGCTACAGTCATGGCATCTTATTTTCAGGTGAAGGATCGCCATGAACAAAGCTTCCACTTCAACACCGCATGATGCGGTTTTTAAAACATTTTTACGTCACCCTGAGACTGCACGGGATTTCCTACAAATACATCTTCCCGCTTCGCTGCGCGAGCTTTGCGATCTTCGGACGCTTAAACTCGAGTCAGACAGTTTTATCGAAGAGAATTTACGTGCGTACTATTCCGATGTGCTGTGGTCGGTGAAAACGACGGATGGGGATGGATATATTTATGTAGTGATTGAACACCAAAGCACACCGGATGCGCATATGGCATTCAGACTGATGCGCTATGCGGTAGCGGCCATGCAGAAACATTTAGATGCCGGGCATCAGCAGTTGCCGCTGGTGGTGCCGATGCTGTTTTATCACGGCGCTAAAAGCCCGTACCCTTATTCGCTGTGCTGGCTGGATGAGTTTGCCAACCCGAAGCTGGCTCGTCAGCTGTATGCTGCGGCGTTTCCGCTGGTGGATATTACGGTTATTCCGGATGACGAAATTGTGCAGCATCGACGTATGGCGCTGCTGGAGTTAATCCAAAAACATATCCGTCAACGCGATCTTATGGGATTGATCGAGCAAATTGTTTCCCTGCTACTTACCGGACTGACTAATGACACTCAGATAAAGACGCTGTTTAATTATATTTTACGAACTGGCGATGCACCTCGATTCAGTGAGTTTATTCGCGGGGTTGCCGAACGTTCACCGCAGCACAAGGAGCATTTGATGACGATCGCAGACAGATTACATGAGGCAGGACTACAAAAAGGCAGGCTGGAAGGGCTTCGAGAGGGGCGACGTGATGAGGCACTGCGTATTGCCCGCACCATGCTGGCAGATGGCATCGATATCAGCACGGTACAAAAAATCACCCGACTTTCCGCTGAAGATATTCAGGGTTTAAGCCATTAGATATAGCTTAAACTGCCTAATTGCCTGCCCGGAAGCGCCGGGCAGCTCGATCTACTCTATTGCCGTTTTTACCGCCTCTCCGAGCTTCTGCATTACTTCCCGATGCTTATCGTTTGGCGGCAATGCGCAGTTGATGCGCACACAGTTGCGATACTTACCCGATGCGGAGAACAGAGAACCCGGTGCAACCTGGATTTTGAGGCGACAGAGCTGCTTAGCGACACAGACCATATCAACCTGGAGCGGCAGCTCGACCCACAGCATAAAGCCGCCTTTCGGTCGGGTGACGCAGATCCCGCAGGGGAAGTATTCCCGTACCCAGCAGGTGTAGATCTCCATATTGCGCTGATAAATCTGGCGCATACGACGAATATGTCGATGATAATGACCTTCGCGCACAAAGGAAGCCGCTGCCAGTTGCGTAGCGGGAACGTTAGTTCCAATGACGGCGTACTTCATGTGCAGCAGTTTGTTGTAATAGCGACCGGGCACCACCCAACCCACGCGCAGACCGGGGGCGACGGATTTGGTAAACGAACTGCAGAGTATTACGCGGCCGTCGCTGTCCCAGGAGTGGATCGTGCGCGGGCGCGGGTACTCTGTGGCCAGTTCGCCATACACATCGTCTTCAAAAATGACGATGTCGTGACGCTGGGCGAGGGCGAGCACCGCCCGTTTACGCGCATCCGGCATAATGAATCCGAGCGGGTTGTTGCAGTTGGGAACCAGCAGCACACCTTTGATCGGCCACTGATCCAGCGCCAGCTCCAGCGCTTCAATGCTGATCCCGGTATCCGGATCGGTTGGGATCTCAATCACCTTGATCCCTAAGCCGCGCAGTAGCTGCATCGTGCCGTAGTAGGCCGGTGATTCAACGGCGACAATATCTCCGGGCTGGCAGACCGTCAGCAGCGCCAGCGACATTCCGCTCTGACTGCCGCTGGTGATCACAATATCATCTGCATTGACCACCGAACCGCCGTCCAGCATCAGCCGCGCAATCTGCTGACGAAGTTCACGGCATCCGGAGATTTCATCGTAGCCCAGTATCGCGCGCAGATTATGTTGTGCCACGCGGCTGAGTTCGCGCCACAGCGGCTTCAGGCTGGGTTGATTAATATCGGGCACGCCGCTGCTAAACGGGATTATCGATTTGTCCGCGTTGCCCTTTAGCATATCCAGCACCTGATCCCACTGTGTGATTTCGACCGGACGCTGTACCGGACGCGACATCGGTGGCACGGGTGGCTGCGCTTTTTGTGGCGCGACAAAATAACCGGAACGTGGCTGGGGCGTGATCAGCTGGCGCTGTTCCAGCGTCTGATACGCCTGCTGGACGGTGCTGATGCTGACCCCATGCTCCTGGCTCAGGCTGCGAACCGAGGGCAGTTTTTCGCCATGGCGATACAGCCCTTGCTCAATGCGTTCGGCCAGCAGATTGGCCAGATGTTGGTAACGCGTCATGCTGTATCCCTCATGGGTACCATACAGATTAAAAAATCAGTACAGATTGGCGTGAAAAAAGCGATGCAGAACTCTTTTTAACCAATCTGTATGTTAAATAAAAGTACTTTGTGAGTCTGTATTGTTTTAGGCCAGATCCGTGAAGATAAAGCCTCTGGCAAGGTGGGGAGGCAAGGTATGGAATTTCACGAGAATAAAGCAAAACAGCCGTTTATTGGGTTTGTACTGATCTGGCGGGCATACAAGGCGTGGCGGCTGCGAGCGCAAACGCGGCGCCTATTGCAACAGATGAGCGATGAGCGGCTGCGGGACGTCGGGCTGCGACGCGATCAGGTGGAGTGATTTTCTTTCATCGACAGAGGCTGGGGGTTATCGCCCCAGCCTCTTTTACATTCACGATATTTATCAATTCATGCTTCTGGTTAGTCCGTTTCTTGATACTTATCCTGATAAGTATTATTTTCTCTTCAGCGATGAGAGGAAAGTAAGATGACTGAAGATGAACTGTTTGCCCGCCGCCCGATGGGGATGCGCATGGCAATGGTGGTGCGCCAGTGGCGGGCCATTATTGATGCTGCCATCACCGATACTGGCCTGACGCAGTCCAGTTGGACGGTACTGATGCAACTGTATCAACTGGGAGACAACGTCTCAGTCAGTGAACTGGCACAAATGCAGGGCATCGAACTGCCGCCGCTGATGCGCACCCTCTCGCAGCTGGAAAAGCAGGGCTATCTGCTGCGTTCCACATCGCCCTATGACAAACGCATCCGCCTGCTGGCGCTGACCGCGCAAGGCCGTGCAAGGCTGGACGAACTCAACCGAGTGATAGAGACATACCAACATCGCGTCACCTGCACCATCCCTGAGGCGGAACTCGCTTCCTTCAGCGCCACGCTCAATCAAATCGCCTGCAATCTGCGGACAATCCGCGAAGAAGATAACAAGATCTAAAAAACTATGATGACCCCAGAACAAAAATTTGCCCGTTGGGTAAGGGTGAGTATTGCCGCTTTCCTGGTAATATTCGCCTGGTTTATCGTTGCCGATATCTGGATCCCGCTGACGCCGGACTCCACGGTGATGCGCGTGGTAACGCCTGTTTCCTCACGCGTTTCCGGCTACGTCTCGCAGGTGCATGTACACAATAATAGCCAGGTGAAGAAGGGCGATTTGCTGTACGAACTGGATCCGACGCCATTTATCAATAAGGTCGAGGCTGCGCAAATTGCCCTTGAGCAGGCGAAGCTGAGTAACCAACAGCTGGATGCGCAGATCGTCTCTGCCCGCGCCAACCTGCGCACCGCGCAATTCAACGCCCGCAACGATAAGACCACCTTAGACCGCTATCAGCGCCTGAGCGCAATGCAAAATGTGTCGCAATCCGATCTCGACAAGGTGCGTACTGCCTGGCAGACCAGCGAGCAGTCGGTGGCGGCGCTGAATGCCAGTATTCAGAACCTCCTGATCCAGCGCGGAGAGCGCGATGACAAACGTAACGTAACGCTGCAAAAATACCGTAACGCGCTGGAAGAGGCGCAACTGAACCTCGGCTGGAGCAAAGTATATGCCCAGACCGACGGTACGGTGAGTAATCTCCAGCTTAGCCCAGGGCTTTACGCCACCGCGGCCACGCCGCTGCTGGCGCTGGTCAGCCATCAGACCGATATCGTGGCCGACTTTCGCGAGAAAAGTCTGCGCCACACTCGCGTGAATACCGATGCCGCCGTGGTGTTCGATGCCTTGCCGGGCAAGGTTTTCTCTGCCCGCGTCACCAGCAGCGATGCCGGTATTCTGGCGGGCCAAGAACAGGTTAATGGCCAGTTGTCGCAACCGGAACAGTCCACCCGCTGGGTGCGCGATGCCCAGCGTATGCGTATTCACGTCGCGCTGAACGAACCGCTCGACACGCCGTTACCGACCGGGGCGCGCGCCACGGTACAGCTGTATAACAGCGAGGGGATGTTCGCTCGCACTTTTGCCGGGGCGCAGATCCACCTCGTTAGCTGGCTGCATTATGTCTATTAACACACTGGCCCACGTCTTTACGCCGCACGGGAATATTGTCTACACCGCCAATGATTTTCGCCAGACCCTGCGTATCTCCGTTGCCGGGACAATCGCGCTGAGTATTTCGACCTTCTACAACGTGCAGTACGGCGTGTTCTTTGTGGTTTATCCGCTGATGCTGCTGTCGCTGGTACCGGTATTCAACCGCCATGTGGCAACACAGTTCGTGTTCAGCGCGGCGGTGAACTGCGTTGAAATGGTGCTGATCGTCGGTTATCTTTCACAGTGGCCGCTGGTTATGACACTGGTGGTGTTCGGCCTGTATGTAATGCGTTTTCGTTTTATGAGCAAAGGACCGCTGTTTCTGCTCGGTTCGATGGGCGTGGTGTGCCAGAGTACGATGCTCAACTTTATGAGCTATTCCACCACCAATTGGCATACGCTGATGTTCTCCAATATGGAAGCCTGCGTAATGGCGGTGGCGCTGAGCGCGCTGCTGCATTATCTGATTCCGGACGTGGAACCCCGCCAGCCACCGCCGCGCATTGAGAAAGATGCCGCCCGGGTGCGCCATGAATCGCTGCTTTCCGGCACGGTGGCGACGATGATTTTTGTGGTCTTCCAGATCTGCGATTTGAGTGATTCGCTGTCGGCGCTGATGGCCGGCATTTTGATCCTGTTTCCGATGCACTACCGCGGCGCGGTGATCAGCTCGATTTGGCGCGTGGTCGGCGTGGTGCTGGCCTGCCTGTATATTCTGCTGGTGCAGCTGCTTATCTATGATTTCAGCAACCATATGCTGCTGATGATGCCGCTGATTGGCCTCGGGCTGGCGTTCAGTGCCCGCCTGCACGTAATGGAAAAAGTCGGGGCAGGCGTGGGGTTTGCCAGTATCACTACCATCGGCATTATGTTTGGCCAGAACCTGCACCCGGATCAGGACCTGGTATTCAGCGATCTGTACCGTATCACCTCCGTCACCGTCGCGCTGGTGGTAACGCTCACCATGGTATTTCTGGTGCACCGGGTTTTGAACTGCTTTGCCGCGACGCGGTTTGTGATTACCGAATGAGTGGGGGCAAGTGCCGGATGGCGGCTGCGCCTTATCCAGCCTACGGGAAAGTGCTATTTCCAGGCCCGGTAAGCGTAGCGCCACCGGGCAATTCAGCAGGGGATTACTTCTTCAATCCCGCAAACGCAGCTCTGATCTCGTCTTCCGGCAGGTTAATGCCGATAAACACCAGCAGGCTGTGCGGTGTTTCGTCGCCCCACGGGCGGTCCCAGTCGGCGCTGTACAGGCGCTGGACGCCCTGGAACAGCAGGCGGTTTGGCTCGCCTTCAATCCACAGCATACCTTTGTAGCGCAGCAGCTTCTCGGCGGATTCCAGCAGCAGGTTTTCCATCACTCGCGACACGTCGCTAATGTTGACCGGGTAATCCAGCTCGACGACGATCGAGGAGATATCGTTTTGCTTGTCGGCGATAAAGTGGAAGCGCGGTTTGGCGCTGACTACGTTCTCTTCCAGCATAAAACCGTTGGTATCGAACAGCAGGGAGAGGTCGATATCACCATGTGTCACGGTGTAAATCGGCGCACGGGCGTTGATGCGTGCCAGGCGCTCACGCAGTTTTTCGCTTTCACCTGCGACGTCGGTTTTGGTCAGCAGGATCCGGTCTGCGTAGCCTACCTGCGACTGGGCGATGGTGAACTGGTTCATCTGCTCGTCGGCATGTACCGCGTCAACCAGCGCAATTACGCCGTCCAGCAGGTAGCGTTCGCAAATCACTTCATGGGAGAAAAAGGTCTGAATAATCGGGCCGGGGTCGGCCATGCCGGTGCACTCGATCACCAGACGGTCGAAATTGATGGCGCCTTTGTCGAGGTTGTCGAGCAGATCTAACAATGCGTCTTCCAGTTCACTGGAGCGGGTACAGCAAATACAGCCGTTGGTCAGGGTTTTGATCTGCGTGGCGCGATCGCCAATCAGCTGATCGTCCACCGAGACTTCGCCGAATTCGTTTTCGATAACGGCAATCTTGTAACCGTGCTGCTCGTTGAGAATATGGCGCAGCAGGGTGGTTTTACCCGCGCCAAGAAAACCGGTGAGTAGGGTAACTGCAATCGGGGTCATTCACTTCTCCTTCTAACAGCAACTGCTTCCGCCGCTACCGTAGCGGGCTTCCTGGCGCTCGCGGAAGAATTCTTCGTAGGTCATGTACGGCTTATCGGGATGGTTGGTCTTCATGTGCTCGACGTAGTTGTCGTAGTCCGGAATGCCAATCAGCATCTTCGCCGCCTGACCGAGATATTTTTTAGCTTGCCCTAAAGTACCAAACATAAACAATCCTGATAAGCGAAAAGCCCCGCCGGAGCGGGGCTGAATACATCTTAGTGATGTGAAGAGGTCTTCACGCCGCCTTCCGGCACCGGTACATACGGCGTCTCTTTATCAGAGCGACCGTTGATGGCGCGGGCTTTCTGCCAGGTACGGAACCCGTAGAAGATGATGCTGTACACCACCACCAGGAACAGAATACTCAGACCTGCGTTGGTGTAGTTGTTGACGACGATGTGGTTCATGTTGGCAATCTGCTGAGCGGTCAGTTCGCCGCCGTTAGCAATCTTCTCTTTGTACTGATTCGCCATGAAGAAGAAGCCTTCCATCTGTGGGTTGGTGCTGAACAGTTTCAGACCCAGCGCCCAGGTGGTGCAGATAAGCAGCCATACTGCCGGAACAACGGTAACCCAGATGTATTTGGTGCGCTGCATTTTAACCAGCACCACGGTGCCGAGAACCAGTGCCACGGCAGCCAGCATCTGGTTAGAGATACCGAACAGCGGCCACAGGCTCTTAACGCCGCCCAGCGGGTCAACAACGCCTTGATACAGCAGGTAACCCCACAGGCCTACGCAGCCCGCAGTACCGATGATACCCGCAACCAGGGAGTCGGTTTTCTTCAGGAACGGCACGAAGTTACCCAGTAAATCCTGCAGCATAAAGCGGCCAGAACGGGTACCGGCATCCAGTGCGGTCAGGATGAACAGCGCTTCGAACAGAATACCGAAGTGGTACCAGAAGCCCATATCGGCCATCGGCAGCACTTTGTGGAACACGTGAGCGATACCAACAGCCAGCGTCGGTGCGCCACCTGCGCGGTTCAGAACGGACGGTTCACCGATATCTTTCGCGGTTTGCAGGATCTGCTCAGGCGAAATGACGAAGCCCCAGGAGCTGACGGTCGCTGCCGCATGTGCGGTGACGTCTTTCAACTGCGCCATAATCAGCGGTGCGTTTTCGCCGCTCATTTCATGCAGGTTCGGCATGGTGATGCCAAGGCCCGCAGGCGGGGTGTTCATCGCGAAGTACAGACCTGGTTCGATGATAGACGCGGCAACCAGCGCCATAATTGCGACAAAGGATTCCATCAGCATCGCGCCGTAACCGATAAAGCGCGCGTCGGTTTCACAGGCCAGCAGCTTCGGTGTGGTGCCGGAAGCAATCAGCGCGTGGAAGCCAGATACTGCACCACACGCGATGGTGATGAACAGGAACGGGAACAGAGCGCCTTTCCACAGCGGGCCAGTACCATCAACGTACTGCGTCATTGCCGGCATTTTCAGTTCCGGGTTGAGGATAACAATCCCCACCGCCAGACCGACGATAACGCCGATTTTCAGGAAGGTAGCCAGATAGTCGCGCGGGGCGAGGATCAGCCATACCGGCAGCAGCGCAGAGATAAATGCGTAGCCGATCAGGGTAAAGGTAATGGTGGTGTCTTTAAAGGTCAGCGCCGGGCCCCAGTACGGGTCGTGCGCAATCACGCCGCCGAAGTAGATAGAGGCAACCAGCAGCACAATACCAATCACCGACACTTCGCCCACGCGTCCCGGTCGCAGGAATCGCATATAGATCCCCATGAACAACGCGATAGGTACGGTTGAGCAGACGGTGAACACACCCCACGGGCTTTCTGCCAGCGCTTTTACCACGATCAACGCCAGTACTGCGAGGATGATGATCATGATTAAGAAGCAGCCGAACAGCGCAATGGTTCCCGGGATCGGGCCCATCTCTTCTTTGATCATCTCACCCAGAGATGCACCGTTACGGCGGGAAGAGATAAACAGCACCATGAAGTCCTGCACCGCACCGGCCAGCACGACGCCTGCCAGCAGCCACAGCGTACCAGGCAGGTAGCCCATCTGAGCAGCCAGTACCGGCCCAACCAGCGGACCAGCACCTGCGATAGCGGCAAAGTGGTGACCAAACAAGACGTTACGGTTGGTTGGAACGTAGTTCAGACCGTCATTATTGATGACCGCCGGCGTGGCACGCGTTGGGTCAAGTTTCATCACCTTTTGGGCGATGTAAAGGCTGTAGTAACGATAGGCCACCAGATAAACAGAAACTGAGGCGACCACGATCCACAGGGCACTAATGTGTTCACCCCGACGTAATGCCACTACCGAGAGGCAGAATGCACCGATGATTCCGAGAATCACCCAGGGTATGTGCTTGAATATCTTTTTCGTATCCATAGTAAAACCTGGTTTTTTACCCGTCATACTTCAAGTTGTATGTGCGTTGGCTTCATTCGCTCACCTCAGTCACTTACTTTTGTAAGCTCCTGACGATTCCCTCATTTGCCGCCTTCTTACAACTCGAATTATCTAGGGTACCTATTAATAATTGGCCGAAGCCGCGTGGGTTTGATCTTGTGTTTGAGGAGGTAAATTGACTGCTATGTTGGGGGGATCTTGCCAGAGAATTACGCGCGTAAAGTAAGGTAAATAAGTGAGCGGTTGTATGTCAGCTTAAGCGGTCCCAAGTGTCAGTGAGCGGTAAACTGCGGGGGGAACGGGGAAATTTATGTGATTGAGATCACTAATAAACCCGCTTAGCGCTTTGGCAGACGGCGTGGATCGACGAATCGTCGATGCTGAGATCGATTCAACTAGCACAAATTTCATAAAGTTTTCCCTTTCCAGGCCGAAAATTCTGACATCTGTCTAGCGGAAAGAGAAAACATGTTAAAACGAATGAAGATTGTTACCAGCTTACTGCTGGTATTGGCGCTATTTGGCCTTTTACAGCTCGCCTCTGGCGGCTTGTTTTTTAACTCACTTAAGAATGACAAAGAGAACTTTACCGTTCTGCAAACCATTCGCCAGCAACAGTCTGCGCTGAACGCCACCTGGGTTGAGCTGCTGCAAACGCGTAACACCCTGAACCGGGCAGGCATTCGCTACATGATGGATCAGAGCAATATCGGCAGCGGCGCGACTGTTGCCGAGCTGATGCAGGTCGCGAGTACGGCGCTGAAGCTGACGGAAAAAAACTGGGCGATTTACGAGTCGCTCCCACGCGATCCGCGTCAAAGCGAAGCCGCGTTCCAGGAGATCAATCGCACCTATGACATCTACCACGGCGCGCTGGCGGAGCTGATCCAGTTACTGGGTGACGGGAAGATCAACGCGTTCTTTGATCAACCGACGCAGAGCTATCAGGATGGCTTTGAGAAGCAGTACATGAGTTACATGCAGCAGAATGATCGCTTGTATGACATCGCGGTGGAAGATAACAACAGCTCTTACAGCCAGGCGATGTGGGTGCTGATCTGCGTGCTGATTACCGTACTGGCGGCGATTATTGCGGTCTGGTTTGGTATCAAACTGACCCTTATCTCCCCAATGAACCGTCTGATCGACAGCATTCGTCATATCGCCAGCGGTGATTTGGTGAAGCGTATTGAGGTGGAAGGTTCCAACGAGATTGGACAGCTGGCGGAAAGCCTGCGCCATATGCAGGGTGAGCTGATGAACACCGTGGGTGATGTGCGTAACGGCGCCAACGCGATTTACAGCGGGGCCAGCGAGATTGCGATGGGCAATAACGATCTCTCCTCCCGTACCGAGCAGCAGGCTGCATCTCTGGAAGAAACCGCAGCCAGCATGGAACAGCTGACGGCGACCGTGAAGCAGAACGCCGAAAACGCGCGTCAGGCCAGCCATCTGGCGTTGAGTGCTTCTGAAACCGCGCAGAAAGGCGGCAAAGTGGTGGATAACGTGGTGCAAACCATGCGTGACATCGCGTCCAGTTCGCAGAAAATCGCCGACATTATCAGCGTCATCGACGGCATTGCTTTCCAGACTAACATTCTGGCGCTCAACGCCGCGGTAGAAGCAGCACGTGCAGGCGAGCAGGGCCGTGGATTTGCGGTGGTTGCGGGTGAAGTGCGTAACCTGGCCCAGCGTAGTGCGCAGGCCGCGCGCGAGATTAAGAGCCTGATTGAAGACTCGGTCAGCCGCGTGGATGTTGGTTCAACGCTGGTAGAAAGCGCCGGTGAAACCATGGATGAGATCGTCAATGCGGTAACCCGCGTGACCGATATCATGGGTGAGATCGCCTCTGCTTCTGATGAACAGAGCCGCGGTATTGACCAGGTGGGTCTGGCCGTTGCCGAGATGGATCGCGTGACGCAGCAGAACGCCTCGCTGGTGGAAGAATCCGCCGCCGCCGCTGCGGCGCTGGAAGAGCAGGCCAGCCGCCTGACTCAGGCCGTTGCCGTGTTCCGTATTCAGCATGACCAACAGCGTGCGCGTGACGTTGCGGCCGCTAAACCGGTTTCAACGGTCCAGCCGCGCAAAGCCGCGGTAACGGATGCCGGGGACAACTGGGAAACGTTCTAAGCCTGTGATGCCGGATGGCGCTATCGCTTATCCGGCCTACGGGAAAGTTACGTGGTTGCCGGAAATGTTACGTAGGCCCGATAAGGCGTAGCCGCCATCGGGCAATTAGCGCAACATCAGGCGCATGGCGCAGCGCGATTCAAATGCCAGTCCATGCGCAGCTTCCTCTTCTCTTTTCTGGCGCAACTTTGCAGGTAGCGTCTCGTCAGCCAGCATTTCAAATCCCAGTCGCGCGTACCATGGCGCATTCCACGGCACATCGCGGAAGGTGGTCAGCGTGAGCGACGTATAACCTTTCGCGTGCGCCTGTTCGGCAACATACTCAATCAATCTGCGGCCAATTCCTTTTCCCTGCCACTCCAGATGCAGCGACAGTTCAGCAATAAACAGCGATGACCCCAGCTTTTCGGCAACCAAAAAACCGACCGGAAGCGCATCGACCTGCGCCAGCCAGCTCATGCCAGCGGCGGCAAAAGCCTGATGCTGAGCAGCGGATAACATCTGGTCTTCAGCAATCCACGCCAGTTCGGGGATGCGTAAAAAACGTTGTCCCGCAGATCGTTCGATGGCGGGAAGAGCGGCAGTGTCTGCCAGAGTAGTAGCGCGCAAGGTGATGTTCATACGAGGAGCATAACATGCCCGATAAACGCGGTGTTATCGGGCATCTGGAGGATTAATCTTTACGCGGATCGCTGATGGGTTGGCGAACCAGGAAGATGTAGGCGAGGGCACCCACCATGGTGACGCAGCCGCAGATGATCAACGCCAGGCGGAAAGAGTTGGTGGTATCAACAATAAAACCGGTGACGATCGGTGCGAACGAGGCGCAGATAAAGCTGGCAAAGTTCTGGATACTGCCCACGGAAGCGGTCATACGTGAGGCGACGGCGACGTGGATCAGACCCCAGCACGAGGTACCTGCGAAGTGGATACAGAACAGCGCCATACCGATCAGTAACACGGCGGCCATTGAAGTTGTGGCCTGCGGCACGACGAAGGTGAAGGCCGCGGAGCAGAACATCCCGGCGATAATACAAATCTTACGGCTCTTAATCGGCGCCATACCGCCTTTCACCAGCCAGTCGGTGACAAAACCGTTAATCAGCATGCCGGCTGCGCCAAACAGGAATGGGATCGCCGCCATTAATCCGGTGCTTTTTAAATCCAGGTTGTAGGAGGTTTGCAGGTAGCCCGGCAGCCAGGCCAGGTATAACCATGCAGTGTAGTTGATGCCGCTAAAGCCCAGCATCATGCCCCACATGGTACGGTTGCGGAACAGGCTGCGCCATTCGGCAAAGCTCAGCGGATCGCGGCGGGCATTGACGCTACCGGCGTTCAGGTACGCTTGTTCCGTGGCGCTCAGCTCAATTTGCTCGCGGTTGCGATACAGCATGTACCAGCCGATGGCGAGGAAAATACCCAGCACGCCAATGGTGATGAACATCCAGCGCCAGCCCATTACCAGCATCATGGCAGCCAGAATCGGCGGGCTAATGGCAACCCCGATGGTGGAGGCGGCGTTGAATAATCCCATCGGGCGGCCGCGCTCTTTGATGTTAAACCAGTCGTTGATGACCTTTACGCCGCACGGGTTCATTGGCGCTTCGCCGATCCCCATCCCGATACGCACCAACACAAACTGGGTGAAGCTGTGCACCATGCCGGACATCGCCTGAAACAGCGACCAGAAGAACATCCCCAGTCCCAGCATAATGCGCGGACCTTTGCGGTCCAGCAGCGGACCACAGGGCAGTTGCGCAATACCGTAAGCGAGAGAGAATACCGACAGCAGCACGCCGATTTGCGTGGCGCTCAGCCCCAGTTCTTCACGAATCGTTAAGTTGGCGACCGACAGTGAGCTGCGGTCGAGGTAATTAATCACCGCAGCAAAAAATAATAAAATCATTGCTGTGGTCTGGATACGTTTAATTCGGCTACTGCGTTGCACCATGCCCTCAGGCGGAACATTAATATCCGCAGATGACGACGTGCCAAACGAAGAACTTGGGTCGAGGGTAATATTATTTTTTTCCACGCCGGACTCCTGAACCTCAATAATTTATTTTTCACACAGCAGGACTGTGCAGTATTGAAAAAATACCAGTGATGAATCAATTTGCTCATCACCGCTCACAAAAGTTTTTAATGCAGTCGACTTAGCGTGAGCATAGGCAAGAGGTATTTTTCAGGCGTTTTTATTTTTATAAAATCGTGCTCCCGGTAATGATTTGCTGTTTTTTATCGGTACTTAATGAGCGACGTTACAACCCTGGTTGATGGAGCGAATCATCGATTGTTTGGCTGAATTCAAATGGTTACAGAGCGCGAGGGTGGCATCCAGGTCGCTGCGACATATCAGCGCGCTGAGGATGGTCATATGCTCATCAATGGCAATGATGTTACGCTGCTTGAGGTCGCTCTCATCCCACTGATAGTGGAAGTGGAAAATCACGGAGATGATTTCAAGTGATTGATTAAAAAATACATTATCGGCAGCAGAGAGTAGCAAAGCATGGAACTCACGATCTAACTGCGAGAACATGCGAAAGCTGCTGCCAATGCTGTCGCGCAGGATCCGATGGCGCTCCAGTAGCGTTTTAGCCTGCAACCAACGCGGGTCATCGTCAGGCAGATTGAGGAAATGCTGCAGAGAATGCGTTTCCAGCATCTCTCTGAGTTCAAACAGCTGTTCAGCATAGGCCTGATCGAACTGCTTCATGCTCCACTGACCGCGTTTTTCGTTTTTAATCAGGTTGTAACGTTCGAATTTTAAAAGATATTCCCGCACTACCACCGGGCTGACGCCTGCGGCTCTGGCAAGCTGTAGTTCGGAGAAGCTCTCGCCTGCGCGCAGCTGTCGCTGGTTGATCATGGTGAAAAACGCCTGCTCAAAAATCCGGTTTTGCTCGGTCATGGAGGCAGTGGTGCAGGCAAAACCGTCGTCATGGTCGGGTTTTCGCACGATGACATAGTGGCTGCCGACCTGGGTCAGCACGCCGCACTCGCCTAAGTGGCTCAGCATATGGCGCACGGTGGTGCGGCTGATGTTGTACATCTCCGCCAGTGCGCTTTGTGAGGGGAGTGGGGAAGGGATATGACCACGCGCCATATCATCGATTATCTGGTTAATCACATTGTGGCGTAAGTTCTGCGAACGGCTCATGGCTTCTCCTTTTTATCTATTAAAACCCGATTTAAAACATTTTTATGCGCTGGAATTCACAGATTGTGTTTCTGCTTTCTCCGTCCTTTTTATTTTCGTTGATATCTGAGGCAACAAAAAAACAGGAGAGCAGAATCATGTCTACGATGAATACGTTGATTTGCCAGGAACCTAAAAAATTAGTCTGGAAAGAGCGCGAAATACCTATTCCGGGTGAGGGTGAAGCATTAATTAAAATTAAGTCGTTAGGAATTTGTGGTACTGATATTCATGCCTGGGGTGGCAATCAACCTTTTTTCAGCTACCCGCGTGTATTAGGGCATGAAATATGTGGGGAAATTGTCGGTCTGGGTAAGAATATACAGAATCTGAAAAATGGTCAGCAGGTGGCGGTTATTCCTTACGTGGCCTGCCAGCAGTGTCCGGCATGCCTGAGCGGGCGCACCAACTGCTGCGAGAAGATTTCAGTGATTGGCGTGCACCAGGATGGCGGTTTCAGTGAATATCTGTCCGTTCCGGTGACCAACCTGTTGGACGCGCAGGGGATTGACCCGCAGGCGGCGGCGCTGATTGAGCCTTACGCTATCAGCGCTCATGCGGTACGCCGGGCGGCGGTGGCTCCGGGTGAGCAGGTGCTGGTGGTCGGCGCGGGTCCGATTGGTCTGGGGGCGGCAGCGATTGCCAAAGCCGATGGCGCACAGGTGGTGGTCGCCGATACCAGTCCAGCACGCCGGGAGCACGTGTCTTCCCGGTTGGGACTCCCGGTTATCGACCCATCCGCTGAAGATTTTGATGCGCATCTGCGCGCTCAGTTTGGCGGTTCGTTGGCGCAAAAGGTTATTGATGCCACGGGGAATCAGCATGCGATGAACAACACGGTGAATTTGATTCGTCATGGCGGCAGCATCGTTTTCGTTGGGCTGTTCAAAGGCGATTTGCAGTTCTCTGACCCTGAGTTCCACAAGAAAGAGACCACCATGATGGGCAGTCGCAACGCCACGCCGGAAGATTTCGCCAAAGTGGGCCGTCTGATGTCGGAAGGCAAACTTACCGCCGACATGATGCTCACGCACCGTTACGCGTTTGCCACACTGGCAGAAATCTACGAACGGGATGTGATTAACAACCGTGAACTGATTAAAGGCGTGATCACGTTCTGAGAGGGGAAATGTGATGAAGACATTGAATCGACGTGATTTTCCGGGGGCCTGCTACCCAACGCGCGTGATCCAGTTTGGTGAAGGTAACTTCCTGCGGGCGTTTGTTGACTGGCAACTGGATATCCTCAACGAGCAAACCGATCTGAACGCTGGTGTGACCATCGTTCGCCCGATCAATACCGATTTTCCGCCGTCGCTGAATACCCAGGACGGGCTTTATACCACGCTTATTCGCGGGCTAAACGAGCAGGGTGAGGCCGTGAGTGAGGCACGGCTTATCCGCTCGGTGAATAACGAAATCAATCCGTATCAGGATTTCGCGGCCTATCTGGCGCTGGCGCACAATGCGGACATCCGTTTTGTGTTTTCGAATACCACCGAAGCCGGAATTAGCTATCACGCAGCTGACCGTGTGGATGATGAGCCGCCGGTGAGTTTTCCGGCCAAGCTGACACGCCTGCTGCTGGAGCGTTTTAACCACTTTGCGGGCGCGGTGGATAAGGGCTGGGTAATTATCCCGTGCGAGCTTATCGACTATAACGGTGAGGCGCTCAAAACGCTGGTGTTGCGGTATGCGCAGGAGTGGCAGCTTCCTCCTGCATTTGCCGACTGGGTGGAGACGGCAAACACGTTCTGTTCCACGCTGGTCGACCGCATTGTCACCGGCTACCCGCGCGAAGAAGCCGCTACGCTGGAGGCTACGCTTGGCTATCACGATGCGTTTCTCGATACCGCGGAGCATTTTTACCTGTTTGTGATCCAGGGGCCGCAGTGGCTGGCAGAGGAGCTGAAGCTGGCGCAGTGTCCGCTGAATATCCGTGTGGTGAGCGATATCAAACCGTACAAAGAGCGCAAGGTCGCTATCCTCAATGGTGCGCATACGGCTCTGGTGCCGGTCGCGTGGCTGTGCGGGCTGGAGACCGTTGGCGAGGCGATGCAGGATGCTGATGTCCGCCGCTTTGTCGAGCGGGCGATTAGTGAGGAGATTATTCCGGTGTTGGATCTCCCGGCGGACGAATTGCGTGAATTTGCCGATGCGGTGAGCGGGCGTTTTCAGAACCCCTACATTCGCCACCAGTTGCTTTCCATTGCGCTTAATGGGATGACCAAATTCCGCACCCGAATTTTGCCGCAGCTGCTGGCGGGTCAGCACAATGGGCGCTGGCCCGTGCGGTTAACGTTTGCCCTCGCTGCGCTGCTGGCGTTTTATCGTGCAGAGCGCGACGGGGAACGCTATCCGATACAGGATGATGAACAGTGGGTAAGCCTGTATGCCAGCCTGTGGCCGCGAGTAGGCAATGATTTAACGCTGCGTGAACTGGTGGATGCCGTGCTTGGCGATGCGGCGCACTGGGGAGAGGATTTGACGTTGCTACCTGGGCTTGCCGGGCAGGTGACGGCCAATCTGGAGATGATTCTGGTACAGGGTATGCGCCAGACGGTGAACGGTCTGGAATAAGGTTGCCATGCAGCGCCCGGTGTGGTGTTGGGCGCTGTTTTTTTCAGACAATACATTCGGTTCACGATAGGCCTGATAAGCAAAGCGCTATCAGGCCTTTCATGTTACGAACCCTGAGCCACTACTTTGATTTCAACCATCCCGATCCCCAGCTTACGCGGTGAGTGACCGAGAATATTGCCTTCGTTGGTGGCGACCGGATCGGGTGGAACAATTACCAGCGTATCGGCATCCGCCGGGTTATCAAAATGTAAGGTGGTGGTGCTGACGTCATGGCCTAACACCAGCGTCTGCTCCTCGTTGCCAACGCGCACGGGGATCGGACGATTGGCATTGTCACCGAAGGCTTTCGCGGTAATGACCAGATCGAATTTCTTCGGTAGCGGGGCTTTGTACTCAATCGTTACTTCTTCGCTGAGCTGCGCATTGGACCAGCGTCCCCAGGATTCGGGGCGTGAAATGCCGCTAAACTGTTTGACCTCTTCCGGCGCGCCCGCCACGTTGAAAACGAAGCTATCTGCTTTGTAGCGAATGTCATTATCGACAATTTTCAGCGTATCGACGTTACCTTTATAGCGCTCCATGTCGATCACCGTGTCTTTAAATACGGTTTTACTTTTCCACTTGGCTTTATCGACGTGCTGTACGATTTGCTGTCCGCCCAGTTGCCCCTGTGATACGCACCAATCGGTAGAGAGTGCCAGCTCCGGCGCCCACAGTTGCGCCATTTTGTAGCAGCGATCGACCCAGACGAAGTTATCGCGTGGGGCGAAATCTGCTAGTTGGAAGCGCAGCGGGGCCGAGTATTCGCTTTCCGGCAGCGGCTCGACGCGTTTGTCCGATACGCGCAGCAGCAGCGGCAGGCGGAAATGACTGCCGGAGAAAGAGATCATATTTTTTTCCTGGTCGACGGTGAACTCTTTCATCTCTTTCGGGAAATTCCACAGGCGAATGATATCGGGCTTCCACGCCAGCATTTTTTCTTTGATGTTCAGGAACACTTCCGAGACGGATTCGCTCGACAAGCTGCTGCGGCCAAGGCCGATAAAGTTATCGCCGCCGAGAATATCCAGTACCGTTGCGCCGTTATCCATCGTGTTACGCTTTACCGCCAGCGTGTCCTGTTGCGGTTGATCGCCGCGCAGTACGAAGAACAGGTTGTTGCGGTCCTGCTTGTTCAGATACTTCCATGCGGTGTTGTTCATCGCCAGATGATCGGAAGAAACCACGATAACGGTATCTTTAAACCACGGCGATGCTTTGATTTTATTGATAAATTCGGCAATGTTTTCCTGGCTGCAGCTGACCGCGCTGAACGATTGGTTGGCCTTCCCGTCGATGTCATAACGTTTACGGTTGCAGCTACGGGAGATAAATCCATCCGGATGATGGGTATCCACGGTCAGGGTAAACAGTGAAAAACGCTGGCCCGAGCGCGAAAGCTCTTCGAATTTTTTCCACGCTTCGTCCAGCACGGTATCGTCGTAGAAGCCCCAGTCGTTACGATAGGTCGGGTCCGCCACCACGCTTTTTAACTCTTCCGCACCATACAGATGGTCAAAGCCGTGAGATTTCAGGAACACGTCTTTGCCAGCAAAGCGCAGGTTGGCACCCTGCACAAAGTAGTTCTGATAGCCGGAGTTTTTCAGGATATCGCCCAGACAAATATTGTTAGGGAAGAAACTTGAAACCGACGCAGAGGCGTTGCCTTCAAACGGCGCAAACAGCGGAATACCGCACTGGGAGGCGACCATGCCCGCGATGGTGTAATCCGTACCCGGCAGCTGCATGGTGTTGCTGAAATCCAGACCTTCGTTTTTCAACGCGCCGAGTTCTGGGGTCAGATCCGGGAATGCGTCGTTATTAAAATAGGTGCGTTCGAGGCTCTCACCGTAGATATACACCAGGTTCAGCTTCGGATTGGGAATGGTTTTCGATGGCTCTTTATAATACGTCGGGAAATCCGGGTCGCCATCGCGTGACTGCGACTTCACCAGTTCGGTTATCTGGTGAAATGCCGGGCTAGCGTCAACGGAGGCCAGCGCCAGCAGCAGGGCCAGCAGACTGTAACCCACATGATGTGGATGATGGCGACGGCGGCGTAGGATCCAGCCGAGAGCGACAAAAACGGTCGTCAGCGCCAGCGCGATCCCAACGCCCGGCAGGATATATTTGCCGATGCCTGCGCCGGTCAGGCTGTTGGTCAGCGTATAGAGAACCGCGTCATTGATCCCGTCGCCGGTGAAATAGTCACTGGCATAAAGCGTGATATTCAAGACAATAAAAATCCCCAGCACCGTTAACGTGGCGGCAAACCACCAGGTGTTGCGACCCGCTTTCCAGGCATAAATCAGCACTGAAGCGAGAAACAGAGTGATGGAGATTAATTCTGACAACGGTCGATCCTCAGTAAACCGGGCAATTGCCTGGCAGGCTAATCATTTGGTGATAGAACAATGTAATAGCGTTGTTACATTGCTGCAATTGTAGTGACATTAAATTACGTTGTTATTCAGAATTGGTTTAGATATGCGCGTTTTTGTGGAGAAATACTGTTTATTTGGAATGTGAATGTATTGTCGAAAATAAATAGATGCCGCGCAGGTTATACGCGGCATGTCGTGCGTCAGGAAATGAAGTTCATGCCCTGTTTTAACACCAGATCGCAGGCCTTGGTTTTTACCTGCTGTGCCAGTGAGCTGTTACCGATCGTGCTCAGGTTCAGCTGTTGACCATCTTTGGCGTTGAGCAGACCCTGAATACCGTCGATATAGTTGGTATCTTGTTTCTGCTCTGGCGCGCTGAGTCCCAGTTTATCCAGCACCTGGTTTTTGACGTTTTGCGCGTCGGTGACCGAGGCCAGTTTCTGTTTAGCGCAGTATTCAAGGATCCCGGCGGCGTTATTCATGCTGCTGGAGGTCAACGACTGATTGCTGCCATTCAGCAGGCTGGTCAGGGAAGAGAGTGACGAGCTGCTTTGCGAGCCGGAGCTTTGTTTGCTCAGCTCACTGGCTGCGCTGGAGAGCGAATCTTGCCAGGAGGCGGCGAAAACGCTGGTGGAGATGAGCGTGCTGGCGGCAAGCGCACAGCACAGCAGACGTTTGGTAGTTTTCATCATTATATGCAACTCGTGTTATGCCTTTTCAGCGCAGTATAGCGCTGGCAGTCTTAGGAGTGGTCCTAATACGTTAATACTCTTTACCGGTTACCCGACTACGGTAGCTTTCCCAGTTAAAAATGACCCACAGGCTGTTGCCAAGGCGCATACGATCCATCACGCGCTCACCCAGCAGCTTGTTCATTTCATCCATATTGCTGTTAGTTAACATACCGGTCGGACGTTTTGAGGACGAACGGCGATCGACAATCTGATTAATGATCACTTTTTCATAGCGGGATTCGGTCTGCATGCCGATCTCGTCGATCACCAGCAGATCCACATTGCTCAGATCGTTGAGCAGCTGTTCTTCGCTGGTTTCACGATTACTGAACGTTTCTTTCATCGCCGACATGATATCGGCCACGGTAATGATCAACACTGACTTACCACGCAGTAACAGTTCGTTGCAGATGGCGGCGGCTAAATGGTTTTTGCCGGTGCCGGGTTTGCCGGAGAAGATAAAGCTGGCGATGTTACCGTCAAACTCTTCAACATACTGGCGGGCTTTGCTCAGGGCGTTCATCTGACCTTCGCACTCTACCCGATAGTTTTCGAACGAACAGTTCTGATGCAGCGGACGGATACCGGAGCGGTTGAATGTGCGCTGCATTTTCATCGCCCGGTTTTCGCGGGCCAGCGCTGCGGCACGAATTTCACCTTGCTCTTTTTGCCATGCCAGCAGCTCTTCGCCCGTTTTAAAGGCGGGCTCGACATTAGGTGGCATCATTTTTTGCAGACGTTTCATCAGGTCGCCAACGTTTTTCATCGTTATCCTCTAAAACCCGGTGGAATGTGGCTGTCAGGTTCACTGACGCTGTTCACATCGCGCTTTGGCATTCCGCCATTGCTGGCCCGTCCAATCTGAATGCTGCGCGCCAGTTTTTGCTGCCACTGAATATGGTGAAAGACTTTTCCTTCAGCCTGCCAGTAGGCAACAAATGAGGCCAGCTCTTCAGCAGTAACCGGCTCTCTCAACGCTACGCCCCATAAAGCAGCCTGACGCTGAAAGTCGGCATCAGGCTGCCAGGCAGCGTACATCGCAAATTTCCCCATTGGCACGGCAACGGGAGCGGCTTGCGGCTCTTCATAAAATTGATCATCTAATGTCACATCGCTTCCCGGGCGTGACAGTTTTTCCTCAAGCGCCAACAGCTCAGCCAGTCTCGCAGGCGTCACCGCGTAAAACGCTGGCGCATTGTTAGCGAATACGGCTACGGCGCCACCCGCAGACTTGGCCAGCACGGCGTGGTGATCGTGTAGTAAGGCGTCAATGCTAGTGACGTCTGGCGTCAAAATTTTGCAGGGCATAATGTTTCTCAATACTGAACAACAACCGAGAAGGGGACTGCTTTTATAGTAACACAGAGAAGAAGGAGAGCAGCAGATGAGGGGGGAGATTCCCCTCTCTGCATGGTATTAAAGAAAGTGCACCGTCAAACGCGTGGGCGTTTGCGATACAGCCATAACCCTGGTACGGATAGTCCGATGGAGAGCGCGCCGACGATCGATGAGGCTTTCAGGAAATTGGTCAGCAGGGTGATCATCAGCGCTTCGCTGTAGCCAAAATGACCGATTTTTACCGCCGAGATCATGGCGGTGTAGGCGGAGATCCCAGGGAACATCGGGATCACTGCCGCAACGGTAAAGACTTTCGGATGTGCCAGATACCAACGCGACCACTGGATCCCAATGCAGCCGACCAGCAACGATGCCATAAAGGTCGACCATTCGATATTAAACCCTGCGCTCATCATTACCATTCGCGAACCGTGGCCGAGCGCGCCGAGTAACGCACACCAGGGGAGCGCCCGATGAGGGACATTAAATACCATGGCAAAGCCTACCGCCGGGATCGCCGACAGGATCATGTCCTGCATTAACGCCAATATGAAATCGATCACGCCCATCCGCGCAGCCCCCATAAGGTCATCGACATGACCACGCCAATGCAGGTCGCCAGTGTCAGCAAACTGGCAATTGCCCAGCGGGCGAGCCCGGTATTAATGTGTCCCTTAAATATATCCGCGACGGAGTTGATCAGCGGAAAGCCCGGAACCAGCAGCAGCACGCTGGCGGCCATGGCGATGGTCGGGGTGTGGTTAAACGTCGGTAGCGTCAGCAGCAGACCAGAAATCGTTGTCGCCACAAACGCGGTGATGCAAAAGTTAATTTGCGGGTGCAAATGCCGGGACGCCAGAATCTGGCGGATATACATTGCCACCATGCTGGCGAAAAAGGTGATCACCGCACCATCCCATCCGCCGTTATTGAGCTTACAAAAGCAGGCGCAGGACAAGCCGACCATGAAGGCGACCAGCCATCTTGGATAGCGTAGCGGCTTAATCTGGCTAAAGCGTTTCTCTACCCCTTTAATATCCAGCAGTTTATGTTCCGCCAAAATGACAATGTGCTGCACTTCCGTCACGACGTGCATATTAATGCCGCGATCCTGATTTTTTCGCGTTGATGTCAGGCATTGCCCGTCTTTAATGGTGGTCAGGACGATAGCGTTAGAGGAGATGGCGCTTTCTACGCTATCCATGCCAAGTGCCAGCCCGAGGCGGGTGGATAACTCGTCAACCAGAGCGCTTTCTGCCCCATGCTGAAGTAAAAAAAGTCCGCATTGAATACATAACCGTGTAACCGTTCGCTGTGACGACTGCTCTGTTTGCATGGCTCGCTCTGACTGAAAAGGATCTCTTTGAGTGACGAATGTCTTCTTTTTATCATGAAGCATGAGCCCGCTGGCTCTGGCTAAGATCAATCTTTGTGTCGAAAAAAGACACAGGTGATACGGCTGTGGCATCTTAACGCCCCCGTTCGCTAAGGTACGAGAGGGAGACATGATTGAAATGTAGCGCTATTTTCCTGGATGGCAAATACGTAAGCCATGCTAACGATCTATTGTAGTTATTATAATTGTACAGATAATGTATTTATACGTAATTGTGCAATAATAGCTTAGAATTTGGCGCTATTTGGATGGTGCCGTCAATACTTTTTGAAATAAATACCAAGGATAACAATTCACCCCGCTTATTGTTCGGAGTATTTTCCTGTGAGTTAAGATTATTAATCCACCCGGGAGAATTTAATTAAGTACGATTGCGGACTGGTGAGTGTGGAGGGAATATGTTGCCAGGACGCTGCAAAAACGCAATTATTATTAGTAAATCACCGATTATACAAACTGGGCTTAAAGGTATAATGCAGGGAAAGTTCTCCGATTACGAACTTACCTACTGTCGTTCTGTTGAAGAACTGACGTTATTACAGATACGGTGTGCTGATTTGGTAATTGCTGATTTAACCGGAGACTGCAATCATCCACGTGCAGTTTGCGAACAATATTATTCTTTATTATCTCAATACCGTGATATTCACTGGGTATTTCTCGTATCTCGTATCTTTTATCCTCTGGCGGTTGAACTACTGATGTGTCCTGTCAGCTCGCTGCTCTCTGACGCCGAGCCGATTGAAAGTTTAGTGAATGTTATTCACGCGGGAAATACACGAGCAGATAGAATAAGCAAGGCGCTGCTCTCTCCGCCTGCTATGCCGCAATTGTTAGACCATAGCGCACGATCTATCGTTCTCACTCTCTCTGAAAGAAAAGTATTGCGCCTCCTTGGGAAAGGATGGGGGATTAACCAGATTGCGGCGTTGCTGAAAAAAAGCAATAAAACAATCAGTGCCCAAAAGAATAGCGCTATGCGTCGCTTGTCGATAAATAGCAATGCAGAAATGTATGCCTGGATAAATAGTTCTCAAGGATCGCGAGAACTTAATTTACCTTCAGTTTATGGAGAAACCACGGAATGGAAAGCAGAATCATCAAAAGAAACGTTGCACTGGTAGAAAAGTGCACGATGAGCAGCGTGGGTATTAAGAGTTTATTTAATACCATGCCGGATGACCAATATAAACTTCATCTCTTTTCAAACCAGCCCGCTTTTAGCCAGGCAATGTTAAAGATGTCGTTTTCGGCAGTTATTTTTTCCCTCTCTGCAATCAGAACCGATCGAAGAGCAGGGTTGACCTATTTAACGGAGCTGGCGATAAATTATCCGCGGATTCGCCGTGTGGTGATTGCCGATGATGACGCTGAAGCGCGTTTAATTGGTTCCCTGTCCCCCTTGCCGTTAGATGGCGTTGTGAGTAAAGCTTCTTCGTTAACGGTGTTGCAGGACGCGTTATTTACGGCGTTAAGCAGCCCTGGCCGGGGAACCGAAGGCACGAAAAACCATTGGTATATTAATCAAAGCCGTATGCTCAGCCCGACAGAACGAGAAATACTGCGCTTTATGTCGAATGGTTATTCGATGCCACAGATTGCTGTTCAGCTTGAACGGAACATCAAAACCATTCGGGCACACAAATTTAATGTGATGTCCAAACTGGGGGTCAGCTCGGATGCCGGGTTATTGGATGCCGCCGACATCCTGTTGTATCTGCGTGCCGGCGAGCCAGCGCCTTTTATGCAGGCGGTTTCGTGACGGGCAACGTTGACGTGTTTCTTGCCGGGCTTGGCCGCCGGTTTAGCGCGTGAAACATTACTGACACACGTCAACCCAGGTGGCAGAAGTCAGTTCAGCCATCCTTTCAGGCGTGATGCGAACAGCGCTGTGGATGGCACCTGCGGCAGGCAGCACTTCAGCGTAGTGCTTCAGAGAAACATCACAGTACACTGATATCGGTGTTTCTAATCCGAAGGGGCAAACGCCGCCAACGGGGTGCCCCGTCGCGTTCACGACCTCATCACTACTTAACATTCGGGCTTTGGCACCGAACGTACTCTTTAGCTTTTTATTATCCAGTCGGGCATCGCCTTTTGCCACGACCAGGATGATATCGTTCTTCACCTTTAGCGAAAGTGTTTTCGCTATTTGGCCAGGTTCAACGTTATGGGCTTTTGCTGCCAGATCAACGGTTGCTGTGCTCTGGTTTAATTCGATTATCTCGATATCTGGTGCATGTTGCGCCAGGAATTGGCGTACTGATTGCAAACTCATTCTTCTCTCCCTATCGCTTACAGATAGCCCTGCACAGCAGAAAACTGCAGGATGTAATTTGTCATAGGGGCAACCACACTGTAAATATTTTATTGTAACAACATAGCAACATTAGCAGTTTTTCGATCGTCTTCACAATCAAAGAAACCGGTTACAGTAACCGGTTGCAGAATGCTGAAATGACGATTAATACTGAAGTTGTCACTTCCTCTGTATCACATAATAAGAGCCATCTATGAAACTTAACTCGAAAAGCGGTAGCGCTGGTGTTCCTCCCGGCACGGTTGCGAAAAGTGGTAATGGGCTTTACGTGGTGGCGGTGTTGATGCCAGCACGGTTGCAGGGTTTTGCACAACGGGAGAACGGCTATGTCTACTAACCATGCTGTGTTTAACGTGATTTTCCGCTTTGTTGAAAATTACGTCAGCCCTGTTGCCGGGCGCATCTCTTCGCAACGACATGTAATGGCCATTCGCGACGGTTTTATTTCGGCGATGCCTTTTATGATTGTAGGCTCTTTTCTGCTGGTTTTTGCCTACCCGCCTTTTTCTCCGGATACCACCTGGGGATTTGCTCGCGCGTGGCTGGATCTGGCAAAACAGTTTGAAGGCCAAATCCTCACACCGTTTGATATGACGATGGGGATTATGTCGGTCTACATATGTGCGGCTATTGCTTATAACCTGGGCAAGCACTATGTGAAGTCGCATCAGTTAGATCCGTTTATGTGTGCGATGCTATCAATCATGGCTTTTTTGCTGATTGCCGCGCCAAAAACCAAAGGCACAATGCCGGTTGATAGCCTGGGAGGAACGGGGATTTTCACCGCCATCCTGGTGGCCATTTACTGTGTTGAAATGATGCGCTTCCTGAAGGCGCACAACATCGGCATCCGTTTACCCGATCAGGTGCCGCCGATGATCAAAAACTCTTTCGATCTGCTGATCCCGGTGCTGGTGGTAGTACTGACGCTGTACCCGCTGAGTCTGGTGATACAGTCGCAGTTTGACATGCTGATCCCGCAGGCCATTATGGCCATCTTTAAACCACTGGTGTCGGCTGCAGATTCTCTCCCGGCGATACTTCTGGCGGTATTGATTGGACATCTATTGTGGTTTGCGGGTATTCACGGCGCGGCAATTGTGTCGGGAATGCTGCAAATGTTCTGGCTAACTAATCTTGGGATGAACCAGTCGGCGCTGGCGCAGGGCGCGCCGTTACCGCATATCTTTATGGAAGCGTTCTGGACGTTCTTTATTGTGGTCGGAGGGTCAGGTGCAACGATGGGGTTGGTGATTTGCTATCTGCGTAGTCGTTCGGCTCATCTACGCTCGATTGGGCGTCTGAGCGTAGTCCCCAGCATTTTTAATATTAACGAACCGGTGATTTTTGGTACGCCGATTGTCATGAACCCGGTGTTTTTTATCCCCTTCCTGCTGGCCCCAATGGTGAATGCGGTACTGGCCTGGGCGGCGATGAAACTGGATTTAATTGGGCGGGTCATTTCAGTGGTTCCCTGGACAGCACCGGCACCGGTTGGCGCGGCATGGGCATTAGGCTGGGATTATCGTGCGGCTATTCTGGTAGTGCTGTTGGCGCTGGTGTCGGCCGTTATCTACTTCCCATTCTTTAAGGTCTACGAAAAGCAGCTATTGGCGCAGGAAAAAGAAGAAGCGCAGCGTATGGAAGAGGAAAACCAGCAGGTTGCATAAATATCTGGCGAGGGGCTACGGCTCCTCGCTTACTTCAGCGTGCAGTCTCCGCATTGCTGAACGTCAGGCAGGCGATAGCGTTGGCAGCAGGTTCTGCGTACTAACAGCCCCTCGCGCGGAACAACGGTTCGCCACAGAGGGTTATCCTGACCGCAGGAGAGTTGTTTCTCAAAAAAGCAGGTCTGGCGCAGCGTGGTCAGCAGTTCCTCACCTAGCAACGGCTTCATTTCCGTTAAATACCAGTGAATTAAATATCCGGTGTTGCTCCAGATAAGCTTCGCGTTGATCTCGCCCGTCGCTTCCAGCGCCTGCACAACCGGCGTCAGCGCTGAGAGAATCAGCGTTTCCATGCGTTGTTGAGGGGACAGAGCTGTTGCCTGGTGATCCTGATGGACGTCGATCCAGAAGCAGGCCGCACGGCCCGTTTCGTGAAACTCTACGCGCATATGTTCAGGAGAGACGTCGATAGCCTCTTTTTGCGTCAGTAGGGCCACCATTAACGGAGGCATCATCAGGCCGATATACCATTGCGCCCAAAGAGAAATCAGGGGCTTATTTTCGCGGGGTAGCGTGGGTTGGTTGCGATAGATATGGTCTGAATAAACGGCCAGCAGCGAGCTAAGCGTCGCCGGTTGCGTCCATTCATGCAGCGTCATTGCACCTGGCACAGGCGTTTCGTCAAGACGAATGAAGTCCAGCAGGTGCTCGCGAGTTTTGGCTATCGTTGCGCGTACGGCAGCAGCCAGCGAGGGCATCTCTGAGGGGAGATGGCTACGCCAGATGACATCTTCAACGATCGGTGCGGAACGATAAGCCATGTCGATATAAGGATGTTAATCTTAATGATAATGATTGCTAATCCTATAATTGACATTAAGCGATGGCAAGATCTTTGTCGCCATCCCGAGCGGCAGTGCACAGAAAGCTCAGGTAGAAGGGCAGTTTACCCGCAGCTCATCGCTGACCAGGGTATTGTTACGCCCAAGATTCTTGGCCTCGTAAAGGGCTTTATCCGCTTTGGCGATAGCAGCATCAATATCCTGTTCTACCAGAGGTGCAATGCCGATACTGACGGTTACGTTGGTTGCCACGCTCTCATTAAACATGTGAGGGATTTTAAGGTCGTACACTTTCTGGCGGATACGTTCGGCGGCAGCCTGGGCCTGCTGTGGATCGACCGCGGTCAGCAAAATCATAAACTCTTCACCGCCAAAACGCGCCACCACGTCCCGGGAGCGTACGGAGTCTCGGATGGCGGCAGAAACACGGATCAACGCCTGGTCGCCCATCATATGTCCGTAATGATCGTTATAGGATTTGAAATGGTCGATATCCAGCAGCAGAACGAAGTGCCTCGAATTACTCAGAGCCAACAGCGTATCGAGCCGGTGTTGCAGCCCCCGGCGATTATACAAACCGGTTAGCGGGTCGAGCATGCTGAGCCCGTTCAGGGTTTCCCTTTCCTCCAGCAGTTTGTACATCAGTTGCTGAGCGAATCCATCGTAGCGCTTTTGTATCACATGCTGGATGGCGATACCGGCCATAGGCAGCGCCATAAAATAGAAAATCCGCAAACCATGTTCGCTGCCGTTAAGCCATAAACAAACGGCGACGGAGGGGAGTGAGTGGAGCGTAAACGCGATGATATTATTGGCAAAAGCGATAGAGCCAATAAACAGTACGCTGAGCAGCGCTATTAACAGGAAATAATAATCATTCTGACCTAGAGCGTTATATTTCAAGAATATATGTAACGCCCATAACAAGCCAAAAACGATTGAAATAAAAGGGAGATTAATTCTTTTATCCGCGTATTTCCCATGCCATACCAGCAGCAGTGTACTCATCACCAGTATCAGCAACGCCGGTACTGATAAGGCTTTGACCGCAAACAGTGGGAAAAAAAGCGTAAACAGCGCGGAGACTGCGTTGAGCAGCAGAAACAGTCGTAAAGAGAGTTGGTATTTTTTTGTGCGCAGAGTTCGCCAGGATTGTACTGTCATAGGTAAATATTGTTAGTTATCTGCAATGTACGAAGGTGTGTTGGTAAATAAAACAAATAACGAACGGGGTATCATTCGCAGAGGTTTTTATTGTTTTTAGTTGAAGAGCAAACCGCTGAGCAATTTATCACCTTGGATTATTCATGTCATCAATCGTTAAGTAAAACTCATATAATTGATAGTGCTTCACGGCTGACAAATGAGAAATTTTATCATATGATATTGGTTATCATTATCAATGTCATAGGTGAAATCATGTTGCAACGTACGCTGGGCAGTGGATGGGGGGTTCTGCTGCCGGGAATGCTGATTGCCGGGATGGCATATAGCGACCTGTCGGTCTACGTATGGAAGGTGATGATTGTATTAGGATTACTGCTGACTTCGCTCATGCTGTACCACAAACGTTTACGGCACTTTGTTTTGTTACCTTCATGCGCGGCACTGATTGGCGGCATTGTTTTGGTAATGATGAACTGGAATCAGGGATGAACAAAACAGAGAAGGAAATCGAGAGGGAAATAAGATAATTGGTGCGAGGGGGGGGACTCGAACCCCCACATCCTAAGGACACTAACACCTGAAGCTAGCGCGTCTACCAATTCCGCCACCTTCGCACAGTCATCTTATTTTTTTGATATCGCCTCGTTGGTGCGAGGGGGGGGACTCGAACCCCCACATCCTAAGGACACTAACACCTGAAGCTAGCGCGTCTACCAATTCCGCCACCTTCGCCCAGTGCGAGCAATATCAACGTGGATTATGGTGCGAGGGGGGGGACTTGAACCCCCACGTCCGAAAGGACACTAACACCTGAAGCTAGCGCGTCTACCAATTCCGCCACCTTCGCATACCATCGACACTCAAAAAGTATCGTTACCACGGGGGCGAATTCTAGAGATTTTATGCAGGGCGTCAACAGTTAATTTTCGAACTTAACGTGATTGCCGAAAAAAAAGGCGTTTCTTCGGTTTTTGGCGTTTTATGCAGGCCGGATAAGCGATAGCGCCATCCGGCGTTGCTCGGTGTCACGCCGAATGGCGGCGTAAACGCCTTATCTGACCTACAGCCGTTAGGCTTTTTTCGCCTGGCGCGTCATCACTGTGCGATAGACCTTGAAACGTCCGGTCTGCGCGATAACTTCATGGAAGCCAAACACTTCATCCAGTACCTTCGGATAAGGCAGGAAGGCGTTCGCCACAATACGCAGTTCACCACCGCTGTTGAGATGACGCACTGCGCCACGAATCAGCGTTTGTGCAGCATCAAGGCTGGTCTGCATACCGTCGTGGAACGGCGGGTTGGAGATGATCATATCAAAACGACCCGTTACGTCAGAAAAGACGTTACTGGCGATGACGTCACCTTCAATGCCGTTGGCTGCAAGCGTTGCGCGGCTGGCTTCAACGGCGGCGGCGCTAACATCGCACAGGGTTAAGCGCACTTTCGGCGAGTGGCTGGCTAAGGCGACGGAGAGAACGCCTGCGCCACAGCCGACATCCAGCACTTTGCCTTTGGTGTGCGGCGTCAGCGTGGAGAGCAGCAGTTGGCTGCCAACATCCAGACCGTCACGGCTGAAGACGCCCGGCAGCGTTTTGATGGTCAGATTTTCTGTCTGGTATTCATCCCAGTATTTTTCTGCATCAAAGACCGGCTGTTTTTCCAGACGACCGTGGTACAGGCCACAGCGACGTGCGCTGTCGACTTTGTTTAACGGTGCGTATTCGGCAAGCATCTGCTCTGCGCTACGTACGCCGCTGCGATTCTCGCCGACAACAAAAATATCGGTGCCCACCGGTAACAGCGACAGAATGTTCATCAACTGGAACTGGGCTTCCGGCTTATTCTTCGGCCAGTAGTAGATCAGCGTATCGCTATCGGCAACGTCATCGGCCTGCGCGACGAGGCTGAAGCGGACGTTGTCGCCCATCTGGCGGTTAAGCACCTGCCAGTGGTGAAGTTGCTGGGTGTGCGCACGGCTTGCGGCGCTTTCAAAATGGGCAGGCAGGTCATCCTGCAAATCACCGGCAAACAGAATACGGCTTTGTTCGAAATCATCACTGTGGCGCAGCAAGACTTCACTTGCCGGGGTAAAAGCAGACATGGAATGCTCCTTAAATTGTACAGCGGGGGATTATAGTTGTTTGATGGCACGGATTCGACAAATTTGCTATATTTGCGCCCCTGATAGACAGGAGTGTTTCGCTATGACATCCCGACGAGACTGGCAGTTACAGCAACTGGGCATTACGCAGTGGTCGTTGCGTCGTCCTGGCGCACTGCAGGGCGAGATCGCGATTTCCATTCCTGCGCATGTCCGTTTGGTGATGGTTGCTGCACAGTTACCCGCGCTAACCGAACCGTTGATCAGCGATATTTTACGCGCATTAACCGTTAGCCCGGATCAGGTTTTACAACTGACGCCTGACCGTGTCGCCATGCTGCCGCAAGGCAGTCGCTGTAATAGCTGGCGGCTGGGAACCGAAGAGCCGCTGCTGCTGGAGGGCGCTCAGGTCGAGAGTCCTGCGTTTAATGAATTACGGGAAAACCCAGCGGCACGCGCCGCGTTATGGCAACAAATCTGCGCATATGAACACGATTTCTTCCCTCGAGCCGACTGATTTACCCGCAGCATTTCAGATTGAAAAACGCGCCCACGCTTTTCCGTGGAGTGAAAAAACATTTGCCAGCAACCAGGGCGATCGCTACCTCAATTTTCAGTTGAGGGTTGACGACGTGATGGCCGCCTTTGCAATTACGCAGGTCGTACTGGATGAAGCGACGTTGTTCAATATCGCCGTCGATCCTGACTTTCAGCGCCGGGGCCTGGGGCGTGAGCTGCTGGAGCACCTGATCGATGAGCTGGAAAAGCGTGGCATTTTGACCCTGTGGCTTGAAGTGCGCGCCTCGAATGCGGCCGCTATCGCGCTGTACGAAAGCTTAGGCTTTAACGAGGCGACGATCCGTCGCAACTACTATCCAACGGCCGATGGTCACGAAGACGCCATCATCATGGCGTTGCCAATCAGCATGTAAGATAAGGTGTAATGATGAAGAAGTGGGACTGGATTTTCTTTGATGCCGACGAAACGCTGTTTACGTTTGACTCGTTTACCGGCTTACAGCGGATGTTTCTCGACTATAGCATTACCTTTACCGCTGAAGATTTTCAGGACTACCAGGCCGTGAATAAACCGCTGTGGGTGGATTACCAAAACGGCGCGATTACCTCATTACAACTGCAGCATGCCCGCTTTCAGAGCTGGGCCGAACGCCTGAAGGTTGAACCGGGCCAGCTTAATGACGCATTCATCAATGCGATGGCGGAGATCTGCTCACCGTTGCCGGGGGCAGTTTCTCTGCTCAATGCGATTCGCGATAAAACGAAAATCGGCATCATTACTAACGGCTTTACCGCGTTGCAGCAAATCCGCCTTGAGCGGACGGGGCTGCGCGACTATTTCGACCTGCTGGTGATTTCTGAGCAGGTTGGGGTGGCAAAACCCGACCCCCGTATTTTTGACCATGCGCTGGAGCAGGCGGGTAATCCTGACCGTTCTCGCGTGCTGATGGTGGGTGACACCGCAGAGTCCGATATTCTTGGCGGCATTAACGCCGGGCTATCCACCTGCTGGCTAAATACGCACCACCGCGAGCAGCCAGCGGGCATTCAGCCGACCTGGACCGTAGCGTCATTAAGCGAACTGGAGCAGCTCCTGTGTAAACACTGATTGCCTCCCCCCCGTTGATGGGTAAAATAGCCGCAATTTTTCGTATTCAACTTGCCCGGCCCGTTGCCGTGCTTACCTAAGAAGATTTGACTATGACGTTGTCTCCTTATTTGCAAGAGGTGGCCAAACGCCGCACTTTTGCCATTATTTCTCACCCGGATGCCGGTAAAACGACAATTACTGAAAAGGTACTGTTATTCGGACAGGCCATTCAGACCGCCGGTACGGTAAAAGGCCGTGGCTCCAGCCAGCATGCAAAATCTGACTGGATGGAAATGGAAAAGCAGCGTGGTATCTCCATTACCACCTCTGTGATGCAGTTTCCGTATCATGACTGCCTGGTGAACCTGCTGGACACCCCGGGGCACGAAGACTTCTCCGAAGATACCTATCGTACTCTGACGGCGGTGGACTGCTGCCTGATGGTTATCGATGCCGCAAAAGGCGTCGAGGATCGTACCCGTAAGCTGATGGAAGTTACCCGTCTGCGCGATACGCCGATCCTGACCTTTATGAACAAACTCGACCGTGACATCCGCGATCCGATGGAGCTGCTGGATGAAGTCGAGAACGAACTGAAAATCGGCTGTGCGCCAATCACCTGGCCGATTGGCTGCGGTAAGTTGTTCAAAGGTGTCTATCACCTTTATAAAGATGAAACTTACCTGTATCAGACCGGTAAAGGACACACCATTCAGGAAGTGCGTGTTGTTAAAGGTCTGAACAACCCGGAACTTGATGCTGCCGTGGGTGAAGACCTGGCGCAGCAGCTGCGCGACGAGCTGGAGCTGGTGCAGGGCGCGTCCAACGAGTTCGACCATGAGCTGTTCCTCGCGGGAGAAATCACCCCGGTCTTCTTCGGTACCGCGCTGGGTAACTTCGGCGTTGACCATATGCTGGACGGCTTAGTGGAGTGGGCGCCTGCGCCGATGCCGCGTAAAACCGACACCCGCGTCGTTGAAGCCTCAGAAGAGAAGTTCACCGGTTTCGTGTTTAAAATTCAGGCCAACATGGACCCGAAACACCGTGACCGCGTGGCGTTCATGCGTGTGGTATCCGGCAAGTATGAGAAAGGCATGAAAATGCGCCAGGTGCGCATTGGTAAAGACGTGGTGATCTCCGACGCACTCACCTTTATGGCCGGTGACCGTTCTCATGTGGAAGAAGCGTATCCGGGCGATATTCTCGGTCTGCATAACCACGGCACTATCCAGATCGGCGATACCTTTACACAGGGCGAAATGATGAAGTTCACCGGTATTCCGAACTTCGCACCGGAGCTGTTCCGTCGTATTCGCCTGAAGGATCCATTGAAGCAGAAACAGCTGCTGAAAGGGCTGGTTCAGCTGTCAGAAGAGGGCGCAGTGCAGGTATTCCGTCCGATCGCCAATAACGATTTGATCGTGGGCGCTGTCGGTGTGCTGCAGTTTGACGTGGTGGTTTCACGTCTGAAGAGCGAGTACAACGTTGAAGCGATTTATGAATCTGTCAACGTGGCGACTGCGCGCTGGGTAGAATGTTCTGACGTGAAGAAATTCGAAGAATTTAAGCGTAAGAACGAAATTCAGCTAGCGCTGGATGGCGGCGATAACCTCACCTATATCGCACCAACCATGGTTAACCTGAATCTCACTCAGGAACGTTACCCGGACGTTCAGTTCCGTAAAACACGCGAACACTAATCGACCTTCCAGGGCACGGTATCCGCCGTGTCCTGCAACTTTTCCTGTCTTTTAAATCCCTTGCGGAATGTTCTTAAAACCTCGCGTTTTTCTTTTGTTTGCCTGTTTTTTAATCAATTCTGACTGCGATCACGAAATCGTGAACTATATTTAACAATGTGATGACATAAATATCGGCGTTAAATGCTTTTTAGGCTGCCTGTTGCAGCGTCTATTGCTGATATTTATTCCACTTACAAGATTAGTTGCTGGTTCAGGCCGTGTAACGGCAGAGCATAGCTTTTAGCAAAACATACAGGAATACATCGATGACAATGACAGGACTTAAGATTTCTAAAACGCTGCTGGCCGTGATGCTGACCTCCGCTGTTGCAACGGGTTCTGCTTATGCAGAAAACGCCACGATGGATAAAGCGCAATCCGGCGTCGAAAGTGCGGGGCAGAAAGTCGATAGCTCTATGAACAAAGTCGGTAATTTCATGGATGACAGCACCATCACCGCGAAAGTAAAAGCCGCGCTGGTGGACCACGAAAGCATTAAGAGCACCGATATTTCCGTCAAAACAGACCAAAAGGTGGTGACACTAAGCGGGTTTGTTGAAAGCCAGGCACAGGCCGAAGAAGCGGTGAAAGTGGCGAAAGGCGTTGAGGGCGTGACCTCCGTTAGCGACAAACTGCATGTGCGTGATAGTAAAGACACCTCCGTTAAAGGCTATGCGGGCGATACGGCAATCACCAGTGAGGTAAAAGCCAAGCTGCTGGCCGATGATATCGTCCCTTCCCGCAAGGTGAAAGTTGAGACCACCGAGGGCGTAGTGCAACTTTCAGGCACCGTCGATTCACAGGCTCAAAGCGATCGTGCTGAGAGCATCGCCAAAGCGATTGATGGCGTGAAAAGCGTCAAAAACGATCTCAAAACTCAGTAATTAGACTTAATTCGTCCTTCTGACGTTTGTCGGGAGGCGTGTTGTGCACCACACTGAAAATATCGCCGATGGGCAGCCTGAGCGCTCATATCAAGCGGTGAAATTAACTATGGTAAAGGAGAAGCATATGTTTCGATGGGGCATCATATTTCTGGTTATCGCGTTAATTGCCGCCGCACTCGGTTTTGGTGGACTGGCGGGTACTGCAGCCGGCGCAGCGAAAATTGTTTTCGTGGTGGGGATCATTCTGTTTCTGGTCAGCCTGTTTACCGGGCGTAAACGACCCTAGCCCATAGCCGTAAAGAAAAATTGCTACTAAGCCAGTCCATTGGACTGGCTTTTACGGTTTTAGCGTCAGGCAATTTGCGTTACTTTGTTGCTCTATTACAAAAACAACAGGAAGGCAGAGGTGGGGCAGAGAATACCCGTCACGCTCGGTAATATTGCGCCGTTATCGTTACGTCCGTTTCAACCAGGCAATATGGCGCTGGTGTGCGAGGGTGGGGGACAAAGAGGTATCTTTACCGCTGGCGTACTGGATGAATTCATGCGCGCGCAGTTTAATCCTTTTGAGCTCTTCTACGGGACGTCCGCTGGCGCGCAAAACCTTTCAGCCTATCTCTGTAACCAGCCCGGTTACGGCCGCAAAGTTATTATGCGATACACTACCCGACGCGAATTTTTTGACCCGGTGCGCTTTGTGCGCGGGGGAAACTTAATCGATCTCGACTGGCTGGTGGATTCGACTGCGTCCCAGATGCCGCTGGCAATGGATAACGCCGAGCGTCTGTTTGCCGCAGGGAAAGCGTTTTATATGTGCGCCTGTCGGGGCGATGATTACACGCCCGGCTATTTTTCGCCGAACCGGCAAAACTGGCTCGACCTCATTCGAGCCTCCAGCGCGATTCCCGGGTTCTACCGCACAGGGGTTGTATTGGACGGCGTGAACTATCTGGATGGAGGAGTTAGTGATGCCATACCTGTGCAGGAGGCAGCGAAGCAGGGGGCAAAAACGTTGGTAGTGATTCGCACTGTGCCTTCGCAAATGTATTACACCCCGCAGTGGTTCAAACGTATGGAGCGCTGGTTGGGTGAAAGTAGCCTGCAACCGTTTCTGAATCTGGTGCAGCATCATGAGACCAGCTATCGTGCTATCCAGAGTTTTATTGAGAAGCCGCCGGGCAAGCTGCGTATTTTTGAGATCTATCCGCCAAAACCACTCCATAGCATGGCGTTGGGCAGCCGTATTCCGGCGCTGAGGGAAGATTACAAAACCGGACGCCTGTGCGGTCGTTACTTTCTGGCGACAGTCGGCAAACTGCTGGCGAAAAATGCGCCGCTGCCTCGTCAGACGCCGAAGATTGTGGTGCCGGGGCCGGTGGTAGTTCCTCCCGCGCCGGTGGCCAACGATGCCCATGTGCCAGTGGTGACCGATGCGCCTCAGGCGAACGACACGACGTTTGATAATGAGGATTTGGCGTGAGTTATCGTTTTATCGATACGCATTGTCACTTTGATTTCCCGCCGTTTACCGGCGATGAATCTGCCAGCATTCAGCGCGCGGCGGAGGTTGGTGTACAGAGCATTATCGTTCCGGCCACCCAGGCGGCGAATTTTCCCCGCGTACTGGCGTTAGCGGAAAATTATCCTCCATTGTTTGCCGCGCTTGGTCTGCATCCCATTGTTATTGAAAAACATAGCGATGACTGCCTGGACCAGTTGCAACAGGAGCTGGATAAGCGCCCACAAAAGCTGGTGGCGGTAGGCGAGATTGGATTGGATCTGTATCGGGACGATCCGCAATTCGATAAGCAAGAGCGGGTGCTGGAAGCGCAGCTAAAGCTGGCGAAGCGGTATGAATTGCCGGTGATCCTGCATTCGCGGCGCACCCATGACAAGCTGGCGATGCACCTGAAACGTCATGCTTTGCCGCGAACTGGCGTGGTGCATGGTTTTTCCGGGAGCGTGCAGCAGGCAGAGCGCTTTGTGCAACTGGGATACAAAATTGGCGTGGGAGGCACCATTACCTATCCGCGCGCCAGTAAAACCCGCGAGGTAATAGCGCAACTGCCGCTGGAATCGCTGTTGCTGGAAACCGACGCGCCGGATATGCCGCTCAACGGTTTTCAGGGGCAGCCTAACCGCCCGGAGCAGGTAGTCAGAGTCTTTGACGTCTTATGCGAACTGCGCCCGGAACCTGCGGACGTGATCGCTGACGCGCTGTATCGTAATACCACGGCGCTGTTTAACATGTGATTGGATGGCGTAGCCAGCCGACAAAAGTGTCCGCTTCGTAGGCCTGATAAGCGAAGCGCATCAGGCATAACTTCGTCGGATGGCGGCTGCGCCTTATCCGGCCTACAAAAGTATGCGCTTCGTAGGCCTGATAAGCGAAGCGCATCAGGCATAACTTCGTCGGATGGCAGCTGCGCCTAATCCGGCCTACAAAAGTGTGCGCTTCGTAGGCCAGATAAGCGAAGCGCATCAGGCATATCTTTGCCGGATGGCGGCTGCGCCTAATCCGGCCTACAAAAGTATGCGCTCCGTAGGCCTGATAAGCGAAGCGCATCAGGCATAACTTCGCCGGATGGCGGCTGCGCCTAATCCGGCCTACAAAAGTGTCCGCTTCGTAGGCCTGATAAGCAAAGCGCATCAGGCATAACTTCGCCGGATGGCGGCTGCGCCTAATCCGGCCTACAAAAGTGTGCGCTTCGTATGCCTGATAAGCGAAGCGCATCAGGCATATCTTCGCCGGATCGCGGCTGCGTCTTATCCGGCCTACAAAAGTGTGCGCTTCGTAGGCCTGATAAGCAAAGCGCATCAGGCATATTTTTGCCGGTTGGCAGCTGTGTTTTCTCCGGCCTGCAAATGATGTAGCCGCATCCGGCAATCACAGGTACAGCGCCGGGAAGATCAAATTATCCACCCTGCGCTCGCGCAATCTTTGCGCCAGGTGTTCCACATCCTTCGGCGTGGCGCTCGGCCAGTCCTTCGCTTCGCCATACACCCCGTGCGCATGAAAGGCATTCAGCCGTACCGGTACGTCACCGGTGCGTTTGATAAACGCCGCCAGCGCATCGATATGCTGTAGATAATCTTCCTGACCAGGAATAACCAGCAGGCGGAGTTCCGCCAGTTTTCTCTGCCCGGACAAAAAGGTAATGCTTTGCTTAATCAGCGTGTTATCGCGGCCGGTAAGCTGCCGATGACACGTGCTGTCCCAAGCTTTTAAATCCAGCATTACGCCGTCGCACACCGGCAGCAGCTTCTGCCAGCCGGTTTCGCTCAGCATGCCGTTGCTGTCGACCATGCAGGTCAGGTGTTGCAACTGCGGATCGGTTTTAATCGCGGTAAATAGCGCCACAATAAACGGCAGCTGGGTAGTCGCTTCACCGCCACTAACGGTTATCCCTTCGATAAACAGCACTGCCTTGCGAATATGTTGCAGCACTTCATCAACGCTCATACTCTGCGCCATCGGCGTGGCCTGCTGGGGGCACATATGCAGGCAGGTGTCACACTGCTGACACACATCGGACTGCCACCACACTTTCCCTGCGCTCAGGCTCAGCGCCTCATGCGGGCAATGCAGCACACACTCCCCGCAGTCGTTGCAGCGTCCCATCGTCCACGGATTGTGGCAATTTTTACAGCGCAGATTACATCCTTGCAGAAACAGAGCCAGGCGACTGCCCGGCCCGTCGACGCAGGAGAAAGGAATCAGCCTACTGACTAAAGCGCATCTGCTGTTCATGGCTAATCACGCGAGGTTGTCGTTCCAGAATGCGCGTATTGCGCGCGGCTTCTTCGCCAAGCCAGGTGGTGTTGGTTCGTGACCCTTCGGCGCGATACTTTTCCAGATCCGACAGGCGCACCATATACCCGGTGACACGGACCAGATCGTTGCCGCTCACGTTGGCGGTAAACTCGCGCATTCCGGCTTTAAACGCCCCGAGGCACAACTGCACCAGCGCCTGAGGATTACGCTTGATGGTTTCATCCAGCGTGAGAATGTCGCTGATCCCGGCGTGATAAAACGCGTGATGTGGCGCGACGGTTTGCAGATGGGTGATCGGGTCCGGCTCATCGCCGTAAGGCAGGCGTGCACCTGGCGTGGTGCCGATGTCAGAACTGATCCCCGACTGTGCATGCAGCATCGCGCGCTGCTTCCAGCCATATTTCACCGGGGTATTTTCGACAAACTCCGCCAGGTAGGCGCTAATACGATAGCCGAGCTGATTGGCGAACTCATCTTTCCCATAGCGCGCATTCTGTCCCGCCTTATCGCACAGCAGGTTCACCGCCTCCGCCAGACCATACATCCCGAACATAGGCACAAAACGTTCGGGATCAATCAACCCTTCCTGCACGAGGAAGCTATTCTCAAAGAAATGTGATTTCTCATAGAGGAATTCACATCGTGAATCAATGATGGCGATTTGCTGCTGGCAGTAGTGCGGTAGGGTGCGAGTAAAGAAGTCATCGACAGAGGTGCTGCGCTCTGCGATGGCTTTCAGATTAAGCCTGACCAGCGTGCTTCCACCCCCGGCGAGCGGCAAAGAGTTGTAACAACTGACGACGCCATACTGACCTTTTGTGAAAATTTTATCATTTTCAGGGCCGTTGGAAATATGCGGCTTACTGCACTCGCAGATATTTTGCGCCACGTTGAGCAGCAGATCGTCAGGTGTGATTTGCGGGTCATAAATGAATGTCAGATTAGGCGAAACCTGCTTTAACTCTGCATCTGCGCGTAAAATTGCACGGGTGACTGGTGTATCGGCGGGGCCGATATTGGCATGCATAAACGCGTCTGGCAGGGTTCTGTCGAGATAACGCCAGAAACGTTTTATTCGAATATCGATCTCGTCTTGTGTTAGAATTATAACATACGGTTGCAGCAAGGCATCGAGCTGGCCGAGATAAACCGGCATCGACGTCACTGACGGAACATGGTGGTAAAGAATAGTGAGTAAGGACAACGCGTCATCAAGATCCCTGGCGCCTTCCAGCTCCAGCCACGATGAGCCATTGGCCAGAAAACGCGCGTAATCGGGTAAAACATAGCGCGGTTTGAACGGGGCATGACCTTCGTACATATCGCAGATTACCCCATCATCCAGCGCCTGACGTGCCTGTGCAGGCAGTTGCGGGTAAGGCAGCGCGTTTTCAGCCTCCAGCGCCAGAAAATGGCGTTTCTGCTCAGGGCTGAGCACCGGACTGGTCACGATTTGTTGGCAACGCTGTTGCAGCGCGAGTTCGCTTGAAGTGGGCATCGTTGATTCCTTTTTATCCCGAAGGTGTAACGCCATTGTAGAAAGCAACGCCGCCGCAACCTTTGATCCGGATGCGCCTGATGCCACCGCATCCCTTTAGAAAAGATGATTTATTTGAAGTAGATCTCATTAGAGTAATGCAAATCTGTATGTGGTTTTCATTAACTGTGATGTATATCGAAGTGTAATAGCGAGCGGATGTTAGAATACTAACAAACTCGCAAGGTGAAATTTTATACGGCGATGCCGTTGGAGAATGTTATGACCGATTTAACAGCAAGCAGCCTGCGTGCACTGAAACTGATGGACCTGACCACCCTGAATGACGACGACACCAATGAAAAAGTGATCGCGTTGTGTCATCAGGCGAAGACCCCGGTTGGCAACACTGCCGCAATCTGTATCTATCCGCGTTTCATCCCTATTGCGCGTAAGACCCTGAAAGAGCAGGGCACGCCGGACATCCGCATTGCAACCGTAACCAACTTCCCGCATGGCAACGACGACATCGAGATTGCGCTGGCTGAAACCCGCGCGGCGATTGCTTACGGCGCAGATGAAGTTGACGTGGTGTTCCCGTACCGTGCGCTGATCGCCGGTAACGAGCAGATTGGTTTCGATCTGGTTAAAGCCTGCAAAGACGCGTGTGCGGCGGCAAACGTGCTGCTGAAAGTCATCATCGAAACCGGTGAGTTGAAAGAAGAAGCTCTGATTCGCAAAGCGTCTGAAATCTCCATCAAAGCTGGTGCTGATTTCATCAAAACCTCTACCGGTAAAGTGCCGGTCAATGCGACGCCGGAAAGCGCACGCATCATGATGGAAGTGATCCGCGACATGGGTGTTTCTAAAACTGTAGGTTTCAAACCGGCTGGTGGCGTGCGCACTGCAGAAGATGCACAGCAGTTCCTGGCGATTGCCGATGAACTGTTTGGCGCTGACTGGGCTGATTCTCGTCACTACCGTTTTGGCGCATCCAGCCTGCTGGCGAGCCTGCTGAAAGCGCTGGGTCACGGCGACGGCAAGAGCGCAAGCAGCTATTAAGCCTTATATTGCCGGAGCTGTAGCGACGTAGGCCGGATAAGGCGTAGCCGCCATCCGGCATTAAGACGACTGCCGGGTGGCGCGTTGCTTACCCGGCCTACAACGGCCTTCTACTCTTTTCCCCTGGGGGTTACCGTGTTTCTCGCACAAGAAATTATTCGTAAAAAACGTGATGGTCATGCGCTGAGCGATGAAGAAATTCGTTTCTTTATCAATGGTATTCGCGACAACACCATCTCTGAAGGGCAAATCGCCGCCCTGGCGATGACCATTTTCTTCCACGATATGACAATGCCTGAGCGAGTTTCGCTGACCATGGCAATGCGTGATTCAGGAACCGTGCTGGACTGGAAAAGCCTGCAGCTGAACGGCCCGATTGTGGATAAACACTCTACCGGCGGTGTAGGTGACGTAACGTCACTGATGTTAGGCCCGATGGTCGCAGCGTGCGGCGGCTATATTCCGATGATCTCCGGGCGTGGCCTGGGGCATACCGGCGGTACGCTCGATAAACTGGAAGCGATTCCTGGATTTGACATCTTCCCGGACGACGCGCGCTTCCGTGAAATTATTAAAGACGTGGGTGTGGCGATTATTGGGCAAACCAGCTCGCTCGCACCGGCGGATAAACGTTTTTATGCCACCCGCGATATTACCGCGACGGTGGATTCCATCCCGCTGATTACCGGTTCCATTCTGGCGAAAAAACTGGCGGAAGGGCTGGATGCGCTAGTGATGGATGTGAAAGTGGGCAGCGGCGCCTTTATGCCGACCTACGAGCTTTCTGAAGCTCTTGCTGAAGCGATTGTCGGTGTGGCAAACGGTGCGGGTGTACGTACCACCGCGCTGTTAACCGATATGAATCAGGTGCTGGCCTCCAGCGCAGGTAACGCGGTCGAAGTTCGCGAAGCGGTGCAGTTCCTGACCGGTGAATACCGCAATCCACGTCTGTTAGACGTCACCATGGCGCTGTGCGTGGAAATGCTGATCTCCGGCAATCTGGCGAAAGATGACGCCGAAGCCCGTGCGAAATTGCAGGCGGTGCTGGACAACGGTAAAGCGGCAGAGATTTTTGGTCGCATGGTTGCGGCGCAAAAAGGCCCGACCGATTTCGTCGAAAATTATGCGAAGTATCTGCCGACGGCAATGCTCAGCAAAGCGGTATATGCTGATACCGAAGGTTTTGTCAGCGCGATGGATACCCGTGCGCTGGGGATGGCGGTCGTTTCCATGGGCGGCGGTCGTCGTCAGGCTTCGGACACCATTGATTACAGCGTTGGCTTTAGCGATATGGCGCGTCTGGGCGACAGCGTAGACGGACAACGCCCGCTGGCGGTGATCCACGCGAAAGACGAAGCCAGCTGGCAGGAAGCGGCGAAAGCGGTCAAAGCGGCAATTAGCCTTGACGATAAAGCGCCAGAAATTACACCGACAGTCTATCGTCGTATTACCGAATAACTGTATACTGATCTGATCGCTTTTTTGCGGCGCAGATGTATGGAGAACAAGATGAAACGTGCATTTATTATGGTGCTGGACTCCTTTGGTATTGGTGCGACTGAAGATGCGGATCGCTTTGGCGACGTAGGTTCAGACACTATGGGACACATTGCAGAAGCCTGTGCGAAAGGTGAGGCTGACAATGGTCGCAAAGGTCCACTGAATCTGCCTAACCTGACCCGTCTGGGCCTGGTGAAAGCTCACGAAGGTTCTACCGGTAAAATTGCTGCTGGTATGGACGGTAACGCGGAAGTGATTGGTGCCTACGCATGGGCGCATGAACTTTCTTCCGGGAAAGACACGCCGTCTGGCCACTGGGAAATCGCGGGTGTCCCGGTTCTGTTTGATTGGGGTTATTTCTCCGATCATGAAAACAGTTTCCCGCAGGAACTGCTGGATAAACTGGTAAAACGTGCCAACCTGCCAGGCTACCTCGGCAACTGCCACTCTTCCGGTACCGTGATCCTGGATCAGCTGGGTGAAGAGCATATGAAAACCGGCAAGCCGATTTTCTATACCTCCGCTGACTCCGTGTTCCAGATTGCCTGCCACGAAGAGACGTTTGGCCTGGATAAACTCTACGAGCTGTGCGAAATCGCACGTGAAGAGCTGACCGAAGGTGGTTACAACATCGGTCGTGTTATCGCACGTCCGTTTATCGGTGATAAAGCCGGTAACTTCCAGCGTACCGGTAACCGTCACGACCTGGCCGTTGAGCCGCCAGCACCGACCGTGCTGCAGAAACTGGTCGACGAAAAAGACGGTCACGTGGTTTCCGTCGGTAAAATCGCGGATATCTACGCTAACTGCGGCATCACCAAAAAAGTGAAAGCCACCGGTCTGGACGCGCTGTTCGACGCCACCATCAAAGAGATGAAAGAAGCAGGTGATAAAACCATCGTCTTCACCAACTTCGTTGATTTCGACTCTTCCTGGGGACATCGTCGCGATATCGCCGGTTATGCTGCTGGCCTGGAACTGTTCGACCGCCGTCTGCCTGAGCTGATGGAGCTGGTGGGTGAAGATGACATTCTGATCCTAACCGCTGACCACGGCTGCGACCCAAGCTGGACCGGCACTGACCACACCCGTGAACACATCCCGGTACTGGTCTACGGCCCGAAAGTGAAACCAGGTTCTTTAGGTCACCGTGAAACCTTCGCGGATATCGGTCAGACGCTGGCGAGCTACTTTGGTACGTCACCGATGGACTACGGTAAAAACATGCTGTAATACCCGTTGTCTTTCGCGCTGTAGATGCGTTGACTTCATTCGCTCACCCCGGTCACATAGTGAATCTATGCTCCCGGGGATTCACGAATTCGTCGCCTTCCTACAACGCGAAATCCTTAGGGTATTTCACTGTTTTGCATACGTTTTGTAGGCCTGATAAGGCGTAGCCGCCATCAGGCAATAACAACGAAATAAGGACAAAAAATGGCAACTCCACATATTAATGCAGAAATGGGTGATTTCGCTGACGTCGTATTGATGCCGGGCGACCCGCTGCGTGCAAAACATATTGCTGAAACTTTCCTCGAAGATGTTCGTGAAGTGAACAACGTTCGCGGTATGTTAGGTTTCACCGGTACTTACAAAGGCCGTAAGATCTCCGTTATGGGTCACGGTATGGGTATCCCGTCCTGCTCCATCTACACCAAAGAGCTGATCACCGATTTCGGCGTGAAGAAAATCATTCGCGTAGGCTCCTGCGGCGCTGTGCGTATGGACGTTAAACTGCGTGACGTGGTTATCGGTATGGGTGCTTGCACCGACTCCAAAGTTAACCGTATCCGTTTTAAAGATCATGACTTCGCTGCTATCGCTGACTTTGACATGGTGCGTAACGCGGTTGATGCGGCAAAAGCACTGGGTGTAGACGCGCGCGTGGGCAACCTGTTCTCTGCTGACCTGTTCTACTCTCCAGACGGTGAAATGTTCGACGTGATGGAAAAATACGGCGTGCTGGGCGTGGAAATGGAAGCGGCGGGCATCTACGGTGTTGCTGCGGAGTTTGGTGCAAAAGCGCTGACCATCTGCACCGTTTCCGACCATATCCGTACTCACGAGCAGACCACTGCCGCTGAACGTCAGACGACCTTCAACGACATGATCAAAATCGCGCTGGAATCCGTTCTGCTGGGCGATAAAGAGTAAGGGTTGTTGTGGCCCGGTGGCGCTTCGCTTACCGGGCCTACGGGAATGCCGCTATTAATGCCTGATGGCGCTTCGCTTATCAGGTCTACAGGAGCGGTCTTGTAGGCCGGATAAGGCGCAGCCGCCATCCGGCAATTCGCCACTAATCGCTTAACGCACGGCCTTCGCCACCCACGCTGCCAGTTCACGCAGCTCGTTTTCCTGATCCGGATATTCCGTAACCAGCGCTTCGCAAGTCTGCTGTAAAACATCGGCGCGATACTGGCAGCCCTGTAGCCGCTCCGCCAGCGCTTCTAACGGCGCGGGATTGAGACTGTCGGTAAACACCTGTGTGCGCGTGATATGACCTTTTTCGACGTCGAAATGCAGCTCAACGCCACCCCAGGTGAAACGCTCGTCCAGCAGATGCGAGAAAGCAGGTGCCTGACCAAAATTCCATTCCCAACTGCTCTGGCGGGCAAAGGTTTCGGCAAAATTTGGCAGGTCCGGCGTTTTATCTGGTGAGATCACTTCCGCTTCAACGCGTTCGCCATAATGAGCAAAAAAGGCTTCCGTGATGGCCTGACAGACCTGTTCATGGGTGATGCCCGGTAACAGCTCCGTCAAATTCGCCACCCGTGAGCGGACAGAGGTGATCCCCTTTGCCGCGAGTTTCTTTTTGTCGGGATTGAGATAATTTGCCAGGCGGCTGAGATCGGCATTTAGCAGCAGCGTGCCGTGGTGGAATCCGCGATCTTTCGTTTCCCGATAAGCAGAGCCTGAAACCTTGCGATCGCCGTCTGGCGTTTTCACAACCAGATCGTTACGCCCGGAGGCGTCCGCCGTCACTCCCAGAGAATTCAATGCGTTGAGGACAATCGCGGTGGAAATGGTTTTGTCGTACTCCGGTTTACCGGCCATAAAGGTAAAGCAGGTATTACCTAAGTCATGGAACACCGCGCCGCCGCCGCTGCTACGGCGGGCGAGCCGCACGTTGTCTTCCTCCATACGGTGGGTATTACACTCTTTCCACGGGTTTTGCGCCCGGCCAATCACCACCGTATCGGCGTTACGCCACAAGAACAGGACGCGCTGCGTGGCGGGCATCTGGCGAAAAATGCACTCTTCGACCGCGAGGTTAAACCACGGATCATAAGAGTCTGAGATAAGCAGGCGTAGTGTAGTCATGGTTGATTTCCCTTCTGTTTTACAGTTTTTACTGCTTTTACTCTTTTTTCTCGTTGTCTTCTTCCTGCACCGGTTTGTTGGCGGTCAACAGGAAAGGGGATTGCTGCCAGCGGGTACGCTTGCCTTGCAATAAGGTACGGGTGAGCACGACGCCAATCGCCAGCGCCAGCAGCAGCATCAGGCGTAAGATATTGGTGGTGTTATCTACCTGCTTCGCCTCGGTGGCGAGGGTGTGGGTATCCAGCGTCAGACGCAAATAGCCCAGCGGACCATTTTTCCCCTGAATGGGTTCGACAATCTGCTGGTTAAAATAACCCCCGGCTTTTTTGCCGTCGAGCGCCAGTCGGTCACGAACGTTGACGCTCTCGCCGGTGCGCGTAATCAGGTCTCCCTGTTCATCGTATACGCCAGCGTCCAGAATACGGCTACTTTCCGTCAGCTGTGTGAGTACCGCTTTGATGCGTTTTTCATCCGGCGTTTCGGTACGCATTAGCGGAGCAACATTTAGCGCCACCTGGCGGGCCAGCGTACGGGCCAGCTCTTCGAGCTGCGGATTACGCTGCTGCTGGTGACTTTGACTAAACCAGGATGCGCCCTGCATCAGGGCGACGAGCAGCGCAAGACAGAACAATACAATCACTGCACGATGAAGTCGGAATTTCAGTTTTGCGCGAGCCATATTCCACCTGCTGAAAATTTGAGACTTAATGTTGCCAGAAGCGCTGGTTACAGGGTAGCCTCATGCGTTATTTTCCCCTGATGATTCCGACCCGAACGATTTTACAGGAGCTTTAATGCCTAACATAACCTGGTGCGATCTACCTGAAGATGTTTCTCTGTGGCCAGGTCTGCCTCTCTCTTTAAGTGGCGATGAAGTCATGCCGCTGGACTACCACGCGGGCCGCAGTGGCTGGCTGCTGTACGGTCGTGGGCTGGATAAACAACGTTTAACGCAATACCAGAGCAAACTGGGTGCAGCGATGGTGATTGTTGCTGCCTGGTGCGTCGAGGATTATCAGGTGATTCGCCTTGCGGGTTCGTTAACGCCGCGCGCGGCAAAACTGGCGCATGATGCCAAACTGGATGTTGCCCCGTTAGGCAAAATTCCGCATCTGCGCACACCGGGTTTACTGGTGATGGACATGGACTCAACGGCAATCCAGATCGAATGCATTGATGAAATTGCTAAACTGGCTGGAACCGGTGAGATGGTTGCGGAAGTCACGGAACGCGCAATGCGCGGCGAACTGGACTTTACCGCCAGCCTGCGTAGTCGCGTGGCGACGCTGAAGGGTGCTGATGCCAATATTCTGCACCAGGTGCGCGAAACGCTACCGCTGATGCCAGGCCTGACACAGCTGGTGTTAAAACTGGAGACGCTCGGCTGGAAAGTGGCTATTGCCTCTGGCGGCTTTACCTTCTTTGCCGATTACCTGCGTAATAAACTGCGTCTGACGGCGGCTGTGGCAAACGAGCTGGAGATCATGGACGGTAAATTTACCGGCAACGTGATCGGCGATATCGTCGATGCCCAGTACAAAGCCAATACCCTGACCCGCCTGGCACAAGAATATGAGATCCCGATGGCGCAGACGGTGGCGATCGGCGACGGTGCTAACGATCTGCCGATGATCAAAACGGCCGGGCTGGGTATTGCGTATCATGCTAAACCGAAAGTGAATGAAAAGACGGAGATTACTATCCGCCACGCTGACCTGATGGGCGTGTTCTGCATTCTCTCCGGCAGCATGAACCAGAAATGATTAAATTGCCTGATGGCAGGGTGTCCGTATGCCGGATAAGCGCCTGCGCCATCCGGCAAAAGCGTTAACGAAAGAGGTAAAACGTGGCCAAAGCTCCAAAACGCGCCTTTGTTTGTAATGAATGCGGGGCCGATTACCCGCGCTGGCAGGGGCAATGCAGCGCCTGTCAGGCCTGGAATACCATTACCGAGGTGCGCCTTGCCGCATCGCCAACGGTGGCGCGTAACGAGCGGCTCAGTGGCTATGCCGGGAATGCGGGCGTGGCAAAAGTGCAGAAGCTGTCTGACATCAGCCTTGAAGAACTGCCGCGTTTTTCCACTGGATTTAAAGAGTTTGACCGCGTGCTGGGCGGTGGTGTGGTACCCGGCAGCGCTATTCTGATTGGCGGTAACCCCGGCGCGGGGAAATCAACGCTGCTGCTGCAAACGCTGTGCAAGCTCGCTGAGCAGATGAAAACTCTGTACGTCACCGGTGAAGAGTCACTGCAGCAGGTGGCGATGCGTGCGCACCGGCTCGGTTTGCCGACAGCGAATCTGAATATGCTGTCGGAAACCAGTATCGAACAAATTTGCCTGATTGCCGAAGAAGAACAGCCGAAGCTGATGGTGATCGACTCCATTCAGGTAATGCACATGGCGGATATTCAGTCTTCGCCGGGCAGCGTGGCGCAGGTGCGTGAAACGGCGGCTTACCTGACGCGCTTTGCCAAAACGCGCGGCGTGGCGATTGTCATGGTCGGCCACGTCACCAAAGACGGCTCGCTGGCCGGGCCGAAGGTGCTGGAGCACTGTATTGACTGTTCGGTACTGCTCGACGGTGACGCCGATTCTCGTTTCCGTACTCTGCGTAGCCATAAAAACCGTTTTGGTGCGGTGAATGAGCTGGGCGTCTTTGCCATGACCGAACAGGGCCTGCGTGAAGTCAGCAACCCTTCCGCTATCTTCTTAAGCCGTGGCGATGAGGTCACCTCCGGCAGTTCGGTGATGGTGGTCTGGGAAGGTACGCGCCCGCTGCTGGTAGAGATTCAGGCGCTGGTCGATCACTCAATGATGGCGAACCCGCGTCGCGTGGCGGTCGGTCTGGAACAGAACCGTCTGGCGATTCTGCTGGCGGTGCTGCATCGTCACGGTGGCTTGCAGATGGCGGATCAGGACGTGTTTGTTAACGTAGTCGGCGGCGTAAAAGTCACCGAAACCAGCGCCGACCTGGCGTTGCTGCTGGCAATGGTCTCCAGCCTGCGTGACAGACCGCTGCCACAGGATTTAGTTGTCTTTGGCGAAGTGGGGTTGGCGGGCGAAATCCGTCCGGTACCCAGCGGGCAGGAGCGTATTTCGGAAGCGGCGAAGCACGGCTTTCGCCGGGCGATTGTCCCTGCCGCTAACGTACCGAAAAAAGTACCGGAAGGCATGCAGGTCTTTGGCGTTAAGAAGCTTGCGGATGCGTTAAGCGTGTTTGACGACCTATAATCAAATACCTGTACGTACCGATTTTGTAGGCCTGATAAGCGAAGCGCCATCAGGCAGTGTTACGCGATTTTTCCAGCAGGAGGCTCTTGTGTCATTTGAATATCTGAAAACCGCCATAAAGCAAAAGGGCTGTACCCTGCAACAGGTGGCGGATGCCAGTGGCATGACCAAGGGATACCTAAGCCAACTGCTGAATGCCAAAATCAAAAGCCCCAGCGCGCAGAAGCTGGAGGCGTTGCACCGCTTTCTCGGTCTGGAGTTTCCGCGTCAGCAGAAAAATATCGGTGTGGTATTCGGCAAGTTTTATCCGCTGCACACCGGCCATATCTATCTTATCCAGCGCGCCTGTAGTCAGGTCGATGAACTGCATATCATCATGGGTTATGACGACACGCGCGATCGCAGCCTGTTTGAAGACAGTGCCATGTCGCAACAGCCTACGGTGCCCGATCGTTTACGCTGGCTGCTGCAAACCTTTAAGTATCAGAAAAATATCCGTATTCATGCCTTCAACGAAGAAGGCATGGAGCCGTATCCGCACGGCTGGGACGTGTGGAGCAACGGGATCAAAACGTTTATGCAGGAGAAAGGGATCCAGCCTAACTGGATCTACACCTCTGAAGAATCAGATGCCCCGCAGTATCTCGAACATCTGGGGATCGAAACCGTGCTGGTGGATCCTAAGCGGACGTTTATGAGCATCAGCGGTGGGCAAATCCGTGAGAACCCGTTTCGCTACTGGGAGTATATTCCGACCGAAGTGAAGCCGTTTTTCGTGCGCACCGTGGCGATCCTCGGCGGGGAGTCGAGCGGTAAATCGACGCTGGTGAACAAGCTCGCCAATATTTTTAATACCACCAGTGCGTGGGAATACGGGCGTGATTATGTCTTCTCCCATTTGGGCGGCGATGAGATGGCGTTGCAGTATTCTGACTACGATAAAATCGCCTTAGGACAAGCGCAATACATTGATTTTGCTGTTAAGTACGCCAATAAAGTGGCGTTCATCGACACCGATTTCGTGACCACTCAGGCCTTCTGTAAAAAGTATGAAGGGCGTGAACACCCGTTTGTGCAAGCGCTTATTGATGAGTATCGCTTTGACCTGGTGATCCTGTTGGAAAACAACACCCCGTGGGTGGCGGATGGCTTACGCAGCCTTGGAAGCTCAGTTGACAGAAAAGCGTTTCAGACGCTGCTGGTCGAGATGCTGCAGGAAAACAATATCAATTTCGTGCACGTACAGGAGCCTGACTACGACGGTCGCTTCCTGCGCTGCGTGGAGCTGGTGAAAGAGTTGATGGGCGAGCAGCGTTAGGTTTTAATGCCGGATGCGCTGCGCTTATCCGGCCTACAAGTCGCACTAACCTCATAGACAGGATGGCGCTGCGCTTGTCCGGCCTACAAGTCGCACTAACCTCATAGACAGGATGGCTCTGCGCTTATCCGGCCTACAAGTCGCACTAACCTCGTAGACAGGATGGCGCTGCGCTTATCCGACCTACAAGTCGCACTAACCTCGTAGGCCGGATAAGGCGTAACGCCGCCATCCGGCACTTAACGCTAATTACTTAGAAATACGCTTGTACTTAATACGTTTCGGCTCCAGCGCATCGGCGCCCAGCGTACGTTTTTTGTACTCTTCGTATTCGGTAAAGTTACCTTCGAAGAACTCAACCTTACCTTCATCCTGGTAATCCAGAATGTGGGTGGCGATACGGTCGAGGAACCAACGGTCGTGCGAGATAACCATCGCGCAGCCCGGGAATTCCAGCAGGGCGTTTTCCAGCGCGCGCAGGGTTTCGATATCCAGGTCGTTGGTTGGTTCATCGAGCAGCAGCATGTTGCCGCCAACCTGCAGCAGCTTCGCCAGGTGCAGACGACCACGCTCACCACCGGACAGCTCGCCGACGCGTTTGCCCTGATCCACACCTTTGAAGTTGAAGCGGCCCACGTAGGCACGGCTTGGCATCTCGGTGTTGCCGATTCGCATGATATCCAGCCCGCCGGAAACTTCTTCCCACACGGTTTTGCTGTTGTCCATGGCGTCACGGAACTGGTCAACGGAGGCCAGTTTGACGGTTTCACCCAGCGTGATGGTGCCGCTGTCAGGCTGTTCCTGACCGGACATCATACGGAACAGGGTAGATTTACCCGCGCCGTTCGGACCGATGATGCCGACAATTGCGCCTTTCGGTACGGAGAAAGTCAGATCGTCGATCAGAACGCGATCGCCGTAGGATTTACGCAGATTGGTGACTTCAACGACTTTATCGCCCAGACGTGCTCCAGGTGGAATAAACAGTTCGTTGGTTTCGTTACGTTTCTGGTATTCGGTGTTGTTCAGCTCTTCAAAGCGTGCCAGACGGGCTTTGCCCTTAGACTGACGACCTTTAGCGCCCTGACGTACCCACTCCAGCTCTTTCTCAATGGATTTACGGCGAGCCGCTTCCTGAGAGGCTTCCTGGGCCAGACGCTGATCTTTCTGCTCCAGCCAGGAAGAGTAGTTACCTTCCCACGGAATACCTTCACCACGGTCCAGCTCCAGGATCCAGCCTGCAACGTTGTCGAGGAAGTAACGGTCGTGGGTAATCGCCACTACGGTGCCTTCGAAGTCGTGCAGGAAGCGTTCCAGCCACGCGACGGATTCCGCATCCAGGTGGTTGGTCGGTTCGTCGAGCAGCAGCATGTCTGGTTTTTCCAGCAGCAGGCGGCACAGCGCAACGCGGCGGCGTTCACCACCGGAGAGATTCTCAATTTTAGCGTCCCAGTCCGGCAGACGCAGGGCGTCAGCGGCACGCTCAAGCTGCACGTTCAGGTTATGGCCGTCGTGCGCCTGGATAATTTCTTCAAACTTGCCCTGTTGTGCGGCCAGTTTATCGAAGTCGGCGTCCGGCTCGGCGTACTTGGCGTAAACTTCATCCAGACCTTTCAGTGCACTAACCACTTCGGCAACCGCTTCTTCAACGGATTCACGAACGGTATGTTCTGGGTTCAGTTTTGGTTCCTGCGGCAGGTAACCGATTTTAATGCCTGGCTGTGGGCGAGCTTCACCTTCGATATCGGTATCAATACCGGCCATGATGCGCAGCAGGGTAGATTTACCCGCACCGTTCAGACCGAGAACACCGATTTTGGCGCCAGGGAAGAAGCTCAGTGAGATGTTTTTAAGAATATGACGTTTCGGCGGAACGACTTTGCCGACACGATGCATGGTATAAACGAATTGAGCCACGTGGACTTCGCCTCTTTTATAGTGATGAATAGAGTTTTCAAAGGCGAAGTGTAGCCTTTTTCATTGCCCAATCCCAGCCAGCAGATCTCACTCGCAACAAAAGTAAAAAAGTGTCCGTGACGTGGCGCATTCTGCAATGTCTGGTTAGCATGAATTAATTAAGCGGCATGATGCTGCACAGACGTAACATGAGAAGAGGAAGAGCTTGTGGACAAAGCCAATCAATTTACCTGGCGCCTGCTGGCAGCCAGCGTATGTCTGCTGACGGTCAGTCAGGTGGCGCGAGCCGACTCCCTGGATGAGCAGCGCAATCGTTATGCGCAAATCAAGCAAGCCTGGGACAACCGACAGATGGATGTCGTAGAGCAGATGATGCCCGGCCTGAAGAACTATCCTCTGTACCCGTATCTGGAATATCGTCAGATCACTGACGATCTGATGAATCAGCCCACCATTACCGTTACCAATTTTGTGCGTGCCAATCCGACACTGCCCCCTGCGCGTACGCTGCAATCGCGTTTCGTGAATGAACTGGCGCGCCGCGAAGACTGGCGCGGACTGCTGGCGTTCAGCCCGGAAAAACCGGGTACCACGGAAGCGCAATGTAACTATTACTTCGCGAAATGGAGTACCGGGCAAACCGAAGAAGCCTGGCAGGGCGCGAAAGAGCTGTGGTTGACCGGGAAAAGTCAGCCGAATGCCTGTGACAAATTATTTGGCGTATGGCGCGCCTCAGGCACTCAGGATCCGCTGGCGTATCTGGAGCGTATTCGTCTGGCGATGAAAGCCGGGAATACCGGTCTGGTGACGGCGCTGGCCGGGCAGATGCCCGCGCAATACCAAACCATTGCCTCTGCGATCATCTCGCTGGCCAACGATCCGAATTCGGTGATGACTTTTGCACGTACCACCGGCGCCACGGATTTCACCCGACAGATGGCGGCGGTCGCCTTTGCCAGCGTGGCGCGTCAGGATGTGGAAAACGCCCGCCTGATGATCCCGTCCCTGGTGCAGGCGCAACAGCTTAATGACGAGCAAACCCAGGAGCTGCGCGACATTGTTGCCTGGCGCCTGATGGGCAATGACGTCACCGACGAGCAGGCCAAATGGCGTGATGATGCGATTATGCGCTCTAATTCCACCTCGCTTGTGGAGCGTCGCGTGCGCATGGCGCTGGGAACCGGCGATCGTCGTGGCCTGAATACCTGGTTGGCACGTCTGCCAATGGAAGCAAAAGAAAAAGACGAGTGGCGCTACTGGCAGGCTGATCTGCTGCTGGAGCGCGGACGTGATGCGGAAGCCAAAGAGATCCTGCACCAGCTCATGCAGCAGCGTGGTTTCTATCCGATGGTGGCGGCACAGCGCCTGGGCGAAGAGTACGAGCTGAAAGTGGATAAAGCGCCAGCGAACGTTGATTCTGCGCTGACTCAGGGGCCAGAAATGGCACGCGTACGCGAGCTAATGTACTGGAACATGGATAATACCGCGCGCAGTGAATGGGCTAATCTGGTTACCAGCCGTACCAAGTCCGAGCAGGCTCAGTTGGCGCGTTACGCGTTCAACAATCACTGGTGGGATCTGAGCGTTCAGGCGACGATCGCCGGTAAGCTGTGGGATCATCTGGAAGAGCGCTTCCCATTGGCCTATAAAGATCTGTTTACCCGTTACACCAGCGGCAAGGATATTCAACCAAGTTATGCGATGGCGATAGCGCGTCAGGAAAGCGCCTGGAACCCGAAAGTGAAATCACCGGTCGGCGCCAGCGGGCTGATGCAGATTATGCCGGGCACGGCGACGCATACGGTGAAAATGTTCTCGATTCCAGGTTACAGCAGTCCGAGCCAGCTACTGGATCCTGATACCAACATCAACATTGGTACCAGCTATTTGCAGTACGTATATCAGCAATTCGGCAATAACCGCATCTTTGCGTCGGCAGCCTATAACGCCGGTCCGGGACGCGTTCGCACCTGGCTTGGCAATAGCGCTGGCCGCATTGATGCTGTGGCGTTTGTCGAAAGTATTCCATTCTCAGAGACGCGTGGTTACGTGAAGAATGTGCTGGCTTATGATGCGTACTATCGCTATTTCCTCGGCGATAAACCGGAGTTGATGAGCGACGCAGAATGGCAACGTCGTTACTGATCGTGTCGATTGTGTTATGCTATCGTACTCGTTAAAGAGTACAAAAGGGGGAAGCAAGCACGCTTCCCCCGCAACGATGGCGATATCTTATGACTCAGCAATCACCCTATTCAGCAGAGATGGCAGAACAACGTCACCAGGAGTGGTTACGTTTTGTCGATCTGCTTAAACACGCCTATGAACAAGATTTACACCTGCCGCTGCTCAATTTGATGTTAACGCCGGATGAGCGTGAAGCGTTGGGCACGCGTGTGCGTATCATTGAAGAGCTGCTGCGCGGCGAGATGAGCCAGCGTGAGCTTAAAAACGAGCTTGGGGCGGGGATTGCCACTATTACGCGGGGGTCGAACAGCCTCAAATCCGCACCGGTGGATTTGCGTCAGTGGCTGGAGCAGGTACTGCTAAAAAGTGTCTGATTCTCTCGTAGGCCGGATAAGGCGAAGCCGCCATCCGGCAATGGTGCGCGCTGCTTGCCTGATGGCGCTACGCTTATCAGGCCTACAAATTACAATGACTCATCGTATATCGCGTTATGAAACGGGCTGAGCGCCAGAATCACCGCCTGGTGATAGACGCTTGAGCGCGTCAGCTTGCCCGCGGTAAAAACGCCGATTGCGCCTTCTTTACGGCCAATTTCATCAATACCCGTATAGTCCGACATCACCGGGCCGAGTGCTTCACCTTTGCGGACTCTGTCGAGAATGACAGTCGGCAATGGCAGCGTGGCTGAACGGGCTTCACCGCGCTGAATGCCGTTATCAATCACCACCCAACTAAAGGTGGCATCGTCGTCAATTCCTGCTTCAATGGCGACCCAGAAATCAGCCTGCGGGTGCAGGCGGCGAGCGTTATCAACGCGATTTCGTGCGCCAGTGCGCGTTTCCTGGTTTCCGAAAGGTTGTTCCGGCACGCCACTCTCGACGGCGACGGGTTCAATATGGCAGGATCCTTCCCCGAAAATCTCTTCAAATGCCCGCAGAATTGCCTGAATTTTGGCAGGATTGGTGGTCGCAGAGATAACCTTGTGCATAATTAAGCTCAGTTTGAAAATTCATCGCAGAGTCTACTCAAAGTATGACGAGTATATAACGGAAAAAAAGCATGTTACAGGTATACCTTGTTCGCCATGGCGAAACGCAGTGGAACGCCGAGCGACGTATTCAAGGCCAGTCAGACAGCCCACTAACCGCTAAAGGTGAACAACAAGCCATGCAGGTGGGAGAACGCGCCCGCTCGTTTGGTATTACGCATGTCATCAGTAGCGATCTTGGTCGTACACGACGCACCGCAGAAATCATCGCCCAGGCCTGCGGCTGTGATATCACCTATGATTCTCGTCTGCGTGAGCTGAATATGGGGGTGCTGGAAAAACGTCACATCGATACGCTGACGCCAGAGGAAGAGGGCTGGCGTCGCCAGTTGGTGAACGGCACGGTGGATGGTCGTATTCCGGAAGGGGAATCGATGCAGGAGCTGAGCGATCGCGTCAATGCGGCGCTGGCATCCTGTCTGGAGCTGCCGCCGGGAAGTCGTCCACTGCTGGTCAGCCACGGTATCGCGCTGGGTTGCCTGGTGAGCACAATTCTGGGATTACCGGCATGGGCTGAACGTCGCTTGCGTCTGCGCAACTGTTCAATTTCTCGCGTTGATTACCAGGAAAGCTTATGGCTGGCGCCGGGATGGGTCGTTGAAACGGCAGGGGACATCTCACATCTGGACGCCCCTGCGTTGGATGAACTACAGCGCTAGCGGCGAATCGGAATCAGGAATTCGCAGCGCAGGTTGATCGGGCGATCCCCCGCTTTGGCATCTTCTGCCGGGTAGTATCGCTCGATATCCTGTCCTTTACGGCGCGTCAGGTTCAGCATCGGCATGCATGTGCCGTAAACCGTCAGGATAAACTCTTGCACGCCGGTTCCCAGCCCTTCGTAGGTAAACATCACATACTCGCCACCCTGTAACAGGATAGGCTGCGCCGACGGCACATAGCCATTGGCCTGTTCCGGCGTCAGTGCTGTGGTGTAAAACACTTCCTGTTCGTCGTCTTTTTCAATGCTCGGACGCGTTTCGTTAAGCCCGTACAGCACTGGCGGGATCGCCGGAGCCTGAGCAAGGAAGTCGCGCCAGAACTGAATACGCATTTCATGACGGAAATCTGAAATCTGTTCCAGCGAGCAGGAATAGCTTTGCGTGGTGCCGAGCAGTTGCGTATCTTCCAGGGTGACAAACTCGTGCGCAGGCATTGCAAATTCACCCAGTCGCATTGGCGGGCGAATACCGAATGCACTCCATTCCGGTGAACGGCGATACAGCGCTGGTGTCTGCGAAAATTGTTTCTTGAATGCGCGAGTAAAAGTTTGTTGAGAGTCGAAGCGATATTGCAGCGCAATATCCAAAATTGGACGCGCAGTCAGGCGCAGCGCCACTGCGGATTTCGATAAACGACGGGCGCGGATATAGGCGCCAATAGCATGGCCCGTCACGTCCTTAAACATTCTCTGCAGGTGCCACTTGGAATAGCCCGCTTTTGCCGCCACATTGTCAAGCGACAAAGGCTGATCCAGATGACCTTCCAGCCAGATTAATAGGTCGCGAATAATGCCAGCCTGATCCATAAAATATCCTCATCCTTTCAACAACGAGTACCTGACGTCAGGTATGAGGATAATAGCATTTTTTGCTGTTTTAGCATTCAGTGTTTTTTTTGCTCATAAGTGCTTTTTTCGGACATACGAAAGCGTGATTATTGTAATCCTGTGATCTGTATACATTTTATCTTAGAATGTTTAATAATTACGCAGAACAACTTTTAAGAATGGTAACAATATGAAATATAAGAGCTTAGTCATTTCCTCAATTCTGCTGATGTTGGCGCAGGTCGCCCATGCGGAGCAGATTGGATCTGTCGATACGGTGTTCAAAATGTTTGGGCCGGATCATAAAATTGTGGTCGAAGCGTTTGACGATCCGGATGTTACCAATGTGACCTGTTACGTGAGTCGTGCGAAGACCGGCGGCATCAAAGGTGGACTGGGGCTGGCGGAAGATACCTCCGATGCCGCCATCTCTTGCCAGCAGGTTGGGCCGGTAGAACTGAGCGACAGAATCAAGAACGGTAAAGCTCAGGGCGAAGTGGTATTTAAGAAACGTACCTCGCTGGTGTTTAAATCTTTACAGGTCGTGCGTTTTTACGATGCGAAACGTAATGCGCTGGCCTATCTGGCCTATTCAGATAAAGTGGTCGATGGATCGCCCAAAAATGCCATCAGCGCGGTACCCATCATGCCGTGGCGGCAATAACAAGGAAGCACAATGCAACAGCCGTTGATCTGGTTGGTTGAGGATGAGCAGGGAATCGCTGATACGCTTATCTACATGCTGCAACAAGAAGGGTTTAGCGTAGAGGCGTTTGAGCGCGGATTTCCCGTGCTGGAGAAATCTCGCCAGCAATGCCCTGATGCCATCATTCTGGATGTCGGGCTACCGGATATCAGCGGTTTTGAACTGTGCCGACGTTTACTGGAACGCCACCCGGCGTTGCCGATCCTATTTCTGACCGCGCGCAGCGATGAAGTGGATCGCCTGTTGGGGCTGGAAATTGGCGCAGATGACTATGTTGCCAAGCCTTTCTCGCCGCGTGAGGTGTGCGCTCGTGTGCGTACGCTGCTGCGGCGGGTGCAAAAATTCTCCACGCCTTCATCGACGACACGCTGTGGGGATTTTGAACTTAATGAGCTGGCCGCGCAGATTACCTGGTTCAGCATGCCGTTGAACCTGACGCGTTATGAATTCCTGCTGCTGAAAACATTGCTGATGTCGCCGGGACGTATTTACTCTCGCCAGCAGCTGATGGATTTAGTCTGGGCAGACGCGCAGGATACCTTTGACAGAACGGTTGATACTCACATCAAAACGCTGCGCGCCAAGCTGCGGGCTATCAATCCGGAGCTTTCCCCCATCAATACACATCGCGGTATGGGATACAGCCTGAGGAATTGCTGATGCGCATTGGCATGCGTTTGCTGCTCGGCTATTTTCTGATTGTCGCGGTCGCCGCCTGGTTTGTTCTGTCGATCTTTGTGCAGGAAATTAAGCCAGGCGTTCGTCGGGCGACCGAAGGTACTTTAATTGATACCGCCACGCTGCTGGCTGCACTGGCGCGTGATGACGTGCTCTCTGACTCACCGGCTAACGGCAAGCTGGCGCAGGCATTTGCGCAGCTGCATAACCGCCCATTTAACGCCAACATCAGCGGCATTAACAAAGTGCGTAATGAATACCATGTCTACATGACGGACGCGCAGGGCAAGGTGTTGTTTGATTCAGCTAACCAGGCCGTCGGTCAGGACTACTCCCGCTGGAACGATGTGTGGTTAACGCTGCGTGGGCAGTATGGCGCCCGCAGCACGCCGCAAAACCCGAACGATCCGGAAAGCTCGGTGATGTACGTTGCCGCGCCGATCGTAGACGGTGGGCGTATTATCGGCGTGCTCAGTGTCGGCAAACCAAATGCGGCGATGGCACCGGTGATTAAACGCAGTGAACGGCGAATGCTATGGGCCAGCGCAGTATTGCTGGGTATTGCCCTGGTGATTGGCTTCGGGATGGTATGGTGGATAAACCGATCTATTGCCCGGCTGGCGCGTTATGCCGACTCCGTTACCGAGAATCGCCCCGTCCCACTGCCTGATTTAGGCAGCAGCGAGTTACGCAAACTGGCGCAGGCGCTGGAAAGTATGCGCCTGAAGCTCGAAGGCAAGAACTACATTGAGCAGTATGTCTACGCGTTAACGCATGAGCTGAAAAGTCCGCTGGCGGCTATTCGTGGCGCGGCAGAGATATTGCGCGAAGGCCCGCCGCCAAACGTGGTAGCGCGTTTTACCGATAATATTCTGACGCAAAATGCGCGTATGCAGGCGCTGGTCGAAACTTTGCTGCGCCAGGCGCGACTGGAGAATCGACAGGACATTACGTTGACGGCGGTGGAGGTAGATACGCTTTTTGCTCAGCTCAAAGAGGCGCGTAGCGTGCAGCTGGCGGCAAAAAACATTACGCTGACCATTCTGCCTTCATCGCTTAACGTCGCTGCCGATCCCGCGTTACTGGAGCAGGCATTGGGGAACTTGCTCGACAACGCTATCGACTTCACGCCACAGGGCGGGACGATTACGTTGAGCGCGCATCAGCAGGAGGAGCTGGTCACATTGCAGGTTACCGACAGCGGTAGCGGGATCCCTGATTTTGCGTTGCCGCGTATTTTTGAGCGCTTCTACTCGCTGCCCCGCGAGAATGGACACAAGAGCAGCGGTTTGGGGCTGGCGTTTGTCAGTGAAGTTGCACGACTGCATGAAGGTACGGTGACATTATCTAACCGACCAGAGGGCGGCGCCCAGGCCTCGTTTACGCTTCACCGTCACTTCACATAACTTCAAATTCTCCGCACATAGCTGTTCTACCTTACTGATATTGCAAAGGAGAACGCTATGTTTAAATCACCCCTGTTTTGGAAAATCGTCACCTTAGGCGGCGCCATATTATTGCTGTTAATTCCACTGACGATGGTCAGGCAGATAATCGTTGAGCGATCGGATTATCGTGATGAAGTCGAAGATGCTATTCGTCAGAGCACCAGCGGGCCGCAAAAGATGGTCGGGCCGCTGATTGCCGTCCCGGTGACGGAACTGTATATCGAGCTGGAAGGCGACAAACAGATCCAGCGTAAGCGCAGCTATATCCATTTCTGGCTGCCGGAGTCGTTGGTGGTTGAGGGGAATCAGAACGTTGAAGCGCGTAAAATCGGTATTTACGAAGGCCAGGTCTGGCACAATGACCTCTCGGTGAAGGCCGAGTTTAACGCTGAACGCTTGCGCGATTTAAACCATCCCAACGTCAGCGTCGGCAAACCGTTTATCGTGGTTGGCGTGGGGGATGCGCGCGGGATCGGCGTGGTGCAAGCGCTGCAGGTCAATGGGGAATCGCTGGCCGTTGAACCAGGGACGGGGCTGGATGGAGGAGCTCAAGGGATCCACATTCCGCTACCTGACGCGAGCTGGGCGGAGCAAAACCTGAGCATGGCGCTGTCGTTGAATTTGAGCGGAACCGGAGATTTCTCCGTTGTTCCGGTTGGCCGTAACAGTGAAATGACTTTAACCAGCAACTGGCCGCATCCCAACTTTCTGGGGGATTTCCTCCCGGCGAAGCGCGAAATCAGCGAATCAGGATTTAAGGCCCAGTGGCAAAGCAGCTGGTTCGCGAATAACCTCGGCGAACGCTTTGATGGCGAAAAGATTGGCTGGAAGGGAATGCCTGCATTTAGCGTTGCCGTCGCCACGCCAGCGGATCAGTATCAGTTAACGGACAGGGCTACCAAGTATGCCATCCTGCTGATTGTACTGACCTTTATGTCTTTCTTCGTGCTTGAAAGTATGACCAGCCTGCGTCTGCACCCGATGCAGTATCTGCTGGTGGGGCTATCGCTGGTGATGTTTTATCTGCTGCTGCTGGCATTGTCTGAGCACATTGGGTTTACGGCGGCGTGGATTACGGCAAGCCTGGTAGGCGCGTTAATGAACGGGGTGTATCTGCAGGCGATATTACAGAGTTGGCGGAACAGTATTTTATTCACCGTGGCGCTGCTGGGGTTGGATGGGGTGATGTGGGTGCTGCTACGTTCACAGGACAGCTCTTTACTGCTGGGAACCGGCGTGCTGTTGGTCGCGTTGTGTGGCGTGATGTTCCTGACGCGTCATCTTGACTGGCACTCGCTGGCACAGCCAAAACCAAAGCCGACAGAAATTCCGGAGCCTCTGCCTGCGCAGAGTGACGAGTTTCGCTTATGGAAATAGGGCGGTGGGGGAATGAAAAACGGCGCATAATGCGCCGTTTTTTTACCTGTAAGGATTGAATTAATCCTGCAGGTCGCCGCAGAAACGGTAGCCTTCACCGTGAATGGTGGCGATGATTTCTGGCGTATCCGGCGTAGATTCGAAATGTTTACGAATGCGGCGGATAGTCACGTCAACGGTACGGTCATGCGGCTTCAGTTCGCGACCGGTCATTTTTTTCAGCAGTTCTGCGCGAGACTGGATTTTGCCCGGATTCTCACAGAAGTGAAGCATTGCACGGAATTCGCTGCGTGGCAGTTTATACTGCTCGCCGTCAGGACCAATCAGAGAGCGGCTGTTAATGTCCAGCTCCCAGCCGTTGAACTTGTAGCTTTCGACGCTACGGCGTTCTTCGCTGACAGTACCCAGGTTCATGGTACGGGACAGCAGGTTACGAGCACGGATAGTCAGTTCGCGCGGGTTAAACGGCTTGGTGATGTAATCGTCTGCGCCGATTTCGAGGCCGAGAATTTTATCGACTTCGTTATCACGGCCCGTCAGGAACATCAGCGCAACGTTAGCTTGTTCGCGAAGTTCGCGCGCTAACAGGAGGCCATTTTTCCCAGGCAGATTGATATCCATAATCACAAGGTTGATGTCATATTCAGAGAGAATCTGATGCATTTCCGCGCCATCTGTCGCTTCGAATACATCATAGCCTTCTGCTTCGAAAATGCTTTTCAACGTGTTGCGTGTTACTAACTCGTCTTCAACGATAAGAATGTGCGGGGTCTGCATGTTTGCTACCTAAATTGCCAACTAAATCGAAACAGGAAGTACAAAAGTCCCTGACCTGCCTGATGCATGCCGTAAATTAACATGATCGGCGTAACATGACTAAAGTACGTAATTGCGTTCTTGATGCACTTTCCATCAACGTCAACAACATCATTAGCTTGGTCGTGGGTAGTTTCCCTCTGGACCCGACAGTGTCAAAAACGGCTGTCATCCTAACCATTTTAACAGCAACATAACAGGCTAAGACATGCCGGACACCCAATAAAACTACGCTTCGTTGACATATATCAAGTTCAATTGTAGCACGTTAACAGTTTGATGAAATCAACGTATCCAAATGTTTGCTTTCATCACAAAATTGCAATATTACAACTAGTTGCACGAGCTAATTAATAAATGTAATGAATCCAACCAATGCGATCCATTTTAAAATAAATTATCATGGATAAACAGAGGGATATACAACTTTTGTTAACATAAAAAGCAATAGTACAGTTTGGAAATAGTTTAGCATTTTTTACCGGATGCGAAATCCTTTTTCAGTGATTTCTGTTAAAAAAATGTAAATTTGCGCTGCGTAATATGTTGACGTGCGTCACATTATTACTTGCAGACTGACCAAAAAGAGTATCGAAATGCGTTTAACAATTATTCTGGTTGCCCCTGCCAGAGCGGAAAATATTGGTGCGGCTGCCCGTGCGATGAAGACCATGGGATTCACTCAATTACGTATCGTTGACAGCGAGGCGCACCTGGAACCCGCCACGCGATGGGTCGCGCATGGATCTGGCGACATTATTGATAATATTAACGTTTTTCCAACGTTAGCCGATGCGCTTCACGACGTTGATTTTACCGTTGCGACCACCGCGCGTAGCCGGGCGAAGTTCCATTATTACGCCACCCCGGTCGAACTGGTTCCCCTGTTACAGGAGAAATCCACGTGGATGGAACATGCAGCGCTGGTGTTTGGTCGTGAAGATTCGGGGCTGACCAATGAAGAATTAGCGCTGGCAGATGTTCTCACTGGTGTACCGATGGTCGCTGACTATCCTTCACTCAATTTGGGGCAGGCGGTGATGGTGTATTGCTATCAATTAGCAGGTTTAATACAACAACCGGCCAAAAACGTTGAGGTGACGGATGAACTTCAGCTGCAGGCATTGCGCGCACGCGTTTTGCGTTTATTAGCCACGCTGAACGTTTCTGACGACATCAAGCTGACGGACTGGTTGCAACAGCGAATGGGTCTGTTGGGGCAGCGAGACACGGCAATGTTGCACCGTTTTTTACATGATATTGAAAAAAACATCACAAAATAAAATGTCGAACAATTTTTGTTGTGTAGTGTTTTGTTCTTGGTTCAAGTGGGCTCAACATGCTGTATTGGTTGAAAGTAAAAGGGCAAGCAGTCGCTCATGAACAAGTTTCGGAATGTGATCAATTTAAAAATTTATTGACTTAGGTCAGCAGATACTTTAACCCTAAAAGAATACAGCACAGACAGATAATAATTACAGAGCACACAACATCATGAAACGCATCAGCATCACTATTACCACAACCATCACCATTACCACAGGTAACGGTGCGGGCTGACGCGTACAGGAAACACAAGAAAAAGCCCGCACCTAAACAGTGCGGGCTTTTTTTTCGACCAAAGGCAATGAGGTAAACCATGCGAGTGTTGAAGTTCGGCGGTACATCAGTGGCAAATGCAGAGCGCTTTCTGCGGGTTGCCGATATTCTGGAAAGCAATGCCAGACAGGGGCAGGTCGCGACCGTTCTCTCTGCCCCCGCAAAAATTACCAACCATCTGGTGGCAATGATTGAGAAGACCATCGGTGGTCAGGATGCTTTAGCTAATATCAGCGACGCCGAACGCATTTTCTCCGAGCTGCTGGTGGGTCTTGCCGCCGAGCAACCAGGTTTTCCGCTGGCGCAGCTCAAAGCCTTTGTTGAACAAGAATTTGCTCAGATTAAGCACGTCCTGCACGGCATCAGCCTGCTGGGACAGTGCCCGGACAGCATCAATGCCGCGCTTATCTGCCGTGGTGAAAAAATGTCGATTGCTATCATGGCCGGCCTGCTGGAAGCACGCGGGCATAACGTAACGGTCATCGACCCGGTGGAGAAATTGCTGGCTGTCGGCCATTACCTCGAATCTACCGTTGATATCGCCGAATCTACGCGCCGCATCGCCGCCAGCCGTATTCCTGCGGACCACATGATTCTGATGGCAGGGTTTACCGCCGGAAATGAAAAAGGTGAGTTAGTGGTGTTGGGACGTAATGGCTCTGACTACTCTGCCGCCGTACTGGCCGCCTGTTTGCGTGCCGATTGTTGTGAAATCTGGACCGATGTCGACGGCGTATATACTTGCGATCCGCGTCAGGTACCCGATGCCCGACTGCTTAAGTCGATGTCTTATCAGGAAGCGATGGAGCTTTCTTACTTCGGCGCCAAAGTGCTGCATCCGCGCACCATTACCCCTATTGCCCAGTTCCAGATCCCGTGCCTGATTAAAAATACCGGCAATCCGCAAGCGCCCGGTACGCTGATCGGTGCCAGCAGTGATGACGATGATTTGCCGGTAAAAGGTATTTCTAACCTCAATAACATGGCGATGTTTAGCGTTTCCGGCCCTGGAATGAAAGGCATGGTGGGCATGGCGGCGCGCGTTTTTGCCGCCATGTCGCGTGCGGGCATCTCGGTGGTGCTGATCACCCAATCCTCTTCTGAATACAGCATCAGCTTCTGCGTCCCGCAGGGCGACTGCGCGCGTGCGCAACGCGCCATGCAGGATGAATTCTACCTCGAGCTGAAAGAAGGCCTGCTGGAGCCGTTGGCGGTGACTGAGCGTCTGGCCATCATCTCTGTTGTTGGTGATGGTATGCGCACCCTGCGCGGCATCTCGGCGAAGTTCTTTGCCGCGCTGGCTCGGGCGAACATCAATATTGTAGCGATCGCCCAGGGCTCGTCTGAGCGTTCTATTTCGGTGGTGGTGAATAACGATGACGCGACCACCGGCGTACGCGTGACCCATCAGATGCTGTTCAACACCGACCAGGTGATTGAAGTGTTTGTGATTGGCGTAGGCGGCGTGGGCGGTGCGCTGCTGGAGCAGCTTAAACGTCAGCAAACCTGGCTCAAAAAGAAACATATCGATCTGCGCGTGTGCGGTGTGGCGAACTCGAAGGCCCTGCTGACCAACGTCCACGGTCTGAATCTGGAAAACTGGCAGTCGGAGCTGGAGAGCGCGAAAGAGCCTTTCAACCTTGGGCGCTTAATTCGTCTGGTGAAAGAATACCATCTGCTCAATCCGGTGATTGTCGACTGTACGTCAAGCCAGGCGGTAGCGGATCAATATGCCGACTTCTTGCGTGAAGGCTTCCACGTGGTTACGCCGAACAAAAAGGCCAACACGTCGTCGATGGATTACTATCATCAGCTGCGTTTTGCCGCCGCGAAGTCTCGTCGTAAATTCCTGTACGACACCAACGTGGGCGCGGGCTTGCCGGTTATTGAAAACCTGCAAAATCTGCTCAGCGCAGGTGATGAACTGCAACGTTTTTCAGGCATCCTTTCTGGCTCACTGTCGTTTATTTTCGGCAAGCTGGATGAAGGCATGAGCTTCTCGCAGGCCACCACCCTGGCGCGTGAGATGGGCTATACCGAACCCGATCCGCGTGACGATCTTTCCGGTACGGACGTGGCGCGTAAGCTGCTGATCCTGGCCCGTGAAACCGGTCGTGAGCTGGAGCTTTCTGACATTGTCATTGAGCCGGTCCTGCCAAAAGAGTTTGATGACTCCGGTGATGTTTCCGCGTTTATGGCGAAATTGTCGCAGCTGGATGACGTCTTTGCCGCGCGCGTGGCGAAAGCCCGTGATGAGGGAAAAGTATTGCGCTATGTTGGCAATATTGAAGAGGACGGCGTTTGTCGCGTGAAAATTGATGCAGTAGACGGCAACGATCCGCTGTTTAAAGTGAAAAACGGTGAAAACGCGCTGGCGTTCTATAGCCACTACTATCAGCCGTTACCGTTAGTTCTGCGCGGATATGGCGCGGGTAACGATGTGACGGCGGCGGGCGTCTTTGCCGACCTGCTACGCACCCTTTCATGGAAGTTAGGAGTCTGACATGGTGAGAGTTTATGCCCCGGCTTCCAGTGCCAATATGAGCGTCGGGTTTGATGTACTCGGTGCGGCGGTAACTCCGGTGGACGGTTCGCTGTTGGGTGATGTGGTGTCCGTTGAGGCGGCTGACCAGTTCAGCCTGAACAACCTTGGGCGCTTTGCCAACAAACTGCCGTCCGAGCCACGTGAAAATATTGTCTACCAGTGTTGGGAGCGATTCTGCCAGGAGCTGGGTAAAACCGTTCCGGTGGCGATGACGCTGGAAAAAAATATGCCGATTGGCTCCGGGTTAGGCTCCAGCGCCTGTTCCGTCGTGGCGGCGTTAGTCGCTATGAACGAACATTGCGGTAAGCCGCTCAACGATACGCGCCTGTTAGCGATAATGGGCGAACTTGAAGGGCGTATCTCCGGCAGTATTCATTACGATAACGTCGCTCCGTGCTTTTTGGGCGGTATGCAGTTAATGATTGAAGAAAACGGCATTATTAGCCAGCAGGTGCCAGGCTTTGATGAGTGGCTGTGGGTACTGGTGTATCCAGGGATTAAAGTGTCGACGGCTGAAGCGCGGGCGATTCTCCCAGCGCTGTATCGCCGTCAGGACTGTATCGCTCACGGGCGGCATCTGGCTGGATTCATCCATGCCTGCTATTCCCGTCAGCCTCTTCTGGCCGCGAAGCTGATGAAAGATGTCATTGCTGAGCCGTATCGTACCCGCTTGCTGCCAGGCTTTAGCCAGGCGCGTCAGGCGGTCGCAGAAATTGGCGCGCTGGCCAGCGGTATATCCGGGTCAGGGCCGACGCTGTTCGCTTTGTGCGATAAGCCGGATACGGCACAGCGCGTAGCAGATTGGCTGGGTAAAAATTACCTGCAAAATCAGGAAGGCTTTGTTCATATTTGCCGGCTGGACACGGCGGGCGCACGGGTACTGGGATAATCAATGAAACTGTATAATCTGAAAGATCACAACGAACAGGTCAGCTTTGCACAGGCTGTTACGCAAGGACTGGGCAAGAATCAGGGATTGTTTTTTCCGCACGATCTACCGGAATTCAATCTGACAGAAGTGGATGAGATGCTGAACCAGGACTTCGTTAGCCGCAGCGCGAAGATCCTGTCCGCATTTATTGGTGATGAGATCCCTCAGGAAATTCTGGAAGAGCGCGTGCGTGCGGCATTTGCCTTTCCGGCTCCGGTTGCCCAGGTTGCCGCGGATGTCGGCTGTCTGGAACTGTTCCACGGCCCTACGCTTGCATTTAAAGACTTTGGCGGGCGCTTTATGGCGCAGATGCTGACGCACATCAGTGGCGACAAACCGGTAACGATTCTGACGGCGACTTCCGGAGACACCGGGGCGGCGGTTGCGCATGCCTTTTATGGCCTGAAAAATGTGCGCGTGGTGATCCTCTATCCGAACGGCAAGATCAGCCCATTACAGGAAAAACTGTTCTGTACGCTGGGCGGTAACATTGAAACTGTGGCGATTGATGGCGATTTTGATGCCTGCCAGGCGCTGGTGAAACAGGCGTTTGATGACGAAGAGCTGAAGGTGGCTCTGGGACTGAACTCGGCTAACTCAATTAACATCAGCCGTCTGTTGGCGCAAATCTGTTACTACTTTGAGGCTGTGGCCCAACTGCCGCAAGAGGCGCGTAATCAACTGGTGATTTCCGTTCCCAGCGGTAACTTTGGCGATCTGACCGCCGGGCTGCTGGCGAAATCACTGGGCTTGCCGGTGAAGCGTTTTATCGCGGCGACTAACGTTAATGATACGGTTCCGCGCTTCCTTGCAGAAGGTGAGTGGGCACCAAAAGCGACTCAGGCAACGTTGTCGAATGCGATGGATGTCAGCCAGCCGAACAACTGGCCGCGCGTGGAAGAACTGTTCCGCCGTAAAATCTGGCGTCTGAATGAGCTGGGTTATGCCGCTGTTGACGATGCGACAACTCAGGACACGATGCGTGAGTTACATGAGATAGGCTACACCTCAGAACCGCATGCGGCGGTGGCTTACCGAGCGCTGCGTGACCAACTGAATCCTGGCGAGTACGGCCTGTTCCTTGGTACTGCGCATCCGGCGAAGTTTAAAGAAAGCGTTGAAGAGATTCTTGACCTGACGCTGGCGTTGCCAAAAGAACTGGCGGAACGCGCGGGCTTACCGCTGCTTTCTCATCACCTGCCAGCTGATTTTGCTGAACTGCGCAAGTTGATGATGACCCGCGGTTAACGGTTGTGCCCGCTGGCGCTTTGCATAGCGGGCCGACAAAACCTGTAGGCCGGATAAGGCGTTAGCCGTCATCCGGCCTTTTTACTATTGCTCGTGGCGTTTAAACACCAGTTCGCCATTTCCTGATGCTTCTTCATCAAAGAAGTAGCCTTCGCTGTTAAATGCGGTCAGCTGTTCCGGTTGCGTTAAGCGGTTCTCAATAATGTAGCGACTCATCAGGCCGCGCGCTTTTTTGGCATAGAAGCTGATGACTTTAAACTTGCCGTTCTTCTCGTCGAGGAAGACCGGTTTGATAAGCTCAGCGTTGAGTTTTTTCGGCTTCACGGATTTAAAATACTCATCCGAGGCGAGGTTGATCACCACGCTGTCGCCTTGCGCTTCCAGCGCTTCGTTAAGTTTATCGGTGATGGTATCTCCCCAGAACTGGTAGAGATCTTTACCCTTCGCATTGGCCAGACGAATGCCCATCTCCAGGCGGTAAGGCTGCATCAAATCCAGCGGACGCAAAACGCCGTACAACCCGGACAGCATCCGTAAATGCTGTTGAGCGAAGTCGAAATCCGCCTCGCTGAAGGTTTCAGCCTGCAACCCTGTATAGACGTCGCCTTTAAACGCCAGAATGGCCTGACGTGCATTGTCCGGTGTGAAGTCAGGCTGCCAGTCATGGAAACGGGTGGCGTTCAGATCCGCCAGCTTGTCGCTAATCCCCATCAGCTTGCCAATCTGCGGTGCAGAGAGTTGGCGTGCCACGTGAATAAGCTGCTGAGAGTGATCCAGCAACTCGGGCAGCGTATGACGTGTCGTTGCCAGCGGGCTTTGGTAGTCGAGCGTTTTTGCAGGTGAAATCAGAATCAGCATATCCAGTCCTTGCAGGAAATTTACTGCGACTTTAGCAAAAAAAACGACTGAATTGATCGATGGTTGCGATTGCCGCGCTATTCGCGCGGCGTTTCATCCCAGCTATCGGGCGCAAGCTGTTGTCTGATATCAGGATAACGGCGCGGATCGAATTCCGGGCGCACCCCGAGTTTTCGCTGGCGCAGATAGTCGCTGGCGATGGTATGTACAACCGGAGAAAGCAGCAGAATCGCCGTCAGGTTAGTAATGGCCATACAAGCCATGATGATGTCGGCAAGTTGCCAGACCAGCGGAAAACTGATTAACGTACCACCAATGACGGTGCAAACGGTGGCGATTCGTAATAGCCAGATAACCCGGATGTTGTCCAGTTTCAGGAATATGAGGTTGTTTTCCGCATAAATGTAGTTGGCGACGATAGAGCTAAAGGCAAACAGAATCACTATTAAGGCAACGAATCCGGCCCCCCATTCACCCGTCAGCGAGACCATGGCTCGTTGCAGCAACTGGATGCCTTCCATTGGCACATAAGTGGTGCCATTACCCGCCAGTAAAATGATCATTGCGCTGGCCGTACAAAGAATTAGCGTATCGCCCAATACACCAATCATTTGCACAATGCCTTGTGCTGCAGGGTGTGGCGGCCAGGATGCTGCCGAGGCGGCTGCGTTCGGGGTAGAGCCCATTCCGGCTTCATTAGAGAACATACCGCGCTGAAAACCGCTGGCAATGGCCTGGCTTAGCGTATACCCGGCTGCACCGGCCGCGGCTTCCTGCCAACCAAAGGCGCTTTTTATGATGGTCATGATAATGCCGGGGAGCTGTCCGAAATGCCAAAGGCAGATGACGAGGCTACAACCGATCCACAGCAGCGCCATCATCGGAACAAACCATTGCATCAGGCGGGCAACGCCTTTAATGCCGCCGACAATGACCAGTAATGACACTATTGCCAGTGCGATACCGGAGAAGAGGGGAGGGATGTCAAAAGCAAAGGTCAACGCACGAGAGACTGAGTTTGCCTGCACGCTGTTAAAAATCAGGCCATAGGCAATGAGTAAAAAGATGGCAAACAGTACGCCCATCCAGCGCATGCCCAATCCACGGGCCATATACCATGCAGGACCGCCGCGAAACTGTCCCTTGCTGTCGCGCTCTTTATACAGCTGGGCAAGGGAACATTCGGCGAATGAGGTTGCCATACCAATGACCGCCGAGACCCACATCCAGAAAATGGCTCCTGCGCCGCCGGCGGCGATCGCCAACGCCACACCCGCCAGATTCCCGCTACCGACGCGCGCGGCAAGACTGGTGCACAGAGCCTGAAAAGAAGTTAAACCGCCCGGCTGCGGGCTGATGCTGTTTTTAAGACTTTTGCCAAACTGGCGAATATAGCGGAACTGCACGAACCCTGTACGCCAGGTGAACCAACATCCTGCGCCAAGCAGGAGGTAGATCATCACCGATCCCCAGAGTATTTCATTAATAAATGAGAAAAAATCAGGCATTAACATCCCTCTTGTTGATGCCGGTAAGCGCGAATAATCCCGTGTAAGCGCTACCAATTATCGACCAGTATATACCTTATAAGGTGATTGATTGCGGGAGTTTACCATAACAATGGGTATATCCTTAATTGCGCATCACGAGCTGTGAGATGCGTAATCAGGGCTGAGCGGCGGGTCGGACAATCCAGGCGGTTGCGCTGAGAGTGCGTCGTGCTATCATCAGGGAAGATCGGTTACATCCCCCTAACAAGCTGTTTAAAGAGAATCGCTATCATGACGGACAAATTGACCTCCCTTCGTCAGTTCACCACAGTAGTGGCCGACACCGGAGACATCGCGGCAATGAAGCTGTATCAGCCTCAGGATGCCACAACTAACCCTTCTCTCATTCTTAACGCAGCGCAGATCCCAGAATACCGCAAGCTGATTGATGACGCTGTAGCCTGGGCTAAGCAGCAGAGCAACGACCGCGCACAGCAGATCGTCGACGCGACCGACAAACTGGCAGTAAATATCGGTCTGGAGATCCTGAAACTGGTCCCGGGCCGTATCTCTACTGAAGTTGACGCTCGTCTGTCCTACGACACCGACGCGTCCATTGCGAAAGCAAAACGTCTGATCAAAATGTACAACGATGCTGGCATCAGCAACGATCGCATTCTGATCAAACTGGCTTCAACCTGGCAGGGCATCCGTGCCGCTGAGCAGCTGGAAAAAGAAGGTATCAACTGTAACCTGACTCTGCTGTTCTCCTTCGCGCAGGCGCGCGCATGTGCAGAAGCTGGCGTATACCTGATTTCTCCGTTTGTTGGTCGTATTCTGGATTGGTACAAAGCCAACACTGACAAGAAAGAGTATGCACCGGCAGAAGATCCGGGTGTGGTTTCCGTAACGGAAATCTATGAGTACTACAAACAGCACGGTTACGAAACCGTGGTGATGGGTGCGAGCTTCCGTAACGTCGGCGAAATCATTGAGCTGGCAGGCTGCGATCGTCTGACTATTGCTCCGGCACTGCTGAAAGAACTGGCGGAAAGCGAAGGCACTATCGAACGTAAACTGTCCTTCTCTGGTGAAGTGAAAGCGCGTCCTGCACGCATCACCGAAGCTGAGTTCCTGTGGCAGCACAACCAGGATCCGATGGCTGTAGACAAACTGGCGGACGGTATCCGTAAGTTTGCTGTAGACCAGGGTAAACTGGAAAAAATGATCGGCGATCTGCTGTAATCATTAATGCGTGGCCCTGATATGGGTCACGCTACCTCTTCTGAAACCTGTCTGTCCTTCCCTTCGCAGTGTATCATTCTGTTTAACGAGACTGTTTAAACGGAATAATCATGAATACTTTACGCATTGGCCTGGTTTCCATTTCTGACCGTGCTTCCAGCGGCGTTTACCAGGATAAAGGTATCCCGGCCCTTGAAGAGTGGCTGGCATCTGCCCTTACCACCCCTTTTGAGCTGCAAACGCGACTGATCCCGGATGAACAGGCGATCATCGAACAGACCTTATGTGAGCTGGTGGATGAAATGAGCTGTCATCTGGTGCTGACTACCGGCGGAACGGGTCCGGCCCGCCGCGATGTAACGCCTGATGCCACGCTGGCCGTAGCCGACCGCCAGATGCCGGGCTTTGGCGAGCAGATGCGCCAGATAAGCCTGCACTTTGTGCCAACGGCTATTCTCTCCCGCCAGGTTGGTGTGATTCGCAAACAGGCGTTGATTCTGAATCTGCCAGGGCAGCCGAAATCGATCAAAGAAACGCTGGAAGGCGTGAAAGATGCCGACGGTAAGGTTATCGTGCCGGGTATTTTTGCAAGTGTACCGTATTGTATACAGTTACTGGATGGGCCGTATGTGGAAACCGCACCGGCTGTTGTAGCATCTTTTCGTCCTAAAAGCGCAATCCGCGATACAAACGCCTGAAAGTAGCCCGATCGTGACATAAGTGCCAATGACAGTGGAGTATTGAATTGTTTACGATATAGTAATTTTTGCTTTACATATATCGACAGACAGATTCAATAACTCCACTGACTCATGGTTTGCTATGTCACAACACACTCGACCGCTGAATCGCCAGGATTATAAAACTCTTACGCTTGCTGCCCTCGGCGGTGCGCTTGAGTTTTATGATTTCATTATCTTCGTCTTCTTTGCCGCTGTTGTTGGCGAACTCTTCTTCCCGGCAGACATTCCTGAATGGCTACGTCAGGTGCAAACCTTCGGCATTTTTGCCGCCGGATATCTGGCGCGTCCACTGGGGGGCATCATCATGGCGCACTTTGGCGATCTGGTCGGGCGTAAGAAAATGTTCACCCTGAGCATTTTGCTGATGGCGATACCGACGCTGGCGATTGGTCTTTTGCCTACCTACGCCTCAATGGGGATCCTCGCGCCGCTGCTGTTACTCCTGATGCGCATTTTGCAAGGCGCTGCCATCGGCGGAGAAGTGCTGGGCGCGTGGGTGTTCGTGGCAGAGCACGTACCGGAGCGCCGCATCGGCATTGCCTGTGGCACGCTGACCGCCGGGCTGACGGTGGGGATTCTGCTGGGATCGGTGGTCGCAACTCTGGTGAATACCAGCCTGACGCAGCAGGCGGTGCATGACTACGGCTGGCGTATCCCGTTCCTGTTGGGGGGCGTGTTTGGGCTGGTGGCGATGTACCTGCGTCGCTGGTTGCAGGAAACGCCCATCTTCCTCGAAATGCAGCAGCGTAAAGCGCTGGCGCAAGAGCTACCGGTGAAGTCGGTGGTGAGCAAACATAAAAAAGCGGTGGTCATTTCCATGCTGCTGACCTGGCTGTTATCGGCCGGGATAGTGGTGGTGATCCTGATGTCACCAGTCTGGTTGCAGAAGCAGTATGGTTTTGCACCCGCGCTAACGTTACAGGCCAACAGTGTCGCCACCATTATGCTGTGCGTCGGGTGTCTGCTGGCCGGGTTTATTGTCGACCGGGTCGGCGCCAGCAAAACCTTTATTGTCGGCAGCCTGCTGCTGGCCTGTTCAAGCTGGTTTTTCTACCATCTGACCGGCAGCCATCCTCAGCACTTGTTCTTGTTATACGGGCTGGTAGGGTTGTGCGTTGGTGTGGTGGGGGCTGTGCCTTATGTGATGGTGCGGGCGTTTCCGGCGGAGGTCCGCTTTACCGGAATCTCCTTTTCTTACAACGTGTCGTACGCCATTTTTGGTGGTCTGACGCCAATCGCCGTGACGATGTTAATGAGCGTGTCGCCAATGGCTCCGGCCTGGTATGTGCTGGCGTTATCGCTGGTGGGGTTAGGTCTGGGGATTTGGCTGCGACAGGATATTTATCATCGCGATACGAGCGTGCAGGGAGAGTTACAGCGCTTGTAAGGAATATCCCCCCGTTCGGGGGGATAGCGTCAGATTAGTGCGCTTCACCAATCGGCAGGATGGTACGGCCAAACTGTTCGTTCAGCACTTCACCCATCGCCAGGTAAATGGCGCTTGCGCCACACACTAAGCCAATCCAGCCAGCAACGTGAATGATCGCTTCGTTACCTGCAATGTTGCCGACCGCCAGCAGTGCGAACAGCACTGTCAGGCTCAGGAAGACAAACTGCAACGCGCGGTTAGCTTTCAGCGTGCCGAAGAACATGAACAGTGTGAACACGCCCCACAGACCCAGGTATACGCCCAGGAACTGACCATTGGTTGCATCCGCCAGGCCCATTTTCGGCATGATCAGGATTGCAACCAGCGTCAGCCAGAACGAACCGTAGGAGGTAAAGGCGGTTAAACCGAAGGTGTTGCCTTTTTTATATTCCAGCAGACCGGCAAATATTTGCGCGATACCGCCGTAGAAAATGCCCATCGCCAGAATAATAACGTCAAAGGCGAAGAAACCCGCGTTGTGCAGGTTAAGCAGAATGGTGGTCATGCCAAAGCCCATCAGGCCCAGCGGTGCCGGATTAGCCAACTTAGTGTTGCCCATAATTCCTCAAAATCATCATTGATTGAATGGTGAAATAGTTTCCCCAAATAACGATCACTGTCTTCGGGGCGCGGCATGATAATCAGGGGAGAGGGCACTGTCTATGATCTAACGAAGGGAAAATGAATTATTTTCCCTGTGATGGGCATCACGCTTACGCATGGTTGATCATTTTGCTAAGACAGACGATTTGAAGTACCGCCGGGAGCTGAGGGATTTAGTGGACGATCTGGTGAGAAATACCCATCGCTAGATGGCGCTGCTTCATGGGCGCGGCAGTGGTTATTCCAGATCAAAGGCTTTCACATCAACCGCGTGTCTGCCCCGCATGTTTTCTATGACTTCTGAATCAAAATGTGCGGAATTAATCGTCGCCAATAACTTTCAGCGTTGCCATGTCAGAGGAGTTTACTGACTGGCCTGAGAAGGTGATTTTAGACACGCAGCGTTTATTGTCGTTGTCGCTATTAATAGTGATCCAGTTGGTCGTTTGTCCCTCTTTAATGGATGACGGGACGTTCAGGCTTTGGCTGGAAGTGCGTACTGCTTTGAAGTAGACGGATGCGCCGTTAAGTTTAATATCGCCGCGATCGGCGGTGAGCTGAATGCGCTTCACTACCCGGCAAACGGGAATTCTCAGCGTGAGATCGTTGGTTGCGTTGCGGGGCATCGCAATCATACCCAGAACTTTATGATCGTTAGCGTGCGCGGCGCTGCTCAGCAGCAGGCCCATAAGCAGGCTGGTGGAAAGGGTTAACACGGATTTCATGGAATTTCTCTTTGACGGCTGTAAAAGTGTGTGACATCAGACCATCTTACCGCCGACGGGAAACCGTTTCATGGTCGTAATCTTTTCTTTTTATTACAATTTTCACATGAATGACCGTGCTGGTTTTGATTTGTTTTGTGAATTGATTTTGATTGGAAACTATTCGTTTTTTTACCTTTCTGCCTTTTTACCTTAATTTTATCGCCACTGTGCTAAAAAAAATTTTCATGCCCCCCTTGATGACGTGGGTTACGACCCCATCTTGTAGACAACCGCAGTGGTGAGTCTGAAAAAAAACGATTCAGGGTAGTTGAAACCGCACGTTTCGCCCTTATTACAGATTCACAACCACATGATGACCGAATTTTTAGTGGAGACGTTTAGATGGGTAAAATTATTGGTATCGACCTGGGTACTACCAACTCTTGTGTAGCGATTATGGATGGCACTACTGCACGTGTGCTGGAGAACGCCGAGGGCGATCGCACCACGCCTTCTATCATTGCTTATACCCAGGATGGTGAAACTCTGGTTGGTCAGCCGGCTAAACGTCAGGCAGTGACAAACCCGCAAAACACCCTGTTTGCGATTAAACGCCTGATTGGCCGCCGCTTCCAGGACGAAGAAGTACAGCGTGATGAAGCCATCATGCCGTACAAAATCATCGGTGCTGACAACGGTGATGCATGGATTGACGTAAAAGGTCAGAAAATGGCACCGCCGCAGATTTCTGCTGAAGTGCTGAAAAAAATGAAGAAAACGGCTGAAGATTACCTGGGCGAACCGGTAACTGAAGCGGTTATCACCGTACCTGCATACTTCAACGATGCTCAGCGTCAGGCAACCAAAGATGCTGGCCGTATCGCAGGTCTGGAAGTAAAACGTATCATCAACGAACCGACCGCAGCGGCACTGGCTTACGGTCTGGATAAAGAAGTCGGCAACCGTACTATCGCGGTTTATGACCTCGGTGGTGGTACTTTCGATATCTCTATTATCGAAATCGACGAAGTTGACGGCGAAAAAACCTTCGAAGTTCTGGCAACCAACGGTGATACTCACCTGGGTGGTGAAGACTTCGACAGCCGTATGATCAACTACCTGGTTGACGAATTTAAGAAAGATCAGGGTATCGATCTGCGTAATGACCCGCTGGCGATGCAGCGTCTTAAAGAAGCCGCTGAGAAAGCGAAGATCGAACTGTCTTCCGCTCAGCAGACCGACGTGAACCTGCCGTACATTACTGCAGACGCGACTGGTCCGAAACACATGAACATCAAAGTGACCCGTGCGAAACTGGAAAGCCTGGTTGAAGACCTGGTTAACCGTTCTATCGAGCCGCTGAAAGTTGCTCTGCAGGATGCTGGTCTGTCTGTTTCCGACGTTCAGGACGTTATCCTGGTCGGTGGTCAGACTCGTATGCCGATGGTACAGAAGAAAGTTGCTGAGTTCTTCGGTAAAGAGCCGCGTAAAGACGTTAACCCGGACGAAGCAGTGGCAATCGGTGCTGCCGTTCAGGGTGGTGTATTGACCGGTGATGTGAAAGACGTGCTGCTGCTGGACGTTACCCCGCTGTCTCTGGGTATCGAAACCATGGGTGGCGTGATGACTCCACTGATCGCGAAAAACACCACTATCCCGACCAAGCACAGCCAGGTGTTCTCTACCGCTGAAGACAACCAGTCTGCGGTAACCATCCACGTGCTGCAGGGTGAACGTAAACGCGCCGCTGATAACAAAGATCTGGGTCAATTTAACCTGGATGGTATCAGCCCGGCTCCGCGCGGTATGCCGCAGATCGAAGTTACTTTTGACATCGATGCCGACGGTATCCTGCACGTTTCCGCGAAAGACAAAAACAGCGGTAAAGAGCAGAAGATCACCATCAAGGCTTCTTCTGGTCTGAACGAAGAAGAAATTCAGAAAATGGTTCGCGAAGCAGAAGCGAACGCAGAATCTGACCGTAAGTTTGAAGAGCTGGTTCAGACTCGTAACCAGGGTGACCATCTGCTGCACAGCACTCGTAAGCAGGTTGAAGAAGCAGGCGACAAACTGCCAGCTGACGACAAAACTGCCATCGAGTCTGCACTGACAGCGCTGGAAACTTCTCTGAAAGGCGAAGACAAAGCGGATATCGAAGCGAAAATGCAGGCGCTGGCACAGGTTTCCCAGAAACTGATGGAAATCGCTCAGCAGCAGCACGCACAGCAGCAGGCTGGTGCAGCAGGCGCTGATGCTTCTGCAAACAACGCGAAAGATGACGACGTTGTCGATGCCGAGTTTGAAGAAGTGAAAGACAAAAAATAATCGCCCTTTGAACGGGTAATTACTGGCACGGGCGAAGAGGTTTCCTCTCCGCCCGTGCACGCATGTTAGGGGCAGATAAAAAGAGATGGCTAAGCAAGACTATTACGAGATTTTAGGCGTTTCCAAGTCAGCGGAAGAGCGTGAAATCAAAAAGGCCTACAAGCGCCTGGCCATGAAATTTCACCCGGACCGCAACCAGGGTGATAAAGAGGCCGAAGCCAAGTTTAAAGAGATCAAAGAAGCGTACGAGATCCTGACCGATGCGCAAAAACGTGCGGCTTACGATCAGTACGGTCATGCTGCGTTTGAGCAAGGCGGCATGGGCGGCGGCGGCGGTTTTGGCGGCGGGGCTGACTTCAGCGATATCTTTGGTGACGTGTTTGGCGATATCTTTGGCGGCGGTCGTGGTCGTCAGCGCGCCTCACGTGGTGCTGATTTACGTTACAACATGGATCTCACTCTGGAAGAAGCCGTGCGTGGCGTCACCAAAGAGATCCGTATTCCGACTCTGGAAGAGTGTGACGTCTGCCACGGTAGCGGTGCGAAGGCAGGTACTCAGCCACAGACCTGTCCAACCTGTCACGGTTCTGGTCAGGTACAGATGCGTCAGGGCTTTTTTGCCGTACAGCAGACCTGTCCACACTGTCAGGGCCGCGGTACGCTGATCAAAGATCCGTGCAACAAATGCCACGGTCATGGTCGCGTTGAGAAAAGCAAAACGCTGTCCGTTAAGATCCCAGCAGGGGTTGATACCGGCGACCGCATTCGTTTAGCGGGCGAAGGTGAAGCCGGTGAACATGGTGCGCCAGCAGGTGATTTGTACGTTCAGGTGCAGGTAAAACAGCACCCAATTTTCGAACGTGAAGGCAATAACCTGTACTGCGAAGTACCGATTAACTTTGCGATGGCTGCGCTGGGCGGCGAGATTGAAGTCCCAACGCTGGACGGTCGCGTGAAGCTAAAAATTCCGGGCGAAACGCAAACTGGCAAACTTTTCCGCATGCGTGGAAAGGGCGTCAAGTCTGTACGCGGTGGCGCTCAGGGCGACCTGCTGTGCCGCGTGGTGGTTGAAACCCCAGTGGGCCTGAACGACAAGCAGAAGCAACTGCTCAAAGATCTGCAGGACAGCTTTGGCGGCCCGACCGGCGAACAAAACAGTCCGCGCTCCAAAAGTTTCTTCGACGGTGTGAAGAAGTTCTTTGACGATCTGACTCGCTAATTCGCAGTTTTATCTCGAATAAAAAGCCTGGGACTGAAAAGTCTCAGGCTTTTTTATTTCTGTTTTCCGCTCGGAAAATCTTTATCGACTTACTCTGTATAGATCGTAAAAACCGATTTATCCATCATGAATAATCTAATTTTAACGAGCTTTTTGAGGGTGTAAGATAGTATTTACGAAGTATTCACCCAATAGAGAGAATAAAAGTGAAACATCTGCATCGTTTTTTTAGTAGTGACGCCTCGGGGGGCATCATTCTGATCATCGCAGCCGTGGTCGCTATGCTGATGGCAAATATCGGGGTTACCAGTGGATGGTACCACGCCTTTTTGGAAACGCCCGTTCAACTGCGGGTTGGCGCGCTTGAGATCAACAAAAATATGCTGCTGTGGATCAACGACGCGTTGATGGCGGTGTTCTTCCTGTTGATTGGTCTGGAAGTAAAGCGCGAGTTAATGCAAGGTTCGCTGGCCAGTCTGCGTCAGGCGGCGTTCCCGATCATTGCTGCTATCGGGGGCATGATTGTCCCGGCGCTGCTGTACCTGGCATTCAACTATGCCGATCCCATCACCCGTGAAGGGTGGGCGATCCCGGCGGCAACGGATATCGCTTTTGCGTTAGGTGTGCTGGCGTTGTTGGGCAGTCGTGTACCACTGGCGTTGAAAATCTTCCTGATGGCGCTGGCGATTATTGATGACCTCGGCGCTATCGTAATCATCGCACTGTTCTATACCAGCGACCTCTCGCTGCTGTCGCTGGGCGTTGCCGCGTGCGCAATCCTTGTTTTGGCAGGATTGAATCTGTGCGGAGTGAGACGCACCGGTATTTATATTCTGGTCGGCGTGGTGCTGTGGACTGCCGTACTGAAGTCTGGCGTGCATGCAACGCTGGCGGGCGTGATCGTGGGCTTCTTCATTCCATTGAAGGAAAAACACGGGCGTTCACCGGCGAAGCGACTGGAGCATGTTCTGCATCCATGGGTGGCATACCTGATCCTGCCACTGTTTGCCTTCGCCAACGCAGGCGTTTCACTGCAGGGCGTCACTATTGATGGACTGACCTCGATATTACCGCTGGGGATCATTGCCGGCCTGTTGATCGGCAAACCGTTGGGTATCAGTCTGTTTTGCTGGCTGGCGTTACGCCTCAAGGTGGCGCAATTGCCGGAAGGAACGAATTTCCAGCAGATTATGGCGGTCGGTATTCTTTGCGGCATTGGCTTTACGATGTCGATTTTTATTGCCAGCCTGGCGTTTGGCAACGTCGATCCTGAGCTGATTAACTGGGCAAAACTGGGGATCCTGATCGGCTCCTTGTTGTCGGCAGTGATAGGTTACTGCTGGTTACGTGCCCGGTTGAACGCATCAGCCTGACGGGATAACCCTTTCGTGACAATTTTCAGGGAGAGAGTATGTCTCATATAAATTACAACCATCTGTACTACTTTTGGCATGTCTATAAAGAAGGGTCAGTGGTTGGGGCAGCAGAAGCGCTTTATCTGACACCGCAGACCATTACCGGGCAGATTAAAGCGCTTGAGGAACGCTTACAGGGAAAATTGTTTAAGCGGAAGGGACGTGGGCTGGAGCCCAGTGAGTTAGGCGAATTGGTTTTTCGTTACGCGGATAAGATGTTCACCTTAAGCCAGGAAATGCTGGATATCGTGAACTACCGCAAAGAGTCTAATTTGCTGTTCGATGTCGGCGTGGCGGATGCGCTATCGAAGCAGTTGGTCAGCAGCGTACTGGATGCCGCTGTGGTTGAAGATGAACAAATCCATCTGCGTTGTTTTGAGTCAACGCACGAGATGCTGTTGGATCAACTCAGCCAACATAAGCTGGATATGATCATCTCCGACTGCCCAATCGATTCTACGCAGCAGGAAGGGTTGTTCTCAGTGCGGATAGGCGAATGCAGCGTAAGTTTTTGGTGCACCAAACCGCTGCCTGAAAAGCCATTCCCGGCCTGCCTTGAGGAGCGTCGGTTGCTGATCCCTGGACGTCGTTCGATGCTCGGACGTAAGCTGCTGAACTGGATCAACTCACAAGGATTGAATGTCGAAATCCTCGGTGAGTTTGATGACGCTGCGCTGATGAAAGCGTTTGGGGCAACGCATAATGCTATTTTTGTTGCACCAACTCTGTATTCGCACAATTTCTATGCTGATGATTCTATTGTTGAAATTGGACGCGTAGAAAATGTGATGGAAGAGTATCACGCCATATTTGCGGAAAGAATGATCCAGCATCCGGCGGTGCAGCGTATTTGCAATGCGGACTACTCGGCATTGTTCAAGCCACAGTAGACATACTTACCGTATTACTTCCGGCTGCGGTACTCACCCGCAGCCGGTTTCATGCTATAGCCTCAATAAGCTACGATACTGCCCACCTTCGCGGATAAATACCGGAATTCTGTTCAATGGCGCGGCATAGTGCAACGTTTGCCCTCCCGAATAACTCTCGCCGGTCGTAAGATCCGTCCATGTTTCCCCTTCCGGTAGCCAGATATCACGTTCGCGCATACCTTCATGCATTACGGGGGCGATCAGCAGGTCAGGACCAAAACAGTACTGGTCGGTGATTGCCCAACTTGTTTCCTGTTCGGGGAAATCAAAAAACAGGGGGCGCATCACTGGCGTATTGTGCTTATGGGTTTCCTCCATCAGCGCTTTGATATAGGGCTTCAGTTTCTCTCGCAACGCCAGGCAACCCGTCAGTACGTCGCACACGTCCTCACCGTAGCTCCAGACTTCGTTCGGTGCACCGGTAGGACACTGGGCGATACCATCCCGGTACGGTTGTTCCGGTAAAATCTGCGGATCGCGGTTGCCGTGCAGACGCATCACCGGGCTAAATACGCCCCACTGGAACCAGCGGATCAGCAGTTCATGGAAATGTGGGTCGTGAATATTACCGCCATGAAAACCACCGATATCCGTCGTCCACCACGGTATCCCCGCGATTCCCATATTGAGTCCGGCGGCAAACTGGTTGCGTAGCGATCTAAACGAGGAGTGAATATCACCTGACCAGACCAGTGCGCCGTACTTTTGACTGCCGGCCCAGGCGCAGCGTAGCAGGTTGATAACCTTGTCTTCACCATCGGCTTTCATACCATCAAAAAAGGTTTTGGCGTACATTCGCGGGTAGATATTGCCCACTTCCAGTACCGGCCCGGCATGGTAGCGATAGTTGTCATAGTCATAAACGCTGAACTCAGGTTCGGCTTCGTCTAACCAGAATAGCTTCACGCCCTTATCATAATAGTTGCGTTTGGCTTTGCCCCAGACGTAGTCCCGCGCACCCGGATGGGTAGCATCAAAGAAAGTGGTGTTGCCGAGGAAATCCATATTGATCGGCAAGCCACGTTCCGTCTGTACCAGCCAGCCGTTTTCGCGCATCTCCCGATAGCTTTCAGTGCGGTTATCCACCGTCGGCCAGACGGAGACCATCAACTCAATTCCCAGCGATTTCAGCTCGGCAATCATGGCATCAGGGTCGGGCCAGTCGCGCGCATCGAACATCCAGTCACCCTGATTCGGCCAGTGAAAGAAGTCGATAACGATCACCGAGATAGGCAGATTGCGGCGCTTATATTCGCGGGCAACCTCCAGCAGCTCTTCCTGCGTCCGATAGCGGAGTTTGCACTGCCAGAAGCCCATGGCGTAGTCCGGCATCATCGGCGGTGTGCCGGTAGCCAGCGCGTAAGCCCGGCTAATTTCTGCCGGGGTATCGCCAGCCGTGATCCAGTAGTCCAGCTGTTCGCTGACCTGTGCTTCCCATTCGGTAACGTTGTGGGCAAAGGTTACGCGCCCGACTGCCGGGTTGTTCCATAAAAATCCGTAGCCCAGACTGGAGAGCATAAACGGTACTGAGGCCTGGGAGTTACGTTGCGCCAGCTCAAGAACGCATCCTTTGAGATCCAGGTTAGCCTGTTGATACTGCCCCATACCATAAATTTTTTCCCCTTCGCTGGCTTCGAAGCGGGCTTTAAGTGAATATTTCCCACCCTGAATAGGTCGGAATTCGCGCCCTTCAAGGTTGAGTGCGCTGACGTACTGGCCGTGAGAAGATTCATCCTCGCCAATTTCGCCCCGCAAGCGCCAGAACTCCTGCAACAGAGGTTTGTGTGGATGACGGTAAAAGGTCACTTGTCCTTTTTGATTGACGATAGCGATAATTTTGCCGTTGGTCAGCGTCGCCTGGTGTTGCTCATAATCAATGTGGCAGTGGCTTTCTGCGACCGGCTCAGTCAATGCCCAGTCTTCATTTCTCATTACCGGCAGATGACGGCCACTGCGTACGCGCAGGCTGTTCTCGCCCCAGGGTTCAATCCATAAATAGCGATCGTTTTGCTGCCAGACCAGGCGACGCGGGTCATGTTGCATAAATGGCATGGTGGTGCCTCCCATATTTCGAGGGTGAAGGTAAAGATCGTTTTTAGTTGATGGTTTCCAGATCGTGGCGAATCTTCTCTTCCATCGCTTCGTATTTACGAAAGAAAAGTAGTGGGATCGCTGCGAGCGCGAAGAGTAGGGCGGGTGCCCAGATAAAGGCCCAGGTAATTCCCTCCAGACCCGCAGCACTCTGGGCATGGTTGGGGACATAGCCAAAACTGTTCATGATCCAGGCAGCGAAAGCGGTACCGAGGCCACTACCCATCTTGATGCAGAAGGTGCTGCCGAAGGCGATAAGAATGCCGGTAGCCTTAATACCCGTCTTCCATGCGCCGAAGTCGACTGCGAAGCCCAGCATGGCAAACGGCATTGAGCAGGCGATACCGCTGCCGATATTGCCGAGTACCCAGGCGGCGATGAGAAAAGGAATGTTGTCCGCTGCCAGCCACATCATGATGCCGCCAAGCGTGGCGACCAGCAGACCGCCTACCCATATCCACGTTTTAGCCAGGTATTTGCTAAAGAAGGGGATAGCGATGATAAACAGGATCTGAATTGTCGCCAGGCTGTTAATCAGCGGAACCAGATCTTTGCGGTCGAGGTTGTAGGTAAGATAGTAGACAATCGTTGTGGAGCGTTGTTGTAGGGCAATCCAGAAGATCAGGTTTGCCAGCACCATCAGGATCCATGGCCAGTTGCCTTTCATTGCCGCAAAACTCTTTTTCATCGGCAATTTAGGTTCTTGTTGAATTTTATCCGTATTCATTTCTCGGATATTTTTAAAGGCGAAAAGCGTTAACGAACAGGATATTACGGCAAATATAATCGCCGTATAAATAAAACCCGCATGATCATTTCCGTTACCTAAAAAAGCAACTAACGGCAGTGCGGTCGCATTCATTAATAAAACCCCAATTTGCCCACCGGTCATTCGCCAGGAATTTAAAACCAGTCTTTCCTTAGGAGATAAGGTCATCAGGGGTAATATTGCACTGAGCGGTGTATTAAGTCCGGTAAATAGAATGCTGGCAATCATATAAGATATTGCTGCATAGATAGCTTTTCCGGTCATACTGATATCAGGAGACCAAAATGACAGGGCGCTGAATACGGCAAAAGGTAATGGCAACCATAAAAACCAGGGGCGGCATTTACCGTAACGCGAACGCGTTTTATCGATGATGATCCCCCATATGGGGGCGTCTATGCCATCGACAATACGCGCCAGCAGCAGGATGACGCCTGCTACGGCGAGGCTAATACCTGCAACGTCTGTGTAGAAATATAAAATGTAAGTTGAACCGAAACAATACAGCAGATTACCCGCCACATCCAAAGAGCCGTAGCTAATACGCTGTAGTAAAGATAATGATGTTGACCCGCATGACTGGGTATCCTCAATAACAGAACTCATAATAATAACTCCGATACTGGAACGATACGCCCAGAAAAACAGCTTCTACTTTCCAAGCAAGTTTTAAATATTATTTTTTATGTCGTTACTGAATTTAACCTCAGATTAAAATGAGTGAGTAAGGTGTACATGAAAAGTAGTTAACCCTACCGCAGCAATCAATTATCAAATCTTACATCAGGATTGCGTTTATTCGTTTTTGAATGAACGATGTTTCTATTTGCTAAGGTGGTCACAGTTTTTTTAATAATGAAATAAAAAAAGGAAAACAGTGAAAGAAAATAACTTTCACGTATTACGCGACTCGACTGAGGAAGGGATAGCTGAAAAAACAGGCTGGTCAGGAAGAGTGTGAACGGGCGAGAACAACATCAGTGGCTAAAGAGAAAAACGTCAGATAGCAGGCATAAAAAAACCCGCTTGCGCGGGTTTTTCACAAAGCGACAACAAGCAGGCGATTAAGCCAGTTTGTTGATCTGTGCAGTCAGGTTTGCTTTATGACGTGCAGCTTTGTTTTTGTGGATCAGACCTTTAGCAGCCTGACGGTCCACGATTGGTTGCATTTCGTTAAATGCTTTCAGTGCAGTAGCTTTGTCGCCAGCTTCGATAGCTGCGTATACTTTCTTGATGAAAGTACGCATCATAGAGCGACGGCTAGCGTTGTGCTTGCGGGCCTTTTCAGACTGAACGGCGCGCTTCTTAGCTGATTTGATATTAGCCAAGGTCCAACTCCCAAATGTGTTCTATATGGACAATTCAAAGGCCGAGGAATATGCCCTTTTAGCCTTCTTTTGTCAATGGATTTGTGCAAATAAGCGCCGTTTAAATTGCAGCACTCGTTGCGTAGTGATGGCGCAGGATTCTACCAGCTTGCGTGGCGTGAATACAGCTTTTCCACGAGAAAAATTGCATTGGCGTGCCCGTGAAGGTCTGCAATTTGTTTCATAACAATGAAAACAATCCTCTTTCTGTTTCGTAGAAACAATCGCCGGTTAACGTTGACCGCGGTACAGGGTATACTTTCACGATTTTCACTGTTTTGAGCCAGACATGAAGCTGATACGAGGCATACATAATCTCAGTCAGGCCCCGCATGGGTGTGTGCTGACTATTGGTAATTTCGACGGCGTGCACCGTGGCCACCGTGCGTTGCTGCAGGGTTTACGGGAAGAAGGGCGCAAACGCAATTTACCGGTGATGGTGATGATTTTCGAGCCGCAGCCGCTGGAGCTGTTTGCGACCGACAAGTCACCTGCGCGCCTCACTCGCCTGCGCGAAAAACTGCGTTATCTGGCGGAATGCGGCGTGGACTACGTGCTGTGCGTGCGTTTTGACAGGCGCTTTGCGGCATTAACGGCGCAGACCTTCATCAGCGATCTGCTGGTTAAGCGCCTTGGTGTACAATTTCTTGCCGTTGGTGATGATTTCCGCTTTGGCGCTAGCCGTGCGGGCGATTTCTTGTTATTACAGGAAGCGGGCGCTGAGTATGGTTTTGATATCACCAGCACCCAAACCTTCTGCGAAGGCGGTGTGCGCATTAGCAGCACCGCGGTACGTCAGGCACTGGCAGAAGATAACCTGCAACTGGCCGAAAGCCTGCTTGGGCATCCTTTTACTATCTCAGGACGTGTCGTTCACGGTGATGAATTAGGGCGCACCATCGGTTTTCCGACGGCAAACTTACCGCTGCGTCGCCAGGTTTCTCCGGTGAAAGGGGTTTATGCGGTTGAAGTGATGGGACTGGGCGATAAACCGTTGCCCGGCGTCGCCAATATCGGCACCCGCCCGACGGTAGCAGGCGTACGCCAACAGTTGGAAGTGCATCTATTGGACGTTGTAATGGACCTGTATGGTCGCCATATAGATGTAGTACTGCGTAAAAAAATACGCAGCGAACAGCGATTTGCCTCGCTGGATGAGCTAAAAGCGCAGATTGCGCGTGATGAGTTGACTGCCCGTGAATTTTTTGGGCTAACAAAACCGGCTTAATGCCTATACGAGTTTTAAATACGGAACCGAGAATCTGATGAGTGACTATAAATCAACCCTGAATTTGCCGGAAACAGGGTTCCCGATGCGCGGCGATCTCGCCAAGCGCGAACCGGGAATGCTGGCGCGTTGGACTGATGATGACCTGTACGGCATCATTCGTGCGGCCAAAAAAGGCAAAAAAACCTTCATTCTGCATGATGGCCCTCCTTATGCGAATGGCAGCATTCATATTGGTCACTCGGTTAACAAGATTCTGAAAGACATTATCGTGAAGTCCAAAGGACTCACGGGTTATGACTCGCCTTACGTTCCGGGCTGGGACTGCCACGGTCTGCCGATCGAGCTGAAAGTAGAGCAGGAATACGGCAAACCGGGCGAGAAGTTTACCGCCGCTGAGTTCCGTGCCAAGTGTCGCGAATACGCAGCGACCCAGGTTGACGGTCAGCGTAAAGACTTTATCCGTCTTGGCGTACTGGGCGACTGGTCGCATCCGTACCTGACCATGGACTTCAAAACCGAAGCCAACATCATTCGTGCGCTGGGTAAAATCATCGGTAACGGTCACCTGCACAAAGGTGCGAAGCCGGTGCACTGGTGCGTTGACTGCCGTTCCGCGCTGGCGGAAGCGGAAGTTGAGTATTATGACAAAACCTCCCCGTCCATCGACGTGGCGTTCCACGCCGCCGATCAGGATGCGGTGAAAGCGAAATTTGGCGTTTCTGACGTCAACGGCCCGATCTCTCTGGTTATCTGGACCACTACCCCGTGGACGTTACCGGCGAACCGCGCAATCTCTCTGGCACCTGATTTTGACTATGCGCTGGTGCAGATTGACGGCCAGGCTGTGATTCTGGCGAAAGATCTGGTTGAAAGTGTTATGCAGCGTATTGGCGCGGCTGAATACACCATTCTCGGCACCGTTAAAGGCGCTGAGCTGGAACTGCTGCGCTTTACCCATCCGTTTATGGGCTTTGATGTGCCGGCTATCCTTGGCGATCACGTTACGCTGGATGCGGGTACCGGTGCGGTTCATACCGCTGGCGGTCACGGTCCGGATGACTACGTCATCAGCCAGAAATACGGTCTGGAAATCGCTAACCCGGTTGGCCCGGACGGCGCATACCTGGCGGGTACCTATCCGGATCTGGACGGCGTGAACGTCTTTAAAGCCAACGACAAAATCGTTGCGCTGCTGAGCGAAAAAGGTGCGCTGCTGCACGTTGAGAAGATGCAGCACAGCTACCCATGCTGCTGGCGTCACAAGTCACCGATCATCTTCCGCGCAACCCCACAGTGGTTCGTCAGCATGGATCAAAAAGGCCTGCGCGCACAGTCGCTGAAAGAGATCAAAGGCGTGCAGTGGATCCCGGACTGGGGCCAGGCGCGTATTGAATCGATGGTTGCTAACCGTCCTGACTGGTGTATCTCCCGTCAGCGTACGTGGGGTGTGCCGATGTCTCTGTTTGTTCACAAAGACACCGAAGAGCTGCATCCGCGCGCTATCGAACTGATGGAAGAAGTGGCTAAACGCGTTGAAGTTGACGGCATCCAGGCGTGGTGGGATCTCGATCCGAAAGATATCCTCGGTGACGAAGCTGACCAGTATGTCAAAGTCCCGGATACGCTGGACGTGTGGTTCGACTCTGGTTCAACCCACTCCTCCGTCGTGGACGTACGTCCTGAGTTTGCAGGCCATGCGGCAGATATGTATCTGGAAGGCTCTGACCAGCACCGTGGCTGGTTCATGTCATCTCTGATGATCTCCACCGCCATGAAAGGCAAAGCACCTTATCGCCAGGTACTGACTCACGGTTTCACCGTTGATGGTCAGGGCCGTAAGATGTCCAAGTCTATCGGTAACACCGTTTCTCCGCAGGATGTGATGAACAAACTGGGCGCGGATATTCTGCGTCTGTGGGTGGCTTCAACCGACTATACCGGTGAAATGGCCGTTTCTGACGAAATTCTGAAACGTGCTGCCGACAGCTATCGTCGTATCCGTAACACCGCGCGCTTCCTGCTGGCGAACCTGAATGGGTTCGATCCGGTTAAAGACATGGTGAAACCGGAAGAGATGGTGGTGCTGGACAGGTGGGCGGTAGGTTGTGCGCAAGCGGCGCAGGACGAAATCCTGAAAGCCTATGAAGCCTATGACTTCCACGAAGTGGTACAGCGCCTGATGCGCTTCTGCTCCGTCGAAATGGGTTCGTTCTACCTCGACATCATCAAAGACCGTCAGTACACCGCGAAAGCGGATAGCGTGGCGCGTCGTAGCTGCCAGACAGCGCTGTTCCATATCGCTGAAGCGCTGGTTCGTTGGATGGCGCCGATCATGTCCTTCACCGCCGATGAAATCTGGGGCTACCTGCCGGGCGATCGTGAGAAGTATGTCTTTACCGGTGAATGGTACGAAGGTCTGTTTGGCTTAGGCGAAACCGAAGCGATGAACGATGCCTTCTGGGACGAGCTGCTGAAAGTGCGTGGTGAAGTGAACAAAGTCATCGAACAGGCGCGTGCGGATAAGAAAGTCGGTGGTTCTCTGGAGGCTGCAGTGACCCTGTACGCTGAACCTGAGCTGGCGGCGAAACTGACCGCGCTGGGCGAAGAGTTGCGTTTTGTACTGCTGACCTCTGGTGCGACGGTTGCGGATTATGCGGCTGCTCCTGCTGATGCTCAGCAGAGCGAACTGCTCAAAGGTCTGAAAATCGTACTGAGCAAAGCCGAAGGTGAGAAATGCCCGCGCTGCTGGCATTACACTACCGACGTCGGCCAGGTGGCGGAACATGCAGATATCTGCGGACGCTGTGTCAGCAACATCGCCGGTGATGGCGAACAACGTAAGTTTGCCTGATGAGTAAGCCTCTTTGTTCAACAGGACTACGCTGGCTGTGGCTGGTGGTAGTCGTGCTGATTATCGATTTAGGCAGCAAATACCTGATCCTCCAGAACTTTGCTCTGGGGGATACGGTGTCGCTGTTTCCGTCGCTTAATCTGCACTACGCGCGTAACTATGGTGCGGCGTTTAGCTTCTTAGCCGACAGCGGCGGCTGGCAACGTTGGTTCTTTGCCGGCATCGCCATCGGTATTTGCGTCATCCTGATGGTGATGATGTATCGCTCGAAGGCGACCCAGAAGCTGAACAACATCGCGTATGCGTTAATCATTGGCGGTGCACTGGGCAACTTGTTCGACCGCCTGTGGCACGGATTCGTGGTTGATATGATTGACTTTTACGTCGGCGACTGGCATTTCGCGACCTTCAATCTGGCCGATACTGCTATCTGTATCGGCGCGGCATTGATTGTTCTCGAAGGCTTCCTGCCGTCGAAAGAGAAAAAAGCCGCATAAAAAAATGCCGGATGGCGCTATGCTAATCCGGCCTACAATATACTGCGATCCTTGTTGGCCCGGTAAGCGTATCGCCACCGGGCAAACAGGCGGCAGCAATTTTAAAGAGCAACCTGCATGTCTAAATCAGTACAGAGTAACAGTGCGGTGCTGGTGCACTTCACCCTTAAGCTCGACGATGGCTCAACCGCAGAGTCAACCCGCAATAACGGCAAGCCTGCGCTGTTTCGCCTGGGCGACGGTTCTCTGTCTGAAGGACTGGAACAACACCTGCTGGGGCTAAAAGAAGGTGATAAAACCACTTTTGCTCTGGAACCGGATGCCGCCTTTGGCGTGTCAAGTCCGGACTTAATTCAGTATTTCTCGCGTCGGGAGTTTATGGACGCGGGCGAGCCAGAAATTGGCGCTATCATGCTCTTTACCGCAATGGACGGCAGTGAGATGCCTGGCGTGATCCGCGAAATCAACGGTGATTCGATCACGGTTGATTTCAACCATCCGCTGGCCGGGCATACCGTTCATTTTGATATTGAAGTGCTGGAAGTCGAACCGGCACTGGAGGCGTAAAATGCAGATCCTGTTGGCCAACCCGCGCGGTTTTTGCGCTGGCGTAGACCGCGCTATCAGCATTGTGGAAAACGCGCTGGCTATTTATGGCGCGCCGATTTATGTCCGTCACGAGGTGGTGCATAACCGCTATGTGGTGGATAGCCTGCGCGAGCGCGGCGCTATTTTTATCGAGCAAATCAGCGAAGTGCCGGATGGCGCGATCCTGATTTTCTCCGCTCATGGCGTATCTCAGGCGGTGCGTAACGAAGCCAAAGGCCGTGACCTCACGGTTTTTGATGCGACCTGCCCGCTGGTAACGAAAGTGCATATGGAAGTTGCCCGCGCCAGTCGTCGTGGCGAAGAATCCATTCTGATTGGTCACGCCGGGCACCCGGAGGTCGAAGGCACGATGGGCCAGTACAGCAACCCGCAAGGGGGAATGTATCTGGTTGAATCACCGGATGATGTGCTGAAACTGAATGTGAAAAATGAAGGCAAATTATCCTTCATGACGCAGACAACGCTTTCCGTTGACGACACTTCTGACGTTATTGATGCTCTGCGCCAACGCTTCCCGAAAATTGTCGGGCCGCGCAAAGACGATATCTGTTATGCCACCACCAACCGTCAGGAAGCGGTTCGCGCGCTGGCGGAACAGGCTGATGTTGTGCTGGTGGTTGGCTCGAAGAACTCCTCTAACTCAAACCGTCTGGCTGAACTGGCCCAGCGAATGGGGAAAGCGGCGTATTTGATTGACGATGCGACCGACATCCAGGAAGCGTGGGTGAAAGAGGCGAAGTGCGTAGGCGTGACGGCCGGAGCCTCGGCGCCGGATATCCTGGTGCAAAACGTGATTGCTCGCCTGCAGGAGCTTGGCGGTGGGGAAGCTATTCCGCTGGAAGGCCGCGAAGAGAACATCGTTTTCGAAGTGCCGAAAGAGCTGCGTGTGGATGTTCGTGAAGTAGAGTAAGTCATTCCGGTTACGATTATGAGAAGATGCCAGACTTAACGTCTGGCATTTTTTTATGGAGAAACCATGCGCTTACCGATCATTCTTGATACCGATCCCGGCATTGATGATGCCGCCGCCATTGCTGCTGCGCTGTTTGCCCCTGAGCTGGATCTGCAACTGATGACCACGGTAGCAGGCAATGTGTCGGTGGAAAAAACCACTCGCAATGCGTTGCAACTGCTGCACTTCTGGAATGCGGATGTTCCGCTAGCGCAGGGAGCATCAATGCCGCTGGTGCGGCCGCTGCGTGATGCCGCTTCCGTGCACGGCGAGTCCGGTATGGAAGGGTATGAATTTGTCGAACACGACCGCCAGGCGATGGCAAAACCCGCCTTCCAGGCGATTCGCGATGCGCTGATGCATGCCCCGCAGCCCGTGACGCTGGTGGCGATTGGCCCGCTGACCAACATTGCGCTGCTGCTGACCCATTATCCTGAATGCGTATTCAACATTCAGCGTCTGGTGATTATGGGCGGCTCTGCCGGGCGCGGGAACTTCACACCCAACGCCGAGTTTAATATTGCTATCGATCCCGAGGCCGCAGCGAAAGTCTTCCAGAGTGGGCTGGAGATTGTGATGTGTGGGCTGGATGTCACTAATCAGGCTATGCTTGCCCCGGACTATCTGGCAACGCTCCCCCAGCTTAACCAGACGGGGAAAATGCTGCATGCGCTGTTTAGCCATTACCGTAGCGGCAGTATGAATACGGGGCTGCGAATGCACGATCTGTGCGCCATTGCCTGGCTGGTGCGCCCGGAACTGTTTACCCTGCAGCCGTGTTTCGTGGCGGTTGAAACCCAGGGCGAATATACCTCGGGTACGACGGTAGTGGACATTGAAGGACGCTTGGGGCATCCGGCAAATGCGCAGGTTGCGCTGGGCCTGAACGTTGAAGGTTTCCAGCAGTGGGTGGCAGAGGTATTTGCCCGCGCGCTGTAATCAGGTGTTGTGCAACGGCACCTTCTCGCTGAGATAATCAATCATCGCCCGCATTCTGGCGGGCATATGTTGATTGCGCGTCCATAGCAGCCACAGTTCCCCGCTGTAGTCGCTGATGAATTCCCATTCTGGCAGTACCTGGACAATCTCGCCATTGGCGAGTGCCTCGCTGGCGGTGAACAGTGGCAGGCTGCCGATTCCCAGATCCTTTTTTACCGCGTCCAGGCGTACACCGGTGTGGTTGGCGGCGTAGCGGCCATGAGTCTGAATAGTCTCCATGCGCTCACCGCGTCGAAACTTCCAACGTGAATCCGCAGGTGTCTCGCCAAGACTGATACAGCTATGCTCGCGCAGTGCCTGCGGGTGCTCGGGCGTACCGTGCTTGCGTAAGTATTCGGGGGTTGCGCATATCACATGGCTGACCGGCATCAGCGGTTTCCCGTACAGGCCCGGGGAGGGCGACTGACTGATGCGCAGTGCAAGGTCGACGCCGTCGTCGATTAAATCCATATACCGGTCTTCCAGCCGAAGGCAGACGTCCACTTGCGGGTAGCGCGTAAAGAATTCGGCCATCAGTGGATGAATGACAAATCGCCCCACCGCTTTCGGCACGCTGAGGGTCAGTTGCCCTTGCGCGATGGTTTGTCGACTGCTGCCTGAGTCGACGGCCATTTGTGCCGCATGCAGCATTTCCTGCGCGTGTGCATACACAATTTTGCCCGTTTCGCTGAGCGCCAGCTTGCGCGTCGTACGGTGCAGCAGCTTACTGCCCAACGCCTTCTCGAGGCGTGAAGCGCTGCGGCTAATAGCGGAAGGCGTAGCACCCGAGGCTTTGGCGGCGGCGGAGAAGCTCCCCTGGTCGATAATCAACACAAAGGTGGCAAGGTCGGGAAGAAGATTAGGGTTCATTTGTGCGTACCAGGCAAAGAAGCATTGAACCAGCGCAGGATTATCGCCGTCAGTAAAGTGAATATACTCTTCCCATCAATAGGAGAGCAATCATGACTGAACGTCTTTATTACACCAGCGATAACACTGAAGGCCAGGCTAACTTACTGAGTTGCTCGGCTGAGCCGGATGGACGGTACGCGGTGGTACTGGATAGAACCCTTTTTCACCCGCAGGGAGGCGGGCAGCCTGCGGATGCGGGCTGGATTGATGGTGAGCGGGTTGAAACAGTCCTCGCGCGCGGTGACGATGTGGTGCACATCCTGGCAAAACCGCTCCTCCCCGGCATCGTGAACCTGCGTGTGGATGCCGCGCTGCGTCAACTGCACGCCCGCCTGCACTCGGCAGGACATCTTATCGGCCTGGCGGGTACAGCGTTCGGCTGGCTCCCGGTGAAAGCACACCATTGGCCCAATGAGGGGCGCATTACTTTCGCCGCCGGTGAAAACGGTACGTTACCGGATACGCTATCGCTGCAGGAGAAAATCAACGCCTGGCAGGCAGACAATCTCTCCAGACAAGTGACGTTCACCGACGGGTTGCGGCAGGTTGGATTTGGTCATCTCCTCGCTTATCCCTGCGGAGGGACGCATGTTGCCCATCTCTCTGAGATTGGACCGGTGACGATTACTCAGGTGAAGATGAAAAAAGGGCAAATGATCGTCAACTATACACTCGTGCCATAAAACCACACTCGCGAAAATATCTACGCAGACTGGCTGGTTTCTGCTCGTATTTCCGTCGTTTTCCCATCATTTTGCGCCATACTGAGTAAGTTTGACTTCTTTCCTGTACTCCAGCAATGATTCATCCTGCGGGATGAATCATGTCTTTTACTGATATTCCCCTCTGTTTATCATTAAATTCTAATTATGGGTGTTTTCAGCTAGCGGCCTCCGGGCGCGCTGGTTACTCTGAAAACGGTTTACGCAATTTTTATAAAAGAGAATAGCTATGCATGAAGCACAAATCCGTGTCGCCATTGCCGGCGCCGGTGGCCGCATGGGACGGCAGTTAATCCAGGCCGCCATGGCGATGGAAGGTGTTCAATTGGGTGCCGCGTTAGAGCGCGAAGGCTCGTCCTTACTGGGAAGCGATGCCGGAGAATTAGCGGGGGCCGGAAAAACGGGCGTTACCGTGCAAAGCAGCCTTGACGCGGTGAAAGATGATTTCGATGTTTTCATCGATTTTACCCGCCCGGAAGGCACGCTGGCGCATCTGGCGTTTTGCCGCCAGCACGGTAAAGGGATGGTGATTGGCACCACCGGCTTTGACGATGCCGGCAAACAGGCTATTCGTGATGCCGCGCAGGAGATTGCGATTGTTTTCGCCGCGAACTTTAGCGTTGGCGTCAATGTCATGCTTAAGCTGCTGGAGAAGGCGGCGAAAGTGATGGGTGATTACACCGATATTGAGATTATTGAAGCTCACCACCGCCATAAAGTTGATGCGCCGTCAGGCACTGCGCTGGCGATGGGCGAGGCGATTGCCGGGGCGCTGGATAAAGATTTAAAAGAATGCGCGGTCTATTCGCGTGAAGGTTACACCGGCGAGCGCGTACCGGGCACGATCGGTTTTGCCACGGTGCGGGCGGGGGATATCGTCGGTGAGCATACCGCGATGTTTGCCGATATTGGCGAGCGTATAGAGATCACGCATAAAGCGTCCAGCCGTATGACCTTTGCCAATGGCGCAGTGCGATCGGCGATTTGGCTGAAATCAAAGTCAAATGGTCTTTTTGACATGAAAGATGTGCTTGATTTACGCAGTTTATAGCTTTCATTACCCTTCGTGATGTGGTTATTGTAATCATAATTATTTGATTACATAGGGCAATATTTTATTGCCCTTTTATTTTTGGCTTATGAATGTGTTTTTTCTTTTAATTGGTTATTTGTCTATGTTTTATTGGGTAATTCTGTTATCTCAATGTAAATTTTGACCAAGTGGTCCACTTTTTTCTCTCCCGCATTCTGTTTTTACACTCTTTGCCTACCGCAAGCGTTTTCTACCCTGAGTTAGCTGATCTTTTTGCCTGTTAAATCGTGTGTTTTATCCCAGTGGCGCAAAATAATAATAAAAAAAGCCCTTTTGGGTAGACTTTTGTGTGAGCTATCTCTAGAATGCCGCCGTTTGCCAGAAATCCATAGGTAAGCAAATTTGCATTGATTCATGAGGTGTTAATGAATTAATATGCAAATAAAGTGAGTGAATATTCTCTGGAGGGTGTTTTGATTAAGTCAGCGCTATTGGTTCTGGAAGACGGAACCCAGTTTCACGGTCGGGCCATAGGGGCAACAGGTTCGGCGGTTGGGGAAGTCGTTTTCAATACTTCAATGACCGGTTATCAAGAAATCCTCACTGATCCTTCCTATTCCCGCCAAATCGTCACTCTTACTTATCCTCATATCGGTAATGTCGGCACCAATGAAGCCGATGCAGAATCTTCTCAGGTACATGCGCAAGGCCTGGTCATCCGCGACCTGCCGCTGATTGCCAGCAACTTCCGCGATACTGAAGACCTCTCTTCTTACCTCAAGCGCCATAACATTGTGGCGATTGCTGATATCGATACCCGTAAGCTGACGCGTTTGCTGCGTGAAAAGGGCGCACAGAACGGCTGCATCATCGCGGGCGATAACCCGGATGCGGCGCTGGCACTGGAAAAAGCAAAAGCTTTCCCAGGCCTGAACGGTATGGATCTGGCGAAAGAAGTGACCACCGCGGAGCCTTATAGTTGGACGCAGGGGAGCTGGACGCTAGCCGGTGACCTGCCGGAAGCGAAATCTGCCGATGAAATGCCGTTCCACGTTGTGGCTTACGATTTCGGCGCCAAACGTAACATTCTGCGTATGTTAGCGGACCGCGGCTGCCGCCTGACGGTTGTACCGGCGAAAACCTCAGCAGAAGACGTTCTGAAGATGAATCCGGACGGTATTTTCCTGTCCAACGGCCCTGGCGACCCGGCACCGTGCGACTACGCAATTACCGCGATTCAGAAATTCCTCGAAACCGATATTCCGGTATTTGGCATCTGCCTCGGCCATCAGCTGCTGGCGCTGGCGAGCGGTGCGAAGACCATTAAGATGAAGTTTGGCCACCACGGCGGTAACCATCCGGTAAAAGATATTGATAACAATACCGTGATGATCACCGCACAGAACCACGGTTTTGCTGTAGATGAAGCCTCCATGCCTGCCAACCTGCGCGTGACCCACAAGTCACTGTTCGACGGCACCTTGCAGGGGATTCATCGTACCGATAAACCGGCGTTTAGCTTCCAGGGGCACCCTGAAGCGAGTCCGGGTCCGCACGACGCTGCACCGTTGTTCGACCACTTTATCGAGTTAATTGAGCAATACCGTCAGTCCGCGAAATAATCAGGAGTAAAAGAGCCATGCCAAAACGTACAGACATAAAAAGTATCCTGATTCTGGGCGCGGGTCCGATTGTTATCGGTCAGGCGTGTGAGTTTGACTATTCCGGCGCGCAGGCGTGTAAAGCCCTGCGTGAAGAGGGTTACCGCGTTATTCTGGTGAACTCCAACCCGGCAACCATCATGACCGACCCGGAAATGGCCGATGCCACTTACATCGAGCCGATTCACTGGGAAGTGGTACGCAAAATTATTGAGAAAGAACGCCCGGATGCAGTGCTGCCAACCATGGGCGGTCAGACAGCGCTGAACTGTGCGCTGGAACTGGAACGCCAGGGCGTACTGGCTGAGTTCGGCGTGACTATGATTGGCGCAACGGCGGATGCCATTGATAAAGCGGAAGACCGTCGTCGCTTCGATATCGCGATGAAAAAGATTGGTCTCGACACCGCACGTTCAGGCATCGCTCACACCATGGAAGAAGCGCTGGCGGTTGCCGCTGACGTTGGCTTCCCGTGCATTATCCGCCCTAGCTTCACCATGGGCGGCACCGGTGGCGGTATCGCCTATAACCGCGAAGAGTTCGAAGAAATCTGCGAACGCGGTCTGGATCTTTCCCCAACCAACGAGCTGCTGATTGATGAATCACTGATTGGCTGGAAAGAGTACGAGATGGAAGTGGTGCGTGATAAAAACGACAACTGCATCATCGTCTGCTCCATCGAAAACTTCGACGCGATGGGCATCCATACCGGTGACTCCATCACCGTAGCACCTGCCCAGACGCTGACCGACAAAGAATATCAAATCATGCGTAACGCCTCGATGGCGGTACTGCGTGAAATCGGCGTAGAAACCGGCGGCTCTAACGTCCAGTTTGCGGTAAACCCGAAAAACGGTCGCCTGATTGTCATCGAGATGAACCCGCGCGTATCCCGCTCCTCGGCGCTGGCGTCCAAAGCTACTGGCTTCCCGATTGCAAAAGTTGCCGCCAAGCTGGCCGTAGGTTACACCCTCGACGAACTGATGAACGACATCACCGGTGGCCGTACTCCGGCTTCGTTTGAACCGTCCATCGACTATGTTGTGACGAAAATACCACGCTTCAACTTCGAGAAATTCGTTGGTGCTAACGACCGCCTGACCACGCAGATGAAATCTGTCGGTGAAGTGATGGCGATTGGTCGTACCCAGCAGGAATCGTTGCAGAAAGCGCTGCGCGGTCTGGAAGTGGGCGCGACCGGCTTCGACCCGAAAGTAAGCCTGGACGACCCGGAAGCACTGACTAAAATCCGTCGCGAGCTGAAAGACGCTGGCGCTGAGCGTATCTGGTACATCGCCGATGCCTTCCGTGCTGGCCTGTCCGTCGATGGCGTGTTCAACCTGACTAACATCGACCGCTGGTTCCTGGTGCAGATTGAAGAGCTGGTACGTCTGGAAGAAAAAGTCACCGACCTTGGCATCAACGGCCTCGACGCTGACTTCCTGCGCGTACTGAAGCGCAAAGGCTTCGCCGATGCGCGTCTGGCGAAACTGGCCGGCGTTCGCGAAGCGGAAATCCGCAAACTGCGCGACCAGTACAATCTGCACCCGGTCTACAAACGCGTGGATACCTGTGCGGCAGAATTTGCCACCGACACCGCTTACATGTACTCCACCTATGAAGATGAGTGCGAAGCGAACCCGTCCGTTGACCGCGATAAAATCATGGTGCTGGGCGGTGGTCCAAACCGTATCGGTCAGGGTATTGAATTTGACTACTGCTGCGTACACGCCTCGCTGGCGCTGCGCGAAGACGGTTACGAGACCATCATGGTCAACTGTAACCCGGAAACCGTTTCAACTGATTACGACACCTCTGACCGCCTGTACTTCGAACCGGTCACGCTGGAAGACGTACTGGAAATCGTTCGTATCGAGAAGCCGAAAGGCGTCATCGTACAGTACGGTGGACAGACCCCGCTGAAGCTGGCGCGTGCGCTGGAAGCGGCAGGTGTACCGGTTATCGGTACCAGCCCGGATGCCATCGACCGCGCGGAAGACCGCGAGCGTTTCCAGCAGGCGGTTGACCGTCTGAAGCTGAAACAACCGGCGAATGCTACCGTAACGGCTATCGAACAGGCTGTTGAGAAGGCGAAAGAGATTGGCTACCCGCTGGTAGTGCGTCCGTCGTATGTTCTCGGTGGTCGCGCGATGGAAATCGTCTACGACGAAGCCGACCTGCGTCGCTACTTCCAGACCGCAGTCAGCGTTTCTAACGATGCGCCGGTACTGCTGGACCGTTTCCTTGATGACGCGGTTGAAGTGGACGTGGACGCTATCTGCGACGGTGAAATGGTGCTGATTGGCGGCATCATGGAGCATATCGAACAGGCGGGCGTGCACTCCGGTGACTCCGCATGTTCTCTGCCTGCTTACACCCTGAGTCAGGAAATTCAGGATGTGATGCGCCAACAGGTGCAGAAACTGGCCTTTGAACTGCAGGTTCGCGGTCTGATGAACGTCCAGTTTGCAGTGAAGAATAACGAAGTTTACCTGATTGAAGTGAACCCGCGTGCGGCACGTACCGTTCCGTTCGTCTCCAAGGCAACTGGTGTACCGCTGGCGAAAGTCGCGGCGCGCGTGATGGCCGGGAAAACGCTGGCACAGCAGGGCGTAACCAAAGAAGTTATCCCGCCGTACTACTCGGTAAAAGAAGTGGTGCTGCCGTTCAACAAGTTCCCGGGCGTTGACCCGCTGTTAGGGCCAGAAATGCGCTCTACCGGGGAAGTGATGGGCGTGGGCCGTACCTTCGCGGAAGCGTTCGCCAAGGCACAGCTGGGCAGTAGCTCCACCATGAAAAAACAGGGTCGTGCACTGCTCTCCGTTCGCGAAGGCGATAAAGAGCGCGTGGTTGACCTGGCAGCGAAACTGCTGAAGTTTGGCTTCGAGCTGGATGCGACGCACGGGACCGCGATTGTGCTGGGTGAAGCGGGTATCAATCCACGTCTGGTGAACAAGGTGCATGAAGGTCGTCCGCACATTCAGGACCGTATCAAGAATGGCGAGTACACCTATATCATCAACACCACCGAAGGTCGTCAGGCGATTGAAGACTCCAAGCTTATTCGCCGCAGCGCGCTGCAGTACAAAGTGCATTATGACACTACGCTGAACGGCGGTTTCGCCACAGCGATGGCGTTGAATGCCGATGCCACCGAGAAGGTAACCTCGGTGCAGGAAATGCACGCGCAGATCAAAAAGTAATAAACAAAAGGTCCGGTGAATATTGCTCTAACCGGATCTGTAATATAATTTTGAAAGGGTTTCTGTAAAGAAACCCTTTTTTTGTCTTGCGTAAGGTCATTCCTGGACAAGTCCGTTTCCGTAACCACATTTTCAATGTAATAAGCACGATATTGCTCACACTAATCAACATTCAAGTCGCATACTATCCTTTATATCCACAATTTTAATATGGCTTAGTTTTTATTAATTTGGACAGGCCGTAGCCAGATTTTTAATTTGTGAAAATGGTGTGCTTATGTGTGAAAAATATGTTGAAAGACCGCTTTATTTGTTAATTGCTGACTGGATGATGGCCGAGGATCGTTGGATCACCGCAAAGGAAATTTCCCGCCATTTTGATATCGAGCACTGCAAAGCAATTAATACGCTCTCTTATATTCTGTCGGAAGTGGGAGAAATTGTTTGTGAAGTTAAGATGATCCCTAATCAGATTGCCGGTCGGGGTTGTCAGTGCCAGCGTCTGGTGAAAGTCGTGAGTATTGACTCTCATCTCTACAGCCGACTGAATCACAATTTGCAGGAGAAAAAGGTGAGCATGGCGAAAACGCCACGCCTGTCTGCCGTTCCTCCAACAGAGCTCAACCGTGAGCAGAAATGGCAGATGATGCTCTCCAAGAGTATGCGTCGCTAATAATCAGTTTGCCTGATGGCGGCATAAACGGTGATTGACGCGTAGGCCGGATAAGCGTGAGCGCATCCGGCATCAATTACTGTGCTGATTTGGGTTTTACGTCCGTTGTGCCTTTCAGGCGTGGCCGGTTTTCTTCGACCCGCGTTAAGGGCAGTGTTTCGTGTAGACCTGTGTGGCAGCGAGTTGCAAGATCCTGATACTCTTTGGTGTTTAGCCGTTTCCAGTGCAGTTCCTGGTCCGTGACTTCACGCAATACGCGAGCGGGTGAGCCAACCAGCATCTGCCTTGCCTCTCCCTGAAATCCGGCTTTGACAAAGCTCATGGCGGCGACAATGCTCTCTTCGCCAATTACTGCGCCGTCCATAATGACGCTGTTCATACCGATCAGCGCATCTCTGCCCACCACGCAACCGTGCAGGATTGCGCCATGGCCGATGTGTCCGTTCTCATGCACGATGGTGTCGGTGTCGCAGTAGCCGTGCATGATGCAGCCATCCTGCAAATTAGAACCTGCCTCCAGGATCAAGCGACCATAGTCACCGCGCAATGACGCGTGCGGGCCAATATAAACTCCGGCACCCACTATGACATCGCCAATCAGCACGGCGCTGGGATGGACAAAGGCATCCGGATGCACCACCGGAATCAGGCCCTCAAAGGCGTAGTAGCTCATCGTTTTATCTCGGTTTTATTGCCGGATAAGCGAATCGCTATCCGGCATCGGCTTATTAACGACCTTTCCACACCGGGTCGCGTTTTTCGGCAAACGCCTGCGGTCCTTCAAGCGCATCTTCCGAATGCAGTACAGATGGATAGTGCTTCAGCACGCCGCTGCGGATGTAGCGGTAGCCTTCTTCCACCGGCATTTCGCTGGTGGTGCGATAGATCTCTTTCAGTGCGGCGATAGCCAGCGGGGCGCTATTGACCAACTGCTGCGCTAGTTCGCGCGCGCTATCCATCAGTTCGCCCTGACTGACAACGCGGTTGACGATGCCCCAACGCAGCGCTTCTTCGGCGCTCATTCGTCTGCCGATCATCACCATTTCGTTGACAATAGCCGGTGGCAACAGTTTAGGCAGACGCAGTACGCCGCCGCTGTCAGGTACGATCCCGAGCTTGGCTTCCGGCAGTGCGAAGCTGGCGTTTTCCGCGCAGACGATAAAATCCGCCGCCAGCGCCAGCTCAAAACCACCGCCAAACGCATAGCCGTTTACCGCAGCGATGACCGGCTTATCGAGATCGAAAATTTCGGTTAAACCGGCGAAGCCGCCTGGGCCAAAATCGGCATCTGGCGCTTCACCTTCAGCTGCTGCTTTTAAGTCCCAGCCCGCAGAAAAGAATTTCTCACCACCGCCGGTGATAATCGCTACGCGTAATTCCGGGTCGTCACGAAAATTAAGAAACGCTTCACCCATGGCAAAGCTGGTTTTGGCGTCAATGGCATTGGCTTTAGGCCGGTCGAGGGTAATTTCCAGGATCGGGCCGTTACGGGTCAGATGTAATGAATCACTCATAGTTCATCTCCAGATAAATAGATTTCCCGGCAGGAGGAGTTCCTGTCGGAAGGGTTATTTCAGATTTTTTTTGATTATTTTTCCTGAACAATTGCGCGGCAGGTCGGTTCTTATCTCCATAAAAGAGGGAACCTTGAATTTCGCCATATTGTTTTCGCAGAAGCTGAAGAACTCGGTTTCGCTTAATGTTTCACCTTCATTAAGGACGATAAACGCTTTAATGGCTTCATCACGGATCGAATCTTTAATACCGACAACCACAATGTCCTGAATTTTGGGATGCGCAGAAATAATATTTTCCAGCTCGACGCAGGAGACATTTTCCCCGCCGCGTTTAATCATGTTGCAGCGCCTGTCGACGAAATAAAAATAGCCATCCTCATCCTGATAGCCCGAATCACCGGTATGTAACCAGCCCTCAGGTTCCAGCGCTTTGGCGGTAGCCTCCGGCTGCGCGTAGTACTCTTTGAAGATTGTTTTGCCCGGCACGCCTTTAATACAGATTTCGCCAATTTCTCCGGCGGGCAGGGGACGGTTGTGATCGTCACGGATTTCGGCTTCATAGCTAAATCCCACGCGGCCAATGGAGGGCCAGCGTCGTTTGTCACCGGGACGGTCGCCGATAATACCGACGATGGTTTCAGTCATACCGTAGGAGGTCAGCAGCCTGACGCCAAAGCGTTCGGTAAAATCGTCTTTTTCCTGCTCGGATAAATTGAGGTAGAACATCACTTCGCGCAGGTGATGCTGTCTGTCGGTTGGTGCAGCGGGCTGCACCATTAGCGTTCTGATCATCATCGGAATGCATTCGGTAACCGTCGCCTTATATCTATGCACCTGATTCCAGAACGCCCTGGCACTGTACTTCTCTAGCAGCACAAAGGTGCTGCCAGCGGAGAATGCGGGCATTGCGGCGGTACACTGACAATCGATATGAAACGCGGGCATCACCGTCATGTAGACGTCATCATCGCGCAGGGCGATTTGCCAGGCAGAGTAGTAGCCTGCAAACCGCAGGTTGTAGTGGGTAATTACCACCCCTTTAGGCCGCGAGGTGGTGCCTGAGGTAAACAGAATTTCCGCCGTATCGTCAGTGGATAACGCGGGCGTATAGCACAGCGTGGCGGACTGGCGGGATTGCAGTTGGGTAAAGTGACTCACGCCGTCGTCAGCCGGAAGCTGTTCGCCAATCAGACAGATATGATTAAGCGGGGTACTATTTTCCAGCCGTATCTGGCGGTACATAGGATAAAACTGGGCGCTGGTGACCAGCAGACTTACCTGGCTGTTTTGCAGGATCCAGGCACTTTCTTCACCCAGCAAGCGGGCATTAATCGGTACCATGATGGCGCCAATTTTTGCCAGCCCAAACCAGCAAAAAATGAATTCCGGACAGTTATCCAGATGCAATGCGACCTTATCGCCCTTGCGGATCCCTAAGGAATGGAACAGGTTTGCCGTGCGGTTAATCTCTTCATTGAGCGAGGCATAGCTAAACTGCCGAACGACTCCTTCGCAGGATTCGAAAATTAATGCCGTTTTATCTCCGTACACCCCGGCCAGGTCGTCCCACATCTGACGTAAGTTTTGTCCGCCAACGATATCCATATTGCTTTATCCACTGAAATCAGGCGTGAGCGCTAACCATCGAGGGGTCAGCGCGTCGCGTTTATTCCTCAACTCTGGCCAGGCCTTTGCCGACCAGCTCATTTATGTCTGCTTCGCTATAACCAATATTTTTCAGAATGGCGGCAGTATCCATGCCATGTGACGGCATGCCACGCCAGATTTTCCCCGGGTTGTTTTTAAATTTCGGCATGATGTTTGGCCCTTTGCAGGTGCGGCCATCCATTGTTTGCCACTGCGTAATAGATTCACGGGCAACGTACTGCGGGTTGCCTTCCAGTTCAGGAATAGTCAGCACCTTCGCGCAGGCGATGTTCAGCTCAGCAAAGCGCGCCTGGACTTCGGCGATGGTGTGCGTTGCCAGCCAGGCGTCCAGTTTCTCTTCCACAAGCGGGCCGTAAGGGCATTCCACACGATGGATAAGCTGGGTGCCTTCCGGGACTTCCGGTGTGCCAAGAATGTGGGCGAGGCCAATATCCTTGAAGCATTCGTTGATTTGCGTGATGCCGACCAGCTCCATAACGATATAGCCATCGGCGCATTTATACAGGCCGCAGCCAGCGTAATACGGGTCTTTGCCTTTGGTCATGCGTGGGCAAATTTCGCCGCCGTTGAAGTAATCCATCATGAAATACTGACCCATGCGCAGCATCACTTCGTACATAGCGATATCGATGCTTTCACCTTTACCCGTTTCGCGCACTTTGTGCAGGGCCGCCAGCGCTGCTGTCGTTGCGGTCATCCCGGAGAAGTAATCGGCGGTGTACGGGAAGGCGGGCATTGGCTGATCCACGTCGCCGTTTTGGATCAGATAGCCGCTGAACGCCTGTGCGATGGTGTTATACGCCGGAAGATTGGTGTACTCCTCGGTACCAAACTGGCCGAAGCCGGAAAGGTGGGCGATAACCAGCTTCGGGTTATGTTCCCACAGCACTTCATCGGTAATACCGCGGCGGGCAAAGGCCGGGCCTTTACTGGCTTCAATGAAAATATCGGTGGTTTCCATCAGCTTCAGAAACGCTTCCCGGCCTTCATCTTTGAAAATATTCAGCGACAGGGCGTGCAGGTTACGGCGTGAGAGCTGCGGATAGTTAGGCTGTACGCGGATGGTATCAGCCCATGCGACGTTTTCAATCCAGATAACCTCGGCGCCCCATTCGGCGAACATCTGTCCGGCGAACGGACCGGCAATTTCGATCCCTGAAAAGACAACGCGTACCCCGGAAAGCGGGCCGAAGGCTGGCATTGGTAAATGATTCATCATTTTTCTCCTGGCATTTATGGGTGTCCATGTAGGCCGGATAAGGCGCTCGCGCCGCCATCCGGCATTGATTGCCTGATGGCGACGTTAAGGCGTCTTATCAGGCCTACAGGTTGCGTCGTTCTATCGGTATTGCTTGAGTACCGCACGACCCAACGTCAGGATCTGCATTTCGTCAGAACCACCAGAAACACGGTCAACGCGCAGGTCACGCCAGAAACGCGTGATGCGGTGGTTGCCCGCGATACCAACACCTCCCAGTACCTGCATGGCGGTGTCTACCACTTCAAACGCGGCGTTGGCGCAGAAGTATTTACACATTGCCGCGTCACCAGAAGTAATGGTGCCGTTATCCGCTTTCCATGCGGCTTCCAACAGCATGTTTTTCATGGAGTTCAGTTTGATCGCCATGTGCGCGAACTTCTCCTGGATCAGTTGGAAACGGCCGATCGTTTCGCCAAACTGTACGCGTTGGTTGGCGTAGCGCGCGGCGTCTTCAAAAGCGCACATTGCCGTACCGTAGTTGGTCAGCGCGACGAGGAAGCGTTCATGGTCAAACTCTTCTTTCACACGGTTGAAGCCATTACCTTCCCGACCGAACATGTCTTTCTCGTCCAGTTCAACGTCATCAAAGGTGATTTCACAGCAGCTATCCATGCGCAGACCGAGTTTCTCCAGTTTGTTGACCTTGATACCCGCTTTGCTCATGTCAACAAACCACTCGGTATAAACAGGTTTATCCGGTGATGCACCATCTCTCGCCATCACTACGATGTACGGGGTATAGGCGCTACTGGTGATAAAGCACTTACTGCCATTAAGATAAACCTTACCATTTTTGCGTGTATAAGTGGTTTTCAGACTGCCAACATCCGATCCCGCTCCCGGTTCGGTGATCGCCGAGTTCCACATCTGCTTACCGGTCCCCTGGAACGCCATGATTTTATCAATTTGCTCTTGGGTACCTTCACGCAGAAAAGTGTTAAAACCGCCTGGTAATTGGTACAACACGTAAGTCGGTGCGCCAAGACGTCCGAGTTCCATCCAGACGGCGGCAACGGTGACAAAACCGGCTTCCAGCCCGCCGTGTTCTTCCGGGATCAACAGGCTATCGATGCCCATATCCGCCAGCGCTTTTACAAAACGCTCAGGGTAGACGCTGTCGCGATCGCACTCGGCAAAATAAGCTTCCCAGTTCTCACTGGCCATCAGTTCACGAATACCGGCGACAAACAGTTCCTGCTCGTCATTTAAGTTGAAATCCATCTTTCAGCCTCTTGATCAATTGGGTTAATAAGAATTACTTGTCTTTCCAGTGCACTTTGGCGTCTTTAATAAAGGACAGCGTCACCATGATGTTGACGAAGAACAGCGGACATCCCCCGGCGATAATTGCGGTCTGAATAGGCTTCAGCCCACCCAGCGCCAGCAGAACGATGCCGATGACGCCGACCAGAACGGACCAACCGATACGCACCAACAGCGGCGGTTCTTCACCATCACGAACTTCGCGACAGGTGGACATCGCCAGGGTGTAGGAGCAGGCGTTAATCAGCGTGACGGTGGCAATAAAGCAGAGGATAAAGAATCCCCACATGGTGGCGGTGCTGAGCGGTAAAGCAGCCCAGGTTTCGATAATGGCGCGCGCCACGCCGTGTTGTTCAATCAGTTGTGGGATGTTGAGAATGTTTTTATCCATCAGCAGCAGCGTGTTGCTGCCAAGGACGGTCCACAGGATCCAGGTGGAAGCGGTCAGGCCCAGTACCATCCCGAAACACAGTTCACGTACGGTACGACCCCGAGAAATACGTGCCAGGAAGATACTCATCTGGATAGCGTAAATAACCCACCACGCCCAGTAGAAAACAGTCCAGCCCTGCGGGAAGCCGCCTTTGCCGATGGCATCGGTATAGAACAGCATGCGCGGCAGATGCATCAGCAGCATGCCGACCGAGTCGGTGAAGTAGTTCATGATGAAGCTGGCGCCACTGACGATAAACACCCAGCCGAGCATCAGGAAGCTCAGATAACTACGTACGTCGCTGGCGATCTTGACCCCTTTTTGCAGGCCGCAGGCCACGCAAATGGCGTTCAATATGATCCAGCAGGTAATGATGATGGCGTCGAGTTGCAGCGTATGCGGAATACCGAACAGCCATTGCATACACTCGGTTACCAGCGGGGTAGCGAGACCGAGGCTGGTGCCCATCGCGAAGATCAGCGCCACCAGATAGAAGTTATCGACGATGGTGCCGAACAAGCCCTTAGCATGCTTCTCGCCAACTAACGGTACCAGCGTGGAACTGGGGCGGATAACGTCCATTTTGCGTACAAAGAAGAAGTAGGCGAACGCGACTGAAAGGAAGCTGTAGGTCGCCCACGGCAGCGGTCCCCAGTGGAACAAGCTGTACGCCAGAGCTATCTCTTTTGCGCCAACGGAGTTGGGGGCGAGAGCAAACGGCGGGGTAGAGATATAGTAGTAGATCTCGATGGAACCCCAGAACAGCACCGCGGCGGATGTACAGGAAGCGAACATCATAAAAATCCAGCTGGCGGTACTAAACTCAGGTTTTTCGTCGCCTAATTTCTTTTTCGAATACGGGCCAAAGACCAACCAGAACCAGCCGAAGAGCATGACGACCATATACCATTCGAATGCCCAACCCCAGACGTTGGTGACATAACTGAATACCGCATTAATAACGACGTTAGCGGCATCAAGATCTCTTACTGTTAACCAACAAAGTATCCCAACAATTATTAATGGTGGAAAAAAAACCTTCGGTTCAATTCCCGACTTTCTCTTTTCATTTTTCATAAGTGAATTCCAGTGTGAAAGCGAAATTTATTTAGCGTGCCCGTATGTGATCGTTTGTTTATTTATTATTAATGATTTGTTGATAACCTTTTAACCTCTGGGCGCCTCAGTGAGTAACTCATAATGGGTATTCATTTCCGGCTATTCTGTTATCTGCGTCACACTTTCTTATGCTGGTTATTTTGTCTGAAAATACAAATAATTCTCTTATTAATCATAATGTTGATGTTGCTTTTTTAACTTTTTTAAGTGACTGGCGTTCAATATTGTTGAACCAGCAAACAATATTGAAAATTTTCGTATTTGACATGTTTCTTTCAATATTGGTGAGGTGCATAACACTATTGAAAGTTACGAATATCAATGTGTGACATTTTCAATATTGGTGATTAATGTTTTATTTCCGAATTAAAGAGCGTGATATCTGTATTTAACACCGCCGATATAAATACGTTTCCTTCATGATTTCTGGAGATGCAATGAAGATAATTACTTGCTACAAATGCGTACCTGATGAGCAGGATATTGCGATTAATAATGCTGATGGAACACTCGATTTCAGCAAAGCGGATGGCAAAATCAGCCAATATGATCTGAATGCGATCGAAGCGGCTTGCCAGTTTAAACAGCAGGTGGGAGAGGCTCAGGTTGTGGCCATGAGCGTCGGCGGCAAAGCGCTGACCAATGCAAAAGGGCGCAAAGATGTGCTCTCCCGTGGCCCTGATGAACTGATTGTTGTCATTGACGATCAATTTGAACAGGCGCTGCCGCAACAAACCGCCACTGCGCTGGCTGCCGCCGCACAAAAATCAGGTTTTGATCTGCTTATTTGCGGCGACGGTTCTTCCGATCTTTATGCACAGCAGGTTGGTCTGCTGGTGGGCGAAATGCTGAACGTGCCGGCGATTAACGGCGTGAGTAAAATCCTCTCTCTTACCGACAGCACGCTGACGGTAGAGCGTGAACTGGAAGATGAAGTTGAAACCCTGAGTATCCCGCTTCCGGCGGTGATCGCGGTCTCTACCGACATCAACACCCCTCAAATCCCTTCCATGAAAGCCATTCTTGGTGCAGCGAAAAAACCGGTCCAGGTCTGGTCGTCTGCGGACATTGGGCTGAACGGCGCGCAAGCGTATTCCGAACAACAGGTTGCCGCACCGAAGCAGCGCGAGCGTCAGCGCGTTGTGATTGAAGGTGACGGTGAAGAACAGATTGCCGCGTTTGTCGAGAATCTTCGCAAAATCATTTAATTATCAGGGGATGTTATGAACAAATTTTCCAGTGTCTGGGTATTCAGCGATACCCCTTCTCGTCTGCCGGAACTGATGAATGGTGCGCAGGCTTTAGGTGAAAACGTTAACACGTTTGTGCTCAGCGATGAGGACAGCGCGGCGGCATGCCATTTAGGTGCGGATCATGTCTGGCTGCTCAGCGGCAAACCAGAAGACCGTATGGTTGAAGACTACGCCGATGCGATGGCCGAAACCATTCGTCAGCACAGCGAGGGCGGCGCGGTGCTGCTGCCGAATACGCGTCGGGGCAAGCTGTTAGCGGCAAAGCTGGGCTTTCGCTTGTCGGCTGCAGTCTCAAACGACGCCAGCGCAGTCGCGGTGCAGGACGGAAAAGCGGCGGTCAAACATATGGTCTACGGCGGCCTGGCGATGGGAGCAGAAACAATCGCTTCACCGTTTGCCGTGATCACTCTCAGCAGCGGAACGTTTGACGCGCAGCAACCGGATACCGCCCGCAGCGGCGAGGTGCACACCGTCCAGTGGCAGGCTCCGACTATCGCCGTGACCCGTACGGCAACGCAGGCGCGTCAGAGCAACAGTGTCGATCTCGACAAAGCCCGTCTGGTGGTCAGCGTGGGACGCGGTATTGGTAGCAAAGAAAATATCTCGCTGGCCGAAGCGCTGTGCCAGGCGATTGGCGCTGAGCTGGCCTGTTCCCGTCCAGTGGCGGAAAACGAGAAGTGGATGGAGCACGAACGCTACGTCGGCATTTCCAACCTGATGCTCAAACCAGAACTGTACCTGGCCGTGGGGATCTCCGGGCAGATCCAACATATGGTCGGCGCCAACGGCGCGCAGACGATTTTCGCCATCAACAAAGATAAAAATGCGCCGATCTTCCAGTACGCAGATTTTGGCATCGTTGGCGATGCGCTGAAGATCCTGCCTGCGCTGACGGCTGCTCTGGCGCGTTAAACTATTCGGGCAGGGTGCGAAAGTATCCTGCCACTGACAGGAGTACGTATGTCCGAAGATATCTTTGATGCCATCATCGTGGGTGCAGGTCTGGCCGGTTCGGTTGCGGCGCTGGTGCTGGCTCGGGAAGGTGCACAGGTGCTGGTCATCGAGCGCGGCAATTCTGCTGGCGCGAAGAATGTCACCGGTGGGCGCATGTATGCCCATAGCCTGGAACGCATCATTCCCGGCTTTGCTGAGCAGGCCCCCATTGAACGCATAATCACCCACGAAAAACTCGCCTTTATGACCGATAAAGGGGCGATGACCATCGACTATTGCAATGGTGAAGAGGCTGCATCGTCGCAGGTTTCTTATTCCGTCTTACGCAGCAAATTTGACGCCTGGCTGATGGAGCAGGCCGAGGAGGCGGGAGCCCAGCTTATCACCGGTATTCGGGTGGATAACGTTGTGCAGCGCGAAGGCAAAGTCGTGGGCGTGGAAGCCGACGGCGATATTCTGGAAGCCAAAGTGGTGATCCTCGCTGACGGGGTGAATTCTTTGTTGGCAGAAAAACTGGGCATGGCAAAGCGCGTTGAGGCATCGCATGTTGCCGTTGGCGTAAAAGAGCTGATCGAATTGCCAAAATCGGTGATTGAAGATCGTTTCCAGTTACAGGGGAACGAAGGTGCAGCTTGCCTGTTTGCCGGTTCTCCAACTGATGGGTTGATGGGCGGGGGCTTCCTCTATACTAATGAAACGACCCTTTCTCTGGGGCTGGTCTGCGGTCTTCATCATCTGAAAGATGCTAAAAAATCGGTCCCACAAATGCTGGAAGATTTCAAACAGCATCCGGCGGTTGCCCCACTGATCGCCGGTGGCAAGCTGGTGGAATATGCCGCGCACGTCGTACCGGAGGCCGGTATGAATATGCAGCCTGAACTGGTGGGTGACGGTGTGCTGATTGCCGGTGATGCTGCCGGAATGTGTATGAACCTCGGCTTTACCATCCGCGGTATGGATCTCGCCATATCCGCAGGCGAAGCGGCCGCGAAAACGGTGCTTTCCGCGATGAAGCGCGACGACTTCAGCAAGCAGTCGCTGGGCGAATACCGTCAGCATCTCGATGATGGTCCAATGCGCGATATGCGCATGTATCAGAAGCTTCCCGCTTTCCTTGATAACCCACGCATGTTTACCGCCTATCCCGAAATGGCGGTCAGCATCGCGCGCGACCTGTTCACCGTAGATGGCTCTGCTCCGGTGCCAATGCGCAAAAAAATCCTGCGTCATGCGAAGGAAGTGGGCTTCATCAACCTGATGAAAGATGGCCTGAAAGGAGTGACCGTATTATGACATCTCCCGTCAATGTGGACGTCAAACTGGGCGTCAATAAGTTCAATGTGGATGAAGACAGCCCGCACATCATTCTCAAAACCGATCCTGATAAACAGGCGCTGGAAGTACTGATTAAGGCCTGTCCGGCCGGACTGTATAAAAAACAGGACGACGGCAGCGTCCGTTTTGATTACGCCGGATGCCTGGAGTGCGGAACGTGCCGCATTCTCGGACTTGATACAGCGTTGGAAAAATGGGAATACCCGCGCGGGACATTTGGCGTGGAGTTTCGCTACGGCTAATAAGTACGAGGTTGTGCACCCGTAGGTCGGATAAGACGTGGTAGCGTCGCCATCCGGCAATCATGTGGCGCCAATGCCGGATGGCGGCCTAAACGCCTTATCCGGCCTACAGATGACGCTTTGCCCGTGTTGAAACAGGAAGTCGCTATGCAGCAGCCCAGGAACTTTGATGACATCAAATTTACCTCTATTCACCGCCGGATAATGCTGTGGGGAAGCGGTGGGCCATTTCTGGATGGTTATGTGCTGGTGATGATTGGCGTGGCGCTGGAACAGCTCACGCCAGCATTGAAACTGGACGCACAGTGGATTGGTCTGCTGGGGGCCGGCACGCTCGCCGGTCTGTTTGTGGGGACGTCGCTGTTTGGCTACATTTCCGATAAGGTCGGGCGGCGCAAAATGTTCATCATCGATATTATCGCCATTGGTGTGATATCGGCGGCAACCATGTTTGTTTCCTCACCCATTGAGCTGTTGGTAATGCGTGTGCTGATCGGCATTGTGATTGGTGCCGATTATCCGATTGCTACCTCGATGATTACCGAGTTCTCCAATACCCGCCAGCGCGCTTTCTCCATCGGTTTTATCGCCGCGATGTGGTATGTCGGCGCCACCTGTGCCGATCTGGTCGGTTACTGGCTGTATGATGTTGAAGGAGGATGGCGCTGGATGCTGGGCAGCGCGGTGATCCCTTGTATTTTGATCCTGATTGGGCGCTTCGATCTTCCTGAATCGCCGCGCTGGCTGCTGCGTAAAGGTCGGGTGAAAGAGTGTGAAGCGATGATGATCAAACTGTTCGGCGAACCGGTGGTGTTCGACGAAGAGGCGCCGCAGGAGACGCGCTTCCTACAGCTGTTTAACCGCCGTCATTTCCCGTTTGTCCTGTTTGTCGCCGCTATCTGGACCTGTCAGGTGATCCCGATGTTCGCCATTTATACCTTTGGTCCGCAGATTGTTGGACTGTTGGGGCTTGGTGCCGGGAAAAGCGCGGCGTTGGGCAATGTGGTGATAAGCCTGTGCTTTATGCTGGGGTGCATTCCACCCATGTTCTGGCTCAATAGCGCGGGCCGTCGGCCATTGTTAATTGGCAGCTTTATTATGATGACGCTGGCGCTGGCCGTGCTGGGGTTAATTCCTGATATGGGAGCGTGGCTGGTGGTGCTGGCGTTTGCCGTGTACGCCTTTTTCTCGGGGGGACCGGGAAATCTTCAGTGGCTGTACCCAAATGAACTGTTCCCTACCGACATTCGCGCATCTGCTGTCGGGGTGATTATGTCCTTAAGCCGCATCGGCACCATTGTTTCAACATGGGCGCTGCCGGTGTTCATTACCAAATACGGGATCAGCAATGTCATGCTGATGGGCGCAGGAATTTCGCTGATTGGCCTGCTGGTGTCCATCGCTTTCGCCCCGGAAACGCGAGGTCTGACGCTGGCGCAAACCAGTCAAATGACGATTCGCAGTAAGCCCGTGACCAGGGCGAGTTATTAGGAGTGTTCTGTATTTTCCCTGCAACTCAGTCAGTTAGCCTACAGTTAACTGGGTATATCACTAAAAACAACTGAAAAGCAGGGAGAACACCATGCAAAAACATATCCTGATCACCTCAATTTTTACCGCAGCAGCACTGTTTACCGTGGCCGGTTGTTCCTCAAACCAGGCGGTTAAAACCACCGATGGCAAAACAATCGTCACTGACGGCAAACCGCAAGTCGATGATGATACTGGCCTGGTGTCGTATAAAAATGCGCAAACGGGTAAGACGGAACAGATTAACCGCGATCAGGTTAAAGATATGAGTGAGCTGGATAACTAGTTCAGTTTTCTCCATTCAGCCACTCAATAATATTGACTGTTAGCCTGTGGATTAAGTGACTAAACTCACTGTTATTACAATAATGCAGTGAAACAGGCTAATCATGATCCTCATCATTTATGCGCACCCCTATCCGCAGCACTCGCATGCGAATAAGCGGATGCTTGAACAGGCAAGGACGCTGGAGGGCGTGGAGATCCGCTCGCTCTACCAGCTCTACCCCGACTTCAATATCGATATTGCCGCTGAACAGGATGCGCTGGCACGCGCTGATTTGATCATCTGGCAGCATCCGATGCAGTGGTACAGCACACCTCCATTACTCAAGCTGTGGATGGATAAAGTCCTTTCGCACGGCTGGGCGTATGGTCATGGCGGTACTGCGCTGCACGGTAAACATCTGCTGTGGGCGGTGACGACCGGCGGCGGTGAAAACCACTTCGATATTGGCTCCCATCCCGGATTTGATGTGCTTTCTCAACCCTTACAGGCGACGGCACTTTATTGTGGCCTCAAATGGCTACCGCCGTTTGCGATGCACTGTACGTTTATCTGTGATGATGAAACCCTGCAAGCGCAGGCTCGTCACTACAAACAGCGTCTGATGGAATGGCAGGAGGCACACCATGGATAGCCATACGCTGATACAGGCGCTGATTTATCTCGGATCGGCGGCACTGATTGTCCCCATCGCCGTACGGCTGGGACTCGGGTCGGTACTGGGGTATCTCATCGCCGGGTGCATTATCGGCCCATGGGGCCTGAGGCTGGTGACGGACGCCGAATCCATCCTGCATTTTGCGGAGATCGGTGTGGTGCTGATGCTGTTTGTCATTGGTCTGGAGCTGGATCCGCAACGTTTGTGGAAACTGCGAGCCTCGGTGTTCGGCGGCGGCGCATTGCAAATGGTAGTCTGCGGAGGCCTGATTGGTGTGTTCTGTATGTTCCTCGGCCTGCGCTGGCAGGTAGCGGAGCTGATCGGCATGACGCTGGCGCTTTCCTCTACGGCTATCGCTATGCAGGCAATGAATGAACGCAACCTGATGGTTTCGCAAATGGGCCGCAGCGCGTTTGCCGTGCTGCTGTTCCAGGATATCGCTGCTATTCCACTGGTGGCGATGATCCCATTACTGGCAGCGAGTGGCGCATCAACAACGCTTGGGGCGTTTGCATTGTCTGCCCTTAAGGTAGCGGGCGCACTGGTGCTGGTGGTGCTGTTAGGTCGTTATGTCACACGTCCTGCCTTGCGTTTTGTCGCCCGTTCGGGCCTGCGGGAAGTGTTCAGTGCCGTTGCGCTGTTCCTCGTGTTTGGCTTCGGTCTGCTGTTGGAAGAGGTTGGATTGTCGATGGCGATGGGGGCATTCCTGGCCGGGGTGCTGCTGGCAAGCTCTGAGTATCGTCACGCGTTGGAAAGCGACATTGAACCATTTAAAGGACTGCTGCTGGGGCTGTTTTTCATCGGTGTAGGGATGTCTATCGACTTTGGTACGCTGATTGATAATCCCTTGCGCATTATCATTCTACTGGTCGGTTTCCTGGTTATCAAAACCGTCATGTTGTGGTTGATAGCGAAACCGTTGCAGGTGCCGAACAAGCAGCGTCGCTGGTTTGCCGTATTATTAGGGCAGGGCAGTGAGTTTGCCTTTGTGGTGTTTGGCGCGGCGCAAATGGCAAATGTGCTCGATCCTGACTGGGCGAAATCGCTGACGCTGGCGGTGGCGTTGTCGATGGCGGCTACACCGATTTTGCTGGTGATTTTGACGCGTCTGGAAAAATCGGCGACTGAGGAAGAGCGCGAAGCCGATGAAATCGATGAGGAGCAACCGCGGGTGATCATCGCCGGGTTTGGGCGATTTGGCCAGATAACCGGTCGTTTGCTGTTGTCGAGCGGGGTCAAAATGGTGGTTCTTGATCATGATCCGGATCATATCGAAACGCTGCGTAAATTCGGGATGAAGGTTTTCTATGGCGACGCGACCCGGATGGATCTGCTGGAGTCTGCCGGGGCGGCGAAAGCTGAAGTTATTATTAATGCCATTGACGATCCGCAAACCAGCCTGCAGTTAACCGAAATGGTGAAAGAGCATTTCCCGCATCTGCAAATTATTGCTCGTGCGCGCGACGTGGATCATTACATCCGCCTGCGCCAGGCGGGCGTGGATATGCCGGAACGTGAAACCTTTGAAGGTGCACTGAAGACCGGACGTCTGGCGCTGGAAGGTCTCGGGCTTGGGCGCTATGAGGCACGTGAGCGGGCTGACGTATTCCGCCGATTCAATACCATGATGGTAGAGGAGATGGTGAAAGGGGAAAATGACGCGACTTCCCGCGCGGCCGTTTATAAACGCACCAGCGCAATGCTGAGTGAAATTATTGCGGAAGATCGTCAGCACTTATCGTTAATTCAACGCCATGGCTGGCAAGGCACGGATGAAGGTAAGCATACGGGCGACGTCGCCAATGAGCCGGAAGTGAAACCGTCAGCATAGGGTAAAAAATGTGATGTTCTGCAAACTTTACTGCTAATTGGCTGTTTTTGAACTACTGTAATGCTGGCGTACCACCTTAAATAGGTCGGTTCGCCAGCAGAACGGAAAATTTTCCTGTTCATCCTCTTTCCGCCAGTCGACGAAAGATTGCGCTTTCCGTATAGTGGCGACAATTTTTTTGTATCCGGGAAATATTCAATGATCAGTCTGATTGCGGCGTTAGCGGTAGATCGCGTCATCGGTATGGAGAACGCCATGCCGTGGAACCTCCCTGCCGATCTCGCCTGGTTTAAACGTAATACCTTAAACAAGCCGGTTGTCATGGGACGCCACACCTGGGAATCCATCGGGCGACCGTTACCTGGGCGTAAAAATATCGTCATCAGCAGTAAGCCTGGCACCGACGATCGCGTGCAGTGGGTGAAGTCTGTGGATGAAGCAATTGCGGCCTGCGGCGATGAACCTGAAATTATGGTAATTGGCGGTGGGCGTGTGTATGAGCAGTTCCTGCCAAAAGCACAGAAACTGTATCTGACGCACATTGATGCGGAAGTGGAAGGGGATACGCATTTCCCGGACTACGAACCGGATGACTGGGAGTCGGTGTTCAGTGAATTCCACGATGCCGACGCGCAAAACTCTCACAGCTACTGCTTCGAGATTCTGGAACGTCGTTAATACTGTAAGTGCCGGATGGCGGCGAAACGCCTTATCATCCAGCTAATGTAGGCCGGATAAGGTGCGAGCACCGCATCCGGCAAACGACTATCAGGCGTTGACCGCTTCGCCAGGATCCAGATTCAGATGGCGATTTGACGGCTGCACGAAGTACTGTTTGTCTTCCCAGCGCAGACAGGTGAGATCGCCTCCCCAGCAACACCCCGTATCCAGCGCGTAAATGCCTTCTGGCGTGCCTTTACCCTCCAGCGATGCCCAGTGCCCGAATGCAATGCTGTATGCTTCACTGACAGGTCCAGGAATGGCAAACCACGGCTTCAGCGGGGCAGGTGCGTCTTCTGGTGACTCTTTGCTGTACATATCCAACTGACCGTTAGGGAAGCAGTAACGCATGCGGGTAAAGGCGTTGGTAATAAAACGCAGGCGCGCCAGCCCGGTCAGTTCCGGGGTCCAGTTATTGGGCATGTCGCCGTACATCGCATCAAGGAAGAAGGGATACGAGTCGCTCGACAACACGGCTTCAACATCGCGAGCACAGTCTTTTGCTGTCTGCAGGTCCCACTGTGGGGTGATACCGGCATGCGCCATCACCAGCTTCTTCTCTTCGTCTACCTGCAACAGCGGTTGACGGCGGAGCCAGTTAAGTAATTCGTCGGCATCCGGTGCTTCGAGCAGCGATGTGACCCTGTCTTTAGGTTTATTACGACTGATACCAGCAAATACGGCCAGCAGGTGTAAATCGTGATTACCCAATACTAACCGCACGCTGTCGCCCAGTGATTTCACGTAGCGCAAAACGTCCAGCGAGCCCGGTCCACGAGCGACCAGATCGCCGGTGAGCCATAGGGTGTCTTTTTCGGAATTAAAGTCTACCTGATGCAGCAAGGCTACCAGTTCATCGTAACAACCGTGAACGTCGCCAATAAGGTATGTCGCCATAGTTATTGTTTTAATGAATGAGTGTTGGAACGGCGAGTCGGAATACGGGAATATCGATGGTAAAGGCGATGCCTTGTTCATCGATCATTTCGTAATGACCCTGCATGGTGCCCAGCGGTGTTTCAATCACCGCACCGCTGGTGTACTGGTACTCTTCGCCGGGTTCGATGTGGGGCTGGACGCCAACCACGCCTTCACCCTGAACTTCGGTTTCGCGGCCATGACCATTAGTGATCAACCAATAACGCCCCAACAGCTGCACAGGCGCTCGCCCCAAATTGCGGATAGTTACGGTGTAAGCAAAAACGTAACGTTCATCATCAGGTGAGGATTGCGCCTCAATGTAGACGCTTTGTACCTGAATGCACACTCGGGGCGAATTGATCATGTTTAACTCTCCTTCGATGGCGCGTTTTCTGACAGATAGTTAGCCATCCGGCAGTATTGCGCAACAGAGATATTTTCCGCTCGCATCGCCGGATCAATGCCCAGCTCTGTCAGTACTTCAACGCTAAACAGGTTGCCGAGACTGTTACGTACCGTTTTACGGCGCTGATTAAACGCTTCGGTGGTAATACGGCTCAGCACACGAACATCTTTAACCGGGTACGGCATCGTCGTATGAGGGACCAGACGCACAACGGCTGAATCAACTTTAGGCGCTGGCGTAAATGCGGAAGGCGGTACTTCAAGTACCGGGATCACATTGCAGTAATACTGCGCCATGACGCTTAATCGACCATACGCTTTACTGTTTGGCCCTGCAACCAGACGATTCACCACCTCTTTTTGCAACATGAAATGCATGTCGGCAATGGCATCAGTATAGGAAAAAAGATGGAACATGAGCGGCGTGGAGATGTTGTACGGCAGGTTGCCGAATACGCGCAGCGGCTGTCCCATCGTTTGCGCCAGTTCGCCGAAGTTCATGGTCATGGCATCTTGCTGATAAATCGTCAGCTTAGGCCCTAAAAACGGGTGTGTCTGTAGGCGTGCTGCCAGATCGCGGTCGAGTTCAATGACCGTGAGCTTGTCCAGACGTTCGCCTACTGGTTCGGTCAATGCCGCCAGGCCCGGGCCGATTTCGACCATAGCCTGACCTTTCTGCGGGTTGATAGCAGAGACAATACTTTCGATCACAAACTGATCGTTGAGGAAGTTCTGCCCGAAACGTTTACGGGCTAAATGGCCCTGATGGACTCGATTATTCATTGGTATTAACAATCATTTTGATGGCGAGATTAAGCGCCGTAATAAAACTGCCGACATCTGCTTGTCCACGGCCCGCGAGTTCAAGTGCGGTGCCGTGATCGACGGATGTGCGAATAAAGGGCAGGCCCAGCGTGATATTCACACCGCGACCAAATCCCTGGTATTTTAGCACGGGGAGACCCTGATCGTGGTACATTGCCAGCACGGCATCCGCGTGGTCGAGATATTTGGGCTGAAACAGCGTATCTGCGGGCAGCGGACCGTTTAATTTCATTCCCTGCGCACGCAGTTCATCGAGTACCGGAATGATGGTGTCTATCTCTTCCGTTCCCATATGTCCGCCTTCACCAGCATGCGGGTTTAGACCGCACACCAGAATATGCGGATCGGCAATGCCGAATTTGGTGCGTAAATCATGATGCAAAATGCCGATCACTTCCTGAAGCAGGGCGGGCGTAATGGCGTCGGCAACGGCTCTGAGCGGCAAATGCGTGGTTGCCAGGGCAACGCGCAGCTCTTCGGTCGCCAGCATCATAACAACTTTCTTTGCCTGTGAGCGCTCTTCAAAAAACTCGGTATGTCCGGTAAACGGGACGCCAGCGTCATTGATAACGCCCTTGTGAACCGGACCGGTGATCAGCGCCGCAAACTCACCTTGCAGACAGCCATCGCAGGCGCGAGCCAGCGTATCCACCACATATTGCCCGTTTTCTACCGCCAACTGACCCGCGACAACAGGTGCCCGCAGCGCAATCGGTAACAGCGTCAATGTGCCTGCTGATTGCGGTCTGGCTGGGGTATCTGGAGAGTAGGGGAGGAGTGAAAGCGGTAAACCGAGCATCGCTGCCCGGTCAATGAGGAGTGCTGCATCCGCACAGACAACAAGTTCTACAGGCCAATCGCGCTGGGCGAGCTGAACCACCAGGTCCGGGCCAATCCCGGCGGGTTCGCCGGGAGTGATAACAACGCGTTGAGCACGAGTCATTAGTTGCTCAGAACTTTAACGTAAGCGCTGGCGCGCTGTTCCTGCATCCAGGTTGCTGCTTCTTCCGAGAATTTACGGTTCATCAGCATACGGTAAGCTCTGTCTTTCTGCGCTGCGTCAGTTTTATCAACGTTACGCGTATCCAGCAGTTCGATCAGATGCCAACCGAAAGAGGAGTGCACCGGGGCGCTCATCTGGCCTTTGTTAAGTTTGGTCAGTGCATCGCGGAAAGCAGGGTCGAAAATATCCGCTGCAGCCCAGCCCAGATCGCCGCCCTGGTTGGCAGAGCCTGGATCCTGAGAAAACTCTTTAGCGGCTGCCGCGAAGGTAGTTTTACCGCTCTTAATATCTGCCGCGATTTGTTCCAGCTTCAGACGCGCCTGCTGATCGGTCATGATCGGCGACGGCTTAAGCAGAATGTGGCGAGCATGAACTTCAGTCACGGAGATGCTCTGGCTTTGGCCACGCATATCGTTGACTTTCAGGATGTGGAAGCCGACACCGGAACGAATTGGGCCAATGATATCGCCTTTTTTCGCAGTGCTTAACGCCTGGGCAAAGATACCCGGCAGCTCCTGAATACGTCCCCACCCCATCTGGCCGCCTTTCAGCGCCTGCTGGTCAGCGGAATAAGTAATAGCCAGTTTGCCGAAATCACTACCGTTACGCGCTTCATCAACAACAGAGCGCGCCTGGCTTTCAGCCGCGTTAACCTGGTCGGACGTTGGGTTTTCCGGTAATGGGATCAGAATGTGGCTCAGGTTCAGCTCGGTGCTGGCATCGTTTTGGTTGCCCACCTGTTGCGCCAGGGCATCTACTTCCTGAGGCAGGATGGTGATGCGACGGCGAACTTCGTTGTTACGCACTTCAGAGATGGTCATCTCTTTGCGGATCTGGCTACGATAGGTTGAATAGCTTAAGCCATCCTGTGCCAGGCGGCTGCGCATCTGATCCAGCGTCATGTTGTTCTGCTTGGCGATGTTGGCAATAGCCTGATCCAACTGCTCGTCAGAGATTTTCACCCCCATCTTCTGACCCATTTGCAGGAGGATTTGATCCATGATCAAACGTTCCAGGATCTGATGACGCAGCGTAGCGTCATCCGGTAATTGCTGACCTGCCTGACCTGCATTCAGTTTTACTGACTGCATTAAGCCATCGACGTCGCTTTCCAGAACGACGCCGTTATTGACGACGGCTGCAACTTTATCGACTACCTGTGGGGCAGCGAAACTGGTATTCGCGATCATGGCGATACCGAGAAGCAGCGTTTTCCAGTTCTTCATACTTTTTCCATTTCAATTAACCGCAATGCGGATTACGTTGTAAATCAATCAGATCATAAAGAGCTTTGATACGGCAAAATGTTCGAACGCAGCATTTGGTTGGTGCCGAGACCGTAGTTGGAGCTCAGACCGCGCAGTTCGATATTAAAGCCGATCGTGTTGTCATAAATCGCGTGTTGCTGGGTATTATCCCAACCGTTCAGCTTACGTTCGTAGCCAAAGCGAATGGCGTAACAGCAGGAGTTGTACTGTAAGCCCAGCATTGAATCTGCTTCTTTGTTCACGTTGGTATCGAAGTAGTAAGCACCAACAATCGACCAACGCTCAGCAATTGGGAAGCTTGCCACCGCGCCCACCTGCGAAATCCCGTTTTTATACTGATCTGCCGTAGAGTAGTAAGACGGTAGAGTCGCCTGGATATATTCCGGGCTGGCGTAACGGTAATTCAACTGCAGCATCCGGTTTTCATCGCGACGGTATTCGATACTGCTGCTGCTGTTGGCGATACTATCCAGACGCGTGTCGTACTGGATCCCACTGCGTAAACCCCAGCGATCGGAGATACGCCAGTAGGTGTCGCCCGCCCATACCAGTGAACCCGTTTTGTCGTCATTCTCCCATTTAATGTTGTCATCGCCGGTGCGAGACTCGGTGAAATAGTAGATTTGACCCACAGAAATATTAAAACGTTCAACGGCAGCGCCATCATAAACGCGAGATGTGACCCCGGTCGTCACCTGGTTGGCAGAAGCAATACGGTCCAGACCGCCATAAGTACGGTCACGGAACAGGCCGCTGTAGTCAGATTGCAGCAAGGATGAGTCATAGTTATAGATATGACTTTGGTCGCGATACGGTACGTACAGGTACTGCGCGCGCGGCTCCAGCGTCTGGGTATAGCCCGGTGCCAGCATTTGCATGTCGCGCTCGAATACCATTTTGCCGTCAACTTTAAACTGCGGCATGACGCGGTTGGCTGACTCGTCGAGCTTGTTAACGTTACTCGGGTTGTTGTTGTACCAATCCAGATTGGTCTGCTGATAGTGTGTCGCTAGCAGCTTCGCTTCGGTATTGATACTGCCCCAGTTATTCGACAACGGTAGATTGATCGTCGGTTCCAGGTGAACACGCGTTGCTTCCGGCATGTTGTCATTGGTATTGACGAAATGGACCGCCTGGCCATAAATACGGGTATCAAACGGACCAACGTCATTCTGGTAATAGTTGACGTCTAACTGCGGCTGGGCAGAGTAACTGTTACTGTTTTGTGCGTCGAAGACCTGGAACTGCTTGGTCGATACCGTAGCGTCAAAGTTTTGTACCGCGTAGCCGACGCTGAATTTCTGCGTGGCGTAGCCGTCGGTACTGGAACCGTATTTATTATCGAAATCGTTAAAGTAGCTGGTGTCGCTGACCTTGGTGTAGTCGACGTTGAAACGCCACACCTGGTCCAGTACACCGGCGTGCTGCCAGTAGAACAGCCAGCGACGTGAATTGTCATCCTTCGGATGTTCGTCCTCGTACACTTTATCGGAATTCAGATAGTCAAACTCCATCAAGCCCGCACCCGCCTGGGTGAGGTAGCGGAATTCGTTCTCCCACATGATCCCGCCACGACGGTGCATATAATGTGGCGTGATGGTGGCGTCCATATTGGGCGCAATGTTCCAGTAATACGGGAGGTAGAACTCAAAATAGTTATTGGTGGAATATTTTGCGTTCGGGATCAGGAAACCGGAACGGCGTTTATCGCCGACGGGTAACTGTAAATAAGGACTATAAAAGACCGGAACCGGACCCAGTTTAAAACGGGCGTTCCAGATCTCCGCGACCTGTTCTTCACGGTCGTGGATAACTTCGCTACCGACGACGCTCCAGGTATCGGAACCTGGCAGACAGGAGGTAAAGCTACCGTTTTCCAGAATGGTATAACGGTTTTCCCCACGCTGTTTCATCAGGTCGGCTTTCCCGCGCCCCTGACGGCCCACCATCTGGTAATCACCTTCCCAGATGTTGGTATCTTTGGTATTCAGATTGGACCAGCCCTTCGGTCCCTTCAGAATAACCTGATTGTCGTCATAATGGACATTGCCCAACGCATCGACGGTACGTACTGGCTCCGGCTGGCCTTCAGCCTGCTTCTGATGAAGCTGTACTTCGTCGGCCTGCAGGCGGCTGTTACCCTGTGCGATATCCACGTTGCCGGTAAACACCGCGTCATCGGGATAATTCCCTTTTGCGTTGTCGGCATTGATGGTGACGGGTAACTCATTAGTCTCGCCCTGTACCAGAGGACGGTCATAGCTCGGCACGCCCAGCATACACTGTGAGGCGAGATCGGCTGCCAGGCCCTGATGGCTATAGAGGGCGCTGGCAATCATGGTGGCCAGAAGAGTGGGAATACGTTTTTTCATACGTTGTATTTATTGTTCCATCATCAGTAGCGTCGCGCGTGACAAACGGTCACAGCCTAACTTATCTCATCTTCACTTCGCTAGTATTAATCCTGCCCATTTTATACCCGCCACCTTTCAAGCTGCATCTTCGTTGTCTTCCTCGTTCACCCCAGTCACTTACATGGGTAAGCTCCAGGGGACTCACTACGTTGCCGCCTTGCTGCAACTCGAAATCCAACGGGTATAGCGTTTGTGGTGTTAGGCACGGCATTGAATGACAGGTATGATAATGCAAATTATAGGCGATGTCCCACAATTGACCGCAGCCGTAAATCGGTAAAAGCACCTTATATTGTGGGACATAGCCTGGCTGAGAGCGGAAAGATTTGGGGAGTCTATGCAGTATTGGGGAAAGATAATTGGTGTAGCCGTGGCCTTAATGATGGGCGGCGGCTTCTGGGGTGTGGTTCTGGGGCTGTTAGTTGGCCACATGTTCGACAAAGCCCGCATGCGCAAAATGGCGTGGTTTGCCAACCAACGTGAACGCCAGGCGCTGTTTTTTGCCACCACTTTTGAGGTGATGGGGCATCTGACCAAATCCAAAGGTCGCGTCACGGAAGCCGATATACATATCGCCAGCCAGTTGATGGATCGGATGAATTTGCACGGTGACTCGCGAACGGCTGCACAACATGCCTTCCGGGTAGGAAAATCGGATAATTACCCATTACGTGAAAAGATGCGTCAGTTTCGCAGCGTCTGTTTTGGTCGATTCGATCTGATCCGCATGTTTCTGGAGATTCAGATCCAGGCGGCATTTGCCGATGGGTCGTTGCATCCTAACGAACGTGAAGTGCTGTATGTGATTGCTGAAGAGTTGGGGATCTCACGCACCCAATTTGATCAGTTCCTGCGCATGATGCAGGGCGGCGCACAGTTTGGCGGCGGATATCAGCAGCAGTCTGGCGGCGGTGGTTGGCAGCAGGCGCAACGCGGCCCGACGCTGGAAGACGCCTGTAATGTGCTGGGTGTGAAAACGACCGACGATGCGACCACCATCAAGCGGGCTTACCGTAAGCTGATGAGCGAGCACCATCCGGACAAACTGGTCGCGAAAGGTCTGCCGCCAGAGATGATGGAAATGGCGAAACAAAAAGCGCAGGAAATCCAAAAGGCTTACGAGCTGATTAAGGATCAAAAAGGATTCAAGTAATTGAATTGCCGGATGCGGCTAGCGCCTTATCCGGCCTACGTTAATGAATGTAGGCCGGGCAAGCGAAGCGCCCCCGGCATAAATTGGCTCAGAATTTAAAAATCTGCCGGGACTTTAAACGTCATACTGTTACCGTATTCGGGATGCGTGATGGTTAACATCTCTGCATGCAGCAACAGGCGCGGCGCTAACGCCAGAGCTTCCGGCGGAGCATAGAAGCGGTCGCCCAGGATAGGATGCCCTAAAGCCAGCATATGCACACGCAGCTGGTGGGAGCGTCCGGTAATGGGTTTGAGCACGACCCGGGCGGTGTTATCCGCCGCGAACTCCACAACTTCATACTCGGTCTGCGCCGATTTCCCGGTCTCATAACATACTTTTTGCTTTGGCCTGTTTGGCCAGTCGCAAATCAGCGGTAAATCAACCAGACCCTCGGCCGGAGCAGGATGCCCCCAGACGCGTGCGACATACTGTTTTTTCGGTTCGCGCTCGCGAAACTGGCGTTTTAGCTCGCGCTCTGCCGCTTTGGTTAGCGCGACTACAATCACGCCGCTGGTTGCCATATCCAGACGATGCACGGATTCAGCCTGCGGATAATCGCGCTGAATACGCGTCATCACGCTGTCTTTGTGCTCATCCAGACGACCTGGCACAGACAACAAGCCGCTCGGCTTGTTGACCACCATAATGTGTTCATCCTGATACAGGATGACCAGCCAGGGTTCCTGCGGCGGATTGTAGTTTTCCATCCCCATGTATGGCTCCGTTACTGATGCGTCACGACGATCAGGCGCAGGGCATCGAGACGCCAGCCCGCCTGATCCAGGCTTTCCATCACCTGCTGACGGTTGCTTTCAATTGCGCTAAGTTCGTCATCACGGATGTTCGGGTTAACGGCACGCAGCGCTTCGAGACGGGAAAGTTCTGCCGTCAGCTTCTCGTCAGCTTCTTTACGCGCTGCGTCGATCAGCGCACGGGCTGATTTTTCCACCTGCGCTTCACCGAGTTGCAGAATGGCATGAACATCCTGCTGCACGGCGTTGACCAGTTTGCTGCCGGTGTGGCGGTTAACGGCGCTGAGCTGACGGTTAAAGGTTTCGAACTCAACCTGTGCAGCAAGGTTATTGCCGTTTTTATCCAGCAGCATGCGTACCGGCGTTGGTGGCAGGAAGCGGTTTAGCTGCAGTTGTTTCGGCGCTTGCGCTTCAACAACATAGACCAGCTCAACCAGCAGTGTACCAACAGGTAATGCTTTGTTTTTTAACAACGAAATAGTGCTGCTTCCGGTGTCGCCGGAGAGGATCAGATCCAGACCATTGCGGATCAGCGGATGCTCCCAGGTAATAAACTGGGCATCTTCACGCGACAGGGCGACATCGCGCTCGAACGTAATGGTGCAGCCATCTTCCGGCAGCCCAGGGAAATCCGGCACCAGCATATGATCGGACGGCGTCAGCACGATTAAATTGTCGCCACGGTCATCCTGATTAATACCGACGATATCAAACAGGTTCATGGCGAAGGCGATCAGGCTGGTATCGTCGTCCTGTTCTTCAATACTCTCAGCCAACGCCAGTGCTTTTTCGCCGCCGTTAGAGTGGATCTCCAGCAGGCGATCGCGACCTTGCTCTAGCTGTGCTTTCAGCGCGTCATGCTGTTCGCGGCAGGTTTTGATCAGATCGTCAAAGCCCTCGGTATTTTCTGGTTCAGCCAGGTAGCCGATCAGATTGTTATAGACCGTGTCATAGATAGTACGGCCGGTCGGACAGGTGTGTTCGAACGCATCCAGACCTTCGTGGTACCAGCGCACCAGCACAGATTGCGCGGTTTTTTCCAGGTACGGAACGTGAATCTGAATATCATGCGCCTGACCAATACGGTCCAGACGGCCAATACGCTGTTCCAGCAGATCCGGGTTGAACGGCAGGTCAAACATCACCAGATTGCTGGCGAACTGGAAGTTACGCCCTTCGGAGCCGATTTCAGAGCACAGCATTACCTGGGCGCCGCTATCTTCTTCGCTAAACCATGCTGCGGCGCGGTCACGCTCAATGATCGACATCCCTTCATGGAATACGGCAGCGCGGATACCTTCGCGTTCGCGCAGAACCTGCTCCAGCTGAAGCGCGGTGGTGGCTTTTGCACAGATAACTAATACTTTTTGCGAGCGGTGGCTGGTCAGGTAGCCCATCAGCCATTCCACGCGCGGGTCAAAGTTCCACCAGGTGCCGGTGTCGCCTTCGAATTCCTGATAAATCTGTTCCGGGTAGAGCATGTCGCGCGCCCGGTCTTCTGCACTTTTACGCGCGCCCATAATGCCGGAGACTTTAATCGCCGTCTGGTATTGGGTCGGCAGCGGCAGCTTGATGGTATGCAGCTCGCGTTTCGGGAAGCCTTTCACACCGTTACGGGTGTTACGGAACAGCACACGGCTGGTGCCATGGCGGTCCATCAGCATCGAAACCAGTTCCTGACGCGCGCTCTGGGCGTCTTCGCTGTCGCTGTTTGCCGCCTGCAATAGCGGCTCAATGTCCTGCTCGCCAATCATGTCGCCTAACATGTTCAGCTCATTGTTACTCAGCTTGTTGCCTGCCAGTAGCATGGCGACGGCGTCGGCGACCGGACGATAATTTTTTTGCTCTTCAACAAACTGGGCGAAATCGTGGAAACGGCTCGGGTCCAGCAGGCGCAGGCGTGCAAAGTGACTTTCCATGCCCAGCTGCTCCGGTGTAGCGGTTAGCAGCAGGATGCCCGGCACACGTTCTGCCAGTTGTTCAATGGCCATATATTCGCGGCTGGGCGCGTCTTCGCTCCACACAAGGTGATGGGCTTCATCGACAATCAGCAGATCCCACTCGGCGTCACACAGGTGCTCCAGACGTTGTTTATTACGACGGGCAAAGTCCAGCGAGCAGATGACCAGTTGTTCGGTTTCAAACGGGTTGTAGGCGTCGTGCTGCGCTTCTGCATAACGCTCATCATCAAACAGCGCAAAACGCAGGTTGAAGCGGCGCAGCATTTCGACCAGCCACTGGTGCTGTAATGTCTCCGGGACGATGATCAGCACGCGCTCTGCGGCGCCGGACAGCAGTTGTTGATGCAGGATCATCCCGGCTTCAATGGTTTTACCTAAACCCACTTCATCTGCCAGTAAAACGCGAGGGGCATGACGACGGCCAACATCATGGGCAATGTTCAGCTGGTGAGGAATCAGGCTGGTACGTTGACCACGCAACCCACTCCACGGCATACGGTATTGTTCGCTCTGAAATTTACGTGCGCGATAGCGCAGAGCAAAGCGATCCATGCGGTCAATCTGGCCAGCAAACAGGCGATCTTGTGGTTTGCTGAATACCAGTTTGCTGTCGAGCAGTACTTCACGCAGCATGACACCGGTTTCTTCGGTATCCAGGCGGGTTCCGATATAGGCAAGCAGGCCGTTTTCTTCTTTTACTTCATCGACATGCAGTTGCCAGCCTTCATGGCTTGTTATCGTATCGCCAGGATTGAACATCACGCGGGTCACGGGGGAATCACTGCGCGCATACAGACGGTTTTCGCCCGTCGATGAGAAAAGTAAAGTGACGGTTCGCGCATCCATGGCGACAACAGTACCAAGTCCCAATTCGCTTTCTGTATCGCTGATCCAGCGTTGACCAAGTGTAAAAGGCATATATGTTCGGCTCTATATCTTTAATTGCAGGCAATACTCGTCATTTTCCGGGCTAATCCCCGTTATTGAGAGCATACGACCCCGCTACCAGGCTAATAAATCAGTGGTAGTGGTGTTAAATGGGTCCAGGAATGGAAAGGGCGCTATGGTACTGGATGGCGGCGGTTTCGTCACGCGTCAAAATAACCCCAGTTGTCCTGTGAGTAGTGTAGCAAAATTATCGTCAATAAAGGGAAGAATTCCCTCAGCAACAGGTTGGATCTGGCGGGTCAGATAATGCTCGTAATCGAGCGCAGATAGCTGATAATCAACAGGTTCTGGGCCATTGACCGTCCAGACATATTTTATGGTTCCGCGATTCTGATACTGCGGTGGACGCCCCAGCTTTACATTCTGCTCATCGGCGAGTCGCGCGGCACGAACGTGTGGTGGAACATTTCGCTGGTATTCGCTTAACGGGCGGCGCAGGCGCTTGCGGTACACAAGTTGTTCATCCATTTCACCGGCCATCAGACGGGCAATAGTCTCGCGAACAAACTCCTGATAAGGTTCGTTACGAAAAATTCGCAGGTATAGCTCCTGCTGAAATTGTTGGGCCAGCGGCGTCCAGTCGGTTCGTACCGTTTCCAGTCCCTTAAACACCATACGTTGCTCAGCACCGTCCTGAATCATCCCTGCATAGCGTTTTTTACTGCCGGTATCTGCACCGCGAATGGTCGGCATCAGAAAGCGACAAAAATGGGTTTCAAATTCCAGCTCCAGCGCGCTGGTCAGATTTTGTTGCTTCAGCGATTGCGCCCACCAGGTGTTGACATAGCTCACCAGTTCCCGACCAATTCGGGCTGCATCGTCTTCTGAGTGCGCCTTTTTCAGCCAGACAAAGGTGGAATCGGTATCGCCATAAATGACATCGTAACCCTGAGCCTCAATTAACGCTTTGGTCTGGCGCATGATCGCATGGCCGCGCATGGTAATGGACGAGGCCAGTCTCGGGTCGAAAAAGCGACAGGCGGTGGTGCCCAGCACGCCGTAAAATGCGTTCATGATGATTTTCAACGCCTGCGAGAGTGGCTTATTGCCGCGGCGTTTTGCTTCTTCGCGCCCGTGCCAGATCTGAGTAACGATTTCAGGCAGGCAGTGCTTTTCGCGTGAAAACCAGGCGTCAAGGAAACCTTCGGTGCTGTGTTCCGGATCCGGCTGCGCCATCCCTTCGATAAGCCCCACCGGATCGATTAAAAAAGTACGAATTATTGAGGGATACAGGCTTTTGTAATCCAGCACCAGTACGGAGTCGTATAAGCCTGGGCGCGAGTCCATCACATAGCCGCCGGGACTGGCGTGCGCGGGGACTTCACCGAGATTCGGCGCCACATAACCCGCCCGGTGCATGCGCGGAAGGTAGAGGTGGCCGAAGGCGGCAACCGAACCACCGTGACGGTCGACCGGCAGACCGTTGACCGTCGAGCGCTCCAGCAGAAATGGCATGATCTCGGTTTTATGAAAAATGCGCGTGACCAGCTCACAGTCTTTGAGATTGTAGGTGGCGAGCGCGGGTTTATCCTGGGCAAACCGACGGTCAATTTCGTCCATTCTGTCCCACGGATTATCAATCGACTTCCCTTCGCCAAGCAGCTCTTGCGATACCGTTTCCAGTGAAAATGACGAGAAATTCCAGAACGCGGATTTGAGCGCCTCAATACCGTCGATAATCAGGCGCCCCTTAGCCTGAGCGAAGAATACGCCGTTCTTGAAGCCATGCTCGCGCCACTCAAGCTCGCTGCTATCACGACCAAAACGCAGGGGAATGCGGTAACGTTCGGCGTGCTTTTGCAGGACGCGTAAATCGAATTGCACGACGTTCCAGCCGATTATCACATCAGGATCGTGACGGGCAATCCAGTCATTGAGTTTTTCCAGCAACTGCGGGCGGCTTGCTACGTACTCAAGTTCAAAATCAAGCGTAGAGGCGTCGCCGTTTGGCGGGCCGAGCATGTAGACAATACGCTGCCCACAGCCTTCAAGACCGATGCAATAGAGTTCGCCGTGGCGCGTGGTTTCAATATCCAGCGATACCCATTTTAGCGGTGGTCGATAGTCAGGGTTCGGCTTCAGGCGGGCATTCACCAGCATGTCATTATGTCTGTCGCCTTCGACCCAAACAGGGGAGGTGATAAAGCGCTCCATCAGATACCGCTCAGGTGGGCGTACGTCGCCCTCATAGACGGTGACTGCGTTTTCGCGCAGCAGTTTTTCCAATCGCATGAGCTGGCGATGTGAGCGGCAATACAGTCCGGAAACAGGCTGGCGGTGGAAGTCTTGCAATTGCAGCGATTTCAGGCGATAGCCGTTTTCAGTGCGTAATAATGACATTACGCGAGGAACCTGACTGGTGGGAATAAACGCGACCGACTCCTGAGGCGCGAGCGTGACCAGCAGCGGCCCATCATCTGTAGCCAGCCAGAATGAGACCTCAGTTCCCTGCGGGGTGTCCCGCCAGTGCCGGGTTAAAATAAAACCTGCTTGCGCCACGCTGCGTATCCGTCAAAAAACCAGGCATTATTATAGCCTGGTTCTGATAGATTAGCTGTGATTTTATACAGTTGTCATGCTCAGAAGAGGTTACTGCCCGAAATACGCTTTCCTGAGTAAAATAATTATTCTTACCTGACAATGTTATCTTCATATGCAATATATGAATCAAATAGCTTTGATAGGCTACAGATAGATATGTTATAGCTGGTATTTGTACATTAGTTTCCATTAATTACGTTGTTTATGTTTTAATTGTTAATTACAAGTTCGTTTTCATACTTTTTATGATTTTTAGGAATAGTGCTCATTTGATTTTGCTACATATTTCTCGGATTAGTAAAAAAATTATATTTTTATTTGTTTTTATTAGCTGTTAGTGTAAAACTTTCATTCGAAATGTTTGGGTCATTATCTTAAATATAATATATTTAAATGGGGTTGTTATTGTTCTAACTAAGCAGTTTCAATTCGATTTCGTCGGAAAATTCTCTGTGAATATAATTTTATTTTGTCGATGGCTTGTGCATTTTTTTGTCCTTTTAATATTAATTTTGAAAAAATGGAGTTTTTATGAACGTTCTTTCCAAACATCAGCTTGGCATTAAATATCAGAACTATATGTTTGTTAACACAATGATTTCTAATCCAGCGATTAAAACTGTGAGCAAATATATTTTATATAAAACATGGGACGGTAAGTTGTGGAATGCTGAAATTATTGAAAATGGTAGCGCTTTTTTTCACTGGCAGGGTAATGACAAAAGTAAGGGACACAAAGATACAGTGATTAATTATCTGCTGAACGGGCAGAAGTGGCAGGCGACGATTACAGATTATATCTTTTTCCATTGTCTGGAAGGAAATAAGGCTCATGGACACTATGATAATGTAATTGATTATATCTGTTCAAATGATTGTGTATACCAAGGTTCATTCGCCGAATATTATAGCGAATAACTATAAAGGAGCGCGTAGATTATCTGCGCGCTTATTTCTTTTACTGCCCGTAATACGCTTTTGCACCGTGTTTGCGCAGGTAGTGTTTATCTAGCAGGGTTTGCTGCATATCCGGTAACTGCGGCGCGAGCTGGCGACAGAAGATCCCCATATAGGCGACTTCTTCCAGCACGATGGCGTTATGCACCGCATCTTCGGCATTTTTTCCCCAGGCAAATGGACCGTGAGAGTGCACCAGCACGCCAGGCATCTGTGCGGCATCAATACCTTGTTTTTCAAAGGTTTCAACGATTACGTTACCGGTTTCCCATTCATATTCGCCGTTGATTTCTTCGTCGGTCATTTTGCGTGTGCAGGGAATCGAACCGTAGAAATAGTCCGCATGGGTGGTCCCCGTGGCCGGAATCGACTGACCCGCCTGCGCCCAGATGGTTGCATGGCGCGAATGGGTGTGAACAATGCCGCCAATGGTCGGGAATGCCTGATACAGCAAACGATGTGTTGGGGTATCTGAGGAAGGTTTCTTCGTACCTTCAACAACTTCACCCGTGGCGATACTGACTACCACCATATCGTCGGCGGTCATTACGCTGTAATCGACTCCCGAAGGTTTAATCACAAACACGCCGCGCTCGCGATCGACGGCGCTGACGTTCCCCCAGGTCAGGGTGACCAGATTGTGCTTAGGCAACGCCAGATTGGCTTCCAGTACCTGACGTTTGAGATCTTCTAACATGATGCTCTCCGATGAATCTTGCCGGATGGCGCTACGCTTATCCGGCCTACAAATCGCACATTCTTGTAGGTCGGATAAGGTGTTTACGCCGTCATCCGGCAGTTGTTAACGTTTGAAGCCGTAATACACTTCGTTCCAGCGCAGCGCGTCCTTAAAGGCTGGCAGGCGGGTATCGTTATCGATCACCGCGATCTCGATATCGTGCATTTCAGCGAACTGACGCATGTCGTTCAGATCCAGCGCGTGGCTGAACACGGTGTGGTGCGCGCCACCGGCCAGGATCCAGGCTTCAGAAGCGGTTGGCAGATCCGGTTGAGCTTTCCATAGCGCGTTAGCGACAGGCAGTTTTGGCAGGGAGTGCGGCGTTTGTACCGTGTCGATGCAGTTAACCAGCAGGCGATAGCGATCGCCGAGATCGATCAGGCTGGCAACCACTGCCGGGCCGGTTTTGGTGTTGAAGATCAGACGGGCAGGATCGTCTTTACCACCAATGCCGAGGTGCTGTACGTCGAGGATCGGTTTCTCTTCCACCGCGATGGACGGGCACACTTCCAGCATGTGCGAGCCGAGCACCAGATCGTTGCCTTTCTCGAAGTGGTAGGTGTAATCCTCCATAAATGAGGTGCCGCCCTGCAGACCGGTTGACATCACCTTCATGATGCGAAGCAGAGCGGCGGTTTTCCAGTCGCCTTCGCCCGCAAAACCGTAGCCTTGCTGCATCAGACGCTGTACGGCCAGACCAGGGAGCTGTTTCAGGCCGTGTAAATCTTCAAATGTGGTGGTGAAGGCGTGGAATCCGCCCTGTTCCAGGAAGCGCTTCATCCCCAGTTCAATACGGGCCGCTTCCAGGACATTCTGACGTTTTTCACCGTGGACTTGCGTCACCGCCGTCATGGTATAGGTGCTTTCGTACTCATCGATTAGCGCGTTGATTTCACCGTCGCTAATTGCGTTCACTACCTGCACCAGATCGCCCACGGCCCAGGTGTTTACCGAGAAGCCGAACTTGATCTGCGCAGCGACTTTATCGCCATCGGTGACCGCAACTTCACGCATGTTGTCGCCAAAACGGCAGACTTTCAGGTGGCGGGTATCTTGTTTGGACACGGCCTGGCGCATCCAGGAGCCAATGCGTTCGTGCGCTTGTTTATCCTGCCAGTGGCCGGTGACCACGGCATGCTGCTGACGCATACGCGCGCCGATGAAGCCGAACTCACGACCGCCGTGCGCAGTCTGGTTCAGGTTCATAAAGTCCATATCAATGCTGTCCCACGGCAGGGCGGCATTGAACTGGGTGTGGAACTGCATCAGCGGCTTGTTGAGAATAGTCAGGCCGTTAATCCACATTTTGGCCGGAGAGAAGGTATGCAGCCAGACCACCATCCCTGCACAGCGATCGTCGTAATTCGCGTCACGACAGATAGCGGTAATCTCATCAGGGGAAGTGCCCAGCGGTTTTAATACCAGCTTGCAGGGCAGTTTGGCTTCAGTATTCAGTGCGTTAACGACGTGCTCGGCATGTTGGGTTACCTGACGCAGGGTTTCAGGGCCATACAGATGCTGGCTACCAATCACAAACCACACTTCATAGTTATCAAAAATCGTCATTGTCGTGTCCTTAATGTGTCAGGGTTGCCAGGTCTACCGGGGCTTGTTGCGCCGGAGCGGCAGTCGGAAGGTATTGCTGTTCAGCGCTTACTGCCCACTGCTGATAGCGGCGGTAAAGCTGTTCAAAACGTTGAGCCTGCTCTGGGCGAGGTTGCAGCGTGTTTTCCACGGCGCTTGCCATCTGCTGCTGAGCGGCAGGGATATCGGCGTGTACTTTCGCGGCAACGGCGGCGAAGATAGCTGCACCGAGTGCGCAGCACTGGTCTGAAGCGACAATCTGTAGCGGACGGTTCAGCACGTCACAGCAGGCCTGCATGATGACCGGGTTCTTGCGCGCGATACCGCCAAGCGCCATCACGTTGTTAACCGCAATGCCTTGTTCGGTGAAGCATTCCATGATGGCGCGTGCGCCAAAGGCCGTGGCGGCAATCAGACCACCGAACAGCGCTGGCGCATCGGTTGCCAGATTCAGGTCGGTAATGACGCCTTTCAAACGCTGGTTGGCATTCGGCGTACGACGACCATTGAACCAGTCGAGCACCACCGGTAGGTGATCCAGCGACGGATTTTTCGCCCATGCTTCGGTGAGCGCAGGCAGCAGCTGTTTTTGGCTGGCTTTAATCTGTGTTTTCAGTTCCGGGTGCTGCGCGGCAAGCTGTTCCAGCGGCCAGCTCAGCACGCGGCTAAACCAGGCATAGATGTCACCGAATGCAGACTGACCAGCTTCAAGGCCAATAAAATTAGGTACCACGCTGCCATCAACCTGGCCGCAAATGCCTTTCACCGCACGCTCGCCAACGCTTTGCTTGTCGGCAATCAGAATGTCGCAGGTTGACGTGCCGATGACTTTCACCAGCGTGTTAGGCTGTGCACCTGCGCCGACCGCGCCCATATGGCAGTCAAAAGCACCGCCTGCAATCACCACACTCTCCGGTAGCCCCAGACGCTGTGCCCACTCGGCGCACAGGGTGCCAACCGGCAGATCCGCGGTGAAGGTATCGGTAAACATTGGGTATTGCAGATGGCGGTTGAGGATGGGGTCGAGTTCGTCAAAGAAACTGGCTGGCGGCAGACCCCCCCAGCTTTCATGCCACAGGGATTTATGCCCGGCGCTGCAGCGACCGCGACGAATATCCTGCGGGCGTACGGTGTTGGAGAGCAGGGCTGGAACCCAGTCGCATAGCTCAATCCACGAAACCGCAGCTTCGGCAACTGCGTGGTCCTGACGAGTTACATGCAGGATTTTGGCCCAGAACCATTCGCTGGAATAAATGCCACCGATATAGCGGGAGTAATCGATCTTGCCCGGTGTATGGCACAGGCGGGTGATTTCTTCGGCTTCTTCTACTGAGGTGTGATCTTTCCACAGGACAAACATTGCATTCGGGTTTTCCGCGAACTCCGGACGCAGCGCCAGTACATTACCGTCTGCATCGATGGGTGCCGGGGTTGAGCCGGTACTGTCAACGCCAATCCCGACCACTTCCGCGCGCTGCTCAGCGCTCAGTTCGGCCAGTACGGTTTTCAGCGCCGCTTCCATGGATTCAATGTAGTCGCGCGGATGATGGCGAAACTGGTTGTTTGGGCCATCGCAATACTGCCCTTCCTGCCAACGTGGGTACCACTCAACGCTGGTGGCGATCTCTTCGCCGGTGGCACATTCCACCGCCAAAGCGCGTACTGAATCACTACCAAAATCGAGGCCAATTGCAATCGCCATCGTCTTACTCCATCCAAAAATACGGGTATGGATAAACAGTAGTGAGTAGCGATAAAAACCGTCAGGCAGGATCCGCTAATCTTATGGACTAAAATGCTGTGACATCACAAAGTGTGACGCTGTGCAAATAATCAATGTGGACATTTCTGCCGTAGTTATAGACACTTTTGTTAGCCGATTTTGACGTTGGCGTAGTACATGTTTTTTACAAAGAGCTTTTCACAAGCGGGGTTGGTGGTCCATTGCCGCAAATACAGCGGCCCGCAGGGGCGACAGCGATGATGTCTGGCGTAATATGGACAAATTGTTTCTTGGCAGGACATAGGGAGTATTGAAATTATGGCTGAAACGCAAAACGATCCCCTGTTGCCAGGTTATTCGTTTAACGCGCATTTGGTGGCCGGATTAACCCCCATTGAGGCGAACGGATACCTGGATTTTTTTATCGACAGGCCGCTGGGTATGAAGGGTTATATCCTCAATCTCACCATCCGTGGCGAAGGGGTTATCAATAATCAGGGCAAGCAGTTTGTCTGCCGGCCTGGCGATATTCTGTTGTTTCCACCTGGAGAAATTCACCACTACGGGCGCCACCCTGATGCCAGCGAGTGGTATCACCAGTGGGTTTACTTTCGTCCGCGCGCCTACTGGCAGGAGTGGCTGACCTGGCCGGCCATTTTTGGCCAGACCGGCTTTTTCCGCCCGGATGAAGCACATCAGCCGCATTTTAACGAACTGTTTGGGCAGATAATTAACGCCGGGCAGGGAGAAGGTCGTTATTCCGAACTGCTGGCGATTAATTTACTGGAGCAGTTGTTGCTCCGACGTATGGAAGCCATCAATGAATCGCTACACCCGCCCATGGACAACCGCGTCCGTGATGCCTGCCAGTACATCAGCGATCACCTGGCGGACAGCAATTTTGATATCGCCAGCGTCGCGCAGCACGTCTGCCTGTCGCCTTCCCGTTTGTCGCATCTGTTCCGTCAGCAGTTGGGGATCAGCGTATTAAGCTGGCGCGAGGACCAGCGCATCAGCCAGGCAAAGCTACTGCTGAGTACCACACGTATGCCTATCGCCACCGTAGGTCGCAATGTTGGCTTTGACGATCAGCTCTATTTCTCTCGTGTTTTCAAAAAATGTACCGGTGCCAGTCCGAGCGAGTTTCGCGCTGGATGTGAATAAATTTAGCTTGTGCGCTGCGAGTATTAAACTTCTTTCAGCGCATTAAAATTTGGCATCTGAGATGCGCAGTGATTTTATGATGAATATATATCTATAAATAATAAAAAATCAGCATTTGTTTGATGAAAATATTCTTGCTATAAACTTCCTGTCAAGGAGGTTTTAAATGAGTAAGCGTTTTGATATTACTGATGGAATGTTTGCGACAACAAAAAAATATGGGTTAGTTTACACTGAAGAGCTGGGGTGGATCGATTTAGGTCATGCACAGGGAAATGATGCCAGAATCCTGAAGAGAAAACTTGAACAAGAGCAACGAGCAAAATATTACAAGAAACTCAATGATTGGTACTTTCCAGTAGATTACTATCAGGAAATGGGGATAAGGAAGAAGTTATTTGGTTTAGGTTTGACTTTTCATTCTGGTGTACATACACAGGTCATGGTGCGTTCATGCCTTTCACCTGCGGTTAAGGCCCGAATTGCTCTGACTATTATGTATGGGACGGCAAAAAGATTCGAAGCCTGGCAAGACTCTATTCTCTTCAATTGGTATACCGATAGTGGTTTTAGTGTCGAGGATTTAGTTTCTGATTTAGTGGGTTTTTATCGTGTTTTTGGAACCGGGCCAGATCCACTTTATCTGGCGAAGCCTGTATCCTATGAAACAGCCGCACAAATATGGGATGCTCATGATCCAATTGGTACTTTTAAGAATAGAGACTTTTCGCCTTTTCTTTTTTCAACTCATCCACCTTTCAAATATGGAGAACCGATTAAGAAAAATCTGCCAGACTGGATGAATTATATAAAACCATTAAATGAATCTTTCTCCGGTTTAATGTGTAATCAGTTTCATAGTAATCCGATTGATGTTTTTTTTAAAAATAAAAATAGGATAAATCATGAGGTTTATGGCTCTGTCTCAGTATCTGATACTATGAACTATGCTGATTCGCCATTTGACCGTCCACTTTTTTTTCTGCTTAATCCACATTCACCACAGAGGCATTGGTGAATATGAAAAAATGGATTTTATTATTTGTAATACTACTTACTATACCATTTCTGTGGTTTTTAATTTGGTTTGCTCTAACATCTGGGGAGCATCATTACGAACGTAGTGATATTTTTTCTTACTGGCTATATACGCCTGATGTTCTGAAAAATGTACCATTAATATCAGAAGATGTTGAGTATAATTATGAATATAATCTGGATAATCAGCAAACGAGAGTCATTGTAAAGTGGAATAATATTAATGATATCGCTGCTAAAAAAACGTACTTAATCGGTTTTTTGCAGAAACTAAATCCTTCAATAAAATATAATTGTATATGGTTTTATCATGACCCGCATAACTATGCTGATAACTATCAACGCTATTGTATATCCCAAAAATGGGACTCTCTTGAGCTGGAGTATTTTGACACGGTGAAATGAACTAATGGGCCTGGCTCTAAGTCTTTCACCATGAATACTTATCGCGCATTAAATCACCCTTTCTTTTCAGCCAGCGATTGATCCAGGATGCGCCGAAACTCGGCAAATTGCGTGTCATTTGCGGTAAACAGATCTTGATGTAAAGAAAAAGTGAATGATGTATCCTGAAAGTTGTCATAACTCGCAATCTATTCAGATAATTGATGGCTTGACGAAGTTGAGAGGGGTTATCAAAATCCCTGCTTCGTAAATTTGACGGACACATTATGCAAGCATTGCTGGAACACTTTATTCTCCAGTCCGCCCTGTACTCTCTGATCGCCGTACTTCTGGTGGCTTTTTTGGAGTCGCTGGCGCTGGTTGGTCTGATTCTGCCCGGGACCGTGATGATGGCGGGGTTGGGCGCGCTGATTGGCAGCGGCGAACTGAACTTCTGGCATGCCTGGCTTGCGGGCATTGTCGGCTGCCTGTTGGGGGACTGGATCTCCTTCTGGTTGGGCTGGCGCTTTAAAAAGCCGCTGCACCGTTGGTCGTTCATGAAAAAGAACAAGGCGCTGCTGGATAAAACCGAGCACGCCCTGCATCAACACAGCATGTTTACCATTCTGGTAGGCCGTTTTGTCGGACCGACGCGCCCGCTGGTGCCGATGGTAGCAGGCATGCTGGATCTGCCTGTCGCTAAATTTATCGTCCCGAATATTATTGGCTGCGTGCTGTGGCCACCGTTCTACTTCCTGCCGGGGATCCTGGCGGGAGCGGCAATTGATATCCCTTCTGATATGCAGAGCGGGGATTTTAAATGGTTGCTGCTGGCGACGGCGGTGTTGCTCTGGGTGGGCGGCTGGTTTTGCTGGCGGCTATGGCGCAGTGGCAAAGCGGCTGTTGATCGCTTAACGGCGTATTTCCCCCGCAGCCGTTTGCTGTATCTGGCGCCGTTAACGCTCGGGATCGGCGTGGTCGCGCTGGTGGCGTTACTGCGCCATCCGCTGATGCCGGTGTATATCGACATTCTGCGTAAGGTTGTAGGTTACTGACGATACCTTTGCCGGATGGCGGCTTCGCCTTATCCGGCCTACAAAATGTGCGACCTACAGGCCGGATAATGCGTTCACGCCGTCACCCGGCAACGCATTATGCTTTAATGCCCAATAGCGCCGAGGCGCTGGCGTTGCCGCTTAACAGATCGTCCGTTTTGCCCTGCCACGCGATGCGCCCATCGGCGACCACAATCGAGCGGGACGCAATTCGCGCGGCATCTTCTACGCTGTGAGAAACCATCAGTAACGTCAGCTGCTTCTCGCGACAGACTTCGGCGACCAGCGTTAGCATCTCCTGGCGCAGCGCGGGATCGAGCGCTGAGAACGGTTCATCAAGCAGTAAAATAGGTTGTTCCCGCACCAGACAACGCGCCAGCGCCACGCGCTGCCGCTGCCCGCCGGAAAGCTCACCGGGGAGGCGTTCCAGCAGAGAGTCGAGTCCCATTTGTTGAGCGATGTGGTGCATTTTCTCCCGCTGCGATGCGTTCAGCTTCAATCCCGGATTAAGGCCCAGGCCGATGTTTTGCTGTACGCTCAGATGGCTGAACAGGTTATTTTCCTGAAACAACATGGAAACGGGACGGCGTGAGGGCGGCGTGGTGGTGTGATCTTCACCGTCAATCATCATGGTACCGCTGGCAGGCGTGAGAAAGCCGGCAATCAGATTCAGCAGCGTACTTTTCCCGGCGCCGCTGGGCCCGAGTACAGCTATTTGCTCACCGCGCGTGACCGACAGCGTAAAGCGCATAGGCAAATGGTGATACAGCCATGTGATATCAATCAGTTTTAACATTTCGACCCGGCAATTTCTCAATAACGGTAAACAGCGTAAAGCACAGGATCAGCAGTAATAACGCCGTAACCGCGCCATCCTGACTGCGATAAGAGCCAATCTGCTGATATAAATAAAACGGCAGGGTACGGAAATCCTCATTACCAAATAACGCCACTACGCCAAAATCGCCAATCGACAGGACGCAGGCAAACGCCATCGCCTGCGCCAGCGGGCGCTTCAGGGCGCGCAGTTCAACCACTTTCAGGCGCGACCATCCCTCAATGCCCAACGACTGGCACAACATACTGTAGCGCGCAGTGACGTCACGCATTGGGTTTTCCAGTACCTTCAGTGCATAAGGGATCGCCATCAGCGCATTGGTAAAAATGACAATGCCGTCGGCAGATTCAGGAAGACCAATGGTGTTATTGAGCAGCAGAAAGAAGCCGGTTGCCAGCACGATGCCCGGCATGGCGAGGATCATCATGCCGCTCAACTCCAGCATCTGACCTGCCAGCAGTTGCTGTCGGGCACGAAGTTCACGACTGCTCCATAACAGCATCATAGTGAGCACGACGCATAACGCTCCTGCTGCTAATGCGATGCGCAGCGAGGTTCCCAGCGCCTGCCACAGCACTGGCTGCATCAGTACATCCAGAACATGGCGGTTTAAGCCATCGATAATCACCGCCAGCAACGGCGGCAGTAACAGCAACAGGGCAAGAATAATCAGGATTGCGTCAGCCAGTCGGCTGTGCAGGCGATCGTCGGGATCGCGCCAGCCTTGTACCAGGGTAGCACCGGGAGCAATCGCCCGGCTCAGACGTTGGCTGAGGAGCACCAGCGCCAAACAACAAACCATCTGGATCAACGCCAGCATGCCTGCGCGGGCAGGATCGTAATCAAAATTCAGCGCCTGATAGATAGCCAGCTCGATGGTGGTGGCCTGTGGCCCGCCACCCAGCGACAGAACGGTGGCGAAGCTGGCGAAGCACAGCATAAAGATGAGTGCCGCGACGGGCAGGATCTGACGACGCAGCCATGGCCATTCAACAAAACGGAAGAAATGCCAGCCACGCATACCCAACTGAGCGGCTAACTGCCGCTGTTCGCCGGGAATATTCTCCAGCGACTGTAACAGCAGGCGGCTGGCCATCGGCAGATTGAAAAAAACATGCGCCAGCAGAATGCCCTGCAAGCCGTATGGCGAAAACGTCCACTCCAGCCCGAATGTATGCCAGAGCGAGGCCAGCCAACCCTGGCGACCGTATACGCTAAGAATACCGAATACCGCGACCAGCACTGGCAGGATTAACGTCATCGCGCACAGACGCAACAGCGCCAGACGTCCTGGAAAACGGCGACGATAGAGCGCTCTGGCAAGGAAAATTGCCGGGACAACCGACAGCACAGCGGATAAAAAAGCCTGCCAGAAAGAAAAGCGCACTACGTGCCACAGGTAGTCGTCTTGCCACAGCGAGAGCCACTCTCCCTGCGGGGCGTTAAACCACAGAGCCAGAAATGCGGCCAGGGCAACGGCCACCATCAGCGTAGCGGCGGTAAGCCCTGGAACCAGCCAGCCGGGAATTAACGGCTGACTGCGCGTTGCCATTCGCTAATCCATGTCTGACGTTGAGCCGCAACCTGCTGCGGCGTGAATTCCAGTGCGGTGGCAGGTTTATTCAGTTGCTCGAATCCTGGCGGCAGGGCGACTTGCGTCACGGGATACATCCAGTTGCCGGTGGGAATCGCATTCTGGAATGCCGGGGATACCATAAACTTCAGGAATTTCTCGGCCAGTTCCGGCTGCTTGCTGGCTGCGGTACGGGCGGCGACTTCCACCTGTAAATAGTGGCCTTCGCTAAAGTTGGCCGCGGCGTAGTTGTCTTTTTTATCGGCGATGATGTGATAGGCCGGAGAGGTGGTGTAGCTGAGCACCAGATCGCTTTCACCTTTCAGGAACAGGCCGTAGGCTTCGCTCCAGCCCTTGGTGACGGTGACGGTTTTGGCTGCCAGTTTCTGCCACGCCTCTGGCGCTTTATCGCCATAGACTTTCTGCATCCATAGCAGCAGACCCAATCCCGGCGTGCTGGTGCGCGGATCCTGATAAATGACGCGCCATTTTTGGTCGCTCTCTACCAGTTCTTTCAGGCTTTTGGGCGGATTCTTCAGCTTGTTTTTATCATAAACGAAGGCGAAATAGCCGTAATCAAACGGAACAAAGGTATCGTTTTTCCAGCCGCCGGGTACGTTAACGGCGTCGTTTGCAACACCACTTTTGGCAAACAGTTTGGTTTGTGTAGCGGCTTCCAGAAGGTTGTTATCCAGACCCAGTACGACGTCGGCTTTGCTGTTTTTTCCTTCCATGCGCAGGCGGTTAAGCAGCGAAACGCCATCTTCCAGCGCGACCAGTTTTAGCTCGCAGTTGCAGTCAGCTTCAAAGGCTTTTTTGATTGTCGGGCCCGGGCCCCAGTCAGCTGCGAACGAGTCGTAGGTATAGACGGTCAGTACAGGTTTAGCGAAAGCAGGCGCTGCGCACAGCAGTAAAAGCGGAAGACATTTTTTAAACACTTTGCACCTCAAGAGTTGGGTGGCAAAGGACTTGAGATAAGCCTCAAATCCCTTCGCCGGCATTATCCGGATCAGGTTCGACGGGTATCTCTCAGCCCATACACTTCATCATTCACGCTGCCTCTGTGTTGGCAGCGCTCGCTCACCCCAGTCACATAGTTATCTATGCTCCTGGGGACTCACTCGCTTGCCGCCTTGATGCATCATGAATGATCTTGTGTATGTTTTTTATTTAGCACCCCGTTGAGAACGGCGTTAGTGTAGTGATTTTGTTGCCGGGCAGCAATTAAGAGCTGGCTCTTATGGATCCGGCGGCGCAAACCACGCCGATTTAAAATCAAACCAGCCGAGGGTATTCATGCGCAGCCCGCGCATACTGCGCTGTCCCTGAATGATCAGCCAGTGGTGGATTAATGGCACAATGGCCTTTGTGGCGAGCAACTGTTGGCACCATGCTGCCAGGCTCATTTCGCCCGTTCGCCAGCGAGCCGCATCGTTTTCCCAGTCCCGCGAGATACAGTTTTGCAGCAAAGGGACTTCGCACAAATGTGCGAACAGTGAGAAGTCCAGCGGGAGGGTAAAGTTGGCGCTGTTGAGCCAGATATCGCTGACGATTTCACCTGCATGCCATTGATCGTAGTCGATCTCCTGAATATTCAACTGTACCTGATGCTGCGCCAGCAACGTTTTCATGATCTGCGCGATAATCCGGTGTTCGATATGATCGCGATAGTAGGTGATCGTCAGCGTTTCCAGCCCGGCGGGTTTTTCACCATGGCCAGGTTTGGCGTGATGCCAGCGGGGAAGCAAACCGTAGGCGGGAAACCACAACCGCTGGTACTGTTCATCGGCGTGGCAGATTAAATTCGTTGGCGAGAGAACGCGGCTTGCCCACTCGCGAACCTCCTGGTTCGCGCCACGGTGGCTACGCGCATCAAACAACAGGTAGTAGCAACCTTCTTCGAGGCGGCTTTCGATCGCCTTTTCATCCTCTGTTGGACCTTTTAGCGTCAACCCGCCGCCAGGCTCTTCTCCAATGTCGGGTAATACCCAAACGTTAACTTCGTCGATCAGCGCCCGGTAGCCAAAGTAATCATCAAATGCATGAATTTTCAGTTGGTTATTGGTGTTGCGCATTACCGCATACGGACCGGTACCAATCGGGTGGCTGGAAAAGTTGTTTAGCGTTTCCCATTCTCGCGGCAGGATCATGGCCGGGACCTGTCCCAATAGCCAGGGAAGCCAGCGATCTGGCTGGGCCAGATGGATATCCAGCGTCCAGGCCGTGGGAGAGACGATCTGCGTGATGTGTGAGTACAGCGGCAGGGCGTTAATGCGCCTCAGCGAGGCGATAACATCTTCCATTTCCAGCTCGCGGCCATGATGAAAATGGATCCCCGGGCGCAGGAAGAATCGCCAATGCAAAGGTGAAATTTGCTGCCAGTGATGGGCAATGTCCGCTTCCAGTTCCCCATTTTCCTCATTTACCCGAATTAAGGCACTGAAAATTTGGCGGGCGATATGGGTTTCGGAGCGGCGTAATGCCGTACCGGGGAGCAGGTTGTGCATCGGGCGATAATAGAGAACGCGCATGATATGCCGACCCTGGCGAAAGCTGCGCCCCAAGTGGGAGACCAGCATTTGCCGGACGGCCGTTTTGTCACCGACAAGCTGCACTAGTTGATCGATGCGATCCTGTTCCAGTAGATCTTCCGCGCGCTGCTGCTGGAGCGCCAGCCCGGTATAGAGGAATGTCAGTCGCGAGCGTTTGCCTCGTCCAACTTCAGCTTCCCACGTTAACCAGCCACGATCCTGCATGGTATTAAGCAGCGTACGCATATGGCGGCGCGAGCAGCTCAGCAGATCCGCCAGCTCGTTGAGCGTCGTTTCTTGCGTCTTGCCGTCACAGCATTGCCACAGACGGATGAACTGTTGTTGCAAACGACCAGAAGACATAAAAGGGGAACTCCTGCGGAAAACTCAGCAATTTTATAATCCCTATATTAAGCCAATAATAGATTCCGATGAAGCGATGAGACAACGAAGGGGTCATCTATGCGTCAGTTCTGGTTGAAGTACTTTACCGCGACAGAAAAATCGTCCTGGTTGGCTTGCCTGAGTGCCCCGCAGCGCTTAAAGATGCTCGAAGAGCTGATGCAGTGGGAGATGACATCTGACTCCTGAATTGGAAATTGCAGACATCATGTGTGACTGAGTATTGGTGTTAATCGCCGCGCCAGCAGGTATCATCTGCTGGCTTTTTTCGTTTCAGCTGCGCTTAAAAGGAAAGATATGCTCTGGATTATGACCATGGGACGGCGCCTCAACGGCGTTTACGCAGCATTTATGCTGGTCGCTTTTATGATGGGCGTGGCGGGGGCATTGCAGGCACCCACGCTGAGTCTGTTCCTGAGCCGTGAAGTCGGGGCGCAGCCATTTTGGGTCGGGCTGTTTTACACCGTCAATGCGATTGTCGGGATCGTCGTCAGCCTTGGCCTCGCGAAACGATCCGACAGCCAGGGTGATCGACGTAAGTTGATCATGTTCTGCTGCCTGATGGCAATTGGCAATGCGTTGCTGTTTGCCTTTAATCGTCACTATCTTACGCTGATCACCTGTGGTGTGCTGCTGGCCTCGCTGGCGAACACCGCCATGCCGCAGCTGTTTGCGCTGGCGCGGGAGTATGCTGATAACTCCGCGCGTGAAGTGGTGATGTTTAGCTCGGTGATGCGTGCGCAGCTTTCACTGGCCTGGGTAATTGGCCCACCGCTGGCTTTTATGCTGGCACTGAATTACGGCTTTACGGCGATGTTTTCCATTGCCGCAGGGATTTTTGCCATTAGCCTGGTGCTGATTGCGCTGATACTGCCGTCAGTTGCTCGGGTGGAGCAGCCTGTAGACGTGCCGCTGGAACAGACCGGCGGTTGGCAGGACAAAAATGTACGCATGTTGTTTATTGCCTCCACGCTGATGTGGACCTGCAACACCATGTACATCATCGATATGCCGCTGTGGATAAGCCTCGAACTGGGCTTGCCGGACAAGCTGGCCGGGATTCTAATGGGGACGGCGGCCGGACTGGAAATTCCGGCGATGATTCTTGCGGGCTATTACGTGAAGCGCTTTGGCAAACGGCGAATGATGATCGCGGCCGTCGCGGCAGGTGTGCTGTTTTATCTTGGTTTGATCTTCTTTCACAGCCGTACGGCGCTGCTGGTGCTGCAACTGTTTAACGCGGTATTTATCGGTATTATCGCCGGGATAGGCATGCTGTGGTTTCAGGATCTGATGCCCGGACGTGCGGGATCAGCGACCACATTATTTACCAACAGTATTTCAACGGGAGTCATTCTGGCAGGGGTGATTCAGGGGGCTGTTGCGCAAAGCTACGGTCACTATGCCGTCTATTGGGTGATTGCGGTGATTTCGGTGGTGACGCTGTGGATGACTGGTCGGGTGAAGGATGTTTAGTCCGGTGCAGTCCCGGCGTTGCAGTGCTCGACCGGACGACATTTCGTATTCGCTTTTGTCGTTTTTGTAGGCCGGATAAGGCGTTTACGCCGCCATCCGGCAACCTGTCCTTACGGCCTGATCGCGTTACGCTTATCAGGCCAATCCCTCTTTTTTTCATCTTGCACGTAAATGTAATGTTGATCACATAACGATCATTTTCCTCTTCCTGGATCTTCTTTTTTCTACTGTTACGCGTATACAGTTACGCGTAACAGTTATTAAAAAAGGAGTTTTTTATGAAGAACCTATTCGACCTGACCGGTAAACGCGCGCTGATTACCGGTTCCGCTCAGGGCATTGGTAACCTGCTGGCCAACGGTCTGGCGGCGCACGGTGCTGAGATTGTGATTAACGATATTACCCAGCAGCGCGCTCAGGCGGCGGCGGACAAACTGGTTGCCGAAGGCTATCGCGCCGTTGGCTATGGATTTGATGTCACCAACGGGGAAGAGGTTGCGCGCGCCATCGCGCAAATCGAAAAGGAAGTTGGGGCCATTGATATTTTAATTAACAACGCCGGAATTCAGCGTCGTTATCCCTTCACCGAATTCCCGGAGGCTGAATGGGACAAAGTGATTGATGTAAACCAGAAATCGGTCTTTCTGGTGTCGCAGCAGGTTTCCCGCTACATGGTGCAACGCCGCCGCGGGAAGATTATTAATATCTGCTCAATGCAAAGCGAATTAGGTCGTAAAACCATTACTCCATACGCGGCGTCAAAAGGCGCTGTCAAAATGTTAACCCGTGGCATGTGCGTGGAACTGGCGGAATACAATATTCAGGTCAATGGCATTGCTCCCGGCTATTTCGCCACCGACATGACCACCGCGCTGGTCAACGATGAAGCATTCTCCGCCTGGCTGTTCCAGCGCACGCCCGCCGCTCGCTGGGGTAACCCGGAGGAGCTGATCGGCGCGGCGGTTTATCTTGCCGCGCCCGCTTCTGACTTTGTGAATGGGCATCTTCTGTTTGTGGACGGCGGCATGCTGGCCGCGGTCTGATCAATAATGGGCCGCAACGCGCGGCCTGAGCGATAAAACAATAATCCAAGGAGTGAGTATGAATATGCTCGCAAAACTGCCAGCGCGTCGCTGGTGGTATTTAATGCCGATTATTTTTATTACCTACAGCTTAGCTTATCTCGACCGCGCCAATTACGGCTTTGCCGCTGCCGCCGGTATTGAACATGACTTAGGGATTACTCAGGGAACAGCATCGTTAATTGGCGCGTTATTCTTCCTGGGCTATTTCTTTTTCCAGGTGCCGGGCGCGATGTACGCCGTAAAGCATAGCGTGCGCAAAATGATTTTTTACAGCCTGATCCTTTGGGGGCTTTGTGCCGCGGCGACCGGCTTTGTCAGCAATATCCCAACGCTGATGGCGATCCGCTTTATTCTCGGCATCGTCGAAGCGGCGGTGATGCCCGCGATGCTGATTTATATCAGCAACTGGTTTACCAAAACTGAACGCTCGCGCGCCAACACCTTTTTAATTCTCGGCAACCCGGTCACAGTGCTGTGGATGTCGATTGTCTCCGGCTACCTGATTGAAGCCTGGGGCTGGCGCGAAATGTTTATTATCGAAGGTATCCCGGCGGTGATCTGGGCGTTCTGCTGGGTGATTCTGGTACGCGACAAACCGGCGGATGCGGGCTGGTTGAGCGAGCAGGAGAAACAGGCATTACAGCAGGCGATGGATCGCGAGCAGCGCGACATCAAACCGATGCGTAACTACGGTGAAGCGATGCGTTCACGCAGCGTCATTATGCTTTGCGCGGTGCATGCGCTGTGGAGCATCGGCGTGTATGGTTTCATGATGTGGATGCCGTCAATCCTCAAAAATGCGGCTCAGATGGACATCGTGGCGGTGGGCTGGCTGGCAGCGGTACCGTATCTGGCGGCGATCTGCCTGATGCTGACCGTCTCCTGGCTGTCCGATAAGTTCCAGAACCGTAAGCTGTTTATCTGGCCGCTGCTGTTGATTGCCGCCATCGCGTTCTTTGCCTCGTGGCTGTTGGGCAACCAGTCCTTCTGGCTCTCCTACGCGCTGCTGGTTGTGGCCGCCGCCTGTATGTATGCGCCTTACGGGCCGTTCTTTGCGCTGATCCCCGAACTGCTACCGCGCAACGTCTCCGGCGTGTCGATGGGGATGATCAACAGTTTTGGCGCGTTAGGGGCATTCCTCGGCGCGTGGCTGGTGGGTTACCTCAACGGCGTGACCGGCGGGCCGGGCGTCTCCTACACCTTCATGGCGATTGCTCTGCTGGCGTCGGTGGTGCTGATGTACTGCGTTCGTGCGCAAAATGAAACCACGTCGCCGTCGGCTGAGATGGCTACGCGTTAAGGTTGAGCGAGGAGTGCAGTCGCTAACCGGCTGTGATAAGGTTCTCTGCGAGCATAATGGGCTGTTGGTCGTAGAGAACCTCATGAAAAACAATCGGATGACATTACAGGATATCGCTAATCTGGCCGGGCTGAATAAGATGACGGTCAGCCGTTATCTGCGTGACCCGAATCAGGTGTCGCAACGCAGCCGCGAATTGATTTCGAAAGTGATGGAAGAGAACAACTACATCCCCAACCGCGCCCCGGAAATTCTGCTCAACGCACGCAGCAAAACCATTGGTGTGCTGATCCCCTCGTTTCGTAATCAGATCTTTGCCGACGTGCTGGCAGGGATTGAATCCGTCACCTCGGCCTGCCAGTACCAGACGCTGATCGCCAACTACGAATATGATGCCGAGCGTGAAGAACGCGAGGTGCTGAACCTGCTCTCTTACAATATCGACGGCCTGATCCTCACGGGAAAGCTGCATACCGAGCGGATGATCCAGTACGTGCGCGCCAGCGGCGTACCGGTGGCGGAACTGATGGATATTAGCGGCCAGTATCTTGATATACAGGTTGGGTTTGATAACGAAAAAGCCGCGTTTGAAATGACGCAGGCTTTTATCGACAGCGGTAAACGCAGCATTGCTTTCTTTGGCTCGATGGATGACCCCCGAGACCTTAGCCGTTTTCGCGGCACCGAGAAAGCGCTGGCGGCGCAGGGACTGGAAGCGTACCACCTGGCGCCAAAAACTATTTCGTCGGTGGCGCTGGGCCGCAAGATGTTCCAGCAGGCGATGGCGGAAAAGCCGGATATTGACGCTATTTTCTGTACCAACGATGACCTGGCGGTTGGCGCGCTGCTGGAGTGTCAGGCACAGCAGTACGATGTGCCGGGAAAAATGGCGATTGCCGGTTTCCACGGGCTGGAAATTGGCCGTGCGCGGCTGCAAAAAATCGCCAGCGTGATTACGCCACGCTTTGAGATTGGCAAAACGGCGGCGGATATTCTGATTAAGCGTTTGAACGGGAAAGATGCGCCGGGCAGCGTCAATCTTGGCTACCAAATCTATTACGGCGATACGCTTTAGGCGAAGAGAAAGGGCTGGCCACCGTGTGGTGACCAGCGGAAGAGATTACTGCATAAACGCTGGCTGCTTGTCTTCGTACTCGGTGATGGCCGCTTCATGCTGCAGCGTCAGCCCGATGCTGTCCAGACCGTTCAGCATGCAGTGGCGGCGGAAGTCGTCGATTTTAAAGCTGTAGGACTTATCGCCTGCTTTCACCACCTGCGCTTCCAGATCCACTTCAAATTTAATGCCCGGATTGGCTTTCACCAGCGCGAACATTTCATCAACCTGCGCGTCGCTCAGGGTCACCGGCAACAGTTGGTTATTGAAACTGTTGCCGTAGAAGATGTCGGCGAAGCTTGGTGCGATCACCACTTTAAAGCCGTAATCGGTCAGTGCCCACGGCGCATGTTCGCGTGAAGAGCCGCAGCCAAAGTTTTCCCGTGCGAGCAGAATTGATGCCCCTTTATATTCCGGGAAGTTTAAAACGAACTCAGGATTCGGCTGTTGGCCCTTTTCGTCCAGGAAACGCCAGTCGTTAAACAGATGGGCGCCAAAACCGGTGCGCGTAACCTTCTGCAAAAACTGTTTAGGGATAATTGCGTCGGTATCAACGTTGGCGGCATCCAGTGGGACAACCAGGCCGGTATGCTGGGTAAATTTCTCTGCCATGGTAGTTTCCTTATTTGATGCTGCGAATGTCGGCAAAATGACCGGTAACGGCGGCAGCGGCGGCCATGGCCGGACTGACTAAATGCGTGCGACCACCGCGGCCCTGACGGCCTTCAAAATTACGGTTGCTGGTGGATGCGCAGCGTTCGCCTGGGTTCAGGCGGTCATTGTTCATCGCCAGGCACATGGAACAGCCCGGTAAACGCCATTCAAAACCGGCTTCGATAAAGATCTTATCCAGACCTTCTGCTTCCGCCTGCGCTTTCACCGGACCAGAGCCCGGCACCACCAGTGCCTGCACGCCCGGCGCAACTTTGCGCCCTTTGGCGATTTCTGCCGCGGCGCGTAAATCTTCAATACGCGAGTTGGTGCAGGAACCGATGAACACTTTATCGATAGCCACTTCCGTTAACGGAATACCCGGTTTCAGCCCCATATACGCCAGCGCTTTTTCAGCTGATGCACGCTCAACGGGATCGGCAAATGACGCCGGGTCGGGAATATTATCGTTCACCGAGATGACCTGACCCGGGTTTGTTCCCCAGGTGACCTGCGGAGCGATCTCTTCTGCCTGCAGGGTAACGACGGTATCAAACGTCGCGTTGTCGTCGGTTTTCAGGGTTTTCCAGTATGTAACCGCGTGGTCAAAATCCTCGCCCTTCGGTGCGTGTAAACGACCCTGAACATAGTTAAAGGTCGTTTCATCCGGTGCGACCAGACCCGCTTTGGCGCCCATTTCAATGGCCATGTTGCACAGGGTCATCCGGCCTTCCATGCTCAATGCACGGATGGCTTCGCCACAAAACTCAACGACGTGTCCGGTACCGCCTGCGCTACCGGTTTTACCGATAATCGCCAGCACGATATCTTTGGCGGTAATGCCAGCGGCTGCTTTACCGTTGACTTCAATCTTCATGGTTTTGGCGCGCCCCTGTTTCAGGGTCTGCGTCGCCAGAACGTGTTCAACTTCAGAGGTGCCAATACCAAACGCCAGCGCGCCGAACGCGCCGTGTGTAGCGGTGTGGGAATCGCCACAGACGATGGTCATACCCGGCAACGTCACGCCTTGTTCTGGCCCCATCACGTGAACGATACCCTGATAAGGATGGTTCAGGTCGTACAGCTCGACGCCAAATTCGTTACAGTTCTTAATCAGCTCCTGCATCTGGATGCGGGCCATCTCACCCGACGCGTTGATGTCTTTGGTCTGGGTAGAGACGTTGTGATCCATGGTGGCAAAGGTTTTACCCGGCTGGCGCACCTGACGGCCATGTGCGCGCAGACCATCAAACGCCTGCGGAGAGGTCACTTCATGCACCAGATGTCTGTCGATGTACAACAGCGGGGTTTCGTTTTGCGCCTCAAAAACGACGTGCGCATCAAACAATTTTTCGTATAACGTTTTGGCCATGATTACACCCCTTCTGCGACGTAACGGGCAATGATGTCGCCCATTTCATCGGTACTGACTGCGGCAGCGCCACGGGCTAAGTCACCGGTGCGAATGCCTTCTTCTAATGCGCGGTTGATGGCGCTCTCAATTGCGGTTGCTGCATCATTGGCATCCAGGCTGTAGCGCAGCAGCAGCGCCAGCGACAGGATCTGGGCGATAGGGTTGGCAATGTTTTTCCCGGCGATGTCCGGAGCGGAGCCGCCAGCAGGCTCGTACAAACCGAAGCCCTGCTCATTCAGGCTGGCGGACGGTAACATGCCCATTGAACCGGTGATCATGGCGCACTCATCAGACAGAATGTCACCGAACAGGTTAGAGCACAGCAACACGTCGAACTGGGATGGATCTTTAATTAATTGCATAGTCGCGTTGTCGATGTACATATGCGCCAGTTCAACGTCCGGGTATTCATTAGCAATTTCATTGACAATTTCGCGCCACAGAATAGACGTTTGCAGTACGTTAGCTTTATCAATCGACGTAACTTTACGGCGACGTTTGCGAGCGGATTCAAACGCGATACGCGCAATACGTTCGATCTCGAAACGGTGATAAACCTCGGTATCAAAGGCTTTTTCATGTTGTCCGCTGCCTTCGCGGCCTTTTGGTTGACCGAAGTAAATCCCGCCAGTCAGTTCGCGTACGCACAGGATGTCGAAACCGTTCGCGGCAATATCTGCGCGCAGAGGGCAAAACGCTTCCAGCCCCTGGTAGAGCTTAGCCGGGCGCAGGTTGCTGAATAATTTGAAGTGCTTACGCAATGGCAGCAGTGCGCCACGCTCTGGCTGCTGGTTTGGCGGCAGGTTTTCCCATTTCGGGCCGCCAACGGAGCCAAACAGAATGGCGTCAGCTTGTTCACAGCCTTCAACTGTTGCAGGTGGCAGCGGCTGACCGTGGTTATCGATCGCGGCACCACCCACGTCGTAGTGGCTGGTGGTAATGCGCATGTTAAAACGGTTACGGATTGCGTCCAGTACCTTCAGGGCTTGCGCCATCACTTCCGGGCCAATACCGTCACCCGGCAAAACAGCAATATGATAATTCTTCGACATCACACGATTTCCTTGTTGTTCTCGTTGTTCTGAGCTTTGCGTTGCAATTCTTTTTCGACTTCTTCGGCGCGCCAGATGTTGTTCAGCACATGCACCATCGCTTTAGCAGAAGATTCGACGATATCTGTCGCCAGACCGACGCCGTGGAAACGACGACCGTTATAGTTGGCAACGATATCCACCTGACCCAGCGCATCTTTACCGTGCCCTTTGGCGGTCAGGCTGTATTTCACCAGTTCGATGTTGTACTCAGTTACACGGTTGATGGCCTGATAAATAGCATCGACCGGACCGTTACCGTTCGCCGCTTCGGCTTTAACTTCTTCACCGCAGGCCAGCTTGACGGAGGCGGTGGCGATGTCATTGGAGCCGGACTGCACGCTGAAGTAATCCAGACGGAAATGCTCCGGTTCTTCCTGCTGTTTATTAATGAAGGCCAGCGCTTCCAGGTCGTAATCAAATACCTGACCTTTTTTGTCCGCCAGTTTCAGGAATGCGTCGTACAGGTTGTCCAGGCTATATTCATTTTCTTTATATCCCATCTCGTCCATACGGTGTTTCACCGCGGCGCGTCCGGAACGGGAGGTCAGGTTCAGCTGTACCTGGTTCAGACCAATGGATTCAGGCGTCATGATTTCGTAGTTTTCACGGTTTTTCAGTACGCCGTCCTGATGGATGCCGGAGGAGTGGGCAAAGGCGCCGCTACCTACAATGGCTTTGTTTGCCGGAATAGGCATGTTGCAGATTTGGCTGACTAACTGGCTGGTACGCCAGATCTCCTGGTGATTGATGCGGGTCTGTACATTCAGGATATCTTTACGCACCTTGATCGCCATGATCACTTCTTCCAGTGAGCAGTTACCGGCGCGTTCGCCGATACCGTTCATCGCGCCTTCCACCTGACGCGCTCCGGCGTGAACGGCTGCCAGCGCGTTGCCGACGCCCAAACCTAAATCATCATGGGTGTGTACGGAGATGATGGCTTTATCGATATTTGGTACGCGTTCATACAGGCCAGAAATGATTGCCCCAAATTCGAAAGGCATGGTGTAACCGACGGTATCGGGGATGTTAATGGTTTTGGCACCTGCGTTAATAGCAGCTTCAACAACGCGAGCCAGATCGGCGATAGGGGTACGGCCTGCATCTTCGCAGGAGAACTCCACGTCATCGGTATAATTACGCGCACGCTTAACCATGTAGACCGCGCGCTCAATGACCTCATCCAGCGTACTGCGTAATTTCGTCGCAATGTGCATCGGCGAGGTGGCGATAAACGTATGAATACGGAAAGCTTCAGCAACTTTCAGCGATTCTGCGGCAACATCGATATCTTTTTCTACGCAGCGTGCTAAGGCGCAAACGCGGCTGTTTTTAACCTGACGAGCAATGGTCTGCACTGACTCAAAGTCGCCCGGTGAAGAAACGGGGAAACCCACTTCCATCACGTCCACGCCCATACGCTCAAGGGCCAGCGCAATCTGCAGTTTTTCTTTCACACTCAGGCTTGCCTGTAACGCTTGTTCACCATCGCGTAAGGTGGTATCGAAAATAATGACTTGCTGGCTCATGGTTTAGGTCCTTGGTTTCTTAGGGCGCCTTGCTTCGAGCATAAAAAAACCCGCGCAACGGCGCGGGTTTTTGTCTTAACTGGAGCTGACTTAATGCTGAATGTCGTCCACCAGTCTACCGCGCAATGAAGATGCGTTTAGTAGTAGTAGACCGTTAAAACGAGCAATGTAAGTCATCAATTAAGCTCCAGGCGAATGCGATATGCTTTTAGTGGTACTGGATATGAAGACTGATGTCAACCCTCACTCCTGCAAATGCCTTACTTGAGGGGAGAAGTTTCTGCAAAACTTAAGCGAATTGTGCTGAATTTTTCGGAGTACATAAAATTAATCAGTTGATGGTTGTACATACTTTTCATGGTTTGACATATTTGAGCATAATTATTTGCATTTATTGTAACGGCGAACTGAAGAAAAGGTCGCCCTTAGGATTTCATATCTTTATGATTTATCTGTTTTTATAGTAATCATGAATGGCTATGGGCAGTGTAACACCACATAATTGATAAATTAATGTTAACTTTTAATGTATTAATAATATAAACATTTAATTAAAACTTAAATACGTATTCACGATACGTATGATTGTATATTCGCCATGCTTATGGTTATATTGTTTTTGAAATTTAAACATATGAATCACCGTGCAGTGACACCTGCCACACTGCGCTCGCATTGGTCTTTTGTTCATTTAGGTTTGTACCTTTATGTTTTCCTAATTTTAATGTTTTTTCTTTTTCTCATCTTATATGTATGGTAAATCATATTAACGGAGATTATTTCTTCACTCCGTCTGGGAAAAGGGAGTTTAGAGTGACAGTGGAGTTAAATATGCCAGAAGTAAAAATAATAGATAAAACAAATATTATAGATATGGGGAAGCCACAGCTTCGCATGGTTGATCTTAATTTATTAACCGTCTTTGATGCGGTGATGCAAGAACAAAATATTACCCGTGCCGCGCATACTTTAGGGAAGGTGCGAACAAGTTCCTGATATGAGATCATCATATTCATCCGGAGCGCATCCCAGAGGGACATCATGAGCCATCAACTCACCTTCGCCGATAGTGAATTCAGCACTAAGCGCCGTCAGACCCGAAAAGAGATTTTCCTCTCCCGCATGGAGCAGATTCTGCCATGGCAGAATATGACCGCTGTCATCGAGCCGTTTTATCCCAAGGCGGGCAATGGCCGACGGCCCTATCCGCTGGAGACCATGCTGCGTATTCACTGCATGCAGCATTGGTACAACCTGAGCGACGGTGCCATGGAAGATGCCCTGTACGAAATCGCCTCCATGCGCCTGTTTGCCCGATTATCCCTGGATAGCGCCCTGCCGGATCGCACCACCATCATGAATTTCCGCCACCTGCTCGAGCAGCATCAACTGGCCCGTCAATTGTTCAAGACCATCAATCGCTGGCTGGCCGAAGCAGGCGTCATGATGACCCAAGGCACTTTGGTGGATGCCACCATCATTGAGGCACCCAGCTCTACCAAGAACAAAGAGCAGCAACGCGATCCGGAGATGCATCAGACCAAGAAAGGCAATCAGTGGCACTTTGGCATGAAGGCCCACATTGGTGTCGATGCCAAGAGTGGCCTGACCCACAGCCTAGTCACCACCGCGGCCAACGAGCATGACCTCAATCAGCTGGGTAATCTGCTTCATGGAGAGGAGCAATTTGTCTCAGCCGATGCCGGCTACCAAGGAGCGCCACAGCGCGAGGAGCTGGCCGAGGTGGATGTGGACTGGCTGATCGCCGAGCGTCCCGGCAGGGTAAAAACCTTGAAGCAGCATCCGCGCAAGAACAAAACGGCCATCAACATCGAATACATGAAAGCCAGCATCCGTGCCAGGGTGGAGCACCCGTTTCGCATCATCAAGCGGCAGTTCGGCTTCGTGAAAGCCAGATACAAAGGGCTGCTGAAAAACGATAACCAACTGGCGATGTTATTCACCCTGGCCAACCTGTTTCGGGTGGACCAAATGATACGTCAGTGGGAGAGATCTCAGTAAAAACCGGAAATAACGCCAGAAATGGTGGAAAAAATAGCCTAAATAGGCTGATTCGATGTGTTTGCGGGAAAAAAATCGGCCCAGATCCGCGAAATTTTAATCAGCGAGTCAGCTTGGGAAGAAATGACCTGCTTATTCGCACCTTCCTTAGGAATGTCGCAACCTGCTGTCAGTAATGCGGTCGCGCGCCTGAAAGTGATGTTTAATGATGAGCTTTTTGTTCGTTATGGACGCGGTATCCAGCCGACAGCAAGAGCTTTCCAGCTATTTGGTTCTGTTCGCCAGGCATTGCAATTAGTGCAAAATGAACTGCCTGGATCGGGTTTTGAGCCAGCCAGCAGCGAGCGCGTATTCAATCTTTGCGTATGCAGCCCATTGGATAATATTCTGACGTCGTTGATTTATAATCGGGTTGAGCAAGTTGCACCAAACATTCATGTCGTATTTAAATCTTCACTCAATCAAAATACAGAGCATCAATTACGTTACCAGGAAACAGAATTCGTTATTAGCTATGAAGAATTCCGTCGTCCTGAATTTACCAGTATTCCGTTATTCAATGACGAAATGGTGTTAGTCGCAAGTAAAAAGCATCCGCGCATTAGTGGTCCGTTATTGGAAAGCGATGTCTATAATGAACAGCATGCGGTGGTGTCACTTGATCGCTTCGCATCATTCAGCCAACCATGGTATGACACACCGGATAAACAATCCTGCGTAGCTTATCAGGGCATGGCATTAATTAGCGTTCTTAATATTGTGTCGCAAACGCATTTGGTCTCTATTGCGCCGCGTTGGTTAGCAGAAGAATTTGCCGATTCTTTAGAACTACAGATCTTACCTTTACCGTTAAAATTGAACAGCCGCACATGCTATCTTTCCTGGCATGAAGCCGCGGGCCGGGATAAAGGACATCAATGGATGGAAGAGCTGTTAGTCTCCGTTTGTAAGCAGTAGCACTTGGCAGAGTAAACCGGACAATACATCCTGTTTATTCTGCTTTTGTCTTTATAACTGAAATTTTATGCTGAACTCTATTTTTTACGTCTGTCCAAAAGTGTCAAAAAATAGAGTAATTGCTGTAAGTTCCCATTTTTAAGCGATTATTTATCATACTGATTGCTTATGCTGGTTTAATTCTCCGTTTATTCGCGTCTTTCCTCCTTTTTATTCTTATTTACTCCAGTGACACCCCTTCGGAGTCAATTGCCATGCGTCATCGTCAGCGGTTAATGTGTTGTTAAACCGTAATTCATTATAAGAGTGAGGCAAGCCATGGAGATGTTGTCTGGAGCCGAGATGGTCGTCCGATCGCTCATCGATCAGGGTGTGAAGCAGGTATTCGGTTATCCCGGGGGGGCCGTCCTCGATATTTATGATGCGCTGCATACGGTCGGCGGTATTGATCATGTGCTGGTCCGCCATGAACAAGCGGCGGTACATATGGCTGATGGCCTTGCGCGTGCCACGGGAGAAGTGGGGGTCGTATTAGTTACCTCCGGACCGGGGGCGACCAACGCGATTACCGGAATCGCAACGGCTTACATGGATTCCATTCCGCTGGTGATCCTCTCCGGACAGGTCGCAACGTCGCTGATTGGCTACGATGCCTTCCAGGAGTGCGACATGGTAGGTATATCCCGCCCGGTGGTAAAACACAGCTTCCTGGTCAAACAAACGGAAGATATCCCACAGGTGCTGAAAAAAGCCTTCTGGCTGGCAGCAAGCGGTCGCCCAGGGCCAGTGGTGGTGGATTTGCCGAAGGATATTCTGAATCCGGCGAAGAAACTGCCTTATAGCTGGCCGGACTCGGTGAGTATGCGCTCGTATAATCCGACGACGACGGGGCACAAAGGACAGATCAAACGGGCGCTACAGACGCTGGTCGCGGCGAAGAAACCGGTTGTCTATGTGGGCGGTGGCGCGGTCAATGCTGCTTGCCATGAGCAGTTAGCTCAGATTGCTGAAGCGCTGAATCTGCCGGTTGTCTCCTCGCTAATGGGGTTGGGCGCGTTTCCTGCCACGCATCGTCAGGCGCTGGGCATGTTAGGGATGCACGGTACATACGAAGCGAATATGACCATGCATCATTCCGATGTGATCTTTGCTGTCGGCGTTCGCTTTGACGATCGAACGACAAATAACCTGGCAAAATATTGTCCGAATGCGACCGTGCTGCATATCGACATCGATCCGACCTCTATTTCTAAAACCGTTACTGCGGATATTCCGATTGTGGGTGATGCCCGTCTGGTGCTGGATCAAATGCTCGAACTGCTGGAGCAAGAGAAATCACAGCAGCCACTGGATGATAACCGTGACTGGTGGCAACAGATTGAGCACTGGCGCGCCCGTCAGTGTCTGAAATACGACACGCAAAGCGAAAGCATTAAGCCGCAGGCGGTGATTGAAACCATCTGGCGTCTGACGAAAGGGGAAGCGTATGTGACCTCTGACGTTGGCCAGCATCAGATGTTTGCCGCACTTTATTATCCGTTCGATAAACCGCGTCGCTGGATTAACTCAGGCGGCCTCGGCACGATGGGATTCGGTTTACCTGCGGCGTTAGGGGTGAAAATGGCGTTGCCGGATGAAACGGTAGTGTGCGTCACCGGGGATGGCAGCATTCAGATGAACATCCAGGAGCTGTCGACGGCGCTGCAGTATGAACTGCCGGTGCTGGTGCTCAACCTTAACAACCGTTATCTCGGCATGGTCAAACAATGGCAGGACATGATCTACTCCGGGCGTCACTCCCAGTCTTACATGCAGTCGCTGCCCGATTTTGTGCGCCTTGCTGAGGCTTATGGGCATATCGGTATCCAGATTAATCATCCAGATGAACTGGAGAGCAAGCTGGGTGAAGCGCTGGAGCATGTGCGTAACCATCGTCTGGTGTTTGTCGACGTCACCGTCGACGGCAGTGAGCATGTCTACCCGATGCAGATTCGTGGGGGCGGGATGGATGAAATGTGGCTAAGCAAAACGGAGAGGACCTGATTATGCGCCGGATATTATCAGTATTGCTGGAAAATGAATCGGGTGCATTGTCGCGGGTGATTGGCCTCTTCGCCCAGCGTGGATACAACATTGAAAGCCTGACCGTCGCGCCGACCGACGACCCCACCTTATCGCGGATGACGATTCAGACGGTAGGGGATGAGAAAGTCCTTGAGCAGATCGAAAAGCAGCTCCACAAACTGGTGGATGTTCTGCGCGTTAGCGAGCTGGGGCAGGGTGCCCATGTTGAACGAGAAATCATGCTGGTGAAAATCCAGGCCAGCGGTTATGGCCGGGAGGAGGTGAAACGCAACACGGAGATTTTCCGCGGGCAAATCATCGACGTGACGCCGTCTATCTACACCGTACAACTGGCGGGCACCAGCGACAAGCTGGATGCGTTTCTGGCAACTCTACGTGAAGTCGCCAAAATTGTGGAAGTTGCTCGTTCCGGTGTGGTGGGACTCTCCCGTGGCGATAAAATTATGCGCTAATCGTCAACCGTAGGCCTGGTAAGCAAAGCGCTATCAGGCCTCATCGTGGAGGTCATGCCGGATAGCGGCGTAAACGCCTTATCCTACCTGCTGGTAACGAACCCGCTTTCGCTGATGCTTCTGGTTGCACTTTTTTTTTGCGAAATCAGCAGTAACCAGAGACAAAAGCGGTTGCCGCAGTCATTATTCTGCGCTTAGATGTTAAGAAGTTTAACCCATGCCATCTAAAAGGTTATGGTTTGTACATTTTACGCAAGGGGCAATTGTGAAACTGGATGAAATCGCTCGGTTGGCCGGCGTTTCGCGAACGACTGCAAGCTACGTTATTAATGGCAAAGCAAAGCAATATCGCGTAAGCGACAAAACGGTTGAAAAAGTCATGGCGGTGGTGCGTGAGCATAATTACCACCCGAATGCCGTGGCGGCCGGGCTGCGTGCTGGACGCACACGTTCTATCGGGCTGGTGATCCCGGATCTTGAGAACACAAGCTATACCCGGATCGCAAACTATCTGGAACGCCAGGCGCGTCAGCGTGGGTATCAGCTGTTGATTGCCTGCTCTGAAGATCAGCCGGATAACGAAATGCGCTGTATTGAGCATCTTTTACAGCGCCAGGTCGATGCCATTATTGTGTCGACTTCTTTGCCGCCTGAGCATCCGTTCTACCAACGCTGGGCAAACAGTTCATTCCCGATTGTGGCGCTGGACCGTGCACTGGATCGCGAACATTTTACCAGCGTTGTGGGTGCGGATCAGGATGATGCGGAAATGCTGGCAGAGGAGTTACGCAAATTCCCTGCTGAAACCGTCCTCTATCTGGGCGCGCTTCCTGAATTATCCGTCAGTTTCCTGCGCGAGCAGGGTTTTCGTACCGCGTGGAAGGACGATCCGCGTGAAGTCCATTTCCTGTACGCCAACAGCTATGAGCGGGAAGCGGCTGCGCAGCTGTTTGATAAATGGCTGGAAACGCACCCAATGCCTCAGGCGTTGTTTACCACGTCGTTTGCCCTGTTGCAGGGCGTGATGGATGTGACCCTGCGTCGTGATGGGCAACTGCCGTCTGATTTAGCGATTGCGACTTTTGGCGATCACGAACTGCTCGACTTCCTGCAGTGCCCGGTACTGGCAGTGGCACAGCGCCATCGCGATGTCGCAGAACGCGTGCTGGAGATTGTACTGGCAAGTCTGGACGAACCGCGTAAACCAAAACCAGGTTTAACGCGTATACGGCGTAATCTGTACCGTCGCGGTATTCTCAGCCGTAACTAAGTTTCCTCAATTGATGACGTCGGCGGGATAAGCCTCTGACGTCTTCAATTTTTCTATTCTCAGAAATAACCGCATTATATTTAAGAATATTCTTTAGAATTATCTGAAATTCATTCTTGAAATACCCCGAATTAAAAATGCAACTATCCATTTTTGGGTTATTGATACGTAACGACGCGTTACGCTTGTATTATTTTGTTACATGCATGTATGGATTTGCCGAATTAACAAACACTTTGCTCTCGTATTGCGGCCATCTGGTGCTTACCTCGGCTCTGCGCGGCGTACAGACCGATTAACTGGTACTGTTAACTCGCTGCATATTGTCCTAAAATGCCGCTCGCGTCGCAAACTGACACTTTATATTTTCTTTGGATGATATTCAGTTGTTTTAAACAATGATGAGTTGTTGGATTTTTTTCTTACAAATATTCATGACGTTAATTTGCTTCGTTTGCTGTACGGAATTTGTTCAACGCTGATATTAGCCGTAAACAATGGGTTTTTTGCTCCGCTAAGCGCCGCGACTTGCTTGACAAGGTTTTCCTCCGCTCCGTAAACTCCTTTAAGTGGGAATTTGTGGGATAAAGTGGTAATTGGGGGTGAGACTGGCATGTTCCGGGGAGCAACGTTAGTTAATCTCGACAGTAAAGGGCGCTTATCCGTGCCTACCCGTTATCGGGATCAACTGCTTGAGAGCGCTACCGGTCAAATGGTTTGCACCATTGACATCCATCACCCGTGCCTGCTGCTGTACCCCCTGCCTGAATGGGAAATAATCGAGCAGAAGCTATCGCGTCTGTCGAGCATGAATCCAGTTGAGCGCCGCGTACAGCGCTTATTGTTGGGTCATGCCAGCGAATGTCAGATGGATAACGCTGGTCGATTACTGATAGCACCCATTCTGCGGCAACACGCAGGGCTAACGAAAGAAGTGATGCTGGTTGGGCAGTTCAATAAGTTTGAGCTGTGGGATGAAACGACCTGGTATCAACAGGTCAAGGAAGATATCGACGCTGAGCAGTCTGTTACTGGCGCGTTGTCGGAACGATTGCAGGATTTGTCTCTATAAAATGACGGAAAATTATAAACATACAACGGTGTTGCTGGATGAAGCCGTAAACGGCCTGAATATTCGTCCAGACGGCATCTACATTGACGGGACATTTGGTCGCGGTGGTCACTCACGTCTGATCCTCTCCCAGCTTGGCGAAGAGGGACGTTTACTGGCAATCGATCGCGATCCGCAGGCTATTGCTGTTGCAAAAACGATTACCGATCCCCGTTTCTCCATCGTACATGGACCTTTCTCTGCGCTGGCTGACTATGTCGCCGAGCGTGGACTGACCGGTAAGATCGACGGGATTCTTCTCGATCTCGGCGTTTCTTCACCGCAGCTCGATGATGCAGAGCGCGGTTTCTCGTTTATGCGTGACGGTCCGTTAGATATGCGTATGGACCCAACACGCGGTCAGTCAGCGGCCGAATGGCTGCAAACCGCCGATGAAGCAGACATTGCCTGGGTGATTAAAACCTTTGGCGAAGAGCGCTTCGGCAAACGCATTGCGCGCGCCATCGTGGAGCGCAACCGCATCGAACCGATGACCCGCACCAAAGAGCTGGCGGAAGTTATTGCAGCGGCAATGCCGGTGAAGGACAAATTCAAACATCCCGCGACCCGTACCTTCCAGGCGGTGCGCATTTGGGTGAACAGTGAACTGGAGGAGATAGAGCAGGCGCTAAAAAGCTCGCTCAGCGTGCTGGCTCCAGGTGGTCGCCTTTCGATCATCAGTTTCCATTCGCTTGAAGACCGCATTGTGAAACGCTTTATGCGTGAACAAAGCCGTGGTCCTCAGGTACCGGCTGGAATACCGATGACCGAAGCGCAGATCAAAAAGCTGGGCGGCCGTGAGTTAAGAGCACTAGGCAAGATGATGCCGGGTGAAGAAGAGGTAGCTGAGAATCCTCGTGCCCGTAGTTCAGTTCTGCGTATTGCAGAGAGGACGAACGCATGATCAGCAGAGTGACAGAAGCCCTCAGCAAAGTTAAAGGATCGATAGGAAGCAACGAGCGCCATGCCTTGCCTGGCGTGATCGGTGACGATCTTTTGCGGTTTGGGAAGCTGCCACTCTGCCTGTTCATTTGCATTATTTTGACGGCGGTTACCGTCGTGACAACAGCACACCATACGCGGTTACTGACTGCGCAGCGTGAGCAGCTGGTTCTGGAGCGAGATGCGCTGGATATCGAATGGCGCAACTTGATCCTTGAGGAGAACGCGCTCGGCGACCATAGCCGTGTTGAACGGATCGCAACGGAAAAGCTGCAAATGCAGCATGTCGATCCCTCACAAGAAAATATCGTAGTACAAAAATAAGGATAAACGCGACGCATGAAAGCAGCGGCAAAAACGCACAAACCAAAACGCCAGGAAGAACAAGCCAACTTTATCAGTTGGCGTTTTGCGTTACTGTGCGGCTGTATTTTGCTGGCACTGGGTTTTCTGCTGGGGCGCGTTGCCTGGCTGCAAATCATCGCGCCGGACATGCTGGTGCGTCAGGGTGATATGCGCTCTCTACGCGTCCAGGAAGTGTCTACATCACGCGGAATGATTACCGACCGCTCTGGTCGCCCGCTGGCGGTGAGCGTTCCGGTTAAAGCGATATGGGCCGACCCGAAAGAAGTACATGATGCAGGCGGCGTGAGCGTTGGCGAACGCTGGAGAGCGCTGTCAACCGCGCTGAATCTCCCGCTCGATCAACTGGCTTCCCGCATTAACGCCAACCCGAAAGGGCGCTTCATCTATCTGGCGCGTCAGGTAAACCCTGACATGGCCGACTACATCAAGAAACTGAAGCTGCCAGGTATCCACCTACGCGAAGAATCCCGCCGTTACTATCCTTCCGGAGAAGTGACTGCTCACCTCATCGGCTTTACTAACGTCGACAGCCAGGGGATTGAAGGCGTAGAGAAGAGCTTCGACAAGTGGCTCACCGGACAACCGGGCGAACGTATTGTACGTAAAGACCGTTATGGCCGCGTCATTGAAGATATCTCCTCTACCGACAGCCAGGCGGCGCATAACCTCGCGTTGAGCATTGATGAGCGTTTACAGGCACTGGTCTACCGTGAACTGAATAACGCCGTGGCGTTCAACAAGGCGGAGTCAGGCAGTGCGGTACTGGTGGATGTAAACACCGGTGAAGTGCTGGCCATGGCCAACAGTCCGTCCTACAACCCGAACAATCTCACCGGTACGCCAAAAGACGCGATGCGTAACCGTACCATCACCGACGTGTTTGAACCGGGTTCTACCGTTAAACCGATGGTGGTGATGACCGCGCTGCAGCGTGGCGTGGTACGCGAAAATACCGTCCTTAACACTATCCCTTACCGAATTAATGGTCACGAAATCAAAGACGTGGCGCGTTATAGCGAATTAACCCTCACCGGGGTTTTGCAGAAGTCGAGTAACGTCGGTGTTTCCAAGCTGGCGTTAGCGATGCCGTCCTCAGCGTTAGTAGATACTTACTCACGTTTTGGGCTGGGAAAAGCGACCAATTTGGGGTTGGTCGGAGAACGCAGTGGCTTATATCCTCAAAAACAACGGTGGTCTGACATAGAGAGGGCCACCTTCTCTTTCGGCTACGGGCTAATGGTAACGCCGTTACAGTTAGCGCGAGTCTATGCAACGATCGGCAGCTACGGCGTTTATCGTCCACTGTCGATTACCAAAGTAGACCCTCCTGTTCCGGGTGAGCGTATCTTCCCGGAAGATACCGTGCGTACCGTCGTGCATATGATGGAAAGCGTGGCGCTGCCGGGCGGCGGCGGCGTGAAGGCGGCGATTAAAGGCTATCGCATCGCTATTAAAACCGGGACAGCGAAAAAAGTAGGGCCGGATGGCCGCTACATCAACAAATACATTGCTTATACCGCAGGCGTTGCGCCTGCGAGTCAGCCGCGCTTCGCGCTGGTTGTTGTTATCAACGATCCGCAGGCGGGTAAATACTACGGTGGCGCCGTTTCCGCGCCGGTCTTTGGTGCCATCATGGGCGGCGTACTGCGCACCATGAACATCGAGCCGGATGCGCTGACAACGGGCGATAAAAATGAATTTGTGAATAATCAAGGCGAGGCAACAGGTGGCAGATCGTAATTTGCGCGACCTTCTTGCTCCATGGGTGCCGGGTGCACCGGAGCGAGCACTGCGGGAGATGACGCTTGACAGCCGTGTGGCTGCATCAGGCGATCTCTTTGTCGCAGTATTGGGTCATCAGGCGGACGGGCGTCGGTATATCCCGCAGGCGATAGCGCAAGGTGTGGCTGCCATTATTGCAGAAGCAAAAGATGAAGCTACTGATGGTGAAATCCGTGAAATGCATGGCGTTCCGGTCATCTATCTCAGTCAGCTTAACGAACGTTTATCTGCACTGGCGGGCCGTTTTTACCACGAGCCTTCTGAGAAAATGCGTCTGGTCGGCGTAACCGGGACTAACGGTAAAACCACCACCACCCAATTGCTGGCCCAGTGGAGCCAACTGCTTGGCGAAACCAGCGCGGTAATGGGAACAGTAGGTAATGGCCTGCTGGGCAAAGTGATCCCGACGGAAAATACCACCGGTTCAGCCGTTGATGTCCAGCATGTGCTGGCGGGGCTGGCTGCGCAGGGCGCAACGGTTGGCGCGATGGAAGTCTCTTCACACGGCCTGGTTCAGCATCGCGTGGCGGCGCTGAAGTTTGCCGCATCAGTATTTACTAACTTAAGCCGTGACCATCTCGACTACCACGGCGACATGGAACATTACGAAGCCGCGAAATGGCTGCTGTATTCCACGCACCATTGCGGCCAGGCCATCGTCAATGCGGATGATGAGGTCGGCCGTCGCTGGCTGGCGAAACTCCCGGATGCGGTTGCCGTTTCGATGGAAGACCACATCAACCCGAACTGTCATGGTCGTTGGTTAAAAGCGGTTGACGTGAAGTATCACGACAGCGGGGCAACGATTCGTTTTACCTCCTCATGGGGCGACGGCGAAATTGAAAGCCGCCTGATGGGGGCGTTTAACGTCAGCAATCTTTTGCTGGCGCTGGCAACGCTGTTGGCACTGGGCTATCCGTTAGCTGATTTACTGAAAACGGCGACACAATTGCAGCCGGTTTGCGGGCGTATGGAAGTGTTCAGCGCGCCGGGTAAAACCACCGTGGTGGTTGATTACGCCCATACGCCAGATGCGCTGGAAAAAGCACTGCAGGCGGCACGTCTGCACTGTACTGGCAAACTGTGGTGCGTCTTTGGCTGCGGCGGCGATCGCGATAAAGGCAAACGTCCGTTGATGGGCGCAATCGCTGAGCAGTTTGCAGATGTTGTCGTGGTGACTGATGACAACCCGCGTACCGAAGAGCCGCGCGCCATTATTAACGACATTCTGGCGGGTATGCTGGATGCCGGACAGGCGAAGGTGATGGAAGGGCGCGCAGAAGCCGTGACAAACGCCATTATGCAGGCGAAAGAAAACGACGTGGTGCTGGTGGCCGGGAAAGGTCACGAAGATTACCAGATCGTCGGCTCGCAGCGTCTCGACTATTCTGACCGCGTGACCGCAGCGCGTCTGCTGGGGGTTATCGCATGATTAGCGTAACGCTCAGCCAACTGGCGGAGATCCTCCGTGGCGAACTGAAAGGGGCCGATCTGACCCTTGATGCCGTAACAACCGATACGCGTAAAGTGACGCCGGGCTGCCTGTTTGTGGCGCTGAAAGGCGAACGCTTTGATGCCCATGATTTTGCAGACAAAGCGCAAGAGAGCGGGGCGGGTGCGCTGCTGGTCAGCCGCCCGTTGGACACCAACCTGCCGCAGCTGATTGTTAAAGATACGCGTTTGGCGTTTGGTGAACTGGCGGCGTGGGTTCGCGCTCAGGTTCCGGCGCGCGTTGTCGCGCTGACCGGCTCATCCGGTAAAACGTCCGTCAAAGAGATGACGGCTGCCATTCTGAGCCAGTGTGGTAACACCCTATATACAGCGGGCAATCTGAATAACGACATCGGCGTACCGATGACGCTGCTGCGCTTAAATAACGATTACGACTATGCCGTGATTGAGCTCGGCGCCAACCATCAGGGCGAAATCGCCTGGACCGTCGGCCTGACGCGTCCGGAAGCGGCGCTGGTGAACAATCTGGCCGCCGCGCACCTGGAAGGTTTCGGATCTCTGGCGGGCGTTGCGAAGGCAAAAGGTGAGATTTTTACCGGCCTGTCTGAGAATGGTATCGCCATTATGAATGCCGACAACAACGACTGGTTGAACTGGCAAAGCATCATCGGCGAACGCAAAGTCTGGCGCTTCTCCCCGAATGCGGCCAACAGCGACTTTTCTGCTACCAACGTTCATGTGACCTCGCATGGCACAGAATTTTCTCTGCAAACGCCGACCGGAAGCATTGATGTCCTGCTGCCGTTGCCGGGTCGCCACAATATCGCTAACGCCCTTGCGGCGGCGGCGCTTTCTATGGCGGTAGGCGCGACGCACGAGGCGATCAAAGCGGGTTTGAAGGATCTGCAAGCGGTACCGGGACGTCTGTTCCCGATTCAACTCGCAGAAAATCAGCTGCTGCTGGACGACTCCTATAACGCGAACGTCGGTTCGATGACCGCAGCGGTGCAGGTGCTGTCTGAAATGCCGGGCTATCGCGTACTGGTCGTTGGCGATATGGCAGAGCTTGGCGCAGAAAGTGAAGCATGCCATGTACAGGTAGGTGTTGCTGCGAAAGCAGCAGGTATCGACCGTGTACTGAGTACAGGAAAACTGAGTAAGGCAATTAGCGACGCCAGCGGCGTTGGCGAACATTTTGCGGATAAAAGCGCGCTGGCCGCGCATCTTAAAGCATTGATTGCAGAACATCAGGTCATGACGATTTTAGTGAAGGGTTCACGTAGTGCCGCCATGGAAGAGGTAGTACGCGCATTACAGGAGAATGGGACATGTTAGTTTGGCTGGCCGAACATTTGGTCAAATATTATTCCGGCTTTAACGTCTTTTCCTATCTGACGTTTCGCGCCATCGTCAGCCTGCTGACCGCGCTGTTCATCTCTTTGTGGATGGGCCCGCGCATGATTGCCCGCTTGCAAAAAATGTCCTTTGGACAGGTCGTACGTAACGACGGTCCTGAATCGCACTTCAGTAAACGCGGTACGCCAACCATGGGCGGGATCATGATCCTCACCGCGATTGTTATCTCCGTTCTGTTGTGGGCATATCCGTCGAACCCGTACGTATGGTGCGTGCTGGTGGTATTGATTGGCTACGGCATTATCGGTTTTGTCGATGACTACCGCAAAGTGGTGCGCAAGGATACCAAGGGGTTGATTGCCCGCTGGAAGTACTTCTGGATGTCGGTGATTGCGCTGGGTGTAGCCTTTGCGCTGTACCTCGCCGGTAAAGATACCCCGGCTACCGAGCTGGTGGTGCCGTTCTTTAAAGATGTCATGCCGCAATTGGGGCTGTTCTACGTGTTGCTGGCGTACTTCGTGATTGTGGGCACTGGCAACGCGGTAAACCTCACCGATGGCCTGGATGGTCTGGCGATTATGCCGACCGTGTTCGTGGCCGCAGGTTTTGCTCTGGTGGCATGGGCTACAGGTAACATGAACTTTGCCAACTACCTGCACATTCCCTATTTACGCCATGCCGGCGAACTGGTGATCGTCTGTACGGCGATTGTCGGTGCGGGGTTAGGCTTCCTGTGGTTTAACACCTATCCGGCGCAGGTCTTTATGGGCGACGTCGGTTCTCTGGCGCTGGGCGGCGCGCTGGGCATTATTGCCGTGCTGCTGCGTCAGGAATTCCTGCTGGTAATTATGGGCGGCGTATTTGTTGTGGAAACGCTGTCGGTCATTCTGCAGGTTGGCTCCTTTAAGCTGCGCGGACAGCGCATCTTCCGTATGGCGCCGATTCACCATCACTATGAACTGAAAGGCTGGCCGGAACCGCGCGTAATTGTGCGCTTCTGGATTATTTCGCTGATGCTGGTGCTGATTGGCCTGGCAACGCTGAAGGTACGTTAATCATGGCTGATTACCAGGGTAAAAAAGTCGTCATTATCGGTCTGGGATTGACCGGGCTGTCTTGCGTGGATTTCTTTCTGGCGCGTGGCGTGACGCCGCGTGTGATGGATACCCGCGCGACGCCACCTGGCCTGGATAAATTGCCGGAAGCGGTTGAGCGTCATGTTGGCAGCCTGAATGATGATTGGCTGCTGGCCGCCGATCTCATCGTCGCCAGCCCTGGTATTGCCCTGGCGCATCCTTCGCTGAGCGCCGCTGCTGATGCAGGGATCGAAATTGTCGGTGACATCGAGCTGTTCTGTCGTGAAGCGCAGGCGCCGATCGTCGCGATCACCGGTTCCAACGGGAAAAGCACCGTCACCACGTTGGTGGGAGAAATGGCGAAAGCGGCTGGTGTGAACGTGGGTGTTGGCGGAAATATCGGCCTGCCCGCGCTGATGCTGCTGGATGACGAACGTGAGCTGTATGTACTGGAGCTGTCGAGCTTCCAACTGGAGACAACCTCCAGCTTACAGGCCGTAGCCGCCACCATTTTGAACGTCACCGAAGATCATATGGACAGGTATCCGTTTGGCTTGCAGCAGTACCGTGCGGCCAAACTGCGCGTCTATGAGAATGCGAAAGTGTGTGTGGTTAATGCCGATGATGCGCTGACCATGCCGATTCGCGGGGCGGATGAGCGCTGCGTGAGCTTTGGCATCAACATGGGTGACTATCATCTCAATCGTCAGCAGGGTGAAACCTGGCTGCGGGTGAAGGGTGAAAAAGTCCTGAACGTGAAAGAGATGACGCTTACCGGCCAGCATAACTATACCAACGCTCTGGCGGCGCTGGCGCTGGCGGATGCTGCGGGTCTGCCGCGGGCATCCAGCCTGAAAGCGCTGACTACCTTTACCGGTCTGGCGCATCGTTTCCAGTTGGTACTGAATCATAACGGTGTGCGTTGGATCAACGATTCAAAAGCCACCAACGTTGGCAGCACCGAAGCGGCACTGAATGGTCTGCACGTTGACGGTACGCTGCACCTGCTGCTGGGCGGCGATGGGAAATCCGCCGACTTTATGCCGCTGCAACGCTACCTGACTGGCGATAACATTCGTCTGTACTGCTTTGGTCGCGATGGCGCGCAGCTTGCTGCTCTGCGTCCTGAGGTTGCGGAACACACTGAAACCATGGAGCAGGCAATGCGTCTGCTCGCACCGCGTGTGAAGCCGGGTGATATGGTGTTGCTGTCGCCAGCCTGCGCCAGCCTTGACCAGTTCAAGAACTTTGAGCAACGTGGTGACGTCTTTACCCGTTTAGCGAAGGAGTTGGGTTGATGCGCTTCTCTCTCCCTCGTCTGAAAATGCCGCGCGTACCGGGACTGGGTGTCCTGGCGTGGATCTTCGCGGCACTTAAAGGCTGGGTGATGGCTTCGCGTGATAAAGACGCGGACAGCTTGATCATGTATGACCGCATGCTGCTGTGGCTGACTTTTGGTCTGGCAGCGATCGGTTTTGTGATGGTGACATCGGCATCGATGCCCATAGGGCAACGCCTGGCAGGCGATCCCTTCCTGTTCGCTAAACGTGACGCGCTGTATATCTTCCTCGCGTTCTGTCTGGCGATGGTGACGCTGCGTCTGCCGATGGAGTTCTGGCAAAAGTACAGCACGACGATGCTGATCGCCTCGATCATCATGTTGTTGATCGTGCTGGTGGTGGGTAGCTCCGTTAACGGGGCGTCGCGCTGGATCGCGCTGGGGCCGCTGCGTATTCAGCCTGCGGAATTCACCAAGCTGTCGCTGTTCTGTTATCTCGCTAACTACCTGGTGCGTAAAGTCGATGAAGTGCGTAACAACCTGCGCGGCTTCTTAAAACCGATGGGCGTGATTCTGGTGCTGGCAGTCTTACTGCTGGCGCAGCCTGACCTTGGTACGGTGGTGGTGCTGTTTGTCACGACGCTGGCGATGCTGTTTCTCGCTGGTGCGAAACTGTGGCAGTTCATTGCCATTATCGGCATGGGGATTTCGGCGGTGGTGCTGCTGATCCTTGCCGAACCGTATCGTATTCGCCGCGTAACCTCTTTCTGGAACCCATGGGAAGATCCGTTTGGCAGCGGCTATCAGTTAACGCAATCACTGATGGCTTTTGGTCGCGGTGAGGTTTGGGGTCAGGGGTTAGGTAATTCAGTGCAAAAACTGGAGTATTTACCGGAAGCGCACACCGACTTCATCTTTGCCATCATTGGGGAAGAGCTGGGTTATATCGGTGTGGTATTGGCGCTTTTAATGGTATTCTTCGTCGCTTTTCGCGCGATGTCGATCGGTCGCAAAGCACTGGAAATTGACCACCGTTTTTCAGGCTTTCTAGCCTGCTCCATCGGGATTTGGTTTAGCTTCCAGGCCCTGGTAAACGTCGGCGCGGCAGCAGGTATGCTGCCAACAAAAGGTCTGACGTTACCGCTGATCAGTTATGGTGGTTCCAGTTTGTTGATTATGTCGACTGCCATCATGTTTTTGTTACGTATTGATTATGAAACGCGTCTGGAAAAAGCCCAGGCGTTTACACGAGGTGCACGATGAGTGGTCAACCGAAGCGGTTAATGGTGATGGCAGGCGGTACCGGCGGGCATGTGTTCCCGGGGCTGGCGGTCGCGCATCATTTAATGGCCCAGGGCTGGCAGGTTCGTTGGCTGGGCACCGCCGATCGTATGGAAGCGGACTTAGTGCCGAAGCATGGCATTGAAATTGACTTTATTCGCATCTCCGGTTTGCGTGGCAAAGGTGTCAACGCGCTGCTTGCCGCCCCCGTGCGTATTTTTAATGCCTGGCGTCAGGCGCGCGCCATCATGAAGCAGTTTAAGCCTGATGTGGTGCTGGGGATGGGCGGCTACGTGTCCGGCCCTGGCGGTCTGGCTGCCTGGTCATTAGGCGTTCCGGTTGTACTGCATGAGCAGAACGGCATTGCGGGATTAACTAACAAGTGGCTGGCGAAGATTGCAACGAAGGTGATGCAGGCTTTTCCTGGCGCTTTCCCGAATGCGGAAGTGGTGGGTAACCCAGTACGCACCGACGTTCTGGCGCTGCCGTTGCCCGAAGCGCGTCTGGCGGGGCGTGAAGGCCCGGTTCGCGTGCTGGTCGTCGGGGGATCTCAGGGCGCACGCGTATTGAACCAGACGATGCCGCAGGTTGCCGCAAAGCTTGGTGACGCGGTGACTATCTGGCATCAGAGTGGCAAAGGCGCGCAGCAAACCGTTGAACAGGCGTATGCCGACGCGGGACAACCGCAGCACAAGGTCACTGAGTTTATTGATGATATGGCAGCCGCCTACGCGTGGGCGGATGTCGTAGTTTGTCGCTCCGGCGCGCTGACGGTAAGCGAAATTGCCGCTGCGGGTTTACCTGCGCTGTTTGTGCCTTTTCAGCATAAAGACCGACAGCAGTACTGGAATGCGCTGCCGCTGGAGAAAGCGGGCGCCGCCAAAATTCTTGAGCAGCCGCAGTTTACTGTGGATGCCGTCGCTAACACCCTTTCCGGGTGGTCGCGAGAAACCTTATTAACCATGGCAGAACGTGCGCGCGCCGCTTCCATTCCGGATGCTACAGAGCGCGTTGCTAATGAAGTGAGCCGGGCTGCCCGGGCGTAATTGTGGTGATGCCTTTTGCATCGCATGAACTAAGAAGTTAATGGCTAAAGAATGAATACACAACAACTGGCAAAACTGCGTTCCATCGTGCCCGAAATGCGTCGCGTTCGGCACATTCACTTTGTCGGCATCGGTGGTGCTGGTATGGGCGGTATTGCCGAAGTTTTGGCCAACGAAGGTTATCAGATCAGCGGTTCTGACTTAGCGCCGAACCCGGTGACGCAGCAGTTGACGAATCTGGGCGCCACGATTTTCTTCAACCATCGCCCGGAAAACGTGCGCGATGCGAGCGTGGTGGTGGTATCCAGCGCCATTTCTGCGGATAACCCGGAAATTGTTGCGGCGCATGAAGCGCGCATTCCGGTGATCCGTCGTGCTGAAATGCTGGCGGAGTTAATGCGTTTTCGTCACGGTATCGCCATTGCCGGGACGCACGGTAAAACCACGACCACAGCGATGGTCTCCAGTATCTACGCGGAAGCGGGGCTGGATCCGACGTTTGTCAACGGCGGTCTGGTGAAGGCCGCAGGCGTCCATGCGCGTCTGGGTCATAGCCGTTATTTAATTGCGGAGGCGGATGAGAGCGATGCGTCGTTCCTGCATTTGCAGCCGATGGTAGCGATTGTTACCAATATCGAAGCCGATCATATGGATACCTACCATGGCGACTTCGAAAATTTAAAGCAGACGTTTATTAATTTCCTGCATAACTTGCCGTTTTATGGTCGTGCGGTGATGTGCGTTGACGACCCAGTGATCCGCGAGTTGTTGCCGCGAGTTGGTCGTCAAACCACAACCTATGGTTTCAGCGATGATGCTGATGTGCGCGTCGAAGATTACCAGCAGATTGGTCCACAAGGGCACTTCACGCTGCTGCGTCAGGGGATGGCCGATTTACGCGTGACGTTGAACGCACCGGGCCGTCACAATGCGCTGAACGCGGCGGCGGCGGTAGCAGTTGCAACAGAAGAAGGCATTGAAGACGACGCAATTCTGCGCGCGCTGGAAAGTTTCCAGGGCACCGGACGACGTTTTGACTTCCTCGGCGAATTCCCGCTTGAGCCGGTAAACGGTAAAGCCGGGACGGCGATGCTGGTGGATGATTATGGTCATCACCCTACGGAAGTGGATGCCACGATTAAAGCTGCACGCGCGGGCTGGCCGGACAAAAATTTGGTGATGCTGTTCCAGCCGCACCGCTTTACGCGTACTCGCGATCTGTATGACGACTTTGCCAACGTGCTGACTCAGGTCGATGCGCTGTTGATGCTGGATGTGTACGCCGCGGGTGAAGCCGCGATTCCAGGAGCCGACAGTCGCTCGCTGTGCCGTACGATCCGTGGTCGCGGTAAGATCGACCCGATTCTGGTATCCGATCCGGCTCAGGTGGCAGACATGCTGGCGCCGGTATTAACCGGCAACGATCTGATTTTGGTGCAGGGCGCTGGAAATATCGGCAAAATCGCGCGTTCCTTAGCTGAAATCAAACTGAAGCCGCAAAACCCGGAGGAAGAACAACATGGCTGATAAAATCGCGGTCCTGTTAGGGGGAACCTCCGCAGAGCGTGACGTTTCGCTGAATTCCGGCGCGGCCGTACTGGCAGGGTTACGCGAAGGTGGTGTGGATGCTCATCCAATTGACCCAAAAGAGGTTGATGTCACGCTTTTGAAATCGATGGGTTTTCAAAAGGTGTTTATTGCGCTGCACGGTCGTGGTGGTGAAGATGGCACGTTGCAGGGCATGCTGGAGCTGGTTGGTCTGCCGTACACCGGTAGTGGCGTCATGGCTTCTGCGATTTCGATGGACAAACTGCGCAGCAAACTGTTGTGGCAGGGGGCTGGTTTACCGGTCGCGCCTTGGGTCGCATTGACCCGCGCTGAGTTCGAAAAAGGCCTTAATGATGAGGTGGTTACGGAGATTTCTGCGCTAGGTTTGCCGCTGATTGTGAAGCCCAGCCGTGAAGGCTCAAGCGTAGGGATGTCAAAAGTTGAAGAAGAAAATGCTTTGCATGGTGCATTAGCATTGGCTTTTCAGCATGATGAAGAAGTACTGATCGAAAAATGGCTCAGTGGCCCGGAATTTACAGTTGCGATACTTGGTGAAGAAATTTTACCGTCAATACGTATCCAACCCGCGGGAACCTTCTATGATTATGAGGCGAAGTATCTCTCTGATGAGACACAATATTTCTGCCCTGCCGGTCTGGAAGTCGAACAAGAGGCCCGTTTACAGGAATTAGTCCTGAAAGCGTGGACCACATTGGGCTGTAAAGGTTGGGGTCGCATTGACGTCATGCTGGACAGCGATGGCCAGTTTTATCTGCTGGAAGCGAATACCTCTCCGGGTATGACCAGCCACAGTCTGGTGCCGATGGCGGCGCGTCAGGCGGGCCTGAGCTTCTCGCAGTTGGTGGTAAGAATTCTGGAGTTGGCGGACTGATATGTCGCAGGCTGCGCTGAACACGCGAAACGGTGATGAAGAAGAAGTAAACTCCTCACGCCGCAATAATGGAACGCGTCTTGCAGGAATATTGTTCCTGCTGACAGTGCTGTGCACCGTGTTTGTCAGCGGCTGGGTAGTGTTGGGATGGATGGAAGATGCGCAACGTTTGCCTTTATCGAAACTGGTGTTAACCGGCGAACGGCATTACACGCGCAATGACGATATTCGTCAGTCCATTTTGGCACTGGGCGCTCCGGGAACCTTTATGACTCAGGATGTGAACATCATCCAGAGTCAAATTGAACGCCTCCCCTGGATTAAACAGGCGAGCGTCAGAAAGCAATGGCCCGATGAATTGAAGATTCATCTGGTTGAATATGTGCCCATTGCGCGTTGGAATGACCAACATATGGTGGATGCTGAAGGAAATACGTTCAGTGTTCCAACCGGTCGGGCCAATAAGCAGGTATTACCCATGTTGTATGGACCGGAAGGCAGCGCAAGTGAAGTGTTGCAAGGGTTCCGCGATATGGGGCAGGTGCTGGCTAAGGATAGATTCACCCTGAAGGAAGCGGCGATGACCGCTCGTCGTTCCTGGCAGTTGACGCTGAATAACGATATTAAGCTGAATCTGGGCAGGGGCGATACGATAAAACGTTTGGCTCGCTTTGTGGAACTCTACCCGGTTTTACAGCAGCAGGCGCAAACCGATGGCAAACGGATTAGCTACGTTGATTTGCGTTATGACTCAGGAGCGGCAGTAGGCTGGGTTCCCTTGCCTCCTGAGGAATCTAATCAGCAACAGAATCAGGCACAGGCAGAACAACAATGATCAAGGCGACGGACAGAAAACTGGTAGTTGGACTGGAGATTGGCACCGCGAAGGTAGCCGCTTTAGTAGGGGAAGTTCTGCCCGACGGTATGGTCAATATCATTGGCGTGGGCAGTTGTCCATCGCGAGGTATGGATAAAGGCGGGGTGAATGACCTTGAGTCAGTGGTGAAGTGCGTACAGCGCGCCATTGACCAGGCTGAACTGATGGCAGATTGCCAGATTTCCTCGGTGTATCTGGCACTTTCCGGTAAACATATTAGCTGTCAAAATGAAATTGGTATGGTGCCCATTTCCGAAGAGGAAGTGACGCAGGAAGATGTGGAAAACGTGGTACATACGGCAAAATCCGTACGCGTTCGCGATGAACATCGTGTTCTGCACGTTATTCCGCAGGAATACGCCATCGACTACCAGGAAGGCATTAAAAATCCGGTCGGTCTTTCCGGCGTGCGTATGCAGGCAAAAGTCCATCTTATTACCTGCCACAACGACATGGCGAAGAACATTGTCAAAGCCGTTGAACGTTGTGGTCTGAAAGTTGACCAACTGATTTTTGCCGGGTTGGCAGCCAGTTATTCCGTGTTGACGGAAGATGAACGTGAGCTGGGTGTCTGCGTGGTGGATATTGGTGGTGGTACAATGGACATCGCCGTTTATACTGGCGGGGCGTTGCGCCACACTAAAGTTATCCCTTATGCAGGGAATGTAGTGACCAGCGATATCGCGTATGCCTTTGGTACGCCGCCGAGCGATGCTGAAGCCATCAAAGTGCGCCATGGTTGCGCGCTGGGCTCCATCGTGGGTAAAGACGAAAGCGTTGAAGTGCCAAGCGTAGGTGGTCGTCCACCGCGTAGCCTGCAACGTCAGACCCTGGCAGAGGTCATTGAGCCGCGTTATACCGAGCTGCTCAACCTGGTCAACGAAGAAATTTTGCAATTACAAGAACAGCTTCGCCAGCAGGGTGTGAAACATCATCTGGCGGCGGGGATTGTGTTAACCGGTGGCGCTGCGCAAATTGAAGGTCTTGCGGCCTGCGCACAGCGCGTGTTCCATACGCAAGTACGTATTGGCGCACCGCTGAATATCACTGGTCTGACGGATTATGCCCAGGAGCCTTATTATTCAACGGCAGTGGGGCTGCTTCACTACGGGAAAGAATCCCATTTGAGTGGTGAGGCTGAAGTAGAAAAACGCGTTACGGCATCAGTTGGCTCGTGGATCAAACGACTCAATAGCTGGCTGCGAAAAGAGTTTTAATTTTTAAAGAGACCAACGCACATTAACGGTCTCAGGCGACAGGCACAACGGAGAGAGAAACTATGTTTGAACCTATGGAACTTACCAATGACGCGGTGATTAAAGTCATCGGCGTCGGCGGCGGCGGCGGTAATGCCGTTGAACACATGGTGCGCGAGCGCATCGAAGGTGTTGAATTCTTCGCGGTGAATACCGACGCTCAGGCGTTGCGTAAAACGGCGGTTGGACAGACCATTCAGATTGGTAGCGGCATCACCAAAGGTCTGGGCGCGGGTGCAAACCCGGAAGTAGGCCGTAATGCGGCAGACGAAGATCGTGAAGCTCTGCGTGCAGCGCTTGACGGCGCAGACATGGTGTTTATCGCAGCAGGCATGGGCGGCGGTACCGGTACCGGTGCAGCGCCAGTGGTTGCTGAAGTAGCAAAAGATTTAGGTATTCTGACCGTTGCTGTCGTGACTAAGCCTTTCAACTTTGAAGGTAAGAAGCGTATGGCATTCGCGGAGCAGGGTATCACCGAGCTGTCCAAACATGTGGACTCTCTGATCACTATTCCGAATGACAAACTGCTGAAAGTGCTGGGTCGCGGTATCTCCCTGCTGGATGCGTTTGGCGCAGCGAACGATGTGCTGAAAGGCGCAGTCCAGGGTATCGCTGAACTGATTACTCGTCCGGGCCTGATGAACGTCGACTTTGCAGACGTGCGCACCGTGATGTCCGAAATGGGCTACGCGATGATGGGTTCAGGCGTGGCAAGCGGTGAAGACCGTGCAGAAGAAGCGGCTGAAATGGCTATCTCTTCTCCGCTGCTGGAAGACATCGATCTGTCTGGCGCGCGCGGCGTGCTGGTCAACATTACTGCGGGCTTCGACCTGCGTCTGGATGAGTTCGAAACCGTCGGTAACACGATTCGTGCCTTTGCATCGGATAATGCGACCGTGGTAATCGGTACCTCCCTGGACCCGGATATGAACGACGAACTGCGCGTCACCGTTGTTGCAACTGGAATTGGTATGGACAAACGTCCTGAAATCACTCTGGTGACCAACAAGCAGGTACAGCAGCCGGTAATGGATCGTTACCAGCAGCACGGCATGGCGCCGTTGACGCAAGAGCAGAAACCGGTAGCGAAAGTGGTTAACGACAATACCCCGCAAACCACCAAAGAGCCGGATTATCTGGATATCCCAGCATTCCTGCGTAAGCAAGCTGATTAAGAATTAGCTGGAATTTGGGAATTGTGGCTCTTTGTGCTAAACTGGCCCACCGAATGTATAGTACACTTCGGTTGGATAGGTAATTTGGCGAGATTATACGATGATCAAACAAAGGACTCTTAAACGTATCGTTCAGGCGACTGGCGTCGGTTTGCATACCGGCAAAAAAGTCACCCTGACATTACGCCCTGCGCCGGCCAACACCGGGGTCATCTATCGTCGCACCGACTTGAATCCTCCGGTAGATTTCCCGGCCGATGCCAAATCTGTGCGTGATACCATGCTCTGTACGTGTCTGGTCAATGAGCATGATGTACGGATTTCAACCGTAGAGCACCTTAATGCTGCTCTGGCGGGTTTAGGTATCGATAACATCGTTATTGAAGTTAACGCACCGGAAATCCCGATCATGGATGGCAGTGCCGCTCCGTTCGTTTATCTGCTGCTTGATGCAGGTATTGAAGAACTGAGCAGCGCCAAAAAATTTGTTCGCATCAAAGAGACCGTTCGTGTCGAAGATGGCGATAAGTGGGCTGAGTTTAAGCCGTATAATGGTTTTACGTTGGATTTCACCATCGACTTTAACCATCCGGCGATCGACTCCAGCACGCAGCGCTACGCGATGAACTTCTCTGCGGATGCGTTCATGCGTCAGATCAGCCGTGCGCGTACTTTCGGCTTCATGCGTGATATCGAATATCTGCAGTCCCGCGGCCTGTGCCTGGGCGGTAGCTTCGATTGTGCCATCGTTGTTGACGATTATCGCGTATTGAACGAAGACGGCCTGCGTTTTGAAGATGAATTCGTTCGTCACAAAATGCTCGACGCGATCGGTGACTTGTTCATGTGTGGTCACAACATTATTGGTGCATTTACCGCGTATAAATCCGGTCATGCATTGAATAACAAACTGTTGCAGGCGGTCCTGGCAAAACAGGAAGCCTGGGAATATGTGACCTTCCAGGACGATGCAGAACTGCCGTTGGCGTTCAAAGCACCATCGACCGTACTGGCATAACGACATACGCTGTCGCATAAATTCGACTGGTAAATCTGGCACTCTCTCCGGCCAGGTGAGCCAGTCGTTTTTTTATCTTCCGAGTGCAAACCATCTTATCTGAAGCGACTTTTTCCCCACAGGTAGATTAAAATACCGTTCGATCGCTGCTTTCTTAAGCATATTTACCCGCGACTTGCTGTCATTACTGCTGTGGTGCGAACGCATTAATGGTAAGATTTGTGCGCAAAAAATGGTTTTGCATTTGTAACCCCAAACGCAGGGTATATCAGGTGGCAATAACGTGAGTGGAATACTGACGCGCTGGCGACAGTTAGGCAGACGGTACTTCTGGCCGCATCTCCTGTTGGGGATGGTCGCGGCTAGTTTTGGCCTGCCCGCGCTCGGTAATGCTGCTGAACCTAATACCCCCGCGAAGGCGACCGCCAGCAATCACGATCAAGGCGCTAAAGTTAACTTTAGCCAGCTTGCTTTGCTGGAAGCGACTAATCGCCGCCCAAATTTTACCGTCGATTACTGGCATCAACATGCCATTCGTACGGTTATCCGCCATCTTTCTTTTGCCATGGCGCCTCAGGCGTTGCCCGTTGCCGAAGAGCCATTGCCAATCCAGGCGCACCATCTTGCGTTACTGAATACGCTCAGCGCGATGCTGACGCAGGAAGGCACTCCGCCCGCGACAGTAAGTCGCGTGACATACGCACACTTTACCTCTCAGGCCGCGTTTAGCGTTCCGGTCTGGATCAGCCAGCTGCAGGGTATCCGCGCTGGTCCTCAACGCCTCAGCTAAAAAAGAACCTTCCAACTTATAATTTTTGACTCCGCACCGCGGGGCGTTTGAGATTTTATTATGCTAATCAAATTATTAACGAAAGTATTCGGTAGCCGTAACGAGCGTACGCTGCGTCGTATGCGTAAAGTGGTCAATGTCATCAACGCGATGGAACCGGAGATGGAAAAACTCTCCGATGATGAACTGAAAGCGAAGACCGCTGAATTCCGCGCCCGTCTGGAAAAAGGTGCCAGCGTTGAGAGCCTGATCCCGGAAGCGTTCGCAGTAGTGCGTGAAGCGAGTAAGCGTGTGTTCGGTATGCGTCACTTCGACGTTCAGCTGCTGGGCGGTATGGTGCTTAACGATCGCTGCATCGCGGAAATGCGTACTGGTGAAGGTAAAACTCTTACCGCGACGCTGCCAGCCTACCTGAACGCATTAAGCGGGAAGGGCGTACACGTGGTTACCGTGAACGACTATCTGGCTCAGCGTGATGCCGAAAATAACCGCCCGCTGTTTGAATTCCTCGGCATGACCGTTGGTATCAACATGTCTGGCCTGCCTGCGCCAGCCAAGCGTGAAGCCTACAACGCCGATATTACTTACGGTACCAACAACGAATACGGCTTTGACTACCTGCGTGACAACATGGCGTTTAGTCCGGAAGAGCGTGTTCAACGTAAACTGCACTATGCGCTGGTCGATGAAGTCGACTCCATCCTGATCGATGAAGCGCGTACGCCGCTGATCATTTCCGGCCCGGCTGAAGACAGCTCGGAAATGTACAAAAAAGTGAATAAAATCATCCCGCACCTGATCCGTCAGGAGAAGGAAGATTCCGACACGTTCCAGGGCGAAGGCCACTTCTCTGTTGATGAGAAAGCGCGCCAGGTTAACCTGACCGAACGTGGTCTGGTACTGATTGAAGAGCTGCTGGTTAACGAAGGCATTATGGACGAGGGCGAGTCACTGTACTCTCCAGGCAACATTATGCTGATGCACCACGTGACTGCCGCACTGCGTGCGCACGTGCTGTTTACCCGCGACGTAGACTACATCGTGAAAGACGGCGAAGTTATCATCGTCGATGAACACACCGGTCGTACCATGCAGGGGCGTCGCTGGTCCGATGGTCTGCACCAGGCTGTTGAAGCTAAAGAAGGCGTAGAGATCCAGAACGAGAACCAGACGCTGGCATCTATTACCTTCCAGAACTACTTCCGTTTGTACGAAAAACTGGCCGGTATGACCGGTACAGCCGACACTGAAGCGTTTGAATTTAGCTCCATCTACAAACTGGATACCGTGGTTGTGCCGACCAACCGTCCGATGATCCGTAAGGATTTACCGGATCTGGTGTACATGACCGAAGCGGAAAAAATTCAGGCGATCATTGAAGATATTAAAGAGCGTACCGCAAATGGCCAGCCGGTACTGGTAGGTACTATCTCCATTGAAAAATCGGAAGTAGTGTCTAACGAGCTGAGCAAAGCGGGTATCAAACACAATGTTCTGAACGCCAAATTCCACGCCAACGAAGCTGCAATCGTCGCCCAGGCGGGTTACCCGTCAGCCGTGACTATCGCGACGAACATGGCCGGTCGTGGTACCGATATCGTACTGGGCGGTAGCTGGCAGGCGGAAGTTGCCGAGCTGGAAAACCCAACTCCGGAACAAATCGCGCAGATTAAAGCCGAGTGGCAGGTTCGCCATGACGCGGTATTAGCTGCCGGTGGCTTGCATATTATCGGTACCGAGCGTCACGAATCTCGCCGTATCGATAACCAGCTGCGTGGTCGTTCAGGTCGTCAGGGTGATGCGGGCTCTTCCCGTTTCTATCTGTCGATGGAAGATGCGCTGATGCGTATTTTTGCCTCTGACCGCGTGTCAGGCATGATGCGTAAACTGGGTATGAAGCCAGGTGAAGCCATTGAACACCCATGGGTGACCAAAGCAATTGCTAACGCGCAGCGTAAAGTGGAAAGCCGCAACTTCGATATTCGTAAGCAGCTGCTGGAATATGATGACGTTGCCAACGATCAGCGTCGTGCTATCTACACCCAGCGTAACGAACTGCTGGACGTAACTGACGTTAGCGAAACCATCAACAGCATCCGTGAAGATGTCTTCAAAGCAACTATTGATGCCTATATTCCGCCGCAGTCTCTGGAAGAAATGTGGGATATCCCGGGTCTGCAGGAACGTCTGAAAAACGACTTCGATCTTGAGATGCCGATTTCAGAGTGGCTGGATAAAGAGCCTGAGCTGCACGAAGAAACGCTGCGTGAACGTATCCTGGCAAACGCCATCGAAGTTTATCAGCGTAAAGAAGAAGTTGTGGGCGCGGAGATGATGCGTCACTTCGAAAAAGGCGTGATGCTGCAAACTCTCGACTCTCTGTGGAAAGAGCACCTTGCTGCGATGGACTATCTGCGTCAGGGTATCCACCTGCGTGGTTATGCGCAAAAAGATCCGAAGCAGGAATACAAGCGTGAATCCTTCTCTATGTTTGCGTCAATGCTGGAATCACTGAAATACGAAGTGATCAGCACCCTGAGCAAAGTTCAGGTGCGTATGCCTGAAGAAGTCGAAGCCATGGAGCAGCAGCGTCGTGAAGAAGCTGAGCGCTTAGCGCAGATGCAGCAGTTGAGTCATAAAGGCGACGATTCTGCCGCGGCAGAAGAGCTGGCAGCACAAACTGGCGATCGTAAAGTGGGTCGTAACGATCCGTGTCCTTGCGGCTCTGGCAAAAAATACAAACAGTGCCACGGCCGTCTGAGCTAAGAAAATAACTTACTGAAAAGGCGCAGAATTCTGCGCCTTTTTTATGGACGATAAAGATGAAAATACTGCAAATCGCCGTCGGGATTATTCGTAATCAGCAACATGAAATTTTTATCACTCAGCGTGCGGCTGATGCCCACATGGCCAATAAGCTGGAGTTCCCCGGCGGGAAAATTGAAGTGGGAGAAACACCGGAGCAGGCGCTGATTCGCGAGCTACAGGAAGAAGTGGGGATCACGCCGACTCAAAGCTCATTGTTCGAAAAGCTGGAGTATCAGTTTCCGGACAGGCATATCACTCTGTGGTTCTGGCTGGTTGAAAGCTGGGAAGGCGAGCCGTGGGGAAAAGAGGGGCAACCGGCGCAGTGGATTGCGCAAGATGCTCTGAATGCGCAGGATTTCCCGCCCGCGAATGCACCGGTCATTGAAAAGCTGATAGCTGGCTAATGGTGCTGTAGGCCGGATAAGGCAACGCCGTATCCGGCAAATTATGGCGGGGGCGCTACGCTTGCCCGCCCTACGTTTTAGTTCGTAGGCCTGATAAGCGCAGCGCCATCAGGCAAAACAACATAAAATGTCGGATGCGGCATTGCCTTATCCGACCCACCGTTTTAGCAGAATTACTTCTGCTCTTCACTCCAGTCGTCGCTTTCTGACAGATCACCAGAGCTTGGGATGCGTTTCTCTTCTGCGGCCCACTCTCCCAGATCGATTAACTGGCAGCGCTTGCTGCAGAATGGGCGAAACGGACTGACCTCAGCCCATACTACAGGCTTGCCGCAGGTTGGGCAGTTGACGATGGTTTGTTCAGACATGTTGACTCCTTAACAGCACGCCAGTTCAAAATCGAGGCGCTCAGGCACCTGACCATTCTCGCTATCCAGCGGCATAAAGCGGATGGCAAAACGGCTCTTATGACCAGAGATTTGCGGATAAAGCAGCGAATCAAGCGGCAGCTGCAAGCGTAGCAGATCTGCATCTTCGCCGTTGTCCTGATAAAAACCATTCAGGCTGGTTTGCTTACGAAACGGTGCTGAGTTGCGAATTAAATCCAGTACCAGCGACAGCGCCTGGTTGAGCGGATTCAGGCTGGCAAGCCAGGTTTCAACCTGCGCGTCACGATGCGACTGTGCCAGGTGTAACCAGATATGCAGAGTCGGCAGATCGAAACTGCAGCACCCGCCAGGAATACTTAAACGCTGACGTACGAGACCAATCAGACGATCTTCGCGCAGCGTCTGTCCAATACGCGGGGCAGAAATCAGAATGCTGCCTGCACTTTTTAGCTGCTGACGCAAAGAGTCGATTCTGCTTTGATCGACGCCGGGAACTTCGACCCAGGCCTGGAGTTTACGCTGCTGTCGCTCCAGTTCTTTGAGGAGTTCGGTACGGACTTCGCCACGTTCAAATACATCCAGTAAATCTCCGATATTGCGGAAAAAATGCAGAGCGCCGGCATGGTCAGTAATGGGCAAATTAACGGAGAGCTGTTGGATTAAAAACTCAATGCGCAGCCATGTACGCATCTTCTCATTGAGAGGGTGTTCAAAAAGGACCTGGGTGTGCATTACGATTTTTCCTGTGAGACAAACTGCGACGCGCATTGCAAATAGAGCGCGTGCAGGCGGGCGACATCCGAGGCGATGGCTTCCGGTGCGCCATTATTATCAATAACATCGTCTGCCACGGCCAGCCGCGCTTCACGCGTTGCCTGGGCAGCAAGAATTTGTTCAACATGCTCACGCGTGACGTCATCACGCTGCATGGTGCGTCTGAGCTGGGTTTCGGGGGTGACATCCACCACGAGTACGCGGTCGGCTTTTTTATACAGCGAATTTTCCACCAGCAAAGGGACAACCCATAGCAGATAAGGAGAGGTTGCTTGCTGAAACTGACGCTGGGTTTCCTGCTGAATAAGCGGATGAAGCAGAGCATTCAGCCAGCTTTTCTCCTCAGGATTGGAAAAAATGCGTTCGCGTAAAATGCGTCGCTGCAACGATCCGTCTGCGGCTATAACGTCGGAACCAAAATGTTCTTCGATCGCCTTAAGAGCAGGTGTGCCGGGTTCAACCACCTGGCGCGCAATAATATCTGCATCAATGACGTTTATTCCGAGGTCAGCGAACGCATTTGCAACGGTGCTTTTACCACTGCCAATGCCGCCGGTTAAGGCTACCGTATACCTCATAGATGCCGATCCTGGAGTTTAAGTTTGATTATCAAACAGTTAAAAGTTATGCGTGCGAAGGAGAGGCTGCTGCAGGATTAACCTACTATTCGCCAGGTAAATTTATGGGATTGTAGCGTAAAAAAAGAGAATTTCGCAGTCTTGCGCGGCATTGATTAGTGCGTATGATAGCGTCACTGGAGTTGTGAGTTTCGATTTTTCGCCATTAACCCCAGGAATCCGCACATGCGTATCGAAGAAGATCTGAAGTTAGGTTTCAAAGACGTTCTTATCCGCCCTAAGCGTTCTACTCTCAAAAGCCGTTCCGATGTTGAGCTGGAACGTCAATTTACCTTTAAGCATTCAGGTCAGACCTGGTCCGGCGTACCTATTATTGCCGCGAACATGGACACTGTCGGGACGTTTGCCATGGCAACGGCACTGGCTTCCTTCGACATCCTGACCGCTGTGCACAAACACTATTCTGTTGAAGACTGGGCCGCCTTCATCGCAGAGAGCTCTGCCGATGTGCTCAAACACGTAATGGTTTCAACCGGTACGTCTGATGCAGATTTCGAAAAAACTAAACAGATTCTGGCGCTCAACCCCGCGCTGAACTTTATCTGCATTGATGTGGCTAATGGCTACTCAGAGCATTTTGTTCAGTTCGTGTCGAAAGCGCGTGAAGCATGGCCGACTAAAACGATCTGTGCGGGCAATGTGGTCACCGGTGAAATGTGCGAAGAGCTGGTGCTCTCCGGTGCTGATATTGTCAAAGTCGGCATTGGCCCAGGTTCTGTATGTACCACGCGTGTAAAAACCGGCGTTGGCTATCCACAGCTTTCTGCGGTTATTGAATGCGCCGATGCAGCCCACGGTCTGGGTGGCATGATTGTCAGCGACGGCGGCTGCACCATGCCGGGTGACGTGGCAAAAGCGTTCGGTGGCGGTGCAGACTTCGTGATGCTCGGCGGCATGCTGGCTGGTCATGAAGAAAGTGGCGGCAAAATTGTTGAAGAGAACGGTGAGAAATTCATGCTGTTCTACGGTATGAGCTCTGAATCTGCCATGACGCGTCACGTAGGTGGTGTTGCACAGTACCGCGCTGCAGAAGGTAAAACCGTCAAGCTGCCACTGCGCGGCCCGGTTGATAATACCGCTCGCGATATCCTCGGCGGTTTGCGTTCTGCTTGTACCTATGTGGGCGCATCCCGTCTGAAAGAGCTGACCAAACGTACAACGTTTATTCGTGTACAGGAACAAGAAAACCGCGTTTTCAATAGTTTGTAAGAACAGCTAGTTCTGTGAAATGCCTGATGGCGTTACGCCGCCATCCGGCATTTGAATCTATCCCACCCCGCTCATCGCATCTCCCAAATGGAAAATCGGTAAATACATCGCGACGACCAGCGTACCGATGATAAGCCCCGTAATGACCAGCAACGCAGGCTCAAGTAATGCAGCCAAATTCTCAGCCTGAGCCAGGGTTTTCTCGCCATGGTGATGAGCAAGATTGCGCAGCATTGCATCCAGCGAGCCGGAAGCTTCACCAGTTCTGACCAGCTGTATACACAATGGGCTGAATTCACAGCTATTTTTAAGCGATAACCAGATCGGTTTTCCAGAGCTGATGTCCTGCTGAACCAGTGCTAAACGTTGCGACCAGAAAGGGTTAGCCAGCGTTTCGGTAACGCTCTCAAGACCCTGCAAAAAGGGAATGCCCGCATTTTGCGTTAACGCCAGAACAGTGAATATCTGCGTGAGTTTTTGCCCTCTCACCATCGGCCCTATGACCGGGAGGCTGAGCAGCAATTTCTGGCGCAGAATGAGCCAGTACGGTTTCTGCTTTATCAAATGATGTGTGGCAACTGCTACCAGGCCAAGTGCTACCGCCAGCCATCCCCATTGGCTGCTACAGTGTGCGATGGTAATAATCCACTGAGTGAGCGCCGGTAGCGGGGTGTTGAACGTCTGGTAGATAGCGGCAAACTCAGGGAGTACAAACTGCAGCATCGCAAATACGACCATCACCGCCATTGTTATGATGATGATCGGATAGCGCAGGGCTTTTTTAACTTTATCAGCAAGTTGCTGTTGTTTCTTTTGCTGGTAGGCGAGTTCAAAACAGCAGTCGTCCAGCTTACCCGTAAGTTCTCCGGTACGGATCATTGCCTGATAAAGGGGCGGAAAAACGTGTTGCCATTGTGATAACGAGGTGGAGAGGGTAATGCCCTGTTCCATATCGTAAGACAGCGTACGCAGTAGCGCCTGCCATTGAGTGCTGGGATGCTGTTCAGCAAGCAGAGCTAGCCCTGTTGAGAGCGTTAACCCTGCTTTTAGCAATGTCGCCAACTGGTGTATGGTTTCGGCACTTCTTGTACGGCTCCAGTGCGAGATTTTGACACGCATACGTTTAATGCGCAGCGGCGTAATCTGTTGTTCCTCAAGAGCCAGCATCAATGACGGTCGGGTATCGGCCCATAGTGTGCCTTCCAGCGATTTACCCTCGTTGTTAATGCCTTGCCAGCGCCAAAGCTGTTTAGCGGACATGAGGCATGCCCAGTACACGAATCAGCTCTTCAAATGTCGTTAACCCTTGCTCGACGGCCTGACAGCCATTCTCGAAAAGCGTTCTCATTCCTGATTGCTGAGCATCAGATTCCACTTCGTCTACGGATGTGCCACTGGCAATACTCTGACGTAATGCCGGAGTAACAGGGAGCACTTCAAACAATGCCGTACGGCCATAAAATCCGTGATAACAATGTTTGCAGCCAGGGGCCTGCCAATTCGGTAGTGGTGTAGGCCAGACAGTTTTCGGGAGCGTGATAGGTGTACTCTGACGTTGTCGGCAATGGGGGCACAACTTTCTGACCAACCGCTGTGCAATAACGAGCGTCAGCGCGGAGGCGATCATCCAGCGTGCGACACCCATTTGTTGCAGGCGCACCAGCGTTTCACTGGTGGAATTGGTATGCAGCGTAGAAAGAACCAGATGACCTGTTTGTGCGGCTTTAAGGGCTATTTCTGCCGTTTCGCCATCGCGGATTTCACCCACCATGATAATGTCGGGATCCTGGCGCAGCAGCGCGCGCAATACGCCCTGAAAAGTCAAACCGGCGCGTGGGTGAATTTGCGTCTGGTTGAGACCTGCGATCGGGATCTCTACCGGATCCTCCACGCTACAAAGATTCACATCCGGGGTGTTTCGGGTTTGCAGCGCACTGTACAGCGTGACCGTTTTGCCGCTTCCGGTAGGTCCGGTGACCAGAATCAACCCCTGAGGCTGCTGCAAGGCTTGCGAAAATGCGGCCAGCTGCGCGTCTTGCATTCCCAGCGCCGCGATCTCCAGTGACTGATCGACCTGATGAAGTAGCCGTAACACGACTTTTTCGCCGTAGCGACAGGGTAGGGTGGCGATGCGAAACGAGACCGGCTCTCCTGAAATCTCAACGGTAAATTGTCCGTCTTGTGGAAGACGATGCTCGGCGATATCCAGGCTGCCTAATACTTTTAACCTTGCGGTGATGGCAATGCCCATCTCGGTCGTGACTTCCGGTAAAGCGTGAAGCACGCCATCTACGCGTAATCTGATTCGATAGTGATTTTCCTCGGGTTCAAAATGAATATCAGAAGCCCGTTGCGTCAGAGCGGAATGAAACGTCTGATTCAGCAAGTCTGCCGCGCTGGCGCTGCTTTTCGTGACTACTGCCGGGAGCATTTTCTGCGGTGTATGCGTGTGGCCTTCCATTTGCTGACGTGTCCAGCAGACAATGTCGATGTGTCGGGTGGTGGCAAAATGCAGCGCATCCAGCAGCTCGTGTGATGGGGCGTCTACGACGGCGATATGCACCACTTCATTGTCTGCATCCAGTAATATTGCCTGATAACGTTGGCATAGTGCCGTAAGTTGGGTGGTATTCATCTCTGTTCCTTAGTGGGTATCGAAGCGGAAAACGTCTTCACAGGCCTGCTGCAATGCGCTGTCGTTCTGGATGACGCAGTTTCGGTTCCAGCCGGTAATGCCGTTGGCATTGTCCCAACCTGGCGTCATGGTGATGCTTAGCCCGTTCAGGCTTTCCTGCCCACTAAGACTGACAACTCCCTTTTCAACGCTCATGGCTGAGACGTAACGGGTAGTTGTTGGAGAGGGAATACCATTCGTTCCGGCATCGCAGGTATCTGTTCCGCCATGCTCCAGTGCACAGAGCTCAACCGCCGTGCGATAGGGGACAAAGGTTTGCAGCATGTCCGTCAGCGCGGCTTTGCGCAGATAGTTTTGATATGCCGGAATGCCGATGGCGCTAAGGATGGCAATAATGCCAATCACCACCATGAGTTCGATAAGCGTAAAGCCTCGTTGCTTGTTCATCGTTCGCTCCTTGAGTTTGCTGGCGCTACTTTGGCAAACCGACGGGAGGACGGCGAGAGACAAAAAACAAAACGGGAAAGCGGGTTCAGAGGATTTTTACGAAATTACAGAGTCAGACAATGTATTTGCGAAGAGACTCGAAGAAACTGCCGGGTGGTGGTGTAAATGCCGTATTCGGCTTACGGAATAAACCTGTGTAGTAGGCCCGATAAGCGAAGCGTCATCGGGCAATACAATCAGCAATTAGCGAAATCGCATGGAGAGATCGAGTGCGCGAACATGTTTGGTCAGCGCGCCAACGGAGATAAAGTCCACACCGGTTTCGGCAAATTCGCGCAGCGTTTCATGGGTGACGTTGCCCGACACTTCCAGACGCGCCTGGCCGTTGGTGCGTTTTACCGCTTCGCGCATTTGGTCAGTTTCGAAGTTATCGAGCATGATGATATCGGCCCCGGCTTTCAGCGCGTCGTCCAGTTCATCCAGGCTTTCTACTTCGACTTCAACCGGCACATCCGGGTGCAACCAGAAGGCTTTTTCGACGGCCTGACGTACCGAGCCGGAAGCAATAATGTGGTTTTCTTTAATCAGGAAGGCGTCGGACAGCCCCAAACGATGATTCGCGCCGCCGCCGCACAATACGGCGTATTTTAGCGCGGTACGCAGTCCCGGCAGGGTTTTGCGGGTATCCAGCAGTTGGGTCTTGGTTCCCGCTAACAGGTCGACGTATTTACGCACTTCGCTCGCTACACCTGAAAGCGTCTGCACAAAATTCAGCGCAGTACGTTCACCGGTCAGTAAAACGCGGGAAGGGCCGTCCAGTTCAAACAGCGGCTGATTGGCCTTTATGCTGTCGCCATCTTCGACATGCCAGGTGATGTTGACATCATCGCCAGCCAGCTGAATAAAGACCTCTTCCACCCAACGTTTTCCACAAAAAACGCCATCTTCGCGGGTGATTACGGTGGCATGGGAGCGCATGTCTTCGGGTAAAAGCTGTGCGGTGATATCGTTATTGGCATCAACTTCTCCGCCTAAATCTTCACGCAGCGCCTGAGCTACAGCGGCAGGGATATCCAGATTTATGCGTTCCAACAGCGCGTCACGTCGGTAGTCAGGGTTATAGCGGCGAGGCGGCATGATAAAACTCCAAATTGCTAACGAATCATAAGGTGGAAACATGCTACCCTGAACCTGATATGAGCACCACCAATAAGGAGATTCTGCATGTTGTTAGACGAGGGCTGGCTGGCAGAGGCGCGACGCGTTCCCTCTCCGCATTACGATTGCCGCCCGGATGACGAAAACCCTTCTCTGCTGGTGGTGCATAATATCAGCCTGCCGCCCGGCGAGTTTGGCGGCCCGTGGATAGACGCGCTGTTTACGGGCACGATTGATCCCAACGCCCATCCTTATTTTGCCGGGATCGCCCATCTGCGTGTTTCGGCCCATTGTTTGATTCGCCGTGACGGTGAAATCGTGCAATATGTGCCTTTTGATAAACGCGCCTGGCATGCGGGTGTGTCGAGCTATCAAGGGCGAGAACGCTGTAATGATTTTTCAATTGGTATTGAGTTGGAAGGGACGGATACGCTGGCCTATACCGATGCGCAGTATCAGCAACTGGCTGCCGTGACGAATACTCTGATTACGCGTTATCCGGCCATTGCTAACAACATGACAGGACATTGCAATATTGCGCCCGAGCGTAAGACCGATCCCGGGCCGTCCTTTGACTGGGCAAGGTTCCGCGCCCTGGTCACCCCCTCGTCGCACAAGGAGATGACATGACGCTGTTTACAACATTATTGGTGTTGATTGTTGAACGCCTGTTTAAGCTGGGTGAGCACTGGCAGCTTGATCACCGGATTGAAGCTTTTTTCCGCCGGATTAAGCATTTTTCGATGATGCGTACGGTAGGCATGACTCTGATTGCGATGGGAGTGACATTTCTGCTACTGCGTGCACTTCATGGGCTGTTGTTTAATGTTCCGTTGCTGGTGGCGTGGATCTTAATTGGCTTGCTGTGCATCGGTGCTGGCAAGGCGCGCCTTCACTATCACGCTTACCTGAACGCGGCTGCTCGCGATGATGCTCACGCCCGTGATGCGATGGCCAGCGAGCTGACGCTTATCCATGGGGTTCCGCCGGACTGCGATGAGCGTGAATTCTTGCGCGAACTGCAGAACGCGTTGTTATGGAACAACTTCCGCTTTTATCTGGCGCCGTTATTTTGGCTGATTGTCGGTGGTCCATGGGGACCTGTGACGCTGGTTGGTTATGCTTTTTTACGTGCCTGGCAGTCCTGGCTGGCGCGCTATCAGACACCGCACCAGCGTCTGCAATCAGGTATTGATGCGATCCTGCATGTGCTGGATTGGATCCCGGTGCGTCTGGCGGGCGTGGTCTATGCGCTGTTGGGACATGGCGAGAAGGCGCTGCCGGCCTGGCTTGCCTCGCTTGCGGATCTGCACACGTCGCAATATCAGGTGCTTACGCGTCTGGCGCAGTTCGCGCTGGCGCGTGAACCGCACACCGATAAAGTCGAAACGCCAAAAGCCGCCGTTTCGCTGGCGAAGAAAACCTCGTTTGTGGTGGTGGTGGTTATTGCGGTGCTCACCATTTATGGGGCATTAGTATAGCGTTGTACCGGATGGCGCTAATGCTTATCCGGCCTACAATGAAAAACGTGTAGGCCCGGTAAGCGTTAGCGCCACCGGGCAGTGCAACGGTTTAGTTCGTATCAGCAGGCGGCACGCCAAAATCTGGCATGCCGTTTTCGTCCCAACGCACGAGCTTCAGACGAGTGTGGCGGTTTGGGTCGTACAGCGGATCGCCCTCGATTTCGGTGTAGTTTCTCGCGTGATACACCAGTACATCTTCACCTTCCGGCGTTTGTGTAAAGCTGTTGTGTCCTGGCCCAAACTGGCGGTTTTCATAACTGGTGGTAAAGACCGGGCGCGGTGATTTGTGCCAGTTCTGCGGTTTGAGCGGATCGGCGTTGAGGTCAATCCACAATAATCCCATACAGTAGTTCTCATCGGTGGCGCTGGCGGAATAGCTGATAAACAGCTTATCGCCATGAACCATGACGGCAGGACCTTCATTGACCCAAAAACCCCGGCATTCCCAGTCATACTCAGGATGACTTAGCATGACCGGCTCGCCTTTAATCGTCCATGGATTTTCCAGCTCAGCGAGATAGATATTGGAGTTTCCGGCGATATCGGGCGACTTCTGCGCCCAGAGGTACCACTGTTTTCCCTGATGGTTAAAGGTGGTGGCATCAAGCGCAAAGGTATCAAACTGCGTTTTAATCTGACCTTTCTCCGTCCACTGCCCGGTCAACGGATCGGCGTCGGCACATTCGAGCGCAAACATGCGATGCTGGAACATCCCCAGCTTGTCGAGCGACTGTGTGTGGGTGGCAGCAAAATAGATGTACCACTTGCCTGCCAGATGATGGATTTCGGGTGCCCAGATGAGTTGGCTCATGGGGCCGCTTTCTGGTTTGCGCCAGACGACAACCGGGGCGGCGGTGCGCAACCCCTCCAGCGAGTCGGCCCGGCGTATCTCCAGTCGGTCATATTCGGGTACTGAAGCAATGAAATAATAGTGGCTACCGTCACGTAAGATAAACGGATCGGCACGCTGTTCAATAAAGGGATTTGGCCACTGATTCATTAGGCTTTCCTTACGGTTTCAGTCGTTTTTATATCGTGGTATTCATTCAGTTCACGGTAGTTGGCGCGGCGCTTTTCTAAATCTGTCTGGATTTGCTGCATAAACTCGCGGTCAACTTTCAGCAGACGAACCACGCCTGCGGTAATCAGGTAGCCTACGCCCGGTATGATGGTAAACAGCAGCATAATACCGTTAATGGCAGAGTCGCTTTGCGCTTTCGCCCCAGCGTCGTAGCCGTACCAGGAGAGCAGGAAGCCGACCATCGCTCCGGCAATTGCCAGGCCCAGTTTCAGGAAGAACAGGTTACCGGAGAAGCTGATTCCGGTTATGCGTTTACCGGTTTTCCACTCGCCATAGTCATCGACATCCGCCATCAGCGACCAGTGCAGCGGAGAAGGGATTTGGTGCAGGATGTTGAGCAGGAAGTAGAGCACCATAATCATCATGGTGGCTTTCGGATCGAAGAAGTAAAACGCGGCAGAGAAAATCGCCAGGATAATATTGGTCCAGAAGAAGACTTTCAGTTTGCACCAGCGATCGGTTAATACCTTCGCCAACATACTGCCGATCATCATGCCGACCACACCAAGACTGATAAACAGCGTTGCGAACTGCGTGCTTTGCTGCATAACCCATGTCACGTAGTACATGGTGGCAGCCATGCGAATAAAGCCCGGACAGACGTTGCACAGTGTTAACAGCAGAATTTTTACCCACTGATCGTTCTTCCACACGTCTTTCAGATCGGCTTTTAAATCGTCATTGGTCTGGACAGCAGGACGCACGCGTTCACGGACCGTAGCGAAGCAAAACAGGAACATACACATGCCGATGAAAGCCAGAACCGCCATCGCCATCTGATACCCTTTGGCTTTGTCTTCCCCGCCGAACCAGTCGGCCATTGGCAGCAAGGTGAGGGACAGCAGCAGGGTTGCAATGCCTACCAACACAAAGCGATATGACTGGCAGGCGACGCGTTCCTTCGGATCGTTGGTGATGACGCTGCCGAGCGAGCAGTAGGGAATGTTGATCGCTGTATAAGTAATAGATAGCAGGAAGTAGGTAACGAACGCATAGATAACTTTGCTGTTATAGGTCCACTCTGGAGTGGTAAACATCAGTACGCTGAATAACGCGTACGGGAAAGCCATCCATAAAAGCCATGGACGAAATCGACCATATTTACTACGGGTGCGGTCGGCCATCGCGCCCATTATAGGGTCGGTAACGGCGTCGATAACGCGTACTGAGAGCAGTAATACGCCGACCAGTGCAGGTGCCAGACCAAAAATGTCTGTGTAAAAATAGTTAACAAACAACATGATGGCGCCAAAGATGATGTTGCATCCGGCGTCGCCCATTCCATAGCCGATCTTTTCTTTCACCGTGAGCTTACTGGTTTCCATCAACTGCACTCCATTAATGAGATATGGAGAGAATTATTGTCCGGCACCGGTGTTTTTGCGTTGCAGGATAACGCCGCTGATATGGACTAAACAGTCGTGAGTGGGAAAGTGTGAGGCAGGTAACAACCCCCACCTGACGCAGGTGGGGGGAGGGGGGGATTAATGCGCTTTAACCGCGCCGGCCGTTTTTTGTTTACACAGGTAGCCGATGCCAAGAATGGCAATCCATACAGGGATTAAGTACACCGAGATCGCCATACCCGGCGTCATCAGCATAATCACCAGTACTGCAGCCATGAAAATCAGGCACACCCAGTTACCCAGCGGATAGAGCAGCGCCGGGAAGCGGGTGGTAACACCCTGCTGCTGTTTGGCTTTGCGGAACTTCATGTGTGCCAGGCTAATCATTGCCCAGTTGATAACCAGTGCGGAAACCACCAGCGCCATCAGCAGGCCAAAGGCGGATTCCGGTGCCAGGTAGTTGATCAGCACACACAGAGCCGTCACCAGTGCGGAAACCAGAATGGTGTTCACCGGTACACCGCGTTTGTCGACGTTCATCAGCGCTTTCGGCGCATTGCCCTGTTGTGCCAGACCGAACAGCATACGGCTGTTGCAGTATACGCAGCTGTTATAGACAGAAAGGGCGGCAGTCAGCACTACGATGTTCAGGGCATTAGCAACAAAGGTGTCGCCCAGCTCGTGGAAAATAAGGACAAACGGGCTGGTATCCGCCGTGACACGCGTCCACGGCATCAGGGAAAGCAGAACCGCCAGCGAACCCACATAGAAAATCAGGATACGGTAGATAACCTGGTTGGTCGCTTTGGGAATGCTTTGCTCTGGGTTATCCGCTTCTGCTGCGGTGATCCCGACCAGCTCCAGCCCACCGAAAGAGAACATAATAATAGCCATCATCATCACCAGACCGGTGAAGCCATGCGGCAGGAAGCCTCCCTGGTCCCACAGGTTGCTGACGCTGGCCTGCGGGCCGCCGTTACCGCTAAACAGTAACCAGCCGCCGAACAGGATCATCGCTACGACGGCAATGACTTTAATAATGGCGAACCAGAACTCCATCTCACCAAACACTTTCACGTTGGTCAGGTTGATGGCGTTGATCAGCACAAAGAAGGCAGCCGCAGACACCCATGTTGGGATCTCCGGGTACCAGAACTGGATGTATTTACCCACGGCAGTTAGCTCAGCCATGGCAACCAGCACGTACAGCACCCAATAGTTCCAGCCGGAAGAGAACCCCGCGAAACCGCCCCAGTATTTATAAGCAAAGTGACTAAATGAGCCTGCAACGGGCTCTTCAACCACCATTTCACCTAACTGACGCATAATCAAAAAGGCGATAAAGCCGGCAATAGCGTAACCCAGAATAATACCCGGTCCTGCAGACTGGATAACGGATGCGCTACCGAGGAATAACCCGGTACCAATCGCGCCACCCAGCGCGATTAGCTGTATATGGCGGTTCTTAAGGCCGCGCTTGAGCTGATCGCCATGCTGTTGACTTTCCATCATGAAACCTCGTGTGTGGTTTTACTCTTCATATTTCGAGTGCTTATTTTTTGAACTACGCAGCAATGCGTGTGTAAGTTTGCAATTCCGTTTGTTGTATTAATTTGTTTACAGATGCTTTTGATAAAATGTTGCCTTAATACTTTTGTCTTGATCAGAATAATGATATGCGAGCGCGAATGCACCTGCTTTATGCGGGGAAGATGACTAGTTGAATAAAAAGAAACCATTTGTAAATGCGAGTTTATCTACCACAAAATTTCCATTTTGAATTTCTATTCATTAATAGTGGTTGATATATCGATAAATAAGCAGGTGAATCGGTTCAGATGAGATAATTTTTCGTTTCAGTTACGTTAAAACTACCCCGAGGTGGGTAAATTTAACATTTGTGCATAGTTACATGTTTGAAACGTTATTTCTGTAATGTTGTTAAAATATGCCTCCTTTACTGATTTCAATCAAAACCTGTATGGACAGAAGGTGAATACTTTGTTACTTTAGCGTCAAGAACATGAAATTGGTAAGACCAATTGACTCCGGGCAAATGGCTTAAGACAGGAAATCATGGCCTACAGCAAAATCCGCCAACCAAAACTCTCCGATGTGATTGAGCAGCAGCTGGAGTTTTTAATTCTTGAGGGGACACTTCGCCCTGGAGAAAAACTCCCACCGGAACGCGAGCTGGCAAAACAGTTCGACGTCTCCCGCCCCTCCTTACGCGAGGCGATCCAACGCCTTGAAGCGAAGGGCTTACTGCTTCGTCGTCAGGGCGGTGGCACTTTTGTTCAGAGCAGCCTGTGGCAGAGCTTTAGCGACCCACTGGTAGAGCTGCTCTCCGACCATCCTGAATCCCAGTTTGACCTGCTTGAGACGCGCCATGCGCTGGAAGGTATTGCGGCTTATTACGCTGCACTGCGCAGCACGGATGAAGACAAAACGCGTATCCGTGAACTCCACCATGCGATCGAGCTTGCTCAACAGTCCGGCGATCTTGACGGCGAATCTGATGCGGTACTCCAGTATCAAATTGCTGTCACCGAAGCGGCACACAATGTGGTGCTGCTCCATTTGCTAAGGTGTATGGAGCCGATGCTGGCCCAGAACGTTCGGCAAAACTTCGAATTGCTGTATGCGCGTCGTGAAATGCTGCCACTGGTTAGCAGTCACCGTACCCGTATTTTTGAAGCAATTATTGCCGGGAAGCCGGAAGAGGCGCGTGAAGCGTCCCACCGTCACCTGGCGTTTATCGAAGAGATCCTGCTGGACAGAAGCCGTGAGGAAAGCCGTCGTGAACGCGCCTTACGCCGTCTGGAGCAACGAAAGAATTAGTGATTTTTCTGGTAGAACGTTAACCAGAAGATGTTGTAAATCAAGCGCCATATAAAGTGCGCGGCAACTAAACGCAGAACCTGTCTTATTACGCTCTCTGGCGAGAACGTAATGGGACAGGTTCCAGATAACTCAACGTATTAGATAGATAAGGAATACCCCCATGTCAGAACGTTTCCCAAATGACGTGGATCCGATCGAAACTCGCGACTGGCTACAGGCGATCGAATCGGTCATCCGTGAAGAAGGTGTTGAGCGTGCTCAGTATCTGATCGACCAACTGCTTTCAGAAGCTCGCAAAGGCGGCGTGAAAGTAGCGGCAGGTGCAGGGGCCAGCAATTATGTAAACACTATTGCCGTTGAAGATGAACCGGAATACCCGGGCAATCTGGAGCTGGAACGTCGTATTCGTTCTGCTATCCGCTGGAACGCCATCATGACCGTACTGCGCGCGTCTAAAAAGGACCTCGAGCTGGGTGGCCACATGGCATCCTTCCAGTCCTCCGCAACGGTATATGATGTTTGCTTCAACCACTTCTTCCGTGCACGCAACGAGCAAGATGGCGGCGATCTGGTGTACTTCCAGGGGCACATCTCTCCGGGCATCTACGCACGCGCATTCCTGGAAGGTCGTCTGACTGAAGAGCAGATGAACAACTTCCGTCAGGAAGTACATGGCAAAGGCCTGTCTTCCTACCCGCACCCGAAACTGATGCCAGAATTCTGGCAGTTCCCGACCGTATCTATGGGTCTGGGCCCAATCGGTGCTATCTACCAGGCTAAATTCCTGAAATATCTGGAACACCGTGGCCTGAAAGATACCTCTAAACAGACCGTTTACGCCTTCCTGGGCGACGGCGAGATGGATGAGCCAGAATCTAAAGGTGCGATCACCATCGCGACCCGTGAAAAACTGGACAACCTGGTCTTTGTTATCAACTGTAACCTGCAGCGTCTTGACGGCCCGGTAACCGGTAACGGCAAGATTGTTAATGAACTGGAAGGCATCTTCGCGGGCGCTGGCTGGAACGTTATCAAAGTCATGTGGGGCGGTCGTTGGGATGAGCTGCTGCGTAAAGACACCAGCGGTAAACTGATCCAACTGATGAACGAAACCGTTGACGGCGACTACCAGACCTTCAAATCCAAAGATGGCGCATACGTACGTGAGCACTTCTTCGGTAAATACCCGGAAACCGCAGCACTGGTTGCTGACTGGACTGACGAGCAGATTTGGGCTCTGAACCGTGGTGGTCACGATCCGAAGAAAGTCTACGCTGCACTGAAAAAAGCACAGGAAACCAAAGGCAGAGCAACTGTAATCCTGGCCCATACCATCAAAGGTTACGGCATGGGTGACACTGCTGAAGGTAAAAACATCGCTCACCAGGTTAAGAAAATGAACATGGACGGCGTGCGTTATATCCGCGACCGTTTCAACGTTCCTGTGACCGATGAGCAGGTTGAAAACCTGTCTTACATCACCTTCCCGGAAGGTTCTGAAGAGCACACTTATCTGCACGCTCAGCGTCAGAAACTGCATGGCTACCTGCCAGCTCGTCAGCCGAACTTCACCGAGAAGCTGGAACTGCCAGCTCTGGAAGACTTCGGTGCGCTGCTGGAAGAGCAGAACAAAGAAATCTCCACCACTATCGCTTTCGTTCGTGCCCTGAACGTGATGCTGAAGAACAAGTCGATCAAAGATCGTCTGGTTCCGATCATCGCTGACGAAGCGCGTACTTTCGGTATGGAAGGTCTGTTCCGTCAGATTGGTATCTACAGCCCGAACGGTCAGCAGTACACCCCGCAGGACCGTGAGCAGGTTGCTTACTATAAAGAAGACGAGAAAGGCCAGATCCTGCAGGAAGGTATCAACGAACTGGGTGCAGGCGCATCCTGGCTGGCTGCTGCGACTTCTTACAGCACCAACGATCTGCCGATGATCCCGTTCTACATCTACTACTCCATGTTCGGGTTCCAGCGTATTGGTGACCTGTGCTGGCAGGCAGGCGACCAACAGGCTCGTGGCTTCCTGATTGGTGGTACTTCCGGTCGTACGACGCTGAACGGTGAAGGTCTGCAGCACGAAGATGGTCACAGCCATATTCAGTCTCTGACTATCCCGAACTGTATCTCTTACGATCCGTCTTACGCGTACGAAGTTGCGGTCATCATGCACGATGGTCTGGAGCGTATGTACGGTGAGAAACAAGAGAACGTTTACTACTACATCACCACGCTGAACGAAAACTACCACATGCCGGCAATGCCAGCAGGTGCCGAGGAAGGTATCCGTAAAGGTATCTACAAACTCGAAACCCTCGAAGGTAAGAAAGGTAAAGTTCAGCTGCTGGGCTCCGGTTCTATCCTGCGTCACGTGCGTGAAGCAGCACAGATCCTGGCGAACGACTACGGTGTAGGATCTGACGTTTACAGCGTAACCTCCTTCACTGAACTGGCGCGTGATGGCCAGGATTGTGAGCGCTGGAACATGCTGCACCCGCTGGAAACTCCGCGCGTTCCGTACATCGCTCAGGTGATGAACGACGCTCCGGCAGTGGCATCTACTGACTATATGAAACTGTTTGCCGAACAGGTTCGTACTTATGTACCGGCTGATGATTATCGCGTACTGGGTACTGACGGTTTCGGTCGCTCTGACAGCCGTGAAAACCTGCGTCACCACTTCGAAGTTGATGCTTCCTACGTGGTTGTAGCGGCCCTGGGCGAACTGGCTAAACGTGGCGAAATCGATAAGAAAGTGGTTGCTGACGCAATCATCAAATTCAACATCGATGCAGATAAAGTTAACCCGCGTCTGGCGTAAGAGGTAAAAGAATAATGGCTATCGAAATCAATGTACCGGACATCGGGGCTGATGAAGTTGAAATCACCGAGATCCTGGTCAAAGTAGGCGACAAAGTTGAAGCTGAACAGTCGCTGATCACCGTAGAAGGCGACAAAGCCTCTATGGAAGTTCCGTCCCCTCAGGCGGGTATCGTTAAAGAGATCAAAGTCTCTGTTGGCGACAAAACTGAGACCGGCAAACTGATCATGATTTTCGATTCCGCCGACGGTGCAGCAGCAGCTGCACCTGCTCAGGCAGAAGAGAAGAAAGAAGCAGCTCCGGCAGCAGCACCTGCTGCCTCTGCGGCGAAAGACGTACACGTACCTGACATCGGCGGCGACGAAGTAGAAGTTACCGAGATCATGGTTAAAGTGGGCGACACCGTTGCGGCTGAACAGTCTCTGATCACCGTTGAAGGTGACAAAGCCTCTATGGAAGTTCCGGCGCCGTTCGCAGGTACCGTTAAAGAGATCAAAATCAACACGGGTGACAAAGTGTCTACCGGTTCCCTGATTATGGTCTTCGAAGTGGCGGGCGCTGCGCCTGCTGCTGCACCGGCTCAGGCGGCTGCTCCAGCAGCAGCGGCGGCTCCGGCAGCTTCCGGCTCGAAAGAAGTTAACGTACCGGATATCGGTGGTGACGAAGTTGAAGTCACTGAAGTGATGGTTAAAGTGGGCGATAAAATTGCCGCTGAGCAGTCACTGATCACCGTTGAAGGCGATAAAGCGTCGATGGAAGTTCCGGCACCGTTCGCGGGTACCGTGAAAGAAATCAAAATCAGCACCGGCGACAAAGTTAAAACCGGTTCTCTGATTATGGTCTTCGAAGTCGAAGGCGCAGCACCTGCAGCCGCTCCTGCACAAGCAGCAGCTCCGGCTCCGGCCGCTGCACCAGCACCTGCGCAAGCCGCAGCTCCGGCCGCAAAAGCGGAAGGCAAATCTGAGTTTGCTGAAAACGACGCTTACGTTCATGCAACGCCGCTGATTCGTCGCCTGGCGCGCGAATTCGGTGTGAACCTGGCGAAAGTGAAAGGTTCTGGCCGTAAAGGTCGTATCCTGCGTGAAGACGTTCAGGCTTACGTGAAAGACGCTATCAAGCGTGCTGAAGCGGCTCCGGCTGCAGCAGCAGGTGGCGGTATCCCGGGCATGCTGCCTTGGCCGAAAGTGGACTTCAGCAAGTTTGGTGAAATCGAAGAAGTGGAACTGGGCCGTATCCAGAAAATCTCTGGTGCTAACCTGAGCCGTAACTGGGTGATGATCCCGCACGTTACTCACTTCGATAAGACCGATATCACCGATCTGGAAGCGTTCCGTAAACAGCAGAACGCCGAAGCTGAAAAACGTAAACTGGACGTGAAATTCACCCCAGTAGTCTTCATCATGAAAGCCGTTGCCGCAGCTCTGGAACAGATGCCGCGCTTCAACAGCTCCCTGTCTGAAGACGGTCAGCGCCTGACCCTGAAGAAATACATCAACATCGGTGTAGCGGTTGATACTCCGAATGGTCTGGTTGTTCCGGTCTTCAAAGACGTGAACAAGAAGAGCATTACCGAGCTGTCTCGTGAACTGACCGTGATCTCCAAGAAAGCGCGTGATGGCAAGCTGACCGCTGGCGAAATGCAGGGCGGTTGCTTCACCATCTCCAGCATCGGTGGCCTGGGTACTACCCACTTCGCGCCGATTGTGAACGCGCCGGAAGTGGCTATCCTCGGTGTCTCCAAGTCCTCTATGGAGCCAGTGTGGAACGGTAAAGAGTTTATGCCGCGTCTGATGATGCCGATTTCGCTCTCCTTCGACCACCGTGTAATTGACGGTGCGGATGGTGCGCGCTTTATCACCATCATCAACAACATGCTGTCTGACATTCGCCGCCTGGTGATGTAAGCGAAAAAGCCGGCCCGACGGCCGGCTTTTTTCTGGTAATCTCATGAAGTCAGTGAGGTTATTGTGCGAAAGACAAATCGGTTGCCGTTTGTTGTTTCAAAATTGTTAACAATTTTGTAAAATACGGGCGGATAGAACGACCCGCTGGACGACGGGTATAAATTAAGAGGTCATGATGAGCACTGAAATCAAAACTCAGGTCGTGGTACTTGGGGCAGGCCCTGCAGGTTACTCTGCTGCCTTCCGTTGCGCAGATTTAGGTCTGGAGACCGTCATCGTAGAACGTTACAGCACCCTTGGCGGTGTTTGTCTGAACGTCGGCTGTATCCCTTCTAAAGCGCTGCTGCACGTAGCAAAAGTTATCGAAGAAGCCAAAGCGCTGGCTGAACACGGTATCGTTTTTGGCGAGCCGAAAACCGATATCGACAAGATTCGTACCTGGAAAGAAAAAGTTATCACTCAGCTGACCGGCGGTCTGGCGGGTATGGCCAAAGGCCGTAAAGTGAAAGTGGTTAACGGTCTGGGTAAATTTACCGGGGCAAACACCCTGGAAGTTGAAGGCGAAAACGGCAAAACCGTGATCAACTTCGACAACGCAATCATCGCGGCGGGTTCCCGTCCGATCGAACTGCCGTTTATTCCGCATGAAGATCCGCGCGTGTGGGATTCCACCGATGCACTGGAACTGAAAACTGTTCCTAAGCGCCTGCTGGTAATGGGCGGCGGTATCATCGGTCTGGAAATGGGTACCGTGTACCATGCGCTGGGTTCAGAGATAGACGTGGTTGAAATGTTCGATCAGGTTATCCCGGCTGCCGACAAAGACGTGGTTAAAGTCTTCACCAAGCGCATCAGCAAGAAGTTCAACCTGATGCTGGAAACCAAAGTGACCGCCGTTGAAGCGAAAGAAGACGGTATCTACGTTTCCATGGAAGGCAAAAAAGCCCCTGCCGAAGCTCAGCGTTACGATGCTGTGCTGGTCGCTATCGGTCGTGTACCGAACGGTAAAAACCTCGACGCGGGCAAAGCTGGCGTGGAAGTTGACGACCGTGGCTTCATCCGCGTTGACAAACAACTGCGCACCAACGTACCGCACATCTTTGCTATCGGCGATATCGTCGGTCAGCCGATGCTGGCACACAAAGGTGTTCATGAAGGTCACGTTGCCGCTGAAGTTATCGCCGGCAAGAAACACTACTTCGATCCGAAAGTTATCCCATCCATTGCATACACTGAACCAGAAGTTGCATGGGTTGGTCTGACCGAGAAAGAAGCGAAAGAAAAAGGCATTAGCTACGAAACCGCCACCTTCCCGTGGGCTGCTTCTGGCCGTGCTATCGCTTCCGATTGCGCAGACGGTATGACCAAACTGATTTTTGACAAAGAATCTCACCGTGTTATCGGTGGTGCGATTGTCGGTACCAACGGCGGCGAGCTGCTGGGCGAAATCGGTCTGGCGATCGAAATGGGTTGTGACGCAGAAGATATCGCGCTGACCATCCACGCGCACCCGACTCTGCACGAGTCCGTGGGCCTGGCGGCAGAAATCTTTGAAGGTAGCATTACCGACCTGCCAAACCCGAAAGCGAAGAAAAAGTAATCTTCCCGCTTTTGTGAAAACGCCTCTTCGGAGGCGTTTTTTTTGCCTGAAAACTACCAGTTTTAGTAGTCATCTCATTGATATTTCCACTAAAAAAAATTGCGCAACTGCCGATACTTTTTTCGCCATTGTGTGGCTACTGGCCGCACGGAGAAGAGGCTCTGGACTCTCTATTACACGAAAAAGGAAAATACATGTCTTTAAAAAAAATCGCGGTTGTTGGCATGGTTGTCGCGACAATGACGCTGACCGGTTGTGGTGCGATGACCACCGCCGTTAAAAAACGTAACCTTGAAGTGAAAACGCAGATGAGTGAAACCATCTGGCTGGAGCCTTCCAGCGAGAAGACCGTCTACATTCAGGTAAAAAACACCTCTGACAAAGACATGAGTAACCTGCAAACCCTGCTGGCAAATGACCTGTCAGCGAAGGGGTATAAAGTGACCAGTTCGCCAGACAGCGCTTATTACTGGGTGCAGGCGAACGTGTTGAAAGCGGACAAAATGGATCTGCGTGAAGCTCAAGGCTTCCTGAAAACGGGTTACGAAGGTGCCGCGATGGGCGCAGCGCTGGGCGCGGGGATTACCGCTTATAACAGCAACTCCTCTGGTGCGGCGCTGGGTGTTGGTATCGCGGCGGGGCTGATCGGCATGGCCGCGGATGCGATGGTGGAAGACGTTAACTACACCATGGTTACTGACCTGCAAATCTCTGAACGCAGCAAAGCGAAAGTGACAACGGATAATGTTGCTGCATTGCGTCAAGGGACATCTGGCATCAAGCTGCAAACCAGCAGCGCGCAAGGCGATCGCGCAAAATACCAGACCCGCGTTGTGTCTAATGCTAACAAAGTGAATCTGAAGTTCGAAGAAGCGAAGCCGGTGTTGGAAGCTCAATTGGCGAAATCTGTCGCTAACATCCTGTAATTTGTTGCGGGTTGCCGGGGGGCGGCTATGCCTTACCCGGCCTACTAACCTTCCGACTCGGTATCAGGGCGCTACAGGTTGCCAGTTTTTATCCGGATGGAATGTGGTTAACGCTTGTGCTTTCTGCTGTGATTCAACACCGAGATCGGCCTGGTAGACTTTGTCTTCACCGTTAATCATAAAACTCATCACGCCGGTGTGATCGTAGCTAACGGGCCAGGCTACCATGGCAAAACCGCTGGTTTTATCGGGAAGGATCCGGAAGCGATAGCCGTGATAGCCCATGCCCGGCTCCTGTGGACTGAAGGCTGGGCCAAGCGGGCTGGGCGCTTCGCCCGGCGAAACAGGCCAGTACAGACCATCCTTTTTCCCTTCAGAACTGACAATCTTTTGCGCGTATTTCTGGTTCATCGCAAAATAGCTCTGCTGAGCATCCACATAGGCGTGCAACGCCTCGATGGCAGCAAGTTCGTTGCGTCCAATCTCACGGGTCAGGATCTCTTCGGCCGCTTCCTTGATATCAAATTGCCAGCCTGAAGCGTTTTTGACGACGGGGATTGGCAGTTGCCAGTCGCTGTCCCCAACCACAAGATGTGCCGTATTGCCGTCGATGACAGTGCTATGGCGTACCTTCCAGTCACGCAGGAAGCGATCAACCGCATCAGGATCGACGCCTTCTGGCGGCAGAAAATCACGCCAGTTTTCCCCGAGCAGATTGCTCATTGCACTTTCATTTTGCTCACTAATAGCGTTTGCCAGCGCATCTGTTGCCTGGTCTGGTGTGCTGAAGGATTGTTGTGCCATCGCGGTGGCCGAAACCATGAACAACACCATTCCACTGAGTAGTTTATTTTTCATGTCGGTTCCCTTAACGATGACGGAATTCACGGTGTTCAGCACGCCCGCCAGAAGGCTGGCGTGATGGCTGATTACGGGCGACCTGCCGGCTCTGGGCACCTCGCTGTTGCTGTGCCTGCCAGTTGGCGGAGCGACTGTCGTTACCGCTCAGCGCATTGGCGCGTGGCTGGCTGGTTCGCTGTTGAAGATTGTGCTGTTGCACATTGCGTTGTTGTGCCGGTTGCGTGACCCGTTTCTCCTGTCGCTGGGCGACTGCCTGGCGATTCTCCCGCTGCTGAGAGCTCGTCCGCTTCGCGGTTTGCGGTTTGGTATCGTAACCGCGGTAGTTATTACGTTGGGAAATTTGCTTCAGTTGTTGATTCGATGCCTGACGCTGGGCGTCTCTCGTGCCCGTACGCGCCGTTTGCGGGAATGTTTTCCCCGTCGATTTTTCCATTTGGCTCATCGCGGCCTGGCGCTGGTTATCACGGTTGACCGGTCTTTGCTGGGTCGAACTTAATCCGGTTGCCGTGTTAGTGGAGTGGAAGCGGTTATTGAGCTGGCTATTTGGGTAAGGCACACCCTCACGGTAGGCCGGGTTATGCTGCCAGGTACGGTTGGCATCTGTCAGGCGCTGACCACTGATTTTATTGAAGTTATCAACGTTAATGTTGATGTTGTTATCACCGTTGCGGTTATAGCCGCCATGGTTATCCCAGTCATCATTATGATGGTGGTCGTCGTCGTCATCCCAGTCGATGTTGCTGAAGATGGCATAGGTTGTGGCGACACCAAGGCTGAAGCCTAAACCATTGACGAAGCTGTTACCAAATTGCTCACCGGGCGTTGGTGGCAGATAGGTTGGCGGATAGGCGGTATTCGGCCAGGTACCGTAAACCGTGTTCGGGTTATAGGTTGGAACGTACACCACCTGCGGATCGGCGGATTCAATCTTGATGACAGTAGGGCTTGTCGTGGTGGTAGTGCTGGTCGTCGACGTGCTGGTGGCGGTTTTCGCCGGTGCCGCTTTGGTCACGGTGGTGACGGTCTGTTGCGGTGTTGATTGCAGCGCGCCGGTTTGTTGCGCCAGTACACGCAGACGTTGAACGGAATCCATGACGTCCTTCGGCTGTGCGAGGAAAGCATCGCCCAGGCTTTGTACCCACGGCGGATTTTCACCCATCAGCGACATCAACTGAGGAAAAGCGACCAGCGATTTCACGCTGGGATCCCAGGGCTGGCTGGCAACGGCCTGAATGGCAGCATCGCCCTGCAGTTTGGGATTGTCTTTTGACCACTGTGCGGCCTGGATGACATTAGCCGGATAGGTTGAGGCCATCAAAATTTGCGACAACAGCGAGTCTGGATAGAGCGCGATGGGTGCAACCCACTGATCGATCTGTGCTGCCGAGTAGGTTGGTGCCACGGCGGGCGCTGTTTGGTCGGCCGGGGCAGGGGTCGCTACGGGAGCTGGGGCCGGTGTTGACGGTTGCTGCGCAACGGGGGGCGGAGCAGCAGGCTCCGTTGTGCGACTTTTAACAAACATCACGCCAGAGGCGGCAAACAGCCCGGCACTGCACAAAAGGACAAGCAGATGTGGCTTAAGGGGCAACTTCATAAAATGACTCCAACGAGACGAGCGCTGTGCCGTGAGGCGTTCCTGTTGCCGCGAGTATTATTCACCCGTGTTAGACAGTTTTGACTTTTATGGTTGATTCACCAGGTAGGTCCGAAAAAAGAGTGTGAGTATTTATTACACAATTATATGTGATGGCGGAAAAATCGCTGGAATATTCAGCCGATCGCGCTTGAAAATTAACCGTTTATGGGTGGTTTTAAGCTGACTTAATTTCACCTCGCCTTGTCGCTATACCATTCTTAACGATTCAGCCAATTTTTTATGTTGCTTTTTTGTAAACGGATTAACACTTAATGAAAATCCTGTTATTGTGCCTTATGCGGTACCGGGCATTTACCCTACTAACTACTGTCTCACAGGAGCGTGAAGAGAATCGCCCATCTACAAAAGCGCCGCATTATGACAATGAGAGCGAGGAGATATCGTCGTGCTAGAAGAATACCGTAAGCACGTAGCTGAGCGTGCTGCCCAGGGGATTGTGCCAAAACCTTTAGACGCAACCCAAATGGCTGCACTTGTCGAGCTGCTGAAGACCCCGCCTGTGGGCGAAGAAGAATTCCTGTTAGACCTGTTGATCAACCGTGTTCCTCCTGGCGTAGATGAAGCCGCTTATGTTAAAGCTGGTTTTCTCGCCGCTGTCGCAAAAGGCGACACCACCTCCCCGCTGGTTACCCCAGAAAAAGCCATTGAACTGCTGGGCACCATGCAGGGTGGCTACAACATTCATCCGCTGATCGACGCGCTGGACGATGCAAAACTGGCGCCGATTGCCGCCAAAGCGCTCTCTTCAACGCTGCTGATGTTCGATAACTTCTACGATGTAGAAGAAAAAGCCAAAGCGGGCAACGAATATGCGAAGCAGGTAATGCAATCCTGGGCTGATGCCGAATGGTTCCTGAACCGTCCAGCTCTGGCTGAAAAAATCACCGTTACCGTCTTTAAAGTGACGGGTGAAACCAACACCGATGACCTTTCTCCGGCACCGGATGCATGGTCTCGCCCGGATATCCCTCTGCACGCTCTGGCGATGCTGAAAAACGCCCGTGAAGGTATCGAACCGGATCAGCCTGGCGTGGTTGGCCCGATCAAACAGATCGAAGAATTGCAGAAAAAAGGTTACCCGCTGGCTTATGTGGGTGATGTTGTCGGTACCGGTTCTTCGCGTAAATCCGCAACCAACTCCGTGCTGTGGTTCATGGGTGACGACATTCCTCATGTGCCGAACAAGCGCGGCGGCGGCCTGTGCCTCGGCGGCAAAATTGCACCTATCTTCTTCAACACCATGGAAGATGCGGGCGCACTGCCGATTGAAGTGGACGTGTCGAACATGAACATGGGCGACGTGATTGACGTTTACCCGTTCAAAGGCGAAGTACGCAACCACGAAACCGGCGAACTGCTGGCAAGCTTTGAGCTGAAAACCGAAGTCCTGATCGACGAAGTACGCGCCGGTGGCCGTATCCCGCTGATCATCGGTCGTGGCCTGACTACCAAGGCGCGCGAAGCGCTGGGCCTGCCGCACAGTGACGTATTCCGTCAGGCGAAAGACGTGGCGGAAAGCAGCCGTGGCTTCTCCCTGGCACAAAAAATGGTTGGCCGTGCCTGTGGCGTGAAAGGCATCCGTCCGGGCGCGTACTGCGAACCGAAGATGACCTCCGTCGGTTCTCAGGATACTACTGGCCCTATGACCCGTGACGAACTGAAAGACCTGGCGTGCCTGGGCTTCTCGTCTGACCTGGTGATGCAGTCCTTCTGCCACACTGCGGCGTATCCGAAGCCGGTTGACGTGAACACGCATCACACGCTGCCAGACTTCATCATGAACCGCGGCGGTGTGTCGCTGCGTCCGGGCGACGGCGTTATTCACTCCTGGCTGAACCGCATGCTGCTGCCGGATACCGTAGGTACCGGTGGTGACTCCCATACCCGTTTCCCTATCGGGATTTCCTTCCCGGCAGGTTCTGGTCTGGTGGCGTTTGCTGCTGCGACCGGCGTGATGCCGCTGGATATGCCGGAATCCGTTCTGGTGCGTTTCAAAGGCAAAATGCAGCCGGGTATCACCCTGCGCGATCTGGTACACGCCATCCCGCTGTACGCGATCAAACAGGGTCTGCTGACCGTTGAGAAGAAAGGTAAGAAGAACATCTTCTCTGGTCGCATTCTTGAAATCGAAGGTCTGCCGGATCTCAAAGTGGAGCAGGCGTTCGAATTAACCGACGCCTCCGCTGAACGTTCTGCTGCCGGTTGTACCATCAAGCTGAACAAAGAGCCGATCGTTGAGTATCTGAGCTCTAACATCGTTCTGCTGAAGTGGATGATCGCAGAAGGTTACGGCGATCGCCGTACGCTGGAACGTCGTGTGCAGGGCATGGAAAAATGGCTGGCGGATCCGCAGTTGCTGGAAGCCGACGCTGACGCAGAATACGCGGCAGTGATCGACATCGATCTGACGGATATCAAAGAGCCAATCCTGTGTGCACCGAACGATCCGGACGACGCGCGTCTGCTGTCTGACGTACAGGGCGAGAAGATCGACGAAGTGTTCATCGGCTCCTGCATGACTAACATCGGCCACTTCCGTGCCGCTGGTAAGCTTCTGGATGCGCACAAAGGCCAACTGCCAACGCGTCTGTGGGTGGCTCCGCCAACCCGTATGGATGCGGCACAGCTGACCGAAGAAGGTTATTACAGCGTGTTCGGTAAGAGCGGTGCGCGTATCGAAATTCCAGGCTGCTCTCTGTGCATGGGTAACCAGGCGCGTGTAGCCGACGGCGCAACGGTGGTGTCGACCTCTACCCGTAACTTCCCGAACCGTTTAGGTACCGGGGCGAACGTCTACCTGGCTTCTGCGGAACTGGCGGCGGTTGCGGCGCTCATCGGCAAACTGCCGACGGCGGAAGAGTACCAGACCTATGTGGCGCAGGTAGATAAAACGGCCGTAGATACTTACCGTTATCTGAACTTCGACCAGCTGTCTCAGTACACCGAGAAAGCGGATGGTGTGATTTTCCAGACCGCGGTGTAATGCCCTAAAGCATTTTGTGTAAAAACGCATCAATGCCCGGAGAAGTCTGCTTCTCCGGGCATTTTTATTTCTATTCCTTATACCCACTACGCTTTTTTTCTGCCGCGCTGCTGCGATAATTACAGCAAGGCGCAATGCGGTATTGGCGCATTGCCGGGAGTAGAGGAAGACATTATGGATTACGAATTTCTGCGCGATATTACCGGGGTGGTAAAAGTGCGTATGTCCATGGGCCACGAGGTGGTGGGGCACTGGTTTAATGAGGAAGTGAAAGAAAACCTGGCCTTACTTGATGAAGTGGAACAGGCAGCGCGTGCGGTTAAGGGCAGTGAGCGCTCCTGGCAGCGAGCAGGGCATGAATACACGCTCTGGCTGGATGGCGAAGAAGTGATGGTTCGCGCTAATCAGCTGGAGTTCTCTGGAGATGAGATGGAAGAGGGGATGAGCTACTACGACGAAGAAAGTTTTTCGCTCTGTGGTGTAGAGGACTTTCTTCAGGTTGTGGCGGCATACCGCGAATTTGTGCATCAATCCTGAGATATTTCAGATATCAATGAAGCCGGGTGAGACAAACCCGGCTTTTTTTTCGTCCGAATGATTATTTGATTTTTATTAATCATTCAAAAACTGTGATCTGCCGCGTTTGTGATCTGATTTTGATTGAATATAATCGTTGTGATTTTATTTAATCACAACATAACAACAGGCGGGAAGACCATGAACATCAAGAAGGCAATAGAACGCGTACCCGGCGGCATGATGGTTGTGCCGTTGGTTATCGGTGCCATTATCAACACTTTTGCCCCGCAGGCGTTGCAGATCGGTGGATTCACCACGGCTTTATTTAAAAATGGCGCGGCTCCCTTGATTGGCGCGTTCCTGCTCTGTATGGGGGCGGGAATTAGCGTAAAGGCGGCGCCGCAAGCTTTGCTACAAGGCGGCACGATTACGCTGACCAAGTTACTGGTCGCGATTGCAATTGGTCTCGGGGTTGAACACCTGTTTGGCGCGGAGGGCATCTTTGGCTTAAGCGGTGTTGCCATTATTGCGGCAATGAGTAACTCCAATGGCGGGCTTTACGCGGCGCTGGTTGGCGAGTTTGGCAATGAACGTGATGTCGGTGCGATCTCCATTTTGTCTCTGAATGACGGACCTTTCTTTACCATGATCGCGCTGGGCGCGGCGGGTATGGCAAATATTCCTATCATGGCGCTGGTGGCGGTTCTTGTTCCGCTGGTGGTTGGCATGATCCTCGGTAACCTCGACGCTAATATGCGTGACTTCCTGACCAAAGGTGGTCCACTGCTTATTCCTTTCTTTGCGTTTGCACTTGGAGCCGGTATTAACCTGGAAATGCTGCTGCAAGGCGGTCTGGCGGGCATTCTGCTGGGCGTGCTGACCACCTTTGTGGGCGGTTTCTTTAACATTCGTGCCGATCGTCTGGTTGGCGGGAGTGGTATTGCTGGTGCTGCGGCATCCAGTACGGCGGGGAACGCCGTCGCGACGCCACTGGCCATAGCACAGGCCGATCCCTCGCTGGCAGAGGTTGCCGCTGCGGCAGCGCCGCTGATCGCTGCGTCAGTCATTACAACCGCCATTCTGACGCCAATTCTTACGTCGTGGGTCGCGAAAAGGCAGTCTCGTCAGGCCGTGCAGGAGAAGAAAGCATGAAAATGATCGTTATCGCCGATGACTTTACGGGCTCTAACGATACCGGCGTACAGCTGGCGAAAAAAGGGGCGCGTACCGAAGTAATGCTGACCCCAGCGCAGAAACCGTCGCGCCGCGCCGATGTTCTGGTCATCAATACGGAAAGCCGGGCGATGCCGGCAACGCAGGCCGCCGCGGCTGTACAACAAGCGTTAGCGCCATGGTGTGAGGGCGAAGCAATACCGCTGGTATACAAAAAAATAGACTCGACATTTCGTGGCAATGTGGGGGCTGAAGTCACTGCAGCCATGCGTACAGCCGATCGGACGCTGGCCGTGATTGCGGCGGCAATTCCTGCTGCCGGGCGCACCACGCAGGATGGCTTGTGCCTGGTCCATGGTGTGCCGCTGCTGGAAACGGAATTCGCCAGCGATCCAAAAACGCCTATTCACTCTTCGCGTATTGCTGAACTGGTCGCGCTGCAAAGCGATGTCCCTGTACATGAGGTGTCGCTGGTGGATGTGCGTCGGGGAAGTTTGAGTGCGCTGCTGAGTGCTTTTGCAAAAGCCGGCGAATGTATGGTGGTGGTGGATGCCGTGGAAGAGCGAGATCTCGCGCTCATTGCGCAGGCGGTTTGTGAGCAAAAACAGATGCCGCTGCTCGTAGGGGCTGCGGGGCTTGCCAATGCGCTACCGGCCGCAACGTTTATGCAAGAAAAGCAGGAATTACCGGTGTTGGTTGTGGCTGGCTCAATGAGTGAGGCAACGCGACGTCAGGTGGAAAAAGCAGTGTGTCAGGGGCGGGCAAAAGTCGTTGATATCGATGCCGCGCGGTTGGTTGCATCGTCATTTGCACCGGAAATGGACTCTGTTATTGAACAGGCTTGCGCGCAACTGAGCCAGCAGCAGCACACGATCTTACGCACCAGTCGATGTGCAGAAGACCGGGACATGATCGACACGCTGTGTTTCAACGTGGGGATGAGTCGCCAGCAGTTGGGAGAACTGCTGAGTCAGCGTCTAGGGGAGATAACGCTGCGCATTATTGAACAAGCACGTATCGGCGGATTGTTCCTGACCGGAGGCGATATTGCCACGGCGGTCGCCAGTGCGTTGGGTGCAGAAGGGTATCGCATCCACAGTGAGGTCGCCCCGTGTATTCCGTGCGGAACGTTTGTGAATAGCGAGATTGACGACTTGCCGGTTATTACCAAAGCGGGTGGATTCGGTTCTGATACGACCCTTTGCGATGCGCTGTATTTTATTGAGGAGATGTACCGTGGTAACTAAAACAATTGCGATTACGATGGGAGATCCGGCGGGGATTGGTCCGGAAATTATTGTTAAAGCGCTACGCGAAGATGAACTTAATGGTGCACCGCTGGTGGTGGTTGGGTGCCTAAAAACGCTGCAGCGGTTACAGGCTCAGGGGCTGGCTGACGGAGTAACATTTCGCGCTATTGAACAGGTCGCCGATGCCAGATTCACGCCAGATACGATTCATGTGATTGATGAACCGCTGGCGCAGCCTGACGAACTGGTCCCTGGTACAGTGCAGGCGCAGGCGGGCGATCTGGCCTATCGCTGTGTGAAGCGGGCGACTGAACTGGCGATGAAGGGGGATGTACATGCCATCGCGACCGCGCCGTTGAACAAAGAAGCGCTGCATCTCGGCGGACACAATTATCCTGGACATACCGAACTGCTGGCAACGCTAACCGAAAGCCGCGACTATGCGATGGTGCTGTACACCGATAAGCTGAAAGTTATCCATGTTTCGACGCATATCGCTCTGCGCAAATTCCTTGATACGCTCAATGGGCAACGTGTCGAAACGGTGATTGGTATCGCCGATACCTTCCTGAAGCGCGTAGGCTTTGCACACCCGCGTATTGCCGTTGCGGGGGTGAATCCACATGCCGGAGAGAATGGCCTGTTTGGCGATGAGGAAATTCGTATTGTCGGACCCGCGATTGAGAATATGAAAGCGAAGGGGATGGATGTTTACGGTCCGTGCCCTCCGGATACCGTGTTTTTACAGGCTTATGAAGGTCAGTATGACATGGTGGTGGCGATGTACCACGATCAGGGGCATATCCCGCTGAAATTGCTGGGTTTCTATGATGGTGTAAATATCACAGCAGGTTTACCGTTTATTCGTACCTCTGCCGATCACGGTACGGCATTTGATATCGCCTGGACGGGAAAAGCAAAATCTGAGAGCATGGCCGTATCGATCAAACTGGCAATGCAACTGGCGTAATTTACTGTTATGAAAGGGCAACACCGTCTGGATAAGATTGTGGCGTATTTGAAAAATCATACGCTGGTTACCGTGGAACAGTTGGTTGACGCGGTTGACGCCTCTCCAGCAACGATCAGGCGCGATCTCATCAAGCTGGATGAACAGGGTGTGATCAGCCGCAGCCACGGCGGTGTTGCGTTACGACGCTTTGAAGCGGCGCAGCCAACCACAAACGAAAAGCAACTGCGATCGCCTGCTGAGAAACGGGCGATTGCGCGTTTTGCCGCCTCAATGGTGCGTGCGGGCGATGCCGTGGTGCTTGATGCCGGTACCACAATGCTGGAGCTGGCAAAATGTCTGACGCATTTGCCGCTGCGAGTGATTACCGTTGATCTGCATATTGCCCTGTTTTTGTCAGAATTCCGTCAGATAGAGGTGACGATCGTCGGTGGACGCATCGATGACAGCAGCCAGTCCTGTATTGGTGAGTTTGGCCGGAAAATGTTGCGCAGCGTCTATCCTGATATTGCTTTTATGAGCTGTAACACCTGGAGTATGGAAAAGGGTGTAACCACGCCAACGGAAGACAAAGCGGGATTAAAGCAGGAAATTATTGCGAATGCCCAACGGAAGGTATTGCTGGCGGATAGCAGTAAGTACGGCGCACATTCGTTATTTAACGTCGCGCCGCTTAGTTGCTTTACCGATGTTGTTACCGATGTGAATCTACCGCCAAACGCGCAGGCTGAATTAAAAGCGCAATCCGTTGCCCTGACGCTGGTACAGCCAGAGTAACTGCACTCTCAACCCTGATTGCGCCGGAGATTATTTAACGTAGGCCAGCAGGCTCAGAGAGTCACGCGCCAGCGCTTTGCATTTCTTTGCTGTTGGGATGCCGATACCGCTGAGATCGCGGTAGCTGTCTTCACCCAGCGCTTTCATATTGAAGGTGTCGTAATTACTCAGGTCCCACTGGTTTTGCTGGGCAAAAAAGACCAGTGCGCGACGAATCTGCCCATTAGGCAAATTCTGGTATCCACAGTCATTTTTCAGAAAAACAAAAACTGCCGTTAAATCGGCCATATCTTCGGCTTCGGACTCGCTGAGCGCGTAGCTATTTGCGCATACGGCCATCAGGGTGCCGAACAAAACTGTTCTGAAAAACGTCTTCATTGCTTCTACCACTGCATCACGGAATTTAAACGTTAGCATACTGCGAGCGAAGCGACGACCTTTATTATTAGCCGTTCACTTGACCTTCCCGTAAGGGGAAGGCTTATGCTTAAAAGATAGCCTGCTTAAGCTGCTGAATATAAGGAAGTGATTATGCAACGTCGTGACTTTTTAAAGTACTCCGTGGCGCTGGGCGTCGCGTCAGCGTTACCTCTGTGGAGCCGGAGCGTATTTGCCGCAGACCGCCCTGCATTGCCCATTCCTGACCTGTTAACCGCGGATGCCTCAAACCGTATGCAATTGGTGGTGCAAGCCGGAAAATCGAGCTTTGCTGGTAAAACAGCGACGACCTGGGGATATAACGGCAATTTACTCGGACCTGCGGTCAAGCTGAACAAAGGGCAGTCGGTGACCGTGGATATCCATAACCAGCTTGCCGAAGAGACGACGTTGCACTGGCACGGTCTGGAAATCCCCGGTGAAGTCGACGGTGGGCCGCAAGGCATTATCCCGGCGGGCGGGAAACGTTCAGTGACCTTCACGCCGGATCAACGGGCGGCGACCTGCTGGTTCCACCCGCATCAGCATGGAAAGACCGGTCGTCAGGTAGCGATGGGACTGGCCGGACTGGTGCTGATTGAAGATGAAGAGATTCGCAAGCTGATGCTGCCTAAGCAGTGGGGCATTGATGATGTGCCGGTGATTATTCAGGATAAACAGTTCTCTGCTGATGGGCAGGTTGATTATCAACTGGACATCATGACCGCCGCAGTCGGCTGGTTTGGCGATACGCTGCTAACCAACGGGGCGATTTATCCTCAGCATGCCGCACCGCGTGGCTGGCTGCGTCTACGCCTGTTGAATGGTTGTAACGCACGCTCACTGAACATTGCGGCCAGCGACAATCGTCCTTTGTACGTCATTGCCAGCGACGGCGGACTGTTGGCGGAACCGGTAAAAGTGACCGAGCTTCCTATGCTGATGGGCGAGCGCTTTGAAGTGCTGGTGGATGTCAGTGACGGCAAAGCTTTTGATCTGGTCACTCTGCCAGTCAGCCAGATGGGGATGGCGATTGCGCCATTCGATAAGCCGCACCCGGTGATGCGCGTTCAACCGTTGCTGATTACCGCTTCCGGCACGCTGCCAGATTCGCTGACATCCATGCCATCGCTGCCATCACTGGAAGGTCTGACGGTGCGCAAGCTGCAGCTGTCGATGGATCCGATGCTCGATATGATGGGCATGCAAATGCTGATGAAGAAATACGGCGGTCAGGCCATGGCGGGTATGGATCATGGGAAGATGATGGGCCATATGAATAATGACAATATGGGCCACGGCAATATGAATCATGGCAATATGAACCACGGTGAGATGGGGAATATGCAGCATGGCGACATGGGCAACATGAAGCATGGATCATTCGACTTCCATAATGCCAACCGGATTAATGGTCAGGCATTTGATATGAATAAACCGATGTTTGCCGCGGCGAAAGGTCAGCACGAACGCTGGGTGATTTCCGGTCAGGGCGACATGATGCTGCATCCGTTCCACATTCACGGTACGCAGTTCCGCATTCTGTCTGAGAATGGCAAAGCGCCTGCCGCACACCGCGCGGGATGGAAGGACACTGTGCGGGTAGAAGGCGGCGTGAGCGAGGTGTTAGTGAAGTTTGACCACGACGCGCCAAAAGAGCATGCCTATATGGCGCACTGTCATCTGTTAGAGCATGAAGATACCGGGATGATGCTCGGCTTCACCGTCTAAAAAATTACGCTGTGCTTATCCGGCCTGCAGAAATCTCTCGTAGGCTGGATAAGACACAGTCTCTTTACAGCGTTTCACCGCACGACTCCCTCCTCCTGCAAATTCTGCTATTGCACATAAAGTAATCGCCTTTGAAGCCGATAATCATTGGGTACCCAATGTGAGTTCAATGGATGAAATACTATGATTAAAAATGTGCGTGTTATTACCGGCATTCTTCTGGTTCTCGCCATTTTCTGTTTGCTACAGGTCGTGACAGGAAGCTTTTTTTATTCTGCGGTAAACAATGATCGCCATAATTTCCAGAACTCAGGCACCCTGAATGCCCAACAGGAAAATCTGAGTGATAGCGTCAATACGCTGATTAAAACCCGAGTAACGGTAACCCGCGTAGCAATTCGTTTCTTAAAGAATCAACGCGATCCGGCCTCACTGGCGGCCATTGATACTTTGCTAAAAACGGCGAGTGAGTCGATGAAGAAGGCTGAGGGATACTTCGCGCATTATCAGTCATTGCCGCAGGTGTCGGGGCAGAATCCGCAAATTGCATCTGAAATGGAAAAACAGTATCGGCAGATGCACGACGTGATGGCGTTATCGATAGAGTATCTGCGCGCGAATAACTATCAGGCCTATGGCGATCTTGATGCTCAGAAGGCGCAGGATGAAATGGAAGCCAGCTATGACCAGTGGCGTAACGAAAACAACGCGTTGCTGCAACACGCGGCGGCGGAGAATCAGCACAGCTTTACCCGCATGCAATGGACGTTAGGGGCAATTGTCGTCGCTGTGCTCATCGTTCTGGGCATGATCTGGAGTGGGTTGCAGCATATGCTGCTTAAACCCCTGGCGCAGATCATGGAGCATATCCGCATTATTACCCGTGGTGATCTGACCCATCAACTCGACGTCCAGGGACGTAATGAAATGGGACGTTTGGCGACGGGCTTAGATGAAATGCGACAGTCGCTGATTTCGACAGTCACGTCGGTGCGTAACAGCTCAGAAACGATTCATAGCGGCGCAACGGAAATCTCATCAGGTAACAACGATCTGTCTTCGCGTACTGAGCAGCAGGCTGCTTCACTTGAAGAGACAGCCGCCAGCATGGAACAGCTTACCGCGACCGTGAAGCAAAATACGGACAATGCGAAACAGGCGACTCAACTGGCTAAGAATGCGTCTGATACTGCCGCTCGTGGTGGACGGGTTGTTGATACTGTCGTGCACACGATGAGTGAAATTGCCGGTAGTTCACAGCAAATTGCGCAGATCACCAGCGTTATCGACAGTATTGCTTTCCAGACCAATATCCTGGCGCTCAACGCGGCGGTTGAGGCTGCCAGAGCAGGAGAGCAGGGACGTGGATTTGCTGTTGTGGCGGGTGAAGTCCGTACCCTGGCAAGCCGTAGCGCTCAGGCAGCCAAAGAGATCAAAGCGTTGATTGATAACTCAACCCACAGCGTGGGGATGGGATCTCAGCAGGTGTCGGACGCGGGTAAAACGATGAAAGAGATTGTCGCAGCGGTCACCCGCGTGACGGACATCATGGGGGAAATCGCCTCAGCCTCGGAGGAACAGAGTCGGGGGATTGAGCAGGTGAGTCTCGCGGTCTCGCAGATGGACAGTGTCACACAACAAAACGCCGCGCTGGTAGAGGAGTCTGCCGCTGCAGCCGCTTCGTTGGAACAACAAGCTGAACAGTTACGCCTGGCCGTGGCGGCATTTCGCATCACTCGCGATGCCTCCAACAGTGAGCATCGAAAACCACCTAAGGATACTCCACGAGCGACCTCTGCGGGGAGTTCGCCACAAGATCCACACTGGGAAACGTTTTAGCCACAGACTGCCGTGCACTCCTGGTTTTGATTAATAAGCGTACAAAAAACGACGCAAACGGGTTCTCCTGTGAACTATCGGAGGAACCCGCTCTCTTTACTGGTATACTTCATCAACTGAATTGTTTGTATGCTGTCGCAAGTTTTGTGGTTAGAGCGGGTCGCCGTCTGTCAGTCGGTGTATCAACGTAAGCGCTTTCTTTCGATCTGCATGATGTGTCAACTGATAAAAATCAGTGAGTTATAGGGTTTATGAAACATACTGTTGAAGTGATGATCCCGGAAGCGGAGATCAAAGCGCGTATTGCTGAACTGGGGCGCCAGATTAATGAACGTTACAAGGACAGCGGCAGCGATATGGTGCTGGTTGGTCTGTTACGTGGCTCATTTATGTTTATGGCGGATCTGTGCCGTGAAGTGCATGTCTCTCACGAAGTCGATTTCATGACGGCATCCAGCTACGGTAGCGGAATGTCTACCACGCGTGATGTTAAAATCCTGAAAGACCTGGATGAAGACATTCGTGGCAAGGACGTGCTGATTGTCGAAGACATCATCGATTCCGGCAATACGCTGTCCAAAGTGCGTGAAATTCTGAGCCTGCGTGAGCCGAAATCCCTGGCTATTTGTACGCTGCTGGACAAACCTTCTCGTCGTGAAGTGAATGTTCCGGTCGAGTTTATCGGCTTCTCAATTCCTGATGAGTTTGTGGTCGGTTACGGCATTGACTATGCCCAGCGTTATCGCCATCTGCCGTATGTTGGCAAAGTAGTGCTGCTGGACGAGTAATTGGCTGGAGCGCCTGATGGCGCAGGTTTGTAGGCCGGGTAAGGCGTCGCCGCCTCCCGGCAATGTCACATTATTTATGGTTGCTGTATTTCTGACTTAGGTTAGACAACCCCTGGCGATAGCGCTGTTCCAGCGTTTCGCGGCTGGTGGCGGTGACGTCGAGATCGCGCAGCAGGCCATCATGAATACCGTAAGCCCAGCCGTGAATGGTCACTTTCTGACCGCGCTTCCAGGCTGAACGCATAATGGTTGAGTGGCCCAGGTTATAGACCTGTTCCATGACATTCAGTTCGCACAGGGTGTCCATACGACGTTCCTGCGGCATTTCGCCCAGCAGTGAGCTGTGTTTGAACCAGATATCGCGGATGTGCAGTAACCAGTTATCAATCAGCCCCTGTTCTTTATTTTCAATCGCCGCCTGGACGCCGCCGCATCCATAGTGGCCGCATATAATAATATGTTCCACTTCCAGCACATCCACCGCATACTGAACCACTGAGAGACAGTTCAGGTCGGTGTGAATAACCAGATTGGCAACATTGCGGTGAACAAATAATTCGCCCGGTTCAAGACCGGTCAATCGTTCAGCGGGAACGCGGCTATCGGAACATCCAATCCATAGAAAACGCGGATTCTGGGCATGCGTCAGCGTTTCAAAAAATCCGGGATCTTCTTCTATCAGCATCTTTGACCATAGTGCATTGTTGCTGATGAGTGTATCTATGTCTTTCATGGAGTAGCACGACCCGAAGCCAGATAAATTCGATGGGCTAATATAGGGTAACTCCATCATTATTTAAACTATATATAAAATGTCAGAACGTAAGGTAAGTATAAAAACATGACCATTGCTCTGGAACTTCAACAACTTAAAAAAACTTACCCCGGTGGCGTTCAGGCGTTACGCGGGATAGATTTGCAAGTCGAAGCGGGTGATTTTTATGCGCTTTTGGGACCGAATGGCGCAGGAAAATCCACCACCATTGGAATAATCAGCTCGCTGGTGAATAAAACCTCCGGGCGGGTGAGTGTCTTCGGATACGATCTTGAAAAAGATACGGTTAACGCTAAACGCCAGCTTGGCCTGGTACCGCAGGAGTTTAACTTTAACCCGTTTGAAACCGTGCAGCAGATCGTGGTCAACCAGGCGGGTTACTACGGTGTTGAGCATAAAGAAGCGGTCAAACGCAGCGAACTATATTTAAAGCAGCTCGATTTATGGGAAAAACGTAACGAGCGCGCGCGCATGCTGTCTGGTGGGATGAAACGTCGTCTGATGATTGCCCGTGCGCTGATGCACGAGCCGAAATTACTCATTCTGGATGAACCAACGGCGGGCGTCGACATTGAGCTGCGTCGTTCAATGTGGGGCTTTTTAAAGGATTTAAACGACAAAGGCACCACCATTATTCTGACCACTCACTATCTCGAAGAAGCGGAAATGCTGTGTCGTAATATCGGCATTATTCAGCACGGCGAGCTGGTGGAAAACACCTCGATGAAGAGTCTGCTCTCCAAGCTGAAATCCGAGACCTTTATCCTCGATCTGGCACCAAAAAGTCCGCTGCCGAAACTGGAAGGTTATCAGTACCGACTGGTCGACACTTCCACGCTGGAAGTGGAGGTTCTGCGTGAACAAGGGGTCAATAGCGTCTTCTCTCAGCTGAGCGCGCAGGGCATTCAGGTATTGAGTATGCGTAACAAAGCGAACCGACTGGAAGAACTGTTTGTTTCTCTGGTGCATGAAAAACAAGGAGATCGCGCATGATGCAGCTTTACTGGGTTGCGCTGAAAAGCATCTGGGCGAAAGAGATCCACCGCTTTATGCGTATCTGGATCCAGACTTTGGTGCCTCCCGTCATCACCATGACGCTCTATTTTATTATCTTTGGTAACCTGATCGGCTCGCGTATCGGCGAAATGCATGGCTTTAGCTACATGCAGTTTATTGTGCCGGGGCTGATTATGATGGCAGTGATCACCAACTCGTACGCCAACGTGGCCTCGTCGTTCTTTAGCGCCAAGTTTCAGCGCAATATCGAAGAGCTGCTGGTCGCCCCGGTGCCGACGCACGTGATTATCGCCGGTTTTGTCGGCGGCGGCGTGGCGCGTGGCCTGTGCGTAGGCATTCTGGTGACGGCTATTTCACTGTTCTTCGTGCCGTTCCAGGTGCATTCCTGGGTCTTTGTGGCGCTCACGCTGGTGTTAACGGCGGTACTATTCTCGCTGGCCGGTTTGCTGAACGCAGTCTTTGCAAAAACCTTTGACGATATCAGCCTGATCCCCACCTTCGTGCTGACACCGCTGACCTATCTGGGTGGCGTGTTCTATTCGTTAACGCTGCTGCCGCCGTTCTGGCAGGGACTGTCGCATCTGAACCCAATTGTCTACATGATTAGCGGCTTCCGATACGGCTTCCTGGGTATTCATGATGTTCCGCTGGTCACCACGTTTGGCGTGCTGGTGGTGTTCATTGCGGCGTTTTACTTGCTGTGCTGGTACCTGATTCAGCGCGGACGCGGCCTGCGTAGCTAATTCTTTCTTCCTCTCCTGACTCGGGAGAGGAAGACTTTTGATGCTTATCACCATTACCGATTTATCACCCTGATAAACTACTTGCCTGCTAAGGAGGTAGGCAATGTTAGGTTGGGTAATTACCTGTCATGACGATAAGGCACAGGATATGCTGCATCGTCTGGAGAAAAAGTACGGTCCGTTGGAGCAATGTCAGGCGGTAAGTTTCTGGCGTGGGCTCAGCTCGAATATGTTAAGCCGCATGATGTGCCATGCCCTGCATGCTACAGACTCTGGTGAAGGGGTAGTATTCCTGACGGATATGGCCGGGGCTGCGCCTTACCGTGTGGCTTCGTTAATGAGTCATAAACATCCCCAGTGCGAAGTGATTTCAGGTATCAGCTATCCATTGCTTGAGCGAATGATTTCGTCACGGGAATCGCTGAGCAGCTCTGCGTTTCGCGATTGCATCGTCGCGCTTGGCGGCCCCGAAGTCTCCAGCCTCTGGCATCAACAACAAAAAAATCCCCCCTTCGTGTTGAAGCATGATTTGTATGAGTATTAATCATTGGTATTGATGATGCTTTTGCTACAATAACCGAGGTTTCTCGCCTCGGTTAAATCATATGGTTATGCGCGTTCTGTTTGTTCTGTTGCTCCTGTTTTCTGGTGGCGTAGGTGCGGCCTTGCCCGCTCACTATATGCAAACCACGGAAGATGCGGTGATCTGGGCGCATATTGGCAATAAGACGGAGACTGTCGGTAATTTACGCGCGGGACAGATTATTGCCGTTGAACCGGATGCAAAGGATTACTACACCTTCAACTTCGGCTTTGGCAAAGGCTACATCGACAAAGGGCACCTGGAACCTGTGCAGGGGCATCAGCGTGTGGAAGACGGCCTGGGTGACTTAAATAAACCGTTGAGTAACCAGAACCTGATTACCTGGAAAGATACCCCGGTCTATAACGCGCCGGACGTAGGCAGTGCGCCGTTTGGTACGCTGGCTGAGAATCTACGTTACCCGGTGCTCAGTCGGCTGAAAGACAGACTGAATCAGACCTGGTATCAGATTCGCATCGGCGAGCGGCTGGCCTATATCAGCGCGCTGGATGCTCAGCAGGATAACGGTATCCCGATTCTGACTTACCATCATATTCTGCGCGATGAAGAGAACACGCGTTTTCGTCATACCTCCACCACCACATCAGTGCGCGCGTTCAGTAATCAGATGACCTGGCTGCGAGATATGGGCTATACCACGCTGACGATGTATCAGTTAGAAGACTACCTCAATAATCGCGCAAACCTTCCGGCGCGTTCGGTCGTTATTACGTTCGATGATGGCCTGAAGTCCGTTAGCCGCTATGCGCATCCCGTCCTCAAGCAGTATGGCTTTAAGGCGACGGCGTTTATCATTAGCTCACGTATCAAGCGTCACCCGCAAAAGTGGGATCCGAAATCGCTGCAGTTTATGAGTATTTCCGAGCTGGAAGGGATTAAAGATGTTTTCGACTTCCAGTCGCACACCCATTTCTTGCATCGGGTGGATGGCCAGCGACGACCAATTTTACTCAGCCGTAACTATCACAATATTCTGTTTGATTTTGAACACTCCCGTCGGGCGCTCGGGCAGTTTAATCCGCATGTGCTCTATCTTTCCTACCCGTTTGGCGGCTATAACGCGACGGCGGTGAAAGCGGCGCATGACGCTGGTTTTCATTTGGCGGTGACGACGGTGAAAGGGAAGGTGAAGCCTGGCGATAACCCGATGTTGCTAAAGCGGCTGTATATCCTGCGGACGGATTCGCTGGAAACAATGTCGCGGCTGATAGTCAATCAGCCGCAGGGGTAAGGGCTGTCAGGCGACCTGTACCGGAATGGCTTTTGCAGTACGTTTCATTTCGTTGTCGCCTTCGAAATAGGCCACTTTCGGACGCCATGTACGGGCTTCTTCGTCAGACATGGTGACGAAGCTGGCGATAATCACAATGTCGCCAACTTCAGCACAGTGCGCCGCTGCACCGTTCACCGAGATGATTCTGGAGCCGCGTTCAGCCGCAATGGCATAGGTTGAGAAACGTTTACCATTGGTCACGTTCCAGATATCAATAGCTTCGTTTTCCAGAATACCTGAGGCATCGAGGAAATCCTGGTCGATGGCGCAGGAGCCTTCGTAATGCAGGTCCGCCTGCGTGACTTTTACGCGGTGGAGCTTGCCTTGCAGCATGGTGCGAATCATAACTTCTATACCCTGTCGTTTACCTTGGCTAAGCAGGCGCGACTGGCCTGCTTTGAGAAATCTTCAGGCAGTATTGCCCGATTTTTAACCCCTGTCTACTGGGCTAATGTAACGCTTTGATTATCGATCAGACGAGCCTGACCCAGCCATGCTGCGGCCAGAATCACCGCGCGTTTACTGGTTTCAGTCAACTCCAGCAGCGTGTCGGCATCACGAATCTGAATATCGTCGGCGCGGAAGCCTTTTTCATTCAGTTCTTGTTCGGCAATGGTAATAATTTCTTGCAGCTCACGATTACCCGCAATCAGCTTTTCAGCGATACCGTTCATCACGTTGTGCAGGCCTGGCGCAATTTTACGCTGTTCCGCCGTTAGATAACCGTTACGTGAGCTGAGGGCCAGACCGTCTTTGGCGCGAATAATCGGTACGCCAACGATCTCAATGTCATAACCCATGTCCGCTACCATTTTGCGGATCAGCGCCAGCTGTTGGAAATCTTTTTCACCAAAGCAGGCGATATCGGGTTGGATCAGGTTAAACAACTTGCTGACGATAGTGGAAACACCACGGAAGTGGCCTGGACGGCTGGCGCCTTCCAGCATGGTAGAGAGGCCGGGAACATCAACGAAAGTCTGACCTTCCAGACCCTGCGGGTAGATCTCTTCAACGGCCGGAGCAAAGACATAATCGACTTTACGCTTGTTCAGCTTTTCGCAATCTTCCTGCAGGGTACGCGGATAGCGCACCAGATCGTCCGGTCGGTCAAACTGCATCGGGTTAACGAAAATGCTGACGAACACCACATCAGCCCGCGCTTTTGCTTCATCGACCAGTTTCATATGGCCGTCGTGCAGGTTACCCATGGTGGGAACCAGTGCGACGCGTTTGCCTTCCTGACGCAGACGACGAATATGCTGGCGTAGCAGCGGCAAGGTTTCAATGATTAACACGACAAGACTCCTTGAGTTGCCTGAGGTACCGTAGGCCGGATAAGACGCGTAGCGTCGTCATCCGGCACGGTCAGAAAATTAGTGGAAGCTGTGCTCTTCGCCCGGATAAACGCCGGACTCCACTTCAGCCATATACTGCCGCACTGCGGCGCGCATGTCGCCTGCTTCATTGAGGAAATTCTTCGCAAATTTCGGGATATGGCCACCGGTAATGCCAAAGGCATCATGCATGACAAGGATTTGCCCGTCGGTGACGTTGCCGGCGCCGATACCAATCACCGGAATCGACAGCGCTTCAGTGACGCGCTTCGCCAGTTCAACCGGCACGCACTCCAGCACCAGCAACTGAGCGCCAGCGGCTTCTAAGGCCAGCGCATCATCCAGCAGTACCTGCCCGGCGTCGCCGCGGCCCTGAATTTTATAGCCGCCGAAGATATTCACCGACTGGGGCGTTAATCCCAGATGACCGCAAACCGGCACCGCGCGTTCGGTGAGCATTTTCACCGTATCCGTAAGCCAGGCGCCGCCTTCGATTTTGACCATATTAGCGCCCGCGCGCATGACCACCGCAGCGTTTTCAAACGCCTGCTCCGGAGTGGCATAAGCCATAAACGGTAGGTCGGAGAGTAGCAGACAATTCGGTGCACCGCGACGCACGGCTCGGGTGTGGTAAGCAATGTCTTCAACGGTGACGGGCAGGGTGGAGTCGTGCCCCTGTACCGTCATGCCCAGCGAATCACCGACCAGCATCACGTTGATGCCTTCATCGGCAAACAGCTTAGCGAAGCTGTAGTCGTAGGCGGTGATAGTCGCGAAGCGCTTTTTCTCTTGTTTGCATTTCTGCAACACAGCGATAGTGGTGGGTTTGCTCATAACCTCTCCGGCCATAATATTGATGAATATAATGGCCGCATTGTAGGGGAATGAAGCAGAAAAGCGTTAGCCCTTTGTGTGTATTCCCGGCAGCGAAAGCCGCCGGATTAACGCGCTTAGGGATAGTCGATAGTGAAGCTGCCCGTCGCTTTGAACTCGCCGGGTTTGATGGTGTTGCTACCGTCTTGTTTCAGCGTTGCTCTGAAATTCAGAATCTGATCGGGGTTACCGATATTGCTATAAGTATAGTCTTCCATATTCGTAAACTTATAAACGGAGCTGGAGTTGTTTGGCATGATCGTCATCCAGTCGCTGATGCTTGCTGGGTTCTTCTCGCCGGCAACCGTCACGCCAATACCGCTGGCGGCACCAGATGTTAAAGTATTACCCAATAATGCGTTGTCACTGCTGCCTGTTATTGTTGATCCTAACTTCACTTCGACATTTTTAATGTAGGTACAGTTACTTAATTTTATTGAAAAGTCTTTTGTCACACCGTCGCCTTTCAGTTCTTCTGCGTTGCGACTACCAAAAGGCACGGTAGATCCTGAAACACCTTCACCTGTAACGGCAGTGGCGGTACATGTTGGGTAGTGAATCGTTATTGAACCTGGACTGATGACGTAATCAAGGTAGTGGTTGCCACCACCGATACTGGTGTCTGAAAGCTTAAATCGGAAGTTGTAACCGGTACTTGTTGGAAAGGTAACGTTAACTGCTGATGTGGTTGGCTTAAATGTATCATCAGCATAAAGATGGAATTTAATCCACAGAACAATTCCCCCCATTTCAAAATAACCTTTCTTCCATGCGATTGAATCACAGTAAGTGGAGAAACCTGCATAAGAAGTGCTGAGGAAATTCAGATCAAAGGACTTATAATCCGTACCACCGCCGTTCCAGTCAACCCAAAATGAACTCCCTGGGTAATAGGCGGTGCCAAAGTTAATCTTGGTAATTTCCATACCAAGATACAAACCCGTAGTATTTGTTTTCCATAATGGATTGCCGCTATCATTTTTAATACCCGCACTTTGAAAACCATGATAAAGGTTTACACTATGAACATCGTGGTTATAGTTACAATTAAGCCCATGCTTGGGATCAAATTCTGTCGCACCAGAAACGGCAAGTTCGCGTAAGCCTGATTCTGTATGGGCGGCAACTGAAGGGAGCAGGTTCCATGAGAATGGAGCTGAGTAGTCTTGTACATCTCCATATTCTATACCTCCTTGATATGAGGTCGCTTGCCCAATATAGACAGACCAGGCATAAGCGTTGCTGGCTCCTAACCATAAAAATAGAGATGATATTAAAAGGAGTATGTTTTTTTTCATGGCTAATTTCCCTATTAATGGTCGTTCCGAATTTTATTGGTAGGTGACATTGACAAGTACATGGCTACTTAATTCGCCGAGGGTAACCGTTTCGGTACTCAGGATTTTCTGCATCCGTGAATAAAAGGTCCAGGTTGTATCGCTATAATCTGTAGCGGAAAATATCGCCCTTGACGAGCCGTCAGTATTCAACACATTTTGACGTGGTGAATCTGTGGTGAAAATCACTACTCCTACATTTGCCACACCGCCCGAGGTCTGAGTTAGATCATTCGCAAATACCTGCTGATTGCCCTTCGCAAACTGGCCGCTTTGGGGGGTAAAGTTAAAGGTAACATTAGTGATGGCTCCGTCACTGATTGGACAATTCAGAAGTTTAATTGAAAACTCTTGACCGCCTTCATAATCAGTTTCCGCAGTAATGCCGTCGGCAAAATAGGCGGGACCTACGGTTGCGAAATTTACCGTTCCACTGCCGTTAATCTCTAACTGGCAGGTATCCTTCTGCACGGTGGCGGTGAAATCCACGTTGGTGTCGGCATACAGCGGCGCGACAACCAGGGCTGTTGCCAGCCCCGGAATTAACGCGGAGAGTGTGAATCTACGCAAACGCATCATGGTGATTACCGTTACTGGTAAGTAATGGTGAAAACAGTATTGCTCAGAAAATCACCCGCAGTTATCTGAGAAAGGGTTGTTACTGGGCTGGATACCGGCACCAGACGCGCACTTAACGGATAATCGACAGGGGTGGTAGAGGTCGCGGTTGAGAGGTCGATAGTTTGCTCGCTTGATGTAGGGTCGCCACAGTTGAACTGGATGCTATCTGTGCCAGCAGGTGTTGCTGTTGACCATATCTCCATACCGGTTTTACCTGCTTTGGTTGCTGACGTTGAGTTGTTGGCAAACTCAGGGTTCTTGGAATTTGAACCGGTGCACAAGGTGTTTGACGAAGCAATTCGCAGTTTTGCCGTTTTATCTTTTAACCCTGCGCAGTCGCTAAAGCGTAGGTTAAAGGATTTCGATTTGCTTTTTGCGAAAACTTCCGAGACATACACGTCGCCAAGACCAATCGTAGCGGTGGCGGTCTCACCGTCAAGCACTGATGCCGCACAGGTACCGGCGGTGATATTTGCCTCTACGGTTAAGTCCAACTGTGCAGTACCGTCAGCCTGCGCCATGGTGGAAACGCCCGCCCCCATCGTTGCCAGTGCGCCAATCATTAACCCGCGCAAAAGTTGTTTTTTCATTATCATCGTCCCTGTTATTGATAAGTGAAGGTGAAGGTCGCTTTAGAGCTGAATGCGCCGGTGGTACCTGCGCCATCCGTCAGTTCGCGCAGTGCCACTGTCATTTCGACGGCATTGTTAGTACGTTCTTCAGTGGTCCAGGTGAAGGAACCAGAACCTGGCGTCATATAGGTTTCATCACTGACGCTTTTACGTTTAAAGCCCATACCGATATTGGTGGCGGCGCCTGAATCAGCGGATTCATTTTTAATGAAGTTACCGCTGGCGGAGGTCGAGGTTGCCAGTGCTGTGGTGATACTGGTCAATGAACCGGCACAATCGCTGGCGACGAACTTAAAGTTCTTCTGCGATTCCGCTGATTTCTTAATGATCTTATCCAGACCAACATCGCCCACAGTTAGCTTATAGCCGTTGGTGGCATCGCCAGAAACCGATGAGCCATCCAGGGCGGCAATGGTCATGCTGCAGGTAGTGGCCAACACGGTGGCGGTGAAGTCGACGTTAAGTGTTTCCGCCTGACTGGCCAGCGGAAAGAGTACCGCGAGTACGGAGGCAGCTAAAAAGCGCTTATTCCTTTTCATTGGGGATTCCATTTGTATTGTGGTTAATGACACGACACGTAATGTTGTCTAACAGTAGGGTCTGGCTGGTGCCGACCGTTTGTTGCGTTGCTGGCAACTGGAAGGTTGCCGTACAGGTTGCGGGCTGGTTATTTTCAAACCAGCGCACCGTAAGTTCGCCGTTATCGCTAATACCGCGGACAAAAGCCTGGCCGCCCTGGCCCATATTGCCGATCTGTACATTGTTCTCATAAACTTCGGCGCCGAATGGGATCGTCTGGTGATCGCTGCGCGTCATGTTGAGAATGGCTGAACGTCCTTCATCGGTTTCGAAACTGGCGAAAACGACCGCACCATCGCGTGGTACCAGTGTGGTACTGGTGCTCTTCAGCTCGACGTCGTTATCCATCGTGTCGATGTCGAGATTGACCTGGTTTTCCCGGTAGGCCGTCAATGAGTTCGTTGCGCCATAACCCCAACGATCAATTGTGCTGCTTCCTCCGTTAATCCGAGCGCCTTTAGCGCCAGGCGCTTTCACCAGCACAATGGCATCGCTGTTGCCAAAGTTGTCGTTGGTAAACGTTAAACCACCGCTGTGCAACACAAAACCGCCGTCAGTGGAGAGCGAATACTGACGGTTACTGTCGTTATTCGCCGAGGCGGATGCTGAAAGATCTCCCCATGGGGACTGATAGCTGGTATATCCACCAATATCGGAGATGTTTTTCCCCTCTTTTTGCATGGTATAGCCTGTATTCACGCTGTAGTTCAGCTTATTGTCTTCGCTGCTGCCGCTACTGTTCATGCTGAGCTGGTGCCCACCGTTAAAATCGGTACGCATCTGGGTGCTCAAGTTGCTGAATCCTGAGCGGCGACGTTCACCACCCAGCAGGTTCTCCAGCGGAATATTGAAGTTGATATAAAGCGAATCATCCTTATCGCCTTCTTCATCCCAGGTGCGCTGCAGGTTGATACTCATGCTGCCCTAGGAAAATCCTTTGCCATAACCCAGGCTGTAATCGCTGCGACTCTCGTTGCTTGCCCAGTAGTCGGTCCAGGTGGCTGACAGATAAAATGAACCGTAATCAACCTCAGCGGACTGCAAAGGTTGGTTCATGCTGACGGTGACCTGATTCTTCATACGCGAGAAGTTATTCATGGTATTGCGTTCAGCGTCAGTACCTTTGAATTTGGCATCGTCGATTAGCTCTAGCGCGTCATTCAGGCCCAGGTAGTCTCGCGTCGAGTAGCGATAGGCCGCGACGTTGAACGACGTATCGGTCGCCTCAATCAGTTTGTTCCAGGTCAAGCGATAGCTTTGGCCTTGATAGGTATCGTCGTCAGGGATATCTGCGCGTGAATGGGTAACGTCAACCGCCAGTGCGCCAAAGGGTGTATTCAGACCCAGACCGAGGAGTCCAGCGAAATAGTCGTTGTCCGTTGCCTGAATACCGGTGTAGGCCGTCAGAAAGTTGTTCAGACCGTAGTAGTATGAGCCCTGCGCCAGGTTTGGTTTGTCATGAAGTTCGTCGTTATTGACTTCCCCGACGCTCACGTCCCAGCGTCCGACGCCCGGGCGCTGCATCTGCATGACCGAAGAAAACGGCTGGGAGAAAGTACGTTTACTGCCATCAGCTTCTTCGATGGTGACGATCAGGTCGCTACCGTAGCCGGAAGGGCTGATATCGTTGATCTCGAAAGGTCCCGGCGGAACGGTCGCTTCATAAATCTTATAACTGCCCTGAGTCACGGTCACTTTGGCGTTAGTGTTGGCGACGCCGCGGATAATAGGCGCATAGTTAGCCAACTGTGAAGGCAGCATACGCGTGTCGCTATACAGACGTGCCCCGCGGATGTTCACCGAGTCAAAGGTTTCGCCAGTGGTATAGGCTTCGCCGACAATCAGCTGTGAGCGTAGTGCCGGGAGGTCGCGCTGCAGATAACGGTTCTGGTATTCGAAATTGCTGCCGCCGTCCTTCGCCCAGTTGTAGTTACCACTGGCACGAAGACGCCATGCACCGAGATTGATGCCCGTATTAAATGCAGCATACAAGCTATCGCTGTCAGTATCGTGGTTGGTGCTGTGGTAGCCGTTAAGGGTATAGGAAAACAGGGCTGCCGGGATGCCGCTTTCCCACAAGGAGGGTTCGACATAGCCAGAATAACCTTTAATGAGCCACGCCTGAGGAACGGAGATATCCAGGCGCTGCTCACCCATATCAAAGCTTACGTTTGACTGCTCGATAAGTGCAGGTAGGTTTAAGCAGTCATCCCCATCTTCATCGCCTTTTTTCAGAATAGCGTGTTCGTTGCCGATCTCAGGCTGCTTTATGTGCAGCTGTGCCAGATTCTTCGATGTCAGGCAGGCTTGTGCGCTATTTTTACCGACATCAACAAAGGGTAGGGTCAGGCTTGCTACTGATTTCTCGTTGACGAAAACTTTCACACTGTAGGTTCCCGCTGGCGTAGGGTTGCCGTCGGAATATTTACTGATATCGATACTAGCCGCGCTACTTCCCATTAAAAATGAGCTGTCGTACTCGACGCTTTCTGCGGCAAAACCGGGCTGGCTGTAAAGCAGTGCACAGCACATCGCCAGTAGCGTTTTTTTCGGCATCGATTCGGTATAAGGAAAGTTTTGCACCGTCTTTTGCATCCTGCGTTTTGATTAATCGATTACAGTGAAACAGAGCCTTCGATCATGCCGCCATAATCGTTAATGGCGTGGTAGTCCAGTTTGCCTGATACGGTATTTTGTAGACCTTTGACGTTAAAAGAGGCATTGCTCAAAGGCGCAACCATGGTGGCATCAACGGTATAGCGCTTCCCGCCAACCGTAACGACAGCATCATTAAATGAAACGTAGTAAGGTGTTGGGTTATTAACCTTTAGCGTCGTATGGCCTTGTTCATTCCCCATCTGCCACTTCAACTGTTTGGTGGCTTCTGCAGGCGAACCCTGTAAACCGGCAGGGCGGTAAAACAGTTTGATACGAGTGCGGAAAGCTAACTGCAGCAAACTTTTGTTTTCTTCTTTGTTGGCGTCTGCTTTTGGCGGTACTTCCAGCACGTTAAACCAGAACACGCTTTCACGGTCTTTTGGCAATGCTGTGGTTTGGGTAAACATAACTTTCACGGATTGACCGTGCTTTGGTTCTATACGTGAAACGGGAGGAGTGGAGACGAATGGGGCCTTAATACTGCCAGGATCGGCATTATCATTCCCGAGATCAATCCAGTTTTGCACCAGCAGCGGTCGGGTACCTTTATTTTCCAGGCGGATACTGACATCTTTTTTATTTTCATCATAAATGATGCGCGTGCCGGAAATGATAATATCGGCATGACTGGTATTACTCAATAAGCTTCCTGCTAGTACCAATGTGGTAAGCGTTTTCTTAAAATTCAACATGAGCATTCCTTGCCAGTGGATGATTTGGTGTTCTTAATTTAAGAAACGAGGTGCGATAGTAATCGTAATTCTCACCTCGTTATTACAAGCTGTGTTAATGACAAACGGTGTAATAATTCCGGTTAATGCTATTAACGCGCTTTTTTGTATACTTATTTCATCAGTAAAGCGTTAATGCTTACTGATAAGTAAAGGTATACATTGCGTTAGTGGTAACGTGACCTGGGGTTACGTCATCACTCAGTACCGCTTTCACATAGGAAGCTACAAAGTGGTAGGTAGCGATTTTGCTGGCATCGAAGGTGGCTTCGTGAACATCTGCACCGTCAACTTTCATCAGCGTTTTGGTGTCTGCATCGTGAATCGCGATGTTTACGTTTTTCGCAGCAGCCATACCGGCGGCAGTCAGGTTGGTGTCATTATCCAGCGTGCCTTTGGTGTTACCAAAAGAAGAGACCATTGACAGACTGGCCTTAGTTCCGGTGGTCACTTCGGATGCATCTTTACAGTTCAGAACGATGGAGAAAGGTTCTGCTTTTGCGCCGTAAGTAGCATCAGCGACTTCAGTGGTGATATCCGCCGGGGTTGCGGTTTCCAGATAGATGTTGCCATCAGTGGATTCATCACCACGGCTGGTGGAAACGACTTTAGAACAGGTTGTAGCACTGACTAAACCGTGAAAATTAAGCTGACCGCCTTCTGCATCCGCTGCCATTGCTGAAGTTGAGCCCATTGCCATAACCATAGCTGCTGCCAAAATTGCTTTTTTCATTACTGTATCCTTACAGGATTTGAAATATTAGATAATTACTACTTTGCTATATTAAATAGCAGGGGCATATTCTAGCGGTTAGTAATGTTTTGTAAAATAACTTGGGTCTATGAGTTTTATAAAATCATTTTATTTCAAAATTATTGTAGGAGGGCTTTCTTTGTTTTTTGAAATATATTTTTATGGGATATAGGTTTGTGTGATAAAGCGCAAGGAACAAACAACTACTGGTCTTTAATAATAATTGTTTTGCATGGATGATGTCTGAGCAGTATGTTTTAATTAGATTTACTGAAAGGAAAATGTAGTTTAATTAATTTGAGTGAGGCTTTTCATAATTAATTTTATTATATAACGCGGTTACCATTGCGCCGGACGAGGAGTGGTTTGCTGGATGAAAAACGCAAGTGGTTGTTTATCGTCTGGAAAGATAAGATCCGGCGCGATTTCAGCGAGCGGCCACAGCATAAAACCACGGTTTTTCATGTCGTAGTGCGGTACGGTCAGACGTTCGGTGTTAATCACTTCATCGCCAAACAGCATAATGTCGAGGTCCAGCGTTCGTGGTCCCCAGCGTTCGGCTTTGCGTACCCGGCCCTGCTGTAACTCAATGCGTTGGGTGTGATTGAGTAATTCTTCCGGCGCAAGGGTGGTTTCCAGTGCGACGGCGGCGTTCAGGTAATCGGGTTGATCCTGTGGGCCTAATGGTGGCGTACGGTAAAATGAGGAGACAGCCACGATTCGGCTGTCAGGGATTTCACCGATCGCTTTCACGGCAGCATTAACCTGCTCCAGAGGGGAGGCTAAATTACTGCCGAGGGCGATATATACCCGTCGTTTTTCAAGCTGCATCTGTGTCACCACCTTGATGCGACTCGAAATTTGTTGGGTATACGTGATAGGTCATGCGGAGCCTTCACGGCGTGGCGCGCGTTTACGCGGGCGACGATGGCGACGACGTGTGTCTGGCTCTTCATCCAGCTCGTTCAGCATGCCTTTTTGTTCTGGCGGCGCAGAAACCTGGAATTCACCCCACCATTTCGCCAGTCGCTGCAATTCCGCGTTGTGTTCGACTTCTGCACGCAGCGCTAACAGGTCGTAAGCTGCGCGGAACTTTGGATGCTCCATCAGCTTCCAGGCGCGTTTACCCTGGCGACGCGACATACGTAACTGCAACTGCCAGATATCGCGGGTCAGTGAGGTCAGACGTTTCGGGATCGCCAGCGAGCGGCAGGCTTCGTCCAGCACGTCGTTCATTGCCAACGCGAAAGCGTCGTAATAGGCCAGACCGCTTTCTTGCGCAATTTTCTGTGCGGCTTCCAGTAACGGATACCAGAACATGGCAGCAAACAAGAACGCCGGGTTAACGCGCATATCATTGTGAATGCGGTTATCGGTATTCTTCAGTACCTGGGCAATGATGCGTTCCATTGGGCTGTCACCGTCTTCGGTGAAGTAGCGCGTAATGGTTGGGAACAGCGGTTGGAACAGGCTGTACTCACGCAGTTTTTTATAGGTTTCGTACCCATAGCCCGCCTGTAACAGCTTGAGCGCTTCTTCAAACAGGCGTGCAGGAGGAATATCGTTAAGCAAGGTTGCCAGACGTGGGATCGGCTCTGCGGTTTCCGGGCTGATACGCATGTCGAGCTTGGCGGCAAAGCGTACGGCGCGCAGCATACGCACGGGATCTTCGCGATAGCGCGTTTCCGGATTACCGATCAGGCGAATGATGCCCTCTTCGAGATCCTGCATTCCCCCAACGTAATCACGTACGGTGAAATCGGCCACGCTGTAATACAGGCTGTTAATCGTGAAATCGCGACGCTGTGCATCTTCTTCGATGGAGCCGAAGATGTTGTCACGCAGCAGCATACCGTTTTGCCCGCGCTGCGATGTTGTGCGATCGGATTCGCTGCCTTCATGATGGCCGCGGAACGTCGCAACTTCGATAATTTCAGGGCCGAACATGACATGGGCCAGACGGAAACGGCGACCGACCAGGCGACAGTTACGAAACAGTTTGCGTACCTGATCCGGCGTTGCGTTAGTGGTGACATCAAAATCTTTCGGCTTTTTGCCCAGCAAAAGATCGCGTACACCACCGCCAACCAGCCATGCCTCGTATCCGGCCTTATTGAGCCTGTACATTACCTTCAGGGCATTTTCACTGATATCTTTGCGGGAGATAGAGTGCTGCTCACGCGGAATTACCGTCATATGTGGACGGGCGACGGCGAGCTCAGCCTCGCGCTCCTCGCGGCTTAGCACCTTGCGGCAAAAATTAGCGACTCGGGTAAAAATAGTGCACCTCGGTAGTGTCAAACTTCAATCAGAACAAGTGTTGCTGTGTAAAAATAGCGGCTAATCATAGCTCAGCATGATGCATTTGAGAATGCCGGATTTAAGATCGCCGATTCAGGCACCGTTGTCAGACGCCAATTCTCAACGGCAAACTCCAGGATCTGATCAACCTGCATATCCTGCCACGGGATATCGGCACGCTGGCCGAGAAAGCGCAGCGCGGCAATAATCACCGGACGCGGATCGCCTTGCGGCAGCGCAGGTGCATGATTTTGTTTTGAAAGTTTAGCGCCTTGTTCGTTGAGCGCCAGCGGAAGATGAATATAGTCAGGTGCTTGCCAGCCAAACTGCTGATACAAAGAGATTTGCCGCACCGTGGGTTCGATAAGATCGGCACCGCGTACAATCTCTGTTACGCCCTGAAAGTGGTCATCAACCACCACGGCGAGGTTATAGGCAAAGAGCCCGTCGCGACGGTGAATGATAAAATCTTCGCCTGCAAGCTGTGGATCTGCCTGAATTTCACCGCGCAGTTGGTCAGTAAACTGCATCACCGGGTGACGTTGCTTTATGCGGACTGCCGCCTGCTCTGGTCCGAGGCGTAACTCACGGCAGTGGCCGTCATAAATACCGCCGACGCTTTGAATACGCGCCCGCGTACAGGTGCAGTAATAGCTCAGATCCTGTTGATGTAACCAGGCGAGCGCCTCGCGGTAGGCGTCATGACGTTGGGATTGCCATAAAATATCGCCATCCCAGTGCAGTCCGTAATGTTCCAGCTGACGCAGAATCGTATCTGCAGCACCGGGAACTTCACGAGGGGGGTCAATATCTTCAATGCGCACTCGCCAGATTCCGCGCTGTGCGCGGGCCTGCAGGTAACTCCCGAGGGCGGCAATTAGTGAACCGAAATGCAGTTCGCCAGAAGGGGAAGGGGCGAAGCGGCCTATATAGTGTGAATCGCTCATTTTGCGGACTAACAAATAATAAGGCGGGAGAAGCTCCCGCCTGTAGTAAACGTGGTAAAAATGACCGGAATTAACCTGCCATTTGTTTTTCGCGGATTTCTGCCAGCGTTTTACAGTCGATGCACAGATCGGCTGTCGGACGCGCTTCCAGACGGCGAATACCAATTTCTACGCCGCATGATTCGCAGTAGCCGAAATCTTCGTCTTCTACTTTCTTCAGCGTCTTCTCGATCTTTTTGATCAGTTTGCGCTCACGGTCACGGTTACGCAGCTCAAGGCTGAATTCTTCTTCCTGTGCGGCGCGGTCCACCGGATCAGGGAAGTTAGCCGCTTCGTCTTGCATATGAGTTACGGTGCGATCGACTTCATCCCTAAGTTGATTGCGCCATGCCTCAAGAATACGCCTGAAGTGCGACAGCTGGGCTTCGTTCATATACTCTTCGCCCGGTTTCTCCTGGTACGGCTCCACCCCAGCGATGGCGAGAATACTCAGGGACGATGTTTTACGGTTTTGCCCTTCTTGCATGTTGCTTCTCCTTAACACGCACTATCGATCCCCATGTTCGGGGGAAAAATCAGGTCGCTATAAATAGCAGATGCTTTTCCGGATAGCAATTATCTAAACGTAACACTTGACAACCCTGTGAGGAAAAGCGTATTTGCCCACGCGCCCAGAATACTAATTGACCAGATATTTACACCATTACAAGGTAATGGGCAACGGCTCTTTAAGAGTCATACCGTGGGCAGAAAGTTCCGCTTTATAAACCAGAATTTCAACCCCCTTAAGCTGTGCTTCAACTAATAATTGCGCATATTTTGCATCGATATGGCGCGCGGGTGAAAACCGTGTAATGGCTGAATGTAGCACGGCGAAAAATATCACTGCCCGCTTGCCTTCAGCCGCTACGCTCATCAATTCCCGAAGATGCTTCTGACCTCGTTCAGTGATGGCATCGGGAAAATAACCCTGCTCTTTTTCCGCCAACGTGACTGATTTCACTTCAATATAGCAGTCAGGTCGGGAATCTGCCTGTAACAAAAAGTCGATGCGGCTCCCTTCGGCGCCGTATTTTACTTCACTTTTCAAAGTACTGTAGCCTGAAACTTCCGAAATTAACGCCTGTTGAATCGCCTCTTTCGTTAATCTGTTGGCCCACAGCGTGTTAACACAAATAAATTCACCGGATTGGGTTTGCGTTAATTCCCAGGTATGTGGATATTTGCGTTTAGTATTTTCTGATGTCGAATACCAAACGGTGTCACCTGGCATTGCGCATCCGGTCATTGCACCGGTATTTGGGCAGTGTAGCGTTAACGCTGTGCCATCGGGTGTGATCACATCCGCTAAAAAGCGCTTATAGCGCTGAATGAGCGTTGCAGGTTGTAAAGGTGGAGAAAATTGCATAAGCAGTCCCTTTAATTATTCAGTCAGCGTCCAGTGTTGCAGCGGCGTATAACGCGTGCGTCCTCGTGAAAATGAGGAGGAGTAAAGTGCGAACTCCGTAACCGGAAATGACCAGCCAAAGCCCGGTGGAGGGATTGGCACCGCGTGACCGGCATCGCGCAGCAGCGTGATATGCGGGTGAAACGGCTGCGGGCTTTGATAGCACCCGCTACGCGCTGCCTGCGCCCGTAGCATATTCGCCAGTTGCAGCAACCCGCGCGGCGGCTGACGCATACCCAGCCACACGACCCTGGAGCGCAGCCATTGCCCGGCATCATCGAATTTGAGCGTGAAACCTGGCTGGCGAATACGCCCCGCGAGCTGCGACAGCGCCTGTTGCTTCTCAGCGCTGACGTCGCCTAAAAAGGCCAGCGTCAGATGCAGATTATCAGCCGCGACGGGGCGACCCGCTTCAGGGGGGAACTGCGCGGCCCGCCAGTGGATTAGCTGCTCCCGAACCCCGGCTGGCAATTCAATCGCAAAGAACAGCCTTTTTGGCTCAGACATGATGGATACTCGGTTATGAATTAACGCGATGCTACAATGCAGCGCGAAGAATGTTAACCCTCTGGAGCCATTTGTGACGTCGTTGCCCGTTGCCGCTGTAGTGCCTGAACTGCTTACCGCCCTTGATGCCTCGCCGCAGGTTCTGCTGACGGCGCCGACCGGTGCCGGGAAATCGACCTGGCTGCCGTTGCGACTTCTTGAGCATCGCGGTATCACGGGGCGGATTATTTTGCTGGAGCCGCGCCGCCTGGCAGCGCGCAATGTGGCGCAACGATTAGCGGAATTGCTGAACGAAAAGCCTGGTGAAACCGTGGGCTATCGCATGCGCGCGCAAAGTTGCGTAGGGCCGCAGACCCGGCTGGAAGTGGTAACAGAGGGCGTCCTGACGCGGATGATCCAACGCGATCCTGAACTGACAGGCGTCGGGCTGGTGATCCTCGACGAATTTCACGAACGGAGTTTACAGGCTGATCTGGCGCTGGCGCTATTGCTGGATGTGCAGCAAGGGCTGCGGGACGATCTGAAACTGTTGATTATGTCCGCCACTCTGGATAACGGGCGTTTGCAGCAGATGTTGCCCGATGCGCCGACGATCGTTTCTGAAGGCCGCGCATTTCCCGTTGAGCGGCGGTATCAGCCGTTGGCGGCGCATTTGCGTTTTGATGAAGCGGTGGCGATTGCGACGGCGGAGCTATTGCGCCATGAAAGCGGGTCACTGCTGCTATTTTTACCGGGTGTGGGCGAAATCCTGCGTGTACAGGAGCAACTGGCTACGCGTGTAGGCAGCGATGTTGTGCTGTGTCCACTGTACGGCGCGTTAACGCTTTCCGAGCAGCGTCAGGCGATTGTGCCCGCGCCGCAAGGCAAACGCAAAGTGGTGCTGGCCACCAATATTGCTGAAACCAGCTTGACGATCGAAGGCATCCGACTGGTGGTGGACTGCGCCCAGGAACGCGTGGCGCGCTATGACGTGCGTACCGGTCTGACGCGACTGATTACCCAGCGCATCAGCCAGGCCTCGATGACTCAGCGCGCGGGACGTGCGGGTCGTCTGGAGCCCGGTATTTGCCTGCATCTGCTTGCCAAAGAGCAGGCAGAAAGAGCGGCAGCGCAGGGGGAAGCGGAGATATTGCAGAGCGATCTGTCCGGGCTACTGATGGAGTTGCTGCAATGGGGATGTACCGAACCTGAACAACTGAACTGGCTGGATACGCCGCCCGCCATCAACCTGCAGGCGGCAAAACGGCTGTTGCAGATGCTGGGCGCGCTTGAGGGCGACAGGCTCAGTGCCCGCGGGCAGAAAATGGCGGCATTGGGTAACGATCCTCGTTTAGCGGCGATGCTGGTCTGTGCCAAAAATAATACCGAAGCGGCTACGGCGGCAAAACTGGCCGCGATTCTGGAAGAGCCGTCGCGCGGTGGAAGTACCGATCTGACCGTGGCGTTTTCACGAAATCAGCCCGCCTGGCAGCAGCGCAGTCAACAGTTGCTGAAACGGCTTAACGTTAGCAGCGGGCAGCCCGACAGCACGCTGCTCCCCTCATTGCTGGCGCGGGCGTTTGCCGATCGGATCGCGCGTCGACGCGGGCAGGAAGGGCGCTATCAGCTGGCGAATGGCATGGGCGCCATGCTGGATGCCGATGATGCCTCAGGACGCCATGAATGGTTGATAGCGCCACTTTTGTTGCAGGGCAGCGCTTCGCCAGACGCGCGTATCTTGCTGGCTCTGCCGCTGGATATCGAGTCGCTGATGCAGGCATGTCCTGAGCTGCTGCAACAGTCCGACACCATCGAATGGGATGAAACCCAGGGAACGTTAAAGGCATTGCGTCGGTCGCGCATTGGTCAGCTCACGGTAAAAGTACAGCCATTGGCCAAACCCTCGGAAGAGGAGTTGCATCAGGCGATGTTGAATGGCATTCGCGATAAAGGGCTAAGTGTGCTCAACTGGACGCCGGAAGCCGAGCAGTTTCGACTGCGTCTGCAATGTGCGGCAAACTGGTTGCCAGAGTATGACTGGCCCGCGGTAGATGAGGATTCTCTGCTGGCGTCGCTGGAGACCTGGCTGCTGCCGCACATGGGCGGTGTGCACTCGTTACGCGCATTAAAAGCACTCAATGTGGGACAGGCGTTGCGCGGTTTACTGGACTGGTCAATGTTGCAACGTCTGGATAGTGAGCTGCCTGCGCATTACACTGTGCCGACGGGAAGCCGGATTGCCATTCGCTATCATGAGGATAATCCTCCAGTATTGGCAGTTCGGATGCAGGAAATGTTTGGTGAAGCAAAGACTCCAACCATTGCCCAGGGGCGCGTGCCGCTGGTGCTGGAGCTGCTGTCTCCGGCCCAAAGACCGCTACAGGTGACGAGCGATCTGAGCGCGTTCTGGCAGGGATCGTACCGCGAGGTGCAAAAAGAGATGAAAGGGCGTTATCCCAAACATGTCTGGCCGGACGATCCGGCGAATACCGCGCCAACGCGGCGCACCAAAAAGTATTCGTAATGTAACTGTAGGCCGGATAAGGCGTTATGCCGCATCCGGCGAAAGAGCGGTAATAATTGAGAGATTTCTTCTTCTGTCGCAGGACGGAAGAACAGAGAATCGGGCCCTTGCGCCTGAATGTTGCGGAGAAAAAGCATGGCGGGGAATGACCGCGAGCCAATTGGACGTAAAGGAAAACCCTCGCGTCCGGTGAAACAAAAGGTGAGCCGTCGTCAACTCAGAGATGATGAGTATGACGACGATTATGATGATGATGACTATGAGGATGAAGAACCGATGCCGCGTAAGGGTAAAGGCAAAGGGCGTAAGCCTCGTGGTAAGCGCGGCTGGTTCTGGCTGCTGGTAAAACTGTCGATTGTCTTTTTGGTACTGATCGCCATTTACGGCGTTTATCTGGACCAAAAAATTCGTAGCCGTATTGATGGCAAAGTCTGGCAGCTTCCTGCGGCAGTTTATGGCCGTATGGTTAACCTTGAGCCAGAAATGCCTATCGGCAAAAACGAGATGGTGAAGCTGCTGGAGGCCACGCAGTATCGTCAGGTGACGAAGATGACGCGTCCGGGCGAATTTACCGTGCAGGCGAAGAGCATTGAGATGATTCGTCGTCCGTTTGACTTCCCGGACAGTAAAGAAGGGCAGGTGCGTGCGCGTCTGACCTTTGACGGCGATCATCTGGACACTATCGAGAATATGGATAACAACCGCCAGTTCGGTTTCTTCCGTCTCGATCCGCGTCTGATCACCATGCTCTCTTCACCTAACGGTGAGCAGCGCCTGTTTGTTCCGCGTAGCGGCTTCCCGGATCTGCTGGTGGACACGCTGCTGGCGACCGAAGACCGTCACTTCTATGAGCATGACGGTATCAGCCTTTATTCCATTGGTCGTGCGGTGCTGGCGAACCTGACGGCGGGTCGTACGGTACAGGGGGCCAGTACGCTGACTCAGCAACTGGTGAAAAACTTGTTCCTGTCCAGCGAACGTTCCTACTGGCGTAAGGCCAACGAAGCCTATATGGCGCTGATCATGGATGCGCGTTACAGCAAAGACCGCATTCTTGAGCTGTACATGAACGAAGTCTATCTCGGCCAAAGCGGTGATAACGAGATTCGCGGCTTCCCGCTGGCGAGCCTCTATTATTTCGGTCGTCCGGTAGAAGAGCTGAGCCTCGACCAGCAGGCGCTGCTGGTGGGGATGGTTAAAGGGGCGTCGATCTACAACCCGTGGCGTAACCCGAAACTGGCGCTGGAGCGTCGTAACCTGGTTCTGCGTTTGCTGCAACAGCAGCAGATTATCGACCAGGATCTGTATGACATGCTGAGCGCGCGTCCGTTAGGCGTACAGCCGCGTGGTGGGGTGATCTCCCCGCAGCCTGCCTTTATGCAGATGGTGCGTCAGGAGCTCCAGGCGAAGCTGGGCGATAAAGTTAAAGATCTCTCCGGCGTGAAGATTTTCACCACCTTTGATTCCGTGGCGCAGGACGCCGCAGAAAAAGCGGCGGTGGAAGGCATTCCGGTACTGAAGAAACAGCGTAAGCTGAGCGATCTGGAAACCGCGATTGTGGTTGTTGACCGCTTTAGCGGCGAAGTTCGCGCCATGGTCGGCGGAGCAGAACCGCAGTTTGCGGGCTATAACCGTGCGATGCAGGCGCGTCGTTCGATTGGTTCTCTGGCCAAGCCTGCGACCTATCTGACCGCGCTCAGCCAGCCGAAGTTGTACCGCCTGAATACCTGGATTGCCGATGCGCCGATTGCGCTGCGCCAGCCGAACGGTCAGGTGTGGTCACCGCAGAACGATGACCGTCGCTATAGCGAAAGCGGTAAAGTGATGCTGGTGGATGCGTTAACGCGTTCAATGAACGTGCCAACGGTAAATCTGGGGATGGCGCTGGGCCTGCCTGCTGTAACCGATACCTGGTTGAAGCTGGGGGCGCCGAAAGATCAGCTTAACCCGGTTCCGGCCATGCTGCTGGGGGCGTTGAACCTGACGCCAATCGAAGTGGCGCAGGCATTCCAGACTATCGCCAGCGGCGGGAACCGCGCGCCGCTGTCGGCGCTGCGTTCGGTGATTGCCGAAGATGGAACCGTACTGTACCAGAGTTTCCCACAGGCCGAGCGTGCCGTTCCGGCGCAGGCAGCGTATATGACGCTGTGGACTATGCAGCAGGTGGTTCAGCGTGGTACGGGTCGCCAACTTGGCGCGAAGTATCCGGGTCTGCATCTGGCAGGGAAAACCGGGACCACCAACAACAACGTGGATACCTGGTTTGCCGGGATCGACGGCAGCCAGGTGACCATTACCTGGGTGGGCCGCGATAACAACCAGCCAACCAAGCTGTACGGTGCCAGCGGCGCGATGTCGATTTATCAGCGTTATCTGGCCAACCAGACGCCAACACCGCTGGTGTTGACGCCACCGGAGGATGTGGTGGATATGGGCGTAGACTACGACGGTAACTTCGTTTGTAGCGGGGGTATGCGCACGCTTCCTGTATGGACCACCGATCCGGATTCACTGTGTCAGCAAGGTGAGATGCTGCAGCAGTCGGGTAATCCGTTCGATCAATCTTCTCAGCAGCCGCAGCAACAGCAGCCTCAACAGCAGCAACCGCCGCAGCAAGAGAAGAAGGACGGCGATGGCGTAGCCGGTTGGATTAAAGAGATGTTTGGTAGTAATTAATTCAGTAGTAAATTAGACCTAAACACCCGCTATTAGCGGGTGTTTTTATTTCTGGGTAAAATGAGTTTTATTTTTTCATGATGTAATTGTATTGATTTAATTTTAATTAAGAACAGATTAAGTAAAATAAATGTTTGCAAAAAACATTGGAAATTAAATAGTTAACTTCTTTTATGATGTGTGAAAAATTGCAGGCTATAGACAGTCTCTCCGGTGGTTTGATTTAATCCGCGAGTGAACACTATACACGATTCATTGTATTGATTTGATGAAGGGATTTCAGAAGATCATGTTTTTTGCATATCTTTATTCTTTTCTCTCCGTGCTCACCCTCAATATTTCTCGCCAGTAATTTATTATTGGCAATGGGACTTTGTCATTCAATCGTTCTGATTAAGGGATTCTAATGAATAAAAAGCTTCTTACTGTGCTGATGGCCGGAAGCCTGATTGCCGCTGTAAATACGTCTGCATTTGCAGAAGATACGGGTAAGGTAGAGTTTTCTGGCCGTATTGTTGCCGACACTTGCGTTATTGATGTCGATGGCGCAGGAGCAAATACCGTGGTTACTTTTGCTGATGCTTACCCGGATAATTTTGAGAAGGATGGGTCAATTGGCCCGACAAAAGATTTCCAGATTTCTCTGGCTAAATGTGACCCTGCCATAGCAAGTTTAAACCTGAGGTTCAGTGGTGACACAACTGACGGCGAGAATTTGCGCCTGAAGAACGACCTTAGTGATGCGAGTGCTGCAACAAATGTAGGTATTACCGTAACCAATAATAATGGTGGTAACACTGACGTTGTGTTTGATGACTCCGTTCCGGTATCAACCACGGATGTGGCGAATACTGGCGATGAAGCAACGCCTTCTATTTTCAACTATACCGCGAAAGTGATTCAGATTGGTGATGCAAAACCGACTCCGGGTAAATATCACGCCTCCGCGAATTTTACCGTGTTCTATCGTTAAGTATGACAGGCAGCCCTTCAGGGCTGCCTGACCAGGGAGTATTGCGGGTGAAATTATATGCGCGAATTTGTTTTGCCATCATTGGGCTTATTGCCATAAATGCACAGGCCAGCATTGTCCTGGGGGGGATTCGAATCATTTACCCGGAGAATAAAAAAGAAGTACAGATATCTATTAAGAATAAAGAAGATGCCAATAAATATCTGATACAAAGCTGGGTAACAAAGACAGATAACACAAAAGCGCCATTTATTATCACTCCGCCGATTTATAAAATGGACGCTAATGGCCAGGCTCTGCTGCATATCGTCTTTATTGGCGATAAAGGATCGCTACCACAAGACCGTGAATCGATGTTTGTTGCCAACTTTAAATCTGTTTCGGCTATGCCTGATGAATTAAAAGATAAAAATACGCTGCAGTTTGCGATGAAAACACAGCTGAAACTATTTTGGCGGCCAGTGAGTCTTAAAGAATCGGCCGCTGCCGGTGCGTGGGAAAAATTACGGTTTAGCCGTCAGGGTTCTCAATTAACCGCAAAGAATCCAACGCCATTTCATATTTCGTTATTAGAACTCTCTGTTGGCGGAAAGCAGGTAAAACCTCTCGCAGACAGTTCTGTACCTGAGTCATTGTCAATGACGGTTCCTCCCTTTGGGGAACAGATATTTTCAATACCTGCAACTGCAGTAGGTGATGTGTCATGGGCTGCAGTGAATGACTATGGTGCTGCAACGGTGAAAAAGCGCCAATCACTATAATACGCAATGACCGTATGGGTAATAATTAAAGGGAATTTATTATATGCGGCCTTATCCTTTGCGATCTTGTCGACTCTTTTTGCTCAACAGCATCACGCTGGCATTATGCTCATTTTTGCACCCAGCGAGTGCTGAAGATGAATTCAATTTGCATATTCTGGAACTCGGTACACCGTTAGAGAATACGTCAACACTGGAAACCTTTTTGCAAAATAATGGGTTACAGCCAGGAACTTATTTGACTGAAGTTGTGTGGGATTATGATCGCATTGATAAGCGAAATATTACATACGTACTATCGCAGGATAAGACGCAGTTACTCCCGCAGTTCAGCAAAGGGGATCTCAGAGAGTTGGGGGTGAAGGTCGATAGCCTTCCCGGCTTGAAATCATTGGCTGATACGGCTCCAGTTGGCGACATCGCCCAGTACATATCGGGAGCAAAGTTTGATTTTCAACTCGATAGCCAAACTCTTTTCATGCGGATCCCGCAAATTTATCGCGACCAGCAAGTCGCTGGCGCTATCCCTATTAAAGACTGGGACGATGGCATTCCTGCGGCATGGAGCAGCTATTACATTAGCGGCAACCGCCAGCAAGTAAATGGCGAGAACGATAACTCGAACTGGGCAAGCCTTAATTCTGGTCTAAATCTTGGCGCCTGGCGGCTTCGTAATTCAAGTACCTACAGCAATTCGGATGGCTGGGATGCGATCAGCACCACGCTGGAGCGGGATATTAAATTTCTGCAAAGTCAGCTTGAAATTGGCCAGACATATACCAACGGCGAACTGTTTGACAGCGTACAGATGACAGGGGTGAAGCTGGAAACCGATACCAGCATGTTACCCAATAGCTTACAAGGGTTTGCGCCTGTTGTGCGCGGAATTGCCAATAGCGATGCAAAAGTAACGATTAAGCAAAATGGCTACACGATATATCAGACTTATGTCTCCAGCGGCCCCTTTGAAATCAGAGATCTCAGTCAGGTAACAGCAGGGTCAGATCTACAAGTTACCGTTAAAGAGGCTGATGGAAGCGAGCATTCGTTTATTCAGGCAAGCGCTTCGGTACCCATCTTACAGCGTGAAGGTGCGCTGAAATATAGCCTTGCTGGTGGAAAATACCGCGATATCGATAACGGCGAGGAACCTGGGTTTGGTCAGGCGACGGTAATCTACGGCATGCCTCATGGCATTACGCTGTATGGCGGAGCGCTCGAAGCATCAATTTATCGTGCCGGTCTGGTCGGGGCGGGGGCCGATCTCGGTGAGCTTGGTTCTGTGTCTGTAGATGTTACTGCGGCCAGAACTCAGTTTGACGACGGGCGTGGTAATGCCAATGGTTTATCCTGGCGCGCACAATATTCCAAAGACTTTTCTGCAACAGATACCACGGTGACGCTGGCCAGTTACCGTTATTCCACTTCTGGTTTTTATACCTTCCAGGAAGCACTCGATCAGCGTGATAGAGGTGAAGATGATGGAATCTACAATTACCGTAAAACAAACAACCGTCGTAGCCGTTTACAGTTGAGTATGTCGCAATCATTGGGCTCTGTAGGGTCTGTGTATATCAATGGTTATCAACAAGATTACTGGGATATGAGTGGGCATGAGCGCAGTGCCAGTATGGGATTCAGTTCCAGTTGGCAGGACATCACCTGGTCTGTGAACTATAGCCTGACAAAAACACCAAACAGCGATAATGATCAGCAGGTTGCATTTTCCGTCAATATTCCTTTGTCACGTTGGCTGTCAAACAGTTGGGCGACCTACAACCTAAACAGCGCTAAAAATGGCAATACCGTGCATCAGGTTGGGATTGGCGGGACTGCGCTGGAAGATAACAACTTAAGTTATAACCTGCAGCAAAGCTATACCGATCACGATACTGGATATGGTGCGAGCATGACGGGGCGTTATCGTGGCTCATACGGTGAAATTGGGGCGAACTATAGCTATGCCAAAGATAGCAAACAGTGGAACTACAGCGCGCAAGGATCCGTCGTCGCACATCCTTATGGTATTACGCTGGGGCAATCTGTCCAGGATGCTTTTGCTATTGTCCATATTGACGAGGGAGCAGATGTTAAGGTCCAGAATATGCAAGGTATTTACACTGACTACTGGGGAAATGCGGTCGTACCATATTTAACTAATTATCGTCGTAATACCGTCACGGTGAACAGCGGGGAACGCGACGATCTGGATATCGAAAAACCGGCCAAAGATGTCGTACCTACGAAAGGGGCAGTTGTCGCAGCTAATTTCTCTGCCCGCCAGGGTATTCGCGCCTTATTAACACTTCACCATGGATCGAGTTTTGTGCCTTTCGGCGCGGTACTGTCAATTGAGGGGGGCTCCTCAATAGTCGGAGATGGTGGCGAAGTTTATCTGACCGGTTTGAAAGGTAATGTACCGTTTAAAGTACAGTGGGGTAGTGCTCCAGAACAGCGCTGTGAAGGAAATGCGCAGATCCCAGACGATATCGAGTCCTCTATTTACCAGGCTGCGGTTGAGTGTCGATAGTGTAAAGGGAAAACATAAAATGGACTGTAGGAATATGAATAATTATATGATTTTTAGATTGATTCTATGTTGCGGTCTATTGTTCGCACAGCAATCAGTTCAGGCATCCTGCAAAATTGAGAATGATGCGTCGCCGTCAACCTCTACGTTCAATATGCCGTCGTTTACGGTAAATGCGGACGCCGCTCCAGGTACGATCATTGCAACCCAGGAAGTGACTGGTGACCTTATTAATGTCGTGGACTGTACAGATAATGGCGATATCTATACAGGTTATACCGTATTCACGAGTAGCGATGCCCGCACGGATAATCCCCTTAGCCGCGTTTATCAAACAAATGTTTCGGGAATAGGTTTTCGGGTCGCCTGGGCTAAAGATAGCCCTTTCGCCCTAACAGAAGGATCGCTGGTTACCCCTATGCATCTAGGGTCGGCAAAAACAGACCATTTAAGTGACTATAGTATTCAATCACATGCGAGAGCTGAATTTGTCGTCACTGGCGTTGTGCAGTCAGGGGTTATTGACGTCAACATGCTCAATGCGGACTGGATTTATGATTCGCAGGTTATTGCTCAAATTCGCTTTGCGCCAATAGTTATTAACGTTACTGCTAACACCTGCAATTTAGTTGAAAAAAATATCACAGTGCCGCTTAAGAGAATCATGACTAGCGATATTGTGGACGGTTATTCCGATGTTGTATCTGATGATAGTTTCAAGATTCAGCTGGAACAGTGTGTCGCGGGCATCAAACTTGATTATAAATTCACCACTGCCGGTTCAACTGGCGTGAGTGGCAATAGCGACATCCTGGAGATCGCCAGTGGTAATGACGCAGCCGAAGGGGTCGGATTACAAATTCTCGACAGCAACAATAATGTGCTGAAATTTGATCAAGATTACAACGCGGTAGCGCAAACAACCGATAGGCAGTCTGTCACTATCCCTTTGAAAGCAAGATATGTACAAACAGGAACTGTAAAAGCGGGAAAGGTTGACTCTGTTGCGACATTTAACGTTTTTTACCGCTAGCCAAAAATAGCCTGTGTATTTGCAGGCTTTTCTTTTCAACATTCCAGCCTAATTTATTAACCCTTTCTTTTCATCTGGTTATTTCTTAACCCCTCAGTTTTAGTAGGGACGCGTATTGCTTGCGATCGCAACGGTGTTTCGAATATTATGCTCTCGTTATAATAATAATTCTCGTTTACGTTATCATTCACTTTCATCAGAGAAATACCAATGGCGCGTCTTAAAACTGCTCAGCCAAGTTCATCGCTGCGTAAAATCGCAGTAGTGGTAGCCACAGCGGTTAGCGGCATGTCTGTCTATGCACAGGCGGCGGTTGACCCGAAAGAAGAAACCATCACCGTAACTGCTGCACCTGCTCCGCAGGAAAGCGCATGGGGGCCTGCGGCAACCATCGCTGCACGACAGTCTGCTACGGCGACCAAAACCGACACTCCGATTCAAAAAGTTCCTCAGTCTATTTCAGTGGTCACCGCCGAAGAGATGGCGTTGCATCAGCCAAAATCGGTCAAAGAAGCGCTCAGCTACACCCCGGGCGTTGCCGTGGGTACGCGTGGCGCGTCCAATACCTATGACTACCTGATTATTCGCGGATTTGCCGCAGACGGCCAAAGTCAGAATAACTATCTGAATGGCCTGAAGATGCAGGGCAACTTCTACAATGATGCGGTCATCGACCCTTATATGCTGGAGCGCGCCGAAGTGATGCGCGGTCCGGTTTCCGTTCTGTACGGAAAGAGCAACCCGGGTGGGTTGTTGAACATGGTCAGCAAGCGCCCGACAACGGAGCCGCTGAAAGAAGTTCAGTTCAAAATGGGCACTGACAGCCTGTTCCAGACCGGTTTTGACTTCAGCGATGCGCTGGATGACGATGGTGTGTACTCATACCGTCTGACCGGCCTGGCGCGTTCCGCGAATGCGCAGCAGCAGGGCGCAGAAGAACAGCGTTATGCCATCGCGCCATCTTTCACATGGCGTCCGGATGATAAGACGAATTTCACCTTCCTCTCCTACTTCCAGAACGAGCCGGAAACCGGTTATTACGGCTGGTTGCCGAAAGAGGGGACCGTGTCTAAGCTGCCAAATGGTTCACGTTTGCCGACCGATTTCAACGAAGGTGCGGACAACAATACCTACTCTCGTAACGAGAAGATGGTGGGCTACAGCTTCGACCACGAATTTAACGACACCTTTACCGTACGTCAGAACCTGCGTTATGCCCAAAACAAAGTGTCGCAGAAAAGCGTGTACGGCTATGGCATGTGCTCCGATCCGCTGTATACCAAAGATCCGGCTAACAGCCCTTGCGCCAGCATCCCTCAGTCAGATTGGGATCACACGCTGACTCGTCAGTACGTTGACGATAATGAAAAATTGCAGAATTTCTCTGTTGATACCCAGTTGCAGAGCACATTCGCCACCGGTTCCCTGGATCACACATTGCTGACCGGCGTTGACTATATGCGTATGCGTAACGATATCAACTCCTGGTTCGGTTGGGCTGGTTCGGTAGCGCCGTCTGATATCTATAATCTTGACCGTAGCGATTTTGACTTTGGCTCGCACCCTGGACCTGGCGCAGCTTATCGCGTTCTGAATAAACAGGAACAAACGGGCCTGTACGCTCAGGATCAGATGCAGTGGGATAAGGTGCTGGTCACTCTGGGCGGTCGTTACGACTGGGCTAAGCAGGACTCTCTGAACCGAGTTTCTGGTGTGCTGGACTCCCGTGATGACCGACAGTTCACCTGGCGTGGCGGTGTTAACTATCTGTTCGATAACGGTGTAACCCCGTATTTCAGCTACAGCGAATCGTTTGAACCAAATTCTCAGGTTGGGGAAAGCGGTAATATCTTTGCGCCATCTAAAGGTAAGCAGTACGAAGCGGGCGTGAAGTACGTACCGAGCGATCGTCCGATCGTGTTGACCGGTGCCGTTTACCAGTTGACCAAAACCAACAACCTGATGGCCGACCCGAATGGATCGATCTGGTCAGTTGAAGGCGGCGAAATTCGCTCACGTGGTGTAGAAATTGAAGCGAAAGCGGCGCTGTCAGCCAGCGTTAACGTGGTTGGTTCTTATACCTATACCGATGCGGAATACACCACTGACACCAACTACAAAGGCAATACGCCTGCCCAGGTGCCAAAACATATGGCATCACTGTGGGGGGATTACACCCTCTATGATGGTGCGCTTTCCGGGCTGACGTTGGGTACGGGTGTTCGTTATACTAGTTCCAGTTATGGCGATCCGGCAAACTCCTTCAAAGTGGGAAGCTACACGCTGGTAGATGCGTTAGTGCGTTACGATCTGGCGCGTGTAGGTATGGCTGGCTCCAACGTGGCGCTGCATGTGAACAACCTGTTTGACCGTGAATACGTCGCCAGCTGCTTCAATACTTATGGCTGCTTCTGGGGCGCAGAACGTCAGGTCGTTGCAACTGCAACCTTCCGTTTCTAATTTCTCTTTGGGCACGCTTTGCGTGCCCGTTTTACAAGTTGGCTGCTATGCAGGAAAACAGATCCCATCCCGACACCACTTTTGCGTTGCGTAATGTCTCCTTTCGTGTGCCTGGTCGCACGCTTTTGCATCCTCTCTCATTAACTTTTCCTGTAGGGAAAGTGACTGGTCTTATCGGCCACAACGGTTCCGGTAAATCGACATTATTGAAAATGCTGGGACGTCATCAGCCGCCGTCAGAAGGTGAAATCCTGCTCGACGAACAGCCGCTGGAGAGCTGGAGTAGTAAAGCGTTTGCCCGCAAGGTCGCCTATCTGCCGCAACAGCTGCCGCAGGCAGAAGGGATGACCGTACGCGAACTGGTGGCGATTGGTCGTTATCCGTGGCACGGGGCGCTGGGGCGTTTTGGCGTTGCCGACAGAGAGAAGGTAGAAGAAGCAATTTCGCTGGTCGGTTTAAAGCCGCTGGCGCACCGTCTGGTCGATAGCCTGTCCGGTGGGGAACGCCAACGCGCATGGATTGCCATGCTGGTGGCACAGGACAGCCGCTGTCTGCTGCTTGATGAACCGACTTCCGCGCTGGATATTGCCCATCAGGTTGACGTGCTGGCGCTGGTGCACCGCTTAAGCCAGCAGCGCGGGCTGACGGTGGTTGCGGTGCTGCATGATATCAATATGGCGGCCCGTTACTGCGATTACCTCGTTGCGCTGCGCGGCGGTGAGATGATTTCTCAAGGAACGCCTGCTGAACTGATGCGCAGTGAAACTCTGGAACAAATTTACGGTATCCCGATGGGCATTTTGCCGCATCCGGCCGGTGCCGCACCCGTGAGTTTTGTCTATTAATGATCGGATTACATCATATTACCCGTCGGCGGCTGCTTACGGCGATGGCGCTGTCGCCTCTGCTGTGGCGGATGAATACGGCGCACGCCGCGGCGGTTGATCCACAGCGCATTGTAGCGCTGGAATGGCTGCCGGTAGAGCTGCTGCTGGCGCTGGGTATTACGCCGTATGGCATCGCAGATATCCCTAACTACAAGCTGTGGGTCAGTGAGCCTCCTCTGCCGGACTCGGTAATTGACGTCGGGCTACGTACGGAACCCAATCTCGAACTGCTGACCGAAATGAAGCCCTCATTTCTGCTCTGGTCGGCAGGTTACGGTCCTTCCCCTGAAAAGCTGGCGCGGATTGCACCTGGCCGGGGATTTAACTTCAGCGATGGCAAAAAGCCGCTGGCCGTTGCGCGACAGTCGCTGCAGGAAATGGCGCAATTGTTCAATCTGCAAGCTTCTGCTGAACGCCATTTGGCTGAGTACGATCGTTATATCGCCAGCCTGAAACCGCGCTTTATGCAACGCGGCGCGCGTCCCGTGCTCCTGACATCCCTGCTTGATTCGCGGCATATGCTGGTGTTTGGTTCAAACAGCCTGTTCCAGGACGTACTGGACGAATATGGGATCCCTAACGCCTGGCAGGGAGAAACAAACTTCTGGGGCAGCACTGCCGTGAGTATTGACCGTCTGGCTGCTTATAAGGATGTCGATGTGCTGTGCTTTGATCACGGCAACGATAAAGAGATGGCTGCGCTGATGTCTACGCCATTATGGCAGGCGATGCCGTTTGTCCGTGACGGACGTTTTCAACGTGTGCCTGCCGTTTGGTTCTATGGCGCAACGCTATCGGCCATGCATTTTGCCCGTATTCTGGATAATGCGTTGGGAGGCAAAGCGTGAGCAGGAAACTTGAAATGCCGGATGGCGGCGCGAAAAGCGCCTTATCCGACCTACGGTTTGGGCGCTTTGTAGGCCGGATAAGGCGAAGCCGCCATCCGGCGTTGCTGTTGTTGGTGCTGTTTGTTGCTGCCTGCTGGCTGACATGGGTTAACTTCTCCGTTGCGCTACCGCGCAGTCAGTGGCAACAGGCTATCTGGTCACCGGATATCGACATCATTGAGCAGATGGTTTTTCACTATAGCCTGCTGCCGAGGCTGGCGATATCGCTACTGGTCGGCGCCGGGCTGGGCCTGGTCGGCGTGTTGTTTCAGCAGGTGTTGCGTAACCCGCTGGCGGAGCCAACCACGCTGGGCGTTGCGACTGGTGCGCAGTTGGGCATTACGGTTACCACGCTGTGGGCTATTCCTGGTGCGCTGACCACGCAATTTGCGGCGCTGGCGGGAGCATGTGTCGTTGGGGCGCTGGTGTTTGGCGTTGCCTGGGGCAAGCGTCTTTCTCCGGTGACGTTAATCCTTGCCGGGCTGGTGGTCAGCCTGTACTGCGGGGCGATTAACCAGTTGATGGTTATCTTCCATCACGATCAGCTGCAAAGCATGTTTTTATGGAGCAGCGGCACGTTAACGCAAACCGACTGGAGCGGCGTACAGCGTCTGTGGCCGCAGCTGTTGGGCGGTGTGATGCTGACTCTGTTGTTATTACGCCCAATGACGCTGATGGGACTGGATGACGGCGTGGCGCGCAACCTCGGTCTGGCGCTGTCGCTGGCACGTCTGGCGGCGTTATCGCTGGCCATTGTCATCAGCGCCTTACTGGTTAACGCGGTTGGGATTATCGGCTTTATTGGCCTGTTTGCACCGCTGCTGGCGAAAATGCTCGGTGCGCGTCGTTTGCTGGCACGTCTGGTGCTTGCCCCGCTGATTGGTGCGTTGATCCTCTGGCTCTCCGACCAAATCATTCTGTGGCTGACCCGCGTATGGATGGAAGTCTCCACCGGTTCAGTGACGGCGTTGATTGGCGCACCGTTGCTACTGTGGTTGTTGCCGCGCTTGAGGAGTATGAGCGCCCCGGATATGAACGCCAGTAATCGCATCGCCGCTGAGCGTCAGAATGTGCTGATGTTTGCGCTGGCAGGTGGCGTAATCTTGCTGCTAACCCTCGTGGTGGCGCAGTCGTTTGGCCGCGACGCACATGGCTGGACATGGGCTAGCGGCGCGATGCTGGATGAGCTGATGCCCTGGCGCTGGCCTCGCATTCTGGCGGCACTGATTGCCGGGGTGATGCTGGCGGTAGCGGGCTGTATTATTCAACGTCTGACGGGCAACCCGATGGCCAGCCCGGAAGTGCTGGGCATTAGCTCCGGTGCGGCATTTGGCGTGGTGCTCATGCTGTTTTTGGTCCCCGGAAATGCTTTTGGTTGGCTGCTGCCCGCCGGAAGCCTCGGGGCCGCGGGCACTCTGCTTATCATTATGATTGCCGCCGGGCGCGGTGGTTTTTCACCGCACCGTATGCTGTTGGCCGGTATGGCGCTCAGTACGGCCTTTACTATGCTGCTGATGATGCTGCAGGCCAGCGGCGATCCGCGCATGGCGGGCGTGTTGACCTGGATTTCCGGTTCAACCTATAACGCGAGCGGAGAGCAGGTACTGCGTACCGGGATTGTGATGGTGATTCTGCTGGCGATGACGCCGCTGTGCCGCCGTTGGCTAACAATTTTACCGCTCGGCGGAGATACGGCGCGGGCTGTCGGTATGGCTATCACGCCATCACGCGTGGGGTTACTGCTGCTGGCGGCAGGGCTGACGGCGACAGCCACCATGACAATTGGACCGTTGAGCTTTGTCGGGCTGATGGCTCCGCATATTGCCCGTATGATGGGTTTTCGCCGGGCGATGCCGCATATGCTGATTTCGGCGCTGGCGGGTGGCGTGTTGCTGGTCTTTGCTGACTGGTGCGGCAGGATGGTGCTGTTTCCGTATCAGATCCCGGCGGGATTATTGTCGACGTTTATTGGTGCGCCGTACTTTATCTATCTGCTGAGAAAGCAGAGCCGCTGAGGCTGACCCCTTTCATGTAGGCCGGATAAGACGCTTTGCGTCGACATCCGGCAATAAAAAAGCCGGGTGGCGGCTTCGCCTTACCCGGCCTACATTTCTGCACGTTCTCTTTTTTACAACTTCGCAAACACCCGGCGCGCGGCGTCGATGGTGTTATTGATATCGTCTTCACTGTGCGCCACGGACATAAAGCCCGCTTCGAAAGCAGACGGCGCCAGATAAATTCCTTCATCCAGCATCATGTGGAAGAAGCGCTTGAAGCGTTCGACGTCGCATGCCATCACATCCTGATAGCAGGTTACGGTTTCTGCATCGGTGAAGAAAATCCCGAACATCCCGCCCACATGGTTAACCACCAGCGGAATATTCGCTTCTTCGGCAGCTTCCAACAGACCTTCCGCCAGACGCGTCGTCAGTTCGTTCAGCGTTTCATGAATACCCGGTTGGGCGACTTCGGTCAGACAGGCATAACCTGCCGCCATCGCGATCGGGTTACCGGAAAGCGTCCCCGCCTGGTAAACCGGACCGGTCGGCGCCAGTGCGTCCATCACATCGCGGCGACCGCCGAATGCGCCAACGGGCATTCCGCCACCGATAATTTTACCGAGGCAGGTCAGATCCGGCACGACGCCGTAATAATCCTGTGCTCCGGCCAGCGCTACGCGGAAACCGGTCATCACTTCATCGATGATCAACAGTGCGCCAAACTCATCGCACAGCGCACGCAGGCCCGGCAGGAATTCCGGCAGCGGCGGGATGCAGTTCATGTTGCCGGCGACCGGCTCAACGATGATGCACGCGATCTCCTGCGGATACTGTTCAAATGCCGCACGTACTGAAGCGAGATCGTTGTAGGTGCAGGTCAGGGTGTGTTTCGCGAAATCGGCCGGAACGCCTGGGGAGTTCGGCTGGCCCAGCGTTAATGCACCGGAACCGGCCTTAACCAGCAGGCAGTCGGCATGGCCGTGGTAGCAGCCTTCAAATTTGATGATTTTATCGCGACCGGTGAAACCGCGCGCCAGACGGATTGCGCTCATTGTCGCTTCCGTACCGGAGTTCACCATGCGCACCATGTCCATGGTCGGCACTAATTCGGTGACCAGCGCCGCCATTTTCACTTCCATCTCGGTCGGTGCACCGAAGCTTAAACCGCGCTCCGCAGCTTCAATCACCGCATTACGGATTGCCGGGTGGTTGTGACCCAGTACCATCGGTCCCCAGGAACCGACGTAATCGACATAGGCTTTACCATCGACATCGTACAGATACGCGCCGTCCGCTTTTTCGATAAACAGCGGAGTACCACCCACGCCAGTAAAGGCGCGAACGGGGGAGTTAACGCCGCCTGGGATAAGTTCGCGTGCTGCGCTGTAGAGATTTTCAGACTTACTCATGGATGGGGTCCTGGTTCGTAGAAAAAGTAAATGCCCGCTATTCTAGTTATTCAGAGAAGGTTATGAAAGTTTTACGCATTTGAAACAATGCGATTTGCAGGGGATTTTCGCGAAATGTGCGAGTAGAATGCCGATTCCGTATTTGTATTACCAATTAATGATCATCTGATGAAGACAGACACTCCCTCTTTTGAAGCACAGCAAATTGTGCGTTTACGCCGCAGGGATCAAATTCGTCGTCTCCTGGAACGAGACAAAACGCCGTTGGCGATCCTGTTGATGGCTGCAGTAGTGGGTACTGTGACAGGGCTTGTTGGCGTGGCATTTGAGAAAGCGGTGACCTGGGTGCAGAATCAGCGCATTGGCACGCTGGCTCAGGTTGCGGACCATGACATTCTGCTGTGGCCGCTGGCGTTTATTCTCTCGGCGTTGCTGGCGATGGTCGGCTATTTCCTGGTGCGTAAATTTGCGCCGGAAGCCGGTGGTTCGGGGATCCCAGAGATTGAAGGTGCACTGGAAGAGCTGCGACCTGTGCGTTGGTGGCGTGTCCTGCCGGTGAAATTTATCGGCGGCATGGGCACGCTGGGTGCTGGCATGGTGCTTGGGCGTGAAGGTCCGACCGTGCAGATTGGCGGTAACCTCGGGCGCATGGTGCTGGATATTTTCCGCATGCGTAGCGCCGAAGCGCGGCATACCTTATTGGCTACCGGTGCGGCTGCGGGCCTTTCGGCGGCGTTTAACGCTCCGCTGGCGGGGATCCTGTTCATTATTGAAGAGATGCGCCCGCAGTTTCGCTATAACCTTGTGTCGATCAAAGCCGTGTTTACCGGCGTTATTATGTCGAGCATTGTGTTTCGCGTGTTCAACGGCGAAGCGCCGATTATTGAAGTTGGGAAGCTCTCCAATGCGCCGGTAAATACGCTGTGGCTGTATCTGGTGCTCGGGCTTATTTTTGGCTGTGTCGGGCCATTGTTCAACACCATGGTGTTGCGCACCCAGGATATGTTCCAGCGCTTCCACGGTGGTGAAATTAAAAAATGGGTGCTGATGGGCGGCGCGATCGGCGGTCTGTGCGGGATCCTCGGGTTAATTCAACCGGAAGCGGCAGGCGGTGGCTTTAACCTGATTCCTATCGCCGCGGCAGGCAATTTTAGCGTTGGTCTGCTGCTGTTTATATTTATCACCCGGGTCGTCACCACGCTGCTGTGCTTCTCGTCCGGCGCGCCCGGTGGGATCTTTGCCCCGATGCTGGCGTTGGGGACGTTGCTTGGTACGGCGTTCGGTATGGCTGCGGCGGCCTCTTTTCCGCAGTATCACCTGGAGGCCGGAACCTTTGCCATTGCCGGAATGGGGGCTTTGTTGGCTGCTTCGGTGCGTGCGCCGCTAACGGGTATTGTACTGGTGCTGGAGATGACCGATAACTATCAGCTCATTTTGCCAATGATTATTACCTGTCTTGGCGCAACACTATTAGCCCAATTTATGGGCGGAAAGCCGCTATACTCGACTATCCTGGCTCGTACGCTGGCAAAACAGGAAGCGGAGCAGGCGGCAAAAAGCCAGGGTACTGCCGCTGGCGAGAATACTTGAACGAAATACCAGGGTATTAGATAATGGCCCAAAATATTGGGTTGAAATTTACCCAATTGCCGATGTCGTTTGGAGCAAAATATGAGTGATGACGTAGCGCTGCCACTGCAATTTACTGAAGCAGCAGCCAATAAAGTTAAAAGCCTGATCGCTGACGAAGATAACCCGAATCTGAAATTACGCGTGTATATCACTGGCGGTGGTTGCAGCGGTTTCCAGTACGGTTTCACCTTTGATGATCAGGTCAATGAAGGTGATATGACCATCGAGAAACAAGGTGTTGGTCTGGTCGTTGATCCGATGAGTCTGCAATATCTGGTGGGCGGCGCGGTTGACTATACTGAAGGTCTGGAAGGTTCCCGCTTCGTTGTGACTAACCCGAATGCGAAAAGCACCTGCGGGTGTGGTTCTTCTTTCAGCATCTGATTGCTGTCTGTAATACTGATGGTCTGATGTTGTAGGCCCGGTAAGCGTAGCGCCACCGGGCAATGTGCCGGATGGCGGCGTAAACGCCTTATCCGGCCTACATGTTCTGTATCGTCATATCAACGCCCGTTATCATCCAGCGCAAACGTCGGCAATTTCAGATGCCAGCGAATGGCGGCAAGCCGAATCAGCAGCGTGACAATCATCCCCATCATACTGGCGTTTTCCAGTGAAACATCAAAGGTATAAAACGCTGTCGCATGCACGATCCCGCCGATAATACAGGCTGTGGCGTAGATCTCGGTGCGCAAAATCATCGGGACTTCACGAGCTAACACATCGCGAATGATCCCACCACCAACGCCGGTAATCACCCCCATACAAATCGCCACCAGCGGCCCTGTTCCTGCGAGAAATGCCTTGTTGACCCCAATACCCACGAACACCGCCAGACCAACGGCATCCAGCACCGGAAGGATCCATTTCGGTATGCGTCTTGGTTGACGTACCAACAGGATCGTCAGCATGCTGGTGATCATCGCCACCACCAGATCGGTCGGATCCTTAACCCAAAAAACCGGTCCATTATCCAGCGCCATATCGCGGATCGTTCCACCACCAACGGCGGTAACCACGCCGAGTACCAGGACGCCAAACGGATCCATACGTAATTTTCCGGCCAGTAATACGCCAGAGATTGCAAATACCGCGGTGCCGACAATATCAAGCCAATAGACGAGCATTTTTAAATCCTCACAACAGACCTGGTGGGGGCAGGCGCTAATTTATCTGTGAAAGCGCATTACAGAGTTGTTTTGCGGCGAGGATAATACGCGGGCTCGCGCGTTCGAACCAGTCACTATTAAGTGTAATAATGGGTATTTTTAGCTGGTTTCCCCAGTATTGCTCAATTTTCAGAGTTTCACCCGGACCGCCTGTGGCAACAATAGCCTGGGGGGCTCGTGCCAGGACCTGCTCACGGCTAACCTGCGGCCAGGGAACCCGACTACCGGCAAAGATGTTTTCTCCGCCGCATACCTCAAGAACTTCGTGCTGAATAGAACCTTTTCCACTGGTAAACAGAGGATTGGCACCAAACTGGAGAAACACGCGTTTTTTCGGTTTGTTGGCATACTGAGATTTAAGTAAAGCATAGTCATCAAGCATGGTTTGCGCCGCCTGTTTAGCTTGTTCAGGCTTGGGGCTCCATGCCGCTAATTGGCGTAGCGCATCGGCAACCTGCTCAATGGTAACGGCGTCCACCCAGATGACCTTAATACCCAGAGAGGTCAGTTGATTCACCTGCCGCTCAGCATTTCCCCCGCGCCAGGCGACAACCAAATCAGGTTTCAGCGCCACAATACGTTCAAGATTCATCCCTTGCCAGGTTGAGACTTCCTCAATATTTTTGGCTTCTGGCGGGTAGTTTGAATAGCTGCTGACGCCAACGGGGGTAATGCCAGCGGCAAAAGCGAGTTCAGTATTGGCAGGAGAAAGCGTCACAACACGCGGCGCGGCGTAAAGGAACGCCGGGAGAGTGAAAAGCAGGGCGACCAGCGCCCTGGAGAGTAATTTAGCCATGCGCCAGTTTCTGTACCAGCGTTTCAACCATCAGGCTTGACTGCTTCGCGGCAACCACCAGGAATTCGTCAAAGCTGAGATGGGACTGCTGATCGGCAACGTCAGAGATAGCGCGAACCACGACAAATGGCACGTTAAAGTTGTGGCAAACGTGCGCAATTGCGGTCGCTTCCATCTCAACGGCAATAGCCTGCGGGAAGTTATGCTTAATTTTAGCCAGCCCTACGGATCCATTAATGAATGCGTCGCCGCTGACAATAAGTCCGCGAACGGCGTTCAGATTGAGTTCGGCGATGCAAGACTCTGCGGCAGCAATCAACGCAGGATCGGCTTTAAAACCAGCCGGGCAGCCCGGTAGCTGACCAAATTCATAGCCAAAGGCAGTGACGTCGGCGTCGTGATAGCGCGCTTCGTCAGAAACTACGATATCCCCGACTTTCAGCGTAGAGGCCAGGCCACCCGCAGAACCGGTATTAATGATGACGTCCGGCTTGCAGCGTTCAAGCAGCAGCGTAGCGCCCAGTGCCGCAGCCACTTTACCGATACCCGATTTCAGCAGCGCAACCTCTGTACCGTTCAGTTGGCCGGTGTAAATTTCACAACCGCCGAGCGCGATGGTCTGACGGTTTTCGATTTTGTCACGCAGCAGCGTAACTTCTTCTTCCATTGCACCAATGATGCCGATTTTCATAGATTTACTCGCGATAAGCCAGATTTGAGGGCATAGTCTATCATGCGCTTAAGGGGTAGCGCATTTCTCAGGCGGGAGAGGACATGGCACAGATCGATTTCCGAAAAAAAATAAACTGGCATCGTCGTTACCGTTCGCCGCAGGGCGTGAAGACTGAGCATGAGATCCTGCGTATTTTCGAAAGCGATCGCGGACGTATTATCAATTCACCGGCCATTCGCCGACTGCAACAAAAAACGCAGGTCTTTCCGCTGGAGCGTAATGCGGCAGTACGCACGCGCTTGACGCACTCGATGGAAGTTCAGCAGGTTGGGCGCTATATCGCGAAAGAGATCCTCAGCCGACTGAAAGAACTAAAGCTGCTGGAGCAGTATGGCCTGGATGAACTGACAGGGCCATTTGAGAGTATTGTCGAAATGTCCTGCCTGATGCATGACATTGGCAATCCGCCGTTTGGCCATTTTGGGGAAGCGGCGATTAATGACTGGTTCCGCCAGCGGCTGTATCCCGCAGACGCAGAAAGTCAGCCCCTAAGTGATGACCGCTGCCAGGTGGCGGCATTACGGTTGCGTGAAGGCGAGGAGTCGCTGAATGATATTCGCCGTAAGGTACGCCAGGACCTGTGCCATTTTGAAGGCAATGCGCAGGGTATTCGCCTTGTGCATACGTTGATGCGTATGAACCTTACCTGGGCGCAGGTTGGCGGTATTTTAAAATATACCCGTCCAGCGTGGTGGCGCGGCAGTGCACCCGAAACACACAATTATTTAATGAAGAAGCCGGGTTATTACCTTTCTGAAGAACCGTATATTGAGCGGTTGCGTAAAGAATTATCATTAGCGCCTTACAGTCGCTTTCCATTAACCTGGATTATGGAAGCTGCCGATGATATCTCTTATTGCGTGGCGGATCTGGAAGATGCCGTTGAGAAAAGAATCTTTAGCGTCGAGCAACTTTATCACCACCTGTATGAGGCGTGGGGGCAGCATGAAAAAGGTTCCCTGTTTAGCCAGGTTGTTGAGAACGCCTGGGAGAAGTCACGTTCAAATACATTAAGCCGGAGTACCGAAGATCAGTTCTTTATGTATTTACGCGTCAATACGCTGAATAAACTGGTGCCATATGCGGCCCAGCGGTTTATTGATAATTTGCCGCAGATTTATGAAGGCAGCTTTAATCATGCGCTGCTAGAAGATGCCAGCAGCTTCAGCCAGTTACTGGGTGTTTATAAAAATGTGGCGGTAAAACATGTGTTTAGCCATCCGGATGTTGAACAACTGGAACTACAGGGCTATCGGGTGATCAGCGGGTTGCTGGAGATCTATCAGCCGTTATTAAAAATGTCTCAGTCAGATTTTTCTGAACTGGTCGACAATGAAAGAGTAAAACGTTTTCCTATCGAGTCCCGTTTATTTCAGAAGTTGTCTACCCGCCATCGTCTTGCGTATGTTGAGGCGGTTAGTAAAATATCGACGGGGTGCGCCGAGTATTCGGTTCTGGAATATTATTATCGCTGCCGGCTGATTCAGGATTATATCAGCGGAATGACAGATTTGTATGCCTGGGATGAATATCGTCGCTTGATGGCCGTAGAACAATAAATACTCATTTGTAAAGATGGACAATAAAATTTTACTTTTTCCTTAAACTTAATTCTGGAACTTAGCGCTATAAAACGACTCTGACGTATACAGCAATTTTGCGTTACCTGTTAATCGAGAACGAAACACATGAAAAAAACCACATTAGCAATGAGTGCACTGGCTCTGAGTTTAGGTTTGGCGTTGTCCCCCCTGTCTGCTACAGCGGCTGAGACGTCGTCTTCAGCAATGACCGCCCAACAGATGCCAAGCCTGGCCCCGATGCTCGAAAAAGTGATGCCATCGGTGGTAAGTATTAACGTCGAGGGGAGCACGACGGTAAATACGCCGCGCATGCCGCGTAATTTCCAGCAGTTCTTCGGTGATAATTCACCGTTCTGCCAGGACGGTTCTCCGTTCCAGAGTTCACCGTTCTGCCAGGGCGGCGCACCGGGCGCTGACAATGGCGGCGGCCAGCAGCAGAAATTTATGGCACTCGGTTCCGGCGTAATTATTGATGCCGCGAAAGGGTATGTCGTGACCAATAACCACGTGGTAGATAACGCCACGGTGATTAAAGTTCAGTTGAGCGATGGTCGTAAATTTGACGCGAAGATCGTGGGTAAAGATCCGCGCTCCGATATCGCGCTGATCCAAATTCAGGATCCGAAAAACCTGACGGCGATTAAGCTGGCAGATTCCGATGCGCTGCGCGTGGGTGATTACACCGTGGCAATTGGTAACCCGTTTGGCCTCGGTGAAACGGTGACTTCCGGTATTGTTTCTGCGCTGGGACGTAGTGGCCTGAACGCGGAGAACTACGAAAACTTTATTCAGACGGATGCTGCGATCAACCGGGGTAACTCCGGTGGTGCGCTGGTCAACCTGAACGGTGAGCTGATCGGTATTAATACCGCGATCCTCGCACCGGACGGCGGTAACATCGGTATCGGTTTTGCGATCCCAAGCAACATGGTGAAAAACCTGACTTCACAGATGGTTGAGTTCGGCCAGGTTAAACGCGGCGAGCTGGGCATTATGGGTACCGAACTGAGCTCTGAGCTGGCGAAAGCGATGAAAGTTGACGCCCAGCGTGGCGCATTCGTCAGCCAGGTGATGCCGAACTCTTCCGCAGCGAAAGCGGGGATTAAAGCCGGGGATGTGATTACCTCCCTGAACGGCAAACCTATCAGCAGCTTCGCCGCCCTGCGTGCGCAGGTCGGTACGATGCCGGTTGGCAGCAAAATCACCCTGGGTCTGCTGCGTGACGGTAAGCCGGTCACCGTGAACCTGGAATTGCAGCAGAGCAGCCAGACTCAGGTTGACTCCAGCTCTATCTTTAAAGGCATCGAAGGTGCCGATATGAGCAACAAAGGCCAGGACAAAGGTGTCGTGGTAAGCGACGTGAAACCGAATTCTCCGGCTGCACAGATTGGCCTGAAGAAAGGGGATGTGATTATCGGCGCGAACCAGCAGCCGGTGAAAAACATCGCTGAACTGCGCAAAATCCTCGACAGCAAACCGGCTGTACTGGCGCTGAACATTCAGCGCGGTGACAGCTCCATCTATCTGTTGATGCAGTAATCTCCCTCAGCCCCTTCCTGCACAGGAAGGGGTTTCTTTTTGTGATACTTCCCACAACTCCATACTTCTCCCTTTCGCTTTGTGCATTTGCACAATGTCGCCGCTTATTATCTTCCCTATGCTTGAGCTCTGCTCACAGGAGGGGTTTATGGCTGGTTGGCATCTTGATACCAAAATGGCGCAGGATATCGTGGCGCGTACCATGCGCATCATTGATACCAATATCAACGTAATGGATGCCCGTGGGCGGATAATCGGCAGCGGCGATCGCGAACGTATTGGTGAATTGCACGAAGGCGCGCTGCTGGTGCTTTCGCAGGGTCGGGTGGTCGATATCGACGATGCGGTGGCACGTCACTTGCACGGTGTACGACAGGGGATAAACCTGCCTCTACGTCTGGAAGGCGAAATCGTTGGCGTTATCGGCCTTACCGGCGAGCCGGAGCATCTGCGTAAATACGGCGAGTTAGTATGTATGACCGCCGAAATGATGCTGGAACAGTCGCGCTTGATGCATCTGTTAGCGCAGGATAGCCGTCTGCGTGAAGAGCTGGTGATGAACCTGATTCAGGCGGAAGAGAATACGCCAGCGCTGATGGAATGGGCCCAGCGTTTAGGCATTGATTTGAACCAGCCACGCGTGGTGGCGGTGTTGGAGGTCGATAGTGGCCAGCTTGGCGTTGACAGTGCGATGGCGGAGTTACAGCAATTGCAGAATGCGTTGACCACGCCCGAACGTAATAATCTGATTGCGATTGTCTCTCTGACCGAGATGGTGGTGCTGAAACCGGCGCTCAATCAGTTTGGCCGCTGGGACGCTGAAGATCATCGTAAGCGGGTTGAGCAGCTTATTGCCCGCATGAAAGAGAACGGACAGCTGCGTTTTCGCGTGTCGCTGGGCAACTATTTTACCGGGCCTGGTAGCATTGCCCGTTCGTATCGTACGGCGCGCACCACCATGATGGTCGGTAAACAGCGGATGCCGGAAAGCCGTAGCTATTTCTATCAGGATTTGATGTTGCCAGTGCTGCTGGACAGCCTGCGCGGTGGCTGGCAGGCCAATGAGCTGGCGCGTCCGTTGGTGAGGCTGAAAGCGATGGATAACAATGGGTTGCTGCGTCGGACATTGGCGGCATGGTTTCGTCATAACGTCCAGCCGCTGGCGACCTCAAAGGCACTGTTTATTCACCGCAATACGCTGGAATATCGCCTGAATCGTATTTCAGAACTGACCGGACTGGATCTGGGGAATTTTGACGACCGACTGCTGCTGTATGTGGCGTTACAACTGGATGAACAGCATTGATTAATTGCCTGATGGCGCTACGCTTATCAGGCAAAATGCCGGGTGGCGGCTTCGCCTTACCCGGCTTACGAATACATTCACGCGCGGTTATTTACGCGTCAGTTTTTCCAGATCGGCTTCAATTTCGCTGATCTTGTTGGTCACGACGCTTTCGAGATGACGTAAATCATCAAGGATCTTGCGTTTAAGATCGACTTCGCTGCGATCGCGCTGGCAGATCTGATCCAGTTCATCGATCACATAGCGCAGGTTGGGACTGATCTCCTGCACTTCTTTGTAACCCTGGCCGATGCCATCAGCTACCACCGTTTTGCGCTGACGGGGATATTTGAACTTCACGCTCTTGGCAAAAAACTCGCCTTTATCCTTTTGGAAATAGATTTTCAGGATATCGTTGTTGGCTTCTTGCCGCAGGCTGTAACGATCGATTTCTTCAGGATTAGTAATGCCCAGACTTTTCAGATTGTCATACATAGCGGTACCCTTAAGCTCACTATAACCATTGAATAATTAACGAAAAGCCTTGTTTATGCCACTCGCAGATGTAAAAAAAGCGGGCTAAGCCCGCTTTTTCAAATCGCTGTTAGTCGATAGTGCGCAACAGTTCGTTGATTCCCACTTTGCCACGCGTTTTGGCATCGACTTTCTTCACAATCACCGCGCAGTACAGGCTGTATTTACCATCTTTCGACGGCAGGTTGCCGGAGACGACCACGGAGCCTGCCGGAACGCGACCATAATGCACTTCGCCAGTTTCGCGATCGTAAATACGGGTGCTCTGACCGATGTACACGCCCATGGAGATAACAGAACCTTCTTCGACGATCACGCCTTCAACCACTTCAGAGCGTGCGCCGATGAAGCAGTTGTCTTCGATGATGGTCGGGTTAGCCTGCAACGGCTCCAGTACGCCGCCGATGCCAACGCCGCCGGACAGGTGTACGTTTTTACCGATTTGCGCACAGGAACCGACTGTCGCCCAGGTATCAACCATCGTACCTTCATCAACATAAGCGCCGATGTTTACGTAAGATGGCATCAGCACGGTGTTACGGGCGATAAACGCACCCTGACGCACGGCCGCAGGCGGAACCACACGGAAACCTTCCTTCTGGAAGCGCGCTTCGTCGTAGTTGGCGAATTTCATCGGTACTTTATCGAAGTAACGGCTTTCCGCACCTTCGATGACCTGATTATCGTTAATACGGAAAGAGAGCAGGACCGCCTTTTTCAGCCACTGATGCGTGACCCACTGACCCTCAATCTTCTCTGCGACGCGCAGTGCACCGGAATCCAGTAAAGAAATAACCTGATTCACCGCTTCGCGGGTTACGGTATCTACATTTGCCGGAGTAATGTCGGCACGGCGCTCGAAAGCGGACTCAATAACGTTCTGTAACTGCTGCATTGTTAAACTCTTTCCATAATAAATAAAAACATCACCCTTTATCGTTTGGATTGAGGGCCTCTGTCAACCGTTGATGCACTTCCTGCTGCAGCTCATTATTAAGGGCGCGCCGGTCGGCGGTGGCGATTATGAATAAATCTTCTACTCGCTCGCCAATGGTTGTAATTCGGGCGCCATGCAGCGAAATTCCCAGATCGGCAAAAATCTGCCCGACCCGCGCCAGCAGGCCGGGCTGGTCGAGAGCGATAAGCTCCAGGAATGATTTTCGGTCGGTATGGGTCGGCAAAAAGGTGACCTCAGTATCGACGGTAAAGTGGCGTAATTTTGCCGGCTGGCGACGCGGTTGCGGTGGCTGCCAACTGCGCTGCGTGATGGCCTGTTCCAGTCCAAAACGGATCGCTTCGTGTCGATCTGAAGACAACGGGCTGCCGTCCGGTTCCAGCACGATGAACGTATCCATCGCCATCCCATCGCGGGTAGTGAAAATCTGCGCATCGTGGACGCTAAGATTACGCCTGTCCAGTTCAGCGCAGACGGCGGCAAACAGGTAAGGGCGGTCAGGGCTCCAGATGAAAATTTCTGTCCCGCCGCGCGTGGCCTGTGGGCTGAGCAGGATCAACGGCTTGCTGAGATCGTGTTGCAGCAGATGGCGCGCATGCCAGGCCAGCTGATTTGGGCTGTGACGCACGAAGTAGTTGGCGCGACAGCGTGACCAGATGTGGTGCAACGCTTCTTCATCAATGTTGTCCATTCGCAGTAGCGCCAGCGCCTGAAGCTGATGATGGCGTACACGCTCACGCATATCCGGCGTATTTTGCATGCCACGACGGAGTTGTTTTTCCGTTGCGAAGTACAGCTCGCGTAGCAGGCTTTGCTTCCAGCTATTCCACAGCGTTTCGTTGGTGGCGCAAATATCCGCGACGGTCAGACACACCAAAAAGCGCAGACGGTGTTCCGTTTGTACCTCTTCGGCGAATTGCTTGATCACTTCGGGATCCTGAATATCGCGGCGCTGAGCGGTCACCGACATCAGCAAATGCTGGCGCACCAGCCACACGATCAGCTGCGTTTCGCGGGAATTCAGGCCGTGCAGTTCGGCGAACTTGAGCACATCCTGAGCGCCGAGTACCGAGTGATCGCCGCCGCGACCTTTGGCGATATCGTGGAACAGCGCGGCAATCAGAATCAACTCCGGCTGTCGCAGACGCGGCCATAGATCCACACACAGCGGATGGCGCTGACGGGTCTCTTCGTTAGCAAAACTTTCCAGCTTGAGCATTACGCGGATGGTGTGTTCATCCACCGTATAGGCATGAAACAGGTCAAACTGCATTTGGCCGACAATATGCGACCATTGCGGCATATAGGCCCACAACACGCTGTGGCGATGCATCGGCAGCAGACCGCGGCTCACCGCGCCCGGATGGCGTAACATGCTGAGAAACAGCGATCGCGCTTCCGGGATGTAGCACAGCGGCTGCGTTAAATGACGGCGGGCATGACGCAAATGGCGCAGCGTGGTGGAGTAAATCCCGCTGATCGCGCTGTTACGCACCATGATGTAAAACATCCGCAGTATCGCTTCTGGTTTGCGGATAAACAGATCGTCGTTGCGCAGATCGATCAACGTGCCGCGCAGTTGGAAGTCGTCATCAATCGTGCGCGGTTTTTCATCGGCGGGCATGGCGAGGATCGCCTCGTCGAACAGTTGCAACAGCATGTGATTCAGTTCGCTGACCCGTCGGGTGACGCGGAAATAGTCTTTCATCATCCGCTCGATAGGCTCGTTGCCTTCGCCGCCGTAGTTTAGCCGTTGCGCCACGCTGAGCTGGCGGTCAAACAGCAGGCGGTTGTCGTAACGACTAACGACCAGATGCAGGGCGAAGCGAATCCGCCACAGGATATGCAAACATTCATTCAGCTCGGCACGTTCTGCCAGTGTCAAAAAGCCGAAGCCGACCATTTCGTCCAGTGAGGTGGCACCAAAATGGCGGCGGGCCACCCATTGCAGGGTATGGATATCGCGCAGGCCGCCGGGACTGCTTTTGATGTCCGGCTCCAGGTTGTAGCTGGTGCCGTGATAGCGCTGGTGGCGCTGATTCTGCTCTTCCACTTTGGCAGCGTAAAACTTGTCGGAAGGCCAGAAACCTTCGCTAAAAATATGCTTTTGCAGCTCCAGAAACAGCGCCACATCGCCGATCAGCAGGCGAGTTTCAATCAGGTTGGTGGCGACGGTTAAATCTGACAATCCTTCCAGCAGACACTCTTCCAGCGTACGCACGCTATGCCCAACCTCCAGCCTCACGTCCCATAGCAGCGTTAACAGCTCACCGACTTTCTCGGCCTGCGCATCAGGCAGCTTTTTACGACTCAGGATCAGCAGGTCAATATCGGAAAGCGGGTGCAGTTCGCCTCGCCCGTAGCCGCCAACGGCAACCAGCGCCAGATCGGCTATTTGCCCGAACCCAGCTTCTATCCACAAACGCTGTAGCAGTTGGTCAATAAATTCGGTGCGGGCCTCAATGAGCTGTTCTGCGGAAATTCCACTGTCAAACGCTTCGCCTAACCAGTTCTGGAAGGTGTCGATATGCGCTTTAATGCCGGAGCAGTTGAGATCTTGCTGTGGCCATGTCCCTGGGTTTTGCGGTTGGCCAGGCAGGGTGGGGAGGGCAGTATTTGCGTGCTGTTCAGGAAGAGTATTCATTATGCGCCACCCATTAAAAAGCCGGATGATGGCGTGAACGCCTTATCCGGCCTACTAAGTAGTACAATTTGTAGGCCTGATAAGATGCGAATGCATCGCCATCAGGCAAAACATTATTCGCCGTGTGTGATGATCGCCGGGATGGTGTCATCCTTGCGTAACGTCAGAATTTCACAGCCGTTTTCCGTCACTACAATAGTATGCTCGTACTGTGCAGACAAGCTCCGGTCTTTGGTTTTCACCGTCCAGCCGTCTTTCATGGTGCGGATGCGGTAATCACCGGCATTCAGCATCGGTTCTATGGTGAACGTCATGCCCGGCTGCAGTACCACACCACCGTCGTCTGCATCGTAGTGCAGAACCTGTGGCTCTTCATGGAAGCCGCGACCGATACCGTGACCGCAGTATTCACGAACAACAGAGAAACCTTCGCCTTCCGCGTATTTCTGAATTGCAGCGCCCAGCGTGCGCAGGCGAATGCCCGGTTTTACCATCCGCAGCGCCAGGTACAGGCTTTCCTGTGTGACGCGGCACAGACGCTCGCCCAGAATAGTAGGTTTGCCGACGATAAACATCTTGGAGGTATCGCCGTGGTACTCGTCTTTAATTACGGTGACGTCGATGTTAACGATATCGCCGTCTTTCAGAAGCTTGGCGTCGTCCGGGATCCCGTGGCACACCACCTCATTAATAGAGATGCACACGGATTTCGGATAACCGTGATAGCCCAGGCAGGCGGAAATGGCCTGCTGCTCATTCACGATATAGTCATTACAGAGGCGATCCAGCTCGCCGGTGCTGACGCCCGGTTTAACAAACGGCGCGATCATTTCCAGTACATCAGCGGCCAGGCGGCCAGCGACGCGCATTTTTTCGATTTCTTCAGGGGTCTTGATTGAGATAGCCATAAATTCTGTCCATCAGTGCCGATGATATCGGCAATAATTGTTTAAGTGCTGCCAATGGTATCAGTCTGGGGTGTACCCTGCCAAATTGAGAATCATTCTGAACTTCGCCTTTCGTGCCACAGATGCGTTGGCTACATTTTTTCACCCCAGTCACTTACTGGTTGTAAGCTCCCGGGGATTCAAAAATTTGCCGCCTTCCTGTAACACGAAATTCATCGTTCATTCAGCACAGACCGCCAACAATTATTGGTGTCGGTGGCGTATTTGTGGTATAAAGCGCGCCGGACTTCCGATCCATTCGAAGACTACACACGATGGACGGGAGCGACAAATCTCACTTTGTGTAACAACACACACGTATCGGCACATATTCCGGGGTGCCCTTTGGGGTCGGTAATATGGGATGCGTGGAGGCTTAACCCCAACTTTTATATATAGAGGTTTTAATCATGGCAACTGTTTCCATGCGCGACATGCTCAAGGCTGGTGTTCACTTCGGTCACCAGACCCGTTACTGGAACCCGAAAATGAAGCCGTTCATCTTCGGTGCGCGTAACAAAGTTCACATCATCAACCTTGAGAAAACTGTACCGATGTTCAACGAAGCTCTGGCTGAACTGAACAAGATCTCTGCTCGTAAAGGTAAAATCCTTTTCGTTGGTACTAAACGCGCTGCAAGCGAAGCGGTGAAAGAAGCTGCTAACAGCTGCGACCAGTTCTTCGTGAACCATCGCTGGCTGGGCGGTATGCTGACTAACTGGAAAACCGTTCGTCAGTCCATCAAACGTCTGAAAGATCTGGAAACTCAGTCTCAGGACGGTACTTTCGAAAAGCTGACCAAGAAAGAAGCGCTGATGCGTACTCGTGAGCTTGAGAAACTGGAAAACAGCCTGGGCGGTATCAAAGACATGGGCGGTCTGCCGGACGCTCTGTTCGTAATCGATGCTGACCACGAGCACATTGCTATCAAAGAAGCAAACAACCTGGGTATCCCAGTATTTGCTATCGTTGATACCAACTCTGATCCGGACGGTGTTGACTTCGTTATCCCGGGTAACGACGACGCAATCCGTGCTGTGACCCTGTACCTGGGCGCTGTAGCTACTACCGTTCGTGAAGGCCGTTCTCAGGATCTGGCTTCCCAGGCGGAAGAAAGCTTCGTAGAAGCTGAATAATAAGGCACGCTCGTTAGAGCCCTTATAGACCAGGTAGTATCACGTTTGGTTAGGGGGCCTGTATATGGCCCCCTTTTTCACTTTTAAATCTGTGCGGTTTCATGCCGGGCAGATCAAATCTTCCGAGGATTTTAGAATGGCTGAAATTACCGCATCCCTGGTAAAAGAGCTGCGTGAGCGTACTGGCGCAGGCATGATGGATTGCAAAAAAGCACTGACTGAAGCTAATGGCGACATCGAGCTGGCAATCGAAAACATGCGTAAGTCCGGTGCAATCAAAGCGGCGAAAAAAGCAGGCAACGTTGCTGCTGACGGCGTAATCAAAACCAAAATCGACGGCAACATCGCTTTCATTCTGGAAGTTAACTGCCAGACTGACTTCGTTGCTAAAGATGCTGGTTTCCAGGCATTTGCTGACAAAGTACTGGACGCTGCCGTTGCTGGCAAAATCACTGACGTTGAAGTTCTGAAAGCACAGTTCGAAGAAGAACGTGTTGCTCTGGTTGCTAAAATCGGTGAGAACATCAACATCCGTCGCGTTGCTTCCCTGGAAGGCGAAGTTCTGGGTAACTACCAGCACGGTGCTCGTATCGGTGTTCTGGTTGCTGCAACTGGCGCTGACGAAGAACTGGTTAAACAGCTGGCAATGCACGTTGCTGCAAGCAAACCAGAATTCGTTAAACCGGAAGACGTTTCCGCTGAAGTGGTAGAAAAAGAATACCAGGTTCAGCTGGACATCGCTATGCAGTCTGGCAAGCCGAAAGAAATCGCAGAGAAAATGGTTGAAGGCCGCATGAAGAAATTCACCGGCGAAGTTTCTCTGACCGGTCAGCCTTTCGTCATGGAACCGAGCAAATCTGTTGGTCAGTTGCTGAAAGAGCATAACGCTGACGTAACTGGTTTCATCCGCTTTGAAGTGGGTGAAGGCATCGAGAAAGTTGAGACTGACTTTGCAGCAGAAGTTGCTGCGATGTCCAAGCAGTCTTAATTTTTAAAGGAGCCGCCTGAGGGCGGCTTCTTTTTGTGTCTGGCTTGTAAATTCAGCGAACCGCTATAGTGGTCATGCTGAAAAGCGACATACAATGTCGCCGGAATTAACTCATCTCATTCGTTGACAGTCTCAGGAAAGAAACATGGCTACCAATGCAAAACCCGTCTACAAACGTATTCTGCTTAAGTTAAGTGGCGAAGCTCTGCAAGGTTCAGAAGGCTTCGGTATTGATGCAAGCATCCTCGACCGCATGGCTCAGGAAATCAAAGAGCTGGTTGAGCTGGGTATTCAGGTTGGCGTAGTGATTGGTGGTGGTAACCTGTTCCGTGGCGCTGGTCTGGCGAAAGCGGGGATGAACCGCGTTGTGGGCGACCACATGGGCATGTTAGCCACCGTAATGAACGGTCTGGCGATGCGCGATGCGCTTCACCGCGCCTATGTGAACGCTCGCTTGATGTCCGCAATTCCTCTGAACGGCGTGTGTGATAACTACAGCTGGGCCGAAGCTATCAGCCTGCTGCGTAACAACCGCGTTGTTATTTTGTCTGCGGGTACCGGCAATCCGTTCTTCACCACCGATTCTGCAGCCTGCCTGCGCGGTATTGAAATTGAAGCGGATGTGGTTCTGAAAGCCACCAAAGTCGATGGCGTATTTACTGCCGACCCGGCTAAAGATCCAACGGCGACTATGTACGAACAGTTGACCTACACTGAAGTACTGGATAAAGAGCTGAAAGTAATGGATCTTGCCGCGTTCACGCTGGCTCGTGACCACAAATTACCGATTCGTGTCTTTAACATGAACAAACCAGGTGCACTGCGCCGTGTTGTTATGGGTGAAAAAGAAGGCACGTTAATCACGGAATAATTCCCGTTGCGGCTAAATGCAGGTAATATTCCGCTTTAATGTCGCGGGATACGTCCCTCAAAATTAATCAAGACTATACTTGTCACATCTTGCGTGGCGGGTATGGTCTGACTGAAACAAGCTTTCAAGGATTCGTAACGTGATCAACGATATCAGAAAAGATGCTGAAGTACGCATGGACAAATGCGTCGAAGCGTTCAAAAACCAAATCAGCAAAATTCGCACGGGTCGTGCTTCTCCTAGCCTGCTGGATGGTATTGTCGTGGAATATTACGGCACGCCGACTCCGCTGCGCCAGCTGGCAAGCGTAACGGTTGAAGATTCCCGTACCCTGAAAATCAACGTATTTGACCGTTCTATGGGTCCAGCCGTTGAGAAAGCAATCATGGCTTCCGACCTCGGTCTGAATCCAAGCTCTGCGGGCTCTGACATCCGCGTTCCGCTGCCGCCGCTGACCGAAGAACGTCGTAAAGATCTGACCAAGATCGTACGTGGTGAAGCTGAAGGCGCGCGTGTTGCGGTACGTAACGTACGCCGTGATGCAAACGACAAAGTGAAAGCGTTGTTGAAAGAAAAAGAGATCAGCGAAGATGACGATCGCCGTTCTCAGGACGACGTACAGAAACTGACTGACGCAGCAATCAAAAAAGTTGATGCGGCGCTGGCAGAGAAAGAAGCAGAACTGATGCAGTTCTGATTCGCCTGTACGCTAAAAACGCCGCTTAGAAGGCCTGAGAAGGCTGGATGGCGGCGTTTTGCTTTTTTCTGTCTACATACTCTAAATAATTCAAGTTGCAGGAAGGCGGTGACGCCAAAGGCCGAGTAAAGCCAACGTACATGCAACTTGAAGTATGGCGAGTAAAATTCTTCTGGATGTCCGATGAAGCAATTAACCATCCTGGGATCAACCGGTTCCATTGGTTGCAGTACGCTGGATGTAGTACGCCATAACCCGGAAAAATTTCGTGTTGCTGCGTTGGTGGCGGGTAAAAATGTTGCCCGTATGGTAGAGCAATGCCTGGAGTTTGCACCTCGCTATGCGGTAATGGATGATGAAAAAAGCGCGGCACAGGTAAAAGCTGCTCTTTTGGCACAGGGTAGCCGTACCGAGGTGATGAGCGGGCAGCAGGCTGCCTGTGATATGGCTGCGCTGGATGATGTTGATCAGGTCATGGCGGCGATTGTCGGCGCAGCGGGTTTGCTGCCGACGCTGGCGGCAATTCGTGCGAGCAAAAGCATTTTACTGGCGAATAAAGAATCGCTGGTGACCTGCGGTCGTCTGTTTATGGACGACTTGAAACGCCACAAAGCGCAGCTTTTGCCGGTAGATAGCGAGCATAACGCGATTTTTCAGAGTTTACCGCAACCTATCCAACACAATCTGGGATACGCTGACCTTGAGCAAAACGGCGTCATGTCAGTTCTGCTTACCGGGTCTGGTGGCCCATTCCGTGAAACGCCATTGCGCGATCTGGTCTCTATGACCCCCGATCAGGCATGCCGTCATCCGAATTGGTCGATGGGACGAAAAATCTCTGTCGATTCCGCCACCATGATGAACAAAGGTCTGGAATACATTGAAGCGCGTTGGTTATTTAATGCCAGTGCAAGCCAGATGGAAGTGCTGATTCACCCGCAGTCGGTTATTCATTCGATGGTCCGTTATCAGGATGGTAGTGTTCTGGCGCAGTTGGGTGAACCTGATATGCGTACACCTATTGCCCATACGATGGCATGGCCAGAACGTGTGACGTCCGGTGTTAAGCCTGTCGACTTTTGCAAACTCAGTGCGTTGACGTTTTCCGCACCTGATTACCAGCGTTATCCGTGCCTGAAACTGGCGATGGACGCGTTTGAGCAAGGTCAGGCGGCGACGACCGCACTCAATGCCGCGAATGAAATTACCGTTGCCGCATTCCTGGCGCAGCAGATCCGATTTACCGATATTGCCGATCTCAATTTATCTGTACTGGATAAGATGGATTTGCAGGAACCGCAGAGCGTTGACGACGTGTTGAAGGTCGATGCCATCGCGCGGGAAGTCGCCAGAAAAGAAGTGATGCGACTCTCAAGCTGATGATAATCCCTCTACGGAGAATCGTGCTATTTGTTAGCGTTGGGCTTCAGTGATATAGTCTGCGCCACCCGATCGCGGGTATTTGCTTTTTTTCGGTCGGGTAAGCCGTGGTTTGACACGGCTTTTTTGTGGATAGGCTTCAGTATTCCTGAGTACCGTAAATCCTTTCAGGGACTAATAACGCGTTATGTTGTCTGCAACTAAACCATTAAGCGAAAATTTGCCAGCACATGGTTGTCGCCATGTCGCAATTATCATGGATGGCAATGGCCGCTGGGCGAAAAAGCAAGGGAAGATTCGCGCCTTTGGGCATAAGGCTGGAGCAAAATCCGTCCGCCGGGCTGTCTCTTTTGCTGCAAATAACGGTATTGATGCGTTAACGCTGTATGCCTTTAGCAGTGAGAACTGGAACCGACCTGCGCAGGAAGTGAGCGCGTTAATGGAACTGTTTGTGTGGGCACTTGATAGCGAAGTGAAAAACCTACATCGCCATAACGTACGCCTGCGTATTATCGGGGATATCAGTCGATTTAACTCACGTTTGCAAGAACGGATTCGCAAATCAGAAGCGATTACCGCCCAGAATACCGGGTTGACGCTGAATATTGCAGCGAATTACGGTGGACGGTGGGATATTGTCCAGGGAGTCAGGCAACTGGCGCAACAGGTGCAGGACGGTGTGCTGCATCCTGAGCAAATCGATGAAGAGATGCTTGGGCAGCAAATTTGTATGCATGAGCTGGCTCCTGTGGATTTAGTGATAAGGACTGGGGGAGAGCACCGAATTAGTAATTTTCTGTTGTGGCAAATTGCCTATGCCGAACTTTACTTTACCGATGTTCTCTGGCCCGATTTCGATGAACAAGACTTTGAAGGTGCGCTGCATGCCTTTGCTAATCGTGAGCGTCGTTTCGGCGGCACCGAACCCGGTGATGAAAAAGCCTGATGGGGGTCGCTTTTGCTGAAGTATCGCCTGATTTCTGCTTTTGTTTTAATACCCGTTGTCATCGCGGCGCTGTTTTTGCTGCCGCCGGTGGGGTTCGCCATTGTTACGTTGGTCGTCTGTATGTTGGCCGCCTGGGAATGGGGACAGTTAAGCGGTTTTACCACGCGTACGCAGCGAGTCTGGCTGGCGGTTTTGTGCGGGCTATTGCTGGCACTGATGCTATTTTTGCTGCCAGAATACCATCGCGATATCCATCAACCGCTGGTTGAAGTATCGCTGTGGGCGTCGCTGGGCTGGTGGGTCGTAGCGCTGTTACTGGTATTGTTTTACCCAGGGTCTGCGTCGGTCTGGCGTAATTCCAAAACATTACGCATAATTTTCGGCGTGTTAACCATTGTCCCGTTCTTTTGGGGAATGCTGGCGCTACGTGCATGGCACTATGATGAGAATCATTATAGTGGCGCGCTATGGCTGCTGTATGTCATGATCCTCGTTTGGGGAGCGGACTCTGGTGCGTATATGTTTGGTAAGCTGTTTGGCAAACATAAGCTGGCACCGAAGGTTTCTCCTGGAAAAACCTGGCAGGGTTTTTTTGGCGGACTCGCCACTGCGGCCGTGATCTCATGGGGTTATGGCATGTGGGCGAATCTTGAAGTTGCGCCTGTCACCTTGCTCATTTGCTCCATCGTTGCAGCCCTGGCCTCCGTGCTGGGTGACCTGACCGAGAGTATGTTTAAGCGTGAAGCAGGTATTAAGGACAGTGGTCACTTAATTCCAGGACACGGCGGTATTCTGGATCGTATTGATAGCCTGACGGCTGCGGTACCGGTCTTTGCCTGCCTGTTGTTACTGGTGTTCAGGACGCTCTAACGGATGGTCTTATGCTGAGTATTCTCTGGAATTTGGCTGCATTCATCATCGCACTTGGTGTGCTTATCACCGTGCATGAATTTGGTCATTTCTGGGTTGCGCGGCGCTGCGGAGTCCGCGTCGAACGCTTTTCCATTGGCTTTGGAAAAGCGCTTTGGCGGCGTACCGATAAATCAGGTACGGAATACGTCATCGCCATGATTCCCCTCGGCGGTTACGTCAAAATGCTGGATGAGCGCGCTGAACCGGTCGCACCGGAATTGCGCCATTACGCCTTCAACAATAAAACGGTTGGACAACGTGCTGCCATTATCGCCGCGGGTCCGATTGCAAACTTCCTTTTTGCTATTTTTGCTTATTGGCTGGTGTTTATCATTGGCGTCCCTGGCGTTCGTCCGGTTATTGGTGAAATAACACCCAACTCGATTGCTGCACAGGCGCAAATTCAGCCGGGTACGGAACTAAAAGCGGTTGATGGCATCGAAACCCCTGATTGGGATGCCGTGCGATTGCAACTGGTATCCAAAATTGGCGATGAGCATACGACCCTCAGCGTGGCGCAATTTGGCAGTAACCAGCGACAGGACAAAACGCTGGATTTACGCCATTGGGCATTTGAGCCAGACAAAGAGGATCCTGTCTCTAGTTTGGGCATGCGTCCGCGTGGTCCGCAGATTGAACCGGTACTGTCAGAAGTGCAGGTTAACTCCGCTGCAAGTAAGGCAGGTTTGCAAGCTGGCGACAGGATCGTTAAAGTCAATGGTCAGTCGCTGACGCAATGGATGACGTTCGTGACGCTGGTGCGCGATAATCCGGATACGCCGTTAGCGCTAGATATTGAAAGACAAGGAAGTTCCTTGTCTTTAACGTTAACCCCAGATTCAAAACAGGTTAACGGTAAGGCAGAAGGGTTTGCGGGCGTGGTGCCTAAAGTTATTCCTCTGCCTGATGAGTATAAGACTGTACGCCAGTATGGGCCATTCAGCGCCATCCTCGAAGCCTCGGATAAAACGTGGCAGTTGATGAAGCTGACGGTCAGTATGCTGGGAAAATTGATTACCGGTGATGTAAAACTGAACAACCTCAGTGGGCCGATTTCTATCGCCCAGGGGGCTGGGATGTCAGCGGAGTTCGGGATTATTTATTACCTGATGTTCCTTGCGCTTATCAGCGTGAACTTAGGGATAATCAACCTGTTTCCGTTGCCCGTTCTTGACGGGGGGCATCTGCTGTTCCTGGCGATTGAAAAGCTGAAGGGCGGTCCGGTATCCGAGCGGGTTCAAGACTTTAGTTATCGCATTGGCTCTATCTTGCTGGTGTTGTTAATGGGGCTTGCACTTTTCAATGATTTCTCTCGGTTGTAAGAGAGTGTTAGGAAGAACGCATAATAACGATGGCGATGAAAAAGTTGCTCATAGCGTCGCTGCTGTTTAGCAGCGCCACCGTATACGGTGCTGAAGGGTTCGTAGTGAAGGACATTCATTTCGAAGGCCTACAGCGAGTCGCCGTTGGTGCGGCTCTCCTCAGTATGCCGGTGCGCACAGGCGACACGGTTAATGATGAAGACATCAGTAATACCATTCGTGCTCTGTTCGCCACCGGAAACTTTGAGGATGTCCGCGTCCTGCGCGATGGTGATACCCTTCTGGTTCAGGTAAAAGAACGTCCGACGATTGCCAGCATCACTTTCTCCGGTAACAAATCGGTGAAAGATGACATGCTGAAGCAAAACCTCGAGGCGTCTGGCGTGCGTGTTGGCGAGTCTCTGGATCGCACAACGCTTGCCGATATCGAAAAGGGCCTGGAAGATTTCTACTATAGCGTCGGTAAGTACAGCGCCAGTGTGAAAGCGGTGGTGACGCCGTTGCCGCGTAACCGCGTTGACCTCAAGCTGGTCTTCCAGGAAGGTGTTTCGGCGAAGATCCAACAGATCAATATCGTCGGCAACCATGCCTTCTCGACTGACGAACTTATCTCTCACTTCCAGTTGCGTGACGAAGTGCCGTGGTGGAACGTGGTGGGCGATCGTAAATACCAGAAACAGAAGCTGGCGGGCGACCTTGAAACCCTGCGTAGCTACTATCTGGATCGCGGTTATGCTCGCTTCAATATTGATTCCACTCAGGTCAGCCTGACGCCGGATAAAAAAGGCATCTACATCACCGTTAACATCACTGAAGGCGAGCAGTACAAGCTTTCTGGGGTTCAGGTGAGCGGTAACCTGGCCGGGCACTCCGCCGAAATTGAGACCCTGACGAAGATCGAGCCAGGTGAACTCTATAACGGCACCAAAGTGACCAAAATGGAAGATGACATCAAGAAGCTTCTGGGTCGCTATGGCTATGCCTATCCGCGCGTTCAGTCGCAGCCTGAAATCAACGACGCCGACAAAACCGTTAAATTACGTGTAAACGTGGATGCGGGTAACCGTTTCTATGTGCGTAAGATCCGTTTTGAAGGTAACGACACTTCTAAAGACTCCGTTCTGCGTCGCGAAATGCGTCAGATGGAAGGCGCATGGTTGGGCAGCGATCTGGTCGACCAGGGTAAAGAGCGTCTGAACCGTCTGGGTTACTTTGAAACCGTTGATACCGATACTCAGCGTGTTCCGGGCAGCCCGGATCAGGTTGATGTGGTCTACAAGGTCAAAGAGCGTAACACCGGTAGCTTTAACTTCGGCGTCGGTTACGGTACCGAGAGCGGCGTGAGCTTCCAGGCTGGCGTTCAGCAAGATAACTGGTTAGGTACCGGTTATTCTGTCGGGATTAACGGCACCAAAAACGACTACCAGACCTATACTGAGTTGTCTGTCACTAACCCGTACTTCACCGTTGATGGTGTGAGCCTTGGTGGCCGCGTCTTCTATAACGACTTTGAAGCGGATGATGCAGACCTGTCCGACTATACCAACAAAAGTTATGGTACAGACGTGACGCTGGGCTTCCCGGTCAACGAATACAACACGTTGCGTGCGGGCCTGGGTTATGTACATAACAAACTGTCCAATATGCAGCCGCAGGTTGCGATGGATCGTTATCTTGAGTCAATGGGTGAGACCAATACCAACAGCTTTGCTGCGGATGACTTCACCTTTAACTATGGTTGGACATATAACAAGCTTGACCGCGGCTACTTCCCAACGGAAGGTACGCGCGTCAACCTGAACGGCAAAGTCACCATTCCGGGTTCTGACAACGAATACTATAAAGCGACGTTGGATACCGCGACCTATGTGCCGATCGATGACGATCATAAATGGGTCATCCTGGGTCGTACCAAGGTAGGTTATGGAGACGGTATAGGCAGCAAAGAGTTGCCGTTCTACGAGAACTTCTATGCGGGTGGCTCCAGCACCGTGCGTGGTTTCCAGTCTAATACCATCGGTCCGAAAGCGGTCTATAAACCTGGGGCTTACGCCGGCGATACTGACAGCTACGAAGAGTGTACCAATAAAGACGGTTCGTACTGTAAATCAGACGATGCGGTCGGTGGTAACGCCATGGCCGTAGCCAGCCTGGAATTTATTACCCCGACGCCGTTTATCAGCGATAAGTATGCTAACTCGGTCCGTACCTCCTTCTTCTGGGATATGGGTACCGTTTGGGATACTAACTGGCAGGATAGCGATCAAACTCGTGCTATTGGGGTTCCAGATTACGGTGATCCGAGCAATATCCGTATGTCTGCAGGTATCGCGTTACAATGGATGTCCCCATTGGGGCCGTTGGTTTTCTCCTACGCCCAGCCGTTCAAGAAGTACGATGGAGACAAAGCGGAACAGTTCCAGTTTAACATTGGTAAAACCTGGTAACTGTTCTTCGCAAAGGAATGTAGTGGTAGTGTAGCGATGACTTTAGGCGATCTTGCATGGGATCGCCTGGCCACGCAAAGAACTGCACCTTCGGGTGCAAATGGGATGGTAAGGAGTTAATTGTGAAAAAGTGGTTATTAGCTGCAGGTCTCGGTTTAGCGATGGCAACGTCCGCACAGGCTGCTGACAAAATTGCAATCGTCAATATGGGTAGCCTGTTCCAACAGGTTGCACAGAAGACGGGTGTTTCTGCTACGCTGGAAAACGAGTTCAAAGGCCGTGCCAGCGAACTGCAGCGTATGGAATCCGATCTGCAATCTAAAATGCAGCGTCTGCAATCAATGAAAGCAGGTAGCGATCGTACCAAGCTGGAAAAAGACGTCATGGCTCAGCGCCAGACTTTCTCTCAGAAAGCTCAGGCTTTCGAGCAGGATCGTGCACGTCGTTCCAACGAAGAACGTGGCAAACTGGTTACTCGTATCCAGACAGCTGTGAAATCTGTTGCCAGCAGCCAGAGCATTGATCTGGTCGTTGACGCAAACACCGTTGCATACAACAGCAGCGATGTAAAAGACATCACCGCTGACGTACTGAAACAGGTTAAATAAGTAATGCCTTCAATTCGACTGGCTGATTTAGCAGAGCAGTTGGATGCAGAATTACACGGTGATGGCGATATCGTCATCACCGGCGTAGCGTCCATGCAATCTGCGCAAACTGGCAATATCACGTTCATGGTGAATCCTAAATACCGTGAACATTTAGGCGTATGCCAGGCGTCTGCCGTTGTGATGACGCAGGACGATCTTCCTTTTGCTAAGAGTGCGGCGCTGGTAGTGAAGAATCCCTACCTGACCTATGCACGTATGGCGCAAATTTTAGATACCACGCCTCAGCCTGCACAGAACATTGCACCCAGTGCAGTGATCGATGCAACGGCGAAGCTGGGTAATAATGTCTCTGTGGGCGCAAATGCGGTCATTGAGTCTGGCGTAGAACTGGGCGATAACGTGGTTATCGGTGCAGGTTGCTTCGTCGGAAAAAATACCAAAATCGGTGCAGGTTCACGCTTGTGGGCGAATGTGACGATTTACCACGACATCCAGATCGGTGAAAATTGCCTGATCCAGTCCAGCACTGTCGTTGGATCTGATGGATTTGGTTACGCGAACGATCGTGGTAACTGGGTGAAGATCCCCCAGCTTGGTCGCGTGATTATCGGCGATCGCGTCGAGATCGGCGCTTGTACCACCATTGACCGTGGTGCTCTGGACGATACTGTGATCGGTAATGGTGTTATCATTGATAACCAGTGCCAGATTGCGCATAACGTTGTGATTGGCGACAATACGGCGGTAGCCGGTGGCGTCATTATGGCGGGTAGCCTGAAGATTGGCCGTTATTGCATGATTGGCGGTGCCAGCGTGATCAATGGGCATATGGAAATATGCGACAAAGTTACGGTAACTGGCATGGGTATGGTGATGCGTCCTATCACTGAACCTGGCGTCTACTCCTCAGGCATTCCGCTACAACCCAACAAGGTATGGCGTAAAACAGCTGCACTGGTGATGAATATTGATGATATGAGCAAGCGCCTCAAAGCGATTGAGCGCAAGGTTAATCAACAAGACTAAAGCACCGTTTTTGCATGTCTGACTTTTCGGCCTGTCCCATTCATACGATTGCGACAGGCCGTGTTATTATTGCCTTTTAGTATATTTTGACAGGAAGAGTATTTTGACTACTAACACTCATACTCTGCATATTGAAGAGATTTTAGAACTTCTGCCGCACCGTTTTCCGTTTCTGCTGGTTGACCGCGTGCTGGATTTTGAAGAAGGTCGTTTTCTGCGCGCAGTGAAAAATGTATCCGTTAACGAGCCTTTCTTTCAGGGCCACTTCCCGGGTAAACCTATTTTCCCTGGCGTATTGATTCTGGAAGCGATGGCACAGGCTACCGGTATCCTCGCGTTTAAAAGCGTAGGAAAACTGGAACCAGGCGAACTGTATTATTTCGCTGGTATTGATGAAGCACGCTTTAAGCGTCCTGTCGTGCCTGGCGATCAGATGATCATGGAAGTGACTTTCGAGAAAACGCGCCGTGGCCTGACCCGTTTTAAAGGGGTTGCGCTGGTCGACGGTAAAGTTGTGTGCGAAGCAACGATGATGTGTGCCCGTAGCCGGGAGGCCTGATACGTGATTGATAAATCCGCCTTTATTCACCCGACCGCCATTGTAGAAGAGGGCGCCAGCATTGGTGCCAATGCTCACATTGGCCCATTTTGTATTGTTGGACCCCATGTTGAAATTGGTGAGGGTACCGTACTGAAGTCTCACGTTGTCGTGAATGGCCATACAAAAATTGGTCGCGATAACGAGATCTATCAGTTTGCCTCCATCGGTGAAGTTAACCAGGATCTTAAATATGCTGGTGAACCGACCCGTGTGGAAATTGGCGATCGCAACCGCATCCGCGAAAGCGTCACCATTCATCGTGGCACAGTGCAGGGCGGTGGAGTGACGAAGGTGGGCAGCGATAACTTACTGATGATTAATGCGCACGTCGCGCATGATTGTACGGTAGGCAACCGCTGTATTCTGGCGAATAACGCCACGCTTGCCGGACATGTTTCGCTTGATGATTTTGTTATCATCGGCGGCATGACTGCGGTGCATCAGTTCTGCATCATCGGTGCACATGTGATGGTTGGCGGCTGTTCTGGTGTAGCCCAGGACGTGCCTCCGTACGTTATCGCCCAGGGCAACCACGCGACGCCGTTTGGCGTCAATATCGAAGGTCTGAAGCGTCGTGGATTCACCCGCGAAGCGATTACCGCGATTCGTAACGCCTACAAAGCGTTGTACCGTAGCGGTAAAACGCTGGAAGAAGTGAAACCAGAAATCGCGGAACTGGCGAAACAGTACCCCGAAGTTCAGGCTTTCAGCGACTTCTTTGAGCGCTCAACGCGTGGCCTGATTCGTTAATGACTGAACAGCGTCCTTTAACGATTGCCCTCGTCGCCGGAGAAACCTCCGGCGATATTCTTGGTGCAGGGTTAATCCGTGCACTCAAGGCTCGCGTTCCCAATGCGCGTTTTGTTGGCGTGGCGGGTCCGCTGATGCAGGCCGAAGGTTGTGAAGCCTGGTACGAAATGGAAGAGCTGGCGGTCATGGGCATTGTTGAAGTGCTCGGACGCCTGCGCCGTTTACTGCATATTCGTGCCGACCTCACTCGCCGATTCACCGACTTAAAGCCGGATGTTTTCGTCGGCATTGATGCGCCTGATTTCAATATTACCCTCGAAGGGAACTTGAAAAAACAGGGCATTAAAACCATTCATTATGTCAGTCCGTCCGTCTGGGCGTGGCGACAGAAACGCGTTTTCAAAATAGGCAGATCCACCAACATGGTGCTGGCCTTTCTGCCTTTCGAAAAAGCGTTTTATGACAAATTTAACGTCCCGTGCCGCTTTATCGGTCATACCATGGCGGATGCCATGCCGTTGGACCCGGATAAAAATGCGGCACGTGATGTTCTGGGCATTCCTCATGACGCTCACTGCCTGGCGCTATTGCCAGGAAGCCGCGGTGCAGAAGTGGAGATGCTCAGCGCCGATTTTCTGAAAACGGCGCAGCTATTACGCCAGCCTTATCCGGATCTCGAAGTGGTGGTGCCGTTGGTGAATGCCAAACGTCGCGAGCAGTTTGAACGCATTAAAGCGGAAGTTGCACCGGAGCTTTCTGTACATCTGCTCAATGGGATGGGACGTGAAGCAATGGTGGCCAGCGATGCCGCACTGCTGGCTTCAGGTACCGCCGCGCTGGAATGTATGCTGGCAAAATGCCCGATGGTGGTTGGCTACCGTATGAAACCCTTCACCTTTTGGCTGGCGAAGCGCCTGGTGAAAACGGATTACGTTTCGCTACCTAACCTGCTGGCGGGAAGAGAACTGGTTAAAGAGCTGTTGCAGGAAGAGTGTGAACCGCAGGCGTTGTCGCAAGCGCTGTTGCCGTTGCTGGCAAATGGTAAAACCAGCCATGCGATGCACGACACATTCCGTGAACTGCACCAGCAGATCCGTTGCAATGCTGATGAGCAGGCAGCGGATGCGGTCCTGGAGTTAGCGCAATGATTGAATTTGTGTATCCGCATACGCATTTAGTAGCGGGTGTGGATGAAGTCGGGCGCGGCCCTTTGGTTGGCGCAGTCGTCACAGCTGCCGTCATTCTGGATCCGGCTCGCCCTATTATCGGTCTTAACGACTCAAAAAAACTGTCAGAAAAACGTCGCCTGGCGCTGTTTGATGAAATTAAAGAAAAAGCGTTAAGCTGGAGCCTGGGTCGGGCGGAACCGCATGAAATCGACGAGCTGAACATTTTGCATGCCACCATGCTGGCCATGCAGCGTGCGGTTGCGGGTCTGCATATTGCGCCTGAATACGTGCTGATTGACGGCAATCGTTGCCCGGCATTACCGGTACCGTCGATGGCGGTGGTCAAAGGTGATAGCCGCGTGGCGGAGATTAGCGCCGCATCGATTCTGGCAAAAGTGACCCGTGACGCTGAAATGGCGGCGCTGGATACGGTTTTTCCACAGTATGGTTTTGCACAGCACAAAGGCTATCCAACCGCATTTCATCTGGAAAAATTGGCACTGCATGGTGCGACTGAGCACCATCGCCGCAGCTTTGGCCCCGTCAAACGCGCACTGGGACTCTCGTCCTGATTCTTGTGTCGAAGGAATCTGAAGATGTCTGAACCACGTTTCGTCCACCTACGGGTGCACAGCGACTACTCCATGATCGATGGGCTGGCGAAAACCGGGCCGCTGGTGAAAAAGGCGGCCGCGTTAGGCATGCCTGCGCTGGCGATCACCGATTTTACCAACCTGTGTGGTCTGGTGAAGTTTTACGGAGCGGGCCACGGCGCGGGTATCAAGCCGATAGTTGGCGCAGATTTTCATGTCCGCAGTGAGCTGTTGGGCGATGAACTCACGCAACTCACCGTGCTGGCCGCAAATAATACCGGCTATCAGAACCTGACGTTGTTGATTTCGAAAGCCTATCAGCGCGGCTATGGCGCAGAAGGACCGGTTATCGACCGGGACTGGTTGGTTGAGCTAAAAGAAGGTTTGATTTTGCTCTCCGGCGGTCGCATGGGCGATGTCGGACGCAGCCTGCTGCGCGGCAATAGCGCACTGGTTGACGAGTGCGTGGCGTTTTACGAAGAACATTTTCCCAATTGCTATTTCCTCGAACTGATTCGCACCGGCAGGCAAGATGAAGAAAATTATCTGCATGCAGCCGTAGCACTGGCCGAAACGCGTGGTCTACCGGTGGTGGCGACTAACGATGTCCGCTTCCTGGAAACCGGAGATTTCGACGCGCATGAAATCCGCGTAGCAATCCACGACGGGTTCACCCTTGATGACCCGAAACGCCCGCGTAACTATTCGCCGCAGCAGTACATGCGCAGCGAAGATGAGATGTGCGAGCTGTTCTCCGATATTCCGGAAGCGCTGCAAAACACCGTCGAGATAGCCAAACGCTGCAACGTGACGGTGCGTCTGGGCGAATACTTCCTGCCGCAGTTCCCGACCGGCGATATGACCACCGAGGATTTCCTCGTGGCGAAATCACGCGAAGGGCTGGAAGAACGTCTCGAATTTTTGTTCCCTGACCCTGAAGTTCGTGCGCAGAAGCGCCCGCCTTACGATGAACGTCTGGAAGTTGAACTTAAAGTTATCAACCAGATGGGATTCCCTGGCTACTTCCTGATCGTTATGGAATTTATCCAGTGGTCGAAAGATAACGGCGTACCGGTGGGCCCGGGACGTGGTTCCGGCGCTGGCTCACTTGTCGCCTATGCGCTGAAAATTACCGATCTCGATCCGCTGGAATTTGACCTGCTGTTCGAACGTTTCCTTAACCCGGAACGTGTCTCAATGCCCGACTTCGACGTTGACTTCTGTATGGAGAAACGCGACCAGGTTATCGAGCACGTGGCGGAAATGTACGGTCGTGATGCGGTTTCGCAGATTATTACCTTTGGTACGATGGCTGCAAAAGCGGTTATCCGCGACGTGGGCCGCGTGCTGGGACATCCGTACGGTTTCGTTGACCGTATTTCGAAACTGGTGCCGCCCGATCCGGGCATGACGCTGGCAAAAGCCTTTGAAGCCGAACCCCAACTGCCGGAAATCTATGAAGCAGATGAAGAGGTTAAAGCGCTGATTGATATGGCGCGTAAGCTGGAAGGCGTCACGCGTAACGCTGGTAAGCACGCCGGTGGTGTGGTTATCGCACCGACAAAAATTACTGATTTTGCGCCGCTGTACTGCGATGAGCAGGGGCTGCACCCGGTTACTCAGTTTGATAAGAACGACGTGGAATATGCCGGTCTTGTGAAGTTCGACTTCCTCGGCCTGCGTACGCTCACCATCATCAACTGGGCGCTGGAAATGATCAACGCGCGCCGTGAAAAGAACGGTGAGCCACCGCTGGATATTGCGGCTATCCCGCTGGATGACAAGAAAAGCTTCGATATGCTGCAACGCTCGGAGACCACGGCGGTCTTCCAGCTTGAATCCCGCGGTATGAAAGACCTGATCAAACGTCTGCAGCCTGACTGCTTCGAAGACATGATCGCACTGGTGGCTCTGTTCCGCCCAGGTCCGCTACAGTCGGGGATGGTAGATAACTTTATCGACCGTAAGCATGGTCGCGAAGAGATTTCCTACCCGGACGTACAATGGCAGCATGAGTGTCTGAAACCGGTACTGGAGCCGACCTACGGCATTATCCTGTATCAGGAACAGGTTATGCAGATTGCCCAGGAGTTGTCCGGGTACACCCTTGGCGGCGCGGATATGCTGCGTCGTGCGATGGGTAAGAAAAAGCCGGAAGAGATGGCTAAGCAGCGCGGCACCTTTGAAGAAGGGGCGAAAAAGCGCGGCGTAGACGGCGAACTGGCGATGAAAATCTTTGACCTGGTGGAGAAATTCGCCGGTTACGGATTTAACAAATCGCACTCCGCAGCCTATGCGCTGGTCTCTTACCAGACGCTGTGGCTGAAGGCGCATTATCCTGCTGAGTTTATGGCGGCGGTAATGACCGCCGATATGGATAACACCGAGAAAGTGGTCGGGCTGGTAGATGAATGCTGGCGTATGGGGCTCAAAATCCTGCCGCCGGACATCAACTCCGGTCTTTACCATTTTCACGTGAATGATGATGGCGAGATTGTTTATGGCATCGGCGCGATAAAAGGCGTGGGTGAAGGACCAATTGAAGCTATTATTGAGGCGCGTAACGAAGGTGGTTACTTCCGTGAGTTGTTTGATCTCTGTGCGCGCACGGATATCAAAAAACTTAACCGCCGGGTGCTGGAAAAGCTAATCATGTCCGGGGCGTTTGATCGCCTTGGCCCGCATCGCGCGGCGTTGATGAATTCGCTCAACGATGCGCTAAAAGCCGCCGATCAGCATGCAAAAGCCGAAGCCATCGGTCAGGCCGATATGTTTGGCGTACTGGCAGAAGAACCGGAGCAAATTGAACAATCCTATGCCAGTTGCCAACCGTGGCCGGAGCAGGTGGTATTAGATGGTGAGCGTGAAACGTTGGGGCTTTACCTGACGGGACACCCCATCAACCAGTATTTAAAAGAAATTGAGCGCTATGTCGGAGGCTACAGGCTGAAAGACATGCATCCGACAGAACGTGGTAAAGTCACCACGGCTGCGGGGCTCGTCATTGCTGCGCGGGTAATGGTCACCAAGCGCGGCAATCGTATCGGCATCTGTACACTGGATGACCGTTCCGGACGTCTGGAAGTTATGTTGTTTACCGATGCTCTGGATAAATACCAGCAATTGCTGGAAAAAGACCGCATACTTATCGTCAGCGGACAGGTCAGCTTTGATGACTTCAGCGGCGGGCTTAAAATGATGGCCCGTGAAGTCATGGATATTGACGAAGCCCGGGAAAAATATGCTCGCGGGCTTGCTATCTCGCTGACGGACAGGCAAATTGATGACCAGCTTTTAAACCGACTCCGTCAGTCTCTGGAACCCCACCGCTCGGGGACAATTCCAGTACATCTCTACTATCAGAGGGCGGATGCACGTGCGCGGTTGCGTTTTGGCGCGACGTGGCGTGTCTCTCCGAGCGATCGTTTGCTAAACGATCTCCGTGGCCTTATTGGTTCGGAGCAGGTGGAACTGGAGTTTGACTAATACAGGAATACTATGAGTCTGAATTTCCTTGATTTTGAACAGCCGATTGCAGAGCTGGAAGCAAAAATCGATTCTTTGACTGCGGTTAGCCGTCAGGATGAGAAACTGGATATTAACATCGATGAAGAAGTGCATCGCCTGCGTGAAAAAAGCGTAGAACTGACGCGTAAAATCTTCGCCGATCTTGGCGCATGGCAGGTAGCCCAACTGGCGCGCCATCCACAGCGTCCGTACACCCTGGATTATGTCCGCCTGGCGTTTGATGAATTTGATGAGCTGGCGGGCGATCGTGCCTATGCGGATGATAAAGCTATTGTCGGCGGTATCGCGCGTCTGGATGGCCGTCCGGTGATGATCATTGGTCATCAGAAAGGCCGTGAGACCAAAGAAAAGATTCGCCGTAATTTCGGCATGCCAGCGCCGGAAGGCTATCGCAAAGCGCTGCGTCTGATGGAAATGGCCGAGCGTTTCAACATGCCGATCATTACCTTCATCGACACCCCAGGGGCTTACCCGGGCGTGGGCGCGGAAGAGCGTGGTCAGTCAGAAGCGATCGCGCGCAACCTGCGTGAAATGTCGCGTCTGAGCGTACCGGTAATCTGCACCGTTATCGGTGAAGGTGGTTCCGGTGGCGCGCTGGCGATCGGTGTAGGCGATAAAGTGAATATGCTGCAATACAGCACCTATTCCGTTATCTCCCCGGAAGGTTGTGCTTCAATTCTGTGGAAAAGCGCCGACAAAGCACCGCTGGCCGCAGAAGCGATGGGAATTGTTGCCCCGCGTCTGAAAGAGCTGAAGCTTATCGACTCTATCATTCCGGAACCGTTAGGCGGCGCACACCGCAATCCGGAAGTGATGGCTGCGTCCCTGAAAGCACAGCTGCTGGCCGATCTCGCCGATCTCGACGTGTTAAGCAAAGACGATCTGAAAAACCGTCGTTACCAGCGTCTGATGAGCTACGGTTACGCGTAAACTGCATTAATTCCGAAAAGGGCCACAACGTTGTGGCCCTTTTTTTTACCTGTGGTTTGGGCAGGCTATGATTAACTAAGGTTTTTCCAGGAGGAACGCATGAATATCATTGCCATCATGGGACCGCATGGCGTCTTTTATAAAGATGAGCCCATCAAGGAACTTGAACGTGCGCTGCAACAGCAGGGATTTCAGATTATCTGGCCGCAGAATAGCGTTGACCTGCTGAAGTTTATCGAACACAACCCGCGAATTTGCGGCGTCATTTTTGACTGGGATGAATATAGCCTGGAGCTGTGCAGTGACATCAACCAGCTCAACGAGTATCTCCCGCTCTATGCCTTTATTAATACCCATTCGACGATGGATGTCAGTGCGCACGACCTGCGCATGGCGCTGTGGTTTTTTGAGTATGCGCTGGGTCAGTCTGAAGACATTGCCACCCGCATTCGCCAGTACACCAGCGAATACCTCGATAACATCACGCCTCCGTTCACCAAGGCGCTGTTTACCTATGTGAAGGAAGGAAAGTATACCTTCTGTACGCCCGGGCACATGGCGGGTACGGCGTACCAGAAAAGCCCGGTCGGCTGCCTGTTCTATGATTTCTTTGGCGGCAATACGCTGAAAGCCGACGTGTCCATTTCCGTAACCGAACTGGGTTCATTGCTTGATCATACCGGACCACACCTCGAAGCGGAGGAGTACATCGCGCGTACTTTTGGTGCCGAACAGAGCTATATGGTGACCAACGGCACCTCGACATCGAACAAGATTGTCGGCATGTATGCTGCGCCTGCAGGCAGTACGTTACTGATTGACCGCAACTGCCATAAGTCGCTGGCGCATTTGCTGATGATGAGCGATGTGGTGCCAATCTGGTTGAAGCCTACGCGTAACGCGTTGGGGATCCTCGGCGGTATACCCCGTCGGGAATTTACCCATGCAAGTATTGAACGTAAGGTAGAAGAGACGACTCAGGCGCAATGGCCGGTACACGCGGTGATCACCAACTCCACCTATGACGGGCTGCTTTATAACACCAACTGGATCAAGCAAACCCTGGATGTGCCCTCCATCCATTTTGATTCAGCCTGGGTGCCATATACCCATTTTCATCCGATCTATCAGGGGAAAAGCGGGATGAGCGGCGAACGGGTACCGGGAAAGGTGATTTTTGAAACACAGTCCACCCACAAGATGCTGGCGGCGTTGTCACAGGCTTCGCTGATCCACATTAAGGGTGACTATGATGAAGACACGTTCAACGAAGCCTTTATGATGCACACCTCCACGTCTCCGAGCTATCCGATTGTGGCGTCGATAGAAACGGCGGCGGCAATGCTGCGTGGTAATTCCGGCAAGCGGTTAATCAATCGTTCGGTGGAACGGGCGCTGCATTTCCGTAAAGAAGTGCAGCGTCTGCGCGAAGAGTCGGATGGCTGGTTCTTTGATATCTGGCAGCCGGAAAAGGTCGATGAAGCAGAATGTTGGCCGGTAGCGCCAGGTGAAGACTGGCACGGATTTGTTGATGCTGATGCCGACCACATGTTCCTCGACCCGGTGAAGGTCACGATTCTGACGCCGGGAATGGATGAACAGGGAAATATGAGCGAAGAGGGGATCCCCGCGGCGCTGGTGGCGAAATTCCTTGATGAACGCGGCGTCGTCGTCGAAAAAACGGGACCGTATAACCTGTTGTTCCTGTTCAGTATTGGCATAGATAAGACCCGGGCGATGGGGCTGCTACGTGGCCTGACGGAATTTAAGCGCTCGTACGATCTGAATTTACGCGTGAAAAATATGCTGCCGGATCTGTATGCTGAAGATCCCGATTTCTATCGCAATATGCGTATTCAGGATCTGGCACAGGGGATCCATAAGCTGATCCGCCAGCACGATCTCTCCGGACTGATGCTGCGGGCATTTGATACCTTGCCGGAAATGAAAATGACACCGCACCAGGCCTGGCAGCGGCAGATCAAAGGTGAGGTGGAAACCGTGGCGCTTGATCAACTGGTAGGACGCGTGTCCGCCAATATGATCCTGCCTTATCCTCCAGGCGTGCCGCTCTTGATGCCCGGGGAAATGATCACTGCCAAAAGCCGGGCTGTCCTCGATTTTCTTCTGATGCTGTGTTCAGTGGGGCAGCGCTACCCGGGATTTGAAACCGATATCCATGGCGCTAAACTGGGCGAGGATGGCGTGTATCGCGTGAGAGTCTTAAAAATGGCATAACGACTTGCCTGACCCTAAGACGTACGAGTAACGTGCTGACAGAAAAATGAAAGAGGCGATGACGCTATGCTGGGATTAAAACAGGTTCACCATATTGCCATTATTGCGACGGACTACGCGGCGAGTAAGGCATTTTACTGCGATGTGCTTGGCTTTACACTGATGAGCGAAGCCTATCGGGAAGAGAGAGACTCGTGGAAAGGCGATCTGGCATTGAACGGCCAGTATGTGATTGAGCTTTTTTCTTTCCCGTTTCCACCTTGCCGTCCGAGCCGACCGGAAGCCTGCGGTTTGCGTCATCTGGCGTTCAGCGTGGAGGATGTGGAAAAGTCGATCGCGCATCTGGAAGCACACCACGTGAAGTGTGAATCCATACGTATCGATCCATTTACCGGTAAACGCTTTACGTTTTTCAACGATCCGGACGGATTGCCCCTCGAACTGTACGAGCTGTAAGGCTTGTCATTGTGGCGTTAGCCCGGTAACGTGCCGGGCAATGCCATTGTAAGTAACCATCATGACGACACTCACGCTGAACACTTCACTGCTGAATTCTCAATCGATTTTGGTCGCCTTTAGCGGCGGGCTGGACTCAACCGTACTCCTGCATCAGCTGGTGCAGTGGCGAGCGCAGCATCCTGAGGTCGCTTTACGCGCAATCCATATTCATCACGGATTAAGCCCACATGCAGACAGTTGGGTGCAGCACTGTGAGTCAGTATGTATGCAGTGGCAGGTGCCGCTGGTGGTTGAGCGGGTACACCTTGAGGACGATGGCCTGGGCATCGAAGCTCAGGCGCGACGAGCGCGCTATCAGGCATTTGCGCAGACCTTACTACCGGGCGAGGTGCTGATGACCGCCCAGCATCTCGATGACCAGTGTGAAACCTTTTTGCTGGCGCTTAAGCGCGGCAGCGGCCCTGCCGGACTTTCCGCCATGGGCGAAAACTCACCGTTCGCCGGAACCCAGCTGATTCGACCGCTGCTGGCGCAAACGCGAGAGGCGCTTGAAGCATGGGCGCGGCAGCATGAATTATGCTGGATTGAAGATGAAAGCAATCAGGATGATACCTACGATCGCAATTTCCTCAGATTGCGCGTTACCCCATTGCTCCAACAGCGCTGGCCGCACTTCGCGCAAGCCGTAGCCCGCAGCGCCGCGCTGTGTGCTGAGCAGGAGAGTTTACTGGATGAACTGCTGGCCAGCGATTTAGCCGATTGCATCACAGCCCACGGCACACTGCTACTGGTACCGTTAATGATGATGAGCGACGTGCGTCGTGCCGCGCTGCTTCGTCGCTGGCTGGCGGGGTTAAATGCGCCGATGCCTTCTCGTGATGGACTGGAACGTATCTGGCAGGAAGTGGCGCTGGCGCGGGAAGATGCCTCACCCTGTTTTCGCCTCGGGGAGTACGAGGTCCGTCGTTATCAGTCACAGCTGTGGTGGGTGAAGTCAGTCGATGGGCAAAGCGAAACCGTTATCCCATGGTTAGAGTGGAAAACACCGTTGGCGCTGCCTGCCGGATTGGGTTCGGTTCAGTTAATTTCTGCGGGTGAATTGCGCATGCCGCAAGCGGATGAAGCCGTCAGCATTCGTTTCAAAGCACCAGGGTTATTGCATATTGTCGGGCGTAACGGTGGACGGAAATTAAAGAAAATCTGGCAGGAGCAGGGGATCCCGCCCTGGCGACGAGATACCACACCGATGCTGTTTTACGGCGAAACGTTGATTGCGGCTGCGGGTGTTTTCGTGACGCGTGAGGGAGCGGCGGAAGATGAAGAAGGCGTGAGTCTGGTTTGGCGTGGAAAGTAGGCCGGATAAGGTGCTTTGCACCGTCATCCGGCACCAAAATAATCAGGATTCGCTGACCACCACGGTACCGATCTGCGGGTGGCTGAAGCTGGCAATTTTGTCGAGGCGAAGCTCCCGGGTTTCACCTGCGACATCTGCGACCAGATACTCCACGTTTTTGCGTGAAACCAGGTCGTTCGCTTTCGCCTGCAAAACTTCGCCATCTTTTAACGCCAGCGTCAGTAACAAATGGTGCTGGCAGGCGAGTTCAAGATTGTCGTAATCATCGCAATTGATGGGTTGATACGTTTCATTCATTGACATAATCGCTCACCAGTAAGTTCGCGGCAGCATAGGCCGCTTTTTCCCTGACCGACTCTGGAAGGGCGCTGTCTGCCGCCACTTCATTAAGCACCTTCAATACGCAACCCAGCGCATCCGGGATATACCCTAAGTCTCCGCTGGCGATTTCCGCGTACCGCTTGCGTATTAACTCACAATATTTTTCCACATGCCCTCCTGTCAGCACTCTGACTTAACCGTGGATGCAAGTCTAAGCCTACGAAGATAAACTCTGTTTAGCAAGGTGACTATACCATACTCATTCAAGCAATATCAGCGCCTTGATAGATGAGCAGTTAGCAGCCTTTTGCCGCCGTTTTCGCTACAATGTGCGCCTGATTCGAAAGGAGTTCTCCCATGGCGCTTAAAGCGACAATTTATAAAGCCGTCGTCAACGTAGCGGATCTTGACCGCAACCAGTTTCTTGACGCGGCCTTGACGCTGGCGCGTCACCCCTCTGAAACCCAGGAGCGCATGATGCTGCGCCTGCTGGCCTGGATTAAATATGCCGATGAACGGCTGCAGTTCACGCGTGGCCTGAGCGCGGAAGACGAGCCTGAAGCATGGCTGCGTAACGACCATCTGGGCATCGATCTTTGGATTGAGCTGGGTCTGCCGGATGAGCGCCGTATCAAGAAAGCCTGTACCCAGTCTGGTGAGGTTGCTCTGTTTGCCTACAACAGCCGTGCGGCTCAGATCTGGTGGCAGCAAAACCAGAACAAATGTGCGCAGTTTAAAAATCTCACCGTGTGGTATCTGGATGATGAACAGCTGGCGCAACTGAGTGATTTTGCTGGTCGTACAATGGCGCTGCAGGCGACTATTCAGGACGGCGCTATTTGGCTGTCCGACTCTCAGAACAATCTGGAAATTCATCTGACCGCGTGGCAGCCGCGTTCATGATTGTTCTCTCCCGAAACGTCTCTATACCTGATAATGAGCTGGAAATCACGGCGATTCGGGCACAAGGCGCGGGTGGTCAGCACGTTAACAAGACCTCGACGGCTATCCATTTGCGCTTTGACATTCGGGCCTCGAGCCTGCCAGAGTATTACAAGGAACGCCTGCTGGCCGCCAGCCATCATCTGATTAGCGGCGATGGCATTATTATCATTAAGGCGCAGGAATACCGTAGCCAGGAGCTCAATCGGGAAGCGGCAATCTCCCGACTGGTGGCGGTGATAAAAGAATTAACCGCGGTGCAAAAAAGCCGACAGGCAACTCGCCCTACGCGCGCCTCGAAAGAGCGCAGGTTGTCATCGAAGGCGCAAAAATCCACAGTGAAAGCACTGCGTGGGAGAGTTCGTCGAACGCAAGACTGACGAGCGGGAATAAAAATTAATAAGGAATTGATAGTGAAAACAGCAATATTGTCCGTGGTCGCTGCATGCACGCTTTTTTCCTTGATCGGCTGTAATAACCGTACTGAAGTTGAAGTACTACAGCCGACGCGGGCGGCAGAATTAAAACCGATGCAGCAAAGCTGGCGTGGCATCTTACCTTGCGCGGACTGCGAAGGGATTGAAACCTCTCTGTTTCTGGAAAAAGACGGCACATGGGTGATGAACGAACGCTATCAGGGCGTGCGGGATGAACCGTCTTCGTTTGCCTCTTATGGCACATGGGCGCGTACAGCCGACAAACTGGTGCTGACCGACAGTAAAGGTGAAAAATCGTACTACCGGGCTAAAGGCGAGGCGCTGGAAATGCTCGATCGTGAAGGTAACCCGATTGAGTCACAGTTTAACTACACGCTCCAGCCGGTTTCCGCCAGCTTACCGGTGACGCCAATGCCGATGCGAGGCATGTATTTCTATATGGCTGACGCGGCAATCTTTACCGACTGCGCAACGGGTAAACGGATGCCGGTGGCGAATAACGCTCAGCTTGAACGCGACTATTTAGCCGCTCGTGCGGAAAACGGACAGTCCGTACTGCTGACGCTTGAGGCGCATTTCACGCTGGAGTCAAACCCGGATACGGGTGAGAAAGTGAAAACGTTGATGGCGGATAAAGACGCGAAATTTATCCCTGGTAAAGCGTGTAATTAATCGATAGAAAAAAGGCCCTGATAATCAGGGCCTTTTTGTTGGTATTAGCCTTTAATGGCTTTGACCAGGAAGTCGACGATGTCGCCGGTTTTAATCAGCTCTTTCTCGCCGTTACGACGGTATTTGTATTCGATATCGTCGTTGTCGAGGTTACGGTCGCCCAGCACGATGGTGTGTGGGATACCGATCAGTTCCATATCGGCAAACATCACGCCCGGACGCTCTTTACGATCGTCCATCAGCACTTCGATACCCTGCGCGCGCAGCTCAGCGTACAGCTTTTCAGCCAACTCCTGCACACGGTAGGATTTGTGCATGTTCATCGGCAGAATGGCGACCTGGAACGGGGCAATGGCATCTGGCCATACGATGCCACGATCGTCAAAGTTCTGTTCAATAGCAGCAGCGACTACGCGAGTGACCCCGATACCGTAGCAGCCCATAGTCAGCGTCTGGTTACGGCCATCTTCGCCCTGAACGGCGGCTTTCATCGCTTCAGAGTACTTGGTACCCAACTGGAAGATGTGGCCGACTTCGATACCGCGTTTGATCATCAGCGTACCTTTGCCGTCCGGGCTAGGGTCGCCGGCGACCACGTTACGGATGTCAGCAACTTCCGGGGTGGCCACGTCGCGATCCCAGTTGATACCGAAATAGTGTTTACCGTCGATGTTGGCACCGGCAGCGAAATCGCTCATTACTGCAACGGTACGGTCGATAACCACCGGAATTGGCATATTCACCGGACCGAGCGAGCCAGGACCTGCTTTTACCAGCGCACGAATTTCTTCTTCGGTGGCAAAGGTCAGCGGGCTGGCAACCTGCGGCAGTTTTTCCGCTTTGACTTCGTTCAGCTCGTGATCGCCACGAACCAGCAGGGCGACCAGCGGGTAGCTGCTGCCTTCAACCGCTTTCACCAGCAGGGTTTTCACGGTTTTTTCGATAGGCAGGTTGAACTGCTCAACCAGTTCGGCGATGGTTTTAGCGTTCGGCGTATCTACCAGCGTCATTTCCTGGGTTGCTGCCGCGCGCGGCTCCTTCGGCGCAACGGCTTCGGCAAATTCGATGTTCGCCGCATAGTCGGAAGAGTCGGAGAAGATCACATCGTCTTCGCCGCTCTGCGCCAGCACCTGGAATTCGTGAGAGGCGCTGCCGCCGATAGAACCGGTATCCGCTTGTACTGCACGGAAATCCAGCCCCATACGGCTGAAGATTTTGCTATACGCAGCGTACATCGCGTCGTAGGTTTCCTGCAGGGATTCCTGAGAGGTGTGGAAAGAGTATGCATCTTTCATCAGGAATTCGCGGGAGCGCATCACGCCGAAGCGCGGACGGACTTCGTCACGGAATTTGGTCTGAATCTGATAGAAGTTCAGCGGCAGCTGTTTGTAAGAGCTCAGCTCGTTACGGATCAGGTCGGTGATCACTTCTTCATGCGTTGGGCCGAGGACGAACGAACGATCGCCACGGTCAGCAATACGCAGCAGTTCCGGGCCGTATTGTTCCCAACGGCCGCTCTCTTCCCACAGTTCAGAAGGCTGAACGACCGGCATCAACACCTCGATCGCACCGGCGTTGTTCATCTCTTCACGCACGATGTTTTCGACTTTTTTCAGGACGCGCACGCCGGTCGGCAGCCAGGTATATAACCCGGAGGCCAGCTTGCGGATCATCCCGGCGCGCAGCATCAGCTGGTGGCTGATGACTTCGGCGTCGGCAGGTGTCTCCTTCAGAGTGGAGAGCAGATATTGGCTAGTACGCATGTTGTTACGGTTCCAGTTGAACGATCGAACAGGCTCAAAACGAGCCTGGCACAAAACAAAAGTGGTTTAGTTTACCAGCGAGAAAGGGATGTCAAAAGAGTACGCGACGCAAATTAGCGGGCTTCCAGAGCAAAGACCTCAAATCCTGACGGCGTGACGCGCCAGCGGACGTTAAAGTCCAGCAGCCAGACGGCGTAGGTTTTGCCTTCTTCCTCGTTTTTACGGTAGGCAGGACGCGGATCCTGCGCCAGCACTTCGGCAATAAACTGACGAAGATGCGGGTAACGTTGTTCGAGCTTCGGTAGCTGCTCCGCGAGATCTTCACTGAACGTCACGTCTACGCTGGCCTGGGGGGCATCCTGAGCATAGCTGGCGCGAGCATCGGGTAACGATTCGGCAAACGGCAGATACGGTTTTATATCTACGACTGGCGTGCCATCAACAAGATCCAGCCCACCGAGTTCGAGGATCACGTGCTCTTTATGGCAACGGATGCCCCGTAGCTCAACCAACGACATGCCAACAGGGTTAGGACGAAACGTTGAACGCGTGGCAAAGACACCCATTCTGGCGTTGCCGCCAAGGCGGGGAGGGCGCACGGTCGGACGCCATCCACCTTCCATTGTCTGGTGAAAAACAAAAATCACCCACAAATGACTGAAGGCTTCCAGGCCGCGAACGGCATCGGCCTGGTTATAAGGTGCGAGCAAATGCAGTTCACCGCTGGCGCTTTTCACCAGACCGGGCTGGCGTGGAACGGCGAACTTTTCTTTATAAGGTGAGCGGATAACGCCTATTTGCTCGAACTGAAAATGGCTCATTTCGCCGAAATGTTCAGTGCAGAACCGATGCAAACCGCCTGACGATAGCAACCCGGCGTTCCGCTGGTCACTTCGCAACTGTGCAGCAATACCGCATTAGCTTTCATTTTTGATGCGTTAATCTGCATGCGTTTGCGTGCGGTTGGAATGCTCGGAGGGGAATCCTGGTTTGAAGCCTGGCAGGATTCACCGCTAACTTCGCCAAGATCGCGGAACGGTTTGCCTACTAAATCTTCAGCGTTAGTAATGATTCTTACCGGCGTAGCGCGCGGTGCTTTCGGTTTTTCCGGCTCCGCTTTCGGCGGGGTTGCGGTGCTTTGAACGGGTTCAACAGGGGATCTGCTTAACATAGAACAGCCGCTCAGCAAGAGTGCTACTAAACAGATCGGTAAAGCACGCATAATATTTCCTCAATGAATGATCTAAACGTCAGATATTGAATCAGGTGCTTGCATAAATGACAAGACGGGCAAGCGCCCGTCCTGATGATATTACAGATTCTGTAAACAGCCTAAAATTACCAGCCCTTAACAGCACCGCCGTTGAAGACTTTGTTTGCTGCTTCGTACACTTCGTCAGACTGGTATGCTTCAACGAATTTCTTCACGTTCTCAGCATCTTTATTGTCTTCACGAGTTACAATCAGGTTTACGTACGGGGAATCTTTATCTTCAACAAAGATACCGTCTTTTGCCGGAGTCAGGCCGATCTGGCTGGCGTAGGTGGTGTTGATGACCGCCAGTGCGATTTGTGCATCGTCCAGGGAACGCGGCAGCTGCGGTGCTTCCAGTTCAACCAGCTTCAGGTTTTTCGGGTTTTCAATCACGTCCAGCGCGGTTGGCAGCAGGCCAACACCGTCTTTCAGTTTGATTAAGCCCACTTTTTGCAGCAGCAGCAAGGAACGGCCAAGGTTAGTCGGGTCGTTTGGAATCGCGACCTGGGAACCGTCCTGCAGCTCATCCAGTGATTTGATTTTTTTGGAGTAGCCCGCAATCGGGTAAACAAAAGTATTGCCTACAGCAACCAGCTTGTAACCACGATCTTTGATCTGCTGGTCCAGGTATGGTTTGTGCTGGAAGGCGTTAGCATCGATATCGCCTTTGCTCAGCGCTTCGTTAGGCAGAACGTAATCGTTAAACGTGACCAGCTCAACGTCCAGACCGTATTTTTCTTTTGCCACTTTCTGCGCGACTTCTGCAACCTGCTGCTCTGCGCCAACAATAACGCCCACTTTGATGTGATTAGGATCTTTTTCATCCTGACCGCAACCCACAAGTGCCAGAGAACCGATCAGGGCTCCAACTGCCGCAAAGGTTTTGAATTTGAACGCCATGCTTATTTCCTTTTCTTAATGAGTTTTTAGTGTTGTGTGCAACGTTATTTGTGCGTGACAGCCCGGACGATGCGATCGCCGGATAACTGAATTAAATAAACCAGAACGACGAGCAATACCAGTACTGTATTCATTACGGTAGCGTTGTAACCAATATAGCCGTACTGATAGCCAATCTGTCCAAGACCACCGGCACCGACGGCACCGCCCATCGCGGAGTAACCAACCAGCGTGATAAGGGTGATGGTGGCCGCATTGACCAGTCCTGGCAGCGCTTCTGGCAGTAATACCTTACGTACAATTTGCAGCGGCGTGGCGCCCATCGCACGAGAGGCTTCTATCAGCCCGGTCGGGATTTCGAGCAGCGCGTTTTCCACCATACGGGCGATAAACGGCGCGGCACCGACGGTCAGCGGAACGATAGCTGCCTGCAGTCCGATAGAGGTGCCTACGATCATGCGGGTGAACGGAATCATCCACACCAGTAAGATGATGAACGGGATGGAACGGAAAATGTTCACCAGCGCAGAGAGCGTACGGTAGAGCTTCGCGTTCTCAATAATTTGCCCCGGACGCGTTACGTACAGCAACACGCCGACCGGCAGACCAATCACAAAGCCAAAAAAACCGGACACAAAGGTCATTGCCAGCGTTTCCCATACGCCGCGAACCAGCAGCCACATCATCGGCTCAGACATAACCCAGTACCTCTACTTTTACATGGTGTTCCTGCAACCAGCTAATGGCTGCTTGTGTATCTTCCTGTGTGCCGTGCATTTCAGTCAGCATGATGCCGAACTTCACGCCGCCGGCGTAATCCATCTGCGCGCTAATAATGTTGTTATTCACATTAAAGCGACGGGCCGTCTCAGAAAGTAGCGGTGCATCGACCGAATGACCGGTGAATTCCATACGCAGCATCGGCACGCTGTCGGCTTCCGGCTCCGCTTTTAAACGTTCCAGATAATCTTCCGGAATATCCAGGTGCAGCGTGGACTGGATAAATTTCTGTGCCAGCGGCGTTTTCGGGTGTGAGAACACTTCACTAACGGTGTCTTGCTCAATCAGTTCACCATTACTGATGACCGCCACGCAGTCACAAATACGTTTTACAACGTCCATCTCGTGAGTAATCAGCAGAATGGTGAGTCCCAGACGACGATTAATATCTTTCAATAATTCCAGAATCGAGCGGGTCGTTGCCGGATCGAGTGCGCTGGTGGCTTCATCGCACAGCAACACTTTGGGATTACTTGCCAGCGCACGGGCGATCGCCACACGCTGTTTTTGTCCACCGGAAAGGTTGGCCGGGTAGCTATCGTGCTTGTCTCCAAGACCAACCAAATCCAACAGTTCTGTTACGCGGCGTTTGATCTCTTCTTTTGGCGTGTTATCCAGTTCCAGCGGTAGTGCGACGTTACCGAACACCGTACGGGAAGAGAGCAGGTTAAAGTGCTGAAAAATCATGCCGATTTGACGGCGAGCTTTAGTCAACTCCGACTCAGAAAGCGTGGTCAGCTCCTGACCGCCAACCTGAACGCTGCCTTCGGTAGGGCGTTCGAGTAGGTTAACGCAGCGGATGAGCGTACTTTTACCGGCACCGGAGGCGCCAATAACGCCATAAATCTGCCCGGCAGGAACATGCAGGCTGACATTATTTAGCGCCTGAATGGTGCGAGTCCCCTGCTGGAACACTTTGGTGATATTCGAAAGTTTAATCATTGGTTATTTATTATCGTAATTAAGTTAGCCGTGGCATTTTCGTCTGTCAGGTACGGTCGAAGCCGTCAACAAGATGGATGTTAAGGCATCCAGACGTCTAAATCAATCGGGCTTTGCACGATGAGCACTTTCTTGCCCGCTGAAACATGCGATACTAGAGTCACATGCCTTATTCAGGAGCTATAAAAGGTGGCAAAGTCTGTACCCGCAATTTTTCTCGACCGTGACGGTACCATTAATGTGGACCACGGTTATGTACATGAGATCGACGAGTTTGAGTTTATCGACGGCGTTATTGATGCCATGCGTGAACTTAAAAAGATGGGTTACGCGCTTATTATCGTGACGAACCAGTCTGGTATCGCGCGTGGTAAATTTACTGAGGCGCAGTTTGAAACGTTGACCGAATGGATGGACTGGTCGCTGGCCGATCGCGACGTTGAGCTGGATGGCATCTACTACTGCCCGCATCACCCGCAGGGTGCTGTAGAAGAGTATCGTCAGGTCTGCGACTGCCGTAAACCGCATCCTGGTATGTTTATCTCCGCCCGAGACTTCTTGCATATCGATATGGCCGCTTCTTATATGGTAGGCGACAAAATTGAAGATATGCAGGCGGCGACAGCTGCGAATGTTGGCACGAAGGTATTGGTCCGCACGGGCAAACCCGTCACGCCGGAAGCAGAAAATGCGGCAGATTTGGTCATAAATAGTCTGGCAGACCTGCCAATGGCGATAAAAAAGCAGCAAAAGTAAGCGTTGTGGATAAAAGGTGAGCGGTTGAAACAAAAATGCATTTTTCCGCTTGTCTTCCTGAGTCGACTCCCTATAATGCGCCTCCATCGACACGGCGGATGTGAATCACTTCACACAAACAGCCGGTTCGGTTGAAGAGAAAAACCTGAAAATGAAGGTTGACTCTGAAAGAGGAAAGCGTAGTATACGCCACCTCGCGACAGAGCGCTAAAGCGCGTCGCAACTGCTCTTTAACAATTTATCAGACAATCTGTGTGGGCACTCGAAGATACGGATTCTTAACGTCGCAAGACGAAAAATGAATACCAAGTCTCAACGAGTGAACACGTAATTCATTACGAAGTTTAATTCATTGAGCATCAAACTTTTAAATTGAAGAGTTTGATCATGGCTCAGATTGAACGCTGGCGGCAGGCCTAACACATGCAAGTCGAACGGTAGCACAGAGGAGCTTGCTCCTTGGGTGACGAGTGGCGGACGGGTGAGTAATGTCTGGGAAACTGCCCGATGGAGGGGGATAACTACTGGAAACGGTAGCTAATACCGCATAACGTTGCAAGACCAAAGAGGGGGACCTTCGGGCCTCTTGCCATCGGATGTGCCCAGATGGGATTAGCTAGTAGGTGGGGTAACGGCTCACCTAGGCGACGATCCCTAGCTGGTCTGAGAGGATGACCAGCCACACTGGAACTGAGACACGGTCCAGACTCCTACGGGAGGCAGCAGTGGGGAATATTGCACAATGGGCGCAAGCCTGATGCAGCCATGCCGCGTGTATGAAGAAGGCCTTCGGGTTGTAAAGTACTTTCAGCGAGGAGGAAGGTGTTGTGGTTAATAACCACAGCAATTGACGTTACTCGCAGAAGAAGCACCGGCTAACTCCGTGCCAGCAGCCGCGGTAATACGGAGGGTGCAAGCGTTAATCGGAATTACTGGGCGTAAAGCGCACGCAGGCGGTCTGTCAAGTCGGATGTGAAATCCCCGGGCTCAACCTGGGAACTGCATCCGAAACTGGCAGGCTAGAGTCTTGTAGAGGGGGGTAGAATTCCAGGTGTAGCGGTGAAATGCGTAGAGATCTGGAGGAATACCGGTGGCGAAGGCGGCCCCCTGGACAAAGACTGACGCTCAGGTGCGAAAGCGTGGGGAGCAAACAGGATTAGATACCCTGGTAGTCCACGCCGTAAACGATGTCGACTTGGAGGTTGTGCCCTTGAGGCGTGGCTTCCGGAGCTAACGCGTTAAGTCGACCGCCTGGGGAGTACGGCCGCAAGGTTAAAACTCAAATGAATTGACGGGGGCCCGCACAAGCGGTGGAGCATGTGGTTTAATTCGATGCAACGCGAAGAACCTTACCTACTCTTGACATCCAGAGAACTTAGCAGAGATGCTTTGGTGCCTTCGGGAACTCTGAGACAGGTGCTGCATGGCTGTCGTCAGCTCGTGTTGTGAAATGTTGGGTTAAGTCCCGCAACGAGCGCAACCCTTATCCTTTGTTGCCAGCGGTTAGGCCGGGAACTCAAAGGAGACTGCCAGTGATAAACTGGAGGAAGGTGGGGATGACGTCAAGTCATCATGGCCCTTACGAGTAGGGCTACACACGTGCTACAATGGCATATACAAAGAGAAGCGACCTCGCGAGAGCAAGCGGACCTCATAAAGTATGTCGTAGTCCGGATTGGAGTCTGCAACTCGACTCCATGAAGTCGGAATCGCTAGTAATCGTGGATCAGAATGCCACGGTGAATACGTTCCCGGGCCTTGTACACACCGCCCGTCACACCATGGGAGTGGGTTGCAAAAGAAGTAGGTAGCTTAACCTTCGGGAGGGCGCTTACCACTTTGTGATTCATGACTGGGGTGAAGTCGTAACAAGGTAACCGTAGGGGAACCTGCGGTTGGATCACCTCCTTACCTTAAAGAACCTGCCTTTGTAGTGCTCACACAGATTGTCTGATGAAAAGTAAATAGCAAGGCGTCTTGCGATTGAGACTTCAGTGTCCCCTTCGTCTAGAGGCCCAGGACACCGCCCTTTCACGGCGGTAACAGGGGTTCGAATCCCCTAGGGGACGCCACTTGCTGGTATGTGTGAGTGAAAGTCGCCGACCGAAGTATCTCAAAACTGACTTTCGAGTCACGTTTGAGATATTTGCTCTTTAAAAATCTGGATCAAGCTGAAAATTGAAACGACACACTGTTTCATTTCTCCGTAATAAGAAATGAAAAATGGTGTGTTCGAGTCTCTCAAATTTTTGCAAGTCGATGATGAATCGAAAGAAACATCTTCGGGTTGTGAGGTTAAGCGACTAAGCGTACACGGTGGATGCCCTGGCAGTCAGAGGCGATGAAGGACGTGCTAATCTGCGATAAGCGTCGGTAAGGTGATATGAACCGTTATAACCGGCGATTTCCGAATGGGGAAACCCAGTGTGATTCGTCACACTATCATTACGTGAATACATAGCGTAATGAAGCGAACCGGGGGAACTGAAACATCTAAGTACCCCGAGGAAAAGAAATCAACCGAGATTCCCCCAGTAGCGGCGAGCGAACGGGGAGCAGCCCAGAGTCTGAATCAGCATGTGTGTTAGTGGAAGCGTCTGGAAAGTCGCACGATACAGGGTGAAAGTCCCGTACACAAAAGTGCATGTGTTGTGAACTCGAAGAGTAGGGCGGGACACGTGGTATCCTGTCTGAATATGGGGGGACCATCCTCCAAGGCTAAATACTCCTGACTGACCGATAGTGAACCAGTACCGTGAGGGAAAGGCGAAAAGAACCCCGGCGAGGGGAGTGAAAAAGAACCTGAAACCGTGTACGTACAAGCAGTGGGAGCATCCTTCGGGGTGTGACTGCGTACCTTTTGTATAATGGGTCAGCGACTTATATTCTGTAGCAAGGTTAACCGAATAGGGGAGCCGAAGGGAAACCGAGTCTTAACTGGGCGTTAAGTTGCAGGGTATAGACCCGAAACCCGGTGATCTAGCCATGGGCAGGTTGAAGGTTGGGTAACACTAACTGGAGGACCGAACCGACTAATGTTGAAAAATTAGCGGATGACTTGTGGCTGGGGGTGAAAGGCCAATCAAACCGGGAGATAGCTGGTTCTCCCCGAAAGCTATTTAGGTAGCGCCTCGTGAATTCATCTTCGGGGGTAGAGCACTGTTTCGGCTAGGGGGTCATCCCGACTTACCAACCCGATGCAAACTGCGAATACCGAAGAATGTTATCACGGGAGACACACGGCGGGTGCTAACGTCCGTCGTGAAGAGGGAAACAACCCAGACCGCCAGCTAAGGTCCCAAAGTCATGGTTAAGTGGGAAACGATGTGGGAAGGCACAGACAGCCAGGATGTTGGCTTAGAAGCAGCCATCATTTAAAGAAAGCGTAATAGCTCACTGGTCGAGTCGGCCTGCGCGGAAGATGTAACGGGGCTAAACCATGCACCGAAGCTGCGGCAGCGACACTATGTGTTGTTGGGTAGGGGAGCGTTCTGTAAGCCGTTGAAGGTGTACTGTGAGGTATGCTGGAGGTATCAGAAGTGCGAATGCTGACATAAGTAACGATAATGCGGGTGAAAAACCCGCACGCCGGAAGACCAAGGGTTCCTGTCCAACGTTAATCGGGGCAGGGTGAGTCGACCCCTAAGGCGAGGCCGAAAGGCGTAGTCGATGGGAAACAGGTTAATATTCCTGTACTTGGTGTTACTGCGAAGGGGGGACGGAGAAGGCTATGTTAGCCGGGCGACGGTTGTCCCGGTTTAAGCATGTAGGCGGAGGTTCCAGGTAAATCCGGTACCTTATTAACGCTGAGGTGTGATGACGAGGCACTACGGTGCTGAAGTAACAAATGCCCTGCTTCCAGGAAAAGCCTCTAAGCATCAGGTAACACGAAATCGTACCCCAAACCGACACAGGTGGTCAGGTAGAGAATACCAAGGCGCTTGAGAGAACTCGGGTGAAGGAACTAGGCAAAATGGTGCCGTAACTTCGGGAGAAGGCACGCTGATATGTAGGTGAAGTGGTTTACCCATGGAGCTGAAATCAGTCGAAGATACCAGCTGGCTGCAACTGTTTATTAAAAACACAGCACTGTGCAAACACGAAAGTGGACGTATACGGTGTGACGCCTGCCCGGTGCCGGAAGGTTAATTGATGGGGTTATCCGTAAGGAGAAGCTCTTGATCGAAGCCCCGGTAAACGGCGGCCGTAACTATAACGGTCCTAAGGTAGCGAAATTCCTTGTCGGGTAAGTTCCGACCTGCACGAATGGCGTAATGATGGCCAGGCTGTCTCCACCCGAGACTCAGTGAAATTGAACTCGCTGTGAAGATGCAGTGTACCCGCGGCAAGACGGAAAGACCCCGTGAACCTTTACTATAGCTTGACACTGAACACTGGTCCTTGATGTGTAGGATAGGTGGGAGGCTTTGAAGTGTGGACGCCAGTCTGCATGGAGCCATCCTTGAAATACCACCCTTTAATGGCTGGTGTTCTAACGTAGACCCGTAATCCGGGTTGCGGACAGTGTCTGGTGGGTAGTTTGACTGGGGCGGTCTCCTCCTAAAGAGTAACGGAGGAGCACGAAGGTTAGCTAATCCTGGTCGGACATCAGGAGGTTAGTGCAAAGGCATAAGCTAGCTTGACTGCGAGAGTGACGGCTCGAGCAGGTGCGAAAGCAGGTCTTAGTGATCCGGTGGTTCTGAATGGAAGGGCCATCGCTCAACGGATAAAAGGTACTCCGGGGATAACAGGCTGATACCGCCCAAGAGTTCATATCGACGGCGGTGTTTGGCACCTCGATGTCGGCTCATCACATCCTGGGGCTGAAGTAGGTCCCAAGGGTATGGCTGTTCGCCATTTAAAGTGGTACGCGAGCTGGGTTTAGAACGTCGTGAGACAGTTCGGTCCCTATCTGCCGTGGGCGCTGGAGAATTGAGGGGGGCTGCTCCTAGTACGAGAGGACCGGAGTGGACGCATCACTGGTGTTCGGGTTGTCATGCCAATGGCATTGCCCGGTAGCTAAATGCGGAAGAGATAAGTGCTGAAAGCATCTAAGCACGAAACTTGCCCCGAGATGAGTTCTCCCTGACCCTTTAAGGGTCCTGAAGGAACGTTGAAGACGACGACGTTGATAGGTCGGGTGTGTAAGTGTAGCGATACATTGAGCTAACCGATACTAATGAACCGTGAGGCTTAACCTTACAACGCCGAAGATGTTTTGGCGAAAGACAGACACAAGATTCAGTTTGATTACAGATGACATCGACATGCCCGGGAGGTGTGTTGATAAACAGAATTTGCCTGGCGGCTGTAGCGCGGTGGTCCCACCTGACCCCATGCCGAACTCAGAAGTGAAACGCCGTAGCGCCGATGGTAGTGTGGGGTCTCCCCATGCGAGAGTAGGGAACTGCCAGGCATCAAATTGCAGTAAACCGGGATGAAAATCCGGGTGGTGACAAAGAAATTCGGTGGAGCGGTAGTTCAGTTGGTTAGAATACCTGCCTGTCACGCAGGGGGTCGCGGGTTCGAGTCCCGTCCGTTCCGCCACTTATTAAGAGCCCTGAGCTAACGCTCAGGGCTTTTTCTTTGTCTGCAATTTAATTATTGCTGAATCCGCAAAAATCCTCTGCATTTTTCACTCTTTTTCTATAAAGAGCTTAAGCTCATAATCCTCTCAGTTAACGAACATAGTGATTAAAAAGAGGAATTCTATGACTATCCCTGCATTCGGTTTAGGTACTTTCCGCCTGAAAGACGACGTGGTTATCGCTTCTGTTAAAACGGCGCTTGAGCTAGGCTACCGTGCTGTCGACACTGCGCAAATCTATGATAATGAAGCGGCTGTTGGTCAGGCGATTGCCGAAAGCGGCGTACCGCGTAACGAGCTGTATATCACCACCAAGATTTGGATTGAAAATCTCAGCAAAGAAAAACTGATCCCAAGTCTGAAAGAAAGCCTGAAGAAGCTGCGTACAGATTATGTCGATCTGACGCTGATCCACTGGCCATCTCCAGGTGATGCGGTATCTGTTGAGGAATTCATGCAGGCGCTGCTCGAAGCAAAACAGCAGGGGCTGACTCGCGAAATTGGTATCTCAAACTTCACCATTCCGCTGATGGAAAAAGCCATTGCCGCAGTAGGCGCAGAGAACATTGCGACCAATCAGATTGAGCTGTCTCCGTATTTGCAGAGCCGTAAGGTGGTTGACTGGGCGAAAGCACACGGTATCCACATCACCTCTTACATGACGCTGGCTTACGGCAAAGCGCTGAAAGATGAAGTGATTGCGCACATTGCCGCGAAACATAACGCGACCCCGGCGCAGGTTATTCTGGCATGGGCAATGGGGGAAGGTTACTCCGTAATTCCTTCTTCTACCAAACGTGAAAACCTGGCAAGCAACCTGCTGGCGCTGGAACTGCATCTGGATGCCGAAGATAAAAAAGCGATCGCGGCACTGGACTGCAACGATCGTCTGGTCAGCCCGGAAGGCCTGGCCCCTGATTGGGATTAATTGCCTGACCCTCTGTACCCATTAACCCTCTTTCACAGCTCCTTCGGGAGCTGTTCTTATATAATCACTTAAAAAGTCGATAAATGCCCGGATGCGCGTACTGACGGCACGATCGCTGTAATAAACTGCGCTAAAAGGCATCTCTACCGGCAGACGTTTATCTGCCAATAACTCCACCAGTTCACCCCGCGCGATCTCTTTATCTATCATATAATCTGAAAGACATGCGATGCCGTTGCCATTCAGGCAAAGCTGTTTTAGCGTTTCTCCACTGTTGGAAGAAATTCCGCACTCGACCTCATGCAGCTGTCCGTCGCTACAGGCAATCGGCCAGGTATTGAGTGAAACTGGTTCGGAAAACCCCAGACACAGATGCTGGTTTAACTCCTCGACGCTCTCTGGCTTGCCAAAACGGGCAATGTAGTCCGGTGAGGCAATAATCTTACGATAGCTGGTAAATAGCGGACGCGCACGTAGACTCGAGTCAGTCAGTGTACCCGCTCGTATAGCAACATCCACTTTTCGTTCAATAAGATTGATGAACGTTTCTGAGGAGACGAGAGACAACGTCATCTCGGGATACCGCTCCCGGAACGGCTTGATTAGCGGCATCAGGAAATGCAACATCACCGGTGTTGCTGCGTCGATGCGCAGCAGGCCGCGCGGAGTATTACGCGACTCCATGATTTCCGTTTCTGCTGCAGCCATCTCTTGCAGTATCTGCTGCACCCGCCTGAAGTAGCGCTCTCCTTCTTCGGTCAGGCTTAGCTGTCGGGTCGTGCGATTAAGCAAACTGACGCCCAGTTTCATCTCCAGCTTTTTTACTGCCCGGCTGACCGCAGAATTGGCTTGTCCAAGCTGTTCTGCCGCCCGGCTAAAGCTGCCGCTTTCCACTACCGCCACAAAAATTGCAAGTTCTTCGGAGGTTGCTTTCATTTTTGCACCTGACGCAAAATTATATTGAGATTTTGAATATTTTTGTCATTAAAACATCCAGGCATACTGCGTGTCATCTGATTACTGATGTTACGGAGTTATTTATGCCTCTCGCTTTATTTGCACTAACAATAAGTGCCTTCGCTATAGGCACTACTGAGTTTGTGATTGTTGGTCTGGTGCCGACCATCGCTCAACAGCTGGCGATCTCGTTACCTTCCGCCGGGATGCTGGTTTCAATCTATGCGCTGGGTGTGGCAATTGGCGCACCGGTACTGACCGCTCTGACCGGACGCCTGCCACGTAAACAGTTACTGGTTGCGCTGATGGTTCTGTTTACGGCGGGGAATTTGCTGGCATGGCAGGCACCCGGGTATATGACACTCATTGTCGCTCGTCTGCTGACTGGGCTGGCACACGGCGTATTCTTCTCGATTGGTTCTACCATCGCGACAAGTCTGGTGCCAAAAGAGAAAGCGGCTTCCGCCATTGCCATTATGTTTGGTGGCTTAACGGTGGCGCTGGTCACCGGCGTGCCGCTGGGAACATTTATCGGTCAGCACTTTGGCTGGCGTGAGACTTTCCTCGCGGTATCAATGTTAGGCGTGATTGCACTGATCAGTAGCCAGTTACTGATCCCTGCCAACATTCCCGGTCGTGCTGCCGCCAGCATTCGCGACCAGGTGAAGGTGCTGACTCATCCCCGTCTATTGCTGATTTACGCCGTTACGGCACTGGGCTACGGCGGTGTATTCACGGCATTCACCTTCCTTGCACCGATGATGCAGGATCTGGCGGGATTCTCCCCGGCAGCAGTAAGCTGGATCTTACTGGGTTACGGTGTTTCAGTGGCTATCGGTAATATCTGGGGTGGTAAGCTGGCAGATAAGCATGGTGCGGTTCCTGCGCTGAAATTCATTTTCGCCGCGCTGTTTGTTCTGCTGATGGTCTTCCAACTGACGGCCTCTACGCAGTACGCCGCGCTGGCTACCATTCTGGTGATGGGGATCTTTGCCTTTGGTAACGTGCCGGGGTTGCAGGTCTACGTGGTACAGAAAGCGGAGCAATTTACGCCTAATGCTGTAGATGTGGCGTCAGGGTTAAACATTGCGGCGTTTAACATTGGGATTGCGCTGGGGTCAGTGATTGGCGGGCAAACGGTCGAGCATTATGGTTTAGCACAGACGCCGTGGATTGGTGCCCTCATTGTTCTGGTAGCTTTCCTGCTGATGGGTGTCAGCGGTCGTCTTGATAAACCCGTGCGTGTTGCTCTGGGGTAAATCATTGATGTAAGCGCCCACTTACAAAACAAACTGCAATTGTTCGTTGAAAGTGAGTGCTAAAATCCCTATAACAGAAGAACCAGTCCGGCTGCGGACTGGTTGACGTTACAGAGGTTTGAAAGTCTAAAGTGCGAAAAAACACCTATGCCATGCGTTATGTTGCCGGACAACCCGCCGAGCGGATTTTACCGCCGGGGTCGTTTGCGCATATTGGCCAGGCATTACCCGCAGGCGTTCCGTTAAGCAGTGAAGACCGCATTCGCGTGCTGGTATGGAATATTTTTAAACAGCAGCGCGCAGAATGGCAGTCGGTGCTGAAGAATTTTGGCAAAGATGCGCATCTGGTATTATTACAGGAAGCGCAAACCACGCCAGAACTGGTGCAGTTTGCGACCGCTAACTACCTTGCTGCCGATCAGGTTCCTGCCTTTGTGCTGCCTCAGCATCCCTCTGGCGTCATGACGCTCTCTGCTGCTCATCCTGTTTACTGTTGTCCATTGCGCGAGCGTGAGCCTATTTTACGGCTGGCGAAATCGGCTCTGGTAACGGTGTATCCGCTGCCTGACTCTCGATTATTAATGGTGGTGAATATCCACGCGGTTAACTTTAGCCTCGGCGTCGATGTTTATAGTAAGCAGTTACTTCCCATTGGCGATCAGATTGCTCATCACAGCGGTCCGGTTATTATGGCCGGCGATTTCAATGCCTGGAGCCGTCGACGGATGAATGCGCTGTACCGCTTTGCGCGAGAAATGTCGCTGCGCCAGGTACGTTTTACCGACGATCAGCGCCGACGCGCGTTTGGTCGCCCTCTCGATTTTGTGTTCTATCGTGGTCTGAACGTGAGTGAAGCCTCTGTGCTGGTCACCCGTGCATCCGATCACAACCCGCTACTCGTTGAATTCAGTCCCGGCAAACCTGAACAATAACGGTGTGTCAGGTCTGCCGTAGGGCAGGCCTGTGATGGTTGCCCTTCCAATTTCACAACAACCGAAGGACAACACAATGACAACACGCTCTCACCATGACAACGTCGAAAAACAGTTTGGCTCTCAGGCTAATGCCTATTTAACCAGTGCGGTGCACGCCTCTGGCCGTGACTTGCAGCGTCTGGGGGAAAGGTTGTCGGCATTTCCGCAGGCCCGTGTGTTGGATATGGGATGTGGAGCGGGGCATGCCAGCTTTGTAGCCGCGCAACACGTAAAGCAGGTTGTGGCTTATGATTTATCGTCGCAGATGCTTGAGGTGGTCGCTGAGGCGGCAAATGACAGGGGCCTGGAGAATGTCGCCACACGCCAGGGTTATGCCGAAAGTCTGCCATTTGAAGATAGCGAATTTGACGTGGTGATTAGCCGCTATTCTGCGCATCACTGGCATGATGTCGGACGCGCGCTGCGGGAAGTGAACCGCGTTCTGAAGCCCGGTGGTGTATTGATTGTGATGGATGTGATGTCGCCAGGCCACCCTGTACGTGATATCTGGTTGCAAACCGTGGAGGCGTTACGCGATACCTCGCACGTTCGTAACTATTCCAGTGGAGAGTGGCTGTCGTTAATCAACGATGCCAATTTGATTGCCGATACTTTGTTAACCGATCGCCTGCCACTGGAGTTCAGTTCGTGGGTCGCGAGGATGCGCACGCCCGCGGCGTTGAGCGACGCGATTCGTGCATACCAACAAAGTGCTTCTGCAGACGTGAAAGCCTACTTTGCGTTACAGGAAGATGGCTCGTTTACCAGCGACACGATAATGGTTGAAGCACATAAAGCGGGATAAATAAAAAAGGCACTGGGGGGAATCCAGTGCCTTCATTTCTACAATGCTATCAGGAGTCCGGCATACCGTTGTTTTTCACAAACAACGTGAGCTGATCGCCTGGCTGTAGATTGTCCGTATCGCTGTTCCAGCGCATGACATCTTTGATGTTAACCCCGTGACGTTTGGCAATGCTCGACAGCGAGTCGCCTTTACGCACACGATAGGTGATGCTATCGCTGTTGTTCGCCAGACGCTGTGCGCTGGTACCCGCACCCACCGTCAGGTTTTGACCCACTTTCAGGGATGACCCGCGCAGATTATTCCACTGCTTAAGGTCATTGGTGCTCACGCCAAGGCGTGACGCGACGCCAGAAAGCGTATCGCCAGAGCGAACTTTGTAGCTACGACTGTTCAGCGGCGTGTTATCCGCGACCAGCGTTGACTGCACGGCTGCAATTTCGCCTGAAGCCAGAGACTCACGCAGCTTCTCTGCGTGCTTCTTTGGCACCATCACATATTGCGGGCCGCTGGCACCCAACGTGGAGCCTTTCACGCCTGCATTGAAGGTCTTCAGCTTGCTGACGGAAATACCCGCCATATCAGCAACCTGAGCCATCTCAACCGGGCTACTCAGGCGAACACGTGCCAACGCGCGGCTTTCGTCTGTTGTTGGCAGACGTACGCCATAGCGTTTGCTGTTTTTGAGTATATCGCTCAATGCCAGCATTTTAGGCACGTATAGCTTCGTTTCCTGAGGCAATGGCAACGACCAGAAGTCAGTGGGTTTACCACGTGCTTTGTTCGTTTTGATTGCCTTCATGACACGACCTTCACCGCTATTATAAGCAGCAACGGTCAGCAGCCAGTCGCCATCAAACATCTTGTTCAGACGCTGCATCATGTCCAGCGCGGCGGTGGTGGAAGCCACAACGTCGCGACGTGCATCATAACTGCGGGTCTGTTTTAAACCATAATTGCGCCCCGTGCTCGGAATGATCTGCCAAATACCTGCGGCATTGGCGCCAGACGTTGCGTGAGGATCAAAAGCGCTCTCCACTATGGGTAGTAGTACCAGTTCCATAGGCATGTTACGTTTCTTAACCTGCCCGGCTATCCAGTACATATACGGCTCTGCCCGTAAAGTTACATCGTGGAGATAGCTCTTATTGCGTAAATACTTCTGTTTCTGTTCGCGAATCCGGCTGTTTTCCGGAATTCCCATCTTTAGCTCGTCACCAATGAAAGCCCACAAATCTTGATCAGCAGCGATAGATGTTCCGTCGTCCATCCATCGCGCCTGACTTGTAAACTTTCCTGCTTCCCCTTGACCAGCTGCAGAAAGGCTCTGTGCGTGTTGTTGGACGTTACCAGTATTCTGGCACCCAACAAGCAGGACAGAGGCGAGTAATATCGCTTTTGCCTTCATGTGTGTGTCAATAGTTGCTTAAAAGACGACCGATCATAACGGCGAAGTTTTCAAAAGGCAACCCGGAATTGTCAGAACGTATCTTTCTTTGACCTTAACCAGGCAAAACGCTCTTCAGGTTGTTGCAATATTGTTTCTTTGTTGATTTCATTAATTAAATCAATATCTTCCGTTCTCAAAAAAAGATTATTTCGCCGCTCATTTTTCAGAATTACGGGTAGTGTCATTTGTTTTTTTACGCGTAACTCATTAACTTTACGATAATATTCATTTATGAACGAATCGTGCGGGAGAATGCTTAAGGCAAACTTCATGTTTGCTAATGTGTACTCATGTGCGCAACAAATTAATGTATCGTCAGGAAGTTCGTTTATTTTTTTAAGTGATTGATACATTTGAGTTGCTGTACCTTCGAAAAGTCGACCGCAACCGCCAGAAAAGAGCGTGTCACCACAAAATAAGTAAGGATGGCTAAAGTAACAGATATGTCCTAAAGTGTGACCCGGAGTAGCAATTACCCTAAATTCATGCCCCAAAACGAGTGCAATATCGCCATCTTCGACTACGTGTGTCGTTCCCTTATCTTGCGTTTCAGCCGGTCCGTATACCACTATTTGTGGGAAATGTTGCAGGAGTTCTTTCACTCCACCAACGTGATCCTGATGATGGTGGGTTAGCAGAATGGCTTCCGGCACCCAGTTATGCTCTGCAATGGCTTTCAAAACAGGAGCCGCTTCACCCGGGTCCACAATCAGACAATGCTGGTCATTATTTGACAGGACCCAGATGTAATTGTCCTGAAATGCAGGAATACTGTTAAGATTCATATATTACCTCTCAATGCGTAACGGAAGGTTGTGATGAAACCGGCAAGGATCCCTCAAACTGTCGTAGCGCCCGTTAGCTGGGATGATTTGCCCTGGGGCGAACACTATCGTGAGGCGCTGGAGCATCAGCTTAACCCGTGGTTTGCAAAAATGTACGGTTTTCATCTGCTTAAGGTTGGTAATTTAAGCGCAGAAATCGATTCTGAAGCGTGCGCGGTTTCTCATCAGGTAAATGTTTCTTTGCAGGGATCTCCCATGCAGGTGACGGCCGATCCTTTGCATCTTCCCTTTGCCGATAAGTCCGTGGATGTCTGTTTATTGGCCCATACGTTACCGTGGTGCTCCGATCCGCATCGCCTACTGCGTGAAGCCGATCGCGTGTTGATTGATGACGGCTGGTTGATTCTGAGCGGTTTTAACCCGGTAAGCTTGATGGGATTGCGTAAACTGGTGCCCGTATTGCGCAAGACATCGCCCTATAACAGTCGGATGTTTACCCTCATGCGTCAACTGGACTGGCTATCATTACTGAATTTTGAAGTGCTGCACTATAGTCGTTTTCATGTTCTGCCCTGGAACAAGAAGGGCGGGAAAATGTTAAGTGCCCATATCCCCGCGCTGGGCTGTTTACAGCTGGTGGTTGCGCGCAAGCGAACCATTCCGCTTACGCTCAACCCGATGAAACAAAATAAAAGCAAAACGCCTATCCGTCATGCCGTTGGCGCGACCCGGCAATACCGTAAACCGGACGCTTAAGCCTCAGTCTGATACCCAATATCATCCTGAGTCGGGCTCATGGCCGCGGTGCGCGCAAGCTCATCGCAGCGTTCGTTTTCCGGATGGCCCGCATGGCCTTTAACCCATTCCCATTTGATTTGATGCGGCCCCAGCGCGGCATCGAGACGTTTCCACAGATCGACGTTCTTCACCGGTTTTTTATCTGCTGTTTTCCAGCCGCGCTTCTTCCAGTTGTGGATCCACTGCGTAATGCCTTGACGCACATACTGGCTGTCCGTGCTGAGTATCACTTCACACTGTTCTTTCAGGGCTTCCAGCGCAACGATTGCCGCCATCAGCTCCATGCGATTATTAGTGGTGAGGTTGTAGCCCTCGCTAAAGGTTTTTTCGCGCCCGCGATAGCGTAAAATCGCCCCATAACCACCAGGCCCTGGATTTCCCAGGCAAGAACCATCGGTGAAAATTTCTACCTGTTTAAGCATCTCTGGTAGACTTCCTGTTTTAGCAAATCGAAATCAAACGATAAGTCTGACATAAATGACCGTTATGAGCACTGGAATTACACGACAGATCGTCCTCGATACCGAAACCACCGGTATGAACCAGATTGGCGCCCACTATGAAGGCCACAAGATCATTGAGATCGGTGCGGTTGAAGTGGTGAACCGCCGCCTGACCGGCAATAACTTCCACGTTTACCTGAAGCCGGATCGGCTGGTGGACCCGGAAGCGTTCGGCGTACACGGAATCGCAGACGAATTCCTGCTCGATAAACCTACGTTTGCCGATGTAGCCGACGAGTTTCTCGACTACATTCGCGGCGCGGAGCTGGTCATCCATAACGCATCGTTCGATATCGGCTTTATGGATTACGAATTCGCGAAGCTCAAGCGTGATATTCCGAAGACGAATGAATTTTGCAAAATAACCGATAGCCTGGCGCTGGCGAGGAAAATGTTTCCTGGCAAGCGAAACAGCCTTGATGCGTTATGCTCGCGCTATGAGATAGACAACAGTAAACGAACCCTGCACGGCGCATTGCTCGATGCCCAGATTCTGGCCGACGTTTATCTGATGATGACCGGCGGGCAGACCACGATGGCGTTCTCAATAGAAGGCGACAGCCAGCAGCAGAATGACACGGGGATCCAGCGTATTGTGCGACAGTCCAGCAAACTACGCGTTGTTTTCGCTACTGATGAAGAGTTAGCGGCCCATGAGTCACGCCTTGACCTGGTGCAGAAGAAAGGCGGAAGTTGCCTCTGGCGGGCATAGTTTGTACGTTTACCGTATGAAAATGGCCATTCGGGTGATTTTTGCAGCAAACGATTAAAAACGTGAGAAAAAGCGTTGACGAGGCGCGAGGCAATCCGTAATATTCGCTTCGTTCCCAAGCGGAACACAACGCGGAGTGGTAGTTCAGTTGGTTAGAATACCTGCCTGTCACGCAGGGGGTCGCGGGTTCGAGTCCCGTCCATTCCGCCACTATTCAGAAAGCCTGAATCAGAAATGATTCAGGCTTTCGTCGTTTTAGCCCGCCAAAAATAATAATCTCATTACCATACTTTATCGACGGCGCCCGAGCTTTCGGGTGGGCAACACATCAGGTCATCCTTAACCCGACGCATATCCAGAAGGCGATTAACTCGCGAAGTGATTCATCACGCAGGCGAAGCGGGGTGAGAAGTTATCGCCAATAAGAACCGTTTCCTCATTCAGGTGCTTTAGCATATACAGCTTGTCGGCACGTTCGTAAGCGTCGAAGAAGAGATAGTCGACAGCGTCCGTTGCGTCATCATCGGGGGATTTTTCCCGACCATCGGGAGTGAGCATAAAAACGCCTGCGGTATGGCCGAGTGGACGGGCATAGCGAAAGAACAGTTTTCGGTTAACAGCGAACTCGCCGTCGTCACTTTTGAGTTTCCCCTGGACTGACAATGAAAGGTGTCCGGAGTTGTAGCTGGTTATCAGCATTATTCCGTGGAGTTCCTTTTTTGTATTCTGGATGTCGAGTATCGACGTGAATTCCGAGGAGCAGGAAAAACTGATTTCTTGTTTTTTCGCATTCCCGGCGATAATAAAAAAAGCGATAGCCGCTAGCCCAAAAATGGCAATCACGACTGACCATAGTAAAGGAGAGTGATCGCTTTCCTGCTTCATATCATTCCTCATGATGGCGATACTGGCTGATGCAATGGTAATAGCCGAGGTTTAGCCCGCATTCAGCGGCAAACGACCACTCAACCAGATTATGGTTGCTCGCCCAGGTATTGAGATACAGATCTTTTGGGTACGAACAGTTGGGGTTAATACCCACGGACTTGAAAATATCCAGCGCTTTTTTTTCGGTTATGGTGTCGGTGAGGGCGTTTCCTAATATATGCACACGGCATTGCTCGTAGTCGATAGTTCGCAGGATCGCCGCGTCCGTCATCGCGATTTCATTGGGTATCCATGTTAACCACGCTGTCGCCAGCACGGCGATGCCGGTAATTAACGTTGTTATCGTGACAGGCCACAGGTTTCGTTTCTTTTTCCTGGGCGTCAATGCAACATTGACTATTCTGGTGGGCGCTTGCGATTCCTCCAGTTGCTGAATATTGATACTGGCGTCGCTCATCCGAAATCCTATTCGCGGAATGGTGACGATCAGTTCTGCAGGATGGCCCGTAGACGTTATTGCTTTGCGCAGAAATGAAATGTGCTGATTGAGATTAGCATCCGTCGCTCTGGCGCCATTATGCTGGAAAACATTCCGCAGAATTTCATCGCGCGAGGATATCTCTTTACCATTTTGCAACAGATAGAGCAGTAATTGTGTTGCCACATTATTCAATGTGGCCATTTCACCAGATGCCAGGTCTTTTAGGGTATTTTTATGTGGTCTGAAAACTAAGGAAGGTGCGAATAAGCAGGTCATTTCTTCCCAAGCTGACTCGCTGATTAAAATTTCGCGGATCTGGGCCGATTTTTTTCCCGCAAACACATCGAATCAGCCTATTTAGGCTATTTTTTCCACCATTTCTGGCGTTATTTCCGGTTTTTACTGAGATCTCTCCCACTGACGTATCATTTGGTCCACCCGAAACAGGTTGGCCAGGGTGAATAACATCGCCAGTTGGTTATCGTTTTTCAGCAGCCCTTTGTATCTGGCTTTCACGAAGCCGAACTGCCGCTTGATGATGCGAAACGGGTGCTCCACCCTGGCACGGATGCTGGCTTTCATGTATTCGATGTTGATGGCCGTTTTGTTCTTGCGCGGATGCTGCTTCAAGGTTTTTACCCTGCCGGGACGCTCGGCGATCAGCCAGTCCACATCCACCTCGGCCAGCTCCTCGCGCTGTGGCGCTCCTTGGTAGCCGGCATCGGCTGAGACAAATTGCTCCTCTCCATGAAGCAGATTACCCAGCTGATTGAGGTCATGCTCGTTGGCCGCGGTGGTGACTAGGCTGTGGGTCAGGCCACTCTTGGCATCGACACCAATGTGGGCCTTCATGCCAAAGTGCCACTGATTGCCTTTCTTGGTCTGATGCATCTCCGGATCGCGTTGCTGCTCTTTGTTCTTGGTAGAGCTGGGTGCCTCAATGATGGTGGCATCCACCAAAGTGCCTTGGGTCATCATGACGCCTGCTTCGGCCAGCCAGCGATTGATGGTCTTGAACAATTGACGGGCCAGTTGATGCTGCTCGAGCAGGTGGCGGAAATTCATGATGGTGGTGCGATCCGGCAGGGCGCTATCCAGGGATAATCGGGCAAACAGGCGCATGGAGGCGATTTCGTACAGGGCATCTTCCATGGCACCGTCGCTCAGGTTGTACCAATGCTGCATGCAGTGAATACGCAGCATGGTCTCCAGCGGATAGGGCCGTCGGCCATTGCCCGCCTTGGGATAAAACGGCTCGATGACAGCGGTCATATTCTGCCATGGCAGAATCTGCTCCATGCGGGAGAGGAAAATCTCTTTTCGGGTCTGACGGCGCTTAGTGCTGAATTCACTATCGGCGAAGGTGAGTTGATGGCTCATGATGTCCCTCTGGGATGCGCTCCGGATGAATATGATGATCTCATATCAGGAACTTGTTCGCACCTTCCCTAAGCCGGTAATGACTCCAACTTATTGATAGTGTTTTATGTTCAGATAATGCCCGATGACTTTGTCATGCAGCTCCACCGATTTTGAGAACGACAGCGACTTCCGTCCCAGCCGTGCCAGGTGCTGCCTCAGATTCAGGTTATGCCGCTCAATTCGCTGCGTATATCGCTTGCTGATTACGTGCAGCTTTCCCTTCAGGCGGGATTCATACAGCGGCCAGCCATCCGTCATCCATATCACCACGTCAAAGGGTGACAGCAGGCTCATAAGACGCCCCAGCGTCGCCATAGTGCGTTCACCGAATACGTGCGCAACAACCGTCTTCCGGAGCCTGTCATACGCGTAAAACAGCCAGCGCTGGCGCGATTTAGCCCCGACGTATCCCCACTGTTCGTCCATTTCCGCGCAGACGATGACGTCACTGCCCGGCTGTATGCGCGAGGTTACCAACTGCGGCCTGAGTTTTTTAAATGGCGGAAAATCGTGTTGAGGCCAACGCCCATAATGCGGGCGGTTGCCCGGCATCCAACGCCATTCATGGCCATATCAATGATTTTCTGGTGCGTACCGGGTTGAGAAGCGGTGTAAGTGAACTGCAGTTGCCATGTTTTACGGCAGTGAGAGCAGAGATAGCGCTGATGTCCGGCAGTGCTTTTGCCGTTACGCACCACCCCGTCAGTAGCTGAACAGGAGGGACAGCTGATAGAAACAGAAGCCACTGGAGCACCTCAAAAACACCATCATACACTAAATCAGTAAGTTGGCAGCATCACCCCCGTATCGATGTGGACGCAATGGACGAGGACATTTCCGCGACTAAAGCCATTGTCACCAACACTCTGACGGAAGGCGCGATTGGTTATCAGCGCTTCGCCGTGGCGCAGGGGCAAAAAATGATGGCGCTGCTGCGCCTGAAAGATGGTTCGGTACCGCCGTTTGGTGCCGAAGTGTTTAACGCCAACGGTGTCAGCGTCGCCATGGTGATGGAAAACGGCATGGCCTGGATTGCGGGTGTGAATCCAGCCGAGCGTCTTTCTGTTGCCTGGGGCGGTCGCGCGCAGTGTCACTTACAGGTGCCGCAACAAATCAACCCGGAAGGTAACGTGCTGTTGCCTTGTGAATAATATCAATAACCTGAATGAATTTTGTTATGAAAAATCAAGCATTTTACTCCGTGCAGCGTTGGCTCAAACCCGTGGTCTGCGGTCTGCTTTTTATTGCAGAGATCAACGCCTCATGGGCGGGCATTGCACTTGACCGTACCCGTCTGATTATCACCGGTGATGTGCGATCTGTCAGTGCGAACTTAACCAACACCAGTCCGAGCATTCCGTTTCTGGCTCAGTCGTGGGTGGAAGACGCCAATGGAACAAAAATTACCTCGCCGTTGATGGTTTTACCGCCGCTACAACGGATTAACGGCGGGCAAAAGGGCATTGCGCGTGTGACAAAAACCAGCGGTATTAACGCTTTGCCGCAGGATCGCGAAAGTCTGTTCTACCTGAACGTGCGTGAAATTCCGCCCAAGCCGGATAAGCCGAACGTGCTGCAACTGGCGATGCAGTCGCGCATCAAACTGTTCTACCGTCCGACCGCCATCGTGCCGGAAACACCGGGCGCCGTGTGGCAAAACCAACTGGTCTTTCATAAGCAGGGGCAGCGCTGGAGTGTGGATAACCCAACGCCGTACTTCGTTACCTTAATCGGCTTAAGCCGCAAGCCTGAAGCGCAGGGCGGCGACAGGCTGACTGACTTCCCTGGGATTATGGTTTCACCAAAGTCCTCTCTCGATTTCAGCGTGGCCGACGGCAGCGTTAGCCAGTTCAGCATGATGTATGTGAACGATTTTGGCGGTCATCCCGAATTGAAATTCAGCTGCACAGGCAATGTGTGTAAAGCATTGCCGATGGAGCAACAGCCCCGGTAACAGGATTCGTAAATGAAAAAGATGCTTTGCGCTCTGCTGATGGCGGGCATGGCCTGCTCGGTTCAGGCCACAAGCGGTCGCCAGGATATGAGCAACGTGTCCGGTGAGTATGGCAACGTCCGCTTTCATGGTCGGGTGTTCGTTTCGCCGTGCGTGCTGGATATGGCCTCCCGCGATCAGACTATCGATCTTGGTGATATTTCCGCCAGCCGATTTCGCCAGGGCGGCGATCGCAGCGATCCGGTATTGGTCACGCTGTATCTGAATGGCTGTTTAAAGGGCTCCGGTCATACCTTAAGGGATTTCCCCGGGCAGACCAGTGAGATGCCTGAGCTTGCGCACAGCACGGTGGAGCGTGGTGTTTCGATGACGCTAATGGCTGAAGGCGCACCGGAAAACAGCGATTTGGGGCGCATTCGTGGCGATGTTCGCGGCGCGGGCATCCGGCTACTGACTGAACGTAACCAGTTAATCCACCTGAACCAACCGCAACGCATGTGGATCCTCAAACCGGGCGATAACGCCATTCATTTTCTTGCCGCGCTGGAATCTTTTGGGCGAGAGGTGACCGCCGGAGAATTTAACGGTCTGGTCAGACTTAAGCTGGAGTATCTATGAGCGTATTACGTAAAACGCTGTTGTGGTTGGTGCTGGCAGGCTGTCCGTTGGCCGGGCAGGCATTTACACAGGGAGAAGGTGAGCCGGAAGGTGGGTCGCCGCATCAGTACGATATTGAACTGAGCTCGCTGGATGTCAGTAAAAACCACGTGGGTGGCAGAACGGAGCCGTTCCCATGGAATCTGGGCGGCTGGTATGTGGTGAATTTCTATTGCGAACAGGCTGACATCTCCCGAGCACCAATTTACTACACCACCACAACCACGATGCCGCCTTCAAATCAGGGGGCGAACCGTTTTCGGCTAAACGAGTATCTGGATGTGGAAGTTCAGGTGTGGGTTGCCGGGGGCTATAAAAAATATGTGCAGGCGCCTTTTACCAATGTTTCAAACCGCAACAGCAACAACAGCTGTAAAAAGCGTAAGGGCTACACGCGAGCGACTAACGTTGAAAGTGGTTCAAAAGGGAAAGTGACGTTTATTGTCACTAAACCCATTATCAATGGCATCAATATCACTTCCCAGTCGCTGGTGGAGGTGGCCGGGCGCATGGGAAGCGCGGGACCTACGCCAACCACGGCGATTTCTCGCGTGGTGATTAAATCCGGGCTAATTACCGTCCCGGACAAATGCACCTTCAACCGGGGAGACAAAATCAGCATTGAGTTTGGCGATCTGCCTGGATCCGCTGCCCGGCTCAACGGCACTAACTACAGCAAGTCAGTCCCTATACATGTGGTCTGTGAAGGTGGGAGCTTCGATCAGGGCGCGCTGAACATTAATCTTGGTATACAAACGACCACGGCGTCAGGCACGGCGGGGTTTAACGGTAATCTCCTTGGCACGCTGAGCGGCGGACAAAAGCGCGACGATCTCGGCATTATGCTTAAAGACGAAAGCGGTGGCACCGTCGTGCCCAATCAATTCTACAACGTGAAGGGATTTTACCAGAATCAGGGCGACTGGAATCTCACCGCCGCGCCGGTGGCAAAGCCGGGCGTGGGAAGCGTGAAAGAAGGTGAATTTGAAGCCTCTGCCACCGTTGTCGCGCAGTTTCAGTAGGGGGATGTCATGAGATTCTCGGCGTTATTCGCGACCAGTATGTTACTGCTAGGTGGCATGGCGCAGGCCGACACCAAACTGGTCGGCGGCGATATGTATTTTCACGGCACCATCAGAGCCCTGGCCTGCAGCCTTGCACCGGGAGGCGACAAAATCGAGGTCGATTTCAAGCAAATCGCGACACAGGATCTCTATCTCTCGGGGCGCAGTAAGCCGGAAAAATTCAGCATCCAGTTACGCGACTGCAACCCTGAGGTTTTCCGTGGGATCTCGGTTACCTTCAGCGGTCGTGAGGATGCGGAGCTGACCGATCATCTGGCGCTGGATAACAGTGAACAAGGCGGTGCGTCAGGGATCGGGATTGGGATGAGCGAAGAGGACGGCACGGCAATCCGCCTTGATGAGAGCACGTCAGTCAAAGAGATAACAGAAGGTTCGATGACGCTGAATTTCTTGGCGTGGGTCGCAGCGGAGCCATCGGCGATAAAAAATCAGTCTCTCGAATACGGTCCGTTCAGCGCCAGCGGGACCTGGACGTTGAACTACCAGTAGCATGATGAACGTACTGAATCGCATTGCGCCGCTGCCTGCGCAGAAATTATTGCTCGGTATTAGTCTGTTTTTCTGGTGTGGGGTCATGCATCTCTACTGGCCGAACAACGGCGGCAGCGGTCTGTCGTTGCCGCTTAATATTACGAGCTGGATCTACGCAGTTGTACTGTCTGCAAGCGTATTGATGCTGGTGCCTCGTCAACGCTGGCGCATCACTGTTCCCGCTGCGGGTTTTACAGTCGGGGCGTTTATCCTGACGTTGCTTTGCCTGCTAACGCCTGATGTCTGGCAGGCCGAGGCACTGCTGGTGGCGGGGGCGTTACTGGGCGGTGTGAGCGTCTATCTGGTCACATTACAAATTCCGCTCACGGCAAACACCTTAACGGCACTGCTGGCTCTGCTATGGGGAGCGTGCGTCATTGAATGTCTGGCGTTTGTCTATCAGTACTGGCATTTGCCGGGCGTTGAATACTGGGAGTTTGCCTGGCGGCGCGGTACGCGACCCTACGGGATATTTCAGCAGGTCAACCTGATGGCCAGCTTCATGGCATGCGGTGTGCTGCTGTCAGCGCCGCTCTTTTTACGTCTGCACCGCGGGTATCGAATTGCCATTGGGATAGGCCTGGTAATGATGGGATTTGTGCTGCATGAATCTCAGTCGCAAACCGGCTACCTGTCTCTGGTAATCGGTGAAGTGCTGCTGCTGGCGGTTTTCCCGGCGCAACGGCGCACGCTGCTGCTACTTCTCCTGCCGCTGGCGTTAGGCGTAGCGATAGGGGCCACGGCCCGCCATTTTTTGTCTGTGGTCACGGTCGATCATCTGACGACTTCTCAAGTGCGCTGGACGGTGTTGAAAACGTCGCTGGCATTATTTGCCGAACGTCCGTGGATGGGGGGGGGGCGTGGGCAGTTTTGCTGCCGTGTTTCTCGAACGCGCGGGGCCATTGGGGCTGGGCAGCATTTCGCATCCGCACAACGAACTGGTGCTGTGGTTGGTGGAGGGCGGTCTGGTTGGGCTGGCAGGGGCGCTCTGTTTTATAGCGGGTGGTTTATGGCTCTGGCTGCACGGTAATTGCTGGCGTCGCGCCTGCCTGGTGGCGGCACTGCCGGTGGTTATTCATATGTTGACGGAATACCCCGTTAGGCAGTCAACGCCACACTGGCTGCTGTTGATCCTGTTGCTTCGATGTGCAGACAGCGCGCGAACGGGAATACGCCTGGCGCTTACGTCGACGTCGCTGATTCGCGCGGCAGGGTTTATCTCGTTACTGACCGTCGCGCCATTGCTGCTTCTCACGCTGCACACGCAACAGCAATTGACGCTGGCGGAGAGGCAGTCAACGCAGTGGCATCTTGCCGAACAGTTCCCTGTAGGAGGCTGGCTTCTTACCAGTCGCTATCGGTTTGATGTCCAGATGGGGTATCTGCAACGGTATCAGCGTACCCGGGACGTACGTTGGCTGGAGGCAGTTCGCCGCTGGGCGCCTGATTATGTGCGCGTTCACCCAGACCCTAATGTCTCCTTCACGCAAATCTTACTGGCGTTGCAACAGCGCGACCTGGTCGAGGCGCATCGTCTGGCGACGCACTTTTGCCTGATATACCCAAACGATCGCCGTATCCCGTGGCTGCAGGATGCACGACGTCCTTTTAATAAAAATAATGGAATGATATGAACAGTTTCAGCGAACAGGCCCGTTATGTGCCAGAACTTCCCCGCAACGCCGAGCTGCTGCGGATCACCGGGATCCGTTTGCAGCGCATTCATTTTTTTGATGACGCATCGCTGGATGTCTGTGAGGTGTTAAGTCAGGTACGCACACCGCTCCCACTGGATTTGTTTTTCAAGCACCTTTCCATCACGGCAAAACAGCAGCTTTTTCTATGGCAAATGCAGCGGGTGCTGGCCCTCTCTGGAAGCTATTCGCTGAATTTATCCGTCAGGATGCTGACCAGTCTGTCATGGATCACACGTCTCACAAAGCAGGTGCATCAGGGGAGGATTGTTATTGAAATTCAGGATCCGGGCTCCATGATGCGCCTGGATAAGGCAGAGCAGCAGGCCGTATGCATTGCCGTAAAAACGCTGGTGCGTCACGGGTTTCGCGTGTGGCTGGATGATGTTTCGCCTGAGCTATTTTTTGTCTGGCGGCTGTCGGGCATCCGTTTCGATGCCATCAAAATTGAAAGTGGAATGTTTCATCAGTTCAGAACATCGGAGTGGCAGTTGAGGGTTCTGGTCAATCAATTTCGTGGGCTGGGTGAGCGGGTTGTCATTGAGGGAGTAGAAACGCCACAGGATTATGCCATTTGCCGTATGAGCGGCGCAGATGCTGTACAGGGCTTTCTGTTTGAGCAGGAAATTTTACCGAAAAGCCTGAATCATTGCTGACTCAGGCTCTGACAATTACTCGCTCAGCGTCTGTGCGATATCTTTTTGCACCTGCTGGCGCTGTTCTGGGGTCAGCACTTTGTTCAGGTCAAAATAGTATTTTACGCGATAATAACGCGCCTGCTGTTCGATGTTGCTGAACGCAGAAAGCTGTTTCTGAACGGCAGCTTCATCCCATTTCCCGGACTTGATGACGTCAATCAACGCGCCGTCTTTAACATCTTTCACCGAAATCTGGCTTACGTTGGTTTCAAGCTGCTGGTGCAGTTTTTTAATCTGCGCCACCTGGTCGTTGGTCAGCTTAAGATGCTGAACGACCGGGTCCTGAGCTGGAGCAGGAACATTGGATACGTTTGCTGCAAGCGTACTAAAAGAAGCGCCCGCTAAGGTAGCCGCCAGCAAAGTCATGCGTAAGAAGTTCTTCATTATTGAAATCCTGATAAGGAAATTATCGACATTGTCTGCCACCCGCTGGTTACGAGTGATTATCCTTTGCAGAATACGATGCTCACCGCATGTCGCCACGCGAATTTGTTTTGCGGTTGGTTACGGAGTGAAACAATCCCGCCACAAGAAACGTAGTGCAGCGGGAGTGAAGGCGATAGTTATAGCGTAAACGGGTCGGCGTCCTGCCAGGCGGGAAACTTCTCGCGATACTCGCGCAGCGCTGAGAGTGACAGCTCGGCGTCAATGCGTGTGGCCTGATGCGGCTCGGCGGTGGCAATAATCTCACCCTGCGGATTAATCACCCGGCTGTCACCGCGATAATGGTGGCCGTTACCGTCTGTGCCCACGCGGTTACATCCTGCTACATAAGCCTGGTTCTCAATCGCCCGTGCGGCAAGCAGAAGCTGCCAGTGCAGCGAACGCGGCGCAGGCCAATTGGCAACATACAACGCCAGGTCGTAATCGTTGCGATTGCGCGACCATACCGGAAAACGCAGGTCATAACAGACCAACGGCAGAATGCGCCAGCCGCGCCATTCAACAATAACGCGCGCGTCACCCGCCTGGTAATGCTGATGCTCATCCGCCATGCGGAACAGATGGCGCTTGTCGTAGAAATGCACATTACCTTCGGGCTCAACCAGAAAAAAGCGGTTTACCGGGCCGCGTTCAGACTGGATAGCAGCGCTGCCAGCGATCAGGGAGTTAGTCTGTTGCGCCTTGGCGCGCATCCAACTGACGACCTCTTCCTGCGGCAACGATTTATTTGCCGCTTCCATGGCAAATCCACTGGTAAACATCTCGGGCAACACGATGACATCACGTCCGGCGACGGTTTCCAGTTGTCGGTCAAAATGGCGCAGGTTGGCCGGGCCATCCATCCAGATCAAGGGTTGTTGCAGCAGAGTAATTTTCAAACCAGGCACGATCGAGGCTCCTCGTTGAACAACATTTTGACACTGTAGCATGAGCATTAATGAAAATGTGGCAATAAAAAGCCCCGCATTAAGCGGGGCTAAACGTTGTGCGTATATCGTTATGCGGCTTCGACTTTACGCACTTTCTCTGGCAGCTTTACCGGCTGAGTCGCCAGCTCCTCGGGTTCAAAGTCATCCACGTTGATACTGCGCAGGCGGCTCGCTTCGGCTTTCACCAGAATCGCGGCTTCATCTTTATCAATCAGCCCTTTCGCCAGCGCATTGTGCGCCAGTTCGTCGAGACGGGTAAATGGCAGGTTTTTACCCAACTCTTTACAGATCCGCTGGTGGATAGGGTCGGCTGCAATGACATCCAGCAGCGCCTCTTCCAGCAAACCAACCGGGTTATGCTCGCTTGGCGTCAGATATTGACCGCGACCAATACGAGAACGAGTAGCACTTGGAACCTGCAAAATCTTCGCGACTTTATGGTCCAGCTTGTCAGACGGTGCGTCGTAGTGGCGACCGGTCGGGAAGATAACCACGTTCAGCAAGCCCGCGACCAGACGGTTCGGGAAGTTTTTCAGCAGATCGTCCATCGCCTGTTCCGCTTTGTACAACGCATCCTGAACGCCCCAGTGAACCAACGGCAGGTCCGCTTCATTACGGCCTTCATCGTCATAACGTTTCAGTACCGCAGAGGCCAGATACAGCTGACTTAACACATCGCCCAGACGCGCGGAGATACGTTCACGACGCTTCAGGCTACCGCCCAGTACGGCCATGGACACATCTGAAAGCAGGGCCAGGTTGGCGCTCAAGCGGTTCAGGTGCTGGTAGTAACGTTTGGTCGCATCGCCGGTTGGCGTGCTGCTGGTTAAGCCACGTGTCAGGCCAAGCCAGAAGCTGCGCACTTTGTTACTGCCAACGTGACCGATGTGTTTGAACAGCAGCTTGTCGAACGCATTCACATCGTTACTCTGCGCCGCAGCCATCTCTTCCAGAACATACGGATGGCAGCGAATTGCACCCTGACCGAAGATCATCATGCTACGGGTCAGAATATTGGCACCTTCAACGGTAATGGCGATTGGCGCACCTTGATAAGCACGGGCGAGGAAGTTGCTTTCGCCAAGCATAATGCCTTTACCGCCAGTGATATCCATCGCATCGATGATTGACTGCTGCCCGCGGTGGGTACAGTGATATTTCACGATAGCCGACAGCACCGCCGGTTTTTCACCCAGCATAATGCCGTAGGTAATCAGTGATGCCGCAGCGTCCATCACGTAGGCGTTACCGGCAATACGTGCCAACGGCTCTTCAATACCTTCCATCTTGCCGATGGAGATTTTGAACTGGCGACGAATGTGCGCATACGCGCCGGTGGCCATTGCGACCGATTTCACGCCGCCCGTCGAGTTAGACGGCAGGGTAATACCACGTCCTACAGACAGACATTCCACCAGCATGCGCCAGCCCTGACCGGCCATTTTCGGACCACCGATGATGTAATCAATCGGTACAAACACATCTTTACCGAGGGTCGGACCGTTCTGGAACGGCACGTTCAGCGGGAAGTGACGACGCCCAATTTGTACACCCGGCGTTGAGGTTGGGATCAGCGCACAGGTAATACCGAGATCTTCTTCACCACCCAGCAGTTTTTCCGGGTCAGAGAGTTTAAATGCCAGACCCAGTACCGTGGCGATAGGCGCCAGCGTAATATAACGTTTGTTCCAGGTCAGGCGCATACCCAGCACCTGTTGGCCCTGCCAGTCGCCCATACAAACCACGCCGGTATCAGGGATCGCCCCTGCGTCGGAGCCTGCTTCCGGGCTGGTCAGAGCAAAGCATGGGATCTCCTGACCGCGAGCCAGACGCGGCAGGTAATGATTTTTCTGCTCTTCGGTGCCGTAATGTTGCAGCAGTTCGCCTGGGCCTAATGAGTTAGGTACGCCAACGGTGATCGCCAGGATCCCGGAAACGCCGGAGAGTTTCTGCAGAACGCGAGCCTGAGCATATGCTGAGAATTCCAGCCCGCCGTACTCTTTCTTAATGATCATCGCGAAGAAGCGGTGTTCTTTCAGATATGCCCACAGTTCCGGCGGCAGATCCGCGAGTTCATGGGTTATCTGGAAGTCGTTCGCCATACGGCACGCTTCTTCCACTGGACCATCAATAAACGCCTGTTCTTCAGCGGTCAGATGCGGTTGAGGATAGTTATGCAGTTTTTTCCAGTCAGGCTTGCCCTGGAACAGGTCACCTTCCCACCAGGTTGTACCGGCATCAATCGCTTCTTTTTCAGTACGCGACATCGGTGGCATGACTTTACGGAAGCCGCGGAACACCGGCGCAGAGATCATGGATTTGCGCATCGGCGTAAAGTTAAACGGCACGAGGATAATGGCCAGAGGAACCAGCAGCCAGACTGACCACAGGCCAGCCACGCCAAGCGCAGCCGTCCAGGCGAGCAAAATTAAACTGCTGAGGAATAAGCTCACGCGGTGATAAAACAGAACGCTGAGCAGAACAACCGTAGCGATAATACTCAAAATCATCATAACGAAAAGCTCCCTTGCTTGTAGGAGGTCTGACCACTTGTGATGATATGTTTGTAGTGGATGTAAATTCTTTTAGCAATGTGTTTACAAAATAATTACAACAAAGCTCACATTGTTGCTGTTTTAACCGGCACAAAAAATCAAAAGCCGTAGCCATTCCTGTGGCTTGTACTTCTCGCTGGTAGCGCTATCCGGTACACTGCATCTTGTCATTTACATTCATGCTGAAGGATATCCTCATGTACCAGGATCTTATTCGTAACGAACTGAGCGAAGCGGCGGAAACGCTGGCTAATTTTCTTAAAGATGACGCCAATATTCACGCCATTCAGCGCGCGGCGGTCCTGTTGGCAGACAGCTTTAAAGCGGGCGGTAAGGTGCTTTCTTGCGGTAACGGCGGTTCCCATTGCGACGCGATGCACTTTGCCGAAGAGCTGACCGGACGCTATCGTGAAAACCGTCCTGGTTACCCTGCTATCGCTATCTCTGACGTCAGCCATATCTCCTGCGTCAGCAACGATTTTGGTTACGATTATGTGTTCTCTCGCTACGTAGAAGCCGTGGGTCGTGAAGGTGATGTCCTGCTAGGCATCTCGACTTCGGGTAATTCCGGTAACGTAATTAAAGCGATTGCCGCAGCGCGTGAGAAAGGGATGAAAGTGATCACCTTGACCGGTAAAGATGGCGGAAAAATGGCGGGCAGCGCGGATATCGAAATTCGTGTGCCGCACTTTGGCTACGCTGACCGTATTCAGGAAATTCATATCAAAGTGATCCATATTCTGATCCAGCTGATCGAAAAAGAGATGGTTAAACCATAAGAAGACGATTGCCGGATGGTGGCTGAAGCCTCATCCGGCCTACATGAGCGCCACGTAGGCCTGATAAGCGCAGCGCCATCAGGCAGTTCACGGTTTTAAGGTAGGTGATGTATGTGCGAACTGCTCGGGATGAGCGCCAATGTGCCAACCGATATCTGCTTTAGCTTCACCGGGCTGGTTCAGCGCGGCGGAGGGACCGGGCCGCACAAAGACGGCTGGGGTATTACGTTTTATGAAGGTAAGGGCTGCCGTACGTTTAAAGATCCGCAACCCAGCTTTAATTCGCCTATCGCCAAACTGGTACAAGACTACCCCATCAAATCCTGTTCCGTGATTGCCCATATTCGTCAGGCGAACCGTGGCGAAGTGGCGTTGGAAAATACCCATCCCTTTACCCGCGAATTGTGGGGACGCAACTGGACCTATGCTCATAATGGACAGCTCAGTGGCTATAAATCGCTGGAAACCGGAAATTTCCGCCCGGTCGGGGAAACCGACAGCGAAAAAGCTTTCTGCTGGCTGCTCCACAAGCTGACGGAGCGTTATCCGCGCACGCCTGGCAATATGACGGCAGTGTTTAAATATATCGCAATGCTGGCAGGAGAGCTGCGGGAGAAGGGCGTCTTCAACATGTTGTTGTCTGACGGACGCTATGTGATGGCCTTCTGTTCGACCAACCTGTTTTGGATCACGCGTCGTGCGCCGTTTGGCGTGGCGACATTGCTGGATCAGGATGTGGAAATCGATTTTAGTTCAGAGACCACACCCAATGATGTGGTCACCGTGATTGCCACTCAACCGTTAACCGGCAATGAAACCTGGCAAAAGATTATGCCAGGCGAGTGGGCATTATTTTGTCTCGGGGAGCGTGTAGTTTGATGCCAGTTGCGGCTGAACCACTTCGTGACTCAACGGCTTGCTGACGACGTAACGACCATCGACGACGGAGACGGTCGGTGGTTTACGTGTTTGTTCAAAGTAATCGTATCCCGGCTTTAACTGGGCCCAGAAATCTTTGTAATACGAGAACTTATGGCGCTGCATGTTGGCATCGGTCATGCGGAACGGGTAAATGCTAACCTGTACGCTGGACTGCCCGAACACCAGAGCACCTGTCACAAACTGGAAAATCTCATCAATGCCGTTGTCGGTCATTGCGTAGCAGCCGACGGAAACACAGGCACCGTGGATCATCAGGTACTTACCTTCATAACCGTGTGCGCGGTCGTAGGCATTAGGGAAACCAATGTTAATCGCTTTATAGAAGCGACTATCTGGTTTCAGCTGTCCACGCTGAACGCTGTAAAACCCTTCCGGACTTTTGAAATCACCCTGACGCTGCTTCGGACCTAAGCCACCGGAATAATTACAGATCTTATAACTGTCGAGCAATTGATACTGTTCGCCCATCTTGACGTACAGATCCAAGGTTCGCTCTTCTTTGAAGATCTGGATATAAACGGGGGAGCCCATTAATTGCTGCTTATATTCTTTGCTGACAGGCGTAGTCGGGCTGCTGCTGCTCAGCAAACCGGCAAATGAAACGCACGGCAATAAAAGCATCGCAAGAAAAAATGCGATTTTACGCATACTGCTTATTCCTTGATAAAACGATCACACACGCCAGGACGGCAAAAAGAATCCCCAAATCGGATAAATCTGGATCTGGAGCGCTCACATTAGCACCAAGAGAGTTTTTCGCAAGTCTCTCGTGCGGCGTTTACACTTTAGTTTTTCTTTATACGGAAAATTGCGCTTAAAGGCAGTCAGACACTGGCGTATTTTGCTGGTTACTGCGCTTCATTGGGTCTTATTCGTGCTGGATGGATAATGGGTCTGGAACGGCCCAGCATTAGGTACAACCAGACTTCTCACAACATAAAAATACTGTATACTTAAACAGTGATGTGGGAGACAAACGATGCGTAAAATCATACATGTCGATATGGACTGCTTTTTCGCGGCAGTGGAAATGCGCGACAACCCCGCCCTGCGCGACATTCCCATTGCTATTGGCGGCAGTCGTGAACGTCGGGGGGTCATCAGCACGGCCAATTACCCGGCGCGCAAATTTGGCGTGCGTAGCGCAATGCCAACTGGAATGGCATTAAAGCTGTGTCCGCATCTCACTTTATTACCTGGTCGTTACGAGGCCTATAAAGAAGCCTCCCGCCAGATTCAGGCTATTTTCTCTCGCTATACCTCGCTGATAGAACCCCTTTCGCTGGATGAAGCCTATCTGGATGTGACCGACAGCACCCACTGCCACGGCTCAGCTACGCTGATCGCTCAGGAAATCCGTCAGACAATTTTTAACGAGTTACAGTTAACCGCCTCTGCCGGAATTGCGCCGGTAAAATTTCTGGCAAAAATAGCTTCCGATCTCAACAAACCCAATGGGCAATATGTGATTACCCCTGCCGATGTTCCTGAATTTCTCAGAACATTACCGTTAGGCAAAATTCCCGGCGTTGGCAAAGTCTCCGCCGCTAAGCTGGAATCAATGGGATTACGTACCTGCGAAGATGTTCAAAAATACGACCTGGCAATGCTGCTCAAACGCTTCGGCAAGTTTGGTCGCGTGCTGTGGGAGCGCAGTCAGGGGATTGACGAGCGGGACGTCAACAACGACAGGCTGCGTAAATCCGTCGGCGTGGAGCGTACGCTGGCGGAAGATATTCACGAGTGGTCGGAGTGTGAGGCGATAATTGAACGGCTCTATCCTGAACTGGAACGGCGTCTGGCAAAGGTAAAGCCGGATCTGCTGATCGCTCGCCAGGGGATAAAACTTAAGTTTAATGATTTTCAGCAGACTACGCAGGAGCACGTCTGGCCGCGCTTAAATAAAGATGACTTAATTACGACAGCGCGCAAGACCTGGGACGAGCGTAGGGGAGGGCGAGGTGTCAGGCTGGTGGGATTACACGTCACGCTGCTGGATCCACAAATGGAAAGACAACTGCTATTGGGGCTGTGATTCAGAACAATTGCCGGATGTCGGCGTAAACGCCTTATCCGGCCTACAAACCAGCGTGCAGGCCAGATGGCTACGTAACAACTTTATCCGGCCTACAAATCAGCATGTAGGCCAGATAAACGTAGCGTCATCCGGCATTTAGCGCAGAATCTTACTTCGCCGGAATAGACTTCAGCAGTTCAGTCAGCAGCGTCCAGTAATGGCCGACGCTTTCGATATGAACCTGCTCATCCGGGGAGTGCGGACCGGTGATAGTTGGCCCGATGGAAACCATGTCCATATCTGGATACGGTTTCTTGAACAGACCACATTCCAGACCCGCGTGGATAATCTGGATGTTCGGCGTTTTGTTGAACAGACGCTGATAGGTTTCGCGAACCAGGTGCATAACCGGGGAGTTAGCATCCGGCTGCCAGCCTGGATACGCACCTTTGGCTTCGGTTTTAGCACCAGCGAGCTTGCCCAGTGAATCCAGCATGCTTACCACGTAGTCTTTACCGCTGTCGATCAGCGAGCGAACCAGGCAGTGGATCTGTACATTATCGTCAGTCATGGTCACGACGCCGACGTTCAGAGAGGTCTCTACCACGCCTTTGGCGACGTCAGAGTTGCGGATTACGCCGTTCGGGGTGGCGTTCAGCAGACGCACAAAGCTGTCGCGAGACTGAGCGGTCAGCGCGGCTTTGTCTTGAGTTACGGCATCCAGCAGCAGAGCCAGGTTCTTCTCTTTGGCTTCCAGTTCGTTTTTCAGGATTTCCTGATAGGTGTTGACCAGCGCTTTTAACGCATCAACTTTATCTGCAGCCACGGCGAGGGTGGCAAAGGCTTCACGCGGAATCGCGTTACGCAGCGTACCGCCGTTGAAATCAACCAGACGCAGATCCAGCTCTTCAGCGTGGCCCGCCAGGAAGCGTACCAGCAGTTTGTTCGCGTTACCGAGACCCACGTGGATTTCGCCGCCGGAGTGACCGCCTTTCAGGCCTTTTAACGTCAGCTTAAAGCTCTGGAATCCAGCCGGGATTGCTTCACGGGACAGCGGCAGGTTAGAGGTAAAGTCGATACCGCCTGCGCAACCCATGTAGATCTCACCTTCTTCTTCTGAGTCGGTGTTGATCAGGATATCTGCCTGCAGCCAGTTAGCCTGCAGACCAAACGCGCCATCCATACCCGCTTCTTCGGTCATGGTCAGCAGCACTTCCAGCGGACCGTGTACTACGCTGTCATCAGCCAGAACGGCCAGCGCAGACGCCATACCGATGCCGTTATCCGCACCCAGCGTGGTGCCACGGGCTTTCACCCATTCGCCGTCAATATAAGGCTGGATAGGATCTTTAGTGAAGTCATGCACGGTGTCGTTGTTTTTCTGCGGGACCATATCCAGGTGCGCCTGCAGAACGACCGGCTTGCGGTTTTCCATGCCTGCGGTAGCGGGTTTGCGAATCAGGATATTACCGACTTGATCGCGCTCGACGTGGAAACCTTTCTCTTGGGCCCAGCTCAGAATGTGTTCAGCGAGCTGCTCTTCATGATAGGACGGATGAGGAATAGAACAGATTTTGGCAAAAATATCCCATAGCGGTTGCGGGGATAATTGAGACAGTTCAGACACGTTGAGTCTCCTTGGCGATGTCCTACAAAACTTGCTTGCAGGCCACGGGGTTAGCAGAATTAAAAACACCACAAGTCAGGCTTGCGCGATGCGATTGAGAATACCACTTTCTCCGCTGACGGCTAGCATAAAGCATGCAAAAAGAGGCGCGGATTCCGCGAAACACTGGTTTTTAGTGCGTCAGATCTCTATAATCTCGCGCAACCTATTTCCCCCTCGAACACTTTTTAAGCCGTAGATAAACAGGCTGGGACACTTCACATGAGCGAAAAATACGTCGTCACCTGGGACATGTTGCAGATCCATGCACGTAAACTGGCAAGCCGCCTGATGCCTTCTGAACAATGGAAAGGCATTATTGCCGTTAGCCGTGGTGGTCTGGTGCCGGGCGCATTGCTGGCGCGTGAATTGGGTATTCGTCATGTCGATACCGTATGCATCTCCAGCTACGATCACGACAACCAGCGCGAACTGAAAGTGCTGAAGCGTGCCGAAGGCGACGGTGAAGGTTTCATCGTAATCGATGACCTGGTTGACACCGGTGGTACCGCCGTTGCGATCCGCGAAATGTATCCTAAAGCGCATTTCGTCACTATCTTCGCTAAGCCGGCTGGTCGCCCGCTGGTGAATGATTATGTTGTTGATATCCCTCAGGATACCTGGATTGAGCAGCCGTGGGATATGGGCGTAGTGTTCGTCCCGCCGATCTCTGGTCGCTAATCTAAAAAGTTTTCAACGCCTGGCAACTGCCGGGCGTTGTTCTTTTTGTGCTGTGTCAGGTTACACTATGCCTTAGTGAGTACTCATGGAGGCTGCAATCATGTCACAGGCTAACCTCAGCGAAGTCCTGTTTAAACCCCGCTTCAAACACCCTGAAACGTCAACACTGGTTCGTCGTTTTAATCACGGCGCGCAGCCGTCCGTACAATCTGCCCTGGATGGCAAAACCATTCCGCACTGGTATCGCATGGTGAATCGCCTGATGTGGATCTGGCGCGGCGTCGACCCGCGTGAAATCCTTGAGGTGCAGGCTCGTATCGTGATGAGCGAAGCCGAGCGTACAGATAAAGAACTCTACGATACGGTTATCGGCTATCGCGGTGGGAACTGGATCTATGAGTGGGCGAAGCAGGCGATGGACTGGCAACAGAAAGCGTCTATGGAAGAGGATCCGCAGGTGAGCGGACGCCACTGGCTGCATGCGTCTACGTTGTACAACATTGCTGCTTACCCACACCTGAAAGGCGATGAGCTGGCAGAGCAGGCACAGGCTTTGGCGAATCGCGCCTATGAAGAGGCCGCACAGCGATTGCCGGGCACGCTGCGTGAGATGGAGTTTCCCGTCGCTGGCGGTGCGCCGATCACCGGCTTCTTACATATGCCAAAAGGTGACGGTCCGTTCCCGACGGTGCTGATGTGTGGTGGTCTCGATTCCATGCAAACGGATTACTACACCCTGTATGAGCGCTATTTTGCCCCACGGGGTATAGCCATGCTGACGCTGGATATGCCGTCGGTTGGGTTCTCGTCAAAATGGAAACTGACTCAGGATTCCAGCCTGCTGCATCAGCATGTATTAAAAGCGCTGCCTAATGTTCCCTGGGTGGATCACACCCGCGTGGCTGCCTTCGGTTTCCGCTTTGGCGCTAACGTAGCGGTACGTCTGGCGTATCTGGAATCATCGCGTCTGAAGGCGGTGGCCTGTCTGGGGCCAGTGGTTCATGCGCTGCTTAGCGACCCGCAGCGTCAGGCGAGCGTCCCGGAAATGTACCTTGATGTACTGGCCAGCCGCCTGGGGATGCATGACGCTTCCGATGAAGCGCTGCGCGTTGAGCTTAATCGCTATTCATTAAAAGTGCAGGGCCTGCTGGGGCGACGCTGCCCGACGCCAATGCTCTCGGGATTCTGGAAGAACGATCCGTTTAGCCCGGAAGAAGAGTCACGTTTAATCACATCTTCATCTTCAGACGGTAAGCTACTGGAGATCCCCTTCAACCCGGTGTATCGCAATTTTGACAAAGGGTTGCAGGAAATAACCGGTTGGATCAATCAGAGATTGTGTTAAAAGTTTGCTAAATTTTAGCGATTTGGTAAAACAGGTGCTTCACCTAAGGAGATCGTAATGACGTTACCGAGTGGGCATCCGAAAAGTAGATTGATCAAGAAATTCACCGCGCTTGGCCCGTATATCCGGGAAGGGCAGTGCGAAGATAATCGATTTTTTTTCGATTGTCTGGCTGTTTGCGTCAACGTGAAACCCGCCCCTGAGAAACGCGAGTTCTGGGGCTGGTGGATGGAACTGGAGGCGCAGGAAAAACGTTTCACGTACAGCTATCAGTTTGGTTTGTTTGATAAAGACGGTAACTGGACGGCGGTGCCGGTGAAAGAGACTGAAGTGGTAGAGCGACTGGAATACACCTTACGTGAATTCCATGAAAAATTACGTGGCTTGTTGACGACGCTGAATCTGGCGCTGGAACCTGCTGACGACTTTAAGGATGAACCGGTTAAGTTAACGGCATAATGAACAGTAAAATGCCGGATGGCGGCGCAACCCCATCCGGCATTTTTTTATGCTATACCCTAAATAATTCGAGTTGCAGGAAGGCGGCGACGCAGCGAATCCCCAGGAGCGTACATAAGTACGTGACTGGGGTGAGCGAGGAAAGCCAACGCACATGCAGCTTGAAATATGACGGGTATAATTAGAACTGGTAGACCATACCGACAGCAACGATGTCATCATCGTTGATGCCCAGTTTATTATCGCTATCCAGCTGGTTGATTTTATAGTCAACAAACGCGGACATATTTTTGTTGAAATAATACGTTGCGCCCACGTCGATATAATTCACCAGGTCTTCATTGCCGACGCCTTCAATATCTTTCCCTTTAGAAAGCACATAACCCAGTGACGGACGCAGACCAAAGTCAAACTGGTACTGAACAACCGCTTCGAAGTTCTGTGTTTTATTGGCGAAGCCGCCGGAAATTGGCGTCATATTGCGTGTTTCAGAATAGAACGTCGCAATATAAATATCGTTAGCATCATATTTTAAGCCGGTTGCCCAGGCTTCAGCTTTATCACCCGTACCGCGAGTTTGCAGATTCTGCTGGTTGGTACGATCGGAGTTGGTATAAGCGCCGCTCACCGCGAAATCGCTGCCGCCAAAGTCATAGGTAACAGAAGTACCAAAACCGTCGCCGTTCTGTTTTTTCACATCGCGATCCTGGTTTTTACCCTGGTATTGCAGGGTCAGATCCAGGCCATCCACGACGCCGAAGAAGTCGGTGTTACGGTAAGTTGCCAGACCGCTGGCGCGTTTGGTCATAAAGTTATCGGTCTGTGCGGAGGAGTCGCCACCAAATTCCGGGAACATATCGGTCCAGGCTTCCACATCATACAGCGCGCCCAGGTTACGACCATAATCAAACGAGCCAAAATCTTTTAATTTCACACCGGCGAAGGCCAGACGTGTTTTTTGTTGGTTAGAGTCGCTTTCAGCTTTATTGCCGGCAAACTCTGCTTCCCAACGACCATAACCGGTTAGTTGATCGTTAATTTGCGTTTCACCTTTAAAACCTAAACGGATATAGCTTTGGTCACCATCTTTGCTGTCATAATCCGTCATGTAATGCATGGCTTTTACTTTGCCGTACAAATCCAGCTTATTACCGTTCTTGTTATACACTTCCGCTGCCTGTACGGATGCCGACGCAACAATTCCCATCACCACTAATGCCAGAGTGCTCTTTTTCATTTTCATTCCTGATTAAAAGTACGCGCTAATATTCACTGGGTGTGATCCCCGTTAAAAGACAGGAGGGTTTTTAACGTCTGGCAATGAACGTTTTATGACAAAGTAAGAATATTTTTAAAAAAGGATGTTTTTTTGTTTCTGTAATAAATGCGTCAAAATCTGCCGCTACGCTTGCTGATCCTGCGCAATAAAATTTCATGCTTTGTGCGCTGGCTGTTGGCAACCGGGGCCAGTCCTGCTAAAACGTTCGTTTGATATCATTTTCCCCAATTTTGAATGGCAGAGAATCATGAGTGACAGCCAGACGCTGGTGGTAAAACTTGGCACCAGTGTGTTAACGGGCGGATCCCGCCGCCTGAACCGCGCCCACATCGTAGAACTGGTTCGCCAGTGCGCGCAGCTCCATGCCGCAGGGCATCGTATTGTTATCGTTACCTCTGGTGCGATTGCCGCCGGACGTGAGCATCTTGGTTACCCGGAGCTCCCGGCAACGATAGCTTCGAAACAGCTGTTGGCGGCGGTCGGGCAGAGCCGACTGATTCAACTGTGGGAACAGCTGTTCTCGATTTACGGTATTCATATCGGGCAGATGCTGCTGACGCGTGCAGATATGGAAGACAGAGAGCGCTTCCTCAACGCCCGCGATACGCTCCGCGCGCTGCTGGATAACAACATTGTTCCTGTCATTAATGAGAATGACGCCGTAGCGACCGCCGAGATTAAAGTCGGCGATAACGACAACCTCTCCGCGCTGGCGGCAATTCTGGCTGGAGCCGATAAGCTGCTGCTGTTGACCGATCAGCAGGGGCTGTTCACCGCCGATCCACGCACCAACCCGCAGGCTGAGCTGATTAAAGACGTGCACGGCATTGATGATGCGCTGCGCGCCATTGCCGGGGATAGCGTCTCAGGTCTGGGAACCGGCGGCATGGGCACAAAACTGCAGGCCGCCGATGTCGCATGCCGCGCCGGGATTGACACCATTATTGCCGCAGGCAGCAAGCCGGGCGTGATTGGCGACGTGATGGAAGGCGTTTCCGTTGGGACGCGTTTTCATGCTCAAGCCTCTCCGCTGGAGAACCGTAAACGCTGGATCTTTGGCGCGCCGCCTGCCGGAGAGATTACCGTCGATGAGGGCGCGACCGCAGCAATTCTGGAACGCGGCAGCTCATTACTGCCAAAAGGCATTAAAAGCGTGACAGGTAACTTTTCTCGTGGTGAGGTGATCCGCATCTGCAATCTCGAAGGGCGCGATATTGCCCACGGCGTCACCCGCTATAACAGCGACGCGCTGCGCCGTATTGCCGGACACCACTCACAACAGATCGACACCATCCTGGGCTATGAATACGGTCCGGTTGCTGTCCATCGCGACGACATGATCACCCGTTAAGGAACAGGCATATGCTGGAACAAATGGGCATTGCTGCCAAAGCCGCGTCATACAAGCTGGCGCTGCTCTCCAGTCGCGAAAAAAATCGCGTACTGGAAACCATTGCTGATGAGCTGGAAGCGCAAACGGAAAGCATCCTCAGCGCGAACGTACAAGATGTTGAGCAGGCGCGAGCCAACGGCCTGAGCGAAGCGATGCTCGACCGCCTGGCGCTGACGCCGGCGCGTCTGAAAGCGATTGCTGACGATGTGCGCCAGGTCTGTAATCTTGCCGACCCGGTAGGGCAGGTGATTGACGGCGGCCTGCTGGATAGCGGTCTGCGTCTGGAGCGTCGTCGCGTCCCGCTGGGCGTGATTGGCGTGATTTATGAAGCGCGTCCAAACGTCACCGTTGACGTTGCCTCACTGTGCCTGAAAACCGGCAATGCGGTGATTCTGCGCGGTGGGAAAGAGACCTACCGGACCAACGCCGCCACCGTGGCTGTTATCCAAAAGGCGCTGGAAGCCTGCGGTTTACCCGCGGCTGCCGTACAGTCAATTGATAACCCGGACCGCGCGCTGGTCGCTGAAATGCTGCGGATGGATAAGTACATCGATATGCTGATCCCTCGCGGTGGCGCGGGTCTGCATAAGCTGTGCCGTGAGCAGTCGACCATCCCGGTCATCACCGGCGGTATTGGCGTATGCCATATTTATGTTGATGATACCGCGGAGATCGCCCCGGCCCTGAAGATTATCGTTAACGCCAAAACCCAGCGTCCAAGCACCTGTAACACTGTAGAAACTCTGCTGGTGCATCAGGATATTGCTGAGCGTTTCCTGCCTGCGTTAAGCCAAAAGATGGCGGATAGCGGTGTTACGCTGCACGGTGATGAAATTGTGATGCAGGTTCTGCATGGCCCTGCCAAACTGGTGCCACTAAAACCGGAAGAGCTGGATAACGAGTTTCTGTCTCTGGATCTGAACGTTGTGGTGGTCGAAAATATGGATGGTGCTATCGCCCATATTCGCGAACACGGTACCCAGCACTCGGACGCCATACTGACGCGCACGCTCAGCAACGCCAACCGTTTCGTGAATGAAGTGGACTCTTCTGCCGTGTATGTAAACGCCTCTACTCGTTTTACCGATGGCGGCCAGTTCGGACTGGGTGCGGAAGTGGCGGTGAGCACGCAAAAACTGCACGCACGTGGCCCAATGGGACTGGAAGCACTGACCACATATAAGTGGGTTGGCTTCGGTGACGACACGGTCCGGGCGTAATTGAAAACGGGCGATGCCATAATAGCGCTCTTAATTTTAAAGCTATTAAGGCATCTCCCGCTTAATTCTAACCTTCACTTCGCTGCCGCATTTATTTTTCTATCCTGCGTTTTAACATCATCCGCATCAGTCTGTTTTTGACCTATGCTCTCACCAGCGCCCGAAAGGCGACGTATCACAGAATTTTCCCTTCCTGCATGAATTTTCCTGGTCTTCGTTTCACGTATTGTTCCCATGGCCCGATCTATTAGAATCAATCTCATTTTTATGAGGAGTTGTTGCGTGAAATCGGATATTCACAAACTTAGCATTCCTGTTGTGCCGCTTGGCAACCCGTTTCCTCCCCGTCATTGTTCGCTGTGCCCAAAGGGAGCGGCGATTGACCGTGATAATCAATACAAATTAATAGACAAAAGAAGGCGGTTTAAAGCTGGGGAGATACTCGCTCGGCAGGATGAAACCGCGGAGATGCTTTTTGTTATCCATGAGGGGTACTGCAAGTCCAGCGTGGAATGTGGCGATAACGTTTATATCAGCCGCTTTTATGTTCCGGGAGATATCATGGCGCTGGATGCTGTCGAAGGAGGGAAGTATCTGACAACTATCCAGGCCGCAACGGCTGCAGAGGTTTGCCACATTGATATTGCGCGGTTGTTCAAGGTAGCAGAGAAGGAGCCTTCGGTTGCTGCTGCAGTCATAAAGTTTCTCTGCAGGGACAATGGATTCATTGTTGAAAAACTGCGGCGCTATGCGAATAAACATGCTGAGGCCAGGATCGCGGCTTTCCTGGTGGAATTTTACGAGATGCATTTGCGCATCGGCAGGCCAGAAACGACGCTTCGCTTGCCATTTTCTCGGGAGGAAATTGCCAGTTATCTCGATCTTAAAATTGAAACCGTTAGCCGCTCATTAAAATCACTTGAACAGCAGAATTTGATTACCTTACATAGGGTACGTACCGTAACTATTAATAGTTATCTTGGTTTAAAACGTTTTATCTAATTTTCTATTTAACGATAATCATTATCTCTCCTGATAAGCCAGGAATATTCATTTTATATGGAAAATTCCTGGTTTTAATTTTGTCAAATAATTATCAATTAGAATGTGGTTTCTGTAGGTGAATGATTTTTTTATAAGAATATTCCCTCGCAAATGGATATATCATGAGAATTTTCTTGCGGCGTTAAAAATTTAGCATAATTGCAACAAATAATAAGCATTATAGAGAAACTATGGAGGTGTTAATTATCTTTATGTTTTGTAAGGGTTTTGCTCTCGTGGTATTTGTATGATCTTTTTGATATTTATCAAAAACATAAAAAAGATGAATTGTTTGATTTGTCTTATTTATTTGGGTGATAGTTCTGAGTCATGGTGTTATTTAAGTAAATTAAACTTAGGAAACTTCTTATATTATCGTTTTAGTGGGAAAATTCTTAGTCTTTTTGTAATTTTTGCGTTTCAGGGTTTGTTGAGATGTTACTTAATTCAAATGATAATTTTTGGGCGCGGCAATTATGGCTCGCAATTAATGGAACCGCTGGAGTGACTTAATAATAAGACTCGGTGGTGAGTTTGTTCTTAGGAGAAGATAAAAATGAAAAAATTATTATTAGTGACCTCTCTAGCGTCTGTATTTGTTGCGGCAAATGCAATGGCAGATGTCACTGCTTCTGCAACGGCCTCGTGGGACGCGACGGCAACAAAAGATACCACCAGCATGTTGGTCGTCACTCCGCTAAACTCTTTGACTTTCCAGTATGCGGAAGGTCTGAATGGCTTCAACTCCCAGGATGGCGCGTTTGATGTGACTATTCAGGGCCAGGAAACGGCAACTGATTTTGAACTGACCGCTCAGATTATTAGCAATACTCTGACCAACGCCAGTGGCGATGCGTCTACCCTGAACGTAGGGGTGGCATGGAATGGCACCGCGTTGACTAATTCATCAGATACTGTCCTGGTAAATTCCAGCTCGACTTCTGGTCTTGAAAGCCTGATGGCTGATGGCGCTTACAACGGTGCTGACCGCGTCAGCGATCAATCCAACTTCAAATTCACCATTGCGTCTGCGACTTCTGATGGTAGCACTCCGGTAACGGATTACTCTGCACTGCCAGACGGCTATTGGACTGGGGATGTAAAAGTACAGTTCAATGCAACCTGGACGACTCCGTCCGCCTAAGAAATAAAAGTTCGGGAGGAGAACTTCTCCCGAACTTATCAGGAATGGTGTCATGAATAAATATTTACCGGCAGCAATGTTGGTAGGGTTGGTAATATCTTTTTCCAGCTGGGCAATTAACGTCGGTGATATCACGTCGATAATGACTTCTACTGAGAGTTCATTATCGAAAGAAATCACTAATACGACAGATTCGGCTCGTTATGTCAGCGTATCGGTAAAACAACTGTCATCACCCTTAGCGGGCGGAGTCGAAATAAAACCCGTTAATTCCGGGGGATTACTCTCTACGCCTGCCAATCTAATTCTGCCTGGTCAGGCAAAGGATGTTTTTCGCTTCTTTTATAAAGGGCCAGCTGATGATGTCGAGCGTTATTATCGTCTGCAATGGATAGATGAGCCGGTCACCGAGAGCGCGGAAACCCGGGCCAATAAATTCGCTGTTGCGACAGCGTCAGCAGAAATTGGAACGATTTTGGTTGTTGCGCCGCGAAAAGAGCGTTTTGAATATAATCGTAATGGTGATGTTATTAGCAATACTGGCAATGTTTCATTTCGAGTAATCGCCTATGGGGCTTGCAAAGATAATGCTCGCGATCAGGGGCGGGGCTGTCGTGAACGTTATTACATTATGCCAGGTACAAAAATAAAACTGCAGTTCACCGACATTAGTAATAGCCGCTCACGCATTGGGATCTGGCACGGTAAGCAGTTTATTACAGTGAAGTGATGGTCAATAGCAGCCATCTGTACGGGAAAAATAAAAATACCGGATTGTAAGGATGCATATGACAACAACATATATTGTTGGCGGTAGCATTTGTCTTTTTCTTGCGCTGACACCAGGAACTTCACATGCAGCCCCAGTAAAAGTGGGTAATTACGTTATTCCCAGCGCTTTCGCTCGTTCACTGGAGCAGGGAATGACGGTGCCGGTTTATATCCGTTACAACGAGACTGATGAGAAAAGTCAGCAAAAAATTGCCGATGCGGTGATTTCGCTTGTTGATGGCAATATTACAGTTAAAGCACTGACTCTTGCTGAATTGCCCAATAATGCTGTGTTATCCGAGAAAACCCGCGCGTTAGTGGAAAAAATCCGTGATGTAAAGTTTCACGATAATACGAATATTGAACTGTCAGATGATGCTCGACTGCAACTTAATGTCTCATCATTTCACCTGGAGATGATTGTCAGCAAAGATGCGTTAACTGAAGCGATTGTCGCGCGCAGTAGCTTGCTTGGACCTTCCAGCGTTGAAACTCTGTCTAACGTCCTGAACTACAACTTTGGTACCTACTATAACGATTACCGAAATGGCAGCAGTACCCGCAGCTATCTGACGATGGACAATACAACATCGCTGCGGGAGCACCACATTAATGTTAACGGTTCGTTTTACGGTATCGGTGACAGCAATGGTACCAGTAAACTTTATCGTGCGATGTATGAGCGCGATTATGAAGGGTATCGACTGGCGCTGGGGATGCTTGATACATGGAATGTCCAGTCTATTGCCAGCCTGAATGCGCTGAATGGTGGGAAAATTTACGGTGTGAGCTACGGGAACAAAGGAAGTACGGTTGTTGAGAATACCGCGCTTTCACTCACGCCGATTACCGTATTTTTGCCAGCCGCTGGTGAGGTTCATGTCTTCCGCGATGGACGTTTGCTCAGCGTGCAGAACTTTAATATGGGCAGCTATGAAATTGATACCAGTCGCTTTCCGTATGGTGTTTACGACGTCACGGTAGATATCGTGGTCAATGGGCGGACAATTAATAGTCGTGTCAGCCGGGTTAATAAGATCTTTGATCGCCAACAAGCTGCCGGAGTTCATCAGCTCTCATGGCAGTTTTTTGGTGGTTCGCTGGATTATGATCGGGTGAGCTATAAGCGTAACCACTATCAGGATTTGGGTAGTGAGCAGACCTGGATTGCCGGGGGGGCCGCATCGGTGACGCTGGCGATATTGTCGGGGCTGGGCCTGAAGTCCACGCTCTACGGTTTTGACAACAATGCTGTTAATGAAACGGATGTCACGCTGAATGTGAATGAATACGTCAGTATTGGCAATCAGATGTTGGTAGCGAACGATTCATCATGGCGAAACATCAGTAACATTAATCTCAATGTCCCTGAGGGATATGGTTCCCTTTGGGCATCTCGTGAAGACAGTAAAATTGGCGATCGCTTGCCTATGCAGGAGCGTGATAACTATTCCATTGGCGGAACTCTTAACCTCGGAAAGTTTATTCCTCATGGTGGTTCACTCACTGTTAGTCAGACGGAGAATCGTTACTCAGGCAATAAATACCGTAATCTTGATTACAACACGACTCTCTATTCGGGAAGGTATGCCACGATTGGGTTACGTGCAGGAATTCAGCGTTATTACTACAACAACCGAAATGACGATGGGCGACAGGAACGTTATGTCAGCCTGGACTTATCGTTGCCGTTGGCGACCTGGTTGAGCATGGGCGTCTCCCGAGATCGCTATGGCAGCACCCAGGGTAATCTCAGTGCACGAAAACAGTATGCTGAAGGGCCGATTAAATCGGTCGGATTATCGGCATCAACGCGTCTGAGTGGTGAACAGTATTACGACAATAATTATTCGGTAAACGGCAATCTAAGTTATGACACGAAATATAACGCTGGCACCGTATCGGTAACGCGTTCTGCTGACAACTCCACCAATATGAACTTCTCTTCCCAGGGTTCTCTGGCATGGGCAGGTAAAGACTTTGGTCTGAGTAAAGAGAGACAGCGTTCTGGCGTTATCGTAAAAACAGATTTGACCGGCGAGGGGAAACTGGCTGCGAAGATTAATAACCGCAATTATCTTCTTAGCGGTAAATCAAATTTTATTGCGTTGCCGCCTTATGCTCAGTACAAGCTGGAGATCCTTAATGATAAAAATTCTGAAGACAGCTTCGATATTGTTTCAGGGCGAAAACAGGAACTGACGCTTTATCCGGGCAACGTTGGCGTTATCAACCCTGAAGTGAAAAGCATGGTCACCGTATTCGGTCGCATTCGTTATCCCGATGGACAGTTGGCTGCAAATACCGATATTCATAACCACATCGGTAAAACACGTACGGATGCAAAAGGTGAGTTTGCTATCGATATTGATAAAAAGTATCCGGTTATTACGTTAATTTCTGCCAGTGGCAGGGTATGTGAAGCCGATCTGGATCTGGAAAAAGCACGCGGCGCGGCGTGGGTTGGCGATGTGAAATGTGCAACGCAAACCACGATGGCACAACGATAAGGTATTAATAATGAATAAATCTCTTTCCCTTATTCTCGGCTGTGTCTTTGCCGCGTTATCTCCATCCGCCTGGGCGCTCTCGGCTTCCACTCAGGCGGCGGTCAACAACAACTATTTGTTTATAGAAAACAATGTTGATAACGAATACTTTATTACCCCGTCCTCTCTCGATCCTCGCATTAGTGGGTCGAACACCTGGGTAAAATATGGAAACGACCAGGATAGCCTGGGATATATGGGTATCGTTGGTTGGGTAGCCAATACCTCATATTATAAAGATATGTGGATTGATAATTCGCCAATCAGTGAACCATTCCGGGGTATTCGTTGCACCACTGGTGCTAATTGCCCTGCATCTGGCTATATTGCTGCCGAGCTAACCGATCAATTTGGTTTTTATCACACCAAAGCAACCGGATCCGGAATCGCCGGTGGATACTATGGTTTTGCATCGCTGACAGACTCGGCGTATGAATACTTCCGCAATATGTCGGTCGGAAGCGCAGAGACATATAACCTTAATTTTTGTCGAACCACGATTGACTATGATTATGCGGCTGGGCAACGTTGTAAAGACCAGAGCAGCGGTAATTGGTATATCAGACCTTATACATTAAATAAAATAGGTCATTTATCTTTGGTTTCTACCAATGCATTTCAGGAGTTATGGGTTGCCAGTGATGGCACCCCGAGCATCACTAAAGACAGTGGTTATTGTGAGCTGGGTGTGGTCAGTCGTGAAGATGGCGTTATCTGTAAGATGATTTCATATAATTTAAATCAAACCAGCAATCTGACGGCTTCACTACGTATTCGTATGTACGCGGATAGCGGTTTGCTCGGTTTTACGCCTGCGGCTGCCACAATAAAATATTCTGGTGATGGTCAAACCTGGACTAACTTTAGCTCGACGTCGGTTTATTATAATGTTTTTAGTAATAGTGGTGAGTATGTCTATGTTTTTCTGTCGAAAACATTCCTGAAAAATATGGTGGATCGTGGCGTCAGTATCACAAACAGCCAACCATTTACATTTGCTTTTACAAATAGCGTGACGCCAGAGTCGGGGTATTACCAGTTTACTCCTTCGCTACAGCTCAATATTGTTCCAAAGGAATATGGGATCAGTATTATCTCATCGGATAACAGCACCTCGGCAAGCGGCAGCGGCACAATTGGCGAGACCGCTCCGATTGAGATGGATTACACCGTGACGGTCTCGGGGCCTCGTCAGGCTGATAGCATTACCGCACAAGTTATTGGGGAAAGTACGACGATAAACAATGTGCCTTATTGCCTGTTCACCTCTACGCAAGGTGGGTTATCTGTCCCCATTCCCGCCTTCCTTCAGTACAACAGTCAGTCGGGTGGCGTGGTACAGAAACGAAATAGTTGTAGTGAAGCGGCAATCAGCATGAGAGATGCGCAATGGCAACAGACGCCCTGGGACGCAAATAATACAGATGATGGAAGCTACTTTGCGACTGATTTAAAATTGCTTTTCCCAATGAATGATTCGCGTTCGATGTTGACCGTTTCCGGTGCGGATTGGGAAGGTGTTGTCAGTGCCAGCGGAGAGATAAAAGTGACGGCGAACTGGGTGGGAGTGACGCCATGAGCCACTGTCGTTTGGCGCTAAGATGGATATTGGCCTTGCTTTCCGGGCTGGCGGTGTTCTCCGCACAGGCCGTCTACCTGGAGTCGACTATTTATGAGATGCCATCGGATAAATCATTTATCAGTAAACGAATCTATAACGATAGCCAGAAACAGAACGTGTACAGTATTAGCGCAGTTAAAATAGATAAACCGGGACCGGGAGGTGAAAACAGAAGTGCTATTGCCGAAGGCGAACTTTTGTTTACTCCGCTCCGTTTTTCACTGGCACCGCAGGCAAGTGAGTTTTTTAAGATTTTCTATCGTGGCCCGCAGGATGATAAAGAACGCTATTACCGAATACTGTTTCGTGAAATGCCGATAACGCTGTTTACCGAGCGTAATCAAGGGAAAGGCGGACAGGCTCTCCCGGTGATCGCTATGGATACCATATTGGTCGTTCGTCCGAGGAAAATGAACCTGGCCTACACCATTGATGAGATAAACGGGACGTTGAAAAACACAGGGAATACTTTTTTCAAAATTATCGTACACCAGGGGTGTCACTCAACTGATGATGAAGCCACCATGCGTTATGTGTTACCGGGGGAGACCTGGCATAGTAGTGAGTTGAAAACAAAAAACCGGAAATTTATCGTAGCGTTGCAGAAATACCTACCCGTTGGTCAGGGTTGCTTAAAACTTAATCATTAGGGGGGTGGGTCTGAACCAATATGCCCTGATTATATATTGAACCTATACTGTCACTCGCTATAGAAAATGTAGCAATAAATTTAGAGTCGATGAAACAATATGTCGTGCATATTGCCGGAAATGTTTATGAATACAAGATCTACGACATCCTCTCTTAGTTTGTCGGTCAGCATAAACTACGGTAATATGTTATTCTGTTGGCCATTGTAGTTATATGTTTTGTAAATTTTGTATTTATAGCTTTTTGTTTTGTAATGAAGTGAAAGTGAGTAAAGGGATTTGTACTGATTAAGAAATGGAGTTTTTTCTTTTTCAATTTTTAAATGGAACTTACGGTGTGATGAGAATACTCATATGGATAACTGTGATTATAAATTCTGAATTTACGTGATATGGCTTATGGATAAAGTTATATCACGAATCGCCTTATGATTATTGGAGGTCGAAGGTGTTGTATATTCTCTCGTGAATAGAGCGAGGGACCTGCTATGCCATAAATTTAAGTTGGTGATAACTATGAATACGAAAAAATTTTTCTGCTCAGTTATGATACTTTCCTTTTTTCAGGAATAAAAGCATGGTTACCAAATCTGGTATTGATCGATGCACGGACATTTATTTCTGGCACGCAGTCAGTTATGTCGCAATATCCGTCCTGCTTGCTGGTGATCGATAACCGGTTGCCATTATTATTGGTCAAAAAATGGCTTCAGAGAAACAGTACACAGTTCATCAACATACACTGTATTGTTCTGCGGATGTGCGAAACCCTGCCTGTTAATCGGGGATATGAAGACTATTCCTTTATCAATGGGGGGGAATTGTCGGAGCAGTTGATCGCTCAATTAAAAGAGAGTCTATTGGCACCTAACAAAGTTGTGGAGGTCAATAAAGATTCACCGATGTTTACTTTTAACTTGACTGAATTTGAAGAAGAAATGCTGTATTCATCATTCACAAAAGAAAAACTGCATGATTTCTGTATTGCTAATTCGCTAACAATTAAGTCAGTGTATCGATATCGGGATAAAATTACTGCTCGCCTCGGCTTTTCCAATTTTAATGAAACTGTTATCTTTTTAACCCGAAATAATTTATTAAATGAAAGCTCTATAATCAATAATAATGTGAATAGGGATGCAGTTTACACTGACGCATATGATGTTTCGGATACTAGTAGACTGAGTATGGCAATAAGGAATGAGGAGATCATTCCTTATTTTCAGCCCATCGTGAATATCAGGGGCGATGTTTGTGGTGTTGAGGTCTTGGCTCGTTGGCCACAGGGACATAACTATGCTATTTCTCAGCGAGAGTTTATTCCATTGGCTGAAAAAAGTGGCTTAATCAATGAGTTAACTAGCTATTTAATGACCGCTGTTGCGCGCAATCTGGTCTCTGGAGGCGCAAGCATTAATAAAACTCTGTTCGTTTCTTTTAATGTCAGTCCGTCAGGTTTAAATAATCCCGTATTCTATTGGGAATGCCTTAATTTTATGGAGATAACGCAAGGTCTGCCGATAAAATTGATGATAGAGATAACAGAGAACCAGACGTTCACGATCACGCCTGCAATCAAAGAGCTTATTCGTTCGTTACGAAATAAAGGTGTTTTGTTCGCTTTGGATGATTTTGGTACTGGATACGCTAATCTCTGCTATCTCAATGAGTTAGACCTGGATGTAATCAAAATTGATAAAAGCTTCATTAAGGAAATTAAAGAGGCTGATCAATATATCCCTATGCTCGAGTCAATTACTCACCTTTCAGGACTTATGGGGTTACGTACGGTGGCTGAGGGCGTTGAAAATGACTATCAGCAACAATGGCTGGGAAAAAATAATGTTGACTATCTGCAAGGGTATCAGTTTCTACCGCCAGTGACATTTAATGATTTTATCCGGTATTACCAGCAGTCTGTAGATTTGTTTGAATCAGCGTCGGATTCACCTTTATCTACGTAATTCATTTTTGACACGGTTTTTACATTTGAAGGGTAAACCTTTAAACGAGTATGTGCTCTGAGCTGACATGGCCTGCAGCATGATTTTTTCCTGAACACCAGGGGCAGACGCCTCTGGTATGGGCGTCTTTGCATCGCTGCCTGTCTGCCTGGTTAAGTAAAAAGTCCTATAGTGAGGTGTGCACCGTTTGTTTATGTATCTTAAACGGGGTATTTATAGTGATATCAGCGTTAATCAAACCGCTTCCGAGGTTAGTCCATAGCCATGCGTCATTTCCTGCAAAAATTAAGAGTCTGGCTTCCACCACCACTCATCCTATTATTATTCCTCATCGCGGATGCGTTTACGGCGAGCCCGCGTTTCACATTTGGCGCGGTGACTATCGTAATAAGTGCATTGTTGGCTAGCGTCAGTCTGGCGATGATACTGCATACCGCGTGGCAGATGCGGAAGAAACGTACGACGCTAAACCCACTGCATGCAGAGAAATCGACCACGCTTGTTACTGGCGGATGTTATGCCTGGAGCCGCAATCCAATCTATCTTGGAATGAGTGGACTCCAGTTAGCTTTTTCTCTCTACGTTGGTAGCCTGATTGGAATATTGGCTGCACCGCTGTTTATACTGGTGGTTGCCAGATTACATATTGACTTTGAAGAGGAACAACTGCGAAAACATTTCGGGCCGGAATGGATACGCTATGAGCAGCGTGTTCGCCGCTGGTTATAGAATACCCTTGCCGCGTACCAGGACACCTGTGACGACACGATTCGTGCGTTATTGAAACCGGATGATGCAAAATTAGGCGTTTGATTCGCAAGGCCATTGACGCATCGCCCGGTTAGTTTTAACCTTCTACCCCGTGTTCACATTCGTGGGCATGTCCTTATCAGGGCCGATATAGCTCAGTTGGTAGAGCAGCGCATTCGTAATGCGAAGGTCGTAGGTTCGACTCCTATTATCGGCACCATTCTAACAAAATCAAAGGCTTACGTGATTTTCCCCGCCACTTTTGATTTTGCCTTAACACGTCTAAACGCCTGTGTGATGTATGGGCGGTTATCAGTATACATTGCATGGGCAGGTGTGCGAAGCGTCCAACCTGTAGAAGCATGTGAATCTTGCATGACCAGCATCACTTGCTTTGTAAAACTGAATCGTGCTAACAGGGCAGCCAGGCCCACACAACATGATAACGAAGCTGTAACGTGATCCCCTTCGTGCGGGGGCTACTTGATCATTCTTGCTGTGAAGCAACGCGAAGATCAGGCAGTTCATAACAGATCCATTCGTAAGCCCCTGGGCTTTGTGTGGAGCTGTGATGGATGGATAAACAGGCGTAAATGATGGGACACTAACCGGATCGGGAAAGAATCCGGCTCTGCCACGGTAGCGATCACCGGAACACAACGATCACCTGATAAATCACGTTATTGATACATTGCCGAATCTTCTAACGAAGTCGCTACGCTCCCCGTTTTCTTATGTGCCCATCACGGCACGTAAAGGTGGGGTATTACCCAAAGGTTTTGTATTTGTCATTGTTCCTCAATCCGCGATAGCCTCCAATCTATTGATCAGCATGGAAAATTAACAAATCAAGGTGAGAGCATGGTAAACATGACCAAAAGCGCCGCGACAAAGCGCAACAACCGTAAGATTCACGCTCGTAAATTCCTGGCAACGCCGGAAGGGAAAGCCTGGCTTGCTAAGAAACAGGAAGAGCGAGAGGAAATCAAATTAGCACGAGCAGCTAACGCCATGTTTTAAGACTGGCACCAACGAGGCCTTATGGCTGCTATTGCCTGAAATCTGTTAGTTGCACATTTTAAGTTTGCTGGATAACCTGAGAATAATCTTAACTATCAGAGCGAAGAAGCTATGCAGATCACTGTCACATCCCAGAACGTGGACACGCATAAGAAAAAGATAGAGCGTGACGGCCTCAAAGGGATTACCTACTTCATACAAATGGCAAACAGTGTGCGCGTTACTGCATCCCAGGATCATCAAGCAATAGTGCAAGGCGTTTTAGGGAAACCTGATAGCGATAACCATCATCAATTATCATCTTATTGGACATGGAATGATGTGGACGCCGTAAAGCTGGTTGATGTGCTGTACGCAGTCGCTAACGCATGAAGCCGTCGGAAGTTTCTTGTTTTAACGGAAGTCTAGCGCTTAGCAACTTGATAAACCTGTTATGGGTAATAGAGCCACTCAAACGAAGGTTTTCAAATGGAAATGTTAAAAAGTGCGGTGTTCTCAGATTGTAAGCAGTATCGCTATTCAATAACCAGGACCTGGGATGAAATAAAGCCCTATGTGGTCTTTATAGGTCTGAACCCTTCTTATGCTGATGCTGAACAAGATGATCCTACGCTTGGGCGTTGTATCTCGTTTGCTCAGGGGTGGGGAATGGGGGGAGTACGTATTGTTAACCTCTTTGCATTCGTACATACAAACCGCTTCGAGATGATGAAAGTTGCTGATCCGGTTGGTGCTGATAATGATCGCTACATAGTTGAAACGGTAGCTAATGCTGGCATAGTGGTTGCTGCATGGGGCAATGAGGGACGGCATTTTCAACGATCTGCTGCAATACGTGCTTTATTACCCGCTCACACTAAATGCTTTAAAATCAATGCAACAGGTGAGCCTAAACACCCCCTCTATGTACATGGTGACACAGCGCTAATTCCCTTTATTTAATTGGTAAGGTATCCGGTGAGTTTACCTATTCCGTATTGTGAAACAACGTCATTAACCCCATAATCCCTTTTAACCTTGGGTGATCTCAGGTGTTGAAACCTACTGCAATGGGAGATTAGAAATGGGTATGATTACGTGTGAAGAATGCGGGGCTGAGTACAACGAAGAAGACGGTTACTGCGTAGCTTGTGATGAGTCTACGCCACCACCAGGTGAACAGTGTGAATTTTGCGATAACCCTGCAACCTCTTATGTACAAGATCATCCGGTGTGTGATGATTGTTTTGATGATGCCTATCCTGTTGATTGATAGTTTCTCTAACAAAAAAGGGGGCTTTGCGCCCCCTTGTATCATCCTCTCAAAGCCTGTAGCCACATCATAAGCAAATGAAGCTTGCTGGTACTTTAACCGGTTGACCTCGTTCTACGTTGCACAGCGCGAGCGCTAACGCCATAATGTGCTGATTCGGCATCTCTAACTCTCCGTTGGGATTGTTGAATACGGCGGGGGCTGTCTTCCGGCAAGTTGCCAGCCTTCGCCACTTCTTCATTTACTGCGTGTTGATCGTGTTGATAATCCAGTCTCTCTCCTGCTGCGTTAGCTCCAGTTTGTTCACTCGTGTTAAAAATGTATTGATCACCTGAATGTCAGAATCCGTAATCCGCCTTAACAGGTCTGACGGGATACCCTTACTAACTATCGCTTTACGGTGGCTCTCGTAGTTTTTACTCATCGCTATTCCTCGAATGTTTTGGTGTACTTGCACTGTTCGGACGGTCTGATCGTCACTGTTTCTGTATAATTTGCGTTACTATAAACGCAGATCTTCGCGTTGTCTGTCTTCTGTTCGTCAGTCAAAGTTAATGTGATGCGCCCAGCGTGGGCGAGGGCTGGCAATAGCGCCAGCGTCAGCACCAGTAAGCTGTTTTTCATGTGTCCCCCTTATAAGTCCATCTCATTGATCACCCGGCTAACGGCTTGCTTGTCTAAGTCCAGATAGCGCCTGGTGTCGGTGATGTTGCTGTGATTAAGCACGGTCATAGCGAGGGCCAGGTTATTTCCAGAGCGCTTGAAAAGCGCATTCCCCCCCGCCTTTCGAAAACTGTGTGCTGAGACAGTGCCATGAATCCCGATAGCTTTAGCGGCTTCTGCGATCTGCTTACTCACTTCTTCGCGTCGTACAGGCGCTTGCTTGTTCATTGATCGGTTACGTTGGCTCCTGAACACATGCACATCATGCGGATACTCAGCACGGCGACGAGCTATCATCTGCACCACTGGAGCCGGAAGGGTGAGGGCTTTACGCTTCCCTGTCTTCTGTTCTTCTATGTCTATCTCTCCGTTGATCACTTCGTCGAAGCGCAAAGCGACGGCATCACCCACACGTAGTACGGCGGCTTGCATCATTAACGAAACGTCAGCTATCAGGCTCTTGTTATGAGCGTTTAGCCACTCCCTGATCGCTTTAGCTTGCTGTTCGTCTAACACTACTGCTCTGTTCAATTTACTCTCCTTCAAGGTCACACATCTAAACCGATGAAATAAACATTATGATCAATTTCAGTGAGTTGCAAGATAAGTGATAAAAAATTGATCTGTGTTGTGTGTGGTTGATGGCGCGATTGTGTCCAGTGCTGAACGCGAAGATCAGGCACACCCAGATCGAAATCTGCATAATTTCAAAATATCTTCAATAAAATCAGATTGTTGGCATTTATAAACATGTGTTTGCACGTTGCCAAATCCTCAGATTGGTACGAAGAAGAGCGGCAGCACAAGAACATCACACTACAAGAGGTTGTGTGTGGTTATTGTCTATCTCATTGATTTTATGTTGGTAAATTTGATGGTGTTAGGCGAGGACGGCGCTAACCTGCCAGTATGCACGGAGTATGCAGAGTTTATTCACTTGAAACTGGTTTTATGATGAAATGATTAGAATGCTAATCAATTGACGGATTTTGGCATGAAAAAATCAGCGGCGTTTCATTTCTTGAAAAAGTCGTTAAGCATTCTCAAGCATCAGGAGGAATAGTTACGCCCACAAGATGAGGCTGTGCTATGCCAGGTGAGGCCACAGGCCGCGCCATTACTGGATTGTTGATAATTGAGGGTAAAGTGTTTTGATAGATTGAAAGGCGCTCAGAGAGCGTTACAGGCGGGTTATTTAGAATAGATTAAGCATTGCTATACCTGGGGTTTAGCGGGTATTTAGAATGTATTTAGCGTGGGATTTTTCCGGCGCTATGGGGGCGAGTATTCGCGATTAACACGCAATCATGAGTGAAACGAGGGATGTAGGGTTAATTCTCCATAAAGATTTGGTATGCGCTGATCACGCGCATGGAAGATAGCTATACAGGAGAGCGACCTTTGCACCAGATTAGATTGCTAAGAAGGTATTCTCCTGTAGAGATAACTTGTCATGTTCGCTTCACTCACTGACAAACACCAACTAAAACCCTACTAACTTAAAGTTAGTTAATTGGTTTTCTCTCTCTTGAGCTTACAACGCTCAAACATGCTTAATGTCATACATCGATCTCTATCAAACACCAACTAACAACCACCCTAATTAATTAGGCTGTCTGTTTATCTGGTGCAAGGTGTTTATGACATTATCACTAATGTGCAGATACTTTTTCATGCAACATTCACCCGCTGATCGCTGGCTCATTGTTCGCCTACACTTTCCGAAGGTATCAAAATAAATGTAAAAGGACTTATCATTTAAAATGATACCTCCTCTTACTTGATACCCTCGTAATCAGGTTGATTGTGCAATGTAGCGTAGCTACAAAATCGGCTCACTTGCATGAAGAGCCGGAAATGATACCCTCCCTTGAGTTGCCGTCTTATCCTATTTATTAAAATCTGTTGACAGTAAAATAATTTCGTGATACGGGTTGACAAACGTTATTAAAATAGTGTACTATGGTAAGTATGAAGGGGAGAAAACCTTCTGAAACTTTTCAGCCCTGGGCGGGGTAACTGCCTGGGGCTTTTTGCATCCAAAATTCGAAGGAGGTAGTTATTGAAGTATTACAGCAGTGACCAGGTGTTTAATGATCTGGTGAGTGGTAAGGTGAAACGCCACGTTATTTACGCATCCATGCAAGCAGCAAAATCGAGGGAGTATACAGACCGAATGAAAATGTTCGTTGACGCTCTCGCCCGTTATGACCAACACCGAAAGGAAATTAACCAATGATGAACATTCGTTTTAGTCCAGAAGTTTACGAGGCACTCCGCGAAGCCGCCACAATTAAAGGCGTAAGTATTCCGGCCCTGGTTAACTCCATTGTCAAAAATAACATCCTACAACAAGAGGAACCTAATGAACCAAAGAAGAAGAATAACCTACGTTGATGCAATTTGCGGATCTGGAAAATCCACCACATTACAGCACTACATCAATTCAAGTTTATTAACAAATTCCGAAGCAATTCCACCTCGTTATCTCCTGGTAATGCCAACACATGAATTATGTGGACAGGTGAGGGAGGAACTCAAAGACAGACGGGTTAAGAGTTATCACGTAGACACTGAAACAGAAGCAGTGAATCACCTGGTGTCAACTCTGGAGAATGACTTCGAACACTCTGTAATTATCTGCACTCATCAATGTTTCATCCATTATTGTTATCGTGCAGAATTCGAGCCTGAATTACAAAACCTCCTGAAAAATTTCAGTGTGGTAACTGACGAAATCCCTGATGCAATGTTTGGCGCTTACATCAAAGTGCAGCATACTGATCGGACGGAAGAAAACTTCCCATTCCTGGAATGGCTGGAAGAGCGGGACGGATTGTTATTCCTGCGTGAAGATTGTCGGGATGAATTTTATAAATACTGGCATGAAAAACAGGCGAGCGGTGCTGAGTTAAAGCGCCTACTCTGGGCGATTATGCAAGGTGCTGGACTTCTTTATGAAGAAAATAAACACCTGTTTGCATTTACTGCGTCACCAATAATCAGATCGGTAGAATGGGCTGAACAATTTACACTCTTAGGTGCTGGCTCTTCTCGTAGTTTGTTTGTCTGGACTGCTGAAAATTTGGCGAAATACGTAGTAGAGGAAGCTGGTGAACATCTACAGCCACCAATTGAAAGACGTAAGCACAAGCGTGTGCCGATCTCTCTGGTCGCCGTATGTGAGAACAGATGCACCTTAACAGCATTGCAGAAAGTGTTTCAGGAGCATCTACAGGAAATTATCCAGCGTGTGCCAGGAGAATTTATCTTTGCCACTAACAGGGATAAAGCCTTGTGTCAGTTTACTACGATAGGAGATGAAATTCTTTCAAATTCTGCCCGTGGTGAGCGTGTTTCAATGGCTTCCTATGGTCTGAACCATTACCAGCACATTCACAATGCTGTGTTTCTTGGATGCAGCAATCTTGATCGAGATTTCCAGGGTAAATGGCGGCAGTATGCGGAGCTTAACGGATGGGATGTTGAAGAATTTGAACAGAAGCAACGAGCCGCGATGAATTATGAACGGTGCTACCAGTTTATTAGCCGTACATCTGTACGTAATGCTGACACTGATCACCCTCTGGTGTTCGTAGTTCCGGATCTGGCTACTGCTGAATACATCAAAGAGCATTATTTCCCAGGTGCAAAGATTGAATGCTTCAACTTTGGTAAAGTGAGGAAGAAGCGAGATACATCGAAGGGTGACAATACACGCGCCGAAATACAGAAGCATAAAGCTAACGGACTAACCCAGAAGCAAACAAGAGAATTAATGAATGTGGGAATTGCCACTGTTAAACGCAACTGGAACTAAGGAGGACTAATTGAACAATAATCTATACCTACTGAACGAAGATACAAAGTTTCAACTTGGCTGTAACGAAGTATGCAGACGAATTTATTTACACATCGCCTCATTGCATAGAGAGAATGGAACATTCCGTTCCAGCATTAAACAATTATCAAGCGCTCTGGGCTACAGTGAATCCGGTGTTAGGTATTGGCTATCTCTGATGCAACAAGCCAATGTTATTACGCTCACTCGTAAGAGCAACTATTATGATTTTGATGTGTCTCACAATGTCTCTTTCATCACCTCTAACAATTAACACGGGGTGCAATGAGTAAAAAAGAACGTAATACTATCACCCGCCTTGAGCGAGAGAACGTAAACAGAATCAAATCATCCCGCCTCTACATTAAATCTCTTGAGGAAATCCCAGGGGAATTAATAGAACACGTTGAAGAAGTACATTCAACACCGCCCTCTGTGGAAGAGTGGGCCGCGTTAAATGATCTTCTCGAAAGCTCGAGCGGAGTGTATTACAAACCACGTAAACGCAAAGTTTATAGTTGGGATGATTCAAATTTAAAGAAATGGCAAGTTTTGGGCTTTACCTCTTTATGCCATTACCTCAATTTCAACGCAATGAATAACACCGTAGCCGGAGTGAGAGAACTTGACGGCTTATTTTTAACGGAGAATGACAACTATGATTGAAGAAATCACACAACACCCACATTTTAAAGAACGAGTTGAATACGTAGAATACCTATTCGAACAAGCCCTCTCTCTCGAAAAAGAAAATAAAATAGAAGAGATCTCACTTATCATTGATGTGCTGGCTACAGAGGCCGCGCCATTCCTGGCAGGGATTCAGGCTATCAAAGGTATTAAGGAGCGTATGCAAGATGCAGAATAATCACCCTGAATGGCTAACAGACGTCCTGCACCAATTCCACTATGAACATCACATCCCACTCCTGGAAGCCGTAAACACTATGCAGCAAGACAAAACCCCACAAAGCCTGATGCAGGTGGTGGCGCTTATGATGACAGCTTGTAGCGAGTTAGGGAGCATCTCTACAGCTTGTATGCAGGTTGAAGGGCTACAGGATGATCCAGCATTGCTGGAAGAGCTTAACGAACTTGTAGCAAGTATTCAGGATGTTAAAGATCAAGTGGATGAAATTATTGAAGAATTCAAAGCCTCTGGCATTGCAGAGGAATGCGCTATAACATAAATGTTTAGAAATTGATTGACAAATTGTGCTTTTTGTGTCATAATGGAGTTATAGGGTAAGTATTCGAATCACTTCTCCCATAGATGGCTATTCCTCCCCTTGTAGGGATAGCCCTCTTCTCTAAAATCATTCCTCTTGATTTTTGGTTGTGTTCTTTATTGCTACGTTTCGTTTGTTTCTGGCAAGGATTCTCCACTGCTTTATTTATTGCCTCTTCTAAATAAATAGAGGGTATCCGGTGGAGAACACCTTCCCTTTGAAAGCAATAATTCACAACGAGTGATTTTATAGAAGAGCAATTCCGCTCTTTACAGCTATTACTTTGTTTATAACAACGTGTAGTTGTCAGACGACATTATTTAAATGAATGGGAAACTGTTTCATGTCTACATGATTAGGTGTTTGAATAATGGTTTGCCTGTAGCTTACAGTAATGTAAGCACCCCTCTTATTAATTATTGATCTTCCCGAAAGGTTGAGTAGTTAATGAGATTCCACTGACTATTATTGCTAATGTGTAAACACTTTTAATAGTCTGGGCTGGATTTACTCCTAAGATTGCCAGCCTCCCCCATAAGCCCCTTCACTGGGGTTTATTTTTATCTCCTATAAACAAAAAAGTTACGATTAAGGAAACTTCTTCATGTTTCTGATGAACTATGACCGCGTGATCACTCACAAATCCTCTTCACTTGTCCTCACTGAAAAGATGATGAAACAGGCGGCGCATGTATTAGGCGTAAGTGTCGAAGAGATTCGACAGGCTACAGAGAAATTCTGGCCTACAGCCACGATCACAAAATCAAATACCCCTCACCCATCATCAGGGCTTGAGGAACGATTAAAACTATTAGCAAAAGGAAAATAACCAATGCAATTTGGAACATTTGAAACTCTTAACGGGAATAACAGCCACGCCCGTTATAAAATCATCGCTCACGCAAGTGATGCAATTATGCAGGATAAGCTGATCCGTGTGGAATCCGGTATTCCTGCCGATCTTATTGTTGGCGACCTTGTAGACGCTACAGGTGCGAAAGCTGCCACCCCTGGTAACATTGCGTATGTTGTCGTAGAACCTGCAAGCGCTGGTGATAAGGCGTTTATTGTAGCTTCTCCAGAGCATACTATTTTAGCCCTGGTTGGCGTTGAATTTGGAAGCCTGAATAAATCTCTGGCTCAAGCGCAATTAGCGACTCTTGGCTTTACTTTCACAGACTACGACACCGTAGCTCTACGCACCACCTAATTAAGGATAATAATAAGAATGGCTTATTCAGATTTATTTTCTGGTAACATGTACGACTTTGCCAGCCCGTTTACATTCTCTACTCAACTAAACCAGATTGTAACTAATCTTGGATTATTCAAAATTGAGAACCACGATGTTAACTCAATCGCTCTTGAGAAAATCACAGATGTGAAAAATCTCGTTGCACCTGAAAAGATGCCCTATGCACAGTCAGATTGGAACAGTGCAGAACGCCCAGAATTTACCAATGCCCTCTATCAGCTTAAATACACTAACTCCCTTAACTCCGTCACCTCTCGTGACCTTGAGCAGTATAAAGCGCGTGGAACCGTAGACACTGCTGATCAAATTACCCTCGCAATTAGTGATTTCAGCGATGCGCAGTATGCACAGGTGAGCAACACCGTAGAGGTTGACCTTGTAGAGGCACTATTAGGGCTTCGTGTACAGTCACAATACGCCGGACAGGGCAATTTAGATTTCCTCGCAGGTGGCAGTAAAACCACCTACACGATGGACATTAGCGCAGACGTTAACGTATTCCAGCAACTAAGCGAGATCGGACGAATCCAGAATGTTAAACTGGGATCAGCACTTGCACAGGCTAAACAGGGTGTAGTGATCCTGGCTTCTGGTAAAGCTGCCGTAGCGCTTCGCTATCATCCGTCAGTGAAAGATTTCATGGTGTATACGCTTCCTCTGGAGCAGGGCGATAACTTCTACACCCGCACGAAAGGCGCAAATCCTGCTTTTGAAACCTGGACTCTAAACGGCGTAACCGTGATCGACGTGACAGGCTATAGCCTCATCACTGACAAAATCGGGGTTGATGGCTTCGTGAGTATTCCTGTAATGACTCCAGAATCAAACGCTTACGTTCTTCACTCTGGTGTTGGTGTTCGCCATGCGACACAAGGCAAAGGCGCGGATCTGTATCACCAGTATGTGATTGTTGATCAGCGTTGGGGCTTCCCAGAAGTGGCTACAGAGTGTAGCTATCTGCCAATTGTTAATGTTCCACAAGCGATCATTTTCGGTAGCGTCGCAGAATAATGAGCGATAGACGTTAGCTCTTCACGTCTGGAAAATAACAGAAGAGCTTTTAATCAGGGGGCGTAGGGCACTGGAACACGCAAAGCAAATGCGCCAGCCCTTGCCCCTTTTTTATTTTCAGCGTGAGGAAAGAGTATGTACTTAATTTTGAAATCTAACAGAGGGCTACATGTTCAATTATCGGCCTCTGATGCCGAAGGGCTATTGAATGTTGCTGCAATGTGCAGATTATTAGATGTTGACTATAACGGCGTGAGACAACGTATTTTTCGTGGTGAAACTGTAGAGCAAGCGATTCATCATTTTTTAGATCAGAAAGGCGGTGCTGATGCTTGAGATTAACACAAGTTCTATCAAGAACACGGTGACATTCAGCGTTGACCGTAATTCTATGAAGACAGCTCTTGATGCTTTTGACCAGATTCAGAAGAAAGCGAAAGGTATTAAAGACCCCACAATAAACATGAAGAGATTCAGCCAGGGGCTAAAGTCTGCTGAAAGAGAATTAGATAAGCTGAATAAGAAAGCCTCTAAGCCTCGTAGCAACGATGAACGAGAAAAGGCAAGGGCAGCGAAGGCGCAAGCCCGTGTGGAAGCCCTGGCAGCAAAAGAGGCCGCGAGAAACGCACAGCGCCGTGAACGGGCAGAGTTAAAATTGCTCGATACCGCGAGCAGCTTTAAATCAATGCAACATCTTACCAATGTTGAGCTAACCCAGGCTGCATTACAGGCCAGCAAAATAACCCGCAGTTATGCTGATGGAACGATCAGCCTACAGCGTCAGAACAGTGAGATTAAGCGCTTACAGCAGGGTTACAGACGCATTAACGCTGAACGTAGGCAAGCAGCTAAACGAGGCGCTACGGCTCCCGCTGGCGGCTCTGGAGCGATTACAGGCGGCTTGATGGGATTAGGCACTGGTGCGCTTGCTGGCGCTGGTATTGGTGCGGCTGCGTATGGTGCTTATTCATGGGGGAAAGACGCTGTAACGGCACAGGAAGAGCGTAGCGAGATTGTACAGCGTGCGAAGCTGGGCGGGGTGGATTACAACGTTTTGCAGGCACTTTCGCAGTATGCCACGGCTAACGGTATTGATTCCGGTATGGGAATTCAAGGGCAGCGTAAGCTACTGGATAACGGAAAAGACATTTCAGAAAAGCTGGCAGACAGCTACACCAACAGCACCTTTGATAAGAAGTCTGGACAATGGAAAGGTGGAAACGCTGCTGTAGATACAGCCCTGAACATGGGATTCACAAAAGACGATCTGAAATCCTACCAATCCAATCCGTTTGGCTTCGTTTCTGCTTACACTAACACCATGCAGGGGAAAGGCTATTCACAAGAGCAAATCCTTCACAACCTGGAAGACCTTGCAGACGATTTAGGCTTGTATCACAAGGCATTTTCTAATCAGGGAAAAGCGATCACTGATCAGGTGGACGTGCTCAAGCGTAACGGGCAATGGTTGAACCAGGAACAACAGGATCAGCTTGTTGCATACCGTAAGTTTAATCAGGAAATGGACATTCTAACTGATAGCCAGAAGTTGGCATTCTTTGAAGGGTTTATGGACTCTCTCGACCCTGAAACGGTGAAAGAGTGGAAACAAGCCATGCAGGACGCTTTACCCTTCTTTGAGGGTGTCGGACGAGCGGCGGGGGATGCTGCCGTAGGATTGCTGAAACTCTCCAACTGGATCACTGGTAAGCTAAACCTTCTTACTGGTGACAACAGCACTAAAGAAGCGGTGAGCCAGCATTACGGCACTACGTCAGCACCTGTACATGCGGGAAGTAATCCTGTGGCTAACGCTTATGGAGCCAGCCAGCCTAAAGCGGATGGTCATGAGCATAATGTATTCGATACTTTCCATGATTGGTGGAACGGGACAAGCGACGCTAAAGACGTGAGCAACTACGCGCAGAGCGCCAACGGTGATTATTCTCCTGTTTCTATGCTGAAACAATCAGCAACCATTACAGCGACACCGCCAGCTAATAATACAGTGGTGCAGCCAGTGGTATTACAAAATAATCTACCGGAAGGAATGATCTCTCTCACTATTGCCCCTGATCCGACATTCGGAAACATGCTAAATGCGAGCGTAGATCAGCGTATTAATCAGAACAATCAGCGCATGGTACTTGCTGTTTCCTCTGGACAATCATCAACGGGCGGGTAATACCGCCTATTCTCAAGGAATAAGAATAAATGGCAACACCAGGTAGTTTAACTATTGGGGGCGATTCTTCCCGAATCAATTCAACCTCAAACAGTAATAACAGCAGCTCTACACGTACCAAAGGTGAAAACGGATTCACTATCCTTGCATCTGTTTATAATTCAGCCTCAGATAACTACATTCAGAATTATCAAGCTATTGTGTTTGATGCTGTCACAGATACGGGAATACGCAGACAGGCAGACATTACAAGCTATCCCGTCGAGAGCGGGGCAGAGGTGAACGATCACGTTCAGATTAAGAATAATACATTCAAGCTATCCGGTATTATTACCGAAACTCCGATAAGGTTAGAGAAAGACCTCTTATACAGTGCTGGTGTAAATGGTACTCGTATTTCTCAGGCTATCCAGTATCTTGATAAAATCTTTGATAGTCGTCAGCCTATTACATTAGTGACAGAGCACAAAGTGTACGAGAATGTTATTCTCTCGGGCATCTCCTACGATTATAAATCTGAATACGCGATGCAATTCGATCTTGAATTTGAACAGATCAGACTTGTTAGCACTGCTACAGTTAATGTAATTGCTATTAAAACGCAGGGGAATAAATCTGTAGGCGGTACGGTGAAACAAAGGGTGGTGAATAATGCACCTAAGAAAACTGAATCTGACACTGTTACTACGGAGTTTAAAAAATAAGGGGCTTGCGCCCCTTTTTTCATTTGTAGCTTATTAGCTCAACATAACTCTGCAATTCTTTCACGATACGCTCAGGAACGGATTTAGAATACGTCTTGAAAGACTCCGTTTCTCCAAACGAGTGACCCGCGAGCAAGGCAATACGAGATTCATCCACTCCAGCGGCGTTTAGCTTGCTGATCCATGTGTGGCGGTACGAGTGAAACACCTTGTTTTCACTATCCGGCAGAATGTCACGTTTAAGCCGTCCAAAGCGGTTTACATGCCAGCTTGAGCGCTTCCCGTCCTCTCTCTTAGTGATGCTGGCACGGTAGAACAAAAAGCCGTTGTAGGGCTTCTGACAGCGTTCCAACACCATCGGCAGGATTTTAGAGGCAATAGGAACAACCCTGGCAGCGTTTGAGGTTTTCCCTTCCTGCACATGGAAGAGGTGAACATTGTCGATCACAATAATGTGCTCTGGCTTCAAATTGCAGATTTCCCCGATCCTCATTCCGCTGTAAGCGGCAATGCTTGCCACATCGAATAATTCCCCCTCTCCGGCTTCCTGTAAGCCTCTCAGAAGGGCGATCACATCCTGATCGGTGAATGCTTCATAACTTTCTCTGCTCTTTGCTGTGTTGAGCTTATGCCCTCTGAAAGGGTTTTTTTCAAGCGGCGGGGCATCGTGATAACGGGCAGCGGCAAGATCGAGGATTCCAGCCATCGAAGAGAGGAAATTAGCCTGTGTTTGTATGGCTCTACCATTCTCTTTCATGTAGTCACACCATCCGCTTACGGTAGTACGGGTAATGTCACTTAGCTGAATGTCGGAGCGTTTTAGATAAGACAGAAACACGGTAACGGCTCGTTTATCTTTTGACAGTGTGCCAATCTTCTTAACATCGGCATTTTGTAACAGATACACATCCAGCATACCTACCAGTGAAGGGCAGGAGGGCGCGAGCTTGTTAGCCTTGTTATTATTGGGTGTTGCGGAAGGTTCCCGCCTGCTATTTCTTGTTTCTGCACTTTGTGCCACTGGTGACGCTCTGGCATACTTCGCCACGCTTTGGAGATAGCTGATCGTATCCTGAATGCTGTCAGGCTTTGGCGGTGCGGCTAACTCTCTCACTCGTTCGTATTCAGTCACTATTGCATCCCGCTTGCGTCGTGCCACACGGAGATCGCTTGTCTTGAGACTTCGAACAAGAGTTTTCTTGCCTCCGAAAGCGTCATGCAAATACGCCGGAAGCACTATCCGGCAGTAATACACGCCGTAAGCGTCTGTTATCAGATAGCGATCATCTTTGTTTACTTTCATGATTTCCCCGTCTAAAGTGTCGGGGCGTTTATTCTGCTAAGAATGAATGGCCTTTAAGAAAGTGTGAAATAGCTCAAAAATCATTCGGTTGCGAAGGTCGGCAGGTGATGACCAGACACGAAATTTATTGAGTGTTCGACTCCTATTATCGGCACCATTTCAAACTCTTCTCAAGTCTACCGAAATCAACGCAAAGCCCGTTTACTGCGGTTTTCAGCGCACATCTTATTTTTCGGGTAACCTGCACCACGTTCTCCGCATCGCCATTCTTGGTTGGTAGTTCAGAGGCCGTTAATCAGGCCTCGTCGAAATGGCTGATAATATCGAGCGGCCCTGTGCCAGGGCCGATTCGTTTACTGAGCAGATTCAACAGGATGTAAATGCAATACGCTTCAAGCCCTCTACCGCTTTTTCGAGGTAGGCGCGTGGACATCCCATGTTCAGGCGGATAAAACCTTTTCCAGCAGGACCAAAGCCATTTCCCATTGAAGGCGCAATACCGGCAACATCAAGCATTACCCATTTGAGCTGCTCATCATCCAGTCCAAGCGCTTTGCAATCTATCCACAGTAGATACGTTGCCTGGGAAGGAACAACCCGAGCCCATGGGAGATATTCATCAATTTGTTGAATAAACCAGCGTCGATTTTCAGCCAGATAGCCAAGTAAATCGTCTAACCATGGTGCACCATGTTGCCATGCAGCCGTACTCGCCTCGACGGATAGCGCATTGAATACATCCAGTCCATGTGCATCCAGACGGCGTAAAAAGTGTTCACGCAATGCCGGTGCCGGTATCAGAAAATTAGCAATACGCAATGTCGACAAACCAAACGTTTTACTGGCTGAAGTAGCTGAAATTACACGCGAATGCCAGCGTTCTCCCAGATGCAGAACTGAAGTAAATTGTTCTCCAGGAAGCAATAAATCTGCCCATATCTCATCAGACAGCAACGTCACATCATAGGTCTCGCATAGCGTAAGTAGCTGTTCCAGCTCCTGTGCAGACCAACAACGACCGGTTGGATTATGCGGATTACATAAAATCATCAGCGGCGGACGTTCAGTCCGGAATAACATTTCCAGGTGAGCAAAATCCATTTGATAACCGGTAGCCGGGTCCTCATACAACGGATTTTCCAGCAGCTGTCTGCCGTTCAGAGAGATAATTTTAGCGAATGAACCATAATAAGGCCCCTGAACGACCACGCCTTCACCGGGTTGACTTAGCATTTGTACGAGTAGCGATAATCCCGGAACAACACCTTCAATACTGCAGATCCACTCTTGCTTGATTTCCAGCTGATGCCGGGTTGAGAACCATGAAATTAATGAATCAAAGTAGCTTTGTGGTCGTTCGCTGTAACCAAAAATACCGTGCCCGACGCGGTGAGTTAAAGCCTCCTGAACAGCGGGCGGGCAAGTAAAGTCAAAATCAGACACCCACATTGGCAACAGTTGATGTGTATCCTCGCCGAAATATCGCGCCATAAAGTCCCATTTCAGCGAGGCGGTATCGTGACGATCGATAATCTTATTAAAATCCATTACATGCTCTCCCTATTCTGTTGCCGTAATATTTTTTTCTGTTTCTGCCACTGATGGCGCCTTCGCAATACCGATTCCCGTGAAACCGTAAATCAAGGCGAAGAAGATTGCGGCATAGCACTGAATCGCCCATGGCAATAAATCCAGCGTGCTCACTCCTAATGTCGTGGCCATATAAACTCCGGCAGCGGTCCACGGCAACAACGGCTCAATGACGGTGCCAGCGTCTTCAATGGTGCGGGACAGATTTTTGGTATCCAGTCCCATACGACGATATGCGTCTTTAAACAGTTCAGCTGGAACCAGAAGAGCCAGCTTGCCGTCGCTTGTCGCTCCGGTCACCAGAAGGGTGGTACCAATGGTTGCCGCAATTAACTGACCGACACTGTGAATGACCGTCAGTAAGCGGTTAATGATAATGTTGAGTGCGCCGGTTAACGTTAAGGCACCGGCAAAAGAGAATGCGCAAAATACCAGAAGGATAGTGCTCATCATTGAGAACATTCCGCCGCGGTTCAGCAGGCGCGGAACATCTGCAATAATGCCCTCACTCCCTTGCGGGAACATAGTAATGTTGAATCCATCTATAAAGGCATCCAGTCCCTGCTTGATGCTGAGTCCTTGCATGACAACGCCCAGAATCAGGGCTAATACGCATGCACTCAGCATTAAAGGAATGACCGGCTTTTTACGAATCGCGCCCCACAACACAATAACCGGTGGCAAAATCAGAATGATATTGAAGTGGTATAGCGACTCCAGAGCGTTGACAATATCGGTAACCCGTTGCGGCGTGGCGACCTCGCCCAGCATATTGCTGTGGCCGGCAATAAGATAAACCACGGCGGCAAGCAGAAAGCTGGGAATGGTGGTCCATAATAAGTGCTGGATATGCTCGAAAAGGGTGGTATCTGCAACAATGGCCGCAAAGTTGGTGGAGTCTGACAGCGGCGATATCTTGTCACCGAAGTAAGCGCCAGAAACAACGGCACCTGCCGCTGCTGCCATCGAAACATCCAGTCCGGCGGCAACGCCCATCAATGCTACGCCAACCGTTCCGGCGGAACCCCAGGAGGTTCCGGTACACACCGATACGACGCTGGTCAAAAAGAATGCGGCGATGAGAATGTATTCGGGGCTGATGAGTTTAAGTCCCCAGTACACCATGTAAGGGATGGTGCCGCTGAACATCCATGTACCAATCAGGCCGCCGACACAGATAAGAATCATGATAACCGGCATTGCTTTGGCGAGTTTATCAACCACCGAATTAATGATGTCTTCCCAGCAATACCCTTGCCACCAGGCCATACCCGCGGCGACTGCAGCAGAACATAGCAACAAAGGCTCAATACGTAGCCCCATGATGCCGTAGCCAATAATTAACAGCAGTAGCATGGCTAAAATAGGGATTACTGCCAGTCCAAATGAGAGTGTTTTTTTCTGATTTTGAGAGGCATTCATTCATGAATCTCCAGTCTGTAAGGTCGCCCAAGAGTAGAGAACACCCTTTTGCCTGACTGTGATCGCTCATTGGCCCTCATGTAAGCGATTACATGAAGACGTTAAACTTGAAGTCGATCACAATTCAGGGGCTTGACGATTTACGCATTGATTTCAGAGAGAGGGGGGAAGAACAGAATCGCGGATTACTAAATCCGCAGTGAAACTATTCACGCTGGGACGCTGGGTTGCGCCCTTAAAAAGCTGTATCGCCAGCTGCGAAGCGCAGCGAGCCATGCGCTCAACGGGATAATGCATTGTTGTGAGTGCGGGGTAGAGATAGCGGGCCATCACCACATCATCAAATCCAACGATCGAAAGCTGCTGCGGAAGTGTAATTCCCTGCTGATGGAGGATGCGCATAATCCCGGCAGCCATTACATCATTAAACGTCACTGCTGCGGTGAAAGGAATGCCGCAATTAAGCAGCTGGTGTGCAGCGCGTTCGCCACCTTCTTCATTAAAGGGCACGCTAATCACCCAGTTTTTATCTGGCGTAATGCCATATTCGGCCAGCGCCTGGCGATAACCTTCCAGCCGCTCACGGCGATCGATAATCGGTAAATCACTTGTCACGCAGGCAATACAACGGTGCCCCTGTTCCAGGAGATGTAGCGTGGCTGTTTTAGCTGCTTGACTATTTTCCAGCCACACGCAGCGATTGGCCATCCCGGCAATATAGCGGTTCACGACCACCATGGCGGGAAAATGAGCGGCATATCGCAACAGTTCCTTTTCAGACAGCCTACTGGCATGGACCACAATAGCTTCGCAGCCCTGGTTTATCAGGAAATCGAGTCCTGATTTTTCCATTCCTTCATCGTGGCCACCGCTGCATACCATCAGCCGAAATTGCTGCTGGCGTGATACTTCTTCCACGCCTCGGGCAAGCCTGGCAAAAAAGGGATCGGCAAGGTTGCCGGTCAATAACCCGAGCATGTCACCGCTGCGTTTCGCTAATGCAATAGCGGCGGCATTGCGATGATAGTTCAGTTCGCGCATGGCTTTTTCAACACGCTCACGCGTCACGGGTTCAACCCATGCGGTTTGATTAATAACACGTGAAACTGTTGCGGTGGACACTCCCGCTAACTCTGCAACATCCTTTATCGTTGCCATGCTGGCTCTTTACCTTTTTGATTCTTAAGAATTTGCTTATCGCTGGTTTTTTTCCTTATCTTATTCAGGTTGGGGGGATTTGTCACCGAGACATCCTCTGAGTATATCTACTCAGAGGCTTATTTTTAGTACTGAATAATTAAATACTATCCTGAGTATTATTATCCTTACATACGATATTCGATCATCCCGCTCTTTTGGGCCACCCAGTCATACAGTCGTTGTCCGCGGAGATTGGTTTCATGCGTATGCCAGTATAATCTTGACGCGTGGTGTTTTTTGGCTTGTTGTTGGACATACTCGATAAGCTGTTTACCGATATGTTGGCCACGTACCTCTTCGCTAACAAATAAATCTTCGAGATAGCAATAGTTGGATTCTGCCCATGTTGAACGGTGAAAGAGATAATGCACCAGTCCCACTATTTTTCCATCATATTTGGCAACAGCACAATAAACAGGTTCGCTCGGGGTAAGGAAACGCTCCCACGTTAATTTTGTTACTTCATCTGAAATTTTAGTGCGATAAAATGTTTGATAGTTTATCCATAAAGGAAGCCAGCTGGCGTAGTCTTTTTGTTCTGCACTTTCAATAGTGACGGTATTCATGTTAGTCATATATATCCTGATATTTTATACGAGTAATGTGTTAGTATGATGATACTAAGAACTTTATAAATTCTCGTAAAGAGACACTTTCGATATATTGATAGGATCCACTTTTAGTATAAAGGTTAATACAATGAAGAAAAACAATGCGCCTTTATTTCAAGGATTTGTTTTAGGAAAAGGCGCGGTTAAGGAGCAGGTTTACCACATCCTCCGCGATCACATCCTCGAAGGGCGATTGCCGCCAGGAACAAAAATGCCGTCAACCAGGGCATTGTCCGAGATGATGTCAATTTCACGAAACTCAGCGATCGCCGGTTTTGACAGGCTATTAGATGAAGGGTATATCCTGACCCGTAAAGGGTCTGGAACGTATGTCTCACATAATATTCCGGATCGGAGTATCAGCAATAGCTATCCAAAGATGGCGTCGGGGGACGTCGTCTCGCCTGATGAACAGGTTCACAGTCGAAATAATCCTGTTCGCGATTTGTGGTCAAATGAGTATGAAGGGCGCGGCATGAACCGCCTATTTGCGGTTGGTGTCGGGTGTACGGATCTCTTCCCGCATGCGTTATGGGGAAAGCTACTGCAACGTGTCTGGAGACAATCCCGGCATCAACTGGGCGCTCACACTCATCCTTGCGGGTACTTTCCATTGAGAAAAGCGGTTTGCCGCTACATTAAAACAACGCGTGGAGTGAACTGTAACGAAGAACAGATAATCATCGTAAATGGTATTCAACAGGCATTGAACATTACTGCACGAGCATTGCTGTCGGCAGGAAGTGACGTTTGGCTGGACGACCCGGGTTACAAAGGCGCCCGCGGAGCCTTCATGTCAGTTGGCGCGATGGTGAGGCCCGTACCGGTAGATAGCGAGGGAATGAACGTCCGCTATGGTATTGATCATTTTCCTGACGCTAAGCTGGCCTATGTCGTCCCGTCGGATCAATATCCATTAAGTGGAACGTTGAGTTTATCCCGGCGTTTTGAGTTGCTGGAATGGGCGAAGTTGAATCAGGCATGGATATTTGAAGATGACTATAATAGCGAGTTCCGTTATGCCGACCGTTCTTTACAAGCTCTGCAAGGATTAGATCAGAATCAACGCGTAATCTACGCCGGAACATTTTCTAAAATGATGTACCCGGAATTCCGTTTAGGTTTTTTAGTTGTCCCGCCGGGTTTACAAGAACAAATTATGGTGACGAAATATTTTTCCGATCTTGGCACCAGTTATCTTGAACAGGCTGTGATGGCGAATTTTATTGAGGATGGTCACTATGCCAGTCATGTGCGCCGAATTCGTAAGGCATGCTATGAAAGAAGAACTGCGCTGGTCAATGCTATTCAAGAATACCTGGCTGATAAAATGATTGTGCAGCCTTCTGACTCTGGCGTCCATATTGTGTGCTGGCTACAAAACGGATTAACCGGAAATGAAGTTGAGGAGCAAGCCAGATTACTAGGGATGGGAATACTATCACTAAGTCGTTATTACCAGAGCGATGTCTCACGACAGGGGATTTTGATTGGTTTTGCAAATCATCCGGTAGAGGCAATTGTTGATGGGATTCGCCGTTTGGCTCAGGTTATTTAAATTATAATTTATTCAGCTCTTAGCATTAATGCAGTAAATACGTTTCTTTCGCTACGGGCAAAAATATAGTGCCTGTTTTTTGTACAATTAAAGAGTGTGGATCCGTTAAAAACACGCATTGTGGTTCTTTTGGGCCGCTCAGTTTGATCATACCCTGCGCTGGTTTAGTTCTGTTTTGTAAGAGGTACAGATATGCCGGGCGTCTTTAATCAATTCCAACAACCCGTAGGTATGACTTTGTCTGACTGGAAAGGCGCACCCTTTCCACAGGCTCAGCAAATTACAGGTCGCTATTGTAAGCTTGAGCGCATTAACACCGAACGCCATGCAAAAGAGTTGTATGAAGCGTACTGCGAAGCAAGCGATTGTCGTGACTGGACATATCTGGCGGTCGGACCTTTTGAAACTTTTGATGCCTTCCTGGTTTATTTAAAACACATGGAAGAACAGACAGATCCGATGCATTTTGCCGTGATCGATTTAACCAGTATGAAACCTGTTGGTACGTTTGCTCTTATGCGGATTGATCCCGCAAATGGTGTGATTGAGGTAGGGCATGTTTCTTACTCCGTACGCATGAAACGCACGCGAATTTCAACGGAAGTCATATCATTGCTTTTAAAGTACGTTTTTGAGGATCTGGGCTATCGCCGTTTTGAATGGAAATGTGATGCCTTCAATGAGCCTTCCCGTAGGGCGGCGGAGCGCTTTGGCTTCAGTTTTGAAGGTATATTTCGGCAGGCTATCGTTACCCGGGGTCGTAATCGAGATACCGCATGGTACTCAATCATTGACGGTGAGTACCCGATACTTCGACCTGCCTACGATCTGTGGCTCGATGAGCGTAATTTCGATAGCCAGGGACGGCAGATTCGGCGCCTTGGCGAGCTGATGGAAAGGGGATAAAAACGCTCCCCGAATAAACCGGGGAGCCAGAAAGCGTAGCGCACGCGCAGTATTATTTCTGCCGCGACTCCAGCCAGACCAGTGCCAGCGTGGAGAGTGCGCACATCAGCAGAATGCCGACAAACCAAAACAGATACCACATCGTACGGTCCTCCCTAGTAAAGTTCGTGATTGTGGCGGCGGATCGTTTCTACATTGATTCGTCCCAGCATTTTGTAATAACTCCACACGGTATAAAGCAGAACGATCGGTAGAAAAATCAGCACAATAACCAGCATGATACTGAGCGTCATCTGGCTGGAGGTACTGTCCCACACCGTCAGGCTAGAGAGCGGATACGCGCTTGAAGGCATCACAAACGGAAACAGGGTGATTCCGGCGGTGAAGATCACGCAGGCCTGGGTCAGTGAAGCGCACAGAAATCCCCATACGGCCCGACGTTGCCCGCAGGCATAGATCGCGAGCATCGGGAACATCATGCCAAGCAGCGGAATAATTAACAGCAGTGGTGACTGATAAAAGTGCGCCATCCACGCGCCCGGTGAGGTCGTTACCATTTTTAATAGCGGGTTGGAAGGACCATTCGGATCCTGGCTAAGCAACACATAGCCGTCGATCCCCGTCCATAGCCAGTAACCGGCTAACAGAAAGCAGAGCACGACCAGCATTGCGCTACGACGGGTAGCAGAGAGCGCACGTTGGTGAAGAATGCCGTCGGTCTTCAACTGGAGCCAAACACCCCCTTGCAGAATAACCAGCATCAGGCTTAATGCGCCGCACAGTAGCGCAAAGGGTGAGAGTAACTGCCAGAAAGTGCCCAGGTATTGCACATGAAGCTGTGGTGTGAAGATAAAAGGCACGCCCAGGAACAGGTTGCCGAACGCGACGCCGAAGATAACAGGAGGGACCAGGCTCCCGATAACCAACCCGGTGTCCCACATAGCACGCCAGCGTGCATTGGCTATTTTGCCGCGATAATCAAAGGCCAACGGGCGAAAGAAAAGAGCACACAGCACCAGGATCATTGCCACATAAAACCCCGAAAATGCGGCGGCATAGACCCGCGGCCAGGCCGCGAATAATGCACCACCCGCCAGAATGAGCCACACCTGGTTACCTTCCCAGTGCGCCCCGACGCTATTGATTAACACCCGTCGCTCATCATCGTTTCGCGCGATCAGCGGTAACAGGCAGCCGACCCCCATATCAAACCCGTCAGTGACCATAAAGGCCACCAGAATGATGCCAATCAGCAGCCACCAAATGAGCCGCAACGTTTCATAATCCAACATGATTGTCTCCTTTATCCCTGTTGTTGCGTTGGTTGCTGGTTATGCATTGCATCTGGACCAAGGCGCGCGTATTTCTGCATCAGGTAGACCTCAGCAATTAAAAACAGGGTGTAAAGCGTGAGAATTAGCCCCATCGAGAAGGCCAGTTGGCCTGCGCTCAGCGCGGAATGGGCGTACCATGTCGGCAAAATATCCTGAATCGCCCATGGCTGGCGGCCAAACTCCGTCATAAACCAGCCAGCTTCGATGGCAATCCACGGGAGCGGCAGGCTCCATAGTGTCATGCGCAGTACCCAGCGATGCTGGTCGATACGCCAGCGTAAGGTCTGTATCAACGCAATCGTCATCACCAATAGCAGCAGCGAACCGCATGCAATCATGATGCGAAAGCTCCAGAACACGGGGGCCACTTGCGGAATGGTGCCGCGTTGCGCGGCCTGATATTGCGCTGGCGTAACGTGGTTCATGTCAGGCGCGTAGTTCGCCAGCAAGATGCCGTAACCCAGATCTTTCTCCACAGCGTGAAAAGCGTTCAGTACCTGAGGCGTGCGGTTACCTTTGGCAATTTCCTGCATCAGTAACCATGCCTCCCGGCCCCGCTGCAGGCGTGGGAGCGCGTCCGCCATCAGGTTTTTCAGCCCCGGAACCGGCGTATCCAAAGAGTGGGTCGCCAGAATACCCAGCAGGGCCGGTATTTTCACGGCAAAGGCGTTACGCTCTTGCTCCTGCTGCGGCCAGGCGATGACATGAAAGGGCGCGGGGGCCGGTTCGGTTTGCCATTCGCCCTCCATTGCCGCCAGTTTTACTGGCTGGAGCCGGGCGACCTCAAAGGCTGAGCTATCACCCAGTTGTAGCGTGCCGAGGATAGCCAGCGTGCCAAAGACGGAACCCACCGCGAAGGAGCGCCGGGCGAACTCGCGATTGCGACCACGCAGCAAATACCAGGCGCTGATGGACATCACAAACATGGCGCCGGTGACATAACCTGACATCACGGTATGCACAAATTTCACCTGGCTGACGGGGTTAAAGACCAGCTCGCTAAAGCTGGTCATCTCCATGCGCAGGGTATCAATATTAAAGTGAGCGCCAGTTGGATATTGCATCCAGCCGTTGGCGTTGAGGATCCACAGGGCCGAAATGTTAGAGCCAAACGCAACCAGCCAGGTCACCAGTAAATGCTGATACTTGTTTAAGCGCTGCCAGCCAAAGAAGAACAGCCCCACGAAGGTGGATTCAAGAAAGAAGGCCATCAAGGCTTCCATCGCCAGCGGGGCACCGAAAATATCACCCACATAGTTGGAATAGAGCGACCAGTTAGTACCGAACTGAAACTCCATGGTCAGGCCGGTTGCCACGCCGAGCGCAAAGTTAATACCGAATAGCTTTCCCCAGAAACGCGTCATGTCGCGGTAGACTGTTTTGCCGGTCACCACGAACAGGGTTTCCATGATGGCTAGCAAAAAAATCAGCCCCAGCGTCAGGGGAACAAACAGAAAATGGTACAGCGCGGTCAGCGCAAACTGCCAGCGCGATAGGTCAATGACGTCCCACATGCGAACTCCATCAGGCATTAGAGAGTGAATAGGTAAGAAAAAAACGTCAGACCCGCAGTAGACAAGTACGCGGGTCTAAAGAGGGGATCAGGCAGGCGGGCCGGATGCCAGCCAGCCGCAGACTTCATCCAGCCGCTCGAGCGAGTCGAGCAGATCTTCCGGTGCGGCCAACACCAGTTCCGGCAACGGACAGATCTCATAACTCTCAAGCAGAAGCCCTTTCAGGGTATCCAGACAGCGAACATGCCAGACATGGCGCAGCGTCGTGGCGTCGATTTGGCTCTCGCCGTAGCCGATGGTGCGGATTTGAATGTGCCCTTCGCCGCACAGGCGGGCGAGGAACAGGCGATCCGCGTCGCTAATCGGCAGTTGGGTGAGGTTAATGCTATGGGGTTGCGCTGCCGGATCGCGCACGTGCGCCAGCAGTTCCTGGGCCAGCGTCAGGCCATTCATCAACCCATCTATAGGCGGAGGCAGCAGGCTATCGTCCGGCAGCGTATTGATTGTTGCCGCCTGCCACAGTGCTCGTGGTGCGCTGCCTACTTCCAGATGTTCCTGCCATTGCCCCTTGTCATCCTGACAACGCACCCGCCAGATACCGCAGAAAATCGACTCCTGAATCTCGCTCGCCCTGCCGTCAGCATGCTGAATGCGCACGGAAACTTCGCCTTCGCCGAGTAGCGTATTCAGAAAGGTGAGATCGTCTGCATTGAGCGAGGATAAATCCCATCCCAGCACATCCTGTTTGGCGGGAATTCTCTGGGTGAGCTGGTGGCGCACATCGGCTAACAATGCCATCACCGCCGGGCTGTGCGGACAGTTTTCCAGTGTTGCCATGCTGGGGTCGCTGTTGACCTGGCAGGTGAGGGGCAAGGGATTCATGCTGAAGCAGTCATCACCTGGCTGCGTTCCTGGCCCCAGCAGATGAAAAAAGGAATCGCTCATCATGCAGACTCCGGCGGTATACGTTCTTCAACGAGGGGACGCATCAGGTTGAGCAAGTCGGCCCACGGGTGGATACCGCTGAGAATGCCGCGCAGCTCACCCTGGGTAAACACCAGGGTAGCCGGAAAACGGAACACGCCAAAGCGATCGCCGATCGCCTCGCTGTGTTCAAGATCCGCCATGGCGATGTGCCAGTCAAACTGGGGAAACTCGCGGAGCAACTCGGCAATCATGACCGGGTTATCGCTGACTTCCGGTGTACGGCGGGGATCGCTACTGAGCAGGACCACGCCATCATGCACGCGGGTTATCCAGTCATCCAGTTCAGATGCGCTCAGCGGTTGCCAGCCCTTAGCCAGCATTCGCTGCCATAGCGCAGAAAACGGTTGGTCATTCAACATGTTAATTATCTCTCCAGCGTTACGCGATACTGGCGAATACGCACGCCTTCATAGTTTTCCATCGACAGGCAGTCATAGTTCAGGCAACGCGTTTCATCGCTTATCTGTGGCGCAATGCCCCACGCGGCCAGTTGCGTAAGCGCGGCCTGTTCCGCCGCCGGGAGCTGAGCGCGCGCGATGTCGGTCAGGCTGCCGCCATAGTCGTCCAGCTGTACCGGCTGTAGTCCCACCAGAGCGATGTGCGCGGGGAGATGGCCGCGAATATCCGCCAGAGCCAGCACTTCAGAGAAGCTGTTCTGATGCAGACTCATTTTTTTAGCGCTGAGGTAACTCGGGACTTTGTCTCCGGCGTAAGTTTGCAGGGTTCCCGGCTCAAGCCCGTAGTCGATGGCGTCAAGCAGCAGCAAATGGCTGGCCTGCTCAACGTAGCCCAGCAGATTCAGTCCCTGCGTGCCGCCGTCAACAATCTCTACCGATTCAGGCCAGTGATAATGGGCGTACAGGCGCTCAGCGAGGCGAATACCAAACCCTTCATCTGCCCACAGCAGGTTGCCTAAGCCCATCACGATGACGTTAGGTTCGCTCATGACGCCTCCTTATCGTGCTGACCCTTAGGAAACTTATGACTACGAAAGCCGTTAATCATGGTTGAGATGACGGTCTCGTCAGACATGATGTCCTCACGAATCGCCATATACACATGGCCTACGATGAAGGCGGCGATGAACCACATCCCTAACCGATGCCAGCTGTGGATATCGAGAGAGTTCCCGCCGGTCCAGTAGAAAAACTCCGTCACATAGCGGAAAGGGGTAAAAATGGCGTACTGGCTATGTTCGCTGTATAAGGCAAAACCGGTGAGGATCATAAAAACGGAAAGCAGGAAATAACCGCACATCGCCGCCTGTGCGATGGGGTTATGACCGATATCATCTCCCGGTTTTTTTTCCAGAAACAGATACCAACGCACCACAGAATACGCACCCTGCCACCAGCTGCGCCGCCAGACCGGCACGATAAACAGTTCGCGTGAATAACGGTTACCGACGAAGGCCCAGTAAATGCGCATCAGCAGTATCACCGTGAACACCATGGCGGCGGCGAAATGCACCAGCCGAATGTCGCCCATATAGAACAGATAAGTGGCCTCACCGCTGACCGACGGCAGCGGTCGGCCAATGAAGTATCCGGTCACCATCAACACCAACATGCAGCCCACCGTCAGCCAGTGCCACAAGCGTACTGGCGCTTCAAACACATAGTGGCTGGTGGCGGTATCACGCGCCTCCCCGACGCGTGGGGATGTTTTTCCAGTCATCGTTCCGTTCCTTAACGCTTAGCGAACCTGGACGGCGATAAGTTCACTGCCGTCGTCGCCGAGTACGTGGGTTGAACATGCCAGGCAGGGGTCGAAGCTGTGCAAGGTGCGCAGGATCTCCAACGGTTGATCCGGTATCGCCATTTGGGTGCCCATCAGCGCCGCCTCGTAAGCGCCAATTTGTCCCTTTGGATCGCGCGGGCTGGCATTCCAGGTGGTCGGCACCACGCATTGATACAGGTCGATCTTCTGGTCGCGAATCGATGCCCAGTGGCCTAATGCTCCGCGCGGCGCTTCGGTAAAACCGATCCCGCGACAGTGCTGCGGCCAACTTTCAGGCTCCCACTTTTCGGTATTTGCGGTAGCCAGATTGCCGTTTTTCAGGTTGGTCATCAGCTTGTCGAAGAAATATTGCAGCTTGCTCACGGCCCACTGCGCTTCGTGCGCGCGACACAGAATACGTCCCAGCGTTGATTGCATACCCGACAGCGGCAGCTTGAGGGCGGACATCATGCGATCCACGGATTCAATCGTGGCGGCATCCCCTTTGTGATAGGCAATCAGCGTACGCGCCAACGGCCCAACTTCCATAGCGTGTCCCCGCCAGCGCGGGGCTTTAATCCACGAATAGCGTTCCTGTTCGTTGAGCTGCTTGATATCGGTATCGCTGCCTTTGACATCGCCCGGGTTGTACCAGGGTTCAGTAATCCCTTCGAACGGGTGGCGACCTAATTGATCGTCCGGATAACGATACCAGGCATGATCGACAAACTCCTGAATTTGCTGCTGATCGTCCAGGTCCACCGGCATGACGTTGTTAAAATCACCGTTAATCACCGCGCCGCCAGGCATCAACAGGCTCTTCGCGCTGAAGTCATTGGCGATATCCGGGAACGCGCCGTAGCTTAAGACGCACTTATCAGAAAGCCCGGTGCCAATCTGGCTCCAGGGTTTATTGAACTGGCCGATAGCCAGCGCGTCAGGCACCATGACGTTGTTGATGAAATCAGCGGTGCGGGTGATGATCGACTGCACCAGGTTCAGGCGTTCCATATCGACTGCGCCTACCGCGCCGCTCTGATCGATATTGATAGCGCACGGCATCCCGCCGACAATCCAGTTCGGATGCGGATTCTTACCGCCAAACACCGTATGGATTTTGATGATCTCGCGCTGAAAATCGAGCGCTTCCAGATAGTGGGCAAAGCCCATCAGGTTGGCCTCTGGCGACAGTTTGTACTGCGGATGTCCCCAATAACCGTTGCGAAAAATCCCCAACTGACCGCCTTCGACAAATTTCTTCAGGCGATTTTGAACGTCAAAGAAGTAGCCAGGAGAAGACATCGGCCAGGCTGAAAGGCTTTGTGCCAGCTGCGATGTGGCGCGCGGGTCTGCTTTCAGGGCATTCAGCACGTCAATCCAGTCCATTCCGGCTAACTGGTAAAAGTGCACCAGATGGTCGTGGCACCACAGCGTCGCCAGCATAATATTGCGAATGATGTTGGCGTTGTCGGGCACCTTTATGCCAATAGCGTCCTCAATGGCATAGACCGAGGCGAGCGCATGTACGCCGGTGCACACTCCGCAAATTCGTTCGACAAATGCCCAGGCATCGCGCGGGTCGCGCCCCTGTAGAATGATCTCCAGCCCGCGGAACATGGTGCCGCAGGAAACCGCGTTGGTGATGATGTTCTGCTCATTAATGTTCACTTCACAACGCATATGGCCTTCAATGCGCGTGATGGGGTCGACAACCAGGCGGCGACCGGCATTATTGACCGTATATCCCTGGGTTTGATACGAATTGCTCATGCCTGTTTATCCTTATTGTCTGGAGACTGTTGTCCGGCGTCGGCTAGTTGCTGTTTGTGGCGGTGGTGTTGATTGACGGCGCTGGCGACTGCGTGAACACCGACACCGGCCGCCACGACGCCTAGCGCGGTGAGGCCCACGGTATCGGCGGTTGAATGCGTCCCCATTTGTGGAATATCAACCACGCGACTGTAAAACGAACCGCGATCCCAGAAGCCGTTTTCCGAACATCCCAGACAACCGTGGCCGGACTGGATGGGGAAGGAAACGCCACCATTCCAGCGAGTGGTGGAACAGGCGTTATAGGTGGTTGGCCCTTTGCAGCCCATTTTGTACAGGCAATAGCCTTTGCGGGCGGCGTCATCGTCCCAACTCTCAACGAACTCCCCGGCGTCAAAGTGGGCGCGGCGGTAGCATTTATCGTGAATACGCTGACCATAGAACATCAGCGGACGACCCAGACGATCGAGTTCAGGCAAACGATCAAATGTCACCATGTAGGTAATGATGGCGCTCATGACATCCGGAATCGGCGGGCAGCCGGGCACTTTCACGATCGGCTTATCGGTGATCACCTTATCGATCGGCGTAGCCTGGGTAGGGTTAGGCCGGGCAGCCTGCACGCAGCCCCAGGAGGCGCAGGTTCCCCAGGCGATAATTGCGCTGGCACCTGCTGCGGCTCGTTTTAACTTTTCAATAAAAGGGCGTCCGCTGCTGATGCAAAACATCCCTTGCTCGCCCAGCGGAGGGTTGCCTTCGACTGCCAGAATGTATCGGCCGTGGTAGCGGCTCAGAATGTCTTCAAATACCTCTTCGGCCTGCGTTCCGGCGGCGGCCATCAGCGTGTCGTCGTAATCGAGGGAAATCAGGGAGAGGATGACGTCTTTGGCAAGTGGGTGAGAGGAGCGGATAAATGATTCGGTGCAGCAGGTGCATTCCAGCCCGTGGATCCAGACTACCGGGATCCGGGGTTTGTTCTCCAGCGCCCAGGCAATTCTGGGCGTCATTCCGGCTCCCAACCCAAGCGATGTAGCCGCGAGGCTACAATATTTGAGAAAACTGCGTCTGCTTACGCCTTTGCGGCGCATCGCCTGATAAAAGGTCTCCTCGTTATTCGTATTCATAACACGCGTTTCTTCCCCCGTTGAGTTCTGGCGCATGCCGCCAGCGATATCTAAAAAAGCGTATCCGATCGGAAGGGAGAAACAATGCAAAGAGTGTGGTTATGTCCTATTGCGATATTTTCGTACCTGTTATCTGTTTTTCGCTTTCCAGGAATAAAAAAACGCACAGGGGGAATCGCCCTGTGCGTCGGGTTTATCGCGGAAGAACTTAAACCCCAAGGCGATCGCGTAAGCTGTAATATGCCGCCCCCATGGCGGTAAACGGAATGCGCAGGCTGCGGCCTCCCGGGAACGGGTAGTGCGGCAGTTTGGCGAACGCGTCAAAGCGCTCGGCATCCCCGCGCAGCAGTTCGGAAATCAGGCGCCCTGCCAGGTGAGTACAGGTCACGCCGTGGCCGCTGTAGCCCTGCATATAGTAAATGTTGGTATCAAGACGGCCGAACTGCGGCATACGAGACAGCGTTAACAGGAAATTACCGGTCCAGCGGTAATCAATTTTTACCCCCTGCAATTGCGGGAAGGTCTTCAGCAGTTTCGGCATCACCAGACGCTCAATATCGTCTGGGTCGCGAGCGCCGTAGACTACGCCACCGCCGTACAGCAGGCGGTTATCGCCGGTCAGACGGTAGTAATCGAGCAGGTAGTTACAATCTTCCACGCAGTAGTTTTTCGGGATCAGCGAGCGCGCCATCTCCGCCGACAGCGGTTCGGTGGTTAATACCTGCGTGCCACACGGCATGCTGCTTTTTGCCAGCGCAGGTTCGAGTTTGTCTCCGAGATAGGCGTTGCCCGCGACGATCACAAAGCGGGCCGTCACCTGGCCTTTTTCAGTGCTGACCACCGCCGGGCTGGTGTGCTGAATACGGGTGACTGGCGACTGCTCAAAGACGCGTCCGCCGTTCAGACGAATGGCGTTAGCTTCGCCAATCGCCAGGTTCAGCGGGTGAATATGACCACCGCTGTGGTCGAGCAGCGCGCCGACATAACGATCGCTGCTGACTTCGCGACGAATTTCACTGCTGTCTAACAGTTCAAGCTGCGTGTTGCCGTAGCGTTCCCAGTTCGACTTCTGCTCTTCCAGCGTTTCCATCTGTTTGTGGTTCAGCGCTACAAACAGCCCGCCTGGACGATAATCGCATTCGATCTGATAACGCTTGATGCGTTCGCGGATGATATTGCCGCCTTCAAACATCATTCCACCGAGCATTTTAGCGGCGTCCGGGCCATAGGTACGTTCGATGACGTCGATATCGCGACTGTAGGAGTTCACCAACTGACCGCCGTTACGTCCGCTGGCCCCGAAACCAATACGCGCGGATTCCAGTAGCACCACGTCATAACCCATTTCCGCTAAATGCAGGGCGGAGGAGAGTCCGGTATAACCACCGCCCACGACGCAAACATCACAGCTAACCGATTCGCTAAGGGTCGGAAACGGTTCGTACTGATTGGCGCTTGCGGCGTAATAACTGCTGGTATGTTCAGTCATGATTAAGACTCCAGGGAGATCCAGATGGTTTTCAGTTCGCTAAATTTTTCCAGCGCATGCAGGGATTTATCGCGTCCGTTACCGCTTTGCTTATAACCGCCGAACGGCACGGTCATATCACCGTCGTTGTAGTTATTCACGAAGACTGAGCCGGCTTTCAGGCGACGGCTCATACGGTGGGCGCGCGACAAATCGCGGGTCCAGACCGCGGCGCCGAGGCCGTAGTCACTGTCGTTAGCCAGCGCCAGAGCTTCGGCTTCGCTGCTAAAACGGGTGATGACCAGTACCGGGCCGAAGATTTCATCGCGGCTGACGTGGGCCTGCGGTGCGGTATCGACAAAAATAGTCGGGCCGATAGCGGCCGGATGTACGTGGCTGCGGCCATCCAGCGCCAGCGTGCCTTGCGCTTCACCGTCGCGAATAAAACCGTGCACGGTGTCGGCATGCGCATTGTCGATAAGCGTGCCCATCGTGGTTTCCGGATCCAACGGGTTGCCGGGCTGCCAGTTTTTCGCCTGTTCTTTCAGCAGGGCGATGAACTCGTCGGCAATGCTCTCTTCCAGCAGCAGACGCGTACCGGCGATACAAACCTGGCCCTGGTTATAGAAGATACCTGCCGCTGCATTAGCGGCGGCTTTCGGCAGATCCGGGCAGTCGGCAAACACGATATTGGCGCTTTTACCTCCGGCCTCCAGCCAGACGCGTTTCATGTTGCTGTCGCCAGCGTCTTTGAGCAGTTGCTTGCCGGTACGGGTCGAGCCGGTAAAGGTGATCACATCAACATCCGGATGTTGTGACAACGCCTGACCCGCTTCGTGACCATACCCGCTAACAACGCTGAGAACGCCATCGGGCAAACCTGCTTTTTTAGCCAGCGCAGCCAGGCGAATGGCGGTCAGCGGTGATTTTTCGGAAGGCTTGAGGATCACGCTGTTACCCGCAGCCAGTGCCGGGCCGAGTTTCCAGCAGGCCAGCAGCAGAGGAAAATTCCACGGTACAATGGCGGCAATCACGCCTACCGGTTCGCGCACAATCAGTGCCAGATCGTTCACCGAGGTGGTGGCAACTTCGCCATAGACTTTATCTATAGCTTCGGCATACCAGCGGATGGCGCGTGCCGCGCCGGGAATATCATCACGCAGGCTATGGCGAATCGGTTTACCGGTATCGAGCGTTTCCAGTAGCGCCAGCTCCTCGTGATGCTGCTCCATTAAATCGGCGAGTTTGTGCAGTACCGCTTTGCGCTCTGCGGGTGATGCTTGCGACCAGTCTCCGCGTTCAAAGACGGTACGGGCTGCGGTGACCGCGCGGTCCACATCCGCTTTTTTACCGCGGGCGACTTTAGCCAGAGGACGTTGTCCTGCCGGATCCAGCGTAATAAAAGTTTCGTTATCAGCGGCGGCACAATATTCGCCGTTAATAAATAAACGGGTCTCTGGTGAATAATGGCTGGCTTTCTCACGCCAATATTTAAGATTCTGAAAGTTCATAGCTACTCCTTTTATATCAATAAGATAAAGTTCGTTGCTGATCTTTTTCAGGCAAAATCAGGCTGCACGATGCCCCAGGGATGTACCCTGTTAATGCGCGTTATTTAAGAAGGCCTGAGAAACTCAGGCCGCTACTTATTAGAAAGTGGTGGGAGTGTGGGCACTGATGATGCGGCAGATCCCTGCCGAGGTGTTGCTGAAACTGTGTGGTATGCCGGTGTTAATGGCATAGCTTTGTCCTGCAACAAGAGGATACGTTTGACCGTTGATGGTCAGTATCACTTCACCTTCCAGTATTGTGCCAATCTCTTCACCCTGGTGTTTAATTCTCTCCCCGGTTGTCGTGCCTGGCTGATAGGTTTCAAACATCATTGCCAGCGTACGATTCGGATTTCCGTTGTGTACCAGCTTCATGGATACTCCCTGACTCCCGATCTCAATCAAATCATCCTGATTGATAACCACCTGCGGTTCGTCAGGCTTTTCCGGTTCCGCGAAGAACTCGGAGAGCGACAGCCCATATACTTTCAATAGCTTTTGCAGCGTACTGATGGCAGGACTGACTTTATCCTGCTCTATGGTGCTGATGGCGCTATGCGTTAACCCAGACAGTTCGGCGGCACGACGCTGCGAAAGACCCAATTGCTGGCGGATCTCTGACAAACGTTTACCCGGCGCCAGGCCGTCATCGCTCATAATTGCATTTCCTTAACTGTAGTGGTCAGAGTCGCTGTTTTTCAGCGAGGTGGTTCTGACAAGCGGTGATAAAACCTTCAAGTAACAAACGCGACAGGGCGTATTCGCTACTGTTCCATTCCGGGTGCCACTGCACGCCGAGCGCGAAAGGATGGTCATAGACGCTGGCAGCTTCCACTAATCCATCCTGCGAGCGTGCTTCCACGCGCAGCTGCGGGCCAAGGGTTTTTGCGCCCTGACCATGCAAGGAGTTGACCCAAAACGTGCTGCAACCTGGTATTAACTGAGATAGCAATCCTCCCTGTTGAACCTGGACTTCATGAGATGGTGCATATTGCTGCTCCACCGGGAGTTCCGCATCTTCACGATGTTCCAGGAACTGTGGATGATCGCACAGGCGACGATACAGAGTCCCGCCAGTGGCGACAACTAATTCCTGTAAGCCCCGGCAGATGGCGAAAATGGGAATGCGCCTTTCGAGCCCGGCGGTAATTAGCGCCATGCTCAGAAGATCACGCCCGGGATCGGCGTCAGACTCATCGCCATTTTCACCATAGAGGTGCGGCTGCACATTGCTTGGGCTTCCTGGCAGGAAGATACCGTCCAGTTTCGGTAACAGCGCGTTCAACAATTCGGGTTCCGCAAGCGCATGGGGAAGCGCTATCGGTAATCCTCCGGCATTTAATACCGCATTTAGGTACTTTTCTTGCAGAGTCTGGGTCTGGTGACCCTTAAGCCTGTTCCTACACATCACTACACCAATAACTGGCTTGTCAAATATATTGCCCATGATCGACCTCACGTTTTGGAATAAATTATTGCCAAACAGTTCCTTGTTGTGCCATTCCGTTCATTATTTTCTCAATCTAGCAGCGGAATAACCTTCTAGCAAACTTAATTTAACATTTGACAAACAATTTGTTTGCATCCAGAGTCGAAGGGTGGACATTATATTTAACAGTCAAATCACAGAACAGCTTACCAGGCCAACGGCGGTGAATCATGGAAACCAATATCGTAGAAGTTGAGAATTTTGTTCAGCATTCTGAAGAGAGACGAAGTAGCGCGTTTGCGCGCGAAGTTAAGCAGTATCTGGAACGCTATCCTAATACGCAGTATGTGGATGTGTTGTTAACCGACCTTAATGGCTGTTTTCGCGGTAAGCGCCTTCCCGTTGCGGGATTGCATAAGTTAGAGAAAGGCTGCTATTTCCCGGCATCCGTTTTCGCGATGGATATTCTGGGCAATGTGGTCGAAGAGGCGGGATTAGGCCAGGAGCTTGGCGAACCGGATCGGACCTGTGTACCCGTGGCAGGTACGTTAACCCCTTCGGCTGCCGATCCGGAATTTATTGCGCAGATGATGCTGACGATGCTGGATGAAGATGGCGCTCCCTTTGACGTTGAGCCGCGGAACGTACTAAACCGACTCTGGCAGAAACTTCGCCAGCGCGGTCTGTTCCCCGTCGTAGCGGTAGAGCTGGAGTTCTATTTACTCGATCGTAAGCGCGACCCCGAAGGTTATCTGCAGCCGCCATGCGCGCCGGGAACGGACGATCGTAATACCCAAAGTCAGGTTTATTCGGTTGATAACCTGAACCACTTTGCAGATGTGCTGAACGATATCGATGAACTGGCCCGTTTACAGCTGATCCCGGCTGACGGCGCGGTGGCTGAAGCCTCTCCTGGGCAGTTTGAAATCAACCTCTACCATACCGACAACGTGCTCGACGCCTGCGATGACGCGCTGGCGCTGAAACGTCTGGTACGGCTGGTGGCAGAGAAACATAAGATGCATGCCACGTTTATGGCAAAACCTTATGAGGAGCATGCCGGTAGCGGGATGCATATCCACATCAGCGTCATGAATAACAAAGGTGAGAACGTGCTGGCTGATGCGAATGGCGATGATTCCGCGTTATTAAAGCGTGCGCTCGCTGGGATGATTGATCTGATGCCCGCATCAATGGCGCTTCTGGCGCCGAATGTGAACTCCTATCGCCGCTTCCAGCCGGGGATGTATGTTCCGACCCAGGCGTCCTGGGGGCACAACAATCGTACGGTAGCGCTGCGGATTCCCTGCGGCGACCGTGATAACCATCGGGTTGAATATCGCGTAGCGGGGGCTGATGCCAACCCGTATCTGGTGATGTCGACCATCCTGGCGGGGATCCTTCACGGTCTGGATAACGAACTGCCGTTACAAGAAGAAGTGGAGGGTAACGGTCTGGAGCAGGAAGGGCTGCCGTTCCCGATTCGCCAGAGCGATGCGCTGTGGGAGTTTATGCAAAATGACAGTCTGCGTGAACTATTGGGTGAGCGGTTTAGCCATGTGTATCACGCCTGCAAAAACGATGAGCTTATCCAGTTTGAACGTCTGATTACCGACACTGAAATTGAGTGGATGCTGAAAAACGCCTGACCGTTGTACAGGTCATTGAAAAAGAAGTCGCATCATGCGGGCTGAGCGGAGCCAGCCCGTAAAAATTGCAGGAATACCTGCCATTTCCCGGATGTCGCGTAATGGAGCGCGGGCGACAACGGGTCTTCAGATAACCGACAGAGTTTGTGACGAGGAAATGTGATGATGCCAATGTTTAAAAACCCGCCCCGCGTGAGTATTCATGGCTCCCGCAGTAAATACGGACCGCATCTGTGCAGTACCCCATTGACGCCTTTTTTATGCCATTCCTCCCCGACACGACCCAGGTCTGCTGTACCCACGTTTCGAACGCAGATCTGGACTCGTAGCGGGGAGGAAAACTATGTCGACTAACTCTTCTGTTGATCATTCTGCCCAGCCGAGCAAAGCACAGCTGCGTAAATCCCTGAAGCTGTGGCAGGTGGTGGTGATGGGGCTTGCCTATCTCACCCCGATGACGGTGTTTGACACCTTTGGCATTGTTTCGGGTATCAGCAATGGCCATGTTCCGGCCTCCTACCTGCTGGCCCTGGCGGGAGTACTGTTTACCGCCATCAGTTATGGAAAGCTGGTGCGCCAGTTTCCACAGGCCGGTTCGGCCTATACCTATGCGCAAAAAGCCATCAACCCGCATGTCGGGTTTATGGTCGGCTGGTCGTCACTGCTTGACTACCTTTTCCTGCCGATGATTAACGTACTATTGGCGAAAATTTACCTTTCCGCGCTGTTCCCGGGGGTTGCGCCATGGATTTGGGTGGTGATGTTCGTCGCGATCCTCACCGCGGCCAATCTGAAAAGCGTTAATCTGGTAGCCAACTTCAATGCGCTGTTTGTACTGGTGCAGGTGGCGATAATCGTGGTGTTCATTTTCCTCGTGGTGCAGGGGCTGCACAAAGGGGAAGGGGTTGGGACCGTCTGGTCGCTGCAACCGTTTATCAGCCAGAATGCGCATTTGATCCCGATTATCACCGGGGCGACCATTGTCTGCTTCTCGTTTCTCGGCTTTGACGCGGTGACGACCCTATCTGAAGAGACACCGGATGCTGCGCGCACCATTCCAAAAGCTATTTTTCTTACCGCGCTGTACGGTGGGCTGATCTTCATTGCTGCCTCGTTCTTTATGCAACTGTTCTTCCCGGACATTAGCCGATTCAAAGACCCGGATGCGGCGCTACCGGAGATTGCGCTGTACGTCGGCGGCAAGCTGTTCCAGTCTATTTTCCTGTGTACCACCTTTGTGAATACGCTGGCTTCAGGTCTGGCGTCGCATGCCAGCGTTTCGCGTCTGCTGTACGTGATGGGCCGCGATAACGTCTTCCCGGAGAAGTACTTTGGTTATGTCCATCCCAAATGGCGTACTCCCGCGTTGAACGTCATCATGGTCGGGATTGTGGCGCTGTCGGCCCTGTTTTTTGACCTGGTGACTGCCACGGCGTTGATTAACTTTGGTGCGCTGGTGGCCTTTACGTTCGTTAATCTCTCCGTGTTTAACCACTTCTGGCGTCGTGAAGGACGCAAGCATACCTGGCAGGAGAAGCTGCACTATCTGGTATTGCCAATGGTCGGTGCCGCCACGGTTGCCGTACTGTGGGTGAATCTTGAGGTGACATCGCTGACGCTGGGTCTGGTATGGGCCGGCGTCGGGCTGGTGTATCTTGCCTGGCTGACCGGACGTTTTCGCAAACCGCCGCCGCAGTTTGACGCCGCGAAATCTGAGCGCGCCTGGGAGTGATGGAAGCTGAATAGGCCGTAGCATTCGGCTGAGTTGAGTTAAAAATGAAACACGGTATGTCGCGTCAAACGGTCGCGGCATACCTGCTTTAATTAAAGTCCCGCTTGTTTTAGGGAATAAAAAAACCGGCACGGGAGCCGGTAAGTGAATCAATGTAGGAATATAATTATTATTATAATTACTGAATTATAATTCAGCCAACTCAATAGGAACGGGTTTCCCTATATGGTATCCCTGTAACCAACCAATACCCATCGTAATTAGCATCTTTTCAATTTCCTCATTTTCAACAAACTCAGCGACTACTTCCATGTTTTTGAGTTTTGCTACTTCGCAGAAGGATCTGACGGCGCATCGACTAAATTCATCGGTCAGTATGTTACGGATGAAGGAACCATCAATTTTCAGAATATCTGCGTCTAACGTTCGTAGTCGTGAATAGCTTGATGCTCCTGTGCCAAAATCATCAATAGCAATTTTAGAACCGGCTTTACGTAGTGCTCTCAGAACATCAGTGACATTAGCGTTGTCAATGATATCTGATTCAATAACTTCAAATATTATACGCTCAGGTGCTATTGAGTATTTTCTAAACAATGTAAAAACATTATCAAGAAAATCAATTTTATTAAGCGAGTCAGGCGTCAGATTAATGGAGAAGTGACTGTTTGGGTCAGATTTCTGCCGTGACTGTATAAAACGAAATGTTTGCTCTATAACAGTGATATCCAGCGCAGGAAGTAATCCTGCCTCGCGAGCAACCGGTAGGATGGTGTCTGGAAAGATTAACTTACCATCAACCATTTTTATCCGAATAAGTATCTCGTGATAACGTGTCAGTCCCGTGGTTGAAACGATCGGCTGAACAACCAGCATCGTTGATACGATGGGTTGAGCCATAAGCTCAAACGACTTTCTGTCAATTGCCTTTTGCAACATATGACGAATGACAGCCTGGCTGACAATTTTATCACCTGGTACTTGCGGGCTGAGTAACAACGGTTGCCCCTGCATTAACGAGATATAGCTTTGGGTATTAAGGTGCTTAATTGCTTGAGATAAATTTTTAATCAGGTTTTTCTCGGTGGTATATGCCACACCACAAGATAGCCCTAATTGGTAGTCCTTCCAGATAAAACGAAAAGAGTTTAGGTCCTTGTAGAGATCAGGAATGTCAGGGACAGCATTAAGGCGAAGAATTATTCCATGACCTGGTGCGTAATAAATGTCACCTGTACCCTTAATCAATTTACGTACATATGCGCTTAGCGCTTTTACAAATTCAAAACGGAATTCTATCCCGTGAGTTTGCTCCAGCGTATTCAACTCTGTACAACGGATGTAACACAAGCACTCTGTTGCGTGTTTACGGATGTCCATTTGCAGGGCCTGAAAGTTAGGCAGTCCGGTGTTAGGCTCTGATCTAAAAAGTTGTTTGAGGCGGCGGAGATATTTTCGGTTATGAACCACAAGTACACCGGTAACAACAATCGTAATAGAAAAGACAAACACTATCGTGGAGGAAATCACGAGACTATGTACATAATTATTATAGTTACTAGGTGGAATATAACTGTTTATATAATATCCCAACAGGATGAGCATTGTTACCCATACAGGGGATATCAAAGCATGACCAATACAGATCACTCCCCATAGCATTACTGGAAGTAACCACAGTAATGAATAGTCTGTAAATATAAGAATATCTTCTCTGATGACGATCAAAGCGGACATAATGCAGAGTAACAGCGCCAGCCATAATACTTGATACAGAATAGGAGGGCCGGATTTTATCAGCGCCTTTACTTGTTTAATGTATAGAATGCACCATGCAGGATTTTGAACGCTTCTAAGCAACAGATAACAAAAAGGGATGCCAGTCAGGCAAGAGTTCATCAGCCACTGTAAGTTAATTAATGTTTGTAGTGTAAAAAGGTTTGCGATCGGTGCAGAGGCTGTGTTCGATTGGAACCAGTGATCAATCGAGATGAATAGTAAGGCGTTGCAACACACGAGCCAGACAATACGCAGGGTTGTAAGCTGGCTACGACCAAAGCTAACCGCGCCTCGTTTGCCTGTCGAGAAAAAGTAGAGTGTCTGGCTAATGAGAGCAGCCAGTAGCTGAGCCGTTAGTGTGAATACCGAAGATAAAGAGTAAGAGTAAAGCGCATACAAGAAAAAGGCAGCCAAAATTGGCAGCGCCTTTTGCCGGTATAAAACCAGCAGTGCAGAAATGAGAGGTAAAGTGAGATCGTAAAAATGCAGTGTTATACCCGCAACATCCTCTTGCTTACTGAGATGGCCAGCGACCAGTTGTAATGCAAAAAACGCGATGCCGACACAAAAATAGTCTCTAAATGTATTAATGAAATTTATATTTAATGAGATGGTCACTCCCTCCTTCCCGGTACTATGCTGAGGACAGGCTTTCATTCGGAGAACTATCATGGAAAACATTGCGCTCATTGGTATCGATCTGGGTAAAAACTCTTTCCATATTCATTGCCAGGATCGTCGCGGGAAGGCTGTTTACCGTAAAAAATTTACCCGGCCAAAGTTGATCGAATTTTTGGCGACATGCCCCGCTACAACCATCGCAATGGAAGCCTGTGGCGGTTCTCACTTTATGGCACGCAAGTTGGAAGAGTTGGGGCATTCCCCAAAGCTGATATCACCACAATTTGTCCGCCCGTTCGTTAAAAGCAATAAAAACGACTTTGTCGACGCCGAAGCTATTTGTGAAGCTGCATCGCGTCCGTCTATGCGTTTTGTGCAGCCCAGAACGGAATCTCAGCAGGCAATGCGGGCTCTGCATCGTGTCCGTGAATCCCTGGTTCAGGATAAGGTAAAAACAACCAATCAAATGCATGCTTTTCTGCTGGAATTTGGCATTAGCGTTCCCCGAGGAGCTGCCGTTATTAGCCGACTGAGTACCATTCTTGAGGATAATAGTTTGCCTCTTTACCTCAGCCAGTTATTGCTGAAATTACAACAGCATTATCACTATCTTGTTGAGCAGATTAAAGATTTGGAATCCCAGTTGAAACGAAAGTTGGACGAAGATGAGGTTGGACAGCGCTTGCTGAGCATTCCCTGCGTCGGAACACTGACAGCGAGTACTATTTCAACTGAGATTGGCGACGGGAAGCAGTACGCCAGCAGCCGTGACTTTGCGGCGGCAACAGGGCTTGTACCTCGGCAGTACAGCACGGGAGGTAGGACGACATTGCTGGGAATTAGTAAGCGAGGTAATAAAAAGATCCGAACTTTGTTGGTTCAATGTGCCAGGGTATTCATACAAAAACTGGAACACCAGTCTGGCAAATTGGCCGATTGGGTCAGGGATTTACTGTGCCGGAAAAGCAACTTTGTCGTCACTTGTGCTCTGGCAAACAAGCTGGCCAGAATAGCCTGGGCCCTAACGGCACGACAGCAAACTTATGTAGCATAACGGCAGAAATACACCGGTTTAAAGAATTACTGATCTGGTTTTGCGAATACTGATATTGATGATACTAACGGCCCACCGGCCTGTTGAGGAACCTGTAAAACGGAAAGGCTCATTGAAGCCGTATATTTTCTGGAGGTTCATCAGGCGCGGAACTCATCAAGGCGCGGGAATAAAATCCCATTCAGACGCCGGATAGATTCAAGCAAGCCAACTTGTCGTCAAAATCGGTGTTGCAAAAACGGGAGTGACCATAGATTCCGTTTTTCTTAGCAATATCATCATTCGCAATTCTCAGTGAGTTATCACCGTTCTCGATTTAAGTCATCTACTTAAAACAGGTTAGATTTAGGGCTTAAAATGTGTATTATTGGATGTTTTCGCTAATTGAAAACTATTTTAAAATCTGTTATGTGAGTTTTTTAAACGTAATCCTCGACAATTTCCCTATGTTTCGCAACACAGAGGAGAACAATATTGCTGGTTGTACAGATAATAAAAGTTGCGTCAGTAGCCATTATTTCAGACAGAATAGTCGATCGATAAAAACGATCAATATAAATTTTTTGATAGTTTTCATCGATAGGTTTGGCAGATCATAAATACCATGAAAGATCGATGAAAGCTATTGAATTGTTATTATTTAATATTATTTGTTTCGTGAATGTTAGTTGGGCTACTCTTTTTTTGAATATTAACTAATGGCTACACCTTGATATGAAAATCATTCTTTTATTGCCAGGAAAGTGAGTTTCCCCACCTTCCCACAACACACTCAATTGTTAATCATTAACGAGGCTGCTGCTGTGTCGCGCAGTGAATACCGCCGCCACCGGCAGCGATACCGTCGATATTCAACTGAATAATCTCACGATCGGCAAACAGCTCCTGCAAAATAGTATGGGTATTACGATCGGTGCGCTTATCGCCAAATTGCGGTGCAATGACGGCATCATTACACAGATAAAAATTGATATACCCCGCGGCGAAATCATCGCTCGCATAAGTCTGTCGGATGGTAGAAGGTCCTTCCAGCGTGACTACCTCCAACCGTCGGCCTTTGGCATCCGTGGCGGCCCGTAATATGTCCAGATGACGTCGGGTGATCGCGTAATCAAAGGATGACGGATCCTGCTCAAGACCCGCCACCACCGTACCCGGATGCGTGAATCGGGCGTAAAAATCTGTATGGCCGTCGGTAATATCCTTGCCGGCAATACCCGGCAACCAGATGATTTTCTCCAGACCTAGCAGTCGCTTAAGTTCTTCTTCGCATTCGGCTTTGCTGACGCCAGGATTACGGTTGGAGTTAAGCACGCAGCTCTCGGTAATAATCGCCGTGCCTTCACCATCTACCTCAATACCGCCACCTTCCAGTGTTAGCGCCGAGCGAATAAACTCGGCATGAATGTAATCAGTAACAAATTCAGCCACATCGGCATCTCGTTCGTGCTCTTGCTTATTGCCCCAGCCGTTGAAATTAAATCCCACTCCGCCGAGCGCGCCGCTGGCGCTTTTCACAAACACCGGCCCGGTGTCGCGGATCCACAGATCGTCTATTGGGTGAACCAGAAGATTGACTGACGGCCCGCACAGACGCGCGGCGAGCTCGCTGTCTTCTTCGCGTACTAACATATTCACGGGTTCAAATGCGGCGATGGTTTTGGCAACTAACGCCAGGTTTTCCTGCACCACCGGTAGCAGATGAGGCTCCCAGATCTCCGCACTGGCACCAAACGCCATCCAGGTTGCCGCATGCGGTGCGCCTTCATCAGGCATTTGCCAGCGGCGGTTCTCTGTCGCGCGGGCAAATTGGCTAAAGCTGAAGCCCGTCATACCAGCGAGTAGCATACTCGTTGAAGTCACCAGGCCTTGTCTGACGAATGAACGTCTTGTCATCATAGGATTAACCTTTGCGTAATTTTACCTGATATCAGGTGAATAAAATAATAATAGATAATAAATATTCTGCGTATTTTAAATATTGAATAATAAATAAAATGATCGCGGGTAAATTTTATGCGAAATATAGCACAAGAGATATGCGTTGCAATCTCTTAGTTTTATATAATGAGTGAAGCTGGCTTCTATTAAAATTTCTCAACTATATATTTATATATAATTTATATTTATCAGCATGAACATATGTCACGCCGTTGGCTCTGAGCCCTCGTCTGGCGGGCCTTGCCGTGGATTGTGATCTGGCCGATTGTTCTGTTGTATTTATTAATGCCATGAACCGTGTGGACTATAGTAAAGATGGCCGTTATTTCTCATCATTAATAACCGTGAGTGGGGGATGTGAATGAAGAAGATACTGATGCTGGTCGGAGATTATGTCGAAGATTATGAAACGATGGTGCCTTTTCAGGCTTTGCAAATGCTTGGGCATCGTGTGGAGGCCGTCTGTCCGGATAAAAGTCAGGGTGACTACGTTCAAACCGCCATTCACGATTTTGATGGGGCGCAGACATACAGTGAAAAGCCGGGGCATCGTTTTACGTTAAATGCGAATTTTGCCGAGGCGCGGGCCGTCGATTACGACGCACTGTTGATCCCCGGCGGGCGTGCTCCGGAATATCTTCGACTGAATCCAGATGCCATTAAGCTGGTGCAAGATTTCAACACTGCCGGTAAGCCTATCGCCGCAGTTTGTCATGGGCCCCAACTGTTAGCGGCGGCGGGGGTGTTAGAAAACCGGACCTGTAGCGCTTATCCGGCTTGTGCGCCCGAGGTTCGTCTGAGCGGTGGACATTATGCCGATATTGGCATTGATCAGGCCTACGTTGATGGCAATCTGGTGACGGCACCAGCATGGCCCGCGCATCCGCAATGGTTAGCTAAATTTGTTGAAGTATTAATGAAGTAAGCGATGATGCGATGAAAAAGTCGGTATAACCAGCCAGGCTATACCGACTGCATTTATTACCTCTGCATGAGTGCGAACACGCCCCACCCGATATATTCCCGGGTGAATGCAACGTGGCGGACTGGTGAACTTCTCAGTTGTTCTCTGACTTCGGCGGCAAACTCATCGTCCGGATTTGCCTCCAGCCACCGGCGCATCGTCAACCATTTTGCCGCCTCGTATCTGTCCCAACCTTCCTGGTCAGCCAGTACCATTTCCACCACGTCATAACCGAGCAGGTCGAAAGACGAAACGAGTTCTGGCAGAGAAAGATAATCGGCTACTGAAGCCGCGCCGCAAGCCATAGCGATCTCCTCCGTTGCGGGCATCTGACGCCAGTACGGTTCGCCGATGAGCAGGATCCCGCCTGGTTTGAGACTTTGTTCCAGCTGTTTGATCGTTCCGGCAACGCCGCCGGCAATCCAGGTTGCACCAACGCAGGCGGCAATATCGAATTTTTCTTCGGCGATATAACCTGTTGCATCGGCATGAATAAAACGCACGTGCTCAGTGACGCCCAATTCACTTGCCCGCAGGGTGGCTTGCTCACTGAATAACTGGCTCATATCGATACCAACGCCGGAAATTCCATGATCGCGTGCCCAGGTGCACAACATCTCGCCCGAGCCGCTGCCGAGATCCAGGATGCGGGTTCCTGGGGGCATCCGTAAAACCTGACCTAACGTCGCATATTTTTGCGCGGTGAACGGATTATGAATGCGATGTGCGCTTTCGCTGATCGTAAAAATCTTCGGGATATCCATCTCTCTCTCCTTAGCGATTATCCAGTTGGGCGCGAACGTTGTTCAGCCCGGTGGTATTGATGCGGTAGGGCTGACCATTAACGGATTTGATCAGCTTTTTCGTTCTGAGTTTTTTGAATACGTCGAGCGTGCAGTCGCAGAGCAGTAACCCTTCGCGGCTATAGCATTCGACGGAAATGACGCGACCAGATGCATCGCGGACGTGAGCAATACGGCCACCTTTGGCGAGAACGTGTAAGGTACGTTGTTCCTGACGGGATAAATTCATACTGGAAAACCTGTTTAATCATCATGTGCAAAACGTGCAAACACACAGCGGTGTCCGCATTCGATTTCGGCGCATTGATAACCAGTCCGGCCTGAAAAGGTCGGTAAGCTGATTATCTGATGATTACATTCTCCAGCATCAAAGCCTCGGGTTGAGTTGATAGGTATTTACCTGCTGAATCATACCAGCCTGGGCGAGTAGGGGAATCGTTCTGTCGGGAAAATGTGATCTATGACGAAAAATTGCGTTTAGCTTATTTTATAATTTTTTAACTCTCGTTAGCTGAGCGGTGTATGAATATATTAAATTTATTGAATATTCAGACATCATCAGTAGCGGCATTGTCCGTAATGATGTGTTGTGAGTCCCACTTGCGTCATACTATAGATTAGTGATATTTAATTTTTCCCTATCCTAATTTTGCTTTATTTGATAAACATGTCTTTATTATAAAAAGGATTTTTAATGGTGTTTTCTTTTAATTCTTTTTAGGAATTTTCTTAACGTCGTGAAGTGTGTATACTCAATCCAGCAAGAAGCTCTTCTGTTATCATCAAAACTATAAAAATGTCCTTAACACCCGTATTACCTCTGCCCTGAATCTCTTCTCAGGGGAGAGGTTTTTTTTGCCTGTGTATAATTTTGATAATCGTCATATATAGATAATTTAATATTATTGTTCTTGTTGTTTTGCATTAGTGATGACGACAGGTTTTGTTCTGTGAACCATACGGTAATGTTGAAATAGTATCGCTACGAATCTATTTCATGGTGAATAGTGTGATTTCATCTTTATTTATAGGGGTATTATATAGTTTTTCTTATAACTGTCTGTTTTTAAGCGTTATGTTAATTTTCGCTTTTGAAGTAATTGTGATTTTGTTCACGGATTTTAGTGCGTTAAGTGGCTATTTGTAGAGAGGTGCAAACGGTTGCATGTTGCTGTTACAGCATTTGTTCATTAAAAAAATATAGCGATGGTATGTCTTGTGTCGGTATCGGGGGCAAGAATCTAAATGATTTTTATTATCCCTTAGACATACGAATGCCGTTTATGACTTCTGTTAGCTTAACACCATGGAAAATGTAGTAAAAACAGACAGGGAATATGATTTTATCAATCAAAAGGAGTTTTTAATCACTGGTATAATTACTGGCCTTTTTTATCTTCCTTTATATAAATCGTTATCGTAACACCCATAAAATCAGCGTTCTGGGATGAGCGCTGATTTTATTTTGTTCTCAGATTATTCAACCCACGCTGTATGCAGATCTTCTCTTGCAGTACCACGTAAATGATACATTAAAGGATCTCCTGGAATGGATATTGTTGAACGCTTTATTAACTACACGAAAATCAATACCACGACCTCAAGGGAAAATGGTGCTAATGGGATAATGCCTTCTTCACCTGGTCAAATGGAACTGGCAAAACTACTTGCAGTAGAACTTGAAGCATTAGGAATGGAAAACATTGAGGTCAGGGATACCGCTATTGTGACAGCGACCTTACCTGGAAATACCGATGACACCATCCCTGTCGTTTCCTTTTTTGGCCATTTGGATACCAGCGCGGAACAGACCGCGGACACAAATGCGCAACGTCTTCACTACAGCGGTGGGGATTTGTGTCTGAATCAAGAGCTGAATATTTATCTGCGTGAAAGTGAATTTCCGGAACTGAAAAATTATGTCGGCGATGACCTGCTGGTGACGGATGGTACCAGTCTGCTAGGGGCTGATGATAAAGCCGCCATCGCCGCGATTATGAATGCTCTGGAGTACCTGATCGCGCACCCGGAGATTAAGCATGGGCCGGTGAAGGTCGGTTTTGTTCCTGATGAAGAGCAGGGATTACGGGGAGCAAAAGCGTTTGATGTTGCGGCGTTTGGCGCTGATTTTGGCTATACCCTGGACTGCTGCGGCATTGGAGAGTTTGTCTATGAGAACTGGAACGCGGGTGATGCGGAAATCATCTTTACCGGCCAGTCCGCGCACCCTATGTCGGCCAAAGGTAAGTTGAAGAACTCTCTGCTGATGGCGCATAAGTTTATTGCGATGCTGCCCGGTGGAGAGGCGCCTGAGTATACGGAAGGACGCGAAGGGTATTACTGGGTAAAACAGCTTCAGGGCAACAGCGCCCGTACGGTACTTAAGCTGGATATCCGGGATTTTACCGAAGAAGGGTATAAGGCGCGTATGGCATATATCCGCCAGCTTGCCGTCAGCACCTGCGCGCTGTGGGGAGAAAACAGCGTGGTCTGTCATTTAACCGATCGCTATGCCAATGTGTTCAATAGTTTGCAGGGCGATGCACACTACCCGATTGATATTGCGTTACGCGCGTATCAGAAGTGTGGCATTACCCCGCAACCTGTCGCCATGCGTGGTGGGTATGATGGCGCAGTGCTATCGCAGAAAGGACTGCCTTGCCCGAATATTTTTACCGGTGCTCATAACTTTCATTCAATTTATGAATATCTACCGGTGCGTTCACTGCGAGCCGCCAGCGATGTGGTGGTAGCGGTCATTGAGGAAACCTTTGCTGAGTTCGCGCAGAGGAGAGCTCAGTCATGATTCAGGTGTTAATTGCCCTACTGGTTATCGTGGTGGTCGCGCGTCTGATACTGAAAGGTTATCGCGCTGAACCCGTGCTGTTCATTGCGGGCCTGGTGTTGATGATTTGTACGGCGTTAACCGGATGGGGTTCTGTATTACCGAAGGGCGTTGCCAGTACGGGGATTTCATTTCTCGATCCTTTCGAGGTGATGCGCGATCTCTTTAGTACGCGTGCTGCCGATCTCGGCCTGATGATTATGGCGCTCATGGGATTTGCACATTACATGGATCATATCGGGGCAAATGAAGCGGTTGTGCGGGTCGTGACGAAACCTTTGCGCGCGCTGCGTTCGCCCTATGTGCTTCTATTTTTCTCCTATCTGCTCGCCAGCCTCCTGCAGTTGGCCATCCCATCCGCTACCGGGCTTGCCGTGTTGCTGATGGGGACGATGTTCCCCATTATGCTGGGGTTAGGGCTTTCTGCGGCCTCGGCTGCTGGGGTTATTGCCACCTCGCTTGGTGTGGCGTATACCCCGACGGCCATCGATGCTATCAGGGGATCTAAAGCGGTCAATATGGATGTGGTGGAATACGTTGTTTACCACCAGGGACCCGCAGCGCTGGCAACCGTGCTGGTCGTCGGCGTCTGCCATTTCTTCTGGCAGCGGCATTGCGACCGTAAAGCGGGGACGCTTCCACGGGAAATCGGTAGCGCTGAGGTGACTGATTCAGGAAAAGCCCCGGCTTTTTATGCGCTGCTCCCGATGCTTCCGATATTGATGGCGGTGGGATCATCGGAAATGTTCGTCAGTGGTATTAACCTGAATATTATCACCATTGTGCTCATTTCAATGGCTGTCTGCATGTTGATTGAGTGGCTGCGGGTGCGTGATTTAAAGTCAGTATGCGAAGGATTCAGCCATTTCCTTAAAGGCATGGGCACCGCCTTTACCGGGGTGGTTGGGCTACTGGTTGCGGCAGGTGTTTTTGCTCACGGGATTAAAGTTATTGGTGCCATTGATCAATTAATCCTGATGGCGGAGCACGTGGGATTACCTCCATTTGCTATGGCGGTGGTGTTTGCGCTGGTGACGCTGGCGGCAGCAATTATTATGGGATCGGGTAATGCGCCATTCCTTGCTTTCGTTGAGCTGATCCCGCAAATCGCGGCAAGTATGGGCGCTAACGCTGTTGCCATGATCCTGCCGATGCAACAGGCATCACATATGGGGCGGGCAATTTCACCGGTTTCCGGCGTGGTGATTGCCGTTTCCAGTGGGGCGAAAATAACGCCATTTGATGTGGTTAAACGTACCGCCGTACCGTTGATCGTGGGCTTTGTAACGCATACCCTGATCATCGGTATTTTCTATTAACTTCGTCTGTAATAAGCAAACTTCCGGGTTGCTGAATGCCCGGTAGTTTGCTTTTTCTGTTTACAGGTCTCATCACAAAAGGTGATATTGATTACTGGTGATTATTATTAACCTTTATCTTTATCGCATTATTCTTATTAGTCATTGTTGAGCCACCCCGGATTAATGATTAATAAGTATGATGTATTATATTTGCACGTTTATTACATAGAGATAAGTTAATCTGGATCATATTTTGGCGATTTTAGTTGTAGTAATTTTTTAATAGAGTAATACAAGGATGACGTGGAATAACAATGATGATTTGTTTGGGCAGGTTTAAGTGGTAAGGGATTCTGGAAGAGTTAGTACGCTACGACATCATTATCAGGATGATCTGGAAGCCTTTACCTGGAGTGCGTTAGTCGCAATTGGTATTGCAATAAAGGATCATAAAATCTACTCTAAAATGTCAGAGCATCTATTCATTATGCATTGGCTGGCTATTGCCAAAAAAAGAAAAATATTTTCGAAGAGCATTGTCAGTGAGCTTCAGTGGTTAATTGATGAGGGGAAGAAAAAAAGCCTCAATGCACAACTTAAATTTAAAATAGAATATTTGTACGCCACATCGAGTGGTGATGTGACAATGCAAAACGACTATTTTAAATTTACTCACACGATTGAAGTGTTGAGAAATAATGGATGGGAGAGCTTTCTGCTCACTCCGGAGAAGTGGCAAGGCCTTCATGAAAGTATTAAGGTCAGAAAAGGTGACTTTATTTTTATGGATGACACCCGGCTTCAGGAGTGCTTTGGCGTGCAGGGCGAGATAGTCAAACCTTTCTGTATTCGAGTGTACGGCGATATTGAGTTTGCAAAGTTAACGTTCATCAAACATAACCTGCCGGTTGAATTTGTGAAACATATTTCGAATGAGTTTTATTACTTCAATTTTCTTTCAGTTAAGTAATGCTTAACTGATATGGGGGACAAATTTCTGTTTGTTCAAAGAGTGTATTGATCTACCTGTGAAATTATCGGATATATACCACGCGCAAAGGACAGCGAATGTTTACTCGAAAGTTAGTGATTACAACTGAATGGATAAGGTTGTCGGATACGCCAGACAATGTGTCCATTTCTTTTCGGGGCGTTCTTGAGATCGGTGAAAGCACGGTTGTACCAGATGGCAACACTCCTTTACTTCGCTTAGAAAATGAAATGGCACCTGTCGCCGTTGATGCGTTGTCATGGGTAAGGGTGCCAGTTGAACGCCAGGAAAATGTTATCGTCTATATTTTCTGAATCCTGGTTTATAAATCCATTAATAATGTTAATGTCGATTTGTTCTTATTTTATTCCTCCCGGTGCAAGATGAGATGTCTGGCTGAACAATTCGTTGGGGATCACATCGCGGGTGAGAGCATTTGTAGCGCGTGTACATTATAAATAATGCCAAACACCGCCACCGCGAGCAGAAACAGGGAGGAGATAAAAACGCTGCGTCTGGCAAACCGCTCTGGCATCCAGCGTTTGAAAACCATGATGTAAAAAGACAGCACCGTAACATCAAAAATAACCCACACCAGCGTTAGCGTCAGAATGCTGGTGGTGAAATCTTGCGTAATGGCAATGAACTGGGGAAAAAACGCTACGAAAAACAAAATGTCCTTTGGGTTAGCGACCCCTGTCAGAAATCCATGGATAAGCCCGCTGTTATCGCGTTTTGGCGCACTCAGTCCGAGGTGTGAGTCCCTGGCCCGCAGGCCGTTAATCGCCATCACACCGATATACAACGATCCCACAAGACCCAGTACGCCAAGCCATATCGCAGAGATTGATACCACACCAGCTAGCATCAGTGCAGCCAGAGCAATCAATACTAAAGAAGCGCCGTTAGTGCCAATCAGCGTGAGAAAGGCCCGGCGATAGCCGTGCTGCGACGCGGTGGTGGTAATCAGCGCCACGACAGGACCCGGAGTTAACAGCAGGGTTACTACGCTGAGGCTATAGGCAGCCAGTAAAGTGAAATTCATACCTGATTATCCTGATGATATTTTCCATCAGTATTCCGCCTGCGTGGCGCATTGAAAAACGAATAAAACTGCGCTCTACTGTGAGTAAAACTCAACATAGAAGCTGAGAATGACGCTACCTCCGTTGTATGCCCTGAGGGCTTTTGAAGCCGCAGCCCGTCTGGGATCGTTCAGTAAAGCCGCTATTCAACTTAACGTGACGCCGGGCGCGGTAAGCCGTCATATTCGCACGCTGGAGGCATGGTTTGGTTGCGAGCTATTTGTCCGCAGCGGCCCGCGTATCGAGATAACGCCTTCTGGCCAAGGGCTGGCGCAGCAGTTGACGGCTGGGTTTCAGAGTCTGGAACACGCGTGTCATGCCTTTCGCAGCAGCAGTCATGAGCTACGGCTGAAAGCGCCGTCTACGTTGACGATGCGCTGGCTTCTGGACGTGCTGCGTCATTTCCGTGAAGCGCATCCGACCCCGGTTGTCGAAATTTCCAGCGTCTGGATGGATACCGATTCGGTATCCTTCGGTCGTGAACCGTATGACTGTGCGATCCTGTTAGGGAATGGCCATTTTGGTGACGACACCGACAGCCGGTTGCTGTTTCAGGAGTGGCTTATCCCGGTGTGCTCACCCGCACTGCTGGTGCAGGCGCAGCGCGATCTTTCTGCCTGTGAACTGATTCATCCCTCAGCGGATCGCCGTGACTGGCGTCGGTGGCTGCAACGCACCGGGAAGTTTCCGGCGTTGAATCTTGCGCGGGGCAAAGTGTTCGACACCCTGGAGCAGGGCAGTCTTGCCGCGATGAGCGGTCATGGCGTGTCCGTTGCCGACCTGCTGTTAAGCCTGGCGGCCATTCAGGCAGGGATGTTGGCGTTACCGTTTAAAGATGCGGTAGCGACTGGCGAGGGCTATTACCTTGTCTGGCCAAAGACTTCAACACGGCTTAGAAATATTGAGCTGCTGTATCGCTGGTTAAAAGAGGCTGCGCCGTGTGTCTCCTCGGCAGAACTAAACTGGCTGGATTAAGCTGTTTATTCTGCTAATCACTCATATTGATAATGGTTCTCATTATTATTGTCGTATTGCGCAGGTAATGGTAATGTTGCTTCAGTTATAAACCGTTAATCCCATTTCCTGTGCAGAAGACAGCATGAACAATACCACCGCCCTGAATGCCTCCGGACGCGTCGCTCGCACTTTCTCCGTCAGCGAGTTTATGGATTTTGGTGAGCGCTACGGGATCGATTACCGCTTTCCCCAGTTGGCACAAAGGCCGGATTTACCGTCTGGCAGCCCTGTTCTGCAAGGTGAAATTGAGGAGATGACTCTCCCATGTGGGATGTGCGTGACGCACTCCGATGTACAGGTATTGCAACCCTACGAAACCACCTCTCGTCACGACAGCCCTTTGTATATGCTGGTGGTACTGGAAGGCTGCGTGATCCTGACGCTTAACGGACAGGAGCACGTGGTGCGCTCCGGCATGGCGTTTAGCTCACGCCTGAGTGAGCACCAGACGATGCGTGCCCGTCATCATGCTGATTGTAAACTGCGGACATTATCGCTCGGTTTGTATCCCGACGGCGCGTGTCGCACGGGGTTGCTCGAATCGTTGATGCGTGAGTGGGAAAGATGCCAGACGCCGACGCTTATCTGGCAGGTGCCGGGGTTTTTACTCAGCGGACTGCAGTACGCGCAGCAGAGCACAATTAGCCATGTTTCTCGTCAGCTGATGTTGGAAGGGCTGATATTACAACTGTTTGGTCATGGCCTCAGCGTGTGTCAGGTCGAGAGCGGTAAACGTCTTGCGGCGAGCGGTGAGCAGCAGCGGCTGGAGGTCGTTCGCCGACTGCTGGAGCAAAATCCCGAAAATGACTACACCCTTAATGAACTGGCCCAACGCGCAGCGATGAGTCCCAGCAGCCTGCGCAGTAAGTTTCGCGCAGCCTATGGCTGTTCGGTGTTCGACTACCTGCGCGATTGCCGTCTGGAACGTGCACGCGGCTATCTACTGGAAGGATATAGCGTACAGCAGGCGGCCTGGATGTCGGGTTATCAGCACGCCACCAACTTTTCTACCGCTTTTCGCCGCCGTTACGGCTTTTCACCCGGTGATTTGCTCAAACTTTGCTAATCCATATTTGCGTTTTACGCACGTGATTTCCTGACAATTTGGCACTGCGCATAGGCAACCTGGCATCCGGCATAGCTATCTCCGTCAGCAAAAAGGTAATAATTCTCACTTACAATTAGACATGCCTTTGGAGATATTCATGTTCGCGAAGACTCGCTTGGCGCTGCTGGTGGGATGGGTTACCGGCAGCGTGGCTTTTCCTCTGCTGGCGCAGGAAACAACAAAAAACGATACGGTGGTTGTCACCTCGCAGATGCAGAGCGGGGCCACGAAGCTTGCCACGCCGGATATTGAAACGCCGCAGTCGGTATCGATCGTTACCCGTGAACAGTTTGAAGAGCAGGGCGCAACCAGCGTGCGCCAGGCCGTCAGCTATACGCCGGGGGTGTACAGCAATCAGATTGGCGCCTCCAACCGCTTTGACTACATCGTGCTGCGTGGCTTTTCTGACGGTAGCCTGGATAACGTCTATCTCGATGGTCTGAAGATGATGGGCGACACCAACTCACACAGCTCGCTGGTGGTCGATCCGTGGTTCCTCGAAGATATCGAAGTCGTACGTGGCCCGGCTTCCGTACTGTATGGCCGTTCCTCCCCGGGTGGCATTGTGGCGCTGACCTCACGTAAGCCGTCGTTTGATGCGGGCGGTGAGGTGAAGCTGTTTGCCGGCAACAATAACCAGCGCGGCGCGGCGTTTGACGTCACCGGGGCACTGGATGATAACGATCGCGTGGCGGCGCGACTGAGCGGGATGACGCGTTACGCGGACTCGCAGTTTGGTCCATTGAAGGAAGAGCGTTACGCGCTGATGCCCAGCCTGACTTGGCGTATCACCGACCAGACGCGTCTGGATCTGATGGCCTATCTGCACCGCGACCCGGAAGGCGGTAGCCACTCCGGTCTGCCGTATGACGGCACCGTGGTTCCGCATTACGGGCAAAAGATCTCCAACACCTTTTACGAAGGCGAGGATGATTACGACAAATACGATCGCCGTGAAAACATGGTGGGCTACAACATTGAGCATATGTTTGATAGCGGTTGGTCGGTGCGGCAAAAGCTGCGCTATCTGCATACCGACGTTGAGCTGAATCAGGTGTATGCGGCGGGCTGGCTGAATGAAACCGAGCTTAATCGCGGTTACTCCGGCTCCGATGAAAAAATGTCGGCGATTACGCTGGATAACCAGCTCGACGGCAGCTTTGATACCTGGCAGGTAAACCACCGTCTGCTGGTGGGGATCGACTATCAGGATCGCAGTAACAATACTACCGGTTACTACGGCGCTTTCCCGCCGATTGACGCTTTTAATCCAGTGTACGGCGCGAAGCCTGATTACATCGACATGTATGCGCGTGAGAAACACAAGCTGCGCCAGACGGGTTACTATTTGCAGGATCAGATGTCATGGGATCGCTGGCGTATTACGCTCGGTGGTCGCTACGATCAGGTCAGCGTTTCTAACATTGATAAGATCAAGGATACTCGCAGCGATCTGGATAAAAACAACTTCAGTACCCGTGCCGCGCTGCTCTATTTATTCGATAACGGCTTTGCGCCGTACGTGAGTTATTCCACTGCCTTTACGCCAACCAGTTTTGCCGATGAGAACGGCAATCTGCTGGATCCGATGAAAGGCAAGCAGTGGGAAGCCGGGCTGAAATATGAGCCGGAAGGACTCAACAGCCAGTTCAGCGCATCGGTATTCCGTATCAATCAGACGAATATAGCCACCAAAGAAGAGCCGACCGATCCGTACCGCTCGATTGGGGAAATTGAATCTGAAGGGGTGGAGCTGGAGGCAATTAGCCAACTGACGGATAGCTTCCGTTTGCAGGCGGCGTATACCTATACCGACATTCGCTATAAGAAAAGCAGCCCGGAAGAGCAGGGCAAGCGAGCAGTGTACGCCCCGCGTAACCAGGCCAGTACCTGGCTGAGCTACGATGTGAAAAGCGGTCCGCTGGACGGCCTGACGTTGGGTTCAGGTGTGCGCTACGTTAACGGTATTACCAGCGATCGCCTGAATACTCACACCCTGCCGTCCTACACACTGGTGGATATGGTGATTGGTTACGACTTAACGAATATCGGCATTAAAGGGTTGAGCGCGCAGTTGAACGTTAACAACCTGACCGACAAGCGCTACGTTGCAGCCTGTAACTTGCTCTCATACTGCTACTTCGGCGCCGAGCGCAGCATTGTCGGCAGTGTGTCCTGGAAATTCTGATGTTTTAGCCGGATGCGGCGCTGGCGCCTTATCCGGCCTACGGCAGCGTGTAAATCGTAGACCTGATAAGCACAGCGCATCAGGCATAGTGATTGTGGTTCTTGTGTAAAACCGTTCTGCAGACAAATCTGCGCGCTGGCGCCTTATCCGGCCTACGGTAGCGTGCAAATCGTAGGTCTGATAAGCGCAGCGCATCAGGCTTTGTGATTACGGCTATTGTGTAAAACCGTTCTGCATACAAATCTGCACGCTGGCGCCTTATCCGGCCTACGGTAGCGTGTAAATCGTAGGTCTGATAAGCACAGCGCGTCAGGCATTGTGATTGCGGCTATTGTGTAAAACCGTTTTGCAGACAAATCTGCGCGCTGGCGCCTTATCCGGCCTACGGCAGCGTGCAAATTGTAGGCCTGATAAGCGCAGCGCATCAGGCATAGTGATTGCGGCTATTGTGTAAAACCGTTCTGCAGACAAATCTGCGTGCTGGTTCTCAGCGTAAAGGCGACTTTGTCTGGGTACTGGCTGTAATAGTTATGCTCTTCTTCCAGCCCTTTTGCCTGCGCCAGACGTACCGTTTCCAGCGAGCAGGTACGGTAGATCAGGTCTTTATTCATATTGGTCTGCTTTTCGCGCTGTTTATCTGCGGACAGCGCCAGCCAGCTTTCGGACAGTGAGTAATCGTAGACCACCCGATTTCCTTTCGCCTGCACGTTCTCAATGGTAATAAATTCGTCGATTTTCAGTCTTGGCTGCCCGCGCATTTTTTTCTTATCTTCTGCGGCGGCATATTGGGCCAGCGCATGAATATCCATACTGGCTATTTTCTGTTTATAAGCATCTACATAAGCGGTAGGTTGCTGATAATGCTGAGCGTAAGCGTTTCTTAATTCCCCGTCATTCATCGTACAACCTGCCATAAACAGAGGTAATAGCAGTGCCAGTTTTATTTTAGTCATGATGTTATCCCGTTCATTATTTTGATCCCAGTCGCCCATAACAAAATAGAAAAATTATTACAGATGATATTTAAGGTTGTATAAACGAGAGCGCGATGGCACAAGTTCAATTGTCTTAAAATGGCAGGACAGGCGGGAAACCCTGCCAGAATTGGCAGGGTTTTGAACATACTGATAAAAAAATTAATGGCCGATCATCTTTGCCTTCGGGATCAGCTGGAAATACATATGATCGGGCACTGGCGTATCCCAGACATTGGCATAAACGGCATAACCAATGGTGGCAAACAGAATGCCAAGCACCAGTAGCGTCATGGCAACACCTGATAGCGTCCTCTGTCGCCATAACGGTTTACCGTTGTCTTGCGCCCCTGGTGGTGTTTGCAGTGAGAAGCTCAGCGTTGAGGCCACTGGGCAGGATTCAACGCAGGTCATGCAACCAGTGCATTCCACGGTACGCACCTGAATCAGTTTGTCGACCGGGATATTCGACGGGCAGTTTTTCGCGCATTTTCCGCAGTCGATGCAGCTGTCTGCGTTACGGCGGATTTTAAACGGCGAGAGCAGCGAGAACAGACCGAGCAGCGCACCATAAGGGCACAGATAGCGGCACCAGGCATTGCGAATAAACAGGCTCAGGACGCTGATAACGACAACAAAGATAAGCGTAGCGGAGCCAATATGGCGAAAGAAATCGAGCATCTTCACGTCGATAATCATGCCATAGGCCGACATTAGAAAATACTGAATCCCCTGCGCAGGCATCGACAGGGCGATATACAAAAAGAAACTCAGCAGCAAATACTTCAGACTGAGCAGCGGGATATCCAGCCAGCGCGGCAGCGTGAAGTTGCGACCAAATACTTTTTTCCCCAGATTGCCGAGCAGTTCGGACAGCATGCCCACCGGGCATAACCACGAACAGAAGGCTTTTTTTAACAACAGACTAATCAGGATAAACGCAACTAACAGCAGCATGGAGGCGGCATGGATAGGCGGAAGAAAACCAGTCTCCAGCGTATAGCGGATATTCATCAAACCCGCGATTGGTAGCCATCCCTCAATACCACCTGGCCTTGGAATATAGACGCTGGTGCCGGCGGTTTCGAAATAGCGGACCCAGTAATAGAACGTTACGCCAATATAAATATTAATAGCCAGCAGGAGAAACTGGGTGGCTTTTCGCCAGCTGCTGGCGTTGCGCCAGTCATTCCACGGCAGTTTGCCTCCGATCGTGCCTGGACGGCGCTGCCAGCGTGTTCTCTTCTTCCCGTTCATGATTTTATACTATCCCTCATATTTCCCCTTCTGCATTCAGAAGGCGTCATCACCGGGATATGCTAGCGCTATTCAGATTTGGTGTATTTGATTTGCATCTTATTACGTGGCTGTTATTTTCATCATGTCAATATGCCTGAATAAAAATAACAGCTCGGTATTTATCGCCGATCAGATAAATACCCTGAACGGGGTATTTATTTCTCTGTGGCGGAGAAGGTTATTCCTGATATACCTCTATGCGATCGCGGCCATTACTTTTCGCCAGATAAAGCGCGCGATCGGCTTTATCAACCAACTGTTTATAGTCGGGATGATAGTCATATTCGGCGATGCCAATGCTGACGGTAATAGAAAATGATTCTGCCGCCGATGCCGCCATGCACATCCCGGCAATCTTCATACGCAGCGTTTCGAGGATAATACTGGCCTGCGACTTGTCTGACTCGACGAGCAGGATCATAAATTCTTCACCACCATAGCGAAACACGTAATCGCTGCTACGGATATGATCATAAATGACCGCTGCGACGTTTTTGAGCGTCATATCACCAGTATTATGCCCATAGTTGTCGTTAATTTGCTTAAAGTAGTCGATATCCAGCATCGCCAGGGTGAAGGGCTTCCGCGCATGTAACGCTAACGAAATCTCACGCCGCATGATGGTTGGAATAAAGCGGCGGTTAAGTAACTGGGTCAGCGAGTCTTTACCATTTTCCTGTTTAACCAGTGCGTCAAACATTGAGGCGAGCAGGAAATGGATTTTTGCCGATAGCTGGCGGACATCCTGCAACAGGCTCATCCTCTCAGGTTCTGTTGGCTGATGCTGATGCGAAAAGGTGGTCGTCATGCGGTTGTCGATCTCTGCTATCAGCGATTCCATTTCTTTCAACAGATTGCTGTTGCCGAGAATGTGTTTTCCTTTATGTGAGAACCACATACCAAAATCAGAATTCGCCAGAAATACCATCTCACCGAAAGGCATACCGATGGCGATGTTATAGATAAACTGATTTTCCCAGTCGGTAAATGAGCGAATTTGCCGTTCGCGCTCGACGTTAACGTCATCGTAAATGGTCTGCAGGCGATACTGCTCCTGCGTATGCAGAGAGTTTTGGTGGCTTGGGGAATAGGAGACGGTCATGGCCTCCAGCGCAGTATCCATTGCCAGGCTGCTGAAACAGATAGCATTGCTCAACAGGGAAGACGAGTCGTCAGCTTTGGTTTTCAATACCCGATACAGCTCATCCTTGAGCTTACGCGCGCCGCGGTTTACCAGATCGATGGGCAGGCCGATACGGGCATGCACCACGCCAATTTCTCGCTGTTTGGCCAGCAGTTGCGGTAGATCTTCGTGCGCGCTGCCAAGCACGCTGCGTAACCAGTCAAACATACTGCCGCTGAGGCGGGTACTGACCTGTTCTGTATTGAGGAACAATGCGCTCTGGGCATGGGAGAGCATATAGTCATAAAAAACGGTCACTAAATGGCGGATCTCTTCATCGCTTAACGATGTGAGGAGCGTGTGAACGTCAGGCGATGTTTGTCGTATCAGCGCCTGCCATTCTGTAAGGAGTAATGTGTCGTTTACCGGTTCAACCTGTTCCATCTCACTGCCACTCAACCTGCGATTAAAAATTCAGGCGGTATTACGGACAATTACCTCACAATGGTCAAGTTAAACTCTCTTATCGATGGCTAATACCTTCATAAATAAGTCTTAGCGCGAAAACACCTATTATTGCGCCAATCACCCGGCTGGCAACGCGTTGGATGCGACCATACGCCCGTCGCACGGCAGGCAAAGAAAATGCCTGGCTGAGAAAAATACGCCAGATAACGGAAGACAACACAATGCCTGCCCAGGCCATCAGTCTGGCCCACGTAGGCGTGTCTGCGCTTAAGGTGACCGAGAAGATACTAATAAAAAACAGTACGGTTTGCGGATTTGATAAATCCGTTAGTAATCCACGGCGGAAAAACACATACCAGGGAGCGGAAAGCGGTTGCTGTAGAGTGGGCATTTGCGGCGTGGCCTGATGGCGGATGCTGTTCCAGGCAAACCACAGCAGATAGGCGCCGCCGACAATCTTAATCAATGAAAATATCTCTTCACACTGGGTGATTAGCGTTGCCATACCAAAAAGCCCAAGGCCGGAGTAAAACGCATCACCCAAGGCAACACCCAGACCGGTCATCACACCTGCGCGTCGTCCGGATGCCAGGCTAGTTTGTACTACCACGAACAGATTTGCGCCGGGGTTAAAAAAGGTTAAAACAAACAGGCTGACGGTGAGTACAACGGCGTGCAAAGGTTCCATAGACAACATTTCCATTAGTAAGCGCTTAAGTGACAGCTAACACTATAATTTTAGTGTGTTCATCATTCTGCGTATTCACTCACACTGCGCAGTGAAACGCGCTGAGATTTGCAAATGACTTCATAGACTATTTTGTGCAAGCCTGGCGCGTCAGATAACGCGACGGCACAGGTTTTCTGTTATCAACGATTCGCAAAATCTCTTTATATTTCCGCCTGCTCTGGATCTTTTTGCCAGGCTGAACTACTTATTAATCATCCTTGACTCGCATGTCGAATGTTCAGGGGTCGATGATGGCATATATAACAAAATCTGGAGCTTTTATATGAAAACTGGAATTAAAGTACTTATTGGTGCGTTAGCTTTTGTTGTGACCAACGCGTACGCCGCGGAATTTATGACGAAGGTTGAGTTTGAAAAGGTTGAGTCTCAGTATACAAAAATCGGTGATATTTCAACGAGTAATGAAGTCTCTACTTCGGATGCTAAAGAAGACCTTCTGAAGAAAGCTGAAGAGAAAGGTGCTGACGTGGTGGTATTAACCTCCGGCCAAACGGATAACAAAATCCATGGCACAGCGAATATTTACAAGAAAAAATAACGCGCTACTGTAAAAGACACGATACCCGCCGGTCATTGTACCGGCGGTTTTTCTTTTAGCCTGCGCCAGAACGTGGTTCTGCTAATTCCGAGATACCGCGCGGCGGCAGTTTTGTCACCATCAAATTGTGCCAACACCTGTTGCGGCGTCAGCAATGACGATGCTTGCGGTGAGTCTGCAACAATGGCCAGTTCCGGTAACAGCTGTTGTAAAAAATCCACATTCAGCTCTGGCTGCGGCTCGACGCTTAAAAACAGTGCCAGGCGCTCCATCATATTACGCAGTTCGCGGATATTCCCCGGCCAGCCATAATTAAGCAACGTCGGCTGACTTAACCCCAGCCCCTTGCGAACAGGCTCAGAAAACGGCACGTCCAGTTCCGCCAGCGACTGTTTTAAAAAGCCTTCCGCCAGTGGCAGGATATCGGGCAACCGTTCGCGCAGCGGCGGCAGCTTAAGGCGTAAAATGCTCAACCGATAAAACAGATCGGTACGAAATTCCCCCTGCTTCATCTCCTGTTCCAGATTACAGTGCGTGGCGCTAATCACCCGGACATCGACCGGAATCGGCTGATGTCCACCGACCCGGGTAACCTCTTTTTCTTCCAGCACACGCAGCAGTCGGGTTTGTAACGGCAGCGGCATCTCGCCTATCTCGTCAAGAAACAGGGTTCCGCCGTGAGCGATTTCAAACAGGCCCGCGCGTCCCCCTCGGCGAGAGCCGGTAAAGGCGCCATCCTCATAGCCGAACAGCTCCGCTTCCAGCAATGACTCGGTGATTGCCCCGCAGTTGACGGCAACAAACGGCGGTGAGGGTTTACCGCGCCGATTCTCCTGACGGGTGAAAAACTCACGGTGAATGGCCTGTGCGGCCAGCTCTTTACCCGTTCCTGTTTCGCCCTGAATGAGGACCGGCGCACGCGAACGGGCGTACAGCATAATGGTGTGCCGTACCTGTTCCATCTGCGCAGAGTGACCGCGCATATCTCCGAGCGCGTAGCGAGTGCGCAACGTATCGCCAGAGGCGTACTGACCGTTTCTGCGTAATGTCAAGCGGGTCATATCCAACGCATCGACAAAGGCCTGGCGCACGGTGGCTGCCGAATAGATAAAGATGCCGGTCATGCCTGCTTCTTCTGCCAGATCGGTAATCAACCCCGCACCAACTACCGCTTGTGTACCGCCAGCCTTCAGCTCGTTGATTTGCCCACGAGCATCTTCCTCGGTGATATAGCTGCGCTGTTCAAGCTGCAAATTGAAGGTTTTTTGAAACGCGAGAAGCGCCGGGAGGGGTTCCTGATAGGTAATGATGCCAATTGACGAGGTGAGTTTTCCCGCTTTTGCCAGCGCCTGTAGCACGTCGAATCCGCTGGGTTTAATCAGGATCACCGGAATAGACAAACGGCTTTTCAGATATGCGCCGTTGGAGCCTGCCGCAATGATGGCATCGCAACGCTCGGTGGCCAGCTTCTTACGGATATAGGCCACCGCTTTTTCGAAACCAAGCTGAATGGGGGTGATGGTCGCCAGATGGTCGAACTCCAGACTGATGTCGCGAAACAGTTCAAACAGGCGGGTGACCGAGACTGTCCAGATAACCGGTTTATCGTCGTTCACTCGCGGCGGTAGATGCGTATCTGCCATAACTAACCCCAAAAATTAAGGAACCGAGTAGTAGGGTTTAGTTGTGTTTCATAAATGTTGCAATGAAACGTGAAGGAACGTTTCATGAAACGATAGCTGACACGCTTTTGTGCAACAAAAATAGAAACATTGGATTTAATCTGTTGTTTTAAAAGATAAAAAATTAAATCGAAGAGAAAATAAGCTCCCTGGCATACCCCTTGCTTTAGAAATATCAACGAACGATAACAAGTTGATAACAAGAGGACGGGATATGTCTCTACACTCCCCAGGGCTGGCGTTTCGCGCTGCGCTCACTAAAGAAAACCCATTACAAATCGTTGGCACCATCAACGCCAACCACGCTCTGCTGGCTCAACGTGCTGGGTATCAAGCGATTTATCTCTCCGGCGGCGGTGTCGCTGCGGGGTCGCTGGGTCTGCCGGATCTCGGCATTTCTACCCTTGATGATGTGCTGACTGATATTCGTCGCATTACGGATGTTTGCCCGCTGCCATTGCTGGTGGATGCGGATATTGGTTTTGGATCGTCTGCATTCAACGTGGCGCGTACCGTCAAGTCGATTTCCAAAGCGGGTGCTGCTGCGCTGCATATTGAAGATCAGATCGGCGCCAAGCGCTGCGGTCATCGCCCGAACAAGGCGATCGTCTCGAAAGAAGAGATGGTCGACAGGATCCGCGCAGCCGTTGATGCGCGCACCGATCCCAACTTTGTGATTATGGCGCGGACCGATGCGCTGGCGGTGGAAGGGCTAGAGGCTGCCATCGATCGTGCCCAGGCGTATGTCGAAGCGGGCGCTGACATGCTGTTTCCGGAAGCCATTACCGAACTTGCGATGTACCGCCAGTTTGCCGATGCGGTACAGGTACCAATTCTCGCCAACATTACTGAATTTGGCGCCACACCGCTGTTTACCACCGATGAACTGCGCAGCGCGAACGTTGCGATGGCGCTATACCCGCTGTCAGCTTTCCGCGCCATGAACCGCGCGGCGGAGAAGGTTTACAACGTGCTGCGTCAGGAAGGTACGCAAAAGAACGTTATCGACATTATGCAGACGCGCAACGAGCTGTATGAAAGCATCAATTACTACCAGTTCGAAGAGAAACTCGACGCGTTGTACACAAAAAAGTAACCGTCGTAGGCCGGATAAGGCGTAGCCGCCATCCGGCAATAAATTAGTACCCTACATATTACAATAATGACGAGGACAACATGAGCGACACAACGATCCTGCAAAATAGTACCCATGTCATTAAACCCAAAAAATCGGTTGCGCTGTCAGGCGTCGCTGCCGGAAATACTGCCTTATGTACCGTGGGTAAAAGCGGTAACGATCTGCACTATCGTGGCTACGATATTCTTGACCTGGCGCAACAGTGTGAATTTGAAGAAGTTGCGCATCTGCTGATTCACGGGAAATTACCCACCCGCGATGAGCTCATCGCCTATAAAAGCAAACTGAAAGCGCTGCGCGGATTGCCCGCTAACGTGCGTACCGTACTGGAAGCGCTGCCTGCCGCCTCGCATCCGATGGACGTGATGCGCACTGGTGTTTCCGCGCTGGGTTGTACGCTGCCGGAAAAAGAAGGACATACCGTCTCCGGCGCACGCGATATTGCCGACAAACTGCTGGCTTCGCTCAGTTCTATCCTCCTGTACTGGTATCACTACAGCCATAACGGCGAGCGCATTCAGCCGGAAACCGACGATGATTCTATTGGCGGTCACTTCTTGCATTTGCTGCATGGTGAAAAGCCATCACAAAGCTGGGAAAAGGCGATGCACATTTCGCTGGTGCTGTACGCCGAGCACGAATTTAACGCTTCCACCTTCACGGGGCGTGTGATTGCGGGAACTGGCTCTGATATGTACTCCGCGATTATCGGTGCGATTGGCGCACTGCGTGGGCCGAAACACGGCGGCGCGAATGAAGTGTCGCTGGAAATTCAGCAGCGCTACGAAACGCCGGATGAAGCCGAAGCGGATATCCGTAAACGCGTTGAAAACAAAGAAGTGGTGATTGGCTTTGGTCACCCGGTTTACACCATCGCCGACCCGCGCCATCAGGTGATCAAGCGTGTGGCGAAACAGCTTTCTCAGGAGGGCGGTTCGCTGAAAATGTACAACATTGCCGACCGTCTGGAAGAGGTGATGTGGGAAACGAAAAAGATGTTCCCTAACCTCGACTGGTTCTCGGCAGTCTCTTACAACATGATGGGCGTCCCCACTGAAATGTTCACACCGCTGTTCGTTATCGCCCGCGTCACCGGCTGGGCGGCGCACATCATCGAACAGCGCCAGGACAACAAAATTATCCGTCCTTCCGCCAACTATACCGGCCCGGAAGATCGCGAATTTGTCCCGATTGAAAAACGTTGCTAATGCAAAACCTCTAAAGATAAAAAAACAGGAAATGTACCCTATGTCTGCACATATTTCGAACGTCCGCCCTGAATTTGACCGTGAAATCGTTGATATCGTTGATTATGTCATGAACTACGAGATCACCTCGAAGGTGGCGTATGACACCGCGCATTATTGCCTGCTTGATACCCTTGGCTGTGGCCTGGAAGCGTTGGAATATCCGGCCTGTAAAAAACTGCTGGGGCCGGTTGTACCGGGTACCGTCGTCCCGAACGGTGTGCGCGTACCTGGTACCCAGTTCCAGCTCGATCCGGTGCAGGCGGCGTTTAACATCGGTGCGATGATCCGCTGGCTGGACTTTAACGACACGTGGCTGGCCGCAGAATGGGGTCATCCTTCCGATAACCTCGGCGGTATTCTGGCGACGGCTGACTGGCTGTCGCGCAATGCGGTGGCGGTGGGTAAAGCGCCGTTAACCATGAAAAAAGTGTTAACCGGAATGATTAAAGCCCATGAAATTCAGGGCTGTATCGCGCTGGAAAACTCCTTCAACCGCGTCGGTCTGGATCACGTCCTGCTGGTAAAAGTCGCTTCCACGGCGGTGGTTGCCGAGATGCTCGGCCTTAACCGGGATGAAATTCTCAACGCCGTCTCGCTGGCGTGGGTCGACGGTCAGTCGCTGCGTACCTATCGTCATGCGCCGAATACCGGCACGCGTAAATCCTGGGCGGCTGGCGATGCCACCTCACGTGCTGTACGTCTGGCGCTGATGGCGAAAACCGGTGAAATGGGATATCCATCTGCACTGACGGCGAAAACCTGGGGCTTCTATGATGTCTCTTTCAAAGGCGAATCTTTCCGCTTCCAGCGCCCGTACGGTTCGTACGTGATGGAAAACGTGTTGTTTAAAATTTCCTTCCCGGCAGAGTTCCACTCGCAGACCGCGGTAGAAGCGGCGATGACGCTGTACGAGCAGTTACAGGCCGCAGGTAAGACCGCTGCCGATATCGAAAAAGTGACCATTCGTACGCACGAAGCCTGTATTCGCATCATCGATAAAAAAGGCCCGCTGAATAACCCGGCGGATCGTGACCACTGCATCCAGTACATGGTGGCTATCCCGCTGCTGTTCGGACGCTTAACGGCGGCAGATTACGAAGACGGCGTGGCGCAGGATAAACGCATTGACGCCCTGCGTGAAAAGATTAACTGCTTCGAAGATCCGACCTTTACTGCCGATTACCACGACCCTGAAAAACGCGCCATCGCGAATGCCATCACGCTTGAATTCACCGACGGCTCACGCTTTGAAGAAGTGGTAGTGGAATACCCAATCGGCCACGCGCGCCGTCGTAACGACGGTATGCCGAAGCTGGTCGAGAAGTTCAAAATTAACCTGGCGCGTCAGTTCCCGACCCGTCAGCAGCAGCGCATCCTGGATGTCTCCCTGGACAGAACTCGCCTGGAGCAGATGCCGGTCAATGAGTATATGGACCTTTATGTAATCTAAACCTGCGCGCGGCAAGGCGTAAGTTCAACAGGAGAGCATTATGTCTTATAGCGAGTTTTATCAACGTTCTATTACGCAGCCGGAGTCGTTCTGGGCCGAGCAGGCCCAGCGTATTGACTGGCAGCAGCCGTATACGCAGGTACTGGACCACAGTAATCCGCCGTTTGCCCGCTGGTTTTGCGGTGGTACGACCAATCTGTGCCACAACGCCATTGACCGCTGGCTGGAGAAACAGCCTGACGCGTTGGCGCTGATTGCCGTTTCTTCAGAAACTGAAGAAGAACGCACGTTTACCTTTCGTCAGCTGTATGACGAAGTGAACGTCGCGGCGGCGATGTTGTTGTCGCTGGGCGTACAGCGTGGCGATCGGGTACTGGTTTATATGCCGATGATCGCCGAGGCGCACATTACGCTGCTGGCCTGCGCACGTATAGGGGTGATCCATTCGGTGGTGTTCGGTGGTTTCGCCTCGCACAGCGTAGCGGCGCGTATCGATGACGCCCGACCGGTGGTTATCGTGTCGGCGGATGCCGGGGCGCGCGGCGGTAAAGTCCTGCCGTATAAAAAGCTGCTCGATGATGCGATCGATCAGGCGCAGCATCAGCCGCGTCATGTGGTATTAGTCGATCGCGGTCTGGCGAAAATGGCGCGGGTAGAGGGGCGAGACCTCGACTTTGCCACGCTGCGCCAGCAGCATCTCGGCGCGCGGGTACCGGTTGCCTGGCTGGAGTCGAACGAAACGTCCTGCATTCTCTACACCTCCGGGACAACCGGTAAACCGAAAGGCGTCCAGCGCGACGTTGGCGGCTACGCGGTCGCGCTGGCGACCTCGATGGACACTATTTTCGGCGGCAAGGCAGGCGGCGTGTTCTTCTGCGCGTCGGATATCGGCTGGGTAGTTGGGCATTCGTATATCGTGTATGCCCCACTACTGGCGGGGATGGCGACAGTGGTTTACGAAGGGTTGCCAACGTATCCAGACTGTGGCGTATGGTGGAAAATTGTTGAGAAGTATCAGGTCAGCCGGATGTTCTCCGCCCCAACCGCCATCCGCGTGCTGAAGAAATTCCCGACCGCGCAAATCCGCAATCACGATCTCTCCTCGCTGGAGGTGCTGTATCTGGCGGGTGAGCCGCTGGATGAACCGACCGCCAGTTGGGTAACGGAAACGCTGGGCGTCCCGGTTATCGACAACTACTGGCAGACTGAATCCGGTTGGCCGATTATGGCGATCGCTCGCGGGCTGGACGACCGCCCGTCGCGGCTGGGTAGCCCAGGCGTGCCGATGTACGGATATAACGTGCAGTTGCTCAATGAGGTGACCGGTGAGCCCTGCGAAGCGAATGAAAAGGGCATGCTGGTGATTGAAGGGCCGCTGCCGCCGGGCTGTATCCAGACTATCTGGGGTGATGACGCGCGGTTTGTGAATACCTACTGGTCGCTGTTTTCTCGTCAGGTGTACGCCACCTTTGACTGGGGTATTCGCGATGCGGACGGCTATTACTTCATCCTTGGCCGTACGGATGATGTCATCAACGTGGCCGGGCATCGGTTGGGGACGCGTGAGATAGAGGAGAGTATTTCCAGCTATCCGAACGTTGCCGAAGTGGCTGTGGTCGGCGTGAAGGACGCACTGAAGGGGCAGGTAGCGGTCGCGTTTGTCATTCCGAAACAGAGCGACAGCCTTGAAGATCGCGACATCGCACATTCGGAAGAGAAGGCGATTATGGCGTTGGTGGACAGTCAGATTGGTAATTTTGGCCGCCCGGCGCACGTCTGGTTTGTGTCGCAGTTGCCGAAAACGCGCTCTGGCAAAATGCTCAGACGGACGATCCAGGCGATCTGTGAAGGCCGCGATCCTGGCGATCTAACGACCATTGACGATCCCGCGTCGTTGCAGCAAATCCGTCAGGCGATCGAAGAGTAACATCGTGTGATGCCCGGTGGCGCAATGCTTACCGGGCCTTTTAGTATCGTAGGCCGGATAAACCACGTGAGTGGTGCATCCGGCAAAGAGGCTTTTACAGCGCGACGCTTTCGCGACGACGCCGCAGGGAAAAGGGCCCCGGACCGCTAAGGGTAAATACGGAAATCAGCGTGAAGCTCAGCGCAATAATCCCCAGCACCAGATAAGCTCCCTGGAAACCAATACTCTCATACATTTTCCCGGCCAGAACTGACATGAAAATCATGGCTAACTGTTTGAAGAAACAGAAACACACCAGATAAATCGTGGCCGAGAAACGTACTTCGAACTGGCTGGTGATGTATTTGAAGCAGCCGACGATCAGGAACGGTATCTCAAACATATGCAGCGTTTTGAGAATAACGACCTCCAGGGAAGGTGCGAATAAGCAGGTCATTTCTTCCCAAGCTGACTCGCTGATTAAAATTTCGCGGATCTGGGCCGATTTTTTTCCCGCAAACACATCGAATCAGCCTATTTAGGCTATTTTTTCCACCATTTCTGGCGTTATTTCCGGTTTTTACTGAGATCTCTCCCACTGACGTATCATTTGGTCCACCCGAAACAGGTTGGCCAGGGTGAATAACATCGCCAGTTGGTTATCGTTTTTCAGCAGCCCTTTGTATCTGGCTTTCACGAAGCCGAACTGCCGCTTGATGATGCGAAACGGGTGCTCCACCCTGGCACGGATGCTGGCTTTCATGTATTCGATGTTGATGGCCGTTTTGTTCTTGCGCGGATGCTGCTTCAAGGTTTTTACCCTGCCGGGACGCTCGGCGATCAGCCAGTCCACATCCACCTCGGCCAGCTCCTCGCGCTGTGGCGCTCCTTGGTAGCCGGCATCGGCTGAGACAAATTGCTCCTCTCCATGAAGCAGATTACCCAGCTGATTGAGGTCATGCTCGTTGGCCGCGGTGGTGACTAGGCTGTGGGTCAGGCCACTCTTGGCATCGACACCAATGTGGGCCTTCATGCCAAAGTGCCACTGATTGCCTTTCTTGGTCTGATGCATCTCCGGATCGCGTTGCTGCTCTTTGTTCTTGGTAGAGCTGGGTGCCTCAATGATGGTGGCATCCACCAAAGTGCCTTGGGTCATCATGACGCCTGCTTCGGCCAGCCAGCGATTGATGGTCTTGAACAATTGACGGGCCAGTTGATGCTGCTCGAGCAGGTGGCGGAAATTCATGATGGTGGTGCGATCCGGCAGGGCGCTATCCAGGGATAATCGGGCAAACAGGCGCATGGAGGCGATTTCGTACAGGGCATCTTCCATGGCACCGTCGCTCAGGTTGTACCAATGCTGCATGCAGTGAATACGCAGCATGGTCTCCAGCGGATAGGGCCGTCGGCCATTGCCCGCCTTGGGATAAAACGGCTCGATGACAGCGGTCATATTCTGCCATGGCAGAATCTGCTCCATGCGGGAGAGGAAAATCTCTTTTCGGGTCTGACGGCGCTTAGTGCTGAATTCACTATCGGCGAAGGTGAGTTGATGGCTCATGATGTCCCTCTGGGATGCGCTCCGGATGAATATGATGATCTCATATCAGGAACTTGTTCGCACCTTCCCTAGGTAAACAGAGTAAATTGATGCTTCCATCTTTGAATAAAAGATTAAAATCCCCTCGATACTTCGATCGTATCTCCTCCACAACGGTTCTAACATTTTTTCGTTTTTATGTGTTGTTTTGTTGTATATCCCGCTAACACGACCCAATACCCATAATTCGTGCTCACTTATATATTGAGTGATTTGGTTTTCTTCCTGGTAAAAATACATTTTTGAATCTCTCTCATCCGTTGAAAACGTGATGACATACTATTTTCTCTGTAAAAGTTGTGCGGCTGATCGCATAAGTAATAAAAAAGCCTGAATCCAATTAAGGATGATTCAGGCTTGGAATAATTAAGTTTATATGTATTTACTTAATAAATATTTTATAAGGATTTTTCCTTCTCTATAATCAAATTAATTTTATCTGGTCCGTTGTTTGATCGTAGCCCGGCACAAATTATGCCGCATCCGCCAGAACAAACATGCCGTACGGATGGATTTCAAGATAATACTGCTCGCCGACGTCCGGTTGCAGACGCGTAGCGTTGACCTGCAATAATATCTCCTGCCCGTGCCATTCCACCGTCACTTCATACTGCGGCCCCATATAGGCGACATGGCGGATCACGCAGCGCTGGCTCTCCTCGCCGCGATCGCTGAGCGTGATCGCTTCCGGGCGCACACCGACCATCCCTTCGCCCTGTGTACCAAAGTGCATCGGGCGCGGCAGATGATAGCCGTAGATATCAACGTATCCGTCGCTGAAGGTTGCCGGGAACAGGTTGGCATCGCCCATAAAGCTCGCCATAAAGCGGGAGGCGGGCTGGCGGTAAAGATCCTGCGGTGAGCCGATCTGCATGATGTGTCCCTTGTTCATCACCAGCACGGTATCAGAAACCGCAAAGGCTTCGCTCTGATCGTGGGTGACGTACAGCGAGGTGATATCAAACTGCTTTTGCAGCTCGCGGATCTTGTCGCGCATGCTGCGACGCAGGTTGGCGTCGAGGTTACTCAACGGCTCATCAAACAGCAGCACTTTCGGCTTGAGGATCAGCGCGCGGGCCAGCGCCACGCGCTGCTGCTGCCCGCCGGAGATCTGATCGACAAAGCGGTCTTCGAATCCTTCCAGATCCACCATCGCCAACGCCTCTTTGACGCGGGCTTTCAGCTCTGCGCGCGGTACGCCGAGCATTTTCAGGCCATAACCGACATTCTCTCCCAGCGACATATGCGGGAACAGGGCATAGGACTGAAACACCATGCAGATATCGCGCTGCTGAATAGAGCGATGGGTGACGTCTTCGCCATCAATGAAAATTTGCCCTTCGCTCGGTTTTTCCAGCCCGGCAACCAGGCGCAAAATAGTGGTTTTGCCGCAGCCGGATGGTCCGAGCAGCGTCACCATTTGCCCCTGCGGGATGGTGAGGTTGATATTGTCGATTACCGTATTACTGCCAAATCGTTTAGTGACGTTGCGCAGTTCAACGAAATTTTTCTGAGTCATAGTACGCTCCATTACGCCTGGTTTTTGGCTTTTGAACGGGAGGTACGTGATTCACCGATCAGCCAGTCAAAGATGAAAATAATCGCCAGCATCACCACGATCAGAATGGAACCGTAGGCAATCGCTACACCGTATTCGCCATCTTCCACGCGGTTCAGGATGTAGGCCGTCGCTACGCGGGTATCCGGCGTGACGAGGAACACGATGGCGCTAACGGTGGTAATGGCGCGCACAAAGCTGTAAATCAGCGCCGAGAGGATCGCCGGGCGCAGCAGCGGCAGCAGGATGTGCGTAATAGTACGCAGAGAACCGGCGCGCAGGCTGAGTGAGGCTTCATCCAGTGATTTATCGATTTGGCCTAAGCCCGCGATACCCGCCCGGATACCGACCGGGACGTTACGCATCACCATTGAGATAATAACAATCGCCGCCGTACCAGTGAGGTACACCGGGGCGCTGTTAAAGGCCAGAATGTACGATACGCCCGCGACGGTGCCCGGAACGGCAAAGCACAGCATGGTGGTGAACTCGATGGTCTTCTTGCCTTTAAACTGCTGGCGCACCACGATCCACGCGATCAGCAGGCCGAAGATCGCGGTGATCGGCGCGGCAATCCCGGCGTAGAGCAGGGTGTCGAGCAGTGAAGGCCACGCGCCGTCGCTCATCCCCTGACCGAACAGTTTGGTAAAGTTCGCCAGCGTCAGGGTGTAGTCCACGCCCCAGTTGACGGTGAAGCTACCATAGAAAATGCTGCCGTAGAGCAGGGCGTTAAAGGCAATCCACACTGCCAGCAGCGCGACCACACTCCATACCAGCGTTACCGGCAACGGCTGTACGTCGCCCCGGTAGGATTTGCCGGAAACGGTGACGTATGAGCGTTTACCAATCCACATATACTGCACGCAGAACACCAGCAGCGAAAACAGCAGCAGGAAGGCACCCAGCGTACTGGCGGCCTGGTAGTCAAGCTGCGAACCGGTGATGTAGAAGTAGATTTGCGTTGCCAGCACGTCGAAGTTTCCGCCGAGCACCAGCGGGTTACTAAAGTCGGCCAGCGACTGCACGACCACAATCAAAAAAGCGTTAGCCAGTGCGGGTTTCAGCAGCGGGACAAACACGCCGTTAAAGGTCTGCCAGCGGCTGGCACGCAGGGTGTATGACGCTTCTTCCAGCGACGGATGAATGGTTTTGATTGCTCCGTCGAGGATCATAAACGCCATCGGCGTAAAGGCCAGAACCTGCGCCAGCCAGATGCCGGTAAAGCCATACAGCCAGTTGGTGTTGGTTAAACCAAACCATTCGACCATAAACTCGGTGATGTAACCGGAGCGTCCCATCATCAGCGTGACGCCTAAACCGACGACAAACGGCGGAGTGACGATCGGCAAAATCGAGAAGATACGTCCGATTATGGCGCTACGTCTGGCGATACGGGTGGTGTAGATAGCCAGTACCAGACCAAAGAAGGTACAGCCGACGCCGACGGCAATCGACAGCATAATCGAGTTGAGGATCACCTGAATGATATGTGCCTGCGACAGCACATTCATAAACGCCAGCGGGGCAAATTCCCCGGCGTCGTTGGTGAACATCGGAATGAAAATGGCGATGCTTGGCCAGACGATAAAAATACCGATCAGAGCGACAATCGCGGTAAGTGAGCCGATGACGAAACGGTCACCGCCCAGCCATTCGAGGCGGGTGAGTGCCAGGGTCATGATTGCGCCAAGCGCGACAAACAGCACGATGGTGGCATAGCCTAAGCCGCGACCCTCAAGGGTGGCGCTGGCGACAATAAAGGCCATACAGAAAAATGCCCAACCCGCGTCAAGATAATGGCGGCTGCGCTGTTCGCGCCTGGCTTCATGGAATGGGCGCACCAGCAGCAGGCTTGGCAGCAGATACCACAGCCAACTGATATTGAACTGCGACCAGCCGTAGGCGGCGAGTATTTCTTCCCGCGTTGACTCCAGCAGACCGTAGTCCAGGCTCCAGCTAGGCAGCAGGGCAAACGCCAGCCAGCCGAGCAAAACCCAAAGAAATATCGCATCCCGTTTTTTCACGGGATGGAGTGCAAGTGTGTGTGACATAGCGTTTCCGGTAATGTAGGCCGGGTAAGGCGTTTACACCGCACCCGGCAAATGAACGCAACGTGGGCTTATTTACCCATCTTAACTTCGCTAACCCACTTATTGATCAACGCCTTACGTACGTCAGTCGAGCCGTACTTATCCATGTCGTAATTGATAAGCTTCAGGTCGTCGAGCTTCAGCGAGTTAGGAGAGGTCTCGGCAGTGGTGTTGGTCAGGATCTGATAGGATTTGCCTTTCTTCCACGCCAGCTCCTGTGCGTCTTTCGACAGCACCCAGTCAACGAACAGTTTGGCGTTGTCGACGTTGCGAGCGCCTTTCAGAATGCTGACGCCGCCGATTTCATACCCGGTGCCTTCGCAGGGGGAAATCAGCTCCAGCGGTGCGCCCTGTTCTTTTTCCAGCGAATAGTCGTGCAGGAAGCCGATGCCGATAGCCGTTTCGCCGCGGGCGGCGTTACGCGCCGGGGCAATGCCGGATTTGGTGTATTGAGAGACGTTGGCGTTGAGCTGTTTCAGGTAATCAAAGGCCTGATCTTCACCCCACAATTGAGCAAAGGTCGCCAGCGCGGTGTAGGCGGTGCCGGAGCTTTGCGGGTCAGCAATCTGGATTTCGCCCTTGTATTCAGGTTTGGTCAGATCCTTCCAGCATTTTGGCACCGGCAGGTTTTTCTCTTTCAGGCGCTGGGTATTAACGCCAAAGCCCAGAATACCGACGTAAACCGCCGAAGAGAGATTACCTTTGACCTTCGCGGGATCGCGGAATTTCTCCATGATTTGTTCGAGGTTTGGTGATTTATACGGCTGCAGCAGACCCATTTCACCGGCCTGGGATTGCGGATCCAGTGTACCGCCGTACCACACATCCGCCTGCGGGTTTTTCTTCTCTGCATCCACTTTCGCCAGCGTACTGCCAGAGCCGTTGCGAATGAATGAGGTTTTCACATCATATTTTTCACCGAAGGCTTTGGTTTCGGTTTCGCACATCTCGTTGGTGGCGCTGCAATACACCACCAGACGGCCCTGCGCCTGGGCTGCGTTGCTGAAGGCTGCTAGCGTCAGAGCGGAAGCGATCAGGGTAGAGGTAAGCGTCAGTTTCATTGTTTTATCCTTTGACTGAGAGAAGGGGTAATGCCCGCAATGAGCAACGGCATCAGCAATAAACCCATAAATACAGCGGCAACCGAGAGCAAACTGAACATTCCCGACCAGCCGTAATGTTCTATGACCAACGACAGCGGCCAACCCGCCAGCGCGGCCCCCAGATAGGCGAAAAGCCCGAGAAAACCGGTAATTGAACCTGCCGCCGCTTTGTGTCCGCATTCAACGGCTGCGAGGCCAATTAGCATCTGTGGGCCAAACACAAAAAAGCCCACGGTAAAGAAGCACACTGCCAGTAACGCGTAGTGGTGCACCGGGGCCAGCCACAGGGCGGCGACGGAAACCATCAGCCCCAGCGTGAACAGCAAAATCATCGGCGCACGTTGACCGCTGAACAGCAGATCCGATCCCCATCCGGCAAACAGCGCCCCCAGCAAGCCGCCAACTTCAAACAGCATCACCGTGGCATTGGCGCTGAGCAGATTCACGCCGTGGCTTTCGGTCAGCCAGATGTTGCCCCAGTCGTTGAGCGCAATGCGGATCAAATAGACCAACACATACGATACGCCGAGCAGCCAGATCATCGGGTTTTTCAGCATGGTGGTACGTAACATTTGCCACAGCCCCATCGGCGGGCTTTGCTGCTCCTGACGTAGCTCCAGCGGGTCATGCCGCCATTCCCCAACCGTGGGTAATCCTTCTTCCTGGGGCGTGCCTTTCAATTGCAGGGTGAGCCAGATTCCCAGTGCCATACTGATTATCCCCGGTGCCAGCATGGCCGCCTGCCAGCCCCACCAGTGGGCGGCAAAAGCGCTAATTAGCGGGATAATGGCGCCACCGATGTTGATTGACATATTCCAGCAGCCCCACCAGAAGCCACGTTCGTTGCGCGAGTACCAGTGGGTCAGTAGTCGGGCACAGGGCGGCCAGCCCCATCCCTGAAAAAATCCGTTCAGCGTCCAGACCACCAGCAGCAGCGTCAGCGATTCACCAAAGGCGAACAGCACGTTTAAAACGCCGGTTGCAAACAGACCAATACCCATAAACGCGCGTTGTCCGTGGCTGTCGTGCCACAGCCCGGCGGTGAATTTCGACAGACCATAGGTCAGATAAAACAGTGACCCAAGCAGGCCGATATCGCCTTTATCCAGACCCAGATCCGTTTGCAGCGCCGGGAGGACATAGTTAACGCTTTTGCGCGTCAGATAAAACGCGGCGTAACCAATTACCATACACATCAGCAGCCGGGGGCGTAGCGCCCGGTATTGTTGGTCTGTTTCGCTGGCTGAGCGTGTATGCATGGCAGTCTCCGTTTGTGCTGACTATAGGAAAGTGAAAGCAAAAGGGGATGAGAGAAAGTCCGCAGTGACTAAGACTTTTTCCTGGTTAGCGGCTGGTTTGTTGCAAATTTGTGGGCAGGTTAACAATTACTCGCGTGCCGTTGTTTGATTCGAGCGTCAGTTCACCGCCAAGGGCGCTCACCCGCTCACGCATCCCCTGGATACCGAAACCGGGAATTTTTTCTGGCAGAATACCAACGCCGTTGTCAGCGACGTCCAGAAACAAGCAATGTTCCCGCTGGCGCAGCGTAATCGACACATCGCTGGCATCGGCATGTTTGCAGACGTTATTGAGTAACTCCTGCAACAGGCGATACAGCGTGAAGCGCACCGTTTCGTTTTCTGGCGTATTTTCTAGCTGATAATCAAAGCGGCAGCGAATACCCCGTTCAGCAAAAGCAAATTCATTCACCAGATGATGTAGTGCATCTTTAAAAGACAGTTCATCGAGCGCGGGGGGGCGCAGCTGGCGCAGCAGCTGACGGGTGGAGTGATGAATACGCCTGGCCAGGTCGTTGATTTGATTCGCAGCCTCAAGCGTTTGCTCACGACCCGGTGCGCGTTTGACCAGTTGCGACTGAATTTGAATGGCGGTGATGTTCTGACCAATTTCGTCGTGCAGTTCCCGCGCCAGGCTTTTGCGCGTGTTTTCTTCGGTGCGGATCAGCTGTTCGGTCAGCGCGCGACGCGCCGCCAGTTCGGTTTCCAGACGCTGGCGATAATGGTGCAGGTTTTGCGCCAGATGCTGCTGGCGGCTGATGGCGATCCCCAGCCCTATACCCAGCAGAGCCTGGGTGGCGAGGAAAATCTCCAGCTCCAGTAAGTTACTGAACCCGACGCCGATTTGCCGGGCGATAGTGATCATCATACTGCCGAGCAATCCTGACAACACGCCGCCCTGCCAGCCAAATTTCCACGCCATCACCACGTTTGGTAAAAACACCACGATTAGCAACAGGCGCTCGATCTCCGGCGACAGCACCATCTGAGTACCGATGCCAATAATAAAAAACAGGCTACACCAGATGATAAGCGAGGTGCGCAGCGGGGGATTGGTGGTATCCAGCCCGAGCAGATGATAGCGGTGCTGCTGGCGCAGAAATTCATAGATCAGATAAACAAACGGCGTCAGCAACACGCCGCCGGTAAACGACGCCAGGCCAATCAGCGTTGCCGGGCTCTGGATAAACGGTGAAAGCAGGGCGGTATTGAGCAATGAGGTGAGCGTTACGGCGGCCAGCAGCAGCGTTAAGCGTTGCCAGTAAAGGGGAAAGCGGTGCCAGTATGACTGGCCGATGCTCGCCGGAATCAGGCTAATTAACGGCGCAGCCAGCAGGATATAGCCATTCAGTAATTGCTCGCTGTGCAGCCAGAACAACATCAACACCGGCGGCAGTATCAGCGCGGGCCAGTAACGGCGAGAAAGCAGAATTAACAGCGCGAGATAGACGCCGTGCGGCAGAAATAGCGCCGCCTGCTGGCCGTTGTGGGTCAGATAAAACCCCAGCGTCCACAGCATCAGCCAGCCCGATCCCCAGGCCAGCAGAATAAACAGAGAAATAACCCAATGCCGAAGGCTACGCGACATTAATGCCCCGTCAATAGCTGGTGGTCGAGGGCAAAATGCACCAGATCGATGGTGCTGTGGCATTGCAGTTTGCCCAGCACGTTCGCCCGATGAACGTGCACCGTCTTGTGGCTGAGGTCGAGCTTGAAGGCGATCTCTTTTACGCTGTCACCTTTAACCAACAGATCAAACACTTCACGCTCGCGCGGGGTCAGAACTTCCAGAACCTGCGCGGGCTGCTCGCCGCCGCGTAGTGCACGCAGCGCATCGGCGCACAGGTAATGGCCGCCCATGCCTACTGAGCGTACAGCCTGCACCAGTTCTTCCGGGCCGCAGCGTTTGGTCAGGTAACCGCTGGCGCCTGCGTCCAGCGCGCTTTGCACAAACGTGGGCGAGTCATAAATGCTGAGAATAATGGCGCGAAAACCGGGCTTCTGCGCCCGCAGTCGTTTTAACAGGCTCAGGCCATTTTCATCCGGCATGGCGATATCCATTACCGCGACGCTGACGTCATCATGCAGAAGTGCAGGCCAGGCCTCCGCCGCGCTGCTGTACTGACCGGTAACGTTAAGATCGTCTTCGAGACTGAGTAATTGCGCAAAGCCGGAACGCACCACCACATGGTCATCCACCAGCACAACATGAATCATGATATTGCTCTCTTGCTGACAATGGCCTCTATGATGCCTGCCAGCGCCGCGCTGGCAATCATCGTGGCGCGGATATGTAACGAATGTAACAAAATCGCAATAATTTGCCGGGTGTTGTAGCGAGTGTAGGCCTGATAAGCGCAGCGCATCAGGCATTGATTGCCGGATGGCGGCGCAAGCGCCTTATCCGGCCTACGTTCCGTAATGAGCGAAATAGCTAACTATTGCCGCTTTTTTTCTAAAAACGCTTTGTTCTTAGCCAGAATTTTTAATTCCTTTATCAAATTGTACCGCAACGAAATACTGCCCCCATAACAAGACAGGGGAGCAGACAATCATGGCTATTTCATCGCGTAACGCACTTCTTGCCGCACTGGCATTCATCGCATTTCAGGCGCAGGCGGTGAACGTCACCGTTGCTTATCAGACCTCCGCCGAACCTGCCAAAGTGGCGCAGGCGGACAACACGTTTGCCAAAGAGAGCGGGGCGACCGTTGACTGGCGCAAATTTGACAGCGGGGCGAGCATCGTTCGTGCGCTGGCATCCGGTGATGTGCAGATCGGTAATCTTGGCTCCAGCCCGCTGGCGGTCGCTGCCAGTCAGCAGGTGCCTATTGAGGTTTTCCTGCTGGCATCAAAGCTCGGCAATTCTGAGGCGCTGGTGGTGAAGAAAAACATCAGTAAACCGGAAGATTTGATTGGCAAACGCATTGCCGTGCCGTTTATTTCCACCACCCATTACAGCCTGCTGGCGGCGTTGAAACATTGGGGGATTAAACCCGGCCAGGTGGAGATTGTGAACCTGCAACCACCAGCGATCATTGCCGCATGGCAGCGCGGAGATATTGATGGTGCGTATGTCTGGGCACCTGCGGTCAACGCGTTGGAAATAGACGGTAAGGTGTTAACCGACTCCTCGCAGGTTGGCGAGTGGGGGGCACCGACGCTGGACGTGTGGGTGGTGCGCAAAGATTTTGCCGAGAAGCATCCTGAGGTGGTGAAAGCCTTTGCCAAAAGCGCTATCGATGCCCAGCAGCCTTATATCGCTAATCCTGATGAATGGCTGAAGCAGTCGGAGAATATCAGCAAACTGTCGCGTTTGAGCGGTGTACCGGAGGCGGATGTTCCGGGGCTGGTGAAAGGTAACACTTACCTGACACCGCAACAGCAAACCGCTGAGCTAACCGGCCCGGTGAACAAAGCGATTATCGACACCGCGCAGTTCCTTAAAGAGCAGGGCAAAGTCCCCGCTGTCGCGACAGATTACAGCCAGTACGTGACCGATCGCTTCGTGCAATAAATAAGGAGGCGATGATGCTGCAAATCTCTCATCTTGCCGCCAGCTACGGTGGAAAACCGGCGCTGGAGGATATCAACCTGACGCTCGATAGCGGTGAACTGCTGGTGGTACTCGGGCCTTCCGGTTGTGGGAAAACCACGTTGTTAAATCTGATTGCTGGGTTTGTGCCGTATCAGCATGGCAGCATCACGCTGGCGGGTAACAGGGTTGATGGTCCGGGGGCAGATCGCGGGGTCGTGTTCCAGAACGAAGGTCTGCTGCCCTGGCGTAACGTCCAGGACAACGTGGCTTTTGGTCTGCAGCTGGCGGGCGTGGACAAGCCGCAGCGTCAGCGTATTGCCCTGGAGATGTTGCAGAAAGTCGGGCTGGAGGGCGCGGGAAAACGCTTTATCTGGCAACTTTCCGGTGGACAACGTCAGCGCGTCGGCATTGCCCGGGCGCTGGCGGCCAACCCGCAGCTGTTGCTGCTGGATGAACCCTTTGGTGCGCTCGACGCCTTTACCCGCGAGCAGATGCAAACCCTGCTGCTGAAGCTGTGGCATGAGACTGGCAAACAGGTGCTGCTGATTACCCACGATATTGAAGAAGCGGTGTTTATGGCGACAGAACTGGTATTGCTGTCCCCAGGACCAGGCCGGGTACTGGAACGTCTGCCGCTCAATTTCGCCCGTCGCTTTGTGGCCGGAGAGTCGAGCCGCAGCATTAAGTCCGATCCGCAGTTTATCGCCATGCGCGAGTACGTGTTAGGTCGTGTCTTTGAACAACGGGAGGCATTCTCATGAGCGTGGTGATTAATGATAAACCCCGTCGCCAGCGGGTGCTGAACTGGCGCTGGCCGTTCTCGCGGCAGATTACCTTAAGCCTTGGTACGTTGGCCGTCATTCTGGCGGTGTGGTGGACGGTGGCGGCGCTGCAGTTAATCAGTCCGCTGTTTTTACCGCCGCCGGGACAGGTTTTACAAAAGCTGATCGTCATTGCCGGGCCGCAAGGGTTTATGGATGCCACGCTGTGGCAGCATCTGGCGGCGAGTCTGACGCGTATTGTTATCGCGCTGCTGGCGGCAGTGCTGCTGGGCGTTCCGGTTGGGATCGCGATGGGGCTGAGTCCGACGATGCGCGGCATTCTCGATCCGATCATTGAACTGTATCGTCCGGTTCCTCCCCTGGCCTATTTACCGCTGATGGTCATTTGGTTTGGCATCGGTGAAACCTCCAAGATCCTGTTGATCTATCTGGCTATTTTCGCCCCTGTGGCGATGTCGGCGTTGGCGGGGGTGAAAAGTGCGCAGCAGGTGAGAGTGCGCGCCGCGCAGTCGCTGGGGGCCAGCCGTGCGCAGGTGCTGTGGTTTGTTATTTTGCCGGGGGCATTACCGGAGATCCTCACCGGGTTACGCATCGGGCTTGGCGTGGGTTGGTCGACGCTGGTGGCAGCTGAACTGATCGCTGCCACGCGAGGGTTAGGATTTATGGTGCAGTCAGCCGGTGAGTTTCTGGCAACGGATGTGGTGCTGGCAGGGATCGCGGTCATTGCCGTTATCGCATTTATTTTAGAACTGGGTCTGCGCGCGCTTCAGCGTCGCCTGACGCCCTGGCATGGAGAAGTACAATGAGTGAACGTCTGAGCATTACCCCGCTGGGGCCGTACATTGGCGCACAAATCACTGGTGCGGATTTGACGCGCCCGCTGAGCGATAATCAGTTTGAACAGCTTTATCATGCGGTACTGCGCCACCAGGTGGTGTTTCTGCGGCAGCAGGTGATTACGCCACAACAGCAGCGGGCACTGGCGCTGCGTTTCGGCGATCTGCATATTCACCCTGTCTATCCACATGCCGAAGGGGTAGAGGAAATTATCGTGCTGGATACCCATAACGATAATCCGCCGGATAACGACAACTGGCACACCGATGTCACCTTTATCGACACGCCGCCTGCCGGGGCGATTCTGGCAGCAAAAGAGCTGCCATCGGCCGGGGGAGACACTCTATGGACCAGCGGAATTGCTGCTTATGAGGCATTGTCTGAGCCGTTTCGTCAGTTGCTGAGTGGCCTGCGGGCAGAGCATGATTTCCGTAAATCGTTCCAGGAATATAAATACCGCAAGACACCAGAGGAGCATCAGCGCTGGCTGGATGCGGTGGCGAAACATCCGCCATTGCTACATCCGGTGGTGCGGACCCATCCGGTAAGCGGTAAACAGGCACTGTTTGTGAATGAGGGATTTACTACGCGAATTGTCGATGTGACGGAAAAAGAGAGCGAGGCGTTACTAAGCTTTTTATTCGCCCATATCACCAAACCGGAGTTTCAGGTGCGCTGGCGCTGGCAGCCCAACGATGTGGCGATTTGGGATAATCGCGTCACGCAACATTATGCCAATGCGGATTATCTGCCGCAGCGGCGTATTATGCACCGGGCGACGATCCTCGGGGATCAGCCTTTTTATCGGGCAGGGTGATTGTTGGTGGGGTTTTACTTATCGGGCCTGGAACTGTCGGCCCGATAAGGCGAAGTCGCCATTCGGCAACAAAGTGGCTAGCGCAGGATTTTTTTCTCGGCCAGATCCAGTGCGAAGTAGCTGAAGATCAGATCCGCGCCAGCGCGTTTGATCGAGCCTAAGCTTTCCAGAACCACTTTCTCTTCATCTATTGCACCTGCCATCGCCGCGAATTTGATCATCGCGTATTCACCGCTGACCTGATAAGCGCCAATCGGCTGCTCGGTGCGCTCGCGGATATCACGCAGAATATCGAGATACGCGCCAGCCGGTTTGACCATCAGGCAGTCTGCGCCCTGGGCTTCATCCAGCAGCGATTCGCGAATCGCTTCACGGCGATTCATCGGGTTCATTTGATACGTTTTACGATCGCCTTTCAGCGCCGTGCCTGCGGCTTCACGGAACGGGCCGTAGAAAGAAGAGGCAAACTTGGTGGAGTAGGACATGATCGCAGTATCGGTGAATCCCGCGGCGTCCAGCGCCTGGCGAATCGCCTGTACCTGGCCGTCCATTGCGGCGGAAGGGGCGATGAAATCTGCGCCCGCTGCGGCGGCAACAACTGCCTGTTTGCCGAGGTTGGCAAGGGTTAAATCGTTATCAACGCCGTGATCGCATAACACGCCGCAGTGACCATGCGAGGTGTATTCACAGAAACAGGTGTCGGACATGACGATCATTTCTGGTACGGTCTGCTTACAGATACGCGACATGCGCGCCACCAGACCGTCTTCTCTCCAGGCATCGCTGCCGGTCTCATCGGTGTGATGAGAAATCCCGAAGGTCATGACCGAGCGGATGCCTGCATTAGCAATACGTTCGATTTCGCGCGCCAGGTGTTTCTCTGGAATGCGCATCACGCCGGGCATGGCGTCGATAGCTTTGTAATCGTCGAGTTCTTCTTCAACAAAGATCGGCAACACCAGGTCATTTAAGCTGAGTGTTGTCTCTTCAAACATAGCGCGCAGCGCAGGGGATTTGCGCAGGCGACGAGGGCGTTGGATTAGGTCTGTCATGGTATGCCTGATGTTTGTGGAATCGAAGGCCGTAGTATACCCGAACCTGAGGGCGAGGGGTTTACGAAAGTTGGCGTTATGCCGAGGTTATGTTGATGTTACCAATGCTTGGTATTATGTGTTATCTCTATTTTTGCAATTATGACTATTTTAAATAGTGATTAGTTTTATGGTGAATTTAGTTTAATTTAATTTTTAATTAAGTGACGAGATTTAACAGCATTTATTTGCTGACGTTTGATTTTTAAGCTAATCATAATTTCAATATATTGTTTCGCCAATGGTTTTACATGTAACTGTCTAAAATAAAAATGATTTTTACGTTTGTTTGCTGTTTCGAATAATTTGCATATCTATTGTCCGTAATCGGACTTAAACCAAAGAATAATTGAACCTTTCCTTTGTGAAACCGCATAATCTTCCCCGCGAAACATAAAATGTTTTCTTTGCATTGATAATTGATGGATCAACTATATTACGTCCCTGAGGAGGGATGACAAATGCACACTTGGAAAAAGAAACTTGTAGTCTCACAATTAGGGAAGGTGCGAACAAGTTCCTGATATGAGATCATCATATTCATCCGGAGCGCATCCCAGAGGGACATCATGAGCCATCAACTCACCTTCGCCGATAGTGAATTCAGCACTAAGCGCCGTCAGACCCGAAAAGAGATTTTCCTCTCCCGCATGGAGCAGATTCTGCCATGGCAGAATATGACCGCTGTCATCGAGCCGTTTTATCCCAAGGCGGGCAATGGCCGACGGCCCTATCCGCTGGAGACCATGCTGCGTATTCACTGCATGCAGCATTGGTACAACCTGAGCGACGGTGCCATGGAAGATGCCCTGTACGAAATCGCCTCCATGCGCCTGTTTGCCCGATTATCCCTGGATAGCGCCCTGCCGGATCGCACCACCATCATGAATTTCCGCCACCTGCTCGAGCAGCATCAACTGGCCCGTCAATTGTTCAAGACCATCAATCGCTGGCTGGCCGAAGCAGGCGTCATGATGACCCAAGGCACTTTGGTGGATGCCACCATCATTGAGGCACCCAGCTCTACCAAGAACAAAGAGCAGCAACGCGATCCGGAGATGCATCAGACCAAGAAAGGCAATCAGTGGCACTTTGGCATGAAGGCCCACATTGGTGTCGATGCCAAGAGTGGCCTGACCCACAGCCTAGTCACCACCGCGGCCAACGAGCATGACCTCAATCAGCTGGGTAATCTGCTTCATGGAGAGGAGCAATTTGTCTCAGCCGATGCCGGCTACCAAGGAGCGCCACAGCGCGAGGAGCTGGCCGAGGTGGATGTGGACTGGCTGATCGCCGAGCGTCCCGGCAGGGTAAAAACCTTGAAGCAGCATCCGCGCAAGAACAAAACGGCCATCAACATCGAATACATGAAAGCCAGCATCCGTGCCAGGGTGGAGCACCCGTTTCGCATCATCAAGCGGCAGTTCGGCTTCGTGAAAGCCAGATACAAAGGGCTGCTGAAAAACGATAACCAACTGGCGATGTTATTCACCCTGGCCAACCTGTTTCGGGTGGACCAAATGATACGTCAGTGGGAGAGATCTCAGTAAAAACCGGAAATAACGCCAGAAATGGTGGAAAAAATAGCCTAAATAGGCTGATTCGATGTGTTTGCGGGAAAAAAATCGGCCCAGATCCGCGAAATTTTAATCAGCGAGTCAGCTTGGGAAGAAATGACCTGCTTATTCGCACCTTCCTTAGCATTAGCCTGCACTTTGGCAATCACTTCTCAGGCGAATGCTTCAACTGATATCTCTGGGACCACCTACACAACGTTTGCTCATTATAATGACGCATCCTATGCGGATGGCGTCTATTATGATGGATATGTTGGTTGGAACAATTACGACACCGATAGTATTTATAACGGTGATATTTATCCGGTAATCAATAACGCCACTGTCAACGGCGTTATTTCTACTTATTATCTGGATGATGGACTGTCAACTAACAGCAATAACAATAGCCTGACGATTAAAAACAGCACCATTCACGGTATGGTGACATCCGAATGTATGACCACGGATTGTACTAACCGTACGGGTACTGACTATTACTACGATCGCCTGGCGATGAACGTCATCAATTCAACTATCGATGACAACTACGAACATTATACCTACAACGGTACGTATAATGACGCAGCTGACACACACGTTGTCGACGTTTATAACCTGGGTACAGCTATCACGCTGGATCAAGAAGTTGATCTGTCTATCTCCGCCAACTCTCATGTCGCTGGCATAACCCTGACTCAGGGTTACGAGTGGGCAGATATCGACGATAATACCGTCAGCACTGGCGTAAACAGCAGTGAAGTATTTAACAACACTATCGCTGTTACTGACTCTACTCTGACCTCTGGTTCATGGACTGACGAAGGCACCACCGGTTGGTTTGGTAACACCAGCAATGCAAGCGACTACAGCGGGTCTTATACTGCAGACGATATTGCGTTAGCGGTTATTGCTAATCCAAATGCGGATAACGCGATGCAGACCACCGCAACATTTAACAATTCCACACTGATGGGTGATGTGCTGTTCTCCAGCAACTTCGATGAGAACTTCTTCCCGAACGGTGCTGACACTTATCGTGATACCGATGCTGACCTGGATACCAATGGTTGGGACGGTACTGACCGTCTGGATCTGACTCTGAACAACGGCAGTAAGTGGGTCGGCGCGGCAATGTCCGTGCACCAGGTTGACACCGATGGTGACGGCGTTTATGACAGCTACGCTGCAGGCACTGAAGCCACCGCTACGCTGATCGACATCACCGCTAACAGCCTGTGGCCGGATTCAACCTACGGTATTGATAGCGACACAACTTCTTATGACGAAAATGGTCATGTAGTTGGCAACGCTGTCTACCAGAGCGGCCTGTTCAACGTCACGCTGAACGGTGCTTCACAGTGGGATACTACCAAAACTTCCCTGATTGATACCCTGAGCATCAACAGCGGTTCTGTCGTCAACGTGGGTGATTCTGAGCTGGTTGCTGACTCTATCTCTCTGACCGGTGCTTCTGCACTGAACATCAACGAAGATGGTCACGTTGCGACGGATACGCTGTCTATCGACAACAGTACTGTCACAATCGCCGATGATGTTTCTGCTGGCTGGAATGTGCTTGAAGCTGCGCTGTATGCAAACACCATTAACGTCACTAACAACGGCGTTCTGGATGTGGGTAACAGTACCGGTAATGCACTGCAGGTTGATACCCTGAACCTGACTAGCTACACCGACGCTTATAACCATGTTAACGCGGGTGTTTTCGACATCAACAGCACTGACTATGTGCTGAATGCTGATCTGACCAACGATCGCACTAACGATAAATCTCAGTCTAACTACGGTTATGGTGTGATCGCGATGAACTCTGATGGTCATCTGACTATCAACGGTAACGGCGATTCCGACACCTCAGGCGATCAGTCTGAAGTTGATAACTATGGTGACCATGTAGCGGCCGCAACCGGTAACTATAAAGTCCGTATCGACAACGCGACTGGCGCTGGTTCTGTTGCTGATTACAAAGGCAAAGAGCTGATCTACGTTAATGACGCTAATACCACCGCGACCTTCTCTGCAGCTAACAAAGCTGACCTGGGTGCTTACACCTATCAGGCACAGCAGCAGGGTAACACCGTTGTTCTGCAGCAGATGGAACTGACAGACTACGCGAACATGGCGCTGAGCATTCCGTCTGCTAACACCAATATCTGGAACCTGGAACAAGATACCGTTGGTACTCGTCTGACTAACGCGCGTCATGGTCTGGTTGATAACGGTGGTGCATGGGTTAGCTACTTCGGTGGTAGCTTCGATGCAGATAACGGCACCATTAACTACGATCAGGATGTTAACGGCATCATGGTCGGTGTTGATTCCAAAATTGATGGTAACAACGCTAAGTGGATTGTCGGTGCTGCAGCAGGCTTCGCGAAAGGTGATATGAGCGACCGTACCGGTCAGGTGGATCAGGATAGCCAGACTGCCTACATCTACTCTTCTGCTCACTTTGCCAACAACATCTTTGTTGACGGTAACTTAAGCTACTCTCACTTCAACAACGATCTGTCTGCCAACATGAGCAACGGTGAGTATGTTGATGGCAGCACCTCATCTGACGCCTGGGGCTTTGGCTTGAAACTGGGTTATGACCTGAAGCTGGGTGACGCAGGTTACGTAACGCCATACGGCAGCGTATCCGGTCTGTTCCAGTCTGGTGATGGCTATAAGCTGAGCAACGACATGAAAGTTGATAGCCAGTCTTATGACAGCATGCGTTATGAACTCGGTGTCGATGCAGGTTATACCTTCGCTTATAGCGATGACCAGGCGCTGACCCCGTACTTCAAACTGGCCTACGTTTACGACGACTCTAACAACGATTCTGACGTAAACGGCGACTCTATCGACAACGGTGTAGAAGGTTCTGCGGTACGTGTTGGACTGGGTACTCAGTTCAGCTTTACCAAAAACTTCAGCGCATACACCGATGCTAACTACCTCGGTGGTGGCGATGTTGATCAAGACTGGTCTGCAAATGTTGGTGTTAAATATACCTGGTAAGACATCTCTTGTTGTTAAAGAAAAGATAATCTAACTCAGAAAAATGCCCGTCACGGATTTGACGGGCATTTATTGCAAGGAATGCCCAAATGTTGTCTGCAAATAAACCGCTTGTGGAATTTGGTAAGCTTGATAAATGTTTGTCAAAATATGGCAAACACTTTGAGTGTGATAACGATAAAGAAATAATTTATTCCAGTGATATAAACAGTGACGATACCTTTATCATTTTAAATGGTGTAATTTCTCTGAGGCGAGGTGAGAATGTGCTGGTCGGTATTGCGCAGGCACCGTTTATTATGGGGCTTTCAGATGGTGTGATAAAAACAGATATACAATACAGATTAATCACGGAAAGCGATTGTACGGGATACCATCTACCCGCCTCGCAAACAATTAATATAATTGAAGAGTGCCAGCTTTGGCGTGAAGCTTTTTGTTGGTTGGCATGGCAAAACTCCATGCTTGAATTACGCGATCTGCAGTTGATCGGCAACAACTCCTACGATCAGATCCGCGCGACATTGATCTCTATGACGAAATGGGATGAAGCCCTTCGTTCACGCATCGGCGTTATGAACTATATTCACCAACGCACACGAATTTCACGCTCGGTTGTCGCTGAGATTCTCGCAGCATTGCGTAAAGGCGGTTACATTGAAATGAATAAAGGCAAACTGGTGTGCATTAACCGTTTGCCTTTTGAGTATTGAATCAGGATGCAGGAATGACCTGTGGCTTGTACCCGCTCAACTCTGCAACCAGTTCGTTGATACCGTCGCTCATATTGGTAAAACGGGTCAGCGGAGAGCGCGTCACTACGACAAATGCCCCAACGTTTTGCTGTGGGATCATCGCCATATAGGTAATGAAGCCACCGCCGCCACCGGTTTTTTGAATAATTCCCGGTCTGCCATTCTTCGGCGCCATGTAGACCCAGCCCAAACCAAGCGCATCGGCTCTGCCTGGAACGTCCATTCCCACCACTTTAGTTAACTGCGTACGCTGGTAAATCAGCGTCTGCATCCGGTCGGCCTGCTGGCTACGATGATAAAAGTCAGAAGAAAGATACTGCTGCATCCAGCGCATCATATCGCCAGGCGTTGAATAGACGCCGCCGCTGCCCATCGCTGCCAGCGTATTGTTACAAGGACTGGCACCTTTTTCCGCGACCATCAGGCGTCGACACTGATCGGGGGACGGCGTAAAGGTGGTGTCTTTCATCCCCAGCGGACGGGTGATTTTTTCTTCAAACAGCTGCGGATAAGGCTTACCGGACGCGGTACCCAGCGCATCGGCCAGCAGATCAAACGCCAGGTTGGAATAAGAAGCCTGCGATCCTGGTGCGGCTTTAAGCGTAGCCGTTGAGAGATAGCTCCAGCGCTGCTCGCGGGTTGGCCAGACAAATACCGGGCGCTTGGCCGCGCCGCCTGGCTGTTCGCGCGGCAGTGCGCTGGTATGCGTCGCCAGATTCACCAGCGTAATTGGTGTTCCTTGATAAGTGGGTACGCGTGCGCCAGGAGGTGCATATTTACTCAATGGATCGTTGAGTTTGACCGTGCCCTGATCGAGTAATTTCACCAGCATTTCGCTGGTCATTAATTTGGTAATTGAGGCAATGCGGATTACGGAATCCAGTTGCGGGTGAACATTATTGCCGGGGCGTGTTTCACCAAAACTGCGAAATACACGCTGATTACCATCAATCACCACGAGCGCCATCCCCGTAGCACCACTGCCGTAAAATATATGGTCGGCATAACGATCAACGATATCAGAGGCGAAGACCGGATCGGTTATAGGCTGTGCCGCCTGGACAGATGTCAATGACGCCGCACACAGCGCGGCAGAAAAAAGCAGACTACGTTTCAACGGTGGTGTCCATGAGTTAGAGAAAGTGAAAAAGGATGTCGTGCGTATGCGTATTTATACTACTCATCGGCGTATTGCAAAGCGCTTATCAACCAATGATAGTGGGAAAAACGTAACGATGAGTAAACACAGGAGTTTCCTGGATTGCGGATGTTCGCTTTTGTGATCTCACGCTGTGATAATCTGCACATACTGGAACGTTGTCGAGTGTGAAAACCACAGAAACAATTCTTCATAACCGAGGTGCGAACTAAGTGCCTCGGTTTTGGTCACAATTGTCGGTTTCAGCTTGTGTTTTTGGGCGTAAGCCGTCTGGCCTCCGCACTCCACGGTGGCAAATGCACAGCAGTCGTCATAACGATAAGAAGTTAGCAGGAGAGCACTATGTTTAAGTCTTTTTTCCCAAAGCCGGGGCCGTTCTTTATTTCGGCATTTATTTGGGCACTGGTCGCCGTTGTATTCTGGCAAGCAGGTGGGGGAGCCTGGGTTGCACATATTACCGGCGCGTCGGGAGACGTACCTATTAGCGCAGCGCGTTTCTGGTCGTTGGATTACCTGATTTTTTATGCGTACTACATTCTTTGTGTCGGGGTGTTTGCGCTGTTCTGGTTTCTCTACAGCCCACACCGCTGGCAGTACTGGTCTATTCTGGGCACATCGCTGATTATTTTTGTGACCTGGTTTCTGGTTGAAGTCGGCGTCGCCGTCAACGCCTGGTATGCGCCATTTTATGACCTGATTCAAACTGCGCTCAGCGCACCACACAAGGTGAAGATTGAGCAGTTCTATCATGAAGTGGGCATTTTTCTCGGTATTGCGCTGATAGCCGTGGTCATTGGCGTGATGAACAACTTCTTCGTCAGCCACTATGTGTTCCGCTGGCGTACCGCGATGAACGAACACTATATGGCGCACTGGCAGCATTTGCGTCACATCGAAGGCGCAGCGCAGCGTGTGCAGGAAGACACCATGCGTTTTGCTTCTACGCTGGAAGATATGGGCGTCAGCTTTATCAACGCAATTATGACGCTGATTGCCTTCCTGCCTGTACTGGTTACGCTCTCTGCCCATGTTCCTGACCTGCCGATTGTTGGACATGTGCCTTATGGCCTGGTGATTGCCGCGATTGTCTGGTCGCTGATGGGAACCGGTTTACTGGCCGTGGTCGGGATAAAACTTCCCGGGCTGGAGTTTAAAAACCAGCGCGTGGAAGCGGCCTATCGTAAAGAATTGGTCTATGGCGAAGATGATGGCAACCGTGCGACGCCACCGACGGTGCGTGAACTGTTCCATGCGGTACGGCAAAACTACTTCCGCCTCTATTTTCACTATATGTACTTCAATATCGCCCGTATTCTTTACCTGCAGGTTGATAACGTTTTCGGTTTGTTCCTGCTGTTTCCGTCAATTGTTGCCGGTACGATTACGCTCGGTTTGATGACGCAAATCACCAACGTGTTTGGCCAGGTGCGCGGCTCGTTCCAGTATCTGATTAACTCCTGGACAACGTTAGTGGAACTAATGTCTATTTATAAGCGTCTGCGCAGCTTTGAGCGCGAGCTTGATGGTCAGGAAATTCAGGAAGTTACCCATACTCTTAGTTAACAAAAGGAGATGTTATGTCGACGGTTTCCCGTCTTTACCCCTTGTCCGGTCTGGCAGCATTAGTGCTGGTGGGATGCAGTAGTCAACCCGCGCAGCCGCTAAAAAAAGGGGAAAAAGCCGTCGATGTGGCGAGCGTGGTGCGCCAGAAAATGCCCGCCAGCGTGAAAGACCGGGACGCATGGGCGCAGGATTTGGCAAAGACCTTTGAAAGCCAGAAGCTGGCACCGACGGTTGAAAACATCTGTTCGGTGCTGGCGGTAGCGCAGCAGGAGTCAAACTTCCAGGCCGATCCGGCCGTTCCTGGTTTAAGCAAAATAGCCTGGAAAGAGATTGACCGTCGCGCAGAACGCATGCATATCCCGCTGTTTGTCGTGCATACCGCGCTAAAGATTAACTCGCCAACGGGGAAAAGCTACAGCGAGCGTCTGGATACGGTGAAGACGGAAAAACAGCTTAGCGCCATCTTTGATGATTTCATCAACATGGTGCCGATGGGGCAGACATTGTTCGGATCGCTTAATCCGGTCCATACCGGTGGTCCAATGCAGGTCAGTATCGCGTTTGCTGAGCAGCACACCAGCGGGTATCCGTGGAAAATGGCGGGGACGGTACGTCAGGAAGTGTTTAGCCGCCGTGGTGGGTTATGGTTCGGTACGTATCATCTGCTCAACTACCCGGCGAATTACAGTGCGCCAATCTTCCGCTTCGCCGATTTTAATGCCGGGTGGTATGCCAGCCGTAATGCAGCTTTCCAGAATGCGGTCAGTAAAGCCAGCGGAGTGAAGCTGGCGATGGACGGGGATTTGATTCTCTATGGCAGCAGTGAGCCGGGCAAAACGGAGCTGGCGGTACGTAAACTGGCCGGGAAGCTAGGGATGAGCGAGAGTGAGATCCGCCAGCAACTGCAAAAAGGTGACAGCCTGGCCTTTGAAAAAACCGCATTGTACGAAAAGGTTTATAAGCTGGCGGAGGCGAAGACCGGGAAAACGTTACCCCGTGAAATGCTGCCGGGCATTCAACTGGAAAGCCCGAAGATCACGCGTAATCTGACTACCGCATGGTTTGCTAAACGGGTGGATGACCGTCGGGCGAAGTGTATGAATCAGTCATCTTTATGATGACGGTGACGCCAGCGCATGACCGCCGCTATGACGCCAAGAATCAGGCTTCCGGCCAGGAAGGGGATCAGTCCAAAGAGGGTACCGACGCCTAAACCGATTTCAACCCGCGGGCGTCCTGTCTCCTGCATTTGCAGCTGCATCAGTTCTTCATAGATGCCGGGCGCGTGAGCCAACAGATTTAAAATCTGTGCACCCGCCCAGAAGCAAAACAGCACAAATACGGCATACGCAATGTTGCCGGGCAGGGAGGAGGGATCCCGATGCTTGCCCTTAAACAGGGATTTTGAGAGCGTAAAATCAGCCATAAAGACCTCCGGAAATAACCTGCTTTTTTTGACGTAATGCCTGGAACTGAGAGTGAGTCTGACAGGTGATCGGCAATGTCAATATCAGAATGATGGTAATTTCAGGTAGAGATTATTCCTGGATTTCGGTTTTTTGTTGGCGGTCACAATTATGTAACCTTAAGTTAAATTGAGTTACATTTAAGAAATTCCGCACAGGCCACAGACGCCCTCGGGGAAATGTGCGAGGATGCCTCCCTGTGTTGTATTTCCACCGGAGCTGTTATGAACCTGCCTGTAAAAATCCGCCGAGACTGGCACTACTATGCCTTCGCTATTGGGCTTATCTTTATTCTGAATGGCGTGGTGGGGTTATTAGGTTTTGAAGCGCAGGGATGGCAAACCTATGCGGTGGGGCTGGTGACCTGGGTGATTAGCTTTTGGCTGGCCGGATTAATCATCCGCCGCCGCGTTGAAAATGATGAAGCAAAGGATGCCCAATAGCTCTATCAGGCATCCTGACGGGTTTACATAGTGGTTTTCAGCGCGCTATCCGCAGCATGGCGTTCCAGCGCCAGTTCGATCAGGCGAGTGATCAAATCGGTATAGCCTAAACCGCTCGCCTGCCACAGCTTCGGATACATACTGATGTTGGTAAAGCCAGGCAGCGTGTTGATCTCATTGATCACAACGTCGTTTTCAGCAGTTAAGAAGACGTCCACGCGCGCCATACCGGCACAGCCCAGAGTCTGGTAGGCCTGAATGGCGATTTCGCGGATCTTATCGTTAATCTCTGGCGCAATTGCTGCCGGAACGACAACTTTGGCACCGTTATCGTCAATGTATTTAGTGTCGTAAGCGTAAAAATCGCTGTTCAGCACGATCTCGCCACAGGTACTGGCCTGCGGATGATCGTTGCCCAGTACCGCACATTCGATCTCGCGGCCTTTGATCCCTTGCTCCACAACGACTTTATGATCGAATTCAAATGCCAGCGCGACGGCCTGATCGTATTGGGCTTCGCTGGTTACTTTACTGACGCCAACGGACGATCCCTGGTTGGCCGGTTTTACAAACAGCGGCAGACCCAGGCGGGATTCCACTTCGGCAAAGCTGATGCTGTTGCGATTCGCGCGAGTGAGTGTAATAAATGGCGCGATGTTTAACCCGGCATCACGCAGCAGACGTTTGGTCACGTCTTTATCCATACAGGCAGCAGAACCCAGCACATCAGAACCGACAAACGGCAGGTTCGCCACGCGCAGCATGCCCTGCAGAGAGCCATCTTCACCCAAAGTACCGTGTACGATTGGGAAAATAACATCGACCGTCGGTAGCGGTTGACCGTTTTGTGCATCGATCAACTGGTGCTCTTGTTTACCCGGTACCTGCGCCAGGCTGGTCTCAGAAGGTCGCAACGCAATATGCGCCGGATCGTTTGAATTGAGCAGATAGTTACTGGCATCGCTGACGTGCCATTGCCCTTGTTTATCAATACCTAACAGCACAACGTCAAAGCGAGTCTTGTCGATGGCATCGACAATATTTTTTGCCGATTGCAATGACACTTCATGTTCCGCTGATTTACCACCAAATACGATTCCTACCCGCAACTTTGCCATCTTAAAAACCCATTCCATGAATGCAAAGCACATACATTACCACGACAAAACGCAGGTTTCCTCGGCTTCTGGCAGATTGTTTTGGCGAATGACAGGGGATTAGAAGGGGACATACACGCAGATCGCGCGGGAAGCACAATCCCCTGTTTATATTATGGGTTTGATGTGAGCTATATCACAAATATGATGAGCGGGAAGATAAAATCCTAAACTGTGATTTATCGCACCTGTAGACCCTTATTCGGCTAAGTAATTTGTTAAGCTGCTCGCAGTTTTCAGCTAATTATCGTTATGAGTCCTTATGGAATCCTGGAGAGTTAACCTTATTTCCGTTTGGTTCGGGTGCTTTTTTACCGGACTGGCGATTAGCCAAATCTTGCCTTTTTTACCACTCTATATCTCCCAACTGGGCGTGACCTCGCATGAAGCGCTATCAATGTGGTCCGGATTAACGTTCAGCGTCACCTTCCTGATTTCAGCCATTGTTTCTCCGATGTGGGGCAGTCTGGCCGACCGCAAAGGACGCAAGCTGATGCTGCTGCGGGCCTCACTGGGGATGGCCATTGCGATTTTGCTACAGGCATTTGCCACTAACGTCTGGCAGCTTTTTCTGCTGCGCGGGGTGATGGGGTTAACCTCCGGCTATATTCCTAATGCGATGGCGCTGGTTGCGTCCCAGGTTCCACGCGAGCGCAGCGGCTGGGCGCTGAGTACGCTCTCTACGGCGCAAATTAGCGGCGTCATTGGCGGACCGCTGATGGGAGGCTTTATCGCCGATCATGTTGGCTTACGGGCGGTATTCTGTATTACCGCCGCCTTGCTGGTGGTGAGTTTTCTGGTCACACTGTTCTTGATCAAAGAGGGCGTTCGCCCGACGATTAAAAAAAGCGAACGTCTGAGTGGGAAGGCCGTGTTTGCCTCGCTTTCGCATCCAGCGTTGGTGATCAGCCTGTTTTTTACCACCATGGTGATTCAACTGTGTAACGGCTCAATTGGGCCTATTCTGGCGCTGTTTATTAAATCAATGGTCCCGGACAGTTCGAATATTGCTTTTCTCAGTGGGCTGATAGCCTCAGTACCGGGCATTTCTGCTCTGATTTCCGCGCCCCGACTTGGTAAATTAGGCGACCGTATTGGTACTGAGCGGATTTTAATGGCGACGTTAATCTTCGCGGTGGTGCTGTTTTTTGCCATGTCGTGGGTTACCACGCCGTTGCAGTTGGGAATTCTACGTTTTCTGCTCGGCTTTGCTGATGGTGCGATGTTGCCGGCGGTGCAGACGCTGTTGGTGAAATACTCCAGCGACCAGATAACCGGACGCATCTTTGGCTATAACCAGTCATTTATGTACCTTGGCAACGTCGCCGGGCCATTGATGGGGGCAACGGTTTCGGCAATGGCGGGGTTCCGTTGGGTGTTCATTGCTACAGCAAGCATTGTGCTTATCAATATCTGGCAACTGGCTATCGCGTTGCGACGTCGGCGCGAGGCTCGTTGAGTTCCTGATTAACAACGCTGCTTGTCAGCGTTGTTAATCCATAATTGTGTATTATATATTTGTGTGATTATTAATTTTCTTACCTTTTTATATTGAATCATCCTGCTTCAGGACTCATTTTCCCTTATTTTGTGTTGTGATTGTTTTCGCAAATCGTTTTATTTCTTATAAAAATACAACTTTCATCCTCTAGGCAGTCGTGAGCCTTAATGATAACGTGACCCATATTTTGTTAAGGGAATAGGCAAATGAAAAACCTCGTCACTGAGTTGTTACTTAAGCTCGCGCAAAAAGAAGAAGAATCGCAAGATCTGGCGGCACAGGTCGAAACGTTAGAGCGGGTAATCATCGAAATGCTGAGCAATATGGCGTGGAACGATCGACAAATATTTATTCGTCAAATTGAGGGGGCGCTGGCTGGCGGAAACCGCATGCCCGTGTTTCTGACGAACATACATAATGCTGGCGAGTGCGTACCAAAAGCGTTGTGATCCATCTGTGGTGGGGTAGCCACAAATTATCATAAAAGTGTCACATCAAATACTTATAGTCGCTTTGTTTTAATTTTACCGTATTTATACATGGAGAATATAAAGTGAAACAAAGCGCTCTGGCTATTGCCCTGTTACCTTTGCTGTTTACCCCGGTTATTAATGCAGAAACATCTACTGTAGCGGTTATGGATAATCGTGCTGCTCAGGGAGATATCACCACGCCGGGTGGCGCTCGCCGATTGTCTGCCGATCAAACGGCAGCTCTGCGCGAATCCCTGAACGATAAACCGGCCAAAAATATAATTTTACTGATTGGCGATGGGATGGGCGACTCCGAAATAACGGCAGCGCGAAATTATGCTGAAGGCGCGGGCGGCTTTTTTAAAGGTATTGATGCTTTACCGTTGACCGGACAATACACACATTATGCGTTGGATAAGAAAACGGGCAAGCCCGATTATGTGACAGATTCAGCAGCATCTGCGACAGCATGGACAACCGGCGTGAAGACCTATAACGGGGCGCTGGGTGTGGATATTCATGAAAAAGATCACACCACGATTCTGGAAATGGCCAAAGCGGCAGGTCTGGCGACAGGCAACGTTTCCACGGCTGAATTGCAGGATGCCACGCCGGCCGCACTGGTTGCCCATGTCACTTCGCGTAAATGCTATGGTCCGAGCGTGACGGCTGAAAAATGCCCGACGAACGCGCTGGAAAAAGGCGGTAAAGGGTCAATTACCGAACAATTATTGAATGCTCGTGCGGATGTTACGTTAGGCGGCGGAGCAAAGACTTTTACTGAAACCGCTACGGCAGGTGAGTGGCAGGGTAAAACGCTGCGAGAACAAGCCCAGGCCCGTGGTTACCAGATGGTGAGTGATGCCGCGACGCTGGCGGCTGTTAGCGAAGCGAATCAGGATAAACCGCTGTTGGGTCTGTTCTCAGACGGTAATATGCCAGTGCGTTGGGAAGGGCCGAAAGCGTCTTATCACGGCAACCTGGATAAGCCGGTAGTGACCTGTACGCCAAATCCAAAACGTAACGACAGCGTGCCAACGCTGGCGCAGATGACGGATAAAGCGATTGAGCTGTTAAGCAAAAATGAGAAAGGTTTCTTCCTGCAAGTAGAAGGCGCGTCGATCGATAAACAAGATCACGCCGCTAACCCGTGTGGACAAATTGGTGAAACGGTCGATCTGGATGAAGCGGTGCAGCGTGCACTTGCCTTTGCGAAGAAAGATGGCAACACCCTGGTTGTGGTAACCGCTGACCACGCGCATGCCAGCCAGATTGTCGCACCGGATACCAAAGCACCAGGTTTGACGCAGGCGCTGAACACTAAAGATGGCGCGGTGATGGTCATTAGCTATGGCAACTCTGAAGAAGAGTCCCAGGAGCACACCGGCAGCCAACTGCGTATTGCAGCCTATGGCCCTCATGCGGCGAATGTGGTTGGCCTGACCGATCAAACCGATCTGTTTTACACCATGAAAGCGGCGTTAGGACTGAAATAAGCTGATACCCGGCGGCAATACTTTTGCCGTCGGGTGGTTTTTTTATCGTTAGCAGCCAAACTTACCTGTGTGTCGTCGTTCAGAAAAGGATGGTGCTATGAAAATTACATTATTAATGACGTTACTTTTTGGTCTGATTTTTTTAACTACCGTCGGTGCTGCCGAGAAGACGTTAACCCCGCAACAACAGCGTATGACCACCTGCAATCAGCAGGCCACGGCGCAGACCTTAAAAGGGGATGCGCGTAAGACCTATATGAGTGATTGCCTGAAAAACAGTAAATCTGCGCCTGAGGAAAAGAGCCTGACGCCGCAGCAGCAGAAAATGCGTGAATGCAACGTCAAGGCGACGGAACAGTCTCTGAAAGGCGATGATCGTAATAAGTTTATGAGCGCTTGCCTGAAAAAATCTGCTTAGCACTTCCGGGTGAGCAGGTAAAATCGCTCACCCGAAATATCATACTTCCGCCACCAGACCCCTTCCTATAATTTGGGAAATTTGTTTCAGAATATTCCCAAATACGATGAATGATGAAAACTTTTATCAAAAGAAGGTCGTCCCGAATGAAGCATTTATATTGCTTCATCAAAATGACCACCAACGTTCCGGTCTGCGATTTGCCCGACGAATCAGGCTGCCGCGAGCGGTGGGACTGGGGGGAATGTTTTTCCCTATCGCGTCGGTATTAGTTTCTCAGCCAATAACCGGAGGCTGGTGGCTTTTGCTGGTGGGATGGGCGTTTGTCTGGCCGCATCTGGCATGGCAATTGGCAAGTAAAGCTATCGATCCACTGCATAGCGAATATACCAACTTAAAAGCCGATGCCATTCTCGCCGGGATGTGGATGGGGATTATGGGGATAAACTTGCTGCCATCCACGGCGCTGTTGATGATTATCTGTATCAACCTGATGGGCGCAGGGGGTATGCGTGTCTTCATCGCAGGCGCCGTGTTGATGGTGGTTTCCTGCCTGGTGACGTTACAGTTAACGGATATTCCCGTGGCTTTTAGCAGTACGCAACTGAGTGTGCTGCTGTCGCTGCCGGTGTTAGTGGTTTACCCGTTGCTATTTGCCTGGGTGAGTTACCAGACGCTCATCAGGCTGGCAGAACATAAACGTCGCTTACAGGTTATGAGTACGCGAGATGGGATGACCGGGGTTTATAACCGACGTCATTGGGAACTGTTGCTGCGGAATGAATTTGATAATTGCCGCCGCCATCAGCGTGATGCCACGCTCCTTATCATCGATATCGACCATTTTAAGAGTATCAATGATACCTGGGGCCATGACGTCGGGGATCAGGCCATTGTTGCACTGACCCGCCAGTTACAGATGACCTTACGCGGTAGCGATGTGATTGGTCGCTTTGGCGGTGATGAGTTTGCGGTAATCATGTGTGGCACGTCAGCGAGCAGCGCGATTGCAGCGATGTCTCGTGTTCACGAACGGCTTACCCAACTGCGTTTATCCTGCGCGCCGCAGGTTGACCTGCGCATTAGCGTGGGCGTTGCGCCGCTGACGTCTGAAACTGAACACTATCGAGAATGGTTAAAATCAGCAGATATGGCTCTCTACAAAGCAAAGAATTCCGGACGTAACCGCACTGAAGCGGCGGCCTGACGTCCGGCGGTGTTAACTCAGGAGCGGCTGAGTTTTTCCGACTGCTCCATGCACTTAATCATCGCTTCAATCACCGATGAACGGAAACCGCGTTCTTCCAGGACGCGTACCGCCTCAATGGTGGTTCCACCCGGCGAGCACACCATATCCTTCAATTCGCCAGGATGTTTACCCGTTTCCAGAACCATCTTCGCCGAACCCATTACCGCTTGTGCTGCAAATTTATAAGCCTGTGCGCGGGGCATCCCCCCCTGAACGGCGGCATCTGCCATCGCTTCGATAAACATAAATACATAGGCCGGTGCTGAACCGCTGACGCCAACGACCGGATGAATCATTGCCTCCGCAATGACTTCAGCTTCGCCAAAGCAGCGGAAGATATTGAGCACGTCGGCCGTATCTTCCGGCGTGACTAAGGCGTTTGGCGTGACGGAGGTCATTCCGGCGTTCACCAGCGATGGCGTGTTTGGCATCGCGCGAATGATTTTACGGTCATGACCCAGCGCGCGGGCAAGCTGATCGAGGGTAACACCGGCGGCAATCGAGACGACAAGGGAATCTTTGTTCAGGCTGGAGGTAATTTCGCTCAGTACCTTAATCATGATGCCTGGTTTTACGGCCCCAAAAACAATATCAGCGATCTGCGCGACTTCTTGTGCAGACTGCGCCGCATTAATGCCGTACTGGTCGTGTAGCGCGGCGACCTTATCGGGGGAAGGGGTGTAGACCCAGATTTGTCCGGGGAGAACCTGACCGCTGGCGATCATGCCGCCAAGAATGGCTTTGCCCATATTACCGCAGCCGATAAAACCAATTTTCTTGTCCATCTTGTCACTCCCTATGGATGATATTCATTGTTTTATACCCGTCATACTTCAAGTTGCATGTGCGTTGGTTGCGTTCGCTCACCCGAATCACTTACCAGAGTAAGCTCATCGGGACTCACTCTCTTGCCGCTTGCCTGCAACCCGAATTATTTAGGGTAAATCTGGGAAAGCTAAGCTTAGCGCGGAATGAATATGTTCAGAAGGAGAAACAGCACTTTGCCTGAAAGTAAAAGCACGCGACAATGTGCGACAGCACACCAGTGGGGAGAAACTATGACAATATGGGTGGATGCCGATGCGTGTCCGAATGTGATTAAAGACATTTTGTACCGCGCCGCTGAGCGCATGCAAATGCCGCTTGTTTTGGTGGCCAACCAAAGCCTGCGCGTCCCGCCTTCGCGTTTCATCAGCACATTACGTGTGCCTGCGGGCTTTGACGTGGCTGATAACGAGATTGTGCGTCAGTGCAGCGCCGGTGATTTAGTGATAACGGCAGATATTCCGCTGGCGGCTGAAGTGATTGAAAAAGGTGCGGCGGCGCTTAACCCGCGCGGCGAGCGCTATACCGAAGCCACGATCCGCGAGCGTCTGATGATGCGTGATTTTATCGATACACTGCGAGCCAGCGGTATCCAGACCGGGGGGCCGGACAGCCTTTCGCCCCGCGACAGACAGCATTTTGCGGCTGAACTGGATAAGTGGTGGCTGGAAGTTCAGCGTAGAAAATAGGGTATGTAATTTATTATTTACACTTTATTCATTGTGAATTCTTGTTATAGTAGGGGGTCGCTCATCTCGCCATTCTTTCTGTAATTTTTTCTTTACAGTTTTGGCGATGTACTAGTTTGATGATATGATTATATTTTTAACCGCATCAGATCCCGCTTGTTGGCGGCTCTCTGGGGAAATTCTGTGATGACGCAACCTCTTTTTCTTGTTGGCCCCCGGGGGTGTGGTAAGACGACAACCGGTATGGCGCTGGCAAAGGCTATTGATTTCCAGTTCGTTGATACCGATCGCTGGTTGCAATCGCACGTGCAAATGACCGTGGCGGAAATCGTCGAAAGAGAAGGATGGGAAGGGTTTCGTGCCCAGGAAACGACCGCTCTGCAGGCTGTCACCGCTCCTGCCACGGTTGTTGCGACCGGCGGCGGTATCATTCTTACCGAATTTAATCGTCATTACATGCGCAGCCACGGCGTGGTTATCTATCTAAGCGCACCGGTATCGGTACTGGTTGATCGTCTGGAGGCCACGCCTGAAGAAGGATTACGACCGACTCTAACCGGCAAACCGTTGACCGAAGAGGTTCAGGAAGTGCTCGCCCAGCGTGATGTTCTGTATCGTGAGGCTGCGCACTATATCGTTGATGCCACCAATCCGCCTTCGCAGGTAGTGGAAGACATTCTTGGGATACTGGCGCAGGCAGCGCCACGGTTGCAGGGCGGTGTCTATACTTAATGTTCATCCAGTGAAAAGGAAGAACTATGCCGACACAACCACCTTACCCACGTCAAGCGACCATTGTTACGGTTGAAAAAGGGACGCCAGGCCAGACGGTAACCTGGTATCAACTTCGTGCCGACCACCCTAAACCGAATTCGTTGATCAGTGAGCATCCTTCAGCTCAGGAAGCGATGGATGCTAAAAAACGCTACGAAGACCCCGATAAAACCTGATATGAAGACCGCTCTGGCACGAGTCTTAAAAGTGCCAGTCCGGGCGTGCATCACATTATTTTAAATTTCGCCGTATACAGTAAAAATTGAAAATTAAACAATAACAATCCAGTACTGGAATGATCTGGAATCTTTACACAATACACCGCCGATCTACTGCTACGCTTTTGAGCATTTGTAGCACAGGTCAGCGCCCGGCACTTATCCGGGATTTCACAGCAAAGTAAGAAGACGGTGGAGCAACAAATGAGTACGTCGTTGGCTATCCTCACGATTGGCGTTGTGCCGATGTGTGAGATGTTACCGCTCCTGACGGAATATATTGATGAACAGCACATTACTCACCACAGTCTGCTGGGGCAGATGCAGCGAGAAGATGTGATGGCCGAGTACGGGGCTTCACCCGGTGACGAGCTGTTATTAACGCTGCTTAGCGACCACCAACTTGCTCATGTCTCACGTCAGAAAGTGGAACGCTCGCTGCAAAGCATTGTGGAGGTTCTCGATAATCAGGGATTTGATGTGATCCTGCTGATGAGTACCGCCTCAATCACCCGTCTGACCGCCCGCAATAGTATCTTGTTGGAACCCATACGCATTATTCCCCCGTTAGTGGCTTCAATTGTCGAAGGGCATCAGGTTGGGGTCATTGTACCTGTTGCTGAATTGCTCAAAGCCCAGACACAAAAGTGGCAGGTGTTACAAACTCCGCCAGTGTACGCCGTGGCGAATCCAGTAGAAGGTTCTGAACAACAGCTGATTGATGCCGGGAAATATCTCCTTGAGCAAGGTGCTGATGTTCTTATGCTGGACTGCCTGGGGTTTCATCAACGTCATCGTGATTTACTGCAAAAGTCGCTGGATGTCCCGGTTCTGCTGTCCAATGTGTTGATTGCCCGACTGGCTTCGGAATTGCTGGCGTAATTTTGCGTGACAGGTGGAACGTCAGCCCCCTATATTGGTTCCTAACTTAATCACGAGATAGGGCCAGTTGTATGCTTCAAAGTAATGAATACTTTTCCGGCAAAGTAAAATCGATCGGTTTTACCAGCAGCAGTACTGGCCGCGCCAGTGTAGGTGTGATGGCTGAAGGTGAATATACCTTTGGTACTGCGGCGCCTGAAGAGATGACGGTAGTAAGTGGCGCACTGAACGTGCTGCTGCCAGGGGAAACCGAGTGGAAAGTGTATGCCGCAGGAGACGTGTTTAACGTACCGGGCAACAGCGAGTTTCATCTGCAGGTAGCAGAGCCAACATCCTATCTTTGCCGTTACCTGTAATCGTAAAAATGACGAATGGCGATATTGAGTCGCCATTCGCTAAACACAGCTTAACGTTGCGCTTCGCCGCCTAATCCTTCCACCAGACTTTTAATCAGCGCCGCCAGTTCACCTGTCATCAGGATGAAATCGGCATCAAAACGCTGAGCATAATCTTCGCGGTCGATATCTTCGTTTTGATCGCGCAGCTCGTCGCTGAACTTCAGGCGCTTAATGGAGCCGTCGTCACACATAACGAACTGAATGCGCTGCTGCCAGTCGAGGGCCAGCTTAGTGACCAGTTTGCCCGCTTCGATATGCACGGCGATTTCGTCGCAGACCAGATCCTGTTTTTTCGCACGGATCACACCGCCGTCTTCAAGGATCGCTTTCAGTTCAGCTTCATCCAGCAGTTGGAAGCCCTGCGCCGTGGTGCCGGAGCGAACCCATTCGGTCAGCGTCAGCTCAATAGGGTTTTCCATCGTCAGCGGAACGACCGGCAGTGAACCGAGACTCTTACGCAGCAGCGCCAGCGTATCTTCGGCTTTTTTCGCGCTCGCACAGTCAACCATGATCAGATCGTTGACGGTATCGATCCACATCATTGTCTGGCTGAAGCGGCTAAAGGCGCGCGGCAGTAATGAGTGCAGAACTTCATCTTTCAGCGAGTCTTTTTCGGTCTTCTTAAGTTTGCGACCTTGCTCAGCTTCCAGTTTGAATATTTTGGCTTCCAGCGCCTGTTTGATAACCGGCGACGGCAGAATTTTTTCTTCTTTGCGGGCGCAGATAATAATTTGGCCATTGGCGGTATGCGTTAATGCATCGCTGTGCGATCCCATCGGCGGAACCCAGCCCATTTTTGCCATATCCTGGCTACCGCAAGGGGTGAACGTCATTGATGCCAGCTGTTTTTCCATCTCTTCGGCTCGCAAAGAAACATCGCGGCTAAGACGGTAAACCATTAAATTTTTGAACCACAGCATGATAATTTCCACGGCCTTGTCGTTAAATCCAGCGGGCATGATAGCGAATTGTCGCTATGCTTGCATTGTTAATCGGGAAGAGGAGCAAACAGTGCGTATAGGTATCGATTTGGGCGGTACGAAAACGGAAGTTATTGCGCTTGGCGATGCGGGCGAACAGCTTTTTCGCCATCGCCTGCCCACGCCGCGTGATGATTATCGGCAAACGATAGAAACCATCGCCACGCTGGTGGAGATGGCGGAAAACGCCACCGGGCAGACGGGAACCGTGGGAATGGGCATTCCAGGTTCAATCTCGCCCTACACCGGGGTGGTAAAGAATGCCAACTCGACCTGGCTTAACGGACAACCTTTTGACAAAGACCTGAGTTCGCGTCTGAATCGTGAAGTGCGGTTGGCAAATGATGCCAACTGTCTGGCGGTTTCAGAAGCTGTGGATGGTGCGGCGGCCGGGGCGCAAACCGTGTTTGCGGTGATTATCGGCACTGGATGTGGCGCAGGCGTGGCACTGAATGGTCGGGCGCACACGGGCGGTAACGGTACCGCGGGCGAGTGGGGGCATAATCCGCTGCCATGGATGGACGAAGATGAGCTGTGTTTCCGACAGGAAGTCCCCTGTTATTGCGGTAAACAAGGCTGCATTGAAACCTTCATTTCCGGGACCGGCTTTGCCACCGACTACCAGCGTCTGAGCGGTAAGCAGCTCAAAGGCAATGAAATTATCAGTCTTGTTACTGCGCAGGATGCTCTTGCGGAGCAGGCGTTGAGCCGCTATGAGCGTCGTCTGGCGAAATCACTGGCACATGTGGTGAATATTCTCGATCCGGACGTCATTGTGCTGGGGGGCGGAATGAGCAATGTCGACCGACTGTATCAAAACGTTCCGACGTTGATTAAGCAGTTTGTCTTTGGCGGCGAATGCGAAACGCCTCTACGCAAGGCGCTACACGGGGATTCCAGCGGTGTACGCGGTGCGGCCTGGCTGTGGCCGCAGGAGTAAGGTTCGCGTAGCCGGGTAGCGCAGATGCTATCCGGCAGCGTGTGTCATCTGGGGTACTGCGCGCTTCAGGCGACCGTACAGCAACAGTGACGACATCGCAGAAAACGACAGCAGTGCCGCCGGCAGCGTCACGTAGTTGTAGGCAAAGCCCAGCGTCAGCATCATGCCACCGCTGTAGGCGCCAATCGCGCTGCCGAGGTTAAAGGCAATTTGCCCGCCAGCCGCACCCAGCAGCTCCCCTCCTTTAGCATTTTGCAGCAGCAAAATTTGCAGCGGTGCCGACAGGGCAAACAGGCCCGCGCAGCAAATAAAGGCGAAGGTCAGCGACGCTGCTTTGATCCCGCCAAAGGCAAAGAGCAACAGCAGAGCCAGCACAATCACGAAGTCGGTTATCACCGCAATGCGCAGCGGCGTATAGCGACCAGACAGCCGACCGCTCAGCAGATTTCCCAACACCATTCCTAATCCTACCAGCATCATGATGAAGGTCATCAGCGCTTCGGAAAAACCGGAGATGAACATCATGTATGGTTTGACATAGCTGAACCAGGCGAAAACCCCGGCGTTACCAAACATGGTGGCGGAGAAAATGAGCCACGGGGCGGGGCTTTTCAAAAAGTGAAATTGTTCGCGCAGGTTTCCTTTTGCTTCATCGCTGATGTTGGGCACCCAAAAAGCGACCGAGACCATCACGGCGATATTAAAGACGGCAATCAGCAGGAACGTATAGCGCCAGCTAAATTCCTGACTCAGCCAGGTGCCGACGGGAATGCCAACCAGATTGGCAACGGTCATACCCGAAATCATGCCCGCGACAGCGGCGGTGACTTTTCCCGGGCGGGCGAGCTTCGATAGGATAATTGCGCCAACGCCAAAAAACGCGCCGTGCGGGAAGCCTGAAACCAGCCTGCCCACCGCCAGCATAAAATACGAGGAGGAGAGGGTGAAAATGGCGTTGCCAATCACACACAGCGTGACCAGAAATAGCAGAATATGCTTGAGCGAAAAGCGGCTGGAAAAGAGTGCAATAATGGGCGCGCCAAGCACCACGCCAAAGGCGTAAAACGAAATCATATGGCCAGCGGCAGGAATGGAAATTCCCACGTCCCGCGCCAATTCGGTGAGTACACCCATGATGCCAAACTCGGCCATGCCCAGCCCAAACGTCCCCAAGGCTAAAGAGAAAATGACTTTTTTCATACCACCTGTCATACACAGCAACAACAGCTAAGTAGGGCTAAGGAAGGTGCGAATAAGCAGGTCATTTCTTCCCAAGCTGACTCGCTGATTAAAATTTCGCGGATCTGGGCCGATTTTTTTCCCGCAAACACATCGAATCAGCCTATTTAGGCTATTTTTTCCACCATTTCTGGCGTTATTTCCGGTTTTTACTGAGATCTCTCCCACTGACGTATCATTTGGTCCACCCGAAACAGGTTGGCCAGGGTGAATAACATCGCCAGTTGGTTATCGTTTTTCAGCAGCCCTTTGTATCTGGCTTTCACGAAGCCGAACTGCCGCTTGATGATGCGAAACGGGTGCTCCACCCTGGCACGGATGCTGGCTTTCATGTATTCGATGTTGATGGCCGTTTTGTTCTTGCGCGGATGCTGCTTCAAGGTTTTTACCCTGCCGGGACGCTCGGCGATCAGCCAGTCCACATCCACCTCGGCCAGCTCCTCGCGCTGTGGCGCTCCTTGGTAGCCGGCATCGGCTGAGACAAATTGCTCCTCTCCATGAAGCAGATTACCCAGCTGATTGAGGTCATGCTCGTTGGCCGCGGTGGTGACTAGGCTGTGGGTCAGGCCACTCTTGGCATCGACACCAATGTGGGCCTTCATGCCAAAGTGCCACTGATTGCCTTTCTTGGTCTGATGCATCTCCGGATCGCGTTGCTGCTCTTTGTTCTTGGTAGAGCTGGGTGCCTCAATGATGGTGGCATCCACCAAAGTGCCTTGGGTCATCATGACGCCTGCTTCGGCCAGCCAGCGATTGATGGTCTTGAACAATTGACGGGCCAGTTGATGCTGCTCGAGCAGGTGGCGGAAATTCATGATGGTGGTGCGATCCGGCAGGGCGCTATCCAGGGATAATCGGGCAAACAGGCGCATGGAGGCGATTTCGTACAGGGCATCTTCCATGGCACCGTCGCTCAGGTTGTACCAATGCTGCATGCAGTGAATACGCAGCATGGTCTCCAGCGGATAGGGCCGTCGGCCATTGCCCGCCTTGGGATAAAACGGCTCGATGACAGCGGTCATATTCTGCCATGGCAGAATCTGCTCCATGCGGGAGAGGAAAATCTCTTTTCGGGTCTGACGGCGCTTAGTGCTGAATTCACTATCGGCGAAGGTGAGTTGATGGCTCATGATGTCCCTCTGGGATGCGCTCCGGATGAATATGATGATCTCATATCAGGAACTTGTTCGCACCTTCCCTAACGTCCGCCGCGTCACCTGCTACATTGCTTGCCATATCGGCAATCACCGTAAAGGTGGTCACCACTTTGAATTTTTCTTTCGCCCAGGCGGGTGACAGCGTCAGCGCTGTTAACACGCTGGCAAGGAGAAATGACTTCAGATGGGGCAGATGCGGCATAGTATCCCTCGCAACAAAGTGGTTAATTTATCATCGAATATAGCCTTTGCTATGTTATATAGCACATGGCATAAACAAATGAAAATAATTCTTATTTGCGTAGGTTGCTAAGGATGTATCACCTTCAGGTAATAGTTCTGTGCTTAGTTAAGGTGTATTATTTATGCAACTTAATTGTGGAGGCATCATGTCCGGCAAACGCATTGCACGTGAAAAAATGACGATCCAGAGAATGATTTCGCTCTACGAGAGCCAGTGCCCGCAGGCTTCAGACGAACCGGGGCATTACGATGCGTTATTTGCCTATGCGCAAAAGCGCCTCGACAAGTGCGTATTTGGTGAGGAAAAACCGGCCTGTAAACAGTGTCCTGTGCACTGTTATCAACCTGCTAAACGCGAAGAGATGAAGCAAATTATGCGTTGGGCTGGGCCGAGAATGCTCTGGCGCCACCCGATTCTGACCGTACGTCACCTGATTGATGACAAACGTCCAGTGCCGGAGTTACCCGAGAAGTACCAGCGGAAAAAATAAGGTCGCTGTGCGCCGGATGGCGGCTGCGCCTTATCTGGCCTACGAGAATAAGTGCATCTGTCGCGTAGGCCCGATGCGCATTGCGCCATCGGGCAACTTAGCCATGTGGTGATGAATGGCGACTACGCTTTGGTGGCAATCAGAATAGCTGAGGCTTTGATCAGCGCAACAACACGGCTTCCCTGACTCAGTTTCATCTCTTGCTGACTTTCGTTGGTGACGACGGCAACAATCTCGAAGCCTGCGTCAGTTTTGATATGTACCGTGGCGTTGACTGCGCCTTCTGTGACCTGGGAAACACTGCCAGCAAACTGGTTGCGGGCAGAGAACTTCAGACCACAGTCTTCAGTTGCCAGCGTCACCCATGGCGCTTTAATCAGGGCAATTGCTTCTTTCCCTTTCGCCAGACCCAGCGCCTGCTGGCTGCTATGGGTTACAATCGCGACCAGTTTTGCGCCGCCAGCCAGCGTCAGTTCAACTTCATCATTCACTGCGCCCGTAGCGACTGCGCTCACCGTACCGGTTAATTGATTACGTGCTGATACCGCCATACTGCCTCCTTTCGTTGAGATATCACCCAGTATAGCCACACTGGCTAAACCAGTGCATCCTTATCAATGCCTAATCGCTTCATGCGTGAGAGTAACGTTGTACGTTTCAACCCCAGCCTTTGTGCCGCGCCTTTGGGACCGGCAACCACCCCGTTGGTTTCTTTCAGTACGCGCATAATCAACTGGTATTCATCTTCACCGTCCTGTGCGACTTCGGTTGCCATCGGAGGCGTGGACGGCGTCAAAGGGGCAATATCCGGAAGGGACAGTTGCAGCACGTTGCCCCGGGTAAGCAGAACCGCACGTTCTACCACGTTTTCCAGCTCACGCACGTTACCCGGCCATTCCATACAGCTCAGCGTGCGCAGAGCCTCGGCAGGAATACTGTCGATATTGCGTCCCATCCGACGAGCAATTTTAAAGGTGAAGGCTTTTACCAGCAGCGGAATATCTTCCGGGCGCTCACGCAGCGGCGGCAGATGGATCGGGAAGACGTTCAGTCGGTAATACAGATCGTTACGAAATTCGCGATCGGCAACCATCTTCTTCAGATCGCGGTTGGTAGCGGCGATCAAGCGCACGTCGGTCTGGATCAGCTTATTACTGCCCAGACGTTCAAATTCCTGCTCTTGCAGAACGCGCAGTAGCTTAGGCTGAAGCTCCAGCGGCATATCGCCCACTTCATCAAGGAACAGCGAACTTTTATCTGCCAGCTCGAAACGACCAATCCGCTGCGTGCTGGCACCGGTAAACGCGCCACGCTCGTGACCAAACAGATCGCTTTCCAGTAATCCGGCAGGCATTGCCGCGCAGTTCATCTTCACCATCCGACGGGCGTTACGTCCGCTCAGGTTGTGAATGGCTCGTGCGATCAGCTCTTTACCCGTTCCGGTCTCACCCAGAATCAAGACGGTGCTGTCGCTTTGCGCCACCATTTCGACCTGCTTGAGTACGCTGTACATCGCTTCGCTGCGACCAATGATTTCGCCGAACTCACTCTCTACGTTGTTGAGTTGTTCAGTCAACGCCAGGTTTTCATCGACCAGACGTTCCTTCAGGCGGTGGATCTCCTGATAGGCGAGGGCGTTATCCACGGCAATAGCCACGCGCTCGGCGATTTGGCGCAATAGCTTGAGGTTGGCGGTAGTGAACACTTTCTCTTCGCACTGTGCCAGCTTGAGTACGCCGAGCATAGTATTGCCGGACATCAGCGGTAGCAGACACAGGGTTTGTAGCTGGTTGCCCCAGGTTTCGAACAGCATCCGTTCGTAAGGGGCAAGGATGTCACGTTCGCTCAGGTTGATCAGCAGCATCTCTTTGCTTTTGAAGACCCGTTCAGAGAGCGTTCCCGCTTCGTCCACTTCACTTTGTTCGTGTGCCGGATGATGTTCATCCAGATAGTGAGTGGAATAGATACTGAGTTTATTTTTGCGATCGCTGCGTAACACGATGCTGATGGCATCGATGTCGAAGTAGTGGTGGATCTCTTTGGCGACTTCGCTGACCAGCTCATCAATATCCAGTCGGGAGAGCACGGCATTGGTGATGGCGACCAGGATGCGAAAGTTGTCACGCTCACGACACAGCAGATCGTAATCGACGTTATTGCTGACTCTGCTTTGAATTTGTTCAGCAACGACGCCGACTATCTGAGTGAAGGTCTGTAGACGGTTATATTCTTTTTCACTCCACGGACGGTCTTCGTTACGGATGAATTCGCAACCGCCAAAGATGCGCCCATCTGCCGCCAGTGGCAGCAGGCAGTAGTGGCCAAATTCAGAATACAGTCCACCTGAAGCCAATTGTGGCCATGTTTCCGTAAACTCATGATAGTTGCAGTGCAACGCATCAGGGCGAGACAAAATACGGCGTACCGGACCATGTGCCAGCACCGTTTCGTCTTCATAATCGATGGGTTTACCATTTTCACGCGTTGCAAAATAACGCGCACGTTGCGTTTGTGCCTGCCATAAGACAATAGCCGCGCAGTCGGCCAGCGCTGAACGCTTGACCAACTGCGAAAGCGCCTCGCTAAGAGACGGGAGATCGGGCTGCTGTAATAATGTACGAGTAATATCGAACAGGCCTTGCTGTCCGAGGTCACTCATCGGTGTATACGACATATTGCTTTTCCAGGGAAAGCACCGCAGAACGGTGCGAAAACGGTAAATGAATTATAGGTATAAGTCGTAAATTATTGCCGGATGGCCTGCCACTGAACTGGCCAGGATATACAATCCGTTGGCCCGATCAGCAAAGCGGTATCAGGCATAATGCAGCATTAACGCCGGATGTTGACGCTAGTGCGTCTTATCCGGCCTACAGCATGCTGCCAACCGGCTGCTAGCATATACGAGGTAATGGTTCGGCGTGTGGTAAATCGAGGGTTCGTTTCACGCCGTAGAGTCCGGCAAGACGAACACCTTTGCGTTCGACCACTTCACCAATCATTGCCGCATCGCGTCCTAACGGATGCGCGCACAGTGCGGCAAGTACGGTTTCAGCGGCCTGGCGTTCAACGGCAATCACCAGTTTGCCTTCGTTAGCAAAGTTGAGCGCATCCAGACCCAGCAGCTCGCAAACGCCACGCACCGCTGGCTTCACGGGCAGAGCAGCTTCCGACAGCTCAATACCAAATCCGCATGCTGCGGCAAATTCATGCGTGACCGCATTCACGCCGCCACGGGTGGCGTCACGAAGCGCCTTCACGCCAGGAATATCACGCAGCGTCTGGATAAGAGGTGTTAACACCGCGCAGTCGCTGACCAGTTCGCCATCCAGACCCAATTGCTCGCGTAGGTTAAGGATAGTTGCCCCGTGATCGCCAAGAGAGCCACTGACCAGCAGCACATCACCCACGCTGAGAGTCTGTGCACCCCAGTGAATGTTGGCGGGAATTGCCCCCATTCCGGCAGTGTTAATGAACAGCTTGTCTGCTGCACCACGCTGCACGACTTTGGTATCGCCAGTCACGATGGCGATGCCTGCTTCGCGCGCGGTTGCTGCCATGCTGTTAACAACGGTTTTCAGTGTCTCCATCGGCAGACCCTCTTCGAGGATAAAACCGCAGGAGAGGTAGCGTGGAATAGCCCCGCTGACCGCTACGTCGTTAGCCGTACCGCAGATGGCCAGCTTGCCGATATTGCCGCCGGGGAAGAACAACGGATCGATAACGTAGCTGTCAGTTGAAAACGCCAGACGATCGCCTTCTGCCACCAGTTGTGCCAGTTCCAGACGCGCTTGATCTTCTTGTTCCGCCAGCCACGGATTCGCGAAAGCCTCCATAAACAGACTGTTGATCAACTGCTGCATAGCCTGACCGCCGCTACCGTGGGCGAGTTGTACGCTGCTCATGCTTCACACTCCTGCTGACGATACTGATACCAGGCGGCACATGCGCCTTCTGAGGAGACCATCAGGGCGCCAAACGCGGTCTCCGGGTTACACGTTTTGCCAAACAACGGGCACTGATGTGGTTTACATCTGCCCGTCAGCACTTCCCCACAACGCGCGCGCGGATCGTCATACACCTGCTGCGGCGCTGGCTGGAAATGTGCTTCGGCATCAAAGCGCTGATAGTCCGGCGTCAGGTGAACGCCAGAGGATTCGATAACGCCCAGACCGCGCCATTCGCTGTCACCATTGACGCAGAACACCTCGGCAATGGCCTGTTGCGCTAACGCGTTACCGGCATCCGGTACCACGCGGCGGTACTGGTTTTCTACCTGGCTTTGGGCTGCAATTTTCTGCTCAATTAACATCACTACGCCTTGCAGGAGATCGAGCGGTTCGAAACCGGCGACCACCAGCGGGCGATGGAAATCTGAAGCAATGAAATTATAGGCGTCGGTGCCAATCACCATGCTGACGTGGCCCGGCGCTAAAAAGGCGTCGATACCGTTGTCCGGCTGTTCCAGCAGGCTGCGCAGCGTAGGGATAAGCGTGATGTGCTGGCAGAAAAAGTAAAAGTTCTGCACATCACGCTGCTTTGCCTGTTGCAGGGTGATAGCGGTCGTTGGCATTGTGGTTTCAAAACCCAGGCCAAAGAACACCACTTTACGCGTTGGGTTTTCCTGCGCCAGCTTCAGTGCATCCATCGGTGAATACACAATACGGATATCCGCACCGCGCGCCTTGGCTTGCAGCAGGGAGCCTTGCTTACCCGGGACGCGCATAGCGTCGCCAAAGGTGCAGAAAATCACTTCTGGATGGCTGGCGATTTCTACACAGCTGTCGATTCTGCCCATCGGCAGAACGCAAACCGGGCAACCCGGACCATGAATAAACTCCACGTTTTCCGGTAGCAACTGGTCGAGCCCGAATTTGAAGATAGCGTGGGTATGACCACCACAAACTTCCATGATCCGCAGCGGGCGTTCAGCCGTGTAGGAGAGGTGGGCGGCACGTTCGCACAGGTGCTCTATCAACTGCATCACCTGTTCTGGTGCGCGGTATTCGTCAACAAAACGCATTTATTTTTCCTCGCCGTACAGCAACGCGCCGACATCCGGCTCAACGTCAAACATGTTTTGCAGCGCGTCGAGCGTATCGCGCGCTTCAGCTTCATTAATGATGCTCATGGCAAAACCGACGTGGACCAGTACCCACTGGCCGAGGCGCGGTTGGCCATGTTCATCACAGCTACCGACCAGCGTCAGGTCGACATCGCGCTGAATACCGCAAACGTCGACTTTGGCCTGGTTGCCATCAATGGTGCGGATTTGACCCGGAACACCTATGCACATCGCTGCGTCTCCAGCCAGGAGAGCCATTGATCCATCCCTTCACCACTGGTGGCGGAAATTAGGATAATCTCAATCCCCGGGTTCACTTCCCGGGCGCTGGCAATGCATTTTTCAACGTCAAAATTGAGGTACGGCAGTAGATCCACTTTGTTGAGCAGCATCAGCGATGCGGCGGCAAACATATGCGGGTATTTCAGCGGTTTGTCTTCACCTTCGGTTACTGAAAGCACGGCCACTTTATGGCGCTCGCCGAGGTCGAAGCTGGCCGGGCAGACCAGGTTGCCGACGTTTTCAATGAACAGAATACCGTTATCGTCAAGCGGCAAACGCGGCGCGGCGTCAGCAATCATTTGTGCGTCAAGGTGGCAACCTTTACCGGTGTTGACCTGAATGGCGGGTGTGCCTGTGGCGCGAATACGGGCGGCATCGTTCACCGTCTGCTGGTCACCTTCAATAACGGCGCACGGCACGCTATCTTTCAGCTTCATCAGCGTTTCGGTCAGCAGGGTAGTTTTACCAGAGCCCGGGCTTGAAACAAGGTTCAGCACCAGATGCTGACGGGCCGCAAAGCGGGCACGGTTGCGCTCGGCGAGGCGGTTGTTTTTGTCCAGTACGTCAATTTCCACTTCCAGCATACGGCGTTGGCTCATACCTGGTGCGTGGGTTCCGGCCTCACCGTGACCGTAGTGCAAATCGCCTTCTTCAGTCTGGCTCGGTGTGAAATTTGAGGTCTTCACACCGGTAATATTCAGCGCCGGACGAGCCGCCGGGGCAAATGGCGCGCTGCGAAACGCCGAGTGGGGATTATGCTCATCACCCTCTATATATAGGTTGCCTTCAGCGCAACCACATGTCGTACACATCGCTCACTCCTGATCTTTTTACTTGCGATACATCTGTTGCCGGATGGCTGCGTTGCCTTATCCGGCCTACAAACGAGCTGTTTCTGTAGGCTGGATAAGACGCTTAAGCGTCGCCATCCGGCGCTGGAGTTTCATCTATTTCAATACGTCGAATCTGTAAGCCGTCATCGGCCACAATTCTCAGCATATCGCTGTTGCATTGCGGGCATCGGCGCACGCGTTGCGTCAGTAACGTGACGTATTGCTGACAAGATTCGCACCAACATTCGGCTTCTTGTTCTTCGAGGTGGAGTTTACAACCTTCTGCAAGGGTCCCGCGGCATACCAGATCAAAACAAAAGGAGAGAGCGCTGGTTTCTACGCAAGAAAATGCGCCAATTTTGAGCCAGACCCCAGTTACTCGCTTAGCACCGTGTTGCGTGGCCTGTTGTTCAATCAATTCCAGTGCCCGTTGGCAGAGGGTTATTTCGTGCATACCGCCTCCTGTGAAGTTGACGTATTAAAAGCAATAAGCATGCCAGGTTGATTTTTTTCATTCGTGACAATGACGACGATGACGAAATGACATGTCGTCACCCGCCTTTGATTTTTTATCTATATGAAAATTAAGTAATTTAATTTTGGCATGAAATGTGCTTAAGGCTGTTCATCTCTGCTAAACGGGTAACCTGACATGACTATTTGGGAAATAAGCGAAAAAGCCGATTACATCGCTGAACGGCATCGTCGCCTACAGGACCAGTGGCGTATTTACTGCAACTCGCTGGTTCAGGGGATCACCCTGTCAAAAGCGCGTTTGCATCATGCGATGAGCTGCGCACCGGACAAGGATCTCTGCTTCGTCCTTTTTGAACACTTCACTATCTACGTCACGCTGGCGGACGGCTTTAACAGCCATACCATCGAATACTACGTCGAAACGAAAGACGGTGATGATAAGCAGCTGATTGCACAGGCAGAATTGACTATCGACGGTAAGGTCGATGAGCGTATTAGCAACCGCGATCGCGAGCAGGTGCTGGAGCACTATCTCGAAAAAATCGCCACCGTCTACGACAGCCTGTACACCGCGGTTGAGAACAATATGCCGGTGAATTTAAGCCAGCTGGTTGAGGGACACAGCCCGGCTTAAGCCTCGGGTGCTGCCCACTTTGTCATGATGCGGTCTACATACTGCGTCACGACGTTTTAGGGAATGGGCATGTCGAAAAATGTCGAAATGACATTTGGTAGACATGTTTTCGTCAAAAATGACTATCACCTGAGGAATGCCTGGTGAATCGTTTTGTAATTGCTGACTCCACTCTTTGTATTGGCTGCCACACCTGTGAAGCCGCCTGCTCAGAGACACATCGCCAGCATGGCCTGCAGTCAATGCCGCGCCTGAAAGTGATGTTAAATGAAAAAGAATCCGCGCCGCAGCTTTGCCACCAGTGTGAAGATGCGCCTTGCGCCACCGTGTGTCCGGTTAATGCCATTAACCGCGTTGATGGCGCCGTACAGCTGAACGAAAGCCTGTGCGTAAGCTGCAAACTGTGCGGGATCGCTTGTCCGTTTGGCGCGATAGAGTTTTCCGGTAGCCGTCCGCTACACATTCCGGCAAACGCCAATACGCCAAAAGCGCCTCCGGCTCCGCCAGCGCCTGCTCGCGTGAGTTCGCTGTTGGACTGGGTTCCTGGCGTTCGTGCCATCGCGGTGAAATGCGATCTGTGTAGTTTTGACGAGCAAGGTCCTGCCTGCGTGCGCATGTGTCCGACCAAAGCCCTGCATCTGGTGAGCAACATGGATATCGCCCGCGCCAGCAAACGTAAGCGTGAGCTGACTTTCAATACCGATTTCGGCGATCTCACCTTGTTTCAGCAGGCTCAGAGTGGGGATGCAAAATGAGCGCAATTTCACTGATTAACAGCGGCGTAGCCTGGTTTACAGCGGCTGCGGTTCTGGCATTTCTGTTTTCATTTCATAAATCGCTGAGCGGCTGGATTGCTGGGGTTGGCGGTGCAGTCGGCAGCCTGTGTACGGCAGCCGCGGGTTTTACCGTTCTGACTAATGCGCTGGCAGTGAGCGGCGTGATGCCGTTTATTGGTCACAGTCTGCAAATTACTCCGCTGAATGCTATCTGGCTGATTACACTGGGCCTGTGCGGCCTGTTTGTCAGCCTGTACAACATTGACTGGCATCGTCATCCGCAGGTGAAAGCTAACGGCCTGCTGGTGAATCTGCTGATGGCCGCGGCGGTATGTGCGGTGGTTGCCAGCAACCTTGGTACGCTGGTGGTGATGGCGGAAATCATGGCGCTGTGTGCCGTGTTCCTTACCGGATGCAGTAAAGAAGGCAAACTTTGGTTTGCGCTGGGGCGTATTGGTACGCTGCTGCTGGCGGTCGCCTGCTACCTGGTGTGGCAACGTTACGGCACGCTGGAGCTGCGTCTGCTAGACCTGCGCACCCAGGAGCTGCCGCTCGGGTCTGACATCTGGCTGCTGGGCGTGGCAGGTTTTGGCCTGCTGGCCGGGATTATTCCGCTGCACGGTTGGGTGCCACAGGCACACGCCAATGCCAGCGCACCGGCTGCTGCGCTGTTCTCTACCGTCGTCATGAAGGTTGGTCTGCTGGGTATTCTCTCCTTGTCGCTGCTGGGCGGTAACGCGCCGCTGTGGTGGGGGATTACGCTGCTGGTGCTGGGCATGATCACCGCGTTTGTTGGCGGTCTGTATGCGCTGATGGAACACAATATCCAGCGCCTGCTGGCGTACCACACGCTGGAAAACATCGGCATTATTCTGCTGGGTCTGGGCGCTGGCGTGACCGGAATTTCCCTGAATCAACCGGCACTGATTGCGCTGGGTTTGACCGGCGGTCTGTACCACCTGGTAAACCACAGCCTGTTCAAAAGCGTTCTGTTCCTGGGCGCAGGCAGCATCTGGTTCCGTACCGGTCATCGTGATATCGAAAAACTGGGCGGTATCGGTAAACGTATGCCGGTTATCTCGCTGGCGATGCTGGTTGGTCTGATGGCGATGGCCGCACTGCCGCCGCTGAACGGTTTTGCCGGTGAGTGGGTTATCTACCAATCCTTCTTTAAGCTTGGCAACAGCGGCGCGTTTGTCGGTAGCCTGTTAGGACCGTTGCTGGCGGTAGGGCTGGCAATTACCGGCGCGCTGGCGGTGATGTGTATGGCGAAAGTCTATGGCGTTACGTTCCTTGGCGCACCGCGCACGAAGGAAGCTGAAAATGCCTGCTGCGCGCCAATCCTGATGGGAGTGAGCGTCGTCGCGCTGGCTATCTGCTGCGTGATTGGCGGCGTTGCTGCGCCGTGGCTGCTGCCGATGATCTCCTCTGCCGTTCCGCTGCCGTTGGAAACCGCGAACACCACCGTTTCTCAGCCAATGATCACGCTGCTGCTGATCGCGTGTCCGCTGCTGCCGTTCATCATCATGGCCATTTTCAAAGGCAACCGTCTGCCGTCGCGTTCACGCGGTGCGGCATGGGTGTGTGGTTACGATCACGAGCAGTCAATGGTGATTACCGCGCACGGTTTTGCCATGCCGGTGAAAGAAGCCTTTGCCCCGGTACTCAAACTGCGTAAATGGCTGAACCCGGTATCACTGGTTCCGGGCTGGCAGAATGCGGCTGCACCGGTGCTGTTCCGTCGCCTGGCGCTGATTGAGCTGGCGGTGCTGGTGGTGATTGTGGTTTCACGAGGAGCCTGAGAATGAGTGTTTTATATCCGTTAATTCAGGCGCTGGTGCTGTTTGCCGTTGCGCCGCTGCTGTCCGGTGTTACCCGCGTGGCGCGTGCGCGTTTGCACAATCGCCGCGGTCCGGGCGTTTTGCAGGAATACCGCGACATTATCAAACTGTTGGGCCGTCAGAGCATTGCGCCTGCGGATTCCAGCTGGGTTTTCCGCCTGACGCCGTTTGTGATGGTGGGCGTGATGCTGACTATCGCCACTGCGTTGCCGGTAGTGACCGTTGGCTCGCCGCTGCCACAACTGGGCGATCTGATCACCTTAATTTACCTGTTCGCCATCGCCCGTTTCTTCTTCTCTATCGCGGGACTGGATACCGGTAGCCCGTTTACCGCCATTGGCGCCAGCCGTGAAGCGATGCTCGGCGTGCTGGTTGAACCTATCCTGCTGCTGGGGCTGTGGGTAGCGGCACAGGTTGCGGGTTCAACCCATATCAGCAATATCGCCGATACCATTTATCACTGGCCTGCTGCGCGCAGCATTCCGCTGATTCTGGCACTGTGCGCCTGTGCTTTCGCCACCTTTATCGAAATGGGCAAACTGCCGTTCGATCTGGCGGAAGCAGAGCAGGAGCTGCAGGAAGGTCCATTGACCGAATACAGCGGCAGCGGTTTTGCCGTGCTGAAGTGGGGCATTAGCCTCAAACAGCTGGTCGTTCTGCAAATGTTCGTTGGCGTGTTCCTGCCGTGGGGACAGATGGAAACCTTCACCGCCGGTGGACTGCTGCTGGCGCTGGTGATTGCCGTCGTCAAGCTGGTCCTCGGCGTGCTGGTCATCGCCCTGTTCGAAAACAGCATGGCGCGTCTGCGTTTTTGCGCCACTTCACGCGTGACCTGGGCCGGTTTTGGGTTTGCGTTTTTAGCGTTCGTCTCCTTGCTGGTGGCGTGATTTAAGAGAGTTTGAGCATGTCTGAAGAAAAATTAGGTCAACAATATCTCGCTGCGCTGCACCAGGCCTTTCCGGGCGTGGTGCTGGATGAAGCCTGGCAGACCAAAGATCAGCTGACGATCACCGTCAAGGTGAACTACCTGCCGGAAGTGGTGGAGTTCCTGTACTACAAACAGGGCGGCTGGTTATCCGTGCTGTTTGGTAACGACGAACGTCAGCTGTGCGGTCATTACGCCGTTTATTACGTGATGTCGATGGAGCAGGGCACCAAGTGCTGGATAACCGTCCGCGTTGAAGTCGATGCCAATAAACTGGAGTTCCCGTCCGTCACGCCGCGCGTTCCAGCAGCGGTCTGGGGCGAGCGTGAAGTGCGCGACATGTACGGTTTGATCCCGGTTGGTTTACCGGATGAGCGCCGTCTGGTGTTACCGGATGACTGGCCGGACGAACTCTATCCGCTGCGTAAAGACAGCATGGATTATCGTCAGCGCCCGGCGCCGACTACCGATGCTGAAACCTACGAGTTCATCAACGAACTGGGCGACAAGAAAAATAACGTGGTGCCGATTGGCCCGTTGCACGTCACCTCCGATGAACCCGGTCACTTCCGCCTGTTTGTTGACGGTGAGAACATCATCGACGCCGATTACCGTCTGTTCTATGTCCACCGCGGCATGGAGAAACTGGCGGAAACCCGCATGGGTTACAACGAAGTGACGTTCCTGTCAGATCGCGTGTGCGGCATCTGCGGCTTTGCGCATAGCACCGCTTACACCACCTCCGTTGAGAATGCGATGGGCATCGTGGTGCCGGAACGTGCGCAGATGATCCGCGCTATTCTGCTGGAAGTTGAGCGTCTGCACTCGCACCTGCTCAACCTCGGCCTGGCCTGTCACTTCACCGGTTTTGACTCCGGCTTTATGCAGTTCTTCCGCGTGCGTGAAACGTCGATGAAGATGGCGGAGATCCTCACTGGGGCACGTAAAACCTACGGTCTGAACCTGATCGGCGGTATCCGTCGTGATCTGCTGAAAGAAGATATGATCCAGACCCGTCAACTGGCGCAGCAGATGCGTCGTGACGTGCAGGAACTGGTCGATATGCTGCTCAGCACGCCGAACATGGAACAGCGTACCGTTGGTATTGGTCGGCTTGATCCGGAAATTGCCCGTGACTTCAGTAACGTCGGCCCGATGGTTCGCGCCAGCGGCCACGCGCGTGACACCCGCGCTGATCACCCGTTTGTCGGCTATGGTCTGCTGCCGATGGAAGTTCACAGCGAGCAGGGCTGCGACGTTATTTCTCGCCTGAAAGTCCGTATTAATGAAGTCTACACCGCGCTGAATATGATCGACTTTGGTCTGGACAACCTGCCGGGCGGTCCGCTGATGGTGGAAGGATTTACCTATATTCCTCACCGTTTCGCACTGGGCTTTGCTGAAGCGCCGCGTGGAGATGACATCCACTGGAGCATGACCGGCGACAACCAGAAACTGTATCGCTGGCGCTGCCGTGCGGCGACTTACGCCAACTGGCCGACGCTGCGCTACATGCTGCGTGGCAATACCGTTTCCGATGCCCCGCTGATTATCGGTAGCCTCGATCCTTGCTACTCCTGTACTGACCGTATGACTGTGGTTGATGTGCGTAAGAAGAAGAGCAAAGTCGTGCCGTACAAAGAACTTGAGCGCTACAGCATCGAGCGTAAAAACTCGCCGCTGAAATAAGGAATCGCCATGTTTACCTTTATCAAAAAAGTCATCAAAACCGGGGCACCGACGTCGTCGTATCCGCTGGAGCCGATTGCGGTCGATAAAAACTTCCGTGGCAAACCGGAACATAATCCGCAGCAGTGCATCGGCTGTGCGGCCTGTGTGAACGCGTGCCCGTCGAACGCGCTGACGGTAGAAACCGATCTGGTCACCAATGAGCTGGCGTGGCAGTTCAACCTTGGGCGCTGCATTTTCTGCGCCCGCTGCGAAGAAGTCTGCCCGACAGCGGCGATCAAGCTGTCGCAGGAGTATGAGCTGGCGGTGTGGAAGAAAGATGATTTCCTGCAGCAGTCTCGTTTTGGCCTGTGCAATTGCCGCGTATGTAACCGTCCGTTTGCGGTGCAAAAAGAGATTGATTACGCCATTGCGCTGCTTAAGCACAACGGTGATACCCGCGCGGAAAACCACCGTGAAAGCTTTGAGACCTGCCCGGACTGTAAGCGCCAGAAATGCCTGGTGCCGTCTGACCGTATTGAACTGACTCGCCATATGAAAGAGGCCAGCTGATGAGCAATTTATTAGGCCCACGTGACGCCAACGGTATTCCGGTACCGATGACGGTGGATGAATCCATTGCCAGCATGAAAGCGTCGCTGCTGAAAAGCATCAAGCGTTCAGCGTACGTTTACCGCGTGGACTGCGGCGGCTGCAACGGTTGCGAAATCGAAATCTTTGCTACGCTTTCTCCGCTGTTTGATGCCGAACGTTTTGGCATCAAAGTCGTCCCGTCACCGCGCCATGCGGATATTCTGCTGTTTACCGGCGCGGTAACCCGTGCCATGCGCTCTCCGGCGCTGCGTGCCTGGCAGTCTGCGCCAGATCCGAAAATTTGTATCTCTTACGGTGCCTGCGGTAACAGCGGCGGTATCTTCCACGACTTATACTGCGTATGGGGCGGCACGGACAAAATCGTACCGGTGGACGTGTATATTCCAGGTTGTCCGCCGACGCCTGCGGCAACGCTGTATGGTTTTGCTATGGCGCTGGGTCTGCTGGAGCAAAAAATTCACGCGCGTGCGCCGGGTGAACTGGACGAACAGCCGGCGGAAATTCTGCATCCGGACATGGTTCAGCCGCTGCGCGTGAAGGTGGATCGCGAGGCTCGCCGTCTGGCGGGATACCGCTATGGTCGCCAGATTGCTGATGACTATATGACGCAGTTAGGGCAGGGCGAGCATCAGGTTGCGCGCTGGCTGGAAGCGGAAAACGATCCGCGTCTGACCGAGATCGTCACGCATCTTAACCATGTTGTCGAAGAGGCGCGTATCCGATGAGTGAAACGGTGGTGTTCAGTCAACTGAGCCGTAAGTTTATTGATGAGAACGATGCGACGCCCGCTGAGGCGCAGCAGGTTGTCTATTACAGCCTGGCGATTGGTCACCACCTTGGGATCATCGATTGCCTGGAAGCGGCGTTAACTTGTCCATGGGACGAATATTTGGCATGGATTGCTACCCTTGCTGAGGGAAGCGAAGCCCGCCGGAAAATGGAAGGCGTGCCGAAATACGGCGAGATCGTTATCGATTTCAACCATGTACAAATGCTGGCGCGCGCGTTCGATGATGCGCGTGCCGTGCAGACCCCGCAGCAGCAGGAGTGGAGCAAGCTGATGCTTAGCATGCTGCACGACATACACCAGGAAAGCGCCATCTATCTGATGGTGAGGAGACACCGTGACTGACGTTTTATTATGTGTGGGTAACAGCATGATGGGCGATGACGGCGCGGGCCCGCTGCTGGCTGAAATGTGTGCTGCAAATCCTCAAGGCAACTGGGTTGTCATCGACGGCGGTAGCGCGCCGGAGAACGATATTGTCGCCATCCGTGAACTGCGTCCGCAACGTTTGTTGATTGTTGATGCCACCGATATGGGGCTGAACCCCGGTGAAATCCGCATTATCGATCCTGATGACATTGCCGAGATGTTCATGATGACCACCCACAACATGCCGCTGAACTACCTGGTAGATCAGCTGAAAGACGATGTTGGTGAGGTAATTTTCCTCGGCATTCAACCGGACATCGTCGGTTTTTACTACCCGATGACACAGCCGATCAAAGATGCGGTTGATACCGTCTATCAGCGATTAGCCGGTTGGGAAGGACACGGTGGATTCTCCGAGTTGGAAGCACCAGAAGAGTAAACTGTATCAGTGCCGGATGTGAACCACATCCGGCCTGTTTTCCCAGTGTATCCTCGTCATTCAATTGCCTGCTCAATAATTAATTTCCCCTGCATCACTGATACATTCACTGCCGTACCGGTCGGAAATCCAGCTTGTTCCAGCCAGTCGCCGTTCAGCGTGAGTGAGGCGTGACGACTGATTCGTCGTGTATATCCCGTTTTTGGATCTTCATGGCGTTTTCTGACATAGCTGACTTTCAAGCGACGTACCGGTTTGGTGATTGCCACCGCTGTTTTGCCCTTTTTATCAAACATGCACGCTTCCTTGTGGTGAACGGCCAGGATTAAAAACTACTGAATAAAATGCCAGTAAAAAAGGGGGAGGGCAAACCTGAAACTGGAAGGACGATTCCAAATCCGGAATGTAATAAATGAAATGAAAATATGTACTTCTGCCGGAAGGCTGTAACCCCCTCCGGCAGATCCGTCATGCCAGATCGGCACCGTTACTGGCGATGACTTTTTTGTACCACCAGAATGATTTCTTGCGTGTACGTGCCAGCGTGCCGTTGCCCGCGTCATCGCGGTCCACATAGACAAAACCGTAGCGTTTGCTCATCTCACCGGTTGAGGCTGAAACCAGATCGATACAGCCCCAGGAGGTGTAACCCATCAGTGGCACGCCATCTTCAATCGCGTCTGCCATGGCGCGAATATGTTCGCGTAAATAGCTGATGCGATAGTCGTCATTGATCTCACCGTTAGCATCGATTTCATCTTTCGCTCCCAGCCCGTTTTCCACCAGAAACAGCGGCTTCTGGTAGCGGTCATACATCATATTCATGGTGATGCGCAGGCCGAGCGGATCGATTCCCCAGCCCCATTCACTGGCGGCAATGTACGGATTACGCAGCGACTTCACCACGTTGGCGGCGCTGGTATTGCCCGTGTTCATTTCAGCGGAGGCGCAGCGCGATGCGTAATAGCTGAACGAGACGAAATCGACGGTGTTTTTCAGGATGTCGTCGTCTTCCGGGGCTTTTTCGATTACCACGCCTTTTTCGCGAAACACGCGGGCAGAGTAAGCCGGGTAGGCCCCGCGCGCCTGCACATCAATAAAGAACAGGTTTTCACGGTCTTTTTCCAGTGCGGTCCACACATCTTCCGGCTTACACGAGTAAGGATAAAAATTACCGCCAGCCAGCATACAACCGACCTGGTTTTGCGGATTAATTTCATGGGCTATTTTAGTCGCCAGGGCGCTGGCTATCAGTTCGTGGTGAGCGGACTGATATTTCACCTGATCCTGATTTTCACCTTCTTCAAATACCAGCCCGGCGCCTGAAAAGGGGCTGTGCAGCATAATGTTGATTTCGTTGAACGTCAGCCAGTACTTCACCAGACCGTCAAAGGCCTCGAAGCAGGTACGGGCGTAGCGGGTAAAGAACTCCACCATTTTGCGGTTACGCCAGGAGCCGTACTCGGTGACCAGATGCATAGGCACATCGAAGTGACACAGCGTGACTAATGGCTCAATACCGTATTTTTTACACTCGGCAAACACGGCCCGATAAAACGCGATTCCGTCTTCATTCGGCGTCAGCTCGTCGCCGTTAGGGTAGAGGCGGCTCCAGGCAATGGACGTCCGAAAAACCGTAAATCCCATTTCCGCCATCAGCGCGATATCTTCTTTATAGCGATGATAAAAGTCGATTGCCTGATGGCTGGGATAAAATTCGTCATCCCGCAGCGTAAAGCGCTTTTCCTGACCCAGTTTGACGGGCATGCGGTGTGTGCCGTGGGGGATCATATCGACGGTAGTCAGCCCTTTGCCGCCTTCCCGGTATGCCCCTTCAGATTGGTTGGCGGCCAGTGCGCCGCCCCATAAAAATCCTTGCGGAAAAACAGACATAATTAACCTCAGTTCATACCAGTCAAATGCTGGCTCCATTGATATTGCCCGGTTGTGCGGCCTGGTTTTTTCTGGCCTGCGCGGCTGCATCTTCGACAGGAATATCTTCAAAGCCGAGAATCAGCGTTAATACAAAAGAAAGCACTACCGCCAGCGCCATTACGCCAAATACCCAAACGATGGTCATCGGATTGGCCGGATCGAAAAACTGGACGCTGGTGAACAGACCTGGAGCCGCCATGGAGTGGCTTGCAAGCCCGGCCATTCCAGCAACAGCACCGCAGATAAAACCGCTGATAAGGCTCGCAATCAGCGGACGTTTCAGGCGGATTGCCACGCCATACAGCGCGGGTTCGGAAATGCCCGCCATGATGGCTGAGGCGGCGGCCGCCAACGCCGTCTGGCGCAGCTCCGGGTTTTTGGTTTTCCATGCCACTGCCAGCGATGAACCACCTAACGACAAATTGGCGCCAATTTCCGATGGCATTACCATGCCTTCTTTTCCGGTTTCGGCAATGGTCTGAATAATGGTTGGCGTAAAGACACGGTGCATACCGGTCATTACCAGCAGCGGCCACAGCGCGCCCATAATGGCCACTGACAGCCAGCCGAGATAGCCGTGGATGGTATAGACCAGCGCTGAAATCGCGCTACCAATCCAGATACCGATCGGGCCAATGATGACGATGGCGAGCGGGGCGGCGATCAGCACGATCAGCATCGGTTTGAGGAAGTTTTTGGTCACCGCCGGAGTTATACGATCGACCCAACGTTCGATGTATGACAAGCACCAGGTCATGACCAGCGCCGGGATCACCGTGTAGGTGTATTTCACCGCCGTCACTGGGATCAGGGCAAACTCAACGTGCTCACCCTGCGCGGCCTTCGCCATCAGGTCGATAAAGCTGGGATGCACCAGTACGCCCGCGATGGCGATAGCCAGCGACATGTTGGTTTTGAATTTGATAGCGGCCGACGCGGCGACCATCAGCGGCAGGAAGAAGAATGCACCGTCGCCAATGACGGTCAGAATGGTGAGCGTGGACGATCCTTTCACCAGCACGCCGGTCATTTCCAGAACCATCGCCAGCAGCTTGAGCATTGATCCGCCGATAATCGCCGGGATCAACGGCGACATTGTGCCGATCAGCGCATCAAGGATCCCCGCGCCAATCCGCTTCAGCGTCAGTCGGGGTTTGATTTGCGGCTCAGCAGGCTGCATGTTGGCAGGCAACAGGCTGACCACTTCACGATACGCCTGCGAAACGGTGTTGCCGATAATCACCTGACATTGGTTCTCGTTGCGCACCACGCCCAGCACGCCAGTGAGGGTTTTCAGCGTCGCGCTGTCGACCTGCGAGTCATCTTTGATAACGAAACGCAAACGGGTCATACAGTGGGTCACTGCTGTGATGTTGTCGACGCCTCCCAGAGCCGTCACAACGGAGCGCGCCAGCGCTGCATAATTCTTGGACATCGGATTTAATCCTGTTTTATCAGTAGAGTACGTTATTTTTTATCCGTTTACGTGGATCGCTTTTCTGGGTTGATGAAACGCAGATAGGAAACCGGTTCCACAAAATCATGTTTAAATTGTATTAACTGATCAAGATTTAATTTTGATCAATTTTTGTAATTGTGACTCCGATCACCAGATGTCAGCGTCTGCGATTTAGCAGCAAGGACAGCGGCAAAACGGTGCAGTACACTGCGTCACATTGAGAGAAAAGGGATGAGTAATATGACCACGATGCTGGAGGTGGCGAGGCGTGCCGGAGTGTCGAAAGCGACGGTTTCCCGGGTGCTTTCCGGAAACGGCTATGTCAGCCAGGAAACCAAAGACCGCGTGTTTCAGGCCATTGAAGAGAGTGGTTACCGCCCAAATTTGCTGGCGCGCAGTCTCGCGGCGAAAACCACGCAGACACTGGGTCTGGTGGTAACAAACACCCTTTATCACGGCGTCTATTTCAGCGAACTGCTGTTTCATACCGCGCGGATGGCGGAAGATAAAGGGCGCCAGCTGTTACTGGCTGACGGTAAGCATAGCGCTGAGGAAGAGCGCCAGGCGATCCAGTACCTGCTCGACCTGCGCTGTGACGCGATTATGATTTATCCGCGTTTTCTCAGCGTGGATGAGATAGATGACATCATCGATGCCCACAGCCAGCCGATTATGGTGCTTAATCGACGCCTGCGGAAAAACAGTAGCCATAGCGTATGGTGCGATCAAAAGCAGACCAGCTTTAACGCCGTTACTCAGCTCATTGCCGCCGGGCATAAAGAGATTGGTTTTATTACCGGCTCGATGGATTCGCCAACCGGCGTGGAGCGACTTTCAGGCTATAAAGACGCGCTGGCACATCATGGGATCGCGCTAAATAATGATCTGATTGTTAAAGGGAAATGGACGCCAGCCTGCGGTGCAGCGGGTGTGGATACTTTACTTTCGCGCAAGGTCAATTTTACCGCATTGGTGGCCAGCAATGACGATATGGCGATCGGTGCGATGAAGCAGTTGCACGAGCATGGTGTGAGCGTTCCCGCACAGGTGTCGGTGATTGGCTTTGATGATATCGCCCTCGCGCCATACACTATTCCGGCGCTTTCCAGCGTTAAAATTCCGGTAACAGAAATGATTCAGGAAACGATTGGGCGTCTGATCTTTATGCTAGGTGACGGGGCGTTTACGCCGTCAAAGACCTTCACCGGTGAACTCATTGCGCGCGACTCAGTTGCGCCGCTCGTTTCGCGCTGACGGCTGTCATTTGTCATCGTCACTAGTGACGATGACACGCCCTTCTTGCGTTCTTCAGAATAAAATTCCTTTAATAACAGTATATTAAATTCTGGCACGATTTGTGTATGCTTCGGCAGATATTCTGTCATTGCTGGAGAAATTGATGAACCGTTTCATCATTGCAGACGCCAATAAATGCATTGGTTGCCGTACCTGTGAAGTGGCCTGCGTGGTATCCCATCAGGATAACCAGGACTGCGCATCGCTGACCCCTGAAACCTTTTTACCCCGCATTCACGTCATCAAAGGCGTTAATGTCTCCACGGCGACGCTGTGCCGCCAGTGCGAAGACGCGCCGTGCGCTAACGTCTGTCCGAACGGTGCGATCAGCCGTGATAAAGGTTTTGTTCATGTAATGCAGGAACGTTGCATTGGCTGTAAAACCTGCGTTGTGGCTTGTCCTTACGGCGCAATGGAAGTGGTCGTGCGTCCGGTCGTGCGTAACAGCGGCGCAGGTCTGAACGTCCGCGCAGAAAAAGCTGAAGCCAATAAGTGCGACCTGTGCCACCATCGTGAGGCCGGTCCTGCCTGTATGGAAGTGTGCCCAACTCACGCGCTGATATATGTGGATCGCAATAAGCTTGAGCAACTGAGCGCGGAAAAACGTCGTCGCGCCGCGCTGGATTCCACCGCATCTTTGCTGTTCTGATATCTGAAAATCCGCGTAAAATACGGTAGTACTTATGCCGGATGGCGGCTTTGCCTTATCCGGCCTACTGTTCGCATCCACGTAGGCCTGATAAGCGTAGCGCCATCAGGCAAACCGGGATAGATGACTGCGGGAACGACTTAATGACAATAAACAACCACTCCGGCGTACAGCTGCGTATTCGCGGCAAAGTACAGGGCGTCGGATTTCGCCCCTACGTCTGGCAACTGGCGCAGCGCTTACAACTGCATGGCGATGTGTGTAACGACGGTGACGGTGTGGTTGTGCGCTTACAGGAAGATCCGGCGGAATTTATTGCGCAGTTGTATCAACACTGCCCACCGCTGGCGCGCATTGACAGCGTTGAGAGCGAACCATTCGCCTGGACGCAGCAGCCTGCCGATTTCTCGATTCGTCAAAGTGCTGGCGGTACGATGAATACGCAAATCGTTCCGGATGCCGCGACCTGTCCCGAATGCCTTGTTGAAATGAACACCCCCGGTGAACGTCGTTACCGATACCCCTTTATCAACTGCACCCACTGTGGTCCGCGTTTTACGATTATCCGCGCCATGCCCTACGATCGTCCGTTTACCGTAATGGCGTCATTCCCACTCTGCGCGCAATGTGACAAAGAGTATCGCGATCCGTACGACCGTCGATTCCACGCCCAGCCAGTGGCTTGTCCGGCATGCGGCCCTCATCTGGAGTGGTTCTGTGCGGGTGAGCGAGCGGAGAAAGAAGAGGCGCTGCAGGCGGCGGTATCGCGGCTGAAAGCAGGTGGTATTGTGGCGGTTAAAGGCATTGGTGGGTTTCATCTGGTGTGCGATGCGCGAAATGATAACGCCGTAGCGCTACTCAGGCTGCGCAAACACCGTCCGGCGAAACCTCTGGCAGTGATGCTGCCTGGCGATGACGGACTACCGGAATCCGCTCGTCGTTTGCTGACTACCCCTGCTGCGCCGATCGTGCTGGTGCAGAAACGCTATGTCGCTGCATTGAGCGAGGGCATTGCGCCGGGGTTAACGGAGGTTGGCGTCATGCTGCCAGCGAATCCGTTACAGCATTTACTCTTACAAGAGATGAATTGTCCGCTGGTGATGACCTCTGGCAACCTCAGCGGCAGGCCTCCGGCCATTACCAACGCCCAGGCGCTGGAAGATTTACACGACATTGCCGACGGTTTCCTGCTGCATAATCGCGAAATTGTGCAGCGGATGGATGACTCCGTGGTGCGCGACAGTGGGGAAATGCTGCGTCGTTCCCGGGGATATGTGCCAGATGCGGTCGCACTACCGCCAGGATTTCGCGACGTGCCGCCGATGCTGTGCTTAGGGGCGGATCTGAAAAATACTTTCTGTCTGGTGCGCGGCGAGCAAGCGGTTATCAGCCAGCATTTGGGCGATCTTAGCGATGACGGCATTCAGCAACAATGGCGTGATGCACTACGCCTGATCCAGAACATTTATGACTTTACGCCGCAGCGTATCGTGCATGATGCACACCCTGGCTATGTTTCCAGCCAATGGGCCAGTGAAATGGAGCTGCCAACTGAAACGGTGCTGCATCACCATGCGCATGCCGCTGCGTGTCTTGCGGAGCACGGCTGGCCGCTCAATGGCGATGATGTGATTGCTCTGACGCTAGACGGTATCGGTATGGGGGAAAACGGCGCGCTGTGGGGAGGGGAGTGTTTGCGGGTCAACTATCGTGAATGCGAACACCTTGGCGGCTTACCGGCGGTAGCGCTGGCGGGCGGCGATCTGGCGGCAAAACAGCCGTGGCGTAATCTGCTCGCGCAGTGCCTGCGTTTTGTTCCTGACTGGCAGCGTTATCCGGAAACATCGGTGCTGCAACATCGAAACTGGAACGTGCTGGCGCGCGCTATTGAACGGGGAATTAACGCTCCGCTGGCGTCATCGTGCGGACGACTGTTTGATGCCGTTGCTGCCGCGTTGCAATGTGCACCGGAATCATTGAGTTATGAAGGTGAAGCGGCCTGTGCGCTTGAGGCGATGGCATCGCAATGTGATGGCGTTGATCACCCAGTCACGGTGCCGCTTGATGACAATCAGCTGGACTTAGCAGTTTTTTGGCAGCAATGGCTGAACTGGCAGGCCAAACCAGCAGAAAGGGCGTGGGCGTTTCACGACGCGCTGGCGCGTGGGTTTGCCACTCTGATGCGAATGCAGGCCGAAGCGCGCGGGATTAAGACGTTAGTATTTAGCGGTGGCGTGATGCATAACCGCTTATTGTCGGCCCGTCTGGCGTTTTATCTGCGTGATTTTACCTTACTGTTCCCGCAGCGTTTACCGGCGGGCGACGGCGGGTTGTCATTGGGGCAGGGCGTGATTGCCGCAGCGCGAGCATTGGCGAAAAAATAAAAAAAGCCCCGGGACTGGCGGGGCAAGGAAAACATGTCGGGGCATACCGACAAGTGGCAACGCACATCCATGTGCGTGAGGTTAATAAATGAGTAGCAGCGTTGCCGGGCAAAGTCGTAGGCCGGATAAGACGCGAAGCGGCGCCATCCGGCATCCCGGACTTACACGGGCAACGTTTTCAGCAGCGCAAAGGCCTCTTTCATGCGGTCTTCACTGACGACAAACGCACACAGCTGGCCTTCGTCGTTCATCCCTCTGGCAACCATTCCCTGCGCTTCGGCGGCGATGTGCCAGTTTAGATCGCGGCGCTGGGTTTCCCCGGCCAAATGCAGAGGCAGTTCTGGCGTTTTGACTTTTACCAGCATGGCTGGCAGTTTCAATGGCGCATTGCCGCCGAGCAGGTTTTTCGCCAGATACATGGCGCTCAGCTGAATCGGCTGCAGGAACGGGAGCACCTGACCGTTAATCTCCGCACAGTCGCCGAGAGCATAAATGTCCGGGTGGCTGGTTTGCAGGTAGCTATCGACGCAGACGCCACGATTGATGTTCAATCCGGCACGACGCGCCAGTGCGGTCTCCGGGCGTAAGCCGGTGGCGGCGATCACCGCATCGACTTCTACGCTGCGGCTACGATCGAGCGTGGCACTAATACCTGACGCCGTTTTTTCCAGCCCCTGAAGCTGTGATTTCAACAGCAGGTGTACGCCCATATCGGTCAGACGATGCTGTAAGCGACTGCTGACTTCCGGCGGCATCAGCGAAGCCAGAATGCTGGCAGCGTTGTCGATAAGCGTTACCGCTTTACCGGCACGACAGAAATCCATCGCCAGTTCACTGCCAATCAAGCCGCCGCCGACAATCAGCACCCGCTGGGCGTCACGCAACTGCGTTTCACAAGCGCGATACTCTTGTTGGCTGTTCAACGTGAGCATTAACTCACGTCCGGTAACCGGCGGTACAAAGGCTGAAGCGCCCGTCGCCAGCACCAGTTTGTCGTACTGCCACTGCTGATCCTGGCTTTTCACTACGTGGGCATCAGCATCGATGTCGGTTACCCAGGTGTGCGGAAATAGACGCAAATTAAACTGTTCGGCAAACTCCCCCGCCGACTGGCGGGTGAGGTCGTCTGCACGCTGTGACTGACTGATAACATGGCTGAGATCGGGCTTGTTGTACTCATCCATGCTGTCCGCAGCAATCAGGGTCAGCGGGACATTTGCATCCTGCTTACGGATATTTTTGACTAACTGGCGGGCGGCGAAGCCCGAACCAATAATGACAATTCCGCGGCTCATTTTGCCTCCGTTGCCAGGACGTCGAAGACGTCTTTACCTAATGAACATTCCGGGCACAGGAAGTTATCCGGCACGTCGCTCCACGGTGTTCCCGGCGCGACATCCTGCAGCGGTTCACCTTTTGCCGGGTCGTAAATCCACTGGCACACGCTGCACTGCATGCTAGGGCCAAGATCGGCGGCAGCCGCAGCGGCGCAGGCGCATTCTTCTTCTTTGGATGCGGGTTTCACGGTTGTTTCCGGCAGTGGAGCAAGCGCCCACTGACGCGCGATTTCACGGCCGTGCTGGCGGCATAGTTCCAGCGCATCCAGGTCCGGACGCCATTTCGCCTTCAGGCTCAGCGACATTTCGAAACCAGCATCCTGCAAACGCGTAGACAAACGGTCTACTGCGCCGCCGCTCCAGCCGTGTGAGCCAAAGGCGCTGGCGCGTTTGTTACGAAAACGCAGGCCGGTCATCTCTTCCACCAAACCGGCGATTTTTGGCATCATCACGTTGTTCATCGTCGAAGTACCGACCAGCACGCCTTTAGAGCGGAAGACGTTAGTCAGAACTTCGTTCTTATCGCTACGGGCGACGTTAAAGATTTTCACCGCCACGTTCGGGTCAACTTCGTTGATGCCCTGGGCTATGGCGTCCGCCATCATGCGGGTGTTGTTGGACATGGTGTCGTAGAAAATGGTGATGCGGTCTTCCTGATAATCCGCCGCCCATTTCAGGTACATTTCCACGATTTGTGTCGGGTTGTCGCGCCATACCACGCCGTGGGAAGTAGCAATCATATCGACAGGCAGGTTGAAGCCGAGGATCTCAGTAATTTTCGGTGTAACCAGACGGCTGAACGGCGTCAGAATGTTGGCGTAGTAACGCTGGCACTGTTCGAACAGTTCGGTCTGGTCAACTTCGTCGTTAAACAGACGTTCGTCGCAGTAGTGCTGACCGAAGGCGTCATTACTGAACAGCACCGCGTCGCCGGTCATGTAGGTCATCATGCTGTCAGGCCAGTGCAGCATTGGCGTTTCAACGAAGATCAGCTGTTTGCCGTTACCAATGTCCAGTGAATCACCGGTTTTCACCACGTTAAAGTTCCACTCCGGATGATGGTGATGCCCGTTGATGGAGTCAATGGCGTTGGCTGTGCAGTAAATCGGCGTGTCCGGGATGCAGGACATCAGCTCAGTCAGCGCCCCTGCATGGTCTTCTTCCGCGTGGTTAATGATGATGTAGTCGATATCCGCGAGGTCAATTTCACTGCGCAGGTTCTGCACGAATTCACGGCTAAACTTGTGGTCTACTGTATCGATCAGGACATTTTTTTCTTCACGGATGAGATAGCTGTTGTAGCTGCTGCCGCGCAGCGTTTTGTATTCAGTCCCGTGGAAATCACGAACTTCCCAGTCACGTTGGCCAACCCAATGAATGTTATTTTTAACCAGAATAGACATAGCAACCTCAGTAATTAATTCAGCGTTTTTCTAAAAAAGATGTTTTGCTTATTGCAGGTTGCGTGCCAACTCTTTATCTTATTGATTTTAATGTTTTTATTGTTTTATGCTTATTAAGTGGTAGTCAAAATGACTATTTATTTTATTGTCAATATGACAATATGAATTGTCAAAATGACAATGAGGTAGTCATGAGCTTTTCCGTAGACGTGCTGGCGGGCATCGCCATTGAATTACAAAGCGGTATTGGACATCAGGACCGTTTTCAACGTCTGATAACCACTTTGCGTCAGGTGCTGGAGTGCGACGCGTCGGCACTGCTGCGCTACGAGTCGCGACAGTTTATTCCGCTGGCGATCGATGGGCTGGCGCAGGATGTTCTCGGCAGACGCTTTACTCTGGAAGGGCATCCACGTCTGGAGGCGATTGCCCGCGCCGGAGACGTGGTTCGTTTCCCTGCCGACAGCGATTTGCCAGACCCATATGATGGTCTGATTCCGGGGCAGGAGAGTCTGAAGGTGCATGCCTGTATTGGGCTGCCGTTGTTCGCCGGTCAAAATTTGATTGGTGCGTTAACCCTGGATGGCATGGAGCCCGATCAGTTCGATGTTTTCAGCGATGAGGAGCTTAGGCTGATTGCCGCGCTGGCGGCGGGTGCGCTGAGCAATGCGCTGCTGATTGAACAACTGGAAAGCCAGAATATGCTGCCAGGTTCGTCAACCAACTTTGAGCAGGTGACGGAAACCCAGATGATTGGCCTGTCGCCCAATATGATGCAGTTGAAAAAAGAAATTGAGATTGTGGCGGGGTCTGATCTCAACGTGCTGATTAGCGGCGAAACAGGGCCCGGGAAGGAGCTGGTGGCTAAAGCTATCCATGAAGGTTCGCCGCGCGCAGTGAATCCACTGGTGTATCTGAACTGTGCAGCGTTGCCGGAAACCGTAGCCGAAAGTGAGCTGTTTGGTCACGTAAAAGGCGCGTTTACCGGGGCTATCAGCAATCGTAGCGGTAAGTTTGAAATGGCCGACAATGGGACGCTGTTTCTCGACGAGATAGGCGAACTCTCGCTGGCGCTACAGGCTAAGCTGCTACGCGTATTGCAGTACGGCGATATTCAGCGCGTGGGTGACGATCGCAGCCTGCGCGTGGATGTGCGGGTGCTGGCGGCGACGAACCGTGATTTACGCGAAGAGGTGCTGGCCGGGAATTTCCGCGCGGATTTGTTCCACCGTCTGAGCGTCTTCCCCCTTTTTGTACCGCCTCTTCGTGAGCGCGGCGAAGATGTGGTGCTGCTGGCCGGCTATTTTTGCGAGCAATGCCGACTGCGGCTGGGTCTTTCCCGCGTGGTGCTAAGCCCCGGCGCGCGTAGCCATCTGCTGAATTACGGCTGGCCCGGAAACGTGCGCGAGCTGGAGCATGCCATTCACCGGGCGGTTGTTCTGGCCAGGGCTACCAGAGCTGGGGATGAAGTGGTGCTGGAGGCGCAGCATTTTGCCTTGCAGGACGAAGGTCCGGCTCCGCAGGCGGCGGAAGTTGTTGCGGAGATCCCGCAACATCACAATCTGCGTGAAGCAACAGAGTCGTTCCAGCGGGAGATGATCCGCCGGGCACTGGCGCAAAATAATCACAGTTGGGCGGCAAGTGCGCGGGCGCTGGAAACAGACGTCGCCAACCTGCACCGGCTGGCGAAACGTCTGGGTCTGAAGGATTAGATAATACCGGCTTGATAGAAATCCTGCAGGTTGATAGCACCGGTGAGTTTACCGTTTTCATCGACCACCGGTGCGGCAGTGATTTTACGCTTCATCAGGATCTCTTTGGCGTCAATCGCGCGGCTCTGCGCCTGCAGCGTAATGCCATTCTGAGTCATAGCTTCACTAACCTGGGTGGTGAGCGCTCCGCCGCCAACCAGCCAGCGGCGTAGGTCTCCGTCGGTAAAGACACCTTTCACCAGTGACTGGTCGTCGCAGACCGCGACCAGGCCAAGACCCGTGCGGCTGAGTTCCAGCATCGCGTCCATAACGCTGGTGGTGAGCTTCACCTGAGGTATGGCATCGTCACGGCGCATCAGATGATGCACTTTATTTAACAGACGAGCGCCCAGCGCACCTGCCGGATGTGAGCGGGCAAAATCTTCTTCGTTAAAGCCGCGCGCCTGCATTACGGCGATCGCCAGCGCGTCGCCCATCATCAACGTATTTACGGTGCTGGACGTCGGTGCCAGGCGCATCGGACAGGCTTCGCGCTCAACGGAAATATCCAGCACGGCTTTGGCTGCCAGACCCAACGGTGAGGTCGGTTTTCCGGTCATTGCCAGCAGTGCGACGGATTTGTCTTCCAGGCGTGGGATGATGAGATCCAGCTCTTTCGCACCGCCGGAGTAGGAGATAAACAGCATGACATCACGGCTTTCGATCATCCCTAAGTCGCCGTGCAGCGCTTCCGCCGGATGCACAAAAAAGGCGGGCGTGCCGGTGCTGGCGAGGGTCGCCGCAATTTTTTTGCCAATATGACCTGATTTACCAATACCGGAGACAATGACTTTGCCTTCACAGTGGATAATCGTATTGGCGGCGCGGACAAAATCATCGCCCAGGCGTTCTGGCAGTCGGCTGGCTTCCTGTAGTTCCAGCATTAACGTCTGACGGCCCGCGTTCAGTAGTGCATCACTCATTGGTTTCTCCGGTTATGATCACTTCAATCCCTTTTGCTTCCAGCGCCTGACGAAACACAGGGTCGATGCCCGCATCGGTAATCAGCTTGTCGACGCTTTCCAGACTGCATACAACATTAGGGCTTTTGCGCCCAAATTTTGACGAGTCAGCCATCAGAATCACTTCGCGAGCGGCATTGCACATCGCTTTACTGACGCTAAACACCTCATTAAAGGTGGTCACGCCGGCATTAAGGTCAATGCCGTCGGTGCCCATGAAGAGTTTATCAAAGCTGAACTGCTCAAAGGCGTTTTCTGCCAGCTGACCGTGAAATGACGCAGATTTTTTGCGAAAGGTCCCGCCGGGCATCAGGATAGTTTGCTCGTTGTCCAGCTCCGAAAGGGCGTTAACAATGTGCAGACTGTTGGTCATGACGGTGATGTTGCTAAAGCGCGTGAGCATCGGCACCATCTGCAGTACGGTGCTACCCGCATCCAGAATAATAGAGTCGCCATCGTGTATAAAACGGACGGCGGCTTCGGCAATCTGCTCTTTTTTATGCGTATTGATTAGCGTTTTGTGATCGATTGGCGGGTCGGATTCGTCTTTATTTAATACCACACCGCCATAGGTACGAATGACGGTTCCGGCATTTTCCAGAATGACCAGGTCTTTGCGAATGGTCGTGCCGGTCGTGTCAAAGTAGTGGGCCAGTTCTTCAACCGAGCATTTGCCCTGCTTTTGCAGATGCTCCAGTATGGCAGCCTGACGCTGACGAGGTTTCATAGGCGTGATTACCCTGACTTAATAAGTTGCAAAATGATAATTTCGCAAGCTATTAGCATTCACAACGAAATTACCCATGTTTCAGTTTAAGCGCCAATGATAGTGCATTCTGTGATAACGGATCATGGGGAAAGATCACATCAGGCTGTAAATCATCAAGATGTTTGCCCATTATCGTGGCAATTTTGCCTGGTCGGGCGAATACCGTAAGACCTTTCATAAATAACGTGTCGGTCACCCGTTGCTGCTCATCCAGCGCAATGGCTACCACCACGCGCGGTTTAAAACGCCCACCGGAGCGACCAACACCAACCCGACCTTGCTGGCAGAGTTGATCAAACGCCCGGTTAAAGCGGGATATTTGCCAGCCACCAAGCGCCAGTTGCAGGCACCAGGCGATAGCGGCGACGGTAATCAGTGCGGAAACCATTATGTACTCCTTTGATTTTGCCGGATAAGCGCAGCCGCCATCCGGCAATTCAACATTAAAACATCACCTGACCACCGGTCACGTTGATGGACTGCCCGGTGCAGTAAGAGGCTTTTGGGCTGGCGTAAAACAGCAGCATGTTCAGTACGTCCTGATAATCGCAGCCGCGTTTAAGCGGAACCTTATCAATGTAGTACTGCTCCACTTCGTCTGGCTTAAGGCCCAGCTTGGTCGCATATTGCGGTAATAACGACTGAAACATTGGTGATTTCAGCAGGTTGCCGAGCATCAGCGAATGTACGGTGATCCCATACTCCGCCAGATCCAGCGCCAGCGACTGGGTTAAGCCCACGCCGCCAAATTTTGCCGCGCTGTAGCCTGAATTGTGTTTGCTGCCCACTTTCCCTGATTTTGAGTTGATCTGGATAATGCGTCCCTGCACGCCATCGCGGATCATCAGGCGTGAAAATTCACGAGCACAGAGGAAGTAGCCGACCAGATTGACCTGCAGCGAGCGGTCGAAATCCCCAAGCTGAAAGTCGCTGATAAACGCGGCTTTAGCGATACCCGCACTGTAAACCAGCAGATCGACACGACCGAATATTTCATCCACTCCGCGCGACAGCGCCAGCACGCTCTGTTCGCTGGTGGCATCTGCGCCAAAACCGTACGCGGTACCTTCGCCAAACTCGGCGTTAATTTCTTGCGCGACGTTGGCAGCTTTATCGCTTTGAATATCCACCACCGCGACGCGGTATCCTTCTGTCGCAAGCCCACGGCAAAGGAATGCCCCCAGGGTCTGGCCTCCACCAATGACAACGGCAACCTGATTCATTTTTATCTCCTTCAATCTTAAGCAACAAACTTCAAAATACAGCCCGGGGTGATACCGTCCGGGACGGGGCCCGCAACGTGTACAGTGCCGGGGAATTCCGCTTCGCTCTGCCCGTCAAAGCGCAGGGTGATATGCCCGAGTTCACGTAAGTTTTGTTCCGCCACGCTGCCAACGGCGGTGACCGGGTAGTGGTGCTGGCCCAGTTCAAACTGGATCCCTGCTTTTAAAGAGCCGTTCAGGTCCCCGTGGCAATGGATGAAACAAAACTCTTCGATATCCGCTGGCGCGCCTTCACGAAAGGTAATCAGCATCTGGTCGCACAGTGCATCCGGGGCGCTCTGGCCGATACGGGTGATGGTGGTTTGATAAATTACGGTCATTTTTGAGTGCCCCTTATTGGTAAATAAAGCCAGAAACAAACCAGGCGATGAGAACGGTAGGTGCGCCGGTCAGAAAACGGCTCACCAGTACAGATGGCACGCCGACGCGGACAGTATCCTGACGCGCTTCGGCCAGCGACAACCCAACCGGAATAAAGTCACATGCAGCCTGGGCGTTAATAGCGAACAGGGCAGGTAGCGCCAGATGCGGAGGAATGTTCCCCAGACCAATCTGTACACCGATCAGCACGCCGATAACCTGGGCGATAACCGCACCGGGGCCGAGGAAAGGCGACAGCAGCGGGAAAGAGCAGATCAGCGCCAGAGTAACCAGTCCCAACGGATGGCTGGCCAGCGGCGCGAGTCCATGGGCAATCCAGTCTCCCAGACCCGAAGCCATAATGATGCCGATCAGTGCCGAGACGAACGCCATAAATGGCAGAATAGTTTTCAGGACGGTATCGATGGTGTCACGTCCGGACTGGAACAGAACCGCAACGGCTGAACCCATGCCCATTCCCACTTTTGCCAACAGGCCGTCGCTTTGTTCGGTAATCTTTTTACTGGTGTCGTAATCGCGACCGATAGTGCTGCTTGCAGGTTGAGGTGCAGCGGATGCCTCGCCGACTATCGTGATGTTTTCTTCTTTCACGCCAGAGACATAGATATCTTCGACAATGTACTGAGCCAGCGGGCCGGATTTACCCGTAGCGTGAATATTCACCGTCGGTATACGGCGTTTGGGATAGATCCCACAGCGCAGCGTGCCGCCGCAGTCGATGATCGCCACACCAATTTCGTTCTCCGGCGGCTCGCCTTCTTTGAAGCCATCAACTGCCTGCCAACCGGTCAGGCTTGCTATCCTGTCGACTATTGCGGGGCGAGTTCCTGCGGTGATATAGACAATTTTCTTGCCCGGAATGGCATCCAGTTCAAGGGGGCCACCCCAGCCGCCGGTGCCTTTTTCAATACGAATACGTGTCATGATGTTGCTCCCGCCAGATGCACCTTCTGTTCAAGTTGAATGCCCATTTTTTTCTCGAAGATAGTGGTGGTGAAATCGGTCACCCAGCCGCGGAAGAAGTTAGTCACCAAACCGACCAGCAGGTAGCTCACCGCCAGTGGGCCAAGCGGAAGCCCCAGCGTGGTCAGGCCGCTGGCGATCCCTAGATAGACAAACAGTTCGCCGGGGTTGATGTGCGGGAATAAGCCGTTCATTGAATGGCAACTGTAAGAGGCGGCGGCGTAGTAGCTGGGCTTGTATTTTTCTGGCATAAAGCGACCCAGACTCAGCGTCATCGGGTTACAAAATACAAATGTGCCGATGCACGGCAGCAGCAAATAGCGGGACAGTGGATTTCCGGCGCAGCGCTGAGCAAAACGTTCAATACGTTGCTGGCCGATAAAGTTAATCAGCGCATTCATGATGACCAGCAGGCTAATCAGCAGGGGAAGAATACCGGTCACCATACCGGTAAACACTTCTCCGCCTTTCTGGAACAGCCCGATAAACCACTCAGCACCGAGTGTGATGGTGTCGATCATTATTCTCTCCTGTAGGGATTTTAGTTATCTTGCCAAACGGTGGCTAATTTTAATCAGATTGAAAGATATAAAAGTGTTATTTTGATCTCAAAATGAAAGATAAATATTTTAATTTGAAAGTTATTGCGTGAAAGCTCGCAAATGTGAAGGTCAGAGATGAAAGGGGATGTAAATTCTGTGAAGGAGAGCGACTACCGCTTCCTTGTATGCCGGAGGATGCTTTACCATACTTCTCCCAGGCTGAATTTGTTTAATGGATGTCTCATGTTCAAGCGTCGTTATGTAGCGTTACTCCCCCTTTTCGTACTGCTCGCTGCCTGTAGCAGCAAACCTAAACCTTCAGAGACTCAAACGACTACGGGTGCGCCATCCGGCGGCTTCCTGCTTGAGCCACAGCACAACGTCATGCAAACGGGCGGTGATTTTGCCAATAATCCCAACGCGCAGCAGTTCATCGAAAAAATGGTCAACAAGCACGGCTTTGACCGCCAGCAGTTGCAGGAGATCCTGTCGCAGGCCAAGCGTCTGGACTCGGTATTGCGTTTGATGGACCGCCAGGCACCGACGACTCAACCGCCAGCCGGTCCTAACGGCGCATGGCTGCGCTACCGCAAACAGTTCATCACGCCTGACAACGTGCAAAATGGTGTGGCCTTCTGGAATCAATATGAAGATGCGCTGAACCGCGCGTGGCAGGTCTATGGTGTTCCGCCGGAAATTATCGTTGGCATTATCGGCGTTGAAACGCGTTGGGGCCGCGTGATGGGTAAAACGCGGATTCTGGATGCGCTGGCGACGCTGTCGTTTAACTATCCTCGTCGTGCGGAATACTTCTCTGGTGAACTGGAAACCTTCCTGCTGATGGCGCGAGATGAAAGCGACGATCCGCTCGATTTGAAAGGTTCTTTTGCCGGCGCGATGGGCTACGGCCAGTTTATGCCGTCTTCCTATAAGCAATATGCCGTTGATTTTAATGGTGATGGCCACATTAACCTGTGGGATCCGGTTGATGCCATCGGTAGCGTGGCGAATTACTTCAAGGGCCACGGCTGGGTGAAAGGCGATACGGTCGCGGTGCCGGCAAATGGTCAGGCACCAGGGCTGGCGAACGGCTTTAAAACCCAGTACAGCATTTCTCAGCTTGCTGCCGCGGGTCTGACGCCACAGAAGTCGTTGGGTAATCATCAGCAGGCCAGCCTGCTGCGCCTGGATATTGGTACCGGCTATCAGTACTGGTATGGACTGCCGAACTTCTACACCATCACCCGCTACAACCACAGTACCCACTACGCGATGGCCGTGTGGCAGTTGGGTCAGGCGGTCGCGCTGGCCCGCGTGCAGTAATCGCTCCACCGGCCTACAGGAAGAAATCTCTTGTAGGCCGGATAAGATGCCCTGATATCGTCATCTGGCAGGTCTTATTTATGCAACGGAGCAATTTTTGGAATCCCCCTCGTAAAACGTTCTCTCCATCCCCACATTGGTTATGAAAGTGCTATCTTGTCCGGCATATTTTTTAACTGACAGAGGCTGAAATGACCGACAGTGAACTGATGCAGTTAAGTGAGCAGGTTGGCCTGGCGCTGAAAGCGCGTGGGGCGACCGTTACGACGGCGGAGTCCTGCACCGGCGGCTGGGTGGCCAAAGCGATTACGGATATTGCCGGAAGCTCCGCCTGGTTTGAACGCGGGTTTGTGACCTACAGCAACGAAGCCAAAGCACAGATGATAGGCGTGCGCGAAGAGACGCTGGCCCAGCATGGGGCGGTGAGCGAGCCTGTAGTGGTGGAGATGGCGATTGGCGCGCTAAAAGCTGCCCGCGCGCATTTCGCGGTCTCGATCAGCGGTATTGCCGGGCCGGATGGCGGCAGTGAAGAAAAGCCCGTAGGTACCGTATGGTTCGCCTTTGCCAGCGCGAGCGGCGAGGGGATTACGCGTCGGGAATGCTTCAGCGGCGATCGCGACGCGGTACGTCGACAGGCGACCGTCTACGCGTTACAAACCCTGTGGCAACAATTTCTACAAAATACTTGATACTGTATGAGCATACAGTATAATTGCCTCAACAGAACATTATCTATCACGTTTCGCGGTTTAACCCGAAAGCGGCATGACAGGAGTAATTAATGGCTATCGACGAAAACAAACAGAAAGCGTTGGCTGCAGCGCTGGGTCAGATCGAAAAGCAATTCGGTAAAGGCTCCATCATGCGCCTGGGTGAAGACCGTTCCATGGATGTGGAAACTATCTCCACCGGTTCGCTTTCTCTGGATATCGCATTGGGCGCGGGCGGATTGCCAATGGGCCGTATCGTCGAAATCTACGGGCCTGAATCCTCCGGTAAAACAACGCTGACCCTGCAGGTTATTGCCGCTGCACAGCGTGAAGGTAAAACCTGTGCATTTATCGATGCGGAACACGCGCTGGATCCGGTCTATGCCCGTAAGCTTGGCGTTGATATCGACAACCTGCTGTGTTCTCAGCCGGATACCGGTGAACAAGCGCTGGAAATCTGTGATGCGCTGGCGCGCTCCGGTGCGGTTGACGTTATCGTTGTCGACTCCGTTGCCGCATTGACGCCGAAGGCAGAAATCGAAGGTGAGATTGGCGACTCTCACATGGGCCTTGCGGCGCGTATGATGAGCCAGGCGATGCGTAAGCTGGCCGGTAACCTGAAGCAGTCCAACACGCTGCTGATTTTCATCAACCAGATCCGTATGAAGATTGGCGTTATGTTTGGTAACCCGGAAACCACCACCGGTGGTAACGCCCTGAAATTCTATGCGTCTGTTCGTCTGGATATCCGTCGTATTGGCGCGGTGAAAGAAGGCGACAATGTGGTCGGCAGCGAAACCCGCGTTAAGGTTGTGAAAAACAAAATTGCAGCGCCGTTCAAACAGGCTGAATTCCAGATCCTTTATGGTGAAGGCATCAACTTCTACGGCGAACTGGTTGACCTGGGCGTGAAAGAGAAGCTGATTGAAAAAGCCGGTGCATGGTACAGCTACAACGGTGAGAAAATCGGTCAGGGTAAGGCGAATGCGACCAACTGGCTGAAAGAAAACCCGGCAACTGCGAAAGAAATTGAGAAGAAATTGCGTGAGTTACTGCTCAATAACCAGGATTCAACGCCTGATTTCTCCGTTGATGACAGCGGCGAAGACGTAAAAGAAACGAACGAAGATTTCTGATAATCTGTTTTGAATCGCATGTTGTGAATCACATATAGTAAAGGGCTGCATATCATGCAGCCCTTTTTCATTTCTGAAGGCTTACTATGACAGAAGCAACTTCCCGCCGTTCCGCTTATTCCCGACTGCTTGACCGCGCCGTACGCATTCTGGCGATGCGCGACCACAGCGAGCAGGAACTGCGGCGCAAGCTGGCCGCTCCGGTGATGGGGAAAAATGGACCAGAAGAAATTGATGCCACGCCGGAGGATTACGACAAGGTCATCGCCTGGTGTATTGAAAGTCGTTATCTGGATGATGATCGTTTCGTGCAGCAGTTTATCGCCAGCCGTAGCCGCAAAGGTTATGGACCAGCCCGAGTGCGCCAGGAATTAAACCAAAAAGGGATCGCACGTGAAGCTATCGAGCGGGCCATGCGTGAGTGCGAAATTGACTGGGCAGTGCTTGCACGCGAGCAGGCTATTCGTAAGTACGGTGAACCTTTACCTGTCGATTTTTCAGATAAGATAAAGGTCCAGCGTTTTTTGCTCTATCGCGGCTATCTGATGGAAGATATTCAGGCAATATGGCGAAATTTTGACGATTGACCGCATACGGGATTTTACTTCCCAGTAAAGAAAACTTATCTTATTCCCACTTTTCGATTGCCAGAGGCGCAGTTTGCGTGCCGATGCTGGTAATGACATTTCGTTAGCTTGATTTCTTCAGGATAATTATGAGCAAGAGCACCGCTGAGATCCGTCAGGCGTTTCTCGATTTTTTCCATAGTAAAGGACACCAGGTAGTTGCCAGCAGCTCCCTGGTACCGAACAATGACCCTACTTTGTTGTTTACCAACGCCGGGATGAACCAGTTCAAGGATGTTTTCCTTGGCCTCGACAAGCGTAATTATTCCCGCGCAACCACCTCGCAGCGTTGTGTACGTGCGGGCGGTAAGCACAATGACCTGGAAAACGTCGGTTACACTGCACGTCACCACACTTTCTTCGAAATGCTGGGCAACTTCAGCTTCGGCGATTACTTCAAACACGACGCTATTCAATATGCATGGGAACTGCTGACCGGTGAAAACTGGTTTGCCCTGCCAAAAGAGCGTCTGTGGGTAACCGTCTATGAAACTGACGATGAAGCCTATGAAATCTGGGAAAAAGAAGTCGGTATTCCGCGCGAACGTATCATCCGTATCGGTGATAACAAAGGTGCGGCTTATGCTTCAGACAACTTCTGGCAGATGGGTGATACCGGTCCTTGCGGTCCATGTACCGAAATTTTCTACGACCACGGCGACCATATCTGGGGTGGACCTCCGGGAAGCGCAGAAGAAGATGGGGATCGCTACATTGAGATCTGGAACATCGTCTTCATGCAGTTCAACCGTCAGGCTGACGGCACCATGGAACCGCTGCCGAAACCGTCCGTGGATACCGGTATGGGTCTGGAGCGTATTGCGGCCGTGCTGCAACACGTTAACTCCAACTATGAAATCGACCTGTTCCGCTCATTGATCGAATCCGTGGCGAAAGTCACTGGCGCAACCGATCTGAGCAACAAGTCTCTGCGCGTTATCGCCGACCATATCCGTTCCTGTGCATTCCTGATTGCCGATGGTGTTGTGCCGTCGAATGAAAACCGTGGCTATGTGCTGCGCCGTATCATTCGTCGCGCGGTACGTCATGGCAACATGCTGGGCGCGAAGGATACCTTCTTCTACAAGCTGGTTGGTCCGTTGGTGGACGTCATGGGCTCTGCAGGTGAAGAACTGAAGCGTCAGCAGGCTATGGTTGAACAGGTTCTGAAAACCGAAGAAGAGCAGTTTGCGCGTACTCTGGAGCGTGGTCTGGCGCTGCTGGACGAAGAACTGGCAAAACTGTCTGGCGATACGCTGGATGGCGAAACCGCATTCCGTCTGTATGACACCTACGGTTTCCCGGTTGACCTGACGGCAGACGTTTGTCGCGAGCGTAACATTAAGGTTGATGAAGCGGGCTTTGAAGCTGCAATGGAAGAACAGCGCCGTCGTGCGCGTGAAGCCAGCGGCTTCGGCGCAGACTACAATGCGATGATTCGCGTTGATGGCGCCTCTGAATTTAAAGGCTACGAGCACCTGGAACTGAACGGCAAAGTGACCGCGCTGTTTGTTGATGGTAAAGCGGTAGACGCAATTAACGCAGGTCAGGATGCCGTTGTCGTACTGGATCAGACGCCGTTCTATGCGGAATCTGGTGGTCAGGTTGGCGACAAGGGTGAGCTGAAAGGCGCAGGCTTCGCGTTTGCCGTTAGCGACACGCAGAAATATGGCCAGGCTATCGGTCACATCGGCAAGCTGTCTGCGGGTTCTCTGAAAATTGGTGATGCGGTACAGGCTGATGTGGATGAAGCCCGTCGTGCGCGTATTCGTTTGAACCACTCCGCAACGCATCTGATGCACGCAGCGCTGCGCCAGGTTCTGGGCACACATGTGGCACAGAAAGGCTCGTTGGTTAACGATAAACTGCTGCGCTTCGACTTCTCTCATACCGAAGCGATGAAGCCTGCTGAAATCCGTGCCGTTGAAGATCTGGTGAACGCGCAAATCCGTCGCAACTTGCCGATTGAAACGAACATCATGGATCTCGAAGCGGCAAAAGCCAAAGGCGCAATGGCACTGTTTGGCGAGAAATATGACGACCATGTGCGCGTTCTGAGCATGGGTGATTTCTCTACCGAACTGTGTGGCGGTACTCACGCCAGCCGTACGGGTGATATCGGTCTGTTCCGCATTGTGTCCGAGTCAGGTACTGCGGCAGGCGTTCGTCGTATTGAAGCCGTAACCGGTGAAGGTGCTATCCAAACCGTGCATGCTGAGAGCGATCGCTTAAGCGATGTTGCGCAGCTGCTGAAAGGCGATAGCCAGAATATCGGTGACAAAGTTCGTTCCGTGCTGGAGCGTACACGTCAACTGGAAAAAGAATTGCAGCAATTGAAGGAACAGGCTGCGGCGCAGGAGAGTGCAAATCTTTCCAGCAAAGCGGTTGATATCAACGGCGTGAAGCTGCTGGTCAGCGAACTCGCGGACGTTGAGCCGAAAATGTTGCGTACCATGGTTGATGATCTGAAAAATCAACTGGGGTCTACCGTTATCGTTCTGGCAACGGTAGTGGAAGGTAAGGTTTCTCTGATTGCGGGTGTGTCTAAGGACGTGACAGATCGCGTGAAAGCAGGGGAACTGGTTGGAATGGTCGCTCAGCAGGTCGGCGGTAAGGGTGGCGGTCGTCCGGACATGGCGCAAGCCGGTGGTACGGATGCAGCGGCTCTGCCTGCAGCGTTAGCCAGTGTGAAAGGCTGGGTCAGCGCAAAACTGTAATAATTATAAGCGTAAGTCGACGCTGCGGACTTCAATCCGCAGCGTTTGAATCAACGCTATCGACAACGATAAAGTCAGGTTGAAGTTGTGTATATCGGCTAAACTTAGGTTTAACAGAATGTGATGCCGTGACTGCTTACACTTAGGTGTTTGTCATCGCTTACTTTTTGGCGTTATATGATGGATAATGCCGGGATACAGAGAGACCCGACTCTTTTAATCTTTCAAGGAGCAAAGAATGCTGATTCTGACTCGTCGAGTTGGTGAGACCCTCATGATAGGCGATGAGGTCACCGTGACAGTTTTAGGGGTGAAGGGCAACCAGGTGCGCATTGGCGTAAACGCCCCGAAAGAAGTTTCTGTCCATCGTGAAGAGATCTACCAGCGTATCCAGGCTGAAAAATCCCAGCAGTCCAGTTACTAAGGTTTTCGCGTCTCACCTTTCTGGTGAGGCGCAACCTGATCGAGTTACTCTTTTTCTTCTCTTTTCTTCTTTGTCTTCCCCATTTTTTCGATTCCACTGCGCGTAATGCCTTTTCCTGCGAAGTTTCCGTTTGTTCACTCCTTCAGGAAATTGCCAATTTATCTGTTGATAAAACACTCTTTTTGCCGTTTTTGCAGACTAATTGCGCGTGAAATGTGCAAACGATAAAAGCTCTGGAAAAATTGTTTGACTTATAAGTCCCAGAAAGTAATATGTGCGCCACGCAGCGACGATGAGCAGAAACAAGTTCTTCGAAGCACTCGCAAGAGGCGTGTTGGTGAGGTGGCCGAGAGGCTGAAGGCGCTCCCCTGCTAAGGGAGTATGCGGTCAAAAGCTGCATCCGGGGTTCGAATCCCCGCCTCACCGCCATTTGCATCCGTAGCTCAGCTGGATAGAGTACTCGGCTACGAACCGAGCGGTCGGAGGTTCGAATCCTCCCGGATGCACCATATTACTTGATAGCGCTTTAGCAGCGACATCAAATCTGCAGTAAAGTAAGTTTCCCTGATGCATCCGTAGCTCAGCTGGATAGAGTACTCGGCTACGAACCGAGCGGTCGGAGGTTCGAATCCTCCCGGATGCACCATCTTCTCCGAGGCAACAGCAAACTGTTGTTTCATGGTCTGCGAGATAATCGCGAGCACCAGGGAGGATAACGTTGCTTTAGTAACGGCCCGCAGGGCGAGGCGCAGCCGAGTAATCCTCCCGGATGCACCATCTCTTACTTGATATCGCTTATCACGATATCAATATCGGCAGTAAAGCAAGTTTTCCGATGCATCCGTAGCTCAGCTGGATAGAGTACTCGGCTACGAACCGAGCGGTCGGAGGTTCGAATCCTCCCGGATGCACCATATTCTCCGAGACAACAGCAAAACTGTTGTTTCATGGTCTGCGAGATAATCGCGAGCACCAGGGAGGATAACGTTGCTTCAGCAACGGCCCGCAGGGCGAGGCGCAACCGAGTAATCCTCCCGGATGCACCATCTTCTTCGCAGTATCAGTAGTAATCAGCAATTCCCGATGCATCCGTAGCTCAGCTGGATAGAGTACTCGGCTACGAACCGAGCGGTCGGAGGTTCGAATCCTCCCGGATGCACCATCTTGTCCCTCCCTCTAAATCATTTCCACATACTCTCTGAACACCCCTCAATTCGCTGTCAGCGACAAAATCAATCAATTACGATAAAATAACGTCTGGTCACTCGGCTTGTGAGAAGACGATGTACGAACGTTATGCGGGTTTGATTTTTGATATGGATGGTACCATCCTGGATACCGAGCCTACGCATCGTAAGGCGTGGCATGAGGTATTGGGGCATTATGGACTACGGTTTGATGAACATGCCATGGTCGCTCTCAATGGTTCCCCAACGTGGCGTATTGCGCAGTCGGTAATTGAATTAAACCATGCCGATCTTGATCCTCATGCACTGGCACGTGAAAAAACTGACAAGGTGAGAAGCATGCTGCTGGATAGCGTCCAGCCTTTGCCGTTGGTTGATGTCGTGAAAGCCTGGCATGGTCGTCGTCCTATGTCGGTAGGTACGGGTAGTGAAAGCGCAATTGCAGAAGCGCTGCTCGCTCACCTTGGTCTGCGTCGCTATTTTGATGCTGTAGTCGCAGCCGATCACGTACAACACCATAAACCGGCTCCTGATACGTTTTTGCTTTGTGCCGAACGTATGGGGGTTGTTCCGGCTCGTTGCGTCGTGTTTGAAGATGCCGATTTTGGAATACAGGCGGCGCATGCCGCGGGAATGGATGCCGTGGATGTCCGGTTATTGTGAGTGATGGACTGTCGCTCCTGTCACTGTTTGCCAGCAGTTTTCTCAGTGCCACGCTATTACCCGGCAATTCTGAAGTTGTTCTGGTTGCTTTGTTGGTTTCCGGGGTCAGTCATCCCTGGGTCTTAGTCTTAACAGCAACAATGGGTAATAGCCTTGGAGGGTTAACTAACGTTATCCTTGGGCGTTTCTTTCCATTGCGTAAAACATCGCGCTGGCAAGAAAAAGCCACTGGCTGGCTGCGGCGCTATGGCGCTGTCACACTATTATTAAGCTGGATGCCGGTTGTGGGGGATTTGCTGTGCCTGTTAGCCGGGTGGATGCGCATCTCGTGGGGCCCAGTTCTCTTTTTCTTATGCCTTGGCAAGGCGCTGCGCTATGTTGTTGTCGCAGCGGTTACGACACAAGGCATTATGTGGTGGCACTAATTGTGTTATGGGATAGCCTTCAGGGTAACCAATACCATTATGCTAATTAAAACGATTTTGACAGGCGGGAGGTCAATTTGATCCCGGACGTATCACAGGCGCTGGCCTGGCTGGAAAACCATCCTCAGGCGTTAAAGGGGATTCAACGTGGTCTGGAGCGCGAAACGCTGCGTGTTAATGCAGATGGGTCATTAGCAACGACAGGCCATCCTGAGGTGTTAGGCTCAGCGCTAACGCATAAGTGGATAACCACTGACTTTGCCGAAGCATTGCTGGAGTTCATTACTCCACCCGGTGACGACATTGAGAAAATGCTCACGTTCATGCGCGACTTACATCGTTATACCGCCAGAAATCTTGGCGACGAGCGTATGTGGCCGTTGAGCATGCCTTGCTATATTGCCGAAGGTCAGGATATAGAACTGGCGCAGTATGGTTCGTCGAATACCGGTCGCCTGAAGACGCTGTACCGTGAAGGCCTCAAAAACCGTTACGGCGCGTTGATGCAGACAATCTCGGGCGTACACTACAACTTCTCGCTGCCTATGGCTTTCTGGCAGGCGAAATGCGGTGTAACCGAAGGTGAGGATGCAAAAGAGAAGATCTCCGCGGGCTACTTCCGTCTGATCCGCAACTACTACCGTTTTGGTTGGGTGATCCCGTATTTGTTTGGTGCCTCCCCGGCCATTTGTTCCTCATTCCTGCAAGGAAAACCAACAACTCTGCCGTTTGAAAAAACCGACTGTGGGATGTATTACCTGCCGTACGCAACGTCGCTGCGTCTGAGTGATTTGGGCTATACCAATAAGTCGCAAAGCAATCTCGGAATTACGTTTAACGATTTGCATGAGTATGTGGCAGGATTAAAGCGCGCGATTAAGACGCCTTCCGAGGAGTACGCGGCGATCGGTCTGGAGAAAGACGGTAAGCGTCTGCAAATTAACAGCAATGTTCTGCAGATTGAAAATGAGCTGTATGCGCCTATTCGCCCGAAACGCGTCACTCGTCGTGGAGAAACGCCATCAGATGCGCTTCTGCGTGGCGGTATCGAGTACATCGAAGTACGCTCGCTGGATATCAACCCGTTCTCGCCTATCGGCGTGGACGAGCAGCAGGTGCGCTTCCTCGATCTGTTTATGGTCTGGTGTGCGCTGGCTGATGCCCCGGAAATGAGCAGCGATGAATTGCTGTGTACGCGTAAAAACTGGAATCGCGTGATTCTCGAAGGGCGTAAGCCTGGGCTGACGTTAGGTATTGGCTGTGAAACAGCCCAGTTCCCGCTGCCGAAGGTTGGGAAAGATTTGTTCCGCGATCTGAAACGAGTGGCACAAACGCTGGACAGCATCGATGGGGGAGAGGAGTATCAGAAGGTCTGTGATGAACTGGTTGCCTGTTTTGACAATCCTGAACTGACTTTCTCTGCCCGGATCCTACGGTCTATGATTGATGAAGGCATTGGCGGCACGGGCAAAGCGTTGGGTGAGGCTTACCGAAATCTGCTGCGTGAAGAGCCGTTAGAAATAGTGCAGGAAGCTGAATTTATTGCTGAAACCGAGGCTTCAAAGCGTCGTCAACAGGAGATCGAAGCGGCTGATACCGAGCCGTTTAGCGTGTGGCTGGAAAAGCACGCTTGATACAAAAGAAAAAGGCCACTCGGGAGTGGCCAAAATTTCATCTCTGAAAACAGGGATGATGATAACAAATGCGCGTCTTTCATATACTCAGACTCGCCCCGGAACAAAGAGTTCAGATTATTTTTAAAAAATTTATCGGAGGTGGCTAAATGCCGTTGTTAGATAGTTTTACTGTCGATCACACCCGGATGGAAGCTCCCGCGGTCCGGGTTGCAAAAACGATGAACACCCCGCATGGCGACGCAATCACCGTGTTTGATCTGCGTTTCTGCATTCCGAACAAAGAAGTGATGCCTGAGAAAGGTATCCATACGCTGGAACACCTGTTTGCAGGTTTTATGCGTAACCACCTTAACGGTAACGGCGTTGAGATTATCGATATCTCTCCGATGGGATGCCGTACCGGCTTCTACATGAGCCTGATTGGTACGCCGGACGAACAGCGCGTAGCCGACGCGTGGAAAGCGGCAATGGCGGACGTGCTGAAAGTACAGGATCAGAACCAGATCCCGGAGCTGAACGTTTACCAGTGCGGTACGTATCAGATGCACTCTCTTAGCGAAGCACAGGATATCGCGCGTCATATTCTGGAGCGTGATGTACGCGTGAACAGCAATGAAGAGCTGGCGCTACCGAAAGAGAAACTGCAGGAACTGCATATTTAGTCTTATTGATTAGCTGTTCCAGTATTTAAATTAACCCCGGCTTATGTCCGGGGTTTTTTATTTCTTAATATAATGTGTGTTTATTATATTTGCGGCGAGAATATATTTTAATTTAAATGATGCTTGACCTGTTAAATAATAAAATGTGATCTGGCAAACAGAAAGATGCGGATAAATAACGATGCCAGAATGTATTGATCACATAAACTAAAAAACATAAATAATTAATAGAAAAACATAATGGAATGCGCCAGATATCCGGGTAATAACAAGACTCTTTTAATAGCCGGTAGATAGGGTTTTTATCAAATCTTATCTGGTATACATTAAACTTTAGGGATGAAAATGAAGGCTAAATATTTGGCGCTGATGATCGGTGCTTGCTTTTCTCATAACCTTTGGGCAGCAAATAATATCACTATTGAGCAGCGTCTGGCTGAACTGGAGCAACGTGTTGTTAATGCCGAAAAACGGGCATCCGATGCTGAGGCGCAAATTCGCTCGCTGAAGCAGCAGCAGGTCGCCGCTACGCCGACGGTGAATGTCCAGTCTGCCGAGCCGATTGCAGCAGGTGAAACTCCGCCTAAGCTGACATTATCCGGCTTCAGCGATATTAAGTTCTATGGCGATGTCGAATTTAATATGGATGCGGCAAGCCGTTCCGGTAGCCTGACATCGATGAGAACATCAGCGAATAAAGATTGGGCACCAGGAACCAATGAACGCTGGGATATTAACGGACGCCTGTTGCTGGGCTTTGATGGCTACCAGCGGCGGGACAACGGTAATTTTGCAGGGTTCTCGGTACAGCCTCTGGCGGACCTGACCGGAAAAATGAACCTCGATGATGCCGTTTTCTTCTTTGGTCGTGAGAATGACTGGAAAATTAAGGTTGGTCGTTTTGAAGCCTACGATATGTTCCCGCTGAATCAGGATACGTTTGTTGAATATTCGGGGAATACAGCGAACGATCTCTACAGTGACGGTTACGGCTATATCTATATGATGAAAGAAGGACGGGGACGTAGCGACAGCGGGGGGAACTTCCTGCTGAGCAAAACCATCGACAACTGGTATTTCGAAGTTAACACATTGCTGGAAAATGGCAGTACGTTATATACCGAGAAGCAGTACCACGGAATGGATTTAACCAACGATAAAAACGTGGCTTACGTCCGTCCGGTTATCGCCTGGCAAAATGGGCGTTTTTCAACGGCGATAGCGATGGAAAGTAACGTCGTTAACAACGCCTACGGTTATTACCAAAATGGGACGTGGATCGATCAGTCAGATCGTACGGGCTATGGTTTTACCATGACCTGGAATGGTCAAAAAACGGACCCGGAAGATGGCGCAGTGATTAACCTGAATACCGCCTATATGGATGCGACCGATGAGACAGATTTTACCGCTGGGGTGAATGCGTTGTGGCATCGATTTGAACTGGGTTATATCTATGCGCATAACAAAATCGAAGCCTTCAATGCTACCAATATCGATGCCGTTTGTGAGGACGATTGTTGGATCACCGATCCCGGCAATTATGACATTCACACTATTCATGCCTCATATTTATTCCCCAATGTGATGGATATGAAAAACTTTAACATCTACCTCGGTGCCTATGCTTCATGGGTAGAGGCCAATCCGAATAATGGTGATAACAGCGAAGATGCGCGTTACGGCGGGCGTCTGAGATTCAAATATTACTTCTGATTGTAGGTCTAATAAAAAAGGGATCCGCAGATCCCTTTTATCAGATAGCTAGTGTGCGCCACCGCCGCCGCCGCCCGCACCGAAGGGCGGTTTGGCGAACCACACCAGGCCAAGCAGGACCAGGAAGATCCCCGCCGACATCCAGAAGATTTCGTTAGCGGAAATAATCAGCCCCTGATTGGTGATCTGCTGAGCTATCCAACCTGAAGCCTGCTGGTGCGTCATCCCTAAATCCTGCAGCTTATCGTACATAGCCTGTGCATTTGGGTTGTAGGGGTTAACAGATTCCGTTAGCTGCGCATGATGCAGCGACTCGCGGTTTGTCCACATTGTCGTCGTAATCGATGTGCCAATGGAACCTGCCAGCGTTCGCGTAAAGTTCGACAAGCTGGATGCCGCCGCCAGACGCTCTGGCGGTAAGCCGGACAACGTAATGGTGGTTAGCGGCATAAAGAAGCAGGCTACCGCGAACCCCTGAATAAACTGCGGCCAGGCCGATGCGCCAAAGTCCATACCCGGCTCGAACGTCCACGCACGCCAGTAGAAACAGACGGCGTACATAATAAAACTGAACGTTACCAGCCGACGCATATCCAGCTTGTGCGCGAAGCGGCCGATAATCGGAGACAGGATCACCGGAATCACCCCAACCGGCGCTGACGCCAGACCAGCCCAGGTTGCCGTATAGCCGTATACCTCCTGCAACAGCTGCGGCAGCAGTACGATTGCGCCGAAGTAGAGCATATAGGCCAGACTGATACACAGACAGCCGATGGTAAAGTTGCGCGACTTAAACAGCGAGAGATCGACAATGGGGTGCTCGTCGGTAAGCTCCCAGACGATCAGGAAGCTGATAGCAACCACGGCGACCACAGTCAGGATGATAATCTCCTGCGAGGCGAACCAGTCCAGCTCTTTGCCGCGGTCGAGCATAATCTGCAAACTGCCGATACCGATGACCAGCAGTGCCAGACCAATGGCGTCAATGCGCCGCTGCTCGGTTTTGGTTTCCCGACCGCGCAGGGTTTGCAGTGTCATCAATACCACCACAGCCCCGATAGGCACGTTGATAAAAAATATCCAGCCCCAGTGATAGTTGTCGCTGATATAGCCCCCAAGAATAGGACCACATATCGGGGCAACAATCACCGTCATCGACCATAGCGCGAGGGCGATGGAACGCTTGGCGGGTGGATAGTTATTCAGCAACAGGCTCTGTGACAGCGGAATTAATGGACCGGCGACAATACCCTGGATTACGCGGAAGAAAATCAGCATGTTCAGGCTGGTGGACATCCCGCATGCCCATGACGCAATGACGAAGGCGATAGTTGACCACATAAAGAGTCTTACTTCGCCAAAGCGTTTTGCCAGCCAGCCGGTGATCGGAATAGAGATAGCGTTCGCCACCCCGAATGAGGTGATCACCCAGGTTCCCTGGCTCAGTGAAGAGCCGAGGTTCCCGGCGATAGTGGGGATCGCCACGTTAGCAATGGTGGAGTCCAGCACCTGCATGAATGTCGCCAGGGACAGCGCGATCGTCATAATGACGAGCTGCGCGCCTTCCAGCGGTTTTTGCTGTTGCATCACACGCACCTTTGAATTAGCCCGCGTTGGCCCGCACGATCTCTTCGATCATCTTATTGACCGGAGCAAGGTTGATTTCACGTGCATTACTTTCTGATACCGGCGTGGTACGAACCTGGCTTGCCAGAATTTGTCCGTCACGATTTGAGGTATCTACCGTAACCAGCGTAGACAAACCAATACGTAATGGATGCTGTGCCAGTTGCTGCGCATCCAGTTCGATACGTACCGGCAGACGCTGGACGACTTTGATCCAGTTGCCGGTTGCGTTTTGCGCCGGCAGCAGGGAGAAGGCGCTGCCCGTACCCATATCGAGACCGACAACTTTACCAGTATATTTTACGTCATCGCCGTAAATATCGCTGATAACGGTCGCCGGTTGGCCGATACGCATGTGTGCGAGCTGTGTTTCTTTGAAGTTGGCATCTACCCACAGGTTAGTGGCCGGAACAACCGCCATCAGCGGCGTGGTTGGGCTAATTTGTGCACCAGGCTGTACGGCGCGACGGGATACATAACCGGTCATTGGGCTGACAATTCTGGTACGTTCCAGCGCCAGCCAGGCATTGCGCACTTCGGTGGCAGCCTGTTGCACAGCGGGCTGATCTTCCAGCTTGCTACCCAGAATCATCGCCTGGTTAGCATTATATTGTTGGATCGCGACATCAAGCTGGGCCTGAGCGCTGGCGACGGCATCACGAGCGTGTTGCAGCTCTTCGCGGCCAATCAGGTTGGCATTACCCAGCGGAACTCGGCGATTAAAGTCGCTTTGTGCCTGCGCCAGTGCGGTTTTCTGCACTTCAATACTTGCCTGTAACTGCTTGCTGTTGATCATCAACTGGTGCGTCTGACGCACGCTGGAAGCCAGCGCAGTTTTGGCTTTTTCAAATGCCTGCTTTGCGTCTGTCTGGTCGAGGGTGACCAGCACATCGCCTTGTTTTACAAAGTCAGTGTTATCAGCCCAGACTTTCGTCACGCTGCCTGATACCTGAGCCATGATTTGAACCTGGTTCCCTGCCACGTACGCATCGTCTGTCTCTTCGACATGACGAAGTACTAAAAACCAATAAATCCCATATGCCACGGCAATGATAATAAAGAGCAAGGTCAGAAGGAGCAGCATACTTTTACGTTTGCCATTCTTCTTGACCGGTTGCTGCGGGGTTTGAGTCTCCGCATTTGCGCTCATGTTGTTCTCCACGATCTTATTTTTTTCACATCGGCTGAGCCGACCTGTTTATCAGACAGGCCAGCAGTATGCGTGCTGGCCTGTCGGTTTTTTCATTTATAAATCTGGATTTCTGAGCGAGTCGGCGCGTTAGCGCAGCGCTTCTAACACCGCGCCATCCTGCTCCATCTGATCAAGACGGGTCAGAAGTTTACGGGTAATTTGCTCAAGCTGATCTTTTTCGGTGGTGCTAAGAGACGACCAGAGCTGATGCAGGCAGTTATGCTGAGGCGGTAACACCTCTTGCAAAAATGCATGGCCTTTCTCGGTCAATTGCAGATGCAGACAGCGGCGATCGTTATCGCTTTCACGACGTTCGATCCAGCCACGTTTTTCTAACTCATCCGCAATGCGGGTAGCGTTAGTGCGTGACGAGCCAAGCGCGCAACTCAGTTCAGAAGGCTGAATACTGTGGTTTTCCTGAGACTCCAGCGTAATCAACGCCATAAACAATGTCTCGTTAATCCCTTGAGCTTTCAGCATCTTATTGCGGTTTTCCAGCAACTTACCCTGCATGTGCATACAGAGGCGAGTCAGAAGCACTTCCTGATAAGGGAACTCTTCGTAGCGGCTGGCGCGAAATTTTAGCATTTGTTCAATGGGCGTAAACGAACTATCCATTTGGGTATAACCTCATTAATTTCAGCCGATATAGTAACGACAGTGACAAATAAAGTAAATGTATTATTTCTTTAAAATGATTGTTTTTATCTATAAGCCAACAAGCATTTTCCAGGCTAATCCATAGCCCAGAGCACTCAGTAACGTTGGAATGATGATGCTGCGGGTCTTATAGAAGCTTGCGCCCAGTATGACAAACCCCACCAGCGTAGGCACGAACCGACGAGCGTCGTGCATAACTTCTGGTGCGGTAGACACCACCAGCAGGGCGCAAATAGATGCAATGCCAATAGTGTCGAGTAGTATGCCCGTCGCGCCGCGCTTCGTCGGGCGAACATTGCCTACCCCAAGACGGAGTGGCAAATAGCGAAAACAGTAATTAACGCAGCCGACCAACAGGCCAAGTAGCAGAACCTCATAGCTCATCAGGACCTCCCTGCCAAAATGACTGGATGAGCGCCGTCAGGCATCCGCAGACAATACCTGCAAGGATAGCGGCAGGTATGGAAAACAGCATGACGCCAGCCAGCGCCCCGGCCAGGGAGGCAGTCACGCAGAGCGCTTGTTTACGTTGGAATGACGCGAGCAGGAAGCTCATAAACAGCGCCGGGAGCATGAATCCCAGTGCCGCTTCAACCGCCGGGTAATCCTTGAGTAAACCACTGCCGGAAAACGCGCCGATCACCGTACCAAACACCCAGGAGGCCCAGGAGCACAGTGCGATGCCGATCATCCAGTTTTCACTCCAGCGCCGATTATCCCGGACCAGTTTTGCCGTTGCGGCGGCAAAGACTTCATCGGTAAGGCCAAAAGCCCACAGTGCACTTTTGGGTTTACTCAGTCGCTGGGCTATTCGGCTTCGCAGGGAAGGGCCGTACAAAACATGGCGGACATCCATGGCCATGACGGTAAGGGCGGCGACCCACAGCGAACTGCCCGCAGCGAGCATGGTGGTAATGACAAACTGGCTGGCTCCCGCATAGATAATGCAGGAGAAAAAGACGCTTTCAATCGGCGTAAAGCCAAGGCGAGTGGCATTGAGACCAAATGCAAAAGCGACCGGAATATAGCTGATGACTATTGGCAGGCTGTCTTTGAATCCTTCCGTTAACGTTGCCGAACAGGATTCAGACTGGGGTACAGGGCTTTCCATAGGGTTATAGGTTTCATTACCGAAATTAATATAACTTGGCTCAATGAGTTATAACCTTAGCAGACTGATGGGCTCCTTAACACCCTGTGGAGCCCAATCAGCGGTAAACATGCACTATACGCTTAATTTACGGCTTCCTGACGGTGAAAACCTCGCCACCAGACCACCAGGTTGAGTACGGCAACGGTCGTACCCGCCAGACAAACGCCAGCCCAACCAGCATGCTGCCAGGCGGAGGCTGAAATTAGCGAACCTGCCGCTCCGCCAATAAAATAGCTGGTCATGTATCCGGCGGTCAGGCGATTACGCGCATCCGGATGAATGCGATAGATAACCGTCTGGTTGGTGATGTGTACTCCCTGAACGGTAAGGTCCAACACCAGAATACCGATAATCAGCATGGGGACTGAAGCGTGCCCAAACCAAATAGCAAGCCAGGAGAGCAGCAGTAATAGCAGCCCCATGGTTGTGGTCAGGTGGGATTTACCTTTATCGGCAAAACCGCCCGCCGGACGTGCGCCTAACGCCCCTGCGGTACCCGCCAGACCGAACAGACCAATCATTCCTTCCGAATAGTTAAACGGCGGCGCGGCGAGCAAAAACGCCATTGAGGTCCACAGAATACTGAAATTGGCAAAAGTCAGGCAGCCCAGCATCGCGCGGGTACGCAGCAATTTATCGTGAATAAACAGGCTGAATACCGAGCCTAACAGCTGAGGATAGTTAAGATGAGTATCGGATTTCATCTTCGGCAGGCCGCGCCACAGCGCAACCGACATCAGCGCCATTAATACTGATGCGACCCAAAATACGGTGCGCCAGCCGCCAAGATTCGCCAGTAATCCCGCCACGGTGCGCGCCAGCAGAATACCCAGCAGCAGGCCGCTCATAATCGTGCCGACAACCTTCCCGCGCTTGTCCGGTGTGGCAAGCGTTGCCGCCAGCGGAACCAAAATCTGTGCCACTACCGAGAACAGTCCGGTCAGAGCGGTACCGAGAATCAGCATACCCAGCGACTGGCTGCTGGCGGTGATCAGCATGCCGCCAGCCGCGAGCAACGTCATGGAGACAATCAGCATCCGACGTTCAAACATATCGCCGAGCGGCACTAAGAACAGCAGGCCGGCGGCATAGCCGAGTTGGGCCGCGGTGACGATAAACCCTGCGGTACTGGCAGATAGCGAAAAGTTGCGCGCGATGGTGTCGAGCAGCGGCTGCGCATAATAGTTACTGGCGACGGCGAGGCCGGTGGCAATAGACATTAACAGGATCAGCGAAGGGCTAAGTCCCTGAGTAGTTTTCGTCATTGTTTTCAACTGAGTAATGGGTTGCAGAAAACAATCATAACGGAAGTGATTAAATGTTGCTGATTTGTTGAGTGATGGATTGTGCGTTTGGGGGAAGGAGGATAGGCCGGATTAGGCGCATCGCACCAACATCCGGCATTTATGCGGTTACTGGCCTGATGGCGCTACACTCATCAGGCCTGCGAGTGGGTTATTTCTGCGCGGCCAGCGCTTCGTTCACCCAGCCGTCAAACTGCTGCTGGTGGGCTTTGATCCAGCCGTCAACGTGACCCTGTACGTCGGCTTCAGACGCTTTCCCGTCGTGCATCATTGCGTTCTGCGCGTTGATATCCGCCAGCGGCAGCTTCATGATGGCAAACAGTTTCGCCGCAGCCGGGTTTTTCTCCGCCCAGGCTTTATTGGCGACAATATGCATAGTGTTCACCGGGAAGCCGTAGTTGGCGCCGTTTGGCAGTTTGGTATCGATATCTTTCTGCTCGCCTGGCAGGGAAGAGAACGGCACCTGCAGCCAGACCACATCTTTACCAGGTTTCATTACGTCGCTCACCCAGTACGGTGTCCAGGTGTAGTAAAGAATGGGTTTACCTTCTTTGAAGCGGGTAATGGTGTCGGCCATCATCGCCGCATAGTTACCGTGGCTGACCTCGACGGTTTTTTCCAGATCGAAAGCTTTGTTCTGGTGGTTGATTACTGCTTCACAGCCCCAGCCCGGTGAACAGCCCATCATATCGGCTTTTCCGTCACCGTTGGTGTCAAAGATTTTGGCGATCTTCGGATCTTTTAACTGGGCGATATTGGTGATTTTATACTGCTCAGCGGTTTTCTTGTCGATCAGATAACCCTGTGCGGCACCCGTAACGAATACCCCCTCGCGATAAAACTTTTTGTCTCCGCCCGCAGCGGCGTACATATCATCATGCAGCGGCTGCCAGTTCACGGCGGTAAAAGTTGCATCGCCAGAGGCAATGGAGGTATAGCCGACGTTGTAGTCAACTTCGCTGGTTTTGTTAACGGTGTAACCCAGTTTCTCCAGCGCACGGGCGACTAACTGCGTCTGGAAGGATTCTTCAGAGATAGTGCTCTGGATTGGCTGTACGGTGATGCCTTTGCCCGGCAGGTCGGCAGCGAAAGTGCTGGTGGAGACAAGGGTGGCAAACGCTGTGGCAATAATTACTTTCTGTCGCATCGTTGTTCCTTATTACACTTCATCCTTCAAGCTGCCTCTTTGTTGGCTGCACTCATGCACCCCAGTCACGTACTACTTGTACGCTCCTGGGGATACATTCGTTTGCCGCCGCGATGCAACTTGAATGATTTTGTGCAAGTTAATGAATTGTAGGCCCGGTAAGCAATGCGCCACCGGGCAACGGGTGTATTACTTCGTGAAAGGGCGAGTGATAAGCCCAACGGGACCGGTGGTGTACCAGCGACGGTTGCCACGACTACGCGAGTCGCGACCGACGGCCTGCGTCAGGCGGTCGAGAATGATAGCGAGGATCACAATCCCAACCCCGCCGACGGTGGCAAGCCCCATATCCAGACGACCGATTCCGCGCAGAACCATCTGGCCCAGTCCGCCGACGGCAATCATCGACGCGATGACGACCATTGAGAGTGCCAGCATCAGCGTCTGGTTAACCCCAGCCATAATGGTGGGCATTGCCAGCGGGAGCTGCACTTTAAACAGCATCTGACGCGGGCTGGCGCCAAACGAGCGCGAGGCTTCAATCAGATCGGCTGGCACCTGGTTAATCCCCAGAATAGTCAGACGCACGATTGGAGGCAGGGCGAAGATAATCGTCACCACTACGCCCGGGACGTTACCAATACCGAACAGCATGACAATCGGCACCAGATAGACAAACGCGGGTGTGGTTTGCATGGCGTCCAGCAGCGGGCGAACAATTTTTGCTGCCCGTGGACTGCGCGCCAACCAGATCCCCATCGGCAGACCGATCACCACGCAGAACAGCAGCGCGGTCAACACCAGCGCCAGGGTTATCATGGCCTGCGACCACGCGCCGATGGCACCGATGGCAATTAAGGAAATCAGCGTAGCAACGCCCATCCCCACGCCGGAAATCTGCCAGGCAATCAGCGCGAACAGGATAATCGCTACCGGGGCTGGCATACCTAACAGCAGCTGTTGAAAGCCGTTGAGAATGTAATCCACCGGGACACGAATGCCCTGGAAGACCGGACGGAAATGGGTAACGACCCAGTCGATCCCCTCTGTGACCCAACTGTCAAGCGGGATCAGCGTTTTATGGAACGGATCCATAATATTGAAATGCTCTGGTGCCGGCGCGGGTGCGCTGGTCAGCCAGTCCGCACCACCACCGTCAGTGGGTGCGCCTGATGGCGTACTCCAGGCATCAGCATTTTGTGCGGCACTGTCGGCCGCTGGTGTGGTGTCCCACGGATTAGTTTGATCAGCCATTGTTTACCCCCTCACGATCTAAAGCCTGTAACAGCATGCGTTTTGAAATGACGCCCACATACTGCTGTTCCTCATCTACAACCGGCACCGCGCACGGGGCCTGACCGACATGAGAAAGCAACTCGCTGAGAGGGGTTTGTGCATCTACGGCTAACGGCTCATCGATCAATGCCGCTTCAATACCTTGCGCCTGACTTAACGCTGTTTTTAATGAGTCGATAGAGACAACGCCAACGAATTTATTGCCGCGTTCGATCACGTAACCATATTCGCGATCTTTGTCCTGCAATAATTGCAGCGCAGAACGTGGACCCACCCCGGGGTTTTTACGAATCAAACCTTCGGGACTACGGCGTGAAATATCTTTCGCGCTAAAGACCTGGCTAATATCGACGCCACGGAAGAAGGTGCGCACATAATCATTGGCCGGATTATTCAGGATTTCATCTGGCGTGCCGACCTGGACCACTTCACCGTTTTGCATAATGGCAATTCTGTCGCCAATGCGCATGGCTTCGTCGAGGTCATGCGATATAAAGACCACGGTACGTTGATGCTTCGCCTGTAGTTTTACCAGTTCATCCTGCATCTCAGTACGAATTAATGGATCGAGGGCTGAGAAGGCCTCATCCATTAATAAGATGTCAGGGTTAATGGCTAATGCGCGGGCGAGGCCTACACGCTGGCGCATCCCCCCGGAAAGTTCATCCGGGTAGCCGTGAGCATAATTCTCCAGACCAACCTGGCGCAGCGCATCTAACGCTTTTTCACGACGTTCATCCGCACCAACACCGGCTAATTCCATGCCGAATGCCGTATTGTCGAGAACCGTCATGTGCGGCATCAGGGCAAAGGACTGGAACACCATCGCAATCTTTTTTCTGCGCACCTCGCGAAGCTCAGCATCGGATATCCGGGCGATGTCTACGCCGTCAATCAATACCTGTCCGCGGGTGGGTTCAATCAGGCGATTGAGAAGGCGTACCATTGTGGATTTACCCGAACCGGATAATCCCATGATGACAAATATCTCGCCTTCTTCAATGGCCAGACTGGCGTTCTTAACGCCAAGCGATAGCCCCGTTTTATCCAGAATCTGCTCTTTTGAAAGTCCTTTTTCAATATATTTGAAGGCTCTCTGGGGATGCTCTCCAAATATCTTATAGAGATTTTTAACTTCTAATTTAATTGCCATGCAATAGAATGATTCCTGTTATTTGTTTATATCGATATATTACCTGATGGAAATAGTGACCTTTTTCTACCCTAACATACTGAGAATCTGAGACAACCCTGAATTTGGTTGTGGCATGAATATTGCCAAAGGCCAGATGGCGGGACTTCCCGTGATATAAGGGCTGAGCGCGAATGTGAACGGGTTAATATTTTTTGTAAATGGCAATGAAAAATCGCCTGAATTGCTGGAATGCAGGCGAATAATGCGGCTGATATTGAGTGTAGATCACACAATTATATTTGCACGACAAAAGTGTGATCCTGTTAAAATATTTCCGCGAAAAATGTACGGTATTTTCCGTGAAAATGAGTGCTAAATAGCTGCGCCTAATACCGCTACACTTTTGCCTGACCATGTTTTCCTCCGGGGAATGGGCTGGCGGTTTCCATAAAATGGCGGACCTTTTTCAGTAACTGCCACATTGAGCGGCACTGATGATTACGGGTTATCGTGTCATGAAGTGCCTGCCATAGCCGTTCCACATGATTCACCCACGGCGAGTAAACCGGCTGGTAAATTACCCTGAACTTGGGATTTGCTTTCAACCAGCGCTGTGTTTCGCGGCTTTTATGGATAATGTAGTTATCAACGATCAGCGTGATTGTTTTCGCCCGCCGGTAAGTGGCTTTCAGGTGCTTCAGCAGAGCGATAAACAGCGCTGAACTTTTGCTGTTGCCGCCCACGTAGCTGACTTTACCCGTGCCACTGTGCAGTGCGCCGGCCAGATAGTATTTTTCGTTCTGCCCCGGCGTCACTACCCGTTTCTGCTGTCCGCGCAACTGCCAGTCCGCACCGATTTTAGGATTAAGGTGGATATCCACTTCATCTTCATAAAATACCGGATGCTCTGCGCTGCATTCATCCAGCGCTTTGTGGATTACCGCCATCTTTTCATCTTTATGTGGGTCACGGATACGCAGAGTTGGCGCGGCCCTGCGCCATACAAGCCCCGCAGATGGCAACCAGCGGCGAACGGTTCCTGCATGTAACTGGCAACCGGTTATCTCATTGATTTTTATTGCCAGTAATTCGGTGCTCCAGCGTGAACGTTGATAACCAAAATCGCCGGGAGAATGCTTTATCAGCTCACGTAACAGGGTGCAGATATGTTCAAAAGGCCAGCGTCGGGAGCGCCCTGCGGGTAAGGATTTCAGGCCTTCAATACCTGAGTGCGTAAACCAGTTAATCCAGCGACCAACGGATGAACGGGCACAACAGAGAGTTCTGGCAACATCGCTGACCCGTTCACCCCGATGAAGCATCAGCATGGCCGTGAGTCTGCGGGCATGATTTTTATCACGCGTTTTATGAATAGCTTTCTGCATCAGGCGTCGTTCGCCACGGGGTATTGGTACTATGATCGGCATCGCTCAGTCCGGTTGGTGATTTTGGTTGGTTTGGCGATTGATCAGATCGCACAATCCGGGCTGAGTTCCCTTTCAGTGATCTACTATTCCGCGCAGCTATTTAGAAATTCCAGTCGTCATCTTCGGTTTCGACCGCTTTTCCCATCACATAAGATGAGCCGGAACCCGAGAAGAAATCGTGGTTTTCGTCAGCGTTGGGCGACAGTGCGGCAAGGATTGCCGGGTTAACCTCCGCCATTTCAGGCGGGAATAGCGCCTCATATCCCAAATTCATTAATGCCTTATTGGCGTTGTAACAAAGGAAGGCTTTGACGTCATCCACCCAGCCGGTTTCTGCATACAACTCTTCCGTATAACGCGCTTCGTTATCATACAATTCCATCAGCAGGTCAAAGGCAAAATTCTTTAACTCCTCGCGTGCGGATTCGGAAATATGCTCCAGACCTTTTTGATATTTATAACCAATGTAATACCCATGAACCGCTTCATCACGAATGATCAGACGAATGAGATCGGCGGTATTGGTCAATTTGCCGCGGCTGGAAAAATACATTGGCAACCAGAAGCCAGAATAGAACAGGAAGGATTCCAGAAACACGCTGGCTATTTTTTTCTTCAACGGTTCGTCGCTGGCGTAATGTGTCAAAACGATCTGCGCTTTGCGCTGAAGTGGGGTATTTTCCTCACTCCAGGCGTAGGCAGCATCCACGTCTTTGGTCTGGCAAAGGGTAGAGAATATAGAGCTGTATGAACGGGCGTGCACCGCCTCCATAAAGCTGATATTCGACAGCACCGCCTCTTCATGCGGCGTTAACGAATCAGCCATTAACGCTGGTGCTCCGGCAACATTCTGAATGGTGTCGAGCAGCGTCAGCCCGGTAAAAACGCGGATTGTTAGCTGCTGTTCGGCGGCGTTCAACGTTTGCCAGGCCGGAATGTCATTGGAGAGCGGGACCTTTTCCGGGAGCCAGAAGTTACTGGTCAGACGGTTCCATACCTCAAGATCTTTATCATCCTCAATCTTGTTCCAGTTGATGGCGCTCACGCGGGATAATGTCATTTTCTCCTCCTTACAGCGCGCATGACACGCAGCCTTCGATTTCGGTGCCTTCCAGCGCCAGCTGGCGTAGTCGGATGTAGTACAGGGATTTGATGCCCTTACGCCAGGCGTAAATCTGCGCTTTATTGATATCGCGCGTGGTGGCGGTATCGGGGAAAAAGAGCGTCAGTGAAAGCCCCTGATCGACATGGCGCGTTGCTTCAGCATAGGTATCAATGATTTTTTGTGGGCCGATCTCATAGGCATCCTGATACAAGGCCAAATTCTCATTGGTCATAAACGGGGCAGGGTAGTAAACGCGCCCGGTTTTGCCCTCTTTGCGAATCTCCACTTTCGACACGATCGGGTGAATGCTTGACGTGGCATGATTGATGTAAGAGATAGAACCGGTGGGTGGAACCGCCTGTAAATTCTGGTTATAAATGCCGTAGCGCATCACATCTGCACGCAGCTGTGACCACATCTCGCGCGTCGGCAGCGTAATGCCGCTGGCGGCAAACAGCGTGCGAACCTTGGCGGTTTTTGGTTGCCAGTCGCCCTGCAGATACTGGTTAAAATACTCGCCGCTGGCGTAGCGCGATTGTTTGAATCCGACAAAGGTTTGACCGCGCTCGCGGGCGATCTTCATTGACGTATTCAGCGCATGCCAGGTGATGGTATAGAAATAGAGATTGGTGAAATCCAGCCCTTCCGGCGAACCGTAGGCGATCCCTTCCCGCGCCAGATACCCGTGCAGATTCATCTGCCCAAGACCAATCGCGTGCGACGCGCTGTTTCCGGCCTCAATCGAGGGCACGCTGCGGATATGGCTCATGTCCGAAACGGCGGTTAAGCCACGAATCGCCGTTTCCACGGTACGACCAAAGTCGGGTGAATCCATGGTATGGGCAATGTTTAACGAGCCGAGATTGCAGGAAATATCGTGCCCGGTCTGCGCGTAATTGAGATTTTCATCGTAGGTGGAGGCACTGTTAACCTGCAAAATCTCCGAGCACAGGTTGCTCATATTGATCCGACCTGCAATCGGATTGGCGCGATTCACCGTATCTTCAAACATGATGTAAGGATAGCCAGACTCAAACTGGATCTCGGCCAGCCGCTGGAAGAAATCGCGGGCGTTAATGAATTTTTTGCGCACACGTTCGTCGGCAACCAGTTCGTCATACCGCTCACTCACGTCGATATCACCGAAAGGTTTGCCGTAAATCCGTTCCACGTCATACGGTGAGAACAGCGCCATTCGGGCATTTTCTTTCGCCAGTTGAAAGGTAACATCCGGGATCACCACGCCAAGCGAGAGCGTTTTGATGCGGATTTTCTCGTCGGCGTTTTCGCGCTTGGTATCGAGAAAACGTAAAATATCCGGATGGTGTGCGTGCAGATACACCGCCCCCGCACCCTGACGTGCCCCGAGTTGATTCGCATAAGAAAACGCATCTTCCAGCATTTTCATTACCGGTATCACCCCAGATGACTGGTTCTCAATACGCTTAATGGGCGCACCTGCCTCGCGCAGGTTGGAGAGCAAAAATGCCACGCCGCCGCCGCGTTTGGAGAGCTGAAGTGCGGAGTTGACCGCCCGACCAATAGACTCCATGTTGTCTTCAATACGCAACAGGAAGCAGGAGACCAGCTCACCGCGTTGCTGTTTGCCGCAGTTTAAAAAGGTTGGTGTGGCGGGCTGAAAGCGCCCGGAGAGCATTTCATCGGTCAGCTGCATCGCGAGCGTTTCATCGCCCTGCGCCAGCGTGAGCGCCACCATCGTGACCCGATCCTCAAAGTCTTCGAGATAGCGCTTACCGTCGAACGTTTTCAGCGTATAGCTGGTGTAGAACTTCCATGCGCCGAGGAACGTCTGGAAACGGAATCCGCTGGCGTGGGCGTGATCGAATAGCTTCAGCACGAACGCGCGATCGTAGCGGGCTAACACGCTGGCATCGTAATAGCCTTCATCCACCAACGTTTCCAGGCGCTCCTGCTGGCTGGCAAACGCCACCGAGTTTGGGCGGACGTGGGCGGCAAAGAAGGCCTCCACGGCCTGATGGTCTTTGTCGAACTGAATGCGCCCGGCTTTATCGTACAGATTCAGCATGGCGTTCAGGGCGTGATAATCCAGCGTTGGCTGCATTACACGTTCTGCGGTTGTCGTTGCCAAAATTCGCTCACTCCTTTTCGAACGTTGTCGATATCGCTTTGGGTGCCCATCAGCTCAAAGCGATAGAGCCACGGCACGCCGCATTTTTGTGAGATGACATCACCCGCGCGACCGTAGGCGTCACCGAAATTACGATTGCCGGAGGCGATCACTCCACGGATTAACGCCCGGTTGTGCGTATCGTTTAAAAAGCGGATCACCTGCCTTGGGACCGCGCCAGCAGTGCCGCCGCCGCCGTAGGACGGCACGATTAATATGTAAGGTTCGTCTACCCGGATCCGCTCGCGTTCGTTAAGCGGAATGCGGATGGCTGGCAGCCCCAGACGCTGCATAAAGCGGTGCGTATTTTCGGAGCTGCTGGAGAAGTAGACGAGCTGACTCATGCGCTGGCCACACGGTGTTCCGGATGCAGACGGTTGATCATGTCCGGGCGAAACCCTGACCAACTGGTTTCACCCGCGACCACGACCGGTAGCTGGCGAAACCCTTGATCGCGCAGGCTATCAGCCAAATCGGGTTGTAAATCGACGTTTACCATCTCAAAGTCAAAACCACGGCTTTCCATTGCCCGTTTGGTGGCGTGGCACTGAACACAGTTATTGCGAGTGTAAATAATAATACGCATGATTCGTATTTCCATTTAAAAATAAAGGATCGGCGCGATGAAGGGCGTCGGGTTGTGTGTGTCCTGATAGGAGAGATACTAGATGTAGTTTTAAAAAGATTCAACCATACAAGATATGGGAATTTTAGATTGATAATGAGCTGGGTGATGAGCGTGGCGGGGGAAGGCTAACGGGTGGTTATAAATTGCCCGATGGCGCTAAGCTTATCGGGCCTACGGGCAACAGGAGAGCACAACGTAGGCCGGATAAGGCATTTATGCCGCCATCCGGCAGCGCAGAATCACATACGCATCCCCACCGCCAGACGGTTAAAGCAGTTCATCAGACTAATGGCAAATGTCAGGTCGCTAATTTCTTTCGCGCTGAAATGGTCGAGCAGCGGCAGATAAACGTCATCTTCGGCGTGAGTAGTGGCAATCTGGGTGACCGATTCGGCCCACGCCAGCGCCGCACGTTCCTGCTCGCTGAAGTGGTGACTCACCCGCCAGCCTGCCAGTGCGTCCAGTTTGGCCTGCGCAACACCGGATTTGCGCAGTGCTTTACTGTGCATTTCCAGACAAAAGGCGCAGCCGTTGATTTGCGAGACCCGCAGGTAAATCAGCTCCGTCAACGTAGGTTCCAGCGCGCAGTTTTCCAGCGCTTGGCTTGCCTGAACCAGAGCGTTATAGATTTCGGGACTGAGTTCGTAATAGGGCTGGCGTAACATTGTCATGGTATTTCTCCTCGTTTGGATGACCCGCAATGTAGCACTATAATGGACTGCAACAGAGAGCCATATTGTTACCAAAAAAGCAGACCATAAATGCCACGTTATCAGCAAATCGCCCGCCAGTTAAAAAACGCAATTGAGAAAGGCGAACTCAAGCCCGGTACCAGATTGCCCTCCAGCCGGACCTGGGCCCAGGAGCTGGGAGTATCACGCTCGACGGTGGAAAATGCCTATGCAGAGCTGGTGGCGCAGGGCTGGCTCGCGCGGCGTGGACAGGCAGGAACGTTTGTCAGTGAGCAACTGCGACCAGAAAGGGCGCCTGCATCGCCTGCCATCTTCGCCGGAGAAAATCCCAGACCGCAACTATTTCAGATGGGATTACCCGCACTCGATCTTTTTCCGCGTGAAGTCTGGGCACGGGTGATGGGACGGTGTTTACGCACCCAAACGCGTTTTGATCTGGCGGTGGGCGATGTATGTGGCGAACGGGTGTTACGCCAGGCAATTGTTGATTATCTGCGCGTTTCACGCAGCATTGAATGCCAGCCAGAGCAGATTTTTATCACTTCAGGCTATGCGGCATCAATGACGTTAATCCTGCGCGCTCTGGCGCATCCCGGTGAGGGAATGTGGGTCGAAGATCCCGGTTTTCCGCTGATCCGGCCCGTGGTGGCTCAGGAACGCATTGAGTTGATGCCGGTAGTGGTGGATGCCGATGGTCTGGATGTCAGCGCCGGGATCCGCGACTACCCGCAGGCGCGTTTTGTACTGCTCACTCCTGCACATCAAAGCCCTCTGGGGGTAGCACTGTCTTTGGACCGTCGCCACCAGTTGCTGGAGTGGGCGACTCGCGCGCAGGCGTGGGTAATCGAAGATGATTATGACAGTGAATTTCGTTACCACGGTAAGCCGTTGCCGCCGCTAAAAAGTCTGGATGCGCCTCAGCGGGTGATTTATGCCGGAACGTTCAGCAAATCGATGTTTCCGGCTTTGCGTACGGCATGGCTGGTGGTGCCTCTGACCCAGGTTGAACGCTTTCGCCAGCAAGCGGCGCTAACGGCCTGTAGCGTCCCGGTTCTATGGCAGCAAACGCTGGCGGATTTTATGCGAGACGGCCACTTCTGGCGACACTTAAAACGTATGCGACAGCATTATGCCGAACGACGACAATGGATGGAAAATGCCCTGACCGAACAAGGGTTTAGCATCATTCCTCAGGAAGGTGGGATTCAACTGGTGGTGAGTGTAGACGGAGATGATATTGCGCTGGTGCGCAAAGCGAATCAGGCCGGGTTAGCGGTTCAGGCGCTAAGCCGCTGGCGAATAACGTCAGAAGGAAAGGGGGGAATATTGCTGTCATTTACCAATATCAGTTCGGCGGAAATGGCGCAACAGGCGGCCTACCAACTGCGGTTGGCGCTGACATAAATCTGTACGGTTCTTAAGATATTCGTCTCATCGTGTTCACTCGTTTATGGACTTTTCTGAAAGCGTTGCTAATGCTGAATCAGGTAAGGTAAGCCCGCAGTAAAAGATAACGAGGAAAATAATATGTATTTACGACCTGATGAGGTGGCGCGCGTACTTGAAAAAGTGGGCTTTACCGTTGATGTAGTGACGCAGAAAACGTACGGCTATCGGCGTGGCGAAAATTATGTGTATGTTAATCGTGAAGCTCGCATGGGACGTACCGCATTAATTATCCATCCCACGTTGAAAGAGCGTAGCTCTTCGCTGGCGGAACCGGCAACGGATATTAAAACTTGCGATCATTACCAGCAATTCCCGCTGTATTTAGCCGGAGAGACTCATGAGCATTATGGTATTCCGCACGGCTTTAGCTCGCGTATTGCGCTTGAACGTTATCTGAGCGGGCTGTTTGGCGACGTTAATTCTAACTAATAACGCGACTGGCAGTGCCAGTCGCGAAGAAGCGTGTCAGGCTTTAGCCTGATGATAGCTGCTGACCTTAAACAAGCGGCGGCAATAATCAAGAAAGTAGCCATAGACAGCGCCCATCAGCATTGACACCACGATGTTCGAACTTACTGCAGCCGTAATCTGATGCCAGTCTGCGCCAACCGTCAGCAGAATAATCACATACACCGGCGACTGGAAGGTGACATAAGCCAGCACATCCGCCAGATTTTTTGCCCATCCTGCCTGCGTGGCTTTACGGGCCGCGCGCATGAACAAATCACGATACATGCCGTATGGCCACGCGATCAGTATGTTGACAGGGATAGCGACTAATCTGGAATACAGCGACTGTTCGAAGCTCATTCCAGAAAGGAATATTTCGATCAACATGTTCACGACAGAACAATAAACAACCATCGCGAACGTGTCTGCTACTGCATGACGCAAGCGTGACTGCGGAGAGAACATGTTAATGCTCCTTGTAAAAAGGGGAAAAAAGGTTTTGAATACCTTAACTGCTAGTGATTTGTCTTGCTGCTTTCGCTTTTTAATAGGATATCTGCCTGGATAATAACTAGCAACTAGCTGAAAATTTTTATTTATTGTCTTTTTGTCGATAAAATGCTCTGTAATGGTTTGTTTTTTGTTCGTTTTGGTGTTTTCGTTGCTGTGTTAATTAAAGTCTTTTTAGATCAAAGAGTTATTGTTGCTTGTTTTTCTGAATTTTTTGCGCTCCTTTTCTGAATGTTGACTGATGTGCAATAGGTATACTCGTTGGTTCCACGAGATGCTGTGGCTTGTTTCTTAAGTGATGCGCTGAGATACCTTGCAGGTATATTCAAAGCTGCAATCAGGGTAATAGAATATATTGTCTGGGCGATAGCAGAATGGATGCTATAAATATCAGAGTTGGCTATTTGTTTAATGATAAACGAATAAATTAGACTGGAAATGTAATAATTGGTTGCATACAATATTTAGCGTAATACCGTTTTTATGTTTTACGTTAAAGAGGTTTTGTTAATATGAGTTCAATGTTAAAAAACTTAAATAATATCCGCTCGCTGCGTGCAATGGCGCGTGAATTTTCCGTTGATGTACTGGAAGATATGCTTGAAAAATTCAGGGTAGTGACCAAAGAACGGCGCGATGAAGAAGAACAACTACAGCGCCAACGTGCAGAACAGCAGGCAAAAATTAATGCCTTGCTGGCGCAGATGCAGGCAGACGGGATCAGCCCGGAGGAGCTGCTGAGCATAACACCTGCGACGGCACGTTCAGTTACAAAACGCCAACCGCGCCCGGCGAAATATCGTTTTATCGATCTCAATGGTGAAACGAAAACATGGACCGGACAAGGTCGCACACCGAAGCCAATTGCCCAGGCGCTGGCTGCCGGTAAATCTCTTGATGACTTTTTGATCTAATTGCGAAGGCGGTGAGGAGATCCTCACCGCTTATTTTCAGCAAACGCCGAAATCACCCTCTTCGGTATATCGCGTGACATCAGCTGCTTTCAGCGTGAATTTATCACCGCTTTCATTACTGGCTTGTACCGCCACAATTTGATCGTCATTGACTTCGACAACCTTCAGTTTTGGACCGCCCATACGCGGTTGAACCAGATCGCCAGGTTTAAACATATTGTTGCGCTCCTTTATTTATCATTTATCGCAGAACTCACCATAGATCACGTCAACCGGCGGGTACAGCGCTGTTTCAATGATTACCGCTTAATGAGTACGTCGGTTCCAGGGCATGATGTCCAGTAATCGCGCCATACCGCAAAAGCCGGTTACGCCAGCGAGTATCAGCCCGGCGCCCACAAAACCGCTCAGCAGGAAGAAGGCGCTGCTAACGCTATAGCCCAGAATAACGCCGAGTAGGGCAAGGCTGCCTGCGGCTATCTGCACCTGACGCATCAGCGGTAACGGTTGTGAACTGTCTTTCGCCACCGGCAACCCTGCGGCTTTCCAGCCGTCAATTCCACCTTCCAGCAACCAGACCTGCGCGGGTGCGGCGATGGCGCTCAGTTTTGTTGCCGCATTTTGTGTACGTTTGCCTGACTGGCAGTGAAAAATCACCTGCTCGGCGCGTAAATTCGCTGGCAGCGATCCCTGCTCAAGCGCGGGTAATGGCGCCAGATGTGCCTCAGGAATATGCTCGTGCAGATACTCGTCAGCATCGCGGATATCAATCAGTTTTGCACCCTGCGCGACCAGTGTCTGCGCTTCGCGTGGGGAAATCGTCCCAATAGTCATGATGGCTCCTTATGGGCAATACAGTGTTTTTAATGTGGCGATCAGCGAATTCACGGCCGTATTTTTAATGGAGTAGAGGATGCGCTGGGCATCGCGCTGGCTTTCTATCAGACCTTCTTCACGCATACGCGCCAGATGCTGGGATGTGGCGGAAGGACTAAGGCCGGTAACACGGGCTAACTCACCCGCGCTGGTACCGGGTGAACCACAGAGCATGCACAAAATCAGCAACCGTTTCGGGTTACTCATCGCTTTTAGCAGGGCGGCAGCCTGTTCAGCGCTGGCCTGGAGTTGTTCAAGTTCAGTCATATGTATTTAAGTATTGTCTAAATTAAGTGTATTCTAAAATAAACAGCCAACGTACGCCAGCGTAAAGAGCGTAAAGGAGGGTAAAACAGCAGGGCGAGACGGGAGGAGTTAGCTACACTGATTAATCTTAGAGATAAAATCTCTTTTTAAACAATGATTAATTTTTGCTTGTAGGGAGTGTGTATGGGTTTTTGGAGAATCGTTTTTACTATTATTCTGCCCCCGCTTGGCGTGCTGCTGGGGAAGGGATTCGGCTGGGCATTTATCCTCAATATCGTTCTGACGCTGCTGGGCTACATTCCTGGTTTGATCCATGCCTTCTGGATACAGACGCGTAATTAATTCCTTTCTACTACGGCGCTTCGGCGCCGTTTTCTTTGTGTCCCTTTCTCCTCTGCTACACTTTTGGGTGTTGATTGTTAATTACCGAGGTGGATATGGGACTCTTCAATTTCGTAAAAGATGCAGGTGAAAAACTGTGGGATGCGGTCACTGGAAACCATGACACAGCCGATCTGGCAAAAAAAGTGCAGGAACACCTGAACAAAACCGGCATCCCTGATGCGGATAAAGTGGACGTGCAAATTAATGAAGGCAAAGCCACTGTTTCTGGTGATGGATTAAGTCAGGAAGCGAAAGAAAAAATTCTGATCGCGATTGGTAATATCTCTGGTATCGCCAGCGTAGATGATCAGGTTAAAACTTCTGCACCCGCGAGCGAAAGCCAGTTTTATACCGTGAAATCAGGGGATACCCTGAGCGCTATTGCCAAACAGGTTTACGGTAATGCCAACCTGTATAACCAGATATTTGAAGCGAATAAACCAATGCTAAAAAGCCCGGATAAAATCTATCCTGGGCAGGTTTTACGTATTCCGGAACAGTAATGTTATTCAGGCTTATTGCGTCAGTAATTTACCGGACATAGCCTGTTGAATAATCGGAATCGGCGTCAGCAAGTGCTGGCGCATTAATTCGCTGGCGCACGTGGCATCACGTGCCAGAATCGCTTCGGTCAGCGTCTTGTGCTGATCGTGTTTGTCTTCCAGCATTTCAACCGACAGCACCGTTTTACGTAGCCAGATAAACCGGTAGCGCGCCGCCAGAGAGAACAGCCGTTCGCGCATTTGCAGCAGATATTGTGAACCACAGCCAGCGACAATCGCCGAGTGAAACGCCTGATGGCGCTGATCCCACTCGTCGAGCATCTGTTCGCTGGCGTCAATGGCTTCAAGCTTACTGAGCATATGCGCGCGCGCCAGAATTTCAGCTTCCCAGGCGTCGTCGCCGCGTTCAATGGCCAGCGCGACCAGCATGGCTTCCATATTGGCGCGGGCATCGAAAATATCGAGCAATTCCTGCTCTGACATCGGGGCGACACGATACCCTTTCTGATTAACTACTGTCACTAACCGCTCGGCAACTAACTGCGAAAGCGCTTCGCGCAGCGGTCCCACGCCTAGCTCATAGCGTGAGGTTAGCAGACTCATACGCAGTTTTTCATCAGGCTGATACACACCGCGGATGATGTCGTTCTTCAGCCAGCGGTATCCATCAATGGCCGTCGGTTGGGGAATGGCGGTCATGGTCATACTCCTGAAAGGATTTCCCGGCCTGCGCCGGGAACAGGTTTAATGCGTATTTTGCAATGGTGCTTTTTGCCACGATAGCAGTTTTTTCCAGCGTGACATAATGGGCACGGTGCAAATAATTCCTATGGCTAACAACCCGGTAGAGATAACTTCCAGCTGTTGGGCCGGGCGAAACAGCATGACCACCAGCACAAAGATAATAAACGCGATGACCAGCCAGGTAAGCCACGGATAGAGCCACATTTTCAGTTTAATTTCACCGCCTCGCGCCAGCAGGATTTTGCGCATCCGCAGTTGAGAAACGGCAATGACCAGATACACCAGCAGCGCGATGGCACCGGAGCTGTCGATCAGGAATTTAAACACCTTGGCCGGGGCGTAATAGTTGACGATGACGGTGAGGAACGCAGCACCTGTCGACAGTAATACCGCCACATAAGGTGTTTTGCTACGGTTCGTTTTACCCATAAAGGCGGGGGCATCGCCACGGCGGCTCAGGGAGTAGAGCATACGCGATGACGTATACAGCGCGGAGTTAAGACAGCTGGTCACCGACAGCAAAATGACGCAGTCCATGATCAATTTCGCGTGCGGGATATGCAGTAGCTCCAGCACCGAGCGATAAGAACCGACTTCTTTCAGGCCCGGCATGTTCCACGGGATCAGCGCCACCACCACAAAAATAGAGCACAGATAGAAGATAGAGATACGCCAGATAACCGAGTTGGTGGCGCGAACGATATGTTTATCCGGGGTATCGGATTCGGCGGCGGCGATGGTAACTATCTCTGCGCCCATAAAGGAGAACATGGTGATTAACATCGCGCTGATCACGGCGCCAAAACCGTTGGGCATAAAGCCGCCCTGATCCCACAGGCGTGAAACTCCGCTAACCTCGGCATAAGGGTAGAAACCGCTAATCGCCGCCGCACCGAGGGTAATAAACGCCAGAATGGCAACCACTTTGCACAGCGCCAGCCAGAACTCGAACTCACCGTAATTTTTGACGCTCAGCAAATTACTGCCGGTTAACGCCAGCGTGATAACCAGAGAAAACAGCCAGATAGGAATGCCCGGTACCCAGGAGTGCAGAATGATGGCGGCAATATTCGCTTCCAGAGGGATAACTAACACCCAGAACCACCAGTACAACCAGCCGATGGTGTAACCCGCCCACGGGCCAATGGCCTTATCGGCGTAAGTGGAAAAAGAACCGGTATCCGGGGTGGCAACGGCCATTTCGGCCAGCATGCGCATAATCATCACCACCAGCAATCCGGCGAACAGATAGGCTAATAATACTGCGGGACCGGCTTCTGCAATCGCCACACTTGAACCGACGAACAGACTTGCGCCGATTACCCCGGCAATAGACAGCATGGTGACGTGACGTGATTTCAGCCCGCCCCCTAAATCATGTGATTGTGACACTTGCCCCATCTTTAAACCTCGTTATTGTTATTGACGTCGCTTCCTGCACCTTACCCGTAGGCCCGGTAAGCGTAGCGCCACCGGGCATCACAACATTGCCGGATGGCAGCGCTTGCGCTTTATCCGGCCTACAATTTCCCGTTTTTATTCGGGGGTTTAACCTTGCTTTGCCTCGGCAAAACATTGGGCGATAATGTCCAGCCCCTGGCGGATTTGCGCATCTTCAATAGTCAGCGGGACAAGAATGCGCAGCACGTTGTAGTAAGGTCCGCAGGAGAGCAGGATTAGTCCTTTCTCGCGTGCACGCGCCACCACTTCCGCAGTCAGTTTGGCGTCTGGTTTCGTGTGGTCGCCGTTTTCGAACAGTTCGATAGCAATCATCGCGCCCAGCCCGCGTACGTCGCCAATCTCGCGATGGGTTTCCGCGATAGCCAGCAGGCCTTCGCGCAGGGTTTGCCCCAGCTCGTTGGCTTTTTGCAGCAGATTTTCCTGTTCAAAAATGTTCAGTACCGCCAGCGCGGCGGCGCAGGCAATTGGGTTACCGGCATAGGTACCGCCCAGACCGCCCGGTGGGATTGCGTCCATGACTTCGGCGCGTCCGGTCACGCCCGCCAGCGGGAAGCCTCCGGCGATGGATTTGGCGAAGGTGGTGAGATCGGGCGCAACGCCCATCTGCTCCATGGCAAACAGCGTACCGGTACGGCCCGCACCGCTCTGTACTTCATCGGCAATCAGCATGATCCCGTGTTCGTCACAAATGGCGCGCAGCCGTTGCATAAAGGAAGGAGAGGCTGCGTAAAAGCCACCTTCGCCCTGAACGGGTTCAATCACGATGGCGGCGACGTCTTCTGGCGCGGCATCGTTTTTGAAAATGCGGTGAATGCTGGCGATAGCATCATCTTCACTGATGCCGTGCAGCGGGCAAGGATAAAGCGCGCGATACACGTGGCCTGGCATCAGCCCCATTCCGGCGGAGTACGGATTGACTTTCCCGGTCAGTGACAGGGTGTAGTGGGTACGACCGTGGTAAGCGCCGCTAAAGGCGATAGTCCCCGTACGCTTGGTGGCGGCGCGGGCGATTTTCACCGCGTTTTCTACCGCTTCAGAACCGGTGGTCACCAGCAGGGTTTTCTTGGCGAAATTACCCGGCACTTTCTTGTTCATGATTTCACACAGCTCCAGGTACGGCTCATAGGCCAGCACCTGGAAACAGGTATGAGACAGCTTTTTCAACTGCGCTTCTACCGCAGAGACGATCTGCGGGTGCAGGTGACCGGTGTTCAGCACCGCAATACCGCCAGCAAAGTCGAGGAATTCACGGCCTTCAACGTCCCAGACCCGACAGTTTTCTGCCCGCTCGGCAAAAATAGGGTGGATCTGGCCTACGCCACGGGGAACGGCGTTGCTGCGACGTTGCATAAGTTCTTTGTTGGTGCTCATCAGGTGTTCTCCAGTATTTGTTTTATTAAAGGCCGATGCACATATATTTGATTTCTAAGTAGTCTTCGATGCCGTATTTCGATCCTTCACGGCCAAGACCGGAGGCTTTTATCCCCCCAAACGGGGCGACTTCGTTGGAGATAATGCCGGTGTTAATCCCGACGATGCCGTACTCCAGCGCTTCGCCAACGCGGAAGACGCGGCTTAAATCACGGGCGTAGAAATAGGCGGCCAGACCAAACTCGGTGTCGTTGGCCTGAGCGATGACGTCAGCTTCGTCTTTAAAACGAAACAGTGGAGCCAGCGGGCCGAAGGTTTCTTCTTTGGCGACCTTCGCGTTATCAGGCACATCTACCAGAATGGTGGGCTGGAAGAAGTTACCGCCGAGCGCATGAGGTTTACCGCCCGCGATAATGCGTGCGCCTTTATCCAGAGCATCGGCGATGTGTTCCTGCACTTTGGCTATCGCTTTCTCGTCGATCAGCGGCCCGGTGGTGACGTCAGGTTGCAGACCATCGCCGAGATGCAGCTTGCTCACCGCCTGCTGGAGTTTTTCGGCAAAACGCTCATACACGCCGTCCTGCACGTACAGGCGATTGGCGCAGACGCAGGTTTGCCCGGCGTTACGGAACTTCGATGCCAGCGCACCTTCCACGGCTTTATCGAGATCGGCATCGTCAAAGACGATAAATGGCGCATTGCCGCCCAGCTCCAGCGATACCTTTTTGATGTCTTTGGCGCACTGCTGCATTAACTGACGGCCGATTTCGGTCGAGCCGGTAAATGACAGCTTGCGCACCAGCGGGTTGCCGGTCAGCTCGTTACCAACCTCGCTTGCAGAACCGGTCACTACGCTGAAAACGCCAGCCGGGATCCCGGCGCGATTAGCCAGTTCCGCCAGCGCCAGTGCGGAGTAAGGGGTCTGGCTGGCGGGTTTAAGCACCATCGTACAGCCTGCTGCCAGCGCCGGACCGGCTTTACGGGTGATCATCGCTGAGGGGAAGTTCCACGGCGTAATCGCGGCGGTAACGCCGATCGGCTGCTTGATGACGATCAGACGCTTATCGGCCTGATGGCCAGGGATCGTATCGCCATAGATGCGTTTGCCCTCTTCGGCAAACCACTCAATAAATGAGGCGGCATAGGTGATTTCGCCTTTGGCCTCCGCCAGCGGTTTACCCTGTTCCAGGGTCATCAGGCGGGCGAGATCGTCCTGATGCTCAATCATCAGGTTGAACCAGCGGCGCAGGATATTGGCTCGCTCTTTGGCGGTCAGCGCACGCCAGGCTGGCAGGGCGCGGTTAGCGGCGTTAATCGCTTCGCGGGTTTCATCTGCCCCCATTTTAGGTACGCTACCCAATTGCTGACCGTTGGCGGGATTGGTCACCGCGATGGTCTCGCCGCTGTTGGCGTCACGCCAGTTGCCGTCGATCAGTGCCTGCTGGCGAAATAAGGTTGGATCGTTAAGTTGCATGATTGCTTCCTGTCTTAATCGGTTTAACGGGTAAATGCGGCGTGTAATGTCTCCACGCTACGTGCCGCACGCAGCGTGCGTCCGGGGTTACTCTGGTTCTCCAGCAGCGCATGAACTTTGCTGACAATATGTGCGCCGATAGGGATCGCCGACGTTGCTGCCGGAGAAGGGGCGTTACAGGTGTGAATTGAGCGTGGCGTGGTGACAAACAGAAAATCGTCGATAAGCTTGCCATCAGGTGATACCGCCTGTGCCCGTACGCCCGCAGGCCACGGCTGCAGATCCTTAAGCGTCAGGCTCGGGCAGTACTTTTGTACCAGCCGCAGATAACCGCTTTTGCACAGCGAATTCTTCATTTCGCCAAGCCCTGAGCGTAGGTTGTTTTGCAGCACGCGGCGAATACCAGAAGAGCCGAGGATCTCCAGCGTATCGCTGAGCGAGAAGTCACGTTTACGGTAGCCTTCACGTTTAAATGCCAGTACCGCGTTGGGGCCGACGGTGACGCTGCCGTCAATCATCCGGGTCAGATGAACGCCGAGAAACGGCATCGCCGGGTCGGGGATGGGGTAGATCAAATGGTTAACTATCTGATTATGTTCTGGCGCCAGGCGGAAATATTCGCCCCGGAACGGACAGATGATGAAGCCAGGTTCAACGCCGAGCATTTTTACCAGTCGGTCCGCCATCAGGCCAGAACAGCTAATCAGCGTCGCGCCTTCATATTTCTGGCCCTGACGGGTACGGACAATCACGCCCGCAGCATGCTCTTTCAGCGCGCTGACCTCGGCGTTGTAAATAATCTCACCGCCTTTAGCCTGGAAAATCTTCGCCATCGCGGCGGTGACTTCGCGATAGCTGACAATCCCGCTCGACGGGACAAAAATGCCGCCCAGTCCGGTGATATTGGGTTCACGCTCGCGAAGTTCCTGCGCATTCAGCCATTCGCGCTCCAGACCGTTAGCGGCGGTGCGATCCCAAAGCGCGCGCATGCGCTCCATTTCCAGAGCGGAGGTGGCAACCAGCATTTTTCCGCAGACGTCGTAGCGGATGCCGTTTTGGTCGCAAAAGGCTTTTGTGGCGCGATTTCCGGCCAGGCAAAATTGTGCCTTCAGGCTGCCGGGGGTGTAATAGACCCCGGCATGAATGACGCCGCTGTTGTGGCCCGTCTGGTGGCAGGCCGGGCCGGACTCTTTTTCCAGTAGCGCGATTTTGGCGTCCGGATAGATATCAATCAGCTGCATGGCGGTCGACATGCCGATAATGCCGCCGCCAATAATCACAAAATCATACATCCGCTTTTCCTTCGCGCTTACTGATGGGTCTGGTAGTGGTTGGTCGCGTACGCAAAATAACCACGCTGGCGCATCAGTTCGCGGCGCAAGTCCGGATGCGAAGTGAAACGATCGCGCCCGTGCAGCCAGAACAGGTTGTTGATCAGCAGGAATTTACCTACTGAAACCGGAACGGAAATAATGTTCTTGCTGGTTTCCAGCGCATCGGACAGGTCGCTCAGCCAGACGCCTTCTTCATAGTCTTTTGGCTGGACGAACTGGTCGATGTAGCGCATTACCGGGCGGCCCTGCTGGTCAACGTCAAATACCGGATGGAACACTTCCTGACTGACGTTTTTGCTTGGCGGTGCGGCAAAGCGCATGGCGCGACGTGCCAGAGGATGGGTAAAGTACTGCTCCAGATGCTCCCAGTCGTCGAGGTGCAGCAGCAGCGAGTTACCGCCGGTCATGTTCTGCTCGTCGATCTTCATCATCAGCACGTAATCGGTGATTTCTTCGAGGTAGGTTCCGTCGTTGTGTAATTCCATCACTCGGTGAGGCTGGCGCAGATAGCTGTCTGAGTTATCGACGTTTTTCACCACAAAACGTGCGTAATATTGACCGCTCATCGCATCAAAATTAGAGCGTCCGATGAGGTGCGCTACCGCCGTTGCCAGCTTGACCATCTCTTCCGCCTGCGCCACGTCATCTACGCCAACGGCATTGATTAGCAGTGCGCCTTCGGCACGATCGAGCAGGGTTTTCAGCAGCAGGGGCTGTAACTGATTGCCGCACAGGTCGTCGAGGATCTTGCCCACTTTGAAGCGCAAGAAGGATTTGTATTCCAGTGCCTGAACCGGCCACTGCGCGACGGCCTGCAGAAATTGCTCAGTGGTCTCAGCAGAAAAAGTCAGCTCCAGCAGGCGTGGGGATTGGGCTGAGGGTTTCAGCGTGAAACCGCTGTAGTGCTGGGCTGGATCTTCAGCGTTCGGTTTTACGGCAGTCAGTGCGTTCATCAAATCGTTCCTCTCAGTAGATTGTCAGGGAGATATGGCGCAGCTCGTTTCGTAGCCATAAATTAAAAATATCTACATTTTTGAAAAGCGCGCACAGAATGAGCTTGTTTGTTTATTATTTGTGATCAAAAGCAACAAATATTTAACATTGTGAAGGGTGTGGGTTAATGCGAGGAAAAAGATAAAGTATTTTAAAACAGTGGGTTAATCACGCTGCCGTGGGTGATGTGTCAACGGCAGCGTCAAAGTCAGTAACCGACTTTATAAATACGCCCGGTTTGGATGCCTTCCACACTGCGGCGGTAGGCGTTGGCGACGGTGGTGGCAGGCACGCTTTCAAAGCCCGGGAAGAAACTGTCGTAAGCTTCGGCGGACTCACTCAGCACGGTCGGACTTATCAGGTTAATGCGTTGACCATGGCCCAGTTCACAGGCCGCGGCGCGAACAAATCCTTCCAGCCCGGCATTGATCGTTGCGGCGTTTGTCCCCTGGGCGATGGGCTCGTGGGCGATAATGCCGCTAATTAACGTTATCGATCCGCCATCATTCAGGAAATGCTGCCCGGTTAATGCCAGGCGTATCTGGCCTAATAGTTTATCCTGAAGCCCCTGATTAAAGTCCTGGTCGGTCATGGTCGACAGCGGCCCAAAGAACAGATTACCGGTGGCGGAAACGATCGCATCTACCCGACCGACTTTTTCAAACAAGGCCTCGACACTCTCCTGCGAGGTGATATCGACCTGGTAATCACCCTGAGTGCGACCCACGCGGACCACCTCATGTTTACGGCTCAATGCTTGCGTAACTGCGCGACCCACTGTACCACTGGCACCAATAATGACGATTTTCATAACCACCTCCGCAATAGTGTGAGCCACTATTCTTTAATGAAAATGAAATCAGATAAACTGGCTAAAAGTTAGATGATTACTAACCAGGGGTTTGTAATATGGATAAACTGCGCGGCATGGAAACGTTTGTCGCCGTTGTGGAGAGTGGGAGCTTTACTTCTGCGGCGACGAGGCTCGAGATGTCTGCGGTGATGGTGGGAAAATATATCACCCAACTGGAAGCGCAGCTCGGCACGCGTTTGCTGGAGCGCAATACGCGCCGCCAGAGTCTGACCGATGCCGGACGCGTCTATTTTGAAGAAGCCCGTCGCGTGCTGGAGCAGGTATCGATAGCCGAACGTTCGGTAGAGCGTCTGCGGCTGGCACCTGCGGGAACGCTGCGCATTAGCGCGCCCACTTCTTTTGGCGCTTGCGTGATCTCGCCGCTAGCCGCTGCGTTTTTACAGACCTGGCCAGAGGTGCGTATTGAACTGGATCTCACCAACCGGATGGTTGATCTGGTGAATGAAGGTGTTGATTTGGCGATCCGCATTGGCGATATCCATCAGACTGACGTGGTGGCGAAATACCTGTGTCCCTACCGTATGGCAATTTGTGCTTCGCCAGATTATCTTGCCCGCCATGGCACCCCCCGGACGCCCGCGGATCTGGTGGATCATCTGTGCCTGTCCCATACCGTGTGGACGGCTCGCAACGAGTGGATACTGCCTGGCGTGACGGGGGAGGTCAGATGGAAGCGCGATGCGATCCTGCGCTGTAACGATGGTCATGGCCTGCGTATGGCGGCAGTAGCGGGGGCTGGGCTGTTATTGCAACCTGAGGTGCTGCTGGCGCAAGAACTGGCTACGGGGAAATTGATTCGGATCCTGGAAGGGTTTACGCCGCAGCCGCGGCCAATTCATTTGCTGTGGCGACAGGATTTGCGTCCGTTGCCTAAGCTGACACGGTTTGTTGAACATGTGCTGGAAGGAACGCAGGGGCTGCGCGGAAAATAAAAATGCCGGATGGCGTTGCACTTATCCGGCCTACAACCGAGCCAAATTGTAGGCCGGATAGGGCGCAATAGCGCCGCCATCCGGCATATTATTAACCGATATCCACCTGCGGTTTGCTGTTGCGTTTACGGATCATGCGCAGCACCGGCGGGACCACGATAACCAGTACCGCCATCACCAGCAGTACTTTCGCCACGCCGCTGGCCCACAGAATATCCATACTGCCGTTACTGATAGACAACGCCCGGCGCAGGTTCTGCTCCAGCATTTCCCCGAGAACGAAGCCCAGAATCAATGGCGACATTGGGAAGTGCATTTTACGCAGGATGTAGCCCAGCACGCCGAGGGCGACCATCAATACCAAATCGAAGGTGGTGCTGTGAACGGCGTACACGCCAACCGCGGAAACTGCCGCGATAGCCGGTACTAAAAACCACAGCGGGATGGTCAGCATGCGGGTAAACAGACCGATCAGCGGAATGTTCATCACCAGCAGCATTACGTTAGCAATCAGCAGCGCTGCAATCAGTCCCCAAACGATATCCGGCTGCTCGGTAAACATGGCTGGACCCGGGGTGATGTTGTACAGCGTCAGCGCGCCCATCATCACCGCCGTGGTACCGGAGCCCGGCACGCCGAGCGTCAGCATCGGAATAAAAGAGCCGCAGGCCGAGGCGTTATTGGCGGCTTCTGGCGCCGCTACGCCACGAATATCCCCCTTGCCAAAGCTGTCGCTGTTGCCGCTGAGCTTTTTCTCGGTCATGTAGGTGATGGCACTGGCAATGGTGGCGCCAGCGCCAGGCAGAACGCCGACGAAAAAGCCAATCACTGATGAACGCAGGGTGGCCCCTACGCACTGTGCACCTTCTTTGGCGTTGAACAACATGCGGCCCGTTTTACGCACCAGCGTCTGGCCACTGCTGGTATGTTCCAGCATTAACAATATTTCAGAGACAGAGAACAGCCCAATCACCACCACGATAAACTGCACACCGTCGGAGAGATGGACACTGTCAAAAGTAAAGCGATAAACCCCGGTGTTGGCGTCTACGCCGACGGTCGCAAGTCCGAGACCGATAAGCGCTGCCAGAAATGATTTCAGCGGATTTTGCGCCATCATGCTGCCGAGACAGGCAATGGCGAAAACCATTAAGGCAAAGTATTCCGCCGGACCGAAGGCCAGCGACCATTGGGCTAACGCCGGGGCAAACAGAATGATGCCCCCGATGGCGATAAGCGAACCAAAGAAAGAGCTGACCGCCGAGATAGAGAGCGCCACGCCGCCGCGCCCTTGCTGCGCCATCGGGTAACCATCCAGCGCGGTCATAATCGCCGCCGCATCGCCAGGAACATTCAGCAGAATGGAGGAGATGCGCCCGCCATATTCACAGCCTATGTAGACTGTAGCCAGCAGGATCAGCGCGGATTCTGCGGGCAGATGCAGCGCAAAGGCCAACGGCAGCAGAATCGCCACGCCGTTGATCGGCCCAAGGCCAGGCAACAAACCCACAATGGTGCCGACAAAACAGCCTATCAAGGCGATGACCAGGTTTTCCGGCGTCATTGCCACCGCGAAACCCTGAGAAAGATAAATCCAGGTATCCATCGTTTCTCCGTTAACCCAGCCAGGCGCCGAGTGGTAAGGTGACGTCAAGCAGTCGGTCGAAGGCAAACCACAGCAGAATGCCGAGCACTGCGCCGGAAATACCCGCAGCCGGGATGGTTGCGCCGAACAGCATGCCAATCACCACGGTGAGAATGGCGGTGGCGATGGGAAAACCGAGCCACTCAAAACCCCAGGCGTACATCAACAGAACAATGACCATCGTCAGCAGCTTTTGCAGCACGTGGCGACGAGGCCAACTGATGGTGTCCGGATGGCGCAACAGCAGCGCCACGGCGCAGACCAGCATCAGACTGATAATGCCAAGCGGGAAGGGACGCGGCCCTACGGGTTCATAGCTGTATTCGCTGCTGATTTGCCAGGCCACGAACAGCCCGGCTATGCAGAGCAACAGCCAGATACCTGCGAAAATACGATCGCTCATCATCTTTGCCTCTGCGTTTACTTCGCCAGACCGAAGGCTTTCGCCTGCTCACGATAATCCGTGACCTGCTTTTTCACGTAGTCGTCGAGCTGTTTGCCGCTCATGTTGAACTCAAACAGACCGCGCAGATCGCGCTGCTTTTTAAACTCATCGGTCTGCTGGAGTTTGTTAAAGGCATCAACCCACCACTGATACTCGGCGTCGCTGACTTTTGGCCCAACGTAGAAGCCACGAATGATTGGCCACACGAGGTCATAACCCTGCTCTTTAGCGGTTGGTACGTTGGCTAACTGGCCCGGCAGGCGTTCATCAGAGAACACCGCGAGCACGCGGATTTTGTCGCCGCTGAGGTAAGGCACCATCTCACTGAGATCGCCGGAAACCACCTGTACGTGATTTCCCATCAATGCAGTAACCGGTTCGCCACCGCCCTCAAAGGCTACATAGCGCATCTTGTGCGGATCGACATTGGCTTTTTGCGCCAGCAGTGCCGACTTCATCCAGTCCTGGCTACCGATAGAGGCGCCAGCACCAATGACCACGCTGTTGGGATCTTTTTCCATGGCTGTCAGCAGATCTTTCAGCGTCTTCCATGGCGCGTCCTGGCGTACGGCAATCATGCCGTAGTCGGTACCCACACTGGCCAGCCAGCGGACATCATCCACGCCGTAGCGACCAAACTTGCCCTGTGACAGATTCAGCAAGGAGCCGCCGGAGAAGGCCACCACGGTGCCTGCTTCAGCCGGGCGTTGGGCAACAATCGCGTTATAGGCCACAGCGCCAACGCCGCCGGGCATGTATGTCACGCGCATCGGTTTTTCGATAGCGCCGGTTTCCATCAAACTCACCTGAATCAACTTACAGGTGAGATCGAAACCACCGCCGGGTTTAGCAGGGGCGATACATTCAGTGCGCGACGGCGCTTGTTCCGCCAGTACAGAGGTACTCATCAGTAAAATGCTTGCAGTAAGGGTACGAAATAACTGTTTTTTCATTGTTTATCCTCACACCGGAAAACCGGATTTTCAGGTACGGAAGAAGATTTTTGTGATTATGTGAGCCGATGTGTAGCAGTTCGGTTGCGTGATTGTTAAAACATTAACCTTTCAATTCCCTTTCAATGCGGCAGAAACTTTACAGGATGTGATATGCGTCTCTTATTAGCGGAAGATAACCGTGAGTTAGCTCACTGGCTGGAGAAAGCGCTAGTGCAAAACGGTTTTGCCGTTGACTGCGTGTTTGATGGCCTGGCAGCCGACCATCTTTTACATAGCGAAACGTATGCGCTGGCGGTGCTGGACATCAATATGCCGGGGCTGGATGGCCTGGAAGTCGTTCAGCGGCTGCGCAAGCGCGGGCAGACGCTTCCTGTCCTGCTGCTGACGGCGCGTAGCGCGGTGGCCGATAGGGTGAAAGGGTTGAACGTCGGAGCCGATGATTATCTGGCAAAGCCGTTTGAAATCGAGGAACTGGATGCCCGGCTGCGGGCCTTGCTGCGTCGCAGTGCGGGACAGGTGCAAGGCATACAGCAACTGGGGGAGCTGGCGTTTCACGATGAAGGCTATTTTCTGTTGCAGGGGCAGCCGTTGGCGCTCACGCCACGTGAACAGGCGCTGTTGACGGTGCTGATGTACCGTCGGTTGCGGCCGGTTTCACGTCAGCAGTTGTTTGAGCAGGTCTTCAGCCTGAGTGATGAGGTTAGTCCTGAAAGCATTGAGCTGTATATCCATCGCTTACGTAAAAAGCTACAGGGAAGCGATGTGCGTATTGCTACGCTGCGTGGTCTGGGCTATGTGCTGGAGCGTAGCGATGAAGTGGGTTAAACCCCAATCGTTGTACCTGCAACTGCTGATGTTTCTGGGCCTGCCGCTAATGTTGCTGTGGGGCCTGTCGGCATTCAACAGCTATGTCAGTGCGCTACAGGCGGCGACCCAGGCGTATGACCGGACACTACTCTCATCCGCCAGGACCGTCTCCGAGCGGCTGGTGGTGCGCAATAAACAGCTGGAAGTGAACGTGCCATGGGTGGTGCTGGACAGCTTTGAACTGAATATGAACGACCGACTGTATTACAAAGTGGTTGATCCGGCGGGGAAGGTTATCTCTGGTTATGACGATTTACCGGCGATGCCGCCTGCCACCTCGCGCACGCGTCTTTACCCGGCGCTGGCATGGTTTTATCACACCGAATATCGCGGTGAGGCAATCCGCGTGGCACGTCTTCTGCAGCCCGTCAATGAAGGCGGTATTGTCGGCATGGCGGAGATTTATGTTGCCGAAACGCTGCAATCGCGGCGTTATCTGGCGCGACAGCTGCTGTTTTCCTCGTGGGTTTCGCAAGGGCTGCTGGTACTACTGACTCTGGTGCTGGTTGGCTGGCTGCTGCGCCGGGTGCTACGCCCGATGCGCCAGCTGTCATCGCTGATGGTGCGTCGTGAGCCAGGCCTGCTGACGCCGCTGCCGGAGCTGCTGCCATGGTCGGAAACCCGTCTGCTGATTGTGGCATTCAACCGTTATCTGGACCGACTTCGCGGTCTGATCTCTCGCCAGGAGCGCTTCAGCGCGGATGCTTCCCATCAGCTCAAAACGCCGTTGGCGGTACTGAAAACTCAGGCATCGGTGGCTCTCGCCAGCGTCGAACCGCGGCAATGGTATGAGAGTTTACAAGCCATGAGTAGCACGCTCGATAATACCATTCAACTGACGGAGAGGCTGTTGCAGCTGTCTGCGGTGAAGCGCAAGGAGCAGGGGGAAAGGCATTTCTCGCCGGTTAATCTGTATGAGGTGGTGCAAACCAGCTGTTTTACCCGACTGGCGCAGTCGCGTAGTAAAGGGATCGATCTGGGCTATGAGGGGGAACAGGACGCGGTGTGGGTCGAGGGAGATGAAGTGCTGCTCGGTGAACTGTGTGGGAATCTGCTGGATAACGCACTGAAATACACGCCGTCGCAGGGGATGGTGACCGCCCGGCTGCAACGAGAAGGAGAGGCCGTGGTGCTGGTAGTCGAAGATAGCGGGCCGGGCATAGATGAGCAGATGGTTCATCAGGCTCTGCTACCGTTTCATCGTCTTGATAACGTTGGCAATGTCCCAGGCGCCGGAATCGGCCTGGCGCTGGTCAATGATATTGCTCGTCTGCATCGCACGCATCCTCAGCTAACGCGTAGTGAGACATTAGGTGGGCTGAGGGTTCGGGTACGCTTTTTAAGCGTTACCGTATGAGGTATTCATGGCGATGATATTTGTTGTTTAATTATAATAAAAAGTAATTAATTGTATTATTAATATCATTTGAAATGTTGTCGTAAGGCAGCTGTTTTTTATTTTAATTACGGTATTAAACAGCAACTCTAAGGTGATTCAACGTCACTGAAACAATACTTTTGTGCAATTTATCATACATAAAACATTTTTTCATAGACCATGAGATGTTATCTGTCAATAGCGAAAATGTTGTTAAAGGTTATCTTTTTTGCTGAGGTAGATAAAACTTCTATTGATGTCATCTGCATTAAAATCATATAGATACGATTTCACTGGGGAGTGTTGTCACAGTAATGAGTATTATTTTTTACATTTACTGACAATGTACCATTGCGTTTTTTAGACTTGTGATATAATTAGCAACATGAAATGAGAAAAAAACAATTAAAGATCAATAAATAATGGGCTGAGATATGCTTAAAAAATCGCTAAAGATTAGCAGCCAAGGATATCCAGTCTTTTTAAAACTGGTCGATTTCATTGTTATCAATGTGACGTTAATTTTTAGCGCCCATCTGCTGGGTTTGGTGCCCTTTAAGGAAGGTGCGAACAAGTTCCTGATATGAGATCATCATATTCATCCGGAGCGCATCCCAGAGGGACATCATGAGCCATCAACTCACCTTCGCCGATAGTGAATTCAGCACTAAGCGCCGTCAGACCCGAAAAGAGATTTTCCTCTCCCGCATGGAGCAGATTCTGCCATGGCAGAATATGACCGCTGTCATCGAGCCGTTTTATCCCAAGGCGGGCAATGGCCGACGGCCCTATCCGCTGGAGACCATGCTGCGTATTCACTGCATGCAGCATTGGTACAACCTGAGCGACGGTGCCATGGAAGATGCCCTGTACGAAATCGCCTCCATGCGCCTGTTTGCCCGATTATCCCTGGATAGCGCCCTGCCGGATCGCACCACCATCATGAATTTCCGCCACCTGCTCGAGCAGCATCAACTGGCCCGTCAATTGTTCAAGACCATCAATCGCTGGCTGGCCGAAGCAGGCGTCATGATGACCCAAGGCACTTTGGTGGATGCCACCATCATTGAGGCACCCAGCTCTACCAAGAACAAAGAGCAGCAACGCGATCCGGAGATGCATCAGACCAAGAAAGGCAATCAGTGGCACTTTGGCATGAAGGCCCACATTGGTGTCGATGCCAAGAGTGGCCTGACCCACAGCCTAGTCACCACCGCGGCCAACGAGCATGACCTCAATCAGCTGGGTAATCTGCTTCATGGAGAGGAGCAATTTGTCTCAGCCGATGCCGGCTACCAAGGAGCGCCACAGCGCGAGGAGCTGGCCGAGGTGGATGTGGACTGGCTGATCGCCGAGCGTCCCGGCAGGGTAAAAACCTTGAAGCAGCATCCGCGCAAGAACAAAACGGCCATCAACATCGAATACATGAAAGCCAGCATCCGTGCCAGGGTGGAGCACCCGTTTCGCATCATCAAGCGGCAGTTCGGCTTCGTGAAAGCCAGATACAAAGGGCTGCTGAAAAACGATAACCAACTGGCGATGTTATTCACCCTGGCCAACCTGTTTCGGGTGGACCAAATGATACGTCAGTGGGAGAGATCTCAGTAAAAACCGGAAATAACGCCAGAAATGGTGGAAAAAATAGCCTAAATAGGCTGATTCGATGTGTTTGCGGGAAAAAAATCGGCCCAGATCCGCGAAATTTTAATCAGCGAGTCAGCTTGGGAAGAAATGACCTGCTTATTCGCACCTTCCTTAACACCATTGCCATTTTGAGTCTTCTCTTCTCAATCTTTTTCTTGCTGTTTGCTGAATACATTAAAATGTACCAGCAAAAGATTAAGACGATCGGTTTACGTAATCAAAAGCGCTTGGTTTTTTGTACGCTGCTGGCGATTTTTTTTAACGAACTGGTCAGTATGACGGTGGCTGAACCTGAGTCACTGGGCTACTTAGACAGACTGCCTTCCCCTTTTTATTCAGCCATTATTTACTGGTACTTCATTCCATTACCTTTTCTTTACTACATTCGTTTTTTTATTTTTAAGTATTCAACGAAAAAGAGTATACGCGTGGCGATTATTGGTCTGACCGACAATGGTCTGGCCGCAGAAACCGCGCTAATGAATGAATACGCCAATATCACATTAGATCTGGCCTTTTATGATGAGCGCGCCTTATCTCGCTGTGGCGATGTCGTTGATAAGGTTAAAAGCCCCTTTCGTGGTCCGGTGATCAATCTGGTCGAGGAAGCCAAGAAGGGAAACATAGACGAAATCTATATTGCTTTACCGATGGTTGCTTTACATCGCATTCGTCACTTTTTGGCCATGATGTCAGACACCACCGTAGATACCTATATTGTCCCTGACTTTTATACCTACAGTAACAACATGTCCAAGTTACGCTCCATCCACAATCTGCAAACTATCGGTATTTTCAGTTCACCGTTCGAAGGGGCGGGCTCGTTTATTAAGCGGGCGGAAGATTTGGTTCTTGGCAGCATCATTATGGTGATGATTTCCTCCCTGATGCTGGCGATTGCCATTGGTATCAAACTCACGTCCCGTGGGCCGGTTTTTTTCAAACAGGACCGCTATGGCTTGAGTGGGCAAAAAATTAAGGTCTGGAAGTTTCGTTCTATGCGCGTCATGGAGAATTCCGATACGGTTATTCAGGCCACTAAAAACGATCCGCGGGTAACCAAATTCGGGAGCTTTTTGCGCCGCACTTCGCTGGATGAACTTCCGCAATTTATTAATGTTTTGCAGGGAAGTATGTCGATTGTCGGTCCCAGACCTCATGCGGTTACGCATAATGAGCAGTACCGCAAACAGGTCGAAAATTACATGATTCGCCATAAAGTTAAGCCAGGGATCACTGGGCTTGCGCAGATCAACGGATTCCGCGGGGAGATCGATGCGCTTTATAAGATGGAAAAAAGGGTTCAGTACGATATTGAGTACATTCAAAACTGGTCGTTATGGCTGGATATAAAAATTATTATTAAAACTATTTTCAAAGGATTTGTCGGTAAGAATGCATACTAAATTACTCGTTATTACCGGAATCGTGATATCGCAGTCCGCATGGGCTGATTTAACACCGAAATCACACATTGGCTTTGCGGGGATAGACTTCCAGGGCAAGGTCGCTGTGGACTACGGTTATAATGATAACGTGTCTTATCAGCCACATAGCAGTGATGCTATCGGTTCCTCGTTTCAGAGTGCGGCGCCCGTTCTGAGTATGATTGGAGAGCGTGGTCAGGATAAGTATTTGCTGATGTACTCCGGGGATTATCGTAACTACTCAAGCGATTCTGCTGATAACTACAACGATCATTTTTTCCGTTTTAACGGTGCCTGGCGGTATGGGCTCAAGCATGGCTTAACCCTCAATCTGGAGGATTCGCTTGGGCATGAATCCCGCGGTCGTGACATCACCGAGGGTTTTTTACCGAGCCAGTTTGAACAGTATGGGATTAAATCTCCGCTGACGACGAATTTTATCAATAGTGAATTGCGCTACAGCTACGGTGCGCCTGATGGTCGCGGCAAAGCGGAACTGGCGTTGTTATACAAAAAACTGACTTTCGGTAACACTTCTGATGTTCAGGACAGTAGTGAAGACTTCTACAATTATATTCAGGAACAGGAATGGCATGAAAATAGCCTGATAGCGGAAGTTTTTGACCAATACTCATCCAGAACGCGCTTTCGCTATAGCTTTATTACTAACCAGCGTCGTTATGATAACAACTCAGAAAAAGACACTAATGAGTATTATTTGCTGTATGGCCTGAAGTCGCAGTTGACGGGGAAAACTAATGTCGACATGAATATTTCATGGCTTTATAAAACATTTGAAAACAACGCAAACTCGCATGATTTTAATGGTCTAAACTGGGACATAAAAGCGGAGTGGAAGCCGTTACAGCAGTCTGTTTTCACGGCCCACTCTGCGCAAAGCATTAAAGACCCATCGGAAGTTGGGGGATATATTTTAGTGACCCAGTATGGCCTTTCTTACCAGCATTTCTGGTTAGGTACTCGTTTTTCTACTTTATTGGACTACTCATTCACTTCGGAAGACTATAAAAAACAGAACAAGGATCGGCATGATAAAGATGGCGTGTTTAGCGTCACCATGAGCTATGACTACACGCCGTCGGTTAATTTTGAGATTAAATATCAGATAGATACATTAAATTCGAATAAGGATACTGACTCGTTTTATATCGGTCCCAACGACAATCAGGAAGTCATTAGAACGTTGGGTTATGATAATTCTATGATTATGCTTAAAGCTAAGGTTCAGATCTAAAATGAAAATAATAGAACTGTGCGCGGTTTTGCTATTCAGTATCCTGTTGGTCGGATGCACAGCGTCCAGCCCGCGATTAATGGACGATCCTGCTACAGTTCAACAGGATTACCGACTTGGGGCGGGGGATACGGTCAATATCGCTGTTCATGGTCAACCCGATATGACGATGCGGTTTATTTTGGATAAGAGCGGGGAAATTAATTTCCCGTTTGTTGGTGCTCTTAAATTACAAGATAAAACCGTTGATCAAGTGACTAAAGAATTAACTCAACGCCTGACCGGAGATTATTTTACATCTCCAATGGTGACGGTGAGTATTGCCGAGTTCCGCAAATACTATGTTTCAGGTGAGGTAAAAAGTCCAAATGGCTTCGCTTATGAGCCAGGGCTTACCGTCGAGAAATCTATTGCGCAGGCGGGTGGATTTACAGATCGTGCTGACCGAAAAGATATCAACATTCGCCTGTCAGGGAGCAATCAGCTGCTTGAGAATGTCGATTTAACGCACTCTGTTCATCCTGGGGATGTCGTGATTATTGGCATGGGGTTCTTCTGACGATGAAACTATCAATAGTGGAAAACGGCAAAAAACGAGAAAGCAGTGTCGAATTCTCCCGCTTTGCCAAAGAGCTGAAAAAGAACGCCTGGAAAATCGCGCTGGCCGGTATCGTTGCCGGGGTCGTCGCGTATCCGTTAATCAGCATGATGTCCTCAAAGTATGTTTCAACGGCGACGGTGCTGATTAAGGCGCAGGCTGATAACGTTTCTCCGTTTCCACAGGTTGATGGTTTCGATTCAACACGCAGTGGTTACTACGAAACACAATATGCGTTGATGCATTCACGTATTGTGCTGGAGCAAGCCGTACGTGATATGAAGCTGGATGAAAACCCGGAGTTTACCGGGGAAAAAGCCGGTGCTCAGGGGGCTGATAGCAATGAAAGTCGGCAACTGAGAATGGAGCAAGCGCTGAAAACGTTATCGAAAAACCTGAATGTCATCGGTATTCGCACGACGAACCTGGCTTCCATTACCTATGAATCAACTTCGCCTCAGGTAGCGGCTGATATTGCCAACGGCGTCGCGCAGGCTTTCATCAACTATACGGTGGAGCAGAAACGTCTGAAGGTGGAGAAAGCTCGCGAACTGAATTTTGAAAAAATGGAAGAGATTCAGAAGTCGATAGCTAAGCAAAAAGACGAGATGGACAGCTATCTGAAAAATGCCGGGCTGCTGACCTTCCGCGGTATCGATGGTTTTGAAACCGAGCAGTTAAGTATCGTAACTAATCGCCTGGCCGATGCGACCCAGCGTCGGGTTGCCGCTGAATCCGTCTATAACGAGGTGAACGGGGGAGGTAAGTCCCTTGAGAGCGTTATCTCGCTGCCTTCGGTCTCTAACCACGCTCAGATCCAGGATTTGCGCATCGCGTTGATTCAGGCGCAACGAACGTTGTCCGAACAGCGTAAAGTCTATGGGCCAAAAAATCCCGCTATTTTAAAAGCAGAAGCCGATGTTCAGTCGATCCAAAGCCAGACCGGGCGGGTATTGGGCGAGCTGAAAGTCGGTTTACGTCAGCAATATCTGGCGGCGCTGGCGGACGAAAAAAACTATCAACAGCAAGTGATTGAGCAGAAAGAGATCTTCCAGAAAATGGCGTCAAAACGGGATGCCTGGAACAGTCAAAAGCTGTCGTTAGATAAAATGGAAGACCTGTATAAATCGCTTTATCAACGTACTCAGGAGTTGTCGCTGTCCGGCGTGAATGCCGATGCGGTGTTATACGACCCTGCGGTACCCGCGTTAAAACCGGCGAAACCGAATAAATCTTTATTGTTGCTGATGGTGGTCATGCTGGTAGTGGTGTTCAGCATCATGTATTTCATTGTCAAAGCGGCAATGGATAACTCAATCGGTACCCTCAGTCGCATGAAAAAACGGCTCAATGTTGTTCCGCTGGGTGAAATTCGTCGTTTTAGCGGAACCTCAGGGCGCGCACAGGTGCGGGACATGATCATGAAGAACCCGCTTAATGCCGATATTGTGCACGGTATCCGTACCCGGATTATGCTGGATAATCGACCTTTACAGACGCTCGCCGTGGCGTCGACGGAGCACGGCGATGGGCGTTCTTTGTTGGCGAATCTGTTAGCGAACTCTTTTAGTTTCGACCAGAAAACACTGCTTATTGATGCAGATTTCTTTAACACTGGTGGGCTCACATCCGAGCTGGCGTCAGCTACATCCGCAGGCTTAGCGGAACTGCTGCGCGGGGAGACAGAGCTTGAACAGGCGAGGATCAAACTCAGTGATAACCTCGACTTTATTCCACACGGCAAGAACACCATCTCATCTTTACTGATGCTGTCGTCGGAGCATGTTGAACTCTTAATGCGCGAGTTGAAATCGCATTATCAGCGCATCATTATTGATGTTGCTGCCGTGAACCAGAGCCAGGATGTTCAACTGATCAAACGTGCCGTCGATGGCGTTGTTTTCATTGTGAAAGCCGGGGCGGGGTCCGCGGGACAAATAGCCAACGCGCTGGATAAGATCGAGGAAAATAACGGCGTGGTGATTGGTGCGGTGCTCAATGCAGTTGAAGAAAAGGATCTTGAGACACAAGAGGGTCTGCGTTCACTGAACTTCAGTACCGATCAACTGATGGCAACGCCAGGCCGCGTATGAGTCTACTGAAGAGCGCTTCCACAATAGCCGGTTCATCAGTCATCTCGCAGTTGATTGGTGCACTGTCTATTTGGTTGATTTCACACAAGTACGATATGGCTGAAGTGGGGCTTTATGCGCTCAACTACAGCATCGCCGTGGTGGGCGCTCAGGTGTGTACCTTTGCATCACAGCTGTTAATTCCTAAACAGCAGGATGACGAACTGGTGCAGAATGTTGTGTTTTGCCTGATCCAAAGCACGATCATTGCCTTACCGTACGCTGTGCTGACCGCGTGGCTGTTTCACCAGAACATTCTGTTCCTCTATTTACTGACGCTGGCAACGGCGTGGGTTTTAATCTCGGAAAACCTGTCACTACGCACGGCTAACTTTCGTTTTCTGATCTTCCAGCGTATTTCTGTCTCTGTGGTGGTATTACTTTCGGTTCTGGTTACGCACCATGTACAGCTGTTTTATTGGTCGTGGGCCTGCGCGACGATGGTGCTGACCATAAGCTGTATTTTGCATTCGTTTGATATTCGTTCGGTGGCGGCCAGACATCTGCGACCCGCCAGTAATTGGCATTTTTTCAAACAGAATATTCATCACATTACCAAAGTGGGCAGCGCGGAAGTGCTGGCGATGGCCAGCAGCAATTTGCCTATTATGCTGATTAACTTTTGGTTCTCGGCGCTGACGGCGGGTTATTTTTCCGTGGTTAGCCGCTTTTGCCTGGCGCCGGTGGTGATCATCGGGAATGCGGTGCGCAATACTATTTTTTCTAAATGGTCTATCGACTTCAGAAATAATACCTTCAACTATCAGGAGTATACCAGGGTACGTATGCTATTGCTGGTACTAGGGGTTATCTGTACCCTTGGGGTTTTTATTTTCTATCCGATTGTGATGCGCCTCGGCTTTAGCGAAGACTGGATAAACTCCATTGAGACGTCACGCTACATGTTGCCCTATTTATTCCCGGCGCTGGCGATAAGCCCTCTGACGGTGATAGAGCTTATTTTTGGTTCCCATCGCTATTTTCTGCGTATCCAACTGGAACAGCTGGCGATTGTACTCTTCGCTTTTGTTGTGACGCCCTATTTTTATAAAGATTATGCAACGTCGGTCATCTTGTTTTCTTCACTGACATTTATTCGCTACGCCTTCATTTATCTGAAAATGAATAAGCGGGCCAATCTCCTGAAAGACAAGCCGGTGATACTATGACGCTGAATACCGGATACTATTTACAGGTTTATACCTTTGTCACGCTGATCCTGTGTGGCCTGGTGCAATACTTTACCGGCATGCAGTCAGTGCTGTGGATACCTTTTTTCCTGACCCTGTTGATGGTGGGATTATTGGTGATGCAGACGCGTGATGGCTCCTTACATCTGGATGCCCAGGAGACGATTGTCCTGGCGTTGTACTTTTCGTTTCTGGTGCTGGCTGGAGCATCGACGCTGATTCAGGGCGGGATCACAGTCGCGATTGTGGCATTTAAAAACGAAATTGCGCTGTCGCTGGTGATGATCTGTTTGCTGCTGGGCTTTTGCAGGGAATCACAGATTTACCGCGCAACGCGCTATCTGTATTGGGTGTTTTACGCGCAGATTCCGGTAATGATTTATCAGGTTTTACTGGTTGTTCCCCAGCGTGTTGCGGTGCGCGGCGAAGATGAGAAATGGGACTCCGTGGTTGGCACGTTTGGCGGTGACCCCATGGGAGGCGGGAATACTGCCGCAATGGGTTTGTTTTGCCTGTTAATTATGTTGTTAAAAGTCTCCGAATATAAGCATGGGCTCACCACGTTCAAGTCCATGGCGCTGCATATTGTTCTCGGTATCGGGTTATGCATCATTGGTGAAGTGAAGTTTGTCATCCTGCTATCGCCTATATTCCTGGCGTGGGTGTGGCTTTCACCGAGCTACGTCAAAGACGTTAGTAAGGTCAATCTGAAGACGTTATTGGTTATTGTGGCGGGAATGCTGTTGCTTATTAGCCTGTCGATTGTGATCCTCGCATACTATTATTCTACAGCGTTCGGTGGCGATCCATCGAAAAGCTCGTTAAGTATTTTTATCGACTCCTTAAGCTATATCTTTGATCCGAACTACATTATGTCTACCGGTGAGTTAGGGCGCTTTACGACGTTCCTGTTCTGGTTGAAAAATAACGATCTGTGGGGGCTTTCAGGAACGTTATTTGGCTACGGACTCAATGCCACTAACAGTGGTAGTACGGTGTCGCCGGGCTTTTTGAATATTATCTACAACTTAATTCTCGACTCGACTTCCCTGAGTATGCTGCTGTGGGAAGTTGGGGTGATCGGCACGTTACTCTTTATTAGCTTATTCATTTATATCCTGAAAGTTTGTCAGCCAAAGCCATTACTGATGCTTGAGCAACTGGACCAGCAGGATCTTCAGTTGTTGAGCTTTGCACCGGCGTTTAACGCTTTTGCGATTGGTTGCTTAATTAGCTTACCTTATAGCCAGATACTGATGATTACACCGATGTTACAATTCCTGTTCTATTTATCACTAGGATCAAGTTTAGTGATTCGTCGAACCGTCCTTCGCTGCGTAGGGTAATTGTATGGACCAAAAACCGTTTATTTCAGTGAGTATTAAAACACTCAATGAATCTAAATGTATTGAGAAGACGATTGACAGTATCCGTAAGCAGCTTATTGATTATCCACACAAAATTATTGTGGCAGATAGTCTGTCAACGGATAACACCCAACAGCTTGCGATCGATAAAGGGGTGACCGTAGTGTCCTTAACTGACCCTGGCGATCGCTGCTGTGGCGTCGGGCACCAGTTAGGTTATCTGTATAGTGAAGGGGAATATCTGTTGTTGATGGACGGCGACATGGAGCTGGAGGAGGGCTTTGTGGATCAGGCCGTCGCGTTTTTGCAGGCCGAACCAGAATATGCAGGCGTTGCGGGAACCGTTGAAATGGATGATGCCGTAAACTATGAATTTAAATCGCGTAAGCAACGCATTAATAAAATCTATCCACTCGGGGATAGCGATCATCTGGGTGGCGGTGGGCTGTATCGTCGGTCGGCAATTGAAAAAATTGGTTATCTGACTAACCGTAATTTGCACGCGTATGAAGAGGCTGAACTGGGCCTGCGTTTAATCGAAGCAGGCTATAAACTGCGGCGTCTGGATATTCCTTACTTCAGCCATACATCACATACGCTGCCGACGTTTAAGATGCTGGCGCGGCGCTGGACCAGCGGTTATTACCAGGCACCGGGTGAGCTTTTGCGTTGTAGTTGGGGGAAGCCCTGGTTTTCCCAGTCATTCAACATCGTGAAGAATGAGGCGGTATTTGCGCTTTACCTTATTCTCTTATTTGTGGCGCTGCTCAGTTTAAATATCAATGTGTTTGCCGTTGCGCTTCTACCATTACTGGCGTTTGCTTTGTTGAAGATTGTGCAAAACCGCTCGTTAACAGATGGGCTGCAAAGCGTTATTAATTTAATCGTACGCTCAGCGGGGCTGATCAAAGGTATTTTTTATCCGGTACGCGATCCGCTGACTCCGCCTAACAGTAAAATCATTCATGAATAACCGGGGCAGGCGCCATGAAAGTATTATTGGTTAACAAGTTTTTTTTCATCAAAGGCGGCGCAGAAACAGTTTATTTTCAAGAGCGCGATATGCTGAAACAGGCCGGAGTGCAGGTTATTGATTTCTCTATGCAGCATGAGAATAATTTCCCCTCGGACTATGCGGATTATTTCGTCAGTAATGTGGACTACCACAAAGCGAGCAATCTGCTGGGTGGTATCAAAACGGCGGTTAACTTTATTCATAATTCGCAGGCCTGCAAAAAAATGCTGGCGCTATTAGAAAAAGAGCGCCCGGATATCGTCCATTTTCACAACATCTACCATCAGTTAACACCAGCGTTGATTAAAGTTGCGCGCAATTTTGGCTGCAAAACGGTGCTGACTGCGCATGACTATAAGATTGTGTGCCCCGCGTATTCCATGCTGCGCGACGGCAAGGTGTGTGATTCCTGTATTACCGGAACGGTTTTCAATGCCTTCAGATATCGTTGTCAGGAAGGTTCAGCCTCAAAAAGTTTACTGCTCTCCCTGGAGGCAACCTGGCAGTACATTGCACAAAACTATCAGGCACTGGATGTGATTGTTTCACCAAGCGTTTTTTTACGCGGTGTCTTGCTGCGCACGCTGCCAAATTCGCGCATTGATGTCATCGTCAATGGCGTTGATGACAGCCGTCCCCTGGCTGAAGTGAGCGATGAGGGCTATATGCTGTACTTTGGCCGTCTGAGCCGTGAAAAGGGCGTGGCAACGTTGTTGGCAGCGCATAAAAAAATGCAGAACAAAGCGCCGCTGAAAGTTGTGGGGCACGGTCCGTTGCATGATGAATTAGCCGCCAAATACCCTGATGTTGAGTTTTTAGGTTATGTGCAACAAGGGGAAGCCCTCGACAACCTTATTAAGCATGCGCGAGCGGTGATCCTGCCTTCAGAATGCTATGAAAACTGTTCTATGGCGATATTAGAAGCGATGTCCTTAGGCAAGCCGGTTATCGGGTCGCGCATCGGCGGTATACCGGAACAAATTCGTGACGGTATCGAAGGGATTTTATTCGAACCGGGCAATGCGCAGGAGTTAGCCAATGCGATGGATGCCCTGGCCGACTCGCCAGAGAAAGCGCGGGTCATGGGCTTACTTGGTCGTGCGCGGTTGAGTGAAAAATATGCGCTGAGTAAACATATGGATACCCTACAGGCGCTGTATAAAGAACTGCTGAGCAGGCCATAGTATGAGTAAAAAAATAACGGTTTTTGGAACACGTGGTATTCCCGATGTATTGGGCGGTGTGGAGACACACTGTCAGAATCTATATCCTGCCATTAAGCAGCAGTTCGACGTGGATATTTGCGTGATTGCTCGCTCGCCATATGTAAATTACAAACGATCGGTATATAAAAAAGTCGAAACCTACGCGCTGTGGGCACCCAAAAAGCGCTCGCTGGAAGCGATTGTCCATTCCGTTATAGCGGCGTTTAGGACACGTATCGACCATTCAGATATTGTGCATGTCCATGCTATCGGCCCTGGCCTTGTGATCCCACTCTTACGCGTGATGGGTAAGAAGGTGGTTTTTACCCACCATGGGCCCGATTACGATCGCCAGAAATGGGGATTTGTAGCCAAAAAAATATTGTTGCTGGGTGAGCGTTGGGCGGTGAGATATGCCAACGAAGTGATTGTGATTTCTGACGTTATTAATCAACTGATCCAGAAAAAACACGGTCGCTATGATGCGCATTTAATTCACAATGGCGTGAACGAGCCGCGGTTATTATCACAGCTCACCATCGACAATACGCTCTCCCGCTTTGGACTGCAGCCGAAAAACTACCTCGTGGTGGTTGGGCGGTTTGTGGAAGAAAAAGGGATGCATGATGCCATCGCCGCTTATCAACACAGTGGTTTGACCATGCCGTTAGTGTTAATTGGCGATGCGGATCATCCGACCGAATACAGCGTGCGCCTCAAAAAGCTTGCCGCCGACACGCCAGGTGTTGTGATGACTGGTTTTTTACGTGGTGACGAACTTCAGGCGGTGTTTTCGCAGGCTAAATTGTTTGTGATGCCCTCATACCATGAAGGATTGCCCATTGCGCTGCTGGAGGCAATGTCATTTTCTCTTCCGGCCATCGTCAGTGATATTCCGGCTAACCTTGAAGTTCAACTGCCCGCCGAGGCCTATTTTAAGGTGGGAGATGTAACCGGTCTGGCTGAAAAATTAGGCCAAGGGGCAACAGCAAATAGCGTGGACTATGGTGTATATTTGCAAAACTACAATTGGCATGAAATCGCCAAAAAGACGGTTAACGTCTACCACTCCATTGATAAAGATATAGGTTAATTTTGACCAGTCCTCAAAATCGTCCTCCTGCCATCGAACGGTTTTACGCTCACCTTGATGAGCGGATAGCGGAGGAATTGACCCCTGAACAAAAAGAAGGGGTGGAAAAAGCGCTCCTTGCTACAACCCTGACTTCGCGGCATCAGATCGATATTCGCAGAAGCTTTCCTTTTTTCAGTAAGCGTTATTATCTGGTTTTTTTGTTTGGCAGAGATTTACGCCGCCAGCATCGCCAGGAATCAACCCTGTCGAGAATGTTGCTCACTTTTTTGCTGCTGATTGCCGTGCTATTCGTCACCTGCTGCATATTGCTGACGCTGTATATGATCAAATCCGCGTTAGGTATTGATGTGTTCCAAAATTTTCACGTAGGTATCTGGGACTGGTGGTTAAGCCTGAAAGACCGCTAGCGTTAACAAATTGGTGGAGGACGTCATTGCGATGAAGCGTAAATGGGTTTGTGCGTTGTTGAGCATGTTTTTCCCGCTGACGGTTATGGCCGCATTGACGACCGTTACCCCCAAAGCATTGACGGGCCCGTTAACCAATCCGGGGATTGGCGTGGCAAGTTTTCATCAGGGATATGGTGAAACGCTGGGGCTGGCGGACTATCCCAATACCGGATTTGAATACGAGCGTTTTTACTGGCGGGATCTGGAGCCAGTCGAAGGCCAGTACAATTTTGCGTTGGTGGATGATGCCTTCAAATACGCGGCGGCACATCGTCCTGCGATGAATGTCGGGCTACGATTTATGGCGCTGGCAGAGCCGGAAAGCGGTTCGCAAATTCCTGACTGGCTGATTAAAAAAGGTGTGAAAGGAACCTGGACGCCGGATAAAAAGACATTTGCCCCGGATTTAGACGATCCTCTGTTTATTCAATACAGCCAGCGTCTGTTGAACGCATTTGGTAAGCGCTACGATGGTAATGAGAATCTCGCGTTTGTTGATATTGGCATGGTGGGATCGTGGGGAGAATGGCATAACAGCAACTTCCCGAACCTGAAGCCATTACTGGAGCGATACACCACGGCGCAACTGGATCGCTACGTCGCGATGCACTTTTCTGCTTTTCCGGTGACGCCAAAAATCATGTTGATAAGCAGCGGACAAAGTCTGGCGAATGCGGTGGCTCGTGGGGCAGGGTGGCGTGCGGACTGTTGGGGGGACCTGCGCGTATTTTCGGACACCTGGAACCATATGGCTGATGATTACCCGCAGCGATTGCTGGCTGCGCAGCAGAGTTATTCAGGGTTCAACGATGCCTGGAAACGTGCGCCGGTGAGTCTGGAGATCTGCTCGTATATGCAGGACTGGAAGAACACCTTTCATTATACACGTGCTGAAGTGCAGGGGATTTTTGACTGGGCGGTCAAGCAGCACGCCAGTACCATTAACCTGAAATCGAGAACGATACCCAGCGACTATCGACCGATTGTCGACGATGCGCTGACCAAATTGGGCTATCGATTTCGCCTTGCGTCCCTGAGTCATGAGTCCGTGTGGGACAGCGGGAAAACGCTGATATTGAACAGTACCTGGTACAATGAGGGTATAGCACCGATTTATCTGCCTTACATACTGGCATTCCGGGTCGTAGACAGCGCCAATAAGGTGGTGGCACAGGGGAATTCCGCGGAGGATATTCGCCGCTGGCTCCCCGGTAAGTATCAGGTCAGTTATGCGTTATCTATGCCAGGCCGACTGGCGAAAGGGCAATACGCGATTGAGGTTGCGATGCTGGATAAGTCGGGTGCGGCGAGAATTAACTTTGCCAATGAAGGGAAACAGAGCAGCGGCTGGTACCGGGTGTCAACAATAACGGTACGCTAGTCAGACACAGCAGCGAGCCTGACGGTCAGGCTCGCTGCTGAGAACATTAAATTTGATACCCATTCGGGTTATTTTTTTGCCAGTTCCAGGTGTCACGCATCATTTCATCAAGGTTATAGATGGCCTTCCAACCTAGCTCTTTGTATGCCAGCGATGGGTCAGACCAACATTCGGCAATATCTCCGGGTCTTCTGGCGACAAACTGATAGTTAATTTTTGTCTGCGCTGCTTTTTCAAACGCCTCAATCAGATTAATTACGGAATAACCGACACCGGTACCGAGATTAATCACTTTGTAAGCCGCGCCTTTGTTCTGGCAATCCAGCGCGGCTAAATGACCGGTCGCCAGATCCATGACGTGAATATAATCACGCACACCGGTACCATCAGGGGTTGGATAATCATTACCGTACACAGACACGGTTTCCAGCTTACCAATCGCGACCTGGGAGATATACGGAACTAGGTTATTAGGGATACCGTTAGGATCTTCACCAATCCGACCCGATGGATGGGCGCCAACCGGGTTGAAATAGCGCAGGCAGGTAATGCGAAAATCGGGTTGTGCACGTGAGAAATCGGCCAGAATTTGTTCGACCATCAACTTAGAGGTGCCGTACGGATTAGTGGTGCCGCCCGTAGGTGATTGCTCGCTCAGCGGTACGCTTTCTGGATTACCATATACCGTCGCAGATGAGCTAAAAATGAAACGATTAACGCCAGCGGCCAGCATCTCATCCAGTAAAACCAGCGTACCGGTGACGTTGTTTTCATAGTAGGCGAGGGGCTCTTTTATCGACTCTGAAACCGATTTGAGTCCCGCAAAATGAATGACATCGGTGATGTTATGGTCGGCGAAAATGTTTTTTAATGCCTGCCTGTCGAGAACATCGGCGATATAGACAATGGGCTCTCTTCCGGTGAGTTCCGCGACCCTGTCCAGCGAAATTCTGCTGGCGTTCGCCAGATTATCGATGACTACGACATCATCGCCTCTTTCCAGTAGCGTTAACACAGTATGTGAACCAATATAACCTGCACCACCAGTGACAAGAATTGCCATACAGACTCCAGATAAACGGGGATTGATTCACGCCAGTACCATAGAGAACGCGTTATTGGTTACGTTTGGTAAGGTAATAGTTGCGATACCTCACCATGCATTTATAAGATATTTTTTTAAGTATAGATAAAAAGCTGAATTTGTTTATTTTTGTATCATAAACAATATAGTTATTTGAGAAGTTCAGCGTGTGGACGCCGTCACTGTGGTTGATCGACGAATTGATTTGTTCGATCAGAGTTTCAGCAAAATTAGCGTCGTTCAGTGTCACTAATTCTTTGATATAGATTGATTTTCCATAAGTTTCAGGTGTGCACTCCTGTGTAAGGAAGTACATTTTATTTTCGACCTGATAGGAGGCTCCTGCGCCTCGATGATGAGGATTGCTCACCTTCAATGAGGGGGTAATCCGCTGCCATTGTCCATAAATATGATCTGCGGAATGAATAATTATTTCGTTATCCATCGTTGTGGACAACAGATAACAGGTTTCATTAATTGAGATAAATACGTTGTCGGTTAATTTGGTATCAGAGATTAAAACTTTAACTTGCTTCCAGCGTGCAGGGAACTCAATTGACTGAAACAGTATAACCTCTTTTCTTTCTGAAGACTCGGGGATCATGAACAGTTGATCGTTGATATGTATCAGATAAGGGAATGACAAATGACACTTTAAGTCGTCAAAGCCTTCAAGCCTAATATCTTCAAGTTCAACCAGTTCGCGGTCAAGAACGCGACATCGTAGCGTGCCTTTTGAGTTGCGAAAGCTAAGAGCTTCATAGAAAACATACAGTTTATCGTCTTTTTCAATCAGAAAAGGATCGGCCTGAAATGTATATTTCTTTTTTAACTGCTGCGCAGTGGATTTGCTTAATATCTCCAGAGTGTTGTCGGGGAATAAGTGTGTACCATTATCCTTAATAAGCATGATGTCCCACGACTCATGATAAAATAACTTATCCATTATTCTTTTTATTTTTGTTTGCATCTGCACCTGCTCCTTTTTATCGCCTGCACCATGTATGAACAGCTGTTTGCGACTCAGTGAATGAGCCTGTCGCAATGTTGTATAAATGTGCGAAAACCGGCGTGGAACACCAGTGGCTACTTTAAAACTAGTCGCAAGCCCTTGTTTTGTCCACTAACAGAAATAGGGAGAGGAGATGTCCAGAGCATCCTTGCTCCAGTGGGGGGAATTACTCGAAATGCACCTGCGGGTTATCTGCAAGGGAAACGTAGGTTTTGCTGTTTTTATCCAGGGTACGGATTTCACCGCTTTCGATGTCATACACCCAACCGTGCAGACGAAGCGCATTATTGCGCAGCCCAACCGCGACACAAGGATGCGTTTTAATGTTGTTAAGCTGTGCGATAACGTTTTCTTCCACCATGGCGTTAACTTTATCGATTGGGTTATCCCAGGTTTTTTTATCGACCACGGCTTTCGCGGCATCGGCATAGTGCAGCCAGTGAGCGACAGCGGGCATTGGATCCAGGGGCTGGCTATCGGCAATGGCTTTCATTGCGCCACAATTAGAGTGACCGCAGATGACGATATCCGTTACGCCAAGTGCGACAACCGCGTATTCGATGGTTGCGGATACACCACCCGGTTCCGGACCAAATGACGGTACGATATTACCGGCGTTGCGGATAACGAAAAGCTGTCCTGGATCTTGCTGAGTAACGAGTTCTGGTACCAGGCGGCTATCGGAACAGGAGATGAAAAGTGCCTTAGGATTCTGGCTGGATGCCAGGCTGCGGAAGAGTTCCTTGCGTTGAGGGAAAATCTCTTTTTGGAAGTTGAGGAAGCCCTCGATGATATGTTGCATAGCAGTGTCTCTTGTCTCTGTTTAAGCAGGTTATGATGAAGATCACACTTTCCAGTTTAACACCAGCCGACAGAAGGGAAAGACTTTATAGCAGTTCAGCAACATCTTTGGATAATTTTGCCCCACCGTGGCAGGGCAAATCGTGTGATATACGCTATGCGTTCTGCCATTTCTGGTATGCCGCTTTTAGCCTGTTCATCGCGTCTACCAGTACCGGGCGCGGGCAGCCAACGTTGAGTCTCATGTGCCCCTCTCCACCGGGACCGTATTGCGCCCCAGGTGACAGGCCAAGCCTGGCGTCATGCACAAAAAAAGCGCTTAGCTGTTCATCGTTGAAACCCATTTTTTCCGCGTTCAGAAACAGAAGATACGATGCGCCGCCATACACTATTGAGATCAAAGGACAGTGCTTTTCGATTTCACTTTTTACAAACGCTACATTGTCGGCCAGATAGGCCAATAATTTCTGGTGCCAGTCGGCGCAATGGGTAAAAGCGCTATAAATGGCCGCCTGCTGCAATGAATGCGTCTCGGCAAGGTAGCAGTTATCCAGAAAGTGGTAGAACTGATGGCGTAATTCATCATTCTTAATAATGGCGATTCCGCCCTGGATCGCCGCCGTATTGAAGGTCTTGCTGATGGAAGTAAGCACGATTGACCGACTATCTGGCGCTTCATCAACAGTAAAAAATGGCAAATGGCGCTTTCCTGGCAGGGTTAAATCACTATGAACTTCATCAGACAGAATGATGACGTTAGCCTGCTGGCAATAGTGGCTTATTTTTTCCAACGTTTCCCGCGACCACACCATTCCACCTGGATTATGCGGTGAAGGGAACAAAAACATTTTGCACTGCTTGAGTTTCTCGCTGAAATCATGCCAGTCAAATTCATAGTGCCCGTTTTTCTCAATGAGGCGCGTCTGAATCAAATTCCTACCGCTGGTGTTTACCAGATTAGGATAGGGATCATAGATTGGCGTACAGGTTAAAATATTATCGCCTGGACGGGTAAGCGCCATTAAAGAGAGTACGATAGTTTTTATAACACCGGGAATAAAATGTAACCAGTGTGCCTTGATATCGGCATCATACTGTTGTGCATACCAATGAATAACAGATTCTTTCCATTGTGGATAATCCAGGTTATAGCCTTGCACAGGCTGCGACACCACCGAACGCAGCGTGCTCATGATTGGCTCTGGTGTCGCAAAATCCATATCTGCAATCCACAGCGGTAATACATCGGTGGTACCGTACATCTGTTGTAATTGCCCGTATTTACGACAATTAACATCCCTTGTGACAATATCATCAAACAAAGACATTGTTGACTCCTGGAAAGTCTCTGAAAATAGTGTAAGCAACGCAAAAGCGAAGAATGTTTATGTATATCTAATGGATATATTTAATTTACCCTGGTGATAGCTAATATTTAGCTATTTAGTCGTTTATGATTTTTGCTCAACCATATTCTCAGTGGCCTCATTGGGCTCATATTTAGCAATGCCAATACCGGTTGCCGCCCACAGTAGGGCAAAGATGACACCGCTGTAACAGAGGATTGCCCAGGGCAAGTAATCAAGCGTGGCAACGCCTAGCATAGTGGCGCAATAAACGCCTGAGGCAGACCAGGGGATAATCGGTTCGACAACGGTTCCGGCATCTTCAGTGGTTCGCGAGAGGTTTTTTGCCGCAAGACCTCGTTTTTTGTACTCCTCTTTAAAGGCATCACCGCACAGCAGCAACGGTAAGGTCCCATTTGCCGTGCAGGCACAGATGGTAAATGTCGTCACAATCGTGGTAGCCACCAGGCGGAATGTGGATTTAACGCCTTTTGTCAGCGCGTTTATCACGGTGTGCAGAGAGCCTGTCGCACTCATTGCCCCGGCAAAGCTGAAGGCGCTGAAAACGGTAACGAAGCTGCTAAACATTGAAATAGCGCCGCCTCGCTCCAGTAAGCGGGAAACATCGGAAGACAGTGTCGGCAGATTATCTCCGGTAAGCATTGCGAGCTTAAAGCCACTGACCACGGATTCGCCGACAGAGGATGCCGTAAATTGCTGAAAGACTAACGCCAAAATCATTGAGACTATCGTAGATAAAAAGAGCATCGGAATGGGCGGCCTTTTTGACAGTGAGCCATATAAAACGATGATCGGCGGGAGTAGCAGCAGAATATTAAAGTGATAAATCTGACCAATAGAATTCATCAAGTTGGTAATGTTTTCTGGCGCGCTGGACGAGGCATCAATGCCCATGCCCATATAGCTGTAAACGACGCAGCAAATAATAAAACCCGGGCCGGTAGTCCACAGCAGGTGGCCGATATGCGAGTACAGGTTTACCCCGGCAGCCAGTGCAGCCATGTTGGTTGAATCAGAAACCGGTGAGAGCTTATCACCAAACCAGCAGCCTGAAACAATGGCGCCAGCGGCAATGGGCAGCGAGACATTCAGACCAATCGCTACGCCAATCATGGCAATACCAACGGTCCCGATAGAACCCCAGGAGGTACCAGTGCATACTGAGATTAGTGCCCCCAGCATAAATGCCGAAATATAGAAATACTGCGGGTTAATCCACTTCAAACCATAATAAATCATCATTGGAATAGTGCCTGACACCATCCATGCGCCAATTAAGAAACCGATACTGGCGACGATTAATATGACCGGCAGCGCTTCAGATATTTTATTGCAAATAGATTGTAGAATGTCATCCCACGTGTAGCCGTGAGCGATGGCGATAAACGAGGCGGCTGCCGTTCCCATCAGGATCATGGGTTCAGCACGAATATTGAAGATAAAATATCCGATGCTAATCCCGCCCAGCATGACTACCATGGGTAAAACTGACCAAAAGAAAGATAATGGCTTTCTGTTGTTGGCGGTGCAGTTATTTAATTCCATAATTCCATCCCAATCATTAATGGTTGAACACGTCAAATAAATACCTGCTACAGGTCACTCATGTCTGAGCAACATAGTTGCCAGAGCTCATGGCTGAACCCTATTTTATTAACTGCTGCAGATTATCTTTTTTGACCTGCTATTCTGGTACTTATATTTTAGTAGTAAGGTAAGAGAACGTTTGTTGAATAAATTACCCCTCGGCATAAGGTGAATGATGTCGGCGTTGTTGACTCAATTTGCGATACTGCTGTGGCGGCATGCCGACGTATTTATGGAACGAGCTGTAAAATCGACTGCTGGAGGGAAGGTGCGAACAAGTCCCTGATATGAGATCATGTTTGTCATCTGGAGCCATGGAACAGGGTTCATCATGAGTCATCAACTTACCTTCGCCGACAGTGAATTCAGCAGTAAGCGCCGTCAGACCAGAAAAGAGATTTTCTTGTCCCGCATGGAGCAGATTCTGCCATGGCAAAACATGGTGGAAGTCATCGAGCCGTTTTACCCCAAGGCTGGTAATGGCCGGCGACCTTATCCGCTGGAAACCATGCTACGCATTCACTGCATGCAGCATTGGTACAACCTGAGCGATGGCGCGATGGAAGATGCTCTGTACGAAATCGCCTCCATGCGTCTGTTTGCCCGGTTATCCCTGGATAGCGCCTTGCCGGACCGCACCACCATCATGAATTTCCGCCACCTGCTGGAGCAGCATCAACTGGCCCGCCAATTGTTCAAGACCATCAATCGCTGGCTGGCCGAAGCAGGCGTCATGATGACTCAAGGCACCTTGGTCGATGCCACCATCATTGAGGCACCCAGCTCGACCAAGAACAAAGAGCAGCAACGCGATCCGGAGATGCATCAGACCAAGAAAGGCAATCAGTGGCACTTTGGCATGAAGGCCCACATTGGTGTCGATGCCAAGAGTGGCCTGACCCACAGCCTGGTCACCACCGCGGCTAACGAGCATGACCTCAATCAGCTGGGTAATCTGCTGCATGGAGAGGAGCAATTTGTCTCAGCCGATGCCGGCTACCAAGGGGCGCCACAGCGCGAGGAGCTGGCCGAGGTGGATGTGGACTGGCTGATCGCCGAGCGCCCCGGCAAGGTAAGAACCTTGAAACAGCATCCACGCAAGAACAAAACGGCCATCAACATCGAATACATGAAAGCCAGCATCCGGGCCAAGGTGGAGCACCCATTTCGCATCATCAAGCGACAGTTCGGCTTCGTGAAAGCCAGATACAAGGGGTTGCTGAAAAACGATAACCAACTGGCGATGTTATTCACGCTGGCCAACCTGTTTCGGGCGGACCAAATGATACGTCAGTGGGAGAGATCTCACTAAAAACTGGGGATAACGCCTTAAATGGCGAAGAAACGGTCTAAATAGGCTGATTCAAGGCATTTACGGGAGAAAAAATCGGCTCAAACATGAAGAAATGAAATGACTGAGTCAGCCGAGAAGAATTTCCCCGCTTATTCGCACCTTCCCTAGAAATGATACAGTAATTAATGCATCTTTTAACGCAATGATAAGGAAAAAAAGTCCCTAAAGGCGCAGGGTAGAGAACCTATACTTTATGCATGTAAGTAAATAACATTCTCATTTACAAAGCCTAAGTAGTTCGCCCATTTTCTTTTTTCTCTCTTGGTCACTACCAAGTCCCAGTGGTGCAAAAATAGTCCCGGCGCCGCTTAGGTTTGATTTTTTATTTAATATATTAATTATGTTTTTCAAATAACTTTTGTTTATGTAAGAACTGTAGCCTGATTCTATTTTTACCAACATTCTACTTGCATTCAATCTGTCGTCGGGGCTGGCTGAATCAATTACTCTCATATTCATCCTTAGTAATAAGCTGCTCAATAGATCACCAGAGTGCTCAGGTATTTCTCTTACTAATATGTTTTTTTCTTTATAATAAACATCATTAGACTGAAACTCATCAAGGAAGGCATTTAAAACAAATTCTTTCTCATCAAGATTAAACTCGTAAATCTTTCCACCATACTCCTGTGATACGGTAATTCGATGTAAATACCCCTTGTCCTCATATCTGGCCTGAGATACTAAAGGATACTCGCTAAAATGAATTGTCACTTTTAAGGCACTAATTGCGCAAATAAACCAATCATCTAAGAGAATACACCCACTATTATTAGTTAAATTACACACCTCTACTTTTCGCCCAGAATCTATAAACTCACTCTCACTTTGCAATATCCAGAAAAGAAGATTGTTTTGATGTATGCGTGATGCAATAAATAAAGGGTATCGAAATCTGTGACAGAACTCACTGTACTTATTTAAAAAAGATCCTGAGATTTTTTTGGTTTCTAAAGCATTGCTTGTCTTTACCTCAATAAAACATTTTAATTCCTTACCCTTGGGCATGTTAAAACTGGCCAGATAATCCGGTACCTTAATGCCAGTGTTATTTACTGGTGATTGGCCTAAAGACGCTAAACTTGTACATACTTCCATAAAAAAGCACAATAAAGCGAATTCGTCCTCTAAAAATAAACCGTTAATTCGCCTTTTTATTTCATCTTTATTTTTATCATTCCCAATAGAAGTAAGGAAAACATCAAACTCTTCCTCAGAGCTCATTCCGATTCGAATGTTTTTAAATAGTTTTAGTTTTTCCACTTCCGATAGATAATTTAAACCTTGCATATTCATCCCTCGCACATAGATGTTATAAAATTACTAGTTGCAATGTGCTGTACTTTCCAAGTAACTGCGCCGAATAATAGACCCTTAGAAGGTAATCAATCCAGACTGTTCTATGCCGATCATAGTAGCAATATCTGATCAAGAAAAACACCCGAGTGATAAGCTCGGGATCGGATCGATATGGCATGAGCTCGACATCGTCATATTGATGTAGCACCGGTATCATCCGGCCAAGTGCATAGCCACAGTCATCGTAGGTTGGCGGATTTTTTATCGTTGACAGAGACAATGATCACACTAGATATACTGTAGTAGGCGAGTGGTCACATCTCTCGCTCGGTCACCTGAGTTACTCTCCTTGGAAATCCGTTCACAGTCATATCGGCGGTTGAATCGCCACGGGTTTAACAGACACCTCAGAGTCATTTAAAATGGCTTAAAGAGAGGTTCACATGAGCAGTAAGCGTTATCCCTTTGATAGTTTTTAGAAGCTATCCCCTAGTAAATGAAAGCCCTTTGCGAACACTTGGTTTGCAGTGCTACTATTTGGTGGCGTCAATTGAGTTAATTGGTTATTTATCAGTTATATTGGGGTCTAAAACCGTCGCAGTTACTGTCTTTTTATATAGTATTTGAGACTGATCAAGTTGGTGGCAAAGTCTCAGTCGGCGTTTCCAGGAATATGGATCATCACGCTAGAGTGCATTCAGTGTAATGGTCGCTCTTGCCTCTGAAGTCGGTCATGGAATGTTTATGGATAAATTGTCAGAGAAATTGCCGTTTGATGCTTCGAAGCTTTTCGAAGCCCTTATGTATCAGTTAGTTGTTGCGCTTGAGTACTGCCATAAGCTGGAGAAGGGGAAACGCCTCTGGGTCGAGGTGTACGGCGATGTAACCTTGGAGGATGTGGCTCAGGTGGAGGTCAAGCTGTATGCCGATACCTTGAGAGATGGCCACCAGAACATCTGGAACACCTTGAATAATTGGTTGAATAAAGCGTTTGACCATAAGGCCTACGAAAGCCTGATACTCTTGACGAACCAGGAGTACTCACCCAAGTCCACCTTGACCGACTGGAACGGCTCCACCGCTGGCGAAAAGCTCGCTTTACTGCTTGCGATCTACGACGGTGCTGAGCAGCGCTTTGCCGCCTCCAAGGCGACGGAGCCATCGGAAACCCTGCAGTTGCAGCGGTCGGTCATGGATCTGGCAATCAGAGACGATTTGCTGGAGGTGCTGGAGCGCGCGGTATTCATCACCGGCTCACCTTCGCTCAACGAGCGACTCCATGCCTATAAGGTGGACAAACTCAGGGTCATACGGGAGTCGAAGCAGCAGACCTTCATGGATGACATCCTGGGCTTTATTGGGAGCTCGCGGTACATCAATACTGGCTGGGAGATCACCTGCGAGGAGTTCACCGCCAAGTTTGTTGATCTGACCAAGCTCTACATGAAACATTCGAGCATCTTTCCGGAGGTCGATACCGACGCTCTGAAGCAGAAGATTGATCTTGATGAAATTGCTGACCGGCCTTTCGTCCAGAAAATTCGAGAGATCGGTGGTGAAGCACGGATCAAGCAGGCCGCCCTGCAATTGCTCATTGCGGGTGAGGTCATTGATGAGCTGTATAGCGACAACTTGGCCTCTGAATTTGACGTCAAGCGCTACCAGAAAAACCACCTTGATCGTCATCTGGATGGACGCCTGAGTGCGATGGTTGATTGCATGGATGAGACCTGTCCCATCCAGTTGCGGCGCCAATCGCTGAAGTTCTTCTACAAGCAGCACGCCGAAACCGTGGTGCAGTTAAACACCTTTGAAGATACGACGGCGGACTTTCGAAACGGCATCTACCACATGCTGGCTGATGTGAAAACCGATGACGAAGACAAAACGTTTTACTGGAGACTATGGCCGTGAACCTGAACGCTGCCGACTACATCTATACCTTGCGCCGGACGCCATTTGCTCTCGCGCCCATCATCCACTCGTTCTATGACCACTGGGATCCGACAGAGAAGGACATCCTTCTTAGCTACCTAGTGCTGCCGCTAGTGACATACAAGCCCATGCATAAGTTCTTGAACTATGCCAAGAAAAACAGCTCATTGCGCACGCTGATGCAGGAGCCAAGCCGTGTTCTTGGCTTGGAGGCCAGGATCGAGGAATACAAGCCAATCACCCATGCTTCCCTGCTCATCCTTACCTCCGAGAAAAGCATCAAGGTCAATGACGACATGTCGGTGGAACCCCAAGGTAAGATCAGGGAAGAAAATGCTAATGCCCAGCTCATCAAGTACGCACGAAAGCTCGCTGTTGTGTTTAACGGTGAAAATGTTGTTTCTGTTTACAGGTCTTTGGGGTTGAAATCGCTATGAACTGCTATGTAAGGTTTATCGGCGTCGTTGACAAAGACGACCGGATTCATGCTGTGGAGTTTACTCGGGGTCTGAACATCATTACCGGGAAGTCTTCGACAGGTAAGAGTGCTATCTTGGAGATCTTCGACTATTGCCTGGGCAGCAGCGAAGACACTATCCCTGATGGCAAGCTGACCGAGCGTGGCAAGACATTTTTCACCGTCCTGCAATTCCCTACGCTGACTTTGGTAATAGGGCGTACAGCAGCTTCCAAACGCTGCTTCTTGCGTGAAGTCACTGGGACAGAGGCGGACAACATTCTTGAGCTCATGGGACACGTCGAATACTTCTTCGATGAACGACACTATATTCACAAAGATCAGTTCTTGAAGAGCCTGGGCAAGTTCTTCGGTATCACGATGGAGAACATTGATACAGACCCAATGTATAAGCAGGTCACGGGGGCCAAAGGTGCGACGCCGTCCGTGCGAAGCTTCCCGTCATTTATGCTGCAGCACCAGAATCTGGTCGCGAATAAGCATGCGATTTTCTACCGTTTCGATGAGAAGGTTAAACGAGACCAGGCGATCGACCACTTCAAGATTCTCATGGGGATCGTGAAGGAAGATTACTTTGATGTGTATAAAGATCTGACCGAGGCGTCCTATGAGCTTCGGCGTGTTGAGCTGAAAATACCGAAAGACGACAAAGCGCGAGAGATGGCCATCGCGAAATTCAACAGACTGCTGGATCAGTACCAAGCTCTTGCAGGAAAGCCCCTCTTCGACATGACGGCAGATGAAATTTTCCTCAAGCCAAAGGAAGCGCTCAGGCTTATGCTCGCGACCCCAGTTTTTGTGGATGGTCTAGCCGACGACTACGAGAAAACCCTCAACTCCTTGCGTGACCAGAAAGCCAAGCTTGTGGCCGAACTACGCTCAGCCATTGGCCGGCTGAACCTGCTGGAACGGTCTGTCGAGCAGGTCAAGGGGATCGGTACCTCGTATGCGTCACTGACAGTCCCTCGTTCCACGAGCTTTGATCACACGTTCTGCCCCGTTTGTGAGTCGCACTCCGACATTCCCGAAGATCAGGCGAACAAACTCACTCAGGCGATTGAGTGGCTCAATACCGAGTTGAGGCTTTCCTCCTACGCCCGAGAGAGCTTGGGGCAGGAGAGTCGTGATCTGAGAAAGGAGATCAAGGAAATTCGGCTGAAGCTGAAGAGCGTTCAAACCTCGCTCAAACCTTTCGAAGAGCATGATAGGCGGGTTGCAGAAGCAAGCTCGCTCGAAGATGCGCCGAAAAAGGCCAAGCTGTTACTTGAGATCGCTATCGATGAGTTCATCGAGAATCCGCCATCTGACCTCAAGAAGATTAAGGCGTATTGGGCAGAGCAGGTCAAGAAGTATCAGGAGCTTCTGGATAAGTATGACGTTGATATCGAGCTGGATCGGTTATCTCGGGATATCAACAAAAAAATGAAGGAGATCGGTCAGCGGTTCCATTTCGAGGAGACCTACAGGAAGGGCTCCCTGCGATTTGATATTAATACGTTTGACCTGTGGCACGAGAAAGAGGCGCACAAGAAAGTGTTTCTCCGCTCTATGGGCAGTGGTGCCAACTGGGTGTACTCACACCTCACCCTGTTTATGGCGCTACATTACCAGTTCGCTGCTTGGGGGGACAAATGTGCAATCCCCCCCATCCTATTTCTGGATCAACCAACTCAGGTGTACTTCCCTTCCAAGGATGAGGGCGAGGAGTTCGAAGCCGAGAATTTGCGGGCCGAGGACACCCAAGGTATAGAACTGCATGATGACATCGATGCGGTGTCGAACATGTTCACGCAGATGGCGCATTTCTGTGATGATACGGCGCGTGAGACGGGCGTGATGCCACAGATCATCGTCTGCGATCACGCCGATGGACTCAATCTCGGACAGGGCTACAACTTCAAGGATTTCGTACGGGCGAAATGGCGCCACCGTGGGTTCATTGCGGACTGACTGATCGCTATGGAGCAAATCGGTGGCTATGGAAGGTAGTCGAAAGCTCCATATCAAGAGAACAGCGGTGCGTCCCGGTCCCGAACCAGTCTGTAGTTCTGGCTTTCGGATTCAGAGTGGTAGTGTGCACTGCTCATCGTCCAGAAATCAGCCCGGTATTAAGCGCATTAGGTTACACGGTAAAGTCTGCGAATGGTTTTTTCCCGGTGATGGCGAGCCGATTTTCGAATAAGTAAAAACGGGTCATCCTTCGACCCATTTTACTGTCTAACAACCTGATTTCAGAAACGATAACTGAATCTGGATAGGCACGGGTTTAGCTGGCATATCAGTAAGCATCTTTCAATTTGGCAAAAAATACCAACTTCCGTTTTTGGCGCTTACGGGGATGAAATTTAAAGCCTCATTTAGCACTGTATTAAAGTAGGAACTGTTATTAGTTACCCGTCACCCTACTAACCTCATTCCTTTCATACTGCCCTCAATCATACTTCCACAATCAGCTGCCATCACAAAATCAGCCCACCATTGCATCATCGGGCGACGCTGTTCCAGGTAATCGCTGCGGTTATAAGCACGGCGAACCTCATTCTTATCCACGTGGGCCAATGCAGCCTCAATCACATCAGGCGGAAAACCTTGCTCGTTGAGAGCTGTACTGGCAATAGATCGCAAACCGTGTGAAACGAGGACCCCACCAAAACCTGCGCGTTTTAGCGATGCGTTTACGGTCTGACTGTTCATCGGCTGGTTTGGCTTGATGCGGCTGGGAAAGATAAATTCTCGATTTCCACTTAACGGCTTCATCATCTCCAGTATCGCAATTGCTTCATCTGACAATGGAACAGTATGGTCGCGGTTCATTTTCATGCGTGCTGCAGGAATCTTCCACTCTCGCGCTTCTATGTCTACCTCTTCCCAGAGAGCTTCAGCCGCTTCGGCAGGGCGGGTAATAGTAAGAAGTTGCCACATGAACAGGCAGCGTGTGGAAAGGCTAATGCTGGCTGTTCGCATTGTCTGCATCAGTTGAGGTAGCTGATCCGGTCGAATGCTGGGCATGTTCTTTTTCTGAGGCTTCTCGAAGGCTTTACCGATATTAACGCTGGGAACAGCATCAATAAGCCCTGTGTTTTGGGCGTAGATCATGACCTCATTAATGCGTTGGCACAGGCGACGAACGGTTTCCAGTGCTCCTCTGGCCTGAACTGGTTGGACGGCCTGAACCAGTGTGTGAGCTTTAATATCTGTAACGCTAACGTCGCCAATTGCAGGAAAGACATCTCTTTCAAGAGAGCGCCAGATATCGTCGGCATAGTCCTCTGTCACGCTGGCTTTCTTCACATTCCACCATCGTTCAGCCACGAGCTGGAAAGTATTGGTTTTAGCTTCAAGCGAACTGCGAAGTTGTTCTTGCTGATGTTCCTGTGGATCGATTTGTTTCGCCAGGAGAGAGCGTGACTCTGCCCGGTAGTTTCTGGCATCGGCAAGCGTAACTGACGGGTAGGGGCCAATGCTCTTTTTCGCTCGCTTCTTAGTGACGGGGCGAATGTAGCGAAACTGCCAGATTTTACTCCCGCTGGATTTGATAAGTAGCTCAAGGCCATCGCCATCATAGAGAACGTAGTCCGCTTCCTTGGGTTTAGCAGATTCGATTTCTTTAACGGATAGAGGTTTGGTTTGTCTTGCCATTGCCGGGTTTCCATAGTTTTAGGCACCTCAAAAACAATAAAGCTTTATGAGGTGCCTAACAAGGTGCCTAAAAGGTTCGGATTTAATTAGTTATCTTCGGACTTCGCGGGACAAATTGAGGGCACAAAAAAGCCCGCAGGGCTTGCGCCGTGCGGGCTCTTAGGACTTCATCGGATGACTCTGGTAATCACCGATGGAGAATTTTGGTGGGCTGGCGTCCCTGTAATTAGTTATTCAATCTACTGATTTATAGTTTTATTTTGACTTTTAATATTATGGGGGGTTCTAAAAAGGAACCATAAATCTTAATGGTATGACTTCTCACTATTAGCTGATTGGCAAATTGTATCAAAAGATAACAAATCCTCAGTTCAACTCCCAGTTGGTAGCTGAACTGCGTAAGAAGGATCTGCTTTCCACCGATTAATGTATACGGTAGTTTTTCAACATAACTGAATTGTACCCGTAGGGCAGTACCAGCATAGGTGGAGAATGAATTTTGAACAATTGGTCACCAGAGCATACAAAAGACATCAAGAGTTGGTTTAAGATTGATACATATCGCAAATTTGAAGACCTCTCATTGATCCAGTTCTACCATGAGATATGGGCCCGAAACTTGTTCTTTAAGGAATATCGAGAAGAGTTTGAGAGCAGAACTCTTATGGGTTACTTCTCAAAGATTTTCAGCGGCAACCCTTTTTTAATCGAAGAAGGGCAACTGGGGTACATGACTCCTGCTAACAAACTTTTCCAGCCTCCCCATTTTTTTCTAACAACCCTTGATCGCCTTGCTGAAACGAGCATTATTGCAATGCAACGTGGAGGTTTTCTTTGGCATGAAGGTGACAATTATTCTATAAACGCAGAGCTTCGAGAGGAATCACTTTCAGACATTATGCCAGATCAGTTTACACGAACAGTCATGTTCGAGATTGATTTGGCAAGTGGCACAGACGAAGAGATTGCAGAGTCGCTTAAAGCTGCATTACCGCAATGGCGTAAAGTTAAGGGTATTGATGAAAACCCATTGGAATCTGTTCGTTTTGGATACGGAACTATCAAGAAACTCATCAGCTATCGTGTAATACCTATGCTGGATATCCTGGTGTGGGCAGCCGTTAAAAAAATCCGTGTCTCTGACGACAGGTTATCCAGACTACTGTATACAGACGATGACGAAGAAAGCGAAATGAGGCAGTCTAGTCAAATCAAAGATACCGACAGGCCTTTGGCTCTTAAATCCTGCACAACTGACTTTATCCGACAATTCCATTACTTCATGAACAAAAATAGCCATTTGAAGCAAATGAAAGTCTCTGATGTAATGAAACTATCGGATTAGTGTTTTATCTATAACCATCTGTTTTTATTATAAAAAGAAAACCAAAAGCATCATCGTAAATGATGCTTTTTTTTTGCGATTTTTACTTTAAACCAGCCATTTTGCCACTTGCTATAAAACAGGGGAATTTCAGCTACTCTCAAGTTCCCCTGTTCTGTACGGCACCAACTTCGAGAAAACCATCCTGCATAGCAGCGAAGAATCTCCGTTTCAGGAGCTTCGCTCCTTTCTTTTCCCAAGTGTTCGTATAGTGACTTCACCGCAACGACAAGGGGAAACAAAATGAACAATCAAGCAACCCGCCTCATACGCCTACCAGAAGTTCTCGAACGAACTGGCTACGGAAAAGCATGGATCTATCGTCTGATCAACGATGGCAAGTTTCCTGCTCCTGTCAAAATTGGAAGTCGTGCAGTAGCTTTCGTTGAAAGTGAGATTGATGCCTGGATTCAGTCTGTAATCGAAACAAGCCGCAATAAAGTTGCTTAATTAAACCTGGGAGAGAATTTTATGAATATCGAAGAATTTGTGTGTGAAGATAACCATATGTGCAATTTAGGCGATGATCTTTTTTACAAGATCTTCAAACCCGGAGCGATTTACGATTTACCTAATAATGAATTTAACAGAAAGATTGTTTACTGGTTAAGCCAGTATTTAGTGGGGAATTTAAGAGAACCGTTAGATTCGATCTCTGAGCTTAATATTTTCGAACAGTTTTATGTGTATGAAACATGGTTCTCGCTAATTAAATGTCCCGTTGAAATGAGAAATCTTTCAAAGCGAGTAATTCAATATCAGATTGGGCTGAAAACTCTTTTGTAAAAGTGTAAAGTTTGGTCCCATATTTTGGCATAAAACCTTACAAAATAACTTACATAATTTTGGTTGCCGTTTATTAGCAAGGCAGTGAGATAGTTTTCGAAGTATTAGGTGTACATAATATTAACTAGATCTACCAGATGATAATTTGACAGGAATAATCGTCTATCTCACTGTTTTAATTTAACTAAATGACTTAATCGATTCAAATAAATTTGTAAATCTACGAAATGCTTATTATTAATATATTGGAATTATACTTTTTGTAAAGTTTAGGAGGAAAATATGCGTAGTATTTGTGTGGATTCTTTTATGTTCGAAAATGGTGAGAGATATTGTCATATTGTAAATAAAAATACTGGTGAACCATTGTATTATCCTAACTTGTATATAACAACACAGGTCAGGAATCGGTCAGAGTCTATATCAACAATGAAGGTTATTGCCGGTAGCATTTCATTGTTATATCGATTCTTTATGAGGAAAGAGATCAATATTGATGAAAGAATTCAGAAAAAGATATTTCTGGCTCCTCATGAAATTGAAGATTTGATTGAATTCACTTCATTCAATTTCCGAGATGGCGAGGATGATAATTTTAGGAGTTCAATTGTCAAAAAACCAACTAAGTACTTTCGGATTACAACCATAGCTAACTATCTGGAATGGCTGTGCAAAATACATCTTTCTCATACAGGGCAGAAGGATACTCTCAAATATATTTTAGATTTCATTAACAACATAAAACGAAAGAAACCGAGAAACAATGATAAATATAATATGGATATAGAAAAAAGCTTAGATAAAGAACAATTGGATTCTTTGTTTAGCACTCTTGCACCGGGTAGTAAATTAAATCCTTTTTCAGAAAAAGTGCAAAAAAGAAACAATCTAATATTCCTGCTATTATACTGCTTTGGCCTGAGAGCAGGTGAACTTTTGAATCTGCGAATTGGTGATATAGATTTTGCAGAATCGACAATTGCAATAAGAAGAAGAGCAAATGATAAAACAGATTCGCGAGTGTATCAGCCATTAGTTAAAACTTGTGAGAGGAAATTAATTGCTGATACAAAGCTCATGTTTGAAATTTCAGATTATATTATGAATGATCGAAGAAAGATAAAAAATTCTAACAAACATGATTTCCTGTTTATTACTTATAAGGAAGGAAAAACTCAAGGGCAACCTATTTCATTTTCTTCATATCACAAAGTGGTGAGTGTTGTTCGTCAATCCTCCTCACTTCTAGGGGGATTGACAGGTCACAAACTCAGACATACATGGAATTATGAGTTTTCGAAAGCAATAGACAAGAATCAGGACATATCCGATGAAAAAGAGCAACAAATCCGTTCTTATCTCATGGGATGGCGACCGGGTTCAGAAACTTCAATGATTTATAATCGCAGGCATATTTTTGAGCTATCGAAAAAAACTGCACTTCAACAACAAGAGCAACTATTCAAAGGAGAATTTGATGAATAATTTAATTAAATATAACTCTGATAAAATGTCTTTGCATGAGCATAAAATCGTCAGTTCGATTGAAAGCAATGGAATCAATCTTACAAACTTAATATATGCTATGAACGAAAATTTGGTTTGTGGATTTGTATATACAGTACAATATTATTTTAATAGCAACAGCTATTTGTATGTGAAAAATATTGTTAGAAATATGGAGAGTCTTATCTGTAAAGTATCTCCTACTCATATTGATGATAAGGTTCTAATTGAATATCAAAATAAGAAATTATCAAAAGCCCCAGCATCACTTCGCGTTTTACGACCATTTTTGATTAAATGGTTTGAGTTAGGAAATCCAGGAATAGATGAAAGTGCGGTAGAACTGTTAAAGCATTTGGACCTAAAGATAAAAAAATCTGGTCAGTCTGTGCTTCAAGATGATCCAACAGAGGGACCACTAACTAAAGAAGAACATACTTCTTTGATTAAGGCTATGAATCATGCATATAGAAAAGGTGAACTGTCACTGCCACATTATGCAATATCACTATTGATCAGCCTTACAGGTAGAAGACCTCAGCAGTTAGTTATGTTGAAATATAAAGACCTTCTTCAAAAGAACTTAGATAATGGCAAAGTAGAATATGTAATTTCAGTGCCACGAGTTAAACAACGGGGTAAAGAACTACGATATCGAGAACTTGCAATAATATCAGAGGTTGCATCAATTGTTCAATTGCAAGCTAATCAATCAGTGAAACTCGTTGAGCAAGCTCTTGGAAAAACTCTTGATGATTATTCTAAACGAGAAGTTCCTATTTTCTTAAATGAGGAAAAACTCTCAGATTTATCCATAACAGGTTCAATTCTTCTGGAATATAATAAATTATATGCGAAGCCTATAATTGCTAATGTAGCATTGAAAGGTGTTGTTAATAATGGGAATATAATATCCAACCGTACCGGTTCGATACTAAATATTACTCCTCGCAGGCTTCGTTATACAATAGCAACTATGCTGGCTAAGGATGGGCATAATGTTAATACTATAGCTGAGTTATTGGATCATTCCTCTACTTCAAGTGCGGGGATTTATATTAAAAATCATGCTGACAGTGTTGAAAGAATTGATTCCGCAGTTTCAGAACAGTTGTCATTTGTCGCTGATATTTTTATGAATGGAATCACTTCGAAAGAGAATTATCATATTAAGTTTTGCTCTTCAAAAAAATGCATAAGTCGGAACTTAAATAAAAATTTCCCTTGTGATAAATGTGCTTTCTTTAAGCCGGTTGATATTGATGAGGTAAATGTCAAATGAATAATATTATTTTATTTAAATCTAAAAAACAACTTACGGCAGAAAGCAACTATAATGAATTTATAAAGTTTTGTCGCTATCAACTGATCGGACTAACCCAAACTCAGGATTGGAACCAGTATGCCTGGAAAGGATATGTCACATTTAGAAAAATAGGGGTTGGAAATAAAGTCTTTGATTCCAATGATGCAATGCACGAAGATTATATCAATTTTGCGAAAGCATATATTAGATATCAACACTCATTGAAACCCTTGAAAAATTATGGGGCTACAATGATGGCCTTGAGATGTCTCGAACAGGCTCTTTTGCAAGTTCTGAACAGTGGTCTCATTTATAATGTTACAGCCGTTGTTTTCGATGAGGCAATGCAGATCGGAAGTAAATATTTTGAAGGTAACGTTTTGGCTAAATGTGGAATACAGCTTGAAAAAATATCAAAGTTTCTATGTGAACATAATCTTGTTAAGTCAGGATATATCTCATGGAAAAACCATGTGAAACAGAAAGTCAAAAATAATTACCTTCCTGAGATCGAGGATTATCACCGACGCGATAAGTTACCAGATGAAGAGGCATTACTCGCTATTGCTGATATTTTTTCTAAAAATGATGAGTTACTGAGCCCAAGGGATAAGTTCACCAGTTCAGTATTTGCACTTCTACTTTGTTGTCCGAGCAGAATCTCTGAGATTTTAGCCTTACCTGCTGATTGTGAGATTACACAAAAAGATGATAAGGGTGTCGAAAGATATGGTCTGAGATTCTATTCGGTTAAGGGGTATGGCCATAATATCAAGTGGATTCCACAGGTTATGATACCAGTTGCGAAGAAAGCGATTAGGAGACTGCTTTCCTTATCACAAAATGCAAGGGAATTAGGGAAGGTGCGAATAAGCAGGTCATTTCTTCCCAAGCTGACTCGCTGATTAAAATTTCGCGGATCTGGGCCGATTTTTTTCCCGCAAACACATCGAATCAGCCTATTTAGGCTATTTTTTCCACCATTTCTGGCGTTATTTCCGGTTTTTACTGAGATCTCTCCCACTGACGTATCATTTGGTCCACCCGAAACAGGTTGGCCAGGGTGAATAACATCGCCAGTTGGTTATCGTTTTTCAGCAGCCCTTTGTATCTGGCTTTCACGAAGCCGAACTGCCGCTTGATGATGCGAAACGGGTGCTCCACCCTGGCACGGATGCTGGCTTTCATGTATTCGATGTTGATGGCCGTTTTGTTCTTGCGCGGATGCTGCTTCAAGGTTTTTACCCTGCCGGGACGCTCGGCGATCAGCCAGTCCACATCCACCTCGGCCAGCTCCTCGCGCTGTGGCGCTCCTTGGTAGCCGGCATCGGCTGAGACAAATTGCTCCTCTCCATGAAGCAGATTACCCAGCTGATTGAGGTCATGCTCGTTGGCCGCGGTGGTGACTAGGCTGTGGGTCAGGCCACTCTTGGCATCGACACCAATGTGGGCCTTCATGCCAAAGTGCCACTGATTGCCTTTCTTGGTCTGATGCATCTCCGGATCGCGTTGCTGCTCTTTGTTCTTGGTAGAGCTGGGTGCCTCAATGATGGTGGCATCCACCAAAGTGCCTTGGGTCATCATGACGCCTGCTTCGGCCAGCCAGCGATTGATGGTCTTGAACAATTGACGGGCCAGTTGATGCTGCTCGAGCAGGTGGCGGAAATTCATGATGGTGGTGCGATCCGGCAGGGCGCTATCCAGGGATAATCGGGCAAACAGGCGCATGGAGGCGATTTCGTACAGGGCATCTTCCATGGCACCGTCGCTCAGGTTGTACCAATGCTGCATGCAGTGAATACGCAGCATGGTCTCCAGCGGATAGGGCCGTCGGCCATTGCCCGCCTTGGGATAAAACGGCTCGATGACAGCGGTCATATTCTGCCATGGCAGAATCTGCTCCATGCGGGAGAGGAAAATCTCTTTTCGGGTCTGACGGCGCTTAGTGCTGAATTCACTATCGGCGAAGGTGAGTTGATGGCTCATGATGTCCCTCTGGGATGCGCTCCGGATGAATATGATGATCTCATATCAGGAACTTGTTCGCACCTTCCCTAAGGTATCAACACATAGAGTCAGTGCCCCCAATGCTGATGCAATTGAGAAAATAAACTCTGCAGTTTTTTCCATTCTCTTATAGAAAATAGCAAAACCGAAAGCCAATAAAATTGGAGGGAGCAATAACCAATACTTAGACAAGAATTCGTTGTTGTATTCTTTTATAAGTATAATCGCCAAAAGTGCTAAAAACCCAAATATTATTATCCCTAACGAAATTTTTGTATAGCTTTGAGGCAATGAATTATTCATTAAAATTCTTCCTTATCTGGAATATGCTTGAAAGTATATAATTTTTTCCCATCTGCTGCTGATAAATAACAGTTGGAAATATTTTCTTTGTTTGGGACTATTAGCATGAGAAAAAAAGGTCTTGTATGACCTGATTTGATAAATAAATCATGGATACTTCGGATATCAGTTCCTGATGGGCTTGCCATGCTTTCGTTATGGGTATGCCAATCACCTAAGTAGTGAAAACCTTGCTTGAATAACGATATGATATCTTCTTTGGCTTTATTCTCATCTAACTTGAAATAATTTCTTTTCCTCAAATCAGTAGAGCCTGGTGTGGTTATTTTATTGATTTCAATCTCAGAATCATTGAGATTATTGGAAAATAGCATACCTCCTGATTCTTTACTAAAACAGTGGGTTTGACGATGAGAAAATAATTCATCTACTATGCTTTGGCTGATGCATATTTTGAAATCTAATTCGGTACAATGAAATTTATGCATCACTTTTTTCCCAATTAGAATTTTCAAAAATCAAAGGTATAATACAATCACCCTTTCCTGGGTTTCCGAATTGTGCAATCCATTTATCATTCCAGTTACCACCAAGTTCTAAAAGCTCTGCTTCTCTTCCTATGTAACTATATGCAAAAGATTTATTTGAAAAACGATCCATAATTAGATCTATTACCGTTCTTGCCGTTAGAGCATGTAAATTAGTCAAAGGGATAGCTCCGTATGGTTGGAACTCTCCGGCACATGCTGCTATTCTTTTACGAGTATTTTCTTTCCAGTAAGTAGCAGGATATTTTAATGCACCTATATTTTTGCCTTCTGTAATATGCCAACTATTAAAAGCATCAGAATCCACTTGGTTGACTATTACATGCCCCGCTATTGCATGAGCTTCAACAAATGCAAAGACAATAGCACCGAGAATGTCTTCCGACTGTCTTTTAATTAACTGCTGTTCAGTATTCCAATGTGCAGTGCAGCTTACTATAATATCGGCTTCTGCAATTTTTTTGTTATTCTTGGAATCTTCTGTCCAATATTCATTAAAAGCTTCTATATAGACATTTGGAAACTCTTCTCGTAGCCTTGAGGCAAGAGCTAATGCTTTATTTTTATAAACAGAATCAAATCCTAATAGATGACGAGAGGAGTTTTCACTCTTCATTAAATCATCATCCCAAAGCATCATTTTTCTAATGCCTGATTGAAGTAACAGTCTTGATACCGAAGATCCTACTGAACCACATCCGACGATAGCTACTTTATGTTCAGAGATTTTCTTGTAAGTTTTGTTATGCTCACGGCCCGTTAACCAAGAATCGTCAGAACGGTCTACTATAAGATTTTCTGTTTTAGTTTGGCCTATTCTATTTTTTAAAATCTTTCCATCGATGTAATTTCTATAACCATCTAATAAAGCTGTATTTCTGAATCGACCCCGACTAATACCTCTGGTATCAAAGCGGTCAGTGGCAAGATCACTAACTCCCTTAGGAATCTGTATTCCTATAATATTCATCCCAGAAGGAGTTGGGAATGAAATTAGAATTATTGGCTTGACATTGAACATATTAGCACAAGATCTTAAGATCAATTCAATAGTGCTTTCTGGATCTTCCTGTTGCTGATTTATGAGTTCAAAAAAATCCCTTGCAGTTTTGGGATACTGACTCGGATACCAGGCTTCATTGAAGAATATCAATGGAATTGAAACTACTTTAGAGAGTTGCTGTTGCCTTATTCGCTTATCTTTTGAATTACTTCCATCCGATTCTAATGGCAATATTTTTTGGTTTTCCAACCAGTTAATTAATTCTTTTTGTGTGTCAGAATATATTACTCCAAATTTCCGAGTCCGATAACCGAAAACCAACCTTGTGTTTTTATTTGTTAGATCACACAGGCTTATAAGTCGATCTATTTTATTACATTGATAAATCCAATAGTTCTGGAACTCATCAATAAAATCCTCATTTAAATCTCCATTTATTCCTTTTCTTAGCATTAGTATAGCATCGTTTAGTAAATCGACTGCATAGGTCATATCATTATGATCGATGATATAACTGTCAGGCCAAACACATAACTTGCCATCTTTTTCTAAGTGCGGGAGTTGGCAAACATCAATTTTAGGTGAGGAAATAAACACATCTGGAATGTCAAATTGACTAAGAGTTTTGTATCTTAGTTGCAATACAATAGGTTCATTACTAAATTCTAAATCAGTTACTAATTCCCAGGCACAAACATATTTATCGTTGAATTTTGATAATTCATTCGTAGAAACCTTCCTTGCACCATAAGGTGCAAGGATTGTGCTCAACTGATCTATCTTTTTACTAAGACAATCAGGCATAACCACCACCACCTTGTCTATTTACAGCAGCACTTGATGATTCAGCCATACCTAATGCAGATGCAGCAATTTTCTTAATACCGTTATCGGAAATTTCAATTTCTAACGGAATATTCTCTCCATTCTTTTTATGGTCTGACACACATAAAAACTGACCTTGCACATCGTCTACTATTTTTTCATATTCTTCTTTGGCTCGGTATGCTGGAGGATCTTTTTCGTCATTTTCAATTGTTTTAGAGCTTGAAATTATAAATGCTTTTTCTTTTGCTCTATTAAAAACTTCCATAGCTTTCTCGGAAGTTTTAGCATCATCTCCTTTTTTGCTTAAACTATCATGAGATAGACTATGCCAAGAACAGTGATGTGGTGCTTGTAAAATGTCATAATCTAACCATGACATAGAATATTTATTGGTTAAACGATCTCTAACACCTTCCCAACAAACGACTTCTGCATCACCACCACTTAAAAAGTGTGCAGTTTTATTGTCACCTTTAATTTCAAAATTTATTATCACGCTGGAATGATTTTTACCTAATTTATCTTCCAACTCATCAAGATCTTTCTTGGGTGAAGGACCCAATAAATGAGCTTCAAAATATGAAGAATAACTTTGATTAATCCAGCGGGTTGTTTGGTCTAATTCTAATAGGATACCTGGTATGTCGTCTGTTTTCCCATCTTCGTCTTTTCCTAAGACCAGAACTTGGTTTCCAACTCCATCCAAATAATTTTTTTCTTTATAAAGATTAACTCTTCTTTTAACTTCTTTATTCAAAGCTATTGCATCATCGCATAACGGATGATTTTGTGCATGGTGTCGCCTGAATACAATTGGACTTGACCAAATCTCATTTATAAAAATTTTATCGTTCTTCTCACTCCAATCTTCTGGTTTTCCTAAATGAAAGTGGTCAGCCACCCCATCACAATGATCTGAATCAGGGTGAGTCCAAATAAAAAGATGGACAAACAAACGGCCTTCGTTATTTCGAGGAAGCTTTTCTCTGAGTTGGGTGCGAACATCAGGATGTTCTTCACCATCCCTGATGCGACAATCTATTAAAATATTTTTATCATCTTCCGTTTGGATGAGGGTCATATCCCCATTCCCAACAGGAAAGAAGCATATCTTTGCTGACATATCATATCCTTTTTAATTATTTCTGATCGGAATTATCACCCGATCTTGCTGTGCGAGATTTTTCAATCCCAAAAATAGCCATACCAACATCTTCAATTTTGCCAACGAACTTATCGACATTCAACCCTGCAAAGAAGGCAAATGCCATATATCCGTAGTCACCACCACTGCCATTTTGTGATGCATCTAACACTATTAATCCAGCTTTAAGGAATAGATAAGCCACTACACCGCAAATGCCACTAACGATAGGTCTTAATACATACCAAACATGCCAACGGTCATCCCAACAATTCCTAACGCATTTGTTTAGATATACTCCACGAATGCAGTAAAGAGTTCCACCAAGAACACCTATCAATCCACAACGAATCATGAGCTTCTTACTCATGATCCATTCAGGGAATACATCGCCCTTTACTAATCCTGCATACACAAGCACAACAAGTAAGAGTAATGTGAAGAGATAACCGATTATCCTTTTCATATGTAGCCTATAAGTAACTTTTGAAGAGGTTTTTATATTTATTCATTTTAGATCATGATCTTAGATTGTCTAGAGAAGTACTGCTGCATCATGTGAGTGCTTGATTCGATTAATTTCTAGTTGAACTGAATCTCAGAATTTTGACATACTCAGTAACATGTTTTGAAAGGTGTTATATCATTAATCTATAAAAAAAATCCCTAAATGGAATAAGTTTCTTTCCGTTATTATTTCTTTTGGAAGGTAATGGCGATGTGGGAAAAGATATTACAAAAAAATCTTTATTCTGAATGGGTTATCCGAAACACCCTATACTGGATGACTCCTGTAAGTCCATGGAAACTTGAAGAAAACATATCCTCTTGGATTATCTTCTTTGAGATAAGTGGCCCTGAATGTGAGTTTGAATTCGGAAGGCTGTTAAACGATTTTAGCCTCCGCGAGAAACTTCATCATCAAACCGGTCAATTGCGTGATGCCATTGTCAGCAAGGTTCTCCGAAGCATAGATGACAGGCTTGCATAATGATACTGATGCCTTTCAACTTCGACAGGATGCCTGACGGCCGGGTATTCATCAGTAACCTCGCTGGCTTTCATCATTTTTTAGGAGAGCAGGAATTTCTCGATCTGGTAAACGGTCACATCAGTCAAGAACAGTCCTCATCGCTTGAAAGCAAACTTTTCATTTGCGGAGATGAATCTTCCTCCGTTACCCCTTATGCACTAAGTTCGGCTTTTGCCAAACGACTCATGAATGAACTGGCGATCAGGCCAATCTTCATGATTGTACCTACTCTTCGTTGTGATCATACTTGCAAATATTGCCAGGTCAGTAGGGCATCGGTCACCGCTGATGGTTATGACCTCAATCCTGAACTGATACCGCAAATTGTCAGCACCATAAAGAAACTAGGTACACCTCCCTACAAGATAGAAGTACAGGGCGGTGAACCACTTCTCAGGTTCGATCTTGTTCAGTCAATCTATCACGAGTGTGAGATTTCATTGGGTAGTGATGCTTTTGAAATGGTGATTGCTACAAGTCTGTCATTACTCGATGAAAGCATTCTCTCATGGGTTAAAGAGCGGAATATCACCTTCTCGGTCTCGCTCGATGGGAATGAAGCTGTCCATAACAAGAATCGCATCCTTACTGACTTTCAAGCTCATAACAAAGCAGTAACTGGTATTCGGAAAATCACAGAAGAACTTGGCGCAAACCGGGTAGCTACGGTTACCACAGTTACTAAGGAGCTGACTAAAGAGCCAGCTTCCATAGTAGATGCTCATTTGTCTCTGGGTCTTACAGACATGTTTATCAGGCCTGTTAGTCCTTATGGGTTTGCTCAGAAGCAGAGCTTCACTTTTTCAATGCCAGAGTATTTTGCTTTTTATAAAGAGTTGATGCAGGAAGTGTTGATTCAGAATGAAAGGGGAATACCTGTCATTGAGCACTCGGCTGCTATTCATCTCAAGCGAATTTTCAATCCAGGCTTCAGTGGTTATGCAGATCTAAAATCGCCAAGCGGAGTTGTGCTGAACTGCATCCTGTTCAATTATGACGGTAAAGTCTACGGTAGTGATGAAAGTCGTATGCTTCAGAAAGTAAACCCGGAAGCAGATTTCAGTGCAGGAGAGTTTGCCTCACTCTCATTCAGTAGCAACGAATACTACCGTTCCGCTCTCTCATCTTCATTTAACTTCGCCATGCCAGGTTGTGACACCTGTGCATACCAGCCTTTCTGTGGAGCAGATCCTTGCCAGAACATTAGTGTTCATGGCGAACCTGTTGGTGACAAGAGTCGTTCTACTTTCTGCCAGTATCACAAAGGCATGTTCCGCTTCCTTCTGAATGAAATCTCTCAGGATGGACCGATGGCAAAGATGCTTAAAGGGTGGGCTTATGTCTGAGGTGCTGAGAAACGACATTTTCAGATTTACGGCAGATCTGCCAGTTCAGCAAGGTTTCTATCGCTTGTGCAAATCTAAGCCCGAAAATCCTCAATTCTATCTGCCAAATTTACTGGTCAGTGAAACTCAACTTGATTCCAGACTTCCTGCATATTTTGCAGACTTCGTTGTGAGCACTGATCTTTTCAATTCCATAGAAGATGGTGATATAGGGATTGTTAACAATGGCAACATGATTAGGGTGATTTTGTCACGGAGAGCAAACCATAACACTGTTCTGGTAACTGAAAGGTGCAACAACCGTTGCCTTTTTTGTTCTCAGCCTCCTAAGACAGGAAACGATGACTGGCTTCTTAACCAGTCAGCACTTGCCATCGCCTCTTTCTCCCTGAATGGTGTAGTAGGAGTGAGTGGGGGAGAACCTCTACTGTATGGCGAAGATTTCTTGCAATTTCTGGACTTCATAATCGAAAACTCACCTGAGACAGCTTTGCATGTTTTGACCAATGGACGAAAGTTTGCAGATGTCAGTTTTACTCAACAGATGAAAGAGCGAAGCGAAAAGCTCAAAATAACTTTCGGTATTCCGCTCTATTCTTCAAGGTCGTCAGTTCATGACTATCTGGTTGGAAGCGAAGGGGCATTTGATGAGACAGTTATGGGGCTTATCAATGCCGGTAACTCAGGGATCAACATTGAGTTAAGAATCATTCCGACACTGGCTAACTATATGGAACTGGACAAAATCATAGAGTTCGCTGGTCGCGTGTTTTCCAATATCAACCAGATTTCTCTTATGGGGTTAGAATCTATCGGCTGGGCACGTAAAAACTGGTCATCAATCTTCATTGAGCATGATAGCTATAGTGAGAAAATTCTCTCTGCCATAGGAACAGCACAAAGGTCAGGTATCACCCTAACAATCTTCAATTACCCATTGTGCCATCTTCCTGAAAGAGCTTGGGGATTTGCTACTCAGTCAATTTCTGACTGGAAAAATTACTACCCCAAAGAATGTGATGAATGTACTCAGAAGTCTTCCTGTGCTGGTTATTTCAGTTCATCAAAAGGCCGTTTTCATCAACCACCGAGACCAATTTTATGAAAAAATTTAATTTCGCTGCTCTGCTTCCGGGATTTTTAGCACTCAATAATTCTGTATGGGCAAGTGATTCCTCCACTGGTGCAAGTGATTTGCCCGGTATGACTCTTAATGAGCATGATTTAGTTATAGCTCCACTTAACACGGAAGTACCTTTCTACATTGCAGGGCATCGTAGTCATAGCTCCCATCGAAGCCATAGTTCTCATAGATCTTCGTCTGGTGGTGGGTACTATGGTGGAAGCACTCCTTATTATCCTAAAACATACAGTTCACCAAGCTCATCAGGCTCATCCACTTCAGGTACAAATTCGCCATCGTCTTCTTCATCTGTTCGTTCGCTTCGCTCTAATGACACCGATGCCTCTACGACCACAAACTCTGCTGGAATGAATGGAACTACTCGTGCAAGTAGTGGGCTGGCTTCTGATACTGAAAAGCGTAAGCGTTTGATCATGCGAGTGCAGTTCGCATTACTGGATAAAGGGTTTTATAACGGCAATATAGACGGAAGTATGGGGCCTGCGACACGAACTGCTATCAAAAATTACAGAGTTGCATATGGGCTTCCTACTCCAGTAAGAGAAACATTAGATTCTCAGTTATTGAACTCTTTGAACATACTGGCTCGTTAAAATATTAGGTTAAATAGAATGAAGATAAAACTCTCTATTTATAAAACAAAAAGGTTTAGCGATGATATTGATCAGGTTTTGAATTTGGAAAGGGTCAAAAGACCTGTTGAATTCGAGATGGAGGATGCACGAGCACATCTATATGTAAAGGAGTATATGGACCCAAAACCTCCTGAATGGAGCACCTTTTTTATGGGCCAAAATCCTGGCATAGAACCTGATTTCTTCGGTATGAATAGTAGCACAGGAGCAGTATTAGTTATTGAAGCTAACAATTCCAGATATCTTATTCCCTTTGGAACCGGTCATCACTTAATCAATGATGGCAGCATTGTCAAAGGATTTGGGCTTAAAACAACTCTTAATAGTATAGAACATAAAAAAATTCGCAGTTTAGATAAAGGCAGTCACAACGAAACGAACCTGTTAACTCGCAGTCAGAGCAGTAAAGAAGTCGATATATACAACCTAAAAATAGATTCTGAGATGGATATTCTCACAACTCTCACAGGCACTTCGACAGAAGATATTTTAGGAAGTAAAATTACTGGCAAAGATGCGTTTGTGATCATGCCGGATATTGAATTGAAGGCTATTCCAGCACTGTTGACCAAAATAGACTCTATTTACTTATTACCTCTTCCTGAAGAATTCGAATGGGTTAACAATATCAAGGAGGCTGATGAACAAGAAGTTGAGATATTGGATTCACTTTTGATTGATCGGATAAAGGACAAAGACTTCAATGATTTATGGCTTGGAGAGCCAGAAATAGTAGACTGGGAAAATCAAATAGGCTATTGCTTTGATAAGAGACAAAGGTTCATTCATGAAACCTTATCAATATACCATGTTTGTGATTATTTTGATGGTAAGAAAACTGATGTAACTGTTGATGAACTCAAAAAAAGTTACCTGCATGTTTTGAATGCCGATTTTGAATCGATAAAAAAATGGTCTTTATATAGGTGCCTCTATGCCGAGATAAAAGAAGGTGATCAGAACTATATTCTTCGAGACTCTATATGGTATGTTGCAGATAGGAATTTTGTATCGACTATTGATGATGAAATGAAAAAAATAATTCATTATGAGGAGTCGGATAAATTCCCTGTATATTCATATAAACGAGAGGAGGATTATAATAAAAAACTTTGCCACGATGATAATTCCTTTACACACATGGATCAGAAATTCATTCATCATGGTGGTGGCAAAAGTAAGATTGAATTTTGTGATCTTATCAGAGGTCAATCAGATTTTATCCATGTAAAATATTATACTGGTTCGCAAAGTATGAGCCATCTTTTTTCACAAGGATTTGTAGGTGCTGAGCTTTTTATAAGTGACTCTGAATTTCGAAGCAAACTTAATGAGAAACTACCTGCTCATATAAAATTAGCCGATCATATGAATAGACCAGATGCTAAAAAATATAAACTAGTTTTCGCCATAGCTTCTAATAAAAATCTTCCCGAAGATTTACCTTTGTTTTCTAAAATAAACTTAAAAAATTTCCACAAGAGTATTACCAATTTTGGGTATGAGGTCAGGATCTGCAAAATTGCTGTGGACCAAGATATTTATAAAAAGAAGCTATGTAAACCACAAAAGAACAAGCTTTAAATAAATTTTTCAATGCCAGAGATGTTTGCCAGTTCATGCAGAAAATCGCTTTTGTAAGTTACAGTCCATGTATCTTGGTTTAGAACAAAGTGGTGTCAAAAAAGGTTTATGTCTTGGTGGATAAGGGGCTAGGAGATTTAACCCCTCATAGAGTTGTTATGCCGCAATAGCTTTAAATTTTTGAGCAATGACATAATCACTCCACCACTGCATGAGAATCACTCGTTCTGCCAGATATTCTGCTCGATTGTAAGCTGCAATTATTTCATCTTTTTTCGAGTGAGCAAGGGCCGCTTCTAAGACATCAGTCCTGAACTTACCCGACTCCTCTGTGGCCGTTCGTGCAATAGATCTCATTCCATGGGCTACAAGCTCACCTCCGAAACCCATACGGATTATGGCCGCATTAGCTGTTTGTTCATGCATATGGTTAAGAGGAGCCTTTATGCTTGGAAACACCCATTCACGATGCCCACTTATCGCTTTCATTGACTCCAGGACTCGCAAAGCTTCTTTGCTTAGTGGAACTTTATGGGGCTTCTTCATTTTCATAAACTCAGCCGGGATGTTCCACATCGAGTTGCCAGTATCTATATCGGCCCATCTCGCACGAACGGCTTCCCCTGGACGAACCCAGGTCAGCAATTGCCATTCAATCAGCAATCTTGTCTCCAAACGAACTGAGGCATTGTTTAACACCATAAGGAAGCGGGGCAGTTCACTTGGGGGCAGGGCTGGCATGTTCTGTTTCTTCGGCTTACTAAATCTCTGGGCAAGATTGTCAGCAGGATTAAATTCTATGAGTTCTTCTGTTGCTGCATAGCGGAAAATTTCATTCAGGCGGGATATGATGCGGCGAAGTGTTTCAAGGACACCTCGTTTTTCTATGGGGTCTAAATGCTGTTTAAGCATTTTAGGGCGAATCTCCTTAATGAGGATATCACCCAACGTTGGGAAGATATTTCTCTCTAGGCTTCGCCAGATGTCGTTAGCATGATCCTGGGAGATGCCTGACGTTTTGACTTTCTCATCAAGCCACTTCTTGGCTACTGCTTGAAATGTATGTTCCGTGGCATCTTTCAGGGCATTGGCTTTCTGGGTGTTATGAACTTGTGGGTCTATACCATTTGCAAGCAACGACAAGTATTCATCACGTAAAGCTCGTGCCTTCGCAAGTGTAAGGTGAGGATAGGTTCCTAAGCTCACCTTAGTTCGCTTTTTGGTCACAGGCACTGCATATCTGAAATACCAATTTTTCTTCCCTCCCTTCACTAGGGGAGCGATTCGTAGTATCAAACCATCTCCGTCAAACAAGTTGATTTCTTTGTCGGCTGGCTTGGTGCTTTTGATTTCAGTGTCAGTGAGCTTCTTAGCGATTTTTGCCATTTTGGGACCCTCGGTTTTTGGACCCTTCTTAGTGGGTCCCATTCAGGGTGCCATAAGTGATAGTTCTCAGCAATTCTCACTGGACGACAATAGACGTAAAAAAGCCCGCAGAGCTTGTGCTGTGCGGGCTTAGTAGACTTTATTGTACTTCAAACAACTAAAAAGTGGTGGAGCTGGCGGGAGTTGAACCCGCGTCCGAAATTCCTACATCCTCGGCACTACATGCTTAGTCAGTCTTTACATTCGCCTGGCACCTGCGGACAGACACGCCACTACCAGACTAGCCTGATTAGTTTTAACGCTTCAACCCCAGGCAGGGCCTCCACGCGATCTCTTTTGGGTTTGACCTCTCTTTGATCCCCGTCTTAAGAGCGGAAGCTAGGGAGAGAGGGCTCAGAGCAGGTTATTAAGCTGCTAAAGCGTAGTTTTCGTCGTTTGCGACTATTTTTTTGCGGCTTTTTACGAGGCCAACCGCCCCTCGGCATGCACCTTGGGTTTCGCGAATCCCGTCGAATCCAGAATCAGCCCCAATGTGTTAGAGCAAGTATAACAGACTTGTGACACGCGTGACCAGCCCCCGCAACCCCTAATCCTCAAGGATTTAGCGCTCGCGCAGCGCTTCTTTTGCGCGATTAAACGGTTTGATTAAATAGTCGACGATGGTTTTTTCACCTGTTTTTATATCCACTGTGGCAATCATGCCCGGTACTATGGAGAAATGGCGTCCCAGTTTGTTCTGTAAGAAGTCCTGATGGGTGCGGATAAACACGCGGTAATAGAAGATTTCCGGTTTCACTTTGTCCTGAATGGTGTCCGGGGAGATGGTTTCGACTACGCCTTCCAGACCGCCGTAAATGGCGTAGTCATAGGCGGTTATCTTTACCAGCGCCCGTTGACCAGGGTGGATGAACGCGATATCACGCGGTGACAGGCGGGTTTCTATCAGCAGATGGTCGTCAAGCGGCACAATCTCCATCATCTCGCCATTAGGCGGGATTACGCCGCCAATGGTGGTGACCTGGATGTTTTTCACGATACCGCGCATCGGCGCGCGAACGGTCAGACGGGTGACGGAATCCTCGCGTCCTTTCAAAATAGCCGCCAGCATGTCCACTTCGGCGTTAGCTTTTGACAGCGCTTCCCGCGCCTGCACGAAATATTGTGAGCGCAGGTCGGTGATTTTTAATCCCAGATCGCTTTTTTGTCGTTGCAGGCGCAGCACTTCTACGTGGCTGGCGGCACCGCTTTTCTCCAGCCGTTGGGTGATGGCCAGTTCTTTATTTACTGAGACCAGTGCATCCTGAAGTTCTGCCATTGAATCCGCAAGCTGCGCGCGGCGGCTTTTATACAGGCGAGTTTCGGAGGCGATGAGATCCGGCCAGGCGCGCAGTGAATCGGGAAAGACCAGCGGCAGATCGTTAACTTCGGCATTAAGCCTTGCGCTGGAAGCCAGTGAGGCGCGATAACGGGCTGCACTCTCCCCAACGTTGGACTCAGAACGGGTGGGGTCGAGGCGGGCGACTATTTGATTGGCCTGCACTTTATCTCCCTCGCGTACCGTAAGCTCGGCGAGAATGCCGCCATCCAGCGACTGCAAGACTTGCTCTCGCGAGCTGGGGATCACTTTTCCGCTGCCGGTTGAGACTTCATCCAGCTTGCCGAAATATGCCCAGATACCCAGGACGGCAAACAGCAGCGTGCTGAGCAGAATAATACGGCTGGCCCCGGAAAAACGGTGCTCGCGGCGGATATCGAGGTCGTCCATGGCGGCATCATGCGGATTGGTTTTCATTTTTCCACTCCCGACCGTGAGTTGGGGCGGGTGCCCGGCTCGCATTTAATGCCTGCGCTTTCGGGGCATCCATGACCAGTTGACCTTCTTTTAATACCACCACGCGCTCGACCAGCTCCAGAACCGGTACGCGATGGGTGGCGACAATCAATGTGCGGTTGCCCAGCCACTGGTTCAGGCGCTGAATAAACTCCCGCTCGGTATGTTCATCCAGCGAGGCGCTGGGTTCGTCGAGCAGCACGATATTGGGCGATCGCAGCAGCATTCTTGCCAGCAGGATTGACTGCCGTTGCCCACCGGACAGACCGTTGCCGCCCTCCATAATGGGATGTGCCAGCCCTTTGGCGAGCTGTTTAACGAAGGCCGCTGCGCCGCTGACCTCCAGCGCTTCGAAGATCTGCGCGTCGCTGGCATGCGGCGCGCCGAGGGTCAGGTTCTCGCGTAGGGTGCCGAAAAACAGCCGCGCATTCTGGCTAAGAAAACCGATGTTGCGGCGTAAATCAGCCATATCGATCTGCGCCAGACTCAGGTTGTCGAGCCGGACATCGCCCTGGATAATCTCCACTCCGCCCGCCATGGCCTGCAGTAGGGTTGATTTCCCGGCACCGTTACGCCCGAGGATTGCCACGCGCTCGCCGGGCATGACCTCCAGGCGCGAGATGCGCAGCGGAACGCGCTGATCGTCGCTGTGGTAGCGAAAGTGTGCGTTCTCAAACAGATAATGGCCGTGAAAAATCTCCTGATGCACCCGGTCTTCGTCGTACTGCGTTTCGGTGGGAAGCTGCATGATGCTGTCTAACCCCATCTTCGCCGCCTTGACCTGTTGCCAGCGGGCCAGCACGCCGCACAGATTAGCCATTGGGGCAATCATTCTGGAACCGAGCATCGAAGCGGCCACCACGGCGCCGGTGGTCATCGTGCCTTCAATGACCATCGGCGCGCCGAACATAATGATCGCGGCGTAGACCAGACTTTGTACCGACATGCCCCAGCCAATCAGCCCCTGAGTCAGCCTGCGCGTGCGCAGCCCGGACTCTCCGGTAATGCGGATGTAGCTGTTCCACTGCTGTAAAAAGCGGTTTTCCGCCTGCATCAGCTTGATGTCTTCCAGCCCCTGGACGCTTTCTACCAGCACCGCGTTGCGCAGGGTGGATTCATGGGCAGCCTGGTTGGCGAGCACCGCCAGCTTCTTCTGTAACAGCAAACCTGGCAGGAGCATCAGCAGGGCCGCGACGGGCGCTATCCATGCCAGCGGCGGGGCGATAAAAGCCAGCACCACGATAAACAAAAAGAAAAACGGCAGATCGACAATGGTCGACATGGTCGAGGAGGTGATCATCTCGCGAACCTGTTCCAGCTCGCGCAGTTGAGAAATGAAGCTCCCCGTCGAGCGGGGGACGGCGCTGTTACGCAGGCGCAATGCATGGCTGAACACGCGATCGGAAATGCGCATATCGGCGCGTTTGCCGAGCAGGTCCATTATGTGGGTACGCGCTTCGCGCAGCAAAAAGCCAAACAGCACCGCCACCAGAACGCCAGTGGAGAGAACATACAGCGTTGGATAAGACTGGGCGGGGATCACCCGGTCATAAACCTGCATGGAAAAGATAATCCCGGCGAGCGACAGAACGTTAATCAGAAAGGCGGCAATCATGACCGGCAGATAAGGACTAATGTCTTTTAACACCAGTTCGCGCATCCAGTCGGGCTTGAAGCGCGAAATATAGCGGTCTACCCGACTGTCCTTCAGCGCCGACAGCGGGCGCATCGCGGTAATACTCACGATCTCCGGCAGAAGCTCTGCGACCGTGAGCCGGTTACGCTGGCCCTCTTCGGCGATGATAAATACATCCAGTGCATCTTCGCCGTTGAAATGTTCTATCACCATTAGCTGGCCGTCGCGCAGTTCCACCACCACCGGCAGACGCCACTGACCGAACGCCTGCGTGGCGGTATCCAGCGCATGAAATGACAGTCCCGCCTGACGCGCCAGTTGCGACAGGGCTGTGGCCCGGCTTTTTCCCGCAAACCACGGGGCGTTGGCCTGGATTGCGCCGGGAGAACAGGCCACGCGATAGTGATTGGCAATATGCGTCATCGCCTGCGCCCACTGGCTAAGAGCGTGTTCGCTAATCGCATCTTTTGCATGTGAATCGAGGTCGCTCATAGCTTGATCTCCACCGATTGAATGCTGCGATTATTTAAGGCGAACGCCTGGCGAAGCGAGCCAGTGTTATAGAGGCAGTTCAGCTGGAGCTGGCGCAGCTGGTTTTGAGTCTGGAGTTCGGCAAAACGGGCCTGATACACCTCTTGCTCGGCGTTAAGCACGTCGAGCAGCGGGCGCGAACCGAGGTCCAGATACTGCTGTTGATAAAGCTCGCGTGTTTGTTCACTCAGTCGCTGCTGGCGGCGCAGAATCTGCAGGGCGGTGGCGAGGCTCATTGCCTGGCTGCGGGACTCCAGTAATTTTTGTCGTACTTCGAGTCGGGTGCGCTGGATGGAGTATTGTGCAGACTCTACCGCATGGCTGGCGGCGTTGCGCCTGGCGGTGAGTCCGCCCCCCTGATACAGCGGCATCTCAACTTTTACCCACGTGGAGTACTGGGTTTTGTCGAGCACCTCATGGCTGGGGTATTTGTCGTTGAGATAATGCTGCACCGACGGTTCCAAAGAGATGGTGGGCGTCATCTGCGCGTTGGCGTAATCGAGATTTGCCTGTGCCACATTCGCTTGCGCCCAGGCCGCCAGAACCGCGGGAACCAGTTTATCTTCCGGTTTGACCACATCGCAGCTGCTGTCCAGTTTGGCCGGGAATTCGTTGCTGATGCCGTTAAGTGAGTTCCAGCCGAGGTAACTCATCAATGTGGCCTTACTACTGTCGAGATTGGCCTGATACTGCGCCAGCTGAGAACGTGCAGACTCGATACGCGCATCGGTTTGCACCACGTCGGACAGCGAGGTTGCCCCTTCATCATTGCGTTGTCGGGTCAGTCGACCAATGTCGTTTAAGGCGGTGAGCTGTTCTTCGGCGGCGTCCACCATTTGCTGCCACGTCTGCACCTGGACTATCGCGTTGGCGGTTGCGTGGGCGATGGTATCAATACTGAGTAACACATTCGCCTGCTGTTGTGCGGCTCCGGCGGTCTCGGCGCGGACCTGGCTTGCCACTTTGCCGAAGTCGTACAGCATTTGTGACACCGAAATAACCAGCGCCGGGCTAAAGCCGTGGTCGGTATAGGTATTGCTGTAACCGTTATTCATTCCGGCAGAAACCTGCGGGTAATATTTCGATTTCGCCACGTCGATCTGTTCGTTTTGCGAAAGCAGTTTGCCGATCGATTCACGAATAGAAGGATGCCAGCTCACGGCACGACTTACCGCGTCGTTGAGCATCAGGTTGCCGGGGGCGGCAGCGCTCAGCGGCAGATCGGCAACCGCGCCGTCCAGCGAGGGAAGCATCTGGCTGGTGGCCAGTCCTTCCGGCGTAATAATTTGCGGTTCATCTTCGGCATTCACCCGCAGGGTACAGAGCGTTAATGCCAGAAGTAATGCAACAGGCGCGACATTTCTCATAGTTTATCCCTTACAAAATACGGCAGCGACGACTGTTATTGCCCCGGACGTCATGGCATCCGGGGCTGTAGTTATGGCGCTTTAACGCATTGCGTTAACGTCAGGGCACGATGTGATTTTGTTGCACCAGCTCATCGAGCGTGGTGTGTACGTTCTCCAGCGTTATGAGATTGGTTGAGTGATATGTGTTGCCCGTACCGTCGCGGTCGATGGCAATCACCGTGTTGTTACCGCTGGTGGTTACGGTGAGGTAGTTGCCGAGCGTAGCGTTCTGCCCGTTCCAGCCCACCAGCAGGTCGCCGATATCGATTTTGTCACCCTGGGCCAGTGAGAAGTTGGTCCAGGTGTCGGTAGCACCATTGCTAATGTTGCCGCCGGTAGCGTCGTTGGCGTTGAGCAGGTGATAAATCAGCGTATCGCCGTAGGCGCTGCCAGTCAGGCGATCGGCATCGACGGTACTCACCACTTGCGGATTCATATTGATGGTCAGCGTAGCGGTATCGGTATGGCCATTCTGGTCGTTAAGGGTGTAGGTAAATGTCTCTTTGGTGACGATGGTGGAGAGCGAGACATCGCTGTTGAGGGCATAGGTGTAATGACCATCAATGCCAATGGTCAGTTTGCCGTACAACCCGTTAATGATGGTGCTGGTCGTGCTACTCAGCGGATCAAGCGTGACGGTACTGCCGCCCGTGCCGTTCACCGTCAGCAAGGTATGCACGCTGGCAATATGGTCTCCGTCATAAATATTGCCGGTGACGCTGTTCGCTGTGGAAGTCTCGAAGTTTTGCAGGTCGATTATCGTACCTTTCACGCTGGGGGTGATGGTGATATTCCCCAGGCCCAGCCCCCCGACGCTTCCGGTATAGTCGAGGCGATAGTTGCCGGGGTGCAGTACGATCCCGCTCAAGGCTATATCGATATTGCCACCAACCAGCAATCCGCCATTGAAAGAGTTACCGGCAATCTTGATGTTGTTGCTGTCATACAGCGCCCAGGTGACGGTCAGCCCGCCCAGCGTCAGACCTGACGCGACGTTAAAATGCAGTATGGCGTTTTGCACCGCCGTTCCCGTAGCGATTTCAATGACGCCAGTACCACTTTTTGAGGTGGGTGAAAGGAGTTGGGCACTCCAGCTGGCGTTCCCGACGCTGTCGTCGGTAAACGACCGGGAAGTATCCGCCTGGGTACTAACCGCCATCGTGCTGCTGACGTCATTTACTGCATCCAGCGCCTGTGGGGTTGGTTTGATATTCAGCGATGCACTGCCGGTATCGCCATTTGGCGCTTTGACCTTATACACGAAACTGTCCGGCGTATTGATACCGTCTGCGCCCAGTCCGCTTCTCAGCGTGTAGGTATAGTTCCCTTTCGCATCAATAGCCAGCGTGCCGTACTGCCCGTTAATGGTGGTAGTGCCCGTTCCGTTTACGGTGACACCGTTAACTTCGGTGATAACGGTATTGGCCGGAGCTGAGTCGTTGACCAGCAGGTTTCCATTGGTTGTCGCACTCAGGCTGTCGACGGCGTAGGTGTGATCGGCCTGGATATTCAGGGTATAGCTGGTCAGCAGCGTCAGACCGCCGGAGGCGTTAAGCAGGAACAGATAGTCACCGCCAGGCAGGGTGATGGTGTAATCCGTTGAGCTACCTCCTAGCAGCGCCGTGACCCAGTTGGGCTTCACGCGGAACTGCTCATACTGCTGAATGGACTCGTTGAAGCGATAAACATAGAGGTCAAAACCGCCAACCGTGACGCCGAGAACGCTGGCCTTGACGGTCAGCGTGCGGGTTGCGCCATCATCCACATTAAATTTGATCGGATTGGTTAAACCGTTAACCAGACTGACATCCAGCACATTACCCAGTCCGACGTTGGCGAGGGTGAAGCCGGTTTGCTGTGATGTGCCATGATCAACCGCGATGACCTGCGTCCCGTAAGTCAGCGCAGCCACATCGTCTGCCGCGGTTACCGTACTGGTGGTGGGCGCCTGACCGAGCGTTACCACCAGTTTTGCCGAGGAGTGATCGCTGCCATGCGTCAGCGTGTAGGTGAAACTTTCGGAACGGCCATACACCGAGATTGACGTATTGGTCAGGGTATAGGTGTAACTACCGTTCTGATTGATATGCAGGATGCCGTATTTCCCCTGCACATCAATGCCGCCCGCCGGGATGTTCACGACGTTGCCGTTACCGTCGGTGATGGCGGTGACCAGCGTGCCGGAAGGGGCATTATCCTGCCCGTTGGCGGGATCGGTATCGGTGATGATATTGCCAGACTCGGTAGTACCGCCGGTGATGGTTCCTGCGCTGGCTTTTACCACTGAGACATCAAGGCTGGTGTATGCCCCGGTCGCCAGCAAGTTGGTGTTGTAGCTGACCACGCGGTAATCACCGCCAGTCAGTCCGCTGTAATTGAGCGTTACGCCTGAGGCGCCCAGAGTGAGGAGGCTGGCAAAGTCTGGTTTTCCGGTATCCACCACCGTCACCCAGGCATTCAGCGCGGTGTCAAAGCGCTGGATGACGACTTCAAGTGTGTTTAACAGCGACAGCACTACGCCGGTCGCTGCGGCATTGATTGTAATGGATCCGCTGCCGCCAGAAGCGATGCTGAAATTCACGCTTGCCGTATCGTTCCCCAGCACGTTGGCGACATTTCCCAGCGCATTGACCAACAGGAAACCATAATCGCTTTGATGCTCGGTGCTGACGGTGACATCGGTTTGTAGCGGCAGGCTGGTGACATTGTCTTCAGCCAGTAGCGGCAATACTGGTGCGAGAGCGTTTGTCGGCGATGAGGTATTTCCCGCCGCATCGGTCGCCGTGGCGGACAGCGACTGCCCTTCAATCTGGCGAACCGGCAGGTTGACGCTGTAGACACCGCTGCTGTTGGCGATTGCCGTCACGCTGGTGCCGCCGGGCAGAGAAATGGTGACCGTGCTTCCCGCTTCGGCGACGCCGCTGACGGTACCGCCATCGGCGCTGATCAGGAGCGTTGGCGCGGTCGGTGGCGTGGTGTCCACGATCACGCTGAACGAACCGGACAACCCACTTGCGCCGTTGGCGTTGGTTGCCGTGGCGGTAAACGCATGGTTACCTTCGCTGAGTGCACCGGATGGGGTAAAGCTCCAGATCCCGTTACCGTCTGCGGTCGTGAAGCCCATTAGCACGCCGTTGTTGTACAGATTGATGACGGCGTTAGCCTGCGCCGTTCCGCTGAGCGTTGGCAGGGTGTCATTGGTGGTTTTACCGGGAGCGACGGGTCCCATGATAGTGCCGACGTCATCGAGCACGCTGGCAATAACAGGCGCAGGCGGTACGCCGGTAAACGGTGCCAGCACGTTACCCGCCGTACCGATGTTGCCTGCGGCATCCTGTGCGCTGACCAGCAGAGTTTGCCCACTGATTTGCGGTGGGTTCAGAGTGAAGGTGAAATTACCGGAGGCGTTGGCGGTTGCCGTGCCGAGCACCGTTCCGCCGCTGGAGGTAATAATGACCGTGCTGTTTGGTTCGGCTACGCCGGTGAGCGCGGTGCCGTTGGCGTTTACCGCCAGCCCGGTTGGGATACCCGGGGCAACGGTATCGACCACGATCGCTGCCGCAGACGATATGCCACTGGTATTACCCGCACTGTCCGTTGCAGTGATGGTAAACGAGTGGGTACCTTGTGCCAACGCGGTAGTCGGGGTGTAGCTCCAGTTGCCGCTGCCGTCCGCCGTTACGCTGGTGACAAAGCTGCCGTTATCATAAATATCAACTCGCGCGTTGGCTTCCGTGATGCCGTTTAACGTTGGGCGCGCGTCGTTGGTCGGCTGATTGCTGCCAATCGGCCCGGTGTTTGGCCCGACATCGTCAATAATGTTGCTGATTGAAGGCTGCGTCGGCGCCGTGGTGTCAACCACCACGCTAAAGCCTGCCGTCGCGCCGCTGGTGTTGCCCGCCGCATCAGTGGCGGTGACTGTGAAGGTGTGCGATCCATTTGCCAGCGGTGTGGTTGGGGTAAACGACCAACTGTTATTGCTTTGCACCAGCGCGGTACCCAACAGGGTGCTTCCGTCATAGATGCTGACGGTACTGCCTGCCTCGGCGGTGCCGTTCAGCGTCGGGCGCGCATCGTTGGTCAGCTGTCCGTTGCTGAGCGCTGCATTGAACACGCCGCCTGCGATATCATCCACCACAGAGACCAGCAGCGGGACGGATGGTGCAATGGTGTCGACATTAATCGTAAACCCGCCTGAGACAGGACTCACGTTCCCGGCGGCGTCGGTGGCGATAGCGGTAAACACATGCTGACCGTTGCCAAGTGTGGTGGTCAGATATTCCCAGGTGCCGTCTATCGTCGCAGTCACCGTTGCCAGCAGCGCGCCATTATCGTAGATGGCTACCCGGGCACCGGCTTCCGCTGAACCGCTGAGTACGGGACGGGTGTCGTTGGTAAAGGCTCCGTTCGATAGCGTTCCGGTTCCCGGCTGCACGTCATCAAACGCCTGGATAATCGTTGGCGCAAGCGGGGCGACGGTATCAACAACGATGTTAAATCCTGCAGACGTCGGGCTGATGTTTCCGGCCGCGTCGGTGGCTGTTACCGTCAGCGCGTGGTTACCATTGCCAAGTTGGGTTCCCGGTGTGAAGGTCCAGGCGCCCGTACCATCCGCTGTGGTAAAGCCGATAAACGATCCGTTATCGTAAATTCTCACCGTGGAATTGGCTTCAGCCGTACCGCTAAGCGTCGGGAGTGGATCGTTCGTGGCCTGACCGTTGTTCAGATTACCGATCAGCGGGCCGACATCATCCGCAACCTGAGTAATCACTGGTGCTGTCGGTGCCATAGTATCGACGGTGTAGGTAAAGCCACCAGAAGGCAGACTGGTATTGCCTGCGCTGTCTGTAGCCGTGACGGTCAGAGTATGCTGGCCGTTACCCAATGCCGCGGAGGGTGTAAAACTCCAGCTTCCGCCTGCGCCGACGATGGTGGTGCCAATGGCCTGACCATCGCTCAGGACGGTAATCGTCGCGCCAACTTCACCGGTACCGCTGAGCGCCGGGCGACTTTCGTTGCTGATTTGCCCGTTGGAGATAGGCCCGGTTGTCGGAGCGGTATTGTCCTGAACGGTCAGAATTACCGGTGCAGATGGGGCAATTGAATCGACCAAAATGGTGAATGAGGTGGAGGCTCCGCTGGTGTTGCCAGCTGCATCCGTCGCCGTCACGGTAAAGATATTTTCGCCCTGCGCCAGCGCGTTTGTAGGGGTGAAGCTCCAGTTACCGGATCCATCGGCATTTGCGGTGCCAATGATCGTACCATTACTGAGAATAGTGACAATGGCATTGGGTTCGGTAATGCCATTCAGTGTAGGTTGGGCATCATTGGTCAGTTGACCGTTGGTCAACTGAGTGCTTCCCGGCTGATCGTCGATGACTGACACAATCGTTGGCACTACTGGTGGGAGTGTGTCGACCAACAGAGAGAATGGCGCGGTTGCCGGGCTGACGTTACCCGCGGCGTCCGTGACCGTGGCGGTCAACGCGTGATTGCCCTCGCCGAGCGCCGGAGAAGGCGTAAAGCTCCAGTTGCCGCTTCCGTCGCTGGTGGTTGTGCCAATCACCGTGCCGTTATCGCGGATGGTGACCACGCTATTCGCTTCGGTGGTACCTTCCAGGGTTGGCGTATTATCGTTGGTTGTCTGCCCGGAAATGAGCGTGGTTGTTCCACCTACATCGTCGGTTACTGACACAATAACTGGCGCACCAGGCAGGCCTGTGTCCACCGTTATTGGGTAGGATGCGGATGGGGCCCCCTGATTGCCAGCCGCGTCAGTGGCGCGCACGGTAAACGTGTGAGGGCCGTCATTCAGGGCATTTTGCGGGGTAAAGCTCCAGTTTCCGCTGTTGTTAACGGTAGTGGTGCCGATGGACACGCCGCCGTCATAAACCGTAATGGTCGCCCCAATCTCGCCAGTACCACTCAGTGTTGGGCGCGTGTCGTTAGTGCTTTGTCCACTGCCGACATTGCCCGTCACCGGAGCCACATCATCAGTAACGGCGGTGATGCTTGGCGCGAGCGGCGCGGTGGTATCGATGGTAATGGCATAGTTTGGCGACTGGCCGCTGGTGTCGCCATTCACCGTTTGAGAGACAGCGTAGTTCCAAGTCGTGCCGTCCGCCAGCGCGCTGGGGATGGTGTAGCTCCAGGCACCGGTACTCGCGTCAGCCGGGACGGTGATCAGCAGGATTCCGTTTTGGTAGATATTTACATCAGCGCCGGCTGTTGCCACGCCTTGTAAGGTTGGCTGCGTGTCATTGGTCGTTTTTCCGTTACCAATTTCAGTTAAACCGGAAGGAACATCGTCGATGATTTGCAGAGTCGGTGGGTGTGGAAGGCCCGAGATTGAGGCGGTAAACGATGTTTCTCCGCTTTGGTTGCCCGCCGGATCCTGAGCGATCGCGTTCAATGCTTCACCCGCCGTCTGAGCCGGTGAAATCGTGACGGTGTATGCGCCGGTAATGCTGTCAGCAACGGCCTGGCCGAGGACCGTGGTGCCATTTCTGATAATAACGGTGCTGCCTTTTTCGGCCGTCCCGCTCACCAGCGTACCGTTATTATCTATGGTGGTTACGATGGGGGCAGTCGGCGCTTGCGTATCGGTTGTTATAATTACCGGGTTGCCCGCCGGGAGGCTATTGCCTGCCGCATCCTGCGCGCCAAAGGTCAGCGTATGTTGCACATTGGGCGAAAGCGGAACGTCCACGCTCCATTTGCCATCGGCTCCCACCGTGATGTTTAGCGGGATGAGATTGCCATTATCATAGATTAGGATCGTACTGCCCGGTGTTCCCGTTCCGCTGACGGTGGGGGAGAGATCGTCCGTCACGCTTCCATTGCCGAGTGTACCGGTAATCACGCCGACGTCATCTGCAATATCCGTCACCTGCGGGGCGGTAAGCGGTGTCGAATTCACCGTAAACGAAATGCTGTTTGAGGTGTCGCTGGGGTTGCCTGCAGCATCGGTGGCGACTGCCGTCAGCGTGTAGGTGCCGTTGGGCAGCGCCGTCGTCGGTGTGATGTTCCACAAACCATTCACTACGGTCGTGGTGCCGATAACCGTCGTGCCGTTATACAGCGTAATGATCGAGCCGCTTTCTCCTGTTCCTCGCACGGTCGGCGTACTGTCATCGGTTGTGCCGTTCTCTGCAATATCTCCCTGAATAGTGCCTGCGTTGTCATCTGCCGCCTCGATCGTAGGCGTTGCGGGAGGCGTAATATCAATGTTCAGGGTGACGGCAGTCGACGGCTGGCTGACGTTGCCTGCTGGATCGGTTGCGGTGATGGTGACCTGATAACTGTCCGGGTTAATATCCGTGGTCGGCGTAAAGCTCCATGTGCCGTCTGCACCAACCTTGGTGGTGCCCAGTGGTGTAGTATTGCCGTCGAGATACACCGAAATAACATCACCCGCCGTACCGGTGCCGCTAAAGGTTGGCGTAGTATCGTTGGTGTTGCCGTTAGTGACCACACCTGTTACTGGAGCCACATCGTCGGTAATGATTGGCGCGGCTGGTTGTGCGGGAGGTGTGTTGTCTACCGTCAAGGTAAAGCTGGCCGATGGGATCCCCGTGTTGCCTGCAACGTCAGTCGCTGTAGCGGTGAACTTATGCGGCCCGTCGGTGAGTGAGGTTGGGGTAAATGTCCAGGTGCCGTCTGGCTGTACGGTGACGGTACCAATGGAACCGCCATTATCATAAATCGTAATCTTCGCGCCGGGCTCGCCGGTTCCGGAGAGTTCGGGATTCAAGCTCTTGGTACTGCTGCCGTTACTCAGCGTTTGTAGATTTGTGCCAATCAGACCTTCTGCGGAGCTGATAACCGGGGCTGCTGGTGGGGTGGTATCAATCGTTAGCGTAAAGGTCCCGGCATTGCTGGCGTTGCCTGCAACGTCCGTGGCAATAGCGGATAAATTGTGTGTGCCTTCACTGAGCGGTTGGTCGAGTTGAATACTCCAGGTGCCTCCGGGCAAAACAGTCGTGCTTCCAATTGGCGTAGCTCCATCATAAAGAGTGATCTTAGAACCGTCTGTTCCGGTTCCTTTCAGCTCTGGCAAGGTATCGTTTGAACGGCTTCCGGTAGGCAGATCGATCGGTGCATTCCCAACGTCGTCGGTAGCAGCCAAAATGACAGGAGCGCCTGGTGGTTGGGTATCTACGGTAATGCTGACCACTGTGGGTGAGGTGATGACATTACCGGCGGCATCAGTTGCCGATACCGTAAACTGATGGGTGCGATCACTGAGCACCTGATTCCCCGGAACGGTATAACTCCAGGTACCCGAGCTGTCGACAAGAATAACCGTCAATAACTGAATGCCATCGTACAGGTTTACCAGTGAACCAGGCTCACCGGTACCCGAGATGGTTGGCGTATTGTCGTTGGTGACCCAACCGTTATTTGCAACGCTGCCCGTAATGCTGCCAACGTCATCGTTAACCAACGTTATCACTGGAACAGTTGGCGCAATTGTATCGACAATTATTTTCCAGCTTGCCGCGCTGCTGGTGTTATTCGCGGCGTCTGTGGAGGTCACCGTGAAGATGTGAGCGCCCTCGCTTAGCGCCGAGACTGGCGTATAGTTCCAGTTACCGTTGATATCAGCGACAACGGTCGTCAGCAGGGTGCCGTTATCGTAAATTTTGACCTGAGAACCTGCTTCGGCGGTGCCTTCCAGCTTAGGTTTGCTATCGTTGGTGACATCGCCGTTATTGAGAGGGCCCTGGTACATGGGCTGGTCATCCGTCACGGCGGTGATGATGGGTGTTCCGGGGGCGGTAATATCCGGAGCCACCGCGGAAGTTGGCTGACTCTCGTTATTGCTACTGTCCGTTGCGGTAACTTTTACCGTTTCGCCGTTCATTTTCGACGGCGTAATCGACACCGTGAAGTTGCCGCCGCTGTCTGCCTGGCCTGTGCCGATCTGATTACCATTGCTGTCTTTTACGGTGACGGTGCTTCCCGCTTCAGCATGTCCGCTTACAGAACCACCGTCCCCGGCGACGGTGACGCCGGTTGGCGCGTCAGGCGCCGTGGTATCCGGGGCGGTAATCGCGCTGTTGCCGCTGGTATTGCCAGCAGCATCCGTCGCGTTGGCGACAAGATGTTCTCCGTTGGTCTGCGGCGGAACCAGCGTGGCGGTGAATTCTCCGTTCGAGCCGGCGGTTACTGTTCCAATTATCGCGCCACCAGGATCCAGAATATGTACCGTACTGTTGGGTTCCGCCATGCCGGTAACCTGATCGCCTGTAGGATTAATCACCAGATTAGCTGGCGGCAGCGGGGCCGTGATGTCTGGCGCGAGCGCGGTTTCCGGTAGGCTTGGGTTCCCGGCAGGATCGGTGGCGATAGCGGTAATGGTTTCACCATTGGTCTGAGGCGGGTTAATGGTGATGGTAAATGAGCCATCCGTTCCGGCGACGCCGCTGCCGATCTGAAGACCGTTATTATTATTGATGGTCACGGTATTTCCTGGTTCGGCTGTACCGGTGACGACAGAGCCGTCGGCAGATACGTTCAGATCGTCCGGCGCTGACGGTGGCTGAGTATCGATAGTGATATTGAATGCCGCTGACGTTCCTCCCGTGCCCAGGTGGTTGGTTGCTGTGGTGGTGAAGGAGTATGAGTCGTCCTGCAAGTTGGTGTTGGAGGTCCAGGTCCAGTTGCCGCTGGAATCGGCAAGCACGCTTACAACAAGCGCGCCGTTGTTATAAATGTTAACCGTGCTGTTGGCGTCTGCGGTACCCGAGATCGTAGGCGTTGGGTCGTTGGTGGCCTGATTATTGTTCAATGGCCCAGTTGAGGGGGTAACATCATCCACAATGCTGATGATAACAGGCACGCCCGGGTAGCCAGAGTTGGTGGCATTGAAGGACGTGTCTGGCCCGACGTTGCCTGCCTGGTCCTGAATCTTCGCGATCAGCGCTTCACCGTGCGTCTGTGAAGGTGAAATCGCGATGACGAAATTGCCGGTTTGATCAACGGTAGTTGAACCCAAAACCTGATTATTACTACCGATGATAATGACCTGGCTTCCTACCTCAGCACTACCGGTTACCTCGGTGCCTTGCAGGTTTACGGAGGAAATGACCGCGCCTTCAGGCGGGGTAGTATCGACGGTGAATGTCGGTACACTCGTTTCCGTACTCACGTTACCCGCATCGTCAGTTTGCGTCAGCGTCAGATTGTGAACACCGTCGCTAAGCGGCGTGTCAGGTGTAAACGTCCAGTTACCATTGTCATCCACCTGAACCATGCCAATCAGAATGCCATTATCAGAAATGCTGATGTAAGAGCCCGCTTCACCAGTGCCTGTGAGTGTTGGCGTGGCATCGTCGGTTACACCGTTATTACCTATCAAGCCTTTAATGGAACCTGAATCGTCAGTTACTTCTGTGACCACAGGGGCGTCGGGGGCAAGCGTATCGACAATAATCTCCCAACTGTCCGACATGTCGCTGCTGCCCGTACCGTCTGATGCACTGACGGTAAACTTGTGGGTACCGTCTGCGAGTGGAGAGGATGGCGTAAACGACCAGTTGCCGTTGGCATCGATAGTGACCTGGCCTATTTCGACGCCGTTATCAAAAATATGCAATGTGGCATTTGCGGGGCCGGTGCCCTGGAGAGTAGGCGTATTATCGTTGGTGGATTCCTGCTGATTAACAGGGCCAGTAATCAGCTCCTGATTATCGATTACGCTGGTGATAACGGGTACGTCAGGCATGTTAGGGGTTGTTGTTGGCGGTGAACCACCATCCCCATTACCACCGTTGCCATTACCGTTGCCATTTCCGCCATTTCCGTTGCCGGCATTATTATCACTCCCGCCGCCACCACCGCCGCCACCTCCACCACCCGCCGCGAGGCCAATTCCGCCTGCTACCGCGATCCCACCAAGAACCCACGGCCAGACGGCGCCGCCTTCATGGCTTCCCTCAGCAGTCATTAGCGGAGTGAGATCGTCCAGATGCTGGAAATGGAATGCCCCATCAGTATCCTGAACCCACCACAGCGCGCCATTACTGTCTTCCAGAACAAGCTGGTTTTGCGCATCACCTTTTCCGACATAGAAGTTCTTAATGGTGATGGTTTCACCTGAGCGGAGAGTGACAACCAGATCCTGATTCACGCGAGTCAGTTGACTTACCTCCTCACGTGACACCGACAGTTTCACGATAGAAGGCGAACTGAGCGTAACTTCAGAGGATTCAACATTTGTGGAAACGCCAGTTAATTTTGATACAACGGCGAGTAGACGCATATGTTCACTCCTGATGGCATGTCGGGAGTATTAATCCGCAACAGCGCGCTGGGAAAATGAGCAGACAGGGGCCCCGTTCACCATAAAGATGAATTTACACATGTAATTACATTGATTAGGTCATGCAGAGGTTCATTTACTTATCAAATACGTTCGGGCCCTGTTAGCTGAATAGTTCTTTCGTATTAGATGATATAGTCAGAAAGAATGTATTCTGCAACTTATCCATATTAAAAATATATTTAGCTAATTGAAAAGTATACTTTCCGGTGTGTATTTAATGATTTGTTTTTGGTTAACTTGTTGTATTTAAAGATTTTGTATTTTAATTGAAATGAGGGCTGATATAATAAACAACAGTAATAATAGTGTTATTAAATAAGTTTGAATATAGGTGACATGGTCTTGAAGTTTTATTTTATTAGACTATGGGGCGCTAAGGTAATGCCTGGGGAGTTTATTTCATACCTGAACGATTCAGCACAAATAAACCATAAACCTGATGAATGTATTGAGTGGGTTTCAATAACTAAAAAATAAGAACCAGTCTCAGGATGAGAGACTGGTCACAGGAGAATAGCGTTTAGCGACCAGCATTTTTCATAATACGCGCTTTATCTAACTGCCATTCGCGTTCTTTCACATCGGAGCGCTTGTCGTGCTGTTTCTTACCTTTCGCGACGCCAATTTTCACTTTGCACCAGGCATTTTTCCAGTACAGTGAAAGCGCAACAACGGTATAACCGTCACGATTCATTCGACCATACAGGGAGTCGAGCTCACGTTGGTTTAACAACAGCTTACGGGTACGGGTGGGATCACATACCACATGCGTTGAGGCAACAGCCATTGGCGTGAAGTTGGCGCCAAACAGGAACGCTTCGCCGTCTTTAAGGATGACGTAGCTGTCGCCGATGTTAGCTTTACCCGCCCGCAGGGATTTGACTTCCCAACCTTGCAGAGCGAGTCCTGCTTCGAACTCTTCTTCAATAAAGTATTCGTGTCGTGCGCGCTTGTTAAGCGCGATTGTGGCTGAGCCAGGTTTGTGTGCTTTTTTCTTCGTCATAATGCCGCTCAGTATAGGTAATCTGGAATCGAAAAACACCCCATTTCATCCAGCGGGGCGCAAGGCGCTATCTTAGCACGAGTTAGGCTATAGCGTTTTTTTTAGCGGGGGATAAATGGTATTATTTGTGTGATTGATATTGATGGAAATTGTTATGCCTCAGATTAGCCGGACCGCTTTAGTACCTTACAGTGCGGAACAGATGTATCAGCTAGTGAATGATGTTAAATCCTATCCCCAGTTTTTACCGGGATGCACCGGTAGCCGTGTGCTGGAGTCGACTCCGGGACAGATGACCGCAGCGGTGGATGTCTCGAAAGCAGGGATTAGCAAAACGTTCACCACGCGCAATCAATTGACCAGTAACCAGAGCATCCTGATGCATCTGGTCGACGGACCGTTCAAGAAACTCATTGGCGGATGGAAGTTTACGCCACTGAGTCATGAAGCGTGCCGCATTGAATTTCATCTCGATTTTGAGTTTACCAATAAGTTAATCGAGCTGGCATTTGGTCGTATCTTTAAAGAGCTGGCTTCGAACATGGTGCAGGCCTTCACGGTCCGCGCGAAAGAGGTTTACAGTGTCAGCGTCAGCTAAAATTGTTGTTGAAGTGGCGTATGCGCTACCCGAGAAACAGTATCTACAGCGTGTGACGCTGCAACAGGGCGCTACGGTGGAAGAGGCTATCCGCGCTTCCGGGCTGCTGGAATTACGTACCGATATCGATCTCAGCAAAAATAAAGTGGGCATTTACAGCCGTCCGGTAAAGCTTGCTGATGTTCTCCAGGACGGTGATAGGGTGGAAATTTACCGGCCACTGATTGCCGATCCGAAAGAGCTGCGCAGACAGCGAGCAGAGAAATCTGCTAAAAAATAGCAGACAATAAAAAAGGTGCTCATTGAGCACCTTTTTTTGATCTGTTAATCCTACTTGTTGTCGGTCAAAGCAGGTTTGTTATCAATGTTCGTCAAAATGCCGCTGCTGTTAAAGGTCAGCGTCAGTGTTTGCTGGGTTACGCCTTCATGACCAGGTTGCTGACGGAACACATAAAACCAGGTGTTAGTGCCAAAAGGATCGGACATCATTGGTGTACCCAGAGCATAAGCAACCTGCTGTTGCGTCATACCCGTGCGCACTTTGGCGACATCGGTAGGTGTCAGATAATTTCCCTGGTTGATGTCAGGGCGGTAAACCACTCGCTCCAGAGTGGAACAGCCTGCAGTCAACATCAGTAGTACTGCTGCAGCAGCAGTCAGCGTTTTACAGCGCATAGTGATTTGATTCCTTTTCGGGCCCGAGCAGTACGCGGCTCATATGTAATATGCCGATGATAATAGACCTTTCACCACTTTAAAACCTTTTGCTGTCGGGTCGGTCGGCGATTTTATGTTGAACTCAGACCTTAACAAGGTAAAAAAGTTTATGCCGCCAGCAGTTCTTTTGCATTTGCGAGGGTATTGCGCGTCACTTCGCTACCGCCAAGCAGGCGGGCTAATTCCTGCAGGCGAGCGCGTTTATCAAGCGGCTGCATGTGTGTTTCGGTCATCGCGCCATCCGTTTCTTTGCAGACGTAGAAGTGTTGATGACCACAGCCAGCAACCTGCGGCAAGTGAGTAACGCACATTACCTGAGTTGACTCGCCCAACTGACGCAGCATTTTTCCCACTACCGCAGCAGTCGGGCCGCTGATACCGACATCCACTTCATCGAAAATCAGCGCCGGTGTTTCCATTTTGCGTGCGGTAATAACCTGAATAGCCAGCGCAATGCGCGACAGTTCCCCACCTGAAGCCACTTTCGCAATCTGCTGCAACGGCTGGCCTGGGTTAGTGGTCACTTTAAACTCTACGCGATCGGCACCGTCTGCGCTCAAATGTTGTTCCTCAAATTTCACATCAATGCAAAAGACACCGTGCGGCATTGAGAGAGTATGCATGCTCTCTGTAATCAGTTGTCCCAGCTCCTGAGCATAATGCTGGCGCTGTTTGTGCAGCATTTTTGCCGTTTCCAGAGCCTGCTGGTGGTGATTGTTCACCGCCAGGGTTAAGGTTTCGAGCGAGTCGGCCTGATCGTCTAACTGCTGTTGTTCATCCAGCAATGACTGATAGAACTGTGGCAGCGCTTCAGGGGCAACATGATGCTTGCGGGCCAATGAGATTTGTTTGGAAATACGCTGTTCAAGTTCGAACAAACGGTTAGGGTCCAAATCCAGACGATCGCAATAGTGGCGCAGCTCGTCGCTGGCTTCGCTGAGTTGGATCGTGGCCTCTTCCAGCATATCCAGGATACCGGAAAGTTTGCCGTCCATGCCTGCCAGTTCAGTGACCAGCTGCTTTGCAGTGTACAGCTGGCTTTGCAGGTTGATGTCTTCGCCATCCGCCAGGATAGCCAGCGCCTGTTGGCTGGTGGTGAGCAATTGCCCGCTGTTAGCCAGACGCTTGTACTCTTCATCAATTTGCTCAAATTCACCCGGCTGCGGGTTGAATTCGTTCAGTTCTTTTAACTGGTATTGCAACAGTTCCGCCCGGGCTGCGCGTTCCTGACTCTGTTGTTGATGATGCGCCAGGTCACGGCAGCTTTGGTGCCACAGCTGGTAGCGCGCAGCCATTTCCTGAGTCAGGGACGCTTCATTGGCGTAACCATCCAGCAGAGACTTTTGGTGTTCTGATTTTGTCAGGAGCTGATGCGCATGCTGACCGTGGATTTGAATAAGCAACTGGCCCAGCTCGCGCAGCTGTGACAACGGTACGGCAGTGCCGTTAATGAAGCCGCGTGAACGTCCATCGCTGCTGATAACACGACGCAGCAAACATTCACGGCCTTCCTCAAGCTGGTTTTCTTCCAGCCAGCGCAGAGCCGCGGGGGTGTCTTTTAAGGCGAATCGCGCGCAGAGGTCGGCTCGCGTGGCGCCTGCACGTACCATGTCGGCGTCTGCGCGTCCGCCCAGGCACAAACCGAGAGCATCAATGGCAATGGACTTACCCGCACCGGTTTCACCGGTAATAACGGTCATTCCGTTCTGGAAATCGATCTCAAGTTCACGAACGATAGCAAAATTGCTGATGGTCAGTTGTGCCAACATAGCTGTTTTCCTGTATGAAAAACCATAACTGTAATTACATACAGTATAAACTGGTTTTTTATACAGTAAAGAGGTTGGCGTTAAATTAAAATAATTTTTTTGACCAGCCTAGTTTAGTGCTTAATGTGTTGAAATAGCTGTAATCTTTTGGGTGTATCAGGTTCAGATGATAATCACAGCGGCGAATTAATACGTCTTCACCTTCCTGTATAGGCAGGGCGATCTGGCTGTCGCAACTGATTTCCAGATCGTTACGGCGATGAGAGAAGCGCAGGCGAATGGTGCTGCTACTGTTGATCACCAGCGGTCGTGCGGAAAGCGTATGCGGGAACATCGGGACCAGCGTAATAGCATCCAGTGAAGGCGTCAGGATCGGACCTCCGGCAGAGAGCGAGTAGGCGGTAGAGCCGGTCGGTGTGGAAATAATCAAGCCGTCCGAACGCTGGGAGAAGGCAAAAATTTCATCGATATAGACTTCAAATTCAATCATGTGCGCCACTTTTCCGGGGTGCAACACAACTTCATTGATCGCAGTGCTAATACGCTTCTGGCAATCCTGTTGGCACACCTGGGCTTCAAGTAAAAAGCGCTTTTCGCTGATGTAGTGGCCTTCCAGCACGTCAGCTAACTGTTGGTGGGCATTGTCTGGGTCAAGGTCGGTCAGAAAACCAAGATTACCGCGGTTAATGCCAATAACCTTGATGTCATAACGTGCCAGGGTGCGTGCGGCGCCCAGCATATTGCCGTCGCCGCCGACTACTACGGCGAGGTCTGCCTGCTGGCCAATCTCTGCAAGCGTACCGGTTTTCACATTTTTCAGCTGCAGCTCGTGGGCGATTTGTTGCTCAACGATAACCTCATAACCTTTGGCGCACAGCCAACGGTAGAGCATTTCATGTGTGGTCAGTGCAGTGGGGTGACGTGGATGCCCCACAATGCCAATACACTTGAAATGTTTGTTCATTTTCTCGAGGTCCTTGTAACGAAGATTAGTGACAATGTGAGTACTTCCCTTGAATCCCTGAATCTGATCCCCATAATAAGCCAAGTTAGCGAGATGAATGCGAAAAAAACGCGGAGAAATTCATGAGTAGTAAAGAACAGAAAACGCCTGAGGGGCAAGCCCCGGAAGAAATTATCATGGATCAGCACGAAGAAGTTGAGGCGGTTGAACCAGACGCTTCTGCTGAGCAGGTGGATCCGCGCGATGAAAAAATTGCGAATCTGGAAGCTCAGCTTGCTGAAGCCGAAACGCGCGAGCGCGACAGCGTGTTGCGTATCAAAGCGGAAATGGAAAACCTGCGTCGTCGTACCGAACTGGACGTAGAAAAAGCGCATAAGTTTGCACTGGAAAAATTCGTCAACGAACTGCTGCCGGTGCTGGATAGCCTGGACCGTGCGCTGGAAGTTGCGGACAAAGACAATGACGCTATGGCGGCTATGGTCGAAGGTATTGAGCTGACTCGTAAGTCAATGCTGGATGTTGTGGCGAAGTTCGGCGTACAGGTAGTTGCGGATATCGACGTGCCGATGGACCCGAACGTGCACCAGGCGATTGCAATGGTAGAGTCTGACGACGTTGCTGCCGGTAATGTGCTGATGGTTATGCAGAAAGGCTATACCCTGAACGGACGTACCATCCGTGCGGCGATGGTCTCTGTGGCGAAAGCCAAAGGCTAATTAGCCTCAGACCGGGTAATGCTGATGCGCTACCCGGTCTGGATTACTCTCACTGGTCCGATACGCTTTCCCGCAGCGGTTTGACGGGCAACACCTGCACCTGTTTAATCATATTATCCTGCACGTCGAGAATATCGATATCGTACTGCCCAATACGCACACGTGTGCCAGCAACCGGGATCTCTTCCAGCGCTTCAAGAATAATACCGTTCACGGTACGTGCGTCATCTTCCGGCAGGTGCCAGTTAAACGCCTTATTGATTTCACGAACGTTGGCGCTACCGTCAATGATCACCGAACCGTCATTCTGCGGTGTGACTTCTTCGGCAAGCGTCGGTGACATTGAGGTCGTGAAGTCACCAACAATCTCTTCCAGAATATCCTCGACCGTAACCAGTCCTTGAATATCGCCATATTCATTAACGACCAGGCCCACTTTCTTCTTATTGCGCTGAAATTTAATGAGCTGGGTGCTGAGTGGTGTGCCTTCCGGAACGTAATAAATTTCGTCGGCGGCGCGTAGCATGGTCTCTTTGGTGAACTCTTTTTTCTCGGCCATCAATCGCCAGGCTTCACGTACGCGCAGCATACTGATGGCATCGTCGAGCGAGTCGCGATACAGCACAATACGACCGTGCGGGGAGTGCGAAAGCTGACGCACGATTGATTTCCAGTCATCGTTAATATCAATGCCGATGATTTCATTACGCGGGATCATGATGTCATCGACGCTGACTTTTTCCAGGTCCAGCACTGACAACAGCATATCCTGGTTACGGCGTGAGATTTGCGAGCGCGATTCATTCACCAGCGTTCGCAGTTCATCTTTACTCAGCGAACCGCTCACTACGATATCCGTTTTGATGCCCATCATGCGCATCAGAAGCCGCGTAATGGTGTTGAGTAGCCATACTAACGGCATCATCAGAATCTGTAGCGGAGCCAGCAGGACGCTGCTCGGATAGGCAACTTTTTCCGGATATAGCGCGGCAATCGTCTTTGGCAGCACTTCGGCAAAAACCAGCACCACAAACGTCAGTACCCCGGTGGCAATGGCGACGCCAGCATCGCCATACAGGCGCATACCGACAATGGTGCCGAGTGCGGAGGCCAGAATATTCACCAGATTATTACCGATGAGCACCAGGCTTATCAGGCGATCCGGCTTGCGAAGTAACTTTTCAACGCGTTTTGCCTGGCGATTTCCCTGTTTGGCCCGATGGCGTAGGCGGTAGCGATTCAGGGTCATCATTCCGGTTTCAGAACCGGAAAAATAGGCGGAAATGACCACCATGATGAGGAGCGTGATAATGAGCGTGGTGGTGGAGATGTGTTCCACGTAGGGTTCCTTAAAGATTTAACTCACGAACTGCTGCAGGATACGGCTGCCGAAATAGGCCAGCGTCAGAATGCCAGCGCCTGCGACGTTAAACCATACGACGCGACGTCCGCGCCAACCTTCATGGTAATGCCCCCACAACAGAACGATATAGACAAACCATGCCACGATAGAGAGAACGGCTTTATCAATGTTCTCGGTACTGAACAGGTTATGCATGTAAAACAGGCCAGTGCACAGGGTGAGCGTCAGCAGAACCACGCCAATTTGGGTGATATGAAACATCTTGCGCTCAATACTCATCAGTGGCGGCATCTCATTGCTGAAGGCCAGTTTCTTGTTTTTCAGTTGGTAATCGATCCATGCCAACTGTAGCGCGTAGAGCGCGGCGATAATCAGCGTGGCGTAAGCGAACAGTGATAGCCCGATGTGAATCATCATGCCTGGCGTAGCTTCGAGATGGGTGATGAACTCGTTAGGCATAAATGTGGCGAAGGCCAGGTTTATCAGCGCAAAGGCGTAGACAATGGGCAGCAATAGCCAGCCACGATTGCGGGACGCGACGATGGTCATTACCGTACAGATCATCAGGCTTACCAGCGAGCCGACGTTCAACAGGCTCAGGTTTTGTCCGCTTTCACCGCCGGGTAGGATACGCGCTTCCAGGGCGATAGCATGGCTTACCAGCGCAACGACCGCAGAGAGAATAGCCATACGCCGCCAGCCGCTGTTTTTTTGCAGCAGAGCGGGAATAATCAGCGCGAGGCTGACTGAGTAGGCGACAAGGGCGAGCAGAGCAAAAACGGGCATATAGGTGTCGACAGTTGGCCAGTGATAAAGAAAAGCAGTATAGCGTTACGTGACCGCTGCTCCAACCGTTGCATAACAACAAAGGCGGCTTCATGTTATACTGCGACAAATTTCTGTTGATGTGTCGCTGTCGCGACCGACCGTTTCCACCCCAGGCGAGAGACAATGTTTGATAATTTAACCGATCGTTTGTCGCGCACGCTGCGCAATATCAGTGGCCGTGGACGCCTTACTGAAGACAACGTTAAAGAGACGCTGCGCGAAGTGCGCATGGCGCTGCTGGAGGCTGACGTAGCGCTGCCGGTAGTGCGTGAGTTTATCAATCGCGTAAAAGAGAAAGCGGTTGGTCATGAAGTTAACAAAAGCCTGACGCCGGGTCAGGAGTTCGTCAAGATTGTCCGTAACGAACTGGTTGCGGCAATGGGCGAAGAAAACCAGACCCTGAATCTGGCTGCACAGCCGCCAGCCGTGGTGCTGATGGCGGGCCTGCAGGGTGCGGGTAAAACGACCAGCGTCGGTAAGTTGGGTAAATTCCTGCGCGAGAAGCACAAGAAGAAAGTGCTGGTGGTCTCTGCGGACGTTTATCGCCCGGCGGCGATCAAACAGCTGGAAACGCTGGCCGAGCAGGTCGGTGTCGACTTCTTCCCGTCGGATGTCGGCCAGAAGCCGGTCGATATCGTTAACGCCGCGTTGAAAGAAGCCAAACTCAAATTCTACGACGTGCTGCTGGTGGATACCGCCGGTCGTCTGCACGTTGACGAAGCGATGATGGACGAAATCAAACAGGTCCACGCTTCTATCAAGCCGGTAGAAACGCTGTTTGTGGTCGACGCCATGACCGGTCAGGATGCCGCGAATACCGCAAAAGCCTTTAACGAAGCGCTGCCGTTAACCGGCGTAGTGCTGACAAAAGTTGATGGTGATGCCCGTGGCGGCGCGGCGCTCTCTATTCGTCATATTACCGGTAAGCCGATTAAATTCCTCGGCGTCGGCGAGAAAACCGAAGCACTGGAGCCGTTCCATCCGGACAGGATTGCTTCGCGCATTCTCGGCATGGGCGACGTGCTGTCGCTGATCGAAGATATCGAAAGCAAGGTTGACCGCGCGCAGGCAGAAAAATTAGCCAGCAAGCTGAAAAAAGGCGATGGATTCGATCTCAACGATTTCCTTGAACAGCTCAACCAGATGAAAAACATGGGCGGTATGGCAAGCCTGATGGGCAAGCTGCCGGGCATGGGTCAGATCCCTGACAATGTGAAATCGCAGATGGACGATAAAGTGCTGGTGCGTATGGAAGCCATCATCAACTCGATGACGATGAAAGAACGCGCTAAGCCGGAAATTATCAAAGGTTCCCGTAAACGCCGTATCGCTGCCGGTTGCGGTATGCAGGTACAGGACGTAAACCGCCTTCTGAAACAGTTCGACGACATGCAGCGCATGATGAAGAAAATGAAGAAGGGCGGAATGGCGAAGATGATGCGTGGTATGAAGGGGATGATGCCCCCAGGATTCCCAGGCCGCTAATCGGCCTGGCTTGTTTGCCATTTCGGCACCGGGGTGTGCTCGCCATCCTCACGTACTGCGTGTACGCTCCGGTGGCTGCGCGCACGCCGGCGCCGAACTGATGGCACCGCCAACGGCCTTTTATAGCAGAGTTATCAACTGCTGATTGCATTTTCCCCAGAAATCAGTAAAATTTTCGGGCTTTTAATATGACACCCGGGCTCCGTTCCTCGATGGGGCCAGGGTGTTTTATTCACACAAGAGGATGTTATGGTTACTATTCGTTTAGCTCGTCACGGCGCTAAAAAGCGTCCGTTCTACCAGGTTGTTGTTACCGACAGCCGTAATGCACGCAACGGTCGCTTCATCGAGCGCGTTGGCTTCTTTAACCCAATCGCTAGCGAAAAAGAAGAAGGCACTCGCCTGGATCTGGATCGCATCGCTCACTGGGTTGGCCAGGGCGCGACTATTTCTGATCGCGTAGCTACGCTGATCAAAGCAGTAAACAAAGCAGCTTAATCTGTCACGGTGGTCATGATGAGCAAGCAACTCGCCGCACAGGCTCCTGTGGAACCCATCGTTTTGGGGAAAATGGGGTCTTCTTACGGTATCCGTGGTTGGCTCAGAGTGTTTTCTTCCACTGAAGACGCCGAAAGCATTTTTGACTATCAGCCCTGGTTTATCCAGAAGGCGGGTCAGTGGCAGCAAGTACAGCTGGAAAGCTGGAAGCACCACAATCAGGATCTGATCATCAAGCTGAAAGGCGTTGACGATCGTGATTCGGCGAATCTACTGACTAATTGCGAAATTGTCGTGGATTCCTCGCAGTTGCCAGCGCTGGAAGATGGTTCCTACTACTGGAAAGACCTTATGGGCTGCCAGGTAGTGACTACTGAAGGCTACGATCTCGGTAAAGTCGTCGATATGATGGAAACCGGTTCGAATGACGTCATCGTCATCAAGGCAAACCTGAAAGATGCGTTTGGTATCAAGGAACGTCTTGTGCCGTTCCTCGATGGGCAGGTTATCAAGAAAGTCGATCTCGCTACTCGTACTATCGAAGTAGATTGGGATCCTGGTTTTTAAACCACCGGATAAACGGTAAAAGTCGGCGTTATGGGGATTGGCTTGTGTTTATAGGTATCGTTAGCCTGTTTCCAGAAATGTTCCGCGCAATTACCGATTACGGGGTAACTGGCCGGGCAGTAAAAAATGGCCTGCTGAACATCCAGAGTTGGAGTCCTCGTGACTTTACTCATGACCGGCACCGTACCGTGGACGATCGTCCTTACGGCGGCGGACCGGGGATGTTAATGATGGTGCAACCTTTACGGGACGCCATTCATGCAGCAAAAGCTGCGGCTGGTGAAGGCGCAAAGGTGATTTATCTGTCACCTCAGGGACGCAAGCTTGATCAAGCGGGCGTTAGCGAACTGGCCACGAATCAAAAGCTGATTCTGGTATGTGGTCGCTATGAAGGAATAGATGAGCGCGTGATTCAAACCGAAATTGACGAAGAATGGTCAATCGGCGATTACGTACTCAGCGGTGGTGAGTTACCGGCAATGACGCTGATCGACTCCGTGTCCCGGTTTATTCCGGGGGTACTGGGTCATGAAGCTTCGGCAATCGAAGATTCGTTTGCTGATGGGTTGCTGGATTGCCCGCACTATACCCGACCTGAAGTGTTAGAGCAGATGGAAGTACCGGCGGTGTTACTGTCGGGGAACCACGCTGAGATACGTCGCTGGCGTTTGAAGCAGTCGCTGGGCCGGACCTGGCTTAGAAGACCTGAACTTCTGGAAAACCTGGCTCTGACTGAAGAGCAAGCAAGGTTGCTGGCGGAGTTCAAAAAGGAACACGCACAACAGCAACATAAACATGATGGGCAGGCGTAAGCCCCCAATATCAGTTTACCCAGGATAAGAGATTAAATTATGAGCAACATTATTAAGCAACTTGAACAAGAACAGATGAAGCAGGACGTACCTTCCTTCCGTCCGGGTGATACCGTGGAAGTGAAAGTATGGGTTGTTGAAGGTTCCAAAAAACGTCTGCAGGCATTCGAGGGCGTGGTTATCGCTATTCGTAACCGCGGTCTGCACTCTGCATTCACTGTTCGTAAAATTTCCAACGGCGAAGGCGTTGAGCGTGTCTTCCAGACTCACTCTCCGGTAGTTGACAGCATTGCTGTTAAACGTCGTGGTGCTGTTCGTAAAGCTAAACTGTACTACCTGCGTGAGCGCACTGGTAAGTCTGCTCGTATCAAAGAGCGTCTTAACTAAGATTCGCGCAAGCGACATCCTGTTAGAAAAGGGCTGGCCGAAAGGCTGGCCCTTTTTTTATCCCGACGTTTACTCTTTTGTTCTTTATGGCAATGGAAGGACTGCGCGGCGCGCAGCCAGTTGGGGGACGATTATGGTGTCGTGATCACGACCGCCACGCGGCGGTTTTCAGCGCGACCTTTTGATGTCTGGTTGCTGGCAATGGGATATTTCTTCCCGAGTCCCTGAGTAGTCAGGTTGGTGCGGGGAATATTAGCGCCCTGCGCCCAGGCATCGGCAACGACATTAGCGCGTTTGAGTGACAGAGCTTCGTTATAGCTGTCTTCACCGTAGTTATCAGTATGACCATCCAGGCGAGCATGATTTAGCCCGGTAGCTGCCAGTTTGGATGCCATTTCCTTGATCTGTTTTTCACTTTCAGGACGGAGTTTATAGTCATTTTTGTCAAACAGGATAGTGTCAGACAGGCCGAGAGACCAGTCTCCTGATGCTTCAGTAAATCCGTATGATTTCATGGCCGCAATTTGCTCTGGGGTAAATTTTCCCTGAGGTGCCTGACAGCCAGCCAGAATCAGTAAAAGCAGAAGAAACGGGGATAATAAACGTTTTAGCATGTGTGTAATTCCTTATTTTTTAATAATGCGTTCAGAACGCAAATGTTTAGCCTGATACATATTTTGATCGGCAAGTTCTTGTAATTTTTCGGCAGAAGCATGTTCCCACGTCAGCGCAAACCCAATACTGAGCGTCATGCTTGCCAGATGACCATTATGCAGGTCAAAAGGTCGGTTAAACTCTTGTGACAGTGCCGCGCAGATCCGCTGAACCTCATATTCAGAATGAACGCTGTACAGCACCATAGCGAACTCATCGCCGCCAAGTCTGTATGGGTAATGGCGACTCCCCCCAAACTCGGATAACCTTTTTGCGACTTCAATCAGGACCCGATCCCCCGCTGCGTGGCCCCAGGTATCATTAATAAATTTAAAATTGTCGCCATCAAGGAATAATAATGCCGAGCTGCTGTGGGCGGCATCATCATTCATTAGGGCATTTATGCTGCTGCGAAATGCGGCGCGATTTGCCAGACCCGTCAGAGGATCATGTAGTGCAGTACGCAACAGCTGAGCGTTTTTTGCCTGCAGTTTAAGTTGCCACTCCTCCATCTCGTCCAGCAAACTATTAAAGTCCAGGGCGAAGAGATGAAACTCTTCAATGCGTTCCTCTGATACGCGCCGTGAAAAGTTACGGTTGGTACGAACATCATGTACCACCTCGGTAATGTTTTGCAGTGCATCCACAACGCCATTATGTAAATAGCGAGTGAGCATTAATGCAATTCCGGATGCCAACAGAATGCACCCGGTAAGGACGGCCAGCGACAAATAGATGAAATGACTGATAACGCTATCGCGCGCAGTCAATCGTACTTCACCGATGACGTTGCCATTGTGCAAAATCGGCTGAGTGACCGGTTGTGGGAACAGCCAGTGGCTGATCATCCCGCTGATCTTTTCAGTGGTATCCTGCGCGTTATAGCGCCAGGTGGCGATCACCTTCTGGTTTTTATTACGAACTTCTGCAACGGAAAATTGCCCCTGCTGACCCAGTGCCGCCAGCGTTTCAGTTGCTGCAACACTATCAGAAAAGACTAATGCAGCTTCGAGCGTACGGGTCATGGTAGCGGCAGTCAGATCCAGATTCTTTTGCGCATACTGTCTTAATGCCAGCACGGAAGAAATGCTGAGCAGCAGCCAGATCAGCATCATGGTTACCAGAACGCTGATTATGCTGATACGCCGTAATGTTCGCTTAAACGTCGGGCGTGCTATGGGAGAATGGCCCTTATCCATGCTTATTATTCCGTGCAAGCATCAATACGTCTGGACTGACCCTTACGCCGCTGCGTGAAAGGGAATCCATATTTACGGAAAATCTCACATCTTCGTCTTTAATTATGAGGCAAAAGGCGCTGCCAATAACGCATTCGGGGTTCTGTTCAGCAATTAATAACAATGCCTTAGTCGGATATTTATTCTTTAATTCCACCTGATAAGTAGGGGATTCTTTTCCAAAATAAAAACCGTCACACTGCGAAACTAATATTTCTTGTTCCGTACGGATGATGACGGGAAGATAGGGTAATGCGCCTGCACTGGTATCTTTCAGGACACTGGAAAAACGCGATGAAGAGAAAATACACAGTTTTGGGGGCCCGGAAAGTGCAGGCCAGCGTGTATAACTGACGATGCCGGAAACCATAGCGCGTACCGATTTTGCTTCTTCCGTAACGCTTTGGGCATACAGCGGTAATCCGGTCAGGAGCAGTGCCAGTAGAAGTATGAGTCGGTAAGAATAGCTCATGAATAGTTACCTACCAGCGTTTGCTGTAAAACGTCGAAATACATTCAAGATTGTTTGCAACAAAATAACATTATTTTCCTAAGCCGTCATTATTCCTGGAATAATGCTATTGGTGATTTAAGTTAAATCCTAATGGTTTATAAAATATAAACCATTGTTTAATTTAACCTTATCGAGGTAGCACCCTCGTTTGCCCCTTGCTGCCAGGCGCTGTGTAACTGGTCAACATTTTCGACAGTATCGCAACTGGGCGGAAAAGTTTTCCCGGTCAGGCCTCTGGCATAAACAAAATCCTGCTGGCAGGTTTTACGTTGTCCCTCGGCGTAACCCTTAAGGTATTCCGTACGATCGACGTCGGGGTCATTGTAGTTGTCGGCAAGCGTTTCATTATCTTTAACGGCATAACCCGAAATGGCATCTTGTATCCCGGCGTCGTACCAGTCGGTACCAGTCCAGGTAGGGGCATGGGTGTAGGGGTCTATCTGACATCCGCTAAGAAGTAATAGAAACAAGATGCTGATGAGTTGCTTCATTGCCTGTGCTCCTTCGTTTTTTTAAGCATAGTGGATCTGAAAATTCGGTGGTGTAAATTTAAATGTACATTTGCAAGGGCTGTTTTTGCCTTGAAATAACATCATGTAAATTAAAATTTACGGATTGTGGATTGAAATCTTTACCTGTTGTGATATCGTTATTTCCTCCTCGCTGAGGATCAACTATCGCAAACGAGCTAAACAGGATCACCATCATGCAAAAAGACGCGCTGAACAACGTACATATTACCGACGAACAGGTTCTGATGACTCCGGAGCAGCTGAAAGCTGAATTTCCGCTGAGCCATGAGCAAGAGGCGCAAATCGCCCAGTCGCGTAAAACCATCTCAGATATTATCTCCGGTCGCGATCCGCGCCTGCTGGTCGTATGTGGCCCATGCTCCATTCACGATCCTGAAATGGCTATTGAGTATGCTCGTCGATTTAAAGCCCTTGCCGCAGAGGTCAGCGATAGCCTCTACCTGGTGATGCGCGTCTATTTTGAAAAACCCCGTACCACTGTCGGCTGGAAAGGGTTAATTAACGATCCCCATATGGATGGCTCTTTTGATGTTGAAGCAGGTCTGAAAATTGCGCGTCAGCTGCTGCTTGAACTGGTAAATATGGGACTGCCGCTGGCAACTGAAGCGCTGGATCCAAATAGCCCGCAATACCTGGGCGACCTGTTTAGCTGGTCCGCAATCGGTGCCCGTACTACGGAATCGCAGACTCACCGTGAAATGGCTTCCGGTCTTTCGATGCCGGTTGGCTTTAAGAATGGTACCGACGGTAGCCTGGCGACCGCCATTAACGCCATGCGTGCGGCTGCGCAGTCGCACCGCTTTGTCGGTATTAACCAGGCCGGGCAGGTTGCACTGCTGCAAACACAGGGGAATCCGGACGGTCACGTGATCTTGCGCGGAGGTAAAGCGCCGAACTACAGCCCGGCAGATGTCGCCCAGTGCGAAAAAGAGATGGAGCAGGCGGGACTACGACCTTCTCTGATGGTAGATTGCAGTCATGGTAATTCCAATAAAGATTACCGCCGTCAGCCTGCCGTGGCTGAATCCGTGATTGCACAAATCAAAGATGGCAATCGCTCGATCATTGGCTTGATGATTGAAAGTAATATTCACGAAGGCAACCAGTCTTCCGAACAGCCGCGCAGCGAAATGAAATACGGCGTATCCGTAACTGACGCCTGCATTAGCTGGGAAATGACGGATGCGCTGCTGCGTGAAATTAGCCAGGATTTAAACGGCCAGCTGTCGGCGCGTGTAGCATAAGAGGTTGGTTATGGTTGCTGAATTGACCGCATTACGCGATCAAATTGATGAAGTCGACAAGGCGTTGCTGGATTTACTGGCACGCCGCCTGGAGCTGGTTGCCGAAGTAGGTGAAGTAAAAAGCCGCTTTGGGCTGCCGATCTACGTGCCGGAACGGGAAGCCTCTATGCTGGCCTCTCGCCGGGCGGAAGCGGAAGCCCTTGGCGTGCCGCCGGACCTGATTGAAGATGTGCTACGCCGCGTTATGCGTGAGTCCTACTCCAGTGAGAACGACAAAGGGTTTAAAACGCTTTGTCCTTCTCTGCGGCCGGTGGTGATTGTCGGCGGCGGCGGTCAGATGGGGCGTCTGTTCGAAAAAATGCTCACCCTGTCAGGTTACCAGGTGCGGATCCTGGAACAGCAGGACTGGGATCGCGCGCCGGAGATCGTCTCTGATGCTGGCATGGTGATCGTCAGTGTGCCGATCCACGTCACCGAGCAGGTGATCGCCAAACTACCGCGTCTGCCGTCTGACTGCATTCTGGTGGATCTGGCTTCGGTGAAAAATGGTCCTTTGCAGGCGATGCTGGCTGCACATGATGGCCCGGTGGTGGGGTTACACCCAATGTTTGGTCCGGACAGCGGCAGTCTGGCCAAGCAGGTCGTCGTTTGGTGTGACGGACGTCAGCCGGAAGCTTATCAGTGGTTTCTGGAACAGATTCAGGTGTGGGGTGCGCGACTGCATCGGATCAGCGCCGTTGAACATGACCAGAACATGGCGTTTATTCAGGCACTGCGTCACTTTGCGACCTTTGCTTACGGTCTGCATTTAGCGGAAGAGAACGTTCAACTGGAGCAGCTGCTGGCGCTCTCTTCGCCGATTTACCGGCTTGAGCTGGCGATGGTTGGCCGTCTGTTTGCCCAGGATCCGCAGCTCTATGCCGATATTATTATGTCGTCTGAGAGCAACCTTGCGCTGATTAAACGCTACTACCAACGTTTTGGCGAGGCGATCGGTTTACTGGAGCAGGGCGATAAGCAAGCGTTTATCGACAGTTTCCGTAAGGTGGAGCATTGGTTTGGCGATTATGCGAAACGCTTCCAGAGTGAAAGCCGTACTTTGTTACGCCAGGCGAATGATAGCCGTCCTTAATTAAGATGCCGGATGGCGGCTTCGCCTTATCCGGCCTTCAAAAATCGTATGAACCGTAGGCCGGATAAGCGTAGCGCCATCCGGCATTGCCAAACGTTAGCTCGGATCGACTGGCACCACGTTCTCACTTGGATAGCATCCCAGTACTTTCATCGAACGCGTAATCTCACCCAGCTCTTTCAATGCTTTTTGCATCTGGGGCGACTCCAGGTTGGCCTGGATATCAAGATAAAACATCTCTTCCCACGGATTGCCGTGAATCGGGCGTGACTCCAGTTTAGTCATAATCAGATTATGGTTACGCAGTACCAGCAGCGCCTCAACCAGCGCACCGGCTTGTTGCCCCGTCGCCATCAACAGGGTTGTTTTTGCCGGAACCTGATCGGAAACATTGATTGCTTTGCGTGCCAGCACCACGAAGCGGGTGATGTTTTGCGACTGGTTAGCCTCAATATGCTCGAGAACCTGCAATCCATACAGTACGCCTCCGGCTTCGCTCCCCAGGGCCGCCACACGCGGTGAGTTAGCCTGCGCAACTTTTTCCATCGCCGCAGAGGTGCTTTCAGTGTACTCAATCTTCCAGTGCGGGTAGTGATTCAGGAACTTGCTGCACTGCTGGAACGGCTGCGGATGGCTATATACCGTTTCAATGGTCTCAAGATCCGTCGTGCCAGACACCAGTACACAGTGGTCTATCGTAATGGTCATCTCGCCAACGATAGACAGGCTGGTGTGCTGCAGCAGGTCGTAAACGTCGTTAATCCCACCGGAGCTGGTGTTTTCAATCGGTACCACAGCATAGTCAGCCTGTCCGGTTTCGACCTGATTAAAGATATCGGCAAATTTTGCGCAGCCGCTTTCAATAAATTGTTCAAAATGGCGGGCAGCGTATTGACGTGCTGCGAGGTGAGAATATGACCCTTTTGGCCCAAGGAAGGCCACGCGCGCGGAGTGTGGGTTAATTTTGTTCAGGTGCTGCTGGAGCAGTGCCTGTTGAGTCAGGACGGAGTCTTCGATTATGAGCTGGAACAGGCGAGTAATGTAGTGAGCATCAAGATGATGTGCTTTGCCAAGCTGAATGAGTCGGTCCAAAAGGTCACGTTCACGGTCGATATCACGAACCGGACGATGCGAAAGCAGTTTGGCTTTACCAACTTCTACGGCCAGTCCACGTCGCTCAGCCAGCAGGGCCAGTAATTTTTCATCCAGCGTGCTGATCTTATCGCGCAGCGCCAGCAATGGGTTTTCCGATGTCATAGTGTTGCCTTTCTTGTTATCAATAAAAAAGGCCTCCCGTTGTGGGAGGCCTTATTGTTCGTCTTCGCATTCTTTATCACACGACGAAACGCCTCCCATTCAGGGGAAGGTAAAAAAGAATGCGAAGAAGAACGGGACAAGTTTCATGTAATTTTCCTTTGGCTACGTCAGTAAAGTACCCGTACTGTTTTCACCCTGTCAACAAAAAACGCGCCCGAAGGCGCGTTGGCGATACACTCAATGTAAGGGACTACTCTTCTTCTGCTTCGACGAAGTTGGCGTCTTTGACTGAAGTTGTTGCACGACGGGCTTCGCCTTTGTGCTGCACTTTATTGAGCTGCCGTTCCAGCTTGTTGATCAAATCGTTAATTGCTGTGTACATATCCTCGTGTTTTGCGCTGGCGACCAGATGTCCGTTCGGTGTATTGATGGTGGCATCAGCAATGAAACCCTGTGGCTCCTTAGACAGAATGATATGTGGATTAATCAGATGAGTTTGCCATTTTTCTAGTTTGGCGAGACGGTCTGCGACATGCTGGCGAATTGCCGGAGTAATTTCCATTTGTTTACTGGTAATGTTCATTGTCATAAATTTTACCTCTTGTCTTTCCCGTCTTGGTGATTCCAGCATACCGTTCCTAATGTCAAAATGTGTGATACGAATCACATTATTTTGTCGCTTTTTGTCAAGAAAACCTTTTTGTGAGGCACCGCAGGAACAGGCGATTTTTTACTTGAGGAATACCTGAAAGCAGGCCATATTTGATGGGATGCGTCGGAGCTAAACCGCTTCAGTTGAGGCGTTAACGGATAAAAAAACGGCAGCCCTTGGGCTGCCGTTTTGCATTCTGAGGCAAATCAGGTATTGCTGCTGTTGGCGGCAATGATTTTCGCGACTTTTTCAGCCTGCGCATTCATCTGCATCTGGCGATAAGCGTTTTCCATCAACGGCAGGGCATTACGTGTTGCCTGAGTATCCGGGTAGTCGCGCAGCATGCCTTCCACACGGTTTACCACGGCAACCCATGCGCCGCGGGCAGTGTAGTATTCTGCAACGGAGTATTCATACTTCGCCAGGCGGTCTTTCAGGAACACCAGACGTTTGGTGGCGTCAGTGGTGTACTGGCTATTCGGATACCCACGCACCAGTTTGGAAAAGTCATTAAACGCAGCTCGGGCATGTTGCGGATCGCGATCGCTACGATCAACACCAAAGAATCCTTGCAGTGCGCTATCATCCAACGCCATATTGGTCAGGCCACGCATATACATGACATAATCAATGTTAGGGTGTGTCGGGTTAAGACGGATAAAACGATCGATGGCAGCCTGAGCAAGTGGCAGATCGGCGTTTTTGTAGTAGGCGTAGATGAGATCTAATTGCACCTGCTGAGAATACGGTCCAAATGGATAACGGTTATCCAACGCTTCCAATTGCGTTATTGCCTGTTTCCAGTTACCGTCCTGCAGCTTTTGCTGAGCAGTCGCGTAGATTTCATTTGGCGGATTATCGGGCACCTCTTCCTTTGAACCAGAGCAACCCGCCAAAAACAGGCTCAACGTGGCTGCTGCCACCAGATATTTCATGCGCGTCATGACGTTTTGACTTTCCTCAAAATGTAATACGGGAGATTCTCTGTTCCTGCTCCCGGTTAAGACCAGCTACAATAGCACACTATATTAAACGGCAAAGCCGTAAAACCCAACGTTAAACGAAGAAGCAGTTTATGGCACAACGAGTAGAACTCACCGCAACAGTCTCCGAAAATCAGCTCGGTCAACGCTTAGATCAGGCTTTGGCCGAATTGTTCCCTGATTATTCGCGATCGCGCATAAAAGAATGGATCCTCGACCAGCGCGTACTGGTAAATGGCCAACTTTGCGATAAACCGAAAGAAAAAGTGTTGGGTGGAGAGCGTGTCTCCATCAATGCAGAAATTGATGAAGAGGTTCGTTTTGAACCTCAGGATATCCCACTGGATATCGTTTATGAAGATGACGACATTCTTGTCATCAACAAACCCCGTGACCTTGTAGTGCATCCGGGCGCCGGGAATCCCGATGGTACGGTATTGAATGCGTTACTGCATTACTACCCGCCAATCGCGGATGTTCCTCGTGCAGGTATCGTGCACCGTCTGGATAAAGACACGACCGGATTAATGGTGGTGGCAAAAACGGTTCCGGCGCAAACACGTTTGGTGGAGTCGTTGCAGCTGCGCGAAATTACCCGTGAGTACGAAGCCGTGGCAATTGGCCACATGACTGCTGGCGGAACCGTTGAGGAACCGATTAGCCGTCACCCGACCAAGCGTACGCACATGGCGGTACACCCAATGGGGAAACCGGCGGTAACGCACTATCGCATTATGGAACACTTCCGTGTGCACACGCGTCTGCGGTTGCGTCTGGAAACCGGACGTACGCACCAGATCCGCGTGCACATGGCACATATCACTCATCCGCTGGTGGGCGATCAGGTTTACGGCGGTCGTCCACGTCCACCGAAAGGCGCTTCTGACGAATTTATCTCCGTACTGCGTAAGTTCGACCGTCAAGCGCTGCACGCGACCATGCTGCGTTTGTATCACCCGATTTCCGGTATCGAAATGGAATGGCATGCGCCGATCCCACAAGATATGGTGCAGTTGATTGAAGTGATGCGCGCTGATTTCGAAGAACATAAGGATGATATTGCCTGGCTATGAGTAAGCTAATTGTCCCGCAGTGGCCGATACCGCAAGGTGTCGCGGCGTGTAGTTCTACCCGTATTGGCGGAGTCAGTATGCCGCCTTACGATTCGCTGAATCTGGGCGCCCATTGCGGCGATAACCCGGAGCATGTTGAAGAGAACCGCAAACGACTGTTTGCTGCGGGCAATCTGCCGTCAAAGCCAGTCTGGCTGGAGCAGGTCCACGGTAAGGATGTCCTGAAACTGACCGGCGAGCCTTACGCCTGCAAACGCGCAGATGCGTCGTACAGCAACACGCCGGGCACCGTGTGTGCGGTGATGACCGCTGATTGTTTGCCGGTGTTGTTTTGCAATCGTGCCGGAACGGAAGTTGCTGCGGCCCATGCGGGTTGGCGCGGATTATGCGCCGGCGTGCTGGAAGAGACGGTGGCGTGTTTTGCCGACAAACCTGAAAACATTATTGCCTGGCTAGGCCCGGCGATAGGTCCAAACGCGTTTGAAGTTGGACCAGAAGTCCGCGAGGCGTTCATGACGAAAGATCCGCAAGCGGACCTTGCATTTGTACCGCGCGGCGATAAGTATCTGGCGGATATCTACCAGCTTGCGCGCCAGCGTCTTTCCAGTGTCGGAGTCGAGAACATCCACGGCGGCGACCGTTGCACCTTCAGCGAAAGTGAGACGTTCTTCTCTTATCGTCGCGACAATACCACGGGTCGTATGGCAAGTTTTATTTGGCTGATATAACCTAAAGAATCAAGACGATCCGGTACGTGTAATTTTCTTTTCACATAATTCAGGTCATTCACCTTGAATAATTGAGGGATGACCTCATTTAATCTCCAGTAGCAATTTTGACCTGTTATGGGAGGAGTTATGCGTCTGGATCGTCTTACTAATAAATTCCAGCTTGCTCTTGCCGATGCCCAGTCACTCGCATTGGGGCACGACAATCAATTCATCGAACCACTTCATCTAATGAGCGCCTTGCTGAATCAGGAAGGGGGATCGGTACGTCCTTTATTAACGTCTGCTGGCATTAATGCTGGCCAGTTACGTACAGCCATTGACCAGGCGTTGAGCCGTTTGCCACAGGTAGAAGGTACCGGTGGCGATGTGCAGCCTTCTCAGGAACTGGTGCGTGTACTGAATCTTTGCGACAAGCTGGCGCAAAAACGTGGGGACAACTTTATTTCGTCAGAACTGTTCGTTCTGGCGGCGCTTGAGTCACGCGGTAAGCTGACCGACTTATTAAAATCAGCAGGCGCGACGACCGCCAATATCACTCAGGCAATTGAACAAATGCGTGGAGGTGAAAGCGTGAATGACCAGGGGGCTGAAGACCAACGTCAGGCCTTGAAAAAATATACCGTCGATCTGACTGAACGTGCCGAACAGGGCAAACTCGATCCGGTCATCGGCCGTGATGAAGAAATTCGCCGTACCATTCAGGTGCTGCAACGTCGTACTAAAAATAACCCGGTGTTAATCGGTGAACCCGGTGTCGGTAAAACCGCCATCGTTGAAGGGCTGGCCCAACGCATCATCAATGGTGAAGTGCCGGAAGGCTTAAAAGGCCGTCGTGTACTGGCGCTGGATATGGGCGCGCTGGTGGCTGGGGCCAAATATCGTGGTGAGTTCGAAGAACGTTTAAAAGGTGTGCTGAACGATCTCTCGAAACAGGAAGGCAACGTCATTCTGTTTATCGACGAATTGCATACCATGGTTGGGGCGGGTAAAGCCGATGGCGCAATGGACGCCGGGAACATGCTGAAACCAGCACTGGCTCGCGGGGAACTGCACTGCGTAGGCGCAACAACGCTTGATGAGTATCGCCAGTACATCGAAAAAGATGCGGCGCTGGAACGTCGTTTCCAGAAAGTGTTTGTGGCTGAACCTTCAGTGGAAGACACCATCGCAATCTTGCGTGGCCTGAAAGAACGTTATGAACTGCACCATCATGTGCAGATTACTGACCCGGCGATTGTTGCGGCTGCTACGCTGTCTCATCGCTATATTGCCGATCGTCAGTTGCCGGATAAAGCTATCGACCTTATTGACGAAGCGGCATCCAGCATTCGTATGCAGATTGACTCCAAGCCGGAGGAACTCGACAGACTCGACCGCCGTATTATCCAGCTCAAACTGGAACAGCAGGCATTAATGAAAGAGTCTGATGAGGCAAGTAAAAAACGTCTCGATATGCTCAACGAAGAGCTGGACGACAAAGAACGCCAGTATTCTGAGTTAGAGGAAGAGTGGAAAGCTGAAAAAGCTTCCCTCTCGGGAACGCAAACTATCAAGGCTGAGCTGGAGCAGGCAAAAATCGCCATCGAACAGGCGCGCCGCGTTGGCGACCTGGCGCGGATGTCTGAACTGCAGTACGGCAAAATTCCTGAACTGGAAAAACAGCTGGAAGCAGCCACCCAGTCTGAAGGCAAAACCATGCGTCTGCTGCGTAATAAAGTTACGGATGCGGAAATTGCTGAGGTACTGGCGCGCTGGACGGGGATCCCTGTTGCTCGCATGCTGGAAGGCGAACGAGAAAAACTGTTGCGTATGGAGCAGGAGCTGCACAGCCGCGTGATTGGTCAGAACGAAGCGGTGGAAGCCGTTTCTAATGCCATTCGTCGTAGCCGCGCGGGCTTGTCCGATCCGAATCGTCCGATTGGTTCATTCCTGTTCCTTGGTCCAACCGGTGTCGGTAAAACCGAACTGTGCAAAGCGCTGGCAAACTTTATGTTCGACAGTGACGATGCAATGGTGCGTATCGATATGTCCGAGTTTATGGAGAAACACTCCGTGTCTCGTTTGGTCGGGGCACCTCCGGGATATGTCGGTTATGAAGAAGGTGGGTATCTGACGGAAGCAGTACGTCGTCGTCCTTACTCCGTCATCTTGTTGGATGAAGTGGAGAAAGCGCATCCGGATGTGTTCAACATTCTGCTGCAGGTGCTTGATGATGGTCGTCTGACTGACGGACAGGGGAGAACGGTCGACTTCCGTAATACGGTTGTCATCATGACCTCGAACCTGGGGTCCGATCTGATCCAGGAACGCTTCGGTGAGTTGGATTACGGTCACATGAAAGATATGGTGCTGGGCGTCGTGAGCCATAACTTCCGCCCGGAATTCATCAACCGTATAGATGAGGTTGTCGTATTCCATCCGCTGGGTGAGCAGCACATTGCTTCTATTGCTCAGATCCAGTTGCAGCGTCTGTACAAACGTCTGGAAGAGCGTGGCTATGAAATACATATTTCTGACGAGGCGCTTAAACTGCTGAGCGCGAATGGTTACGATCCGGTGTATGGCGCGCGTCCATTGAAACGTGCTATCCAGCAGCAGATCGAAAACCCGCTGGCGCAGCAAATTCTGTCTGGTGAACTGATTCCAGGCAAAACGATTCGTCTGGAAGTGAATGACGATCGTATAGTGGCAGTGCAGTAAGTCACAAAACAACAATAAACGGGCCCTGCGGGGCTCGTTTTTGTTTAAAATCCAGGCAGAAATGGATGTGTTGATTGAAAAGTAATCACTTGATAAGTTTTTTATATTTTTAACTTGTCAGCCTGAAATAACTCCCTATAATGCGCCTCCACTGACACGGAACAACGGATTACAAGCCGCCGGGTCAGCGGAGTTCCATTGAGAACTCCGGCGAAGAAAGCGAAATTAAATGCTTGACTTCGTAGCGGGATGGCGTAATATGCACACCCCGCACCGCTGAGAAAAAGCGAAGCGGCACTGCTCTTTAACAATTTATCAGACAATCTGTGTGGGCACTCGAAGATACGGATTCTTAATGTCGCAAGACGAAAAATGAATACCAAGTCTCAACGAGTGAACACGTAATTCATTACGAAGTTTAATTCATTGAGCATCAAACTTTTAAATTGAAGAGTTTGATCATGGCTCAGATTGAACGCTGGCGGCAGGCCTAACACATGCAAGTCGAACGGTAGCACAGAGGAGCTTGCTCCTTGGGTGACGAGTGGCGGACGGGTGAGTAATGTCTGGGAAACTGCCCGATGGAGGGGGATAACTACTGGAAACGGTAGCTAATACCGCATAACGTCGCAAGACCAAAGAGGGGGACCTTCGGGCCTCTTGCCATCGGATGTGCCCAGATGGGATTAGCTAGTAGGTGGGGTAACGGCTCACCTAGGCGACGATCCCTAGCTGGTCTGAGAGGATGACCAGCCACACTGGAACTGAGACACGGTCCAGACTCCTACGGGAGGCAGCAGTGGGGAATATTGCACAATGGGCGCAAGCCTGATGCAGCCATGCCGCGTGTATGAAGAAGGCCTTCGGGTTGTAAAGTACTTTCAGCGAGGAGGAAGGTGTTGTGGTTAATAACCGCAGCAATTGACGTTACTCGCAGAAGAAGCACCGGCTAACTCCGTGCCAGCAGCCGCGGTAATACGGAGGGTGCAAGCGTTAATCGGAATTACTGGGCGTAAAGCGCACGCAGGCGGTCTGTCAAGTCGGATGTGAAATCCCCGGGCTCAACCTGGGAACTGCATCCGAAACTGGCAGGCTAGAGTCTTGTAGAGGGGGGTAGAATTCCAGGTGTAGCGGTGAAATGCGTAGAGATCTGGAGGAATACCGGTGGCGAAGGCGGCCCCCTGGACAAAGACTGACGCTCAGGTGCGAAAGCGTGGGGAGCAAACAGGATTAGATACCCTGGTAGTCCACGCCGTAAACGATGTCGACTTGGAGGTTGTGCCCTTGAGGCGTGGCTTCCGGAGCTAACGCGTTAAGTCGACCGCCTGGGGAGTACGGCCGCAAGGTTAAAACTCAAATGAATTGACGGGGGCCCGCACAAGCGGTGGAGCATGTGGTTTAATTCGATGCAACGCGAAGAACCTTACCTACTCTTGACATCCAGAGAACTTAGCAGAGATGCTTTGGTGCCTTCGGGAACTCTGAGACAGGTGCTGCATGGCTGTCGTCAGCTCGTGTTGTGAAATGTTGGGTTAAGTCCCGCAACGAGCGCAACCCTTATCCTTTGTTGCCAGCGGTTAGGCCGGGAACTCAAAGGAGACTGCCAGTGATAAACTGGAGGAAGGTGGGGATGACGTCAAGTCATCATGGCCCTTACGAGTAGGGCTACACACGTGCTACAATGGCATATACAAAGAGAAGCGACCTCGCGAGAGCAAGCGGACCTCATAAAGTATGTCGTAGTCCGGATTGGAGTCTGCAACTCGACTCCATGAAGTCGGAATCGCTAGTAATCGTGGATCAGAATGCCACGGTGAATACGTTCCCGGGCCTTGTACACACCGCCCGTCACACCATGGGAGTGGGTTGCAAAAGAAGTAGGTAGCTTAACCTTCGGGAGGGCGCTTACCACTTTGTGATTCATGACTGGGGTGAAGTCGTAACAAGGTAACCGTAGGGGAACCTGCGGTTGGATCACCTCCTTACCTTAAAGAACCTGCCTTTGTAGTGCTCACACAGATTGTCTGATGAAAAGTAAATAGCAAGGCGTCTTGCGATTGAGACTTCAGTGTCCCCTTCGTCTAGAGGCCCAGGACACCGCCCTTTCACGGCGGTAACAGGGGTTCGAATCCCCTAGGGGACGCCACTTGCTGGTATGTGTGAGTGAAAGTCGCCGACCGAAGTATCTCAAAACTGACTTTCGAGTCACGTTTGAGATATTTGCTCTTTAAAAATCTGGATCAAGCTGAAAATTGAAACGACACACTGTTTCATTTCTCCGTAATAAGAAATGAAAAATGGTGTGTTCGAGTCTCTCAAATTTTTGCAAGTCGATGATGAATCGAAAGAAACATCTTCGGGTTGTGAGGTTAAGCGACTAAGCGTACACGGTGGATGCCCTGGCAGTCAGAGGCGATGAAGGACGTGCTAATCTGCGATAAGCGTCGGTAAGGTGATATGAACCGTTATAACCGGCGATTTCCGAATGGGGAAACCCAGTGTGATTCGTCACACTATCATTACGTGAATACATAGCGTAATGAAGCGAACCGGGGGAACTGAAACATCTAAGTACCCCGAGGAAAAGAAATCAACCGAGATTCCCCCAGTAGCGGCGAGCGAACGGGGAGCAGCCCAGAGTCTGAATCAGCATGTGTGTTAGTGGAAGCGTCTGGAAAGTCGCACGATACAGGGTGAAAGTCCCGTACACAAAAGTGCATATGTTGTGAACTCGAAGAGTAGGGCGGGACACGTGGTATCCTGTCTGAATATGGGGGGACCATCCTCCAAGGCTAAATACTCCTGACTGACCGATAGTGAACCAGTACCGTGAGGGAAAGGCGAAAAGAACCCCGGCGAGGGGAGTGAAAAAGAACCTGAAACCGTGTACGTACAAGCAGTGGGAGCATCCTTCGGGGTGTGACTGCGTACCTTTTGTATAATGGGTCAGCGACTTATATTCTGTAGCAAGGTTAACCGAATAGGGGAGCCGAAGGGAAACCGAGTCTTAACTGGGCGTTAAGTTGCAGGGTATAGACCCGAAACCCGGTGATCTAGCCATGGGCAGGTTGAAGGTTGGGTAACACTAACTGGAGGACCGAACCGACTAATGTTGAAAAATTAGCGGATGACTTGTGGCTGGGGGTGAAAGGCCAATCAAACCGGGAGATAGCTGGTTCTCCCCGAAAGCTATTTAGGTAGCGCCTCGTGAATTCATCTTCGGGGGTAGAGCACTGTTTCGGCTAGGGGGTCATCCCGACTTACCAACCCGATGCAAACTGCGAATACCGAAGAATGTTATCACGGGAGACACACGGCGGGTGCTAACGTCCGTCGTGAAGAGGGAAACAACCCAGACCGCCAGCTAAGGTCCCAAAGTCATGGTTAAGTGGGAAACGATGTGGGAAGGCACAGACAGCCAGGATGTTGGCTTAGAAGCAGCCATCATTTAAAGAAAGCGTAATAGCTCACTGGTCGAGTCGGCCTGCGCGGAAGATGTAACGGGGCTAAACCATGCACCGAAGCTGCGGCAGCGACACTATGTGTTGTTGGGTAGGGGAGCGTTCTGTAAGCCGTTGAAGGTGTACTGTGAGGTATGCTGGAGGTATCAGAAGTGCGAATGCTGACATAAGTAACGATAATGCGGGTGAAAAACCCGCACGCCGGAAGACCAAGGGTTCCTGTCCAACGTTAATCGGGGCAGGGTGAGTCGACCCCTAAGGCGAGGCCGAAAGGCGTAGTCGATGGGAAACAGGTTAATATTCCTGTACTTGGTGTTACTGCGAAGGGGGGACGGAGAAGGCTATGTTAGCCGGGCGACGGTTGTCCCGGTTTAAGCATGTAGGCGGAGGTTCCAGGTAAATCCGGTACCTTATTAACGCTGAGGTGTGATGACGAGGCACTACGGTGCTGAAGTAACAAATGCCCTGCTTCCAGGAAAAGCCTCTAAGCATCAGGTAACACGAAATCGTACCCCAAACCGACACAGGTGGTCAGGTAGAGAATACCAAGGCGCTTGAGAGAACTCGGGTGAAGGAACTAGGCAAAATGGTGCCGTAACTTCGGGAGAAGGCACGCTGATATGTAGGTGAAGTGGTTTACCCATGGAGCTGAAATCAGTCGAAGATACCAGCTGGCTGCAACTGTTTATTAAAAACACAGCACTGTGCAAACACGAAAGTGGACGTATACGGTGTGACGCCTGCCCGGTGCCGGAAGGTTAATTGATGGGGTTATCCGTAAGGAGAAGCTCTTGATCGAAGCCCCGGTAAACGGCGGCCGTAACTATAACGGTCCTAAGGTAGCGAAATTCCTTGTCGGGTAAGTTCCGACCTGCACGAATGGCGTAATGATGGCCAGGCTGTCTCCACCCGAGACTCAGTGAAATTGAACTCGCTGTGAAGATGCAGTGTACCCGCGGCAAGACGGAAAGACCCCGTGAACCTTTACTATAGCTTGACACTGAACACTGGTCCTTGATGTGTAGGATAGGTGGGAGGCTTTGAAGTGTGGACGCCAGTCTGCATGGAGCCATCCTTGAAATACCACCCTTTAATGGCTGGTGTTCTAACGTAGACCCGTAATCCGGGTTGCGGACAGTGTCTGGTGGGTAGTTTGACTGGGGCGGTCTCCTCCTAAAGAGTAACGGAGGAGCACGAAGGTTAGCTAATCCTGGTCGGACATCAGGAGGTTAGTGCAAAGGCATAAGCTAGCTTGACTGCGAGAGTGACGGCTCGAGCAGGTGCGAAAGCAGGTCTTAGTGATCCGGTGGTTCTGAATGGAAGGGCCATCGCTCAACGGATAAAAGGTACTCCGGGGATAACAGGCTGATACCGCCCAAGAGTTCATATCGACGGCGGTGTTTGGCACCTCGATGTCGGCTCATCACATCCTGGGGCTGAAGTAGGTCCCAAGGGTATGGCTGTTCGCCATTTAAAGTGGTACGCGAGCTGGGTTTAGAACGTCGTGAGACAGTTCGGTCCCTATCTGCCGTGGGCGCTGGAGAATTGAGGGGGGCTGCTCCTAGTACGAGAGGACCGGAGTGGACGCATCACTGGTGTTCGGGTTGTCATGCCAATGGCATTGCCCGGTAGCTAAATGCGGAAGAGATAAGTGCTGAAAGCATCTAAGCACGAAACTTGCCCCAAGATGAGTTCTCCCTGACTCCTTGAGAGTCCTGAAGGAACGTTGAAGACGACGACGTTGATAGGTCGGGTGTGTAAGTGTAGCGATACATTGAGCTAACCGATACTAATGAACCGTGAGGCTTAACCTTACAACGCCGAAGATGTTTTGGCGAAGAGACATCGACATTCAGCTTGATTACAGATGACATCGACATGCCCGGGAGGTGTGTTGATAAACAGAATTTGCCTGGCGGCTGTAGCGCGGTGGTCCCACCTGACCCCATGCCGAACTCAGAAGTGAAACGCCGTAGCGCCGATGGTAGTGTGGGGTCTCCCCATGCGAGAGTAGGGAACTGCCAGGCATCAAATAAAAGCGAAAGGCTCAGTCGAAAGACTGGGCCTTTTGTTTTATCTGTTGTCTGTCGGTGAGCGCTCTCCTGAGGAGGACAAATCCGCCGGGAGCGGATTTGAACGTTGCGCAGCAACGGCCCGGAGGGTGGCGGGCAGGACGCCCGCCATAAACTGCCAGGCATCAAATAAAGTGAAGAAGCCCATCCTGACGGATGGGCTTTTTTGCGTCTGTGTGGAATGAAAACCGCCGGATGCGGCGTGCCGCCTTATCCGGCCTACAGAGGCAGGGCTGAATGTATTTTGTAGGCCTGATAAGCGCAGCGCATCAGGCAACACGGCGGTACATTGCCGGATGCGGCGTGCCGCCTTATCCGGCCTACAGGGGCTGGGCTGAACGTATTTTGTAGGCCTGATAAGCGCAGCGCATCAGGCAACGCGGCGGTACATTGCCGGATGTGGCGTACCGCCTTATCCGGCCTACAGGGGCTGGGCTGAACGTATTTTGTAGGCCTGATAAGCGCAGCGCATCAGGCAACGCGGCGGTACATTGCCGGATACGGCGTAACAGCCTTAATCGACCACTGTCTCGATCTACTACACGGATCTCTCCCTCGAACATATCTGAATCCTTTCTCTGCTAATTAAAATCGTGATCTTTACCGCACAATAAGATATAACAATTATATAACATTTTATTCACTAAAAAACACACAACCATCATTGATAAATTCACGCGATCGTTGGCAGGGGTACAATTCTAATGGCTGATAGTAGTGTAACTGAGAACGGGGCGCTGGCAGACGGCGATACCCGTCGTCGTATATGGGCGATTGTCGGAGCATCATCAGGGAATCTGGTCGAATGGTTTGATTTCTATATCTATTCATTCTGCTCTCTTTATTTTGCTCATATCTTTTTTCCATCAGGAAATACCACCACACAACTCTTACAAACCGCTGGCGTTTTTGCCGCTGGCTTCTTGATGCGACCAATTGGAGGCTGGCTGTTTGGCCGTATCGCGGATAAGCATGGGCGTAAAAAGTCCATGTTGCTGTCCGTTTGTATGATGTGCATGGGATCGTTGGTGATCGCTTGTCTACCGGGATATGAAACTATCGGTACCTGGGCGCCTGCGCTATTACTGCTGGCAAGGCTATTCCAGGGGTTATCTGTCGGTGGTGAATACGGAACCAGCGCGACCTATATGAGTGAAGTCGCCGTTGAAGGTAAGAAAGGTTTTTATGCTTCATTCCAGTACGTAACGTTAATCGGCGGACAGTTACTGGCATTACTGGTTGTGGTCATATTACAGCACACGTTAGAAGACTCAGCGCTCAGAGAGTGGGGTTGGCGTATTCCATTTGCGTTGGGCGCCGTGCTGGCTATTGTTGCGCTATGGCTGCGTCGCCAACTGGATGAAACCTCGAAACAGGATGTTCGCGCGCTGAAAGAAGCGGGTTCCCTGAAAGGTCTGTGGCGTAATCGCAAAGCTTTTGTCATGGTGCTTAGTTTTACCGCCGCGGGATCATTGTGTTTTTATACGTTCACAACCTATATGCAGAAGTACCTGGTTAATACAGCAGGTATGCATGCCAACGTAGCCAGTGGGATTATGACGGCGGCACTGTGTGTGTTCATGCTGGTACAACCGCTGTTCGGCGCCTTGTCAGATAAAATTGGCCGGCGTACTTCAATGCTGTGTTTTGGCGCGTTGGCCGCGATTTTCACCGTTCCCATTCTGACAGCATTGCAAAGCGTAACATCCCCGTATATGGCGTTTGCTCTGGTGATGTGTGCTCTGTTAATCGTCAGTTTCTATACGTCAATTAGCGGTATTCTGAAGGCCGAAATGTTCCCGGCACAGGTACGCGCTCTTGGGGTCGGCTTATCTTATGCGGTGGCCAATGCGCTGTTTGGCGGTTCAGCCGAATATGTCGCGTTGTCCCTGAAGTCTGTCGGTATGGAAACGACATTCTTCTGGTACGTCACTGCGCTGGCAGTAGTTGCGTTTTTAGTATCGCTAATGCTGCATGGGAAAGGGAAAGGTCTGCGCCTCTAGTAATGTGCCAGTTGCCAGACCGCATAGCCGGTAGATGCGCCTGCAACATCCCAGGCGAAGTCCTTCCAGCTCCAGCCGCTCCCTGCGGGACGGCTGTCCCATAGCTCTTTTGACGCACCTAGGCTGACTGAGAACATCAGGCCGATAGCCGCACTGCGATCGCGGCTGTTGCCCTGATGTTGGGCATATTCATTGCCGGCTGCGGCAAGCATGGCGGAGGCGATGAAGTGTTGAGCTTTGTCTTGCCCGCTCCACTGGTCGTTAGCCATATGGCTGCAGCCCGAAATGGCAAGGACACTGGTAAGAATGAACAGGCGCACCGTTACCTCCATATGAAAAACCCCGTCACTGGACGGGGTCTTGATTACAGAATACGGCTAATTAATCTGTCGATACGAATACGGCGTAGTCGACGGATGAGCTTACGCACTTTGACTGGATAGTCAGCAATGCTTTGCAGGTCGCGATAGTGCTTAACGACGGTAGTATGCGTACGGATAAGCTCCAGCTCTTTATCGCGCTGAGGGGTGAGCTCTTGCTTAGGATCGTGGATAAGGATGGCGTTTTCCAGATCCAGACGCCAGGCACGAGGGTTAAGGTTGTTGCCGGTGAGCAGCATCCATTTATCATCAACCCACATACCTTTCAGATGATAGGTATTGTCATCATCTTTCCATAAGCGTACGACCAGCTGGTCGGTATTCACGTAATACTGCAATCTGCTCAAGAAACGGCGCAGATTTATTTCATACAGATAAGGCAGCGCACCGATGATCTTGAATGGCTCATCTTCCGGGATGAAAAAGTCGTTGGCGGTTTTATCACCGACAATGATTTCAACCTTTTTCCCTTCACGCAGCAGTTGAATGATATTGCGCACCAGTATGGCGGGAAGGTTGAAATAAGGGGTACAGATTGTAAGCTTGTGCTCCGCGCAGGGCATAAGATGGAAAATGGTCTTATTTAACAGACTGGATTTCCCAAGGCCTACCAGAGGCGTAACCGAAAGCTGTTCGTTATCAGCATCACCCTGAAAATGGAATGACGCATCGCGCAGTTCCTGACGGTACAGGCGGATGTCGTTTTTAATTTCTGGGCTTTTAGGGCGGTTGATATCATCAAGACGGTTAACGCCGCGACCGTTCATCAGGTTTTGCGTCACCCAATCGAACATGATATCGGCCATTTGCGCGTTGCGAATCAACTGATAACGGTCATAGCGATATTTATCATGCTGATGCAGGTAAACATCGTTCAGACTGGCCCCGCTGTACAGGACGCTGTCATCAATGATAAAGCCTTTGAAATGCAGGACGCCAAGCGCTTCACGGGTGTTAATCGGAACGCCATAGACAGGAATATCGATACCAGGGTTTTCTTGCGCCATTCGGCAATACCAGTCAGCATTGGTATTGGATGCCGCAGCCCCAATACGACCGCGCTGGGCTCGGTGCCAGTCGACAAGCACCCGGACATCCAGTTCAGGACGCTGCCGTTTTGCCGCATAGAGAGCGTCAAGTATGCCTTTACCACCGTCATCCTGTTCCAGGTACAGCGCAATAATGCAGATCCGTCGCGTCGCGCTGGCTATTTTTTCCAGCAGAGTCTCCCTGAAATTAGCGGGAGCATAAAAGAAATCTACATCATCAACTGACTGAGAAATCTTGGGTAGTTGGGCAAGGTGTTGTTGATGTTTATTACGCTTAAATTTTGACAACATCACAGTGCATTTCTTCTCTGTTCATTGAAGGGTCCTCTGTGCTATGCAGACGACATAAGCGGGCAATGATACCACCAGTACCCATTAATGTGGTCAACATTTCCAGTACCTTACTCACGATTCCTCACATTGGGCCAGATCAAGCGTTAGCCCAACAATTCCCTCTTCGAGCTGGACGTCAACAACAAACCCGAGTTTTCGGGCCAGGGCGACCATCCCACGATTGTTCGGCATCGTAATACCATTCAAACGTATAAGTCCGTGATCTCGAGTATAGGCAATTAATTTTTCCATCAATCGGCGACCCAGTCCAAGCCCTTTGAGATCGGAACGAACCAGTACGGCAAACTCAGCGTCTACGTTATCAGGATCCGAGATTGCTCGCGTTACGCCGAGGATCTCTTCGTGATTATCTTTACAACGCACCGCAACAAAGGCCATTTCCCGATCGTAGTCGATCTGCGTCATATTGGCTAAATCTTCGTGGGTAAATTCGTTGATCTCACTGAAATAGCGATAATAAAGATCTTCTTTTGTCACCTGAGAAATGAACTGCTGAAGATGAGGTTCATCCTCCGGCAAAATGGGGCGGAACAGACAGCGCTCGCCGTTCTTCAACTCCACCCACTCTTCAAGTTGATGAGGGTAGGGACGTACAGCCAGTCTGCTTTCGTTATCTCCCGTGAAAGGGGCAATATCCAGCGTAACGTCCAGCGCGGTAAATTCTCCGGCCGAGGCCAGCAGCGGATGAATATCCAGACGCTGAATTTCCGGGCAATCGACGATCAGGTTGGAGACCTGCACCAGAAGTTGGCTCAACCCGGCGATATCCAATGGGCGCAGTGCGCTGCGCGCGCGGATCTTTTTATTTTTGATCCCCTGGATCACCAGATAACGCGCCAGATTCATGTTCAATGGCGGCAATGCCACCACGGCTTGCTCTTCCGGTCGCCATTCAACACCACCTTCACCCAGCATAATCAACGGGCCAAATACCGGGTCGTGTTCAACGACGACGCGAAGTTCCTGAGCGCCGGCGCGATTCGCCATACTTTGCACTAATAAGCCGTGAATGCGTGCCTGCGGCCAGGCCATTTTTACCCGATCGAAAATTGCATTGGCGGCCTGTTGCACTTCAGTGGCTGTACGCAGGTAGAGCATCACCCCCTGAACTTCTGATTTATGCGGAATATCAGGAGAACGCAGCTTGAGCGCCACCGGGTAGCCGATTTGCTCCGCGATGTGTACGGCTTCCGCGCTGTCGCTGGCGATCCACGTTGGCAGCGTGTGTAAGCCATAAGCCTGTAAAATCGGCTGCACTTCATGGGTATCAAGAGATGTCGCTCCTTCAACAATCGCACGCTGTAACAGATTATGCGCTTCGGCGGTGTTGGAGGTCAGGCTGTCAGGCAGCGCAGGCGTTTCTCGTAGCTGCTTCTGGTTTCGCCGATACTCCACCATATGCATAAATGCGGTGATGGTACCTTCCGGCGTGCGGTAGGTGGGCAGTCCGGCTTCGCTAAACAGTCTGCGGGCTTCCTGAGAGGAAAACTCTCCGCACCAGTTGGTCAGCAACGAGACGAATTTTCCTCGGGGGTGATGCTTTACCGCTTCAATCAATGCCAGTGCGCTTTCGGTTCCGGGAGCGGCTGCACTGGGTGAATGAATCACCATCAACGCGTCGAAATCCTGGCTGGCGAGCAAAATATCCAGCGTCTTAACGTAGTGTTCGCTGCTGGCGTCATCACGCAGATCCAGCGGGTTGGCGATATCAACATGTTCAGGCAATGCATCGCGTAATTTCTGGCAGGTGTCTTCACTCAACGTCGCCAACTTGCCATTTTTTGACCACAGTTCATCTAATGCTAGTGCGGCAGGCGCGGCCCCATTGCTGATGATCATCAGCCTGTCGCCACGTAGTGGACGCATGTGGCTCAGGGTTTCGACCGCCGAAAACAGCTCGTGAGTGTCTTGCACGCGTAATAAACCGGCACGCTGAATAGCGGCATCCCACGCAGGGTCCATCCCGGCGCTGGTATGCAGTAAACGCTGCGCCGCTGGACTACGACCGCTCTTAATCACCAAAATAGGTTTATTGCGCGAGGCGCTGCGGGCGGCGGAAACAAAGCGTCGGGCATCACTTAAATGCTCGAGATACAGCAATATCGCGCTGGTTTTGCTGTCGCGCGCCAGGTAATCCAGCAGCTCATCAACGTCGATATCCAGGCTATCACCCAGCGCGATAAAGTAAGAAAAGCCCATTTCTCTCTGCTGTGCCCAGTCGAGTATGGTGTTGGATACGGCAGCGGATTGAGAGATAAAAGCCAGCTTGCCGCGCTTAATCGGGACGGGGGAAAAGCTGGCGTTAAGCCCTTGCCAGGGCGCGAGAAGTCCCAGGCTGTTGGGGCCCAGCAAACGTATGTTGTAGCGTGATGCGCAGGCCAGCAGCTCTGCGTGCTGCGCCGCGGGAGCTGAGAGAATAATGCAGGTTTTACAGCCTTTCTCGCCAAGCGCTTCGAGTAACGCAAGGTTACGGCTGGCATTGGTGCACAACACGGCGAGATCCGGGCTAAAGGGCAGGCTGTTGATATTGGGCCATGCCAGTACGCCCAGCACCGCTTTCCATGCGGGCGTCACCGGTAAAACAGGCCCATTGAAACCGCCGGCAAGCAGGTTACGCATCATCAGGTAACCCGCGCGATTAGGCTTCATTGACGCCCCAATCACCGCAATGGATTTCGGTCGCAGTAGTGCTTCCAGACCACGCTGACTCATATCGGCTTCCTTAATGACACCAGTGACCGAATGATTTTAAACGTTTTCTGATGAATCTGCTGTGACGCTTCCCTGATGTTGAGTTTTTCCTGCCAGGTAGCGGGTTTTAAAGCGAGTGAAATGATCGCTTAACCCTTCTGCGGCTTGCGTATCTCCCGCCAGATCCAACAAGGCGATGGCCACTTCAGCAGTGCAATATTGCCCTTCAGCGTGAACGCCACGCAGGTGGTAAGCAGAAAGGCGTGATAAATCAACGGAGATCACCGGTAGGTTATCGAGGTACGGGCTTTTGCGGAACATTTTACGCGCCTCAGGCCAGGTACCGTCGAGCATGATAAACAATGGTGGCTTACCGGCTGGTGGCGTGAAAATCACTTCACGCTCTTCACCCGCATAGGAGGCCGGGAATACAACCATCGGCTGGTAATCCGGATTTTTCACCAGTTCCAGCAGCGCCTGCGGCGGCTCGGTGCGTGACCACTGAAAAGCCGTGGTATCGGGCAGAATATCAGCAATCAAACGCCCCGTGTTGCTGGGCTTCATCGGCTCGGTATCAAACATCACCAGACAAAAGCGACTTTTTGCCTCAGAGGGTGCCAGCGTTGCGCACAAGCAGAGTTTCTGCGGCAGCAGGCAGCGCTGACAGCGGCGAACGCGATTACCTCGGGCAAGGAAAGGACGCGTGGCGCGCGCGAGGCGCTCTGCGCGTAACTGAAGAACAGCGTTATCGGTCATGGGGAAACACGTTGAAAAACGCTATTGTCGCAGAGGTGAAAACGGGGCACAAGATGCGCCCCGTAGAGATTATAATGATTCGTTAAGCCAGCTATCAAATGGGGCTTTTGGTACAGCGCCGTTAAGCATGTCGACAATTTCCCCTTTTTTGAAAATCATAATGGTCGGAATACTGCGGATACCGAAACGGGCGCTGAGTTCACGCTCGGTTTCCGTATTCACTTTAACAAAACGCACTTTACCGCTACGCTCTTCCGCGACATCTTCAAAAATCGGGGCGAAGTTACGACATGGACCACACCAGGGGGCCCAAAAGTCAACGACCACCGGGAGATCGTCTTTTAACAGTTTATCCAGTGTCTCACCGGTCGCATTGATCACCTCCCCATCAAACAGGTCGTGACCACAGCGTCCGCATTTAGCCGCTTCCTGGACACGATCGTCGGGGATGCGGTTGATAGCCTGGCAGCTGGTACAAACGGTATTCATAACTAACCTCTGGATGAGTGGAGTGGACTTCACGGCAGGAACGCCAGTATGTTTCTATTATGTTACATATTATCGGGGAGTCTGTTCTAAACAACAATGCGTTTTATTCAATGAGTACAATAGTCCTTAGCTTTTAAATGAAATAATGGCTAACGACGTGCACATCGGGTAATCTGCGCGCTTCGCGCAGAGCAGGTGGAGAAAAACATGAGCGACGAACTGAAGAACAAAAACGGCAAGGTCAAAGTGATGTACGTCCGCAGTGACGATGACTCGGATAAACGCACCCAAAATCCACGTACCGGAAAAGGCGGCGGTCGCCCCGGTACTTCCCGAGCCGAAGGCGGTCGTCGCCCTGCCCGTGATGACCGAAAGGGTCCGAACAGCGAACGCGGTCGTGAACGTGGTCGTGACCGCGATGTAGAACGTGACCGCAGACGTGAAGATTCACCGTGGCGTACCGTGTCCCGCGCACCGAATGATGACGCTGCGGATAAAGCCGATCACGGCGGTATTAGCGGTAAGAGCTTTATCGATCCTGAAGTATTACGCCGTCAGCGTGCGGAAGAAACCCGCGTTTACGGTGAGAATGCCTGTCAGGCTCTGTTCCAGAGTCGTCCGGACGCCATCGTCCGCGCCTGGTTTGTTCAGAGCGTAACCCCGCGCTTTAAAGAAGCATTACGCTGGATGGCGGCAAACCGAAAAGCCTATCACGTGGTTGACGAAGCCGAGCTGGCGAAAGCCTCTGGCACAGAACACCACGGTGGCGTCTGTTTCCTGATCAAAAAACGTAACGGTACTACCGTTAAGCAGTGGGTCGGTCAGGCAGGGGCGCAAGATTGCGTGCTGGCACTGGAAGATATCGCTAACCCGCATAACCTGGGCGGCATGATGCGTAGCTGCGCGCACTTCGGTGTGAAAGGCGTAGTGGTTCAGGATGCGGCGCTGCTGGAATCAGGTGCGGCCATCCGTACCGCTGAAGGTGGTGCAGAGCACGTTCAGCCGATTACCGGCGACAGCATTGTTGATGTGCTGGACGACTTCCGCCATGCGGGTTACACGGTTGTGATGACCTCAAGCGCGAAAGGCAAACCGCTGTTTACTACCACGCTGCCGGAAAAAATGGTGCTGGTATTAGGGCGTGAGCGTGAAGCTCTGCCAGAAGCAGCATGCTCAGCCGACGATCTGTGCGTTGCAATTGACGGCACTGGCAAGGTAGAAACGCTCAACGTTTCTGTGGCAACAGGCGTGCTGCTCGCGGAGTGGTGGCGTCAGAACAAAGCCTGATAATAAAAATGCCAGCGAATCGCTGGCATTTTTTTACTCGCTTTCTGCGGGTAATACCGGCATCCAGTCAATTGGCTTTTCACCTCGTTGTTCCAGCCATTCATTCGCCAGTACAAAGTGATTGCAGCCAAAGAAACCGCGATGCGCAGAGAGCGGTGATGGGTGGGGCGCTTTCAACACATGGTGACGCTGCGTATCAATAATCGCGCCTTTCTTCTGTGCGTGAGAACCCCAGAGCAGGAAAACCACGTCTTCCCGATGTTGGTTAATCAGACTGATGACTTTATCGGTAAATGTTTCCCACCCAAGGCTGGCGTGAGAATGTGCCTGGCCGGCGCGGACGGTGAGTACTGTGTTAAGTAACAGTACCCCCTGGCGTGCCCAGCTTTCCAGATATCCGTGCGTTGGGCGCGTGAAGCCTGGAATTGTTGCCTCCAGCTCTTTGTACATATTCAGCAACGAGGGTGGAGTGGCAATACCGGGGCGAACAGAGAACGCGAGACCGTGTGCCTGGCCTGGACCGTGGTAAGGATCCTGACCCAGGATGACGACTTTCACATCACCAAGCTCGGTAAAGCGAAAAGCGTTAAACACATCTTTTTGCGGTGGATAAATTGTCATACCCGATTGACGTTCGCCGGCAACGGTATGCAGCGTGTTAACAAAATAAGGCTGCTGTTTCTCTTCAGCCAGCACATCGTGCCAGGTTAATTCGGTGGCCATCTCGCTCTCCTGCGAATTTTCAATCCCCCTAGCTTAACTGCTTCTTTCGACGTCGCAAAATTCTGTACGTTACTCAATGGTCTACCCCTTAAAGATAGTTGAAAATTTATGTAAAAAGTTTAGCTGCACACATGGCGTAAGTTGATGTAAAACAATAAAATCCACCTATCACCACTTTCCATGTGTGGTTTTTGTTGATTTAAATCAAAGATTCAAGGGTGTGTGAGGGGTATATATACACTCAAGCAACAATGGTTTTACCAATTGGCCGGATGACGGCCAACCGAGATCAAATAATTTTGCCGGGGAGGCATCAAATGATTACAGGTATCCAGATTACTAAAGCTGCAAACGACGACCTGCTGAACTCTTTCTGGCTGCTGGACAGCGAAAAAGGCGAAGCACGCTGCATCGTTGCGAAAGCAGGTTTCAATGCTGATGAAGTCGTTGCAGTCAGCAAACTGGGCGAAATCGAATACCGTGAAGTACCGGTAGACGTACAGCCGGAAGTCCGCGTGGAAGGTGGTCAGCACCTGAACGTGAACGTTCTGCGTCGCGAAACGCTGGAAGATGCAGTTAAGCATCCGGAAAAATATCCGCAGCTGACCATCCGTGTTTCTGGTTATGCAGTGCGTTTCAACTCTCTGACCCCAGAACAGCAGCGCGACGTTATTGCTCGTACCTTTACTGAGAGCCTGTAAGGCTCACGGGGAATAACCCCGTTTAGTAGAGAATCAAAAAGCGGAAGATGCCAGTGCGTCTTCCGCTTTTTTGCATCTGTTAGTAAAAGATCCTCACCGCGCAATACACCAACAGCAGCGCCAGAATGATATTCAACTGTCGACCGTAACGGCGAAAAACGCGCTGAAAAAGATGGCCCGCCAGCGCCCAGCAGGCATTCCCGAAGGTGCCGATCAGCGCTAACAGAATACTCACCCCAATCAGCCAGTGGGCGTCCTGAGTGTACGGTAATACGAACGTGGATAACGCGGTAATGCCGTACAAAATGATTTTCACGTTAACAAACTGCAAGCCAAAACTTGCCCAGAAGCTAATCGGCTCTGACTGCAATCTATCGTTCGAGGTCGGGCTGGTGGCGATCTTCAGCGCCAGCCACAGGATATAAGCGGCCCCAGCCCAACTAAGCCAATGGATGATGGCTGGATCCATGACCGCCAGTGAAAATGAAATCCCGGCGCACATCATCATGACGATTAAAAAGCCCAGACTCATTCCGGCCAGTACGCGTGTACTCTGACGAAAACCGTGTGACGTCGCGGCGCTGAGCGCAAGGATGTTGTTTGGTCCGGGGGTTAGCGCGGTAATCAATGTATAGGTCCAGAATGCACTTAAAAGCGTGGGGGTCACTTGTTATCTCCTCTGTTTTGGTAGACAGTACCCGAGGCAAAATATTAAAAAAAATGAATGTTTTTGCATTCTGAGTTCGATATTTTCGATGGGTTGGTGCGGATGGATTTACGTCGGTTTATTACGCTAAAAACGGTGGTGGAAGAGGGTTCATTTCTGCGGGCATCACAAAAACTGTGCTGTACGCAATCAACGGTTACCTTTCATATTCAACAGCTTGAGCAAGAGCTTTCGGTGCAGTTGTTTGAAAAAATTGGTCGCCGGATGTGTCTCACCAGTGAGGGAAAACGGCTGATGCCGCATATCCATGACCTGACGCGCGTGATGGCATCGATTCGACAGTCGGCACATCAGGATGCGCAGCCGAGCGGCGATCTACGTGTCGCAACAGGCGAAACGCTGCTGGCGTATAAAATGCCGCAGGTTTTACAGCGATTTAAACAACGTGCGCCCCATGTGCGGCTGTCTTTACAGTCGCTCAACTGTTATGTCATTCGCGATGCATTGCTCAGTGATGATGTTGATCTGGGGGTCTTTTATCGGGTGGGTAATGACGATGCCCTGGAGTTGATGCCGCTTGGCGATCAGTCACTGGCATTAGTTGCTTCGCCACTGCTTCAGCACGTTGATTTTACTCAGCATAACCAGCACATTCCCTGCAGTTTTATCATTAATGAGCCGCAATGTATTTTCAGACAACGCTTCGAGGGGCTACTGCGTAAACGACAGATTACGCTGGAAAATACCATTGAGTTATGGAGCATTGAAAGCATTAAGCAGTGCGTATCGGCAAATCTTGGGATCAGCTTTTTGCCGCATTTTGCCGTCGAGAAAGAGTTACGTTCAGGGGAGTTGATTGAATTACCGTTCAGTGAACAACCTGAGTTAATTACGGCATAGTGTGGTTATCATGCCGGAAAAGTCGTTAGCCCGGCGATGCGGGTGTTTCTTGAGTGCATTGAAGAGAGTTTTGCATCACGTGAAAAAATGCCGGGCTAAATGGCCCGGCATTCGGTTTACTCTTTGTCGGACTGCTGGGTAGCAGCGCCGCTCGGCTTACGACGTTTGCCGATATTTTTGGCGTCGCGGTGACGTTTTTTCACCCGCGGCTTCTCTTTCTCTTTCGCCTTTTTCTCAGCGCGCTTCGCCAGCACTTTCTTGGATGGCTTACCGTTAGATTTCTCACTTGGCGCGCGCGTGGTTGGACGCAGTTCGTCAATGACGCGAGCTTTCAGCGGTTCGTCAATATAGCGGCTCGCTTTGCCGAGCAGCAGGTGGTCGTGCGCTTCAACCAAAGAGATCGCAGTGCCTTTACGGCCAGCACGACCGGTACGGCCAATACGGTGCAAATAGGCATCGCCACTGCGCGGCATGTCGAAGTTAAACACGTGGCTGACGTCAGGAATATCGATCCCGCGAGCGGCAACGTCGGTTGCTACCAGCACGTTCACACGACCATCGGTCAGGCGTTTGATCGCTTCGTTACGTTTGTTCTGCACCATCTCGCCTTCGAGATAGCAGTTATTAATGCCCGCCTGGCGCAGCCAGCCTGCCAGTTCGTGCACACGCTCACGTTTGCGTACGAAGACAATCGAGCGAGTCGCTTCCGGCTGTTTTAACAGGTGGATCAGCATGGCAGTTTTGTGCTCGATGTCATCGGCACGGTAGTAAAACTGATGGATCTTCTTGCGTTCGCGGGTGGACGGATCCGCTGAGACTTCGACCGGGTCTTCCAACAGACGCTCGGCAAAATCTTTAATCGCATCGCCTTCCAGCGTGGCGGAAAACAGCATGGTTTGCTTACGCCAGCGTGTTTCACCGGCGATATGCTCGATGTCCTGGGCAAAGCCCATGTCCAGCATACGGTCTGCTTCATCGAGAATTAGCGTTTCAACCGCATGGCAGTCGAAGTTTTCTTCTTTAATGTATTGCAGCAGACGACCCGTGGTGGCGACCACGATGTCCTGGTTTTCGCTAAAGACTTCCATGTGGTTCATGTAAGCCACGCCGCCGGTAATCGTAGCGATATCCAGATGCGTATTCTTCGCCAGTTCACGAGCGTGTTCGGCAACCTGCATCGCCAGTTCGCGCGTTGGCGTCAGGATTAAAATGCGCGGCGGACCAGATTTCTTGCGCGGGAAGTCGAGCAGGTGCTGCAACGCTGGCAGCAAATATGCCGCCGTTTTACCGGTGCCTGTCGGCGCAGAACCGAGTACATCACGGCCATCGAGCGCAGGCGGAATGGCGGCAGCCTGAATGGCGGTCGGGCGAGTGAAACCTTTTTCCTGGAGGGCATCCAGAAGGCTTTCATCGAGTTCAAGTTCGGAAAAAGTCGTTACAGTCATGTTCTACCTCTGAGTGGGGCGCTGATTATAGACGTTACGGCTGCAATCTTCATCTGTTTGTATGGATATACCTTCTCAGGTATTGTTTTTATCCTATGTTATCGTTTTTTTTCCAGGAAGGTTGTTCTTCATGCCCCAGTCTACATCCGTACTGAGACGTAATGGATTTACTTTTAAGCAGTTTTTTGTGGCACACGATCGCTGTGCAATGAAAGTCGGAACAGACGGCATTTTATTGGGGGCCTGGGCCCCCGTTGCGGGCGTAAAGCGGATCCTGGATATTGGTACCGGGAGTGGCTTGTTGGCGCTGATGTTGGCCCAGCGCACGGATGAAAACGTCATCATTGACGCCGTGGAGCTTGATGTCGATGCCGCGCAGCAGGCGCAGGAGAACATCGCGCAATCTCCGTGGATGCATCGCGTGAGTGTTCATACAGAGGATGCACAGCAGTGGATACCGCGTCAGACCGTGCGTTTTGATTTGATAATCAGCAACCCTCCCTATTATGAACAGGGCGTGGAATGTGCAACACCGCAGCGCGAGCAGGCGCGCTATACCACCACGCTCGATCACCAGATGTTGCTTACGCTGGCGGCGGACAGCATTACGGAAGAAGGTTTTTTTTGTGTCGTGCTGCCGGAACAGATTGGGAACGCGTTTACCCAGCAGGCATTAAGTATGGGCTGGCATCTGCGATTACGTACGGATGTAGCAGAAACGGAAGCCCGACTACCGCATCGGGTATTGCTGGCATTCTCCCCGCAGGCCGGGGAGTGCTTTAGCGACAGGCTGGTGATTCGTGGGCCAGACCAACGTTACTCTGAAGGTTACACGGCGCTGACCCAGGCGTTTTACCTGTTTATGTGATGACTTAGCGGCGAGAGAATGGACGGGCCGGCTTCTGGAAGTTGCTCTGGGTAATCCAGCGTGTAGTGCAGGCCCCGACTCTCTTTGCGCATCATTGCGCAGCGGACAATCAGCTCGGCAACCTGCACCAGATTGCGCAGTTCCAGCAAATTGTTCGACACGCGGAAATGGGCGTAATACTCGTCGATTTCCTGTTGCAGCATGGTGATACGGCGCAGAGCGCGCTCCAGGCGCTTGGTCGTACGCACAATACCGACGTAATCCCACATAAACAGCCGCAGCTCATGCCAGTTATGCTGGATAACAACCAACTCATCCGGATTTTCTACCCGGCTTTCATCCCAGCCCGGGAGCGTGCTAACGCCGCGAGCATAAGGCATGCGCCTGTCGATATCTTCAGCCGCGGACCAGCCATAAACCAGACACTCCAGCAATGAGTTCGATGCCATCCGGTTGGCGCCATGCAGGCCGGTGTAACTCACTTCGCCGATCGCATACAGCCCGTCGACATCGGTACGGCCAAAGTCATCCACCATCACACCGCCGCAGGTATAGTGCGCGGCAGGCACGATGGGAACCGGCTCTTTGGTTAAATCAATGCCCAATCCCAGCAACTTTTCATAAATCATCGGGAAATGCTGACGAACAAATTCTTCCGGCTTATGGCTGATATCGAGGAACATGCAATCTGCACCAAGGCGCTTCATTTCATGATCAATGGCGCGGGCGACAATATCGCGGGGAGCCAGTTCGCCACGTTCGTCAAAATCGGGCATAAAGCGTGAACCGTCCGGGCGCTTCAGGTGCGCGCCTTCGCCGCGCAGCGCTTCGGTCAGCAGAAAATTGCGTGCCTGCGGATGATACAGCGCAGTCGGGTGAAACTGGTTAAACTCCAGGTTGGCGACGCGGCATCCTGCGCGCCAGGCCATTGCAATCCCGTCACCCGAGGAAATATCCGGATTGGTGGTGTATTGATACACCTTTGATGCGCCGCCGGTGGCCAACACTACCGACTTCGCATGGCAGGTTTCGACGGCTTCTTTATTACGATTCCAGATCCATGCGCCGACTACCCGACGCGTTCCTGGCAGGCCAATTTTATCGGAGACAATCAGGTCGACGGCGTTGCTACGCTCAAGAACCCGGATATTGGGGTGATTTTGTGCCTGGCTGACGAGGGTGGTTTCGACTTCTTTGCCGGTAGCATCCGCAGCGTGCAGGATGCGTCGATGGCTGTGACCGCCTTCACGGGTCAGGTGATAGCTCTCTTCGCCGTTAGGCTGAACCTGTGTATCAAATAAGACGCCCTGATCGATAAGCCATTGAACGCAGGTGCGGGCATTGCTGGCGACAAATTCAACCGCATGGCGATCGCACAGCCCGGCCCCGGCAATCAGCGTATCTTCAACGTGGGAGTCGATACTGTCGGTTTCATCGAAAACCGCGGCAATACCCCCCTGGGCATAAAATGTCGAGCCTTCGCTGACCGGCCCTTTGCTCAGGACAATAACCTGATGTTTTTCAGCCAGGCGCAGCGCCAGTGAGAGTCCGGCAGCCCCGCTGCCAATGATCAGCACGTCACAGGATAATTCAGGAGTCGTATTCATGATGTTTGTTTAATTTACTAAACAGTGTTTGGTCACCATAGCACCACATTGCGCGATACTGCACGTTTTATTTTTAAATGTGTTGCAATGACTAAACATGAAGGAAAAGCATGATGAGGGCGAAATAGGCAAAAATATTTTGTGAAGCAGGCCGTTAGCATCAGATTATGTGATGAAATAAAGTGCCCGTTGGGTTACTCTGCAAGCGGTGAAATGGGCATTTCTGTACAGATAGTGCGTTGATCGGGTTATGTAGACTTATAATGAGAGATAAGACCTGTCTACAACATGACAAACAAAAAACAATGCGTAACGGAACTTTACGAAACTTGAGCACTCTAAGCATTTGCTTGCTCATAGTGAAGCTGATGGAGTGGCGTTTCGAAAGCGCGTGGAAATTTGGTTTGGGGAGACTTTACCTCGGATGAGCGAGCAGTTAACGGACCAGGTCCTGGTAGAACGGGTCCAGAAGGGAGATCAGAAAGCCTTTAACCTACTGGTAGTGCGCTATCAGCATAAGGTGGCGAGTCTGGTTTCTCGCTATGTACCGTCGGGTGATGTACCCGATGTAGTACAAGAAGCATTTATCAAAGCCTATCGTGCGCTGGATTCGTTCCGGGGAGATAGTGCTTTTTATACCTGGCTGTATCGTATTGCAGTCAATACAGCGAAGAATTACCTGGTCGCTCAGGGGCGTCGTCCACCTTCCAGTGATATTGATGCGATTGAAGCAGAAAATTACGAAAGTGGCGGAGCACTGAAAGAAATTTCGAACCCTGAGAACTTAATGTTGTCAGAAGAACTGAGACAGATAGTTTTCCGAACTATTGAGTCCCTCCCGGAAGATTTACGCATGGCAATAACCTTGCGGGAGCTGGATGGCCTGAGCTATGAAGAGATAGCCGCTATCATGGATTGTCCGGTAGGTACGGTGCGTTCACGTATCTTCCGAGCGAGGGAAGCTATTGATAATAAAGTTCAACCGCTTATCAGGCGTTGACGATAGCGGGATACTGGAAAAGGTATTAGGCATGCAGAAAGAGAAACTTTCCGCTTTAATGGATGGCGAAACGCTGGATACTGAGTTACTCAAAGAGCTAACTCACGACCCGGAAATGCAAAAAACCTGGGAGAGTTATCACCTGATTCGCGATTCCATGCGAGGTGATACCGCCGACGTTCTCCATTTCGATATTTCCGCCCGCGTAATGGCCGCCATCCAGGATGAGCCAGTACGTCAGACGGCGCCATTGATTCCTGAGGCCCAGCCAGCACCGCACCAGTGGCAGAAAATGCCATTCTGGAAGAAAATGCGTCCGTGGGCCGCGCAGCTTACCCAAATGGGTGTGGCCGCGTGCGTATCACTTGCAGTTATCGTTGGCGTCCAGCACTATAATGGGCAATCTGAAACGTCCCAGCAGCCCGAAACACCGGTATTTAATACATTACCGATGATGGGTAAAGCCAGTCCGGTTAGCTTGGGTGTACCTTCTGACGCGACGGCCAGCGGCGGTCAACAACAGCAGGTACAGGAGCAGCGTCGTCGTATTAATGCCATGTTGCAGGATTACGAATTGCAACGTCGACTGCACTCTGAACAGCTTCAGTTTGAGCAGGCCCAAACACAGCAAGCCGCTGTGCAGGTGCCAGGAATTCAAACTTTAGGAACGCAATCGCAGTAATGAAGCAACTTTGGTTTGCCATGTCACTTGTGGCTGGTAGCCTGTTCTTCTCTGTAAACGCCTCGGCCAATCCTGCGTCCGGGGCGTTGTTGCAGCAGATGAATCTGGCCAGCCAGTCGCTAACCTATGAGCTGTCATTTGTCAGCATCAATAAGCAGGGTGTTGAATCCCTACGTTATCGTCATGCCCGCCAGGATAACCGTCCACTCGCGCAACTATTACAAATGGATGGACCGCGCCGGGAAGTGGTGCAACGCGGCAACGAAATTAGCTATTTTGAGCCTGGTCTCGAACCGTTCACGCTGAACGGCGATTATATCGTTGACTCTCTGCCATCCCTGATTTACACCGATTTCAAACGCCTTGCTCCCTACTATGATTTTATCTCAGTAGGCCGCACCCGTATTGCCGATCGGCTCTGTGAAGTGATCCGCGTTGTGGCGCGTGACGGCACCCGTTACAGCTATATCGTTTGGATGGACACGGAGACCAAACTGCCAATGCGTGTCGATCTCCTCGATCGTGATGGCGAAACGCTGGAACAGTTCCGTGTGATCTCCTTTACCGTGAATAACGGTGTTAGCGACAGCATGCAGACGTTAGCAAAAGCGAATTTACCACCGTTGCTGTCGGTTCCTGCAGGCGAGAAAACCAACTTCAACTGGAGTCCGTCGTGGTTGCCACAAGGTTTCAGTGAGGTCTCAAGCAGTCGACGTCCGCTGCCGACGATGGATAACATGCCGATTGAATCACGCCTTTATTCTGATGGCCTGTTTAGTTTCTCCGTGAACGTAAACCGTGCGACGCAGAACAGCGCCGATCAACTGCTGCGTACTGGCCGCAGAACGGTCAGCACCAGCGTGCGTGATAACGCGGAAATTACGATTGTGGGCGAGCTTCCACCACAAACGGCGAAGCGTATCGCGGACAATATCAAGTTCAGGGCAGCACAATGATTAAAGAGTGGGCGACGGTCGTCTCCTGGCAAAATGGTCTGGCGACGGTCAGCTGTGATGTTAAAGCATCATGTAGCAGCTGTGCTTCCCGGGCCGGATGCGGGAGCCGCGTACTGAACAAACTGGGACCACAGACCACACACACTATCGTGGTGCCCTGCGACGAACCCTTGACCCCTGGTCAAAAAGTTGAACTGGGCATTGCCGAAGGTAGCCTGCTGGGTTCGGCGATGCTGGTCTACATGTCTCCGTTGGCGGGACTGTTTCTTTTCGCGGCGCTGTTCCAGGTGCTGTTTGGTTCCGATCTTGCGGCATTAAGCGGCGCAGTGCTGGGGGGCGTGGGCGGATTCCTGATTGCTCGTGGATACTCTCGTAAGCTTGCTGAGCGCGAAGCCTGGCAGCCGGTCATTCTGAACGTTGCTCTCCCACCCGATCTTATTCGCGTCGAAACCCAGCAGTGATATCTTTGCCTGATGGCGTTGCGCTTATCTGGTCTACAGCGTGCTCAGATGCAGGCGTAGGCCGGATAAGGCGTTTATGCCGCCATCCGGCAAAAGTTTCACCGACTTTGCAAGGTTGTTTCCAGTTCCCGCTATCCTTGCTCTATGAACGTTTCCTCGCCTCAGCGTTGTAGTGTAGAATGCGGCGTTTCACTTAAACAGACGTTAAGCTCAGATCAGCGACTTCTCAGAGCCTGCTCCGGCGGGCGTAAGGCACAATAATTACACTATATGAAGAACATACGTAACTTTTCAATCATAGCTCACATCGACCACGGTAAATCGACGCTGTCTGACCGTATTATCCAGATCTGCGGTGGCCTGTCTGACCGTGAAATGGAAGCGCAGGTTCTCGACTCGATGGATCTTGAGCGTGAGCGCGGTATTACTATCAAAGCGCAGAGCGTGACGCTCGATTTCAAAGCATCTGATGGTGAAACCTATCAGCTTAACTTTATCGACACCCCGGGCCACGTTGACTTCTCGTATGAAGTTTCCCGCTCGCTTGCTGCCTGTGAAGGCGCATTGCTGGTTGTTGATGCCGGACAGGGCGTAGAAGCGCAGACCCTGGCTAACTGCTATACCGCCATGGAAATGGATCTGGAAGTAGTACCGGTACTGAATAAAATTGACCTGCCAGCCGCCGATCCTGAACGCGTAGCGGAAGAGATCGAAGATATCGTTGGTATCGATGCGACGGATGCCGTTCGCTGCTCGGCGAAAACCGGCGTTGGCGTCACTGACGTTCTTGAACGTCTGGTACGCGATATTCCGCCGCCGGAAGGCGATCCGGAAGGCCCTTTACAGGCGCTGATCATCGACTCCTGGTTCGATAACTACCTTGGCGTGGTGTCACTGGTGCGTATTAAAAACGGCACTATGCGTAAAGGCGACAAAATTAAAGTAATGAGCACCGGTCAGGTCTATAACGCCGACCGTCTGGGCATCTTCACGCCAAAACAGGTTGACCGTACCGAGCTGAAATGCGGCGAGGTAGGTTGGTTGGTTTGTGCGATTAAAGACATCCTCGGCGCACCGGTTGGTGATACCCTGACACAGGCGCGTAACCCGGCAGACAAACCGCTGCCTGGCTTTAAAAAAGTGAAGCCGCAGGTTTACGCTGGTCTGTTCCCGGTGAGCTCTGACGACTACGAAAACTTCCGTGACGCGCTTGGCAAACTGAGCCTGAACGACGCCTCCCTGTTCTACGAACCGGAAAGCTCTACCGCGCTGGGCTTCGGCTTCCGTTGTGGTTTCCTTGGTCTGCTGCACATGGAGATCATTCAGGAACGTCTGGAGCGTGAATACGATCTGGATCTGATCACCACCGCGCCGACCGTAGTCTACGAAGTTGAAACCACGGCGAAAGAGACTATCTACGTCGATAGCCCGTCCAAGCTGCCGCCGCTGAACAACATCTACGAACTGCGTGAGCCGATCGCTGAGTGTCACATGTTGCTGCCGCAGGCTTACCTTGGCAACGTCATCACCCTGTGTATCGAGAAGCGTGGCGTCCAGACCAACATGGTTTACCACGGTAACCAGGTGGCGCTGACGTATGAGATTCCAATGGCGGAAGTCGTACTCGATTTCTTTGACCGTCTGAAGTCGACCTCTCGCGGCTATGCGTCGCTGGACTATAACTTCAAACGCTTCCAGGCGTCTGACATGGTGCGTGTTGATGTCCTTATCAACAACGAACGTGTCGATGCACTGGCGCTGATTACCCACCGCGACAACTCCCAGAGCCGTGGCCGTGAACTGGTTGAGAAGATGAAAGATCTGATCCCTCGCCAGCAGTTTGATATCGCGATCCAGGCGGCCATTGGTACGCACATCATCGCGCGTTCAACGGTTAAGCAGCTGCGTAAAAACGTTCTGGCGAAATGCTACGGTGGTGATATCAGCCGTAAGAAAAAGCTGCTGCAAAAACAGAAAGAGGGTAAAAAGCGCATGAAGCAGATCGGTAACGTCGAACTGCCGCAGGAAGCGTTCCTCGCCATTCTGCATGTCGGTAAAGACAGCAAATAATCTTAAGGAGTTGGCATGGCGAACATGTTTGCCCTGATTCTGGTGATTGCCACACTGGTGACGGGCATTTTATGGTGCGTAGATAAATTCATCTTCGCGCCAAAGCGCCGGGAGCGTCAGGCAGCAGCGCAAGCTGCTGCAGGTGATTCACTGGATAAAGCTACGCTGAAAAAAGTGGCACCTAAGCCAGGCTGGCTGGAAACCGGGGCGTCCGTTTTCCCGGTACTGGCGATTGTGCTGGTGGTGCGTTCATTTATCTATGAACCATTCCAGATCCCGTCAGGTTCGATGATGCCGACGCTGCTTATCGGTGACTTTATCCTGGTGGAGAAATTCGCCTACGGGATTAAAGATCCGATTTACCAGAAAACGTTGATCGAAACCGGTCATCCGAAACGCGGTGATATCGTGGTGTTTAAATACCCGGAAGATCCGCGTCTGGACTACATTAAACGTGCTGTCGGTTTACCGGGAGACAAAGTAACGTACGATCCAGTGGCGAAAGAGGTGACTATTCAGCCAGGATGCCGTTCCGGTCAGGCGTGTGAAAACGCGCTGCCGGTAACGTACTCTGATGTTCAGCCAAGTGATTTTGTACAGACCTTTGCTCGTCGTAACGGCGGTGAAGCGACCAGCGGCTTCTTTGAAGTTCCGCTGAACGAAACGAAAGAGAACGGTATTCGCCTCTCTGAGCGTAAAGAAACGCTGGGTGAGGTTACGCACCGCATTCTGACCGTGCCGATTGCGCAGGATCAGGTGGGGATGTATTACCGTCAACCTGGTCAGCCGTTGGCAACATGGATCGTTCCGCCGGGACACTACTTCATGATGGGTGATAACCGTGATAACAGCGCGGACAGCCGTTACTGGGGATTTGTACCGGAAGCGAATCTGGTTGGTAAAGCGACCGCTATCTGGATGAGTTTCGATAAGCAAGAAGGTGAATGGCCGACCGGTGTGCGTTTAAGCCGTATTGGTGGCATTCACTAATCACCGATAATCGTTCACGTTGTCGTCATTACGACGGCAGCGTGAATTATTTCTCGGATAAATTCCCGCAGACTAACGACATCCCTTGTCGTTGTGTATAGAATATTCCCCCGAAGTTTTAGGTTGGCACCGACAGGTTGCCACGGCACACGAAACAGCGTTGGTTTGTATATAAATGCATGCAGGCGAAGCCAGATGGCTCAGCGAAGTGCGTATATCAGGTCTGTTTCGTGTGCTGAATTGTTGACGCATTCATTTATTGGTATCGCATGAACCCCATCGTAATTAATCGGCTTCAACGGAAGCTGGGCTACACTTTTAATCATCAGGAGCTGTTGCAGCAGGCATTAACTCACCGGAGCGCCAGCAGCAAACATAACGAGCGTTTAGAATTTTTAGGCGACTCTATTTTGAGCTTTGTTATCGCTAATGCGCTGTATCACCGTTTCCCGCGTGTGGATGAAGGTGATATGAGCCGCATGCGCGCGACGCTGGTTCGCGGCAATACGCTGGCTGAATTAGCCCGTGAGTTTGACCTCGGTGAATGTTTACGTTTGGGGCCAGGTGAGCTGAAAAGCGGCGGCTTCCGTCGTGAATCAATCCTGGCGGATACCGTTGAAGCTTTGATCGGCGGCGTCTTCCTCGACAGCGATATTCAAACCGTTGAGCAATTGATCCTGAACTGGTATCAAACTCGTCTGGATGAAATTAGCCCAGGCGACAAACAAAAAGATCCGAAAACGCGCCTGCAGGAATATTTGCAGGGTCGCCACCTGCCTCTGCCGTCTTATTTGGTGGTGCAGGTCCGTGGTGAAGCACACGATCAAGAATTTACTATCCACTGCCAGGTCAGCGGCCTGAGTGAACCGGTGGTTGGCACAGGTTCGAGCCGTCGTAAGGCTGAGCAGGCTGCCGCCGAACAGGCGTTGAAAAAACTGGAGCTGGAATGAGCGAAGAGAAAACTTACTGCGGATTTATTGCTATCGTCGGTCGCCCGAACGTCGGCAAATCCACCCTGTTGAATAATCTGCTTGGGCAGAAGATTTCTATTACCTCACGTAAGGCTCAGACAACACGTCACCGTATTGTTGGCATCCATACCGAAGGCGCGTATCAGGCGATTTATGTTGATACCCCGGGTCTGCATATGGAAGAAAAACGGGCTATTAACCGTCTGATGAACAAAGCGGCGAGCAGCTCGATCGGTGATGTTGAACTGGTTATTTTCGTTGTCGAAGGCACCCGCTGGACGCCGGACGACGAAATGGTGCTCAACAAGCTGCGTGATGGCAAAGCCCCGGTTATTCTGGCCGTCAACAAAGTCGACAACGTTCAGGAAAAAGCCGATCTGCTGCCACACCTGCAGTTCCTGGCAAGCCAGATGAACTTCCTTGATATCGTACCGATTTCTGCCGAAACCGGCTTGAATGTCGATACCGTTGCGGGCATCGTGCGTAAGCATTTGCCGGAAGCTATTCATCACTTCCCGGAAGATTACATCACCGACCGTTCTCAGCGCTTTATGGCCTCTGAAATCATCCGTGAAAAGCTGATGCGTTTTCTGGGTGCTGAACTGCCGTACTCCGTTACCGTGGAGATTGAGCGTTTTATCTCTAACGAGCGCGGTGGCTACGACATCAACGGTCTGATCCTCGTCGAACGTGAAGGGCAGAAGAAGATGGTTATTGGCAACAAAGGGGCCAAGATTAAAACCATCGGCATCGAAGCGCGTAAAGACATGCAGGAGATGTTCGAAGCGCCCGTTCACCTCGAACTGTGGGTGAAAGTGAAATCCGGCTGGGCCGATGACGAACGCGCGCTGCGCAGCCTCGGTTACGGCGACGACCAGTAGTTTTAATACTCTATGGCTTTCGAGGTGCAGGAAGGCGGCAAGTCCGTGAATCCCCGGGAGCTTACTCTCGTAAGTGACTGGGGTGAACGGGCGCAGCCAACGCACCTGCAACTTGAAAGACGACGAGTATTATGATGGAAGGATGGCAACGCGCTTTTGTCCTGCACAGTCGCCCCTGGAGCGAAACCAGTCTCGTGCTGGACGTCTTCACGGAAGAGTCGGGTCGCGTGCGCCTTGTGGCTAAAGGCGCACGTTCCAAACGCTCCAATCTTAAAGGCGCACTCCAGCCTTTTACCCCGTTGTTGCTTCGCTTTGGTGGACGTGGCGAGGTCAAAACCTTGCGCAGCGCCGAAGCCGTTTCTCTGGCACTCCCCCTTAGCGGAATCACGCTGTACAGCGGCTTGTATATTAACGAGCTTATCTCGCGCGTACTCGAATACGAAACCCGCTTTTCTGCACTCTTTTTCGATTACCTGAACTGTATTCAGGCGCTGGCTGGCGCGACGGGTTCGCCAGAACCTGCATTGCGTCGCTTTGAGCTGGCCTTACTTGGTCATCTGGGGTATGGCGTCGATTTTACCCACTGTGCGGGCAGCGGCGAGCCGGTAGACGACACCATGACCTATCGCTACAGGGAAGAAAAAGGGTTTATCGCAAGCGTAGTGATTGATAACGCCACCTTTACCGGACGCCATCTGAAAGCACTCGAATCGCGGGAATTTCCGGATGCTGATACGCTTCGCGCCGCGAAACGCTTTACCCGCATGGCGTTAAAGCCGTATCTTGGTGGTAAGCCCTTAAAGAGCCGCGAATTATTCCGGCAGTTTATGCCGAAGCGAAAATAAAAAACGAGGATTGTCATGGCCGAATTACTGTTAGGCGTCAACATTGACCACATTGCCACTTTACGTAATGCACGCGGTACCGCATATCCGGACCCGGTTCAGGCAGCGTTTATCGTTGAACAGGCGGGCGCGGACGGTATTACCGTACACCTGCGTGAAGACCGTCGTCATATCACCGACCGTGACGTACGTATTTTGCGCCAGACGCTGGATACGCGCATGAATCTGGAAATGGCAGTCACCGAAGAGATGCTGTCGATTGCCGTTGAGACTAAGCCGCATTTTTGCTGCCTGGTGCCGGAAAAACGTCAGGAAGTTACCACTGAAGGTGGGCTGGACGTCGCCGGTCAGCGTGACAAGATGCGCGATGCCTGCAAACGGCTGGCGGACGCAGGCATTCTGGTTTCGCTGTTTATCGATGCCGATGAAGAACAGATTAAGGCCGCTGCGGAAGTTGGCGCACCGTTTATTGAGATTCACACCGGCTGTTACGCCGATGCGAAAACCGACGCAGAACAGGCCAGCGAACTGGCGCGTATCGCCAAAGCGGCAACCTATGCTGCAAGTCTTGGCCTGAAGGTGAATGCGGGTCACGGTCTGACGTATCACAACGTTAAAGCTATCGCGCGGATCCCGGAAATGCACGAGCTGAACATTGGCCATGCCATTATTGGACGTGCGGTGATGAGCGGCCTGAAAGAGGCCGTAGTCGAAATGAAGCGCCTGATGCTGGAAGCGCGTGGCTAATGGCGATTCTGGGATTAGGTACGGATATCGTGGAGATTGCCCGCATCGAAGCGGTGATCTCCCGTTCCGGCGACCGCCTGGCAAGACGTGTGCTCAGCGACAACGAATGGGCAATCTGGGAAACGCATCAGCAGCCGGTGCGTTTTCTGGCGAAGCGTTTTGCAGTCAAAGAGGCGGCAGCAAAAGCCTTTGGCACGGGTATTCGCAATGGGCTGGCGTTTAATCAGTTTGAAGTCTTTAACGATGAACTCGGTAAGCCGCGTCTGCGATTATGGGGAGAGGCGTTAAAACTGGCGGAAAAACTCGGCGTTGCGTACATGCATGTGACGCTGGCCGATGAGCGTCACTACGCCTGCGCCACGGTGATTATCGAAAGTTAGATTCAGGACGATGCCGGATGGCGACGCGTAGCGTCTTATCCGGCCTACGGGTTATGCGTTTGTTGCAGGGGCAGGGTAGGGGCTTCATCGCCAGATGGCGACGCGGCTAAAGTTTATCGGCGTGGTGCATCAGCACAAACTTATCCCACAGCTGCTCTTCTGTTTCGACATGCGCCGGATCTTTCAAAATAGTATTGGGGATCGGGCACACCTTCTGGCAGGTTGGCGTGTCGTAATGGCCTACGCATTCCGTACACTTGTCGCTGTTAATCTCGTAAATGCTATCACCCATCGAAATCGCCTCATTCGGGCATTCGGGCTCGCACATATCGCAATTGATACACTTTTTAGTGATTAACAGGGCCATCAGGAAACTCTCAAAACATCACAAATCGGGCGGGCATTATACGCGCATTCTTTGCTCAGACCAGTTTTTTTACCAGTGCCTCACTGTGGCGAATACGTTCCGGGGCATGCTCCAGATCCTGCTGTACCAGCGCCATAAACAGTAAATCAGTGAGCATCATTTGCGCATGGGTGGAGGAAATCGCTGCGCTGCGCGTGGCCTGCTCCTCGGCAATGGTGTACAGACAATGACTTGCCCGTTGCTGCAGGGCGTTCGGTGTGAATCCGGTGATGGCGAGGATTTTCGCGCCGGTGCGCAACGTTTCATCCGCAGCCAGGTTGAGCTCGCGACGCTCTCCGGTATACGAAATGGCCAGCAGTAGATCGTTGGGCGAAAGCGCCTGCACCGTCGCCAGTAGGGCGTGCATATCGCGTTCCACCACCGCGTTAAAACCAATCTTCAGCAGCTTCCAGGCAAAATTCTGTGCCACCAGACCCGATGCGCCAATCCCGGTCACGATAATGCGGCGGGCTGAACGCAGCATCGTGACGCTCTCCATCAGTTTCTCTTCGCTGTTGACGTCCAGCGTTGCATGCATCGCCGCCACGTTCTCTTTAATCAGTTTCTCGCCTACCATTCGCATCGGGTCGTCACCGCGAATCTGATTATGTACCGGAATGGAATGGGGATTAGGATTGCTGGCCAATGCTTCGCTAATCGCCAGTTTGAGTGCCGGGAATCCTTTAAAGCCCATCTTTTGCGCGAATTTCACCACGCTGGACTGGCTGACGCCCGCTTCAAAGGCCAGCTGTTGTGAACTGAGATGACGCGCAGTATCCGGCTGAGCAAGAAGATAATCCGCAAGTTTTTTATCGCTTTGCGCGAGATCCGGATAACGCTGACGAATGCGAATTAAACAGTTCATGCTTTCTCCTGGCGAAAATGTGATGGCGATTACAAAACAAAATATCACTCGCCTTAGTGAATATAATATTCCATTATGACAGATTATTATGAATTAAAAATTCCTAAGGAACAAAAAATGAATCTCGGTGCGTTAGTTTCAGAAACCCGTAATCCTCAGACCATGGATCTGGATGCGCTCTCCACTCTGGAGTTGGTTCATCGTTTTAATCAACAGGATACGCTGGTAGCTGAAGCAGTAAAAGCAACTCTTCCTGAAGTTGCGCGTGCGGTCGATGCGGCAGCTGACGCGCTAAAAGCCGGTGGACGCATTATTTACATGGGAGCAGGTACCAGCGGGCGTCTTGGGGTGCTGGACGCGTCTGAATGCCCACCGACCTTCGGCGTCCCGCACGGTCTGGTGGTTGGGCTGATTGCCGGGGGACCGGGCGCTTTGCTGAAGGCAGTAGAAGGCGCAGAAGATAACCCGCAGCTAGGCGAAGACGATCTGCGCGGGCTCAATCTTACCGCGCAGGATCTGGTGGTGGGGCTGGCAGCTTCTGGTCGTACGCCGTATGTAATTGGTGGGTTGAAATATGCGCGTTCGGTGGGCTGTACAACGGCGGCTATTTCTTGCAATCCGGATTCCCCTATCGCGCATGAAGCGGATATTGCTATTTCTCCGGTAGTGGGGCCTGAGGCGCTGACCGGGTCAACACGACTGAAATCCGGCACCGCGCAAAAGCTGGTGCTCAATATGATCTCCACCGGCGCGATGGTGAAATTTGGCAAGGTGTACCAGAACCTGATGGTGGATATGCAGGCAACCAACGTCAAACTGGTCGATCGGGCGTGCCGTATGGTGGTTGAAGCCACCGGTATTGCGCGGGCTCAAGCTGAAACGCTGCTGAAGCAGACGGATTATGATGTTAAGCCAGCTATTTTAATGGCGCTCACCGGCCTGGATGCCGCTGCCGCCCGCGAAAAGCTTGCCGCTCACCAGGGTTTTTTACGCGCGGCGTTAGAACACTAAGAGGTGTATATGGATAAGACGGCGTTGCTGGCCAGCGACATCCTGCTGGGCGTTGGCGGAGAGAACAATATTCTGCGTCTGGAAAACTGTATGACCCGTGTCAGGGTGGAAGTTCAGGATGACGGGCAGATCGATATTCCCCGCCTCAGGCAACTGCCCGGCGTTAGCGGCTACGTGAAGCAGGGCGCACAGCACCAGATTATTGTCGGCCCCGGTAAAGCTGCCAAAGTGGTGGATGCCATGCGTTCCCTGATTGCCGATGGCGGCGAGCGAGCAGGTGCCAATGATATTGAGCGCACCAAGTCAGAGGCCAAAGCAAAGTACAAAGCGCCGATGAGCGATGCGCTGCGCAAGCTGGCGAACGTCTTTATCCCTCTTATTCCGGCGTTTATCGCCTCCGGTTTGATTACCGGGATTATTAACATCCTTAAGCGCCCGGATATCGTGGGGGATTTTGCGACCCACTATCCAAATATGCTGGGGTTGATGGGCATATTTGGCAGCGCCGTGTTTGCCATTATGAATATTCTGGTCGGGGTGAATACCGCCAAAGTTTTCGGTGGCTCCCTGGCAATGGGCGGGGTGATGGCGGGGATCCTTTCCAGCCCTCAGTTGGCGCAAATTACCCTGTTTGGCGAAGCGTTGCAGCCGGGGCGCGGTGGGGTGATCGCGGTATTGCTGGTGGTTGCGCTGATGTGCTGGATCGAACGTAAATTCCGCACGCTGTTGCCGGAATCACTGGAGCTTATCCTTAACCCGCTGCTAACCACCATCATTACCGGCGTAATCGCGATTGTGGCGCTGCAACCGCTTGGCGGATGGATTTCTGAATCTATCGCTCACGGCGCATCCTGGGCTATCGATCGCGGCGGTTTTCTGGTCGGTGCTGTGCTGGCAGGAACCTTCCTGCCGTTGGTGCTCACCGGACTTCATCAGGGATTGGTGCCCATCCACGTTGAGCTGGTTCAGGCACACGGTTATAACGCGCTTTTTCCGATCCTGGCGATGGCGGGCGTTGGGCAAATAGGTGCTGCGATCGCGGTTCTGATGAAAACTCGTAATGCGCGGCTAAAGAAAGTGATCAAAGGGGCGCTACCGGTCGGACTGCTGGGGATTGGCGAGCCGCTGATTTTTGGCGTAACGCTGCCGTTGGGTAAGCCGTTTATCGGTGCCTGTCTTGGCGGCGCGGTAGGTGGGGCGCTGATTAGCTACTGGAAGGTGGCGACGGTCATCACCTTTGGCATCTCCGGGTTACCGCTGGCACTGACGATTGTTGCCGGAAAAGTGATGTTCTATCTGTTAGGCTATCTGGTAGCAGTTATCGCCGGGTTCCTGTTTACCTGGCTATTGGGATTCACTGATCCAGAGGAATAAGGTTTGACCAATCACCAGCGCCGCGTTGTCTTTTTTGATTTGGATGGCACGTTACACCAGCAGGATATGTTCGGTAGTTTTATTCGTTATCTGCTGCGTCGCCAGCCGCTGAACGCGTTGCTTGTGCTGCCTCTGTTACCGGTGATTGCGCTGGCGTTGCTGATAAAAGGACGTGCTGCCCGCTGGCCAATGAGCCTGCTGTTATGGGGATGCACTTTTGGCCGCAGCGAGGCGCGTCTGAAAGCGCATCAGGCCGACTTTGTGCGCTGGTTTCGCCGTAACGTGACGGCGTTTCCGCTCGTGCAGCAGCGGCTGACAACCTATCTGTTAAGTTCTGACGCTGATATCTGGCTTATTACCGGCTCTCCGCAGTCACTGGTCGAGCAGGTTTACTTTGATACTCCATGGCTACCGCGAGTCAATCTGATTGCCAGCAAAATGGCGCGGGGATACGGCGGCTGGGTACTGACTTTGCGCTGTCTGGGCCATGAGAAAGTGACACAACTGGAACGCCACATTGGCGCGCCGCTACAGCTTTACAGTGGCTATAGTGACAGTAATCAGGACAATCCGCTGCTCTCTTTTTGCCAGCATCGCTGGCGCGTCACGCCGCGCGGAGAGCTTCAGCAACTCGAATAGCTAACGCACATGCAATTTGAAGTATGACGTGTATAATGCGCCCGCTTTGATTACTGGAGTTACCCCTTTGTCAGATGTTGAATTTAGCCACGAATACTGGATGCGTCATGCTTTAACGCTGGCTAAGCGCGCCTGGGATGAGCGTGAAGTCCCGGTGGGTGCGGTATTGGTACATCACAACCGAGTGATTGGCGAAGGCTGGAACCGCCCTATTGGACATCATGATCCGACTGCCCACGCTGAGATTATGGCGCTGCGTCAGGGCGGCCTGGTGCTGCAAAACTACCGTCTGTTAGATGCCACGCTGTACGTCACTCTGGAGCCGTGCGTGATGTGCGCTGGCGCGATGGTGCACAGCCGTATCGGTCGGGTCGTTTTTGGCGCGCGCGATGCGAAAACGGGCGCTGCCGGGTCATTAATGGATGTACTGCATCACCCTGGAATGAATCATCGGGTTGAAGTGACCGAGGGGGTACTGCGGGATGAATGTGCCACGTTGCTAAGTGATTTCTTCCGCATGCGCCGGCAGGAAATCAAAGCCCTGAAAAAATCCGCTAATCAGTAACTCTCAGCCTGATGGCAGTGCGCTTATCAGACGTACAAGACTACTTCTCCTCTTTTTTATGCGGTGAAAACAGCAGGGAAGGGGAGTGCGTCAGGTAGTTTGACGACGTTTGAGACAGAAACGCCGAAAGCGGGAATTTCTCTTTACCTAATAGCTCTGCGGGCGTCACCGTCGGGTAATCCTGCGCCAGTTGCTGCGTTTCTAGCGCCTGTTTTTCTTTCTCTTGCAGATATCCCACCAGGCTAATTTGGTACTTACGGATATTTTCCACATAGGCGTAAGCTTCGTGGCCACGTGCATAGCCATAGGTCAGCTTGTTGTAATACGGCTTTTGGCTGAGCAACGGTAATCGCTGTTTTACGTCGGACCAACTGTTCGGATTGCCTTTGGTTTTCACCGTCAGCGCCCGCGCATCCAGCATGTGTGCATAACCCATGTTATAGGCTGCAAGGGCAAACCAGATGCGTTCTCCTTCGGGGACGGTATCCGGTACTTTACTCATCATATCCTGCAAGTATCGCGCGCCGCCGCTGATACTCTGTTCGGCATCGGTACGGTCGGTCAGCCCGAGACTCTGGGCAGTATTTTTGGTCAACATCATCAGTCCGCGTACGCCGGTTGGAGATGTGGCCTGCGCGTCCCAGTGTGATTCCTGATATGAGATAGCGGCCAGCAGTCGCCAGTCTATCTCTTGCGCATATTTCTCAAACAGCGGCTTGAGGTCCGGCAACACGCTGTCTACGGCGCGTAAAAAGGAGCGGGTATCGACATAGTCAAAATCATCGCCATGCCCGAGATATTTCTCTTCCAGCCGCGCCAGAGAACCGTCTTCATTCATGGTGTTGAAGAAATCCAGTAGGGCGGCAGACAGCGTGTTGTCATCGTCCAGCCGACTAAACCATGTCACCGGTTGTTCGTCAGAGACGTCGAGCGCTACGGCCAGCTCAGGATGCACGCGTTGATATAAGCTGATGGCAACAGAATCGGCAATGGTGTAATCCAGCTTTCCGGCGATTACATCATCAAGCAGTTCGGTGGTGCCCTTTTTGTCATCGACTTTCCAGCTCAGATCGGGAAATTTTTTCTCTTTTAGCTGCTGGAGGTCATTAACCACCACGTGCCCCGGGGCGATAGACAGTTGGTTTTCGTTCACGGTGGCAAGCGTGCGCGGGCGGTATTGCCCAACCCGGTACACCAGCTGTTGTGAAACCGAATAATAGGTCGGTCCGGGCTGGTAATTTTTAACCCGCTCGCTGTTATAGACCAAGCCTGCGGCTAACAGGTCGGCATTGCCGTTATCCAGGTCGTCAAAAAGCTGGCTGATGTTCTGGCGTACGGTAACTTTTAACTTCACGCCTAAGTAGTCGGCAAATTCCTGGGCCAGTTCATAATCCAGACCGAATTTTTTGCCGTTGAGGGTCGCGTAAGTTAATGGCGAATCAATGGTACTGACGCGCAGCTCTCCCCGCGACTGAATGGCGGCGATACGATTTTCGGCTTTACCGAACCAGGGGATAGATGGCCAAAGGGCCGCTGCCAACAACAGCGTCAATATGCCGATGAACAGATAATTAATCTTTAATTTTTTCAATTAGTTAATTCTCTGAACCGTACGTTGTCTCTGTCTGCTGTGGTGTTGATTAAGAAGTGAAGTCGTCATTAATGAACGGCATTTTGCTTAAACTTGCGTCAGTTGGCAACTTATTCAGAAATCTGACCGCATTTGATGATAAGTGACGGTCGTGATTTTATTTCGACGCAAACGGTTTCGTCGGCGCGGTAGATTCTTTATAATGACGCCCGTTTCCCCCACTTGGGCACACCGAAAGCTTAGAAGACGAGAGACTTATGATGGAAATTCTGCGTGGTTCACCTGCACTGTCTGCATTCCGTATTAACAAACTGCTGGCACGTTTTCAGGCTGCCAACCTCCAGGTCCACAACATTTACGCCGAGTACGTCCATTTTGCCGATCTGAATGCACCGTTAAATGAAGATGAGCACGCGCAGCTTGCACGCCTGCTGAAATATGGTCCTGCTCTGCAAAGCCACGCCCCGGAAGGCAAACTGCTGCTGGTTACGCCTCGCCCAGGCACCATCTCCCCGTGGTCTTCTAAAGCGACTGATATTGCCCACAACTGCGGTCTGCACCAGATTAGCCGCCTGGAACGTGGCATTGCCTGGTATGTAGAAGCCTCTACGCTGACCGCTGAGCAATGGCAGATGGTGGCCGACGAACTGCACGACCGCATGATGGAAACGGTTTTCTCTGCGCTGAACGATGCCGAAAAACTGTTTGCCCATCACCAACCGGCGCCGGTCTCCAGCGTTGATCTACTGGGTGAGGGGCGTCAGGCGCTGATCGACGCTAACCTGCGTCTGGGTCTGGCGCTGGCGGAAGACGAAATTGACTATCTGCAGGATGCGTTCACCAAACTGGGACGTAACCCGAACGATATTGAACTGTACATGTTTGCGCAGGCCAACTCTGAGCACTGCCGTCACAAGATTTTTAACGCCGACTGGGTTATCGATGGTAAACAGCAGCCTAAGTCGCTGTTCAAGATGATCAAGAATACCTTCGAAACCACGCCGGACCACGTGCTGTCCGCCTATAAAGACAACGCTGCGGTAATGGAAGGCTCTGAAGTGGGCCGCTATTTTGCCGACCACAAAACCGGCCGCTACGATTTCCATCAGGAACCAGCCCACATCCTGATGAAGGTTGAAACTCACAACCACCCGACGGCCATCTCTCCGTGGCCAGGTGCTGCAACCGGCTCTGGCGGCGAAATCCGCGACGAGGGCGCAACAGGTCGCGGTGCAAAACCGAAAGCCGGGCTGGTGGGGTTCTCCGTTTCCAACCTGCGTATTCCTGGCTTTGAACAGCCGTGGGAAGAAGACTTCGGTAAGCCGGACCGTATTGTTACCGCGCTTGATATCATGACCGAAGGTCCGCTGGGCGGCGCGGCGTTTAACAACGAATTTGGTCGTCCGGCGCTGACCGGCTACTTCCGTACCTATGAAGAAAAGGTCAACAGCCATAACGGCGAAGAGCTGCGCGGTTACCATAAACCGATCATGCTGGCAGGCGGGATCGGTAACATCCGCGCCGATCACGTACAGAAGGGCGAGATCGTCGTTGGCGCTAAGCTTATCGTCCTCGGCGGCCCGGCGATGAACATTGGCCTTGGCGGCGGGGCAGCCTCCTCTATGGCTTCCGGCCAGTCTGATGCCGATCTTGATTTCGCTTCCGTACAGCGTGACAACCCGGAAATGGAACGTCGTTGCCAGGAAGTTATCGACCGTTGCTGGCAGATGGGTGATGCGAACCCGATTCTGTTTATCCATGACGTTGGCGCGGGTGGACTGTCTAACGCTATGCCGGAGCTGGTAAGCGATGGCGGTCGTGGCGGTAAGTTCCAGCTGCGCGATATCCTCAGCGACGAGCCGGGTATGAGCCCGCTGGAAATCTGGTGTAACGAATCCCAGGAACGCTACGTGCTGGCGGTTGCTGCCGATCAATTGCCGCTGTTTGACGAACTGTGTAAGCGTGAGCGCGCGCCGTATGCGGTGATTGGTGAAGCTACCGAAGAACAGCATCTGACCTTGAGCGACAGCCACTTCGACAACCAGCCGATCGACATGCCGCTTGATGTGCTGCTGGGTAAAACACCGAAAATGACCCGCGATGTGCAGACGCTGAAAGCCAAAGGCGATGCCCTGAATCGTGGTGAAATCTCGATTGCAGATGCGGTTAACCGCGTGCTGCATCTACCGACTGTCGCGGAGAAAACGTTCCTCGTGACCATCGGTGACCGTACCGTTACCGGCATGGTTGCGCGTGACCAGATGGTTGGTCCATGGCAGATCCCGGTCGCTAACTGCGCGGTCACTACCGCAAGCCTCGATAGCTACTACGGCGAAGCGATGTCTATCGGCGAACGCGCGCCGGTTGCACTACTGGACTTCTCTGCCTCTGCGCGTCTGGCGGTCGGTGAAGCGCTGACAAACATTGCGGCAACGCAGATTGGTGACATCAAACGTATTAAGCTGTCGGCAAACTGGATGGCGGCTGCGGGTCACCCTGGTGAAGATGCTGGCCTGTACGAAGCAGTAAAAGCCGTCGGGGAAGAGCTATGCCCGGCGCTCGGCCTGACCATTCCAGTGGGCAAAGACTCTATGTCGATGAAAACCCGCTGGCAGGAAGGTAACGAGCAGCGTGAAATGACCTCGCCACTGTCGCTGGTGATTACCGCCTTTGCCCGCGTAGAAGATGTGCGCCACACCATTACCCCGCAGCTGTCTACTGAAGACAACGCCCTGCTGCTGATTGACCTCGGTCTTGGTCACAATGCACTGGGCGCTACGTCGCTGGCGCAGGTTTACCGTCAACTGGGCGATAAGCCTGCCGACGTGCGTAACGTTGAGCAACTGAAAGGTTTCTACGATGCGATTCAGGCGCTGGTCGCTGCGCGTAAGCTGCTGGCCTATCATGACCGTTCTGACGGCGGTCTGCTGGTTACGCTGGCGGAAATGGCCTTCGCCGGTCACTGCGGTATTGACGCTGATATCCACTCTCTGGGTGAAGATCGTCTGGCGGCGCTGTTTAACGAAGAACTGGGTGCGGTGATTCAGGTTCGTGCTGCTGAACGTGAGGCAGTGGAAGCAATTCTGGCTGCCCACGGCCTGGCAGACTGCGTACACTTCCTCGGTAAAGCCGTTGAAGGTGACCGCTTCACCCTGACCGCTAATGGCCAGCCGGTGTTTAGCGAAAGCCGTACTACCCTGCGTATGTGGTGGGCGGAAACCACCTGGCAGATGCAGCGCCTGCGTGACAACCCGGAATGCGCCGATCAGGAACACGATGCTAAAACCAACGATGCGGACCCTGGTCTCAACGTTAAACTGTCGTTTGATATCAACGAAGATGTTGCCGCTCCGTACATCGCCACCGGTGCGCGTCCCAAAGTGGCCGTACTGCGCGAGCAGGGTGTGAACTCCCACGTTGAAATGGCAGCAGCCTTCCACCGTGCGGGTTTCGACGCCATCGATGTGCACATGAGCGACCTGCTGGGCGGACGTATCGGCCTGGGTAACTTCCAGGCGCTGGTGGCCTGCGGCGGCTTCTCTTACGGCGATGTGCTTGGCGCTGGTGAAGGTTGGGCGAAGTCGATTCTGTTCAACAACCGCGTCCGTGATGAGTTCGAAACCTTCTTCCATCGCCCGCAAACGCTGGCACTCGGTGTGTGTAACGGTTGTCAGATGATGTCTAACCTGCGTGAGCTGATCCCAGGAAGCGACCTGTGGCCGCGCTTTGTGCGTAACCATTCCGATCGTTTTGAAGCCCGCTTCAGTCTGGTCGAAGTGACGCAAAGCCCGTCTTTACTGCTTGCCGATATGGTGGGTTCGATGATGCCGATTGCCGTTTCTCACGGTGAAGGTCGTGTGGAAGTGCGTGACGGTGCGCATCTGGCTCAGCTTGAGAGCAAAGGTCTGGTGGCGCTGCGCTACGTTGATAACTTCGGTAAGGTGACCGAGACCTATCCGGCTAACCCGAACGGTTCGCCGAACGGCATTACTGCAGTGACCACTGAAAATGGTCGCGTCACCATTATGATGCCGCACCCGGAACGTGTGTTCCGTACCGTGAGCAACTCCTGGCACCCGGAAAACTGGGGCGAGGATAGCCCGTGGATGCGTATTTTCCGCAACGCGCGTAAACAGCTCGGTTAATTCGCTCAATAGTCATCAAGCCCCTCTTCGCGAGGGGCTTTTTTTTGTCTGCCGGATGAAACCCGCCTGATGACGCTACGCTTATCAGGCCTACAGGGAAAATGCGGTTGTAGGCCGGATAAGGCGTTCACGCCGCCATCCGGCAATAAACTCAGCGCTTGCACCTAAAAGTAAAGTGTCGGGAAATGCCGACATGGACAGGGTTGCGGTGTCGTCAAAAAGAGACGTTTAATTATTTGATTTAATAGGGATTTGTTTTTAAGTGCTGCAAGTGTTGCTGATTGGCGACAGAGAGAACAAAAAACAGCCAGAATTGTTATTTGTGAAAATAATAATATTTTTCATACTTATCATTGTGTTAATAAAGTGTTTTGAATATTGGCACAGATGCTGCATAATATTAACCAGTGGCTCATTCACCTTCTTATGTCAGCCCCTTCGGGACGTGCTACATAAACTTCGAATGACGCACAACAAGGTGCCTGCCGTCCAACATCTGATATTAGCATTGCTCATATCAACCTCCGGGCGAAACGTCGAGTTAGGCACCGCCTTATTCCACAACAAAGCCGGGTTAATCCCGGCTTTGTTGTATCTGGCGTTCCCCTCAGTTAGCATCAATCTATTCCTGTCCATTGAGAGTAACGCCTTGAAGCGCTGGTCAGTTTTTCCCCGATCTTTACGTCAATTGGTGACGTTGGCCTTCTTGCTTATCCTGCTGCCGTTGTTAGTTCTGGCCTGGCAGGCATGGCAAAGTCTGAATGCCCTGAGCGCGCAGGCTGCGCTGACAAACCGCACCACGCTGATTGATGCCAGACGCAGCGAGGCGATGACCAACGTCGCGCTGGAGATGGAGCGCAGCTATCGGCAATACTGCGTGCTTGATGACCCAACATTGGCCAGGGTCTACCAAAGCCAGCGTAAACGCTACAGCGACATGCTGGATGCGCATGCGGGGGTGTTGCCGGATACCAAGCTCTACCAGGCGTTGCGTCAGGATCTTAACGATCTCGCGCAGTTGCAGTGTAAAAACAGTGGTCCTGACAGTGTGTCGGCTGCACGGCTGGAAGCGTTCGCCAATGCCAATACCGAGATGGTGCAAGCGACGCGTACCGTGGTCTTTTCTCGTGGGCAGCAGTTACAGCAGGAAATAGCCGAACGCGGGCAGTTTTTTGGCTGGCAGGCACTGGTGCTGTTTCTCGTCAGCCTGGCGATGGTCTTGCTGTTTACCCGCATGATTATCGGCCCGGTGAAGGGCATTGAACGGATGATCAACTGTCTGGGAGAAGGGCGCTCGCTGGGGGATAGCGTATTATTTACCGGGCCACGGGAGCTGAGATCCGTGGGGCAGCGTATCATCTGGTTAAGCGAACGTCTCTCCTGGCTTGAGTCGCAACGGCATCAGTTTTTACGCCATCTTTCCCATGAGCTGAAAACACCGCTGGCGAGCATGCGCGAAGGTACCGAATTGTTGGCCGATCAGGTGGTTGGCCCGTTAACACCGGAGCAAAAAGAGGTGGTCGGTATTCTGGATGACAGCAGCCGTAACCTGCAAAAGCTGATTGAACAACTCCTCGATTACAACCGCAAGCTGGCGGATGACGAGGTGGAACTTGAAAGTGTGGAAATCGCGCCGCTGGTGGAAAGCGTTGTTTCTGCGCATAGCCTGCCCGCTCGCGCCAAAATGATACATACTGATGTTGCGCTTGCGGTGAACACTTGCCTGGCAGAACCGATGCTGTTGATGAGCGTGCTGGACAATCTTTATTCCAATGCGGTGCACTATGGTGCTGAATCCGGTAACATTTGGATCCGCAGCAGTTTGCATGGCTCAACGGTATACATCGATGTAATGAATACCGGCACACCGATTCCAGAAGCAGAACAGACCATGATCTTCGAGCCTTTTTTCCAGGGGAGTCATCAGCGAAAAGGGGCGGTAAAAGGAAGCGGGTTGGGGCTAAGCATTGCCAGAGATTGCATCCGCCGTATGCGGGGCAAGCTGTATCTGGTTGATGACCATGCGCAAAACGTTTGTTTTCGCATAGAACTGCCGCTAGCTGCTGCGAAAAATCACTAAAATAAACCTAAGTCTGGTGAGTATGCCATACGTTGTTGTCCGAATGCTTAAACGACATTTTCTTCGTCGCGTCATCCTCGCAAGCCTGCCGTGCCTGGCGCTGGTTGGTTGTGTCCCGAACGCGGTGAATCATATTATCGGCGATCCCTCGCAGGAGAAAATTCCGCCTAATCAACTGGCGGACTACCTTGCAACCGACTGTACGGATATCTGGTCGCTGTCTGGCCAGTCTACAGAAACCAATCCGTTGTACTGGCTGCGGGCGATGGATTGTGCCAATCGCCTGATGCCGGTGCAGGCGCGTAGTGAAGCCAGCACCCTGATGGCAGATACCTGGCAGGGCGCTTTCAGGCGTGGGATCCTGCTCGATAATGCCAACATTACGCCGCCTGAAAGGCGGGAGGCTGTTACGCGCCTCGATGCGTTAAGCCCGCAAATTCCGCCGCAGGTACGCCCGCTGTATCAGGTCTGGCGCAGCAGCCAAACGTTGCAGTTGCAGCTTGCCGAAGAGCGTATGCGCTACAGTAAGCTCCAGCAGGCGTCCGACAGCGATCTCGATACGCTGCGCCAACAGCAACAGCATTTGCAGTCCCAGCTCGATCTCACGACCCGCAAGCTGGAGAATCTGACCGATATTGAGCGCCAGCTTTCCACGCGCAAACCTGGCGGTAACTACAATCCTGATGCGCTGCACGGGAACGATAAACTCACTACGCCTGATAACGAAGAAGGCGCAGCGCCGTCTGCCGATGAGGTTACGCCATGATAAGCCGTAAGCCCGCGCATCTGCTGCTGGTGGATGACGATCCGGGCCTGTTGAAATTACTTGGAATGCGACTGACCAGCGAAGGCTACAGCGTCGTGACCGCGGAAAGTGGGCAGGAAGGGTTACGGGTGCTGAACCGTGAAAAAGTGGATCTGGTTATTAGCGATCTGCGCATGGATGAAATGGATGGCATGCAGCTGTTTACTGAAATCCAGAAAGTACAGCCTGGAATGCCGGTGATTATCCTGACCGCTCACGGCTCCATTCCGGACGCCGTTGCGGCGACCCAGCAAGGGGTGTTCAGTTTCCTCACTAAACCAGTCGACAAGGACGCGTTATATCACGCGATTGACGGGGCGCTGGAACAGTCTGCGCCCGCCACCGATGACAGCTGGCGCGAATCTATCGTTACCCGCAGCCCGCTGATGCTACGCCTGCTGGAACAGGCGCGGATGGTGGCGCAATCGGACGTTAGCGTTTTGATTAACGGCCAAAGCGGGACCGGGAAAGAAGTTTTCGCTCAGGCTATTCACAACGCCAGCCCACGCAGCCAAAAACCTTTCATTGCCATTAACTGCGGTGCGTTGCCGGAACAACTGCTGGAATCAGAACTGTTTGGTCATGCGCGCGGTGCTTTTACCGGTGCGGTGAGCAATCGTGAAGGGCTGTTTCAGGCCGCAGAAGGCGGTACGCTGTTTCTCGATGAGATTGGCGATATGCCTGCGCCGTTACAGGTGAAACTGCTGCGCGTATTGCAGGAACGAAAAGTCAGACCATTGGGCAGTAACCGCGATATCGACATTGATGTGCGGATCGTTTCTGCGACCCACCGCGATTTACCCAAAGCGATGGCACGGGGCGAATTTCGCGAGGATTTGTACTATCGCCTCAATGTGGTGAGCCTGAAGATCCCTGCGCTGGCCGAGCGTACGGAAGATATTCCGCTGCTGGCGAACCATCTGCTGCGCCAGTCTGCTGAACGGCACAAACCGTTCGTACGCGCCTTTTCAACCGATGCCATGAAGCGGTTAATGACCGCCAGTTGGCCGGGCAACGTGCGTCAGCTGGTCAACGTAATTGAGCAGTGCGTGGCGTTGACCTCTTCGCCGGTGATCAGCGACGCGCTGGTGGAGCAGGCGCTGGAAGGGGAAAACACCGCGCTGCCGACCTTTGTTGAGGCGCGTAACCAGTTTGAGCTCAACTATCTGCGTAAGCTGCTGCAAATCACCAAGGGCAATGTGACCCACGCGGCAAGAATGGCGGGGCGCAACCGCACCGAATTCTATAAATTGCTTTCTCGGCACGAGCTGGATGCAAACGATTTCAAAGAATAAATCTGCGGATTATGTTAGCTTTATTCGATCAAAAGACAGGCGACCTTTTCAAGGAATAGCATGAAAAAGATTGATGCGATTATTAAACCCTTCAAGCTGGACGACGTCCGCGAAGCGCTGGCAGAAGTCGGCATTACCGGTATGACTGTGACAGAAGTGAAAGGTTTTGGCCGTCAGAAAGGCCATACCGAGCTGTACCGTGGTGCGGAATATATGGTGGATTTTCTGCCGAAGGTAAAAATTGAAATTGTGGTTACCGACGACATCGTCGATACCTGCGTCGACACCATTATCCGTACTGCCCAGACCGGCAAGATCGGTGACGGTAAGATTTTTGTCTTCGACGTGGCACGCGTTATTCGTATTCGTACCGGTGAAGAAGACGACGCGGCAATCTAAGCCGCGCCGTTAATTTGTAGGCCTGATAAGCGTAGCGCATCAGGCAGAGTGATTGCCGGATGGCGGCGTAAACGCCTTATCCGGCCTACTTGCGTAACACATTACAAGACTTTGTGCGGGCCAAAGCACTCGTAATGAATGTTCTCGTTTTTCACGCCCAGACCGACCAGCTGCTTCGCGGCGAACTGCATGAAACCAACCGGACCGCACAGATAAAACTGCATCGCCGGATCGCTAATTGCGCTTTCCAGTTTGTTCAAATCCATCAGACCTACGCTATCAAAGGCACCTTTCGCACGATCGGCTTCGGTTGGCTCACGATACCAGGTGTGTGCGCTAAAGCGTGGCAGCGTTTTGCCGAGTTCATTGACTTCATCAGCGAAGGCATGCACGTCACCATTTTCTGCCGCGTGGAACCAGTTAACCTGCGCCGTATGCTTCGCTTTTGCCAGCGTATCCAGCATCGCCAGCATTGGGGTTTGTCCCACGCCCGCGGAGATCAGAGATACCGGGGTGTCGGTCGCGACGTCCATAAAGAAATCGCCCGCTGGTGCGGCCAGGTGAACAACGTCGCCAACATTCGCATGGTTGTGCAGCCAGGTTGAAACCTGACCACCGTCTTCACGCTTAACCGCAATACGGTAGCCTTTGCCATCGGGTTTACGGGTCAGTGAGTACTGACGAATTTCCTGATGCGGGAAACCTTCCGGCTTTAACCAGACGCCCAGATATTGCCCCGGATGATATTCAGCCACTGCGCCACCATCGACAGGTTCAAATTCAAAGCTGGTGATAAGTGCACTGCGTGGGGTTTTTGCCACGATGCGGAAAGGACGGGTACCTTCCCAGCCGCCATTTTTATTGGCATTTTCGCTGTAGATTTGCGCTTCACGGTTGATGAAAACGTTCGCCAGCACGCCGTATGCTTTGCCCCACGCATCCAGAACCTCCTGGCCTGGGCTGAACATTTCGTCCAGCGTTGCCAGTAAATGGCCACCCACGATGTTGTACTGCTCGGGTTTAATCTGGAAGCTGGTATGCTTCTGTGCGATTTTCTCAACAGCCGGCAACAGTGCCGCCAGGTTTTCGATATTGCTGGCATACGCGGCAATAGCATTAAACAGCGCTTCACGCTGATCGCCATTACGCTGATTACTCATGTTGAAGATTTCTTTCAGCTCTGGGTTATGCGTAAACATGCGGTCGTAGAAATGGGCGGTCAGCTTCGGGCCTGTTTCAACCAGCAGGGGAATGGTGGCTTTCACTGTAGCGATGGTTTGTGCGTCAAGCATACGGTCTTCCTTTATCTGAGACTTTAATGATGTATGTCAAATACATCTTATAAAAAATACCCCTGCATTGTAAATGGTTCTTTGTAACTTTGCGTTGTAAAGGTTACATCGTGAAAAATCTGCATCACAAACCTGAAAAGAAATCCGTTGAAATTCAGCAGACCTTTGTTCTCCAAAGCCTTGCGTACCTTGAAGGTAATCGTTTGCGTAAAATCCTTTGTCAAGACCTGTTATCGAAGAATGATTCGGTTATACTGTTCGCCGTTGTCCTACGGACCGCCTTTTAAGGCCGAAAATTTTATTGTTAGCTGAGTCAGGAGATGCGGATGTTAAAGCGTGAAATGAACATTGCCGATTATGATGCCGAACTGTGGCAGGCTATGGAGCAGGAAAAAGTACGTCAGGAAGAGCACATCGAACTGATCGCCTCCGAAAACTACACCAGCCCGCGTGTTATGCAGGCGCAGGGTTCTCAGCTGACCAACAAATATGCTGAAGGTTATCCGGGCAAGCGCTACTACGGCGGTTGCGAGTACGTTGATATCGTTGAGCAACTGGCTATCGATCGCGCAAAAGAGCTGTTTGGCGCTGACTACGCTAACGTACAACCGCACTCCGGCTCTCAGGCTAACTTCGCTGTTTACACCGCTCTGCTGCAACCGGGCGATACCGTTCTGGGTATGAACCTGGCACAAGGCGGCCACCTGACTCACGGCTCCCCGGTTAACTTCTCCGGCAAACTGTACAACATCATCCCTTACGGTATTGATGAGTCCGGCAAAATTGACTACGAAGACATGGCGAAGCAGGCCAAAGAGCACAAACCGAAGATGATCATCGGTGGCTTCTCTGCTTACTCCGGCGTTGTTGACTGGGCAAAAATGCGCGAAATCGCCGACAGCATCGGTGCATATCTGTTCGTCGATATGGCGCACGTTGCGGGTCTGATTGCCGCAGGCGTTTATCCGAACCCAGTTCCACACGCACACGTTGTGACCACCACCACCCACAAAACCCTGGCGGGTCCACGCGGTGGCCTGATCCTGGCGAAAGGCGGTGACGAAGAGCTGTACAAAAAACTGAACTCCGCTGTGTTCCCAAGCGCGCAGGGCGGCCCGCTGATGCACGTGATCGCGGCGAAAGCTGTGGCGCTGAAAGAAGCGATGGAGCCTGAGTTCAAGGTTTACCAACAGCAGGTTGCCAAAAACGCCAAAGCGATGGTGGAAGTGTTCCTGAACCGTGGCTACAAAGTGGTTTCTGGCGGTACTGAAAACCACCTGTTCCTGCTAGATCTGGTTGATAAAAACCTGACCGGTAAAGAAGCTGACGCCGCGCTGGGCCGTGCTAACATCACCGTTAACAAAAACAGCGTACCGAACGATCCGAAGAGCCCGTTTGTGACTTCCGGTATCCGTATCGGTTCTCCGGCTGTGACTCGCCGTGGCTTTAAAGAAGCGGAAGTGAAAGAGCTGGCTGGCTGGATGTGTGACGTTCTGGACAACATCAATGACGAAGCTGTTATCGAGCGCGTCAAAGGTAAAGTGCTGGATATCTGTGCACGTTTCCCGGTTTACGCGTAAGTAATACGGATTGCCAGATGGTGGTGTAAACACCTTTTCCGGCCTACAGGTAACTCACATGTAGGCCGGATAAACGAAGTTCTTTCCGGCAGTTATATTGACTTAAGCAAGATTGTTTCATCGATTAAAGTCGCCACCGGCGGCTTTTTCTTTGCCTGAATCCATTTTCTCAATAAACGTATTTCTCGGCCCTGATTCAACGTTACTGCGCCGACAATCACGCCATCCTGTAGGTTAAACCATATTGCTTTCTGCGCATCAGGATCGCCGCGTAGGAGCCAGTTCTCACCCTGCATTTCGCCGACAAACTGTAGATTATCACGGTACTGATCGGTCCAGAACCAGCCCGGCGTTGCTGCTGGCTGCGGTTGATTGAGCATCGCGGCGGCGGCAACCAGTGCCTGAAAATTGGCGTTTTCCCAGCTTTCCACGCGTACTAACGAACCGTCAGCCTGGCGCGTTATCGCTACGTCACCGGCGGCGAAAATCGCGGGATCGGAGGTGGTGCAGGCGGCATCAACGATAATGCCGTTCACTGTCTCCAGTCCCGCTTCGCGGGCCAGCATATCGTTCGCCACGATACCGATACCATAGATCACCGCATCGGCGGTGAGAGTTTCGCCGTTTTGCAGCATGAGCGAGAGACACTCTCCCGCTTCGGCATGCTCAATAGCGCTGTTAAGCAGTACCCGCACGCCCGCAAGTTGGTGGCGGGCTAGCAGGTAGTCGCGCACCGGAGCAGGCGCGTTGCGGCCCATGACCGTTGGCGCCAGCTCCACCACTGTCACCTGACAGCCGCGTTGAGTCGCGCTGGCCGCCAGTTCCAGACCAATGGTGCCCGCACCGACAATGACAATCGACTTGCCCGGCAATAAATTGTCGCGCAGGCGCTCGGCATCGCCCGCGTGGCGCAGGGTGAAGCAACGATCGCCCAGCTTATCCAGTTGCGGAAAGGGGCGTGCCGCAGCGCCCGTTGCAATCAGTAGCCGATCCCATGGATAACTCTGCCCATTAGCCAGCACCAACTGATGGGTTTGGCGGCCGAGCGTCTGCACAGTAACCCCCAGATGCAGCTGTACGTTGTGTTCCCGCCACCAGTCAGCGGGGAGTATCAGCTGAAGTTGCGGATTGTCGTCCAGTAGCATCGCTTTGGAGAGCGGTGGGCGTTCATAGGGCAGATGATGCTCATCGGAAAACAGGTGTAATTCGCCGTCAAAACCTTGTTGGCGCAGTGCAGCGGCAGCCATAGCCGCCGCCTGACCGCCGCCGACGATAGCAATAGTTTTTGGGTTCATAACACCTCCTCAGAGATCCAGTCCGGCAGCGACGTGACGAATACCGCGAATACCCAGACCGGCGTCGGCATTGATCATCACGCCACTTAATGTGCGGTTGTTGCGTTTTGACGCCAGCATTACATACGGGCCGGTAAAATCCGCAGGCTCAGGGAAAAACTGTAGCGGCAAAATAGCGGCGATTTTTTCCGGCGTCAGCGACTGCATAATCGATGTATCGTTTTGTCCCAGCGCCTGCGGGCCGCGTAGATCTGTCGCCATACCGCATGGACCGACACCGTTAACACGAACCTTTGGTGCCAGCTCGTATGCCAGCTGGCGAATCAGCCCGGTAGCCGCATGTTTGCTGGCGGTATACAGCGGGCCGCCGCCGCCGGGATACCACGACGCATTGGACAGGGTAAAGATGATGCTGCCTTCGCTGGCGATAAGTGCAGGGGCACAGGCTTTCGCGCCCAGCAGATAGCCCAGCACGTTGACGTTAAACAGCTCATGAAAGCCGCTCTCCAGCGCATCCGCAGGCGTATTGACCAACGAGGCATTGTGATCCCATATCCCTGCATTTCCGATAAAACAGTCCAGCGTACCGTAATGCGTCAGGATTTGATCTACCGCGCGCTGATAGTCGGCGTAGCAGGTGACGTTGCCTTCGATTGCCAGCACATGTTCGCCAAAGCGCTGACGCAGGCTGGCAACTTTAGCTGGCGACAGCTCCAGTGTGGCGACCCGCGCACCTTCTTCGATGAAACGCTCGACCAGTGCCAGACCAAGACCGGAGCCGCCGCCGGTGATAAAGACCACGTTATCGCGTAAATCGCTCATCTTGCGTCCTCTGGAATATCAACAAACACATCGCTACCGTCTACATATACCGCGTAGGTGGTGAGCGCGTCGGTGGCGGGTAAGCACAACGCCTTGCCGGTTTTCAGGCAAAAACTGGCGGCATGCAGCGGGCATTCCACCGTAGCGTCGTCTTCCAGATAGCCTTCCGACATCGAAGCGTTACCGTGGCTACAGCGATCGTTAATGGCATAGAACTCGCCGCCAACGTTGAACAGCGCGATGACGGGCGAGGTATCAAGCCGGAGCGCTTCACCCTCCGGCAAATCCCCTACGGGGCAGGCATAAACACGACTCATCAGAACAGTACACTCAGGTTATGGGAGGTGATCACCGCTTGATCCAGCACGATCTCACGCTCCAGTAAGCGCCACTCATCGCCCGGCAAACGGCGCACTTTGTCTATGCGCATGCCGACGTAAAAGGTTTCATCGCGCTCTTTTTGCGCGCGATACAGCAGATAATTAAGGCGCACGGCAAAGACGTCGGGAACCCCAGTTTCACTGACCTGGCAGTTGCTGATCAGGTGCCGGGTACGCGACGGTGGCTCTTCCGCCCAGGCCATGCCGGTTTCCAGCCGCGCGATACGACGTTCGAGCTGGTCTTTGTTGTCGTTGAAAATCCAGGTGGTCGGCGGCTGCACGCCTTTGCGACGATCGCGCGTCTGGGCATTGACCGTCGTACGCATGGTGTAGCGAATGTCTTCATCCAGTTGTGCCAGCCAGTCACGAAACTTCCAGTCATCCAGCAGGCTGGCTTCATGGTAGAGAAACTGTGTAATGCGGTGGTGTAGTTCCTGAGAAACTAAGGTGCTCATTTCATCACCTCCTGCTGGTAAGCGGCGGTTTTTTCCTGCACTTCCTGCCAGCTTTCGCTGCTGAGTAAATCGGCCCAGCGCTGATACATGCCGCGCGCGGCGGTTTCCGAAAAGATGTAGTTGGTGATCCCCGGAATGCCGTCTTCACGACGTTTCTCCTGGCCCAGCCCCATTTCCAGACACAATTTGGTGTTGCGTGCGCGATGACCCTTCAGCAGTTTTTGAATTTCACACCAGTTTTCCGAGTCGTCCTGCTCCAGGAATCCGGCGGGGCCAAAAGCCCGCGTGGCGCTGTTTTCAAACGCGGCTTTCACTTCATCAGAGGCGGCTTTATCGGTAATACAGAATGCCCATACTTCAACTTGATCCGGCCCGCGCGGATGCCAGACCCTTAAGGTGGCAGTGCCGTTGAGCCAGGAAAGCGTTGGGAAAATGTTGTTGTGACCGGCCAGACGCAGGGCGCGAACTTTACCCAGACGCTGCTCGGCTTCCACGTAGGTGTCGCGGTAATAGCTGGAGACTTCGCCGTCGACCCAGACGTTGGCATCAGGATTTTCGGTAAAGAAAAATCCGCTACCGTGCCCATCCTGACCGAACTGTAGCGCGTCTTTGGCGGTTTCCCACACCGGGCGGGCGGTTTGTCCGTCGCCCAGGCGTTTATCGCTGCCGTCGTCTTTTGCCCCCAGCACCTGCACGGCCGAGGCATGGCTGAACAGCGCGTGATACTGGTCGCTGGCAAACTGTTCGGCGGGGAATTTCCAGTTACAATCAATGGTCCACTTTTGTACGCCACCGACGATTTCGGTGCCGCCTTCACGACGATCCAGCACACCGTCGAGATACCAGGCGATGTCGCCGAGATAATCGCGCAGCGCAGGCGCGGAGGTATCCCAGTTGCCGAAAATCAGTCCCTTGTAGCTCTCTACGCCAGGAACTTCGTTCAGCCCCCAGTGCGATTTGCACAGCCCTTGCGGGTAGGCGCGCGGTTCCAGTGGCACGTCGATCAGATCGCCGTTAATGCCGTACGACCAGCCGTGATACGGGCAGGTGAAGGCGCGGGTATTGCCGCAGTCGGCGTAGCTGACGCGCATAGCGCGGTGGCGACACTGGTTGAGAAACGCTTTGATGCTGCCGTCTTTCTGGCGAACCACCACAACTGCATCCTCGCCCATGTAGGTGTTAAAAAAATCACCGGGTTTGGGGATTTGGCTTTCGTGGGCGAGAAATAACCAGCAGCGTCCGAAGATGCGCTCCAGCTCCAGTTGGTAAATTTCAGGGTCGGTATAAATTCGTGGGGTTACGCGACCGTTTTGTGTGTCGATCAGTTGGTAGATGTCTAAATTTGAGGGTGTGGTCATATTTTTTAATCCTGAAAGCTAAGATGTATTGACCTTCTTTTTTTGTACCCTAAGGATGTTGCTGGTTAGTTATCAATCTGTGAAATAGTAAATTTCTACCAGTTGAGACATTTTTTCGATAACAAGGAGAAGGGCATGGAACTGAGGCACTTACGCTATTTCGTAGCGGTGGCGCAGGCGCTGAATTTCACCCGAGCGGCAGAAAAGCTGCATACCTCTCAGCCGTCGTTAAGCAGCCAGATCCGCGATCTGGAAACGTGCGTGGGCGTTCCGTTGCTGGTGCGGGATAAACGAAAAGTTGCGCTGACGGCGGCGGGAGAGTGCTTTTTACAAGATGCGCTGGCGATCCTCGAACAGGCGGAAAACGCCAAAGTTCGTGCCCGTAAAACGGTGCAGGAAAATAATCATTTCGCCATCGGTTTTGTCCCTTCCGCAGAGGTAAATCTGCTGCCGAAGGTGCTGCCTTTGTTTCGTTTAAAACAGCCAGATACGCACATTGAGCTGGTGAGTCTGATCACCACCGAACAGGAAGAGAAGATCCTGAGTGGAGAGCTGGATGTGGGCTTAATGCGCCACCCGGTGTACAGCCCGGATCTCGATTATCTGGAGCTGATTCATGAGCCGTTAGTAGTGGTTTTACCGGTGAATCATCCGTTAGCTAATGAGCAAGCAATCTCCGCGGAACAACTACACGGCGTGAATTTTGTCAGCACCGATCCGGCCTACTCCGGTGCGTTAGCGATGATTGTCAAAAACTGGTTTCAGCAGCAAAAAAGCCAGCCCAACATTGTGCAGGTGGCAACCAACATTCTGGTGACCATGAACCTGGTCGGCATGGGGCTGGGGGTGACTTTGATACCCGGTTATATGAATAATTTTAATACCGGACAGGTGGTTTTCCGCCCTATTGTTGGCGATGTACCGACCATTGCGCTGTTGATGGCGTGGAAAAAAGGGCCAATCAAACCGGCGTTGACCGATTTTATCGCCACGGTACATGAACGTTTAGCGGTGAGCCTGACGGAGTAATGGCTATAACTCGCTAAGCTGTGACTCGACATACAGATAGCCAATGCCCATAAGTTGCTGGGTGCGATTAAGCTTACCGAAGCTTATCTGCGTGGCTCTGGCTCGCGGGTTATCGCCGTGATCGAATGGGTTAAACCCAGTTTGCTGCACCAGCGTATTGAGCCAGCTGTCGCCAAATGCGCAGCTACGCCCATACAACCATATTTGGTTAATATTCAGTATATTCAGAAAGTTATAAAGACTCAGCCCGATGGCGCTGGCGGCATTTTCGGCCCAGGCCTGAATGCGGACATCTCCGTGCTGCCAGGCCGCAATTAGCTGGTCAGTGGTGAGCGTTTCCGGATCGTAAAGGGATGTCGGCTGCGATTTCATCCACACCCGGGCCTGCTTTTTCAATGCGCTTAATGACGCTACGGTTTCCAGACAGCCATAGCGACCACAGTCACAGGCGACACCATCGGGATGAATGATGGTATGCCCAATCTGACCGCTGCCATACAGGCTACCGCGCCAGATGTTATCGTTAATCACAAACGATGAGCCAATACCGTAATCAACGTTAATCACGCAGAAATCACCGTTTGCCGCCGGGTTTTGCCATTTTTCCGCCAGCGCCAGCATCACGCAGTCATTGTCCAGCCGGACCTGCACGCCGAGCTTCTCCTCCAGCAGATATTTTATTTCCACCGGCGTTTTCCACGGGGCCTGGGGCATGGTTTTTGATGCACCGGTTATCGGATCAACTTGACCATGAACGCCAAGCGCCAGATTAATCGTCACCTCGGGAAATTCCCGACGATACTCCCGCCAGTGTGCTGCCAGGGCTGACAGCAGTGCTTTTGGCGATTCGGGGTTGATGACTTCATGCTGCCAGTCGCCTACGGCCACCAGTCGCGCGTCAGCCAGTTGACTGGTGATGCTGGTGGGGGTGACGTTGATGCACAGCGTCCAGGCGCCTTTTTCTGGCAAATGATAGCTGCCGCTGCTCAAACCGCGCTGGCTTAAGGTTTCTCGCGAATGGCTGATTCTCCCTTCATCCATCAGTTCTTCGAGGATATTGCTGACCGCCGGGATCGACAGGCTGGTGAGCTGCGCCAGCTGTGACTTGCTGAGCTGTTTTTCCCGCCACAGGTGAGACAAAAAGATCTGTTTATTCGCCTGACGGACCCTGACATTGTTGAACCCCGAACGCTGCATTCACTTAACTCCCTTAACTATATTGCGTGAGCATTGCGCATTTTAACGCCACCTAACTGCCGCAGAATAGCATCAAGTTGAATTTTTACTTTTATTTATTGAGTGGAGAGCGGCATGTACGGTTCAGTTAAAGTCTGGCAGGAAACGATCACCCTCCCAACGTGGGCGGCGGGTGAAGAAGATGCCAACCCAATGTTTCTGGAAAAACGGGTGTATCAGGGATCTTCTGGAGCGGTTTACCCTTACGGCGTGATTGATACGCTGACAGGCAAACGTGAAATGTGCGACTATCAGGCGGTGTGGATGGAGAACGACTTCATTCGCATCATGCTGCTGCCGGAGTTAGGCGGGCGTATTCATCGAGCGTATGACAAAGTGCAGCAGCGCGACTTCGTCTACTACAACGAAGTGGTGAAACCCGCGCTGGTCGGTCTGCTTGGACCGTGGATCTCCGGCGGCATCGAGTTTAACTGGCCGCAACATCATCGCCCGACCACCTTTATGCCGGTGGATTTTACTCAGCAGCAGGGTGAGCAGGGTGAATACACCGTGTGGATGGGTGAGGTTGAGCCTATGCGCGGTTTACAGGTAATGACCGGATTCACGCTGTATCCGGATCGCGCGTTGATCGAGATAACCGGGAAGGTGTTTAACGGTAACGCTACCCCGCGCCACTTCTTATGGTGGGCGAATCCGGCGGTGAAGGGCGGCGACGATCATCAGAGCGTGTTCCCTCCGGATGTGACGGCGGTATTTGACCACGGTAAGCGCGATGTCTCAGCGTTTCCCATCGCCACCGGCACATACTACAAAGTGGACTATTCGGCCGGTGTGGATATCTCACGCTACAAGAACGTACCCGTACCGACCTCCTATATGGCTGAAAAATCAGATTATGATTTTGTTGGCGCGTGGCATCACGGCGAGCGTGGTGGGTTGCTGCATGTGGCCGATCACCATGTTTCGCCGGGGAAAAAACAGTGGACATGGGGATACGGCGACTTTGGTGTTGCCTGGGATCGTAATCTCACCGATGACAACGGTCCGTATATTGAACTGATGACCGGGGTCTTTACCGATAATCAGCCGGATTTCACCTGGCTTGCGCCGTACGAAGAGAAAGTCTTCGTGCAAAACTTCTTGCCCTACAGCGAACTAGGAATGGTGCAAAACGCCAGCACGCAGTTGGCGCTTCGTCTGGTGCGTGAGCGTAGCCAGCTTTCTGTGGGCGTTTATGCGATTGCGCCGCTACGCGATGTTCAGGTTACGCTTGCTGCGCACGGGCAGCCGTTCTATGAAAATACCCTCACCCTTGAGCCTGGACAGAGCTGGCTGGCCGATGTGTCTGACAATGGCCATGCCCGGGTGACGATGACCGTCACAAGCGTCGATGGCACTACGCTTTTGCAGTACGAAGAGCACATCGCGAAAGAATTACCGCTGCCTTCGGCGGCCATTGCGCCAGCGCTGCCAGAAGCGCTTTCTAATACCGATGAACTCTATTTTATTGGTCAGCATCTGGAGCAGTACAACCACGCCAGCCGCTATGCCGAAGATTATTATCGCCGCGCGCTGGACGTTGATCCGCTGGACTACCGCAATAATGTGGCCCTGGGGACGCTGGCGCTAAACCGCGCCGACTGGGCGCTGGCGGCACAATGTGCTGGCAAGGCGCTGGAGCGGGCGCATAAGCTCAATAAAAATCCGCGTGATGGTGAGGCAAGTATGCTGCTGGCCGCCGCACAGGAACGTCAGGGCGATGATGACAGCGCGTGGGATAATTATTATAAGGCCAGCTGGAGCGGCAACTGCCGGGATGCGGCTTTCTGGTCGTTAGCGCGTTTGGCGATGAAGCGTCAGGACTACGCCGGCGCCTTGGAAAAGGTCGAGCAGAGCCTGCGCTTTAACGGCAGTAATAACCTGGCGATGGGACTGAAAGCGCTGGCGCTGGCAAAGCTTGATCGCAATGCGCAAGCGCTGGACTACATTCGCCAACAGCTGGTTGATTATCCGCTGAGCTATACCCTGCACTATGCGCGCTGGGCTATCTGCCAGGACGAGGCGACGGCGAAAGCGCTGATCTCAATTACCGGGCGTCGCGGGACCAACGCGTGTGAACTGGCAGGCTGGCTGACTTCTTTGGGGCAAAAGGATGCTGCCCGTAGCGTGCTGGAACTGCTCGACAGCCAGGAAACGCTGCCGATGCTGTGGCGCGCTTCGCTGAGCGATAATCCACAACCGTTCATTGAACGTGCTCGTGAGTGTCTGCAAAACCGCGTGCGCTTCCCCAATACGCTGGATGAAGTGCAGATGCTGCAAACTCTTGAGCAAAGTGCTTTTGCCCGCTATTTCCTCGGCTGCTTCTGGTACAGCAAACGGCGTTATGCCGAGGCGGTTTCCTGCTGGCAGTTCACGCTTGCGCAGGAAGCGGATTTCGCACCGGTACACCGTTTACTGGGAATCTATGCCTGGAACAAACTGCACGATGCACAGCAGGCGATGCAGTATTTGTCGCAGGCCGTGGCGCTGGAACCACAGAATGCTCGCTTCCTGTTTGAACTCGACTATCTCAAGAAGTTAATGGCACAACCCGCTGAGCAGCGTCTGCAGCGACTGGAAGCCAGTAAAGAGATTGTCTTCCATCGAGACGATCTGACGGTGGAACTGCTCAGCTTGTGGAATGGGGTGGGGCGCTACGACGATGCCGCCGCGGTGTTACGTGAACGCGTGTTCCATCCGTGGGAAGGTGGTGAAGGTAAAGCCACCGGGCAATATCTGCTGAATCAGATGCATCGTGCCCTGGCTGCCGTTCATTCCGGCGACCTGCAAACCGCCATCGCGCAGCTGCAACAGGCGTTGCACTACCCACAAAACCTCGGGGAAGGACGCTTGCCAGGGCAAACGGATAACGACATCTGGTATTTGTTGGGGCATTGCGCTCAGCTGCAAGGCCATTTCGAAGAATCTCAGCGCTACTTCTCCCGTGCGACGCGCGGCGGCAGCTCACTGGATGCCGGACGTTATTACAACGACCAGCCAGTGGACTATCTCTTCTGGCAGGGTATGGCGCAGAGAAAACTTGGCGATGACGCAGAGGCGGACGCTCTGTTCAATAGCTTCCTGCAATGGAGCGAGTCGCATCACGACAACGTGCCGGATGTCGATTTCTTTGCCGTATCGCTACCCGACCTGGTGGTGCTGGATACCTCAGCACAAGCAAAACACCAGCAACACTGCCTGTTTATCAATGCGCTTGGGCATCTGGGGCTGGGAAATAGCGCCGCCTGTCAGCGTGAACTTGATGAACTCCTGCAACTCAATCCGGCACATGACAAGGCATTACTGCTGCGTCACGCCATTAACGTAAGGCTTTTCCAGTAACACCCGAAACGGGTGGGGGTAACCTCACCCGAAACCTACTGTACCCTGCGTTTCCCTGAAAGAGGAATCATAATGAATAACGCGCAGACACATTTAAAGATTGGTTACGTCTGGACTATCTGCCTGGTTGCGGCCTGCGGAGGTTTACTGTTTGGCTATGACTGGGTGGTGATCGGCGGGGCAAAACCCTTCTATGAAGCATATTTCTCGATTACCGATCCGGCACAATCCGGCTGGGCGATGAGTTCCGCGCTGGTTGGTTGTATCTTTGGCGCGCTGATTTCCGGCTGGTGCGCCGATAAATTTGGCCGAAAAATGCCGCTGATTCTCTCAGCGATCCTCTTTAGCGCTTCCGCCTGGGGAACCGCCGTCGCCAGTAACTTCGATATGTTTATTGTTTATCGCATCGTTGGCGGCGTGGGGATTGGTCTGGCGTCTGCGCTAAGCCCACTGTATATCGCCGAGGTTAGCCCCGCTGAAAAGCGTGGTCGCTTTGTGGCCGTCAACCAGCTCACCATCGTCATTGGCGTGCTGGCGGCGCAGCTTATCAACCTGATGATTGCCGAACCTGTTGCCACAGGCGCTACGCAGCAGGCAATTGTTGAAAGTTGGAACGGTCAGACGGGCTGGCGCTGGATGTTTGGCGCAGAATTAGTGCCCGCGGTAATTTTCCTGGTGCTGATGTTCTTTGTTCCTGAATCGCCGCGCTGGCTGGTGAAAGCGGGAAAAGCCGATCGTGCGCGCGCCATGCTGCAGCGCATTGGTTCGGCGGAATATGCCGGGCAAACGCTGAAAGAGATTGAACATACGCTGCAAAAAGATAATCACAAGGTCGCGTGGTCAACGCTGTTACAACCACAGATCAAACCGATCGTGATTATTGGTATGGTGCTGGCAGTGTTTCAGCAGTGGTGTGGGATCAACGTTATTTTCAACTATGCGCAGGAGATCTTCGCTTCTGCCGGATTCGACATCAACGGTACGTTAAAATCGATCGTGGCGACAGGGATCATCAATCTGGTCTTTACCCTTGCCGCTCTGCCGTTAGTGGACAAAATTGGTCGTCGTAAACTGATGTTGTTCGGTGCGTCAGGATTAACGGTTATTTATGTACTGATTGCCGGGGCGTACGGGTTGGGCATTATGGGCTGGCCGGTTTTGGTTCTGGTGCTGGCGGCGATCGCTATTTATGCCCTGACGCTGGCTCCGGTGACCTGGGTGCTGCTGTCTGAAATTTTCCCTAATCGCGTTCGTGGGTTGGCGATGTCGCTGGGGACGCTGGCGCTGTGGATTGCCTGCTTCCTGCTGACCTATACCTTCCCACTGCTGAATGCGAGTCTGGGTGCGTCGGGAAGCTTCCTGCTGTACGGTGTGATTTGCGCGATGGGCTTCATATATGTTCTGCGTAATGTGCCGGAAACCAAAGGCGTGACGCTGGAAGCGCTGGAAGAACAGCTTGCGGCGCAACATACAAAAGCTGGCGCATCAGCCCAGCAACGAAGCGCCCGATAATGGATGGTCTGCTGACGCTACAAAACGCACATCTGCGGATGTGCGTAGACTCGCAGGGCGGCTCGCTATTAAGTCTGATTTCGTTACAACATCAACAGGCCATTTTACGCGAAGGTCATGGTCAGCAACCCGGTGATTGCGGCCTGTTCCCGATGCTGCCGGTCGCGAATCGGGTGGCGGGAAATCGTTTTATGCTGCGCGGTGAAGAGGTGGTTTTACCTCAACATGGCGCAGATGACACCTTTTTCCTGCACGGTGACGGCTGGCTGCAACGCTGGCAGGTTATCACTGTCACCCAAAGCGGTTGTTTGCTGCAGTTGCGCAGTTGGCATCCCTGTGGCTATGACTATACGGCGCAGCTTTGCTATCAACTGGAAACCTCGAGCCTGCACGCCTCGTTGACGCTCACTCATTGCGGTGAGCAGCCAATGATTTACGGCTGCGGGTTCCATCCGTTTTTCGCCTTTGATAAGCGCAGTACTGCGCAGTTCACCGCCAGCGGCTACTGGCCGGAGGGGGAGCAGCATCTGCCGCTGGAATGGCAACGTGATATCCCTTCAGCGGCTGATTTCATGCATGCGCAATACGGTGAGGATAGCTGGCTGAATGTCGGATATTCTGGCTGGAGCGGGCGGGCCGTTATTCAGCGTGATGTGATGAAAGTCACGATTTTAGCGCAAACTCCGTGGTTGATGCTGTTCAGAATGTCGGGTGAGGAGTTCCTGTGTCTGGAGCCGCAAACGCATCCGGTGAATGCCCACAACATGCAGGGGCAGCCGGGATTGCAGGTTTTAGCGCAGGGAGAACGCTGCCATTTTGCGATGCAAATTAGCGTCGAATAGGGCAAAAATCATGTTATCTGCCTGTTAATGCTCTCTTGCGCCAGCCTGCGTTTGTCGCCAGACTATCGCCTCCAAACGGGAGGGATTCATGGCTTTGCATTCCACGCGCTGGCTGGCGCTCGGTTATTTCACCTACTTCTTTAGCTACGGTATCTTTCTGCCTTTCTGGAGCGTCTGGCTCGAAGGGCTAGGGCTGACGCCTGAAACCATCGGTTTACTGCTGGGCGCGGGGCTGATTGCCCGTTTTCTCGGTAGTTTGCTGATTGCGCCGCGTGTGAGCGATCCCTCTCGGCTGATCTCAGCGTTACGTATTCTGGCCCTGTTGACGCTGGTGTTTGCGCTGGCCTTCTGGGCGGGAACCAACGTGGTGTGGCTGATGGTGGTGATGGTCGGCTTCAACCTGTTTTTCTCACCGCTGGTACCGCTGACCGACGCGCTGGCCAACACCTGGCAGAAACAAATCACCATGGATTACGGTCGGGTGCGACTGTGGGGATCCGTGGCTTTTGTGATCGGCTCCGCGCTAACCGGCAAACTGGTGAGCCTGTTTGACTATCGGGTGATCCTGGTCCTGCTATCGCTTGGCGTCGCCTCGATGCTGCTGGGCATGATGATTCGCCCGAGCGTGCAGCCAGCGGGTGAAAACCGTCAGCAGGAGAGTGCGGGATGGCCCGCCTGGCGCGCGCTGATAACCCAGAGCTGGCGTTTTCTTGCTTGCGTGAGTCTGCTACAGGGGGCGCATGCTGCGTATTATGGTTTCAGCGCCATCTATTGGCAGTCTGCTGGATATTCCGCTTCGGCGGTGGGCTATTTATGGTCACTAGGTGTGGTGGCGGAGGTGATTATTTTCGCACTTAGCCACAAGCTGTTCCGTCGTTTCAGCGCCCGCGATCTGCTGCTGCTTTCCGCCGTTTGCGGGGTGGTGCGTTGGGGATTGATGGGCTGGAGCACCGAGCTGCCGTGGCTGATCGTGGTGCAAATCCTCCATTGCGGAACCTTTACCGTCTGCCACCTGGCGGCAATGCGTTATATCGCGGCACGCCAGGGGAGCGAAGTTATTCGTTTGCAGGCGGTGTATTCCGCGATAGCGATGGGCGGCAGTATCGCCATCATGACCGTATTCGCGGGCTATCTGTACCAGAATCTGGGCAGCGGCGTGTTCTGGGTGATGGCGCTGGTGGCGCTCCCGGCAATCGTTCTGCGCCCGAAGGTGGTCGCGCAGCCTGCAACGTTATGATTCGAGGATTTTGCGGATCTGCTGCTGCTGATGCGGCGTAAGCGCCAGATCCGCATGAATCAACGGGGGTGAAAATAGCGGTAACGGCGTGGTGTACGGCGTAATAATCAGCGTTACGCCGCGCGGGGCACCCTCTTTTTGAAAGTCCTGCATCGGCATATGTTTTACGTTGAGCGGCAGCAGCGTCAGTTCGCGCAGCTGTTGCTCTATATGTACTTCAAGTTGTTCGTTACTACCGGTCAGCAGGATAATCTGCTTTTCGTGTAAATCCTTCTCCTGCATCAGCCAGGCGCCGAAAATAACGGCCACCAGCCCGATCTCTTCTTCGGAAAATTGCACATCGTATTCGGCCTCGAAGCCGTGAATCGCCTCGCGGGTAGTACGAACCAGCCGGGGATAAAGGCGGCTGAACTCCTCCGGCAGCGTGTTATCAATGCCGATGGCAAACACGCTGCGGTTCAGTGCCTGAGCCAGGTGGATATACAACTGGTCATTCAGCCCTTGTTCATCGCTGAAGCGTACATTGCCATACTCGCGAAAACGCAGCACCAGCCGCGCAATAGCAAGGCGCAGGCGGCGATCCTGCTGGTGATTATCGCGAATCGGGTCGGGGATACGAAGCATTGAGAACAGCAACGCCATAAACAGCGATTCGCCCAGCGGTGCACGTTGCATGACGTGGCGCTGCCAGTGACGGCCAATTTCCTCGGCGAGCGGATATTCCGCGCAGGATTGCGCCCAGCGTTGCTGGAGTGGGTTAAACTCCGGGGTGATCCCCGCGTGGTGCTGTAGCAGGCAGTACTGTAAATACAGGCGCAGGAACTGGATGTCACGACACTCAAACGGTTTCTGCAAGCGCCGGGAGCACAGATTAATGAGCGCATGGAGATTGGTGTCGTCATACAGCGTACGTGCGATCCCCCTTTGTTTAAGTTCTGCTTTTAACGCCGGGGTAAACTGCTGGGCGATAAAGGCAGGGCAAATCCGCAGGCCACGGCGCAGCCACTGCAACAGACACAGACGCTGATTTAGCGGGGTTCCTTCGATCGTATAGCCACCATTCTGCGCGGTGGCTATCGCGAGCCGGTGATAGCGCTGGATTTCGAGTCCTGCGCCAATAATATCTTCCTGAACCGTGGCATCATCGACACCGTTGAGGCTGCTGAAGGTTTGTGTAGTAGCGATTTGCCCCGGCAGGAAAAGCGTCAGCAGCACCTGGCAACGGCGCTGGGGAGCGGAAAGTACAGATGGTGGGGCAAGCGTTGACATCATCTGTAGATTCTCCCGTGAGTATGTTTGATAAGAATAGCTAAAGTTTGCTCATAGATTTTGAGAATGGAATGCTTTCCACCAGGAATGCTGGAGAGCGTCACAGAATTTTTAACGTGCGGAACAGATAGCGGTAGTGGAACGCAGCGCGTTAATCCGCTTTTTCACTGTTTTATCTTTTGTTTAGATATGCCAGAGATGTACTGTATGTCATGTTAAACATGATGGAGAATATTTTATTCCGCTATGGGGTTCCGTTCACCCCAGCGTTATCACTTCTCTGAATCAGAGATACCCGTGAACGTGCAAGGGAGGCTCACCGCCGCCTCCCTTGCATCCCAGGCTCCCGGCGGGAAAATCGTCGCGATGCGATTCATTCGTCTTATGCCGTCTGCCTGTCGGGTCGGGGACGAGCCTGCGTCCCTGCAGGCCGTCCACTCTGCCCGCATCCATGCGGGCAGACCCGGTCAGCCGTCAACGACTCATCGATTTTCAGCCGGACCGGGGTCATCGCTTCAACGCTCTGACTTCCAGTGAAACCCGTTTTGCTGTTTAAACAAAAAACGCAGATGGTCAGGTGTGGGCTGGTCCGGCTGAAAATTGCCGACGTGTTTCCGTAAGGCCGGGAGGAATAAGCGGAGGGTATTGCGTAGCAACAATTTTCCCGCGGGGAGCCGGGATTGTTAAGGGTACGGCGATAGTACCCTTAACACGTTCACAGGCAGTATCGTTTCAGAGAAGTGAAAAACATAAGGTGAACGTAGCAATATACCGGAGGCAACAGATTCATTACCTCCGAAACAGCTGTCTGGCGTTACTTACCGCGGCTCAGCGTTAATCCCACATCACCACCTGGATGCACAGACAACAGCGTCTCCTTTGAGTAACCGCTTTCGCTCATCAGGCAGGCGCAGGCGGCGTCAAAGATAGCCAGCACCAGTAAAATTGAGGTGGTGGCCAACATGTTCAGCGGGTCGGCCTCACGCTGGACGCCGGTGGAAATCACCAGCCTCGACGCTTTAGCAATGGCTGAGTCGGCGTTTTCAGTCACGCTCAGAATCGGCACATTTCGCGCATTCAGCCCGGGCAGCAGCCGGGTGAGTTCGTCCGAATTCCCCCCACGCGACAGCATAATCACCAGGTCGTTGGCGCGTAAAAAACCGAGATCGCCATGCGCCGCGTCCGTCGCGTTGAGGTAGATCGCTGGGCGTTCCACGCACGCAAGCATATGCGCCACTTTACGCGCTGCGATGCCGGAGGTACCTACGCCGGTGACGACGATTTTCCCCTGACAGCCGCGCATCTCCGCCATCAGCGACTGCCAGAGCGGTTCAGTCAGATGCTGCCCCAGACCCGCCAGGGCATCGCTATAGAGCTGAAATACGCCGGTGGCCTGAGACCAGGAGTCGCTCATGCGTCCTCCTGCATCAACTGGCGGTATTTCATATGATCCTGATACATCTCGTGGAATACCCGATATTTGCGATCGTAGTACTGCTTAATGCGATTTGTTTGCGGGGTAACCGTTTTACCAATCCGGCTCATCGCCGACATCGCTTCCGGGAAGGTTTCGAAAACGCCTGCGGCGATAGTTCCCATCATGGCGCCACCCAGCAGCATGGCTTCGCTCTCTTCAGGCAGCAGCATCGCGCAGCCGGTGGCGTTGGCATGTTCCTGAACGAAGATTGGGTTTTTCGTCCCGCCGCCGCTGGCCATTATCGTATCGATGGTGTAGCCGCTTTGATTCATCGTTTCAATGATATGGCGGGTTCCCAGCGCAATGGCCTGGATGGTCGCAAGGTACTGTAGCGCCATATCTTCCGGCGTACGTGACAGTTTCAGTCCGGTGATTGCGCCCGTAAGCGTTGGGTTAGCGCGCGGCGAGCGGTTGCCGTGGAAATAGGGCAGGATGTGCATATCGCGGGTTAAAAATGCGATATCTTCCGGCTCACCGGCCATTTTACGCAACAGCGCATTCAGCACTTCGTAAATGGTCTGCCCCTGAGATTTAGCTTGCGCCAGCAGGGTTTCGTAGCAAGGATGCGACTGAATAACGTGGTCGATTAACGCCCCGGTTGCCGACTGTCCACCTTCGTTGAGCCAGTATTCTGGCAGCACGGCTGAGTAGTAAGGACCCCAGACGCCACCGATAAAACGCGGCTCTTTGGAAATCGCCATGTGTCCAGTGGAAGTGCCGCCAATCAGCGCGATTCGACGGTCAAAATCCGCCACCTCGCCGGAAACACCGCTTGCCCCGAGCGTGCCGAGGGTACCGGCGTGGGCATCAATGATCGAGACGCTGACAGCGGTCCCCGGAATCAGCCCCATTTCGCTGGCGGCGCGCGCAGATAGCCCGTGACCGAGCGGTTCGCCCATGGTTTTCACGTAGCGACCAATTTTGGCGGCATCATGCTCCAGCAAATCTTCCAGCCCAATCTGGCGGAAATAGCTGGCATCCCATTTGTCTTCATGGCCCATATAGGTCCATTTACACACCGTCGAACACAATGAGCGCGTGTCATCGCCCGTTGCGCGCCAGGTCAGGAAATCGGGCAGGTCAAAGTAGTATCCCGCATTGGCCCAGGTGTTGGGCATATGTTGCTTCAGCCATAGCAGTTTTGGCGTCTGCATTTCCGGGGAGATAATGCCGCCAACGTAGTCCAGCACCCGATGATGCAGGGCGTTGATGCGCTCGGCCTGAGTAATGGCGCGGTGATCCATCCACACAATGATGTTCTGTTCGCTGCGCCCGGACGGGCTAATGGTCAGCGGTTTACCTTCTTTGTCCAGCACCACCAGTGAACAGGTCGCGTCAAAGCCCAGACCTTTCACCTGGATAGGGTTGATATCCGACTGGTTAATCGCATCGCGAACCGCGTTACACACCGCCTGCCAGATGTTATCGGAAGACTGCTCAACAAAATCGGCCTGCGGGCGGTAAATCTCGATGGCCCGACTGGCCTGACCGACCATTCTGCCGTTGAGATCAAACACGCCAGCACGGGCGCTTCCGGTTCCGACATCCACACCAATAAAGTAACTTGCCATAATTTTTTCTCCTGAAATCAGGCTTTACGATTCTGTAATGCGATAAAGAGGATCAGCACCGCGCCCCACAGCGCCATCGTCAGATAGCTGCTGACCCCCAGCAAGTTAAGGCCGCTTTCCAGCATTTGCAGCACAATCAGTGCCAGCACCAGGCCGATAATGCGCCCGAAGCCGCCATCCGGGTTGATACCGCCGAGGACGGAGGCAAGGATGGTGACCAGCAGGTAGGATTCACCGTATCCGGCTTTAGCTGAGTTGAATTTCGCCATCATCAAAATGGCGGCGACCCAGCCGAGCAGGGCAGAAATCACGTACACCGAAATTTGTACCCGTACGGTATTCACGCCGCTGTAGCGGGTAGCCTGTTCATTGGAACCAACGAGATACAGGCTGCGCCCAAGAGTGGTGTGTTCCAGCAGTACCCACAGCAGGATTGCCACCAGGAAAAAGAGCAGTAGCGCCACCGGAATACCGGCAATCGTGGCGTTACCAAGGTACTGAATGGCGGTCGGAAAACCGGAAATCACCGTCCCGTTGGAAAGCAGAATATTCAGCCCGGAGATAAGCGTCATCGTGCCGAGCGTGGCGAGAATAGGCGAAACCCCGACCCAGGCAATCAGCGCACCGTTGAGCGTGCCGATAGCCACCGCCACGGCAGCGCCTGCCAGCAGCGCCAGCACCAGAAACAGCGGGTTATCCGGATGGGTGACGATAATCGCCGCCATCACCAGCGAGCAGGCGTTCGCCCCGGCAATAATCGACAGGTTAATGCCGCCGGTCAGCATGGTCATGCCCATCCCGAGGGCCAGCATGCCGAGGATTGGTAGCTGTGAGCCAATCGACTGGAAGTTAGCGACGCTGAAAAAACGGCTGCCAAGCAGGGCCGAGAAGACCAGGGCGACGACCACAATAATCACGCATTGCAGACGAATGATGGCATCACCGGGTAAAAATCTGGCGATTGTTTTCATCTCAAAGCTCCCTTGCCAGTTTGCGTTTTTCGTTCCAGGCCGTGGCGCTAATGCTGACCAGGATAATGGCGCCGCTGAACACGGTGTGCCAGTAAGAGGAGACGCTAAGCAGCGTCAGGCCATTTTGTAAGAAGGCCAGCAGAACCACGCCGAGCAGGGTTCCGGTCAACGTACCGCGCCCGCCGCTCATGCTGGTTCCGCCGAGTACTACCGCCGCCAGCACCGTCAGCTCAAAGCCGAGCAGCGAATTGGGCGCAACTGACTGGGTGATTTGCGCCTGAACCACGGCGGCAACGCCTGCCAGAATGCCCATGTAGCCATAGACGTAAAAATGCAGCTTCAGCAGATTCAGCCCCAGGCGCGAGGCCGCGTCGCGGTTGCCGCCCATGGCGTAAACCTGACGGCCAAGACGGGTATAGTTCATCAGCACGGCGGTAAAAATGATCACCGCCGCCAGGCACAGCAGGGGGAGGGTCAAACCGTAGTCGTAGCCATCCGCCGCGGTGAATGAGAACCAGTTAATGCCGTTCATAAACCAGTCCGGGAAGCCGTACAGCCAGGTGCCTTTGGTGGCGTAAACCAGCAGACCGTAGTAGACGTTCAGCGTGGCGATGGTAATGATGATTGCCGGAACGCGTAGCCAATAGACCAGAAAACCGTTGATCAGCCCAAGCAGCAGGCCTACCGCAATAGCGATGATTAACGCCAGCGCGAAGTTGCCGCCGTGACCGATAACCCAACTGGCCATTGCATACTGGGCTATCGCGGTCATCGCCGGAAATGAGATGTCGATCCCACCGGAAATCAGCACCACAAACAGCCCACAGGCCAGGATGCCGAGAATCGCGTAGCTGGTGGCCACATCCGTCAGGTTCCCCAAAGACAAGAACTCGTCGGTGCTGACGCTCAGCCCAACGGCAAGGGCTACAACCAGCAGGCCCAGCCAGAACTCATGTTGCCCGATTAAACGGGAGAGATGCATCTTATTCATTGATTACCTCGACCACTTCAGCAATCTCCTCTTCACGGCATTGATGAGGATTAAATTCCGCCACCAGCTTGCCGCGACGCATTACCAGCACACGGTGGCTGTTGTAATACGCTTCCGGGATTTCATCGCAAATCATCAGCACCGCCATACCCTGTTCAGCCAAATCGCGGGCTATCTGGTAAATGCCCTCTTTGTTGGCGATATCCACGCCGACGGTAGGCGAGTCGAGGATCAGGATGCGGGGATTGGTCGCCACCCATTTGGCAATGGCGATACGCTGGGCATTACCGCCGGAAAGGGTTTTGACCGGCAGGTGCGGATCGGACACTTTGATATTCAGTTCGCGGATTAAATCGGCGACCAACTTTTGCGCTTTACGATGATCGAGCAGACCGCTACCGGTGTGCAGTTGATCAAACACCGTGACGATGGTGTTGTCGTAGATCGACTGCTCCATGATCAGCCCCTGCGTCAGGCGATCTTCTGAGACATAGCCGATCCCGTGTTGGATGGCATCATGGTTATTGCGCAGAGTAACCGGCTGACCGTTAATGCGAATCTCGCCGCTTTCCGGGTGCGTCATACCAAACAGGCTCAGACAAAGCTCAGTGCGCCCGGCACCCAGCAGACCAACAATGGAGACGATCTCGCCGCCGTGCAGCGACAGATTAATGTTTTGGTATTTGCCTCTGCGGCTGAGATTGCGCAGCTCAAGCAGCGGCTCTTGCTCAATCGCGGGCCTTTCCGGCAACGGGCTGTAGTGGAAGCGTTGTCCGGTCATCAGGAAGGCCAGCTCGTGGCTGTCGAGTTCGCTGGCAGGGTATGTACCCACCAGTTTGCCGTCGCGCATTACGCTGATGCGGTCAGCCACTTCCATCACCTCATCCAGACGATGGCTGACAAACACGACGCAAATTCCGGCCGCTTTCAGTTCATTAACTACTCGCAGTAGGCCATTAACCTCCTGGCGGGTTAGCGAGGCGGTGGGCTCGTCCATAATCACCAGACGCGCATCGGCGGCAATCGCCCGGCAAATGGCGACCAGCTGTCGATCAGCAATTGAGAGTTTTTCAACTTTTTTATCGGGATCGATATTCACCCCAATACGTTTCATGGCTGCCAGCGCCTGCTGCTTCATGGCGCCGCGACGCACCCAGATATCGCCACCCGGCAGATAGCGGTTGACCGCGATATTTTCTGCGACGCTAAAGTTGGGGAACAACGACAGGTCCTGATAAATAACCTGAATGCCATAATGGGAAGAGAGCTGCGGCGTCAGATGATGGAACAATTTTCCGTCGAGTAAAATCTGCGCGCCTTTTTCCGGATGATAAACCCCGGAGATCACTTTAATAATGGTACTTTTACCACAGCCGTTTTGACCCGCCAGACAGTGAACTTCGCCTTTTCTCAGCGTCAGATTCACGTTATCCAGCGCCAGCACGCCCGGGAATTGTTTGCTGATATTCTCAAGAGTGATAAATGCGGTGGTGTCTGCCATGGACAATACCCCTGCGCGCGTCCGGGGGGACGCTGAGTGTTAGTTTGGTTGATAGCGCCGACCAGACGGTCGGCGTTAAGGTTCCCTGGTGTTGGCTAAAGCCTTAGAAACCAAGTGATTGTGCGTTGTCTTTAGTGACTTCGAGGATCTTGTTAAAGCGGATCACTTTCTTCTCCGTGTCGATATCGGCTTTCCCTAAACCATCGATACTCAGATCGGCGTTCACTTCTTTGCCCTGCAACAGCTGATCGGCAACGGTGACCAGCGCGTAGCCCGCGTCTTTTGGATCCCACAGCAGCGCTTTTTTGATATCACCGCGCATCAGGTAAGGTGCTGCCTGCGCTGGCATAGCGATTCCGACGACGGCGATCTTATCTTTGGCGCGTTTTTTCTGCACAGCCTGACCCGCACCGATTGGACCCAGCGAGCCGAAGCCGATAATGCCCTTCATCTGCGGGTAGGTTTTCATCAGATCCAGCGTTGTGGCGTAGGATTTATCGATACTTTCCGCGACCGGCAGACGTGAAGTGACTTCGAACATTTCCGGATATTTTTCTTTCTGGTACTTAATCGCATAATCCGCCCACGCGTTATGCAGTGGGACCGTCAGCGAACCAACATAGATGGCATATCCGCCTTTGCCGCCCATATTTTTCGCTAACTCATCGACGTTAGCCTGTGCGTATTTTTCACTATCGATGGTTTCGATATCCCACTGGCCAATTTGCTCATCCGGGGATTCGTGCGTCAGCACCACGATGCCTTTATCGCGCGCTTTTTTCAGTACCGGCTCAAGGACCTTGGCATCATTCGGCACCACGATGATCGCATTAACGTTTTTGGCGATCAGATCCTCAATCACTTTCACCTGCTGCGCCGGATCCGGCGTTGAAGGTCCGGTCTGGTAAGCATTCACATCCAGTTTTTTTGCTGCTTCATTTACGCCGGTTTCCATCCGGTTAAACCATGGGATCCCGGTGACTTTGGCAACCACAGCAATTTCATATTTTTCCGCCGCAAAGGACGTGCCGGACAACATGCATGCAGAAACCAGGGTTGCACTGAGTAATGCGAGTTTGAATTTCATAGTTGTACCTTTCGTAGGGGGCAGGACATGTCACGGCGTGAAGTTAACAATGAATGGAAGAGGGAATGAATCATAAGTTTTGCGAATGTGATCTATGCCCATTGTTGTGAATTTATGGAAATAAAATGGTTAATAATTAGTTAAATTTGCATGGTTTTACATTCAGTTGTTCAAATTAAGTGTTAATTAAATATTAAAATGAAACTATTAATTAACATATCGTTATCATTTGGCTTAAGTTTTGACGCCGAAAAGGTGTTTGAGGGGAATTTCCCGAAGAAGAAATTATCGAAATTGAGAACTGAATCGATACCGGAAAAGGGTGCTCAATATTTTTTCGTTCAATGGTATCCTCAGCACACTTTCGCCAAACCAGGCATCATTATTTGTGGCGGTGTAGATTTTCATCGTGGAGAACTCATGCAAGGCGTTAAACGTATCATTATCACGTTGTTTCTCGCTGTCCTGTCCTTTGGCGCAGGCGCGCATCCCCACAGCTTTATCCATCTGAAAACTGAGATAGTGAGCGAGAATGACCAGTTCGTCGCGCTGAAAATGCGCTGGACGATGGATGAAATTACCTCGGCGGATCTGCTTTACGATGCGGGGAATGCCAAACCTGGTGATGAGATCTGGAAGAAACTGGCGGCGGAAGTGATGGCCAACGTTCTCGGGCAGCACTATTTCACCGAAGTGTGGCACGACGGGAAAAAGGTAAAGTTTAAAAACAGGCCGACGGAATATGGCATGGCGCGGGAGGAACACCAGGCAGTGCTGACGTTCGTTTTGCCGCTGGCCGAAGCTCAGCCGCTGAGTGGTCAAAAATATACCATTTCAACCTTCGACCCGACCTACTACGTTGATATGAGCTATGACAAAGATAGCGACGCCAGGCTGGGGCAGTCCATAAGCCAAAAATGCCGGATTTCAGTACATACGCCGACGCCGAATGAACAAACGTTGAGCTTTGCGCAGTCGCTGGATAAAGAAGACGCACCGCCGGAGGATATGGAGTTGGGTAAACAGTTTGCACAGACGGTAACGCTGCAATGTCAGTAGTGTATCAACAACGCGCAGCCAGACGTCGCTGGCTCATGCTATGGCCGCTGGCTGTCTTTTTGCTGCTGGCGGCAGGCGGCATACTGTGGCTATGGCAGGCCTGGCCGCAGGTGATGATGAAAAGTGTCGTCTGGCAGCGCGACGTTAACCAACAGATGAGCGGGTTGCTGAAAGCAGTTGCCGCCAGGCCGGCCCAGGCCGGGGGATCGCTGCTGCTGTTTAGTTTTCTCTACGGCGTTCTGCACGCGCTGGGGCCGGGACATGGAAAAGTCGTTATTACCACCTGGCTGGCAACGCACCCTTCGAAGCTGAAGTCGAGTATTGGCCTGACGCTAGCCTCATCTTTATTACAGGGGCTGGTCGCCATCGGACTGGTGGTTGTGGTGCTTACCATCTTGCAGTTGCCTGCACGACAGCTACATATGAGTAGTTTCTGGCTGGAGAAAGGAAGTTATGCGCTGGTTGGCGTGTTGGGCGTTTTATTGTGCGTCCGTGCGCTGAAGAAATTGCGCCAGCTGCTGCGCCGCCCAAAATTCACTGCCTTCACGCCGCATCATGTGCATCACGAGGGTTGCGGCTGCGGGCATCAGCATTTGCCCGATCCTGAACAGCTGCAAAGTGGTGATGACTGGCGTGCCCGGTTGATGATCGTGCTGTCTATGGGGATGCGCCCATGCTCGGGGCCATCATGGTTTTACTGTTCAGCAAAGTGGTTGGCGTGTTTAGCTGGGGTATGGCGTCGGCGCTGGCGATGGCGGCAGGAACCTCTTTGACGATTACGTCACTGGCTCTGCTGGTACACAGTTTCCGCTCGCTGGCGGTGAAACTTAGCGGGCATAAAGCGCCGGTATTGTGGCGACAGATTGGCTGGACGACGCTGGCGTTAGCCGGTGGTGCGGTGCTGATCGCTGCTGCGGTAGTGATGTGGATGAGTGCGGTGCCGGTAGGGCGAGGGATAAGACCGTTTTAGCACTGTTGTAGGATGAATGCCTGATGGCGCTTCGCTTATCAGGCCTACGGGGAACTTCCCTGGTAGGCCGGATAAGGCGCTAGCCGCCATCCGGCATCAACGATTAGCGCTTCAGCGCATCGCTCAGTTCGTCACGCATGTTAGCCAGCATGGCTTTCACTACGCGCGGGTTACCTGCAACGATGTTGCCGGTCGCCATGTAGTTATGACCACCGGTAAAGTCGCAAACCAGTGCGCCAGCTTCACGGGCAATCAGCTCACCTGCGGCGAAATCCCACGGGCGCAGGCCAATTTCGAAATAACCGTCAACGCGGGCTGCGGCAACGTAGGCCAGATCCAGCGCAGCAGAACCGGTGCGGCGGAAGTCCGCACATTCGGTAAACATGTTGCCCAGAATTTTCATGTAAGAAGCGGCGTGCTGTTTGGCTTTGAACGGGAAACCGGTGGCGATGATGGTGCCATCCAGATCGCGGGCGGTGCTGCCACGCAGGCGGTAGCCGTTCAGCTGTGCGCCCTGGCCACGGGTTGCGGTGAACAGTTCGTTACGCATTGGATCGTAAACAACGGCGACTTCAGTACGGCCTTTGATGCGTACTGCGATGGATACCGCGAAGTGCGGCAGACGTTTTACGAAGTTGGTGGTGCCATCCAGTGGATCGATAACCCATTGAACATCCAAATCTTCACCAACATGTTCACCGCTTTCTTCGGTGATGATGGTGTGCTGTGGGTAAGATTTGCGAATCGTTTCGATAATAATCGCTTCGGCGGCTTTATCGACGTTAGTCACGAAATCATTGCTGCCTTTCTGGCTGGTTTCTACAGAGTCTGGGGTTTCGTAGTGTTTGGCAATTACATTACCCGCCTTGCGCGCTGCGCGCACGGCGATGGTCAGCATCGGATGCATCGGTCTCTCTCACTGGATGTTAAAGAACGGGAAAACGGCGCAGAGTATAGCAGCGAGTTCGGAATATGTCTTCGTTTTATGATAATATGCCCGAATAATCTTTAGCCGAAGAAATACAATGCTGCAAAATATTCGAATCGTGCTGGTGGAAACCTCTCACACTGGCAACATGGGCTCTGTAGCCCGCGCAATGAAAACCATGGGTTTAACCAATCTGTGGCTGGTAAATCCACTGGTTAAACCGGACTCCCAGGCCATCGCCCTGGCAGCGGGTGCCAGTGATGTGATCGGCAGCGCGCAGATCGTCGATACGCTCGATGAAGCGCTGGCGGGCTGTAGCCTGGTGGTAGGCACCAGTGCGCGTTCCCGCACGCTGCCGTGGCCGATGCTGGATCCGCGTGAATGCGGTTTAAAAAGTGTCTCTGAAGCGACGAACTCGCCGGTGGCGCTGGTCTTTGGTCGTGAACGTGTTGGTCTGACCAACGAAGAGCTACAGAAGTGCCATTATCACGTCGCCATTGCCGCGAACCCGGAATACAGTTCGCTCAACCTGGCGATGGCAGTGCAGGTCATCTCTTATGAAGTGCGCATGGCCTGGCTGGCGACGCAGGAAAGCGACAAGACCGTAGATTACGAAGAAGCAGAGTATCCGCTGGTCGATGATTTAGAGCGTTTTTACGGTCATCTGGAGCAAACGCTGCTGTCGACCGGGTTTATCCGTGAAGGGCACCCGGGGCAGGTGATGAATAAGCTGCGCCGTCTGTTTACCCGTGCGCGTCCAGAGAGCCAGGAGTTGAACATCCTGCGCGGGATTTTAGCTTCAATCGAGCAGCAGAATAAAAGCAAGTAACTGTACTAATGCCGGATGCGCTTCGTTTATCCGGCCTACAGGCCGCACGATTTGCAGGCCGGATAAACGGAGCGCATCCGGCAAGTGAAAATGGCACTGAAGGTTAAATACCTGACTAAATTAGTCAAGTAAATAGTTGACTGATTTAGTCGGGAATGTCAGACTTGCCCCTGCTATGCAATACCCCCATTTTACAATAAAAAACCCCGGGCAGGGGCGAGTTTGAGGCTAAGTAAGACATGAGACTGACATCAAAAGGGCGTTACGCCGTGACCGCAATGTTGGACGTTGCGCTCAACTCCGAAACGGGCCCGGTACCGTTGGCTGATATTTCTGAACGTCAGGGAATTTCCCTGTCATATCTGGAGCAGCTGTTTTCCCGTTTGCGTAAAAACGGTCTGGTTTCCAGCGTACGTGGACCAGGCGGCGGGTATCTGCTGGGTAAAGATGCCGGCAGCATCGCAGTAGGTGAAGTGATTAGCGCTGTTGACGAGTCTGTAGATGCGACCCGTTGCCAGGGCAAAGGCGGTTGTCAGGGCGGCGATAAATGCCTGACCCACGCGCTGTGGCGCGATCTGAGCGATCGTCTGACCGGTTTCCTCAACAACATTACGTTGGGCGAACTGGTAAATAATCAGGAAGTCCTGGATGTGTCTGGTCGCCAGCATACCCATGACGCTCCACGCACTAATCGTGCTCAAGACGCGATCGACGTTAAGTTACGCGCATAATAAAAGTATTTTAGAATCAGGCCGGGGTGCTACACACCCCGTTAACTCGGTCGTACATCCAGCCGGTTGCCTGATTCCTTGCATTGAAGCGATGTACGGAGTTTATAGAGCAATGAAATTACCGATCTATCTCGACTACTCCGCAACCACGCCGGTGGACCCGCGTGTTGCCGAGAAAATGATGCAGTGTCTGACCCTGGACGGAAACTTTGGTAACCCAGCGTCTCGTTCACACCGTTTCGGCTGGCAGGCTGAAGAGGCGGTAGATATCGCCCGTAACCAGATTGCCGACCTCGTGGGCGCTGACCCGCGTGAAATCGTATTTACTTCCGGTGCGACTGAATCCGATAACCTGGCGATTAAAGGTGCAGCCAACTTTTATCAGAAAAAAGGCAAGCACATCATCACCAGCAAAACCGAACACAAAGCCGTGCTGGATACCTGTCGTCAGCTGGAGCGCGAAGGGTTCGAAGTCACCTACCTCGCCCCACAGCGTAACGGCATTATCGACCTGAAAGAACTTGAAGCGGCAATGCGTGACGACACCATTCTCGTGTCCATCATGCACGTGAACAACGAAATCGGCGTGGTGCAGGATATCGCGACTATCGGCGAAATGTGCCGTGCTCGCGGCATCATCTATCACGTTGATGCGACCCAGAGCGTGGGCAAACTGCCTATCGATCTGAGCCAACTGAAAGTTGACCTGATGTCCTTCTCCGGCCACAAAATCTATGGTCCGAAAGGTATCGGCGCGCTGTACGTTCGTCGTAAACCGCGTATTCGTATTGAAGCGCAGATGCACGGCGGCGGTCACGAGCGCGGTATGCGTTCCGGTACGCTGCCTGTGCACCAGATCGTCGGCATGGGTGAAGCATACCGTATCGCTAAAGAAGAGATGGAAACCGAGATGGCGCGCCTGCGCAGTCTGCGTAACCGTCTGTGGAACGGCGTGAAAGATATGGAAGAGGTGTACCTCAACGGTGACCTCGAGCAGGGCGCACCGAACATTCTCAACGTCAGCTTCAACTTTGTTGAAGGCGAGTCGCTGATTATGGCGCTGAAAGACCTGGCTGTATCCTCCGGTTCTGCATGTACTTCTGCAAGCCTGGAGCCATCCTACGTGCTGCGCGCGCTGGGGATGACCGACGAGCTGGCACACAGCTCAATTCGTTTCTCTTTAGGTCGTTTCACTACCGAAGAAGAGATTGACTACGCCATCAATCTGGTTCGCAACTCCATCGGCCGCCTGCGCGACCTTTCTCCGCTGTGGGAAATGTTCAAACAGGGCGTGGATCTGAACAGCATTGAATGGTCACATCACTAATCGGTACCGATAAGGAGAATTCAGCATGGCTTACAGCGAAAAAGTAATCGATCATTACGAGAATCCACGTAACGTGGGCTCTTTTGACAACAGCGACGAGAACGTGGGCAGCGGCATGGTGGGTGCACCGGCCTGTGGCGACGTGATGAAGTTGCAGATCAAAGTCAACAATGAGGGTATCATTGAAGACGCGCGTTTCAAGACTTACGGCTGCGGTTCCGCTATTGCTTCCAGCTCTCTGGTTACCGAATGGGTAAAAGGGAAATCTCTGGACGAAGCACAGGCGATTAAAAACACCGATATCGCCGACGAGCTTGAACTGCCACCGGTGAAAATTCACTGCTCTATTCTGGCTGAAGACGCGATTAAAGCCGCGATTGCGGATTACAAAAGCAAACGTGAAGCAAAATAATTAAGAGTTGAGGTTTTATTATGTCGATTACCTTAAGCGACAGTGCAGCAGCGCGTGTAAATACCTTCCTGGCAAACCGCGGTAAAGGGTTTGGTCTGCGTCTGGGCGTGAGAACCTCCGGCTGCTCAGGTATGGCCTATGTACTGGAATTTGTTGACGAGCCGGCGGCTGAAGATACCGTGTTTGAAGACAAAGGCGTAAAAGTCGTGATCGACGGTAAGAGCCTGCAATTCCTCGACGGTACGCAGTTAGACTTCGTCAAAGAAGGTCTGAACGAAGGGTTTAAGTTCACTAACCCGAACGTGAAAGACGAATGTGGATGCGGCGAAAGCTTCCACGTGTAACGCGCTTACTGATAACCCCACCGTGGTCGCCTGCGCGTGGGGTTTGTTTTACCTGACTCTCTGGTTTTGCCTCATCGAACAACAGAGAATCGATGCCCTGAGAATGTTATGGACTACTTCACCCTCTTTGGCTTACCGGCCCGTTATCAGCTCGATACTCAGGCGCTGAGCCTACGTTTTCAGGATCTACAACGTCAGTATCATCCTGATAAATTCGCCAGCGGTTCCCAGGCGGAACAACTTGCTGCGGTTTCGCAGTCCGCCACTATCAACCAGGCCTGGCAAACGCTGCGTCATCCTTTGATGCGCGCCGAATACTTATTGTCTTTACACGGTTTTGATATCCGCAGCGAGCAGCACACGGTGCGCGATACCGCGTTCCTGATGGAGCAACTTGAGCTGCGTGAAGAGCTGGACGAGATTGAACAGGCAAAAGACAGTCAACGTTTAGATGCGTTTATGAAACGCGTCAGCGAAATGTATAACGTTCGCCATCAACTGATGGTGGAACAGCTGGATAGCGAGACGTGGGACGCAGCGGCAGATACCGTGCGTAAGCTGCGTTTTCTCGATAAACTGCGAAGCAGTGCAGAACAACTCGAAGAAAAACTGCTCGATTTTTAATTTCCGGAAGCGAAAATGGCCTTATTACAAATTAGTGAGCCTGGTCTGAGCGCCGCGCCGCACCAGCGTCGTCTGGCGGTAGGTATCGATTTAGGCACCACCAACTCCCTGGTTGCTACCGTACGCAGCGGCCAGGCCGAAACGCTGGCAGACCATGAAGGTCGCCACCTGTTGCCGTCAGTGGTTCACTATCAGCAGCAGGGCTACTCTGTCGGTTACGATGCCCGCGCCAATGCAGCGTTGGATACGGCAAACACCGTTAGCTCGGTAAAACGCATGATGGGCCGCTCTCTGGCGGATATCCAGGCGCGTTACCCGCATCTGCCATATACGTTCCAGGCGAGCGAAAACGGTCTGCCGATGATTGAAACCGCTGCCGGTTTGCTTAATCCGGTGCGCGTCTCTGCTGATATTCTGAAAGCGCTGGCCGCGCGGGCTACCGAATCGCTGTCCGGCGAACTGGACGGCGTGGTAATCACCGTTCCGGCTTACTTTGACGACGCACAGCGTCAGGGGACCAAAGACGCCGCGCGTCTGGCGGGCCTGCACGTATTGCGTCTGCTGAACGAACCGACCGCAGCGGCGATCGCGTATGGTCTGGACTCCGGTCAGGAAGGCGTGATCGCAGTCTACGATCTTGGCGGCGGTACTTTTGATATTTCTATTCTGCGCCTGAGCCGCGGCGTGTTTGAAGTGCTGGCGACCGGCGGTGATTCCGCGCTCGGCGGCGACGATTTTGACCATCTGCTGGCCGATTATATTCGCGAGCAGGCGGGCGTGGCCGATCGCAGCGATAACCGCGTACAGCGTGAACTGCTGGATGCCGCGATTGCAGCGAAAATCGCACTTAGCGACGCTGGTTCTGTAACGGTTAACGTGGCAGGATGGCAGGGTGAAATCACCCGTGAAACCTTTAATGAACTCATTTCCGCACTGGTCAAGCGTACGCTGCTGGCCTGCCGTCGCGCGCTGAAAGATGCGGGCGTGGAGCCGCAAGATGTGCTGGAAGTGGTGATGGTTGGCGGTTCAACTCGCGTGCCTCTGGTACGTGAGCGCGTCGGTGAATTTTTTGGCCGCACGCCGCTGACTTCTATTGACCCGGACAAAGTGGTCGCTATCGGTGCGGCAATCCAGGCGGATATTCTGGTCGGAAATAAACCGGACAGCGAAATGCTGCTGCTGGACGTTATCCCGCTGTCTCTGGGACTGGAAACCATGGGCGGTCTGGTGGAGAAAGTGATCCCACGTAACACCACTATCCCAGTGGCGCGCGCGCAGGACTTTACCACCTTTAAAGATGGCCAAACCGCGATGTCCATTCACGTGATGCAGGGCGAGCGTGAGCTGGTGCAGGACTGTCGTTCACTGGCGCGTTTTGCGCTGCGCGGCATCCCGGCATTGCCAGCAGGCGGCGCACATATCCGCGTGACCTTCCAGGTGGATGCCGATGGGCTGCTGAGCGTCACCGCCATGGAGAAATCCACAGGCGTTGAGTCCTCAATCCAGGTTAAACCGTCCTACGGTCTGACCGACAGTGAAATCGCCTCCATGATTCAGGATTCGATGAGTTTTGCCGAGCAGGACGTTAAAGCCCGTATGCTGGCAGAACAGAAAGTCGAAGCGGCACGCGTACTGGAGAGTTTATCCGGTGCGCTGAACGCTGATGCCGCGCTGTTAAGCGCCGCAGAACGTCAGGCTATCGACACCGCCGCCGCGCACTTGAGCGAGGTTGCACAGGGTGACGATGTTGACGCGATAGAACAAGCCATTAAAAACGTAGACAAACAAACCCAGGAATTCGCCGCTCGCCGCATGGACAAATCCGTCCGTAGCGCGCTGAAAGGCCATTCCGTGGACGAGGTTTAATATGCCAAAGATTGTTATTTTGCCTCATCAGGATCTCTGTCCCGATGGCGCAGTTCTGGAAGCTGAGACCGGCGAAACCATTCTCGACGTTGCCCTGCGTAACGGGATCGAGATTGAACACGCCTGTGAAAAATCCTGTGCCTGCACTACCTGCCACTGCATCGTGCGTGAAGGTTTTGATTCTTTGCCGGAAAGCACAGAAGAAGAAGACGACATGCTGGATAAAGCCTGGGGACTGGAGCCGGAGAGCCGTTTAAGCTGTCAGGCGCGGGTAACCGAGGACGATTTAGTGGTCGAAATCCCACGTTACACAATCAATCATGCGCGTGAGCATTAACAGAGGGTAGTATGGGACTGAAGTGGACCGATAGCCGCGAAATCGGCGAGGCGCTGTATGACGCTTTCCCCGATCTCGATCCCAAGACCGTTCGTTTCACCGATCTGCACCAGTGGATCTGTGACCTGGAAGAGTTCGATGATGATCCTCAGGCATCGAACGAAAAAATCCTTGAGGCCATTTTGCTGGTCTGGCTGGACGAAGCCGAATAAGTCAACGGGCTGCCCACGGGTGGCCCGTTTTCCTGTATGCGCGAAAATAAGGATAAATAAAATGACAGAAGCCATGAAAATTACGCTTTCCACGCAACCCGCCGATGCCCGCTGGGGTGAAAAGGCGACATACAGCATTAATAATGACGGCATTACCCTGCACCTGAACGGAAAAGATGACCTCGGCCTTATCCAGCGTGCTGCGCGTAAAATCGACGGCCTGGGTATTAAACACGTTCAACTGGACGGTGAAGGCTGGGATACCGAACGTAGCTGGGCGTTCTGGCAGGGCTACAAGGGACCAAAAGGCACCCGCAAAGTTGAGTGGGCTGCTCTGGACGAAGCGCAGCGCAAAGAGCTGGATAGCCGTCTGAAGATTATTGACTGGGTGCGCGATACTATTAACGCCCCGGCAGAAGAGCTGGGCCCGGAACAGCTGGCGCAGCGCGCTGTTGATCTGCTGTGCTCCGTCGCGTGCGATAACGTCTCTTACCGCATCACCAAAGGTGAAGATCTGCGCGAGCAGAACTACATGGGCCTGCATACCGTGGGTCGCGGATCTGAACGTCCTCCAGTGCTGCTGGCGCTGGACTACAACCCAACAGGCGACAAAGAAGCCCCGGTTTATGCCTGCCTGGTTGGTAAGGGAATTACTTTTGATTCCGGTGGTTACAGCATCAAGCAAAGCGCATTTATGGACTCAATGAAGTCCGACATGGGCGGTGCGGCAACGGTCACCGGCGCGTTGGCATTTGCCATCACCCGTGGTCTGAACAAGCGCGTGAAGCTGTATCTGTGCTGCGCGGATAACCTGATTAGCGGCAACGCCTTTAAGCTCGGCGACATTATTCACTATCGCAACGGTAAAAAAGTTGAAGTGATGAATACCGATGCCGAAGGACGTCTGGTGCTGGCCGATGGCCTGATCGATGCCAGCGCGCAGAAACCGGAACTGATCATTGATGCTGCCACGCTGACCGGCGCGGCGAAAACCGCGCTGGGCAACGATTACCACGCGCTGTTTAGCTTTGATGATCAGCTGGCTGCTCGCCTGCTGGCAAGTGCGGCGCAAGAAAACGAACCGTTCTGGCGTCTGCCGCTGGCAGAGTTTCACCGTAGCCAGTTGCCGTCGAACTTTGCCGAACTGAATAACACCGGCAGCGCGGCTTACCCGGCTGGCGCAAGCACCGCGGCGGGCTTCCTGTCCCATTTCGTGGAAAACTACCAGCAGGGCTGGCTGCATATCGACTGCTCCGCAACCTATCGCAAAGCGCCGGTTGAGCAGTGGTCTGCGGGCGCAACCGGTCTGGGTGTGCGCACGATTGCGAATCTGCTGACCGCATAATTTATTACTGTATTGCCGGATGGCGCTACGCTTATCCGGCCTACATGTATTCATCCAATTTGTGATACTTATGTCCGAAACAAAAAACGAATTAGAAACATTGCTGGAACAAGCGGCAACAGAGCCTGCGCATCGTCCGGCATTTTTCCGTACTTTACTGGAATCCACAGTCTGGGTGCCGGGTACTGCCGCAGAAGGCGAGGCGGTGGTTGAAGACAGCGCTCTCGACCTGCAGCACTGGGAAAAAGAAGACGGCACGACCGTGATCCCGTTCTTCACTTCTCTGGAAGCCCTGCAGCAGGCGGTGGAAGATGAGCAAGCATTTGTCGTTATGCCGGTGCGTACGTTGTTTGAAATGACGCTCGGCGAAACGCTCTTTCTCAACGCGAAACTGCCGACCGGCAAAGAATTTATGCCGCGTGAAATCAGCCTGCTGATGGGGGAAGAGGGGAATCCGCTCAGCACCCAGGAAGTACTGGAAGGCGGTGAATCGCTGATCCTCTCTGAAGTCGCTGAACCTCCGGCGCAGATGATTGACTCGCTGACCACGCTGTTTAAAACCATTAAGCCGGTAAAACGCGCGTTTCTCTGCTCAATCAAAGAAAGCGCGGAAGCCCAGCCGAATCTGCTGATTGGTATTGAAGCGGAAGGGGATATTGAAGAGATCATCCACGCTGCTGGCAGCGTCGCGACCGATACGCTGCCGGGCGATGAACCTATTGATATCTGCCAGGTGAAGAAGGGTGAGAAGGGCGTGAGCCACTTTATCACTGAGCATATCGCACCGTTCTACGAACGCCGCTGGGGCGGTTTCCTGCGCGACTTTAAACAGAACCGGATTATCTAAATTGTAGGCCGGATAAGCGAAGCGCTATCCGGCTTTTCCAGCTTTATAATTGCGGTTCTACCGGTAAATCGTTGCGCGCTCCCCATTCGCTCCATGCGCCGTCATACAATGCGACGTCAGAAACGCCCAGCGTGGCAAGTGCCAGCACGATGACGGCAGCCGTTACGCCGGAGCCGCAGCTGGCGATAATAGGGCGGTCAAAGCTCACGCCGTGGCTGAAGAAAATAGCATCCAGCTCATCGGTGGTTTTCAGTTCGCCGTCACGAACCAGTTCTGTCCACGGTACATTAAGCGCACCCGGCACATGACCACGTTTCAGACCAGGACGCGGCTCGTCAACTTCGCCATTAAAACGCGCAGCCGGACGGGCATCGACGATCTGCGCCGTTTTTTCATGACTGGCCAGCAGTACATCGGTAACGCGCACAACTGCGTCAGGCGTAAAGGCCACGTTAAATTCACCTTCAGGTAAATCCTCATCGCCTTCCTTGAGCATTAACTCATCGCGCTTCCAGCCTGCCAGACCGCCTGCCAGAATGGAGACATTTTCGACGCCAAATGTCCGCAGCATCCACCATGCGCGTGGCGCGGAAAACAGATTACCGTCATCGTAGATAACCAGATGCTTATCCTGATCAACGCCCAGCTCGCGCATCGCAACGGCAAAGGCTTCGGGGCGTGGCATCATATGCGGTAGCGGTGAGGTATGATCGGAAAGCGCTTCAATATCAAAAAATACTGCGCCAGGAATATGGCCCGCACGATACTCCTCGCCAACATCGCGATCTTCCTGTCCTGGAGGTGCCATCCGGGCATCAAGAATTTGTATTTCCGGGTCGTCAATGTGTTCGGCAAGCCAGTCGGCAGCGACAAAGAAGGCGGTGGTCATAGGCATCTCCATTTTTACCAGGTTTTGGCAAATTGTCGGATGTTTACCGTAAAGCGACAAGTAAAACAGGCTGATTTGTCAGGTGAATCCACATTAATCACTTAAATTAAGACAACGTTGTTCAGTTACTGACTTCCACAGCCGGAAATCTGACGCATAATAGTTGTTCTACGTAGCTAACGGGCCACTACGGCCAGGGATGAAAAATGAAACATTTACGCGTAGCGGCCTGCATGCTGATGCTGGCACTGGTCGGGTGCGATAATAATAACGAAAAATCACCGACGGCTGCGAAACCTGACTCGCCAGCTCCCCAGACTGCGCCAGTAAAAGACAAGGCCCAATTACAAAAGCTGGTGCAACAAAGCCAGGGCAAGTCGCTGACGCTGCTGGATGCCTCAGAGGTCCAGCTCGACGGTGCGGCAACACTCGTTTTGACCTTCTCCATTCCCCTCGATCCAGAACAAGATTTTTCCCGCGTCGTGCACGTTGTTGATAAAAAAAGCGGCAAAGTGGATGGTGCCTGGGAGCTGGCGCCAAATCTGAAAGAGCTGCGCTTACGCCATCTGGAACCTAACCGGGAACTGGTGGTGACCATTGAGCGTGATTTGCTGGCGCTGAATAAAGCGACGTTCGCTATTGATTATGAAAAAAACATTACCACCCGCGATGTACAGCCAAGCGTTGGGTTTGCCAGTCGCGGCTCGCTGTTGCCGGGAAAAGTAATTGAAGGCCTGCCGGTAATGGCCCTCAACGTTAACAGCGTGGATGTGAACTTCTTTCGTGTGAAGCCTGAATCGCTCGGCGCATTTGTCAGCCAGTGGGAATACCGCAATTCGTTGACGAACTGGGAATCTGACAATCTATTGAAAATGGCGGAACTGGTGTATACCGGACGCTTTGACCTCAATCCTGCGCGTAACACCCGTGAGAAGCTGCTGCTGCCGCTGAGCGATATCAAGCCGTTGCAGCAAGCAGGAGTTTACATCGCGGTGATGAATCAGGCTGGACAATACAACTACAGTAATGCCGCTACGCTGTTCACGCTCAGCGATATTGGTGTGTCTGCGCACCGTTACCATAATCAACTTGATGTCTTTACGCAGAGTCTGGAAAACGGCGCTGCGCAGCAGGGTATTGAGGTCACGTTACTCAACGAAAAAGGACAGACGCTGGCGCAGGCTACCAGCGACGCGCAGGGTCATGTCAAACTGGAGACTGATAAAGACGCGGCTTTATTGCTGGCCCGCAAAGACGGGCAAACCACGCTGCTGGATCTGAAACTCCCGGCGTTGGATCTGGCTGAATTTGATATTGCCGGTGCACCGGGATACAGCAAACAGTTCTTTATGTTTGGTCCCCGTGACCTCTATCGTCCTGGCGAAACGGTGATCCTCAACGGATTACTGCGTGACAGCGACGGCAAAACGTTGCCCGACCAGCCGGTGAAGCTGGAGGTCGTGAAGCCTGACGGGCAAGTGTTACGTTCGGTGGTTAGCCAGCCGGAGAACGGTCTGTACCGTTTTAGCTGGCCGCTGGACACCAACGCGCCAACCGGTATGTGGCATATTCGTGCTAATACGGGCGACAACCAGTCACGGATGTGGGATTTCCACGTCGAAGATTTTATGCCTGAGCGGATGGCGCTCAATCTCTCCGCCAATAAGATTCCGGTGGCTCCGGCTGATGAAGTGAAGTTCTCGGTAGTGGGCTACTACCTGTACGGCGCGCCTGCTAACGGCAATGCTCTGCAAGGGCAGCTTTTCCTGCGCCCGCTGCGCGAAGCGGTGCAGGCATTGCCGGGGTTCCAGTTTGGTAATATTGCCGAAGAAAACCTGTCCCGTAGCCTCGATGAAGTTCAGCTTACGCTGGATGAACACGGTCGCGGCGAAGTGACCACCAACAGCCAATGGCAGGAGACGCACTCCCCGTTACAGGTGATCCTGCAAGCCAGCCTGCTGGAGTCAGGTGGCCGCCCGGTGACGCGTCGGGCTGAACAAGCCATCTGGCCTGCGGACACGCTGCCGGGTATTCGTCCGCAGTTTGCGGCAAAAGCCGTCTATGACTATCGCACTGATACCACTGTGAATCAGCCTATCGTTGATGAAAACAGCAACGCCGCTTTCGACATTGTTTATGCCGATGCGCAGGGCGAGAAAAAAGCGGTGTCCGGTTTGCAGGTGCGTTTGATCCGCGAGCGCCGGGATTATTACTGGAACTGGTCTGAAGGCGAGGGCTGGCAATCACAGTTCGATCAAAAGGATCTGGTTGAAGGTGAGCAGACTCTGGATCTTAAGGCCGATGAAACCGGTAAAGTCAGCTTCCCGGTTGAGTGGGGTGCCTATCGTCTGGAAGTGAAAGCCCCGAATGATGCGGTGAGCAGCGTACGCTTCTGGGCAGGTTATAGCTGGCAGGATAACAGCGACGGCAGTGGGGTTGTGCGTCCCGATCGCGTGACTCTGAAACTGGACAAACCCAGCTATCGTCCTGGCGATACCATGAAGCTGCACGTTGCCGCTCCTGCTGCTGGCAAAGGTTATGCGATGGTGGAATCCAGCGAAGGCCCGCTGTGGTGGAAAGAAATAGACGTACCGGCGGATGGTCTCGATATCTCCATCCCGATTGATAAAACCTGGAATCGCCACGATTTGTATCTCAGTGCACTGGTGGTTCGTCCTGGCGACAAGTCCCGTTCGGCCACGCCAAAACGGGCGGTTGGTTTACTGCATTTGCCGTTAGGTGATGAAAACCGTCGTCTGGCGCTGGCGCTGGAAAACCCGGCGAAAATACGTCCAAACCAGTCGTTGACCGTCAAGATTAAAGCCAGCGTCAAAAATGGCGACGTACCAAAACAGGTTAACGTGCTGGTCTCTGCCGTTGATAGCGGGGTGTTGAACATTACCGATTACGCCACGCCAGATCCGTGGCAGGCATTTTTCGGACAAAAACGCTATGGCGCGGATATTTATGATATTTACGGCCAGGTGATCGAAGGGCAAGGGCGGCTGGCGGCACTGCGCTTTGGTGGTGATGGCGATGAATTAAAGCGCGGCGGTAAGCCACCGGTCAATCACGTCAATATCGTGGCGCAACAGGCGTTGCCGGTCACGCTCAACGAGCAGGGCGAAGGTACGGTGACGCTACCGATTGGTGATTTCAACGGCGAGCTACGGGTAATGGCACAGGCCTGGACGGCGGATGACTTTGGCAGCAGTGAAAGCAAGGTGATTGTTGCCGCGCCGGTAATTGCTGAACTGAATATGCCGCGTTTTCTGGCGGGAGGAGATACCTCGCGACTGACGCTGGACGTGACTAACCTGACTGACAAACCGCAAACACTGAATATTAAGCTCGCGGCCAGCGGTTTACTGGAGCTGATGGGACAAGATCCTGCTCCATTGAATCTGGCACCAGGCGTACGGACTACGTTGTTTGTTCCGGTGCGTGCGCGGGAGGGGTTTGGCGATGGCGAAATTCAGGCAGAAATTAGCGGTCTGACTTTACCGGGTGAAACGCTGCCAGTTCAGCATAAACAGTGGAAGATTGGCGTGCGTCCGGCGTTCCCGGCGCAAACCGTTAATAACGGTGTCGCACTTCAACCGGGCGCAACCTGGCAGCTTCCGGGCGAAGAACTGACCAATTTCTCCCCTGCAACGATGCAGGGACAACTGCTGTTCAGCGGTAAGCCGCCGCTGAATCTGGCGCGTTATATCCGCGAACTGAAGGCTTACCCTTACGGCTGCCTGGAGCAAACGGCGAGCGGGTTGTTCCCATCCTTATACACCAATGCTGCGCAATTGAAGGCGTTAGGTATTGTGGGCGACAGCGATGAAAAACGCCGCGCGGCAGTCGATATTGGGATTTCTCGTTTAGTGCAGATGCAGCGTGATAACGGTGGTTTCGCGCTGTGGGATAAAAACGGATCAGAAGAGTACTGGCTGACTGCGTATGTCATGGATTTCCTCGTTAGGGCAAATGAACAGGGCTACAGCGTCCCGGTAGAGGTCATTAACCGTGGCAACGAGCGGCTGCTGCGCTATTTGCAGGATCCAGGAGTGTTGTCGATTCGCTATACCGACGACTCTTCAGCAAGCCGGTTTGCCGTACAAGCCTACGCCGCGTTGGTTCTGGCTCGTCAGCAAAAAGCCCCGCTTGGCGCACTGCGTGAAATCTGGGAGCGACGCGCTCAGGCGGCCTCTGGTTTACCGCTGTTACAACTGGGAATTGCGCTGAAAAATATGGGCGATGCTAACCGCAGTGAACAGGCGTTGACGCTGGCGCTGAATACGCCGCGCCGCGATACGCAACAGTGGATGGCGGATTACGGCAGTGCGTTACGGGATAACGCGTTGATGCTGGCCTTGCTCGAAGAGAACAAGCTCAAACCTGAAGAGCAGAACACGTTGCTGAATACCCTGTCAGAACAGGCCTTTGGTCAGCGCTGGCTTTCTACTCAGGAAAATAATGCGTTGTTCCTTGCCGCGCGTACGTTACAGGACTTGCCAGGCACATGGCAGGCGCAAACGTCACTCTCGGAGCAACCGTTAGCCGGGGAGAAATCGCAAATCCGGAATCTGGATGCCGATGCGCTGTCTACGCTGAGCGTCACCAATAGCGGTAATCAACCGCTGTGGCTGCGTCTGGATGTGAGCGGTTATCCGCAAACCTCACCGACGCCTGCCAGCAACGTTCTGCATATTGAGCGTCAAATTCTGGGGCTCGACGGAAACAGCAAATCGCTGGATTCTCTGCGCAGCGGCGAGCTGGTACTAGTCTGGCTGGAGGTGAAAGCCAGCCAGAACGTACCGGATGCGCTGGTGGTTGACTTACTGCCAGCAGGACTGGAACTGGAAAACCAGAATCTGGCCAACGGCAGCGCCAGCCTGCAGGATAGCGGTAGCGAAGTGGCGAATCTGCTTAATCAGATGCAGCAGGCAGATATCCAGCACGTTGAGTTCCGTGACGATCGCTTTGTCGCTGCGGTGGCGGTCAATGAAGGACAACCGGTTACGCTGGTCTATCTGGCGCGAGCGGTAACGCCGGGGACCTACCAGGTTCCCGTCCCACAGGTGGAATCAATGTATGTTCCGCAGTGGCGCGCGACCGGTGCGACAGAGGGACTTTTGATTGTCAGACCGTAAATGATGCGCGGGTTGGGTAAACGCAGCTGCTGGCTCTGGCTGGCAGCTGTTGCGCTATTGATTGTGGCGGCAGTTTGGGCGGCAGATAAAATCTGGCCGCTGCCCTTGCACGAAGTCGATCCGGCACGGGTCGTGGTGGCACATGATGGTACGCCACTCTGGCGCTTTGCCGATGCCGAAGGTATCTGGCGGTATCCGGTAACGATTGATGAGGTGTCGCCCCGCTACCTTGAGGCGTTAATTAACTATGAAGACCGCTGGTTCTGGAAGCATCCCGGCGTCAATCCGTTTTCAGTACTGCGCGCAGCATGGCAGGACCTCTCCTCTGGGCGTGTGGTTTCGGGCGGCAGTACGCTCACCATGCAGGTCGCACGATTACTCGATCCCCATCCGCGAACCTTCGGCGGCAAGTTTCGCCAGCTCTGGCGCGCATTGCAGCTGGAATGGCATCTCTCCAAACGCGACATCCTGACACTGTATCTCAACCGTGCGCCGTTTGGCGGTACGCTGCAGGGCGTCGGGGCGGCAAGCTGGGCCTATCTTGGTAAATCACCCGCGCATTTGAGTTACTCCGATGCCGCGCTACTGGCTGTTTTGCCACAGGCACCGAGTCGCCTGCGTCCGGATCGCTGGCCGGACCGTGCTGAAGCGGCGCGTAATAAAGTACTCGAACGTATGGCGAGCCAGGGTATTTGGCCTGCCAAACAGGTACAGGAGTCGCGTGAAGAGCCTGTCTGGCTGTCACCCCGGCAAATGCCGCAGTTAGCGCCGTTATTCTCGCGCATGATGCTGGGAAAAAGCCGGAGCGATAAAATCGTGACTACCCTTGATGCCGGATTGCAACGTCAACTGGAAGAGCTGGCGCAGAACTGGAAGGGGCGCTTACCTGCACGCAGTTCGCTGGCAATGATTGTGGTCGATCACACCGATATGAGCGTGCGTGGTTGGGTGGGGTCGGTAGATATGAATGACGACTCCCGCTTTGGTCATGTGGATATGGTGAATGCGATCCGTTCGCCTGGCTCGGTATTGAAGCCGTTTGTTTACGGTCTGGCGCTGGATGACGGACTCATTCATCCCGCTTCGTTGTTGCAGGATGTCCCGCGGCGAACCGGAGATTATCGACCGGGGAATTTTGACAGCGGTTTTCATGGCCCGGTGAGTATGAGCGAAGCGCTGGTAAGGTCGTTGAATTTACCCGCCGTGCAGGTGCTCGAAGCCTATGGTCCGAAGCGCTTTGCCGCATCGTTACGTAACGTCGGCTTACCGCTGTATCTGCCTGCAGGGGCTGCGCCGAATCTGTCGCTGATTTTAGGTGGCGCGGGGGCAAGGCTGGAAGATATGGCCGCAGCGTACAGCGCCTTTGCCCGTAAGGGAAAAGCGGGAAAACTGCGTCTGCAGCCGGGTGACCCACTGCTTGAACGTCCGTTGATGTCGGCGGGCGCGGCGTGGATTATTCGCCGTATTATGGCCGACGAAGCGCAACCGCTGCCGGATAACGCACTGAGCAGAGTGGTTCCGCTGGCGTGGAAAACGGGCACCAGCTATGGCTATCGCGATGCCTGGGCGATTGGCGTTAACGCCCGTTATGTGATCGGTATCTGGACTGGCAGACCAGACGGAACGCCGGTGGTGGGCCAGTTTGGATTTGCCAGCGCCGTGCCGCTGCTCACTCAGGTCAACAATCTTTTGCTCTCTCGCGGGACAAATCAGCCGGAAGATCCACGTCCTGATTCCGTGAGTCGCGGCGTGGTGTGCTGGCCGGGCGGGCAATCCCTTGCCCCAGGAGACAGCAACTGCCGTCGCCGTCTGGCAACCTGGTTACTGGATGGCAGTCAGCCGCCAACGTTATTATTGCCCGAGCAGGAAGGGGTTAATGGCATTCGTTTTCCTGTCTGGCTGGATGATGAAGGCAAACGTGTGGCGGCGGATTGCCCGCAGGCGCACGAGCAAACGTTAATCGTCTGGCCGTTGCCGCTGGAGCCATGGCTACCTGAATCAGAACGCCGTGGGGCGAGATTACCGCCAGTTTCTGCCACGTGTCCGCCGCTGGGACAAGACGCTTCGCAGCCATTGCAGTTGACAGGCATTCGTGATGGCGCGATTGTGAAGCGTTTACCCGGTTCTGCTCAAGCCTCATTGCCGGTGCAAACCAGTGGTGGGAGCGGTGAACGCTGGTGGTTTCTTAACGGTGAAAGGCTGGAAGAACGAGGACGTCGTCTTACGCTACGGCTGGCGACTAAAGGGGATTATCAACTGCTGGTGATGGATGACGCTGGTCAGGTAGCGACGGTGAGATTTTCGATGCAGTAGACCAGTTGGTGACTGTTTGTTGCTAAAATTCATCTTATTTTAAAGAAATGTTACCTTCATCAATAGTCAATTGCCGGGATGCTCTTTATAATCCGCGCCAGGTCGTACATCTATATAGACAACAACAGAACACATTACAGAGGTTATCATGGCTATTGAACGTACTTTTTCCATCATCAAACCAAACGCGGTGGCAAAAAACGTTATTGGGAGCATCTTTGCGCGCTTTGAAGCAGCAGGGTTCAAAATTGTCGGCACTAAAATGCTGCACCTGACCGTTGAGCAGGCACGTGGCTTCTATGCTGAGCACGATGGCAAACCGTTCTTTGACGGTCTGGTTGAATTCATGACCTCCGGTCCGATCGTTGTTTCTGTTCTGGAAAGCGAAAATGCCGTACAGCGTCATCGCGATCTGCTGGGCGCAACCAACCCGGCGAATGCGCTGGCCGGTACTCTGCGTGCAGACTATGCTGACAGCTTCACCGAGAACGGTACTCACGGTTCCGACTCCGTTGAGTCAGCGGCGCGCGAAATCGCCTATTTCTTTGGTGAAGGTGAGGTTTGCCCGCGCACTCGCTAATAAGCTCGTGGGGTAGGCCGGATAAGCATTTGCGCATCCGGCACTGTTTTGCCTGATGGCGACGCTGATGCGTCTTATCAGACCTACGTTCTTTCTTTACATATTATTTTCGCTAATGCTTCGTGCAAACGTGGCATCCCTGCGCCAGACTTTGTACAATGCAACGCCCCGGAAGAGCAGATCGCTTGCCGGGGCGTTTCTTTTTAACCCTCCACGGGCCACAACGTGTAACAACGAGGCCGGAAAAAATTATGTCTGAATTAGTTAACACCTCTGAAGTCGTCATTCCTGCGGTTCCAAATAAAAATGGAAAAATTAACCTGCTGGATCTGAACCGTCAGCAAATGCGCGAATTCTTCAAAGAGATGGGCGAAAAACCGTTTCGTGCCGATCAGGTCATGAAGTGGATGTACCACTATTGCAGCGACAACTTTGATGACATGACTGACATCAACAAGGTGCTGCGTAACAAGCTGAAAGAAGTGGCTGAAATTCGCGCCCCGGAAGTGGTGGAAGAGCAGCGTTCTTCTGACGGTACGATCAAATGGGCTATCGCAGTTGGCGATCAGCGCGTTGAAACGGTGTATATCCCGGAAGACGATCGTGCGACCCTGTGTGTTTCTTCACAGGTCGGGTGCGCATTAGAGTGTAAATTCTGCTCTACGGCGCAACAGGGCTTTAACCGTAACCTGCGGGTATCGGAGATCATTGGTCAGGTCTGGCGCGCGGCGAAGATCGTCGGTGCGGTAAAGGCTACGGGCGTGCGTCCTATTACCAACGTGGTGATGATGGGGATGGGTGAGCCGCTGCTCAACCTGACCAACGTGGTTCCGGCGATGGAAATCATGCTCGATGACTTCGGTTTTGGGCTGTCCAAGCGCCGCGTCACGCTCTCCACCTCAGGCGTTGTCCCTGCGCTGGATAAGCTGGGTGATATGATTGACGTCGCGCTGGCGATTTCTCTGCATGCGCCGAACGATGAAATTCGTGACGAAATTGTACCTATCAACAAAAAGTACAATATCGAAACATTCCTTGGCGCGGTTCGTCGTTATCTGGAGAAGTCCAACGCTAACCAGGGTCGTGTAACCATTGAGTATGTGATGTTAGATCACATCAATGATGGCACTGAGCACGCGCATCAGCTGGCAGAACTGCTGAAAGATACGCCGTGTAAGATCAACCTGATCCCGTGGAACCCGTTCCCGGGCGCGCCTTATGGCCGTAGTTCTAACAGCCGTATCGATCGTTTCTCCAAAGTGTTGATGAGCTATGGTTTCACTACCATCGTGCGTAAAACACGTGGTGATGACATCGATGCAGCCTGCGGTCAGCTGGCGGGCGACGTTATCGACCGTACCAAGCGTACTCTGCGTAAGCGTATGCAGGGCGACGCTATCGAGATTAAGACCGTTTGATGTTGGCGCACTACGGTATAATTCCTGTACCGTAGTGCAAGGTAAGCCATATGAGGTTTTTTGTTGTCGTCGTCAGGTCAATAATAACGGTGCGTTTTTGTCGACTTTAAGGCAGTATGTAACGGCGTAACAAGTGTTTAGCCCTCAGGTTTACGCCGTTTTGTCATTGATAGTCTGACCGTTTTATACTGTCTGACGAAGGTTAACTGACCAGATGTTTCGCGGTGTGGGTGAGCATTGTGGCTCGCCGGCATCAGAACCCAAATTTACGCAGCTGTAGCGAATGAATACTGAAGCCACGCACGACAAAAATGAAACACTATCCACCGGCGTTCGTCTGCGCAATGCCCGTGAACAACTCGGATTCAGCCAGCAGGCAGTCGCGGAGCGACTTTGCCTGAAGGTCTCCACGGTACGCGATATTGAAGAGGATAAGGCGCCAGCCGATCTTGCTTCAACATTCCTGCGCGGGTATATCCGTTCTTATGCGCGTCTGGTGCATATTCCTGAAGAAGAACTGTTGCCAGGGCTGGAAAAACAGGCTCCGATTCGACCAGCTAAAGTCGCACCGATGCAGAGCTTCTCGCTCGGCAAACGTCGTAAGAAACGTGACGGCTGGTTAATGACCTTTACCTGGCTGGTACTGTTTGTCGTTGTCGGACTGACTGGTGCCTGGTGGTGGCAGAACCATAAAGCGCAGCAGGAAGAGATCACCACTATGGCCGATCAATCCTCTGCTGAGCTGAATGCCGGTAAAGAGGGGGCGCAGAACGTACCGTTAGATACCAGCGCAGCAGCAGGGCAGGATACCCCTCCGGCTCCTGACGATGGTGCGGTAGCGGACGCAGCGCCAACGCCAGACGTTGCTGCGACCCCGGCACCCGCCGCTGATGCGCAACAGAACGCCGTTGTTGCCCCATCTCAGGCTAACGTCGATACCGCAACTGCAGCGCCAACAGCGCCAGCTACAGCGGCTCCTCTGCCGACCGATCAGGCAGGTGTGACTACACCTGCAGCCGATCCTAACGCGCTAGTGATGAACTTTACCGCCGATTGCTGGCTGGAAGTAACCGATGCGACCGGTAAAAAACTGTTCAGCGGGATGCAGCGTAAAGACGGCAATCTAAACCTGACCGGTCAAGCGCCGTACAAACTGAAAATTGGCGCCCCGGCGGCAGTGCAGATTCAGTTCCAGGGTAAACCTGTCGATCTGAGTCGTTTTATCAGAACTAACCAGGTTGCGCGTCTGACCGTTAATGCCGAACAATCACCGGCTCAGTAACAGACGGCAATGCGGGAGATTTTTTAATGCATAACCAGGCTCCAATTCAACGTAGAAAATCGACACGCATTTACGTTGGGAACGTGCCGATCGGCGATGGTGCGCCCATCGCCGTACAGTCTATGACTAACACGCGTACCACGGATGTGGAAGCGACGGTTAATCAGATTAAAGCGCTGGAACGCGTAGGCGCAGACATTGTTCGTGTCTCTGTACCGACAATGGATGCCGCAGAAGCGTTCAAGCTTATCAAACAGCAGGTTAACGTCCCGCTGGTTGCCGATATTCACTTCGACTATCGTATCGCGCTGAAGGTAGCGGAATACGGTGTTGATTGCCTGCGTATTAACCCAGGTAATATCGGCAGTGAAGAGCGTATTCGCATGGTGGTGGATTGCGCTCGTGATAAAAATATTCCTATCCGTATCGGCGTCAACGCCGGATCGTTGGAAAAAGATCTGCAGGAAAAATACGGCGAACCGACGCCGCAGGCGCTGCTGGAATCCGCTATGCGCCATGTGGATCACCTCGATCGTCTGAACTTCGATCAATTCAAAGTCAGTGTTAAAGCGTCTGACGTTTTCCTCGCCGTAGAATCCTATCGCCTGCTGGCGAAACAGATCGATCAACCGCTGCATCTGGGGATCACCGAAGCCGGTGGCCTGCGTAGTGGTTCGGTGAAGTCCGCGATCGGCCTTGGCCTGCTGTTATCTGAAGGGATCGGCGATACGCTGCGTGTTTCTCTGGCAGCCGATCCGGTGGAAGAGATCAAAGTGGGTTTCGATATCCTGAAATCGCTGCGCATTCGCGCGCGCGGGATCAACTTCATCGCTTGCCCAACCTGTTCGCGTCAGGAGTTTGACGTTATTGGTACGGTTAACGCGCTGGAGCAACGCCTGGAAGATATCATTACGCCAATGGACGTTTCGATCATCGGTTGCGTGGTAAACGGTCCTGGTGAAGCGCTGGTTTCTACGCTGGGCGTGACGGGCGGTAACAAGAAAAGCGGCCTGTATGAAGACGGCGTGCGTAAGGACAGACTCGATAACGACGATATGATTACGCAGCTTGAAGCCCGCATCCGTGCTAAAGCGAGTATTCTGGACGAAGCGCGTCGTATCGACGTGCAGCAGCTTGAAAAATAACAACGTGATGGGAAGCGGCGTGCTTCCCGTGTATGATTGAACCCGCATGGCGCCCGCATTGTTCGGGTTAGCGCTGAGGGTTCATTTTTATATTCATAAAGAGAATAAACGTGGCAAAAAACATTCAAGCCATTCGCGGCATGAACGATTATCTGCCTGGCGAAACCGCCATCTGGCAGCGCATTGAAGGCACTCTCAAAAACGTGCTCGGTAGCTACGGTTACAGTGAAATCCGCTTGCCGATTGTAGAGCAGACCCCGTTATTCAAACGCGCGATCGGTGAAGTTACCGACGTGGTTGAAAAAGAGATGTATACCTTTGAGGACCGTAATGGCGACAGCCTGACGTTGCGTCCTGAAGGGACTGCGGGCTGCGTACGCGCCGGCATCGAACATGGTCTCCTGTACAATCAGGAACAGCGTCTGTGGTATATCGGGCCGATGTTCCGCCACGAACGTCCGCAGAAAGGACGCTATCGTCAATTCCATCAGCTGGGTGTCGAAGTATTTGGCCTGCAAGGCCCGGACATCGATGCGGAGCTGATTATGCTGACCGCTCGCTGGTGGCGCGCGCTGGGTATTTCTCAGCATGTTAGTCTTGAGCTGAACTCAATCGGTTCGCTTGAAGCCCGCGCTAACTACCGTGATGCGTTGGTCGCCTACCTGGAACTGCATAAAGAGAAACTGGACGAAGACTGCAAGCGTCGTATGTACACCAATCCGCTGCGCGTTCTCGACTCCAAAAACCCGGAAGTACAGGCGCTGCTCAACGACGCGCCTGCACTGGGCGACTATCTTGATGACGACTCTCGCGAGCACTTCGCGGGCTTGTGCAAACTGCTGGAATCCGCAGGCATTGCCTACACCGTCAATCAGCGTCTGGTTCGTGGTCTTGATTACTACAACCGCACCGTATTTGAGTGGGTCACCAGCAGCCTTGGTTCTCAGGGCACCGTGTGTGCCGGTGGTCGTTACGACGGTCTGGTAGAGCAACTTGGCGGTCGTGCAACGCCAGCCGTGGGCTTTGCTATGGGGCTGGAACGACTTGTTTTGTTAGTTCAGGCAGTTAATCCGGAATTTAACGCAGATCCTGTTGTCGATATATACCTGGTTGCTTCAGGGGCGAACACGCAGTCGGCGGCAATGACGCTTGCAGAACGTCTGCGCGATGAAGTTCCTGGTGTGAAACTGATGACAAACCACGGTGGCGGCAACTTTAAGAAACAGTTTGCCCGTGCCGATAAGTGGGGCGCCCGCGTTGCACTGGTACTGGGCGAGTCCGAAGTGGCTGACGGTACTGTTGTAGTGAAGGATTTGCGCTCTGGTGAGCAAACGGCAGTAGCGCAGGATAGCGTTGCCGCGCATTTGCGCACTTTACTGGGCTAAGGAGAAGGACAGCGTGGAAATTTACGAGAACGAACACGACCAGGTTGATGCGGTAAAACGCTTCTTTGCTGAAAACGGCAAGGCGCTGGCTGTTGGGATCATTTTAGGGGTTGGCGCGCTGGTTGGTTGGCGTTACTGGACCAGCCATCAGACGGAGTCCGCACGCTCTGCTTCTTTGGCATATCAAAATACGGTGACTGCGGTTAGCGCGGGTAAACCGGACAGCATTCCTGCCGCTGAGAAATTTGCTGCAGAGAATAAAAATACCTACGGCGCGCTAGCTTCATTGGAACTTGCGCAGCAGTTTGTTGACCAAAATGAACTTGAGAAAGCCGCAAGTCAGCTGCAACAGGGCTTGGCTGCGACCAGCGATGAAAATCTCAAAGCGGTGATTAACCTGCGTCTGGCTCGTGTTCAGGTTCAGCTTAAACAGGCTGATACCGCGCTGAAAACACTCGACACCATTAAAGGTGAAGGGTGGACGGCCATTGTTGCCGATCTGCGCGGTGAAGCGTTGCTGAGCAAAGGCGACAAACAAGGTGCGCGTAGCGCATGGGAAGCGGGTGTGAAAAGCGATGCCTCTCCTGCTCTGAGCGAAATGATGCAGATGAAAATCAATAATTTGTCCATCTGAGAGGGACCCGATGCAATTGCGTAAATTACTTCTGCCAGGGCTGCTTTCCGTTACCCTATTGAGCGGCTGTTCACTGTTTAGTGGCGAAGAAGATGTCGTTAAGATGTCCCCATTACCGGTGGTTGAAAACCAGTTTACTCCGTCTACGGAATGGAGCACCTCCGTAGGTAACGGTATTGGTGATTTCTATTCCAATCTTCACCCTGCGCTGGCGGATAACGTTGTCTATGCAGCCGATCGCGCTGGTGTAGTGAAAGCATTGAACGCAGGCGACGGTAAAGAAGTCTGGTCTGTGAATCTGGGTGAGAAAGACGGCTGGTTCTCCCGTGCATCTGCACAGCTTTCTGGCGGTGTAACCGTGTCCGGCGGACATGTTTACATTGGCAGCGAAAAAGCACAGGTTTATGCGTTGAATACCAGCGACGGTACCACCGCATGGCAGACGAAAGTCGCCGGTGAAGCGCTGTCTCGTCCTGTTGTGAGCGATGGCGTAGTTTTGATCCACACCAGCAACGGCCAGTTGCAGGCATTAAACGAAGCTGATGGCGCCATCAAATGGACCGTTAACCTTGACATGCCTTCCCTGTCTCTGCGTGGTGAATCCGCTCCGGCAACCGCCTTTGGCGCAGCTATTGTCGGCGGTGATAACGGTCGCGTGAGCGCCGTGCTGATGCAGCAAGGCCAGATGATTTGGCAGCAGCGTATCTCTCAGGCGACAGGCCCAACGGAAATCGATCGTCTGAGCGACGTTGATACCACGCCGGTTATCGTCAATGGCGTTGTTTACGCGCTGGCTTATAATGGTAACCTGACGGCGCTGGATCTGCGCAGCGGTCAGATTATGTGGAAACGCGAACTGGGCTCGGTGAATGATTTCATCGTCGATGGTAACCGTATCTACCTGGTTGACCAGAACGACCGCGTACTGGCGCTGACCACCGATGGCGGCGTGACGCTGTGGACGCAAAGCGATCTGCTGCACCGTCTGCTGACGTCCCCGGTATTGTATAATGGCAATCTGGTCGTCGGTGATAGCGAAGGCTACCTGCACTGGATTAACGTTGACGATGGTCGTTTTGTTGCCCAGCAGAAAGTCGACAGCTCAGGTTTCCTGACCGAGCCGGTCTCTGCTGATGGTAAACTGCTGATCCAGGCGAAAGACGGTACGCTGTACTCCATTACGCGTTAATCGTCCCGGCCGCTCGCTTTGAAAAACGGCTCCTGGTGCAGGGGCCGTTTTACTGTTTTTAACAACGGGGCAAAAAATGTGCCCGTTGTCTGATGATTTTTTAAATGAGGCTTTAAACATGGTACCTGTGGTCGCGCTTGTCGGGCGCCCTAACGTTGGCAAATCCACGTTATTTAACCGTCTAACTCGCACCCGAGATGCGCTGGTTGCGGATTTCCCGGGTCTGACTCGTGACCGTAAGTACGGTCGTGCGGAAATTGAAGGCCGTGAGTTTATCTGTATTGATACCGGCGGTATTGATGGCACCGAAGACGGTGTTGAAACCCGTATGGCGGAACAGTCGCTGTTGGCTATCGAAGAAGCAGACGTTGTGCTGTTCATGGTGGATGCGCGTGCTGGCCTGATGCCTGCGGATGAAGCTATTGCTAAACATCTGCGTTCGCGCCAGAAACCGACTTTCCTGGTCGCCAACAAAACTGACGGACTCGATCCTGACCAGGCGGTTGTTGATTTCTACTCATTGGGTCTGGGTGAAATTTATCCGATCGCGGCGTCCCATGGTCGTGGTGTTCTCAGCCTGCTGGAGCATGTTCTGCTGCCGTGGATGGATGACGTTGCTCCTCAGGAAGAAGTGGATGAAGACGCAGAATACTGGGCGCAGCTTGAAGCCAAAGAAAACGGCGAAGAAGAGCCTGAAGACGATTTCAACCCGCAGGATTTGCCGATTAAACTGGCAATCGTCGGCCGTCCGAACGTAGGTAAGTCCACGCTTACTAACCGTATTCTCGGCGAAGACCGCGTGGTGGTTTACGACATGCCGGGAACCACGCGTGACAGTATTTATATTCCGATGCAGCGCGATGAACGCGAATATGTGCTCATCGATACCGCGGGCGTGCGTAAGCGCGGCAAAATTACCGAAGCGGTAGAAAAATTCTCAGTAATCAAAACGCTGCAGGCAATTGAAGATGCCAACGTGGTGATGCTGGTGATTGACGCGCGTGAAGGGATTTCCGATCAGGACCTGTCGCTGCTGGGCTTTATCCTCAATAGTGGGCGCTCACTTGTTATCGTTGTGAACAAGTGGGATGGCCTGACGCAGGAAGTAAAAGAGCAGGTCAAAGAGACGCTGGACTTCCGTCTGGGCTTTATTGATTTTGCGCGCGTACACTTTATCTCAGCTCTGCACGGTAGCGGCGTGGGTAACCTGTTTGAATCGGTCCGTGAAGCATACGATAGCTCTACACGTCGCGTGAGCACCGCGATGCTGACGCGCATCATGACCATGGCAGTAGAAGATCATCAGCCGCCTCTGGTGCGTGGTCGTCGTGTGAAGCTGAAATATGCCCATGCCGGTGGTTATAACCCGCCAATCGTGGTGATTCACGGCAACCAGGTCAAAGACCTGCCGGATTCCTACAAGCGCTATCTGATGAACTATTTCCGCAAGTCTTTGGACGTAATGGGGACGCCGATCCGTATTCAGTTCAAAGAAGGGGAGAACCCGTTTGCGAACAAACGTAATACATTGACGCCGACTCAGATGCGTAAGCGTAAGCGTTTGATTAAGCACATCAAGAAAAGCAAATAAAGAATCAGCAAGATTCACCAGAAAGCACCGAATTCTCAAAGCCCGCATATGCCGGGCTTTTTTGTTATCAGGGGCTATCATAACGACGCAACAGAACGCATAATCCATGTGTACCCAAAGGTGTACCCTGCATTGTAATGACTTTGAATGGTTACAACCTTGGGTGGCTTTGGGTACATCCTTGGGACAAATTCAGGTGCGCGTTATGCCAAAATTAACTGACATCCAGATCCGGGCATGGATAAAGTCCGACGAGCGGTTTGAGGGGAGGGCAGATGGGAATGGCCTTTACCTCAGATATCGGGCTGCGGATAAAAGCCCTAACTGGCGCTTTCGTTACCGGTTCGCCGGCAAGGCCCGGGCTATGCTGATTGGCTCATATGCAGATTTACCGCTTGCGCGTGCCCGCGAGATTGCAAAGGAGTTATCTGCTCGCGTATCCCTTGGGTATGACGTAGCCGGTGAAAAGCAGGAAAGGAAGGCTGAGGCGCTGGCGAAGATAGAAGCAGAGAAGAACGCCATCCACGTTTCAGAATTAGCCGCAGAGTATTACACCCGTCAAATAGAGACCACTTACAAACACCCTGAGCTTTTCCGCAGCAGCCTGCAAAAGAATATCGTGGCACTGATCGGGAAGATGAAGGTGGAGGATGTGCGCCCTCGTCATATAGACACCATCCTGCAGGATGTCCTGGAGCGCGGATCCCCAACCGTTGCCAATGATGTTCTCCGAATGCTCAAGCGCCTGTTTGATTACGCCGTAGTGAGAGGGATGATTGAGGTTAACCCAGCCATTTCTTTTGGTTCAAAGGATGCTGGCGGCAAGGAGAGTGGGCGTAAGCGGGCGCTTAGCCGGGAAGAGTTGATTATGTTCTTCAAGGCTCTGCGGCGCGGACGGGGAATCAGCCGCGAGAATGAGCTTACGTTTAAAATAATCCTCGCGCTGGGCGTTCGCAAAATGGAATTGTGTGCTGCCGAATGGGCCGAATTCGACCTTGATAAAGGTGTGTGGCAATTGCCTGGAGAGCGCGCAAAGAACGGTGATGATATTGATATCCCGTTAGCGCAGCCGGTAATTGAGTGGATTAAAGAGATCCGCCTGTTTGCTGGAGATAGCCGCTGGCTTATTCCGGCCCGTCGCGCCAGAACCACATCCCACGTTAGCCGGGCCACCCTGAATATGGTAATGCCGTCCGTACTGAAAGAGATGGCTGACGTTGAACCGTTCAGCATTCACGATCTGCGGCGAACGATGCGCACTCAGATGGCGGCAATAGGTATTGACCCGGTGATAGCAGAGCGCTGCCTGAATCACAGAATACCTGGCGTACAGGGCATCTATAACCGACATGAGTATTTCGATGAACGCAAGGCGGCATTGGCGCAATGGGCTGATCTGCTGGTGGCACTGGAAAGCGGTGAAGACTACAACGTCACACCGATAAAAAAAGCGAATTAACCGAACAGATTGAGCCTAGCCCGACGGGGCGAAAAGCGGGAAGCCTTACCGCCTGGCTCAATTCTTTTAAGGCCAATCGTGTGAAGGCGGCGAGTTTATGAAGAAGAATGTTTGGCAAGAAAAGGGAATACCTGTCTTACCTAAAGCACCTGTTCCGCGTGTTTGTGACTTAATCGGGTGTGAAATGCAGGATCTGCTCACGTTATGCTCCTATGGCATGATTTGGATTAAAAGGAAGATCAGCGAGGAGCCAGCAAGGGCAAGGATTTTATGTGATAAGGCATTTGAGGAAAGGGCTATAGAATTACTGAGTACGCCACCTTTCAGTAGCCTATCTCTTGGGTATGAAGGGATTAACATTCATATCCTTTCAGAGCCCAAAAAAGTTGAAGATTATCCCCGCACCCATCATTCCCTTTTGGAGTTTGAGGTTAAAGCTTCTGGCGAGTACATCTTAAAGCCTCTCGGCTATATGATTTCTAAGCTAACTATCGAAGCAGATCCATCCGTCTTAATTAAGTTCACTACCCACCCGAAGCTTAGTTATCTTCAAGTGGACCTTAAGAATCGAAGCCAAGTTTTAGCTGATGAGCTGTGGATCGACAGGGAAGATATCGAGAATTTATATGCTTCCAAAATTAGTGGTGAAATTATGCAGTCGAAGATATTTCCCGAGCACAACTCAGATGGCGCAGTGATAGATATTAATCTTGCCCGGGTGACAGCAAAGCAAACCACCGTGATTGTCTCACTGCTGAAGGCTGTCGGAGTAACAGATGAAGAGTTGAAAGGCAGCACCCCAAGACTATTGGCAAAACTCCAGAATATAGCCGCAAAGAACGGGATCGACTTCCCTGATATTGACCCTAAGACGTGGAGGGAGTGGCTTTCAAGGGAGGGGGCGAGGTAGTTTTCCAGTAACCTCCGGGAGTTTTTATTTTCTCCCCCACTAATGCCGACTAAAAATGTTCAATACCCGTAACGGCGCAACAACCTTCACAAAGGAGTTACGGGAAGCATGAACGTAGACACTATCCCTCACACAGGTTACATCCGCCGCTTTCGCCTGGCTGAATTGCTGGGCGTTAGCGTATCAACCATTGACCGTAAAGTACGTAACGGCTCATTGCCTCGCCCAGTAAAGTTGGGTGAAAAGATTACCGCATTTGACGCTGTGGAAATTAATAACTGGCTGGCAGAACGCCGCGGGAAGGTGGCCTGATGGAAATAAAAAACGCCCGTGCCACCGAGCGTCATATCGAACTGGAACAAACACAAGCGCGATCAGTTATTCCTGATAGTCATGATACTCACCAGACCGCCGCAAAGCCAGCGCCCAAGAAGCATAAAGCGCGCGTTCTTATCCTGCGTTCTGGCACAACCGGCATCACTGAGAACGAGATCCTGCGTTACTGCCGCCTATCCTCTGGCCGGAACTACCTCACTGAGCTGGAGCGCTGCCTCGATATCCAGTTTGAACGTATCGACGAGCCTAACCCTGATGGCATCGGTAGCCATTACCGTTACCGCTTCATTAAGCGCTCAGACGTGCAGAAGGTGATCGCCCTCGTTAATACCATCGCAGTATCTAAAGGCCACCAGCCCCTCAACCAGATGGACGTTGAAGGCATTTTGAAACTGTACCCGGACAACGCCACCGAATAAGGAAAATCATGATGAAAAATAATATGACCTTAGCCGGTCAGGGCCTCGCTCACCCTGCAGCCAGCCAGAAGGTAATTTACCAAGCCAGCGAAAGCGATATTTCCGTCATCAAATTTGAAGGCGCGAAGGTGCGGATCGTGAAGGTGGCAGGTGAACCATGGTTTGTTGCTTCCGATGTATGCCGCGCGCTTGAAATCAGTAACACCACCGAAGCGGTGTCCGCTCTGGATAGCGATGAAGTAATGACCCTCACTTTAACCGAGGGTCATTCTGGTAAACGTGGTGGTGCGCGCAGCTGGAACATGGTTGCAGAGTCCGGTTTCTACAAACTGATCGCCCGCAGCCGCAAGGCCACCGCGCCGGGCACGCTCGCTCACCGGTTCACTAATTGGGTATTCCGCCAGGTGATCCCATCCATCCGTAAAACGGGCTCCTACGGTGTGCCGTTCGCGTTCCTGAACGATTTCACCCGCCGCAAAACCCAACACATCCGCAAGGCCAGTAAGCGCGGCCACGCCCTGCAGGCATGCCGTAAAGAAAAGGAGCAGCTGAGCCGTGAAGAAGCCCAGCTCTGGCGCGAGCACCAGCCGCAATTGCCGGAGGTAGAGGGCAACGTAAATGACTAATGACATGAATCAAATTTTGCACCCTCTGCACAAAAAGGGCTTGCCGTTTGTCCCTGACCAGGTTTATGGTTATAGAGCACCAGCAAAATCTGGTGCCGGGATTGGCGTCCCGGTAAATCGAATGGCGACATGTGACGCGCCTAGCGTCTTTTTTTATGTCGTTGGTCTGACTCACCCTTTTTTTGGGCGTTGGTGTATAATCCAGCGCCTTTCAAGAGCAATGGTGGCTCAGGCAGGGGCTTCTTCGGAAGCGCCGGTATCCATTCGAGCCGGTTACGCCAACCCTGCCTGGGCTACCACCAGTGAAATTGGCGTTTCCGGTGGTAGCGTTACCCGCTATCGAATGGAGGCTGCCAAATGTTGGCTACTACCCCTACCCAAAATCCGCAATTTATCTGGATTATCGCTGCTGTTCGCCGCGATTGTCCGACAATCAAACCTGTTCTCCACCATGTTGCTGCTGAGACTGAGCGTGATGCTCGTCGCTCTCTGGTGCGTGATCACGTCTGTTTCTTTGCTGGCCGCATCTCCGTGCAAGGGGTGCGCCATGATTAAGATTTACGATCTGCCCATTGACCCTAAAGAGCGTTCGGCCAACCTCATTTCACTGGCATTGCTGATGGATGAAGTGCTGAAAGGCAACGCTGACAACCGGGATGAATACCTGTCTGCCCTCATTTCTCTCTTCGAAGTGTACGCCCGCGACTTACATAGCCTGCTGGAAGGTCACGCCCTGCCGGAGGTGTCGCAATGATTTACGACATTGACTACCAACACCCAGCGGCATGCGAAGCAGAGGCCATGCTGAGCCGCCCACAGGCTTACCCGGAAGGTTTCACTGTTGCCGATCGCACAGCGGAACGTATGGCTCGCGCGCGCAATGGTCTGGCCCACGTCATGAGCAACTTACTGCCCGCTGTTGAAGGTGAGCAGAAAGAAGAGATTTATCACTGGCTGAGCGCCGTCTTAACGATTGTCGATGTCACCAAAACTGATGCGGAGAGCGGCGTATGAGCAAGCTTCAACTGATCGATGCCACCTGCCAGGTAGAGCAGGCGCAGGCCGTTTTATCTATGTGGCTGGAAAGTACCACAAAGAACTCTCATCCCGATTTGCCTCGTCTTATCGGTTCCGTTCTCACGCTGTTGCATGGCGTGCCGCAGGAAATGGAAGAGGCAGAGAGCCAGCTGGCTGATTGCGTGATGCGTGAACACCAGGAGGGCAAGGCATGAGCAACGTTCTGTCATTTCCTGAAAAGTCGGGGAATCCCGGCTTTACCAGCATAGAGGCAACGCCGGATGGTATCCGGCTTGATAACCGGCTGGTGGGCTACACAACTGCGATACGCCAGCTTGATACCGGTCGCTTTGATGCCTCGCTGAGCGATGGCCTGCGCGTATCAGCAGAGATTCAGCTTGGTCATAACCGTGGCTGGTTCAGACCTACAGATGAACAAATGGCGCTTACCTGGCGCTGGATTGTGTCCTGCCTGTTTATCTGTGAGCAACGGCAGGAAAACGGCACCGTGGATGTGATGAACGAGGAGGGCGGAGTTGACCGGGCGGTGATCTATGCCGGAGAGCATGGCGGCTTAAGCGTTTACCCGGCAACGGAACGTTTCTCACTGGCGAACCACATCGAGGGGCTGGCAATTGAAAAATATGGCGTGGAAACAGGACTGCCGCTGGCCGTGAGGATGTATCAGGGCATGGCCGAGGTGGATCCCCACAGCGGGGCGCTGCGACTGTCACAAATGGGGCGTGAAGGGCTGGCAATGCTTCACGATGGGTTTATCGAAACACTGATGGAAGAAGGCATTCCACCAGCTCCAACGGCGCACTGAGGTACCGAAAATGAAAGAGCAAAACGAAGCGCTATCAAGCCACGCAGATTATGCGATCAGCTCACAGCTGGCAGAACGCATCGCAAGGCTTTGCGGTGCTGTGTGGGTCCACAATATGGCTTTATCTGGTACCGAGTCGATGACAATCACTACGCCAGAGGGGCGCACAGTGGATACGCCGCTTAAACCATCAGATGTCGGCGATCTGATTGATGCCTATCTGTTGCCGGTTATGAAATTGGTACACAAAGAGTCGTGGAAGCTGACAACTCTGGCCGAACTCGAACTATGGCAGAACGAGGACTGGACGCTCTCTGATTACGGCATTGCCAAATGGAACATGCTGGTGAATTACATCGCTACGCATATCGACAACGTGGGGTATGGCGATGCGAAACATTGATGTGATCCGCCAGGTATCAGAGGCAGCCCGTGATCGCTGGCCGGACGTACTTTCGCTGATGGGGATTGATGTCCCCGCTTCACCACGCGCGCAGGTAGCCTGTCCGGCATGTGGCGGCAAGGATCGCTTTCGCTTCGATGACGACGGGCGCGGGGCGCACTTCTGTAACGCCTGTGGTGCCGGTGACGGACTGGAGCTGGTGAAGAAGGTCAACAGCTGTGATGCCACCCGGGCCGCGCAGCTGGTGGCCGACGCGCTGGGGATGAATGTACACACCCTGCATACAATCCCTGGTAAGGATAATGTCCAGCGTCAGCAGGAACAGGTTGAACGCCGGGCGGAGCTGGCCCAACAGCAGGCGCAGGAACAGACGGCGCGAGCTGCCCGCTTTACCTCGAAACTGGAAGCGCTGGCGATTAAGGCGCTGCCTGGTGAGCCTGCCTACCTGGCAGGTAAAGGGTTGCCCGGTTTTACGTATCCGATCCTGCCCGATGGCACCCTGCTATTGGTGCTGGTGAATGAGTATGGAGAGGATGCGGCCGCACAGACTATTACGGCAAAAGGAGAAAAACGCCTGCTGACCGGTTCAGCGAAGAAAGGCTCTTATCACGTCATTAACCCTGCTCATTCGCCGGAGATGGTGATTATTGGTGAAGGGTTGGCAACGGTCCTTTCAGTTCACATGATGCGCCCTAATGCGCTGGCAGTAGTTGCCATTGATGCGGGAAACCTGCGGCCCGTAGCGCAGGTGATGCGCCGGAAGTACCCGCAGGCGCAGATCGTCATTGCTGGCGACAACGATCACCCTGGAGGCGTCTCCGAAACCGGAGCCACCAACATCGGCAGGGAGTCCGCAGAGAAAGCCGCCATTGCCGTTAATGGAAGCGTGGCGCAGCCGCCTGGCGACCACAAAGCCGACTGGAACGACTACCACCAGCAGCACGGGCTGGAGAACGCCACCGCCGCTTTTAACGATTCGTTGTACCTGCCGCAAGGAGAAGAAGTGACTGCGTCAGCAGAAGTAATCGAGATCGGCTCTCAGTCCAGCCAGAAACGTAACGCACAGAAGCCCTATGTAGACAGCCGTCGCAATGGCCTTTACTGGGTTGAACCTAAAGAAAAGAGCGGGGAGATCACCGAAGTAGAGAGCCTGCTTTGTTCCGCGCTGGAAGTGGTTGGTGTGGGCATTGATGACAACAGAACGCGGTATCTGGTACTGCGCTGGCGAGCGTTGGGCGCAAAGGAAGAAACGACGCATGCGATCCCCCTGGCCGACATTGGCGAAAGGGAGGGATGGCGCACACTCAAAGCCGGGGGGCTGTATGTCACCACCAAAAGCGGCCTGCGTGCGACCCTGGCGGACTGGCTACAGAGTCAGGCCCACAAAGGTGAGGTCTGGCGCATAGCTCAGGCTACAGGCTGGCAATGCGGCGCATACCTGATGCCTGACGGTGACATTATCGGCACCCCTGAAATACCGGTGCTGTTCAATGGCCGCAGCTCTGCCGCATCAGGCTACACCACCAGCGGCACAGCTGAGGACTGGCGTGACAGTGTGGCGCATCTGGCAAATGGCAATTACTCCATGATGACGGGTGTTGCGGCGGCGCTGGCGGCCCCGCTGATTGGACTGGCTAGCGCTGACGGGTTCGGGATCCATTTCTACGAACAGTCGAGCGCCGGCAAAACCACCACGGCCAATGTCGCGGCCAGTCTGTACGGCAATCCTGATGTGCTGCGTCTGACATGGTACGGCACAGCGCTTGGGCTGGCGAACGAAGCGGCCGCACACAATGACGCACTGATGCCCCTGGATGAAATCGGCCAGGGCGCGGATCCGGTAGAGGTCTATAAATCGGCTTATGCGCTGTTCAACGGCACCGGGAAACTGCAGGGAGCCAAAGAGGGCGGTAACCGCGAGCTTAAACGCTGGCGTACTGTTGCCATCAGCACCGGAGAGGTGGATCTGGAAACTTTCATTGCCGGTGCCGGGCGTAAGGCAAAGGCCGGGCAGCTGGTGCGCCTGCTCAATATTCCGCTGAGTAAGGCTGTTCGCTTCCACGGACACGAAAGCGGTAAGCACCATGCCGATGCGCTGAAAGATGCGTATCAGAGCCACCATGGCGCTGCTGGCCGCGCATGGGTTCAGTGGCTGGCTGACCATCAGCAGGAAGCTGTTAAAGCGGTGCGTGAAGCTGAGGCGCGCTGGCGTGGAATTATTCCGGCCGACTACGGGGAGCAGGTACATCGAGTGGGTGCGCGTTTCGCCATTCTGGAGGCTGCGCTCATGGCCGGACGGGTGATCACCGGGTGGGATGAGCAAACCTGTCGTGATGCGATTCAGTACAGCTTCAACGCGTGGATCCGGGAGTTCGGTACCGGCAACAAAGAGCATCAGCAAATCATCGAGCAGACCGAAGCATTCCTCAACGCTCACGGTCTCAGCCGGTTTGCGCCGTTCCCGTATGACCCGGGCAGCCTGCCAATTGCCAACCTGGCAGGATATCGCCAGAAGGGAGGGCATGAAGCTGACCCGGTGGTGTTCTACACCTTCCCCGCAGCTTTCGAAAAAGAGATAGCGCAGGGATTCAACGCGAAGATGTTTGCTGAGGTACTGAAAAACGCCGGGATGCTGACCCCGCCTAATACCGGGCGAGGGTATCAGCGCAAGTCACCGCGCATTGATGGAAGGCAAATCAATGTTTACGTGATCCAGTATCAACCGGAGGGGAGCCAGCCAGAGTAAGTAACTCTCTCATGTGCGTAATTTAGGTGTTGGTTCAGTTGGTTCAGTTGGTTCAGTGTTTTTATGTTGCTGTTATTTAAGGGTTCGCGCTCAAAAATTGAACCAACACTGAACCAACAAATGGCCTTTTTGAACCAACACAAACCCCGGATTTCAGCATCAAAGACAGGTAAAAGACGATGACAGCACAAATTTCAGCATACGGGCGGCTGGTGGCGGATGTGCAGAGCCGCACGACCAGCAACGATAAACCGATGGCATTCACCCGCATGGCGGTGACGCTGCCATGCCAGAAAGCAGAGAACGGAGAGGCCACCTTCTGGCTGGCGATTACTGCTTTCGGCAAACAGGCCGAAGCGCTGACGAAGCATCAGAAGGGCGATATGGTGAGCGTGGCGGGCAATATGCAGGTGAACCAGTGGACGGGTAACGACGGTGGCACACAGACCGGGTATCAGGTGATTGCCGACAGCGTGATCAGCGCCAGAACGGCGCGCCCGGGCGGGAAGAAAACCCAGCGAGGACAGGCAGCCGGTGCCCCTCCGTTTATGGGGGCTGGTGGTCCCGCCTCACTTGGCGCACAGGGTTATGGAGACTACGACCAGACTCCGCCTTACTGACGATCACCAGCCTTTCTAAGGATGCCAAAAATGACAGAACATAAACGCCCCATATTAAGCCTGAAACGCGCCACAACAGGCGCAGCGGAAAAGCCATCCGCTAGCACGGCAACAGCAGAGAAAACGGCTCACGCAGGCGCTGGCGCAGCCACAGGCACAAAGAGCAGTCGGCACAACCGCAAAAAGCTTGAGCTGCTAATTACCCACTGGCCTGCTGCTTTCAGCCTGGACGCACCGCGCCCACTGGCAATTGGCACCGCCGAACTGATAGCAGCCGATATATGCGCCCGGGGCATTACCGGAGCGGGCAAGATCCGGGCCGCTGTTGCGATGTACACCCGACGCGCAATCTACCTGAAAGCACTTATCGCAGGCGGAGCGCGTTATAACCTCGCGGGCGAACCAGTTGGAGAGGTGACGCCGGAGCAGCAGCAGATGGCGAGAGAAAACCTCTCTGCCATGAACAGCAAGATTACAACAAGGGGTGGATATGCGCCTGACGCCTGAACAGAAAGCGGAGATCATCCGCCTGAAACGTCGAGGACTTGGATATGGCCGCATTGCCGGGGAACTGGGCATCAAAACCACTACGGTGCGCGCCGTCTGTAAGCGCACCGGCCTGTTTGATGACAACCCGGCTCACGCTGCGCTGTTTACCATCCCGGAGCCAGTACACAGCTGCGAACTGGCGACAGTGAAGCCGCTACCGCCTCAAAAAGTGGTGACCGGGCATAAACAGACCGACGCTTATCTCTGGGTACTGGAGGTGATTCAGCTGAACGAACCGGCGCACCTGGCAGCCGCAGAGGAAGCCCTGCAGAAGCTGACCATCAAGCCGAAAGACGCAGAGAAGCGTTACCGTGACTGGCTGGTGCTCAACGGTACTGATCTACTCAACGTAGCGTTTGGCACGATGTTTATGGACGACCCTCAACACTTCATCCGCCGGGCAAAGGAGGGCATTGCCAGTGCCCGCCAGGTGAGGGCGCATTATGGCAGCTATGATGCCGCGATGGAGCCGGTGGCCGCCGAGCTGCTGATTGACCAGTCGGCGCTGCTGGTGGGAGATGACTTTGGTATGACGGAAGAGGAATCAGCCGAAGGTGCTACCTATGGCATTGATCGTCATCTTGAAGTCGAAAGTGCCCGTATGGTAGCGCAGGATGGATTTAGCGACGTTCTGCCAAATCCGCATACCCTTTCTGACGTGGTGCGAGAGTTTGAATACTGGGACTGGCTCTATCGCATGCGTAACACTGCCAGCAAAGAGCTTGGTGATTACTATGGCGCAGACCAACGGCAGGAGGTTAGCGATCGGGAGGATTGGCTCGATGGCAGGTTGGCAACTATTCGCCCACGCCACCAGCGCGAGGCGGTGGACGTGTTGAAATGGCTGCTACAGAGCGAGCGGCACGACAGCAGGAACGAGCTGGATGAAATCCTTATTAACCTCGTCAGCGGGCAGGGGGCAGTTGAGTGAAGCGCTGGACCGGGAGGAAGAGTAATGCGACACCATAAAAGCTCGTTACGGAGTTTTTAGAGTCCATAAAAAAGAACTGCGCCCGGGGTTTTCGGAGTCCATAAAAAAGGGCTCGCCAGCCAGCAATAACACCTGATAGCAGGCCACCTGAAAGGGTGGCTTTTTTACGCCGATTTCATTTCGTATTTTGCAATATAAGTAATGATCATTGCGTTTTATGAAACTATAATAGCTGTATCGTTATACAGTGACGGAGGTCGTATGGCTGTTTCAGTTAAACCGGTCCTGCTCAGCGAGAAGCAGATGCAGGCCATCAAAAAGATTCAGGACGAACAGCGGAAAAACTCAGGGATTGGCGTTGCCCCATCTCTTCACGAAATCGCGCGAGGCCTAATGGAAAAGGCGCTGGCGGGTTGCATGTAGCAACGGACGGTAACGCATGGAACTGAAAATCATTGATGACCCACTGCGATTACAGGCCTTTCTTAACGATCCCCAGAATACAGGGAATATTGTTGATTCAGGCGATAGCTATCACATCAAAGCCGACGCCCTCTATCTCGGCATCTACGAAGGATTAATGCTGGTTGGTGTGCATGAGGTGCGCAATTTCTGGCACTGCATAGTGGAGGCGCACGCAATTTACGATCCCGGCTTCCGTGGTGAGTATGCGCTGAACGGTCACCGCTTATTCTGCAAATGGCTTCTCCAGAATTCTCCCTTCCTGAACAGCATCACCATGGTTCCAGACACAACGAAGTACGGCCGCGCGATTATACGTCTGCTTGGCGCTACGCGTGTTGGTCACCTGGATGATGCGTATATCTGCAATGAAAAACCAGTCGGCGTGACTCTGTACCAGCTTACGCGCCAGCAATATAAGGAATTCATCGAATGTTAATCTTCCAGATCGCAAACAAACATCTTTCCCGCGCGGTATATGCCAAAGGTGGTGGAGATGGAGGAGCCGCTAAGGCTCAGGCCAAGACCCAGCAACAGGCAATTGATTTGCAGCGTACGCAGTGGGATACGGTGATGAACAACCTCAAACCGTATGCTGAGGTTGGTCTTCCTGCATTACAGGGATTGCAGGGGTTAATGACCCTGGAAGGGCAGGACAAAGCGGCAAATGACTTCTTCGGCTCTGGTGTATACAAGCGAATGGCTGATCAGGCCCGAAATCAAATCCTGCGTTCGGCAGAAGCAACGGGCGGTTTAGGTTCCACTGCTACAGCAAACCAACTGAGCGCAATTGGCCCGCAGCTTTATAACGACTGGCTTAGTGGGCAGATGCAAAATTATGGAAATATGCTCAATATCGGGATGAACGCAACTTCGGGGCAGGCCACATCAGGGCAGAACTTTGCGAACAATACCGGGCAGCTTTTGCAGGGGCTTGGTTCCATTCGTGCAGGACAGGCACAACAGCCATCCGCTTTTGCAAGAGGCCTTGGAGGGGCTGCGTCAGGCGCGGCGATGGGTACCGCTATCATGCCTGGTTGGGGTACAGCAATTGGTGCCGGGGTTGGCCTGCTCGGGAGTCTCTTCTAATGGCTACATGGCAACCTGGCGGGCTACAGAGTTTAGCCCCTCAAAATACAAATGCCCCGAATTCCGGGGTTCCTCAACCTATGCAATATCAGCAGCAGCCGAATGTGGGGCTGATGGCGCTCCAAGGTATAGGTGGTGTTATTGATGCTAATAAACAATATAACTCCGCCCAGCAACTTAAAGATTACCAGGCACAGCTGGGTAGCGCGGTAGCCAATAATGATCGGGCTGGCGTCCAGCAGTTAATGGCCCAATACCCACAGTTTATGGCTGACTCACAAAAGCAGATGGGGTTTATCGATGCTGAGCAAAATCGGCAGACCGCTGACGCCGCAATGAACCTCCGACTTGCCTCGCAGACAGGGGATCCGATGGTCATGCAGAAAGCCATCATGCAGGCCAATCCTGTATTACAGCGCTTTGGTCTGCCCGCTGAAGAGGTTTATCAGTCATGGCAGCGGGACCCGCAGGGATTCAACAGAACCACGGACCTGATTCACCTTCATGCTGATCCGAATAGTTACTTTGCGGTACAGGATAAACAGCAGGGGCAGGGCATCGCGCAGCAGAACGCAAACACCTCAGCCTATAACGCTCGGGTTAATGCCAGCCAAGGGGATCGGCGTCTTGACCTCGATCAGTACAAGGCTCAGACCGATAACCAATTACGTACCCGAGAAATGGCTCTGCAAGCGAGGCTTGGGCGGGCTCGAAATGATATCGAGCGCGAAAAACTCACCGCTGAACTTGGCACAGTACAGCAGGCGAAAATGGAGAAGCAGAACGACAAAATTAATACCGTCGCCGGCAATATCGACTCCCTGAACTCTGCGCTTGGAGTAGGACATGAGCTGGCGGGTATTGTCGGCCAGCACCCTACCGCTGTGAGCCGAAATCAGGGCGGTACCGTCGGCTGGCTCCCTAACTGGGCAGATGACACTCGATCCCTTAATGCTAAAGCCGAAGAATACAACCTCAAAGTTATTCTGCCGAGCCTTAAAGGCACATTTGGCGGCAACCCAACTGAGGGGGAGAGGGCGGCGCTTATGCAGTCTCAAAACGGTATCAAGTCCGCCACCAGCAACGATGCGTTTTTACGTGAGTTGAACAAAGCCCAAAATACCATTGTTCGGATGCAAAAACGTCAAATTGCCGGGCTCGGCATTCCTGTAACCAAATCCCAGGATGAGGACACAGACACCAAAATGCTGCTGCAGGATCCATCCCTAGTTAAGGATTATGTGACCGCACATGGCTACCTGCCAGAAAGTTACTACCAGGCAAAACTTAAGGGAGGGCAATAATGGCGCAGATGACTGAAAGACAGGCAACCTATTCCCGGCACCTTGATGATAAATACGGCTTTCCACCCGGCACGATGGAAACGTTAGTGGGCAATGAATCCAGTGGCAACGGTGGCGCAGAATCACCGAAAGGTGCCAGAGGGTATGCCCAGTTGATGCCGTCAGCAATGACTGATGCGGGTTATCGCGGGACGGATCCGCGCTCACTGCCGTTTGAAAAGCAAATGGACATCGCAGCAAACCACCTCAACAAAGGGGTGGAGCGCTTTGGTGATATCGGTATGGCTCTGGCCGGGTACAATTCCGGCAACGCGCGTGTTAATGCGGTCAGGAACGGCAAAGCTACACTGCCAGCTGAAACAGCGGATTACGTCAGTAAATTTGCCGATGCTGGAATTATCCCTGGTGACAGCGAAATCCTGCAGTATGCCCAGGCTGGGCAGCGTCGCACCCCTCAGCAGCCTGACTACGCAGACCTCGATAAGGCAATCTCACAGGTAGGTGATACCTCTGCATGGGATGCAAAACGCCAGCAGTTTAAGAATCAGGAGGCAGGGCAGCCAACCGCCAGCTCGTGGGAACAGAAGCGAGCCCAGTTTCTTGCCAATGAGGGTGCCGGGGAACCGCAACAGCAGGTAGCCCAGTCAAACCTTAACCCGGAGATGGAGTATCTTTCTCCTGGCCTGAAAGCCGCGCCAGAACAGGCAGCAAGAGGGATTGCCAATATCCCGTTTGATGTAATGGACGCCGGGGTTGGTGTAGTCAACGCAGCTCAGTCAGCAGGGGCATGGGCAGGCCAGCAGCTTGGCATGGGGGATGGCACATATAACCCAATGTCACCTGTATCACGCCCAGTAGATCGCCCTACAGACCCGTACGCGCAGGCCGGTGAACAACTGGCCCCTTACCTCATTCCAGGGGTGGGCGCGGAAAGGACAGCCGCAGCCGCCGCTTCTGTTGCCAATGCTCCGCGCGCTGAGCGTGCGGCCACTCAGGTGGCTGGCATGCTGGCGGAAAACCTGCCGGGCACACTGGTGAGCGCCCAAAAGAACGGACAGATCAGCCCCGAGGACTTAGCAAAAGAGACTGGTATTGGTCTGGCTGGCTCGTTGGGAGCCCGTGCTTTGATAAAGGGCGGCCAGGCGGCCACCGGCGCAGTGCGTGATGTAATGCGCGGAAATGTGAACCCTGCAGGGTCTGCTGGCGGAGCAGTGAATGGTCTGGAAACCGCCAATGATGTATCAAAAGCGGCGCGTTCTGCTGCCGGTCGTGAAAATATCGCATCCCAGGCATCAAGCGTCAGTGATGATGTTGCGAGAGCTGCGGAAAGCACAGGGGTTGATATAGATACCCTGACACCGGGCATGCGTTCAGGTAGTCGCGGGATTGCTCAGTCTGAGGGCATTCTCGCCTCAACGCCCGGGAGCGTACAGGATGCTCACCTGGCGGCCTTCAATGAAATCTCCTCAAAGCTTAATAAGCAGCTGTCTGATTTCGGTGCTGAATCTGGTAGCGCATCAGAAAAAAGCGCAGCGATTAAAGATCGTATCAGCGCCACTCTCAGCGATATGAAAAACGCCGAGAATACGGCATGGGATGATTTGCGCAGCACGATGCCACGCGACAGAATGAAAATGAGCAACGGAATGGCGGTCGTTCAGTCAGAAAAAGCGGCTGATGTACCCCTGAGCCCTGAGATGAAACAGTTTCAGGCAGCCAACGGCCAGAGTGGCGGCATAACCTTTGACGGCATGAAGGCATGGCGCGCTAAGTTTGCAGATGCTGAGCAGGCAAACATCCGTGCCGGTAAGGCCAATGCCGCTCGAGTTGCCGGGGAGATGCGCAGGGCTATCACTGATGATATGCGCGTCATGGCCGAAAAAGGCAATTTCCTCCCTGAGTGGCAAAAAGCTAATGATCTCTCGAAGGGGTACATTACAGCCAAAAAAAATGCTGAGTCTGTTTTTGGCCGGGATCTGGCATTAGACACCCTGGTTAAAAAAGGCGTGGATACGCTTAAGGCATCTGCAGATAGTGGGCCCGGGGCGTTTCACCGTCTTATCGCCGCATTGCCGAAAGCAGAACGCCAGCCAGCAATAGCCTCCATTCTTCAACACGCTGCGGCGCAAGGAGAAAAGGGTGGTGTTGGTGAGAGTGCTGGCCTCCTGTCTTTTGCCAAAATCATGACTCCGCAGAATGTAAAAGCCATCAGCGGCCATGCGCCAGATCTGGGGAAAATCATGAAGGAGTTCGGTGTTCTCGCTAAAGCCGGCACCAGACCGCAGCGATACATAGAGCAGACAGGAAGAACGACCGAGGCCCTCAAAAATCTTGATACAGGGCTTCCGAAAATTGTCGGCGTGATTATGAATGGCATTCAGCAGTCTGGAGCAATCGCGGGCGGATTCGGCGGTGGCGTACTGGGCTCGCTTAGTGGCATGGTTGCTGGTGGTGCGCTGAGGAATACAGTAGCGAAGATTGGCGCAACGAGGAGTGGCCGGTATGCCATCGAGAAGGCGGTTCAGGAGGCCACAAAGGCAGTAAACGCGGGAGCCTCACCGGCAGCGATAGCCGCAGCTGAGAAACGATTTGCAGCCAATAAGATTGCCATGAAAGCGATCCGGGATGCTGTCGGGATTGAGGGATTTACGCAACTGACAAGGGCCGGGATTGTCGCTACGCTCAGCGGCATGAAAGATGTTGGTGAGGACGAGTAATCATCCTGGCTGGCTATCGGCATCATAAAGGCCAAGGAGGGCCTGTGATGCGCGATGGTGATATTGAACTAACTCTCATAATTAACTGCTACATCATAAATACGCTGCTTACATTTGCTTACAGTGATGATAAATTTACAACCACACAATTCTTGGGTGAGATCGTCATGCTTAAAAAGCTCATAGTGCTATTTGCTCTGTCATTATTGGCTGGGTGCGCACAGAAACCATTGGTAACTGTTAATGCTTTATCTTCCGGGCAATCGGTAGGTAAGAAGTTCGTGATCATCCCAGCAAGCCAAGAGCTCTGGAATACTAAACAGATTGAATACACTCAAATAGCAGCGGTGGTAGCGGCTACCTTATCGAGCCAGGGATATACTCAGGTAAAAGATGAGAAATTGGCTGATCAGGCAATTCTCTTAAACTTTATGAGAAGCGGTGCTGTATCCAATACTCGCAATGTCACTGTTCCGGTGTATGGGCAAACCGGTGTTAGCTCAGCTACAACATACGGAAGCGCCAATACAACATTTAACAGCTATGGCGGTGGATACGGCACTGCTAATACCACTGGCTCTGCCACTACGGTTTATACCCCCACCTATGGAATCACTGGCGCGTACAATACGACTGTGACAGACACGTTTTATGGTGCGGGAGTGATGCTTCAGTCATTTGATGTAAAGGCGTATCTCAACAACAAACAGGCAAACATGCTTTGGAAAGTTGGCAGTTCTGTTGTTTCGCAGCAGTCTGACGGGATCGCTGATTACAAAGGACTTGCGCGAATAGCTGCCAGCTACGCGGGGCAAAATACTGAAGGGGATAAACGGTTCAATGTTGACCCCAAAGCGCCCAACTAACTAACACGCCCGGTTCGCCGGGCTTTTTTTTACCCGGGACCTGAGAGCTACATCCCTACCACCCTAAGATTACCCTAACCCTACCAGTGAGCAGTGACGCTCCAAACGCACACTAATGTGATTGCCCGCTCAAACCTTGCCGAATGGGATTTCGCGACAAGTACGCGCCCGTGTGAAGGTTTATCTGGGGTCACTACACGAGCACAAGAGGTTTTGTGCCCATTACGCACACGCGAAGATTTATCGGTGATCACTACGCGAAGCGGGGTAGTTTCACGAGCAATACGCGCGCGAAGGTTTTAATTACCTCACTATGCGAGCTGGGAAGATTTTTGTGGGGTCACCACATGAGGCGCGAAGATTAAATGGGGGTCACTACGCGAGGAAGGCGACTTTATGCAACAGTACGCGCGCGCGAAGTCGACCGGCGGAAAAGTCCGCCGATTGAAGATTAACTGGACATCACTGAAGGCGCAGAATAGCGGAGAGGCCCATCGCATGGAGTTTCGTGACCAGTACGAGGCAGACCCCCAAAGGTTTTCTTACGGTCACCACGCGAGCGGAACGTGGGAAAGATTTATCTGACGTCACTATACAGCGAAGATTTTTCCGACATCACTACGCGAGCAGTATGCGAGTTTTCGGAGTCCATAAAGAAACCTTATAAAACCTAACATTCAAAATGGGCATTTTGCAGTCAGGGCTTAGTCAAACTTAGTGTTGCGAGCGGACCTATTAGTAATTGTTAGTGCGCTGCGCCTGTTATGGATTGTTATGGTTGCGGCGGGCCTGATAAATATCCAGTACGTCCACCAGCCATTGGAAGCCGCCTCAATGGTTCGCAGCTGCAGGTTCGCACTCAGGTTCGCAGGGTTTGGCCTGCTGTGGCGCTATCGTTTGTGAGCCATTGGCATTGGCTCGCAAATGGTGAAGGCGAGCTGGTATCCAAGCGCGAGGTATCCACTCCGGTATCCACCAGAACGGCAGCATTGAGATGAATACCCGACGTTGGTCGCCGGATCTGCAGTCAGGTTAAGAGGTTTCCAAGCGCGAGGTTTCCAGACAGGTTTCCAGCGAAAGGGTGGTTACCAAAAAAGTTACCACCGGAACAGGCATGTTAAGCGGTAACTTAAGGCATAGCACCTGGAGTTAACGCATAACGGCTCAGGCCAGTGAAGTATCACCCTGGCTGGCAATATAATGCCGATCACCACCATAGGGAGACCCCATGACACCACGCGAAATCGAGTTGCTGACCATTGCCAAGCTGGAGCATGACGGCCACCAGCTCAGCCCGGCAGAACTGCGGGAATTAAAGCGCCAACTGGCAGAGGGGCCTGTATTAGCCAGGCGGTACCGAGAAATGATGACCGGCCCTGCATATAGGTGGAGCAAACCAGCGCCACGGCGCGCGAGGTGATCAGCACTAAACCAGCATCAGACAAGCCCTGTGCTGGTGGGTTTCCCACTAAATAGAAGATTTTGAGCGGCGTGTTGGTTCACGGCCTCTTTTTGTTGGTTCAAAAATGGGGTGTGTTGGTTCACTTTTTTGAAATAACACGTTTAAAAACAAGCGTCCTTACAAATTGAACCAACTGAACCAACTGAACTAACGCTTTCTAAGTACACATGAAGTAAAAATGATTTATGAAAAGTGGCATCATATAGAAATCTCCCCGGCCTGATTGGGAGAGGCTGCGAGCGAGAAATGAGTAGCACTGTTGATTTGTGTGTACTCAAGAGTGTACACATATATATTTTCCTCTGGAATAAACCTATATATATCAATAGTGTTACCCATGTATTTGCTATTCACATTAAAAAAAGCAAGTAACTGTTGCTGATGCAGATAAAAACCCGCGCTTGTCGCGGGTTTTTTTTCGTCTGCCCATTGCTGATCTCCCCCTGTGTAAAGTCAATCACTATTCGTTTTTTGCCAAGTTTAAATCTAAGAAAGTAGACATTTGTCGAGTTTTCATCTTAAAGTCCGGGGGCTGGTACTAGACAAAACTAGCCTTAGGTTATCAAATGGTTAAATAACTTTTCGCCGCATGTAAAAAATCGGTCAGATACGTAACTGGCTGGCGTACATCGCGGTGTTTACACGCACGACGACATAACTTTCGGGAGAATTATGCAATCCTCTGTTAATCAAAAAGAAAGCCGAACTTTCTTCGGTCATCCTTACCCGCTCGGCTCGCTGTTCTTCACAGAGATGTGGGAGCGCTTCTCGTTTTACGGCATTCGCCCGTTACTGATCCTGTTTATGGCTGCTACCGTTTATGACGGCGGCATGGGGCTGGCGCGTGAAAATGCCTCGGCGATTGTGGGTATCTTTGCCGGTACGATGTATCTCGCCGCGCTGCCAGGTGGCTGGCTGGCGGATAACTGGCTCGGCCAACAGAAAGCGGTGTGGTACGGTTCCATTTTGATTGCGCTCGGTCACTTGTCGATCGCGCTCTCGGCCATTATGGGGAACAACCTGTTCTTTATCGGCCTGATGTTTATCGTGCTCGGTTCCGGTCTGTTTAAAACCTGTATCTCAGTGATGGTTGGCACGCTGTATAAAAAAGGCGATGCGCGTCGCGACGGCGGTTTCTCGCTGTTCTATATGGGCATCAATATGGGATCGTTTATCGCGCCGCTGATCTCCGGCTGGCTGATTAAATCCCACGGTTGGCACTGGGGCTTTGGCATCGGTGGTATCGGGATGCTGGTGGCGTTGATCATCTTCCGCGTGTTTGCCGTTCCATCGATGAAACGTTATGACAGCGAAGTGGGTCTGGACTCAACCTGGAACAGCCCGGTAGTGAAACGTAACGGTGTGGGCGCATGGCTGCTGGCGCTGGCCGTCGGCGTAGCTGTTATCGTTACGCTGATTGCGCAGGGCGTGATTGTGATAAATCCGGTCGCGGTTGCCAGTATGCTGGTGTATGTGATTGCCGCCTCCGTCGCGCTTTATTTTATCTACCTGTTTGTCTTTGCTGGTCTGAACCGCAAAGAGCGCGCCAGACTGCTGGTCTGCTTTATCCTGCTGGTTTCCGCCGCGTTCTTCTGGTCTGCATTTGAGCAGAAGCCAACCTCGTTCAACCTGTTCGCTAACGACTACACTAACCGTATGATCGGCGATTTTGAAATCCCGGCGGTCTGGTTCCAATCGATAAACGCACTGTTTATCATTCTGTTGGCACCGGTATTCAGCTGGGCGTGGCCGAAACTGGCGAGCATGAATATTCGCCCGAGCAGCATCACCAAGTTCGTTATCGGTATTCTCTGTGCCGCTGCAGGCTTTGGTCTGATGATGCTGGCAGCGCAAAACGTTCTCAGTAACGGTGGCGCAGGCGTCTCCCCATTCTGGCTGGTGGGCAGTATCCTGATGCTGACGCTTGGTGAGTTGTGCCTGAGCCCGATCGGTCTGGCGACCATGACGCTGCTGGCTCCGGAAAGAATGCGCGGGCAGATGATGGGCCTGTGGTTCTGCGCCAGTGCGCTGGGTAACCTGGCCGCAGGTCTGATTGGTGGTCATGTGAAGGCCGACCAACTGGATATGCTGCCGGATCTCTTCGCTCGCTGCTCGATTGCGTTGCTTATCTGCGCCGCGGTACTGATCGTCCTCATTGTGCCGATCCGTCGCATGCTGGAGAATACGCAAACTAAACCGGCTACTAGCGCCTGATAACACCTCGATTGTGCCGGGGCAGACGTGATGTCCCGGCCAATTCATTTACGAGGTGAGAACATGCTGTTAGGGTTTGTTGGGCTTGGCGCAGTCGTTGAAACGGCATACTTGCCCGCATTGCGTAAACTTTACGGTGATTCCCTGTGCTGTGTGGGATTTGACGTGCAACCCGCAAAACAGCCCGCTGGTGTGACACGCTGTGCATCGCTCGCTAAACTTCTTGCAACACCGCTTGATACCCTGTTTATCACCACCGCATCCCTGCATCATCTCGATGTGCTTGAACAGGCGCTGGCCGCTCCCATCGCACGAATCGTGGTTGAAAAACCGATTGTTGCCACGCTTTCCCAAATTGAAAAACTGAAAAAGCTGCTGGAGCAACCCGACGCTGCCGACCGTGTGCTGGCGCTCGACCACTGGATGGCGCGCAATGGCGCAATGCAGCTGGCATTGGGAAAACTCGGTGCGCAGTGGCAGGGCGATAACCCACAACAGGCACTTGTCTCTCACTTTTCAGACGTTGTTAAAATCGACGGTTTTTTGCAGGAGCCGAGCGGATATAACGCTACAGGAGAGCCGATCGCGCTCAACTTTGCCACTGGTGAGCCAGATACGCGTGAGCTTCGCCACCCGGACGGTGTGATTCTGGACATTGGCACACACGTACTGGCCATGCTGCGTGAAACAGTGCGTTACCTGGGCGGTAATGACAGCATGACCCTGCAGGTGAAGAGCGCTAAAGACCGTCTGGGACGTAACATCATCCAGGGTGACCTGACCACGGCTGAAGGAGAGGCGCATCTGCAAGGACTGATTAGCGGTGTACCGTTGGATATCTGGCTGAATAAATACGCGGGGCCTGCTGGCGGACAAAAAGGTCTGCGCCTTTATCTGCGTGATGGGCGTATCATCAGCTACGACCGACGGGGTGCCGACGATGTGCTCGAATTGATTGACGGTGATGTTGTGCAACGCTGGTGTCTGCCTGGTACGATTTATGCCCATTGTCTGGCGGAACATATTCTGGGGACGCAAAGTCTGTTTGAACGCAGCCCGCAGGAGGTGAGCCGCACGACGCAGCGCAGGCTGGATGAGGTAGAACGATTACTGATCCTACAGCAACAGTTGCGTGGTTCACACTAAGCGTATCATGGTAAAATTAGCGCAGAATTGAACGCCATTTAAAGGAGTCACCATGTCGATGACCTGCCCGGATTGTCATGCAGAACTGGAACCACAAAACGGTGTGGCACACTGTGAAAACTGTAAAAAAGATATTCCGTTAGAAGCGCGCTGCCCGGAGTGCCATCAGCCACTCCAGGTGTTAAAAGCCTGCGGGGCGGTGGACTACTTCTGTCAGAATGGCCATGGTCTGATCTCGAAGAAACGTGTGGAGTTTGTGCCGGTCTAATCTGGCTTTTTCTTACGCGTTTTCTTTGCCGTCGTTACGCCTTTCACTTCGCTCTCTACCCAGCCGTCTGACAGGCGGGTAGTGAGCACATCACCGGTTTTTACCTGTTTGGTCTGCTTCAGCACTTTGCCGTCGGTCGCGGTAGTGACGCTATAGCCGCGAGCGAGCGTCGAGAGAGGACTCACCGCTTCAAGATGCGTCACCACATTACCGAAGCGTTCTCGCTGTGCACTTAAACGCGCGCGGATATTCTCTGCCAGACGGTACTCCAGTTGCTGAATACGGGTTTGCGCCCGATAAATTCGCGGCTGTGGGTTTTGCTGGCTCAGGCGTTGACTTACGCGCTGTTGGCGCTGATTGGCCTGCTTAATCTTATTCTCAAGGGCGAAATTCATCCTCTGACGCAGCCGCTCCAGCACGGTCTGCTGACGGGCCAGACGCAGTTGCGGATGTTGCTGTTGCAAACGGTGATGAAGCTGGGTAAAGCGACGAGTACGGTTGGCGATGTAGTAGTCCATCGCCATCTCCAGACGCTGCTGGCCATGCTGAATTTGACGCAGCAGTTCCAGTTGATTGCGGCTAACAATTTCCGCCGCTGCTGATGGCGTAGGCGCCCGTAAATCTGCAATAAAATCGGCAATAGTGACATCTGTTTCGTGGCCGACGGCGCTTACTACCGGAATGCGGCTGGCAAAGATTGCCCGTGCTACGCGTTCGTCGTTAAAACTCCACAAATCTTCCAGAGAACCGCCGCCGCGCCCGACGATAAGCACATCGCACTCGCCCCGCGCGTTCGCCAGCTCAATGGCGCGAACGATCTGTCCTGGCGCATCGTCGCCCTGGACAGCGGTCGGGTAGATAATAACGGGCAGGGATGGGTCACGGCGCTTCAGCACGTGGAGAATGTCGTGCAGCGCAGCCCCGGTTTTCGAGGTAATGACCCCAACGCAGTGAGCCGGAGAGGGTAGTGATTTTTTGAACTGCTGATCGAATAGCCCTTCAGCCTGCAGTTTGGCTTTGAGTTGCTCATATTTTTGCTGCAACAAGCCTTCACCAGCTGGCTGCATGCTCTCAACAATTATCTGATAGTCGCCACGCGGTTCGTACAACGTAATGTTGGCGCGTACCAGGACCTGCTGACCGTGCTGCGGGCGGAACGTTACCCGTCGATTGCTGTTGCGAAACATCGCGCAGCGTACCTGGGCGGTGTCATCTTTGAGCGTGAAATACCAGTGACCGGAGGACGGCTGAGTGAAATTCGAGATTTCACCGCTGATCCAAACTTGTCCCATTTCCTGCTCAAGCAGCAAACGAACCGTCTGATTTAGGCGGCTTACGGTAAAAATTGAGGTGGTCTGAGAGGATAACATGTGAGCGGGATCAAATTCTAAATCAGCAAGTTATTCAGTCGAAAGTAACATGCTCACAGAGGAGCGCAAGGTTTTTTTGCAAAAAAGTGTGGATGCAATCGGTTACGCTCTGTATAATGCCGCGGCAATATTTAATAACCTCCCAGGTGAGATATTGCCCATGCTACGTATCGCAAAAGAAGCCCTGACGTTTGACGACGTCCTCCTCGTTCCCGCTCATTCTACCGTTCTGCCGAATACTGCTGACCTCAGCACCCAGTTGACGAAAACCATTCGCCTGAACATTCCTATGCTCTCCGCAGCAATGGACACCGTGACGGAAGCGCGCCTGGCAATTGCCCTGGCCCAGGAAGGCGGCATCGGTTTTATCCACAAAAACATGTCCATCGAGCGCCAGGCTGAAGAAGTTCGCCGCGTGAAGAAACACGAATCTGGCGTGGTAACTGACCCACAGACCGTACTGCCAACCACTACTCTGCGCGAAGTGAAAGAACTGACCGAGCGTAACGGCTTTGCTGGCTACCCGGTAGTGACTGAAGATAACGAACTGGTCGGCATCATCACCGGCCGTGACGTGCGTTTTGTGACTGACCTGAACCAGCCGGTTAGCGTATATATGACGCCAAAAGAGCGTCTGGTGACCGTTCGTGAAGGCGAAGCGCGCGATGTCGTTTTTGCCAAAATGCACGAAAAACGCGTTGAGAAAGCGCTGGTTGTTGATGACAGCTTCCACCTGCTCGGCATGATCACCGTAAAAGATTTCCAGAAAGCAGAACGTAAACCTAACGCCTGTAAAGACGAGCATGGTCGTCTGCGCGTTGGTGCAGCGGTAGGTGCTGGCGCAGGTAACGAAGAGCGTGTAGACGCGCTGGTTGCCGCTGGCGTAGACGTTCTGCTGATTGACTCCTCTCACGGCCACTCTGAAGGCGTTCTGCAGCGTATCCGTGAAACTCGCGCTAAATATCCTGACCTGCAGATCATCGGCGGTAACGTTGCTACGGGCGCAGGTGCTCGCGCGCTTGCTGAAGCTGGCTGCAGCGCAGTTAAAGTGGGTATCGGCCCTGGCTCCATCTGTACTACCCGTATCGTGACCGGCGTCGGTGTTCCGCAGATCACTGCCGTTTCTGATGCCGTTGAAGCGCTGGAAGGCACCGGTATTCCGGTTATCGCCGACGGCGGTATTCGTTTCTCCGGCGACATCGCTAAAGCGATTGCTGCTGGTGCTGCCGCAGTGATGGTTGGCTCCATGCTGGCGGGTACTGAAGAATCCCCGGGCGAAATCGAACTGTACCAGGGCCGTTCTTACAAATCTTACCGCGGTATGGGTTCTCTGGGCGCGATGTCCAAAGGGTCTTCTGACCGTTACTTCCAGAGCGATAACGCTGCTGACAAACTGGTCCCGGAAGGTATCGAAGGTCGCGTTGCCTATAAAGGTCGCCTGAAAGAGATCATTCACCAGCAGATGGGCGGCCTGCGCTCCTGTATGGGTCTGACCGGCTGTGGTACTATCGACGCGCTGCGAACGAAAGCAGAGTTTGTACGCATCAGCGGTGCGGGTATTCAGGAAAGTCACGTTCACGATGTGACCATCACCAAAGAGTCCCCTAACTACCGCATGGGCTCCTGATAAGTTTCCGCGCCCGGCTATATGCCGGGCGAATTTGTTTCACTTGCCTCGGAATTAGCGTCAATGACAGACAATATTCATAAACATCGCATTCTCATCCTCGATTTCGGCTCGCAGTACACTCAGCTGGTTGCACGTCGCGTACGTGAACTGGGCGTCTACTGTGAACTGTGGGCATGGGATGTTACGGAAGCACAAATTCGCGAATTCAACCCAAGCGGTATCATTCTTTCCGGTGGTCCGGAAAGTACCACCGAAGAAAACAGTCCGCGTGCGCCGGAATACGTTTTCAATGCGGGCGTGCCGGTGTTCGGCGTGTGCTACGGCATGCAGACCATGGCAATGCAGCTCGGTGGTCATGTTGAAGGTTCTAACGAACGTGAATTCGGCTATGCGCAGGTTGAAGTTCAGACCGACAGCGCGCTTGTCCGTGGTATTGAAGACTCCCTGACCGCAGACGGCAAACCGCTGCTGGACGTGTGGATGAGCCACGGCGACAAAGTGACCGCCATTCCGGAAGGTTTCGTGACCGTTGCCAGCACCGACAGCTGCCCGTTCGCTATCATGGCGCACGAAGAAAAACGCTTCTACGGCGTGCAGTTCCACCCGGAAGTTACCCACACCCGTCAGGGCATGCGCATGCTGGAGCGTTTTGTGCGCGACATCTGCCAGTGTGAAGCGCTGTGGACGCCGGCAAAAATTATCGATGACGCCGTTGCCCGCATTCGTGAGCAGGTTGGCAATGATAAAGTTATCCTCGGTCTGTCCGGCGGCGTTGACTCCTCCGTGACCGCGATGCTGCTGCACCGTGCAATCGGTAAAAACCTGACCTGCGTGTTCGTCGACAACGGTCTGCTGCGTCTCAACGAAGCTCAGCAGGTGATGGATATGTTCGGCGACCACTTTGGCCTGAACATCGTTCACGTGGAAGGCGAAAAGCGTTTCCTGGACGCGCTGAAAGGCGAGAACGACCCAGAAGCTAAACGTAAAATCATTGGCCGCGTATTCGTGGAAGTATTCGATGAAGAAGCGCTGAAGCTGGAAGACGTTAAGTGGCTGGCGCAGGGCACCATCTACCCGGACGTGATCGAATCCGCGGCATCTGCCACCGGCAAAGCGCACGTTATCAAATCTCACCACAACGTGGGCGGTTTGCCGAAAGAGATGAAGATGGGTCTGGTTGAACCGCTGCGTGAGCTGTTCAAAGACGAAGTGCGTAAGATTGGTCTGGAGCTGGGCCTGCCGTACGACATGCTGTACCGTCACCCGTTCCCGGGACCGGGTCTGGGCGTGCGTGTGCTTGGCGAAGTGAAGAAAGAGTACTGCGACCTGCTGCGTCGCGCGGATGCTATCTTCATTGAAGAGCTGCACAAAGCTGACCTGTACAACAAGGTAAGCCAGGCGTTCACTGTGTTCCTGCCGGTTCGTTCCGTTGGTGTGATGGGCGATGGCCGCAAGTACGACTGGGTTGTTTCCCTGCGTGCGGTCGAAACCATCGACTTTATGACCGCGCACTGGGCACACCTGCCGTATGACTTCTTAGGCCGCGTCTCTAACCGCATTATCAACGAAGTGAACGGTATTTCCCGCGTGGTGTACGACATCAGCGGTAAGCCGCCAGCTACCATTGAGTGGGAATGATATCCCTTTCCGTTAGCGGTTTTTTGAACCGGTAATATGCAAAAAACCCTCTGTTTATAGAGGGTTTTTTATTGCACGCATTTCAGAAAATACTTCAGCAAATACTTCAGGCGCATGTTCTGCAGGAAAGTACGCTAATCGACCAGTTGCAGCTGGGGCTGCTGCTGAGGTGTGACATTCTGAATACGCACATCCATCTGTGGATAGGGTAGGTCGATGTGGTTGGCGTCCAGCGCCTCTTTAATGTTTTCCAGCAGATCGTAATAGGTGTTCCAGTATTCGATATTGGGAACCCATACGCGCACGTAAAAATTCAACGCTGAAGCGCCCAGTTCGCCCAGACGAACGGTTACCCCACGTTGCTTATCGATGCGGCTGTCCTGCTCGATAATGTGATTAATAACTTGCTTAACCTCTGCAATCCGACTCTGATAACCCACACCAATCACCAGATCGATACGACGAAAAGGGTGACGGGAATAGTTAATGATGTTGTCAGCGATGATCTTACCGTTTGGAATCACCACTTCTTTGCTGTCCGCGGTTAGCAGGGTGGTGGAGAAGATGTGCACCTTTTCTACTGTTCCGGTGACTGCACCAATCTGCACTACTTCTCCGGCGCGAAAAGGCCGCAGGGAAACCAACAGCACGCCAGCGGCAAAGTTGGAAAGCGAGCTTTGTAACGCGAGGCCAATGGCCAGTCCGGCGGCACCGATGACGGCAATAATGGAGGATGTTTCAATACCGATGCGACCTAATGCGGCGACGACGGAAAAGGCGAGGGTAATGTAACGTACCAGCGCGGTGAAGAACTGAATGATCGTTCTGTCGACTTTACGTTTAAGCAGTAACTTTTCCAGCCCACGAGAGAGCAGACGAGCGATAAATTTACCGATAAACAATAAGATCACGGCGGCAACGATATTCCAGCCGAATTGAATGACAGCATCGCTGTGCCCGGCGATCCACTCAAGGCCGCTTCTTATTTTCGGGAATAATAAAAAACCACTCATGGTATTACCCTGTAGTATTTAAAAATGATAACAATTCAAATAACTATTTAATTTTCATGCGAAATATAAATGCTTGCGTCAGTGATATTTGCTGGTGATATTAATTAGCGTTTATTTGAGCACTGTTTGTCTTTTTATGTCCGCTAAACCGGAACGTAAAAATCAGCGCGAATGGTGCGGTGAAGTGGGATGAAAAGATTGTGCATTTGTGCGAAAAATACGGCCGATTATCTGATAATTAAGCGAGAGAGGGGGGATGTGTGTAAAGTTTCATCACTCAAATCCCTTACCGGATGGTTAAATGTCAGGCGATTAGCCATCCGGTAAGGAATCTTAATGCTGGGGGTATCACAGGCGCGAGCGATCAATGTTCGTCGGTTTGTGCAGGAGCTGTCTGTTGCGGCTGAGTGGTCTGCTGAGATTCTTTTTTGTCCTGGTGGTGATGCCACGCACCAATGGCGGAGTAGACGAAGCGTCCGAAGAAGAAGAGAAAGCTGATAAGCAGTACGATCCGGATCATGCGACTGTTAAATCGGTGTCGTTTGCGTAGGCTGGTAACCTGGCTCACAAAAGGTTCCTTGTAGTGTACCCAACTGAGGGCGATATTCACATTAAGGCACACTGAGAGGGAATGGTCAATTCTTCCTTATGTAAAATTGCTTCAGTTGTTTTATCTTCTTATGTTATGGAAATTAATATTATTATTTGCATGAATAATGTATTAACGATAAAAAATAATGAAAAGAGTAATAATTGATGAATGAGGGGGATGTTTTTTGATATGTATCAAGCATCACACTTTGCTGACAACTAAAATCGATGAATCATTGTGATGTATTTTACTTTATCGTTTTAAGGTCAGGTGGGATGCCTGTCTGAATACCCCCTACAGGATGTGTGGGATTCTACTGAGCATCTATGAAACTCAATAAAAATTATATTGGTATTAGAGATAGATGGTGGGCATTACCTCTCATCTTACCTTCTTTGTTGTTGCCTATATTGAGCACTGCCACCACCTATGCCCATATTAGTACGGGGACCGTAATTCTTTTCTACCTGCCGTTAGCGCTGATGATTAGCCTGATGCTTTTTTTTGGCTGGGCGGCATTGCCAGGTATTATCATTTCCATTATCTGGTACAAATATCCGCAGGTCGGGTTATTTGAAACACTTTCAATAATTTCGCACTTTATAGTTACAATCGTGCTTAGCTGGGGAGGATATAAAGTATTTTCTCCCCGACGAAACAACGTTTCCCACGGGGATTCTCACCTGATGTTTCAGCGTATGTTCTGGCAGGTCTTCTGCCCGGCAACGCTGTTTCTGATACTCTTCCAGTTTGCTGCATTTGTGGGTGTTTATGAAAGCAAATCCGGCATGGTGGGCGTTATGCCCTTCAATACAAGCACATTGATCAACTATCAGTCCATACTCGCGGGGAATCTTGTAGGTGTGCCGCTGTGTTATTTCATCATTCGAACAATTCGCAACCCCTTGCATCTGAGAGGCTATTTTTCTCAGTTAAAGCAGCAGTTTGATACTAAAGTGACTAAAACAGAGTTTGCGGTCTGGTTGATTATATTGACTGTGCTAATGGCAATGTTGTGTATGCCGCTCAATGAACAAAGCTCAATATTTAGCACGAATTATACCTTGTCACTGTTACTTCCCGTCATGCTGTGGGGGGCAATGCGTTACGGTTATAGATTTATTTCGGTGATATGGGCGGTTGTACTTATTACCGCAATTCATTATTATCAGCGCTATATGCCCTGGTATTCGGGTTACGATACGCAGCTTGCCATTACCTCATCAAGTTATCTGGTTTTTTCCTTCATCGTGAATTTCATTGCTGTCCTGGCAACGCGTCAACGTTTTGTTACCCGGCGCAACCATCGCCTGGCCTTCTTTGACCCTATGGTGCATATTCCGAATTTGCGCGCTTTGAACCGGGATTTGAAAAACGCGCCATGGTCAGTGCTTTGCTTTTTGGGTGTTCCGGGCATGGAGCTGCTGGTGAAAAATTACGGCATTATGCTGCGTATCCAGTACAAGCAAAAACTGGCTCAGTGGATAACACCGTTGCTTGAACAGGATGAGCATGTCTATCAATTGTCAGGTAATGATTTAATCCTGCGTTTTAACACTGAGCTACACCAGGAACGCATTGAAGCACTGGACAGGCATATCAAGCAGTTTCGTTTTGTCTGGGACGGAATGCCTTTGCAACCGCAGGTAGGGATCAGCTTTTGCTATGTCCGTTCTCCTGTTAACCATATCTATTTGTTGCTGGGAGAGTTAAGTACCATTGCCGAATTATCGCTGGCAACCAATTCACCAGAGAATTTGCAGCGGCGTGGTGTGATGCACCTGCAACGCGACCTGAAAGATAAAGTTGCGATGATGAACCGTATTCAGCAGGCACTGGAGAACAATCGCTTTTTCCTGAAGGCGCAGCCGATTTTTGGCGTGCGTGGCGACGTTTATCACGAAATCCTCCTGCGGCTTGAGGGGGATGACGGTGAAACTATTGCCCCTGATAACTTCTTGCCGGTAGCCCATGAGTTTGGTTTGTCATCCCGTATCGATCTGTGGGTGATTGAAAATACGTTGAAATTTATGGCGCAGAATCGGGAAAAAATGCCCGCCCACCGGTTTGCTATCAACTTATCACCCACCTCAGTATGTCGCGCGCGACTTCCTAATGACATCAATCAGTTACTGAATAAGTACAAGGTTGAAGCATGGCAACTTATCTTTGAAGTGACGGAAAGCAATGCCTTGACCAATGCGGAACAGGCACAGGCAACGTTGCTGCAACTGCAATCACTGGGCTGTCAGATTGCGATTGATGATTTTGGTACTGGGTATGCCAGCTATGCGCGGCTGAAAAATGTGAATGCCGATATCCTGAAAATTGACGGTAGCTTTATTCGCAATATTGTTTCGAACAGCCTCGACTACCAAATCGTGGCCTCTATTTGCCATCTGGCGCGGATGAAAAGAATGCTGGTGGTTGCGGAGTACGTCGAAAGCGAAGAAATACGCAGTGCGGTGATTTCACTGGGGATTGATTACATGCAGGGGTATCTGATTGGTGAGCCACTGCCGTTGAGTGAAACTCTGGAAAAGCAGGTGCCAGATGAACTGACACCTGCTGAGATCTTATGCGGCGATATCGGGTGAGCTCTCTTCTTCAATTTTGAGTCGCCAGCCGGTTACGGCTTCCCAGTATTGCTGCTCTTTCTCCAGATCGAGCAGCACCAGCGCATTTTGGCTAAACCAGTCATGCGGGAAGCGTAAGGTCCAGTGGCTGTCGTCGGTTATCAGGGTCAAAGTCGGCGGTGTGGTGGTCGCCTGACGCTGATTATTCAACAGCACGCCCAGGCGCAGCAGCTGAATTAACGGCAGAAACTGTTTCTTCTTAAACAGCGTAAAGCGGGGCAAGTCGTCGAGCTTAATCGCTTTGCGATGATAACGAACTAATGTTGCCATCATCAGCTGTTGTTCCTGATTGAAACCAGGCAGATCGCTGTTTTGTAAGATATACGCAGAGTGGCGATGCAGACCGCTGTGGTTGATGTTCAGCCCAACCTCATGCAGCATTGCTGCCCAACGCAGTAACGCTTCCAGTTGGGGATTGGCCAGCTTTGGCTGCTGCGTATGCCACTGGTCGTACATTTGCATCGTTGTTTCTAGTACGCGCCGGGCCTGTTCGCTGTCAATGTTGTACTGGTTCGCCAGGCTGCTGGCGGTACGGCTACGAACGTCCTGGTGGCGAAAACGGCCTTCCATCTCGTACAGCACGCCTTCACGTAACGCACCATCAGAAAGGCGAAGTTCGCGAATAGCTAACGCGTCAAAAACGCCGCACAGAATCGCGAGTCCGGGTACAAACACTGCTTTTCTTTCTTCTGACAACCCCGGCAAGCTGAGCGCATCAAATGACGCGTGCTTCAACACTTCAGATGTCAGCTTGTCCAGACGTTCGGGGGTGATAAAACCGTCTTTTTCACCCATCTCCAGCAGCACTTCATGGGCTGCTTTAATGGTGCCCGATGCGCCCAGCGCAACGTTCCAGCCCTGAATGCGAAACTGCCAGGTTAAGGTTTCGAGCTTTTGCGCAGCCGCCATGCGGGCACGCTGGAAGTTTTCACGGTTAATTACACCGCGCGGGAAATACATCTGGGCAAAGCTGACGCAACCCATACGGCGGCTTTCGACCAGTTTAGGCTCGAAATCTTCTCCGATCACCAGTTCTGTTGAGCCGCCGCCGATATCGATAACCAGCTTGCGACCTTTTTCCGGCTGCGTATGTTCAACGCCCATAAAGATCAATCGGGCTTCTTCGTTGCCGGAAATAATCTCAATTGGGTAGGGGATGACTTTTTCCGCTCGCTTGAGAAAATCAGTCGCATTCAGTGCCTGACGCAAAGTATGGGTTCCCACGATACATACGCTTGATGGAGGAAACCCCTGCAAACGTTCGGCGAACAGTGATAAACAGCTTAGCCCGCGCTCCATGGCCTCTTCGCTCAGCTTGTTATCTTCGCCGAGGCCATCCGCCAGATGTACGCGTTGTTTCAGTCGCCCAATAATTTGCATTGCGCCATCAACCACGCGGGCAATGACCATATGGAAACTGTTTGAACCAAGGTCGACCGCAGCAAATTCCTGCGGTCGTGGAGTCTTGTCGTGTATTGGCATATCTTTAGTCAGGTTGCTCGAGTGATTTGATGTAATCGTAAATCGCCAATTGTGACTGAACCTTACGGCGGTTTCCGCGCGGTACGTAGCGATTACTCAGTTCTTTATCAATAAAGCGGGCTTTCACCGTGTCGCTGAACAGGATATCGATAATATCCAGCACGCGTTGCTTAAGGCGCGGGTCAAGAAGCGGTGTGGCAACTTCGATACGATAGTCGATGTTTCTTGTCATCCAGTCAGCGGAGGAGAGATACACCTGCTTGTCACCTCCGTTCTCGAAGATATAGACCCGGTCATGTTCAAGATAGCGATCAACGATGCTGATAACGCGAATATTGTCGCTGATACCTTCCAGATTCGGAATCAAAGAACACATACCACGAATCAACAAATTGACCGGCACACCTGAGCTTGAGGCCGCATAGAGGCGGTCAACCAGACCTTTATCGACCAGGTTATTCAGTTTTAGCGTAATGCCGGAAGGCAGTCCTTGCTGCGCGTTGGCGATTTCTTTGTCGATCATCGCGTACAGCAGACGGCGTGAGTTCTGCGGGGAAACCAGCAGATAATCGAACGTCACCGGGCGATACGGGTTCTCGATGAAGTTAAACACCCGACGCACTTCGTTGGTAATGCGCGAATCGGCAGTTAGCAACGAGTAGTCGGTATACAGGCGTGCCGTTTTTTCGTTGAAGTTCCCCGTCCCGATATGCGCATAGCGCACGACTTCATCACCTTCTTTACGCGAGATAAGGAACAGTTTGGCGTGAATTTTCAGGCCTGGCGCGGAGAAGATGACGTGAACGCCTGCTTCGGTAAGACGCTTGGCCCAATGGATGTTGGCTTCTTCATCGAAGCGGGCCTGCAATTCCACCACCACGGTGACTTTCTTACCGTTGTGCGCGGCATGGATCATTGAATCTATGATGCGTGAATCTTTTGCCACACGGTAGATGTTGATCTTTATAGCCAGCACGCTCGGGTCGAAAGAGGCCTGGCGCAGCAGTTCAAGAACGTGCTCAAAGGTGTGATAGGGGTAATACAGCAGCACGTCGCGTTCGCGAACGGCGTCAAAGCCGTTACGAAACTTCTCGTTGTCGAACCAGATATGGCGCAGACGCGGCAGCGGTTTGTTCACCAGGTTAGCTTTGCCAACGTTAGGGAAGTTAATAAAGTCTTTGAAGTTATGGTAACGCCCGCCGGGAACAATCGAGTCGTAGCGAGAAATCGTCAGTTTTTCACGCAGTACTTCGACCAGTGCATTGGGCATGTCACGCTGATAGACAAAACGTACAGGTTCTGCGGTCAGACGCTGTTTCAGGCTGGATGACATCAGCTCCATCAGGCTCGATTCCATCTCGTGCACCAAATCGTATTCGGCGTCACGGGTCATTTTCATCGAATAGGCGTTCAGTGCGTCGTAGTCAAAGAACCCTTTGAAAATGTCGTCAAGGCAGTAACGTAAGATGTTGTCCAGCAGGATCATCGGTTTGCGACGGCGCGGGGTTTCCGGCGGCAGATTCACAAAACGGGGAACCTTGTCGGAAGGGATTTCCAGCAGCGCGTAGCGGATCGTATCACCACGGATAATTTCTACCGCCAGATAGGTGTAGTCATCTTTCAAAAACTGGACTAAATCCGTCTCGCGGTTAATCAGGATCGGCGTGATGTGCTGGCGAAGATATTGCTTGAAGTAATGACGCAACCAGCTTTGCTGATTAACAGACAACTGGCGTTCATTGATTAAGAAAATCTGATTGCGCGCCATTTCCAACAGCAACTCGTTGTACAGGCCGTCAAATTCCTGATCGGCTTTTAATACGCGGGCCTGGATTTTGCCTAACAAATGGCGGGAGTGAGAGTTTGAACCCTGTTCTTCGCTAATAATGATTCGGCGCTTCAGTTCGGCAAAACGAACCTTATAAAACTCGTCGAGGTTATTGGAATAGATGCCTAAGAAACGCATCCGTTCGATCAACGGGTTTGACTTATCAGCAGCTTCCTGGAGTACACGTTCGTTGAACGCTAACCAGCTGAGTTCTTTCTCGATGTATAGCTTTTCCTGACCCATTACCACTTTTACTCCGTTTCATTCACGGGACACTACCGATTTATTATGGCGAGCATTGCTCTCAGATGTCCAACTGTGCCAGAAAAATATGACAATAAACCGTCTGATAGCAAAGAGAAAGGGGGGCGTAGATGAATACCGGTGGTATTAACCGGAAAAGGTAGTTATGCCTGTAAGCCGGATGGTGACATTCGGCTTACAGGTTGGTTTTTTATTATTCGTCGGCGGCGTAGCCTTGTGGAGGCAAACGAACGCCATCCAGCCATGCAGCGTTATCACGCATCTTCAGGCGACCGTCGATAAACCAGCTTACCACCAACGGGTAAATGGTATGTTCCTGAGCCTGAACCCGTGCCGTGACATCATCTTCGCTGTCGCCTTCAAATACTGGAACTTTGGCCTGGAGAATGACCGGTCCGCCGTCCAACTCATCCGTCACGAAATGGACTGAGGTACCATGTTCTTCATCGCCGTTTTCCAGTACCTGGCGATGCGTATGCAGGCCGGGATACTTCGGCAATAAAGACGGGTGGATATTCAGCAATCGTTCAGCATAGTGAGCGACAAATGCCGGGCTGAGGATACGCATATAACCGGCCAGCACCACGACATCGGGTGCATAGGCGTCAATCTCTTGTATCAGTTGGCGGTCGAATGCTTCGCGACTGGCAAACTGGGCAGCTTCCAGCGAGTGTGCCGGAATATTCGCTTCGCGTGCGCGCTCAAGGCCGAACGCATCGGCCTTGTTACTGAATATTGCACGTATGGTGCCATTGATTTTTTTCTGTTCGCAGGCGTCGATTATCGCCTGCAAATTGCTTCCGTTGCCGGAAATGAGCACCACAATGTTTTTCATTCAATGACCACACGCTGTTCGGAATCAGAAGCTTTGATGATACCGATTTTCCATGCGTTTTCACCTTTCTCATTGAGCAAAGCAAGGGCTTTGTCCACTTCCGGAGCTGGCAGGGCGATAACCATACCTACACCGCAGTTAAAGGTGCGATACATCTCATGCTGGCTGACGTTACCCGCCGTTTGCAGCCAGTTGAAGACGGCTGGCCACTGCCATGAAGATTCGTCGATCACTGCCTGCGTGTTGTCTGGCAGAACGCGTGGAATATTTTCCCAGAAGCCGCCGCCGGTCAGGTGGGCAATGGCGTGCACATCAACCTTCTCGATCAGTTCCAGAATGGATTTCACGTAAATGCGGGTAGGGGCCAGTAAGTGATCGGCCAGCGGCTTGCCTTCAAGCTCGGTGGTTTCTGGGTCACAACCGCTGACTTCTACAATTTTACGCACCAGAGAGTAGCCGTTGGAGTGCGGGCCGCTGGAGCCGAGCGCAATCAGTACGTCACCGTCAGCCACTTTTGAACCGTCGATAATCTCTGATTTTTCGACGACGCCAACGCAGAAACCTGCCACGTCGTAATCTTCGCCGTGGTACATCCCCGGCATTTCAGCTGTTTCCCCACCGACCAGCGCACAGCCAGACTGCAGGCAGCCTTCGGCAATCCCGTTAATGACGCTGGCTGCGGTGTCCACATCCAGTTTGCCGGTTGCATAGTAGTCGAGGAAGAACAGCGGCTCAGCGCCCTGAACCACGAGGTCGTTGACGCACATTGCGACGAGGTCAATGCCGATAGTGTCGTGGCGTTTCAGATCCATCGCCAGACGCAGTTTTGTACCAACGCCATCAGTGCCGGAAACCAGTACCGGTTCACGATATTTTTGCGGCAATGCGCACAGCGCACCGAAGCCACCCAGACCACCCATAACTTCCGGACGACGAGTTTTCTTTACTACGCCTTTGATTCGATCAACCAGAGCATTACCTGCATCAATATCAACACCGGCATCTTTGTAGCTAAGAGAGGTTTTATCGGTCACTGCCTGCTTCCCCACATGTTTACTTGCAGTAAAAGTTAAATTCGGCGCAATTCTAACAGGGAAAGCAAACGTTTGCGAGCCTGCTCTGCATCAAGTTTTATCTGCTGGTTTTTTCAGCATTTTACAATCATTTATCTATTTGTTTGAGCTGCGCCACGAAAATGAAACCGGGTACAGTCTTGTGCTTGAATCCTGTTAGCCGAATGCACAGTATCGTACTGAAACCGGTTTCTGTTTTCTGTTGCGGACCTCATCAACAGCGTTTTGCGCAGAGTCATCACGATAGGGGAAGGGTATGTCAGGATTTAAAGCAGATTTCATGTGGGGTGGTGCTGTCGCTGCTCATCAACTGGAAGGTGGCTGGCAGGAGGGCGGAAAAGGCGTCAGCGTTGCCGATGTCATGACCGCGGGAGCGCATGGGGTGGCGCGTGAAATTACCGACGGTGTGATTGCCGGTAAAAATTACCCTAACCACGAGGCCATCGATTTCTATCGTCGCTATAAAGACGACATAAAGCTGTTTGCCGAAATGGGGTTTAAATGTTTTCGCACCTCTATTGCCTGGACACGTATTTTCCCCTTAGGCGATGAAGAACAACCCAATGAGGCTGGCCTACAGTTCTATGATGACCTGTTTGACGAATGCCTGAAATATGGCATTGAGCCGGTGATTACGCTGTCGCATTTTGAGATGCCTTACCATCTGGTGACGGAGTACGGCGGCTGGCGCAACCGCAAGCTTATCGATTTCTTTGTCCGTTTTGCCAGGGTGGTATTCACTCGTTACCAGCACAAAGTGAAGTACTGGATGACGTTTAATGAGATTAACAACCAGGCAAATTATCACGAAGATTTCGCGCCCTTTACTAACTCAGGTCTGAAATACCAGCCAGGCGAAGACCGCGAGCCGGTTATGTACCAGGCGGCGCACTATGAGCTGGTGGCAAGCGCGCTGGCGGTAAAGGTCGCGCGTGAGATTAACCCGGAATTACAAATAGGGTGCATGATTGCCATGTGTCCAATCTATCCGCTGACCTGCGCGCCAGACGATATGATGATGGCGATGAATGCCATGCACCGGCGTTACTGGTTTACTGACGTCCATGTTCGCGGCAAATACCCGCGGCATCTTCTCAACTACTTTACCCGCCGTGGCTTTGAACTGGATATCACCGAGGAAGACCGTCAGGCGCTGACCGAGGGCTGTGTTGATTACATCGGCTTTAGCTATTATATGTCTTTCGCGACCCAGGCAACGGCGGACAACCCACAGCTGGATTACGACGAGTCGAAAAGCCTGGTTTCCAACCCGTACGTGCAGAAATCGGACTGGGGCTGGCAGATTGATCCGGTTGGCCTGCGTTATTCACTGAACTGGTTCTGGGATCATTATCAACTGCCACTATTTATTGTGGAGAATGGATTTGGCGCCATTGATGTGCGCGAGGACGATGGTACAGTTAACGACCAGTACCGTATCGACTACCTTGCCGCCCACATACGTGAGATGAAAAAAGCGGTGGTGGAAGATGGCGTGGATCTGATGGGATATACCCCGTGGGGCTGCATTGATTTAGTCTCTGCCGGGACAGGGGAGATGAAAAAACGCTACGGGTTTATCTATGTCGATAAAAATAATGACGGTAGTGGGACATTAACGCGCTCACCTAAAAAATCTTTTTCGTGGTATCAAAAAGTCATCCAGACCAATGCTGAATATCTTTAAAATTCATAGCGTTGACAGCAAGCCCCGCCATCAGTGCGGGGCTTGTTTTATACTCATCATTCAGACGCAAATGACTTTGGTTGATCCATATCAAGCGTATGCAGTGTTGCGCCAGAGAGGAAAAGCGGTATAATCCGACGATTTTTTTTGTGGTTGCCATTCGTCTGAGGAAAGGAGAAGAGTATGAAGATCGTGGAAGTCAAACACCCACTCGTCAAACACAAGCTGGGACTGATGCGTGAAAACGACATCAGCACTAAACGCTTTCGTGAACTCGCCTCGGAAGTTGGCAGTCTGCTGACTTATGAAGCAACCGCTGGTCTGGAAACCGAAAAGGTGACCATTGAAGGCTGGAACGGTCCAGTTGAAGTTGACCAAATCAAAGGCAAAAAAATCACCGTTGTGCCTATCCTGCGTGCGGGTCTGGGCATGATGGAAGGCGTTCTGGAAAACGTTCCGAGCGCGCGTATCAGCGTTGTTGGTATGTACCGTAACGAAGAGACGCTGGAGCCGGTTCCGTATTTCCAGAAGCTGGTTTCTAACATCGATGAGCGTATGGCGCTGATCGTTGACCCAATGCTGGCAACCGGCGGCTCTGTTATCGCCACTATCGATCTGCTGAAAAATGCAGGCTGCACCAGCATTAAAGTGCTGGTCCTGGTTGCTGCACCGGAAGGTATCGCGGCACTGGAAAAAGCGCACCCGGATGTGGAGCTGTACACCGCCTCCATCGATCAGGGACTGAACGAGCACGGATACATTATTCCGGGGCTCGGCGATGCCGGCGATAAGATTTTTGGTACTAAGTAAACGAATAAGTGAAAAGAAGCCGACTTTAAGAGTCGGCTTTTTTTTGAATAAAACAACCCAATGGCTAATAACAAACAACACTCAGAGGAAAACACTATGACGCGCCGTGCTATCGGGGTGAGTGAAAGACCGCCGCTTTTACAGACAATCCCGCTTAGTTTGCAGCACCTGTTCGCCATGTTTGGCGCAACGGTACTGGTGCCAGTCCTGTTCCACATCAACCCGGCTACCGTTCTGCTGTTTAACGGCATTGGTACGTTGCTGTATCTCTTTATTTGTAAGGGTAAAATTCCCGCATATCTGGGTTCCAGCTTTGCCTTTATTTCCCCGGTACTGCTGCTGCTGCCGTTAGGGTATGAAGTGGCGCTGGGCGGTTTCATTATGTGTGGCGTCCTGTTCTGCCTGGTTTCTTTCATTGTTAAGAAGGCAGGAACCGGCTGGCTGGATGTCATGTTCCCGCCTGCGGCGATGGGCGCAATCGTTGCCGTCATCGGTCTGGAGCTGGCTGGCGTTGCTGCGGGTATGGCGGGGTTACTGCCTGCTGAGGGGCAATTACCGGATTCAAAAACCATCATCATTTCTATGGTAACGCTGGCGGTAACGGTCTTTGGTTCAGTATTGTTCCGCGGTTTTATGGCGATTATCCCGATTCTGATCGGGGTGCTGGCCGGTTATGCGCTCTCCTTCGTGATGGGCGTTGTGGACACTACGCCAATTGCGCAGGCCCACTGGTTCGCGCTGCCGACGTTCTACACGCCGCGTTTTGAATGGGTTGCCATTCTGACCATCCTGCCAGCGGCGCTGGTGGTCATCGCCGAACACGTCGGGCATCTGGTGGTGACGGCGAATATCGTGAAAAAAGATTTGATTCGCGATCCTGGCTTGCATCGTTCTATGTTTGCCAACGGTCTGTCTACGGTAATCTCTGGTTTCTTCGGCTCTACGCCGAACACCACGTACGGCGAAAATATCGGCGTAATGGCGATTACCCGCGTTTACAGTACCTGGGTTATCGGCGGTGCGGCAATTTTCGCCATTCTGCTCTCCTGCGTGGGTAAACTGGCGGCGGCGATCCAAATTATCCCACTGCCGGTGATGGGCGGCGTATCACTGCTGCTGTACGGTGTGATTGGTGCTTCTGGTATTCGCGTACTGATCGAGTCGAAGGTTGACTATAACAAGGCGCAGAACCTGATCCTGACCTCGGTTATTTTGATCATCGGCGTAAGTGGCGCGAAAGTTCACATCGGTGCCGCAGAGCTGAAAGGCATGGCGCTGGCGACCATCGTTGGTGTCTGTCTGAGCCTGATTTTCAAAGTTATCAGCCTGCTGCGTCCGGAAGAAGTCGTGCTTGACGCGAAAGATGCAGACAGTCCGCAACAGTAAATCTCTGACCGGGCGGCAGCGCTGCCCGGTTCTATCGCGACGTATTTCTGTGTTAAACTCAACGCGATTTTATGAAATCCTGGGTTGAGGTATCTCTGAACACACCGGCACAGCTCTCTTTGCCACTTTATCTTCCTGACGACGAAACTTTCGCAAGTTTCTGGCCGGGGGATAACTCCTCTTTACTGGCTGCACTGCAAAACGTGCTGCGTCAGGAACATAGCGGGTATATTTATCTCTGGTCGCGTGAAGGCGCTGGCCGTAGTCATTTGCTGCATGCAGCCTGTGCGGAACTCTCCGCGCGCGGCGATGCGGTAGGCTACGTGCCGCTCGACAAACGCACCTGGTTCGTCCCCGAGGTGCTCGACGGGATGGAGCATTTATCGCTGGTTTGCATTGATAACATCGAATGTGTGGCCGGTGATTCGCTGTGGGAAATGGCGATCTTTGATCTCTACAACCGTATCCTGGAGTCGGGGAAAACGCGCTTGCTGATCACCGGCGATCGTCCGCCAAGACAGCTGAATCTGGGGTTGCCGGATCTCGCCTCACGCCTGGACTGGGGGCAAATCTACAAGCTACAACCGCTTTCCGATGAAGATAAGCTGCAGGCGTTGCAATTACGCGCCAGACTTCGTGGATTTGAACTGCCGGAAGATGTGGGACGTTTTCTGCTGAAACGTCTGGATCGTGAAATGCGAACGCTGTTTATGACGTTGGATCAGTTAGATCATGCGTCGATCACCGCCCAGCGTAAGCTGACCATTCCGTTCGTAAAAGAAATTCTGAAGCTGTAAGCGCCGCAGCCGAGAAGACTGCGGCAGATTGCAGGTTAACCGACGATTTCCAGTACCTGCTCAGGCGGGCGTCCAATTCGAGCCTGACCTTTGGCAACCACGATCGGGCGCTCCATCAGTTTCGGGTTTTCTACCATTGCCTGAATCAGCGCATCTTCACTCAGATTTTTGTCCGCTAGGTTAAGCGATTTATAGAGATCCTCTTTCTGGCGCATCAGTTCACGCGCGCTGGACATACCGAGCATCTGCAGCAGTTCGCGCAGGGTTGCTGCGTCAGCCGGCGTTTCCAGATACAACACCACTTCCGGGTCCACGCCGTTGGACTTCAGTAATTCCAGCGTTTCACGGCTCTTGGAGCAGCGTGGGTTATGGTAGATTTTAATCGCGTCTGACATGACTTCTCCTTGCATAACAATACTGCCGGATGGCGGCCAAAAGACCTTATCCGGCCTACATATTGCGTCTGACGTAGGCCGGATAAGACGCGACAGCGTCGCCATCCGGCAAAGGTTCGATAATTACATCTTCGTGTACGGTTTAAAGCGTTCTTGCAGCTGGCGTAGCTGGTCAATACGGGCATCGTATCTGGCCTGCTGCTGGCTACCCAGTTTCACCTGAGAGCTTGCGCTGCTGAGCATCGAAATAGCCTGATCCAGACGTCCCGCGAGGGCATACCCCTCCGCGCGCGCCGCCAGCTCCTGATCGCGGTTGCTCAGGTTGGCTTCCGTTTGCGCTAACAGATCCCAGCCGTTAGGGTCATCTTTATGGTTAAACGTATAGCGATTCAGGATGGTCGCCGCCTCTTTGGCTTGTCCACCCTGTAAATAGGCATTCGCCAGGTTGAGCTGCAGAACCGGGTTAGTGCGCAGGTCGCGGGCGTTTTTCAGGCGGTTAATGGCATCACTGGTTTTCTTCTGGCCGAGATCGATATCCGTTGCCAGGTCGAGATACCAGGCATTGTTAGGATCCGCCGCCAGCAGCGGTTGCAGCGCTTTACGCGCCTCGTCGTATTTACTGGCTTCCATCGCCTGCAATGCCCGGCCATACTGGGCCGCACGTTGCTCACGTACGTTGCCTTTCGACCAGCTACTCAGCAGGTCATCGGTCAACTGGTTACGACCAGAGTTGTACATGCCTAAGGTTCGTGCCTTAGCCAGATAAAAATCTTCTGACGACTGGACGACCACCGGGCGCATCTGGTTGGCGCGGTTACGGGCATCAGACAGACGGCTTTCCGGCAGGGGGTGAGTCAGCAAAATTTCCGGCGGACGCGAAGAGTAACGAGCCTGGTCGAGCAGTTTTTCCAGGAACGTTGGCATGGCCTGGGGATCGAATCCCGAGCGTTGCAGTACCTGAATACCAATGCGATCTGCTTCCTGTTCGTTTTGCTGCGTAAAGCTGATCATTCCCTGACGTGTCCCCGCCAGCGTACCGGTCAGCGCCGCCATACCCGCCTGCGGGCTGGCCATTGCTAATAAAATTGAACCTAATGCGCCAACCCACGTTAGCGGTGCGCTACGTTTCTGGTCTTCCATGGCACGCGCCAGGTGGCGTTGCGTGACGTGGGAAATTTCGTGCGCCATAACCGATGCCAGCTGGCTTTCGTTGTCGGAATAGCGGAATAGTGCGGAGTGCAGGACAACGTTGCCGCCAAAGAAAGCAAAGGCGTTGATTTCATCGTTGTTAATCAAAAAGAAGGTGAAGGGCGTTTTTACCGAGTCGGCGTGCGAGACCAGACGCATCCCCAGCGCATTAATGTATTGGGTGAGCAATGGATCGTTAATTAATGGCGCACTGCCGCGCAGTTGGCGTACGTAATAATCGCCCATCTGCATTTCCTGTCCTATGGAAAGCGTACTGCCTGCCGACGTTCCCATATCAGGCAGGGTGTCCGCAGTATCAGCAAATGCGGGCGCAACCTGACCGATAGTCAGTGCGGCAATGAGGGTAGCAACCAGGTTTTTTTTCAACTGCCTGAACATAACCTCTGTCCTGTATTCTTTTTTGAGATAGCCATTTGACCGATGCTGTGAAGTATCGTTCACACTCCGCAAGCTTACGGAGTGTAACTGCGAAACCTGACGATGAACACCCAGGAAAAATGTCTTTTCACTTTGCGTAATCAGCCATAAAAAGCGAAGTCTTTTTTGTGACATTTCGATACAATTCGGGATCGCAATCCCGCTATTGGGTTCATGGAAGGGTTTTATGCTCGAAATGTTGATGCAATGGTATCGTCGCCGCTTTAGCGACCCCGAAGCCATCGCCCTGCTGATTATTCTTGTTGCCGGTTTTGGCATCCTGTTTTTCTTTAGCGGTCTTCTGGCGCCGCTGCTGGTCGCCATTGTGCTGGCGTACCTGCTTGAATGGCCGACAGTGCGGCTGGAACATATTGGGTGTTCACGGCGTTGGGCGACATCGATTGTGCTGGTGGTATTTGTCGGTATTTTACTGCTGATGGCCTTTGTGGTGATGCCCGTTGCGTGGCAGCAGGGAATTTACCTGATCCGCGACATGCCCGGCATGCTCAATAAATTGTCTGATTTTGCCGCCACCTTGCCACGACGTTACCCGGCGCTGATGGATGCGGGCATCATTGATGCGATGGCGGAAAATATGCGCTCGCGAATGCTCACCATGGGCGATTCGGTGGTGAAATATTCGCTGGCCTCACTGGTCGGTTTGCTGACGCTGGCGGTTTACCTGGTTCTCGTCCCATTGATGGTGTTCTTTCTGATCAAAGATAAAGGACAGATGCTGAACGCCGTGCGCCGGGTGCTGCCGCGTAACCGCGGGCTGGCGGGGCAGGTATGGAAAGAGATGAATCAGCAAATCACCAACTATATCCGCGGGAAGGTGCTGGAAATGGTGGTGGTCGGCGTAGCAACCTGGCTCGGCTTCCTGCTGTTTGGTCTCAACTATTCGCTGCTGCTGGCGGTGTTGGTCGGGTTCTCGGTGCTGATCCCGTATATCGGCGCTTTTGTGGTGACGATTCCGGTGGTTGGCGTGGCGCTGTTCCAGTTCGGGCTTGGCACCGAGTTCTGGAGTTGTTTTGCCGTGTACCTGATAATCCAGGCACTGGACGGCAATTTGCTGGTTCCCGTGCTGTTCTCCGAGGCGGTCAATCTGCATCCACTGGTGATTATTCTCTCCGTGGTGATTTTCGGCGGTTTGTGGGGATTCTGGGGCGTATTCTTTGCGATTCCTCTGGCGACGTTAATCAAAGCGGTAATGCATGCCTGGCCGGATGGTCAGGTCGTTGACGAACCCTAATCTGCAAGATCCGGCGATATCATGTCGCCGGATCTGAACTTGTCTGACCTCTATCCACACTTTCTGAATAATCTCTTCTGCTGTCGTTTTTCTCCGCATTTATCTTTAACTTGACCTGCGTGATGTCTTTTAGTCACACAAGGATTAAGGCCAACAGGAGAACAAAATGGGTCACAGCACACACACGCAGCAAAAGGTGGGATTGGGCGGTTATCTCGCTTTTTTTATTACGATTATTCTTTTTTCCGGCATGTTTGCGAAAAGTACCGAATGGTGGCGGGTCTTTGACTTCACCGTCCTCAACGGTGCGTTTGGGCAGATTAATGCTGCGGGCGACACGGCGGTCTCTTTTCGTGGCACAGGGGGGATGGGGGCAAAAGACGGCTTCTTATTCGCGCTTGAGCTGGCGCCTTCCGTCATTCTTTCGCTCGGGATTATTTCTGTCACCGAAGGGCTGGGTGGGTTGCGCGCGGCACAACAGCTGATGACGCCGGTCCTGCGTCCGTTACTGGGCATTCCGGGTATTTGTTCGCTGGCGTTGATTGCGAATTTGCAAAATACCGATGCCGCGGCCGGGATGACCAAAGAAATGGCGGAAGAGGGCATTATCACAGAGCAGGAACGCGCTATTTTTGCCTGCTGGCAAACCAGCGGCAGCGCATGCATTACCAACTATTTTTCTTCTGGCGCAGCGCTGTTTACGATGGTGACCGTTCCGGTGATTACGCCGCTGGCGGTGATCCTTGTCTTCAAATTTGTGGGCGCAAACCTGTTGCGTGTATGGATCGCGCATCTGGAAAATCGCCGTATGCAGCAGGAGGCGTGAGATGACAACACAGGTACGTAAAAACGTCATGGATATGTTTATCGATGGCGCACGGCGCGGGTTTACCATTGCAACAACCAGTCTGTTGCCTAACGTGGTGATGGCGTTTGTGATTATACAGGCGCTGAAGGTGACAGGGCTGCTCGAGGTTGTCGGGCGGGTATGCGAGCCGGTAATGGCGCTGTGGGGGCTGCCGGGGGAATCTGCCACTGTGCTGCTGGCAGCGGTGATGAGTATGGGAGGCGGCGTCGGCGTGTGCGCCAGCCTGGTTGTCGCCGGAACGCTTTCGGGACATGATGCCACGGTGTTGTTACCGGCTATCTACCTGATGGGAAATCCGGTGCAAAATGTGGGCCGTTGTCTGGGGACCGCGGGGGTTCATCCTCGTTATTACCCGCTAATTATTGCGGTATGCGTCATTAATGCGCTGCTCTCTATTTGGGTTATGCAGGTTATTGCCTGACAAGGAAGGTTATGAACTGTTCAATTCTTGATTTGACGTTGTTCCAGCAGGGACACGTGTATGCGCCGGAAGATTTAGGGCGACAGGACATACTGGTCTCCGGCAGCAAAATTGTTGCCATCGCCCCGTCAATTTCTCCTGAAGACTTTCCCGGTTGCGAGTGTATCAATCTTGACGGCGCGATTGTGTGCCCAGGATTTATCGATCAACACGTCCATCTTATTGGCGGCGGCGGGGAGGCGGGGCCGCATACCCGCACGCCGGAAGTGCGCTTGTCACGGCTGGTTGAAGCTGGCGTCACGTCGGTGGTGGGTTTGCTGGGGACCGATGGCATTACCCGTCACCCGGAATCGCTGCTGGCAAAAACCCGCGCGCTGGAGTTTGAAGGCATCAGCGCATGGATGCTGACCGGGGCGTATTCTCTGCCTTCCCCGACGATCACCGGCAGTATCGATCGCGATGTGGCGCTGATTGATAAAGTTATTGGCGTGAAATGTGCGGTTTCGGACCATCGTTCTTCAGCCCCGGATACTTCGGCGCTGGCAAATATGGCGGCGCAGTCGCGTGTCGGCGGGTTGTTAGGGCGCAAACCGGGGATCAGCGTTTTCCATATGGGCGACAGCCCGCGCATGCTGGAACCGTTGTACCAGATCCTTGACTGTTGCGATGTGCCGATTACTAAACTGTTGCCGACACACGTTAACCGTGCGGAACCGTTGTTCCAGGCGGCGCTGGAGTATGCCCGTAAAGGCGGTTATATCGACATTACCAGCAGCATTGATGAGCCCGTCGACCCGGCCACGGCTATCGCCACGGCGCTGCGCCAGAACGTGCCGCTGTCGCGCATTACCCTTAGCTCGGATGGCAACGGCAGCCAGCCGGAATTTGATGAGCTTGGCAATCTCACCGGCATCGGTGTCGCGGGGTTTGAATCACTGGCTGAGACGGTGCGCCAGTTGGTGAAGGTTCATGCCATACCGCTGGAACAGGCGCTGTGTCCGCTTACGCGTACGGTCGCAGAATTTTTGGCACTGGAGCATAAAGGGCGTCTGGCGGTGGGATGCGATGCGGACATTCTGGTGCTCAACGACGCGCTGGAAGTTCATCACCTGTGGGCGAAGGGAAAAGCCGTAGTCAGGGAGCAGAAAGCGTGTGTGAAAGGGACGTTTGAGTAACCGGGCGGTCATCTGCCGGATGTCGACGCTAACGCGTCTTATCCGGCCTACGTGCGTGCATTTGTAGGCCGGATAAGGCGTTCACGCCGCCATCCGGCATTTCACGGTCAGGCGTTCTCTTTCAGCCAATTCATTACCACGTCGTGGTGGTTGCTGGTTTTGAAGTCATCAAACACATGCTCAATTTTCCCTTCGGCATCAATCAGGAAGCTGATGCGGTGGATGCCATCGTAGGTTTTGCCCATAAATGACTTCTCACCCCAGACGCCGAACTGCTCGCAAACCTGATGATCTTCATCGGACAGGAGCGTGAAATTCAGGACTTCTTTCTCCGCGAATCGGGAAAGCTTCTCTGGTTTGTCGGTGCTGATCCCCAGCACTTCAACACCCGCTTTTTTTAACTCATCCATGTTATCGCGCAGGCCGCAGGCCTGTACGGTACAGCCGGGTGTCATGGCTTTCGGGTAAAAATAAACCAGAACACGCTGTCCCTGGAAGTCGGTTAAATTTACTTGTTCTCCGTCTTGATCCGGCAAGCTAAATTTCGGTGCGATATCACCGGCTTTCAGTGGGTTCATTACTTAACTCCATCCTGTTCATCATGCTGTGAGTAATTGACGACGTTAATACTGCCTTGCGCATTGAGTTCTGTACAGAGTGCTTTAAACGCATCTTCAATATTTGCCGAATCATGTGACGCAGGACTATGTGCGGTAATTTGAATAAACAACTGCGCCGCCTTTCCATTCTCAGCCGGTTGCGTGCGTGAAACCAGTTCCGCAATATTCATTTGGTGGCTGTCAAACAGAGCGGTGAAGCGTTCAATCAAATGGGGAGAATCAGGGACATCGACCTGCACCCATACCGTAGCAGGCATTGCCGGACGGGGGCGCGCGGTCGTGCGCTTCATCACAATGAGTAAATCCAGCTCTGCGCCTTTTAATGGCAGGGTTGATTCAATCAGGGTGATGGCATTCCAGGTGCCCGACAGCAACATGATAAACGTGAACTCATCACCCAGCATGGCCAGTCGGCTGTCTTCGATATTACAGCCGCAACTGCTGACATGACGCGTGATGGTGTTCACAATTCCTGGGCGATCGGCACCCAGCGCAGTAATGACCAGATAGTGTTGCGATGACGATGTCAAACCTGTTCTTCCTTTGAGCGGTGAGGTAATCATAAGGAAAGCATAAAAAAAACATGCATACAACAATCAGAACGGCTCTGGTCGCTTGCTTTTATTGTCGTACCAAACGTACCATTGAGACACTTGTTTGCACAGAGGATGGCCCATGTTCACGGGAAGTATTGTCGCGCTTGTTACGCCGATGGATGAGAAAGGTAAAGTCTGCCGGTCGAGCCTGAAAAAACTGATTGATTATCATGTCGCCAGCGGCACCTCGGCGATCGTTTCTGTTGGCACCACCGGTGAGTCCGCCACCCTGAGTCATGATGAACATGGCGATGTGGTGATGATGACGCTGGAACTGGCTGACGGGCGTATTCCGGTGATTGCCGGAACCGGCGCCAATGCGACCGCGGAAGCCATTAGTCTGACGCAGCGTTTCAACGACAGCGGTGTTGTCGGCTGCCTGACGGTGACGCCTTACTACAACCGCCCAACCCAGGAAGGTTTGTTCCAGCATTTCAAAGCCATCGCTGAGCATACTGACCTGCCGCAAATTCTGTATAATGTGCCGTCCCGTACTGGCTGCGATATGCTGCCGGAAACCGTGGGTCGTCTGGCGAAAGTTAAAAATATTATCGCTATTAAAGAGGCCACGGGGAACTTAAGTCGCGTTCACCAGATCAAAGAGCTGGTTTCGGACGACTTTATTCTGCTCAGCGGTGATGACGCGACCGGACTGGATTTTATGCAGCTCGGTGGTCATGGCGTGATTTCCGTAACGTCTAACGTTGCGGCACGTGATATGGCTGAAATGTGCAAACTGGCGGCAGCCGGGCAATTTGCCGAGGCGCGGGTGATTAACCAGCGTCTGATGCCGTTACACAACAAACTATTTGTCGAACCCAATCCTATCCCCGTGAAATGGGCGTGTAAGGAGTTGGGACTTGTGGCGACCGATACGCTACGTCTGCCGATGACGCCAATCACGGACAATGCTCGTGAAATCGTCAAAGCGGCGCTTAAGCATGCCGGTTTGCTGTAAAGTTTAGGGAGATTTGATGGCTTACTCAGTACAAAAGTCGCGCCTGGCCAAGGTTGCGGGTGTTTCGCTTGTTATGTTGCTCGCGGCCTGTAGCTCTGACTCGCGCTATAAGCGCCAGGTGAGCGGTGATGAATCCTATCTGGAGGCCGCACCGCTTGCTGAGCTTCATGCTCCAGCTGGGATGATTTTGCCGGTTATGTCGGGCGACTATAATATCCCGGTAACCAACGGCAGTGGTGCCGTGGGTAAAGCGCTGGATATTCGTCCACCGGCTCAGCCGTTAGCATTAGTCACCGGTGCTCGCACACAGATCGCGGGTGATACGTCGACATTACTGGTGGAAAACGGTCGTGGCAACACACTGTGGCCGCAGGTCGTTAGCGTCATTCAGTCTAAAAACTACACGATCACCAAACGTGATGATGCCAGCCAGACGTTGACCACCGACTGGGTTGACTGGAACCGTCTGGATGAAGACGAGCAGTACCGTGGACGTTATCAAATCTCGGTTAAACCGCAGGGCTATCAGCAAGCGGTAACGGTGAAACTGGTTAACCTCGAGCAGGCGGGTAAACCCGTAGCCGATGCGGCATCAATGCAGCGCTACAGCGCTGAGATGATGAACGTTATCTCTGCTGGTCTGGATAAAAACGCCACCGACGCCGCGAATGCCGCGCAGAACCGCTCTGCAGCCACCATGGATGTTCAGAGCGCCGCCGATGACACAGGTTTACCAATGCTGGTGGTACGTGGGCCGTTCAACGTGGTGTGGCAGCGTCTGCCGGCAGCGCTTGAGAAAGTGGGGATGAAGGTAACCGACAGCACCCGTTCTCAGGGCAGCATCGCGGTGACCTACAAACCACTGTCCGATAGCAACTGGCAGGAGTTGGGCGCAAGCGACCCGGGTCTGGTATCCGGCGACTATAAACTGCAGGTCGGTGATTTAGACAACCGCAGCAGCTTGCAGTTTATCGATCCGAAGGGGCATACCCTGACGCAAAGCCAGAACGACGCGCTGGTCGCCGTCTTCCAGGCAGCGTTCAGTAAGTAAAAATAAAGGGCTGGATAACTCCAGCCCTTTTTTTCTGATATGATACGCAAACGTGTGCGTCGGCAGAAAAACGCAATATTTATCGTTAATTCACACCCAGGAGTAATAAAGATGCAAAAGCAAGCTGAGTTGTATCGTGGTAAAGCGAAGACCGTATACAGCACGGAAAACCCGGACCTGTTGGTGCTCGAATTCCGCAATGATACGTCAGCAGGGGATGGCGCGCGCATTGAACAGTTTGACCGTAAAGGCATGGTGAACAACAAATTCAACCATTTCATTATGACTAAACTGCAAGAAGCGGGTATTCCTACCCAGATGGAGCGACTGCTTTCTGATACCGAATGTCTGGTGAAAAAACTGGAGATGGTACCGGTTGAATGTGTGGTACGTAACCGCGCGGCAGGCTCTCTGGTTAAGCGTTTAGGCGTTGAGGAAGGTATTGAGCTGAATCCGCCGCTGTTTGATCTGTTCCTGAAAAACGATGCTATGCACGATCCAATGATTAACGATTCCTATTGCGAAACTTTTGGTTGGGTGAGCAAAGAGAATCTGGCACGTATGAAAGAGCTGACCTACAAAGCTAACGACGTGCTGAAAAAGATGTTTGATGATGCTGGTCTGATTCTGGTCGACTTCAAACTTGAGTTTGGTTTGTATAAAGGTGAAGTGGTTCTGGGTGATGAATTCTCACCGGACGGTAGCCGCCTGTGGGACAAAGAAACGCTGGATAAAATGGACAAAGATCGCTTCCGCCAGAGTCTGGGCGGCCTGATCGAAGCCTATGAAGCCGTCGCGCATCGCCTGGGTGTGAAGTTAGACTAATCTTCCCCTGAGCCGGCGATCGCTCTCCGGCTCATTAACCCCACCTGATTTGATTACTATTTCTTATGGTAATCCTGTTCCGAACCGCCTACGATCATCATCATAATGAATAAAAAGTTGAGGTGATTATGCGCTGGCAAGGGCGTCGTGAAAGTGACAATGTGGAAGACAGACGAAACAGCTCTGGCGGCGGCCCCTCTATGGGTGGGCCTGGTTTTCGTCTGCCCAGTGGTAAAGGCGGCATCATCCTGCTGATTGTGGTGCTGGTGGCGGGTTACTATGGCGTGGATCTCACCGGGCTAATGACTGGCCAGCCGGTCTCCCAACAGCAATCATCACGCTCCATCAGCCCAAACGATGATGAAGCGGCAAAATTTACCTCGGTGATTCTGGCTACAACAGAAGATACCTGGGGACAGCAGTTTGAAAAAATGGGCCGCACCTACCAACAGCCGAAGCTGGTGATGTACCGGGGCGCGACGCGTACCGGCTGCGGCGCGGGTCAGTCCGTGATGGGGCCGTTTTATTGCCCGGCAGATGGTACGGTTTACATCGACCTTTCATTCTATGACGACATGAAAAACAAGCTGGGCGCTGATGGTGATTTTGCTCAGGGCTATGTTATCGCCCATGAAGTGGGTCACCACGTGCAGAAACTGCTGGGCATTGAACCTAAAGTTCGTCAGATGCAGCAGAATGCCTCACAGGCAGAAGTGAACCGTCTTTCCGTTCGAATGGAACTGCAGGCAGACTGCTTTGCCGGTGTCTGGGGCCACAGCATGCAGCAGCAGGGCGTACTGGAGTCTGGTGACCTGGAAGAGGCACTGAATGCCGCACAGGCCATTGGTGACGATCGTCTGCAACAGCAGGGACAAGGACGCGTCGTGCCGGACAGCTTTACTCACGGAACCTCTGAACAGCGTTTTACCTGGTTCAAACGCGGCTTTGACAGCGGCGATCCGGGGCAATGTAATACTTTTGGTAAAGGTATTTAAGATACTGAGGCAGGGATGTCCGATAACACGGCGCTGAGCGCGTTAACCGAACAAATGACCCACGAAGGGATCCGTCGTCTGCTGATTATCAGCGGCGAGGATAATTGGTGTCAGGAACAGGCATTAGCGCTACGTAGCACGTTACCCGGCGACTGGCTGTGGGTAGGGGAGCAAGCCCCTACCGAGCCGTGCTGTACGCCGCAGGCGCTAAAAACATTATTAGGGCGCGAGTTTCGTCATGCGGTTTTTGACGCAGGGCAGGGTTTTGACGCTGCGGCGTTTGCCGCCTTATGCGGCACACTGCTTGCTGGCAGTTGGCTGGTTTTGCTGACCCCACCCTGGCATTCCTGGCACACGCATCCGGACGCGGATTCACTACGCTGGAGCGATTGTGCTGAACCTATCCCTACACCGCACTTTATTGAACACGTCAAACGGGTGATTTCCCGCGATAGACAGGCTCTGCACTGGCAGCAGCATCAGCCGGTTTCCTGTCCGCACTTTCCTGCTCGCGCAGCCTGGCACGCGGCAACCGGCGAACCCCAGCCAGAACAGGCGATGGTATTAAATCAATTACTGACTATGCCTCCCGGTGTGGTTGCGGTGACGGCCGCACGGGGTCGGGGCAAGTCCGCTCTGGCAGGGCAACTCATAGCGCGGATTAACGGCACTGCGATTGTGACAGCGCCTGCCAAAGCGGCAACCGATGTGCTGGCGCAATTTGCCGGAGAGCGTTACCGTTTTATGGCCCCGGATGCGCTGTTAAGCAGTTCTGCAATCGCAGACTGGCTAATTGTGGATGAAGCCGCCGCGATCCCCGCGCCGCTGCTGCACCAACTGGTGGCGCGTTTTCCTCGTACGCTGTTAACCACTACAGTACAAGGCTACGAGGGTACGGGGAGAGGCTTCTTGCTGAAATTCTGTGCTCGCTTCCCCAATCTTCAACGCTATGAGTTGCAGCAACCGGTACGCTGGGCGCAGGGATGTCCGCTGGAGCAAATCGTCAGCGATGCGCTGGTGTTTGATGATGAAACGTTCACGCATGCCCCATTGGGGGAGCTTCACTTCTCGGCATTTGAGCAACAGTCCTGGCATGCTAATCCGGCGCTGCCGTTAGCGGTATACCAGCTGCTTTCTGGCGCGCATTATCGCACCTCGCCATTGGACCTGCGGCGAATGATGGACGCGCCTGGACAGCATTTTCTTCAGGCATCAACCGCTGACTCCGTGGCGGGGGCTGTCTGGTTGGTCGATGAAGGGGGACTATCCGCGGAATTAAGCCAGGCCGTCTGGGCCGGATATCGTCGACCGAGAGGGAATCTGGTTGCGCAGTCGCTGGCGGCGCACGGTGGTGACCCGTTGGCGGCGACGCTCGTCGGGAGACGGGTCAGTCGAATTGCGGTTCATCCTGCGCGCCAAAGAGAAGGTATTGGGCAACAGCTGATTATGCTGGCCTACCGCTATTCCACATCGTGTGACTATCTGTCGGTCAGTTTTGGGTATACGGCTGAACTATGGCGTTTCTGGCAACGTTGCGGTTTTGTGCTGGTGCGAATGGGAAATCATCGGGAAGCCAGCAGCGGCTGTTATACCGCCATGGCGTTACTTCCCATTAGCGAAGCGGGGAAACGCCTTGCCGAGCGGGAGCACCAGCATTTGCGCCGTGATGCGGAAATCCTTGCGCGATGGAACGGTGAGAGCATTCCGCTGGTCCCGCTGAAAGAGACTACGCTTAATGAGGATGACTGGGCTGAGCTGGCCGGGTTTGCCTTCGCGCATCGGCCATTATTGACGTCGCTAGGCTGTCTGAGTCGTCTGCTTGAGCACAGTGAGTTACCTCTTCCGGCCTTGCGCGGACGCATCCAGGCTAAACGTAGCGACGCCGAATTGTGCCAACAGCTCAAGATTTCTGGTCGTAAAGCGTTGCTGGTCATTCAGCGCGCCGAAGCGGCACAGGCATTAAATCAGCTGGATGCAGAGCGTGAACAGCGGCTACATAATCGCATTATGCAATGGCAATTTTTTCACTAACTTCTTCAATTTCCTGGCATGGTCATTGCGGTTAAGCGGCGTAGAATGATTCTCATCAGCTAAGGAGAACGCCATGAAACATGACCATTTTGTTGTTCAAAGTCCCGATAAACCCGCTCAACAGCTACTGCTGCTGTTTCATGGCGTCGGCGATAACCCGGTTGCTATGGGCGAAATTGGCACCTGGTTTGCGCCGCTGTTTCCGGATGCGCTAATCGTTAGCATTGGCGGGGCAGAGCCTTACGGGACGACGTCCGGACGTCAGTGGTTTTCGGTGCAGGGCGTAACAGAAGAGAATCGTCAGGCACGTGTTGACGCCATTATGCCGGTGTTTATCGAAACCGTGCGCTACTGGCAGAAGCAAAGCGGCGTTTCGCCGCAGGCAACCGCGCTGATTGGCTTTTCTCAGGGTTCGATTATGTCACTTGAGAGCATCAAAGCTGAGCCGGGGCTGGCGTCGCGGGTCATCGCCTTCAATGGCCGCTATGCCACCTTGCCAGAGGCTGCAACCACCGCGACGACGGTGCATTTGATTCACGGTGGTGAAGACCGGGTAATTGAGTTATCTCATGCCGTTGCCGCGCAGGAAGCGTTAATTCGAGCTGGAGGAGATGTGACGCTGGATATCGTCGAAAATCTGGGGCACGCCATTGATGAACGCAGCATGCAGTTTGCGCTCGATCATCTGCGTTTTACCGTACCGAAGCACTACTTTGATGAAGCGCTGAGCGGCGGTAAGCCTCACGATGATGATGTGATTACCATGATCTGATTGATCACCGTAGGCCGGATAACACGCGAAACGTTACCAGCCGGCACGTAATGCCCGGTGGCGCTAACGCTTACCGGGCCTACGGGACTTATCGGCCTACTAATTATTTCTTCGGTTGGTCCTTATTCGGCCAATCGTCGTCGTCATCCCATTTATCGTTAAAGTCACGATGCGGGGGAAGCTCCGGCTTGTTGGCAAGAAATTTCTTGTGATCGACGCGCTTGAGATCTTTAATCACGTTCAGCAGCACGCCTACCAGAAACACCAACACCAGAATCCACCAATATTTTGCCAGCCAATCCATGCTCATTTCCTCTTACAGGAACACTCATCAGGCGACGAGTTGCTCCATGATACGTTGATACATACGGGCAAGCAGCTGCAGGTCGGCGGCATTAACACATTCATTAATTTTATGAATAGTGGCGTTGACCGGCCCAAGTTCTACTACCTGCGCCCCCATGCGGGCAATAAAACGCCCGTCGGACGTCCCGCCTGTAGTCAGTAACTGCGGTTTAATCTCATTATAGTGCTCAATGGCGTTCACCACTGCATCCACCAGTTTACCGCGTTCGGTCAGGAACGGCTGACCGGAAAGCCACCAGTCGACGGTATAACGCAGCTGATGTTTATCCAGCAGCGCGTGAACCCGTGCTTTAATCATCTCATCGGTCAGCTCAGTGCTGAAACGGAAGTTGAACTGGATAAACAGTTCTCCAGGGATAACGTTGTTGCTGCCGGTTCCAGCCTGGATATTGGCAATCTGCATGCTGGTCGCCGGGAAGAATTCGTTACCCTGATCCCACTCGATCGCCACCAGTTCGTTGAGCATGGGGGCCGCGCGGTGTACCGGGTTATCGGCCAGATGCGGATAGGCTACGTGGCCCTGCACGCCGTGAATGGTCAGGTTGCAGGTCAGTGAACCACGACGTCCATTTTTCACCACGTCGCCAACGATTTCCGTGCTGGATGGCTCACCCACCAGGCAATAATCCAGTCGTTCATTACGCGCCATCAGCGCTTCAACCACCTTCACGGTGCCGTTTTTGGCGCTGGCTTCTTCGTCAGACGTTATCAAAAAGGCCAGACGACCCTGATGGTTTGGATGCTGGGCGACAAAACGTTCTGCGGCCACGACCATCGCCGCCAGTGAACCCTTCATATCGGCAGCGCCACGCCCGAACAACATGCCATCGCGAATGGTCGGTTCGAACGGTGGATTGATCCAGCGATCGACATCGCCGGCAGGCACTACGTCGGTGTGACCGGCAAATGCCAGGGTCTCACCTTTACCGCGCCATGCCCAAAAATTCTGTGTGTCACCAAAGTCCATTCGCTCAACGGTAAAACCTACCGCGCGCAGGCGTTCAATCATTAACGCCTGGCACCCGGCATCATCCGGGCTCAGGGAAGGACGGCGAATAAGCTGCTGTGTCAGCTCAATGACCGGGCACGACATAGACTACACCTCATTAAAAAACAGAGTATAACTGGATTCACTGAAACCAAGCAGCATAGGCTTACCCGGCGCGCAGAGCAATGGGCGTTTGATAATTGCTGGCATTTCAATCATCAACGCGGCGGCGGAAGCCGCATCGGTGATTTGACTGCGCGTGGATTCATCGAGTTTACGCCAGGTAGTTCCACGCGTATTGAGCAGCGCCTCCCAACCTAATTCGCTGATAAAGGACTGTAATAGCGTGTTGTCCAGACCGTCGACGCGATAATCATGAAAGCGGTAGTCAATACCTTGAGCCTCCAACCAGCGTCTGGCTTTTTTAATCGTGTCGCAATTCTTAATGCCGTAAAGGGTGATCATTTGAATCCTTATTGACGTAACTTGAATATTTATTCTTTTATTCTGTGGCAATGAATAATACATATTGTCATTCAATCGTTATAGAAAAATATAACATTGTTGAACAACAGTGAATAATGATTCCTGAAAGCTCCAAAAAATACCGTATAACTAAAAATCAGAATCTGCCTGTTTGCATCAGCCTGTTTTTCCATCAGAATTGCAAAAGTAGTAGATGATGTATGAATATTTCAAAATATTGCAGTAAGTCACATAAAATTTATGGGTATAGCGCATAGTGATCACATAAACCCCAAACACTGGAGGAATCAATCGCAACCATCGGTTAAATTGCCTTCTTTTAATGATGATGATTTCGTAGAATGCCCATAATAATAAGAGAGGTTGTTATGATTGAACGTGAACTGGGGAACTGGAAAGACTTTATCGAAGTGATGCTTCGTAAATAATTTTCTGGAAGAAATTCATATCCTGTAAAGGATAAAAAAAGGCGACTCAACGTAAGTCGCCTTTTTTGTGTCCGATTATTCTGGGCGTGGCTTCAATGGGAAGCGTCTGCGCACCAGCACAAAGAACAGGGGAACGAAGTAAATTGCCAGGATAGTGGCTGAAATCATTCCGCCCATTACGCCTGTCCCCACCGCATGTTGACCGCCAGAACCAGCGCCACTGCTGATGGTCATCGGCAGCACCCCGAAGATAAACGCCAGTGACGTCATCAGAATTGGGCGTAAACGTTGGCGACAAGCATGGAGCGTGGCGTCGAGCAGATCGTGTCCTTTCTCGTTCATCTCATTGGCGAATTCAACAATCAATATTGCGTTCTTCGCCGATAGCCCGATCACGGTAAGTAACCCGACCTGGAAATAAACATCGTTTTCCAGGCCGCGCATCCAGGTCGCCAGTAGCGCGCCAATAACCCCCAATGGCACGACCAGCATGACGGAGAAGGGTACCGACCAGCTTTCGTACAGTGCCGCCAGACACAGGAACACGACCAGCAAAGAAATGGCGTACAGGGCAGGGGCCTGAGAGCCCGACAGCCGTTCCTGATAAGACATCGCAGTCCATTCGAGGCCAAACCCTGTCGGCAACTGGCGCACCAGCGATTCCATCACGTCCATTGCCGTACCGGTACTGACGCCGGGCGCAGCTTCGCCGACAATCTCGACTGCGGAGTAGCCGTTATAGCGTTCCAGACGTGGAGAACCCGTTTCCCAGCGTGAAGTCGCAAAGGCCGAGAAAGGCACCATGCCACCGTTGTTATTGCGGACGTACCACAAGTTAATGTCGTCCGGGAGCATGCGATATTTTGCTGCCGCCTGCACGTAAACCTTCTTCACGCGGCCCCGGTCCATAAAGTCATTGACGTAGCTGGAACCCCAGGCCGTTTGCAATGTGTCGTTGATGTCGTCGATGGAAACGCCCAGAGCCTGGGCTTTGCGCTGATCGATATCAATTTGCAACTGTGGGCTGTCGTCCAGACCGTTATGACGAACGCGGGTCAGGGATGTGTCTTTCCCGGCCAGCTCAATGAGTTTGTCGCGCGCGGCCATTAACGCATCATGGCCCGCACCGGCGTGATCCTGCAGCTCCATATCGAAACCGGCAGAGCTTCCGAGGCCGCTGATAGCCGGAGGGCTGCTGGCGAAGACGCGGGCTTCTTTAATCTTATTAAAGGCTTTGGTCGCACGTTCGATGATGGCGAAAGAGGTTCCGGTAGTGGTGTCGCGCTCATCCCAGTCTTTTAAGCGGACAAACATACGTGCCACGTTTTGACCGTTCCCGCCAGGGCCAGAACCGACCGTGGAAAAGACTGACATAATGTTGTCTTTCTCATGGGTGAAGTAATACTTCTCCACTTCCTCAACCACTTTCAATGTTTGCTGCTGTGTGGAGCCGCTGGGCAGCTGTACCGAGGTGGTAAACATGCCGCGGTCTTCCAGCGGTAGGAAGGAGGTTGGCAGGCGCAGGAACAGGAAAACCATTCCACCGAGCAGCAGGACGTAGATCAGTATCCAGCGCAGACTGCGGTGCAGGATCCTGGCAACGCCTTTTTCGTAGCGCTCAGCGTTGCGATTAAACATCCGGTTAAACCAGCCGAAGAAACCGGTTTGTCCGTGATGCTCGCCCTTATGCAGCGGTTTGAGCAGGGTGGCGCACAGAGCGGGGGTCAGGATCATCGCCACCAGAACAGACAGCACCATGGCGGAGACGATAGTAATCGAGAACTGGCGGTAAATAGCCCCGGTAGTGCCGCCGAAGAAGGCCATCGGGATAAACACCGCTGACAGCACCATGGCGATACCGACCAGCGCACCCTGGATTTGCCCCATCGATTTCCGTGTCGCTTCCCGAGGTGAGAGTCCTTCCTCACTCATAATACGCTCGACGTTTTCCACCACCACAATGGCGTCATCGACCAGCAGGCCGATCGCCAGCACCATCGCAAACATCGTCAAGGTATTAACGCTATAGCCAAAGGCGTAAAGCACGGAGAAGGTACCCATCAGGACGACGGGAACGGCGATGGTGGGAATCAGCGTGGCGCGGAAGTTTTGCAGGAACAGGTACATCACGAGGAATACCAGTGCAATAGCTTCCAGCAGAGTTTTTACCACGTCGATGATTGAGGCTTTGACAAAGGAGGTGGTTTCATAAGCCACCTTATATTCCAGTCCGTGCGGAAAATATTGTGACAGCTCGTTCAGACGGTTAATGACCAGTGTTGCTGTCGCCATTTCATTGGCGCCTGAAGCCAGCTTCACGCCCAGGCCGGAGGCAGGATTTCCATTAAAGCGGCTGAGGTAATCATACTTTTCAGCACCCATTTCGACCGTCGCCACATCGCCCAGTTTAACTTCTGAACCATCCTGGTTGACGCGTAGCGTAATGGCGCGGAATTCATCCGGAGTCTGCAGTAGCGACTGGGCGTTGATCGTCGCGTTCAGCGCCTGCTTGTCCACCGAAGGCGTACCGCCAAGTTGTCCGACGGCAATCTGCGCATTCTGTGACTCGATAGCGTCGGTCACATCTTTAGCGGTCATCTGGAAACTGTTCAGTTTGGCCGGGTCAAGCCAGATACGCATGGAGTACTGTGAGCCGTAAGCGTCAATATCTCCCACGCCGTTAATACGGCTGAGTGGATCCTGAATGTTACTGGCGACGTAGTCGGCGATGTCCTGCTTATCCATTGAGCCATCGGTGGAGACAAAGGCGATAGTCAGAATATTGGTGTCCCCGGTCTTACGCACCGTGACCCCCTGATCCTGTACCGCCTGCGGCAGTTTACGCATTGCCGATTGCAGCTGGTTTTGCACCTGCTGGACGGCCTCGTCAGGATCGGTTCCGGCAACGAAGCTCAACGTAACCGTAGCCTGACCTGTCCCGCTGCTCTGCGATGACATGTACATCAGGTTATCGAGACCGGTCATGTTCTGCTCGATAACCTGGGTGACGGTGTTTTCCAGAGTCTGAGCCGAAGCGCCAGGATAGTTGGCGGTGACCCGCACGTTTGGCGGTGCCAGATCGGGATATTGCTCAACGGGCAGTGAAAAAATAGCCAGGGCTCCTGTCAGGCACAACAGGATAGCTAACACCCAGGCAAAAATGGGGCGATCGATGAAAAAATTCGCCATTAAAAGAGGACCTCGTGTTTCTGCGTATCGTTATGGGTATGGCTTGCTTCACTTTAGCGGCAAGGTACGGGTCAAACGTGGAGAAAAAAAGAAGATAATGTAAATTATCATGCCCGTTTACAGCATACCTTTCGTGCCAACGCCGTCAGGCCTGGATCCAGACCCGACAGCGCTTTGCGGTTCTTTACGTTAGCTCACTGTCTGATTCAGCCGAACGGAAACTGATGCTCACCAACGTGCCCCCTCCGGAGGGTTGAGAGAAGGTCAACGTGCCGCTGAGTCTTTCCGCCCGCTCACGCATAATATTGAGTCCATAGTGCCCTGCAGGCTCATGCGGCTCGCCAATGCCGATGCCGTTATCGCGGATATAAACCGTGTGGTTGCCGTCCGGAGCCGTTACGCAGCTGACGGCAATTTCGCTCGCACTGGCATGCTTAATGGCGTTCAGCACCGCTTCGCGGATGATCTGCAACAGGTGCACCTGCATTTGCGCATCCAGCGCCAGCGTGGGTAACCGACAGTCGAGTGTGAGTTTAGCTGAGGTTTGATTTTGCAGCGTTTCCAGCATTTCATGCAGGGCGGAGGGTAAGTCTGCCTGCTGTAAGGTCAGACGGAAGGTGGTGAGCAGTTCGCGTAGCTGACGGTAGGCATCGTTCAGCGCCTGGGAGAAATCCGCCATAATGCTTTGCGCCGGGGCGTTATCCTCCGGGATTGAACGTTTAAGCAACGTGAGCTGAATGCGTAAATAAGAGAGCACCTGCGCCAGCGAGTCGTGCAGCTCGCGTGCAATCGTCGCTCGCTCCTCCATTAACAACAGCTGCTGAAAATGTTTTTGCGCCTGGTTGAAGTACAACCCGCGTCCCAGCATCGAGGAGACGCTGTTGAGCAGCGGAGTAGAAGCATTGACGTTTGGACTTTGCCAGTGCAGTTCGCCGTAGACGGTTTCCTGCATGGTGACAGGCAGGATCTGCATCGGTAGCTCGAGGCTTTTAGTCCCTTCGCTAATCCGCCAGTTATCACCGACGGTGAGTTCAAGGAAATACGCGGCGTCATGTTCGCGGACGATCTGTAAAATATGGCGGAAGCAGTGCACGTCAATCTGGCTGGTATTTAACGCCTGGGAGCACTGATACAACACCTCCAGACGGCGATTGGCTTCGTGCAGATCGTGAGTTTTCTCGGCCACAGACGCTTCCAGCGAACGATACAGCTTGTGTAATTCACTCGACATCTGGCTAAACGTTTTGCCCAGCAACCCCAGTTCATTAGGCAAACCGGTATCCAGCGGTGGGATATCAAATTGACCGTGTTCAATTTGCTGACTGGCCATCACCAGTTTATTCAGCGGACGCACCACCTGCTGGCGAATGCGCCGCAGGGTAAAGAAGACGAGGGTGAATATGCCGATCCCGCCCGCCAGCGAGATGCCAAATACCAGCATTACTTTACGCTCGGCATAATGCTGCAACGCCAGCACGAAGAGATCGATCTGATCGACGTAGTTGTTGATGTTGGCCTGGTACCATTTTAAATCGCCGTCGATCAGGCGGGCGTTCATTTCCAGCCAGTTAGCATGCAGACGTCCATAGCGGCTTTTTACCGCTTGTGGCACATACCACGCGTTCAGATTCTGTAATGCTGGCGAGTTTAGCGCCTGCTGGAAAAGCTGGCGGTGGGCATTAAGCTGCGGGCTCTGGCTTTGTAGATCGTAACCCAGACGGTAGCTTTGCATGCGCAATGAGCCAGCAACGTTGATGGCTTCGGCATCTCGCAAGCTGCTGGTCAGCGTGAGCAGCGCAATACCCGTTGAGAGAATCGACAGCATCACTATGTAGAAAAAAGCTTTAGCCAGACTGGCCGAGACCGGACGCTTTACCGTCACTTGTGCATCCTCACACAATACACGTCGCGCCTGAAAACAGCGTGAACGATGCGGTGTATTTGATAAATGTTAATAAAACGCCATGAAACTGGATGGTAACTGAAACACAATTTCATATGCGATGAAATAAATTGATCTGCCACAGGTTCTGGATAAATAGTTGTGCTTCCTGGGCAAATGAACATTGCCGCTTCCTTCCGTGTCGGTTAATAACACTCTTATAAAGAATAAGGTTTTTGCAACCAAAAAAGAAGGAAGCCATGAATCGTTTTATTATGGTCAATAGCCAGCAGTGCCTGGGATGCCATGCCTGTGAGGTCGCCTGCGTCATGGCTCACAATGGCGAACAGCATGTCCTGAGCCAACGGCATTTTCAGCCCCGAATTACCGTCATTAAGCATCAGCAGCAGCGCAGCGCGGTGACCTGCCACCACTGCGAAGATGCACCCTGCGCCAGAAGTTGCCCAAACGGGGCAATTAGCCATGATAACGACAGCGTTCAGGTGAACCCGCAAAAGTGTATTGGCTGTAAATCGTGCGTCGTTGCATGTCCTTTCGGCACGATGCAGATCGTACTCACTCCCGTCGCCAAAGGGAAGGTGAAAGCTACCGCGCACAAATGCGATCTGTGCCAGGGGCGTGAACAGGGACCCGCCTGCGTAGAGAACTGTCCGGCGCAGGCGTTACAGCTGGTGACGGAAAATTCGCTTACCGGTCTGTCAAAAGCGCGCAGGCTGCGTACCGCAAGTATGGAAAGCCAGCCATGGCATGCCAGCACTACCGATTTTGTTCCACATGTCATCACTAAACGTGAGCAATTGCAGGCGACGCCTGCGCGCGGGGAGCCGGATAAACTGGCGATTGAGGCCCGGAAAACCAGCTTTGAAGAGATCTATCTGCCGTTTCGTACGGCGCAGGCGGAGCGCGAAGCCTCTCGCTGCCTGAAATGCGGCGACCACAGTATTTGCGAATGGACCTGTCCACTGCATAACCACATTCCGCAGTGGATTGAACTGGTCAAAGCCGGGAATATCGACGCGGCGGTTGAGCTTTCTCACCAGACCAACTGCCTGCCGGAGGTGACCGGACGCGTATGCCCGCAGGATCGACTCTGCGAAGGGGCATGTACGGTGCGTAGCGAGCATGGCGCAGTTACCATCGGTAATATTGAGCGTTACATCTCCGATCGGGCGCTGAGTAAAGGATGGCGACCGGACTTAAGCCATGTGCAGAAAGTGGACAAGCGTGTTGCCATCATCGGTGCGGGTCCGGCGGGTCTGGCCTGTGCGGATGTGCTTGCGCGCAGCGGCGTCAGCGCCACCGTTTACGATCGCCATCCTGAAATTGGCGGTTTGCTGACGTTCGGTATTCCGGCCTTCAAGCTGGACAAATCGCTGCTGGCGCGTCGCCGTGAAATCTTCAGCGCCATGGGCATTCATTTTGAACTTAACTGTGAAGTGGGTAAGGATGTCGCGCTTGAAAAGCTGCTGGAGGATTACGATGCCGTGTTCGTGGGCGTAGGAACCTATCGTTCCATGAAGGCGGACCTGCCAAATGAAGACGCGCCAGGCGTGTATGATGCGCTGCCGTTCCTGATTGCCAACACCAAGCAGGTGATGGGGCTGGAGGAACTGCCTGAAGAACCGTTTATCGATACCGCCGGACTAAACGTGGTTGTGCTGGGCGGAGGCGATACGGCAATGGACTGTGTGCGAACCGCCCTGCGTCATGGCGCAAGCCAGGTGACCTGCGCCTATCGTCGTGATGAAGCCAACATGCCCGGCTCGAAAAAAGAGGTGAAGAACGCCCGGGAAGAGGGGGCAAATTTCGAGTTTAACGTTCAGCCGGTTGAGCTGGTGTTGCATGCCGATGGGCGAGTCAGCGGTGTGCGTTTCTTACGTACTCAACTTGGCGAACCTGATGCGCAGGGACGTCGTCGCCCGGTTCCCATTGCCGGGAGTGAGTTTGTGATGCCCGCAGATGCGGTGATTATGGCGTTTGGTTTTCACCCACACGGCATGCCGTGGCTGGAGTCGCATGGCGTTAAGGTCGATAACTGGGGGCGCATTGCCGCCGATGTTGAAAGTGCATACCGTTATCAAACCAGTAACCCGAAAATCTTTGCCGGTGGTGACGCGGTACGCGGTGCAGACCTGGTGGTTACGGCTATGGCGGAAGGGCGGCACGCCGCCCAGGGGATCGTCGACTGGCTGGGCGTAAAATCAGTCAAATCTCATTAATCGGCGAGTAGGCCGGATAAAACGCGTTAGCGTTGCCATCCGGCAATGTGCCGCATGAATGCCTGATGGCGCTTTGCTTATCAGGCCTACATTGTTCCAAGACAAACCCGGTTTCACGGCGTAGTATTATTTCTCACTTCTTGCTGTGGAGCCGGTATGTCGCAAAAAATTACCCTCATCAAAGATAAAGTCCTTTCCGATAACTACTTCGTCCTGCGCAATATCACTTATGACCTGACCCGTAAGAATGGAGAGGTGATCCGTCACAAACGTGAGGTTTACGATCGTGGCAACGGCGCCACAATCCTGCTGTATAACCCGGAGAAGAAAACGGTGGTGCTCATCCGCCAGTTTCGCGTTGCGACATGGGTCAACGGTAACGAAGACGGTCAACTGATTGAAACCTGCGCCGGGCTGCTGGATAACGACGAACCGGAAGCATGTATTCGAAAAGAGGCGATTGAAGAGACCGGCTTTGAAGTGGGTGAAGTACGTAAACTGTTTGAGCTATACATGTCGCCGGGCGGTGTGACGGAAATAATCCACTTCTTCATCGCGCAATACCGTGACAGTCAGCGGACAAACGCGGGTGGCGGCGTGGAAGATGAAGATATTGAAGTTCTGGAACTGCCGTTCACACAGGCGCTGGAAATGATCAAAACGGGTGAGATCCGTGACGGTAAAACGGTGCTATTGCTGAACTATTTGCAGTCATCGCATCTCATGGACTAATGCGCGGGATTTATATTTCTTTACAAATTTACGGCCAATCCGACGATTCTTATTGAGCCACATCAGTCGCGCAAGGAAGATACCGCTTAGGCTGTGTGTTTTGACTTCGGGGTTGTACCGTCCATGCGCTATCGCGTTATTCTCCTTTTCCTGCTCGGGTTGCTACCCGCCCGATTGCTGTGGGCTGCGCCCGCGCAACAGGCATTTTCTGACTGGCAGGTAACGTGTAATAACCAAAATTTTTGCGTGGCGCGTAATACCGGAGAGCACCACGGCCTGGTCATGACCTTGAGCCGCAGCGCCGGGGCACATACCGACGCCGTGTTGCGTATTGAGCTGGGCGGGCTGGAATCGTCCAGCGTCAAAGAGAGCGATATTGCGCCGCGTCTGCTGTTGGATGGTGCGCCACTCTCGCTGAGCGGCGAGCACTGGCGCATAACTCCCTGGCAGCTGACGACCGATGATCCCGCCACCATCAGCGCATTTTTACAAACCGTACAGGACGCGAAGGCGATTACCCTGCAAAAAGGTGCGCAAAACCTTTCGCTGGTCGGGCTAAAAGCCGCATTGTTGTTTATCGACGCCCAGCAAAAACGGGTGGGGAGCGAAACCGCATGGATTGAAAAAGGTGACGAGCCTCCGCTCAGCGTACCTCCGGCCCCCGCGCTGAAAGGTGTAGCGGTCATTAATCCAACGCCAACGCCTCTCTCACAGCAGGAGCGCGGTGAACTGCTGGACTATGGTAACTGGCGGATCAACGGTATTCGTTGCTCTATCGATCCGCTGCGTCGCGAGATGCGCGTCACGGCCCTAACAGATGATAAAGCGCTGCTGATGATTGGCTGTGAGGCCGGGGCGTATAACACCATCGATCTGGCGTGGGTGGTTTCACGTACGACTCCGTTGACTTCACGCGCGGTACGGTTAAGCCTGCCGTTTAAAACGGATGCAGAAAGTCGCGATATGGAGCTGACCAACGCTACGTTTGACGAGAAGTCGCGGGAGCTGGTCACCCTCGCTAAAGGACGAGGGTTGGCAGATTGCGGTATCCAGACCCGCTGGCGCTACGACGGTCAACGTTTTCGCCTGGTGCGCTATGCCCAGGAGCCAAGCTGCGATAACTGGCATGGGCCAGATGCCTGGCCCACACTGTGGATCACGCGTTAAGCACCTTGTGCGCTTTGTCGACGATGTTATCTACCGTAAAGCCGAAGAACGGGAACAGTTTGTCCGCTGGAGCCGACTCTCCATAACCCGTCATCCCAACAATTGCCCCTTTCAGCCCGACATATTTGTACCAGTAGTCAGCAATTCCTGCTTCTACCGCCACGCGAGCGCTGACGTTTGCTGGCAGGACCGATTCCCGGTACGCCTCATCCTGGGCGTCAAAGATATCGGTTGAGGGCAGAGAAACCACCCGCACGTTACGACCTTCGCCGGTCAGTTTTTCCGCTGCCAGCAGCGTGATTTCCATTTCTGAACCGGTAGCAATCAAAATAACATCCGGCTTACCGCCGCCATCCTTGAGCACATAGCCGCCGCGGGCAATTTGCTGCACCTGCTCTGGCGTGCGCTCAACCTGTGCCAGATTCTGCCGCGAGAGGATCAGCGCCGTTGGCCCGTCATGACGTTCGACTGCCAGCTTCCAGCCTACTGCCGCTTCAACCTGATCGCACGGTCGCCAGGTACTGAAATTAGGCGTCAGGCGCAGGCTGGCGAGCTGTTCAACGGCCTGGTGCGTAGGACCATCTTCCCCCAGACCAATTGAGTCGTGGGTATAAACCATGATTTGTCGGGCCTTCATCAGCGCCGCCATACGCGCGGCATTTCGGGCATATTCGACAAACATCAGGAACGTGGCGGTGTACGGTACGAAGCCCCCGTGATGGGCGATACCGTTGGCAATCGCCGTCATACCAAATTCACGCACGCCGTAGTGGATGTAGTTTCCTGCATGATCCTCTTTAAGAGAGGAGGAGCCTTTCCAGATGGTCAGGTTGCTGGGGGCCAAATCCGCCGATCCGCCAAGCAGCTCTGGCAGTATAGGCCCGTAGGCGTTAAGGGTATTTTGCGAGGCCTTACGGGTGGCGATTTTGGCCGGATTGGCCTGCAGCTCGGTAATATATTTCTGGGTTGTTGCCTCCCACTCTTTCGGCAGCCCACCGCTCATCCGGCGAGAAAACTCTGCCGCCAGTTCCGGGTAGGCTTGTTGGTAAGCTGCGAATTTCTCCTTCCAGCCCTGTTGCGCTTTTTCGCCTTTCTCGCGTGCGTCCCACGCCCGGTAAATCTCTTTGGGGATCTCAAAAGCAGGATGATGCCACCCCAGCTTCTGCCGGGTCAGTGCCACCTCTTCTTCGCCCAGCGCAGCGCCGTGCGCTTCCTCTTTCCCTGCTTTATTTGGTGAGCCAAAACCAATCACCGTGCGGCAGATAATCAGCGATGGTTTATCGGTAACAGCCTGCGCTTCCTGAATGGCTTTTTTCACCGCCTCTGGGTCATGACCGTCAATGTCGTGTACCACATGCCAGTGATAAGCCTCAAAGCGTTTTGCAGTATCGTCGGTAAACCAGCCGTCGGTTTCACCATCAATCGAGATGCCGTTGTGATCGTAGAAGCCAATGAGTTTGCCAAGCCCCAGCGTGCCCGCCAGCGAACAAGCCTCGTGTGAAATACCCTCCATCAGACAGCCGTCGCCCATAAAGACCCAGGTAAAGTGGTTAACAATCTCATGGTCCGGCTGGTTAAACTGCGCTGCCAGCGTACGCTCGGCAATAGCCATGCCGACGGCGTTGGCTAAACCCTGACCCAGCGGTCCTGTCGTGGTTTCCACGCCCGGCGTGTAGCCAATTTCCGGGTGCCCTGGCGTCTTCGAATGGAGCTGACGGAAGTTCTTTAATTCTTCGATCGGCAGGTCGTAACCGGAAAGATGCAACAGGCTGTAAAGCAGCATTGAGGCGTGGCCGTTGGACAGAATAAACCGGTCACGATCGTACCAGGTGGGGTCGGTCGGGTTATGGCGTAGAAAATCGTTCCACAGAACTTCGGCGATATCGGCCATCCCCATTGGTGTTCCAGGGTGGCCGGAGTTAGCTTTTTGGACGGCATCCATACTTAGCGCACGAATGGCATTGGCAAGCTCTTTACGGGTCATAGGAAATACTCCTTGAAAAGTAAAGTGTTAGATGCGTGTTGTGATTCACACTTTTGGGAAAATTGCGGGCGTTGTCAGCAAAAAGCATAGCAGACAGGCATGGTATTGCTGGATTAAGCAGGTAACATGGTTGTTATAAATTGATAACAAATTCTTTCTTTGAATGGTGAGAGTTTGGGGACCTTCAAAGTTTGTACCGTTGACTGAGGTGATAATGTGCGGCTCAGTAGAATGGTTACCCGCGCCACTTTTTTGATAGATACGTGAAAGGAACAACAAGATGGATGACCAGTTAAAACAAAGCGCCCTCGATTTCCACGAATTTCCGGTACCCGGTAAAATCCAGGTTTCTCCGACCAAGCCTCTGGCAACGCAGCGCGACCTGGCGCTGGCCTACTCGCCGGGCGTGGCTGCACCGTGTCTTGAAATTGAAAAGGATCCGCTGGCAGCCTACAAATACACCGCGCGCGGCAACCTGGTTGCGGTTATTTCCAACGGCACAGCGGTGCTGGGTCTCGGCAACATTGGCGCGTTGGCCGGCAAACCGGTGATGGAAGGTAAAGGCGTTCTGTTTAAGAAATTCGCCGGGATCGACGTGTTCGACATTGAAGTCGATGAACTCGATCCGGATAAGTTTATCAATGTGGTTGCGGCCCTGGAGCCCACGTTTGGCGGTATCAACCTCGAAGATATTAAAGCGCCGGAGTGCTTCTACATTGAGCAAAAACTGCGCGAGCGCATGAATATTCCGGTATTCCATGATGATCAGCACGGCACGGCGATCATCAGCACCGCCGCAATTCTGAACGGTCTGCGGGTGGTGGAGAAGAACATCTCTGATGTACGCATGGTGGTGTCCGGCGCAGGTGCGGCGGCGATTGCCTGTATGAACCTGCTGGTGGCGCTGGGGATGCAGAAACACAATATTGTGGTCTGCGACTCCAAAGGCGTGATTTACAAAGACCGCGAACCGAACATGGCGGAGACCAAAGCGGCTTACGCGGTAGTGGATGATGGTAAACGTACGCTGGATGATGTCATTGACGGCGCAGATATTTTCCTCGGCTGCTCGGGCCCGAAAGTGCTGACGCAGGAAATGGTTAAGAAGATGGCGCGTGCGCCAATGATTCTGGCACTCGCCAACCCGGAGCCGGAAATCCTGCCGCCGCTGGCAAAAGAGGTGCGTTCCGACGCCATCATCTGTACCGGTCGTTCAGACTACCCGAACCAGGTTAACAACGTCCTGTGCTTCCCGTTCATCTTCCGCGGTGCGCTGGACGTTGGTGCGACGGCCATCAACGAAGAGATGAAACTGGCGGCGGTGCACGCGATTGCTGAGCTGGCGCATGCTGAGCAGAGTGAAGTGGTGGCCTCTGCTTATGGCGATCAGGACCTGAGCTTCGGCCCGGAATACATCATTCCGAAACCGTTCGACCCGCGTCTGATCGTCAAAATCGCCCCTGCTGTGGCGAAAGCGGCGATGGACTCCGGCGTGGCAACGCGTCCGATTGCCGACTTTGACGCTTACATCGATAAGCTGACTGAATTCGTCTACAAAACCAACCTGTTCATGAAGCCGATTTTCTCCCTGGCACGCAAAGCGCCGAAGCGCGTGGTGCTGACCGAAGGGGAAGAAGCGCGCGTACTGCACGCTACCCAGGAGCTGATCACGTTAGGGTTGGCAAAACCGATCCTGATCGGTCGTCCGAGCGTGATCGAGATGCGCATCCAGAAACTGGGTCTGCAGATCAAAGCGGGCGTCGATTTTGAAATCGTCAACAATGAGTCCGATCCGCGCTTTAAAGAGTACTGGAGCGAGTACTACCAGATTATGAAGCGTCGTGGGATTACCCAGGAGCAGGCGCAGCGTGCGGTGATCGCCAACACTACGGTGATCGGCGCAATCATGGTACAGCGCGGCGAAGCGGATGCGATGATCTGCGGTACGATTGGCGACTACCATGAGCACTTCAGCGTGGTGAAAGAGGTATTTGGTCATCGCGACGGCGTGCATACTGCCGGGGCGATGAACGCCTTGCTGCTGCCAAGCGGTAACACCTTTATCGCCGATACCTACGTCAACGACGATCCTACGCCTGAGCAACTGGCGGAAATCGCCGTGATGGCGGCAGAGACCGTGCGTCGCTTTGGTATCGAACCGAAGGTGGCGTTGCTGTCGCACTCCAACTTTGGTTCCTCTAACTGTCCGTCGGCCAGCAAAATGCGCGACGCGCTGGAGCTGATTAAGGCGCGCGCGCCAGAGTTGATGATTGACGGCGAAATGCACGGCGACGCCGCGCTGGTGGAAAGCATCCGTAATGACCGCATGCCGGACAGTCCGTTGAAAGGCTCAGCGAATATTCTGGTGATGCCGAATATGGAAGCTGCCCGTATTAGTTACAACTTACTACGCGTTTCCAGTTCTGAAGGCGTAACGGTTGGCCCGGTGCTGATGGGGGTTGCGAAACCGGTTCACGTATTAACGCCGATCGCCTCTGTTCGTCGTATCGTTAATATGGTGGCGCTGGCGGTTGTAGAAGCCCAAACGCAGCCGCTGTAATTTCACTTTAATTTATTTCCGGCGCGGGTTTCTCCCGCGCCTTTTTATTTTCCCTTTCTTAGTGATCTACTTCACCTTTTAAACCTGGTTGCCGAATTTTGTTATTTACTCTGACAAAAAATTGCCACGATGAGGGCAGTTTTAGCGGAGGCGGTGAGCAATGGAAAAAGAACGAATTATTCAGGAATTTGTGCCGGGGAAACAGGTCACGCTGGCGCATCTCATTGCGCACCCCGGCGAGGAATTAGCGAAAAAGATCGGCGTACCCGAAGCGGGCGCTATCGGCATCATGACGCTGACACCAGGCGAAACCGCGATGATTGCCGGTGACTTAGCCATGAAGGCGGCGGATGTACATATCGGTTTTCTCGATAGATTCAGCGGCGCACTGGTGATCTACGGTTCGGTAGGCGCAGTAGAAGAAGCGTTATTACAGACGGTAAGCGGTCTGGGTCGATTATTAAATTTCACTTTGTGCAACCTGACAAAAAGTTAATCAGAGGCGGCGATGAAACGTATTGCATTTGTCGGTACGGTGGGGGCGGGGAAAACAACGCTCTTTAATGCGCTACAGGGGAATTATTCCCTCGCCAGAAAAACACAGGCCGTGGAGTTTAATGAAAATGGCGATATCGATACGCCAGGGGAATATTTTAGCCATCCGCGCTGGTATCACGCCTTAATTACCACGCTGCAGGATGTCGATACGTTGATTTATATACACGCGGCAAATGATAAAGAAAGTCGCTTACCTGCCGGGCTGTTGGATATCGGCGCCAGTAAACGACAAATCGCCGTTATCAGTAAAACGGACATGCCGGATGCCGACGTCGCCGCAACGCAACAACTACTTCGCGGAATGGGGTTTCAGGAGCCGATTTTTGAGCTCAATAGCCATGACCCGCGCAGCGTGCAGCACCTGGTGGATTATCTGACTGAGCTCAGCCAAAAGGAGGAAAGGGCAGGTGAAAAAACTCATCACAGCTAACGATATTCGTGCGGCCCACGCACGCGGCGAACAGGAAATGTCGGTTGTTCTGCGCGCCAGCATCATCACCCCGGAGGCGCGCGAAGTTGCGGAGCTGCTGGGCGTTACCATCAGTGAATGCGATGAATCCGCGCCAACTGCTGCTGTACCGGCGGCGGTTGATGATGGCAAAACGGAAAGCCAGCGCATTCGCGAAACCATCATTGCGCAGTTACCGGAAGGGCAGTTTACCGAAAGCCTGGTCGCCCAACTGATGGACAAAGTTATGAAGGAGAAGCAGTCGCTGGAGCAGGGCGGAATGCAGCCGAGTTTTAGCTCGGTAACCGGCAAAGGCGGCGTCAAAGTCATCGACGGCAGCAGCGTGAAGTTTGGTCGTTTTGACGGCGCGCAGCCGCACTGCGTGGGCTTAACCGATCTGGTGACCGACCAGGACGGTAGCAGCATGGCCGCCGGGTTCATGCAGTGGGATAACGCTTTTTTCCCATGGACGCTGAACTACGACGAAATCGACATGATTCTGGAAGGCGAGCTGCACGTTCGCCACGAAGGCGAAACCATGATTGCAAAAGCCGGGGACGTCATGTTTATCCCGAAAGGTTCCAGCATCGAATTTGGTACGCCATCGACGGTGAAGTTTCTGTATGTGGCCTGGCCTGCGAACTGGCAGTCCTGCTAAGGCGGATGTATGAAGGATTTCATTACCGAAGCATGGCTCAGAGCGAATCATACGCTCAGCGAAGGGGCTGAAATTCATCTCCCCGCTGACGCTCGCCTGACGCCGTCTGCCCGGGAATTACTGGAAAGCCGACATCTGCGTATTAAGTTTATCGACGAGCAGGGCAGCCTGTTTATTGATGACGAAGAACAGCAGCCGCAGCCGGTGCATGGATTAACCAGCAGCGATACGCATCCACAGGCCAGCTGCGAACTGTGCCATCAACCGGTGGCGAAGAAACCGGACACCCTGACGCATCTGACGGCGGACAAGATGGTCGCCAAAAGTGACCCTCGGCTGGGATTTCGCGCCGCGCTGGACAGCACCATCGCCCTGGCTGTGTGGTTGCAGATTGAGATGGCAGAACCGTGGCAGCCGTGGCTGGCGGATATCCGCTCGCGCCTGGGCAATATTATGCGCGCTGACGCCATGGATGAGCCGCTGGCAGCACAAGCTGTCGTGGGTTTAAGTGACGAAGATTTACACCGTCTTTCGCATCAACCGCTGCGCTATCTGGACCACGACCATCTGGTGCCTGAAGCTAGCCACGGACGTGATTGCGCGCTGCTTAATCTGCTGCGTACCAAAGTCCGTGAAACGGAGACGGTGGCGGCCCAGGTGTTCATCACTCGCAGTTTTGAGGTTATGCGACCGGACATTATGCAGGCGCTCAACCGCCTTTCCAGTACGGTCTACGTGATGATGATTCTGAGCGTTGCGAAGCATCCGCTGACGGTTAACCAAATTCAACAGCGACTGGGGGAGAAGCAATGATCATTGAACGTGCTCGTCAACTCGCCCAACGCTCACCGGCACGGGTGGTGTTCCCGGATGCGCTGGATGTCCGGGTGCTGAAGGCGGCGAATTACCTGCATCAGCACGGTCTGGCACATCCCATTCTCGTCGCCAGTCCGTTTGCGCTGCGCCAGTTTGCCCTCAGCCACCGGGTGGCAATGGATGGCATTCAGGTTATCGATCCGCAAAGCAATCAGCCAATGCGCGAAGAGTTTGCGCTGCGCTGGCTGGCTCGCGCGGGAGATAAAACGCCTGCGGATGCGCTGGAAAAACTCAACGATCCGCTGATGTTCGCCGCTGCAATGGTCAGCGCGGGTAAAGCTGACGTCTGTATTGCGGGCAATCTCTCATCAACAGCGAACGTGCTGCGTGCCGGATTACGCATTATCGGGCTACAGCCTGGCTGTAAAACGCTGTCGTCAATTTTCCTGATGCTGCCGCAGTACCTTGGTCCGTCATTAGGTTTTGCCGATTGCAGCGTCGTGCCGCAGCCCACCGCCGCACAGCTTGCGGATATTGCGATTGCCAGCGCGCAGACATGGCAGGCGATCACAGGTGAAGAGCCGCGCGTCGCCATGCTGTCGTTTTCAAGTAATGGCAGTGCTCGCCATCCTAACGTCGCTAACGTGCAGCAGGCGACCGAGATCGTTCGTGAGCGTGCCCCGCAGCTTACCGTGGACGGAGAACTGCAATTTGATGCCGCCTTTGTTCCGGATGTCGCAGCGCAAAAAGCGCCCGCCAGTCCGTTAAAGGGCAATGCCAATGTGATGGTCTTCCCATCGCTGGAGGCAGGCAATATTGGCTACAAAATCGCTCAGCGTCTGGGAGGGTATCGCGCAGTAGGTCCGTTGATTCAAGGGCTTGCCGCACCGCTTCATGATCTCTCTCGTGGCTGTAGCGTACAGGAAATTATCGAACTGGCGTTGGTGGCAGCAGTGCCGCGCCAGACTGACGTGAGTCGTGAAAACGCCTCACAAACACTGGTTGTTTAGGTCCCGTTCTGGACCCCTTAATGAGAGGAAAACACAATGGAAGCATTAGGAATGATTGAAACCCGGGGCCTGGTTGCACTGATTGAGGCTTCTGACGCAATGGTTAAAGCGGCACGCGTGAAACTGGTTGGCGTGAAGCAGATCGGTGGCGGTCTGGTCACTGCCATGGTCCGTGGCGACGTAGCGGCATGTAAAGCTGCTACGGACGCAGGTGCTGCGGCAGCACAGCGTATTGGCGAGCTGGTTTCAGTACACGTGATCCCACGTCCGCACGGCGATCTGGAAGAAGTGTTCCCGATCAGCTTTAAAGGCGACAGCAACGACATGTAAGTCGTCCATGTGACGCCACAGACTTCATTGCTGGCGTCACCCTCTCTCCTTTTCACATTACCTTCTGCGGAGGGTAGGGGGAGGTTTTACCTGAAATATGCCACGGAGGCGCGTATGAAACTGGCAATCGTTACAGGACAAATTGTTTGTACCGTACGCCATCAGGGGCTCGCGCACGACAAGTTGCTGATGGTGGAAATGATTGACGCCCAGGGAAATCCCGACGGGCAATGTGCTGTTGCTATCGACAGCATCGGGGCGGGAACCGGAGAGTGGGTGCTGCTGGTCAGCGGAAGCTCCGCCCGTCAGGCGCACCGGAATGAATCATCGCCTGTTGATCTGTGCGTGATTGGCATTGTCGATGAAGTGGTGGCAGGTGGTCAGGTGATCTTCCATAAATAAGGCAGAAAATCATGAATCAACAGGATATTGAACAGGTCGTGAAAGCGGTACTGCTGAAAATGAAAGACAGCAGCCAACCCGTCAGTGCCGTTCAAGAAATGGGCGTTTTTGCCTCCCTGGATGACGCAGTGGCGGCAGCAAAACTGGCCCAACAGGGGTTGAAAAGCGTCGCCATGCGCCAACTGGCTATCACGGCCCTACGTGAGGCGGGCGAAAAGCACGCCAGAGAATTAGCGGAACTTGCCGTCACTGAAACCGGCATGGGACGCGTCGAAGATAAATTTGCCAAAAACGTGGCGCAGGCGCGCGGCACGCCGGGTGTGGAATGCCTGTCTCCACAGGTTCTGACCGGCGATAACGGTCTGACGCTGATTGAAAACGCACCGTGGGGCGTGGTGGCCTCGGTAACTCCATCCACCAACCCGGCCGCGACCGTCATTAACAACGCCATCAGCCTGATTGCCGCTGGTAACAGCGTGGTCTTCGCACCGCATCCGGCGGCGAAAAAAGTCTCTCAGCGCGCTATCACTCTGCTTAACCAGGCGGTAGTTGCCGCAGGCGGTCCGGCAAACCTGTTGGTGACGGTTGCCAACCCGGATATCGAGACTGCCCAGCGTCTGTTCAAGTACCCAGGTATCGGCCTGCTGGTGGTGACCGGTGGTGAAGCCGTGGTGGACGCCGCGCGTAAGCACACCAACAAACGTCTGATTGCCGCTGGTGCGGGTAATCCGCCAGTGGTGGTTGATGAAACGGCTGACCTGGCACGTGCGGCGCAGTCGATAGTCAAAGGTGCATCGTTTGACAACAACATCATCTGCGCCGACGAAAAAGTGCTGATCGTGGTCGATAGCGTCGCTGATGAACTGATGCGTCTGATGGAAAGCCAGCATGCGGTGAAACTGACCGCGGCTCAGGCCGAACAGCTGCAGCCGGTGCTGCTGAAAAATATCGATGAGCGCGGTAAAGGTACAGTCAGTCGTGACTGGGTCGGGCGCGATGCCGGAAAAATCGCTGCGGCGATTGGTCTGAACGTACCGGAGCAAACCCGTCTGTTATTCGTCGAAACCTCCGCGACGCATCCGTTTGCCGTTACCGAACTGATGATGCCGGTGCTGCCGGTCGTGCGGGTTGCTAACGTCGATGAAGCCATTGAACTGGCGGTCAAGCTGGAAGGCGGCTGCCACCATACGGCGGCGATGCACTCACGCAATATCGAAAATATGAACCGTATGGCAAACGCCATTGATACCAGCATCTTCGTTAAGAACGGACCGTGCATTGCCGGTCTTGGACTGGGCGGTGAAGGCTGGACCACGATGACCATTACCACACCAACCGGGGAAGGGGTGACCAGTGCGCGTACGTTTGTGCGTCTGCGTCGCTGTGTGTTGGTAGACGCCTTCAGAATTGTATAAGGAGTAAATGAGATGGCGCACGACGAACAACGTTGGTTGACACCCAGACTGCTAAAAGCGGCAACGCTATGTAACCAGACGCCCGCAAAGAGCGATTCACCGCTGTGGTTGGGCATTGATTTGGGAACGTGTGATGTGGTGTCGATGGTTGTGGACAGTGACGGACAGCCGGTCGCGGTTTGCCTGGACTGGGCCGATGTCGTGCGCGATGGCATCGTTTGGGATTTCTTTGGTGCGGTGACCATCGTTCGTCGCCATCTCGATACGCTCGAACAACAACTGGGTTGCCGTTTTACCCATGCGGCAACCTCGTTTCCACCGGGAACTGACCCACGCATCTCTATTAACGTGCTGGAGTCTGCCGGGCTTGAAGTGAGCCATGTCCTCGACGAACCAACCGCGGTGGCGGATCTGTTGCAGCTTGATAACGCCGGCGTGGTGGATATTGGTGGTGGCACTACCGGGATTGCGATTGTTAAACAGGGCAAAGTGACTTACTCCGCTGATGAAGCGACTGGCGGGCACCATATCTCTCTGACGCTGGCCGGGAACCGTCGTATCCAGTTGGAAGAAGCCGAGCAGTACAAGCGCAGCAATGGCAAAGAAATCTGGCCGGTGGTGAAGCCTGTCTACGAAAAGATGGCGGAAATCGTGGCGCACCATATTGCCGGACAGGATGTCGCTGATTTGTGGCTGGCGGGTGGCTCCTGTATGCAGCCAGGCGTTGATGAACTGTTCCGTAAGCGTTTCCCGGAACTGCAGGTGCATTTACCCCAGCACAGCCTGTTTATGACTCCGCTGGCGATTGCAAACAGCGGAAAAGAAAAAGCGGAAGGAATCTATGCAAGCTGAATTGCAGACCGCGCTCTTTCAGGCATTCGATACCCTGAATCTGCAACGCGTAAAAACGTTTAGCGTTCCCCCGGTTACGTTATGTGGACTGGGAGCGCTTAGTACCTGCGGACAGGAAGCACAAACGCGCGGACTGACGCATATGTTCGTCATGGTTGACAGCTTTCTGCATCAGGCGGGGATGACCGCCGCACTGGAGCGCAGCCTGGCGATGAAAGGTGTGGCAATGACGCTGTGGCCATGTCCGGTAGGTGAACCGTGCATTACGGACGTCTGCGCGGCAGTCGCGCAACTGCGTGAATCAAAGTGCGACGGTGTCGTGGCTTTCGGCGGCGGTTCCGTGCTGGATGCCGCCAAGGCAGTGGCGTTGCTGGTGACCAATCCTACCCAGACGCTGGCTGACATGGACGAGCGTAGCGTGTTACGCCCGCGTCTGCCGCTGATTGCCGTACCGACTACCGCCGGAACGGGCTCAGAAACCACGAACGTCACGGTGATTATCGACGCCGCGACCGGACTCAAAAAAGTGCTGGCCCACGCAACCCTGATGCCGGATGTGGCGATCCTTGATGCCGCATTGACGGAAGGCGTGCCTGCGCACGTAACGGCGATGACCGGGATTGATGCACTGACGCACGCCGTTGAAGCGTATAGCGCACTGAACGCGACGCCGTTTACCGACAGCCTGGCGATTGGTGCGATAGCGATGATCGGTAAATCGCTGCCGAAGGCCGTCGGCTACGGTCAGGATCTGGCTGCGCGTGAAAGCATGCTGCTGGCTTCCTGTATGGCCGGGATGGCGTTTTCCAGCGCTGGGCTTGGCCTGTGCCATGCGATGGCGCACCAGCCGGGAGCGACGTTGCACATCCCGCACGGACAGGCTAACGCCATGCTGCTGCCCACGGTAATGGGATTCAACCGCATGGTGTGTCGTGAGCGCTTTAGCCATATCGGACGCGCGTTAACCAACAAGAAATCGGACGATCGTGATGCTATCAACGCGGTCAGCGAGTTGATTAGCGAAGTGGGCCAGACCAAACGACTCTCTGACGTTGGGGCAAAGCCCGAGCAGTACAGCGCATGGGCTCACGCCGCGCTGGAGGATATTTGTATTCGCAGTAACCCACGCACCGCCACGCAGGCACAGATCATCGACCTGTACGCGGCTGCCGGGTAATGCCTGTAGGCCGGATAAGGTGCTCGCACCGCCATCCGGCAATAACACGGCGTTAATGCCGGAGGCGACGTAAACGTCTTATCCGGCCTACAAATCACAAATGACAGGGAGTAGGGGCTATGGGAATTAACGAAATCATCATGTACATCATGATGTTCTTTATGCTGATTGCCGCCGTGGACAGGATCCTGTCGCAGTTCGGCGGTTCGGCACGCTTCCTCGGTAAGTTCGGTAAGAGTATTGAGGGATCGGGCGGCCAGTTTGAAGAAGGTTTTATGGCGATGGGCGCGCTGGGTCTGGCGATGGTCGGTATGACCGCGCTGGCACCGGTTCTGGCGCATGTGCTCGGGCCAGTAATTATTCCGCTGTATGAAATGCTGGGCGCGAACCCGTCGATGTTTGCCGGAACGCTGCTGGCGTGCGATATGGGCGGCTTCTTCCTGGCGAAAGAACTGGCGGGCGGCGACGTTGCGGCGTGGCTGTACTCTGGCCTGATCCTCGGGGCGATGATGGGGCCGACGCTGGTCTTCTCCATTCCGGTTGCGCTGGGGATTATTGAACCGTCTGACCGTCGTTATCTGGCGCTGGGCGTGCTGGCGGGTATTGTCACCATTCCGATTGGTTGTATTGCGGGCGGTTTGATTGCGATGTACTCCGGCGTCGAAATCAACGGACAGCCGGTGGAGTTCACCTTCGCGCTGATCCTGATGAATATGATCCCGGTGCTGATCGTGGCTGTGCTGGTGGCGCTGGGACTGAAATTCATCCCGGAAAAAATGATCAACGGCTTCCAGATCTTCGCGAAATTCCTGGTGGCGCTGATCACCATCGGCCTGGCAGCAGCGGTGGTCAAATTCCTGCTCGGCTGGGAGCTGATCCCAGGTCTTGATCCTATCTTCATGGCTCCGGGCGACAAGCCGGGTGAAGTGATGCGCGCCATCGAAGTTATCGGTTCTATTTCCTGCGTACTGCTCGGTGCGTACCCAATGGTACTGCTGCTGACCCGCTGGTTTGAAAAACCGCTGATGAGCGTCGGTAACCTGTTAAAAATCAATAATATTGCGGCTGCCGGTATGGTTGCGACGCTGGCGAACAACATCCCAATGTTCGGCATGATGAAGAATATGGATACCCGCGGCAAAGTGATCAACTGCGCCTTCGCGGTCTCCGCGGCCTTTGCACTGGGTGACCACTTAGGCTTCGCCGCTGCCAACATGAACGCGATGATCTTCCCGATGATTGTCGGCAAGTTGATTGGCGGCGTGACGGCGATTGGTGTGGCTATGCTGTTGGTACCGAAAGATGAAGATGTGCCAGCAGAAGTAGAAACCAACCCGGAGGCGCAATCGTGAATACTCGCCAGCTACTGAGCGTCGGTATCGATATCGGCACCACTACCACTCAGGTGATTTTCTCGCGCCTTGAGTTAGTCAACCGTGCGGCAGTGTCGCAGGTGCCGCGCTACGAATTCATCAAACGCGAAATTAGCTGGCAAAGCCCGGTGTTCTTTACCCCCGTTGATAAGCAGGGCGGGTTGAAAGAGGCCGAACTTAAGGCGCTGATCCTCGCCCAGTATCAGGCGGCGGGTATTGCACCTGAGACTGTCGATTCCGGCGCGATCATCATCACCGGAGAAAGTGCCAAAACCCGTAATGCGCGTCCGGCGGTGATGGCGCTCTCTCAGTCGCTGGGGGATTTTGTGGTGGCCAGCGCCGGACCGCATCTGGAATCGGTGATTGCCGGTCACGGTGCGGGGGCACAAACCCTGTCCGAGCAGAAGTTGTGCCGCGTACTGAATATCGACATCGGTGGCGGCACGTCGAACTACGTTCTGTTTGATGCTGGAAAGGTCAGCGGTTCGGCTTGCCTCAACGTCGGCGGGCGACTGCTGGAAACGGACGGCCAGGGGCGAGTAGTACATGCGCATCAGCCGGGGCAGATGATTGTTGATGACGTATTTGGTCCGGGCACCGACGCCCGAACCCTCAATGCGGCGCAGCTTGTTCAGGTAGCCCGACGGATGGCGGCGCTGATTGTGGAGGTGATTGACGGCACGTTATCACCGCTGGCGCAGGCACTGATGCAAACCGGCCTGTTACCGGCGGGTGTGAAACCGGAAGTGATTACGTTGTCCGGCGGGGTGGGCGAGTGCTACCGCAACCAACCAGCCGATCCGTTCTGTTTTTCCGACATTGGCCCTCTGTTAGCAACGGCACTGCATGAACATCCGCGCCTGCGTGAGATGAACGTGCAGTTCCCGGCGCAAACCGTGCGCGCCACGGTGATTGGCGCCGGTGCGCATACGCTGTCGCTTTCGGGCAGCACCATCTGGCTGGAAGGCGTGGCGCTTCCGCTGCGCAATCTGCCGGTGGCGATTCCGGTTGATGAGGCTGATTTGGTGGCCGCCTGGCAACAGGCGCTAATGCAGCTCGATCTGGACCCGCAAACGGACGCCTACGTGCTGGCGCTGCCCGGTTCGCTGCCGGTGCGCTATGCCGCGCTGTTAACGGTGATTGATGCGCTGCTGGCCTTTGTCGCGCGCTATCCGAATCCGCATCCCCTGCTGGTGGTAGCCGAGCAGGATTTTGGTAAGGCCCTGGGCATGCTGTTACGCCCACAGTTACAGCAACACCCGCTGGCAGTCATCGATGAGGTGGTTGTCCGGGCGGGGGACTATATCGACATTGGTACGCCTCTTTTTGGCGGATCGGTTGTGCCGGTGACGGTGAAATCACTCGCATTTCCTTCCTGAGGGAACGACTTATGAAACTAAAGACCACATTGTTCGGCAATGTTTATCAGTTTAAGGATGTTAAAGAGGTGCTGGCAAAAGCCAACGAACTGCGTTCGGGGGATGTGCTGGCAGGAGTGGCCGCAACCAGTTCGCAGGAGCGCGTGGCGGCCAAGCAGGTACTGTCGGAAATGACGGTGGCGGATATCCGCAATAACCCGGTGATTTCCTATGAAGAGGACTGTGTTACTCGTCTGATTCAGGATGACGTCAACGAGACGGCCTATAACCGTATCAAAAACTGGAGTATCAGCGAGCTGCGCGAGTACGTGCTGAGCGATGAAACCTCCGTTGATGACATTGCGTTTACGCGCAAAGGGTTAACGTCGGAAGTGGTCGCTGCGGTAGCAAAAATCTGCTCTAACGCGGACCTGATCTACGGCGGTAAGAAAATGCCGGTGATCAAAAAGGCCAATACCACCATCGGTCTGCCGGGCACCTTCAGCTGCCGTTTGCAGCCGAACGACACCCGTGATGACGTGCAGAGTATTGCCGCACAAATCTACGAAGGGCTGTCCTTCGGGGCGGGCGATGCGGTGATCGGCGTAAACCCGGTAACGGATGACGTGGAAAACTTAAGCCGCGTACTGGATACCGTGTACGGCGTTATCGACAAATTCAACATCCCGACCCAGGGCTGCGTACTGGCACACGTGACTACCCAGATCGAAGCGATTCGTCGCGGCGCGCCGGGCGGGCTGATTTTCCAGAGTATCTGCGGTAGCGAAAAAGGCTTAAAAGAGTTTGGCGTTGAGCTGGCCATGCTGGATGAAGCGCGCGCAGTGGGCGCTGAGTTCAACCGTATCGCCGGGGAAAACTGCCTGTACTTCGAAACCGGGCAAGGGTCTGCACTTTCCGCGGGCGCGAACTTCGGCGCCGATCAGGTGACGATGGAAGCGCGTAACTACGGGCTGGCACGCCACTATGATCCGTTCCTGGTGAACACCGTGGTGGGCTTTATCGGGCCGGAGTATCTCTACAACGACCGTCAGATTATTCGCGCGGGTCTGGAAGATCACTTTATGGGCAAGCTGAGCGGCATCTCAATGGGCTGCGACTGCTGCTACACCAACCATGCTGATGCTGACCAGAACCTTAACGAAAACCTGATGATTCTGCTCGCCACCGCTGGCTGCAACTACATCATGGGCATGCCGCTCGGTGACGACATCATGCTCAACTATCAGACCACCGCCTTCCATGACACCGCGACCGTGCGTCAGCTGCTGAACCTGCGTCCGTCGCCGGAGTTTGAACGCTGGCTGGAAACCATGGGCATTATGGCAAACGGTCGCCTGACCAAACGGGCGGGCGATCCGTCACTGTTCTTCTGATGACGCGGGGATGACACACGATGGATCAAAAACAGATTGAAGAAATTGTACGCAGCGTAATGGCGTCAATGGGTGAGTCTCAACCGCAGGCTCAAGAACCGTCAGCACCAGCAAAATGCAGCACCACGCAGTGCGCCGCGCCGACCGGTGAAAGCTGCGCGATGGACTTAGGCTCAGCCGAAGCCAAAGCGTGGATTGGCGTTGAGAATCCGCACCGTGCAGAGGTGTTGACTGAACTTCGCCGTAGCACCGCTGCGCGTGTATGTACCGGTCGTGCCGGTCCTCGTCCGCGTACCCAGGCGCTGCTGCGTTTCCTGGCTGACCACTCGCGTTCGAAAGATACGGTATTGAAAGAAGTGCCGGAAGAGTGGGTAAAAGCCCAGGGGCTGCTGGAAGTGCGCTCGGAAATCAGCGACAAAAACCTGTATCTGACGCGTCCGGATATGGGGCGTCGTCTGAGTGCGGAAGCCATTGAAGCACTGAAATCACAGTGTGTAATGAATCCGGATGTGCAGGTGATTATTTCTGATGGCCTGTCTACCGACGCGATTACCGCTAACTATGAAGAGATCCTGCCGCCGCTGTTGTCGGGCTTAAAACAGGCCGGATTGAAGGTCGGGACGCCGTTCTTTGTTCGCTATGGGCGCGTGAAAATCGAAGATCAGATCGGCGAACTGCTGGGTGCAAAAGCGGTGATCCTGCTGGTTGGTGAACGTCCGGGCCTCGGCCAGTCGGAAAGTCTTTCTTGCTATGCCGTCTATTCGCCGCGTGTGGCGACCACCGTTGAGGCTGATCGTACCTGTATCTCGAACATTCACCAGGGCGGTACGCCACCGGTTGAAGCGGCGGCGGTGATTGTGGATTTGGCCAAGCGCATGCTGGAGCAAAAAGCATCCGGCATCAATATGACCCGTTAAGGAGGCATCATGCCAGCATTAGATTTAATTAGACCTTCAGTCACCGCAATGCGTGTGATTGCCTCGGTAAATGACGGTTTTGCCCGCGAACTTAAATTACCGCCACATATACGTAGCCTCGGACTCATCACAGCAGATTCTGATGACGTGGCGTATATTGCCGCAGACGAAGCGACAAAACAGGCAATGGTCGAAGTGGTTTATGGCCGCTCGCTGTATGCCGGTGCGGCGCACAGTCCCTCTCCAACATCGGGCGAAGTGCTGATTATGCTCGGTGGACCAAACCCGGCCGAAGTTCGCGCGGGTCTGGACGCGATGGTGGCCAATATTGAAAGCGGGGCGGCATTCCAGTGGGCGAATGACGCAGAAGATACCGCCTTCCTGGCGCATGTGGTTTCGCGTACCGGTTCGTATCTCTCCGCAACCGCGGGATGCCGACTGGGCGATCCGATGGCGTATCTGGTAGCACCACCGCTGGAAGCGACATTTGGTATTGATGCCGCGCTGAAATCTGCCGATGTACAACTGGTGACCTATGTACCACCGCCGTCAGAAACCAACTATTCAGCCGCGTTTTTGACCGGTAGCCAGGCCGCTTGTAAAGCCGCATGCAACGCCTTTGCCGATGCCGTTCTGGATATTGCCCGTAATCCAATCCAGCGCGCGTAAGAGAGGTAGTGATGATCAATGCACTGGGATTACTGGAAGTGGATGGCATGGTGGCTGCCGTGGACGCGGCCGATGCCATGCTGAAAGCCGCGAACGTGCGTCTGCTTAGCCACGAAGTGCTCGATCCTGGTCGGCTGACGCTGGTGGTGGAAGGCGATCTGGCGGCATGCCGCGCAGCGCTGGATGCTGGCAGTGCAGCCGCAGCGCGTACGGGCCGTGTTATCAGCCGTAAGGAAATAGGCCGGCCGGACGATGACACCCAGTGGCTGATCGGCGGTTTTAAACGCCAGCCGAAGAAACCTGAACAGAAGCCAGAAGCGAAAACAGAAGTGAAACCAGAGAAGACACAGGACGCCCCAGTGACGTCTGAATCCTCTGCCCAACTTCTGACGCTGTTAGCATCGGTCCGTCAAGGAATGACGGCAGGGGAAGTGGCGGCCCACTTTGGCTGGTCACTTGATGAAGCCAGAAATGCGCTGGAACAGCTCTTTTCTGATGGAGCGTTGCGTAAACGCAGTAGTCGCTACCGCTTAAAAAATTAACCTGTCGGAGGGCCGGGGGCTTCGTTGAAGCTTCCGGCTTAAAAGATCATGAAAAAGAACCGTACTGCAAACTTGCACCATCTTTATCATGAAGTATTACCCGAAGACGTTAAACTGACGCCGAAAGTGGAAGTGGACAACGTTCACCAACGGCGAACAACGGATGTGTATGAGCACGCGCTGACGATTACCGCCTGGCAGCAGATCTACGACCAGCTGCATCCGGGAAAATTTCATGGCGAGTTCACGGAAATCCTGCTCGATGATATTCAGGTGTTCCGTGAATACACCGGACTGGCGCTGCGTCAGTCGTGCCTTGTCTGGCCAAACTCATTTTGGTTTGGCATTCCGGCCACGCGCGGCGAGCAGGGATTTATTGGTACCCAGTGTTTGGGTAGCGCTGAAATTGCCACCCGCCCAGGCGGGACGGAGTTTGAACTGAGTACGCCGGATGATTACACCATTTTGGGGGTCGTCATTTCGGAAGAGGCCATTGCTCGTCAGGCTAACTTCCTGCATAACCCGGAAAGGGTGCTACATATGCTGCGCAATCAGTCGGCGCTGGAAGTTAAAGAACAACACAAAGCCGCGCTATGGGGCTTTGTGCAGCAGGCGCTGGCGACGTTTAGTGAGAATCCTGAAAACCTTCACCAACCCGCGGTGCGTAAAGTGTTTTGTGATAACCTGCTGCTGGCGATGGGCACCATGCTGGAAGAAGCGCAGCCGATTATGACTGCGGAGAGCATCAGCCATCAGAGCTATCGTCGCTTGCTGTCACGTGCGCGCGAATATGTGCTGGAAAATATGTCAGAGCCGCTGACCGTGCTCGACTTATGCAATCAGCTGCACGTTAGCCGCCGGACGTTGCAAAACGCCTTTCACGCGATCCTCGGTATTGGCCCGAATGCCTGGTTGAAACGTATTCGCCTGAACGCCGTGCGCCGTGAGTTGATAAGCCCATGGTCGCAGAGTGCGACGGTGAAAGACGCCGCCATGCAGTGGGGATTCTGGCATTTAGGGCAGTTTGCCACCGACTACCAGCAGCTGTTTGCGGAGAAACCGTCGTTGACGCTGCATCAGCGTATGCGCCAGTGGGCATGATGAGATTATTGTGCCGGATGCGACGCTAACGCATCTTATCCGGCCTACGGGTTTGCCGTTGTTGTAGGCCGGATAAGCGTAGCGCCATCAGGCAATTACACCCAGTCGCGGACCTGAATAAACTCGCTAAGGGCAGCTTCCGGGCTGTTCGCTTCCGGCTGCCAGTCATACTCCCAGCGTACCAGCGGCGGCATCGACATCAGAATCGACTCCGTGCGTCCGCCGGTTTGCAAACCGAACAACGTGCCGCGATCCCACACCAGATTAAATTCCACATAGCGCCCACGACGATAAAGCTGAAAATTACGCTCGCGTTCGCCCCAGATCATCATTTTGCGGCGTTCGACGATGGGCAGATACGCCTCGGTGTAACCTTGACCTACTGCCTGCATAAAAGCGAAGCAGTGGTCGAAATCAGGGGTATTCAAATCATCGAAAAACAGCCCGCCAATGCCGCGCTGCTCGTTGCGGTGCTTGAGGAAGAAGTAGTCATCGCACCACTTTTTGTAACGTGGATAAACGTCATCGCCAAACGGCTGGCACAGATCCCGCGCCGTGCGATGCCAGTGAACCGCATCCTCATCAAAGCCGTAGTAGGGCGTTAAGTCAAAGCCGCCGCCAAACCACCACACGGGATCGGCCCCCGGTTTTTCCGCGATAAAAAACCGTACGTTGGCATGGCTGGTTGGAATGTAGGGATTCTGCGGGTGCACCACCAACGAGACGCCCATCGCTTCAAAGCTGCGCCCGGCAAGCTCCGGGCGATGCGCGGTAGCCGAGGCCGGCATTGCATCGCCGTGGACGTGGGAGAAGTTGACGCCTGCTTGCTCGAAAATACCGCCGTTACGCAACACCCGACTGCGCCCGCCGCCGCCCGCTTCGCGTTGCCAGTTATCCTCAACAAATTCGCTGCCGTCTACGGTGGATAACTGCTGACAAATCTCATCCTGCAGGCTGAGCAGGAACTGTTTTACGCGCTGTGCATCGGGCTTCATGGTTAACGTTTCTTCGAGTGTGCTTTCTGGTTATCAAACCAGTGGAAATAGCTGATGATGCCATTGGCGATAGCGGTGGCGATTTTCTGACGAAACGCCGCCGTACCCAGCAATCGTTCTTCTTCCGGGTTGGTGATGAACGAGGTTTCGACCAGGACCGACGGAATCGAAGGTGATTTTAGCACCACGAAGGCGGCCTGTTCCGTGCTGCGACTGTGCAGACGGTGTACCGGCTTGATCTTCTTAAGAATATGCGAGCCTAACGTCAGGCTGTTTTTTATGGTGTCAGTTTGCACCAGATCGAACAGCACCTGCTGCAACAAATGATCTTTGTCAGTGGCCTTCTTTCCGGCGACTTCATCGGCCCGGTTTTCACGATCGGACAGATATTTCGCCATGGCGCTACTGGCGCCGCGATTGGATAAGGCAAAGACCGAAGCACCCGCAGCGCTCGGATTGGTAAAACCGTCGGCGTGGATCGACATGAACAGATCGGCACCATGTTTGTGGGCGATCTCGACGCGATCGTAGAGCGGAATAAACGTATCGCCGGAGCGGGTCAGGCGTGCATCAATCCCCTGGTTGCGTAGGATCGAGCGCACGTTTTTGGCAATAGCCAACACAACGTGCTTTTCTTTCGAGCCGTTGCGACCAATTGCGCCGGTATCAATTCCTCCGTGCCCCGGATCAAGGACAACAACGCGCTTAGCACCGGATTTTTTCGCTTTCGGTTTGCTGTGTCCATTGCTGGTCTTTAGCGCTTCTTCTTTAGCGATGGCTTGTGACATGCCTGACAGCGTCAGGGCGGCCAGCCCGGCTTTCAGCACCTGGCGGCGCGATGTGAGTGTTTTTAGTGGTTTAAAAGTGCTCATACGGCCTGAGTTGTAAAAAAAAGGTTCTAAACGTTATATCGTATCGCGTAGTCCGTTGCGACGGATCGAGATAAGAATTGTTTTACTTTTCATTTCAATACGTGACAATTCCGTATTATGCCATTTTTTCCGCCGCTTCGCGTCAGATATTGGCTAAATCAGCCGTTCGCGCCATAATCGCTTTTTAACGTCCTGAAAAGGTACCCAATACCATGGAAATACGCGTTTTTCGCCAGGAAGATTTCGAAGAGGTGATCACCCTCTGGGAGCGTTGTGATTTGCTGCGTCCATGGAACGACCCTGAAATGGACATCGAACGCAAGGTCAATCATGACGTCAGCTTGTTCCTCGTTGCTGAAGTGAACGGCGAGGTGGTCGGTACGGTGATGGGCGGATACGACGGGCATCGCGGTTCCGCCTATTACCTGGGCGTGCATCCTGAGTTTCGCGGACGCGGTATTGCCAATGCGCTGCTCAACCGGTTGGAGAAAAAGCTCATTGCCCGCGGTTGTCCGAAGATTCAAATCATGGTGCGTGACGATAACGACGTCGTACAGGGCATGTATGAACGTTTGGGCTATGAACATGCGGATGTACTCAATCTGGGTAAGCGTTTGATCGAAGATGAAGAGTACTGAGTTTCATCCGGCCGACTATGATGGTCATGGGCGTCTGCGCCTGCCTTTTCTCTTCTGGTGCGTACTGCTGTTGCAGGCACGCACCTGGGTTTTGTTTGTGATTGCCGGTTCTTCCCGTGAGCAGGGCAACACCTTACTGAATCTGTTTTATCCCGATCATGACGCATTCTGGCTGGGGTTGCTTCTCGGCGTTCCCGCCGTGTTGGCGTTTTTACTCAGCGGGCGACGCTTTGCGTTTCCGGTGATCTGGCGCTGGCTGCGCGGATTATTGATTCTCGCTCAACTGGTGCTGCTGTGCTGGCAGCCGGTGATGTGGCTGGCAGGCGATCCGCTCAACGGCGTCGGGCTGGCGCTGCTGGTGGCGGATATCGTCGCGCTGATCTGGCTGTTAACCAATCAACGTCTGCGTGCCTGTTTTTCCCTTGAGAAAGAATAACGGCACTTTTTGGGGAAACCGGACTCCAAGCACCGTTGATAAATAAGGAAGGAAGTGAAATGAAATCACTGCGTTTGACTTTATGCGCGATGCCGCTGCTACTGGCCGGGTGTTCAACGTTGTCCTCGGTGAACTGGTCTGCCGCCAATCCGTGGAACTGGTTTGGTTCTTCAACGCAGGTCACAGAGCAGGGCGTCGGAGCGTTAACGGGCGCTACGCCGCTGGATGAAAAAGCCATTGCTGATGCGCTGGACGGCGATTACCGCCTGCGTAGCGGAATGAAGACCGATAACGGTAATGTGGTGCGCTTCTATGAAGCGATGAAAGACGACAAGCTGGCGATAGTCATCAACGGCAGCCAGGGAACCATCAGTCGTATTGATGTATTAGATCACGATATTTCGTCAGCCGCGGGTGTCGAAATCGGTACACCGTTTAGTGACCTTTACACTAAAGCTTTCGGTAATTGCCAAAAAGCAACCGGCGATGACAGCGCGGGCGTTGAGTGTAAAGCTGAAGGAAGTCAACATATTAGCTATATTTTTTCCGGTGAATGGAGCGGGCCTGAGGATATAATGCCGTCTGACGACACGCTGAAAGCGTGGAAAGTAAGCAAAATTATCTGGCGGCGTTAATTTGCGTCTGAACAAATCGGCTTGTTAAAAAAACAGGTAGAATAGCGCCCATCAATGCCACGATGTCGTGGCATCTTTTTTTCAGGAGGAACAATGTCTCAGGTTCAGAGTGGCATTTTGCCAGAACATTGCCGTGCGGCGATTTGGATTGAAGCCAATGTTAAAGGCGACGTTGATGCCCTGCGTGCGGCCAGCAAAACCTTCGCCGATAAGCTGGCGACCTTTGAAGCTAAGTTCCCGGATGCGCATCTGGGCGCGGTTGTCGCTTTTGGCAACAACACCTGGCGTGCATTGAGCGGCGGCGTCGGTGCTGAAGAGTTAAAAGACTTTATCCCTTACGGTAAAGGTCTGGCACCAGCAACCCAATATGACGTGTTGATCCATATTCTCTCTTTGCGTCATGACGTGAATTTCTCTGTTGCGCAGGCGGCAATGGAAGCATTTGGCGACTGTATTGAAGTTAAAGAAGAAATCCACGGTTTCCGTTGGGTCGAAGAGCGCGATCTCAGCGGCTTTGTTGACGGTACGGAAAACCCGGCAGGCGAAGAAACGCGCCGTGAAGTTGCCGTTATCAAAGATGGTGTGGATGCCGGTGGCAGCTATGTGTTTGTGCAGCGTTGGGAACATAACCTGAAGCAGCTTAATCGCATGAGCATCCATGACCAGGAAATGATGATTGGTCGTACCAAGGAAGCCAACGAAGAGATCGACGGTGATGACCGTCCGGTCACCTCTCACCTGAGCCGTGTTGACCTAAAAGAAGACGGTAAAGGGCTGAAAATTGTGCGCCAGAGCCTGCCATACGGTACTGCCAGCGGCACGCATGGTCTCTATTTCTGCGCCTACTGCGCTCGTCTGCACAACATTGAACAACAATTGCTGAGCATGTTTGGTGACACCGACGGTAAGCGTGATGCGATGCTGCGCTTCACCAAACCGGTAACTGGCGGTTATTACTTTGCTCCGTCGCTGGACCGTTTAATGGCGCTGTAATGGTGAGCTGAGCCTGTTATCGGCCACGAAATAGACATCCCCGCATCGTCGGGGATTTTTTTTACCTGAGATTAACCTGATTTAGTGAGCTATTCCTCAGCACTAATTTGTTATTGCTGTATCTTCTGCGTGAATGAAGTGAAGGCTTCATATTCAAAAGGAGAATATTGAAATGGGAAAACTCACGGGCAAAACAGCATTGATTACGGGCGCATCTCAGGGTATTGGCGAGGGTATCGCCAGAACGTTTGCCCGCCATGGTGCGAACTTAATCCTGCTGGATATCTCCGATGAGATTGAAAAACTGGCGGATGAGTTGGCTGGGCGTGGGCACCGTTGCACAGCCGTTCACGCTGACGTCAGAGATTTTGCGTCGGTCAAGGAAGCGGTGACGCGCGCGAAGCAGATTGAAGGCAAAATCGATATTCTGGTGAACAATGCCGGCGTATGCCGCCTCGGCAACTTCCTTGATATGAGCGATGAAGATCGCGATTTCCACATTGATATCAACATTAAAGGCGTCTGGAACGTGACGAAAGCCGTTCTGCCGGAGATGATTGCACGCAAAGACGGGCGCATCGTGATGATGTCATCGGTGACCGGCGATATGGTTGCTGACCCGGGCGAAACGGCCTACGCGCTGTCGAAAGCCGCGATCATCGGTTTGACCAAATCCCTGGCGGTAGAATATGCGCAGTCCGGCATTCGCGTGAACGCCATTTGCCCTGGCTACGTTCGTACGCCGATGGCGGAAAGCATTGCGCGTCAGTCTAACCCGGAAGATCCTGAATCCGTTTTAGTCGAAATGGCGAAAGCGATCCCGATGCGTCGTCTGGCCTGCCCGCTTGAGGTCGGTGAACTGGCGGCGTTCCTGGCATCGGATGAGTCCAGTTATTTAACTGGCACGCAAAACGTGATTGATGGCGGCAGCACCCTGCCTGAAAGCGTTAGCGTCGGCGTCTGATTGATGCCGGTCTCCTCCCCATGTGCTGGGGAGGAGGTACCCCTTATTCTCTTTTCAACTTTCAAATCATCAAACGGTATATAAAACCGTTACTCCTTTAGCACTGGTTATAAATATGATGACCATAAGAAAGTCATTTAATTTATAAGGGTGCGCAATGGCCGTTAACTTACTGAAAAAAAGAACACTGACGCTGGCAGCCATGCTGTTGCTGGTGGGGCAGGCGCAGGCAACGGAACTACTGAACAGTTCATACGATGTTTCCCGCGAGCTGTTTGCCGCCCTTAATCCGCCGTTTGAACAGCAATGGGCGAAGGATAACGGCGGCGACAAACTGACGATTAAACAATCTCATGCCGGGTCATCAAAACAGGCGTTGGCGATTTTGCAGGGGCTGAAAGCTGACGTCGTGACCTATAACCAGGTGACCGACGTGCAGATCCTGCATGACAAAGGCAAGCTGATCCCTGCCGACTGGCAAAGCCGCCTGCCGAATAACAGTTCGCCATTCTATTCCACCATGGCGTTTTTGGTGCGTAAGGGCAACCCGAAGAATATCCACGAATGGAACGATCTGGTTCGCCCGGACGTGAAGCTGATTTTCCCGAACCCGAAAACCTCCGGTAACGCACGCTATACCTATCTGGCTGCGTGGGGCGCGGCAGATAAAGCGGACGGTGGGGATAAAGCTAAAACCGAACAGTTCATGACCCAGTTTCTGAAAAACGTGGAAGTATTTGATACCGGCGGTCGTGGTGCAACTACCACCTTCGTGGAGCGCGGTCTGGGCGACGTACTGATTACCTTTGAATCGGAAGTGAACAATATCCGTAAACAGTACGAAGACCAGGGCTTCGAAGTGGTGGTGCCGAAGGTCAACATTCTGGCGGAGTTCCCGGTGGCCTGGGTAGATAAAAATGTGCAGGCCAACGGTACTGAAAAAGCGGCGAAAGCTTACCTGAACTGGCTGTACAGCCCGCAGGCGCAAACCATCATTACCGATTTCTACTACCGCGTGAATAACCCGCAGGTAATGGACAAGCTGAAAGATAAATTCCCGCAGACCGAATTGTTCCGTGTGGAAGATAAGTTTGGCTCGTGGCCTGAAGTGATGAAAACGCACTTTGTCAGCGGCGGTGAGCTGGACAAACTGCTGGCGGCGGGGCGTAAGTAAATGTTTGCTGTTTCTTCCCGACGTGTGCTGCCCGGCTTCACTTTGAGCCTGGGCACCAGCTTACTGTTTGTCTGCCTGATATTGCTGCTGCCGCTGAGCGCGCTGGTGATGCAACTGGCGCAAATGAGCTGGGCGCAATACTGGGATGTGATTACCAATCCGCAGGTGGTGGCGGCTTATAAAGTGACGCTGCTGTCGGCGTTTGTGGCGTCGATTTTTAACGGCGTGTTCGGTTTGCTGATGGCGTGGATCTTAACACGCTATCGCTTTCCGGGCCGTACGCTGCTGGATGCGCTGATGGACCTGCCGTTCGCACTGCCTACGGCGGTGGCAGGTCTGACGCTGGCGTCACTGTTTTCGGTTAATGGCTTCTACGGCGAGTGGCTGGCGAAGCTGGATATCAAGGTGACCTACACCTGGCTCGGTATCGCGGTAGCGATGGCCTTTACCAGCATTCCGTTTGTGGTGCGTACCGTGCAACCGGTACTGGAAGAGTTAGGCCCGGAATATGAAGAAGCAGCTGAAACGCTCGGTGCTACGCGCTGGCAAAGTTTCCGTAAAGTAGTGCTGCCGGAGCTTTCTCCTGCGCTGGTGGCGGGCGTTGCGCTGTCGTTTACCCGCAGCCTCGGTGAGTTTGGCGCGGTTATTTTTATCGCCGGAAACATCGCATGGAAGACGGAAGTGACCTCGCTGATGATTTTTGTTCGCTTGCAGGAGTTTGACTACCCGGCTGCCAGCGCGATTGCTTCTGTGATCCTCGGGGCTTCGTTGTTGCTGCTGTTTTCAATTAACACTCTGCAAAGTCGCTTTGGTCGACGTGTGGTAGGTCACTGATGGCAGACATTACCCAATTGAAACGCTATGGCGCACCCCGCATCAACTGGGGGAAATGGTTTCTGATCGGCACGGGCATGCTGGTCTCCGCGTTTATTTTGCTGGTGCCGATGATTTACATCTTCGTGCAGGCGTTCAGCAAGGGATTAATGCCGGTATTACAGAACCTGGCGGATCCGGACATGCTGCATGCCATCTGGCTGACAGTGCTGATTGCGCTGATTGCGGTCCCGGTGAACCTGGTGTTTGGTGTGTTGCTGGCCTGGCTGGTGACCCGTTTTAACTTCCCAGGACGCCAACTACTACTAACGTTACTGGATATTCCATTTGCTGTCTCGCCGGTGGTCGCCGGTCTGGTCTATCTGCTGTTTTACGGCTCTAACGGCCCGCTTGGTGGGTGGCTGGATGAGCATAACCTGCAAATTATGTTTGCCTGGCCGGGGATGGTGCTGGTGACAGTGTTCGTGACCTGTCCGTTTGTGGTGCGTGAGCTGGTGCCGGTGATGTTAAGCCAGGGCAGCAATGAAGATGAAGCCGCGGTTCTGTTGGGCGCGTCCGGCTGGCAGATGTTCCGCCGCGTTACGCTGCCGAATATCCGTTGGGCATTGCTGTACGGTGTGGTGTTGACCAACGCCCGTGCGATTGGTGAGTTTGGCGCGGTGTCAGTGGTTTCCGGCTCGATTCGCGGCGAAACCTTATCGCTGCCGCTACAGATTGAATTACTGGAGCAGGACTACAACACGGTCGGCTCCTTTACCGCCGCGGCGCTATTAACGCTGATGGCGATTATTACCCTGTTTTTGAAGAGCATGTTGCAATGGCGTCTGGAGAACCAGGAAAAACGCGCGCAGCAGGAGGAAAATCATGAGCATTGAGATTGCCAATATTAAGAAGTCTTTTGGTCGCACCCAGGTGCTGAACGATATCTCGCTGGATATTCCTTCAGGTCAGATGGTCGCGCTGCTGGGGCCATCCGGCTCGGGCAAAACCACGCTGCTGCGCATTATTGCCGGGCTGGAGCATCAGTCCAGCGGGCATATCCGTTTTCACGGTACCGACGTCAGCCGATTGCACGCCCGCGACCGTAAGGTGGGGTTCGTGTTCCAGCACTATGCGCTGTTTCGTCATATGACCGTTTTCGACAATATCGCGTTTGGTCTGACGGTCCTGCCACGGCGTGAGCGCCCGAATGCGGCGGCCATCAAAGCAAAAGTGACCAAACTGCTGGAAATGGTTCAACTGGCTCATCTGGCGGACCGTTTCCCGGCACAGCTCTCCGGCGGGCAAAAACAGCGCGTGGCGTTGGCGCGTGCGCTGGCGGTAGAGCCGCAGATCCTGCTGCTCGACGAACCGTTTGGCGCGCTTGATGCGCAGGTGCGCAAAGAACTGCGTCGCTGGCTGCGTCAGTTGCATGAAGAGTTGAAATTTACCAGCGTGTTTGTTACCCACGACCAGGAAGAAGCAACGGAAGTCGCAGACCGCGTGGTGGTGATGAGTCAGGGTCATATCGAACAGGCTGATGCGCCGGATCAGGTATGGCGCGAACCGGCTACTCGTTTCGTCCTGGAATTTATGGGTGAGGTTAACCGCCTGCAGGGGACGATTCGTGGCGGCCAATTCCATGTGGGCGCACACCGCTGGCCGCTGGGTTATACGCCTGGCTATCAGGGACCGGTGGATCTGTTCCTGCGCCCGTGGGAAGTGGACGTGAGCCGTCGTACCAGCCTGGATTCGCCGTTGCCGGTACAAGTGCTGGAAGCCAGCCCGAAAGGACACTACACCCAATTAGTTGTGCAACCCCTGGGGTGGTATAACGAACCGTTGACGGTAGTCATGCAGGGCGATGATTCCCCTGGCCGCGGCGAACGTCTGTTTGTCGGGCTGCAAAATGCACGCTTGTATAACGGCGACCAGCGTATTGAAACGCGTGAAGAGGAACTTGCCCTGGCGCAATCAGCCTGATAGGTTAATTTGCATAGTTATCGCCCGGTGGCGCTACGCTTACCGGGCTTTTTTACGAGCTGAAAACGTGAACACATTAGAAAAAACAATTGGCAATACGCCTCTGGTGAAATTACAACGTCTGGCGCCGGATAACGGTAGTGAAATTTGGGTCAAGCTGGAAGGCAATAATCCCGCAGGTTCGGTGAAAGACCGCGCCGCGTTGTCGATGATCGTCGAAGCGGAAAAGCGCGGAGAAATTAAGCCAGGCGACGTGCTGATTGAGGCTACCAGCGGCAATACCGGAATTGCGCTGGCAATGATCGCCGCGCTGAAGGGCTACCGCATGAAGCTGCTGATGCCAGATAACATGAGTCAGGAGCGCCGTGCGGCGATGCGCGCCTATGGCGCCGAACTGATTCTGGTCACCAAAGAGCAGGGGATGGAAGGCGCGCGCGATTTAGCCCTTGAAATGGCGCAGCGTGGAGAAGGCAAGCTGCTGGATCAGTTTAATAATCCGGATAACCCGTACGCGCATTACACCACCACCGGACCGGAAATCTGGCAGCAGACGTCAGGTCGTATTACCCATTTTGTCTCCAGTATGGGAACGACAGGCACCATTACCGGTGTGTCGCGTTTTCTGCGTGAGCAAGAAAAAGCGGTCACTATCGTTGGCCTGCAGCCGGAAGAGGGCAGCAGTATTCCGGGGATTCGCCGCTGGCCTGCGGAGTATATGCCAGGCATTTTTAACGCCTCGCTGGTGGATGAAGTGCTGGATATTCATCAGAACGATGCGGAAAACACCATGCGTGAACTGGCCGTGCGCGAAGGGATTTTCTGTGGTGTCAGTTCTGGTGGCGCGGTAGCGGGGGCGTTACGTGTGGCGCGCGCGACCCCGGGAGCGGTGGTGGTGGCGATCATCTGCGATCGCGGCGATCGCTACCTTTCAACCGGTGTGTTTGGCGAAGAGCACTTTAACCAGGGATTAGGGATTTAGTTTTCAGCCTGATAATCATAGCACTATCAGGCAAACGTACGGCACGAGCGCCGGATGACGACGTAAAGCGTCTTATCCGGCCTGCCATAATCAATCGTTACGTTTTTCCACAAGCTTATCAAGGAATTGCCACAGTTTCTCATTCATCTGCTGATAATCCCATGCTCGCATCTCTTCAACGGAACGGATGAAACGCTTGCCTTTAGCTTCCGCCAGTTCTTGTTCGGAGTGTTGAATAAGCCCTTCTATAGCATCAGCCGTAAACTCCATATGGCACTGAAAACCATAAACAAAATTACCGTATTGCACGATTTGTCGTGGGCAGCCCTCGCTGGCAGCAAGAATGGTCGCCTGGTCGGTTAATCCTGGCATGTCGTTGTGCCAGTGACCGACGGTAAGCGGTGAGCCGAAATGGCTGAACAGCGGGTGCTGTTGACCGGCTTCGGTCAGAACGATGGGGTAGTGACCAATCTCTTTTTCCGGACTCTGGCACACCTTCGCACCCAGCGCTTCGCCGATTAACTGTGAACCCAGGCAGATCCCCACCACAATTTTACGTGCCGCAATCGCCTGGTTGATCAGATGCTGCTCGGCCTGAGAATCAAAGTACGGGCACTCTGCCAGCGTGGTTCGTGGTGACTGCGGACCGCCAAACACCACCAACATATCGAAATCATCGGCGTTCGCAGGGACCGCTTCTCCGGCATAAACGCGCGACCAACTGACGCTATAGCCGCGTGATTCGGCCCACGGCAGATACGCGCCAGCAGATTCGAAAGACTCATGAATAACAAAATGAACTCGCACTTTTTCTCTCCTGTTAGCGTTTTAGCGCCTGATGAATATCAGTCGCCAGCTTATCAATGTCGCTGTCAGTTAAGGTTGACAGCGTAATACGCAGGCCGTGGGCGGGCGTATTGACGCCAAACACTTCGCCTTCCCGCACCAGCCAGCCGGACTTTGCCAGCGCAAAAGCGATCGCCTGGCTGTTATCTTCCAGCGGTAGCCACATATTCAGACCGTCACCAACGGGCAACTCAATGCCATGTCGCCGCAGTGCTGCCGCCAACGTTTGCTGCTGGGCGGCGTAAAACTGCTGAGTTTGCGCCAGCGTGTGTTGATAAGTCTCGTCACTCAGGCAGGCGCAGGCCAAATCCTGCAGCAGGTGGCTGACCCACTGACTGCCGGAGTTGAGCCGTAAACGTAGCTTCCCTGAAGTGAGCGGATCGCTGGCCACAATGGCCAGGCGTAAATCCGGACCTAACGTTTTGGACATCGAACGGACAATCGCCCAGTGCGTGGTTTCCTTCGCAATCACCGGATACCAGCGGCAAGCAGATAGCAGCGCAAAGTGGTCGTCGACGATCACCAGCGTCTGCGGATAGCGGGCCAGGATTTCCTTCAATTGCGCCGCGCGTGAAGCGCTCAGGCTGCATCCTGTCGGGTTATGCGCGCGCGGTGTCAGAATTACCGCCCGCGCACCTTTCTGTAGCGCGAGTTCCAGTTGGTCCGGCAGCATGCCTTCGTGGTCAACATTGGCCGGACTGGCGGAGAAACCAGCATAACGCAGCATGTTGATGCTGCTCAAAAAGCATGGATCTTCTACGACAACGCTATCACCAGGCAGTAAATGGGCGCACAGTAGCCGTTCGATAGCATCAATGGCGCCGCTGGTGATATCAATTTCCCCTTTGCCGGGCATTGCATTTTGCATCCATTGTGATGCCCATACCTTAAGCCCTGGTGACACAGCGGCATCGCCGTACAAACGCGGATTCTTATTTATCATTGCGAAATAACTACTCAGGTCAGGAAGACGCGAGGGCGCTGGATTACCGCCGGAAAGATCGATAAGCGGGGTATCCGGATTACCACCTTCCAGCGCAACGGGGGCAGTAATCCCCTTAATCACCGTGCCGTTGCGTCCCAGGCTCTGCGCCAACCCGGAGGTGACCAGGCGTTTGTAAGCCGCCGCGACAGTATTACGGTTCACGTTTAATGCCGTTGCCAGTTCCCGTACTGGCGGCAACGTTTCGCCTGCTGCCAGCGTGCCTGTAGTGACATGTTGACGGATACTGTCAAAAATTTCGTTAGCGGTTTTTCCGTCGATCATTATTGACCTATGACAAAATGAATTTTAGCATATGACGATAATAGTGAGGCGTAGGCCCGCTGTCCAGCGAGAGGAGAAATTTATGGAGCAGGAGAGTGATATCCAGTCAGTGCTCTTTGACGACACGAATCGGGCGTTACAGACCGATATCGTCGCCGTCCAGTCACAGGTGGTGTATGGCAGCGTAGGTAACAGCATCGCCGTCCCGGCCATTAAAGCGCAGGGGTTACGCGTGACGGCAGTACCCACGGTGCTGTTCAGTAATACCCCGCATTATGAAACCTTTTACGGCGGCGTTATTCCGTCTGACTGGTTTAGCGGCTATCTCCGCGCCTTAAGCGAGCGTGATGCCTTGCGTGAGCTAAAGGCGGTGACTACAGGTTACATGGGCAGCGCGGAGCAAATCGCCTTGCTGGCACAGTGGCTGGAAACCGTTCGGGCCACGCATCCGGACCTATGCATTTTGGTCGACCCCGTGATTGGCGATACGGATAGCGGCATGTATGTGAAAGCCGAAATCCCGGAAGCTTATCGTCAGCACCTGCTGCCGTTGGCACAGGGGCTGACGCCGAACGTGTTCGAGCTGCAAATGCTAAGCGGAAAGCCGTGTCGTACGCTTGATGAAGCCATTACGGCGGCACAATCACTGCTCACTGACACCCTGAAATGGGTGGTAATAACCAGCGCGCCGGGGGATACCGAAGAGATTATTAACGTTGCGGTGGTGACGGCTGAAACGGTTGAGGTGTTAGCCCATCCGCGAGTGAAAACGGATCTGAAGGGGACTGGCGATCTGTTTTGTGCAGAGCTGGTGAGCGGCCTTGTACTGGGGAAAGCGCTGACGACCGCGACGCACGACGCCGCGCAGCGGGTGCTGGACGTGATGACGTGGACGCACCTGTGCGGTTGTGATGAATTAATTCTGCCACCGGCAGGGGAGGCGCGATGAAGAGTTACCGGCTGGTAGTTCGCCAGAATGGGCGTATGGTTGGACATTTTGACACCAACGGGGCAGCAGCGCTGGAAGATATCTGTGTAGCGCGGGCCATGTTTGGTATTGCGGGTGGCTACGACTGTGAATTGTTAGTGGCAGACTCGGAGCGAAGGATGCTGGAAAGCGGGCCGGAAGGGATGAAGATTCTGATGCGCGAGGCGTGTTACCGACCGGTCACCTCACAGATTTAATGCCGGATGGCGACGAGAACGTCTTATCCGGCCTACGTTACGGAGTTTGCTGTAGGCCGGATAAGCGTAGCGCCATCCGGCAGGGTTTTGATATCCATCAGATAAAAAAAATGGCGCCTGATGGCGCCATCTTTCTCTGCAAAAAGAATTACTTCTTGATGCGGATAACCGGAGTCTCACCCACTGTCACGCTACCGGACAGTTTGATCAGCTCTTTGATTTCGTCCATGTTGGAGATAACAACCGGAGTCAGGGTAGACTTGGCTTTTTCTTCCAGCAGCGGCAGATCGAATTCAATAACCGGGTCGCCCACTTTCACGCGCTGACCTTCTTCAGCGATGCGTTTGAAGCCTTCGCCTTTCAGTTCAACGGTATCAATACCGAAGTGAACAAACAGCTCAATGCCGCTGTCGGATTCGATAGAGAAAGCGTGGTTGGTTTCAAAGATTTTGCCGATGGTGCCATCAACAGGAGCAACCATTTTGTTACCGGTTGGTTTGATAGCAATGCCATCACCAACGATTTTTTCAGCAAAAACTACATCCGGCACGTCTTCGATGTTGACGATCTCGCCAGAGAGCGGAGCAACGATCTCAATAGTTCCGGTGTCTTTCTTATCATCAGAAACCAGAGATTTCAGTTTATCGAACAAACCCATGATCTTCTCCTAAGCAGTAAATTGGGCCGCATCTCGTGGATTAGCAGATTGTTTTTTCTTCAATGAACTTGTTAACCAGCGTCATTAACTCGTCCGTTGTCGGTTGAGCAAGAGCCTGCTCTGCTAACACCTTCGCATCTTCGAAGTTCGTGTTACGGATAATCTTCTTAATGCGCGGGATAGAAATGGCGCTCATAGAGAATTCGTCCAGACCCATCCCCAGCAACAGAAGTGTAGCACGTTCGTCGCCTGCAAGCTCACCACACATGCCAGTCCATTTGCCTTCAGCATGAGAAGCATCAATAACTTGCTTGATCAGCGTCAGCACAGATGGCGACATCGGTTGGTAAAGGTGTGAAATCATATCATTACCACGGTCAACTGCCAGGGTGTACTGCGTTAAATCATTGGTGCCGATACTAAAGAAATCAACTTCTTTGGCTAAATGACGCGCAATTGTTGCCGCAGCTGGTGTTTCCACCATCACGCCAATCTCAATGCTCTCGTCAAATGCTTTACCTTCGTCGCGCAGTTCCTGTTTGTAGATTTCGATCTCTTTGCGCAGTGCACGCACTTCTTCAACAGAGATGATCATTGGGAACATGATACGCAGTTTGCCGAAAGCAGAGGCGCGCAGGATAGCGCGAACCTGGTCACGCAGGATCTCTTTACGATCCATGGCGATACGCACGGCACGCCAGCCCAGGAACGGGTTCTCTTCTTTCGGGAAGTTCATGTACGGCAGCTCTTTATCGCCGCCGATGTCCATGGTACGGACGATGACCGCCTGAGAGCCACAGGCTTCAGCAACGGCTTTATACGCAGCAAACTGTTCTTCTTCAGTTGGCAGCGATTCACGGTCCATGAACAGGAATTCGGTGCGGTACAGACCCACACCTTCAGCGCCGTTACGCTCGGCGCCTTCAACGTCACGAACGGTACCGATGTTGGCGCAAACTTCAACCTGGTGACCGTCCAGCGTGATAGCCGGCAGATCTTTCAGCTTAGCGAGTTCCGCTTTCTCGGTTGCAACCTGCTCCTGAACGGCACGCAGTTGCTCAATAACGTCGTTGGTCGGATTGACGTAAACCTGATTGTTTACGGCATCCAGAATCAGATAGTCGTCGTTTTTCACCTGAGAGGTGACGCTACCCGTACCTACGATAGCAGGCAGTTCCAGAGAACGCGCCATGATAGAGGTATGAGAGGTACGTCCGCCCGCGTCAGTGATGAAACCCAGCACCTTGTTCAGGTTCAGCTGTGCGGTTTCTGACGGGGTCAGGTCTGCGGCAACCAGGATAACTTCGTCCTGGATAGCGCTCAAATCAATAATTGCCAGACCCAGAATGTTACGCAGCAGGCGTTTACCGATGTCACGTACGTCAGCCGCACGTTCTTTCAGGTATTCATCATCCAGCTCTTCCAGGGCTGTGGCCTGACCTTCGATAACTTCATGCGCAGCTGCATCAGCCGTCATGTGCTTATCTTTAATCAGGGCTATGATTTCCTGCTCCAGCTCCTCATCTTCGAGCAGCATGATATGCCCTTCAAAGATGGCTTCTTTTTCTTCACCGAACGTTTCACCAGCTTTGGTTTTGATCGCTTCCAGTTGCGCAGATGCCTTGGCACGACCGCTCAGAAAACGTTCAACTTCCTGATCAACCTTGTCGGCAGAAATTTTTTTCCGGTCAATGACGATCTCGTCTTCTTTCAGCAGCAATGCTTTACCGAAAGCGATACCCGGGGATGCTAAAATGCCTGAAATCATAACCCTACCTTACTTGTGACTGATATTTAAAAGAACTCGTTGAACTTACTCGAGTTCAGCCATCAGTTTAACCAGATGCTCAACTGCTTTCTGCTCGTCTTCACCTTCTGCGGACAGGGTGACAACGGTACCCTGAGTCAGGCCCAGAGTCTGCAGTTTAAACAGGCTTTTGGCGCTAGCGCTTTTGCCGTTGGAAGTCACAGTAATTTCAGAAGTAAAGCCTTTTGCTTCTTTAACAAACTGAGCAGCAGGGCGAGTATGCAGACCGTTCGGAGCGGTAATGGTAACTTCTTGCTGGAACATTATATTTCCCCAACTTATAGGTTTAGTGTTGTGGAACTAAAGTCTAGCCTGGCGGCTCAACTTTAGCCTGTATTGTTAGCATCGGCGTAAACTGGACGCGACACAAAAGGAGTTCGGTGCAATCCGTTGCTGGCAACTTCTTGCCGCTGACGTTTCGTTCGTCATTAAACATTATGCCGCGAAAGGAAGAGTTGAACCAAATCATAAAATCGATTCAGCTAGCGCTTTTCCTGTAACGATTAATTTCGCGCATCAAAATAATTAGTTTGGTTAAATACCAGTTCCGGCGGGCTGAATCAATGCCAGGCGAGTTGAAACTTTGAAGCAGGCCACAAAAAAGCACCCAAAAGGGTGCTTTTTTACGCGTTTTTAACATGCTGGCACTACTGTTGCAGTTCTTTCTCTGTAAAGAGATCGGCAAACAGTGCAGTGCTCAGATAACGCTCACCCGATGACGGTAGAATAACCACTATATTCTTATTGGTAAAGGTTTCATCTTCCTGGAGCTTAAGCGCGGCAGCAACCGCAGCACCGGAAGAGATCCCAGCCAGAATACCTTCTTCTTCCATCAGACGACGCGCAGTAGAAATAGCTTCATCATTAGTGATGGCAACGACTTTATCGATAAGCTTCAGATCAAGGTTACCCGGAATGAAGCCTGCGCCAATGCCCTGAATTTTATGCGGGCCTGGTTTGAGTTCTTCACCTGCCAGCGCCTGGGCGATAACAGGGGAGTCGGTAGGTTCAACCGCGACGGTGATCAGATCGGTTTTGCCTTTAGTGCCTTTAATGTAACGGGTCACACCAGTCAACGTACCGCCGGTACCAACGCCGGAGATAAAGACATCAACCTGGCCATCGGTATCTTCCCAGATTTCCGGGCCGGTGGTTTTTTCGTGGATTTCCGGGTTTGCCGGGTTGCTGAACTGCTGCAGCAGCAGGAATTTTTCCGGATCGCTGGCCACAATTTCTTCCGCTTTCTGAATCGCGCCCTTCATACCTTTTGCGCCTTCGGTCAGCACCAGGTTCGCGCCCAGCGCTTTTAAGAGCTTGCGGCGCTCAATGCTCATGGTTTCAGGCATGGTCAGAGTCAGTTTGTAGCCGCGAGCTGCGGCAACGTAGGCCAGCGCAATCCCTGTGTTGCCGCTGGTTGGTTCGACCAGCTCTACACCCGGTTTCAGTACACCACGTTTTTCGGCATCCCAAATCATGTTGGCACCGATACGGCATTTGACGCTAAAGCTTGGGTTGCGTGATTCCACCTTCGCCAGAATGCGTCCGTTACCGATACGGTTCAGTCGAACCAGCGGCGTATGACCGATAGTCAGCGAGTTGTCTTCAAAAATCTTACTCATGGCCTGTCCTTAACTGTATGAAATTGGGATACCGCTTCAGCATACCTGTTGAGAAAGTATGGGGAAGTAAGGAATTCGTATATCTATATGCCACCAGGAAATAATGCGTTGCAGTATGGAATAAGAGCGGGCATAAGCCAGCCCGCTTTTACACATTTTTGCATTACTTCCATAACGCGTGCTTAGCACGATAGCAGTCTACCCACATCGCCGTGGCACCACAAACCGCGACCGGCATGATGAACAGATTGAGCACCGGAATCATGGTGAACAGGCTGGTCAATGCGCCAAATTGCATATTGGTGACCTTGCGTGTGCGCAGCGCGACGCGCATCTCCTTAAAAGGCACCTTATGGTTATCAAACGGATAATCGCAGTACTGAATAGCCAGCATCCACGCGCTGAACAGGAACCACAGCACCGGGGCGACGGTCTGACCAATACCCGGAATAAAATAGAGGATCAGCAACACGACTGCGCGCGGGAGATACCACGCCAGCTTTTGCCATTCACGTTTCATAATACGGGGAACATCTTTCATGATGCCGAGAACGCCGGTGTCAGGCGGTGTTGCGCCCGTTAAGCGTGCTTCCAGCTGTTCTGCCAGCAGACCGTTAAACGGCGCGGCAATCCAGTTGGCTATGGTGGAAAACAGGTAGCCGAACACCAGTAGTACGGAGATAGTGACAATCGGCCACAGCAAGTAGCTGAGCCACTGAAGCCAGTCAGGGACGTGACTCATCAGCGCGGGGATCCAGCTATCGAGTTGTGTGAATAGCCACCAGAATGCGCCGCCCATCAGCAGGATATTCACCAGCAAAGGCAGGATGACAAAGCGACGAATGCCCGGTTGGGTGATGAGCTTCCATCCCTGTGAAAAGTAATAAAGGCCGCTGCGAGGTACGACTGCAGATGATGAAACCATGGTCAGGACATACTCCTTGTTATATAAGCTCTGGTAAACTTTGCGTATCTTACCGGGTTGTTGAGCGTTAAGCTGTTCAGAAATGTTCGAAAAAACAGCAAAAAGCACAATTTTGTTCATCTTTATGCCGTGAAAGCCAAGAGTGCACTTGCACTTGGCGTAATCGACAAATACTCTTAGTGAGTAAATGTTTGCCGTGGTGGCAAGGTGTTAGAACAACAGAGAATATAATGATGCAGGATTTGCGTCTGATATTAATCATTGTTGGCGCGATCGCCATAATCGCTTTACTGGTACATGGTTTTTGGACTAGCCGTAAAGAGCGGTCTTCTATATTCCGCGATCGCCCACTGAAACGCATGAAGTCTAAATGTGAAGACGAGGATTCTTTCGACGACAACGTCGAGGAAGACGAAGGCGTGGGCGAAGTTCGCGTTCATCGTGTGAATCATGCTCCCGGTAACGCGCAGGAACATGGTGTTCCTCCTCAGTCGCCGCAACACCAGTACCAGCCGCCTTATGCGTCTGCTCAGCCGCGTCAACCCGCGCCGCAGCCTGCACAAGCGCCGGTACCGCCGCCGCATGCTCAGCAGCAGCCGCAGCCTGTACAACCGCAGCAGCCGGTGCAGCATCAACCTGTTCAGCAACAACCTGTGCAGCAGCCGATGCAGCATCAGCCCGTTGCTCCGCAGGTTCAGCAGCCCGTGCAGCAAGCACCGCAACCTGCACCGCAGGCTTTCCAGCCCGCAGAGCCTGCCGTTGAACATCAACCGCAGCCTGAGCCAGTAGTTGAAGAAGCGCCTGTTGCTGAAAAACCGCAGCGTAAAGAAGCGGTCATTATTATGAACGTTGCGGCGCATCACGGTAGTGAGCTCAACGGTGAAGTGCTGCTCAACAGCATTCAGCAAGCCGGTTTTAAATTTGGCGATATGAATATTTTCCATCGTCATTTGAGCCCGGATGGCAGCGGTCCTTCGCTGTTCAGCCTTGCCAATATGGTTAACCCAGGAACGTTTGACCCCGAAATGACGGGTGATTTCAGCACCCCTGGCGTGACTATTTTTATGCAGGTTCCGTCCTATGGTGACGAGCTGCAAAACTTTAAGCTGATGCTGCAGTCCGCACAGCACATTGCCGATGAAGTGGGTGGTGTGGTGCTCGACGATCAACGTCGCATGATGACGCCGCAGAAACTGCGCGAGTATCAGGACCGCATCCGCGAAGTTAAAGAATCTCACGCCTGATTCTCCTCTGGCGTGACATCTCCTTGCTAAACCCCCGCCTGTCGGGGGTTTTTTATCATTGATGGTGCGATATGGAATTAATCGAACAACAACTGACAGAACTGCGAACCACGCTTCGCCATCATGAGTATCTCTACCATGTGATGGATGCGCCGGAAATTCCCGATGCGGAATACGATCGCCTGATGCGTGAACTGCGCGAGCTGGAAGCGCAGCATCCAGACCTTATCACCCCCGACTCGCCAACCCAACGTGTTGGCGCCGCCCCGTTAGCAGCGTTCAGCCAGATTCGCCATGAAGTGCCAATGCTGTCGCTGGATAACGTGTTTGATGAAGAGAGTTTTCTCGCCTTCAACAAGCGCGTGCAGGACAGACTGAAGAGTACGGATAAACTAACCTGGTGCTGCGAACTGAAGCTGGACGGGCTGGCGGTCAGTATCCTGTATGAAAACGGTGTGCTGGTCAGTGCCGCAACGCGTGGTGATGGTACTACGGGTGAGGATATTACCTCGAACGTGCGCACCATCCGTGCGATCCCATTAAAACTGCGAGGCGATAACATTCCGACGCGTCTGGAAGTGCGCGGTGAAGTGTTCCTGCCGCAGGCCGGATTTGAAAAAATTAACGAAGAGGCCCGCCGTACTGGCAACAAAGTGTTTGCTAACCCACGTAACGCAGCGGCCGGGTCATTGCGTCAGCTCGATCCACGTATTACAGCGAAGCGACCGCTTACTTTCTTCTGCTATGGCGTTGGTGTGCTGGAAGGTGGTGTGTTGCCTGATACCCACCAGGGCCGTCTGCTGCAATTTAAAGAGTGGGGATTGCCGGTGAGCGACAGAGTTAAGCTTTGCGACTCTCCGGAGGAAGTACTTGCTTACTATCACAAGGTTGAAGAAGACCGACCGACGCTGGGATTCGATATCGACGGTGTGGTGATCAAAGTCAACTCCATGGTATTGCAAGAGCAACTGGGTTTTGTTGCCCGCGCGCCGCGCTGGGCGGTGGCCTTTAAGTTCCCGGCGCAAGAGCAGATGACGTTCGTACGTGATGTTGAGTTTCAGGTTGGACGCACCGGGGCGATTACGCCCGTCGCTCGTCTTGAGCCAGTTCAGGTTGCCGGGGTGTTGGTCAGTAACGCCACCTTGCACAATGCGGATGAAATTGAGCGTCTTGGTTTGCGTATTGGCGATAAAGTCGTCATTCGCCGGGCGGGCGATGTCATCCCGCAGGTAGTAAACGTCGTGCTTTCCGAGCGCCCGGACGATACGCGTGAAATTGAGTTTCCCACCCACTGTCCGGTATGCAACTCAGACGTTGAGCGTGTGGAAGGCGAAGCGGTTACTCGCTGTACCGGTGGTTTAATCTGCGGAGCGCAGCGTAAGGAATCGCTGAAACACTTCGTTTCCCGCCGTGCGCTGGACGTTGACGGCATGGGCGACAAAATTATCGATCAATTGGTCGAGAAGGAGTATGTCCACACACCAGCGGATCTCTTCACACTGACCGCAGGTAAGCTGACCGGTCTTGATCGTATGGGGCCGAAATCGGCACAAAACGTGGTGAATGCGCTGGAAAAAGCGAAAGAAACGACGTTTGCCCGTTTCCTCTACGCGCTGGGTATTCGCGAAGTCGGCGAAGCTACGGCTGCTGGTCTGGCGGCGCATTTTGGCACCCTTGAGGCGCTGGAAGCGGCCTCTATTGAAGAGCTGCAAAAAGTGCCGGATGTCGGCATTGTGGTAGCGACCCACGTGTTTAATTTCTTTGCTGAAGAGAGTAACCGCGAGGTGATCGTCCAACTGCTGGCGCAGGGGATTCACTGGCCAGCACCGGTGGTCATCAACGCTGAAGAAATCGACAGCCCCTTCGCGGGTAAAACGGTAGTGCTGACCGGGAGCCTGAGCCTGATGTCACGCGATGACGCCAAAGCGCGACTGACCGAGTTGGGTGCAAAAGTGGCCGGCAGCGTATCGAAGAAAACCGACCTGGTGATTGCCGGTGAAGCGGCGGGTTCGAAGCTGGCAAAAGCGCAGGAACTGGGTATTGCCGTGATCGATGAAGCTGAAATGATCCGCTTACTGGGTGCCTGAAATGGAAAAAGAGCAGCTGGTTGAAATCGCCAATACCGTGATGCCCTTTGGCAAATATAAAGGGCGTCGGCTGATTGATGTACCGGAAGAGTATCTGCTGTGGTTTGCCCGTAAAGATGAATTCCCGCCGGGCAAGCTCGGCGAGCTGATGCAAATCACGCTGCTGATTAAAACTGAAGGGCTGACGCAACTGGTGCAGCCCCTGAAACGCCCGCTCTAAGCCTTTGCGGCGTGGCTTTTCTGCTGCGCCTGCAATGCGTCCGTTTGTTGCTTGTAGCGACGTGCCAGCACGGCACACACCATCAGCTGAATTTGATGGAAGATCATCAACGGCAGCACCATCATTCCTATCACTGACGTCGGGAACAGAATATTTGCCATTGGGATCCCATTCGCCAGGCTCTTTTTCGATCCGCAAAAGACAATGGTGATCTCATCGGCTTTGTTGAAGCCGCATTTCCGCGCAACAAAGACGTTGATGCCAATCACAATTGCCAGCAATACGATGCTGACCACCACGATAAACAGCAGTGAGCCAATCCCCACTTTGTGCCAGATCCCGTTAACCACGGCTTCACTGAAGGCGGAGTACACCACCAGCAAGATGGAGGATTGGTCCGTTTTGGCGATCCATTTTTTATGTCGGGACACCCAGTTACCAATCCACGGACGTGAAAGATGTCCCAGTACGAACGGCAGCAGCAGCTGCAGCATGATTTTCCCCACCTGCTCCAGACTGCCTTCTGCGCCATGCATATTCATTACCAGGCCAACCAGTAACGGCGAGAGAAAAATACCCAGCAGGCTGGAGGCCGAAGCGGAACACACGGCGGCAGCAACGTTACCCCCCGCCAGCGACGTAAAAGCGATTGCCGACTGCACCGTGGCCGGCAAAATACACAGGTACAGGAAACCGGTGTACAGCATCGGGTCAACATTTACCGGTGCCCACCAGGCGAACAGAACGCCCAGCACCGGGAAAACAACAAACGTGCTGCACATCACCCACAGATGTAAACGCCAGTGACTACCGCCGGCAATAATGGCTTCACGCGAAAGCTTCGCCCCGTGCATAAAAAACAGTAGGGCAATGGCAGCGGTGGTTAAGCCTTCAAAGAAAGGTACAAAGCCACCTTCGGCCGGGAAAAAGGACGCCAGTAAAACGACCGTAATCAACGTTATCGTGAACGGATCAAGGATACGAAAAAGTTTCATAAAAGCTCCTGAAATTCGGTAGGAACATTTTGCGTTTTTCTGTTTGAGAAATAAAATTGATTTATTGCATCCATATATGAATCGAATAGATGAATTACTCTCTGCGTCAGCTCCGTATCTTTGTTACCGTCGCTCAGGCCAAAAGCTTTAGCCGGGCGGGGGATATCATTGGCTTAAGCCAGTCTGCGGTCAGCCACAGCGTTAAAGAGCTGGAAGGGCAGACGGGTGTGCGGTTGTTAGATAGAACAACGCGGGAAGTAGTGCTGACGGAAGCAGGGCACCAGTTGGCGGCGCGGCTGGAACGTATTCTGGATGAACTGCACAGCACGCTGCGTGAAGCAGGCCAGGTGGGAACGCAGTTAACCGGAACGGTGCGCGTTGCCGCCAGCCAGACAATATCTGCTCACCTTATTCCACAGTGTATTGCCCAGAGTAATCAGCTTTATCCAGCAATCGATTTTGTGCTGCACGATCGTCCGCAACAGTGGGTGCTGGAGAGTATTCGTCAGGGCGAGGTAGATTTTGGCATTGTGATAGATCCAGGTGCTGTGACCGATCTGCAGTGTGAAGCGGTGTTATCCGAACCGTTCCTGCTGTTGTGTCGAGGGGATCATCCTCTAGCCCAACGCGAATGGGTAAATTGGCAGGATTTATATCATGAGCGCCTGGTATTACAGGATTACGCTTCCGGCAGTCGACCGTTGATCGATGCGGCGCTGGCTCACTTTTCCATTGAGGCCAATATCGTTCAGGAGATAGGTCACCCTGCCACGCTTTTCCCGATGGTTGAGGCGGGGATTGGTATCAGCGTGCTGCCTGCGCTGGCGCTTCCTCTGCCACAGGGCAGCCATTTGCAGGTTAAACGCCTGACGCCGGTTGTGGAACGACAATTGATGCTGGCACGACGTAAAAATCGTTCTTTATCGACTGCGGCTCAGGCGCTGTGGGACGTAGTACGGATGCAGGCCAGTGAATTAACCGCCGGTCGGGCACGGGATCCTTTGTACCAGCTTTAACGATATGGCTGGTGTTTGTCATGTCGTTAAGTTTGGCTTTCAGTATCGATGAACTGATCGTTAACTTTTATATTTTTACCCGGCACCGGACTACCTCTTTATATTTATAAATTCTCCTGCGATATTCTTAGGCAATTGCTTAGCTTGCGGATTTGTAAGGCTATTTTAAATTATTACTTTTTTTCTTGACCTTCCACTTGCTGGAAGGTTGATACTCTTTATACGCAAGTACGGATAGCAGTATCTAATACAATGATGTATAGCGATTGATTAATGAAATGACTAAGCAATTTATACAGTAACTCGTTATAGGTAGAATTAACACGATCCCGATGGAGTAATATTAGTGACATGTTAAATAATCCTACAATAGCTGGTTGCTGAAACTAATCCGGTAAATATATTTAACTAATGGGGTATTGGCGGCGATGATAAGAAAAAATAAAATTTTAATTGCAATGCAAATTAGTATGCTGGCATGGTCTGGTTATACGTTTGCAGCAGACAGAGTGTATGTAGCAAATGAAGGTGCAGATTCAGTTAATGTACTTGATGCTGCGTCTTTAAAGACTGTAGATAAAGTACATGTTGGTAAAATGCCGCATAACGTTCAGGTGTCACCAGACAATAAAACAGTTTGGGTAACCAACCTTGGTGCTAACGGGACACATTCATCAGGCTCTGAACATATGGATATGAGTAAAGATGCCCATTCTGAGAAAATGGATATGGGCAAAGATTCTCATGCAGGCAAAAAGGAACATGGCGAAGTTTGGGTTATTAATGCCGAAAATGATACGGTTATTGCAAAACTTCCGGTTGGCGCACACCCTGCGCATGTTGTCGTCACCCCTGATGGGAAAATGGCGTATATCTCAAATAGTGCAGATAACACTATCAGCGTGATTGATGCAGAACATTTGAAAAATTTAACGACAATTAATGTAGGTAAATTCCCTCATGGCCTCAGAGTGAGTCCTGACGGTAAAGAAGTTTATATCGCGAATATGAAAGGGGGCTCGGTATCCGTTGTCGATACAGCGAGTAATAAAGAAGTCGCGCAGATCCCATTAGGTAAAATGCCAGCCCAGGTAGGTTTCTCACCGGACGGAAAACGGGTGTTTGTTTCCCTGTCTGGTGAAGACGCTGTAGCGGTGATTGATACAGCAACGCGTAAAGTTGTGAAGAAAATTAATGTCGGTACCGTACCAATCCAGCTGTTTGGCACTCCGGATGGTAAAAGCATGCTGGTAACCAATCAGGGCTCGAAGAGCAAGCCGGGTAACACAATAAACATGATTGATATCGCAAGCCTTACGGTAGCGAAAACCATCACCACTGGCAATGGGGCCCATGGCGTGGTTGTTGATAAAAATGGCAAATATGCTTACGTAACTAACTCATTTGCAAACTCTGTTTCGATGATTGACATTAATGAGCGTAAGGAAGTGAACACGCTCCCGGTAGACAACAACCCAAATGGTATTAGCTGGGGCTCTGTCGAAGTGACGCCTAAATAACTGTGCTAGCATTTATCAATACCCGTCATTCGCTGGCGGGTATTTTCATGAATATTCTATAAATAAAGGAACGACAGATGAGAAAGCCGGAGCGGACAAAAACGCTGCCTAGTAAGTTCAATTTTGATGATACTGTAAACAGACTCGTCAGCGTATTGAATGCTAAAAATATTCGTATTTTTGTGCAGGTTGATCAACAGCAAGCGGCAACGGAAGCAGGTCTTGCTCTGCGACCGACGATGTTATTTCTGTTTGGTAACCCAAAGGGTGGTACTCCTGCCATGCAAGCAAATCCTCATGCGGCAATAGAGTTACCCCTAAGGGTGGTTATTTGGCAGGATGATAATGGTGATACCCATATAGATTATCAGGATGCAAGTACTGTTCTGGAGTTTGACTATGGTGTTGCACATAATATTGTTGCTCCAGTTAGCATCCTGACAACCCTTCTTAACGAAGTGGCCGGTAATTAATTGCAAATAACACTAAATGCCTCGTGGATATTTAGTGTTATTTTTCTGCGTTTATTATGCAAATATTTAACCCGCTATAATAAACCTATTGAATAATACATATGATGTTCATTACTCTTCAATGTTTGTCGATTCGTCTATTTTATAAATAGAAGGGTTTTTGTTTGCAATATTATGTGAAGAGTATATCTTGACGCTCAGATATTAATATGTAAGTTATGAGGATAGTTATGAAAAAGACATTAGTCACATCATTGGCCGCTTCTTTGTGTTTTCTCAGTCTGTCTGCCTTTGCTGCTACAGAAATCTCGCAACAAGAAGCCAATAGTTTAAAGCATGTCAAGTCAATCACCGTAACGGAAAATACGGTGAATCAATGTATGCACAAAATTTCGAAAATGGCAGATAAAGAAGGTGCTGATTTCTTTGTTATTAAGAACTTCTCTTCTATAGGCAATGGTTCTCAGGCTGTAGTGACCAGCGAACTCTATAAGAAGTAAACAGCTGTTTCCCCCGTTTTAATTATTGATTAGCGAAAGTGCGTTGTTGTACCTGCTTTCGCTTATTAATAATCAACAAATGTTTGTCAGTCATTTGCAAGGCGGGCTTTGTCAGCCCACTCGTCTGACGAATTCCTGATGTGTTGGTACTCCTTGCCATTTCTGGCAGAAAAAAAATGTGAGTTCAGGCCGATTTAGCACATGCCATCTATACCGATTTACTATCGGTTATCGGGATAAACGGTATTGGTAATCGATTGCGTAGTCTCGCTATAACAATGCGGTACGCTACGTTATTTCGATTACTCAGTATTAAGGACATCTCATGAGCCACTCTCTTTTCTCGCAAAATCCCTGGTATAGCGCTGATATCATTCGTGGTTACAAACCGGATTTTACGCCGCGCGTAGCCTTTATCCTCGGCTCAGGCCTGGGGGCGTTGGCGGATCAAATTGAGGATGCGGTTGCCATCTCTTACGAGAAACTACCAGGGTTCCCGGTGAGTACCGTACACGGTCATGCTGGTGAACTGGTGTTGGGAAATCTGGCGGGAATTCCGGTGGCCTGTATGAAAGGACGTGGACATTTCTATGAAGGTCGCGGTATGACGGTGATGACGGATGCCATTCGTACGCTGAAACTGCTGGGCTGTGAGCTGCTGTTTTGCACCAATGCTGCAGGCTCTTTGCGTCCCGAAGTCGGACCGGGTAGCCTCGTTGCGCTTAGCGATCACATCAATACGATGCCGGGTACGCCGATGGTAGGGCCAAACGATGAGCGTTTTGGCGAGCGATTCTTTTCACTGGCGAATGCCTATGATGCTGACTACCGCGCGATCCTGCAAACTGTTGCCGCTGAGGAAGGATTCCCGCTGAGTGAAGGGGTTTTTGTCTCTTATCCGGGGCCGAACTTTGAAACCGCGGCAGAAATCCGCATGATGCAAATTATCGGTGGTGACGTGGTGGGGATGTCGGTGGTGCCTGAAGTTATCTCTGCGCGCCACTGCGGTTTGAAAGTGGTTGCGGTGGCGGCCATCACCAACCTGGCGGAAGGTCTGGGTGATGTTAAATTATCTCACGCGCAGACGCTGGCTGCAGCGGAACTCTCCCGGCAGAATTTCATCAATTTGATCTGCGGATTCTTGCGCAAACTGGCCTGAATAACTAAAAAATGACCCCGCTTGCGGGGTCTTACTTTATGGCAAGGAACGGAAAAATGGGTATCGCATCTCGCTTAAAGCTCATGTCGTTTTTGCAATATTTCATCTGGGGAAGCTGGTTGGTAACCCTGGGTTCCTACATGATTAATACCCTGGATTTTACCGGCGCGAACGTCGGTATGATTTACAGTTCGAAAGGGCTGGCGGCGATTATCATGCCGGGCATTATGGGCATCATTGCCGATAAATGGCTACGCGCCGAGCGCGCCTATATGCTTTGTCATCTGGTGTGTGCGGGCGTGTTGCTATATGCCACAACCGTTACCGATCCGCAGACCATGTTTTGGGTGATGCTGGTTAACGCAATGGCGTATATGCCGACGATTGCGTTATCGAATAGCGTCTCATACTCGTGCCTGGCGCAATCAGGTCAGGATCCGGTCACCGCGTTCCCGCCAATTCGTGTGTTTGGCACCATAGGTTTTATTGTGGCGATGTGGACAGTCAGTTTGATGGGACTGGAACTGAGCAGCGCGCAGTTGTATATCGCTTCAGGCGCATCGCTGCTGCTGGCTCTGTATGCGCTTACGTTGCCGAAAATCCCGGTTGCTGAGAAGAAAGCAAACACCACGCTTGCCAGCAAGCTCGGTCTGGACGCCTTTGTTCTGTTTAAAAAACCGCAGATGGCAATCTTCTTTTTGTTTGCGATGATGCTGGGGGCGGTGTTGCAAATCACCAACGTCTTTGGCAATCCGTTCCTGCATGATTTTGCCCGTAATCCTGAGTTTGCCGACAGTTTTGTGGTGAAGTACCCCTCCATATTGCTTTCAGTTTCGCAGATGGCGGAGGTGGGCTTTATTCTCACTATTCCGTACTTCCTTAAACGCTTTGGCATTAAAACGGTGATGCTGATGAGCATGCTGGCATGGACGCTGCGCTTTGGCTTCTTTGCCTTTGGCGATCCGTCGCCGTTTGGTTTTGTGCTGCTGCTGATGTCGATGATCGTCTACGGCTGTGCGTTTGATTTCTTCAATATCTCGGGATCGGTATTTGTCGAGCAGGAGGTTAGCTCTAACATTCGCGCCAGCGCGCAGGGGCTATTTATGACGATGGTCAACGGCGTGGGCGCTTGGGTGGGTTCAATCCTGAGCGGGATGGCGGTAGATTACTTCTCTGTCGATGGCGTTAAGGATTGGCAAACCATCTGGCTGGTGTTTGCCGCGTATGCGTTAGCACTTGCGGTTATCTTTGCATTGTTCTTTAAGTACAGGCATGAGCCTGAACGACTGGCACAGAAATCACCGGCACATTAACACTCCATTGGCGGCGGGTTCTGATACCCGCCGTTTCATTATCTGCGAGGCAATGTGGTAACTTTGCGCATTATCCTTATTTCAGGAGCGCATTATCCATGGAACGTACGCACCGTATCGATCTGAAGTTACTGCGTTATTTTCTTGCTGTCGCAGAAGAACTGCATTTTGGACGTGCTGCTGCTCGCCTGAATATGTCGCAACCGCCGCTCAGTACCCATATTAAAGAGCTGGAGCAACAGCTCGGCACTTTGCTATTTATCCGTCATTCCCGCAGCGTGGCGTTAACTCACGCGGGAAAGATATTGATGGAAGAGTCGCGCCGACTGTTATCCAGTGCTAATCAGGCGCTGGCGAGAGTGGAGCAAATTGGTCGTGGTGAGGCAGGGCGAATTGAGCTTGGCGTTATCGGTACAGCGATGTGGGGAAAAATGCGTCCGGTGATGCGGCGTTTTATGAAGGATAATCCCAATGTTGAGGTGCTGTTTCGCGAGAACATGCCCGCGATGCAGATGACGATGCTGGAACGGCGTGAACTGGATGCGGGAATTTGGCGGATGGCTACGGAGCTTTCTCCCGGGTTTACCAGTTTGCGTTTGCATGAGTCCTCTTTTCTGGTTGCCATGCCGGAAGAACATCCTCTTACTGCCTGTGAGTCCATACCGCTGGAGGCGTTGAGAAATGAATATTTTGTCACAATGCCTTCCATTCATACTGACTGGGCATTTTTGCAGCGAGTTTGCCTGAGTGCTGGATTTTCCCCGATGATTATTCGTGAGGTGAGGGAGCCGCAAACGGTGCTGGCGATGATCAGCATGGGGATTGGTATTACGTTAATTGCTGACAGCTATGCGCAGATGAATTGGCCTGGCGTGGTATTTCGACCGTTAGAGGAACGTATTCCGGCGGATTTGTATATTGTGTATGACCAACTGCAGGCGACACCCGCGCTGGAGAAACTGGTAGCGGCATTGACGATGTGATGTCTGTGCCGGATGGCGACTGACGTCTGATCCGGCCTACGCGTGTTGTGTTGTCTGTGCCGGATGGCGACTGACGTCTGATCCGGCCTACGCGTGCGGTATTGTCTGTGCCGGATGGCGACTAACGTCTTATCCGGCCTGCGTGTGTAGTGTTGTCTGTGCCGGATGGCGACTGACGTCTTATCCGGCCTGCGTGTGTAGTGTTGTCTGTGCCGGATGGCGACTGACGTCTTATCCGGCCTACGTGTGTAGTGTTGTCTGTGCCGGATGGCGACTAACGTCTTATCCGGCCTGCGTGTGTAGTGTTGTCTGTGCCGGATGGCGACTGACGTCTTATCCGGCCTACGCGTGTTGTGTTGTCTGCGCCGGATGGTGGCTGATGTCTTATCCGGCCTACGCGTGCGGTATTGTCTGTGCCGGATGGCGACTGACGTCTTATCCGGCCTACGCGTGTTGTGTTGTCTGTGCCGGATGGCGACTAACGTCTTATCCGGCCTACGCGTGTTGTGTTGTCTGTGTCGGATGGCGGCTGACGTCTTATCCGGCCTACGTGTGGGGTATTGTCTGTAGGCCTGATAAGCGTAGCGCATCAGGCGATGCAGGTTCGAATCTTATAAATCGCAGATAGCAAAAAGGCGCCTTTAGGGCGCCTTTTTACATTGGTGGGTCGTGCAGGATTCGAACCTGCGACCAATTGATTAAAAGTCAACTGCTCTACCAACTGAGCTAACGACCCGAAGTGGTGGGTGATGACGGGATCGAACCGCCGACCCCCTCCTTGTAAGGGAGGTGCTCTCCCAGCTGAGCTAATCACCCACTTCGGTACTTCAATTTTATTGTAAGAAATCCAGCTGGCGAGAAAGTGGTGGGTGATGACGGGATCGAACCGCCGACCCCCTCCTTGTAAGGGAGGTGCTCTCCCAGCTGAGCTAATCACCCACTTCTCAATTTCTTACTCTACACGGCGGAGACTACATAAAGTAGTTGGTGGGTGATGACGGGTTCGAACCGCCGACCCCCTCCTTGTAAGGGAGGTGCTCTCCCAGCTGAGCTAATCACCCCCGCTGTGTGGAGTCGCATTATAGGGAGAGTTGAAAATGAGTCAACGCATTTTCTAAAGAATTTGTTCGTTCGTCGTAAATTTAAACAAAACGATCGCAAATCAATCCATGCAGCATGATTTGTATACGAAAATGGCAAAGCGTGATGTTCCAACCTGAACAACATTGAGGAATCAGACCACAGTGATAGAATACGAGCCTGATAATCTTTCCAGGATTTGCCGGTTGTCGGCATCTTTATAAACGTAAGGCCATTTCATGAAAATCAAAACTCGCTTCGCGCCAAGCCCGACAGGTTACCTGCACGTCGGTGGTGCGCGTACTGCTCTATATTCCTGGCTTTTTGCACGTAACCATGACGGTGAGTTTGTGCTGCGTATTGAAGACACCGATCTCGAACGCTCCACTCCGGAAGCTATTGAAGCCATTATGGATGGCATGAACTGGCTGAATCTGGAATGGGATGAAGGCCCGTACTTCCAGACCAAACGTTTTGATCGCTACAACGCCGTGATTGATGAGATGCTGGAAGCCGGTACCGCGTATAAATGCTACTGCTCCAAAGAGCGTCTGGACGCACTGCGTGAAGAGCAGATGGCAAACGGTGAGAAGCCACGTTACGACGGTCGCTGCCGCCACGGCCATGAACATCATGCTGCTGATGAACCATGCGTGGTGCGTTTTGCCAACCCGCAGGATGGATCCGTTATTTTTGACGACCAGATCCGTGGGCCGATCGAATTCAGCAACCAGGAGCTGGACGATCTGATCATCCGCCGTACTGACGGTTCCCCGACCTACAACTTCTGTGTTGTTGTCGACGACTGGGATATGGAAATCACCCACGTTATTCGTGGTGAAGACCATATCAACAACACTCCGCGTCAGATTAACATCCTGAAAGCGCTGAATGCGCCGGTGCCGGTTTATGCACACGTGTCGATGATCAACGGCGACGACGGTAAAAAACTCTCTAAACGTCACGGTGCGGTCAGCGTTATGCAGTATCGCGACGACGGTTACCTGCCGGAAGCGCTGCTGAACTATCTGGTGCGTCTGGGCTGGTCCAGCGGCGATCAGGAAATCTTCACCCGTGAAGAGATGATCAAACTGTTCTCCCTTGGTGCGGTGAGCAAGTCTGCCAGTGCGTTCAACACCGAAAAACTGCAGTGGCTGAACCATCACTACATTAATTCGCTGGCACCTGAATATGTGGCAACGCATCTGCAATGGCACATTGAGCAGGAAAATATCGATACTCGCGTCGGCCCGCAGCTGTCTGAGCTGGTTAAACTGCTGGGTGAGCGCTGCAAAACGCTGAAAGAGATGGCGCAGAGCTGCCGCTACTTCTACGAAGACTTTGCTGAGTTCGACGCGGATGCAGCTAAGAAACACCTGCGTCCGGTAGCGCGTCAGCCGCTGGAAGTGGTTCGCGATAAACTGGCTGCTATCAGCGAGTGGACGGCAGAAAACGTGCACCACGCGATTCAGGCAACCGCTGATGAGCTGGAAGTGGGTATGGGTAAAGTTGGGATGCCGCTGCGCGTAGCCGTAACCGGCGCGGGTCAGTCTCCGGCGTTAGACGTCACGGTGCATGCGATTGGTAAATCCCGCAGCATTGAGCGTATTAATAAAGCGCTGGCGTTTATTGCTGAGCGTGAAAGCCAGCAGTAAGACCGGTTGAGCGATGAAACAACGGCAGGAGCGCATCCTGCCGTTTTTTTTGCCTGTTATTCAGACTCATCAATACCCAGACGGGTAAGGAAAGTGCGAATACCTTCGCGCGAAATATACATTGCCAGCTTTTCTTGTTCCGTTGGGGACATGTTGTCCAGTGCGCTAATTATCTGGCGACAGGCGTGGCTACGCACCACGTGGGTATATTCTGCCAGCGGTTCCTCAGCCTGATAAACTTCAGGGACTTTGCGAAAAGCCGGAATATTGAGCAGAAACGTACGGACGCTGGAGTCGATATGGATCAGCCTTGCACGACCCCCTTTAACGCCGGGAAACTTTTCGGTGGTCCAGTTTTGTTCTCTGATCCAACGATTGACGGTTTGTTTGGCAACCCCGAGACATTCCGCCAGTTCTTCGGTCGTCATTTTGCTGCGTAATTTTTTCATATTATTTGTTGTCGCGGATCCCTAAGCGTTGTAACAAACCCGTAATGCCTTCACGCAGGATCAGTGACGTAAACATTTTTTGTTCTGACGGAGTCATCTCTTTGGCGAGCCTAATCAGTAGAGCTTCGATAGAGGTATCGCCGGATAACGATAAATTATCTGATAAACCTTCGGCTGAACGCTCAGCACTGCGAATGTATTCACGAACTTGTTCGGTGACGTGAACCAGACGCGCTTTACCGCCCTGTACGCCTGGTTTTGGTGATGTAGCCCAACCCTCCTTGCGCACCCATTTATTGATGGTCTGTCGGCTGTATCCGGTCAGATTAGCAAGTTCTTCTGGCGTCATCCGTTCCTTGAACATAACGATTCCCTGAATAGTCGTGGGGTTAATTAGTGGCTCATTTTATAGCACCATTTTAGTAGAAACCGTGACGCGTTTAACTACTGAATGCGAGTTGTTACGCAATGTTCTTCATTTGACTGCTTTTTCAGCGATTGAATTCTATGAGTTAATTTTGCCGTTGACACACGCGAAGGGAATTCATATGATGCCGCCCGTCAACTCGACAAGCTTTACGTAATGGGGCTATAGCTCAGCTGGGAGAGCGCTTGCATGGCATGCAAGAGGTCAGCGGTTCGATCCCGCTTAGCTCCACCAAATTTAATCCCAATGAATTTGGTATGTACGTAATAGCATCGTGGGGCTATAGCTCAGCTGGGAGAGCGCTTGCATGGCATGCAAGAGGTCAGCGGTTCGATCCCGCTTAGCTCCACCAAAATTTAAACCCTCGCTGAAAAGCGGGGGTTTTTTGTTTCTGTATCCTACCTGTTCTTACCCTGTATCTCTTCGGTTTGCTGAATAGCAGGCATAAAAAAACCGGGGAGAAGAATCTCCCCGGTCTTATCAATACGACGTTGTCTTACGCTTACAGCACCAGTGCGGCGATAGATGCAGACAGTACGCTCACCAGCGTAGAGCCGTACACCAGCTTCAGACCGAAGCGGGAAACCACGTTACCTTGCTCTTCGTTCAGACCTTTAATCGCACCGGCGATAATACCGATGGAAGAGAAGTTAGCGAAGGAGACCAGGAACACGGACAGGATACCTTCTGCACGCGGAGAGAGCGTGGCGGCAATTTTCTGCAGATCCATCATCGCAACGAATTCGTTGGAAACCAGTTTGGTTGCCATGATACTGCCCACCTGCAGCGCTTCGCTGGACGGCACACCCATTACCCATGCAACCGGGTAGAAGATGTAGCCCAGGATGCCCTGGAAGGAGATGCTGTAGCCAAACCAGCCGGTCACGGTGGCGAACAGGGCGTTCAGGGCCGCGATCAGCGCGATGAAACCAATCAGCATCGCTGCAACGATAATTGCCACTTTGAAACCTGCCAGGATGTATTCACCCAGCATTTCGAAGAAGCTCTGGCCTTCGTGCAGGTTAGACATCTGAATGTTTTCTTCGCTGGCATCAACGGTGTACGGGTTGATCAGCGACAGCACGATAAAGGTGCTGAACATGTTCAGAACCAGCGCCGCAACCACGTACTTCGGTTCCAGCATGGTCATGTACGCGCCGACGATAGACATGGAAACGGTCGACATCGCCGTTGCAGCCATGGTGTACATACGGTTGCGAGACATTTTGCCGAGAATATCTTTATAGGCGATAAAGTTCTCGGACTGACCCAGGATCAGGGAGCTGACGGCGTTGAAGGATTCCAGCTTGCCCATACCGTTCACTTTGGATAACAGGAAACCAATCGCGCGGATGATAACCGGCAGAACGCGGATATGCTGCAAAATACCGATAAGAGCGGAAATGAAGACGATTGGGCACAGCACTTTCAGGAAGAAGAATGCCAGGCCTTTGTCGTTCATGCTGCCGAAGACAAAGTTTGTCCCTTCATTAGCGAATCCGAGGAGTTTTTCAAACATCTCGGAGAAGCCTCTCACGAAGCCCAGACCGACATCAGAGTTCAGGAAGAACCATGCCAGTAACACTTCAATAACAAGCAATTGAATAACATAACGAATGCGGATTTTTTTACGGTCACTGCTTACCAGCAGTGCGAGTACCGCAACCACGGCAAGGGCCAGGACGAAATGAAGAACGCGGTCCATATTTGCTCCAAATATGAGGCAGGTTTAGTTTTCGTGCACATTCTATGTAACAACCATAAAGAAAACGAGATCAAACACACACTATAATAAGGACCTGTGACGAGATTCAAAATTAGTGATCGGTGATACACTTCTGTTATGTTTAGTATGGAAGTGAAAAGTTATGTCATTGTGCTAATCTCATAACAATAATTAAACATCTCACCGGTATTTCCAGAATCCTTATCGATCCATAGACAAACGCTATCAGAGAAATCAACTTCACCCATTAAAATGAATTTGATAATCATTCTCAATAGGCGTAGCTTGAAACATAGCAAAGGCTATGTTTCTGAGGCACTAAAATGACTAACGATCGCGTTGAGAGTAGCAGTGGACGGGCAGCGCGCAAGTTGAAGCTCGCATTAATGGGACCTGCGTTCATCGCGGCGATCGGCTACATCGATCCGGGCAACTTCGCCACCAACATCCAGGCAGGGGCCAGCTTTGGCTATAAACTGTTGTGGGTGGTGGTCTGGGCAAATCTGATGGCGATGCTGATTCAGGTGCTGTCGGCAAAGCTGGGTATTGCCACGGGTAAAAACCTGGCGGAGCAAATTCGCGATCACTATCCTCGTCCGGTGGTGTGGTTCTACTGGGTGCAGGCCGAAATTATCGCCATGGCGACAGACCTTGCTGAATTCATTGGTGCCGCGATTGGTTTCAAATTGATCCTCGGCGTGTCGTTATTGCAGGGGGCCGTGCTCACCGGTATCGCGACTTTTTTGATTCTGATGTTGCAGCGCCGTGGGCAAAAACCGCTGGAAAAAGTGATTGGCGGCTTGCTGCTGTTTGTGGCAGCGGCTTACATTGTGGAACTGATCTTTTCCCAGCCGAACTTCGCGCAACTTAGCAAGGGAATGGTTATCCCGAGCCTGCCTAATTCTGAAGCGGTGTTCCTGGCGGCTGGCGTGCTCGGCGCGACTATCATGCCACACGTCATTTATCTGCACTCTTCCTTAACTCAGCATCTGCACGGCGGAACACGTCAACAGCGCTATGCGGCCACGAAATGGGATGTGGCAATCGCCATGACGATTGCTGGATTTGTCAATCTGGCGATGATGGCGACGGCTGCCGCTGCATTTCACTTTAGCGGGCATACCGGTATTGCCGATCTCGATCAAGCGTATCTGACACTTGAACCGCTGTTGAGTCACGCTGCGGCGACGGTATTCGGTTTAAGCCTGGTGGCTGCGGGACTTTCTTCTACCGTGGTCGGTACGTTGGCCGGGCAGGTGGTGATGCAAGGGTTTATCCGCTTTCACATTCCGCTTTGGGTACGCCGTACCGTCACTATGATGCCATCATTTATTGTGATTTTGATGGGACTGGATCCGACGCGTATTCTGGTGATGAGCCAGGTATTGCTCAGTTTTGGTATTGCACTGGCGCTGGTGCCGCTGTTGATCTTCACTAGCAACAGTCAGCTGATGGGCGATTTGGTGAATACCCGTTGGGTAAAACAGGTAGGCTGGGTGATTGTTCTGCTGGTGGTGGCGCTCAATATCTGGCTGTTGGTAGGAACCGCACTCGGTTTGTAAAAACAAAAGGGCCTATTGGCCCTTTTGTTACATTAATGATGATGTTTGTGGCCACGCCCGCGACCGCGGTGGTCGTCACGATCGTTCCAGCCTTCACGATAACCACGCTCATAAGCTTTGCGTTTGTCCCAGCCACGATGGTAGCCATTGTCATGACGCCACCAGCGATTTTTGCGCCACTCATAGTTATGGTGCCAGTAATCCCGGTCGCGCCAGCGGCCGCCATCCCAGTAGTTACCGTAGTTATCGCGATCGCCAATTTGTAATTTTATTGATGGCAGCAGGGTGATTTCGCCAGCGTTCGCGGCCAGCGGTGTAAAAGCCAATAAGACTGCCGCCAGAATCAGTGACCTGAACATGTTTTCTCTCCTTCACGATCGAGCCGTAGCCGGCCTGTTAACGTAATATTACGGGGCAGTAAAGCCCCGTTTCATCGCCTTAACTCTTAAATCGCAAGTGAGAGCACTTTTTGTTAATAAATGTGTCTTTATTTCAATCAACTCAGGATAGCATCAATCTCCGCGCACTCTTCAGACGTAAAGTGACGGTTTGCCAGCATACCGACAGCGTCTTCAATCTGCGCCGTTTTACTCGCGCCAATCAGCACGGACGTGACTTTGTCATCCCGTAACACCCATGCCAGCGCCATTTGGGAAAGCTTTTGCCCGCGTCGTTCTGCCAGCACATTCAGCGCCCGCACTTTTTCCAGCTTTTGTGGAGTGATCTGGTCCGGATTCAGAAAGCGACTGGTGCTTGCCGCACGAGAATCCGCAGGAATGCCGTTCAGATAGCGGTCGGTTAACTGTCCGCCAGCCAGCGGTGAGAAGGCGATACTGCCGACACCTTTTTCCTGTAATAGTGACAGCAAGCCACCTTCGACCCAACGTTCAAACATGGAATATTTGGGCTGGTGAATAAGGCATGGCGTACCTAAATCGTCGAGTATTTCAATCGCCTGCCTGGCAAGATCTGCCGGATAGTTAGACAACCCGACGTACAGCGCTTTGCCCTGACGGACGATGTGATCCAGCGCGCGCATGGTTTCTCTGAGCGGTGTTTCAGGGTCGGGGCGATGGTGGTAGAAGATATCGACATACTCCAGCCCCAGACGCTTCAGGCTTTGATCTAGACTGGCAATCAGATATTTGCGTGAACCCCAGTCACCGTAGGGACCTTCCCACATGGTGTAGCCCGCTTTTGTGGAGATAATAAGCTCATCTCGCCACGGTAAAAAATCTTCCTGCAGGATCCGACCAAAATTACGTTCTGCCGAACCCGGTGGTGGACCATAGTTATTTGCCAGATCAAAATGGTTGATTCCCAGATCGAATGCGCGCTGTAACAATGCGCGACTGTTCTCGACCTGTGTGGTATCGCCAAAATTGTGCCACAAACCCAGAGAGACAATCGGGAGCTTAAGGCCGCTTTGACCGCAGCGGCGGTACTCCATTGTCTGATAACGATTTTCATCTGCGTGATAAACCATGTCACCTCCCTTCCACAATGCGTGTGTCTTTCAGTGTATACGGTTACACCGTCGATTCTTCAATGAATTTTAACCGCCAAAACTGTAAATCCTGCTTTCCACCCTTTCACAGCGACTTTCCTGGACAGTCATCACAGTTCTTCGATACTCAACATGAGGTTACCGTCAGAAGGATAGCTGTCATGCAAACCCCGTATTCCGTTGCTGATTATCTGCTGGACAGGCTGGCAGGCTGTGGCGTCGGCCATCTCTTTGGTGTGCCGGGCGATTATAATTTGCAGTTTCTTGACCGCGTGATTGAACATCCCGACGTATGTTGGGTCGGGTGTGCGAATGAATTGAATGCGGCTTATGCGGCAGATGGCTATGCCCGGGTATCCGGGGTAGGGGCGTTGCTCACCACGTTTGGTGTGGGCGAGTTAAGCGCAATTAACGGTATTGCGGGTAGCTTCGCGGAATATGTTCCTGTTTTGCATATTGTCGGCGCACCCTGTCGCGGCGCGCAGCGTCGCGGAGAGTTGATGCATCACACTTTGGGTGACGGTGACTTTCAGCATTTTTACCGCATGCAGCAGGCAGTAACAACGGCCAGCGCGATACTGGATGAACAAAATGCCTGCTATGAAATTGACCGTGTGTTGCGAATGATGCTCAGCGAGCGCAGGCCGGGCTATCTGATGCTGCCTGCTGATGTGGCTAAACAGCCTGCTACGCCACCGAATGATATTATGATTGTTCCTCTGAGCGAGCCGGAAAGCAGCGTGATAGAGGCGTTTCGCTACCATGCCCGTGAACGATTGCTGGACAGCCCACGCGTAGCGTTGCTGGCCGACTTCCTCTCGCTGCGTTTTGGTCTGCAGCCGGTTTTACAGCGCTGGATGGCAGAAACGCCGATGGCTCATGCCACGTTGTTGATGGGCAAAGGACTGTTTGATGAGCGTCACCCGGCGTTTGTTGGCACGTACAGCGCTGGAGCCAGCAGCGATTATGTACGTCAGGCGATAGAAGATGCCGATACGATAATGTGTGTCGGCATACAATTTGTCGACACCCTGACTGCTGGGTTTACACAACAGCTACCGCAGGATCGCACCATTGACGTTCAGCCCCATGCGTCACGAATTGGATCCCACTGGTTTAACATCCCGATGGAGCAGGCGGTCACCACATTACGTGAGCTGTGCCTGGAAATGTCGTTTTCTCTACCGCCAGAACGTCCGCCAATTAGGCGTGTTCAGGTTGAGAAGGGCCCACTGACGCAGGAAAACTTCTGGCACACGGTACAGCAGTTTCTGAAGCCTGATGACATTATCCTCGTCGATCAGGGAACCGCCGCCTTTGGCGCGGCTGCGCTCTCACTACCTTGCGGGGCGGAAGTACTGGTTCAACCGTTGTGGGGATCCATCGGCTACGCGCTCCCGGCGGCATTCGGCGCGCAAACGGCCTGTCCGGACCGTCGGGTGATCCTGATTATTGGCGATGGCGCGGCGCAGCTCACCATTCAGGAGCTGGGCTCCATGCTCAGAGACGGGCAATCGCCGGTTATTTTACTGCTCAACAATGACGGTTATACCGTGGAGCGGGCCATACACGGGGCAAATCAGCGCTATAACGACATCGCCGCCTGGAGCTGGACGTCGGTGCCGCAGGCGTTTAGTCGTGAATGTCAGGCCGAATGTTGGCGGGTGAAGCAGGCGGTACAGCTGGAAGAGGTGCTGGCCCGGTTGTCCCATCCGCAACGACTGTCGTTAATTGAGGTGGTGCTACCGAAAGCCGATCTTCCTGAATTATTGCGCACGGTGACCCGTGCGCTGGAATCTCGCAACGGCGGATAGCTATTTATCAGGGCGCTCAGCGACCATCATCGGTTTGCCTGCCAGCAGCAGCCAGGCGGGCAGCATGACGATACACAGCAGTGGCAGCAGGGTGGAATCTGGCACCACCACTGCTGCCATAAACAGGCTCAGCCAGGCGTCACGGGTGACGACCAGCACCAGCCCGAGAATAGAGCAAGAAACCGTGATGGCAGCCGGCACCGCTTCAACATGGGCGTGCAGCATCAGGCCAAGCGCGACGCCAACGAATACCGCCGGGAAGATTCGTCCGCCGCGAAAACCACTCGCCGCTGCTACCACTAATGCCGTTAGTTTGATCACGGCGAGCATGAAATAATCTGATGTCCCCAGCGTTTGGCTAAACGCCATTTGCTGCATTTCGTCCAGTCCCTTAAACAAGGTAAGCGGCCCGCCGATAACACCCAAAATGCCAAGGATAAAACCGCCTGCCCCGAGGATCAGCACCGGGTGTTTTAATCGATGCATTAAATGGTGCAAACGCGGCAGACACCAGACGGCAACCATCCCAGCGGCAATGGCGATGGCAGCAACAACCGCGCCGCTGAGGATATCGATCAAGTGCATCTGCGTGTAGTGCGCGATAGGCAGTGAAAAATGGGGGTGAAAAAACAGGCTGGTGGTTAGTGAACCTGCGGCGGCGGCCATTAACGGTGCAAACAGGCGATCCCACAAGGGCACATCGTTTGAGCTATTCAGCGTTTGCGAAAATATCAGCGCGGCGGCAACGGGGGTACCAAATAGTGCGCCGATGGTGCCGGCAGAGGCGAGAATGGTCCAGTCCAGCTTCGCAATGCGCGGAAACATGCGGCTACCAAGTGCCACTGCCAGTGCGATATTCACGGTCATGATAGGGTGTTCCGGACCCAGACTGACGCCACCCGCGAGGCCGAGGATTAGTGCTGCCAGCAGGCCCGGTATTGCTGACGTTGGCACCGGCATACCAATTAACGGTTCACAGGCCGGATCCGGGCCTGCGTGGCCATGGCTGTAACGGATTACTAACCCGACCATGATCCCCGTGAGTGTCAGCATACCGATAATCCAGACCGGAGAGTCCTGGGCTATACCGATGCTAACAGGCAGACGTTCCCACAAAAACTGCTGTAAAACGGAAGCCACTTTCATCACAACGATCAACACCAGGCTGGACGCTATGCCAATGATTAGCGCTGGGGTTGATAGCAAGAGCATCGTTCTGGCTCGCGGATGGAGCATTTTCTATTCCTTAAAACAGAGTCATAGACATAGTTTGCACAGCCTGTCTGACGACATCGCTGCAAATGGTGCTGAAACGATAAAGTAATTGTGTGATCTGGATCGATTTTCCACGGGCATCAGCCTTCAGACCGTTGTTGTTATGTCCCCATGAATTTACAGTGTGGCAAAGATTTATTCTGACTTTAGCGGAGCAGTGGAAGAATGACAAAATATGCTTTAGTAGGGGATGTTGGCGGCACCAACGCGCGTCTTGCTCTGTGCGATATTGCCAGCGGCGAGATTTCGCAGGCAAAAACCTATTCCGGGTTGGATTTTCCAAGTCTGGAGGCGGTGGTGCGCGTGTACCTGGATGAGCATAGCGTTAGCGTTGAAGATGGTTGTATTGCCATTGCCTGTCCGATAACCGGCGACTGGGTGGCAATGACCAACCATACCTGGGCGTTCTCTATTGCTGAGATGAAAAAAAACCTGGGCTTCAGCCATCTGGAAATCATCAATGATTTCACCGCTGTGTCGATGGCGATCCCGATGCTGAAAAAAGAGCATTTAATCCAGTTTGGTGGCGCGGAACCTGTTGAAGGTAAACCTATTGCTGTTTATGGCGCAGGAACCGGGCTCGGCGTGGCGCATCTGGTCCACGTGGATAAACGCTGGGTAAGCCTCCCTGGTGAAGGCGGCCACGTGGATTTTGCGCCTAACAGCGAGGAAGAGGGAATTATCCTTGAGGTTCTGCGCGCGGAAATAGGTCACGTGTCCGCAGAACGCGTGCTGTCTGGTCCGGGACTGGTGAATCTGTATCGCGCGATCGTCAAGTCTGACGGACGCCTGCCGGAAAATCTGCAGCCGAAGGATATCACCGCACGGGCGCTGGAAGATTCCTGCATTGACTGTCGTCGTGCGCTGTCGCTGTTCTGCGTCATCATGGGACGTTTTGGTGGCGATCTGGCGTTAACGCTGGGCACATTTGGCGGTGTGTACATCGCCGGCGGTATTGTGCCGCGCTTCCTCGACTTCTTTAAAGCATCGGGCTTCCGTGGTGGTTTTGAAGATAAAGGCCGTTTTAAAGCCTACGTGCAGGATATTCCGGTGTATCTGATCGTGCACGATAATCCTGGACTACTTGGCGCTGGTGCGCATTTACGTCAGACGCTGGGCCATATTTTGTAAGGTCAGGGCCGGATGGCGCTCAGCGCTTATCCGGCCTTGTCGTTCTGGCTGTTCATATTTTCTAAAATTATCTTGATCATCTGTTGTTCAAATAAATCGGCATGCAGGTATCTTGTGTTTTTATATTTTTTATCGGTATCCAGATAGGGTTGATGCAAACAACATTCTGGCGGCGTGCATGAGATCAGGGTGTTAATAAGGTCAATTGGTTTAGGGTATTCAACAAATAGCGGGCCATGGCGATAGTTATTTTTATTTTGCCATTCCGCCAGATCGTCCATAAAACACTCTGCGGTTGGTTTTGGCATCGCGCTGAGTTTATCTTTGCCCAATACAATATAAGCCATGTTGTATAACCCGTGCGCGTATGGCCAGAACATTTAATGGAGCTTAGTGAGCCCTGGTTCTCTCAATGCAGACACGCTTTTACAATATAAATTGAGTTGTGTCCCTGCTTCTGTCACATCCTCATCCAGGAGCGCCATCAGGTAGCGGAGGATGAACATATCGCTTGCTGTCTGCTTCGCGGCCAGTACCTTTTGCGCTCTTTTTCTGGCATCCACTGCAAAGTCTGCACGTTTGTACCACACCGCCATCATTAAATTCGTCATGGCCAGGTTAACAGGGTGACCGTTATCACTCATACCCAATTTTTCAGGCAATAAGAGTGGTACTCGGTCAAATAAACCCGCGGCAAGAATCTCTAGTGTCGTCCATACATTAATACTGTGATCGCAGCCTGAGTCCACACCCTGCGTCACATGTTTAATCATCGCAGACTGTCGCAGGGATAAGTGTAGAGATTCCATATCATTTGACTGTATCGCGGTTTTATATCCTAATAAATCCGGGCTGCGCTTCATGCGCAGCATAAAAAGCCATGAACTCAGCTGTTGTTGCAGTGAATAATCCAGATGGCATTGTTCATGAATATCCAGGCACTCAGCTAAATAATCGTCCGTACTTATCCATATCAGGGCATTTTTTTCCGCTTCTTTTGCGTATTCGCGTAGATATGTACGTTGATATTTTTCGCTCAGCTTCGCCATGACATCACCTGTAAAAAATAGAGTGACGACCAATATACTACAAACTTAGTTCCGCTATCCCGTTCGTCGCGGAAACAACTGAAAGCGTGCGCTGTGCTCTCCATTCGTCACGCTTTTTCAGCACTATAAATGCATTAATTGTCTGAATTCTTTCACTTTGCTCCGACTAACCGGGATTTCAAATTCCAGATCCTTTAAACGCAGAATATAAGTGTTGTTAAACCAGGGTTCGATCTCGCGGATTTTATTCAGATTTACGCAGAACGAGCGGTGGCAGCGGAAGAAATGCGAAGCCGGCAGTTTGCTGCAAAATTCGCTGATGTTCATCGGCATGACGTATGATTCTCGTCGCGTATAGACGAACGTCATCTTTTCATGCGCTTCAGCGTAGTAGATGTCGTTGATTGGGGTCACGATGATCCGCTCATCTTTGATCAGGTTGATCGTATCGTTTTCGCGGGCCACCGGACTTACAGGGGACGTTCCCGTTTGCTGTTGCTGCCAGGCGGCTTCCAGCTTTTGCAGCATGCTGACAATGCGTGATTCCTGGTACGGCTTCAGAATGTAGTCAAAAGCTTCCAGTTCGAAGGCTTCAACGGCATGCTCTTTCCACGCGGTAATAAACACAATAAAGGGTTTATGTGCGAACTGGCTGATATTTTGTGCCAGCAATACGCCGTCCAGCGAGGGAATATTAATATCCAGAAAAATGGCGTCAACGCGGTTGTGCTGGAGATATTTCAGCACGTCCAGACCATCGTCAAACGTGCCGACAATCTCCATCTGGCTGTGCTCTTTTATCAGCCAGCTCAGTTCCTGTTGGGCCAGGAATTCATCTTCAACAATGATGACTTTCACGACTTCACTCCTGGTTAAAGCAATAATGTAGTTGGCGCGGCTGCGGGCGAGTGCACATTAGGTACATAAAAGGCAATCTCTGTGCCTGGCTCCAGACGGCGGATATGTAATCCCTCACCGTAGAGCAGCTTAACGCGATGGTGCACATTCAACAGACCAATTTTATTGCCCGGCATTTCATTGGACTCGACCCGTTCAATCACTTTTGGGTCGATACCATGACCCGTGTCTCGTACGGCAATCCGTACCCGGTTGCCGCACTCCGCAACGCTGATAGTGACCACACCTTTCCCTTTGCAGGGCTGGATCCCATGGACGATAGCGTTCTCGACCAACGGCTGAATCAGCAGGCTGGGAATAAAACAGCTTACCTCTTCATCGATATCATAAATAACGGTCAGCTTGTCGCCAAAGCGGGCCTGTTCGATGGTGATGTAATCCTTGATTTGATACAGCTCTTTCTTGATGTCGATCTGCTCATCGTCTTTTAATTCAATATTATAGCGAAGATAGCGCGACAAATTAAAAATGAGCTGACGTGCGGTGTCCGGGTTAAGGCGTACCGACGATGAAATCGCGTTCAGGGCATTAAACAGAAAATGGGGATTTATTTTGCTTTGCAGCGCGCGTAGCTCTGCCTTATTTGCCATTTCTCGTAGTTGCTCTGCGCGGGAGACTTCAAGCTGGGTGGAGATGATTTGCGACAGACCGATCGCCATTTCCTGTAACGAGGAAGTGATTTGATGAGCGTGACAGTAGTAGATCTTCAGCGTGCCGGTCACGACGCCTTTCTCCCAAAGCGGGATCACCAGCATAGAGTGGATTTCCGGGGTGCGATGCGCTTCATCATTGTTTTTTATGATTATTTTACCGTGATTTATGGCTTCTTGCGTGGTAGGGCTGACGAAGTCATCGTTATCGCGGTAGTTGATCTCTCCGACGCCAACATAGGCCAGAACGTGCTGAGTATTGGTGATTGCAACCGCGTCAGCGTGGATATCGTGGCGAATAATTTCGCACACCTGACGTAACGACTCGCTGTTGACCTGGCGAAAGAGCGGCAGCGTTTTGTTGGCGATATCCAGCGCCAGCTTGGCCTGTTTTGCAGCGCTGGCTTCTTTCTCACCTTCAACGCTTTGTACCAGCATCACGATAAAACCAATACAGACGCTGCCGAGGATCATCGGGATACCGATTTTTGAGACAATATCCAGCCCTAGTTCGGTGGTGGGTGCCCAGGCGACGACCAGTATCATGGTCAGTGATTCGCACAGCATTCCGCCTAAAATACCCGCGCGCCAGTGCTGCGCTTTGGGGATCTTACGGTTGATCCACCCGGCAATGCAGCCAGCCAGAATGCTGGTAATAAAGCAGGGTAGGGCAGTTACGCCGCCAATATCGATCAGGTAACGGTGGGTGCCTGCGATCAGCCCCGTAATAATGCCAACCCATGGACCGAACAGGATCCCTCCTGACATGACCGCGATAATACGCACATTGACCAGAGAACCTTCAACCGGTACGCCTGACCAGGTACTGAACAGGGCAAACATGGAGAAAATCGCGGTAACGGCGAGCAGCTCTTTTGGGGAGTGGGCTGACTTGTGCAACAGTTCGCGAAACAGGCGGATACGAATCAGGAAAAACAGACAGAACAGCATCAGTGCTGCCCGGTCAAATACCGCCAGCAGCATATTGAATATTTCGTGCACGGGTGACTCTTGCGCAAGGGTTAAACCACTATGATAGGTAACCTGAGGCAGGATGACCAGCACCCCCGCAGTTCAGAGCTAATGGGGAAAAACCATAATATTAAAAGGGGATTGTTGCATGATTGTTGTATTTACAATACCTGTCCTGTGAGTACTGCGTTCAAGGTAATGTATTTAACAACAAAATGTTAAATGATGGTAATTTTTGGCGGGTTGTGAAAATGGTTATTTCCTCATTTTACTCAGCTGTTCCTCTTTTTCGTCAGGAAAAAATATTTTGTTTTGCCTCTCGACAGAAGGAAATTATTCAGGCTATTTTCTAAACGTGCCACCATCGTGGCAGCGTCGCTCGGACGGTCCGGGCGCTAACGTTAATCTGAGGATATTATGGCTGACTCCCGCCCTGAACGTCGCTTTACGCGTATTGATCGCCTTCCCCCGTACGTTTTTAACATCACCGCTGAACTGAAGATGGCTGCGCGTCGGCGCGGCGAAGATATTATCGATTTCAGTATGGGGAACCCGGATGGGGCCACGCCTCCTCACATTGTCGAAAAACTGTGTACCGTGGCGCAGCGCCCGGATACTCACGGTTACTCCACCTCACGCGGCATTCCGCGTTTGCGTCGGGCGATTTCCCGCTGGTACCAGGAACGCTATGACGTTGAGATCGATCCTGAATCCGAAGCCATTGTGACCATCGGTTCCAAAGAGGGGCTGGCGCACCTGATGCTGGCAACGCTCGATCACGGTGATACGGTCCTCGTGCCCAACCCAAGTTATCCCATCCATATCTATGGCGCGGTGATTGCAGGCGCGCAGGTGCGTTCAGTGCCGCTGGTTGAGGGTGTCGACTTCTTTAATGAGCTGGAACGCGCAATACGCGAAAGTTACCCGAAGCCGAAGATGATGATCTTAGGTTTCCCATCCAACCCGACCGCGCAGTGCGTCGAGCTGGAATTCTTTGAGAAAGTGGTGGCCCTGGCTAAACGCTATGACGTGTTGGTGGTTCACGACCTGGCCTACGCTGATATTGTTTATGACGGCTGGAAGGCGCCATCGATTATGCAGGTACCCGGCGCTCGCGACGTCGCTGTTGAATTTTTCACCCTGTCGAAAAGCTACAACATGGCGGGATGGCGTATCGGGTTTATGGTGGGCAACAAAACGCTGGTGAACGCGCTGGCGCGAATCAAGAGCTATCACGATTACGGGACCTTTACGCCACTGCAGGTTGCGGCAATTGCCGCGCTGGAAGGCGATCAGCAATGTGTACGGGATATCGCTGAGCAATATAAACGTCGTCGCGATGTGCTGGTCAAAGGACTGCATGAAGCAGGCTGGATGGTCGAGATGCCAAAGGCCTCAATGTACGTTTGGGCGAAAATTCCAGAGCAATACGCCGGGATGGGGTCACTTGAGTTTGCCAAGAAGCTGCTGAACGAAGCGAAGGTATGCGTTTCGCCAGGGATTGGGTTTGGTGATTATGGTGATACGCATGTGCGATTTGCATTGATTGAAAACCGTGACCGTACCCGCCAGGCTATTCGCGGCATCAAGGCGATGTTTCGCGCAGATGGCCTGTTACCGACCAGTGCAAAATCGGCTTCTGAAAGTACCGACTGACAGAATGTTCCCCCAAAATGCAAAACAGGAGCCTGATGGCTCCTGTTTTTTTGCTGCGTCTTTTAATTTAGATCATCAGGGCGAAAGTACCGGCCCAAACGATGACCATAAAAGAAATGCCCATAAAGAAATATTTCACTTTTCATCTCTCCGCGTACCTGGGGTACGTCTAAATGAACATATGCTTACCTGACAGAGAGCTGATGCACTCGCGAACGAAAGGGAGAATACCCCTCATTTGCTTGGCTGCATCACCTCAGAATTCTGAGCTTTAATGCTCCAGACGGCGCTAATGTACGCCTAAAAATGAGGAGAGACAAGAGGCATTTTTTTATTTAATTTTAATAACTTACAAGTGTCGTGATTCGGCGACAGTTTAATTTCTGCCGGTAATAAATTGCTATTGAGCGACGGAATGGTTACTCGGAGAATTCTCATATCGCCATGATGTTAATGCGGTTAATTTTTCGCGGAATGAGATAATGAAAAGGTTAAAAATGACCAGATTAATGATGTTAGCACTCGTTTTTACGCCACTGACGTCGATGGCGGCCTCACCGTTGGCGTTTAATTTCAGCTGCGCAAGTATTGGTGGTGTGAATAGTGATGGCAAAGGCAATGTTTGGATTGATGGCTCGAAGGCGACGGTGAAGGCCTTCAATGAAAATTACTGGGAAGCCAAAAGCGGGAACAATACGGTTTCTATTTCTCGTAAAGATGACGGAAACCCGGACGTTTCCTGGAGTGGGCCGAATCGAAAGCACGGGGTATGCCTGCCTGAAGATAATATTGACTTTTCTGGGGCCAAAAAATCGACCAGCACTGGACCCTCTTTTTCCTGCGCTGCGGTTGCAAAGGGCAGTATCGAAGAGATTATCTGCCAGAGTCCTTCGCTCTCAGAAATGGATTTAGCGTTAAACGGGGCCTACAAGCAGGCGCTGGTTAAATCGAGCAATAACCCGACGCTGAAAGCAGAGCAGCGCGGTTGGGTGAAAGGGCGCAACGAGTGCTGGAAGGAACAGGATAAATCAGCCTGCATCGCCCGCAACTACAACGAGCGAATGGCTGAGCTGCTCAGCAAATGGGGCGTTAAGTAATTCAACCGTAGAAAAAAAGAAAGGCCTTACGGCCTTTCTTTTTAGATATACAACGAAGCTTCACCCATCGGGCGAGTTTTGAAGCGACGGTGGATCCAGAGATACTGCTCGGGTGCACGCATGATCTCTTTTTCGATAATTTTGTTCATATACGCCGCAGCCTGGCTTTCATCTGCCGGGTAACCTTCCATTTCTGGGGTGATGAACAGGCGGTAACCGGTGTTATCTGCTTTTCTCACCATGGTTACGGTCAGCATTGCTGCGCCCGATAATCGTGACAGCACGTAGGTACCGTTGGTGGTCGCCACGTCTTTGACTGCGAAGAAGGGGGCGAATGAACTCCCTTTACGACCATAGTCCTGATCGGGGGCAAACCACACTGCCTCGCCTTTTTTCAGGGCGCCGACAATACCACGCAGATTATTTCTGCCGATCATCGCCTTGTTGGAGCGCATACGACCGCGGGTTTGGATCCACTCCATCAACTTATTATTGTGCGGACGATAGGTTGCCATCATTGGCTGGCAAAGCCCCATTACGCGACCACCCAACTCGAGCGACATAAAGTGTACGCCAACGACCATCACGCCACGGTTTTGCATCTGAGCGCGCTTCAGGTTGTCCAGCCCTTCTACATCAAACCATTTACGCACCCGACGGTCCGGCCAGAACCAGGCCATACCTGTTTCAAGTAGCCCCATGCCGAGCGAACGGAAATTCTCATCGACCAGTTTGTCTCTTTCTTCCTGTGACAGATTTGGGAAACAGAGTTCGAGATTTTTACGTGCAATAGATTCACGGCGTTTTAAAAATGGACGAGCCAGCGTTCCTGTACGGGTACCAAGAAAACACAATACGGGATAGGGAAGCTGTACCAGTAACCAGAGCACACCAACACCAAACCATGTGAGCCAGTAGCGCGGATGCAAAAACGCGCGTGAAAATTTACATTGGGGGAACATAAGCACCTGTTGTTGATACGAAATAGATGTATCGCGAAGATTCTTTGGCTGTCGCTTTACACTCTGCACTGATCGTTAGGCCGCCATGAACGACATTGGTTCCTGTAAAGAGTGTAAAACTGAGTCAGGACAAAACCACGAGGGGGCATGAATGATCGGACGCACAATGTACACCCGAAAATTAATGTCAGCCAGAAATAATTACTCAAGATTCGTAAATGTTTTTAGGGCGATTAAGGGCAAAATTTCGCCTATATATAATTCGTTGTTTTTATGATGATTAAATAAACGACGGAGAAACAGTGTAATAGTAAGCGGTCGAATAATTTTTGTGAATAAAATGTTGCTCAAATTGCATGCGGATAGGAATTGTCTTAGAATATAAAGTTAAGGGAGTGTAAGGACTTACGTTAAGTTTACGGCAGACAGGAGGTATCGCTATGCTCTATTTCTGGACCTTTCTCATACTGAGCATTCTGTCCGTCAGTTGCTATATCTGGCAGGTTATAGGCGCTGCGGCGTCAATTAGCGCTTTTCTCGGCATGGCCATCCTTACGGCATTAATTTACGTTTTTACTATGCGGCTGACCAATGGTAACGAAATGGTAACTGGATTATTCCTGTTTCTTGCTCCGACATGTGGTTTGATCATTCGCTTTATGGTCGCGGATGGTAAGCAATAATTTGCAATCTTACGTTTAGCAATAAATTATCACTTTGAGTTATTTATTATTTATCTGAGTTTATCGAAGTGCCAGCATCGCTGGCACTTTTTTGTGAGACCGAAATGAATTACCGGGCATCCGCCAACTGGAGTGATGCTTCCTCTTGCTGAGCATTTTTTCGCTGTTGCTCAAGTTCCAGCGCACCGCGATGAGAGAGGTAGCAGAACAGGATGCAGCAAACAATACCCCCCATCAGCAGATAGAAGCCGCCGTGCCACCCCATTTTGTCGACCATTACGCCAAACAGACTGGTGCCCAGCGATGCGCCAAAAATGTAGCTCATAAATCCGCGCAGTCCTACTGCAGAACCTACTGCGAAGCTGGGGACGATTTCCATCGTCTGAACAGAAGCGAGGAACTGTGGAACATAGATCAGGCAACCCACAATGGCGGCAAAAATAGTGACCATCAGCAGGGATTCACTTTTCCAGTAGCCGATCAAACAGACGAAAATCAGCGCCATACAAATCATGGCCAGCGGCATGCGACGGCCTTTAAACAGTTTATCGGTAAGCCAGCCCGCCAGTAATGTGGAAGGGATTGCCGCCCATTCAAAAAACAGAAAAGCGATGCTCATTTGCTCTTTCGAGAAATGTTTTTCGGTTAACAGATAAATAGGCAACCAGCTAATCATGCCAAAACGCACCATATAGACGAAGACATCTACCAGTGAAACATACCAGGCATTCTTATTACGCAGCACATAGGTGCAGAAGATCTGGAAGGCACTCATATTTTCTGGCGCCTGGTCAGTGTGTCGGGAATTTAATACTACTTTTTCTTCCGGCATCATTTGTTCCAGAGCCGGTAAGCCTTCCTGGCGCGGTGAACCTTTCCCCAGAATAAGCACAATAAAAGCAAACAGTACGGCAACACCGGCCGGGACAATATAGCTGGCGCTTTGCCAGTGCTCGCTCCCTAAAATGGCAAAGGCGGCACCAACAATCGGAGCGACAATACCACCGCCAACGTTGTGAGAAATATTCCAGAATGCGCCGACGCGTCCACGTTCTTTACGCGGAAACCAGTTGGCGATGGTAATAAATGAAGGACCAACGCCCATTCCCTGAAACAAACCGTTGAAAACGACCAGAGCGGCAAAAATCCAGAATCCGGTACTGAATCCTAAACCGACGTTTACGATGGCGCACAGAACCAGGCCGCATGCCATAAAGACCTTAGGGCTGGCCTTGTCTGCCAGACTACTCATAATGCCTTTACTGATCCCATAGGCAATAAGCATGCAGCTGCTGAGTAGACCAATTTGCGTGGCACTGAGATCCAGATGTTCTTTCAGGTACGGTGTTGATAGCGTGAAGTTATTACGCACAATATAGTACGCAAGATAGCCAAGAAATACGCTGAGTAATGCCTGAATGCGGTATCGGCCATAAGTTTCCTGGACTTTCTCCGCCGGGACTTTATTTGCCGCTGGCCCTGCCTTAAATATGGATAACATATCATCACCTAAATTTATATTGATGTGAATATCAGGATTTTTCGCAGTGAAGAGTGAAATAGACGGTAGAGAAACTCAAGTTGATGAAATGAGTCACTATTGACACAATTTGTGGATTGCGTGGCTGATTTTGACTCTTTTTAAATAATGGCTTTTCAATTCTATTCTTTTACGAACGCTTTTATCATCGGCGTGTGCGGATATTAACAAATTCAGACTGCGTTTTCGGGTATTCTTTACCGATGTCGTCACTTTCCGTTTGGTTATTCTACGAATAACCTTATTCTTCCCCCAGTCGGTGATAAACGGGTAAGTTTTGTCTCAATATTATTTTTTGCGTATGTTGGTATTTATGAACGGGATCACAAACAGACTTTTGGGCCGGGGGCGTTGTTGGGCGTTCTCGCTCTGTTTTATGTCGTTGTCGGTGAGTTGCCTGGCGCAGGGTAAAGAGCTGGTAATGGCGACAACCTTTTCCCCTGGGGCAACGGCCTGGATTATTCAGCGTTGGCAGACTGAACCGGGGTCGGTGATGATTCGCACGTTAAACCGGACCAGCAGTTCGTTGGAGCAACTGCTGGATACCGCGAATGCGGAAAATGTTGATCTGATTTTGACCTCATCCCCTATGCTGTTGCAGCATCTGCAGGAGCATCAGAAGTTGGCGCCTTTCGAAAATGCGTTGCCGGAAAGCCAGCGGCTGGTGCCAGACTCTATCCGTTCGACCTCCGTGGCAGTGGCGATATCTGGTTTTGGTCTGTTGATTAATCGTTCTGCGCTGGTGGCACGGCATCTGTCGCCTCCTGCCGACTGGGGGGATTTAACGCTGCCCAAATATCAGAACGCGCTGTTGATGAGTAGCCCATCGCGTTCGGATACCAACCATCTGATGGTTGAGTCATTGCTACAGCAAAAAGGGTGGGAAGCGGGGTGGGCGACGCTGCTGGCGAGTGCTGGAAATCTGGTGACGATTTCATCACGCAGTTTTGGCGTAGCCGACAAAATTAAGAGTGGCCTGGGCGTGGCGGGGCCGGTCATTGATAATTATGCCAACCTGTTGCTTAACGATCCTCACCTGGCTTTTACCTATTTTCCACGCTCGGCGGTATCGCCAACCTATGTTGCTGTTCTCAAGAACAGCCAGCACCCCAATGAAGCGCGTCGTTTTATCCGCTATTTGTTAAGCCCGGAGGGACAGCGGATCCTTGCTGATGCGAATACGGGGAAATATCCGGTAACGCAGCTCGCATCTGATAATCCCCGCGCTGCTCAGCAGGCTATTTTACTGAACCAGCCTCCGCTTAATTATCGGCTGATCCTTAAGCGACAACAGTTAGTCCAGCGGATGTTTGATACCGCCATCAGTTTCCGTCTTGCGCAACTGAAGGATGCATGGCGGGCACTATACAGTGCGGAAGCACGCCTGAAACGCCCGCTACCCGAAATCAGAGCCTTACTGACCAGCGTTCCGATAGATGCCAAAAGTAGTGAAGATGAAGCCTGGCTTGCGCAGTTTGATAATAAAAGCGTTGCCGAACAGCAGATGATGGAGTGGCAGCTCTGGTTTCTTAAAAACCAGCGTCAGGCGATATCAAAACTGGAAGAATTAAAATGAAAGGTGGATCGATACTGCAACGCCTTCGCCAACTCAGCATCAGCAGCAGCCTGCGGGGAGCCTTTCTAACGGGCGCATTACTGACGTTGAGCGTAAGCTGCGTCAGTTTGTACTCCTGGCATGAGCAGAGCTCGCAGATACGCTATTCGCTTGATGATTACTTCCCGCGAGTGCATTCCGCTTTCTTGATTGAAGGAAATCTTAACCTGGTTGTGGACCAGCTAAATGAATTCCTGCTGGCTCCCAATACAACAGTAAGGCTGCAACTGCGCAATCAGATAATCTCGCATCTGGATAAAATCGAAGTGCTGAGCAGGGGGTTGCAACCAGCAGAACAGCAGCAGCTGGCGGTGATTTTGCAGGATAGCCGGGCGCTGATGGCGGAACTGGACCGGGTGCTCTACAACATGTTCCTTGTACGCGAAAAAGTGAGCGAGCTTTCCGCGCGCATTGATTGGCTACATGATGATTTTACTACTGAGCTGAATTCACTGGTGCAGGATTTTACCTGGCAGCAGGGGACGTTGCTGGATCAAATCGAGGCCAAAAATGGTGATGCGGCGCTGTATCTCAAACGTGCCCGAGAGGTGCAAAATGAGCAGCAGCAGGTCTACACCCTGGCAAGAATTGAAAACCAGATCGTTGATGATTTACGCGACAGGCTCAATGAACTGAAATCGGGTAGCGACGATGGCATGCTGGTGGAGAATCACATCCGCTACCTGGAAAATCTGAAGAAAACGGCGGATGAAAATATCCGCACCCTCGATGACTGGCCCAGTACTATCACACTGCGACAAACTATCGATGAGCTGCTGGAAATCGGGATGATGAAAAATAAAATGCCCGATACGATGCGCGATTATGTCGCAGCGCAAAAAGCGCTGGTTGATGCCAGCCATGCCAGAGAGGCCACGCTTGGGCGCTTTCGAACACTGCTGGAAGCGCAACTGGGGAGTAGCCATCAGCAAATGCAGACGTTTAACCAGCGGCTGGAACAAATTGTTCGCGTCAGCGGTGGACTTATCCTGCTGGCGACGCTGCTGGCGCTACTTCTCGCCTGGGGGCTTAACCACTACTTCATTCGCTCGCGTCTGGTGAAGCGTTTTACTGCGCTCAACCAGGCCGTGGTGCAAATTGGTCTTGGCAGAACGGATGCCTCTATCCCGGTATATGGACGCGATGAACTGGGGCGTATTGCAGGCTTGCTGCGTCATACCTTGGGCCAGTTGAGTGCGCAAAAAAATCAGCTGGAGCAGGAAGTGACCGAGCGCAAGGAGATTGAATCCGATCTTCGTGCAACGCAAGATGAGCTGATCCAGACGGCAAAACTGGCGGTGGTCGGCCAGACTATGACCACGCTGGCGCACGAGATTAATCAACCGCTGAATGCGCTGTCGATGTACCTGTTTACGGCAGGGAGGGCAATCGAACAGGGGCAACCCGCTCAGGCCAGAAGCACATTAACCAAAGCGGAGGGGCTGATTACTCGCATCGATGCCATTATCCGTTCACTGCGTCAGTTTGCGCGCCGGGCCGAACCTGGCACGCCTCTGCATCCGGTCGATCTCCGACAAACGTTCAACGCTGCCTGGGAACTGTTGGCCATGCGACACAAGCCACAGCAGGGTACGCTGACGCTCCCAGACCGGGGCGTGTGGGTGGCTGGTGATGAAGTGCGTATCCAGCAGGTGCTGGTAAACGTCCTGGCAAATGCGCTGGATGCCTGTCCGGTTGCGGCGAAAATAGAGGTTCACTGGCAGACCGAAGGCAGCCGGTTGTGCGTATTTATCAGCGATAACGGCCCCGGTTGGCCTGGAGCATTATTACCATCACTGTTAAAACCGTTTACCACCAGTAAGGATGTTGGCCTCGGTATTGGCTTATCGATTTGTGTATCGTTAATGATGCAAATGAACGGCGAACTGCGCCTGGCGTCGACCCCGGGGCGCAATGCCTGCGTCGTTCTGCAATTTAATCTGACGGATGTAAACGATGTTGAGTGATGAATATTCTGTTCTGCTTATTGATGATGATGCCGATGTTCTTGACGCTTACACCTTGTTGCTTGAACAGGAGGGATATCATGTATTCGCATGCAGTAACCCTTTTGATGCCCGAAATTGGCTGCAGGCCGACTGGCCAGGGATTGTCCTGAGCGACGTGTGTATGCCTGGCTGTAATGGAATTGACCTGATGACGTTGTTTCATCAGGATGACAATCAGCTTCCGATCCTGTTGATCACCGGACATGGCGATGTCCCGATGGCGGTGGACGCGGTGAAGAAAGGTGCGTGGGATTTTCTGCAAAAACCGGTTGATCCAGGCAAACTGCTGGTGTTGGTAGAGGATGCGTTGCGTCAGAGAAAATCTGTGATTGCACGTCGTCACTATTGCCAGCAAAAGCTCCAGGTTGAACTGGTCGGCTACAGTGACTGGGTTAATCAGTACCGCCAGCGCTTACGGCAACTGGCTGAAACGGATATTGCCGTCTGGTTTTATGGCGAGCCGGGAACGGGGCGTATGACCGGAGCCCGTTATTTGCATCAGCTTGGGCGCAGCGCTGAAGGACCGTTTATCCGCGGGGAATTGACGTTAGAGAATGCGGGGCAACTCAATGACCTTATTGCCCAGGCGCAAGGGGGAACGCTGGTCCTGAGCCATATTGAGTGCCTGACGCGCGAACAGCAGCACCAGCTGGTGCATTTGCAAAGCCAGGAGCGGCGTCCGTTTCGCTTAATTGGCATTGGCGCCACTTCGTTGGTGGAACTGGCGGCAACTAATCAGATTGTGGCCGAACTTTATTACTGTTTTGCGATGACGCAAATTGGTTGCCAGCCGCTGTCTCAGCGCCCGGATGATATTGAGCCGCTATTTCGCCATTATCTGCAGAAAGCCTGTCTGCGCCTGAATCATCCCGTGCCCGAGGTTGACGGGGAATTACTAAAAGGAATGCGGCGTCGCGTGTGGTTAAGCAATGTTCGAGAGCTGGCCAATGCCGCCGAGCTTTTTGCAGTTGGGTTATTGCCACTGGCTGAAACCGCGAATCCACAGCTACATTTGCCCGAACCGACACCGCTCGATCGTCGGGTCGACGAGTACGAGCGACAGATCATTACCGAAGCGCTTAATATTCATCAGGGACGTATTAATGAAGTGGCGGAGTATTTACAAATTCCGCGTAAGAAACTGTACTTGCGCATGAGAAAATACGGACTGAGCAAGGAACACTATAAGTTTTAGCAGATGGCGTGTGGGGAAGAAGAGCGGTTGACGGCATTTCGGTGGCGGCGCTAGCGTTCACCGAAATACGCGACGGAACTCTGGGTGATTATCGGGGTGTTTTTCTTACCACATCAAATCGTCAGGAATGACAAAATCAGCATACGGATCGTCTTCGTCCTTCGCTTCCTGGCTCAGTTCGCAATTGAGAACAATATAGCTTGCATCGCGCTGGGCAATCTTGTCGGCGACAACAGCCGGGATAATGGCGTATTCGCTCTCGCTGCTGCTTTCAGCAGTCAGGCGGGCAATGGCCAGACGGCCCTTGATCAACTGAGACTGGGTTACCTTATCAACATAAACTTTTTTGATCAGGTTATTGTCAGTAAAGTTGTAACCAATATCGCCACGGGAAATGGTGATTTTGTTCATCTCGATCAGCTGCTTGATCTGCGCTTTGTATTCTTTAGACAATGCGGCCTGCTTCTGCTGTTCGCTGAGCTGCTTATCACGCTCGACCTGTGCTTTTTTATTTTCTTCAACCGCTTCTCTGGCTTCACGAGCCTGAACGCGCGATTTTTTCGCCGTTCTCTGCACTTTCGCCATTTTTTTGCTGCTGACCAGACCTGCTTTAAGCATCTGTTCTTGTAGGGTAAGTTTTGTCATTGTCGCTTCTAATCCAAAAAATCGTTGCAAGGATTATAACCTTAACGTTCGGCGGGACGCCAGAATGATGGCCGCGCCATGGCTGTTATCTCGGGCTGCTGTCACTGTCCTGTGCTTCTCTCTCTTTTGAATCAGTTAATGATTACCTGATTTTTTAATAAAAAATAATATGCCAAATAAGTTAATAAAATGGACTATAGGATTACAAATCCGTATTAGTCAGGGTTTTATTCTGATTGAAGTAATTAAATAGAGTTATTCTGGCAAAAATTTAATCTAAAAAACAAACGGTTGCCCATTGTTCAAATTTAAAGAGCCGCTTCTTTACGCCGATAACCATAATGAAGATATGGATAATGGAGGGAAGTGGCATGTGGTGGGTTTATCGAATGCCGATGAAAATGAAGTTAATAATTGCGCTACAACCATTATTACTGGCGTTATGTTGGTTTGCTGGTTCAGGAATATTAACGCGCATTGAGACAGAACGGCAGATGGAGAATATTGCCCAACTGACAGCGCTCGCACGCAGTGCCGGAAATGTAGTGCATGAATTGCAAAAAGAACGCGGCATGAGTGTCGGGTTTCTGGGGGCTGAAGGGAAGACGTTCAAAGATGAGTTAAACGCACAGCGGGCTTTGACCGATCGCGAAATCGAGGTATTTGTGCGGTCACTGTCCGATACTGCCTTACCGGAAGGGGATGTCGCCACTTCTGTCGCTGCGTTTAAGAAAAATATTCTTTCGCTCGCTACCATCCGCGAAAACGTCACGCAGTTGGGGCTTCCAGCATCAGATGTGGTTAAGTTTTATACCAATGTCATTGCTGATGTGCTGAATTTTGTGGGTAGATTGGGGCAGTTGACGGATTCAGGCGAGATGGCAAACGCATTCGCCGCCTACTACAACCTGCTGAATTTGAAAGAACAGGCGGGTATTGAACGGGCGCTGTTATCAAATATCTTTTCCTCCGGCCATTTCGCCGACGGACAGTTACATCAACTCAGTGATGTCGTCAGTAAACAGAACGTTTGGTTGGCAGAATCGTTACGCCTGAGTTCACCGGAACAGGCGGCCATGTTGAAAAGCCGCTTACAGTCAGCAGAAGCGTCAAAAGCCCTCGCATTTCGCGAGATCGCGTTTAACCATGTCGAGAACGGTGGATTTGGTGTCGATCCTACGGCCTGGTTTAAAGTACAAACCCAGCGTATTGAAGTGATGCGGCAGATAGAAAATGTGACAGCGAATCGTCTGTTGGCGAATGCAGAAAAACTCGCGCAGGATGCACGAAAAAACTGGCAAATATATATGGCTGTTAGCCTGTTAGCGCTCCTGGCATCATTGACGTTCGCTGGGGCCATCGCAATCAATATGCACCGTCAGTTTAGTGACACGCTACGCAAGATTGCGGGTATGAATGGCGATCTGACTCAACGTCTGGCGACCCCGGGCAAAGATGAGCTTTCCTCACTTAATCGTGCCTATAACACGATGCTGGAAAGTATTCAGCATATTGTACAGGAGATTAAGCAAGGCTCCGTGGTTTTGTCCGATGCCAGTAGCAGTATTACGGCGGGAAATCAGGATCTGGCTCAACGTACAGATGAACAGGCTGCGTCAATAGTAGAAGCTGTGGCCAGCATGGAGCAGCTATCAACTGCGATTACGCAAACAGCGGATAATGCCCGCGAAGCTGAGCATCTGACAATCAGACTGGAAAAAGAGGTCCGACAGGCCAGTAACGTTGCCAGTGCGGCGAACCAGAGCATGGGGGATATTCGCGCTTCCAGTGAGAAAATCTCGAATATTGTGACCTCGATTGATGATATTTCGTTTCAGACTAACTTACTGGCGCTGAATGCGGCAGTGGAAGCTGCACGTGCTGGAGAGATGGGCAGGGGGTTTGCTGTCGTAGCCAGTGAAGTGAGAAATCTTTCGCAGCGTTGCGCCAAAGAGGCTAACCAAATCCGTGAGTTGGTCGCGCAGAATATGGTCAAAATTAGTGAGGGCGTTGAACGGGTTACTGCATCTGCTACCGCGCTGGAAGCCGCGGCGGATAATACCACCAGTATGAAGCAATATATTGCGGATATCGCTCGTGTGGCGACGGAGCAGTCACAAGGGGTAACCCAGATAAACCTGGCATTGCGACCGATGGAGCAGGTTACACAGCAAAATGCGGCGTTGGTATCTCAGGCTGCGAGCGACAGCCAGCGGCTGGACAATCTGTCGGCAACCATGAAGGATCTGGTTAACCGTTTTGTTGTCTGACGTGGCGCCGTTTAACCGACCCGGAAAACATACCGGGTCGGTTAGTTGTCGTATCCTCATGGTGAGGATACGAGGGAAGATTGGTCAGGCACTTTCAGTGGGTTAGAAAAAGATTTCTGACACAGGGATGTCGTCGCTGGTAAAGTGAGCAACCAATACCGAGATCTGGCCAGAAGGGAATTCAGTGTGACCGAGCGTATTGATTATCAGGCTGAAAAATATAGTTTTACTGAGGCGACAGAGTGTTCCCGTCTTACCGGCCAGTGGGCTGATGTTATTGCTGAATGCCGGGAAATGAAGGCGGGGCCCCAAGAACGTCTGCGTATTGCTTTATTGAATGTGGACTACGTGACCAGCTTTGAGCTGCCTTTCCGCTTGTTATTACTCCGTACTCCACAACTGATTGCCAGCGTGCGTGAAGAGCTGCAGCTTAGTCAGAAAAACGTCATCTTTAACGGCAAACGCTTTGGTTGTGTTTACAGCCTGAAAGCGAGTCTCGGTGGGATACCGGATAAATTTCAGTACCGCCTGTCACATCGTATCCGGCGCATTAGTCCTGCAGGTTCAAGCGAAGCGCCATATCAGCAGATTGCTAAAACAGTAAAAGCGCCGCGTGAACGTCTGAAGCTGGCACTGGAATCGGGCCTTGATGTCACTGCGCTGGACGGGCTTTTCTGGTTTGGCAGCCAGCGTATTGCCGCTGATGTGTTGAGGCTGAGAAAAGCAGGGATGCGGATAGCGACAAAGCAGACAATGGTGTCCGACAATCTTACTGCAACAGTGAGGAATGTGCCTTTTTATCGCCTGGCACAGGGATGAACTGACTGGTAAATGAAGGAATTATAACGGGGAGCATAAGAATTTATGGTGTCCCTGCAGGCGGTAACTCCACAGCAAGATGCGTTCGGTAGCGTAGACCCTGTTCAGCAACTGGCGAACGAGAATGCCAGAAAACTCGCGCTTATTCAGGCATTCGAGCAGCAGGGGCTTATCACTCATCAGAACGCACTTATGTTACGTGCTAGCGCTGACAAGGAATACGAGCAGGCGCGCATCGCTGCCCAGTGGGAGATCTTTCGCAACCAGAGCGCAGGCAATGAAGCGCTGGCGGCGTCATTTGATGCACTGGCCGGTAATGCGTCCAATGCCTTAACCGGCATCATTACTAGGAGCATGTCAGCTTCTGATGCTCTGCTATCGATCGACAATACTGTCCTGAACAGCCTCATCAATACTTTCGTCCAGATGGACGTTGAGTGGGTGATTTTGGTCTTGGGGCCATTTTCTACGCTGCACAAAATGCATGAAATATCGTTTTCAATGAAGTTGATGCTATAGGTTTTAATCACAAGAATGCTGGAGGATCGTGTGCTTCGTTTAGTGGTAGGTCTAGGGTTTCAGGATTATAGGTGGATCATATAACAGGAGTTACCCTGGTGAGGGAATGCAGCCACAAGCGGCTGTGGGGATTAACATCGGTGCTGATTGTGATTTCTATCACATAGATTGCCAGGACGTAACTGGGGCATCAGCATCATTCTCCATTGCTGCTAACTCTGCTGCATCAAAGAACAGGATGATTGTTCACAACCGAGGCCAGTTGGACACTCTATGCCTGTGGCGATAGAGGCACCTGGAACTAGCATTCTGAATAAATATCCATTCAAGTTATTGGTTTCTGTATCGTCATCAGGAATTTCAGTAAATGGTAACCCACTTAGTGGAATTACAACCACCGCGCTGTCTTTTAAACCAGGAAGTACGCTATCATGTGATGCGGCAACCCAGTACCTGGCAGCCTATCCAGAGTAGCACCTCGCGTTGCAAAACAATATTATTCAAGTAAAATGTGAGTCCTATAAAATTTAGGGCTCACATTATGGGATTTTACTTACTAACTGCATTGGTTCTGTGGATTTTATCAACGCCAAGAGTTATTGGAGGGATTGAATCTGGGGTTGGCTTACTATTTTCTACAGTAATAATATTTATATTCTTTGCATTCAGGTATGAGACTGGATTTGACTGGATGGTATACCAGCAGTATTTTAATGCTGTAAAGGCAAGTGATTTTATGGCGCTAACTGGAGAAACAGTTAGCATGGAGCCATTTTATTATCTTCTAAACTATATTATATCTCGTGCTGGTGATTTCCAGTTGCTTCTATTTGTTATTGCAACTATAAACATAATATGTGCATTCAAGTTTTTTAGATATTTCAACGCAAGCACAACGTTTTGCTTTGCATTCGTTTTTTGCTGGGCACTCCTTCCAATGTGGATGGGAACCATAAGGCAGTCACTGGCAGTATCAATGACAATGATTGCCATTATGAAACGGATTGATGATAAGAATAAATCGTCATTCATGTTTATGATGGTTGCCGTTCTATTTCAATACTCTGCTATAATGTATTCATTTATTTACTTTAATAGAGTATTCTCTTACTTAATAAAACGATCTTCAGTTTTTGTTCCAGCATTTTTTGCTTTCTATCTTATTTCACCTGCAGGAATTGGTCAGTTTGCTGTAAATTTTATATCATCTCTAGGTATACCTTTTATATCTAATAAATTATCAATATATGTAACATTTGGTGCATCCGAAAAGTCATTTGGCGCAATTCTTTTTGCTTTTACAAACTGTGTTTTATTCTTTTACTCTCGCAAGGTTGTAAACAGGAATGATTTATCTGGTAATATATTTTTATCAGCGCTTTTTGTGCTTATAGCAACGCAGACGTTGCTTTTTGACTTCGCTCTAATATGGAACAGGATATTATACATAACCGGCTTTATTCAGGCAGTGCTGGTGTACAAAATACTAAAAAATTTAATTATTAGAAACAGAATTATAGTTTATTTTTCTGTGGTAACTCTAAGCATGCTATCCGTTTACAAGTTGATGTCTACTGATGCATCGATACCGTTTGTTCCATACCAGAATTATATTGTATCAGATATGTTTTCAGAAAAAGGCGATGGTGAAAAACGAGCTCATCTGTACTATCAACTTTTCGAAGAAAATAACGGTAAGTGAGTTGAGACAAAAACGGGACACACAAAGCTTTGCATCGGTTTGCAAGGCTTTGTGTCACTTCCCTATGATACCTTCTCATCAAGCCAGTCAGCCCACCACTGCATCATTTCACATCGCGTATCCAGATATTCAGCGTGGTTATTCACAGAGCGGGTCCCACCACTTGCGTGTGCCAACTGCATTTCTATTGCGTCACTATTTCAGTGCTTCTCGTTTAGTACGGTGCTGAACTGGTGCCTGAATCCGTGGCCGCTTGTTTGTCCTTCATAGCCAATGCTGCGAATAACCCCAAGAACAGCGTTTTCGCTGATTGGCTTCTTCCTGTCGTTTCTTCCCGGGAAGCAAAGCGAATACTGACCAGTTATATGCTGCAATACTTTGAATAGCTCAACAACCTGATCTGACATAGGGATGATGTGAAGCCTGCGACCTTTCATTACCGATGGATCGATATGGATTATCTTGTTCTCATAATCTATTCCTGACCATGCCAGCGATCTCATTTCCACGGTCCGCATGGCTGTATAGTGCAATACCTGTGCTGCTATCTTCATTACAATCCAGCCGCCATAAGCATTCAGGGATCGCTGGAATTCATGTATGCGATGCATGGGAAGAAAGGGGTAGTTGTTCTTGCGATATCCCTTCATAGCCCCAGCAAGGTCTGGAGACGGATTGTATTTAGCTCTTCCAGTTACGATCGCATAACTGAAAACCTCACCACATCTGCGCCTGGCTTTATCAGCACGCTCCATTGCGCCCCTGTCCTCGAACAGCCGGATGACCTTCAACAAAGTCATTGGCTCGACTTCCTCCATGTGTAAATAACCGATGATCGGCAGTATGTCATCTGTGAACATGCTCATCATCTCGTCAGCATATCCTTTCGACCATACCTTTGATTTGTGAGCATGCCATTCATGGAAAATGTCATCGAACGAATCAGTTACAGCTTCTTTCTCTTTCTTCTTTATAGCTTGCTTTTGTTCTGCCGGGTCAACACCTACCAGCAACTTCATTTTTGCTTCTGACTGTTTTGACCTGGCCTCTGTGAGAGGTATTTGCGGGTATGGCCCAATAACCAGCGTTTTTTCCTTACCGTCGAACCGGTAACGCATGCGCCACACCTTTTTACCTGACGGGGGAACGAACAGGAATAGTCCTCCGGCATCTGCCAGGCGATATGATTTTTCCGCAGGCTTTGCTGCGTCGATTTGCTTTACCGTAAGCATGCGGGCATAAATCCATGGTCATTTTTCTGTATGCCCACAATATGCCCGCAAAAGTTTGGCGTAGTTAATTCATGTTGAGTAATGTGTGGTAACGTCGAAATGTTTGTATGGCAGTGATATCAGGGATTTTGGTAATGAGAGGAAATGGCGGGTAACGAAGAAATGGTGTCCCCTGCAGGAATCGAACCTGCAACTAGCCCTTAGGAGGGGCTCGTTATATCCATTTAACTAAGGGGACGAAGCGGCACGAGTATAGCGTTTTTTACTCACAACGGTAAGTCTCAGGTCGCCCGACTGCTCAAACAGTCACCATTCAGGCCTGTTTTTTCTGGTTTTTCTGCGTTTGCTCATCACGCTTTGCTTGCATCCGGGCTTCTTCCTTGCGTTTGTTGCTCATATCATTGCGGATCTGCGCATGGCTCATCAGCGCGAAAATAAACGTTCCTCCACAGATATTCCCGGCGAGCGTTGGTAGCGCAAAGGGCCAGAAAAAATCACTCCAGTGCAGCGTGCCATTAAAGACCAAATAGAGAATTTCCACCGAGCCGACGACGATATGTGTGGTATCACCGAGGGCAATCAGCCAGGTCATCAGAATAATGACCACAATTTTTGCCGCTCCGGCGGCGGGGAACATCCACACCATCGTGGCAATTAACCAGCCAGAAATAATGGCGTTGGAAAACATCTCCACAGGAGTGTTTTTCATCACATCCATACCAATTTTCACGAAGGCATCGCGGGTCTCTTCATCAAAAATCGGCATATGTTCAAACGCCCATGCGGCAACCCCGGTGCCAATAATATTACCCAGCAGAACCACGCTCCACAGGCGCATCAACAGGCCAAAATTGCCGAGGGTAGGGTTTTGCATCACCGGCAGTACAGCGGTGACGGTATTTTCGGTAAAGAGTTGCTGGCGGGCCATAATGACAATAATAAAGCCGAAGGTATAACCGAGGTTCTCGAGTAAAAATCCCCCTGGCACGCCTTCCAGCTGTACGTGAAAAATCCCTTTTGCCAGTAGCGAGGCGCCCATCGACAGTCCTGCTGCGATGGCTGACCACAGTAGCGCCATCGCGTCACGCTCCATCTCTTTCTCCCCATCCTGGCGAATATGTTCATGGATTGCCATGGCGCGGGAGGGGAGTCTGTCCTCATCAAGCTCTATCTTTTTTCCTGTTAGCTTTTCATCGCTTTCCACCTCGAGTTCGTCGCTGTGTCGATCAATCTTATCTTTCTTGATGTCATTCATGGCCGAATCCTGAATAAGCACGTATTGCTAAAGCGTAGCGGCTTTTGTCTGAAAATCAGCGGGAGAAAGTCTGAGATAGCAAAAATAGTAACGTTTGTTTTTATCGGGTTAGTTAGAATAGAACCGCCGCGGAGTGCGCATTACCAGGCTATGATCAAATCAGTAAGACAGGGTATATAGACATCATTTGACGTGCTGTTACAATCGCTCACATCTAAACAGGCGGATACGTCATCGTTCCGTCATGGATGGCAATCAGCGATAGCCATAAAACACAGGGAGACACTTATGAAGCTTCGCCTGTCGGCGCTTGCGCTGGGAACCACACTTTTGGTGGGGTGTGCGAGCTCCGGTACAGAACAGCAGGGGCGTTCGGACCCATTTGAAGGGTTCAACCGCACCATGTACAACTTCAACTTTAATGTTTTAGATCCATACGTTGTAAGACCCGTAGCTGTTGCCTGGCGTGACTATGTTCCGCAGCCGGCGCGGAATGGTTTAAGCAACTTTACGGGGAACCTTGAAGAGCCGGCCGTCATGGTCAACTATTTCCTGCAAGGCGATCCTTATCAGGGGATGGTGCACTTTACCCGTTTCTTCCTGAATACCCTGTTAGGTATGGGCGGCTTTATCGATGTGGCAGGTATGGCTAATCCGAAGTTGCAGCGCGTTGAACCACACCGCTTTGGCAGTACGTTAGGCCACTATGATGTTGGTTACGGGCCGTATATGCAGCTTCCGTTCTACGGTAGTTTCACGCTGCGTGATGACGGCGGCGATATGGTCGATACGCTGTATCCGGTACTGTCCTGGCTGACCTGGCCGTTGTCGATAGGCAAATGGACGGTTGAAGGGATTGAAACTCGCGCGCAATTGCTCGACTCTGACGGTCTGCTGCGTCAGTCTTCCGATCCTTACATCATGGTGCGTGAAGCTTACTTCCAGCGTCATGACTTTATTGCGAACGGCGGGAAACTCAAACCAGAAGAAAACCCGAACGCGAAAGATATTCAGGATGATTTAAAAGAGATCGATTCTGAGTAAGGAATTGGGCAAATAAAAAGGTGAGCTAAAAAGCTCACCTTTTTTACGTCTGAAGAAAATCAGAATGCGTAGTTCAAGTTCATACCGTACAACCAGGCTTTCCCTTCAGATTCAAAGGAGTATGGGCCTTCTTCGAATTTCACTTTCTGACCGTGCATATAAGAGATGCCAACATCCAACGATGCATCCTTATTAAAGGCGTAGGTTGTACCCGCACTCAGCCAGAAGCGGTCCTGATCCGGAATAGAGATGGAACGACGGTTTGCCGGAACCGGGCTATCATCAAAGGCGATACCGGTACGGAACGTCCAGGTATCATCATAGTAATAGGTAGTACCGAGCGCGATGCGATAAGAGTCTTTGAAGCCTTCTTCTTTATAGAACAAGGTTTGGCCGTTGTTGCCTTTTGCTTTCAGCTCCTGGAACTGACTCCAGCTGGTATAAGCCATACTGTAGTGAACCGCCCACTGTGGTGCAACGCGGTTATAGCCTGAAAACTCCCACATTTCTGGCAGGTTCAGATCAAGTGAACCATCGATCGTACTGCCGTTGGTTCCTGCTGGCAGGCTGGCGAACACCGGACGCAACTGCGCAGGAATACGGTCCATTGATGGCAGATTGCTGCGGTAATCACCGTTGAAGTCAATTTTTACTTCAGAACGGTAGGTGAAACCGTAGCGGTTATCTTTATCTACTTCATAAAGAAGGCCAGCATTCCAACCGAAGCCCCACTCGTCACCTTTCAGGCGCGCAATCTGTGTATCTGCCGGATATTGCGCGGCCAGTGATGGAGGAATTCTGCCCCCGGAGCCTGCAACGATCTGCTGTGGTAAATCGCCAGCATAGCGTTCAAGCTTCGCTTTTGCATAGACGGCGTTTAAACCGAGACCGAAGCTAAAATGATTGTTCAGGCGATAAGCACCGCTCAGGTTTAGATTGAGCGTTTCCAGATCGGTTTTTCCGCCCATCGAGCCTGCTGTGTAATTATTGTTAAACTCCGTAGCCAGGCCGTAGTTAGAGGTGACTGAGGCCCCCCAACCAAACTGATCGTTAATCGGAGCAACAAAATGCACGTTCGGTATCCAGGCTGTTGGGGCGATATTATCCTGGCTGGCGTCATTGCCAATACGCGAGCGACCGGAAATATCTACATCTGGGTCAACGAAAATTGCACCTGCTGAGAAAGTAGGGCGATCGAACATCATAATCAATGCCGGGTTACGACTGGCGTTACCTGCATCATCTGCAATTGCGCCTTCACCCGAATATGCCCGGCCAAGGCCAGAGGAAGAAAATTCGTTTAACTGAAAGCCTGCAGACCAAGCCTGTGTGGAGATAATTGCCACTGCGACTGCGAGAGCAGACTTTGTAAACAGGGTTTTCTGGCTCATGACCATAACCTCATAGATTTATTTTTATACAAACAATGTTACATGCCGTAACAGGAGCGCGAAGTGTAGGGTCTGAGGTACGACTTAGAAATCAGACCAGTGGCGTGAGTATAGGTCGGACCAGCTGGAATGTTGCAAGTATGTTTATAAATATTTTCAAATTTGATCAGAGAAACGCGATCCAGCTGGCAAAATTGCGGGGGTGCGCACTCACCTGTTTGGGCGATTTTTGTTTTAGATCATTTTTAAGTGTGATTTCGGTCACTTATCGCATTTCATACAATTAACGACTGGAGAGGCGAATAATGGGAGCGTAAAATATCCCTATCGTTTATCTGGCACCTCAGGTGCGAATACAGAGGAAATCTACAATGAGTAAATGCAGTGCTGATGAAACCCCGGTTTGCTGCTGTATGGATGTTGGCACCATCATGGACAACTCCGATTGCACCGCGTCCTACAGCCGTGTGTTCGCGAACCGCGCAGAGGCAGAAGAAACGCTGGCTGCTCTGACCGAAAAGGCGCGTGGCGTGGAATCTGAGCCTTGCCAAATCACCTCGACCTTTACTGAAGAGTCAGAAGGTGTGCGTCTGGATATCGACTTTGTTTTTGCCTGTGAAGCTGAAACGCTGATCTTCCAGCTGGGCCTGCGTTAATCCCCCTCTGCAAAAGCCCTTGCTATCTGATAGCAAGGGCTTTTTCGTAACTGTCAGTGATTATTCACTGTGTCTTAGCTCCCACTTTCTTTTCTCTCCGCTTGGCTAAATGTAAAAAATTGGTTAAGACTATGATCAGGTCAGACCACTTATTTTATTTTTTTACAGGGGAGTGTTATGAGTCAGGCTTTACCGCTGGTTACCCGCCAGGGCGACCGTATTGCCATTGTAAGTGGGTTGCGTACGCCATTTGCTCGTCAGGCTACCGCGTTTCATGGCATTCCCGCCGTTGATTTAGGAAAAATGGTCGTCGGTGAGCTGCTGGCGCGCAGCGAAATACCTGCTGATGTGATTGAGCAACTGGTTTTTGGTCAGGTGGTGCAAATGCCTGAAGCGCCAAATATTGCTCGTGAAATCGTGCTGGGAACCGGCATGAATGTGCATACGGATGCCTATAGCGTAAGCCGAGCCTGCGCGACCAGTTTTCAGGCAGTGGCGAATGTCGCGGAAAGCCTGATGGCGGGGTCTATTCGTGCGGGAATTGCGGGTGGTGCGGACTCCTCGTCAGTCTTGCCTATTGGCGTTAGTAAAAAGCTGGCGCGGGTGCTGGTGGATGTCAATAAGGCCCGGACTACCGGTCAACGCCTTAAACTCTTTTCCCGACTGCGTTTACGTGACCTGATGCCTGTGCCGCCAGCCGTCGCTGAGTATTCCACCGGTTTGCGTATGGGGGATACGGCTGAGCAAATGGCCAAAAACTATGGTATTACCCGAGAACAGCAGGACGCTCTGGCGCACCGCTCTCATCAGCGTGCCGCTCAGGCGTGGGCTGAAGGAAAGCTGGCAGATGAGGTAATGACTACCTACGCGCCACCGTTTAAAGATCCTTTTTCAGAAGATAACAATATTCGCGGTAACTCTACGTTGGCCGATTACGCCAAACTACGTCCGGCGTTTGACCGCAAGCACGGCACTGTCACCGCAGCAAACAGTACCCCGCTAACGGACGGCGCAGCCGCCGTGATCATGATGACGGAGTCGCGTGCGAAAGAGTTGGGGCTGGTGCCGCTGGGGTACCTGCGTAGTTTTGCTTTTACCGCCATCGATGTCTGGCAGGACATGTTGCTGGGACCAGCGTGGTCAACGCCGCTAGCCCTGGAGAGAGCGGGTCTGACGATGGCAGATTTAACGCTGATCGACATGCATGAAGCTTTTGCCGCACAAACGCTGGCGAATCTTCAGTTGTTGGGTAGCGAACGTTTTGCCCGCGACGTGCTGGGCAGAGCACATGCCACTGGCGAAGTTGATGACAGTAAATTTAACGTGCTGGGTGGATCGATTGCCTATGGACACCCCTTCGCCGCTACCGGTGCGCGCATGATTACCCAAACCCTCCATGAGTTACGACGTCGTGGCGGTGGTTTTGGTTTAGTGACCGCCTGTGCAGCTGGTGGTTTGGGTGCAGCCATGGTTCTGGAGGCGGAATAATGGAAATGGCATCGGCTTTTACACTAAACGTACGTCTGGATAACGTTGCTGTTGTCACCATTGATGTGCCCGGAGAGAAAATGAACACCCTGAAAGCGGAGTTTGCTTCTCAGGTTCGGGCCATTCTGAAACAAATCCGCGATAACAAAGCATTGCGTGGTGTGGTGTTTATTTCGGCTAAACCCGATAACTTCATTGCCGGGGCAGATATCAACATGATTGGTAGCTGTCGCAGCGCGCAGGAAGCCGAAACGCTGGCCCGTCAGGGGCAGCAGATGATGGCGGAAATTAATGCCTTGCCGATCCCGGTTATCGCCGCGATTCATGGCGCATGCCTCGGCGGTGGCCTGGAGATGGCGCTGGCGTGCCACAACCGTATTTGTACCGATGATGTTAAAACCGTTCTGGGTTTACCGGAAGTACAACTTGGCTTGTTGCCCGGCTCCGGTGGTACGCAGCGGCTGCCGCGCTTGATTGGCGTAAGTACCGCACTGGATATGATCCTCACCGGAAAACAATTACGCGCAAAACAGGCGCTGAAAGTTGGTTTAGTGGATGAAGTTGTACCGCATTCCATTTTGCTGGAAGCAGCCGTTGAACTGGCTAAAAAGGACAGTTCTGCGCATCGAACACTGCCCGTGAGAGAGCGAGTGCTGGCGGGGCCGCTGGGGCGGGCGCTGTTGTTCCGCATGGCCAGTAAAAAGACGGCGCAAAAAACGCAAGGTAACTACCCTGCAACAGAACGTATCCTTGAGGTTATAGAAACCGGGCTAGCGCAAGGCAGCAGTAGCGGTTACGACGCTGAGGCACGTGCGTTTGGTGAACTGGCGATGACATCCCAGTCTCAGGCGCTACGGCACATCTTTTTTGCCAACACCGATGTGAAAAAAGATCCCGGAAGTGATGCGAAACCTGGCCCGCTAAACAGCGTAGGTATTTTGGGCGGCGGTCTGATGGGCGGCGGTATTGCCTACGTGACGGCCTGTAAAGGCGGCTTGCCTGTGCGCATCAAAGATATAAACGCTAAGGGAATCAACCACGCGCTGAAGTACAGCTGGGATCAGCTTGAAACGAAGGTTCGCCGCCGTCATATCAAAGCCAGCGAACGCGATAAACAACTGGCGCTGATTTCGGGATCAATCGACTACCGTGGCTTTGCGCATCGCGATCTAATTATTGAAGCCGTGTTTGAAGATCTGTCGCTAAAACAACGGATGGTGACAGAAGTTGAGCAAAATTGCGCACCTCATACCATTTTTGCTTCTAACACCTCATCTTTGCCCATTGGCGATATTGCTGCGAACGCTGCAAGGCCCGAACAAGTGATTGGTTTACACTTTTTTAGTCCGGTGGAAAAAATGCCGTTGGTCGAAGTGATCCCGCATGCCACGACCTCTGAGCAGACGATTGCAACTACCGTTAAGTTAGCGAAAAAACAGGGTAAAACGCCGATAGTGGTCAGAGATAAGGCCGGCTTTTACGTTAACCGCATTTTAGCGCCTTATATTAACGAAGCGATTCGCATGTTGACCGAAGGCGAGCGGGTCGAAACCATAGACGCCGCGCTGGTTAAGTTTGGTTTTCCAGTTGGGCCAATCCAACTTTTGGATGAGGTCGGAATTGATACGGGCACTAAAATTATACCAGTGCTTGAGGCTGCATATGGAGAACGTTTTAGCGCGCCTGCAAATGTTGTTGCTTCAATTTTGAATGACGATCGCAAAGGTAGAAAAAATGGTCGGGGTTTCTATCTTTATGGTGCGAAAGGGCGTAAAAGCAAAAAACAGGTCGACCCTGCAATTTATACGCTTATTGGCGTCCAGGGTCAGGGCCGACTTACCGCTGCGCAGATAGCAGAGCGGTGCGTTATGTTAATGCTCAATGAAGCAGCCCGTTGTTTCGACGAGAAGATAGTCCGCAGCGCACGTGATGGCGACATCGGCGCTGTATTTGGTATTGGTTTTCCGCCATTCCTCGGCGGCCCGTTCAGGTATATGGATTCTCTCGGCGCGGGTGAAGTGGTTGCGGTTCTGCAACGGCTGACCACGCAGTACGGCTCGCGGTTTACACCGTGTGAGCAGTTATTGCAGATGGCGGAACGCAGTGAAAGATTCTGGAATATTGGGGAAACTGACCTGAATTCATGAGGTCAAAGGTAGGATGAATCCGCACTGAATGTATGGGTCGCGCTCAAAATGTAAACAGAGATTGACTATACTTACGCCGTTGAGGTAAAAAACAGCGTTTCATTCGGTGAATGGATAAGGCACAATGCCGGCCACCATATCGTTACCACAGCCAATAGGGGCTGTGAATAAAGGTAGTGGTGATTCTGGTTAACAAAAGCGGTGCAATATGCAAGTTTTTATCATGCGTCACGGCGACGCGGCCCTCGATGCCGCCAGTGATTCGGTTCGTCCCTTAACCTCCTGTGGTTGTGACGAATCTCGCCTGATGGCGAACTGGCTGAAAGGTCAAAAAGTGGATATCGAACGTGTTCTGGTGAGCCCGTTCCTACGAGCCGAACAAACGCTGGATGTGGTGGGGGAGTGTATGAACCTGCCAACCGGTGTTGATGTTTTGCCGGAGCTGACTCCCTGCGGCGATGTCGGTCTGGTCAGCGCCTATTTACAGGCTCTGGCCAATGAAGGTATCGCCACGGCACTGGTTATCTCTCACTTGCCTTTAGTGGGATATCTGGTGTCTGAGCTTTGCCCGGGCGAAACACCGCCGATGTTTACCACATCAGCGATTGCCAGCGTTACGCTTGATGAGAGCGGGAAGGGGACTTTTAACTGGCAGATGAGCCCGTGTAACCTGAAAATGGCAAAAGCGATTTAAAAAGTCTGGAATCGGATAAGGTGCAGCCGTCATCCGAAAAATCAAAGAGCCGCAAATGCGGCTCTTTCTGTTTTTCTGCATCACGGAAGTTCAGGCGGTAGCCACTCTTCCACTTCGATCAGCACCAGCAGCGCGGCGTCACCACCGTACTCTTTCGGCGCCTGATGAAACGCCATCACGTGCGGATGCTGCGCCAGCCAGAGCGGCGTTTGCTGCTTAAGAATATGCTTTCCGTGGCCATGCATCACGCAGGCACAAAACACATGTTCGCGACGACAGGCGGCAATCAGCGCGCCTAACTCTTGTTTGGCCTGTTGCTGGGTCAGCCCATGCAGATCGAGAAACAGCTCCGGAGAGTAATCGCCACGGCGCATTTTCTTCAGTTCGAAATGGCTGACGTCGGCGCGCAGGTATCTTACTGGACCGTCCGTATTCAGCAGCGGCTGAAACTCATCCGAGAAATAGTGGCTGGCATCAGCCTGCTCCTGTAGCAGTCTTTTAACCGGAACCTCGGCAATTTTTTTACGTGGAGGTCGGTGAACGATGGTGTCCTGTTTAATTTTACGCGTGCCGGTCATCAGCTGGCGAAACAGCGTCTGATCCTCCTCGCTGAGCGATGTTTTCTTTTTCATTCGAGAGTCTCAACTTTTATTTTCCGTTAGTTTAACCCGACTCGGCGGGCATCCGATCGCTTAAAACGCAATTTTCGCGTTCAGGCCCCGTGTGAATGCTGATTTATCGCCGTCTTCGTGGCAAACTAGCCGCCGAAATTAATACGAGCATGCCCTGGAGGAATACGTGGATAAAATTTTCGTCGATGAAGCAGTGAGTGAACTGCATACCATTCAGGACATGTTGCGTTGGGCGGTCAGCCGTTTTAGCGCGGCGAACATCTGGTATGGCCATGGCACGGATAACCCATGGGACGAGGCCGTACAACTGGTGCTGCCGTCACTTTATTTGCCGTTGGATATTCCAGAAGATATGCGTACCGCGCGTCTGACCTCCAGCGAGCGTCATCGTATTGTTGAACGCGTGATTCGCCGCGTCAACGAGCGCATTCCGGTTGCTTATCTGACCAACAAAGCCTGGTTCTGCGGGCATGAGTTTTATGTTGATGAACGCGTGCTGGTTCCGCGTTCACCGATTGGCGAGCTTATCAATAACCGCTTTGCGGGCCTTATTAATGAGCAACCGCAGCATATCCTCGATATGTGTACTGGCAGCGGCTGTATTGCCATTGCCTGCGCGTATGCCTTCCCGGAAGCCGAAGTAGATGCAGTAGATATTTCCACTGACGCGCTGGCAGTGACTGAGCACAATATTGAAGAACACGGTCTGATCCATCACGTCACGCCGATCCGTTCCGATCTGTTCCGCGATCTGCTGAAAGTCCAGTATGACCTGATAGTGACCAACCCGCCGTATGTCGATGCGGAAGATATGTCCGATCTGCCAAACGAATATCGTCACGAACCTGAGCTGGGTCTGGCGTCCGGCACCGATGGGCTGAAACTTACCCGCCGCATTCTGGGGAACGCCCCAGACTACCTGTCAGATAACGGTATTCTGATTTGTGAAGTCGGAAACAGCATGGTACATCTGATGGAGCAGTATCCGGGTGTACCGTTCACCTGGCTGGAGTTCGACAACGGCGGTGACGGCGTATTCATGCTGACCAAAGAGCAGTTAGTTGCTGCTCGTGAGCACTTCAGCATTTATAAAGACTAATTACACGCGCACATACACAACACTCATAACGGAGCCGTGATGGCAGGAAACACAATTGGGCAACTCTTTCGCGTAACCACTTTCGGCGAATCACACGGGCTGGCGCTCGGTTGTATTGTCGATGGTGTTCCGCCGGGCATTTCTCTGACAGAAGCTGACCTGCAGCACGATCTCGACAGACGCCGTCCGGGCACATCGCGCTACACTACGCAGCGTCGTGAGCCGGATCAGGTGAAAATCCTCTCCGGGGTGTTCGAGGGCGTTACCACAGGCACCAGCATTGGCCTGCTGATCGAAAATACCGATCAGCGTTCACAGGATTACGGCGCGATTAAGGACGTTTTTCGTCCAGGACACGCCGACTATACCTATGAGCAAAAATATGGCCTGCGCGACTACCGTGGCGGCGGACGTTCTTCCGCACGTGAAACAGCGATGCGCGTGGCGGCCGGAGCGATTGCCAAAAAATATCTGGCGGAAAAATTCGGCGTTGAGATTCGCGGCTGCCTGACGCAGATGGGTGATATTCCGCTGGAGATCAAAGACTGGTCCCAGGTGGAACTTAACCCGTTCTTTTGTCCGGACCCGGATAAACTCGACGCGCTGGACGAACTGATGCGCGGGTTGAAGAAAGAGGGTGACTCCATCGGGGCGAAGGTGACCGTTGTTGCACGCGGTGTACCTGCGGGTCTCGGCGAACCTGTATTCGACCGCCTGGATGCCGACATCGCCCATGCGCTGATGAGTATTAACGCCGTTAAGGGCGTTGAGATTGGTGATGGATTTGACGTTGTTGCGCTGCGCGGCAGCCAGAACCGTGACGAAATCACCAAAGAAGGTTTCCAGAGTAACCATGCGGGCGGCATTCTGGGCGGGATCAGCAGCGGGCAACAAATCATTGCTCATATGGCGCTGAAACCGACGTCCAGTATTACCGTTCCTGGGCGCACTATTAACCGCTTTGGTGAAGAAGTCGAAATGATCACTAAAGGTCGCCACGATCCGTGCGTTGGGATCCGCGCCGTACCGATCGCCGAGGCGATGCTGGCGATCGTATTGATGGATCACCTGCTGCGTCAGCGGGCGCAAAATGCGGACGTGAAGACCGATATTCCACGCTGGTAAGAGATGAAAAAAACGGCACTTGCGGCGCTGGCTCTGTTTGCCAGTACCGCCTGTCTGGCGGCGACGCCCTGGCAGAAAATTACCCATCCGGTTGCGGGCAGCGCGCAGTCTATCGGCGCGTTTTCCAATGGCTGTATTGTTGGTGCAGATACGCTGCCTGTACAGTCAGAACACTATCAGGTGATGCGCACCGATCAGCGTCGTTACTTTGGCCATCCGGATCTGGTGAGGTTTATCCAGCGTCTGAGTTATCAGGCCAATAGTCAGGGACTGGGCACGGTGTTAATCGGCGATATGGGTATGCCGGCCGGTGGGCGATTCAATGGCGGTCACGCCAGCCACCAGACGGGACTGGATGTGGATATTTTCCTGCAACTGCCGAAAACGCGCTGGACCCAGTCGCAACTGCTGCGGCCGCAGGCGTTAGATCTGGTCTCACAGGATGGCAAACGTGTTGTGCCGTCACTGTGGAAACCGGAGATTTTCAGCCTGATCAGGCTGGCTGCAAAAGATAATGAAGTAACGCGTATTTTCGTGAATCCGGCGATTAAGCAACAACTTTGTCTGGATGCAGGGACCGACAGGGACTGGTTGCGTAAAGTGCGGCCGTGGTTCCAGCATCGTGCGCATATGCACGTGCGGTTACGTTGCCCTGCCGACAGCCTTGAGTGCGAAGATCAACCGTTACCGCCACCGGGTGACGGCTGTGGCGCAGAGCTGCAAAGCTGGTTCGAACCTCCAAAACCTGGAACCACCAAGCCTGAGAAGAAGACACCGCCGCCGTTGCCGCCTTCCTGCCAGGCGCTACTGGACGAGCATGTACTCTAATGGATCATTTTGCCTCTCTGTTTATGGTGTCGCCACTGCTGTTAGGTGTGCTTTTTTTTGTGGCGATGCTGGCAGGTTTTATTGATTCTCTGGCCGGAGGTGGTGGTCTACTCACCATCCCGGCATTGATGGCGGCCGGGATGCCACCTGCGCAAGCGCTGGCAACCAATAAGCTGCAAGCCTGCGGGGGATCTATCTCTTCCTCCCTCTATTTTATTCGTCGGGGTGTGGTTAATCTGGCGGATCAGAAGCTCAACATCTTCATGACCTTTATCGGCTCAATGAGTGGCGCGCTGTTGGTTCAGCACGTGCAGTCAGATGTTCTGCGCCAGATCCTGCCAGTATTGGTTATCTGTATTGGCCTTTACTTTCTGTTGATGCCGAAAATCGGGGAAGAGGACCGACAGCGCCGACTGCACGGTTTGCCTTTCGCGCTGGTGGCCGGGGGCTGCGTCGGCTTTTACGATGGCTTTTTTGGTCCGGCGGCAGGGTCATTCTACGCGCTGGCCTTTGTCATGCTGTGCGGATACAACCTGGCGAAATCGACGGCCCACGCCAAAGTATTAAATGCCACATCGAATATCGGTGGGTTGTTGCTGTTTGCCCTCGGCGGCAAAGTGATTTGGGCGACAGGTTTTGTGATGCTCATTGGCCAGTTTATTGGCGCACGGATGGGCTCTCGACTGGTACTCAGCAAAGGACAAAAACTCATTCGGCCAATGATCGTTATTGTCTCCGCCGTGATGAGCGCCAAGCTACTTTATGATAATCATGGACAGGAGATTCTCCACTGGCTGGGGATGAACTAATGAATAATACGCATCACTACGAACAGTTAATTGAGATTTTTAACGGCTGCTTTGCCGATGAATTTAATACCCGTCTGATTAAAGGCGACGACGAACCGATCTATCTTCCAGCGGATACGGAATTACCGTATCACCGTATCGTTTTTGCGCATGGTTATTACGCCAGTGCGTTACACGAAATTTCACACTGGTGCATCGCCGGTAAAGCCCGTCGTGAACTGGTCGATTTCGGTTACTGGTACTGCCCGGACGGACGCGACGCGAAGACACAATGCCAGTTTGAAGATGTGGAAGTGAAGCCGCAGGCGTTTGACTGGTTGTTTTGCATGGCGGCGGGCTACCCGTTTAACGTCAGTTGCGACAATCTGGAAGGGGACTTTGAACCGGATCGCGTGGTATTCCAGCGCCGTGTTCATGCTCAGGTGATGGAGTACCTGGAAAAGGGGATCCCTGAACGTCCGGCGCGTTTCATTAACGCGTTACAGAATTATTATCACACGCCTGAACTTACGGCGGAACAATTCCCGTGGCCCGAAGCGCTCAACTGAAGCCGCTGCCACGTTTACAATGAGGAAATAAGATGATCGCGGAGTTTGAATCACGCATTCTGGCATTAATCGACGATATGGTAGAGCACGCCAGCGATGATGAGTTGTTTGCCAGTGGCTATTTGCGTGGGCACCTGACGCTGGCTGTGGCTGAGCTGGATGCTGGCGAGGACCATTCCGCTGAGGCATTGTACGCCAATGTGACCAGCAGCCTGGAAAAAGCCATCAGCGCAGGCGAACTCTCGCCGCGTGACCAGGCGTTAGTGAAAGAGATGTGGGACACACTGTTCCAGAAGGCAACGCAATAATAATAGCAGTGGATTGTGCCGGATGGCGACGCGAAGGCGTCTTATCCGGCCTACGCGGACGGGGGTTGTAGGCCTGATAAGCGTAGCGCCATCAGGCAATGGCGAGATGGTATCTTATTTCACCGCTTTACCCTTCAATAACTTCCTCACCCACAGACGATTCGGATTCAGCGCTGCCAGCGTGCTGGCATCCATGGGTATAGGTTCATCGCTCATTTGCGATGCCAGAATTTCTGCACACAGCGGGGCAGTACACAGCCCGCGCGAGCCCAGTGCACCTAACATAAATAAATCGGAATACACCGGGGCGTTTACGGCGTGCTCTTTGTCTTCGGCAAGAGTGGCATACTGGCTGAGCGTGGCGTCATAATCCGCGACGTTGCCGACCATTGGCATGTGATCGCGCGTGGCACAGCGCACTCCACAACGGGCGGCATTGCCACTAACGTCTACTTCTTTTGCCCACGAGGCATTCGGGAAACAATCTATTAAGCGCTGACGGTTTTGCTGCTGATCGTCCGCGCGATACACCGTTTCTTCACTTCCGCGATGATAGCTGGCGCCAATGCAGTGCTGCTGGTTTTGCGGGTTGTGCGGCGTGAGGTAGCCGTCATAGCACAGCACCTGACGCAGCGCTGAAAGCGAAGGCGTGGTAGGAATGTGACTCACCTGACCGCCTACGGAGTAGACCGGTAGCGACTGCGTCTGCTCAACGCCGTTAATGCGATGCCCGTTAGCCAGAACCACCGCAGCGTGAGTGGCGGTTTCGCCACTGGCAAACGTCAATTGCCAGTGTTCTGTCTGCCGAGACAGCGAGGCCAGCGTATGTTGATACCGGGTGCGTAATCCCAGCGTTGCGGCGTAGTCGAATACGGCGGCGGTTAATTGTGCCGGACACAGCCATCCTCCGGCAGGGTACTGAATCCCGCCGCATCCGGTTTCTACGCCTGTTGTCTGTAAAACCTGCTCTGCATCAACCCCGACGGCGAGGGCATCGGGCAGTTCAAGGGACAGCATTTGGTCGATTTTTTGCTGACTTTTTTCATCCCAGGCCAGTTGTGTCACGCCGCACCAGTCATGCGCGAACGCAACCGGAAGGGCGTCATACAGTCGACGAGCGAAGGTAAACGCGGTGGGGAAAAAGAGATTAATGGCCGCGTCATGCTTGCTGAGTAGCGGATAAAGCGCGCCCTGGCGATTGCCGGAGGCACCCCCGGCTGGATTATCGTCGGCGCAATAGAGTGTGACCTGCCAACCGCGACGCAGTAACGCCAACGACAGCAATGCGCTGGCAATCCCCCCGCCAATAATGGCGGCTTCGCGTTTATCTGTTCCGGAACGTGTAAACCAGGGAGCCGATGAAGGGAGCGTCAGCGTCTGTTCCATTACGCCACAGAGCATTTCACGTTTGCGACCAAAGCCTTTGCATTTTTGCATCGTAAACCCGGCTTCCTGCAACCCCCGACGCACAAAGCCCGCTGAGGTGAAGGTCGCCAGCGTACCGCCCGGACGAGCCAGACGGGCCATTGCGTTAAACAGCGTTGGCGTCCACATATCCGGATTTTTTGCCGGTGCGAAACCGTCCAGAAACCAGGCGTCCACTTTTTGATTCAGGGAGTCATCGAGCTTACTGGTCAGTTCGTTAATATCGCCAAACCACAGATCCAGCGTGACGCGTCCTTCATCAAGGAGCAGGCGATGGCATCCCGCCAACGGCAGCGGCCATTGCTCTTGCAGCGCCGTGGCCCATGGGGCAAGTTCTGGCCAGTGCTGATGAGCTAAGGTGAGATCTTCACGCGTTAGCGGATATTTTTCAAAACTGATGAAATGTAATCTTTCCAGGGTAGCTTCAGGATGGGTATCGCGAAAACCGGTAAATGCCTGCCAGAGCGTCAGGAAGTTAAGTCCGGTGCCAAACCCGCTTTCTGCCACCACGAAGAGGGGACGTGAATGCGCAGGGAATCGCTGGGCGAGATGATTCCCGCCGAGAAAGACGTAACGTGTCTCTTCCAGCCCGTTATCATTAGAAAAATAGACATCGTCAAAATCTCGGGAAACAGGTGTACCCTCAGCGTTGAATTCAAGGTTTGCAGGTTGTATAGCGTATTGTTTCACGTAAGTTACTCGTCTGGCAGGCTGTGCCCCGATCTTAGCGATGAGTGCCTGGCTGCGCAAATTTCCACATTAAATGGCTGATCGGACTTGTTCGGCGTACAAGTGTACGCTATTGTGCCACTCGAAACTTTAAAATAGTGCGACTTACAGAGGTATTGAATGAAACGTGCAGTGATTACTGGCTTGGGCATCGTTTCCAGCATCGGTAATAACCAGCAGGAAGTCCTGGCATCTCTGCGTGAAGGACGTTCAGGGATCACTTTCTCTCAGGAGCTGAAGGACTCCGGCATGCGTAGCCACGTTTGGGGCAACGTAAAACTGGATACCACTGGCCTCATTGACCGCAAAGTAGTGCGCTTTATGAGCGACGCATCCATCTATGCATTCCTTTCTATGGAACAGGCAGTGGCTGATGCCGGCCTTGCAGCAGAAGATTACCAGAACAACCCGCGCGTTGGCCTGATTGCAGGTTCCGGCGGCGGTTCCCCGCGTTTTCAGGTGTTCGGTGCTGACGCAATGCGTAGCCCGCGTGGTCTGAAAGCGGTTGGCCCGTATGTGGTCACCAAAGCGATGGCGTCCGGCGTTTCTGCCTGCCTCGCAACGCCGTTCAAAATCCACGGCGTAAACTACTCTATCAGCTCTGCTTGTGCGACATCTGCGCACTGTATCGGTAACGCGGTAGAACAAATTCAGCTGGGCAAACAGGACATCGTTTTTGCTGGCGGCGGCGAAGAGCTGTGCTGGGAAATGGCGTGTGAATTCGACGCCATGGGCGCGCTGTCTACTAAATACAACGACGATCCGTCCAAAGCTTCCCGTACCTATGACGCAAACCGCGATGGTTTCGTTATTGCAGGCGGCGGCGGTATGGTCGTGGTTGAAGAGCTGGAACACGCGCTGGCACGTGGCGCGCATATCTACGCGGAAATCGTCGGTTACGGCGCAACGTCCGATGGCGCAGACATGGTTGCTCCGTCTGGTGAAGGCGCAGTACGTTGCATGCAAATGGCGATGCACGGTGTAGACACCCCGATCGACTACCTGAACTCTCACGGTACCTCTACCCCGGTAGGCGACGTGAAAGAGCTGGGGGCAATTCGTGAAGTGTTTGGCGACAACAGCCCGGCAATCTCTGCGACTAAAGCCATGACCGGCCACTCCTTGGGCGCAGCTGGCGTACAGGAAGCTATCTACTCTCTGCTGATGCTGGAACACGGCTTTATCGCGCCGAGCATCAACATTGAAGAGCTGGATGAGCAGGCGGCAGGTCTGAACATCGTGACTAAACCGACCGAGCAGGCGCTGACTACTGTGATGTCTAACAGCTTCGGCTTTGGCGGCACTAACGCAACGCTGGTTATGCGTAAGCTGAAAGCATAAGTCTGCAAAATGAAAAATGAGATGCAAAGGGGAGCCTGATGGCTCCCCTTTTTTATCTATTCATCTTTTCGTACTCCGGTGCGATCTCCGCAGACCATGCCTTGGCGTGTGCGATATCACCGGCGCTGTAGATTGGCTGTTCAAATTGATTGCCCAGATCCCGCACGCGATAAATTTTCCAGCGACCCTCTTCCCAACGCGTATACACTTCCAGTTGCATGGGCGCTTCGCCTGCCGGTCCACCTAATTGTACTTCCACCTTTTCGCCACCGAGAAAGGGCTGAACTGCTCCAACCCGTAGCCGCGGGATCCATTCAGGGTCGTAATCCTGCACGTACATAAAGTAGTCAGAATTTATTATTTCCTGCTCGTAAAGGCTGCCAATCAGCGCCAGACGGTCGATAACGTCTTTCGCCACATAACGTTGCATGAGCGCGGACGTATCTCGATCTTGTGTGTAGGCGGACATCCACGCGAGATAGAATTGTTTAACATCCTGAGTGCTGTCACTGCGTGATGAAGAACAGCTACAAAGTAACAAAACTAGAGCAATCAATGGGAACGCTTTCATTACTACTTCCTGTAAATAGTGTATGAAGGCTTTGCCGCCCGATAGCCTGGCCCCGCCCACATATCACGTTGTCTAAAATCGGAGTACCACTCCTGACCGTCAAATATCGCCATATGCCCGCTTGGGTTTCCTCCCTCATAAGGTTGAATGACGACGACATCTCCTGCTCTGGGTTGTTCAAATGTGCCGATAGGACGGAATCCTGCGTTTTTTAACAGCGGTCCATAATCTTTAGCATGGTAGGTATTCCCAAGAGAGATACTTCCTGCCTGAATGGCTTTGCGGGTAAATTCTGCACAGCGCTTCTGAGAATGCGCGCCTGCATGTGATTTCGCATAATTTGTTGCTGCTGTTTTATTCCAGCTCATCATGACTCCTGTTAAAAGAATATGTAATAAGTTCGTGTATTGCTTTAACAGGATTTAATCTGATGGGCATGACCGATAGTGCTATTAATATCGGGAATATATTTGGTTGAGATATAAATTAATCTGCCATGCAAATTATGGGTAACGCATTTATAGTTTATGGTTATTTTTTGTGACGGTTATTTTTTCTGATTTCGAGAGGTAGCGCGATGGCCAAATCATGTCCGGCGTGGTTTCCAGCGCCTGTGCGATGATCTGTTCTGCTCTGGGCCAGTTGCGGGTAAATACATTTCGTAGCGAATCAGGAGACAAGCCCGCAGAACGTGACAATTCTCTGAGCGTAATGCCTCTTTTTTCCAGTGCACTTTTAATATCTGCACGATGCCAGTCTTGGCTTTTGTGTTCCATTCTGTAATCCTAAGAAGATGTGTTATCGGTGCCGATATTTTTCAGGGTATAAATTAGAAAAAAAGAACGTTACTTTCTTTTTGTCGTAGGAATATTGCCAGAATTAATTTGAAATTTCGCGAAAAAGAAAAAATATTTTTATTTCATCAGCAGAAAGGAAAGAAACTGATGGTAAAAGAGTGGTTCACGGTAAAGGAGTGTCTTGAATTACCGGGGTTTCCTGGAAGCGCACCAGCTGTACGTCTGCGCTTAAATACCTACAGTGAAGGGAAGGAGGGCGTTAAGCGCAAGTGCGCGAAATCTAAGGCCGAGGAATTTCATATTTCTGTGTTCCCACTGTATGTACGCTCGTATCTGAATGAAAATGAGAAAACAGAGGCGCCTGATCGCAACATTGTGCAGGAAGCCGAGCCCAAAGAGATTTGGGATATGATGTTCCGGCTCCTGACGCCGCAGCAGCGTGAACAGGTAACCGGGAGGTTTAGAGCGAAAGGCATTGATGCGGTATTTCCCTTTTTGTTCGTTGAGAAGTCACCGCTTTGAAACACACAGCTATGCTTTCACAGTTGACAGCCAGGGTCACTCGCAGGCAGACTCCAGCTTCAACATTATCCTCTTGATAATGCGTAAGCGTTTAACGTTATCCAACGCACCTTAATCCTGATAGTCAGGTAGAGGGGGCGTGGACATTCCTCGCCTTACTCTGCATTTTGGAGTAACGCATGACAGCTGTAACCCAACAAGAAAAAACACCTTCGGCGAACTTTTCGCTGTTTCGTATCGCTTTTGCAGTTTTCCTGACCTATATGACGGTCGGCCTACCTTTGCCCGTGATTCCTCTGTTTGTGCATCAGGAACTGGGCTATGGCAATACTATGGTCGGTATCGCCGTAGGTGTACAGTTTCTGGCAACGGTATTAACGCGCGGCTACGCCGGGCGCTTAGCCGATCAATATGGTGCTAAACGCTCGGCGCTACAGGGGATGTTTGCCTGTGGGTTGGCGGGCGCGGCGTGGCTTTTAGCCGCGCTATTGCCTGTTTCTGTCCCTGTAAAATTTGCGTTGTTAATCGTCGGGCGTTTGATCCTTGGTTTTGGCGAAAGCCAACTGCTCACCGGTACGCTGACCTGGGGGTTGGGGCTGGTCGGCCCAACACGCTCCGGTAAGGTGATGTCGTGGAACGGAATGGCGATTTACGGCGCGCTGGCCGCTGGTGCACCGCTGGGCCTGTTGATCCACAGCCACTTTGGCTTCGCGGCGCTGGCGGGAACGACGATGGTATTACCGCTGCTGGCATGGGCATTCAACGGCACCGTGCGTAAAGTGCCTGCGCATGCAGGAGAACGTCCTTCTTTATGGAGCGTAGTCGGGCTTATATGGAAACCGGGCCTGGGCCTGGCGCTGCAGGGCGTTGGCTTTGCGGTGATCGGTACCTTTATTTCACTCTATTTTGTCAGCAACGGCTGGACGATGGCGGGGTTCACCCTGACTGCGTTTGGTGGGGCGTTTGTGCTGATGCGCATTCTGTTTGGCTGGATGCCGGACCGTTTCGGCGGCGTGAAGGTTGCCGTTGTCTCTTTGCTGGTGGAAACTGCGGGGCTGATTTTGCTGTGGCAGGCCCCATCGGCCTGGATTGCGCTGCTCGGGGCGGCATTAACCGGGGCCGGGTGTTCGCTTATCTTCCCGGCATTGGGCGTCGAAGTGGTGAAGCGAGTGCCCGCGCAGGTTCGCGGTACGGCGCTGGGCGGTTACGCCGCGTTTCAGGATATCTCCTACGGTATAAGCGGTCCGGTCGCCGGGGTGCTGGCCACCGCGTACGGTTATCCCTCAGTGTTCCTTGCCGGGGCGATATCCGCCGTGGTGGGGATTATTGTAACGTTGCTTACGCTGCGTAAAGGTTAAGCGACCAGCCAGAAAATGGCTAACGCAATCATCAACGCAACAAACAGCAGTCCCGGTCGTGCCGACAGAGATTTAACCGTTTCAATCATCGGCGCGAACGGGCTGTAAATGGGCTGCAGATGACGCGGATCGCTGAGCTCACGTTCTCGTTCCACGCGACGCAGGAAAATTTGATTGAGCAAGTCCTGCACCTGCACCGTGGTCAGAATCGATTGTGGTTGGATCTGATACGTCTGCTGCGCGTATTCTTTTATCGCTGTCAGCTCATTCGGCTCTAATGGCAGCTTCAGCGCCGCCTGAAGCGTTTGTAGCGTAGGGGCGCTTTGCAGGCTGAGCGTCTGGCGCGCCTGCAGCCAGGTGACCAGGTGCGTAAACTGTTTGGCAGGGATCAGCTCACCGCTTTTTACGCCAGACAACTCCAGCATCGACTGCCAGATCATCTTCCCGGATTCTCCTGTGGCCGCCGCCAGTTTGGTAACTAACTGGTTCAGCGTATTGTGCTCTGCGGGGAGCAACGGGCGATCGGTAGCCGGGCGCTGCTGCGGCTGCGGTATCGACAGCTGTCCTTGTTGCAGCAGCGTGAGCACGTTCTTCAACTGCTCAGGCGTGAGCTGGCTGAGCGCCGTTTGCCCATACTGCTGACGGATAAAATCACTCACCGCCTGGCGATTATTTCCCTGGCTCAGTAATTCAGTGAGCTGCGAAAGCACCTGACGATTAACATGATTTTGTTGAGCAACCCCCAGTCGTTGGTTAAGGTTTTGCTCAGCGGCAGGAAAGTGACGTGATTGCAGCGGTGTATCACTTTTGACGCCCAGATCGTGCTTCATTCCGGCCCACACCTCAGCGCTTTGCTGCTGGGTGAGTGAAATCAAACGGGTAATTAGCCGTTCCAGCACAGTACGTTGTTGCGTGGATAGCGGTTGTTCACCCGCAGCGGAAGGGGCATTTTGGCCTTCGCCGGGAGGGCGTGCGGGCGTACCTGAAATGGGCTGCATCATCTCTGTTCCTTAAATCTGTGCTGACCAGGTCTCGCAGTATGCCTGGCGGCGAGATTATGGCACACTTGCCCGGTTAACTCTCGTTCTCAAACAGGTGCGAAAGACGTGAAAATCCTCGTTGATGAAAATATGCCCTATGCCCGCGAACTGTTCAGTCGTTTGGGGGAGGTCAAAGCGGTTCCCGGTCGTCCGATTCCCGTTGCTGAACTGGATGATGCGGATGCTTTAATGGTGCGCTCGGTGACGAAAGTAAATGAATCACTGCTTGGCGGAAAACCGGTTAAATTTGTCGGTACGGCAACCGCTGGCACAGACCATGTGGATGACGCCTGGCTTGCGCAGGCGGGGATCGGTTTTTCCGCCGCGCCTGGTTGTAACGCAATAGCGGTCGTAGAATATGTTTTTTCAGCGTTGCTGATGCTGGCGGAGCGCGACGGGTTTGCGTTACGCGATCGCACCGTAGGCATTGTGGGTGTGGGTAACGTGGGCGGGCGTTTGCAGGCGCGTCTGGAAGCGCTGGGGATCCGCACGCTGTTGTGCGATCCACCGCGAGCCGATCGCGGTGACGAAGGCAATTTCTGCTCGCTGGATGAACTGGTTGAGCAAGCCGATGTGCTGACTTTCCATACCCCGCTGTTTAAAGACGGGCCGTACAAAACGCTGCACATGGCGGATGACGCGCTGATTAGCCGGTTGAAGCCGGGCACTATTCTGATCAACGCCTGCCGTGGGCCGGTCATCGACAATACGGCATTGCTGAACCGGTTGAATGCCGGTCAGTCGCTGAGCGTTGTGCTGGATGTCTGGGAAGGAGAGCCGGATCTCAATGTGGCGTTGCTGGAGAAAGCCGATATCGGCACGGCGCACATTGCCGGGTATACCCTCGAAGGAAAAGCGCGTGGCACCACGCAGGTCTTTGAGGCCTATAGTAAGTTTATTGGTCACGAGCAGCACGTTGCGCTCAGTACCCTGTTACCCGCGCCGGAATTTGGTCGTATCACCCTGCATGGCCCGTTAGATCAGCCAACGCTGAAAAGGCTGGTGCATTTAGTGTATGATGTGCGCCGCGATGATGCGCCGCTGCGCAAAGTCGCTGGAATTCCGGGTGAGTTTGATAAACTGCGTAAAAATTACCTTGAGCGTCGTGAATGGTCGTCTTTATATGTGATGTGTGACGACGCAACGGCTGCTGCCTTATTGTGTAAGCTGGGTTTTAACGCTGTTCATCATCCGGCACATTAATGTCTTCTTAATGCTCCCTGTCGAATAATGCGACAGGGACGCTTACGTATTTCTTGGAGTAAATCACCATGTCTGAAGGCTGGAATATTGCCATTCTGGGCGCAACGGGCGCCGTAGGCGAAGCCCTGCTCGATACGCTGGCTGAACGCCAGTTCCCGGTCGGTGAAATTTATGCGCTGGCGCGTAATGAAAGCGCCGGTGAACATCTGCGTTTTAACGGTAAATCGGTCATAGTGCAGGACGTTGCAGACTTTGACTGGACGCAGGCACAGTTGGCATTTTTTGTTGCGGGCGCTGAAGCCACCGCCGCCTGGGTAGAAGAAGCCACTAATGCAGGTTGCCTGGTGATTGACAGCAGCGGTCTGTTCGCGCTTGAGCCAGACGTTCCGCTGGTGGTTCCGGACGTTAACCCGTTCGTGCTGGCGGATTACCGTAACCGCAATGTGATTGCGGTGCCTAACAGTCTGACCAGCCAACTGCTGTCTGCACTGAAACCGTTGATTGATGACGGTGGGCTTTCGCGTATTACGGTGACCAATATTATCTCAGCTTCCGCTCATGGCAAAAAAGCGGTGGATGCGCTGGCCGGACAGAGTGCAAAACTGCTTAACGGCATCCCGATTGACGAAGATGATTTCTTTGGCCGTCAGTTGGCATTCAACATGCTGCCGCTGCTGCCCGATCGTGAAGGTAGCGTGCGTGAAGAACGTCGTATCGTTGATGAAGTGCGCAAAATTATGCAGGATGATGGTCTGCTCATCTCTGCCAGCATCGTGCAGTCCCCGGTATTTTATGGCCACGCGCAGATGGTGAATTTTGAGGCCCTGCGCCCGTTGGCGGCGGAAGAAGCGCGCGATGCGTTTTCACGCGGTGAAGACGTGGTGTTGTCGGAAGAGACCGATTTCCCGACCCAGGTTGGCGATGCATCGGGCACGCCGCACCTTTCTATTGGCTGCGTGCATAATGATTACGGTATGCCAGAGCAGGTTCAGTTCTGGTCTGTGGCGGACAACGTACGCTTTGGCGGCGCGTTAATGGCGGTGAAAATTGCGGAAAAACTGGTGCAGGAGTACCTGTACTAATGTCTGACCAGCAACAGCCGTCAACCCATAAAATTGCGCTGGGCATTGAGTATGACGGCAGCAAATATTATGGCTGGCAGCGCCAGAACGAAGTGCGTAGCGTTCAGGAAAAACTGGAAAAAGCGCTCTCTCAGGTGGCGAATGAACGCATCAATGTTTTTTGTGCAGGACGCACGGATGCGGGCGTTCATGGCACTGGGCAGGTCGTGCATTTTGAAACCACTGCCCAGCGTAAAGATGCGGCCTGGACACTGGGGGTAAATGCGAATTTACCTGGTGACATCGCCGTGCGCTGGGTTAAAGCTGTACCCGATGATTTTCATGCCCGATTTAGCGCCACGGCTCGCCGTTATCGCTACATCATCTACAATCATCGGTTGCGCCCTGCTGTTTTGGGTAAAGGGGTAACCCATTACTATGAACCGCTGGACGCTGAGCGTATGCATCGTGCGGCCCAGTGTCTGATTGGCGAAAATGATTTTACCTCGTTTCGAGCGGTGCAGTGTCAGTCGCGCACGCCGTGGCGAAACGTGATGCACATTAACGTCGAACGTTTCGGTGCATATGTGGTGGTGGATATTAAAGCGAATGCCTTTGTACATCATATGGTCAGGAATATTGTCGGCAGCCTGATGGAAGTTGGCGCCAACAACCAGCCGGAGAGCTGGATAGCAGAACTGTTAGCGGCAAAGGACAGAACGCTGGCAGCGGCAACGGCGAAAGCGGAAGGATTGTATCTGGTTGCGGTAGATTACCCGGACCGGTTCGACCTGCCAAAACCGCCAATGGGCCCGCTATTTCTGGCGGACTAATTTGAGTCGTATAAAGGCAAAACTATGGACCTGATTTACTTTCTTATCGATTTTATCCTGCACATTGATGTGCACCTGGCGGAGCTGGTTGCGGAATACGGTATCTGGGTATACGCCATTCTGTTTCTGATCCTGTTCTGTGAAACCGGGCTGGTGGTGACACCATTCCTGCCAGGGGACTCGCTGCTGTTTGTTGCGGGTGCGCTTTCTGCGCTGCCAACCAACGATCTTAATGTTCATCTGATGGTGGCACTGATGATTGTGGCGGCGATTGTGGGCGATGCGGTGAACTACACTATTGGCCGATTGTTCGGGGAAAAACTTTTCAGTAACCCGAACTCCAAAATTTTCCGCCGCAGCTACCTGGATAAAACCCATGCGTTCTACGAGCGTCATGGCGGTAAGACGATTATCCTGGCGCGTTTCGTGCCAATCGTGCGTACATTTGCGCCGTTTGTTGCCGGTATGGGACATATGTCCTACCGTCACTTTGCGATGTATAACGTCGTAGGCGCATTGCTGTGGGTATTGTTGTTCACCTACGCAGGCTACCTGTTCGGCGATCTGCCGATCGTCCAGGAAAACCTGAAATTATTGATTGTGGCGATTATCGTCCTTTCCGTATTGCCGGGGGTGATTGAAGTAATTCGCCATAAGCGTGCTGCGTCACGGGCTGCAAAATAGAAAGTAACTCAGCGGTTCGACCACTTTTTTATCCAAAGTTTCGGGCTGTTATGTTTTAATGTGCAACATTCATGGTCTGTTAGGGGCAAAAATGGCATTATGCGCCCCTTATAACAAAGCTGACTAGGGTTCAGGCAGAAAGGTCACCAATGAGCTGGATTGAACGAATTAAAAGCAACATTACTCCCACCCGCAAGGCAAGCATTCCTGAAGGGGTGTGGACCAAGTGTGATAGCTGCGGTCAGGTTTTATACCGTGCTGAGCTGGAACGTAATCTTGAGGTCTGTCCGAAGTGTGACCATCATATGCGCATGTCGGCGCGCAATCGCCTGCATAGCCTGTTAGATGAAGGTTCTCTTGTGGAACTGGGTAGCGAGCTTGAGCCGAAAGACGTGCTGAAGTTTCGTGACTCCAAAAAATACAAAGACAGACTGGCTTCTGCGCAGAAAGAAACCGGCGAGAAAGATGCGCTGGTGGTGATGAAAGGCACGCTCCACGGTATGCCGGTCGTTGCTGCGGCATTCGAGTTCGCGTTTATGGGCGGCTCCATGGGCTCTGTGGTCGGCGCGCGTTTTGTCCGTGCCGTTGAGCAGGCGCTGGAAGACAACTGTCCGCTGATCTGCTTCTCTGCTTCTGGCGGGGCGCGTATGCAGGAAGCGCTGATGTCTTTGATGCAGATGGCGAAAACCTCTGCTGCGCTGGCGAAAATGCAGGAACGCGGTTTACCGTATATTTCTGTACTGACCGACCCAACAATGGGTGGAGTTTCCGCAAGCTTCGCGATGCTGGGCGATCTCAACATTGCAGAACCGAAAGCACTGATCGGCTTCGCTGGTCCGCGTGTTATCGAGCAAACCGTACGTGAGAAACTGCCGCCGGGATTCCAGCGCAGCGAGTTCCTGATTGAAAAAGGCGCTATCGATATGATCGTTCGCCGTCCGGAAATGCGCCTGAAACTGGCAAGCATCCTGGCGAAGCTGATGAATCTTCCTGCGCCGAATCCGGATGAGCCGCGTGAAGGCGAAGTGGTACCTCCGGTTCCCGATCAGGAACCAGAGGCCTGATAGTTTACGCTATGGGTTTCGGGTTGCAGGCAGGCGACAAGAGTGTTAATCCCGATGAACTTACACCGTTAAGTGATTCGGGAGTGCGAGTACAGCCAACACATCTGCAACGTGGAAAACGACGTGTAAAAAAGGGCAGGCCGGTTGGCGCTGCCCTTTTGCTTTTCTCAACGTAAAGAATCTACAGGCATCATGGACAATAAACGTATCCCTCAAGCCGCGTCGCCCCTGGCGTCGTGGCTTTCTTATCTTGAAAACCTGCACAGTAAAACCATCGATCTGGGCCTTGAACGCGTCAGCCAGGTGGCGCGTAAACTGGGTGTGTTGAAACCTGCGCCATTTGTTTTTACGGTGGCAGGAACCAATGGGAAAGGCACAACCTGTCGTACGCTGGAATCTGTGCTGACTGCGGCAGGCTATAAAGTTGGGGTGTACAGTTCGCCTCATCTGGTGCGCTACACGGAACGCGTACGCGTGCAGGGGCGTGAACTGCCGGAATCAGCTCATACCGCCTCGTTTGCTGAGATTGAAGACGCACGTGGTGACATTTCCCTGACTTACTTTGAATACGGTACGTTATCGGCACTCTGGCTGTTTAAACAGGCCCAACTGGATGTTGTTATTCTGGAAGTGGGGTTAGGCGGCCGCCTTGACGCCACCAATATCGTCGATGCCGATGTCGCAGTAGTCACCAGTATTGCGCTTGACCATACTGACTGGCTGGGCCCGGATCGCGAAAGTATTGGTCGTGAGAAGGCAGGGATTTTCCGCGCAGAGAAACCGGCCATCGTCGGCGAACCGGAAATGCCTTACACCATCGCGGATGTCGCTCAGGAGTGCGGGGCGATTTTGCAACGTTGCGGTGTGGACTGGCGCTATGCGGTCACGGAGAACGACTGGTCGTTTACTGATGTTCATGGAACGCTGGCGCACCTGCCGTTGCCGCAGGTGCCACAACCTAATGCTGCAACCGCACTGGCCGCACTGCGCGCAAGCGGCCTTAACGTCAGCGAGCAGGCCATTCGTGACGGTATCGAACAAGCGATTTTACCGGGACGCTTCCAGATTGTGAGCGAGTCGCCGCGGGTGATTTTTGATGTTGCCCATAACCCGCATGCGGCGGAGTATCTGACCGGACGTCTGAAAAAGTTAGTGAAAAGCGGGCGTGTACTTGCGGTTATCGGTATGCTACATGATAAAGATATTGCAGGTACGTTGGCCTGGCTGAAAAGTGTGGTTGACGACTGGTACTGTGCGCCCCTGGAAGGGCCGCGTGGTGCAACGGCAGAACAGCTGCTGGAGCACCTGGGCAAAGGCAACGCTTATGACAGCGTGGCGCAGGCATGGGCTGCGGCACTTGCTGAGGCGAAGCCAGAAGATACCGTGTTGGTGTGTGGATCGTTTCACACTGTCGCACATGTCATGGAAGTAATAGACGTGGGGAGAAGCGGTGGCGAGTAAGTTTCAGAACCGATTAGTCGGCACAATTGTGCTGGTCGCGCTCGGGGTAATTGTGCTTCCCGGGCTGCTTGACGGCCAGAAAAAGCATTATCAGGATGAATTTGCAGCGATCCCACTGGTGCCTAAACCCGGCGATCGCGATGAACCAGACATGATGCCTGCAGCAACGCAGGCGCTGCCGACTCAGCCGCCGGAAGGGGCGGCAGAAGAGGTGCGTGCGGGTGATGCTGCCGCGCCATCGTTGGATCCATCACGTTTGACGACGGCAAACAGCGCGGAGTTAGATCCTGTCCCTGCGCCTGTGGAACCACCGAAACCTAAACCGAAACCGCAGCCTGTTGCTGTCGCCCCGACGCCAACGCCGGCACCGACTCCAGCGCCGAAACCGGCCGCTGAGGAAGCGCCAGCCCCAACCGGCAAAGCGTATGTTGTACAGCTCGGTGCATTGAAAAACGCGGATAAGGTCAATGAGATCGTGGGTAAACTTCGTGGCGCGGGCTTCCGGGTATATACTTCCCCGTCAACGCCGGTGCAGGGTAAAATAACCCGCATTCTCGTAGGACCTGACGCCTCCAAAGATAAGCTGAAGAACTCGCTCGGCGAGCTGCAGAAGATCTCTGGTTTGAGCGGTGTGGTGATGGGGTATACCCCTAACTAAGGGATTGCGTTACGTTGCTCTGATGTAGGCCGGACAAGGTGTTTACACCGCCATCCGGCAGTGCCCGAAGAGGCATAAAATCGTATGGCGTTGAAGATTTTTTCAGCGCCATTTTTATTTACGCGTGGAAAGGAAATCCCTACGCAAACGTTTTCTTTTTCTGTTAGAATGCGCCCCGAACAGGACGACAGGGCGTAAAATCGTGGGACACATATGGTCTGGATTGATTACGCCATTATCGCGGTGATTGGTTTTTCCTGTCTGGTTAGCCTGATCCGTGGCTTTGTTCGTGAAGCATTATCGTTGGTGACTTGGGGTTGTGCTTTCTTTGTCGCCAGCCATTACTACACTTACCTGTCTGTCTGGTTTACGGGCTTTGAAGACGAACTGGTTCGAAATGGGATTGCTATCGCGATACTGTTCATCGCGACACTTATCGTCGGCGCTATCGTTAACTTTGTGATAGGCCAACTGGTAGAGAAAACAGGACTGTCGGGTACCGACAGGGTGTTGGGGATCTGCTTCGGTGCTTTGCGTGGAGCGTTGATCGTCGCCGCCATACTGTTCTTTCTCGATACCTTTACCGGTCTGTCGAAAAGTGAAGACTGGGGTAAGTCACAGCTGATCCCGCAGTTCAGTTTCATCATCAGATGGTTCTTTGACTATCTGCAAAGCTCGTCAAGTTTCTTGCCCAAAGTATAAACTTTGGGTCGTTGCTGAACGAGGAAAAGACGTATGTGCGGTATTGTCGGTATCGCCGGTGTTATGCCGGTAAACCAGTCGATTTATGACGCGTTAACGGTGCTCCAGCATCGTGGTCAGGATGCTGCGGGCATCATCACCATTGATGCCAACAACTGCTTCCGCTTGCGTAAAGCAAACGGAATGGTGAGCGATATTTTTGAAGCGCGCCATATGCAGCGTTTGCAGGGCAATATGGGCATCGGTCATGTGCGTTACCCAACGGCTGGCAGCTCCAGCGCCTCCGAAGCTCAACCTTTTTACGTCAACTCACCGTATGGCATTACGCTTGCCCACAATGGCAACCTGACCAATGCACATGAGTTGCGTAAAAAGCTGTTTGAAGAAAAGCGCCGCCACATCAATACCACTTCAGATTCTGAAATTCTGCTGAATATTTTCGCCAGCGAGCTGGATAACTTCCGCCATTACCCGCTGGAAGCCGACAATATTTTTGCGGCCATTGCGGCAACCAACCGCCAGATTCGCGGCGCCTATGCCTGCGTGGCGATGATTATCGGTCACGGTATGGTTGCCTTCCGCGACCCTAACGGTATCCGTCCGCTGGTGATGGGCAAACGCGATATTGGCGATGGCCGTACCGAGTACATGGTGGCGTCTGAGAGCGTAGCGCTGGATACGCTGGGCTTTGAATTCCTGCGCGACGTAGCACCTGGCGAAGCAGTGTACATCACCGAAAAAGGCCAGCTGTTTACCCGTCAGTGTGCCGATAACCCGGTGAGCAATCCATGTCTGTTTGAATACGTTTACTTCGCACGTCCTGACTCCTTTATCGACAAGATTTCCGTCTACAGCGCCCGTGTGAATATGGGGACTAAGCTTGGCGAAAAAATTGCCCGTGAGTGGGAAGATCTGGACATCGACGTAGTAATCCCAATCCCGGAAACCTCCTGTGATATCGCGCTGGAAATTGCCCGCATTCTCGGTAAGCCGTACCGCCAGGGGTTTGTGAAAAACCGCTATGTGGGCCGTACCTTTATCATGCCGGGCCAGCAGTTGCGTCGTAAATCTGTGCGCCGTAAGCTGAACGCTAACCGTGCGGAATTCCGTGATAAAAACGTGCTGTTGGTGGATGACTCCATCGTGCGTGGCACCACCTCAGAACAGATTATCGAGATGGCGCGTGAAGCCGGAGCGAAGAAGGTGTATCTGGCCTCTGCCGCCCCGGAAATTCGCTTCCCGAACGTTTATGGCATCGATATGCCTACGGCGACGGAGCTGATTGCGCATGGTCGTGAAGTGGACGAGATTCGCCAGATAATCGGCGCAGATGGTCTGATCTTCCAGGATCTGAACGATCTGATTGAAGCTGTCCGTGCTGAGAACCCGGATATTCAGCAGTTTGAATGTTCAGTGTTTAACGGCGTGTACGTTACCAAAGACGTCGACCAGCAATATCTCGATTTCCTCGACTCCCTGCGTAATGACGATGCCAAAGCGGTGTTGCGTCAGAACGAAGCGGAAAACCTTGAGATGCACAACGAAGGTTAATGTTTGCTCGCAAGCAAGGGCGCAACCTGCGCCCTTGCTTGCAACTCACCGTAATTTCCTGCAAAGTCGGCCCTGAGCAAGTAAGGGCGATTACACATGAAACGACTCATCATTGGTATTTCTGGTGCAAGCGGGGCAATTTACGGCGTGCGCCTGTTGCAGGTATTGCGTGACGTCACTGATGTGGAAACCCACCTGGTGATGAGTGCCGCTGCCCGGCAGACGCTGGCGCTGGAAACGGACCTCTCTGTGCGCGACGTGCAGGCGCTGGCAAATGTGAATCATGATAGCCGTGATATCGCCGCCAGTATCTCCTCCGGCTCTTTTCAGACTGCCGGAATGGTTATTCTGCCTTGTTCAATCAAAACGCTTTCTGGCATCGTCCACAGTTACACCGATGGGTTGCTTACCCGTGCGGCAGATGTGGTGTTGAAAGAACGTCGTCCGCTGGTGCTGTGTGTACGCGAAACGCCGCTGCATCTGGGGCATTTGCGATTGATGACGCAGGCGGCAGAAATTGGGGCGGTAATTATGCCACCTGTCCCGGCGTTTTATCATCGTCCGCAAACGCTCGATGATGTGATTAATCAAACGGTTAATCGCGTGCTTGACCAGTTTGATATTACCCTTCCGCAGGACCTGTTCACCCGCTGGCAAGGGGCGTAAGCCGTTCCATCAGCGTGCAAAGAATCATCCGTTGCCCTGTTTCAGGGCAATTTTGTAACCGCGATCATATCCTCAACATTTAATTCGTTAAAACTCAACGAAACGCTGCGGTTCAACCGCCAGACCTGCTATCTTCAAAATCAGGACATTATTGCAACGTTTTATTAACATATTTAACGTCGAATATCCTCATCGACGTGAAAATGGCATAAGACCTGCATGAAAAAGTCTGCAAACACACAACACAACGTAAAACATAATAAAATTACGCCACTTGAGGGTTATGTATGAAGAAGACGGTTCTTGCTTTGTCTTTGCTGGTAGGACTCTCCGCCACCGCGGCCAGCTACGCAGCACTTCCGCAGACGGTTCGTATTGGTACAGATACAACGTACGCTCCTTTTTCCTCTAAAGATGCCAAAGGCGACTTTGTCGGCTTCGATATCGATCTGGGAAATGAGATGTGTAAGCGCATGCAGATCAAATGCACCTGGGTTGCCAGTGACTTTGATGCGCTGATCCCATCGCTGAAAGCGAAAAAAATTGATGCCATCATCTCCTCGCTTTCTATCACCGAAAAGCGTCAGCAAGAGATTGCGTTCTCAGACAAACTTTACGCTGCAGACTCACGTCTGATCGCCGCGAAAGGCTCCCCAATTCAGCCGACTCTGGATTCCCTCAAAGGTAAACACGTTGGCGTCCTGCAAGGCTCTACTCAGGAAGTCTATGCCAATGACAACTGGCGCAGCAAAGGCGTGGACGTGGTGGCCTATGCGAACCAGGACCTCATCTATTCTGACCTGACGGCAGGCCGTCTGGACGCGGCATTGCAAGATGAAGTCGCGGCCAGCGAAGGCTTCCTGAAGCAGCCTGCTGGTAAGGATTACGCTTTTGCCGGTCCGTCGGTGAAAGATAAAAAATACTTTGGTGACGGAACCGGGATTGGCTTGCGCAAAGATGATGCAGAGCTGAAAGCCGCTTTCGACAAAGCGCTGGGCGAACTGCGTAAAGACGGCACCTACGACAAAATGGCGAGCAAATATTTTAATTTTAATGTCTACGGCGATTAATACAGCGGCGTGGGGAATTGACTGCACCATTGCGGGTAACCATTTCGGTGCATAATAAATTCAGTGCACTGTTTTGGTGCTTTTATCGCTGACTTAATAAGCATGAGTGCATACTTAAGCGCTTTTCATGCAAATAAATACCGCCGACAGGGTAGAATGCTTTGCCTTGTCGGCCTGATTAATGGCACGATAACTGCACCTGGTCCTGTAAAGATCCCCTATAAAAGACAGTCTGTTGAGGATAGTTATGAAAAAACTGGTGTTGTCTCTTTCTCTGGTTCTGGCTTTCTCCAGTGCTACCGCAGCATTTGCAGCCATTCCGCAAAAAATTCGTATCGGTACCGATCCTACTTATGCGCCGTTCGAATCGAAGAATGCGCAGGGTGAATTAGTCGGTTTTGATATCGATCTGGCTAAAGAGCTGTGCAAACGTATCAATACGCAATGTACCTTCGTGGAAAACCCGCTGGACGCGCTGATCCCTTCGCTAAAAGCGAAGAAAATCGATGCCATCATGTCCTCGCTTTCCATTACTGAAAAACGTCAGCAGGAAATCGCATTTACCGACAAGCTTTATGCAGCCGATTCGCGGCTGGTTGTCGCTAAAGATTCTGCTATTCAGCCGACCATTGAGTCGCTGAAAGGCAAACGTGTTGGTGTGCTACAGGGCACTACCCAGGAAACGTTCGGCAACGAACACTGGGCGCCAAAAGGTATTGAGATTGTCTCTTATCAGGGGCAGGACAATATCTATTCTGACCTGACTGCCGGGCGTATTGACGCCGCGTTCCAGGATGAAGTCGCGGCTAGCGAAGGCTTCCTGAAACAGCCAGTCGGTAAAGATTACAAATTCGGCGGCCCGTCTGTGAAAGACGAGAAGTTGTTCGGCGTGGGTACCGGTATGGGGCTGCGCAAAGACGATAACGAACTGCGCGAAGCGCTGAATAAAGCCTTTGCCGAAATGCGAGCTGACGGTACTTACGAGAAGCTGGCGAAAAAGTACTTCGATTTTGATGTTTACGGCGGTTAATTACCGCAGGTGCTGATAAAGCCCGTAGATTTTTGACGCGTTGAATTTATGCCCGATGGCACCGCGCTTATCCGGCCTACGGTGATTTTGTAGGCCGGATAAGGCAAGGCCGCCATCCGGCATTTAACGGTTAGTCTGAAATCAAAAGAGGCTTACTACTCCACCACACACGACAGGACAGGCAGCATGTTGTATGGCTTTTCAGGTGTTATTTTACAGGGCGCAATTGTTACGCTGGAGCTGGCACTCAGCTCGGTGGTACTGGCGGTTCTGATAGGTCTTGTCGGCGCAGCAGCAAAGCTGTCGCAAAGCCGGGCAATGGGGCTTATTTTCGAAGGGTACACAACGCTAATCCGCGGCGTGCCCGATCTGGTCTTAATGCTGCTCATCTTCTACGGATTACAAATCGCGCTGAATACCATTACCGATGCCATCGGTATCGGCCAGATTGATATTGATCCGATGGTTGCGGGCATTATCACCCTTGGATTCATCTACGGCGCCTACTTTACCGAAACTTTTCGCGGTGCGTTTATGGCTGTACCAAAAGGCCATATTGAAGCCGCGACGGCGTTTGGCTTTACCAGCTCACAAATATTTCGTCGCATTATGTTCCCGGCGATGATGCGATATGCCTTACCGGGAATCGGCAATAACTGGCAGGTTATTCTTAAGGCTACGGCGCTGGTATCGTTGCTTGGACTTGAAGACGTGGTGAAAGCGACTCAGCTTGCCGGGAAGAGTACCTGGGAGCCGTTCTATTTTGCCGTCGTGTGCGGGGTCATCTATCTGGTGTTTACCACTGTTTCTAATGGTGTGCTGCTGTACCTTGAGCGCCGCTATTCCGTGGGTGTGAAGAGGGCTGACCTGTGATCGAGATTATTCAGGAATACTGGAAGTCCCTGCTGTGGACCGACGGATATCGCTACACTGGCGTCGCTATCACCCTGTGGCTTTTGATTTCGTCAGTAGTGATGGGCGGAATACTGGCACTCTTTTTGGCGATTGGTCGCGTTTCCAGTAATAAATTTATCCAGTTTCCCATCTGGCTGTTCACCTATATTTTTCGTGGGACGCCGCTGTACGTTCAGCTACTGGTGTTTTATTCCGGGATGTATACGCTGGAAATAGTTAAAGGCACGGACTTCCTCAACGCGTTTTTCCGCAGCGGGCTGAATTGCACCGTGCTGGCGCTGACGCTGAATACCTGCGCCTATACCACGGAGATTTTCGCCGGGGCTATTCGTTCCGTGCCTCACGGTGAGATTGAGGCTGCGCGCGCATACGGTTTCTCGTCATTCAAACTGTATCGATGCATTATTTTACCGTCCGCGCTGCGTATTGCGCTGCCGGCATACAGTAATGAAGTCATTTTAATGCTGCACTCCACGGCGCTGGCATTTACGGCCACGGTGCCAGATTTGTTGAAAATCGCTCGCGATATCAACTCGGCAACGTATCAGCCGTTTACCGCCTTCGGTATTGCCGCTGTGCTGTATTTGATTATTTCGTATGTCCTGATCAGTCTGTTCCGTAAAGCGGAAAAACGCTGGTTGCAGCATGTATCCTCTAAATGATTCGAGTAACACGATGTCTGAAAATAAATTAAACGTTATCGATTTACATAAGCACTACGGCGAACATGAAGTGCTGAAAGGGGTATCGCTGCAGGCCAACGCGGGTGATGTTATCAGCATTATTGGCTCGTCAGGTTCCGGTAAAAGTACCTTCCTGCGCTGCATTAACTTTCTCGAGAAACCGAGTGCCGGGTCGATTGTAGTCAGCGGTCAGAACATTGGTCTGGTGCGCGACAAAGACGGCCAGTTGAAGGTTGCGGACAAAAATCAGCTACGCCTGCTGCGTACGCGTCTGACGATGGTCTTTCAGCACTTTAATCTGTGGAGTCACATGACAGTGCTGGAAAACGTCATGGAAGCGCCGATTCAGGTGTTGGGGCTGAGCAAGCAGGAAGCTCGCGACCGTGCGGTGAAGTATCTGGCTAAAGTGGGCATTGATGAGCGCGCACAGGGCAAATATCCGGTGCACCTGTCCGGTGGTCAGCAGCAGCGTGTTTCCATTGCCCGTGCGCTGGCGATGGAACCGGAAGTGTTGCTGTTTGATGAACCTACGTCGGCGCTTGATCCTGAGTTGGTGGGTGAAGTGCTGCGCATTATGCAACAGCTGGCTGAAGAGGGGAAAACCATGGTGGTGGTGACCCACGAAATGGGGTTTGCTCGTCATGTTTCCACGCACGTGATTTTCCTGCATCAGGGGAAAATTGAGGAAGAGGGCGACCCGGAGCAGGTATTCGGTAATCCGCAAAGCCCGCGTTTGCAACAGTTCCTTAAAGGATCGCTGAAGTAAGTCAACAGCCCGGAGGCGCTACGCTTTCCGGGCTTACAATTTTAGCGCGTCGCGCTCCAGCCGAAACACCCAGTCGTCGTAGGCGATGCCGTCAATCTCATACGCCTTTTCCAGTACCTGCGTACGTACAAAGCCTGTCTTTTCCAGAATACGTATTGAACCCTTGTTATCCGCCAGCGCGTATGCGTTTATCGCCGTCACACCTGCATGCTCGAAGGCATACTGGCACACTGCTCGGACGGCTTCACTGGCAATACCTTTCCCCTGAGCCTGTGGCATGATGGCGTAGCCGAGGTCGGCCTCGTGCGGGTAAAGATGGCTGATTTGCAGACCAATATCGCCAAGTGGCGTCGGGCTGTTATGCTCACGGATGACGAAAGTGTGCTGTGCGGCCAGACGTCTGGCGAATAACAGCCGCGTATCTTTCGCCGGGGCGATGTTGCCCATATAGCGCATGACTTCAGGACATTCACGGAGTTTCTGGAAAAATGACCAGTCAGAAAATTGAAACAAAGAGAGGGTAAGTCGGGGAGTCGATATTATCGCCATAACGTCGCCATTGCGGAAATCTGGTCTATAACCTTACCACCACAACGGCGACTGTGAATAGTGCATAGGGGTTATCGGATGACATCCGCCAGCGCTTCTTCTAAATCGTACCAGCGAAACGTAAAACCGGAAGCTTCCAGGCGTTTGGGCAATGCGCGTTGTCCACCAAGGACCAGTACTGACGATTCCCCCATCAGCAGTCGCATAGCGGTGGCGGGAACGCGCAGAATGGCAGGGCGGTTCAGAGCGTGACCCAGCGCGTGGGCAAACTGCTCATTGTGCACCGGGTATGGCGAAACCATATTGAAGGGACCACGCAGATCGTTATTCAGCAGCCAGATAATTCCGTTGACCATATCATCAACATGGATCCAGGCCATATACTGGCGTCCATTACCGATCGGGCCGCCTAAGCCAAGACGAAACGGCGGGACCATTTTTGCCAGAATGCCGCCTGCTGAGGCCAGTACCACGCCGGTACGCAGCATACATACGCGGGTTTTGTCGCTTTGCGCAGTGCTGGCAATTTGCTCCCAGCGGGCGCACAGCTTGTGGGTAAATTCGTTATGCGGTGGCTCTTCTTCCGTAACCACAACTTCGCCCAAATCACCGTAGTAACCGGTAGCGGAACCGGAGATTAACACTGAGGGCGGCGTCTCGCTGGCATTGATTAAATCGACCAGTTTCTGCGTAATGCCCCAACGGCTCTGGCACAAGCGTTCCTTTTGCTGTGCGCTCCAGCGCTTATCTGCAATAGGCTCTCCGGCAAGGTTAATCACGGCATCAATATTATTGAGATGTTGCCGCTCTTCCAGTCCTTTCCATAACGTGACCCGAGAGTCGAGAATCTGACGAGCCTTATCAGGGGTACGTGTCACTACGATTATCTGATGCCCCAGTTCCAGCAGGCAGGGGATCAGATGACGTCCAATCAGGCCAGTACCGCCGGTAATCAGAATCTGCATGTCGCCTCCCGGGTTACGTTTTAGCGCTGCCAGCTCAGCGTCATTGATACTGAGTCGGCGTAACGCAATGCGTGAAGTTTATCTATCTCGACTTCAGCATAAGTGACCCAGTGATGTTCGCGTGCGATATCGAGCACATCTTGAGTTAATTTTTCTAACAATGAGAAGCGGTTACCCTCCACGTGGGCAATGATGCTTTTGGTTATAGTGCGGTAATTCAGCGCGTCGTTGATATCTTCGCTGGTACGCGCTTTGTCTGCCGGATAGTGAATGGCAATGTTGATGACGATATCCTGGCGGTTAAGGATCTCCTCTTCTTTAATGCCGATAAAGGTGCGCAGACGAAGGTTTTTTATACGAATAATAGCGTCAGGTTGTGACATTGCAGGTTTCCTCCATGTATGAACCTCTGCATGATACACGAGAACCGAATTGCGTCACCGCTTCTCACTCAGTGCTTGCTGCATGGCGCGTTCCGTGGCAGGACGTGTACGGATGCGTTCGTGCCAGTTATTGACCGCCGGGTAATTGTCGAGGTCGATGCGCTGACGCTGATGGGCGTGGATCCACGGCCAGCAGGCAATGTCAGCAATGCTGTAGTGATCGCCTCCCAGCCAGGGTGACGTTTCCAGACGTTTATTCATCACGTTGTACAGGCGCTGGGTTTCAACCTGGTATCTTTCAATAGCGTAAGGGATCGTTTGCGGAGCGTAATGACTGAAATGATGATTCTGCCCCAGCATGGGACCCAGACCGCTGACCTGCCAGAACAGCCACTGCAGTGTGGTGTGGCGTTCGCGTAATTCACCGCTGAGCAGCTTACCGCTCTTCTCCGCCAGATAGAGTAAAATTTCTCCGGACTCAAACAAGCTGATGGGCCTTCCGCCATCTTCCGGCGCATGATCGATAATGGCCGGGATTTTATTGTTCGGCGAGATCAGCAGAAAATCGGGGCGAAACTGGCTGCCTTTGCTGATATCGACATGAATCAGACGGTATTGCAGCTGTGCCTCTTCAAGAAACAGCGTGATTTTGTGACCGTTTGGCGATGGCGTGTAATAGAGATCGATCATTTTCAGCATCCGTTTTGTCATGAACCGGGTCATTACAAGTATAGAGCCTGTTGGCGTGCGTGAGTTTTCATCAAGTGACAGCGAGAGAAAGACTCTATATTTTGAAAGCAAGCCAATACACTTCAGAGGACATTATGAGCAAATCTGCAATTACGCTGTGGTCAGATGCCAATTTTTTCTCCCCCTACGTGCTGTCTGTTTATGTCGCTCTGCAAGAGAAGGGGCTACCTTTCACGCTGAAAACCGTTGATCTCAATAGTGGTGAACACTTGCATCCTTCATGGCAAGGTTACGCCTTGACGCGCCGCGTACCGGTTCTTGAGATCGATGGTTTTGAACTGAGCGAATCATCAGCGATTACGGAATTCCTGGAAGAGAGCTTTGCACCGCCACAGTGGGAGCGTATCTACCCACACGATGTACAAAAGCGCGCTCGGGCGCGCCAGGTTCAGGCGTGGATCCGCAGCGATTTAATGCCTATCCGTGAGGAACGATCAACAGATGTCGTTTTTGCTGGCGTGAAGAAAGGACCGTTAAGCGAAGCGGGAAAAGCCAGTGCGGAAAAACTGTTCGCTACTGCGAGCAGTTTACTGAGCCACGGTAAGCAGAATTTATTTGGCGAATGGTGTATCGCTGACTGTGATTTAGCGCTAATGCTTAATCGCCTGGTCCTGAATGGTGATGAGGTTCCAGAAGCGCTTGCGGAATACGCCACCTTCCAGTGGCAGCGCGCTTCAGTACAGCGTTTTATCGCGCTTTCAGCGAAGCGTTCCTGCTGAAAAACGGGCCGTAATCCAGTATCATTACAAGGTAATTTTCAGCGAGGAGTGAGTGATGAAACTGATGTTCGCATCGGACATTCATGGTTCGTTGCCAGCCACGGAACGCGTACTCGAACGGTTTGCTGCAAGCGGCGCGCAATGGCTGGTGATATTGGGTGATGTTTTAAACCACGGGCCGCGTAATGCGCTTCCAGAAGGCTATGCACCTGCGCAGGTTGCTGAACGGTTGAATGAACTGGCATCGCGAATTATTGCGGTGCGTGGTAATTGCGACAGCGAAGTGGATCAGATGCTCCTGCATTTTCCGATGACTGCGCCGTGGCAGCAAATTCTGACAGAAAACCAGCGACTCTTTTTGACGCACGGACACCTTTTTGGCCCGCAAAATATGCCGGCGCTCAATGCGGGCGATGTTCTGGTCTATGGGCATACTCATCTGCCGGTTGCTGAGCGGCGCGAGGGTATCTATCATTTCAATCCCGGCTCGGTAAGCATCCCGAAAGGGGGCTTTGCGGCAAGTTACGGGATTCTGGATGATAATGTTCTCAGCGTAATGGCACTCAATGATCAAAGTGTTATTGCACAGGTCGAGATTAATCCGTAATTTACCCCACAAACATAAACGCGCCGTAAGAGCGCCAGAAAAAAGAAGGTTTCCTGATGGTGGAACAGCGTCGTTTGGCAAGTACTGAATGGGTGGATATTGTGAATGAAGACAACGAAGTCATTGCACAGTCCAGCCGGGAACAAATGCGGGCGCAACGCTTACGCCATCGTGCAACGTATATCGTTGTGCATGATGGTATGGGCAAAATTCTGGTTCAACGTCGCACTGAGACAAAAGATTTTTTGCCCGGCATGCTGGATGCCACCGCAGGCGGTGTGGTTCAGGCTGACGAGCAGATGCTGGAATCAGCGCGTCGTGAAGCAGAAGAGGAACTGGGGATTGCGGGCGTGCCGTTTGCCGAGCATGGTCAGTTTTACTTTGAAGATCAGAACTGTCGCGTATGGGGCGGGTTGTTTAGCTGCGTTTCCCACGGACCGTTTGCGCTTCAGGAAGATGAGGTCAGTGAAGTTTGCTGGTTGACGCCGGAAGAAATTACCGCGCGCTGCGACGAATTTACACCGGACTCCCTGAAAGCCCTGGCGCTGTGGATGACCCGCAACGCCAAGAATGAAGGGGCGAAAGCCGAAAAGCAGGAAGAAGCTGAGTAAACTCTGTTCATCCGGCCTACTGCGTCGAGAAATCGAGTAGGCCGGACGCACACTTTTTAATGGTAACCCATCATCTGCGCGCCAATCACCACCACGCTGGACATAATAAACAGCAGTCCCAATAGCGTAGCACCTACCTTCAGCCAGTTACGAAAATCCACCCGACAAACGCCTAACGTAGCCATCAGAGATGCTGACGTCGGATAGATAATATGACTGAATCCGTCGCCAAACTGGAAGGCCAGGACTGTGACCTGACGGTTTACGCCAACCAGATCGCCCAGCGGTGCCAGTAGCGGCATGGTTAACGCAGCCTGACCAGAGCCGGAAGTGACGAAGAAATTAAATACTGCCTGGAACAATAGCATAAACCACGCCGCGATGGCGTTATCCAGCCCGCTGATGCCATTGGCAATGCTGTGCAGCAGAGTGTTTAACACGCTGGCTTCACCCGCCTCTCCATTACCGACCAGCAGTAAAATGCCTTTGGCAAAACCAACCAGCAGGGCCGGTGCAATCATCATTCGTGCGCCCTCAGTGAATGAGGAGGCCATGATGTTGACCGTCATGCCGTTGAGCCGAAACACGACGCCGATAATGCCAATCACCAGACCCATCGTGAAGAACTGACTGGCGATCTCAGGAATAAACCACGCGTTGGCGATAACGCCCCAGACAACCCAAATCATCACCGCGGTCAGCACCACTAGCACTAACCAGTCGCCCAGCGTGAAGCGTCGTTCCACGACTTCGTCCTGCTGCTCGCGAAAGAAGCGGTCGGATTCATGTACCCGGGACAAAAGCGGATTCTTTTTGATACGCGCCGCATAGGCCAGCGTGAAGGTCAGCCCGATTAGTGTAGCGATCACCCAGACCACGATGCGTAGCCCGGAACCAGAGAGCACCGGTACCCCCGCAATACCTTGCGCGACCACCACGCAAAATGGGTTCATCCATGAGCTGGCAAAACCAATCTGAGTCGCGATATAGGTAACCAGCACGGTGGTGATACTGTCGTAACCTAGCCGTACCATCAAAGGCGCGATGATAATGGCAAAGGCAACAGCCTCTTCCCCCATGCCAAACACCGCGCCGCCTAAGGAGAAGAGAATAAACAGCACTGGGATAAACAGGACCTCGTTGCCCCGCGTATGGCGAATGAGCGCCAGGATGCCGTTATCAATGGTACCGGTACGCATAACGATGCCGAATGCGCCGCCAATGACCAGCATAAACATAATGATGCCGACAGCAGTGCCGAATTTCGAGCCGGAGGTTAATCCTTCAAACGGGAAATTCATCAGGCCTGGGCGTTCATCTCCGGTGGTGAATAACTGCACCCGGTGATACTGCTCTTCACCTGCGTCGTTGGTCAGAATACGAAAGGAATGGGGGTCAACCACCTTACGGGTTTTGGTTTGTCCATCAACCTGATACTGCACTTCCTGGCTGTCGAACATCCCGACGGGAACAACCCATGTCGCCAGACTGGTTAAAACGGCGACGAAAAAAATAATCACCAGCGTGTCGGGCATCGCCCATTTTTTAGCTGGCTGTGATTCTGTTACTGCTGACATGAAAGACTATCCCTGTTGCAACGCAAAAGAGAGTAAGTATGCGAACAGAAGAATAGTTATTCATTGATGCAGCGCATCCAGGCAAATGTTTCAGATTATGCCAAAAGGGAAATAGACATAAAAAAACCGGAAATATCAGCTATTTCCGGTTTGATAAGCAGATGTGTTGCCGGATAAGAGATCCGGCACACTCGGCAGATTACTGCTGCTGCTGGGAAGACTGGATCGCGGTCAGTGCGATGGTGTAGACGATATCGTCTACCAGCGCGCCACGAGACAGGTCGTTCACCGGCTTGCGCATACCCTGCAGCATTGGCCCGATGGAGATCAGGTCGGCAGAACGCTGTACCGCTTTGTAAGTGGTGTTACCGGTGTTCAGATCCGGGAAGATGAACACGGTAGCGCGACCTGCAACCGGAGAGTTCGGCGCTTTGGATTTCGCTACGTCAGCCATAACAGCGGCGTCGTACTGCAGCGGACCGTCGATCATCAGGTCAGGACGTTTTTCCTGTGCCAGACGGGTTGCTTCGCGAACTTTCTCTACGTCACTACCTGCACCAGAAGTACCGGTGGAGTAGGAGAGCATCGCTACGCGCGGTTCGATACCGAAGGCAATTGCGGAATCAGCGGACTGAATCGCGATTTCTGCCAGCTGCTCTGCGGTCGGATCCGGGTTGATCGCGCAGTCGCCGTAAACGTAAACCTGATCCGGCAGCAGCATGAAGAACACGGAAGACACCAGAGAGCTACCCGGTGCAGTTTTGATCAGCTGCAGCGGCGGACGGATGGTGTTCGCGGTGGTGTGTACTGCACCAGAAACCAGACCGTCAACATCGTCCTGTTCCAGCATCAGGGTACCGAGAACCACGTTGTCTTCCAGCTGTTCGCGGGCAACGGTTTCGGTCATACCTTTGTTTTTACGCAGTTCGACCAGGCGAGCAACGTAGCTTTCGCGAACCACATCTGGATCAACGATTTCTACACCAGCGCCCAGTTCAACGCCCTGAGAGGCTGCAACGCGGGTGATCTCATCCGGGTTACCCAGCAGTACGCAGGTTGCGATACCACGTTCAGCACAGATAGCAGCCGCTTTAACGGTACGCGGTTCGTCGCCTTCCGGCAGAACAACACGTTTGCCCGCTTTGCGCGCCAGCTCGGTCAACTGATAACGGAACGCCGGTGGAGACAGACGACGGCTGCGTTCAGAAGTCGCGGTCAGAGATTCAATCCAGTCAGCATTGATGTAGTTAGCAACGTATTCCTGAACTTTCTCAATGCGCTCGTGATCGTCAACCGGAACTTCCAGGTTGAAGCTCTGCAGGCTCAGAGAGGTCTGCCAGGTGTTGGTGTTTACCATGAATACCGGCAGGCCAGTTTCAAATGCACGTTCGCACAGTTTAGTGATGCGCGCGTCCATTTCGTAGCCGCCAGTCAGCAGCAGAGCACCGATTTCTACGCCGTTCATAGCAGCCAGACATGCTGCAACCAGCACGTCAGGACGGTCGGCAGAAGTCACCAGCAGAGAACCTGCGCGGAAGTGCTCCAGCATGTGCGGAATGCTGCGTGCGCAGAACGTCACAGACTTCACGCGACGGGTGTTGATATCGCCTTCGTTAACGATGGTAGCGTTCAGGTGACGCGCCATATCGATTGCACGGGTAGCGATCAGATCGAAGCTCCATGGCACCGCGCCCAGAACCGGCAGCGGACTGGATTCTTGCAGTTTAGCCGGATCAACTTTGATCACTTTCGCTTTGGAAGAGTCGTCGAAAATCTCGGACAGATCCGGGCGAGTACGGCCCTGCTCATCAACCGGTGCGTTCAGTTTGTTAACGATTACGCCGGTGATGTTGGTGTTTTTCGCGCCGCCGAAGCTGCTGCGAGTCAGTTCAATACGCTCGTTCAGCTGTTCCGGGGTGTCGGTACCCTGAGACATAACGAAGACGATTTCCGCGTTCAGCGTTTTCGCGATTTCGTAGTTCAGAGACTGCGCGAACTGATGTTTACGGGTTGGGACCAGGCCTTCAACCAGTACAACTTCAGCGTCTTTGGTGTTCGCGTGGTAGTTCGCGATGATCTCTTCCATCAGCACATCTTTCTGATTGCTGGACAGCAGAGATTCAACGTGGCTCATCTTCAGCGGCTCTGCGGCTGGCAGAGAAGAGTTAGCACGGACGATGCTGGTAGTCTGGTCTGGCGCATCGCCACCGGCACGCGGTTGAGCGATCGGCTTAAAGACGCTCAGACGAACGCCTTTGCGTTCCATTGCGCGGATCACGCCAAGGCTGACGCTGGTCAGGCCGACGCTGGTTCCGGTAGGGATCAGCATAATAATACGGGACACGGTTTATCCTCTTTCGTTACCGCCAATTTAGACGGGTTACAAAACAGCACCGCCAGCTAGGCTGGCGGTGTGAAATCAGGCAGTCAGGCGGCTCGCGTCTTGCGCGATAACCAGTTCTTCGTTGGTTGGGATAACCAGCGCAGGACGGGTACCTTCTTTGTTGATGAAACCAGATTTGCCGAAACGTGCGGCCAGGTTACGTTCGTGGTCAACTTCAAAGCCCAGAACGCCCAGTTTGCCCAGAGACAGTTCACGAACCATCGCTGCGTTTTCACCGATACCACCGGTGAAGACAACTGCATCCAGACGACCATCCATCAGCGCAGTGTAAGAACCGATGTATTTCGCCAGACGGTGGCAGTAAACGTCCATTGCACGTTTAGCGTCTTCTTTAGTAGCGTAGTTATCTTCAACATAACGGCAGTCGCTGGTGACTTCGGTCAGACCCAGCAGGCCGGACTCTTTGGTCAGCATTTTGTTGATCTGGTCAACGCTCATGCCCAGGGTATCGTGCAGGTGGAAGATGATCGCCGGGTCGATGTCACCGGAACGCGTACCCATCACCAGACCTTCCAGCGGGGTCAGACCCATGGAGGTATCAACACATTTACCGTTACGGATAGCAGATACAGAACCGCCATTGCCCAGGTGGCAAGTGATGATGTTCAGCTCTTCAACCGGTTTGTTCAGCACTTTTGCCGCTTCCTGAGTGACGAAGAAGTGGCTGGTACCGTGCGCGCCGTAACGACGAACGCCGTGTTCTTTGTACAGGCTGTACGGCAGAGCATAGAGGTAAGACTCTTCCGGCATAGTCTGATGGAACGCGGTGTCGAATACAGCCACGTTTTTGTCTTTCAGATTAGGGAAGGATTTCAGCGCTTCTGCGATACCGATCAGGTGAGCCGGGTTATGCAGTGGTGCGAAAGAGGCAGAATCTTTGATGCCCTGAATAACGGAATCATCGATAACCACGGAGCTGGTGTACTTCTCGCCGCCGTGTACGATACGGTGACCAATAGCGGTCAATTGCGCAGACAATTCTGGTTTTTGTGCCAGAATAGTGTTAACGATAAAGTTCAGCGCTTCACTGTGAGCGGCGCCTGCACCTAAAGCCGCTTCTTGTTTACCGCCGTCCATTTTCCACTTGATACGTGCTTCTGGGAGATGGAAACATTCGGCTAAACCAGAGAGGTATTCTTCACCGTTTACTGCATCGATGATGGCAAATTTCAGTGAGGAGCTACCGCAGTTCAGAACCAGTACTAACTTACTCGACATGGAAGTACCTATTTATGATACGTGGCTAAAAAAACGTCAGGGAGTCATAGAGCGTAGCGCATGATGACACCGACGTTTATGATTAACATCATGCGCCATAGTCTTTTTGGGCACGATGGAATAAATACCTTTGAGTCTATGTCATTTTGCGTATTTTTCAGGCAATGGCATAATGTATGCCAATTTGACGACTCAATGATTTTGGACTACAGGCCTTACAGGCCGGCACAGGATACCTGAATGTGGGTATCAAAGACAAAATGTTTTGAACGATGTCCCTTGTAGTTGTTGTTTTGCACAAATTTTTTAATTTTTATATGTGAAGTTGAGGTAACCGCCATGTCGACACCGGATAATCGCTCCGTCAATTTTTTCAGCTTGTTTCGCCGGGGGCAGCACTATGCAAAGACGTGGCCAATGGAAAAGCGCCTTGCGCCCGTGTTTGTTGAGAACCGCGTGATCCGCATGACGCGTTACGCGATTCGTTTTATGCCGCCTATCGCCGTCTTCACCTTATGTTGGCAAATTGCGTTAGGGGGGCAGTTGGGCCCGGCCGTGGCGACTGCGCTGTTTGCGCTTAGCCTGCCGATGCAGGGGATGTGGTGGCTGGGAAAACGTTCTGTAACGCCGCTGCCGCCTTCAATTCTCAATTGGTTCTACGAAGTTCGGGGTAAATTGCAAGAAGCTGGGCAGGCGCTCTCTCCGGTAGAAGGAAAGCCGGATTACCAGGCGCTGGCTGACACGCTTAAGCGCGCCTTCAAACAACTGGATAAAACTTTCCTTGATGATTTGTAATTGACCCCTGATTACGCATATAAAAGAAGGCACAAGATGCCTTCTTTTTTTTCATCGCAGTAGTAGTGATACAGGAGTCCCAAATGGAAATGACCAACGCTCAACGTCTGATTTTGTCGAATCAGTACAAAATGATGACTATGCTCGATCCAACTAACGCCGAGCGTTATCGTCGTTTGCAGACGATTATTGAACGCGGTTACGGCTTGCAGATGCGTGAGCTGGATCGTGAGTTTGGTGAACTGACGGAAGAAACCTGCCGTACAATTATCGATATTATGGAGATGTATCACGCATTACATGTGTCCTGGACTAATCTTAAGGATGCGCAGGCTATTGATGAGCGTCGCGTGACCTTCCTCGGTTTTGACGCCGCAACGGAAGCCCGTTTCCTCGGGTACGTTCGTTTTATGGTCAATGTGGAAGGTCGTTACACTCACTTTGATGCGGGTACGCATGGCTTCAACGCCCAGACCCCAATGTGGGAAAAATATCAGCGTATGCTGAATGTTTGGCACTCTTGCCCGCGTCAGTATCACCTGAGCGCGAATGAAATTAACCAAATCATTAATGCCTGAGGGGGCGAGCGTGCAGTGCAAAGGTTTTCTGTTTGATCTGGATGGAACGCTGGTCGATTCCTTACCCGCAGTAGAGCGTGCGTGGTGCAACTGGGCCGATCGCTTCGGCCTCGATCACGCCGAGGTACTCGGCTTTATTCATGGTAAGCAGGCCATTACCTCCCTGCGACGCTTTATGGTGGGCAAGTCTGAGGCAGAGATCGCCGCGGAATTTACCCGTCTGGAACAGATCGAAGCGACGGAAACCGCCGGGATCACCGCGCTGCCGGGGGCAGTTGATTTACTCAACCATCTCAATAAAGCAGGTATTCCATGGGCGATTGTGACCTCCGGCTCTATGCCGGTCGCACGTGCGCGTCATCGTGTTGCCGGGCTTCCTGCTCCTGAAGTGTTTGTCACCGCCGAGCGGGTAAAAAGAGGGAAACCAGAGCCAGACGCGTATCTGTTAGGCGCTCAGCTTCTGGGCCTGGCACCGCAGGAATGTGCAGTCGTGGAAGATGCCCCCGCCGGGGTGCTCTCAGGACTGGCTGCTGGGTGTCATGTCATCGCGGTTAACGCGCCAGCGGATACGCCGCGTCTGGACGAAGTTGATTTTTCGCTGACCAGTCTGGAACATATTTCTGTGACCAAACAACCCAACGGAAATGTGGTCGTTATAAGAAATACCTGATCATGATTTAGCCCCAGATTGTTGGGGCTTTTTTATGGCAGAATCAGTCCATCCCTCTCATTTAACAAGGATATGTTGTGAACGGTGAATTGATATGGGTTCTCTCATTGCTGGCGATTGCCGTCGTCTTGTTTGCAACTGGCAGAGTGCGTATGGACGCGGTCGCTTTGCTGGTCATTATTGCCTTTGTTCTGAGCGGAACATTGAGCATCACAGAGGCTTTTTCCGGGTTCAGCGATCCTAACGTTATTTTGATAGCGGCTTTATTCATTATCGGCGACGGCCTGGTGCGTACCGGCGTGGCGACGGTAATGGGTGCCTGGCTGGTGAAGGTCGCCGGCAGCAGTGAAGTCAAAATGCTGGTGTTGCTGATGATAACCGTAGCCGGACTCGGTGCCTTCATGAGTTCGACCGGTGTGGTCGCCATCTTTATTCCGGTTGTCTTAAGCGTTTCTATGCGCATGCAAATCTCCCCCTCACGGCTGATGATGCCGTTGAGCTTTGCCGGATTGATAAGCGGCATGATGACACTGGTGGCAACGCCGCCGAACCTGGTCGTCAACAGTGAATTGTTACGTGAAGGACTTAACGGTTTTAGCTTTTTTAGCGTAACCCCACTGGGACTGGTGGTGTTGGTACTCGGCATAATTTATATGCTGGTGATGCGTTTTATGCTGAAAGGTGAAGACTCCGGGCAGCCGGGAGACGGCTGGAAGCGCCGGACCTTTCGCGATCTGATCAAAGAATATCGCCTGACAGGGCGTGCCCGTCGCCTGGCGATTCGCCCGGGTTCTCCCATGATTGGCCAACGTCTGGATGATCTGAAATTGCGTGAGCGCTACGGGGCAAACGTGATTGGTGTTGAACGCTGGCGGCGTTTTCGCCGCGTGATTGTCGATGTTAACGGGGTTTCTGAGTTCCGTGCCCGTGACGTATTGCTGATCGATATGTCAGCGGCCGACGTCGACCTGCGTGAATTTTGCAGCGAGCAACTGTTGGAGCCGATGGTGCTGCGCGGTGAATACTTCTCCGAGCAGGCGCTTGACGTGGGTATGGCCGAGATTTCATTAATCCCTGAATCGGAATTGATCGGCAAAACGGTACGGGAAATCGCTTTTCGTACGCGTTATGGCCTGAATGTCGTCGGACTGAAGCGTGATGGTACGGCACTGACCGGAGCGGTGGTGGATGAACCACTGCTGATGGGCGATATCATTCTGGTAGTGGGTAACTGGAAACTCATCACTTTGTTGGGGCAAAAAGGGCGCGATTTCGTGGTGCTGAATATGCCCGTGGAAGTCAGTGAAGCTTCTCCGGCGCACAGCCAGGCGCCGCATGCGATTTTCTGTCTGGTGCTGATGGTCGCGTTAATGCTTACCGATGAAATCCCTAATACGGTTGCCGCGATTATCGCCTGTTTGCTGATGGGAAAATTCCGCTGCATCGATGCCGAAAGCGCCTATAAAGCCATTCACTGGCCAAGTATTATTTTGATTGTCGGAATGATGCCCTTTGCGCTGGCATTACAGAAAACGGGCGGTGTTGATCTGGTGGTTAAAGGGCTAATGGACGTTGGTGGAGGGTACGGCCCGTATATGATGCTGGGCTGCCTGTTCGTGCTGTGCGCGACCATTGGGTTATTTATCTCTAACACTGCGACGGCGGTACTGATGGCGCCGATTGCGCTGGCGGCAGCAAAGTCGATGGGCGTTTCGCCGTATCCTTTTGCGATGGTGATTGCGATGGCGGCTTCCGCAGCCTTTATGACGCCAGTGTCTTCACCGGTAAACACACTGGTACTCGGGCCGGGTAACTACAGCTTTAGCGATTTCGTAAAAATTGGCGTGCCGTTTACCATCATTGTGATGGTGGTGTGCGTGGTGATGATCCCGATGCTGTTTCCGTTTTGATTTTTATGTGCCGGATGGCGGCTAACGCCTCATCCGGCCTACAAAGGAAGTGTCGCCGCAAACTTACAATGGAGAATCCTGACTGATTTCATCTAATGAGAGGTGAAAACTCGGGACGAACACGTCCATAAAGTAGTCCATCTCTTCGCTGCGTCGTGACTCCAGCGTTTTTTCCAGACGTGTTTTCGCCAGCAGAAATTCGTTGTTACCGGCGGAGAGTTCTTCCAGGCACTTCAGATACGCGCACAGGGCATCGGCCTGTTTAACAATCGACCTCTCTTCTTCACTTAAGGCATGTTCATCAATGAGCGGCGCAAAAATATCGCGCAGCTCATCGGGAACCATATCGACCAGTTTTTGTTGGGCAATTTTCTCTATCGCTTTATATTCCTGAGCAATCTGCGAGTTGAAATATTTCACTGGGGTAGGGAGATCGCCGGTTAACACCTCTGACGCATCGTGATACATCGCCAACAAGGCAATACGCTCAGCATTAACCTGACCACCAAATTTACGGTTTTTAATTGCGGCCAGCGCATGGGCAACCATGGCAACCTGCAGACTGTGTTCGGACACGTTTTCGGTGCGCACGTTGCGCATCAGCGGCCAGCGGTTAATGAGTTTCAGACGGGAGAGGTGGGCAAAAAAGTGGCTCTGCTTCATAACGACCCTTACTCAGTGACTTCAGTAACGGTATTTTGCGCAGAGAGTGCTACCGGATGCAAACCCGGCAGCACTTTGCGTGGTTACAGCTGGCGATACCCTGACAGGAAACGCTCAAATTTACTCAGCGACATTTCGATATCGTCAATACGCGGTAGCGTGACGATGCGGAAATGATCCGGCCACGGCCAGTTGAATGCCGTCCCCTGGACCAGCAGTACTTTTTCCTGCAACAGGAAGTCGAGTACCATCTTCTGGTCGTCATGAATATTAAAGCGTTTAGCATCAATTTTCGGGAACATATACAGCGCACCGCGCGGTTTTACGCAAGAGACGCCGGGGATGTCATTAAGCAGTTCCCAGGCGCGGTTACGTTGCTCATACAGACGTCCGCCTGGCATGATGAATTCGCTGATGCTCTGATATCCACCCAGTGCGGTCTGAATGGCATGTTGTGCCGGAACGTTGGCACACAGGCGCATAGAAGCCAGCATCTCAAGGCCTTCGATATACCCTTTGGCATGTTTCTTCGGTCCGTTCAGTACCATCCAGCCCTGGCGGAAACCGGCAACACGATAGGTTTTTGACAGGCCGTTAAAGGTAATAGTCAGCAGGTCAGGGGCCATTGCCGCAATCGAGTGGTGCTCGGCGTCATCGTAAAGAATTTTGTCGTAAATCTCGTCCGCAAAGATGATGAGATTGTTTTGGCGGGCAATCTCAACAATCTCCATCAGCAGCTCTTTAGAATACACCGCGCCAGTAGGGTTGTTTGGGTTGATGATGACGATCCCACGGGTACGCGGCGTAATTTTGGCGCGGATATCATCCAGGTCCGGGAACCAGTCTGACGATTCGTCACACAGGTAGTGCACGGCATTACCACCAGAGAGCGAAACCGCCGCCGTCCACAGTGGATAATCAGGTGCAGGAACCAGCATTTCGTCCCCACTGTTTAGCAATGCCTGCATGGCCTGCACAATCAATTCAGATACGCCGTTACCGATATAGATATCTTCCACGGTTACGTCGCGCATCCCACGGGCCTGGTAATGCTGCATGATTGCTTTGCGGGCTGAATAAAGGCCTTTGGAATCGCAATATCCTTGCGCAGTTGGCAAATTGCGGATCACATCCACCAAAATTTCATCTGGCGCTTCAAACCCGAAAGGCGCAGGGTTGCCGATGTTCAGTTTCAGAACTTTGTTGCCTTCTTCTTCCAGGCGCTTTGCTTCCTTCAGAACCGGGCCGCGAATGTCATAACAGACGTTTTCTAATTTGCTGGATTTTTCAATGGGGGACATGAACGTTGACCTTTTTAGCTGTGAATGCCACTCCCTGCCGTGGAAGTCAGCCCAGCACAATGTACTCCCACGACGGTGAGTTTTGAAGGGTCTTTAGTAGAAGATTTTGGAAAGCAGGAGGATTATAATTCACTGTTAATAACTAAATAATGTGATTTTTGTAGGGTAATAATCTGGATTGTTGAGTTTTTTGTGGTTTATATTTTGCTTTGTTAGCGTGGGTATGGTGATTTGTCTGGTCAAAAAAAGTTAGGTCTGTAAAGACAAAGTAGCTGAGATCTCAGCTGAATGGCGTAATTCGAAAATACTGAGGTTTGGCCTGCGAAATCTGTTATCGGTCTGATCCCTGCGTGATGCGGTGTGAATCCATTGTTAAGCATAATTAATGAATTGAGGAATTCTTAATTAATTATTATTTATTATTTAAACGACATCAAATTGAGTTGGCCAATAATACGAAAACCGTTGCACTGACATAACACCAATTTGCCCGGAATTATTCGCGATAACACTTATAAATATAGTGGTTTTAGGTTAAGATAACTCCTATGAAATGGTGTGTAGTACGAATTTTACGATAATTCAAATGTTTGTTGGTTGTTCCTAACATCCTGAAAAGTTAGTTTTTAATGTGTAAATTATTGTTCGTTAACTATTTTATAAATTTACAAAATTTACATGTTTCCCATTAGTCAGAATCATCCAGCAGCTAAAAATACGGCTCTTTCTCGTTGCTATATTCCGATGAATATCACGGGTATTAAAATAGCTCAGAAAGAGAATTGTTTCGTTTGTTAAACCAAATACATCCTTATTTTCACTTGGTTACACTAAGCGAAACTGAAGGGAGGCACATTACAAATGGAGTTGTTTGATTCTGAATGCACAGCATTAACCCGGTATGACCCGCGAGTAAGTGAAAAACTATGATAAATGCAAATCGTCCGATAATTAACCTCGACCTCGATCTGCTGAGAACCTTTGTTGCTGTTGCCGACCTGAATACCTTTGCGGCTGCGGCAGCTGCGGTATGTCGAACTCAGTCTGCGGTAAGTCAGCAAATGCAGCGTCTTGAACAACTTGTGGGGAAAGAGTTGTTCGCGCGCCATGGACGCAACAAACTGCTGACCGAGCATGGTATCCAGCTGTTGGGTTACGCCAGGAAAATACTGCGATTTAATGATGAGGCATGCTCATCATTGATGTTTAACAATCTTCAGGGGGTGTTAACTATCGGTGCTTCTGATGAATCCGCCGATACCATACTCCCTTTTCTGCTTAACCGTATAAGTTCGGTTTATCCGAAACTTGCACTGGATGTCAGAGTGAAACGCAACGCCTACATGGTGGAGATGCTTAAGTCGCAAGAAGTGGATTTAGTGGTCACCACTAACCGACCTGGCGATTTTGAGTGCCTGAATTTGCGAACTTCACCGACGCACTGGTATTGCGCAGCCGAATATATCCTGCAAAAAGGGGAACCGGTGCCGTTAGTTCTGCTGGACGATCCCAGCCCGTTTCGCGATATCGTGCTGGCGACGTTGAATGCCGCACAGATCCCGTGGCGTTTGGCTTATGTCGCTTCAACATTGCCTGCGGTCCGCGCGGCGGTAAAAGCAGGGCTGGGCGTTACTGCCCGACCTGTCGAAATGATGAGCCCGGATTTACGCGTACTGGGTGCGGCGGACGGATTGCCACCTCTGCCTGATACCGAGTATCTGCTGTGCAGCGATCCGGCCACGCAAAATGAAATAGCTCAGGTTATCTTTAAGTCGATGCAGACATATCAAAATCCTTGGCAATACAATCAGTTTACCCCTGAAGGGGGAGATGACTCGCTGATTGTTGAAGGCGACTTTGAGTAAAGCGTCACAAAAAAACGTTTTAAAATGTAAGTGTAAAAAAGAGCCACTGATGATGAAAAAACATCCAGCGGCTCTTTTTTTATGCAAATATTACTGCTTTCTGTTCATTCATATACTAAAACTTAACAAAATCAGCAGGTAAAAAAACAGACTGACAATAGGATGAAAAATAATCAGCTGAGTTGCTAAATGTTTCCATGTTAAAAAACTAGAGAAATTGTTGCTGTTTTTTATGGTGAATTAACAAAAGCGTGTCACAGATCAAGAAAATACTCCCATTTAGGGGGAGGCATCTGGGTGAATTCCTGTCAAAATAGACGTGTATTATCTTTTTTACTTCACTACGGACACGATTCAACAATATTAAAAATGACCGATGATGCAATCGAAATGGGTCTAAAGAGCACTTTATGTTAATGAAGTTGGAACAGTGTAAAATAATGTGAGGAAACTTTTGTTAAAGTTGACAAAAGGTTATAGAAAGGAGTAAAAAACCCCATCAATTAGCTGTATAAAATGATTTTTCACAGTGATTGTAAGGTTTTTTTTATTCCTCCCCATGAATCGATGTGGCGTTCATCTGCCGAAAAGAGCAGAGAATTTGGCGCTACTTTTGATGAGTAAGCAATGAGTATGTCAACATCCACTGAAATCATCGCTCATCACTGGGCATTCGCTATCTTTCTTATCGTTGCCATTGGCCTGTGCTGCCTGATGCTCGTCGGCGGCTGGTTTTTAGGGGGTCGCGCACGCGCGAGATCTAAAAACGTGCCGTTTGAATCAGGTATCGACTCGGTCGGCACCGCCCGCCTGCGCCTGTCTGCCAAGTTTTATCTGGTAGCCATGTTCTTCGTTATCTTCGACGTTGAAGCGCTGTATCTGTTCGCATGGTCAACTTCTATCCGTGAAAGCGGTTGGATTGGCTTTGTGGAAGCTGCAATTTTTATTTTTGTGTTACTGGCAGGTCTGGTTTATCTGGTGCGTATTGGCGCGCTGGACTGGACGCCCGCGCGTTCACGCCGCGAGCGTATGAACCCGGAAACGAACAGTATCGCTAATCGTCAACGCTAACCGCGAGGCATTAAGATGGATTATACGCTCACCCGCATAGATCCTAACGGTGAGAACGACCGTTACCCCCTGCAAAAACAGGAGATCGTAACCGACCCCCTGGAACAAGAAGTTAACAAAAACGTGTTCATGGGCAAACTGCATGACATGGTTAACTGGGGCCGTAAAAACTCAATTTGGCCATATAACTTTGGCCTTTCCTGCTGCTACGTTGAGATGGTGACCTCGTTTACCGCCGTGCACGATGTGGCCCGTTTTGGTGCGGAAGTACTGCGTGCATCGCCGCGTCAGGCTGACCTGATGGTCGTAGCCGGAACCTGCTTTACCAAAATGGCGCCAGTTATTCAGCGCCTCTACGATCAGATGCTGGAACCGAAATGGGTTATTTCCATGGGCGCATGCGCCAACTCCGGCGGTATGTACGACATCTATTCTGTGGTGCAGGGTGTTGATAAATTTATTCCGGTCGATGTGTACATCCCGGGATGTCCGCCGCGCCCAGAAGCGTATATGCAGGCTCTGATGCTGCTGCAAGATTCCATTGGCAAAGAACGCCGTCCGCTCTCCTGGGTGGTTGGCGATCAGGGCGTTTATCGCGCCAATATGCAGTCAGAACGCGAGCGTAAACGCGGCGAACGTATTGCTGTAACGAATCTTCGTACACCAGACGAGATTTAATTTGCGCCTGTCGGCAGCAGCACTTCCTTCGCTTATCACTACATAAATAGCGCGAAGCACTGCCGACCACCACGGACCATTTGCAATGGTGAACAATATGACCGACTTAACCGCGCAAGACGCCGTATGGCAAACACGGGATCACCTTGATGACCCGGTCATTGGCGAACTGCGCAACCGTTTTGGGCCGGATGCCTTTACCGTTCAGGCGACTCGCACCGGGGTACCCGTTGTTTGGGTCAAGCGTGAACAATTACTGGAAGTTGGCGATTTCTTAAAGAGACTGCCGAAACCTTACGTCATGCTGTTTGACTTACACGGCATGGACGAACGTCTGCGTACGCACCGCGAAGGGTTACCTGCCGCGGATTTTTCCGTTTTCTATCACCTGATCTCCATTGAACGCAATCGCGATATCATGCTCAAGGTGGCTTTGTCTGAAAACGATCTGCGCGTACCGACTTTCACCAAACTGTTCCCGAACGCCAACTGGTATGAGCGTGAAACCTGGGAAATGTTTGGCATCGATATCGAAGGTCACCCGCACCTGACGCGTCTGCTGATGCCGCATACCTGGGAAGGTCATCCGCTGCGTAAAGACTACCCGGCGCGTGCGACCGAATTCGATCCGTTTGAGCTGACTAAAGCCAAACAGGATCTGGAAATGGAAGCGCTGACCTTCAAACCAGAAGATTGGGGTATGAAGCGTAGCACCGAAAACGAGGACTTCATGTTCCTCAACCTCGGTCCTAACCACCCGTCTTCTCACGGTGCTTTCCGTATTGTGCTGCAGCTTGATGGCGAAGAAATCGTCGACTGCGTACCTGACATCGGCTACCACCACCGTGGCGCTGAAAAGATGGGTGAACGTCAGTCCTGGCACAGCTACATTCCGTACACCGACCGTATTGAGTACCTCGGCGGCTGCGTAAACGAAATGCCTTACGTACTGGCCGTTGAGAAGCTGGCTGGTATCACCACGCCGGATCGCGTCAACGTGATTCGCGTGATGTTGTCCGAACTGTTCCGTATCAACAGCCACCTGCTGTACATCTCCACGTTCATTCAGGACGTCGGCGCGATGACCCCGGTATTCTTCGCCTTTACCGACCGTCAGAAAATCTATGACGTGGTGGAAGCGATCACCGGTTTCCGTATGCACCCGGCCTGGTTCCGTATCGGCGGTGTGGCACACGATCTGCCGCGCGGTTGGGACAAGCTGCTGCGTGACTTCCTCGACTGGATGCCAAAACGTCTGGATTCTTACGAGAAAGCCGCACTGCGTAACACCATCCTGAAAGGCCGTTCGCAGGGCGTTGCCGCTTACGGTAAGAAAGAAGCGCTGGACTGGGGTTGTACCGGTGCTGCGCTGCGCGCGACCGGTATTGATTTCGACGTGCGTAAAGCGCGTCCGTACTCTGGCTACGAAAACTTTGACTTTGAAGTCCCGGTTGGCGGCGGCGTTTCTGACTGCTATACCCGCGTGATGCTGAAAGTTGAAGAGCTGCGCCAGAGTCTGCGCATCCTTGAGCAGTGCCTCAATAACATGCCGGAAGGCCCGTTCAAAGCGGATCACCCGCTGACGACGCCGCCGCCGAAAGAGCGCACGCTGCAACATATCGAAACCCTTATCACCCACTTCCTGCAGGTTTCGTGGGGCCCGGTTATGCCGGCAAACGAGTCCTTCCAGATGGTGGAAGCGACCAAGGGTATCAACAGTTACTACCTGACCAGCGATGGCAGCACCATGAGTTACCGTACCCGTATCCGTACCCCGAGCTATGCGCACCTGCAGCAGATCCCGGTAGCGGTACGTGGCAGCCTGGTGTCCGACTTAATCGTCCATCTGGGTAGTATCGATTTTGTTATGTCAGATGTGGACCGCTAATTATGCACGAGAATCAACAACCACAAACCGAGGCTTTTGAGCTGAGTGCGGCTGAGCGTGAAGCGATTGAGCACGAGAAGCACCACTACGAAGACCCGCGTGCGGCGTCCATTGAAGCGCTGAAAATCGTTCAGAAACAGCGTGGCTGGGTGCCGGATGGGGCGATCTATGCGATCGCTGATGTGCTGGGTATTCCGGCAAGCGACGTAGAAGGTGTTGCTACGTTTTATAGCCAGATCTTCCGCCAGCCGGTAGGTCGCCACGTGATCCGCTATTGCGACAGCGTGGTGTGCCATATCAACGGCTACCAGGGGATCCAGGCCGCGCTTGAGAAAAAACTCAACATCAAGCCGGGGCAGACGACCTTTGATGGTCGCTTTACGCTGCTGCCGACCTGTTGCCTGGGGAACTGCGATAAAGGGCCAAACATGATGATCGATGAAGATACTCATGCTCACCTGACCCCGGAAGGCATTCCCGAACTACTGGAGCGGTATAAATGAAAGACATTATCCGTACTCCCGAAACCCATCCGCTGACCTGGCGTCTGCGTGATGACAAACAGCCGGTCTGGCTGGACGAATACCGTAGCAAGAACGGCTACGAAGGTGCGCGTAAGGCCCTGACCGGGCTGTCACCGGACGAAATCGTTAATCAGGTAAAAGACGCTGGCCTGAAAGGGCGCGGCGGCGCGGGCTTTTCCACCGGTCTGAAGTGGAGCCTGATGCCGAAAGACGAATCCATGAACATCCGTTACCTGCTGTGTAACGCCGATGAAATGGAGCCGGGCACCTATAAAGACCGTCTGCTGATGGAACAGCTGCCGCACCTGCTGGTGGAAGGCATGCTGATTTCCGCGTTTGCGCTGAAAGCGTACCGTGGTTACATCTTCCTGCGCGGTGAATATATCGAAGCAGCCGTGCATCTGCGTCGCGCGATCGCCGAAGCGACCGAAGCCGGTCTGCTTGGCAAAAACATCATGGGCACCGGTTTCGACTTCGAACTGTTTGTCCACACTGGGGCAGGGCGTTACATCTGCGGTGAAGAAACCGCGCTGATCAACTCCCTCGAAGGTCGCCGTGCTAACCCACGTTCCAAGCCGCCGTTCCCGGCAAGCTCTGGCGCATGGGGCAAACCGACCTGCGTAAACAACGTCGAAACCCTGTGTAACGTACCGGCTATCCTCGCGAACGGCGTGGAGTGGTACCAGAACATTTCGAAGAGCAAAGACGCGGGCACCAAGCTGATGGGCTTCTCTGGTCGCGTAAAGAATCCTGGCCTGTGGGAACTGCCTTTCGGTACTACCGCGCGTGAGATCCTCGAAGATTACGCGGGTGGCATGCGCGATGGACTGAAGTTCAAAGCCTGGCAGCCAGGCGGCGCAGGGACTGACTTCCTGACCGAAGCACACCTCGATCTGCCGATGGAATTCGAAAGCATTGGTAAAGCAGGTAGCCGTCTGGGCACCGCGCTGGCCATGGCTGTCGATCACGAGATTGGCATGGTTCCTCTGGTGCGTAACCTCGAAGAGTTCTTTGCCCGCGAGTCCTGCGGCTGGTGTACGCCGTGCCGTGACGGTCTGCCGTGGAGTGTGAAAATTCTGCGCGCGCTGGAGCGTGGCGAAGGCCAGCCAGGGGATATCGAGACACTTGAGCAACTGTGTCGTTTCCTCGGCCCGGGTAAAACCTTCTGTGCACACGCACCGGGCGCAGTGGAACCGCTGCAGAGCGCCATTAAATATTTCCGCGAAGAATTCGAAGCTGGCATCAAGCAGTCCTTCAGCAATACCCATCAGATTGGTGGTATTCAGCCGAACCTGTTGAAAGAGCGCTGGTGATTACAGGGTTAGCCCTGTGTCGCGATAAGAAATTCGATTAACGCTCGGTTACGACCGAGCCAACTGGAAGCATGCTGACTATGGCTACGATTCATGTAGACGGCAAAGAATATGAGGTCAACGGAGCGGACAACCTGCTGGAAGCTTGTCTGTCTCTCGGCCTTGATATTCCGTACTTTTGCTGGCACCCGGCGCTGGGAAGCGTCGGTGCTTGCCGCCAGTGTGCGGTGAAGCAATATCAAAACGCGGAAGACACGCGTGGTCGCCTGGTGATGTCTTGTATGACACCGGCCACCGAAGGCACCTTTATTTCTATTGATGACGAAGAAGCGAAACAGTTCCGCGAAAGCGTCGTGGAGTGGTTGATGACTAACCACCCGCACGACTGTCCGGTCTGTGAAGAGGGCGGCAACTGCCACCTGCAGGATATGACCGTCATGACCGGTCACAGCTTCCGTCGCTACCGCTTCACGAAGCGTACTCACCGTAACCAGGACCTGGGGCCGTTCATCTCTCACGAAATGAACCGCTGCATCGCCTGCTATCGCTGCGTACGTTACTACAAAGATTACGCCGATGGCGCGGATCTGGGCGTCTATGGCGCACATGACAACGTCTACTTCGGTCGCCCGGAAGACGGTACGCTCGAAAGCGAGTTCTCTGGTAACCTGGTAGAAATTTGCCCGACCGGCGTCTTCACTGATAAAACGCACTCCGAGCGTTATAACCGTAAATGGGACATGCAGTTTGCGCCGAGCATCTGCCAGCAGTGTTCCATCGGCTGTAACACCAGCCCGGGCGAACGCTACGGTGAACTGCGTCGTATCGAAAACCGTTATAACGGTACCGTTAACCACTACTTCCTCTGCGACCGTGGTCGTTTTGGCTATGGTTACGTGAACCTGAAAGACCGTCCGCGTCAGCCGGTACAGCGTCGTGGCGATGACCTGATCACGCTGAACGCCGAGCAGGCGATGCAGGGCGCGGCAGATATTCTGCGTCAGTCGAAGAAAGTAATTGGTATCGGCTCCCCACGCGCCAGCGTTGAAAGTAACTTCGCGCTGCGTGAACTGGTGGGTGCGGATAACTTCTATACCGGTATCGCCCAGGGCGAGCAGGAACGTCTGCAACTGGCACTGAGCGTGCTGCGTGACGGCGGGATTCATACTCCGGCACTGCGCGAAATCGAATCTTATGATGCGGTTCTGGTGCTGGGCGAAGATGTCACCCAGACCGGCGCACGCGTTGCGCTGGCAGTGCGTCAGGCGGTGAAAGGTAAAGCGCGTGAAATGGCGGCGGCACAGAAAGTGGCTGACTGGCAGATCGCAGCAATCCTTAACATCGGCCAGCGTGCTAAGCACCCGTTGTTCGTTACCAACGTCGATAACACCCGTCTGGATGACATCGCCGCATGGACCTATCGTGCACCGGTTGAAGATCAGGCGCGTTTAGGTTTCGCTATCGCTCATGCGCTGGATAACAACGCTCCGGCGGTTGACGGTATCGACCGTGACCTGCAAAACAAAATTGACGTTATCGTTCAGGCACTGGCCGGGGCGAAGAAACCACTAATTATTTCCGGCACCAACGCCGGTAGCGCCGAAGTGATTCAGGCGGCTGCCAACGTGGCGAAGGCGCTGAAAGGCCGTGGCGCAGACGTCGGCATCACCATGATTGCTCGCTCTGTTAACAGCATGGGCCTGGGTATGATTGGCGGTGGTTCCCTTGACGATGCGCTGACCGAGCTGGAAACAGGTCGTGCTGACGCCGTTGTGGTGCTGGAGAATGACCTGCATCGCCATGCTTCAGCAACGCGTGTGAACGCTGCGCTGGCGAAAGCACCGCTGGTACTGGTCATTGACCATCAGCGTACGGCAATTATGGAAAACGCCCATCTGGTGCTTTCCGCCGCAAGCTTCGCCGAAAGCGATGGTACGGTGATTAACAACGAAGGCCGCGCTCAGCGTTTCTTCCAGGTCTACGACCCGTCCTACTACGACAGTAACACCGTGATGCTGGAAAGCTGGCGCTGGCTGCACTCGCTGCACAGCACCGTGCAGAGCCGCGAAGTGGACTGGACGCAGCTCGACCACGTTATTGACGCGGTCGTTGAGAAGCTGCCGCAACTGGCGGGTATCAAAGATGCCGCGCCGGACGCAAGCTTCCGTATCCGTGGACAGAAATTGGCTCGTGAACCGCACCGCTACAGCGGTCGTACCGCAATGCGCGCCAATATCAGCGTACACGAACCGCGCCAGCCGCAGGACAAAGACACAATGTTCGCCTTCTCTATGGAAGGGAACAACCAACCGTCTGCGCCGCGTTCACAAATTCCGTTTGCCTGGGCTCCGGGCTGGAACTCCCCACAGGCGTGGAACAAGTTCCAGGATGAAGTGGGCGGTAAACTGCGTCATGGCGATCCGGGCGTGCGTCTGATCGAAGCTTCTGCAGATGGTATGGATTACTTCACTACCGTTCCGGCGAGCTTCCAGGCTCAGGATGGTCAGTGGCGTATCGCGCCGTACTACCATCTGTTCGGCAGCGACGAAATGTCCCAGCGTGCGCCGGTCTTCCAGACCCGTATGCCGCAGCCGTACATCAAACTCAACCCGGCTGATGCCGCGAAGTTGGGTGTTAATGCCGGTACGCGCGTTTCTTTCAGCTACGATGGCAACACGGTTACGCTGCCGGTTGAAATCGCTGAAGGATTAACGGCAGGGCAGGTTGGTTTGCCGATGGGTATGCCTGGCATCGCGCCGGTTCTGGCAGGTGCGCGTCTTGAGGATCTGCAGGAGGCACAACAATGAGTTGGATTACACCCGATCTGATTGAGATCCTGCTGAGCATTCTCAAAGCGGTCGTGATCCTGCTGGTGGTGGTCACCTGCGGGGCATTCATGAGCTTTGGCGAACGTCGTCTGCTGGGTCTGTTCCAGAACCGTTACGGACCGAACCGTGTTGGCTGGGGCGGTTCGCTCCAGCTAGTTGCGGACATGATCAAGATGTTCTTTAAAGAAGACTGGATCCCGAAATTCTCGGATCGCGTCATCTTTACCCTGGCACCGATGATCGCCTTTACCTCGCTGCTGTTGGCTTTCGCCATCGTGCCGGTGAGTCCGAACTGGGTAGTTGCTGACCTGAACATCGGGATCCTGTTCTTCCTGATGATGGCGGGCCTCGCGGTATACGCGGTGCTGTTCGCCGGCTGGTCCAGTAACAACAAATACTCCCTGCTCGGTGCGATGCGTGCGTCTGCGCAGACGCTGAGCTACGAAGTGTTCCTCGGGCTTTCCCTGATGGGCGTGGTGGCGCAGGCCGGTTCATTTAACATGACCGACATCGTCAACAACCAGGCTGATATCTGGAACGTTATTCCGCAGTTCTTTGGTTTTGTCACCTTTGCCATCGCGGGCGTGGCGGTGTGCCACCGTCACCCGTTTGACCAGCCAGAAGCCGAGCAGGAACTGGCCGACGGTTACCACATTGAATATTCCGGTATGAAATTCGGTCTGTTCTTCGTGGGTGAATACATCGGCATCGTCACCATTTCTGCACTGATGGTTACCCTGTTCTTCGGTGGCTGGCATGGCCCGTTCTTACCGCCATTCGTCTGGTTCGCGCTGAAAACCGCGTTCTTCATGATGATGTTCATTTTGATTCGTGCGTCGTTACCGCGTCCTCGTTATGACCAGGTAATGTCCTTCGGCTGGAAAGTCTGTCTGCCGCTGACGCTCGTCAACTTGCTGGTAACGGCGGCTGTCATTCTCTGGCAGGCGCAATAAGGGACACAAAGACCATGACCTTAAAAGAATTGTTCGTAGGTTTCGGCACCCAGGTACGCAGTATCTGGATGATCGGCCTGCATGCGTTCGCGAAACGCGAAACGCAGATGTATCCGGAAGAGCCGGTCTATCTACCGCCCCGTTTTCGTGGTCGTATCGTTCTGACTCGTGATCCAGACGGTGAAGAGCGCTGCGTTGCCTGTAACCTGTGTGCGGTAGCGTGTCCGGTAGGCTGTATTTCTCTGCAAAAAGCAGAGACCAAAGACGGCCGCTGGTATCCGGAGTTTTTCCGCATTAACTTCTCACGCTGCATTTTCTGCGGCCTGTGCGAAGAAGCCTGTCCGACTACGGCTATTCAGCTGACTCCAGATTTCGAGCTGGGTGAGTACAAGCGCCAGGACCTGGTTTACGAGAAAGAGGATCTGCTGATCTCCGGTCCGGGCAAATACCCGGAATATAACTTCTACCGGATGGCAGGTATGGCAATCGACGGCAAAGATAAGGGCGAAGCAGAGAACGAAGCTAAGCCTATCGACGTCAAGAGCCTGTTACCGTAAGGAGAGGGGCAATGGAGTTCGCTTTTTATATCTGTGGCCTGATAGCCATTCTCGCAACCTTGCGGGTGATCACCCACACCAATCCGGTACACGCGTTGCTGTACCTGATTATTTCGCTGCTGGCGATTTCTGGGGTGTTCTTCTCGTTAGGCGCTTACTTCGCCGGTGCGCTGGAAATTATCGTCTACGCGGGCGCCATCATGGTGCTGTTCGTGTTCGTGGTGATGATGCTCAACCTTGGTGGTTCTGAAATTGAACAGGAACGTCAGTGGCTGAAACCGCAGGTGTGGATTGGTCCGGCGATTCTGTCAGCCATTATGCTGGTGGTTATTGTTTACGCCATTCTGGGCGTTAACGATCAGGGCATCGACGGCACGCCAATTAGCGCGAAAGCAGTCGGTATTTCCCTGTTCGGACCGTATGTACTGGCGGTTGAACTGGCTTCGATGCTGCTGCTGGCGGGTCTGGTTGTGGCCTTCCACGTGGGGCGCGAAGAGCGTTCTGGTGAAGTGCTGAGCAATCGCACCGACGACCGCGCGAAAAGAAAAACGGAGGAGCACGCATGATCCCCTTACAACATGGACTGATCCTCGCTGCGATCTTATTCGTGCTGGGCTTAACCGGTCTGGTTATCCGCCGCAATCTGCTGTTTATGCTGATCGGGCTGGAAATCATGATTAACGCCTCCGCGTTGGCCTTTGTGGTCGCCGGAAGCTACTGGGGCCAGACCGATGGTCAGGTGATGTATATTCTCGCCATCAGCCTTGCGGCTGCCGAAGCGAGCATTGGGCTTGCGCTGTTGCTGCAACTTCATCGCCGTCGCCAGAACCTGAACATCGATTCAGTAAGTGAGATGCGTGGATGAACATGCTTGCCTTAACCATTATTCTGCCATTTATTGGCTTTGTATTACTGGCGTTTTCTCGTGGTCGTTGGTCAGAAAATCTGTCCGCTACCGTGGGTGTCGGGTCGATCGGTCTGGCTGCGCTGGTTACTGCGTTTGTTGGCGTTGATTTCTTTGCCAATGGCCAGCAGGCTTACAGCCAGCCGCTGTGGACGTGGATGTCAGTCGGCGACTTCAACATCGGTTTTAACCTGGTGCTGGACGGCCTGTCGCTGACCATGCTCTCCGTGGTGACCGGCGTTGGTTTCCTGATCCACATGTTCGCCTCCTGGTATATGCGCGGAGAAGAGGGCTATTCTCGTTTCTTCGCCTACACCAACCTGTTTATCGCCAGCATGGTGGTTCTGGTGCTGGCGGATAACCTGCTGCTGATGTACCTCGGCTGGGAAGGCGTGGGCCTGTGCTCCTATCTGCTGATTGGTTTCTACTACACCGATCCGAAGAATGGCGCTGCGGCAATGAAAGCCTTCGTGGTAACCCGCGTTGGTGACGTATTCCTGGCGTTCGCGCTGTTCATCCTCTACAACGAGCTGGGCACGCTGAACTTCCGCGAAATGGTGGAACTGGCGCCTGCGCACTTTGCAGACGGTAACAACATGCTGATGTGGGCAACCTTGATGCTGCTGGGCGGTGCGGTCGGTAAATCTGCACAGCTGCCGTTGCAGACCTGGCTTGCTGATGCGATGGCCGGCCCGACGCCTGTCTCCGCGTTGATCCACGCCGCGACGATGGTTACCGCTGGTGTCTACCTGATAGCACGTACGCACGGCCTGTTCCTGATGACGCCTGAAATCCTGCACCTGGTGGGGATTATCGGTGCGATCACGCTGGTGCTGGCGGGTTTTGCTGCGCTGGTACAGACCGACATCAAACGCGTTCTTGCGTACTCCACCATGAGCCAGATTGGTTATATGTTCCTGGCTCTCGGCGTACAGGCGTGGGATGCGGCGATTTTCCACCTGATGACGCACGCCTTCTTTAAAGCGCTGCTGTTCCTGGCATCCGGCTCGGTTATCCTGGCTTGCCACCACGAACAGAACATCTTCAAGATGGGCGGGCTGCGTAAGTCAATTCCGCTGGTGTATCTCTGCTTCCTGATCGGTGGCGCGGCGCTGTCGGCTCTGCCGCTGATTACCGCTGGCTTCTTCAGTAAGGATGAGATTCTGGCCGGTGCAATGGCGAATGGTCATATTAATCTTATGGTTGCAGGTCTGGTCGGTGCATTCATGACCTCTCTGTACACCTTCCGTATGATTTTCATCGTGTTCCACGGTAAAGAACAAATTCACGCCCACGCAGGGAAGGGGATTACCCATCATCTGCCGCTGATTGTGCTGATGATCCTGTCCACCTTCGTTGGCGCGCTGATTGTGCCGCCACTGCAGGGTGTACTGCCTGCGACGACCGAGCTTGAGCATGGTCGCGTCATGACGCTGGAAATTACCTCCGGTATCGTAGCGATTGCGGGCATCCTGATCGCAGCATGGCTGTGGCTGGGTAAACGCACACTGGTGACGTCGATTGCGAACAGTGCGCCGGGCCGCCTGCTGGGTACCTGGTGGTATAACGCCTGGGGCTTCGACTGGCTGTACGACAAAGTGTTCGTTAAGCCGTTCCTGGGTGTTGCCTGGTTGCTGAAACGCGATCCGCTCAACTCAATGATGAACATTCCGGCGATCCTTTCCCGCTTTGCAGGTAAAGGCCTGCTGTTGAGCGAGAACGGTTATCTGCGCTGGTATGTTGCATCAATGAGCATCGGCGCCGTCGTTGTGCTGGCACTGTTGATGGTACTGCGTTGAGTTTGTTGGCTGGATGAACGATTGCCGGATGGCGCTGCGCTTATCCGGCCTACAAACCCAAAAATAATTTTTAGAATTCGTTGAAAATCTGTTCCTGATGTACAGGCGTCATCGGCGAAGTCAGACCGGAGACCGCCAGCGCAGAGCAACCGGAGCGTACTGAAGTACGTGAAGATTGCGAGCACTGCCGGGATTTGGGCTGACGAGTGAGATAGCCTGAGCAGGAGTAAATATAAGGGACATACTTAGCTATGTTATTACCCTGGTTGATATTAATTCCCTTTATCGGTGGCTTCCTGTGCTGGCAGACCGAACGCTTTGGCGTGAAGGTGCCGCGCTGGATCGCGCTGATTACCATGGGATTGACGCTGGCGCTTGGCCTGCAACTGTGGTTGCAGGGCGGCTATTCACTGACGCAATCCGCTGGCATTCCGCAGTGGCAGTCTGAATTTGTCCTGCCGTGGATCCCACGTTTTGGCATCTCTATTCATCTGGCTATCGACGGTCTGTCGCTGCTGATGGTAGTGCTGACCGGTCTGCTCGGTGTTCTGGCGGTACTTTGCTCCTGGAATGAAATCGAAAAATACCAGGGCTTCTTCCATCTGAACCTGATGTGGATCTTAGGCGGCGTGATCGGCGTGTTCCTTGCCATCGACATGTTCCTGTTCTTCTTCTTCTGGGAAATGATGCTGGTGCCGATGTACTTCCTGATCGCGTTGTGGGGCCATAAAGCCTCTGACGGTAAAACGCGTATCACGGCGGCGACCAAGTTCTTCATTTATACCCAGGCGAGTGGTCTGGTGATGTTGATTGCCATCCTGGCGCTGGTGTTTGTGCACTATAAAGCGACCGGTGTGTGGACCTTCAACTATGAAGAGCTGCTGAATACCCCGATGTCCCACGGTGTGGAATATCTGCTGATGCTGGGCTTCTTCATCGCCTTCGCGGTGAAAATGCCGGTAGTTCCGCTGCACGGCTGGTTGCCGGATGCGCACTCCCAGGCGCCGACCGCAGGTTCCGTTGACCTGGCGGGGATCTTGCTGAAAACCGCGGCTTATGGTCTGCTGCGCTTCTCTCTGCCGCTGTTCCCGAACGCGTCGGCGGAGTTTGCACCTATCGCAATGTGGCTGGGCGTTATCGGTATCTTCTACGGCGCGTGGATGGCCTTTAATCAGTACGATATCAAACGTCTGATCGCTTACACCTCCGTATCGCACATGGGCTTCGTACTGATTGCTATCTACACCGGCAGCCAGCTGGCGTACCAGGGTGCTGTTATCCAGATGATTGCGCACGGTCTGTCCGCAGCCGGTCTGTTCATTCTGTGTGGTCAGCTGTACGAACGTCTGCACACGCGTGATATGCGTATGATGGGCGGCCTGTGGGGCAAAATGAAATGGTTGCCTGCGCTGTCGATGTTCTTCGCAGTGTGTACGCTGGGTATGCCGGGTACAGGTAACTTCGTTGGCGAATTTATGATTCTGTTCGGCAGCTACCAGGTGGTTCCGGTCATTACCGTGATCTCGACCTTTGGTCTGGTGTTTGCCTCTGTTTACTCGCTGGCGATGCTGCATCGCGCTTACTTCGGTAAAGCGAAGAGCCAGATTGCCAGTGTTGAACTGCCAGGGATGTCGCTGCGTGAGCTGTTTATCATCCTGTTGCTGGTCGTGCTTCTGGTACTGCTTGGCTTCTATCCGCAGCCGATTCTGGATACCTCGCATTCTGCGATGAGCAACATCCAGCAGTGGTTTGTTAATTCCGTTACTACTACAAGGCCGTAAATCGCCATGACAATAACTCCACAACACCTGATTGCGCTGCTACCGCTGCTGATCGTCGGCTTGACGGTGGTGGTTGTGATGCTCTCCATTGCGTGGCGACGCAATCACTTCCTCAATGCCACGCTGTCGGTCATTGGGCTTAACGCCGCGCTGGTTTCGCTCTGGTTTGTTGGCCAGGCGGGCGCCATGGACGTCACCCCGCTGATGCGGGTTGACGGTTTCGCCATGCTCTACACCGGGCTGGTGCTGCTGGCGAGTCTTGCCACCTGTACCTTCGCTTACCCGTGGCTGGAAGGCTACGATGACAACCGGGAAGAGTTCTACCTGTTGGTGCTGATTGCCGCGCTCGGCGGTATTCTGCTGGCTAACGCTAACCATCTGGCGGCGCTGTTCCTTGGTATTGAGCTGATCTCTCTGCCGCTGTTTGGTCTGGTTGGCTATGCGTTCCGTCAGAAACGTTCGCTGGAAGCCAGTATCAAATACACCATCCTGTCTGCCGCAGCGTCTTCCTTCCTGCTGTTCGGTATGGCGCTGGTGTACGCGCAGTCTGGTAATCTGTCGTTTGTTGCACTCGGTAAGAGCCTCGGCGACGGCATGCTGCACGAACCGCTGCTGCTGGCGGGCTTCGGTCTGATGATTGTTGGCCTCGGCTTTAAACTCTCGCTGGTTCCGTTCCACCTGTGGACGCCAGACGTATACCAGGGCGCTCCTGCTCCGGTTTCCACCTTCCTGGCGACGGCGAGCAAAATCGCTATCTTCGGCGTGGTGATGCGTCTGTTCCTGTACGCACCGGTAGGAGATAGTGAAGCGGTACGTATCGTACTGGGCGTGATTGCCTTTGCTTCCATCATCTTCGGTAACCTGATGGCGCTGAGCCAGACCAATATTAAACGTCTGCTCGGTTACTCTTCTATCTCTCACCTCGGCTACCTGCTGGTGGCGCTTATTGCTCTGCAGAGCGGCGAGATGTCGATGGAAGCAGTTGGCGTTTACCTGGCCGGTTACCTGTTCAGCAGCCTCGGCGCGTTCGGTGTGGTCAGCCTGATGTCCAGCCCGTACCGCGGCCCGGATGCGGACTCTCTGTTCTCCTACCGTGGTCTGTTCTGGCATCGTCCGATCCTCGCGGCAGTGATGACGGTGATGATGCTGTCTCTGGCAGGTATCCCGATGACGCTGGGCTTTATCGGTAAGTTCTATGTACTGGCCGTCGGTGTGCAGGCTAACCTGTGGTGGCTGGTTGCCGCCGTGGTGGTCGGTTCTGCGATTGGTTTGTACTACTACCTGCGCGTTGCCGTAAGCTTGTACCTGAGCGCACCGCAGCAGCTGAACCGTGATGCGCCGTCTAACTGGCAGTACAGCGCGGGCGGTATCGTGGTGCTGATTTCTGCTCTGCTGGTACTGGTGCTGGGTATTTACCCGCAACCGCTGATCAGCATTGTGCAGTTAGCGACTCCGCTGATGTAAACGAAATGCAGAAACGAAAAAACCCGCCTTGGCGGGTTTTTTTATGCGTGAAATACGGTCAGTTTAATAGCTGACGGCTCACCAGCGGACCGCTGATGCCTTTCGCTGTGCGATCCATCACTTCCTGGATCACTGAAGAAAGCTCATTGACTTCGAATTTGGCCACGTAGCCATCCGCTTTTACTCGGCGAACGTGATCTTCGTTCGCGCTACCGGAAAGCGAAGAGTGGATAACGACCGGGATTTTCTTCAGACGTTCGTCGGTTTTTATCTTACGGGTAAGCGTAAAACCGTCCATCTCTGGCATTTCGAGATCGGTGAGAACCAGAGCGATCTTCTCACTGACAGGCTTGCCCTCCGCCAGCGCTTCTGCGGAAAGCTGCTGTATTTTTTCCCACGCATCCTGACCTGTTACATGCATCAGATGCGGGATCTCCATGGCGTTAAGACCTTTTTCCAGCATGGCGCGGGCCACTTTGGAATCATCAGCCACAATCGCCACCGCACCCGGCGTGATGTTGAATTTATTGGTTTTCAGATCGGTTGCGCGCAGGTCGTGGTTTGCCGGTACGATGTCGTACAGGATCTGCTCAACGTCGAGCACCAGCGCCAGGTTGTTGGTCTCTTTGTTGTCGTCCAGGCAAGCGATACTGGTGATATAGCGACCATTAACGGCTTTCTCGGCGGTATGCACCTGTTGCCAGTCCAGGCGCATAATGTTTTCCACTGACTCCACAGCAAACGCCTGGACGCTGCGGGCATATTCGGTGATCAACAGGATGTTGAGTCCGGTCTCTGGCTTACAGCCCGCGACGGCGGGCAGGTCAATCACCGGGATCACCTGATCGCGAATATTAACCATACCCAGTAACGGGGCCTTCATACCCGCCGGACGCGTAAAGGTCGGCATCGGCACGATTTCACGCAGTTTGAATACGTTGATGCCAAACAGCTCTGATTTCTGCTCCTCAACAGATTTGCCGAGGCGAAACAGCAGCAGTTCAAAACGGTTAGACAGGGTTAGGTTTGTCCTGTCATCAATATCTTTCTGGAAATTGTTCATCCTGTCCTCAGTGTGAAAGCCAGCCTTTCCACTGTTATCGGCACTGAGGCGGAAAAATAGAGCGTTAAAGGCTGAAAATGGCGAAATCGTGAGCCAGTACCGTGTCTGGAAATATTGTTTTGCACTCTGCGAGTAAGCGCTGGCAGCCTTTTTCATCGTAGCGTGAGCTAACGTGGGTCATTATCAGACGTCCCACTCCGGCATCCAGCGCCAGCTGTGCGGCTTGTCGGGTTGAGCTGTGCCCACGACTGTTTGCTTTTTCCTCCATTGAAGCGTCCAGCGTGGTTTCGTGTACCATGACATCTACACCTCGAGCCAGTTCAATGGCGGACGCGCAGGGTCCTGTGTCACCGAAAATAGCGACTGATTTTCCCTTGGTGGGTGGGGAAAGAAAATCGGCACCGTTAATCGCTCGACCATCCTCCAGCACGATGGTTTTTCCGGCTTTCAAATCCTGAAACCACGGGCCCGCTTTAACGTCTGCCGCCTTCAGGGCATTGGCGTCAAGCGCACCGGGTTTGTCGTGCTCTTGAATGCGAAAACCGTAGCATTCCAGCGGATGCGCCAGCGGGTAAGCCGTTACTTTTCGCAGGCCGTCATCCACAATCTCACCCGCGGTGATTTCTACAATATCCAGCGGATAATCGGTCCAGGAGCCGCTCAGACGCAATGCGGTTTCGGTAAACTCTCGCAACCCTTTTGGCCCGTAGAGCGTCAGAGGCTGGACATTGCCGGCCATTGAGCGACTGCACAGTAGCCCCGGTAAACCAAACAGGTGATCGCCGTGCAGATGGCTGATAAAAATACGATCGAGTTTTCCTGGATTGAAAGGCGTGGTGAGCATCTGATGCTGCGTCCCTTCGCCGCAATCAAAAAGCCACAGCCCCGCCTGAGTCGGGTGTTGCAGATTCAGTAAAATTGCCGTTACATTGCGTGAGCGCGTGGGGACTCCCGCAGACGTGCCTAAAAATAGTAATTCCATCTTTGCGTTACACTTTTCGCCATCAATAAGGCAGGGTGTTCAGGTTATCACAACATAGGGGCAGACAATGATTCACTGGCAAGATCTCCACCATGCAAAGCTGAGTACCCAACAACTGTACGCACTACTTCAGCTACGATGCGCGGTGTTTGTAGTTGAGCAACAGTGTCCGTACCAGGATGTGGATGGCGATGACCTGGCTGGAGAGAATCGGCATATTCTGGGCTGGCATAACGATGAGCTGGTGGCGTATGCGAGGATTCTGAAAAGCGATGACGAGCTGGAGCCGGTAGTGATTGGTCGGGTGATTGTAAGCGAAGCGCTGCGTGGTGAAAAACTGGGGCAACAGCTAATGGCCCAGACGCTGGCATCCTGCGCGCAACACTGGCCACACAAGGCGTTGTATCTGGGCGCGCAGGCGCATCTGCAATCATTCTATGCACGCTTTGGCTTTGTTCCGGTGACGGATATCTATGACGAAGATGGTATTCCACACGTCGGAATGGCGCGGGAAGCACATCAGGCGTAAACAGGCGCAATCAGTCCAGGTTGTCTATAGTTAGCGGGTACGTCAATAGAAAGGGAGAATATAATGTCTTTTCATTCTTATGAATCACGTATCGATGATGATCTGGAATTATTAAGTGAAACGCTGGAAGAGGTGCTGCGTTCTTCTGGCGACCCAGCAGATCAAAAATACCTTGAGTTAAAAGCGCGGGCAGAGCGGGCGTTAGAAGAGGTGAGAAATCGCGTCAGCCATGCTTCTGACAGCTACTATTACCGTGCGAAAAAAGCCGTTTGTCGGGCGGATGACTATGTGCACGAAAAACCCTGGCGCGGAATCGGCGTTGGCGCCACGGTCGGTTTAGTGATGGGATTATTGTTAGCGCGGCGATAAATTCCGTTCTGTCATCGCATTTGTACGTACTCCCTAACTGGGGGTACTGCTTTTTCTGCTCAGTACCCCGTATAATGAGAGGTTTTTAACAGGGAGAGGTCCGCGTGCATTCAATCACTACTGCGCTGGAAAGTCTGATGCGTCATTTATCGCAAGAGATGCCAGCAGCACCTGGAATTCGTATTTACGATATACCTTTCCCACTGAATGATGCGTTTGACGCTTTAGGATGGCTGGCCAGTCAACCCGTCTGGCCCCAGTTTTACTGGCAGCAGCGTAACGGCGATGAAGAAGCCGCCGTATTAGGGGCCGTGGCCGCATTTTCCTCGCTGGAATCAGCCCAGCAATTTTTACATCAGCATGATAATCATCCCGACCTGCGCATCTGGGGCCTGAATGCCTTTGAGCCTCAGCGTGGCAATTTACTGCTGCCGCGGCTGGAGTGGCGACGTTGCGCCGGAGTGGCGAGCTTACGCTTACACCTCTATAGCGACGTGTCGCTACGTGAAGACGCTGCACAAGCGATCGCCTTCATCTCATCGCTTGCTCCCGTAAAACCGCTCCCTGCATTGCGTTTGAATTTGACGGGAGAACAGCACTGGCCGGAGAAAGGTGGCTGGATAGACCTGATAAAACTCGCCACTCAAACGATCGCAGGAGAAGACCTCGACAAGGTCGTGCTGGCGCGGGCGACCGATTTACAGTTTTCTCAGTCGGTTAATGCCGCTGCCGTGATGGCTTCCAGCCGTCGCTTAAATCTGAACTGCTACCATTTCTTTATGGCATTCTCCGCCGACACCGCTTTTCTTGGCTCTTCTCCTGAACGTCTGTATCGACGACGTGATACGGCGCTGCGCACCGAGGCGCTGGCCGGAACCGTGGCAAATCACCCTGAGGATCATCGGGCCTGGCAATTGGGCGACTGGCTAATGAAAGATGATAAAAACCAGCGCGAGAATATGCTGGTGGTCGAAGATATTTGCCAGCGCCTGCAAGGCTGTACGCAAACTCTCGATGTGCTGCCACCGCAGGTGCTCAGGCTGCGTAAAGTGCAGCACCTGCGCCGTTGCATCTGGACGGAACTGAATCAGGCCGACGATACGCTTTGCCTGATGCAGCTTCAGCCCACGGCGGCAGTCGCCGGTATTCCGCGTGAGCTGGCGCGTGAATTCATCCAGCAAAATGAACCCTTTGAACGCGAGTGGTATGCCGGTTCAGCGGGTTATCTTTCTTTGCGCCAAAGCGAGTTTTGCGTGTCATTGCGTTCGGCGAAAATTAGCGCAAACGTGGTACGCCTGTATGCCGGGGCAGGGATTGTACGTGGCTCAGATCCTGAGCAGGAATGGCAAGAAATAGACAATAAAGCGGCAGGGTTACGTACTTTATTACAGATGGAAGGATAGTGATTTCGTGTATATTTCCGATTCATATCAAAAATCCATTTATTCGATTCTCTATACTGTGTCGCAATATTGATACCGGACAATCTCATGTCAGTAAGCGCATTTAACCGACGCTGGGCGGCGGTCATTCTGGAAGCACTCACTCGCCACGGCGTCAGGCATGTCTGCATTGCCCCTGGCTCTCGTTCTACACCGTTGACGCTGGCGGCAGCGGAAAACCCCGCATTCATCCACCACACCCATTTTGACGAGCGCGGTCTTGGGCATCTGGCTTTAGGTCTGGCAAAAGTCAGCCGTCAGCCTGTCGCCGTGATTGTGACGTCCGGTACCGCGGTGGCGAATTTATATCCCGCGTTGATTGAGGCGGGCCTGACCGGTGAAAAACTGATTTTACTTACCGCTGACAGACCGCCAGAGCTTATCGACTGTGGCGCGAACCAGGCGATTCGTCAGGCCGGAATGTTTGCCTCGCATCCATCGCAAACGCTCTCTTTACCGCGTCCGACTCAGGACATTCCGGCAAGCTGGCTGGTGTCCACTATTGATAATGCGTTAGCTGCCCTGCATAGCGGGGCGGTTCATATCAATTGCCCGTTTGCGGAACCGCTGTATGGCGATATGGACGAAACGGGGATTGCCTGGCAGCAGCGCCTCGGCGACTGGTGGCAGGACGATAAGCCCTGGCTGCGAGAAGCGCGTCGGCTGGAAAGCGACAAACAACGCGACTGGTTTTTCTGGCGACAAAAACGCGGCGTAGTCATTGCGGGCCGCATGAGCGCGGAAGAAGGTCAAAAGGTTGCGCAGTGGGCGCAGACGTTAGGCTGGCCGCTGATTGGCGATGTTCTGTCGCAAACCGGACAACCGCTGCCGTGCGCCGACCTGTGGCTGGGAAATGCGAAAGCTGTAGCTGAATTGCAGCAGGCGCAGATTGTGGTGCAGCTTGGTAGCAGCCTGACCGGAAAACGTCTGCTGCAATGGCAGGCCAGCTGCGATCCGCAGGAATACTGGATTGTCGATAATATCGAAGGCCGCCTCGATCCGGCCCATCATCGCGGCCGCAGGTTGGTGGCGAAAGTTGGCGACTGGCTGGAGCTACATCCGGCGGAGAAACGTCAGCCCTGGTGTATGGAGATCCCTCGTCTGGCGCAACAGGCCTGGCAGGCGGTAGAAGCCCGTCGTGAGGCGTTTGGTGAAGCGCAATTAGCCCACCGTATCCGCGACTACTTGCCGGAGCAGGGGCAGCTGTTCGTGGGTAACAGTCTGGTGGTACGCCTGATTGATGCGCTGTCGCAGCTTCCGGCTGGTTACCCGGTCTATAGCAACCGTGGCGCGAGCGGTATTGACGGCCTGCTGTCAACGGCAGCTGGTGTACAGCGTGCCAGCGCGAAATCGACGCTGGCGATTGTTGGCGATTTATCTGCATTGTATGACCTGAATGCGCTGGCGTTATTGCGCCAGGTTTCTGCACCGTTTGTCCTGATAGTGGTCAACAATAACGGCGGGCAGATTTTTTCCCTGCTGCCGACACCAGCCAGCGAACGCGAACGGTTCTATCTGATGCCGCAGAACGTACATTTCGAGCATGCTGCCGCCATGTTTAACCTTAAATACCAGCGCCCGGAAAACTGGGAGCAGCTGGAGAGCGCGTTGACTAACGCGTGGCGTACACCTGCGGCCACGGTGATTGAGCTGGTGGTGAACGAAACTGACGGGGCGCAAACCTTGCAGCAACTGCTGGCGCAGGTAAGTCACCTATGATCCTGCATGCGCAGGCGAAAGAGGGCCAAACGGGATTTCCCTGGCTGGTTTTCCTGCACGGTTTCTCTGGCGATTGCCGGGAATGGCAGACGGTCGGCGAAGCGTTTCAGGATTATTCGCGGCTATACATCGACCTGCCGGGACACGGTGGCTCCGCTGACATCAGCGTGAGCGGGTTCGATGATGTCAGCGTTTTGCTGCGTAATACTCTACTTAGTTACAACATACTTAACTACTGGCTGGTGGGATACTCTCTTGGCGGCAGAGTCGCGATGATGGCGGCCAGTCAGGAGATGCCAGGGCTTTGTGGTCTGGTGGTTGAAGGCGGACATCCCGGCTTGCAAAGCGAGGAGGCGCGCGTTCAGCGTCGTCTCTCGGATGGCCGCTGGGCTGCACGTTTTCGCGCAGAGCCGCTACGTGAGGTGTTTAATGACTGGTATCAACAGCCCGTTTTTTCCTCGCTGAACGCGGCACAAAGAGAGGCGCTGGTCGCTCTGCGTAGCCAGAATAATGGGCAAACGCTGGCGGCAATGCTGGAGGCCACCTCGCTTGCCGTACAGCCTGATTTACGTGCGCAAATCACGACGCGCACATTTCCGTTTTATTATTTATGTGGTGAACGTGACGAAAAATTCCGCGCTCTGGCGGCGGAAATATCAGTACCAAACCATGTGATTCGTAATGCCGGACACAACGCGCATCGGGACAACCCCGCGGGCGTAGTGGACTGTCTGGCTCAGATTCTGCGTCGCTGACTATAGGACATTTTATGATCTATCCTGATGAAACAATGCTTTACGCACCGGTAGAATGGCACGATTGCTCTGAAGGCTATACCGACATTCTTTACGAGAAATCCACCGACGGTATCGCAAAAATCACTATTAATCGTCCACAGGTACGCAATGCCTTCCGTCCGGTCACCGTGAAAGAGATGATCCAGGCGCTGGCGGATGCCCGCTATGATGACAACATCGGCGTAATTATTCTGACCGGTGCTGGCGACAAAGCGTTCTGCGCAGGCGGCGATCAGAAAGTGCGTGGTGACTACGGCGGATACCAGGATGACTCCGGTGTGCATCACCTGAACGTACTGGACTTCCAGCGCCAGATTCGTACCTGTCCGAAACCGGTAGTAGCGATGGTTGCAGGTTTCTCCATTGGCGGTGGCCATGTGCTGCACATGATGTGTGACCTGACCATTGCAGCTGAAAACGCCATCTTTGGTCAGACCGGCCCGAAAGTCGGTTCTTTCGACGGCGGTTGGGGCGCTTCCTACATGGCGCGCATCGTCGGTCAGAAAAAAGCGCGTGAAATCTGGTTCCTGTGCCGTCAGTACGATGCGAAACAGGCGCTGGATATGGGTCTGGTCAACACCGTGGTTCCGCTGGCGGATCTGGAAAAAGAGACCGTACGCTGGTGCCGTGAAATGCTGCAAAACAGCCCAATGGCGCTGCGCTGCCTGAAAGCCGCACTGAACGCCGACTGTGATGGTCAGGCTGGTCTGCAGGAGCTGGCAGGTAACGCCACTATGCTGTTCTACATGACGGAAGAAGGTCAGGAAGGCCGTAACGCCTTTAACCAAAAACGTCAGCCTGATTTCAGCAAATTCAAACGGAATCCGTAATGCGTAGCGCGCAGGTATACCGCTGGCAGATCCCCATGGACGCGGGGGTGATTCTGCGCGACAGGCGGTTAAAAACGCGTGACGGGCTGTACGTTTGTCTTTGTGACGGCGAGCGCGAAGGGTGGGGAGAAATTTCCCCACTGCCGGGCTTCAGTCAGGAAAGCTGGGAAGAGGCGCAAACCGAGCTGCTGGCCTGGGTGAAAGGCTGGTTGCAAGGGGATGACTCCTTACCGCAACTGCCTTCGGTCGCCTTTGGCGTAAGCTGTGCGCTGGCCGAACTGGCTGGCGTATTGCCACAGGACGCGGACTATCGTGCTGCGCCGCTGTGTACCGGCGATCCTGACGATCTGGTGCTACAACTGGCGGATATGCCGGGCGAAAAAGTGGCGAAGATCAAGGTCGGTCTGTATGAAGCGGTCCGCGACGGCATGGTAGCCAATCTGCTGCTTGAGGCGATCCCGGAGCTGCATTTGCGACTTGACGCCAACCGGGCCTGGACGCCGTTGAAAGCACAGCAGTTCGCGAAATACGTTAATCCGGAATATCGTGGACGCATTGCCTTCCTCGAAGAGCCGTGCAAAACCCGCGATGATTCTCGTGCCTTCGCGCGTGAAACCGGCATTGCCATCGCCTGGGATGAAAGTTTGCGTGAAGCGGATTTCACCTTCGAAGCCGAAGAAGGCGTCAGGGCCGTGGTTATCAAACCTACGCTGACCGGCAGTCTCGATAAAGTCCGTGAACAGGTGGCTGCGGCGCATGCGCTTGGTCTGACTGCCGTTATCAGTTCGTCAATAGAGTCGAGTCTGGGCTTAATCCAGCTGGCGAGAATTGCCGCCTGGTTAACGCCGCAGACCATTCCGGGTCTGGATACCCTGAGTCTGATGCAGTGCCAGCAGGTACGCACCTGGCCGGGTAGCACGTTGCCGTGTATCGACGTTGATGCGCTGGAACGTCTGCTATGACCCAGCAGGAAATGCCCGATAGCGTGAGCTTATCGGGCCTGGTGCAGTTCAGTGACTGGCCTTGGCGTCACTGGCAACAGGTTCGTGCGAAGGCGCTAGCCTTACGCCTCAACGATGAGGTATTAAGCTGGAGCGATCTTTGCACACGTGTAGATCATCTGGCCTGCGGTTTTGCCGCTCAGGGCGTGGAAGAGGGCGATGGTGTTCTGCTTCGCGCCTGGAATCATCCTCGCGCTTTGCTGGCCTGGCTCGCGCTGCTGCAATGTGGGGCGCGGGTTTTACCTGTGAACCCACAGTTGCCTCAGCCGCTGCTTGATGCGCTGATCCCGGACTTAACGCTACGTTTTGCGCTGGATCTGGAGGCCGCTATCGCACTTCCGGAACTCAGCCCGTTGCAGATGCGGTCGTTACCAGGCGATCGCGCCGCGGCGTGGTTGCCTGAACGTTTGAGCACGATGACGCTAACTTCAGGTTCTACCGGATTGCCAAAAGCGGCTGTTCATACCTGTCAGGCGCATCTGGCAAGCGCGCAGGGCGTCCTGTCATTAATGCCGTTTGGTGCTGAGGATGACTGGCTGCTCTCGCTGCCGCTGTTTCATGTTTCCGGCCAGGGTATTTTGTGGCGCTGGTTGTTCGCCGGAGCGCGAATGACCGTGCGCGACAAGCAGCCGCTGGAGCAAATGCTGGCTGGATGTACCCACGCTTCACTGGTGCCCACGCAGCTGTGGCGCTTGCTGGTCAACAACACGCCGGTCACGCTCAAAGCGGTACTGCTGGGAGGTGCGGCAATTCCTGTTGAATTGACGGAGCAAGCGTGCGAGCAAGGGATTCGTTGCTGGTGCGGTTACGGATTAACGGAGTTTGCTTCTACGGTCTGTGCGAAAGAAGCAGATGGTTTGGCAGATGTGGGTTCCCCCCTGGTGGGCAGAGAAGTCAGAATCGTTGATGATGAAGTCTGGCTGCGAGCCGCCAGCATGGCGCAAGGTTACTGGCGTAACGGACAGCTTATTCCTTTAGTGAACGCGGAAGGCTGGTTTGCAACCCGCGATCGCGGCGTGCTAAAGGACGGCAAGTTAACGATTGTCGGTCGTATGGATAATCTGTTTTTTAGCGGCGGGGAAGGTATACAGCCGGAAGAAGTGGAACGCGTGATTGCAGCGCATCCGCATGTTCTACAAGCCTTTATTGTGCCAATAGAAGACAAAGAGTTTGGCCATCGCCCGGTGGCGGTCATTGAGTATGACGCTAATGCTGGAGAAACTAATCTGGCTGAGTGGGTAAACGATAAGCTGGCCCGCTTTCAACAACCGGTATGTTGGCTGACATTGCCGCCCGAACTCAAAGCCGGAGGGATTAAAATCTCGCGTCGTGCGTTGTCGGATTGGGTAAGCGCTTCATCGTTAGCATTAAGAAAACATTAATTACATTTCTCATTTCTGTCATTTCGCAGCTATTGTCCTTTTGTTTATGAGCTAATGTGTAACCTATTGTGAAATTTATTAACAATAGGTGCGCTATGGAATGGCATGTGAAGAAGACCTGCTGTCACAAAAAAGCAGGGAGGCTCTATATCGTACTTTGCGATAGCGGTGGTTCGCTCAAGATGCTTGCCCAGGCGCAATCATCTGAGCGGATTAAGCCCGGCGATCTTCTTTCGCCGCTGAAGGATGCTCAGTATTGTATTAACCGCGATAAATCCCGTGTCATTAAGGTAATTGATGCCAGACAGTACATCTGTGATGAATGGGAACGTCTGTTACGACTGTCTGAAGATAAGTAATCTCAGGGCTGGTGTTTGCGTGAAGGCAGAAAAATCGTCATTAGCCCTGCCATGATGCACAGTACCCCTGCCAGCGCTTTCACTGAAAATGTTCCCTGCCAGCCGGGCAGGATCATTGAAGCAACCCACACCAGCACATAGCTCAGGCTGAGCAGGGCATAGGCTTTGCTCAGCGCGAGTTGGTGTAGGGCTTTATGCCAGCAAATAACCGACAGCAAATACCCTGCCAGCCCGGCATATAAAGCAAACGCTCCGATACTGACAGAGAATACGGCGGAGATGAACGCCAGCGGCTGCAGCATTGGCGGCAGATTATCCATCGCAAAGCCGAGGCTCAACTGGGCGATGGAGGTGATCATCACGCTACATAATCCCCAAAATACGCCCATTACACTGCACTCCCAAGAATAAATATGCCGGTAATGATCAGCCCAACGCCCAGCCAGTGGCGGGTTGTGACGGGTTCGCGCCAGATTTTCCAGGCCGCGAGAGTTACCCATACAAAGTTAAGACTCAGCATGGGATAGGCAATACCGACAGGAATATTTTGTAAAACCGCCAGCCATAGCAGCATGGCCAGACCGAGGCTTGCCAGAGCAAGCCCAATCCATTGCGTAATGTAGCGTTTTCGCGCACGAACAGACACCGGTCGGGTTGCCTGCTTCTGGCATAGCTGGCCGCAGACGCTGAGCAAGCTGGCGAGGACTAAGGCTATCCAGATCATTTGGGCCGATACTGAATCAGGACCAGACGCCCCTGATTATCAATGTAGTCAGCGGGAGGGATGGCAAGCTGATTAATATCTTCATCCTTACCGACAGAGAGCACGAGCGTAATGTTTCCTTGTTGACGATGTTGTGCTAACCAGTCGGCAAAATTCTCCCGACTGACAAAGCGGCCTTGAGCATCCGGGTAGTTGAGACCGTATTTTAACTCGCCCGTTTGTCCGTACATCATGATGTCGTCGCGCTTCAGGCTCCAGGCCAGTCCCGCAGCGACGCCAACGCTGTCGGTGAGAATATAACGGCTCGGCTCCAGCGATTCTTTGGTCATCTCGACAAAAAACTGCGGCTGTTTAGATTCCATCACCCGGTCAGGAATGGAGAAGCCAAATAACAGCGCCAGCCCTAATGGGCATAGTGCTGCGAATTTCCAGTTCTTCTCGCGGTTATTTAGCGTATACCAGCCAAAAAGCGTCCAGATGATAAAGATGCCCCAGGCACAAAAAACCTTATACGTTTCGATATGCGACCAGACCGGCGTCTTCAATGGTCCCAGCGTGGAAACAATAAACGTAGCGACGATGCCGACGACACCAAATAGCACGTTGATCCAGCCATTGATGCGCAGGGATGCTGAGTCTTTTTCCGCAGCCTGCAGGCCGAAGCGCGCCGTTAATATCGCCAGCGGCGCGAAGCAGGAAAGAATATAGGTCGGCAGTTTTCCTTTCGCGATGCTGAAAAACAGGATTGGCATAATAATCCAGCTTAACAGGTACAGAGCACTGCGCGGAACATCCCGCTCACGCCAGCCCGTACGCAGCGCGCCGGGAAGCAGACCGAGCCACGGTAATGTGCCTGCCACAAATATCGGGATGTAGTACCAGATAGGAGCCTTATGCTGGGCATCATCCTGCGCAAAGCGCTGAATATGTTCAACCCAGAAGAAGTAATGCCAGAAATCCGGTTCGCGTTGTGCAATCGCTATACCCCACGGTAGTACGATCGCGATGCAGCCGATCACCGCCAGCAGACCGTAGAGAATGAGGTCTTTCCAACGCTTTTGTGCAAAAACCCAGGGTAATACGCTAAGCACAGGGACGGCGAGTGCCAGAAAACCTTTGGTCATTACACCCATACCGCAGGTCAGCCCAAGCAGCAAAAAAGCGATGATTTTGCGTGTTCTGGTGGTGGCCTGCATGCCTTCCCAAAAACAGCACATGCCCGCCATCAGCCAAAGCGCTATGATGGGATCAAGTACCGCGTAGGTGCCGATGCTGTAAACCGAAAAAAACGTTAAAAAGATAGCGGAGGAGAGTACGGCGGTACGCTTATCCTGCCACAGTCGCATGGCAAGCCAGGCTACCAGTAATGCGGTCAACAAAGTGGTAAAAATAGCACCCGCTCTGACGCCAAAATTGTTTGCGCCAAACAGCCATTGCCCAATGCTGTTCAACCAGTATCCGGCAATTGGTTTTTCAAAATAACGCAGCCCTAAAAAGTGTGGAACGATCCAGTCACCAGAGTTGAGCATTTCCCGGCTGATTTCAGCATAGCGCGTTTCATCAGGCTGCCAGAGCATACGGCTGTTGATAGGTAAAATAAAATACAGTGCGATTAAAGCGATAAATGCCAGAGTGTAGCGGGCAGCAGGTTTCATGGTGTCACACTCACCGGTTGTTGGCAGCCGAGCCATCCCTCTCTGCCGGGTATTTTTCCACGTACTATCTGTCCTAACGGCAGCGTACTGATGTCGTCAGGTAACAGCTCGCCAAGCGGGCAGAATGTCATCCCCATATCGGCAGCACGAATGAGCAACTCGTCAAAATTCTGATGAAAGGCGATACCTTCAACTTCCGCATGAATGGTGTACACCGGTGTTCCTCTGCTCATCTGGATGTGGGAGAGAATATAGGAGTTGAAGTCCACCGCCTGGACCTCCTGACCAACCACTTCATCCCATGTTGGTAGGGTGACGGGAATTTGTGGCGTCCCCGTTTTCCCGGATTCCAGCACCGGACGAAATAACGACGTTCCCCGACAGTCACTGTTATAGCGCAGATGGAATGCTTCTTTGGCATGGACGACACGGTTGTCGGCACGCCATCCGGCAACGGCAGAGCAGGTGACTGGCTGACCGATGATGGCTTCAAGTGCGATGATACCTTGCGAAATATCATCAATCAGCTGTTTGTCATTCCAGTTTCCGCTTCGCGCCTGCCAGGCGTGATGATCCCAGGCATGCAAACCGGTTTCATGAATCTGGGCGGTTTGTGCAATGATTGCCGCGTTGGCCTGGCCGATCTCTTTTCCCGGCCATGCGGTTCCCGCCAATAAAATATCCCATCCGTAGAGCGATGCTGCGTTTGAACGCAGCATTTTCCACAGAAATTGCGGCTTCACAAGACGCCAGAGATGGCGTCCCATGTTGTCAGGCCCAACGCTAAAGAAAAAACTTGCCCGAACGTTATGTCGGTTTAATGTCTCCAGCAGGCGGGGCACGCCTTCGCGCGTCCCCCTGAATGTATCGACATCAATGCGCAAGCCTACTTTGGTCATGATGTGTGTTCCGTGATATCCACACTGCGTAAGAAGAAGTCCAGCGTCTCTTCTACCGTTTCCTGCATCTCAATGGTCGGTTCCCAGTTCAGGCAGCGTTTTGCATTGCGAATGTTAGGCTTACGATGCTCAACGTCTTGATAACCTTTACCGTAGTAGCTGCTGCTTTCGACGTCACGGAAACCGGCAAACGGAGGGAAGTGGTTACGCAACGGATGTTTTTCAAAGCAGGAAAGCAGCATTTCTGCCAGTTCCTGAATACTTGCTTCGTTCTGTGGATTACCGATGTTGATAATCTCACCGTCACAGCGGCCGCCTTCGTTTTCAATGATGCGGTACAGGGCTTCGATACCATCGCGAATGTCGGTAAAGCAGCGTTTTTGCTTACCGCCTTCAATCAGCTTGATCGGTGAACCTTCCACGAGGTTGAGGATCAGCTGTGTAATGGCGCGTGAGCTGCCGATACGCGCGGCGTTAAGGCTGTCGAGACGCGGTCCCATCCAGTTAAACGGGCGGAACAGGGTGAAGCGCAATCCCTCTTTTTCGCCGTAAGCCCAGATAACACGGTCCAGCAACTGCTTGGACACGGAGTAGATCCAGCGTGGTTTATTGACCGGGCCGACGATCAGATTCGAACTGTCTTCATCAAAGACTTTGTCGGTACACATGCCGTAGACTTCGGAGGTTGACGGGAAAATGATGCGCTTGCGGTATTTCACGCAGTAACGAATGATTTTCAGGTTCTCTTCAAAATCGAGCTCAAATACGCGCAGCGGGTTGCGGGTATATTCGATAGGCGTTGCGATCGCTACCAGCGGCAGCACAACGTCGCATTTTTTCACATGATATTCAATCCATTCGGAGTGAATGCTGATATCACCTTCGACGAAATGGAATCGCGGATGTTGCAGGAAACGCCCAATGGCGTCGCTGCCAATATCGAGTCCATACACTTCGTAATTATCTTCTTGCAGCAGGCGCTCGGTCAGATGGTTACCAATGAAGCCGTTAACGCCGAGGATCAGTACGCGAGTACGGCGTTTGCTGGTAGTCACTGACTGGCTGTTCAGGCGAGAACCTGGCACCAGACCCAGAACTTGCGCCAGTTGTGAACCCTGCATTGCAATACCATCGCCAGCTTGTCCGGTAATAATCTCCAGTGCGCCATCGGCACAGGCGATCAGTAAAGGAGACACGGAGATGACGGTACCCGGCTGGGCCGCAATGCCGTTTGTGCAAACGCGCGATGACCAGACGGTGAACTTTTGCGTGCCAACATAGCTAAATGCGCCCGGCCACGGATCGCTGACGGCACGGACCTGGTTATGTAACTCCGCGGCAGGTTTGTTCCAGTCGAGGAAGCTATCTTCCGGCGTACGGCGACCAAAACAGGTAGCATCTGCATCCTGTTGAGGGAATTCGGAGTAACTTCCCGCGTTGATGGCCGGCAGTGTCTGCTCCAGCAGGTGACGCGCAGCCTGGCACAATTTATGGTGCAGTGTTAACGCCACATCATCCGGTGAAATAGCAACGCGCTGCTGGGCAACTATGGCACCAGCATCCGCGCGTTTGACCATGCGGTGAAGTGTGACGCCCGTTTCGGTTTCACCATTGACCAATACCCAGTTCAATGGCGCGCGACCACGGTATTTCGGCAGCAGCGAGCCGTGCAGATTAAATGCACCCTTAGGGGCAAGACTGAGGATCTCATCACTCAGTAAATGGCGATAGTAGAACGAGAAGATAACATCGGGTGCCAGTTGGCTAATGCGCTCAATCCACAGGGGATGATTAACCTCGTCTGGGGCGTAAACCGGAATACCGGCGCTGGCAGCGAGGCGGGAAACAGATCCAAAAAACGCTTTTTCACCCGGGTTGTCGGTGTGCGTAAAAATGGCAGCGATTTCATAACCTGCATCCAACAAGGCCTGGACACCCTGACATCCCATATCGTGATAGGCAAATACGACGGCTTTCATGCGCGGTTTTCCTCGGTTGACTGCGTAGTTTGTGGGCGGATAACGTGTTGAACAAAATAGCGGGGGCGGGCGCGGACATCGTTATAGATGCGACCGATATATTCGCCGAGTAAACCCATGCCAATAAACTGTGCGCCGATAAAGGTAAACAGGACGGCAAACAGCATGAATACCCCCTCCGCTGCCCACTGTGGGCCGAGCGTCAGGCGCAGAACAACAAGCAGGACTGATAAGGTAAAGCCCGTGGCAGCGATCACGCTGCCCAGCAGGCTCAACATGCGAAGCGGTGTTGTGGTAAGGCAAGTCACCAGGTCATACATCAGGTTGATCAGACGCATGAAGCTGTATTTGGAGTCTCCAAATTCACGCTCTGCATGATGTACCGGGATCTCCGTGGCGCGACGGGCAAAAATGTTGGCCAGAATAGGGATAAAGGTGCTGCGCTCCTGGCAATGCAGCATGGCATCGACGATGTGACGGCGATAGGCGCGTAGCATGCAGCCGTAGTCGCCCATTGCTTTACCGGTGGTTCGTTGGATCAGATGGTTGATCATTCGTGAGGCGGTCTTACGAAATACGCTATCCTGACGGTTCTGGCGTACCGTGCCTACCACATCGAAACCCTCATCTGCAGTGGCGACCAACCGAGGGATCTCCTCCGGCGGGTTTTGCAAATCGGCATCCAGCGTGATGATCAAGTCTCCGGTGACATGGCTGAAACCGGCCATAATCGCCGAGTGCTGTCCGTAATTACGATTCAGTAAAATAGAGACAATATGGCTGTTCGGTGCCTGAGAGGCGTCCATCATCAACTGAGCGGAACGGTCGCTGCTGCCGTCGTCGATTAGCAGAATTTCATAGTCTTTGCCCAATTTTTCGCAGGCGGCGCTGGTGCGTCTGATTAACTCTGGCAGGCTTTCCTGTTCATTAAAAACGGGAATAACAACCGAGACTTTTTTAATCGGTGTGGCTTCAAACATGCTCATTGTCCTGCTATCTCGCGAAGCGCCGTAATGACCCGCTGAGTGTCATCATCGGTCATGTCAGGGAATAACGGCAGCGAGCAGATGCGCGCGCTGTTCCATTCAGTATTTGGGAGCGAAAGGGTAGTGAAGCGTTCGCGATAATATTTTTGCGTATGGGCCGCACGAAAATGCAGACCGGTGCCGATATCTTTGGTCTTCAGCGCTTCCATCAGGGCATCTCTGCTCAACCCGCAGCGCGTTTCATCAACACGAATGATGAATAAGTGCCAGGCATGAACGTGCGACCACTGCGGTAGGCTCAGCGGCTGGAATGGCGTATCGGCCAGCGCTTTTTGATAGTGCTGGGCAATTTGCGCCCGGCGTGAGTTCAGTTGCTCCAGCTTATTGAGCTGTACCAGCGCAATAGCGGCGTTAATATCCGTCAGGTTGTATTTGTATCCAGGTGCAAGCACTTCGGCTTGTGGTGCCCGGCCGTAGGTTTGTCGATCAAAAGCATCAACGCCCAGACCGTGAAACTTCAGGCTGCGAAGCCGCTGAGCGAGCTGGCTGTCGTCGGTAACGATCAGTCCACCTTCCGCACAGGTGATATTTTTAATAGCGTGAAAAGAGAAGATTGCCGTGCCGCAAGCACCGACATGACGGCCCTTATACAATGTCCCTACGGCATGGGCTGCGTCTTCTATTACCGGGATTCCATAACGCTCGCCAATGGCATAAATTGCGTCGAGGTCGGCGGGGGCGCCAGCATAATGTACTGGAACAATGGCTTTGGTTCGTGGGGTAATAGCGGCTTCAATTTGCTCAGGTGTCACCATAAGCGTATCGCGGTCGACGTCGATCATGACGGGCGATGCACCCAACAGCACAATCATGTTGAGGGTCGAAACCCACGTCATCGACGGCGTTATGACCTCGTCGCCTGCACCAATGCCCAGCGCCATCAGCGTAATGTGCATTCCTGCAGTGGCGGAGCAAACGGCGACGGCATGCTTATTCCCCGTGAGCTGGCAAAAAGCCTCTTCCAACTGTTGATTTTTCGGGCCGGTGGTTATCCATCCAGAGTCCAGAACCGCCTTCACTGCGGCAAGTTCTTCAGCGCCCATGGCCGGGCGAGAGAAAGGCAAAAAGTCAGACATCATTATTCCTTCAAGCCATTTAACGCCACCGAAGTTTTATTTTTAGTGATAAACAGGGGCGTCGTTAATTATTTCATCAGGCTACAAAGGTTAATGACTGAAGGTTAATTTATCCTTAAGAGTTTAAGGTTTGAGAGAGGCAAGAAAATAGCGACATTCTTTCTATATACATTTGATAGTAAATAACTTTTATGCGGATTATGTTGTCTTGGCGACACTGCTGCTTACTGTAGACAGGTGGCTGCAATGCCGCTATTAAGAGGGGAATATTTATGTCACTATTATAATGATAACTTAAAGTAACCCCTTCAAGGTCAACGTCTTACGTGTGGCGATATTTAAATCGTAGGCACTGAGATCTTCTGGTTTAACCCAGGCGAATGCCTGGAACTCTTCGTTAATCTTCACTTCACGATTTGCCGCGACACAATCGAAGATAAGATAAATCATGTAAATCTCTTCCTGACTGCCATCAGCATAGGTTTTAGTGCGAATATCATCACTGAAGGTCCAGGGGGTAATTTCTGATAACACCAATTGTTCGCCCAGCTCTTCCCTCACTTCACGGCGCAGAGCTTCTTCAATACGTTCACCTGGTTCAACACCGCCGCCAGAAAGCGCCCACTGGCCGGGAAACACACCGCGGTCATCAGCCATTTTGCAGAGTAAATAACAGCCATCGTTTTGAATTAATGGGCATACAATCGTTCTTTGGCGCATCATTCGAGTCCTTGTTGGGGAAGTAGAGAAAATTCCGTCATGCACGCATCTTACCTTTTGCTGGCGGCAGAAAAAATGTTTCATCGGTGATTAAGAGCGCTTTGGCAGGGAAAACAGGATGTTTGTTGAAAATGACGTTCTGGGACGTCCAACTGTGTAATTGGCACAAGAATTTAACCTTAAATAAATCTTGTGAGTAGTATTTAGTTACAATATGTCATTGCATCGCTTTTTTAGCTCATTGATTCCTCGCCATCTGACAGTACAATTCATCGGTTTTGGGGCTATGTTTTGATTCTTGCTGGAAAGGATAGAAAATGAAAAAAAGTTTAATGTTGGGTTTTGCCGGAATGCTGTTTGTTTCCGCGTCGGCTAGCGCGATTAGCATCAGCGGCCAGGCTGGCGAAGACTACACCAACCTGGGCTTCGGTATGGGCACTGAGAGTACTGGTCTGGCCGTCAGCGGTAACTGGATGCATAACGATGACGACGGTGATGTTGCCGGGCTGGGTTTAGGTTTGAATATCCCACTGGGGCCGCTGATGGCGACCGTTGGTGGTAAAGGTGTTTATACTAATCCAAACGATGGCGATGAAGGTTATGCTGCTGCTGTCGGTGGTGGTTTACAATGGCCAATTGGCGATAGCTTCCGTCTGTTTGGTGAGTATTATTACTCTCCTGATTCACTTTCCAGCGGTATCGACAGCTATGAAGAAGCGAATGCCGGTGCGCGTCTGACCATTATGCGTCCGCTGAGCATCGAAGCCGGTTATCGTTACCTGAACCTGGCAGGCAAAGACGGCAACCGTGATAACGCGATTGCTGATGGCCCGTACGTTGGGGTTAACGCCAGCTTCTAACATTTCTGGCGCGGCGTTCAGTCGCGCCTTCCCCCCTCCATGCGTTATAGTGTTTTCATCATAAAAGCAGGAGAACACGATGTTAAACGTGGAGATGCTATCCACAGGGGATGAAGTGTTGCACGGACAAATCGTCGACACCAATGCCGCCTGGCTGGCCGATTTTTTCTTTAATCAGGGTTTACCGCTAACACGCCGCAACACGGTAGGTGACAATCTTAACGATTTGGTCGCCGTTTTGCGTGAGCGTAGCGAGCACGCCGATGTACTGATCGTTAATGGCGGTCTGGGACCTACCAGCGATGATTTGAGCGCGCTGGCAGCGGCAACGGCAAAAGGCGAAGGGTTGGTGCTGCATGAAGCATGGCTGGCCGAGATGGAGCGATATTTCCGCGATCGTGGCCGCGTGATGGCGCCAAGCAACCGCAAACAGGCTGAACTTCCGGCCAGCGCTGAGTTTATCAATAATCCGGTGGGTACCGCGTGTGGGTTCGCCCTGAAGCTTAATCGCTGCCTGATGTTCTTTACACCAGGTGTACCGTCAGAATTCAAAGTCATGGTGGAGCATGAGATCCTGCCCCGTTTGCGTGAGCGTTTCTCTTTGGCTCAGCCCCCGTTATGCCTGCGATTAACCACCTTTGGCCGTTCTGAAAGCGACCTGGCGCAGAGCCTGGATCCGCTCCCGTTGCCTCCGGGAGTAACAATGGGTTATCGCTCCTCAATGCCGATTATTGAGCTGAAGCTGACCGGGCCGGATTCCCAACGGGAAGCGATGCTGGCGCTGTGGCCAGAAGTTAAGCGGGTTGCCGGGCAGAATATGATTTTTGAAGGTACGGAAGGCTTACCCGCGCAAATCGCCCGCACGTTGCAAGAACGGCAATTCAGCCTGACGCTGAGCGAACAATTCACCGGTGGTCTGGTGGCATTGCAGCTTTCTCGTGCGAATGCGCCACTGTTGGCGAGTGAAGTGGTTCCGCCTCAGGAAGAAACGCTGGCGCAAACGGCGCATTGGATAACCGAGCGACGCAGCAAGCATTATGCTGGATTAGCACTCGCTATATCGGCTTTCGAAAACGAACATATTAACTTTGCGCTGGCCACGGCTGATGGGACACACGCCTTGCGCGTACGGCTGAATGCAAATCGCTACAGCCTGGCGATTCGTCAGGAAGTGTGCGCGATGATGGCGCTAAATATGCTGCGCCGCTGGCTTAACAATCAGGATATCGCTAGCGAACACGGCTGGATCGAAGTGGTTGAGTCGTTGACGATTTAATCCCAGATTGGGAAGGCTAAATGCCTTCCCAATCTGGCTCATGCGGTGGTATCGCCAGGCAATAGCCCGGTAATTAACTGAACTAAATCACGATCAATACCTTGTTCCAGCATTATGTGAGCGATACGTAAGGCTTCTTCTTGCGTACCTTTTTGCACCCCTTGTTCTAACCCTTTTTGCATTCCTTGTTCTAACCCTTGCTGTATCCCTTCTTGCAGTCCATTTTGGTGGCCTTCCTGCCTGAGTCTCTCTGCAATTGTCATCAGCTTCTCCTTGTGATGGGGGGATCGTTCGGCAACTTCGCGAATAAACTCACTGACGCGAGAAACGTCGCCGTACCGTATCAGGTAATTAAATAGCGTTTGTAGCTGGCTGTCATTAGCAGTGCTTGTAACTAATAGCGAGACCAGGCGGTCCACTAACCCCATTAAATCACGATCGCGGATATGTTTTTGCATCAACTCAAGCAGCGCAACCCCGCGATGCTGTGCGATTTCATCGTCAGGTATTACGGTAATGTCGACCAGCGGAAAAGCCTCTGAATACAGTTGTCGCGCCAGTTGCGGATTATCAAATTCATCCAGCCAGTTGAGCGACCAGGGATAGGGACTTTGTTGACCGTGATAAAACAGCATGGGGATCACCAGCGGCAGCGTTTTATTCCCGGCATCTAGATGATGCTGCATCGCCGCGGTGGCATAACGCATCAGGCGAAATGCCATATGCGGTACCGCGGTACTCTGATGTTCAATAACACAATAAATATAGCCCTGACCTTCGCGGGTTTTTAGTGACCACACTACGTCGGAGTAGTATGCGCGGAGATCTTGTTCGATAAAACTGGTGGACTCCAGCTTCAGCGTTTGTAAATCACATATCTCACGTAATGCGATAGGAAGGTGTATATCCAGAAAATCCCGAGCCATCTCAGGGTAAGACATTATCTTTTTAAAAACGGCATCATGCGGTGTAGATGTAGTGGATTTAGCCATGGTAGTCCGTCACCAGAAAGAGAAGATGGCGTGACGGTATCCACTTTTAATATGCGCTGCATGCGGGAAATGGGTTCTTTGCGTGGATGAATCAGAGATAAATACGTCCGACTGCAACGTATTCAATTAAGCAGAACGGGCTACGTAAAAATGCCCGGTAGCAAACGCCACCGGGCAACAGAGTTAACCCAACGCTTTGGCAAGCAGGGTGATAGGATGTTCGCAGCGTTTGCTTGTAGACATCTCAATCTGCCATTTACAGGTTTCGCAGTCGGTGACGACGATATCAGCGCCGCTTTCTTCAATTTGGCGGAATAACGGTGCGCCAATAGACTGTGAAGTCGGATAGTTTTCCTTTTTAAAGCCGTAAGTCCCGGCAATCCCGCAACACTGAGAATCCAGCACCGTCAGCTCCAGCCCTGGAATTTGTCGCAGTAGCTCCAGCGTATAGAGCGTCCAGCCCATTTTCTCCATGTGACATGGCGTGTGATAGACCACCTTCAGCGGCAGCGTCTTCAGCGGCAGCGTTTTACCTTCATCCAGCTTGCGCCATAGCCAGCGGGTTGCCAGTTCAATGTGTTCACGCAGGCCTGAGTTGTCGACATCCAGCACTTCCGGATATTCATCACGTAGCGCAAAGGTACAGGTTGATGAGGTGGCGATCACCGGAATGCCTTTGCCATCAATTGCCTCCCTGAGCGAAGCCACGTTGCTGACAGCCTGCTTACGCGCTTTATCGGTAAAACCGTTGGCAATCAGCGGTACGCCGCAGCATTTCTCTTTACTCAGCAGTTGCACGCCAGTACCCATCGCATTCAACACCTTGATCAGGTCTTTGCCGAGCTGGGGATGGTTGTAATTCACAAAACAGCCGTGGAAAAAGGCGACCTGATCCTGATACTGCGCCTGCTGTGCGGCAACGCTGCGATACCAGCGGCGGAAGGTGCCAAAGGAGTACTTCGGCAGCGTACGGCGATGATCGATTTTTAACGCGTAATCCAGCAACTGACGCACCGGTTTTAATGAGGTGGCGGTATTCACTATTGGGGCGAAGGGAGTGGATACGCTGCCCATTAAATCGGTATGACTTAAGACAAAGTTACGCAACGATGGGCGCGTCGTGTCGTATTTGGCGCGCGCGCGCTGGATGATATCGCCGATTTTCACGTCTGACGGACAGGCCACTTCGCAGCGCTTACAGTTGATGCAGTATTTCAGCGCGTCGTCATATAGCGCGCCATCTTTCAGGCGCAGACGTTCACCGTCCGGGCCGGCCTGCTTAGGACCCGGGTAGCTCGGATTGACGCGGCTTACCGGGCAGGCGGTGGTGCACACCGTACATTTGATACAACTTTCAAAACGTGTGTCGCTCATTGCTGTCCTCCTGCACGTTTCGCAATATGATGCGCGGCATGTAAGGCGCTAACTGCGCACACGCCGCCTCCGCAACCCTGGGCGATAGGGTCGAATCCGCCGAGAACGGAACCAATGGCATACATGTTCTCTATCGTTTTTCCCGCCAGTGATGGGCGTAATGCGGAATCGGTTGTTACGCCAAACTGTTGCCACGGTTGTGGATCGAAAACATCACGCTTATACCACTCGGCGCGGGTAGCTGTTTGCTGTACATCCAGTCCCAGGATTGGTTCATGGATTGCCTCACGCGTGGCGACCAGCCCGCTGCTGAAGAAGCTGCCGCTGGCGAGCACGGCGAAACGTGGCCGCAAGGGGATATCGGCATGATTTCGGGTCCAGATTTCGCTGACCACGCCATCCTGACAGGTGATTTTTTTCACTTCATCACCCGGCATCCACACACCGCCCTGGCGTACAAACTGGCGCTGCAATTTGTTGTGCAAACGCATGCCCAGCACCGAAGGTGGTAGGGTCGGTAACAGTGTCAGCGAGCAGGGGAGGCGCTCGTTAAGCCACTGCCAGAGCCGCTCATCGGCCAGACCAAAGCATGCCGGCATGATTATCATGTCGCAGGTTTTTGCCATTGGCAGCAATGCGTCATAGAGCAGCGACCATTTATCTTCGTTATCCAGCAGGCGCGCAATATTAACGGCGCGAAACTCGGTTGGGTTATCACGCAGGACATCCAGCTCCGGTAGCTCGATTTCTGCCGTCTCGACGCTGAGATTGCGTTGGCGTAATGACGCTGCGGCGAGATGCGCCTGAAAATCCAGTAACCCGCTAATCCCTACAACGCAGATACGCTGCGCGGACAGCGGCCAGACCGGCACTTCCGGGGAACTTAACCAGGTTGAGCGCAGGGTGCCCAGCGGGGTAACACGTTGATGTGCCTGATGCACTTTGCCCTGCAAATGCGTTCCGCATTCTTCCAGTAAATTTTGCGCCTGTTGGGCCAGTTCCAGAACGTTCTGCGTTCCGATGGTGCTATACGGATGTGCGGGTGCCTGAGTGCGCAGCGCATTCAAACCCGCTTCTATATCCGTCACCGGCTGACCATCGGGTAAGCTGCTGAGCAAATCCAGTGAGCCGGAGGAAAAATGCAGGGCGCTTTGGCCGCGGGTAACAATCGTGCAGCGCAGTCCGCTTTTTTGCAGTTGCAGGCCACATAGCAGTCCGGCGAGGCCGCCGCCGATAATGACGGTATCAAATTTCATCCTGGTGCTCCTTTTCCAGACCACACAACCCTTGATAAACCCAGCGCGTGAATTCGCTTTCGCGCAGCGCATCTCCCCAGGCGATAGGCTGCACGCCTTTCCAGCGTTCGTTGAGGAAGTCGGAAAGCTGGGTAATGGACTGCGCTGCGGTAGTGACATTGAAACGTTGCAGCAAACCTGCGGCGCGACAGGCACACAATTCGCCCTGGCAGGTCCCCATTCCAACACGGGTACGGCGACGCAAATCGAGCAGGCTGTTGACGGTTAAATTCTCGACGGCGTATTGCACTTCGCCTGCGGTGACTGCTTCGCATTCACAGACCAGACTGCGGTGCTGACGGCCTTCGCTAAGCCACGCAGGGGTGCGATCGCCGTGACGGTAGACCGCCGAGCCGCGCAGTGGAGCTGGCAATGAGATCACGCGTTTAAGCGTATGCTCGGTAGATTCCTGTGAGCCAGGCAGCGCGGTGTCTGCCGTTGTGCAAGGCTGGGTATTGCCCAGCTTACGGCAAACGGCATCGGTGGCCCATTCCGCCATCAGGCGGTAGGTCATCAGTTTGCCGCCGGTAATGGTGATAAACCCTTCCAGTCCGTCACGTTCAGCGTGATCGAACAGTACAATCCCACGGCTGACGTTACGACCGCTTGGGTCGTCGTCGCTGGCCACCAGCGGGCGTACGCCGGAGTAGGCGCGTAAAATGCGTGTTTTCGCCATAATCGGCGCCAGCTTCTCGCCTTCACGCAGCAGAATATCGACCTCTTCTGCGGTGACGCGGTTGCTGTCGATATCGTCGTAATCAATGTGCTGTGAGGTGGTACCGATCAGTGAAATGGTATCGCCAGGCACCAGAATATCGGCGTCAGAAGGCTTACGGCAGCGGTTAATGACATGCTGGTTAATACGATGATCCATAATCAGCAACGAACCTTTGGCCGGGAACATACGGATGCTCAGATCGGCATATTCCGCAATGCGTTGACCCCAGATCCCAGCGGCGTTGACGACAACCGGTGCATGCAGGGACTGCATTTCGCCTGTCAGATGATTGCGCACGTTAACGCCGCAAACCGTTGCGCCTTCGCGGATCAGTCCCGTCACTTCATGCGCCGTTAAGATAACCGCGCCATGCTCACGCGCATCCAGCATGTTAGCTGCTGTTAAGCGGAAAGGATCGACCGTGCCGTCTGGTACTTTTACTGCACCAATCAGCTGTGGATTCACAGAAGGTTCGATAATACGTGCCTGCTGAGGGTCAATCGCTTCTGCGCGAATCCCTGCCTCTTCACAGGCGCGAATAAAGGTAGCCTGGAAGGACAGCTCATCCTCCGGCAGAGTAATAAACAGACCGTCCGTTGGCTCAACGCAATGACGGGCGATACGTTTCAGAATTTGGTTTTCGCTGATGCACTCACGGGCAGATTCAGCGTCGGTGACGGCGTAGCGTGCACCGCTGTGCAGCAGACCGTGGTTGCGCCCGGTCGCACCTGTGGCGATATCGTGGCGTTCCACTAAGATGACGCGCAACCCGCGCAGCGCACAGTCACGTGCGATCCCTGCACCTGTTGCTCCTCCACCAATGATAATCACGTCACTTGTTTGCGAGTCGCGAGTTTTCATTGTTTTTCCTCACAGTTCGTTTTTTATCATTTAGCCACATAAAAAACATGGATTGTTTGATTTCGCGCATAATCGCTCATTATTCGAAAATGAAACGTGATTTCGTGCGCCTTTATGAACATTTGTCATAAATCTGTAACAATATGTGCTGCGTTTCACATTTTTGTTATGTATCTTTCCTTAACATCGCGGCCACACTGGGAGCGGTAGGGTAGTAATGACGAACTGCAGTGTTTACTTCGAATGAAAGACGGCCACGGAGGCTACACTATGTTGAGCATTTTTAAACCAGCGTCACACACGGCGCGTTTACCTGCAGCGGAGATCGACCCGACATATCGTCGATTACGTTGGCAGATTTTTCTGGGGATTTTCTTTGGTTATGCCGCGTACTATCTGGTACGTAAGAACTTTGCCCTTGCGATGCCGTATCTGGTTGAACAAGGTTTCTCGCGTGGCGATCTGGGTTTTGCGTTGTCCGGTATCTCCATTGCTTACGGATTTTCGAAATTCATCATGGGGTCCATTTCGGATCGCTCGAATCCGCGCGTTTTCCTGCCAGCCGGTCTGATTCTGGCCGCCGCAGTGATGCTGTTCATGGGCTTTGTGCCGTGGGCGACATCGAGCATCGCGGTAATGTTTGTGCTGCTGTTCCTCTGCGGATGGTTCCAGGGGATGGGCTGGCCGCCGTGTGGCCGTACTATGGTGCACTGGTGGTCGCAGAAAGAGCGTGGAGGCATTGTTTCCGTCTGGAACTGTGCGCATAACGTGGGGGGCGGTCTGCCTCCGCTGTTGTTCCTGCTGGGTATGGCCTGGTTCAATGACTGGAAAGCGGCGCTGTATATGCCTGCTTTCGGTGCGATCGTCGTCGCGCTGATTGCTTTTGCCCTGATGCGTGATACGCCGCAGTCCTGTGGTCTGCCGCCTATCGAAGAGTATAAGAACGACTATCCGGACGATTACACCGAGAAAGCGGAAGAAGAGCTGACTGCGAAGCAGATCTTCATGCAGTACGTACTGCCGAACAAACTGTTGTGGTACATCGCTATCGCCAACGTGTTTGTTTATCTGCTGCGCTACGGCATCCTGGACTGGTCACCAACCTACCTGAAAGAAGTGAAGCATTTCGCACTGGACAAATCATCCTGGGCCTATTTCATGTATGAGTATGCGGGTATTCCGGGCACGCTGCTGTGCGGCTGGATGTCGGATAAAGTCTTCCGTGGTAACCGTGGCGCGACCGGCGTGTTCTTTATGACGCTGGTAACTATTGCGACCATCGTTTACTGGATGAACCCGGCAGGCAACCCGAACGTGGATATGGCTTGTATGATCATCATCGGCTTCCTGATCTACGGTCCGGTAATGTTGATTGGTCTGCACGCGCTGGAACTGGCACCGAAAAAAGCGGCGGGAACGGCGGCTGGCTTTACCGGTCTGTTCGGTTATCTCGGCGGTTCTGTGGCCGCGAGCGCCATTGTTGGCTACACCGTTGACTTCTTCGGTTGGGACGGCGGCTTTATGGTGATGATTGGCGGTAGCGTGCTGGCGGTTATTCTGCTGGTAGTCGTCATGATTGGCGAAAAACGCCATCACGAAGAGATGCAACTGAAGCGTAACGGGGGCTAATAGATGAAAACCACATTGAAAAGTCTCAGCGTGGCGCTGATGCTCGCAGGTATGGTGGTCAGCAGTGCAGCTGTTGCCGCAGATAAAATCGTGATTGCGCATCGTGGCGCCAGCGGTTATCTGCCGGAGCATACGCTGCCAGCAAAGGCGATGGCCTATGCCCAGGGGGCGGATTATCTGGAGCAGGATTTGGTTATGACCAAGGATGACCATCTGGTCGTCCTGCATGACCACTATCTTGACCGCGTCACCGATGTTGCCGAGCGTTTTCCGGATCGTGCGCGTAAAGATGGGCGTTACTACGCCATCGACTTTACGCTGGATGAAATTAAATCGCTGAAATTTACCGAAGGCTTCGATATCGAAAATGGCAAAAAGGTCCAGACCTACCCAGGGCGCTTCCCGATGGGTAAATCTGATTTCCGCGTGCACACGTTCGAAGAAGAGATTGAGTTTGTTCAGGGATTAAATCATTCCACCGGTAAAAACATCGGTATTTACCCGGAAATGAAAGCGCCGTGGTTCCATCACCAGGAAGGGAAGGACATTGCGGCTAAAACGCTGGAAGTACTGAAAAAGTACGGGTATACCGACAAGAACGACAAGGTCTATCTACAGTGTTTTGATGTTGCAGAGTTGAAGCGCATTAAAAATGAACTGGAACCGAAGATGGGGATGGATCTCAATCTGGTACAGTTGATTGCGTACACTGACTGGAATGAAACCCAGGAGAAAAAGCCGGACGGTAGTTGGATTAATTACAACTACGACTGGATGTTTAAACCGGGTGCCATGAAGCAGGTTGCGCAGTATGCGGACGGCATTGGGCCGGACTATCACATGCTGATTGATGAGAAGTCGAAGAAGGGCAATATCTCGTTAACTGGCATGGTGCAGGACGCACATCAGAATAAGATGGTTGTGCATCCTTATACCGTTCGCGCCGATCAACTGCCGGATTACACCACTGACGTAAACCAGCTGTATGACATTCTTTATAACAAGGCGGGCGTGGACGGGCTGTTCACCGACTTCCCCGACAAAGCAGTGAAATTCTTGAATAAAGAGTGATGGCGTAAGGCCTGTGATGCACCTCCGGTCACAGGCCTTAATGGATGAAACGTTTTAACTGCTAGATAAGGCCGTCTGCTGTCAACGTTTCCATACATGCCTGCAGGAGAAATAAAGGGCTGCCGTCCACCGGCGGCTCTTTTGCCAGTAAGGATATCTGTCGATAGAACGTCGGTTCCAGCGGGACTGAGCGTACTTTCCCACCAACCGCCTTCAGCGTTAATTCCGGTAATAACGCTATACCCAGCCCCTGACGAATAAAGCTCATCGCGGTATCCGGATGGTTAAACTCGTATTTAATGACCGGTTCAATTCCCTTCTCTTTAAATAGCGTCATGATGCTTAATTCATAGCGACCTTTGCTGATAATGAGCGGTTCTCCAACCAGTTGTTCCACTGAAATCGTTCTATTGGCCGCCAGCGGATGGCTTTCAGGAACTACAACGGTAAATTTGTCGCGATACACCGGTACGCAGTACATGCCATTTACCGGGAAATGTACAAATCCCGCATCGATATCCCCACTGCGCAGGGAATCAACGATTGCCGTGCTGTTTTCTTCATAAGGGATAATTTTGATATGCGGGTGGTGCTGCTCGAAGTGGTGGATGATACCGGGCAAAATACAGGCACAGGCGCTGGGAAAGCAGCCGATTCGCAGGGTTCTGGCTGGGTTTTGTCGCTCTTGCTCGGCAATCTCTTTCACCGCGTTGGTTTCAGACACGATTGTCCGCAGGTGTGAAACGATCCGACTCCCGGCCGGACTAAGTTGAATGTCTTTGCGGCGTTCGCGGATAAGAATATCAACCCCTAGCTCTTCCTCTAACGCTGAAATTGCCTGGCTAACGGCGGATTGGGTCATGTACAGCCGCTTGCTGGCTTCGGTAAAACCACCGTACTCAAGTACGGCAAGCAGGGCGTGGATCTGGGTTAATGTCATTAGCTCCCTCTAATCAACAATATTAAAACGATTAATTTCTCTAATATAATGGACCTGTTTATACTTGCGGTCTACCGTAAAATCACACTTCGACGCACCTGTCCGTAGTTCAGTTGAGCTGAGCGTTGCCTGCGTGCGCCGTCTGGACAGGTTGTCGAATATGAAAGAAAAACTGTGGACGAAAGATTTTTGGGCAATAACGATAATCAGCTTTATTATATTTTTTGTTTTTTATGTCCTGCTCACGCTGTTACCGATCTATATTTCGGATCGCCTGCATGCCACTCCAGATAAGGCCGGATTATTAGTCACCTTCTTTTTGGGGGCCGCAATTGTTGTGCGCCCGTTTGCGGGACAATGGGTAGGAAAATATTCGAATAAAACAATTCTGGTGCTCTCTTCTCTGGCCTTTTTGGTGGTCACTGCGCTGTATCCTGTTTGCCACTCAATTGAATCACTGCTGTTGATTCGGGTGCTTCATGGTGTAACGTTTGGCGTTATTACCACGGTAAAAGGAACGATTTCCGCGCGGTTGATACCGGCCTCCCGACGTGGGGAGGGCATCAGTTTTTTCTCGTTAGCCATGGGACTGGCAATGGTTGTGGGGCCGTGGGTAGGGCTGAACATGGCACGCTGGGAAGCTTTTACCACTGCATTCTGGCTGTGTAGCGCGGTTGCCGTACTGGGTATTATCCTGTCATTGATTGTCGCCGTACCGCCGGTTATCCGTCATGCTGACGGCTCAAAACCGAAGCTGGGATTTGCTGCAATGTTTGATCGCGCCGCACTGCCTTTCGCGATGGTGACGTTTTTCATGACCTTTTCCTACGCGGGCGTTTCCGCTTTTCTCGCACTGTATGCGCGCGAGCTCGATCTGATGGCCGCCGCCAGTAATTTCCTGTTGTGTTACGCCATTTGCCTGATGATCTGTCGAACCTTTACCGGCAATGTTTGTGATAAAAAAGGGCCGAAATACGTGGTCTATCCGTGTTTGCTGGCCTTCACCGTCGGGCTGGTGGCGCTTGGCTATACTAACGGCAGCATTATGATGATTATTTCCGGTGGATTAATTGGCATCGGTTATGGTTCGGTCACACCCGTATTTCAGACACAAATTATTAGTTCGGTGGAACCCCATAAAATTGGTATCGCCAATTCGCTGTTTTTCAATGCGATGGATGCGGGAATGGCAATCGGCGCGTTTATCATGGGGATGATGGTCGAGGGCGTGGGATATCGGGCGATTTATCTGGTGGGTGCGCTGCTGGTGGTACTGGCCGGGGCGCTGTATATCATGCAGATGAAAAAACGCGGAGACGTGGTACTGGTCTCCGCGCATGAAGTTCACTAAACACTACAACTCTATTTCAATATCGCCTTTTGCCCGGCAACAGCACGGCAATATTTCACCGGGCTGAATGAAGGCCAGCGGTTCTGCAATCCAGTCAACCTGTCCCGCCACCAGGCGGGTACGGCAGGAGCCGCAGTAGCCTTCACGACACTGATATTCGACTTCAACATCGTGCGACTCGAGCGCGGCAAGCAGGGAAGGGTGTTCATCCTGGCACAGCAATTGCGTGCCAGAGATGCGCAGAGTCACGCGGCCCATCAGAGCTGGAAGTTACTCAGATCGTCAGTATCGACTTCGGCATCGATCTGGCCGACCAGATAAGAGCTGACTTCCACTTCCTGCGGCGCAACCTGGACGTTGTCAGACACCAGCCAGGTATTGATCCAAGGGATCGGGTTAGAACGTGTCTGGAATGGCAGATCGAGCCCAACAGCCTGCATACGGATGTTGGTGATGTACTCAACGTACTGGCACAGAATGTCTTTGTTCAGGCCAATCATTGAGCCATCACGGAACAGATAGTCCGCCCACTCTTTTTCCTGCAGCGCGGCCTGTACGAACAGGTCGTAGCACTCTTGTTTGCACTCTTCGGCAATTTCCGCCATCTCCGGATCGTCCACGCCGCTGCGCAGCAGGTTCAGCATATGCTGAGTACCGGTCAGGTGCAGGGCTTCGTCGCGGGCGATCAGACGAATAATTTTCGCGTTGCCTTCCATCAGTTCACGTTCGGCGAAGGCGAAAGAGCAGGCGAAGCTGACATAAAAGCGGATCGCTTCCAGCGCGTTCACGCTCATCAGGCACAGATACAGCTTCTTCTTCAGCTCACGCAGGTTTACGACAACCGTTTTACCATTAACGGTATGCGTACCTTCGCCCAGCAAATGCCAGTAGCTGGTCATCTCGATCAATTCGTCGTAGTAGCTGGAGATGCCTTCTGCGCGTTTCTGGATTTGCTCGTTGGTGACGATATCGTCAAACACCACCGCCGGATCGTTAACAATATTACGGATGATGTGGGTGTAAGAGCGTGAGTGGATCGTTTCAGAAAACGCCCACGTTTCCACCCAGGTTTCCAGTTCAGGGATCGAGATTAACGGCAGCAGCGCGACGTTAGGACTACGTCCCTGAATGGAGTCCAGCAGCGTCTGATACTTCAGGTTGCTGATGAAGATATGTTTTTCATGTTCCGGCAATGCCTGGAAGTCGATACGATCGCGAGAAACATCGACTTCTTCCGGACGCCAGAAGAAAGAGAGCTGCTTTTCGATCAGTTTTTCAAAGATGTCATATTTTTGCTGATCGTAGCGGGCGACGTTCACCGGCTGGCCGAAGAACATCGGTTCCAGAAGCTGATCATTTTTCGTCTGTGAAAAAGTGGTGTATGCCATTGATGTGAATCCTGTCTGGAATGTACTGCCGGATGCGCTTTGCTTATCCGGCCTACAATACCGCGAATTAATTTGTAGGCCGGGTAAGCGCTACGCCACCCGGCAAAAGATTAAATCTTACATGCGCCGCTTTCGCAGCCATCGTCCTGAATGGACGGTACCAGATCGTCCTGAGAGTCTTCCGCACCGTCACGGGTGTTCTGATAATACAGCGTTTTGACACCAAATTTGTAGGCGGTGAGCAGGTCTTTCAGCAACTGCTGCATCGGTACTTTTCCGGACGGGAAGCGCGACGGATCGTAGTTGGTGTTGGCGGAAATCGACTGATCGATAAATTTCTGCATGATGCCTACCAGCTGCAGATAGCCGTCGTTGTTTGGCATTTCCCACAGCAGTTCGTATGCGTCGTGCAGGTGTTCGTAGTCCGGCACGACCTGACGCAGAATTCCATCTTTCGATGCTTTGATGCTCACGTAACCGCGTGGCGGTTCAATGCCGTTGGTGGCGTTGGAGATCTGCGAAGAGGTCTCGGACGGCATCAGGGCTGACAGCGTGGAGTTACGCAGACCGTGAGTTTTAATTGATTCGCGCAGGCTTTCCCAGTCGTAATGCAGGGACTCGCTGACGATAGCATCAAGATCTTTTTTATAGGTATCAATCGGCAGAATGCCTTTCGCATAGGTAGTTTCGTTAAACCACGGGCATGCGCCTTGCTCTTTTGCCAGCTCGTTAGAAGCCTTCAGCAGGTAATACTGAATCGCTTCAAAGGTTTTGTGAGTCAGGTTATTGGCGCTGCCGTCAGAGTAGCGTTTTCCATTTTTCGCCAGCCAGTAAGCGTAGTTGATCACGCCAATGCCCAGCGTACGACGACCCATCGCACCGCGTTTGGCGGCCGGAATCGGATAATCCTGGTAATCGAGCAGCGCATCCAACGCACGTACCGCCAGTACGGCCAGCTCTTCCAGTTCGTCCAGACTTTCGATAGCGCCCAGGTTAAATGCGGACAGCGTACACAGCGCAATTTCGCCGTTTTCATCGTTAACGTCGGTCAGCGGTTTGGTCGGCAGGGCGATTTCCAGGCACAGGTTGGACTGGCGTACCGGCGCGACAACCGGATCAAACGGGCTGTGGGTGTTGCAGTGGTCAACGTTCTGAATGTAGATACGACCGGTCGAGGCACGTTCCTGCATCATCAGTGAGAACAGCTCAACTGCTTTCACGCGCTGTTTGCGGATGCTGTCGTCGTTTTCATATTGGGTGTACAGACGCTCGAACTCATCCTGATCGGCGAAGAACGCGTCATACAGACCCGGGACGTCGGACGGGCTGAACAGGGTGATGTCGCCGCCTTTCAGCAGACGGGTGTACATCAGTTTGTTGATCTGCACGCCGTAGTCCATGTGACGTACGCGGTTGCCTTCTACGCCACGGTTGTTTTTCAGGACCAGCAGGCTTTCAACTTCCAGGTGCCACATTGGGTAGAACAGCGTGGCTGCACCACCGCGTACGCCACCCTGAGAGCAGGATTTCACTGCAGTCTGGAAATGCTTGTAGAACGGAATACAGCCGGTGTGGAACGCTTCACCGCCGCGAATCGGGCTACCCAGCGCACGGATGCGACCAGCGTTAATGCCGATACCGGCACGCTGAGAAACATATTTCACAATTGCGCTGGAGGTTGCGTTGATGGAGTCCAGGCTGTCGCCGCACTCGATTAGTACGCAGGAGCTGAACTGACGCGTTGGGGTACGCACGCCGGACATAATTGGCGTCGGCAGCGAGATTTTGAACGTAGAAACGGCGTCGTAGAAACGTTTTACATATTGCAGACGTGTTTCACGCGGATAGTTAGAGAACAGGCAAGCCGCTACCAGAATGTAGAGGAACTGTGCGCTTTCATAGATCTCACCGGTAACACGGTTTTGCACCAGATATTTACCTTCCAACTGCTTCACCGCAGCGTAGGAGAAGGTCATATCACGGTCGTGTACGATGAACGAGTCCATCTGCTTGAACTCTTCTTCCGTGTAGTCTTCCAGCAGATGATTGTCGTATTTGCCCATTTCAACCATTTTCACGACATGGTCGAACAGCTTTGGCGGTTCAAACTCACCGTACGCTTTTTTACGCAGATGGAAAATCGCCAGACGGGCAGCCAGATATTGATAATCCGGCGCTTCGCGGGAGATCAGGTCGGCGGCTGCTTTGATGATTGTTTCATGGATGTCGGAGGTCTTGATTCCGTCATAAAACTGAATGTGGGAGCGCAGCTCGACCTGAGAAATCGATACGTTATTCAGTCCTTCTGCCGCCCAATCCAGAACTCGGTGGATTTTGTCGAGATTGATGCGCTCTGTACTACCATCACGCTTTGTCACCAGCAGACTCTGATTCATGTGGTTTTTTACCTGTCCGTGAAAGAAAAAATATCCCCCATATTATCCACAGAGTCATGTTGTGACTAAGTCTGTGGATAAATACTATATGTAGGGGTTGTTTGATAAAATAGACGCTATATGGTGAGTATTCTAGTAGGGATTCTTTTCAGCACAAGAGTTGATTTTGAGGTTAAATTGAGGTTGCAAAAGGGTGATAATCGCTAAGTGCGCGTCTTATAAGGCCTGGCGGGGATGTCAATAATTGAGAAAAAAAATAGAAAATTTGATCGAGTGCTGATTTCTTCATCTAAGGCAAGGAAAGTTCTTATGATCTGGCACAGGATTTGTAGGCCTGATAAGCGAAACGTCATCAGGCATGGTTCCAGTAAGCATGCCGGATAGCGGCGTTGCACGCTTTATCCGGCCTACAGGAGCGGTTAATCAACCTTGGCGGTAGTATGTACCATATAGTTCACATCAACGCCCGGGCCAAGTTTGAAGGTGTTGGTGATGGGGTTGTAATGCAGGCCGGTCATATGACGCTCTTTCAGCACGGTCTGGTCTACCCACTCTAATAATTCAGCAGGCTTAATAAACTTTTTCACATCGTGCGTGCCTTTCGGCACCATGCGCAGAATATATTCCGCTCCGACCACCGCCATCAGCCAGGATTTGCCGTTGCGGTTAAGCGTGGAGAAAAATACTTCGCCACCCGGTTTGACCAGCCTTGCGCAAGCTCTGACCACTGACTGTGGGTCTGGCACGTGCTCCAGCATTTCCATGCAGGTGACAACGTCATACTGATGTGCATGCTTTTCCGCATGCTCTTCGACGGTTTCTTGTACGTACTCTACCTGGATACCGCTTTCCAGTGCATGCAGTTTTGCTACCTGCAGCGGTTCAAAACCCATGTCCAGTCCAGTGACGGTGGCACCTTCGCGCGCCATACTCTCCGCCAGAATACCGCCGCCGCATCCGACGTCGAGTACCTTTTTACCAAACAGGCCGCCTGAGCGCTCAGTAATATAGCCCAGACGCAGTGGGTTAATGCGGTGCAGCGGCTTAAATTCACCCTCAAGATCCCACCAGCGTGACGCGACTGCTTCAAACTTGGCAATTTCTTCATGGTCAACGTTGTGAGCTACCGGAGGTTTTTCGGCATTCATTGGGGCTTCTACTCCTAAATTTGCGATGCAAATGAGTATATCAGCCTGACGGGATGAATAAAGCCTCTGTCAGGGGGAATCCATTTACCTGAATCTGCACGGATGTGTTATAATTTGCGACCTTTGAATCCGGGATACAGTAGAGGGATAGCGGTTAGATGAGCGACCTTGCGAGAGAAATTACACCGGTCAACATTGAGGAAGAGCTGAAGAGCTCCTATCTGGATTATGCGATGTCGGTCATTGTTGGCCGTGCGCTGCCGGACGTCCGAGATGGCCTGAAACCGGTTCACCGTCGCGTACTTTACGCCATGAACGTATTGGGCAACGACTGGAATAAAGCCTATAAAAAATCTGCCCGTGTCGTTGGTGACGTAATCGGTAAATACCACCCTCATGGTGATATCGCCGTTTACGACACCATTGTTCGTATGGCGCAGCCATTCTCCTTGCGCTACATGCTGGTAGATGGTCAGGGTAACTTTGGTTCTGTCGATGGCGACTCCGCAGCGGCGATGCGTTATACGGAAATCCGTATGTCGAAAATCGCCCATGAGCTGATGGCTGACCTGGAAAAAGAAACGGTTGATTTCGTCGACAACTATGACGGCACCGAACAAATTCCTGACGTCATGCCGACCAAAATTCCTAACCTGCTGGTGAACGGTTCGTCCGGTATCGCGGTAGGTATGGCGACCAACATTCCGCCGCACAACCTGACCGAAGTGATCAACGGCTGTCTGGCATATATTGACGATGAAGACATCAGCATTGAAGGGCTGATGGAACATATTCCGGGTCCGGACTTCCCGACTGCCGCGATCATCAACGGTCGTCGTGGTATCGAAGAAGCCTACCGTACCGGTCGTGGCAAAGTGTACATTCGCGCACGCGCGGAAGTCGAAGCGGATGCCAAAACGGGTCGTGAAACCATCATCGTTCACGAAATTCCGTATCAGGTAAACAAAGCGCGCCTGATTGAGAAAATCGCCGAGCTGGTAAAAGACAAACGCGTTGAAGGCATCAGCGCGCTGCGTGACGAGTCTGACAAAGACGGTATGCGCATCGTGATTGAAGTGAAACGTGATGCGGTCGGGGAAGTGGTTCTGAACAACCTCTATTCCCAGACCCAACTGCAGGTTTCCTTCGGTATCAACATGGTTGCATTGCACCATGGCCAGCCGAAGATCATGAACCTGAAAGATATTATTGCCGCGTTCGTACGTCACCGCCGTGAAGTCGTAACCCGTCGTACTATCTTTGAACTGCGTAAAGCCCGCGACCGTGCGCACATCCTTGAAGCGCTGGCGATTGCGTTGGCGAACATCGATCCGATCATTGAACTGATCCGCCGCGCGCCGACCCCGGCTGAAGCGAAAGCTGCGCTGGTTGCGCGTTCGTGGGAACTGGGCAACGTTTCCGCCATGCTGGAACGTGCCGGTGATGACGCCGCGCGTCCTGAATGGCTGGAGCCGGAATTTGGCGTGCGTGACGGTCAGTACTATCTGACTGAACAGCAGGCCCAGGCTATTCTGGATCTGCGTTTGCAGAAACTGACCGGCCTTGAGCACGAAAAACTGCTCGACGAATACAAAGAGCTGCTGGAACAGATCGCTGAACTGCTGCACATTCTGGGCAGCGCCGATCGTCTGATGGAAGTTATCCGTGAAGAGATGGAGCTGATTCGTGAACAGTTCGGTGACGCTCGTCGTACTGAAATCACCGCGAACAGCGCTGACATCAACATCGAAGATCTGATTAGCCAGGAAGATGTTGTCGTAACCTTGTCTCATCAGGGTTACGTGAAATATCAGCCGTTAACCGATTACGAAGCGCAGCGTCGTGGCGGTAAAGGTAAATCAGCAGCACGCATTAAAGAAGAAGACTTTATTGACCGCCTGCTGGTGGCCAACACCCATGACACGATCCTCTGCTTCTCCAGCCGTGGTCGTTTGTACTGGATGAAGGTCTATCAGTTGCCGGAAGCAAGCCGTGGCGCACGTGGACGTCCAATCGTCAACCTGCTGCCGCTGGAAGCTAACGAACGTATTACCGCAATTCTGCCAGTACGTGAGTACGAAGAGGGCGTGAACGTCTTCATGGCAACCGCCAGCGGTACCGTGAAGAAAACGGCGCTGACTGAGTTCAGCCGTCCGCGTTCTGCCGGTATTATTGCGGTTAACCTGAACGAAGGCGACGAACTGATTGGTGTAGATCTGACATCCGGCAGTGACGAAGTCATGTTGTTCTCTGCGGCAGGTAAAGTGGTACGCTTTAAAGAAGATGCTGTCCGTGCAATGGGTCGTACCGCGACCGGTGTACGCGGTATCAAGCTGGCGGAAAAAGATAGCGTGGTATCGCTGATCGTTCCGCGCGGTGAAGGTGCGATCCTGACCGTTACTCAGAACGGTTACGGTAAACGTACGGCGGCGGAAGAGTATCCGACCAAGTCTCGTGCGACCCAGGGCGTTATCTCCATCAAGGTTACCGAGCGCAACGGTTCCGTTGTTGGCGCAGTGCAGGTTGAAGATACCGACCAGATCATGATGATCACCGACGCTGGTACGCTGGTACGTACTCGCGTGTCGGAAATCAGCGTGGTAGGGCGTAATACCCAGGGCGTTATCCTTATCCGTACTGCGGAAGACGAAAACGTCGTGGGTCTGCAACGCGTTGCTGAACCGGTTGATGATGAAGAGCTCGATTCCATCGACGGAAGTGCAGCTGAAGGTGACGAGGATATCGCACCTGAAGCGGAAAGCGATGATGATGCAGCAGCGGATGACGCTGACGAGTAATTAAGACGCTATAAAAAGGGCCGGAGAAATCCGGCCCTTTTTTTAATGGCATTGCGACAAAAGACATTTACCGCTACCTTAACCACACTCTATTAATGCCCTGAGGCGGAGCTTCGCCCCTTTGAAATACCTTGCTTCCGTTCATTCAACCCTAAAAGTTTCACGCTACCTGTTCAGAGCGTTGGCGCTCGTTATCTGGTGTCTGATTGCGTTCGCCTCCGTGTTCTACATTGTGAATGCGCTGCATCAGCGAGAGTCTGAGATCCATCAGGAGCTTAATCTCAGCTCCGATCAGGCCCAGCGCTACATTCAGCGCACATCTGATGTCATTAAAGAACTGAAATATATTGCCGAGAATCGCTTAACGGCAGAAAACGGCGTGATGTCGCTGCGGGCGCGAGATGATAAAACCGTCGTGCCAAATTTTGAGCCGCTGTTTGCCGACTCCGACTGTTCTGTCATGGGCAACGCCTGGCGAGGTTCTCTGGAATCACTGGCATGGTTTATGCGCTACTGGCGCGACAACTTTTCCGCCGCCTATGATTTAAATCGAGTGTTCCTGATTGGCAGCGACAACCTCTGTATGGCCAATTTCGGCTTGCGTGACATGCCTGTCGAACGTGACGAGGCCCTGAAGGCGCTGCATGAGCGCATTATTAAGTATCGCAATGCTACGCAAGACGAAAATGGCAACAACCTGTTCTGGATCAGCCAGGGGCCGCGTCCGGGAGTAGGGTATTTCTATGCGCTGACGCCGGTTTACCTCGCCAATCGCCTCCAGGCGCTGTTGGGCGTAGAGCAGCCTATTCGTATGGAGAATTTCTTCACGCCGGGCAGTTTACCGATGGGCGTGACCATCCTCGACGAAAATGGGCATGCGCTGATTTCGCTCACTGGCCCTGAAGGGAATATTAAGGCTGAGCCCCACTGGATGCAGGAACGTTCCTGGTTTGGTTACACGCCGGGTTTCCGCGAGCTGGTATTGAAGAAGAATCTGCCTCCGTCCTCCCTGAGCATCGTCTATTCCGTTCCGGTCGATCTGGTGCTGGAGCGGATCCGCATGATGATCCTGAACGCTATCTTGTTGAACGTGCTGGTTGGCGCGGCATTGTTTATGCTCACGCGCATGTATGAACGGCGCATTTTTATTCCAGCGGAAAGCGATGCTCAGCGGCTGGAAGAACATGAGCAGTTTAACCGTAAAATCGTAGCTTCTGCGCCGGTGGGTATTTGTATTCTGCGCACGATGGATGGGATTAACATCCTGAGTAACGAACTGGCGCACACCTATCTGAATATGCTGACGCATGAAGACCGTCAGCGGTTAACGCAAATTATTTGCGGCCAACAGGTCAATTTTGTTGATGTGCTAACCAGCAACAATACCAATCTGCAAATCAGCTTTGTGCACTCGCGCTATCGCAATGAAAATGTGGCAATTTGTGTCCTGGTTGATGTCAGTGCGCGCGTTAAAATGGAAGAGTCGTTGCAGGAGATGGCGCAGGCGGCGGAACAGGCCAGCCAGTCCAAATCGATGTTCCTTGCTACGGTGAGCCATGAGCTACGTACACCGCTATATGGCATTATCGGTAACCTTGATTTGTTGCAAACCAAAGAGTTACCGAGTGGGGTGGATCGTCTGGTAACGGCGATGAATAACTCTTCCAGCCTGCTGCTGAAAATTATCAGCGATATTCTCGACTTCTCAAAAATTGAATCTGAACAGCTGAAGATTGAGCCGCGAGAGTTTTCACCGCGTGAAGTCATGAACCATATTACGGCTAACTATTTGCCGCTGGTGGTCCGCAAGCAGTTGGGGTTGTACTGCTTTATCGACCCGGATGTGCCCGTGGCGCTGAATGGCGATCCGATGCGTTTACAACAGGTGATTTCTAATCTGCTGAGTAACGCAATCAAGTTTACCGATACCGGTTGTATTGTGCTGCACGTGCAGTGCAGCGGCGACTACCTGAGCATTCGAGTGCGTGATACCGGTGTAGGGATCCCTGCCAAAGAGGTGGTTCGGTTGTTCGATCCTTTCTTCCAGGTGGGGACTGGCGTACAGCGTAATTTCCAGGGAACGGGACTCGGTTTGGCGATTTGTGAAAAACTGATCAGCATGATGGATGGGGATATTTCCGTCGATTCCGAGCCGGGAATGGGGAGTCAGTTTACGCTGCGTATTCCGCTTTATGGCGCACAGTATCCGTTGAAAAAGGGTGTAGAAGGATTGGCTGGCACGCGTTGCTGGCTGGCAGTACGCAATGCGTCACTGTACCAATTTCTCGAATCCAGCCTGACGCGTAACGGGATGACGGTGCTGCGATATGAGGGACAACAGCCCGATGCGGATGACCTGCTGGTGGCCGACGATGTGCTGGAACAGGCCTGGCAGGGACGGGCAGCGGTAATTTTCTGCCGCCGCCATATTGGCATTCCGCTGGAAAGAGAGCCTGGAGAATGGGTACACAGCGTGGCGTCACCGCACGAACTGCCTGCGCTGTTGGCGCATATCTATAGCGTAGAGCTGGGGAGTGAAGATCTCTCCACGGCGCTGCCAGCCCCGGATAAAGCCGGTGCGACGAACGATGACATGATGATCCTGGTTGTTGACGATCACCCTATCAACCGGCGCTTACTGGCCGATCAGCTGGGATCGTTGGGATATCAGTGTAAAACGGCGAATGACGGTGTGGATGCGCTCAACGTACTCAGCAAAAACCATATCGATATCGTGCTGAGTGACGTCAACATGCCAAATATGGATGGTTATCGCCTGACGCAGCGTATCCGCCAGCTAGGGTTAACGCTGCCTGTTGTGGGGGTAACGGCAAACGCGCTTGCCGAAGAGAAGCAGCGTTGTCTGGAATCAGGTATGGATAGCTGTCTGTCCAAGCCGGTGACCTTAGACGTATTGAAGCAAACGCTGGCGGTCTATGCGGAAAGAGTGAGAAAAACGCGGGGATAGGGAATAAAAGAGCCGGATGGCGGCGTTAGTCTTATCCGGCCTACGAAACGTGCACGATGCTGTGTGTTCGTAGGCCTGATAAACGCAGCGCCATCAGGCATTTTGACGTGATAAAGAATTACTCTTTGTCTGACGGACTCAGCGTCACGGAGGAGAGGTAATTCAACAGTGCGATATCGTTTTCCACACCGAGCTTCATCATTGCCGATTTTTTCTGGCTGCTGATGGTTTTAATGCTGCGGTTGAGCTTTTTGGCGATCTCAGTAACCAGGAAACCTTCGGCAAACAAGCGCAGAACTTCACTCTCTTTCGGTGACAGACGTTTGTCGCCATAGCCGCTGGCGCTGATTTTCTCCAGCAGACGAGACACGCTTTCCGGGGTAAATTTCTTACCTTTCTGCAGCGCGGCCAGCGCTTTTGGCAGGTCGGTTGGCGCGCCTTGCTTCAGTACGATCCCTTCGATATCGAGATCCAGTACCGCGCTCAGGATAGCCGGATTGTTGTTCATGGTCAGAACGATAATCGACAGGCTTGGGAAATGACGCTTGATATATTTAATTAACGTGATCCCATCACCGTATTTATCTCCCGGCATGGAGAGGTCGGTAATCAACACATGCGCATCCAACTTAGGCAAATTGTTGATCAGTGCAGTGGAGTCTTCAAATTCGCCGACAACATTTACCCACTCGATTTGCTCAAGTGATTTACGAATACCGAACAGTACAATCGGGTGGTCATCGGCAATAATTACGTTCATAGTGTTCATGTATTGGGCTACCTTGCTACAGCAAGCTCTTGACGTAAACGTCAATGTCGCTGATGTATTTTTCTATACCTGGAGCATCTTTCTCTTGAATAAGATGTTCCAGCGCTTCACATAACTGCTTGCCGGGTACCAGATTAAGCATGGCAAACACGCCTTTCAGGCGATGGGCCGTTTGGGCTAATGCAGCGAAATCGCTGATAGCCGCCTCAGTATACAACCTCTTAACATCATCCGGTACTGTGTCTACAAAGAGTGCGTAGTAACCACTGGCATGAAGTTCGGCGTTTTCATCTCCGCCGAGGGGGAGTTCCTGGAACTCTTCTTGTGCCAGCTGCTCTTCAATCAGCTCAAGGACAGCTTCCTGCATAGCATTGCTCATATTAAAGTTGACGCGCAGCTGACCGGGGCCAATTTTCCGTACGCCAGACTCATCATCGCTTAAAAGCAAGCCCGAGGCAGTAAGATTAGACGGATTATCCGTTAAAAAGAGATCATATTCTTGACTATTCAACCGTTCATCAGGCGTGATGCAGGTTGCCCCCCAGTTTTCCAGCTGACGTAATACAATGCTCCGTACGTCATTTGAGGTGACATCAACCATTACGCAGACGTCATCCAACAGGCGCTCTTCACTATCAGCATGTTGATCGTGCAGGGGCATTTTAACATGGACGATGTAACGTGTTCCAAGTTCTTCCCGCGCTTTGATATTCAGGTGTCCGCCAAGCTTACGGGCTAACTGATCGCACAACCAGAACGTCAGCGGGTTGGCCTTGCCGTATCGATCGCCCTGCGTGTCATTAATGAATGGGAAATGGAGATTATCAACTTCATTTAATGTGACGCCTTCCCCGGTATCCAGAATGCGGAAGGTCAGGCGTTCGGCCTCTGACTCATCCTGGTCGACTTCCAGCGTGATTTTACCAATCTGCGTGGTGGTTACCGCATATTGGATCAACAGCAGCAAAATACGGCGCAAGGCATCGCGATCGCCACGGCGTTCATCATGGGCGCTTAGGTGATTTTTAATCAGTAGCTGCAGCCCTTTACGCTTAATGGCCGGCAGAACCTCCGGAACCACGTCGTCAATTAATGCCTGCACGGAAAACAGTGTAGATTCACCTTTCCAGGCATCGTTCTCCAGCAGGTTGGCTAGCTGGATTTCGTCCACCATGCGCACCAGAACGTCGGCCTGATTGGCCAGTTTCTGGCTGTCTGGAGTATTGAGCGCGGCGGCATTAGCAGCGAGCGTTTTCGCGGGGTCTTTCAGCGCGCTGCCAATATTCTGCATAAAGGCCGCGCGGGCCTGCTGGTTTTTCTCATACAGCCGCTGTGCTTGTTTCAGTTTCTTATTGACCAGCACCTCGCGGTCCTGGTCACGAATGATAAAGATCTGCGTTCTCGGGGAGATCTGGCTGCGAAACAGTCTGATTTCATACAGTTCATTATTGATGGTGGCCTGAATCACTCCCTGATGCTGCTCTGCCATATTGGTGATGTTTTGCAGATTTAAATGCGGCAGCAGGTGGTCGGCAATTTTATTGCTGATTACCGTGCGGTTTGCTTCCTGATCGTGTACCAGTAATCCCAGCGGCAGAAGGGAAACAATCTCTTCATTGATTGCGCGCAGAACACGCAGCTCATTATTTGCCGCAAGGTTTGGCGCCACTTCAGTCGAACGGGCAGGGAGGTGGCGAAAGGTGGTATAACCAAACAGCGCCAGGGCCAGCAATGCGATGTTCAATAACAGCGGCAGCAGAATGTTTTGCAGCGTATCCAGCAGCAAGGAGCCAAATGGAACTTGCCATACCAGTCGCATATCCGTTGAATTCAGCGCTGAAGAGATTTCAATCTTGCCATTGTTGAAGCTGATACTGACGCTGTCTGGTGACTCTTTTTCAGTAACATGCTCGGTTGTTGAGGTGGCATCAGGTTCCAGATGGAAACCGTCCAACGGCATCCCGGGAGGGATCAGGTCATTAATGGGGAGGTCAAAGGCGACAACGGTGGCCAAATGCCCTGGCTGATTAAAGGTCGTGCGTAGCGTGAAGTAATGTCCGTTCTGCCAGACCTGGCGGCGCAAAGAAGAGAAGCTTTCACGCTCATCCAGCGCATTAGCCTGTTGCAGCATTTCAGCGCGTCGGGAATCGACAATATTCCCAATCGTCGATTCTTTAAAACCGGAGGTAAGATCTTTCAGTGGTAACGTCGAGATGAGGATCAGGCTGTTATCCTGACCATTCAGGTAATACATTGACCACGGGACATTCTCCGCGCCCCACAGCGTATCCAGATACGTTGAAATGCGCTGGGTCATTTCCAGTGTAGAACTGTCATGCGAGCCGAAAATCAGCGCTTCAGTCTTTCTGCGGGGTTTCTCAAGATAATAGATATCTTGTTTCAGACGCGTTTCCTGTAGCCCATCTGCGCCTGGTGAACTGGTTGTAGCGGCAATATTGTCATAGATTTGCCAGGTCACGTATCGCCAGGTATCGACCCTTTTATGAATGGCATGGGTAATATCGACAATCTGATAACTCTTATCCTTTAGCCAGGTGTTGACGGCGCTCTGGACCATAACACCCATCATCACCAACAGCACAACGATCAGTAATAAGAAGAAACGGGTAATACTTCCTGGTAACAGGGAGAATCGGGTGGAAACCGTTGTGTCAGACTGACTCATTCGTGTTTATGACCTGTTAAACGACGCGAAAGATGAAAGGGCAGTATAAAGGGTAATGTATGAATTACCACACTTACACCGCGCCGCCTGGCCTGCATTCTTTGCGCCTGATTTTGTTGCAGTCAAGGCGGTGCAAAGGTGTACAGTGGATAAAGGCGGGTACAAATATTCGTACGGAATGTATACATTTAGCATTAAATAACAAGAAATTATTTATCAAACTTATATCTGATCGTGACGCCCGAGATAGTTAATAGTTGTTATAGTTTTTCATCGGTAGCACAGAAAGGTAAGCTTTGTGTAAAGAAGGGTAAAAAAAAACCGAACGCTGAGCATTTGGCTGAAATAGGGGTAAACAGACATTCATAAATGAATGACGGTAATAAATAAAGTTAATGATGATAGCGGGTCTATTTTAGTTGCGAGTGAAGATTTTGTTTTGTCATTCAGTGCTATAAGATATTTTTGTACAATGCATTGATTTTAAAGAGAATTGAAATGATTCTTGATTATTTGTGCTTATTTCGACTGTTTTTGATTTTAAAAAAGTTCCCTTGCATTAACATTTAGAAACATCTATGCCGATAAATGAAACACCTTAAAAGTTTTGGTATCATATTCGTGTTGGATTATTCTGTGTTTTTGCGGAGAATGAAGTTGCCGACTGGTTAATGACCTTAATCAGTATGCAGTGGCATAAAAAAGCAATAAAGGCATATAACAGAGGGTTAATAACATGAAAGTTAAAGTACTGTCCCTCCTGGTACCAGCACTGCTGGTAGCAGGCGCAGCGAATGCGGCTGAAATTTATAACAAAGACGGCAACAAATTAGATCTGTACGGTAAAGTCGACGGTCTGCACTATTTCTCCGACAACAAAGGTGATGATGGTGACAAGACTTACATGCGTATCGGCTTCAAAGGCGAAACTCAGGTTAACGACCAACTGACCGGTTACGGCCAGTGGGAATACCAGATTCAGGGTAATGCGGCTGAAAGTGAAAACAACGCCTGGACGCGTGTGGCGTTTGCGGGTCTGAAATTCGCTGACGTAGGTTCTTTCGACTACGGTCGTAACTACGGCGTAGTTTACGACGTAACGTCCTGGACCGACGTCCTGCCAGAATTCGGCGGCGATACTTACGGTGCTGACAACTTCATGCAGCAGCGTGGTAACGGCTTCGCGACCTACCGTAACACCGACTTCTTCGGTTTGGTTGATGGCCTGAACTTTGCCATTCAGTATCAGGGTAAAAACAGTAGCGTAAGCGGCGAAGACGAGAACGGCAGAACGTTCACTGGCGTGACCAACAACGGTCGTGACGCGCTGCGTCAAAACGGCGACGGCGTTGGCGGATCTATCACTTATGATATCGGTGAAGGCTTCGCACTGGGTACTGCTGTCACCAGCTCCAAACGTACTGACGAGCAGAACCGTTTGAACTTCGGTACTGGCGACCGTGCTGAAACCTACACTGGTGGTCTGAAATACGACGCGAACAACGTGTACCTGGCAGCACAGTACACCCAGACCTACAACGCAACGCGTGCGGGCTCTCTGGGCTGGGCTAACAAAGCACAGAACTTCGAAGCCGTTGCTCAGTACCAGTTCGACTTCGGTCTGCGTCCGTCCGTGGCTTACCTGCAGTCCAAAGGTAAAGACCTGGGCCGCGGCTATGGCGACGAAGATATCCTGAAATATGTTGATGTTGGCGCGACCTACTACTTCAACAAAAACATGTCCACCTATGTTGATTACAAAATCAACCTGCTGGATGACAACCAGTTCACTCGTGATGCTGGCATCAGCACCGATGACATCGTAGCACTGGGTCTGGTTTACCAGTTCTAATCTACATTATGTCTATCAAAGGCCCTGCGGGGCCTTTTTTAATGCCGTTTTTTCGCCGTACAAACAACGATTTTTGGTGTACTCTTGCGCCCGTTCGCATGAGGATAATTACGTATGGAAATGAATTTTTATCGCGCAGCACTGCTGGCTGTGACGATCTTTTTTGTCGGGTGCGATGAGGCCCCGAAACCTGCTCAGACCACAATTCCTGCCACGGTTCTGGAAGGTAAAACGATGGGCACTTTCTGGCGGGTCAGTGTGGTAGGCGTAGATGCCAAACGCGCCAGGGAACTGCAGGCCAAGATCCAGACTCAGCTTGATGCCGATGATCAACTGCTCTCCACCTATAAAAACGATTCTGCGTTAATGCGCTTTAACCTGTCGAAAAGCCTGTCGCCGTGGCCGGTTAACGACGCCATGGCGGATATCGTGACTTCGGCGCTACGCATTGGTGCAAAAACCGATGGGGCCATGGATATCACCGTGGGGCCGTTAGTCAACCTGTGGGGCTTTGGCCCGGATCAGCAGCCGTTGCATATTCCCACCCAAGCGCAAATTGACGCTGCAAAAGCGCAAACCGGGCTTTCTCATCTGAAAGTTGTGAATGAAGCGCATCAGAACTACCTGCAAAAAGACTTGCCGGATCTGTATGTTGATCTCTCGACCGTTGGTGAAGGGTATGCCGCCGATCATCTGGCTCGATTGATGGAGCAAGAGGGGATCTCCCGTTATCTGGTTTCCGTTGGTGGTGCGCTGAACAGCAGGGGAATGAATGCTGAAGGGCATCCGTGGCGAGTGGCAATCCAGAAACCCACCGATCGTGAAAACGCGGTGCAGGCGATTGTCGACATTAACGGGCACGGCATTAGCACCTCCGGCAGCTACCGGAACTATTATGAGCTGGACGGTAAGCGCCTTTCCCATGTTATCGATCCACAAACCGGTCGCCCGATCGAACATAATCTGGTGTCCGTAACGGTGATTGCGCCAACGGCGCTGGAAGCCGATGGCTGGGATACCGGATTGATGGTGCTCGGCCCGGAAAAGGCCAAAGAAGTCGTGCGTCGTGAAGGGCTGGCGGTCTATATGATTGTGAAAGAGGGTGAGGGGTTTAAAACCTGGATGTCGCCGCAGTTTAATAGCTTTCTGGTCAGCGAAAAAAATTAAAAAGCAAGATTGCGGGTTTTTATGCCCGACGATGGGGACACACTGAGGCTAAGCGCTATGCTTAACAAAGGAGTCCGAAATGAAAAATCGTTTACGCATCACTGACGATGACCGTTGGCAGTCCGTTGTGGATCGCGACGTTAACGCCGACGGTCAGTTTGTTTTTGCCGTCCAGACTACCGGTATTTTCTGCCGTCCGTCCTGTCGGGCAAAACATGCGCTGCGCAAAAATGTCCGTTTTTTCGCCGATGCCCAGCAGGCACAGGATGCCGGGTTTCGCCCCTGTAAGCGCTGTCAGCCGGATAAAGACAGCGCGCAACAGCATCGGCTGGACAAAATTGCCCGCGCCTGTCAGTTGTTGGAGCAAGAGTCACCTCTTACGTTGGACGAGCTGGCACAGCAGGTGGCAATGAGCCCGTATCACTTGCATCGTCTGTTCAAAGCCACGACGGGCATGACCCCGAAAGTATGGCAACAATCATGGCGTGCTCGCCGTCTGCGCGATGCCCTGGCGAAAGGTGTTCCGGTTACACAGGCGATTCTCAACGCCGGATTCCCCGACAGCAGCAGCTACTACCGCAAAGCCGATCAAGCATTAGGCATGACGGCAAAGCAATTTCGTAAAGGTGGCGATAACGTATCTGTACACTATACCCTCGCAGATTGCGCTCTGGGTCGCTGTCTGGTGGCGGAAAGCGAGCGGGGTATCTGCGCGATCTTGCTTGGCGATGATGACGCTACGTTGGTTGCGGATCTTCATGCGCTGTTTCCCGCCGCGCAGGATGTTCCTGCAGATGCCAATTTTCAGCAGCGCGTGCGCGAAGTGATCGTTGCGATCAACTCGCGTGACGCGTCGCTATCGCTACCCCTGGATATTCGGGGAACAGTCTTTCAGCAGCAGGTGTGGCAGGCGCTGCGCGCAATTCCGTGCGGTGAAACAGTGAGCTACCAACAGCTGGCCAGCGCCATCGGCAAACCGAAGGCGGTGCGCGCGGTGGCCAGTGCCTGTGGGGCCAACAAACTGGCGATTGTTATCCCGTGTCACCGGGTGATCCGTGGCGATGGCGCACTTTCGGGCTACCGATGGGGTATTGCGCGCAAGGCGCAGTTACTGCAACGGGAAGCTACTGGCGAGGAAACATAATGCTCGATCTCTTTGCGGATGCGAAACCCTGGCAGGAGCCGCTGGCGTCAGGTGCGGTTATTCTCCGACGTTTCGCTTTTGACTCTGCGCCCTCTTTACTGCAGGCGATAGCGGCTGTCGCCAGACAGTCGCCGTTTCGCCAGATGGTGACGCCCGGCGGCTATACAATGTCGGTGGCGATGACCAACTGCGGCCATCTGGGCTGGACGACGGATCAGCATGGCTATCTTTATTCTCCGTTTGATCCACTCACCGGCACGCACTGGCCGCCGCTGCCGGATGCGTTCGCTGATCTGTGCCAACAGGCGGCGACGGCGGCGGGCTATGCTGATTTTCAACCCGATGCCTGCCTGATTAACCGCTACACGCCAGGGGCAAAACTGTCCTTACATCAGGATAAAGACGAGCCCGACCTGCGGGCGCCAATTGTCTCTGTATCGCTGGGGCTACCAGCCATCTTTCAATTTGGCGGCTTGCGCCGTAATGACCCTTTAAAGCGTTTACTGCTGGAACACGGCGATGTCGTGGTGTGGGGCGGTAATTCGCGGCTGTTTTATCATGGGATCCAGCCGCTTAAGACGGGCTATCATCCGTTGACCGGAGACTGTCGTTACAATCTGACTTTTCGCCAGGCAGGTAAAAAAGAATAAAAATAAGAATTATTATTGCTGTCGACGAAGAGATGTTTAAACTGCGGGCTGTTATTACTTGTCCGGGTTGTTTGCATGGAACTTTTACTTCTTGTCTGGCGGCAGTATCGCTGGCCATTTATCAGCGTGATGGCGCTCAGCCTCGCCAGCGCCGCGTTGGGGATTGGGCTGATTGCGTTTATCAACCAGCGCTTGATCGAAACGGTCGACACCACGCTGATGGTGCTACCGGAGTTTCTTGGCCTGCTGCTGTTGTTGATGGTTGTCACCCTCGGTTCTCAACTGGCGTTGACCACGCTGGGTCACCACTTTGTCTACCGCCTGCGTAGCGAATTTATCAAACGAATTCTGGATACTCACGTCGAGCGTATTGAACAGCTTGGCAGCGCCTCGTTGCTGGCCGGTTTAACCAGTGATATCCGCAACATCACCATCGCCTTTGTTCGTCTGCCTGAGCTGGTGCAGGGGATTATCCTGACCATAGGATCGGCGGCGTATCTGGCGATGCTGTCGACCAAAATGCTACTGGTAACGGCAATCTGGATGGCAATCACCATCTGGGGCGGATTTGTGCTGGTGGCGCGGGTGTATAAACACATGGCCACCTTGCGCGAAACTGAAGACAAGTTGTACAACGATTATCAGACGGTGCTGGAAGGGCGCAAAGAGCTGACGCTTAACCGCGAGCGCGCCGAGAATATCTTTAATCAGATGTACGTCCCGGATGCCAAAGAGTATCGCCACCATATTATCCGTGCCGATACCTTCCACCTGAGCGCGGTTAACTGGTCGAACATTATGATGCTGGGTGCCATTGGCCTGGTGTTCTGGATGGCTAACAGTCTGGGATGGGCTGATACCGCCGTGGCAGCGACCTATTCTCTGACGCTGTTATTCCTGCGAACACCGTTGCTTTCTGCCGTTGGCGCGCTGCCGACGCTGCTTACCGCGCAGGTGGCGTTCAACAAGCTGAATAAATTCGCACTGGCACCTTTTAAGGCCGAATTCCCACGCCCAACCGCGTTTCCCAACTGGCAAACGCTGGAGCTGCGCAACGTGGTTTTCCACTATCAGGATAATGCGTTTTCCGTAGGGCCGGTGAATCTGACGATTCATCGCGGTGAACTGATCTTTCTGATTGGCGGTAACGGTAGCGGGAAATCTACGCTGGCGATGTTACTGACCGGTCTGTACCAGCCGCAGTCAGGCGAAATATTGCTTGATGGTAAGGCCGTTGCCGTTGAAAAACCGGAAGACTACCGCAAGCTCTTCTCCGCCGTGTTTACCGACGTCTGGCTGTTCGACAAACTGCTGGGGCCGGAAGGTAAAGAGGCTAATCCGCAGCTGGTCGCGAAGTGGCTGGAACATCTGAAGATGGGTCATAAGCTGGAGCTGAGCGATGGTCGTATCCTCAATCTGAAGCTGTCGAAAGGGCAGAAGAAACGCGTGGCGCTGCTGCTGGCCCTGGCGGAGGAGCGCGACATCATTCTGCTGGACGAATGGGCCGCCGATCAGGATCCCCATTTCCGCCGGGAGTTCTATCAGGTGCTATTGCCTTTGATGCAGGAAATGGGGAAAACCATTTTCGCCATCAGCCACGACGATCACTATTTTATTCACGCCGATCGTCTACTGGAAATGCGTAACGGACAGTTGAGTGAACTGTTGGGCGATGAACGTGACGCCGCCTCGCGCGACGCGGTGGCTCGCACAGCCTGATCCTTCGTGCCGCCGGTTTTTTAGCCACCCGGCGGCACTGTTTATTGTTATTTACATAAATCGGCATCATGATTAATGATATTTCATATCATGGATTTATGATTAATGTCTGTAATAAACAAAAACAGCGCCAGACTGCGTGATGAAGAGCGTGCGCGCCTCATCTGGCTGCTGACCACTGATAAAGCCATTATTTCAACGCTGTTGGGCAAGCTTACCCTGGCTGAGCAATATGACGTCGGTACGTTAGCCGACGATATTGCTGAGGTAGGGGCGCTGGTGGCCCACCTGCCACCGCCTGACCTCGCCGATACCCTCGAAGCTTTGCCCTCTGAAGAGCGCCACGCCCTGTGGCGACTGGTCGAAAATGAAAAGCGCGGTAACGTCTTGCTTGAGGCGTCTGAAAACGTCTGGGACGACCTGATCGATGAGATGAGCGACCGCGAGCTGTTGGATGCGCTGCAATATCTCGATATCGATGAACAGATTTACCTGGTGCAGCATTTGCCTCGTAACCTTACCGGTCGTCTGCTGGCGACGTTACCGGCAGAGGAGAGGACGCGCGTCCGCCAGGTGCTGCACTACGAGAAAAATAGCGTCGGCGCGATCATGGAGTTCGAGGTCATCACTGTGCGTCCGGACGTGACGCTGGAAGTGGTGCAACGCTATCTGCGGCGGCTGGGGAAAATGCCGGAGAACACCGATAAACTTTTCGTGACCGATCGCAATAAAGTGCTGGTTGGCGAACTGACGCTAACCTGCATTTTACTCAATGATGTGCAGCGAAAAGTCAGCGAGGTGATGGAAGATGACCCGCTCACCTTTTCTCCTGAAGATATCGCCGAAAACGCTGCGCGTACCTTCGAACGCGACAACCTGGTCAGCGCCGCGGTGGTTGACCCTTCCGGTAAACTGATGGGCCGTTTAACCATCGATGAGATCGTCGACGTTGTCTATGAAGAAACCGACACCGATCTGCGTCGAATGGGGGGCTTAAGCGCCGAAGAGGACGTGTTTGCGCCTGTTACCAAAGCGGTAAAAACCCGCTGGGCGTGGTTGGCCGTTAACCTCTGTACCGCCTTTATCGCCTCGCGGGTGATCGACGGTTTTGAACATACGATTTCGCAACTGGTGGCGCTGGCCTCGTTGATGCCGATTGTGGCGGGTATAGGCGGCAATACCGGGAATCAAACTATCACTATGATCGTCCGCGCGCTGGCGCTGCAAAATATTCAGCCGGGGAACCTGACGTTTCTCATCCTGCGCGAGATGGGCGTGGCGCTAATCAACGGCCTCGTGTGGGGCGGGATTATGGGTGGCATTACCTGGTGGCTGTACGATGATATGGCGCTCGGTGGTGTGATGACTCTGGCGATGATGCTCAATCTGCTGATGGCGGCGTTGATGGGGGTTATCATTCCGATGACGATGGTGAAGCTCGGGCGCGACCCGGCGGTCGGCTCGAGCGTCATGATAACCGCTATCACTGATACTGGTGGTTTCTTTATTTTTCTCGGTCTGGCAACGCTGTTTCTGATGTAGTCGCCCGTTTGCGTCTGACGATACGCGGTAGAATGAGCATCGTCATCACCCCGGCAACCACGCCAATCGCCAGGTTGCCGGTAGAAACCGTGGCAGCGACGGTCACCAGCATCACCAGCGTTTCAGTGACGGGGAGTTTCGTCAGCGTGGCGGGCTGGATGCTGTGCCAACTGAAGGTTTTTACCGCCACAATTACCATAATACCTGCCAGCACCGACATGGGTATTTCTGCCATCACTTCGCTTAACCCTGTGACTAACAGGAGTAATACCAGTCCGGCGGCAACCGTCGAGACGCGGCTGCGTCCTTTGCCCATCTCGACGTTAACGATGGTTTGACCAATCATCGCGCACCCGGCGATGCCGCCATAAAATCCGGCCAGAATATTGGCTATCCCCAGCCCGGCACTCTCGCGATTTTTATTCGACGGCGTAACCGTCAGGTCATCCACCAGACGGGCGGTTAACAGCGACTCCATCAAACCAACAAAAGCGATACTTAGCGCGCAGGGCCAGATAATCGCCAGCGTTTGCAGGTTGAGCGGAACCAACAACTGGGTGAAACCCGGCAGGCCGCCGCTCATTGAACCTTCGTCACCGACGGTCGGTAACAGTTGCCCGCTGGTGACAGTGAACACGGTTAGCAGCACGATGGCGATAAGCGGTGCGGGGATTGCTTTAATAAACCGCGGAACCCACAGCACAATCAGCAGCGTCAGGACAAACAGCCCCCAGATGAGCGGGCTTTTGCCCCAGAAATGCGGGACCTGGGCAAAGAAAATCAATATCCCCAGCGCGTTAACAAAGCCTGTCATCACGGCCGTAGGGATGAATCGCATCAGACGTGCCATTCCCAATACACCAAACAGGATCTGAATCATCCCGGCCAGCACCACTGCAGGCAGGATGTATTGCACGCCGTATTGATGCACCATCGGACCAATCACCAGCGCGACCGATCCTGCAGCGGCGGTAACCATTGCGGGACGACCGCCTAAAAAAGACATCGCCAGGCACAGTACGACGGAGGCGATCAGACTGACTTTAGGATCAACGCCTGCGATCACGGAAAACGAGATTACTTCCGGGATCAGCGCCAGGGCGGTTACCACACCGGCCAGCGTTTCGCGCACCAGCAGACGGGGTTGGCGGAGCACGGCACGGGTCGCGTGTTCAGCGACTGCGGCAGAGGAATGTTGAGTTGCAGACATAGTTACACTCAGGTCAGAAATGGCCTGATACAGCAGACCGACAGGCATCCGTGCGGTGAATAGCAAAGCGCAGCATAGTACCCGTCAGATGGACCGGTTTCCAGAAATGATTGTCAATAACCGCATAAACCATCAACGTATTAATAACATTTTTAAAAATTAAATATAATTTATAAACTTTATTTAATTATTTTTACTTAAGTGTTACCGTTGGTGCCGCTCGATTTTCACCTGCATTAAAAGCAAAAAAGCGATACTAAAAGTAAGGCATTAACATTATGAAAAAAGTGACTGCCATGCTCTTCACCATGGCCGTTGGGCTGAATGTTGTCTCGATGGCGGCAAAAGCGAAAGCGGCGGAAGAGCAGGAAACGGATGTACTGTTGATTGGCGGCGGCATCATGAGCGCCACGCTGGGAACCTATTTACAGGAGCTGGAGCCGCAATGGTCAATGACCATGGTTGAGCGACTGGATGGTGTAGCGCAGGAAAGCTCAAACGGCTGGAATAACGCCGGAACCGGCCACTCCGCACTGATGGAGCTGAACTACACGCCTAAAAAGGCCGACGGTAGCATCAGCATTGAAAAGGCAGTCGAAATTAACGAAGCCTTCCAGATTTCCCGCCAGTTTTGGGCCTATCAGGTCAATAATGGCGTAATGCATGAACCACGCTCTTTTATCACCACCGTTCCGCACATGAGTTTTGTCTGGGGTGACGAGAACGTGAACTTCCTGCGTGCCCGTTACACCGCACTGCAGCAGAGCACGCTGTTCCGTGGTATGCGCTATTCCGAAGACCACGCGCAGATCAAAGAGTGGGCGCCGCTGGTCATGGAAGGTCGCGATCCGCAGCAGAAAGTCGCGGCAACGCGTACCGAGATTGGTACTGACGTGAATTACGGCGAAATCACCCGCCAACTGATTACCTCATTGCAGAAAAAGCCCAACTTTGCGCTGCAGTTGAGCACCGAAGTGCGTGGCTTTAAGCGTAATGCCGATAATAGCTGGACTGTCACAGTCGCCGATCTGAAAAATAACGAAGCGGAACACGATATCAAGGCGAAGTTTGTCTTTATCGGTGCCGGTGGCGCTGCGCTGAAGCTGTTGCAGGAAACCGACATTCCGGAAGCGAAAGGCTATGCCGGATTCCCGGTGGGCGGGCAGTTCCTGGTTGCGGAAAACCCGGATGTGGTCAATCGCCACCTGGCGAAAGTGTACGGTCAGGCCTCCGTTGGCGCGCCGCCGATGTCTGTACCGCATATCGATACCCGTATCCTTGATGGCAAGCGCGTTGTGCTGTTTGGGCCATTCGCGACATTCTCCACCAAGTTCCTGAAGAATGGTTCATTGTGGGATCTGCTCAGCTCGACCACCACCTCAAACTTTATGCCGATGGTCAACGTGGGTCTGGATAACTTCGATCTGGTGAAATATCTGGTGAGCCAGGTGATGCTCAGCGACGACGACCGTTTTGCTGCGCTGCAAGAGTACTATCCGCAGGCGAAAAAAGAAGACTGGCGTTTATGGCAGGCTGGCCAGCGTGTGCAGATCATCAAAAGCGATGCGGAGAAGGGCGGCGTGCTGCGTCTGGGCACTGAAGTCGTCAGCGATAAAGAAGGCACGATTGCAGCGCTGCTTGGAGCTTCTCCGGGCGCATCAACCGCGGCACCGATCATGCTGCATCTGATGGAAAAAGTGTTTAAAGATAAAGTAGCCAGCCCCGAGTGGCAGGCGAAGCTGAAAACCATTATTCCGTCTTATGGTACTAAGCTGAACGGTAACGTTGAGGCTACGGAACAAGAGTTGCAGTACACCAGTGAGGTTCTGGGTCTGAAATATGACAAGCCGCAGGTTGCTGATGAAGCACCGAAACCACAACTGAAACCTCAGGCACAACCGCAGCCTGAACAGAAAGCCGTTGCGGATATAGCGCTGTAAAATAAAATGCCGGATGGCGCTGCTGCGCTTATCCGGCATTGTTTATGCGTCTGTAGGCCGGATAAGGCGGTACGCCGCCATCCGGCACATTCTCACTTAGCGCGTGACTGCGTCCTGAATTTTGTCTTCCGCTTTCCAGATACGGTATTTAACGTCCACGTTTTCCGGGGTGTAGACCACAATCGGCAACTTGCTGTTGTAACGCAGCATTCCGTCATCACCCAGATGCGCAGTAATGAATTTCTTCTCTTTCTTACCGTCCGGGCAGGCCATCATGGTTGAAACCGGAGACGTAACTTTGTCAAAGACATAGTAGTCATATCCCCAACCTTCCAGCGTTTTGCTGTCCAGTTCTCCGCCCAGGCGGTGTTGGTTACAGTCAACTTCCAGCGTTTGTCCGATCAGCAGTTCTACTTTCAGAGTAGATTCATCTTTCTCAGGGGTAAGCTGGATAACCTGGCGCTTCATACCCTTTTCCGCCTTGGGATAAGGGGCGACTTTTTCCAGCGGCTGAGCGGCGGTTTCGTTACTGGCAGCCCATGCAGAGGTGCTGGCAAAGGCGGCGAAAAGTACGGCAGGGACAATTGTCTTCATCTTATTGTTCACAGTGTTTCCTTTCTTCTGTCTTATGAACGAGTCTGTAGCAGGTTAACATATTTGGATAATCTATTAATCTGGATTTACTTATATTTAAAGTGTATTAGGTAGATTTTCGTTGTCATGATAGCGATATATGCTAAGAATTATCCTAATATTGAGATCTTTATCTTTTTGAATAAACCGTTATATACATTGTTATATAACTCATTGAAATGTGAGCAAAAGCGCATTTTTTCCCGCCAACTCAACACTCCTTTGATCCGGCAACAGCATTTACCCCAATTGGGGTATGCACCTCTAACACATCCTGAAATATCTTACGGCTAAAAATAACTACTCATAAATAGTGCAGTTTTTTATGTCGTTCAACCCGCCGAGGGAGGGCGTCATTATGGAAGGACAATGTCATGGTTGATTTATCCCGTCGAGGTATGTTGACAGGCAGTTGGCGAAACGCCAGCGCAGGGATCCGTCCGCCGTGGAGCAAGGAAGACTCTCACTTTCTGGCCCATTGCCTCCGTTGTGACGCCTGCATTCAGGCGTGCGAAACCGACATCCTGCAGCGAGGCCAGGGTGGTTACCCGAGCGTAAATTTCAAACACGGCGAGTGCAGCTTTTGCTATGCCTGCGCAGAAGCCTGTCCCGAATCACTTTTTCTTCCGCGCCACACCAGGGCATGGGATCTGAATTTTACGATTGGGGAAAACTGTCTCGCACATCAGTCCGTTGAATGTCACCGCTGTCAGGATAGCTGTGAGCCCATGGCAATAACCTTTCGCCCCACGCTTTCCGGCATTTATCAGCCGCAGCTCGACAATCAGGACTGTAACGGATGTGGCGCCTGTGTCGCTATCTGCCCGGTATCAGCCATTAACGCGGAGTACAACCATGGACAATAACTGGCAGGTCTGCAGCCTGGTCGTTCAGGCCAAAAGCCAGCATATCAACGATATCGCCACTCAGTTGCGTTCCTTTCCCGGTTGCGAAGTTGCACTCAGCGATGTGGAAAGTGGTCAGTTGATTGTGGTGGTGGAAGCTGAGCAAAGTGAAACGCTAATGAAAACAATTGAGTCAGTACGCAACGTTGCGGGCGTACTGGCGGTGTCGCTGGTTTATCACCAGCAGGATGAGCAAGGTGAGGAAACACCATGAAACTCAGTCGTCGTAGCTTTATGAAAGCTAACGCCGTTGCGGCCGCTGCGGCGGCTGCCGGGTTAAGCGTGCCGGGCGTTGCCCGCGCGGTAGTCGGTCAGCAAGAAGCCATTAAATGGGACAAAGCCCCGTGCCGTTTTTGCGGGACGGGCTGTGGCGTATTGGTCGGAACGCAGCAAGGGCGTGTTGTGGCATGTCAGGGCGATCCGGATGCGCCGGTTAACCGTGGGCTCAACTGCATCAAAGGTTACTTCCTGCCGAAAATCATGTACGGAAAAGACCGTTTAACGCAGCCGATGCTGCGCATGAAAGACGGCAAGTATCACAAAGAAGGCGAGTTCACCCCGATTAGCTGGGACCAGGCCTTTGACGTGATGGAAGAGAAATTCAAAACGTCGATGAAAGAGAAAGGCCCTGAGTCTATCGGTATGTTCGGCTCTGGCCAGTGGACGATTTGGGAAGGTTATGCCGCTGCCAAATTGTTTAAAGCGGGTTTCCGTTCCAATAACATCGACCCGAACGCACGTCACTGCATGGCCTCAGCGGTAGTCGGCTTTATGCGTACCTTCGGTATGGATGAACCGATGGGCTGCTATGACGATATCGAACATGCCGATGCCTTCGTCTTGTGGGGCGCGAATATGGCGGAAATGCACCCGATCCTGTGGTCGCGCATCACCAACCGTCGTCTGTCCGATCCTAACGTGAACGTCGCGGTTCTCTCCACCTTCCAGCACCGCAGCTTTGAGCTGGCGGATAACGGTATGGTCTTCACGCCGCAAACCGATCTGGTGATCCTCAACTACATCGCGAACTACATCATTCAAAACAATGCGATTAACCAGGATTTCTTTAGCAAGCACGTTAACCTGCGTAAAGGCGTGACGGACATCGGCTACGGTCTGCGTCCAACCCATCCGCTGGAAAAAGCGGCGAAAAACCCGGGATCCGATGCTTCTGAACCGATGAGCTTTGAGGATTACAAAGCCTTCGTTGCTGAGTACACGCTGGATAAAACCGCCGAAATGACCGGCGTACCGAAAGATCAGCTGGAACAGCTGGCGCAGCTGTATGCCGATCCGAAGAAAAAAGTCATCTCCTACTGGACGATGGGTTTTAACCAGCACACCCGCGGCGTGTGGGCCAACAACCTGGTCTATAACCTGCACTTGCTGACTGGCAAAATCTCCCAGCCAGGCTGCGGCCCGTTCTCTCTGACCGGCCAGCCTTCAGCCTGCGGCACCGCGCGTGAAGTCGGTACGTTCTCCCACCGTCTGCCTGCGGACATGGTGGTAACGAACGAAAAACACCGCGATATCTGTGAGAAGCACTGGAATATTCCGTCAGGGACCATTCCGGCAAAAGTTGGTCTGCACGCCGTGGCGCAAGACCGCGCGCTGAAAGATGGCAAGCTCAATGTCTACTGGGCGATGTGTACTAACAACATGCAGGCCGGTCCGAACATCAACGAAGAGCGTATGCCGGGCTGGCGTGATCCGCGTAACTTCATCATCGTCTCCGATCCGTACCCGACGATCAGCGCCCTGTCGGCTGACCTGATCCTGCCGACCGCGATGTGGGTAGAGAAAGAAGGCGCCTACGGGAACGCGGAACGCCGTACACAGTTCTGGCGTCAGCAAATTAAAGCGCCGGGCGAATCGAAATCGGATCTGTGGCAACTGGTGCAGTTCTCTCGTCGCTTCAAAACAGAAGAAGTATGGCCGGAAGAGCTGCTGGCACAAAAACCGGAACTGCGCGGTAAAACGCTGTATGACGTGCTGTTTGCTACGCCAGCAGTAACGAAATTCCCAGTGACTGAACTGGCTGAAGATCAACTGAACGATGAATCCCGCGAGCTGGGCTTCTATCTGCAAAAAGGCTTGTTCGAAGAGTACGCCTGGTTTGGCCGCGGTCACGGGCACGATCTTGCGCCATTTGACGATTACCACAAAGCGCGCGGTTTACGCTGGCCAGTCGTTGAGGGTAAAGAGACCCAGTGGCGCTACAGCGAAGGCAACGACCCTTACGTGAAAGCAGGTGAAAGCTACAAGTTCTACGGTAAACCGGACGGTAAAGCGGTTATCTTCGCGCTGCCATTTGAGCCTGCTGCTGAAGCGCCGGATAAAGAATATGACCTGTGGCTGTCTACCGGACGTGTACTGGAACACTGGCATACCGGCAGTATGACGCGTCGTGTGCCTGAACTACACCGTGCATTCCCGGAAGCCGTGCTGTTTATCCACCCGCTGGATGCAAAAGCACGCGATCTGCGCCGTGGCGATAAGGTCAAAGTGATTTCCCGTCGTGGCGAAGTGATTTCGATTGTTGAAACACGCGGTCGTAACCGTCCGCCGCAAGGGCTGGTGTACATGCCGTTCTTCGATGCCGCACAGCTGGTGAATAACCTGACGCTGGATGCGACGGATCCGCTCTCCAAAGAGACGGATTTCAAGAAGTGCGCCGTGAAACTGGCGAAGGTGTAACGCGTTATGTCCCGGTCAGCAAAACCCCAAAATGGCCGCCGCCGCTTTCTGCGCGATATGGTTCGCGCAGCGGGCGGGCTGGCCGTCGTTGGCGTGGCGCTGGGGTTGCAACAACAAACCGCACGCGCAACCGGCGTGCGGTTGCGCCCGCCAGGTGCACTGAGCGAGGAGGCATTCGCCAGCGCCTGCGTACGTTGCGGTCAGTGCGTTCAGGCATGTCCCTATGACACGCTGAAGCTGGCAACGCTGGCCTCCGGGCTGGCGGCCGGTACGCCATATTTTGTCGCCCGTGATATTCCCTGCGAAATGTGTGAGGACATTCCGTGTGCCAAAGTCTGCCCGAGTGGCGCGTTGGACAGGGAAATTGAATCCATTGACGATTCGCGTATGGGGCTGGCGGTACTGCTGGATCACGAAAACTGCCTCAACTATCAGGGACTACGCTGCGACGTTTGCTATCGCGAGTGCCCGAAAATTGATGAGGCGATCACCCTGGAGCTGGACCGCAATATGCGTACCGGCAAGCATGCGCGGTTTATTCCGACCGTGCACAGCGATGCCTGTACCGGCTGTGGGAAATGCGAAAAAGTCTGCGTACTGGAACAGCCAGCAATAAAAGTGCTGCCGCTGTCGCTGGCGAAAGGGGAGTTAGGACACCATTACCGCTTCGGTTGGCTGGAGGGGAACAATGGCAAATCGTAAACGTGATGCCGGGCGTGAAGCGCAGGCAAAAAAAGGATGGTGGAAGAGTCATCGCTGGCTGCTGCTGCGTCGTTTGAGTCAGTTTCTGATACTGGCGATGTTCCTCAGCGGCCCGTGGCTTGGCGTGTGGATCCTGCATGGCAACTACAGTAGCAGCCTGTTGCTGGACGCTATCCCGTTCACCGATCCGCTGATTACTCTGCAAAGCCTGGCCAGCGGGCATCTGCCGGCGACGGTGGCGTTAACGGGAGCAGCTATCATCACGGTGCTGTATGCCCTGGCCGGTAAGCGACTGTTTTGCAGTTGGGTTTGTCCCATGAACCCGGTTACCGATTTAGCCAGTTGGTTGCGCAGAAGGTTTGACCTGAATCAGTCCGCAACCCTGCCGCGCCATATACGGTACGTCCTGCTGGTGGTTATCCTGGTCGGTTCCGCCCTGACCGGTACGCTGTTGTGGGAGTGGATAAATCCAGTCTCTCTGCTTGGACGGAGCCTGGTAATGGGATTCGGTAGCGGAGCGCTGCTGATCCTCGCGCTGTTTTTATTTGATTTACTGGTCGTTGAGCATGGCTGGTGCGGGCATCTTTGCCCACTGGGTGCGCTGTATAGCGTGGTGGGAAGCAAAGGGGCATTAACCGTTTCGGCAAAAGAACGTAACAGATGTAACCGCTGTATGGATTGTTTTCATGTTTGCCCGGAACCGCATGTGCTACGTGCGCCGGTGCTGGATGAGCAAAGTCCGGTGCAGGTAACCAGCCGCGATTGCATGGCCTGCGGTCGCTGCGTGGATGTCTGTTCTGAGGATGTTTTTACAATAACAACACGATGGAGTTCGGGAGCGAAATCATGAAAAGCCATGACCTGATTAAGACGCTGTGTCAATGGACGGCCCTGCTTGCCCTGGTCGTCAGTGGGGCCGTTTGGGCTGCAAATGGAGTGGATCTGAGCCAGTCACCGGAAGTCTCAGGAACACAGGAAGGGGCGATTCGCATGCCGAAAGAGCAAGAGCGCATGCCGCTGAACTATGTGAATCAGCCGCCGATGGTTCCGCATAGCGTTGAAGGGTATCAGGTGACGACGAACACTAACCGCTGCCTGCAATGCCACGGTGTGGAAAGCTATCGCACTACTGGTGCGCCGCGCATCAGTCCGACGCACTTTATGGACAGCGACGGCAAGGTATTGGCTGAAGTTGCGCCGCGTCGTTATTTCTGCCTGCAATGTCACGTTCCGCAGGCTGACGCCGCGCCGATTGTTGAAAATACCTTCACCCCCTCGAAAGGTTACGGGAAATAAGAGGTCATTATGGAAAATTCTAACCGTAAACCAGGCTGGATTAAGCGCGTCTGGCAATGGTGGCGTCGCCCCAGCCGTCTGGCGCTCGGCACGCTGTTGTTAATCGGCTTTGTGGGCGGCATTATTTTCTGGGGCGGCTTTAATACCGGTATGGAAAAGGCCAATACAGAAGAGTTCTGCATTAGCTGTCACGAAATGCGCAATACGGTATACCAGGAATACATGGAAACCGTACACTACAACAACCGCAGTGGTGTGCGAGCGACTTGCCCTGATTGCCACGTCCCCCATGAGTGGGGCCCGAAAATGATCCGTAAGATCAAGGCCAGTAAAGAGCTGTACGCGAAAGCACTGGGGCTGATAGATACACCGCAGAAATTTGAAGACCATCGTCTGACGATGGCGCAAAATGAGTGGCGGCGTATGAAAGATAATAATTCGCAAGAGTGCCGAAACTGTCACAACTTCGAGTTTATGGATTTAACCGCCCAGAAAGGCGTTGCGGCCAAAATGCACGACCAGGCCGTGAAAGACGGGCAAACCTGTATTGACTGTCATAAAGGGATAGCGCACAAACTGCCTGATATGCGCGAAGTCAAACCGGGCTTTTAACAGGATGTAGATAACCAGGTATGCTTGAAGCCAGAGAATTACTTTGCGAGCGAGATGACAGAATACTGTTCAGCAATCTGTCATTTCGCGTCAACGCAGGGGAATGGGTACAAATTACCGGCAGCAACGGCGCAGGGAAAACCACTCTGCTGCGGTTGCTTACCGGGCTGGCGCGTCCCGATGCAGGGGAGGTTTGCTGGCAAGAGCAGCCGCTGCATCACGTGCGGGACAGCTACCATCAGCAACTGCTGTGGATCGGACATCAGCCGGGGATAAAAACCCGGCTTTCGGCGTTGGAGAACCTGCGTTTCTTCCATCATGACGGCGACATTGCACAGTGTCTGGCTGCGCTGGCACAGGCGGGACTTGCCGGATATGAAGATATTCCGGTGAACCAGCTCTCCGCCGGACAACAGCGGCGCGTGGCGCTGGCCCGTTTGTGGCTGACCCGCGCCCGGCTGTGGATCCTCGATGAACCCTTTACCGCCATTGATGTGAACGGCGTTGAGCGACTGACTCAGCGTATGGCGCAGCATACGGAGCAGGGCGGTATTGTTATTCTCACCACCCACCAACCGCTCAATGTCGAAACCGATAAAGTGCGACGTATTGCGCTGACCAGCGAGAGGGCAACGCAATGATGTGGCGAATCTTCCGTTTAGAACTGCGAGTTGCGTTTCGTCATAGTGCGGAAATCGCCAATCCTTTATGGTTCTTCCTGATTGTTATTACGCTGTTCCCCCTGAGCATTGGGCCGGAACCGCAGCTACTGGCGCGCATTGCGCCGGGCATCATTTGGGTTGCGGCGCTGCTGGCGTCATTGCTGGCGCTGGAACGCCTGTTTCGTGATGATCTGCAGGACGGCAGCCTTGAGCAACTGATGCTGCTGCCGTTACCGCTACCGGCCGTGGTGCTGGCGAAAGTGATGGCGCACTGGGTCGTGACCGGCCTGCCGCTGTTGATTCTCTCGCCGCTAGTGGCGCTGCTGCTGGGCATGGATATGTACAGCTGGAAAATTATGGCGCTGACGTTGTTACTCGGAACGCCGACGCTGGGCTTCCTCGGTGCGCCGGGTGTGGGGCTGACGGTGGGCTTAAAGCGCGGCGGCGTGTTGTTAAGCGTGCTGGTGCTCCCGCTCACCATTCCCTTACTGATTTTTGCAACCGCCGCGATGGATGCGGCTTCTATGCACTTACCGGTTGAAGGGTACATGGCAATTCTGGGCGCGTTGCTGGTCGGCAGCGCCACGTTAAGCCCGTTTGCCACAGCTGCGGCGTTACGGATAAGCGTGCAGTAACGAGAATTAGATGTGTAGGCCGGGCAAGGTGCTCTGGCACAACGGATTTTAATTTATGGAGTCTGGTGACTGAACTATGTGGAAAACACTTCATCAATTGGCGATGCCCCCTCGGCTCTATCAGATCTGTGGCTGGTTTATCCCGTGGCTGGCGATTGCCAGCGCGGTGGTACTGATAACGGGATGGGTCTGGGGCTTTGGTTTTGCGCCTGCGGACTATCAGCAGGGGCAGAGCTATCGCATTATTTATCTGCACGTTCCGGCGGCAATCTGGTCGATGGGCATTTATGCCTCGATGGCTGTTGCCGCGTTTATCGGCCTGGTCTGGCAGATGAAAATGGCCAATCTGGCGCTGGCTGCGATGGCGCCGATTGGTGCAGTGTTTACCTTTATTGCGCTGGTGACCGGCTCCGCATGGGGCAAACCGATGTGGGGAACCTGGTGGGTCTGGGATGCCCGACTCACCTCTGAACTGGTGCTGCTGTTTCTCTACGTGGGCGCCATTGCGCTGTGGCATGCCTTTGACGACCGCCGTCTGGCAGGTCGTGCCGCCGGTATTCTGGTGCTGATTGGCGTGGTCAACTTACCGATTATCCACTATTCGGTTGAGTGGTGGAATACGCTGCATCAGGGTTCTACCCGCATGCAGCAAAGCATCGATCCGGCGATGCGTACGCCGCTGCGTCTGGCGATCGTCGGCTACCTGTTACTGTTTGTCACGCTGGCGCTGATGCGCATGCGTAACCTGATTTTGATGATGGAAAAACGCCGCCCGTGGGTGAGCGAACTGATCTTAAAAAGAGGCCGCCAATGACCCCTGCATTTGCATCATGGAGTGATTTTTTCGCGATGGGCGGCTACGCCTTGTATGTCTGGCTTGCCGTAGCGATGAGCGTTATCCCGCTGGTGGTGCTGGTACTGCATTCCGCGTTACAACATCGCGCAATTTTACGCGGTGTGGCGCAGCAGCGGGCGAGAGAAGCGCGTATGCGTGCGGCGCAAGTGCAACGGGAGGCGGCGTGAATATTCGACGTAAAAATCGGTTATGGATAGCCTGTGCGGTACTGGCGGGTCTGGCGTTGACCATTACGCTGGTGCTTTATGCGCTGCGTTCTAATATTGACCTGTTCTATACGCCGGGAGAGATACTCTACGGTAAGCGCGAAACGCAGCAGATGCCCGAAGTCGGTCAGCGCCTGCGCGTGGGCGGAATGGTGATGCCCGGTAGCGTAAAGCGCGATCCGCAGTCGTTGAAGGTGAATTTCAGTATCTATGACGCCGAAGGTGTGGTGGATGTCACCTACGGTGTGCCCGGAGTTCAGGGCGGGCATGGATGCTTAAATGAACCGCGAGTCTGTCTGGAATATTGAACCGGTAACTCACGATGAGAAACCCAACAATCCCACCGGGTGTGACGGTGGAGAACCTGAGCGGCAGTGACCTGCGGCATGCCCGCAGGGTGATGTAACCCGCTGACAACGGGGATTGAGGCGAGATCACTAAGCCGAGATGATCCTCAAGGTTAAGTACTGAAAGGCTGAAGAACATGAACCCGTTAATCCGCCTCTGTGGGTTGAAAACGTCACCACGGCCTACGTGATCTGACAGGCCGTGCAGGAGGAACTGGCAGTGATACGTAAGCACTGCCGGTCGAAGGTGTTTTGACATGTATGCGAAACACCGGGGCAGCAGCGTCTATCACGCTTGCGTTGCTGACTTCTGCCAACTTGCGGCAAGCAAGGATAAAGAGTGCGACGGGCAGCCTCCTCAGTATGCCTGAGTCCAGGCAGGTAAACCGGGGAAGGTCAGCGACGGATGTTAAGGGGGCATGGCTCCGATGACGCGCTGGCTGGCGGAGCTTCCGTAGTAGTCCGCGATGGGGAAAGCCCATTACATGGCGAAGGGAAGCAGTTTGAATGTGTTTGCGACGTGAATTAACTGACCTAACGAGGTGAAGACCTTTGATAATCAGCGAAATGCAACGCAAGCTTGCCACATGGGCAGCCACCGATCCGTCCCTACGGATTCAACGGCTGCTGCGTCTGATAACACAACCAGAATGGCTGGCTGAAGCGGCGCGGATCACGCTTTCATCAAAGGGGGCCCATACCCCCGGCGTTGATGGCGTGAACAAAACAATGCTACAGGCCAGACTGGCTGTTGAGCTGCAAATCCTCAGGGATGAATTACTCTCAGGCCACTACCAGCCCTTGCCCGCCAGACGGGTTTACATCCCTAAAAGCAACGGCAAACTGCGACCACTGGGTATCCCCGCGTTGCGGGATCGTATTGTTCAGCGGGCCATGCTGATGGCGATGGAGCCGATATGGGAGAGTGATTTTCATACGCTCTCATATGGCTTCCGGCCTGAGCGCAGTGTCCACCACGCGATCCGCACGGTGAAATTACAGCTCACAGACTGTGGTGAAACCCGGGGACGCTGGGTGATTGAAGGCGACCTGTCCAGTTACTTCGACACCGTACATCATCGACTGCTGATGAAGGCTGTACGCCGCAGGATCAGTGACGCACGTTTCATGACTCTGCTGTGGAAAACCATCAAGGCGGGACATATCGATGTCGGTCTCTTTCGGGCGGCCAGTGAAGGTGTACCACAGGGCGGTGTTATATCGCCGCTATTATCGAACATCATGCTGAATGAGTTCGATCAATACCTGCATGAGCGCTACCTGAGCGGGAAAGCCAGAAAAGATCGGTGGTACTGGAATAACAGTATCCAACGGGGCCGAAGTACGGCGGTCAGAGAAAACTGGCAGTGGAAACCCGCGGTGGCGTACTGCCGCTATGCCGATGATTTTGTCCTCATCGTCAAAGGCACCAAAGCACAGGCGGAAGCCATCAGGGAGGAGTGTCGGGGTGTGCTCGAAGGCAGTCTGAAACTCAGGCTGAACATGGATAAGACTAAAATCACCCATGTTAATGACGGCTTTATCTTTCTGGGGCACAGGATCATTCGCAAACGCAGTCGTTATGGCGAGATGCGAGTGGTCTCAACGATCCCGCAGGAGAAAGCCAGAAACTTCGCCGCATCGCTGACAGCACTGTTATCAGGCAACTACAGTGAAAGCAAAGTCGATATGGCTGAACAACTCAACCGAAAACTGAAAGGCTGGGCCATGTTCTATCAGTTCGTTGATTTTAAGGCCAAAGTCTTCAGTTATATCGACCGTGTCGTGTTCTGGAAGCTGGCTCACTGGCTGGCCCGCAAATACCGTACAGGTATCGCTTCCCTGATGAGGTGGTGGTGTAAATCACCGAAACCGGGTCAGAGCAAAACGTGGGTTTTATTTGGTAAAACCAATCACGGCAAGCTCAGCGGCGAAATACTGTACCGGTTGGTGGGGCAAGGCAAGAAGCTGTTCCGCTGGCGGCTACCCGAAGGTAATCCCTATCTGAGGACGGAGACCAGAAACACGTATACATCGCGCTTTACAGAAGTGGCAATGGCGTTCGCCAGCATTTAAATGGAGAGCCGGATGCGCTGAAAGGTGCACGTCCGGTTCGGGGAGGAGAGGCAGGGAAATAGTCCGACTACGCCCTGCCTCTTACTCTACAAGGCATTCTGCCGGATCTGTTCCGCGAAGGGCAGGGTGTCGTTGTTCAGGGCGAACTGGACGAAGGAAATCATGTGCAGGCCAAAGAGGTTCTTGCCAAACATGATGAGAATTACACCCCGCCGGAAGTCGAAAAAGCGATGCAGGAAAACCATCGTCGCCCGGAAAGTGTTTATAAGGATAAAACGTCATGATGCCTGAAATTGGCAATGCGCTGTTGTGCCTTGCGCTCGGCGTGGCGTTACTACTGTCGGTCTATCCGCTGTGGGGCGTAGCGCGCGGCGACGTGCGAATGATGGCCTCCGCGCGGCCTTTTGCCTGGGTTCTGTTTATCTGCGTGATGGGGGCGTTCCTGATTCTGGTCAACGCCTTCGTGGTTAATGACTTTACCGTCACCTACGTTGCCAGCAACTCCAATACCCAGCTTCCGGTCTGGTATCGGGTGGCAGCAACCTGGGGGGCTCATGAAGGCTCGCTGTTGCTATGGGTGCTGCTGATGAGCGGCTGGACGTTCGCCGTTGCGGCGTTCAGCCAGCGAATGCCGCTGGACATCGTTGCTCGCGTGCTGGCGGTGATGGGGATGGTAAGCGTTGGCTTTCTGCTGTTTATTCTGTTTACCTCCAACCCGTTTGCCCGTACGTTGCCCAACTTCCCTATTGAAGGGCGCGACCTGAACCCGCTGTTGCAGGATCCGGGGCTGATTTTCCATCCGCCGTTGCTGTACATGGGGTATGTCGGTTTCTCGGTAGCCTTCGCGTTTGCGATTGCCGCGCTGATGAGCGGACGACTGGACAGTACCTTCGCCCGTTTTTCTCGTCCGTGGACGCTGGCGGCGTGGGTGTTCCTGACGCTGGGTATTGTGCTCGGTTCGGCCTGGGCCTATTACGAGCTGGGCTGGGGCGGTTGGTGGTTCTGGGATCCAGTTGAGAACGCCTCGTTTATGCCATGGCTGGTGGGAACGGCGCTGATGCACTCGCTGTCGGTAACCGAACAGCGTGCCAGCTTTAAAGCCTGGACGCTGCTGCTGTCAATCTGCGCATTCTCGCTTTGCCTGTTAGGTACTTTCCTGGTGCGCTCCGGCGTGCTGGTATCGGTGCATGCCTTCGCCTCCGATCCGTCGCGCGGGATGTTTATTCTGGCCTTTATGGTATTGGTGATTGGCGGCTCCCTGCTGCTGTTTGCGGTGCGCGGTCACAAGGTCCGCTCACGGGTGAACAACGCGCTGTGGTCGCGTGAATCTCTGCTGTTGGGCAACAACGTTCTGCTGATTGCCGCCATGCTGGTGGTGCTCTTGGGCACGCTGCTGCCGCTGGTGCACAAACAGCTGGGTCTGGGCAGCATTTCGATTGGCGAACCGTTCTTCAACACCATGTTTACCTGGCTGATGGCGCCGTTCGCGCTGTTGCTGGGAATTGGGCCATTAGTGCGCTGGGGCCGTGACCGACCGCGTAAACTGAAAACGTTACTGATTATCGCGTTTGTCACCACGCTTGTTCTGTCGCTGCTGCTGCCGTGGCTATTTGAGGATCGCATTGCCGCTATGACGGTGGTAGGGCTGGCGATGGCATGCTGGATATTCGTGCTGGCGATGTCCGAAGCATTCCTGCGTGTTTCCCGCGGAACGAAGTTAACACCAAGCTATTGGGGCATGGTGTCGGGCCACGTTGGGCTGGCGATTACTATTGTCGGTATTGCCTTCAGCCAGAACTACAGCGTTGAACGCGATGTGCGCATGAAAGCAGGTGATAGCGTTAGTATCCATAACTATCAGTTCACGTTCCGCGAAGTGAAAGATATTACCGGACCTAACTACCGGGGTGGCGTCGCCATTATTGGCGTTACCCGAGATGGTAAACCGGAAGCCACGCTGCATGCGGAAAAACGCTTCTATAACAGCACCAGTTCGATGATGACCGAAGCGGCAATTGACGGCGGGTTCACGCGCGATCTGTACGCCGCGCTGGGTGAAGAACTGGATAACGGCGAATGGGCTGTGCGTCTGTACTACAAACCGTTTATTCGCTGGATTTGGGCCGGAGGATTGCTGATGGCGCTGGGCGGATTGTTCTGCCTGTTTGATCCACGCTATCGTCAGCGCACGCGTCCTCGCGCAGCGGTGCAAAAAAATGCGTCGGAGGCTGTATGAAGCGCAACGCACTGTTAATTCCGTTTATTATTTTTCTGATCATTGCTGCGGCGCTGCTGTGGCAGCTGGCGCGTAACGCTCAGGGGGACGATCCCACGAATCTGGAATCGGCGCTGATCGGCAAACCCGTTCCGACATTCCGCCTGGAGTCGCTGGAAAATCCGGGTCAGCATTATCAGGCCGATGTGCTGACCCAGGGCAAACCGGTACTGCTGAACGTCTGGGCGACCTGGTGTCCGACCTGTCGCGCCGAACATCAGTATCTGAACCAGCTGTCTGCACAAGGCGTGCGGGTGGTGGGTCTGAACTATAAAGACGATCGTCAGAAAGCCATTGTCTGGTTGAAAGAGCTGGGCAATCCTTACTCATTAAGCCTGTTTGACGGCGACGGTATGCTCGGTCTGGATCTTGGCGTGTACGGCGCGCCGGAAACGTTCCTGATCGACGGTAAAGGTATTATTCGCTATCGCCATGCCGGTGATTTGAATGCCAGGGTGTGGGAGAGCGAGATCAAACCGTTGTGGGATAAGTACAGTAAGGAGGCTGCGCAATGAGATTTTTACTGGGCCTGCTGATGCTGGTTATCTCGGGATCTGCGCTGGCGACCATCGATGTGATGCAGTTTAAGGATGAAGCGCAGGAGCAGCAGTTCCGTCAGCTTACCGAACAGCTGCGCTGTCCTAAATGTCAGAACAACAGTATCGCCGATTCTAACTCGATGATTGCCACTGACCTGCGCCAGAAAGTGTACGAACTGATGCAGGAAGGAAAAAGTCAGAAAGAGATTGTCGACTACATGGTGGCGCGCTACGGCAACTTCGTCACCTACGATCCGCCGTTGACGCCGCTTACAGTGCTTTTGTGGGTGATGCCGGTGGTAGCGATTGGTTTGGGCGGCTGGATTATTTTTGCCCGTACTCGCCGACGCGTCCGGGTGAAGCTGGAAGAGTTTCCTGACGACGTTATCCCGGATGGCAAACGCGGTGGATTTGGGTTGTTTGTGCCCGGCATCGTGGTGGCGCTGATCGTTGGCGCGGTGAGCTATTATGAAACCGGCAGCTATAAGCAGGTTCAGGTCTGGCAGCAGGCCACCGCTCAGGCTCCGGCGCTGCTGGAACGCGCGTTGGATCCGAAAGCTGACCCGCTCAATGAAGAAGATATGACACGTCTGGCGCTGGGACTGCGCACACGTTTACAAGCCGATCCTACAAACGTTGAAGGTTGGATCATGCTTGGGCGTATTGGCATGGTACTCGGTAACGCCAGTACGGCCACTGAAGCCTATGCCAATGCCTATCGACTGGATCCTAAAAACAGCGATGCGGCGCTGGGTTATGCGGAAGCACTGACCCGTTCATCCGATCCTGACGATAATCGCAGGGGAGGGGAGCTGTTACGCCAGCTGGTGCGCGGCGAGCATGCCAACGTGCGGGTTCTCAGCATGTACGCGTTTAACGCTTTTGAACAGCAGCGCTTTGGTGAGGCGGTTGCGGCATGGGAGATGATGCTGAAATTATTACCGGCCAATGATACCCGTCGGGCGGTGATAGAACGCAGCATTAAGCAGGCGATGGAGCAGCTAACGCCGCAGGAGAAGTAAGAGTCCAGATTACCCGAAGGCATGCTGCTTTCGGGCCTGTGCGAGCTTTGTAGATACTGTTATCGCCTGCAAGCCTTTTCAGGTTCCGCGGTTACGGATAGCAGGCACGACCAGTCACAGCGCCGTCAGGCGCTGTTTTTTCCTGATTCATCTTCCCTTCAGGCTGTTATCACCCCATGTCTCGACGCATCGAACGGCTCACCTGATTTCAGTACCCCGTAAGACACATGCGCCAGCTTGCGCATCATTGCGCCTATTATCACTTTCCCTTTTTTACCGTTTCCTGCCAGACGGTCGCGGAACGCCCGCCCCCATTCCGTTTTACTTATTGCCACCATCGCTGGCATGTACAGAGCCCTGCGCAGGGATACATGGCCGCTTTTACTCATCCGGCTCATTCCCCTCACGCTGCTGCCTGATTCATGCTGGCGCGGTGTCAGACCGGCAAAGGCGGCGAACTGTCTCGCCTGGCTGAACCTGTCCTTCAGTCCCACATAAGCCAGCAGCACCGCCGACGTCTTTTCCCCGATACCCGGGATACTTTCCAGCAGCTTCCTGCGGTGTTTCATGTCCGGGTCGTCATCCGTCAGGTCCTTTATCTGCTTTTCGATGCGTTTAATTTCGGCATGAAGCCACAGCAGATGAGCGTCGATACTCGGACGCTGTACCTCACGTGCTGTCTCCAGGCGATTCAGTTCCTGCGTACGCATATCCGTCAGTGACTGATGGCGCAGCACCAGTGCCCGTAACGCCCGTTCAACCGGATGCGGAGCTTCCCAGACTGCCGGGCGCTTCTGACGGCAAAACTCTGCCAGCATGCGGGCATCAACGGCATCGGTTTTCCTGCGCAGCCCCTCGCTCTGTGCGAAGGCTTTGCCGAGGGCAGGATTGATGATGGAGACGGTGAATCCGGCATCACTGAGATGGGCGGCCACGTCTTCCATATACGTACTGGTGGCTTCCATACAGATATGCGCCGGCGCCACGTTATGGCTGTTGAGCCAGTGGAGGAGTTCATTGTGGCCCTTCAGGGTGTTCGCAAATTTTTTACTGCGGTGACGGCCATCGGGACGCAGCACATCGACATCCAGCTTGGCTTTAGAGACGTCAATACCGATAAAATGAAGTTCCTGTTCCATAGTGAGACCAACCTTGTGAATGCGGATTACCGGGAAAACCGGTCCATGATACTGTCCGGTTTGTCACTTGTGGAGAACGGCAGTCCGCTGCATAAATCTACAATACAGGTTGTTAACCTAAGGCCGGATACGGCATGCGGACGGCATGGCAGGGAGAACTGGCCGGCCCTCTCTGCACAGAGAGGATAATACAAGGCCGGATAAGACGCTGTTGCGTCGCCATCCGGCATCTCATTGATTACTGCATGCCGCGTGTTTGCAAAAACAGGATGGTGGCAGCAACGCGAGAACGCACGTTGAGTTTGCGCAGCAGGTTACGAATATGCACCTTCACCGTCTGTTCGGAAATATTCAGCACTGATGCAATCTGTTTATTCGACAGCCCCTGAGCCAGCTCGTGTAACACATCCAGCTCGCGTTCGGTGAGAATGCTGAATGGATCTTCCTGCGCACCAAACAGGTCACGTTCGCGCAGATATTCGCTAACGCGAGCGCTAAACGCTTTACCACCTTTGGCGCCGTTACGAATGGCTTCCAGCAAGACTTCGGGATCGCTATCTTTCAGTAAATAACCATCCGCGCCGGCATCAATTAAGGCGTACACATCGCTGGCGGCATCCGATACGGTAAGAATAATAATTTGCGCGGTGACGCCGTCCCGACGCAGCGCATTCAGGGTGTCCAGCCCGCTCATACCTTTCATATTGAGATCCAGCAGGATCACATCAAGGTCCAGACGGTTTGCCAGATCGATAGCACTTGCGCCGTCGCCAGCTTCAGCGACTACGTCAAATGCGGGATCCAGTTGCAATAATTGACTAATTCCCCGCCGCATGAGTGGGTGGTCGTCGACAATCAGCACCCGAAAAGGCGTTACTTCAGGCATACTATTCTCCTGAGCTTTTATTAGTATCATTATTGTTTTCAGCGCATCAATCGTCCAGATTCATCGCGCTGATGAGAGGATGAATTTTACCCCAATTTGTGCATGGGTAAGTAGTAAAACCTGTGCTGAAGGCTGCTGTAAAACTCAGGAATGCGGAATCGCAGACATAAAAAAACCAACCGCAAGGGTTGGTTTTTTTAGGGATTTTTGGTCGGCACGAGAGGATTTGAACCTCCGACCCCCGACACCCCATGACGGTGCGCTACCAGGCTGCGCTACGTGCCGACGCTATGGCTGCTAATACTACTGCTTTCCGCTACGAATGCAAGAGGATGCCTCACTAACTGATTTATAATTAATCAGTTAGCAATAAATCGTTTCTCATCCGTCAGAACCTGTAGCAGCAGGCTGAGCTGCGGTTTCTGATCTTTTATTTTCTCGCCACGTAAATCATAGGTCTGATAATTTCCGTTGTTGTTCAGCACCAGCGTCATCTCTGGCGTAGTCACGGCCATCGTGCTGCCGTCAGCGGCGGTCACCCAGTAATGACGACGTGTAGCATTGAACAAATCCTGCCCCTGCGAGTATTCGTTAGCCGGCGTGCTGACATGCAGCAGGCGCTGCATCAGCGTCGTCATCAGGTCTGTATGATCGGTCAGGCTATTGATACGCTGGGCAGGTGTTCCCGGCCAGTGAATCACCAGAGGAACCTGCAGATGACCGCGCGACCAGGCAAAGTTGTTCTCTTCCTGAGTCAGCGGCACACCGCGGCCAGCGGTGATAATCACCACCGTGTTGTCCAGTTTACCCGAGTCGCGCAGGGCGCTAAGAACACGGTTAATATTGGCATCCACATCCTGAGCGGCGCTGGCGTAGCGTTTGGCAAAGTTCTTCTGGTTACTGTCATCAAGGTTTGTCCCGTTAAAGGAGACCCAGGAGAACCAGCGATTATCTTCCTGCGCGTAGCGTCCCAGCCAGTTAATCCATTGGCTTGCGGTTTGCTCATCAGATTGTGTTTGCACGCTCGGCATGGAGAAATCTGACAGCAGCGCCTGGCGATAAAGCGGGCTGGTAAAGCCATCCGAGGAGAATAGTCCTAACTGATACCCTTGCTGGTTCAGTGCAGAGATCAGCGCCGCAGGCGTTCGGGTCGACAAAATGCCGTCCATGTAGCTTGGCGATACACCATAGAACAGGCCAAAGATCCCGTTATCCGTGGTGTTGCCTGAGCTCATGTGACGCGTAAAGGAGATATTCTGCCCGGCGAACTCAGCCAGCGCAGGCATCTGTTTTTCAAAGCGTGAGTAGTTCAGGCCGTCTACGGTGATCAGCAGAACGTTCTGGCCGGTGCCCAGATCGCGATAGTGCAGTTCGCTGAGCGGGTACTGTACGGAAACCGCTTCCGGATTACCCTGTTCGATCAGGCGACGCTGATACTCTTGCGCATCCAGCAGGCCATGTTTTTCCAGAAACTTACGCGCCGTCATCGGGTAGGAGAGCGGCAGGTTTGCGCGCTGCATGGTAATCGGGCGATAGAAATTGGCATCTGCCCAGATATACACCACATGCGAGGCGATAAAAGAAACGAAGAAGAATGCCGCTAACGGTTTTGCGAAATGGCGACGACGCGTCAGGCTGCGCAGCTTTTGCCAGCTCCAGGTCGCAAACAACATTTCTATTAGCAGGATAACCGGCACGCTGATAAACAACAGTTGCCAGTCACGCGCCGCTTCGTTCTGGTCAGGATTAATGACCAGTTCCCAGACTATCGGGTTAAGGTGCAGGTGGAAGCGGGTGAAAACTTCGCTGTCGATTAACAACAGCGTCATGCCAGCTGTCGCCAGAATAGCTGATAAGAATCGCATCAGCCTCTGGGACATGACGATAAACGTCAGGGGAAACAGGATTAGCAGATAGGTGGCAAACACCAGAAAGCTAAAATGCCCGACAACGCTCAGGTAGGAATATACACGACCTGCAAGGGTTGTCGGCCAGTCGGCGACAAACAGGTAACGGCTACCGAGAACCATGGCCAACAGAATGTTGAACAAGGCAAACCAGTGCCCCCAGCTAACCATCTGGGAGACTTTCTCACGGTAGCGCTGACGATGAGTTACCATAAACTGTTGTTCGTTTCCCCGGAGCAGGCTCTTAATGCGCTTGGTCGTCGTTTACCGAAGACTGCAATGCGCGGGCAAAAGAGTTGGCAATCGCCTGGCGCTGGGCCGGTGCGATGCTTGTATTGATAAGGTTAGTCACCATGTTTCCCAGAACCATCAGGGAAAGGTCGGTCGGCGCCTTATGTTTTTCCAGTACGTTGAGCATCTCATTCAGCAGTTGTTCAACGTGTTCGTCACTATAGCGGGAAATTTGTGGCATAAATCGAAATCAGTCTGTTCATGAAAGGGCAACATATTACCGTACAGACAGTTTTTTTTCTGCTTTTTTATCTTCTATTGCGTCACTGCCCGGCAGGTGGTTGAATACCGCCCGGTCTAAAAGGAGAGTTTATCATGAGTCTGGATATCAACCAGATTGCCCTGCACCAGCTTATCAAACGTGACGAGCAGAACCTTGAGCTGGTCTTGCGCGATTCATTACTGGAACCGACAGCGACGGTTGTCGATATGATGGCTGAACTGCATCGGGTGTATAGCGCCAAGAATAAAGCCTATGGCCTGTTTAGCGAAGAGAGTGAGCTGGCGCAAACGCTGCGTTTACAGCGTCAGGGCGAAGAGGATTTTCTGGCATTTAGTCGTGCCGCGACCGGACGCTTGCGGGACGAGCTGGCGAAATATCCTTTTGCCGACGGCGGTATTGTCCTGTTCTGCCATTACCGCTATCTGGCGGTAGAGTATCTGCTGGTCGCCGTGCTGAACAATTTAAGCAGCATGCGCGTCAATGAAAATCTGGATATCAACCCGACGCACTATCTGGATATCAATCATGCGGACATCGTGGCGCGTATTGATTTAACCGAGTGGGAAACCAATCCGGAGTCCACACGCTATCTGACGTTCCTGAAAGGGCGGGTAGGGCGCAAAGTCGCCGATTTCTTTATGGATTTCCTCGGTGCCAGCGAAGGTCTGAACGCCAAAGCACAAAACCGTGGCCTGCTGCAGGCGCTCGATGACTTTACCAATGAGGCTCAACTCGATAAAGCCGAACGCCAGAACGTGCGTCAGCAGGTGTACAGCTACTGTAACGAGCAGCTGCAGGCTGGTGAAGAGATCGAACTGGAGTCGCTGTCTAAAGAGCTTTCCGGCGTCAGTGAAGTCAGCTTCAGCGAATTTACCGCTGATAAAGGCTACGAGCTGGAAGAGAGCTTCCCTGCGGATCGCAGTACGCTGCGTCAGTTAACCAAATTTGCCGGCAGCGGCGGTGGGTTAACCATTAACTTCGACGCTATGTTACTGGGTGAACGTATTTTCTGGGATCCGGCTACAGATACGTTGACCATCAAAGGTACGCCGCCGAACCTGCGCGACCAGCTGCAGCGCCGCACGTCTGGCGGGAAATAAAACCGTGTGCCGGGTGAGAGCGTTAACGCCTTATCCGGTCGACGAGAACCATCAGTATCGATGACAAAACCCCATAAAAAAACCCCGCCTTGGCGGGGTTTTTCTTCAACTTGTTTGCGATTACGCGCGAACGAAGTCGATGTGGGACAGCTTCGGCTTGAACGGGTGACGCTGTACAGCCTGAGCTTTAACTTTAACTTCTTTACCGTCAACAACGATGGTCAGAACTTCGCTGTAGAATTCAGCTTTAGCTTGCATGTTCATAACTGCATCGTGATCCAGTTCGATAGCAATCGGGGCTTCTGCGCCACCGTAGATGATTGCCGGGAACTTGTTAGCGGCACGCAGGCGGCGGCTCGCACCCTTACCCTGCTCTTTACGTACTTCAGCGTTGATAGTAAACATTTAAATCTCTCTTTAATAATTCCTGCTACAGGCGACCCAGCAACAGGTAAGTGATCTGCTTTGCGTATGCAAAAGCGGGCGAGATTCTATACTCAAACGGCTGGTACATCAATCAAAAGTACGATTAACCGCGTAATTCATGTGCCCGACGAAAGCGTCCTTCATAATCGAAGACCTTTTCACGGACCTGCCAGTACTGACCTTTCATGCGCGCCACCACGAAATCAGGATGCCGTAACAACGCCTGCTGATTGAGGATATCGGCGGCGGTTATCCAGCGTAAGGGTATACCGGGTGTTCGGGTGTGCGGGCGAATAAACAGTTGTTCGAAGGCCGTACGCTGCGCGGGAGTGTGCAGGCGAAAGCGTTCGCTGACGTCAGCGCCATCTTCATCGTAATAGGTGATTTTCAGCCATTCGCCTTTATCATCCTGCCCGTTTTGTAACACCATACCACTACAGCGCAGGACCAGCGCATCTTTGAGCCTGAGCGCGGCTTTCAGCATGTCATCCGGGTCAACCAGCACCGTGTCGCACTCCCGACAACGGCGGGCAGCAATGTCATTTTCCGCGTTGCACTGTGGACAGTTTTTAAAACGGAAACGAAAATCGCACTGTTCGCGATGGCCGTCATCATCTTCAAACCATCCCTGGCAGCGGCGGCCAAAATGTTCAATCAGCGTGCCGTCTGCCGTGGTTTTGCCCCAGAAGGTGTTTGCAAATCCGCAGGCAGGACAGAACACCTGTACCGGAACGTTGTCGCTTTTCCCTTTCGGTGCACCCACTTCCGGTGCGTACAGATCGTGCGGGTTGCCGGCATAATCGAGGATCAGACAGTCGGTTTTACCCGGTGCAAGGCGCAACCCACGACCGACAATTTGTTGGTAAAGGCTAACTGATTCCGTCGGGCGCAGAATGGCGATAAGGTCAACGTGCGGGGCATCAAAGCCGGTGGTCAGGACCGACACATTCACCAGATAGCGAAAGCGCTGGGCTTTGAACTCTTCAATCAGCACGTCGCGCTCAGCGCCTGGCGTATCCCCAGTGATTAGCGCGGCGTCGTCAGCGGGCAGCAGGCCCAGAATTTCTTTGGCGTGCTCAACGGTGGCGGCGAAAATCATCACCCCTTTGCGGGTTTGGGCAAACTCGACAATCTGGCTGATGATATGCGGCGTTATTCGTTGCTGCTTTTTCAGCTCCTGATTCAGATCCGCTTCGCTAAACAGGCCGTTACTCTGCGCCTGCAGGCGGCTAAAGTCATACTGCACGACCGGCATGTCGAGGCGTTCTGGCGGCGTCAGGTAGCCGTGTTTAATCATGTAGCGCAGCGGTAATTCATAAATGCAGTCGCGAAACAGCGCTTTTTCATCGCCGCGCACCATACCATGATAATGAAAATGATAAATCCAGCCCTTACCCAAACGAAAAGGTGTGGCAGTAAGCCCGAGCAGACGTAAGTGGGGATTTACTTTAGTCAGGTGAGTGAGGATTTGCTGATACTGACTCTCTTCATCATCGCCAATACGGTGGCATTCATCGACGATCAGCAGTGAGAATTCTCCCTGAAAGGCCTCCAGATTACGCGCTACCGACTGTACGCTGCCAAAGACTACTTTCCCGTGGCTCTCTTTACGCTTCAGGCCTGCGGCAAAAATATCGGCTTCCAGCCCCAGCGCACAATATTTGGCATGGTTTTGTGCGACCAGTTCTTTGACGTGCGCCAGTACCAGTACGCGACCACGTGCCACGCGGGCCAGTTCTGCAATCACCAGACTTTTGCCCGCGCCGGTTGGCAGGACGATAACCGCCGGGGTGCGGTGGTGGCGAAAATGGTTGAGCGTGGCGTCCACGGCTTCTTTTTGGTACGGGCGAAGAGTAAAAATCATGAGCTCATTAAGGTAAACAGCAACAATGTATAGTATGCCATGAATCATTTCCCTTGAGGGATGGTGTAACACCGCTATACTGGGCGGATAATAGTCCCACTTTTCGGGCGTAAACCCGCTTCTCGTATTTTTACAGGCAAAAATCACACTCATGCGACTTGATAAATTTATCGCTCAGCAACTCGGCGTCAGCCGCGCTATTGCCGGGCGTGAGATCCGTGCTAACCGCGTTACCGTCGACGGTGAAATCGTTAAAAACAGTGCCTTTAAGCTGCTACCAGAACACGACGTCGAATATGACGGTAATTCCCTGGTTCAACAAAATGGCCCGCGCTATTTTATGCTGAATAAGCCTCAGGGTTATGTTTGCTCAACGGATGACCCGGATCATCCGACGGTGCTCTATTTCCTTGATGAACCGGTTGCCTACAAACTGCATGCGGCAGGGCGTCTGGATATCGACACCACCGGACTGGTACTGATGACCGATGACGGACAGTGGTCGCATCGTATCACCTCTCCTCGTCACCATTGTGAGAAAACCTATCTGGTGACGCTGGAGTCGCCAGTGGCAGACGATACCGCCGAGCAGTTTGCCCATGGCGTACAGTTGCATAATGAAAAAGACCTGACCAAACCGGCTGTTCTGGAGGTCATTACGCCAACTCAGGTGCGATTGACCATCAGCGAAGGGCGCTATCATCAGGTAAAACGTATGTTTGCCGCGGTGGGTAACCACGTTGTGGAACTGCACCGTGAACGAATTGGTGACATCAGGCTTGATGACGATCTGGAGCCGGGTGAATACCGTCCATTGACCGAAGAAGAAATCGCCAGCGTTAACTTAACCCCGCGTTAATTTCAGGAGCTAAATGTGACCACCCGGCAGAACTCGTCAATTGCCATAGTCTTTATCCTTGGCTTGTTAGCCATGCTGATGCCGTTGTCGATTGATATGTATCTTCCGGCGCTACCTGTTATCTCAGAACAGTTTGGTGTGCCTGCGGGTAGCGCGCAGATGACCCTCAGTACCTATATTCTGGGGTTTGCAGTGGGGCAGTTGCTCTATGGCCCAATGGCTGACAGCATTGGACGCAAGCCGGTGATTCTGGGCGGAACGCTGGTGTTTGCGGCGGCGGCAGTGGCCTGCGCCCTGGCGCAAACTATTGATCAACTGATCGTGATGCGTTTCTTCCACGGTCTGGCTGCTGCGGCGGCGAGCGTGGTTATCAACGCCCTGATGCGCGATATCTATCCGAAGGAAGAGTTCTCACGCATGATGTCATTCGTCATGCTGGTCACGACAATTGCGCCTTTGTTGGCACCTATCGTGGGTGGTTGGGTGCTGGTATGGCTTAGCTGGCACTATATCTTTTGGATCCTCGCCATGGCGGCTGTTCTGGCGTCGGTGATGATCTTTACGCTGATCAAAGAGACCCTGCCTGTAGAGCGTCGCCAGCCGTTTCGCCTGCGTACCACTATTGGCAACTTTGCCTCGCTGTTTCGTCATAAACGAGTGCTGAGCTATATGCTGGCCAGCGGGTTCAGCTTTGCCGGGATGTTCTCGTTTCTGAGCGCCGGACCCTTTGTTTACATTGAGATCAACCACGTTTCACCGCAGCATTTCGGTTATTACTTCGCACTGAACATCGTATTCCTGTTCGTGATGACTATCATCAACAGTCGCTTTGTGCGTCGGGTTGGGGCATTGAATATGTTCCGTACCGGTCTGTGGATCCAGTTCGTGATGGCGGGATGGATGGTCTTTAGCGCACTGTTTGGGCTGGGGTTCTGGGCTCTGGTCGTTGGCGTTGCGGCGTTTGTTGGCTGTGTATCGATGGTGTCATCAAACGCCATGGCGGTTATTCTGGATGAATTTCCGCATATGGCGGGAACGGCGTCATCGCTGGCTGGGACATTCCGCTTTGGCATTGGCGCCATTGTCGGGGCCCTGTTGTCTCTGGCGACCTTTAACTCGGCCTGGCCAATGATATGGTCGATCGCATTTTGCGCTACCTGCTCAATTCTCTTCTATCTTTACGCCAGTCGCGCTCAAAAACGGTGATCTATTACACAACCTGGGGGCCATAAGGTCTCCAGAGTTGATGTACATCAACCGCAAATCTATCATTTCCCCCGCTTATGTTTATTTTATGTAAAATCAATTTATGTAAAAAGTCACATCATTGTAGTTAAAAAGGTTGAGTTAGATCGCAGAAACGAGTACATATAGCCCGGAAATATGCCAGAACCGTTGAATAAATTTAATTACTGGGTTCTGTAAGCAGCATAAGTACTGGATGTAAACGTTTACCAACTGTCTAAAGACGTATTGTCAATGATGTGTTAATATTGATGTAAAATAATTGTGAAGTGATTGTGCTTCCAGGGAAAGAAAGTGATGACATTACAACTCTCAATCGTTCATCGTCTGCCGCAGAGCTATCGTTGGTCGGTGGGTTTCGCAGGTTCGAAAGTTGAACCGATTCCGCAAAACGGTCAGAGTAATGAGAACAGCCTGGTGGCACTCAAATTGCTCAGTCCTGATGGTGACAGCGCGTGGTCAGTCATGCATAAGCTCAGCCAGGCCCTCAGTGATATCGAGGTTCCTTGTTCCGTACTGGAATGTGAAGGGGAGCCGTGCCTGTTTGTGAATCGCCAGGACGAATTTGCCGCGACCTGCAGACTGAAAAACTTCGGCGTGGCTATCGCAGAACCGTTTTCAAACAACAATCCTTTTTGAGCGTCAGCTTAGCGCGAGCAGCTGACGCGTATAGGCCTGCTGTGGTGCGTTAAAGACGTGCTCGCATTGCCCTTGCTCCACGACCTCTCCCTGACGTAGCACAATAACCTGATGGCATAATGCGCGTACTACGTGCAAATCATGGCTGATAAAAATATAAGCCAGCCGATGCTTTTCCTGTAAGGATTTTAACAACGTCAGGATTTGCGCCTGTACGGTCCTGTCGAGCGACGATGTTGGTTCATCCAGAATGATCAGGGAAGGTTTGAGAATCAATGCTCTCGCAATAGCAATGCGTTGGCGTTGTCCGCCAGAAAACTCCGCAGGATAACGATGTCGCGTTTCGCTATCCAATCCCACTTCCGCCATTACCGCTTTCACCTGTGCCTCGCGTTGTTCGGCTGACAGGGTAGGCTGATGAACGCGCAACCCCTCCTCGATAATCTGTAGCACGCTCAGGCGTGGGTTCAGCGAGGAGTTGGGATCCTGAAATACCACCTGAATACGGTGACGGACCGGCAACAGCTGGCGTCGATTTAAGGTATGCAGTGCCAGACCATCGAACACAATGCTTCCCTGCGAGGTGATTAACCGCAGAAGCGCCAGTCCGGTAGTGCTTTTTCCGGAGCCTGACTCTCCAACCAGCCCCAGCGTTTCACCGGGCCGGAGGGAAAAACTGACGTCGTTAACGACGACGTTGTGGTCCACCACGCGTTTTAGGATACCTTTGCGGATAGGAAAGGCGACGCGGAGTTTTTCTACTTCCAGCAACGGAGCTTGCCCGACAGGCAAAGGTACCGGGTCGCCGGAAGGTTCGCTGTTTAATAATTTCTTCGTGTAGGGATGCGTTGGCGCAGTGAGCAACTGTGCTGCTCTATTTTGCTCAACGCACTGGCCGTTTTGCATGACCGCCACGGTATCGGCCAGTTTTTTCACAATACTCAGGTTGTGGGTGATGAACAATAATCCCATGTTCAGCTCGCGCTGTAGTTCCCTCAGCAGTTGCAGGATCTGTGCCTGGACGGAAACGTCCAGCGCGGTGGTCGGTTCATCAGCAATAAGCAGCTCAGGTCGTGTCAGCAGTGCCATGGCGATCATCACACGCTGGCGTTCACCGCCGGACAGCTGGTGTGGGTAATCTGCGAGACGTTTGGCCGCCTGACGGATGCCTACGCGATCCAGGCAGGTCAGGATTTCTGCCCGCGCCGCATCCCGACGCATTCCCCTATGCAGCGACAGCACTTCATAAAGCTGTTTTTCCAGATTGTGGAGCGGGTTCAGTGACACCATCGGCTCCTGGAAAATCATGGCGATTTTATTCCCCCGTACGCCGCGAAGCGTCTGCTCGTTGGCGTGAAGTAATGATTCACCGTGAAAACGGATGTCCCCGGAAGGGTAAACTACCGGAGGGGACGGTAACAACCGTAGGATAGAAAGCGCGGTCACGCTTTTCCCCGATCCAGACTCGCCCACCAGCGCTAGCGTTTGTCCGGCATCAACCCGTAGTGAGAGGGCATTGACTACGGTGCGCACGGTCTCTTGTTGACGAAAACCTACCGATAAATTCTCAATGGCTAACAGAGGTTGTGTCATTTTAAATCGCCTTGTTGGGATCAAACGCATCGCGTACCGCTTCACCAATAAAGATCAGTAGTGATAGTAGCAGGGCAACGGAGATGAACGCGGTGATGCCAAGCCACGGTGCCTGCAGGTTGTTTTTACCCTGTAACAGGAGTTCTCCCAGTGATGGCGAGCCAAGCGGTAAACCGAACCCAAGAAAATCCAGTGAGGTCAGAGTAGTTATCGAGGCGCATAAAATAAACGGTAAAAAAGTCAGGGCCGCGACCATCGCGTTGGGCAGCATATGACGCAGAATAATACTGCGATCGCTTACGCCTAGCGCTTGAGCGGCTCGAATGTAATCAAAGTTTCGGGTACGTAAAAATTCCGCGCGCACCACGCCAACCAGGCTCATCCAGCCAAACAGCACAGTAATGCCCAGCAGCCACCAGAAGTTAGGCTGGACCACGCTCGACAATAGAATGATGAGAAACAGCGTTGGCATTCCTGACCAAACTTCAATGAATCGTTGCCCCCACAGGTCCACCTTGCCGCCATAATAGCCCTGAATTGCGCCAGCCATAATGCCCATCACGCTCGAACAGAGGGTGAGCATTAGACCAAACAAGACAGAAATACGTGTGCCGTAGAGGATGCGCGCCAGTACATCACCGCCGTTGGCGTCTGTTCCCAGCCAGTTTTGTGCGGAAGGCGGGGAAGGGAAGGGCTTATCGGTGGCAAAGTTAATGCTGGTGGCCCCAAAGCGTATTGGTGCCCACAGGATCCAGCCCTGGTTTTCCAGGCGCTGTTGTAGCCACGGGTCCTGATAATCAGCCTGAGTCGCCAGCGGTCCGCCGAAGTCGCTTTCACTGTAGTTTTTGAACAGGGGGAAATACCAGCTATTGTCGTAGCGCACCAGTAGCGGCTTATCATTGGCAATCAGTTCTGAACACAGGCTAAGACCGAACAGCACCAGAAAAATCCACAGCGACCAGTAGCCGCGACGATTGTGGCGAAAGCGCGCCCAGCGGGCCTGATTGACGGGGCTTAATCGCGACATTAGCGTCCCTCAAAATCTATACGAGGATCGACCAGCGTATAGCTGATGTCGCTGAGGATATTCAGCAGCAGACCGATCAGGGTGAAGATATAAAGCGTGCCAAACATTACCGGGTAGTCGCGTGATACGGTGGATTCATAACCCAGCAATCCCAGGCCGTTAAGCGAAAACATCACTTCAATCAGCAGTGAGCCGGTAAAAAACATGCTGATAAACGTTGCCGGGAAGCCGGCGATCACCAGCAACATGGCATTGCGAAACACATGTTTCCACAGAATATTTTTCTCGCTGACCCCTTTAGCGCGTGCGGTGACGACATATTGTTTGCGCACCTCATCCAGAAATGAGTTCTTGGTCAGCATAGTCAGCGCGGCAAACCCACCAACCACCGTCGCCAGCACCGGCAGGGTTATATGCCAAAGGTAGTCGGTTACTTTCTGATACCAGGGCAGGGAGTCAAAATTGGCCGAAACCAGCCCGCGAAGCGGGAACAGGTCGTAGTAGCTTCCCCCGGCAAAAAAGACGATCAGCAAAATGGCAAACAGAAAGGCCGGTATGGCATAGCCGACAATAATAAATGCGCTGCTCCAGACATCAAACCGGCTGCCGTTATGCACCGCTTTGCGGATCCCAAGCGGTATCGACACCAGATAGATGATGAGCGTACTCCACAGCCCCAGCGTGACGGAAACAGGCAGGCTGTCTTTGATAAGCGTCAGCACCGAGGCGCTACGAAACAGGCTGTCACCGAAATCGAAACGAATGTAATCCCAGAGCATTTTGAAGTAACGCTCATGAATGGGCTTATCGAACCCATAGCGGCGAGTGATTTCGGCGATCACTTCCGGGTCCAGACCCCGGCCGCCTCGATAATTACTGTCGCTGATGTTACCAACGCCGGTTTGCGCGTGGCTGGCGCGAACGCCTTCGCTACCCGCGCCGGGTAATGCCCCGCTTTGCCCGAACTCAATGGCGGCGACGGCCTGTTCAACCGGTCCGCCTGGGGCAATTTGCACGATAAAAAAGTTGATGGTGATGATGGCCCAAAGCGTTGGGATCACCAGCAGTAGACGTCGAATCAGATACGCGCCCATTTATTCTCCCTGTCGTCTGGCAGCGGGCAGTTTCGCCGCTTTGTTGACGTCATACCACCAGTTGTCGAGGCCAATGGTGTAAATTGGGCGAATAGCAGGATGTGAAAATTTATCCCACCAGGCGATGCGATCCTCTGCCATAAACCACATCGGCAACATGTAGTAGTTCCAGGTTAATACCCTGTCCAGTGCCCGGCCTAGTGGGATCAATTTGGCTTTATCACCTTGTGCCGCGATGATTTGGTCGATCAGTTTATCAATCACCGGGCTTTGTACGCCGGGGGCGTTGTAGCTGGAATCAATATATTGAGAGGCCCACAGAATTTGCAGGTCCGAACTCGGCCACGGCATCGCGCGATACAACCTCGGCATCATGTCATAGTCGCGACTGCGCAGGCGGTTCGTGATTTGTGAGTTATCCACCTGGCGGATATTCATGGCAATACCTAAGCGCTGCAGGTTATGCTGGAACGGCAGCACCCATTGACTGTTGCTGCCCGCCGGGAGCAACAGTTCAAAGCTCAGAGGTTTACCGCTGGCGCTATTTACCCGCTGCTGACCCTTTAGTACCCACCCGGCCTGCTCCAGTAAGGTATCGGCTTTCAACAGGTTGTCGCGATCGTAGCCATCGCCTTTTGATTTTGGCGGCTGATAGATTTGGCTAAAGACCTCAGAGGGGAGATCTTTTTTCAAGGGCGCGAGTATCACCAGTTCATCTGCGTCGGGGTATTTTGTCGCGGCATATTCGGTATTCTGAAAATAGCTGTTGGTCCGGCTCCAGGCATTATAGAACAGCGCTTTATTCATCCATTCAAAATCAAAGGCCAGCGTGATGGCTTCCCGTACCCGTCGGTCGCTGAATACCGGACGCTGAATATTAAATGCCAGCCAGCGGGTATCCTGCGCGGACTCGTTTTTTTGTTCATCTTTGATGATGTAGTGATTCGCGAAATTTTTCCCGGTATAACGCGTCGCCCAGTTTTTGGCATCATTTTCAAGACGCAGATCAAACGCACCGGCCTTAAACGCTTCAAAGGCGACGTTATCATCCAGATAGTAGTCGTAGCGGATGGTATCAAAGTTCCAGCGTCCACGATTGACGGGCAGATTAGCGGCCCAATAATCTTTGACGCGCGAATAGACAATATACTGGCCCATCTTCCATTTCGTAATGCGATAAGGGCCGCTGGCGAGCGGTGGCGATGATAAGGGATCGCTGAGCTTATGATCTTTCCAGTACTTCTCTGGCATTACGGGTAATGAAAACAGGCTGAGCATGTCCTCTTTACCCGGTTTGGCTAATTCAATGCGTACGGTTAATGGCGCGATGGCTTTTACCGTTGTTCCCTTGTAGACCAGACGAAACTGCGGCACGCCTTCAGTCATAAATTTGTGGAAGGTGAATGCGACGTCGCGGGCGGTAATGGGTGAGCCATCGTGAAAACGCGCTCGTGGATTAATGGCAATTTCTACCCAGGAATAGTCGTCAGCGTAGCGCGCGCTGTCGGCAATGAGCGGGTAATAGCTACCAGGTTCATCGTCAGAGGTCGTAAACAACGTATCGTAAAGCGTTTCGGTACGTGCGCCGGGGTTACCGCGCATCGCGTAGCGGTTAAAGTTGTCAAATGTGCCAATGGCGGACAGGGTAATTTGACCCCCTTTAGGGGCTGCGGGATTCACATAATCGAAGTGATTAAAGTTAAATGCGTACTTCGGTTCACCCAGTACGGCAAAAGCATAGCTTTCTTTGATGGATTGCGCCTGGGCGCTAAACCCGATGAGGGTAATAAACAGAAGCAGTACGCGAGGGATCATATAAAAGCGATTTCCTTTTCCTGCCACAACCCGACGGGCATCATGCCTGAAAGATAAGGGATGTAGCGGCGAGTGAGAGTATATGAATCGCATACTGCGATCACCACGTCGGCTTATTGGGTTGCGCCATCCAACGCACAAAATCAGCAAGCTTTAATGGTCGGCTAATCCAGTATCCCTGGAAAAAATGCACCCCACGATCGCGCAGCCAACGGGCTTGCTCAGGAGTTTCTACCCCTTCCGCAACCGTCAGCATATTAAGACGTTTAGAAAGTGTCAACACGGCGTCCAGAACCGGAGAGGTCAGGGTTTCTGTTCCAATGGCGTTAATAAACCCACGATCGATTTTCAGGTAGTCAACGGTAAAGCGTTCCAGATAAATAAGCGCGCTATGGCCGGTGCCAAAATCATCAATCGCAATTTCAAAACCTGCGGAATGCAGCCATTCAAATAGCTTTGTGGCCTCGTTCTGATTGAGCATATCTCGTTCAGTGATTTCCAGCACTATCTGAAAATAGTTTGCGGGAAGTGAAGCGTGCAGGTGCCGGATGTCGTCTTTAAATGTCTCGCCATGCAGATGCGATGGCGCGATATTGATCCCCAATTTTGCGCCAGCGGGTAACACTTTTTGCAGCGCCGGGGCATCCTGGGCGATCAACTTAAAGAGATGCTGAGTCAGCGGGACGATCATTTTCTGTGATTCAGCGTAATGAATAAAGGCATCCGGTGGGATCTCGCCCGTTGTTGGGTGATTCCAACGTAACAGGACCTCGACGCCTTTCACTTCCAGCGTTTGCATCTCTACGACGGGCTGGTACACCACATAAAACTGGTTATGTTTGATGGCGTTGAGGATATCTTTGCCTGGGCGTAAACGGATGCTGTAGATGTAGTACCAGAGGAGAAGGGCGGCAATAATCCCGGCCATACATCCCAACAAAATAGAATACCAGACGTCGGTATAGTTCCACTCTTGTGCGTATAAGCGAATTTTAAGCGGGATCCCTTCAAGAGTGGCCTGCCGCCAGGAGGTATGAGGAAGAGCGGAGACATCGATGATTCGCGATGAGAATGTCGAAATTGCGGTATTACCGACGATAATCGCAATACCGTCAAAATCATCCTGCCGGGCGGTATAGAGTAGGTAAGGTGCCAGATTGATATTCAGTGAGGTAAATACGCCGCTATCATTGAATGACGCGTTTCGGTGCCAAATCATGATCGCTGGCTTATCCGGCATCATGGGCGTACCGGGAAGTAATTCCACATCAATATTTCTGCTGATATCGAGGTTTGGTATCAAATCCAAAATCGGAGTGAACATGGAACCTGTCGCGGAAGAGCAGAAAGCGATGCCGTCTTTTACCAGTAAGAAAGCGCGAACGTTCAGGCTGAAGGCTGCACTGGAGGTCAGTTTAGCGCCGACTTGTTGGCAACTGTTGGCAACCAGCGGCTGAAGGGCATCGGTGGTGGTTTTGAGGTCGGTGAAGTAGCTGCTGACGTAATTCTGGATATCGGCAAGGAGCGTGTCGTACTTAACTTCTCGTTTATGCCAAGTGACGAAAAACTGCAGGGTACTCACGAGTATTGCGACGATAAGCCCCGTTAACATACAGGAAAGCAGGATTTTCCGACCGGATGAAGAAGAGCGTCTGAACATAGATCCTTATTTTACCTGATTTAACCGCTTACTCTGTATGAATATAACCTGAAATGACTCATGTTGTGAGATTTTTCTTAGTCGCAGGGTGAAACAAAAAAGCACCGCCGAAGCAGTGCTTTTGGAATGTCTCATCAGGATAGCCAAGGGATAGCTGCCAAACGAAACTAACTGCGGCTCAGAACCCGGCGAGCTTCGTTGTAACGTTTTTTCCAGTAAGGCTCGTTCATGCTGGAAATGATAACGCCACTGCTGGTCGAGGCATGTACAAACTGGTTGTTACCGATATAAATACCGACGTGACGGCCAGTAGAACCAGCACGGAACAGAACCAGATCGCCTGTGCGCAGATTAGTGCGCGAAACGGATTTTCCCGTTTCCTGTTGTTCATAGGTTGAGCGCGGAAGCTCTAAACCAAATTGCTCGCGGAATGTACGCTGCACGAAGCTTGAGCAATCAATACCTTTTTTGGTGCTGCCGCCAAGGCGGTAACGCACGCCTTTCCAGTCAGCATACTGGTCCATAATACGTGATTTAACATCGATATTACGTACCATATTTTCAAATTCATCCTGAGAGGCTTGCAGTGAAGAGTTATCTCCATTGCCCACAGCATGCGTCTCAGAATGCATATTCTTGGCGGTGTTCGTTGTGCTACATGCAGAAAGCAGAACCGCAACTGCTATCGCGGGTATGCCCCGCAAGATATATCTCAAAATCGGTTGAGATTTGACCATTTTGTTTGTTTTCCCTTGAAGTCCTTAACGATAAATATCGTTATAAAAAATGCCAAACGTGACGAGACTAATTACCATCGCACGATGAGACAATTCCTTAAGGTCAAATCTGTGGCAGAACGCACAAATTTATTCTGAAAGGGAATAATTATCCCGCGAGGCAAAACGAGTTCGAGATTACCCGATCGTTCCGGTCAATGCGAGTGATTTTACGTGATTTCTTATAAGAAAAATTGATACAGAAAGTGAATAAACGGCATTGTCTAAATTAAGAACAATCAGGGTAAAAAATACGCAAACTACTCATTTTAAACATGAATAAGATGACAGGAGAATGACAATCAGAATGATGAAATATTGCCCGGCATCATCAGGGAATCAGAAGTATCCCTGATGATGTTAATTACTCTGCGTTATTTGTTTAAAAATTGTTTGTTTTTGCCGGGTAGATAATTCACGAACAGAGTGACTAATCGGTCGCTTAATGGCGTCATTAGCCACCAGGGAAGGCCAATCAAGACCACCGTCATGGAACCAACCACGATATCAGTGAGCCAATGAGCGCCAATCATTACGCGCGGGAAGGCAAAAACCACAGCAATAATAAGGCCGATTATTCCTGCGACTTTTCCGAAATAACGCAGCATAAATGCGGAAAAAATAAGCAGCATCATGCCGTGATCGCCAGGAAAACTGTCTTTCGACGCATCTTTGGTCGGAATATGCAGCAGTTCGCTGACGCGATAAATATTATCCAGCATAAGCGTGGGGCTGGCGCGTTTAACGGGAATAAGCGCCTGGCCCAGCTGATTTAATACCACTGCGGTGAGCAGCATAACCAAACCGATAGCCACAATGCGTCGGCGACCTTCCGACGTCTCTTTGAGCCAAAAGTGCAGCATCAATGCGCCCATAGCCAGCAATGAGCAGCCATCAAATGCCCGATTATTGGTAATAGCAACAACCCATAAGAACAGCGGGCTTTCCACCAGTTTATGATTAAAGAAGCGGAAAACGCCCGTATCGAGTGAAGACCAGAACCCATGCCCGGCTGGAATATACCAGGACAGAAACAGTGCCAGACCAGCAATATTAAGCAGGAGGATTAAAGGGTATCGGGTTTTCATCGTCGTTTACCATTGCTAAAAACGAAGGCAACCTTACGCGCTAGCGTCTAAACGAAGTCTCAACAACGCGCTCTGTAACGCATTCCAGTCGGTCTCGGTATCGGCGATGAGTTCAATACGGCTATCCGGTGGCGCGACGTTTTGCGTTTCTATATGCCAGTCGTCTCCCTGGCGGTTAATGCGTACCAGTCCTTCTTTAATACGCATTACCCCCTTCACGCGCCCAACCGGGGCAAGACGCGACCATTCCAGCAGACCGATGGTATCGAACACCGTATCGGCGTCAAAAATCCAACCGCAGGCCTGATGGCCCTGACCGCTGTTGAGGCTACGACGCCAGCGCTGCTGTGCGGGTAAGCTCAACGCTGCCAGCCCCTTTTTGTTGGCATGGCTATGGGCGTGCTCCGCGCTTGCAGGAAGCTCCGCCAGGTTTAGTCGGGGCAAATCCAGTAGCTGTCCGTCAATTTGCCCATGGTCGGCATGAACTAACTGGCGATTACCACCGTAGTGTTGCCACCAGCTTTGTAGGGCGTTTTCGCTTTCCGTCGTGGCACGGTCGGTTTTGTTGGCAACAATGATATCAGCGGCGGCCAGCTGATCGCGGAAATTGTCATTGGCGACGCTTTTCTCATCCAGTAACAGGCGAGGATCAAGGATACAGAGGGTTGCGCGCAGATCGATCCACGGCTCATAAACCGGAGCGGTGAGTAAATCCAGAATCTGTTTGGGATGTCCGAGGCCGGTGGGTTCAATCAGCAGGCGGTCGGGTTTTCCCTGACGCAGCAGCGTATTGAGACCAACCTGCATTGGCAGACCGTTAACACAGCACATACAGCCGCCGGGGATCTCTTTTAGCAGCGCACCGCTGTCGGCCAGCAACGCGCCATCAATGCCAACTTCACCAAACTCATTAACCAGCACGGCCCACTTCTCAGCAGGATCTTTGTTTGCCAATAAATGAAGAATAGAGGTGGTTTTGCCACTGCCGAGAAAACCGGTGATGAGATTGGTTTTAGTCACATTTACTCCAGAATCATAAATTACCGTAATGGCATTTAACAATCCTGGCGAAAAACGGGGAAAAAGAGAAGGGGTGAGAGGACGAAGAGGCGCTTCGTCCTGCTTAATGGCAGAAATCGTTAACTTTTTAACGTCTCAATGACAGCCTGATGCGCACCGTATTGGGCAATGCGTTGCCAGGCCTGCTGAATGGCCGCGACAAACTGCGGATTCTGTACAAGATCGGTGGCGAAAATCTCGCGCAGCGAAAGCAGGGCGTTGACGCGTTCTGACTCTGTGCTCTGTTTAACCAGAGCGGCAATTTTTTCACTCAACGGGTCACGAACATCAATAGCGGTGCCTGAATCATCCACGCCGCTCACATAACGCATCCAGCCTGCGACGCCGAGAGCCAGCAGTGGCCACTCACTTTGGCGGGCTAAATGTACGCGGATCCCTTCCAACTTGCGCTGGGGTAATTTCTGGCTACCGTCCATCGCGATTTGCCAGGTTTTATGTTTCAACGCTGGGTTGGCAAAACGCTCCAACAGGCTTAGGGCATACTGGTCTAAATCAATATCGGTAATTTGCAGCGTAGGTGCCTGTTCGTTGAGCATCAGGCGGTAAGCGGCTTCACGAAATGCGCTGTCCTGCATACAGTCGCTGATGTGCTGGAACCCGGCCAGATAGCCGAGATAAGCGAGAAACGAATGACTGCCGTTCAGCATCCGCAGTTTCATTTGTTCCCACGGCAACACATTTTCGACCATCTGGACGCCCGCCGTTTCCCATTGTGGGCGGCCACACACAAAATTATCTTCAATCACCCACTGGATAAACGGTTCGCAGCTGATTGCGCAAGGATCGGCAACCCCCAGCTCGCGGGCAATTTCGGCCAGTGACTCTTCAGTGGCGGCAGGGACAATGCGGTCGACCATGGTGCCTGGGAAACTGACATGCTCCTGAATCCAGGTTGCCAGTTCTGGTGTACGTTTCTCCGCCATTCCAAGGACGGCGTTTTTTACCACATGACCATTGTCCGGGATGTTATCGCAAGAGAGGACGGTAAACGGCTGTAGCCCGCGTTCACGTCGGCGATGTAGGGCTTCAACAATAATTCCGGGGGCAGAGTGCGGTTCAGTCGGTGTTTGCAGATCGTGAGCAATACGTGGATTACTGAGGTCTAACGAGCCTGTCGCCGGATCGATGCAGTAGCCTTTTTCTGTGATGGTTAGCGAGACAATAGCCACCTGAGGTTCGCAGAATTTTTCGATAATGGCCGCCAGCGAATCCAGCCTGGCGTTGAGACATTCGTTGACGACGCCGATAACAATTGGTTGGTTACCGTTGGCCCCTTTTTCCAGCACGGTAAATAAATGATCCTGTTCGCGCAGTTGGCTCATCAGTCGATCGCCGCTGAACAGACTGATCTCACAAATACCCCAGTCTCCACCCTGCGCATTCAGCACCCTATCGGTTAGTAACGCCTGATGGGCGCGGTGAAAAGCACCGAAACCAAAATGCACAATCCGCGTTTTTAATTGCTGGCGGTCGTATTGCGGCATCATGACATTTTCCGCCAGTGGCGCTGAGGCAATAGTTTTCATTTAATACACCTGATTAACCATAAATTAACAATGGCAGTATAAAGTTATATGACAACAAATTGAATTGGTGTGCCTCATTTATCCGGGGAATGTGAGCTTGATCAACCAATCATCGGCAATGTGTTGATCAGTTGACGGATGCCTGTATGGTAGTCGTCATTAAGATGATTTGATTTGGTATAACAACTTGTGAGGTGAAACAATGGAACAAACCTGGCGTTGGTACGGACCTAACGATCCGGTATCGCTTGATGATGTGCGTCAGGCTGGCGCAACGGGTGTTGTGACCGCCTTGCACCATATTCCTAACGGTGAAGTGTGGCCGGTAGAAGAAATTCAGCAGCGTCAGGCCATTCTGGCTGAAAAAGGGCTGACCTGGTCGGTAGTGGAAAGTATCCCTGTCCACGAAGATATCAAAACGCGTTCAGGTCAATATCAAACGTGGATTGCCAACTATCAGCAGAGTATCCGTAATCTGGCGACCTGTGGTATCGATACGGTGTGCTATAACTTCATGCCGATCCTCGACTGGACGCGTACCGACCTCGAATATCAGCTGCCGGATGGTTCCAAAGCGCTGCGTTTTGACCAGATTGCTTTTGCGGCCTTCGAACTTCACATTCTGCAACGCCCGGGAGCTGAAGCGGATTATACCGCCGAAGAACAACGCCAGGCGCTGGACTACTTCAATGCCATGAGCGATGCAGAAATTGAAAAGCTGACCCGCAATATCATTGCTGGTCTGCCTGGTGCAGAAGAGGGCTATACGCTGGATCAGTTCCGTGCGCGTCTCGCTGAATACGACGGCATCAGCAAGGACGATCTGCGCGATAATATGGCGATATTCCTGCGGGCGATTGTGCCAGTGGCAGAAGAAGTCGGCGTGCGTCTGGCCGTGCATCCTGACGATCCGCCGCGCCCGATCCTTGGCCTGCCGCGTATCGTTTCGACTATCGAAGATATGCAGTGGCTGAAAGAAACGGTCGACAGCATAAATAACGGTTTCACCATGTGCACCGGTTCTTACGGCGTGCGCGCTGATAACGATCTGGTGAAAATGATCGAAACCTTTGGCGATCGTATCCACTTCACGCACCTGCGCTCAACCTGTCGTGAAGATAACCCGAAAACCTTCCACGAAGGTGCGCACCTGCAGGGCGATGTGGATATGGTATCGGTGGTGGCTGCCATTTTGAGCGAAGAGCAGCGGCGTAAAAAGGCGGGCGACCTGCGTCCTATCCCGATGCGTCCGGATCATGGACACCAGATGCTTGACGATCTGCACAAGAAAACCAACCCGGGCTACTCTGCGATTGGCCGCCTGAAAGGCCTGGCAGAAGTCCGTGGCGTTGAGCTGGCGCTGAAACAAACGCAGTTCCGCGATCTGCTGTAAGTCTAACAACAGGGATTGCGCGACAGGCGCGATCCCTGTTTTTCATCAAGGTTGCGCGAGCGCCTGCTCCAGCACTGTCAGCACTTTATTGATCTGCTGTATCTGCAATCCACCAAACCCAAAAAACATAACAGCATCGCTGTTCTCTTTGCGCCATGCGGCTTCTGATCCATTTTCTATATCCGGCAGAGTGTCGAAACGGATCCCGGCCAACAGGCAGCATTGTTGCAACCTGGTGATGAATTCTGCGTGTCTGGCAATGCGTAACGAGAGGTGCAGACCTGCCGTTGCGCCAGCGATTTTCCCTTCGGGAAACAGAGTGGAAAGGCCATCGCGTAACAGGGTGAGGCGCGTCGCATAGCTGCAGGCCAGCTTGCTGATATGCGTATAAAACACCTGATTTTGCATCAGTTCGGCCAAAAATTGCTGCAACAACCACTGGCTGCCGTTGTTATTGAGCGCTTTCATATTCTGTACCGCCGGAAGCAGTTCATCAGGGCAAATAAGATAGCCTAGCCGTGCGCCTGGCCCCAGCGTTTTAGAAAATGTCCCCATGTAGATAACCCGGTTGTGATAATCCATGGCTTTCAGCGCGGGAAGGGGATTTTCCCCATAGGTAAAAACGGCATCGTAATCATCTTCAATGATGTAAGCGCCGACGCGTTGCGCCCACGTTAATAATGACTGACGGCGCTCCAGTGAAAGCACGCTTCCCATCGGATACTGATGCGCTGGAGTAACATAACAAAGCTGGGTTTCATACTCGGGTAAATTATCTGTTTGCAGCCCGTGGTTATCTACGGCAATTGACGTAATGTCTGCACCGTAATAATTAAAAAGATGCCATGCGCCAGAATAACAAGGGGATTCGGTCACAATATGGCACTTTTTTTGCTGACTGACGGCATGATGAATAATAAATATTTGGCTGAGCAGTGATAATCCTTCCTGAATCCCGTTGGTAATGATGATGTTCTCTGCTCGGGTATTAATTCCGCGGGATAAATTAAGGTATCTGACCAATTGCTCACGCAGTGAAAATAATCCACTTGGTGAATGGTATCGGGTAAATAATTGTTCTTTAAGTATGCTTGGAGCATTATTCCATTTCCGCCAACTTGACCAGGGAAAAGCGTTGGGATCGGGGACGCCCATCCGACAGTAGCACTCTCGTCCAGGCTCGGCGTAAACATCGGTTGAGACTCCGGCAGCTTTAGGTTTTGTCGGCGGAGAACCCTGGGTAACGGGCACATGCGTTGGTGTTATACGTACAGGCGTGGTGAATATCACTTCATAGCCAATGCCGTGTCGGCTCTTGATTAACCCTGCAGCCATAAGCTTATCATAGGCCATCACTACCGTTATTTTGGCTACGTTCAATACCTGAGCCTGCTCGCGAATAGAGGGAAGCTTATCGCCACAAAGCAAATCTCCCTGCTGAATAGCCTGGAAATAAAATTGAAAAATTTGCAATTGCAGCGGAGTGCGGAGTTCTCTATTGAGCGTTAATGTAAGCATGAGGAATTCCTTATTAATATATAGCCACTATATTACGAATTTCTCGTTTTTACTATTTGATACACCTCATGGAGTAGCGGCTGTTCCTATAGCTTGCCATCGCTGTCTCTATTTTTGATTTTTATTATCCCTTAGCGTGTCGCTATTAAAAAAATGGAGGTAAGCATGTCGTGGATAAGAAAGAACGCATTGTGGTGCGTATTGGCTGGGGCGGTGGCAATGGTCCTGGCTATTTGGGGAACGTGGCAAGGCGTTCATTACACCAGTACCACCGAATTTTGTTTATCGTGTCACTCGATGCGCACGGCTGGAGAGGAATATAAAACCAGCGTGCATTTTCGTAACGCATCTGGCGTGCGGGCTGAGTGTAAGGATTGTCATATCCCCCCGGGCGTTGTTCCAACGCTTATTCGTAAAACTGAAGCCTTAAACGACCTCTATCACACCTTTATTTCTCCTTCTATTGATACTCCTGAAAAGTTTGCTGCCAAACGCCCGGAGCTGGCCCAGCGGGAGTGGGCACGCATGAGCGCGAATAATTCAGCGGCGTGTAAATCCTGCCATAGCTATGAGGCAATGGATCATGGCAAGCAATCGGCAAACGCGGCTGCGCAAATGACCGCAGCGGCAGCAAAAGACAGTAACTGTATCGATTGTCACAAAGGAATAGCCCATCACAAACCCGATATGAGCAGCGGTTTTCGCGATCGCTATAAGCAGCTACAGCGTCAGGGAGATACGCCAACGGATGCGACCACGCTGTTCTCATTAAGCGAAAAATCACTGGCGGCAACGGCAGGGAGTCCGGTCGGGAAGGCGCTGTTATTTCCCGCCACCGAGGTCAAGGTGCTGAAAAAAGAAGGCAGTAACGTGCAGCTCGAAATCACGGGCTGGCGAGAAAGCAAAGGGCGTGGACGGGTGATCACCCAGTATATGGGGAAACGCGTTTTCTCCGCCGTTCTCGATGAGCCCCTGATGGCGAACGTAAAAGTGCTACAAACCCAGGTCGATCCTGACTCACATCAGGAATGGCAGCAAGTGAGCGTCACCGCCTGGGCCACCGATCAGGACTTTATCAACACGCTTGCGCCAATCTGGGAGTACTCAGATCAAATGCTGCAATCCACCTGTAGCGCCTGTCATAGCACTCCTCCTACAACCCGATATACCGCTAACGGCTGGATCGCCGGACTGAAAGCCATGTCGACCTATTACCGGCTTAATCCGGTGGAGGAACGTACGTTGTTGAAATACCTCCAGACCCACGCCAGCGATGTGTCTGAAACCAACAAAAAGTAAGGATAATGTATGGATATTCATGACTTTAATCCGTCCCGCCGCCGTTTTCTCAAAGGAATGCTGGCGGTGGGGGCTGCCAGCGCACTGGCGCCTAATCCGCTGATATCAAAAGTGTGGGCGGCGGGGGAAAATCCCGAGCAGTGGATCCAATCTGGTTCGCACTATGGCGCTTTTGAAGCCAAAGTGGTCAACGGTGAGTGGACCGAAACCCGTCCGTTCAAACATGACAAATACCCCTGCGATATGCTGAACGCGGTGCGTGAAGTGGTCTACAACCCGTCGCGGGTGCGCTACCCGATGGTGCGTCTGGACTGGCTGCGTAAGCGTGAGAAGTCAGATCGCAGTCAGCGCGGAGATAACCGTTTTGTACGGGTCAGTTGGGATCAGGCGCTGGATCTGTTTTACGAAGAGCTGGAGAGGGTGCAAAAAACCTATGGCTCATCAGGCGTATTTACCGGGCTTGCCGACTGGCAAATGGTGGGCAAATACCATAAAGCGGGCGGGGCGATGGATCGGGGACTTGGCCTGCATGGTAGCTATGTGACAACCGTCGGCGACTATTCTGCGGCAGCGGCACAGGTCATTTTACCGCATGTGATTGGTTCGCTGGAAGTTTATGAGCAGCAGACGTCGCTTCCGCTGGTGATTCAAAACAGCAATACCATCGTGCTGTGGGGCTGCGATCCGATCAAGAACCTGCAGATCGAGTTTTTGGTTCCCGATCACGATGCGTTTGGCTACTGGCAGCAGATTAAAGAGGCGGTAGCGCAGGGTAAGATGCGCGTTATCAGTGTTGATCCGGTGCGTAGCAAGTCGCAAAACTATCTTGGCTGCGAGCAGTTGGCGTTGCGGCCACAAACCGATGTCGCGTTAATGCTGGCGCTGGCGCATACCTTGTACGAAGAAAAACTGTACGACACGGCGTTTATTACCGATTACACCGTCGGCTTTGAGCAGTTTTTGCCGTATCTGCTGGGCGAAACCGATAAACAGCCGAAAAATGCCGAATGGGCGGCAGAAATCTGCGGCCTGACGGCAGAGCAGATCCGAGACTTCGCCCGCCTGTTGGTGAAAGGCCGGACACAGTTTATGGGCGGTTGGTGCGTACAACGCATGCACCATGGTGAGCAATATCCGTGGATGCTGGTGGTGCTGGCCAGCATGGTCGGTCAAATTGGTTTGCCCGGCGGCGGGGTAGGATTTGGCTGGCACTACAACGGCGGTGGTACGGTAACATCCGCCGGGCCTGTGCTCTCTGGGCTGGGAGGGATCACGAATCCCCCGCAGGCAAAGTACAACGCGGATTTTCGCGGCGTATCGGAGCATATCCCCACTTCGCGTATCGTTGACTGCCTTCTTGAGCCGGGCAAAAAGGTTGCCTTTAACGGCGAGACGTTAACCTGGCCTGACATCAAAATGGCGATCTACAGCGCGGCGAATCCATTTCATGCGCAGCAGGACAGGAATCGCATGATCGACGCGTGGAAGAAGCTGGAAACCGTGGTGGTGTTGGATCACCAATGGACCGCGTCGTGCCGTTTTGCCGATATCGTCCTGCCCGTTACCACCCGCTTTGAACGTAACGATATTGAGCAGTTCGGTACGCATTCGAATAAAGGGTTGATGGCGTTGCATCAGATCGTCAAACCGCAATATGAAGCGCGACATGATTTTGATGTATTTGCCGGGCTGTGTAAGCGCTTTGACAAGGAAGCGGTGTACCGTGAAAACCGTGATGAAATGCAGTGGATACAGGCGCTTTATGGCGAAGGCGTGAAGATGGGGGCATCGCTCGGCGTCTCATTACCGGATTTCACAACGTTCTGGCAGGGTGACGGATATATTGAATATCCCCCGGGTCAGCCGTGGGTACGTCACGGTGAGTTTCGCGACCAGCCAGACCTGAATCCGCTGGGGACGCCGTCAGGTCTGATTGAAATCTACAGCAAAACCATCGCGGGCTTTGCCTATGAGGATTGTCCGGGGCATCCGGTGTGGATGGAACCCTTTGAGCGTACCCATAGCGGCAAAAAAGATAAATACCCGCTGCATCTGCAATCCTGCCATCCGGACAAACGTCTGCATTCCCAACTGTGCTCTAGCGAGGCGTTTCGCAACACCTATGCGGTTGCCGGAAGAGAACCGCTTTATATCAGTGAACAGGATGCCACCGCTCGTGGCTTAAAAGCCGGTGATATCGCCCGCGTTTTTAACGCTCGTGGTCAGGTACTGGCTGGCGTAGTTGTCAGCCCGGATTTTTCCCCTGGCGTGGTCCGTATTCATGAAGGTGCATGGTACTCCCCGCAGGAAGGGGGGAAAGCCGGGACATTATGCACTTATGGCGACCCGAACGTGCTGAGCGCGGATATCGGTACTTCACAGCTGGCCCAGGGGCCTTCAGCGCATACCGTGCTGGTTGAGGTCGAGCGTTATCAGCAGAAAGCCCCGCAGGTGACGGCTTTCGGTGGTCCGCAGATTGTGAAAGAGGAGGGGACCAGTGCAGCATAAGCAAATTCATCAGCAGCGGGCTGCTGTGTACCAGTGGTTTTCGCAACTGCTATTTCGTGAACTGGATGAAAAACAGCTCGCCAGTCTGGAAAACGGCGATAGCCAGGCTTGGATTGCCTCACTGGCGGCGGTTCCTGGAGTGTCTGCCGAGGTTAAACGTTTTGAGCGTAGCCTGGGCCGGGTTTTGCGGCGCGACTCCCGACAGCTGGAGCTGGCAGCAGATTTTGCCTCGCTGTTTCTGCTGGCCCCGCCGGCTAGTGTTTCTCCCTATGCAGGGCACTACCCACACACGACAGCGGCAGAAGAACGTCGGCAAATGAATGTGCTGCTGATTGAGCAAGGTCTGGCAGCGCGAGAGAATGAACCCTCCGATCATATTGCTGTGCAGTTGGCATTAATGGCGAGGATGGTTGCTAAAGAGGAGAGGCTATCGGCGCAATATTACTTTTTGCATCATCATATTCTGTGCTGGGCACCGTTATTTCGCGACGCTTGTCTGGTGCGGGATAACGAGGGGTTTTATCCTCAGGCGGTGAATCTGATAGTGCGTTTTATGCAAGAGGATGAACAGTATCTGGAGTCATTGCTGATGGATGATTTTTATCTCAGCAGCCAGCGCTGAATATGACAAAGGGACAGCCTGCGTTGTAATGCCAGTCAGTTAGCGCCTCAGTTTCAGTAAACTGGCGGAGGTTAAGAACATGCTATCTCGGAGATAGAGTTCCGTTCACCTCATGTTCATCGTTTCTCTGAAACACGGATTCCCGTGAACGTGTAAAGGGCGTTCTCCGCCACGCCCTTTACAATCCCGGCTCCCGGCGGGAAAATTGTTGCTACGCAATACCCTCCGCTTATTCCTCCTGGCTACCGGGCCGGGCGCGAGGAAGCGTCCCTGCAAAGCGCGCCCTGAGCCAGCATCCATGCTGGCTCTCCCGGCCTTACGGAAACACGTCGGCAATTTTCAGCCGGACCAGCCCACACCTGACCATCTGCGTTTTTTGTTTAAACAGCAAAAAAGATTTAACTGGAAGTCAGTGCGTTGAAGCGATGACCCTGGTCCGGCTGAAAGTCGATGAGGCGTTGACGACTGACCGGGACTGCCCGCAGGGATGCGGGCAGAGGGGACGGCCTGCATGGACGCAGGCTCGGCCCCGACCCGACAGGCAGACGGCATAAGACGAATGAATCGCGTAGCGACGATTTTCCCGCCGGGAGCCTGGGTTGCAAGGGAGGCGGCGGTGAGCCTCCCTTGCACGTTCACAGGTATCGGTGCTTCAGAGAAATGACACCGCTGAGATGAACGGAACCCTGAGCCGGAATCACATGTTCACCATACATGCTTAAAAGACGAGCATTACAGCCAGCGCCGTCCCTTGCCGTCACTGCGCAGCAGAAAATTAATCTGCACGGCCCATATAGCGACGTTCTTCGATATGAATACGGATTTTTTCACCCGCACTCAGATACTCAGGAACCTGGATCACCAGACCGGTGCTCAGGGTTGCTGGCTTGTTGCGCGCACTCGCTGAAGCACCTTTAATCCCCGGTGAAGTTTCAACGATTTCCAGGTCTACGGTCTGCGGCAGTTCAAGCGCCAGCAGTTGGCCGTCCCAGGTCAGTACCTGCATATCCGGCATACCGCCTTCCGGCATGAACAGCAGCTCTTCTTCAATCTGGTCTTTGGTGAAGGTATACGGGGTATAGTCTTCTTTATCCATAAAGATGTATTCGTTGCCATCGACGTAGGAGAAATCAACGCCACGACGGCTCAGAGTGACGGTATCCACGATATCGTCACCTTTGAAGCGCTCTTCAACTTTCAGACCGGTACGCACATCAGAAAAACGCATTTTGTACAGCGTGGCAGCACCACGTGCAGACGGTGATTGAATATCGATATCTTTTACAATCAGCAGCTTGCCGTTGTAGTTCAGTACCATACCTTTTTTAATTTCGTTCGCTCTTGGCATCGAAAAAATCCTGTAGTGGGGAGTGTCTAAAATATCGCGTAAAACTACTCGCGCCGGGGCATTCAGGCAAGCGGAATTCATGCTTTTGCTGGTGCAAAAAAGGTGGTACTGTGCCCTTCCCGCACAATCCGATGGTTTACGATAAAGAGAGTACTGTATGGAATGCCGTCCGGATTGTGGTGCATGCTGCACCGCGCCTTCAATCTCCAGTCCCATCCCCGGTATGCCTGATGGCAAGCCCGCTAATACGCCCTGCGTTCAGTTGGATGAATCCCTGCGTTGCAAAATTTTTGCGTCGCCGCTACGACCAAAGGTGTGCGGCGGTTTACAGCCCAGTGCGGAAATGTGCGGGCGGACGACGCACCAGGCCATGGTTTATCTCATCGAGCTTGAAGCGCTAACCGCGCCTTAAACGTCCTTGATGCGCGCCAGGCACGCGACGGTGGCGACGATCATCACCAGCGCAAACCAGAACACCGCGTGATAGTTCCAAATTTCAGCGGCAATCCCTGCCAGCGATCCGGCAATAATCCAGCCCACGCGAATGGTATTCGTATAGAGGGTGGTGGCTGAACCTGCCTGTCCCGGCATCAGGTCCTGGAAATAGAGCATACCAATCCCGCCGAGAATACCGATGTAAATCGCGTTCAGCAGCTGTAAGCCAAGCAATATCGCCGGAGAGTGAGCCAGCAGCATACCGGCATAAAAGAAGAATCCGGAAACGACGGCAATTCTCATCAACAGACGTTTACCCAGACGCTTTGCAAAATAGCCAGCAATCAGCATGGTTGGGATTTCCAGTCCGGCTGCGGTGCCCATCATGATGCCAGCCAGTTTTTCTGGCAGATGCAGTTCGTTGATGATAAACAGCGGCATATTAATGATATAGAGACTATTGGTTCCCCACATTAATGTGCAGATAACAAACAGCAGCAACGTGTCGCGTCGATTGCGGCGCGGGGCCTCAACTGCGCCTGTCGCGAGAGGCACGTTTTTACTCATTGAGGGTAAAAACAGCCAGACCATTACGCCGCAGACAACAAACGCCACCGCCGCGCTGAGATACATCACCGTAAAGCTGAATCCCATGGCCAGCGCGTAGGCCAGCGGCGGGCCAATTACCCAGGCCAGCGAAACCTGTGCACGTAATATTGAGCTGAACATGACGGCTTCCCGACCTGTGCGGTCGGCGTGTTCACGGGCGAGAGCAAACATTTGCGGGTTGGCGGTCGATCCAAAGCTGCTGAGGAATACCCCGACAAACAGCAAGATAAAATAATTACGGTTCCAGGCGAACAGCACGCAGGCCAGCATCCCCAGCACGCAGCAAAACACAATCAGGTTCTTGCGATCGCCTTTTCTATCTGAACGTCCGGCCAGAAACTGACTTACCAGAATACCGATCACAGCGCTACCGGTAAAAAAGAACCCGACCATGCCGGGACGGGCGTGGACTTCATCCGTCAGAAAAAGGCTGAGCGTTGGCGTCTGCAACGCACCGGCGATACCCGTCAGAAATGCGACAAGCAGGAACGCCGAAGACGTTAAATCAAACGCCTTGGGTGTGGCGGCTACGGGGGTGTTATGCATGTTTTGATATCAATGATGTGAAGAGACGCGGAGTTTACGCCGCTTGTCAGAAAATAAACAGGGAGCCAAATCAAAATCGGCATCAAAAATCAAAATAGCATTTCAGTCAAAAAATGCTGTTTGCTGACGTTGCTGAATCTGACAAGCTGACGGCGTTTTTGCGTCAGCATTTTTTACTCCTTCGCAGAGAAAATGTGCGTTATCTCTAAATTCAGCAAGTAATTTGTCAACTTTACTTGTGTGCTGAAGAAAAAAGAGCAAGACTTCTTGAAACGTTTCAGCGTCATCTTGCCTTAACTGATGGAGTCGGGTGACGCCTTTTTTCTCATGTTGGCTGAATCGTTTCAATTCAGCGGGAGAGGAGAATCATGTTCCAGTTATCTGTTCAGGATATTCACCCGGGCGAACAGGCCGGGAATAAAGAAGAGGCTATTCGCCAGGTTGCCGCTGCCTTAGTGCAGGCGGGTAACGTCGCGGAAGGCTACGTCGATGGCATGCTGGCGCGCGAACAACAGACGTCCACGTTCCTCGGCAACGGTATTGCGATTCCTCACGGTACGACGGACACGCGCGATCAGGTACTGAAAACCGGTGTGCAGGTATTTCAGTTTCCGCAAGGCGTGACCTGGGGCGAAGGGCAGGTTGCTTATGTGGCAATTGGTATCGCCGCAAGCTCTGATGAACACCTCGGTTTACTGCGTCAGCTGACACACGTGCTGAGCGATGACTCCGTCGCTGAACAGCTGAAATCTGCGACCACGGCGGGAGAACTGCGTGCGCTGCTGATGGGTGAAAAGCAAAGTGAACAGCTGAAGCTTGATAACGAAACGCTGTCGCTGGATGTCGTGGCCAACTCGCTGGTGACGCTGCAGGCACTCAACGCGGCGCGGCTGAAAGAAGTCGGTGCGGTTGACGCCACCTTTGTAGCCAGAGCAATCAATGAGCAGCCGATGAATCTTGGTCAGGGGATCTGGCTGAATGACTGTGCTGAAGGCAACGTGCGTAGCGCCGTTGCGGTCAGCCGTGCAGCAACAGCGTTCGATGTACAAGGTGAAGTTGCCGCCCTGTTGGTGACCGTCGCCATGAATGACGATCAACCGGTTGCGGTGCTGAAGCGCCTTGGCGATCTGCTGCTGAATAATAAAGCTGACCGTTTGTTGAAAGCTGATGCGGCAACGGTGCTGGCGCTGCTGACCAGCGATGATGCCTTAACTGATGATGTACTGAGCGCCGAATTTATTGTGCGCAATGAGCATGGTTTACATGCCCGCCCGGGCACCATGCTGGTGAATACGATTAAACAATTTAACAGTGAAATTACCGTGACAAATCTTGATGGAACCGGCAAGCCGGCGAATGGACGCAGTCTGATGAAAGTTGTGGCGTTAGGCGTGAAGAAAGGACATCACCTGCGCTTTACTGCACAAGGTGAAGATGCTGAACAGGCGCTGAAGGCGATTGGCGAAGCCATCGCGGCAGGTCTTGGGGAGGGCGCGTAATGAGCAGACGTGTTGCTACTATCACCCTTAACCCGGCCTACGACCTGGTGGGTTTCTGCCCAGAAATTGAACGCGGTGAAGTGAACCTGGTTAAAACCACCGGTCTGCATGCGGCAGGGAAAGGGATCAACGTCGCTAAGGTTTTGAAGGATTTAGGTATCGATGTCACTGTGGGGGGCTTCCTGGGTAAAGACAACCAGGATGGTTTTCAGCAGTTGTTCAGCGAGCTGGGCATTGCCAACCGTTTTCAGGTCGTGCAGGGCCGTACCCGTATTAACGTCAAGCTGACCGAAAAAGACGGTGAAGTATCTGACTTCAACTTCTCCGGCTTTGAAGTCACCCCGGCTGACTGGGAACGCTTTGTAAATGATTCGCTGAGCTGGCTGGGCCAGTTCGACATGGTGTGCGTCAGCGGCAGTTTGCCAACCGGCGTGAGCCCGGAAGCCTTCACCGACTGGATGACGCGCCTGCGTAGTCAGTGTCCTTGCATTATCTTTGATAGTAGTCGTGAAGCGTTGGTAGCAGGTCTGAAAGCGGCACCATGGCTGGTGAAGCCAAACCGTCGTGAGCTGGAAATCTGGGCCGGTCGTAAGCTGCCGGAAATGAAAGATGTGATTGAAGCGGCGCATGCGCTGCGTGAACAGGGGATCGCTCATGTGGTGATTTCACTCGGCGCGGAAGGTGCGCTGTGGGTTAACGCCTCAGGTGAGTGGATTGCTAAACCGCCGTCAGTTGAGGTGGTCAGCACCGTCGGCGCGGGTGATTCAATGGTTGGCGGTCTGATTTACGGTCTGCTGATGCGTGAGTCCAGCGAACATACCCTGCGTCTGGCGACGGCTGTTGCCGCCCTGGCGGTAAGCCAAAGTAATGTAGGCATTACCGATCGTCCTCAGTTGGCCGCAATGATGGCGCGTGTCGACTTAAAACCGTTTAACTGACAGCAGGAGAGGCATAATGAAAACGCTGCTGATTATTGACGCTAATCTCGGCCAGGCTCGCGCTTACATGGCGAAAACCCTGCTTGGAGCGGCGGCACAGAAAGCACATCTGGAAATTATTGATAATCCGAATGATGCCGAACTGGCAATTGTTCTGGGCGATACGCTTCCTGCCGACAGTTCGCTGAACGGCAAAAAAGTCTGGCTGGGCGACATTGGTCGTGCGGTTGCGCATCCTGAACTCTTCCTCAGCGAAGCTAAAGGCCATGCAAAACCCTACAGCGCCCCGGTTGCAACAGCACCTGTGGCCAGCAGTGGTCCAAAACGCGTGGTGGCGGTGACGGCGTGTCCGACCGGTGTTGCTCATACGTTTATGGCCGCTGAAGCGATTGAAACTGAAGCGAAAAAACGTGGCTGGTGGGTGAAGGTTGAAACCCGAGGTTCTGTTGGTGCAGGTAATGCCATTACGCCGGAAGAAGTGGCTCAGGCTGATCTGGTGATTGTGGCCGCTGACATTGAAGTTGATCTGGCGAAGTTTGCCGGCAAACCGATGTACCGCACCTCTACCGGTCTTGCGTTGAAGAAAACCAAGCAGGAGCTGGACAAAGCGCTGGAAGAAGCAACACCGTACCAGCCAACCGGTAAAGCGCAGACTTCAGCAACCGAAAGTAAGAAAGAGAGCGCGGGGGCGTATCGTCACCTGCTGACGGGCGTCTCTTACATGCTGCCGATGGTGGTTGCTGGCGGTCTGTGTATTGCACTCTCGTTCGCTTTTGGTATCGAAGCGTTTAAAGAGCAGGGTACACTGGCGGCGGCGCTGATGCAGATTGGCGGTGGTTCAGCCTTCGCGTTGATGGTGCCGGTACTGGCAGGTTATATCGCGTTTTCCATCGCTGACCGTCCGGGTCTGACGCCGGGTCTTATCGGCGGTATGCTGGCGGTAAGCACCGGTTCCGGCTTTATTGGCGGGATTATTGCTGGTTTCCTTGCCGGTTATGTGGCGAAGCTTATCAGCACGAAGCTGAAACTCCCGCAGAGTATGGAAGCGCTGAAACCGATCCTGATCATTCCGCTGTTCTCAAGCCTGGTGGTTGGTCTGGCCATGATTTACCTGATCGGCAAACCGGTGGCGGGTATTCTGGAAGGTTTGACTCACTGGCTGCAAACCATGGGTACGGCCAATGCGGTGCTGCTTGGCGCGATTCTTGGCGGCATGATGTGTACCGACATGGGTGGTCCGGTTAACAAGGCGGCGTATGCTTTCGGTGTGGGTCTGCTGAGTACGCAAACTTATGCGCCTATGGCAGCCATCATGGCTGCGGGTATGGTACCTCCGCTGGCTCTGGGTCTGGCAACGCTGGTTGCGCGTCGTAAGTTCGACAAAGCGCAGCAGGAAGGCGGTAAAGCTGCTCTGGTACTGGGCCTGTGCTTTATCACCGAAGGGGCAATCCCGTTCGCTGCCCGTGACCCAATGCGCGTTCTGCCTTGCTGTATCGTTGGTGGTGCGATTACCGGGGCTATCTCGATGGCGGTGGGTGCGAAGCTGATGGCGCCACACGGCGGGCTGTTTGTCCTGTTAATCCCAGGCGCAATCACGCCGGTGTTGGGATACCTGCTGGCAATTATTGCCGGTACGCTGGTAGCCGGTCTCTCCTACGCGGTGCTGAAGCGCCCGGAAGCTGAGGTTGTGGCAAAGGCGGCCTGATTTAACGTCAATACCAGGGGCAGAGAATTCTCTGCCCCTTTTTTTATGCATTTACCTATACCGTTGCAGCATCGCCACAGTAATCCATCCAGCCTTAATAAAACGGGTCAGGCAATCATTGGCGCAATGATAAAACCAAAGGCAACGCCAGCAATGATCCCACCCAGTCCTGGCAGCATAAATGGATGGTTTAAGACATACTTGCCCACGCGCGTTGTCCCTGTGGTGTCGAACTCCATTGCCGCCAGAGAAGTCGGGTATGTTGGTAGAACAAACACCCCGGTTACCGCCACATAGGAGGCCAGAATTGCCCATGTAGGCACGCCGAGCGCAACGGCCAGAGGGATGATCAGCGGCGTGGTGGCGCCTTGCGAGTAGAGAAGCGCGCAGGTACCAAACAGCACCAGTGCCAACAGCATGGGATAAGCCCGTAGAATATCGCCTGCGATATCCTTAATCTCCGCTAAGTGGGCATCAATGAAGGTCGTTCCCAGTGTAACAATCCCGAGAATGACCGCCAGTGAACTCATCCCTGATCGAAACGTGGATGTCAGGACAATAGCATCGGTTGAAGTTTTGCATAACACCACCATCAGGCAAGCGGCAGCCAACATACAGATAATGATGATATCCCGGGTATTCATTGGGTTGCCTGCATCGAATCCAGGGCGTAGCTGCGGGCAGGCGGCAAGAATAACGATGACGACCGTTGCCAGCATAAACAGGGCGACTGAGAGTTTGGCACCCGGCGTAGTGCTGTTTTGCCCTTCATATTTACGCACTAATCCTTTTTGCAGGCGTTCCAGATAGACTTCATCATCCTGTAGCTCGCATCCCTGACGTGAGGCGATAAAAGCGGCGACCATCGCGGCGACAAACGAAGCTGGCAGACATACCGCCATGACCTGAATAAAAGTGATACCGTTGCCTTCCATAATGGTCAGCATAGCCGCCATTGCGGCACTGATCGGCGAACCGGATATCGCCACCTGAGAGGCGACTACGGATCCGGCGAGCGTACGAGAAGGGCGGATACCGGACTCTTTGGCGACTTCGGCAATCACTGGTAGGGTAGAAAATACAATGAACCCTGTTCCGGCCATAATGGTCATCGACCAGGTGATAATCGGTGCAATAATATTGATATATTTAGGGTTACGCCGCATGAAATTACCGGCAACGCGAACCAGATAATCCATACCTCCTGCGGCCTGTAGCGCCGATGCTGCCACGACAACTGTCATAATAATGAGGATAACGTCAACGGGTGGCGAGCCAATTTGCAGATCAAATCCCAACGTTAAAATAGCCAGCCCAAGACCACCGCATAAACCGATACCTATTCCGCCGAGGCGGATACCAAAAAATATTGCACCCAACACGACGATAATTTCTAACCAAACCATAATGGCCTCCGCCAGAGAATAATTTGTTATTAAAATAAGTGGTTGTTTAATGCTTTATTAATCTGGTGACGGCTGTTATTGCGCCAGAAGATGATGTTTGCCAACTCGTTTTTCGTACCATTTAATACCGGCGCGAACTAATGATCCGGTTGAGTCAATATATTTATCTGGATACTTTCTGACTGCGTCGGCAAGAATGACGGGGACTTCAGTACATCCCAGTACAATGATTTGTGCGCCGCGTGAGAAGAGCACTTCAGCCTGTTCATTCATCAGCGTTTGTGCCCGCTTAAGGTCGCCGGCTTTTAAGCAATAAATACTTTCCATGACCTTTTCCTGACCGGATGAATCAGGACTGATGCAGGTTAAACCAAGAGATTCTATGCCTTTTTGGTAGAGTCCCATGTAAAGGGTGGCGTTAGTAGCAAGTAAACCGATACGTGATTTTCCGCAGTTTTTGACCTCATTCATGGTTGTTTCAACGATACTGAGTAACTCTGTATGACAGCACTCTTTTAATTCATTAAACCAAAAGTGGGCGGTATTACAGGGGATCACAATACACTCCGCACCAGCATCTTCCAGTTTGTGCATATAATCACGCATTGCCGGAAGTGGGGAATGACCATGATGCATTAACGCATCAGTTCGGTCTGGAATATCAGGGATGGATGAAATAATTAATGGGATATGTTCCTGATCGCTTTGCGCTGCGGTAAAGGTGACGAATTTATTAAAAAGATCGACGGTTGCAGCAGGCCCCATACCACCAAGTACGCCAATTAAACCTTTCACGATATATACCTCTATTTACCGATTTTTAATATTCAGAGCTGGTGTCTATCTGGTGCTTATGTTTAAGGAAGGTGCGAACAAGTTCCTGATATGAGATCATCATATTCATCCGGAGCGCATCCCAGAGGGACATCATGAGCCATCAACTCACCTTCGCCGATAGTGAATTCAGCACTAAGCGCCGTCAGACCCGAAAAGAGATTTTCCTCTCCCGCATGGAGCAGATTCTGCCATGGCAGAATATGACCGCTGTCATCGAGCCGTTTTATCCCAAGGCGGGCAATGGCCGACGGCCCTATCCGCTGGAGACCATGCTGCGTATTCACTGCATGCAGCATTGGTACAACCTGAGCGACGGTGCCATGGAAGATGCCCTGTACGAAATCGCCTCCATGCGCCTGTTTGCCCGATTATCCCTGGATAGCGCCCTGCCGGATCGCACCACCATCATGAATTTCCGCCACCTGCTCGAGCAGCATCAACTGGCCCGTCAATTGTTCAAGACCATCAATCGCTGGCTGGCCGAAGCAGGCGTCATGATGACCCAAGGCACTTTGGTGGATGCCACCATCATTGAGGCACCCAGCTCTACCAAGAACAAAGAGCAGCAACGCGATCCGGAGATGCATCAGACCAAGAAAGGCAATCAGTGGCACTTTGGCATGAAGGCCCACATTGGTGTCGATGCCAAGAGTGGCCTGACCCACAGCCTAGTCACCACCGCGGCCAACGAGCATGACCTCAATCAGCTGGGTAATCTGCTTCATGGAGAGGAGCAATTTGTCTCAGCCGATGCCGGCTACCAAGGAGCGCCACAGCGCGAGGAGCTGGCCGAGGTGGATGTGGACTGGCTGATCGCCGAGCGTCCCGGCAGGGTAAAAACCTTGAAGCAGCATCCGCGCAAGAACAAAACGGCCATCAACATCGAATACATGAAAGCCAGCATCCGTGCCAGGGTGGAGCACCCGTTTCGCATCATCAAGCGGCAGTTCGGCTTCGTGAAAGCCAGATACAAAGGGCTGCTGAAAAACGATAACCAACTGGCGATGTTATTCACCCTGGCCAACCTGTTTCGGGTGGACCAAATGATACGTCAGTGGGAGAGATCTCAGTAAAAACCGGAAATAACGCCAGAAATGGTGGAAAAAATAGCCTAAATAGGCTGATTCGATGTGTTTGCGGGAAAAAAATCGGCCCAGATCCGCGAAATTTTAATCAGCGAGTCAGCTTGGGAAGAAATGACCTGCTTATTCGCACCTTCCTTAACAGCAGAGTGTCGTGAGGAGAAATGCAATAATGTTTGGTTCAATGCAAAAAACGCATGAGTGTGATGTCTTTTACCACCTCAGCAGGCCGGTAATCAGCCAGAGGCCCGACATTACGCGGTGGGTGAGCGGTCGTGGTCGATGGGTAAAGAAACATGTTAATGTCAAAAACGAAGGTATTATGCAAAAAACGAATCACCAGATGCTGATGTTGAATATCATCTCCGGGAATATTCAGGCATGATGCTTAAGACTAATCGACATATTTAAACATCCGCGTGACAGGCATGAAAAATATCGAGACAAAATGGTTATATGATTTTCTGACGCTGGAAGCGTGTCGTCATTTTTCTCAGGCCGCAGAGGAGCGCAACCTATCCCAACCGGCATTTAGTCGGCGGATCAAGGCGCTCGAATCCGCTGTTGGGGTGCTGCTGTTTGACCGTACGACAAGTCCACTGCAGCTGACGGAGGAGGGTAAGTTATTCCATTCGCAGACCCGTAGCCTGCTACAACAGCTGGAATGCAATTTAGATGAGCTAAGTGGTCACAACCTGCTTGGCGTTCCCAATATCAAAATAGCGGCGGCACATTCTCTGTCGCTGACGATGTTGCCCAGATTAGTACATTCAATGTCGGCATGGGGCGAGGAGTTTGTTTACCACGTCGAAGCGATTGACGTAGTCCAGGCGGTGAATACGCTGCGCGAGGGGAAAAGTGATTTTATTATCTCCTTTCGCGATGAAGACTTAATGCAGTCACCTTTCTGCGGCTTGAAGGTTTTTGAGTCTGAGCTCTATCCCGTCTGTGCTGCGGATGCACAGGGTAAGGCGTTGTTTGATATCTATCAGCCGCAGGTGCCGATTCTGAACTATACCAGCACTTCCTACATGGGAAGATTGGTTAACCGTCACCTGGCGGAGGTGGGCAGTATTTCAGCGCGTACGCTGTTTATGTCTTCGATGAGTGAGCTATTGAAGAATATGGCATTGGATGGTCATGGTATCGCCTGGCTGCCAGCGTGGACGATCGTGAACGAACTACGGGATAAGCGCCTGGTTTGTCTGGACACGCCGGAGTTGATGGTGCCAATTCAGGCCTATATTTACCGAATGGATACCCGTTTGAATAAAACGGCTGAGCATTTCTGGCGGATTTTGTACAACCATATGCCAGAGGATCTGGTTACGCTCACTTGATACGCGCCAGCTTGTCTGGCGCGCGGTGATCGTTACGCCACTGCTTTTTCTGTTTGCTGGGCTTTCAGCCAGGCGATCTCTTCGGCCCATATATCCGGATTAATGGTTTCCAGTACCAGCGGAATACCGTCAAAACGATTATCCTGCATAATCCAACGGAAGGCATCATGGCCAATATTGCCTTCACCCAGGCTGTGATGACGGTCAACGCGACTACCAAACGCGCTCTTGGCGTCGTTCAGGTGCATACCGCGTAGATACTTGAAACCGACAATGCGTTCAAATTCCGCAAACGTCTTTTCGCACTCTTCTGCGGAACGTAAATCGTAACCCGCCGCGAAAGCGTGGCAGGTATCAATACAAACGCCAACACGGGACTTATCTTCGACGCCGTCGATAATGGCGGCCAGGTGCTCAAACTTGAATCCCAGATTACTACCTTGTCCGGCGGTATTTTCGATAACTGCCGTCACGCCCTGGGTCTGAGCGAGGACGATGTTGATGGATTCGGCAATGCGCGCCAGACATTCATCTTCCGGGATCTGCATCAAATGGCTGCCCGGGTGAAAGTTCAGCAGGGATAAGCCCAGCAGTTCACAGCGTTGCATTTCATCAAGAAACGCATCACGCGATTTTTCCAGCGCATCGCTGACCGGGTGACCGAGGTTAATCAGGTAACTGTCGTGAGGCAGGATTTGTGCGGAGGTGTAGTGGTACTTCTCGCAGGCAGATTTGAAATCATCAATGATTTCGGTGGTTAGCGGTGCAGCACGCCACTGGCGCTGATTCTTGGTGAACAGGGCGAATGCGGTCGCTTCGATTTCTGCGGCTCGAATAGCGGCGTTAGCCAGACCGCCAGCGGCGCTTACGTGCGCTCCGATATATTTCATAAATTTAACCCGCCATACTCAAATACAAAAAGGGAGAGTATAGCGGGTTAATGGAGGTGAGTCGTGATCGTTTATGCCATCAGGGCGTGGACAGCGACGTTAATCGCACCACCACCGACAATCAGCCAGACAAACAGCAGCAGGGCCATCAGTAACGGTTTGGCACCGGCTTTTTTCAGTGCGCTAACGTGAGTGGTTAACCCCAGTGCAGCCATCGCCATTGCCAGCAAAATGGTATCCAGCGTTACCAGCATGTTCACAACCGACTGCGGCAGCAGGTGGAACGAGTTAAAAATCGCGACCACAATGAACAGGATGGCAAACCATGGAATAGTGATTTTGCTTTTCTCACCGCCCGTAGCCGGAGACAACTGTTTAACGCGTGCGGCCAGGAGGATGAGGAACGGTGCTAGCATCATGACACGCAGCATTTTGGCAATAACCGCGGCGTTTTCTGCATCCGGGTTAATGGCGTGCCCGGCAGCCACTACCTGTGCTACTTCATGCATGGTGGAACCAATGTAAATGCCGTAGGTTTCTGGGCTAAACCAGTGTGCCAGCAGCGGATACATTGCCGGATACAGGAAGATAGCGATGGTACCGAAGATCACCACGGTGGCGACAGCGACGGTTACCTTACTGGCTTCCGCTTTCACTACCGGCTCGGTTGCCAGCACGGCGGCGGCACCACAAATGCTGCTCCCCGCACCAATCAGCCAACTGGTGTGGCGGTCCAGACCAAACACTTTCTGCCCCAGGAAGCAGGCAATCAAAAAGGTACTGCTCAGTGTTAACACATCAATCACGATACCGCTGACGCCGACGTCAGCAATTTGCGCGAAGGTGAGGCGGAAGCCGTAGAGGATGATCCCCAGACGTAATAAATGTTGTTTAGCAAACAGCACGCCGCCGTCACAGCTTTTCCAGATGTGCGGATAGACGGTGTTGCCGAGGACCATCCCCAACAAGATTGCTAAGGTGAGGGCGCTGAACCCGGCACCTGCGACGGCGGGAATAGATCCACCCCATAAGGCGACCCCAGTGATAACTGCACTCAGGGCAAGCCCCGGAATAAAATGCCACGCTGTACGACGATGAGTCTGCAAGGTGAGTTCTGTCATATCCTTCTCCTTTATCTGGGTAAAAGAGTACGGCGAAGTGGTTTAAAAATAAAATTGATTATATATTTATAATTAATCTCTATAAGTGGTAAGTAACGGATATCCGGTGGAAAACGACTATGCATATCACCTTGCGGCAACTTGAAGTGTTTGCTGAGGTACTAAAAAGCGGTTCAACGACCCAGGCGTCTGTCATGCTGGCATTGTCGCAATCGGCGGTGAGTGCGGCACTTACCGATCTGGAAGGGCAACTCGGCGTGCAACTGTTTGACCGCGTCGGCAAACGGCTAGTGGTCAACGAGCACGGGCGTTTGCTCTACCCGCGAGCGTTGGCGTTACTTGAGCAAACGACCGAAATCGAACAGCTTTTTCGCGAAGATAATGGTGCCATTCGGGTCTATGCCAGTAGCACCATTGGTAACTATATCTTGCCTGCTATGATCGCCCGCTATCGGCAGGATTTTCCTGATTTGCCGCTCGAGCTGAGCGTGGGTAACAGTCAGGATGTGATCAATGCGGTGCTGGATTTTAGGGTAGATATCGGACTGATCGAAGGGCCGTGTCACAGTACTGAAATTATCTCTGAACCGTGGCTGGAAGACGAGCTGGTGGTGTTTGCCGCACCGTCGTCACCGCTCACAAAGGGGCCTGTTACGCTGGAACAGCTGGCGGCTTCGCCGTGGATCCTGCGTGAGCGAGGATCCGGTACGCGTGAACTGGTGGATTACCTGCTGTTGTCTCATCTGCCGAGATTTCAGATGGCGATGGAGTTGGGTAACTCAGAGGCCATTAAGCACGCGGTACGCCATGGTCTCGGGATCAGCTGCTTGTCGCGTCGGGTCATTGCGGAGCAGCTGCAGGCGGGAACGCTGAGCGAAGTTCCCGTGCCGCTGCCGCGTTTAGTCCGCACTCTCTGGCGCGTGCATCACAGGCAAAAACACATCTCCAATGCCATTACGCGATTTTTGCATTACAGCGACCAGGTCGAGCTGGGCGAATAGGGCGCTTACAGTCGTAAGGTCATCTCTTTATAGAACGGCGGTTATATCTTAACCGCTGTGCGCCGCAAATTTTCTGCTTTACTTATAATCCGCGGCCAGTCATGAAGGTCTCTTATAACAGCGTATTTGTGCCGGAAGAATGCCATTTCGTCTGCTACAATCGCGCCTCATTTTTTGGATGGATAGCATTTTCACATGGTTTCCGAAACTAAAACCACAGAAGCGCCCACGCTACGTCGTGAACTGAAGGCGCGTCACCTGACGATGATTGCCATTGGAGGCTCCATCGGTACAGGTCTTTTCGTTGCATCTGGTGCAACTATTTCTGCAGCGGGTCCAGGCGGCGCGTTGTTCTCTTATATTCTGATCGGTCTGATGGTGTACTTCCTGATGACCAGCCTCGGTGAACTGGCTGCCTATATGCCGGTTTCCGGCTCGTTTTCCACCTACGGTCAGAACTACGTAGAAGAGGGCTTTGGCTTCGCGCTGGGCTGGAACTACTGGTACAACTGGGCGGTAACGATTGCCGTTGACCTGGTGGCCGCACAGCTGGTGATGAGCTGGTGGTTCCCGGACACGCCGGGCTGGATCTGGAGCGCACTGTTCCTCGGCGTTATCTTCCTGCTGAACTACATTTCCGTTCGCGGATTTGGTGAAGCGGAATACTGGTTCTCACTGATCAAAGTTACCACCGTCATTATCTTCATCGTGGTTGGCGTGATGATGATTTTCGGTATCTTCAAAGGTGCTCAGCCGGTGGGCTGGAGCAACTGGACGACCGGTGATGCACCGTTTGCCGGTGGTTTTGCTGCGATGATTGGCGTGGCGATGATAGTCGGCTTCTCCTTCCAGGGGACAGAGCTTATCGGTATCGCGGCTGGCGAATCTGAAGATCCTGAAAAGAACATTCCACGTGCGGTACGTCAGGTATTCTGGCGAATCCTGCTGTTCTATGTGTTCGCGATTTTGATTATCAGCCTGATCATTCCGTACACCGATCCAAGCCTGCTGCGTAACGATGTAAAAGACATCAGCGTTAGCCCGTTCACGCTGGTATTCCAGCATGCGGGTCTGCTGTCTGCGGCAGCGGTGATGAACGCAGTTATCCTGACGGCGGTGCTGTCGGCAGGTAACTCCGGGATGTACGCCTCCACGCGTATGCTTTATACCCTGGCATGTGACGGTAAAGCGCCGCGTATTTTCGGCAAACTGTCTCGTGGCGGCGTACCGCGTAACGCGCTGTATGCGACCACCGTGGTGGCGGGGCTGTGCTTCCTGACTTCAATGTTTGGCAACCAGACCGTGTATCTGTGGCTGCTGAATACTTCCGGGATGACGGGCTTTATCGCCTGGCTGGGGATTGCTATTAGCCACTATCGCTTCCGTCGCGGTTATGTGCTGCAGGGTCATGATGTGAAGGACCTGCCGTACCGTTCTGGCTTCTTCCCGCTGGGTCCGATCTTCGCCTTTGTGCTGTGCCTGATTATCACCCTGGGTCAGAACTACGAAGCGTTCCTGAAAGACAGCATTGACTGGGGCGGCGTGATGGCTACCTATATCGGTATCCCGCTGTTCCTGATTATCTGGTTTGGATATAAGCTGACCAAAGGAACCCGTTTTGTTCGCTACAGCGAAATGAAATTCCCGGGTCGCGTGAAGAAGTAATTCTTAACCAGATACGGCAGAAAAAACAAAACCCCGGCATGATGAGTGCCGGGGTTTTTTATTGCGCCTAACTTAGAAGCTGTAAGTCATGCCAACCGTGTAACGACGTCCATCAAGAACGGTGTCGTAGGTATCGTAATCGATTTGTTTATCCAGCACGTTATACACGCCAGCGGTCATCAACAGATCCTTGGTAGCGTAGTAACGTAAACCAACGTCGACCTGAGTATAGGACGGAGTGCCCTGTGCCATTGAGGTACGGCTCAGGTATTCAGACGTTTTCCCGCGCAGATTCAGACGGCTCCAGAAACCGAGATCCTGCGTAGCCTGCCAGTCCAGCGTCGTGTTAAACATATGCTTCGGCATTTTGTTCAACGGCTGGCCAGAGAACTGACCGCTTTTCTGCTCAGATTCCGTGTAGGTGTAGTTCGCGGTCCAGTTGACGTCAGAGGTTATTTTCCAGCCGAAGGTGGATTCTACGCCGCGCATATTGGCTTTATCGACGTTAACGCGATCGCTGACGAAGTCATAAGTCGTATTGCCGATGGTGCAGGCCGGATCGGAACTGCTGTTACAACGGCGAACTTCGGTGATTTTGTTTTTAAAGTCGGTATTGAACAATGTAACGCCTGCGTTGAGGTTGTTGCCGTTATCCCACAGTAAACCGATCTCTTCGCTGAGGCTTTTCTCTGGCTTCAGATCCGGGTTGCCGACAATGATTCCGTTCAGACGACCACCGCCGGTAACCTGTCCCCAACTGGCAGAAGACTGGCGCAGATCCGGTGCACGATAGCCCGCGGAAACGCCACCTTTTAAGGTCCACTGATCGCTCAGATGCCATACGCCATAGCCGCGCGGCGTCCAGTTGTCACCGTAGTTTTCATCCTTATCCATACGCAGACCGCCGGTCAGCGTGAAGGTATCGGTTACGGCCCATTCATCTTCAGCAAACAGCGCCCAGCTCCAGCGGGTCAGTTTGTTCAGTCCATCAGCCGCTTGCAGCTGGTTGCCGTTATCGCGTAGTTTTTCATAACGGTATTGCCCGCCTAGCGTCAGGGTGTGTGCCCCAAGGAAGACCTGGTTCTGGTTATTGAAAATCGTGTTGTAAGACTTCATCTGGCGACCGGGGTTATCGGTCTCTTCCTGCTGGACATAACTGGTGGAGTTGAAGTCGTCGTAATAACCGCTGTGGGTTATTGAGTACGTGGTGTGCACATACTTGTTTTCGCTTTTACTGTTGGGCTTACAGCTTCCGTTACGGCAGTTTTCCTCTGCCATGGATTTGCCTGGCGTACTGTCGCGATCCTGCAATTCACGTGCGTAATCGAAATCGATGTCGTTTTTATCATCTGGCGTAAAGTTCAGGGTTAATCCCCCGCTACGCATACGCTGTTCATTGTAGCCATTTACGATTTCATCTTCCGCGCGGTGGGAGAATAATCCGGTCACCTTCGCGCCAAGTAATCCGTCAATCAGTGGTCCAGACGCATAGGCGTTGGTCTGGTAAATATCGCCGGAGTCTCTGTCTTCCTGGAAAGTGGCATCGCCGTGCAAAGAGCCGGTCCAGGCTTTAGTATTCGATACTTTTTTGGTGATGACGTTAATGACGCCGCCCATCGCATCAGAGCCATAGAGGGACGACATCGGGCCGCGGATTACCTCGATACGCTCGATGGATTCCAGCGGCGGCAGCCAACCTTGCTCAATACCTGAGTTGTCGCTGTTAGGACGTGTACCGCGGGTGCTGATGCGTTTACCGTTGACCAGGAAGAGTGTGTATTGCGAAGCCATACCGCGAATACTGATATCGCTGCTGCTCCCCCCGCCAGTGACGACGACGCCAGGGACATCTTTTAGCGCATCGGTGACATCTCGATAGGCTTTGTCCTCAATCTGCTGCTTGGTAATAACAGATATTGAAGCCGGGGCATCCTGAATTTTCTGCTCGAAACCGGTAGCGGTAACGACCACGGTGTCTTGTTCAGCGGCATGGCCGAGTGATGGGAGGCAGGCGACGCATACTGCGGCAGCTACAGCCTTAACGTGAGGTATAGTCATTTGTATCATTCCATTTAAATGAATCAAACTGCGCGTCATGTGAAAGGCCATGACAATTGTATGTATTTGTCTTTTAAGGACTCTTTTCAGTAAAGAAGCGGGGGGATTGTACAAAAGTATGAATATTTGTAAAAACAAATGATAATAGAAATCATTTGTGTTTGATATGATTTGGAGTGAAATGCTTTTTTAATCAATAAGATAGTGTGGAAAGAAAAAAGGAGAAAAAGTGAAGGAATGATGGAGAAATGAAGAGGGCTTCCGCCCTCAACTCAGGAATTACTTCAGCAAATACTGGGCGTGGAAGCGCAGGTGATCCTCAATAAACGACGCAATAAAGTAATAGCTGTGGTCGTAACCAGGCTGGATGCGTAGCGTCATTGGCCATGCGGTCTGACGGGCAGTTTCGGCCAGTACCGCGGGCTGCAACTGATCGGCAAGAAACTGATCGCTGTCTCCCTGATCGATTAGCGTCGGAATCGCGTCTGCGGGTTTGCTGGTCAGCATTAACGCGCAGCTATCCCACTCTGCCCACTGTGTTTTATCTTCGCCCAGATAAGCGCTAAAAGCCTTCTCACCCCACGGAACACGACAAGGGTTTACGATCGGCGCAAAGGCGGAAACGCTGGTGTATCTCCCGGGATTTTTCAGCGCCATAATCAATGCGCCGTGGCCGCCCATGGAGTGTCCGCTGATGGCGCAGCGATCGCTGACGTTAAACTGCGACTGAATCAGTGCCGGAAGCTCATCACGCAGATAGTCATACATACGAAAATGCGTTGCCCACGGCTGCTGGGTGGCATTGAGGTAAAATCCGGCCCCTTGACCTAAATCGTAGCCATCATCGTTGGCAACCTGCTCGCCGCGCGGGCTGGTGTCCGGCATCACGAGAACAATACCCAGCTCCGCTGCAATGCGCTGCGCGCCTGCTTTGGTAGTGAAGTTTTCATCATTACAGGTCAGGCCCGACAGCCAGTACAGCACCGGAGGCGCGGCGTTATCACGGGGTGGTGGAAGAAAAATACTGAAGGTCATGGCGCAATTTAACGTGGCGGAGTCGTGACGCCAGCGTTGCTGCCAGCCTTCAAAACAGCGGTGCTCTTCAAGCATTTCCATGCGTGGCTCCTTGTTGTGTTGAACCTGAATGTGTTTGCGAACTCATCATAATACAGATTATTCATAGCACTGTGAGTAACTTTCACTTCCGCATTGAGCAAACATACTTCATCATCTATATAACTTTACATTAACACTCGACGTCACCGGGCTGAACGACAAGTGAAATCAGCAACGCTGAAAGGCTGTGCCAATTTCAATAATTATCACGGTGAATACTGGATTATGTGCGCCGCCTCACGCACAATGTTCTGGCTGTGACACAGCCTAAAAACTTTGCCCCATGCAGGGCAGAGGCGCCCCACCTGCAGGAGAAGAAGAAATGTCATCACTCAGTAAAGAAGCGGCACTGGTTCATGAAGCGCTGGTTGCGCGTGGTCTCGAAACCCCGCTGCGCCCGCCCGTGCAAGAGATGGATAACGAAACACGCAAACGTCTTATCTCTGGCCATATGACCGAGATTATGCAATTGCTCAATCTCGATTTGAGCGATGACAGTCTGATGGAAACTCCGCATCGCATTGCGAAAATGTATGTCGATGAGATTTTCTCCGGCCTCGATTACGCCAACTTCCCGAAAATCACCGTCATTGAAAACAAAATGAAGGTGGACGAGATGGTCACGGTTCGCGATATCACGCTGACCAGCACCTGCGAACACCACTTTGTCACTATCGATGGCAAAGCGACGGTGGCGTATATTCCGAAAGATTCGGTCATTGGTCTGTCGAAGATTAACCGCATTGTGCAGTTCTTTGCGCAGCGTCCGCAGGTACAGGAACGTCTGACCCAGCAAATTCTCACCGCGCTGCAAACGCTGCTCGGGACGAATAATGTGGCGGTATCGATTGATGCGGTGCATTACTGTGTGAAAGCGCGCGGCATTCGCGATGCGACCAGTGCGACCACCACCACTTCTCTTGGCGGATTGTTTAAGTCCAGCCAGAACACGCGTCAGGAATTTCTGCGCGCAGTACGTCATCACAACTGATTAGGGCAGGAACCATGGAGCGTAATGTCACGCTGGATTTTATTCGTGGCGTTGCCATTCTTGGTATCCTGCTTCTCAATATTAGCGCCTTTGGCTTGCCGAAGGCGGCATATCTCAATCCCGCCTGGTATGGCGACATTACCTTATCTGACGCCTGGACCTGGGCGCTGCTCGATCTCTTCGCGCAGGTAAAATTCCTCACGCTGTTTGCTCTGCTGTTTGGTGCTGGTCTGCAAATGCTGCTCCCGCGTGGTAAACGCTGGATCCAGTCGCGGCTTACGTTGCTGGTGCTGTTGGGATTCATTCACGGTTTACTCTTCTGGGATGGCGATATCCTGCTGGCATATGGCTTGATCGGCCTGATTTGCTGGCGGCTGATCCGGGATGCGCCGTCGGTGAAAAGCTTGTTTAACACCGGCGTGGTGCTTTATTTGGCGGGCGTTGGTGTATTGCTGCTGTTGGGTGTGATCTCCGGGAGCGAAACCAGCCGGGCCTGGACGCCGGATGCTTCAGCGCTGCTGTATGAAAAATACTGGAAAGTGAACGGCGGAATGGAAGCAATCAGCAATCGCGTGGATATGATGTCCAATAGCTTGCTGGCGTTAGGCGCGCAATATGGCTGGCAACTGGCGGGGATGATGCTGCTCGGCGCGGCATTAATGCGTAGCGGCTGGCTAAAAGGGCAGTACAGTTTGCAGCATTATCGACGCACTGGCGTTTTGCTGGTTATTATCGGCATGGCGATTAACCTGCCTGCTATCATCGCTCAGTGGCATCTGGACTGGGCCTACCGCTGGTGTGCCTTCCTGTTACAAGCCCCGCGAGAGCTGGGGGCGCCTTTGCAAACCATTGGTTATGCTGCGCTGATGTTTGGTTTCTGGCCGCAGCTTAGTCGCTTCAAATGGGTCATTGCTATCGCCTGTGTGGGGCGCATGGCATTAACCAACTATCTGTTACAAACCTTAATCTGCACCACGTTGTTTTATCAGGCCGGTTTATTTATGAAATTTGACCGGCTGGAGCTGCTGTTTTTCGTCATCCCGGTCTGGGCGATTAACTTACTTTTCTCTGTCATATGGCTGCGTTTTTACCGCCAGGGCCCGGTGGAATGGCTGTGGCGTCAATTAACCCTGCGTGCTGCGGGGACATCATTACCGCGAACATCCAGATAACGATCTGGATCACATTCATTAACAAAATGGATGTAAGCGCTTTCATTCCTGTGACATCACTCACGCAGTCCGTTTCATTGTGCTGACAAAATACCCAGCCTGGGGTGTCTGCGGGCAGCCGCAATCTAAAACAGGGCAGTGAATATGGTAACCATTCGTGATGTGGCACGGCAGTCTGGCGTTTCTGTAGCGACCGTTTCCCGCGTACTGAACAACAGTGCGCTGGTGAGTCCCGATACGCGTGAAGCGGTAATGAAGGCAGTCACTCAGCTTGGCTATCGACCTAATGCCAACGCACAAGCACTGGCGACGCAGGTAAGCGACACGATTGGTGTTGTCGTCATGGATGTATCAGATGCGTTTTTTGGCGCGCTGGTAAAAGCCGTGGATATGGTTGCCCAGCAGCATCAGAAGTATGTCCTGATTGGCAACAGCTACCATGAGGCGGAAAAAGAACGTCATGCCATTGAGGTGTTGATTCGCCAACGCTGTAACGCGCTGATTGTACACTCTAAAGCGCTGAGCGATCGGGAGCTGGCCGAGTTTATGGATCAAATTCCCGGCATGGTTCTGATCAACCGCCTTGTTCCTGGCTACGCACACCGTTGCGTCTGCCTGGATAACATCAGCGGTGCCAAAATGGCTACCCGAATGCTGCTAAATAATGGTCATCAACGCATCGGTTATCTGGCATCAAGCCACCGTATTGAAGATGACGCCATGCGCAAAGAAGGGTGGTTAACTGCCCTGAAAGAGCAGGGGATTGTTGCGGCAGAAAGCTGGGTCGGCACTGGTTCGCCCGATATGCAGGGCGGAGAGTCCGCGATGGTGGAATTGCTGGGGCGTAACTTACAACTGACGGCGGTCTTCGCTTATAACGACAATATGGCAGCCGGCGCGCTGACTGCGCTAAAAGATAACGGCATCGCTATTCCATTACACCTTTCTATCATTGGCTTCGATGATATTCCCATCGCGCGTTACACCGATCCGCAGCTAACCACTGTGCGCTATCCCATTGCCTCAATGGCAAAAATGGCGACGGAGCTTGCGCTACAGGGGGCGGCTGGCACGTTGGATCCGCAGGCGTCACATTGTTTTATGCCAACGCTGGTGCGTCGCCATTCAGTAGCGCTGCGGCAGAATGCGGCACCGATCACTAACTCATAACGTTGCGCGATGTAACCGCTTTCAATATGTGAGTAAATTCACAGTATATTAACAATGCGATAGCTATGATGACACTGTTTGTTGCGCTGTAACTACTATGTAACGGTGAATAATCACTTTCATCGAGGTATAGGTGCCTTAAACAAAAATTAAAGCCTGTTTTTGGAGCGTTGCCAGACACGGAAGAAATATTTTTTAAAAGTGAGCTTCGGCGTTCAGTAACACTTCAGTAACGTTCTGCCTGCCGAGCATTTATCTCAAGTACTACCCTGCATAATAAAACCGGAGATACCATGAATAAGAAGGTGTTGACCCTGTCTGCTGTAATGGCAAGCATGTTATTCGGCGCGGCTGCGCACGCTGCTGATACCCGCATTGGTGTGACTATCTATAAGTATGACGATAACTTTATGTCTGTAGTACGTAAGGCTATTGAAAAAGATGCCAAAGCGGCACCAGATGTACAGCTGCTGATGAACGACTCGCAGAACGACCAGTCCAAACAAAACGATCAGATCGACGTGCTGCTGGCAAAAGGCGTTAAAGCACTGGCGATTAACCTGGTTGACCCGGCAGCTGCTGGCACGGTCATTGAAAAAGCACGCGGACAGAACGTACCGATCGTATTCTTCAACAAAGAACCTTCTCGTAAAGCGCTGGACAGCTATGACAAAGCGTATTACGTCGGTACCGACTCTAAAGAGTCCGGCATTATTCAGGGTGATTTGATTGCCAAACACTGGGCAGCTAACCCGAACTGGGACCTGAACAAAGACGGCAAAATTCAGTTTGTTCTGCTGAAAGGCGAACCGGGACACCCGGATGCTGAAGCACGTACCACTTACGTGATTAAAGAGCTGAACGACAAAGGCATTAAAACTGAGCAGCTGCAGTTAGATACTGCAATGTGGGATACCGCTCAGGCGAAAGATAAGATGGATGCGTGGATGTCAGGTCCAAACGCGAACAAAATTGAAGTGGTTATCGCTAACAACGATGCGATGGCAATGGGTGCAGTTGAAGCGCTGAAAGCGCACAACAAAACCAGCGTACCAGTATTTGGTGTGGATGCGCTGCCTGAAGCTCTGGCTCTGGTGAAATCTGGCGCCATGGCCGGTACCGTGCTGAACGATGCCAACAACCAGGCGAAAGCCACCTTCGATCTGGCGAAAAACCTGGCTGACGGCAAAGGTGCGGCAGATGGCACTAACTGGAAAATTGAGAACAAGATTGTTCGCGTTCCGTACGTAGGTGTCGATAAAGATAATCTGGCAGAGTTCACCAACAAATAAATACTCCGTATGTGGGCGCAATTTCATTGCGCCCTTAATAACGCACTCTGCAAGGCCAACAAGGTATAATTATGGTCAGCACACATACTCAGTCGTCAGGCGAATACTTGTTGGAAATGACCGGCATCAACAAGTCCTTCCCCGGCGTTAAGGCGCTTGATAATGTCAATTTAAAAGTCCGCCCGCATTCTATTCACGCCCTAATGGGAGAGAATGGCGCGGGGAAATCAACATTATTGAAATGTCTTTTCGGCATCTATCAAAAAGATTCCGGCAGTATTTTATTTCAGGGTAAAGAAATCGATTTTCATTCTGCGAAAGAAGCGCTTGAAAATGGTATTTCGATGGTACACCAGGAATTAAACCTGGTATTACAACGTTCTGTAATGGACAACATGTGGCTGGGACGCTATCCCACCAAAGGCATGTTTGTCGATCAGGAAAAAATGTACCGCGATACCAAAGCGATATTTGATGAACTGGATATTGATATCGATCCGCGTGCGCGTGTCGGCACATTATCCGTTTCACAAATGCAGATGATTGAAATTGCGAAAGCATTCTCCTATGACGCCAAAATCGTCATCATGGATGAGCCAACTTCATCGTTAACCGAAAAAGAAGTTAACCATCTGTTCACCATCATCCGTAAGCTGAAAGAGCGTGGATGCGGTATTGTTTATATCTCTCACAAAATGGAAGAAATCTTCCAGCTGTGCGATGAAATTACCGTTCTGCGCGATGGCCAGTGGATTGCGACCCAGCCGCTGGAAGGGCTGGATATGGATAAGATCATCGCCATGATGGTTGGACGTTCACTGAACCAACGTTTTCCGGATAAAGAAAACAAACCTGGTGAAGTCATTCTGCAAGTGCGTAACCTGACCTCGCTGCGCCAGCCGTCGATTCGTGATATCTCGTTTGATTTGCACAAAGGGGAGATTCTTGGGATTGCAGGTCTGGTAGGCGCAAAACGCACGGATATCGTTGAAACGCTTTTTGGTATTCGTGAGAAATCATCAGGTACGATTACGCTACACGGCAAAAAAATTAATAACCACAGTGCAAATGAAGCCATCAACCATGGTTTTGCACTGGTCACGGAAGAGCGCCGTTCAACCGGTATTTATGCGTATCTGGACATTGGTTTTAACTCGTTAATCTCCAATATCCAAAACTATAAAAACAAAGTTGGTCTGTTGGATAATTCCCGCATGAAGAGTGATACCCAGTGGGTAATTGACTCCATGAGGGTAAAAACACCGGGTCATCGTACGCAAATCGGTTCACTTTCTGGCGGTAATCAGCAAAAGGTGGTTATTGGTCGTTGGTTATTAACCCAGCCAGAAATTCTGATGCTGGATGAACCGACGCGCGGAATCGATGTTGGTGCGAAATTTGAAATTTATCAGTTGATTGCCGAACTCGCGAAAAAGGATAAGGGGATTATTATTATTTCCTCTGAAATGCCGGAGCTGCTGGGTATTACCGATCGTATTCTGGTGATGAGCAATGGTCTCGTTGCTGGAATTGTTGACACTAAAACAACAACGCAAAACGAAATCCTCCGTCTTGCGTCTTTGCACCTTTAAGATTAGGGGCTCCTCATGAGTGCGTTAAATAAGAAAAGTTTTCTTACTTACCTGAAAGAAGGCGGAATTTACGTTGTTCTTTTGGTTTTGCTGGCGATTATTATTTTCCAGGATCCCACTTTCTTAAGCTTACTGAACCTGAGTAATATTCTCACGCAATCCTCGGTGCGTATTATTATCGCATTGGGTGTGGCTGGACTGATTGTTACCCAAGGGACCGACCTGTCGGCGGGGCGTCAGGTTGGCCTGGCGGCAGTGGTGGCGGCAACTCTGTTGCAGTCGATGGAGAATGCCAACAAGGTGTTCCCGGAAATGGCGACGATGCCGATCATTGTAGTGGTGCTGATTGTCTGCGTGATTGGCGCCATTATCGGTCTGGTGAACGGTATTATCATTGCTTATCTGAACGTAACGCCGTTTATTACCACACTGGGTACGATGATTATCGTTTACGGGATCAACTCCCTGTACTACGACTTCGTCGGCGCATCGCCAATTTCTGGCTTTGACAGTGGATTCTCAACCTTTGCGCAGGGCTTTATTGCACTGGGCAGTTTCCGACTCTCCTACATCACTTTCTATGCGCTGATTGCGGTGGCTTTTGTGTGGGTGCTGTGGAACAAGACCCGCTTCGGTAAAAACATTTTCGCCATCGGCGGAAACCCGGAAGCTGCGAAAGTGTCCGGTGTAAACGTTGCGCTGAACCTGCTGATTATCTATGCGTTGTCTGGCGTGTTCTATGCCTTCGGTGGTTTGCTGGAAGCCGGACGTATCGGCTCAGCGACCAACAACCTCGGCTTTATGTATGAGCTGGATGCGATTGCGGCGTGCGTGGTTGGCGGCGTGTCGTTCAGCGGCGGGGTAGGTACCGTGTTTGGCGTAGTGACCGGTGTGATCATCTTCACCGTCATCAACTACGGTTTGACCTACATCGGCGTGAACCCGTACTGGCAGTATATTATCAAAGGCGGCATTATCATCTTCGCGGTCGCGCTGGACTCACTGAAGTACGCGCGTAAGAAGTAATCTGGGAAGAGAAAAATAAAACCGGTGCAGAGGCATTCTGCATCGGTTTTTTTATTTGATAAAGAGTAACCAGATACCAGTGAACAGTGCACCAATGGCCATACCGAAATAAACGATGATATAGCTCCAGTAAGTGCTGGGTTCTTTAGCGCGAGAAATGATCATTGGCGTCTGCGAACCTTTCACTGTTTTCTCGACGATACCGGAACGCAGTCCCTTCAGGCCTTCTCTGCACGTCCAGAGAACAATCATCAGTACGCCAATAACGATAAAGATCGTTTTTCCTTCCATGCTTATTTTCCTTGTTTCTTTTGTAATTCGAGTAATTGTTCAGGCGTGACCGCCGGATACCCCTGCGCATCGTCCGGTACCTGATGCATGGTAGGGATGGGCACCAGTGGGCCTAAAAAACGAGGCTCACGTTTGAAAATGTAGAGATCGGCGAGTGCGCCAAAACGGGCACCAAATTCACGTACCCGCACGGTGAGCATATCTTTTGGCGAAGGTACGGCGTAGCACTGGGCCTGAATGCCCATATGCAGCGCAATAAACAAGGCGCGCTCACAGTGGAATCGCTGGGTAATAATGATGAAATCGTTGGTATCGAACACCTTGCGGGTACGCACGATGGAGTCGAGCGTGCGGAACCCGGCGTAATCAAGCACGATGTCAGCGGGATCGACGCCTGCGGCAATCAGATCCTTACGCATCGTCATGGGTTCGTTGTAGCTTTGCTGGGCATTGTCGCCGCTTAACAGCAGATAGTTTACCTTCCCGCTGTTATAGGCGTTCAATGCGCCCTGAATGCGGTAGCGGTAATACTGATTGATGACGCCGGTGCGGTAATACTTCGCCGTGCCCAGAACCACACCGACCTGGCGGTAGGGTAAATCCTGCAGTTCGTCGTAAATGTAGGGAGCAGTCTTCCAGCTCATCCAGCGATCGAGTCCAAGCACAGTCAAAAGCAGCAAGCCTAACAGGACTAACAGGCTGTAAAACACGCGCTTTAACATGCAGAAAACTCGTTATTTGGATGGAATTTCAATCAGGCTACTGTACCGGAAGACGTAGCGCAAGAAACAGCAGTCTGATTGAGGGGATTTTAGGCATTCTGCATAGTGCCGGATAGCGGTGTAAACACCTTATCCGGCCTACGAACCGGCGTTATTGAGTCGATTAACCCAGGAGAACGCGCTCAATATTATTGCAGCCCAGTGCTTTCAGCGTGGCGGAGGTCGCATCCCACTGAATCAACGGCGCGTCGGCTTTTTCAGCCAGCACGGCGCGTTGGATATCTGGATAATCATAACCGTTCAGATTCAACAGGTTTAACGCGCCTTGCAGCGGTGGCAGGGTCGGGTTAAAGGCGGCATTTTCAGCATAGCTGCCGCTAAAAATACGGCCATCTTTACACTCCAGCGCCACGCCGCTTGGGGATTTGCTGTACGGCATATGACATCTGTTGGCAGCAGTGATTGCCGCTTGGGTCAACGCATCGCCCTGCAGCGCGAAGCCGTGATCCTGATCGTCCATCAGCAGCGTTTTAATCTCCAGATCTTTCGGGCCGAAGGCATCTGGCAGGTAATCACGCAGCATGTGTGGCGCACGTCCCGGCAGATGAATCCGTAAATCCAGTCCGCTGTTCAGTTCGTTCATAAACTGGCGACAGTGGCCGCACGGCGTGTAGTTGACGGTGATGGCGGCGAGCCCTTTTTCACCGCGCAGCCAGGCGTGGCTGATAGCGCTTTGCTCGGCATGAACAGTTTGCTGCATGGTCGCGCCCAGGAACTCCATGTTCCCACCGAAGTACCAGTTGCCGCTGATGCCGCGAGAAATTGCCCCAACGTTGAAGTTGGACAGCGGAGTACGTGCGCAGGCCGCAGCCAGCGGCAGCAGAGCGAATGCCAGCGCGTCTTCGTCCAGTCCCGATTCGCGTTTCAGCAAAGAGACCTGCTCAGCAGTTAGCATGGCGGGGAAATGTGCATCCGCCAGAACAGGGGCCAGGGCTGATTGCAAGTTATCCGCGAGTTGGGCAAAAGCAGTTTGAAAACGTGGATGCATGGCGATGCCTCATAACAATGTAATGGAATCGTAGTTTACGGGCCTGTTATGGCTTTATATGTGATCCAAATCTCATTGTGTATGCAACTTATGAAACTTAAATGAAAAATGTGCAACGCATCGCAAATAAATAGCTAAAAAATGAAGATTAACCCACCACTGCCAGAATAATCGGGAACAGGAACGGGGCAACCAGTGAGGTAATAATGCCGCAGATGACCAGCGCCAGTGAGCTAAACGCACCTTCCTGATAGTCCAGTTCCGCACAGCGTGCGGTGCCCAGGGCGTGCGACGCGGTGCCCATTGCCAGCCCACGAGCGGCCTTAGTGCGGATACGCATGGCATTGAGTAACGTATGACCAAATACCGCCCCGAGAATGCCGACAAAAATGACGCATACGGCGCTGATCGCCGGAATGCCGCCAATACTGCCTCCCACGGCCATAGCGATAGGTGTAGTGACCGATTTTGGCATGATAGACGCGGCAATTTGTGGTGATGCGCCCATCAACAAGGCGATTGTTGTACCTGTTACCATCGCCACAACGCTCCCGGCAAAACAGATAGCAATGATTGATTTCCAGCGGGCGCGAATCTGGTGCAACTGTTCGTATAACGGATAGGCCAGCGCGACCACGGCAGGTTGCAGCAAATCGTTCAGCACTTCGCTGCCTTTGAAATAGTGATCGTAGGGAATACCTGTCAGCAGCAGAATGGGAATGATCACCACCATGGCAACAAGCAGCGGATTCAGCAAAGGCATTTTAAAGCGAGCTGCCAGCTTACGTGCGCCAAAAAATACCGCCAGCGTAAGAGGTAACGACCACCAGATATACGACATCATTTTTTTGCTTTAGCCTCTTTTTGCCCAACGATTTTGCGCTCACCGTGCACAATGTGCGAGCTCCAACTTACCACCAGGAAAACGACCAGCGTACTGATGGTACAAGACACCACCACCGGACCAAATTGCGCGCGCAGCAGGTCAAAGTACTGCATGATCCCCACGCCAATCGGGACAAACAACAGGGCCATATAGCGAATCAGCACGTAGCAGCCGGGGTTAACCCATTTTGCCGGTAACACCTGCAAAGCCAGTAAAACAAACAGAATCAGCATGCCGATAATGCTGCCCGGAATGGTGATAGGGAGTAGCGATGCAAGAAAAATACCTGCATAGAGGCAGGCATAAATCAGGACGAATGCGCGCAAATATTGCCAGATAACGTTCAGTGCTTTGCTCATAGTTGAAACCCTTGACGAGACTGATTCATCATACAATTAAACTTAAAAACGTGCTACCGATCACATCATGAATTCTAAGCATAGAGGAAATAGATATCTGGAACATCGGGCGATGGCCCTAACTCTCCGCGCTAAACTTGTGCCAGGTAGTACAGAAAACGATTCAGGGCGGTAGTAGGCGTTTCGTTGTTGCGCCAGAATACGCCGACGCTGCCTTTTTGTTCAATCTTCGGCAGATTCAGGATAACCAGTTGTCCCTGGGCGGCATACCGTTGTGCCAGCCGTAGAGAAAGAATAGAGATCATGTCGCTACTTTGCAGCAGGTTGGTACTGACGTTGATTGATGCCGATTCAATGATGTTTTCCGGCAACATTACGCCGTTATCAACCAGCGCGTTATCAATGCTTATCCGGATAGGGGTTCCTGTCGGCCAGACAATCCAGCGCCAGTTAGCCAGATCGTGCCAGGTGAGCAGGGGATATTTTGCTAAGGGATGGTCGGGGCGGGCGACGAAACAGACCGGCTCGGTATACAGCACCTGATAATTGAGCGGCAACTGAAGCGCCCGACCGCCGACGCGACCGACGACGACATCCACCGAACCCGCGAGCAGATCGTGCAGCAGCGGGGTCATCACTTTCTCTTCAATATTTAGATGCAGGGTTGGCAGTTCTGTGAGCAAACCCAGTATTGCCTGTGAAACACAGTCGGTCGCTACCGGCGAGCAGCCAATCTTCAGACTCCCTACAAGGCCGCCTTGCTTAAAACGGGCGATTTCATACTGCGAACGCTCCATATCATTGATCAGGCGTTGGGCATGTTGCAGTAGCAACTTGCCGCCTTCGGAAGGACGCAAGCCTTTACTGTGACGTTCAAAGAGCGTGATGCCAATCTCATCTTCGAGCTGTGATAACCATTTCGACAACGCGGGCTGGGTGATATTCATCATCCGGGCGACGTGCGTCAGATTTCCCTGTTCGCCCAGCGCGATAAGCGTTTGCAGGTGTTGCAACTTCAGTTTCTGCGCCCAGTTTGCCATTTGATATAACCTCCAGGTTATGCCTCTGCATGAAAAGCCATTGTACATTTCATCTCCAAACATACAAAGTCGCAACATACCTAAAACAAAACAGACATCTACTCTACCTGCACTGAGGCATTCACTATGACTCAACAACGTGATCTACAAGCACTGATCGATTCCGCCCCCGTCGGTAAGACGCAGTGGCGCGTGATTATCTGCTGTTTTCTGGTTGTCATGCTTGACGGATTTGATACCGCGGCGATTGGTTTTATCGCACCCGATATTCGCACTCACTGGCAGCTTACTGCCGGCGATCTGGCACCGCTGTTTGGTGCAGGTCTGCTGGGGCTGACCGCTGGCGCGCTGCTCTGTGGCCCGCTGTCCGACCGTTTTGGCCGCAAACGAGTGATAGAACTCTGCGTGGCGCTGTTCGGTGCGCTTAGTCTAATTTCGGCTTTTTCACCCGATCTGCAAACGCTGGTTATTTTGCGCTTTCTTACCGGCTTAGGGCTGGGCGGCGCGATGCCGAATACCATTACTATGACCTCGGAATACCTGCCCGCGCGTCGGCGTGGCGCACTGGTCACCATGATGTTCTGTGGCTTTACTCTGGGATCGGCAATGGGCGGTATCGTCAGCGCACAGCTGGTGCCGGTGATTGGTTGGCACGGCATTCTGGTGCTGGGAGGCGTTCTACCGCTAATGCTGTTTGTTGCTCTGCTGTTTGCGCTACCGGAATCCCCGCGCTGGCAGGTTCGTCGTCAACTGCCGCAAAACGTGATTGCCAGAACCGTTAGCACCATCACCCGGGAACGTTATGACAATACCCATTTTTATCTCAACGAAGGTGCCGCGATAGCTAAAGGCAGCATTCGCCAGCTGTTCGTTGGGCGACAGCTGCCTATTACTCTGATGCTATGGGTAGTGTTCTTTATGAGCCTGCTGATTATTTATCTGCTCTCCAGCTGGATGCCAACGCTGCTTAACCATCGTGGAATTGATCTGCAGCATGCCTCCTGGGTAACTGCCGCCTTCCAGATTGGAGGAACGCTGGGGGCACTGGCGCTGGGCGTGCTGATGGACAAATACAATCCTTTCCGCGTGCTGGCCGTGAGTTATGCGCTGGGCGCAGTGTGCATCGTCATGATTGGCCTGAGCGAAAACGGTCTGTGGCTGATGGCACTGGCTATTTTTGGCACCGGCATCGGCATTAGCGGTTCTCAGGTTGGTCTTAATGCGTTAACCGCTACGCTTTATCCGACACAAAGCCGGGCGACGGGCGTCAGCTGGTCTAATGCAGTGGGGCGCTGCGGCGCGATTGTCGGCTCGCTTTCCGGCGGGGTGATGATGGCGATGAATTTCTCATTCGATAACCTGTTTTTCATTATTGCCGTCCCGGCGGCCATCAGCGCGGTAATGCTTACGCTGCTGACGGTTGTTATCCGCCAGTCGGCCTCTGCCTCAAATACTCTGCCACGCGCAGGTGTTGTGAATGAATAAGGAGAATCCCTATGTCTGAACTGAATCAGGACGTTAAGAACAGCCGTCAGCAGTTTTACCAGCATATTTCCGGGCAGAATCTGACCCCTCTGTGGGAGTCGCTGCACCGCCTGGTGCCGCCAACACCGAACGCACATTGCGCGCCTGCGTACTGGAACTATCAGGAGATCCGCCCGCTGCTGCTGGAAAGTGGCGATCTGATTGGCGCGAAAGAGGCGATTCGCCGCGTGCTGGTGCTGGAAAACCCAATGCTGCGTGGACAGTCTTCAATCACCCCAACGCTGTACGCGGGATTGCAGTTAATTATGCCGGGCGAGGTTGCGCCGAGTCATCGTCATAATCAGTCTGCGCTGCGCTTTATTGTCGAAGGGAAAGGGGCATTTACCGCTGTGGACGGTGAGCGCACCCAGATGCATGAAGGCGATTTTATTCTGACGCCGCAGTGGCGCTGGCACGATCACGGCAACCCGGGCAGTGAACCGGTGGTGTGGCTGGACGGTCTGGACCTGCCGTTGGTGAACCTGCTGGGCTGTGGCTTTGCGGAAGACAACCCGGAAGATCAGCAGCCGGTCACGCGCAAGGAAGGGGATTACTTACCGCGCTACGCGGCCAATATGCTGCCGCTGCGTCATCAGAAAGGTAACTCATCGCCGATTTTTAACTATCGCTACGATCGCAGCCGTGAAGCACTGCATGACCTGACGCGCATGGGCGACGCCGATGAGTGGGACGGTTACAAGATGCGTTACGTCAACCCGGTAACCGGCGGTTATCCCATGCCTTCGATGGGAACCTTCCTGCAACTGTTGCCGCAGGGCTTTTCCTCACGAATGGCGCGTACCACCGACAGCACTATCTACCACGTGGTGGAAGGAAGTGGGCAGGTCACCATTGGTAACGAGACCTTCAACTTTTCGCCAAAAGATATCTTTGTGGTGCCGACCTGGCACGGCGTGTCGTTCCAGACCCACGAAGATACCGTCTTATTCAGTTTTTCGGACAGACCGGTTCAGGAAGCACTGGGGTTGTTCCGCGAAGCACGCTATTAATTTGGGAGAGAGAAAATGACGCAATACGTATTTGAACCACAAGCGCCTGTTACCGTTCCGGTTGTTGGCTGTGATGAACAATTTCCTGTGCGCCGTGTTTACTGCGTGGGCCGTAACTATGCCGCTCATGCCCGTGAAATGGGCTTTGATCCGGATCGCGAACCACCGTTCTTTTTCTGTAAACCTGCCGATGCGGTAGTCCCGGTGGCGGCTGGTCAGATCCTCGAACTGCCGTACCCATCGCAAACCGATAACTATCACTATGAGATAGAGCTGGTGGTGGCGATTGGCAAAAAGGGCAGTGATATTCCGCTGGAAAAAGCGCACGAATATATCTGGGGCTATGCCACCGGCCTGGATATGACCCGCCGTGATCGGCAGATGGAGATGCGGCAGATGGGGCGTCCGTGGGAAATTGGCAAAGCGTTTGATCTCTCCGCACCCATCGCGCCGCTGCATAAAGCCAGCGAAAGTGTGGATGTTAACAATGCGCCAATCTGGTTGCAGGTCAACGGCGACGATCATCAGCGTAGCGATATTCGCCACCTCATCTGGTCTGTGAATGAAACCATCAGCTATCTGTCTGGTTTCTTTGAACTGCAGCCGGGCGATCTGATCTACACCGGTACCCCAGAAGGCGTGGGGGCGGTAGTGAAAGGGGATGTGATCACCGGAAACGTAGACGGTTTAACCCCCATCGCCGTGAAGATTGTCTGAGGTGGATGATGAAGCTGTACAGTTTCTTTAATAGCTCGGCGTCATATCGGGTGCGCATTGCGCTGGCGCTGAAGGGGCTGGATTACCAGACGGTGGGCGTCAACATTCGCATCGGTCAGCAGAACGAACTGGCCTACCGACGGATGAACCCGGTGGGACTGGTGCCGACTCTGGTGACCGATGACGGAGAATCACTTGGGCAGTCGCTGGCAATAATTGACTGGCTGGATGGCCACTTTCCGCAAACGCCACTGCTGCCTGCCGACTTCCCGGTGCGCAGTAAGGTGCTGGAAATTGTCTATGCCATCGCCTGTGATATCCACCCGGTGAATAACATGCGGGTACTGCGCTACCTGAGCGAAGAGTTAAAGGTCAGTGAAGAAGATAAAAAACGCTGGTATGCACATTGGATCCAGCAAGGGTTAAGCGCGGTGGAACAGATGCTGCGCCAGAGTCATTCGGGAAAGTTCTGCGTGGGTGATGCGCCGACGCTGGCGGATTGCTGTCTGATCCCACAGTGGGCGAACGCGTTACGTATGGGGTGCGATCTGAGCGGATATCCGCGCTGTAAGGCGGTATATGATGCCTGTACTCAGCTTCCGGCGTTTATCGCCGCCGCGCCCGAGAATCAACAAGATAAAATTCCAGCCTGATAAGGAGAACGACAATGGCTAAAGTGACACGCGCAATTATCGTGGGTGGCGGGATTGGCGGCGCGGCGACCGCGCTATCGCTGGCCCGTCAGGGCATTAAAGTGATGTTGCTGGAGAAAGCGCACGAGATTGGTGAAATTGGCGCGGGTATTCAGCTCGGGCCGAATGCATTCTCTGCTCTGGACAGCCTTGGCGTGGGAGAAGTCGCCCGTCAGCGTGCCGTTTTTACCGACCACATCACGATGATGGATGCGGTAAACGCAAAAGAGGTGGTCCGCATTGAAACCGGCCAGGCGTTCCGCGATCACTTTGGCGGTCCTTATGCGGTTATCCATCGGGTTGATATTCACGCCAGCGTTTGGGAAGCGGCGCTGGTGCATCCTAACGTTGAGTATCGCACTTCAACTAACGTGGTTGATATTCGCCAGACAGAGAATGACGTGACGGTATTTGATGAGCACGGCAACAGCTGGACGGCGGATATTTTGGTGGGCTGTGACGGTGTAAAATCGGTCGTTCGTCAGTCTCTGATTGGCGATGCGCCACGGGTTACCGGACACGTGGTCTATCGCGCCGTGATTGATTGCGATGATATGCCGGAAGATTTACGCATTAACGCGCCGGTGCTGTGGGCCGGACCACACTGTCACCTGGTGCACTATCCGCTGCGCGGCGGTAAGCAATATAACCTGGTGGTGACCTTCCACAGTCGTCAGCAGGAAGAGTGGGGTGTGAAGGATGGCAGCAAAGAGGAAGTGCTCTCCTATTTTGCGGGTATTCATCCGCGCCCGCGTCAGATGCTTGATAAACCGACGTCATGGCGGCGCTGGTCCACCGCCGACCGCGAGCCGGTAGAAAAATGGGGAACCGACCGCATCACGCTGGTGGGGGATGCCGCGCACCCGGTGGCGCAATATATGGCGCAGGGTGCCTGTATGGCGTTGGAAGACGCGGTAACGCTCGGTAAAGCGCTACAGCAGTGTGATGGCGATGCGGCTGATGCCTTTGCGCTGTATGAGTCGGTGCGTATTCCGCGTACCGCACGCATCGTCTGGTCAACGCGTGAAATGGGCCGTGTCTACCACGCCGCAGGCGTCGAGCGGCAGGTGCGTAATCTGCTGTGGAAAGACAAATCGCAGGCAGAGTTTTATCGCGGTATGGAATGGCTGTACGGTTGGAAAGAAGATAACTGTCTGTTGCCGCGCTGAGCCTCTTTAATCTCCCGAACGGAGGCGCTACCATAGCGCCTCTTTTTTTGCGGGTGACGATATGCGTGTTTTACTGGCGCCGATGGAAGGCGTGCTCGACTCACTGGTGCGCGAGCTGCTGACTGAAGTGAATGATTACGATCTGTGCATTACCGAGTTTGTGCGCGTGGTGGATCAGCTCCTGCCGGCAAAAGTATTTCATCGACTTTGCCCGGAACTGCATAACAACAGCCGGACGCCATCCGGCACGTTGGTTCGCATTCAGCTGTTAGGACAGTATCCGCAGTGGCTGGCGGAGAATGCCGCACGAGCGGTAGAACTGGGCTCGTACGGTGTCGATCTAAACTGTGGCTGTCCATCGAAGCTGGTGAACGGTAGCGGCGGTGGCGCAACATTATTGAAAGATCCTGAGCTTATCTACCGGGGCGCAAAAGCTATGCGCGAGGCGGTCCCGGCTCATCTTCCGGTGACGGTGAAAGTTCGTCTGGGCTGGGACAACAGCGACCGGCAGTTTGAAATTGCCGATGCCGTCCAGCAGGCTGGTGCCAGCGAACTTGCGGTGCATGGCCGAACCAAAGAGCAGGGCTACAAGGCGGAACATATCAACTGGCAGGCGATTGGCGAGATCCGTCAGCGGCTGTCCATTCCGGTTATTGCGAATGGCGAAATCTGGGACTGGCAGAGCGCCCAGGATTGTATGGCCATCAGCGGATGCGATGCGGTGATGATCGGACGTGGCGCATTAAATATTCCGAACCTGAGCCGCGTGGTGAAATACAACGAGCCGCGTATGCCGTGGCCTGAAGTCGTGACGCTGTTGCAAAAATATACCCGCCTTGAAAAGCAGGGGGACACCGGGCTGTATCATGTAGCGCGGATTAAGCAGTGGTTAGGGTATTTGCGCAAAGAATATTCAGAGGCAACAGAACTGTTTCAGGAAATTCGTGCGTTAAATAATTCGCCGGATATCGCACGTGCGATTCAGGCTATCGAGATTACTGCCTGCTCTCAGTTCCAGTAGGCCGGATAAGGCGTTTACGCCGCCATCCGGCATCAGAGAGAAGAATAGCCTGAGATTTCTGCTATCAGGCCTGGGCGAAATGACGACATCAGAAAATCATCTTAAACACGCCTGTTACCACCAATAGCCCAATCAGAAAAATAATCAGAATTACCCACAGCAGAATTTTCATTAACTTTCCTTTTTTTGGTAAGTTCAGATTGAGTATAGGAAAGTATCAATCATTCTGCCTGGAGGCGTTGTTATGCTGGTTTACGTGCGCTGAGCAGAAACACCATCGGCCGCTCTTTTTCTTCATCTAAAGCCGGGTTTTCAGCAATCTGTTGCGCGGACGGTCCCCATTCATCGACACAGACGATCTCGAATCCGGCGGCAATCAGCGCATTAATCCAGGTCGCCAGCTTACGGTGCTGTTTTTTGACGCCTTCAGCAAACCAGTTACTGATGCGCTCACCTTCCTGCTGATAATGATTAACCGGCCAGGATAGCTGCCCGGATTTATCTTTTATCCAACCCTGATTAAGCGGTGCGGTATAAATTGGATGCTCGGCAGAGAAAACTAACATACCGCCTGGTGTTAATGACTGGTAAATGGTTACGAATAATCGTTCTATATCGTGCAAATAGTGCAGGGCAAGCGAGCTATAAACTAGGTCAAAAGAATTTGGGGACAGGGTTAGCGTTTCGAGATCTTCACGCTGATAAACGATGCCATTACCCTGTGTCATACTGTGTGCCTGGGTTAACATTTTTTGTGAAATATCCAGTCCCATTACGCTGGCTGCCTGATTATCGCACGCGTAGCGGCAAAACCAACCATATCCACAGCCCAAATCAAGAATATTTTTGCCTTGAAGAGAGGGGCGCATCGCTTGTATTGTCGGCCATTCTGGCGCGCCGTCGAGTCCCTTTACTGAACGATCCAGCGTGGCATATCCGGCAAAGAACTCAGGATCGTCATAGATATTCTGTGACATAACATCTCCATCCATTAATTATTAAAATTATTTAATCTATATTATTCACGAGGTGTATATTTTTCTGATTATATATTTTTATTGCCAAAGATGTATTGCCACGCGTAACTAAAAAAGCAACAGCGACAAGTCGTAATCTCTGCACATCTTTTCTTACCTGTATATCTCCATGAATCGTAATTCTGTGTTTGTCACGACGGCATTGTTGCCGCTTTTTGTTCTGATGTCTGGCTGCGCGCCGATGCATGATGACCGCCAGTCTCTGTCACAGCAGACGCCTGCCGCAAATGTCGATACCACATTGCCTGCCGCGTTAAAAAATGGCTGGCCGGACAGCCAGTGGTGGAAGGCATATCACGACCCCCAGCTTAATGCGTTGATTGACAGCACGTTGCGAAATTCTCCTGATATGCAGGTCGCGGAACAGCGCATTCAACTGGCGGAGGCGCAGGCTAAGGCCGTGGAAGCACAAGATGGCCCAGAGATCGACTTCTCCGCAGACGTTGAGCGTCAGAGAATGTCAGCTGAGGGGCTGATGGGACCTTTCGCCATAACCGATCCCGCAGCAGGAACCACGGGGCCGTGGTACACCAATGGAACCTTTGGTTTAACCGCCGGCTGGAATCTGGATCTGTGGGGTAAGAATCGGGCCGAAGTGACTGCGCGCATTGGAGCCGTTAAGGCGCGTGAGGCTGAGCGCGAGCAAACCCGGCAGCTGCTGGCGAGCGGTGTCTCCCGTCTTTACTGGGAATGGCAGACGCAGGCGGCGCTGAAAACCGTGCTGACGCAAATCGAAACTGAGCAGCAAAACGTGATTACCGTCGATCGTCAACTGTATCAAAACGGCCTCACTTCTTCGGTGGAAGGCGTCGAAACCGATATCGATTCCAGCAAAACAGAGCAGCAGCTGAATGATGTCAGCGGTAAAATGAAGGTGATTGAGGCGCGCCTAAGCGCGCTGAGCAACTCGCAGTCCGTTGCCCTGAAGCTCCATTCGACCAAACTGCCCGTGGTTGAAAGTCAGCTCCCGTCCCAATTGGGCTACTCGCTGCTGGCCCGTCGACCAGATTTGCAGGCAGCTCACTGGTACATTGAGTCATCGCTGAGCAGCATTGATGCGGCGAAAGCGGCGTTTTATCCCGATGTGAATCTGATGGCATTTTTACAACAGGATGCGTTACATCTGAGTGACCTGTTCCGCCATTCCGCGCAGCAAATGGGCGTAACCGCCGGGCTGACGCTGCCAATCTTTGACAGTGGCAGGCTGAATGCGAATCTCGATATTACGAAAGCGCAAAGTAACCTGACGGTGGCGAATTACAACAAAGCTGTGGTGGATGCGGTGAATGACGTGGCACGTGCGGCATCGCAGGTAGAAACACTGGCGCAGAAAAATCAGCATCAGCAGCAGATTGAACATGACGCTCAGCGCGTAGTGGGGCTGGCGCAGGCGCGCTTTAATGCGGGTATTATTGCGGGCTCCAGGGTTAGCGAGGCAAAGATCCCGGCATTACGTGAACAGTGCAACGGTCTGCTTTTGCAAGGCCAGTGGCTGGATGCCTCAATCCAGTTGACCAGCGCGCTGGGCGGCGGTTATCACGCATCCTGATTGTTCGGCCCGACGGTGTTCCGCTGTCGGGCCATCTTCATTGCGCTTTACGCGTGCTTCGGCGTTTCATCCACCAGCGGACGCCCGCGACTATCCCGATAACCAGCACCAGCCAGATGCCATGCTTGATATGCTGGTCGAGGCTGTGCAGCCACGGCGCGATCACTTCACCACCGACGTAGCCGAGGGTGGTAAATAGCAATGCCCAGACAAACGCGCCAAGAATATTCAGCGGTAAAAAGATCTTCGGCGGCAGGTGACTGGCGCCAATCAGTAAGGGACCAATAACGCGAAAGCCGTACATAAAGCGCGTACCGACCACAAACAGGTAAGGACGCCGTTGGATCATTTTCTGCGCATAATGAATTTTCGCCTGATGGCGCGAGAAACGACGCAGAATTTTGCCGCCAAAACGACGTCCGAGTAAATAGAGCAACTGATCGCCAATCATCCCACCTAGTGCGACCGAGAGTACCACCAGCGGGAATTTCAGGACTCCCTGATGCGCCACGACACCGCCTAACAGGGTAATGGTTTCACCTTCCGCCAGGCTGCCGATGATTAACGCAGCATAGCCGTACTGCGCAACATAATGCGTTATATCCATACGTTGTATGACCTCCACGGTAATAGCATACACCCTATGAATACTTGATGCCGGAAAAGCCGCGTAGTAGCGCTTAACGTCGTTCAGTTCCCTAATGCCTGATGGCGCTTCGGCGCTTCGGCGCTTCGGTATTTTTCATGTGTACATAAAATAATCAAAAGCTGAATTATACTTGAAGTGTTGAGGTCCGGAGCTGACAATAAGGGGGCGGTATGAACCATGTCTGGGGGCTGTTTTCCCATCCCGATCGTGAAATGCACGTGATCAACAGCGAAAACGAAAGTGTTTCGCATCACTATACCCACCATGTACTGCTGATGGCGGCAATCCCGGTTGTTTGCGCATTTATCGGTACCACGCAAATCGGCTGGAATTTTGGCGATGGCAATATCCTGAAGTTATCTCTGTTGACCGGATTTGCGATGGCAATTCTGTTTTACGGGGTGATGCTGGCAGGCGTCGCCGTCATGGGCCGGGTTATCTGGTGGATGGCACGTAATTACCCGCAGCGCCCGTCGTTGGCCCACTGTATGGTCTTTGCAGGGTATGTTGCGACGCCGCTGTTTTTAAGCGGATTGGTCGCACTTTATCCGCTGGTCTGGCTGTGCGCATTGGTGGGGACCATTGCGTTGTTTTACACCGGTTATTTACTCTATCTCGGCATTCCGACGTTCCTGAATATCTCTAAAGAGGAAGGCCTGAGCTTTTCCAGTTCGACGCTGGCGATCGGTGTGCTGGTACTGGAAGTTCTGCTGGCGATTACGGTAATCCTGTGGGGTTACGGCTATCGGTTATTCTGACGGATAAACCTGTCTGCGCTGCGTTGTTGACGTAAAAGTCAGCAACGCAGCATTTCGAGACGATTCTCCTGTGGCGGCAAACCTGCCGGATCGCTATGATGCCTGAGCTAGCTTGAGATAATACTTAGTCTCTGGCGGTGTGCGTTGTGACGTGCGTGAACCATTATCAGAAATCTCATCATGCTGAAATTCCGAGTTTCATTATTAAGCCTTGCCCTGGTGCTGGCCGTTCCTTTTGCACCCCAAGCCGTGGCTAAAACGGCAACTACCGCAGCAGCTTCTCAGCCTGAGATAGCGTCCGGTAGCGCGATGATTGTTGATCTGAATACCAACAAAGTTATCTATTCGAACCACCCGGACCTTGTGCGTCCGATTGCGTCGATTACCAAATTAATGACCGCGATGGTGGTGCTTGATGCACGACTGCCGTTGGATGAGAAGCTGAAAGTTGATATCAGCCAGACGCCGGAAATGAAAGGCATCTACTCTCGTGTGCGACTGAACAGTGAAATTAGCCGTAAAGACATGCTGCTGCTGGCGCTGATGTCATCAGAAAACCGTGCGGCGGCGAGCCTGGCGCATCATTACCCTGGCGGTTATAACGCGTTTATTAAGGCTATGAATGCCAAAGCGAAAGCGCTCGGCATGACTCAGACACGCTTTGTGGAACCAACCGGCTTATCGATTCATAACGTCTCGACCGCTCGTGATTTAACCAAGCTGCTGATCGCCAGCAAGCAGTATCCGCTGATTGGCCAGTTAAGCACCACGCGTGAAGATATGGCGACCTTTGCCAACCCGGCTTATACGCTGCCATTCCGTAACACCAACCATCTGGTATACCGCGATAACTGGAATATTCAGTTAACCAAAACCGGGTTTACCAATGCGGCAGGCCACTGTCTGGTGATGCGCACCGTGATCAATAACAAACCGGTGGCGCTGGTGGTGATGGATGCGTTCGGTAAATATACCCACTTTGCCGATGCCAGCCGTTTACGTACCTGGATCGAAACGGGCAAGGTGATGCCGGTTCCGGCAGCGGCGCTGAGCTATAAAAAGCAAAAAGCGGCGCAGATGGCAGCGGCGGGTTCAGCGACGAGCGAGCAAACTGCACAGAACGATTAAATAAGACACCTCATCCGGCATACACATAGCTAATGTAGCGGTAGGCCGGGCAAGCGAAGCGCCCCCGGCAACATGTCCGGTGGCGCTTATCTTTTTCTGGTTTACGACTCTTTCCAGAACTTTTGCTTACTCGTTTTACCAATCCCCGGATTCATACTGTTGGTGGGGTCATTCTCGCGGTAAAAACGGGTTAATGTCTCCGGTGCTTTATACAGATGTCCGACGTTATGCTCTGCTGGATACTGTGCTCCGCGCTCGTGCAGAAGCTCCAGCATCTGCTCTTTCAGCGCATGCGCATCCACGCCTTTTTTCACGATGTAATCCTGATGGAAGACGTAGCACATAAAGTGGCCGTAATAGAGTTTGTGCACCAGTTGGCTGTCGATCTCTGCAGGCAGATGCTCGTACCATTCGGTGTCGTTACGGCGCAGCGCGATATCCAGCGCCAGAATATCTTCCACTTCATCGGCATGTACGGCCTGATAACGAATCGCCGCGCCAGCCGCCGCAAAGCGATGCAAAAACGCCTTGCTGCCTTCTTCCGGCGTACAGGCAAAGAAGTCGCCTTCAGCGGTTTTGAAAAACTCGCTTAGCCAGTTTTGCGCTTCAGCCACGCCACCACCGGCCATTTTTAACAGCAGGTGATGTTCGTACTTATCGCGCCAGCTTTTCATGCGCGCTGGTAAGTGGCTGGGGAACAAATGGCCAAATTTCTGCATTGCCCGATCGGTGAAATGTGGACGGAAAATTTTCACTTTTTCCAGCATCGCATCGGTGCGACCTTTCAGGGTGAAGAAGAACGGCATTTTGTCGGTGCCGAGCTTGTCGATCATCAGAAACGTATCTTTGCCGTATTGCTCAGCGATGTCATAAATATCGCGGTGCATATATTCACCGGCGACCGGCAGATGCTCAAATTTTGCCAAAATATGACGGCGGATCTCCGTCAGCACCTCTGGCTGGTTGGTACCGATGTAAAAGACCTGCTGGTTTTTTTCGGCTTCGAAGGTGTCCAGACGCACCGCAAAAACCGCGAGCTTGCCTGCACAACCGGATGATTCAAACAACCGATCCGGGTCGGCGTTATAGCGAGCGGGCGTGTCCGCCTCAATATCTCTGACGCGGGTAACGTAGTCGTGATCGTGTGCATGACGCCCGTCATGGCGCACATCGTCATCTTTGATCCGCTCGTCATCAAGTTTGCTAAGGATCTGTTCCGGGGTCTGGCCCAGTTCGATACCCAGATGGTTAACCAGCTGTAATTTACCCTGCTCGTCAATACGCGCAAACAGCGACATCTCCGTGTATGCCGGACCGCGCTGAACCAGCGAGCCGCCGGAGTTGTTACAAATACCGCCAATCACTGAAGCGCCGATACAGGAAGATCCGATCACCGAATGCGGCTCACGGCCAAACGGTTTGAGCGCTTTTTCCAGTGAATAAAGCGTGGTGCCGGGATAGGCCAGCACCTGTTCGCCTTTGCCGATGACGTGCAGCTTATCAAGGCGCAGGGTGCTGATAATGACAATCTCGCGGTCGTAATCATTACCGCTCGGCGTAGAGCCTTCGGTCAGCCCAGTGTTGGCGGCCTGCATCAGGATAATTTTATCTGCAGCGACGCAAGCGTTGAGGACGCGCCACAGTTCTAAAAGCGAGCCAGGGAACACCACGGCGAGTGCATCGCCCTGACCGGAGCGGAATCCCTTGCGATAGCGGGCGGTTTTAGCAGGGTCTGTGAGCAGGTGTGAATGACCTACCAGACGGGTCAGTTCATTCAGAAAAGCTTTATTATCTGTTGTAATGGAAGACATTCTCCACTCCTTGTGGTGGGACTCAATATCAGGAACAAGCATAGCGCTTTGTATGACAATACGCTTTCTCATTCACATTGTCTCTGGGTTGTCTTCCACTGAGTCGCGTTGGTTTCGAAAATTAGGAGAATAACCTTAGCTTTCTTTATCGCTCCCGTTTAGTCTTACGGCAAACTGCGGTTTTTGTTATATTTTCGCTGCCTCGTCGGGAAAAAATAAAGAGAGAATCAACATGAAATGGCTATGTTCTGTAGGTGTCGCGGTGAGTCTGGCGTTGCAACCAGCGCTGGCGGACACGCTGTTTGGTAACCATCCTCTGACGCCAGAAGCGCGGGATGCATTCGTTACCGATTTACTTAAACAGATGACCGTGGATGAGAAAATTGGGCAACTACGCTTGATAAGCGTCGGGCCTGATAACCCGAAAGAAGCCATCCGCGAGATGATCAAAGACGGGCAGGTTGGGGCAATTTTTAACACCGTCACGCGCCAGGATATCCGCAAAATGCAGGATCAGGTGATGGCGCTCAGCCGCCTGAAAATTCCTCTCTTTTTTGCCTACGACGTATTGCACGGCCAGCGTACCGTGTTCCCGATAAGTCTCGGCCTGGCGTCCTCTTTTAATCTCGATGCGGTCAGAACCGTTGGCCGTATTTCCGCGTATGAAGCTGCCGATGATGGTCTGAATATGACCTGGGCGCCAATGGTCGATGTCTCTCGCGATCCGCGCTGGGGCCGTGCTTCAGAAGGTTTTGGTGAAGACACGTATTTAACGGCTACGATGGGTAAAACCATGGTGGAAGCGATGCAGGGGAAAAGCCCGGCTGACCGCTATTCGGTGATGACCAGCGTCAAGCACTTCGCCGCCTATGGCGCGGTTGAAGGTGGCAAGGAATATAACACCGTCGATATGAGCCCACAGCGTCTGTTCAACGACTATATGCCGCCGTATAAAGCCGGGCTGGACGCCGGTAGCGGTGCGGTGATGGTGGGTCTTAATTCGCTAAACGGTACGCCTGCAACCTCAGACGCCTGGCTGTTAAAAGACGTGCTGCGTGATGAGTGGGGCTTTAAGGGGATTACCGTTTCCGATCACGGCGCGATTAAGGAACTGATTAAGCACGGTACCGCCTCCGATCCTGAAGATGCGGTGCGTGTGGCGATCAAGTCCGGCATCAACATGAGTATGAGCGATGAGTATTACAGCAAATATCTGCCGGGCTTGATTAAATCCGGCAAAGTGACGATGGCGGAGCTGGACGACGCCGCGCGCCACGTGCTGAACGTGAAATATGATATGGGGCTGTTTAACGATCCGTACAGCCATCTGGGGGCCAAAGAATCTGACCCACAGGACACCAACGCAGAAAGCCGTTTGCATCGCAAAGAGGCGCGTGAAGTGGCGCGCGAAAGCCTGGTGCTGCTGAAAAACCGTCTGGAAACGTTGCCGCTGAAAAAATCGGCCACAGTGGCGGTTGTCGGTCCGCTGGCCGACAGCAAGCGTGATGTGATGGGCAGTTGGTCCGCCGCCGGTGTTGCCGAACAGTCGGTAACGGTACTGACGGGGATTAAAAATGCCGTCGGCGAACAGGGCAAAGTGCTGTACGCCAAAGGGGCGAATATCACCAACGACAAAGGCATTGTCGATTTCCTCAACCTGTATGAAGAAGCGGTAAAGGTTGACCCGCGTTCGCCGCAGGCGATGATCGATGAAGCCGTTAACGCCGCGAAGCAATCTGATGTGGTTGTCGCGGTAGTCGGTGAAGCGCAGGGCATGGCGCATGAAGCCTCCAGCCGCACCGATATCACCATTCCACAAAGTCAGCGTGACCTGATTGCCGCGCTGAAAGCCACGGGTAAACCTCTGGTTCTGGTGTTGATGAACGGTCGTCCGCTGGCGCTGGTTAAGGAAGATCAACAAGCCGATGCGATCCTCGAAACCTGGTTTGCCGGGACGGAAGGCGGTAACGCCATCGCCGATGTGCTGTTTGGTGATTACAATCCGTCAGGCAAGCTGCCGATGTCTTTCCCGCGCTCTGTTGGACAGATCCCGGTCTATTACAGCCATCTCAATACCGGTCGTCCGTATAACGCCGATAAGCCGAACAAGTACACCTCGCGCTACTTTGATGAAGCCAATGGTCCGTTGTATCCCTTTGGATATGGCCTGAGCTACACCACGTTTACGGTTTCTGATGTGAAGCTCTCTTCTCCGACGATGAAGCGTGACGGAACCGTGACGGCCAGCGTGCAGGTGACCAACACCGGCAAGCGCGAAGGTGCAACGGTGATTCAGATGTATTTACAGGATGTGACCGCCTCCATGAGTCGTCCGGTAAAACAGCTGAAAGGTTTTGAAAAAGTGAATCTTAAGCCAGGTGAAACCCAGACCGTCAGCTTCCCGATTGATATTGAAGCGCTCAAATTCTGGAACCAGCAGATGAAATACGATGCAGAACCTGGCAAATTTAACGTTTTCATCGGCGTGGATTCCGCCAGAGTGAAGCAGGGCGAATTTGAACTGCTGTAATAGATGAATAAAGTCATGCAGCATGCTTGATGGCCCTACGCTTATCAGGCTGACAAAGTCGTATCATCCGGCAAATTCATATTGGGTTTGCCGGATTTTTTTTATTTTATTATCGCCTTACCGCTAATAACTCTCAGCGTTACCACCCAATTGCCAGGTTAAGGCTTGATTTTTCGACTATGCTTTTTCCTCAAGTCTCTGAAAAGGGCCGCAAAAGGATGAGGAGTACAGCATGATAATCTCAAAAGTATCGGTGGGTTCGCTGGTGCTGTTAGCCGCGATAAGCCTACCCTTACAGGCCGCGTCACCCGTCACGGTTGGTTCAAAAATAGATACCGAAGGGGCGCTGCTCGGCAACATTATTTTGCAGGTGCTCGAAAGCCATGGCGTGAAAACTGTCAATAAAGTACAGCTGGGCACCACCCCAGTAGTGCGTGGGGCAATCACCTCCGGTGAGCTGGATATTTATCCGGAATATACCGGTAATGGCGCATTCTTTTTTAAAGATGAAAATGATCCGGCGTGGAAAAATGCGCAGGCCGGTTTCGAGAAAGTGAAAAAGCTGGATGCAGAGCAAAATAAGCTGGTCTGGCTAACGCCTGCTCCTGCCAACAATACCTGGACCATTGCGGTACGCCAGGATGTCGCGCAAAAGAACAAGCTTGAGTCCCTTGCTGATTTAGGCCGCTACCTGAAAGACGGGGGAACGTTCAAACTTGCTGCCTCTGCTGAATTTATCGAACGGGCTGACGCGTTGCCTGCGTTTGAAAAAGCCTATGATTTCAAACTAAATCAAAATCAGCTGTTGTCGCTAGCTGGGGGAGATACCGCGGTGACGATTAAAGCAGCGGCGCAGCAGACTTCTGGCGTCAATGCGGCGATGGCTTATGGCACCGATGGCCCGGTTGCGGCGCTCGGTCTGCAAACTTTAAGCGATCCAAAAGGTGTCCAGCCCATTTATGCGCCAGCACCCGTCGTACGTGAATCGGTGCTGAAAGACTACCCGCAAATGGGAGAATGGCTACAACCGGTTTTTGCCAGCCTGGATGAAAAAACGTTGCAGCAGCTGAATGCCAGTATTGCCGTGGAGGGGCTGGATGCGAAAAAAGTTGCAGCAGACTACCTGAAGCAAAAAGGATGGGTGAAGTAACGGAGTTTGCAGCAGGTGGGTGTTTTGTCAAAGATTTCAGTTAATCGGGTGCTGTTGTTACTGGTACTTCTTACCTTCGCGGCGGCAGCGCTGCCTTTCATTAGCTATGCGCCTAATCGCCTGGTCTCTGGTGAGGGGCGCCAACTCTGGGATATCCGGCCCGACATGGCGTGGGGATTAGCAGTAGCCTGTTTGCTGCTGTTTCTTCTGTGCTTTGTACCGGGAAAGCCCGGCAATATATTGACGCTTGTTATTAGCCAGTTGCTGGTTATTGCAGCGCTGGTAACCGCAGGAACAACGGCAACGTATCTGGCCCAGACGGGAAGTCCACTGGCCAGAACCAGCCTGGGCAGCGGGTTCTGGTTGGGGCTAGGACTAATGTTGCTGGCCGCCAGTGACGCCATTCGTCGCATAACTGAGCTGGCATCATGGCGTTGGCTGTTGCACGCGCAAATGTTTATTTTTCCGCTGGTGCTTTTGTTCTCCGGCACGTTTAACGATCTATCCCTGCTTAAAGAATATGCCAACCGTCAGGATGTCTTCAACGACGCCCTGGCGCAGCATCTGACAATTCTGTTCGCTACCGTGGTGCCCGCGCTGCTTATTGGTGTGCCGTTGGGCATCTGGTGTGCTTTCTCTGTCTCCCGTCAGGGGCCGGTTTTTGCGGTACTGAATATCATCCAAACCATTCCCTCAGTCGCGCTGTTTGGCCTGTTAATTGCGCCCCTTGCCGGGTTGGTGAAGCACTTTCCTTTGTTGGGTTCGCTCGGCGTCGCCGGGACCGGCCTGACGCCTGCGCTTATTGCGTTAGTGCTGTATGCGCTGTTACCGCTGGTACGTGGCGTTGTGGCTGGGTTGAATCAGGTGCCGCAGGATGTACTGGAAAGCGCCCGAGCGATGGGGATGAACACTTTCCAGCGGTTTGTCTCGGTGCAGTTCCCGCTGGCATTGCCAGTCTTCTTGCGCAGTTTACGGGTAGTGATGGTGCAAACGGTGGGAATGGCGGTGATTGCTGCACTGATTGGCGCAGGGGGATTTGGCGCGCTGGTCTTTCAGGGATTGCTCAGTAGCGCCGTCGATTTAGTGTTGCTGGGCGTGATCCCGGTTGTGGTACTGGCGGTATTGATTGATGCGCTGTTTGATTTAGGGCTCGCGCTGCTAGAGGTATCGAATAATGATTGAATTTCGCCATGTCAGTAAAACCTATGGCCAGCAAAAAGCCGTTGACGACCTTAATCTGCGGTTGGGGGAGGGCAGCTTTTCGGTGTTAATTGGCACGTCAGGTTCCGGGAAATCCACCACGCTGAAAATGATCAATCGGCTGGTTGAACATGACAGCGGACAGATTCGCTTTGCCGGGGAAGAGATCCGCAGCCTACCGGTACTGGAGTTAAGGCGGCGCATGGGATACGCGATTCAGTCTATTGGCTTGTTTCCCCACTGGACCGTCGCGCAGAACATCGCCACGGTGCCGCAGCTACAAAAGTGGTCGCGTTCACGTATTGATGACCGAACAGACGAACTGATGGCGCTGCTGGGTCTTGAGGAAAGTTTGCGCCATCGTTACCCGCATCAGCTGTCTGGCGGGCAACAGCAGCGGGTCGGAGTGGCGCGTGCCCTGGCGGCAGATCCGCAGGTACTGCTGATGGATGAGCCTTTTGGCGCGCTGGATCCGGTCACCCGCGGTGCGCTGCAGCAGGAGATGACGCGTATTCATCGTCTGCTCGGGCGTACCATTGTGCTGGTGACGCATGATATCGACGAGGCGCTAAGGCTGGCGGAGCATCTGGTTCTGATGGATGCAGGAAAGGTAGTGCAGCAAGGCACGCCGCTGTCGATGCTGACAGCACCGGCGAACGAATTCGTGCAAACATTCTTTGGCCGTAGTGAACTGGGCGTACGTCTACTGTCGCTTCGCACGGTAGGGGATTTTATCCGTCGCGGTGAACACACAGCCGGTGAACCGTTGGTAGATGAAATGACGCTGCGTGATGCGTTGTCGGTGTTCGTAGCGCGCGGTTGCGACGTCTTGCCGGTCGTGACCCCGCAGGGGTTGTCCTGCGGGACGCTTCATTTTCGTGATTTGCTTTCGGAGATGCCGACCCGTGAAACGTCTTGCTGATCCGTTGTTATGGCTTATTGTTCTGTTTCTGGTCCTGTTAGTTGGGTTGCCTCATAGTCAGGCCTTGTTCAGTGCGCTATTTCCGGCGCTACCGCGTCCCGTGTATCAGCAGGAAAGTTTTGCGGCGCTGGCACTGAGCCATTTTGGCCTGGTGGGGATTTCAAGCCTGATTGCCGTACTTATTGGCACCGGGGCCGGTATAGCGGTAACCCGACCCTGGGGCGCGGAATTCCGGCCGATGGTGGAAACCATTGCCGCCGTGGGGCAGACCTTTCCGCCAGTTGCGGTGTTGGCGATAGCTGTACCGGTGATGGGATTTGGTCCTGAACCGGCAATTATCGCGTTGATCCTGTATGGCGTATTACCGATCTTGCAGGCAACACTGGCGGGACTCGGCGGAATTTCACCCAGCGTGATGGATATTGCCAGCGGAATGGGAATGAGTCAGGGGCAGCGGCTGCGTAAAGTCGAGTTGCCGCTGGCGGCCCCGGTGATTCTGGCCGGGATTCGCACGTCGGTGATTATTAATATCGGCACCGCAACCATCGCCTCAACCGTTGGGGCGAACACACTGGGTACGCCGATTATTATCGGGCTGAGTGGGTTCAATACCGCCTATGTGATTCAGGGAGCGCTGCTGGTCGCGCTGGCGGCGGTAATTGTTGACCGCGGGTTTGAGCGATTAGCGAGCCGCCTTACCCGGCACGTAAAATGAATGTGTAGCCTGCCAGCATGACGCCGCCGATACCGCCGATAGCCATTAGCAGAAAGAGGGTGATAACACCGATTTTAGCTGCGCTCATTATGCACTCCTTATGTGAATCCAAGGATTGTACACGTTTGTTAATAGAATATTAAGAGCCTGGATCATTAGGCGTTATTGGCGCAGACAGTTTGAACACGGCCAGCGCGGAAGAACCGGAGCGTACACGTAGTACGTGAGGATTATTCGCTACGCTCACCCTCCGGGCCGCCCTAAAGGGCGTTCAAAACTCTCTGAGTGTTGTCTGAGCACTGCCCAGGTTCGAAATGGCAAGCAAAATAGCCCTAATGGGCCAGGCTCTAAATACCGAGTGGATAAATATCGTGACCCAACGCGCGCCATTCGTTCAGCTGTTGCTGCTGAGCGGGCGTTTGGTTCTCGCCGCACCAGACAAGCAAGGTGCGACCTTCAAACAGCTCCGGTCGCAGTTGGTTCAGCGAATGGGCAAGGACGTCAATGCGCCATCCCTGCTGGCTGGCGACCCAACCTTCCAGCCATAAACGGGTCGTATCCTGAATGTTCCAGCCAACCACCAGAGCATCTTTCCCCTGTTTCTTACGCGCCGAAGCCAGACAAATTGCGATGTAGTTGATCAGTACGCCGTCGAGGATCCCCAGTAACGCCTGCAGGATCGGCTGTTGGCATTGCAGACGTCGGCGCAGCGGAATGAACAAATGGGTGTTGAGCGTTTGTGCGGGATAATCCTGGCCGCGCTCTTTGATCCACAGTCTGAGGCTATGCAGATTATTACTTTGCAAATAGCTCAACAGCGTCTCTTGTTGTTCACGCCAACCGTTATGCACATCAATGCTCTCATTGCTGAGCAACATTTTAACCTTGCTGACCTGAACACCGTTGTTTATCCAGCGTTTTATCTCGCGGATCCGGTCGATATCCGCATCGTTAAACAGGCGATGCCCGCCGTCTGTCCGCTGCGGTTTAAGTAATCCGTAACGCCTCTGCCACGCGCGTAAAGTGACAGGGTTGATATCACAAAGCAAAGCCACTTCACCTATTGTGTAAAGCGCCATCGTCGTCTCACTCTTGCTCGCGAGGTCCCAGTTTTACTTTAGACGCTCTTTTGCGAACCAGGTAGTTTTGTCTGTTTTTTGATCTATGAATGGGTGAATTTGTAACCATGCTCGCGCTTTCGAGTGATCGTTCTCACAAATTCGTCTTTTTTTGCAACACTTCAAAGAAAGTTACACGCAGCCCATGTATGTTACGCGCTTTTAAGTGATGTGTGGTTGGCGGGTATGTACGAGTTTAATCTGGTGTTGCTGCTGCTTCAGCAGATGTGTGTGTTCCTCGTTATCGCGTGGCTCATGAGCAAAACGCGTTTGTTTATCCCGCTGATGCAGGTGACTATCCGACTCCCGCACAAACTGCTTTGCTATGTTACTTTTTCCATTTTCTGCATTTTAGGTACCTATTTCGGGCTGCACATTGATGATTCTATTGCCAACACTCGCGCTATAGGCGCGGTGATGGGCGGGCTGCTTGGCGGCCCTGTGGTCGGTGGTTTAGTTGGTCTTACCGGCGGTTTGCATCGTTATTCGATGGGTGGGATGACAGCGCTTAGCTGCATGATCTCGACCATTGTGGAAGGGTTGCTAGGCGGGCTGGTGCACAGCGTGCTCACCCGTCGTGGTCGTACCGATAAAGTCTTTAGTCCGCTGACTGCGGGGGCGATTACCTTTGTCGCCGAACTGGTGCAGATGCTGATCATCTTATTAATTGCCCGTCCGTTTGACGATGCGTTTCGGTTGGTCAGCAATATTGCCGCGCCTATGATGGTAACCAATACCGTGGGCGCCGCCTTGTTTATGCGTATTTTGCTCGATAAACGCGCGATGTTTGAAAAATATACCTCCGCTTTTTCCGCCACAGCACTCAAAGTTGCCGCCTCAACGGAAGGTATTTTACGCCAGGGGTTCAATGAGGTTAACAGCATGAAGGTTGCTCAGGTGCTGTATGAAGAGCTGGATATCGGTGCGGTGGCGATTACCGATCGTGAGAAACTGCTGGCATTTACCGGTATTGGTGACGATCACCATCTACCCGGCAAACCTATTTCATCGTCATATACCCAACGCGCGATTGAAACCGGAGAGGTGGTGTATGCCGATGGGAATGAAGTTCCTTACCGTTGCTCTTTGCACCCGCAATGCAAATTAGGCTCGACGCTGGTGATCCCCCTGCGAGGTGAAAACCAGCGGGTAATGGGGACCATCAAACTGTATGAAGCCAAAAACCGCCTCTTTAGTTCGATCAACCGTACGCTGGGGGAAGGGATCGCCCAACTGCTTTCGGCACAGATTCTGGCCGGGCAGTATGAGCGGCAAAAAGCGATGCTCACGCAGTCGGAAATAAAACTCCTGCACGCCCAGGTCAATCCCCATTTTCTGTTTAATGCACTCAACACCATCAAAGCTGTGATCCGACGCGATAGCGAGCAGGCCAGCCAACTGGTGCAGTATCTGTCGACGTTCTTTCGTAAAAATTTAAAACGCCCGTCGGAAATTGTGACGCTGGCCGATGAAATTGAACACGTTAATGCTTATCTGCAAATTGAGAAGGCACGATTCCAGTCGCGTCTTCAGGTGACCTTGACGGTGCCAGAAGAACTTTCGCATCAGCAATTACCCGCCTTTACTCTGCAACCCATCGTGGAGAATGCCATTAAACACGGTACTTCTCAGTTACTGGATACCGGTGAAGTATCGATCACCGCCCGTCGCGAAGGGCAATATCTGATGCTGGATATTGAAGACAATGCCGGGCTGTATCAGCCAACCTCAGAAGCCAGTGGACTGGGTATGAATCTGGTCGATAAACGACTGCGTGAGCGGTTTGGCGATGATTTTGGCATCAGCGTAGCGTGTGAACCTGACCGCTTTACTCGAATCACTTTACGACTTCCTCTGGAGGAACTGGCATGATCAAAGTGCTGATTGTCGATGACGAACCGTTAGCCCGGGAGAATCTGCGGATCCTGTTGCAAGAGCAAAGCGACATCGAGATTGTCGGTGAATGTTCGAATGCGGTGGAAGCCATTGGCGCGGTGCATAAATTGCGTCCGGATGTTCTGTTCCTTGATATTCAGATGCCGCGAATCAGCGGCCTGGAAATGGTTGGCATGCTTGATCCCGAGCATCGTCCGTACATTGTTTTTCTGACCGCCTTTGATGAGTATGCGGTGAAAGCCTTCGAAGAACATGCGTTTGATTATCTGCTCAAGCCGATTGAAGAAGCACGGCTGGAAAAAACGCTGATCCGTTTGCGTCAGGAGCGTACCAAGCAGGATGTATCACTGCTGCCAGAAAATCAGCAGGCACTGAAGTTTATTCCGTGCAGCGGCCATAGCCGGATCTATTTGCTGCAAATGGATGATGTGGCGTTTATCAGCAGTCGCATGAGTGGTGTGTATGTGACGAGCAGCGATGGTAAAGAAGGCTTCACTGAGTTGACGCTCAGGACGCTGGAGAGCCGTACTCCTCTGCTGCGTTGTCATCGGCAATATCTGGTAAATATGGCGCAATTGCAGGAGATCCGTCTGGAAGACAACGGTCAGGCGGAACTGATTTTGCGTAACGGACTGACCGTTCCGGTGAGTCGTCGTTATCTTAAAAGTCTAAAAGAGGCGATTGGACTGTAAAACTGATACACTGCGCGCCATTGCATCACCGACAGTTGAAGGCTCTATGCTAAGTAACGATATTCTTCGTAGCCTGCGCTACACCCTGAAAGCGAACAATAACGACATGGTGCGTATTCTTGCGCTTGCTGACATGGAATCCACCTCCGCAGGTTTCGATACCTGGATGACAAAAGAAGATGAAGCTGGGTTTGTTCGTTGCCCGGATATCATTCTCTCCGGTTTTTTAAACGGCCTGATTTATCATCTGCGTGGTAAAGATGATTCTGCACCGGAACTGGCGCTGGAGCGTCGTGTTAATAGCAATACGGTGCTGAAAAAGCTGCGTATCGCCTTTTCGCTGAAAACCGACGATATTCTGGCTATTATGACCGAGCAGAAATTCCGTGTGTCGATGCCGGAAATTACCGCCATGATGCGTGCACCTGATCATAAGAACTATCGCGAATGCGGCGATCAGTTCCTGCGTTATTTTCTGCGTGGTTTGACATCACGGGTACATAACGCGAAGCCATAAAGAAAAAATGGGCGACGCCGATTAAAATCGGGTCGCCGATGGTTTACTTCACTTCTTTAAAACCCGCCGATTCCATTACCGTTTGCATTTGCTTCATGCTGATGTTTTTATCGGCGTTTTCAGATAGCTTCATCCCTGAAATGGCCTGCAACGCTTTTATATCAACTTTTTCCATATCGATAGTGACATTTTCTTGCGCGTAGGTATCTGAATAGGTGAGTTTTTCTTCTATGCCAGTAATGTTCTGATATTTGGCGCTTAATGCGTCGAATACTTTTTCTGCTTCCTCTTTATTGCTGGCACCGACTGACGCATAGCTAATTTTACTTTCGGAGATTTGCTTCAGGACCTTATCACCTTTATAGGTGTAAGAGACGGTGATATCAGAACCATTAATGTTGGCATTGAATGTTTTTGTCTCTTCTTTATCACCACATCCCGCCAGGGAAAAAACCACAATCGATGCCACGGCGAGAGAAAATAATTTTTGTAACGCTTTCATGTAAAACTCCATTTCATGAATATCGGATGTTAAATAATAACGTCCACGAATCTGGTGAGCCCGGACTACCTTGATACCAGAGCAGTATAGAATAAATCTAATATTAACAACGAAGCAGTCCGAAAATGGAGCAGGGGTTAAGATTAGAGGAAGCACTTGCGTAGCAAAAAAAAGCGCTGCGGTTGCAGCGCTTGAGATGTTTGATTTACTTCACCTGTTGGCCTGGTTTTGCACCTTCGTCAGGGCTTAACAGGAAGATATCTTTCCCGCCAGGACCTGCGGCCATCACCATCCCTTCGGAAATGCCGAAGCGCATCTTACGTGGTGCCAGGTTGGCAACCATAATGGTCTGGCGGCCAATCAGGACCTGCGGATCTGGATACGCAGAACGAATACCAGAGAAGACGTTACGTTTCTCACCACCGAGATCCAGCGTCAGACGCAGCAGTTTGTCGGAACCTTCCACGAACTCGGCGTTTTCAATCAGCGCTACACGCAGGTCAACTTTGGCGAAATCGTCAAAGGTGATGGTTTCCTGAATCGGGTCATCAGCCAGCGGGCCGGTAACCGGTGCAGCAGCTGCTTTCACTTCTTCTTTCGACGCCTCAACCAGCGCTTCAACTTGTTTCATGTCGATGCGATTGTAGAGCGCTTTAAAGGTGTTGACCTTGTGGCCGAGCAGTGGCTGCTCAATGGCATCCCAGCTCAGTTCGCTGTTCAGGAAAGCTTCAACACGTTCAGCAAGCGTTGGCAGAACCGGTTTCAGGTAGGTCATCAGCACGCGGAACAGGTTGATACCCATGGAGCAGATCGCCTGCAGGTCGGCATCGCGGCCTTCCTGTTTAGCTACGACCCACGGTGCCTGTTCGTCAACGTAGCGGTTTGCCACGTCGGCCAGCGCCATGATTTCACGGATAGCTTTACCAAATTCACGGCTTTCCCATGCTTCGCCAATCACCGCTGCGGCGTCGGTGAAGGTTTTATACAGCGCCGGGTCGGCCAGCTCAGCCGCCAGAATGCCGTCAAAACGCTTAGCAATAAAGCCAGCGTTACGGGATGCCAGGTTGACTACTTTGTTGACGATATCGGCGTTAACGCGCTGGACAAAGTCTTCCAGGTTCAGGTCGATGTCATCAATACGTGAAGAAAGCTTCGCGGTGTAGTAGTAGCGCAAGCTGTCGGCATCGAAGTGCTTCAGCCAGGTGCTGGCCTTAATGAAGGTGCCGCGAGATTTGGACATCTTCGCGCCGTTCACCGTCACATAACCGTGTACAAACAGGTTGGTCGGCTTACGGAAGTTGCTGCCTTCCAGCATGGCAGGCCAGAACAGACTGTGGAAGTAAACGATATCTTTACCGATGAAGTGATACAGCTCGGCGTCAGAATCTTTCTTCCAGTACTCGTCAAAACTGGTGGTGTCACCGCGCTTATCGCACAGGTTTTTGAATGAACCCATATAGCCAATTGGCGCGTCCAGCCAGACATAGAAGTACTTGCCAGGCGCATTCGGGATTTCAAAACCGAAGTACGGGGAATCGCGAGAGATATCCCACTGTTGCAGGCCGGATTCGAACCATTCCTGCATTTTGTTGGCGACCTGCTCCTGTAACGCGCCGCTGCGCGTCCACGCCTGCAGCATTTCGCTAAATGACGGCAGATCAAAGAAGAAGTGTTCGGAGTCACGCATCACCGGCGTTGCGCCAGACACGACGGATTTCGGCTCGATAAGTTCGGTCGGGCTGTAGGTTGCGCCGCAGACTTCACAGTTATCGCCGTACTGATCCGGAGACTTACATTTCGGGCAGGTGCCTTTAACAAAACGGTCCGGCAGGAACATGCCTTTTTCCGGATCGTAAAGCTGGGAGATTGTACGGTTCTTAATAAAACCGTTCTCCTTCAGGCGAGTATAAATCAGCTCAGACAACTCACGGTTCTCTTCGCTGTGCGTCGAGTGGTAGTTGTCATAGCTGATGTCAAAACCTGCAAAATCAGTCTGATGCTCCTGACTCATTTCACCGATCATCTGCTCTGGCGTGATCCCAAGCTGCTGTGCTTTCAGCATGATTGGCGTACCGTGTGCGTCGTCCGCGCAGATGAAGTTAACCTGGTGGCCGCGCATTCGCTGGTAACGGACCCAGACATCAGCCTGGATGTGCTCCAGCATATGGCCGAGGTGGATTGAGCCGTTGGCGTACGGCAGCGCGCACGTTACCAGAATTTTCTTCGCGACTTGAGTCATAGTGGGCAATTACTTCTTTTGTAGTGAAAAGGGCTTTGATAGTACCAAAATGGTAATTACTGCGCCAAGCGATAAGGGCATTTATCCGTAAATGAATAATTGTTGCGGTTGGAGTAAACTACCTGGTGACTATTGTATATTCAGAACAACAAAAAGGAGTCGGGATGAACGCACAATCCCAGGCCAAATCACCAGAGACCCTGCGCGCCATGGTTGCCGGGACGCTGGCGAATTTTCAGCATTCAACCCTGAAGCATAATCTGACGACGCTTAAAGCGTTGCACCACGTCGCCTGGATGGATGACACGTTGCACGTTGAGCTGGTCATGCCGTTTGTCTGGCATAGCGCGTTTGAGGACTTAAAAGAGCAATGTAGCGCCGATCTGCTGCGTATTACCGGTGCGAAAGCGATCGACTGGAAACTGTCGCATAACATCGCGACGCTGAAACGCGTGAAAAACCAGCCGGGTATTAATGGTGTGAAAAACATCATCGCCGTCAGTTCAGGTAAAGGTGGCGTGGGTAAATCCTCTACCGCCGTGAACCTGGCGCTGGCGCTGGCTGCAGAAGGGGCGAAGGTAGGGATTCTGGACGCCGATATTTATGGTCCGTCTATCCCGACAATGCTTGGCGCGGAAAACCAGCGTCCAACCTCGCCAGATGGTACCCACATGGCACCGATCATGTCTCATGGTCTGGCAACGAACTCCATTGGTTATCTGGTCACTGACGATAACGCGATGGTATGGCGCGGCCCGATGGCCAGCAAAGCGCTGCTGCAGATGTTGCAGGAAACCTTATGGCCGGATCTTGATTATCTGGTACTGGATATGCCGCCGGGCACCGGTGACATCCAGCTGACGCTGGCGCAGAACATTCCGGTAACGGGCGCAGTTGTTGTCACTACGCCGCAGGACATCGCGCTGATCGATGCGAAAAAGGGCATCGTGATGTTCGAAAAAGTCGAAGTGCCGGTACTGGGTATTGTTGAGAATATGAGTATGCATATTTGCAGCAACTGCGGTCACCATGAACCGATCTTCGGTACCGGTGGGGCACAGAAGTTGGCCGAGCAGTATCACACTCAACTGCTGGGACAGATGCCACTGCATATTTCTCTGCGTGAGGACCTCGATCGTGGTACGCCGACGGTGATTAGCCGTCCTGATAGCGAATTTACTGCTATTTACCGCGACCTGGCAGGACGAGTGGCTGCACAGCTCTACTGGCAGGGAGAGGTTATTCCGGGCGAGATTGCCTTCCGCGCGGTGTAATTTATAGCGTTACAGATATTCACCGCATCAATGTATTATTGATGCGGTGAATATATTAAATTTAAAAATCTTACGATATTGTTCACTCTGCGTTTATAATTCATGCCTTTTTCCGAATAAATCACCTCGATGCATCATTATAATTGATCAAATCTATCTCATTAATCTACAATTTCAATTGGTTCAAATAGGGTGTTATGCCCATAATCTGCTGAACAGGTCCTCTGTATGCTATTTGATGCTAACCACAGGAATAACGATTAAAATGAAAAAAAGTTTACTGATGGGAATTATAGCTCTGACTTATGGAATGAGCGCCCCTACCTTTGCTTCCGATACTGCGACCTTAACAATCAGTGGGCGAGTCGTTGAACCAACCTGTAGTGCTGACGTCGTGAATAACAACGTTCAACAGAAATGTGGTCAATCTCTTCATCTTTCAAATGTCAGTCATGTGGATCCTGTTCCAGCGAAGGGCGTCGTGACCGAGATCGTTTCTGTACCAGGGGATTCTCTGCGACAGATAGTGTTAAACCGTTACGATTAGACTAAGAATCTCAGCGTTGATATTAAGCACTCATCATTTATATGAATGATGAGTGCTTTTCTATTTCTCTAACAAATAAAAAACGACAATTAATAACGCTAATTTATTAAATATATAAATAGTGTTTATCTTCACTTATTTGTTGCAATTATATTGCAATTAGTAACTTGTTTTAAATCAACAAAACAACGCGTTCACATTGCGATAACGTTTTTGTTGTGCGAATTTAATTTCAAGAGATAACAACTCTTAATAAATAGAAATTACTTGATTAAGGAAGATACTATGAAACGTTCAATTATTTCTGCTGCTGTGTTGTCTGCTGTGTTTATGAGCGCTGGGGCTTTTGCTGCGGATACCGATCAGGGTGAATTGATTATTACTGGTAAGGTAGTTGGAACAACCTGTAAATTTACGGGTGATACCACTGCAACCATCGGCATGAACCAAATTGGTGCTGACAGATTAAATAACTTAGATGCTGGTGGTGTTTATGAAGGATATTCAAATAAGACTACTGTGCCATTAACTGTTGAATGTACGGGGGATAAAGCACCGAAAATTACTTTCTCCAGTTCTCAATTTGATAGTTCTAATAAATATATTACACGAAATACTGCCGCAAATAATGGTGCTGGCTTCTCCGTTTACTATGGTGATGACTTTACTAAACAGGTTAACCCCGATACAGGTATTGAGTTAACTAAAACTTCAGACAATAAATATACGCTCAACTTTAGCGCACGTTATGCAAGAATTGGTGCCGCCGCTGTCACCGCTGGTGACGTGGCCTCTTCGCTGACGATGACCGTTGTTACAGATTAAGATTACTATCCTGTTTGTCGGCGGCTCTTGCCGCCGATTATTCCCGCAGTAAGGATAATTATAATGAAAAAAATATTAGCATTATTATTGGCTGGCACAGTATTGCCTGCTTGGGGAGGGGTTTACATTTACGGCACGCGTGTAATTTATCCGGCACAAAAAAAAGAAATTACAGTGCAGTTAATGAATGAAGGTAGCCGCAGTTCACTGGTTCAATCCTGGATAGACGACGGAGATACCAGTCTGCCACCAGAAAAAATTCAGGTGCCATTTGTGATGACCCCTCCTGTAGCTAAAGTCAGCGGAGGTTCCGGTCAACAATTAAAAATTAAGCAATTGGCAAATACGCTGCCAAAAGATCGTGAAAGCCTTTTTTTTCTTAACGTTCTGGATATTCCTCCTAATTCTGCGGAATCAGAAGGAAAGAATATGATTAAATTCGCCATGCAGAATCGCATCAAATTTATATATCGTCCACAAGGTATCACTGGTGTAGATGAAAATAGCTTCTCTCGCCTAAGCGTCAGTTACGTCAGTGGTGGTATTAATATTAAAAATAATTCAGCCAACTGGATAACTATTCCTGAATTAGTAGGTAACTCTAAAATAAATAGTGAGACAGTGTTACTTGCTCCGTGGTCAGATAAAAAGTTATCACTGCTGCTGTTGTTAATCATTACAAGGTCACTCTTATTGATGATCACGGAAACTACTTGAGTGAAAAAATAAAAACGGAAAAATAGTCAAGGACTGATCATGTCAAAGATAAATTCTATTACATTGGCAATCCTGTCGGTGTTGGTCACTTCATCCGCATCGGCTGAAGAAGACACATTTGATACCCACTTTATGATCGGCGGTTTGAACGGTGAGAAAATCTCTCGCTATCAAATTGATGGTGATAAGCCAATGCCGGGCATATATGAAATGGATGTTTATCTTAACAATCAGTGGCGTGGTCGATACGATATTAATATCAAAGCAGACCCTGATGCGACATGTTTATCCTGGGCGCAATTACAGCAAATTGGTATTCGTACCAATAACATTAAAACGGATAAAAAAGAAGATTGTGTGCCGCTACGTGAAGCAGTGCAGGGCGGCAGTATTGGTTATGATATTGGGCAATTTATTCTGAATTTAAGCGTGCCTCAGGCATTTGTGGTTGAATATGAACCGGGATATATGCCGCCTGAAACCTGGGATCGCGGGGTTAATGCTTTTTATACCTCTTATTACGCCAGTCAGTATTACAGTAGCTATAAACACGGTGGTGATGATAAAAGTAGCTATGTGAACCTGAATAGCGGGTTGAACTTGCTAGGGTGGCAGTTGCACTCAAATGCTAACTACACGAAAGGCAATGAGGGCAGCGGCAATTGGAAAAGCAACACGCTATATATGGAGCGAGGTATCCCGCAAATACTTGGCACGCTACGTACCGGGGATATGTACACCGGGTCGGATATCTTTGATGCGGTACGTTTTCGTGGTGTGCGTATCTGGCGCGATATGCAAATGTTACCGAACTCAAAACAGAACTTTACCCCTGTAGTACGTGGGATCGCCCAGAGCAACGCGCTGGTAACCATCGAACAAAACGGCTTTGTTATTTACCAGAAAGAAGTTCCTCCAGGCCCATTTGCAATTGATGATCTGCAACTCGCCGGCGGCGGTGCGGACTTAGATGTGAGCGTGAAAGAGGCCGACGGTTCGGTATCTCATTATCTGGTGCCTTATTCATCTGTGCCGAATATGCTGCAGTCGGGCGTATCGAAATATGATTTTGCTGCGGGGCGCAGTCATATTGAGGGGGCTGGCAATCAGTATGATTTCCTACAAGGCAGCTATCAGTATGGCTTGAACAATCTGCTAACGGTCTATGGCGGTACAATGCTGTCACAAAACTATACCTCGTTTGTACTCGGGACCGGCTGGAATACACCCATTGGCGCGGTATCGGTAGATGTCACGCGATCGCATAGCGAGCAAGACAATGGCGATGTATTTGATGGCCAGAGCTATCAGGTTGCGTGGAACAAGTATGTCGCACAGACCGGCACGCAGTTTGCGCTGGCAGCTTTTCGTTACTCCTCGCGGGATTATCGTACCTTTAATGACTACGTATGGGCGAATAACAAAAATCACTATGACCGCGATGAAAATGATGTTTATGACGTTGCAGACTACTATCAAAATGACTTTGGCCGAAAGAACAGCTTTTCGCTGAATATCAATCAAGTATTACCCGAAAACTGGGGATCCTTGGCCGTCAGCGGCCTGTGGCGCGACTACTGGCAGCGCAGTGGAACCGGCAAAGATTATCAGCTGAGCTACTCGAACGCCTGGCAGCGTGTCAGCTATACCTTGTCCGTCAGCCAGACCTATGATGAGGACAACCACGAGGATAAACGTTTTAACCTGTATATCTCCATCCCGTTCTCGTGGGGTGACGGTATTTCAACTCCTCGACGCGATCTGTTTGTCTCTAACTCAACGACGTTTGATGACGATGGTTATCAATCGAACAACACCAGCTTAAGCGGGGTGGCGGGTAATCGCAATCAATTCAGCTATGGTGCCAATCTCAGTCACCAACGACAGGGGAATGAGACAACAGCGGGTGGTAGCCTGGTCTGGCGCGCGCCAGTTGCGACTGTAGGCGGTAGTTACAGCCAATCGAATAAGTATCAACAGGCCAGCGGCAATATTCAGGGGGGTTTAGTGGTATGGTCAGATGGTGTTGCGTTAGCTCCTCGGCTTTCAGATACATTCGCCATTATCAAAGCGCCTGGATTGCAGGGGGCAGCTGTGCAGGGGCATCGTTATTTAACAACCAACAGCAAAGGTTACGCGGTTTACGACAGTTTGACGCCGTATCGTGAGAATATGCTGGTGCTGGATCTTTCCGACAGTAATAGCGATGTCGCCTTGCTTGGCAATCGCAAAGGCGCAGTGCCTTATCGCGGCGCGGTTGTGATGACGGAGTTTGAAACCGATAGGCGTAAACCCTGGTTCTTCATTGCTGAGCGTCCGGACGGCTCTCCGTTATCGTTCGGTTATGAAGTGGAAGATGATATTGGTAATAATGTTGGCCTGGTGGGGCAGGGTAGCCGGTTATTTATTCGTACTAACGATATTCCTACCTCGGTACGCGTCGCAGTTAATAAACAACAGGGACAATTCTGTACGATTACCTTCGATAAGGCAATTGATGAGAATAAAGTTTATATTTGCCGATAAGGGATCCGTTTATGAAGAAGTATTGGTTTTTAATTTTACTGTTGTTCCCTTTTTTGGGGCAGGCTAAATGTACCCCCAAAGGAAGTCCGAGCGCGACACAGTCAATTACATTGGATTTGACCACGGGTTCAACAACAGTGAGTTTCAATCCTAATCTCCAAGGGACATTCGACTGTAACTCGACAGGCGATAAAATGTATTATGCAACAAATTTGAAGGATTATATTGTTGAAATGAAGGACTCCGCTGCTGGTAAGAGCATTTTTATTAAATTGACGCTTACAGGTACAGGTTTTCCAGTAGATACAAATGGGTCTTTATTTTCACCTAAAAATTACACGGTAAATGATGTTATTAATAATAAAAAAATGTCTATTGAGGCATCATATGTGGCACCAACCACATATAGTTCAGATAGTGGTGAAATAGTGTATGGGAACTCGTTTGGATTATCTCAGCCCGCAGTCAATTTTTTATCTGATAATTCCTGTAATTCGAATATTATAGCATGGTGGTTTTGCTCGGCATTAGGATTATTGAATAGTGGTAATGCTTACTCACAACATTTGACGTTTACAGTCATACACAAACCAACAACCTGTCGTTTCTCTCAGCCGACATATGAAATCAAAATGCCGGATACGACGTTAAACGAAATGTTAAGCGCAAACAATACTAAATCAGGGTCTACAAATTTGGTACTAAATTGCAACAGTGTTTACAATGTCACTACCAATCCCGTGAGTTTTAAGGTGGTTCGCGGTGACTGGGATGAAAGCGGGAAAATACTAAATAATACGATAACGAATGGCGCAAAAGGGGTGGGGTTCCAGATATATAACGGCACCGCGACTACTCCCCTAAAACTGGGGGATACTCTGATGAACAGAATAGCTAAATTGGAAACAATCAATAATCAGTACATTTTCCCTATCACTGCGAAATATGTTCGCGTGACAGGAGAATCTTTACGACCAGGTGAGGTACAAAGTAAAGTCATATTTGCAGTATCTTATGACTAATTGATTTGCAGTATTTCACGTACTTTCTTGCTGAAAGTACGTGTTTTTATTTTATTATCGATGATAAAAAATCTCGCCGTCGTAGGCTTTAATGATCTTAGCATCGGCATCATTGACCAGCACATATGCGCCGCCCATGTAGGTCCAGTGGGTACCTGCTGTCGGTGCGGGCAGGTTGCGCAGATTCCACTGTTTAATGGTGTATTCTTCGGTGAGATACAGTGGTGGAACCTTGTCACCGGGTTTGAAATGGGTGAAGTCAGCAATAAAGCTGCTCAGTTCATACTTATCGATACCGGTGGGGGCAGCTGTTGCAGTTGGTGCGGCCCAGACGACGCTGCTTGCAAGCAGAAGTGCACCCAGCAACATTTTATTCTTCATACCCATCCTCTCTACCTCTTCGGGTCATCAAAATCAGTCATGTATCATTCCTGGCATACCGGATGTCTGACAAGCACTATTTTGTGATCACTCCAGTCATTTCGTAAAAAGTGTAAATGAAAGTACAGAATTGCAGCAACCTTGACCAGTAGTTTCACTGCGGGAGTGGGGAGTGCGCCAATTTACATCGTTAAGCACAGGCAGTATCCTGTTACTGAAACCAGCGTATTACGTTTGTGTTTCAACGACTCGGGGTGCCCTTCTGGTAAAGGCTGAGAAATACCCGTACCACCTGATCTGGATAATGCCAGCGTAGGGAAGTCTGACACTGCTCGTGTCCCTTCTTCGCGCGGGCAGGAGCTGAACCATGCAGCCTGACCTGCACAGCCGCGCGCTCGCGGCTCACACTTTGCACCAATTTAGAACCTTATCCCCGCTCACACACTGTATGACCAATGAGGTCGTGCAAAGCTTTACTGCCAATACCTTACTGGCGCTGGGCGCATCGCCTGCGATGGTGATCGAGCCTGAAGAAGCCAGCCAATTCGCCGCTATTGCCAGTGCATTGCTGGTTAATGTCGGCACCTTAACTCGGGAACGGGCCACGGCGATGCGTGCCGCAGTTGAGCAGGCTCATTATGCTAAAACCCCGTGGACGCTCGATCCCGTTGCCGTAGGCGCGCTTGAGTTTCGCCGCCGCTTCTGCCTGGAATTATTGTCACTACAGCCTGCGGCTATTCGTGGCAACGCTTCGGAAATACTTGCTCTGGCCGGCATGAACGGTGGGGGACGCGGCGTGGATACAACCGATACGGCTGTCGCTGCGCTTCCGGCAGCGCAGGCGCTGGCTCGTCAGATTGGGACCATTGTCGTGGTTACCGGCGAAGTGGATTACGTCACCGATGGTCAGCGTACCGTTTGCGTGGACGGTGGTGACCCGTTGATGACTCGCGTGGTGGGCACCGGATGCGCGCTATCAGCGGTTGTTGCGGCCAGTTGCGCTTTACGTGGTGACCGACTTGATAACGTCGCCTCCGCCTGTAGCTGGATGAAACAGGCCGGGCAAATAGCCACACAACAATCAAACGGACCGGGCAGCTTTGTCCCGGCATTTCTCGACGCCCTCTATAATCTGAACGCCCAGGAGCAAGCATGAAACGGATTAACGCATTAACGATCGCCGGAACCGACCCAAGCGGTGGCGCGGGTATTCAGGCTGATTTAAAAACCTTCTCGGCGCTGGGCGCTTACGGCTGTTCCGTTATCACGGCGTTGGTGGCGCAAAATACGCGTGGGGTGCAGTCGGTGTATCGCATTGAACCTGATTTTGTCGCCGCGCAGTTGGACTCTGTGTTCAATGATGTGCGTATTGATACGACTAAAATCGGTATGTTGGCGGAGACGGACATTGTCGAAGCTGTCGCCGAACGTTTACGTCGCCATCGGGTACAAAATGTGGTGCTGGACACGGTGATGTTGGCGAAAAGCGGCGATCCGTTGCTGTCGCCCTCGGCGGTAGAAACGTTGCGTACCCGTTTGCTGCCGCAGGTTTCAATTATCACCCCTAATTTACCCGAAGCTGCTGCACTGCTCGGGGCATCGCATGCGCAGACTGAGCAGGAGATGTTAGAGCAGGGAAGGGCGCTACGGGCGCTGGGCTGCGAGGCAGTGTTGATGAAGGGCGGTCATCTGGATGATGCACAAAGCCCCGACTGGCTCTTTACGCGCGATGGTGAGCAGCGTTTTACCGCACCAAGGGTGATGACCAAAAATACCCATGGCACCGGTTGTACGCTATCGGCGGCGTTGGCAGCCCTGCGTCCGCGCCATAACAACTGGGCCGATACCGTACAGGAAGCCAAACTGTGGCTTTCAGCGGCGCTGGCACAGGCCGACACGCTGGAAGTTGGCGAAGGAATCGGTCCGGTGCATCATTTCCACGCGTGGTGGTAATGGGTATACTGGCTGCAGAAACGGCGGCCAGGAAAAAGATAAATGGAACAAGCGCATACCCAGCTTATCGCACAACTGAATGAACGTATTTCAGCGGCGGATAACACGCCGCTGTATATGAAATTTGCGCAGACGGTGAAGAATGCTGTGCGCAGTGGGATCCTGGAGCACGGCAATATCCTGCCCGGCGAGCGCGACCTCAGCCAGTTGACCGGCGTTTCTCGGATTACGGTACGCAAGGCGATGCAGGCTCTGGAAGAAGAAGGTGTAGTAACACGTGCCCGCGGTTACGGAACGCAAATTAACAATATCTTCGAGTATTCGCTTAAAGAAGCGCGCGGTTTTTCTCAGCAGGTGGTGTTGCGCGGTAAAAAACCGGATACGTTGTGGGTTAACAAAAGAATTGTGCCTTGCCCGGAAGAGGTGGCACAGCAGTTGGCTGTTGTCGCAGGGAGTGATGTCTTCTTGCTCAAACGCATTCGTTACGTTGACGAAGACGCAGTCTCTATTGAAGAGTCCTGGGTACCCGCACATCTAATTCATGACGTGGATGCCATCGGTGTTTCGCTGTATGACTATTTTCGTAGCCAGCATATTTTCCCGCAGCGCACGCGCTCACGTGTTAGCGCTAGAATGCCTGACGCAGAGTTCCAGGCGCACATTCAAATGGATAGCAAAGTGCCGGTACTGGTGATCAAGCAGGTAGCGCTTGACCAGCAGCAACGGCCTATTGAATACAGCATCAGTTACTGTCGTAGCGATCTATACGTTTTTGTGTGCGAGGAGTAGCTCCTCGCGTGACGGGGCGCAATCGCCACCGCGATGCCCAACTACCCAAGACGCCACCGCGTTACCTAACAGCACTGAGTCGGCCAGCGTCCAGCCAGACGCCAGCCCAGCCAGCATGCCGCCAGCGTGGCTGTCACCTGCGCCGATAGTATCAACGACCGCCGTTGCAAATGCCGGTACGCAGCCGGATGTCTGTGCGCTGAAATACCATGCGCCGTCTTTATCGTGACGCACGACCACCGGCGCGGTGAAACGCTGCACCCATTCTGCGCCAAAACCTTCCACATCCTGACTTAATGCAAACCGCTCGGCAGCAATTTCCGCCTCCTGACGATTAAGTGACACCAGCGGACGACAGGCCATAATTCTTGCCAGTAAGGGCTCGGGAATGTCGCCGATGCGCGGGCCAAAATCGATAAATGGTGTCACCTCTTCCAGACCTTCCAGCCACTGCACCAGCAATTCACCGCACGGGGACGCTAGCTGATAACCCGAAAGATACACCAGGCTATGACGCGGGATATCCAGCTGTGCCAGCCAGGCGGCATTCCACTGATTCTCAACGCCGCTAAAAGACATAAAGGTACGCTCGCCATCCGGCTCCACCAGCGCCAGACACCAGCCGTTATCGCCTTCGGCATTGTCGATCCGGCTGTGCAGTCCCTCTTTTGCCATCCGGTTGCGGATAATGTCGGCCCACACTCCCTGACCCAGTGGTAGAGCATTGCAGGCATCGATACCTAAACGCTTAAGCGTGACGGCGATATTGAGTGCGCAGCCGCCAACGTTAACACCTTGCTGCTTGAGCTCGATGTCACAGCCGCGCCAGGGGAGGGCATACGCATCGGCAATGACATCAATCACCGCCGCACCCACCACCGTTACTGGCCGCTGTGTACGTAACTGCGAGAGAAGTTGTTGCAGATGCGTGTTGCTCATAGCGCCTCCCGCTGCTCGCGCAGTCGCATTAACCCGTTGGCGTAGTGGGTAAAGTCCAGCTGATTCACCGCATCCAACTCCTGCTTCAATGCTGGGTTGATCGCGCTCACGCCGTGTAATGCACCACAAATGGCAGTTGCCATCGCCCCGATGGTGTCGGTATCGCCGCCGAGGTTAGCGCACAAAATGGCGCAGCGGTTAGGATCGGTCTGTGCCAGCTCAACCATGGCGATAGCGCAAGGCACGGACTCAATGGTGCTGGTTCCTGCCCCCACAACCTGATACAACTGCTCGCTGGCGGACTCGACGCCATCGGCGTTACGGACGATTTTCAACGCCAGTTCAAGGCGTGCACAAAGCGATGCGCTAAAGGTGGTGATTCGTTTTTGCTGCGCATGCAGGGCAACGGCAGGTAGCGCGTCGACAATCTCTGACCATTTTCCTCCGTCGATGGCGCGCGATACCGCCCACGCGACGACAACGGCTCCCGCGATAGCCAGATCCGATTTATGCGTTGGGCTGGAGGCCAGTGCCACATCATCGATAAAGGCATCAAGATCGCGGGCGGGCAGCAGGCATCCCAGCGGGGAAACGCGCATTGCCGCGCCATTGGTCACGCCGTTGTTTTCCAGTTCGGCGACCGGTTTACCGTCACGAATAGCTTTCAACGCAATTTTCGAGGTCGGGCCGAGCACGTTTTTATTAAAAGCATCAAACTGCTCGGCCCAGGCCAGAATATTGCGACCAATAACGTCTGGCACAATTTCGCCGTCGCACTCAAGCAGGGCATCTGCCAGACACAGTGCCATGGACGTGTCATCAGTGAACTCCGCCTGGTTAAAATAGCAGGCGGCATTATTTTCCGCAGGGCCGGGCAAAAAACGGTCGATCCAACCGAAGTGTGCTTTAACCCGGGTTCTTGGCCACAGTTCCGACGGCATACCCATCGCATCCCCTAACGCCTGCCCATAAAGAGCACCGAGAATACGTTCTGCTTTCATTTTACTTCCCCTTGTTTCAACGCTACATCGCGATCGTCCACCTTAATGGCGGTGATTTCTTTGTCTGATTCGCGAAAGAAAATCATAAACATCACGGCAATGACGGCAATCATGACCGCGCCAAATCCCCACATGCCAGCCCAGTTAAAGGTGAGACCATTAACCGGTTCCTGATAAGCAAACATTTTTTCCATCATCACGCCGCCCAGACGATAACCGAGCAGGCTGCCGAACCCCTGACAGCAGAGGGTGATAAGCCCTTGCGCTGCGGTGCGCATGTGGACCGGCGCTTTTTTATCGACATAGATGTAAGCCGTGACGTAATAGAAGTCGTAACTGACGCCGTGCAGCAGAATGCCGAGAAACAGCAGGGCGTAAGTGAAATATTCTTCCGCACCGCCGTAAACGAAAAATCCGTAGCGGATCGCCGCAGTAATAAGACCAAGCAACAATACCTTTTTAATGCCAAAGCGTTTGGTGAAAAACGGTAGCGCCAGCATAAAGAAGATTTCAGAGAATTGGCCCAGTGTCATCCAGCCGGTGGCGTTTTTCATTCCGACTTCTGTCAGATAGCCGTTGGCGAAGATGTAATAGAACGCCAGTGGCATCGCAAACAGGAAAGAGCAAAAGAAGAAGACGAGGAAGTTCTTATCGCGCAGCAGGATCAGCGCATCCAGACCCAGCATAACTTTGAAATCCATTTTGCCGGTACTTTTTGGCGGCGTATCCGGTAAAAAGAAGGCAAAAACGCCTAATAATGCGGAGCTTCCGGCAGTGATAAGCAGGGGAATATTGGTGGGTGAGATGTCGTTATAGCCAAGCATTTGCGGTAAGAAACCGCAGGCCAAACCGGAGGCAATCCAGCCAATGGTCCCCATCACGCGGATGCGCGGGAAATCACGTTCAACATCCGGTACGTTGGCAAAAGCAATACTGTTGGTCAGTGCAATCGTCGGCATATAGGTCAACGAATAGGCCAGTAACAGAGGGAAGAATCCGCTAAAGGTGGTTTGCTGGGCGGCGAAGTACATCAGAATAGCGCCGACGAACATCAACACCGCCAGCACTTTTTGCGCGGAGAAAAAGCGGTCAGTGATTGAACCGACCAGAATGGGCGACAGGATCGCCGCAATGGCGGTGCAGGCGTAGGACCAGCCGATCTCTCCGGCACTAAAGCCACTTTTACTTAGCCACAGCCACAGTGGTACAAACCAGGCGCCCCAGATAAACCACTCTACAAACATCATGAACGACAGCTTAACTGTAGTTTTCATCTTTAAATCCTTCATGACAGGTAAGGTACGCGCTGATAGTATCATTCAATAATACCTTTAAAATACCTTTGAGATTAAACTTTGACCGTCTTAACATTATTTTTTCCTGAATCGAGCCAGCAGAAGTTGCTGAAAAGTGCGCTAAAGATGGAAAAAAAGCGCAGTCGGTACCAGGCTTAATGCTGCCCGCAAAAAGGCGGGTCAGGACAATCCATATTCCGGTTTTAAACCGGAACTTACGGGAGCATAGCTATGACTGATATTGCGCAGTTGCTTGGCAAAGATGCCGACAGCCTTTTACAGCATCGTTGTATGACCATTCCTTCTGACCAACTTTACCTGCCTGGACATGATTACGTCGATCGCGTGATGGTGGATAACAACCGGCCGCCTGCCGTGCTGCGTAATATGCAGACGCTGTATAACACGGGGCGACTTGCCGGGACAGGGTATCTGTCGATCCTACCGGTGGATCAGGGTGTAGAGCATTCTGCTGGGGCTTCGTTTGCCGCTAACCCGCTGTACTTTGATCCGAAGAATATTGTGGAGTTGGCTATCGAAGCAGGGTGCAACTGCGTGGCATCGACTTACGGTGTGCTGGCTTCTGTCTCCCGCCGCTACGCGCACCGTATCCCGTTCCTCGTTAAAATTAACCACAACGAAACGCTCAGCTATCCGAATACCTTTGACCAGACGCTGTATGCCAGCGTAGAGCAGGCGTTCAATATGGGTGCGGTTGCGGTAGGGGCAACCATCTATTTCGGTTCTGAGGAATCTCGCCGCCAGATTGAAGAGATTTCAGCAGCGTTTGAGCGCGCCCATGAGTTGGGTATGGTTACCGTGCTGTGGGCGTATCTGCGTAACTCCGCGTTTAAAAAAGATGGCGTGGATTACCATGTTTCCGCCGATCTTACCGGGCAGGCTAACCATCTGGCTGCCACTATCGGAGCGGATATCGTTAAGCAGAAAATGGCGGAAAATAACGGCGGGTATAAAGCGGTTAATTTTGGCTATACCGACGATCGCGTCTATACCAAGTTGACCAGCGAGAATCCAATTGACCTGGTGCGTTACCAACTGGCGAACTGTTATATGGGGCGTGCCGGGTTAATTAACTCTGGCGGGGCGGCCGGCGGCGACACCGACCTGAGCGATGCAGTGCGTACGGCGGTTATTAACAAACGTGCGGGTGGTATGGGGCTGATTCTGGGGCGTAAAGCGTTCAAGAAAACCATGGCCGACGGCGTTAAGTTGATTAACGCCGTACAGGACGTTTATCTGGACAGCAAAGTCACTATTGCCTGATCCCTCGGATTGTCGTTGGGTTAGCGCAATAGCGGACAACCCGGCGGCAGTCTGCAACGTAGCGCAGCGGGCAGGATTTCAATATGAAACTCTTGTCCGCTGAGTGGTTCACCATCGAGATTAAAGGTAATTTCGTGTGGGGCGCGGATATCAAACCACGACGATGCGCCGTCAATAATGTTAGGGTTGTCTTCGGATTGCGTTAACGCCGAAAGCAGTCCTGGCAATAGTTCTTCGCCGGTAAAGATGCGCAGTTGCAGCAGACCGTCGTTGATCAGCGCCGTCGGGCAAAGCTGTTGCCCTCCACCGGCCTGGCGACCGTTACCGATACCAATCACTAACGCTTTACCCTGCCAGTGAAAATCTTCTCCACGAATGTCACAGATGTCGGGCTTGAGCGTATCCATGCGCATTAATCCGTGAATAAAATACGATACACCGCCCAGCGCGGCCTTGAGTTTTTCCGGCGTTTCGGTGGTGATGCGAGTGCCAAACCCGCCGGTCGCCATGTTGATAAAACACGTTTTATCGTTGACCTGCACCATATCGATTGCAGTCGCATTTGCAGCGATAGCCAGCTTTAACGCCTTATCAAGGTCATCGGGTATACCAACGCTGGTGGCAAAGTCATTCGCCGTTCCCAACGGTAAAATACCCAGCGCTGGAATATTGCCACCCTGCGACTGAATCAGCGCTGTCGAAACTTCGTTGATGGTGCCGTCACCGCCGCCGGCTATCACCGTAGCAACGCCTAGCTGACGAGCTTCATCAACGTAGCGTTGGGCATCGCCTTTTTCCCAGGTCACGCGAACATGGATTTCCACGCCTTCATCGCGAAGCTTCGCAATGGCATCACGCAGGGGGAGATTATCAGCACTTTTTCCATTGAGGATCAGTAAACTGGCAGGGAACGCTATCATCCGTTTGCCTCACTTTTTTCGTTTTAACAAGTGTATGCCAGGAAAGCGTTTATGGCGTAAGAACTGACTGAAAGCGCAGGCGAAGAGATAAAAAAAGCCGCAGAGCGCGGCTTTTCAGATTGGGCAGACGTTACTGCGGGAACCACTGATCGCTGATTTTCTGGTACGTGCCGTCAGCTTTGATTGCCGCCAGCGCGCTGTTCAGTTTTTCCAGCAGGGCTTTGTTATCCGGGCGAACCGCAATGCCAAGGCCAGTACCGAAGTATTGCGGATCGGTTACTTTGTCAGTGGCTACACCTAACTGCGGGTTGGTTTTCAGCCATTCGTTAACCACAGCGGTATCGCCAAATACGCCATCAATACGGCCATTTTTCAGGTCGATAATCGCATTCTGATAGCTATCGTAGGCCACGGTTTTCACTTCAGGATGTTTGTCCTGCAGGTATTTCTGATGGGTGGTGCCGTTTTCCATACCGATGCGCTTACCTTTCAGGTCGGCAAAGGTTTTATAGGTGTCTTTTTTCGCAATCACCAGTGCGGAGTTGGCATAGTAAGGCTGAGTAAATGCAACCTGCTTGCTACGCTCAGGTGTGATATCCATTCCGGAAATTACCGCATCATATTTCTTGAATTTCAGCGCGGGGATCAGGCTGTCGAAAGCGTGATTGGTGAAAGTACATTCTGCCTGCATTTGTTTGCACAGCGCCGTTGCCAGGTCGATGTCAAAACCGACAATTTTATTGCTCGCGTCCAGTGATTCAAATGGCGGATACGTGGCTGATACACCGAAACTAATTTTATCAGCAGCTGAGGCGCCAGCGGCGAAAGTAGCAAGTAATGCGGCCAGTACTAACTTTTTCATGGTGGAACTCCCGTCTGTCAATCTTATGATTATTACCGTGTCTGCGGCGTGGAGTAACAATGCCATTTTATGAATTTGTATGCAATAAAAATGATTAAATATTTTTTATAGTATAAAAAAAGACGGACAATTTAGGTTGTTGTCCGTCTTCATTATTTTGCTTTATGCATATTTGCCGGATGGCGGTGCTAGCACCTTATCCGGCCTACAAAAGGTGCATGAACCGTAGGCCTGATAAGCGTAGCGCCATCAGGCATATGCTTAATTCCGGTGTTCAAACGCCAGCGCTTTACGTTCGATTAAGCGCATCATCAGCGTCAGCAAACCGTTGACGATCAGATAAATCACACCTGCCGCACCGAAGACCATAACGTCATAAGTACGACCGTACAGCAGCTGGCTATAACCCATGACTTCCATCAGCGTGATAGTGTAAGCCAGTGAGGTACTTTTAAATACCAGCACCACTTCGTTGGAATACGAGGAGAGGGCGCGTTTAAAGGCGTACGGCAACAGAATCGCCAGCGTATCCTTTTTGCTCATCCCTAACGCTCCGCAGGACTGCCACTGGCCTTCCGGGATTGCACGGATAGCGCCGTAAAACAGTTGCGTAGTGTAGGCCGCACTGTTTAACGACAGCGCAATTAAGGCGCATAACCAGGGTTCAGAGAGCAGATGCCACAGTACCGGATATTCTTGCAATGCCGGAAACTGTCCTGGTCCGTAGTAGATCAGGAAGATTTGCACCAGCAGCGGTGTACCGGTAAACAGCGTGATATAAGCGCGAACCAGCCACACCAGCACCGGCGTTTTCAGCGTAAGGATGACGGTGAAGATTAGCGCCAACACCAGAGCAACCACGATGGAGGCGACCGTCAGCGTCAGGCTGGTATGCAGCCCTTTCAACAATTCAGGTAAATACTCAAGCATCAGCCTGGTCTCCGCTCAAAACGTGTCGCGCGCAGGTCAATGCGTTTGAGAATGTACTGACTCACCAGCGTAATCACCAGGTAAATAGCGGCCGCCACAATGTACCAGGTAAACGGCTCCTGGGTACGGGTGGCAATACTCTTCGTTTGCAGCATCAGATCGTTCACGCTGATAAGGCTGACCAGCGCGGTATCTTTCAGCAATACCAGCCACTGGTTACCCAGTCCCGGTAAGGCATGACGCCACATTTGCGGCATCACCAGACGAAAGAAGATCGCGGCTTTAGACAAACCCAACGCCTGACCTGATTCCCATTGTCCGAGTGGCACGGCCTTCAGCGCGCCACGCAGCGTTTGTGATGCGTAAGCGGCGTACAGTAATGACAGTGCAATGACACCGCACAGGAACGGGCTGACGTCGAAGTTTTCGATCTGCATCTGAACCGGGATTTGTACAAACCCGAGATTGATCGTAAAGCCATCGGCCAGCGTCAGCAGCAGCTGTGAGGAGCCGAAATAGATAAACAGAACCACCAGAATTTCTGGCAGACCGCGCAGGATGGTGACCAGGGCCGAGCCCGCCCATGCCACCGGGCGCCATTTTACTGACTCCCAGACGGCAAAAAACATGGCGAGCGCAAGGCCAATGATCAGCGCACAAACGGCAAGGCCGACGGTCATCCCGGCGGCGCTTGCTAAAGGAAAAAATTCATTCATCAAATATTACTTCTGGAACCATTTGTTGTAGATGGTCTCGTAAGTCCCATCTTTCTTCACTTTTTCCAGCGCAGCGTTAAATTTCTGCTGCAGCTCGGTATTGCCCTGGCGCACAGCAATGCCCAGACCGGTACCGAAGTAATCTTTATCCGTCACTTTGTCACCAACCGCGGCAAGCTTAGGATTGTCTTTCAGCCACTCGGTTACTACTGCGGTATCACCAAAGACGCCGTCAATACGACCATTTTGCAGATCGAGTTTGGCATTCTGGTAGCTGTCATACGGCACAGTGGTCACTTCCGGATGTTTATCCATGATGAATTTCTGGTGCGTGGTACCGTTTTGAACGCCGACTTTTTTACCTTTCAGCTGGTCAATGCTGGTGTATTTACCCTGCTGGCCCACAAACAGCGCAGAGTTGTCGTAGTAAGGGGTGGTGAACAGCACCTGTTTTTCACGCTCAGGGGTGATGTCCATACCGGCCATTACCGCGTCAAAACGACGGAACTTCAGGCTCGGAATCAGGCTGTCGAAGGCCTGATTGGTGAAGGTACAAGTAGCGTCAATCTCTTTACACAGCGCGTTTGCCAGATCAACGTCAAAACCTACGATCTTGTTATTCGCATCGATAGATTCAAACGGAGGATAAGACGCTTCGGTGGCGAAACGAATGGTTTGGGCTGCGGTAGCGGAAAGACTAAAACCTGCGATTAGCGCGGCAATCAGAACTTTTTTCATTGTATTGTCCCGAATCTTAGTGAGAAAGATAGTTTTTAAACGCTTCGGTTTGCGGGTTGGCAAAGCAGCTCGCATCCCCAAACTCGACGATATGACCGTTTTCCATATACACCACACGACTGGCCGTTTTACGTGCAACTTCCACTTCGTGGGTGACGATCACCTGAGTAATGTTGGTTTCCGCCAGTTCGCGAATGATACTGACGATTTGGGCGGTAATTTCCGGGTCAAGCGCGGCGGTCGGTTCATCAAACAGCAGCACCTGCGGCTCCATCATCAACGCGCGGGCAATGGCTACACGCTGTTGCTGGCCACCGGAAAGATGTAATGGGTAACGATCGCTGTAAGGCTTGAGGCGCAGACGTTCCAGCAGTTTCTCGGCGCGCGCCATCGCTTGCTCTTTTGTCAGACCCAGTACGCGGCAGGGTGCTTCAATCAGGTTCTGCACAACCGTGAGATGCGGCCAGAGATTATATTGTTGAAAGACCATGCCTACGTTCTGACGCAGATCCCGAATGGCTTTATCTGACGGGGTCTTCGTGAAGTCGAAACGGTTGCCTGCAATAGAGAGCGTGCCCGAGCGCGGCATCTCAAGCAGGTTGAGTACGCGCAGCAGCGAGCTTTTCCCGGCTCCACTTGGGCCAAGTAACACCAGTGTTTCACCCTGAGGGCAATCCAGCGTGATATCGAACAGCGCCTGATGTGCGCCGTAGAAGCAGTTAATGCCGTTTAATTGAATACTCATTGACACTCGATACTGGCAGTCTGATAGCTATTGAAGCCGCAGATACTACCTTTGACAGAATAGTTATGCAATATTTATGCGTTAAAAGTTAAATGCAAACCGCATTCTTCTCTAAACATAGCACAAAATAGCGGGGCCACCAGTGGGCAAGAATAAATGTCGGCATTCTATGCAGAATGCCAGACAATTTATGGGGGTTATGATTTAAGCGGGTGAATGGGGCGGTTAGCGGTTTTCGACTGACTGGCGCAGCGTCCCGGCTGGCGCGTGTACGCTGCCGCCCAGATAGCGTACATCATCAACGACCCAGCACTGACCTTCACGGATCATCAGCACTTCATCACGCCAGCTTTGGTCACCCTGTTTCAGCTCTACGCGCAGTGGAATGTTGCGTGCATCACTATTCGGAATAGTCGATGCGCTGGCGACACTGGCGCTGTCTGGTAACGTAGCGCGACTGGAGAACGGATCGCTGTTAAACAGATCGCGGTGTGCATTATCACGGCTGGCATCGGTCAGCAGTTTAGCCAGATTGTCGCTCAGGTACGGACGAAGGGCGGTAATATCATTGTTTCGATGCTGAATACGGTAATCATAGAATTGTTGAGCCACGCTGTCTGGCCCACCTTCTATGCATGAACCACTACGCGTGCCGTTATCTTTATAGACCGGCGTCACGGTCGTACAGGCGCTGAGAAGTAGTGCACATGGAACCAGCAGAGAGAGTTTCGAATAGCGCATAATGATTTCCTTATAAGCTTCCTACTAATTGTGTTCTATGATGAACAATTCGGTCTCACTAAAGATTGTATGATCGATTAACACATTGTTTTTGCTAAAGCAAATTCGCGGACACCCCACCTGAAGCATGTTGGTGGCGCTCGTTGCCAGCTTCAGCTTTAGTATATCAACCTGCAACGGGGCGTTGGCGGCCATTCATGCTTCTTATACTGTATAGACCATCTGAGCATTTGCATGTTCCATTTGCCGCGCTTTACGCCTGGCTAAACAAAACTCATGCCGTGTTGTTGGCTATAAGGGACTCCGGATGGCTAAAATAAGAGTTGCTTAATCTCGGTGCCCGTGCGTTAATGATCCGGTCGGTTTGAATAACAGACGATATACAAAGTAGTTTACTCAAGCAGTTCTCATTTTCAGGTGTAATCCGTTTATCCCCTCTTTGAGTCTCTTCATTAAGCACTACGAAGTTTCTGTCATAAAAACCAAGCTTGCCGAAAGGCTCAAATTAAGGAATAAATATATGTCTACTAAAATGACTGGTTTAGTTAAATGGTTCAATCCTGAAAAAGGTTTTGGCTTCATTACGCCTGAAGATGGCAGCAAAGATGTCTTTGTCCATTTCTCAGCGATTCAAAGTAATGAGTTTAAGACGCTGAATGAAAACCAGAAAGTCGAATTCGGTGTGGAGCAGGGACCTAAAGGTCCATCCGCAATTAATGTTGTGGCGCTTTGAGGTAACTATTATTACTAATCATATTCACTTTCGCTGTCCATGTTGCCATGGTTCCCAATACAGAACATCAACCTTTGATGTTACTGAGGGAAATCCGTTCGGGGCAAAATGTATTTTTTGTAAATCAAAAATGATTACATTTGATAACGTAGCAATGTACATTCAGTCCGGCCAGGCGCCATTAGATTTTAGAAAATAATAACTTCAGGCCCCCAAGCATCTGGGGGCTTTTTTATTTCTGGCGGCATGCCAGTCAAATAAAAATAAAAAACGCACCACCTGAAACCGCTACACATCAACAACGATAGCAGTTTTATTTGGCGGGCTTTCCTTTGAGTGTCATAGTATATTGGTTTTATAATGCTTTTGAGATTGTGCTCTTGGCGCAAAAAGGAGATTAATCATGCAGTTTTCGACAACCCCTACGCTGGAAGGACAGAGCATCGTGGAGTACTGCGGTGTTGTTACCGGTGAAGCCATTTTAGGCGCGAATATTTTCCGCGATTTTTTTGCCGGTATTCGTGATATTGTCGGCGGACGCTCCGGCGCGTATGAAAAAGAATTGCGTAAAGCGCGTGAAATTGCTTTTCAGGAGCTGGGCGAACAGGCGAAAGCGCTGGGTGCTGATGCGGTGGTCGGTATCGATATCGATTACGAAACCGTAGGCAAAGACGGTAGCATGCTGATGGTGAGCGTCAGCGGTACCGCGGTGAAAACTCGCCGATGAAACGTCTGTTGTGTCTGCTGGCATTTACGCTGTTGCTGGTGGGATGTGCTGGCGAAAAAGGGATTGTCGACAAAGACGGGTATCAGTTAGATACCCGCCGTCAGGCCCAGGCTGCTTATCCGCGCATTAAAGTACTGGTTATCCATTACACGGCCGATGATTTTGACTCTTCCCTGGCTACGCTGACCGATAAAAACGTCAGTTCACACTATTTGATCCCCGCAGTGCCGCCGCTTTACCATGGTAAACCGCGTATCTGGCAACTGGTGCCGGAAAAAGATCTGGCCTGGCATGCGGGGATTAGCTTCTGGCGCGGCGCTACGCGTATTAACGATACCTCAATTGGTATTGAGCTGGAAAACCGCGGCTGGCAAAAATCAGCGGGCAGCAAGTATTTTGCGCCGTTTGAGCCCGCGCAGATTCAGGCGTTAATCCCATTGGCGAAAGATATCATCGCCCGCTACGACATAAAACCGCAAAACGTGGTGGCTCATGCAGACATTGCGCCGCAGCGTAAGGACGATCCCGGTCCGCTGTTTCCGTGGCAAGCACTGGCCGCTCAGGGCATTGGCGCATGGCCGGATGCTCAGCGTGTGGCATTTTATCTCGCTGGACGAGCGCCCCATACGCCGGTAGAAACCGCGTCATTGCTCGATCTGCTGTCACGCTATGGTTATGAGGTAAAACCTGAGATGACGCCGCGTGAACAGCAGCGGGTGATTATGGCGTTCCAGATGCACTTCCGCCCGACGTTGTGGAATGGCGTGGCGGACGCTGAAACGCAGGCGATTGCTGAAGCGTTACTGGAGAAATACGGGCAGGGTTAACGCAGACACCAATGCCTGATGGCGCTTCGCTTATCAGGCCTACGGTTAATTTGGCAGGATTTTGTGGCGCTTGTGCCGCCACCCTGCAAAGGCTATCAGCCTAACGCGGCAGCTTACCGTGGTCGCGCAGCCAGGCCGCGGTACGCTCAATCCCTTCATCCAGCGTCACAACTGGCTGATAACCTAACTCTTCCTGGGCGCGGCTGGTATCCAGCGTAAAGTCAAAATTCAGCTTCGAAACGCCGTAATGCGTAAGCTTTGGCTCTTTCGCCGATTTATTGCCTAAGCGTTCCATGCTGCGGGCAATCATGTCCAGCATCGGGTAGGGCACGGAACGGATACGGCAATCAATATTCAGCTCGTCGATAAGTTTCTGCACAATACTGCGCAGGGTGCGATGTTCACCGTTGGTTATATTGTACGCGCGACCCGACGGCAGCTTATCGCAGGCTTCCTGACTCGCCAGCCACATCGCGTGAACTGCGTTCTCGTAATAGGTCATATCCACCAGCGCACTCCCGCCATGCGGCAACAGGATGCTGCCGTAGTGGTACATCATATGGGCGAGGCGGGGAATAAAGACTTTATCGTGAGGTCCGAACAAGCTTTGTGGGCGCAAGACAGTAAAGCGAGTCTGCGGGTTAGCCTGGGCGAGCAGCGCAATCACCTCTTCACCAGCCGCTTTGCTGCGGGCGAATTCGTTGGCGAAGCGATGGGGACGGAAGTCTTCTTTGATATCGCGATGATGGTGATAATCAAAATACAGCGACGGAGAGGAGATATGAATAAAGTTACGTACGCCCCAGGCTACGGCCCACTCGCCCAGACGGCGGGTAGCACGAACGTTGGCCAGATCAAAAGCTTCCTGAGTTCCCCATGGAGAGGTGAAACTGGAGCAGTGCCACAGCGTGTCAATGCCGGCCAGCATCACTTTTGCCTGCGAAGAAACCAGCTCGGTCAAATCCGCATGCACAAATTCTGCGCCCATTTTCTCCAGCAGCTTGCCCATCGCTTCGTTGCGACCGGTGGCTCTGACGCTGACGCCTTTGCTGCATAAAAACTCAACCGCGTTTCGGCCCAAGCCGCTGGTGGCTCCGGTAACCAGTACCTTCATATCAATCCACTGTGTTTAAAAAACGTCGTGCGCATTCTTCCGTGAATTACGCCTGTATGCAATGGGAAACATGAAAGAATACAGGCTCTTTTTATCATTAGTCTGTGATTTGTTCTGCAAGTTTGGCTATACGCTTCGCCATCCCCCTGAAAATGAACAGGTGGGCGGGGATCATCAACAGCCAGTAGAAGAGGCCAGGCATACCGTGCGGATGCCACCACGCGCGTACATCAATGCGTCGGTGGTCACCTTTATCTTCCAGTGTGAAGCTCAGACGACCCAGTCCCGGCGCTTTCATTCCAAACAGCAGCGTCAGCTGTTTCTCCGGCTCAACGATGATGACTTTCCAGCTATCAACGGTGTCGCCAACTTGCAATAGTGGGTGTTCGGGACGACCTTTTGCCAGCTTATGGCCGACCAGCAGGTCCAACGCCGCGCGCGTCTTCCATAGAATATTGCCAAAGAAATAGCCTTCTTTGCCGCCGAGTCGATTCACAACCTGCCACAGCGCTTTTGTGCTGGCAGAGGTTTCAACGCTAAAGCCAGCTTGTTTGGCGAAATAGCCATATTCTGGACGCCAGCGGGCAAACGCCTGTGCGTCGTAACCCCAGTCGCTGGAGTTGACCAGCTTCTCTTCTTCCTTCAACGTGCTGCGCACCGCGTCATCAAAGGCAATCAGTTTTTGTGGGATCAGCGCACGTAATTCGGTGTCATCGGCCAGCAGGTCGTGTTTTAAGCCCTGGATCAGCGCTTTGGCCGTGGTTGGCGGCACTGACGTAATGACGTTCAAAAACCAGACCGAAATCCAGCGGGTAGGGAAGGGGATGGGGATGAGCAGGCGATGTTTACCGCTGACCGCCATAAAATGCTCGAACTGTTCCTGATAGCTCAACACCTGCGGCCCGGCGGCTTCGAGGACGCGGTGATGTGGTGTGGGATTTTCCAACAATGCCACCAGATAGTACATTAAATTCTCCAGCGCGATAGGCGTGGTACGCGAGCGTACCCAGCGTGGAGGGGTGAGAACCGGCAGGTTATAAACCATATCGCGCATGACTTCAAAAGCAGCGGAACCAGCCCCCACGATAATGCCCGCGCGCAATTCCGTCATTGGCACGCCTGACTCGCGCAGGGTGTCTGCGGTTATCTGTCGCGCACGCAGATGATCGGATTGTTCATGCCGGGGAGCCTGCAATGAGCTCAGGAAAATAAGCTGTTTAACTGGCGTATTACGCAGCGCATCGCGCACGTTCATCGCGACCTGACGTTCGTGGGCGATAAAATCACCGCCTTCGCCCATACCATGAACCAGATAATAAACCGTATCAACACCCGTCAGCAGCGGGGTGAGGTTATCTGGCCAATTCAAATCGACCTTGTGGCAACTGACATTGGCCAGTTGCTGCTTTTCCAGCCGTTCAATGCGACGTGCCGCAGCCAACACCTGGTGCCCTTGCTGACTGAGCGCCTGTACCAAATGCTGACCAATGTAGCCACTGGCGCCAAGAACCAAAATCCGTTGCGGCACGCCCATCTCCTTATTGGGTTAAAAAAGCGCGCCAGTGGGCGACGACTTCAGCAAGTTGTTCACGTGATACGTCCAGGTGCATCACCAGGCGCACAATCGGGGAGGCGTTAATCAGCACACCTTGCGCTTTCATATACTCGCCCAGCGCGGTAGCGTGCTCTTCGCCAACGCGAACAAACAGCATGTTGGTGTCGTGGCGCATGACGTCCGCCCCTGCTTCGCGCAGCTGCTCCGCCATCCAGGCGGCGTTGTCATGATCTTCCTGTAACCGCGCCACGTTATTTTTCAGCGCATACAGCCCGGCCGCTGCCAGAATACCGGCCTGACGCATTCCGCCGCCGGTCATTTTGCGCCAGCGAATAGCGCGTTTGATGTACTCGTGGCTGCCGACCAGCAGTGAACCAACGGGGGTACCGAGGCCTTTGGAGAGGCAAATGGTGAACGAATCACAGTATTGCGTGACATCTTTAAGTTCACAGCCGTAGGCGACGATGGCGTTAAAAATACGTGCGCCGTCGACGTGCAGGGCAAGATTACGCTCACGGGTGAATTCCCAGGCGTCTTTCAGATACTCGCGCGGCAGCACTTTGCCGTTGTGGGTATTTTCCAGGCTGAGCAAGCGGGTGCGGGCAAAATGGATATCGTCCACTTTGATTTTTGCAGCTACTTTGTCCAGAGGCAGGGAGCCATCCGGTGCGGCGTCGATAGGTTGCGGTTGAATGCTACCGAGCACCGCTGCGCCACCTGCTTCGTAGAGATAGTTATGCGCGCCCTGGCCGGCAATGTACTCTTCGCCACGCTGACAATGGCTGAGCAGCGCCACCAGGTTAGCCTGAGTACCGGTAGGTAAGAAAATAGCGGCTTCTTTACCAGAAAGTTCTGCGGCGTATTGCTGGAGGGCGTTAACGGTAGGGTCGTCTCCATACACGTCATCCCCGACCGGGGCTGCCATCATCTCTTCCAGCATGGCGCGACTCGGCCGGGTGACGGTATCACTGCGTAAATCAATCATGGTGTCTCCTTATTACACTTCATCCTTCAGGCTGCTTCGGCGTTGGCCGCACCCTTAAACCCCAGTCACATAGTATACCTATGCTCCTGGGGATTTTCGGGCTAGCCGCCTTGATGCATCATGAATGATTTTGTGTGTGATTTAATAAGGATGTTTTACCTGAGCCAGTTCGTTTTCGCCAGTTCGATCACTTCATCACCGCGTCCACTGATGATTGCACGCAGCATATACAGGCTAAAACCTTTGGCCTGTTCGAGTTTGATCTGCGGCGGGATCGCCAGCTCTTCTTTCGCCACGACCACATCGACCAGCACCGGGCCGTCAATCGACATCGCCCTTTGTAGCGCTTCATCAACCTCTGAGGATTTTTCCACGCGAATGCCTGTAATGCCACAGGCTTCGGCAATCCGTGCGAAGTTGGTGTCGTGCAGTTCGGTGCCGTCGGTCAGATAACCGCCCGCTTTCATCTCCATTGCGACAAATCCCAGTACGCTGTTGTTGAAGACAATAATCTTCACCGGCAGCTTCATCTGGACAACCGACAGAAAATCTCCCATCAGCATGCTAAAGCCGCCGTCACCGCACATTGCCACAACCTGGCGTCCTGGTTCTGTGGCTTGTGCGCCGAGTGCCTGCGGCATGGCATTCGCCATCGACCCGTGGTTAAACGATCCGAGCAGGCGACGTTTGCCGTTCATTTTCAGATAGCGTGCTGCCCACACCGTTGGCGTACCAACGTCGCAGGTAAAGATGGCATCGTCAGCGGCAAAGTGGCTGATCTGTTGCGCCAGATACTGCGGGTGAATGGCTTTATCGCTGGGTTTGGCTAAATCATCCAGCCCTTTGCGCGCCTCGCGATAGTGCTCCAGCGCTTTGTCCAGGAACTGCCGCTCGGTTTTTTCCTCCACCAGCGGCAGTAGGGCACGTAACGTAGATTTAATATCGCCTACCAGCGCCATATCAACTTTACTGTGCGCGCCAATGCTCGCCGGATTGATATCAATCTGAATAATTTTGGCGTCGGTGGGGTAGAACGGGCGATAGGGGAACTGGGTGCCAAGCAGGATAAGTGTGTCGGCATTCATCATGGTATGGAAGCCGGATGAAAAGCCAATCAGCCCGGTCATACCCACATCATAGGGGTTATCGTACTCAACATGCTCTTTACCACGCAGGGCGTGAACAATCGGCGCTTTGATTTTAGCCGCAAACTCAACCAGTTCTTTATGCGCACCGGCACAGCCACTACCGCACATCAGGGCGATATTGCTGGAGTAGCGCAGCAGTTGCGCCAGTTTTCTCAGCTCTTCTTCTTGTGGAGTCACCACCGGGAGCGGCGCATGATACCAGTGCGTGGTGGCGCTTTCAGGTGCAGGTTTTAGCGCCACGTCACCGGGTAAAACCACCACCGAGACGCCACGATTTAATACGGCTTTACGCATGGCAATTGCCAGCACCTGTGGGATTTGTTCTGGGCTGGAAACCAGCTCGCAATAGTGGCTACATTCGCGGAACAACTCTTGCGGGTGGGTCTCCTGAAAATAACCGCTGCCTATTTCACTGGAGGGAATATGCGCGGCGATTGCCAGTACCGGGACGTGGTTACGGTGACAATCAAACAGCCCGTTGATCAGGTGCAGGTTGCCTGGCCCGCACGAGCCTGCGCAGACGGCCAGTTCGCCCGTCAACTGCGCCTCAGCGCCCGCAGCGAAGGCTGCAACCTCTTCATGACGGGTTGGCATCCAGTCAATTGTTCCCATACGATTCAGACTGTCACTCAGACCATTAAGTGAGTCACCCGTTACACCCCAAATGCGTTTTACACCAGCCTGTTCGAGTGTTTTAGCAATAAAAGCGGCAACCGTTTGTTTCATGGTTTTCCTTCTCCTCTAATGTGATACCGGTTACAAGTTTAGATGAAGATAATAGTTATGCTTCTCATTTCCCCCTTATTTCCGGCAGGTTTCATTTAACCTGTATTAAGCGTAGTTTGTTATTGGACATGGTGAAACAAGGAATAAATTCAAATGGTTATAAAACTATTAAATTCAGTTAACCGAGTACTGACTCACGAAGATTTTGGCAAGTTATTGTTACGCTTTGCCGTCGGTGGGCTGATGCTGTTTCATGGGCTGCATAAACTCTTTGCGGGTATTGATGGCATCAGCGGTATGTTGATAGCGAAAGGTTTCCCAGGCTTTATTGCGTATGGCGTTCTGTTGGGAGAGGTTGTGGCACCGTGCCTGATTATTCTTGGCATCCTGACGCGTCCGGCGGCGTTAGGGCTGGCGTTTACGATGGTTGTGGCATGGCTGATGGTCGGGATGGGGGAAACCTGGACACTGGATAAAACCGGTGCATGGGCGATTGAAAGTCTGGTTTATTTCTTTATCGGCGCGCTGGCCGTGGCGTTTTTGGGAGCGGGGCGTTACTCCGTTGCCGGGAATTCTGCCTGGCGATAGTTACCATCTGAGAGTCAATACCGAGGCGGGAAAGCGTAGCATTGCTCCGCCTCGTCGTTCAATTTGTCGCTAATCTATATGTCGTCACTGTTCCATAGTTTGTGCCGACGTCTCAGCGCTCGCTGCGTCAATGCCCTTGCCATCGCGGCGCCTATTTCAGCGCTGACCACCAGTCCCTGAATAAACGGACGATCGTGCATCAACCACGGCAGCCCGCCAAAAGCGATGCGATTGCGGGCGTTTTCCGGCGCTTGCAGCGTGTAATCTTCGCCGATATCCGGGATCTCATCGCCACAGGCCAGCAGTTGATCGCGTAGTGTTGGGAACGGGATATCTTTGCTCTGCAATGCCCGTTGTCCTCGGGCGTCAATAAACACATCAAATTCGCAGCGCTGACCGTGGTGGGAAATTACCGTCATTTCCTGTTCATTCATGCGCTCATAATCTGTGCCGAGCGCGAGGATCTCAATCAGCCCGGCTTCGTGCAGCGCCAGCAGTCGGCGAACTGACTCTGACGGGATTGCCGCATAGTTATCAATAAATACCCGCGCCAGTCCGCGCCTGAAACGTTTTTCGTCGCGGGTATCAAGATGAGGGACTATCTCCTCGATAACCTCGTGCAGGCGCAGCAAGGTATAGCGCCAGGCGACGGTATGTTGTTTCTGCTTGTTGCGCTCAACTTCTACCAGGTTACGTCTCGCCCAGTCAAAAGGGTCATGCCTGAGCCTGTCGGCGAAATAGGCCTCGGGGAACGTGTCGGCGTTAAGCGTCGCAAGCGCCACCTGTTGGCACCAGCCTGGCGCTGCGTCTTGCAGTTGTTGCGCCATAAGCTGAAAGATGCAGTCCAGTAATCCGTTTTGGCCATGGGCAATGGCATCTTCAATCGCTTCTGGCGTCGCGATATTCAGCGATTCATACGGAAGGGGGCAGTAAAAATCCGCTTCAGGCAGTACCCCGCTGCGCGACATCAGGGTCAGTTTCAGGTTTTGACTGTCGGATTTAGGTGTGAATTGCAGTGAATGGTCGGTATTGGTAGTGAAGGTGCCATGCTGACTGGCCACAGCCATCGCGGCGTCTATAGCGCTTAACGAGGTGCCCAGAATCCCTACCCGGCAAGCACCAATCTGCGCGTCCATCAGACCGGTCCATGGACTGGGGAAAAATTTGTATGCCTGAGCATCCGTTTCAGGCCACAGATGACCAGTGGCGATAGCGGCGAAATCCACCTCAACGGGTTGTGATACGCAGTTGGTCCACACAGAGACCCCATTCGGGGTCGCTTGCAGGTCGGTGACTTCGCTTGATTCATGTACGCGAATCGTGAAACCGGCTTGTTGCGCTTTCTCGACAATGGCTAAAAAACGATCGCGATAATAGTCGCCGAGGATCACGCGGGGCAAAAATTGCCGCTCATGCAAAGACGCGCGTTCAATCTGAAACTGGGCCAGATAGTCATCACTTTGATTTTGTAGCCACGTCAGATAGCTGATATAGATCGGTGGGATCTCAATGCTGGCTATATTTGCCAGCATGTGGTCTGCGTTGTTGTCGCTATTGTAAGGCATGCCAACGCCCGCCTCTTCAGCTTGCTCGTAAAGCTCTATTTCCAGCGGTTCACCGCGCTCAACCAGGGCATGAAACGTATAAATCCCGGTGGGACCGACGCCGACAATGGCCACTTTTTTCATGGGGATCCTTGTAGAAAGTTCGACGTGTTAGTCGGGGATTATGTTTAATCTGCGCAGGGTAAGTGTGGTCGATAATTTGCGGGGAGAGTGAAAACATCAGAATTTTGCAACGCCTGACAGCATAAAAAAAGGCCACCCGGTACAGCCAGGCGGCCTTTTGCACATCAGATACCGGCCAATTACGCCAGCACTAAATCACCCTGCGGATGACAGGAACAAGCCAGCACATAACCTTCAGCGATTTCTGCGTCGGTCAGCGTCATGGTGCTGCTGACCGTGTAGTTACCGTCAACCACTTTGGTTTTGCAGCAGCCGCAAACACCTGCACGGCATGCGGCGACAACCGGAACCTTGTTGCTTTCCAGCGCTTCCAGCAGCGTACTGCCCACTGGCGCGTAGAACTCTTTCGCCGGCTGTAGCTTGGTAAACTTCAGGCCACTGGTGGCGGCTTCGGCAACAGGTGTGAAGAACTGCTCTTTAAAGAAGTGCGTCACACCCAGCGCTTTGACTTCTTTCTCGACCAGATCCATATACGGTGCCGGGCCACAGGTCATCACGGTACGCGAGGTCAGATCCGGTACGCTTTTCAGCAGTTCGGTCGTCAGTCGGCCGGAAACAAAACCTTCTGTGGCATTGTTTTCAGCAACTAATGTCACCGGATATTCGCGCCACTCGTCGGCAAAAATGACATCTTGCGGCGAGCGAACGTTAAAGATTACCTGTACATCCGCTTGTGGGCGGTACTTTGCCAACCAGCGACGCATTGACATGATTGGCGTAACACCACAGCCGGCGGCCAGCATCAGGAACTTGTCTTCAGCTTTATCTTCACAGGTGAACTCACCCATTGCATCCGACAGCCAGATATAGTCGCCGCGCTTCACGTCGCGGGTTAGCCACTGTGAACCTGCGCCATCGTCAATCCGGCGGATGGTCAACGTGATGTACTCGCTAACGCCCGGCGTTGAAGAAATGGTGTAAGCACGCAGCGTATCCGCTGAATTACGTACGCTGACCAGTGCATACTGCCCGGCGCGGTAAGGATAATAATCGTGGCATAGCAACGAAATTGTCCATACATCCGGCGTTTCCTGATGGATGTGGTGAACCTGCATCCGCCATGGGCACTGATGAGTTGGCATTGTCATTCTTTACTCCTTACGCGCTCAGCAGTTGCTTCATGTCTTCTTCAACGGTGGTCACGGAACGCAGACCAAATTTCTCGTTGAGAACTGCCAGCAGATCCGGTGTGAAGAAACCAGGTGCAGTCGGGCCAGTGACGATGTTTTTCACGCCCAGAGACAGCAGGGTCAGCAGAATAACAATCGCTTTCTGTTCGAACCAGGAGAGCACCAGAGACAGCGGCAGATCGTTCACACCACAGCCCAGTTTCTCAGCCAGGGTTACCGCCAGGATGATGGCAGAGTAAGCATCGTTACACTGACCAGCATCCACCAGACGCGGCAGGCCTTCGATATCGCCGAACTCCAGTTTGTTGAAGCGGTATTTACCGCAAGCAAGGGTCAGGATCAGGCAGTCATCCGGCACGCTGGTGGCGAAGTCGGTGAAGTAGTTACGTTCACCACGTGCACCGTCACAACCGCCAACCAGGAAGATGTGACGCAGTTTTTCGCGGCTCACCAGGTCGATCAGGGTATCAGCAGCGCCCAGCAGGGTCTGACGACCGAAACCTACGGTGATAAGGTGCGGGATTTCGCTGTACGGGAAGCCAGCCATCTGCTGTGCCTGAGCGATTACCGGACCGAAGTTGTCGCCTTCGAGGTGGCTCACACCCGGCCAACCGACGATGCTACGGGTCCAGATACGGTCGTCGTACGCGCCAACGGTCGGGTCGATGATGCAGTTAGAGGTCATGACGATCGGACCTGGGAAGCGGGCAAACTCTACCTGCTGGTTCTGCCAGCCGCTGCCGTAGTTGCCGATCAGGTGCTTGAACTTACGCAGCTCCGGGTAGCCGTGCGCCGGCAGCATTTCACCGTGGGTATAAACGTTAACACCAGTACCTTCGGTCTGCTCCAGCAGGTTGTACAGATCTTTCAGGTCGTGACCGGAGATCAGGATGCACTTACCTTCGGTCGCTTTTACGTTGACCTGAGTCGGGGTTGGGTGACCGTATTTGGTGGTTTCACCGGCGTCCAGAATGCTCATCACTTTGAAGTTCATCTGGCCGATTTCCATTGAACACTCCAGCAGAGCGTTCATATCGGCAGGCCAGGTACCCAGCCACGCCATGATTTTGTGGTACTGAGCGTAGATTTCGTTGTCGTACTGACCGAGAACGTGCGCGTGCTCCATGTAAGCTGCCGCACCTTTCAGGCCGTACAGACACAGCAGACGCAGGCCGAGAATGTTCTCGCCAATGGCTGCTTTGTCTTTGTTCGGGGTAAATTCAGCGGCTTGACGTTGCAGGTCGCCCAGATCGTCGCTGACCAGTTGCAGATCGGCCATCGGGTTGGTGACCGCTGCGTTCGCGTCGATGTTCAGGCATTGCGCTTTTAGGGCGTCGCGCATGGCGATAGCTTCACGGGCATAGCCAACAATACGCGGGGAATCGAAGTTAACGTTAGTCAGCGTGGAGAAGAATGCACGCGGCGCAAAGTTATCAACCTCATGGTCGATGATGCCGTATTCACGTGCTTTAACAGCCCATGCAGACAGACCTTGTAGGGAAGCAATCAGCAGATCCTGCAAATCGGAGGTTTCAGCCGTTTTACCGCACATACCCTGCGCGTAAGAGCAGCCGTTTCCTGCCGGAGTACGGATGGTTTGTTCACATTGCACACAAAACATGGTCACACCTTTTAAAGTTATATTTAATATACATGTTTAAGGTTATGCCTGTGCGCGAAGGGATAAAAGGGATTTCTGCTACTACTTGCAGGGAGATTGATTTAGCGCAATTTTGGCGGTAGCTGACTACCGCCAGAGAGGTATTTGTCCCGGCGTCAGGCGGAGAAAAACGCCATTAGCAGAGGCACTAACAGACTCAGAATAAAGCCGTGGACGATGGCTGCCGGGACCATTTCCAGACCGCCGCTGCGTTGTAAAACGGGCAGGGTGAAATCCATTGATGTCGCGCCGCATAATCCCAGCGCGGTAGAGCGGCTGCGGCCCACCATTCCTGGAATCAACATAATGGCGATCAGCTCACGGGCCAGGTCGTTAAAGAAGGCGGCACTACCAATTACGGGCCCGAACGATTCGGTTAACAGAATACCGGACAGGGAATACCAGCCAAAACCTGATGCCATAGCCAGCGCGGTTTTCAGCGGTAGACCGAGGATCAAGGCATTGATAACCCCCGCCAGCATCGAACTGGCGACGACGACGACGGCCACGATCATCCCCCGACGGTTCAGCACAATTTGCTTTAAGGTCATGCCGCTATTGCGCAGTTGAATCCCCACCAGGAACAGTAAAAAGATTAACGTATATTCGCTGGCTTCGGTGGCATGCTGCAGAATGGGAAGCCCAGTGAGGCCGAGCAGGAAACCGATGACGACGACGCCGCAAAGCTGAAGCGACTCAAGCGCCATTGCAATTCGCGAGGGGAGCTTTTCTTGCTTGTGGTTGTGTCTCCAGGGCAGCGAACGCTCCAGCCAGAACAGCGCCGCAATATTACACAGTATAATGACCGTCACGCTGACCGCAGAATAATGAAGAATGGCTAACAGGTTGCTGGCGAGATTATCCAGAAACGCCAGGCTAATACCCATAAAAAAGAGAATAAGGTAGACGATCCAGCTTAACAGGCGATTGATAAGTTGTAATGCAGTCCTGTGCCGGAGCGGAATAAGGTAGCCCACAATAAGGGGAACCAGAATGATTAACAGCCCTGAAAACATGAAAACCAGATCCTTGCTGAGAAGTAAGACGAAATGCGTCACTATAACCTAAATAATTCAAGTTGCAGGAAGGCGGCAAGGGAGTGAATCCCCGGGAGCGTACATAAGTACGTGACTGGGGGGAGCGAGCGCAGTCAACACATCTGCAACTTGAAGTATAACGGGTATACACACTACTCAATGCAAAGAGGGGAGTAAAGTTGCAAATAAAAGGAAATATAGAGAGGAACAAAAAGACCTGACTTTCGCCAGGCCTTTTTGTTAGCGATTAATCGCGTTTTTCGAGCAGGGTGCGGTAAATAAGACCGCCGAGAACCCCACCGATAATCGGCATGACCCAGAAGAACCACAATTGTTGCAATGCCCAGCCGCCCTGGAAAATGGCTACTGCGGTACTACGTGCCGGGTTTACGGAGGTGTTGGTGACCGGAATACTGATCAAGTGAATCAGTGTTAACGCCAGACCAATTGCGATAGGTGCAAAACCTGCCGGAGCATGTTTATCGGTCGCGCCGTGGATCACTAATAAGAAACCTGCGGTCAGAATAATTTCAATGACGACGGCAGAAAGCATGGAATAACCGCCTGGTGAATGTTCACCAAAGCCGTTCGAAGCAAAACCACTGGCCGTTGCATCAAAACCTGCTTTACCGCTGGCAATAAGATACAGTGCCGCAGCTGCAACAATACCGCCCACAACCTGAGCAATAACGTAACCAATAACATCTTTTGCCGGGAAACGACCGCCAGCCCATAAACCGAAGGTTACCGCCGGGTTAAAATGCCCACCTGAAATATGACCCACAGCGAATGCCATGGTTAATACTGTCAGGCCGAATGCCAGCGCGACACCGGCAAATCCAATTCCCAATTCCGGGAATGCGGCTGCCAGCACTGCACTACCGCACCCACCAAAAACGAGCCAAAACGTACCGAAGAATTCAGCTGCTAATTTCCTGAACATAACCACCTCAATTAAAAGTTCCGGGTTCGTGTTCCTTGCCCGGTAATTCATCGCTAAAAGGGACGATGATGAAAGAGCGGGTATTTTAGAAAAAAACATCATCCCTTCGCCAGTTAAATTGATGAAAAAATTTGATTTAAGGCAATATGTTGCGATTCCTTTTTGAATCTTGGGTGAATGAAGCATAGTTCAATTAGCGAAAGGACGATGATTAAGTTCTGAAATTATATTCAGGAGAAAACATAAGAAGAATATTCTTATTTTTTTTGCTTTTGCGATTCACGCCAGATTGATATCGGGTGTCCTGAGCGCTCGCTTGCCGTTATACTCCTGATAACTTGAAGGAAAAAGTTAGCATTTCCGGAGGCTATATGATTCTCGAACGCGTTGAGATTGTTGGATTTCGTGGTATTAACCGTCTGTCGTTGATGCTGGAGCAGAGCAACGTGCTGATTGGGGAGAACGCGTGGGGTAAATCCAGTCTGCTGGATGCCTTAACCCTGCTGCTGTCGCCGGAGTCAGACTTGTATCATTTTGTCCGCGAGGATTTCTGGTTCCCGCCGGGTGATATACAGGGCCGGGAACACCACCTGCACATTATCCTGACGTTTCGTGAATCCCAGCCGGGTCGTCACCGGGTGCGTCGCTATCGTCCTCTGGAAGCCAGTTGGACGCCTTGCCAGGATGGCTATCACCGCATTTTTTATCGCCTGGAAGGCGAGTGTGCGGATGACGGTAGCGTTCTGACCTTGCGCAGTTTTCTTGATGGTGACGGCCATCCATTACCTCTCGATGACATTAACGATCAGGCGCGGCACCTTGTGCGTCTGATGCCGGTACTGCGTCTGCGCGACGCGCGATTCATGCGACGGATCCGCAACGGTACCGTGCCGGACTCGGCGGATGTCGAAGTCACCGCCCGCCAACTGGATTTTCTGGCGCGTGAGCTGGCTACCCGGCCGCAAAACCTGACTGACGGGCAGATCCGCCAGGGGTTATCGGCCATGGTTCAGTTGTTGGAGCACTATTTTTCCGAGCAGGGGGCTGGCCAGTCCCGCTACCGTCTGATGCGCCGTCGCTCCAATAACGAACAACGGAGCTGGCGCTATCTGGACATTATTAACCGCATGATTGATAAACCCGGCGGACGTACGCACCGGGTTATTCTGTTGGGCCTGTTTTCGACCTTGTTGCAGGCCAAAGGCACGCTAAGGCTCGATAAAGACGCCCGACCTTTACTGCTGGTGGAAGATCCGGAAACGCGTTTACATCCCATCATGCTGTCGGTGGCCTGGCACTTGTTGAATTTACTGCCTCTGCAGCGAGTGGCGACCACCAACTCCGGTGAGCTGCTGTCCCTTACGCCTGTTGAGCATGTTGTTCGTCTGGTACGTGAATCATCCCGCGTCGCTGCCTGGCGGCTGGGGCCGGGTGGGATCAGTGCAGAAGATGGTCGGCGAATCGCATTTCATATTCGTTTTAATCGTGCGTCATCGTTGTTTGCCCGCTGCTGGCTGCTGGTGGAAGGTGAAACGGAAACCTGGGTTATTAACGAACTGGCCCGCCAGTGCGGACATCACTTTGATGCAGAAGGGATTAAAGTCATTGAATTTGCCCAGTCCGGTCTTAAGCCGCTGGTTAAATTCGCCCGCCGGATGGGGATAGAGTGGCATGTGCTGGTCGATGGCGATGAAGCCGGGAAAAAGTACGCGGCCACGGTACGTAGCTTATTGAATGACGACAGAGAGGAAGAGCGTGAGCATTTGACCATGCTCCCCGCGCTGGATATGGAACACTTTATGTATCGCCAGGGATTTGCTGACGTCTTTCACCGGGTGGCGCAAATTCCGGAGAATGTGCCTATGAATATGCGCAAAATAATCTCCAAGGCGATACATCGTTCGTCAAAACCGGATTTGGCCATTGAGGTGGCGATGGAAGCCGGGCGGCGGGGCGTTGATGCGGTGCCAACGCTGCTGCGAAAAATGTTTTCCCGCGTGCTGTGGCTGGCACGCGGCAGAGCGGATTAGTGGCGAAACATCGACGACAGCTGCGAATGGATGCTGTCCAGTAGCTGATAGCGGCGGCGGTATTCTGCGCGTTTTTTGCTCGCAATATCCGCCTCGCTTTTTCGCGCCAGCGTGCGCGGAATATGGTAGTACCCGTTGCTGTCGCACTCACCGCCAACCGACTCCCAAAAAGCGTTGTAGTCAGAATGGATCACCTTGTTTTTATCGTGGTAGCGTTGACTGCGAAAGATATGCTGTTCATTACTTACAGCCATAACTTTTTCAATATTCAACTGTTCGGCTAAACGGCAAATGGTTTCCATCACAATACGTTTTGGGAAAATTCCATGGCAGGACTTCGTCGCTTTTTGGATTGCTTCGTGCGGTAGTTGCGCATTGCCCTGCACACCGCCAATAAATAATGTCCTTTTCCCATTATATTCGCAGAACGTAAACGTCATTTTAGTTAGGGAAGGTGCGAACAAGTTCCTGATATGAGATCATCATATTCATCCGGAGCGCATCCCAGAGGGACATCATGAGCCATCAACTCACCTTCGCCGATAGTGAATTCAGCACTAAGCGCCGTCAGACCCGAAAAGAGATTTTCCTCTCCCGCATGGAGCAGATTCTGCCATGGCAGAATATGACCGCTGTCATCGAGCCGTTTTATCCCAAGGCGGGCAATGGCCGACGGCCCTATCCGCTGGAGACCATGCTGCGTATTCACTGCATGCAGCATTGGTACAACCTGAGCGACGGTGCCATGGAAGATGCCCTGTACGAAATCGCCTCCATGCGCCTGTTTGCCCGATTATCCCTGGATAGCGCCCTGCCGGATCGCACCACCATCATGAATTTCCGCCACCTGCTCGAGCAGCATCAACTGGCCCGTCAATTGTTCAAGACCATCAATCGCTGGCTGGCCGAAGCAGGCGTCATGATGACCCAAGGCACTTTGGTGGATGCCACCATCATTGAGGCACCCAGCTCTACCAAGAACAAAGAGCAGCAACGCGATCCGGAGATGCATCAGACCAAGAAAGGCAATCAGTGGCACTTTGGCATGAAGGCCCACATTGGTGTCGATGCCAAGAGTGGCCTGACCCACAGCCTAGTCACCACCGCGGCCAACGAGCATGACCTCAATCAGCTGGGTAATCTGCTTCATGGAGAGGAGCAATTTGTCTCAGCCGATGCCGGCTACCAAGGAGCGCCACAGCGCGAGGAGCTGGCCGAGGTGGATGTGGACTGGCTGATCGCCGAGCGTCCCGGCAGGGTAAAAACCTTGAAGCAGCATCCGCGCAAGAACAAAACGGCCATCAACATCGAATACATGAAAGCCAGCATCCGTGCCAGGGTGGAGCACCCGTTTCGCATCATCAAGCGGCAGTTCGGCTTCGTGAAAGCCAGATACAAAGGGCTGCTGAAAAACGATAACCAACTGGCGATGTTATTCACCCTGGCCAACCTGTTTCGGGTGGACCAAATGATACGTCAGTGGGAGAGATCTCAGTAAAAACCGGAAATAACGCCAGAAATGGTGGAAAAAATAGCCTAAATAGGCTGATTCGATGTGTTTGCGGGAAAAAAATCGGCCCAGATCCGCGAAATTTTAATCAGCGAGTCAGCTTGGGAAGAAATGACCTGCTTATTCGCACCTTCCTTAGCACGTCTCCGTCACCATTGCGCACCTGAATGGTGGCTTCACCCTCTTTATCCAGTACCGGAAACATCATCATGGTGATGGTAAATATATCGCCGTCTTTACCTTCGGTTTGCGCCAGATGTAAGCCGTCATTGCTTAATAAGGCGTTAAATTCAGCGGGTAAGAATGCGTGGCGGATAAAATGGTAATGAAAACGCACCGCATCTAAACGCATTTTGCGGGAGAAGTTTGCCGCAAGATAAGGACGGTGCAAACGAACCGGCAGTCGGGGTTGACGGGCGAGCAGAGGGCCAAGATCCGGCCATTGGGCCAGTTCAGTCATCCATTCCTGAGTGAGGCGGGGTATCAATAATGAACGCCAGATAAACTTACGACGAAAGCTCCGTTTATCCCAGCAATGTGCGGGCCGTAAATGACCGCTGCTCAGGCTGAAAAAAAGGCCAAAACGCGTGACTGGTTTGGTGGAAAGAAAAGTGCTTTCAGTTAGCTGGCTCATAATATAAATCCGATTGATACCTTTGTACTAATTTCAGCACAGCGGATCTTAACCATTCATCAATAACTCTGTTATTCTTGCGCTTTTCAACGGCGATTTATTTAACGTTGATGTTTAGCACTCCACTCTGGTGGGCGTATTGGGGGAATTGGGACATTTATGAAGCTCAAGGGAAAAATCAAAAAACGCTATTTTCTGTTCGCCGTTGTCCTTATTGTGGCGGCAATTGCACTTTGGCGAACGCTTAATGCGCCTTTACCTCAGTATCAAACATTAATTGTTCGTCCTGGCGATCTGCAACAAAGCGTGCTGGCGACCGGTAAGCTGGATGCGCTGCGTAAAGTTGACGTCGGGGCGCAGGTCAGCGGGCAGTTAAAAACGCTGTCGGTCGCGATTGGCGATAAAGTGAAAAAAGATCAGTTGCTCGGTGTTATCGATCCTGAACAGGCGCAAAACCAAATCAAAGAGGTTGAAGCGACGCTAATGGAATTGCGCGCCCAGCGTTTACAAGCCGAAGCTGAGTGGAAGCTGGCGCGGGTCACTCTCTCCCGCCAACAACAGCTGGCGAAAACTCAGGCCGTTTCACAGCAGGATCTCGACACGGCGGCCACCGAAATGGCGGTCAAACAGGCGCAAATTGGCACAATTGACGCGCAAATTAAGCGTAATCAGGCCTCTCTCGATACGGCAAAAACCAACCTTGATTACACCCGCATCGTTGCGCCAATGGCTGGCGAAGTAACGCAAATTACTACCCTGCAAGGGCAAACCGTTATTGCCGCCCAGCAGGCCCCTAATATTCTGACCCTGGCGGATATGAGCACCATGCTGGTAAAAGCGCAGGTTTCTGAGGCTGATGTAATTCACCTGCATCCGGGGCAAAAGGCCTGGTTTACCGTGCTGGGCGATCCGCAGACGCGCTACGAAGGTAAGCTCAAAGATGTTCTCCCGACGCCAGAGAAAGTGAATGATGCGATTTTCTACTATGCCCGCTTCGAAGTTCCCAACCCGAAAGGGATCCTGCGCCTGGATATGACCGCGCAGGTCCATATCCAGCTCACTGATGTCAAAAATGTCCTGACGATCCCGCTGTCGGCGCTGGGCGATCCTATCGGCAATAATCGTTATAACGTCAGGTTGCTGCGTAACGGCGAAACCCGCGAACGTGAAGTGGTTATCGGCGCGCGTAATGACACCGATGTGGAGATCGTGAAAGGGCTGGAAGAGGGGGATGAAGTCATTACCGGTGAGGGCAACGCTGGAGCTGCAAAATGACAGCTTTGCTTGAGCTGAGCCATATCCGCCGCAGCTATCCGTCAGGTGAAGGCCAGGTTGAGGTGTTGAAGGACGTATCCTTGAGCATTCAGGCCGGGGAAATGGTGGCGATTGTCGGGGCGTCGGGTTCGGGTAAATCGACGCTGATGAACATTCTCGGCTGTCTGGATAAGCCAACCAGCGGTACGTATTGGGTTGCCGGACGCGATGTCTCTACGCTGGATAGCGATGCGCTAGCGCAACTCCGTCGTGAGCATTTTGGTTTTATCTTCCAGCGCTATCACCTGCTGTCGCATTTAACCGCCGCACAAAACGTTGAGGTACCGGCGGTCTACGCGGGCACTGAACGTAAGCAGCGCCTGGCGCGTGCGCAGGAATTACTCCAGCGGCTGGGGTTGGGTGACCGGGTTGACTATCAACCTTCCCAGCTTTCCGGTGGTCAGCAGCAGCGGGTCAGTATCGCGCGTGCGCTGATGAACGGAGGGCAGGTTATTCTTGCCGACGAACCCACCGGTGCACTGGATAGCCATTCCGGCGAAGAGGTGATGGCGATTTTGCATCAGCTGCGCGATCGCGGGCATACGGTAATTATCGTTACTCACGACAGCCAGGTCGCCGCGCAGGCCGAACGGGTCATTGAAATTCGTGACGGCGAGATTGTGCGCAATCCACCGCCACAGAACCCCTCTGGCGGACGCGATATCGCGGAGCCAACGGTGAAAACGGCATCCGGCTGGAGCCAGTTTGTCAGCGGTTTTCGTGAAGCGCTTACCATGGCCTGGCTGGCAATGGCCGCGAATAAGATGCGTACGCTACTGACCATGCTTGGGATCATCATCGGTATTGCTTCGGTGGTATCGATCGTGGTGGTAGGCGATGCGGCTAAACAACTGGTACTGGCAGATATTCGCGCTATTGGTACTAACACCATTGATATCTATCCAGGCAAAGACTTCGGCGACGACGATCCGCAATATCAACAGGCGTTGAAGTATGACGATTTGACGGCGCTACAGAAGCAGCCCTGGGTCAGTTCAGTAACGCCTGCGGTGTCGAAGAACCTGCGGTTACGCTATGGCAATATCGACGTTGCTGCCAGTGCTAATGGCGTTAGCGGCGACTATTTCAACGTCTATGGCATGACATTTAGCGAAGGGACCACCTTTAACGCCGAGCAACTGGCGGGCCGTGCTCAGGTGGTGGTGCTCGACAGCAATACCCGTCGTCAGTTGTTCCCCAATAAAGCGAAAGTTGTTGGCGAAGTCGTGCTGGTGGGGAATATGCCTGCCACGGTGATTGGTGTTGCAGAAGAGAAACAGTCGATGTTTGGCAGTAGCAAGATCCTGCGGGTCTGGCTGCCTTATAGCACTATGTCCGGGCGCATTATGGGACAGTCGTGGCTGAACTCGATCACCGTGCGAGTGAAGGATGGTTTTGACAGTGCCCAGGCCGAACAGCAACTGACCCGACTGTTGACGTTGCGCCACGGTAAGAAGGATTTCTTCACCTGGAATATGGACGGCATCTTGAAAACCGCCGAAAAGACCACACGTACATTACAACTCTTCCTGACGCTGGTGGCGGTGATTTCGCTGGTGGTCGGTGGGATTGGCGTGATGAATATTATGCTGGTTTCAGTAACCGAACGAACGCGTGAGATTGGCATTCGTATGGCGGTTGGCGCTCGCGCCAGTGACGTGCTGCAACAGTTCTTAATTGAAGCTGTGTTGGTGTGTCTGGTTGGCGGCGCGTTGGGCATTAGCCTGTCGATGCTGATCGCTTTTACGCTACAGCTATTTCTGCCGGGCTGGGAAATTGGATTCTCACCCGTCGCGCTGTTGACGGCGTTCCTGTGTTCGACTGCAACCGGGGTGTTGTTTGGCTGGCTACCGGCGCGGAATGCGGCACGTCTGGATCCGGTAGATGCTCTGGCGCGGGAATAATGCCACAGAGATAAAAATGCCAGCCGCAAGGGCTGGCATTTTGACTGCGGGATGTACACAATGAGACAGAAGAGCTATGCGACAGCTTCTGCTTCAATGACAGGCACGATGACACTGGCATGATTGCCTTTTGGCCCCTGGTGGACATCAAACTGGACAGACTGTCCGGCTTTTAGCGTTCTGTAACCATCCATCTGAATGGTGGAGTAATGGGCGAAAATATCTTCGCCGCCGCCTTCGGGGCAAATGAAACCAAACCCTTTGGCGTTGTTGAACCACTTAACAGTACCCGTTTCCATACTTCGACATCCTTCGTAAATCTTATATAAGTAAGATGGAATGAACCGGTGGCGGAGTGGGGGCTGTTCAAAACCTCGCCAACTCTCGAGACTACAATTTAGAGAAATCAGGCGGGGCGTCAAGCGCCATGCAGACGGAATAGGGTAAAAATGCATCAAAATTTGAAGCAGTTAACGCTATTGTCGGTTATGTGACAGATGTCGCGGATGGCACTAATAGATGATAGTTATCTAATACTTGAGGTAGATTGATTGTGCGCATAGGCTGCTTGTCAGCGGCAAGATTTTCTGCCGGAAACCGTAACTGAAGATGACGACTGACAATGGGTAAGACGAACGACTGGCTGGATTTCGATCTGCTGGCGGAAGACAAATTGCGCGACGCGCTAAAACCGCCATCTATGTATAAAGTGATATTAGTCAATGATGATTACACTCCGATGGAGTTTGTTATTGACGTGTTACAAAAATTCTTTTCTTATGATGTAGAACGTGCAACGCAACTGATGCTTGCAGTTCACTATCAAGGCAAAGCTATCTGCGGCGTGTTTACTGCCGAAGTGGCTGAAACCAAAGTAGCGATGGTGAACAAATATGCGAGGGAGAACGAGCATCCGTTGCTGTGTACGCTGGAAAAAGCCTGAATGCAGGCATAAACATTGGGGGAGGTGCCTATGCTCAATCAAGAACTGGAACTCAGTTTAAACATGGCTTTCGCCAGAGCGCGCGAGCACCGACATGAGTTTATGACCGTCGAGCACTTGTTACTGGCGTTGCTCAGTAACCCATCGGCCCGCGAAGCGCTGGAAGCGTGTTCTGTGGATCTGGTGGCGCTCCGTCAGGAACTCGAAGCCTTCATTGAACAGACCACACCTGTATTGCCTGCCAGTGAGGAAGAACGCGACACGCAGCCAACGTTGAGTTTTCAGCGCGTACTGCAACGTGCGGTCTTTCATGTTCAGTCCTCCGGGCGTAATGAAGTTACCGGCGCAAATGTGCTGGTCGCTATCTTCAGCGAGCAGGAATCTCAGGCGGCTTATCTGCTGCGTAAGCATGAAGTGAGCCGCCTTGATGTGGTGAATTTTATTTCTCATGGCACGCGCAAAGACGAACCCAGTCAGTCTTCTGACTCTGGGAATCAGCCAAATAACGAAGAGCAAGCTGGCGGGGAGGACCGTATGGAAAACTTCACGACTAACCTTAACCAGCTTGCCCGAGTGGGCGGAATTGATCCGCTCATTGGCCGGGACAAAGAGCTGGAGCGCGCCATTCAGGTACTGTGCCGTCGCAGAAAAAACAACCCGCTGCTGGTGGGAGAGTCTGGTGTCGGTAAAACCGCCATTGCTGAAGGCCTTGCCTGGCGTATCGTCCAGGGTGATGTGCCTGAAATCATGGCTGATTGCACCCTTTACTCCCTGGATATCGGCTCGCTGTTGGCTGGCACCAAATATCGCGGTGATTTTGAGAAACGCTTTAAGGCGCTGCTGAAACAGCTGGAACAGGATACTAACAGCATTCTGTTTATCGATGAGATCCACACCATTATCGGTGCGGGTGCGGCATCGGGCGGCCAGGTGGATGCGGCTAACCTGATCAAGCCGTTGCTCTCCAGCGGTAAGATCCGTGTGATAGGGTCCACAACCTATCAGGAATTCAGCAATATCTTTGAAAAGGATCGTGCGTTAGCGCGCCGTTTCCAGAAAATCGATGTCACTGAGCCATCGGTAGAAGAGACCGTGCAGATAATCAACGGTCTGAAGCCGAAATACGAAGCGCACCATGACGTCCGCTATACCGCCAAAGCGGTGCGTGCAGCGGTCGAACTGGCGGTGAAATACATTAACGATCGTCATCTGCCGGATAAAGCGATTGACGTGATCGATGAGGCGGGCGCGCGTGCGCGTCTGATGCCGGTCAGCAAGCGCAAGAAAACCGTCAACGTGGCGGATATCGAGTCCGTTGTGGCCCGCATTGCGCGGATCCCGGAGAAGAGCGTTTCGCAGAGCGATCGCGACACGCTGAAAAACCTGGGCAACCGTCTGAAAATGCTGGTATTCGGACAGGATAAAGCCATTGAGGCGCTGACTGAAGCGATCAAAATGAGCCGTGCCGGTCTGGGACACGAGCATAAACCGGTCGGTTCGTTCCTGTTTGCCGGACCAACTGGCGTCGGTAAGACCGAAGTCACGGTACAGTTGTCCAAAGCGCTGGGTATTGAACTGCTGCGTTTTGATATGTCCGAATATATGGAACGCCACACCGTCAGCCGCCTGATTGGTGCGCCTCCGGGGTATGTCGGTTTCGACCAGGGCGGTTTGCTGACCGATGCTGTTATTAAGCATCCGCATGCGGTACTGCTGCTGGATGAAATCGAAAAAGCGCACCCGGATGTCTTTAACCTGCTGCTGCAAGTGATGGATAACGGCACGCTGACCGACAATAACGGGCGTAAAGCGGATTTCCGCAACGTGGTGCTGGTCATGACCACCAACGCCGGTGTGCGTGAAACTGAGCGTAAATCGATTGGGTTGATTCATCAGGACAACAGTACTGATGCAATGGGCGAAATCAAAAAAGTGTTTACGCCGGAATTCCGTAACCGTCTCGACAACATTATCTGGTTTGATCATCTCTCTACCGAGGTGATTCATCAGGTTGTTGATAAGTTTATCGTCGAGCTTCAGGTTCAGCTGGATCAGAAAGGTGTCTCTCTGGAAGTGAGCCAGGAAGCACGTGACTGGCTGGCAGAGAAAGGCTACGACCGCGCAATGGGCGCACGTCCAATGACGCGTGTGGTCCAGGATAACCTGAAAAAACCATTGGCTAACGAACTGTTGTTTGGTTCGCTGGTGGATGGTGGCCAGGTGACCGTTGCGCTGGATAAAGAGAAAAATGAGCTGACCTATGGCTTCCAGAGTGCGCAAAAGCACAAGCCAGAAGCCGCACATTAATCTTTAATCACCTAATCAGCCGGGCGTAATGCCCGGTTTTTTTTCGCCTGATAAAAGTGATTTGAATTGGGATATTCAGGGAGTTTAAACGGCAGGCAAAAAATAAGCCTGCGTAAGGGAGATTACGCAGGCTAAGGAGGTGGTTCCTGGTACAGCTAGCATTTATGGGTTATGTTTTTCAGCGGAGGGGATAATACCCTTAATGAACGCAACGGTATGTGATCGATTTCTAAGAATCTTCCGAACGCTGAAAAATAACCGTAATTAACTACTTAGCATGCGGGTTGCGCGTGGACTCACCGGTAAAATTACGCATCAACAATGCATAATTCAGATCGATATCCTCTGGTACTGGCATCCACACGGTGTAACCATCGCCCGGCGCAACCGGCATGGCTTCACCTTTCGCGTTTTCCATCTGTTCGAGGGTAAAGTTAATGTTGCCCTGTGGGGTCATCAGCTCCAGGCTGTCGCCGATGGTGAATTTGTTTTTCACCAGTACGGCTGCCAGTTCACCTTTACGTTCGCCGGTAAACTCGCCGACAAACTGCTGACGCTCGGAAACAGAGAAGCCGTATTCGTAGTTCTGATAGTCGTCATGCGTATGGCGGCGCAGGAACCCTTCGGTGTAACCACGATGCGCCAGACCTTCCAGCGTTTCGAGCAGTTGCGGGTCGAACGGTTTACCGGCTGCGGCATCATCAATGGCTTTACGATAGACCTGCGCGGTACGTGCACAGTAATAGTATGACTTGGTGCGGCCTTCGATCTTCAGGGAATGCACGCCCATCTGCGTCAGGCGTTCAACGTGGGCTATGGCACGCAAATCCTTTGAGTTCATGATGTAAGTGCCATGTTCGTCTTCGAACGCGGTCATATACTCACCCGGACGCTGGGCTTCTTCAATCATAAAGACTTTGTCTGTCGGTGCGCCAATACCCAGCGTAGGCTCAACGTTTTGTACCGGGATGGGCTCGTATTTATGCACGATATTGCCCACCACGTCTTCTTTGCCTTCTTGCACGTTGTATTCCCAGCGGCAGGCATTGGTGCAGGTACCCTGGTTAGGGTCACGCTTGTTGATATAGCCAGAAAGCAGGCAACGGCCGGAGTAGGCCATACACAGCGCGCCGTGAACGAAGATCTCAAGCTCCATATCCGGCACCTGGGTGCGGATCTCTTCGATTTCTTCCAGCGACAGCTCGCGGGAGAGGATCACGCGGGTCAGCCCCATCTGCTTCCAGAATTTCACCGTCGCCCAGTTTACGGCGTTAGCCTGTACTGAAAGGTGAATGTCCATGTCAGGGAAGTTTTCGCGCACCAGCATAATCAGACCAGGGTCTGACATGATCAGTGCATCCGGCCCCATTTCCACCACCGGTTTCAGATCACGAATGAAGGTCTTCAGCTTGGCATTGTGTGGGGCAATGTTAACCACCACATAGAATTTTTTACCCAGTTCATGGGCTTCATTAATGCCGAGCTGCAGGTTTTCGTGGTTGAATTCGTTGTTGCGTACGCGCAGTGAGTAACGCGGTTGGCCCGCATACACAGCGTCAGCGCCATAGGCGAAAGCGTAACGCATGTTTTTCAGCGTTCCCGCCGGGGAAAGGAGTTCCGGTTTAAACATAATTTTCTCGTTCTGATGACAGGTCAGACTCGCCTCACTCAATGAGGCGGTTAGGGGAGTGCCCCCATATTAAGGGCGGGCATTGTAGCGCTGCGAGGAAGTCAGGTAAAGAAAAACGCCGGGCGACAGCGTTGCGTTACCCGGCTGAGCAAATAATTATCAGGTCTTATCTTTTATCGTCTGACTGACACCATTGGTCTTAACTGAAGCAATACCTGTCTCGCGTGACTGTTCATTCGCATACAGTTGACTGCTACCAATAATCTGGTGGTTTGCAGCTTTCAGGTTGAAATGTAATTTGCCATTAGACGCTGTTTTTTTCTCATAACGCTCATCCAGAGGGCTGTTAGCCTGGACAGATGCGATCCCTTTTTCTGCAGCGCCTTTTGTAGTGTAAAGCTCACTGGTAAGGATTATTTCCCCGTTCCCAGCTTTAAGAACAAAGCGGTACTGATCATCGCTACTCTTACTTAATTCAAACCAACCAGCCATATGAACTCCTTGATTAAAAGTTTTATATCAAACAGTTATTGACGACAGTATTGTCAGAAAGAGTATGAGCGATATTTGGAGAGTTGCTAGTTACCAGGGCTCACGGAGCAGCGGAGCCCTGAAGTGCAGGAGAGTTTAAGCAATTCGGCAGGCGTCGGCTTCCCAGCGATACCCCACGCCATAGACCGCGCGGATAAACGACTGCTCGGCATCCAGCGACTCCAGCTTGCGTCGCAGGTTCTTAATATGGCTGTCGATGGTGCGGTCGGTAACGACGCGGTAATCGTCATAGAGATGATTGAGCAACTGTTCACGGGAGAACACTTTTCCCGGCTCATGTGACAACGTTTTAAGTAAGCGGAATTCGGCGGGCGTTAAATCGAGCATCTTCCCACGCCAGGAGGCCTGAAAACGGCCTTCATCGACGATAAGCGGGCTGTCTGCATCCATTTGTTGCAGTTCGCGCTGCGGTTTGCAACGACGCAGGATCGTTTTTACGCGCGCGACAACTTCGCGCGGGCTGTAAGGTTTACAAATATAATCATCAGCACCGATCTCCAGCCCCAGCAGGCGATCAATCTCTTCGATTTTAGCGGTTACCATCATGATGGGGACTTCTGAGAAGCGGCGGATTTCCCGACACAGAGTCAGACCGTCGGTACCGGGCAGCATCAGATCCAACAAGATCAGATCGGGCGGCGTTTGGCGCACGTAAGGCAGAACCAGGTCGCCGTGGTTGATCAGCGTAGGGGCATAGCTCGCTGCTCGCAGGTAGTCGATCAGCAGTTGCCCCAGCTTAGGCTCATCTTCCACGATCAGAATACGTGGTGTGTTTTCATCAATGGGTAACTCAGTCATACATCTCTCTGTAAATCGCGTTCCAGCGGTAACTCTACTGTAATGCTAACCCCACCAAAAGGCGAATGGGCGGCGCGGATTAGACCATTATGCGCTTGTACGATATTGACGCAAATCGCCAGCCCCAACCCGGAACCTCCGCTGGCGCGGTTGCGCGAGCCTTCGGTGCGATAAAATCGTTCAAACAGCTTCTGTAACTGCTCGTCACTTACGCCGGGAGCGGAATCAGCGAAGGTTAATAACACCATGCGTTCGCGTTGTTCGGCGCTGATATGCAACCCGCCACCGCTATCGGTGTAGCGCAGACTGTTTTCCAGCAGGTTGTTGAACAGCTGCATCAGACGATCCCTGTCACCAAATACCGTCATGCTGTCGGGGAGCGAAAGCTGTATGGTCAATCCACGGCTGGCGAAGCGTTCACGAAATGCGCCGCTTGCCACTTCCAATAGGGGGATGAGGTCCAGCGATGTTTTCTGGTAGGCCAGCGCGCCTTCATCTGACATGGAGAGCTGATGAAGGTCGTCAACCAGTTTGGTGAGCGTACCGACTTCAGCCTGCAACGAGGCAACGGAGTCAGGGGTAAACTGGCGGACACCATCCTGAATGGCCTCCAGTTCACCGCGCAACACCGCCAACGGCGTACGCAGTTCGTGAGAAATATCGGCCATAAAGTCACGACGCATCTGCTGGTTTTTTTCCAGTGTACTGGCGAGCTGGTTGAAGTCCTGCGCCAGCTTGCCCAGCTCATCCGTACTGGTTGGCGTAACGCGAGTGGTGAAATCGCCCGCTGCCAGTTTGTGCGTGCCTTCCACCAACCGCTTAACCGGGGCCAGCAGGCTGCGCGCCAGCGTAAACGTCGCCAGCGCGGCCAGGATCGTGGAGAGCGCAACGATAAGCCAACTGGATCGTCGTTGCTGCATGTCGAAATTGATATCCGTATTCCGCGTTAAGCGTTCCACAGGAGAGGCAATCACGGCGCCCACTTCGCTACCGTTAACGCGTATGGGATGGCGCATGCCGTCGCGAGGAACTGGGCCGCGCGGGCCGACAAGCACACGGGCGTTTTGGTCGACAACCCAAAACTGTGTACGCCAGCCGTGCGGCGGCATGCCTGGACCCGGTTTATCATCGTCGTTGTCGTGTTCAAAAGAGCGCAGGATCTGGAAAACAAAACGATCGTTATTGCGTAAGAATCGCCAGTTGCCATGTTGCTCGTACTGCTCGCTTAATGCGTCGCTGAGCATTTGCAGCCGCTGCTCGTTGCCGTGCTTGATATAGTCAATAAAACCACGTTCGAAGCTAATGCGTACGGCCCAGTGCATGCTGATCAGCAACACAATGCAGGTGGCGAAAATCGCCAGAAACAGTTTGCCGGTGATACCGGGCCGCCAGAACTTCATCAGGTGCTCCTTTTGCGCCGTGAAATCACCGCGTTGGTTTGCGTGTCGTTCGGCACGCGGGCAAAAATAATGGCGGGCAGCGCAATAATGAAGGCGATGCACAGCCAGGTATACATAAAGACGGTATGCGTACTTCCGCTGTCGATGGCGATATGCTGTTGGCCGAACATGCCCAGCAGCAGGCCTGCGATGGTCACACCAATACTCATCGACAGCTGCATGATCATCGACAGCAGGCTGTTACCGCTGCTGGCCAGATCGTCAGGCAGATCTTTTAACGTAAGCGTGTTCATGGATGAAAAACGCGTTGAGTTGACCATTCCCTGTAAAAACAGCACGAAGGGCAGGGCGTAATACCAGCCCAGCAGTGCCGTGGTCATTAGCAACAGACTGACCAGCGACAGGCCAAGCGTAGTGGTAATCAGCACACGACGGTAACCAAAGCGGTTAACGACCTGCACCACAATGCGCTTCATGCCCATACTGCCCAGCACCATCGGGATCATCATCAGCCCGGCATGAAAAGGTGAAAAACCGAGGCCAATCTGTAAAAACACCGGTGTCATAAACGGCAACATGCCGCTGCCGATGCGTCCGGCAAAACTGCCGAACAGACCTAGCGAGAAGGTTGGTGTGCGAAACAGATTCAGGCTGAATAGCGCACGTGGATTACGATGGGCGTGTTTCAGATACAGCGCAATAGCCAACACCCCGCAGATAACCAACGCCGCCAGCGTGATACTGGAGAGGCCGGTTCCTTTGCTGCCATCGAGCGCCAGCGTCAGTACCGCCATGCCGACCGCCAGCATCGCGAACCCAGAGAGGTCGAAACGTCGGGTTTGCATGGTGTAGTTGGGCATCAGCATTAACGTCGCTATTGCGCCGACAATGCCTACCGGAATGTTAATCAAAAATATCCAGTGCCAGGAGGCGTATTCAACCAGAATCCCGCCTAACGCTGGGCCCAGCAGCGGGCCGATTTGACCGGGTAAAGTGACAAACGTCATTGCCGCCATATATTGCTCACGCGGGACGATTTTCATCACCGTTAGCCTGCCGACCGGCACCATCATCGCGCCGCCAACGCCTTGTAAGACGCGCGCCATCACCAGCTCGTTGAGCGTGCTAGACCCGGCACAAAACAGCGAGCCAAGCGTAAACAGGATGATGGCGGTGAAGAAGATATTACGCACGCCAACTTTGTCCGCCAGCCATCCGCTGGCGGGCAGCATCACGGCAACAGTTAAAACATATGACACAATGACCATATGCATGTGTAACGGGCTTTCCCCGAGGCTTGCCGCCATCGAGGGAAGCGCGGTGTTAACGATGGTGGTATCCAGCGACTGCATAAAAAAGCCAAATGCCACAATCCAAAGTTGCCAGCGGGTGCTGTCGGGAAGTTCTGTCATAACTCTGCTACCGGTTTGCTGTTTTTACGCGAAAAACGCAGACGCAGACGGTCGAAAAAGAGATAGACCACGGGTGTGGTGTACAGCGTCAGGAGCTGGCTCACGACCAGCCCACCGACAATGGTTATCCCCAAAGGCTGACGCAGTTCAGAGCCATCTCCTGCGGATAACACCAACGGCAACGCGCCAAACAACGCCGCCAGCGTGGTCATCATTATTGGGCGAAAGCGCAACAGGCAGGCCTGGAAAATAGCTTCTTCCGGCTGTAGCTTGCCGTTTCTCTGCGCTTCCAGCGCAAAATCGACCATCATGATGGCGTTTTTCTTCACAATGCCAATTAATAGCATGATCCCTATCAGGGCGATTAGGCTGAATGGGGCATTGAACAGTTCCAGCGCCAGCAACGCCCCGACGCCAGCCGAAGGTAGCGTGGAGAGAATGGTCAGCGGATGGACATAGCTTTCATACAGCATACCCAGCACGATATAGACCGTGGCGATGGCGGCGATAATCAGGATCACCTGCGAATTCATGGTGTCCTGAAATACCTGTGCGGTACCGGCAAAGCTACCGCGAACCGTGGAAGGGACGCCGAGCTGGGTCATGGTTCTGTTGATGGCCTCTGTCGCTTCTGACAGTGAAGAACCTGTCGGCAGGTTAAACGACACGGTTGAGGCGGCAGACAAGCCCTGATGGTTCACAGACAGTGGCGCATTCGCCGGCTGCCATTTAGCAAAGTACGATAACGGGATCGCTTTACCGTCATTGTTGATGACGAACATTTTGTCCAGTGCGCTGATGTCCTGGGTGTAACGTCGATCGACCTCCATCACCACTTTGTACTGGTTCATCGGCTGATAGATGGTAGAGATCTGTCGTTGTCCGAAAGCATTATTCAACAGGCTGTTGGCGGCTGCCACGTCGATCCCCAGACGAGACATGGTGTCGCGATCGTAAATCAGATTCATCTCCGCGCCATTGTCCTGCTGATCGGAGTTGACGTCTGCCAGTTGGGGCAGTGCGGCAAGCGCCTTACGGATCTTCGGTTCCCACTCACGCAGCGCCGCGAGATCGTCGGACAGCAATGTGTATTGATAGCTGGCGTTGGCCTGGCGTCCACCAACGCGAATATCTTGCACCGCCATTAAAAACAGATTCGCACCTGGCTCTTTTGAAAGCGCGACGCGCAGGCGGTCGATCACCTGCTGAGCCGTTTCATGGCGCTCATCACGTGGCTTGAGGGTAATAAACATCATCCCGCTGTTGACCCGCGAACCACCGGTAAAACCGGTGACGTTATTCACCGCCGGGTCGTCGCGGATGATCTTCATAAAGTCCTGCAGTTTGCCGCGCATGGCCTGAAATGAGATGCTCTGGTCGGCCTGGATCCCACCCATCAATACACCCGTATCCTGCTCCGGGAAGAAGGTTTTGGGGATGGAAATATAAAGCCAGATATTCAGCGCAATGGCACCGAGTAACACCACGCCTACCAGCCGCGTATGGCGCAGCACCCATTTAAGCGAGGTACCGTAACTCTGTTGCAGCGCCACCAGCATACGACCAAAACCCCGTTTGCGAGACTGTTCGCGCGGGGTGCTGGATTTGAGCATCCAGCCGCACATCATTGGCGTTAATGTCAGCGACACCAGCAGCGAGATACCGATAGCAACCGACAGCGTGACGGCAAATTCGCGTAGCAAGCGCCCAGGCAATCCGCCCATTAACAGCAGTGGCAGGAATACCGCCACCAGCGACAGACTCATGGAGAGCACGGTGAATCCCACTTCGCGTGTACCCTGTAACGCCGCCTGGAGCGGCTTCATTCCTGCTTCCAGGTGGCGGGCAATATTTTCCAGCACCACGATGGCGTCATCGACGACAAATCCCGTGGCAATGGTTAACGCCATCAACGACAGGTTGTTCAGGCTGAATCCGCACAGATACATGGCGGCAAAGGTACCGATCAGCGAGACCGGAACAGCTACCGCGGGGATCAGCGTCGCGCGCCCGGAGCGCAGGAAAATAAAGACCACCAGGATAACCAGCGCCACGGAGATAATCAGCGTCTGTTCGACTTCTTCCAGCGAGGCGCGAATAGTCGGCGAGCGGTCCTGGGCTATTTGCAGATCGATAGCGGCCGGGACCAGCGTTTGTAGCTCCGGCAATTTGGCGCGAATGCTGTCTACCGTCTGAATAATATTGGCTTCCGGTAGCTTGCGGATCATCAGCAGAATGGCCGGTTTGGCATTGGTCATCCCCGCGTTGCGTACGTCCTGCACCGAGTCGGTTACAGACGCAACGTCGCCCAGTCGCACCGCCGCGCCGTTATTGTAGTGGATGATAATCGGCTGGTATTCGGCGGCGGTTTTCAGCTCATCGTTGGTTTGGACCTGCCAGCGGTGGGTATCATTCTCGACAGTGCCCTGCGGCTTACGCACGTTGGCGTTGTCAATTGCGCTACGCACGTCGTCCAGCGACACGCCCTGGTTAAACAGCGCCTGCGGATTAAGCCCTACACGCACCGCAGGCAGTGAGCTGCCTCCAACGTCCACGTCGCCCACGCCGTCGATCTGTGCGATGGTCTGCGCCAGTTGTGTTGATGCGAAATCGTACAATTCACCTTGCGAGTACGTGTCCGATGTTAGCGTCAGGATCATGATTGGCGCATCGGAAGGGTTGGCTTTGCGATACGTTGGTCGGCTCGGCATCCCGCTGGGTAGCAGACTTTGCGCGGCGTTAATTGCGGCCTGAACGTCCCGCGCCGCGCCATTGATGTCACGGTCGAATTTGAATTCGAGAATAATACGCGTACTGCCAAGTGAACTGCTCGAAGTCATTTCGTTCACGCCCGCAATGCGCCCCAGCGAGCGCTCCAGCGGAGTTGCGACCGAGGACGCCATCGTTTCGGGTGAGGCACCCGGTAACGATGCGCTGACCATGATCACCGGAAAATCCACCTGCGGTAGCGGAGCGACCGGCAGCAGACGAAATCCGAGTATGCCGCACAGGGTGATGGCTACCGAAATGAGAATGGTCGCCACCGGACGATGAATGAAAAGCGCGAAAAATTTCATTTACGCTTCCTCTTCCTGACGCGGGAAGCGGCTTTTCACGTACAACGACAGACGGTCAAACAGCAGATAAATCACCGGGGTGGTAAACAGGGTTAATACCTGACTCACCAGCAGCCCACCGACCATGCCAATACCTAATGGACGACGTAACTCTGCGCCCACGCCGGTACTCAACATCAGCGGCAACGCGCCGAGCAGTGCCGCCAGTGTAGTCATCAGGATCGGGCGAAAACGCAGCAGACAAGCCTGGAAAATGGCATCGCGTGGTGACATTCCCTGTTCGCGCTCCGCGGCAAGGGCAAAGTCGATCATCATGATGGCGTTTTTCTTAACGATACCGATGAGCAAAATAATGCCGATAATCGCGATGACGTCCAGTTCGCTCCCGGCAATCATTAACGCCAGAAGCGCCCCGACGCCCGCCGTCGGCAGCGTGGAGAGAATAGTAATTGGGTGAATAAAGCTCTCATACAGCACGCCGAGGACGATATACATCGCGACAACCGCAGCCACAATCAACCAGATGGTATTTCCCAGCGCGGCCTGGAAGGCGAGCGTGCTGCCCTGGAACTGGGTGGTAATATTGGCGGGCAGGTTAAGCGTTTTTTCGGTATCCAGAATGGCCTGTACCGCATCACCCAGCGACCACTCGTCTGGCACGTTGAACGAGATGGTGGTGACCGGGAACTGATCGAGGTGGTTAATCGACAGCGGGGCAAAACGCTGTTCAACACTGGCGATCGCGCTGAGCGGTACTATGCCGCCGTCGCTACTGGTCAGACGTATTGTATCCAGTGCCGCAAGCCCTGGCGTATTGTTGGTGTCATGTTCTAACACCACGCGATACTGATTTGCCTGGGTGTAGATGGTTGAAATCAGTCGCTGGCCGAAGGCGTTGTACAGGGCGTTGTCGACATCTGACATGCTGATGCCCAAACGGCTGGCGCTGTCACGATTGACGTTCACATATGCTACCAGCCCTTTGTCCTGCCAGTCGCTACTGACATCGGACAGTTGCGGTAGCTGATTTAGTTTTGCTATCAGCTGTGGAACCCAGGTGCTGAGGGCATCAAGGGATGTCGCTTGCAGCGTGAACTGATATTGCGTCCGGCTGACCTGAGTATCAATCGTCAGGTCCTGAGTGGGCTGAAGATAGAGGTCAACGCCGGGAACTCTGTCAACCGCGTCTTGTAAGCGCGCAATCACTTTCTGCACCCGATCGTCGCGTTCATCCAGCGGCTTAAGGTTGATTTGTAAGCGCGCGCTGTTCAATGCCGTATTAGTGCCGTCCACACCGACAAAAGCGGTCAGGCTTTCTACCGCCGGATCTTTCAGAATGACATCTGAAACCTGACGCTGGCGCTGGGCCATGCTGGCAAATGAGCTGGACTGCGGTGCCTGCAGCGTGCCCTGGATAATGCCGTTATCCTGGATCGGAAAGAAGCCTTTGGGGATAAAGACCCATAGCATAACGCTCAGCGCCAGCGTGCCGAGCGCAACGCTCAGCGTGAGCCACGGATGGTTGAGCACTTTCGCCAGCCAGTGGCCGTACCCGGCAATAACGCGATCAAACATGCGCTCTGAGGCACGGGAGAAGCGGTTTTGCTTACGCAATGAGGCCTGATTCAGCATACGCGCGCACATCATCGGCGTAAGAGTGAGCGAGACAACGGCGGAAATCAGAATCGCCACGGCCAGCGTCACAGCGAACTCCCGGAATAATCGACCTACGATATCACCCATAAACAGCAGTGGGATCAGTACGGCGATCAGTGAAAATGTCAGAGAGATGATGGTAAAACCAATCTCGCCCGCCCCCTTCAGGGCAGCAGTCAGCGGTTTTTCTCCTTTTTCGATATAGCGTGAAATATTCTCGATAACCACGATAGCGTCATCCACCACAAAACCTGTCGCAATGGTTAGCGCCATGAGGGTCAGGTTATTGATGGAGAAATCAAGAAATACCATCACCGCGAAAGTACCGATTAACGATAACGGTACGGCGACCGCAGGAATAATAGTTGCCGGAATATTGCGCAAAAACAGGTAGATAATCATGACTACCAGCGCAATCGCCAGCATCAACTCAAATTGGGTATCCGCTACGGACGCACGAATATTGGTTGTACGATCGGAAAGTACGCTGACCTTAACCGATTTGGGCAGGCTCTCGGTGAGCTGCGGCAGCATCTGGCGGATACTGTCTGCCGTGGAGATGATGTTCGCGCCAGGCTGACGCTGAACATTCATCACTATAGCTTGTTGCTTATTGGCCCATGCGCCCAGCCAGCTGTTTTCGGCCCCTTGTTCGACGGTGGCGACATCGCCCAGACGAACCGGCGCACCGTTTTTATAGGCAACAATGAGCTGACGATATTCATCCGCGGACTGCATCTGGTCGTTGGCTGAAAGGGTAACGGCACGCGTTGGGCCATCAAGACTCCCTTTTGCCGAATTGACGTTGGCACCGGTAATGGCCGTACGGATGGTTTCGCTGGTCAGACCGAGTGCGGCAATAGCCTGAGCGTTAAGCTTCACGCGGACCGCCGGACGTTGCCCACCAGAAAGTGTTACCAGACCCACGCCGGAGACCTGAGAGATTTTCTGCGCGACGCGGGTTTCGACCATATCTTCCACCTGCGTCATCGGCATGGCGCTGGATGTGACCGCCAGCGTCATGATCGGTGGATCTGCCGGGTTTACCTTGCTGTAGACCGGAGGGTTAGGGAGATCGCTGGGTAATAAATTGGTGGCGGCGTTAATCGCGGCCTGAACTTCCTGCTCGGCAACATCCAACGGGAGCGTCAGTTGAAACTGTAACGTAACGACCGATGCGCCACCGGAGCTTTGTGATGACATCTGTTTTAAGCCAGACATCTGTCCAAACTGGCGTTCAAGCGGCGCGGTTACCGCCGAGGTCATGACGTCCGGGCTGGCGCCAGGGTAGAGCGTAACGACCTGAATCGTGGGGTAATCCACTTCAGGTAAGGCGGCGATTGGCAGGAAGCGATAACCGATAATTCCGGCAAGCAAAATCGCGACCATCAGCAGCGTGGTGGCGACGGGGCGCAGAATAAACAGGCGCGATGGTCCGCCTGTGTTGTCCGGAGGTAACACCTGCATCAGGAGTTAGCTCCTTTTTTGCCGTATCCGCGTGGCGCTGTTTTCTCGTCGGAAACAGAGGCGTCGTGCGCCTCAACGACTTCGACTTTTGCGCCTTCCGTCAGACGGTCAATCCCGTCGGTCACGACCCGATCGCCCGCAGAAAGCCCGGCGGCAATCACCACTTTTTGGCTATCCTGAATACCCGGTTTAACCAGGTGTTTGCTCACTTTATTGTCGCTATTCAGTACCCAGACAAAGTGGCCTTCGTTACCCATTTGCAGGGCGGCAGTTGGGATCACAACGGCATTTTGTTGTGTGTCGACCAGCATGCGGGCGTTAACGAACTGGTTAGGGAATAAAGCATCATCCTGATTGTTAAAACGAGCCTTTACTTTGATTGTTCCGGTGGTGGCATCAATCTGATTGTCGAGACTGAGCAGGACGCCTTCGCTCAGCTTTTGCGAATTGGTTCGGTCCCAGGCTTCGACCTTCAGCTGGCTCCCCGATTTTTGTGCCTGCAACACGGTAGCAATGTCGTTTTCAGGCAACGTAAATATCAGGTCGATGGGATGCGTTTGCGTAATGACGACGATTCCGGTGGTATCGCCGCTGGATATTTGGTTACCGACATCGACCTGTTTCAGGCCGACACGACCATCGACAGGTGCGGTTATCCGGCTCCAGTCGAGCTGCAACTGAGCGCTGGCGACGCTGGCTTCATCTGCTTTGATTGTGCCTAACGTCTCATTGACCAGCGCTTGCTGTGCGTCCAGCTCCTGGCGGGAGACCAGATTGGTTTTAACCAACTGTTGATAGCGGGCAAGATCGCGACGGGCATTCGCCAGCGTGGCTTTATCTTTTGCCAGTTGTCCCTGCGCCTGAGCCAGAGCAACTTTGAACTGGCTGGGATCTATCTCTGCCAGCAGGTCGCCGGCTTTTACCTGTTGTCCTTCCTCAAAGTGTAAGGCGATGAGTTGACCATCCACCCGACTACGCACCGTGGCGGTATTTGCGGCAGTAACGGTCCCCAGCCCTGTCAGGTAACGTGGCACGGCTTCCTCGGTGGCGGTGGCAGCCTGCACGGGAGCCAACGGTCCGGAGCGCATTCCACGCCGTCCTGACCCCGCAGTGTGCTGCGCGGGTTTGGTTGCGCCCGGTGCGGTTCCCTGGGATGCGCTACGGCTTTGCCAGAACCAGATGGCGGCGACGGCGGCCACGACGATCACGATTGCTATCACCCAGCGGGATTTATTACTGCCTTTCATTGTTATGAGTTTCTCATCCTGAAACGATTCGCGGAATGATACTAGTTTAGCCAGCGAACAAGGGAGAAAAATGGAGGAATTATGAAACACTGTCGGGATTCGTCTGAATGCTGACGCGGCTTTGCGAGGCGTTACGCAACAATCGGTGGTGAAGATAGCGAATACGCAATTGTGCGATAGAGTGCTGACAAGGCAAAAAGGAGGAAAGCCAGAGATTTCAGCGGGACGCTGGAACGGGAAAGCCCCTCCCGAGGAAGGGGCCAAAATAAGGAAAGGGTTATGATGAAGTACGTCATCATACTGGTGATACTCTTAGTCATTAGCTTACCGGCTTACTAAGACACCAGGGGGAGGGGAAACCTTCCCTAACCCTCACTCCTGAAAATAAGCCACAGCAAGGATGATGTCAATACGCACACTTTTCAGCATGCGAGCGGCTTAGCGGAAAACAACGTCAGCCCAGCGGGCCAGTCCGGCGGTGACAGAACCGAAGTCATCGCCACCCGCGATAGGGATCCCGGGAAGCTGCTGGGCGAGGGCTTTTTTAATCAGCGGCGAACGCGCGCTGCCGCCGGTCAGATAAATCACGTCTGGTTTTTCCTGTGCGTTGTCCAGCGCCAGCTGGACCTGCTCGAGAATACGCGCCAGGGGCTGATTGAGCGCAGCTTCCAGTCCGTGTTGACTGATATCGGTTGCCAGCGTGTCGCTGATAAACGGTATCGCCGCCGTTACAATCGTCTGGTCGGAGAGTGCGATTTTGCTCTCTTCTGCACTGCGCACCAGGCGATAGCTCAGACGCTCGCGCCAGACTTTAAGCAGCAGAGCGACTTTATCGGCTTCTCTCGCGTCGCGGACAAGATCGTTGAGCAGTCGACCGTTGGCGCTGCTATAGAAATCACTTTGCGCGGGAACGTCGTTGATTGCGACCGCGTTCCACCACGGGAGAATCGGTAAGGCGATACCTTTTTCTGTCTCACCGCCCATACCTAGCAGTGGCATCAGGTGTTTAAACGCCAGCGCGATATCCAGATCGTTCCCGCCTACGCGGCAGCCACTGTGTCCCAGCAGGCTGTTTTCGCGATCGGCACGCTGATGCCATTGCGGCCCCATCAGCAGCAGTGAACAGTCGGTCGTACCCCCGCCAATATCCACCACCAACACGCGTTTTTCTTCCTGCAGCGTCGCTTCGTAATCCAGTCCCGCCGCTACCGGCTCGTACTGGAAGACGACATCCTGAAAACCGGCGCGTTTGGCCGCACGTTCAAGAATACCCTGCGCCTGGGTGTTGGCGTCATCGCCACCTAATCCCTGGAAGTTGATGGGCCGACCAATCACGGCCTGAGTGATAGCTTCCGGCAGTTGGCTTTGCGCCTGGTTGCGAATGTGCAGCATCATTGCACAGACCAGATCTTCAAACAGCGCAACCTGCTGCGGCTTCAGACCGCTGGCACCCAAAAATGATTTTGGCGATTTAACGAAGTACACCTCTTCCGGGTCTTCAATATACTGACCCAGCGATGCCAGACCGAACTGCACGCTGTTGGCGTTAACGTCGATGTCTTCTTCGCGGTTGTAGCGCATCGCACGGCGAAGCAGCGCCTGCGTTTCATCGTCCGTAGTTGGGATGTCGTGATGGCGATACAGCCACTCGCTAACCGCTTCGCGCGTTGGTGCGCACAACATTGAGGGTAGCAACGTGCTGTTATTTTCCATTTTGAGCAGGTGAGGCTGCCCATCACGCATAACGGCCACTGAACAGTTTGCCGTACCGTAGTCAAAACCAATAAACACCGTAAAAATCCCCATGCCAGTGAAGAAGGGGCGTGACTTTAACGAATAGTTGACGCCCCGACAACTGGAATATGAAAGCAAGGCGTACTGATTGAATACCGTTTATGCTTTAGGTTTGCGTAAAAAGGAAAACTAAATGTTCACGCTGAGCTGGCAACCGCCTTATGACTGGCCCTGGATGCTGGGATTTCTTGCCGCCCGTGCGGTTGACGGTGTCGAAACCGTAGAGGAACTGAGCTATGTCAGAAGCCTGTCCGTAGGGGAGCATCGTGGTCTGGTGCGCGTTGTCCCGGATCTGCACGCCAACGTGCTACACGTGACATTGAGCACAGGGTTACAGCCGGTCGCCTCCGAGTGCCTGGCAAAAATAACGCGCTTGTTCGATCTGGGCTGTTGCCCGCAGCAAATTATCGGCGCGTTGGGTAGCCTCGGTGCGGCGCGTCCGGGACTGCGCCTGCCGGGCAGTGTCGATGCGTTTGAGCAAGGGGTGCGGGCGATTTTAGGGCAGTTAGTCAGCGTATTGATGGCCGCGAAACTGACGGCGAAAGTGGCGCACGCTTACGGGGAAGCGCTGGAGGATGCGCCCGAGTATGTGTGTTTTCCTACGCCGGAAGCGCTTGCCAATGCCGATCCGCTGCACCTGAAAGCGTTAGGAATGCCGCTCAAACGCGCTGAAGCGTTGATTCACCTGGCTCATGCAACCCTTGAAGGAACGCTCGCGACAACAGCCCCTGCCGATATCGAACAAGGCGTTAAGCAGCTACAAACGTTTCCCGGGATAGGGCGCTGGACCGCCAACTATTTCGCGCTTCGTGGTTGGCAGGCGAAAGATGTTTTTCTGCCGGATGATTATCTGATTAAGCAGCGTTTTCCCGGCATGACACCGGCCCAGATCCGACGGTATGCAGAGCGCTGGAAACCCTGGCGCTCCTATGCGTTATTACATATCTGGTATACGGATGGCTGGCAGCCGTCAGTTGATGGCGAAATTACTGGTATTCAGTAACAGGTCCAGCGGTTGGGCGTCGGCAATGATATCGCCATAAATCATATCAATCCCGATGCCAGAAAGCGCATCCATGATCAGCGGCAACTGCACCGGGCCGGCGATGGTTTTAATGTCCAGACGCTGAGCATGGCCCTGGATAATGGACACCCACATTTCGTCAATCAAGTTACCGTGGACGCTGGCGCTTAGCTCGCTGTCGAGCAGCAGGTAATCAACCATGTGATATTTCAGGTTGTCAAAAAGATCTAAATCGCGACCGACATGACTTAGAATAATTCGACATCCGCACTGACGCAGTCGATGTAGTGTGGATATAGCCTGCGTTGGGTTTGTTTTTATCACGTTAGACGGAACGGTCAGGTGCAGCAGTCGTGGTGATAACGGACTTCTTTGCAGTTGCCCCAGCAGCTCGTCAACAAGTTCTGTATTCAGCAGCCCGGCGGCGGAAAGGGGCAGGGCAATGCTGAGTCCCTTACTGGCGACGGCCGGTGCAGCACTCTGGAAGAATTCGGTAAATACCCGGCGGTCAAGCGCCTGATTCAATGTAGGATCGACCAGCCCGGCACGGAAAGCGTGTTCTTCAATAATCTCCCCTTCAGCTGTCCCTAAACGTAGCGAGAGGAGCCAAAAGCTGAACGTCTCCGGTATACGCGGGGAGGCCACGCCCCTGGCGATCATCAGCATTGGGTTGTGCAAAATGCTGTGTCTTTGCTCATCCAATGTCAGTTGACTACGCGCGGCATGACCCTGGCTTTGCTGCGGTTCATAAACGCAGACGCGTCCACGCCCACTGTTTTTCGCCGCATAACAGGCAATATCCGCTTGAGACATGACGTCGCTGGCGACATGATTTTTTTCATCAATGAGCGTAATCCCCGCACTGGCGCCAATGCGGTGTAACCGGCCTTCCCACATAAAGTGGTAATCGTTGATGGCGCTGATCATGCGACCTGAGATAAAGCGGGCGCTTTCGATATTACAATCTGGTAGCAACAGACCAAACTCGTCACCGCCAAGACGCGCCAGCATATCGCTGGAACGCAGCATGCTGAGCATCAGTGAAGAGAGTTCGCGTAGCAGGGCATCGCCTGCGGCGTGACCGGCGCTATCGTTTACGGCTTTAAAACGATCGAGATCGATAAAAACCAAAGCATGCTGTTGGTGCGTGTCGTGAACCGTATGCAGTAACTGTTTTAGATGATTTTCGAAGCTGACGCGGTTTGCCAACTGGGTCAGGTCATCATGCGAGGCGCTGTAGCTAAGCTGGCGGAGCATCTTCCGCGACTCTGTGACGTCCTGAATAACCAACACCGAGCCAATGCTGCCGCCGTCGAGGGTGCTGAGGGGCGTGATGCTGTACTGAATGTCATAACTGTTGCCGTTACGACAATGCAGGACCACTTCCTGTTCGATTGCCGTACGTGACATGTCAGCACTGTAGATATTTTCCATCAGCGGACCGTTCTCGCCAAAAGTAATATGTAGTACCGTCAATAGCGGAATGCCGATGGCACTGTCCTGCTGCCAGCCGCTCATTTTCTCAGCAACCGGATTCATAAAGGTCACGTTCATATCGACATCAATACAAATCACCGCTTCGCCGATTGAATCCAGCGTAATGTGAAGGCGCTCTTTTTCCTGAAACAGCGCTTCGTTAAGCTGCTTGACTTCGGTCATATCCATATTGATACCAAGTAAGCGTTCAACTTCACCGTCTTTATTCAGTACCCGGTTGGCCAACGAGCGGATATGGCGTATGCCATCTTTTACCGCGATACGAAACTCAAGCTTAAACGGAGCCCGTGCGGCCAGTGAGTCACGAATCACATTTTCGGCGTACTCACGATCTTCGGGTACCACGCACTCATACCAGACTTGCCAACTGGGCTTGATATGCGCAGGAACTTCGTAGAGATCGAACATCCGTTTATCCCAGCTGATCACGTCAGGCTGGAGTTCCCATTCCCAGATCCCAATCCCCCCGGCTTCATTGGCGAGGGTAATGCGCTCCATCAACCGTTTGTTAATCCACTCGGTATGCTTCAGGTCGTTAATGTCCTCAACCTGCGCGATAAAATAGAGTGGGGTATTGTCGCTATGACGTACCAACGAAACGGCCAGCAACGCCCAGACGACGTCGCCCGAACGGGTGTAATAGCGTTTTTCCATGGAATAGCTATTAATCTCTCCGCGTGCCAGCATGTTCAGCTGTTCAATGTCGTTGTTCAAATCTTCCGGCCAGGTTAATTGCTGGAAGGTCAGTGAACGTAACTCCTCCTGGCTATAGCCCAGAAACTGACATAAGGCTTTATTGGCCTGTAACCATTGCCCCTCGGTACCGACTAACGCCATGCCAATCGCGGAATATTCCATGGCGTTGCGAAAGCGTGACTCGCTTTCTGAAATGTGCTTGCGTTCGGCTCGAAATGCGTACATCACCATGGTCATCATATTGGCGGGCAACAGGATCATCAAAAACGGTAGCCACGGTATGCTGGTCAATACGGTCAATTTAGGGGTGTAGAGCAGCGAAGGGTCGGCGGCCAGCATCAGCGAAACCATCATTACGGTGCTGAGGAATATTAAAAATGCCTCCATACGCGGCAGACGGACAGCGCTCCACATCAGCAGGACAATAACGCAGGTAAATGGCCACGGAATGTACATCATCGACAGCCAACTGAGCGTTAAGGTCACCAGCAGGGTAATCAGGGTCTCAAGCAGTAAGCGTGGGTTGCGGTGGCGGAGTAAATAATGCGGCTTAAACAACAAACCCAGCGGCACCAGCGCCAGTGCGCCAATGGATTCTGACAGCACCCAAATGAAAAAAGACGTTAACGAGGTTTCATGCGGTAAAAATAACCACATTAATATGCCGCCCAACAGCGGCGGAACAACGGCACTACCAAATGCCAGGCGCGCCCAGTCATTCAAATTTTGTAAGGGATTGTACCAGGGCAGCAGTTTACGCAATAACATTGCGCCAACAACAGCCTCAATAATATTAATGACCGTATAAGTGAAGTTAAGCGACTCACCCGGGAAGAACAGCAAAGAGGCGCCGATGCTACCGAATGAGCAAGCCAGCGCGATCCCCGGCCACATCTTTCCAGCGTGACGGTAAAACGCCACCATCATGATAGAGGTTGGAAACCATAGCGGCGCAAGCTGTGCGCCGTAACGTGACAGTTCCAGCGAGAACAACGTAAAGATGAAAGCCACCAGACCTAAACTGGCCAGGCGCAGTAGAGGATGGGGTAAGGTAACTAAAACATGTTGGGATTGTTTACTCATTACCACTCTACCCAAATAGCCGTTGTCGCCCAGCAGAGATGCCGGACGCATCACATTTAATCTGGGATTATGCTAGTACAAACAATTTACAATTTATACGCCAGCTGCTCATAAATTAACACTCCCAAGCTATTAATTCCTAAGGCAGGTGAATAAATATAGCGGCTGTTTTAAATCTGACCATTTTAATTTGCGACAGGGACAGCATTGGTGCAGCCTGGGGTGGCATCGCGCCGCTGAAATCCCTATAATTGCCGCGTTTGGCGTTTCGGCGCCGCCCTTCCTTACATCCAGGTTAATCAGGTCGCTAAATTTATGACTGATCAGTCCCATCAGTGCGTCATTATCGGCATTGCCGGCGCATCGGCTTCCGGCAAGAGCCTTATTGCCAGTACTCTTTATCGCGAATTGCGTGAACAAGTCGGTGACGAACATATTGGCGTTATTCCCGAAGACAGCTATTACAAAGATCAAAGCCATCTGTCGATGGAAGAACGTGTAAAAACCAACTACGACCATCCGAACGCGATGGACCACAGCCTGCTGTTTCAACATCTGCAAACGCTGAAACGCGGCTCTGCCATTGAGCTGCCGGTTTATAGCTATGTTGAGCACACGCGTACGCAAGACACTATTCATATCGAACCGAAGAAAGTCATTATCCTGGAAGGCATTTTGCTGCTGACGGATGCGCGTTTGCGCGATGAGATGAACTTTTCTATTTTTGTTGATACGCCGCTGGATATTTGTCTGATGCGCCGTATTAAGCGCGATGTGAATGAACGTGGTCGTTCAATGGATTCGGTGATGGCGCAATACCAGAAAACCGTCCGTCCAATGTTCCTGCAATTTATTGAGCCTTCAAAGCAATACGCCGACATCATTGTGCCGCGCGGGGGTAAAAACCGCATCGCCATCGATATTCTGAAGGCTAAAATCAGTCAGTTCTTTGAATAAGTTCAGCGAATTGTGTACCGTTCAGTGATAACCTGGTTCACCCTTAACGCACCTGGCATTAAGGGTTTGAAGCACGAAAGGAGAAAGTGCCATGCGTTTATGTGACCGAGATATTGAAGCCTGGTTGGATGAAGGTCGCCTGTCGATCACTCCACGCCCTCCTGTCGAGCGAATCAATGGCGCCACGGTAGATGTGCGTCTTGGCAACAAATTCCGTACGTTCCGCGGTCATACGGCGGCGTATATCGATTTGAGCGGACCGAAAGATGAAGTCAGCGCCGCGCTGGATCGCGTGATGAGTGATGAAATCGTCCTCAAGGACGGCGAGGCATTCTTCTTGCATCCGGGTGAGCTAGCGCTGGCAGTAACATTCGAATCCGTGACGTTGCCTTCCGATCTCGTCGGTTGGTTAGATGGCCGTTCATCTCTGGCGCGTCTGGGACTGATGGTACACGTCACCGCACACCGTATCGATCCGGGCTGGTCTGGCTGTATCGTACTGGAGTTTTACAACTCCGGAAAATTACCGCTGGCTCTGCGTCCGGGCATGCCGATTGGTGCGCTAAGTTTCGAACCGCTTTCCGGTCCGGCAGCGCGACCATACAACCGTCGTCAGGATGCGAAGTATCGCGACCAGCAGGGCGCCGTTGCCAGCCGGATCGATAAAGACTGAGTGTTTATCAGTCCATTGGGGATAGCATGAGACGATTTCTGACGACGCTGATGATTCTTCTGGTCGTGCTGGTGGCCGGCTTTTCTGCGTTAGTACTGTTGGTGAATCCGAATGATTTCCGCGCGTATATGGTCAAGCAGGTTGCCGCACGTAGCGGGTATCAGCTGCAGTTGGATGGCCCCCTGCGTTGGCACGTATGGCCGCAACTGAGTATCCTCTCAGGGCGAGTGGTGTTAACGGCTGAAGGTGCCAGCGAACCTCTGGTTCGTGCCGACAATATGCGTCTCGACGTCGCGTTGTGGCCGCTGTTGAGCCACCAGCTCAGCGTGAAGCAGGTGATGCTCAAAGGCGCAGTGATTCAACTGACCCCGCAAACTGAGGCGGTGCGCGGTAAAGATGCGCCCGTTGCCCCAAAAGACAATATGTTGCCCGATCTGGCGGAAGACAAAGGATGGTCGTTTGATATCGCCCGTTTGCGGGTTGCCGACAGTGTTCTGGTATTCCAGCATGAAGACGACGAACAAGTTACCGTTCGTGATATTCGTCTGGAGATGGAACAAGATAGCCAGCACCGCGGTACGTTTGATTTTTCCGGGCGTGTGAACCGCGATCAGCGCGATCTCGCGTTATCCTTTAACGGTACGGTCGATGCCTCCGATTATCCGCACAACTTATCTGCGAATATCGAGCAGTTAAGCTGGCAATTGCAGGGGGCCGATTTGCCGCCGCAGGGGATCAACGGTCAGGGACATCTTCAGGCGCAATGGCTGGAAGAGAAAAAACAGCTTTCGTTTAGCCAGATAAATTTGACCGCCAATGACTCTTCGTTCTCCGGGCAAGCGCACGTATCCTTGTTGGAAAAACCGGAATGGGCCGTCGACCTGAAATTTGGTCAGCTCAATCTGGATAACCTGCTCGTACAGCATGACGCAGCGGCGACAGCAAAAGGTGACGTTCAGCAAGGTCAGAGTCAGTCAACGCTGGCGCGCCCCGTCATTGCTTCCCAGGTTGATGCCGTTTCGTATCAGGGACTCAAGGGTTTTTCGGCAGACATCGCTTTGCAGGCTGACAAAGTGCTGTGGCGGAAAATGGCGTTTGAGAATGTTTCGGCAAAAATAGACAACCAGTTCGGCTTACTGAACATTGCGCAGTTGCAGGGAAAAAGTGATGGCGGGCTGATCTCACTGCCCGGCACGCTGGATGCCAGAAAGGGAGAACCGCGAGCGGTCTTTCATCCGCGCCTGGAAGGTGTGGAAATTGGCACGATTCTGAAGGCCTTTGATTACCCCATCGCACTCACCGGCAAGCTGTCGCTGGCGGGAGATTTTTCCGGCTCAGATATTGATGCCCAGGCGTTTCGCCATAGCTGGCAAGGGCAGGCCCATGTCGAAATGAACGATACGCGAATGGAAGGGATGAACTTCCAGCAGATGATTCAACAGGCTGTAGAACGCAGCGGTGGGGATGTTAAATCTCAGCAAAACCTCGATAACGTGACCCGGTTGGATCATTTTGTAACCGATATGACGCTGGATAACGGAGAGGTGACGCTGGATAACATGGCAGGCGAGTCCGCGATGTTGGCGCTAACCGGCAAAGGAACGTTAGATCTGGTGAAGCAGAATTGCGACACGCTGTTTAACATTCGCGTGCTGGGCGGTTGGGATGGCGAAAGTAAGTTGATTAGTTTCCTGAAGGCCACCCCGGTTCCTCTCAGGGTCTATGGCCAGTGGCAATCACTGAACTACAGTCTGCAAGTTGATCAGCTTTTGCGTAAGCATCTGCAGGATGAAGCAAAACGTCGTCTGAATGACTGGGCAGATCGCAATAAAGATTCCCGCAACGGCAAAGATGTTAAAAAGTTGCTGGATAAGCTCTGATTCATATTGCCGGATGGTGGCTAATGCCCCATCCGGCTCGTGACTTACACCTCGTAATCCATCTCTTCTTCACTGTGTAGCGGTATCAGCTGGACCTTTTGCACGCGATGATTTTCCACCTGCAGGGTTTTTAGCCGATAGTCGCCAACCTGGACTTCCTCCCCGGTTTTCGGGATGCGCTGCAAATACTCCATTAACAGTCCGGCAATGGTGTGATACTCACGCTTATCGTCTAACGGGATAGGCACGTACTGCACCAGGTCTTCCAGTGGCATATGTCCGTTAGCGGTCCACGAACCATCGGCGTTTTTCTGAATATCATGACGGGCGTCGATTTCCTCTACCTCGTTTGGCAGATTGCCGGCGATGGTTTCCATCACATCACTCAGCGTCACAATCCCTTCGACGGAACCAAATTCATCGGCTACAAACGCGAAATGCGTCCGGGCATTACGGAACTGCTCAAGCGCCGGAAGCAGCGGCAAGGTCTCCGGGAACACCAGCGGCTGGCGAATCAATACACGCAGGTCGAGCGGTTCGCCGCGCAGAGACTGTTGCAGCAAATCGATGACATGCACCACGCCCAGCAGTTCCTCCTGCTCGTCTTCGCCAGTGACCACCAGACGCGTATGCTGGTTTTTTTCCAGTAAGGCGCGGATTTCTGCTTCGGGCGCATTGAGGTCGATATGTTCAATATCGTGGCGCGAGGTCATGATACTGCTGACGGTACGCTGATTGAAGTTCAGCACACGTTCAATCATCCGCCGCTCCTGAGGCGCAAAAATCTGACCTTCATGATGATCCGCCAGCATCGCCGCGGTTTCGGCATCCAGTTCGGCATCTTCTTTTTGCCCGCTCAGCAGCCGCATTACCGCCTCGGCGGTGCGCTGGCGCAGAGTATGGTTGGCAGAGAGGAAGCGACGACGGTTAAAGATAGCCAACTGGTTCAATGCTTCGATCATGACCGAGAAGCCGATGGCCGCGTACAGGTAACCTTTCGGGATATGGAAACCAAACCCTTCGGCCACCAGACTGAAACCAATCATCAGCAGGAAGCTCAGACACAGAATAACAATAGTTGGATGGCTGTTAACAAAGCGCGTCAGCGACTTGCTGGCCAGCAACATCAGGCTGATGGCAATAATGACTGCCGCCATCATCACCGCCAGGTGATCGACCATGCCAACAGCGGTAATGACGGAATCCAGAGAGAAGATGGCGTCCAGCACCACGATCTGCGCGACCACACCCCAGAACTTAGCGCCTTTACGCTGGGTGGGGTTATCGCTGTCTTTCCCTTCCAGCCGTTCGTTGAGCTCCATAGTGGCTTTAAACAGCAGGAAGAAACCACCGAACAGCATGATCAGATCGCGGGCGCTGAAGCTGAGATCGCGAATGCTGAACAGCGGCGTGGTCAGCGTTACCAGCCAGGATATTGATGCCAGCAGCAGCAGGCGCATAACCATCGCCAGCAGTAGCCCGGTAATACGCGCCTTATCCCGCTGGGCAGGAGGTAGTTTCTCCGCGAGGATGGCAATAAAAACAAGATTATCAATGCCAAGAACAAGTTCGATCACGATTAACGTGACCAGTCCGGCCCAGATTGACGGATCGGCAATCCATTCCATAGTAAATGCTATACCCATAGTTGTATGACAATTGTCACAATTCGATCATGGGTAAAACTGGCGAAAAATGCAATGGCGAGAAGGGATTTCTCTGTCGGTTATATCAGAACTGATGCAGGATAATAGCCTTAATGTAACTACAGGAAATGATTTTATTAATCTAAATATATTTAGGAAATATCGCAGGTGGAGTATTTCTATATCAATATTGTCAATATCAATAAAATCCTAAAAATATATAAATCCGACGCTTAATATTAATCTTAAAAGCCAGGTATCGGCGGTTTGTTATCTTGCCTGATATTCGCATAGCTGCAACAATTCTTGCGGTAATAATCAAAAGATAAATATTTCCTCATCAATCAGTGGCGCCATTCCCGATGCGTTAACGCTGTAAATGTGATGAAAATAAAGGAGAAGATAAAAATTTAAATTAATCAGTGCATTGGTAGCTAGTGAAGCCAGGGGCGGTAGCGTGTCTGGTCGCCTGAAACAAGCCTAAATTATTCTGTCAAGAGACCGCAGATGAATTCATTTTTTTTAGGACTGATGCCAGTTAAATTCCATTTCAATTAACGGCAAGGTAAATACGTACAGGCGAAGTCGCTATTTAGATTGCATGTGATAAATACTCTGCCAAAGTGATAAATAATCAATGATGAAATCCAAACTTAAATTGATGCCAGTATTGGTATCGGTGATCTTGATAAACGGTTGTACCGTGCTTCCGGGCAGCAATATGTCTACGATGGGCAAAGATGTGATTAAACAGCAGGACGCTGATTTTGATATCGATCGCATGGTGAATGTTTATCCACTCACGCCACGGCTGGTCGAACAATTACGTCCTCGACCAAATGTTGCACAGCCTAATATGTCACTGGACCAGGAGATTTCCGGATATCAGTACCGGGTAGGCCCGGGGGATGTCCTGAATGTGACCGTCTGGGACCATCCTGAACTCACCACGCCAGCCGGGCAGTACCGTAGCTCAAGCGATACCGGCAACTGGGTGCAGCCTGATGGCACCATGTTTTACCCCTACATCGGCAAAGTCAGCGTGGTAGGAAAAACGTTGGCAGAGATTCGTAGTGATATTACCGGGCGCTTAGCGAAGTACATTGCTGACCCGCAGGTGGACGTTAATATCGCCGCTTTCCGCTCGCAGAAGGCCTATGTCTCCGGGCAGGTGAACAAATCCGGCCAGCAGGCCATCACCAACGTGCCGCTTACCGTTCTCGATGCCATTAACGCCGCTGGCGGTCTCACCGAGGCAGCAGACTGGCGCAACGTTGTGCTGACTCATAAAGGGCAGGAGCAACGCATTTCACTGCAAGCGCTGATGCAAAATGGCGACCTGAGCCAGAACCGTCTGCTCTATCCTGGCGACATTCTGTTTGTTCCGCGTAATGACGATCTGAAAGTCTTCGTAATGGGGGAAGTGAAAAAACAGAGCACCCTCAAAATGGACTTCAGCGGCATGACGCTTACCGAAGCGCTGGGCAATGCCGAAGGTATTGACCTGACCACCTCCAACGCCAGCGGCATTTTCGTTATTCGACCATTGAAAGGTGAGGGCGGGAACAACGGCAAGATCGCCAATATCTATCAGCTTGATATGTCCGATGCGACGTCGCTGGTGATGGCAACATCATTCCGACTCCAGCCATACGATGTGGTGTATGTCACTACCGCGCCGGTTGCTCGCTGGAACCGTTTGATCAATCAGTTGCTGCCGACTATTAGCGGTGTTCGCTATATGACGGACACGGCCAGCGACCTTCACAACTGGTAATCATCATGTTTAACAAAATATTAGTTGTCTGTGTGGGGAACATTTGTCGTTCCCCGACGGCAGAGCGCTTATTAAGGCAATTTCATCCGGCGTTAACGGTCTCTTCAGCCGGTCTTGGGGCGCTGGTGGGGAAAGGCGCGGATCCGTGTGCTATTAGCGTGGCACAGGCGCACAACCTGTCACTGGATAATCATTGTGCCCGGCAGATCTCGGGACGCATGTGCCGGGAGTATGACCTGATCCTGACCATGGAGAAGCGCCATATCTCTGCCCTGTGTGAAATGGTGCCGGAGATGCGCGGCAAAGTGATGCTTTTTGGGCACTGGGACAGCGAGCGCGAAATTCCCGATCCGTATCGTAAAAGCCGTGATGCGTTTGACGCGGTGTACGCATTACTTGAACGGTCTGCCCGCCAATGGGCTCAGGCACTGAACGCAGAGCAGGGAAAACAATGACAGAAAAAGTTAAACAGTCTGCTGCGCCGGTAACGGGCAATGATGAAATCGATATTGGTCGTCTGGTTGCAACGGTGGTGGAAGCCCGCTGGTGGGTATTAGGCATTACCACGGCTTTTGCATTGTGTGCCGCGGTCTACACGCTGTTCGCCACACCCATCTACAGTGCGGACGCGCTGGTGCAAATTGAGCAAAATACCGGAAATTCACTGGTGCAGGATATTGGCTCGGCGTTGTCGAACAAACCGCCGGCCTCGGAAGCGGAAATTCAGCTCATCCAGTCGCGTCTGGTATTAGGGAAAACGGTAGACGATCTTAACCTCGATATCGCCGTTACCAAAGATACATTCCCTATTTTTGGCGCGGGCTGGGACCGGCTGATGGGCCGCCAGAACGAAACGGTTAATGTGACCACCTTCACGCTGCCAAAGGCAATGAATGAACAGACCTTCACGCTCAATGTGCTGAATGACAAAAGCTATCAACTGGTGAGTGACGGGGGTTTTAGTGCCCGGGGGCAAGTCGGCAAGGTGTTGGAACACGATGGCGTGACGATGCTGGTTGAGGCGATTCATGCCAGCCCGGAGAGCCAATTTACCGTCAGCAAATTCTCCACGCTGGGCATGATAAACACCCTGCAAAATAACCTGATGGTGACGGAAACGGGCAAAGACACCGGCGTATTGAGCCTGACCTTTACCGGCGAAGACCGCGAGCAAATCCGCCAGATCCTCGACAGTATTACCCGCAACTATCTGCAACAAAACGTGGAACGTAAATCTGAAGAGGCCGCCAAAAGTCTGGCGTTTCTGGCAAAGCAACTGCCTGAGGTGCGTAATCGGCTGGACGTTGCTGAAAACAAGCTGAACGCCTTTCGTCAGGATAAAGATTCCGTGGATTTGCCGCTGGAAGCCAAAGCGGTGCTGGATTCGATGGTGAATATCGATGCGCAGCTGAATGAACTGACCTTCAAAGAAGCGGAGATTTCCAAGCTGTTCACCAAAGCGCATCCGGCGTACCGCACGCTGCTGGAAAAACGCCAGGCGCTGGAAGATGAGAAAAGTAAGCTGAACGGGCGCGTAACGGCGATGCCGAAAACGCAGCAGGAAATTGTTCGTCTGACGCGTGATGTGGAGTCCGGTCAGCAGGTCTATATGCAGTTGCTGAACAAGCAACAGGAACTCAAGATTACTGAGGCCAGTACGGTTGGCGATGTGCGCATTGTCGATCCCGCGATTGCCCAGCCTGGCGTGCTGAAGCCGAAAACGGCGCTGATTATCCTCGGCAGTATCATTCTTGGTTTGATGCTTTCCGTGGTGGGCGTACTGCTGCGTTCTCTGTTTAATCGCGGTATTGAAAGCCCGCAGGCGCTGGAAGAGCATGGTATCAGCGTGTATGCCAGTATTCCGCTGTCCGAATGGCAAAAAGCACGTGATAACGTTCAGACCATTAAAGGTGTGAAACGCTACAAGCAAAGCCAGCTGTTGGCCGTGGGTAATCCAACCGATCTCGCCATAGAAGCGGTCCGTAGCCTGCGTACCAGCCTGCACTTTGCCATGATGCAGGCGCGTAACAACGTATTGATGCTGACCGGCGTCAGCCCGTCGATTGGCAAAACGTTTGTCTGCGCCAACCTGGCGGCAGTCATCAGCCAGACCAACAAACGCGTGCTGTTGATCGACTGCGATATGCGCAAAGGCTATACCCACGAACTGCTGGGGACCAATAACGTCAACGGCCTGTCTGAGATCCTGATTGGCAAGGGGGATATCTCATCCAGCGCCAAACCGACATCGATTCCGCATTTTGATCTGATCCCTCGCGGTCAAATCCCTCCCAATCCTTCCGAGCTGTTGATGAGCGAGCGTTTTGGCGAACTGATTGCCTGGGCCAGCTCGCACTATGACCTGGTGTTGATTGACACCCCACCAATTCTGGCGGTGACCGACGCGGCGATTGTTGGCCGTCATGTCGGCACCACGCTGATGGTGGCGCGTTATGCGGTCAACACGCTGAAAGAGGTGGAAACCAGCCTGAGTCGCTTCGAGCAAAACGGCATTCAGGTAAAAGGGGTTATCCTCAACTCGATCTTCCGCCGTGCCAGCGGGTATCAGGATTACGGCTACTACGAATACGAATACACGTCGGATGCGAAATAAATCACCAACCCTGCCGGATGCGGCGAAAACGCCTTATCCGGCCTACAAAAGCGTATCTATCCGGAAACGAAAATGACGACAGAAAACCCGCTAATTTCAATTTATATGCCAACCTGGAACCGCCAGCAGCTGGCCATTCGGGCGATTAAATCGGTGTTGCGCCAGGACTACCCTCACTGGGAGATGATCATTGTGGATGATTGCTCTTCCTCATATGAGCAGTTGCAGCAGTTTGTTGAGGAACTCAACGATCCGCGCGTGTCGTATACGCATAATTCCACCAACTCTGGGGCCTGTGCGGTGCGTAATCAGGCCATTATGCAGGCCAACGGGCAATACATTACGGGGATTGATGATGATGATGAATGGACGCCGAACCGCCTGAGCGTGTTCCTGCAGTATCGGCATCAACTGGTCACACGGGCGTTTCTGTATGCCAATGACTATGTCTGTGAGGGCGAAGTGTATTCGCAGCCGACCAGTCTGCCGCTCTATCCGAAGTCCGTTTATTCACGCCGCAGGTTTTATAAGCGCAACATCATCGGTAATCAGGTATTTACCTGGGCATGGCGGTTTAAAGCATGCCTGTTCGATACCACGCTGAAAGCGGCGCAGGATTACGACATCTTCCTGCGCATGGTGGTGGCGTATGGCAAACCGTGGAAGGTCAAAGAGGCGACGCAGATCCTGCATGTGAATCACGGCGAGATGCGTATTACCTCATCGCCGAATAAATTCTCCGGCTACTTTCAGTTTTACCGCAAGCACAAAGGCAAATTTGACCGGGCCAGCAAGAAATATCAGCTGTTTACCCTCTATCAGATCCGCAACAAACGGATGAACTGGCGCACGCTGCTGACGCTGCTTTCTGTTCGCAACAGTAAGCGTCTGGCCGACGGACTGCGAGGACGCTAATTATGCTGGAAGATTTACGCGCGAACGGCTGGAGTCTGCGCCCCTGCTGCATGGTGGCGGCCTATCGGATTGCCCATTTTTGCTCCGTCTGGCGTAAAAAAAATATCATAAACAACCTGTGGGCTGCCCCGGTGCTGGTGATGTACCGCTTTATCACCGAATGCCTGTTTGGCTATGAAATTCAGGCTGCTGCATCAATTGGTCGTCGTTTCACCATCCATCATGGCTATGGGGTGGTTATCAATAAACACGTGGTGGCGGGGGATGATTTTACCCTACGCCACGGCGTCACCATCGGCAATCTTGGTGCCAACGACCCATCCTGTCCGGTCATCGGTAACGGCGTTGAGTTGGGGGCCAATGTCACTCTGCTCGGCGACGTTGCTATTGGCGATAACGTGACGATTGGCGCCGGGAGCGTTGTGGTGGATAGCGTTCCGGACAATACGCTGGTCGTGGGCGAGAAGGCACGGGTGAAGGTAATAAAATGAAGATATTACAGTTTAATGTGCGACTCGCAGAAGGTGGGGCGGCAGGCGTGGCGTTAGATTTGCATCTGAGGTCGCTGGAAAAAGGGCTGTCGTCGCGATTTGTCTATGGCTATGGCAAAGGTGGTAAAAAAAGCGCCAGTCATGCGAATTACCCGCAGGTTATCAAATATACGCCGCGCCTGACGTCGGCGGCTAACATTGCGCTGTTTCGTTTTGCAAATCGCGACATGTTCGGCAATCTCGACAAGCTATATCGCACGGTTACCCGCACCTGCGGCCCGCTGGTGCTGCATTTTCATGTGTTGCACAGCTACTGGTTGAACCTGGAAGAGGTGGTGACCTTTTGCCAAAAAGTGAAGGCGCATAAACCGGATATCACCTTCGTCTGGACGCTGCACGATCACTGGAGCGTGACCGGGCGCTGTGCCTTTACCGATGGTTGCGAAGGCTGGAAAACGGGCTGCCAGAAATGCCCAACGCTCAGCAACTATCCGCCGGTAAAAGTCGATAAAGCCCATCAGCAGTTGCCCGGTAAGCGGCAGATGTTCCGTGCCATGCTGGCGCTGGGCTGCCAGTTTATCTCGCCCAGTCAACATGTGGCCGACGCATTCAACAGCCTGTATGGCGTGGGACGCTGCCGCGTTATCAATAATGGCATTGATGTGGCAACCGAAGCCATTCTTGCCGAACTACCCGCGATGCCTGCGGAGAGCGGTCGGCCGAAAATTGCCGTGGTGGCTCATGACCTGCGCTATGACGGTAAAACCAATCAGCAGCTGGTGCAGGAGTTGATGGCGTTGGGAGAAAAAATTGAGCTGCATACCTTCGGCAAATTTTCGCCATTTGCGGGAGATAACGTCATCAATCACGGTTTTGAGAGCGATAAGCGCACGTTGATGAGTGCGCTTAACCAGATGGATGGACTGGTGTTCAGCTCCCGTGTCGATAACTACCCGCTGATTTTGTGTGAAGCGCTTTCCATCGGCGTACCGGTAATTGCCACGCACAGCGATGCCGCGCAGGAAGTGCTGGCTAAATCTGGCGGCAAAACGTTCAGCGAAGCGGACGTATTGCAGCTGGTGCAGCTGAAAAAATCAGACATTGCGCAGGCGGTATTTGACACGTCCCTTACCGCGTTCAGTCAACGCAGTCGGGTGGCATACAGTGGGCAACAGATGCTGGAGGAATATGTCTCGTTCTATCAGAATCTGTAGCTATCTGGTGCTACCGCTGCTTTATCTGCTGGTTAACGTCAAACTCGCCCAGCTTGGCGAGAGCTTCCCGATAACTATCGTCACCTTCTTACCCGTTCTGCTGTTGCTGTTTGTCGAGCGCATCAATATCAAAAAATTAATGATCGCGCTGGGGGTAGGGGGCGGGCTGACGGCGTTTAACTACCTGTTCGGTCAATCACTGGATGCCAGTAAGTACGTAACGTCAGCGATGCTGTTTGTTTATACCGTGGTGATCATTGGCATGGTGTGGAGTATTCGCTTCAAAACCATTTCACCGCATAACTACATTAAGATTTTGCGTTTTTTCTGGCTGGTGGTGGGACTGGTGGTGGGGTTAGCTGCGGTTGAAATGGCACAGATAATTCTCAGCGGCGGCAGCAGTTTAATGGAAGTTATTTCGAAATATCTTATTTACAGTAACAGCTATGTTCTGAACTTTATTAAGTTTGGTGGGAAACGTACCACTGCGCTCTATTTCGAACCGGCATTCTTCGCTCTGGCGTTAATCTCAATTTGGCTCAGCATCAAACAGTTTGGTATCAAAACACCTAAGTCCGATGCTATGATTCTGGCAGGGATAATATTATCAGGATCTTTTTCGGGGGTGATGACGTTTATTTTGTTTTATCTCCTGGAGTGGGCGTTCCAGTACCTGAATAAGGATGCGATAAAAAAGAAGCTACCGCTGGCGATAATCTCATTAAGCGTGTTTTTAGTTGGGGTGATATTTGCTTTTCCGTACATCGCAACGCGGCTTGGTGATTTAGGAACTGAAGGTTCGTCATCGTATTATCGTATCGTAGGACCATTGGTGATGGTCGGTTATTCATTACTGAATGTTGATGGCGTAGTGAGATTTGGCTCACTTTATGAATACGTTGCGTCATTCGGAATTTTTAACGGTGCAGATGTCGGTAAAACAATAGACAATGGTTTGTATCTGCTGATTATTTATTTTTCATGGTTCGCGGTGATATTAGCCCTGTGGTACATGGGGAAGGTCATGAAAATGATGATCAATGCGTTTGGCGATAATCAGAATTATCGGGTGCAGCTTTATCTTTTTACACCGTTGTCACTGTTTTTTACAGGTTCAGTATTTAGTCCGGAATACGCATTTTTAATTGTGTGTCCGTTTATATTGCGCAAGGCGCTGAATATCGCGAGGTAACTCACATGCTGCTCAGTATCATTACCGTCGCCTTTCGCAATCTGGAAGGGATCGTCAAAACTCACGCATCGCTGGCACATCTGGCGCAAGCGGGTGATATCAGTTTTGAGTGGATTGTTGTTGATGGCGGCTCCTCGGATGGTACGTCGGAGTTTCTTGAAGGGCTCAGTGGGGAACACCGGTTACGGTTTGTCAGCGAGCCGGATAACGGCATCTATGATGCGATGAACAAAGGCATCGCGATGGCGCGCGGGCGGTTCGCGCTGTTCCTCAACTCCGGGGATATTTTGCATGCGGATGCGGCACATTTTATCCGCCAGCTAAAAATGCAGAGCGACCAAACCATGGTCATTGGCGATGCGTTGCTGGATTTCGGCAATGGCAACAAAATTAAGCGCCGGGCAAAACCAGGTTGGTATATTTATCACAGCCTGCCCGCCAGCCATCAGGCGATATTCTTTCCACTCTCAGGACTGAATGTCTGGCATTATGATTTGCAATATAAAATATCGTCTGATTACGCGTTGGCAGCCCAATTATACAAGTCCGGTTATGCTTTTAAAAAGCTGAGCGGGTTGGTATCGGAGTTTTCTATGGGCGGAGTGTCAACGACGAATAATCTGGAATTGTGTCGGGATGCCAAAAAAGTACAGCGCCAGATATTACACATGCCAGGTTTTTGGACCGGCTTGTCAGAATATTTACGTCTGCGCACAACCGGTAAAACAAAAACCTTATATGGGAAAACGTAAGGGCATATTATGCAGGATTTAAGCGGATTTAAAGTGCCTGGAGGTTTTCGCGGCGGTGGTGCTATTAAAGTGCAATTATGGTGGGCGGTGCAAGCAACATTATTTCGCTGGTCACCGCAGGTCATGTATCGCTGGCGTGCGTTTTTATTACGAATGTTTGGTGCAAAAATAGGAAAAAACGTAGTCATTCGGCCTTCAGTAAAAATTACTTATCCGTGGAAATTAACCCTGGGAGATTATGCCTGGGTGGGTGACGACGCGGTTTTATATACGTTAGGTGATATTACGATTGGCGCCCATGCGGTTATTTCGCAAAAAAGTTATTTATGCACCGGGAGTCATGATTATGCCAGTCAACATTTTGATATTAACGCCACGCCGATTGTGGTTGGCGCTAAATGCTGGTTGGCGACAGATGTCTTTGTCGCGCCTGGCGTGACGATTGGTGATGGCACCGTCGTTGGAGCACGAAGCAGCGTATTTAAATCGCTGCCAGCAAATGTTGTTTGTCGGGGAAATCCCGCAGTAGTCACGCGCGAACGCGTCGAGAAAGTTACTCCCTGAGGGGATCACTGAAGAGGTTATAACATGTCAAAAGTTGCTCTCATTACTGGCGTAACCGGGCAGGATGGTTCTTACCTGGCAGAACTCCTGCTGGAAAAAGGGTACGAAGTACACGGTATTAAGCGTCGCGCTTCATCATTCAACACCGAACGTGTGGACCACATCTACCAGGATCCGCATTCAGGCAATCCCAAATTTCATCTGCACTATGGCGATTTGACCGACTCCTCCAACCTGACCCGTATTTTACAGGAAGTCCAACCGGATGAAGTCTATAACCTGGGCGCCATGAGCCACGTTGCGGTGTCGTTTGATTCACCGGAATACACCGCAGACGTTGATGCGATCGGCACCTTGCGTTTGCTGGAGGCGATCCGCTTCCTTGGTCTGGAGAAAAAGACCCGTTTTTATCAGGCGTCCACCTCTGAACTGTACGGTCTGGTACAGGAAATCCCACAGAAAGAGAGCACGCCGTTCTATCCGCGTTCACCGTATGCCGTTGCCAAGCTGTACGCCTACTGGATCACCGTCAACTACCGCGAGTCTTACGGGATGTATGCCTGTAACGGCATTCTGTTCAACCACGAATCTCCGCGCCGCGGCGAAACCTTTGTCACTCGCAAAATTACCCGGGCGATCGCCAACATCGCTCAGGGGCTGGAGTCTTGCCTGTACCTGGGCAACATGGATTCACTGCGTGACTGGGGGCATGCCAAAGATTACGTCAGGATGCAGTGGATGATGCTGCAGCAGGATAAGCCAGAAGATTTCGTGATTGCCACCGGCGTGCAGTATTCCGTGCGCCAGTTTGTAGAAATGGCGGCCGCTCAGCTGGGGATTAAATTGCGCTTTGAAGGCGAGGGCGTGAATGAGAAAGGCATCGTGGTTTCTGTGACCGGACACGATGCGCCGGGGGTGAAACCCGGGGATGTCATGATTGCCGTTGACCCGCGCTACTTCCGTCCGGCTGAGGTGGAAACGCTGCTGGGTGATCCGGCCAAAGCACATGAAAAACTGGGCTGGAAACCGGAAATCACGCTGCGCCAGATGATCTCGGAAATGGTTGCCAACGATCTTGATGCGGCGAAGAAACATTCCCTGCTCAAGTCGCACGGTTACGAGGTCGCCATCGCGCTGGAGTACTGAGGATGAAGACACAACGTATTTTTGTGGCGGGCCATCGCGGGATGGTGGGGGCCGCCATCGTCAGACAATTGTCGCAACGAAATAACGTAGAGCTGGTGCTGCGTACCCGCGACCAGCTTAATCTGCTGGACGCCGGTGCGGTGCAGGCGTTCTTTGCCGCTGAACGTATTGACCAGGTTTATCTGGCGGCGGCAAAAGTGGGGGGGATTGTGGCGAACAATACTTATCCTGCTGATTTTATTTATGAAAATATGATGATTGAGAGCAACATTATTCATGCGGCGCATCTGCATAACGTGAATAAACTGCTGTTTCTCGGATCATCCTGTATTTATCCCAAACAAGCTACCCAGCCAATCGCCGAAAGTGAACTGTTGCAGGGGGCACTTGAACCGACCAATGAGCCGTATGCGATTGCCAAAATTGCCGGTATCAAGCTGTGCGAATCGTATAACCGACAGTATGGCTGTGATTATCGCTCGGTGATGCCGACCAATCTGTACGGACCGCATGACAACTTTCATCCGAGTAATTCGCATGTGATCCCGGCGCTGCTGCGCCGCTTTCATGAGGCTCGCGAGCAAAATACGCCGGATGTGGTGGTGTGGGGAAGCGGGACGCCAATGCGTGAATTTCTGCATGTCGACGATATGGCGGCGGCCAGTATCCACGTGATGGAGCTGGCTCAGGAAGTGTTGCAGGAATATACCCAACCAATGCTGTCGCATATCAACGTGGGCACTGGCGTGGACTGCACCATCCGTGAACTGGCCCAGACTATCGCGCAGGTCGTGGGTTACAAGGGGCGCGTGGTGTTTGACGCCAGCAAACCGGACGGCACGCCGCGAAAATTGCTCGATGTTACGCGTCTGCATCAGTTGGGCTGGTATCACGAGATATCTCTGGAAGCGGGGCTTGCCAGTACATATCAGTGGTTCCTTGAAAACCAGCACCGTTACCGGGGGTAAGCATGTTTTTACGTCATGAGGATTTTGCCACCGTTGTACGTTCAACTCCGCTGATTTCCATCGATTTGATCGTGGAAAACGCCCAGGGCGAATTTTTGCTTGGCAAGCGCCTCAATCGTCCAGCGCAGGGGTACTGGTTCGTGCCCGGCGGTCGGGTGCAAAAAGATGAACCGCTGCGCGCGGCTTTTGAGCGGCTTACTGAAGCTGAGCTGGGGTTACGTTTACCGCTGTCCGCTGCAGAGTTTTACGGGGTCTGGCAGCACTTCTATGACGACAACTTTTCCGGGGAAGATTTCTCAACGCATTACATCGTGCTGGGATTTCGTCTGCGGGTGTCGGAATACGACCTGCAACTGCCTGACGTTCAACATGACGCGTACCGCTGGCTGGCAATTGAAGAGATTCTGACCAGTGACCACGTGCATGACAACAGCCGGGCTTACTTCTGTGAGAAGAGTCAGGCCGGAGTACCCGGGCTATGAAGATCCTTGTGTATGGCATCAACTATTCGCCGGAGTTGACCGGTATCGGTAAATACACCGGTGAAATGGTGGAGTGGATGGCGCAACAGGGGCATGACGTACGGGTGATCACTGCGCCGCCTTATTATCCGCAGTGGAAGGTCAACGGTCGCTATTCATCCTGGCGCTATCGTCGTGAAGAGGGCGATGCCATCGTCTGGCGTTGTCCGCTGTATGTGCCTGAGCAGCCTTCTACGCTCAAGCGCTTGCTGCATCTAGGCAGTTTCGCCCTGAGCAGTTTCTTCCCGCTGCTGGCGCAGCGCCGCTGGAAGCCGGATCGCATCATTGGGGTAGTGCCGACGCTGTTTTGTACGCCGGGCATGCGCCTGCTGGCGAAGCTGTCCGGGGCGCGCACGCTGCTGCATATTCAGGATTACGAAGTCGATGCCATGCTGGGGCTTGGCATGGCGGGCAAAGGCAAGCGTGGCGCGGTGGCAAAACTGGCCAGCGCCTTTGAGCGCAGTGGGCTGTTGAATATGGACCATATTTCGACCATTTCTCGCTCAATGATGAATAAAGCGCAGGAGAAGGGCGTTGATGCACAGAAGGTCATTTTCTTTCCGAACTGGTCAGAAGTAGCGCGTTTTCGTGACGTGAACGATGCCGATGCTCTGGCGTTGCGCCAGCAACTGGGCTTGCCTGATGATAAAAAAATCATTCTCTACTCAGGCAATATCGGTGAAAAGCAAGGGCTGGAGAGTGTGATCGACGCAGCGGCCCTGTTGAGCGAACAGCCCTGGCTGTTTGTGATTGTCGGGCAGGGCGGAGGTAAAGCACAGCTGGAGAGTATGTCTGGCGAACGCGGCCTGAACAATGTGATGTTCTTTCCGCTGCAATCTTATGACGCGCTGCCTGCGCTGCTCAAGATGGCGGACTGCCATCTGGTGGTACAAAAGCGCGGTGCGGCGGATGCCGTATTGCCCTCCAAACTGACCAATATCCTCGCCGTTGGCGGTAACGCGGTGATTACCGCCGAACCTGAGACCGAGTTGGGTCAGCTGTGTGACGTTCACCCAGGCATCGCGGTGTGTGTCGAGCCTGAATCAGTGAATGCGCTGGTTGGCGGGATTCAACAGGCGCTAACCATGCCAAAAGTTAACACGGTGGCACGTGAGTATGCCGAACGCACGCTGGATAAAGAAAACGTGCTGAGCCAATTTATTGCAGATATTCGGGGTACATGATGAGTCAAAACAAACTCTTTCCGGTGGTGATGGCCGGTGGCTCGGGTAGCCGTTTATGGCCTCTGTCCCGCGTGCTGTATCCAAAGCAGTTTCTGTGCCTGAAAGGCGATCTCACCATGCTGCAGACAACGATTTGTCGTCTGAACGGTGTGGAGTGCGAAAGTCCGGTAGTTATCTGTAATGAACAACACCGTTTCATTGTGGCGGAACAGCTACGACAACTGCACAAGCTGACTGAGAACATTATTCTCGAACCCGCCGGGCGCAATACGGCACCGGCGATAGCGCTGGCCGCGCTGGCGGCAAAACGTCAAAGTCCGGGGGAAGATCCGCTGCTGTTGGTATTGGCGGCCGATCACATGATTGCCGATGAAGAGGCATTTCGAGAGGCGGTTCGCAATGCAATGCCGTATGCCAGCGCGGGTAAGCTGGTGACGTTTGGTATCGTGCCGGACCAGCCGGAGACCGGCTACGGCTATATACGTCGCGGCGAGGTTTCGCCGACCAATACCGACGCCGTGGCTTTTGAGGTGGCGCAGTTTGTTGAAAAGCCCAATCTGGAAACCGCGCAGGCTTACGTGGCGAGCGGCGACTACTACTGGAACAGCGGCATGTTTCTGTTCCGGGCCGGGCGCTATCTGGAAGAACTGAAAAAATATCGCTCCGACATTCTTGAGGCCTGCGAAAACGCCATGAGTACGGTTGATCCCGATCTCGATTTTATCCGCGTTGATGAACAGGCGTTTCTCGCCTGCCCGGAAGAGTCTGTGGACTATGCGGTAATGGAACGTACGGCCGATGCGGTGGTGATGCCCATGAACGCAGGCTGGAGCGATGTAGGCTCCTGGTCATCATTGTGGGAAATCAGCGCCCATACCGCTGAAGGTAATGTGCATCATGGTGACGTCATTAGCCATAAAACGGAAAATAGCTACGTGTATGCCGAGTCTGGCCTGGTGACGACCGTCGGGGTGAAGGATCTGGTGGTGGTGCAGACCAAAGATGCGGTGCTGATCGCCGATCGCAACGCGGTGCAGGACGTCAAAAAAGTGGTGGAGCAAATTAAAGCTGACGGACGTCATGAGCACCATATTCACCGTGAAGTTTACCGTCCATGGGGCAAGTACGACTCTATTGATGCCGGAGACCGTTACCAGGTGAAGCGGATTACCGTTAAACCCGGTGAGGGATTGTCCGTGCAGATGCATCATCACCGGGCTGAACATTGGGTTGTGGTGGCTGGGACCGCGAAGGTGACAATCAATGATGACATCAAACTGCTCGCTGAAAACGAGTCTGTCTATATTCCGCTGGGGGCTACCCATTGTCTGGAGAACCCGGGGAAAATCCCGCTCGATCTGATTGAAGTGCGTTCCGGATCTTATCTCGATGAGGATGATGTGGTGCGGTTTGCGGACAGATACGGGCGTACCTGATGCCGGATGCGCTGCGCTTATCTAGCCTACAACACCGTAGGCCCGATAAGCGAAGCTCGCCGGGAAATGCATTTAACACTCATTAAAAGGCTCATTAAGAGTCAGGGCCTCCTGTTGCCTGAAGAAGGGTAAATCATGACGAAATTAACCTGTTTCAAAGCCTACGATATTCGCGGCAGGCTGGGCGAAGAGCTGAATGAAGATATCGCGTGGCGTATTGGCCGCGCTTACGGTGAGTTCCTGAAGCCAAAAACGATTGTCCTTGGCGGCGATGTGCGCCTGACCAGCGAGACGCTAAAGCTGGCGCTGGCGAAAGGACTGCAGGATGCGGGGGTGGATGTGCTGGATATTGGCATGTCGGGCACCGAAGAGATTTACTTCGCCACCTTCCACCTGGACATTGACGGCGGTATTGAAGTGACCGCCAGCCATAATCCGATGGATTACAACGGAATGAAGCTGGTGCGGGAAGGGGCACGGCCCATCAGCGGTGATACCGGTCTGCGCGACGTGCAGCGCCTGGCGGAAGCCAATGACTTCCCGGCGGTTGATGAGACAAAACGTGGCCGCTACCAGCGCATTACTACCCGCGATGCCTACATTGATCACCTGCTGGGTTACATCAATCCCGCCAACCTGAAACCGATGAAGCTGGTGCTCAATTCCGGCAACGGCGCGGCAGGTCCGGTGGTTGACGCTATTGAAGCCCGTTTTAAGGCGCTGGGCGTGCCGGTCGAGTTCATCAAAATTCACAACACGCCGGATGGCAACTTCCCCAACGGTATTCCCAATCCTCTGCTGCCGGAATGCCGGGCAGACACGCGTAACGCGGTGATTGAACACGGCGCGGATATGGGGATTGCCTTCGACGGTGATTTTGACCGCTGCTTCCTGTTCGATGAAAAAGGTCAGTTCATTGAGGGCTACTACATTGTTGGCCTGCTGGCGGAAGCGTTTCTGGAGAAGAATCCGGGGGCGAAAATTATCCACGACCCACGCCTGTCCTGGAACACCGTGGATGTGGTGACGGCGGCAGGCGGTAAACCGGTGATGTCTAAAACCGGGCACGCGTTTATCAAAGAGCGGATGCGCCATGAAGATGCCATTTATGGTGGCGAAATGAGCGCGCACCACTATTTCCGCGATTTTGCCTATTGCGACAGCGGAATGATCCCGTGGCTGCTGGTGGCGGAACTGCTGTGTCTGAAAGGACAGTCGCTGGGCGAACTGGTCCGTGACCGGATGGTGGCCTACCCGGCGAGTGGTGAAATAAACAGTACGCTGGCAGAGCCGACGGCAGCGATTGCGCGCGTGGAGCAGCATTTTTCTCGTGAGGCGCTGTCGGTGGACAGAACGGACGGTATCAGCATGTCGTTTGTCGACTGGCGCTTCAATTTACGCTCTTCCAATACCGAACCGGTGGTGCGCCTGAACGTGGAATCGCGCGGAGATATTCCGTTGATGGAAGCGCGAACGCGCACTCTTCTGGCGTTACTGAATCAGTAATGCTGGTGCTTCCTTTGCCCGATTCTGGGCAAAGGGTGACTAACAGGAACCACGATGACACATCTAAAAAAGCGCGAACGCGCCAAAACCAATGCGTCGTTAATTTCGATGGTGCAACGCTTTTCAGATATCACCATCATGTTTGGCGGGTTGTGGGTAATCTGCGAATTAAGCGGTTTGCCTTTCCTGTACATGCACCTGCTGGTGGCGCTGATCACGCTGGTCGTTTTTCAGATGCTCGGTGGCATAACGGATTTTTATCGCTCCTGGCGCGGTGTCAAAATTTCCACTGAGCTGGTGCTGTTGCTGCAAAACTGGACGCTGAGTCTGATTTTTTGCGCAGGTCTGATCGCCTTTAATAACGATTTTGATAACCGTCTCGCTGTCTGGCTGGCGTGGTATCTGCTATCCAGCGTTGGCCTGGTGTTGAGCCGTTCGTTTATTCGCTACGGCGCGGGATGGTTGCGTAATCGCGGGTATAACACGCGCCGGGTGGCGGTGGCAGGGGACCTGCCCGCCGGACAAATGCTATTGGACAGCTTTCGCCATGAACCGTGGCTGGGATTTGAAGTGGCGGGGGTCTATCACGATCCTATCCCTGGAAAAAACTCCCGCGACTGGGCCGGTAATCTGCAACAGCTGGTGGATGACGCCAAAGCCTCACGTATTCATAACGTTTATATCGCCATGTCGATGAGCGATGGCGCCAGCGTCAAAAAACTGGTTCGTGAGCTGGCCGACACCACCTGTTCGGTGATCCTTATTCCTGATGTCTTTACCTTCAACATTCTGCATTCACGGATTGAAGAGATGAATGGCGTTCCGGTGGTGCCGTTGTATGACACGCCGCTCTCGGGAATTAATCGCCTGTTGAAACGTGCGGAAGATATCGTGCTGGCTTCGCTGATCCTGCTGCTTATTTCTCCGGTGCTGTGTGGCATAGCGCTACTGGTAAAACTGACCTCCAAAGGACCGGTGATTTTCCGCCAGACCCGCTATGGCATGGACGGAAAACCGATCAAAGTCTGGAAGTTTCGTTCGATGAAAGTGATGGAAAACGACGCGGTGGTGACGCAGGCGACGCAAAACGATCCGCGCGTTACCCCTGTGGGGAATTTCCTGCGCCGAACGTCGCTCGATGAACTGCCGCAGTTTATTAACGTGCTGACCGGGGGCATGTCTATTGTTGGGCCACGCCCGCATGCGGTAGCGCATAACGAACAGTACCGCCAGCTGATCGAGGGGTACATGTTACGCCATAAGGTGAAACCGGGTATTACCGGCTGGGCGCAAATCAACGGCTGGCGCGGTGAAACCGATACGCTGGAAAAAATGGAAAAACGTGTGGAATTTGACCTCGAATACATTCGCGAGTGGAGCGTGTGGTTCGATATCAAAATTGTTTTTCTGACGGTATTCAAAGGCTTTGTCAACAAAGCGGCGTATTAACATGAGTTTACGAGAAAAAACGCTGAACGGCGCAAAGTGGTCGGCGATTGCCACGGTGATCATCATTGGTCTGGGTCTTATCCAGATGACCGTACTGGCACGGATTATTGATAACCACCAGTTCGGGTTGTTAACCGTGGCGCTGGTGATCATCGCGCTGGCCGATACGTTGTCTGACTTTGGTATTGCCAACTCAATTATTCAGCGCAAAGAGATTGGCTATCTTGAACTGACCACGCTGTACTGGCTCAACGTGGGGTTGGGTATTGTGGTATGCGTGGCGATGTTTCTGCTGAGCGAGACGATTGCCAGCGTACTTAATAACCCAGAACTGGCACCGCTCGTCAAAACGTTATCGCTGGCGTTTGTGGTGATACCGCACGGGCAGCAGTTTCGTGCGCTGATGCAAAAAGAGCTGGCCTTCAACAAAATTGGCATGATTGAAACCAGTTCGGTACTGGCCGGTTTTACCTTTACCGTAGTCAGCGCCCATTTCTGGCCGCTCGCACTGACGGCCATTCTCGGGTATCTGGTAAACAGTACGCTACGTACGCTGCTGTTCGGCTATTTTGGTCGCCGGATTTACCGTCCGGGGCTGCATTTTTCGCTGGCATCCGTTTCGTCGAATCTGCGTTTTGGTGCGTGGCTGACGGCAGACAGTATCATCAATTACATCAATACCAACCTTTCCACGCTGGTTTTGGCCCGCACGTTGGGAGCTGGCGTGGCGGGCGGATTCAATCTCGCCTGGAATGTGGCGGTTGTCCCCCCGATCAAACTGAACCCGATTATCACCCGCGTGCTGTTTCCGGCGTTTGCCAAAATCCAGGACGACAGCGAAAAGCTACGGGTGAATTTTTACAAGCTGCTGTCGGTGGTTGGGATTATCAACTTCCCGACGCTGCTGGGACTGATGGTGGTGTCGAATAACGTGGTGCCGCTGGTATTCGGCGAGAAGTGGAACGGCATTATCCCCATCCTGCAACTGCTGTGCATTGTTGGGCTGCTGCGCTCGGTGGGGAATCCAATCGGTTCACTGCTGATGGCGAAAGCGCGGGTCGATATCAGTTTCAAATTCAATGTGTTCAAAACCTTTCTGTTTATTCCCGCCATTTTCATCGGTGGACATCTGGCCGGGGCAATTGGCGTGACGCTGGGCTTTTTGCTGGTCCAGGTGATTAACACAGTCCTCAGCTATTTCGTGATGATTAAACCTGTTCTTGGCCCCAGCTACCGCCAGTACATGCTCAGTCTTTGGCTGCCGTTGTATCTCTCCTTGCCAACCCTTGTAGTGAGCTATGCGCTGGGCGTAATGCTGCATGACCAGCTGTCGTTGGGCGTGTTGTTGGGGAGCCAGATAGCGGCAGGGGCGCTGGCGTTTGCGCTAATGATGGTGCTGTCGCGTCATCCGCTGGTGGTGGAAATAAAACGCCAGCTCTGTCGCAGTGAAAAAATGAAAACCTTGCTCCGTGCAGGATAAGAACAACGCTTTAAGAGGTCAAAATGAAACTATTAATTTTGGGCAACCATACATGCGGGAACCGAGGGGATAGCGCGATCCTGCGCGGTTTGCTGGATGCCATTAACGCGTTGCGTCCCGAGACTGAAGTGGATGTTATGAGCCGTTACCCAGTGAGCTCCTCATGGTTACTGAACCGCCCGGTGATGGGCGATCCGCTGTATTCGCAGATGAATCAACACAACAATGCAGTAGGTGTTATGGGGCGCGTGAAGAAAGTGCTGCGTCGTCGCTATCAGCACCAGGTACTGCTCTCGCGTGTTACCGACTCCGGTAATCTGCGCAATATCGCTATCGCCCAGGGCTTTACCGATTTTGTTCGTTTGTTGTCGCGCTATGACGCCATCATCCAGGTCGGCGGATCGTTCTTTGTCGATCTGTATGGTGTGCCGCAGTTTGAACATGCGTTGTGTTCGTTTATGGCGAAAAAACCGCTGTACATGATTGGTCATAGCGTGGGGCCATTCCAGGATGAGCAGTTTAATCAACTGGCGAACTACGTGTTTGGCCACTGTAATGCATTGATTTTACGTGAATCCGTCAGTCTGGATCTGATGAAGCGCAGCGCAATTACCACGGATAAAGTCGAAACAGGCGTAGATACGGCCTGGCTGGTCGACAATCATCATGAGGATTTTGAGCCAGGTTATGCGGTACAGCACTGGTTAGACATGGCGGCTAAACAGAAGACCGTTGCCATTACATTGCGCGAGCTGGCGCCTTTTGATAAGCGTCTGGGGACAACGCAGCAGGCCTATGAGCAAGCCTTTGCCGGGGTGGTGAACCGCATCCTTGATGAAGGTTACCAAGTGATTGCACTGTCAACCTGCACCGGTATTGATAGTTACAACAAAGATGATCGCATGGTGGCGTTAAACCTGCGCCAGTATGTTAACGATCCTACCCGATATCACGTGGTGATGGATGAACTTAACGATCTGGAGATGGGGAAGATTCTGGGGGCATGCGATCTGACGGTGGGTACTCGGTTGCACTCGGCCATTATCTCGATGAATTTTATGACGCCAGCCATCGCCATTAACTACGAGCATAAATCGGCAGGAATTATGCAACAGTTGGGGTTGCCGGAGATGGCTGTCGATATTCGCCATCTGCTCGATGGCAGTCTGGAAGGAAAGGTCGCCGATACCCTCGGACAGCTACCTGAACTGAACATACGGCTTGGGGATGCTGTGACACGCGAACGCGAACGCGGGGTACACATGGTGCAGTCGGTTTTAACGCGTATTGAGGGGGAAAAATGAAGATTGGCTTTTTCCTGCTTAAATTTCCGCTCTCTTCTGAGACCTTTGTACTCAATCAGATAACCGCATTTATTGATATGGGCTACGACGTGGAGATTGTCGCTTTGCAGAAGGGCGATCTTGAAAATACGCATGACTCATTTAATACCTACCGGCTGGGTGAAAAAACGCGCTGGTTGCTGAATGAACCGGAAAGCAAACTGGCGAAGCTGAAATATAGGGCGGCGGGGGCTCTGCACGGTCTCACCCGCGCAGCGACCTGGAAAGCGCTTAATGTTGCACGCTATGGCGAAGAAGCGCGTAATCTGATTTTGGCGGCCATTTGCGGTGGGAATCCGCGGGCGTTTGAAGCGGATGTCTTTATTGCTCATTTTGGGCCAGCAGGCGTAACGGCCGCTAAGCTGCGTGAGCTTGGGATGATCCGCGGAAAAATCGCCACGGTATTTCACGGCGTCGATGTTTCGCATCGGGATGTGCTTACCCGCTATACCCCTGAGTATCAGCAGCTGTTTCAACGCGGAGATTTGATGTTACCCATCAGCAATCTCTGGGCCGGACGTTTAAAAAACATGGGATGCCCGCCGCATAAAATCGCGGTTTCGCGTATGGGTATCGACATGACGCGTTTTACCCCTCGCCAACTGAAAGCACCAGCTGCACCGCTGGAAATTATCTCTGTCGCCCGGTTAACCGAGAAAAAAGGACTGCACGTCGCCATCGAAGCTTGTCGTCAGTTAAAAGAGCAGGGCGTTTCATTTCGTTATCGCATTCTGGGTATCGGCCCTTGGGAGCGTCGTTTACGTACGCTGATCGAGCAATATCAACTCGATGACGTGATTGAGATGCCCGGCTTTAAGCCCAGCCATCAGGTAAAGGAGATGCTTGAGCAGGCGGATGTATTTTTACTGCCGTCGATTACCGGAAGAGACGGCGATATGGAGGGGATCCCGGTGGCGCTGATGGAGGCGATGGCGGTGGGTATCCCGGTAATTTCAACTGTCCACAGTGGGATCCCGGAGCTGGTCGAGTCGGGTAAGTCTGGCTGGCTGGCACCGGAAAACGATGCGCAGGCACTGGCAGAGCGTTTAGCGGCATTTAGCCTGCTCGACAGTGAGCAGGTACAGCCGATTGTGCAGTGTGCGCGCGAAAAAATTGAAACTGAATTTAATCAGTTAGCGATCAATAAACAGTTAGCCAGTCTGCTGCAAACGATGTAAACCGAGGTTGTATGTCAGAGAAAAAACTCTCACGCCGTACTTTTCTGACGGCAGGCTCTGCGCTTGTCGTACTGCATTCTCCCGTTGTCCGGGCGCTTGAATCATCGGACAGTGTTAACATTCAGGATTACAACCCAAAGGATTGGGTCGCTTCTTTCCGGCAGGCGTTCAAAGAAGGACAAACGGTAGTCGTACCAAATGGACTGGAATGTAAGGATCTCAATACCGCTATCGTTATTCCTCCTGGCAAAACGCTACACCTGCAAGGCAGAATCAGCGGCAATGGCCGTGGTCGCTTTGTTCTGCAGGATGGATGTAAGGTAGTGGGTGAGCAGGGCGGGAGCCTGAGGAATGTTACCCTCGATGTGCGCGGTTCAGACTGTGTGATAAAAGGGATTGCCATGAGTGGTTTTGGCCCAGTGACACAAGTCTATGTCGGCGGCAAAACACCAAGGCTGATGCGCAATCTGGTTATCGATGATATTACCGTCACGCGCGCCAACTATGGGATCCTGCGTCAGGGCTTTCATAACCGGATGGATGGCGTAAAGATTACAAACTGCCGTTTTAGCGATCTACAGGGAGATGCCATTGAGTGGAATGTGGCGATCAACGACAGCAACATCCTCATTTCTGACCATGTCATTGAACGTATTAACTGTACCAACGGCAACGTGAACTGGGGCATCGGCATCGGACTGGCGGGCAGTACCTATGACAATTCCTATCCCGATGAGCTGGCGGTAAAAAACTTTGTGGTGGCGAATATCACCGGTACCGACTGTCGACAGCTAGTCCATGTAGAGAACGGTAAACATTTTATCATTCGTAATATCACCGCACGAAATATTACCCCAGATTTTAGTAAGAAAGCAGGTATTGATAATGCGACGGTTGCTATTTATGGCTGTGATAATTTCGTGATTGATAATATCAATATGGAAAATAGCGCAGGTATGCTCATTGGCTACGGTGTTATTAAAGGACGATATTTATCCATACCGCAGAACTTTAAGTTAAATAATATCCATCTGGATAACACGAAACTTGAATATAAATTACGCGGCATTCAGATCTCATCAGGTAATGCAACGTCGTTCGTGGCCATTACCAACGTGGAGATGAAGCGAGCCACGCTTGAGTTGCACAACCAACCGCAGCATCTTTTTTTACGTAACATCAGAGTGATGCAGCAATCCGCAACAGGACCCGCGCTCAAGATGCAATTCGATCTACGCCAGGATGTGCGCGGCAAGTTTATGGCTAAGCAGGACACCTTGCTATCACTGGCGAATATCCATGCGGTAAACGAAAGCGGGCAAAGTTCAGTTGACATTGACCGGGTAAGCCATCAGGTGGTGAATGTTGAAGCGGTGAATTTTCGACTGCCGGGGCAGGGGAGGTAACTTTGCGACCATTCCTGGCAAAAGTTGTACCCGCCTGGGATTAAGATTACTGCATTCCGCAGCTAAGCGGCGTAACATACGCGGCATCGGAGTAATGTAATTCATACTGGCTAAAACAAGCTAAAAAGCTATAATTCAGCAACAATTGAATAGGTGAATGACTTAATGATTAATTTGAAAGCAGTTATTCCGGTAGCAGGTCTGGGGATGCACATGTTGCCTGCCACGAAGGCAATCCCTAAAGAGATGCTGCCGATCGTAGACAAGCCGATGATTCAATACATTGTCGACGAGATTGTAGCTGCCGGTATCAAAGAAATCGTTCTGGTGACTCATGCGTCTAAGAACGCAGTTGAGAACCACTTCGACACCTCTTACGAACTCGAATCACTCCTTGAGCAGCGTGTTAAGCGCCAGCTCTTAGCCGAAGTGCAGTCTATCTGTCCTCCGGGCGTGACCATCATGAACGTCCGTCAGGCTCAGTTGCTGGGTCTGGGTCATTCCATCCTTTGTGCTCGTCCTATCATTGGTGATAACCCGTTTGTCGTGGTATTACCTGACGTTGTTCTGGATACCGCAAGTGCGGATCCGCTGCGCTACAACCTCGCTGCTATGGTTGCTCGTTTTAATGAAACCGGGCGCAGTCAGGTGCTGGCTAAGCGTATGGAGGGCGATCTGTCTGAATACTCTGTTATTCAAACCAAAGAGGCTTTGGACAACGAAGGTAAAGTCAGCCGTATCGTTGAGTTCATCGAAAAACCGGATCAGCCGCAAACGCTGGATTCCGATCTGATGGCCGTAGGACGCTATGTGCTTTCTGCTGATATCTGGGCAGAGCTGGAAAAAACTGCTCCAGGTGCCTGGGGACGTATCCAGTTGACGGATGCCATTGCAGAGCTGGCTAAAAAACAGTCTGTTGATGCTATGCTGATGACAGGCGACAGCTACGACTGTGGTAAAAAGATGGGCTACATGCAGGCATTCGTTAAGTATGGGCTGCGCAACCTTAAAGAAGGGGCGAAGTTCCGTAAGGGCATTGAGAAGTTGTTGAGCGAGTAGAAGATGTTCACGTCTTTGTGATGTATGCCCGAAAAAAGAGCGGCAGTTAACATTCCGGTGTCTATGCTTTATGCAGCGGAGTGTTACTGTCGTTTTTTATATGAAAAGCAACTAATTATAATAAGTTAACCTACTAAGTTTAATCTGTTTTTTGTTGGGTTTTTCCTTGTTTCTGTCAGCATTTGGTAAGACAATTAGTGCTTGATTTTGGCGTCTTTGCCTGAGTTGGCAGTGACCATCATCTTTGGAATCTAGCTAGTGATCTGGTAGCTGTAAAGCCAGGGGCGGTAGCGTGCTTGATCGTGAAGGCATATCGATGCCTGATCTTTCTAAACGTAATTCTGAACTTTGTTGATTAATAAACGATCAGAAAAAGCAAAACTGCATACACTTCCAGTAGATTTCATTTTTATAAGATTAATATTTAATTTACTACAGTCAAAGACGTTGTAGGAAAAGACGTTAAGCGTCTAAAAAGCTAATGAGAGAAATTTTATATGTTTAAAAATAAGGTTTTGTTAATTACAGGTGGTACAGGTTCTTTTGGGAATGCGGTTTTAAGAAGATTTTTAGATACGGATATTGCAGAGATTCGTATTTTCAGTCGTGATGAAAAAAAGCAAGACGACATGCGAAAAAAATATAATAACTCGAAATTGAAGTTTTATATTGGCGATGTCCGTGACTATCAATCAATCTTAAATGCAACTCGTGGTGTAGATTTCCTTTACCATGCAGCGGCCTTGAAGCAAGTACCATCTTGTGAATTCCATCCCATGGAAGCAGTAAAAACGAACGTGTTAGGTACTGAAAATGTACTCGAGGCTGCAATTGCAAATGGTGTGAAACGTGTTGTCTGCCTGAGTACAGATAAGGCAGTTTATCCTATCAATGCGATGGGTATTTCCAAGGCTATGATGGAGAAAGTTATCGTAGCTAAATCCCGAAATGTTGATAAGTCTAAAACCGTAATTTGTGGTACTCGATACGGAAACGTTATGGCTTCGCGCGGTTCGGTTATTCCATTATTTGTGGACTTGATTAGAGAGGGTAAACCTCTGACGATTACTGACCCAAATATGACACGTTTCATGATGACTTTAGATGATGCGGTTGATCTCGTATTATACGCCTTTGAACATGGCAATAATGGTGATATTTTTGTTCAAAAAGCACCAGCTGCAACAATTGAAACATTGGCTATTGCACTCAAAGAACTGATGGAGATTCCAGAACATCCTGTACATATTATTGGTACCCGCCACGGTGAAAAATTGTATGAAGCATTACTGAGCCGTGAAGAAATGGTCGCTGCTGAAGATATGGGTGAATATTACCGTGTTCCACCTGATCTTCGAGACCTCAATTATGGGAAATACGTAGAACAGGGCGATCAGCGAATTTCGCAAATTGAAGATTATAATTCACACAATACAGAACGTCTTGATGTAGAAGGTATGAAAAAATTATTGCTAAAATTGGCTTTTATTAGAGCTATTTGCGATAAAAAAGAATATCAACTGGATGAATAATATGAAGATTGTCATTACTGGTTCTAATGGGTTCATCGGAAAAAATCTGCGTGTCCATTTACGTGAAAACGGGTATGACGATGTAATTTGTATCGATCGAGACAACTCACTTGAGCAGCTTGATGAAGCATTGCAATCTGCGGAATTTGTTTTCCATCTTGCTGGGATTAACCGCCCAACAAGTGATTCAGAGTTTTATGAGGGCAATGCTAACTTAACTGATTACATTGTAAATAAATTAGTTTATTTTGGTAATAAAACTCCTTTACTCATAACTTCATCAATTCAAGCTGAACTCGACAACCATTACGGAAAAAGTAAGGCGGCAGCAGAATATTCAGTAAGCAAATATGCGAAAGAGACTGGCGCAAAAACGTATATTTATCGCTTACCTAATGTGTTTGGAAAATGGTGTAGACCTAACTATAACTCAGCAGTTGCAACTTTTTGCTATAATATTCTTAACGGGTTAGACGTGACTATAAATAATCCGGATGCCCCGCTAAAACTGGTTTATATTGATGATGTCTGCAAATCATTCGTTGATTGCTTAAAAGGCAAAGTTGATGAGAAAAGCGCAGAAGTCACACCTGTTTATAGTACGAGTGTCGGTAACGTTGTTGACACCATCAGGTCATTTAAGAATAAGCAGCATGGCCTGCTAATCGACCACGTTGGTACCGGTTTAACCAGAGCGCTGTATGCAACTTATCTGAGTTATTATTCTCCCTCAGAATTTGCTTATTCAGTCAAACGTCATAGTGATCCTCGCGGGACGTTTGTTGAAATGCTCAAAACCAAAGAGTCTGGTCAGTTTTCATTTTTTACTGCACATCCTGGCATTACAAGAGGTGGGCATTATCATCATACTAAAAATGAGAAATTCTTGGTTATTAAGGGCAAAGCAAAATTTGCATTCAGACATATTGATTCGAATGACTATTACGAAATATTTATTGATGGAGATGAATCGAAAATAGTCGAGACTGTTCCTGGCTGGTCGCATGACATCACGAATATTGGTGATGATGAAATGATAGTCATGCTCTGGGCAAATGAAATTTTTGATCCTGAGAATCCTGATACAGTTAACTATAAAATCTCTGATGAGTAAAAGATGAAAAAAATGCATGTTATGACTGTCGTTGGTACACGACCTGAAATTATCAGATTGTCGCGTGTTATGGCTAAACTAGATGATTATTTTGAACATACGATTGTTCATACTGGTCAAAACTACGATTACGAACTTAATCAAATTTTTTTCGACGATCTCGGCGTCCGCAAACCTGACCACTTTTTGAATGCAGCAGGTAAAAATGCTGCAGAGACTATTGGGCAAATTATTATCAAAATTGATGAAGTGCTGGAATCCATCAAACCAGAAGCACTTCTAGTCCTTGGTGATACAAATAGCTGCTTAGCTGCTATTCCGGCTAAACGCCGCAAGATTCCTATCTTCCATATGGAAGCGGGAAATCGTTGTTTTGATATGCGAGTACCAGAAGAGATAAATCGCCGTATTGTTGATCATACAGCTGATATTAATCTTACCTATAGTGATATAGCACGAGAATATCTTCTTGCGGAGGGATTACCAGCTGACCGTATCATTAAGACTGGCAGCCCAATGTTTGAAGTTCTTACTCATTATTCCGATGGTATTGAAGCATCAAATATTCTTGAGCGTCTTAATGTCAAATCCGGCGAATATTTTGTAGTAAGTGCTCACCGCGAAGAAAACATTGATTCAGATAAGAATTTAATGAATCTTGTCGAGTCGTTAAACAAAGTAGCAGAAACTTATCAGTTACCCGTAATTGTTTCTACACACCCGAGAACTCAGAAAAGAATTGATGCAAAAGGGATTGTATTTAACTCGCACGTACAATTGTTAAAGCCGCTTGGCTTTAAAGATTATGTAAAATTACAGAAGGAAGCACGAGCAGTCCTTTCTGATAGCGGTACAATTACTGAAGAGTCATCGATTCTCAATTTTCCTGCTATCAATATCCGTGAGGCGCACGAGCGTCCAGAAGGAATGGAAGAAGGCACGGTAATTATGACCGGTGTTGATCCTGAGCGTATTCTTCAGGCTCTTGATATGATAAAAAATCAGCCACGTGATAATGAACGACTCCTACGCCAAGTGAGTGACTATTCAATGCCAAATGTCTCTGATAAAGTGGCAAGAATTATCCTCTCCTATACTGATTATGTTAAACGTGTTGTTTGGCGTAAATACTAATAAGGCCATCACTCTGGCGAGTCCAGAGTGACTTTTTGATGGTGTATAGATTAAAGTGAAAGTCTTATTGTTGACACAATGGTTTGATCCTGAACCTACCTTTAAAGGTCTTGCTTTTGCTAGAGAATTAACAAAGCTGAATGTTGAAGTAGATGTTATTACTGGCTTCCCTAATTATCCAGGTGGGAAAGTTTATGACGGTTATAAGATAAAATATTATCAACAAGAAATAATTGAAAATATAATTATAAATCGTGTTCCAATTTATCCGCATCATGGCCGTTCTGCACTAAAGAGAGTCTTTAACTATACTTCATTTTTTTTATCAAGTGTTATTTATGGCATGTTTCGTAGGCAGAGGATGGATGTTATCTATGCGTATCATCCCCCTCTTACTACAGCACTTTCTGCTGCAATTATTTCATCATTCCGTAAAACGCCTTTTGTTGTGGATATTCAGGATTTATGGCCAGATACATTGGCAACCACAGGAATGCTTACAAATAAGAAAATACTCAAAATAGTTGATGGTGTTTGTAATTTTATCTATCGTCGTGCGGCTAAAATTGTTGTCCTTTCCCCTGGGTTTAAAAATAAATTAATATCGAGGGGAGTTCCAGCTAATAAAATTGAAGTTATTTATAATTGGTGTGATGAAGAAAATATTCGAAACTTTAAAAACTCTTCAATTACCCTTCCTTCCGATAAATTCAACATCGTCTTCGCCGGAAATTTAGGCCTAGCACAAGGATTACCGTCAATCATTTCTGCAGCAAAGTTATTACAAGAAAAATGTGTTGGAGCTAATATCGTTTTTGTTGGTTCTGGGGTGGCGGAGCCCGAGGCAAGAAAGCTTGTTGAAGATGGAGGCATTGAAAACGTAATATTTATTCCACGGGTCCCTGTTTCAGAGATTGGTGATATCTTGCAGCAAGCCGATTCATTGCTTGTTCATTTAATTAAAGATGAATTGTTTTCAATTACTATTCCTTCTAGAACTCAGGCTTATATGGCAAGTGGTAAACCTATTATTATGGCTGTAGACGGTGATGCAGCGGATCTTGTCAGAGATGCTAATGCTGGTATTGTGTGTAAATCTGACGATCCTATATCGATCGCAGATGGAATTCAGACACTCACTTTGCTATCTGAAGCTGAACTTAAAAAATTAGGTGCTAATGGCGCTGAGTTTTATCGCTCAAAGTTAAGCCTTGAGGCTGGTGTCAAAAAATTCATTTCTGTTTTTGAACAGGTTGTAAAATAAAATGCTTAAACGTTTATTTGATATATTTACATCACTAATACTTATTATATGCTTATCCCCTATTCTTGTGGTTACATATATTCTTGTCAGAAGAAAACTTGGTAAGCCAGCACTTTTTAGGCAAATTCGTCCAGGAAAAGATGGCCGTCCATTTGAGATGATTAAATTTCGTAGCATGAAAGATGCTTATGATTCCACTGGGAAAATATTATCTGATGAAGTGCGATTAACTGAATTTGGACGAAAAATTAGAGCGTTGAGTCTTGATGAATTACCTGAACTTTGGAATGTGCTTAAAGGTGATATGAGTCTCGTTGGCCCCAGACCACTTCTTATGAGTTATCTTGAACTTTATAGTATGGAGCAAAAACGTCGTCATGAAGTCCGTCCCGGAATTACTGGATGGGCACAAGTCAATGGTAGGAATGCAATCAGTTGGAATGATAAATTTAAACTTGACGTATGGTACGTGGATAATCAGTCGTTGTTGCTAGATCTTAAAATACTTATATTAACACTAAAAAAGACGTATAAGAGAGAGGGTATTTCCTCGGAAGGCCATGTTACAGTGGAACCTTTCAAAGGTAATCAAGATGAATAGAATAGCAATTTATGGTGCGGGAGGGCATGGCAAAGTTGTTGCCGAGTTGGTTGAATTAGCGGGATATAATCAAGTATTTTTTTTTGATGAACAATGGCCTTCAGTTACTTTGAATAAACATTGGCCGCTTATTGGGGACTTTGATTCATTGGTTGAAACAATAAACGACTATGATGGAGTTGTTGTAGCTATTGGGAATAATAGAGCCCGCTTGGAAAAAACCAATTATTTAATAAAAATAGGTGCACCACTTAAAACCTTTATCCATCCAACAGCATATATTAGCCGTTATTCTGAGATTGGCCTAGGTTCTGTGATTATGGCTCATGCAGTCGTTAATCCATTTGTTACCATCGGCAATGCGGTCATTATCAACACGGCTGCCACAATAGATCATGATTCTATCTTGAATGATGGCGTTCATATCTGTCCTGGTGTACATTTGGCTGGGGCAGTATATGTTGGTAACGAAGTGATGATCGGTATTGGTGCGCAAGTGATTCAAGGTATAAATATTGAATTTAGAGCTACTGTAGGTGCTGGCGCCAATGTACTACTTGATGTGGAACCTCATACAACCGTTGTGGGTAATCCCGCAAAGTTAATAAGTCAAAAAGGATAATATTGTGCTTAATACATCATTTTCTCCATGGCCATCATTTACTCAAGAGGAAGCAGATGCGGTTTCCTCAGTACTATTGTCTAATAAAGTAAACTACTGGACTGGCAATGAATGTCGTTTGTTTGAGACTGAATTTGCTGAATGGGTAGGAACTAAATATGCAGTAGCATTAAGTAATGGTACATTAGCTTTAGATGTTGCCCTCAAGGCATTAAATATTGCTCATGGTGATGACGTAATCGTTACTTCACGTACATTCCTGGCTTCTGCATCATGCATTGTTACTGCTGGTGCTAATCCGATTTTTGCTGATGTTGACTTAAATAGTCAATGTATTACAGCTGAAACTATCTCGGTTGTATTAACGCCAAATACGAAAGCAGTTATTATAGTTCATCTGGCTGGGATGCCTGCTGAAATGGATCCGATTATGGATCTGGCTGCAAAACATGGACTTTATGTTATTGAAGATTGCGCTCAAGCTCATGGTGCAAGCTATAAAGGAAAGCGTGTTGGCAGCATTGGTCATATTGCGGCCTGGTCATTCTGCCAGGATAAAATCATGACGACGGGAGGCGAAGGTGGGATGGTAACCACCAATGATAAAACCCTTTGGTCTAAAATGTGGAGCTATAAGGATCATGGGAAAAGCTATGATGCTGTCTATAATCGTGAACATAAGCCAGGCTTCCGGTGGTTGCATGAATCTTTCGGTACCAACTGGCGCATGCTTGAAATGCAGGCTGTGATTGGGCGAATTCAATTAAGAAGAATGGCTGATTGGACTAAGCGACGTCAGGAAAATGGGAAAGCTATAGATGCAGCATTAGCAGACCTGAGTGGTGTTAGGTTAGTTAATATTCCAGATTATATTGAACATGCAGAATATAAACATTATGTGTTTATTAAGCCATCAGCATTAAAAGAAGGGTGGACTAGGGATCGCATTATTAATGAAATTAATAATGCTGGAGTTCCTTGTTATCAAGGAAGTTGTTCTGAGATTTATTTAGAAAAAGCATTCGATAACACTCCATGGCGTCCTGAAACTCCTCTACCTAATGCGTTTGAATTAGGTGAGACTAGCTTGATGTTTCTGGTACACCCGACGCTAACATGTTCGGAAATTGAACTAACATGCGAAGTTGCATATAAGGTTTTGAAAAATGCACTTAATTAACATCTATTGGCAACGATAAGTATTGATTAATCTGATATGAGGTGGCTGATTACGCCGCCTCCTCTTTTAAAAATGTGGTATAGAATGTTAACGCAACTACTCAGTTTGCCTCGTAATATAAAACGCATAATCATGGTGGCAATAGATTTTGTTTTATTGCTTATCGCTTTCTGGGGAGCTTTTTGGGTCCGGATGGATGTTTCTGCACCTTATACTAGCTACGAGCACTGGAAGTTACTGGCTTGTCTTATTGTTGTTACTGTATGTATCTTTGCAAGGACCGGTTTATATCGTACAGTCTTAAGATATGTGACAGCGAAGATATTTGTTACCGTCCTGCTAGGCCTTAGCATATCAACCGTACTGCTTATAACATTATCTTATTTCTTTGATATATTTCTTCCAAGAGCAATACCAATAATTTATTTTGCTTTTTCTTTATTATTCATTTGCGGGTCGAGACTATTATTTAGAATGTTGCTTACCTATGCTGTGCGCGGACGAACGCCCGTCATTATTTATGGGGCAGGTGCTTCCGGCAGACAACTTTTAACAGCACTAAGGCAGGTAGATGAATATTTTCCGGTTGCATTTATTGATGATAATCCACTATTGAATAAAGTCGTTATTCATGGTGTAACTGTTTATTCTCGTAAAAATATTGAAAAATTAGTTCATCGCTATGGTATTAAAAAGATACTACTAGCGATGCCTTCAATTTCAATTGAGAAAAGAAAGGAAGTAATTACATATTTAGAGGATTTTCCATGTGAGGTCTTATCCATACCAGGTATGGTAGATCTTATTGAAGGAAAGGCTCAAATTATGACACTCAAAAAAGTGTCTATTGATGATCTGCTTGGAAGAGAACCAGTTTCTCCTGACGCAGAATTATTAGCAAAGAATATTCGTGATAAAGTTGTCATGGTTACTGGAGCTGGTGGCTCAATTGGATCTGAGATCTGCCGACAAATTATTTTCCAACATCCAAAGATATTGATTTTGTTTGAAGTGTCTGAATTTGCACTTTATTCAATTGAAAAAGAATTAACTATGCTTGCGCATAATAACAATAATGACGTTGTAATAATCCCATTAATGGGTTCAGTGCAAAAATTACATCGTTTAGAAACAATTATGCGAGTTTTTAACGTTAATACTGTTTATCACGCCGCAGCTTACAAACATGTCCCTTTGGTTGAGTATAATGTTGTGGAAGGTGTCAGAAATAATATTTTCGGAACATTATATTGTGCTCAAGCAGCAATATCGTCCAATGTAGAGACTTTTATCCTGGTTTCAACCGATAAAGCGGTAAGACCGACTAATACGATGGGAGCTACAAAACGTGTTGCTGAACTAGTCTTACAGGCATTAGCACAGGAACAATCGACAACTTGCTTTAGCATGGTTAGATTTGGAAATGTTTTAGGCTCATCAGGATCGGTTGTTCCATTGTTTGAAAAGCAAATTGAGCAAGGCGGACCTGTTACTCTGACGCATAAAGATATCATCCGCTATTTCATGACAATACCAGAGGCTTCTCAGTTGGTTATCCAGGCCGGTGCCATGGCCAAAGGTGGAGATGTCTTTGTGCTCGACATGGGTGATCCTGTTCGAATATATGACCTTGCTACTCGTATGATCAAACTATGCGGCTTAAAAATTAAAGATGAATCAAATCCGGATGGCGATATAGAAATTAGAGTCACTGGGTTGCGCCCAGGAGAAAAGCTCTACGAAGAATTGCTGATTGGCGAGCAAGTTCTTGGTACATCTCATCCGAGAATTATGACTGCACATGAAGATATGCTCAGTTGGACAGAACTTGAAAGTTACCTTAAGCAAATGGATGAGGCATGTACTAAATTTGAGCATGATATCATTCGTAATCTTTTACTGAAAATTCCAACAGGTTTTCAGCCTACTGATGGCATTTGTGATCTGGTATGGCATGCAAAGCATAATGTCTCTGGATGCGCTTTGAATGTGACATGTTGAGTTAGCGCATCAACTGCTATCTACTTTCAAGTATCCTGAGTTAACATCTAGAATACATTCAAGCCGCGCATAAGTAGCGCGGCGACCACACCAGACAGGAGTATGTAATGTCCAAGCAACAGATAGGCGTCGTCGGTATGGCAGTGATGGGGCGCAACCTGGCGCTCAACATCGAAAGCCGTGGTTATACCGTCTCTATCTTCAACCGTTCCCGCGAAAAAACTGAAGAAGTTGTTGCCGAGAACCCGGGGAAGAAACTGGTTCCTTACTACACGGTGAAAGAGTTCGTCGAGTCTCTTGAAACCCCTCGTCGTATCCTGTTAATGGTGAAAGCGGGTGCTGGCACCGATGCTGCCATTGATTCTCTGAAGCCGTATCTGGACAAAGGCGACATCATTATTGATGGTGGTAACACCTTCTTCCAGGACACTATCCGTCGTAACCGTGAACTGTCCGAGGAAGGCTTTAACTTCATTGGTACCGGTGTTTCCGGTGGTGAAGAGGGCGCACTTAAAGGCCCGTCTATCATGCCTGGCGGCCAGAAAGAAGCGTATGAGCTGGTTGCTCCTATTCTGACCAAAATTGCTGCGATTGCCGAAGATGGCGAGCCGTGCGTAACCTATATTGGTGCCGATGGCGCCGGTCACTATGTGAAGATGGTGCACAACGGTATCGAATACGGCGATATGCAGCTGATTGCTGAAGCCTATTCCCTGTTGAAAGGCGGCCTGAACCTGTCTAACGAAGAGCTGGCTACCACCTTCACTGAGTGGAATGAAGGCGAGCTGAGCAGCTACCTAATCGACATCACTAAAGACATCTTCACCAAAAAAGATGAAGAAGGTAAATACCTTGTTGATGTGATCCTCGACGAAGCGGCCAACAAAGGCACAGGTAAATGGACCAGCCAGAGTTCTCTTGATTTGGGCGAACCGCTGTCGCTGATCACCGAATCCGTATTCGCGCGTTACATCTCTTCTCTGAAAGACCAGCGCGTTGCGGCATCTAAAGTGCTGTCTGGCCCGCAGGCTAAACTGGCTGGCGATAAAGCTGAGTTTGTTGAGAAAGTTCGTCGCGCACTGTATCTGGGTAAAATCGTCTCCTACGCGCAGGGCTTTTCTCAACTGCGCGCAGCCTCCGACGAATACAACTGGGATCTGAACTACGGTGAAATCGCGAAGATCTTCCGCGCGGGCTGCATTATTCGCGCGCAGTTCCTGCAGAAAATCACTGACGCTTATGCTGAAAACAAAGGTATCGCGAACCTGCTGTTGGCTCCGTACTTTAAAAATATCGCTGACGAATATCAGCAAGCGCTGCGTGATGTAGTGGCTTATGCTGTACAGAACGGTATTCCGGTACCGACCTTCTCTGCAGCGGTAGCCTACTACGACAGCTACCGTTCTGCGGTACTGCCGGCTAACCTGATCCAGGCCCAGCGCGACTACTTTGGTGCACATACGTATAAACGCACCGATAAAGAAGGTGTGTTCCACACTGAGTGGTTCCAAGAGTAACCGTTTTTATTAATAGCCAATAAGTAGAGTTGAATTACTTATTGGCTTAATTAAGTGATGCTGTATTTCTCCATTTTATATATCTGAGTTAATTCTTGCAGTTACTCACTATAAGATCTTGCTAAGCTTAATAGTTTATTTGCTATGCGACAAATACAAAAATGATTGGAATGAGACTAAGTTACACATAATATGGAATTTCAATACTTATATTCAATTCCGCTAGTAAAGTGATTTTATCGCTATTGATATATAATCTTTATAGTTGTATGTTTTTTTCGGGGCATAGCTAATAGTTGGAATATCATGTAAGTTTTCATTGAGTTTACTATAGAGATATTAACTCTCAGTGGGTGATGGTGTTTTCTGGTGTAAACTTCGATAACTTCGTAGATATAGTAAATCTCTCTTCAGTTTTATATGCTGTAGGTGGAGGTAATCCCTATCATAAGCTAAACTCTCAAACCAAAAAATATTGAGGTTTCAATTTCTCTCACTAATTTATTTGTTACCGCTATATGTGCTATTTACCTTTTTGCTATTCCTGTCAGATATTATTCTATGGCCAATAGATACAAATGGGGTGTGGATACTAAGTCTATTTATAGCTTGTATTATATGTGCATCATACCTAGGAATTTATTTAGGCCTAAATGTGAAAGCATTTATATCATCAAAAAATTATGTTTCTGGGCTAAAATAGCAAGGCATTTTTCGACAATAGCAGCGATTCTTTTCACCATTACACTAATGGCGATCTTTATCTATACAGGAAACTCGCTTGGTAATATTTTTGAATTAGCGATTGATCCTTGATTAGCCTATCAGACAATGTTGACATACGAGGCAGAAAAAGGAAGCGGAGATTTTATCTTTACATAATACTCTCCATAATAATGGCTCCTTTGTATTATGCGGTCATTCCCTTAATGGTTATGCGCTGGAAATACTTAACAAGAAAGCAAGTATTCTTTGGGTTTATATTTATATTTGCAATTGGAATGATCTTATTTTTAATCTTCCGAGGTACTGATAGAGAAATTGGTGAGTTAGTCATTCTTCTTGTTAGCATAACGCTTGTATAGATTGCTCAAAAAATTAGAAGTGGCGAGTTTTCGACTTATTAATTTTTTAAGGGTATTCTTCATTCTTATAATTTTGTTTTGTTGTTCTTCATTGTTTTTTCTTTAGGAAATATGAGCGGTTGAGTGGAGGTCTTGATTTTTGTGTTTATAATATTGCTTACGCCAATCAAAACTCCATATTTCATTCGTTTATGTCGGACGAGATATTTTTTCGGTTAGCATGTTACGTCTTATCTACCCCAGGGATATTATGGACTCTACTTAACATTGGAAATGGATTAGTGTTTTACCTTCTTTGTTGGTCATTCTCCATTCCTTGTTTCAGCAATTGATAAACTATTGAATATTGATTTATATAGTTGCTCGCTTATGGGACAACTAAATGGAGTCGGTTGGAGTGATGGTTATACATGGAGTATCAACTATCCATGGTTGGCTAATGATATTTCCTATTATCTTGTTGTTCCTTTTATATTATTAATTTCTCTGTTCTTAGCAATTGCATGGAAGATGGCTGTATTAGAGATTTTTTTTCTGCTGTGATGGTCTTTATATTTTTTTTTATGGTGTCATTTTTCCACTGCGAGCAACCAACTCGCAATTGCACCTGAAATCTATACTGCATTCATAGTTTGGATTGTTATTTTTATTAAGGATGTTAAGTGGAAAAAAACAGTATGACTCTACATTTTATTAAGTTAGGTAGCAGTAACTTAATAAAAATGTTGGTGGGTTTTATATATCTTAAGATTTTATCAAGTTATATTACTCCGGAAGAGTTTGGTAGTTTAGGACAGTTTTTAACCTTTGTCGCTATTGTTTCCATGTTATCTCTGGGAGGAGGAAATAATGGAATGGTTAAATATTTGTCGGAAAATAAAGGAGATTATAATAGTTGGCTTAAGGTTTTTAATCAGAATTTTACAATTATAGCCATTATAAACATTTTACTGTTTTTTATTTTGTTTTTTTTTGCAAATGAATTTTCATTCTTAATTTTTACAAGTGTTTTGCACGCAGACATAATCCGATATTATGCGATAGTGCAGCTTTTTGTTGCTTTTGGTTTATATTCGAATGTGTTTTTTATTAGTAGTGTTGATACGTGGAATAGCAGTCTGCAGACAGTTTTTAACTCAGCTTTATTTTTGATTACTGTATTGATTGGGGTTTTATTCTTTACTGAAAAAAGTTTGATCTATACAGCTATGTTTGTTAATTTATTTATGGGGATATATGGGGTAATATATTTCTTTAAAAAAAGAAAACAATATTGTGGAGTTTTTTCATTAACAAGAATAGAGTCTGGGTATGTAAAAAAACTATCCGGTTACGCAATGGTTACTATTTCAGGTGCGGTGCTGTGGCCTGTTTCACAATTTATTCTGAGAAAGGAAATTGGTACTGAATTAGGGTGGGGGGTTGTAGGTTACTGGTTCGCAAGCATAAAAATTTCAGATGCTTATATTCAATTTTTTTCTATATTTTTATTAAGTTATCTATATCCTAAGCTTTCATCTGTAAATAAAAATGACATTAAGGTTAAAAATTTCAAAGGATTCATGGTGTTCTATATACCAATGTTAATTAGTAGCCTTATTGTCGTTTATTTTGGTAGGGATATTATTGTCTGGTTGCTGCTCGGTAAGGAATTTAAGTTAGTAGCAAGCTATGTACAATTACAAATCATTGGTGATGTCATTAAGCTTCTGTATAGTTCTCTTCTGATGTACATACTTTCTTGTGGAAAGGTTAAATATTCTATTACGGTAGAGTTTTTGAATTCTATAGTTTTTATAGGTGCTACTTTGTTTTTAATTTCATATGTTGGGTGGCGAGCTCCATTGATAGGATATGTAATAACTCAAAGTATTACTTTGTTGTATGTATATTTTTATTATGAGAAGGTTCGAAAAATTGAATATACTGATATTGTGCAGTAAAATGGATGTTTCTGGGAAATCACCATGGTTAACTAATGAGTTAATAGAACAATTCAAAACCGAAGGTGATGTAGTGGATGTTATATTTAATGACTGGAGTTCCGTTAATGTGGAACAGTCTATAGAATTGCCTGATGGGAGTGTTTTTCTTATTCGTCCAAGAAGTAATAAATATGGTAAATTACATAAGTGGCTTACTTCTGGTGTTGGGATGTGGCGTGATGTGTCACAAAAAATAAATAGAGATAGATATGATTTAATTATTCATTTTTCACCTGCGATGACTTGTGGTTTTCTTAACTGGATTTTTAAAAGAAAATATAAATGCACATCTGTTTTTATACTATGGGACTTTTTCCCTTATCATCACTATCAGATAGGGTTGCTGCCCAAACTGTTACTTAAGCCTTTCTCATTGATTGAAAAATTTTACATCTATAAAAGTGATTTTGTTGGGTTGATGAGTCAGCGTAATATGGAGTATTTCAATAATAAATACCCTGACTATTGCGGTGAAAAGAAAATAATTCCCATATGGGGGCCAAATGAAATATTTCAGGAAAACACATGCCTAAGTTTGATTAAAGAAAAATATCATATTGCTGGTGATGATTTTGTCTGTGTGTTTGGTGGGCAATTAGAAGCTGGACGTGGTATTGATAGTATATTAGATATTAAAAAAAATATAAAGTCTGATAGAGTTAAGTTTATTATATTGGGAAGTGGTTCATTAAAGTCTGACGTTGAGAAAAGAATCTTTGATGAAAATATTAAAAATGTTCTGTTATATGACTATGTTCCACGTGATGAATATTTGGCGTTGGTGTCAGCATGTCAATTAGGAATAGTTGCTACAGTCGATAATGTTGATGTCCCTACATTTCCATCAAAAACTATTGATTATTTTAGGTGTTCCATCCCCGTTATTTCTTTAGTTGAGGAATCTACTGACTATGGAACGTTTGTTGAGAAAGTAGCCTGTGCTGGATATAGTTTTACCCATAAACAAATTGATGAGGTCGTTAACTGTATACAAACAATGATGAATAATCCCTCCCATTGTAAAGAATTAGGTAAAAATGGTGCGGAATACTATCAGGCGAATTTGGCAGTTAAGTTTATTACCAAGAGATTAAAATCATCGTTAAATCCCTAAATCATAAAACAATGCCGGAGGAGTCTATAGACTCCCCCTGAATTTATGGAAAATGTTGTCTGAGATGGATTTTATGTCTGGTTCCATGTAGCTGTATCCGCCGGAGAAAAGGATAACCAGCGGCTTCTCGGCCTCATCCGTGGCACTTATACGCTGAGAAGTGGAGTTCATGGTTACCGCCGGATCTATGGTGTTCTTTCTGAAATCTGTGAGGTGTGCTGCAGCAACCGTGATGCTTGAGTTACGAGGAAAATAGGATACAGATATACATGGTTATAAGGTGCCTGGCGGACTCCGACTCGACCATCACTTATAGTGTCTAATTGCTTACAGCATGAATTTACTGCTCTGAAGCTTCATCAAGTGAGGACAACCGATATTACTTACATCAGTATCTGGCAGGACTGATTGAATCTGGCCATAGTCATAAATGGTGGGCTGAACGATGAAATCCAAACTGTTACGAGTGCTGTCGTTGGATGCACTTGAATTGCGGTCTGGCGGCGAAAACATCATGGTGTGCAGAGATCAGGGGAATGAGCATGGCCACTGTTCTATTGCGTTAATAATCAGGCACTGAGCATGGGCCGCTGCAGGGAAAATCCTGTACCTGAGTTGTTCTCTGAAAAGAACACATCAGGAAGAAGTTATATAAAATTTGTAGCATGGCCAGTGGATATCTTCGATTACATTGAAGTGTTCTACAACTGTAACCGACGCCATAGTCATTTTGGTGGTGTCAGTATGAAAGCCTTCGGATAGGTATCATCGTGAGCATAGAATAGAACTGTATACCAGAGCGACTGTATTCCACCATTTTCATGATGATTAATGCTACTTTTTAACTTGATTATGGGGAGGAATGGGTGTTCTAACGTTCAAAACCACAGCGCGTAGTTATACAATCACTACCTGCAGATTAATCTGATTTAATCATCCATAATTTCCAGCCCCGAAGTTTATTATCGGCCTTCTTTGTGCCCAAGATGCCGAGGTTCTGTGGTATCGCTGAAATTGCGAACCGTTAATTGGGCCTTAACATCCTCCCGGTAACAGGACTCAACCTTGACATTAACTAGATGTCAGAGTTAAAAAACTAATTCTTGTGATGGTCAATGGACTTTCACCGTGGTTTAACTCAAAAAAGTTTCTATCAAATGAAAATAACTATTTCCGGTACCGGTTATGTCGGCTTATCCAACGGTATTCTGATTGCCCAGCACCATGAAGTGGTTGCTCTGGATATCGTCCCGACTAAGGTTGAGATGCTGAATCAGAAAAAATCGCCGATCGTTGATAAGGAGATCGAAGAATATCTGGCGACAAAACAGCTGAATTTCCGTGCAACGACCGATAAGTATGATGCTTACCGCGACGCGGACTACGTTATCATCGCGACACCGACTGATTACGATCCGAAGACCAACTACTTCAACACCTCCAGCGTCGAGTCAGTGATCCTCGATGTGGTCGAAATCAACCCAAATGCGGTGATGGTAATTAAATCAACGATTCCGGTTGGCTTTACGAACTCCATTAAAGGACAGTTGGGCATCGACAATATATTCTTTTCTCCAGAATTCCTGCGTGAAGGTAGTGCACTGTACGACAACCTGCATCCGTCTCGTATCGTTATTGGCGAACGTTCCAAACGTGCCGAGCGTTTTGCCGCGTTGCTGCAGGAAGGTGCGGTTAAAAAAGACATTCCGACGCTGTTTACCGACTCTACTGAAGCCGAAGCCATCAAGTTGTTTGCTAACACCTATCTGGCGTTACGTGTGGCTTACTTTAACGAGCTGGATAGCTATGCAGAAAGTCTTGGCTTGAACTCACGGCAGATTATTGAAGGTGTATGCCTGGATCCGCGTATCGGTAATCACTACAACAACCCGTCATTCGGCTATGGTGGCTACTGTCTGCCGAAAGATACTAAGCAGTTGCTGGCGAACTACGCGTCTGTACCGAATAACATTATTGGCGCGATCGTTGATGCGAACCGTACGCGTAAAGACTTCATCGCAGATTCTATTCTTGCGCGTAAGCCTAAGGTAGTTGGCGTGTACCGTTTGATCATGAAAAGTGGTTCCGATAATTTCCGGGCATCATCGATTCAGGGCATCATGAAGCGCATTAAGGCAAAGGGTGTGCCCGTTATTATCTATGAACCGGTCATGGAAGAGGATGAATTTTTCCATTCCCGAGTTGTGCGTGATCTTAATGCGTTCAAAAATGAAGCGGATATTATTATTTCTAACCGTATGACGTCAGAATTAGCTGATGTTGCCGATAAAGTTTATACCCGCGATCTGTTTGGTAGTGATTAATCTCGTCTCCATAAAAAAGGCCTTATATAAGGCCTTTTTTATTTTAATCAGGCCAGTAATCAAACTTTGTAGAAATCACGGTACCAGTCAACAAAGTTCTTCACCCCATCATTTACCGTGGTTTCAGGTTTAAAACCAATTACCTCATACAGCGCTTGAGTGTCTGCGCTGGTTTCCAGTACATCACCTGGCTGTAGCGGTAGCATATTTTTCTTCGCTTCAATAGCCAGAGCATCTTCAAGAGCCTGGATATAGTCCATTAGCTCAACCGGTGAACTATTGCCGATATTGTAGACGCGATAGGGCGCAATGCTGGCTGCTGGCGTACCTGTTTCAACGGTCCACAGGCTGTCTGCGTGTGGAATGACATCCTGCAGGCGAATGATTGCTTCTGCGATATCATCAATATAGGTAAAGTCACGCTTCATTTTGCCATAGTTATAGACGTCAATACTCTTTCCTTCTAGCATCGCTTTGGTGAACTTGAACAGCGCCATATCAGGACGACCCCAAGGACCGTACACGGTAAAGAAACGCAACCCGGTTGTGGGCAATCCGTACAAATGAGAATAAGTATGGGCCATCAGTTCGTTGGCTTTTTTGGTTGCCGCATACAGAGATACGGGGTGATCAACGGAATCATCCGTTGAGAAAGGCATTTTGCGATTCAGGCCGTAAACTGAACTGGATGAGGCATAGAGTAAATGCTGAATTTTATTATGGCGACACCCTTCCAGTATGTTCAGAAAGCCTGTTAGATTTGAGTCTGCATAGGCATGCGGGTTTTCGAGTGAATAACGTACACCAGCCTGTGCGGCGAGATGAATCACACGTTCAAAATGCCCGGATGCGAAAAGTTCAGTCATGCCTTCGCTGTCGGCTAAATCAATTTTATGAAACTGGAAACCAGGCTGTGCCAGTAATTCCAGACGAGCTTGTTTAAGGCTGACGTCGTAGTAATCGTTCAGGTTATCAATACCGACTACTTGATGGCCAGCCTCAAGGAGGCGTTTGCTAACGTGGAAGCCGATGAAACCAGCGGCACCCGTAACCAGGTATTTCATGTTTATTCCTCTTTTTGGCTAAATAATAGCCAGGCACCAACAGGTGCTACTAAAAAGTGGAATGATACCTTTAGATGGTAAAAAAGCTAATTGTTATATTATTTATGCCTACCATTTTTACTGGTCAGACGGTAAGTATTCACGATATGAATTCAATAAAATGAATTGTAAAGTATAACGATTAGCGGGCATGAAACCTGTGTGTTGATGGTTTTTTGCGCATAAAGATGTTCTTTGAGTATTGACACTTTTGTTTAATCGTATCGTTTTTCAGTAGTGATTGAAATACCAATCAAAATCCCTGAAACAATTTGATTTTTTTATCATTAATCCTATGGCATTGCCTCAATTTATAGCTAAACTAATCCCAGTTTAAGTCTTTCCTTATCTAGGGTTTCTATGTCTGTAAGTGATAACAACATGTCCGGGCGCAGTCACGATCCGGAACAGATTGATCTGATTGATTTACTGGTACAGTTATGGCGTGGGAAAGTAACAATCGTTATCGCGATTGTTATTGCCATAGTGCTTGCTGTGGGCTATCTGGCAGTTGCTAAGGAGAAATGGACCTCAACAGCCATTATTACTCAACCGGATGTTGGTCAGATCGCCACATATAACAACGCTCTCAATGTGTTGTATGGTGCCAGTGCGCCTAAGACCACTGAACTTCAGGCAAATGTGATCGGGCGATTCAGCACCTCTTTATCTGCATTGGCTGAAATGCTTGATAATCAGGAAAAACCAGAAAAACTGACGATTGATCAGTCTGTTAAAGGTCAACCACTGCCGTTGGCGATTTCTTATGTGAGTGGCTCACCAGAAGACGCTCAGCGTCAACTGGCTGAATACATTCAACAAACAGATGAAAAGGTTGCTAAAGAGCTGGAGCTTGACCTGGTTGATAATATCAAGTTGCAAACAACCACGTTGCAAGACTCTCTGAAAACTCAGGAAGTGGTCGCGCAGGAGCAAAAAGATCTGCGAATTAAGCAAATTCAGGAAGCGCTGCGTTATGCAGAGCAGGCCGGGGTGACTAAGCCGCAAATTCAGCAGACGCAGGATGTGACGCAGGACAGTATGTTCCTGTTGGGTAGTGATGCCCTGAAATCCATGATTGAGCACGAATCTACACGTCCTTTGATATTGTCTGATAACTACTTCCAGACCAAGCAAAAGCTTTTGGATATTGAAAGTCTTAAGCTTGAAGGGGCTGAGTTACACGCCTACCGCTATGTGATGAAACCAACGTTACCGATTCGTCGTGACAGCCCGAAAAAAGCGATTACCCTCGTGCTGGCGGTTCTGCTCGGTGGGATGATTGGTGCCGGTGTGGTGCTGGGGCGAAATGCTCTGCGTGGTTACAAAGCCAAAGCTGAGTAAGTCTAAAGCTGATAACAAAAAACCGGGCTCTGCCCGGTTTTTTACGTCTGCAACTTACTGATGACGTTTGCGTAAATTCTCAATCACCGTCGTCAGGTCGAGGTTCTGGTCCTGCAGCAGCACCAGCAGGTGATACATCAGATCAGAGGCTTCATTTGTCAGCTCAAAACGGTCGTTCACCGTCGCAGCCAGCGCAGTTTCTACGCCTTCTTCACCCACTTTCTGTGCGATGCGTTTGGTGCCGCTGGCATACAGTTTCGCGGTGTAGGAGCTAGCTGGGTCAGCGGTTTTACGTTCGGCCAGCAGTTGCTCAAGCTGATACAGGAACAGCCACTGGTGGCTTGCGTCACCAAAGCAGCTTGAGGTGCCTTTATGGCAGGTTGGGCCAATCGGATTAACCAGAACGAGCAGAGTGTCGTTGTCGCAGTCAGGCGCAATGCTCACCACATTAAGGAAGTGACCGGAGGTTTCTCCTTTGGTCCACAGGCGCTGTTTGGTCCGCGAGAAAAAGGTTACTTTGCCGCTTTCGAGCGTTTTATCCAGCGCCTCCGGGTTCATATACCCCAGCATCAGTACTTCACCGGAAACCGCATGCTGCACGATGACTGGCATCAGTCCGTCGGTTTTTTCCCAGTCCAGCTCGCGGCATTGTTGCTTCGTTAACATATCCTGATCTCCACGCCCTGTGTTGCCAGGTACGCTTTTAATTCGCCAATATTGATAATTTGCTTGTGGAAGACGGAGGCGGCAAGCGCGCCGTCAACGTCGGCATCCCGGAAGGCTTCCAGGAAGTGTTCCATGGTGCCCGCACCGCCGGAGGCAATCAGCGGAACGTGGCAAACATCACGCACTTTTTTCAGTTGCTCCAGGTCATAACCGTTACGTACGCCGTCCTGGTTCATCATGTTCAGGACGATTTCGCCCGCGCCGCGTTTTTGGACCTCCTGCACCCAGTCCAGTGTTTCCCACTGAGTGACGCGGGTACGGCTTTCATCTCCGGTATACTGATTTACATGATATTGGCCGGTTTCGGCGTCATACCAGGTATCAATGCCCACCACGATGCACTGCACGCCAAAGCGATCAGCCAGACGGGTGATAAGTTCCGGTTCGGCCAGCGCCGGGGAGTTGATGGAGATTTTGTCCGCCCCGAAGGAGAGAATGCGCGCCGCATCGTCGATGGATTTAATGCCACCGGCAACACAGAACGGAATATCGATCACTTCCGCCACGCGTGATACCCAGCTTTTATCCACTACGCGTCCATCGCTGGAAGCGGTGATATCGTAGAACACCAGTTCATCTGCGCCTTCATCGGCATAGCGTTTTGCCAGCGGGACAATGTCGCCAATAATCTCGTGGTTGCGGAACTGGACGCCTTTTACCACCTGCCCATCACGGACGTCCAGACAAGGAATTATGCGTTTTGCCAGCATTGAATGGCCTCCTCAACGGTGAACTTACCTTCCAGCAGGGCTCGTCCGACGATCACGCCACGAACACCAGTCCCGCGCAGGGCCGCTACGTCCTCGATTCCGCCAATGCCGCCAGATGACTGAAATGCCACCTGCGGGTATTTGGCGCACACTTCTTCATACAGCGCGACGTTTGAGCCTGCCAGCGTACCGTCGCGGGAGATATCGGTGCACAGCACGTGCTTCAGGCCGACGGGTAAATAGGTCTCAACCAGTTCTTCCAGTGAAACCCCTGAATCTTCCTGCCAGCCACTGACCGCAACCTGTTTATTCCCGTGCTCGTCAATACGAACGTCCAGCGCCAGTACCAGCGCATCGGCACCAAAACGGGAAAACCAGCTTTTGACTATCTCGGGGGATTTTACCGCCGTCGAACCCACCACCACGCGCGCCACACCTGCGTCAAGAAGCGCCGCCACGTCTGCTTCCGTACGCACGCCGCCGCCAACCTGTACCGGAACATTGACGCCAGCGACCAGCGTTTTGATCAGCGGGATCTGGCGCTGTGCCGGGTCTTTCGCGCCGGTTAAATCTACCAGGTGCAGCACTTCAGCCCCCTGGGCTGCATAATCCTGCAAACGGGGGAGAGGATCGTTACCGTAATCACGTTGCTTAGCGTAATCGCCCTGATGAAGACGCACCACCGTGCCGTCGATTAAATCTAATGCCGGAATAATCATTACATCTCCAGAAAGTTTTTCAGCAACTGTGCCCCAGCCGCGCCCGAACGTTCCGGGTGAAACTGTACGCCAAAGAAATTGTCCTTTTGTACTGCCGCGGTAAACGGTTCGCCGTAATTGCACTGGGCGATGGTCCACGGGTTTACCGGCATAGCGTAGCTGTGTACAAAGTAGAAATACGCACCATCTTCAATGCCCTGGAACAGTCGATTTCCCGCCTGCGGATAGACGCGATTCCAGCCCATATGCGGCAGCGGCAGACCGAAATCGGTCATCTTCGGGACGTCCTGCTCAATAATGCCCAGCAGGGAGACACCGTTACTCTCTTCGCTGCGGCGGCCCAGCAGTTGCATACCTAAACAGATCCCCAGTACCGGTTGCGTGCAGGCTTTAATCAGTTCAATCAGTTCGCGCTCGTGCAACTGGTCCATAGCCGCCTGCGCGGTGCCGACGCCCGGCAGAAACAGTTTATCGGCGCGCAGCACCACGTCCGGGTCACGGCTGACAACCGGGTCGTATCCGTGGCGTGCGACGGCTGATTTTACCGAGTGCAGGTTGGCGCAACCGGTGTCCAGAATCACCACGTTCATCACAGCACTCCTTTTGAGGAGGGCAGCGTGTCGCCTTCTACACGAATCGCCTGACGCAGCGTACGGCCAAAGGCTTTAAACAGGCTTTCCACACGGTGGTGGTCATTTTTGCCTTTGGTTTTCAGGTGCAGGGTGACGCCCATAGTGTAAGAGAGTGAACGGAAGAAGTGTTCGATCATCTCCGTGCTCAGATCGCCAACGCGCTGGTAGGTAAACTCCGCGCGGTACTCCAGGTGTGGGCGGCCGGAGATATCCAGCGCGCAACGTGCCAGGCACTCATCCATCGGCAGTACAAAACCAAAACGATTGATGCCGCGCTTATCGCCTAACGCCAGCTTTAAGGCTTCGCCCAGCGCCAGACCGGTATCTTCAACGGTGTGGTGATCGTCTATATACAGATCGCCCTTGACGGCAATCTCCATGCGAAAACCGCCGTGGGTGGCGATTTGATCCAGCATGTGGTCAAAGAAGCCAACGCCGGTATTAATTTTGCTGCGGCCTTCGCGGTCCAGCCAGACTTTGACGTCAATCTGCGTTTCTTTAGTATTACGCTCAACGTGTGCGTAGCGGTCACGTTTGGTCAACTGCTCGCCGATCATCGCCCAGTTCAGGGTATCGCGATGGTAACGCAATCCGCTAATCCCCATGTTTTCAGCGAGCTGAATATCGGTCGCCCGGTCGCCAATGACGTAGCTGTTTGCCACATCCATGGCCTGTTCAACCAGATACTGTTCAACCAGCTTCACTTTTGGCTTACGGCAATCACACTCGTCCGCTGGCAGGTGCGGGCAGATCAATACCTCATCAAATGTCACGCCCTGAGAGGTGAAAATTTGCATCATCAGGTTATGCGGACCGTCAAAATCAGCCTGTGGGAAACTCTGGGTTCCGAGCCCATCCTGGTTAGTGATCATAACCAGCTTAAAACCTGCTTTTTGCAGTTTCAGCAGAACGGGAACAACTTCCGGCTCGAAGGCGAGTTTGTCAAAGCGATCGACCTGAAAGTCACTTGGCGGTTCGGAAATCAGGGTTCCATCACGGTCAATAAAAAGATACTTCTGGCTCATACTTGCTCCGCACGTAAGGCGTCAATGACGCGCTGGCTCTCTTCACGGGTTCCGACAGTAATTCGCAGGCAGCCGCTTAACGAAGGTTGTTTATTCTGATCTCGTAAGATAATGCCCTGATCCCACAAAGATTTAAATACGCTACTTGATGCGGTGAAGCGCGCCAGAACATAGTTGGTTTCAGAATCGAATACCTGCTCTACACAGCGAATTGTTTTCAGGTTATCTACCAGATACTGACGCTCTTCCAGGATCTGCTCTACGCGTTTACGCATGGCGGAAATCCCTTGCGGCGTCAGCGCCTGGGCGGCGATATCTGCCACCGGCGTAGAGAGCGGGTAAGGGGCAATCACTTTTAACAGCAGATTGATAACCTCTTCATTCGCCAGCGTAAACCCGCAGCGTAAACCGGCGAGCGCAAACGCTTTGGACAACGTGCGTAATATCACCAGATGCGGATACTCAGACAGCCAGCCTGCCAGCGTGGCCTGCGGGCAAAACTCGATATAGGCCTCATCAGCGACCACAATAGCTTTACCCTGCGTCATTTCGAGCAGTGAACGCAGATCCTGCGGGTTTATCAGCTGGCCGGTTGGGTTATTAGGGCTGCAAACGTAGACCACTTTCACGCCATCAAGCTTGTCCGCGATGCCTTGCAAATCAAGTTGCCAGCTATCAAGGGTTGGAACGGGGCGGCATTCGACGCCAATCGTTTCGGCGCTGACGCTGTACATGCCATAAGTCGGCGGGCAGTAGAGAATGGCATCTTTACCGGGTTCGCAAAACGCGCGCACCAGCAGTTCGATCCCTTCATCTGCGCCGCGGCTGACCAGCACCTGCTCCGGTTTGACGCCAGCATACTGCGCGTAATTCTCAATCACCGCTTTCGGCTGGCATTCCGGGTAGCGGTTCAGCGTTTGCTGAGTGAGCTGGAACTCAACGGCGGTTGGGTACTCATTCGCGTTGAGCCAGACATCGCCGTTACCACCGAGACGACGGGCAGACTGATAGGGCGTTAATTCGCGAACATTCTTACGGGCTAAATCAGTGACGCTGAGAAAGTTGTCAGTGCTCATGCTTGCTCCTTCAGGGCGTTAACGCGCAGGGTGACGGCATTTTTGTGGGCAGTCAGTCGTTCAGCAGCGGCCAGTGTTTCAATGGTTGAGGCCAGGGCAGAGAAACCTTGTGGGGTTAATTCCTGTACGGTCATCCGTTTCTGGAAATCAGCCAGCCCAAGGCTTGAGCAGGTCGCGGTATAGCCGTAGGTCGGAAGAACGTGGTTGGTGCCAGAAGCATAGTCGCCTGCGGATTCCGGCGACCAGTCGCCGAGGAACACCGAACCGGCGCTGGTGATCTCATCAACCAGTTCACGCGCGTTGCGGGTCTGAATAATCAGGTGTTCCGGACCGTAGGCGTTAGATATTTCAACGCACTGCGCCAGATCTTTCGCCACGATTAAGCGGCTGGCGGAGAGCGCCTGACGTGCGGTCTCAGCGCGGGAAAGCTCAGCGAGCTGGCGTTCAACGGCTTTGGCAACGCCTTCGGCAAGCGTAGCGTCTGGCGTCAGGAGAATAACCTGCGAGTCGGGGCCGTGTTCTGCCTGAGATAGCAGGTCAGAGGCAACAAAGTCCGGCGTCGCGCCGCTGTCGGCGATAACCAGCACTTCGGACGGGCCAGCAGGCATGTCGATGGCCGCGCCGTCAAGACGCTGGCTGACCTGGCGTTTGGCTTCGGTCACATATGCATTGCCCGGCCCGAAGATTTTATCGACCTTAGGAATAGATTCGGTGCCCAGCGCCAGCGCGGCAATAGCCTGCGCACCGCCCACATTAAACACCTCTTTTACGCCACACAGCTGCGCGGCGTAGAGGATTTCATCGGCAATCGGCGGCGGTGAGCACAGTACCACTTTTTTACAACCGGCGATGCGCGCCGGGGTCGCCAGCATTAATACGGTGGAAAACAGCGGCGCCGAACCTCCAGGAATATACAGGCCCACGGAAGCGATAGGGCGGGTAACCTGCTGGCAACGCACGCCTGGCTGGGTCTCGATATCCACCGGTGGCAGGATCTGCGCGGTGTGGAAAGTATTAATATTACGCACCGCCGCCTGCATGGCTTGTTTCAGTTCGTCGCTCAGGCGACTGCTGGCTTGCTGGATTTCTTCCTCGGTCACGCGCAGCGCGCCAACCTCGGTTTTATCGAACTTTGCGCTGTATTCACGCAGCGCCCGGTCGCCGTTATTTTTGACGTTCTCAAGGATCTCGTCCACCGTACGGCTGATGCTTTCAGAGGCGGAAATCGCCGGGCGCATCAGCAGTTCGCGCTGCTGCTCAGGGCTATAGCTATTCCAGTCAATCAGGGTATTGAAGCTCATGGTCGTTACTCCATTATCGGGTGTTGCCGGATGGCGGCGCTGCCTTATCCGGCCTACAAAACCCGTAATATCAATGATTGTGACAATTCTTGTAGGCCTGATAAGCGAAGCGCCATCAGGCATCAGATCACTCCATCATCTTCTCAATCGGCAACACCAGAATTGAGCTGGCACCGAGCGCTTTCAGTTTTTCCATTGTTTCCCAGAACAGGGTTTCGCTGCTGACCATGTGCATGGCAACACGCTGCTGGTCGCCCGCCAGAGGCAGAATGGTAGGGCGCTCAGCGCCGGGCAGCAGGGCGATGACCTCGTCCAGACGCTCGCTCGGCGCGTGCATCATGATGTATTTGGATTCACGGGCCTGAATAACCCCCTGGATACGGGTTAGCAGTTTGTCGATCAGTTGTTGCTTGGCTTCGGCCATTTCGCCGTCGCGCTGAATCAGACAGGCTTTAGAGCGGTAGATCACTTCTACTTCGCGCAGACCGTTGGCTTCAAGCGTTGCGCCGGTGGACACCAGATCGCAAATCGCATCAGCCAGACCCGCACGGGGAGCGACTTCTACTGAGCCGTTTAACAGACAAGATTTAAACGAAACTCCTTTCTGATCGAGATAACGTTTGAGCAGGTGTGGGTAAGAGGTCGCGATACGTTTACCGTTCAGCGCTGCCGGGCCATCCCAGGCTTCATCAACCGGGGTAGCCAGCGAGAGACGGCAGCCGCCGAAGTCCAGACGGCGCAGAGTAAAATAGCGAGGGTCTTCACCCTGTGCCCGGCGGTTGAGCAGTTCCTCTTCCAGAACATTTTCCCCGATGATGCCGAGGTCAACGACACCGTCCATCACCAGACCCGGGATATCGTCATCACGCACGCGCAGAATATCGATCGGCATGTTCTCCGCCATCGCAATCAGGCGCTGGGTGTGAAGATTAATTTTAATGCCGCAACGGGCCAGTAATTCGCGTGAATCATCGCTTAAGCGGCCTGATTTCTGCATAGCTATGCGTAAACGGGTGTTGTCTAACATTCTTTATTCCTCGTTATCCTGTCTGAATCAGTTTGGGTCACGCACAAAAAAAAGCCCCCGGAAGAAATCTTCCGGGGGCTTTCTCATACGCTCATGCACCGCTGGAAGATTTAAACGTCTCCCAGCACACATCGCCTGAAAGACTAGTCAGGATGATGGTGATGATGGTGTTTGAATTGAGCGCGTGTCATAAATTTTCTCGATGAATGTTTATTCATTTGATGTCTTTTAACCTAAACCACTTTAGCTACGGAAAGCAAGGGCTTTTTTTGATCATTAATTCATTTCATATTGATACTATGAATTGTCAGCCACCGTGGGCTGGCGTAGCCTTGCGTTATAGGCCAAAAGTCAGGAGAGAAGGCATGAAAAAGGTCGCAATTGTCGGGTTAGGTTGGTTAGGCATGCCGTTAGCCATGTCGCTGGCGGCGAGAGGCTGGCAGGTTACCGGCAGCAAAACCACATTGGATGGGGTGGAAGCGGCCCGCATGAGCGGTATCGAGAGTTATTCGCTGCGCCTGGAACCTGAACTGGTCTGTGAGGCTGACGATCTCGATGCACTGATGGACGCCGATGCGCTGGTTATTACGCTGCCTGCGCGTCGTAGCGGTCCTGGGGAAGCATTTTACCTGCAGGCCATGCAGGAACTGGTCGACAGCGCGCTGGCGTATCGGATCCCACGAATTATTTTTACCAGTTCGACGTCAGTCTATGGTGACGTTCAAGGCACAGTGAAAGAGGGGACGCCGCGTAATCCGGTCACGGCGAGCGGTCGTGTCCTGAAAGAACTTGAAGACTGGTTGCACAATTTGCCAGGCACGTCGGTGGATATTTTGCGTCTGGCCGGGTTGGTCGGTCCGGGAAGACATCCTGGTCGCTTCTTTGCCGGCAAGACGGCACCAGACGGACATCATGGCGTCAATCTGGTGCATCTGGACGATGTGGTTTCTGCCATCACGTTACTGCTGCAAGCGCCTAAAGGGGGACACATCTATAATATATGTGCGCCTATGCATCCGGCGCGTAACGTGTTCTATCCGCAGATGGCCCGCCAGTTGGGGATGGGGCCGCCGGAATTTCGCGGCGGTACGGATAACGGTAAAGGTAAAGTCATTGATGGCAACCGTATTTGTAATGAGCTTGGGTTTGAGTACCAGTATCCTGACCCGCTGGTGATGCCGATGGAGTGACAATCCAGCAGAGTGCCGCTGTATACCGCCAGGGGGCGAGTATGAAACCACTGCTGGACGTTCTTATCATCCTCGATGCATTAGAAAAAGAGGGCAGTTTCGCGGCGGCGTCGGCAAAATTGTTTAAGACGCCGTCTGCGCTTAGCTACACCGTCCATAAGCTGGAAAGCGATCTTAATATTCAGCTACTCGATCGCAGCGGACACCGGGCTAAGTTCACCCGCACCGGGCAGATGCTGCTGGAAAAGGGGCGGGAGGTGCTGCACACCGTCCGCGAACTTGAAAAGCAGGCGATTAAACTTCACGAAGGCTGGGAGAATGAACTGGTTATTGGCGTAGATGATACGTTTCCCTTTTCACTGCTGGCCCCACTCATCGAATCTTTCTATCAACACCACAGCGTGACGCGCCTGAAGTTTATCAATGGCGTGCTGGGCGGCTCCTGGGATGCCCTCACTCAGGGCCGGGCGGATATTATCGTTGGCGCCATGCATGAACCCCCTGCAGCGAGTGAATTTGGCTTTGCACGGCTCGGGGTTTTGGAACAGGTGTTTGTGGTTGCGCCGCATCACCCGCTGGCGCAGGAACAGGAACCGTTAAATCGTCGTACCATTCGCCGTTTTCGCGCCATTGTGGTGGGGGACAATGCGCAGCATGCCAACGTCTCAGGCTCCCAGGTGCTTGACGATCAAGAAGCCATTACCGTTTTTGACTTCAAAACCAAGCTGGAACTGCAAATCAGCGGTCTGGGATGTGGCTATATTCCGCGCTACCTGGCGCAGCGATTTCTGGAGAGCGGCGCACTGATTGAGAAAAAAGTGGTCGCGCAAATTGTCTTTGAACCCGTGTGGATAGGCTGGAATGAACAGACCGCCGGGTTGGCCAGTGCCTGGTGGCGGGATGAGATTTTAGCAAATAGTGCTATTGCGGGGGTGTATGTGAAAACGGCTGCTGACAAATCAATCAGTTAAGAAAAAATATTCTTTTGTGGCTACTTCAATCTCTTGTTATTTCTCCCCAATTTAGGGCAAAATACGCCGCTTGCAAAAAATGACATTAACCGACGTTTTAATACGCGTCGGTTATTTTTTTGCATCAAACCAATCATTCATAAAAGAGGCCGGGCTTCGTACCGGATAGATACTTACTTAAAAATCGACAGTTGTTGTCGCTGAGGATTAACAAAAAATGGGGCAATTTTTTGCTTACGCGACGGTTTTCGCCGTAATGGGGGATAACCATGTCGCATAACGCTACTCCAAACACCTCTCGCGTGGAATTACGTAAAACGCTTACGCTGGTTCCGGTTGTCATGATGGGCCTTGCCTATATGCAGCCGATGACGCTGTTCGATACATTCGGTATCGTATCAGGAATGACCGATGGTCACGTCCCGACAGCTTACGCCTTTGCACTGATCGCCATCCTCTTTACCGCACTGAGCTACGGTAAACTGGTGCGTCGCTATCCGTCTGCAGGCTCTGCCTACACTTACGCCCAGAAATCCATTAGCCCGACCGTTGGCTTTATGGTGGGTTGGTCATCACTGCTGGACTACCTGTTCGCTCCGATGATCAACATTCTGTTGGCAAAAATTTATTTTGAAGCCCTGGTGCCGTCGATACCGTCATGGATATTCGTGGTGGCGCTGGTGGCCTTTATGACCGCCTTCAACCTGCGCAGCCTTAAATCCGTTGCGAATTTCAACACCGTAATCGTGTTGTTGCAGGTGGTGCTGATTGCAGTGATCCTCGGCATGGTCGTTTATGGCGTGTTCGAAGGGGAAGGTGCCGGTACGCTGGCGAGCAGCCGTCCGTTCTGGTCAGGTGATGCACACGTGATCCCGATGATCACGGGCGCGACCATCCTGTGCTTCTCGTTCACCGGTTTTGACGGTATCAGCAACCTGTCAGAAGAAACCAAAGACGCTGAGCGTGTGATCCCGCGTGCGATTTTCCTGACCGCGCTGATTGGTGGCCTGATCTTTATCGTCTCCACCTATCTGTTGCAGCTGTACTTCCCGGATATCTCGCGCTTCAAAGATCCAGACGCTTCACAGCCGGAAATCATGCTGTACGTCGCCGGTAAGTTCTTCCAGGTTGGCGCGCTGATTTTCTCTACCATTACCGTACTGGCGTCCGGTATGGCGGCGCATGCTGGCGTAGCGCGTCTGATGTACGTGATGGGGCGTGACGGCGTGTTCCCGAAAAGTTTCTTCGGTTATGTACACCCGAAATGGCGTACTCCGTCTATGAACATCATTCTGGTTGGTGCGATTGCTCTGCTGGCAATCAACTTCGACCTGGTGATGGCGACGGCGCTGATTAACTTTGGTGCGCTGGTGGCGTTTACCTTCGTTAACCTGTCGGTGATCTCCCAGTTCTGGATCCGTGAGAAGCGTAACAAGACGCTGAAAGACCACTTCCAGTATCTGTTCCTGCCGATGTGCGGTGCGCTGACCGTTGGTGCGCTGTGGGTGAATCTGGAAGAGAGCTCAATGGTTCTGGGTCTGATCTGGGCCGGTATCGGTCTGATTTACCTGGCTTGTGTGACCAAAAGCTTCCGCAACCCGGTACCGCAGTACGACGAAGATGTCGCGTAATAACAGCATTTAACTAAAAAAAAACGGAGACATGTTCTCCGTTTTTTTATACGTGGGATTTATACAATCTCTTCGGCATACTGCCAGAGTGATTTCAGCAGCATCAACTTTTCTTTGTTATCCGCATATTGCTGGCTCAATAACTGCAGTTCATTGGCGTAATTTTGCAAAAACTCCGGTGTGAATACCTGGCGGCGATGGTCCAGCCAGCGTTGCTGTTCTGCTTCGTCCAGCGTTCCCGGGAAGTTACGTGCACGGTAATTAAACAACAGTTTTTCAATGCGCTTATCGACAAAGGAGATATCCAGAGCCGGTAAATTGCGTGGTTCGGTTTCCAGAACGATTTTCATCGCCGCACGGTCAGCATCGCTGAAAAAGCCGTTATAAAGTTGGGCATCCACGTTATCTGATGGTGTAAAGGGTTCCGCATCTGCAAAGATCGCGACCACTTTGTCGCGTATTTGCGGATTTTCGCGCAGAACTTTGAGATTATCCAGACAGTGCTGGCGGTTAATGCCAAGACGGTCGGCATCTTCCGGACGCAGGGTATTAGCCTGTGCCAGTACCGGGCATTTGTTGATGTGCACCAGTTTAACCGGTACGGCCGGGTTATCACCCAGATCCGCTTTAGACGTGTAGAGCCGCTCGCGCAGGGCATCACTGTCGAGTTCGAGCAGCGGCGAAATATCACCGGCTAAGTCGACCATAATAACCGCGTTACGATTCTCCGGATGCCACGCCAACGGCGCTACCCAACTGGTGTTGCCGCGCCATGCGCCGAACATACCAGAGACATGGACCAGCGGCTTCATTTGCGGGACATCAATCAGCGCGGCCAGCTTGTGCTTATTACGATGGCTATAGAGATAATCAAACAGACGCGGCTGGCGCGACTTCACTAATTGCGCCATTGCGATTGTGGCGTATACGTCCGCCATAGCATCGTGAGCATTGGTATGCTCAATACCATTGGCTTTGGTCAAATGTTCCAGGCGGAAGCTGGGTAAGCCGTCGTCGTTTTCCGGCCAGTTAATGCCTTCAGGACGCAGGGCATAGCAGGCGCGCATCACATCCAGCAGATCCCAGCGCGAATTATCGTTCTGCCAGCTCCAGGCATAGGGATCGTAGAAATTGCGATACAGGATGTTGCGCGTCACCTCATCATCGAAGCGCACGTTGTTATAGCCCAGGATACAGGTTTTCGGCACGGTGAACAGGGCGTGGATGCGTGCAGCAAATGCGGCTTCATTCTCTCCCTTTTCTCGTGCTTCCTGCGGTGTGATACCCGTAATCAACACCGCCTCAGGCTGCGGCAGATAATCGTCCGCGGGTTTGCAATAAAAGACTTCTGGTTCACCGATGATGTTGAAATCATTATCTGTGCGGATAGCCGCAAATTGCGCGGGTCTGTCCAGCGCCGGATGGGTACCAAAGGTCTCGTAATCGTGGAAGAGAAAACCAGGTTGCTGCTTGCCGTCATTCATTGTTCAGTTATGTCCGGGATCAATTTAGCGCTGGTTCAAGAATACCAAAAAATAGCGAGATAATCAGCTATGGCATTATCTAAGCTGGATTGTGTACGCAATAAAATTGAGATAAACAGGACATTAATGGAATTAATTAATAAATTCCGCACTGTTAAAATAAATTACGGAAATAAAACATCTTGAAGTTGCGGGGTTGTAAATAATCTAACTGATAACCATTATTGTTATTTTCCTCTTCTTAGTTGTGTTCTGGAAACTTTAAAAATCTTTTATAAACAATGGGTTTTTATTTATGTCAATTCGCTGTCATGCATTGTAATGAAATGTGATTGATGTAAAAAATAAATAATCCAAACGCCATATAATTATTGGATATATCTAATAACAGGAGGTTATATGAGCATTAGTCGGCGTAATTTTTTGCGAGGAGTGGGTATAGGCTGTTCAGCCTGTGCGATAGGCAGTTTCCCGCCTGGGGCACTGGCGCGAAATTCTCCAGAGAGCATCAAAGGGAAAACATCCCTGACGCCAAGTTTGTGCGAGATGTGTTCTTTTCGCTGCCCAATTCAGGCTCAGGTGATTAATAATAAAACGGTTTTTATTCAAGGAAACCCTAATGCGCCACAGCAGGGGACACGTGTCTGCGCTCGCGGCGGCAGCGGCGTTAGCCTGGTCAACGACCCTCATCGCATTGTTAAACCCATGAAACGCACAGGACCTCGCGGGAGCGGTGACTGGCAGGTTATTAGGGAAGGTGCGAATAAGCAGGTCATTTCTTCCCAAGCTGACTCGCTGATTAAAATTTCGCGGATCTGGGCCGATTTTTTTCCCGCAAACACATCGAATCAGCCTATTTAGGCTATTTTTTCCACCATTTCTGGCGTTATTTCCGGTTTTTACTGAGATCTCTCCCACTGACGTATCATTTGGTCCACCCGAAACAGGTTGGCCAGGGTGAATAACATCGCCAGTTGGTTATCGTTTTTCAGCAGCCCCTTGTATCTGGCTTTCACGAAGCCGAACTGCCGCTTGATGATGCGAAACGGGTGCTCCACCCTGGCACGGATGCTGGCTTTCATGTATTCGATGTTGATGGCCGTTTTGTTCTTGCGCGGATGCTGCTTCAAGGTTTTTACCCTGCCGGGACGCTCGGCGATCAGCCAGTCCACATCCACCTCGGCCAGCTCCTCGCGCTGTGGCGCTCCTTGGTAGCCGGCATCGGCTGAGACAAATTGCTCCTCTCCATGCAGCAGATTACCCAGCTGATTGAGGTCATGCTCGTTGGCCGCGGTGGTGACTAGGCTGTGGGTCAGGCCACTCTTGGCATCGACACCAATGTGGGCCTTCATGCCAAAGTGCCACTGATTGCCTTTCTTGGTCTGATGCATCTCCGGATCGCGTTGCTGCTCTTTGTTCTTGGTCGAGCTGGGTGCCTCAATGATGGTGGCATCCACCAAAGTGCCTTGGGTCATCATGACGCCTGCTTCGGCCAGCCAGCGATTGATGGTCTTGAACAATTGACGGGCCAGTTGATGCTGCTCGAGCAGGTGGCGGAAATTCATGATGGTGGTGCGATCCGGCAGGGCGCTATCCAGGGATAACCGGGCAAACAGGCGCATGGAGGCGATTTCGTACAGGGCATCTTCCATGGCACCGTCGCTCAGGTTGTACCAATGCTGCATGCAGTGAATACGCAGCATGGTCTCCAGCGGATAGGGCCGTCGGCCATTGCCCGCCTTGGGATAAAACGGCTCGATGACAGCGGTCATATTCTGCCATGGCAGAATCTGCTCCATGCGGGAGAGGAAAATCTCTTTTCGGGTCTGACGGCGCTTAGTGCTGAATTCACTATCGGCGAAGGTGAGTTGATGGCTCATGATGTCCCTCTGGGATGCGCTCCGGATGAATATGATGATCTCATATCAGGAACTTGTTCGCACCTTCCTTAGCTGGGAACAGGCGTATAAAGAAATCGCCGAAAAAATGACGGCAATAAAAACGCAATATGGTCCCCAGGGAGTCGTCTTCTCGTCTAAATCTGGCTCGCTGTCTGGCCATTTATTTCACCTCGCGACGGCTTTCGGGTCACCGAATACCTTTACTCACGCATCAACGTGTCCTGCCGGTAAAGCCATTGCCGCTAAAGTTATGATGGGTGGCGATTTAGCCATGGATATCGCCAATACCCGTTATATGGTCTCTTTTGGCCATAACCTCTATGAAGGGATCGAGGTTGCTGATACGCATGAGCTGATGACCGCGCAGGAGAAGGGGGCGAAGATGGTCAGCTTCGATCCCCGTCTGTCCGTATTCTCCAGCAAGGCGGATGAATGGCATGCGCTCAAGCCGGGCGGCGATTTACCGGTGCTGATGGCTATGTGTCACGTCATGATCAATGAAAATCTGTATGACGCGGACTTTGTGGCGCGCTACACCACGGGGTTTGAGCAACTGGCAGAAGCGGTACAAGAGACCACGCCGGAATGGGCGCAGCAGCTCGCGGATGTGCCTGCTGATGTCATTGTTCGGGTCACCCGCGAAATGGCCGCCTGCGCGCCTCATGCCATCGTCAGTCCGGGCCATCGCGCGACGTTTTCGCAAGAAGAAATTGATATGCGGCGCATGATTTTTACCCTCAATGTGCTGCTTGGCAATATTGAGCGTGAAGGCGGTTTGTATCAGAAAAAAGCGGCGGCAACTTACAATAAGCTGGCTGGAGAGAAGGTCGCTCCGGTGCTGGCAAAACCCGATGTCAAATTACCCAAGCCAACGGCGCAGCGTATCGATCTGGTAGCCCCGCAGTTTAAGTACATCGCGGCGGGCGGTGGTGTGGTGCAAAGCATCATTGATGCTGTGTTAAACCAGACGCCTTATCCGGTGAAGGGATGGGTTATGTCCCGACACAACCCTTTCCAAACCGTAACCTGTCGACCTGATCTGGTCAAAACCGTTGAACAGCTCGACCTTGTGGTCAGTTGTGATGTCTATTTAAGCGAAAGCGCGGCGTATGCCGACTACCTTTTGCCTGAATGTACTTACCTTGAGCGCGATGAAGAAGTTTCAGACATGTCGGGTCTGAATCCCGCCTATGCCCTGCGTCAGCAGGTAGTCGAACCTATTGGGGATGCGCGTCCGAGCTGGCAAATCTGGAAAGAGCTGGCCGTGCAGTTAGGCCTTGGCCAATTCTATCCATGGCAGGATATGCAAACGCGTCAGTTATACCAGCTTAATGGCGATCATGCGCTATCTGCTGAATTGCGTCAGAAAGGGTATCGGGAGTGGGGTGTTCCGTTGCTGCTGCGTGAACCTGAAGCGGTGCGTCAGTTTGTGGAACGCTATCCGGGCGCGGTGGCGGTTGACAGCGACGGTACCTATGGCGAGCAACTGCGCTTTAAATCTCCGTCAGGAAAAATCGAACTCTATTCCGAAGAGCTGGAAACGCTCCTGCCTGGATACGGTATTCCGCGCGCGCGCAATTTTGCGCTTAAAGGCGACAGCGAACTCTATTTTATCCAGGGAAAAGTGGCGGTTCATACCAACGGTGCGACGCAATACGTGCCACTGCTTAGCGAGTTGATGTGGGATAACGCGGTGTGGATCCACCCGCAAACGGCCCGTGAAAAAGGCATCAAAAGCGGTGATGACATCTGGCTGGAAAATGCGACCGGCAAGGAAAAAGGCAAAGCGCTGGTCACCGCCGGAATTCGGCCCGATACGCTGTTTGTTTATATGGGATTTGGCGCCAAGGCGGGAGCCAAAACCGCAGCGACAACGCACGGTATCCATTGCGGTAATTTGCTTCCGCATGTTACCAGTCCGGTTTCCGGTACGGTGGTCCACACCGCTGGCGTTACGCTTCGTCGGGCATGAGAAAGGAGAACATCATGAATCAATCTACGAACCCTTATGTCATGCTGCATGACGAGAAACGCTGTATCGGCTGTCAGGCATGTACGGTTGCCTGCAAAGTTCTGAATGATGTGCCAGAGGGATTTAGCCGTCTACAGGTGCAGATCCGTTCACCCGAACATGAACCCGAGGTGCTGTCCCACTTCCAGTTTGTTCGCGTTTCCTGTCAGCATTGTGAAGATGCGCCGTGTGTCAGCGTTTGTCCGACCGGTGCATCATTTCGCGACGAAAATGGCATTGTGCAAGTGGATAAGTCTCGCTGTATTGGCTGTGACTACTGCGTTGCCGCTTGTCCGTTCCATGTCCGTTATCTCAATCCGCAAACGGGAATTGCCGACAAATGTAACTTCTGCGCCGATACCCGACTCGAGAGCGGTCAATCGCCCGCCTGCGTTTCCGTTTGTCCGACGGATGCGCTGAAATTTGGTCGTCGTGACGATCCGGAAATTCAGCACTGGATAAATCAAAAAGAGGTTTATCGCCAGCAGGATACGCGTAGCGGTCCGGTGAGTGTTTATCGGCGTAAAGAGATCCATCAGGAGGGTAAAGCATGAATTCTATCTGGGGAGCAGAGCTTAACTATGCGCCGGACTACTGGCCGCTGTGGCTCATTTATGCAGGCGTTGTTGTTGTGCTGATGATTGCGGGCCTGGTTATGCACGCGCTGTTACGTCGGATGCTGGCACCCAAGACGGCAACCGGAGAAGAGCACCGGGATTACCTTTATTCTCTGGCAGTCCGCCGCTGGCACTGGGGTAATGCGCTGCTTTTTATCCTGCTTTTGCTGAGTGGCCTGTTTGGTCACTTCTCTGTCGGACCGGTGGCATTGATGGTGCAGGTACATACCTGGTGCGGTTTCGCCTTGCTGGCCTTCTGGGTTGGTTTTGTGCTAATCAACGCAACCAGCGGCAACGGTTGTCATTACCGGGTGAAGTTTAACGGGTTGATATCACGCTGCTTGTTGCAAACGCGCTTTTATCTGTATGGCATCATGAAGGGTGAACCACACCCGTTTGCCGCAACGGCAGAGAGTAAATTTAACCCGCTACAACAGCTGGCTTATCTGGCCATCATGTATGCGCTGATTCCGCTGCTAATCATCACCGGGTTGTTATGCCTCTACCCGCAGGTGGTAGGGGCTGGGCCTTTGATGCTGGTGCTGCATATGGTGTTGGCGATTGTCGGCTTACTGTTCATCTGTGCACATATTTACCTGTGCACGCTGGGTGACACACCGGGGCAAATTTTCCGCAGCATGATAGATGGCTATCATCGTCATCGCAGCCATCACGCAGAGACAGCACCGCGCAAAGGGTAACGCCAGACGCGGTCGATATCTGAAATCCTTTCCTTACAGCAAGAAAATGTGCCTTATGTCACATTTTCTTGCAATTTATCCATGTTTGTTCGCCAGAACTTCCGTAAAAAGAACGGCTATTTCTCCATTTCCTGAGGACATGCTGTTGAAACGCCGTTTGTTTATTGCCGCTTCACTATTTGCGATGAGTTTTTCGCCCGCGTACGCGACCGACGTCGCCAGTTTCGCTCCACAGCCTCCAGCAATTAATGCCGGTGCGTGGGTATTAATGGATTACACTACGGGCCAAATCCTGACAGCCGGAAATGAACACCAGCAGCGCAACCCTGCCAGCCTGACCAAGCTGATGACCGGATATGTTGTCGATCGCGCAATCGACAGCAAGCGTATTAGTCCGACAGATATTGTCACCGTAGGGCGCGATGCCTGGGCGAAAGATAATCCGGTATTTGTCGGTTCATCCTTAATGTTCCTGAAAGAAGGTGATCGCGTTTCTGTGCGCGACCTGAGTCGCGGGCTAATTGTTGATTCCGGTAATGATGCCTGTGTGGCGCTGGCGGATTACATCGCCGGAGGGCAGCCGCAGTTTGTCGCGATGATGAACAACTATGTGCAAAAGCTGAACCTGCGGGACACGCATTTTGAAACGGTACATGGTCTGGATGCGCCAGGTCAGCATAGCTCAGCTTACGATCTGGCCGTGCTGTCGAGAGCTATCATCCATGGAGAGCCGGATTTCTACCATATGTACAGTGAAAAAAGCCTTACCTGGAACGGAATTACGCAGCAAAACCGTAACGGTTTGTTGTGGGATAAAACCATGAACGTCGACGGTCTGAAGACTGGGCATACCTCCGGCGCTGGATTCAACCTGATTGCTTCTGCCGTTGATGGGCAGCGCCGCCTGATTGCAGTTGTGATGGGGGCGGAGAGTGCGAAAGGGCGTGAAGACCAGGCGCGAAAACTGCTGCAATGGGGACAACAGAACTTCGATACCGTGCAGGTATTACGTAGCGGTAAGCAGGTTGGTATTGAACGGATCTGGTACGGCGATAAAGAAAAAATTAGCCTTGGCACAGAGCAGGATTTCTGGATGGCCCTGCCTAAAGCCGAAGTCGCTAATATCAAGGCAAAATATGTTCTTGATAAGAAAGAACTGGTTGCCCCCATTGCTGCCCATCAACGTGTGGGGGAAATTGAACTCTACGATCGGGATAAACTGGTGGCGCACTGGCCTCTGGTTACGCTGGAGTCTGTCAACGAAGGCGGCGTCTTCTCGCGTTTGAGCGATTACTTCCACCACAAGGCGTAGTTTTTCCTGATGTGCCTGACTGGCAAGAGTGCGAATCTGCTCACATAATAATCACTGATTCCTTGTGGCCGTCATACCTAAAAATTACACTGTATATAAATACAGTGTAATAACGGAGGTTATATGGAGTACGAGATAAAGCAGGTCGAGAAACGCATAATTGCCGGTTTTCACATGGTTGGACCGTGGGAACAAACGGTAAAGCAGGGTTTCGAGCAGTTAATGATGTGGGTCGACGGTAAGCAGATCGTACCGCTGGAATGGATAGCTGTTTATTACGACAATCCTGACGTTGTTCCGGCGGAAAAACTGCGTTGTGATACCGTGGTGTCTGTGCCTGAAGGTTTTGAGATCCCAGAAAACAGCGAGGGGGTGATCCAGACCGAACTGGCGGGGGGCGACTATGCTATCGCCGTTGCGCGCGTTGAAAATCATGACTTCGCGACGCCGTGGTATCAGTTCTTTGAGCGCCTGCTGCAGGATTCGACGTATGCGATAGCCGCTAAACCTTGCTTTGAAGTTTATATGAACAATGGCATGGAGGACGGCTACTGGGACATTGAAATGTACGTGCCGGTACAGTCGAAGTAACTGTTTTTGGTGTAAATCAGGATGAATGTCCTGGTCATCAGGGTGATGTTTTCACTCAAAAAACAGGTACAATTCTGTTCTTTGCAATTCCCTGACGGAGTGCATGAGTGCGTGCAGATAAGTCACTGAGTCCTTTTGAAATTCGTTTGTATCGTCATTATCGTGTGGTGCATGGTGTTCGCATTGCGCTGGCGTTTCTTTTTACTTTTCTGTTGGTTCGCCTGTTGAACATTCCTGAAGGTACATGGCCTCTGATTACGTTGGTGGTAATTATGGGGCCTATTTCCTTTTGGGGGAACGTTGTCCCCAGAGCGTTTGAGCGTATTGGCGGGACAATTCTGGGTTCGGTACTTGGGCTGGTGGCTCTTCGTCTGGAACTCTTTTCACTTCCGCTAATGCTGATATGGTGCGCGGTGGCGATGTTTCTCTGCGGCTGGCTGGCACTGGGTAAAAAGCCGTATCAGGCGTTGCTGATTGGTATAACGCTTGCGGTCGTTGTGGGTGCCCCCGCTGGAGATATGAACACAGCGTTATGGCGCGGTGGCGATGTTATTCTGGGTTCATTACTGGCAATGCTGTTTACCGGTATCTGGCCGCAGCGGGCATTTATACACTGGCGAATTCAGCTGGCGCATTGCGTAACGGGGTACAATCGGGTGTATCAGGCTGCGCTATCTCCCAACCTGCTGGAGCAACCGCGACTGGAAAAGCATTTACAACAGCTTTTAAGCGATGTTGTCAAAATGCGTGGGCTCATCGTTCCTGCCAGCAAAGAAACCCGCATTCAAAAATCAATCTTTGAAGCTATTCAGACGGTTAATCGTAACCTGGTCTGCATGCTTGAGCTGCAAATCAATGCGCTCTGGGCCAGCCGTACAAGCCACTTTGTTATGTTGAATGCGCATACTTTGCGTGAAACACAGCTCAGGACACAACAGGCGCTACTGACGATAACCCACGCATTGTATGAAGGTAATCCACAACCGGTGCTTGCCAATACGGAAAAACTCAATGACACCGTGGTGGAGTTACGTCAGCTTATTGCTGAGCATAAGGGCGATAATGTCGCTGAAACGCCCATTCACGGCTACGTTTGGCTAAATATGGAAATGGCGCGACAGCTGGAGTTGCTCTCTCATTTGATCTGTCGCGCGCTGCGCAAATAAAGAGCAGATGAGGGGATTGGTTCTACTGCTGCTTCGATTCAGCAACGAATAGAGGTATGATACTGAAAAAGGCTAAAACCATTGGTAACTGCAATGGCTTTACCCTCGATAATTCAGGTTTCAACCATGCATGGTCGATGCAGATGCAACTTGAAGTATGGCGGGCATGAAAGTAATGTTGACCCACTTTAGCCGTTGTTTTAACGAATCCGAATCTCACATTATCAGGGGTGTAAAAATGGAAACTACCAAGCCTTCTTTCCAGGACGTGCTGGAATTTGTTCGTCTGTTCCGTCGTAAAAACAAACTGCAACGTGAAATCCAGGACGTTGAGAAAAAGATCCGTGACAACCAGAAACGTGTTCTGCTGCTGGACAACCTGAGCGACTACATCAAGCCTGGAATGAGCGTGGAAGCGATTCAGGGCATTATCGCCAGCATGAAAAGCGATTATGAAGATCGTGTTGATGATTACATCATCAAAAACGCTGAGATCTCTAAAGAGCGCCGCGACATCTCTAAAAAGCTGAAAGCGATGGGCGAAGTGAAAAACGGCGAAGCGAAAGCCGAGTAACGATTTTATGCTTGTCCGGGTCGCTGCATAGCGGCGGCCCTTATTGCAGTTCGACCCCGCCAGTTACCATCCGCAACAAATGCTGTTCCGGCCAGTGTTCCGTTAATTTTTTCTGCGTCAGCATCCATTTAATGTAGTCCACATCATGACGCTTTCTGTCGAGCATCAGACCGACTACGCTGCCACTGTGCGCAACGTTGACACCGTATAAATCACATTCTTCTACCAGCGCTAAAAGTGAATCAAAATTTGGTTTAGGTAACAGCAACTGGCTGGCGATCGCGCTCAGCGTGGCGGCTTCACCCATCCGATAAGGATTTTGACTGATACATGCTTCCTGTACCTTTTCCCATGCGCGTTTCAGCGCTGGAGCGCCTGCAAGTAACCCTGACTGGCGTGGAGTACGGTGATAATCAGCGGTAAGCAAGGTTTCCGGGCTTTCGAGAACCAGCAGATCGAGTTGAGGCTGGGCTTCACAGGCAATTTGCGTGGAGGCGTCGTTGTGATCGAACAGCGTAAGCTGGCGGAAAACGGTGCTGTCGGTAGGTTCCAGCGAAACGCAAAGCTGCGCCAGAGTGGATTCGTCTAGCTGATGACCCAGATACTGCGCCGTGGCGATTGCCGTGGCGGCGATATCCGCTGTGCTGCTGGCCATCCCTTTAGCGACAGGAATGGTTGACTGGACATCAATTCGAATATCCTGACTCATTTGTGCCGAGTATTGCCAGTGCAGCAATAACCTCTCAACCATCGCCCGCGAAAGTGGACGTTCATCTGTCAGCGGTGAACCTGAAGTGACCTCAACGGTGCTATACCATTCAACCGGGCAGGAGACCAATTTCTCACTGCCCAGAATCCAGCCCTGGATAAGTTCTCCGCACGATGCGGGACATTGCGCAACAGCCACGTCTTCACCTATGTGATCAGAAATCTTCGGCGCATAGTGTCATGGCGATCGCGCTATTACCATGATTTGCCGCAATTTGCGGTGCGGCAGTATTATGCAGGAATGTCCAATGTCACAGTTTCAGATATCGCTAAACGCATAACGTCTTGCGCAATCATCAGCTCTTCATTGGTATTAATCACCGCCACTTTGACCATCGCATTTTCCGTCTGAATGAAGGTGGCATTACGCTGATTTTTTTCCTCATCAACGGCCAGCCCCAGGAAATTCAGGTTACGACAAATCGCAGCGCGCGCCCGTGCGGAGTTTTCGCCAATACCACCGGTAAACACCAGGGCATCCAGACCGCCCATCTGCATAATATAGCTACCAATGGTGGCACGAATGCGCTCAGCAAAAAGCGTCAACGCCAGCGCAGCCTGGTGATTGCCCGTATCTGCGGCATGTTCAACGTCGCGGTAGTCAGGTGAGATGCCAGAAACACCGAGCAATCCGGACTCATTGTTGAGCAATTGGTTGAGCTGCTGCGGTGTTTTGCCTTCTCGCAGGGCAATCCACGGTAAAATGGACGGATCGATATCGCCACTTCGCGTGCCCATCATCACGCCAGACTGCGGCGTAAAGCCCATTGACGTATTCACCGATTGTCCGCCTTTGATGGCGCAGATGCTGCTGCCGTTGCCCAGATGACAACAAACAACGCGCAGGGCGCTGAGTGGTACACCCAGTTTTTCAGCAAGCTGTGAGCTAACGTATTTGTGGCTGGTACCATGAAAACCATAGCGACGAATACCCAACTCTGCATAGTAACGCCAGGGCAGGGGATAGATGAAAGAAGGCTCATCAAGCGTTTGATGAAAGGCGGTGTCGAACACCGCAACGGCTGGTGTTTTGGGCAATAGCTGGCGGAATACCGCGATCCCCAACGCATTTACCGGGTTATGCAGAGGGGCCAGTTCCGCGAGTCGCTCGATTTCTGCCAGCGTTTCATCAGTTACCAGCGCGGAGTCTTTAAAAGATTCTCCGCCGTGCGCGACGCGATGACCCACGCCGTCGATCTCTTCCAGACTGTTGATAATGTGGTGGTTGAGCAGTTTTTCCAGGAGCAACGTTACGGCTTCACGATGATCGGCTACGGGCAAAGTCTCCTGCCATTTCTGCGCTGGCGTTTTTAGGGTGACCTGCGCATCAGACAAACCGATACGTTCAATCAACCCCTGACAGATCATTTCACCCTGCGGCATCGCCAGTAGTTGAAATTTAAGCGAGGAACTACCTGCATTAATGGCCATTATTTTGTGAGACATGAAGGTTCCTTTGCATTCAGAAAAATGAACATCTCATCGACCCCAGTATTCTCCAGCGCGCTGGTGACAAATACTTTTTGCGCACCAGCCTGAACTAACCAACTCTCCACAAGAGAAATACGCTGCGGATTGGCTAAATCGGCTTTGGTAACGAGGCCAATAACGGGTCGGTTCATTGGTCCGGTAAAACCGGGAGAAAATGGTGACCACGGCGCGTCAGCATTGAGTACCAGCGCAATAATGTCTGCTTCACAGGCGCTGGCCAGCAGCGCACTGTACAGGCAGCGGTTCTCAAGATATTCACCCGGTGTGTCTATTGTCGTAGGAGACCAGACTATGGCCTGGGTCTTCTGATAGTGAAGCGCTTCTCCCCGCATGCACTGCGTGAGCGATGTTTTACCGCACTGGCTGGGGCCAATTAGCATGATACGTTTCATGAGATTACGTCCGGGTGATGGGACACGCGGTAAAACGCATCATTTCGCCCAGCGTTCGGGTTACCTGTTTCAGCGCGTACTCAACGGCGGAAACATCACCCGTCAGTACCACCGCACCGGTAAACCGGTCGAGAAAACCAATCTCTACCGCCCCTGATTTCGTGGCGATATCACAGGCGATGATTGAGGCTTCGCTGGGGGTAATGGTCAGAATACCGATTGCGGAAACCGCATCTGGTAATCCCAGCTTCTTGAACAAATCTTTACCTGGATTAGCAATAAGATGCGCCAGCGTGACCTGTTTGCCAGGTACATATTCCTGAATCATTCGATCCGTGGTGGGTTGTCTTTCCATTATCCCTCCACCATTTGTCGCCACATGCTTTCATGCGGGCGGGGTATGACAGAGCGGTAAACCAGCAGGCCTTTTTCACCCGCGCTTTCACTGGCAACCGTCACTGCGTTATTCACATCGGATACATCGCCAGCAACGACCATGTAGCACTTGCCGCCAATACCAAATGCCATATGGACACGTACCAGCGTGACGTTGGAGGCTTTAACCGCCCGGTCGGCGGCGCAGATGCAGGCAGCAACGCTCCATGTTTCGACAATTCCAACAGCCTGACGCTTATCCACGCTGTTTAGTCCGCTGATTGCGGGGAGTACGCTGGCATGAATGTTGGGGAGTACCAGACTGTCAACGAGCATATCGCCAGCAAGAGATGTTCCAGTGGCAATCGCCTGTTGTACGGCACCTACGTCACCACCGAGCATGAGTAGAAATTTTCCCGGGCAGATGGTCTTGCTGACGAGTAAATTCACATTCGCGCTTTTTAACATGGCATCACCAGCTTCCATCCCTTTGGCAATGCTGGTGAGTTCTAAAATCCCTATAGCCTGAGACATGATTAACCTCTAATTACCGTGATAGATTGCTCAGTGATTTCGCTGACAATACCGTCAATGCTGGCGTGAACAGGCGCGCCTAATGCACCGGACGGCACATCGGCAACGCATTGACCGCGAACAACGCGTTCGCCTTGTTCTACACATGGGATGGCGCTGGCACCAATATGCTGGCGTAACAACAGCGTCGTTTTATCTGTGGAATAATCAGTCTCAGCCAGTGGCGCATCGTGATACCAGTCGCTAAGACCCAGTTTGGTAATAAGGCGCTTAACCGGGATCAGCCGGTACTTCGCCATTTCATCCTCAGGATTTAGCGGCCCTTCATAACGATGGTTGAGCGCCCGCAGCTCGCGTTTCAGCATACGGTTGATGCGCATCGGTGAAATCCCAACCGGGCAGGCTACGCTTTCACACACGTTGCATTCTGAACAGGTCAGGGCCGTGAGCAGCAGCTGCGGTGTGGCCGCCTGCTGATAATTAACCGCACGAACCAACAGGTGCGGGGATAATTCATGGCCGATCAAATGCCTTGGGCACAAATCCGTACACAAACGGCACTGCTCGCAAACGGTTTTTGCTACAGAAAGCACGGTGCGTTCATCCTGCATCCGCCGCTGAATTAACGCATGAGACTTAGGCAAAACCAGCAGGCCCCCGGTGGTCTTGCTTACGGGGGTATCCAGTGAAGTAATCAGGCCGCCCATCATCGGACCACCGTTAATAAAGCCGGGATCGTCAACGGTTGCGCCACCGGCCAGCGCCAGAACGTCACGTAAAGACATTCCGATAGGGACAGTGAGTGTGATGGGACTGGCGACTGCGCCGTTAACAGTCAGGGTACGACGCGTCACGGGGTACTGCTGCTCAACTGCTCTGGCGATGTTGAGCACGGTCTGGACGTTATTGACCACCACACCGACGCTAACCGGCAGCGCGGCAGGCGGAACTCTCCGACCTGTTGCCATCCAGATGGTCAGAACCTCGTCACCAGCCGGGTAGACATCAGGCAAAATATGTAAGCGGATCCCGGCAGGCAGAAGGGGCGTTAATGCATTGATAGCCTTTTGGTATTTCTCTTTGAGCGCAATAATTCCGGCACTGGCTCCGGTCGCCGTCATGGCATATTGAACGCCGCGGATAAGTCGCTCAGCCTGGACGGCCATCAACTGCTGGTCAACTTTCAGCATTGGCTCACATTCAGCCGCATTGACCAGAAATGTATCGACCTGCGCCTGTAATTTTACGTGAGCAGGAAAGCCTGCGCCTCCGGCTCCGACAACACCCGCTGCGCGAACGCGTTCGCGAATGTTCTGCGCATCATAAAGCGTGGACTCTGCCGTCATGGCTGTCTTCATAATAATTCCTCAAGCAGTTCCTGCATGGCACTGGCATCAGCAACACGAGGATTGGTTTGCAGCGTGACGTCAGCCAGCGCGGCCTGAACCATCAATGGGATACGTTGTGACCAGGCTTGCTTTCCGTCTTTAAGCGCGTCAACAAAAGAAGGCAACGCACACTGTTTTTTCAGTAGCTCGATATGATGAATGAGCGCATTCAATGCCGCTGTATCGTTCGCGTTATCCGGGCATAAATGGCAGGCTTTAGCGAAACGGGCATAGCGCTTCGCAGCCCGCGGGTCGCGGGCATTAAAATGAATGACATGGGTCAGCAGCAGCGCATTGGCAAGTCCATGCGGCAGATGAAACTGACCCCCCAACTGATGGGCAATCGCATGATTGATCCCCAGTCCAGCCTGACTAAATGCCATTCCCGCGAGCGTTGATGCATTGTGCATTTTCCCCCTGGTTGCCAGACAGTCGCCTTTGCTGACGGCGACAGGCAGGTACTGGAAGACGATTTGAGCCGCTTTTTCAGCCAGTGCGTCTGTGAAGTCGCTGGCCTTCGTGGACACGTAAGCCTCCAGCGCATGCGTTAACACGTCCATGCCGGTATTCGCGGTGATGGCAGGTGGTACGCTGACAACCAACGTTGGATCAAGGATGGCCATGTCCGGGTAAAGTGCATTATTAAACAATGGATATTTAATGCCTTTATCCGGATCGCTAATCACGCAGGCACTGGTTACCTCGGAGCCTGTGCCGCTGGTGGTGGGAATTGCAACACAGGTTTCAATTTCAATACCGAACTGTCGGCTGAACCAGACGATGGCTTTTGCGGCGTCCAGTGCTGAGCCGCCACCAAAACCCATCACGACGTCCGGTCGCAGGGACTGCATTTGTGCAATCCCTTGTACTACCGTACCGATGGTGGGATCGGGGGTGATATCGCTGAAAATGCTGATGCGGTTATCCGCTGGCAGAGCGTTGCGCAGCTTTTCAATCAGGGGAGAACGTGCGAGAAAACCATCGCAGATAATCCAGATATGCTTATTCGTGAAACGCTTGAGTACATCCAGACTTCCCTGGCCGCTGTACAATCGAGTTTGCAGTGAAAAGCTATTCATAACGGCCCCATTAGCGAATAGAAAAACCGTTTGTCAGCACGCAACGACGAGAGCGTGCGAAAGTGCGCGCAGATGTTGTTCCTTCACCGGTTGGCGTCGCAATAGTGAAGGTTGTAAAACCTTCACCACCAACGCCGATCCCGGCGTAAGAGGGGCCATTTTTCACAAAGATGGAGGTCTGAAGCGTGCGCGCGGCAAGGTTCAAACGTGACACATTTTGCGAATGCATAATGGCGGTGTGATGCAATCCCTCTTCAACTTTCAGGGCCAACGTTAATGCACTGTCAAAATCGCTCACCGTTACGACGGGGAGCATTGGCATCAATTGCTCGCTGGTAACCCACGGGTCGTCAGCCTTGACGATGCCTGTCAGTAGTCGAGGTGCTTTTGCCGGAACCGGTATTCCTGCTGCTTCCAGTAAGGTTGCCGGGCTTTTACCCACCAGTTTTTTATTGGCTATGCCTTCTGGTAGACAGACAGCGCGCAGTTTGTCTACCTCTTCGCTATTGAGAAGCATCGCACCAAAAGACTGCATCTGTTGAACCAGTCGTTCGGCAACGGCATCAACAACAATCAGGCTCTTCTCAGCAATGCAGGGGAGGTTGTAATCAAAGGATGCGCCATTGATGATATCTTCCGCCGCCTTAACCAGGTCGGCCGTTTCATCAACAATGCAGGGTGGATTTCCTGCGCCTGCGCCGATGACTTTTTTCCCGCTTTTCATGCCCATAGCAACAATGCCAGGGCCACCGGTAATCGCCAGAACTGCGATTTTAGGGTGCGCCATCATCTGCTGGGTAGCCTCAAAAGTGGGTTCTGTGACCGTGACGACAAGATTACGAATTCCGCAGCAACGGAAAGCAATATCTTCAATCATGGCAATCAGCTTGAGTGAAACCTTTTTAGCACCCGGATGCGGACTGAAGTAAACGCTATTCCCTGCCGCCAGCATGCTGATGCTGTTGTTAATAATGGTCTCTGTCGGGTTTGTACTGGGGGCGACAGAACCAATCACGCCAAACGGTGAATACTCGAATAACACCATGCCGCCGTCGCCGGTTAACGCCGTGGTGGTGAGATCTTCGATACCCGGGGTGTTGTCCAGCGCGGCTTTATTTTTAAGGAACTTATCCTCTTTGTTGCCCATACCCGTTTCGGTAGCGCTCTCAGCGGCCAGTGAAGCAAGATGAGGCGTCAGTTCTTCGCGTAGGGCGTTTATGATGGCGCTGCGGGTTTTCAATGGACATTGCTGGTAACGCAGAAAAGCCTGATGCGCTGCATCGATAGCTTCGCCAACGGACGGAAAAATACCGTTACCCTGAACTTCTGTTTTTGCCGGGGCGAGTTGCTCACTCAAAATGTTACGAATAAGGGTTTCAAGTTCTGAAGTATTCATTGATGTGTTCTCACGTTAATCGCCGCAATGGCCGTTTCTGCAATGTCCATATCCTGTTCAACGCTTCCTCCGCTGATGCCAAGACCCCCGAGGAGTAAACCCTCACGCCATAATGCGTACCCGCCACCGAAGGTGACGACTTTTCCCTGCATATGGCTTTCCAGACCGTAAAGCACAGCGCCGGGTTGCACTGCCGATGTCAGCTCATGTGTGGCGGTTTTCATCGCCACGGCAGTCCAGGCTTTTTTGGGTGCCAGTTCGCTACTCACGAGTAATGCGTCAGGCATGCGCCAGACCACCGTTTGGGTCCCGTTCGCATCAACAATGCTTATGACGACCGGAACCTGAAGTTCTTCTGCTCTCGTCACCGCAGCGCGAGTGAGTTGGTGGAGCTCCTGAAAAGACAGAGACATAGTCGGCTCCTTTATGGCTGGTGCTTGAACGGCAGCGAGATAGCGCTCAGCCACTTTCTGAATGATGTCGTTTTGATGGGCGTCATGATCTTCTGCTCGTGCAAGCGCATATAAGCAGTCGGACAGGCGATTGATATAACGCATCAGCACGTGTCTGACGGATATCTCGGTGGAGAGCTCGACCAGTCGTCTCTCTGCACGGCGTGCCAGCGTACGGGCAAAGTGCAGTCGGCTGGCGGCTTCGCTGCGGCCAGGTAGAATAAAGCTGCGCAGGGGCGGTACTCTTCCCATTGCGGTATCGATGGCAGCTTCCAGTGCCGCAATTTCTTCCGAGCTGATGTAGCGCTGCTCTGGCGTTGGTTCTTCGCTTTCGCTTGCCAGTTCGGCGCTGAACCAAAAAAGCTGCAGCTGGATATTCTCAAGTAACTGCTGGTGCTGCGGGTTTTTCGCTGCACAAATGCACAGACTTAGCGCCGCATTCAGTTCGTCCAGCGTACCGTAGGCTTCCACGCGTGGATGCGTTTTGCTCACGCGCTGTCCGGTAAAGAGGGCTGTTGTTCCGGCATCACCAGTGCGGGTATAAATCGCCATAGTTCCTCCTAGCGAGAAAGCGTGTCGACAATGCCGACGATAGCCAGATCGATGGCCTCGTTAGGGCCAGAAAAAACGTGTCTGGCGCTGGATCCGCTGCTGAGTAATACCAGTTCGCCGGTCCCTGCGCCGACAGAATCAACAGCGACTTCATCTCCACTCACCGGGGATGCAGGAAGCTCTCCGTCAGCACTTACCCGACGTACCAGCAACAGTTTTTTTCCCACCAGTGATGGGGATTTTTGCGTGGAAACCACAACGCCTGTAACCCGGGCCAGATGCATAGCTCACTCCTGCTTAATTAGTTGGACATTTCGCAGACTGACTGCTTCCTGAGCCAGAGCCGTCACAACACACCGACGGCGCAACACCAGTACGCCATCCCTTAATTGGGCGACGTCGGCATAGCTGAGAAGCTTCTCAGGATGCAAAAAGATGATTCGTCCCCGTTCGTCATTGAACTCCAGCGGCAGACGTGCGAGTTTTTTCACGGGGATTGCGGGTAACAATCGGTGTTGTAGTGAAATTTTCACGCGGACTCCGCATGCCAGCGCGTCGTGAATCTTTCCCACCGACATGTTGGCTGGGCAGCCTTCGACAATTTGTTCCAGTAATGGCAGATCCACTTGCTGGAGATGGAGCGACGAGTACTGGCAGCATACTGTCCGTGAATCGATTTCCCGTAACTGCGCGACGCTAAGAGTGAGCGTGCTTTCCGCGCGTTTTTTTAATCGGGAAACAACCTCCTCGATAATGCGTTGCAGCAGTTCGTTGTTCATCGTGAGGTCACCAGTGTGGCGAATGCCTGGGGATTATCAGCGCCTGCAGCATTGGCTTCGTCTGTATCAATATGCATTTCGAGGCGCATATCCGGCGAAACGCGTACGGCGACGTTATCGAAAATCAGTCGACGTTCATCGCCATTAATGGCGACCGAAACTTTATCGCCATGGGAAACCCGCAGAATCAGAGCATCGAGCGGAGACATATGGATATGCCGTTGGGCGACGATCACCCCGGATGCTAAGTCCAGTTCAGCAAATGGGCTGACGAGACGAACACCGGGTGTGCCCTGAATATTGCCCGACATCCGCAGCGGAGCAGCAATCCCCAACGTGCGGGCGTCGGTACGAGAAATTTCGACCTGGCTGGTACTGCGTAGCGGGCCGAGTAAACGCACATTTTTTAACTGACCTTTTGGCCCCACCAGCGTGACAGTCTGCTCTGCTGCATATTGTCCTGGCTGCAGCAGCCCTTTTTTCTCACTAATGGGGTGATTGGGAAACAAGCGACCGTAATCTTCAGCGCACAGATGAATATGACGATTAGAGATCCCCAGCGGAATCGGGCGCCCGCGCATTTCGTCCAGAACCTTAGCGACAGTGGTCTCCAGTTGCTGTTTATCCATTACGCTTCACCTCGTTTGCCAGAGTGAAGACAAAGCGTGCGCGGCTCGCCTTTTTGGCGAGGGCAGGCAGGATCAAGACACAAATTGCAGCTAATCAACTCTGCATCTTGCGGTGCTTCGGGTACATCATGGTCTACAAATATCTCTTCATGCGCTACGGCTGGTATGGGTTCGGGCGTTGGCTCAGGCTCCAGGACAACGCTATGCGACAGGATCCCATCCCCGGGTCTGGAAATGACTTTGTGAGCCACCAGTCCATCTCGCTGGTCAGCGAAACTGACACCGGTGGAAATGGCCGCCTGGACGGAGGCCACATCCCCGATTATCTTGATCACCGTCCAGCCTGAGCCGTTGGTTTTTTCGAGGCCCACCAGCGTGATGGAGGCGGCTTTCGCCATGACGTCCGCGCAACTGATGGCTAATGCCAGACCACTAACTTCAAGTAATCCCAGTGATTGCTTCACGCTGTGCTCCTTGGTTGCAACGACTTATGCGGATTTAGGTAAAATGGCTTCAACGTCGCTGTGCGGACGCGGGATAACGTGGCAGGATTTCACCTCACCAACGGCGCTTGCGGCTGCGCTTCCTGCATCTACGGCTGCTTTCACTGCGCCGACATCACCGCGAACCATAACGGTGATAAGGCCAGAGCCGATTTTTTCGTAACCAACCAACTGCACGTTTGCGGATTTCACCATGGCATCAGCGGCTTCAATAGCGCCGACAAGCCCTTTTGTTTCAACCAGTCCCAGTGCGTTATTCATACTGCTTTTCTCCTGTGGGTTATGAGTGGCATTCCCGGAACGGAATGCCTTTAACCAGCCGCGCAGCGTTGTTACCAATGCTGCGGCGATCGTGGCTATTTTGTTGATACGTCAGCGTAAAAAGTGGTGCTGATGTGGGTAAGTTTTTGTAGTGCACGACCAGTTTTTCGCGGCTACAGCCAATACCGACCAGCAATGGAGACTGGCAGGCGGCCAACCATGCGTTGTGGATAACGTCAGTTGAGCTACTCTCCTGAATCACAAAGGGGATCCCTTCTTCTTCAATACCCAGCAGTACGTCATTCCAGACGTCAGCACAGTCAGCACTGGTGAAGATAACGATGGCTGGTGTGGTGAGATTACTTTCCATGAGCGAATGCCTTATGCCAGGAGAGAATCAGTCCTGTCGCAACCGCATTGCGCGGACCTTCGGTACCACGAATGTTGCCGCGCCCGGCAACCAGTCGATAATGCGCCAGAGCATCGGTGACCAGCTGTGGAACTTCAAAATCCAGAGATGAGCCGCCAACCAGCACCACAAAGGGAATATCCCGAATGTTCCCGGTCGGACTGACCTGACGTAGCGCTCTGAGTGCGTTAGTAACGAAAACGCGCTCCTTGGCGCTGCGACGAATGGCCCGTACTTTCTCCAGCGCCAGTTCACCAGGCAGTGGCACCAGTTCATCGGGTTTCACTACGCACACGCGCGCAAAAACCGTTGGTGGGAGAGGCGCAGGGAAGAACTGAACGCTGCCGTCTTCGTGGCGAAGGTGGAACAAGCTCTCAACTTTCGCCAACGGATACTTTTTAATCTCTTCAGCGAGATAACGGTCATCCAGGCCCAGTTCACGGGCAATGATCATCGTGACCATATCGCCTGCGCCTGCCAGGTGCGTGGCAATAATTTCGCCCTTAGGATTGATGATAGAAGCGTCGGTTGAACCCGCGCCGAGATCCAGAATAGCCAGTGGTCGTGTTGTGCCCGGAGTTGTTAAGGCTCCCAGAATGGCAGCTTCGGCTTCGGCCCCGCCAACCTGGACATCAATGTTGAGCTTTTGCGTGATCTCCTGGGCAATCATCGCCATTTGCAGGCGGTCTGATTTCACCATGGAGGCTATGCCGACAGCCTGTTCCAGCGAGAACTCACCGGCAAGTCCACCCGTCACGCTAACGGGTACCGAGGTATCGACCGCCAGCAGATCCTGAATAAAAATTTCATGACTGGGTTTGTTGGTTAATTCAGCCATCGTCTGGCGCACATGCTCCAGCATGCCGCCAATATTGGTGCCAGCTTCTCCGGTCACGTTATCCAGTTTTGGGCATTCACCGACCGCTTTCATAATCGCTTCGGCGCCCGCGGCAACGTCGACCCGTACGGTACGACCCTGAGACTGTAGCTCCAGATTTCCGGCAGGAATCGCTCGTGCTTTCACATCACCTGACGGCGTTTTCACCACCACGGCTGAACGGTTGCCGATCAGCGCCCGTGCCATCGGAACAATGTTTTTAGTCTCATCAGCATTGAGGCCAAAGACAGTTGCAATGCCGTAGGGGTTAGAAAGGGTTTCAATGACCTTTCCTGGTACGGCGACCTCAATGGCAGCCAGCATCCCCAACGGGATACGGTCGATATGAAGGACTTCATCGACGATGGGCAGGGGATGAGTCAGACGATTACTGACCAACACACCGTCGTCCTGCTGCAAAATAACGCCAGTCAACTGGTATCCGGCACGGACGGAGGCATTAATCATCGTAGCGACATCGGCGAAATCAAATGCCGATGACACCACCAGAATATAGGGCGTATCCGCCGGGCGACTGAGAAGGTCTTCCGGCGTAATAGTGACGCCCACGCCTAACCCGACGCCGCCCGGTGTTTTAGGGTTATGGCCGATCATGGTGGATTCAGTGATGATGGTTTCGGTTATTGTTTCCATCGCCACGTCGCCAATGACCGGGGTGGCTTCGTTAATACGGATGAGCGAAATATCGCTGACATTGATACCGGCGTTTTTTGCCGCCAGCGTAAGGGCCTCCTGAATGCCAAACACATTACGTAATGTGCCCTTAATTCCGGTGGTTTCTGCCAGCGCGCTGCCGGTGATGCTCAGCACGCCAGACTCATCGAGAGTTGCCAGAGCGACTTCCGTTGATGAGTTGCCTATGTCAATGCCAGCTATATATCGCATGATCCTTTCCCTGAGTTAGTCGTCGCCTTTGAGTTTTTTACGCTCAACGTACAGCGCTGCCGCTTCACGAACGAAAGCTGCACAGATTTTTGCCTGATAACGATTTTCGAGATCGTCGGCGATAACCATCAGCTCATCTTTTGTTGAGCGGTACGGGCGCAGCGCGTTGTAGATCTCAAGAATGCGATCGTCAGGAACAGCGGTTAGCTCGGCTGCACGCTCGAAGTTCATCGCCAGCCTGTCACGTCCGGCATCTTTGGCGATTTCCGCCTGCAGGCGCAGTGTTTCAGGGGTGATGCGCATGTCCTGCGCGGTCACTTTGTTGCTCAGAACATTTTCAAGCGTGAAGTCGTCCAGCGTTTTGTTGGTCGCAGTTTTTACCCACTCAGGATGTTTATTCGCGAGAGGGTAATCCGTGACTTTCGCGGTATGTGCTGATGAACTCGCCGCGGGCGGAGTCGCAGACTCGCCTTGCAGGCTGTTCATCCGGCTCAACACATCCCGAACCATCGATTCAATTGCGTCGGTATTCATGGAGGTATCCTTTATCAAAGCGCCATGCGCAGTTCCTGCGGGTTTTTGCCTGTCACAACGTATTTGGTCTCTTTAATGTGCAGAATGGCTGATTTCGCCTGGTACTTAGGACGGGCCATCTGGTCATTCAGAGTAGGGACCGGTTGCGGAGATTCACGCTTGGCATAACGCGCGGCGTTTTTACCGATCTGACGATAGGTTTCCAGCGTCAGAAGCGGTGCCTGAGGGAACAGCTCCAGGTTTGAAAGCGGCGGTAACCCCTGCTGGTGGATAACCGTGGTACCTTTTGACTGGATGCCGATAGAGATCCCGGAACCGCTCAGACGGTTCCCCTCAACGGCGACAAACGCCACATCGGAGGATTTAAAGCAGCGGATAACGCGCGCTTTAATACCTTCTTCTTCAATACCGGCAATCACTTCGCGCAAGATATTCTTATGCGGGATACCTACGATATTGACGGTTTGCGAGAGCCCGAATGCCGGCCCTACGGCAATAATCACTTCGTCCTGTTGCTGGCCTTGTTTGGCTTCACCAATCTCGGTCAGAAAGCTGTCTCCCTGTGTCGCCGCAGCCTGAGGTGCGCTTGCCGCTGTAGATGCGCGGAAAGAGACGGGTTTGTCGCTGGTCTGCATTTCAGACAACACATCTTCAATTATCTGGCGCAGTAGTTTTTCATTAATTTCCATTTTTCACCCCTTAGCCAAGCTCGTTGGGATCAAGTGCGCCAGGGATGTTTTTGATTTCTTCCCAGCGTTCGCCCTGCAGGCGATAACCTGTTGCCGGACCGGCATAGTCGTTAACATCATTGACGGCGGATAGCACCTGTCCGTCGCCAACGATAATGGCGGAGGTATGCAGGTAATCCCCGGTTAACTTGGCTTTCTGGATGTTGAGCATGTCCTGAGCGACATCGGTAAATCCGCCCTGAGCTAGGGCTTTCACCACTTCCAGACCGTTACGGTTTTTATTGATGATCTCTTGTGCAAACTTGATGTCTTCAACGATGTTACGTTCCGGCATATCTTTCGAACCGTGGGCGTAGGTCGCAGCTTCCACTTCTTCATCAGTGATTGGTGGTAATCCCATCCCGGCAAAGACGGCCTGCAGCGCACGTGCCGCTTTGTTACGAATGGCGATAACATCTTCTTCGCGAACCGGGCGCAGACCACCGTCTACTTTCAGGTCACGCTGGAGAACGTTGTAGTCGTCAAAATCTTCAGCATCTTCGTTCGAACCCGCAAACATGTTGTCGTAGTTCGGCACCGCGGAATAACCAGAAGAAATGAAGTCAGTACCCGGCAGGAACTGCATCAGCAGACGCGCAGTACGACGCATATCCGAGTGGGTAAAGGTTTGGTCGTTGCTGGAGGCGCATTCCAGATCCAGAGAGGAACAGATCAGGTTTTCAGCCAACACTGCACGAATGCCTGACGGCACGGCGGAAGGGACACCGATGCAGCTTACTGAACCGTTTTGCAGGCCCTGTACACCCGCAGCTTTGGTGATGTAAATGCAGCGGGCTTCCAGATAAAGCATTGATTTGCCTTCGGCGTAACCCATTTGAACTTCTGAGCCAGAGCCGGAGGTAAAGCGCATTTTCAGACCACGGGAAGCATAGGACGAGGCGAGGAAGCCTTTCGACCATGGCGTGTCATCGCCGTCGGTAAAGACAGGTTCAGTACCATAGACGGAGATGGTTTCCGCGTAGCAGGTGTGGCCTAGCATGCCGAGTTTAAGTTCGGTAGCTTCTTCCAGCGAGCACTGGGTTAATACGCCCGGGCGTCCAACCTGTGAGCCGACTAACAGCGCAATGGCGTTAAATGGCGCATAACGTGCAACGGCAACGGTTGTTTCCTGTTCGTCAAACCCGCGCCATGCGCCTTCAGCGGCATCAGCGGCAATCTGCACCGGGTTATCTTTGACGTTAGTGACGTGCGCTTGTTGAGATGGTGTACGACGAGCACGCATTTTCTGCATCGCCATCATCATCTCAACGACGTTCATATGGGACACCACTTCGACAATTTTTGCCGGCGTCATTGCGGTGGTCAGCGGCACAATGTCTTTGCGCTTCACGTTAGGGTCGCAAAGCATATTGGCCAGTTTGACCGAGTCCATCGCCATGACCTCTTCAGCGCGCGCCAGGTTAATGCCATAGCGGGCAATGAAATGGTCGATTAAGTCAAATTCACTGGCGGATTTACCGTCCAGTTCAGTGACTGTACCGTTGACGATTTTAATCGACGGTTTGGGGTCGTTCGGGCTTTCCATCGCAATGAAGCCTTCTTCGATCCACTCCTTAACGAAACCATCCTGATTCACAGGGCGCTTCGCCAGTGCTTCAAATCTTTTCGATCTCATGAATCAGCCTCACTGATATCAGATGTAGGACGGACGATCGTTTTTCGGCTCTGAGCCGAGGGTCCCGAGTACGGTTTTACCGATTTCACGGGCGGAGATAACGGCCTGACGAACAGCGCCAGAGTCACCCGAAATAACCAGAATGGCTTCGTTACTGAAGCTGGTGCCATGGGCAGGGGAGCTGTAGGCCACAACTTCCACGTTGGCGGATTTCAGGGCCGTATCGGCCATCAGGACACCAACGGATGCTGGCGCGCCGACGATAACGCCACAGGCACGGCCAATCGGTGCGCCAAAGGCTTTTTCCAGCGCGTAGCTGGCGCGTGCGGTGTACTGCATTTCGATGTGACCGGCTTCGTTGGCATAAACATCGCCAAAGGTGCGATCCAGTTCTTTCAGTGCGACTTCAATGCCGCGTTTCACGTCGGAAACATCGTTGCCGCCAAGAATAATCAGCGAACCATGACCTGCGCCGCCTTTGGTATCACGTGGTAACTCAATACTGACGACTTCAGTATTGGTGGCTTTTACCGCTTCATCGGCGGCCATGATGTGCGGGCCTGCGCCAGTACGGGCGCCAAGGATGCCAATGGAGCGATACCGTTTTTCAAGTTTCATCGCGTCCAGTAGGGCGCTGTCTACGTTGGCGATTACCAGACCGACGGTGTCGCCAATCGCGGTACCGACAAACTCCGTTAAACTGCAGCTTTTCTCTGCCATAGCCGTTTCTCGTGTTGGAGGATTATTTTCAGGGATAGCCTGCTGTTCCGGCGTTGCCACGCGAGCAATCACCTGCGCCATGATCTGTTCAACCAGCTCATTGCTGCTCATTAGCTAATTCCCTTCGGTAAGATTTTTTCTACATCGGTATGCGGGCGTGGGATGACGTGTACGGCTTTCACTTCTCCCACATTACGGGCTGCGGCGGCACCTGCATCTGTTGCTGCTTTGACTGCGCCGACATCGCCACGGACAATGACTGTTACCAGCCCCGAACCAATTTTTTCGTAGCCGACCAGCATTACATTGGCTGACTTCACCATTGCATCTGCGGCCTCTATGGCTGCAGTTAAGCCTTTGGTTTCTACCATTCCTAACGCTTCTTGTTGCATAAAGACCTCGCCTGGGTTGTCCCGATTTTCATGACTATAAAAAGAAGCGAGGAAAAAGAATGGCTGAGTTGAAAGTAAGAGTGAAAAAATAGTGGGGTTATGGTGAGATAAAATTGCTATATGTCATCATAACAATTTGTTTTTGTTGGTTATTTTTAGTTTAAGTAATGTGACTATTTGGTTATGTTAATTCCATATTTACACTTTTCCGAGTGACAGTTTAAATATCATTTGCTATGCGAGAAAAATGAAATTGTGATGATCGTTTGAAAATAGAATTCTGCTTTTCGCAATATTTTATTATTTTGAAAATGTACTTTTAATAGGGTAAATCCTCGTTTTACCGCCTGCTTTAATAAAGGTGATAGCAAGAATTTGCTATCACAACACGATTTTTAAGGGCATGTCGCTTGCAGATTGCCAACAATTTGCCGATACAGATTTTTATAGTAAGCCTTGAAGTAATCTTCCTGCCAGCAAGGAGTCCGCTGGTAAAGACACGAACTCTGCTTAGAAGGTGTCACAATGAACGATTCACTAAGAGCGCAATGTATTGCTGAGTTTTTAGGTACCGGACTATTTTTGTTTTTTGGTATTGGGTGCCTGAGCGCCCTGAAGGTCGCGGGTGCCAGTTTGGGATTGTGGGAGATCTGCATCATATGGGGCTTGGGGATCTCGCTTGCAGTTTACCTGACAGCCGGGATTTCTGGGGCCCATCTCAATCCCGCTATTACCATCGCACTTTGGTTGTTTGCCTGTTTTCCGGGTCGTAAGGTACTACCTTATTCTGTCGCTCAGATAGCGGGGGCCTTTGGTGGCGCTATGCTGGCCTATTTGTTGTACGGCAGCTTATTTATTGAGTATGAATCAGCCCATCAAATGGTACGCGGTAGTCTGGAAAGCCTGCAACTTGCCAGCATTTTTAGTACGTATCCTGCCGCCGCACTGAGTGTCTGGCAGGCCGCACTGGTCGAAGTGGTGATTACCTCCATTCTGATGGGGATGATTATGGCGCTAACGGATGACGGTAACGGTGTTCCCAAAGGCCCGTTAGCACCACTGCTGATTGGTATTCTGGTTGCTGTTATCGGCGCATCAACCGGTCCACTTACCGGCTTTGCGATGAACCCGGCACGTGACTTTGGTCCTAAATTGTTTGCCTGGATGGCCGGGTGGGGTGATGTTGCGATGACCGGGGGGCGCTATATCCCTTATTTCATCGTGCCGATTGTGGCACCCATCATCGGCGCCTGTGCGGGCGCAGCAATTTATCGTTATTTTATTGGCAAAAATTTACCGTGTAATTCGTGTAAGTTGGAGGAAAACGAGAGCTAGCTTCACGAAAGATGTTTATTATTGAAAGGTAAAAACTGTTTTCGTGATCCGGTTTCCTGAACGGCTTAAAAAGTCTCCCAACAATGGGAGACTTTTGTTATGTTCAATGCTGACTTTCATCAGAGCGCTGGATCGCGAGATGAAAATGAATGTGTGAATAATATGTTTTATTTATAACAATAAATTAACTGAGAGGTTTTATCATGATTTCTGCGAGTGCCCTGAACTCAGAACTCATTAATAAAATCGCACAGGATTTTGCACAGGCCACCAGTCTGGCTGTTGTGGTTGTCAATATTCACGGTGATGAAATTTCTGAGCTTTTTAATTTCACTCCTTTTTGCCAGTTGATGCGCCAGCATCCTCAGCATAGTACGCGTTGTCGTATGAGCGACCGCTGTGGAGGGTTGGAAGCCTCTAAATCCGATCAACCCTGCATTTATCGCTGCCATGCCGGGCTTACCGATTTCTCAATTCCGCTGGTCATCGCGGGACACCTGGTAGGGTTCGTGCTTTGTGGACAAGTACGCTTAAGTAACGATGTAGGCCTCGTTGATATTCTGAACGTCGATGACCGCTGGCAAGCCGATCCCGAACTGGTCAACGAGTTCCGTAATGTACCTGAAATGGACTATTCTCGAGTCATTGCTTCAGCGGATTTACTCAAGCTCATCGTCGAAAATTGCCTTAAGAAACAACTTAATTTTGTTGTTATCAAAGATAACCCGCAGCAGTCAGAGCCGGTACGCGCTAACCGTAGTACTAACCCTCATGACAGTAAAATGAAAAAAGCCCTGCGCTATATTGATGCACATTTATCAGACGATCTACGTCTGGAAGATGTTGCCTCTCATGTTTTCCTTAGCCCGTACTATTTCAGCAAATTGTTCAAAAAATATCAGGGTATTGGTTTTAACGCATGGGTAAACCAGCAAAGAATGGCCAGTGCCAAAGAGCTGCTTTGTCACAGTGACTGGAGCATAGCCAGCATTGCGCGTAATTTAGGCTTTTCGCAAACAAGTTATTTTTGCAAAGTTTTCCGCCAGACCTATCAGGTTACGCCGCAGGCATTTCGCCAGCAAATAAATGTCATTTCACGTGGTGAATCCGCTTAAATAGCAATATTTTGCTATTGCCGATTTTTGATATCGGGCGCTATGTTAGTCATTATAAAATGAAATGTGACAACAGCAGTCAATAAATTGTCATAGCGCAACAAAATAATGGTATTAGAGGGATAAACTGCACCAGTTTTTATTTTTGTGATGAGATACAGTGTCTGTGTGAATGACTTTCTTTATTCTTAGCTGATACTTTCATTCAAAAAGTGAACGTGTGAATAAGTGGGTTAAGGCCAGAAAATTGGCTGAATGAACTCGGAAAGATATTAAATTGAATTATTGTCATGAGGTCGTGAATTTACCTCATAACAGAGAGCTTAATTAACCAGGCTCTTGAACTGACAGGTTTGCCACATTTGTGGTAGGGAAGGGGGTGAGAATCCCCCGCAGCCCCCGCTGCTGTGATGCTGACGACCCCGTATGGACCACTGATCGCAAGATTGGGAAGGACGGGTGAGGATGACGCTAAGCCAGAAGACCTGCCTGTCAGTGACTACCAACAACTTCGGTGGGAAGTGGGTGGTTCAGATGCATACAGTCGAGAGACTGGGTATCTCTACACCCCTACCACCCTGAACAGGATCAGGGTATGGCGGCCAATTTTCACGCATTTGTTCTTGCAGGTACCGGAAGCGGCTGTGGTAAAACCACGGTGACGCTGGGCTTGTTGAGCTTGTTGAAAAAACGCGGTTTGCGCGTCCAGCCTTGCAAAGTGGGTCCTGATTACCTTGATACCGGCTGGCATACAGCGGTATGCGGTACCGCTTCCCGCAATCTTGATAGCTTCATGCTTCCCGTCCCCACGCTGAACGCTCTATTCAACGAGCAGATGCAACATGCGGATATCGCCGTTATTGAAGGTGTGATGGGGCTGTATGACGGCTATGGTACCGACCCAAACTACTGCAGCACCGCCGCGATGGCTAAACAGTTAGGCTGTCCGGTCATCTTACTGGTTGATGGCAAAGCCGTTTCCACTTCAATCGCCGCAACGGTAATGGGTTTTCAGCATTTTGATCCCACCCTGAACATCGCCGGGGTTATTGTTAATCGGGTTAACAGCGAAACGCATTACCAGTTACTGAAAGTCGCAATCGAACGTTACTGCGATGTACCCGTCTTGGGCTACGTACCCCGTATGGAGGGTGTTGCCCTTCCCGAACGTCATCTGGGTTTAGTAACCGCACGTGAGTCGGTTATCAATCAGCAACCGTGGCAGGCTTTTGCCGCGACGCTGGAGCAAACCCTTGATATCGACGCACTTCTGACATTAAGCCAGTCAACCAATCTTCCTGCTGGCGAATGGCCCGCGCTTCCTGCCGCAGACGCCGGAGCAGGGCTAACGGTTGCCATTGCCGATGACGAAGCCTTCAACTTCTACTACCCGGATAACATTACGCTGCTGGAACGTACGGGGCTTAAAGTTGTCCGTTTTAGCCCGTTGCACGACACCTGTTTACCGGACTGTCAGATGATCTGGTTAGGTGGCGGATATCCAGAGCTACACGCTGCGGCGCTGGCTCGCAATGTCTCGATGCTGAATCAACTGCGAGAGGCACATCAACGTGGCGTCGCGATTTATGCAGAGTGCGGGGGGCTGATGTATCTCGGCAGTTCGCTTGAGGACAGCAACGGCGATACCTGGCTGATGGCGGATATCATTCCCGGCCACAGCAAAATGGGGAAACGTCTGACCCGATTTGGCTACTGCGAAGCGCAGGCCGCGCAGCAAACATTGTTAGCTGCAGAAGGCGAAGTGCTGCGCGGGCATGAATTCCACTATTCCGATTTTACCCCTGAAACGCCAGCGGTGATGAACTGTCGCAAAGTGCGCGATGGTAAAACGCTGCAAGCCTGGTCCGGCGGCTGGCAGGTCGGAAACACCTTCGCCAGCTATCTACACGTTCATTTTGCTCAACGTCCGCAGATGCTTAACCATTGGCTGGCAGCTGCGAGGAGTGCGCTATGACGATCCTTGCATGGTGTGTTGCCTGGCTGCTTGATTTTATCATCGGCGATCCGCAGAACTGGCCACATCCGGTGCGCTGGATCGGCAATCTGATTTCTGCCGTGCAGCGAGTTATTCGGCGTTATTGCCATAGCGACCGTGCGCTGCGCATCGGCGGCGCGGTGATGTGGATTGTGGTGGTTGGTCTGACCTGGGCTGTGTCCTGGGGCGTGCTGGCACTGGCAGAATCTATTCATCCCTGGTTGGGGTGGGTGGTAGAGGTATGGATGATCTTTACCGTGCTGGCCGGACGCTGCCTGGCAAAGGCCGCGCAGGATGTCGAACGTCCGCTACGGGCCGGTGACCTTGCTGTGAGTCGGGAAAAATTGTCATGGATTGTGGGGCGTGATACCTCACAGCTGCAACCGCAGCAGATCAATCGCGCGGTGGTGGAAACCGTGGCTGAAAACACCGTAGACGGCATTATCGCGCCGTTGTTCTTTCTCCTCCTCGGCGGTGCGCCCCTGGCGATGGCCTACAAAGCGGTAAACACCCTTGACTCCATGGTGGGTTACAAACATGAAAAATACCGCGCTATTGGTATGGTCAGCGCGCGTCTGGACGATGTCGCGAACTTTATTCCTGCAAGACTGAGCTGGCTGCTGCTGGGCGTGGCGGCATTTTTATGCCGTAAAGACGGCTCGCGAGCTTTACAGATTGGCTGGCGCGATCGCTATAACCACAGCAGCCCAAACTGTGCGTGGTCAGAGGCATCTGTAGCCGGGGCATTAGGCATTCGGCTGGGTGGTCCTAATGACTACTTTGGCGAGCGCGTTGAGAAACCGTGGATCGGTGATGCACAACGCGACATTTCGGTAGACGACATTTCCCATACGATTCGACTGATGTGGGTGGCATCGACGCTGGCACTGGCGCTGTTTATTGCGCTGCGGTGGCTGTGGGTCGGTGTAGCCTGAGGACAACATAATGCAATACATCCAGCAACCCCAGGCGATTGAAGCCAAAAGTTTCGACATTATTGGCGAGATCATCCGTGAAACCCGTCCGGACTATCAGTTTGCCAGTCCGTTACATGAAGCCATTATCAAGCGGGTTATTCACACGACGGCAGATTTCGACTGGCTGGACATTCTGTGGTTTTCCAGTGATGTGCTGGAGCAGTTTTGTGCGGCGCTTAGCCGTTCGAGCGTGATTTACACCGATACCACGATGGCGCTTTCCGGGATCAATAAAACGCTGCTGGCAAAATTCGGCGGTGAATGCCGCTGCTACATCAGCGACCCGCGGGTTGTGCGTAAGGCAAAAGAGCAGGGTATTACCCGGTCCATGGCGGCAGTCGACATTGCGGTGAAGGAAGAGGGGGAAAAGCTGTTTGTCTTTGGCAACGCGCCGACTGCGCTGTTCCGCCTGCTTGAGCATGATGTTGCCGTCAGCGGTGTGGTAGGTGTACCGGTCGGGTTCGTTGGTGCTGAAGAGTCGAAAGATGCCCTGACCCAAAGCAATTTGCCCGCCATTGCAGCGTTAGGCCGCAAAGGGGGAAGCAATGTCGCCGCCGCTATCGTCAACGCCATGCTTTATCACATGCAGGGGGCGCGATGAGCGAGGCCTTCGATACGCCGGTGTGGCACAACGGTAAAGCGCTGCGTAAAGGGTATACCACGGGATCGTGCGCCACGGCGGCGGCAAAAGTTGCCGCGTTGATGGTATTGCGCCAACACCTCATCCATCAGGTTTCCATCGTGACGCCTTCCGGGGTGACGCTGTGCCTGAACGTGGAGTCACCGCATATCGAAGGGCAGCAGGCAATAGCGGCCATCCGCAAAGACGGTGGAGATGATGTGGACGCCACCCACGGCATGCTGATTTTTGCCCGCGTGACGTTAGACGATAGTGGCGTGATTGCCTTACAGGGCGGTGAAGGGGTCGGTACGGTAACCCGCAAAGGGATTGGCCTGCCGGTGGGCAGTTCGGCGATTAACCGTACACCTCGCCAGACCATTGAATCAGCCGTCCGCGAAGCGATTGGCCCAAATCGTGGGGCGCAGATTGAAATCTTCGCGCCAGAAGGCGAAGAACGGGCGCAAAAAACCTACAACTCTCGCCTTGGCATTCTTGGCGGCATTTCGATTATCGGCACCACGGGTATTGTCACGCCGATGTCAGAAGAGAGCTGGAAGCGTTCGCTGTCGCTTGAGCTGGAAATTAAGCGGGCGGCAGGGCTGGAGCGTGTTGTACTGGTGCCGGGAAACCACGGCGAGCGTTTTGTGCGCGAGCAGATGGGTATCGACACCCAGGTTGTGGTTACCATGAGCAACTTTGTCGGTTACATGATTGAAGAAGCTGTACGTCTGGGGTTCCGGCAAATCGTACTGGTGGGGCACCCCGGTAAGCTCGTCAAAATCGCGGCGGGGATCTTCCATACCCATAGCCATATTGCCGATGCCCGCATGGAAACGCTGGTGGCCCACCTCGCGCTACTTGGCGCACCGCTGGAACTGCTGACGTTGGTCAGCGAGTGCGATACCACCGAAGCGGCGATGGAACATATCGACGCGTACGGTTTCCAGCACATTTATGACCATCTGGCTCAGCGCATTTGTATGCGTGTCCTGCAAACATTGCGCTTTACCAAAAATCCCCCGACCTGCGATGCCATCATGTTTTCTTTTGATAATCAGGTTCTTGGAAGTAATCGTCCGGTCGCAGAGATTGCTGAGGAGATGCAATGTTAACCGTTGTAGGGATGGGCCCCGCCGGTTTGCATTTGATGACGCCTGCGGCACGTGAAGCGGTCGCGGCGGCGGATGTTCTGGTCGGTGGAAAGCGGCATTTGCAGCAATTCCCGGATTTTACCGGTGAACAGTTTGCTCTTGGCGCCAATATCCCGGAACTCCTGAGCTGGATTAGCGCGCACCAGGAGAAGCACGTTGTGGTACTGGCGTCTGGCGACCCCCTGTTTTACGGCATCGGGACGCGCATGGTGGCGCATTTTGGTATTGAGAATGTGCGGATTATTCCCGGCATTAGTGCGGTGCAGTACCTGTGCGCGCAGTCCGGTATTGATATGAACGATATGTGGCTGACCAGTAGCCATGGCCGCAGCGTCTGTTTTGATGAGCTGGCGCGACATAACAAGGTGGCGATGGTGACTGATGCGCTGTGTGGCCCGCGTGAAATCGCGCAGCAGCTCATTGCCCGAGGCAAGGGGCATCGCTGGATGGTGATTGGCGAAAACCTGGCGATGGAAAACGAACAGATCCATTTCCTGCCTGTGCGTGAAGTTAACGCTGACTATGACATGAATGCAGTGGTGATCCTTGATGAAAGATGAGCTGTTTCTGCGTGGAGAGAAAGTGCCGATGACCAAAGAAGCGGTACGCGCACTTGCCCTCTCAAAACTTGAATTACACCGCGCCAGTCACCTGATTGATATTGGTGCCGGAACCGGCAGCGTGTCGATAGAAGCCGCGTTGCAATATCCCGGATTACGTGTAACGGCCATCGAACGTAACCCGGCGGCACTCAGGTTGCTGGATGAAAACCGCCAGCATTTTGCCTGCGCAAATATCGATATTTTTCCCGGCGTTGCTCCCATGACTATCGCGGAAAAAGCCGATGCCATTTTTATGGGCGGCAGCGGCGGCCATCTGACCGAACTGATTGACTGGTCGATGCGCCAATTGCATCCCGCAGGGCGTTTGGTGATGACGTTTATCCTCCAGGAAAACCTCAACACCGCGCTGGCACATCTGGATCATCTTGGCGTACAGGGAGTGGATTGCCTGCAGCTACAGGTTTCCTCGCTTACCACGCTTGGCAATGGTCACTATTTTAAACCGAATAACCCCGTATTTGTTATCGCCTGTCAGAAGGAAGGAAACCATGTCTGAGATTTTTGATCCCCGTAGCGTGTGGTTTGTTGGCGCAGGTCCTGGCGATCGCGAGCTGATTACCCTCAAAGGTTACCGGTTGCTGCAGCAGGCGCAGGTTGTTATCTACGCCGGATCGCTGATTAACACTGAATTGCTGGAGTATTGCCCTGCCGGTGCTGAATGTCACGACAGTGCCGAACTGCATCTGGAGCAGATCCTTGATCTGATGGAGGCCGGAGTGAAAGCGGGCAAGACCGTTGTGCGCCTGCAAACCGGTGATGTCTCGTTGTACGGTTCCGTACGCGAGCAGGGTGAGGAGCTGACCAAACGCGGGATTGACTGGCAGGTGGTGCCCGGCGTCAGCGCGTTCCTCGGCGCGGCGGCGGAGCTGGGCGTGGAATACACCGTACCTGAAGTTTCACAGAGCCTGATCATTACGCGCCTGGAAGGCCGCACCCCGGTACCAGAGCGTGAACAGCTGGAGTCTTTTGCCAGCCACCAGACATCAATGGCGATTTATCTTTCCGTCCAGCGCATTCATCGGGTGGCTGAGCGTCTGATTGAAGGCGGCTATCCGGCGACCACGCCCGTGGCGGTGATCTATAAAGCGACCTGGCCGGAAAGCCAGACCGTGCGCGGGACCCTGGCGGATATTGGCGACAAGGTTCGCGATGCGGGCATCCGTAAAACGGCCCTTATTCTGGTCGGTAATTTCCTGGGCTCGGAGTATCACTACTCCAAACTCTATGCGGCGGACTTTAGCCATGAATACCGTAAAGCCTGAGTCAATTGCGCTTTTTTGCCTGACTCCTGGCGGCGTTGTGCTGGCGAAACGTCTGGCAGCTATGCTGCCGGTTACCTGTTTTACCAGTGAAAAGCTGCTGGAGGAGGGGTTTATTCCCTTTGAAAACGGCTTTGCGAATACCGCCCGCGAAGCGTTTACGAATTACTCAGCGCTGATTTTTATCGGTGCGACCGGTATTGCGGTGCGCGTACTGGCCCCGCTGGTCAACGACAAGTTTTGCGATCCGGCGGTGGTGGTCATTGATGAACGTGCCCAGCATGTCATCAGCCTGCTCTCCGGCCACGCGGGCGGTGCCAATGCGTTGGCGCGTTATCTGGCGGGCATGTTGGGCGCTGACCCGGTTATCACTACCGCGACGGATGTGAACGATATGGCGGCACTGGATACGCTGGCATTTCAACTGAATGCCCGGATGAGTGATTTCCGTTCGGCGGTGAAGATCGTGAACCAGATGCTGGTCAGCAATAAGCGGGTTGGTTTGTGGTGGGATGACGAACTGACGCAGGATGTCAGCCATTGCGACCGGCGCGGGTTTATCACGGTTACCGATCTCAACCAGCTCCCTGAACTGGATGCGTTGGTGTGCATCACCTTACGCACCAATTTACCTGACCTGCCTGTTCCGCACTGGAAGTTGGTGCCACAGCGGGTTGTGGCCGGAATTGGCTGTCGCCGTGATACGCCGTTCCCTCTGCTGGCTGCGCTGCTTGCCCGGCAACTTGAAGCTCAACAGCTCGATCCGTTGGCGCTAAAAGCGATTGGCAGCATCACGCTGAAAAAAGATGAACAGGGACTTATCCAACTGGCTTCGTGCTGCCGCGTTCCTTTCGAAACCTTTACTGCTGACGCGCTGCGTGAGCATGAGCACCGTTTTCCAGCTTCATCGTTTGTTCGCAAAACGGTGGGTACAGGAAGCGTTTCCGGTCCTGCAGCCTGGCTGTTGAGCCACGGAAAACTGTTAGGCGAGACCCTGCGAGAACAGGGCGTCACTATCACTTTGGGAGTTTCACACTGATGTTAAGCGTAATTGGAATTGGCCCTGGCTCGCAGGCAATGATGACCATGGAAGCCGTTGAAGCACTGCAGGCAGCGGAAATCATCGTTGGCTATAAAACCTACACCCATCTGGTAAAAGCGTTCACGGGTGACAAGCAGGTGATCAAAACCGGAATGTGCAAAGAGATTGAACGCTGCCAGGCAGCGATCGAACTGGCACAGGCGGGTCACAACGTGGCGCTGATCAGTAGCGGTGACGCGGGGATTTACGGTATGGCCGGGTTGGTGCTCGAACTGGTTAGCAAGCAAAAGCTGGATGTTGAGGTCAGGCTAATACCTGGCATGACCGCTAGTATTGCCGCGGCCTCTTTGCTGGGTGCGCCGCTGATGCACGACTTCTGCCACATCAGCTTAAGCGATCTGTTAACGCCATGGCCGGTTATCGAAAAACGCATCGTTGCCGCCGGTGAGGCAGACTTTGTTATCTGTTTCTACAACCCGCGCAGTCGGGGTCGCGAAGGTCATCTGGCGCGCGCATTTGAGCTGCTTTCCGCCAGCAAAAGCGCACAAACGCCGGTGGGTATTGTGAAGTCTGCCGGACGTAAAAAGCAGGAAAAATGGTTAACCACGCTCGGTGAAATGGATTTCGAACCGGTTGATATGACCAGCCTTGTGATCGTGGGTAACAAAACAACCTATGTTCAGGACGGCCTGATGATCACGCCACGAGGTTATGTGCTGTGAATTACGGTGATGTGCTGGTCATGGGCGGTACGAGCGATGCGCGCATGCTGTGCCAGCAACTGGATGCGGCAAACGTGGCCTATACCCTGTCAGTTGCAACCCCAACAGGGAAACAACTGGCGGGAGATATCAAAGGCCAGGTGCGCTGCGGGCGTCTGGAGCGCGAACAAATGATTGCCTGGCTACAGGAAAATCGGACGCGCTGGGTGATCGATGCCTCGCATCCGTACGCCGAGGTGGTGAGCCGCAACATCATGAGCGCCTGCGAAGCGGCGGGCGTACTGCTGAGCCGCTACCAGCGTCCTGAGCAGTTGAGTGGTTTAACTCACCCGCACCTGTATACCGTACAAAGCATTCAGCAAGCCTGTGAGTTGGCGCGACGCTTCGGCGATCGCGTGCTGCTCACGACCGGCAGTAAAGATCTGGCTATCTGGCGCGAAGGGTTGCCTGAAAAAACGCTGCTGGCGCGTGTTCTGCCTGTTCCTGAGGTCATTCAGCAATGCGCGGATCTGGGATTTGGCGTCGGTGAAATCTTCGCACTGTGCGGACCGTTTAGCGCCGAGTTCAACGCCGCGTTTTATCGCCAGTGCCAGGCTGATGTGGTGATCACCAAAGCATCTGGCGCTGAAGGTGGTTATCAGGAAAAGGTTCAACCCTGTCTGGATGCCGGAATCCCCTGCATCGTGATTACACGTCCGGCACCGTTGGTGACGGGAGAAGAGTTACTGGAAAGTCAGGCCGCCTTTGGGGCGCGTTTAACGCGCTGGCTGGCCACTGCTTAAGGAGTTTGAAATGAAAAAGGCGCTTCTGGTGGTCAGCTTTGGCACCAGCTATCACGACACCTGCGAGAAAAATATCGTGGCCTGTGAGCGCGATCTTGCAGCTAGCTGCCCTGACCGCGACCTGTTCCGGGCGTTTACCTCCGGGATGATAATCCGCAAGCTCAAGCAGCGAGATGGTATTGAAATCGACACGCCGCTGCAGGCGCTGCAAAAACTGGCGGAGCAGGGGTATCAGGATGTGGCTATTCAGTCACTGCACATTATTAATGGTGACGAATACGAAAAAATTGTCCGCGAAGTGCAAAGTATGCGTCCGCTGTTTTCACGCCTGACGCTCGGCGTACCGCTGCTGAGCAGCCATGAAGATTACGCACAGTTGATGCTGGCGCTGCAACAGCAGATGCCGGCGCTTGGCGAAAGTGAAAAAGTGGTCTTTATGGGACACGGCGCCAGCCACCATGCTTTTGCCGCCTATGCCTGTCTCGACCACATGATGACGGCGCAGCGCTTTCCGGCGCGGGTTGGGGCGGTGGAAAGCTATCCGGAAGTGGATGTGCTGATTGAAAGTTTATCTCAGGAAGGGGTGACGGCGGTGCATCTGATGCCGCTGATGTTAGTCGCTGGCGACCATGCCATCAACGATATGGCCTCCGATGAAGATGATTCCTGGAAAACGTTGTTCAATGCAGCAGGGATACCGGCTACGCCGTGGCTTAGTGGTCTGGGTGAGAACCCGGCGGTTCGCGCCATGTTCGTGGCACATTTACAGCAGGCGCTTAATGTGGCGCTGGAGGAAGCAGCATGAGCGGAAAACTGTATGCACTGAGCACCGGGCCAGGTGCTTCCGACTTGATTACCGTGCGTGCCGCACGCACGCTGGGCGCGCTGGATATTCTCTATGCGCCTGCCGGGCGTAAAGGCGGTGACAGTCTGGCATTGTCGATTGTACGTGAGTATATCGGTGAACAGACCGAAGTCCGCTGCTGCCATTTTCCTATGAGTGCCGATAGCGCTGAAAAAGAGGCCGTCTGGGATGAAGTTGCTGCCGCGCTGGTTCAGGAAGTCGAGGCCGGTAAGCAGGTGGGGTTTATCACTCTCGGCGATGCGATGCTGTTCAGCACCTGGGTCTTTTTACTTCAGCGTATTGGTTGTCCTGAATGGCTGGAAATCGTTCCTGGCGTCACGTCTTTCGCCGCGATTGCCGCGCGTTCCAAAACGCCGCTCGCTATGGAGCAGCAGTCACTGGCGGTGGTCTCCTGTACCGCACCGGAAGCGGAAATCCAGCAGGCATTAAAACAGCATGACAGTCTGGTGTTGATGAAAGTGTACGGTCGTTTTGCGCGTATTAAAGCGCTGCTACAACAAGAGGGTTTGTTGGACTGTGCATTAATGATGTCTGAAGCCACGCTGCCAGGTGAACAGTGCTGGCGTCATCTCGATGAGGTGAGCGACGATCAGCCGCTGCCTTATTTCTCGACCATTCTGGTCAATAAACAGTGGGAGTATGCACAATGAAGCTTGAACAACAGCTAAAACAGCTGTCTTTCAGCGGGTTGGCTGCGGCGCTATTACTGATGATTGTTCCTGAACAAGCGTTCGCCATGCACATTATGGAAGGTTTCTTGCCGCCGATGTGGGCGCTGGCCTGGTGGCTGCTGTTTTTACCCTGCCTGTGGTACGGGCTGGTACGTCTGCGTCAAATTGTGCAGGAGGATAACCACCAGAAGGTTTTGCTGGCCCTGTGTGGCGCTTTTATTTTTGTGCTGTCGGCGCTGAAAATTCCTTCCGTTACCGGAAGCTGCTCACATCCTACCGGTGTAGGCCTGGCGGTTATCCTGTTTGGACCGGGCGTGGTAGCCATCCTTGGGGCGATTGTCCTGCTGTTCCAGGCTCTGTTGCTGGCACACGGTGGTTTGACTACGCTCGGCGCGAACGGCATGTCGATGGCGGTAATTGGCCCGGTAGTGGGTTACATGGTGTGGAAAATGGCCTGCCGCGCCGGATTGCGTCGTGATGTCTGCGTCTTCCTGTGTGCAATGCTGGCGGATCTCGTCACCTATTTTGTGACTTCTGTACAGTTGGGCGTTGCGTTCCCAGATCCCTCTGCTGGCGCTACCGGCTCAATCATTAAGTTCATGGGGATTTTCTGCTTGACGCAGATCCCAATTGCGATTGCGGAAGGGTTACTTACCGTGCTGATTTACGATCAGCTAACCAAACGCCAGTTGATAACCGCACAAGGGCATTAACGATGAAAAAGACGCTGATTATATTGGGCATGGTAGTGGCGCTGGTGATCCTGCCGTTCTTTATCAACCACGGTGGGGAGTACGGCGGTTCAGATGGTGAGGCGGAAAGCCAGATTCAGGCTATTGCCCCGCATTATGAGCCCTGGTTCCAGCCGTTGTATGAACCCGCAAGCGGTGAAATTGAAAGTCTGCTGTTTACGCTCCAGGGATCGCTTGGCGCAGCCGTGATTTTCTATATCCTGGGTTACACCAAGGGCAGGCAACGCCGTGATGACCGGGCTTGACAGGCTTAGCTATCAAAGCCGTTGGGTTCATGTCTCGCCGGTGCGGAAATTTCTGCTCTGGCTGGTGATGATGATTCTGGCGTTTACTCTGCCCCCATTGGGGCAGGGTATTGAGCTTTTACTTATTGCCGCGCTGAGCTGCTGGCTGCTGCGTATTTCCTTCTGGCGCTGGTGCCGTTGGATGGCATTGCCATTTGGTTTTCTCACGGTTGGCGTGGTGACCATTTTGTTTAGCATCAGCCGCGATCCACAGACGCTGTTGGCCAGCATACCTGTGGGAAGTTACTGGTTGGGGATCAGCGCACCTGGCCTGGTAACCGCCAATGAAACCTTCTGGCGCAGCCTTGCCGCGCTGGCGGCAACTTTTTGGCTGGTACTGAATCTGCCGTTTCCGCAATTAATTATCTTACTCAAACGCGCGCACGTTCCTCGCCTGCTAACTGAGCAGATCCTGCTGACCTGGCGGTTTATTTTTATCCTGTTAGACGAGGCGCTGGCTATTCATCGCGCACAAACGCTGCGTTTTGGTTATCGTAGCTTGCCGTTGGGCTACCGCTCTCTGGCAATGCTGGTGGGATTGCTGTTTACCCGTGTGTTGATCCGCTACCAGCAAATGACCACCACACTGGATATCAAACTGTATCAGGGTGATTTTCACCTGTAAGGAAAAGTATGCTTGCCACCTCAGCGCTTTGGTTTCGCTATCAGGATGACCCGATCCTCAAAGGGCTAACGCTGGATTTTTCGACGCATGCCGTCACCGGACTGGTAGGGGCTAATGGCTGCGGGAAATCTACGCTGTTCATGAACCTGAGTGGTTTACTGCGCCCACAGCAAGGCGCGGTGATGTGGCAGGGCAAACCGCTGGATTACAGCAAGCGCGGCCTGCTGGCGCTGCGTCAACAGGTGGCAACGGTATTTCAGGATCCCGACCAGCAAATCTTTTATACCGATATCGACAGCGATATCGCCTTTAGCCTGCGCAATCTTGGGGTGGATGAAGCTGAAATCGCTCGCCGCGTGGAAGATGCGCTTACGCTGGTCGACGCCCAGCATTTTCGCCATCAGCCCATTCAGTGTTTAAGCCATGGGCAAAAAAAACGCGTAGCGATTGCCGGGGCGTTGGTGTTGCAGGCGCAGTATCTGCTGCTGGATGAACCTACTGCGGGCCTCGACCCGTCAGGCCGCACGCAGATGATTGAGATAATCAAACGCATCGTTGCGCAAGGAAACCACGTCGTAATTTCCAGCCATGATATCGATCTTATCTATGAAGTCAGCGATGCGGTGTACGTTTTACGCCGGGGCGAAGTGCTCACGCACGGTACGCCAGGCGACGTTTTCGCCCGTACGGATCTTATTGAACAAGCGGGATTAACTCAGCCCTGGCTGGTGAAGCTGCATACAGAGTTGGGCTTCCCGCTGTGTAAAACAGAGGCTAAATTTTTTAGCTGTATGCGAGAGAACGCACTGAAGGAGGCGTCATGACGCAGGCAATAATGTTGCAGGGAACGGCATCTGATGTGGGTAAAAGCGTATTGGTCGCCGGGCTGTGTCGTATTTTTTATCAGGATGGACTGCATACCGCGCCGTTCAAATCGCAGAACATGGCGCTGAACTCTGGCATTACGCCAGAGGGAAAAGAAATGGGCCGCGCGCAAATTTTTCAGGCCGAAGCCGCAGGCATTACGCCAGATGTGCGTATGAACCCGGTGTTGCTTAAACCGACCAGCGATCGAAAAGCGCAAGTAGTGCTGATGGGTAAAGTGGCAACCGATATGGACGCGGTGAGTTACCACGAGTACAAGCCACGTCTGCGGGAACAGATCCTGTCAGTTTATAACAGCCTGGCGCAGGAGTTCGATGTGCTGGTGCTGGAAGGAGCGGGGAGCCCGGCAGAGATTAACCTGCGCGATCGCGATATCGTCAATATGGGTATGGCCGAGATGGCGCAGTGCCCTGTCGTTTTGGTGGCGGATATCGATCGTGGCGGGGTGTTCGCCTCCATTTACGGCACGCTGGCGCTGTTGCACGATCACGAGCGCGCGCGGGTAAAAGGGGTGATCATCAACAAGTTTCGCGGTGATGTGACGCTGCTGCACTCCGGTATCGAGCAAATTGAAGCGCTGACCGGCGTTCCTGTACTGGGCGTGATGCCATGGCTGGATGTTGATCTGGAAGATGAAGACGGCGTTGCGCTGCAAAAGGGCAAGTATTTGCGCACTGACAAACGCGACATCGACATCGCCGTTGTTCAAATACCGCACATTTCTAACTTTACTGATTTCAATGCGCTTGCTGCGCAGCCGGATGTGCGCGTGCGCTATGTTCGCCAGCCTGAAGAGCTGGCGGGGGCCGATCTGGTGATTTTGCCGGGCAGCAAAAATACCCTTGGCGATCTGGTATGGCTGCGTGAAAGTGGGATGGCGCATGGCGTCGTGCAATTACATCGTAATAACGTACCGGTGGTGGGGATTTGTGGCGGCTATCAAATGCTCGGCGACACCATCATTGATGAAGTAGAGTCGGGCCTCGGTACGCTGCCGGGTCTGGGCTTACTTAATACAGTCACCCATTTTGCCCAGCACAAAACCACGACCCTGGTTGAGGGACAAATGTCTTCATCGCTGCCTGACTGGCTGGCGGGCACGGCGGGGTTATCCGTTCGCGGTTATGAAATTCATATGGGCGAAACAGCATTAACCGATGAATGCCAGTCGGTGATGACGTTGCACAAAGACGGCGGCAACGTTGTTGACGGCGCGGTTACTCCGGATGGTCTGGCGTTCGGCACTTATCTTCACGGTCTTTTCGACAGCGATGATTTCACCCGAGCCTTGGTCAATGGCCTGCGAGAACGTAAAGGGTTAGCTCCGCTGGATTCCACCTTCCATTACGCGCAATATAAATCGCAGCAGTTTGATCTGCTGGCGGATGCGATGCGACAACACATCGATATTGAAAAAATTTATACCATCATGCAGCAACATCGGGAGCCAGTATGATGATTCTGGTTACTGGCGGCGCGCGAAGCGGCAAGAGTCGGCATGCGGAAGCGCTGATCGCTGATTCCCCAAACGTTTTGTATATTGCGACTTCGCAGATTTTTGATGAGGAGATGGCTGCGCGAATTCAGCATCATCGCGATGGGCGTCCTGCGCACTGGCGGACAGCCGAACGTTGGCAACATCTTGATGAACTGATCACGGACATGAACGATCCTCAGGAAGCTATTCTGCTGGAATGCATCACCACGATGGTGACCAACTTGCTGTTTGCGCTGGGCGGTGAAAGCGATCCGGACAGCTGGGATTACGCGGCGATGGAGCAGTCTATCGAAGGTGAAATCCGTTCGCTGATCGCAGCCTGTCAGCGCTGCCCGGCAAAGATCGTATTGGTCACTAACGAAGTGGGAATGGGGATTGTGCCGGAGAACCGTCTGGCGCGGCATTTTCGTGATATTGCAGGACGCGTGAACCAGCGACTGGCGGCGGCAGCTGATGAGGTCTGGCTGGTGGTATCAGGAATTGGAGTCAAAATTAAATGAGTAAGTTGTTCTGGGCAATGCTCTCTTTTATCAGTCGCTTGCCCGTTCCTGCTCGCTGGTCGCAAGGACTGGATTTCGAGCACTATTCCCGCGGTATTGTAATGTTTCCCCTGATTGGCGTCGTGTTGGGAGGGCTGACGGGGCTGGTCTTTATGGCGCTCCAGCCCTGGTGCGGTATTCCGTTGGCGGCCCTTTTTGCGGTGTTGACACTGGCATTGCTGACCGGGGGATTTCATCTGGATGGTCTGGCGGATACCTGTGACGGCATTTTTTCGGCGCGCCGACGCGAGCGGATGCTGGAAATCATGCGCGACAGTCGTCTGGGCACCCACGGTGGGCTGGCGTTAATTTTCGTTTTACTGGCGAAGGTACTGGTGGTGAGTGAACTGGCTTTGCGTGGCACGCCGATGCTGGCCGCGCTGGCAGCGGCATGTGTCGCCGGGAGAGGAACGGCGGTGTTGCTGATGTATCGGCATCGCTATGCCCGCGAAGAAGGACTGGGCAACGTTTTTATTGGCAAAGTCACCGGGCGTCAAACCGGCGTTACGTTGGGATTAGCGGCGATCCTTGCCGCCGTGCTACTTCCCGGCATGCGCGGCGTGGCAGCGCTGGTTGTCACAATAGTGGCGATTTTTATTCTTGGGCAGTTATTAAAACGCACGTTGGGTGGGCAAACCGGCGATACGCTGGGCGCTGCCATTGAACTTGGCGAGTTGATTTTCTTGCTGGCTCTGCTCTGAGTCAGCCCACATACTGGAACCCTTATGCAGACTTTAACCTCTTTACTCCGCACGATCCCATCACCCGACAGTGCCGCGATGCTGCGTGCACAGCAGCATATTGACGGCTTGCTTAAGCCGCCGGGAAGTTTAGGGCGACTCGAATCTCTCGCCGTACAATTGGCCGGGATGCCTGGCCTGAAGGGTGTGCCGCATGTGAACGGCAAAGCGATGCTGGTGATGTGCGCCGATCACGGCGTGTGGGATGAAGGGGTTGCCGTTTCGCCTAAAGTTGTCACGGCTATACAGGCTGCCAATATGACGCGTGGAACGACCGGCGTCTGCGTCCTGGCCGCTCAGGCTGGGGCGAAGGTTCATGTGATAGATGTTGGGATTGATGCTGAACCTATTCCCGGTGTGGTGAATATGCGAGTGGCACGCGGCTGCGGCAATATAGCCGAAGGTCCGGCAATGAGCCGTTCGCAGGCCGAGGAGCTGTTGCTGGAAGTCATCCGCTATACCCATGAACTGGCAAAAGACGGTGTAACGCTGTTTGGCGTCGGGGAGCTTGGTATGGCAAATACCACACCTGCGGCGGCCATTGTCAGCGTGCTGACCGGCAGTGATGCTGAGGAAGTCGTGGGTATTGGCGCTAACCTTCCTCTTTCTCGGGTGGGGAATAAGGTAGACGTTGTGCGCCGGGCAATTGCCGTCAATCAACCTGATCGCCATGACGGTGTCGATGTGCTGGCTAAGGTTGGCGGGTTTGATCTTGTCGGTATGGCGGGGGTGATGCTTGGGGCGGCCTCCTGTGGTCTGCCTGTGGTGCTGGACGGTTTTCTTTCGTATTCTGCTGCGTTGGCGGCCAGCCAGATTGCGCCGCAGATTAAACCCTACTTAATTCCGTCACACTTCTCCGCTGAGAAGGGCGCCCGCACCGCGCTGGCGCATCTTGAATTGGATCCTTATCTGAATATGGGGATGCGTTTGGGCGAAGGTAGCGGGGCCGCGCTGGCGATGCCGATTATTGAAGCTGCCTGTGCGATGTACAAAAATATGGGGCAGCTCGCCGCCAGTAACATCGTGCTTCCAGATGGTAAGGAAGCGTAGTTACCGTTCAACCTGAACCTCGCCTGATGGCGAGGTTTTTTTATGCGCAAATATGTCGTAACCCACTAAAACAGATAATAAAAGCTATACTTAACGGATATCTGTTGCGACGAAGGAAAGGAAAAAGATGCGTCGTGTAAAACTGCTTTGTTCACTCATTATGCTACTTGCGAGTCAGGGAGTGCAGGCGGTGAGTTATCCGCTGCCGCCAGAGGGGAGTCGCCTGGTGGGTAGCACTTTGACTATTACGGTTCCACAAGGAAACACCAAGCCGCTGGAGGCATTTGCCGCTCAGTACGGGCAGGGGTTGAGCAATATGCTTGAAGCCAATCCGGGCGTCGATGTTTTTCTGCCTAAATCGGGTTCAACGCTGGTTGTGCCACAGCAACTGATACTTCCGGATACCGTGCGTGAGGGGATTGTCATCAACGTCGCCGAGATGCGGCTTTACTATTATCCTGCTGGCAGCAATACGGTTGAGGTTTTACCCATTGGCATTGGTCAGGCGGGTAGAGAAACGCCGCGTAACTGGGTGACAGCGGTAGAACGTAAGCAGGAAGCACCAAGCTGGACGCCGACGCCAAATACCCGACGTGAATACGCCGCTCGCGGGGAAAGCTTGCCGGCATTTGTTCCTGCCGGACCAGAAAATCCGATGGGCCTGTATGCAATTTATATTGGCAGGCTTTATGCCATTCACGGGACAAATGCCAATTTCGGTATTGGTCTGCGGGTAAGTCAGGGGTGCATCCGTTTGCGGAATGACGACATCAAGTACCTGTTTGATACGGTGCCTGTAGGGACGCGTGTACAATTAATTGACCGACCGGTGAAATACAGCGAAGAGCCGGACGGTAGTCGCTGGGTGGAAGTACATGAGCCGCTGTCACGAAACCGTTCGGAATACGAGTCTGACAGAAAGGTGCCTTTGCCAGTCACTCCCGCTTTGCGCACCTTTATCAGCGGGAATGACGTGGATGTGAGCCGCGGGAGCCAGGCGTTGGAAAGACGTTCCGGTATGCCGGTGAACATCAGCCTGGTACAGAAGCATTATTAATTTTCAGGGCGACCCTGTTTACCTTCAGGTCGGATGGGTCGCTTTTTTAATTTGATACTGCCCCATTTTTACCACGCCAATATGGTCAGCCATTAGCTGGGCTTCGTGTTCACTGTGGGTAACCAACAGCGCCGTTTGCCCGGCGGCGCGCAAAATATCCCGTACCTCGTTGCCAAGACGCTCACGCGTGCGCTTATCAAGGCTGGAGAAGGGTTCATCCAGCAACAGGATTTCCGGATGTGGCGCCAACGCGCGCGCAAGGGCGATACGCTGTTGTTGCCCGCCGGAAAGCTCATGCGGATAGCGGTTGGCATGGCTGTGTAACTCCACCATTTTCAACAGCTCAGTCACTCTGGCCTGTTGTTCCTCACGCGGCATGCGACGCAATCCAAAGGCCACATTTTGCTGCGCGGTCAGATGGGGGAATAACGCATATTCCTGGAAGACCATGCCGACATGACGTTTTTCCGGTGGCAGATGAACGCCGGGACCGGCAACACGTCGCTGTGAAACATAGATCTCTCCGTTTTGCAGGCGTTCAAATCCGGCAACTGCGCGTAGCACCGTGGTTTTTCCGCAGCCTGAAGCGCCCAGCAGACAGGCAATTTCACCTTTACGTACCGACATTGAAAATCCGCTCAGTACCGATTGCTGGCTGTTGCCATAAGCAACGTGTACATCCTGGAGTCGTAATGCAATTTCTGACATTGTTGCTCTCTTAACCACGGCGAGTCATTTGGTGACGCACCAACAAAATAACCGGTAGCGTGCCAGCTAAAACAATCATTAGCGCGGCGATAGCACCTTCTTCATAGGTTCCACGGGCGGCTTCCGCATACAGCAACGTTGCCAGCGTTTCAAAATTGACCGGGCGCAAAAGCAACGTTGTTGGCAGCTCTTTCATGGCATCAGCAAAAACCAGCAGGGCACTGCTGACTAACGCCGGGCGCAGCAGGGGAAAATGGACTCGTGCAAACGTCCCCGCACCATTCTCACCCAACAGACGAGACGCCTGTTCCAGCGAAGGTGGAATGCGGCCCAGACCAGAATCCAGCGCGCCAATGGCAATCGCCTGGAATCGCATGGCACAACAAATTACCAGCAGGATCCCGGCGGACATCAGCGGCAGGCCGCGAACATCCAGTAAATCTGCCAGCCAGCGGTCGACAGCCATGGCGGGGGTTAAAAAGCCAATCGCCAGAATTGTGCCGGGAACCGCATAGCCTAAAGAGGCCAGACGCATCACGCCGCGACGAAATCCCGGCATGGCGTTGTCTGCGGCGCTATGACGCGCGCTCCAGGCCACCAGCATACTGACGCAAACCACCACTAGCGTAGTTCCCGCTGCCAGCGATAGCGTATTTTGCAATGCTGATAGTAACGAAGAGGAAAGGGGGTTCTCATCACCTATACGTTTGGCGCTTTCCCACATTAAAAACAGTACCGGAGCCAGAAAACCCAGCACAACCGGCAGTGAAATAACGCCACCGAGCAGCCAACCACGCCAGCCCTGCACGCGCGTAGGTTGAATCTCCCGCAGGCTGCGGCTGCTGAATCCTTGTTTTCTGCGACCATAAAATTCCAGCGTCAGAATAAGGAATATAAACATCAGCATCATGCAGGCAATTTGTGCCGCGGCAGATAAATCAGACCGCGAGATCCATGTGGTGTACACGGTAACGGTTAACGTCTGTACACCGAGAAACTCCGATGCGCCAATATCGTTGAGCGTTTCCAGCAGTGCCAGACTGATCCCAACGGCTAACGCCGGACGTGCCATGGGCAAAGCAACACGAAAGAAGGTTCCGGTTGCGCTGCATCCCAGCGTTCGTGCGGCTTCCAGTAAATGAGCCGGTTGGCTAATAAACATGGCGCGGGTTGTCAGATACACGTATGGGTACAGCACTAATCCGAGCAGGATGATTGCGCCGGAAAGTGAGCGTAAATCAGGCAGTCGGAACTGTCTTGGGCTGTCAAAACCCAATAAAAAACGGATAAAGGTTTGCAGGGGGCCAATCGGATGCAGCAGATCGAGCCACGCAAAAGCCACAATGTAGGTAGGCATCGCCAGCGGCAACAGTAACGCCCAGCTTAGTATTTTACGTCCAGGAAAATTCCATGCCGTTACCGCCCATGCGCTGCCTACGCCAATCACGCCGACTATCACCGCGACACCGGCTAATAACAGCACGGTATTTTTTAGTGCGGCAGGCAGTACATACGTCAGGAGATTATCCCAGTGAGATAAATCGGCCTGGGTAGCCTGCCAAATCAGCGCAATGATCGGTGTCAGAACGCCAAGCGCTACGCACAGCGCGCCAAGATGTAGCGGCGTTAATAATGACTGCGGCCCGGAAACCAGGCCGCGTAACGTCGGAAACTGCAGAGGTTTATTGATCGAATCCAACTTTATCTACCAGCAGACTAGCTTGTTTACGATATTTAACGATTTCGGTTAACGGCGTTTTATCGACGTCGATTTCACCGATGGTAGCGCTGATAACCGGGTCAAGCGTCACGCCTTTCAATACCGGATATTCGAAGTTCGCTTTCGCATACTGCTGCTGGGCAGGTGCGGAAACCAGATATTCCATCAGCTTAACGGCATCGGCTTTATTTGGTGCATAGCGGGCTACAGCTGCGCCACTGATGTTGACGTGTGTACCGCCATTTTCAAAGGTGGGTTTAACGACTTTAATCGCATCGCCCCACTGACGTGCATCACTGCCTTCTTTGGCGTTTTTCATATGGCCGACGTAATAGGAGTTGGCGAGACCAATATCGCAAATGCCGCCGAGAATATCGCGAGCTACATCGCGGTCGCCACCGGTAGCTTTACGCGCAAGGTTAGCTTTCACACCGCGCAGCCATTCTTCGGTCTTTGCTTCACCGTGATGAGCAATCATTGCGGCGATCAGCGCTGTGTTATACGGGTGCTGTCCGGAACGAATACAAACTTTACCTTTGTACTCAGGGCTGGCGAGTTGTTCGTAATGCCAGTTATCGATTGGCAGTGACTTCTCGGCATACAGCACGCGGGCACGCATCGACAGCGCAAACCACTGATTATCTGCGCCGCGCAGATTAGCCGGAATAGCGGTTTTCAGTGCTTCTGACTCTACTGGCTGAGTTACACCCGCTTCCACTAAATCAATGAGGTTACCGGCATCGACGGTCATCAGCAGGTCGGCAGGTGAATTTTTACCTTCAGCTTTAACGCGCTCAAGCATACCGTCCTTGATATAGACCGTACTGACTTTGATGCCGCTGGTTTTGGTCCAGCTATCAAGCAAAGGCTGGATCAGACCCGGTTCACGGGTGGTATAGAGCGTTAACGTATCCTGAGCGAAAGCCGGTAGGCTAACAGAGAAGACCAGGGCAGAGGCAAGGGTGATACGGCGCAGTCCGGCGCGAGGCAGAGAATTCATCGTTTATATCCCAGAGTAATTGGAACGTACAGTGAACCGAGCGGGGGGCTCGTTCCTTTGGCTCGCGTACAATAAATGATAATCACTAGCACTTACAATAATTGCAAAGTTTAAACGATTTACATTTACATAACTTTAATCAACGTTGTGATGCGGCATGTAACAGCGGTGCAGAGCAGGCAGGGGGCTTATGAGAGGGATTTTATAGCGACCTGAAAAGCAAAAAGCCTGCTTAGTTTCCTAAGCAGGCTTCTTAAATATGGCTCCTCTGACTGGACTCGAACTTCATCTATAACTCCTGTTATTAGTGGTTTTGTTGAAATACTATGATTTTTTACCAGCACTTTTACCATCATTATTTAATCTGTAACCATAAAATGTCAATTAAAAACAATTGGTTGTTGTCATTACCTGTTGTCTGTTGCTGCCTTGTAAAGGCTTGATGAACAACATCACGCTGACAGCATTATTATGATTTTTATGCCGTTCTAAGCAGATGATTATTAACTGACAGCACGATTTTTAACATTGTCCATCAGATTGGAGCTGATGCAGGTTGGAGCTGAGTTCACTATGAGTGAGGATCCGCAACCAGTCGATCAGCTCCAGCAACATCTGAAACACCGACATGCTATGCAACAGAGTGTTTTGAGCTGGAGGTGACGTTATTCTCTTTATAAAAACGAGGTCAGATCATATTAATTCCATACTTTCACATTTTAAATGATGATATTTTCATAGCTTGATTCTAATATGGCTTTTGGATTCTGACTTAGATGGAGTTGTTCGTTTACATATTTAGAGACATGTGTCGATAAATAGTCTCGCAATGATTTATCAGTAATAAATTCGCAGTTATTAATTTTTTTAACATCACCTGATAACGCTTTAATTAAATGGTATGTCCATACGCCGTGTTTTAATTCATCACAAGAGAATGAACTTTCTCCAGTTTGGCAAGAAAGGAAAATGCTGTAGCTAGGAAACTCACTTGCTATTAACATGAACTCCTCATAATCCATATTAAAAACGGTGTTTCTTTGACTGTCTTTTTGTAGGTGTTCTGCACAAGAATCAATAAATATCAAGGCATTTTTACAGTATGTGCCTTTCAGAGGGTCTAATAAAATTTCACGTAAAGATACCGTTGTATCCAATAAGTTTGATGGATAAGTATCATAGGTAGTTAAGTAATTTGTAATACCATTATGAAATCCATGCCCTGCATAATAAAAAACTAAACGATCATTCTCTGTTAGTTGAAAAAATATGCTTTTCAAACCATTCTGTAAGTCAGATCTTAAGGCCTGACTATCGGTGAATGAATAAATATCCTCTTCCTTCACATTCATACTGTTAATTAATAATTTTTCGAACTCTAGCGAATCATTATTTGCATATTTCACTGGTGAAATTGTCTTTTCACCTCTTGGGGCATAATTTTCGATAGATATTATGATGGCAAAAGTTCTTTTAATATCAGGGTTATTTAGAGTTTTTTTATTAGTATCGCCCTTTTCTAAAATAGACGAAACCCCTGCTCTAATGTACTTCATGTCATTCAATAGAATGTTATTATTATTTTGTTTTTCCACTTCAATTAAAAATATATTTTTTCCTTCTACATGTACCCACTCATAGTTAATTATTGGGATGTGTGACAACATTGAAATAGCTTTCTGAACCATTCCGACCACATCAATGTTTATATCTAGCCCCACTATTTCTACTGAATTTGTTGTGTTTTCTTTAACTCCAAACATAATTTTTCCTCCATCAGTATTTGCAAAAGATGCGATTACTCGTGCCATTTTTGCTGGAACAAATGGAATTACATCAAAATCTAAAACTTTAGACTTAGCTTTCAATGATGCTGTCAAATTATTTGTAGAGATATTTACCTTTCTGATAGGTATTCTATTTATATCTAGTTGCGTAATTAATTGCCCTATACGTATTTGTCTAGGTGGAGTTTCGCCATCTTCATGCCAAAACTCCGCATCAGCATGTGATAACACATCAAACTCTGATCCATCATAAAGTATGACTTGATTGTTATCTGATGGCCGAGCAACTATAGCAATTTCATGTCCATTTTTTTTAATACCGCCAATGATACTATTAGTAATTTCATAATGGTTGGTACAATCATAATCGTTATGAGTGCTAAGATACTGAAGAATTTTTGCCATAGATCGAGAAATAATAGATTCTGCATATCTAAATTTCTCTAAATCAGCTTCACTCATATGGAAATATTCTGAAGATACTTTTTTATGTGTTGCTAGTGATGATTTGGCCCCTGAAATACTGGTAATTGTTTGATTGTTTTGGTTTTGATGCGTATATTGACTTAAAATTTCTTCAGAAATAGTGATATTTTCTTGTAAAAAATATTTCTGTATCTCTTCAATTTTAGACCTAAGTAAAAAATCCAATTTTTTATCATGCCCTTGCAAACCTAAAAAACGACATAATTGAGTAGGTAATGTTAATAAAACGCTATTTGAATGCCAAGGATTTGTTACATACACCGCCTCCCTATCAAAATGAACATTTGTATCTTTTGTAAAATTAATCTCTGAATATTGTATTTTTAGTTCTGTAGCGTGATTGATACTTAATTTATTGATATTAGACTGTAAGTCTTCTAACGCTCTTAATGTCTCAATGTTATGATTTACATCATGCTCAATCCAAATTCTAAAATAAGGAATAATGTTTGTTAAATGTTTTTCTAGTTCAATACATTTAGATTTGTCTATTGGGATTAACTCAAAATCACTTTGTCTTAAAAGCTGTATGCCTAAGTAATTCAAAAGTGTTTCTAAACGAGGATGTTGTCGATTTTCAGCGTCAAGATTGATAAAACTAAATTGCTCTTGAAAGATTGATTCATTGCCATCTATAAAATATTTTAAAGAACAGCATTTTGTAAATTGATTATGGGTATTTAATAATTTATTTGACTCAATCCATGTTTTTATTATTGTAATTTCATTACCCCCCCAATTTAGACATTGATTCAGGAGGTTTTTATAAATAATATTAATTCTTTGGATGTTGCTTTTTTTTACTACTCCCTTATCTTCTGTGTCTTGTGAAATTTTAGCTAAAACAGATAAGTAATCTTTTAACTCTAATTTAGTGTTAAAATTAAAAAAAGCACGCCATTCAGGAGTAAGATCTATACAATCAAATATTGGTAAATAATTAGTGCCTATATCTATAATTTCTTGTGTGTTTAAAAAAACATTGGGGGATGAATAACAATTACCATCAGTGGTTGGAATACAAGAAATATTTTCTATATACCATGGGATATAGTTACCAACTGGGTCTCCGCTTCTTTGCCCCGGCCTCCCATGATACCCCCAGAATGCAGTCGCACGATTGCTGATTATAGATGGTTCATTATTTGATATAAAATCCCGCCAAAACAAACGTGAAAATTTTATATTATTTTGTATAGCCTCAATGTAGCTTATAACTATAATATTTTGGAATGCATCAGAGCTAAAAGTACTTTGAAAGGGGCTGAAGCGTTTATCTTCAGCATTAAAATACTCTGAACGGTATCCTTCCTTAATGAAGTCATTTTTATTCCTTCTTTGTGGATAAGATACAATAGTTGTGCTATCTCTCACCCTCATCATTTTAAAAAAAAGTTTCCAGCCACTTCTATTACTTTCATCTATGCAATATAAATTACTTACAAAAATATCTAAATCTGATATTTCTTCTATTGCGAATCTAGGGTCATAAAAATTAGATAAATGACATTCATTTGCTGGCTTTAAACTGCCGTTTTTTGTTAATAACCTAATCTGTGATAATCGTTCAATTAGATCTCTTTTAAGATCTCCTTTCTCATATAGGCGAAACAAATCTTGCATGGCTGAAATAGCATTTTCACTCGTAATGTATGTCTCAATATTAGGAATAATGATTTGCTCAATATAGGTTGTATCAGTTTTTTCAGTTACACCTAAACTTTCTAGCCAGTTTTTTATATCTGGTTTATTCCGAAGCCATATTTGGATATCTTCATGGACAAACGATAGAGAAGTTGTTTGATCATTCCATTTTGTATCATCTGATGATGGAAAGGATATTTGTTGAGGGACGCACAATACCTTTTTATGATCGAGAATAAAAGATATGTTTTTCATATCTTCTGCCTTCACATCAGTGGTTTTTTCAAGATGACATAAATAGTGAAAGTGATTTATTAAATCAATATTGTTTTTAGTGGAGTGATTACTTTGAAAAAAAACTGAAAGAAGTAAGTCTGGCACATTTTTCCATTCAAAAGTTGTTGCTCCTAACTCATTAAGTTTTTTTCCATATCCTGTGTTTTTAGTGAAATGTTTATCCTCTGCCGTTAATAATTTTTTGATTGGTTCTTCACCAATGTAATCCTTATCAGATAAAAAAGTGAAATCTACAATAGCATCTTTTACTTTTACTAAATTACCATTTTTAACAGGTATAAAAGAAATGGTTTGTAAAGCTATATCCATAGCTTTGTTAAAATGTTGACCTAAAGTATCACTAAGAATTTTATTTGGAAGTAAATTATAAGCTTGGAATTGATATTCTGATTGGACTAATTCTGCTATCCACTCAAATAGTTTAGTGCCAATTTGTGTAAACAACCATTGGTTCCACGTTGAACTGGCATGAAGAGACTCTCTATTTGCGGTAGTCAGAAAACTCGTATTCACTAAAACTGGAAAGTCATATTTTGTTTCATCTGTTGGCAAATAAGAATATAGTAGTTTATCTGTACGATGTAGTTTAACAATGGAGCCATCTTTTACCTGCGCAGATAAAGTAAGATCTACTTTATCAATATACTTAAATTTATCAGGAATATTTTGGTCATAAGATAGAGAATTTTTGATTTCTTTAGGGATTGAAATTTCGAAAGTTTTTGATAACCAAGTAGATTGACAACTATTATTACACTCTAAGTGAATTTTACCATTAGCTTTCCTATCTATCGCAATATTAACACGTTGTTCGGTGTCAAAAATAATATTAGAAATATTTTTAAGAAAAAGATACATATTTGTTTTTTGAGAAAGTTCTTGAAGAGAAGCTATGATGTCATTATTAGTTTTTAACTCAATGACCGTTGCAACAGTTGCTTTAATAGACTGAAGATATTCATGTATGTTTGTCTCTATCTCGTTTGACTGAAGATAAATTGGAATAATCTGCCAAGGATATTGAAATTTTCTATCATTTTCTTTTTCCCATTTATCCTGTGAGGATTCTTCCCACTGCCAGTTGTGTTTATAATTAGCATCAAATTTAAAATACTCACTATTAGTAAAGATAATTACTTTTTGTGACTGTCCAAATACAGATTTAAAGCCTATTCCTTTATAACCAGTTTTTGTAATATCAGATTTTTTTGTACCATTATTAATATTACAAATTCCTTGAATATCTCTTTCATCAAACGGTTTTCCAGAATGCGAAACAATTAAATTATTGCCTATAATTTTTATCCATACATTAACGGATTTGCCATCAACAGCTGAGTCATCAGCATTCTGTAATAGCTCATAAATGAAACGTTTAGAGTCAGCATATAGGTCTTTTGATAAAGCATCCAGAGAGTCAGCTTGATTTACTGCTTGATTAGGATTTGAATAATTAATATTATCTTGAAATGTTTTTACAATTTTTTCTTTTAAACTAATAATATTACTTTGAGGTTTAAATGACATTTAATATATCCTTTTGGAATTCAATGATGCCCATTTCTTCTAAATAGCTTCTCGCATTGATACTCCACCTATCATTTTGCGGCTCCAGCGCTGGCGGGATGTCATCTTCTGCAAGTGTAGCGCTATTATGAGAAGCTATTCAGTATATTGTTATTTAATATAATATGCCACTACCTTTCTGAGACCCTATCTAAATATCGATTTAATATCTTTTTCTGGCACTCAGCAGAAGAACAGTTTAGGCCACGGCTAAACTTCTTGAAGGTATGAATGAGCAAGTGATTTGCGAGCATTGGTCAAGTCATGTGCAAAAGGGGGCCAAGTTACATTCAACTCTTCAATGTCCTTATCTTAGGCTGAGTGACATTTTTTTCACTTTCTCTATTCTGTTAAATGAGATAGCGTTATCACAACTAAAAGTCAACATTTATAGAGAAAAAAATGACAAAAAAGATGCCTAAAGCGGAAATCGTCGAAGCATTAAGCGAGTGGTTTGATGTAAGCCGTTACGATGTGCTGAAAGACTTAATGCTAGAACAAATCTATGCCGAACTGGAAAGACGGATTTTTGCCTACAAAGCAAGACAACAGTGGGAAACAGCAGGCGAAGAGAACCAAATGCTGGCGATCTACCATGATGCCCAAATCCGTTCAGGTAAAGTCATACATGAGACGAAATGGGTTTCTGATAGCCATATGCTGGCACACAGTTATGCTGTCAGGCCAATGACAAGGACTTCGTTGTTTAACTATGGACGGGCTATGTATCGTCTGGAAAACAACGTGCCTAAAGATGATGTATCAGTGAGTTCTGAATACATATCTGAATACCTGAAACAGGGAGGGCTGAATCCTTCTAACAAGATGCTGATTGAAATTGATCTGGATGAAGCCAGCAGTGACGATCTGGCAGAACACCTAAAAGTGCTTATCACTCAATGGCAGAAGCACCTGAATGTGCCTAAGCCACCGGAAAAAGATTTCCGTTTTGGTCATAAAACATTCCAAAAGATACTGGATTACAAAATCATCCCGTTGATGGATCTCATCGGTTGGGAACAGCTCAACAAGCAGAAAATCCCTTATCCAGTATTGGCTGGCATCCTGCACCCCGATATACGTTATGCCAGAGGCAGCGAGCAAATCAAAGACACTGATTACCCTCTAGCCTATGAGTTCTTGAACAATGATAATTATTTCAAGTCGTTGAATGATTTTTTCATAAAAAACATGCATGTGAAAAGTTCCGATATCCTTGCTGTCATCGGGATGAATGACAAACCTGAAGACAAAAAGAAAACAAGGGATGTTCGCTGAGCCTGAACGTCCCCGGTACTCGCCGTTCATAAAAATCCCCTAAATTCACTGGTCCTGAACTTCCCGCCTGTTCAGGGCTGGTGAACCAACCTAGTTTCTCACAAGCGATATCCATACAATTATTTCCATCAAATGCACAGGAGATAAATATGGTTCAAATCGTAGCAAATAAAAAACAACGTCTTATTCGTTTACCAGAAGTGATTAGAAGAACAGGATTTGGAAAGACATGGATTTATACGCTTATTAAAGCAGGACTCTTTCCATCGCAAGTTAAAACGGGTTTAAGGTCTATTGCCTTTATAGAAAGTGAGATTGATGCATGGATTGAAAAAATCATCTCTGATTCACGACCTATATCTGAATAACAAATATTTTAATAACAAAAAGAGGAAATAAAATGAAAAATATCAATGAGTCATCTACCAATATTTTTACTACTATGGCAAAGAATCTTTATATCTCGGGGATACGTATATATAAAGAACAAGGAGAACTTGAGGTATTAGCGGCTATTATGTTGGATAGCGACAGAACAGAGTTATATCTTTCGCATGTTAAAGATTATCTGGCAAAACGCTTTGATGAACACATGGAAGAAATGGGTAAAAGAGAAAGACTGATTTATGTTGATATGGATAAAGTTATGCATGAAATGAGATATGTTCATACTCAAGTATTACTTTTTAGCATGAGTTAACAACAGCATATTCGGCCCCGAAAGGGGCTAATAAAAAACACAATGAATTAAATAAGCATTTAATTATGAGGGTATAAATATGTCTAAAGAGAAGATAGGTGTTAATAAATCAACCGAACTGTTCTATGACCTTGCATGTAGATCGTTTTCCGCAAGCTGGAATCTGTTCATGGAAGTCAATGGTGATGGAGATGCCAATGACTATCTGGATGATCCGGATTTTATGAGTCCATTTATTATTTATGTGATTGACCATATTCAGAATAACTTTGAAAGATTTACCACACAAGAAGGAAGCTGTGGTGATATTAATCAGGTCAACTTTGAACAAGTAGCAGCCCTGCTGGTAGGGTATTCAGAAAACTTTAGAAAGTAAGAACTAGTCTTGCCCCGCAAGGGGCCAACTATAAACAAAAGGAAAAACAGATGAAGAATGATATGACAGTAATCGTAAGTATGTTATGTGAAAAAACACCTGAAGTGATGAGTCTTATCCAAGAAAGCTTGGATATATTTATCGCATTAAGAGGTAGCTCTGTCGAAGAAATCATGAATGACAAGACCTTGTTAGATGATTTAAATCGTTATGTAAATGAGACACTGTATGATGAGATGGATCTGGAATATGGTTCTGTAATCATCAAAATAGTATCTAATATTTAACTTAATAAAAGGAATCAGTATGAAAGAAATTATTTTAAATGAAAGTAATAAAATGACAATAAATATTATTACAAATGTATTACAGGGATATTGCGAAACGATCTATAGCATATCCGAAAAGCAACCTGAAACAGCCATGAGTATTTTAACAGGAGAGGTATTATCAGAGATACTTTATGATGTTTTGATTACCTGTGAAGTTGAAGATTATGTTAAAAGAGGACGAGGCAAAGATGTATCTGAGATCAATATAGATGAGTTAAAGGAAACGATTTTATACTGGCATAAAGAGCATGTCATTGAGCTTGTATTGAAAAACATAAAACCGGATGATGCAGATGAGCATATTTACTGGAAGTTAAAAATGACTGTGAATCAGTATTGAAAATGGCAATATTCCCTCGTGCAGAGGGAAATAATCCTGTAATGAAACGGAGATAACCAATATGATTGATGAGTTCAATGTTATGTATATGTATAAAAAAATCCAAGCTGAAGCTGCTACTACCGACATCAAAACACTGGAACAGCTTTTGAAGAAGTTCCGCAAAGTTGTTGCGGAGCGTCGGGAAGAATACTATCAGGAGATTGGTGAGAAGAAAGCACAAAATTTGAGGGCTAAGAGATTACAACAGTTGCTTGAGAAAATGGGGCGTGATCGTGTATCACCGGAGGATCTTATAGGTTAATGACAATTAACAAGATCGTGTGTGTTTGATTTTTAATACTAAAGTTTTATCTGTGATTGCCGATACTTATCCTGAATATTATCTTTTCTGAGGTCATTATGGATTCTGACGATAAAAAATCAGGTAAATTTTCAGGTGCAACGGCAGCTTTTGGGGCATTAGGCAGCATCGGTAAGAAAGTTCTTGCAAAAAAAGATACCGCCCAAAGTGAGGATGGTGAAATCACTGAATCAAAAGTCATGCAGGTACTGGACTGGGCCTATGATAAAGCCTGTAATGGTGTTGTAGGTTTGGATTCGGCGCAAGAGCTTGCTGCACCATATTTGAATGGTGATGGAGAACTTGTTGATAAGGTTAATGCGCTAATACGATGGCAAAATACAAAAGCGGGAACATCAGGCTTTATCACCGGCCTTGGTGGAATAATAACGCTCCCGGTGGCCATTCCAGCTAACATTTCAAGCGTCATATTTATACAAGTTCGTATGATCGCAGCAATTGCACATATGGGCGGGTATGATTTAAAAGATGACCGTGTTAAGACACTTGTATATACTTGTTTAACCGGAAATGCTGCGAAGGATATAGTGAAAAATATAGGTATAACAATTAGTACAAAAATGACAAATACCTTAATTAAAAATATTTCTGGTGAAACAATAAAAGCTATAAATAAAGCGGTAGGATTTAGGCTTATAACTAAGTTTGGGCAAAAAGGTGCTATTAATCTTGGTAAAGCAATACCACTAGTTGGTGGTGTCGTTGGTGCTACATTTGATAGTGTATCCACCAATACTATTGGGAATATATCCCGTAATATTTTCATTGAAGAAAAAATACCTGAATGATGTTTGTATGGTGATAATTTTCAGTTCTGGCTTTTAACTATTCTAAATAGGTCGTGAAATGAAATCTTTAGACCGAGATTTAGCAAAAAAATTAATAAGAGCTGTAGGTTCGGAATATGAGTATCAGGTATCTGGTAATCCTCAAGATGCAGTTTTTGATGTTTACTTTGCTAGAGAAAAGCACGGTATCGCATTTCAAATTAGACATTCAACACATCCGTCGGCACAAGATGGCGGATGGCTACAAGTGCACCACTATGAGGGAGAGCCTGCGGATTGGGGACCTGCATTACATTCACTGAGAACAATGGGTGATGTAGTTGCATTTTGCCAAACGTTGATAACGTTCTCTCAAATAAAATCCAAAAGGCAAGCGTAGATAAATTACACTGTTATTCCTCTGGCATATATTAAGTTCATACTTGGTAAATGCCAGATTAATGCAGAACTGATGCATTTAAAAAGACAATTTTCTTCTTTTTTTATTTGAGGACTCAAAATCTGATGAGATAGAAGAAAGCTGTTCCAGACTCTGCTCAACAGAGCGCTGGAATTCAAGAGCGGCCTCTGTGCGTTGTTTTATCACCAGAGCAATGATTTCTGTATCACTTTTTTCTTCAATGGCTTTTCTGTAAAGTATTCGTTCATTAATTAAATCAAAGTTTCCTGATGATTTAGCAGCGGTGTTAGCTGCTGAGTAACTTATAGGATTAAGCTCACTAATAAAGCTATCCAAAAGAGATTGTCTTTTCTTATCAAGCCTGCGCAGTGTGGTATGTGCAGACCTATATTTTTTTATTTCATATGCAAATGTATCATCATCATCACGTAGCTTACTATATCCTGCTCTATATTCATCCATTGATGGATGATTTTTGAGTTCTTCAATCGTATTAAAATAAGCTAATAAATCAGTGTTGTCTAATTGTACTTTTCTCATATATACCTCGTTAATAAATAGTGGATATATTTATATATTAAGGTGTATAGAGAAGGTGTCAAATTAAGGAAAGGGTTAAATATTTTTTTTTACTTTTGTAGAATAAAAACTATCAAGTATGTTTTTTCCATTATTGTTGTCCTGTTTTAGGATGCAGCTTTTAAATAGATGTCGATATCACCTACGTCTTTTCTTGCCGCTTCATTTTCTTTTGTTCTTTTATATACCTTTCGCGGCTTATCGATCTGGACACTGTTTTTAGCATTAGGAACAGCATTATTTTTCTTCTTCTTGCTAAAAACAAAGGCATCTGTGTAGATCTCTTTATTTTCAGTTTCCAAAGATAAGTTTCGTCTTTCTTTCTGTGAAAGATCTGCATAATGCTCTGGATATTGTTCAATATCAGCATTGAGGCTTTTTGCATTACTCAAATGCTCTTTACGTTTTTCATCAAGTTGATGACTCATACCCTTGGCAAAAATATTAGAGTTGATATACAGGTGTCCATGATGTTCAACGAGAATACCTTTTTGTTTTAGCTTTTTGAATATGTTTGACATATTACCGGATGCGATATTCAACGCTTTACAGAGTGATGACTGTGAGAGGTTGATTAGGTTTCCAAACTCCATATATTCTAAGATATAAGTCAACACGCGGAATTCATTCTTAGATATATCCAGATCAGAAAAAACACGAAAGTTTGAAGTAAAAGCAAAAACATAAGGCTGTGCAAATGAGATCGCTTTATCTTCTTCTGTTGCAATAACGGTGGTTGATTTTATATCTTTGTTTTGTAGCAAGTGTCTTGCGATATCAATCTTTTGCTCTGTGGTTAATGTTTCAAATAAGCGAAGTAGTTCAGTGTCATTAGTATTCATATTATTCTCTCTTATAGTTCTTATTATGCCTATTTAATACTATGCAGAAAAATGAAAGTCAATAGTTAAACTATAAATAAAATAGAACTTTTATTATTATGATGTTGCTATATGTTAAAAAAACTATGTTTAAACATAGATTCCGCTATGTTTAAACATAGGAGGGTTCTATGTTTAAACATAGGTGTCTGCTATGTTTAAACATAGGAAAAAAAGGTGTGAAGCCCCGATTTTATTGGGCTGGGATAGTGCTTATAATTAAATAATTAGTAAGAAGTTAAGAGAGTCTAGTTTTCCTTTTATCTTATGTGCAGAGCGTTTTACGTAAAAACATATGGTTTTCTTGGGGTGTATTTTCAGCGAAGTGATTGTTTCATACAATCACGCAGCGCTGCTGATGTTTCAGGAATACTGCAATTGCTTACCTTTATTTTATTGGCGGCTGTCGCCGCAATTCTTCATTGATAAATCCATCATTAACAGGGATGAACCCTGTTTCAGCAATGTGATTGTTTTGAACAATCACTAAGTGCTGCTTCTATGAATATAGTTTTCCTATGCGTTTAAGAGCAAATACTATATTTTTTAGTGCTAATACTGTTATGAAATATAGGATCTAAAATATTTAATCATGAATAAAAGAATAGATGTTGATCCTTTTGGCTTTCCCCTAAAACATAGCAAATACCATTGTCAAATCGTTAAATATATTTTACAGCGTTAGGGCGTAGCCGTGCGTCAGCACATGAGCGTTAGCTCATAAGATAAATATCTTTTCAAAAGAATAATAAAAACAGGTAGAACGTTTATTAAATGAGTTAAATTTGATTTTTACCGATTCGATATGGTATTAAATAATAAAAAAAGAAGGAAAATAAAGGATGAACAACATTAAGATTATTACGCTCTTTCATACAAATAAAAAAATACCATTTATGACTTGTATTGTTAAAGATGTTGAAGAAAATGAACAAGGAATAAAACTCACTTTGGAAAGTGGTGATAATATCCATGTCAAAGATTATGGCTATTTCTTCTTATCAGAATCAGCAAATGAGTTTGATCAGGAACGAATGATTAATACATACAGAAGATTGATTTCTGAACTCAGCCAAGTTAGCGAAGAAACAATAGAGTCCTTAGTTCCGAAGATATCGAATAATATGAAAACCAATTTCCCGGCAAGTGGTGTGAGTGCTTTGGAAGATGATTGAAAAATCTGAATGGTAGCTACCATTCCATATGAAACAGTATATTAAAACATGCGTTGCATACAGGTTTTTACAACACCATATCTGAAGATAGCTACATTACCTGAGATCTAACAATCCCTGTCTGCGTAATGGTCGACAGGGTATTATCTGTTCCGACCTATACCTTTCTATCTCCATCCATGTGCAAACAGCTACTGACATGGCTCTTCGTGTACATTACACGTCTTATTGATCGATATAAAAGATCAATAAACTGCATTTGATAGATTTTAACTATCAAATTAGCGTCAATTGATCGGTGTTTTAATTGTTTATATCGATCGATTATAGATATATGATAGTTTTAATCTATCAAATGATTTGAATTCGATCGATACAAACGATATGACGAACAGAAAAATAAATTGAATCCTATCAATTGATTAATGCTTTTTTACAGCCCAGAGAGACCAACCTATGGGTAGGGCTGTCTTTGATATAAAGTTTCCACACATTGGGGATAGATATGAAATTACGGATAGTGATGCCACTGGTGCTGTCTGCTGCCGCACTGACAGGATGCCAGCAACTCAACGATGGCGTGAGTAAAGTCAATGGGGCAATCAGCTCTTCTTTGTCTTCAGTAGGTAAAGCGCTGAATGGAAGTACCGCCACTCAAAATCTTGGTCCAGCATCACCAGTATCAGGTCTGGGTGCTGTCTGCAAAGACTATGAAGAAAACGCAATGGCAGCAGAAAAGAAATGGACAGGCAAAAGGATCTCTATCAGCAATGCCACAGTTCTGGAAGTTACTAAGGGCAGAAGTGCAAGCGATATGATGACGGGTATGCCCAAATCAGCCCCCCACTATTACCTGCTCTTTAAAACTGCCGATACAAGCTACTGCGGCGGTATGGTTTGGCTGGATTACTACTCTGGTATTGATGATGCCGTTCTTACTTACAAGAAAGGCCAGAAAGTCAGCGTTACTGGAACGGTAAACAATTTCGAAGTTCGTGGATTTGCCACAGTAAACAATGCCGATATGCCAGTTCGTCTGGTTGTTCTGAGAAACGGCACTATCAATCATTAAAAGGGATGAGAACCATGCGTCAATTTTTAGCCATTGCTGGCCTTGCTGTGTTGCTATCAGGCTGCGGTGAAAAAGGCGATTTTGAGAAAGCGATCAACGCGAAAATTTCACAATCAAAGCTGTGCTACTCACTGCAGAACAATGACTTTGCATTCAATAAAGGTTTTCCTATAAAGGTTAATCATGGCTACCGTTCTGCAGGATACAATGTTAGTGATGAAATCCTTAAAGGACTTGCTGAACAAGGGTTGCTCACTGTTTCACAACAGGCAAATGGCTTTAGCAGTGTCGATGTTCTGGAAGTAACAGACAAAGGGCAAAATGTTGAGTTTTGGAACCGGGCAGAAGGTGCGTGTATTGGTCATCGTGAAGTTGATGAAGTGAAGGAATGGACTGAGCCGGGCAACGGTAATCAGCAGGTTGTTCATGTTAGTTATACATGGAAGTTGGCGGATGTTCCTTCATGGGTGGATAAAAAAGCATTCGCAAACGTCAAGGGTATGAATGAACCTGAAGATGGCGCAATTAATTTAGTTAAAACAAGCAATGGCTGGAAAGCGCTCTAAGGGGTCTATCATGGAAAACAATACAATCCAGTGTCCGTTTTGCCTGAAAGAGAGCCAGCGCGGTGTGCATGTTTGTACTGGCTGCATGGCGACGGTTCTGTATGGAACCTTCCCCGGCTGGTATGCTTTCATTGTTATAGTATTGACCTTCGGCCTGTCTATTCTGATCGGAATGTCTACAGGTATGGCGGGAGCTACTATCAGCCTACCGATAATTGCGGCTGTTGGGTTTGTCGCAGGTAAGGCGATCTTCTCTGATAATGTTGTGTTCAGGAGAAGGATGTAGAAGTTAAAGTGAAAAGAGCTATGTTTTATCATAGCTCTTTTTAATTTCATTTGGGCTATATGAATTTATATCTGATAAAATAAACCATAAGAGCTGTAAAACGTTTAAAGATATTACCCTGACGTGGAGTGGTCTTATGCTTTCTTTCACTGTAAGGGGCGCTTCCGGATGCCTTGTTTGAGGTTTTAGATGGAGCATTCCCCGGCTGGTATGCTTTCGTGGTTATATTATTGACCTTCGGCCTGTCTATCCTGATTCAGAAAAAAAAGTATGTGCGATGCTCAACTTTAGCATTATGAGAAGGAAAAAACCGACCTAAGGTCGGTAAATGGCACGGGGAGAGCTTTTCTATTATATTGTTTAAAATGGATGAAAATTTATTACTAAGTATGATTTGTTAATTTCTATTTAATGTGTTTTGAAAAAGTTGTGTAGTTATTTTATACGGCATTTTTACATAGAGCTTAAGTTTATTTTTGTGATGTGCGTCATGAGATTGTGTTTATTTTGTCATTGGCTGAATTGAATTTTTTATAGTAAGTGTGTCTACTTCCTCTAGAATCATTGTTTTTTGATTAATGTCAATGTGTTCTCATGCAAGAGATATATATTTAAAGAATGTATCATGTAGAGAGGAAGTAAGATGAATGTTAACGAGCAACAAACTGTAGACAACTACGAGATTGATATCTGTGAGTTTGAGGAAGTAAAGGATATTGATCCTGTATCCAAAAGAAAGACTCTTGGATGTTGGGGGCCTAGCCCAGATGATGGGTATAACCAATGTTAAAATAAAATAACTCAAATAAGAGCAATGTGGTTATTGCTCTTATATTATATTGGATAGTTATAAATTAAGATGAAAAGCATATATATACCAAGAAAAATAATGGATGAATATATTGTCATCAATCAATCTAATAATAAGTGCTATAATGTTAACGAACTAGTATTTGATGTTTTAATGTATTCAACTGAAATAAAAAACAATAAGTTGGAAAAGAAATATGGATTTGATGACATTCAAATCCAAAACGTATTAGATAAAATATATGGTAAGCTAAATGAATCATGACTCCTTGAAAGAAAAAGCATTTCAAAGAGAACATTTAATAACCGCCAGTATTGAGTTAACTCAGCATTGTAATTTTAAATGTCTCCATTGTTATTGTCCAACGAAAAAAGTTCATATGGATTATAATGATGTTATTGCATGTATCGATAAATTATACAGCATGGGAGTTTTGTACCTTACATTTACTGGTGGTGAGGCTTTTTTATATAAAAGATTTGATGAGATATATACATATGCAAAAAATAAAGGATTTATCATCTCGATTATGTCAAATTTATCTTACATAACGGATGTGACTAAAAAAATTCTTATCAAATACCCACCCAAAGTTATCATGATTACGTTATATGGTACTGGTGCTGACGAATACGCAAAGTTCACTATAAATAAAAGTGCTTTTAAAAGAGTGATCGAAAATATAAAGTTTTTATATTCTAATAATATTGATTTCATGTTGAAAGCAATTATAGGAAAAGAAACCATACCAGCAGCTTTGGAAGGAAAGTTTGATGATATTGCTAGAGTTTATAAAAAAGAAATTATGTATGATGCCATAATTTTCCCACAAAAAGATTTAATGAGAGGTAAACTATCTCAAAGAGCTAGTATTGATGATATTATTAACTTTGAGCATAGTAATCCAGAAACTGTAAGTTTCTGGAGGAAATCAATATCTAATATGACTTCACAAGCATGTATTAAATGTGGTGGTGGCATTAATAGCCTTTCAATAGATGCTGGAGGATATGCATCTATATGTTCTTTATATGTGGAAGATAAAATTAGTTTTTTGAGTAATGATGAGAAAACCATAAGGAAATACTTGAAAGATTCACATAATAAAATGCAAAGTTATTATATCAATAGCAAATGCTCTACATGTGATCAAAAATCCATTTGCAGATGGTGTGCGGCATATGCCAATTTGGAACATGGAAATTCATCAGAACCGATAGATTTTATGTGCGAGTTAGCACAACGCAGAATTTCTGCGTTTACGGAGGTATAATGAAAGATTTAACATCTGCTACCATTGAAATTATAACATCATGTAATTTTAAATGTCCGCATTGTTATCTTGATAATAAAACCTCATTAGGATTAAATGTGAACGAATGGAAAAACGTGATAACTAAATTAATGCTAAAAGGATGCAGGAAATTAATTATTACTGGAGGTGAGCCTCTTCTTTATAAAGACTTCATTTCATTATATACATTCATTCATCAGCAGGGAATCGATATTTCACTCTTTACTAATGCGAGTTTAATGACTGAAAAACATTTTGAACTATTCGGAAAATACCCACCAAGTTCTGTTTCTGTCTCTATATATGGCAAAGATAATAGAGAGCTTCGTAGCTTTTCTAAAAATAAAAGAGCCAGCCTTCATAGGATAATGTCGAATATATCCAGATTAGAACAGTTAGGCATTACAATATACAAAGGTTTAACCCTATGTAAATCAATATCTGTATCTTCATCAGATCTAGCTTTCTTTTCGGAAAACAAAATTGAGATAAACACATACCTTATTCCATCATTAAACTATCAAAATAATTTAGAAGAGAGGTTGGAACCGAATGAAATTGTTAAGATTGAAAATGATCTTGCAATGGAACGGAAAATTAAAGATGGTAATATACCAATGGATAATTTAGACTATTTTAAGAAATGCTCAGGGGGTTATTCGAGTTTGTTTGTTGATCAGTTTGGTCGCGCATCTATTTGTGCTGTATACAGAAAGAAGCAATATAATATTATTGACGGAAACATTAATGATGTATGGGCAGAGCTAAACTCTATCAGTGAACATTTCCATAAAATATATTATGATAGTAAGTGTGGTCAATGTGTTTTAAACGCTGCATGTAGGAATTGCCCTGCATATATGTACTTGGAACATGGGGGATATAAAAACAAATACCTCTGTGATTTAGCTAATGCACGAATAAATAATGGCTGAATAAATGGTTTTAAAATAGATGTCATTGATTGTCATCCTTCATCTTACATAGATGAATTCGATGGGGGCAGACTAATACCTTCATCTAAATAAAATAATTTATAATTTGTGTTATTGTTGAGTTTTGCTGATCATTTTGTATGTTTAATCGTTATAATAACCCGGTGGTTTCAATTTAGGTATTGGCTTTTTTCTGTCTGCTACTAGTGTTGGTATATAGTCTAGTTTCCTATCAGACTGTTTTGGGCTAACCGGACGACGTGGAAAACGTCTGACCTCATCAGGTGTTGGCCTGTAGTCATCACTGTTAAATCTGACTCGTCTTTCATGTGTAGAGCGTGGAATATAGACACCCAGCACTTCATCAAAGACATAGTTTTCAGCAATACACTTATCGTGTTCAGCATCAACGGGAATAGGGACAGGTTCCTTCTTGGCCCAGATAAATTTCTCTTTGAAAAAATCGACGATATAGGTGGTTAAACGCCTAAATATGCCACGATGATGGGATTTAACCTGCTTCCTCTTACTTTTAACAGGAGCGCGTTTACTCGCTCTGGTATGTTGAGAATAAGGGATTTTCAGTTTAGTGGATTTTTTTGGCTCAGGAGCAATTAGAACAGGAGTTTCTTCTTCAGCCATACCAACCTTACTGGATTTGTTTGGATCGCGGTAAGATTTTACGACTGGCCTTCTGTATGGTTCAGGTGCTCCAAGAGCCGGTTGTTGTTTTTCTGCTTTTGGGGAGTCGAGAAGAATGACCTCTTCTGGTTCAGCAAGATGTGTAATCGTAAAGCTTCTGACATCAAGAACAATTTCAAGGTCAAGTTCACTGAATGTCTTATAGACTTCAACAGCTTCCTGTTTAGCTGCATCACGAACAGCCTGTTCTGCGGCCCTTTGCTCCTGAGCAGCCTTACTACGCCATTTGGCACTGTGGATACGTTTCATTGCAGGGCGGTTTGTTTCTGCGGCTTTAGCAAGCCATAGTGCTTTTTCTTCATTATCCAGAGCAACCGCCGCTTTTTCTAATGCCTCTTCATGCTGGGCCTGAAGGGAACGATGATCAATACGTTCTGACGAACCAGCAGCAGCAAGGTAGCTGTTAGCCATAGATGCCCATGATTCACGCCAAAGGACAGACATTTTTCTGTCATTCCAGCTTCTTTCTTTTTTACCAAAACCTTCAGGGCCTATGGTTTTTAATGTCAACATAACGTGAGCGTGTGGGTTATCGCTATCAAGATCATGAAAAGCGATATCGGCAATCATGCCTTTATCAACGAAATTTTTCTGACAATACTCAAGGACAAGTTTTTTCTTGTCGTCATTGTTTAACTCGGTGGGAATAGCAACATCGAAATAACGAGATGTTTGACCATTTTGCTGACGCTCGACCCGTTCAACTTCATTCCACAATGCTGTAGAGTCTTTTATGATATGTTCCGGTGCATTAACTGGAGCTAATATGAAATGCCCATATAAATCAGTACGGCGACTGTAATCATACGTATCACCTGTTCTTTCATCTGTTATACGTGTACGAGCATGATAGGCAGCCTTCGCAACGGAAGACCTGCCTTCTGAACGTTTCACAATTTTAAAATCAAGATGAAAAATAGCCATACAATAAAAACAACCTCAATATAAATTTAAATATCAAACCAAAATATAACTCTCCAATGCGACTATGCTGGTTTTAGTTTTTCGCAAGAAAAACTCTGGTGTTGACGTTGACCTTGTTTCCGAAGGAAACGGTGTTAGCCTGCGGCAGGCAACCGTCGGTAGACCCCACACACTGCGTAGCAGTGTATAGGTGGGCATTGCTTTATTTTTATATCTCCTAAAGGAGCTAAAAATAACGACAATGTTTTAAGTTTTTCTATAGTTAAATAATAACTCTAGTTTTACAGACTGTGAAATTAACAGGGCTAGAATCGGATAAACGGTTGAGGTAGAGTAATAATATTGAATGTTTGGGTTTTAGATAGCGCCCGTAAGGGCAAAAGTAGTTAAATTAGTCTCCCGCCGTAGGCGGGAAAGATAAATTTTATAAAAACATGATAAAAGATAATTTAGAATAGATTAATGTGTGAAATTCTTGTCAGGAATTAAGAAGTGATTTTAAAATCATGAATGAGATAAAATAAGTAACGCGATGAGTGTTAGACGTTTAAGGTTAGTGTTTGCATACATATGTGTTGTGTAATTACTTGCAGGTGGTGTTGCATTTTTGTGCAGATTCTTGTAAACACCATTTTTGGATAAATCCAATCTATAACAGGACGAGCCTGTTATCAGCCAGTGATTATCGTAAATAATCACAAAGTGCTGCCTGAACGTGGTAGTACAGTAACTTTTCAATTCTCCATTAATTTACATCTTATCAGGTTTAACTCTTTTTGCTTAGAACTTATATTTCCAAACCACTGTTGTTTCTCGTAGAATAAGGACTCTAATTCTATGTCTCTAAAAATTTCGAAATCTTGAAGTTTATTTATGTGTGATGCTTCCCCAAATACATATTTCATGCCTAATATTGTACCACATTTAGCGCAAGTATTAGTGAAATAGCCTTTTGGAACTTTAGGTGTCTTGATAAATTTTAATGTATGTGGGGCATCATATTCGGTTCCATTATTATGAAAGAATACTGGCGTGATAGCTTTACAACGATAACATGTAATTAAGTCGGCAATATAATTGTATTTCTCATCATTAGGTATGTTCAATGGTGTATAGAGTTTTCTGTCTATTTTGTACTTATCACATACAGAAATGATTTTTTTGAAGTGTTTTATGCAATCACTACAAAAACTTAATTTAAATTTAAAGTCATCACAAATCCACAAAAAAGGATCTTCAATTACTGTTTCAGATTTTAACTCAATCCACGGTATTGATAGGTTTTCCTTTTTTTTCTCATCTATTTCATGAGTATGGAAAATCTCAATTGCTACTTTATTACCATTATTCAGGTAAGCGACAATATCGCAACGATATTTATCGATAGGAACCTCTTCTTTAGCATTTGAGAAAATACAAGGCTTTATTATTTTTTTATGATCTTTCTTGCAACCATGACATTTACTAACAACTTCTATTTTTTTAAGACCTTTTGAGTTTTCATCAATAGCATAACAAATAAGAAACTTAGCCAGTTTATGATAGACAGATTCTGGATCGCATTTAGAATCATTCCTGTGTGAAAAGTGTTTTCTTTTTATATTTCCTGTTCTCAATGTTAACTTTTCATCACAGCACGGGCAATAATAATCTTTATCTCTTATAGCATCATTCACATTGATAACTTTCCCATCTAAGGTTTTACCCCATGATATTTTTATGATCTTCTCTTTCATTCACAACCTCTTTAATTTCTAGATTTAATTTATTGCTTATTAAATGATAAAAATCAAATAAAAATACAGTGATTTATTTTCAATGTTAATTTTGACGTGGTGTGTTTAATGTTGTATTAACTCCTTAAAAACAGATAAGGATGGTTTCAAATGGTAGATATAAAAACAATCGAGGATGAAATAGAAGATATCGAAGAAGAGTTATGATCAATGGTGAACTATGATGTTTGTTTCAATTTTGAAGAAGATTTGAATGATCTTGATGATTATAAAACTACGCTTGAAGATAGATTGGTGTTCCTGAATGGAGTTTTATCGGGGATTCAGTCAGGTTATTACATGTGAAAAGGATACTTATGAATAAAAATAATAAAACACATGAAATACAGGTCCATTTCATGGAGGGGTTAATAATGTCTGAAAGACTTTTAAAAAACATGTCAAAAGATTTTAAGTTTGAAGTTTTAGCAAGATACTTCTATTATATGTCAACGTTAAATGGTTTTTCATTTGATGATATTGGTAAAGAACACAGAAGTTTCTACTATTTAATATCGTTTGTATACCTTGAGGAAGGTAGGGCTGATAATTTTTTAACGTCTCTAATTTGCAGAGACGATGTTGTTTATAATAAATCGGTGGATGAGTATATTTCAAGCGTAGATCATTTATGGGAAGCACATGAATAAAAATGATATAAATACTAAAGCTATAAAAATATCCTCTTAAAATCGCATACAGAACGTTTTAAAGTAGTATGGTGAAATATAACAGAGAGAAAAAGACTATATGTTTATCTGGTCTTTTTTATTTTTTAATAAAGTTAGGTTGTTTTATTTGACAAGTAAAATATTGTGTTGTAAATAAAATAAAGATACAAAAAAAGCCAACTTATCAAAGTTGACTTTTTAAGGACTAAAAAAGTTTTGCCGACTTTTGAAGCCTTGTAATCAGTTAAGAGACAACGTGATTACAAATATAATAAAGTATTAAATAATCTTTTCATATTTGTCAAATCTAAATCGCAACTTTTTTACAAGCCTTTCAAATACCATTTCCAAAAACATTTTAGTTCTCGAAAGCAATAACATTAAAACCTGCTGTATCAGGTATAAGAATACGAAGGTCCCTCAAGTGATGGTGAATCTTATAGTTATTGCGACAACGGTTAACCGGGAGCGATGTTGTCAGCCTGAATCGCCTTACCTAAAATTTATAAAGCATTATAGCTTCTTTAGTAAAACGAGAAGTGCTTAAAGGATCATGGTAAGGTTTGCGCGGGTCGTGGGGGGGAGTATCAGACTGGAAACGGTTTGAATACTTTTTGAGTAATCAAAGCGCAATGAGCATTCTTTTTCTTTTCTCTATCTTCTTTAGCGATTTCCATTTTTCGCGCGGGGGGAGGGGGGGGAATGCTCCAAGAAAAACTAAGTTTTCCTGACGGAAAACTACTACGACTGAAAGTCGCCATCTAAAACCCCAGAACCTAATCTAATAAAATTCTAGTACTACTAGTACAAAAATAATTTTAAAAATATCAGTAGGTAGGTGCCATTTCATCAAGGCACTAACGAAAGGTAAGTAGGCTTATAAACTAAATATAGTGCATGGATCAATTTGAGTTTTTTGGTTTTTAATTGTATTAAGTAATAAATATAAATAAAAAGGATAAAAAAGTGGAAAATAAAATTGAGAAAAAGACGAAGCAAAGAAAAGGATGGATAAAAATCCTTACTGAATATGAAAAATCAATTTTTGATAATATGCTGAATGAGGCAACAATAGCAAAAGGTAAAAAATTAAAGCCAAAAGAAAGACGTGAAGTTATGTTCAAGTCTCGTGATATTGTTCGTGCTCTAAGAGAAGCAAATAGGATTAAAAACAATAAAGACAATGTTGTACCAGAACAAAAAATAGTAAGTGAAGTGGATGTTTCTGATGATATTAAAGTAAAAAAAGAAAGAAAACCAAGAGTTAGAAATATAGACAACTATGGTCGATTGAGAAAAGTTTCATTCTCAGAAAGAAATTTTTTAAATGATGCAGTATCAGAAGCCACGAAAGTAAAAGAGTCGAGGTTGACTGATGAAGAACGAAGAAAAGTGTTGGGTGTGGCGCGTGAGCAAATTCGTTCTCAGCGTAAAGCCAATCAGATTAAAAGTGTAAGACCTAAAGAAAAACATTCTGAAGTGTTTGAGTGGAAAAGACCAGAAACCTTCCGTCGTTAATCGGATATAATAATGGTGAGAAATATATGAAGAAAACCAAAACAAAAAACTTGAAGGAAAGTGAGTTTATAAGACATATAGAAAACAATCCTGTTGTCTCAACGGCTCTATGCGAGAAATATGGAATCTCTACTGAAACAATTGCCTATGCTTTATATGTTCATAGCAATAACTTCTTTCTTAAAAACGGCTACGTTCAGGATGACATTCACTATGATATAGTTAAAAACAATTTAATAATAATGAAACCCACGCTTAGACAATACTATAGAAGAACAAGGCAAGTAGATTATAACGGATATACTTTTTTATCAGGCATTAAAGAGTATCAGGACTATTGTATCTTGTTGACGCTTTGCTGCTACCACTGGATAGCTGATGTATTTACTGTCTATAATCATAGTGAACAAAGTCAATTTATCGTTGATATTGCCAATGATCTTCTGAAAAGGAGTGTAGATCATTTTTCAGTAGAGCATGAAAATGTTATCAACTGCTTTAACATTTTAAAAGAAAAGTTCCCATCGTATAAAAAGAAATAATAATCCAATTTTTCAAATATCCTCATTGACTAACATATATATAAGAAATATATATGTATCATGGAACTATAGGAGGATAGAAAATGAGTGATATTTCAGATAAAGAACAAACCAGAAAGAAACCACGAATCAAAAAGACACTGGAACAGCAATTAGCATCTGCTCAGATGCGTTTAAATCGTTTACAACATAAGTCTAAGAAAGAGTCTAAACAGATAGAAACACGCCAGAAAATAATTTTAGGTGCGGAAGTTGCCAAGGTTCTTGATTGTGATATTTTTACGGTAGATAAGGATCTTGTTTTAGGTATGCTACTAGAGATACCTCACCTACATCCAGATGATAAAGAAAGATTTAAAAGAAGCGGAATGTTATTTCTGGCTAGTATGAAAGGCCGAAAAACTTAATGGAATATAGAAGTCATTGTATAAATATAAAATGTTATATGTATTCAACTTTCATTGAATTAAATTTGACATTATTTTATATTAATTGTATTTTATTTTTATCATCACAGATGAATAACTCCATATTCAAATCTTGTAAGCTGTGGTGGTATTTAATAAAGTCATGGGGGTATCCTCCCGATAAAGAGGCCGTGTTCACTCGCGGTCTTTTTATTTTCTGTTAAGTAATCCGCTTATCGGCTACTTTGTATATAATATTGTTTAAGTGGTTGCGTTTATTTTTAAATTTATTATTTTCTTTATATCATTTTATTAAACAATGGAGATATAAAAGAAATGAAAAATACAGTGTTAATTAAAAAAAGAAAAAGTAAAAAAGGTTTCTCACTTTTAGAACTATTACTTGTTCTTGGTATTATCGCAGCATTAGTAGTAGCTGCTTTTATCGTTTATCCAAAAGTACAAGCTTCTCAACGTGCACAGGCTGAAAGTAATAACATAGCAACAATCCAAGCGGGTGTTAAGGCGCTTTATACTTCAGCATCCAGTTTTACCGGATTGACAAATACTGTTGCTGTTCAGGCGAAAATATTCCCAGATAACATGTTAAGTGGTTCTGGTTCTTCAGCAACACCTATTAATGCCTTTAAGGGTGACGTTGTCGTTGAATCAGCAAATACAGGTCCTTCATCAGCGCAAGGGTCATCATTCACCATAACATATAAGAATGTCCCTGCAGCAGAATGTACAAAAATTATTACAGCAGCGGCAGGCAATTTCTATACGGCAGGAGTAGGCACGGTCGGTAATGTTAAACCTGCTGGCGGTGTGCTGGATGTCGCAGGAACGGCTACACAGTGTCAAAATGGTGGAAATGATAATACATTGATCTTCACTTCTATTTAACAACAATGTTTTAATAAATTATTTTTTTGGCTCCTTATTTAAAGGGGCCTTTTTAATCATCTATTGGTTTTTATTCTTCTATATATAGTTCTTCTTCCATCTTGATTTTTGTTTGTTATTTGATAATTGATTTATACGTGAATATAAAAATGGCGATGAAAATGAAAATTAAAAAAGGATTCTCTTTACTAGAATTAACTCTTGTTTTAGGTGTTGGGACGATGGTGGCTTTTATGAAGTTTCAGGATATGAAAAATGAACAGGAGAGTATATTGGCTTCTGCTGTCGGTCAACAAATGAAACAGATCGGTGAAGCAGTCAATGGCTATATAAATATCCGTTATGATAAGTTGTCAACCTTATCCAATGCTGCCGGAACAGGAACCGATCCGGGTCCAAGAACCTGTTCAGGTTCAGTATGTGAAATTACTTACCAGACATTGATTAACGAAGGTTTGCTACCTTCAACCTACACAGGCACTAATGCTAATAAATCCTCGTATAAAATCATATTAAAACGAGATGGAACTTCACCTAACTTTGTTATTAATGGTCTTATAACGACATCGACGGCATGGATTGAAGGCGGTAAAACACGTTATGATTTATTAGGGAATGCCATGCAAACCGCTGGTATAGATAGCGGTATGACTAAAACAACATCTATTGCTTACGGTTATAGCGGTCAATGGACAGAAACGTCTGCTAATTTTAATAATATCACATCCACTGGACAGTTAGCATTTAGAGTTGGTTTTAATAGTGCGTTATATTCTGTATATTTAAGACGTGATGGAACATTGCCAATGACTGGCGATTTAAACTTAGATGGGCATAATATCAACAATGTCGATGCGCTCAATGCCACTGGCAACATTACGACGACAGGCGACCTACAAGCAAGAAACATTAAAGCTACTGGAAAAATTGATGCTGGAGGTAATATTTCAGCAGGAAATTGGGTTTATGCTAAAAATGGTTATGGTGACGTTATTGGAATGGGTGGCGATGCAATTGGCGATGATTATGAAATAAATCTCCAGTCTCCAAAACGATTAACGATACATTCTCCTAAAGTTCCAGTCGCTGATAGAAAATCAACGGTAGTTTTTAGGGTAAATGGTGCGATTAGTTCAGGGGGGATCTTACAGCAAGTGGTAATATAACTGCCACTGAAAATGTCAAAGGTGCTACATTAGAATCCACCGGACGCGCTACGGTGGGAGAATTTATACAGCTTAATGGTCAGGCTACGGTTGGGGCTACGTGTTCACCTAATGGATTACAGGGAAGAACGCCAGAAGGGGCTATTTTATCTTGTGTTAATGGTGTGTGGAAAAGTAGTTCTGCAAGAATTGAGAGAACTCAATTTTTAGTTTCTAGTGGTAGTAATTATGGAGATATTTGTCAATCCAACATTAATAGTAATGGAATGGCAGCACAAGGTTGGGTCGCAAGTGGGTCTGATGCTTGTACTGAGGACGGGAATAATTGTTCAGTGGACAATGTTAGATGTTTTGCAATAAGAATTGTAAATTAAGAGATTAACTCTTACTTACTATAATTGAAAGAGTTTTGATAACAGGTCTCGACCTGAGCATGAAATAATCACTCACCACTATCTGGGGGTAAGGGCACGGAAATCGAGTTGGTTTAATTCAAAAAATAAAAAGAAAGGGCCGCTTGGCCCCCTTCTTTTATATGCTGCTCACAACCTCATTTAGATTGGTAGAGCGCATGTATCTAGCAGGATTATTCATCTGATCTTTGAGTGAGATAAAATGAGCATTACCACAAGTTATTTTCGCATCTTCTTCATTACCAAGACCAACGTGTTTACTTTTTGTCTCAACAACAAAGTAAATATGGTCTTCACCATTGTCCTCAATGACTAAGGCCCAGTCAGGATTATAAGTCCCTAATGGTGTCGGGATTTTAAACCATCCCGGCAGCTTCACATAAAGCTTAACTTCATCCTGTTCTTCGAGTTCCTGAGCGAAACGGCTTTCGACTTCAGAATCTTTAGGAACGTATTCGTAAACTGACTTAGACGAGGTTTCAAAAAGATTACGGGCATATCCTGTTAGCTCTTTATCCATAAAGAGACTTTGCGCATACACCTCGCCTTTTAGTGGATAATATTTAATACCATCAACAATTGACAGGCGTTTGCAGTAGTTGATTCGGCCTATAGCTTCACTGATAAACTGCTGTGGATTTTTAGCAAAATCAGCGAGTCTTCCACTCTCTTTCAGGATGGTGCATAAACTGCGTCTTGTCAGTCCGGTTTTTTCCTGTAGAACACCAAGAATATCTGGTAGTGGCTGCTCTGCAACATCAATAACAGAGCTTGTCGTACCATTAGTCTTCGCCTTAACATCAAGACCTGACTGACTTTGTTTGATTGTTGCTTTGCTGAAACTGACCATTGCTTTCGCTACAGGCTGCATTTCAGAAAGTGATTTCGTACAGGATTTAATCAATTCATCTTCATCAAATGCCAGACGGTACAGCGTTTTTTGACAAATGCGCTGCCATAACGCTTCGAATTCCGGGCTGTTTAAGACTTCTTTCCGGTATTTGATTGTTTTACGCTCATCAGCATTGTTTATATTGAGTCGCCCTGCTGATTTACGTAGGATAGTTTCAATTTGTTCCTGTAGTAAGGCGTACTTCTCGCCAACAGCAAAAGTGTTTTTGAAAAGGGCTTCTTTCAGTGCTTTAGTTATTTTTCCCGACTTTTCCAGATAACCTTCAGTCTGGAGTTCAGCCCAAATCTCATGTGAACCTGCGATACCTACACCTTGCGGGTAATCAGAGGCGATCAGATGTGCAAACGCATCTTTTTCGATGATACCAAAACGGATGCCTGTTTCGTTCTCAATTTCACTCTGTAGTCGTTCAGCATAGGCTTCATAATTTTCACTGGCAATTACAGTCAGAATGTTAATGCTGTCATCACGAACACGTTCACCCTCTTGGTTAACACACAGGCGAAGACCACGCCCTAATGTTTGACGACGTTCTCGTTCACTTCCCATCTCTCGAAGGCTACAGATCTGGAATACATTGGGGTTATCCCAGCCTTCTTTCAAAGCAGAGTGTGAAAAAATAAACCTCACTGGATTCGAGAAACTCAAAAGCTTCTCTTTATTTTTCATGATGAGGTTATAACCGCGTTCCGCATTTTCGCGGCCTGCATTATTGCTTTCGGTTGTTTCAGCCCATCCACCTTTTTTATCAATGGAGAAATAACCATCATGAACGTCTTTAGCATGTTCTGGATGAGAAGGGAGCAAATCTTTATATGCGGGGCTTTTGATCGCTTTTAGATATTCTTCTTCAAAGATACGAGCATATTCACCCGGTTCACGAAGTCCTTCTTCATTAGTCTGGCGATAGAAATCAACCTTATCAATGAAGAACAGGGTGAGAACCTTGATTTGCTGGGAATTCAGGCGAAGTTCTTTATCAAGATGTTCACGAATTGTACGCCTAATCATATGACGCTGGATGAGCATCGGGTCAATATCACCCACGACATCACCCACTTGCATATAGTAGGTATTAGAAGGCGTCTCCAGTGTCAGATAGCCTTCTTTGCCCGTGCGGATCTCACTTATCCTGTATCCCTGATAAATATCACGCCCCGTTTCGTCATCAAGTGTCATACCGTCATGCACGGTAATTTCAGAACGAGTTACATTCCCTTTTTTATCGGCTATATCAACAATAACAGTCGCGCTAATGCTATTCTTCTTACTGTTAATACTGACCAGTTTTACATAGGGGCTATTGCTTGCATTCTGGACTTCAAGCCCGGCAACTTCGATTTGTTTCACCAGTTTCTGATTGTAAGCATCAATGGCATCAAGGCGGTACACCATATGATGTTTATGAACATGTGTTGCTGAATAGCGTAAGGTGAACATGGGGTGCATAGCATCAAGTGCGGTTTTACCCGCACCGTTCAAGCCACCATCAACACTTTGCGGTTCATCGACAATGATAATTGGACGTGTAGCACGGATTAAATCAATGGGCTTATCCAGATCGTCCACAGTTGTTTTTTCACTGGACTGATAGAGCTTGTTAACATCTTTTTTGTTAATCGCACCCACAGTCATTACCATGATCTGCATAACAGAGCTGGTTGCAAAATTTCGCACATCCGCAGGTTTTGCTGAATCATACAGGTAGTATTCGTACGGAGTTCCCGCATAAAGGCTTTTAAAATGTTCTTCAGTTATTTGTAGTGTTTTATAAACGCCTTCCTTGATAGCAACTGAAGGAACAACAATAATAAATTTACTCATGCCATAGCGTTTATTCAGCTCCAGCATGGTGCGAAGATAAACATACGTTTTACCTGTCCCTGTTTCCATTTCGACAGTAAAATCATGGCTGTCGAGCACAGGTGAAGGTGGAAGCTGGTTTTTTAACTGAACATTGTTCAGGTTTTTCAGCAGAACATCATCTTCGGGTATTTGTGGGTTAACAGGCATTGAACCCGTTGAACCTTCAAATGAGAGAACGCCCTGAGCTGGTGCCAGCACAGTCATTTCGCTCTCCCACTTCTCCTGTCCCACAAACAAATCACAGACCGAAGTTATGGCGTTTTGCTGATAGGTAAGGTCTGATTCAAAATGTAGTTTCATCTCATTCCCTTACAGGCTGTGCAAGTTTGTCAGGCCATGTTGTTCCAGAATGGCGCAAAGATTTGTTTTAGCAACGTTATTTTCAAATGCGTCATCAAGGAAATAGCAGACCGTATCTTTGCCAGCCTTCAAGCTTTTATGCCAGTCAAGGATCCCCTTGGTCAGTTCTTCGACTGAAGATGCAGGGATTTGACTGGTAAAGCAGGTAAACAATTTGCCACCGTCAACACAAGAAACGGTCAACCCATCAAATTGCCGGGTTTCAACGTTTACGCTCAGGTCAATACCACGCTTAAGCATCAGTTCAGTCAGCAAGTCTTCTTCACTACGACCTTCAAGGATTGGGCTTACATAAGCATCAAGCTGTTGTGAAAGTGTTTCGGCGGAGGCTTCCCACGGACGAATATTAGATGTATCAAGTTTAAACACACGAAAACCGACATCACCATTCCATTCTGGATTATCTTCACTAACCTTTTTACCTGCACGGCGTAGGCGCTCTTTGGTTATTTCACTTATCTTTGTTGGTTTATTAAGACCATTTAAAAATGCAATAGCTGGTTTTACACCTTTTGATTTAGGGTCAATAGTCTCTGGTAATTGAACGAGAATGAAACGAATATTCTTATCTTCTTTAACATTCAAATCATATACAGCATGTCCTGTACTTCCAGAACCCGCAAAAAAATCTAGAATTATGTCGTCTGATTTTACATTGACATACGAAAACCATCTAATAAGTGTTTCTTTATCTTTTGGGTTATTAAAAACCTTACTTCCAAATAAAGAACTTAGTTCCTTGGTTGCTTGCAATGCACTTCGATAGAAGTAGCTTCCAGCTACCTGAATAGGCAAATCATCGTTTTGCTCATCAGAGTCATTTTCATCATCTTCTAGTAGTTCATCAACTTCTACAAGATAAGTTTTTCTGATCGGAGGTTCAGAATGATCATCACGAAAAACAACTTTTCCGAGTTTTATCATTTCAAGCATTTTATCGAGTGTACTATAACGCCAACCACCTTCAGGGATAGCACAAGGTAACCCTGTTTTAGGATGGATTAGATCATACTTCGGACCATCACCGCCGGGCCAAGACATATTGTCATCACGCCACACCCCGCGGTCATCAACTTTATTATAGCGCACATGTTTTTCGATGGATGGTTCGACGGAAGGCTTTCGTAAAAATTACGGATTCCACTCTCAACAGCCTTATTATCGTTACCATATTTTTTTCTAAGCTTTAAGTACTCGTCAAGAATTTCTTGTGCTCCGGGTTTAGCTTCGCGCCATCTTACTTCTTTTTCAAGTAGATATGATTTGTTTTTGGCATAAGTTAGTATGTATTCATGCCCTACGGAAATAAGTTTAGCATCATTTTTACGTCCTTTTTCCCAAATTAATGTTGCAATGAAATTTTCACTTCCAAATATTTCATCACATACTTCCTTCAAGTTGTATAACTCTGAATCATCTATGGATATAAATATTACACCATCTTTGATGAGTAAGTTGTGAGCGACTTTTAAACGTGGGTAGATCATATTCAACCAGTCTGTGTGATAACGCCCACTGGTTTCTGCGTTTGTGGTGATTCGTACCCCATCTTCTGTTTGTCCTGTCATTTCAAGATAATTTTTCATGTTATCTTGGAAGTTATCAGAATAAACAAAATCTTTCCCGGTGTTGTAAGGAGGATCGATATAAATAAGCTTAACTTTTCCGGCATAACTTTTTTGAAGAAGTTTTAACACTTCAAGGTTATCACCTTCGATCATGAGATTTTTGGTGTTATCCCAATCAACACTTTCATCTTTACATGGGCGTAAGGTGCCACGAGAAGGGGTAAGCGCAAGCTGACGAGCCTGACGCTTACCATGCCAGTTCAGGCCATAGCGTTCTTCTTTGTCGTCTACATTCTCACCCAAAAGCTGCTTTAAAACCTCAAAATCAACACTGCCTTCATTAAAAGCTTCAGGAAACAATGATTTAAGCTTGGTGATGTTATCAGCAGTGATATTCATTGATTGCAGTTCGGGCATTTCAGGCGAAAGTTTGTTCATTGACCATTCCACGTATCTGTATCAGGTTACTGTGTGATGGGGGATATTTTACGGTAAATAGTGCATTTCATCAATGAACAGCGTGCTACAGATTTCTTTTTAAATCATTATGTTAATGCTTTTATTGAATGTTCTGTCCTCGTGTTAGTACAATTAGCTTTTCTGCGTCTACCAAACATTATCAGGATGTGATGATGGCTAAACTGAACAAGAAACAACTTGCTTTACTCAAAGAAATACCTGCCGATCAACTCATGCAAATAATTTGTGATATTGCAGAGGATAATGGTCAGGCAAAATCCTTTCTTATTAATAAATATCTGTTAACTCCAGAAGAATCACTGAAAAAGGCTGAGGCTGAATACAAAAGGGTAATTAAAACAAAACGCTTTTATGATTATTATGAAGCAGCGATTTTTTTTGAGGGGCTATACAGGAATGTCATATTTCCACTTGAAAAGACGGTATCAACGCTGCCTGAAAAAACCGAGGCGTTTTGCCATGATTTACTGCTCTCATTTGATAAAGTCAGCGAAATTGCTGATACATCAGATGGATCATGGATGGACTATTATAATGGTGCTGTCGAAATATGGTTAAAATCCCTGTCCCTACAAAAAGACAAAAGCATTGATGTTATTGCGGATAAAATAATTTCCGTACTTAAAGGTGATGTGTATTTTAACTTTGATATTTTTGATAAGTATAAAAAAGAACTGGGATACAATGTTATTCGTGTTTTAAGGGAAAGTCTTCTTAAGACAGGTGATGTCAATGGTGCTGTTGAGTTAAGTCTGTATATCAGGGATGTTGATTTCATCAGGCAATGCTTTGAGAAAAGAAAACTGAACCAGCCAGAATACATCATTAAGTTTGCTGAGTTGCTGGTTGATGAACTGTGTACTGAGGAAGCCATTCAGGTTCTCAATAAAATCAAAGAAGATAAATCAGTTGATCAGGCAGGGCTTCGTGATAAATGGACTGAGGTGTTGGCTCTGGCGTTGATTGAAGAAGGCGAGATTCAGCAGGCAAAAACAATTTGTATAGACGGATTTAAGAACAGGTGTGATGTTATTTTTTATAATATCTATAATCGGGTAGAGAAAAATAATGACTCACTGGATTTGTTCTCTGGCATAGCAAAGAAAAAAGGCTTTCCGTTTGTTATTCTTTTCTTGTCCGGGACAGATAGTTATGGAAAACTTGATTCTGAAGTCATGAATGCGAGTGAAAATGAAATCGCAGAGATGATGTCTTTATTACGCAGTTCTTTTGTTCGTACCTTATCGAGTGAGCTTTACAGGCATGGCTATGCATGTTCTGCAACTCTGCTCCGTAGAGTGCTGGCAGAGGACAGTATCAGCCGTTCTCAGAGTAAATACTACAGCTATGCGGCATCTGATATGAAAAAAAGCATTGATTACAGTAAAGATATTACATGGACTGAAAAAATCCCTTCAACAGAAGAGTATTTAAAATCTCTGTTTATTGAGCACAAAAGAAAATACGCACTCTGGGAAATAATGCTGGAAAAAATCGCTGGTTTAGCGATAGAGAAAGATTCAGTATCATATTCAGCATAGACTGTAATTAAGCATGAAGTTGAAAGGCCGCGAACGGCCTTTCCCTTTATTTATTTGAAGCAAACTCAAACGGCCTGACCATATCGTTGCTGTTAGCATCAAGGAAATCAGCCCACCACTGCAACATCAGACGACGCTGATCAAGATGTTTTGCCTTGTGGGTATAAGCAGCACGGACGCTGTTGCTTTCCTTATGGCTCATTTGAAGCTCTACAGCGTCTTCTGACCATAGCCCGGACTCAATTAAGGCACTACAGGCCAGAGTGCGGAAACCGTGTCCACAGATGTCCTGCTTCGTGTTATATCCCATATTACGCAGGGCTTTGTTGATGGTGTTTTCACTCATGGGTTTAAACGAGTCATAACAGCCAGTAAAGATTAACCCATCATCTTGACCTTCTTCATAAGTCAGTTGTCGGATCTCTTTGAGTATCTTCATGGCCTGCTTACAAAGGGGAACGAAGTGCTTACGCTTCATTTTAGCCCCACGAGTCGAATGTTTGACGTTTTCAATTGCTTCACGCTGTTCGGGTATCACCCATAACTTACTTTTGAAATCAATTTCTGACCAGCGAGCGAAACGCAACTCACTGGAACGAATGAAAATCATCAGATTGAGCTGTATTGCCAGTATGGTTAACCTGCGGCCTTTGTATTCGGCAATTTTGTTCAGTAGCTGGGGTATTTCTTCCAGCTCAAGTGCAGGGCGGTGTTCAGTTTGTGGTTTCTGAACTGCACCTTCCATATCATAGGCTGGGTTATGGCGTATCAGCTTTTGCTGGACGGCATGACGCAGGATTGCCGTAATGTATTGTTGAATGCGCATGGCAACTTCAAGATAACCAAGAGCCTCAACTTTTTTCACCGGAACCAGCAGATCACCCGTATCCAGTTCGGCAACATCTTTGTCACCGATTACCGGGAAGACATAAGTTTCAAGGCGCTTCCATACGGCATCACCATAATCATCAGACCATTTTGTTTTCGTGGAGAACCACGCTTTGGCTACTGTTCTGAAGGAGCGTGTATTATCACGTTTGGCTTTAAGCTCTTTAACCTCTGCCTGTTTCTTTGCATTAGGGTCAATACCCTGAGCCAGAAGCCTTCTGGCCTCGTCACGGCGTTGTCTTGCGTCAGAAAGAGAAACTGCAGGGTAAACACCAATAGAGAAGAGTTTTTGTTTCCCTTCGAAGCGGTAAGCCATTTGCCAGTATTTCGAACCTTTAGGGGTAACACGAAGGAACATACCAAAGCCATCAGTAAGCTTGTATTCCTTCTCAAGGGGTTTTGCATTTTTTGCTTTAATATCAGTCAGTGACATGAAAACACCCCCTCATTTGTTGGTAAAAGGGAAATCGAACCAGCATTACCAGCATTTTTACCATCAAAATGATATGGCTTCGAGTGGTTTTTAATGAACGAGGGTGAACGACTGAGAGGGGATAACCAATTGATAGAAATGCAGAAAGCAGACGTTAGTGAACGTCTGCTTTCTTGAAAATGGCTCCTCTGACTGGACTCGAACCAGTGACATACGGATTAACAGTCCGCCGTTCTACCGACTGAACTACAGAGGAATCGTGTGAACGAGGCGCATATTACTGACCTCACCATGAGGTGTCAACAGTAAAATTAGCGCGTCATTTCAATTGGTTAATTAATCTTCAAATTCAGCGTTAATGCACATTTGGTGAGCGACAATGGCCACCTTAGCGGGTATCGCGTAACCGCTCCATGGGGTTCTGGCGGTAAAACTGAATGAAACGTTGCCATAATGCCGGAAAACGTGGTGCAAATAATTCAGGGGCACTGAAGAAATACTCCGATAGAACGGCAAAGCATTCGGCAGGATCGGTCGCTGCGTAGGCATCTATACTGCACGCGGTTTCACCGACCAGATCAATTTCATCCTGAATGTTATTCATTGCGGCATGCAGGTCGTGCTCCCAACTGGCAATATCTCGCAGAGGGATCGCCGGAATACCGCTGGCGCGGTCGCCATTACGCATATCAAGCTTATGTGCCACTTCATGGATGATCAGGTTGAAGCCGGAGGCATCAAAAGAATCCTGAATGTCGAGCCAGTTGAGGATTATCGGACCTTGCTGCCAGCTCTGCCCGGACTGTACAACACGTTGATTATGTACCAGCCCAATATCGTCTTCCCATTCATCGTCCACGACAAACGGGGCAGGGTAGATGAGAACTTCATGAAACCCGTCGAGCCACTCGATCCCCAATTCCAGAACAGGCAAACAGAAAAGCAGCGCAATGCGCGAACTTTTTAGTGGATCAAGTTCAAACCCCTGAAGCGCTACCAATCTTTTTTGCTGTAAAAAGCGCTCGGCCAGGGCGATAAGCCTGGCTTGTTCTTGCTCGGTGAGATTCACCAGAAGAGGAATAGCCAGGGCGTCGTCCCACGGCCAGTCGTCACTCCGGGTTGTTTCTTGCTCTTTCCAGGGCCACTTAATCATCGTTTTGCTCGCAAACTCGTCACTTGAACGAAATTGACGGAACGGGGTCTGTTAAAATGCCAAATTACCTGGCATCATGGCAACCGCCAAAACGGAGAGATGCCAGAGCGGCTGAATGGACCGGTCTCGAAAACCGGAGTAGGGGCAACTCTACCGGGGGTTCAAATCCCCCTCTCTCCGCCACTATTCAAACACTTAGCTCAATTCCTTTCAACGACTCATGTCACACTTGGTATAGTGTTGGTATATTCACTTGGTATAAAACTCGCCATCATCATCTTCTGATTTGCCCAATACTGGAAGATCCAATGTGGGAGAAATTTTCACTTTTCTGTCATAAACCACAACTTGGCTTTCAGTTTTGTGACCTGAGAATAGTTGTTTGTCCTTACTCGAGCCTTCGTAATCAGATATTCCCTTGGCTTTGAGATCATGAAATGTACACGGCAGTTTTCTATCTAGTTTTTTTCCTGCTGCTTCCCTTGCAGTTTCCCACAGATCGTTAAACCCACTTTTTGAATACTTAGTTTTTTTACTGCTACAAACAACGGTTTCCCGTCCACCCAGAGTCTTTGCAAGTTCGATGGCGTTATGTAGCCTCTCGGTCCAGACTTTTATTTGTTTAGTCCCGGTCTTTCCCTGCTGGATAAAAATGCCTTCCTCGCTTACTTGCGACCATTTGAGAGAAAGAACATCGGAAACGCGAGCCGCACATAAGTAAGATATCTCCATGCCAACCCGGAGAGCTGGTGCCGCCTCTTCATAAATTGCCTGATATTCTTCGTCTGTCACGTACACGTCACGGGCTTTTAAAGAGAACTTGCGTACTCCTTTGCACGGATTTCCTTTCACATACCCTCGTTCATATCCCCATGAGAAAACTCGCGACATCCCGCCGAGTTCCTGGTTTGCCTGGTTAATACTGCGTTGGCCCCGTTTATCCATATAGATCCTGACCATCTCAATTTTTATGTCATCTGCTCGCATATTCCCGAACACTGGGACCAGGTTTTTTTCATATGACCTGTAATCAGTCTGTGTCCGCGGAGCCAGTTCAGCAAAAGCTGGGCTGCTGGTGAATAACTTCCATAATTTAGAAAATGTCATTACGTCTGAACGCTTGGCTTTTTCTTCCTCATAGCGCGCCCATAGCCGGGACATACTTGTCCCGGTAATAGGTGCAAGAGTTACGCTTTGTTTTGTTCCTTTTGGCTTCCACACATAGCTATAACGGTTTTTAGTTACGCGTGGCGGGAGGTGCTTGTCTTTAGGATCTTTTCTTGGTCTGCCCATTGATTGCGTCGTAATTTGGCTCAAGTGCAACATATTCATCGACCTTAGGTAATTCAGAAACTCCGGGATCAATACTTCTGCGCAATACAATTGGGCGGTTCCGCCCATCAGTGGTGAACGGTATGCCGTGACACCGCAGTTGTCGCTGCTGGTGGGTGTAGCGCTGATAGCCAGTAATTTCTGCAATTTCCTGAGGAGACAGTGTAAGTTCGTGCATAGCTCATCTCTCTGATGGCCTGCCTGTAAAAACATACCAGGCAGGATCCATAAATTGTGAAATTAGAAAATCAATTTGCGGTCAGACGTTGCCAGATTGCTGATACGTATTTGACCTGATGCCGGGCATCAGAAAGTGCATTGTGCATGTCACCTTCAAACGGGATGTCGAAGCGCGGATTTATACCGACAGATTTACCCAGTTCGACCATGGTCCTTACGTCCCTGTCATTCCAGAACGGAACAGCGAAGGGGGTATCTGTTAACGCGTATGCGCGGCGAAGAATGACGTTATCAAACGAGCAACCATTACCCCATAACTGAACTGTGTGGCTTCCGTTAGCAGCGTTTTCAGCAATAAAGTCAGCCAGGAGTTCGAGGGTCTCAAGCAACCCCATGGCTTCATCAACAAGAATGGCAGAGCGGGCTTCAGATGATTGTTTCAACCACCACTGAATCGTCGACGCATCCGGTTTCATGCCAAACGACATCGATGACTCCAGACTGACAACCTGGTAAAACTCGGCACCAGTGTTACCAGTTGAAGGATCAAAAAATACTGCGCCAATAGAGACTATTGGGGCATCAGGACTGTTGCCCATAGTTTCCATATCAACCATCAGGTGAGTATAAAAAGCGTTCAGGGGATCCGTATCAATATGGTGAACGGGTTCATTATTCAGAGAAGCTGACGCGTCACCAGTTGCATCAGCGCTTTTAACTGGCAAAACTGTTGTTTCGCTCTGAGACACTTCAGGATTAGCTTTGATTTCGTTGTTGTCAGTTTCTTCCATCTGCACATTGCTGGTGGCTTCCTCTGTATTGGTATTATGTAACTTATTCTCGACGGCGCGCTGGCGTACCTGGTCTACGACAGAAAGTGCGTGTGCTGGCTGGTTACCCATCAGGCCATCGATGGAGAACACGCCGTTGCCCATGTTAGCGATTTCTGGTTGTTCGACTCCTGCCTTCTGTTCAGCTGTGACTTTCTCGTTAACCTCGTTTTCCCAGCTTTTTTCTGGCACATGACCAGCCGCCAGCAGGGTTTCCTGGCATGGTGTTTCATGGTTGCTTTCTGTCAGGTTTGCGTTGATATAGGCCTGCAGCCGACCAGGAAATTTAACCAGTTCGGATGATGTACCGCGGATAAGCGCAAAGATAGCGGCTCGCGAATAGTCCAGAATGCCAGCGCTTTTTCGCAGTGCTTCCGACCATTCCTTAAAAGGACTCTCTTTTTTGGTGACGCTCTCTTTTGCCCGGCGGTAGACCCCACCCGGGATGTCGTAGATATTGAAATCCATTGGAAGAGTGGCCAGCGCAATCTCAACGTCGAGCGTATCCAGTGTATGAGCATAATCGGTATTGCGATCAGTCTTATTGCCACCACCAGCGTTCGTTCCAGTATCAGTGCGCTGAATCTGCGACACACGATTTCCCTTACACCACTCTTTAACCAGCAATCCGCGGTCAATGTGTTCAGTACTGAACCAGGCCTTAAAAAACTGAATTACGGTAGACAGATCCACTCGTTTACCATCAACCGGGAAAATAGTTTTTAGCGCGCTGACAATTTTCCAGATATCGATCTCTGGCGCTTTCCTGAATGGTTCTACATTCTCGGCGGCAAGCAGCAGGTTCTGCACATAGCTGTTATCCACATCCAGCTCAAGTTCCTGAATGGTTTTCTTCTGTTCAGTATCAATATGGTAAGCATATTCATCAGAAATAAACTGAGCCAAAAGGCGCTGGCGTAGCGGGAGAGTCGCAACGGTAATGAGTTCTGGCGTTACAGGTGGAACGGTGGGCTCATCACCCACAATTCGTGCTTTCTTATCGATAACCCACTCCTGCACGGTTTGAGTCCGCGCTTTCGGTTCCGCAATCCATTCGGTAATAAATTCCTCAAATGAAGCAATGTTATAGACCTGCTCACGGTCGAAGACTTCTTTTATTGCGTTTGCCAGGTTCCACTCGACATGAGCAGAAAGCTCTTTCGCCGCTGGCACATTTGCAACGGCCAGTAACAGGTTTTGTATATAGAGATCATTTTCGTCCAGTTCCATTTGTCCGATCTGGACGTGCCGCGCTTCACTGATTTCCTTCTCTTCACCGTCATTTAACAGGTGCGCAATCAGCCGCTGAGACAGGCGCAGGCGAGATATGGGGCGGAGCAATGCTGGCGCATCGCTGGTGGGTACATTGGCACTGGAGGTTTCAGGTTTTTGCTGGCTGGAAGCCTCCAGATTTTCATTATCCTGCTTCTGTTTCAGTTGCCACGTTTGCTGGTCTTCTGCCAGTTCGTAACGATCGCACCATGTGTCATCAAGTGTGCTTTCCTCAGGAAGATCGTCAACAACAAACCAGTTGGTGCGGACAGGTAATTGATAGTCGGCGCCACGACCGACGGCAATATTGTTGTCTTCGAGAATATTGAGGATTTCGCGTTCTGCACGGGAATCTGATTTCGCAGAGATCCAGCAAAACAGGTTTTTTGCCTCAGTTGCTTTCGCTTTGGCTTTAATAAGATACGCATACGTTAACATTGCGTTCGGGCTCCATAGGATTGTAAGATACCCGGCAGCTGATGATCGCCGCCTAAGGTAGTGGTTATTGGTCAAAACTCGTTCCGGAAAGCTTTGGTCGGCTGACCGGGTACTTAACCCGCCAAGCGCGGGTTTTGTGCTTTATGGGGTAGGGGATTTTCCCTGCACCAGCTGTGCAACGGGGACCCACTCCAGAGCATTCAGTACGGGTTCAAATGAATCAGGCGTGTGAGTAACGGCGCGAACGACGTCAGCCACGCTGGGGTTTGCTTTGCTAAGGTGGTACCCGCCACCAGCGCCACGCTGGCTGGTGACGATTTCACTGCTGCGCAGCTTCGAGAAAATCTGCTCGAGGTAAGATACAGACAGCTTTGATTCCTTACTGATAGATGCGACGGAAACAGGGCTGCCGTTATAAACCCTGTTGAGGATGGCAACCACCTGAACAGATGCCACCACACGTTTCATTCCAAACTCCATAGTCACTTCCTTACTGATGCTGGCAACAGCCATTGGTCAAACTCGTTATGAACGAACTGAAGTCTGTTGGTCGGCAGACGGGTCGCCCTTCTGGGCGAGCATGTAGCAAATCAGTCGAATGATTACTTCAATACGGTTTAGATGTACGGCCTGACACCGCACTGGTTTACGTGCGAAATCGATCATGGATTTATCCTCTTGCTTTGCCCTTGTCGCCAGGCTGGCGGAACGTTGAACCTGCTGCGTGTTAATGCTTGTCATCTCATCCGGTGATTCGTATGCCGCCGGCAGCTACTTCGTGGGCGTCCTGCCTTGATGACGCTTTTCAAACTGTGTTTATATTTAAACCCCAAATGTGTTTAAAAGTCAACACGGCATGTGTTTAAGGTGGCGAGGATGATAACGATATGGGAAAAGGGAAGGTGAAAGGCATAAAAAAACCAGCCAAGTAGGCTGGTTAGATTGTTAAAAATTGTAGCTTAATCGTCAGTTGGCTTTAATCGTCCCCGAAGGTACTTCTCGACATACTCATCAATTTCTTTCAGCCGCAATTGAAAGGTATCGATCATTCTGTCTTGTTCAGACTCCGGCAACTGGTCAAAAAGAGTAATCAACTTACGATGTTTTGGCGTTAACCATGATTCGGCGTGATCATCACCAAACATCAGTTCAGCCGGGCTAATTCCGAGAGCTTTAGATATCGTTATAGCGTCGTCAACGCCCACATTGCGGCGACCCGCTTCATAGTTCCCGATGCGTGACTGAGCCCACCCACATAACTCTGCGAGTTTAGATTGCGACATATTTTTCTGTTCGCGTAGCTGCTTCAGTCTGGCGGCAATTGCAGTGTTTATATTCATTACTGATTTTTACCACGTTACGTGTTAACGCTCAAAGAACGTTTCGTCTTGACTATCTAACACATTATGTGTTTAATTCAGCTAAACACTAGATGTGAGGACAAGATGAACAACATCGCCAAAGAACGGCAAGCGCTCGGTTTAACTCAAGAGCAATTAGCCAAATTATTCGGGTGGCGTCAGTCAAGGCTCTCAAATTATGAGAACGGAACACGTCAGCCTGGCCTACCGGAATGCAGATTGATTGTGGAGAAGCTTAACGAGTTAGGGCGCACCTGCTCTCTTGATAGTGTATTTCCGCCACAAAGCGAGGTCTGAAAGATGCAATCAGTAGCTTATACCCATAATAAACCACGAGTAGCCGCTGCGGTGAAATCGCAAAATCAATTTAAACCCCAGCGACGCGACAGCATTCAGCACCGCGTCATATTGGCAGCCGTTCGTGAATGGGAATCGACATTACCAGGACAGGCACAGGAACGGATCGCTCAGCTGGTGGCTGAAGAGTGGGCCAAGGCAGATGGTCGTGGAATTGCTGTTAATAAACAGAATTTATTTCGATATCTGAAAAACGGAGGAGGGTCAGAAAAGTACACGGCTTACGTGATGCAGCTGTCAGGCTCAATCATCGCCGCTATGCCAGTTCAGATTGCCAGGAAGCACGGGTTAAGTAATGCGAGCACAGAGGCGGAGCTGGTGGCTAACGCTATCAAAGAATGCAGTGAGGCACACCAGGCGAAATTAATCGGTGCTCCGTTACAGAAGCTCGAGAAGGAGATTCGTGAAGCGGCAATCGCATTGTTCAACATGCTACCTGCTGACGCGGCGGGACCACTACTGGCGAGTATAAGCGCCGTAGCGCCGCAATTGTTTTAATCGAGTTTTGACCAATGACCATTATTACTGCAACTCGCGGGGTGAAGTATGCCTAATCCTTTGGCTAAGGCCATGCCTAAGAGTAAGGCTAGTAACGAGCCTTACCGTAAGGTGAAGATTACCATGTGGGATGATCCTAAGTTTCGAGCCTTATCACCACTCCCGCCAAGTGGGCAGAGTCTGTTTATTTACCTGCTTACTGGACCATTCACAGGGATTATTCCCGGGCTGTATAAGGCGGGAAGGGCGGCTATGGCCGAAGAATTAAACTGGGATGTCGAAGCCTTCGACTTAGCCTTAGGTGAAGCCATAGCGTTAGGTATGGTGGAAGCCGATCTTAAAGCCAGAGTTTTTTGGTTGCCTAATGCGGTGAAACATAACCCGCCAGCATCAGTAAACGTGATCAAATCCTGGGCAAGATCGTTTGAATTACTGCCTGAATGTTCACTGAAAGATAAAGCATATGAAGCTCTCAAAGCCGCCTGCTACGGGGTTTCTGACGCTATGGGGATGGCTTTTGATAAGGCTTTCGCCTTGCCTAAGGATAAGGCTAAGTCTTTGGCTAAACCTTTGCCATCAGGTATCCAGAAAGCAGTTAGCAGTAAACAGATCTTAAACCCCTCTCTTAACGCGGGTGCGATGAAAAATCTGAATGGGGATGAACTGCCATCCCCGGCCATGCCCCGATACCTGGACGGTGTTGATGAACCGATCGGGAAATTCAGCATGGCAGATAGCTGGCTTCCCTCCAGAGACTTCCGACAGCGCGCCGCATCGTGGGGTATCACCCTGCCTGAACCAGATTACCTTCTGACTGAACTCGCAGAATTCACCGCGTATTGGGAGTCGGAAGGGAAAGTTTTTACACAAATCCAGTGGGAACAAAAATTTGCCCGACATGTAGCCCGGGTGAGAACGCAGGTAAAACCAGAAACCGGAGGTAACAGTCATGTGGGAGCAGGATCAGAACCAACAGCATCCCGGGCAGTTCAGCAAATTCAGTCAGCACACGCAGAGTGGCGCCGCAGGAATGGACTTGATGGCGACGGAAACAGCCTGGCGACTGTGGCAGGTCATGGGGGAGGTGTATTCGAACCGATGGACCCAGAAGAACGGGGCGGAGCCTTCGCCTATCTGGATAGCCCAGATAGGTTCGATGACTGAACAGCAAATTAGGTTGGTCTGTCAGCAATGCATGGAGCGCTGCGCGATGGGAAATACATGGCCGCCTGACCTGGCTGAGTTTGTTTCTCTGGTTTCAGAGAGTGGGGCGAATCCATTCGGACTGAAATCGGAGCAGGTTATGACGGAATACCGGCGCTGGCGCAATGAGTCATATCGGTATTCAGGAAGCGATAAATATCCATGGCCTCAGCCCGTGCTGTATCACATCTGCATCGAAATGCGCAGAACGGGCGTAGAACGACAAATGACAGAGGGGGAGCTGAAACGACTGGCAGAAAAGTTACTCACGAAGTGGTCGAAGCATGTTGGTAATGGACTAAGTGTCCCACCAATTCGACGTCAACTGGAAGCGCCGCGCCATCCGGCAGGACCAACGCCAGCACAATTACTGATAGATGAATACAGGCGTCGAAAAGCGGCAGGATTAACAAATTGAATAATGAACAATCAGTAAATCTGATATTAAAACCACATAGCCATCATATTCGAATTTTCGAATGTGATGGTTGACGACACTCAACTATTGCAGGAAACTACGGAGAGAATTCAGGAGACTAAAATGGCTGAACTAACTTCTCTACAACTCTTCAAAAACCTTTCCGATGAAACTCGGCTGGGCATCGTGTTGCTGCTTAGAGAAATGGGAGAGCTATGCGTGTGCGATCTCTGTACGGCGCTGGATCAGTCGCAGCCCAAGATCTCCCGTCATCTGGCAATGCTCCGGGAAAGTGGACTATTGCTGGATCGCAAGCAGGGCAAGTGGGTTCACTACCGCTTATCTCCGCATATTCCTTCATGGGCTGCTCAGGTAATTGAGCAGGCCTGGTTAAGCCAACAGGACGACGTACAGGCCATCGCCCGTAAGCTGGCATCTGCAAACTGCTCTGGTAGCGGTAAGGCTGTTTGCATCTAAAAAATTTGCCTGAACATATATGATTTTCCGAATGTGAGGTATTCAGAATGAAGACGTTAACGGTGTTTGACCCGGCAATGTGCTGCAGTACCGGCGTATGTGGCTCAGATGTCGATCAGGTTCTGGTTGATTTCTCTGCTGATGTGCAGTGGCTGAAAGGACGTGGCGTACAGGTTGAACGTTACAACCTGGCGCAGCAGCCCATGAGCTTTGTTCAGAATGAGAAAGCGAAAGCATTCCTCGAAGCATCTGGAGCAGAAGGGCTTCCGCTACTGCTGTTGGACGGTGAAACGGTGATGGCTGGGCGATACCCAAAACGCGCTGAGCTGGCTCGCTGGTTCGGTATTCCGCTGGAGAAGGTAGGGTTAGCTCCCACCAGCTGCTGTGGTGGTAATACTTCCTGTTGCTGAATATGTCAGGAGGACATATGAAATTCTTAGAGAACATCCCGCCTTACCTGTTTTTTACTGGCAAGGGAGGCGTAGGAAAAACGTCCATTTCCTGCGCGACGGCTATCCGCCTTGCCGAACAAGGTAAGCGGGTTTTGCTGGTCAGTACAGATCCGGCCTCCAATGTCGGCCAGGTATTCGATCAGGCTATCGGTAACACCATTCGCCCTGTGACAGCAGTTCATGGACTTTCCGCTCTGGAAATCGACCCGCAGGAAGCCGCCAAACAATACCGCTCCAGAATCGTTGATCCTATCAAAGGTCTTTTGCCTGATGACGTTGTTAACAGTATCAGCGAGCAGCTTTCAGGAGCCTGTACCACTGAGATTGCGGCGTTTGATGAGTTCACCGACTTATTGACAGACGCTTCCCTGCTGACCCGCTTCGATCATATCATTTTTGATACAGCGCCGACGGGCCACACGATTCGCCTTCTCCAGCTTCCCGGAGCCTGGAGTAGCTTCATTGAAAGTAATCCAGATGGTGCTTCCTGTCTTGGCCCAATGGCCGGGCTGGAAAAGCAGCGTGAGCAGTATGCTCATGCGGTAGAGGCGTTATCCGATCCTGAACGTACCCGCCTGGTTCTGGTTGCGCGACTGCAAAAATCTACGCTGCAGGAAGTCGCCCGCACCCATGAAGAACTCGCCGCAATTGGCCTGAAAAACCAATACCTGGTGATTAATGGTGTGCTGCCTAAAGCCGAAGCTGAACATGACTCCCTGGCCGCTGCGATATGGCAACGTGAGCAGGAGGCACTGGCAAATCTTCCTGCCGGTTTATCTGAGCTACCGACAGATACCCTATTACTACAGCCAGTCAATATGGTTGGTGTTTCAGCCTTGAAGGGACTGCTGGATACCGGTTCTGAGGCATTACCGCTCCCGGTAACGAACATCCAGTACACGCCTGAAAACTTATCGCTCTCTGGCCTGGTCGATGATATCGCTCGCAGTGAGCACGGCCTGATTATGTTGATGGGCAAAGGTGGCGTAGGTAAAACCACGATGGCAGCGGCTATCGCCGTCAGGCTGGCAGACATGGGATTTGACGTGCATCTCACGACCTCTGATCCTGCTGCGCACCTGAGTACAACGCTGAACGGCAGCCTCAAAAACCTTCAGGTCAGCCGCATCAACCCTCACGATGAAACCGAACGCTATCGCCAGCATGTTCTTGAGACGAAGGGAAGAGATCTGGACGAAGCAGGGAAACGGCTACTGGAAGAGGATTTGCGCTCTCCCTGTACTGAAGAAATTGCCGTGTTTCAGGCCTTTTCCTGGGTGATTCGTGAAGCGGGTAAACGGTTTGTTGTCATGGATACCGCCCCTACCGGACACACGCTGTTGCTGCTGGATGCGACCGGGGCTTACCACCGAGAGATTGCCAAAAAAATGGGGAGTAAAGGTCATTTTACTACCCCAATGATGCAGCTTCAGGATCCGGATAGAACCAAAGTTCTGCTTGTTACGCTTCCTGAAACCACACCGGTTCTGGAAGCTGCAAACCTGCAGGCTGACCTTGAAAGAGCGGGGATTCATCCGTGGGGCTGGATTATCAATAACAGCCTTTCCATTGCGGATACGCGTTCTCCGTTGCTTTGCCAGCGCGCCCGGCAGGAACGGCCTCAGATTGAGGCTGTTAAGAATCAGCACGCTGAGCGTATAGCGCTTGTTCCGGTGCTGGCGTCAGAGCCCGCCGGTATTGAAAAGCTCAGAGAGTTGATGAGTTAATTTTTTGGCATATACAGGGCGGCAAAGTCGCCCTGTCAGGAGGTTTTATGTTACTGGCAGGCGCTATTTTTGTCCTGACCATTGTTTTGGTTATCTGGCAACCGAAGGGATTAGGGATCGGCTGGAGTGCAATGCTGGGCGCGGGACTGGCTCTGATATCAGGCGTTGTGCATGTGGGCGATATTCCGGTGGTGTGGAATATCGTCTGGAACGCGACGGCGACCTTTATTGCCGTAATTATTATCAGCCTGCTGCTTGATGAGTCCGGTTTTTTCGAATGGGCAGCGCTGCACGTTTCCCGCTGGGGTAATGGTCGTGGACGTTTGCTCTTTACGTATATCGTCCTGCTCGGTGCGGCGGTGGCGGCACTGTTTGCCAACGATGGTGCGGCACTTATTCTGACGCCGATAGTCATTGCCATGCTGCTGGCATTAGGGTTCAGCAAAGGCACCACGCTGGCATTCGTCATGGCTGCCGGTTTTATTGCCGATACGGCCAGCCTGCCGCTTATCGTGTCGAACCTGGTGAATATAGTCTCGGCGGACTTCTTTGGACTGGGCTTCACTGAGTATGCGTCGGTAATGGTGCCGGTGGATATTGCCGCTATTATCGCCACGCTGGTGATGCTGCATCTGTTCTTCCGCAAAGATATTCCACCGACTTACGACCTGGCTCTCCTGAAAGCACCGGCAAAGGCGATTAAAGATCTGGCAACCTTCAGAACCGGCTGGATAGTTTTAATTCTTCTGCTGGTTGGGTTCTTTGTCCTCGAGCCGCTCGGTATTCCCGTTAGCGCAATTGCGGCTGTTGGAGCTGTGATCCTGTTTGCAGTAGCTAAACGAGGCCATGCCATTAACACCGGCAAAGTGCTGCGCGGTGCGCCATGGCAGATTGTCATCTTCTCATTGGGGATGTACTTGGTGGTCTACGGTCTGCGCAACGCCGGGCTAACCGAATACCTTTCAGGTGTGCTGAACGTACTGGCGGATAAAGGACTCTGGGCTGCGACGCTGGGTACTGGCTTCCTGACGGCTTTCCTGTCTTCCATCATGAACAACATGCCTACCGTGCTGGTTGGCGCTCTTTCTATCGATGGAAGCACTGCAACTGGCGTTATTAAAGAGGCAATGATCTACGCCAACGTGATTGGCTGCGATCTGGGCCCGAAAATTACACCTATTGGTAGCCTGGCAACGCTGCTCTGGCTGCACGTCCTTTCACAGAAGAATATGACCATCACCTGGGGATACTATTTCCGCACCGGGATCGTCATGACTCTGCCTGTGCTGTTTGTAACGCTGGCCGCGCTGGCGCTACGTCTCTCTTTCACTTTGTAATGAGATACTGATATGAGCAACATCACCATTTATCACAACCCGGCCTGCGGTACGTCGCGTAACACGCTTGAGATGATCCGCAACAGTGGTAATGAGCCGACCGTTATTCATTACCTTGAAAATCCACCGTCTCGCGATGTACTGGTCAAACTTATTGCGGATATGGGGATTACAGTACGGGCGCTGCTGCGTAAAAATGTCGAGCCTTATGAAGAACTGGGGCTTGCCGAAGATAAGTTTACTGACGATCAGTTAATCGGCTATATGCTGCAGCATCCGATCCTGATTAACCGCCCGATTGTGGTGACTCCACTAGGTACTAAACTATGTCGTCCTTCCGAGGTGGTTCTGGATATCCTTCCAGATGCTCAGAAAGCAGCTTTCGCCAAGGAAGACGGTGAAAAAGTCGTTGATGATTCAGGTAAAAGACTGAAATAGCCTACAAAAGAGCCGCCTATAATTGGGTGGCTCCTTTATCAAATGAAAACAATGTAATGCTTCAATTTAATTCTTTAGGCTGTTGATGCAACATTCTTCGCGTAGAAAATCAATAATCGACTCTAACTTGTCATATTGAGAAACGCAGATTAAGGAGCGGCTTTCGCGATTTTGTTTAACCAATCCTACAGAAACTAGAGCGGAGATATGATGGCTCAGTGTTGAAGCAGGAATCGCAAGTTGTTTTTGTAGATCGCCTACAGGTAAACCTTGCTCACCGGCTTTAACAAGGTGTTTGAATATAAACAAACGTGTCGGATGGCCTAGCTCTTTCATAGCTTTGGCGACTTCTTCTAGCTGCATGGTGCCTTCCTCATTCAGTAATATTTCGATAATACCAGAAATATGTTGCTCTTACACATATAATTCGAATATTCTAGAAATGTGGTTTATTGGAGGTTTTATGAATAGCTTGATTTCTATGTTTACTAGCGCAGCAGAGATGTTCCTGTTTCTGGCTGTCGAGTTATCAGTCCTTTTTTTTCTGATTAGTGCAGGTGTTAGCCTTATAAGACAAAAGATACCCGACCATAAGATTCAAAAAATGTTAGGTGCGAAAAAGGGGAAAGGGTACATTCTTGCATCGTTGTTAGGAGCTGTAACACCGTTTTGCAGTTGCTCTACAATTCCCATGTTACGCGGGCTCTTATCAGCAAAAGCAGGCTTTGGTCCAACACTTACATTCTTGTTTGTTTCGCCTCTGTTTAACCCGATAATCATTGGTCTGATGTGGGTTACTTTTGGTTGGAAAGTGACCCTGCTATACGCTGTTATAGCAGCTACAGTTTCCGTACTGGCAAGTATTTTGTTAGGGAAGGTGCGAATAAGCAGGTCATTTCTTCCCAAGCTGACTCGCTGATTAAAATTTCGCGGATCTGGGCCGATTTTTTTCCCGCAAACACATCGAATCAGCCTATTTAGGCTATTTTTTCCACCATTTCTGGCGTTATTTCCGGTTTTTACTGAGATCTCTCCCACTGACGTATCATTTGGTCCACCCGAAACAGGTTGGCCAGGGTGAATAACATCGCCAGTTGGTTATCGTTTTTCAGCAGCCCTTTGTATCTGGCTTTCACGAAGCCGAACTGCCGCTTGATGATGCGAAACGGGTGCTCCACCCTGGCACGGATGCTGGCTTTCATGTATTCGATGTTGATGGCCGTTTTGTTCTTGCGCGGATGCTGCTTCAAGGTTTTTACCCTGCCGGGACGCTCGGCGATCAGCCAGTCCACATCCACCTCGGCCAGCTCCTCGCGCTGTGGCGCTCCTTGGTAGCCGGCATCGGCTGAGACAAATTGCTCCTCTCCATGAAGCAGATTACCCAGCTGATTGAGGTCATGCTCGTTGGCCGCGGTGGTGACTAGGCTGTGGGTCAGGCCACTCTTGGCATCGACACCAATGTGGGCCTTCATGCCAAAGTGCCACTGATTGCCTTTCTTGGTCTGATGCATCTCCGGATCGCGTTGCTGCTCTTTGTTCTTGGTAGAGCTGGGTGCCTCAATGATGGTGGCATCCACCAAAGTGCCTTGGGTCATCATGACGCCTGCTTCGGCCAGCCAGCGATTGATGGTCTTGAACAATTGACGGGCCAGTTGATGCTGCTCGAGCAGGTGGCGGAAATTCATGATGGTGGTGCGATCCGGCAGGGCGCTATCCAGGGATAATCGGGCAAACAGGCGCATGGAGGCGATTTCGTACAGGGCATCTTCCATGGCACCGTCGCTCAGGTTGTACCAATGCTGCATGCAGTGAATACGCAGCATGGTCTCCAGCGGATAGGGCCGTCGGCCATTGCCCGCCTTGGGATAAAACGGCTCGATGACAGCGGTCATATTCTGCCATGGCAGAATCTGCTCCATGCGGGAGAGGAAAATCTCTTTTCGGGTCTGACGGCGCTTAGTGCTGAATTCACTATCGGCGAAGGTGAGTTGATGGCTCATGATGTCCCTCTGGGATGCGCTCCGGATGAATATGATGATCTCATATCAGGAACTTGTTCGCACCTTCCCTAGACAGAACCAGTGAAGATTGCAGGGGGCGAGCATATGAACGTTGTGAAATCACTCCTAATCAAAAATGTTATCCAAATTTAAGGACGTTGATAGCTCCGTACTTGCAATGGTGTTAAAACAACAAGTCCTTATAGAAATGAACCCGCTTCGGCGGGTTTTTTTTCATCAAATCTATAGGCTAAGGTTAACAATTTGTGCTCTTAAGTCATTGATCATTTCAAAGTATCGATGTACTGTATAAACATACAGTATATGCAGTGAGGGCTAATATGATAGTTGAACTAACCATTGATAGTACTAAAGATCTTCCAAAGGGAGCTGTTCCGGCACTGGAGAAAGAATTGCTTAAAAGGTTGGGCAACCACTATGAGAACTGCAGCCTGAGCATACGACGTGCAGGCTCCGATGGTTTAAGTGTGTTTGGGGGTGACAAGGAAGATAAAAAGAAAATAGAGACTATTCTCCAGGAAACCTGGGAAAGTGCTGACGACTGGTTTTATTAATTATTTTGGGTGTTACTTTGATCCCGTTTGCATGGGGGAGTTTAAGTGAAAGAAAAATCAGAATTGCCCAAAAAAGGCTACGCAGTCATAAGATGTCACGATGGAGTTATCGTTGCCAGGCTGCAATCATTTCCTGAGTGTGAGCGCGCCCTGATGTACCGTCGCGGTAACATGGTGTCTTTCATGCCTCTTCAGGATAATGAAATTATTGGTACACCTACGTTGTTTACTCAGATGCTGGAAAGGGCTGGTTATCGCGTTACCCAAAAATCTGTTACACTCCCGTCTTAGGCCTGAACAACCTATACCTGCTGCGCCACAGGAGAAAAGCCCCATGGCGCAAGATCAATTCAAGCAATCCCTCATTCTGACGTTAACCAACGCCAGCGATTTTCTTTTTGCCGCATCCAGAGGTGCGTTATGAAGAAAAGCTGGTTTCTACATACTCAACTCACCACTGACCAGGCTGACGAACTGGAAGCCCGCTATCGCGCAAAGCATATTAAGACCGAGCGTAGTCTGGATAATGACTTCATTCACTGGACGATCAGCGCGTTCTTGCCAGAAGCATCTAAGCCTCCTCGCCAGGACAGAACCTGGCAACAACGGATCTGGAGGTGAATGTGAAAGTCTACGATATCACCCCAATGGGCAAGCCCAGAATGACGCGCGCTGACAAATGGAAAAAGCGCCCCGAGGTTCTGCGTTACCGGGCTTTCTGTGATGAAGTTCGTTTGCAGCGTGTTGAGCTGGCGGAAAGCGGGTCGCATGTCACCTTCATTCTTCCGATGCCAGCGAGCTGGAGCAAAAAGAAACGGGCTGAGTTCAACGGTAAACCACACCAGGCTAAACCTGATTTCGACAACATGATGAAAGCCCTGATGGATGCTATTTACGAAGATGACGCTCACATCTGGGATTCACGCGTAACAAAATTATGGGGAGAGAAGGGACAAATAATTATCGGGGAGATAGCAGAATGAGGGCGTTGCTTAAACCCGTGGTTGCGTGTGAGCTTGGAATTGTGCTGCTCAAGCCGGGCAGTGAGCTGATGTCATTATTCAGTTCTGAGCGTGTGCTGGTGGAAAGCCAGCCGGCAGGGATGGAACGGTTGCCTGCTGGCCGTGTTCCTGACGTTCGCCAGCCGCTTGCGTGTGACGAGTCCCTGAGACTGTTCTTCCTGGATGAAAAAGTTATTAAGGCTGCTGGTGGTTTGAGTGGCCTTGATTACTGGCTTATGCGTTATGGCGGCCAATGCTGTCAGTGGCCACACAGCGATTACCATTATCACGAGTTAACCATCCTGCGCCATGAACCCGGATCGGTTCTTCTGTGTGGACATTGTGATAACCATTTGCGCGACCACTACAGCGAACAACTTGCAGAGCTGGCGAGATGTAATGTTATTAGCTGGATTATCAACAGCATTATGGTGGCGCTGAATCAGGATCCTTCCAGAGAACTGTCGCTGGCGGAGCTATGCTGGTGGGCGGTACGTATGGGTGTTACCGACGCAATTCCCGATTCAGTAGCCAGGCGGGCGCTTCGTATTCCTTCGGAAGATCATAAGTCAGTCATGCATGAATGCGACATCGAACCGGGTCTAACCGCCACCAGCATCATTACAGCCAAAGCCAGCACAGTAACCGTGAACATGCCACCAGCGCAGGTGCCTGCGGTTAAGCCCGTAGTTGGTGTTCTGGTCGATCCTGAGTCCCCGCAAACCTATATGAAACGTCCAAAGCATATCCGTTGGACGGCTCCCCGATATCTGGAATGGATTAAAACACAGCCCTGCGAATGCTGCGGCAAACCATCAGATGACCCACACCATTTAATTGGCTGGGGGCAGGGAGGTATGGCAACGAAGGCGCATGATATTTTCGCGATCCCCCTGTGTCGTCAGTGCCATACAGAACTACATAACGACCCGGTGAAGTTTGAGCAAAAATATGTTCCTCAGCCGGTAATGATAATCAGAGTGCTGGACCGGGCTTATGGGCTTGGTGTTCTGGCGTAAGGAGAAGAATCGGATGACACCACGTCAACGCCGCAATCATTTCGAAGCACTGGGTCAAGCAGCAACAGCGCCTCGTAAAAGCTGGCTGGGTAAATGTATTCTCCTTACGGGGATCCAGTCTGGATGGATTAAATCCCTGCTCACCACATGGGGAGAAGGTGTGGGAGGAAAAACTGCACCCCGTATGCCGCGGAGCCATGCATGCTGGAATGTGCTTAAGGGACGGAACTGGTCAGATAAGGCACTCGAGCGATTCACCGTTGCGTTAAATCAGGCGAGAGAAGAGGGATTCCGTGGGCAGCAGGCAATGAACAGGGCGCACAGCATTCTATGGCCGCAGTCACCCGCCAGTGTGATTGACGAAGCCCTGCATAATGATGATGTCGATTTTGTTGAGCAATGCGTGCTGCAGGCGCTGGATATAAACGATCCGGTGTATGTGGTAGGTCTTCAGTATTACACCACACGAAAAAAGATCTCAGACATAACCCGGGAGCTGCAGGCGATTGCGCCATGGTTAACTGATGGGGAGGCGAGAAAGCGCGTGCGCTGGTGCCTAGAAATATTCAGAGCAAAGGTCTTTTTGGAAGCACGCAAACAACTATCTGAATAGACTTAATGAACCATTTTTTAGCTATTAGTGCTATTTTTTTTATGGTGGAGTTGAAAACGGGCCAGAAAATCAGATAATTCATTCATGCTTGGCAGAGCTGCGCCACGATGGCAGCGACGAAAAGCGAACAATTTGAATATAACGAGAACCCCGCCAGCGCGGGGTTTTTGCTTTCCGGCGATACGACAGGGGTATTCGCGAGGTGCATAGCACCAGTACCCCTGTCATATCGTCGTTCCTCAATCATCCACAAGAAGACAATGCCTCGCAACTAAGCGGAGCCTTTTCATTTCAGTGACTTGAATATTCTGAAAGTGCTCACATTATTTGAATGGACTGTGCGAACTATGTATTATCCTGCTCCCGGCCCTTTAGCTCAGTTGGTTAGAGCGTGCGGCTCATAATCGCCCGGTCGCTGGTTCAAGTCCAGCAAGGGCCACCAACCGCCACTAGCTCATCGGGAAGAGCGACAACATAATGTTGTAGTACGAGGTTCGGGGCCCCGGTGGCGGACCAGATCAAACCAAATACCCCAGCCTTCCACCCGGCGGGTATAGTGTTAATCTTTTATGGGTGACAGCGCTTGGTGGGTATTGATTCTGTTATCAACATTAGACAGCGTAAACCAAAAACATGATAAACATGAAGGTTGATGCCAGGGCTTTAAGCCCAGTGCTCCAGTCATGAAGGCTATATTGTTTTTTCAATAAATACTCCCATGAATAGTTTGTTGCACCCAGGTCATGCCGCCTTTCTGTGCAGATCTTCGCAAATCCCCAGTTCATGCCCGGGAGGGGTATTGAATCGTGGCGAATCTCATCTCAGCGAGAGTTGTCCAATCACAGTCCCTGATGCTTCACGCACTATGCTGTGATTCCGGCTGGGCGTTCCAGTTTATTCCGTATTATAACCTTTACAAATAAAGTAAGACCATTAATGCGACCAGAAGAAAAGCAACCGTGATGAATACAAGCACATTCCTAAATCGCTCTCTTCGAGCCGCTTTCACAAAAGGGTTAGCTACGAGGCAGTGTGAACATATCAGAGATTCTGGGGCGATAAGTTTTCCACAAAAAGGGCAGGGTTTGGTGATCATTTGTACTAATTGAATTTTAAGAACGTACTCTAATTTAACCACACTTATCGAGTTATTTTAATAAAGTATCTGATTTTTCAGACAGACTCATCAATTTCAGGCTCACGGGAATCATCCGCTACGTGCTTTGTTGATAAATCCAGTCCGTGAAGCCTGATCCTTTCACACACAGCGCCATCCGAAAAATCGGAGGTGAGGCTATGACCAGAATGAGCACCATTTACAGCAGACTTTCATATGGAACAGGAACCACGCTGACCGGCTGCGGTGTATCAGCGAAGGCATATGCCGAAACAGCAAAAACAGCAAAAGAGGTGTCCTGGATGTTGGCCGACAGAATTGCAGGGTTAAGCCTGAGCGACTGGGCAATTATTGTCGGTATCGCATGCACTGTTATCACCTGCGCAGTGAACTGGTATTACAGGAAAAAGGAAAGGGAGGACCGGCTTAATGGAAATGTCACCAAAGCTGAAGAATAAACTGAGCGCAGCGGTCGTTGGTTTGATTCTTGGCGGAGCTTCCGCACCTGTGATTCTCGATCAGTTTCTGGATGAGAAAGAGGGTAATAGCCTTACGGCATATCGCGACGGTGGTGGACTCTGGACCATATGCCGTGGCGCCACGATGGTTGATGGAAAGCCAGTAGTCCAGGGCATGAAACTGTCTGCTGAGAAATGCGCCCAGGTGAACACCATAGAACGCGACAAGGCGCTGGCGTGGGTAGCGCGAAATATCAAGGTACCACTGACCGAACCACAGAAAGCCGGGATTGCATCTTTCTGCCCATACAACATCGGCCCCGGAAAATGTTTCCCGTCTACGTTCTATAAGCGAATTAATGCTGGCGACCGTAGAGGTGCCTGTGAAGCGATCCGCTGGTGGATTAAAGACGGCGGGCGCGATTGTCGCCTGACCAAAGGCCAGAAAAATGGCTGCTATGGTCAGGTAGAACGGCGCGACCAGGAAAGCGCGTTGACGTGCTGGGGGATAGACCAGTGAACAGAAGCCTCGTTGTTGTTGGGATGGCAGCTATCATCTTCATCGCGGTGCTCTGCGTGCTGCTGTCCCGCAGCGATGCCGCTTTGGCCACATCCGAAAGTGACAATCGGGTACTGCGCAGCGACAACGCACTACAGGCGACGGTAATAACCACGCAGGCTTTCAACTTCAACCGGTTTAATCAGGTAGCCGAGAACGCCAATCGCCTTAACTCACTGATAGATGCCAGCACCGAGAAAACAGTGATCGAATACCGGGAGATTCTCCGACGTGAAAAAACCTGTGATATGCCTGTTCCTGCTGATGTCGCTGGTGGGCTGCTCAACTACGCGAACCGTTTACGTGCCAGCGCAATGTACTCCGATTCCGGGGACGCTGACGCAGCCAGTGATAGTCCCGTTGCCTCCAGCGCGCTGACGTACTGCCAGGCCGTACTCTGGATTAAACCTCTTCTTGCAGCAATAGAGAAGGCAAACAACCAACTTGCAGGGATTAGAGAAATTGAAGAGATAAAAAGGTAGAGGAAGGTTGGAAGCGATGTGGGTAATTAGAAAACATAAAAATAATCTCGCCCTATAGGATTATGTAAATTAATTGTAAGTATAGTTTTTTAATTTCTCATTAATTAATGACATGGGTGTGCTTGCGCGAAATAATAACCGCCTCGTTAATTTTTATGGTTTTTTTTGACTATACTATAACCACAGCGACTTGCTGGAGAATAAATTGGAGTTTTCCATGAATTTTTACTCAATGAACATATCTCCTGATCAATCTAAGAACAAGGATAGAAAAAATGATGATGAGGAAAAGAATAAAACTAAAAAAACACAAAAGTAAACATAATATTTTGTTGTTTTCTTAGTAATTTAAAGGTGGTTTTATGACAGACCGTCCTGATATAATTGATCCGATGCCTGAAGATTTACCCTTCCCTGGAGAAGATAAACCTATTTATCCAGATGACGGAGAACCCTCAGAGCCAGATGATCCAGAAATTGAAAGGGATTCTCCTAAATGATACGCATCATAATAAACCGTCGTAATCTAGGCGGTTTTTTATGTATTGAGAATTCGATTAGAACTTCGTATAAATGAAATTTAAAATAATAAGCAATGTTGTTTATTTTTGCTACTTAAGCGTTCTACGGTTTAAATGGCTCGGTGTGAGCCATTTATTATTTAACGCCGCCCAATCAAAAAACCAATTATAAACGCGGTTGTCGCAGCTACGGCGACGCACGTCATTGGATTGGATTCTATCTGACTCTTGATGTTATCTGTACTTGTTCGCACTGCATCCCCTGCTCTGGATGCGTATTTTCTTGCTGTATCATTAAATTTATGGTCAGGTGACTCCAGAGCCTCACCATAACTTTCCTCCAGCTCACCATGAATAATATGGTTTTTATCTTTTTTTATACCAAACATAAACTAAATCTCCAATAATTAGCGATCTATAAAGTATAGCAGTTAGAATAAATGCACATGGGAAACGCTGATAATGATTTGATTTATATTAAAATGTTCTAATAATTTTATTTGATATGTTTTCAGGAGCTATAGGAGATATGCTATGTGATATCTAACCTATAATCAAAGTGAATCGATTCCTTAAATTACCGGCTAAATAGTTATGACTATTTTTTTGCGTAGTACTGTAACAGGAAAAATCGTGACACAGGATGAATGGTTACATTCGTTAAATGAGTGGGAAGATGAAGGTGGTTCATATTCTCATGCTGATGAATTTATTGAGGTTGTAAAGGACAGGAAAGGTGACTGGGTTGTGAAGAATCCCGATGATTATTCCAGCGCCTAATGAAGTGCTGTTACAATTACGGTGAAAAAGGGAAAAATCTTCATTGCTAATCTTCGGGCTAATTCAGGGTAATGCTGTAGGCAGGCATGACTATGATAAATAGTTATAATGTCAAATATACGAGAATAGTTGGTTAATAAATGAACTGGTTATGATATGGTAAACCACACTCATTTAAAGGTTAACCATCATGTCATATTTTGATAACGCAATGCGTCGCGTTGGCCTTGTAGCCAGCATGACTGTTATGTGTCCGATATGTGGGCATAATTCCACACAGTCGACCACGAAAGTACGACAGCAACAGGCGTTGCTTTGTCCTAAATGTAAATCGTTATTTGTCATTCACAACAAGTAGTTCGAGAGAGAAATAAACCCAGGCCTCGCAATTGCGGGGCTTTTTTGTGCACATTGCGCGCGTACATCAAAGAGATATCTTTCATCAGCTGTGTGCTGGGATGCTTTTCGAGTTGAATTCTTTTCAAACGCTTGAACAGTTAACCTGTGGATGATGCTGACTGCAATTGATAATCATTATTATTTGTGCGGGTCCTCTTGGCGATTCTGAACACCGAGGGGGCGAGGACACGCGGAAAACGGCTGGTTTTTTGCATTTTATCGGCATCATCATCATTCCCTTAACTTGTTGATATTTAAGTCGTGAGATTATTCACGATGTCGAAATGGTTAAATATTGTTCATCATCATGGATAACGAACTGAAGAACCTTCGCCTCAACATCAATCAACTGGCAGCGGTGACCGATCTTCATCGTCAGACGATCGCAAGCAGGCTGAATAATGTTGAGCCCGCTCCAGGCAGTAATTCTCGTCTCAAGCTTTATTCTGTTGTCGATATTCTCCGGGAACTGCTGGGCCGAACCACGGCATCCGAGCTGGTGGATATCGATAAGATGTTACCGCCGGATCGTAAGGCGTGGTTTCAGTCTGAACGCGAGAGGCTTAAATTCCAGCAGGAAACAGGTGAGTTAATCCCGGCATCGACAGTTACCCGAGAATTTTCATCGATGGCAAAAGCCGTCGTTCAGGTGCTGGAAACGCTGCCGGATATTCTTGAACGTGATTGCGCGATGACGCCTACAGCTGTCGTTCGGGTTCAAAAAGTCATCGATGACCTGCGGGATCAGATAGCCCTGAAGGTTGAGCAGGCAGATACGCCGGAACAGGAGGACAGTTCGCCAGAAGAGGAGTAAGCCATGCGACAGGCCACGGCGGCGGAGCTAAGAAAAAACACTGCCGGGATCATCAGAGCACCACGTCGAATGCCTGTAGCCGAAGCCGTACATAAATATATGCGTGTTCCGGTCGGTGTGGGTAACTCCGTTGAGTGGGATCCTAATCTTGCCCCTTATGTTGTGGAGCCGATGAACTGCCTGGCATCACGCGAATATGATGCTGTCATTTTTGTTGGCCCTGCCCGAACGGGTAAAACCATTGGTCTGATTGATGGCTGGGTGGTGTACAACGTTGTCTGTGATCCGTCTGACATGCTCATCATTCAGATGACGGAAGAAAAAGCGCGCGAACACTCAAAAAAACGTCTGGCCCGAACATTTCGTGTCAGCCCGGAGGTGGCATGCCGGCTGAGTCCTTCACGCAATGACAACAACGTGCATGACCGGACTTTCCTTGCCGGGAACTACCTGAAGATAGGCTGGCCGTCTATCAACATCATGTCGTCCTCAGATTTTAAGTGTGTGGCTCTGACGGATTACGATCGCTTCCCGGAAGATATCGACGGGGAAGGGGACGGATTTTCGCTTGCTTCAAAACGTACCACCACCTTTATGTCGGCGGGGATGACGCTGGTCGAGAGTTCACCGGGCAGGGAAATAACCAATACGAAGTGGCGGAGAAAGTCACCTCACGAAGCCCCTCCCACGACCGGGATCCTATCTTTATATAACCGCGGCGATCGTCGTCGCTGGTACTGGCCATGTCCAAATTGTGGGGAATATTTCCAACCGGCCATGGAGGCGATGACAGGCTACCGGGAAACGTCTGACCCGGTAAAAGCCAGTGAAGCGGCGCACATTGAATGTCCGCATTGTAGCGGCATGATTACCGCCGACAGGAAGCGGGAACTGAACGGAAAGGGTGTCTGGTTGCGAGAGGGACAGACTATCGACCGTGAGGGCAACATCACCGGAGAAGCCCGACGCTCGCGCATTGCCTCGTTCTGGATGGAGGGACCAGCGGCGGCATACCAGACATGGGCGCAACTGGTTTACAAATTACTGACGGCGGAGCAGGACTATGAGGCCACCGGCAGCGAAGAAACGCTCAAGACGGTAATTAATACGGACTGGGGGCTTCCTTATCTTCCCCGTGCAGCCAGTGAGCAGCGACGTGCTGACGTGTTGATGCTGCGGGCAGAAGACTATGGCAAACGGCTTGTGCCGCCGAAAGTCCGTTTTCTTCTGGCGTCGGTGGATGTGCAGGGTGGGAAGAAGCGCCGTTTTGTCGTCCAGATCATCGGGTACGGTGAAAACGGCGAACGCTGGCTGGTGGACCGCTATAACATCCGCCAGTCCCTGCGTTGTGATGAAAATGGTGAGGCACAGCAGGTGCATCCCGGATCCTATCCGGAAGACTGGCAACTGCTCATCACGGATGTCCTCGAAAAAACCTATGCGTTGCAGTCAGGCCCTTCGCGACGGATGCCCATTCTTGCAATGGCTGTCGACAGCGGCGGGGAAGATGGGGTAACGGATAACGCCTATAAATTCTGGCGCCAGTGTCGTCGTGACGGGCTGGGTAAACGGGTTTACCTGATAAAAGGTGACAGCACCCGACGCCAGAAAATCATTACCAAAACGCACCCTGACAACACAGGCCGAAGCGACCGCCGGGCGGATGCGCGTGGTGAGGTTCCGGTATATCTGTTGCAGACAGACCTGCTAAAAGATCAGCTCAGTAACAACCTTGAGCGTGAAACACCCGGTGCCGGGTATATCCATTTTCCTGACTGGCTGGGGGAGTGGTTCTACGAAGAACTGACCTACGAAGAACGCGGTACGGACGGAAAATGGCGCAAGCCCGGAAAAGGCAATAACGAAGCCTTTGACCTTTTCTGTTATGCCCACGCCGTCGCTGTCCTGCGAGGTTATGAAAAAATCCGGGACTGGGAACAGCCTCCGGCATGGGCAGCTGCTCAGGAGTGTAATTCAAACATCATTGACGGGGAGCGCCCCAGGGAGATTACTGTGAAAAAAGCGGTACCTGTACGTTCGTCTTCTGTTTCAGTAACTGAACCGTCCAGCCAGCTTTCTGGTGGCTGGCTGGGTGTCAGTGATAACGGAGGCTGGCTGTGACGAAATCAGAAATTCAGCAGATGCTGGTAACTGTACGCCAGGCATACCGTGATTCCCTGGACGGGAAAAGTGTGTCTTTTACGGGCGTAAATGGTCGCGCCATAACTAACCATGATCCCGTGGCGCTTCGCAGAGAGCTGGAATACTGGGAAAAACGCTGGGTTGCCGTGAACCGTCGCGGTGGATCTTTCAAACTCGCCAGATTTAATTAAGGTCTTCCATGGGTATTTTCGACAGAGCACTTGGTGCAATTGCACCAGGGTGGGCAGTCGCGCGCGCCAGAAACAAAATGCTGTTGCAGGCATACGATGCGGCACAGCCTTCCCGGCTTAATAAAACGAAGCGCGAGAGCCGCGCGGCTGACACTGCTGTTGGTGTTGCAGGTGTATCACTGCGCGAGCAGGCGCGGGCGCTGGATGAAGACCATGACATTGTAATTGGTCTGCTGGATAAGCTCGAGGAGCGGGTGATTGGCGCCCAGGGGATTCAGGTTGAACCGCAGCCACTGGGGCTGGACGGAAAACTGCATGAAGAATTTGCGGCAAAGATTTCCGCGCTCTGGTCCGAATGGTCAGTTCGCCCGGAAGTGACCGGGATGTTTACCCGCCCGGAAGCGGAACGGCTGGCGCTGCGTTCCGCATTGCGTGATGGTGAAATTTTTACCCAGCTTGTGAGAGGGCCGGTTGCTGGTTTGACTCACTCGACCAGTGTGCCGTTTTCTCTGGAGTTGCTTGAGGCTGACTTTGTGCCGATGAACCTGAACAGCACCTCGGGGCAGCAGATTCGTCAGGGCATTATTGTGAATAACTGGGGACGTCCGACAGGCTACCGGGTATATAAATTCCATCCGGCCAACATGACGCGTTTTAGCACAGAACTGAAAACTGTTGCTGCTGAGAATATGCTGCATCTCGCGCAGCGAAAACGTCTTCATCAGTTACGCGGGGTGAGTCTGTTACACGGCGTGATCCGCCGCCTTGGCGACATTAAGGATTACGAAGAGAGTGAGCGCGTCGCCGCAAGAATCGCTGCTGCGCTGGGCTTTTATATCAAGAGAGGTGATGCCGCTACTTTCCCTCAGGAAGACGACTGGAAGCCGTCAGAAAATAAATACCGCTATTTTGATATCGCACCCGGGATGATTTTTGACGATCTGGCACCAGGCGAAGATCTTGGCATGGTGGAATCAAATCGTCCGAATGTCCATCTTCATGAGTTTCGCAACGGGCAATTACGTGCTGTTGCCGCCGGAAGCCGGGGAAGCTATTCCAGTATTGCCCGTGACTACAATGGCACATACAGCGCTCAGCGCCAGGAACTGGTGGAAAGCTATGAAGGTTACAACGTACTGCAGCAATGGTTTGTTGGCCAGCACAGTCGCCCGGTATACCGCGCCTGGCTGGCGATGGCGCTGTTAACGACAGATATCCCACCGGATGTGGATCGATCAACCCTCTTTAATGCGACCTATCTTGGCCCGGTTATGCCGTGGATTGACCCTGTAAAAGAGGCAATGGCCTGGCGGGGAATTGTGCGCGGTGGTGCGGGAACTGAAGCGGAATGGATCCGTGCCCGTGGCCAATCCCCCCAGGAGGTGAAGCGCCAGCGTATGCGTGAAACCGAATTCAACCGAGAAAACGGGCTGGTGTTCGACTCAGACGCCGCCAACGATAAAGGAGTGCTCCCTGATGCAGCAAATGATAAGCCCGCACCGTCGCGGGACGATGATTAATCCCCGTGCCAGTGTGGCTGGTATCGATGCCGCAAACGGTCAGTGCTGGTATGAGATACGCGCCCTAGCTGCCGGACGGGTGGAAATATTTCTCTATGACGTGATCGGCGGCTGGGGGATTACCGCTCAGCAGTTCGTCTCCGACTGTAAGGAGGCCGGGGTGTTTGAGGCCAGCGCCGTCGATCTACATATCCACAGCCCGGGCGGCGATGTGATGCAGGGATTTGCCATCTTTAACACCTTGTCCCGTCTGAAGGCGAAGCTGGATATCTGGGTGGACGGCGTGGCTGCCAGTATGGCTTCAATGATTGTCTGCCTGCCTGGTGCCACGGTGCATATGCCGGAAAACGCCTGGCTGATGGTACACAAGCCGTGGGGCGGGATCGCCGGGGATTCCGATGATATGCGTGATTACGCTGCCTGGCTTGATCGTAATGAAGCGCTGATGCTCAGTGCCTACATGAACAAGACCGGGCTGGGGCAGGAAGAACTGGAGGCGATGCTGAAAGCTGAAACCTGGCTTACTGGCGCGGAGGCGGTGGAAAAAGGTTTCGCTGACACGCTTGAACCAGAACTGCAGGCAGCAGCCTGTGTGAATCAAAATAAACTGAAGGATTACCAGAATATGCCAGAACAGATTAACAACCTTTTTGGGCCGCGCGCCGAAGCCCCTGCAAGTCAGCCGCAACCCGCACAAAACCCGGCACCGCAGCCCGCAAATAACCCACCGGCACATCAACCCACCCAGCAACCGCTGGCAGGAAATATCGACATTACCGCGCTGGCCGCCCAGCTCCAGCAGCAGATGCAGGCGGCGAATACTGAACGAGTAAGCGCAGTTTCCGCTGTGTTTGATGCGTTTCCTGCTTTCGGCTCGCTGAAAGCAGAATGCATCACGGATATTTCCTGCTCAGCGGAACAGGCCCGCACCAAATTGCTCAATGCGCTGGCGGCAGGGACGACCCGAGTGCCGGTCCGGGTGCTGTTCACATCCATGCGGGTAACGGGAATATTGTTGGTGATTCCATTCGTGCGGCGGTGATGAACCGTGCGGGCTATGCGCAGGCGGAAAAAGATAACGCCTACAACGGGTATACCCTGCGCGAACTGGCCCGCGCCTCGCTGGTGGATCGTGGTATCGGTATTTCTGGTGTCGGTACCGCACAGGCGATGGTTGGGCTGGCGTTCACCCACAGCAGCAGCGATTTCGGCAATATCCTGATGGATGTGGCGCATAAGGCGGCATTGCTTGGCTGGGATGAGGCCAGCGAAACATTCGAACAGTGGACCCGTAAAGGCACACTGACCGATTTCAAAACCGCGCACCGCGTTGGCCTGGAATCACTGGCATCGCTGCGTAAGGTTCGCGCCGGGGCGGAATATAAATATGTCACCATTAAAGATCGCGGTGAGCCGATTGCACTGGCCACCTATGGTGAGCTTTTCAGCATTGACCGCCAGACTATCATCAACGACGACCTGGATATGCTGACGCGTATCCCGCAGGCAATGGGGCTTGCTGCGCGAGCCACTGTCGGCGATCTGGTCTGGGCTGTACTGACCAGCAACCCGAAAATGTCGGACGGTAAGCCGTTGTTCCACGCCGATCATGGCAACCTTGTTGCAGCCGATCTGAGTATTGAAGGGCTGGATACTGCACGTAAGGCAATGCTGCTGCAAAAATCCGGCGATCGTCGTCTGAATATTCGTCCGGCCTACATGCTGACGCCAGTGGCAATTGAGTCACGGGCCAACCAGCTGATTAAGTCCGCCAGCGTACCGGGCGCAGACGCGAACAGCGGGATCGTTAACCCGATCCAGAACTTTGTGACAGTGGCTTCTGAGGCCCGCCTGGATGACAGCAGCCCGACGGATTTTTATCTGACTGCTGCGCAGGGGCGCGACACCATTGAAGTGGCCTATCTGGACGGTATCGACACGCCATATCTGGAACAGCAGCAGGGCTTTACTGTGGACGGTGCCGCATTCAAGGTGCGCATTGATGCGGGTGTGGCCCCGCTTGACTGGCGCGGGCTGGTTAAAGTCACCAAAAAATAACGACCGCCGCCTGGCGGTTTTTTTATCCCTGAAGGCGGCGCTGGTCGCCTTTTCCTTTTATGGAGAAAAAACATGGCGAATAACTATCAGCAGGACGGTACCACACTGGATTATCACAATGCGGGTGTTGATGCCGTTTCATCCGGTGCGCTGGTGGCGGTCGGCGGAATTGCCGGGGTGGCACACAGCGATATTCCTGCTGGCGAGTGGGGAACACTGCATATGGCCGGTGTTTTTGTCCTGCCTAAAGCGGCAGAAGAAATTGTGGCAGGCCAGAAACTGTATCTGGCTGGCGGCAAGCTGACGGTGGCAAAAGGCGATGATGCAACGCCAAACCCGGTTGTTGGTTCCGCCTGGGGAGCCGCTGAGGCGGATGATGCTGATGTTGCCGTCCGCCTGGGGTTCTGATGAGCCGGTTCCGGGAGCGTTTGGCTAAAGCAGATGCCCGGATTAACCGGGCGTTTGCCGAAGAAGTCCCTGCATGCCTGCAAATGGGTGAAGGCCCGCGTCTGGTGACCGTGATTTTTGAATCACCGGATGCGCTGTCGGGTATACCGGGCGGCGGGGAAATTCAGAACCATTCCCCGGCGTTCAGTGCAATGACTGCGGATATTTCCGGTCTCGAAAAACATGACGGTGTGGTTATCAATACCATCCCTTACCGGGTGACACATATCGGCACGGATGAAGAAGGGCGGACCCGCGTCACGCTGGCATATGGGGAACCCGGCAAAACACAGCCTCGGATCGATAAATGGAGCTGATATGGCGCGGGAGTCTCGACTGCGGCGGGATTTACCCGTCGATATTGATGTGGATGTTATCTGGCGAATTGCGGACAGTATCGGTGCGACGCAAAAACAGTTCCGTGCAGCATACTCGCGCGCGCTCAGACGTACTGCCGCCACGCTGCGAAAGAAAGCGATGGCGGATCTGAAAGACGGGCTGGCCCCACGCAGTATGGATCTGGTCCGGCGCCGTCTGCTGTCTTTTCGTCTGGACAGGGGATCACAACTGGATAATTTCCGGCTCTGGTTCGGGCTGAATGCCATTAAGGTGAAAGACCTAAAAGGACGAATCAACGGGCGGCTGCGACCGCACCATACCCGGCGTGACCGCAACACGGGGCGTTTTATTAAAGCGCGCCGCCAGGCAGAAAACGCTGGATTTTCCCCGAAAGGTAATCTGCTGAGCGAACGGTCGTTTGAAAACGGGGAGGTGTCCCGTTCAAAACGGGATAATCGCCGGACGGTGGTTATTCGCGATCCCCAGACCCGCCGGACACGCGAAGCAGAAATAGATATCTACGAACCGATGCTGAACTACATCGAGGACAACGCATTTGCGGAAGCGATGGAGATTTTTATGCATCACTTTGAAACCGACATTCGCGGGCGCGTAAAAGCCCGTATTTCTGTCTGAGGTAACGAACGATGGCCGAGCCACTGTTGCTGGGGCGGTATCACGATGCTGTGACTGACGCATTAAAAAAAATCGGATGGGTGCGTGATGCCGGTGCGTATCCGGAAAGAAATGTTCCCCGCTTTTCGGGCCTGACCACGCCCGCGGTGTATTTCTCGATTAACAGCTGGGAACAGGGTGGAGGTAATGAGGGGCAACTGAGCGTTAATTTAACCTGTGATCTCTTCGTGGTGGTGGATGCCGCCGGATCGGGTGTGAGTCAGCCTGAGATTTTTGTCAGAACCGCTGCGGCCGATATTACCCAGTGGATTGACGGGCAGCAGTTTGGTCTGGGCCATATTGAGCCTGCGGTATTCACCACGGCTGAACGTGATGAGTTTGATCCGCGAATGGATGATTATCTGGTCTGGCGTATTTCATTCACCCAGGCGGCTGCATTTGGTACTGACCCCTTTGCACACAATGGCATGCCTCTGCAGCAGGCCTGGCTGGGTGCTGCACCTGATACGGGCCGTAATCACGTGGATGACTATCAGCTTATCAGGGAGGCTCAGCCCGATGAGTGATATAGAAGGCGACCTGCAGCGCAGACTGGCGAACCTTGTCCGGCGCGGTGTTATCCATTCCGTCAGGCACGATCGCATCCCAAAATGCCGTGTGGATTTGGGGGATATCATCACGACCTGGCTGCCGTTGTGCCAGGGGTTTTCCGGAGCTAACCGTGCTGATTCAAATCCTTATGCCGTGGGGGATGCGGTTACGGTCCTGTCCGAAGCCGGAGAGCTCAACAACGGACGGGTGTTTCCCGGTTGGAACACAGGAAAGCTGCCGGTGCCGGAAGGAAGTGACAGCGAGCACATTACCCGTTACAGCGACGGGGCCGAGATCCGTTATGACAGGAACGCGCATGCCCTGACGATTACGCTGGCTGATGGTGGAACCTACAAAATTGTCGGTAAAGGCACGCTGGATGGTCCGGTTGAAATTACGGATACCCTGACAGTTCAGGGAAAAACCTGGATTAATGCTGACACGTCGGTTACAGGGAATATCGGGGCGTCAAAGGAGATAACGGATAAATCCGGCAGCATGAGCAAGATACGTGAAGTCTTTAACAACCACGATCACCGCGGCGACAGCGGCGGGCTCACCGATAAACCTAATCAGAAAATGTGACCTGCTGCGGCAGGTTTTTTTATGCCTGGAGAAAAAACATGTCTCAGTTACATGGCGTTGAAACTATTGAACTCACCTCGGGTACGGTGGCGGTTACCACGATTCAGACCGCCATTATCGGCCTGGTGGGAACGGCACCTGATGCGTCGGGGGGAACCGCCGCATCGGGATCATCCGGTACACCCATTCTCGATAACGTTATCGACTTCACTGCAACCATTAAGGGACGGGAAGGCAATGTCATCAATGTCGCTGCGCTGGCCGGACAGCCGGCAGCCGAAAATCCTGCTGCGGTTGTGACGTCAGCAAGCTGGGATCCTGAATCGCTGACACTGAACATCACGCTGGGTTGTGATGAGCACGGTGTTATCACGGCTAAACCCGGAGACGTTGCTGAGGCTGTCGGTGGTGTTGATGGCGCAAAAGTCAGTGCGAGCGGGCGCGGTGACGGAATTGTCCAGCCCTTCAGCCTGCAATTGGCGGGGGGGGAAGATGAACCCTTTCCACTCAATACGCCGGTGGCGGTCGTCGGCACCACGCTGTTATCCCGCCTGGGTGAAAAAGGTACGCTGAAACAGGCACTGACAGACATTAACGATCAGCGTAATGCGCTGACGGTGGTGGTGCGTGTGGCAGATGAAAACGATGTGGCAAAACGACGCGCTGCGGTACTGAAGGGGATCGGCACCCTGTCTTCAGCGAAATCTGTTACCACGTACCAGCCGCGTATTGTGATAGCGCCGGGATTCAGTGAGGACGATGCGGTTGGTAAGGGGCTGGAAACCGTGGCCGGGAAATTGCGCGCCGTTGCATATGTTGACTGCGCCTCCGGTGCGACGCTGCAGGAAGTGGTACAGCGTCGCCAGTCCTATGGCGCACGAACTGAACTGTTGCGCCCGCGGGTCCAGGCAAGCGATGCAGATGGCCAGCTGGTTTATCGGCCTTACTCTGCGTTTGCTGCCGGGTTACGCGCCCGCATCGACTTTGAAAAAGGCTGGTGGTGGAGCAAGTCGAACCAGGACATCAACAACATCCTCGGTGTTGAGCAGATCGATGAATTTATCCTCGGGGATGAGAACTGCGATGCAAACCTGCTCAACATGCAGAACGTGTCCACCATTATCCGCCGGGCGGGTTTTAAACACTGGGGGAACCGTCTGTGTGCAACCAATCCTCAGTGGCGTTTTGAATCTGTCCGCCGTACTGCTGATGTTATTGAGGACAGCATTCAGGAAACCATGCTGGAGTATGTTGACCGCCCACTGGACCGGGAAAATGCGGATGACATTATCGGCACCATCAATGCCTATATGCGGCAACTGGTCGGTCTTGGTGCCATATTCGGTGGGCGGGCCTGGCTGGATGAAGAACTGAACACCGCGGAAACCATGGCGTCGGGTGTCCTGTACATCAACTATGACTTTGGTCCGAAATCGCCGACTGAACTTATCAGCCTGCGCGTCCGGGTGAACAATAACTATGCGCTTGAGGAGATGCTTGCAGCATGAGCGATAAAAACACACTACGCGTCTGGACCTTCTTCCGGCAGGGGATCCGTATTCAGGGGGCGCATGAATTTACGCCGCCGTCTCTGGCTATTGTTAAAACGGATTTGCGTACCGGCGCACAGGATGCGCCCACCCCGGTTGATGACGGCATGGAAGCACTGACCTGTCAGGTTAAATTTTATGGGATAGATACGGATATGCTGGCCAGCTTCGGTTTTGTCAGCGGCAGCCGTTCACGCTTTACGGCTTATCAGGGCTATCTAGGTAACGGCACTGCGCGCGGTACGGTTGAGGAAATTGAGGGGTTTGTACAGACCGTCACGCCGGATGCGCGCAGTAAGGACACGCTTTCCGAAAATGCCGTGACGGTTGATATTGCTGTCAGCTACTACCGTCAGTCACTGGACGGGCGCGAACTGTTCGCCATCGATACAGAGCGTTTTGCCCGCAGGGTGAATGGCGTGGATGTGCTTTCTGGCCTGGCTGCCAAAGTGCGTCTCTGATTTTACTGTTACCCCACCACTGTAACGGCCTGCGGGCCGTTTTTTTATGGAGCACATTATGAGCTTTCCTGGTGAAACCCGCGTTATAAAACTGTATTCCCCCGTATCACTTGATAATGGGGTTGTGATCAATGAAGTCACCATGCGTGAACCGCTGGTTCGTGATCGCATCACTCATGCCAAAGACCGTGGCAACGAAGAAGAGAAAGAAGCCCGCATGATTGCGCTGCTGTGCAATCTCAGTGAACAGGATCTCTGGCTGATGACGGCGGCAGATTACTCACAGCTGACGGATGCCTTTAGCGTTTTTATGCTCCCGCCCGCGAAGCGACCGAAGGCGGACTCCTCCGGGCAATAAGATTTCTGGGGCGGCGACTGCATTTTCCGATGACGGAATACCTCGATATGCCGTTCAGCACTTTCTCTGATTTTTTGACCGACGAACTGGAGACGATAAACCATGGGCGGAATAAGCCAGAACCTTAAGGCCGTCATTACCTTTGGCGGAAACCTGGATAATTCATGGAAACGATCTGCAGATGGTCTGCAAAAAAGCCTGAAAGATGTCGGAAAGCAGTCTGAACGACTGACAAAAGACCAGACCAGACTGGCAGCAGAAATCAAACGCGCCAAACTGGCCGGTGAAAGCCTGGGAGATTTAAAGCGCCGCTATACCGATGTTTTCAGGGAAATCCGCAAAACGGAGGCGGAACAGCAGAAACTGAATGTACAGATGCAAAAAGCACAGCGCATTCAGGCGTTCAAGGGTGCCGGTAAAGGTCTGTTCCGGCGAGGTCTGGGGATCGCCGGCCAGGTGGGCGGGATGTTTGGATCCGGGCTGGCTATTGGCGGTGGCGGTGTAGTGGCTTCAGCACTTGGCACACTGATAGCACCAGCCGCCACCAATGCTGAAACGGCAACCCGCACTAATGTCGCAAAAAGTTACGGCGTGGACGTGGCCACGTTTAATGCCTGGGATTCTCTGGCAAAGCAGTACGACATGAATGCGGAAAACATTGGCGATCTCTTTGAAGAGTATCTGCACAAATCCGGGGAGTATAAACAGAACGGTAAGCAGGGCTCACTGCAGGATGCGTTTGAAACGCTCGGTTTCAAAGCGGGTGATTTTGCCGGGCTCAGCGATATGGCGCAGTTCGACAAAATTGTTGAACGGGCGCTCAGCCTTCAGGACGAGTCAAAAGCCTCCTTCGCACTGGATTCTCTTTTTGGCGGGGAAGCGAGCAAACTGCTGATGCTTATCAAGCAGTCTGGCCGGAGTTACCGCGACCTGATGGACGAACAGCGGCGCTACAACCTTGTGACCAAAGAGGGAGCTGATGGGGCGGTTGCGGGTAATCAGGCTATCAATAATCTCCGCACTGTTTTCTCTTCTGCGGTTGCTGAAATTTCCGGGCAACTGGGAAATGAACTGGCGCCTGATATCCGTAATCTGACTGATGATCTTGCCGAATGGTTTAAAGGCGGTGGTGTTAAACGCATTGTGACTTTCATGCGTAACGATCTCTACCCTGGTGTCGTGACGTTTGGACAGGGTGTGGTTTTTGTCGGCAAAATTATTTACGCACTGGCTAAAAAGCTTTCGTGGTTGTTACCTGATGATCGTAATGATCAGCGGGACGTGTTGAAGACACTTGCCACAAATGGCGTCGATATGGCCCGGTTCAGGGCAAACCAGAGCGGTCAGGGGGAATGGTTTGAAAAACAGCTAAAGGATAATCCTGGGCTGCCTGATGCGGTTAAAAAATCTTACTCCGCTACGGGGCGATTCATTCGTGACAGTGATGATGAGACTTTTAACAAATCGCTTGATAAATACCTGTCACCGGAAGACGGCGATAAGCTTTTAAACTGGAATGCAGCGTTACAACATAACCAGGAACGTGTAGCGCGAACAGATAAAGTGGCTCCGGAAGGCAGTGCCGGAGCCTGGGATAATTACGCGCATGAGCCGGTAACATTTGCCCGTCAGTGGAAAAGAGAACCATCAGGGCTGACGTACAGCCAGGGCGAAGGAGAAAACGCCCGCGCAGAGGATAAGTATCCGAATGCTCCCCTTCTTCCCGCCGGGCAGCAGGACAGGAATGTTACTGCAACAGACAGTTCACCTGCTGAGCCGGTGATTCTGAAAGACGAGAGCACGGGCGGTTACTGGGAAAGTCTGCTTCAGAAAATGGATGTACTGGATAAGCAGCCGCCATCACGGCAGATAACCGATAACCGCAAATTTGAGTACCACTTCGAAATTAATGCCGCGCCGGGACAGGATGAGAAAGCCATTGCCGATGAAGTGACCACGGTGACGAAAAACAATTCTGCCTTTAATGGTGATAACAGCCTTCTGGATGGGGGACTTGTCTGGTGAGTGAAATTATCCCGATATTTGAAGATTCCGGTCAGCGCAGTACAGGCGCATTACGGGGTGGGCAGGAAGCCCGCGTGATGATGATGCTGGGGAGTTTCGCCTTTTCGATTGATACAGCGGCTTATCATCAGCTCACCCGTGAGGCCAGCTGGCGCTGGAGTGAACAGGAACGCATCGGCAAACAGGACCTTCTTCAGTACACCGGAAAGCCCGGGCGTACCATCAGGCTGGAAGGGCAGTCTCACGCCTTTTTCCGTAAAGGGGTGGAAGGGGTAAATGATTTATTTGATCTTGCCGAACAGGCGAAACCCCAGCAGCTTGTCAGCGGAGAAGGCGATGTGCTGGGTTGGTGGGTGGTGACCGACTTTTCAGACACGACGAGTAAGTTTTTACCGGGTGGCGGTCACCGAAATAAAAACTGGACGATGACGCTAAAACACTATGCCGACGATCTATCAAACCCGTGACGGAGATGTACTGGATGCAATCTGTGCCGTGCATTACGGTACTGAAAATCTTTCAGATTCAGTGACTCAGGTTCTTGAAGCCAATCAGGGGCTGGCGGATCAGGGGGCTATGTATTCTTCCGGCCTGTATATCACACTGCCGGATCTGGTGACGCCCGTAGCGGAATCGCCATTCAGTTTATGGGATTGATATGGCAGATCAGACAGCGATGCCGGAATATGCGCCGGCCTTCAGCATTCAGGCCGAAGGGAAAGATATAACCCGGGTGCTGCAACAATGCCTGAGTGAACTGACCCTGACGGATTATGGTGGGGCAACAGCAAAAGCCGATGAACTGAAAATCAGCCTCATCTCTGAAACGCTGGCGCTTCCCACTAAAGGTGCCCGGCTTCGGGTTGCTCTGGGATTCAATGACCAGCTGATCGATAAAGGCTGGTTTGTTGTCAGTGGTGTCTCGAGCAGCGGCCCGCCAAGGCGTATTGAGCTTTATGCGACCGCCGCGCCGATGAACGCCCAGAAACAACCCGGAGATGTGACAAGCCAGAAAACCCGGAGCTGGGATAACCTTCGCCTTGCCGATATTGTCAAAACAGTGGCCACCGATAACGGACTTATTCCCTGCGTGGCCGACGTGCTGAAAGATATTCATATCAGCCATATCGATCAGGTGGCGGAATCCGATGCCAACCTGCTCGCAAGGCTTGCGCGTGACTACAACGCAGTGAGCAAACCATCAGGAGGCTACTGGCTTTTTTTACAGCAAGGGGCCACGGCAACGGCTTCAGGAAAACAGACTGGCGGGATCACCATCACACCGGATGAAGTATCAAACTGGTCCTACAGTGAAGGTGAGCGGGGGAGTTCGACGGGGAAAGCTACGGGAAGCGGAGGTAAGGCCAAAGAGAAAATCGGTGTGCGTTATTACGACGAGGAGGATGGCACGACAAAGACCTCCTCCGTTGAACATGATGGCCCGGCGATGACCAATCCCTATACCCAGTCGGAGAAAAACACCGCCGAGCAACAGGCAAACTCCAGGAAAACACAGGCGAAGCGTAACGAGCAGAAAATGACGCTCACGGGGCCATGTCGGCCTAAACATGTTCCGCTGACTGCAGAAGCAAGTGTGACGACTTCCGGTTTTGGCTCCCGTGAGGATCGGGCCTGGGTGGTTGAGTCTCTGGTCTTTTCTCTGACGTCCGCAGGATTCAGCTACACCTACAACCTTGTCGTGGATATTCGTAAACCCGCAGCGGCTTCGAAAAAATCAGAAAAGCAGGACAAAAAAGGCCCGTCCTACTTCGGTTAACCCTCCCGCCATCCGGCGACTCAGTAACGGAATTTAATCATGAACGGTGTAAACAACCGGACCGGAAAACGCCTGTCCGGCGTCGCCCATTTGCGCCAGTCCGTCAGCGACATACTGACCACGCCCATCGGGAGCCGGGTTCTTGTCCGGGACTATGGCAGTGATCTGTTTTCGCTGGTGGATAACCCCCGGGATGATTTTACCAGACTACAAATAATCGCTGCGTCTGCGACCGCACTGGCACGGTGGGAGACGCGGCTGAAGGTAACACGTGTGCTTGTTTCCTTTCCTGAAGGGGAGTCCGGCTGTGTGCTGGATATCGAGGGGATCAACAAGGAAACCAATTTACCTGTCAGAACGGGAGACATAACGATTTATGGCAAGCAGCTATGACGTGATCAACCTGTCCGAACTGGACGTACCGGATGCCATTGTGGTGCCGGATGCGACTGAAATTTTCACCCGGTGGCTGGCGCGCCTGCGGGAACTTGATAAGCAGTTTGATGCGCTGGTGGAATCCGATCCGACGTTTAAACAGGGGGAGGTGAATGCCTACCAGCTGACACTTGCGTTTCAGCGGGTTAATGATGCCGTGCGGGCGGTATTTCTCGCGAGTGCAAAAGAGGCAGACCTTGACCAGATAGGTGCTGCATTCAACGTTAAACGTCAGGTTATTAAGCCCGGCGATCCGCTTGCCATCCCGCCAGTGGAGCCTGAACTGGAAGACGATGCGGCATTTCGCGAACGTATCCAGCTTTCATGGGCGCAGCTGAATACAGCAGGCGCGCGTAACGCATACCGCTTTCATGCGAAGTCTGCCGATACGGATGTGCTGGATGCAGATGCCTATGGGCCGGAAACCCATAACCGGCCTGGCTACGTTGATGTCTATGTCCTGTCCCGTACCGGGGATGGAACAGCGGGACAGACCCTGCTTGATAAGGTTAACAGCACACTGAATGCGGATGAAATCCGCCCGTTAACGGACTATGTGACGGTAAAAAGTGCCTCGATTGCAAACTATGCAGTTACGGCGGAGCTGGAGATCCCGGAAGGACCTGACGCCAGTACGGTGCTGAATAATGCCATCGATGTTTTACGGTCATACACCATGCTTTCCCATCGGATTAAAACTGTCATCCCGCTGTCCGCCATTTATGCCGCGCTGCAGCAATCCGGTGTGGTACGGGTAAGGCTGATTTCTCCGGTGACAGATCTGGAAGCGGAAGCGGGTAAAGCCCCGTGGTGTACCGCCATTAATGTCACCCGCAGGGAGGTAAGCAGCAATGACGGCTAAGTTTCGATCTCTGCTTCCTCCAGGCGCATTTCATGAAGAGCGGGCGCAGGAGCAGGCCAGCGCTGAGCAAATCGCCACCCTCGATACCAACATGGTGCGCAAGTCCAAAAATCCTGACACCTGTCCGGCGCATCTTCTCCCCTGGCTGGCCTGGGAGCATGCCGTTGATTTCTGGGATGACGGCTGGACAGAGGCGCAGAAGCGACAGGTGATAAAAGATGCCGCTTATGTTCATCAGCACAGGGGAACGGCCGGGGCGGTACGCCGTTCTCTCGGGTCTGTGAACCTGCCCACAACCGTGGTTGAGTGGTGGGAAGACACGCCGCGCGCTGAACCTTACACCTTCCGGATCGAAGTACAGAGCAGTGAGGGGGTCAGCGACGCTCTCTATCATCAGATCCGCCAGCTCACCGATCGGGCCAAGAACCTGCGCAGCTATCTGAGCAGAATCGATGTGATGGCGAATGTGGGTATGGACGGGGCTTTTTATATTTCGGGTGCGACAACAGCGCATATCGATGTGGACATTTTTGCCGGGGAATCTCATGGCTGATTACTACTCAATTATCACTAACCGGGGTAAAGAACTGGAAGCGGAGGCGCTGGCCAGTGGTCGCCTGATTGTACTGACTCACTTTGTGGTGGGGGACAGTAATGGCAAGCAGGTTAAACCCGATCCGTCGCAAATCCTGTTGATCAATGAAACGTACCGGGGAGATATCGCTGAGCTGGTGGTGTCACCGGAGCAGTCCACGCAGTTAATGGCGAAAATCGTCCTGCCGACCGGGGTTGGTGGATTCACCGTTCGCGAAGTCGGTTTAATGACTGACGCCGGAGAGCTTTACGCGGTGGCAAACTGCCCATCGATCGATAAGCCGGTTGGTGGTGTCAGCGTTAACATGCAGTTTCGCCTGGCGGTATCAGATACCTCAAATATCACGCTGAATGTTGCTACAGGTGACGGCTTATTCCTGCGCATTGACCAGAACCTGAAAGAGATAAAAGCGCGGGGCGCGGAAGCACAAAAAACGTCGCGTGAATCCATTGGTGTCCTCGATGGCACGACACAACAAAGAGGGCTGGTTCAACTTAACAGTGCGGTGAACAGCACCAGTGAAACGCAGGCTGCCACCCCTGCCGCAGTTAAAATCGCAATAGATAATGCGAATGCGCGGCTGGCTAAAGACCGGAACGGCGGTGACATTCCGAATGTCGCATTATTTCTACAAAACCTTGGTTTGGTAGAAACGATAAATCGCGCGGCTGGATCGCTGCAAAAAGACCAGAACGGTGCGGATGTGCCACAACCTGATAGGTTCGTGCGAAATATCGGTGCTGCGAGGGCTTTCAGTGGTGGAATAAGCATTGGTGGAGGCGGCAACTGGACGACTGCGGAGTTTATTGTCTGGCTTGAAACACAGGGGGCATTTAATCATCCGTACTGGATGTGCAAGGGTTCATGGTCTTACGGTGATAATCGAACCATCACTGATACGGGGTGCGGGAATATCCAGTTGGCTGGGGCTGTGGTCGAGGTAATGGGCGACCGTGGCGCTATGACTATTCGTGTCACTACAGCCACGACAGGTGAAGGTGCACTCAGCGCTCAGTTTACCTATATCAATCATGGTGATGGATATTTACCCGGATGGCGCAGGGATTTGAAGCGTTCCGGTGACACCATGAGTGGTGAGTTGAAAATTCCAGGAGCCAATGCGCTGAGGATATTTAATGCACAGTTTGGCCTGATTTTCCGGCGTACGGAAGAATATCTGCATCTTATCCCCACGCTGGAAAATCAGGGCGAAACTGGCGATATCGGCCCACTGCGACCACTCAGCATCAACCTCAGAACGGGTGAGATTTCGATGTCTCACAAATTACTCGCCAGCGGTGGTGCTCAGATTAACGGTGCGTTGGGTATTGGGATTGAGAGCGCCCTCGGTGGTAACTCAATTGTTTTGGGCGACGGTGATACCGGATTTAAACAGAACGGTGACGGCGTTCTTGATGCTTATTCCGATAGTCGTCAGGTGATGAGGATTGTTCCCGGTGGTGTGCAGGTATTTGGCTCAACGGGGAGCTGGATTTACATGCGCGAGCAGACTTGTTTTTCCAGCGTTGCACCTGTGGACAAAGACGGCGCATCAGCAATTGTCAGGCAGGAACACCCGGACAGACATTTTATCCTTGGTGGGCTGGGTAATCATCAGTTCGGCATTTATATGATAAATAAATCCCGTTCAGAAAATGGAACTGATGGGCAAGCTTATCTGGATGAAAACGGGGACTGGGTAAGCGGTGGTCGGATTATTCCGGGCAGCTACGAAAATTTTGATGCTCGCTATCAGCCGCGAGGTAATTACGCAACGCAGGAATGGGTATTACAGAACTTTGTCCAGAATATTCGCGTCAGTGCGCCGCAGGAGCGTAAGTTTTGGGATGGTGCTAAATAGCTGCGCGGAATAGTAGATCACTGAAAGGGAACTCAGCCCGGATTGTGCGATCTGATCAATCGCCAAACCAACCAAAATCACCAACCGGACTGAGCGATGCCGATCATAGTACCAATACCCCGTGGCGAACGACGCCTGATGCAGAAAGCTATTCATAAAACGCGTGATAAAAATCATGCCCGCAGACTCACGGCCATGCTGATGCTTCATCGGGGTGAACGGGTCAGCGATGTTGCCAGAACTCTCTGTTGTGCCCGTTCATCCGTTGGTCGCTGGATTAACTGGTTTACGCACTCAGGTATTGAAGGCCTGAAATCCTTACCCGCAGGGCGCTCCCGACGCTGGCCTTTTGAACATATCTGCACCCTGTTACGTGAGCTGATAAAGCATTCTCCCGGCGATTTTGGTTATCAACGTTCACGCTGGAGCACCGAATTACTGGCAATAAAAATCAATGAGATAACCGGTTGCCAGTTACATGCAGGAACCGTTCGCCGCTGGTTGCCATCTGCGGGGCTTGTATGGCGCAGGGCCGCGCCAACTCTGCGTATCCGTGACCCACATAAAGATGAAAAGATGGCGGTAATCCACAAAGCGCTGGATGAATGCAGCGCAGAGCATCCGGTATTTTATGAAGATGAAGTGGATATCCACCTTAATCCTAAAATCGGTGCGGACTGGCAGTTGCGCGGACAGCAGAAACGGGTAGTGACGCCGGGGCAGAACGAAAAATACTATCTGGCCGGCGCACTGCACAGTGGCACGGGTAAAGTCAGCTACGTGGGCGGCAACAGCAAAAGTTCAGCGCTGTTTATCGCTCTGCTGAAGCACCTGAAAGCCACTTACCGGCGGGCGAAAACAATCACGCTGATCGTTGATAACTACATTATCCATAAAAGCCGCGAAACACAGCGCTGGTTGAAAGCAAATCCCAAGTTCAGGGTAATTTACCAGCCGGTTTACTCGCCGTGGGTGAATCATGTGGAACAGCTATGGCAGGCACTTCATGACACGATAACCCGTAATCATCAGTGCCGCTCAATGTGGCAGTTACTGAAAAAGGTCCGCCATTTTATGGAAACCGCCAGCCCATTCCCCGGAGGAAAACATGGTCAGGCAAAAGTGTAGCGGTATTAGGCGCAGCTATTTAGCTGGTCCAGCAATGACAGCGCATTTGCGACAGCAATATGGATGGTCGGTGGTAGCTCGAACGTTGGTGGTCTACTTGTCCGTTATATTCAAAAACTGATTAACGGCACCTGGTATAATGTCATCGAATAAGAGGTAAAGGATAAAATGCAGCACCTTAAAAATCTAAAAAAATACACACCAAACGATGAAAATAGCCTGTTGCTTATCAAAGAACATAATGTTGAATTTTATGTTTCTGAGGATGGACAAGATTGGTATCAATCACAGACAAATTTCTCACCAGATACATTGAAAATTGCTTACGATGAAGCCGGTATTATTCGCAGCATTAGCCGAGACGTTTCAAACATTTACCCGCGAAACTTAAGTGTTGTTGAAGTTGAAATCGGCACTGAAAATAAAAATGTGGATATATCAGGTGGTTGGGTTTTTGACAACGGTGAAATTAAACCACGCCAATATTCACAAAAGGAATTGTACGCGCAGGCTGAAGCGAAGAAAACGGAGCTATTATCTGCCGCAGCTGCCTCTATTGCACCTCTACAAGATGCTGTCGATGAAGGAATGGCGACAGCAGAAGAAACCGCCGCATTGTCAGAATGGAAAAAATATAGGGTGAGAGTTATGCGTGTTGATACAACAAAACCTGAATGGCCTACGCCACCGAATATTCAGGCCACTTAACATCTGGTGCTGTAGTTAAGTCAAGGCGGCGTAGCGCGGTACGATAAGCCCGTAACGCCGCCAGTTCCGTTTCTTCGTCGGCTGATATATCACCATCTTTTTGCGCAGCTTCAAGCCAGTCAATACGCGCTGTAGCTTTAGCCATGCGGCGGTCGCGTTCCGCTTCTGCGTCAGCCAGGTAATTGCGGATTTGCTGCAATTTGTCGTCTTTATAAAACCAGTCATCCCCCAGCGTGACGCGCAAATTAGCTTTTGTAGCCGGAAGCTCTACAACACTCATATTGACCGGAAAAAAGGCATGAATATTTGTCGTGAACGTTCTGACACGACCATCATCGTCATAGCCAATTTTCAGTGTTTCAGATTCATTAAATAATTTAATAACGTCATACCAGTCATTACCTTTATCATCCTGCAAAAATAGAACATTCTGACCATCGATAATTTTTGGTCTGTCAGTGGTATCAGGTGTATAGGGGGTGAATCTACCGAAACGTTGCATTTTTATTTACCTTTAGTTAATTACATACCAGGTGTTATTAACCTGTTTTCGCGTATAACGAATGATATAGTTACCAACGTTACTGCTCCCACCAACCATTTTAAAATTGTACATGGCTGCCCCATCTGTTCCTCGCGTATACCCATTCCCGTCCCAGAAACCAACCTCAGCAGGTGCTGTCAGATCGATATTCTGGACGAAGTTTTGTAGCACCCATGCCTGTGTTGCAACTTCAACTCCACTAACTTTTATCGGCACCGCACTTTCAATGGCGCCGTGGAGAAACCGGAAAACATGAACATTGTTGGCATAAACATCCAGAATGCCGTCACCGTTCTGTTTAAAACCAGTATCGTTGTCGCCCAAAGCAATTGAGTTATCGCCTAGAGCGCTAGTTGTTCCGATACCCAAATTGCCATTCAACCCGCCACCAGTAATAGGCAATGCGCCTACATCACTGGCTGTTGGTTTATTTTCCGTGTTGTAGTCTATAACCCATGGAGTCTGTTCAGACATATCTCCATTCCATGTCTGGCGACTGGCGCTCGCCCCGGTATGACTGAAATATTGCTGTAGCCATACATCTCCTGAACGCGCAACGAACATAAAACCGTATCCGTACAGCTTGTAACCATTTGGGTATTTGGGAAAATCAGCTACCTTGTCAGGGTTCTCAACGCTCACCAACCACCACCCAGGCGCGGATGCAGAGGCCATTGTGCCGTTATTTCCAATATACCCAATGGGGTCTTTCGGAATGGCACCAATATCAGCGGCGGCTGTCGGGATTTTTAGTACCCGCCAATTTATCGAAGTATTTGCCTCGTGTATTCTCCACGCCAGATAACTTATATTTGTATCGTATCTGGAAAGCAAAAGCGCACAATCATTACCCGAATCACGGATGCCGATAACATTCACATAAACAAACGTATTTGCAAACTCAGGCATTCCCGCGGGGAAATTGATTGCAGCATTTACTTCAATGAAAAGGGTTTCACCTGCTGCAAATTCATACGAATTAAAATTAAAGCCGCGTGAAGCGTGAATTACAGTTACCCCCAAATTCCGGTCGCCAACCTTTAATACACGACCGAGAGTATTATCATTTCTCGACGTTGTAGCGTCGAGCGTTGCGGCTGTACCTAGTTGCAGCGCATTACGCGCCTGTACTTTATCCGAGATATCATTCAGGTTCTGGTCTTTTTGCAGCGAACCGGCTGCGCGATTTATCGTTTCTATTAAACCAACGTTTACGAAAATGAATATTTCAGGTGCAAATGGCATGATCCCGGCTTTTAGCGAAGGGATTGATCATGCTGATAGGCTATGTACGGGTGTCAACAAATGACCAGAACACAGCATTGCAGAGAAACGCGCTTGAGTGTGCAGGATGTGAGCTGATATTCGAAGACAAGATAAGTGGAAAAACGTCAGACCGACCAGGCTTAAAAAAGGTGCTCAGAACATTATCAGAAGGTGACACGCTGGTGGTCTGGAAGCTGGATCGTCTCGGTCGTAGTATGCGGCATCTTGTCGTGTTGGTCGAAGAAATGAGGGAACGCGGCATAAACTTCCGTAGCCTGACCGACAGTATAGATACCTCCACACCGATGGGACGCTTTTTCTTTCATGTCATGGGAGCGCTTGCGGAGATGGAGAGAGAGCTTATTGTTGAGCGAACACGGGCTGGTTTAGCAGCTGCGCGCGAAGATGGTCGGATCGGCGGCAGACGACCAAAGTTAACTGCTGAAGAGTGGGCTCAGGCTGGAAGGTTGATTGCTGCTGGAGAGTCACGAAAACGTGTGGCTATAATTTATGATGTAGGGGTGTCAACGCTATACAAAAAATTTCCTGCGCGGTGTTGAGAAGACGCCACCGCGTCGTCGTATGCAAGAACGGGCGGCGGCGGACTGGCGAACGTTCGATAGTGCGAGTATTGAATGATTGCCAGTCACGGCGGATTGTACTTAAGCAATATCAAGGTTCAAGGCGTTTAATCTGAAACCATCCACATATCAGCTTCTTCAAACATTTCCTGAACAGTACGGCTAATCTGTTCCTTCTCGTGCTTGCTGGTGTCAGTGTTGATCGCCGGCAGTGTCATCATCGGTTTTACCCAAGTACCAGTATCGGGAAAAGGCGCGGTTTCACACTTATTTCCCTTAGGGAAGGTGCGAACAAGTTCCTGATATGAGATCATCATATTCATCCGGAGCGCATCCCAGAGGGACATCATGAGCCATCAACTCACCTTCGCCGATAGTGAATTCAGCACTAAGCGCCGTCAGACCCGAAAAGAGATTTTCCTCTCCCGCATGGAGCAGATTCTGCCATGGCAGAATATGACCGCTGTCATCGAGCCGTTTTATCCCAAGGCGGGCAATGGCCGACGGCCCTATCCGCTGGAGACCATGCTGCGTATTCACTGCATGCAGCATTGGTACAACCTGAGCGACGGTGCCATGGAAGATGCCCTGTACGAAATCGCCTCCATGCGCCTGTTTGCCCGATTATCCCTGGATAGCGCCCTGCCGGATCGCACCACCATCATGAATTTCCGCCACCTGCTCGAGCAGCATCAACTGGCCCGTCAATTGTTCAAGACCATCAATCGCTGGCTGGCCGAAGCAGGCGTCATGATGACCCAAGGCACTTTGGTGGATGCCACCATCATTGAGGCACCCAGCTCTACCAAGAACAATGAGCAGCAACGCGATCCGGAGATGCATCAGACCAAGAAAGGCAATCAGTGGCACTTTGGCATGAAGGCCCACATTGGTGTCGATGCCAAGAGTGGCCTGACCCACAGCCTGGTCACCACCGCGGCCAACGAGCATGACCTCAATCAGCTGGGTAATCTGCTTCATGGAGAGGAGCAATTTGTCTCAGCCGATGCCGGCTACCAAGGAGCGCCACAGCGCGAGGAGCTGGCCGAGGTGGATGTGGACTGGCTGATCGCCGAGCGTCCCGGCAGGGTAAAAACCTTGAAGCAGCATCCGCGCAAGAACAAAACGGCCATCAACATCGAATACATGAAAGCCAGCATCGGTGCCAGGGTGGAGCACCCGTTTCGCATCATCAAGCGGCAGTTCGGCTTCGTGAAAGCCAGATACAAGGGGCTGCTGAAAAACGATAACCAACTGGCGATGTTATTCACCCTGGCCAACCTGTTTCGGGTGGACCAAATGATACGTCAGTGGGAGAGATCTCAGTAAAAACCGGAAATAACGCCAGAAATGGTGGAAAAAATAGCCTAAATAGGCTGATTCGATGTGTTTGCGGGAAAAAAATCGGCCCAGATCCGCGAAATTTTAATCAGCGAGTCAGCTTGGGAAGAAATGACCTGCTTATTCGCACCTTCCTTAGAATTACATCCTTTACATTAGACCTATGAATACAAGATGAAGTGCCACTTATTTGGCTAAAATGCAAACACAAATCTAACTTGGATGTGGTTTTGCGTTATTTTATAACGTTCTTTTCTAATAAAAAACATAAAGATATATTTGTTTTAGCCGATAATCTGTTTTAACTGTATGTATTTGATTCACGACAGATAGTAGAATGTATGTTGTTACATAGGGTCAGGCATATAAAGAGGTCGGTGTGAAGAATAACCACAATTTAAAACGAATTAAGCCTTATGTGATATCAATCACGTTTTCATTTTTTATTTTTTTCTCATTGTCTGAGATTTCAATGTATTATATATACAAGGAGAGGATTGCATCATATACAGAACGAGTTTTGAATAGAAGTGTTAGTCTCATTCAACAGATTGATAAAATAAATGATAGTTATGAAATATTTAATGCTTATAGTCCTTGTAGTGAACTACAACTTCATGCTCTAAGAGTGGCCTTATGGCCCTATGCTCTTATAAAAGATATATCATTTATTTCAAATGGTGCAGTCATATGTAGTGCTTTATGGGGAGTGTTGCCAGCACCATTGCTTCTCAATATCTATGATAGAAAAGTTGAAAAGGACAATGTAACTTGGTTTTTTGGTGTGTTACTGGGAAATAATGTAAAAGCTGATTTGCTAAGCAATCAAAAATTAGCCATAACGATTTCACCATTTGCATTTAATAGATTTGTTACAGACCATGAAGAGAAGGGGTTTTCTGCAATTGTAGGTGACAGAGATCATTCGCTTCATTTGTTCAAACTTGGTGAGCAGGTCGATCTTCTTGAAGAGGCTCAGCATGATAAATCCTACCAACTAGGACTTATTACCACGCAAAGCTGTAATAAAAATAATAATATCTGTGTCATGGGGGGAGTTAAATTTCCGTGGATGAGTTTCGATAGTTGGTTAACGATGTTGTTGATTTCCTTTACATCTATTGTAACTGGTGTTCTTCTGGGTGGTTTTTATAATCAAAGAGTTGCACGTAAGCAATCATTAGTTTCAAGATTAAAAAATGCGATAAGAAGCGAATCATTATATCTTGTGTATCAACCTATTTATAAAATAAAAACCGGAAAAATTATTGGTGTGGAAGCACTAATTAGATGGGATGATCATGATATTGGTAGCATTCCTCCTGATATTTTTATCCCTATTGCAGAGAAGCATGGTTTAATCCAGGGAATAAGTGATTTTGTATTTCGAATGGTAGTAAAGCAAACCATGTCTCTTTCTGAGGAATTTGATATTTTTATAAGCATTAATGTTAGTTCTCAAGACCTTCTGTCGGAATCATTTCAAGAAAAAGTGTTTCAGATGATTGATGAATCAAATATAAAACCAGGTATGATAATGATGGAGTTAACAGAAAGGCAGAGCGCGGAAATAAATTCCCTCCAAAAGGTTATTTCTTTATTTAATAATAAAGGTATATCAATAGCTATTGATGATTTCGGGACTGGTCATTCAAATTTAAACTGGCTATCAAATTTACAAATAAATGAAATTAAAATTGATAAGTCAATTACAGATTCTATCGATGAATGCTCTATAAATAATAATGTATTGTCAGGGTTGGTGGAGATTTTTAAAGATATAACTCACAAAGTCGTTTTCGAAGGTGTAGAAACATCAACTCAGGTGAAATATTTAACTGAAATGTTCCCTGAGTGCGGTGTCCAAGGGTGGTATTACTCAAAGCCACTATCTATAGATAAATTGACAAAATTAGTCGAGGATGCCAATTTGCCTTAACATTTAACACTTTATTTTCATTGTTTTCGCATTCTATATAACACGTGTAACCGCGAGCTATATAAATTTAACTGCAGAAGGATTTTGATATCTTGCCGCATTCAATCTGCGAGTTGGTTCAAAATTGTATGTAATGTCATGTTCGGCTTCATCAGAGAGCTGGCCGAGTTAGGCTTCACGCGTCATTGACTGGGAATATCTTCCACACAGTCTCACCTCTAGGTTGTACTTTGAACTATAGGTTTTAGCTCAGAAAGTGTTGGTATATTAAGTATGGATAAACGCGTAACTAGTTGAATTTTATGAAGTGGAAATATTGTGGATATACCAGCAAGAAAAGTTAAGTTATTGAAAATATTACCAATGAAATCGGTCTCGAAAACCGGAGTAGGGGCAACTCTACCGGGGGTTCAAATCCCCCTCTCTCCGCTACTATTCAAGCACTTGCACGCCTCGCTTTCAACGACAGTTCTCATGGATGTTTTTTTCTTTGAGTATCCTCACAAGTTTATCGTTGTAATGCCCGTGTGATAAAAAAATACGTTTCGTATAAATAAAAAGCCCGCTTCATATGAAGCGGGCTTGCTTATTTTTGCGTCAATTAGAACTGGTAGACTAAACCAACGGCAACGATGTCGTCAGTTGCGATACCATTGCTTTCATAGAAGCTGTCGTCTTCATCCAGCAGGTTGATTTTATAATCGACATAGGTGGACATATTTTTGTTGAAGTAGTAAGTCACACCCACATCAACATATTTGACCAGGTCTTTGTCGACATAACGCCAGTTACCACGACTCACTTCCTGACCACCTAAATCGCTACCTTTAGATTGCAGGTAAGCGATGGAAGGGCGCAGGCCGAAGTCGAACTGGTACTGAGCAACGGCTTCAAAGTTTTGCGTTTTGTTAGCGATACCGCCGCTAGCCTCACCGTTACCACCGCCATAGTAAGTCATATTGCGGGTTTCTGAATACATGGCTGCCAGGTACACGTTGTTCGCGTCATATTTTGCACCAACGGTCCAGGCATCCGCAGTTTCACCGCCAGCATAGTTGTTGCGTTTGTTCATACCGTCCTGGTAACCACGCGCAACCTGGTCATCCGTACGGTCAGAACTGGAGTATGCCGCACCGAGGCTTAAACCGAAGTCGAAGTCATAGGAGGTAGAAATACCGAAACCGTCACCATTTTCTTTCGCCAGTTTACGGTTTTGGCTATTACCGGAACCTTCCTGGCCACTCCATGTACCTTCACCTTCATTATTACCCTGATACTGCAGTGCAAAGTTCAGGCCATCAACCAGACCGAAGAAGCCGTTATTACGGTAGGTAGCCACGCCGTTAGTACGACCGGTCATATACACGTCGGTCTGGGTGTAGGAGTCACCGCCAAATTCTGGCAGCATATCGGTCCAGGCTTCTACGTCGTAGACCACGCCATAGTTACGACCGTAGTCGAAGGTACCGTTCTGGCCAAAACCTAAGCCGGCAAAGCCCAGACGAGTCCAGGAATCGCCTTTGTCACCTTCGGTGCCGTTGGCCTGAATGTTATATTCCCACTGACCGTAACCGGTCAGCATCTCGTTGATCTGTGTTTCACCCTTGAAACCTACACGCGCATAGGTCTGATCGCCATCGTTGCCCGCATCGTCAGAGAAATAACGCAGACCGTCGACTTTACCGTACAGATCCAGTTTATTGCCGTTCTTATTATAGATTTCAGCCGCATTTGCTGCGCCTGCAGCTAATAAAGCAGGGAGAAGCAGTGCCAATACTTTTCTTTTCATTATGTATTCCCTTTGCATGATAATTAAAATGAATATGTAGTACTATCCGAGTGACTACATTTGGATACTATCTATGAAGTTCATTTAATTTAAAATATAACATGTAACAAATGTATTTAAAATATTTTCAAAATGTTTCTTTTGCATCTTTATATAATTATGCGCGTGTGTTAATTACATTGGTATTCGCCATGTGAATTGTTTTTAATCAGTTAGTTATATGTGTTTATCTATTTATTTGTTATGTGTATTTTATTTGTTTTAGATGTTTGTTTTTAATATTCATATAAATTATTTTTCGATATTGGCGTGGTGGGCTTTATAAATTCATGTGGATTTTATTTTTAGTGCAATAATAAAAGATGATTATGTAATGGGGCGGGCAGTGGCCTGCAATGAAAATTGTTGCTAAGGTGATTTTCTTTCTACAAAGGGAGATAGCATGAAACTGCACGACTGGCAGTCGCGATTTGAAGCCTGGTTAGCTGATAACCATTCTGGACAAGATGCTGCACATGACATCTTTCACTTTCGACGTGTGTGGATAACGGCGCAAAAGCTGAGTACAGATGCAACCGTAGACTGGCTGGTGGTGTTGACCGCGTGCTACTTCCACGATCTCGTCAGCCTGCCAAAGAACCATCCTGAGCGTCATTGTTCGTCGGTACTGGCAGCCAAGGAAACACGTCGTGTTTTGATGCGCGATTTTCCGGATTTTCCACAACAGCGGTTATCGGCAGTGTGTCATGCCATTGAGGCGCACAGTTTTAGCGCCAAAATCGCGCCAGAAACCCTTGAAGCGAAAATCGTGCAGGATGCAGACCGGCTTGAGGCGCTGGGTGCAATTGGTTTAGCGCGCGTATTTGCCGTTTCAGGGGCGTTAGGGGTTGCGCTGTTTGATGCGGAAGATCCGTTTGCCCGAAAGCGTAGCCTAGACGATAAACAGTACGCGCTCGATCACTTCCAGACCAAGTTATTGACGTTGCCGTTGACGATGCAAACCGAACGAGGGAGGCATTTGGCACAACATAATGCGGATTTTTTACTGACGTATATGGCGAAGCTGAGTGCGGAGTTAAAAGGAGAATACGAAATGCTGGATCTTGACGCGATTCAATCCTTTAAAGCGCGCTAGTCGCCAATACGGCTGAAACGTCAACCGTGCTAATTTATGTTAATCTGTCGGTTATCCATTTCTGCCGGTTAAATGTATGCAGGATAATTTTTCAGTAGCAGGCTCCATGAACCCGATGACAGATGAAAACGAGACCGACGTGCAGGTGATGTTGGCTAAGTTGCTTGAAATATATGACGTGAAAACGCTGGTTGCTCATCTGAATGGCGTTGGCGAGAACCGCTGGAGCCCGGCCATTTTTAAACGAGTAGTTGCTAATGAAACATGGCATCGCCTCAGCGACCGCGAGCTCATTCATCTGAATACTTTGTTGCCGAAACCACCTGCGCATCATCCGCATTATGCCTTTCGCTTTATCGATCTTTTTGCTGGCATTGGGGGTATTCGTCGCGGCTTTGAAGCTATTGGCGGGCAGTGCGTGTTTACCAGTGAGTGGAACAAGCATGCGGTGCGCACCTATAAAGCGAACAACTACTGCGATCCGCTCCAGCACAACTTTAATGAAGATATTCGTGATATCACACTCAGCCATCACGATGGGGTGAGTGACCAGCAGGCGGCAGAACATATTCGCCAGCATGTTCCTGAACATGACGTGCTGTTAGCCGGATTCCCTTGTCAGCCATTTTCTCTGGCTGGTGTATCAAAGAAAAATGCGTTAGGGCGGGCACATGGTTTCGCCTGTGATACGCAAGGCACGCTATTTTTTGACGTGGTGCGCATTATCGATGCGCGTCGGCCAGCCATATTTGTGCTCGAAAACGTCAAAAACCTGAAGAGTCACGATCAGGGCAAAACGTTTCGCATCATTATGCAAACGCTGGACGAGCTGGGTTATGACGTGGCGGATGCGGCGGATAACGGTCCGGACGATCCGAAAATTATCGATGGGCAACATTTTTTGCCTCAGCATCGCGAACGTATCGTGCTTGTCGGCTTCCGACGCGATCTGAATTTGAAATCAGACTTCACGCTGCGGGATATTGTCACGCGTTATCCGCCGCGGCGTACCACGCTGGCGGAACTGCTTGAGCCGACCGTCGATGCGAAATATATACTGACGCCGGTGCTGTGGAAATACCTCTATCGCTATGCGAAAAAGCATCAGGCGCGGGGCAATGGATTTGGCTATGGCATGGTGTATCCCGGTAACCCTGATAGCGTAACGCGCACATTATCTGCGCGTTATTATAAAGATGGGGCGGAGATCCTGATTGACCGTGGCTGGGATATGGCGCTGGGTGAAAAAGATTTTGACGATCCGCAGAATCAGCGACACCGCCCACGCAGACTTACGCCCAGAGAGTGCGCGCGCCTGATGGGGTTTGAATCTCCGCAGGGCTATCAGTTCAGGATCCCTGTGTCAGATACCCAGGCTTATCGCCAGTTTGGTAATTCGGTGGTCGTTCCGGCATTTGCGGCGGTGGCCAGGCTGCTGGAGCCGAAAATCAGGCAGGCAGTTGCTATTCGCGAGAAAGAGAATCAGCGTGGCAGACGTTCACGATAAAGCAACACGCAGTAAAAATATGCGGGCGATAGCTACCCGCGATACCGCAATTGAAAAACGCCTTGCCAGCGTGCTGACAGAGCAGGGGGTAACGTTTCGCGTGCAGGATGCGACGTTACCCGGTCGCCCCGATTTTGTGGTGGATGATTATCATTGTGTGATTTTTACTCACGGCTGTTTCTGGCACCACCACGATTGCTATTTGTTTAAAGTCCCCGCGACACGAACGGAATTCTGGCTGGAAAAAATAGGCAAAAATGTCCAGCGCGATGCGCGGGATTGTGAAAAGTTGCAGGCTCTGGGCTGGCGCGTACTGATTGTCTGGGAGTGCGCCCTGCGCGGTCGCGAAAAGCTGGACGATGAAGCGTTATCTGAACGTGTCATCGAGTGGATCTGCGGCGGTGGTGACACCGCGCAGATCGACACTCTCGGTATTCATTTACTGTAACGTTTTTTCCGACGGGGTAGCAACGGCATCCGCTTTAACAGGGAACAGGTATTTCCCCAACGTTACCAGCACCACAGCAAACACGATCACGCCGAGCGCCAGCCATTCGATAGGGGCCAGTCTTTCTCCCCCCAGACCGGTACCTAACAGCACGGCAACAACCGGATTGACGTAGGCATAGCTGGTGGCTAGCGCCGGGCTGACATTGCGGATCAGGAACATATACGCATTAATGGCAATAATGGAGCCAAACAGGGCCAGGTAAGCCACCGCCATAAAGCCTGAAAATGTTGGCATGGTGGTCAGTTTTTCCCCGGAAAGTAGCGATGCACACATCAGCACAATACCGGCGGCTAACATTTCAATGGCTCCGGCCATCATGCCAACGGGTAGGGTAATGCGTGAACCGTATACCGAGCCAAACGCCCAGCTTATTGAACCGATCAGGATCAAAATAGCGCCCCACGGATTGCCACTTAAATTGCCCCCGCTGTTCAGCATGATGATCCCAGCTAGCCCAATCGCTATCCCCAACCATTCCAGCTTGCGCGTTTTGATGCCAAAAAAGTGGCTAAAACACAGCGTAAATAACGGGACGGTGGCGACCACCACGGCGGCAATACCGGAAGGGACATTTTGGTGTTCTGCGACGGTGACCAGCCCATTACCTACAGCCAGCAGCAGGATACCAATTAACGCGGCGTTCAGGATTAGGCGTAAGGGGGGCAGCTTGTGCCCGCGAATAAGTAAGAAACTTGTTAATAAAATGCCCGCGGAGAGAAAACGTACGGCTGCCATCATTAACGGCGGCCAGCTTTCAACGCCAATGCGAATAACGAAGTACGTGGAACCCCAAATGATGTACAGCGCGAATAGCGCACTGAAAAGCGGTAACAATTGCCTGAAACGCATAATCCCTCACGGTGGAAATAAAAAGGTGCAACATAGTAAACGTCAAAACTATCTTACTGGCGAGATTTATAATTACGTGTTGATGTTAAAAACTTGTTGACCAGAAAGGTCAGTTTCAGCATGGCGTGTTTTACTTCATACTTATGACTGCAAAAAAATAATATTGAGGGTGAAAATTTTGGCAGGAAGTAGCTTACTGACCTTACTCGATGATATCGCCACGCTGCTGGATGATATCTCAGTGATGGGAAAACTGGCCGCGAAAAAAACCGCGGGCGTGCTGGGGGATGATCTGTCGCTTAATGCACAGCAGGTGTCGGGCGTGCGGGCGAACCGCGAACTCCCGGTGGTCTGGAGTGTAGCGAAAGGATCGTTTGTTAACAAAGTTATTCTGGTGCCGTTGGCGCTATTGATAAGCGCATTTATTCCCTGGGCGATCACCCCCTTATTAATGGTAGGTGGGGCGTTTCTCTGTTTTGAAGGGGTGGAAAAGGTTCTGCATACCCTGGAGGCGCGGAAGCACAAAGAAAGCCCGGAAGAGCGTCAGCAGCGTCTGGCTGCTCTGGCCGCACAGGATCCACTCACCTTTGAGAAAGATAAAATCAAAGGGGCAATACGTACCGACTTCATTTTGTCTGCCGAGATTGTCGCAATTACGCTGGGTATTGTAGCGGACGCACCCTTGCTGAATCAGGTGTTGGTGCTATCAGGTATCGCGTTAGTGGTGACCGTGGGCGTGTATGGCCTGGTCGGGATTATCGTTAAGCTTGACGACATTGGGTACTGGTTGGCAGAAAAGCGCAGCCTGCTTGCCCAGTCGTTGGGCAAAGGGTTACTGGTGGTTGCCCCCTGGCTTATGAAAACACTTTCTGTGGTCGGCACACTGGCGATGTTTTTAGTGGGAGGCGGCATTGTGGTACACGGAATATCGCCGCTGCATCATGCGATTGAACATTTTGCTCAGCAGCAAAGTACATTGATTTCGCTAATGCTTCCGACCCTGCTTAACCTGGTGCTCGGCTTTATCATCGGTGGGATTGTCGTTCTGCTGGTAAAAGCTGTCGCCAGAGTGCGCGGAGTTTCGCACTAATTGTTACAGGACTGATTACGCAAAACGCCTCCTTGTCATCTAAGGTGTAAAGGTTTCTCTTGATACAGGAGGCAGGTATGGTCTTTTCTGTCAGTGAGGAAGTCACCTCCAAAGAGGGTGGCCCACGTATGATCGTTACCGGGTATGCCAGCGGAATGGTGGAGTGTCGCTGGTACGACGGCTTTGGCGTTAAACGGGAAGCATTCCGTGAAGATGAACTGGTGGTGCCTGGCGAGCGAAGACAGCTCTGTCAGGATGCCTGAACATTTGGCTCGACCGTAACCTGGTGATCTCTCACCCATTAGTTATATTTATCATTCCGGTGAGAATTATTTACTTGTCAGGCAAAAAAATTGCAGATAAGGTTTGGTTCACATCAGATTTTCTGGTGTAACGAATTTACAAGTGCTTCTTGCATAAGCAAGCTTGATCCCGACCCGATAAGGGCCGGGATTTTTTTCGCCCTCAGTCAGCGATTGATTTCCGACACGCTAAAATCATGGATATCAAGCTCGAACGCATCGGCCAGTTCATGCCATGTATGGTAATCACGCCCGTCAACGCTGACGCGCTCCGGGTCATCCTGGCTGCGATGAATTTCACTCTCGCAGATTTCGTTGATTGCCTTTAGCAGCGCGTCGACATCGACGCTGACTTCACGTTTGGCCGTATCGCTGTACTCTTTCGCGGTTTTCATCCTCATACCTCTCAACCGTTAAGGATACCGGGGGAGCGTACCCAAACATCAGATACGCACAACTTAAGTATAGACCGTCGATAAAACCCGCAATCGCGCGTGCACAGCGCTGCCAGAAAAAGGAATTTGTTCTACACTGGCACAAAGCCACAGGAGGAAAACTATGAAGGTGAATGATCGGGTTACAGTCAAAACGGACGGCGGTCCTCGTCGACCGGGCGTGGTACTGGCAATCGAAGAATTTAGTGAAGGCACCATGTACCTGGTTTCGCTGGAAGACTACCCGCTCGGTATCTGGTTCTTTAATGAATCAGGTCATCAGGATGGTATCTTTGTGGAAAAAGTGGAGTGACATGAGTTTCGCTGTTTGATTCTGACTGGTGGAGTCGCCACCAGTCAGAACGTCTTAGCGCATATTCACAAAGATACCATTGGTGACGTTATCCGTAAGCCTTACAACGTGATAGATAACTTGCTTATTATGCGTTTTAATCTTTCGTTTTATATTCCCCTTATGGGATGACACCGTCTTGGCTTTGATATTCATTTGATCTGATATCTGTATTGTTCCCTGACCCTCCATCCACATACGCAGCATGCCGGATTCGGTTCGACTTAATGATAATGTCGGCAGATTCACATCAATAGCAATATCTACTTCCTTTTTCAGAATATCGCCAAGTAGTTTATCCAGTGAGTCAGGTTTAATCGATTTAGAACTAATCAATAAATTTTTTCTGACGAGTAGATATTCATCAAAATGCACGTTGGCAATTGCCATAAACACAATAAATAATGTGCTGGGATGCTGATTAATGATTTGCTTTATTTGCTGGCTATTAGCAGGATCGTGGATAAAGCAGTCCTCATTAATAAACACCACAGCGGGTTGTTGAGAGACACAGGCGAGACTGAGTTCATCAACGTTGGAAATGTTGTTGATTTCCCTTTTTTTCACTCCCCGACTTACCAGATATCCGGTTAACCCTAGTCGGGTGTAACTGCATAAATCCATAATAATCGTTGACATGGCATACCCTCACTCAATGCGTAACGATAATTCCCCTTACCTGATTATTTCATCACAACTAAACGGAATAATAACGACCCAAGATGACGCTTTCGCTGTTTTTCAGGCGAATTTACTATCCCGTAAAGTTGCGTATAATTTGCCAGGAAACATCTTAAAGTAAAGTGAATGTTGCGTTATGTGAGTGAGGCAAAAACAAATAAGCCGCGACAGAGATATCCTGGTGGATGTTGTCACTTTTTAAATTTAGGACAATCCTTAGTAAAACAGGATAAAAAATAAGGGTTATTATTTTCCAGGCATTTCGCTGACGATATCGGCCAGTAAATTAAAAATTTCACTGAATAATCGTTCGCAGAATGGCGCAATTAATGGCATTAGCGCCGCCATTAGTGAAATACCTACGGTCAGAGTGAGAGGAAAGCCGATGACGAAAACCGACAGCTGTGGTGCCATGCGATTTAACAAACCAAGTGCAAGGTTCAGCGTGAGCAGCAGCGTCATTACCGGCAGGGCCAGCATTAGCCCGTTGAGGAAAATCAGGCTGCCCGCCCGTGCCAGCGCGAGAAACGCATTGCTGTTCACCGGATTGCCGCCGATGGGCAGAGTATGAAAAGTATCTACCAGCAGCGAAATCAGCCATAAATGGCCGTTAAAGGTCAGGAACAGCAGCATGGCGAGCATGTCGATCAGTCGTGCCAGAACCGGCATATTCAGACGGCTACCTGGATCGAAGAACGTCGCGAAGGAAAGGCCCATTTGCAGGCCAATTAATTCCCCGGCGGTACGTACTGCGGCAAACGCAAACTGCATGGTGAAGCCTAATGCGATACCGATCAGGATTTGTTGCATTGCCTGCCAAAGCGCGCCAACAGAAAAGATGGGGACGTCAACGGCGGGAATCGATGGGGCGATAACGACGGTAATCATCAACCCCAGCCCCAGCTTTACCCGTTTGGGGATGGCTCGTTCACTGAGGATGGGGGCCGTTGAGATGAGCGCCAGTATGCGCAGCAAAGGCCAGAAGTATAAATTCAGCCAGTGGAGCCACTCAACGCTGGACACCTGCAACATAACGTTGTCTACCCGATGATATAGGGGATATTGCTGAACAGCGTACGCACGTAGTCGAGCAGCAGGTTAAGCATCCACGGGCCAGCAACGATAATGGCAATAAACACCGCGACAATTTTGGGGATGAAGGACAGCGTCATTTCGTTAATCTGGGTCGCCGCCTGCAGAATACTGATGATAAGACCCGTGATGAGAGCGACCAACAGCAAAGGCGCGGCAAGGGCCAGAGCGACTTTCATCGCCTCTGTGCCCATCATCATGACCGATTCAGGAGTCATTTCGCGCCTCTAACTGTAAAAGCTTTGTGCCAGCGAGCCGACAAGTAGCTGCCAACCGTCTACCAACACAAACAGCATCAGCTTGAACGGCAACGCGATTGTGGCGGGCGGGACCATCATCATCCCGAGCGCCATCAACACGCTGGCGATCACCAGGTCGATAATCAGAAACGGAATAAAAATGGTAAAGCCTATCTGGAATGCTGTTTTCAGCTCACTGGTGACATAAGCGGGCAGCAAAATTCGCATCGGCACGGCTTCTGGTCCCTGTAACGGACCGCTGTTTGCTAAGCGCGCGAAGAGTGCCAGATCGGCTTCACGGGTCTGGCGCAACATAAACTCACGCAGCGGCTGGGCGCCTTTCTCCATGGCTTCCTGCATGGAGATCTTCTCTTCGCTGAACGGTTGGTATGCGTCAACGTAGATTTTATCGATCACCGGCGACATGATGAAAAAGGTCAAAAAGAGCGCCAGGCCCAGGAGCACCTGGTTAGGTGGTGCTGAGGGGGTACCCAGCGCATTTCGCAGTAGACCAAAAACGATGATGATGCGGGTGAAGCTGGTCATCATCAGCAAAATTGCAGGCAGGAACGTCAGCGAGGTGATGAACACCAGCGTCTGCACGGGTAACGTCCAGTTTTGTCCGCCGCCCGGCAAAGGCTGACTGACCAGACCCGGGAGTTGGGCGAGGGCAACGGGGCTGAAAAGCCACAAGCCTGCCAGCGTAAGGGATAACAAACGGCGCATCAGGATCTCCCAGGACGCTTCAGAAAACTCTTCATCATGGCCTGGAAATCCGCAGGGGAGGCCGTTTTTTCTTCTGCATCGGCAGGTGCCGGGGGCAGGGTGTGCAGGACGTTAATCTGCGAGGCTGTGACGCCCAGTACCAAACGGGCATCTTCGACCTCGACAATCACCACGCGCTCACGTGGACCCAGTGAGGTACTGGCCGTGACTTTCAGCCCACGCGTACCGGCACTTTTGGGGGCAAACCCCAGACGTTTAATGACCCAGGCCGCCGCCAGGATCAAGACGATGATCCCGAGCAGCGCGCCGCTTACCTGCGCCAGCGGTGAGCCGGGAACGGCGGCGGGTTGAGAAACGGTAGCCTGGGTATTCATGATTAACGGCTCAGGCGGCGCATACGTTCAGACGGGGTGATAATGTCAGTGATACGCACACCGTATTTATCCGCAACTACGACGACTTCGCCCTGGGCAATCAGATAACCGTTGATCAGAATATCTAGCGGTTCGCCTGCCAGACCATCCAGTGCGACAACCGAACCCTGCGTCAGACGCAGCAGCTCTTTGATGGTCATACGGGTACGGCCCAGTTCGACGGTCAGCTTGACCGGAATGTCCATGATCAGGTCGATGTCCTGCAAAGCACCGCTAACGTCGCCGCCACCTAACTGCTGGAATACCGCATCGGCCGCACTTTTGGTGGGCGTGGTTTTTTGCTCGTTTAACGCGTCAGCCCACAGATCGTCCAATGCGCCAGTGTTCTCATCGGACGGATTATTCATATCACTCATTTGGGCTGTTCCTCATTCAGCGAATTCAAAATCGGGTTTATCAGATGTTCTACGCGTAACGCATACTGACCGTTTACGGTGCCATACTGGCTGGTCAGCACAGGCACGCCGTCCACATGAGCAATAATGCGGTCGGGTTTTTCAATCGGCAGTACATCGCCGGGTTTCAGTTTTAAAATCTGGGATAGCCGCAGCGGAATGTCGGCAAAGTTTGCCACCAGCTCCAGCTCAGAATGCTGAACCTGACGCACCAGATTATTGCGCCAGTTCTGATCTTCATTACGTGAGTTTTCCAGCGGCGGATTCACCAGCAGCTCACGCAACGGTTCAATCATGCTGAATGGCAGACAGATGTTAAATTCACCGGTCAGGTTGCCAATTTCAACGTGGAACGGGGTATTCACCACGATGTCGTTCGGAGAGGTAGTGATATTGGTAAATTTCACCTGCATCTCAGAACGGACGTATTCCACTTCCAGCGGGTTGATGGCCTTCCACGCGTCGCTGTAGCTTTCCAGCGCCAACTTCAGCATGCGGTTGATAACGCGCTGTTCCGTGTGCGTAAATTCGCGACCTTCGACTTTCGTCGGGAAACGACCGTCACCGCCAAACAGGTTGTCTACGGCGATAAATACCAGACTCGGTGAGAACACCACCAGACCCGTACCGCGCAGCGGCTTCAGGTGGATTAAGTTCAGGTTGGTCGGAACCGGTAAGTTGCGCGCAAATTCATGGTATGGCTGGATACGGATCGCACCCACGGTAATATCCGGGCTACGGCGCAACAGGTTAAATAATCCCATTCGGAACTGGCGCGCAAAGCGTTCGTTAATGATCTCCAACGCCTGTAAACGCTCACGTACCACGCGACGCTGAGTGTTGGGATCATAAGGACGAATATCGCTTTCTTTTGCGATACCTGAAATGGGTTCGTCTTTGGTTTCGCTATCGCCGTTGAGCAATGCGTCGATTTCAGCCTGAGAAAGAATACTGTCGCCCATGTCTTTACCGCAGAATAAAAGCTGTATAAAGAACGTCGGTGACAACCTGTTTCGGCTGCCCAACAACGAGCGGAGTCGCCAGCGTCTCTTTGATGGCGGTAATCAGCTGTTGCTTACCTTCCTCGGTGGCGAGTGTGGCTGCATTCTGACGAGAGAACAGCAGCAGCAGGCGGCTGCGCACTTCCGGCAGATATTCGTTAAGACGTGAACGTGTCGCCTCATCTTTCATGCGCAGCGTGATACCGATATACAGCACACGATCTGCATCACCCAGATTGACGGTAAAGGTATCCAACGCAAAGAATACCGGGGCTGGCGGTGGAGGCGGTTCCGCTTTGACGCTGGCGGACGGCTGCTGCTGCATGCGCCAGTAGCTATAACCCGCAGTTGCGCAGGCGGCGAGGGTAATTAATACCAGCAGAGGGATCCAAATAGCGCGTTTACTTTTTTTGTTAATCGCGGAGTCAGTCATCAGATACGGGCTTCCTGTTTCGGTACAGCTTATGGGCTGATTATCCCGTGTCCTGTCCACGACAAAGCGTGGAAAAGACGCGGATAATCATGCTACCTCTGGCGTTAGGCGAAGATGTCTACTGCGCCATCGCCGCGGGCAGCGGCTTGCAGCGAGGCTGGGGTTGCCAGTATTGCGTCATCTTCAGCGGCAAAAATGTCTTGTCCTTGAGCGCGACCAGCCTGCTGTTGCTGCCCGGAAGACTGCTGATGGCCAGCGAAGTTTTCACTGCTGATGTTGCTTTGCCCCAGTTGAATGCCGCTTTCAGCCAACTGCGTACGCAGCATCGGTAATGCGGCTTCCAGTGCGGCGCGCACGTGACTGTGCGGTGAAACCATTTGTAACTGTGCGAGGTTGTCGTCCAGTTTGAGGGAAATATGTACCTGACCCAGGTCTTGCGGATGCAGACGCAGCTCTGCGCTTTGCTGGCCCTGGCGCGTGAACAATGTGACGTGCTGGCTCAGCGATTGCTGCCATTCATGGCTACCTAACGGAGCGCTTAACACCGGCGCGGCCGTCGGTAACGGTTGTGCGTGTGTTTGTGGACCACTTAGCGGGGCCGCAGTCATGCCAATGCTGGTCGGTGACGGGGTGCTGTCGATTTCAGCTCTGGCGTTCGCCGCCGCCGTCAGCGGGGTTAGTGCTGGATTGTTTGCCTGATTAGCACCACCGCCAGCAATTGTGACATCCGCTTTGCCTTTTTTGGCATCACCCGGCAGCAATTCGTCTGCGTTATCAGTCGTCGCGCCGTGTACCGCGCCACGTGACAACACCGAAAGAGTGGCATCAACAGAGGCTGGTGCGCTGTCGACGGCAGGCGTAGCCAGTGGTTGTCCTGGCAGCATGGCGAACAGTGCGCTCAGGTTGGCGAGATCGTCATCACTCAGCGTAGTGCTTTTTTCGTCCTGCTGAGCAACTTTGCCCAGCGTCGTCAGGGCATTAGCTTTCAGTGAAGGTGTGAGAGCAGACAACAGTTGCTGAGCGTCTGTCATGTCGGCAAGAGAAGCCTCGGTTTGTTGCTCCTGTTGCGCCAACAGATCGGTTAATTTGACCGACTGTGCGGCATCGCCATTTTTTTGCAGTAACCCTTTTTGCAGCTTACTGCTGGCCGCCTGTAAGTCGGCAAGCGACAGCGGAGCGTCTTTACCCTGCGCGTCGCCCGCACCTAATGCGCCAGCCAGCAGCGCTAAAAAATCTTCGGGTGAATCTACCGCTTTGCCTGACTGAAGACCTGCGGCTACGTCGGTGTCGGTGGTAATCAGTTGGGGTAAAGTAATCATTCGGGTTTCCTCATAGCTGCGCGCTGAGCAAATTCATCCATTTTTTTCTGATCCAGACGGTTTTCGGCCAGTAACGCCGCCGAGGTTTGTCTGTCCTGCAACGTCTGCCACGCCTGTAATCGTTGTTTTTTGTCGCGCCAACTGTTCAAAGCCATGTCCACTTTTTGCGTCCACTGATTGAGCTGTTGGCGGTGTTGTTCAATCGCTTTTTCCAGCGTCTGAATGAATTGCTGGTAGTTAATCCAGCGATTGCTGGTAATACCCTGGCCCATATCGGTATTCAGATTGTTGCGATACTCATGCTGATAATCGATCAGCATTTTTAATTGTTCTTCTGCCTGCTGACAGCCACGACGCATCTCTCCTAATAAGACAGCGGCGTCATCTACCTCTTTTTCAGCCAGGTCTTTCAGTGTTGCTAACGCACCATGTTGTGCCATGACCTATGCTCTCCTGCTTAATCACACACCAGGGAAAATCAGTTCTAAAGCTTGTAGAGAATCTTCCCAGTCAGCCCGTTCAAAGATGCCTTGCTGTAAAAACGCTTCCAGCTGTGGCCATAAGGCGATGGCTTTATCCAGCATTGGATCGCTGCCTTTGGCATACGCCCCCACGCTAACCAGATCGCGGTTACGCTGGAAGCTGGACAACAACTGTTTAAAGTTGCGCACCCGTGCGTAATGTTTTTCACTAATGAGCGCGGTCATGGCGCGGCTGATCGAGGCTTCAATATCGATGGCCGGATAGTGACCCGCCTCGGCCAGATGACGTGACAGCACAATGTGGCCGTCCAGAATTGCGCGCGCGGAATCGGCAATCGGGTCCTGCTGGTCGTCACCCTCGGTCAGTACCGTATAAAACGCGGTGACTGAACCGCCGCCGTGAATACCGTTCCCGGCACGTTCAACCAGCGCCGGTAATTTGGCGAATACTGACGGCGGATAACCTTTAGTCGCCGGCGGCTCGCCGATCGCCAGGGCTATCTCACGTTGCGCCATCGCATAGCGGGTGAGGGAATCCATAATCAGCAATACGTGCTGTCCGCGATCGCGGAAATCTTCGGCGATGCGCGTGGCGTAGGCCGCGCCTTGCATACGTAACAGCGGCGAGACGTCCGCCGGAGCGGCAATCACTACCGAGCGTGCGCGACCGTCAGCGCCGAGAATATTTTCAATAAAATCTTTAACTTCGCGGCCACGCTCGCCAATCAGGCCCACGACGATGACATCGGCCTGGGTATAGCGCGCCATCATGCCGAGCAGGACGCTTTTACCGACGCCGGAACCTGCGAAAAGTCCCATACGCTGACCGCGACCAACGGTTAATAACGCGTTGATGGGGCGTACGCCAGTATCCAGAACGTGTTCAATTGCGGTACGTTGCAGCGGGTTAAACGGTGGCGTAATCAGCGCGCCGGTTTCGGTGGTATCCGGGGCGGGCAGTCCGTCGAGCGGTTTGCCGCTACCGTCCAGCACACGACCCAGCAGAGCAGGGCCAAGCGGTAATTGCTTCCCGCTTTGCAGACCTTCTCCGGCAATGTTCTTCGCGTATACGCGCGCGCCGGGCAGAACGCCTTCGACCTCTTCGAGCGGCATCAGAAACAGACGTTGACCGTTAAAGCCTACGACTTCGCTTTCAACTTCCTGGGTTTCGTTGCCATCCTGGCGTTCAATGACGCAGGTGGCACCCAGCGGCAGCTGTAACCCCGTAGCTTCCAGCACCAGCCCGGTGGCGCGGGTCAGACGACCGTAACGACGCACCGCAGGCAGCAGCGACATTTTCTCTTCGAAGTTGTCCAGCGTATTGAGCCAGCGAGTCAGGCGAGTGGTCATTACACGACTCCCGGCGCTGCCAGACGGCAGAGTTCTTGCCAGCGAGTGGCGACGCTGGCATCCAGATCGCCTTCGTCGGCTGAGACTTTACAACCGCCGTGATGCAGCGTGGGATCGCCGCGTAGCCGCCAGCCGTGCAGGCTGAGAGTGGCACCGAGCATCTCCTCAACACGCTGGAGATCGTCCGGATGTACGCGCAGCTGTGGCTTACCGCTAAACAGCGGTTCCTGTTGCAATAACTGTTGGATCTGCTTAATCAGCGCAGCGTTATCCACGATAGGCGTCTGACCAATCACCTGACGCGCAGCTTCCAGCGCCATTTGCATCAGGCGCGAGGCAATGACGCTGTCCAGTGCGTCCAGCGTATTCTGAAACTCGCTCACCAGCTGCTGCATACGGGCATGAATCGGCGCATGCTGTGCTCGCGCCTGGTTCTGGCCTTGCTCCAGCCCCTGGCTCAGACCTTCCTGATAGCCTTGTTCATGACCCTTTTGTCGACCTTCCGCCAGCCCCGCGTTATACCCTTGCTCATGGGCCTGCATTTGCAGCTGTGCGAGCTGTTGTTCAAGCTGTTGCTCTGCTGAAAGCTCGGGTTCTTCCGTCTCTTCGGACAGCGGCGTTTCGCTGTGGTCGGCCAGCACGAACTCTGCCATCGGTGGGGCGAGATCGTCCGGAGTCCAGACTTTCCACGGCAGTTCGTTAGACATAGGTATCCTCGCCGCTGCCGATCACCATCTCGCCGGTTTCCGCCAGACGACGCACAATAAGCAGAATCGCTTTCTGTTCGTTTTCCACCTGCGACAAGCGCACCGGACCGCGGTTGGCAAGGTCGTCGCGCAGAATATCGGCAGCACGTTGCGACATGTTGCGCAGGAACTTCTCGCGTAGCGGCTGTTCGGCACCTTTCAGCGCAATCAGCAGCGATTCGGAATCCACTTCCTGCAGCAGGCGCTGGATACTGCGATCGTCGACGTCCACCAGGTTTTCGAACAGGAACATTTCGTCGATAATTTTCTGCGCCAGTTCGCCGTCGAACTCGCGTACGGCGGTGATAACCGCTTCTTCCTGCTGGGTTTTCATCAGGTTGATAATTTCTGCCGCCGTTCTCACGCCGCCCATTTTGCTGCGCTTGAGGTTCTGGCCATCGAGCAGACCGTTCAGTACCTCGGTCAGTTCTGCCAGTGCGGCAGGCTGCACGCCGCCGAAGGTAGCAATACGCAGCATCACGTCGTGACGTAAACGCTCGTCGAACAGCGCCAGAATATCGGCGGCCTGGCCCCGTTTGAGGTGCACCAGAATGGTGGCGATAATCTGCGGATGCTCGTCGCGGATAAGGTCGGCGGCGCTTTGCGGCTCCATAAAGTTGAGCGTTTCAATGCCGCTGGTGGTATCGCGGGTTTCCAGAATATCTTCCAGCAGGCTGGAGGCGCGTTCCTCGCCCAGCGCTTTCACCAGCACGGAGCGCAGATATTCGTTGGCGTTGATATTCAGCGCGGCAAACTGTTCTGCTTCTTGCTCAAATTCGGCCAGCACTTCCGTCAACTGTTTGTTGGAGATCTGGCGTACGTTCGCCATCGCTGTACTCAGCGCCTGAACTTCGCGCGTGGAAAGGTGTTTAAACACCTCAGCAGCGCGATCTTCGCCAATGGTCATCAGCAGGATGACGCTTTTATCGGTACCGGTAAGGGCATTACTCATGATCGTTACTCATCCACTGGCGAATGACCAGCGCCACGACGCGCGGATCGTTATCTGACATTTCACGAATACGCTGGCTCATCACTTCTGCACCCAGACGCTGATTCGTACGACGCTGCTGGGTCTGTTCGTCTTTGCTGAGGCGAACTTCTACCGCTTCTTCGGTTTCCTGACGAATACGCGTTTGTTCTTGTACCGCTTTTGCTTCTTCGCTGCGGCGAACCAACTGCGGACGAACAGCCTTACGCCACAGGATCCAGGCAACAAGCAGAACCAGTAACCAACGGCCTGCGGTCATCAACTGATCAATAAAGAACGGCTGTTTCCAGAACGGCAGCTCGCCCATGGAATCGTCGGTCGCCGTGAACGGAGAGTTCACCACGTTCAGGGTATCGCCACGTTTGTCGGAGAAGCCCATCGCTTCGCGGGTCAGATCCTCAATCTGTTTCATCTGATCGGCGGTTAGCGGCAGCGGTTTGCCGTCCGGCAACGTTTTATAGTTGACCACCACTGCAACCGAGAGACGCTGCACATCGCCGACGTTCATTTTGGTGTGGCGAATGGTACGGTCGACTTCATAATTGCTGGTTTCATTGCGCTGCGTACTGCGTGGTCCGGCATTATTGCTGTTATTTGCCGTCTGCGTGGTTTGCGCATTTTGCTGATTAGCCGGAGGGTTGGCGATTGGCGCGGTATTCGCCGGTGCTGGCTGATTAGACAACGCGCCCGGTACGCCGCCTGGCGCTCCGCTTCCGATCTGCTCGCTGACGTTTAACTGACGTGAACGTAGCACGGCCTGGGAATCATCACCGTTTGGACGGTACTGTTCTTCGGTTTGCTCTTTATTAGCAAAATCCAGCTGCGCGGTGACCTGCGCATGTACGTTACCGTTGCCGACAATCGGCGACAGGATCGATTCGATACGGCGTTGAACGCGGCCTTCGACATCGCTGGCGTATTTCAACTGCGCATCGTTAAGATCGCGGCTGCTGGTGTTCGACTGAGTTAGCAGATGACCCGCCTGGTCGACCAGCGTAACGTTGCCCGGCGGTAACCCGGCGACAGCGCTGGAAACCAGATGCGTAACTGCACTGATCTGACCTTCATCCAGTGCACGGCCCGGTTCAAGGTTAACGGTCACGGAGGCTGAAGGCGCTTTTTGCTCACGCACAAACAGCGACGGTTTCGGCATTGCCAGATGCACGCGGGCGCGTTTTACCGGTCCCAGCGTTTCAATGGTACGGGCTAATTCACCTTCCAGCGCACGCTGGTAGTTGACCTGCTCGCTAAACTGGCTGATACCAAACTTTTCCTGATCCAGCAGTTCAAAACCAACGGCGCCGCCTTTCGGCAGGCCTTGCTGCGCCAGACGTAAGCGCAGTTCGTGGACTTTATCGGCAGGAACTTCTATAGCACCGCTTCCCTCAGTAAAACGATAGGGAACGTTCATCTGCGTCAGTTGGGTGACAATCGCGCCACCATCCTGATCGGAAAGATTGCTGAACAGCGTGCGATAGTCAGGCGCTTTGGCCCACAGGACCATCGCCACGATGATAGCGACGGCAGCGGCTCCCGCCACAATCAAAGGAATTCTGGGATTCGCGCGCAGGCGGTTTAACCACTCGAGAGGTTTAAGCTGGGTTGCAGTCGATGCTGTCGCACTCATCTCGCACCTCGTGGCTTATCGTGGACGGCGTTTTTTGCAAAGTGGAACAAGACTCACTCCCGGGTCAGCAAACTCGAAAAATTGACGGTCTCATTATTTGCGGTTTCGAATTTTTCTATGCGTTAAAAACCGTGGTTTTTTATCGTTATTTAACGCCTTTATCTTATTGACTAACTGGTAATCTCAGCTACGTAAAAAATCATCCAGGGGATCAGAATGTCGGCAATACAGGGGATTGAAGGGGTCATCAGCCAGTTACAGGCCACGGCGATGTCAGCAAAAACGCAGGATATGCAGCCACAACCGACCGTGAGTTTTGCCGGACAACTGCATGCGGCGTTAGACAGAATCAGCGATGTGCAAACCGCGTCCCGTACGCAGGCTGAGAAATTTACCCTGGGTGAGCCGGGCATTGCGTTAAATGATGTGATGACCGATATGCAAAAAGCGTCGGTATCGATGCAGATGGGTATTCAGGTGCGTAACAAACTGGTGTCGGCGTATCAGGAAGTCATGTCGATGCAGGTGTAGGGACAACGTGCAGAGAATGTTTGCCGGATAAGCGCAGTGCCATCCGGCAACCAGTTACTTCTGAATCAAATAGCGGATCGTTGGACCATCCTGCTGAATATCCAGCACCGTATAGCCGTGATTACGCGCATCCAGTGGAATATTGTTGATTGACTGCGGGCAATCGCTCACCACTTCCAGAATTTCACCTTTCTTCAATTGCGGCATCGCTTCCAGCGTGGCTACAGCCGGGTACGGACACGGTTCGCCGACCATATCGAGGCGATAATCAGGCACGATATTTTTCATACAGACTCCTTGGCAGGCGTCAGCCCTGCGCGACGGAAGAAACGTTTTTCCCAGCCGATAATGAGCATCAGCGCGGCAAACAACAGCAGATAGGTCACCAGCAGACCGCCGAGCGGGCCGAAGGTGTTGAGCAGATTCACTTTGTCCCAGTTAGTGGCAAGCGCGGGAGCAAAATCATCCCAGTAGTAGGCCAGAATGGTCGAGCCAATAACGTTGCCCAGACCAACCCACCAGTAATGCACCTGGCCTTCAACGGCGCGATACATCCAGCCGGTTTCACATCCGCCCGCTAAAACGATGCCAAAGCCGAACAGCAAGCCGCCAATCACCGCATTCGGACCCGCCCACATGATTTTAGGCTCGACGCCCAGTTGCACATAGCTAAAGATACCGATGGCGCTGACCGCCATCCCGAAGATGATCGCTTTTGCCATATGGGTGCGACCGGAAATCCACAGGTCGCGGAAGGCGGAGGTGAAGCAGATTTGCGCCCGTTCAATCAGCAGTCCGAACCCAACGCCGAACAGCATCGCCAGACCGAGCTTGGGTTTATCCATCGCCGTGAGTAGCGCCCAGCCGATCATGCCGATAAACACCAGCATGCCCAGGCGGAAACGGCGACGCGCCTGATCCGGTTTTTGCGTCAGCGGGGAAGCGGCGGAGACTTTCTGCATTTTGACCGGAATACGGAATATCGGCAGCAGGGTAAAACGTGCGCCAAACCACGAGCCAATGGCTGTTGCCAGCGCAAAAAACCAGGCGTGTAGCGAGAACTGTGGAATGCCGGTGAAGAACGCGGCCAGGTTACACCCCATCGCCAGACGGGCGCCGAATCCGGCAATAATCCCGCCGACTATCGCCTGCATGATGCGTATCCGACTGCGCGGCATGCGAAGTTTGACGTTGTTGGCCCAGAGTGCGGCAGCAAAACAGCCGCCGAACATACCGAGGATCATCATACCGTCGATGCGGGTCAGGGGTGAGCCTTCAAGATGGATCAGCTTGTAGTAACCCCACTCTTCGGCGTGAACGCCAAATAATTGCAGGATTTGACCACCCCAACGGGTGAATTCACCGGTCACGGCCCAGAAGGTTCCCGTAATGCCGAAATAGTAAGTAGAGAGAATACCCGCTGCGATGACCGCAGGGGCAGGGGCCCAAAATTTAATTAACCAGGCCTGTTTGAAGTGTTGCCATGACATGCGTTTTGCCTCTGAACTCAGAAGGTATGTAACAAGAAGTGTGGATACTACACCGATCAGAATTTTTGACTATGAGTAATAAGAGGTAACACCGTCTGGATCAATCTTTCTCAATGCCACCGAAAGGCTGGCGGCATCAGGCCTTTAATGCCACAATCCCATTTTCTTCGCATGCAGGATGAATGATGAAAAAATTAGCAATCGTTGGGGTATTTCTGGCGTTGAGCGGATGCGCCGAAGTAGAGAATTATAACGACGTGGTGAAAACGCCCGCGCCAGCCGGTCTGGAAGGTTACTGGCAGTCAAAAGGACCGCAACGTAGCCTGGTAAGCCCGGAAGCCATTGCCAGCCTGGTAGTGACGAAAGAGGGTGACACGCTGGATTGTCGCCAGTGGCAGCGGGTCATTGCCCTGCCGGGGAAACTGACGATGATTTCCGGCGATCTCACCAACGTGACGGTGAAACGTGAGCTGTATGAGATTGAGCGCGAAGGCAATACGCTGGAGTATGATGGCATGACGCTGCAACGGGTGGATCGCCCGACGCAGGAGTGCGCTGACGCGTTAACGAAAACGCCGCTGGCCACACCGCTGCCATAAGCAGCACGCCCCGGTAGCCAGTAGCCACCGGGGTTGAGTATTACAACACGTCTTCAATCACCCACACGCTGACGCTACCGCCGTTGCAGAAAAACGTCGCTTCCCCGTTTTCATCGGTCACCACGCTTTCTTCGCGATTTCCCAAATAATCGCGCCAGGTTTTATTACCGTAATTCGCCCCCAGATTGATGGTTTTTTCCCCGTCATCGCCGTTAGACAGCACCACCACACAGCCGGGATCTTCGTCCGTTCCGCTGCGGCTAAAAGCGATACAGTTAGGATGATCGAAAAAGAGCGTCTGTACCCCATGCGCGAAGCGCTGGCGTGCGAGGATCAGTTCATCAAGTTGTTCAATGATCGGCATGTCGATAGGATAGGTTTCGCCATCGCCGCCGGTGTCTTCGTAATGCGCTCCGTAGAGGTCAGGATAAAACACCGACGGTACGCCGTTTTCCCGCAGCAGGATCAACGCATAGGCCAGCGGCTTAAACCACGCCTCGACAGGGGCTTCCAGCGCCTGCAATGGCTGGGTGTCATGATTGGCAACCAGCGTGACGGCATGAAACGGATCGGCCTCGACTAACGTGTCGGTGAAAATCTGGCTCATGTCGTAATCGCGGCCCTGACGGGAGGCCTCGTGGAATTTCATCTGCAAAGGGGCGTCGAACAGCATGGTTTTCCCCTCCACCTGGTTAATGTAGGTTTGCAGTTTGTCGACCTCGTGGGACCAGTATTCCGCGACAATAAACAATGGTTTGGGCGCGACTTCCTGTACGTGTTCAATCCACTCTTTATAAAACCATGCCGGAATATGTTTCACCGCATCTAAACGAAAGCCGTCGCACTGGGTTTGCTCCATCACCCAGCGCGCCCAGTATTTGATCTCCTCGGTCACGGCGTGATTACGAAAATCGATGTTCTCACCCATCAGATAATCAAAATTACCCAGCTCATCATCCACCTGATCGTTCCAGCCTTCACCGGTGTAATCGTTAACGATTTTGAAAATGCCGTCTTCGGTGGGGTTCTCGATATGGTCAATCCCGCTGAAACATTTATAGTCCCAAATGAATTGTGAATACTGGCCTGCGCGGGCGGGGAAGGTATAGCGCGTCCAGGCCTCACATTCGATAATTTCATCCTCTATTTGCGTGCGATCGTCGGCGTTAACCCGCTGGACGCGAATCTTTTCTTTCTCATCTGCGCCCATTTTGTGGTTAACCACCACGTCGAGCAGTACGGCGATGTCGTTGTGTTTCAGCGCGTCAATTGCCGCCAGCAGCTGGTTTTTATCGCCATACTTGGTGGGGATGGTTCCCCTCTGGTCAAACTCGCCCAGGTCAAACAGATCGTACGAGTCGTAGCCAACGGAATAACCGCCTGATGCGCCTTTATAGGCGGGGGGAAGCCATACCATATTGATGCCGATATCATTGAGTCCGCCTGCGCGTTCGGCAAGCTCGGGCCAGAGTTGACCCCCATCGGGGTAATACCAGTGAAAATACTGCAATAACGTGGGATTTTTCATCTTCCGTGCTCCAGAAGTCGTTTGGCCGACCTCTGGAGTATGGAAGATTATTCAGATTTAACAGAAAATTATTGCGGGGCGGTGGGGGCGTCGGGTACTAACAGCATGCCGGAAAGACGGCCATAGGCGTTATTGAGCGTCTTCTGGCGCGTCGACTGGCCGATAAGATTGCTGAGTTCATCCAGCCGCTGTTGTAACAGTGTTTTCAGTAACTGTTCGTTATCCAGCGTCTGTTTAATATACCCGGCCACTAAGTCCTGAATACTTCGTGTAATGCCTGGTGGAGTTTGCTCTTCCATGACCACTTCAATACTTTGCAGATAGGTAACTTCCTGTTCCAGTAAAAGGTCCCATTCACCCCGCTGCGCCAGTTCCAGCAGCGAGTGACTGAGTAGCGCGATGCGCTGCCAACGGTTGATAAACTCCACGGCTGAGGTCATTAACGAGACTCCTGGGACGACGCTTTCGGTGAGATCTGTTTCCAGGCTTCCGCAATGTTGCCGAGCAACCCTTCGACTTCTTCAATAGCCTGACAATCATTACGCAAGTTGGCTTGCAGTAAACGGCGAATCATATAGTCATAGAGCGCAGACAGGTTGGTGGCGATTTCACCGCCATTTTCCTGATCCAGACCTGCTTTCAGACCATTGTCGATAATATTAATGGCTTTACTTAACGCCTCGCCTTTGGCGACGATATCGTCCTGTTGCATAAACAGGCGAGCGCGCACCAGGGCGCTGTTCGCACCATCAAACAACATTTCGATCAACTGATGCGGATTGGCGCTCATCACGCCACTCTCTATGCTGACCTGTGCATAGGCTTTGGTACCGCTCGCGGTATACATGCTTACCTCGTGTTATCAGGATTTATTCATCGCCGTAAATTGTTGGCTCAGATAGTTGCTGGTGTTGTTGAGCTTGCTCATCATGGTGTCCAACTGTGTGAACTGTGCCGTGTAACGCGCCACCGTATCTTCAATACTGGCGCTGACTGACAGATACTGCTTAGTCAGTTTTTTCAGTGTGGCGTTAATACTGTCTTGCGCACTGTCGATAATACCGTCATCAGCCAAATAACTTTTTACTTCGGTGGCAATTTTGGTGGTAATACCGGTTTCCTTGCCGTCGCCAACCAGCAGTTCACGCACGGAGGCTGTATTTTCGTTCAGCGCCTTTTTAAGCTTATCATCATCAATTTTCAGCTTGCCGGTTGCGCCGTCCTGCTTAATACCAATTTCATTTAATGTTTTGAATGCACCATCACTTGCACCATTAGCAAATTGTGCGCGGATACCGGTTTGAATGGTGCGAACTACGCTGTCACCAAGTAGTGCACCATTACTTTTATCCTGTTCTTCTGCGCCAGGGTCAACGGCCTTGTATTTGGTCAACGTATTAAATGTATCAAGCAGAGAATTATAAGCATCCACCCAGCCTTTAATGGCTTCAGTGGCTTTCTCATTACTTTTCGTTACGGTGACACGTGCGTCAGTGACTTTTTTGGTCAGTTCCAGCGTAACACCCTGCGGAGCATCGGTTACTTTGTTGCTCTGACGCTCGATATCGATACCGTTCATGGTGAGTTTGGCGTTTTGTGCTTCAACCAATTCGTCCATTTTACCGGTGCCGGCTGTACTGTCGTAGGCCAGCAGATCGTTGAGTTTGCTGTCACCATCAACCGAGATAGTCATTTTGCTATCCGTACCTTCGGCAGCAGTCAGTACAAGACGGAACTCTTTTTCATTAACTTTAACAATACTGGCTGAAATACCACTATCAGTATCGTTTATCGCTTTGCTGATATCGTCCAGTGTGGTTTTGTCTTGAGAGAGTTTAATCTCCAGCGGCTCTTTACGGCCAGGTTGTTCAATCTTAATGGTACGGCTAGCGGAACCGTTACCCAATGCATCTTTACTTGAGGATACGTTTGCTGTGCTCAAAGATTGCGCCTGAGCCAGTTGTGTGACACTGATGGTATAAATGCCTGGCGCTGCCCCGGCCTCAGTGGAAACTTTTAGATCTTCAGTGCTGCTGGTAACGGTAGTACTTCTAAATATTTCGGCTTTATTAAGTGCACTATTTGCTGTCTGGAATTTTTCCAATGAGCTTTTTAATGTGCCATAAGCTGTCAGACGAGATGTATTGTCGCTCTGTTGTTGTGTGATTGGGTTTAAGCGTTTTTTCTCAGCTATGGTCAGATTCGTTAGCAATGTATCCAGCGGCAGATTTGAACCGACGCCCAGAGAAGTAAATGAAGCCATGCCTAATTCCTTTTGATTGCAAACAGTAGTTAAGCGGGTTATCGGCAATCTGCGCGCAAAGTTTAATGATAGTTTTGTAAAAATAATGCGCAGAATAGTGGCATATAAAGAGGGTATTTCATGGGCTAAGAAAAAAGAGAACGGAAAGTAAAAATTTTCTAAAGTTCGAATTTAAGGTGCCGATACATGGGTTACGGTCAGAAACCGTGGGCAACAGCCCAATAACATCAAGTTGTAATTGATAAGGAAAAGATCATGGCACAAGTCATCAATACAAACAGCCTGTCGCTGTTGACCCAGAACAACCTGAACAAATCTCAGTCTTCTCTGAGTTCCGCTATCGAGCGTCTGTCTTCCGGTCTGCGTATCAACAGCGCGAAAGACGATGCTGCTGGTCAGGCGATTGCTAACCGCTTCACCTCTAACATCAAAGGCTTGACTCAGGCTTCCCGTAACGCCAACGACGGTATCTCCGTTGCTCAGACTACTGAAGGCGCACTGTCTGAAATCAACAACAACCTGCAGCGTATCCGTGAACTGTCTGTTCAGGCTACCAACGGTACCAACTCAGATTCCGACTTGAACTCCATTCAGGACGAAATCACCCAGCGTCTGAGCGAAATTGACCGCGTATCCGGTCAGACTCAGTTTAACGGCGTGAAAGTACTGGCCGCTGACCAGACCATGAAAATCCAGGTTGGTGCTAATGATGGCGAAACCATCGAAATTCAACTGGACAAAATCGACGCTAAGACTTTAGGGCTGGATAGCTTCAGTGTTGCACCGGGTAAAGTTCCGACTTCCTCATCCGTTGCACTGAAAAGCGAAGCAGCACCCGGTCTGACGCAAGTAGCTTCTGCTGATGGTAAAGTAGGCGGCGTTGATGCCTTTGGAGCGACTTTTAAAACAGCAGCCACTGCGGCTGCTTATTTTGGAGCTGGTGTTGCAACTGATACTCTGGATACAACAGATGCGACGGGTACCGCAGGTACCAAGGTATACCAGATTCAAGTTGAAGGTCAGACCTATTTTGTAGGGCAGGACGATAACACTGCGGGTAATGAATTCAGCTTGCTGAAACAATCTGGCACGGGATATGAAAAAGTTCAGGTTGAAGGTAAAGATGTTCAACTGGCAAACTTTGGTGGTCGTGTAACTGCATTTGTTGACGATGCTGGTGTTGCCAAATCTGTTGATTTGGCTGGAGGTAAGGTTGGTAAGGCTCTGGCATTCAATGATTCCCCAATGTCTGTATATGCTGATGGGAAAAACCTTGAAGTTCGTCAGGTACTCGACAAAGATGGCAAGGCTATTGCAGATACGTATGCAGCTAAAACTGCAGATGGTAAATATCTGGCCGTCAATGTGGACAAAACCACTGGTAACACTTCCGTGATCAAAGATGCTGACGGAAAAAATGTTGAGTTTGCTCTTGGCTCTGATGGTAGCGCTAAAACGATTGTTCGTGATGGTGATAAAACCTATGCAACCACTTTAGGGGCGTTGGGTACAGCGGCACCAACAGCAACTACTGATAAAACCAAAGAACTGACCGCAAGCGATTTGAAAGCAATTAGCACCAATAATCCTCTGGAAAAACTGGACTCAGCGCTGGCTAAAGTTGATAAACTGCGTAGTTCCCTGGGTGCGGTACAGAACCGTTTCGATTCTGCTATCACCAACCTGGGTAACACCGTAAACAACCTGTCTTCTGCTCGTAGCCGTATCGAAGACGCTGACTACGCGACCGAAGTGTCTAACATGTCTCGTGCTCAGATCCTGCAACAGGCGGGTACTTCTGTTCTGGCGCAGGCTAACCAGACTACGCAGAACGTTCTGTCTCTGCTGCGTTAATTTACGCTCATTGCGCAAACCCCGCTCCGGCGGGGTTTTTTACATTTAGCTTTACCCGTAACCCCCAAATAACCCCCCATTTCACCCACTATTCACCCGATTAAAACCCCTGCAGAAACGGATAATCATGCCGATAACTCATTTAACGCAGGGCTGTTTATCGTGAATTCACTGTATACCGCTGAAGGTGTAATGGATAAACACTCGCTGTGGCAGCGTTATGTACCGTTGGTGCGTCACGAAGCATTGCGCCTTCAGGTGCGTTTGCCGGCGAGCGTAGAACTGGATGACCTGCTACAAGCGGGCGGCATCGGGTTATTGAATGCCGTTGACCGATATGACGCTTTGCAAGGAACGGCATTTACCACTTACGCAGTGCAGCGTATTCGTGGAGCAATGCTGGACGAACTACGTAGCCGGGATTGGGTGCCGCGTAGCGTTCGGCGCAATGCTCGCGAAGTGGCACAGGCGATGGGACAACTGGAGCAGGAATTAGGGCGCAACGCGACGGAAACCGAAGTGGCGGAGCGTCTGGCTATTCCTGTGCAAGAGTATCGTCAGATGTTGCTCGATACCAATAACAGCCAACTCTTCTCATATGACGAGTGGCGGGAAGAGCATGGCGATAGTATTGAGCTGGTGACGGAAGAACATCAGCAGGAAAACCCGTTACAACAGCTACTTGAGGGTAACCTCCGCCAGCGCGTGATGGACGCGATCGAGGCGTTGCCGGAGCGCGAAAAGCTGGTGTTAACGCTGTACTACCAGGAAGAGCTGAATCTGAAAGAGATTGGTGCGGTACTGGAAGTCGGGGAATCACGGGTCAGCCAGTTGCACAGTCAGGCCATCAAACGTCTACGCACCAAGCTGGGTAAGCTATAGGGGTACATTATTACCCCTGAACAATGCCGCATTACGAATTGACTACCAGGAGTTCTCATGACGGTGCAGCAATCAAAAAGACGGCCTCTAAGCCGCTACCTCAAAGATTTCAAACACAGCCAGACGCATTGCGCCCATTGCTTTAAGTTGCTCGACCGGATCACGCTGGTTCGTCGCGGGCAAATTGTGAATAAAATCGCCATCGCTCGACTGGACACTTTGTTGGATGAAGCCGAGTGGGAGCAGGAGAAAAAAGAGTGGGTGGCGCTGTGTCGTTTTTGCGGTGATTTGCATTGCAAAGAGCAGAGCGACTTTTTCGACATTATTGGATTTAAACAATTTTTGTTTGAGCAAACCGAAATGAGCCACGGCACAGTACGTGAATACGTTGTCCGCCTGCGTCGCCTCGGGAATCACCTGACCGAACAAAATATCTCTCATGACCTGCTGCAGGAAGGGTTCCTCGACGAAAACCTTGCCCCGTGGCTGCCGGAAACCAGCACCAACAATTACCGCATCGCCTTGCGTAAGTATGAGCAGTTCAAAGCCCATACGCATATGGGACATATGCAGAAATCCTCCTGGACAGCCAGTTCTGATATATATTAAAAACGAATAAGGTGTAACAGAGTCGTGTTTGTGGAACACAGCAAACGCTTTACACTGTAGTCATAAATGATAGTCACTAATGACAATATTCGGGGTAACTATGAAATTAGCACTTCTGGGACGTCAGGCTCTGATGGGTGTAATGGCTGTTGCACTTGTCGCTGGAATGAGCGTAAAGACTTATGCAGATGAAGGTCTGTTAAATAAAGTTAAAGAGCGCGGCACGCTGCTGGTGGGCCTGGAAGGGACCTATCCCCCGTTTAGTTTTCAGGGCGATGACGGCAAGCTGACCGGTTTCGAAGTGGAGTTTGCTGAGGAACTGGCCAAGCACCTTGGGGTGAAAGCTAACCTGAAGCCGACCAAGTGGGACGGTATGCTGGCCTCTCTTGATTCCAAGCGCATTGACGTGGTCATCAACCAGGTGACCATCTCTGACGAACGTAAGAAAAAATACGATTTCTCTACCCCGTATACGGTTTCTGGTATTCAGGCGCTGGTGAAGAAAGGTAATGAAGGCGTTATTAAGACCGCTGCCGATCTGAAAGGTAAAAAAGTCGGCGTTGGTCTGGGCACCAACTATGAAGAGTGGCTGCGCCAGAACGTGCAGGGCGTGGATATTCGTACCTATGATGATGACCCGACCAAATACCAGGATCTGCGTGTAGGCCGTATCGACGCCATTCTGGTTGACCGTCTGGCGGCGCTGGATCTGGTCAAGAAAACCAAGGATACGCTGGCTGTGACCGGTGAAGCATTCTCCCGCCAGGAGTCCGGCGTGGCGCTGCGCAAAGGCAATGAAGATCTGCTGAAAGCGGTTGATGCGGCCATTGCTGAAATGCAGAAAGACGGTACGCTGAAAGCCCTGTCTGAAAAATGGTTTGGAGCGGATGTGACGAAATAATCGGCATTCGATGAAAAAAGGCGCCTTTAACAGCGCCTTTTTTTATTTCATTGCGCCTGAGCGTGCATAATAAAAAGAACATCACAACAACGAATACCGGAGGCTGTATGCCGCTGCATAACTTAACGCGCTTTCCACGTATGGAATTTATTGGCGCGCCAACGCCGCTCGAATATCTTCCACGCTTCTCCGACTACCTCGGGCGCGATATTTTCATCAAACGCGATGACGTCACGCCGATGGCCTTGGGCGGCAATAAGCTGCGTAAGCTGGAATTCCTGGCCGCAGACGCACTTCGTGAAGGTGCTGATACGCTGATAACCGCGGGTGCCATCCAGTCTAACCATGTTCGCCAGACGGCGGCGGTAGCGGCTAAGCTTGGTCTGCACTGCGTGGCGCTGTTGGAAAATCCGATTGGCACTACTGCGGAAAACTATCTCACCAACGGCAACCGTCTGCTGCTGGACCTGTTTAATACGCAAATCGAAATGTGCGATGCGCTGACCGACCCGAATGCGCAACTTCAGGAGCTGGCGACGCGCATTGAAGCACAGGGCTTCCGCCCGTATGTGATCCCGGTTGGGGGTTCTAACGCCCTGGGCGCATTGGGGTATGTGGAAAGCGCGCTGGAAATTGCCCAGCAGTGTGAAGGGGCCGTTGCGCTTTCTTCCGTTGTGGTGGCATCGGGCAGTGCGGGAACGCACGCCGGGCTGGCCGTGGGCCTGGAACAACTGATGCCAGACGTCGAGCTCATCGGCGTGACCGTCTCGCGCAGCGTCGCCGATCAAAAGCCCAAAGTTGTAACGTTGCAGCAGGATATTGCCCGCGAACTGGAACTGACGGCCTCGGCGGATATCCTGTTATGGGACGATTATTTTGCGCCGGGCTACGGTACGCCAAACGAAGAAGGCATGGAGGCGGTAAAACTGCTGGCGCGCCTGGAAGGCATTTTGTTGGATCCGGTGTATACCGGTAAGGCGATGGCGGGTTTGATTGACGGTATCAGCCAGAAACGCTTCAAAGACGAAGGCCCAATCCTCTTTATTCATACCGGTGGGGCACCTGCACTGTTTGCCTACCATCCTCACGTGTAACAACCAGGTCGAAAAACGCTAATGCATGAAAGTATCCAACTGGTAATTGATTCTCTGCCGTATCTGCTCAAAGGCGCGGTTTTTACGCTTCAACTGAGTATCGGCGGGATGTTTTTTGGCCTCGTGCTGGGGTTTATCCTGGCGCTGATGCGTTTGTCGCCGCTGTTGCCTGTGCGCTGGCTGGCGCGTTTTTATATCTCTATTTTTCGCGGAACACCGCTAATTGCCCAGCTGTTCATGATCTATTACGGTCTGCCGCAGTTTGGTATTGAGCTTGATCCCATCCCGGCGGCGATGATTGGCTTGTCGCTGAATACGGCAGCCTATGCTGCGGAAACTCTGCGTGCGGCAATCTCTTCCATCGATAAAGGGCAGTGGGAGGCAGGAGCCAGTATTGGTATGACGCGCTGGCAGACCATGCGCCGGGCAATCCTGCCGCAGGCTGCGCGCGTTGCGTTGCCGCCGCTGAGCAACAGCTTTATCAGTCTGGTGAAAGATACCTCTTTGGCCGCCACTATTCAGGTACCGGAACTATTCCGTCAGGCGCAGCTGATTACCTCGCGTACGCTGGAAGTCTTTACGATGTATCTGGCGGCCTCGTTGATTTACTGGGTGATGGCGACGGTGCTTTCTGCGCTGCAAAACTATTTTGAAGAACAACTGAACCGCCAGGAGAGAGAGCCGAAATGAGTGCTATCGAAGTCAGAAACCTGGTCAAAAAATTTCATGGGCAAACGGTGCTGCATGGGATCGATCTTGACGTCAAACCTGGTGAAGTAGTAGCGATTATCGGGCCGAGCGGATCGGGCAAAACCACGCTGCTGCGTAGCATTAATTTGCTGGAGCAACCGGAGGCGGGCACTATTAAAGTGGGTGAGATTACCATTGATACCGCGCGTTCGTTGACCCAGCAGAAAGGGCTGATTCGTCAGTTACGTCAGCACGTCGGTTTTGTGTTCCAGAACTTTAATTTGTTCCCGCATCGGACGGTGCTGGAAAACATTATTGAAGGGCCGGTGATAGTCAAAGGTGAACCAAAAGCTGAAGCGACAGCTCGTGCGCGTGAATTGCTGGCGAAAGTCGGGTTGGCGGGCAAAGAAACCAGCTATCCGCGGCGTTTATCGGGCGGACAGCAGCAGCGCGTAGCGATTGCCCGAGCGCTGGCGATGCGACCTGAGGTTATTCTTTTTGATGAACCGACCTCCGCACTTGATCCTGAACTGGTTGGCGAGGTACTTAATACCATCCGCCAGTTGGCGCAGGAAAAACGCACCATGGTAATTGTGACGCATGAAATGAGCTTTGCTCGCGATGTTGCCGATAGAGCGATATTTATGGATCAAGGACGGATAGTGGAGCAGGGACCCGCAAAATCCTTATTCACGCATCCGCAGCAGCCGCGTACCCGCCAGTTTCTTGAGAAGTTTTTGATGCAATAAATAGTGCATATAGCACTCGTCGGAATTGTTTCTGGCGAGTGCTGTTCGCATAACTATTTATAATTATTGCTTTATTATTAATGCTTGAATCTGTTACTTCCTTCCACTGCTGAGTAATACTCAAGTAATTCTTCATTTGTCCGATAATTTGCATATATAAAATACATTTATGTGTTAGCTTGTTTCATATGTTTGGATGATTATCAATCTCAGGGGCATTACCACTTAGTATGCAGGATCATGATTTCTTCACCTGGCGACGGAGCATGCTGTTACGCTTTCAGGAAATGGCGACGGCAGAGGATGTCTATACGGAATTACAACAACAGACGCAGCACTTAGAGTTCGATTTTTACGCGCTCTGTGTTCGTCATCCGGTACCTTTTACCCGACCTAAAACGTCTCTTCATACGACCTATCCCAAAGCATGGGTGGCGCATTATCAGTCCGAAAATTATTTCGCCATTGATCCGGTGCTGAAACCTGAAAACTTCAGTCAGGGGCATTTACCCTGGAACGATACTCTGTTTCGCGATGCGCAACCTTTGTGGGACGCCGCACGCAATCACGGTTTACGCAAAGGGATGACGCAATGCTTAATGTTGCCTAATCGGGCGTTGGGTTTTTTATCTGTATCGCGTGCAAGTATTCGTAACAGTCGCCTTGCGAGCGATGAAGTGGAGCTCAGGATGCAGCTTCTGGTGCGGGAAAGCCTGTCTGTACTGACGCGGCTGGAAGATGACATGGTTATGGCGCCAGAAATGCGCTTTAGCAAGCGGGAAAAGGAAATATTGAAATGGACGGCGGAGGGGAAGACCTCTTCTGAGATAGCCATCATTCTGTCGATTTCTGAAAATACCGTGAACTTCCATCAGAAGAATATGCAAAAGAAATTCAATGCACCAAACAAAACGCAGATAGCCTGTTATGCCGCGGCAACCGGGCTTATCTGAGTAAATTATCGTTCTGAGTGTCAGACGCAAAACCGGCTGAGAGCATTGCTATCAGCCGGTTTCTTTTTACTGGCGGTAAGCTTGTTTAATTTGCTTAACCGTGTTGGAAAATACCGCCGCCTGTGATTGATCTTCAATCAGCGCGAGCTGTTTTTCCATTTTAAGAATCACGCGGCCTGCATCGGCTTGACCCATTGCCTGCAGCATCAGCGTTAACATGGCTTTCAGGCAGGTGACTTCATTGGCCAGTTCCTGGTTATTCTCAGCAGTGGAAAAGTCAGGCGTACTCATTTATTTTCCTCGTTATGTTTCAATGAAAAAGTGCGATGTCAAATCTTAAGGCGGCGGAGTATACCATAAGCGAGGCTAAAAATATCTGTGGTTGTTTTTTGCGCGGACCAATGTTGTGGACATTAAAATAAACAACATGTTGCAGTGCATATATTTTCTCCACATGTTGTTTATTTCGAGTATTTTCCTCGTTAATTATTGTTACAACTTTGACTGCCTATTTTGCATTCAGCGGGGGAATATGAATTTTTTGTCACTATTCTGAAACAGCTATGCAGATATAACCGTGGCAGAAGGCTGTCAGGACTGAAAGTTTCCACTCGTCGTACAATCTAATTTCCAAAAACGAGAGCAAAATCGAAAGTCGGGCGTTTTTTACATTTCAAAGTTGAGATAAAACCCGTTAACATAGGGCCGATTAACTATCGGTAGCGTTATCCCTATTCTGGAGATATTCCTTTGATCAACGTTTTTCTTGTTGATGACCACGAACTGGTGCGCGCAGGGATACGACGCATTCTGGAAGATATAAAAGGCATAAAAGTTGTCGGCGAAGCGTGCTGCGGTGAAGATGCGGTAAAATGGTGCCGCTCAAATTCCGTTGACGTTGTGCTGATGGATATGAATATGCCCGGTATTGGCGGTCTGGAAGCAACCCGCAAAATTGCGCGTTCCACGGCAGACATTAAAGTGATCATGCTGACGGTACACACCGAAAACCCATTACCTGCAAAAGTTATGCAGGCAGGGGCCGCAGGGTATCTCAGCAAAGGCGCCGCCCCCCAGGAAGTAGTGAGTGCCATTCGTTCGGTTTTTTCCGGGCAGCGTTATATTGCCTCCGATATCGCTCAGCAAATGGCGCTCAGCCAGATTGAGCCTGAGAAAACGGAAACCCCGTTTGCCAGTTTGTCTGAACGCGAGTTGCAGATTATGCTGATGATCACCAAAGGTCAGAAGGTCAATGAGATCTCAGAGCAACTGAATCTTAGTCCTAAAACGGTGAACAGCTATCGCTATCGAATGTTCAGTAAATTAAACATTCACGGCGATGTAGAGCTGACTCACCTGGCAATTCGCCATGGCCTGTGTAATGCGGAGACATTAACAAGCCAGTGACCGAGTTTGATGCCAAAGCGTTCCTGAAAACCGTGACCAGTCAGCCCGGCGTCTATCGTATGTATGATACCGCCGGGACGGTTATCTATGTCGGGAAAGCGAAAGACCTGAAAAAAAGGCTTTCCAGCTACTTCCGTAGTAATCTTGCGTCACGCAAGACCGAAGCGCTGGTCGCGCAAATCCAGCAGATTGATGTCACGGTAACGCACACTGAAACCGAAGCGTTATTGCTTGAGCACAACTACATCAAACTGTATCAGCCGCGCTATAACGTATTGCTGCGCGATGATAAATCCTACCCTTTTATATTCCTTAGCGGTGATACGCACCCGCGTCTGGCGATGCATCGCGGGGCAAAGCATGCCAAAGGCGAGTACTTTGGACCGTTCCCGAACGGTTATGCGGTGCGTGAAACGCTGGCGCTGTTGCAGAAAATATTCCCTATCCGCCAGTGCGAAAACAGCGTTTATCGCAACCGTTCTCGGCCTTGTCTGCAATATCAGATTGGCCGCTGTCTTGGTCCGTGTGTCGCGGGTCTGGTGAGTGAGGAAGAGTATGCGCAGCAGGTCGAGTATGTTCGTCTGTTCCTGTCCGGAAAAGACGATCAGGTATTAACGCAGCTGATCGCCCGCATGGAAAAGGCCAGCCAAAATCTCGAATTTGAAGAGGCTGCGCGCATTCGTGACCAAATCCAGGCCGTACGCCGCGTGACAGAAAAACAGTTTGTCTCTAATACCGGAGACGATCTGGACGTCATTGGCGTGGCGTTTGACGCCGGTATGGCCTGTGTGCACGTTCTGTTTATTCGCCAGGGTAAAGTGCTGGGCAGCCGCAGCTATTTCCCGAAAGTACCCGGTGGCACGGAACTCGGCGAGGTCGTCGAAACCTTTGTCGGGCAGTTTTATCTGCAGGGGAGCCAGATGCGTACCTTACCCGGGGAGATCCTGCTCGATTTTAATCTTAGCGATAAAACCCTGCTGGCAGACTCTCTGTCTGAACTGGCCGGCAGGAAGATTAACGTGCAGACGAAACCGCGAGGAGATCGCGCACGTTATCTCAAGCTGGCGCGGACCAACGCGGCAGTGGCGCTCACCACAAAACTTTCTCAGCAGTCGACGATTACGCAACGTCTGACGGCGCTGGCGTCGGTATTGAAGTTACCTGCGGTGAAGCGTATGGAATGCTTCGACATCAGCCATACGATGGGTGAGCAGACGGTAGCCTCCTGCGTGGTCTTTGATGCCAATGGCCCGCTGCGCGCAGAGTATCGCCGCTACAACATTACCGGCATTACGCCGGGTGATGATTATGCGGCGATGAATCAGGTCTTGCGTCGGCGTTATGGTAAGGCGATTGAAGAAAGTAAGATTCCGGACGTCATATTGATCGACGGCGGTAAAGGTCAGTTAGGGCAGGCAAAAGCCGTTTTTGCTGAGCTGGATGTTCCCTGGGACAAACAGCACCCGCTCTTGCTGGGGGTGGCAAAAGGCACCGATCGTAAAGCAGGGCTGGAAACGCTGTTCTTTGAGCCGGAAGGTGAGGGCTTTAGCCTGCCGCCGGATTCGCCTGCATTGCACGTTATCCAGCATATCCGCGATGAATCTCACGATCATGCGATTAGCGGGCATCGTAAAAAGCGGGCGAAAGTGAAAAGCACCAGCACGCTTGAGACCATCGAAGGTGTCGGGCCAAAGCGTCGCCAGATGTTGTTGAAATATATGGGAGGTTTGCAAGGCCTTCGTAACGCAAGTATCGAAGAAATTGCAAAAGTGCCGGGTATTTCGCAAGCTCTGGCAGAAAAGATCTTCTACTCGTTGAAACATTAGGCCCTCTGTAGCAACATAGGGGTAATTTCACTGACAACAGATAGTTATCCGTCATATGCAATTTAATATCCCTACGTTGCTCACGCTGTTTCGCGTCATCCTGATCCCATTCTTTGTATTGGCTTTTTACCTGCCATTCACCTGGGCTCCCTTTGTTTGTGCGCTGATCTTCTGTATCGCAGCGGTCACTGACTGGTTTGACGGTTTTCTGGCGCGCCGCTGGAACCAAAGCACGCGTTTTGGCGCCTTCCTCGATCCGGTCGCTGATAAAGTGCTGGTGGCAATCGCGATGGTCCTGGTGACAGAGCATTACCACAGCTGGTGGGTGACGCTTCCTGCCGCAACAATGATTGCGCGTGAAATTATCATCTCTGCACTGCGTGAATGGATGGCCGAACTGGGTAAACGCAGCAGCGTAGCCGTATCCTGGATCGGTAAAGTGAAAACCACTTCGCAAATGGCTGCACTAGCCTGGCTGCTGTGGCGTCCAAATATCTGGGTAGAGTATGCTGGGATCGCACTTTTCTTCGTCGCCGCGATACTGACTTTGTGGTCAATGTTCCAGTATTTGAGCGCTGCACGTGGAGATTTGCTTGATCAGTGATCGTTTCGACGCAAATTTCAGCAAACGATCGTCAGTGGTGAAAAATATCGTTGACTCATTGCGTCAGGTAAGTAGAATGCAACGCATCGAACGGCAGCACTGATTGCCAGACGATAACAAAATCAAGTGATTAACAAATTTACTTGGTGATGCGGGAATAGCTCAGTTGGTAGAGCACGACCTTGCCAAGGTCGGGGTCGCGAGTTCGAGTCTCGTTTCCCGCTCCAAATTTAAGACATCGGCAATAGCGGATGTCGGCTGTAAAGCCAGAAGATTTCGGCGCGTTAGCAAAGCGGTTATGTAGCGGATTGCAAATCCGTCTAGTCCGGTTCGACTCCGGAACGCGCCTCCAATTTCTTCCCGAGCCCGGATGGTGGAATCGGTAGACACAAGGGATTTAAAATCCCTCGGCGTTCGCGCTGTGTGGGTTCAAGTCCCACTCCGGGTACCATGGGAAAGAACAGAATAATCAAAGCAATAAGCAGTGTCGTGAAACCACCTACGGGTGGTTTTTTTGTGCCTGTTTTTTACAAGCATAGATTCCTTGCGTCAAGCAACCTGCCAGAAACGTAAACTGCCCTCTATATACTCACTATTGCTAATCAATCTATCGCCGAATCGGCGCGTTAAACATAAAGCCCCCTCGGGCGGGATTATAGTTGTGATCCTGGAAACCATTCATCAGGATGGGATCGCCAAAGCCATCCTGTATCGCCAGCTGTCTGTGGATTCGGTTTCGTGCCCTGAACGTGAAAGCTAAATCATCTGTCCCGCCAATGATGATCACGCCATTACCAGCTCGAAGTGCCTCGCTCAACTCTTGCTCTCTAACAGCCTGGTTTTGTAACGCGCTGGCTGTGGCAGACGATGACGCCAGCAGCAGTAATATGAGAACGGCGCATGAAAATACCGATGGCAGTTTCATGATTAATACCTATATAAAGCATGGCTATTAAAGTATAGCTTTATGTTGTCATCTTAACTGAAAAGAAAACCAATAATTTAAACCTGCTATCCATACTGTGTTTAAAAGTCCGGAAGAGTAGTGCCGCGCAGTTAAGAACTATAATAAAAACAGCCAACAGATGATTACTTCTGTTGGCAGACAGTGCTGATTCAGGGGGCTGCTATGAACATTTCATCTTTTCCGATAGTTATGTTCGCAGCATTGCTTACCTTTAGTGGTGCAGCATATTCGGTGGAAGAAGGGGATATCTTTTCGCAGAATGCCAGGGCTACGGATCCCATCGCGTTTTCTCAACAGTCATTTAATAACCTGACGTCTTATCAGGTTATGATGCGCTCCTCGTCGCCATCCGATGAAAGCAAAATTATTCGCTATAGCTTTCAAAAGCCTGGGTATGTGCGGATGGATTTTACCCAACCGCATTCAGGTGCGGTGCTTATCTTTAATCCTGTCAGCGGTAAAGTGACGTTATGGCCATTTGGTGTGGGGACGTTGCCCATTTTGCACCTGTCGCCTACTAATTCATTGATCCAGGATGAGCGCGGTCATCGGGTGGATCGCTCTGATATCGGCGTGTTGTTGGGCAATATTCGTCATCTGCAACGCGAAGGGACAACGACCACAGTTGGTAATGAAAACCTTGCAGGACGGGCGACGACGCGCGTATCTGTGGTTGGGCCAGGAACAATGGCGGTTGATGGTGTTCACCGCTATGACGTCTGGCTGGATAATTATCACGGACTCCCTGTCAAAGTGATCAGCTATGCGCCAGATGGGCAGCGATTAGAAACCGTGCTTCTGGATGCTATGGTCATTAACATCCGTTTTCCCGCCAATTTCTTCTCGCCTTGAGGGAGTCTGTATTATGGCTAACTATCGGTTTTCCACCGTCTGGCGGGTTGAGGCTTCAATTCAGGAGGTATGGGATGTTTTTTCTCATCCCGATCAGTGGCCAGAATGGTGGGAAAGTCTGGAACGCATCGTTGAGATTAAAAAAGGTGATACACAGGGCATTGGGGCGCTGCATCGTTATACCTGGAAAGGAGCGCTTCCTTATCGCTTAACCTTTGACATCAACGTGTTGAATATTCTGCCCTGCTCGCTGCTTGAGGGGCAAGCCAGCGGGGCGGTTGAAGGGCGAGGCGTGTGGTCTTTTTCTGCAAGTGGTGCAGAAACTATCGTCAGATATGACTGGAATGTTCGCACCACGATTCGCTGGATGAATTACCTGGCTCCGCTGGCGGCACCTGTTTTTCGCTGGAATCACGATATGGTTATGCGCGAAGGGGCCAGAGGGTTAGCCCGTAAGCTGGCAACGAATGTTTATATATTCTGAACTCGCTCTCACGGCTGTACTTTTTGCCTGCCTATGGCTTACTATCTGTCGCGCAGTTTCTTATTTCATTCACAGTTAACAGGTCTGTTATTGATGAATAACCTCCATCGGCTCACCTTTTTATGCCAGCGTCTGTCTGCTGTGATGATCGCATACGGTTTTTGCCTTCTTAGCCGTAGCCCAACTCTTACAACATGGACAGACAGCAATGCAACGTCGACAATTTCTCAAAAATAGCGTTCTCCTTTCCACCGCCGGTTTAGTCGGTCCTGCGGTTATTAGCCAGACGGTTCACGCCGCTGAGCCATCCGTTGCACCAGTCGCGCGTCGGCGCTTTGTGTTATCCCAGACGTATAAACTTAACCCTCCTAAGGGGTCGAGCGGCGTGGTAAAACTGTGGATCCCGCTTCCGGTAGATACCGCGTTTCAACAAATGACGGCGCTTGCCTTTAGCGGAAACTATAAGCAGGCGTACGTTACCACTAATAATACTTATGGCGCGAAAACTCTGTTTGCCACCTGGCCTGACTCGCAGGGCGAACTGTTGATTAACGTTGATATCGACATTGAAACCGCCGACTGGGAGCCGCTGAAGCAGGACGCGCTGAAAACCTGGCAAGCGCCGGAGCAGATTATTTATCCGCTGGATGTAAAACCGTACCTGCTGCCGACGACACATACCCCAGTTGATGGGCTTGTTCTGGAAACTGCGCGTAAAATCACCGGTAATGAGCAGGATCCGCTGAAAAAAGCGCGCCTGATTTACGAGTGGGTGAGTAGCCATATGGAGCGCGATAACGACGTCATTGGCTGCGGCACGGGGGATGTGGCGGAGATCTTAAAAAGCGGTAAGCTCAAAGGAAAATGCACCGACATGAGCTCCGTTTTTGTGGCTCTGGCGCGGGCCAGCGGCATTCCGGCGCGCGAACTGTTTGGCATCCGTCTGGGCAAAGCCAATAAGCTCGAACGTTACTCGAAAAGCGCTTTTGGCAAAGCAGACAGTGCAGGCGTCGCCGATGTGAGCGGCGGACAACATTGCCGCGCCGAATTCTATCTGGCCGGTTACGGCTGGTTACCGTGCGATCCTGCTGATGTGACCAAAATGCGTCTGGCAGAGAAAAAGTCGCATCAGGACGCCGATGTCCAGGCGGTAAACACTTACCTGTTTGGTAACTGGGAAATGAACTGGGTTGGATTTAACTACGGGCGTGATTTCGAGCTGTATCCAGCAACGGAGCAGGGAGCCATGAACAACTTTGGCTATCCTTACGCTGAAGTCGATGGTGACCCGATCAATTTCTATGATCCTAAAGCGTTCTCGTACAGCTATGTCGCCACAGAACAACGCTAAAGGGGCGGGACTCACCCTGTTGACGGCCGCTGCGGCTGCTGTCACCGCGGGCTTATGCTGCGTTGGACCGCTGCTCTATCTGTTGTTTGGTATTTCGGCGGCGAGCTTTGCTGTTTTCACCCAGTTTGAGTTTTTGCGAATTCCCCTGATGCTGGTGTCATTGGGCTTATTACTGCGCGTCTTCTGGCGGCTCTATTTTTCCAGGCGGCTGTGGTGCTCCGGATGGTTAACGTTGAAGCAAGCGCGCGTTCTCTACTGGTGCGCGCTGGCGTTGATTTTGCCGGTGCTATTTTATCCAACGCTCGTTGCCTGGTTTTATGAGGTATTTGAATGAAAATCTTCACATTAGTTGCATGCTTGTTGCTGCCGCTGTGGGCTCAGGCGGCCAATCAAAAAGTGGTGCTGGATATACAAAATATGACTTGCTCGCTGTGCGTTATTTCGGTCAATCAGGCGCTACGTGAAACCGATGGTGTGATTAAAGCAAAATCCTCCCTAAAAACCCGACAAGCAGAAGCGATTGTGCCAGAAGGTTTCCCAACCGATACGTTACTTAACGCGGTAGCGAAAACGGGCTATACCGCAACGCTCAACCGTATTGAACAACAGTAAACCACCTACGGGTGGTTTTATTGTGTTTTCCCGGTATGATGCCCGGCGGCTTAGTGTTCTCTTTTGTGCGTTAACTTCCGGAATTCCCCTCGTTTCCTGTTAACCTGAACAGGCGGCAGCTATATGCCGCATATGCCCATTTTTATCTGTTATCCCTCCAGCCATGTAGGATGATCACAGGCAAGATTTTTTGACTAAGGAAAAGCGTTATGAAAACGGGACCATTAAACGAGAGCGAACTGGAATGGCTGGATGATGTACTGACTAAGTACAATACAGACAAGGCTATTCTGGATGTGTCAGAACTGGATGGTTTGCTGACGGCGGTGCTGAGTTCACCGTATGAAATTGAACCAGAGCAGTGGCTGGTCGCAATTTGGGGCGGCGCGCAGTATGTCCCTCGCTGGTCCTCCGAAAAAGAAATGACGCGTTTCATGAACCTGGCGTTTCAACATATGGCGGATACGGCCGATCGTCTGGATGAATATCCTGAGCAGTTTGAGCCGCTGTTTGGTTTGCGTGAAATTGACGAGCATGAACTGACCATCGTTGAAGAGTGGTGCTTTGGTTATATGCGCGGCGTCGCACTGTCAGACTGGTCCGCGTTACCGGACACGTTAAAACCAGCACTTGAAGCTATTGCGCTGCACGGTACGGAAGAGAACTTTGCGGTGGTTGAGAAACTAACGCCGGAAGCGTTTGAAGAGAGCGTGGATGCCATCCGCCTGGCAGCGCTGGACCTGCATGCATACTGGATGGCGCATCCTCATGAAACGCCGGTCAAAGTACCGGTGAAAGTGGATGCCAAAGTAGGGCGCAATGACCCTTGTCCGTGTGGCAGCGGCAAGAAATATAAGCAGTGCTGTTTGCATTAACAGAAAGGGGCGAAAGCCCCTTTGTTTTAACCCACTTCTGGTAGTAATCCTGCTGCAATAGAAAACTGTACTGCTATCACCACAATGCCGCACAAAAATACCAGCGCCAGCGCCGGAGCACCGCCTGCTACGCGGTAGTTGGCCTGCGGATTATGTTTTCTGCTCTGCCAGGCCAGCATCGAGGGAATGAGCAGCGCCAGCACCGCCAGGGCAACGCCCGCATACCCTAATGCCATGACAAAACCACGCGGATAGAACAGCGCGAATGCCAGCGGCGGCAGGAATGTCACCGCGCCGGTTTGCATTCTTCCCGCTACGGTATTGCGGCGCTGGAAGAGGTCGGCCAGGTAGTCAAATAATCCCAATGCAACGCCGAGGAAAGAGGTTGCCAGCGCGAGGTCAGCAAACAGATGCACCGCCAGTTCGACGTGCGGCGAAGCCACGACTTCACGCAATGCCTGCAATAAGCCGTTTAAGCCTGCGTGATTAGCTAAAAGCCCCATGAATGTTGTCGAGTTAATGCTACCAAGCGTCGCCAGTTGCCAGAAGATATAGGCGACCAGAGGAATAGCGCTACCCGTAATAAACACCCAACGCAGTTTACGGATGTTACCGTTCATATAGCTGACGATACTGGGAACACTGCCGTGAAAACCGAATGAGGTGAAGATGACCGGGATTGCGGAGAGCGCCAGCCCCTGTTGCAGCGGCAGCGTAAGCAGGTTCACTTTATGAATATGCGGCATTAACAGAGCCAGCATCGCCACCAGGAAGATTATCTTGGCACTGAATAGCAGACGGTTGAACAGATCGACCAGCGAGGTCCCAACACAAACCACGCCACCGGCAACAAAGGTGAACAGCAGTACGCCTGTTGTCGGGGATATATTTGTTCCGGTCCAGTCGCTGATGCTGGAGGCCAGCAGTTCACCTGCACCACTGATGTACGCCGCCGTCAGAGCATACATTAAAAACATCATGCTAAAGCCCGTTACCCATTGTCCGTAACGACCAAGATAACGTTTTGCCAGCGTACCCAGCCCGGTGTCTGCCGGGACATGTTGATACACTTCAAGCAGCAACAGAGCGGTGTAGCACATCAACGCCCAAAGACTGACTAACAATACCAGCGTGACGCTAAACCCCACGCCTGCCGCAGCCAGCGGCATTGCCAACATACCGGCACCAATCGTGGTTCCCGCCACGATAAAAATACTACCCAGGGTTCTGTTTTTCACGCTTTCCTCTGTCCCAGAGATAATCAATGGTTATATCTGCGGCGCAGATTAAGGCAAAACGCTATTTTCGTCAAATCACCGTTACAATGACTGTACATTAATGTTTACGATTTTTTGACCATTAAGATGTATAACAAATGACATTTATCTGCTGATAAACCTGCGTTAGCGCAAAGCGACGATGTGCTGTTCACATTAGGCTACGGACTTTATTAAGGAGGTAATATGGAATCTATTCACGGTCACGAAGTGCTTAACATGATGATTGAATCTGGTGAGCAGTATTCAAATGCCAGCCTTGAAGCGGCGATTACGGCACGTTTCGGCGAGCAGGCGCGTTTTCACACTTGTTCTGCGGCGGATATGACGGCAGGCGAGTTGGTGGCGTTTTTAGCGGCGAAGGGAAAGTTTATTGCAAAAGAAGACGGCTTCTCTACGCACGAAAGCAAGATCTGCCGTCACTGATTTCAAGGGGTAATGATGGCGGGTTGCCTTCATTACCCTAAAATGTTAATTCTGTGTATCAAGCGTAGCCAGTTCTTTATCGATGAAATAAAGACCTTCGCCGCTTTTTCCTGCCAGCGACAGCTTATCAATAACAGATTTAAATAATTTCTCTTCTTCATGCTGCTCGGCAACATACCATTGCAGGAAATTAAAGGTTGGATAATCCTGGTGGGTCATTGCCGCGTGTGCCAGCTCATTAATTTTCTGGGTAATCAGCTGCTCGTGTTCGTAAGTAACACGGAACAGTTCATCCAGAGAAGCATATTCAGCAAAGGGTGAAGAAACGGTATTAATACGCGGCAAGCTGCCGGTATCGGTCAGGTAGTCGAACAGACGCTGCATGTGCGTCATCTCTTCCTGGGCGTGACGGCGCAAAAACGCGGCAGCACCTTCGAAGCTGTGATAGCTGCACCACGCGCTCATCTGTTGGTAGAGCAGAGATGAATATAATTCAAGATTCATTTGCTCATTCAGTTGGTCGATCATTTCTGTTTTCAGCATGGTTCTGCTCCACAAACGTTATTATATATTGACGTGGCGCCACTATAATTTGTTATTTAATTATTTGCAAAAGGTAAAATAATAAATTTATTTATTAAAAATGCGAATGGGAATAAAACGCATTAACGATATTAAACGGAGGATATAAATAATAAAGTGGTAAAAGACCAGCAAAAATGAGCTGGTCGGAAATATTAATAATTGAAAGAAGGTGATTGGGGTACCGCGACACCATGACACTGCCAGGCGAGTGTAATTTTGGTATTTAAGCACAGAGAGCCTGCATACACGCTACAGGTTGACACCGGCTGACCAAACGCTTCTGCGCTGGCATAGCCCAGGCGCTGACACTCTTTGGTGGCTGTCCCTTGGGTAACGTAGTCATCGGTACGTGCTGTTTGTAACATGGCCTGATTATAAGTCAGGCGAACCACACCAGTGATGGCGCTGGCTTCGCTGACCTGTGCCTGTTTTGTAATTGTGCATCCTGTCAGCATGAGCGGCAAAAGCGCTAGGATAAAGGTCTTCATGAGATCGCTCTGAAAGTTCGAAGATACACTATCATGGCATACAGAGACCCTCATCAATGGCTTGAATAGCCCGAAGATCACCTGCGATTAATCACAACGAGGTCATTTGCTTGAGGTAATTCTGAACTGTTCAGACAGGAATGTGAGCGCAATTTTATTTTTTAAAACTAAATTTCATTAAATTTGAAAGTGTGATTGCAAAATAGTAATGTGGCTGAATGTTATGACTTTCAGCGGGCTACCGCAGCGCATTCAGGAGAGTACAGAATGAAAATTGCATTGATGATGGAAAACAGCCAGGCAAGCAAAAACGCCATCATCCATAACGAGCTTAAGGCCGTTGCGGATGAGAAAGGTTTTCCGGTCTATAACGTTGGGATGAGCGACGAAAATGATCATCATCTGACCTACATCCATTTAGGCATTATGGCCAGCATCCTGCTTAATTCCAAAGCTGTAGACTTTGTTGTTACAGGTTGCGGTACGGGCCAGGGGGCAATGATGTCACTGAATATCCATCCGGGTGTGGTGTGTGGCTATTGCCTTGATCCTGCAGATGCGTTCTTGTTCTCTCAGATCAACAACGGCAACGCGCTTTCTCTGGCATTCGCCAAAGGTTTTGGCTGGGGTGCTGAGCTGAATGTGCGCTATATGTTTGAAAAAGCGTTCACCGGGCGTAACGGCGAAGGCTACCCACCGGAGCGTAAAGAGCCGCAGGTGCGTAATGCCGGTATTCTGAATCAGGTGAAAGCGGCTGTGGTAAAAGAAAATTATCTGGACACGCTGCGCGCGATCGATCCTGAACTGGTGAAAACCGCTGTATCAGGCCCGCGCTTCCAGCAGTGCTTCTTTGAAAACTGCCAGGACAAAGCAATCGAAGCGTTTGTACGCGAGGTGATTGGCTAAATCCTGTGAGCCCGGCGGCGTTCACCCTCCGGGCTACCTGTTCTTGTTCGATACTGCGCTTCCTGCATCACGGGTGAGCCGCAGCGTATCCACCATACCTACCAGACAAATAATGGCAATAGCGACAAAGGCCAGCCGGAAACTGATCCCCGGAATATTGCCCAATGCCAGCCTTTCACTGACCACATCACCAATGCGGATGCCAATAGCGGCTAAAGAAATGCCCAATCCCACTGCTAATTGTGTCGCCGTACTGAACAGCGTATTAGCGTAGCTCATCTGTGCAGCGGGGACGTCCGCGAAGGCAAGCGTGCTGACGCCGGTAAACTGAATTGAGCGGAACACACCGCCCAGATACAACACCAGCAAAATAACCCACACGGGGGTCTGCGGCGTAATTAATGCACAGGCCAGCAACGCCAGAACATTAAGTGCACCGTTAATCAACAGCAGCTTCTTAAAGCCCAGCCAGCGTATCAACGGGGTGGTGGCAGGTTTAATCGTCAGATTGCCGACAAATACCGCCAGCACCAGCGAACCCGCGTGAAAAGCGTTCATGCCAAAACCTTCCTGAAACATTAACGGCAGCAGAAACGGCACGGCGCTGATAGAGGCACGAAACAGCGATCCGCCATACATGGTGACGCGAAAAGTAGGGACGTTCATGGCATCAAGGCGAATCATTGGCCAGGCGGTGCGACGAAAATGATGCAGGGCAAACAGAAAGGTCACTGTTCCTAGCGCCAAAAGTCCGGCGGTCAGCCAGCCCTGAGGCTGTTGGGTTCCCAGTAACTCCATGGCATACACCAGGCTCACCATCGCAACAGAGGTTGCGATAAATCCCGTTATATCAAATGGGCGGCGCTCGTCGTCATGAATATCCGGGATAAAACGTAGCGCCAGCGCAATCGCCAGTATTCCGAGCGGTACATTAATGAAGAAGATCCAGCGCCAGTTGGCATAGCTGGTAATGAATCCTCCAAGGGGAGGGCCAATGATGGGCGCGACTAAAGCGGGCCAGGTCAGGGTCGCAATAGCGGTGATCAACTGATGTTTCGGCGTGGTTCGTAATACCGCGAGTCGGCCAACCGGAACCATTAGCGCACCACCTACACCCTGTAAGATTCGCATGGCGACAAAGCTCTCAAGGCTTTCGGACAAACCGCATAAAACCGAGGCGAAAGTAAATATCGCCAGTGCAAGGGTAAACACCTTTCGGGCGCCGAAGCGATCCGCAATCCAGCCGCTGGCGGGGATCAGTACCGCGAGGGTGATCAGATAGGCGCTGATACCTATGTTCAGGTCAACTGCCTGCACGCCAAAACTTTTCGCCATGTCGGGCAGTGCGGTGGCAATCACCGTGCCGTCAATAAACTCCATAAAGAAAGCCCCGGCAACAAGTAATGCAGCCGGGGATAGACCGCGTTTGTTCTCAACCGCTAAATGTTCACTCATGTTGTGCTTGCCATCTCAAAAGAAACTGACTGGAACTATTTTTATTTTCAGCGCATTCGGAAGGCATGCGCGGCTATCGTTTCGTTCGTTGAATGGGTACTATGACGACCTTTCTATAAGGAGCTCACTATGTCCCAAACACTGAATGCCGATCAGGAACTGCTCTCGGACGTTGTTGCCTGTCAGCTGGTTATCAAGCAGATTCTGGATGTTCTTGATGTTATTGCCCCAGTAGAAGTTCGGGAGAAAATGTCCAGCCAGCTGAAAAGCATCGACTTTTCCAGCCATCCTGCAGGTGCCGATCCGGTCACTATGCGCGCAATACAAAAAGCGGTTGCCTTGATCGAGTTGAAATTCACGCCGCAGAATGAATCTCACTAAAATAAACCGTTGTTTCAGGTTTTAGAAAGGTTTTTTTGCGCCTCGCAGAATGAGAGGCGTGAGCGTAGAGAAAATTAAGCACCAGCCGGATAAGGTGCGTCGCATCGTTATCCGGCATTAACACGATGAAAATTGAAGATTAGTGATGTTGATAGTTCACGACGTTCAGCAGGTGCTTATCGGTTTGCGCCATGCACAGTCCCGCACGTTTAGCGCTGCGGACTTCATCAAGAATCGTCTGTAACAGCACGCCATCCTGCTGCTGCTCTTTTTCCAGATCGTGAAGAAAATCAATGGTTGTTGCATCATTCAAGGCTTCTGCTTCATTGGTTAAGCGTGATAGCTTGCTGTAACGCTGTTGGTATTCATCCAGCGTTTTCTGAAACAGTTCTTCAAGGGAAGTTAGTTCATCACCCGGAACATCGATAGCCTTGACGATAGGGTTAGCCCCGGCACTTTTCATAAAATTAAACATACGCATCATTTGAGTCACGTTACCTTGCGCCTGAGTGCGTAGAAAGGTTGCGGTGCCAGTCAGGCTGTGTTCGTAGCACCATTCACTGAGATGCAGGTAAAGATTCGATGCGTAGAACTCGAGGTTCATTTGTGTGTTGAGTTTATGAACAATTCCAACTGCAGCCATATCAATATCCTTATTTCCAGAAAGGGGGATGTACGTTACTAACGTCAGTGCAACGGGCTGCCGCTACACGTCACCTCTACGTACAATTAAAACTGTTAGCAGAATAAATCCGTTCCGCCGGTCCTTTAGTGATCACGAATTATATTCGCTCCCGATCGAGATTCAGCATAACTCCAGTCCCGACATAAGAAAATCCTTAAATCTGCGTATTTATGATTTTTTACATATTGTCATAGCAATATTAGTGATTTTTCCGCTTGTGCATATAAATGATGTGAATATAACAGATTGATATTTATAGTATTAAAGTGAAATATTGATAATGAAATGATGTTTCATATCACGAAATGGAATTTCACAATCAGGTATTGTCTGTCGCCAGATGATTATCTGGTCTTCGGATGAAGAAATTTCACCATTGACCCGCGTCGGTGAACGCTATTTGCTGGCTAATTTTTTGCGCCAGATCAGTTTTGTGGAAATTAATAAAGTTAAGCGCCTGAATGATTCGACATTTATTGTTTGGTGTATTTGGAAAAATCGAGGAGTGTGTATGAAAAAGGTTGCCGTGCTACTGGCACCTGGTTTTGAAGAGGCGGAAGCCATTGTTACCATTGATATTCTGCGCCGCCTGCAGATCGAAGTTGAAACAATGGCCTGCGCCGAGTCCCGTGCGGTGGTGAGCTACCATGACGTGCCGATGGTGACGGACAGCACGCTGGCTGCGCGTCAGACGGATCTTTATGATGCCGTTGTGTTACCCGGCGGGCCGCAGGGCAGCGTTAACCTTGCCGCCAGTGAGGCTGTCATCCAGTTTATCGCTCGCCATGACGAGGCAGGAAAACTCATTTGCCCGGTGTGTTCTGCGGCGGCGCGCGTGCTGGGCGGCAACGGCCTGCTGAAGGGGCGTCGCTATGTGTGTTCGGGAGATCTGTGGCAAAACGTCGCGGATGGGGAATATATTGATGCGCCGGTTGTTGAAGATGGCAACCTTATTAGCGGCAAAGGATTAGGGCATATTTTCGATTTTGCTTTCACGCTTTCAGCGCGTCTGCTGGAAGATGACATTCCGGTTCGCGATCACGCTGACCACATTTATTACAGATGGTAATCATTGTGCTCCCGAATGCTTCGGTATTCGGGAACAAGGATTCGTTGGCTGATGTTATGGACTAATCTGCTACCCCTCTTTTTTCCCGTCGACAAAACCGCGTTTTTTTATGTCATTTCCCGCTGAATTTATGTACGCAATTACTGTAATTCTGTGGTGTGATGCCGCTCTCTTATGGAGAATCAATTTCCCGCTAAAAATACTCTCAGCACTGGCATTGATCTTATCAATAAAAGGTAATGCCTTGTTTTACGTCCGAATTACAAAAAATCGTCTGATTTTACCCTACATAAAAGAACGTTAAAGCTGGAGTTAACCATGCACAAATTCACTAAAGCGCTGGCTGCCATCGGTCTGGCGGCCATTATGTCACAATCCGCTATCGCTGAATCCATGAAGCTCGGTTTCCTGGTCAAACAGCCGGAAGAACCGTGGTTCCAGACTGAATGGAAATTTGCCGATAAAGCCGGTAAAGACCTTGGTTTTGAGGTGATTAAAATTGCCGTTCCGGATGGTGAGAAAACCCTTAACGCCATCGACAGCCTGGCTGCAAGTGGAGCAAAAGGGTTTGTGATTTGTACGCCAGACCCAAAACTGGGGCCAGCCATTATGGCTAAGGCGCGCGGCTACGATATGAAAGTCATTGCCGTCGACGACCAGTTTGCCAACGCCAAAGGTAAGCCGATGGATACCGTGCCACTGGTGATGATGGCGGCAACCAAAATTGGTGAGCGCCAGGGCCAGGAGCTGTACAAAGAGATGCAAAAACGCGGTTGGGATGTGAAATCCACCGCCGTAATGGCCATTACCGCCAACGAACTGGATACCGCACGTCGTCGTACTTCTGGTTCAATGGAAGCGCTTAAAGCCGCAGGCTTCCCGGAAAAACAGATTTACCAGGTCCCAACAAAATCGAATGACATCCCCGGCGCATTTGACGCCGCCAACTCCATGCTGGTTCAGCATCCTGAAGTCAAAAACTGGCTGATTGTCGGCATGAACGACAACACCGTGCTGGGTGGCGTACGTGCGACCGAGGGGCAGGGCTTCAAAGCACCAAACGTGATTGGTATCGGGATCAACGGCGTTGACGCGGTGAGCGAACTGTCAAAAGGCGAAGCGACCGGGTTCTACGGTTCACTGCTGCCAAGCCCGGACGTGCACGGCTACAAATCCAGTGAAATGCTCTACAACTGGGTAACGAAAGGTGCAGAGCCACCGGCATTCACTGAAGTGACAGATGTGGTGCTGATTACCCGCGATAACTTCAAAGAAGAGCTGGCGAAGAAAGGCTTAGGCGGTAAGTAACAGAAGTGCTGCGATGTTGTAGGCCGGATTAGGCGAAGCCGCCTTCCGGCGCAATGCCCGGTGGCGCTGTGCTTACCGGGCCTACGCCCGGCGGTTTTCCAGGCCGGTAAAATCCTGACTCACGGAGACGTTATGCAACAGTCTACCCCGTATCTCTCATTTCGCGGCATTGGCAAAACGTTCCCGGGCGTTAAGGCGCTGACGGATATCAGTTTCGACTGCTATGCCGGACAGGTGCATGCGCTGATGGGCGAAAATGGCGCCGGGAAATCAACACTCTTAAAAATTCTCAGCGGTAACTATGCGCCAACAACGGGATCTCTGACGGTCCGCGGACAGGAAGTTTCGTTCGCGGATACCACTGCCGCACTCAACGCCGGTGTCGCCATTATTTATCAGGAACTGCATCTCGTCCCTGAAATGACCGTTGCCGAGAATATTTACTTAGGGCAGTTACCGCACAAAGGCGGGATTGTGAACCGCTCGCTGCTGAACTATGAAGCAGGAATCCAGCTGAAGCATCTGGGGATGGATATCGATCCCGATACCCCACTGAAATACCTCTCCATTGGTCAGTGGCAGATGGTGGAGATTGCAAAAGCGCTGGCGCGAAACGCCAAAATTATCGCCTTTGATGAACCAACCAGCTCCCTGTCGGCTCGCGAGATTGAGAATCTGTTTCGCGTCATCCGTGAGCTGCGCAACGAAGGACGCATCATTCTGTACGTTTCGCACCGTATGGAGGAGATTTTTGCTCTCAGCGATGCCATCACCGTGTTTAAAGATGGTCATTACGTCAAAACGTTCACGGACATGCAGCAGGTCGATCACGATGCGCTGGTGCAGGCGATGGTCGGGCGCGACCTCGGGGATATCTATGGCTGGAAATCCAGACCGTATGGCACAGAGCGTCTGCGGCTGCATGAAGTCAAAGCTCCAGGCGTGCGTACGCCAATCAGCTTATCCGTGCGAAGCGGTGAAATTGTCGGGCTGTTTGGCCTGGTGGGGGCCGGACGTAGCGAATTAATGAAAGGGCTGTTCGGCGGTACGCGTATCACGGCGGGCCAAGTATTTATTGATGAACAGCCTATCGATATCCGTAAACCAAGCCATGCCATTGAAGCGGGGATGATGCTGTGCCCGGAGGATCGCAAAGCCGAAGGGATTATTCCGGTCCATTCAGTGCGCAACAACATCAACATTAGTGCACGGCGTAAGCATGTTCTGGGGGGATGCGTGATCAACAACGGCTGGGAAGAGACCAATGCCGATCACCATATTCGTTCACTCAACATCAAAACGCCGGGTGCAGAGCAACTGATCATGAACCTCTCCGGCGGTAATCAACAGAAGGCTATTCTCGGTCGTTGGTTATCGGAAGAGATGAAAGTGATTTTGTTGGATGAGCCTACACGCGGCATTGATGTGGGCGCCAAGCATGAAATTTACAACGTGATTTATGCCCTCGCAGCGCGCGGTGTGGCCGTATTGTTTGCTTCCAGTGACCTGCCAGAAGTACTCGGTGTCGCCGACCGTATTGTGGTGATGAGAGAAGGCGAAATTGCCGGTGAGTTACTTCATGAACAGGCGGATGAGCGCCAGGCGTTGAGCCTTGCTATGCCTAAAGTCAGCCAGGCTGTAGCCTGAATAAGGAGAGTATGATGTCTTCCGTTTCTACATCGGGTTCTGGCGCAACGAAGTCGGCGCTAAATCTGGGCCGCATTTGGGACCAATACGGCATGCTGGTGGTGTTCGCCGTGCTGTTCCTGGTTTGTTCCCTCTTTGTGCCAAACTTTGCTACTTTCATCAACATGAAGGGGTTAGGGCTGGCGGTATCAATGTCGGGTATGGTTGCCTGCGGGATGCTGTTTTGCCTGGCATCCGGTGATTTCGACCTGTCTGTCGCGTCTGTAATTGCCTGTGCTGGTGTTACCACTGCCGTAGTCATTAACATGACCGAAAGTCTGTGGATTGGCGTGGCTGCCGGGCTGCTGCTCGGTATTCTGTGTGGTCTGGTGAATGGTTTCGTGATTGCGCGGTTAAAAATTAACGCCCTGATCACTACTCTTGCGACAATGCAGATTGTACGTGGTCTGGCCTATATTATCTCCGACGGTAAGGCAGTCGGGATTGAAGACGAGCGTTTCTTCACACTCGGCTATGCTAACTGGTTTGGTCTGCCGGCGCCTATTTGGATCACGGTCGTTTGTTTCATTGTCTTTGGCTTACTGCTGAACAAAACCACGTTTGGGCGTAATACGCTGGCCATTGGGGGCAATGAAGAGGCGGCGCGCCTGGCTGGGGTTCCGGTTGTTCGTACCAAGATTATTATCTTTATTCTTTCCGGTCTGGTATCCGCCATTGCCGGGATTATCCTCGCATCGCGTATGACCAGCGGCCAGCCAATGACCTCAATCGGTTATGAGTTGATCGTGATTTCAGCCTGCGTGTTAGGGGGCGTTTCGCTTAAAGGCGGCATCGGAAAAATCTCATATGTGGTGGCCGGGGTGTTGATCCTGGGGACGGTTGAGAATGCGATGAACCTGCTGAATATCTCTCCGTTCGCGCAGTATGTGGTTCGTGGCCTCATCCTGCTGGCGGCGGTGATCTTCGACCGTTATAAGCAAAAAGCGAAGCGTACCGTTTGATGATTTAAACCCCAACTTTTTAGTCTAGCTTCTGCCCGTCGCCAGCCGCTACCCGGCTGGCGATTGTTTTTTCAAATGGCGAGCATGGTCACACTGTCTATACTTATATCCGTCATACATCATCTATACGCCGCGATCCGCGTGGCGTTCTGATCATGATGAGGAGGATAACCGGGTGACAGCATCACTGACTTTACCCCCTGAACAATCTGCAAACTGTGCTTACTTTTTTGATCTCGATGGGACACTTGCTGAGATTAAACCTTTTCCCGACCAGGTCGTTGTCCCTAAGACAATCCTGCAATGTCTACATCAGTTAGCGACGCAGAATGCGGATGCGCTGGCATTGATTTCAGGGCGCTCAATGGTTGAGCTTGACGCACTCACTACTCCGTTTCGTTTTCCGCTTGCCGGAGTACATGGGGCAGAACGCCGTGACATCAATGGTCAAACGCACATAGTAAACCTGCCTGAAGGTATCGAACGTGAAGCCGGGGCGTTATTACACGCAGCGTTGGTGATGTTACCGGGGGCAACACTTGAAACCAAAGGCATGGCCTTCGCGTTGCATTATCGCCAGGCACCCGAACACGAAGCGGCGCTGGTTACCCTGGCTGAGCGCATCACGCGCAAATGGCCGCAGCTTGCTCTGCAGCACGGAAAATGTGTCGTGGAAATAAAGCCTAAGGGCAGTAATAAAGGCGACGCGATAGCTGCATTTATGCAGGAAGCGCCTTTTGCTGGCCGGATCCCGGTGTTTTTCGGTGACGATCTGACAGATGAAACAGGGTTTGCTGTAGTTAACCGCGCTGGCGGTATTTCTGTAAAGGTAGGGAGCGGGCCGACGCAGGCAACATGGCGTCTGGATGGTGTCAGGGATGTCTGGCACTGGCTGGAGAAAAATAACTCTTCGCAGCAAGAACCGAAAGCAACGAATAACAGAAGAGGTGGCTATGAGTCGTTTAGTCGTAGTATCTAATCGTATCGCCTCACCAGATGACAAAGGGAGCGCGGGTGGGCTCGCGGTCGGTGTACTGGGCGCGTTAAAAGCTGCTGGTGGTTTATGGTTTGGCTGGAGTGGTGATACAGGTAATGAGGATAAACCGTTAAAAAAGGTCACCCGTGGCAATATCACCTGGGCCTCGTTTAATTTGAGTGAGCAAGATTACGAAGAGTATTACTGCCAGTTTTCAAATGCGGTTTTATGGCCCGCGTTTCACTATCGATTGGATTTAGTTCAGTTTCAGCGCTCTGCCTGGGAAGGTTACCAACGGGTTAATGCCTTACTGGTAGATAAACTTCTGCCGTTGCTTGGCGATGACGACATTATTTGGGTTCATGATTACCATCTGTTGCCGTTTGCCTGCGAGTTACGTAAGCGCGGCGTGCGCAATCGCATCGGTTTTTTCCTGCATATTCCTTTTCCGACGCCGGAAATTTTTAATGCGCTCCCGCCACATCTGGCGCTGCTTGAGCAAATGTGTGATTTTGATTTGCTTGGTTTCCAGACCGAAAACGATCGTCAGGCTTTTCTGGACTGTCTCGCAGCCCAGACTCGGGTGTCCACGCATAAAGATAAGCAGCACCTGGCATGGGGAAAAGCGTTTCGCACTCAGGTTTATCCCATCGGTATTGAACCGGATGAGATTGCTCGACAGGCGTCCGGTCCGCTGCCACCAAAACTGGCACAGCTAAAAGCGGAGCTTAAAAATGTACAGAATATTTTCTCCGTGGAGCGTCTGGATTACTCCAAAGGCTTGCCGGAGCGCTTTCAGGCCTATGAGGCCTTACTGGAACATTATCCGCAGCACCACGGTAAAATTCGCTATACGCAGATAGCACCGACCTCGCGTGAAGAGGTGCAGGCCTATCAGGATATTCGCCACCAACTGGAAACAGAGGCTGGGCGAATCAACGGCAAATATGGGCAACTGGGCTGGACGCCGCTTTACTATCTGAACCAGTATTTTGATCGTAAATTGCTGATGAAGATCTTCCGCTACTCTGATGTAGGGTTGGTGACCCCGTTGCGCGATGGTATGAACCTGGTGGCGAAAGAGTTTGTGGCCGCACAGGATCCTGCTAACCCTGGCGTGCTGGTTTTATCGCAATTTGCCGGGGCGGCGAACGAGCTAACCTCCGCGCTTATTGTTAATCCTTATGACCGGGATGAAGTGGCAGGCGCATTAAACCAGGCGCTGACGATGCCACTTACCGAACGTATCTCGCGCCACGCTGAAATGCTTGAGACTATCGTTAAAAACGATATCGACAACTGGCAGGCGACGTTCATTTGCGATCTTAAAACAGTCACGCCGCGTCGGAGTCAATGCCAACTGCCAGACAATATCTCTTCATGTTCTAAACTCGCATGAAGTCGTGGCGCTGTGGATTAATCTCCAGCTAGCGGAACCAGAAGAACGTCCACCTGGCTGGTATGAATCACGCTTTTCGCTGAACAGGATGCGCGCGAAAAAAAACTGTGGTTATGGTTGCCGTAAATGACCAGATCAACGGCGTGTTTGCGGCATACATCCAGGATATGTTCATTCAGAGCCCCATAGGTAATAAAGGTATGTTCAATGGGGTATTCTGCTTCTTTGCTAAGTTTGTCGATAAAATCCTGAGTCTCTTCTTGCATCACTTCACGCAGGTCTTCCAGCATGGGGGCAGCAAACTGGTTATACAGTTCGGGGTCTGAGACCAGTGTAATCAGGCTAATTCGGGCGTTGACAGGGCGAGCGATAGAAACCGCCTTGTCTAACAACTGCTGACTTTCAGGGGTGGCGGCAACAGCAACAAGAATGTGCGAATAGCTCATAACTCGCTCCTTTTTTTCAAGAATTATGAGAGGGCTTTTCAGCTTTACTCAGCTTACCCCATACTGCAACGTTTCCCGCCTCGATAGTGTGAATGTCATCATGATTATTCATTAATTATTCTTATAAATAGAATAATCGATTCATATTAGTTGCAGATATGTTCAGGTTACTTAAGTGAAACCCACCGCTAATGAAAACAATGTGTTAATAAAAATTAAACATATATTAACATTTGCAAGGTCGTCACATCGCGGTATTAATTAATCACTCTAAATATTTAACTTATTGTTTCTAAAGAATTTAATTAAAAAAGTTTTTTGAGTTAAATATGTGATCCAGCTCGCTATTTCACGGCGTGATATTAACGGATGTGAACAAAATACTATTCGCTTTTATTGCAAGAATATTCGTACATCAGGAATTGAAATGGATGATGGCGGATTAAAAAATAAGCAAAGTAAAAGCTACGCTGATGGATTTATGTTAAGTGTTTGGCTGGTTTATGTGATCTTGATCACATATTCTTTAAATTCGCAGCATACCTCCGTTGTATGTGTAACTGACGGCGGGTAGAGTTGCGTCGAATTAGGAAAAATCTTAGACATTTGTAAGAATTGATGTGAGCTTGTAAGGGACGCTGCCTTCTTAAAAGGGAATGTTTAGACAACGCGTAAGTGTCGTCACGCTGCTATGTATTTGACCTTTTGCTTTTTTTTACCGGGCCTTCCCGGCGACATCACGGGGTGCGGTTTTACCGCATGAAAACAATGTTGGTTATTATGGATGCAAATAATGCATACATCCGAGTTGCTGAAACACATCTATGACATCAATTTGTCATATTTATTGCTTGCACAGCGTTTGATCGTTCAGGACAAAGCATCTGCGATGTTTCGCCTTGGTATCAGCGAGGAAATGGCGGACACGTTGGCAACATTAACACTTCCTCAAATGGTCAAACTGGCCGAAACAAACCAACTGGTATGTCATTTCCGTTTCGACGATCACCAGACTGTTACTCGCCTGACGCAAGACTCCCGCGTTGACGATCTTCAGCAAATTCATACTGGTATCATGCTTTCAACACGCCTGTTAAGCGACATCGATGATGCAGCACGTAAGAAAAGGGCTTGATGATGAGCGAAAAAAGCATTGTTCAGGAAGCGCGTGATATCCAGTTAGCAATGGAATTAACCACATTGGGCGCCCGTTTGCAAATGCTGGAAAGCGAAACGCAATTAAGCCGTGGTCGATTAATCAAGCTGTACAAAGAATTACGCGGTAGTCCTCCGCCAAAAGGGATGCTCCCGTTTTCCACCGACTGGTTTATGACGTGGGAACAAAATATTCATGCGTCGATGTTTTGCAATGCATGGCAATTCCTGCTCAAAACGGGTCTCTGTAGCGGCGTGGATGCCGTGATCAAGGCGTATCGGTTATATCTTGAGCAGTGTCCGCAGCCTGAAGAAGGGCCATTGTTGGCGTTAACCCGCGCGTGGACGCTGGTGCGATTTGTCGACAGCGGATTGCTGGAGTTGTCCCAATGCAATTGCTGCGGTGGGAATTTTATCACCCACGCACACCAACCCGCAGGCAGCTTTGCCTGTAGTTTATGCCAACCGCCATCACGGGCCGTAAAAAGACGTAAACTTTCCCAGAATGCTGCCGATATTATTCCACAACTGCTGGATGAACAGATCGAACAGGCTGTTTAACTGATACGGTGTGGATGAACACTCCAGCAGCGGTAAGCGATTACCGCTGCTTTTTTTTGTCCTGACCTTACGTTAATTGCCCGACTGCGCATCCTGTCATAGTCAATTGCGAAAGGATGATGTCGTGCTTATCTTATTAGGTTACCTGGTTGTTATTGGTACAGTTTTCGGCGGTTACATGATGACCGGCGGACACCTTGGGGCACTCTATCAACCGGCTGAGCTGGTGATTATCGGTGGTGCGGGTATTGGGGCATTCATCGTCGGCAATAACGGGAAAGCCATCAAAGGGACGATGAAAGCGATCCCGTTGCTTTTCCGTCGTTCGAAATACACCAAAGCGATGTATATGGATCTGCTGGCGCTCTTGTATCGCCTGATGGCTAAGTCACGTCAACAGGGCATGTTCTCGCTTGAGCGCGACATCGAAAACCCAAAAGAAAGTGAAATCTTCGCCAGCTATCCGCGCATTCTTGCGGATGCGGTAATGCTTGATTTTATTGTCGATTATCTGCGCCTGATCATCAGCGGCAACATGAATACGTTTGAAATTGAAGCGCTGATGGACGAAGAAATTGAGACTCATGAGAGTGAGGCTGAAGTCCCGGCGAATAGTCTGGCGATGGTCGGCGACTCACTACCGGCATTCGGGATCGTCGCGGCCGTTATGGGTGTTGTGCATGCGCTGGCTTCTGCCGATCGCCCGGCAGCAGAGCTGGGTGCGTTGATTGCGCATGCGATGGTGGGAACATTCCTCGGTATTTTGCTGGCCTATGGATTTATTTCTCCGCTTGCCAGCGTTCTGCGCCAGAAAAGCGCTGAAACAACCAAAATGATGCAGTGCGTGAAGATAACGCTGCTCTCCAATCTGAATGGTTACGCGCCGCCGATTGCCGTTGAATTTGGTCGTAAGACACTGTACTCCAGCGAACGTCCTTCGTTTATCGAACTGGAAGAACATGTTCGTGCGGTGAGAAATCCAACTGCGCAACAGACGACCGAGGACGCATGAAAAATCAGGCCCATCCCATTATCGTTGTAAAGCGACGCAAACATAAGAATCACGGTGGTGGGGCGCATGGCTCGTGGAAAATCGCCTACGCCGATTTTATGACCGCGATGATGGCCTTCTTTCTGGTGATGTGGCTCATTTCTATTTCCAGCCCTAAAGAATTGATCCAGATTGCCGAATATTTCCGTACACCGCTGGCCACCGCAGTGACCGGGGGAAATCGTATTTCGAATAGCCAAAGCCCGATTCCAGGCGGCGGGGATGATTACACCCAGCAGCAGGGCGAGGTGAACAAGCAGCCGAATATTGATGACCTGAGAAAACGTATGGAACAGAGCCGCTTGAGCAAACTTCGCGGCGATCTCGATCAACTGATTGAATCCGATCCCAAACTGCGAGCGCTGCGTCCGCATTTAAAGATTGATTTGGTTCAGGAAGGGCTGCGGATACAGATTATCGACAGTCAGAATCGCCCGATGTTTAAGACCGGTAGCGCTGACGTTGAGCCGTATATGCGCGATATCCTGCGCGCGATTGCTCCAGTGCTCAACGGGATCCCTAACCGGATCAGCCTTTCCGGTCACACGGATGATTACCCTTACGCGAATGGTGAGAAAGGGTACAGCAACTGGGAATTGTCTGCCGATCGCGCAAATGCATCGCGTCGCGAGCTGGTTAGCGGCGGTCTGGATGATGGAAAAGTATTACGTGTGGTAGGTATGGCCGCCACGATGCGTCTGAGCGATCGCGGTCCTGAAGACGCTATCAACCGCCGTATTAGCCTGCTGGTTCTCAATAAGCAGGCAGAAGAGGCCATTTTGCATGAAAACGCTGAAAGCCAGAATGAGCCGGTAAGTGTCTTACAACGGCCAGCGGAACTCCCGCCGGTAAGCGTTCCCACATCGCCACCAGCCAATCCGAGGTGATAGCGTGAGCATGGATATTAGCGATTTTTATCAGACATTTTTTGATGAAGCTGACGAACTGTTGGCTGATATGGAGCAACACCTGCTTGATTTGGTTCCTGAAGCCCCGGATTCCGAACAGCTGAATGCCATTTTTCGTGCAGCGCACTCGATTAAAGGCGGGGCGGGCACCTTCGGCTTTACCATTTTGCAGGAAACGACCCATCTGATGGAAAACCTGCTGGATGAAGCGCGGCGTGGCGAGATGCAGCTCAATGCCGACATTATCAACCTGTTTTTGGAAACGAAAGATATTATGCAGGAACAGCTCGACGCCTATAAAAGCTCAGTGGAGCCTGATGCCGACAGTTTTGAGTACATCTGCCAGGCGTTACGGCAGTTAGCGCTCGAAGCGAAAGGTGAAACCGCACCGGCAGTTGTTAACTCAGCAAAACTTAGCGTTGTTGACAGCGCCGCGATGCAGGAAGAGGCGGTTGCAAAGCCTGAACCCGCCAGTGAAGAGAGCAAAAAACGCATTACTCTCTCGCGCCTGAAAGCCAGCGAAGTGGATTTACTGGAAGAGGAACTGGGGAATCTGGCGACCTTAACCGATGTGGTAAAAGGAAGCGACACGTTATCAGCAACGCTTGATGGCAACCTGGCAGAAGATGACATCATCGCGGTGCTTTGCTTTGTCATTGAAGCTGACCAAATTGAATTCGAAACCGTCAGCGCAGCGCCTGTGGCAGTTGAAGCTGAAGAGGTGGCAGTTGTCACTGAACCGCAGCCGGTTGCTGTGGCACCTGCGGTGAAAGCTACCGCCAGTGAAGCACCACATAGCCGCGCGGAACGTGAAAAACCCGCCCGCGCCAGCGAGTCGACCAGTATCCGCGTAGCGGTTGAAAAGGTTGATCAGCTTATTAACCTGGTTGGCGAGTTGGTGATCACCCAGTCGATGCTGGCCCAGCGCTCTAACGAACTGGATCCTGTCAATCATGGCGATCTCATCACCAGCATGGGTCAGTTACAACGTAACGCCCGAGATTTGCAAGAGTCGGTGATGTCGATTCGTATGATGCCAATGGAGTACGTGTTCAGCCGTTTCCCTCGTCTGGTGCGCGATCTGGCCGGTAAGCTGGGTAAACAGGTCGAGCTGACGCAGGTAGGTAGCTCAACCGAACTCGATAAGAGCCTGATTGAACGCATCATCGATCCGTTGACGCACCTGGTGCGTAACAGCCTCGACCATGGTATCGAACTGCCGGAAAAACGCCTTGAATCCGGCAAAAGCCCAATCGGCAATCTGACGCTTTCCGCGGAGCATCAGGGCGGGAATATTTGTATTGAAGTGACCGATGATGGCGCTGGCCTGAACCGCGAACGTATCCTGGCTAAAGCTGTCTCTCAGGGCATGCCGATCCACGAAAACATGAGCGATGACGAAGTGGGTATGTTGATCTTCGCGCCAGGCTTTTCGACCGCCGAACAGGTGACGGATGTTTCCGGACGCGGCGTGGGTATGGATGTGGTGAAGCGAAATATCCAGGAGATGGGCGGTCATGTTGAGATCCAGTCTAAACAGGGACAGGGGACCACTATTCGCATTCTGCTGCCGCTGACGCTGGCGATCCTCGACGGGATGTCCGTGCGTGTGGCCGATGAGGTCTTCATTCTGCCACTGAATGCCGTTATGGAATCGCTGCAACCGCGCGAAGAAGATCTCCATCCGCTGGCCGGAGGAGAGCGCGTTCTGGAAGTGCGTGGCGAATATTTACCACTGGTTGAGTTGTGGAAAGTCTTTGAGGTTGAAGGCGCTAAAACTGAAGCGACTCAGGGCATTGTGGTCATTTTACAAAGTGCAGGGCGTCGCTATGCGCTGCTGGTCGATCAGTTAATTGGCCAACACCAGGTAGTGGTCAAAAACCTGGAAAGCAACTACCGCAAAGTGCCAGGTATTTCTGCTGCAACGATCCTCGGCGACGGCAGCGTCGCGCTGATTGTCGATGTCTCTGCATTGCAGGGGTTAAACCGCGAACAACGTGTGGCGATCACAGCCGCCTGATTGAGTGAGAAGGGAATAATATGACCGGTATGAGTAATGTAACTAAACTGGCCGGCGAACCGTCAGGTCAGGAATTCCTCGTGTTTACGCTGGGGGATGAAGAGTACGGTATCGATATCCTGAAAGTGCAGGAAATCCGTGGTTATGATCAGGTGACGCGCATCGCTAACACGCCTGCGTTTATCAAAGGCGTCACAAACCTGCGTGGTGTGATTGTGCCTATCGTCGACCTGCGCGTGAAATTTAGCCAGAGCGATGTGGATTACAATGAAAACACCGTGGTGATTGTGCTGAATCTGGGTCAGCGGGTGGTTGGAATTGTGGTAGATGGCGTCTCGGATGTGCTGTCGCTGACAACGGATCAAATCCGTCCGGCACCGGAGTTTGCGGTCACGCTGTCAACGGAATATTTGACGGGATTGGGTGCGCTGGGTGACCGGATGCTGATTCTGGTCAACATTGAGAAACTGCTGAACAGCGAAGAAATGGCGCTGCTGGATATTGCCGCTTCCCACGTCGCATAATCGCCATAACTCATCCGGCCTACAATGATTGCTGTTGCAGGCCGGATTAGCGTAGCGCATCCGGCAGATTTCCCTCTTACGCTTCCCGCTCAACCAGCTCAGGTTCTTCTTCCAGTAAACCTTCATCCTGCGCCAGCATCGCCGTTGCAATCCCGTTACCTAATACGTTGATTGCTGAACGTCCCATATCCAGGAAGTGGTCAATTCCCATCAGTAACAGGATCCCGGCGACCGGAATGTTAAAGCTCGGGATGGTTGCAGCCAGCACTACCAGTGCTGAACGCGGCACACCGGCAATCCCTTTGGACGCCAGCATCAGCGTCAGCATCAGGACGGTGATTTCTGCGAAGGAGAGGTGGATGTTATAGGCCTGCGCGATAAACATGGAGGCAAATGAACAATAGACCATAGAACCGACCAGGTTAAACGAATAACCGATAGGCAGCACGAATGACACGATGTTGGGTGAGCAGCCAAATTTAGTTAATTGCTCCAGCGTTTTCGGATAAGCGGCCTCAGAGCTGCTGGTGGTAAATGCGACCAAAACCGGGTCTTTTAGCATGCTCACCAGGCGAAATACCTCTTTTTTCAGCATGACATAACCCACAGCCAGCAGAACCAGGCAGGTCAGCAAAATCGCCACATAGTAGCCGCCGATAAACGACGCATAGTTAAGCAGAATCCCCAGCCCCTGGGTGGAGATGACGGAAGAGATGGCGGCAAAAATAGCCAGCGGCGCAACGTACATCACGTAGCCGGTCACTTTCAGCATAATATGGGAAACCACATCCAGCGCCGCAACCAGTGGAGCGTTAAATTTCTCTCCGAGCGATGCACCACCAATACCGAAGAACATTGAGAACACCACAATTTGCAGGATCTCATTGTTAGCCATCGCTTCGGCGATGCTGGTTGGAATGGTATGCGTCAGAAAACCTTTCAGGCTCATGCCGCCTACGGCCAGGCCGGTGTCGGTGGCTTCCAGCGGGATCGCCAGGTTCAGCCCGCTGCCGGGTTGCTCAAGGGAAACCACAAACAGACCGACCAGGATAGACAATATAGAAGAGCTGATAAACCAGATCATCGCTTTGCCGCCCACGCGACCGATGGTGGACGTTTCTCCCAGGCGCATAATACCAACGGTCAGGGTGCTGAATACTAAAGGCGCGATCACCATTTTAATCAGGCGTAAAAAGATGTCGGTAAGAAGCGTAATGTTATCGGCCCAGGCGGTCACGACGCCGGGGGAGGCATAAGAGTGGATCACCGCACCCGACAGGATCCCCGCCAGCATGAAGATCACGATAAACAACGTGAGTTTGTTTGCATTTGCCACTAAAAAGCCCTCAGTAAGGATTTAACATTTATTGATCGGTTACTCATTTTTTATACTTATTAAGTGGTAACGAGGTATTCATCATATAAATTGGATTAAAGCGTAAACGGATACAACTTTTTTTAATTTTTTATCCATTTTGTTGTGGTATTTACGATGCGTATGTGTGATCTCAATCACATAAAAATGCGTATTTCGGCCATTCTGACCGTGCTCACCGATGAAAATAAATGTTATTTACATGATGATTATGGTGTTTTTATGTGAATGATTTGTGGTTGCTGCACACCCGTTTTATCTTCCCCTCGCCAGGCTTCACATCCCTTCAGGATTTCCTTTTCGCAAACGTAAAGTTATCTCAGCGAGTGCCGATAACGTTGATAACTCGTTTTCAGGAAGGTGCCTTATGTTTAACCGTATCCGCGTTGTCACAATGCTGATGATGGTGCTGGGGGTTTTCGCACTGCTACAGCTTGTTTCCGGTGGTCTGTTGTTTTCTTCATTGCAGCAGAATCAGCAAAGTTTTGTTATTTCTAACGATCTTCGACAGCAGCAAAGTGAACTCACCTCAACATGGGATCTGATGCTGCAGACACGAATCAATTTAAGCCGTTCTTCTGCGCGCATGATGATGGATGCGTCTAACCAGCAAAGCAGCGCCAAAAACGATCTGCTGAAGAATGCGAAAGCATCGCTGGCGCAGGCTGAAACGCATTACGCAAAATTTAAAAACATCACACCGTTGCCGGAAATGGCAGAAGCCAGCGGCAACGTTGAGGAAAAATATCAGCAGTACCATGCGGCCCTGGCAGAACTGGTTCAGTTTCTGGAAAGCGGCAATATGGACGCCTACTTCGCGCAGCCTACGCAGGGAATGCAAAACGCGCTCGGCGAGGCGCTGGGCAAGTACGCCAGCGTTAGCGAAAAGCTTTACGTCCAGGCATTTGATCAAAGCGCGCGGGATTACCATTTCGCCCAATGGCAGCTCGGCGTGCTGGCCGTGGTGCTGGTGCTGATTCTGGTGGTGGTCTGGTATGGCATCCGTCATACCCTGCTTAATCCTCTGTCCCGTGTCATTGCCCATATCCGGGAAATCGCCAGCGGTAACCTGACCGCAACTCTCGCCGTTAGTGGCCGTAACGAAATCGGCGAGCTGGCCAGTACGGTTGATCATATGCAGCGCTCGCTGACGGAAACAGTCACTCTGGTGCGTGAAGGCTCTGATGCGATTTATTCCGGTACCAGCGAAATTGCCAGCGGGAACACCGACCTTTCATCTCGTACGGAACAGCAGGCGTCTGCACTGGAAGAGACCGCAGCCAGCATGGAACAGCTGACGGCAACCGTGAAGCAAAACGCGGACAACGCGCGTCAGGCCTCGCAACTGGCGAAAAGCGCGTCCGATACCGCGCAGCATGGCGGCAAAGTGGTTGATAGCGTGGTGAACACCATGCACGAAATCGCCGATAGCTCGAAGAAAATCGCCGACATCATCAGCGTCATTGATGGCATTGCCTTTCAGACCAACATTCTCGCACTGAACGCGGCAGTTGAAGCAGCACGCGCCGGTGAGCAAGGCCGCGGCTTTGCCGTGGTGGCGGGTGAAGTGCGTAATCTGGCAAGCCGCAGTGCGCAGGCGGCGAAAGAGATCAAAGCATTAATTGAGGATTCCGTTTCCCGGGTTGATACCGGTTCCGTACTGGTAGAAAGCGCCGGCGAAACAATGAACGACATCGTCAATGCCGTGACGCGGGTGACCGACATTATGGGCGAGATTGCCTCGGCATCTGACGAGCAAAGCCGGGGGATTGATCAGGTTGCGCTCGCGGTCTCTGAAATGGATCGTGTTACGCAGCAGAACGCCTCTTTGGTACAGGAGTCAGCTGCCGCAGCGGCCGCTCTTGAAGAACAGGCCAGTCGCTTAACGCAGTCGGTATCGACTTTCCGTCTTGCGTCACGTCCGGCCTCGACAAAACCACGCGATACACGATTACCAGCAGCCCCGAGCGCATCCTATCCGCGCCAGAGCATTGAACAAGATACGAATTGGGAAACATTTTGACTGATAGTTAAACCGCGGCCAGTGCCGCCCGATGGGAGCGTTGATGTTTAATCGTATTCGAATTTCGACCACGCTGTTTTTGATTTTGATCCTCTGCGGAGTTTTGCAGATTGGCAGTAATGGCTTGTCCTTCTGGGCATTTCGGGACGGTTTTCAGAACCTGAATCAGGTCGAACGGAGTAATCAGCAACGCGCTGCGCTGGCCCAAACCCGCGCTGTGTTATTACAGGCCAGTACGGCCCTTAATAAGGCAGGGACGCTGACCGCCCTGAGCTATCCGCCAGAGGACATCAAAACGCTGATGACCCTCGCGCGCGACAGCCTGGCGCAGTCTGAATTGATGTTTAAACGCTTTATGGCGACGTCGGATTCGACGGAACAAGGCAAGGCGCTGTTAGGCGCAACTGAGAAAAATTTCAACCAGTGGCATAGCGCTCTCGCGCATCAGGCCACCTGGCTTGAAAACAATCAGTTGTCAGATTTTCTGACCGCGCCGGTGCAGGCGGCTCAGGATGCTTTTGATGCGAATGTGAATGCGTGGCAGAGCAACATCGACAGCGTGTTACAAACGGCAGGCGATCAGAGCCAGCGAAATTACCATATGTCGGGGGTGATTTTCGCCACCATGGTGGTACTGGCGGCACTGCTCACCAGCGGTGCGCTGTTCTGGTCGCGCAAGATGATCGTTCAGCCGCTGGCGATTATTGGCAGCCATTTCGACAGTATTGCCGCGGGGAACCTGGCACGACCGGTAGCGGTTTATGGGCGCAATGAGATCTCGGCCATTTTTGCCAGCTTGCAGAAGATGCAAAAGGCGTTACGCGAAACGGTCAGTGACGTTCGTCAGGGCAGCTCAGCCATGCATAGCGGTATTTCAGAAATCGCGATGGGCAATAACGATTTATCTTTGCGAACTGAGCAGCAGGCGGCCGCGCTGGCACAAACGGCGGCCAGCATGGAGCAACTGACCGCCACCGTCGGCCAGAACGCTGATAACGCGCGCCAGGCGTCAGGAATCGCCAAAAGTGCGGCAGACACAGCGCATAAAGGTGGCGAGCAGACGTCCCGGGTCGCCAGCACCATGCATGAGATTTCTGCCAGCTCGCAGAAAATCGGCGACATTATTGGCGTGATTGACAGCATTGCCTTCCAGACCAATATCCTGGCGTTGAATGCCGCGGTAGAGGCTGCCAGAGCGGGGGAGCAAGGGCGTGGTTTTGCCGTCGTCGCTGGTGAGGTGCGCAATCTGGCAAGCCGTAGCGCACAGGCGGCGAAAGAAATTAAGGGACTGATTGAGGAATCTGTCACCCGGGTGCATCAGGGCTCGCAGCTGGTGGATATGGCGTCGCGCACTATGACGGAAATAGTCAGTTCGGTGACCCGGGTTAACGGCATCATGGGCGAGATTGCCTCGGCATCCGATGAACAGCGCAGAGGCATTGAGCAGGTGGCGCAGGCCGTCAGCCAGATGGACTCCGTGACGCAGCAAAACGCCGGTCTGGTGGAAGAAGCCGCATCCGCCGCCGGACAACTTGCCACGCAGGCCGATCATCTTTCTGCTTGTGTCGCATTTTTTAAACTTGAAGAGCAAACCGTAGCAAAACAAGAGTTGGCGCAGCCTCAGGTTGCGCCCGTTGTATCCTGAATGTGATTGAGAAGGCGCTATGACATCATCTCTGCCCTCTGGGCAAACGTCATTATTGTTACAGATGACACAGCGCCTCGCGCTGTCTGACGCGCATTTTCGTCGGATATGTCAATTAATCTACCAGCGTGCGGGGATCGTACTGGCCGACCATAAGCGGGACATGGTTTATAACCGCCTGGTTCGTCGTCTGCGTACCCTGGGGCTGGATGACTTTGGTCGCTATCTCAGCATGCTGGAAGCTAACCAGAACAGTGCTGAGTGGCAGGCTTATATTAACTCCCTGACTACCAACCTGACCGCGTTTTTTCGCGAAGGGCATCATTTTCCGGTGCTGTCAGATCACGCTCGTCGGCGCAGCGGTGAATACCGCGTCTGGAGCGCGGCGGCGTCAACCGGAGAAGAACCCTACAGCATTGCGATTACGCTTGCCGATACCTTAGGTATGGCTCCGGGCCGCTGGCGCGTTTTTGCCAGCGACATTGATACCGAAGTGCTGGAAAAGGCCAGAAACGGCATTTACCGCCTCGATGAGCTAAAGACGCTGTCACCCCAGCAGTTGCAGCGTTATTTCATGCGCGGCACCGGGCCGCATGAAGGACTGGTACGCGTAAGGCAGGAACTGGCAGGTCATGTTGAATTTTCCAGCGTGAACTTACTGGATAAGCAGTACAACGTGCCCGGACCGTTCGACGCCATATTTTGTCGTAACGTGATGATCTATTTCGATAAAACGACACAACAGGACATTTTGCACCGTTTTGTTCCACTTCTTAAACCTGACGGGCTGCTGTTTGCAGGTCATTCAGAAAACTTTAGCAACCTTGTGCGCGAGTTTAGCCTGCGTGGACAGACCGTGTATGCGCATGCGCCAGGTAAGGATAAAGCATGAGTAAAATCAGGGTGTTGTCGGTAGATGATTCTGCATTGATGCGTCAAATCATGACCGAAATTATTAACAGTCACAGTGATATGGAAATGGTGGCGACGGCGCCGGATCCGTTGGTCGCCCGGGATTTAATCAAAAAATACAATCCCGACGTCCTGACGCTGGACGTGGAAATGCCGCGTATGGACGGCCTCGACTTCCTGGAGAAGTTGATGCGCCTGCGTCCAATGCCTGTGGTGATGGTTTCTTCACTGACCGGTAAAGGTTCAGAGGTCACGCTGCGGGCCTTGGAACTGGGGGCGATTGATTTTGTCACCAAACCGCAACTGGGGATCCGCGAAGGGATGCTGGCATATAGCGAGATGATTGCCGAAAAGATCCGCACCGCATCGCGCGCAAAACTGGCGGCCCATAAGCCCATGGCGGCACCGACGACCTTGAAAGCAGGGCCGTTACTCAGTTCGGAAAAGCTGCTGGTGATTGGGGCATCAACCGGAGGAACAGAGGCAATTCGCCATGTACTCCAGCCATTGCCGCTTTCAAGCCCCGGTATTCTTATTACCCAGCATATGCCACCAGGGTTTACCCGTTCGTTCGCCGAACGTCTGAACAAACTGTGCCAGATAACCGTGAAAGAGGCAGAAGACGGAGAGCGCGTACTCCCGGGGCATGCGTATATCGCGCCGGGCGACAAGCATATGGAACTGGCACGCAGCGGCGCGAACTATCAAATCAAAATTCATGACGGTCCGCCGGTTAATCGGCATCGGCCCTCAGTGGATGTGCTGTTCCATTCGGTGGCGAAACATGCGGGGCGCAATGCCGTCGGGGTGATCCTGACCGGTATGGGCAACGATGGCGCAGCCGGAATGTTAGCGATGAATCAGGCGGGAGCCTGGACCATTGCGCAAAACGAAGCAAGTTGTGTGGTGTTCGGCATGCCGCGCGAGGCCATCAATATGGGTGGCGTAAGCGAAGTGGTCGATCTTAGCCAGGTGAGCCAGCAAATGCTGGTGAAAATTAGTGCCGGACAGGCAATACGTATTTGAATCAGGAGTTTATTTTTATGGCGGATAAAGAGCTTAAGTTTTTGGTTGTGGATGACTTTTCCACCATGCGTCGCATCGTGCGTAACCTGCTTAAAGAGCTGGGATTCAACAATGTTGAAGAGGCTGAAGACGGCGTGGATGCGCTGAACAAGCTGCAGGCTGGGGGATTCGGTTTTGTTATTTCTGACTGGAACATGCCGAACATGGATGGACTGGAACTGCTGAAAACCATCCGTGCCGATGGCGGGATGGCTTCTCTGCCGGTGCTGATGGTCACGGCAGAAGCGAAAAAAGAGAACATCATTGCGGCAGCACAGGCAGGTGCCAGTGGCTATGTCGTGAAACCGTTCACGGCGGCGACGCTGGAAGAAAAACTGAATAAAATCTTTGAGAAACTGGGCATGTGAGGGTGTGATGATGATGCAACCACAAATTAAACCTGCTGACGAACACTCTGCAGGGGACATCATCGCGCGCATCGGCAGTTTGACCCGAATGCTGCGCGACAGCCTGCGTGAACTGGGGCTGGATCAGGCCATTGCCGAAGCGGCAGAAGCGATTCCTGATGCCCGCGATCGTCTCGATTACGTTGTACAGATGACCGCGCAGGCGGCGGAGCGTGCGCTAAACAGCGTAGAAGCTTCGCAGCCGCATCAGGACGCGATGGAAAAAGGGGCCAAAGACCTGACTAAACGCTGGGATGAATGGTTCGAAAATCCGATCGAACTGTCCGATGCTCGTGAACTGGTCACCGATACCCGTCAGTTCCTTGGTGATGTGCCTGGACATACCAGCTTTACCAATGCCCAGTTGCTGGACATCATGATGGCGCAGGATTTCCAGGATCTCACCGGTCAGGTCATCAAGCGCATGATGGATGTTATCCAGGAGATTGAACGTCAGCTGCTGATGGTTCTGTTGGAAAACATTCCGGAACAGGGCGCACGTCCAAAACGTGAAAACGAAAGCTTGCTTAACGGCCCGCAGGTTGACGCCTCGAAAGCCGGCGTAGTAGCAAGTCAGGATCAGGTTGACGACCTGCTGGATAGCCTCGGGTTCTGATGCGTATTTGCCGGATGTGAGGCGTGGGCCTCTCATCCGGCTTACACGCAATTCAGCTTAAAGCCATAAATCCCGTCTTTTTTACCGCTTACTCTTCCCATTGCTGGATAGCTGTTCTGGCATCATTCACGCCTATATCTCTATCCAGGGTCTGATGCGTGGCAGAAGAAAGCGACGACGACAAAACAGAAGCCCCCACACCCCACCGACTTGAAAAAGCGCGGGAAGAAGGGCAGATCCCCCGATCCAAAGAGCTGACCTCACTGCTTATTTTGCTGGTGGGTGTGTGCATTATCTGGATTGGTGGGGAGTCGCTTGCCCGCAGGCTGGCTGGCATGCTGTCGGCCGGATTACGTTTTGACCACAGTATGGTTAACGACCCGAATCTGATCCTCAGCCAAATCATCCTGCTGATTAAAGACGCGATGATTGCGCTGTTACCGTTGATTACCGGCGTCGTTCTGGTGGCTTTAATCTCCCCGGTGATGCTTGGCGGCTTGATTTTCAGCGGTAAATCCCTGCAACCCAAATTCTCTAAGCTGAATCCGCTGCCGGGCATTAAGCGCATGTTTTCCGCGCAAACCGGCGCAGAACTGCTCAAAGCAATACTAAAGTCCACGTTAGTGGGAAGCGTGGCCGGATTTTATCTCTGGCATAACTGGCCAGCGATGATGCGTCTGATGGCGGAGTCACCAATTACGGCGATGGGCAACGCCCTGGATTTAGTCGGTATGTGTGCACTACTGGTGGTACTTGGCGTTATTCCGATGGTGGGGTTTGACGTCTTTTTCCAGATCTATAGCCATGTGAAAAAGCTACGTATGTCGCGTCAGGATATCCGCGATGAATTTAAGCAAAGCGAAGGTGACCCGCACGTTAAGGGCAAAATTCGTCAAATGCAGCGCGCGGCCGCTCAGCGTCGCATGATGGCGGATGTGCCGAAAGCAGACGTTATTGTCACTAACCCTACGCACTACTCAGTGGCGTTGAAGTATGACGAGAACAAAATGAGTGCGCCGAAAGTTGTTGCGAAAGGGGCCGGGCTGGTTGCGCTGCGCATTCGTGAAATTGGCGCAGAGCACCGTGTCCCGACATTAGAAGCACCACCACTGGCGCGTGCGCTCTATCGCCATGCTGAGATTGGTCAGCAAATACCGGGTCAATTATATGCCGCCGTTGCTGAAGTACTGGCATGGGTATGGCAGCTAAAACGCTGGCGTCTGGCTGGCGGCAAGCGTCCACCACAACCTGAAAACCTTCCGGTGCCTGAAGCACTGGATTTCATGAACGAGAAGAATACTGATGGCTAATCTGGTCGCGATGCTGCGTCTGCCCAGCAACCTGAAATCCACGCAATGGCAAATTCTTGCCGGACCGATCCTCATCCTGCTGATCCTGTCGATGATGGTGCTGCCGCTGCCGGCTTTCGTCCTCGATTTGCTGTTCACATTTAACATTGCGCTGTCGATCATGGTGCTGCTGGTGGCGATGTTCACCCAGCGTACACTGGAGTTTGCCGCATTCCCGACGATTTTGCTGTTTACCACATTATTACGTCTGGCCCTGAACGTCGCGTCTACCCGTATCATTTTAATGGAAGGACACACTGGCGCGGCGGCGGCGGGGAAGGTGGTTGAAGCCTTCGGCCACTTCCTGGTGGGCGGTAACTTCGCGATCGGCATCGTGGTCTTCGTGATTCTCGTCATCATTAACTTTATGGTAATCACCAAAGGTGCAGGGCGTATCGCCGAGGTTGGCGCGCGCTTCGTTCTGGATGGTATGCCCGGCAAGCAGATGGCGATTGATGCAGATTTAAATGCCGGTCTGATTGGCGAAGATGAAGCTAAAAAACGACGCTCGGAAGTGACCCAGGAAGCGGATTTTTACGGCTCAATGGACGGTGCGAGTAAATTCGTCCGTGGAGATGCCATCGCTGGTATTTTGATCATGGTAATCAACGTGGTCGGCGGTCTGTTAGTTGGGGTGTTGCAGCATGGTATGAGCATGGGCAGCGCTGCGGAAAGTTATACCCTGCTGACCATCGGTGACGGGCTGGTGGCACAAATTCCTGCGCTGGTTATCTCTACTGCGGCGGGTGTTATCGTGACCCGCGTGAGTACCGACCAGGACGTAGGCGAACAGATGGTGACCCAACTGTTCAGCAACCCCAGCGTCATGTTGCTCAGTGCGGCGGTACTTGGACTTTTGGGTCTGGTTCCGGGCATGCCGAACCTGGTGTTTCTGATGTTTACTGCCGCATTGTTGGCTCTGGCATGGTGGATGCGCGGTCGTGAGCAAAAAGCGCCAGATGAACCGCAGCCGGTGAAAATGCCGGAAAACAACTCCGTGGTGGAAGCCACATGGAACGACGTGCAGTTGGAAGATTCGCTGGGCATGGAGGTAGGTTACCGCCTGATCCCAATGGTGGACTTTCAACAGGATGGCGAGTTGCTGGGGCGAATTCGCAGTATTCGTAAGAAATTTGCCCAGGATATGGGCTTCCTGCCGCCGGTGGTACACATTCGAGACAATATGGATCTGCAGCCAGCCCGCTATCGAATTTTGATGAAAGGGGTAGAAATTGGCAGCGGTGACGCCTATCCGGGACGCTGGCTGGCCATTAACCCGGGTACTGCCGCCGGGTCGCTGCCGGGTGAGAAAACGGTCGATCCGGCGTTCGGATTGGACGCTATCTGGATTGAAAGCGCATTGAAGGAACAGGCGCAGATTCAGGGCTTTACGGTGGTTGAAGCCAGTACTGTTGTCGCTACGCATCTAAACCACCTGATTGGGCAGTTCGCCGCTGAGCTGTTTGGCCGTCAGGAAGCGCAGCAGTTACTGGATCGAGTGTCGCAGGAGATGCCAAAGCTGACGGAAGATCTGGTGCCGGGCGTTGTGACGCTCACCACGCTGCATAAAGTGCTGCAGAACTTGCTGGACGAGAAAGTACCGATTCGCGATATGCGCACCATTCTTGAAACGCTGGCGGAACATGCGCCGCTGCAAAACGATCCGCATGAGCTTACCGCGGTCGTCCGTGTTGCGTTAGGACGCGCCATCACTCAGCAGTGGTTCCCGGGTAATGAAGAGGTTCAGGTTATCGGTCTTGATACTCCGCTCGAGCGTTTGCTGCTGCAAGCGCTGCAGGGGGGCGGCGGTCTGGAGCCTGGGCTTGCAGACCGACTGCTGGCCCAGACTCAGGAAGCGCTGTCCCGGCAGGAAATGTTGGGCGCGCCGCCGGTCTTGCTGGTTAATCACGCGTTACGTCCGTTACTGGCGCGGTTTTTACGCCGCAGCATCCCGCAGTTGGTGGTGTTATCGAACATGGAGCTTTCCGATAACCGCCATATCCGCATGACGGCGACCATTGGAGGTAAATAATGCGTAAGTTACTGTGGTTGTTGTTTTTTCCTCTGGTGGCGCAGGCCGCCGGAGAAGGGGCCTGGCAGGCAAGTGGCATGGGGATCACCTTAAATCACCGTGGCCAGTCAGCCTCGTCTGATCCTTTGGTTCCCAGCCAGCCGGTCTCAGGCTTGATGACGCTGGTGGCCTGGCGCTATGAGCTGAATGGCCCCACGCCCGCAGGTTTGCGGGTGCGTTTATGTTCTCAGTCCCGTTGTGTCGAGCTGGACGGGCAAAGTGGGACCACCAACGGGTTCAATAACGTTCCGGCCATTGAACCGATGCATTTTGTCTGGGAGGTCCCCGGCGGTGGTCGCCTGATCCCCGCGTTACGCATTCAGAGCAATCAGGTGATTGTGAACTACCGTTAACCCCCTCCGTCATTCAGACCAGCAGTTGAAACTGCTGGTTGTTTCAACATTCCAGCTTCTCATTCAATTAAATAGAAACGTCGTTTTATAAAATAAGTGACGTACGTTGCCGGACTCTTTGTATTCTTGCCATTTCACGAATCCTTCTGGCAGAAATAGAAAGGTTTCACTTTCTGTTAGCTTTTACTGTGACCCTATAAGGATGCCCATTGTCAAAGCGAGGATTGCGGGGCCTCCCAAATAAAGCTGCTGCGCCGTAACAGGGGCAGGTCACAGCATTGAATCCGACATTGACAGAGGTTTAGTAAATGATTGTTTACCCGGTTAAACATAGCCCATTATTGCGCCAGCCAGAACATTTTATTGCCAGGGATGAATTAAAAACGCTGATCAAAAAGGTGACGCATAACCTGGTCAATATTCATGACGAAACCGGTGAGTTCTTACTGCGTCTGGACGATGGACGCGTAATTGATACTAAAGGCTGGGCGGGATGGGAGTGGACACACGGCGTCGGCCTGTACGGGATGTATCAGTACTATCTGCAAACCGGCGATGAAACGATGCGCGATATCATCGATAGCTGGTTTGCCGATCGCTTTGCTGAAGGTGCAACCACTAAAAACGTGAACACCATGGCGCCATTTTTAACGTTGGCGTATCGCTATGAAGAGACGCGTAATCCAGCGTATCTGCCGTGGCTCGACAGCTGGGCTGAGTGGGCAATGCATGAGATGCCGCGTACCGAATTTGGTGGTATGCAACACATCACGCTGGCGGAAGAAAACCATCAACAGATGTGGGATGACACGCTGATGATGACGGTTTTACCGCTGGCGAAGATTGGCAAGCTACTCAATCGCCCGGACTACATCGAAGAGGCAACGTATCAGTTCCTGCTGCACGTGCAAAACCTGATGGATAAAGAAACGGGGCTGTGGTTCCACGGCTGGAGCTATGAAGGAAATCATAACTTTGCTAATGCCCGCTGGGCGCGTGGCAACAGTTGGTTAACTATCGTGATCCCGGACTTCCTCGAATTACTTGATTTACCGGAAAACAATGCTGTTCACCGCTATCTTGTACAGGTCCTGAACGCGCAAATCGCGGCGCTGGCGAAATGCCAGGATGAAAGTGGGTTGTGGCATACCTTGCTGGACGACCCGCAGTCGTATCTGGAAGCATCGGCAACTGCCGGATTTGCCTATGGGATCCTCAAAGCAGTACGTAAACGCTATGTTGGGCAAGAGTATGCGCCGGTAGCCGAAAAAGCCATTCGCGGCATTGTGCAGCATATTTCACCGGAAGGTGAACTGCTGCACACCTCGTTTGGTACCGGGATGGGACACAATCTCGATTTCTACCGCAACATCCCTCGGACCTCCATGCCTTACGGACAGGCGATGGCGATGCTGTGCCTTACCGAATACTTGCGAAAGTATTTTTGATATCGGTATTCGATGGTGATACCGCTATCGGACCTGATTGTTCAGTCGTCACTGTTTGTACCGTGTTGTCCTGCGGGGCAAACAGATGATCCATGATTTGACGCATAACCGGCGCGGCGGTGACACCATCGCTGCCGCCGTTTTCCAGAATTAACGCCACCGCGACCTTCGGGTTCTTATAGGGTGCAAATGCGGTATAGAACACGTGGTCGCGCAAGCGGACAGGGATCATCTTCGCATTGTAGGTCTGATTTTCTTTCAGGCTAAAGACCTGCGAGGTGCCGCTTTTTGCCGCAATGCCGTATGGCGCGGTGTGAAAGAACTTATAACCTGTACCATTTGGTTCATTCGCCATGCCGAACATCGCCTGACGCACCAGTCCCCAGTAGGGCGATGAGGCTGAGGCGATTTGTGACGGTGCTTCTGGAGCCTGATACGGCGTGATGGTTTTGCCGCTCTCTTCATCGAGCAGCAGGTGAGGGACGATAACCTTGCCGTTGTTAATCAGTGCGACCATGGCTTTTACCATCTGGATAGGTGTGGCAATCCAGTAGCCCTGACCGATGCCAACTGAAATAGTGTCCCCCTGATACCAGGCTTTTTTGTGCACTTTTTGCTTCCATTCGCGGCTCGGGAGCAGGCCGTTATACTCCTCATCAAGATCGATGCCGGTCGGTTTACCGTAACCAAACTGGCTGAGCATGCTGTTAATCCGGTCGATCCCCATCATATACGCCACCTGATAGAAGAACGTATCGGCAGACTCTTCTATCGCTTTGGTGACATCCAGCATACCGTGGCCCGTTTTTTTCCAGTCACGGTAATGTCGCTCGGTGCCGGGTAGCGTCCAGGTAGGGGCACCGAAGAAACTGGTCTGCGGCGTGATTACCCCGTTCAGTAATGCCGACATCGCCATATACGGTTTGACCGTTGAAGCGGGAGGGTACAATCCCTGCGTGACGCGGTTGATTAATGGCAGGTCTTTATCCTGGAGTAGCTTGTTATAGTCCTGATAGCTGATGCCTTTGACAAACGGATTAGGGTCATAGCTGGGGTTTGAGACCATCGCCAGTACGGAACCGTCGTGTGGATCTTCAACCAAAACGGCGGCACGCTGGCCAGCCAACAGGCTCTCAATGTATTGCTGTAAATGTAAATCCAGCGTCAGATGGATATCTTTTCCGGCAACGGGCGGCACATCTTTGATCAGGCGTACGATGCGTCCGTGGTTATCTACTTCCACCTCCTGATAACCGGTTTTTCCATGCAGTTCGTTTTCGTAATAGCGCTCAATACCTTGCTTACCGATGTTGTGATCGGCGGCGTAGTTCTCCGCCAGACCCTTTTGATCCAGTGCTTTCAGGTCGTTGTCATTGATTTTTGAAACATAACCCAGGACATGCGCCAGCGCCGCGCCATAGGGATACTGGCGGTCTTCGTAACTATTGATGTTGACGCCGCTAAAATGAAACTGGTTTACCGAAAAACGGGCGATTTCGACATCGGTTAGCGCATTTTTTAGCACCACAGGACGATAGCGGCTGCTGGCTTTCAGCTCATGGCGAAACTGGTCTATGTCATCAGGTGTGAGGTCAACGATCGGCGTGAGCTGCTGGAGTAACGCATTCATATCGCTGATTTTATACGGCGTAACGGAAATATCGTACCAGGTAACGTTGCGCACCAGCGGGATGCCGTTGCGATCGTAAATCATGCCACGCGTTGGGGCGACGGGCAGCATTTTGATGTCGTTTGCATTCGACCGGGTGGTGTAATACTGGTGCTGACAGATTTGTAAGTTATACAGATTGTAAATCAGGATGCCAAAACAGATGACTACTAGGCCAAAGGCCACCAATACACGCCGCTGGAAGAGCTTTTCTTCCGCCTCAAAATCTCTGAATGTCATTGACTCGTACCCGATTAATTCGCCGCCTAATGATACGGAGGCTTAGACGGGATGACAGGCAAAAGATGTTCCATATCTCTAGGGAAATGTGTCATTCCTTGTGGGTTGTTACAAATTACAGTGAACGTAGCGCCTGATGGTGCTTTGCTGATCAGGCCTACGAGGGCGGTCATTCGGGGAAATAAAAAAGCCCGCGACATAGCGCGGGCTTTCACATTATTTGAAGTGATTACATACGTTCTACGGTTTCGATACCCAGTGTATCCAGACCCAGCTTCAGGGTTTTCGCCGTCAGTTGTGCCAGCTTCAGTCGGCTGTTACGAATCTCTTCGTTTTCAGCGCTGAGAATAGGGCAGTGCTCATAGAAGCCGGAGAACAGACCAGCAACGTCGTACAGGTAAGCACACATCACGTGTGGCGTACCTTCACGCGCAACGACGGTCAGCGTTTCTTCAAACTGCAGCAGACGCGCCGCCAGTTGAGCCTCGCGATCTTCGCTGATAACGACCTGCGCATTTGCCAGCGCGCTTTCGTCGATATCTGCTTTACGGAACACGGACAGTACGCGGGTATAAGCGTACTGCATATATGGCGCGGTGTTACCTTCGAACGCCAGCATGTTGTCCCAGTCGAAGATGTAGTCGGTGGTACGGTTTTTGGACAGATCCGCGTATTTCACTGCGCCGATACCGACCGCATTTGCCAGTTTTTCCAGTTCGTCGGCAGGCATGTCCGGGTTCTTCTCCGCGACCAGACGACGTGCGCGCTCCAGCGCTTCATCCAGCAGATCGGCCAGTTTAACCGTGCCGCCCGCACGGGTTTTGAACGGTTTACCGTCTTTGCCCAGCATCATACCGAACATGTGGTGTTCCAGCGGCACTGAATCCGGCACATAACCAGCTTTACGTACGATGGTCCAGGCCTGCATTAAGTGCTGATGCTGGCGAGAGTCGATGTAATAAAGTACGCGATCGGCATGCAGGGTTTCGTAACGATACTTGGCGCAGGCGATGTCGGTTGTGGTGTAGAGATAGCCGCCATCTTTCTTCTGAATGATAACGCCCATCGGTTCGCCTTCCTTGTTCTTGTACTCATCAAGGAATACGACGGTAGCGCCTTCGCTTTCAACAGCCAGGCCTTTCGCCTTCAGATCGGCGACGATGCCTGGCAGCATCGGGTTGTACAGGCTCTCGCCCATGACGTCGTCACGGGTCAGGGTAACGTTGAGGCGATCGTAGGTTAACTGGTTCTGCGACATGGTAATGTCGACCAGTTTGCGCCACATCTCGCGGAAGTATTCGTCACCGCCTTGCAGTTTCACGACATAACTACGGGCGCGTTCAGCGAAGGCTTCATCTTCGTCATAATGTTTTTTCGCATCACGATAGAAACCTTCCAGGTCAGCCAGCGCCATCTCTCCGGCATTTTCCTGCTGCTGTTTTTCCAGCCATGCGATGAGCATACCGAACTGAGTACCCCAGTCGCCGACGTGGTTAGCGCGAATAACGTTGTGACCGAGGAACTCCAGCGTACGCACCGCCGCGTCACCGATGATGGTGGAACGCAGGTGACCAACGTGCATCTCTTTCGCTACGTTAGGCGCAGAGTAGTCAACCACGACGGTTTGTTTAGCCGGTTGAGTGACGCCCAGACGATCGGAAGCCAGCGCCTGCTGAACGTGCTGCGCCAGAAATACCGGATCGAGAAAAATATTGATAAAGCCCGGGCCTGCAATTTCAACTTTGCTGGCAATCCCGTTGAGATCCAGATGAGTCAGCACCTGCTCAGCAAGTTGTCGCGGCGCCATACCCAGTTTTTTAGCGACAGCCATCATGCCGTTAGCTTGATAGTCGCCGAACTGTACTTTTGCTGACTGACGAACCTGCGGTTCGCAATCTGCAGGCGCGCCTGCAGCAATCATGGCCTGACTGACTTTTTCTGAGAGAAGAGCCTGAATATTCACCGGAATACCTTACATTTATGAAGCGGCCTAAAATTCACCGCACCAGTTTAAGAATTAAGGGCGGGAGTATACTGCAAATGCCCGTTGCCGTCAGCATTGTGTGTACCGCCAGTAGCCTGAAATATAAACAATGCAATGGCGTAAATTTATTCATGATGTGTTCGAAGAAAACAGCGGTTGGATGGCGCAGCGCAACAGAGTAAATTAGCGACTTTGAACATGGATATGAGCTTTTAATATGGCGAACTGGCAAACCGTTGCAGAACTACAGGATATTTCTGCAGATTTACCGCATTTCACGCAGGCATTAACGGAACTTTCTACCCGTCTTGGGCTGGATATCACAGGCCTGGAAGCCGATCACATTTCCTTGCGTTGCCATCAAAATACCACCGCAGAGCGCTGGCGTCGTGGGTTTGAACAGTGCGGTGAATTGTTGTCAGAAAACATCATTAACGGCAGACCTATTTGTCTTTTTAAACTGCATGAGCCGGTTTGTGTGCAACATTGGCAATTTTCCATCGTCGAACTGCCGTGGCCGGGCGAAAAACGCTACCCACATGAAGGCTGGGAACATATTGAAATTGTTCTGCCGGGAGAAGCGGAAACGCTGAATGCGCGAGCGCTGGCGCTGCTTTCCGATCACGGTCTGAGTCAACCGGGCATTTTTGTGAAAACCAGCTCGCCAAAAGGAGAGCGTGAGCGTTTACCGAATCCGACGCTGGCGGTTAGCGATGGTAGCGTGACGATAAAATTCCATCCGTGGTCGATTGAAACCATTGTGGCAAGCGAACGTCAGGAGTGAGCATGGCTATACTGGAAATCTGCTGTTACAGCATGGAGTGCGCGCGCACGGCGCAGCAAAACGGCGCGGATCGTATTGAACTATGCTCGGCACCCAAAGAAGGGGGCTTAACGCCGTCACTGAGCGTCTTGCGTTCAGTTCGCCAGCACATTTCGATTCCCGTCAATCCCATTATTCGCCCACGTGGAGGCGACTTTTGCTACACCGAAGGTGAATTTGCTGCAATGCTGGATGATATTGTGATGGTCAGGGAACTGGGATTCTCAGGGCTGGTGACCGGCATTTTAGATGTGGATGGCAATGTCGATATGCCGCGCATGGAGAAAATAATGATTGCCGCCGGTTCGCTGCAAGTCACTTTTCATCGGGCCTTTGATATGTGTGCTAACCCACTCAATGCGCTTAAAAAATTAGCTGATTTGGGCATTGCCAGAGTACTCACTTCAGGGCAAAAATCAGATGCGGCGCAAGGTTTAACAAAAATAATGGAACTTATTGCGCAGCCCGGTGCTCCAATCATTATGGCCGGAGCGGGGGTTCGCGCCTCGAATTTGTCCCTGTTCCTTGATGCTGGAGTGCAGGAAGTCCACAGTTCTGCCGGAGTATGGCTGGCTTCACCAATGCGTTATCGCAATTCGGGGTTGTCGATGTCTTCGGATGCGCAGGCGAATGAGTATTCGCGCTATGCGGTAGACGGGACGGCGGTTGCTGAAATGAAAGCAATCATTGCACACCATCAGGCCAGCTGATTTTACCGTTGCATCATGTCGCCCAATATGATGCTTGCTCGTACCAGGCCCCTGCAATTTCAACAGGGGCCTTTTTTTCTCCTTCATATTTCAAGCCGCAGCAGCGTTGGCCGCCTCGCGCACCCCGGTCACGTAGTTATCTACGCTCCCGGGGATTTGCTGCGTTGCCGCCTTGCTGCAACTTGAACTATTTTGGAGAAACGGTGCTATACGTAACGGTCATTCGGCAATCCATCACGGCTTACGCGCAATCAAGACCGCACGCAGCGGGGCGGGGTAACCTTCTACCGTTTTGCTGTGGTCGTTCGGATCGAGGAAGTCGGCCAGCGACTCGGTTACCATCCACTCGGTGCGGCGCTGCTCTTCGGTGGTGGTGACGCAGACATCGGCGATGCGCACATCAACAAAACCGCATTTTTCCAGCCAGTTTTTTAGCGCCAGCGCAGACGGAATAAAGTAGACGTTACGCATCTGCGCGTAGCGATCGCCCGGCACCAGTACGGTATTTTCATCACCTTCGACGACCAGCGTTTCCAGCACCAGTTCGCCATCTTTTACCAACTGATCCTTTAACTGCCACAGATGTTCCAGCGGCGATCGGCGGTGATAAAGCACGCCCATGGAGAACACAGTGTCAAAGGCGTTTAGCGCTGGAAGTTGCTCAATACCCAGCGGCAGTAGGTGAGCACGCTGGTCATTGCCCAGCAGTTTACGTACCGCCTCAAACTGGCACAGAAACAGTTGCGTAGGATCGATCCCAACCGCCAGATGCGCTCCAGCGCCAATCATGCGCCACATGTGATAACCACTGCCACAGCCAACATCAAGAATGGTACGGCCGGTGAGATCAGACAAGTGCGGCAGAACGCGATCCCACTTCCAGTCGGAACGCCATTCGGTATCGATGTTGACGCCGTACAGCGAGTACGGTCCTTTACGCCATGGCATCAGGTTACGCATCAGGGTGTCGATACGTTTAAGCTGGCCTTCGCTGAGCGGTTCTTTACTTTCTGCGGTAACGCTGTGTAGTAAATCCAGACGATGCGGCGTCAGCTCGGGCAGAAACTCGACGGCGTTTGACCATTGTTTAAATAAACCATGCTGATCGCGCTGCCAGGCAGCGATTTGCGCCGGAAGCGTTTCCAGCCAATGGGACAGATGATTTTTGGCAATCAACTGATAAAAGTTACCAAAATCGATCATGCGCCAACCTCAGCTTTCAACGCCACCAGAGAGCCAAAATTGAAGCACTGGAACCACAATTCGCTGTGCTCAAAGCCGGCCTGATGCAGTCGCGCTTTGTGCGTTTCTACCGAGTCGGTCAGCATCACGTTTTCCAGCATGCTGCGTTTCTGACTAATTTCCAGTTCGCTGTAGCCATTGGCCCGTTTGAAGTCGTGGTGCATGTTGAACAGCAGCTCGCCAACGTTAGCGTCTTCGAAACTGAATTTTTCAGACAGCACCAGCGCGCCGCCGGGATTCAACCCTTGATAAATCTTATACAACAATGCCTGGCGCTCAGGTGGCTCAAGGAATTGCAGGGTAAAATTCAGCACCACCATCGAGGCGTTTTCGATAGTAATGTTGCGAATATCGCCTTCGACAACCTCAACCGGGGTCGGTGCCTTATAGGCATCAATATGACGACGGCAGCGCTCAACCATCGCCGGGGAGTTATCGACGGCAATAATTTTGCAATTCTCGTGATGAATATTGCGACGCACCGAGAGCGTCGCCGCGCCCAGAGAACAGCCCAGATCGTAGACCTGCGTGTTGGGTTGTACGAAACGTTCGGCCAACATGCCAATCATAGATATGATATTGGAATAGCCAGGAACGGAACGCTGGATCATATCCGGGAAGACTTCAGCTACCCGTTCATCAAAGGTCCAGTCACCCAGACTGGCGATAGGCGCAGAAAAAAGCGTGTCGCGGTGAGACATAACGTAAAAATCCGGGAAAAATAAAGTGGCGTATTGTGCGCTAATGCAGGGAGAAAACCAACTCCCAGGGCATATACCAAAGATTCGCCAGCACCATTAGCAACAGCGAACACCAGGTTGCGCTCATACCTGAACGGCGCCAGCGGAAGAGCCGGTGGTGGAATCCGTAATAATGCATCAGTCGTCCGGCAATCAACATCAGCCCGCAAATATGCACCATCCACGTCTCTGCGCCGTTCATTTCCATAAATAACAGCAGCACTAACGCGACGGGAATATATTCCACCGCATTACCGTGAATGCGGATAGCGCTTTGCAGTTCACTAAAACCTCCATCGCCATAGGCAACGCGATATTGCATGCGCAGGCGAACGACGTCAAAGGAGAACTTTATTAACAATAACGCACCCAATACGGCATAAAGCGCGCTTACCATACAAACTCCCTTTACTCGTCATACTTCAAGTTGCATGCGCGGTGGCTGTACTCGCTCCCCTCAGTCACTTACTAATGTAAGCTCCTGAGGATTCTCTCCCTTGCCATCTTCCTGCAACTCGAATTATTTAGAGTACGGTTGGGTTGATGGCACTGACTATGATAGGTGGCATTTTCAGAAAAGAGAAGATTGCTGTGGAATAGAGGGTGCTGATCCGATCTCTGGCAGGGCGCTGCGTAAATCTGTCCATAGCGTATCAACAAGCTCCGGGGCCTGCGCAATGTCCGGCGTATGCAAAAACAGATACGGCGTCGTGGTGCGTTGCCATAGCGACAGCTTGGTCAGCCAGACGGCAAAAAGATCGCTGTTTTGTGCCATATTATCGCTACCGATAAAGCGTACCATCGGATGGTTTGCCGTCACTACCGCATGCACCGGAACCTTCGGTTTCTTGCGCTGGGCGTCACGTATTGCTTCAGTATGCGGGATTGCGGCATGCACCGGGCGGCTGTCCAGCATTAGCAAGGTCTAAATACACCTATTATTTCAGATGGTTCCTAAACTCGATGCTAGTGGTTATGATAGACAGAAATGTAAGATTTCCGAGGGTTAGCTATGAGTGATGGGTGGTTAGATTCTACTATGCAAGCAATAAACGATAGGATTAAAAGCCCATTATGGGGATATATCATTCTTGCATGGGTATGGTTCAACTGGCCTAACTTAGCAATGCTCTTTATGAGTGATGCGCCTGTTAAGTTTCGAATAGATTATATCCTGTCTCAGGAATTTTTTTATGTACATTATCTGTTAGCACCTATCTTTTGCGGGAGTGTGCTAGCTGTTATTACTCCTTATGCTCAATGGTTACTTTCTCATGCTCAAAAATGGGCTACAGATAAACACAGTGAAAATATCTATCTTTCAAAAGAAAAGGAATATCGTGATTCAATCAAGTTAACAGGTTTGAAGGTTCAGGCAGCCAGAGAGGAAGAGAAAGAAAATGCTAAAATTGATGCTGATATTAAAGCAGAAGTAGAGCGTGGTAAACGTGAAGAGCTAGTCACAGAAGAGCTTCAGACAGTAAAGGAACAAATACTTAAAGAGATTAGCAACTTAAAAGAATCAGTGTCTATTGAAAAACAAACCATTGAAAATATAGCAAAAGAAAAAGAGAGACTACAGGATTTGATTGTTGCATCACTTGAAGTAATGGATGACTTCTTTAAAGTTGATGATAGTCATTCATTGCAGCAATTGAAGAGTAGGGCAGAAGAACTTTTTACAGTTTCAGATATAGAAACATCTACCATACGTAATGCACTACGACATAAAAAAGAGCTAACTTCATCACAGACAATGAAAATGTTAGATATGGTAGAGGCTAAAATTAAAAAGGAAAAAGAAAAAGCTAATAATATAGAGTCGAATGAATTAATTAACCAATAATGCTATACCTGTTATTTACAGGCATTATCAGGTTGTACCAACCCCTATAACTATGCAATTTAACGGTAGATTCCTAAGTATTTATGCAGTAATACACGGATTCTATGCAGTATCAGCACAGTCTCTTTTTAGAGTAACTTATTGATATCTATAAAAAATCTGTACAATCTCTGTTTAGAGAAAACTGTGTCGTATCAGTCATCCCTCTCTCGACTCCTAGAAAAGTGCTATATACAGGACTATATAACGCTATCTAGATGCTTGGTAACCTAGTTTACAGTTGCAAGAGGTAACAATCAGCTACGTGAAAGTTATAGTTACCTTGTCAAATCTTCGTAGTCCCTTCTTAAAAAATAGTGAAAGGTAGTCTTGTTAGCTATGTAAAATTCACGTAGATGCTTCTTTGTCAAGGCTCAATTGAAATGTCCGTTATCCAGCTCAATTAAAATGACCACTTTGATCTCTCATTCTCTTTACTGATAGACTTTCCTCCGACTGAAACAACAGGATGATTGAGCCCATGCTTCGATACGAGTTAACGCCGAACAATGCAGGTTTTATACTGTGGGGAGATTCAGAAGCCCTGAATGAATTACATGAACTCATTCATTACATCGTGGATGAAAGCCCACTGATTAAAGTTAAAGACGGATTTATGTTATCCCTTGCCTATGATATTCGTAAAGCACGGGAAGGTAATCGTCGTGTTGAGCAACATCAGTATGATCAACATGATACATATAAGCTTTATGGTGTTGAGCTTTTATGGCCTCTGGTCCTGGTACAGTCCTCAATACTCAGAAACTCAATGGGTTATATTCAGACAGACAAAAACCAGCTGTCTGTCATGTATGCCTTTGAATACCTGATAGAATCAGCATTAACAGAGTCTGAGAGAACAACGTCGAATGATATTATGCTAACAGTAAAATATGCATCAGACTCTGATTTTAATTTCATTGAGGATAATATTGACAGCAGGTGCTGCTATTTTATCAGCCTATCTCCGGAGCAAAGAAAAAAGCAGTTAATCAGTATTGTTCGTTCTTTTCATTCATTATGGGGTAAGTATGCCCGTGAAAAGCAGGACATAAAGATGCTGAACGAAATGAATAATACATCATGGGTCTGGCCGGACAATATCAACTGGTGAGCAACCACTGTCCGGCCAGTGAGTACCATCAGCGGGCTCTTTTACCAAAAATGTCCTCTGAACGTGACTGAAGCTGTTTGAGTGCTTCGAGCATGTCATCATTATCCAGTGAGCGCTGGGATTTCTTCCCTTCCTGCTTTGGCCGTCGTCGGGAAGGGCCATCTCCAGCGGGAATTGACTGAGAGCGCGTGTTATCCCGCTTGCTCTGCACCAGACTGATAAACTCCAGGGTTCGGCCAAGACGCTTGTTATCGACAATCGCGCCCTGGTCGATTTCTGACAGTCGGTCGTAGGTAGAGTAGGGAAGTAGCGTACCGTTCAGGCGCAGCTCTTTTCTGCCATCAGGATAGTGATACACATCGATATATTTACCTATTGCACGGCGACTCAGTTCGCTGTCTTCAATCAGGTACAACATTTTATCATATTGTATCGTCAACGATTTTGAGACTTTACGTTTTTCACGAACAGTGAAAATAAGCCCCAGGTCCTCATCATGTTCTACAGCACGGTGTACGTCAAAATCATGTCGCGGTACTTTGCCAAAACGGCGGTTATAGTCAGCCATATAGGCCTCAGCGAAGTCATTTGCAGCCTCCATTGAACAAATGCCCTGTAACCGCAGCTCTTTGACCAGACGATCCTGTAAAGTGAGGTGAGCTCGTTCTACACGCCCTTTGGCGGGACTGGTTTCTGCACAGATAGTCTGGATGTTCAGTTCATGCATGGCTCGCCCAAACTGAGTATGCCCGTCTCCGCCTGTGGCGTGTTTATTGTTAACACGAAAAACACCGGCTTTATCGCTGTACAGTGCCAGCGGTTTACCATGCTTATCGATATAGCGCCGCGTGGCTTCGAAGTAAGAAAACGTGGACTCCGATTTAACAAACAACAGTTCCATCAGTTTGCTGGTTGCATCATCAACATAGACCAGCGCGGTGCAGGCCGGGCCACGGCCTTCAAACCAGTCGTGATCACAGCCATCTATTTGTATCAGCTCACCAGTACACGGACGCCGGTACCGTGGTTGAGGGATCCTTGCGGCACGTTGTTTACGGGGAACCCATAAGCCAGCCCGCACCATGATGCGCCGGACAGTTTCTTTGCCAAGAAACAGTCCGTGGAGTTCTTCGAGCTTTTCACGCGCCAGAGTCGGACCGAAATCAGCATAACGCGTCTTGATCAGTTCCAGAGCCTGATCTGCGAGCCCGGGTGGCAACTGGCGGTTACCACGCATGCCACATCGTCTGCTGGCCATACCAAGCGGTCCGCCTTCACGGTAACGGGCAAGAAGTCTGCGGCATTGCCTGTCGCTGATACCGAGGTGCTCGGCCGCACGGCGCGTTGTGATGCGACGTTCAATGACGTCCTGTATAATCTTGATCCGGTTGATCTCTTTCAAAGTAAACACTCCTGAGCTTTCTGCGCTCATGATATGCCTCCCGGTAGTTTAAACGGACCAGTGAAGCTTACCATAGCGCGGACATCTGAATTGAGCCACAGGCGGACATTACTATTGAGCCATTACATTCTTGGTACGCGAAAGAGTCATTATGTTAAAAACACGCTGTATGTATATCAGTACTGATTTATAAGGGTTTGTCTTTTTTGAGGGGAAAGGTCTGGATAGATATGTAAGAGGTGTTCTTTTAAGTTATTGATGTAAAAGGTTACATAAGTTTGTGGCTGTTACAGGGAAAGCTGGAGAAGTCTTCACAGAGCTATAAAATGTTACAGCTATTGATAGGTGAAAACTTCTTTAAAGTTCTAATTAGATGTGAATGGGGTTTTGTTTGGTTCCTTGCAGGAATCCTCGAAGGAAGTCAATGATATTTTAACTGCTTTTGCAAAGGGGGTGCTATATCGTGAATGTACCGTACCAAGCAGCCATAGACCTGTGACAGATATTTTTGAAGATTATCGGGAAGGGGAAATGAAGAGGGGCTGATACGATTTTATAAAAAATTTAGAGGCTGGATAACTCCTGTGCAGATTTTATACAATCTTATCTAACATCACAGGAAGCTCTGTAGTGAGTTTTAGAGCTATTTTCAGAGTGCTTAAGGTGATTGCCTAAGTTATCCAATACAGGGGCTTAGAATCGCTTAGAATGCGTCTGGTGAAGCCTGAGAGATATGTTTTATAGGATTCGATAGAAGACTATCTCATAGAGTTTTTCTATGAAGTCTGAGACTGGTTATCTCTATATAGAACTCTTAAGAGGCTTTTAAGAAGAGAGAAGAACCCAGAAAGATGAGTCTGTTTAACGGAGTCTTTTAAGTATCTTTTAAAAGGGTAAAATCTTGTCAAGACCTTTGTCAATACCCCTTAGTTCGATTGCTTAATTTATAGCCAAACAGTGGTTACACTGTGAAATAGTTGTTGCAATATATAATCACATCTGGTATAGTTTCTATATGGGCTGATAAAAGAACTCAGAACATTAAGAGGTTTCAACGTTGGGAGGCGTCAGAGTATTGACGGATTTTCACGGCCTCTTATTCATTCAAGGCTTTCCTTTTGCTGTTAATACTCGCGTAATCGCTTAGGTTTCTGGGTTCCTTTATCAGTCCATCTTCTAATTTAATTCACTCCCTCTAGGGTTGGTCACTATACGTGGTCAGCCCTTTCTCTTTTTGATTTTTAAAAAGGAAAATGTAATGGAAAAATTTCACATGTTTGATGACCGTATTTATCAGATGACTAAATCTATCAAAGCAACTGACAGGATTATTTACACGGTTATGATGAATGAACAAAAGTATTATGTTGGCAAAGGTCAGTATTACACGCCGTCTTATGCTCACCTTGGGCAGTATGCAGGTATTTCCAGAACTTCAGTTATTGAATGTATGAAGAGACTGGAGAAACACGGTCTGATTAAGAAAACCAATATTGCAAGTAATCAGTGCATCATTAAGGTCTGTTCCCTAGATGAAGTACCGGAAGTTTTAACAGAACTGACAGCTAAGGAAGCCAGAAAAGCAAAGCTTGATTCTAAGCTTACAGAGTCAGTCAAGAAAGTTTACCCACTGAGTCAAGAAAGTTTACCCACTGAGTCAAGAAACTTAACTCAGTCAGTCAAGAAACTTGACACGTATAATAACGGTAATAACAAGAAAGAACTTATTAATAACACTGAAGGGAACCTTGAAGAAGAGTCTATTAAGAAGGGAGCTTCGCTCTGTGATTCACATGAATGTGATTCTCTTGGTATTGAAGAGACTGTTAAAGAGGCTTCTAAACAATCTGACTTAGATGACCTTGAAGTAAGCTCTAAAGAGGCTTCTAAACAAGATGAAGTAAACTCTGATGTGACTGCTATTAGTGACCAGAAAGATACACCTTGCCCCCGCTTCGAATCACCCGAAGATGAACTACCAGACATTGACCTTGATGAAGAAGACTCTGAAGAGGAATTAAAGCGCGAACAGCGTAAAGCAGCAATTAGAGCGAAGTTTCAGAAGGCAAAAGCAATCAATAAGATTGACAATGAGTTACCAGCTTTTAATGATTATTATAGCGGTGACGATGACGACTTTTCTTTCACACCAAAGAAGAAAACAGTTAGTGAAAATAAGAAGCAAAGAATCAAACCTAAGATGTACTATGCAGGTGGAGGTATTCAATGAGGGAATACAACGGTGGCAAGAAATACAAAGATTATCTACTAAAGCGTTATAGCATTTCTCGTGAAGGTTACTTGATGAAAGATACTCATGGGGAGGTTTACCGGATTCGACCGAGAAAGGAAGGAAAGAACTATTTCTTCTATGACGGCGTGACAGGTTTAAAAGTTGATGCTTTGAAGTTTGCTGTATTGCATCATTATGATTTGTGGGTAACGAAACAGCTTAAACTTAAGAATGGCGACCCTAATAATCTGAAGGCAACGAACATTATTGAAAAACGCTGGTGACTAACCACCAGCAAATTTATCATCACTATGTTTTATCCTCACTATCTGCTGAAGCAGAAATTTCAGTATTGAAAAATTTAACGGTCAGCTTGAAATGACTGCTCTTGGTAATAATTAACCGGAGAAGCCTGTAAACCAATAGCACCACCAGCACAATAAAACCCAAACCCGCGAATCTATGAGATTCAGAAATTAATCTTAGTAAGTCCATTCAAACCCCTTATTTGGGGAATGGCCTGTATCAGCCCTATAACCATATTAGCATGTAAATGAATTGTTGACAAGTTGTTATAAATATGTTAAAGTTAGTTATAAGCCAAAGATTTTAAGAAGGAAATTTTTAATGAGACACACAGTTACACGCCTTTTGCCAGAGGCATATTCTAGACTGGCAGCAATCAAAGACAAATACCCAGCCATGAGCCACACAGCGCTTATTGGTGAGGTTCTGAAGGAACACACAGCCCTTACACCATTTGACGCTATCAAGGACGTTGCAGAGGGTTCTAAAGCCATCCGTATCACCGTAGAGCAATTGGATGAACTGAGAGCACAAACTAAGGTGACCGGATGCACAATGATTCAAGTCCTGAGTGATAAGGTTTGCAGGCTGGCTGATAAATTGGGGGTTTAATGTGTTACAGGTTCCAATATTCCACACTCGGTAATCATTTAATAAGACAGAATTTAGCAGATGCTGAATTTGAAGATGTGACCCTCAAAGCAAACAAACGATTAAAACCCTCTCAAATCCACCAGCTTAAACACAAATTAATGCCACTGGTGACACTCGACTATAACGACCCTGAACAACTTGAGCAGGGAATTAAGCTTATTTCTGAATGGGGTGCTTGATGAAAACTATCACAGTACGACTTCAGACTAATAAAGCATTTCGTTATTTTGAAAACTTGCTTGAGTTATACGAAGGATGGGGAAACATCCACAGCGATGATGATATCTATCTTCAACTATTAAGCCCTAACCGTTCTCTGAAGACTCCAGTTAAACGAAGCTGGTTAAAAGACTACGGTCACCAGATGGGGTTATTAGTCTCAGACTTGAGCTAAAAACTCTAAAACATATCTCTCAGGCTTTACCAGACGCACTCTAAGCGATTTTAAGCCCCTGAATCGAGTAACTTAGGCAATCACCTTAAGCACTCTGAAAAGGGGGTTAAAACGTCTTAGAATGCGATACAGAAAGGATTTAAGAAATGAACGAATACGAATTACAGATTTTTGTTGATACTGACACCGTGACCATGATTCAACACTTCACTGATGCAGGTATTAGCATTGACTTTGACAGGTTGTTAGAGCTAATAGCTGAGAACTCAGAAAAAATTGAAGATTATATTCAGTCGGTAGAATGTGACGAGCCTCGAATGATGCTACCAATTACAGACAGCAACATGAAGCGACTTGTTATCAAAGAAACAAACAAACTTAGCGTTAGCCCTGAAAAATACATGAAAGCGGCTATTGCGATTTTGTACTCTGACAATATTTTTCAACTACAAACAAACGAGGTTTTGCATTAATGAAAGTACAAATTGACATGAGCATCAAAAAGTTCAACTTTGAAAAAGTTTTTGAACAGGTTAAAGGTGATATCTGGCAGTTTAAGAATATCACTATCGGTGAGCCTGTAGGAGTTATTGAGATTCCCGATACTCTGATTGAGAAAAACAGTGCCTACTTTACATCTCCTGAAAATACCGTCAAACGAGTTATCTTAGCAGCAAAGAAAAGAGGGGTTCTGTAATGGATTTGGTAATTGCTTGGACGTTGCTTGGTTTATTATGTGGTTGCATGATTGGTAACGCAGTAAATAAGAATTGATGTTACCAGAATGTTAAAAATGTGTTTGACAAATAGCGTTAAGCATGCGAATATAGTTATATAGGGAGAGCAATTCTCTCTGTTTATATTTCAATCATTCTACATCTAAATAGCTGCGCGGAATAGTAGATCACTGAAAGGGAACTCAGCCCGGATTGTGCGATCTGATCAATCGCCAAACCAACCAAAATCACCAACCGGACTGAGCGATGCCGATCATAGTACCAATACCCCGTGGCGAACGACGCCTGATGCAGAAAGCTATTCATAAAACGCGTGATAAAAATCATGCCCGCAGACTCACGGCCATGCTGATGCTTCATCGGGGTGAACGGGTCAGCGATGTTGCCAGAACTCTCTGTTGTGCCCGTTCATCCGTTGGTCGCTGGATTAACTGGTTTACGCACTCAGGTATTGAAGGCCTGAAATCCTTACCCGCAGGGCGCTCCCGACGCTGGCCTTTTGAACATATCTGCACCCTGTTACGTGAGCTGATAAAGCATTCTCCCGGCGATTTTGGTTATCAACGTTCACGCTGGAGCACCGAATTACTGGCAATAAAAATCAATGAGATAACCGGTTGCCAGTTACATGCAGGAACCGTTCGCCGCTGGTTGCCATCTGCGGGGCTTGTATGGCGCAGGGCCGCGCCAACTCTGCGTATCCGTGACCCACATAAAGATGAAAAGATGGCGGTAATCCACAAAGCGCTGGATGAATGCAGCGCAGAGCATCCGGTATTTTATGAAGATGAAGTGGATATCCACCTTAATCCTAAAATCGGTGCGGACTGGCAGTTGCGCGGACAGCAGAAACGGGTAGTGACGCCGGGGCAGAACGAAAAATACTATCTGGCCGGCGCACTGCACAGTGGCACGGGTAAAGTCAGCTACGTGGGCGGCAACAGCAAAAGTTCAGCGCTGTTTATCGCTCTGCTGAAGCACCTGAAAGCCACTTACCGGCGGGCGAAAACAATCACGCTGATCGTTGATAACTACATTATCCATAAAAGCCGCGAAACACAGCGCTGGTTGAAAGCAAATCCCAAGTTCAGGGTAATTTACCAGCCGGTTTACTCGCCGTGGGTGAATCATGTGGAACGGCTATGGCAGGCACTTCATGACACGATAACCCGTAATCATCAGTGCCGCTCAATGTGGCAGTTACTGAAAAAGGTCCGCCATTTTATGGAAACCGCCAGCCCATTCCCCGGAGGAAAACATGGTCAGGCAAAAGTGTAGCGGTATTAGGCGCAGCTATTTAGTGGATAATATGTTTGAGAGTGCAATGCTTTCATTATGGCTTCTTAATCCCACATTTGAGAGGTCATCTTAAAACCATTTAACTCTTGATAATCCTTACAGGTAAGTGGATTCGGTAGAATCTACCTCATTAGCCCTAAAGTTAATTAGGGTATTTCTTCAAGTGCTTTTGTTAGAGAGTCTTTGAAGAAAGTCTTCACCTGCCTTTCATTTTAAGAAATCATCCAGCCCTTCACAGAAATGTTTAGGGCTTTTTCGTCAAGTACATTTGGTAGCTTTGGATAATTCGTAGTTGCCTTCTAAGTGTGGCTACTGAGTGTACTTCACGAAAACTTAAATACACACTTAGAAGGAAATTTAAAATGACTATTCGCAATGAGTTTGAAAAAGAAATTGATAACAAGCCACTAGCTATTAACTCAATTGGTAATAGTGCTCATCCAGTACATAAACAGCAAGAAGCAATTGCTGATAGAGTTGCTAAGGAAGAATGGGAACGTAAGACAGCAATCCCAAGCGAAATTATCAATGTTTATCCTGAACCAACTGAGTTGCCTGATATTTGTAAGAGTGAAGCACTGTTAAACCTTGAGCGTGAATATTACCCATTGATGAAAGAACAAAGAATTAAGCTTGACTCTGCTTACGACAATGTCAAGAACTTTGAAGAAACTGAGAAGCCAACTGATTTTGATATTGAAGTGGAAATTAGACAAAATCCATTCGCGTATTACTCAATTGAAGATAATGATGGTTTTGGTACAGCAAGAGAGAATGTTTCAAAGGTTCTTCAGAACATCCCTGAAGGATTCCGTTTAATTGATGTTAGACCAGCTTCACGCGGTACAGGCTCATATATTTTATTGTCTGATAAAACAGATGAAGAGATTTGTCAGTTAGCTGAAAAGAATCTACTTGAGCGTCATAGCAAACAATTAAACAGATTTAAGCAAGAACTTGCTAACCAGCTTAAAACTATGAAGATGCTTGTTAGTGAATATGAAGACGCTAAGAAGGTTGCTATGCAAGCTGATATTGAGCAATTAGTGAAGATTTCTAGCAAATATGCAAAGGCTATTTGAGGTGAAGAATGAGTCCTATTTTTTATATTCTTAGAAAGAAGTTTGATGCTATCGATGAGATTACCGGATATCTTCGTGAATGTATTTACGAAGGTGAGACTCTGGAAGATTTAAAGCTTGATGGTCGAGATGACTTAACTTTCCTGATTAGGGATGTTAATCGGGATATTGAGCGATTAAGAGATAGTTATAATCCACCAGGAATTACTGAAATGATAGACTTTGATGATGGGACAAGAACTATTAGAGTAGCGATTGGTGGGAATTACATCAGGGACGTTACCAGTAAAACTAACGAAGAGTTACTTGCTGAATTTAAAGATGACTATCTAAAAAATCTCGATTCTTATCAGGCAGAATTAGATAAGCGGTATCGGGATTTAGCTGGAAAAGGCTACTTAATAGAGGAATTGCTGGACTCCTAATTGAAACTAATGTGAGGTGATGAATGATTGATTTACAGCAACGTTATGAAGTTATTAAGTCGGTTTGTGAGAATTTAAAGCTTCAGACCAAACCAAAGTTAAGAATTAAAAGCAAACGTCAAGTTATCACCTCACATAAACCAAAGGTTAGAAGGATTCCTTCATGGTGTATTGACCGTGTTCCGGCTGATGCTCAATTAATCGGTGAGTCTGGTTCTTACACTTATATCCTTCATTAAAAATTACAAAGGGGAGAGATTAGCCTTGATTGGTTAGTCTTTCCCTTTTTCGTATATAAACACTTAAAGAGGTGAAATATGAATAATGAGCAAGTTTACAGTTGATTCGTTTGTCGTTGAATTAGGTTTCAATGAAAACGTTATTAAGGGATTGCAACGAGTTGAAAAACTCGCTATGCAGTCAGCTACAAAGATTGAACGTAATTTAAATAAAGCGTTTAAAATTAACCCAAAGAGCATGGATAAGGATTTAACGGCCTCTTTGGGGAATATGGAAAAGAAGATTAACCAGACCTTTAATAGACTGGAAGAAAGAGCTAAAGCTACTAAAGCATTTCGTTTTAAAACTCAGGTTGAAGAAACTGTTAAAGCAGCAAGGCAACCGCGAATTAGTGGTAGCCGAGCAATCACAGCAGCGCATAGTGCTAAATAGCTGCGCCTAATACCGCTACACTTTTGCCTGACCATGTTTTCCTCCGGGGAATGGGCTGGCGGTTTCCATAAAATGGCGGACCTTTTTCAGTAACTGCCACATTGAGCGGCACTGATGATTACGGGTTATCGTGTCATGAAGTGCCTGCCATAGCTGTTCCACATGATTCACCCACGGCGAGTAAACCGGCTGGTAAATTACCCTGAACTTGGGATTTGCTTTCAACCAGCGCTGTGTTTCGCGGCTTTTATGGATAATGTAGTTATCAACGATCAGCGTGATTGTTTTCGCCCGCCGGTAAGTGGCTTTCAGGTGCTTCAGCAGAGCGATAAACAGCGCTGAACTTTTGCTGTTGCCGCCCACGTAGCTGACTTTACCCGTGCCACTGTGCAGTGCGCCGGCCAGATAGTATTTTTCGTTCTGCCCCGGCGTCACTACCCGTTTCTGCTGTCCGCGCAACTGCCAGTCCGCACCGATTTTAGGATTAAGGTGGATATCCACTTCATCTTCATAAAATACCGGATGCTCTGCGCTGCATTCATCCAGCGCTTTGTGGATTACCGCCATCTTTTCATCTTTATGTGGGTCACGGATACGCAGAGTTGGCGCGGCCCTGCGCCATACAAGCCCCGCAGATGGCAACCAGCGGCGAACGGTTCCTGCATGTAACTGGCAACCGGTTATCTCATTGATTTTTATTGCCAGTAATTCGGTGCTCCAGCGTGAACGTTGATAACCAAAATCGCCGGGAGAATGCTTTATCAGCTCACGTAACAGGGTGCAGATATGTTCAAAAGGCCAGCGTCGGGAGCGCCCTGCGGGTAAGGATTTCAGGCCTTCAATACCTGAGTGCGTAAACCAGTTAATCCAGCGACCAACGGATGAACGGGCACAACAGAGAGTTCTGGCAACATCGCTGACCCGTTCACCCCGATGAAGCATCAGCATGGCCGTGAGTCTGCGGGCATGATTTTTATCACGCGTTTTATGAATAGCTTTCTGCATCAGGCGTCGTTCGCCACGGGGTATTGGTACTATGATCGGCATCGCTCAGTCCGGTTGGTGATTTTGGTTGGTTTGGCGATTGATCAGATCGCACAATCCGGGCTGAGTTCCCTTTCAGTGATCTACTATTCCGCGCAGCTATTTAGTATGAGTAAGCTTGGTGATGTTAATCCGCTAATGGCGAAAATGTTTAAAGCACAGTATTACAGCTTAAGCGGTAAGGCTGGTAATATTGGAAATGAAAAGTTTAATGTTGAGCTTGCAAAGCTAAATCAGTCTCTTCGTGAAGCGCTGGGTAAATATAGGTCACAGACAAAGACCACCAACATCAATAAAGTAAATGATTCCTTTGGTAACTTAGCAAGTAATGCAATTAAGTTATCAGGTGCATTCTATTCTGTAATGGGTGCTCTTAACGCTTACAAGAGCATTATGAATGCTGGTTTGAAAAGAGATTCAGCACAGCGAGCAGCTAAATTTGTTCTTGGTGATAAAGCGCCTGAAGCTGAAACATTTATCAGAGGGCTGGCTGACAAGACAGGTTTAAATATTAGTGAAGGTTTATCAAGCTACGCTAAGTTTGCCGCTGGTGCTCAGGGTTCTATGTCACAGGATGAGACACAACAACTATTTGGTAATGCAACTGCTATGAGCCGGTTAATGGGGCTTAGTAACGATGAGCTAAACGGCATTTTGAAAGCTTTTGAGCAAATGGCGAGCAAGGGCAAGATTCAGGCTGAAGAACTTCGTGGTCAGTTAGGTGACCGTATGGCAGGTGCATTTAAACTATTCGCTGAAGCATTGGGTATGACTGCTACAGAGCTTGATGCAGCCATGAAAAACGGGAAGATTCTTTCCGCTGATACTCTTCCTAAAGTCGCTAAACAGATGGGCTTGATGATTGATAAAGCGGGTGGCTGGGCTGAAGTCGCTAAGAGCACTCAAACCGCTGTAGGGAAGCTGGCTAACAATTGGGATGATACGCTTGTTAAAGTCTTCTCAGGTTCACAGGATGAGTTAAACGGCTTCTTATCCAGCCTAAGCAGTTTGCTTAGTGAAATGGGTATGGTTAGCGGTTCTGCTGGTGATGCTATCGGTGGACTTATCAACATGCTTAAAAATGGTGTTGATGATATTCGTGCGTTCAATAACAAACTTGAAGGGTGGATGCTTCAGGTTAAAAAGTTCTATTTCACTCTTGATGATGCACAGCAAAAGTTAATTGATGGTGCTGGTGAGAAACTACTTAATTTCGTCAAAGGGCTTACTATGGCGTTATCAGTGAAAGCAGTAGCAAGTTCTACGGCAGGGGTTTTAAATCTTGTCAGAGCAATTACAACGCTTGGAGCAAGAGCTAATCAGGTTGCTGGACAGGTAACTTCACAGGTTGGCGGTAAAGGTGGGAGATTTAATGGTGTAGTTGGTGGTGTTGGTACTGCTGCTGCATTTGGTTTCGCTAATGATGGAACTGAATTAGCTTTAGCGTTTGCCTCAATGATTCCACAAATTAGAGGTGTTACTCTTGCATTGTATGCGCTGAAGAAAGCCGCTAATTATGTTAATTCAGAGTCAGCTAAAAACGCTAATCTACATCCTTCTGGTGTCGGTGTTGGAACTGATTTTAACTCTGCTTATTCTGGTGACCCTGATAAACCGAATGAAATTAATGAAGGGTGGAGTCGAATTTTTAGTTCAGTGGGTGATTTTTTGGATAATGCAGCTTTGAATATTGCAAGATTCCAGCATCCAGAACTAAACAATATCACTCAGAACAGTTTGACAAGTTCAGATATTCAGTCGCTACGGAATGAAATTAATGCTTTGAGTAAACGTATTCAGGAGCCTGTTAAAGTATCTCTTGGTGGTGAGGTTGCTATTAAACCAGACCAAGATAGCTTTATTAACTTCAGCAGCAATATCTATGATAATTATGCAGAGGCTACTTTAATTAGCTCAAGCTATCCAGAAGACTAATAATTTAACCGTGTGCTACGTGAAAATTAAAAATTACGACCTATAACTACTCAGGTGTATTCACGTAGCTCACCCTTAAGAGGAATACAACAATGTTTGACACAAAACAACTTAGATATAGTGGAAAGGATGGAGTTTATTTCCACCTTAGAGATAATGTAGATGCTTTCTTAACATTATCTGCAACTGAGAATGTGGAATATGATTCACCTATGATGGTGACGACTCAAACAATGCAGAGTGGACAGACAATCACTGATAACGTCCAAAGCGCACCCAAGACAATTTCTATCTCAGGTGTTGTAGTAGTAGGTTCAAGCGGTTCTATTATAAGAACCAGACAAGGTCAATTAGTCGAAAACTTTATTTCAACTGTAGAGACTTGGAGAGACCAGAAGCAAATTATTTCAATCGTCTGTAAAGATGGTATTAAGATTGATGACTCTGTAATTACCCAATTCAAAGCTTCTAAAGAACACACAATTTCTAACGGTCTACGTATTCAGATGACCTTCCAAGAAATTAACTTTAAAGCCGTTGTAGGGACTACAGATGTTAGTGCAGCAACTGGTAAAACATCCACGACTAAAGATGACGGTGTAACTTCTAAGAAAAACACTGGTAATACTACAACATCTTATGGTTCACCAATGTTATCTTGCAAAGAGTTAATGCAGGTAACAGATTTGTCGGGCTATTCACCAGAAGGAAGAAGCAAGATTCTTGATGCTCAAATTAGTTGTAATAAGTCTTGGAAGATTGACTATTCAAATCTTTCTAAAGAAGAAACAACCAGCATTCAGAAGGCTAATAATGAAGCTGGTCGAGTCCTCAAAAAGTATTCTATAAATCCTAACAAGACTTACCGTTAAAGTGAAAACTCATCGATATCTAATAACCCCTTAGAAGCAATCTCAGTAAGCGACTGTATAGCCTCTGTAACAGCTTCTGAGGGGTTTTCTGTTATGGGTAGGTCAATTACCTTACCGTTGTGAAAGACAACCTTGCAACGCTTATTAGTAGTGTCTAAGACAGCTTCTTTAACAACACCACGAATAATCAATTGTGCTTCAATCCTTCCTGCCTTTGTACTCAAATCACAATCAGACAAAGAACCAGTATCAATAGATTTGATTCGCTGATTCTCTTTTCCAATGTCAGATTCAATTAGTGACAGGTCGCTTTTAAGCTGTTTAAGCTTGGAAGTGATAGCCGTCATATCATCAATTATAAGCGACAACTCCACCAGCTTTTCAATATTCTTAAGAATCCCTTCGCGCTGTAATTTTAAGGTGTCAATAACATTTATTTGTTCTGGTTCAAAACGGTCTATACGAGAGAGTAGAGTAAGTAATGTTCCGTCTGTCTGTTTTCTTGATAATCCCTTGGCATTACAACGGTTTTCTTGCTTACAGGGACAACGGTAAATACCATGACGTTTTTCAGTAAATCCATTAATAATCAAAGTATGACCACATTCAGAACAACGGATAACACCTTTGAAGAGGTTCACAGCCATAGGATTTTCAGAGACAGGCTTCCTTCCATATCGACTATAAGATAATTGCTGAACCCTATAGAAATCAGTCTCAGGAATAATAGAAGGGTAATAACCTGCAATCTCTTCACAGCCTTTAGGGGTGAAGTAACCAATTACAGAACGATTCTTCAAAAGGTCTTGTACAGAAGTTTGACCAAATGAACCCGCTTTATATTGGTTTAGTGTTTGGTGACCTTCAGCATTAAGAGTCCTGACAATATCCCAGATAGACTTACCCTCTAGCCGTAGCTGAAAGCATCTCTTTACTGTCTCTACCTTCTCAGGGATTACAGAGAAGCTTTTACGGTCATCATTAAGCTTGAGCCATGCAGGACAACGCTTAGAAATCTTGATACCAGCTTTAGCCTCTTCCTTCTTTGCATCCCATGCAGCTTGGATACGTTCAGATTTACGTAATGATTCCTCATGTGCTCTTTGCATTATCAGAATGCTTTTAATCAAGGCTAACGGGTCTTTAAGAGATTCCTTTGTGTAATGTTCACCATCGGACAGGGTGACTACATCTACACCAGAGCGGAGAATGTTTCGTAATAGCTCACTTGCTTGGTCTACATCTTGACGTGACAGACGGTCAAGGGATTCTATCAAGAGCGTATCACCAGCTTTAACAAGCCCTTTCTCGATAGCGGTTAAGAAGTCACCTAAGCCACCTTGTAAGTGTTTACCAGTGAACCCGCTAACGCCTAAATCACGAAAAGTAAGGGATTCATCCAGATAGTACTCAGGATGAGCCTTAAGCCAATCAGTGACCATCTTAGACTGTCTGCGGAGTGAGTCGCCTTTAGCTTGCTTCTCTGATGAGAAACGAATGTATGAAATGACACGTTTCATTGTTTACCACCTCAAAACTGATACCTAGATTGTATCGCTTTAGGTAGTGTATTTAAACGTGTCTATCTAAAATCACCCGGTTTACTCCACGCTCGTGTAAACCGCGATTAAATAGCTGCTCGGATTCGCCTTTGGCAAAAAAGTCTGGGTGGCGAACTTCCACACCGTAGGTAAAGGCATTCGGGAGCTCATCGAGAAACTGCCACAGGGCAGGCAGATCGCGTGGGCCAAAAGTCGCGGGTAATTGCAGCCAGTATTGTCCAATGCGCGATTCCAGCGGCGACATGCGCGTAAAAAATTCCTGTACCAGGTCATCACAATTACGCAGCGCAGCCTGATGCGAAATGGTCGCCGGAAATTTAAAACAAAATCGAAACGCATCGGTGGTCTGTGCCTGCCAGCGGGCAACAATATCGGATTTAGGCAGCGCATACAGCGTGGTATTGCCCTCCACGCAGTTAAAGTGGCGGGCATACTCTTCAAGGCTGGTGATCCCCAGACGCACCCATTTTGGATGCGACCACTGGGGTAAACCGATATAAATCATAGCGCTTGCAGAATCTCCTCCACGCTGCGAACGCGCGCAATGCGCGGGAAAATGTGGGTCATGCTGCCCTGGTGTTGCTCAGCACTGGCGGCGCTACAGGCATCCTCTGCAATGATAAGACTGAAACCCAGCTCCCACGCATTTCGCGCCGTCGACTCAACGCCAATGTTCGTCGAGATCCCGCACAGGACGATGGTATCAATACCCCGGCGACGCAGCTGCAATTCCAGATCGGTACCATAGAAGGCTCCCCACTGGCGTTTAGTCACTTCGATATCGCTGGCGCATTTCCCCAGAGAAGCTGGGTAATGCCACCAGTTTTCAGGTAACGCTTTTGCCGGAGTCTGAGCATCTACGGGTTGTTTCAGCGCTTCGGCGTAATCGTCAGACCAACCGACGCGCACCATTACCACCGGGGAACCGTGGGCACGGAATTTTTCCGCCAACTGCGCGGCGCGGGTAACCACATCATGTGCCGTATGAGGGCCGCCAGCGAAAGGCAGGATCCCTTCCTGTAAATCAATCACGACAAGGGCGGTTGTTTTAGCGTTCAATTCCAGCATGGTCACTCCAGTAATAAAAGAATTCCGTTACACCTTAATCGCGAATCAGTGTGAAAGGGGCGACAATTTTTGTTATTTTTTGTGAGATTACGCAATGCCCGTCCAGGAAACAGGCGTACAGTCAGTACAGGACTGAGAGTCTATCCCAGTAGGCTCTTATCGTGCGGCAGAATTTCCAGTATAATAGCCGCCTTTTTTCATTCAGTTGTGACATTCAGCTAAAGCTGCGACTTCGTCATCTGCGAGACAGGTGACAATCCGCCTGCGGCAAAGTTAAGGGATATCTCATGCGTACAGAATATTGCGGACAGCTACGTCTGTCCCACGAGGGGCAGCAGGTGACTCTGTGTGGTTGGGTCAACCGTCGTCGTGATCTTGGTAGCCTGATCTTTATCGATATGCGCGACCGCGAAGGTATCGTGCAGGTATTTTTCGATCCGGACCGTGCGGACGCGTTAAAGCTGGCCTCCGAACTGCGTAATGAGTTCTGCATCCAGGTTACGGGCACCGTGCGTGCGCGTGACGCGAAAAACGTCAACGCCGATATGGCGACGGGCGAAATTGAAGTGCTGGCCTCCGATCTGACCATCATCAACCGTTCAGACTCGCTGCCGTTGGACTCTAACCACGTCAACACCGAAGAAGCGCGACTGAAGTATCGCTATTTAGATCTGCGTCGCCCTGAAATGGCGCAGCGCCTGAAAACGCGTGCCAAAATCACCAGTCTGGTGCGTCGTTTTATGGACGACCACGGCTTCCTCGACATCGAAACACCGATGCTGACCAAAGCGACGCCGGAAGGCGCGCGCGATTACCTGGTACCTTCTCGCGTACATAAAGGTAAATTCTACGCGCTGCCGCAATCACCTCAGTTGTTTAAACAGCTGCTGATGATGTCTGGCTTTGACCGCTACTATCAGATCGTTAAATGCTTCCGTGATGAAGACTTACGTGCTGACCGTCAGCCTGAATTTACCCAGATCGACGTTGAGACTTCCTTCATGACCGCACCGCAGGTGCGTGAAGTGATGGAAGCGCTGGTGCGTAATCTGTGGCTGGAAGTGAAAGGTGTCGATCTGGGTGATTTCCCGATCATGACCTTTGCTGAAGCTGAGCGTCGTTACGGTTCCGATAAACCAGACCTGCGTAACCCGATGGAGCTGGTTGACGTTGCCGATCTGGTGAAAGACGTTGAGTTCGCAGTGTTCTCTGGTCCGGCAAACGATGCGAAAGGCCGCGTAGCTGCTCTGCGTGTACCGGGCGGTGCTGCGCTGAGCCGTAAGCAGATCGACGATTACGGTAACTTTATCAAGATTTACGGCGCGAAAGGCCTGGCTTACATCAAAGTCACCGAACGTGCGAAAGGTCTGGAAGGTATTACCAGCCCAGTTGCTAAGTTCCTGAACGCAGAAATTGTGGAAGCGATTCTGGCACGTACCGGTGCGCAAGACGGCGACATGATTTTCTTCGGTGCCGACAACAAGAAAGTAGTTGCCGACGCGATGGGCGCGCTGCGTCTGAAACTGGGTAAAGACCTGAACATCACCGACGAAGCCAAATGGGCGCCGCTGTGGGTTATCGACTTCCCAATGTTCGAAGACGATGGTGAAGGCGGGCTGACCGCAATGCACCACCCGTTCACCGCGCCGAAAGATATGACGGCCGCTGAGCTGAAAGCTGCGCCGGAAGACGCGGTTGCCAACGCGTACGATATGGTCATCAACGGCTACGAAGTAGGCGGCGGTTCCGTGCGTATTCACAACGGCGACATGCAGCAAACCGTATTCGGTATTCTGGGCATTAATGAGCAAGAACAGCGTGAGAAATTCGGCTTCCTGCTGGATGCGCTAAAATATGGTACACCGCCGCATGCGGGCCTGGCGTTTGGTCTGGACCGTCTGACTATGCTGTTGACCGGTACTGACAACATTCGTGACGTTATTGCTTTCCCGAAAACCACGGCTGCAGCGTGTCTGATGACTGAAGCGCCAAGCTTTGCCAACGCAGCTGCGCTGGCGGAACTGAGCATTCAGGTTGTTAAGAAGGCCGAGAATAACTGATATGACATATAAACAGCCTGTCTCGGTGTTAGTCGTGATTTATGCAAAGGACACCGGGAGAGTGCTGATGTTACAGCGACGCGACGATCCTGATTTCTGGCAGTCGGTCACCGGCAGCCTTGAAGAAGGTGAAACCGCGTCGCAAGCCGCTATGCGCGAAGTAAAGGAAGAGGTCGCCATTGATGTTGCATCTGAGCAACTGACCTTAATTGACTGTCAGCGCACGGTGGAGTTTGAGATTTTTAGCCATTTACGTCATCGCTATGCACCGGGAATTGAACGTAATACTGAATCCTGGTTTTGCCTGGCACTTCCCTCAGAACGAGAGATCGTGTTCACCGAACATCTGACCTATCGTTGGGTTAATGCGGTTGAAGCCGCCCAATTAACCAAGTCGTGGAGTAACCGGCAGGCGATTGAAGAGTTTGTAATTAACGTCGCCTGAAAAGGCGCGCTTTTTGGAGATATTATTTATGGCAGGTCATAGTAAATGGGCCAACACCAGACACCGTAAAGCAGCGCAGGATGCTAAACGCGGTAAAATTTTCACCAAAATAATTCGTGAGCTGGTGACGGCGGCTAAACTGGGCGGCGGCGATCCGGATGCTAACCCTCGTCTGCGTGCAGCGGTTGATAAAGCGCTGGCTAACAACATGACCCGTGACACCCTGAACCGTGCAATCGCGCGCGGTGTGGGTGGTGATGAAGATTCCAACATGGAAACCATCATCTATGAAGGTTACGGTCCTGGCGGTACAGCCGTTATGATTGAATGTCTGTCTGACAACCGTAACCGTACCGTTGCGGAAGTGCGTCACGCGTTCACGAAAACGGGTGGTAACCTCGGTACCGACGGTTCCGTGGCTTACCTGTTCAGCAAAAAAGGCGTGATCTCCTTTGAACAGGGCGACGAAGACGCCATCATGGAAGCGGCGCTGGAAGCAGGTGCTGAAGACGTTGTGACCTTCGACGACGGCGCAATTGACGTTTACACCGCGTGGGAAGAGATGGGCAAAGTGCGTGACGCGCTGGAAGCGGCTGGTCTGAAAGCGGACGCAGCTGAAGTGTCTATGATCCCATCCACCAAAGCGGATATGGATGCAGAAACAGCGCCGAAGCTGATGCGTCTGATCGATATGCTGGAAGACTGCGACGACGTGCAGGAAGTTTACCACAACGGTGAAATCTCCGATGAGGTTGCTGCCACCTTAGAATGATGTGGTTAAGCCATAAAATAACAGGAGATGCGTGATGTCTATTATTCTCGGCATTGACCCGGGGTCTCGCATCACCGGTTATGGCGTTATTCGTCAGGTCGGCAGGCAACTGACCTACCTCGGCAGCGGCTGCATTCGCACCAAAGTCGACGATCTCCCGTCACGTCTGAAGTTGATTTACGCGGGCGTGACGGAAATCATCACCCAGTTTCAGCCGGACTATTTTGCCATTGAGCAGGTTTTTATGGCGAAGAACGCCGACTCGGCGCTAAAGCTGGGACAGGCTCGCGGCGTGGCAATCGTTGCGGCGACCAATCAGGATCTACCGGTCTTTGAATACGCGGCCCGCCAGGTAAAACAGACCGTGGTGGGGATCGGTAGCGCGGAAAAAAGCCAGGTCCAGCATATGGTACGCACGCTGCTAAAACTCCCGGCGAATCCGCAAGCAGATGCCGCGGATGCACTAGCGATTGCCATTACCCACTGCCATGTCAGTCAGAACGCCATGCAAATGAGCGAGTCGAGGCTGAATCTGGCGCGAGGTCGGTTACGTTAAATTACAACGTCTCAGCCGCTCAGGTTGGGACGTTTCGATTCCCTGCGCGGTAATCAATTCTAAATTAGGATGCAGCCATAAGCTGGCAGGGGTAACCGTTTTCCTGTCCCACGGAATTGCCCCCATAAACCAGAATTTCCAGAACGTTAACTTCGCTTGTGGGTTTCTCTGAAATAAGTTTTGGAAAGTTTCGATATCACCCACTGAAATATCCAACGCATCCTTATAGATATCAAATACAAATTTTGAACAAAACTGGCGGGATGACTCGTATTTAAATCCGGTGTGATAAAATTTATTCAACCTGGCAGGAACTTGCTCCATGATGGCGAGCTTCTGCTTGACCGTCAGGCCGTCGCGCAGGCGACGAACGGCGTAGCGTTGTTCAGCAGAGCGCTGAATAAATAGTGAGAGCGTGGTGACGGTTGACAGCGGGATCCGGCTTTCAGCAACCAGGTAGTCTTCGCCATTATGACCGATAATAATCCCAACGTGGTTGCACCAGTTTTGTGATGCCGCTGATATTTGGCCGAAGAGGGCAGCGCCTATACAGGTAAAGACAATATCTCCAGTCTCATAGTTGGCTGTATAGTTTTTTTCCATGATTCACTCCATTATTATTGTCTGAAATAATTTCCTTCTTCCAACTTGGTGCATAAGTAACATTAAATTGAAAAAGTGACCAGATAGTGTTCTGAATGAATATTTCAGATGAGTATTTAATCGCCTATTAATTTTCCGTGTCAATTTATTGATGGATAGGGGACGTCACGAAAGAGCAACTGTGTAATAACAGCGTGAAAGCGCCCCAGCGTTTAACCGCTGAGGCTACCATATTCTATCATTACTACCCACGGTTAGCGGAAGGATGCCTGACAATTCCGATACTCTACCCCTTGTGGCCAGACATCTGGTTCTGTTTGCCCTTGAATCATCTTGTCGGCCTTCAGGAACACGTCTTTATCACGCGCAATACAGGCAGTTGCAAGGATATTATTGAGTGTCCTGGTCGATGGATATTGTTGATAGCGATCTTCCCAGCCTTGTCGCATATTGTCCCATGAAATAACCTCATGTTTATTTAATAAGGTCATAAATTCTGGTTGGAAAGAGATCGCATTGAACCAGATATAGGAGTAATAAGATAAACCTGACTGATTTTTGTTGTTCTCCGCCGCCATACGTGCGATTTTCTCGACCTCTTCGGCTGAACCACCCCATTTAGGTAAACGACCTTCCATTGCCTGTAAATAAATGTTCTGATATGTAGGGAATTTTTTGCTCCCTTCCTGCAGGGTACTGTAGAGCAGCTCTTTATCGTCAAGATTACGAGCAACCATTTCCATTTCCTGATACCAGGTTGCGTCCTTATCGGCAATATCTTTATTTTTCAGCAGGAATTCTTTTTCCTCGACCATGAGTTTTTTGTATTTAGGCCAGACATCGGGATCTACCGAACTGGCGGCGCCTTCTCCACGCAAACCGACGGCTTTGACATCAAATACCATGGCTTGCAACATTCTCGCCCCGGTAGAGTTTGGCCGAGCCTTAAGCCACTGAGTCGCAACATCATCGATACTTTTACCGGAAACATCGCCTGCGTAAAGGCCATAGATTCCACCCCAGGCTAGAACCAGTTTATGAGTTCCGCCGCTGGTGGTTGGAAATCCGGTATTATATTCCTGAATCATTGCGTCTAATTTGGCCCAGTCTCCGCTGACCGTATAAGCGATGGCCTGTTGTTCAATGACCATTCGTTCCTGGGATTCTGTAATGCTATTTGCTGAAGCCAGCATGGGGGTTGCTAATAAAGAATAAAAAATGATGCTTTTGAAGTGCATATTCATTCCGTGAATAATTTGGTGGATGGATGCTGTTTTGAAACTATTTAAGTAAATAGTTTATAAGAGAATGGCGATTATCTTTTAGATGTTCAACTAATCTGAGGTGTATGAAACAGGACATTCAATGAATCTATAATTTGCGTGATTTTTATTATTTATCATGACAGTGTATGTGTGTGATTTTATCGACGCTCAGTGTGGGACGTCGCTGTGGTTGGATGCGGAATTGGGAGCGAAGATGCGCAACGTCACGATAATAAAGCGTACATTGTGGGGCGCGCTCTTTATTTTCAGTGCATATGTTTTGCTCACGGATTATGACGACTATCGCAATAGCATTCGCGTTACCGGAACCGTCTCCGCGATTCGCTACGTTAGTACTATTGCGCGTAAGATGGATGGTGATTGTCTCTCGCGGCGAGATACTTGTGCGGGCCTATATTCGTACGACATTACATATTGGCAAGGAGAGAAATCTTACATTTTTCATGCCACCAGGGAGCTTAAGTCGCCATCAAACGCAATGTGCGTGCAATATGTGCAGAACGACCCACGCATAGCTAAACTCTGCCATCACCTCTTTTTCAATACCAGCCTTAAACCTTATTTAATTGCTCTCTGGTCAATAGTCGCTTTTATGAGTCTAACGCTCCTTCTCTACTATAAACGGTATCCTAAGGAAGGTGCGAACAAGTTCCTGATATGAGATCATCATATTCATCCGGAGCGCATCCCAGAGGGACATCATGAGCCATCAACTCACCTTCGCCGATAGTGAATTCAGCACTAAGCGCCGTCAGACCCGAAAAGAGATTTTCCTCTCCCGCATGGAGCAGATTCTGCCATGGCAGAATATGACCGCTGTCATCGAGCCGTTTTATCCCAAGGCGGGCAATGGCCGACGGCCCTATCCGCTGGAGACCATGCTGCGTATTCACTGCATGCAGCATTGGTACAACCTGAGCGACGGTGCCATGGAAGATGCCCTGTACGAAATCGCCTCCATGCGCCTGTTTGCCCGATTATCCCTGGATAGCGCCCTGCCGGATCGCACCACCATCATGAATTTCCGCCACCTGCTCGAGCAGCATCAACTGGCCCGTCAATTGTTCAAGACCATCAATCGCTGGCTGGCCGAAGCAGGCGTCATGATGACCCAAGGCACTTTGGTGGATGCCACCATCATTGAGGCACCCAGCTCTACCAAGAACAAAGAGCAGCAACGCGATCCGGAGATGCATCAGACCAAGAAAGGCAATCAGTGGCACTTTGGCATGAAGGCCCACATTGGTGTCGATGCCAAGAGTGGCCTGACCCACAGCCTAGTCACCACCGCGGCCAACGAGCATGACCTCAATCAGCTGGGTAATCTGCTTCATGGAGAGGAGCAATTTGTCTCAGCCGATGCCGGCTACCAAGGAGCGCCACAGCGCGAGGAGCTGGCCGAGGTGGATGTGGACTGGCTGATCGCCGAGCGTCCCGGCAGGGTAAAAACCTTGAAGCAGCATCCGCGCAAGAACAAAACGGCCATCAACATCGAATACATGAAAGCCAGCATCCGTGCCAGGGTGGAGCACCCGTTTCGCATCATCAAGCGGCAGTTCGGCTTCGTGAAAGCCAGATACAAAGGGCTGCTGAAAAACGATAACCAACTGGCGATGTTATTCACCCTGGCCAACCTGTTTCGGGTGGACCAAATGATACGTCAGTGGGAGAGATCTCAGTAAAAACCGGAAATAACGCCAGAAATGGTGGAAAAAATAGCCTAAATAGGCTGATTCGATGTGTTTGCGGGAAAAAAATCGGCCCAGATCCGCGAAATTTTAATCAGCGAGTCAGCTTGGGAAGAAATGACCTGCTTATTCGCACCTTCCCTAACCTGCCGGTACTGATGACCTGGCGTATTATTAATCGCCGTCACCAACTGTTACTGGAGACGGAGGATCGCGAAGAAGCACTGAGATTTATCAATAGAGGCTACCGAATTTGCACTACAGAACAGTGGCAGAAAGTTATCCGTGTAGGAGGTAAAAAAGTCATTAACGAGTGTACCGTGTATTTCGTTAGGGGCGGGGGACGGTCAAAGGGAAACGTTGAATAACCCATTTTCATCTGGATATCTATCCAGCCTTTTTTTATGATAGCGCATTACCTTTTAGCCCTTAACGCAGGAGCGTCACGTGATAGGCAGACTCAGAGGCATCATTATTGAAAAACAACCCCCGTTGGTCCTTCTGGAAACGGGCGGGGTAGGCTATGAAGTGCATATGCCGATGACCTGTTTCTACGAGTTGCCGGAAGCCGGGCAAGAAGCGATTATTTTCACCCATTTTGTGGTGCGAGAAGATGCTCAGCTATTGTATGGCTTTAACAACAAGCAAGAGCGCACGCTGTTTAAAGAGTTAATCAAAACCAATGGCGTGGGGCCGAAGCTGGCGCTGGCGATCCTCTCCGGTATGTCTGCTCAGCAGTTCGTTAATGCCGTAGAGCGCGAAGAGCTGGGCGCGCTGGTGAAATTACCGGGTATTGGTAAGAAAACCGCAGAACGCCTGATTGTAGAAATGAAAGACCGCTTTAAAGGTTTGCATGGTGATCTCTTTACACCAGCAGCGGATCTGGTCCTGACGTCTCCGGCAAGCCCGACAACGGACGACGCCGAGCAGGAAGCGGTTGCTGCGCTGGTGGCGTTGGGCTATAAACCACAGGAAGCCAGCCGCATGGTGAGCAAAATTGCCCGCCCTGATGCCAGCAGTGAAACCCTGATTCGTGAAGCGCTTCGCGCGGCGTTGTGAGGTAACGGATGATTGAAGCAGATCGCCTGATTTCGGCTGTCAGCACTACCCCTGAAGATCTGGTGGATCGTGCGATTCGCCCAAAATTGCTGGAAGAGTATATTGGCCAGCCTCAGGTTCGTTCGCAAATGGAGATTTTTATCCAGGCGGCGAAGCTGCGCGGTGATGCTCTCGATCACCTGCTGATTTTCGGTCCTCCTGGTCTTGGTAAAACTACGCTTGCCAATATTGTCGCCAATGAAATGGGCGTTAATCTGCGCACCACGTCTGGTCCGGTACTGGAAAAAGCGGGTGATCTGGCGGCAATGCTTACCAACCTTGAACCCCACGATGTGCTGTTTATCGATGAAATTCATCGTCTGTCACCGGTGGTGGAAGAGGTGCTGTATCCGGCGATGGAAGATTATCAGCTGGATATCATGATTGGTGAAGGGCCGGCTGCCCGTTCGATTAAGATCGATCTGCCGCCGTTCACGCTAATCGGGGCGACGACGCGCGCCGGGTCGTTAACCTCTCCGCTGCGTGACCGTTTTGGTATTGTGCAGCGCCTGGAGTTCTATCAGGTGGCTGACCTGCAGCACATTGTTGGGCGTAGCGCACGCTTTATGGGCCTGGAAATGAGCGATGAAGGCGCGCTGGAAGTGGCACGCCGCGCCCGCGGTACGCCGCGTATCGCCAACCGTTTATTACGCCGGGTACGCGATTTCGCTGAAGTGAAGCATGACGGCACGATTTCGGCTGATATTGCCGCCCAGGCGCTGGATATGCTCAATGTGGATGCGGAAGGATTCGATTATATGGACCGTAAGCTGCTGCTGGCGGTTATCGATAAATTCTTTGGCGGGCCGGTAGGACTGGATAACCTGGCAGCGGCGATTGGGGAAGAGCGTGAAACCATTGAGGACGTGCTGGAGCCGTATCTGATTCAGCAAGGTTTTCTACAACGTACGCCGCGTGGACGTATGGCAACCGTGCGCGCCTGGAACCATTTTGGCATTACACCGCCACAGATGCCTTAATGCCTGATGTCGCGACGCTCATCAGGCCTGGGCGATTTTGTAGGCCCGGTAAGCGCAGCGCCACCGGGCAACGCATGCTTAGCTCGCTTGCTTTTTCATCATGCTGAAAATAAACAGCAGCGCGGCGCACAGCACCACGGAAGGACCTGCCGGGGTGTCATAGAAGGCCGAGAAGGTCAGCCCGCCTGTAACCGCTATCATTCCCACTCCAACGGCAACCCCAGCCATCTGCTCCGGCGTACGGGCAAAGCGACGGGCGGTCGCCGCAGGGATGATAAGCAGTGAGGTGATAATAAGCGCCCCGACAAACTTCATCGCCACGCCAATCGTTAACGCCGTAACCAGCATCAGCAGCAGCTTCACGCGTTGCAGCTTCACGCCATCGACAAATGCCAGATCCGGACTGATGGTCATCGACAGCAGGTTACGCCACTGCCAGAACAGAATCGCCAGAACAATAACCACGCCGATGGCGATGGAGATAAGATCTTCTGGCGTCACGGCGAGCAAATCACCAAACAGGTAAGCCATCAGATCTACACGGATGTTGGACATCAGGCTGACAACAACCAGCCCTAATGACAATGCGCTGTGCGCCATAATACCCAGCAAGGTATCGATCGCAAGGTGAGGGCGCTTCTCCAGCCATACCAGACCGCCAGCCAGCAAAAGGGTGACGGCGATAACCGCATAGAAAGGGTTTACATCCAGCAGCAGGCCAAAGGCGACCCCCAGCAGCGAAGCGTGGGCCAGCGTATCACCGAAATAAGACATTCGACGCCAGACTACAAACGAGCCGAGTGGGCCAGCGGCACAGGCCAGCATGATCCCAGCTAACCAGCCGGGTAATAACAATTCAATCATGAGTGACCATTTCCCCGGCGTAAGACGATACGACCCTGTAAATCGTGGCGGTGATTGTGATTATGACGGTAAATTCCGAGTTGTTCGGCGCCGCGTTGCCCGAACATTGAGATGAATTCCGGGTGCATAGAAACCACTTCCGGCGCACCGGAACAGCAAATATGATGGTTCAGGCACAGTACCTCATCGGTTTTGGCCATCACCAGATGCAGGTCATGGGAAACCATCAGTACGGCGCAATCCAGTTCACGTCGCAACTGGTCGATAAGGTCGTACAGTGCGACCTGCCCATTGACATCCACGCCCTGGGTTGGTTCATCGAGCACCAGTAGCTGAGGTTTATTCAATAAAGCACGGGCCAACAGGACGCGTTGCGTTTCCCCGCCAGAGAGCTTTTGCATCGGCGCATCCATCAGATGCCCGGCCTGAACGCGCTTCAGTGCCGGAAGGATATCCTCTTTTTTGGTGCCGGGACGTAAGCGCATAAACCGACTTACCGTCAGTGGCAGCGTAGTATCGAGGTACAGTTTTTGCGGTACATAGCCAATCCGCAATTGACCATTACGCTTGATTACTCCCTCATCAGCCGCTACCAGCCCTAATACAACGCGCACCAGCGTAGACTTCCCGGCACCATTTGGGCCGAGAAGCGTTAAAATTTTACCGGGTCGAAGTTCAAGCGATACGTCAGACAGGACGCGGCGTTGACCATAAGAGACCGAGACATTTTCCAGTGAAACCAAAGTCGTCATATCAATTTTAGTCTTGCAGAAGTTATAGAATGTTATAATATCACATTTCTTACATTCATTACGATGATTGGTCGCATTATGTTACATAAAAATACGCTTCTTTTCGCAGCATTATCCGCTGCTCTTTGGGGTAGTGCAACACAGGCAGCAAATGCCGCTGTGGTGGCCTCACTCAAGCCGCTGGGGTTTATTGCTTCAGCCATTGCAGACGGGGTAACAAACACTGAGGTTCTCCTGCCTGACGGAGCTTCCGAACATGACTATTCACTGCGTCCATCAGACGTAAAACGCTTACAGGGCGCGGACTTAGTTGTTTGGATTGGACCTGAGATGGAAGCGTTTATGGAAAAGTCAGTCAAGAATATTCCTAACGCGAAACAGGTAACGATTGCGCAGCTCAATGACGTGAAACCGTTACTCATGAAAGGTGCTGATGACGACGATGACGATCATGGACACAATGATGCTGGCAGTGAAAAAAGTGACGAGCATCACCATCATGGCGATTACAACATGCATCTTTGGCTTTCCCCAGAGATAGCGCGGGCCTCAGCGGTTGCAATCCATGAAAAATTAGTGGAACTTATGCCGCAAAGTCGAGCCAAACTTGACGCCAACCTGAAGGATTTTGAGGCACAATTAGCCGCAACCGATAAGCAGGTAGGTAACGAGCTCGCACCGCTCAAGGGAAAAGGTTATTTCGTTTTTCATGACGCCTATGGCTACTACGAGAAACACTACGGACTAACACCGCTTGGTCACTTTACCGTGAACCCTGAGATTCAACCTGGTGCGCAGCGTTTACATGAAATAAGAACACAGTTGGTTGAGCAAAAAGCAACCTGCGTTTTTGCTGAGCCACAGTTCAGGCCAGCGGTCGTTGAAGCCGTCGCGAGAGGGACATCCGTTCGAATGGGAACGTTGGATCCGCTCGGAACGAATATCAAACTGGGTAAAACAAGCTATTCAGCGTTTTTGAACCAATTAGCCAACCAGTATGCGAGCTGCCTGAAAGGAGATTAATGAGGAAGTGAATACGTGCAACAGATAGCCCGCTCTGTCGCTCTGGCATTTAATAATCTGCCGCGACCCCATCGCGTTATGCTGGGGTCGCTTACCGTACTGACATTGGCCGTCGCCGTCTGGCGGCCTTATGTTTACCATCCCGATTCAGCACCCATCGTTAAAACTATCGAGCTGGAAAAAAGCGAAATTCGTTCACTGTTGCCTGAGGCCAGTGAACCTATCGATCAGGCCGCGCAGGAAGACGAAGCCATTCCGCAGGATGAACTGGATGACAAAACGTCTGGTGAAGCCGGCGTGCATGAGTATGTCGTCTCCACAGGCGATACACTGAGCAGTATTCTGAATCAGTACGGCATCGATATGGGCGACATCAGTCAGCTCGCTGCTTCCGATAAAGAACTGCGCAATCTGAAAATTGGTCAGCAGTTATCCTGGACCTTAAGCGCGGAAGGTGACCTGCAGCGTCTGACCTGGGAAGTGTCCCGCCGTGAAACCCGCACTTACGATCGCACTGCGACAGGTTTCAAAATGAGCAGCGAAATGCAGCAGGGCGATTGGGTTAACAGCCGTATCAAAGGCACGGTGGGCGGAAGCTTCGTCGCCAGCGCCAAAGAGGCCGGACTGACCAGCTCTGAAATCAGCGCGGTGATTAAGGCCATGCAGTGGCAGATGGATTTCCGCAAACTGAAAAAAGGCGATGAGTTCTCAGTGCTGATGTCTCGCGAAATGCTGGACGGTAAGCGCGAGCAAAGCCAGCTGCTGGGCGTGCGTTTACGTTCTGAAGGCAAAGACTATTACGCCATCCGTGCTGAAGACGGTAAGTTCTATGACCGTAACGGTACCGGGCTGGCGAAAGGCTTCATGCGTTTCCCGACGGCGAAACAGTTCCGCATCTCCTCGAACTTTAACCCGCGTCGCCTGAATCCGGTGACTGGACGCGTAGCGCCGCACAAAGGTGTCGACTTTGCGATGCCGCAGGGGACGCCGGTACTGTCGGTAGGCGATGGTGAAGTGGTTGTAGCGAAGCGTAGCGGCGCTGCCGGATACTATGTTGCGGTTCGTCATGGTCGCACCTACACCACCCGTTATATGCACCTGCGTAAGCTGTTGGTGAAACCAGGTCAAAAAGTGAAACGTGGCGATCGTATCGCGCTGTCAGGTAACACCGGGCGTTCAACAGGTCCGCATCTGCACTACGAAGTGTGGATCAACCAGCAGGCCGTGAACCCTCTGACGGCGAAACTGCCGCGTACAGAAGGTCTGACCGGCTCGGATCGCACCGATTATCTGGCGCAGGTGAAAGAAGTTATGCCTCAGCTACGTTTTGATTAATTAGCACACTGATAAAGCCGGTACGCGATGCGTGCCGGCTTTTTTATTTTGTACGGCGCACGGTGCGCCGCTACACTATCAGCAGATTTACTTTTCGCGGCACCAGACACTGGAAGAGCATGGAAACGAAAAAAAAGAATATTGAGTATATCCCTGAGTTTGATAAATCATTTCGCCATCCGCGCTACTGGGGCACCTGGCTGGGTGTAGCGGCGATAGCTGGGATTGCGTTAACGCCAGCGTCATTTCGCGATCCTATTCTGGCAAAGCTCGGACGGATGGTTGGACGCTTGGGAAAAAGCTCACGTCGCAGAGCGCTGATCAATTTATCCCTTTGTTTTCCTGAACGCAGCGAAGCTGAGCGCGAAGCCATTGTCGATGAGATGTTCGCGACCGCCCCTCAGGCGATGGTCATGATGGCGGAACTCGCCCTGCGCGGGCCGGAGAAAATTCAGAATCGGGTTGACTGGCAGGGCCTTGAAATCATCGAAGAGATGCGCCGCAACGATGAAAAAGTGATTTTTCTCGTTCCTCATGGCTGGGGCGTAGATATCCCGGCGATGCTGATGGCTTCCCAGGGACAGAAAATGGCAGCAATGTTCCACAATCAGGGAAACCCGGTATTTGATTACGTCTGGAACACGGTACGCCGTCGTTTCGGAGGTCGATTACATGCGCGTAATGATGGCATCAAACCGTTTATTCAGTCTGTACGTCAGGGATATTGGGGATACTACCTGCCGGATCAGGACCATGGGCCAGAGCACAGCGAGTTTGTCGATTTTTTTGCTACCTATAAAGCAACGTTACCGGCAATTGGTCGCTTGATGAAGGTCTGCCACGCGCGTGTAGTGCCGCTGTTTCCGGTGTATGACGGTAAAACTCACCGCCTGACGATTAAGGTCCGTCCTCCGATGGATGACATCCTCACAGCGGATGACCACACCATTGCCAGACGAATGAACGAAGAGGTGGAGATTTTTGTCACGCCTCATGTCGAACAATACACCTGGATACTGAAACTGCTTAAGACGCGTAAACCCGGCGAGATTGAGCCCTATAAGCGCAAAGATCTCTATCCGAAGAAATAAAAAAAAGCCTCTCAAACGAGAGGCTTTTTTACATCAAACTCTGGTGTTACTCGACGGTCAGGATACGCGTGGTGTTAGTTGAGCCAATGGTGCTCATCACATCGCCCTGTGTCACGATCACCAGATCGCCGGAAACCAGATAGCCTTTATCGCGCAGCAGGTTCACTGCTTCATTGGCGGCAACGACGCCATCTGTTTCGCTGTCAAAGTGAACCGGGGTGACACCGCGATACAGAGAGGTCAGATTCAACGTACGTTCATGACGAGACATCGCGAAAATTGGCAGACCGGAACTGATACGAGAAGTCATCAGCGCAGTACGACCAGACTCCGTCATAGCGATGATAGCGGTGACCCCTTTCAGGTGGTTAGCAGCGTACATCGCTGACATCGCAATCGCTTCTTCAACGTTATCAAACTGCACGTCAAGGCGGTGTTTAGAGACGTTGATGCTTGGGATCTTCTCTGCACCCAGGCAAACGCGCGCCATTGCCGCGACGGTTTCCGCCGGGTACTGACCTGCTGCTGTTTCGGCAGAGAGCATTACGGCATCGGTGCCGTCGAGGACGGCGTTAGCCACGTCCATCACTTCCGCACGAGTCGGCATTGGGTTGGTGATCATCGACTCCATCATCTGTGTGGCGGTGATGACCGCACGGTTCAGCTGACGCGCACGGCGAATCAACGCTTTCTGAATACCTACCAGCTCAGGGTCACCGATTTCAACACCCAGGTCGCCACGGGCTACCATCACTACGTCAGAAGCCAGGATGATGTCATCCATCGCATTCTGGTCGCAGACGGCTTCTGCACGTTCTACCTTGGCGACAATTTTCGCATCGCAACCGGCGTCGCGCGCCAGACGGCGGGCATAGTTTAGATCTTCGCCGCAGCGCGGGAAGGAGACAGCCAAATAGTCAACGCTGATTTGCGCAGCGGTAATGATGTCGGCTTTGTCTTTTTCGGTCAGGGCTTCAGCAGAGAGACCGCCGCCCAGTTTGTTGATGCCCTTGTTATTGGACAGCGGGCCACCGACAGTGACTTCGGTGAAGACTTTCATGCCCTGAACTTCCAGCACTTTAAGCTGTACGCGACCGTCGTCGAGCAGCAGGATGTCGCCAGGCACGACGTCTGCAGGCAGTCCCTTATAATCAATGCCGACTTTTTCTTTGTCGCCTTCGCCTTTACCGAGGTTGGCGTCTAACAGGAACTTGTCGCCAACATTAAGAAAAACTTTACCTTCTTTAAAGGTAGATACGCGGATTTTAGGTCCCTGCAGGTCACCCAAAATAGCTACATGACGTCCCAGTTTTGCGGCAATTTCACGGACCTTATCCGCCCGCAGTTTGTGATCTTCTGGAGAGCCGTGGGAAAAGTTCATACGTACAACGTTCGCACCCGCGGCGATAATCTTCTCAAGGTTGTTATCGCGGTCAGTTGCCGGGCCTAACGTGGTAACGATTTTGGTTCTGCGAAGCCTTCTGGACATGTAATACTCCGTTGACTGAAACAACTAGGTGTTGCGTGAACATTAATCCGGCCGTTCTCAAATATTAACGGTAAAATGAACGACCCGGATGATAAAAGGGTAGAACATTGTTATTGCTTTTAGCGGTCATCACTCTTGATGAGTAATTCTTTATCAAAACGCGATTCCTTGAGCGCTTCCTTGACACGCTTCAAGTTATCTCTAAATTTTGCCCCTCGGCGCAAAGTAAATCCTGTAGCCAGCACATCTATCACGGTCAGTTGAGCAAGTCGAGAGACCATGGGCATATAAATGTCAGTATCTTCCGGTACATCGAGGGTAATAGCCAGCGTGGCTTCACGCGCCAGTGGCGTGCCGGGAGAGGTGAGGGCGATAACCATAGCGTCGTTTTCCCTTGCTAACTGCGCCAGTTCAACCAGACTTTTGGTTCTTCCAGTATGAGAAATAAGCACAATGACGTCGTCGTCGCTACAATTCATACAACTCATACGTTGCAGGACAATGTCGTCGGAATAGATTACCGGTACGTTAAAGCGGAAAAATTTGTTCATCGCGTCGTGCGCTACCGCGGCGGAAGAACCTAAACCAAAGAAGGCGATTTTCTTTGCCTGGGTTAACAAATCTACCGCCCGGTTTACCGCCGCGTTATCCAGCGACTGACGAACGTGGTCAAGGCTTGCCATCGCCGATTCGAAGATTTTCCCCGTATAAGATTCTACGCTGTCATCCTCATCCACATTGCGATTAACATAAGGGGTACCATTTGCCAGACTTTGTGCCAGATGCAGTTTAAAATCAGGGAAGCCACGCGTATCCATGCTACGACAGAAACGGTTCACCGTCGGTTCGCTGACGTTGGCTTCTACAGCAAGCGCAGCGATGCTTGAGTGAATTGCCTGCTCGGGAGAGGCAAGAATAATGTCGGCGACTTTACGCTCTGACTTGCTCAAATGTTCCAGTTTTAACTGGATTTTTTCCAGCATATTCATGATGTAGGTAGGCTCATGGGTCATGGGCAAAAACGATTTCAACGATAAGGGGAAATCGAGTGGTAACTCTGGTAGATAGTACCCCTGCTAGTGCAGCAACGGGGCAAAATGGACAAAATAGTTGTTGTTTTTTTTCATTACATGATCGGAGTCGGATTTTCATACTTCTTCATGGGTACGAAAAAGACGACTTTTTTATCCATTTTGATGGGTTATACGCCAATAAAGCGGCTGTTCGCGGTAACAGCACGGCTGGATAAGCGTTTACGGTTTCCGGATTCACGTAAAAGCAGTACAGTGCACTGTAATAAAATTACAACCAGTGTCTGGCAAAAGCACCAGGCACTTAATTGAGGAGAATGACATGGCGGTAACGCAAACAGCCCAGGCATGTGATCTGGTCATTTTCGGCGCGAAGGGCGACCTGGCGCGACGGAAATTGCTGCCTTCCCTGTATCAACTGGAAAAGGCCGGCCAGATTAACCCGGATACCCGCATCATTGGGGTTGGGCGTGCCGACTGGGACAAAGCAGCCTATACCAAGGTTGTGCGCGAAGCGCTCGAAACCTTCATGAAAGAAAAAATTGATGAAAGTTTGTGGGAAACCCTCAGCGGTCGTCTTGAGTTTTGTAACCTGGACGTCAACGACACCGCCGCGTTTAAGCGTCTGGGCAAAATGCTGGATCAAAAATCGCGTACCACCATCAACTATTTCGCAATGCCGCCGAGCACCTTTGGCGCGATCTGCAAAGGTCTGGGTGAAGCAAAGCTGAATGCTAAGCCTGCCCGCGTGGTGATGGAAAAACCGCTGGGTACATCACTGGCAACATCCCGTGAAATCAACGATCAGGTTGGCGAGTATTTCGAAGAGTGCCAGGTTTACCGCATCGACCACTATCTCGGCAAAGAGACGGTACTGAACCTGTTGGCACTGCGTTTTGCCAATTCCCTGTTTGTGAATAACTGGGATAACCGCACTATCGACCACGTAGAAATTACCGTGGCGGAAGAAGTGGGCATTGAAGGGCGCTGGGGCTACTTTGACCAGGCCGGTCAAATGCGCGACATGATCCAGAACCACCTGCTGCAGATCCTGTGCATGATCGCGATGTCTCCGCCGTCCGATCTGAGCGCCGACAGCATCCGTGATGAAAAAGTGAAAGTACTGAAATCACTGCGTCGTATCGATCGTTCGAACGTACGTGAAAAGACAGTTCGTGGTCAGTACACCGCCGGTTTTGCCCAGGGCAAAAAAGTTCCGGGATACCTGGAAGAAGAAGGCGCGAACAAGAGCAGCAACACGGAAACGTTTGTGGCGATCCGTGTGGATATCGATAACTGGCGCTGGGCGGGCGTACCGTTCTATCTGCGTACCGGTAAACGTTTACCGACCAAGTGCTCTGAAGTGGTGGTTTACTTCAAAACGCCTGAGCTGAACCTGTTCAGAGAATCCTGGCAGGACCTGCCGCAGAACAAGCTGACTATCCGTTTGCAGCCTGATGAAGGTGTCGATATCCAGGTACTGAACAAAGTGCCGGGGCTGGATCACAAGCATAACCTGCAAATTACCAAACTTGATCTGAGCTACTCCGAAACCTTCAACCAAACGCATCTGGCCGACGCTTATGAGCGCCTGCTGCTTGAAACGATGCGCGGCATTCAGGCGCTGTTTGTGCGTCGAGATGAAGTTGAAGAAGCATGGAAGTGGGTCGATTCTATTACCGAAGCCTGGGCAATGGACAACGATGCACCGAAGCCGTATCAGGCCGGGACCTGGGGACCGGTTGCCTCTGTGGCCATGATTACCCGTGATGGTCGTTCCTGGAACGAATTCGAGTAAAATATCATCTAGCCCATAGGTGTTATTTTACCGGTAACATGATCTAACACAGATTGTAGAATAATTTTTGCACTTTTAAGCTCCGCGTGGATTCACCCGCGGGGCTTTTTTTATTACACTGCCTGCAACGATTTTGCCCCTGAGCTACGGCTAACAAGCGATTCAGCTGTTTTTAACCCAACTGAAACACATTGTTGATCCAACGCTCTGACAGATAAATTTTAGGAGCCTCTATGAATCCGAATTTGTTACGCGTAACAAAACGTATTGTCGAACGTTCTCGCGACACGCGTTCCGCCTACCTTGCCCGTATTGAACAAGCGAAATCGACTACCGTTCATCGTTCACAACTGGCGTGCGGTAACCTGGCGCATGGTTTTGCTGCCTGCCAGCCGGATGACAAGGCCTCGCTGAAAAGCATGCTGCGTAACAATATCGCGATCATTACTTCCTATAACGACATGCTTTCCGCGCATCAGCCGTACGAACATTATCCCGACATCATTCGTAAAGCGCTGCATGAAGCCAATGCGGTAGGCCAGGTCGCTGGCGGTGTTCCTGCGATGTGCGACGGTGTGACCCAGGGACAGGATGGGATGGAGCTTTCGTTGCTGAGTCGCGAAGTGATTGCGATGTCGGCTGCTGTCGGCCTCTCACACAATATGTTCGACGGCGCGTTATTCCTTGGCGTGTGCGACAAAATTGTCCCGGGGTTGGTGATGGCGGCACTGTCATTTGGTCATCTGCCTTCGATCTTTATTCCCTCCGGCCCGATGGCGAGTGGTCTGGCGAACAAAGAAAAAGTGCGTATCCGTCAGCTGTATGCTGAAGGTAAAGTCGATCGCATGGCGCTTCTTGAATCCGAAGCGGCGTCTTATCACGCACCGGGGACCTGTACGTTCTATGGCACGGCAAACACCAACCAGATGGTGGTGGAGTTTATGGGGATGCAACTGCCTGGGTCCTCATTCGTACACCCGGATGCCCCGCTGCGCGAGGCGTTGACCGCCGCGGCTGCTCGTCAGGTAACGCGTCTGACCGGCAACGGCAATGAATGGATGCCGATCGGTAAAATGATCGATGAAAAAGTAGTGGTGAACGGTATTGTCGCGCTGCTGGCGACCGGGGGGTCAACCAACCATACAATGCACCTGGTTGCGATGGCGCGCGCAGCCGGGATTCTGATTAACTGGGACGACTTCTCCGATCTGTCCGATATCGTGCCGTTGATGGCGCGTCTGTATCCGAATGGTCCGGCAGATATTAACCACTTCCAGGCAGCGGGTGGCGTGCCGGTGTTAATGCGCGAACTGCTGAACGCGGGTCTGCTGCATGAAGATGTGAACACCGTTGCCGGGTTTGGTTTGTCGCGTTACACCATGGAACCCTGGCTCAACGATGGTGAGCTGGACTGGCGCGAAGGGGCAGCGAAGTCTCTGGACAGCAATGTGATTGCTACCATCGATAAGCCATTCTCCCACCACGGCGGTACCAAAGTGCTGAGCGGTAACCTCGGACGTGCTGTGATGAAAACGTCGGCGGTTCCGGTAGAAAATCAGGTAATTGAAGCGCCCGCGGTTGTTTTTGAAAGTCAGCATGATGTATTGCCGGCCTTCGATGCGGGACTGCTCGACCGTGATTGCGTAGTCGTTGTGCGCCATCAGGGACCAAAAGCAAACGGAATGCCAGAATTACATAAACTCATGCCGCCACTTGGTGTATTATTGGACCGTTGTTTCAAAATTGCGTTAGTTACCGATGGACGACTTTCAGGTGCTTCAGGTAAAGTGCCTTCAGCAATCCATGTAACCCCAGAAGCCTACGATGGCGGGCTACTGGCAAAAGTACGCGATGGCGACATCATTCGTGTGAATGGACAGACAGGTGAATTGACGCTGCTGGTTGATGAAGAGGAACTTGCTTCTCGTCAGCCTCACATTCCTGACCTCAGCGCATCGCGCGTGGGCACAGGCCGTGAAATGTTCAGCGCGTTGCGTGAAAAGCTGTCCGGTGCGGAACAGGGCGCAACCTGTATCACTTTTTAAGACTTATTTTGTAATCAGGCGAGAGAAAACTCTGATGAAAAACTGGAAGACAAGTGCAGAAGCAATCCTGACCACTGGCCCGGTTGTACCGGTTATCGTGGTTAATAAACTGGAACACGCAGTGCCGATGGCAAAAGCGCTGGTTGCAGGCGGCGTGCGCGTTCTGGAAGTGACCTTACGTACCGCATGTGCGATGGATGCCATTCGCGCGATCGCAAAAGAAGTTCCGGACGCTATCGTTGGTGCAGGTACTGTACTGAATCCGCAACAGCTGGCTGAAGTAACCGAAGCCGGTGCGCAGTTTGCTATCAGCCCGGGCCTGACCGAGCCGCTGCTGAAAGCCGCAACGGAAGGCACTATTCCGCTGATCCCTGGTATCAGCACCGTGTCTGAACTGATGCTGGGTATGGACTACGGTTTGAAAGAGTTCAAATTCTTCCCTGCTGAAGCAAATGGTGGTACCAAAGCGCTGCAGGCAATTGCGGGTCCGTTCTCTCAGGTGCGTTTCTGCCCAACCGGCGGTATCTCTCCGGCGAACTACCGTGACTACCTGGCACTGAAAAGCGTGCTGTGCATCGGTGGTTCCTGGTTGGTTCCGGCGGATGCGCTGGAAGCGGGTGATTACGATCGTATTACCAAGCTGGCTCGTGAAGCAGTAGAAGGCGCGAAGCAGTAAGCCGTTAATGCGTAAACCGTAGGTCGGATATGGCATCAATGCTTTATCCGGCCTACGGGTCTGGTTTTTATCCTGCGACTTTCACCTGTGCGGCTGCGTCTTTTGCGCGTATCACCGCATCTTCAATGCTCTGCGCTGTGGCCAGCACAACGCCCAGACGACGGCTCCCGTCGATTTCCGGCTTGCCAAAGAAACGCACTTGCATACCCGCACCTACAGCGGCTTGCACGTTATCAAACGTGATATTCTGGCTGGTAAGTTGCGGCAGAATAACGGCGGAAGCAGAAGGTCCATACTGGCGGATTTCGCCAACGGGCAGACCGAGAAATGCACGTACGTGCAGGGCAAACTCAGACAGATCCTGCGAAATTAAGGTCACCATACCCGTGTCGTGAGGGCGAGGGGAGACTTCGCTGAAAATCACCTCATCACCGCAGACAAACAGCTCCACGCCAAACAGTCCGTGACCGCCCAGCGCCAGTACCACCTTGCGGGCAATCTCCTGCGCGCGCGCAAGCGCCAGGTCACTCATCTGCTGCGGCTGCCAGGACTCGCGATAATCGCCATCTTCCTGGCGATGACCTACCGGCGCGCAGAAATGCACACCATCAACGGCGCTGACGGTTAGCAGGGTGATTTCAAAATCAAAATTCACTACGCCTTCGACGATAACGCGCCCGGCACCTGCCCGGCCTCCCTGTTGAGCATAGTTCCACGCCTCGGTGAGCTGATCGGCTGAACGGATAAAGCTCTGCCCCTTGCCGGAAGAACTCATGACCGGCTTCACAATGCAGGGATAGCCGATTTCGGCAACGGCCTCACGAAAGCGTGTTTCGGTGTCTGCAAAACGGAAAGATGATGTGGGTAAAGACAATTCTTCGGCGGCGAGGCGACGGATTCCTTCCCGGTTCATGGTCAGTTGGGTCGCTCGTGCGCAAGGCACAACGTGTTGACCTTCCTGTTCCAGTTTGATCAGCATATCCGTGGCAATCGCCTCTATTTCCGGCACGATGTAATGTGGTTTTTCACGCTCGACAAGCTGGCGTAATGCCTCTCCATCCAGCATGTTGATTACATAGGAGCGATGGGCAACGTGCATGGCTGGCGCGTCGGGGTAACGATCCAGGGCAATGACTTCCACACCCAGGCGTTGGCATTCAATCGCCACTTCTTTACCCAGTTCACCTGAACCTAATAACATCACTCGCGTTGCTGCGGGACGCAGCGCTGTGCCTAATAACGTCATAAATTAATCCCCTGTTTTATCTGGGCGCAGTATATACGAAAACGTTTGCGTCTGTCTTTATTACCAGGTTGATTTCAGGGCTTAAAAAGAATATACTGTACATAAATACAGGTAATTTAAGAGGCTGCAAAAATGGCGGTTGAAGTTAAATACGTAGTCATTCGGGAAGGTGAGGAAAAAATGTCGTTTACCAGCAAAAAGGAAGCCGATGCGTATGACAAAATGCTGGATACAGCAGATCTGCTCGACACATGGCTGGAGCAATCGCCGGTAGCGCTCGAAGACGAGCAGCGTGAAGCGCTTTCCCTGTGGCTGGCTGAGCAAAAAGATGTGCTGAGCGCCATTCTGAAAAACGGCAAGCTGCCTTCGCCACAGGCTGTCGAAAACGATGCACATACTGAGGATGATACTCAGGCTGCCTGAAACGACTTGCGCTCCTGACGTTTTGTACCATGCTTTTCCCTGAATCATTGTGCAATCCCTGACGTTATTTCACGTTGCCGCAGGCAACCTGAAGGACGAAGGGGAGATTAAGGAGAAAAGAATGTATAAAAAAAGAGCGTTATTGAGCCTGCTGTTATTGTCTGCCAGCGTATCGGTATTTGCGGCAAATATGGAAAGCAAGAATGTTCAGTTCCCCAAGTGCGAAGGACTGGATGCTGACGGTATTGCGGCAAGCGTGAAACGTGACTATCAGCAAAATCGCATCGCGCGCTGGGCTGACGATCAAAAACTCGTCGGGCAAGCCGACCCTGTCGCCTGGGTCAACACGCCCGATATTACGGGCAAAGACGGGAAATGGTCAGTTCCCCTGACGGTTCGCGGTAAAAGCGCGGATATTCACTATCAGGTAAAAGTCGACTGCAAAGCCGGAACGGCGGAGTATCAGCCGCAGTAACGCAGGTATTTGCACATCTTTTGATGACCTGAACACTTCCTGACATCCCCTCGGGTACGCTTTGATGATTATTCGTCTGTACTTGAGGGGCAAAATGGCTAATTGGCTGAATCAACTACAATCTCTTCTTGGGCAAAAAGGATCCTCCACGTCATCTTCTGGCGAGCAAGGGCTGAGTAAACTTCTGGTTCCAGGCGCGTTAGGCGGTCTGGCAGGATTACTGGTTGCCAACAAATCTTCACGTAAATTACTGAGTAAATACGGCACCAGCGCGCTTCTGGTGGGCGGCGGCGCGGTTGCCGGTACCGTATTATGGAACAAATACAAAGATAAAGTTCGCGCTGCGCATCAGGATGAGCCGCAGTTCGGCGTACAAAGCTCACCGCTGGATGAGCGAACCGAGCGTCTGATCCTGGCGCTGGTTTTTGCGGCGAAAAGCGACGGTCATATTGATGCTAAAGAACGAGTGGCCATTGAGCAGCAGCTTCGTGAAGCGGGCGTGGAAGAGCAGGGCCGCGTTCTGATTGAAAGAGCCATTGAACAACCGTTAGATCCCCAGCGCCTGGCGCAAGGGATCCGCAACGAAGAAGAAGCGCTAGAAATTTACTTCCTGAGCTGTGCGGCGATTGATATCGACCACTTTATGGAGCGTAGCTATCTCAATGCGCTGGGCGATGCGTTGAAGATCCCGCAGGATGTTCGTGAAGGTATTGAACAGGATCTCAAAGAACAAAAACAGGCTTTACCGGGTTAATTACTTACCGCTAAGGTGCATGTTTCGCTTGCATCATTGCTGTCTTTTGCCACCCTTATAGGATGTTTAAGCAAAAGAACAATGACATGCTACCAAAAGCTTCTCGTATTCCCCACGCCATGACGCAGCATGGCGATACTCGTGTTGATAATTATTACTGGCTGCGAGATGACACCCGCTCGCAGCCAGAAGTGCTGGATTATCTGCAACAAGAAAATGCGTATGGCCGCCAGGTTATGGCCTCGCAGCAGGCTTTGCAGGATCGCGTCCTGAAAGAGATTATCGACCGTATCCCGCCTCAGGATGCTTCCGCCCCCTATGTGAAGAATGGTTATCGCTACCGGCATATTTATGAACCGGGGTGCGAATATGCTATTTATCAGCGTCAGTCTGCCCTCAGTGAAGAGTGGGATGATTGGGATACTCTGTTGGATGGGAACCAGCGCGCGGCACACAGCGAGTTTTATACGCTGGGAGGACTGGCGATATCTCCGGATAACACCATCATGGCGCTGGCGGAAGATTATCTCTCTCGCCGGCAATATGGCGTGCGTTTTCGCAACCTGCAAAGCGGCAACTGGTATCCGGAAGTGCTGGAAAACGTCGAAGCGGATCTGGTCTGGGCGAATGATTCTCAGACTTTCTATTACGTGCGCAAGCACGAAACAACGTTATTGCCGTATCAGGTGTGGCGACATATGGTCGGCTCGCCATCGTCACTGGATGAGCTGGTGTATGAAGAAGCCGATGATATGTTTTATGTCAGCCTGCATAAAACCACCTCGCTACACTATGTGGTTATTCATATCGCCAGCGCGACCACCAGTGAGGTTTTACTGCTTGACGCAGAACTGGCGGATGCCGAACCGTTGGTCTTTTTAGCGCGACGCAAAGACCATGAATACAGTCTCGATCACTATCAACACAATTTTTATCTGCGCTCCAACCGTCAGGGGAAAAATTTCGGCCTGTATCGTACCCGCGTTCGTGATGAGCAAGCCTGGGAGACGCTGATCCCTGCGCGCGACAACGTGATGCTCGAGGGCTTTACGCTATTCACTGACTGGCTGGTGGTAGAAGAGCGTCAGCGGGGCTTAACCAGCCTACGACAGATTAATCGTAAAACGCGCGAAGTGGTCGGGATCGCCTTTGACGATCCGGCTTATGTGACCTGGCTTGCCTATAATCCAGAGCCGGAGACATCGCGTCTGCGCTATGGCTATTCCTCCATGACCACCCCGGACACGTTGTTTGAACTGGATATGGACACCGGGGAACGTCGTGTGCTTAAGCAGACGGAGGTCCCCGGATTTGATGCGGCGAATTACCGTAGCGAACACCTATGGATAACTGCGCGTGATGGCACCGAGGTTCCGGTTTCGCTGGTTTATCATCAAAAGTATTTCCTGAAAGGAAAAAATCCGTTACTGGTTTATGGCTATGGCTCATATGGCGCCAGCATGGATGCCGATTTCAGCAGCAGCCGTTTGAGCTTACTGGATCGCGGCTTTGTTTATGCTATTGCCCATGTGCGTGGTGGTGGTGAATTAGGACAACAGTGGTACGAGGACGGTAAGTTTCTGCACAAGAAAAATACTTTTAATGATTACCTCGACGTCTGTGATGCGTTGCTAAAAATGGGCTATGGCGCGCCTGAGTTATGTTATGGCATGGGCGGAAGCGCCGGAGGCATGTTAATGGGCGTCGCCATTAATGAACGCCCGGAACGCTTCCATGGTGTTATTGCTCAGGTGCCGTTTGTCGATGTGGTAACCACAATGCTCGATGAATCAATTCCCCTGACGACCGGTGAGTTTGAAGAGTGGGGTAATCCGCAGGACGAAGAGTATTACACCTATATGAAAAGCTACAGCCCGTATGACAATGTAACCGCGCAGGCATACCCACATCTGCTGGTCACGACGGGATTACACGATTCCCAGGTGCAATACTGGGAGCCAGCAAAATGGGTGGCAAAACTGCGTGAGCTGAAAACGGACGATCGTTTGCTGCTACTTTGCACGGATATGGATTCCGGACACGGCGGTAAATCCGGGCGTTTTAAATCTTACGAAGGCGTGGCCCTTGAGTACGCTTTTTTGATTGGACTGGCGCAGGGAACACTGCCTGCTCAGGCGTGATCCAAATAGTGTTTTAGCGTTAATCGCAGTTCCGGGCTCATATTGTCAAGGTTATTAAATAACCAGCGCAGATAGCCCGGATCGCGTTCAGCCACTTCTGATACCGGTTTTCCGCGGTACTTACCAAAAGTGAAAGTAGTGAGTAACGCGGGACGGCCGGTAATATCGACCATTTGATCGGCTGTCCAGCCTGACGTTTGCATGATGTCGATCAGCAGTGCCGCAGTGATGTAGCAATCGTACAGGGCGCGGTGATGGTGGAGACCCGCTGGCGTCTGGACGCTCAGCTTGCGCGATTTATACAGCGCCATGTTGCTGTATTTGATCCCCGGCCACAACCGACGGGAGAGCTTCATGGTGCAAATCCATTCCCCGGGCATGTCGGGCAATACGCGGCGGTCAAAGCTGGCATTGTGCGCAACGTACCATTCGCTACCGTAATACTGCGGGATGACGTCTTCAATCCATGGCTTATCGGCCACCATTGCTTCAGTAATGCGATGGATAGCCATCGCCTGTGGGCTGATGGGGCGGTCAGGGCGTACCAGGTGGCTCATGGGGTTGACTATTTTTCCATCAACCACGTCGACAGAAGCAATTTCAACAATGCCTCCCTGTAGACCACAGGTTTCTGTATCTATTATGCGCAACATGCCATGCTCCTGACCCAAAACGACTAGCGTAATGGAATGATATCACCTTGCCAACCCCGTGGCGTGCGTTGGCCGGTTAACAGCAACGAACCGCTGTCTGCGCGAACAATCAATCGACCTCGTTCATCCCATAACGCACTGCTACCCCGCGCATTGGCCATTAATACCGCGATGGCGAATTTATGTGAGAAACTTTGTAGACGAGATGTAGAGGAGAGCAGTTCCGGTTCACTGACTGACTGGCAGCTGGTGAACAGCGAATAAGCCGGGTCGATATCAATGCCTTCCGGTTGGCTATCTACAACGCTGATGGCATTTCGCTGTCTGGCAATACAAGCCCCGTGGCTCTGATGGAAGGTTAATGGCGAAGTCATCCAGGGAGAGAAAAGCGCAATGCCTTTCACGAACCGGTTGTTATGTTCTACCGGTAGTCCCGCAATTATCGTCATGCGATAAGTCGCGGCGGCATGTGCGAGAGGTTCTAACAGCGCTTCATCGGGTGGGGCAGGAAGCGCGTCATTCTCATCAACACAACCCAGCAATGAGAGGGAAGGGAAGACCAGCAATTCACATTGGCATTGAGCTGCCGCATGAATGAATTGCAGGTGATGCGCGACATGTTCGGTAACTGAGGTGTGAAGAGGTTCGTATTGTGCTGCTGCGATTTTCCAGTATGACATAATGATTTCCTTTTCATAGTGTCTACAACCATCCTTAATGTGTGGATTAAGAATATGCTTATACTGTAGCAGGCGTCATGTAAGGAATCGTAACGTAATATAAGTTTTATTTAACTTTAGGCTCGTATGGTAAACGTGAAAGCGAAACGGATGCCAGGCGGTGCGCAATGAGTCTTTCGCGGAACCAGTCGCGTAAATGCTCTGGCTGTTCGCGTTCAACAACTTCTGCAACAACGGGCATATTGTATCGCTCCTTAAATGCCACTCCAGCCGCAGCCAGATCGACATTGACCTTGTCCATTTCCGCTTGCTCAAGTTTGGCCAGATTGATGTTCATGGGCTTCTCCTTTTCTCTGTCTTTCGGCGCGCAAAGTTACTAAGAGTGTGCGTTAATGGCAAGACAGAAATGATGATTCTCGACTCGACCATTGTAGAAGGTTATTCTCTACAGGTTAGACATAACAAAAAGGAATAGTTGAAATGGCTTCATCTGCATCTATGCTTCGCAACGCGCTCATCGTACTCGCCAGCGTCCTGGCAACACCTGCGGCATTGGCGCATGCCCACCTCACAAAACAAAGTCCGGCGGCTAACGCTGAAGTTGCGGCATCTCCTCAGGCGTTGACGCTGAATTTTTCTGAAGGCGTAGAGCCGGGATTCAGCGGCGCAACGCTGACCGGTCCTAACAAAGAACAGATCAAAACGGGCAAGGCAACGCGCAGTGAGCAGGACAAAACGCAGCTGATTGTTCCGCTTGATCAAACGCTTGAAGCAGGAAAATATACGGTCGACTGGCACGTTGTCTCCGTGGATGGTCACAAGACGAAGGGGCAATATACCTTTAGCGTGAAATAACCAATGCTGGCATTTACCTGGGTTGCGCTACGGTTTATCCATTTTACAGCTTTGATGCTGGTGTTTGGCTGTGCGCTTTATGGCGCATGGCTGGCCCCCGTTTCGGTTCGTCGTTTAATGATGCGTCGTTTTTTACGTCTGCAACGGCATGCTGCAACGTGGAGCTTTATCAGCGCGACGCTGATGCTGGCGATTCAGGGTGGGTTAATGGGCTCAGGCTGGCGGGATGTTGTCTCTCCAGATGTTTGGCTCGCCGTGTTGCAAACGCAATTTGGCGGCGTCTGGTTATGGCAGATTATCCTCGCGTTGGTCACGCTGGTGGTGACCATCATGGTGCCGCGCAGTATGCCGCGACTGCTGTTAATGCTGACAATTGCGCAGTTTATTTTGCTGGCTGGCGTCGGACATGCGACGCTGCACAGCGGTATCCCTGGCGCAATCCAGCAGGTTAACCACGCCTTACATTTGGTATGCGCTGCCGCCTGGTTCGGCGGTTTGCTGCCGGTACTTTACTGTATGCGAATGGCGCAAGGTCGCTGGCGGGAACAGGCCATCAGTACCATGATGCGCTTCTCACGCTATGGGCATCTTTTCGTTATCGGTGTTTTACTAACCGGTATTATGAATGCGCTGTTTATTGTCGGTTTTTCTGTTCCCTGGCACATGGCTTACGGTCGACTGCTTTTGTTAAAAGGTGCCCTGGTCATGTTAATGGTGGCGATTGCGCTGGTGAATCGGTATGTTCTGGTACCACGCATGCGGCAGGATAACCGCGGCATGACTCTCTATTTTATTTGGATGACCAAGCTGGAATGGGGTATAGGAGCCGTTGTGCTGGCGATTGTCAGCCTGTTTGCAACCCTTGAACCTTTCTGATTGATGGACTGGCGAAACGCATGAAAAAAATCATTATCTCTTTATTACTCCTGGCAAGCTCCGGAGCCGCGCTGGCTGCGCCGCAGGTCATTACCGTCAGCCGTTTTGAGGTTGGCAAAGATAAGTGGGCGTTTAATCGGGAAGAGGTGATGCTGACCTGCCGTCCAGGTAACGCGCTGTATGTCATCAATCCCAGTACGCTGGTGCAATACCCGTTGAATGATGTCGCCAGACAGCAGGTAGAGAGCGGAAAAACCACGGCAAAGCCGATCGAGATTATCCAGATCGATGATCCTGCGAAACCGGGCGAAAAAATGAGCCTGGCACCGTTTGTAGAGCGTGCAGAAAAGCTCTGCTAATTGTCAGATGTAGCGCTCTGATTTCCAATAAAAAACCGCAAGGATCTCGCAGGAGAACTTGCGGTTTTTGCGTTTGGATGCGTAACAAACGTCCTTTTTTTCCGGCCACTTTAGTCGCGGACTGGAAAACCTGGCGCTGTCATCTATTCTTAAATGGCAGGGTAACTTAGCCTGCATTAATGCCAACTTTTAGCGCACGGCTCTCTCCCAAGAGCCATTTCCCTGGACCGAATACAGGAATCGTATTCGGTCTCTTTTTATGTGCTTGTTTTCGTAAGGTTTTTTCGGTGCTATCACGAAATCCCACGAAAATTACTCGAAATTTCCATATCCTGTCTAAACCATAACATATTCTGCACCGCGTGCGTCCAGGTATTTTTTGGTCATTGTTAAATTTTTATGCCCCAGCAGTCTCTGTGCGAAATCCTCTCCGCGCTCTCTTTCATAGAGTCTGCTCGCCAAGCTCCTGATCTCATGGAACGGGGGAGGGTTGGGGCCAAACTTTAACTCTGTGGAATCCCTGATATCAGAAAATGCTTGGGTGATTCCGTCCGGGGTTAACGGACCTGGCTTCCTGCCGCCACGCCTTACCGCAGAATAAAGCATGAAGTCTGACGGGTTGTTTTTACGACAACGGTCGATAATATCCTGCAGCACCAAATCAGCAGAGTCCAGTCGCAAATCAAGTGGCAACGCCAATTTGTGACCTGTCTTTTCCTGCGTCACAAACAACCTTCCATCCCTGATATCGCTGAATCTGAACAACGATACGTCCTCTCTTCTCTGCCCGGTGACCAGCGCCAGGTCACATGCATTTGCAGCCCATCCAGAATGAGCGGTTGCGGCATCCCTTATTATCTCAAACTGCTCGAGTAAAAGACGCTCACGCTTAACTTTTGGCGTCGGCGTTCTTGTCGGCTCTGCCGGGTTCCTTTCAATATGTCCCTCGACGATCGCCTCCCTGAAAATATCCAACAATACCGAACGCAGGCCTGAGGCCATACTCTTCTTATCGCAGAGTATGTAACTCTCCAGGAAAGTAGATACATCCTTCGTGCTGACCGACGATAGCGGCATACGTCCGAATTCATCACTGATAGTGGCGATCTGATTGCGCCTGACCTTCATCGTGTTGGGCTTCAATTCTCTTCGCTCAAGAATTACTTCGTAGCGCTCGAGCCACGCTTTAACCGTAAACGTTGGTGTTTCCTTTATGCGGTCAAGCAGCGCTGACGGAAGGTAATTTTGGTCGATGTAGTTGTTGGCCTCGATGGCCTGAGAAATGGCGTCCTTTCTGTCGATCCGGCCAAGAGATAATTCTTGACCGGTAATCGGGTTTCGCCAGCTATAAAGCCTGTCTCTTTTACGATAGGTCAGGTTACGGGGCAGGTTAGCGTCGTAACGTACTGGCCTTTTCGCCATGAGTCAGTCTCTCCAGTAGAGTGCCGCCAGTTGGCAGCGCTAAGCGTTTTGATTTGGGACGAAGGTTCTTTTTGCTCGGATCCACATAGATGGCGTCAGGCTGAACCTTATATTCTTTTCCGTGAAGTTCCGGAGCAGGGTAAATGCGCCCCTCCCGCGCCCAGCGGCGAAGTGTTGAAAGAGACGGCGGGGTTGAATAAGTCGAATTCGCCCATTCCTGCAGATTAAGAAGCTTGGCCATACTACCTCCGGATCCGGCAACTCATTATAGAGCTGCCGGAAAACTGTTAATGAAATATCGTTATCAAGAAACCTGACCCGGCAGTGCGCGCAGCCGGCGCATACCTGTCATCGCCGTGGCCACGTAGCTGGCCTTGCGGTTCACTACTTCTACCCAGACCTTCACGCCTTCAACTCTCACCGTGTACGTCTCTTTCATCTTGCTACGCCCGTAGTCGCCGTAGCGTTGCTGGTGGGTAGCCAGTGCGATGTCGCATGCCTGGCGTGCTAATGGGGATTGCTGATTTCCGCGGTTAATTAGTCGCATGGTCACCGCCTTCTGGGTTGGATGGTTGACGGAAAACCGCTCGGGATGGCGACCAGTCGCAATATGCATCGGTTTCGGTATGCCCGAAAATTGCCTTACAGCGCCGGATATGGGCGCAGTCGCCGCAGGTCTTACCCTTCGGGAGTTGCATTTTATCGGGGTCTGCCGGGTTATAATTTAGCTCAGTCATTCCAGGCCTCCAGCTCGTTCTGGATTTCCTCGTCGATCTCGTCATTGGTGGCGTCTTCGTTTAGATAGTCGCGCGCCTCTTTAAGATACTGTTCTCGGCGTTCGTGGTACCAGGCAGAGAACTCCGGTGACCAGCCGCGACCATTACCTTGAAAATCAACCAGAGCGTTGTCCTCAGCCATACGCTCAACCATGCAGTCGGCAGTTGTCAGGGCGTATTCCCGGATGTAACCGCGAAGGTGGTGTTTGCGCCACCAAGGACTTACTTTCGAATCGCAACGTCCTTTGAACTCAATTTCCCAGCGGCGGATGCAGCGTGCGTTTAAAGATTTACTCATCTCGTTACCGGGAGGGTTCGCCCTCCCGCCTCCCTTAGGCCACGTATTCCGGTTTCATATCCGCCAAGGTGATGCTGAACTGATCGTGCAGTTCGTCGCCCAGATGACGTTTCGCCGTTGCAAGAACTCGCTCAACTTCCCCAAACCGTTCAGCTGCATCCGGTTCATCCGGAGACGGCAGGGAGTTTATCGCGGCTTCAACCTTGTTACGTGAATCAACCAGGTAGTAGCGCTTCACTGCCTTATTCTTCAGCTCGGTGAACAGGGCAGATCCGAGCGTGGCCTTCGCGCTTTCGATATCAGCACGCAGTGCTTTGGCGCTATCAACATCCTGTGCTGCCTCGATGCGCTCGCGGAAATCATCGGCAAGAGCGTCGATATTTACCGACGATTCGTGTGCGCTTTGCGTAGTTGTGACGGTGTCACCTGCGATATCCGCCAGGCTAACGCGTTGCGGCGCCGGGTTAATCTCCTTCTCTGTGCGCTGCTCGACTTCATCCGGGGTATAAACGCCGAGAACGACCGCAGGGCAGTACAGTCGCGCCCAGTATTTAAGGGCCAGATATGCGATCTGCTGTTTCGGGTTCGAAATCCACAGTGGAGAGTTACGTGTAATCACGCTGGAGAGGAATACCGGTTCGCCCCAGGTAATCTCACTTTCGCCGCGAATGACGGCACCCACACGAACCGACAGGCCTTGCTCGTCGGCGCTGTTCCAGCCCCGTACCATTTCTTTCTTGTCGTAAGTTCCACCGCCTTTTGCAGGCTTCTTCACGATCTCTTCGCGGCTGCTGGCGCATTTCGACCAGTCGCCTTCGTACTCATAGTGAAAGCGGCCAACGATGGCGTTAGAGCTGGAGATCACCGCGTTTACCAACTGCGCTTCATAGCCCAGCACACCGTTGACCAGGTGCGTTTTCTGCGCCACTGCGTAAGGGTTCATGCCCCATTGCATGGCCTGCATGATGATTGCCATGCAGTCGGCAGGATTCCCGCGAAGATGCTCGGGAACCGTGACGGCAGCCTGTGCCATCAGGCCCGCCACCGACTGAAGCTGCGTTAATGCTTGAACATTAAAAATGGCGTTGCTGGCGGAAATAGTGTTCGGAGCCTGTTGCTCTGCAGTTACGATATTCATGTTTTCCATCATCGTTCCCCTTATGCCTGAGTACGCAGCGCTTCAAGGCGGCGCAGGTCGAAGTCGTTCAGTTCGTCGGTGTAATCAGCGGTGATGGGCGCTGGCCATTCGCCAGTGTCAAAGCCGGTAGCGATAGCACGCATTGATTTACGGTACTCAAGCATGCCCAGCTCCAGCAGTTCGGCGGATGCTTCGATGATGGCGATCCAGTGGTAGTTCTCGTCTTTGTTGACGAAAATCCAGAAGAACTGGTCCAGTGCTGCGGTCTCGCAATACATGGCGGCGCTCAGGTGATAGTCACGGTCGATGATTTCCCGGTGCAGTTTGGCGCGCAGGCCTTCCTGCTTAATGTTCCACATGCTGATAGTTTTCAGGTCGGCACCGATGCGCACTCCGTCCAGGTCGATCTCAAGGTCTGGACGAACGCGGACTTCCAGACCGGTTTCATCGTCAAAGCCAAAATAGCTGACCTCAACGGCGCGACTTGGGTGCTGGAGCAGCATCCCGGCGGTTGGGTGCTGTAGCAGGGCTTTCTGAATGGCCAGTGCGGTGCTCAGTTGCTGGCGGGTGACCAGTACTTTCCCTTGCGGATTCTCGCGCCACGCATCCAGCAGTTCGTCGGCAAAGACAGCGCCTGGATTAACAGACTTCACGGCCTGAATCAGATCCGCTTTGGTACCGGACACTTTCAGCGGCTGCGGCTTCTGCGCTTCCTGCGCGACCAGGTCGGGATTGATGATTGCCAGCTGCTCGAGTAACGCATCACGGCTACCGCTGGTTTTCACCTGAGCAGGCAGAGTGGCGTTGTATTCCTTGATGCAGGCTTTCATCGCCGCTGCGGTCTGCTTCTGGTCCGCTTCGATCCGCTGGTACTCTTCGGGCAGAGACATGTAGCTCTGGCCAGTTTCCTCGACTGAACCACCCAGTGGCACCTGAGCAGGCAGAGTGGCGTTGTATTCTTCCAGCAACGCTTTGATGTCGTCGGCGCTCAGCTGCGCCGGCAGGCCTGCGTTGTACTCATCAATAAACGCGCGGATTGTTGCCGTTGTGGTGAACGCGCCTTCCGGGATCACCGGTTCAACGCTGAACTCTTCATCGAGCTGCTCTGGCTGCAACGCAAGGCCGTGCACCAGGTTACCCATGTCCAGCACAGGAGAACGCTCTTTGGTGATCGTTTTGGCAACGTGGCGCGCGTTGAAGTACATCAGGCTCACGCGGGCATCTTTCACCTGGGTGCTGCTGATCCCGTTCGCTGCGTGATAAACCTCGTTCGGCAGACCTTCATAGCGGCCTGGCTCAAAGTAAGCAGGGTAAACAACAGCCGGTTCGTCAGATTGAGCTTCTGGCTCGGTTTGATTCACTTTTTTGGCGTTTTGGTGCGCAGATTCATCATTCTGATGCGCATTTTCCGGTTTTTGTTTCACATCGGCCTGCTGGCCGGTATGTGACTCTTCACCAGTTTCCAGACTGCTTTCGCCTGACTGCACTTCATCACCAGTCTGTTCTTCATCACTGACAGTTTCTTCCATCTGCACATCGCTGGTGGCTTCCTCATTAAGTGGTGAACGGTCATCTGTTTTTGGTTGTTGATCACCCATCAGGCTTTCTATGGAGAAAATTCCAGCGCCAAGATTCTCAACTCGAGGTTGATCCTGACTGTTTGGTTCCTGCGCGCCAGCTACTGGCAACGGCAGCAACTCAGTTGCTGAATTGAACTCAGCTGTCATGGTCTGGTTAACGAACTCCAGATGTGCAACTGGCGTCAGGTGAATATTTTCCGGCGCGATGCGCACCAGATTGAAGATGGCAGCGCGGTTTACCGACAGAACGCCAGGCTGATTGCGCAGGATGCTGCTCCATGATTTCCATGGTTGTTCTTTGTTGGCCACTATCTCTTTGGCGCGGCGGTGGATGCTGCCCGGGATTTCAAGATGGTTAAAGTCCATTGGGAGCAGGGCGCAGGCAATCTCTAAATCCAGAGTATCCAGCGTGTGGTAAGCATTTTCGCCACGGTCAGTGACATATCCGCCGTCGGCGTTGGTACCGGAATCGGTGCGCTGAACATTGCTGATGCGGTTACCGGCGGTCCATTCGCGCGCCAGGATGCCACGGTCGATGTAATCAGTGTTGAACCACACCGTCAGGAACTGGATAACTGTTGCCAGTTCCGGTTTTTTACCGTCGACAGGGAAGGCTTTCTTAACGGCATTCACGACTTTATGGATATCGTGCTCAATGGCTTTTTTGAATGCTTCCACATTCTCAGCAGCCAGCAGCAGGTTTTGGGCGTACGCGTTATCAGTGTCCATCTCAAGGCGGACAATCTCGTTTTTCTGACCAGCGTCGACGTGATAGAGATATTCACCATCACCGATGAACTGAGCCAGTACGCGCTGACGGAATGGCAGGGTGGCAACGACGATCAGGTTCGGCTGCTCTGACTGCTGAGATTCTTCTGCGGTGCTGTCTTCAATATCTGCGTCGTCGACAGACTCATCTTCAGTCTGTTGTTTAACATTCCAGGTGCGCTGGTCTTCGGCCAGTTCATAACGATCACACCAAGTGAAATCAACTTCACCTTCTTCCGGAAGGTCATCAACAACCGGGAAATCAGTGCGAATCGGTTTGGCGTAGTCCTTACCGCGACCCGTTTCGATGCCAGCATCTTCCAGTGCAACATCCAGCTGCAGGTTGGCGCGAGCCTCGGTTTTAGCAGTGAACCAAATCACTGCATCTTGCTTTCCGGATTTCTGAGTGGCTTTAACCACATTAAAGAATTCCATGTGAGATCCTCATTTTTGGGTGTTAGAATCCCCGGACCATTGATAGCGCCCATTGGGTGTCTTATTTGGTTTGCTATAAATTCCGGTGTAACTTTGGTCGGTGGCACCGGACGTAGATCCCGCCTTGCGCGGGGTGTACGTTAGCCTTCGTGAGCCATCTGGTCGTGCGAAGCGCAACGTCTGGAACAGTACTCTTTCTCTTTGCGCGCCAGCAGTGAGCCGTTGCGATAGAGAAGGGTGCTTTTGATTACCTCTTCCGGTTTAACCGGTTTGCTGCAATAACCGCATTTCTTGTCTTGCATGACACTCTACGTTAATGGCTGAGGCCATTCCCCAGACCGTTCAGATAAACTTCAACCAGCAAATCCCTGGTGTAAGTCATCTCAACGCCGCGATGCAGATACAAACGACCACGAGCATTAGCTGATGCCGTCCAGGTTGAATCCTTGTGTTTGACGAGCATTCCAGGCTGAACTGCGCCGCGGTTTACCGTCTGTGTACCGTAGTGCTGATGAACCATGATGTTCTCCACTATTGCTGAGTGAACTTCGCTGGTGGTGCCGTGACGCTGATCTTCACAGTTGAGCGTTTTAACTCTGCAGTTCACCACCGCGAAACCCACTCTTATGTGCCTGTCTTTTATCCACTTCAGGCTCGGTGGTATGCTGGTAGTTCTCACACAGCCAGCAAGGAATTCAAAAATGAAAAATAATATTGATATAACCCAACTCGCATTTCAGTTTCTTCACCACAATCCACCCCAAAATAGTTGCAATGAAGCTGAGTTTCTTTGCGAAGTTCAAAGGTTAAGGGCCAGATTTGCCGACCTTCTCGAACTTAGTCCTTCTGAACTTGAGCGTGAGGCGAAGGCTCACCCTTCAAACGAGTGGAGGCACTTCTAATTAACTCCCTTACCCCAGCAACGATTGCTCTGCCGGTTGTTGCTGCGGCTTCTTTAATTTGATCTTCCGGCTTGCCATTCAAAACCATCTCTTCAATCACTCGAGAAATGGTAGGGTGAAATTTATCCACCACATGAGTTGCAAACTGTTCATTAGCTAGCACGCCATCAAAAATAATGGTTTCTTCGGCTTTTTTTGGGGCTTCGAGCGATGCCTTTCTTGTTGAGCATTCGATTTTGGCGTTAAAGGCAGGTTCAAGCACTTTTATAGCCTGTGTAATGCGGGCCTCAGTACCTGCGTTTGGCTTAATCTGCTGCAAGCGTTTGGCGTCTTCCAGCAACAATGCGATTACGTGTTTTAACTCTTCCATCTCACAGCTCCTGTGCTTTGCCCTTGTCGCCAGGCTGGCGGAACGTTTGAACTTGATGCGCTTAGTGTTTCGCGATGGGGTAAGAATAACTATAGTTATCGATATTGTCCATAACTTAACTTATAAAAATGGGAATTGAGTTATATATGCCTAATAACAAAGGGAATTTAATTTTATAAAAATGGGGTATGGATAGCAGAAGTGGATTTATTGCTTTAGGATGGCGAAGGAGAAACCGGCCATGAGGCCGGTTATGTTATTGCTTCTTGCGGAAATTTTCGTCGTTTTTTACGTACTCAAAAGAATCAAGAACTAATCCCGATATCCTCAAAATATCCTCAGGATTATCCATGTAAATCCTTGAAGCATCGCAGGTTAATCCTGCTCTAGAGATTTCATTAATTGTTATGTCATTCAAATCTATAGGTAGTTGGATCGATGATTTCGATTTCTTATCATAGTAGCGAACTATCCAGCGGTTCGTTTTACCCTGGAAGAGAACACCGAAGTACGATGCAGTGTCTTTGTATTGAATGTCGTGCTCAAATCCAATGATTGATACGATTTTATCAAAGAGCTGCCTTTCGTTATGAGTAGTAACAATATTAGGATTATCTGGGTCTACAACATCCGCTTGTGCATCAGACTTTTCTTGTTCGTTCTCGTCATGAACTTCATCGTGCAAGGATTCTGTTGGGTTTTTTCCAGATAGCCCAGAAACTACCATGGCACTTACTGATAATTCTACTGCTTGTTTAACTAATGGTGTTATCGACTCAAGAAATCTTTGGTTCAATTGTCTTTCTACATTAGATCTGCTTGCTACATATCTAACAAATTCCTGGTCAACTTCTCGAAGGCTTGAACTTATTGTTTTAGTAAAAGCGGAAAGGTATACGCTTTCTTCTGCGAGGGTTCTTAAGGCTTCGGGCTTGAACTTGTCATGTCTAAATCTAAACAGTTGCTCAGCATCAGCGTCTGTAGCTTCATCCATTCTTATTTTTAAGAATGGAGTGGGGTCCATAATATTTTTCTCTTTTAGGTCAGTAAAAAATCTCCACTCAACTCCATTGGTTATGGCTGAGATTGTTACCTCTGGGGTTGAGTTAAAATATCTTGATAACTGCGGGCAGTGATTATCAATTTTTTCTTTATAGGCTTTGGCTTCAATGAACATGACTGGAATCCCTTGACAAAACAGGGCATAGTCAACCCGCTCATTAGCTTTCACCCCAGGAAAATCAGCACCATATTCAGCTTTTACTTTTTGTGGATCGTATGGACTAAAACCGAGAATATCCAAAAATGGTAAAATTAGTGCCTGCTTTGTTGTTTCTTCAGTAGTGCAATGCAGTCCAACGTTTTTAACATGATCACTATGAAGCTTTAACCTGTTTTTAAATGCATCCATTTGGGGTGTCCCATATCTGTGTTAATAGTCTAAAACTGACCACCAAAAAACCCTGCCTATAATTTCTATGTCTCCTAGATTTTTATCCTCAGATGGATACTCAGCACTGTTGTAACTGCGAATGCTGATCATCTCGGGTCCTGTGCGATAAAGCAGTTTAATTCTTTTCCACCCATCTTCGTTGATGGCATACATTTTCCCATCAACGATTTTTTTATCTTTTGTGTTTACAGCGACCGTAGTGCCATCAGGAATATTGGGTTCCATACTATTTCCTCTCGCAGGGAAACATAGAACACCTGAGCCATCAGTGTTAGCACCTACCTTGCGCAGAGTCGCTTTCGAAAACCTCAGTTTAAAACCGTTGTAATCCTCGTCAGAAACCCTGCCGTCACCACAAGCAAACTCTATATCTCTCAAAAAGGGGATCTCCACTTCATCTTCAGGAAGCGGTGTGTTTCTGTCCCATGAGTCAATTTTCCCCCACTCTTTCTCTGGTGGGGTGTTGTCTTCATGACGCATCGGACCACTTCCTGCGCTCAGCCATTCAGGTCTGACGCTTAGCGCACGCGAAAGCTCAACCATCTTACGGCTGCCATTTGTCTTTCCTGATGTCATTTTTTGAATCGCCGGTTGTGAGAGTCCAACACGTTCAGCTAGCTGCCCTTGGGACAAGCCTGCTGCGGTCATAGCGGCGATTAATCGTTCTGCGAAGGTTTTCATGTCGTCAATTTATAACCGTGGTTATAGAAAGTAAAATAACAAATATTATGGACTACTGGCATAACTTAGGTTATCTTTTCATTGTTAATCACCATTCGAGGAATGATTTATGAATTTAGTTATTTACAAGGCACTGGAAATCGTGGGGAGTCAGCAAAGGCTTGCTGACGCCTGTGGAGTTTCTCAACCAGCCGTTCATAAGTGGTTGAACGGAGGATCTGTATCCCCAAAGCACGTTCTATCAATCGTCAAGGCTACTAATGGTGAGGTCAAAGCCCATGAAATCAGGCCTGACTTATCCGATTTATTTCCACATTAAGCCGTCTGACCGGCGGCGCTAACCTTCAGGGGGCTGCAAATGCAATCACTTACGTTTTACCAGGATACAGGAGTACCGCAACAAGCGGTGATAAATCGCGCTCAACCCTATAAGGGACCGTGTCACGAAGATATTCGAGATGCCGTTCGCTCATGGGCGGGTGTAGATGGTCAGGATGTCGTTTCTGCACTGATCATCGAAGAGTACCGGGCGCAGGGAGGTGACGAGATCAATTTCCCCGATGATCTCAGTCGGCAGCGTCAGAAGCTTTTCCGCTTCCTGGACAACCATTTCAACAGTGAAAGATACCGCGAGAACGTCCGCCAGCTGACTCCGGCAATTCTTGCTGTTCTGCCGCTCGAGTTCCGCAGTCGCCTGCTGCCAGAAGGCAACATCATGGCTCGCCTGGCACGTATGGAGAAGGAAACCAGCGAAGCGAAGATAGCTGTCGCGATGGATGCGCCACGGCATCAGAAGCTGAAAGAGTTGAGCGAGGGGATAGTAGAGATGTACCGCGTTGACCCTGGGTTAACCGGTCCACTGATGGAGATGGTGCAGATGATGCTGGGGGCTATATGACCGGTTCAAAAATGGCGAAAGCCGCGGTGCTCGAACACCAACGGCTTTCTGGTGCAATTCATTGCGAAATCATTGCGGGGTAAGTATGTCAGCAACCAGTACCAAGGTAAATATCCAGCCAACCCATAAGTGCTCTTTTTGCGGAAAGACGAATGTCGAAATTGCTGGCGTTCTCGTCGTTGGGGATGGCGTCTCAATCTGTCAGGAATGCGTTTTTTTGTGCGTCGAGATCGTCTTTAAGCACTCCGCCAGAACTGACGAACCGACAGTAATTTAAGCATTCAGGGGTTTTTATGCGTGATTACGGCAAGGTGCATACATCTTTTTGGATAAGCGATGGAATGCGTCGGGTTTCTGATGATGCCCGTTTGCTCGCGCTGTATCTGCTCACGGGGCAACACACGAACATGATTGGTTGTTTTCGACTGCCTGATGGATACGTTTCGGAAGACCTCAACTGGACATCTGAAAGGGTTGCGAAAGGGTTTGATGAGCTATCTATGAACGGTTTTGCAACGCGTGATTTTGCCTCGAAATGGGTCCTTATTCGGAACTTCATGAGCTGGAACCCAGTTGAGAACCCTAATCAGGGTATAGCGGCTATGCGTTTGTTTTCTCAAGTGCCGGATAAATCTTCGGTGAAGCCAGAACTGGCGCGGGTTATGGCTGATGCGATAGCTCACATTGGTGGCTTGAAGCTAAAGGGTTCAGAAAGGGTTCTTGAACCGTTCCTTAACCAGGAACAGGAACAGGAACAGGAACAGGAACAGGAAGAAGAAAACACTTTGGGGCATGGCTACGCCACACCCCCAGAGAGTGATGATTCTTCCGATGATGAGACGCCACCAAAAAAAAATGCCTATCCGGATGACTTCGAGCAGGCGTGGTCGATTTATCCAAAACGCGCTGGAGGAAATAGCAAGGCCGACGCCTGCAAAGCCTGGAACGCCAGAGTTAACTCAGGAGCTACAGCTCAGGAGTTGCTCAACGGTACACAGCGATATGCCGACTTCGTGAAAGCTACGGGGAAACTTAACACCGAGTACGTGAAACAGGCCGCAACGTTCTTTGGCCCCTCTAAGCACTACGAGGAAGCCTGGGAAGTGACTGCATCGTCAGGTATGCGGGATCTGAATACGATTTCCCGACCAGATAACACCATTCCACCAGGGTTCAGGGGGTAGCGATGAAAAACATGATTGGTACTGGCAGCGCTCTTGAGCGCCTGAAAAAACTCATTCCGCCAGGCGTACAGCCGAAGTTCACCAGCGCAGCAGAACTGCTGGCGTGGCAGCGTGAAGAAGGCCTGAAACATTGCGAAGAGCTGGGAAAGCGGAATCAGAAAGCGCGCACAGAGAAAATCTTCGGTCGATCTGGTATCCAGAGCCTGCACCGCAGCTGCACGTTCGCCAACTACGAAGTATCCGGTGAGCAACAGCGCAAGGCCTACACCATGGCGAAAAGCTACGCACAGAACTTTGGGGCTGGCTTTGCGAGCTTCGTGTTCAGTGGCGGGCCTGGTACCGGTAAAAACCATCTGGCAGCAGCGATCGGAAATCATCTCCTGTCCGGTGGCCAATCAGTGCTGGTGGTGACAATCCCTGACCTGATGCTGCGTGTTCGCGAGTGTTACGACGGTGGCCAGTCAGAGGCTTCACTTCTGGATGACCTCTGCAAAGTTGATCTGCTGGTGTTGGATGAAGTCGGTATTCAGCGCGGTAGCAACGGGGAGAAAGTTATCCTGAATCAGGTTATCGACCGTCGGCTGTCGTCGATGCGTCCAGTTGGCGTTCTGACGAATCTGAACCATGACGAACTTCTCGGCGCATTGGGTGCGCGGGTTATCGATCGCCTCCAGATGGATGGCGGGATGTGGGTGAACTTTGACTGGGGCAGCTATCGCAAGAACGTTAGCCATCTCCGGATCGTTAAATAACCTCGAGGGAAAATCACTATGGCAAGCAAATCACTGTGGGCAATCGTCGATTTCCTTCGGGTTAACCAGACCATCACGCCTCGTCAGGTCCAGAGCCTGCTGGGATGTGACTGCAAGAAGGCACACAACCTGCTGCTTCACCTGGTACGCAGAGCGGTAGTAATCCGCACTGGCGAGCCGCACCGCCCGGTCTATTCACTTCAGCCTGGCGGGGAGCTGAACATCAAGCAGCTCAAATCGAACATGAGCGAAAACATGGTCACATCAGTATGCCGCACAAGTCCGGCTATGCAGCGTGTACTGGCGTTTTACGGGAGAGCATCAGCATGAAACCAGATGTTAAAAAAATCATCGCCGATATCAAGGCGACAAAAGGGAACCGCAAATTTTGTAATGGCCTGGCTGGCACACTCCAGGATGATAATTATGCGTCATCGATTTGCAAATACGTTAAAACCGTAACGCCGGAAAGAATCGATCTCCTGATTGAATACACTGAAAACCTTGAAGCTGAAGTCACAGACATGGCAGTACAGCTCGCTAACGCCGAGAGCAAGTGCAGGGAGCTGGCGGCGGGTCACTGGCCTCGTTTGCAGGAGCAAGATATCAACGCCTTGATGCGTTTCAATGAAACATGCGAAGACGGGGAAGGGTATGACATTGGCGCAGAAGCGATGGCGCGACTTGTTGAAATAGGGCTGGCAGGTAAAGGTCCTCATGGAATCCGCAATATCACTCCATTCGGTCAGTGGGTAATTAACGCCAGGGAAGGTGAAGTGGATTTGGAGCCGTTGAAAACCGAAGAAGACAACATTGCAGAATCAGCTTTGCGAATGGCTCAACTTAGAACTGGAGCAGCCCAATGACAGCACTCAACAAACAGGCGCTGCGTGAAGCGGCGCAAGGAGCAGAGCTATGATTCCAGCATCAGAATGCGCCGCTGCGAGATTGATTAATTTCTACATTAACGACGCTTCTCGTGAGTGCATCGAGGGGCGAAGAGCCTATCTATGTCAATGCCTTTTGCCCCGGCTGAAAGACGGCCTTTCTTCAATGCAAGCATGGAAAGAAAAAACTGATGACGACATAGAGCTTATTGGCATCTATCAAAAAGGCGTTGATTTTTTAACTGAGGAACTAAAGCAGGGGATGGAACGATGAACTTAACAGAGGGGCAGTTGCTTTTCCGTCTTCAAGAATTTCACGGGGCGGAACAGGAGGCTTTAGGAATCGGTGATTATGAATTTGCACAGGAAAGCGCGGATATTGCTTGTGCGCTCCGAGAGCTTCTGCAAGCACGACGAGCAATTGATGATCTTAATGCGGTCGTTGGGCAACGCAACGGAGAATGCGTTCGGCTTCATTCTCTACTGGAAGCCGCAGAGAAGCGCATGGCAGAACTGGAGGCAAAGTTAGCTAATCCCGTTTTGTTGCCAAAAACAAACGGCTACTGGAATGAGCAAGAAAAAGCGCATGAAGAAGCCATTACGCTCGCCAAGCGGTAGATTCGGCTGGCGGGATTCCGGTGCGAGGGAGCAGAAAAATGAAAAAAAAGTGTGTAATTTTTATGTGGTAAGCCAAAAAAGTGTGTAAAATGTTGGTTGTGATGTGATGGAGGATTATACTTATGATGAATAAAAACTTAATATATATGCTTTCAAAGATTCAGTTTGGGCGCATACCTAATACCACTTTTCTTTCAGCATCAGATTATATACTTGAAGCTTTGAGGAAGGAGTATCCTATTGTATTGCCTAAAAAAAATGTACAGACATTTAAGATAGAGTTCAAGGGAGCGGGTATCCCGGAAATGATTCAGGAAGAAGATCCTGTTTTGACATTGGTTTCGGCCAATAAAGAATGGGCAATTCGTATAACGCCTGAGCATATCATATTACATACAAAAAATTATGATTGTTTTGATGATTTTGAAAAGAGAATGAAAAAGCTTTTATCTTCTCTTCAGGAAGCTCTGGGCATATCGCATTTTTCTTTTATAGGGATGAGATTTTTAAATAAGTTTCCACATTCAGCTGACTTATCGAATGAATTTGGTATTAATCGAACTGAATTCTTACAGCCTATAATTGATGGTTATAATAGGGGAGGAAGCAATCTTTCTTCTAGGTACGAAGATATGGAGAAAAGATATTTCTTGAGTATAAATAGCGGTGTCGTTATCAATGGCCCTAAAATTACACCAGAACTTGCAGAACTTGCTTCTGACATATTAAATCCAGTTGATATTGATGCTGGGGTTGTAGCACATGTCGATATAGATTCATTTTATTTTTTAGAAGATAGGATGGAAGAGTTTAATCTTGACGTTATATCAAATAAACTCAATGAGTTAAGAGTTGCATCTAATGCAATATTCAAACACATAGTATTATAGGAGGTTAGTATGACTGGTTTCGTTACAAGCGGGATAAAAATCGGTACCGGACCATTTTTGCCGGCTAGTTCTGCGCAATCATACAAGACAACCAACAATACTATTGAGGCGCGAAAAAATTTAGGCACTGTCGTTGGTAAGGCCCTTTTAGGTGTTTTCGCTTTATCTAGTTTATTAAATGTTGGTTCAATGACTGGAGCATCTCCTGTTGAAATTAAACCAATTGTAAGAAACTATAATTCTTCATCGAAAATTGATGTAAAAAAAGAACCAAGTGCCATCGAAAAAAGCAATGCTTTACAGAAGGGATTCAACTTTAACGTATCTCAATGGGCTTCGTTACTTAAGGTGGAAAGAAAAACGATTTACAATTGGAATGGTAAAAAAGAAACTAGAATAAAAAATGCAACCATATCAAGAATAAATGCATTTGAAGCTTTCTATAAGGAAATGGATATAAGCCACGCGCCATATCTGAAGAAATTTATTTTTGGGAAAATGGGTAATGAGGGGATTAGAACGGCGTTCTATGAAGAACCATTAGATCTTAATAAAATGGTCGATGCGTATTATGACATTTATGCGCAGATTGAAGGGTATTCGGTTAGAGCCAGATTGGCCTAGGGAAGGTGCGAACAAGTTCCTGATATGAGATCATCATATTCATCCGGAGCGCATCCCAGAGGGACATCATGAGCCATCAACTCACCTTCGCCGATAGTGAATTCAGCACTAAGCGCCGTCAGACCCGAAAAGAGATTTTCCTCTCCCGCATGGAGCAGATTCTGCCATGGCAGAATATGACCGCTGTCATCGAGCCGTTTTATCCCAAGGCGGGCAATGGCCGACGGCCCTATCCGCTGGAGACCATGCTGCGTATTCACTGCATGCAGCATTGGTACAACCTGAGCGACGGTGCCATGGAAGATGCCCTGTACGAAATCGCCTCCATGCGCCTGTTTGCCCGATTATCCCTGGATAGCGCCCTGCCGGATCGCACCACCATCATGAATTTCCGCCACCTGCTCGAGCAGCATCAACTGGCCCGTCAATTGTTCAAGACCATCAATCGCTGGCTGGCCGAAGCAGGCGTCATGATGACCCAAGGCACTTTGGTGGATGCCACCATCATTGAGGCACCCAGCTCTACCAAGAACAAAGAGCAGCAACGCGATCCGGAGATGCATCAGACCAAGAAAGGCAATCAGTGGCACTTTGGCATGAAGGCCCACATTGGTGTCGATGCCAAGAGTGGCCTGACCCACAGCCTAGTCACCACCGCGGCCAACGAGCATGACCTCAATCAGCTGGGTAATCTGCTTCATGGAGAGGAGCAATTTGTCTCAGCCGATGCCGGCTACCAAGGAGCGCCACAGCGCGAGGAGCTGGCCGAGGTGGATGTGGACTGGCTGATCGCCGAGCGTCCCGGCAGGGTAAAAACCTTGAAGCAGCATCCGCGCAAGAACAAAACGGCCATCAACATCGAATACATGAAAGCCAGCATCCGTGCCAGGGTGGAGCACCCGTTTCGCATCATCAAGCGGCAGTTCGGCTTCGTGAAAGCCAGATACAAAGGGCTGCTGAAAAACGATAACCAACTGGCGATGTTATTCACCCTGGCCAACCTGTTTCGGGTGGACCAAATGATACGTCAGTGGGAGAGATCTCAGTAAAAACCGGAAATAACGCCAGAAATGGTGGAAAAAATAGCCTAAATAGGCTGATTCGATGTGTTTGCGGGAAAAAAATCGGCCCAGATCCGCGAAATTTTAATCAGCGAGTCAGCTTGGGAAGAAATGACCTGCTTATTCGCACCTTCCCTAGTAATTGGAGGGTTAAGGGATGTCAGGGTTAAATCGAGAGGAGTTAATCAAGGCGGGATGGATGAGAGGATCATTCGTGAGTCTCTTTAATCATCCCGCACTCTTAGCCACATTACCTGAAAAACTAGCATCATTATATACCGAGAAAGATGCAGTTTTGATTCCGGTATTATATGAATGTGCTTTGATCGATATGGACTTCGAAAGAGAACATTGGGTGCAAGTAGTGATAGGTACCCCATGTGACGAACGTTCGGAGTTTAAGAATGCCAGAAACCCTCGCAGATTATGTTTGCCATATTTTGTTGATGGTGAAGATAATGTCAAGTGGATGGAGATTTCTTCGCTTGGATTCGCCCAAATAGAAAGAGAGTTTCTCTTAAAAAATAGCACCCCAAATTTGAAGTTAAAGTGGGGTCCCTTGGCTTTAGAGTGCCTTCTTAATTGGATCAGCGGGCGATTTAACCAGGCTACTTTTCCAGATGCATTTAACAGGAGAATTGCCAGCAAGGATAAGTTGTTGAAAAAAATGTGGAAAAGTGATGATTATGTTAATTGTTGCTCAGGTGTGCACTTTGCCCTCTCAACTGACGAAGAGTTAGATGATGAGATAAAATATAATCTGTCAATAGTGCTAACCATTCCTGAAAGTTTTCGAGGGCGTGAATTAGCTCAGGTTATGAAAAATAATGTACCTGCAATGGTTGAAAGAATAAAAGGGATATTTTCTTCAATGGAGGGCGTTGTTTTGGAAAGTATAAACACTCTCCCCGAGGGGGAGTTCACAAAGAGTCTAGAACGTCAATTTAAACGTTATTCTCTAGAGTACTATACATACAACGATGCAGGTGCAGAAGGTGCGTTACCTGCTGGCTTTTTCGGCAGTTAACTCAGAGCATAATAATTTATCAACTGTAGTCTTCATTTTTTATTTAAATTTATAATGATTACGTTTGCTCTATATCTAAGTGCAATTAATGATAATGTTTTATAGGCATGTTTCTTATTGGGTTGCCCGCTGCGGTAACGCCGTCCCGCCGCCGTTTGCTGAAGCACTGGTGAGGGCTAACCTGCCGGAACTTTGTAGAGAACACGAAGCCGCTGCCTGATATAATGTCATCAAGCCAAGTTTCTATGTGGCTCTCTGGTAAGTACCATTCATCATTAAGGCGGTAAAATATGAATATTGATTATCTGCTGGTTGGATGTTGGCGAAACGGAGACGTTGTTCGGACTTCGCCGGACGCAGGCTTCGTTTTACCTAAGTCTTTAGTATTTAATCCAGCCCACGATGACGCCCCTCAATACTCAGAGCGAACTTTAAAAGTACATGTCATGAATCACTTAGGTAAGAGCTATGCAGTAGCGTTAGGAGAGGGATCGCATGGGATGGTTAGCCAAGATGATATCGGAAAACTTATTGAGCGATCAAAGGTTCACCCCCTTCCCGAGGCAGTGAATAGTTAGATTAAAATGACCTTTGATTTTCCATAATCAAACCGCCATAATTCCCGCGTCAGCCTGAACAACTGACAACTTGATGCGCCACGGAGAGAAACCATGGCGCACGAATTACAACTCATCAAGCAGTCCTCAGGAATCCTGATCCCCGCGACGCCGGAGACCAGCGATATTCTGCAATCAAAAATCAAACTCGGCGCCGTGCTGGTGGCCGAGTTCCGGCAGGTGAGGAATCCCGCATTCCATCGCCGTTTCTTCGCGTTACTCAATCTCGGTTTCGAATACTGGGAGCCTACTGGCGGGGCGATCTCCTCCAACGAGCGCAAACTGGTAACCGGCTACGCCAAATTCCTTGCCTCATTCGCGGGAAGTGAAGCCGCACTCCTGGATGCTGCCGAGCAATATCTCGACCGTATCGCTGATAAGCGAGCCGGTAGCATTAGCATCTGCAAATCCTATGACGCATACCGTGCATGGGTGATCATCGAGTCTGGCCACTACGACGCCATACAGCTTCCCGATGGCACCCTTCGCAAACACCCCCGCAGTATCGCCTTCGCCAACATGGACGAAACCGAGTTCCAGCAGCTGTACAAAGCCGCGCTCGATGTTCTGTGGCGCTGGGTATTGTCCCGGGCATTTAAAGACCAGCGTGAAGCGGAAAACGCCGCATCGCAGCTCATGAGCTTTGCGGGGTGATGGCGATGAAATATTCCTGGTTTCACCATCACGAGTGCACAACCGAGCAGGCCGACGAACTGGTGGCCAGTTACCGCCGCCGTGGCGCCACGGTAGAACGTAGCCTGAATCGCGACAACATCACCTGGACTGTCAGCGTGCAGCTGCCGGAAAGCGAGAAAGCACCGTGCCCGAGTAAGGTCTGGCAAAACAGGGCGTGGGGGTGAGCATGGCTAAGCTACCGCGCCGTAAGTGCGCCAACAAAGAATGCCGCCAGTGGTTTCACCCGGTGCGTGATACGCAGACTGTCTGCGGTTATGAGTGCGCCAGCGCTGTCGGCAAAGAGCAGACCAGAAAAGCCCGTGAAGACGCTAAGCGCAAAGAGTCCGCCAAACAGCGCGCTACTGAGAAGAAAGAGCGAGCCGCCTGGCGCCAGCGTAAAGCTGCGGTTAAGCCGCTGAAGCACTGGGAAGATTTAACGCAGCGTGTAGTCAATGACTATATTCGCGAGCGTGACCATGATTTGCCATGCATCAGTTGTGGGACGTTCGACACCGTCCAGTGGGAAGCCGGGCATTACCGCTCACGTGGGAAAGCGTCACATCTCCGCTATCACGAAGACAATATCCGTAAACAGTGCCACCACTGTAACGTTCAGCTGTCGGGCAATCAGCAGCAGTACCGCCTTGGCCTTATAGAGAAAATTGGAGCTGAACGCGTTGAGGCGCTCGAAAACAATAACACCCCGCACCGATACACCATCGAAGAACTCGAAGCCATCAGAAAGCATTACAGCGCGCTGAGGCGACAACTCGTCAAAGCAAGGGAGGCCGCATGACATTCGAATCCTACTTTGCCGATCACCTCCGCGTTCGTTGGCAACGATTGCGCTTATATCACTTTCCCGGCTCTGTGCTGACGGACTACCGAATACTGAAGAATTACGTGAAAACTTATGCTGGAGAAACACGATGAACCTCGAATCAATCGCAAAATACTTTGCACCGAAGTCCCCGATGTTCAGTGACTCCTCGCGGGCAACAGCTACAGACAATCTCACTGGTACTGATGTGATGGCCGCGCTTGGCCTCGTTAATGCTAAGTGCGGATTTGGTTTCGATCTTTACCTGGCAAAAATTGGCATCAGCAGCCCGGAGCGGGCAATGGAGGCTCTATATGGTTCAGCCGTTGAGATATCACGACATTTCAGACCAGTTACTGAACTCGATGAAGGATTACGCCAACGAGTTCTCGAAATACTGTGCGCTTTTGCTTATCAGGATTACGCCCGTAGTGCGGCAAGCGTTCGCAAATGCGACTGTTGCGATGGGGACGGCTTTACCGAGGCAGATATTTTCACAAATAAAGTTCAGTACCCGGATGGGAAACCGCCTAAATGGGCAAAAATCACGAAGGGGGTTTGCCCGTCCTATTGGGAGGAATGGAAGTCGGTACGGGAGACTGCGCGCGTTTTATGCTCAGCCTGTAACGGAAAAGGTGTTATCAGCAATGCGTGTCGCTGCCATGGGAAAGGGAAGGTACTGGACAAGAAAGAAACGGAGATGCAGGGCGTGCCGGTTATGAAAGTTTGTGAGCGCTGCACAGGCAGAGGTTATGCCCGGCTTAAATTCTCTAATGTGCTGGAGGGTGTACGCACCGAGTGGGATGTGAAGAAAACCACGGCTTATGACCACATCCAGCCATTATTCGAATTATTGGTAGAAGAGTGTCACCGGCAGGAGGGATATGCAGACAGTGCATTGAAATCAGTTACTCAATAGTGATTTTTTCTATGGAAGGTAAATTTTAGAGAAAATAGATATTGTAGTTTACGGAATTTTCGTCTAGTATCGGCTCTAACGCTGGGAATCCGTTCAATCGTTTCGACCAGCAATAAAATATTCAAGCCCTGCGGTTAACTCCGTGGGGCTTTTGCGTTTCTGGAGGTAACGGCGAGGCGCTACCCTCGCCTTAACATTAAGGGAGGGTTTTCATTACGTTATCAATCTCCCTTCCTTCAAATCTTGAAGTCCAGCCGCAGGAGCCGCAATGGTACGGAAAATCATCGAACCCGCTTCCGACTTGTTTAAGACAGTTGGGACAATAAACCGCGCTGATATACCCACCCGCGGGATTTTTTCTAAAGGCCGCACCCATGTGCTCGACAAACTCATCCTTTGCCCGGTAAGCCGCTACTTCCTTCGCAAGTTCTACGCATTTGGCCTTCGCCTCGGCAAGTTCTTCTATGGTGGCAGCATGGGCTTTTTGAAGTACGTCGATCTGCTCTCCAATGAAAGCGATGCGCTCGCGCAGGACCTCGTTACTTTGCACAGCAGAAAGCGCGCCGATCCCGTTTTTAAGGGACGCGATAAGTAATCCTACATCCATGGTCATTCCCTAATTGTCTGTGGAATGACCAATTTAGCAATTTCCTTTGTCTGTGGAAAGCAGGGAAACCACGTGCCGGGCGTGGATAAATATCCCGGTATTGAATCGACTGTTGGCTGCCGCTTGGCGGCCTTTTTCTATTTCAGGCTCCCGGAACCCCCATCAGGTGCTTTGTCGTTAAGCGTCCGGGAGCCTGAACCTTTCAAAATGGAAAATCTATGTCCGAACCACTATCCGGCAGCGCTACGGCGCATGCAGCGGTTACGACTGCCACATTTGCCGGATTCTGGGCAAACACTGAGGCTGGCGTAATCCTTGGGGCGCTGGCCGGGGCGCTTATCTACGTTCTCACGTCTCACAACCTCAGCATCATCGAGCGATGCATGTACGGCATTGCAGCCTTTATCTCCGGCATCCTGGCTGCGCCACTGGCAACCCGCGTTATCAACACCATCGTCGGGCAATATCTGCCTGGTACCGATGGCGCGGGTATCCCTGAGTCTCTCGGCGCGATGGTGTCAGCAGCAACGGCGATCACTATTGTTCTCGCCCTCAAAAAGCGCGCTGAGAAAAAGGCGGCTGAGGAGGGGCAATGATTACTCCATTCATACTGCTTCAAATGCATGCACTTATCGCGCTGATGGCAGGTCTGGCTATTGCAGGCTTCAGTCGGGGTGGCCGCACGCATAAATGGTACTTCTCGCTGCTGGCCTACGTGCTGGCGCTCTCTTTCTTCTCGATCCCCATTCGTATCTGGATTGGCGATTATCCGGTCGTCGACCGTTCTGAGCTGGTGGTCAATATCGGGTTTCTGGTTGTGATGATCCTCTCCCGGGGGAATATCACCGGCAAAAGGAGTTAGGTAATGCAGGCAATCAACGCACAGCGCACCGCGTTCCTGAACATGCTGGCCTGGTCGGAAGGCACCGACAAGCCAGGGCAGCCGACGCGTAACCGGGGTTATGACGTAATAGTGGGCGGCTCTCTCTTTTCCGGCTATGCCGATCACCCGCGAAAATTAATCGACCTACCGCGCTTAAAGATTAAATCCACCGCCGCTGGCCGCTATCAGTTACTGGCGCGTTACTGGGATGCGTATCGTAAACAACTTGGCCTGAAGGATTTCTCTCCGACCAGCCAGGATGCGGTGGCGCTGCAGCAGATTAAAGAACGACGCGCGCTGCAGCTCATTGACGACGGCTATATCCGGCAGGCCATTGATCGCTGCAGCAACATCTGGGCATCACTGCCCGGCGCTGGTTACGGTCAGCACGAACACAAGGTTGAAAACCTCCTGAAGAAATTCAAAGAGGCTGGTGGATTTATTGCGGAGCCGAAGCAATGACGAAACTGAAAGCTATTCTGGCGTTTGTCGTGACAGCTGGACTGCTCATTCTCGGTGCTTTCGGTCTGGGCAGCATGCGTGGTCGCGAAAAGGCGGAAACCAAAGCGGATAAACAGCGCACCGACGATAACGCCGCAGCCACCAAAGCAGCTGCAGAACGCCGCGTTGAAGTAACGAAGGAGGCCAGCAATGTACAGCAGACAGTTAGCCATATGCCTGATGACGATGTTGATCGCGAGCTGCGCGCAAACTGGACCCGCAAAGGTTGAGGTCATCGATACAGGATGTGACTGGGTGAGCGCGATTCGCCTTACTGAGCACGACATCGAAGTGATGGACCGCCAGACGAAGCGCGACATCCTGGCGCATAACAAATCGTGGCAGGCGAACTGCAAACAACCAACCGATAGCAGTTTATTAACTCGGTGATTAAGTGCTAAGTTGTGGCTATTTTAGATTAAAAAATAATCAATCGTGGTATGATAGACCTCATTCTTAGAGGGGTTAAAAATATGTCATTCTTCGATTACGCACTTAAACGCGTTGAAGCGGCGACCAAAACAACAGTGGCTTGCCCGATATGCGGCCATAACTCGAACCACCCGTCCACAAAAGTACGGCAAGAACTACCGTTGCTCTGCCCTCAATGCAAATCACTGTTTGTCATTCACAGATAACATGCGACCTGCTGAATATAACCGCCTACGGGCGGTTTTTTATTGCCATCACTATGGGCAGACCCATCGTAATGGCTGTAGCGGATAAATCGTAAATATACCCTGTAGGGGATAAGCGGAGTTACCAATGGCAATTTGCAAGCTGTTAGTCGAACTCAAAGCCAAATGGTGGTTGCCGGTTTATATCAAAACGCTGACCCTGTTCTGCATGCTGATGCAGCGCGAGCCTGATTACGAAAAGGTGGCTGCGTTCATCGTGAAGCATGGCATGACCCAGAAAGTGACGGTAGAGCCCACAGGATCAACAATGGAGTGATGAATGAGCAAACCGGACTGGGGCGTGCTTCAGCAACGGTTCCTGTCCGATCATGCCGTAACCGGCGTATCACCAAAAGACTGGTGTGAAGCGCAGGGACTGAATTACACATCTGCGCGGCGCTACATCAAAAAGCCAACTGCGCAAAAAACTGCGCAAAAGAAAGTGCGCAATGCGCAGACTGAACAAGCCCCTACCACTGCGCAGTATGAGCAATCCCCAACTGATGCGCAGACCGATATACCGAAAAGTGCGCAACCCTTCAACCTGCGCAATTACGGCCTTAACGATATGCAGATCAGGTTTGTCGAAGAGTATCTTCTCGATCTGAACAGGACCGCTGCATACAAGCGGGCTGGCTACAAAGGCGAAGGTAATACGGCTTACGTTAACGCCTCTCGATTGCTAAGGAATGCTAAGGTCAGCCAGGCAATTCGTGACGCGCTGGATGAACGTTCGCGAAGAGTGAAAGTTACACAAGACGAAGTGTTGAAATGGTGGTGGGACATTGCGACGGCAGACGCTACTCAACTGACCGAGCATCACCGCGGCTGTTGCCGATACTGCTGGGGGCTCGGATTTAACTACCAGTGGCGCGATGCAGTTGAGTTTGAAGAGGCGGAAGAAAAGGTTAAGGGGAAGGAAGGTGCCATACAGCCTAAGGATACGGGCGGCTACGGCTACGACGGCACACTGGACCCGAACCCGGATTGCCCCCGCTGCAATGGCGTTGGTCTGAGCCGTCCTGTTTTCCACGATACGCGAGATTTGAAGGGCGCAGAACGCCGTCTTTTTGCCGGGATTAAAGAGGGCAAATTTGGCCTTGAAATGATCACTCGCAATCAGGATGAGGCTATGAAGATGGTCGCACAGCACCTCGGAATGCTGAAAACCAAAACTGAGTTAAGTGGCCCGAATGGTGAGCCCATACAGCACAGCCACTCTGTAAGTGCGGAGGATCTCACTGATGAGCAACTCGCCGCAATTATCGGCGGTAAGTAAACAGGCAGCAGCCAGGGAACTACTCAAGCGGCGCAGTGCCCGAGCAAGCCTCCACGACTTCATTCAGTACATAAACCCCGAATACATCACCAGCAAGTTCTCTCAGACGGTTTGCGACGAGCTGGATCAATTCCTGCTGGATATGATGAACGGGCTGCGCCCGATACTTATTCTCGGCGCGCCGCCGCAGCATGGTAAATCGGATATTGTCTCTCGTTATTTGCCAGCGTATTTCTTCGGCAAGTACCCTGAAATGCGCGTAGGTGCGCTGTCGTACTCTGCTGACCTTGCCGGGGACATGAACGCCGACGTTCAGCGCATTATGTCTACGCCTGAATACCGCAACATATTTCCTGACGCCTGGCTGGGCAATAAACCCGACGATGGTGTTGCCGTCAAGCGTAACACTGACGAATTCGGTATAGCCAACCATAAGGGAACGTATGTTTGTGCTGGCGTAGGCGGTCCGTTAACAGGTAAGAAAATCGATCTCGGTATCATCGATGACCCGATAAAAAACTCCAAAGAGGCGCTGTCCCCGACTACCAAAAAATCGATCTGGAACTGGTACGTATCCACGTTCAAAACGCGTCTGTCCAAAAACAGTGGCGAAATCATCATGGCGACCCGCTGGGCGACAGATGACCTGTCCGGTCGAGTGGTGGAGAAAACCCCGAAAGCTAAAGTGCTGGCGTTCCCCGCCATCAACGAACGGGGCGAAGCGCTGGTGCCAGACCTGCACCCGATCGACAAGCTGTTAGAGACAAAAGCTATCCTGGGGGATTACTTCTGGTCCGCGATGTATCAGCAGTCACCGAAGCAGGCTGGCGGCTCAATCTTCAAAGATGAGTGGATCAAGTATTACCTCCCGAAAGACTTGCCGGCCACCTTCGACATCGTCGTCCACAGCTGGGATATGACGTTCAAAGACAGTGAGGGCACCGACTACGTTGTCGGTCAGGTCTGGGGCAAAAAGGGAGCAAACGCCTATCTGCTTCACCAGGTCAGGGCGCGCATGAGCTTTACAGCAACGCTCAAAGCCGTTAAGCGCATGGCTGACGAATACCCCAAAGGCTTACGCAAGCTGGTGGAGGACAAAGCCAATGGCCCGGCGGTTATTGACTCACTGAAAAGCACTGTTGCAGGGCTGGTACCCGTCGAACCGGACGGTAGCAAAGTAGCTCGTGCGCATGCGATTACCGCCGTATGGGAAGCGGGTAACGTTTTCCTACCTCACAAAGATATTGCCCCTTGGATCACCGAGACGGTCGAGGAAATCACCACCTTCCCGGTCGGCGCGAACGATGACGTTGTCGATGCAATGACGCAGGGATTACGCGATTTGTATCAGAGAAAAACACTCAGCCCACTGGACATCATGTAATGACGAAAAAAAATATCGTTGGTCGTCTGAATGATGGCCTGGTTAGCTTAATGACTTCACTCGGCGAGAAGATCGGCGCGGTGCGGTATAGCAGCAGTAAGCCCGATGTGCCGGATAAAGAACTGCTCGCGATGTATAAAAAATCGTGGGTGGTGAAAAAGTACATCAACAAAACCGCCGACGACATGCTGAAGTTGCCCCGTAAATTTTCGGGCGACGTCGATAGCTCTATAACCAAGCGCATCGCTGACGCTGAAAAAGAACTGAAATTGAATGCAGTCTTTCACAGCGCGCTGGGGTGGGCCTCCCTGCTGGGCGATTCGCTAATCGTGGCTATCACAGATTGTGCTGATGACCAGATCGCCCTGCCGCTCAATTTGCAGAGCGAAGATATCGTTAAATTCCTGGTGTTCCGTAAAGGGGAGTACACGCCGGACAGTAATGTCATTACCGACATACGTTCGGACTGTTTCGGTGAGCCGCTAACGTATCAACTTGACGTCGGGACGAAGCAACTCAGGTTTCATCATTCCCGCTGCTGCCGGACAAAGCTGGGCAATCACAGCATTAAGGATCGCGCAAAGTTTGGTACGTCAGACCTTCAGGCGCCCTATGAGCACATCAAAACCTTCGACACTGCAATCCTCAGCACCGGCGACACCATACAGGAGGCAAACGTCGATGTGCTGTTTATCCCCGGCATGAATAACCAGATCGCAGCTGGTCAGGAAGGGCAGGTTCGCGAGTATGCCAGGGTGATGAAGGACACCAAATCTTCAACCGGGATGTTATTGATTGATGCTGGTGATACACAGGCACAGGGGCGCTATGAGCAGAAAAACGCGCAATTTACCGGGCTGTCGGATGTGATTAGCAAAATGGCGATTGTACTGGCCGGTGCGCTGGACAGGCCCATAACGGTTCTGTTTGGTGAGTCTGCCAGCGGGTTCAGCAGCGGCGAGGAAGACAATAAATCCTATTACGAGACGATTAACGGACTGCAGGAGTCCCGGCTTCGTCCAATGCAGGATTTCGCCGACCAGTTCACGCTGGATAAACTCGCCATTACGGAAAGCCTTACCTACGAATATCCGACAATCGACAGCATCAACGAGGCAGACGAAGCTAACCGGTTTAGCCAGTATGCGACGGGCTTCAATACGCTGGTAACGTCGTCAATTCTGACGGAAGAGGTTGCCATCAGGGAGATGGTAAACCGCGGCGTGCTGAAGACTGTTACCGAATCTGAAATCAAGGCGATAGTCAGCGCCGGGGCGAATGCTGGCTTCCGAGGGGATTATGGAATTAAAACTGCTTCTTGAGCGTAAGCAGGGACGTTTGAAACCGCGTCGTCGGCGAATGCGTCCACCGACCGCCAGTAAGCGAGCAGAGGTATGGTATCGGGACAGGTTGACGGATTTTATCGACAGCATGGTCCAGGCGTTTATTGACGAGTTGGGTAAGCCTGTGCTTGTCGATGCCCCTGATAGCACACCTCTCTCGATTACGACGCGTCTTGCCGCTGTCATGCAGCGCCTGGCGAGCATTTCCATCAAGGAAGTCGCCGCCCGACTCTCTGCCGGATTCGTTACGCGGGCAAACCTGCAGAACAAAGAGCAGACGCAGCGCACGTTCTCTCAGGCTTTTGGGATTGATCTGACCGGGATGCTCGGCGATGGCGCGATAAAACCAGAAATGGAGAAGGCGGTTAATGACAACGTTGACCTGATCACCTCCATCCATACCGACTTTATCCACGATATCGGCGCGGCGGTTTTCGAGAACATGAAAGACGGCGGCCGACATGAAAACCTCATTGACCTGATTAAGGAGCGTGGGGAGGTCACCCGCAATCGTGCAAGGTTCATCGCTCGCGACCAGACCTCGAAACTGAACGCAGATTTGACTGAAGCGCGCAATGTGGCTCTTGGTCTTGACCTGTATGAGTGGGGCGGCACTGGCGATGAACGGGAGCGCGACAGTCATTCCGCGTTAAACGGCATGCTCTGTAAATACTCCGATCCGACGGTCTACTCAGACGACGGCGGCAAAACGTGGAAGAAACGCTCAACCATCGGGGCATTCATCGGTAAACCCGGCGAGGATTACCAATGCCGATGTCTGGCCCTCCCTTACGTCTCATGGGATTAATCAATGAAGTGGAAACGAACACCGCAGGGGTACGTGATTACCACTGCGACGATCACCCGCGCCGGGCCGATTGAGTATTACGGTCACGAACTGGGATTAACTGGCAGCGATGCCAACAAAAAAATCACCGTAGTTCGCACCCTCGACGAACTATCAAAACCCGAAACTCTCGCTTCATTCAATGGCCTCCCGTTCACCATAACTCACCCAGACGACGGGGAAGTCACCGCAGCAGACCACAAAGACAAAGCATCCGGTCATATCGCCAATACCCGTATCGAGGGTGGTGAGGTGGTTTGCGACGTTTATCTGACTGATGCCGCAGCAATAGAGACGCTCGAGGAGACGGGGATACGTGAGGTTTCAGTGGGGTATGAGCCTGCGGAGCTGGTGGAGCGTGGCGGGAAATTTTACCACATCAATATTCGCGGCAATCACGTTGCGGGTGTTGCAGAGGGGCGCTACGGGCGTCAATGCAAGCTAAACGACAAAAAAGGTAAGCCGATGTTCAAAACATTAACTGACGCCCTGAGTTTCCTGAAGGGCAAAAAACTGAAAGATGCAGAAGGTGCCGCACTGACTGCTGACGAACTGGTCGGCATGATTGCCGCGCTGGAAAAGGCCCTGGCAGATCTTCAGGGGCAGGGTACTGAAGAAGCGGCAGCGCAGGCACAACAGGTGCTGGCACAGCTTGCTGAGCTTAAGTCTCAACTGGAAGGGATGACACCAGCCGGGCCAGCGGATGCGGACGGGGAAGGTGCTGATGCCGACAAGGACGCGAAGATCACCTCGCTGGAAACCGAGAACGCCGACCTGAAAGCGAAGGTGAAGGAACTGGAAGAGGAGCTGGAAACGCTGAAAGCGGGCAGCGAAACGGAATCCACGCTGAACGATGCTAAGTCCCGCTTCCCGAAAGTCAATTTCAACGATGCCAAATCAGCCCGCGATGTTCGCGCTGCTGTGCTGGTCAGTACTCGCGCATTCAACGACGCCCAGGTTAAAGCCATGACCGACAGCGAAGTTCGCGCGGCATACGCGGCCATTCAGGCCACATCAAAACCACGCAGCGAGATCGGCAGTCACCTGCTGAACGACAATGCAGCAAAAACTACGAAAACCGCTAACCAGCGCCTCGGGGGTAAATAATCATGGCATTCGGATTCATTGACTGGGACGGTGCCGACGGCACCATTAAACCCGGCTCGATCAAACGCGCTTCAAGCTCTAACGACAAAGTATGGGGCGAAGAGAACCTGACGGATACACCACTGGCCTACGGTACTTTCGTGGCCGTTAACCCACTGGGCGGAGTAATGCCCCTGGCGGCTGATACCCGCATTCACGGCATTGTCGTTCGCGATATCTACGGTGAAGCGTCACCAGCTAACAAGCAGGCAAACATCGGTCACTTCTCTCACGGTGACTGCGTGGGCGCCCTGACCGTAGATGCAGCAGACTTTGCTCGCGGCGACACCGCTTACATCATCCCTGCCGGGGCAGATGCTGGCAAGGTTACCAATGTGGCAATCGGCAATATTGATTTGGGTTACTGGGTTGAGGATGTAAGCGCAGGTAATAACTGCGTGGCGATCACCCTGGGTTACGTACAGAAAACGGCAGCAGGAGTATAACCAATGCCAATGGAAGCCGCAGATTTTGAAAACGTACTGCAAGAGGCGCTAACTGAGCGCGATATGCAGTTGCAGGAAAAAGAGTTGCCGGAAATTAACATCGGTGAAGCATTGCCGGTTAAAGAAGGGTTGGACTTCGCTCTGGAGTACGTTGATTTCGGCGTATCTAAAGTTGTCGGCTCTGTAAAAGACGGCATTATCGGTAATAAAACCAACAGCCTGAAAACTATCGATAGCGATATCGAATGGATGAAAGCGCCTGTTGGGCTGTGGGCAAAGGCCGCCACCTGGACGCAGCAGGAACTGGAGAAGATCGCCCGCCTGAACATCAACCTGCAATCCAAAAAGCAGGATGACCTGTACGCAAACGCCCTGGCAACGATTCAGTATGCTGGATACGTGGGGCATGGCGGAGTGAAGGGGCAAGAAGGGTTATTGACTGGCTCTGCTGTTCAGTTGATTACCGATCCAGCCAACAAGACCATTACTGATATGACGTCAGATGAATTCGTTAAGCTGGTGCTGGATGCTTACAACGTGGCGTGGCGCAAGTCCAGTTATCGCATCCAGCCAACGCACATCGCAATGGATGCCAGCGACTTCATGCTTGCTATGCAGAAGTTCGACCCAACGCCAGTAATCGTAGGCACTGACCTGCTTCCTATCGCTGCGATGGATCGGATTATGGCTGCACTGCGTAAGGCGTCAGGTAACGAATCGTTCAGCATCACGTTTGTTAAGGTGCCAAGCAATTACGCTGTCGGCATCAAGGCGGGAAAAACGCGTCTGGCGGTTTACACCTACGAGGCTGATTACCTTGAAATGGAAGTTCATATGCCAGAGCTTCTGGCTGTGCGCTCCCGCGACCTGTTGACCTATGAGTGTGGCTATCGTTCTGCCTTCGGTGGTGCGATGTGGAAACAGCCGCAGTCCGCGGTGTATGTGGATTACAAATCCTCTCCGGCAGAGTAATCACAGGGGGTAGCATGGATTTCACCGTTCGTTACCCCGAGTTCGCCAGTGTTGCCCCTGCTCGAATAGAAGGGGCGCTACAGGATGCAGCAAACCAGATGAGCCGCAAAGTATGGAACAAGCTCTATGAGCAAGGGCTTCATGCTTTAGCGGCACATCTTCTTTATGCCTCAGGTGCGTTAACCCCTTCCGGAAATTCCAGCGGCAAAACTGCCCAGTCAATAACCAGTCGTTCAGTGGCTGGATTGTCTTTAGGGTATTCCGCCCCGGATGCCGGGTTTGGTGCAAATCACGATGGTTGCCGCGCGCCAATCAAATCGCGACACATTGACAAATAACATTGGATCGCCTGTGTGATCGTGATTTATATGTCAGCCGCTGGAAATTTTTTGTACAGAGTAGAAATTCCAACATCATAGATGATTGCTACCCGCTGCCGCGTTTCCCCTGCGGCCAATAGTCTTCCAGCCTGCGCCCATTGCTCAGGCGTCAACTTTGGTCTTCGTCCACCTATTCGTCCTTTTGCCCTTGCAACAGCCAATCCAGCTCGTGTTCGCTCTATTATGTTTTCCCTTTCCATCTCGGCTGCTGCGCTCAGCATCGTATAAGCGAAGCGCCCAATTGAGGTGCTAATTCTTATCCCCTCTGTAACGGAGATAAATTCAATGTTGTTCTCACGGAAATAACGTAGCAAATCCACAAGATGGATTAGAGAACGACCTAACCTATCTAACTTCCAGACAACAACGGTGTCCCCAGGGCGTAACTTCTTCATCATCTTGTCCAGACCAGGTCTTTTCGATTTCGCACCGGATATTTTATCCTCAAATATCTGGTCGCAATCTAACCTGTTAAGCGCGTCAAGTTGTAATTCAAGGTTCTGGTCATTTGTTGATACCCGTACATATCCAATCAGTATAGAAAATCACCCCACCTGTAAACGCATTATTGGCCCGCATTGTATCGAGCAACGTCATTTCTGGCTGTACTGCAGAAAATGGCCAACATAGTCAGAAGTGGTGGTGTGTTCCGGAAAACGTTGGTTTGAAAGAAGCCGCAAAACGGGACGTGGGCACTGGCGCGAACCAGATACCGGATATGTCAGCGTTTGACGCTCAGTTAGCCCTAAGTGGCTACGCAAAAGAGCCTTCTGGTTTAATCCGGCAATGGGTTGGAGGCAATACAGGCGGAATGGTAGCAGGTGAGACAAAAGTGATTGAACTTCCTTTCCCGTTCCCCTCTGGCATTCTTGCAGTAGTGCCTTATACGGGCGCACTGGCTCCCGGTTTTACTGCTAGCGTGGGGATTAAATGGAGCGGGAAAAACCAGATCACGCTTTATAACTCATCAATGACAACAGCAATTGCCGATTATGGATTTATCGCATACGGGAAATAAAACTATGGATAAAACATTTAATTACGCTTATAGCCCGAAAAGTAATCTATTTTATCCTGTTGCTTTGCAGGCGGATTATGAAAAGGCATCGTCATGGCCTGCCGATCCTGTTGGTGTAAGTGACGAAATGTACTTTGAATATTCAGGAATACCGCCAGAGGGGAAAATAAGACGTTCCGATGCTAACGGTATGCCATGCTGGATTGACGCGCCCTCAAAGAGCAAAGAGGAACTCATTGCCGAAGCAGAAAAAGCCCGACAGGTGCTTATCGCTCAGGCCAACGAGTTTATTAGCGGAAAACAGTGGCCCGGAAAAGCGGCAATAGGTCGGCTGAAAGGTGATGAGCTGGCACAGTACAATCTGTGGCTGGATTATCTGGACGCACTGGAAGCTGTAGGCACGATCAGAGCACCAGATATCAAATGGCCTACACCTCCGGCTTCGGTGGAAAGGTAATGCCAGGCGCGGTACTGGTATCGACTTTCGTCAGCTTGTATCGGTACCGCTGCCATTCTGCCAGCCGTGACACATCAGCATCGTCGATGTAGCCTCCAGCCTGAGCATCTGCCAGCGGGGCGATAATCGCCGTCGCCTCCGCCAGCAACGTAGTTTTCTGCTGTTCCGCTTCTGCCACATCTGCAGCGTGCTGCGCTTTTGAGTCCGTCATCCACTGGCTACCGTTCCACTTATCGTATGGTGTGGACGGGGCCAGCGTGGTGGTATCTTCCGGATACGCCCCCGGCACGGTGATGACGATTTGTTCACCTGTCTTTGTACTGTATACCGTCTCGCCCCGATGATCGGCTACATACTCCCAGACTTTGCCACCTGCTGCCCTGCAAATGGCAAAACCCTTTTTGATTTTGCCTGGCGCATCAACGCATGAATTGGCGGGAATCCCCACCCCCAAGGGCAAAAACTCAACCGATGAGGAAAGATATTCTCTGGTTTCGCCATCGTAGTTAAATACGGTGATTTCACCAGCCACGATGGCAATTAGTTCGCTGTTTAATTGTGCCTGAGACATTATGCGGCCCTCACGATGTAGTTAAATGCAATATTGCGTGGGCGAGACTCACCACCACCGCTCGCAGCCGTTGACAGGTCTGAAATGGCCCCCGTCCAACCATTAACTGGCCTCGAATACAGATCATTCAGACCTGTATAATATGTTTTGGCAAAACGGCTTCTATCTGTTGATACATCCCCGCCCGGGTTGCCCCCATAAGCAGCGGTTTCATCATGACTATGTGAAAGGTTCTGGCTACCTTGCGCAAAAAGTAAAGTACGCCCAGCATCTACACCGCGCCCATCATCCCAGCCACGGATAAACTCACCGCGCAAATCAGGCAGGATAAACGTAGGGTAAGCCTGCGCCAGCTTAGGATATTGAGCCGCGGTAAAAGCCGCACCATTGCACTTGAGCCACCCTGCTGGCGGCGTTGCTGACGGCCACGGAACAGGAACACCAACCGGTAACGCGGAGCCTTCCCCTAAACCAAGGTTTGAGAGAGCCGTCGCGATTGCTGCCGCACCATCAGCTTTAATGTCGCCAAATGGATTGGAGCGACTCAGAAACAGTTTTTTGAGAGCGGCCAGAATCTGCGTGTTGTCCATTTTGTCAGGATCAAGCCCAGCGGACCTGAGAATATTAAGCAGCTCACTTTGAATGGTATTAAACCAGTCCGGGCCGGGGTACGTCGGAGGAACTCCATTACCACCTTCAGTAAAGAAAAGCTCTGTCTCACTGGTGACAGGAGACGGTTGTGGCATAACCGGAATACCGGTCGAATTATCTACGTGATACATCAGTTATCTCCTGAAGAATAAAAATATTCGTATGCTGTGCCGCCCAGACGGTATTTCGTCAGCACACACTCCAGTTCTCTTGCCCGTTCGCTCAGAAGCGGTGTCATGACGTTATCGATACAGGTAAAACGTCCGCCGCTGATACCAATCACATCAATCTTTAACGTCCAGCGATAACGGGCTGAATAAAGGGGATGCATGCAGCTACGCATGCAGTGGTGAGGGAGAATGACAGTAACCCGTATAGTAAATCCAAGCGCAGCAGCCACCGCTTCAATCTGCCACGGGGAAAGGCCACCTTTGCGGTGATACTTCTCCACGACAGCACGACGCCGGTCTTCTACAGTACCGCTTAGCTGCCCACACTCCGGCAGTTCAAGGTATTCCTCCCATTCTTCCAGCAGCATAAATGTTGTTTCTGGCCGCATCTCTGGTAGCAGGTTTTCTGCATCAAATTCCGTCTGACTTAAACGTCTGGCTAACGCCCGTAAAAAACGGTTTAAATCACCATCCTCATCGCGTGACCACGCTTTGCCACGTGGCATGACCTGCCATAAAGCGCCCAGCCATTCATCTACACTGTGGGCCATGTCAGCACTCCGATAGTGATAAGTTCATTCTGTGCACATGGAATGTCAGCGGTCAGATTCAGCGAGTAATCCGTCACGCCAGATGCGGTGCCGATAGCAGTACGAATCGCTGAAATGGGCAGCGTTTGTCCTGGTTGCAGCGTCTTCTGAAGCGTCAACAGGCGGGACTGGACAGCTTTACGCGTGGCCGGCGTATCCGGTGTTATGCCAATAATCATATTGACGGGACGGAGCACCAGTTCCACGGGCCAGACTTCTATTCCTCCAGGTTTACCAACCCATACGCCAGTCGCCGGGTCGGTATGACGGAAAAGGTAATCTTCCATATTTTTCCGGTCCTGATATCCGGGGGTAATCACTGAACGATCGTCATAAACCCATGCCAGTCCGATTGTGCAGGGGCCATGCCAGGCATCAAATGCCCACGCCCGACTGACACCAGCCATTTCTCGCGCCCAGATGACATAGTCATGCACAGCCCCACCAACGGGGGGATTGCGTTTACGGAATAAAAGCCGGTCAAGCAATTCAGGAACTGGCTCAATATCCGCACCACCGATGATGCCCCCCGTACCCGTTAAACCAATACTTTCCACGCCGGGAACGGGGGACAGCAAGGTCAGGCTTTCACCTTCCGGAAGGTTTCCTGACGCGCCGGCATCGCTGGCCTGAATGGTTACAGTCATGACCCCATCTACAGGAACGCCGGAAGTCGTCACGGCATAAACAATACCGGTAGCGGTTTGCATCTCCATATCTTCCGGAAGCGGTGTATTCCCTTTAAATACCGCTGGCCCCGTAGCAAACGTGGCCTGTTTTCTGATGACGCCTTCGCTGGCCGCAGTCTCAATGATGGTTTCATCATCAGATTTAACAGACGGAATAATCTGGTCTTTAATCCAGCTCTGATGGTCGTATAAATCACGAATCTGATTGCTGAATGAGGTATTTAGAGCTTTCTCAACGCCTACTGGCGGAAGTTTTTGCAGCCCCAGTTCAAAGGCAATATCTTTTTCGCCGTCAGTAATAAGCTTGCGCAGCGCGGGAACGTTATAAGGCATTAGCAGTGGACTCCCAGCGTTTACTTATTTCAATCCGGAGCGTCGTTTTATCCGGGCGGGTTAGAATGACAATAAAATTAATTCGGTCATTGCCGCTTATAGTGGCTGTGACTGCTGCATTACGCGCATAACCAGAACGTAAAAGCGGTTGCATAGAAAGCAGTGCATAATCTTCCACCCGCATTCTGACGGATTCCGTCAGCTTCTCGCGATCCAGCAACCAGAGTTTCGATCCCCACGGATAATCACTAAATGTGTCGCCGGGCCAGCCTCTCGGGTCCGATGAGTTATCAGGAATAATGTCATCAGTATCAGCACGGACGTCGGTGAAAAGACAAATCAGAACCAAAGTGACCAGTCCTTCATCACGCGATAAACCATCATGGTTAATTGTCAGTTCACCTCTGGATAGCTGATTATTCCAGCTGATACCAATTGTCATTTCATCTCCGATGTTTTTTTGCTATCCCCGTCAATATGGAAATGCTCAAGAACAGATTTACCGGCGACCTGAATATCCTTTGAAAATACAGATGGGCCGTTAACTTTTAATAATTTTGTATTTATCGCAAACAATTCGCTGGCATCGTAATTAACCGATTTCCCTTTAACTTCGATAAGACCACCTTTTTTCAGGGTGATATAAGACTGACCATCGCCGTGATATAACCTGACCTCTCCATCCTCCAGACCTTTTGGACGGCAGCGCTTGTCTTCTACAGCGATTGCCACCAGACCTTCCCGGCGTCCCCCCACAGCCAGAATGAGTGCTTCTGAACCGACTGGCGGCACAGACGTCAGGCCGTAATTCTGGAAACGTTCAACATCATCATTGGTGGAATCCGCCAGAGACTGAATTTGAAGGTTCTGACGCCCGAGACTGTCTGTAACGATACGAACAACGGCCCTGTCAACGAGCAGCCGTAGCCGGCGTCCAATACCTTCAAGTGTGCGACCGATATTTGCCGGATTCAGTCCCATGTTGCCACCGTTTTTGCCTTTGATTTATTGCCTTTCTTGCCTGCTTTTTTCGTACTGGTTTCAGGCATATCCATCGACTCAGGGGGAACCAGCGTCAGAACGCAGAGACGTCCGTTATCACCTTCAGTAAACGTGACGGTTTTAATCAGCCATGAGTCCTTCAGGTTCTGTATCGGGTCATCAATATCAACGAGCCTGTTTTTCTGCCATAACGGACCTTCATCGCCATTCTCGCGCCATCCTGCCAGTGTAATTTCGGTGCTGTTGGCTTCGCCCATCATCCGCGCTTTGTACCATTCACCGCGTGTACTTGCGCCGCCGACGGTCAGGCTGTCTTCATTGACCAGGATTTTCGGGCGGTAACGGTTGATATCACCGTCATCAACGATGGTCTGACGTCCTCCAATCACTTTGACAGGCTGATCATCCCACGTACTCCCACCCGCACTGGATGTGCCTTTCACGATGTACTGGCTGTTTCGCTCACGCCAACTGAACCGGCCACGGGCTGCAAGAATATTGGTCCCGAAAATCAGAGGAACGCCGGCACGCTTTGTTGATGCACGGGTGATGATCAGATTACCCAGACCATCAGCAGTCAGCAGAACGCCGCGTTGTTTAGCCAGGCGGTCAAGAAGATCGAAGGCGGTCTCTCCCTGTTCAAGCACCACGCTACCGAAGGTTTCACCAGTGTCAGTTTCACTGATAACACTGATGCCATAGGGTTTGCAGATTTCCACTGCCAGTTGCTCCAGTCGAACACCTTTCCACTGGCCGGATTTATGCACCACTGAGCTGTCAACGAGATCGCCGGTTTTATCCCGCCCCATAACGCGAATACTCATGTTTTCTGCGTCATAGCTGGGAATGAAATCATCGATATACCCCGTCAGAACCGTATCTTTTCCCAGCCTGACGATGCAGGGCATGCCCTGCTTAATCACGCGCGGTGAAGCTTCTGACCATTGCGTGGTGACAGTGAGATCAAATTCGCCGGCAACAGCCTCCAGTGAGGAAGTGATGGACATCTCTGTCCATCCGTCCCACTGCTGGCCGTCAACCTCAAGCACAACCATTTCCATCAATCTGTTACCTCGACAGGTTTACCCGGAAGAATGAAAGCCGGGTCTTTCAATCGGTTCCTTGAGGCGATGGCATCACGGTTCTCGGTATTACCGGTTTCACGCCATGCAATAAGGGATACCGGGGATGTTGTGGTCAGGATGACCGTTCGTGTCTGTGGTAGCTGAGCGCTCCTGACCCGCACGTCATTGACGACGGCAAAGCGCAGCTCACGCAGGGCATGCCACAAATCCCGCTGACCGTTTTCTACGGCGTACACAGCCTGTTCATTCAGTTGCTCAGCCAGCGTGTCACCCGAACTTATGGCTTCCTCACTGCTTCTGAACTCAGTGCTGGCAACGGTCTCTGCCTGTCCAATCAGGCTGGCAACGACAATCAACTGACGGAAATGAGTGATGTTGTCCTGCATGGCATCGGTCAGCTCAGGGACAACGTCCGGAAGGCTGCTGGCAAAACCATACTTTCCGTCAGTCACTGAACCTGGTGTGACTGACATATATTTGGGCAACTGGTGAAGTGCAGCGGCTGTCGCGCGGTCACTTGTATTTGTTGGTGAAACCGGCGACGGCCACGGCGAAGAAGATGAGCCGGAAAACTGATCTCCCTGCCATCGGTTGCGGAGTTGATCATAAACCCGCATTGACCACAGAGGTTCAGTTACGGTCTCACGGACACCGCTGATAAGGTCCACAACATCATTGATAAACCCGGCTGGTTTCGCGACAGCCAGCTCAATCAACCCACGAAAACGCCCTAAACGGTCAGTCCATTCAGTAATCGCAGAGGGCAGCGTCAACACACCCACCACCAGATTCTCCATGTCGTCCATCCACGTATCGGCCATTTCGCCAAGACCATCAAGCAGGGCAAAGACATCGCCATTCGCCAGCGCAGCTTTGACCTTATCCGCAGCGCTGAGTACCGTCAGACTGGTATTTTCTGCCGGTGCTGGAAACAGACGTTCGCCCGCTTCAGATACCTCAAAAGAGATGTAGGCAATGCCGCCTTCCTCAGTGCTCAGACGGTGTGTTACCTTGCCAACCTGAACCTTCTGAATGCCGAACCACGGATGGATAAGTTCGCCGGGTCCCGGTGTGTTCAGTGCGCGGAGAAGTGCCTCCAGTTGGCTCTGGTAGTTCTTTCCAATCAGCTTGCCGTTGATTTGCTGTTGGGTCAGAACGGCACCGTTATCTTCGGTCCAGCCCACTTCTTTTTTGGGGTAGGCGCGGGGAATTGCCCGACGGCCACTGGTGCCTTCGTTATCGACCAGATAGAAGGAGACGCCCCGGAACGAAGCATCGCGCAGGTCTTCCCATCGGGTAGCAACCATCAGCCTTGCTCCACGCTGGACACGCCAGCAGACGCACTAAGTTTGATACCCGGCTGGTTCATAGTGACGCTTTTAACACGGCCACCGCCCCCTTCAAGGATCACGCGGATTTCGCCCTGCATTTTCTGTAGGGTTGTGGGTAATGCAGGTGGCTGAACAGGTTTATCAAACGCGTTTTTGTTTTCAATTGCGGCGTTGGTGCCACGCAGAAAATCAACGATGACACCAAACAAAGAATGGTCACTCGTTTCAGGGCGCGACCTCTCTGCCGGGGAATTTTCAGACGCAGGGATAAACGGCGTTGCCGGTGTCATCGATGCCCACGGGCGTGGGTCAATAACCGGTTTCTCATTCGCTTTGCGTTTAGCACGATCCTTTGCCCACTGAACCATGCCAGCTTTGTCATCACTGCTCAGTGATGGTTCTTCATAAAGATATGGAATAGTTGACGCCAGCATGGTCAGGCCGACCATTCCCTGTGGGCTGCCAAGACGTCTGGGACTATTAGGTTTCCGGGGATTTTTTCCATCAGGTCCATCGGGGATTAAATCACCAGGACCACCCATCCCACCTTTGCCCATGTTCACAACATAAACGGGCATAACTCCGGAACCAAAAACATCGGAGACGCCTTTAGGGATACCTTTTCCGCCTTTCTCTGGCTGGAGAAAATCCCATGCACCTTTACCGATTTTAAATGCTTTGCGTGCTGCAATGACTCCGGCAGTCGCAATGGCAATTTTCTTGCCGACTTCAAGCCAGTTCTGAACCGTCTTTTGATCTACTGAATTGATGGCATCAGCCAGTTCCTGTACCGGTCCGGCAAGATTGCTGTTAGAAAATTTCTTCCAGGTAACATTCAGGCTGGTCAGCGCCGAAGTAAAATCTTTCGCCGCATATTCAGCATCTTTCATGATGCCTGTACCGTCTCCGACAACTGACTGGTATCGCTTGAGGTTTTCCGCGCCTTTACCAGAAGTGGCACTGCTGATAAGTAAAATACTGTCCTGGTTAAAACCGGCTTCCAGGAGTCTTTTATTCTGCTCTTTCGATCCTTTGCTACCAGATGATTTCGCTACTTCAGCCAGAATTTCTGGAAGAGAACGCATTTTTCCATCTTTGCCATATACGTTAATTCCTGCTTTCTTCTTGAGAGTGTCAACAACCTTTGGCAACTGCAGATCACGAATAAGGTTTTCAGTCGCCGTGGCTGCTGTATCACGGTTGCCTGTGGCATCAATGGCAGATTCCAGTACAACACCTACGTCTTTGACTCCTTTAACGCCACTCCCTCCAGCAGCGGAGTACATAGAGAAGGCTCTGACGCCTTTTTCTGCAATGTCTTTCAGCTCAAATGCGCCTTCTTTTCCCAGAAGGTTTAACGTGTCCATAGCTGCAAGCGTCTGCTTTTCAGTCTGAAGACCAAATTTGGGGAACTGAGAAAACAGCCCGCCAATCGAATCCCCCTGAGAGCCTGATGCAGCAATAGAAGCGGCTATCATGCCCTTATTCTGAATACCAAAATCCAGATCACCGGTCGTTTTGTTGACATTCTCCAGCGCCGCCAGCACCTCCGAGTCATCGACCCGGAATTTGATAGCGGTATCCTGAATACCATCAAAGATATTGCGCATCTCATCGCGAGTTTTACCGGCGGCAATACCCAGCCCGGTTAATTGTCGGTCTGTTTTAGCAAAATCCCTCAGCGCTGCGCCGCTGGCAAGGCCGGCAATCATCGTTGTATAGCGATTACTGAGCATATCCAGACCACGTCCGGCAGATTCAGACGCCGCCTTCACAACAGACATTGCTTTCTGGTTACGGCTGGCAAACTCGCTCATGTTAGCGCCGTACTGGCGGGCTTTGGCCGTCAGGTTCCCGGCAAGGTTAATCAGAATTTCAGTGCTTAGGCGGTTTGTCATATTGCTTCCTCAGTTGCCTGACCTGAATAAGCAACTGCCGCAGGGGCAGTTGCTCAAGCCGGTTAACATCGAAACGCTGAGAGAGGTTAATCAGCAGTAGATTGAGCGCCGCTGCCATCGGCATCATGTCGCCCCCGTTCAGCAGTCTCCCCCAGCATGTCATCCATCGCCTGACCCTTTTCTGTCAGCAACTTCAAATCTTCCGGATGCAGAGCATAAATTTGATTCATGTCCAGCGGGCCGGGGATTTCACCAATCTTTTTAATCTGCCGGCGCATCATCTCCAGCCCCATCATGACCTCAGAGCAGTAGGCAACCGCCTTGCCGTTATCCCCAATCACGACGCGCTCGGAGGCCAGTTGTGATTCGATAACATCCCGTGATGTCAGCTCGCGAAGCGTCACATCCTTGTGAAGCATTTCGTCGGTAGTGCCTTTGCCGGTACGCAGACCGTGTACCAGAGTGAATGTCATTTCAGCCATGTCTTACACCTTCACACACTTGACGCCGATGAAGTTAGCCGAGACCGTCCCCGCGTCTTCGTCCAGTTCTGCCGGGTTATCGGTGGCCGCGCCGGTCATCATGTAATTGAGACCGTTGTCACCGTAGAACATGATGGTCACGTCCTCCCAGTTACTGATTTCAATCACATCGACATCGCGATCCGCAGCAATGGTCAGCTTGATGGAGGGGGCCGCCATCTTGCGGGAATTACCCCAGACTTTACCGCCGCCCATGTGTTGCTGGCGGGCATAGCCTCCCGGATTCAGGGTGGATTTGCCTTCAGTTTTGATTTCACGGCCATTAATACGAATCGCCGCCATACCCAGAATATTTGCCATGCTGGCTCCTTAAAGTTTGAACTGGATGAGACCGGCCAGAACGCGCAACTGATTCACCAGATTCGGGTGGCAGATAAAGTTCAGACGGTTTGGGTCTTTGCTGTCGATGGTGACATCAAGCGTGTCTTTATAATCCTCGAAATCCTCCACCAGACCTGCCGGGATAAGCTCCGTCAGCGCAATATCCAGTAACTCAGCCCGACAGATTTTTGGCGTCATGACTGGCTGACCGGCATCGAGCAAATCAAGCACGTCATCACCTGCCAGCTTGTGGCGTGGGTAGCGACTGGTGAAACGGTTTTTGATGACATAGCGGATACGGCCAAGCGTTGCCGGCGACTGCACATCGAGGTATGAAATGTCAGTATCGCCATAGCGGTTAACGCGGTACATGGTGATTTCGCGCTCAATACAGACGTTATCTCCGGCATCGACAAAGTGCGTGGCGATACCGTCATGCAGCAGCAGGTTACGCTCCGGCATATCCCAGCGGATACCGCGAGCGGGCGGCTTAATGCCGCTCAGGATCAGAGTCTGGAGAGGACGGGCCGGGTCAAGGGCCAACTGGTATGCCGCCGTTGCGCCGTAGCTGGCGGCCCATAACCATGACGGTTCAGGTGCGATGTTGGTGCCAATACAGGAAATCAGCCAGTCATTGCGGGTATGTCCGAATGTACCGCTCTGGGCATGTGTTCCGCGATAAGCAGACCACAGCAAAGCCTCCATCATTTTGAGCGGTCCCCAGCGCTCCAGCAGTTCGTCACGGATAGTGTTCAGGCTCTGGGTATCGAGGTACGGGAAGATGATATCCGTGTACCAGTCATCTCCCAGCGCAGCGACAACCGCCTGAATATCCGGCGTCCCCGTGCCACCCGAAAATGCAGTCAGTGTTGCACTGATGCCGGCAGGTGTTTTTTCTCCGGCGTAATAGTTCAGGCGCACATCGCTGTCATTTCCCGTGACACCTTTCCACTTCACGGTCAGCACTACCGTTGCAGCAGCCTCAGCTTTTGCTGTGGCGGTGACCTGAGTGGCAGGCTTTGCGGTAATCGCAGTGATGATATTGCCGGCAATGGTTTCCGCTTCATCACCGATGCTGACCCCGACCTGGACAGACACGCCATTGATCATCAGTGCCAGTGTACCGGCCTGAGTGGCGGTGCCGAGCATCGTGACTGTGGCACTCGCTGCGGCGCCCTGGGCAATATCCTCCAGTCCCATCGCATACATCTCGGTGTAGCTGTTGGCCTTACGGACCATCTTTGCCATTTCACCCAGCATCGAGCCACGGCCATAGAGTTCATCGGCCATGCTGTCGCCAGTAATACGATTCAGCGTCAACGGTAAAGCAGTCGCGCTGGCGAGCTGCTGACCCACAACCAGAATTTTTCGGGACTGTGCCGGCGCGGCACTCATCGCCATAGAGTTATCGATATCGATCCAGACCAGCGGGACACGAATATCATCAGGAATATTACCGATGGACATCATGCCTCCTTATCGGTTTTAGATGTGCGGGACTTCGGTGGCTCAGTGATATTCACATCGCCTTCTTTTTCACGGCGCAGCCAGTACGCATTGACCGGCAGTGTCTCGCCATCAGCGGCAAGGTGACTGCCATCAGCCTTACGAACGAGCAGGCCCGCCCGTGATGGCTTAATCATTTTCTTTGTCATCAGTCTGTCCTTCTCTTACGTTTATGATTTGCGGCTCATCGCTTACCGGCTGTCCGTTCACCACAATGGTTGCACCCAGTCGCAGGAATTCCGGCAGCGTGGACAGGTCTATCTCATCATCAAGACGGAATTCCTGTTCCCATGTAACGGCCCACATGGTGATCCCGAGATTGTCCAGGCCACCCGACCAGAGGTTTTCAGCGGCAATGTTCTCAGCCATACGCTCAGCCTTCATGCCCGCAGCCGCTTCACGACAACTGATACGACGGGCAAGGCGTCCGGCGATAACCTCACAGCGGGCATCGCGCGGGTATCCCCAGAAATCAGCCATCATGATGTAGGCCGCCCAGGTCACAAGGCCGGTCATGCCGCGACGGTTCTGGATGTTTCTGACCCGCAAGGCTGCTATACGGATACTGCCGCCACGCCCGGACATATAGCTTTTGACCTGTTCCGGGGTGTTAAACTGACCGATGTGACGTTCCAACTTTTCAACCCGGTCTGGTTGTTTTTCACCCTCAAGTTCAGCTTTCAGCCAGTTAACAATATTCTCGGCGGCACTGACCGTGCTGCCCAGGGTGACAAATGCCGGACGCTCACTCATTGCAGAACCTCATTCCAGAAATCCCCGATGACGTGCAGCAGTTCCTGACTGTTCCCGGAGGACAGGCCGAGGAATTCACGCTGCGGGATGTTTAACATACGTTTATGCGCCCCCACGGTTTGCCATACCCCGTGTTTAAGCGCCCGACCAAATGCCTGTGAGATGAGGCGCTTATGGGCTGACACAGACACCGAGCCGGAAAAACCCTCGTTATGCGTCCGGCCATAATCAAGCGGCGTACCCACACGAACGACAGAGCCGCTGACCACATACTGGATACTGTCGAGCAGGTCGCCGTTGCCCTGTAACAGACTCTGGTTGCTGTGTCGGGTTTTCGCGTAGCTGTCAGACCAGTCCTGCCACTTCTCACCGGCAGGACTGGATTTCTCGCTGGAGATACGTCGGCGGGTCTGTGACTCCACCACAGCGCCAATGCTCTCCAGTAGCTCCTGTTGCAGCGACTGGTCAGCCAGTCGCTCAATCGCACGGCGAATGTCCTGAAGCTTCTGGTCTCCTCTGACCTCGACAGTAATTCCCATCACAGCACCCCTTTCAGGTTGTTACGGGTGAACAGACGACGGTTTTCACTGACGATGATCAGCTTTCCAGTGTCGGTCTCAGGGACCGGGGTGTCAGACGGCACACCGAGGTCACGGGTGCCGTTGGCGATTTCACGCAGGGTGCGGAGGGCTTCGTCGTAACGCTTCTGGATTTCATCGGTGATCTGATGGTCCCGTTCAGACAGCCAGTAGAACGCGATGGAAACCGCCGCCCGGCGCAACGGACTCGGCAGGATCGGAAGGTTCAGCGGCAACTGATAACGCTTTGCCAGAAAGGAATTAATTTCTGCATCAGTATCATCAATCGCACGCTGGATCTTTTCTTCGTCAAGCTGCTGCGTCTCTTTGTTGATTGCCATGTTCCAGACGCGGTCACCATCGGTTGCCAGCAGGTCTTCACGCGTTACGTAGATGCCCATTATTCGCTCTCCACGTTGGCTTCAGTCCCGGCAATGGTCGCCAGTTCGGTCACAATCAGCATCTTTTCAGCCTTCAGACGCAGGGCTGTGTCGGTGCTGATCACGCAACCCTGTAGCGGCTTACCACCGGCATCTTCCAGAATCTGTTCATCCGGGTTATCGCTGACAAACACATGCACCGTATCGTGCGGCCAGAATCGGCCTGCCCGGTGAAAACCATTTTCAGGAATGGCGCGGACCTCCAGCACCACGACATTTTCAGCAATGCGAACAGCCTCTGAATGGTCATGTGCCAGCGTTTCCTGCCAGAGATGTTTTCTCAGGTCATCACCCGTGTTCTCGCCCGGCATGGTGACAAGGCTGACTGTGGCCGGGATAGCCGTTATTCCACCGTCACCGGGTACAGGTTCCGGGTCAGATGCGACATCTGAAGCTGCAACCGTCGGTTGTGATGTCTGACTGTCATCAGTAATAACTGGTGCCACCGGTGTCGGTTGCGCCGGGACAGTCGTATTCTTCGTTGCTTTGTCGGCTTTCTTTTCCGAAGTGGTTCCGGTCTTACCAGCGGCTGACTTATTAACTTTTCCACTCACTTTTTAAACCTCATTCAGGGTGGGTTTAAAGGAGGGTTAACCCCTCCTTAATCCGGCGTTACGTGATTTTTTACGTAATGACGTCATGCTTTGACGTAAGGAGAGACCAGCAGATCAACATCCTTGTAATAGATGTTTGAACCGCCACCATCAGCCGTAACCGCTTCAATCAGCGCTTTGGCCGCACCACGGTTATTCTTACCGACGACCAGCAATGTCGGATTCATGCCCAGAGGTTCGCCGTTAGAGTCCGTGATACCCATCATTGCGGAGACGGCGGCTTCATAGTTCGCTTTGTTCAGTGCGGCTTTTGATCCCACACAGGTCTGCCAGAAACCAAAACCAACGTTGCTGCGGCCATCGGTCCCGTAGGCGAATTCGTTCTGAAGGAACACGCGCTCGCTGGTGAGATCATCAAGGGCGATGAAGTTAAACGGACGGCGTTCCTGATAAATGATGGGCAGCAGCGCATGCGTTGCATCAATCAGGAACCACGGCTCACCCGTATCGGTCGCCGGGTCGCCCACAACGTTCGATTTGGTGGATGTACCAACAGGGTGATCGGTATCGAAGAAATACTGACCATCCCAGCACAGCGTATCGAAGCCTTTGCACAGCAACTCAAACGACAGTTTGTCCGGGAAAATCGTGGTATCGCGGCCAAGCTGCTCAGCAATCACGGAATACTGACCAATCTGATCGTCCTCGATTTTTTCACGCTTAACCTTGACCGAGTTTTCCCAGGTCTTGTTGGTAATGACATACCCGGCCTGAGCCAGTTCTTTCAGTTGACGCGCCCCGATCCATTCTTTGATGGTCGGGAAGTCTTCAACCCAGCCATAAGTGTTAGATGCGCCGGAACTGGGGATAACCGTGGCGATGGATCGATACTGCGGATTGACACGACCAACACCTTTGGTAAAGGCGGCGCTCAGTGCGGTGGTCAGGGCATGCAATACTTCTGCGGATACCTGCATGAATTATTTCTCCTGCTTACGAACGGAAAGGAATTCTTCTTCGCTGATGCCCATATGGCGGCACATCGCGAGGTCTTCGTCAGAAAGCGAGGCGTGACCTTCGGTGCTTTCTTTTTTGGTCGTCGTGGTCTTGCTGACAATGACCGGTGCCGCTTTCACGAATTCAGAGAATCGCTGGCGGCCTTCTTCAGAGCGGCAGGTGGCGAGATACATTTCGCGGTTAGCCGGTGCGACTTTCCCCGACTCGATGGCACTGTCCACCAGAGCTTCTGATTCTTTGATGGCAATCTCATTGAGTTTGCTTTCAGCACTTTCCGCACGGTTAAGTGCTAACTGGTGGGTCTCTACCGGAATGAATTTCGTCAGGTCAGGATTCTCAGCGCGGTTAAGCGCCACCTGCTCGGCGGTCTTAATCTGCTGAATGGCTTTTACTGCGTCGTCTGCTGTGGCAGTGGCCGCGAGGCCAAGTACTGTCACAATCTGGACAGGTACGGTCATCGTGTTTTCCTCAGAGTTGAGTGCGGGTAAATCAAGGTTGGGTTTGTTGGTCAGCGCGGCGCTGGACAGGCGGGTGACCTGACCGTCCGCAGTGAACCGAAAGGCCGGACTGTAATAGAGATACTTCTTGCCGCGCAGCTGCGCCACGCCGTCATCAGTCCATTCAACGTGCGCCTCCACCACGCCATCACTGACGCGATAGCCGTCAATCCAGCCATAAGCCGGGGCTTCATCGCCTTTCGGGCCTTTCAGTTCGGTGGAGTGCTCGATATCAAACGGGAGCTTTGGATAAGCCATCGAGGCACGAATGATGGCTTCAGGATTATTGTTCACCCATGAACGGCCATCACGCCCTGTAAAGGTTCCCGCCGGTATCATCGGCAGCCATTCAGGCAATGCATCATCGGTAAGGTCAGGAAGCTGAAAGCAGAGCGCCAGCAGTTCCGTATTGTTCGGGTTCATGGTGTTGTCCGGTCACGTTGTTTACTTCCGGACAGTGTGGGGGGAAACGGGGATGCAGGTGGATTAACCGGCTTCACTGTAAACGCGGCATGAAACCGCGTTTAAAACACGTTTAAAAACGCTGTGGCGCGTTTAACGATTTTTTCATATGCCGTCATGACGTAATAATCGTTAATGCCGCCACGCGCGTTGTGGGATGATTTTTATCTTTGTGGCGAATGACTGTCAAACGCGTCCTGTTTTCTGCGTAGCTGTTCATCCAGCTCGCGACTGCGGGAGATTCCGGGGTTGTACGCCCAGCCGGGATCAATCCCCTCCGGAATGGTCTCTTCTTCGCCGGTGCGTTTGTTAACCCACCTGACCGTGCGGACTTCAGGGGCTTCCGTGTTGATAGTGCCGTTGGCCTTCATCTGCTCATACTCATACCGGCTGACTTGCCGTGCACCGCATTTGCAGCCCCAGCCGTTCGGCCCCATGTGTGTTCGCCAGAAGGGATGGTCCACCGGTAGACAGACATCCTTCCAGCGCAGATGTTCTGCACGGTGCTCACGTGAGGGTCCGACGGTGTAGACAAGATAAGGCATTGCCCGTTGGGTCCGTTCAATACGCTGCCATTGTCCCGCCGCGCGGGCGGTCCGCATATTAGTGTCATAGATAACGCGCATCCGGCGGTCACTGCCGAGCTGGACAGTACGGGTTTCACCGGTCAGGGGGTCATCCATCAGTTGCTGTCCCCACCATCCACGTTTGACCAGCATAGGTTTAAGAACCTCGCGAAACTGCTCAAAGGTCTGGCCGTTCTCCAGTGCGTCCTCCACGAGTTGGCGAACGTCCGCCAGCAAATCAAGCTGCGTCATTTTTGCCACAGTAAAGCCGATGCTGTGTTCTTCCATCCAGACATCACGGTAATCAAATCCCGGCTTCAGCTTTTTCGCCTTCAGCCAGGCCAGTGCTTCCTGGGGAATAATGCTGTATTTATCGCTGACCGGCTTAGCCATCGTTTACATCTCCCAGCGACCGGGCTTTAAAACAGAGCATCGCCAGTTGCGTCGCAAACTCATCCGCATTAAGTTCTTTCTGAAGCGCCGGCAGACCAGCGAGAAAAGATTCAAAACTGTCAGAGTTCTTTGCCAGCGCAAGCACCGGACTGGTGAACGCATCGCCGGTACGCTGCCAGTCTTTCATGGCGTCATCCACCATCATATCAAGGGCGTCAGGCTGGCTGCGGTTAAGTGCAGTCTGCTCACGGTTCATGGCCGGTAGTGGGTTAGCCATTTGCGCCGTTGGTGTCAGAATTTTTGCGCCTTTCTCCGGTTCAGACAGCCCGAATTTGTCACGGATCTCTGACATCTGAACTTCCATACCCCGGTCAATCAGTGGCGACAGTGCATCCACCAGTACCTTAAGGTCTTCCGGTTTGCTGATGCGCAGAACGACGCGGGGGTAATGCTCCTGTGGCCCGTAATTCATATCCACATAGGGACGGACAAGGAATTCAGACAGCGTGTTGGATAACTGCCAGGCATCCCATTTGGCGATGTCCATACGCACACCATTGTGGACTTCCGCCTGAGCACGTGAACTGCCGTCATCGGTGGTCATGGTCTGCCCCAGTACGGCCTTACTAATCTGCGCGTCACACCATTCGGCCATCTCTTTAAAGAGAGTGCCACCGCTGTTACGGCTCGCCGCTTCCTGCATCTCCAGTTTCATCGAATCGGGGATTGCGCAGCCGGCATCTGATGCCAGTGATGCAATCGCATCCAGCAATGTCTGGATTTGTTCCGGGCTGGCATTGTTGCCGTATTTACCCACTACAATCGGGATACCAAATTTTTCAGCAAACGCCCACCAGTCCCGGACGGTGTAGGACTTGAGCATATACATAACGGCCACCAGACGCGCCAGACCGTTACGCAAGGGCAAACCGGATTTCAGGCGGGGTTTATGGACGATAAATTTCCCCGGTGACAATGGTTCACCATCAATGGGGTTCCTGTCCGTCAGTAGCCTGAAATCACGCAGGGTTTCCCGGTCAGGTTTCAGAAAGCGCGGATCAACCCATTCATAATCGCGGGGTTTCCAGAGTGTGGTGCTGGTATTCCAGAGGATTTCGCAGACACCAACCCCTTTACCAAGCCCGTCCAGCAGATCGAACAGCAGTTCAGGAACCTGCGGTTGCGCCATGAGATTACGGATATCATCTGCGATTTCCACATCACGAGGGGAATCGCTCCCGGCCTCCACCGAAGGTTCAATCCCGGAAACCGTCAGCTTGCGCGTACGTAAAACGCTGGCGTAGTGGAGGTCACGTTCCTCCAGTTCCTCCGCCATGATGAAGAAATCACGGGCATGACCATCGGCTGCATTACGTAAAATCCCCGCAAGCCTGCCGGGACTCAGCGTACTGGCAACGCTGATACCTGCCGAGGGGGAACGTACACTCATTACCGCCGCTGCGGATTGCGTCTGTTTCAGCTCGTCCTTGTTCACGGTGACAACTTCCCCCGTGGCAGGACTGAACAGCCGACGAACGGCTCCGGTTAGTTGTTTAAACATCAGAGTAATCCCCGCTGATTTTTAAGACCCCGTGTGATGCGGACCTGACGGTGTTCATTACGCTCATCGGGGCGGGAAGGTTTCTTTAACTTGTAGACTTCATAACGCCGGCAGTCCTCGCGACTGGCGAGGAAACCGAGAAAAATAGCGATAGCGGAGTCACCGTGACGCTTGCGGCCATCGGTGCCGGTAGTGCGTGCATCATCAATGCCAGGTACGCCGCGATAAAGCTGAATTGCGCCGAGGTCGGTGATCACATCTTCATGTTTTGGCAGTACCAGTTCATTGTCTTCGAATGCCGCACGGAACCGGGGCATGTTTTCCCGGTAGTATTTGACGGAAAGCTGCACCTGCTCAACTTCATCACCGTATTTTTCCGCCGCCTGTTCTGCCAGATACTGACCGTTACCCCGCGCATCGAGCTTGATGCCGTCACGGCGGGGAAGCCTGTCACAGATATAAAACAGCGCCTGCTCCTGCTGTTTAAATGGCACATTGCTGAGTTCCACCAGGAACGGGACGTTGCGCGTCGTGTCATCGTTGACTGTCACCGGTGCAAACACGGTCAGGTCACCATTACGCGCAAAGTCTTCCCCCAGACAGTGGCGCAGGTTCTGCGGCAGTTTCTCCAGTTCGGGAAGTACGACCGTCTCCAGCCATTCCTGCATGTCCACACGGCGCAGCCCGTCCGGCATCGCGTTAAAATCAGCCGTACCAGTGAAGCGCAGGACAACGGTCGGACCTCTGGCCGCGCGTTCGCGCAGGGAACGTGCGATATAGACGCCACCGCCGTTCTTCGGCTCGCAGTAGTATTCCTCGCGGGCATCTTCCTCTGTAGCCGTGTCGCTCAGCAGGTTAGCCAGCCATTCCGCTTCGGCTTCCACAGACCAGACTTTTTTTGTGACCTGACAGATGCGCTGATACAGCCCCTCAGCAATGGCCGTTTCAATATCGACGTGATGGACAGAGTAGCGTTTTTTCCCGGCCCGGCTGTCGGTAATGATGGTGTTAAACAGGTTATCAATACCGTTGTGGGTGGAAATAAGGCGAACATTATTCCCCCACATTGTCAGCGCCAGCGCCGCCTTGAGTACCGCTGCAAGGTCAGCCTGGAATGCGGCCTCGTCAATGATGACGTTACCCTGCATACCACGCAGGTTCGACGGGTTAGACGACAGCGCCTTGATTTTGTAGCCACTGGCGAACTGGATGACATAGACCAGGATGTCTTTGTCTTCATCCTTCAGCACTTCTTCACCAATGCCAGACGCGGCGCGGTCATAGGCTTTCGCCCACATGGCACAGGCATCAATAAACTCACGGGCCATGTCTTTCGTTGTGCCGACGTAGAACGTGTCGCACCCGCCAGCCTCCACCGACATTGAGCCGTTGAGGGCCGCGTCAGCCGCTTCCGCCCAGGTCAGACCGGTACGACGCGACTTCTCGGCAATCTTCAGTTGAGAGGAGTCGGCAATCCACCGCTTCTGGTAGGGAAGCAGTAGCTGGCTTTTGTCGAACTCGCCCGACAGGATAGCCGCAGCGGACTGACTGGTGAGTGTTCTGTCCGGCGTCATCGTCGTCATTCTGCAATCCCCAGAATCTGACGTTTGATATCAGCCGCCGTCTCAGCAGACAGACCAGCAGAACGGGTAATGGTCTCTGCGGCCGCAGCGGCTTTTTTCGCAAACTCCTGCTGGATTTCTTTCTCGCGTTTGTGGCTTGCCATCGCTGCAGCTTCCAGTCGCTGGGCGACAAGCGCAAGCTGGCCCAGCGCTTTTGGTTCGACAGTTTTATCGCTGTCAGCCATTTCCATTGAGGTTTCAAAGGCCAGTGTTTTGACAAACTCCAGCAGTAATTTTCCGACGTCAGACGTCGGCGCTGAGCCAAGTTTTGATGCCCATATTTCAGCCATCTCGCGTGAAGCGCGAATCTTTGACCCCATCGTTTCCATGCGGCTTGCGTAGCGGTTCAGACCGGTACGGCTGATTTGCATGTCCTCCGGAAGGTTATATTCGTTGATCAACTCGTTAATCGCTTCGCGGATTTCTTCCTGGGTATGTCGTTTGTCGCGTAGCATCTGATGAAGTTGCTCCCGGACCGCATCCGGGAGCAAATCAATCTTTGAAGGTCGTCCGCGCGTCTGGCGTTCACTTGCCATTCTCCCTCCTCATACGGTCAAGGAAGTCACGTTCAACGCTGGATTTGTCTTTCAGCAGCAACTTCCAGACGCGTTTATATTCCGGGTTGCTGTTGAGGAATGTGTTCAGATACGAATCAGCGGATTCGGAGTTGTATTTTTTACCCGTCGATTTTTCAAACCGTGGCGCAATGGCTCTGACTTCAATTTCCGCACAGACGAGAATGGCGGCCATTTTCCGGATAATGTCACGCTGGCTACTGCTCAGTGGCTTAAGGGCTTTAGTCATGGCTGATATTCTCCAGTTCAAAAATACGCTCTGTCACGCCGTTAATCGCATCCGTAAAGCCAAATGCGCTGCTCCACTCCGGGGGCGCACCGGTTACAGCCTCATACATGCTGTCCAGTGCGGCGATGACCTGATCACGCTCTCCGATAAGCTGGGTTTCAGAGCGGTCCAGCCGCGCAATGCCTTCCAGTGCTTTTTCATTTGCACTGATAAGGGAATCAATGATCACAGCGGCCTGAAAAAGCGCATTCGCTGATATGCCAATTTCACCGGACTCCCGACGTTCCGCCAGACCTGACAGGCGGCGCAACTGTTCCGCCTGCTGGCGGCAGGTCATTAACATTTGAAGTATTCTGGCCCGTTCCATAGTCACTCCCGCGCACGTGGTTTTTTGACGCCGGGGACCGTCGCCAGCCCGAAGGCCACATCTTCACCGCGTCCAGTGATGCCGGCGACGTAACACCCGGAGACATCTGACAGGGTGACGAGTCCCTGTTCACGTAGCCACGCAAGGAGGGTGCGGACGGTGTCACGGGAAACCCGATGGCCGTAAGTCTGAAGGCAGGTCTGTAGAATGGATTCGTTTGCGCTGTCTCCGCACTCCACCAGTGAGCGCAGAATGACCAGACGCTGGTCGCTGTTGAGGATTTCTTGCATGCTCATAGCCTCTTAATTTTTTTCCTTCAGTTCGTTTTCCAGCAACAGATCGCTGATACGTGTGGCCTGCCGGAGCATTCCGGAGAACTCCCGTATTTCGCCGCGCAGGTTGCTCATATCCAGTTGCAACTGGTGGAGTTCCTGTCGCGACGGCATCCCGTCGATGGCCTTTTCAAGTGCACTCATCCGGCTGTTAACTTTCTCCATCTCTTCCCGGCGGGCATAGGTTTTTACCAGCAGCAGGTGGATAATATTGATTCCGGACATCAGTCCGGCCCAGATGACAGCCCAGTTACTTCTTACGGTTTCCCATTCCATTTATGCCGTCTCCCTGAGTGTCTGGCAGTCAATGCAGGTCACGGCATCCGGCATGGCCGCCAGTCGTTTCGGGTCAATTTCGTCACCACAGTCGTTGCAGTGGCCTGGAGTGTCAGGGGATTCTTTAACCCTGTTTAACTGAGCATTTAATGCCCGTTCACGGTCTGCCATCTCAAGGCCGCTGGCCTTGTCCAGTTCATCCGTCATCTACCCGCCGCCATCGTTTTGTGTTTGCTTGATTTGCTGTACCGGGCGAACCCGTCAAGGGTGCGAAAACCGAGATACCCAAGCGCCGGTGTCGCCAGCATGAGTGCGATATCCCAGTCCGGTGATGGCATGGAGAAGGCATGACCAAAAGCACCGGATACCGCGCCAGCCTGCTGACCCACAGACATCAGCATCACATACGCAATGCTGCTGTAGAGCGACAGCCGGGCCATCAGCGGTCTGGTCTGACGGACATATTCATCCGTGGCGTTGTCCCCGTTACGGATGGTTTCCTGCTGTTCATGGTGAGCAGCCTGACGGTCAGCCAGTACGGCTTTGTCCCACTCAAGCTGGAATTGCTCAATCTGGACTTTCAGGGACTGGAGCTGGACGAACTGTTCTGGCGGCAGCGCCGCCAGTTTCTGCTCAAGCACTCGCTGCTGGTCCTGCGGGTTAATGACGCTGTTGACGTTCTCAACGATCCCCGCCACAGAATCTGCCGTTCTGGCGGTGTCACCACCGAACCAGCCGCCCACAGTACGCAGTAATGACGGTCCGGCCTTCATCAGAACGGAGGCAATGGTGGTGAGGGTTACTGGATCCATACAAGCAGCCCCTTACGTGCAACCCACTGACAGAACAGAAATCCTGTGGCTGCGCCGAGTGGTTCAAGGAAAAGGAGGTACAGCGGGCTGGCATAAAGTGGACTCAGGCAGATAAGAACGAACCCAACGCCCCAGACAACCCACGACCAGAAACAGGCATGCCGGCTGATGTGCGTTTCAGGTTTAAGAAGCCTGTAAGGCAGATTGCCAAGAAAGATGCTGAACCCGACCAGGACCACACCGGACAACGCCAGCCACCAGACCAGAAAGGCGTGACGCCCCGTAAAACTACAGATAAACAACGACAAACCGACGAGAATGACAATGCTCCATCCGGAGCGCAAAACCTGTACCAGCGCCAGCTTTAACCAGTCGTAGCTAAACGATTTAAACATTATGTTTTTCCTTGTATCGCTGGCATTGCCAGACGATGTCTCTGATATCGACGGATGACCAGCCGCGCATGTAGTAACTGGCGTGTGTACCGTCATGACCTGCATAACTTGTCGGAACAGGGACGGGGCCGCCTGCCATTCGGTGAAGCACTTCCTGCCGCAGCCGGTCACGTCGCCCCTGTTTCAGCGAAGCGTCCCATCCCTTGCCCATATCAGCTCCGGGCTACCGAATAGCGGACACCGGAAATCTCACGACAGGCGTCAGCGAGGTTGTCCAGGCGGTTAAACCAGCCGTTGAGGAACTTGCCCTGTGAAGGGTTTGATTTGATGATGTCGGCGTAATAGCGGGAACGACGCAGAAATAAACGGTTCAGCAGCCAGTCAGGGTCAGCTCGTTCAACGGCTGCGCGGGTGTTTTTACCGGCGATACCGTCAACACTTTTGCCGGTGAAACCCGCAGCTTCCTGAAGCAACTGGACAGCCTTTTTGACGCCATGCTGGACGGCAGAGTCAAAGACAAACAGGGCTATATCATCCGGCCAAAACTGGCAATACGCCGGATACCAGTAGTCACGGAAGTAAATCTGTCCGGCCTGTTCAACCGTTAAATCACGAATACGCGTATCAGGCTTGCCATCGCCATTAACGTCGGTCATGCCATCGGCAACACCGTCGCGTTTATCTGATATACCGAAGTTGGTTTCACCGCCACGGTCAGTGGGGTCATTGACATATCCGCGTTCTGCGCTGAGCACGAAAGCAAGAGCATTGCGAAATGCGGGAGAATCGGGGGTGTTGCTCATAAAACGGCACCTTTGGAAGTGGGTTAAATTTCCCTTCCATCATGTGCCGGACGAAAAAAAAGCCGGATTAACCGGCTTCATTGTATTAGTTCTTTATTGCTGAGCAGGCTGTTTTTCCTAATTCTCTCCGAATACTAACATCCCACCCATAAATATTTTTATGGGGTGCACCATTCATGGCCTCATGTCTGGTTGATTCAGACACTGTTTCGGCTTCCATGAACTCAAATCCGTCAGATTCATCGTTATTCCAGTCTGTCACAGCTGCCAGTTTATCCGCTGGTAAAATGATGCTTCTAAAAATCAGGTTACACCGCAGTGTAGACTCTCTCATGAAAGCATCCATATCTTTTGCTAAGTCACCTCTATCAACTTCAGATTTAATATGGATTTCACCAGTTTTTACAGCCACTTTAATTTTCTGTTTGACGCCTCGGTACTCGCCTTCATATTCAGCGAAATTTGTATCGCCTTTTTTATACCACTCTGTGGCATCAATAGGTGTAACACCAGAAACTGACTCTTTTACTTTTTCGAGTAAAGAGTCAGTCGCTGAAACCGATAACGACGCCAGTAACAATGGGATCAATAACAACATTCTCATAAAACAACATCCTTAATTGCCAAACAGGTCCAGTTGATGCTTGCGGTGCTCTAGTTTACGCATGCGTCTGATGGCTTTATACACCGTTTTATAGGTAACACGGTAACGCTCAACCAACTCTGTGATGTTTCTGCCATTGAAATCACGCCAGATTTTCATATCACGAATCAGTGATTCAAGAGTCTGGCCGCGTGGGAAATAAATCTGCATGCCGCCAATCTGACAGCTAATCGCGTAAACCAGCTCCAGAGAGATACGTGGGTCCACGCCATGCTTTGTCAGTTCGCCACGCAGCAGCGTATTCAGTTCTGTCAGCAGTGCAGGAAAACGCACAGTTTCCGCCGAACTGTCATCGTCCAGGTGCTCCAGAATGCTGTCATCCTGGATATCACCAAACAGGTCATTCTGCTTTTCGCTCATGTGCGCACCTTTCTTACTTTACTGGAATACAGGCTGTTGATGGCGTCATAACCCCGATGATCCTGAAATGCCAGGTCTCGCGGACTCAGCGCCTCTGTCATTTCTCTCAGATGCCATTGCTTGAGGCTTTCCAGCACCATCAGAAGATTATCGCCACGGCACCATGCCAGGCTGGCGATACCTTTACCTTTGTTGGTTCTGACAGTCATCTTCGCGACGAACGTATCCAGTGCGGTATCGCTGCCATCACGGATAAACCCATCAAGATGCATCTGCCGCCAGATACTGCGGACCTTTGCGGTGATATCTGTTTCACGATGACGGCGAGCCGGAGAACGGGGGCGGGTACGTCTAAACCCCTTATCCTCCAGTACCTTCAGTACATCCTCCAGTTGACCGACCTTCAGATCACGACAACTTTGCTTTCCCGTTACGCGATGAAGCACTGAACGGTAAGTGTCATCGTCCAGTTGTAGCTTGCGGCGGGCAACATGGATTAACTTAATCAGGGATGTGCGATTCATGATCGTACCTCCGGTTAAAGGCGGCTTAAGTGAGCCGCCATATTTATTACAACCTAAGGAGCAACTTATGTCCGGTGCACCGACCGACAAGAACTTTGATATCGCAGCCTTTATTCTCACAGGTAATCTGTTGATTAAGCTCGTCGAAAAAGGCGTTATCGACATGCGGGATGCTAATGACATTATTGCCCGTACACGTACTGCTTATTCTCTGCGTGAATGCTACAAAGATGAACGAACCGGCAGTGATGCGGGGGAGTTCATCGAGACACTATTCAATAAGTTATGGGATTCAAGACCCTTTCCTCCGACCACCCAACGCCACGATTCTGAATAACGTCCGCAGATAATCCTCCGGGTGTATAACCGCAGAGGAATCCAGGCCAAGCTCACGCCTCACCATGTCGTCGTGAGCTTTGTTTTTTTTCGCATCAAATTCGTCTGTAATCAGCGCAATTTCACGCTGAATAGTTTTCATCACGTCACTGACTGACCAGCCGTTTTCTATTGCTGTTGAGACAATGGTTCTAATCCTTTCCAGCATTCCCGCTGCCCTCAGAGCCTCGTCCACATCTTTATATTGATATTTGTTCATGTTTTCCTCTTCTGGCTACCTGCGGGTGCACGAAGCCCCGGCAGGCATGCCGTATTAATATATTGGAAACTTAAGGCAGTTAATTAGTCAGTGACTGTTTGTTCAAATGGGATTATTTCAAAATCCTCAACATCTGATTTAATGGATATTCCTGCAATTCCCTTAACTTCATTCGGTGATGCAAGAATTGCTTCTTTATTAATTTCCTCTTTATTGCGAAGAAATTTATCCAGACTGAATTTCTTGAGTAACGCAATAACATCTTCAACTTTGCGAATGGTGACGCTGGGGGGGCGTTTACGCCAGCGAACCTCCCCCGTTGTCAGGTTAGCCGTCTTGGTCTTGCCGTCTTTCGTCAGTTCTGCTCGATTGGCTTCACACCATGTCTGAACGCCAGTTTGCAGACGACCAAGCTCTTTTTTAAGCGCTTCAATACCAGGCGCAACATCATTTGTCAGGGCCGCGATTTTGTCATTCAGTTCCGTTTCACGACGCAGAATGACACGAGTAATATCGCCAATCTTGCGGATGTCGCTGATTACGTCATCGCGGCATTGAGGAACGGCGACAGCAGCGGCTGATTTTGCGCGGGGCTTTTTGGGTGCTTTCATGTAAACCTCAGTGTTTAATAATTTTACGGTTATCCAGATCAACTTTCTGTTTTGCAAATTCAGTGACCTGCTGGATAGCCATTGGAAAAATAGCTGACAGTCCTTCCGCAACCAGATACGAAAATGAACCATCATCATTGGCGTTGTTAAGGTGAAAACTGATAGCGAGCTTTCCTGAGTTCTCACCGGTTTTAACCATTTCCCCGTTTTTAATTACCGCATCATCCTCGAGAATAATGGTGATTACCTGTTTAGCCATCTCACACCTCCGTTAATTACCTCTATAAATAATGTTAAATACCTGACTACGGGACATTTCCATTTTTTCGGCGATAACCGAGATGGTCAGCCCCTCCTTGTAAAGCTCACGACACAAATATGCGTCGTCATCATTTCCTGCTCTGATGCGCAGCGAAAGACCCTGCCGAATGGCGCAATTCTGCACGGACTGTTTAGAACGCCCCAGTTGCAGCGCCAGACCGCTTACACTTACCTTTCCCGCGTTCTGTTCCAGAATAAGGAGTTCTTCGCGTGACCAGGCTCTCCCCGTACTCCAGCCCATACTTACCTCCAGATAACCCGGCAACCCTCCAGACTGGCTACCCAGACGGAGCGGGTGCCGCCGTTGTGTGTTTCCGATATACGGGATGCACTACGCACCAGATCTGTTGGTGGGCAGACAATCTCCAGTAACGGGCGACGCATGAAAACCCGAACGTCAGTGACACGGCTACCACGGGAGCGAAGCCAGTTCTGCGCCGCCTCTGCCATGCTGATGTGTTCTGCAATACGTTCAGTAATCATGGTGTTATTCCTCGTTCAGATTGCTGTGACCCAGTTCCAGCATCGCAGACTGGATGTGTGACGTGCCGATGGTCTCACCCTTGCCCTGCGCGTAAATCCCCGCCAGCGGGAGGATGTGAGACAGAGAACGGAGAGCACCGGGACGACGGGCGATCATCTTCAACAGTTTCCGTTCCTCCTGTCCGCAGACATGCCAGGCATCGCAGAAACTGTCCACGTCACCAGCGGAAACGGTATTGATGACGTACTTCTTGGACACGCGGGAGAACAGGCGGGCAAAGTCCACGCTGCGCTGGCCACCGGTGAGACGGTCATAGACCTTGTGGTTACCCACCAGTGCCAGCCCCACGCCACATTCCTCCTGGAGAATTCGCAATTCTTCAACGGCATCCAGACTCAGCCAGTCAGCTTCATCCACGACGATCAGACCACGCGTATCCGGCAGACGCTGGCGTAACAGACGGGACAATGCGCCGCGACGGTATGGTGCATCAGAAATCCCCATTTTCAGCGCCAGTTCGTACAGCGTTTCCAGTTCGTTACTGCGGGACTTGCTGGCGGTGATATGCCAGACGTTGTTGCCTGTCGCGGCATACTGTCTGATGGCTTTTGTTTTACCGACGCCGGGATTGCCGTATACCAGCACAATCGTTCCGGCCAGTTGCGCCCACGTCAGGGTGGCGAGAATTTTTTGTGAGGTCGGTGTTTCAACGAAATCCGGAGCTACTGGCAGCGAGGTTTTCGCGGCAGTGTGGCTTTCCAGCCAGGTATTCAGGCTGGCGGCAACTGTATCGTTATCGCCCTTATATTTCCCGTTCAGAAACTGAGAAACCGTAGCCGTTGAGGTGCCGGTTTCACGTGCCAGAGCTGCGCCTGAAATCGCTTTGCTGTCAATTAATTCACGAATGGCACTACGCACAACATCATGGTTAATTTGCGTCATGATTATTAATCCTGTATTTTTCGAATGGCCTGTACTTAATCAGGTGTTAAAACTGATTCACTTAATTCAAAGCGGCGCTCGCAACGTCGCTTTTTTTATTTCTGCGACTGCTTTGCTTTATTAACGAATGTCTGAAAAATCACGTCATTCTCGGTTTGCGTGTCCTGCATTTCCTGCACACGTCTGACGGTATTACCCATATTGAATACGCGCTCAACAACATGACGTTCCGGTAACTCTGCATGTTCTGTCTTCGGTAGCAGGTCATTAACTTCGATCGCTGTCATGCGGTTTAGTGCCTTCGCTGCTTTCTTCGTGCTGCGCATCATTTCGCGACGGGCGCGGTTGTGTTCACGACCAGCCTCGGTATCACCAAACGCCACTGCGGCGCGACATTCCGCCATACAGAGGAATCGGCCATCAAGGTCGTAACAGGCCACTTCACTGTGAAGGTTGCGCGGATCAAAACGGACTGTAATTTTGCGGGAGCGATGGCTGACAAGTTGCTCACTCCAGTAGGTGTTCTTGCGGCCAAACAGGGAGCCGCCGCTTTCCATCGTGAATTCTCCGGTCGGTTTCACGCGAACCGACTCTGCCGGCAGCATGAACTGGCGGATTTGTTCTTCAGTTAAACGGGTGATCACAGCCTGGCTGTAGCTTTGTTCGAAAGCCTGATCAAAGGACAGTTCACCCCGGCACATTTCCGTTTTACGCTGGGTCTTCCTGTTAAACATGGCGACACCTTCACTGATAATTTCCATAAACGTCTCAACATCAACGGCGCGGCTGCCGTAGTTCTCCGGTTTGGAACTGACGTTTTCACCGGCAAATGCGCCAGCCAGTGCGGGGTGTTTATCTATGTACTCACCCAGACCACCCACACCAAAGGCACGTTCTACGGGTTTAGCCTGGCCCCAGCCTTTACCACCGATAACGCCAGTCCAGTGCAGTTTGATACCCAGCAGAGGAATGATCCCCATCGGGTCATCTTCACGGACTTTGAACCGATAGCGGTTAGGAACGCCACCAGACAACCATTTGTTCGCCGCTGCACGGGTGTTGTCTATCGTGATGTGTTGTGGTTTCCCGTAGGTTTTCAGCGTATCCATGAGTGACAGGCGGATACTGTCGCTGTTTTCTGATACATCAGCCCGCCAGCCGACAATTTTGCGGCTGTGGACGTCCTGCCAGAACCATGTTTTAGGACGGATGATTTCACCGTTAAACCAGCGGACAAACACGTTGTGCTGATAACCGTCACCGTTAATCCATTCCATTGCATGCAACTGCGCGACGGTGCGCTGTTGTGATGGGTGCATCTGTGCCAGGGCGTTTTCACCTTCACGGGTGGCAACGACAATGCGCGGATCAACTTCACGTTCCAGCTTACGACGCAGGGTACGTTCAGCCGGTATGGTCCAGCCATGTGTTTCTGCTGCGATTTCGAGCCGTTCATAGCATTTGGAGAAAAACGGGGCTTCGTTGCGCAGATAATCGCCCAGGAAGAATTGCCAGGCATCATCAGAGATTTCAGCCGAACGTCCTGTCACGCGTTTTTCGCGGACGCGGCGATCGAGCAGTACCGGTCCCCAGAGGTCAGGGCTGAAGTCCTTCACTTTGTAGTACAGATTGCGCAGCGTTCCTTCACTGATTTGCAGTTGCTTGGCAGCAAGGGTAATAGCTTTGCGGTTGCCAACACCTGATGCCATCAGCTCAGCCACCAGCGCGGCAGCTTTCGTGCGACGCTCTGCATGCAGTCGCTGTTCGCCTGTTGCTTTCTCCCAGGCTGACCAGAGACGCTGACGATCAAGGTCGTCAGCAGCCACACGTTCAGGCTCTTGCGGCAAAGTAATGAGTCCGGATGAGGTTTCAATCAAACCACGAGTTGCCAGCAATTCAGCACGAACTTCTGGTGGCAATACTGATATGTGGTATTCAAATGCTTTGGTGCCGGCACGTTTGCGGCGTAGCTCACTGCGACCGCAAACCAGATCCTCAAGTTTTTTCCGTGCATTAGACTCAGCCTGTGGGAAACCACAGACGCCAACGCATTCTTTCACTGATACCCAAAACTCCATCATGCAACCTCTTTAACAGTCAGATTCTGATAACGCGAAGGCCATATCTCTGATGGCTCCATGTTGAGAAAGTCAGCGATAATTTTCTCCCCTTTGGGCCAGTGGTGACGGAATACGTTACGTAATGTTGATTCCGCTAGCCCATGACAACGGGATAACTGACTGGTCGTCATTCCGCGTTTTCTAATCGCTGCTTTGATGTCTTCAGGGTGCCAGTCTTGGCTTTTGGTCATCATTCTGCGATCCTTAAATATTTACTCGTTGCGGTGAACTAAACTGCTCACCTTTACGTGTAAAAATATAACACACAAAAAATCGAATTCAATCTTTTTGTCGGTCTTTTGTCGGTTTAATCAAATCTCAATAAATCGAATTTAAGTCTTTGATTTTTGTGAAAGCATGTTTTTACACCATAAAAAATCGAATCGAATTTTTTGTGAGCCAGAAAAAATCGGAAACAGGAGGTAATGATGAATGAGCAAACTTGGTTTACGGCTCAAGAGTGTGCGGGGATGCCCGGATTCCCAAGTGGAGTATCCAATGTACGTAAGCAGTTAGAAAAACTCGCAGAAGGGTTGGACGGAGTGCGGCGGAAACGAGGAGGGACTAAAGCCACGGAATACCATATATCGATATTGCCTGCACGGACCCAAAATTATCTTGGGTATAGCAACAAAGGACAGCCATCTATGGGAGTTGAGGATTTCAAGACAAAAAGTGGCTTAGCAAATGATGAGAAGCAAGCACTCTGGATGATGATTTATCAGGGGATGACTGAAGCCCAACGTGAAGCTGTCATGGAGATATTTATCACTGGTGGCTTAAAGATGCTTATGCCTGCGGTGCTTGAGTTATCTGATTCAAATCCGGTCCGACAGAAAGAGATTTTCGGACAATGTGATTCCATTGAAAAGGATAGCCCAGCGTCGAACGTAAGCACGCAAAACAAGGCTGGCTGATTACAGAAATGTCCAATTGGCTGGCTTTGTTTTGAACCTCCATGTGATAACGTTTTAAGCCGAATTTAAATCCCATTAAACAGTCGGCAGTACGATCTAACTATATATGACACCTTTTTAACTTTGTTGTCGAACGATCTAAAATTGTCATATTGGGTGGTTTTCTACCAGTTGACTAGCTTTACCTATCGTTAAGCCTTGCCACTCAAGGTTTCCTCCCGTTTGTTTCCTCGAACTCCCGGTTGTTTCCGGTTACTCCGTTTGATCCATACATCACTGTCACTAGTCAATGGTTATGCCTCCAGTTCTTACGGCCAGGAATACATCAGGTTACGTAAGCTGGTGGGCGTCCACGTGCTGGCGATTCGTTAGGGCGGAGTGTTTCTCATGACGCCAGAAGAAACCTTAAGACTAACCACGGAATATCTGAAGAACCTTCAGGCGATGAAAACCCATTACGTCGCCGTAGGTTTGCCAGCGGGCAAGGTGGGAAATAAAACCCACGATGACGGAACATCGATAATTGAGATCGGGGCGGTTCACGAGTTCGGTGCTGAAATCGATCACCCTGGCGGGACGGGGTATATGGCAACCGGTGGAAAAGCTACGTTTACCCGCAAGACCTTCATGGGTCCGGTTAGCGGATTTACAGCGGCTCACAAGATAACGATTCCTGAACGATCCTTTCTTCGCGCTCCTTTCACCCTCAAAAAGTCGGAAATTAACCGGGCAATCGAAAAGGCCTGTGAAGCCGTAGGCTCCGGGCGTATGGATGCTGACACCGCATTAAATTTGATAGGCGCGACGGCGCGAAATATCAGCGTGAAGGCCTTTGAGACTGCCGGGTATGGCACGTGGCCAGATATCACTGCTGCAACTAAAAAGGCTAAAGGATCGTCTGCGCCGTTAATTGATACAGGCGCCCTGCGTGGTGCCATAACGTGGGAGGTTCGTAAGTGAGCGACTTATCAGACCTTGATATGAGCGACGCGTTAATCGGCTGGGAACAGCCTGTAAAACTCAAAACCCGTACTGAAACCACCATCGATTTTGAACCGTCCGTGACTGTTAGCAGCCAGGACATTCTGGCGGTGGTGCAAAGTGCGAACAAAGAGAATTTGACGCTGGATAGTCTGGACTGGTCGAAAGAGTATCTGCTGATTCACGCGCGGCTGAAAATTGAAACCGGTCAGTTTATCGAGAGGGGCGGGAAGGACTACAAGGTCGTGTCCCCGGCTGATTACATGGATTATGGATTCTGCGCCGTCATAGCTGAGGAAACCCGGCTCCCGCTACTGGTGCCAACGCCATGACACAACCCCATCTGAAAGCGGTCGCGCGTTTCGTGCGTGACCTTCTGGACTACGACGAGCAACTGATCAAGTTCGACCGCCGGAACGTGCAGGCGTCCGACTTTTCCACCAGTTATATCGTGGTAAACGGCTCACTACCGCAATCAGTGCTGGCCCGGGGCCAGCGCTTTAATGGTGACGCTGAAGTGATGACTTATAGCGCCTCAGTGAGTCACGCGATTGCCCTGGAGTTTTACGGGGATAAGGCTTACGTCAATGCTGAAAGCTTCCTGATGCTGAGTGAAAGCCAGCACGCCAACGAACTGCGCCGCACGCATTCACTCACCATCATGGCCGTCTCAAACATCATCGATGTGGGGCAACTTCTGGGACAGTCCCACGGCAACCGTGTTCACCTGAGTTTCAATGTTCAGTATGCCCCTGCGCGGGACGTGCAGACACTGCGCATCGATACGCCGCAGTTTCAATTTTTAGAGGACAAGTAAATGTCGGCATCAATTAATAACGTCATTAATGTGACGCTTCTCGAAGAGGGGCGGGCGGCGGCGCGCGATAACATCAACGTCTGCGCAATTCTGACCAGCCAGACGGGGGTATTGAGCACCGCTGAACGCTGGCGTTCATACAAAAGTGCATCTGCTGTCGAACAGGACTGGGGGGCTTCTTCGGTCACCGCAGCTTTTGCGAATGTGTTTTTCGGGACCAGTCCTAACCCGGTATCCGCGGGCGGCACGCTGATCGTCGGTTACTGGAACGCTGCCGGGGAAACGCTGCCTGCGACCAGCGGTGTACTGCGTGGCGGTGAGATTTCTCAGGCAGTCGTACTGCCAGCGTTACGCGAGAAGTCTGACTGGTCATTCAGTATTGAGATTGACGGTACGAAGCACGATGTGACCGAAATTAATGGCATGACGGCGACGACACTGGCAGATGTCATCGCCCAAATCCAGGCGAAAATTACGCCAGATGTTGCATCGGTTGTTTTTGATGGCAGCCGTATAGCGATTACCAGCAAATCGACAGGGACTAACTCTGTTGTTGGTTATCCGACAGTGCTGGATGGTGGCTCTTTTATTGGCGATCTGCTGGCGGTTGCGGAGGGTTCCGGCGCTTCGCTGGTAAATGGTAGCGCATCAACTGAGATTTCACCTGAAACACAACTGGAATCTCTCAGCAAACTCAAAGCGCAGGTCAACGTAAAAGGCGCGGCCTTCATCGACAAAATTCTCGATGCGCAGGTGCCGTTGATCGCTTCATGGGCTAAAGCGAACGCGGTAATCGTGTATGAGACGTTTACCGGCTCCGCTGCTCTGGAAGTTGATCCGTCTAATCCGGCATGGGCGGTCACACTCGCCAGCCAGAGTAATTTCCGCATGCTCTACAGCAAAGCAGGCAACCGGAAATTTGGTGTCAGCTATATGGCGCGCACGCATACCGTTAATTTCAACGGAGAGCGCACTGCAATCACTTTGCACCTCAAAACGATGAATGTGCCGGCCGAAAGTTATGAGCAGACGGAGATCGACAAAGCGAAGCGCGTAGGTCTCGACATCTACACCACGATTAAAGACGTTCCCTGCGTGCTGTCGAGCGGTGCTAATGATTTTGTCGACAACGTCTATAACCTGATGGCCTACGTTGACGCAGTGCAGACGGATTCCTTCAACCTCCTTAAAACCACGCCGACTAAAGTCCCACAAACCTATTATGGCGTTGATCAGTTAGAGGACTGTGTAGAGAAAACCACGCATGGGTTTGTGAAGGCTGGGGTGTTCAATCCGGGTACCTGGACGCTGCCTGACTTCTTCGGGGATCGGGATATGTTTCTGCGAAATATCGAGCAAAACGGGTATTACGTGCTGGCCGGTGACCTGAAAGACCAGTCAACCGCAGACAGGCAGGAACGCAAATCCCCGGTTGTTCAGGTAGCAGTGAAGAATGCTGGTGCTGTTCACAGTGCCGATATCATCATCAATTTCAATAAATAAGGAGCGGTAAATGTCTCAGATTGTTATCAGTACAGATACCGCGACCATCGTTCTGAATGGGCGAATCATCACGGATATCGCTGCGGGGGACTACGTCACGCTGACGCCATCCAATCCGCTTACAAGCCGCGCCAATAGTGCGAATAACGGCGTCACAATCTCGGGGCGTGTTGATGCCGGGGTGCATGTGATGGTGATACGTGTCCAGAAATTTTCTAACGATGATATCTGGCTTAACCAGCAGCGTAACGCCGCGATCCCCGTTGTCTTTAACGGCTCAGTTAAAGAGTCGTTCGTGCGCGACGGCGCGGCACTGAAGGAAACCTACGATCTTCAGGCCGGTTCTATCACCACACAACCGACGCAAACCAAAAACAACCAGGACGTTAACGCACTAATGGAATACACCATTGAGTACCGCAATGTCGTGCGTAACGTATAAGGCCAGATATGTCTAAAGAACAGCAGAAAAAAGCACTCGAGATGATCAAGGCGGTCTACGATGACGGTTTTGCTGAGATTAACGGCAACCGCTACGACTTTGCAGCGATGACGCACAAAAAACGCCGCAAGGTTTTTGCCTTCTTCACAGGCATTGCCTCTGAGTTATCGCGGCAGTCTCTTGAGTTTCTGGACTCAGAGCGATTCGAGGAAATTGAACGCCTGATGTTCGATTACGTTCTGTTTGACGGTGTGCAACTGTCCAAGCAGCCGGAACACTTCGAATCCTACCCTGGTGATTACGTCATGCTAATCACAACAGCGCTTCAGGTTATCAGCCTGCCTTTTATGGGCGGGAGCAATATGAACTCACGTTCAGAAGCTCCAGACGTTCAGAAATTTACGTTAAAGCCTCGAACATAAGCGACGACATGAGCATGTATCTGGCGCTGTCAAAGGCCGGATACGGCCCCTATCACGAACTAGTTAAATTAGACACACCAGATCTGTTTGACATGCTTGAGTTCGAGAATATCAGCGCAGACATTCAACACTACGAGATGGAGAAGGCGCGGAATGGCGATAGTTAACGAGCTTATTACCAAATTCGGTTTTATCGGTAATCTGGCGCCGCAGGAAACATTCAATGCGAATCTGAAAGCTTCCATAGGCTTGCTCGCTGGCATGGGAGCCGCTATCCAGGGCTCGGCGGGGGCGATGGCTGCATGGTTTACTTCTATCATTGACGGCCTCGATCCGCTTGTACAGTTCCACCGCGAGACCGGGCTTTCTGTGGAAGGGTTGCAGGAGCTTGGCCGTGTGGCAGAGCTTAACGGCTCCAGCATGGAGGCAGTCACCAGTTCCATAGGCGAAATGACTATGAGAATTGGTGAATTTATCTCAACTGGCGAAGGTGAAATGGCGGATATTGGCAAACGCCTTGGGCTACAGTTCAAGGACGCCAGTGGCAATGTTAAAGATGCTACGCAAACATTCATCGAGCTATCGGATAAAATGCGCAGCATGAGTCAGGCGGAAAAGTTCTCCGTCCTGGATAAAATGGGCATTGATCGCTCAATGGTGCAGATGCTCTCACTTAGCCGTGAAGAACTGGATAAATCACTCAAACAGGCCCGTGACTGGGGAGTTGTGACCACGGAGCAAGCTGATGCCGCCGCCGAGTTTAATAACTCTCTTAAAGATCTTCGGATGGGCTATAGCTCTGTATCCACGCAGGTAGCTCTCGGTTTTCTTCCCATACTGAAGGAGGTCATTGACGGCATGAGGGAGTGGCTTCACACAAACTCCGACCTGATAAAGAACGGCCTGCATCATTTAGGCGAAATAATTTTTTCAGTGGCGGGCATGATACGACGCCTATTGCCTCTCATTGGATTGGCAACAGCCGGGTTTGTGATATGGAAAATCGCGGCTATCGGGCTGCGAACGGTGCTCTCCACTATTTTCTCCCCCGTGCTCCTGATCACTGCAGCAATCGTTGGGATCTTGCTTGTTATCGACGACCTTGTGGTGGCAATGCAGGGAGGCCAAAGTGTTATTGCTGATTTCTTCAAAGATAACTGGGGAATAGATATTGTTCCCGCACTGAAAGAGGCGAAAGCGTCGCTCATGGCCTTCATAAACTACGCCATTAGCGTGTTTAAACCGCTTGCTGATGCGATTGCCTCTATGTTCAGGATGGTGTGGCATCTCATCACAGGTGCGTTTACGGGTGATTTTCAGGATGCGATGAAGGATGCGCAGAATGTCTTTGATTCTCTTATAGCGTTTATCACTGGTGCATTTGGTGTCGTTGGTGATGCGATTAAATACGTGTTTGGCGATGCCGGCTCGTTTGTCGTTGATGTATTCACTACTGCCATCGAAAACACGAAGCTGATGTTCTCAGCACTATGGAAGTTAGTCACTGGCGATTTTGAAGGTGCATGGGGGGATGTGGTAAAAATCTTCGATAACGGCGTCGAACTGATGAAAAAACCATTCACGGCTTTTATTGACTGGGCGAAAAACATCTTTGCTGGGCTGGGGGAATACATCAGCAATATTATCAGCAACGCTGCTTCAAACGCCTGGAACGCAACGAAATCATTCTTCGGGTTTGGTGAGGATGAACAGCAACAGGGTGTAACCGGCGGCGGTAACGGTGGTATCGGGCCGGGTGGGATCCCATACGGCATGAATGCGGCAGTGGGGATCGCTGGTGGCGGGGCTGCCTACAACAATTCATACAGTTCAAATCAGCAGATTTATGTTACTGCACCTGATGCTGTTGCGGCAGGTAACGCTGTTGCTGATAGTACACAGCAACAACAAAAAGACGCCAAACGAATGTTTTCGAGGAATGGGAAATAATGGGAATTCTAGACGGCCTCATGCAGGCGCAATCCTCGGGCAAAGATACTGTTAAAAAGGTAGGGATCGGCGGGTTCTCAATGTTTGCCCGAGTGAGCGATGCTACTGAATACCCGTCTCAGGTTCCTGTAGACGTGCTGGAGGATGGCAGTAACGCGTCTGACGATATTATCAATGGCCCGCTGACGATAAAAATCAGCGGTGTTGTTGCCGATATCTATGTCGATGCGAAACCAAACTCTTCTTTTAGCCTGATGCCAGATTATTCGAAGTATGGCGAGGTGCTGGAGTACATCCCCGCAAAGACGCAGCAGCAGTTGCAGAAAATGAATGAGATTGCCGACCGCGCAGAGCAGGCTGTCTTAAAGGCAAAACGACTGGCCGATAAAGGCGCCGACCTGTTTGGTCTGGTGGGCAACCCGTCTACTGGTGGCGCAAAAGGTATCAGAGAGCAATTCCTCGATTTTATTGAGGGTGTGTACTACGGAAAGCAGCTTATTTCCGTGGAGGTGGATTATCGCACCCATGAAAATATGGCATTAAATGGGCTGCTTATTAGCACTGACAATCAGACGATGGAAACTAAGTTTGAAGCCAGTTTTACAAAAATCACCTTCACGCAACTGACTACCGCACCGATAGAGCAGCACTTCAAATCCCCCTCGGTAGCTGCTAAATCAAAAACGGCGGGCGTTGCGAATAAGGGGGCGCAGACCCCGGCAGATAACTCCAGGAAAACCGGCCAATCGAAATCTACTTGGAAGGCGACAGTCGACGCGGTGAAATCACTTTATGGGAGGTAGCTTTTGGATCTGATAACGAACATAACCGATGAGCCCACCCAGCGCCACGTACTCCTGTTTGACCGCGGCGAGGCTGTGGTTACTCTTCGACACCTGCCCACGGTTGAAATGTGGAAAATGCGCGTGGAATACAACGATGACTACATCGATGGCGTAAAGTTGTCGCTGGGAACGCTTCATTTTCGTCATAAGAACTGGCCTTTCGATATCGCGTTACTTTGTACCGACAGCTCCGGCATTGACCCGTATCGGGCTGATGACTTCGCCAGTGGTCGCATCGAAATGTATCTGGTCACGCCGGAAGAGATGATTGATATTCGCGGGGGAGACGTGCCGTGATGGATACTTTTTACCGTGATTATCGGCTGACGGTGGGGATCGGCAATCAAGCAGTGATTATCGAGCCACCGATCACCATGTCATTCAAGGCGCTGGAAACCGTGGACAAGAAGTCACTCGGCAAGTTGAGTGTGTCCATCAACGGTTTAAAGCCCTCCACACGCCTGCAATTGCTCAAGTCCGAAGATGAAGAGAAGTATATCCCCGTTCGACTCGAGGTTGGTTACGACGGCAAGCTGCGCCAGGTATTTCAGGGTTCGGTTAAAAGCGGGGCGGTAAAACGTGAAGGTGCGATCCACATCGTCAGCCTTGAATGCGAAGACGGCGGTCACGACTATATCAATTCCTTCACATCGCGCACGGTGCGCGGTAAGGATCAAGTCGTCGATTCCGTTTTGCAGGACATGCCAAACACGAAAAAAGGCTCTGTGACGAAGCAACAGGCGCTTATCAGGCCGAAGGTTCTGGTAGGTAGCTCCAGTAAAATTCTTACCGATACCCTTGCGCCTGACGAGTCATTTTTCATCAAAGATGAGCGTGTCCACATCCTAAAGGCTAATGAGGTTACATCGGGTAACATTCCAGTCGTGAATGCGCGTAGCGGTCTGCTAAATACGCCTCAGGCAACGAAGATTAGCGCACAAGATGCCGGCGGTCAGAAGGGGCAAAAGCCCACTAACGACCCGGAAACCGATCCAGGGGGCGGTAGCAAAGATAAGGTTGACTCAAGCACGCTACCCCCTCAATCGAAAGGGCAAATAGTATTCGACACGAAACTGAATCCTACGCTGGTGATCGGTGGGCTTTGCGCTGTTGAAAGTGTAACGAACCCCGCGCTAAACGGGGTTTATAAGATATACCAGATTGAAACCAGTGGGCAGAACAACGGGGCCGCATGGTATCAGAAGATCGTGTGCCAGCCTGCGGGGAATTATCGCGTTGTTAGATAAAGGAATTCATTACCCAAACAATTGGAATTATTTATTTAGGCAGTGCTAACATCATAGTCCCTTTGCAAAGGAGTGGTGATATGAGAAAGGTAGTGATATTGGGGGCGGTAGTGGTCTCGGCGCTGGCACTGAATGGCTGCAAAATTGACATGGGGGCATCGATACCCCTGTCAGGATTGTTGGGCAGCGAACTAAAAACAGGTTCTGCAGATTTATATGTTGAAGTCCCCGCTTGCAATAGTTACGAGGATTCCCGCCAACCATCGAAAGGATTAGTTGATGCTAAGAATGAAATAGCAAAAATAATTCCTGAAAGTGAGTTTAAAGAATGTTTTCAGAAAAAATTTAATAGTTTTGCATCATTTTCAGTCCCTATTGCATATGGCCCAGCCAACAAGGTGGCAGACTCTACAAGTCAAATTAGGGTGTTGCGTGACACTGAGAAAAATTTTGCTTATGTCGCATTCGGTCAAAAGCTAAAGCAAAGTCTTGATCAGGCGAGAAAGAAACCAAGCATTGCGGGAGGTTTCTCTCCTTCAGATGTATCTTTATCTCTTAATTTGACGAATGACACCGATAAAACAATTACAGCGAATTTTGTTGGGGTATATATAGGGAAAGACCCTGTGATTGTGGAAAACGATATAGAAATTGGCGCGGGGAAAGTGGTTCCTTTGACACTATCTAATGTCACAACATCAATGCTTTTTTCCGACATTAAAAATCGATCTGCATGGTTTATGGATGGCATGAAGCAATAATAGACGAAGCCCACTCAGGTTGGCTTTTTTTTCATTCATGGATATCTACTTGGCGTCATAGATAACTAGTTTCTCAAACCCGCGTAATCGCGGGTTTTTTTATGGGCGAAATTTATGGTTGAAGAACTTCACGACACTATCGGCCTGGGTGTTGAATTTGCTCTGGCCGATGTTCACACCATTGTTGTCGCAAAAATAACGTCTGTAAATGACAAAACAATCAGTTGCATTCCCGTTATCAATCGGGTTGTGAAAGGGAGCAGCAAGCAACTCCCAGAGTTCATTGAAGTCCCCCCGGTAATTTTGCAAGGCGGTGATAGTTATATCGCCGAACCAATTGCGGCTGGTGACTATTGCCTCGTCCTTATCTCTGAGCGTTGTTATGACGCCTGGTATGCGGGTAGCGACTTTGTTTCACCACTTGAAATGCGTATGCACGATTATTCAGATGGCTTCGCTCTGTGTGGGGTTAACCCACAGGCTACCGCGATCAATATCCCTAATAAGAACAGGATGATGAAGGGGGATACTGACCATGAGGGTGATTTAAATCTCACAGGGAATATTACCCAGAAAGGGGGCAAGACGACTCTGGAAGAATGCGATGTTCTAAATGTGCTCCAGTATTCACAGGTAAAGACAGGCGGTAAGTCTGGGGTGTCTGGTTCATTTCGAAGCGATGACGGGAAAACAATCACAGTTACCAACGGTATTGTCACGGAGATCTCATGATTGTTTCAGCACTGGATAAAAATGACGACTGGGGATTTGGGCGCGGGAAGGCAAACTATATTTCCGGCGGTGCAGCTATCGCGCAGAAAGCCAAATGTCGTATCCGCTCGTTCAAAAACGATAACCCTCTCAACATGGATGACAACATCGACTGGCTTTACCTGTTATCAGAAAAAAACACCGAGCAGGAGATTCTGCGGGAGATAGAGCGTGTGACGCTGGCGACGGATGGAGTTATGCGCATCACCTCCCTTGCGATGGAGGTCAATAAGGCCACCCGGTCACAAAAAATCGAACTCAGCATTGAGACCGTCTATGACCAGCAGACGATCACTTTCCCGGTCAACGGAGCGTTGAAGAATGGCACTACAGTTTAGCGACAACGGCCTTGAGACAAATACTCTCCGGGAGTTATTTCAGGAACTGAGCGACGGATATAAGGGAATTTATGGTCAGGATATCGATTTAGACCAGGAGTCTCCCGACGGTCAACGCGTGGCAATCGAAGCTCAGGCTCGGGCAGATATTGAAGCCGCGCTGCAATGGCTTTATTCCCAAATGGACCCCGATTTTAATACTGGTGATATGCAGCAGATTATCGCCAAACTTCACGGGCTTTTCCTTCGTCCTGGATCCCGTTCTCAGCGCGACCTTAAAGTCACAACAGACAGGCCGATGCTTCTCTATAGCGGGTACAAGATACGGGACCAGGCAAATCAGGTCTGGGCTATCCGACAGGACGTGACTGTTCCGGCGGGCGTCACAACAGCTACCTTTTTTGCTCAAAACTTTGGGAAAGTTACTGGGCTTGTGAACGATACCTTCACTCAACTCACACCAGAACCAGGGATTGTGAGCATTATCTCTGATTCCGCGGTTGTGGTCGGTCGGGATGAGGAAACGCCTGAAGAATTCAGGCAACGCCGGAACCGGTCGCTTGAGAACCCGGCAACAGGTAGCACTGGGGCGGTTTTCGCTAAAGTTGCTCAACTGACAGGCGTAATTGATCTGAATATCGGCGAGAACGACACAAAAATTGATAATCCGACGACGGGGATCCCGGCCAATTCAATATGGCTGGTCGTTGAGGGGGGAGCGATATCAGAAATAGTAGAGGTCATGGTTAAACAGAAAGGTGGTGGAACGGGAACGAAAGGCAGTATAACCGGTCGCTACACCGAAACCCTGATTCGGCCAGACGGCACCTCATTTCTGATAGCCCATGAACTTCAGTTTGATCGGCCCATCTATAAGCCGCTTCATATCAGACTTAATGCCCGCCGGAAGATCCAAAGCGAACCGATAGATATCGATACTCTCAAAAAATCTCTTGCATCACGCACCATGCATATTGGTGAGTCTGTGGATGCCAATGAATTTTATGAGAATGGGTATGGGGTGGGACGGGTGAATTTTGTGCTGACCAATCTGCAAATCAGCAGTAATGGGGCAGAGTACACCGATGCTGAGTTATCACCAGGCTTTCAGGGAAAGTTCACGTTGAGTGTGGAAAATATAGACGTTAACGAGGTGGTACAGTGAATGACGACATCATTAACCGCTACACGCTAATGCTCATCAAGCAGTATTGGGAAAAGAAAAAAGCAAGGTCAGAGATACAGGCCATGCTCAGGCACTGGCAAATCATCGCCGATTTTATTCGTAACCCAGACAACTTTGATCTCGACCGGGTTACCGGATACCGGCTTGATGTGATTGGCCGGATAGTTGGGCTTCCCCGTAGCGTGCCTGCTGTTATTGCCCGTGTATTTTTCGGGTTTGACGGACATCTGGATACCGCAGGCTTCGATAGTAAATCTAATGCGGCGTATGTCGGCGCACCTTTCTACAGCAAGTTTTCGCCGGCATATGGCGACTATCAACTGGCTGACAATGAGTATCGCAGGTTCCTCCGGGTCAAAATTGCGCGAAACGCCGCTGGCGCAACGATAGCGTCAGACGATCGAGTCAGCCTGCAGGATGTTATACAGACGGCATTCAACGGCGAAGCTTACGTGACCGACAGAAAAGACATGACGCTTGCGCTGAACGTTTCGCCGCGGGTATCAGTTGAAGAGTTACGCCTGATTGTGAAGCTTGGCCTGCTGCCGAAACCTGCGGGCGTTCGATACGATTATTTTTATCAGGTGACTCCTGGTCTGACATTCGGTTTCTCGCGAAACCCTTCGGCCAGAGGATTCGCCAGCAAGTTTAATACCGCCTACCAGGGCGGTTTTTTTTCGAGGAAAATCCATGTCTAAGATTGCACGATATCAGGGAAATGTTCGGGCTTTTGCCTCTAATGCACAGGGAATGGAAAGAACTGTGTTTGGGGGAACAAATCAGGCAGACGACCTGACCTCGCAAATTACGGCATCATTCCTTCGCGGATGGGGCATTGTTGGCGCTTCCGAACACCCCTCGCTTGAGGACTTCAATGCGGCAATGTATGCAATGAGTCAGTTCATTGCGTATCAGCACCAAATGGGGGTTCCAGAGTGGCATGCACAGCAGGAATACCATATCGGTTCGATCTGTACACATAACGGTGAATCTTATCAATCCTTACAAGATGCCAATGTTGGTAGCCCGCCGCCATCAGCAAAATGGACTCCTGTATTAACGTCAAAAAACGGTCTCGCAAACCTTGGATTAGATACAGCTCTTGCAGCAAAGCAACCACTGTCAACGCAGTTGACATATTTTGCTAACCACAGTGACACTGAAATTCTGCAATACCTTGGCGTACCTTCCGTAATTTCAGCGGCAATATCATCCCTGGTAGACTCATCACCAGCCGCACTGGATACCCTTAATGAGCTTGCTGAGGCGTTGGGGAATGACCCGAATTTTTCTACCACGGTTCTTAATAAATTAGCAGGTAAACAACCACTTGATGCCACACTCACCGGGCTGTCAGGAAAAAATGACGCTGGCCTGCGGGCGTATTTGTCCCTGAAGTCGGCGGCTATGCGTGATGTCGGGAGCCAGTTGGGGCAGCTCCCCGGGATGGATTTGTTTTCGTCAACGATTGCAGGGACTGGTGAAAAGGCGCTTCCGGATTTCAATACCGGAACTGGCATGTTCATTCTGAAGTGGGGGGCGATCGCAGCTCCTACCACTTCTCAGGATATTACAACGCTGTTTCAAACCCCGTTTCCCAACAAATGTCTGCGCGTGTTCGCTACAGCGGATTACGAGCCGGGAACAGGCAATGCAATGTACATTGCCGTTAATAACTCAACCCTCCAACGGGACCGATTTGTTGCCCGTTTTGCAGGGTCAGCGAACTATACATCTGGCGTTTATTTCGGCCTGGGGTACTGATGAAAAATTATATTTATTCAGCAAAAAATAACGCGTTTTTCGAGATATCTATACGTTCATTATATGACGATGCAGGCTGGGACTTATCAGATGCTATTGAAGTTGATGATGCGGTATTTAATGAGTTTACCGCGCTACCGCCTGTCGGGAAAACCCGCGCAGCCGGAGCAGACGGAATGCCGGGCTGGGTTGATATGCCACCGCCGACAGCCGCAGAGATGCGGGTCATAGCGCAGGCGAAAATTAACGTTTTACGTGCGGAGGCTGATTCGGTCATTATCCCACTCGCAGACGCGCTCGCTGGCGATTATATCGATGACACGGACAGGCCCCGGCTGACGGCATGGCAAAAATATCGTTACGAACTGACGAAGATTGATCCGGCAAAACCGGAATGGCCAGAGAAGCCGGAATAGGAACGTTTACGAAAATGAAAATCCGCCACAGCGTAATCAAAATGTAACTGTGGCGGATATTGAAAAACTTTACTCGCTCACTAACCAGAATTCAGCCTCTTCAAACATTTCCTGAACAGTACGGCTTATCTGTTCCTTCTCATGCTTGCTGGCGTCAGTGTTGATTGCCGGTAGTGTCATCATCGGTTTTACCCGAACATCAGCATCGGGGAAGATCCGGTGAACCCTCTTAGTTAACTCGCCCAGAATGATATCTTTTGCACCGGGAAGACCATCAAAATTCCTTTTGTCATAAACGAGTTCCACGAACATTTCTCATTGCTCCTTTACTGGATGGATATACAGTATTTATACTGTGTTTTTATCCGGTATTCAAGAGAGGGCGTAAACATGGGATTTCCTTCACCTGCGGCAGATTATGTTGAAACACGAATCTCCCTCGATCAGCAACTAATCAGCCAGCCAGCAGCGACTTATTTCATGCGGGCATCGCGTTCACATTTCAGGGAAGGGATAATCCAGGGGGCGCTGCTTGTTGTTGATGCGTCACTTTCAGCCTGTGATGGCTCGCTGCTGATATGTGCAATAGACGGGGAGTTCAGGATTAAGCGATATCGAACTCATCCGCAGCCCCACCTGGTAAATCTGGATAACGGGAGAAGGGAGGCACTGCCAACAGATGATGACAGTTACAGTTCTGCACCCGCTATATTTGGGGTGATCACTTACATCATTAATGATGCCAGGAACTCGGAATTTGATGATTGTCCGGTAATGTAATCATATTGGCTGTATTAGTTCGGCTCCCGAATTTTTCCCGTCGACACCACGAAACCAATGGCAACTGATTGATCTTGAATGGGTACAATAGTAAGTATTAGGAGGTGTTTTTTGGTGGGTTTTTGGTTTTAACTTATTGAATTTTATAAGTTATTACGTTTTGAATTGTAAACAGGAATCGTATTCGGTCTCTTTTTATGTGGCGAATGCGATGCCATCCAGGGCAAAACACGGCGTATCGCATGCTGCATTCTCCATAAACCATACCATACTCCTGCCCACGATCGTCCAGGCTTTTTTGCCATCATTGCTAAAATTATAACCAGGTACCCTTGTACTCTGGAGGCGACATGGGACGACCTGGCAATATCTATCAACGAATCGACGGTACGCAGTGGCGCCACGTTTGGGTGGTTGGGGATATCCACGGATGCATCTCGATGCTGATGGCTAAACTTCGCCAGTACCGTTTTGATCCCTGGCAGGATTTGCTGGTTTCAGTGGGGGATGTTATCGACCGTGGACCAGACAGTTTGCGTTGTCTGAAACTACTGCGTAAACGCTGGATTGTCGCGGTCAGGGGGAACCATGAACAGATGGCGCTGGACGCGCTGGCGACGGGGGATCAATTCATGTGGTTTATGAATGGAGGCTCGTGGTTCGAGCAGGCGGAGCAACCGGCAGCGAAATTTGCTCTTGAAGCGTGTTGGCAGTTACCCTGGATTCTGGAGCTGCATTGTCAGAACGGTATACACGTTATTGCTCATGCCGATTACCCGGATGATGATTATCAGTGGCTAAAAGAGATCGATTTACAGCGCGTGCTGTGGGACCGCTCGAGACTGATGAACAGTGGTTGTGCGATTCACGGCGCGGATCACTTCTGGTTTGGTCACACGCCGTTGCGCCATCGGCTGGATCGCGAGAATCTACACTATATTGATACCGGTGCTGTATTCGGCGGCGAGTTAACGCTGATACAACTGCAATAATCAAAAATCGCTGTATTCCCGGGCCGGATGCCAGAAACTGTCGATGTAGTCGTCCGCAGGTAAACATCCGCCGTTACGAATACGTTGATCGTCCATCGATATCAGGCACTGCTGCTCAGTTTTGTAGACATCAACCACGATATCTTCACAACCGCCATCCAGATAGCACACAAAAAGAACCAGCGTGAACATTCCATCCTCAAATGGTAAAGCCATACCTGTAGTGTAGAAGATGTTGATAGATGAGGGAAATCAACCAAGAAATAACCCGTCTGGCGACGGGTTCTTTTTGAATCAGGCAAGGCGCATGATCCAGGCATCTGACTTACGATCGTAGTGTTCGCGAAATAGTACTGAATGTTCTCCGTTCAACAGGGCCGGGACGCTGGTGTCGGCATCCCAGGCATCCAGTTGCATACATAAATCCGGATCGGATTTACACGGAATGGTTAACGTTCGGTCCCCCGGCGATTCGCCATGTAACTCGGCGTCGTCGATTTCAAAAGCGCCAATGCGCACACTGGTTTTCATCATCGTGCTCTCCGTTAATTTGCTGGTTGTGGTACGACCAGTTAGGCCGTCCATTTTTCAGCGTAGTCAACGTTAGCAAAAGCGCCAGTAAAAACGTGCGTTATCCCGTAAAGAGTTTGCCATCCCGGACAAGATCGCGCGGGTAACTATTCTTCAGTCGCGATCCAATGCGTTTTGCCAGACCGATCGGCTGATGCTGGAACGTAACCAGTACGTCGTCACTCGTCGGTGCGGTTTGCGGGTAAACATCTCTACCGCGATACCACTCTTCCGCTTCGGCAAGGGTCAGTTCGAATGCATGGCTGTGGTTCGGGTCGGCGAGGGCGATAACGGCCTCATGCTGCCAGCGATACCCTTTATTGTGGGTTTCGGCCAGTTTGATCCCGAGTCGAGAAAAGCGAACCTTGCCAATCAGAGGTTCAATTTCAGTCGGGAACAGCCAGATCTCTTTATCGCGCTGCCACAGGCGCAAATTATCTTCCCACTGCAGTCCACAAGCGCTCGCGGCTTGCGTGACAAGCGCAGATTCGCGTCCTTTAAGCGGGCTAAACGGGAAGTTACCGACTTTGTACTTCGGCGCAGGTAGTGCAGGGATTGCAGCTGTTTTGCGCAAACGCGCAACGAAGAAACCTTCGCAATCGTAAATCTGCGGGAATACATGCAGGAATCCTTCCGGCGTCAGGGCGCGTTCGGCCTGCGGAAATAAATCGTCCAGAGGTAAAAACTCGACGGCATCAGGGTAGGTCTCAATCAACCACTGCATGATATTTTCATTTTCGTCACGATTAAGCGTACAGGTCGAGTAAACCAATGTGCCACCGGGACGCAGGGCGTGGAAGGCGCTGTCGAGCAGTTCGCGCTGGGTTGCGGCAATTTCCAGATTACTTTCTACGGACCAGTTTTTTAGCGCATCGGGGTCTTTACGCACCACGCCTTCACCGGAACACGGTGCGTCGAGCAATATGGCATCAAATGATTCCGGCAACGCAGCGCCAAATACGCGTCCGTCAAAATGGGTCAGGGCGACGTTGGCTATCCCGCAACGACTGATATTGGCATGCAGGACTTTGACGCGACTGGCAGAAAACTCATTCGCCAGAATGGCGCCTCGATTATTCATTTTTGCGGCAATTTGCGTGGTTTTGGAGCCGGGGGCTGCCGCAACATCCATTACGCGTTCCGGGGTATTGCCTTCGGCGAACAGTGCTGCGACTGGCAGCATTGAACTGGCTTCCTGAATATAAAACAGGCCGCTTAAATGTTCTGCGGTGCTGCCGAGCGGCACTGACTCTTCATCATCGCGCTCGATCCAAAAGCCTTCAGCACACCAGGGAACCGGAGTGAGAGACCAGTTGTAAGGTGCTGTCAGCGCGAGGAAATCGGCAACGGAGATTTTCAGCGTATTGACGCGAATGCTGCGGCGCAACGGGCGCTGACAGGCAGCGAGAAATTCATCGAATGAGAGCGTGGAAGGCATTGCTTCACGCATTTGAGTCAGAAAGGCGTCGGGAAAATAAGCCACTTGGTACCACCGGCAAAAAAACAGGTGCGCAGTGTAGCATAAGTGCTCCGGCGCGCGTACGCCGGAGCAAGTGGAGAGATTAACGTGGCAGGGCGGTTCCCCATTCACGCCACTCTTTTGGTTCGCTTTCTAGCAACAGGAAGTGTTTACCGGCCTGTGCTTTCGGAGCCAGCGGTGTACCTGGTGGAGTCGCGAAGGCGATGCCGCCGCGGATGAACTGATTGAAGGTACCGGTCTTCACGACACCGCCGGTCAGGCCGAAGTCGAGATTGTAGCCGGATGCCAGCCAGAACACGGAGTTGTTGCGTACCAGATGCTGATAGCGTTGGCTAATGCGCATGGCAACCATCACACGATCGGAAAGCGAGCCCAGCGTCAGCCCGGTGACGGTCCCCACTTCAATACCTCTGAACAAAACCGGGGTTCCGATATTCAGCGAACCTGCTTCTGGTGCTTCAACCACAATACTCAGACCATCGAGGTAACGAGAGTCGGTAATGGTGGCTTCCTGCAGTTCAAAATCACGGCGCGGATTACCGCGTCCTGGTTCAACGTTGATATACGGTTGCAGGATTGTATCCAGATGCTCCACGCCCGCCGCCGAAATTTGCGGGGTGATTACGGAGAAACGGGTACCGCTTCGCGCAAAGGTTTGTACGTATTCCGGGTACAGAACCGCTTTTGCCTGAACTTCGTTACGGGCGGTGATCAGCTCAAGCGTCTGGATCTGTCCGATATCGATTCCCAGGTAGCGAATCGGCATGCCTGCAGCGAGTTTACCGGCATCGAACGCATGCAGCGTTATCTGGCCGCCGACCGCACGCGCGGCGGTTTCCGAAGCATACAGAATACGCTTGTCGCCTTTACGTTGGCTGGCGCTGGCACCGCTTAAATTATCGAAGCTAATCGCCCCTTTCAGCGCGCGTGAAAGGGGAGATGCCTGTACGGTTAACCCGCTGCCGTTAAGCTGAACTTTTGCTCCGCCTTCGGCCCAGAACACGCTGTTGCTGGTCAACAGGTTGCGATATTCCGGTTTGATATGCAGATCGATATCAAATGCATCGGCGCGAGGACAAACACTAATCACTTCACCGACCTCGAATTTGCGGTAAAGCACCACCGAACCAGCCTGTACATCAGGTAGCGTTTCGGCGCTCAGGCTGACCGTAGTGGTTGGCAGATCGCTCAGACTGTTTTCAATCGCTTTCTCCAGGTTAGCGTAAAGCGGGTAGCTTTTTTTCATTTCACCCTTAGTACCGGGCAAAATACGAATGCCGCCACTGAGCCACTCACTGGCGCTGGCGCCAAGGAACTCCACGCCATCAAGTCCGACTTTGACATCCACGCGGCTGTTCACCACGAACTTACTGTCACCCTGCACCAGGTCACGATGCTGTGGTTCAACAGCAACGGTAAATGAGACGCCTTTGCTGGAAAGCGTACGCTCAATTACCTGACCGACCTGTACGCCGTGAAGAATTAGCGGCTGGCCAGCATCAATACCGTAACTCTCCGGCGCGGTCAGCGTAAACGTCATGACGCCTGGGTCGTGTAACAACGACATCTCAGCGGGAATAACGACAAACTGGTTACGCGGCTCGCCTTCGCCAGGTACCAGCTCGAAAGTTTTACCTGTTAGCAGCGAACTGAGATTCACATCGCTTAACGATAATTTAGGGCTGTGTAACTCAATTCGTGTGTTGTCACGCAGCAGCGTTACGACGCTGGGATCGACCGTCATTTCGCCGGTGACTTTACCGCCTGGGTTTAAATCCAGTTTTGTGAGCTGACCGACTTCTAATCCTTGATACATCAGCGATGTTGAGCCTGCTTTGAGTCCATCTCCGCTGGGTAAATCAAGCTTGACGATTACTCCACGCTGGCTGTGCGCGAGATCCTGATATAGACCAAACGTGTCGTCTGCCGCAGCAGGTTTTGAGTCTTCGGGTGAATCAAAAGCAATGGCACCGTTGACCAGCGCCGCCAGACTCTCCAGTTTTACCTTCGCACCGCTAAGGCTGACATCCGCATTTACACCGGAGACGTTCCAGAAGCGGCTGCCTTTTTTCACCAGATTGGTGAAGCGACGTTCAATCAATACATCGATGGTTACGCCCTGATGGTTCGGGTTGATGGTGTAGTCATAGACCCTGCCCACCGGAATCTTACGGAAATAAACCAGTGAACCGCTATTAAGCGATCCGAGATCAGGGGCGCGCAGATGTAACATTAAATCGCCATTATCCAGACGATACTTGGGCTGGGTGTCGAGGGCGACGAAATGATCCTCGGCCTCGCCAGTACCGGGCATCATGCCGATATAGTTGCCGCCAACCAACGCATCCAGACCAGAAACCCCAGCCAGCGACGCCTTCGGCGTGACCAGCCAGAACTGGGTATCTTTGCGCAGAGCATCTTTCATGCTCGATTTGATGCTGACGCGGACTTCAATTTTGCGCAGATCTTTGCTGAGGTTGATATCCTGTACCGTGCCCACTTCAACGCCCTGATAACGAACGGGAGTACGGCCTGGCACAATGCCGTCCGCAGACATAAAGTCGATGGTCACGGTATTGCCGCGATCTTCATAGCTTCCCCAGATAAGCCATCCTGCGATCATCAGCGCGATGAACGGCAGCAGCCAGAACGGGGAGATACGGCGTTTTGTTTTAATCTGCGCTTCAGTCTGCGAAGCGGGCGTTTCCTGACTCATGTGCATCCCAAAGTAAGCGGCTGTCCAGCCATTCCACAGCAAGAATAGTCAATATTACCGCTGCGCCGAAATAAAACGCAGCCGGTCCCATAGTAAAAGCAAGTATCTGATCGCGATTTATCAGCGACATGGTTAACGCGATAACAAAGAGATCGAGCATTGACCAGCGGCCAATCCAGGTCACCATACGCAGTAGTTTTATACGGGTGCGTAACCCTTGTTCACAATTAAAGTGGATGCTGAATAGCAACGTAAACATCACAATCACTTTGGTGAATGGCACTAATATACTGGCGATAAACACGATCGCCGCTACGCCGACATTACTGTTTGCCAAAGACATTATGCCTGACAGGATTGTGTCTTCCTGTCGGCCGCCGTTGACATAAATTATCGAGATGGGCAGCAGGTTAGCGGGCAAAAGCAGGACAATCGAGGCCAGCAGTGCCGCCCAACACTTTTGGATACTTTGATTTCTACGCCAGCGCAACGGGATATGGCAGCGAGGGCAGCGACCGCGGGCATCCGGATAACCTGTAAAATGGCAGCCGAGGCAGACGCGGAGCTTTTCATCGGGCCGACGAGCCGGTCTTTGCGGGTAGAAACGGTCCCAAAGCTGCTCAACGTTAAGATGTGACAGCGTCAAAATACTGAGGATCACCAGCGCAATAAAAGCAAACAGCCCCACGCCAGGCTGCAAAAAAGCATAGTCCTGAACCTTGATTGATGCGACGCCGATACCCACCAGGTAAATATCGAGCATCACCCACTCTTTGAGCCTTTCCAGCATCAGCAGCACCGGGCGCAGGTTCATCCCAAGAATATTGCCAAACCACAGATAAGCGATTGAGGTCACGAGAATTAGTGGCGCGCCGGCGACGCAAAAAAGCACGAAGGAGGCGGTGAGGGGATCACCTTGTCGGGTCATTTGCCAGATGCCTTGCATCACATTGGCATCAATGCGCACACCTAATAAATAGATGTGCAGGAGTGGCTCTCCCCAGGCAAAGGGCATCAGCAGCAACATGGTGAAAGCCATTGCCGCCAGTCGCGTTAACGACCAGTCGCGTCCGTCACGAATTTTTGCCTGGCAGCGAGGGCAAAAGGCACTTTGGTGCGAACGCATTTTAGGCAAGCTAAATATCAGGTCACATTCAGGACAGCGATGATAATGTGCACGAGGTAGTGCCTCACCGATGGACCTGATGGCTATTTTTTTAGTTGGCGTGATGCGTGGTGTCGTTAAGGCCATGTATCGCGAATCAAATTGTTGAAGTAATGTTATCTTAACTCATGACGGGAATGATCTTGAGCATTAACGCATTTAATGTTTATTTTAGTAGGCTGCAGTTTTAAGTAAGACAACTAAGTGATTATATAATGAACAAAATAGAGCTATACACGGATCTGAACCGTGATTTTCAGGCATTGATGGCAGGTGAAACCAGTTTTCTGGCAACGCTGGCAAATACCAGCGCATTGTTGTACGAGCGTCTTGCAGAAGTGAATTGGGCCGGTTTTTACCTGCTTGAGGACGATACGCTGGTGCTTGGTCCCTTCCAGGGCAAAATTGCCTGCGTGCGGATCCCGGTAGGGCGCGGTGTGTGCGGTACCGCAGTGGCGCAGAACCAGGTTCAGCGTATTGAGGACGTACATGCTTTTGATGGACACATCGCCTGTGATGCCGCCAGCAACGCTGAAATCGTCCTGCCGATCGCTGTCGACAATCAGATAATCGGCGTGCTGGATATTGATAGCACGGCATTTGGCCGCTTTACTGAAGAAGATGAACAAGGTCTGCGTACGCTTGTGGCACAGCTTGAAACCGTGCTTGCAACGACGGATTACAAAAAATTCTTTGCGCGCGTCGCAGGATAATCAACGGATAACGTAGCAATTACTGATGACGTCATTATAATGTCGCCTGTTCATGCCTGCGCTTGTTGGCTACGTCCGTTGTAATCAGGAAATTTCATGGAAAATCAACCTAAGTTGAATAGCAGTAAAGAAGTCATCGCGTTTCTGGCCGAACGCTTCCCGCAGTGTTTTAGTGCGGAAGGCGAAGCGCGCCCACTGAAAATTGGCATTTTTCAGGATCTGGTAGAGCGTGTTGAGGGTGAAATGAACCTCAGCAAGACGCAGCTCCGTTCTGCCTTACGTCTCTATACTTCAAGCTGGCGCTATCTGTATGGCGTTAAATTGGGCGCAACGCGTGTTGATCTCGACGGCAACCCTTGTGGTGAGCTGGATGAACAACATGTTGAACATGCTCGCAAACAGCTGGAAGAAGCTAAAGCCCGTGTTCAGGCGCAACGCGCAGAGCAACAGGCGAAAAAACGCGAAGCGGCCGCTGCCGCCGGTGAAAAAGAAGACGCCCCGCGTCGCGAGCGTAAGCCGCGTCCTGCACCGCGTCGTAAAGAAGGTGCTGAGCGTAAACCTCGCGCTGAAAAACCAGCAGCAAAAGCACCGCGTGCTCCTCGCGAAGAACAGCATACCCCGGTATCTGATATTTCAGTACTGACGGTAGGGCAGTCTCTGAAGGTGAAAGCAGGAAATAATGCGATGGATGCCACCGTATTAGAAATCACCAAAGATGGCGTCCGTGTACAGCTGAATTCGGGTATGTCTTTGATTGTACGCGCAGAACACCTGGTGTTCTGAAACGGAGGCCAGGCCTGGCATGAACACTTTTTTTAGGCTTACTGCGTTAGCTGGTCTGCTTGCATTAGCAGGCCAGGCACTTGCTGTGGAAGACATCACGCGTGCCGATCAAATCCCCGTTTTAAAGGAAGAAACCCAGCATGCGACGGTAAGCGAACGTGTGACGTCGCGTTTTACGCGATCACACTATCGCCAATTCGATCTGGATCAGGCGTTTTCGGCAAAAATTTTTGACCGCTATTTGAATTTGCTCGACTACAGCCACAACGTGCTGCTGGCGAGCGATATCGAACAGTATGCAAAAAAGAAAACGGTCCTCGGCGATGAACTGCGCACCGGCAAGCTGGATGTCTTTTACGATCTCTATAACCTGGCGCAAAAACGCCGATTTGAACGTTATCAGTACGCATTAAGCGTACTGGCACGTCCAATGGATTTCACCGGTAACGACACCTTTAACCTCGACCGAAGCAAAGCGCCGTGGCCGAAGAGCGAAGCAGAGCTTAATGCGCTGTGGGACGGCAAGGTTAAATTTGACGAACTCAGCCTGAAGCTGACCGGTAAAACCGATGCGGAAATCCGCGAAACGCTGACGCGCCGCTACAAATTTGCGATTCGCCGTCTGGCGCAGACCAACAGCGAAGATGTGTTCTCACTGGCGATGACAGCGTTCGCCCGTGAAATCGACCCGCATACTAACTATCTCTCTCCGCGCAATACCGAGCAGTTCAATACTGAAATGAGCTTGTCTTTGGAAGGTATTGGCGCGGTTCTGCAGATGGATGATGACTACACCGTCATTAACTCCATGGTGGCAGGTGGTCCGGCAGCCAAGAGCAAAGCGATCAGTGTTGGCGATCGTATTGTCGGCGTCGGGCAGACGGGCAAGGGCATGGTCGATGTGATTGGCTGGCGTCTGGATGATGTCGTAGCACTGATCAAAGGGCCTAAAGGCAGCAAGGTACGCCTTGAAATTCTGCCTGCCGGTAAAGGTACCAAGACACGCACTGTGACGCTAACGCGTGAACGTATCCGTCTCGAAGACCGTGCCGTTAAAATGTCCGTGAAAACCGTTGGCAAAGAAAAAGTCGGCGTACTGGATATTCCTGGTTTCTATGTTGGCCTGACTGATGATGTCAAAGTCCAACTGCAGAAACTGGAAAAACAGAACGTCAGCAGCATCATCATCGATCTGCGTACCAACGGCGGTGGAGCACTGACTGAAGCGGTTTCGCTTTCCGGTCTGTTCATTCCATCCGGCCCGGTGGTTCAGGTTCGTGACAATAACGGTAAAGTGCGTGAAGACAGCGATACCGACGGCGTTGTGTACTACAAAGGCCCGCTGGTGGTATTGGTCGATCGCTTCAGCGCCTCAGCATCAGAGATTTTCGCTGCGGCAATGCAGGATTATGGCCGAGCGCTGATCGTTGGTGAACCAACCTTCGGTAAAGGCACCGTTCAGCAGTATCGCTCCCTGAACCGTATTTACGATCAGATGCTGCGTCCGGAATGGCCAGCGCTGGGTTCTGTTCAGTACACGATCCAGAAATTCTACCGCGTAAACGGTGGCAGCACGCAGCGTAAGGGTGTTACGCCAGATATCATCATGCCGACAGGTAATGAAGAAACTGAAACCGGCGAGAAGTTTGAAGATAACGCGCTGCCGTGGGACAGCATTGATGCTGCGACCTACACCAAGTCAGATAATCTGACGCCGTTCGGACCTGAATTGCTGAAAGAGCACAATGCACGTATTGCGAACGATCCTGAGTTCCAGTACATCATGAAGGACATTGCGCGTTTCAATGCGATGAAGGATAAGCGCAACATCGCTTCTCTGAATTACGCTCAGCGTGAAAAAGAGAATAACGAAGATGACGCAATGCGTCTGGCGCGTATTAACGATCGATTCAAGCGAGAAGGCAAACCGTTGCTGAAGAAACTGGACGATCTGCCGAAGGATTACCAGGAGCCGGATCCGTATCTGGATGAAACGGTAAAAATCGCGCTCGACCTGGCGCATCTTGAAAAAGAAAAGCCAGCGGAACAGCCCGCAACCAGTCAATAACCTCGAACAGGCACAAGAAATTGTGCCTGTTTTTTTAACAAGTGCATGAAGACGTCAGTCTGATACGATAAAATGTAAAGTTGTGTCTTTCTGGTGACTTAGCACCTATGGATGCTTGAAAATAGTCATAAGACCCATACGATATGGGTAATCGCATAGTGCGTTTTGTTAAATTGAGGTTAAAAGAAAATTATGATGCGAATCGCGCTCTTCCTGCTGACGAACCTGGCTGTGATGGTCGTTTTCGGGCTGGTATTGAGCCTGACAGGGATTCAGTCAAGCAGCGTTCAAGGCTTGTTGATCATGGCACTGCTGTTTGGTTTTGGTGGTTCCTTCATTTCGCTGCTGATGTCCAAATGGATGGCGTTAAAGTCCGTTGGCGGGGAAGTGATCGAACAGCCTCGCAATGAAAGAGAACGCTGGCTGATGAATACAGTCGCGAATCAGGCCCGCCAGGCCGGGATCGCTATGCCGCAGGTTGCAATCTACCATGCGCCAGATATTAACGCGTTTGCTACCGGTGCGCGCCGGGATGCCTCGTTGGTGGCTGTAAGTACTGGCCTGTTGCAAAACATGAGTCCGGATGAAGCCGAAGCGGTTATCGCGCATGAGATCAGCCACATTGCTAATGGCGATATGGTTACCATGACGTTAATTCAGGGTGTGGTGAACACTTTCGTTATCTTTATCTCACGTATTCTGGCGCAGATTGCCGCTGGGTTTATGGGCGGCAACCGCGATGAGGGAGAGGGTAGCAACGGTAACCCGTTAATCTACTTTGCGGTAGCGACGGTACTGGAGCTGGTATTTGGTATTCTGGCGAGCATTATTACGATGTGGTTCTCACGTCATCGTGAATTCCATGCGGATGCAGGCTCAGCGAAACTGGTGGGTCGTGAAAAAATGATCGCCGCGCTACAGCGCCTGAAAACCAGCTATGAGCCGCAGGAAGCGACCAGTATGATGGCGTTCTGCATCAACGGTAAATCCAAATCGTTGAGTGAGCTGTTTATGACTCACCCGCCGTTGGACAAACGTATTGAAGCGCTGCGCAGCGGTGAATACCTGAAATAATTGGCAGCAGACTTAAAATAAAAAGCGCGTCGACAGACGCGCTTTTTTTATGCCTGAACTCGCGGTTGTGTGATACGTAAGCCACTCACGATTGCGGCTAGCGAAGCCAGAATACCCGATGTTATCAGCGAAACGTGTGTTCCGCTGTCGCCAAACTGATTTAGCATCAGCGCAACCAGTGCGGCCCCGGTACTCTGGCCCAGTAAACGCGCCGTTCCAAGCATACCGCTCGCGCCTCCGCTACGATCACGCGGCGCGGAGGTGATGATGGTGTGATTATTCGGTGACTGGAACAAGCCAAAACCCGCACCGCACAAAATCATTGGCCAGATGATATTAAAATCAGAAGGTGATGCGGGCAGCAACACCAGCGAAAACAGCCCACACGCCATTACTGCCATGCCCAGCGCGCCCAGCAGACCCGCATGAACACGTTCAATCAAATATCCCGCCAGTGGGGCCATCACCATGGTTGCCAGCGGCCACGGCGTCAGCAGCAGGCCCGTTTCAACCTCGCTGCGCCCGAGAACCGTTTGCATGAAAAAGGGCAGGGAAACCATCGCCAGCATCTGTGCGCTGAATGAACAGATTGAGGTACAAATAGAGAGTGAAAACAGCGGAATGCGTAGCAGATCAACCGGTAATAACGGTACTGGCAATGCGAGTTGGCGGCGGATAAAGAAAAACCCTACCACGAGAAGCCCCACAAGTTCAGCACCAATCAGTTTTAGCGACTGTCCCTGTGCAAATCCGCTGAGTGCCGTGATTAACAAACCAAATGTTAAGGCGTTCATCACTGCGCTGGGCAGATCGAAGCGCGGTTTATTGCTACGTGATGAATTGGGTGGCAAAAAACGCATAGCCAGTAGCAGGGCGATGATCCCCAGCGGAACGTTAATCAGAAATAGCCATTTCCACGAGGCAATAGAAAGAATTGCCGCCGCAATAGTCGGACCCGCTGCCGAGGATACAGCCACGATAAAGGAGTTAATACCCATTCCGCGGCCAAGCTGGCGCTGAGGATAAATGAGTCGGATCAATGCCGTATTAACGCTCATCAGCGCCGCGCCGCCAAACCCCTGAGCCACGCGCGCTAACGTCAGCATATGCAGCGAGTCTGACAAGGCACAAAACAGCGACGCCAACAGAAACACGACCAGACCACACTTATAAATGCGTCGGTAGCCAAACATGTCACCTAAAAAAGAGAGCGATAACAGCGAAACAACGATCGCAATTTGGTAGGCGTTCACAATCCAGATTGAGCTGGCGGGTGAGGCCTGAAGATCGGTGGCGATAGTCGGGAGGGCAACGTTCGCTATTGCGCCGTCGAGTACTGCCATAGAGATGCCAATAACAATGGTTAAAATTGCGCCATATCGCTGGGGCAATGGCAGACCATCGGTCTGAGTTTTTTCCATAGGAAGTCAATATTGTCGGAATTTATGATGAGAATAATAATTTTAGCATTGATATTCAGGCGTTAGGTCGCAGATTTGTAACTAAGTAAGCAAAGAGCGATTGCGAGGGCTGATACGTGAAATTATAATAAAAACCGGTTCTGATTTTTATAAAACACTCGAAAGGGGTGATAAATGGCAATCGCAGATCTGGATAAACAACCCGATTCTGTATCTTCCGTGCTGAAGGTTTTTGGCATCCTGCAGGCGCTCGGTGAAGAGCGCGAAATTGGTATTACCGAGTTGTCGCAACGCGTCGTGATGTCGAAAAGCACCGTTTATCGCTTTTTGCAGACCATGAAAACGCTGGGCTATGTGGCACAAGAAGGGGAGTCTGAGAAATACTCACTGACCCTGAAACTATTCGAGTTGGGTGCTCGCGCGTTACAAAACGTCGATCTTATCCGTAGCGCTGATATTCAGATGCGCGAACTTTCGCGCCTGACCAAAGAGACAGTACACCTTGGCGCACTGGATGAAGATAGCATCGTCTACATTCATAAAATCGACTCCATGTACAATCTGCGCATGTATTCTCGCGTAGGTCGCCGTAATCCACTGTACAGCACGGCTATCGGTAAAGTTCTGCTGGCATGGCGTGACCGCGATGAAGTGAAGCAAATTCTGGACGGTATTGAGTACAAACGCAGCACCGACCGTACTATTACCAATACTGATGAACTGCTGGTACTGCTGGATAAAGTCCGTGAGCAGGGCTACGGTGAAGACAACGAAGAACAGGAAGAAGGTCTGCGCTGCATTGGTGTGCCGGTGTTTGACCGTTTCGGTGTGGTGATTGCAGGCTTGAGTATTTCATTCCCGACGCTGCGTTTCTCAGAGGAACGTTTGCACGAGTATGTGGCGATGCTGCATACGGCTGCGCGTAAAATTTCAGAACAAATGGGTTATAACGATTATCCGTTCTAATCTGGCGTAATAGCGTCAACTTAAAAACCCCAGGTATTTTTGTATCTGGGGTTTTTTATGAACAGTCATAACGTTAGTTGGTGCAAATAACGTAGCGTATGTATTGTTGCTATATTAACCGTTATCAATAATGACCGTACTTTTTCTTAACAAAGGGCAATCCGACAGGCCAATGATACCGCTGTTTGTGTGGACGTATTGTGCGGTGCTGGTTCCGCGGGCGGTCAGATATTGGCATTGCAAGCCCAGACCCGCTGCATTCTCCTTACTTCCAATCAAAATTCCGTAGCCGCTCAGTAATAAACCGATCCAAACCAGAGCTAACAACACAATAGCGCGGATTATCAGACGCATTACAACCTCTTATCTTTTCTCGTTATTATTAGATTAGCCTGTACATGGGATGAAACAAGTGAATCATTCCTAAAAAGATTGAATGCCGATACAGTTAACGCTGGGTTTAGGTAACGCATGATAATTTATAGACATAAGATGTAGATTCGAAGAGTGGAGCTGGAGTGAAAAAAATTCGCTGGGTAGTGCTGATAGTTGTCGTGCTGGTATGCATACTGATGTGGGCGCAAGTGTTCAACATCATGTGCGATCAGGATGTACAATTTTTCAGCGGTATTTGTGCCATCAATAAATTTATTCCCTGGTAAGCGCATTTTTGCCACAGTTGATTACCTTCTTGTGCGGCAGTGGTAAACTACGCTGTCTACATTGAGGTGGTGAAATGAACGAAGTTTTGAATTCTGGCGCGTTGGGTTTGGTGTCTTTGGCTGTATCGGTGGTGATTCTGGTTGTCGGGCTTGTACTGTGGTTTTTCGTCAATCGGGCAAGTTCGCGTACTAATGAGCAGATTGAGCTGCTTGAAGCATTGTTAGATCAGCAAAAAAGACAGAACGCATTGCTCCGTCGCCTTTGCGAAGCTAACGAACCTGAAAAAGCAGCAGAGCCTGCTGCGGTCACAGCGAAGGATGAAGATGATGACATCATCCGCCTGGTAGCTGAGCGGTAAAAACGGTATGACAGGGTGAGGATCTGTTGCTTTTGTTCTCAGATGTTTCATCCTGTCACCAACGTGCCAGATTATTTTCTTCTGTATATGTCGTGTAATTAGCACTCTGATACGCGTGTAAACTCAGTATTTTCAGATGCTCCAACCAATTAATATCTTATCCCCGGTCTGATATAAATATAATTTCCCATACGATAAAAATATGATTATGTCATTTTTGTGATAGCGATCGTTTTATTAACAGCGAAACGTTTCTCTTACTTTTTTTGTGCATTGTCATCATTCTTTCATTATTTTGGTGCAAAAGCAGAAGGCGGATCTCATTTTTACGCTTGTGACATTTTATGCATTACTAAGCATAAAAAATGATATCCGGCACACCCTGTAACAGCTAATCTGGAACAACCGAAGCTATTGAGCTATGGTAGAAATGTCCCGGCTATGGTGCAAGCCAGGCGGGGGATGGGGCGAGCGGCGGGAATATAACACTACTCGGTGTGGCGCATAACTGTGCAGTTGCTGTTTGATGAACGACGGGATTTGTGCGACCGATCGAGACACGTTTAAAAATGGCTTGCCATTATTAACGTTGTATGTGATAACACGTTTTGGGTTAAACGAGGTACAGTTCTGTTTATGTGTGGCATTTTCAGTAAAGAAGTCCTGAGTAAACACGTTGACGTTGAATACCGCTTCTCTGCCGAACCTTATATTAGTGCCTCAAGCAGTAATGTCTCAGTTTTATCTATGTTATGCCTGCGGGCGAAGAAAATACTCTAAGGAATTTTGCAAATGGCAAAGATTAAAGGTCAAGTTAAGTGGTTCAACGAGTCTAAAGGTTTTGGTTTCATTACTCCGGCTGATGGCAGCAAAGACGTGTTCGTACACTTCTCCGCTATCCAGGGTAACGGCTTCAAAACTCTGGCTGAAGGCCAGAACGTTGAGTTCGAAATTCAGGACGGCCAGAAAGGTCCGGCTGCTGTTAACGTAACAGCTATCTGATCGACACCACTGATTTGAAGCGCATATGCGCAACCATCTCAGATATAAAGCCTCGCCTATGCGGGGCTTTTTAATTCAAAATACGTCTAAATATTTCTAAATGCCCTTCCATTAGCGCTTTGTTGCAAAGGCGTGATGTTCGTAGCATAGTTTTCCCCGCTTTCTTACGACATTTCTCGTTAAATCAGACACCTGAAAAACTATCTTGCTGGAGACCAGGTGAAAAAGAAAAACGACGGCGACGCGCGCAATTTTACTCCCGTACGTTTTGCCCTGCTTTGTGTGGCAATATTATTGAGTCTGGGGTTGCTGCTGGGTCGGGTTGCGTGGCTGCAAATTGTCACGCCGACGAGTCTGGTGAAACAGGAAGACATGCGTTCGTTACGTGAGGTAACTATTGCCTCGCCGCGCGGGATGATTACCGACAGAGAAGGGCGACCGCTGGCGGTAAGTGTTCCGGTTAACGCCGTATGGGCCGATCCTAAGACCATCATCAGCAAGGGAGGCGTGGGTTACAACGAACGCTGGCAGGCTCTGGCAAGGACTCTGCATTTGTCACTGAGCACGCTGGCGGAACGCGTTAACAGTAATCCTGGCGGACGTTTTATTTATCTGGCACGACAAATTTCCCCTCAGCAGGCTGAGTGGGTCGATGATCTTAATCTCCCGGGCATCAACCTGCGCGAGGAATCCCGCCGGTTCTATCCCGCAGGCCACGTAGCGGCGAATCTCATTGGTTTTACCAACATTGATGGACAAGGCATTGAAGGGCTGGAAAAGAGCTTTAATAACCAACTGATGGGTAAACCTGGCTCCCGTCTGGTACGTAAAGACAAATTTGGCCATGTCATCGAAAATATCACCGAAGTTACGCCTGTACCTGCACACGAATTACAGCTCAGCATCGACGAGCGTCTGCAGACAGTCACCGAAGATGCGTTGGACAATGCCGTTACGTGGAATAAAGCAGAATCAGGAGCCGCAGTGCTGGTCAACATTGCTACCGGTGAAATACTGTCCATGGCGAGCTTTCCTGACTTCAACCCCAATAATCGTGATGGCGCGGTACTGGATGATTTTCGTAACCGTGCAATTAGCGATACGTTTGAACCCGGTTCAACCGTTAAACCGCTGGTGATTATGACTGCACTCCAGCAGGGGATAGTACAACCCGACAGCGTGATTGATACCCATCCTTTTTACCTTGATGGGCATCGTATTCGTGACGTCGGATTTTACCCGGAACTGTCGCTGACCGGGATTTTACAGAAATCGAGCGATACCGGCGTGTCGCACCTTTCATTGGCTATGCCTGTCCAAAAATTGCTGGATACCTATAAAAGCTTTGGTTTTGGCGATCCAACCGGACTGGGATTAACCGGTGAAAGCAGCGGTTTGATGCCTCAGCGCCGCTACTGGAGCGATTTGGATCGCGCGACCTTTGCATTTGGTTATGGGTTAATGGTAACGCCGCTGCAGTTGGCGCACGTATATGCAACCATTGGTAGTTTTGGTATCTATCGGCCCCTTTCGATTACCCGTATTGACCCGCCGGTAATCGGTACCAGAGTGATGCCGGAGGCGCTGGTTCACCAGGTTGAACATATGATGGAAAGCGTTGCGTTACCCGGTGGTGGGGGAACTAAAGCCGCGGTCAGGGATTATCGCGTGGCGGTTAAAACAGGAACGGCAAAGAAAATTGGTGATGACGGTAAGTATGTCGATAAATACGTGGCCTACACGGCAGGCGTTGCACCAGCGAGCGACCCGAAATTCGCGCTGGTCGTGGTGATTAATAACCCGCAAAACGGTGCTTATTATGGTGGGGCTGTCTCTGCGCCTGTCTTCAGCCAGATAATGGGTGATGTCCTGCGTCTGGAGAACGTTAAACCGGATGGTATGCCTGCTGACTCCGATCATCTGCTGGTGATGCACGGCAGCAACGTATCCTCGCCGTCGTTGTAAGTTATTTTCCCAGGGCGCAATTCGCGTTACACTTGCGCCCTTAAGTCACCTGCCGGAGTTGTCATGTCGTTTTCCTGTCCTCTTTGCCACCAGCCTCTTACTCAAGCGAATAACAGTTTTGTCTGCCCCGGGCGGCACCAGTTTGACGTGGCGAAAGAAGGGTATGTCAACTTACTGCCGGTTCAGCATAAACGATCGCGCGATCCGGGTGACAGCGCTGAGATGATGCAGGCGCGACGGGCATTTCTTGATGCCGGGCACTATCAACCGATGCGTGATGCGATTGTGAATGTGCTGAAAGAGAAGTCGACTTCAGAAGATGCAGCGATCCTGGATATTGGCTGTGGGGAAGGGTATTACACCCATGCGTTTGCCGACGCGCTGACGGGTTGTACAACCTTTGGTCTTGACGTCTCCAAAGTGGCAATTAAAGCTGCAGCCAGACGCTATCCGCAGGTGACCTTTTGCGTTGCCTCCAGCCATCGTCTGCCGTTCGCAGATGAGTCAATGGATGCCATCATCAGGATCTACGCGCCCTGTAAAGCGCAAGAGCTGGCACGCGTGGTTAAACCGGGGGGATGGGTTATCACCGCCACGCCGGGACCGCGTCATTTAATGGAACTGAAAGGGCTTATTTATGATGAGGTGCGTTTGCATGCGCCGCACACAGAGCAACTGGACGGTTTTGTTCTGCAACAGAGTATTGCGCTGGGGTATCAGATGCAGCTTCAGGGCAGCGAGGCCGTTGCGTTACTGCAAATGACGCCGTTCGCCTGGCGGGCAAAGCCAGAGGTGTGGGAAACGTTAGCGGAGAAAAAGACGTTTGACTGCCAGACCGACTTTAGTATTCATGTCTGGCAGCGTCTAAATTAACCGTGGAAGTGTGCCCAGAGGATCTGGGCACCGATACCAATCAGCACCACCCCACCCAAAATTTCTGCTCGTTTGCCCAGCATCGGGCCAATGAAACGACCAATCATCATGCCGAGCGTGGACATAATCAATGTGGCGCAGCCGATGGCCAGCGCAGTGGCAATAATATTGACCTGCAGGAAAGCCAGACCCACCCCGACGGCCATTGCGTCGAGACTGGTGGCAATGGCGGTGGTAACCAGCAGCCAGAAACCATGACGGCGCTGCGGTTCTTCATCCTCATCACCGTTATCGCGAAAACCTTCGATTATCATTCGCCCGCCTAAAAAGATCAGCAGAATGAAGGCGATCCAGTGGTTCCACTCCAGCACGAATTTGCTGGCCAACATACCCATGCCCCAACCAATCAGCGGCGTAAGCGTTTCAACTGCGCCGAATATCAGACCTGTGCGCAATGCTTCAGAAAATTTGGGTTTATGCAGGGTGGCACCTTTGCCAATTGATGCAGCAAAAGCATCCATCGACATGCCAAAAGCGAGAAAAACGGTAGCGGTGAGATTCATAACAGCGTCCTGACCGGGGTATCCATAAAACACATCACTGCCCCCAGTAACCATGCATACAGGCCGGAATCACTGTAAATACAGCGCCATTCAGATATGCATTGCAGTTGATGTGCCTATGGTCTCGCCTGACTGAACCTGTAAATTCAGTCCGTACGCGCCACGTTTTTCAACGAGTATGTTGACACGTACATTTCCGGAGTCTGGAAATCGGCTACTCCCCAACGACGGGCGCAACCTTAACATATTTTGAGAATATAAAACAAGAAACGCAGAAATAATATTTGACTTCTAATTGAAAACGATTTTCATTTAGATTTATTTATAAATAAAACGTTAAAATAAATAACATTGTGGACAGTTAAATATAGCCTTGGCTATGTTGGTTTTTATACTGATATATAAAAAACATAGTTTAGGCTATATTTATAAGCTATTGATTTGAAATTAATAGTTTATATATCTTCTCAAGATCGTCTATATTTCGTACGCGAATCAACAATCTTCGATGTTCTAATTGCATCACTAATACACCGTCTTCAGATAAATTCATCTCTTTAATGCGGTTATATTCAATCCAGACGTTGGCGAAGAAAAAACCTTTCTGCTTGAAGATGATTTTTGGCGTACGGATCCAGAACAGATACAACCCCATCAATACCAGTGCACATAATAACCATGTGGTAAATTGCGCGCCGTGGCTGGTGATGTTGTTGTAGATAAGAATAGCTACCAAGCCAAGGAAGATAACGCTGTCAACTCTGCTGCGGGGAAGCAGGGAGACAGTAAGCAGAGTAGGGCCATTACGGCGGGGCATGATGAACTGATCGTAAATGGCATACGCCAGCAGCGAAAAGATAAATAGAACCAGCACCAGGTCCGTGATAGTCATGAATCCTCAACCCTCTAAATAGAAAAACCGGGGGCAAGCCCCCGGTGATGCACAACAGTCTTACAGACCGAGCAGTCCGACAGCGTAGCCCGCGATACCGATGACGAAGAAGCCAACGATGATCCACAGCGGGTTAACTTTCTTACGCAGCAGCCACATACAGGCGAATGTCAGCAGCAGAGGAACCAGACCCGGCATCAGCTGGTCAAGGATAGTCTGCACGGTGGTAACACGAGTCTGGCCATCCTGACCGGTGATAGTGGAAACCACCAGCGGGATGTTTACGTGCGTCCACTTGTTAACCAATGCCCCCATGACAAACAGGCCGAGGATTGACGCCCCCTCGGTCAGTTTCTGCAGGAAGCCGCCGCCCATATCTTTAACGATATCGACACCTTTACGGTAGCCATATGCCACACCGTAATAACGGGTTGCCAGACGAACCAGGTTAAACAGGATGAAGAACAGCAGTGGCCCCAGCAGGCTGCCGCTCATCGCGATACCTGCGCCGAGTGCGGCGAAGACCGGACGTACGGTACCCCAGAAGATCGGGTCACCGACGCCTGCCAGCGGACCCATCAGACCAACTTTGATACCGTTGATGGCACCATCGTCAATCTCTGCGCCGTTTGCACGCTGTTCTTCCATTGCCAGCGTAACGCCCAGTACTGGAGCCGCTACGTACGGATGGGTGTTAAAGAATTCCAGGTGACGCTTAATCGCTTGCTTACGTGCATCGTTGTTTTCCGGGTACAAGCGGCGGATAGCCGGTACCATGGAGAAACAGAAACCCAGCGCCTGCATACGTTCGAAGTTCCATGAACCCTGAAACAGGTTAGAACGAATGAACACGCCACGAATGTCACTCGGAGTGAGTTTTTTCTCGGTGGTAGTTTTAGTCATATCAACCATTTCGCTCACCTGCTAGTCCAGTTCGTTATCGAGATCGTTATTGCCAGCCGCCGCAGCAGGTGCACCGGCTACGCGGTTATATTTCGGGCTCAGCTGAATGTAGAGGATGGCCATGACTGCGCCAATCACACCCAGAGCAACCAGGTTGAAGTTAGTAAATGCCGCGGTGACGAAGCCGAGGTAGAAGAATGGCATCAGATAGCCTGCGCGCATCATGTTGATGACCATCGCATAACCAACCACTACGATCATACCGCCTGCGATGTTCAGACCACCGGTTACGACTTCCGGAATGGCGTTAAGCATGCTCTGAACTTCACTGGTACCAACAGAAATCGCTACGATTACCGCCGGGATAGCGATACGCATAGCCTGCAGGAACAGCGAGGATACGTGCAGCCAGGAGAGCGCAGTCAGGTTACCGTTTTCGGCTGCCTTATCCGCTGCGTGCTGGAATGCTACGGTGATTGTACGAACGATAATGGTCAGTACCTGGCCTGCTGCTGCCAGTGGGATAGCCAGCGCGATACCGGCACCAATGCTTTGATGACCCGCGATAACCAGAACGGTAGAGATAATTGAGGCCAGTGCGGCATCAGGTGCAACCGCAGCACCGATGTTCATCCAGCCCAGGGCGATCATTTCCAGGGTACCACCGATGATAATACCGGTTTTCATATCCCCAAGAACGGCACCAATCAGCGTACAGGCCACCAACGGACGGTGGAACTGAAATTCATCGAGTACCGACTCCATACCCGCGATACATGCGACGATGAACACCAGCACAATCTGAAGAGTGGTAATCTCCATTGTACTTCTCCTATTGCTATACAGACTTAAGTGTGAAAACTAAGTAAATGCCAGGGAATTATTTCACCTTGGCAATCAAATCCATCATTTTCAGTTTCTGATCGGTAGAAACCTTACGGGCCTCAAGCTCAATACCGCGTTCGTTGAGTTTCTTGAAGGCTTCGATGTCTTTGTCATCGACAGAAATTGCGTTGTTTACCTGCGTTTTACCCTGACGGAAAGCCATACCGCCAATGTTCACGGAGGTAATTTTCACACCACCTTCAACGATACGTTCTACGTCGGTTGGGTTGGTGAACAACAGCATCACACGCTCACCTGCATATTTCGGGTTGTTGTAGACGCGGATCATTTTCGCGACATCAACCACATGCGCCGTCACACCCGGAGGTGCTACCTGAGTCAGCAGCGTTTTACGCACGGTATCGGCGGCAACTTCATCACTGACGACGATAATGCGCGTTACGTTGGTTTCTTTGGTCCAGCGAGTTGCCACCTGACCATGGATTAAGCGGTCATCAATACGCGCCAGGCCGATCTGCATATAATCGTTCGGCCCCATCGGTTTCGCGGGGGTTGCTGCTTTCGGTGCCGCGACGGGGGCAGGAGCGGCTTTTTCCACCGGTTTTGCTTTCAGCGCTTTCACGCCTTCGCTACCGGTTTCAACGGCCAGTGCCACTAACTCATCAAAGCTTGGGTTGTCATCACGCGCCATGAAGGTCTCAACCAGCATGGGAATGTTCACACCGGCGATTACTTCGTAATGCTCTTTATCGACGACAATGCGGCTCGCAGCGTTAAACGGGCTGCCTCCCCATGTGTCAACGAGAAACAGCACGCCTTTACTGGTATCGAGTTTTGCCAACTGAGCGTTGTACTTTTCGATCAGCGTTTCAGCATTTTCGCCTGGAACGAAATCGATCCAGCCGACGTTTTCCTGCTCGCCTAACAGCATCTCTGCCGTCTTAAGTAACTGCTCTGCAGCCCAACCATGTGTGCCTATTACAATAGCAATGGTCACTTGCTACCTCCTTTATTATCGTTAACACATCAACGTGAAGATGTATTTGAATCGTCGTCCGCAATCGAATCGATTCAGATAAGGGTTACAAAGAAAAACCTATGATTTTCGTGAATTATTTTAGATATCGAAAAAAATATTTTATGTGATGAAGATCCGTAATTTAACTTCCGATAAAAAGAAATTTCGAAGGGTAAAATATCTCCGAAACAACTTATTGCAAAGGAAGGTAAATCTTTGCTAAAAACAGCTTCTCTCTGTTATGTTTAGCATCTGTTTAATTACTCAGGAGTATAGGGCAGTAGCCCACCATATGGATCGTCACCGACGTCATTTCACCTTCAGGCCGTATCAAGCCTGTCAGATTGGCACTTTTTGCCACAAATTTTCTCTGCATATCGCTTTAACGCCTGAGATCCTCAGCGCGCAGTTTGGTCATTCCTTAAGCAGGAGCTTGTCATGGAATTATTAATGGACCCGCAGATTTGGGTGGGTTTGCTCACGCTTGTCGTTCTCGAAATTGTTCTGGGTATTGATAACCTGGTCTTCATTGCGATCCTGGCTGATAAGCTGCCGCCGAAACAGCGTGATAAAGCGCGTTTAATCGGTTTGTCACTGGCACTGATTATGCGTCTGGGCTTGTTGTCCGTGATTTCGTGGATGGTGACGCTGACAAAGCCGCTGTTCACGGTAATGGACTATGCGTTCTCGGGGCGCGATTTGATTATGCTGCTGGGGGGGATCTTCCTCTTGTTCAAGGCTACGACAGAGCTGCATGAGCGGCTGGAAAACCGTGAACATGATACCGGGCAGACGAAAGGGTATGCGAGCTTTTGGGTTGTCGTAACGCAGATTGTCATCCTCGACGCGGTGTTCTCGCTGGATGCCGTGATTACAGCGGTCGGTATGGTCAACCATCTGCCAGTGATGATGGCGGCAGTAGTGATTGCCATGGCCGTGATGCTGCTGGCCTCTAAGCCGCTGACACGATTTGTGAACCAACACCCGACGGTGGTGGTGCTGTGTCTGAGCTTCCTGTTGATGATTGGTCTGAGCCTGGTTGCCGAAGGGTTTGGCTTCCATATTCCGAAAGGTTATCTGTATGCGGCGATTGGTTTCTCGATCATCATCGAGTTGTTTAACCAGATTGCCCGTCGTAACTTTATTCGCCACCAGTCGACGCTGCCGCTGCGTGCACGTACTGCCGATGCAATCCTGCGTCTGATGGGCGGTAAACGTCAGGCCAGCGTGCAGATGGAATCCGATAACCCGGTGCCGGTTCCTGTCCCGGAAGGCGCGTTTGTGGAAGAAGAACGCTATATGATCAACGGCGTCCTCTCCCTGGCGTCGCGTTCGTTACGTGGCATTATGACGCCTCGTGGTGAAATCAGCTGGGTTGATGCCGACCTGAGCGTGGCAGAAATTCGCGAGCAGTTGCTCTCATCACCTCACAGCCTGTTCCCGGTGTGTCGTGGGGAACTGGATGAAATCATCGGTATCGTGCGTGCTAAAGAGCTGCTGGTGGCGCTGGAAGACGGTGTGGATGTGGCGGCGATTGCCTCTGCTTCTCCGGCTATTGTTGTTCCGGAGACGCTGGACCCGATCAATCTGTTAGGCGTACTGCGTCGTGCCCGCGGTAGCTTCGTTATCGTCACTAACGAGTTTGGCGTAGTACAGGGTCTGGTCACGCCGCTGGACGTATTAGAAGCCATTGCCGGTGAATTCCCGGATGCCGATGAAACACCTGAAATTATTGCTGATGCAGGTGGTTGGTTGGTCAAAGGCGGTACCGATCTGCATGCGTTGCAACAGGCGCTGGACGTGGATACGTTAGTGAATGAAGACGAAGATATCGCCACGGTGGCAGGTTTAGTCATTGCGGCTAACGGCCATATTCCACGCGTAGGTGATGTTATCGAGGTTGCACCGCTGAGCATTACGATTGTCGAAGCGAATGACTATCGTGTGGATTTAGTTCGCATTGTTAAAGAACAACCCGCTCACGACGAAGACGAGTAATCGGGTTTAGCGAAACGGCATGACGGGCATACTGTGTCGCCCGTTATGTCGGGTGGGCGGCGGCGTGCTGCCCGCCAGCCATTTTGGGAAATCACGCAGCGGCATTGGCTTTGCGTACAAAAAACCTTGCAACAAATGTACGCCGTGTCGGCGCAAATGCTGAGCCTGCGCCTGGGTTTCAACGCCTTCCGCCACCAGTTCTATATTCAATTTTTTCCCCAAAGCGATAATGATGTCTGTGACGGTTGAGTTCACGGCGTCTGTTCCTATTGCCGAAGTAAATGATTTATCGATCTTCAGCACATCCGGGCGGAGTTTTTCCAGCCAGGAGAGCGAGCTGTTACCGGTACCGAAATCATCAATTGCCAGTTTTACGCCGAGACGATTTAATTCGCGTACGACCCGATAATCCACATCCAGTAACGCATCTCGTTCGGTCAGTTCGATAACCAACTGCTGGATTGGGTGCTGGCTGAACCAGTACTGATTAAGATCTTTTAGCAGCGTGCCGTTACGAAAATGGCTGGCGGCGACATTAATCCCAATATGAAACTGACTGCTCATCGGGAAAACGTGTCTTTGCTGAATGGTTTCTGCGATGACATGACGGGTTAGCGGCACAATCAGGTTGTGCTCCTCAGCGATGGGAATAAACACTTCCGGAGAGATCCAACCCTGGCGTGGGTTATTCCAGCGTAGAAGAATCTCCACGCCCATGCATTGCTGGGTTTGCGCATTAAGCAGCGGCTGGCAAAACAGCTCGAATTCCCGAGCAGCAAGGGCCAGATTAATCTCCCAGGAAAAACTCATTCTGCTGGCAGTCGCCAGCCATGCCAGGTAACCCACTAATAAACTTAGGATCAACGCCAGCGGCAGCTGTGTTGGCAGATGTTTAATCGCCAGTTCACTGGGACCGGGGCCGGTGACGCTAATGGTAAACGGGAAATGTTGAGATGACAGCTGGTAGCGTTTTTCATCATTTAGCTTAGGCAGAGTATCGACCACACCTTGATCATACAGTAGATGCCGATTACCAACGGTTAAGCTGGCATCGGTGATCTGCGGCGGCTGGGGTTCAAGCAACATAGACGACAATAAATCAATATTGACGATTTCCAGCACGCCATCTTCACCATCGGCAGAGGATGGATACCATTGCGTCAGAATCGGGCTGCCTTTTATCAGCGAATGGTCAGTAGACAGCAGCAGTTGCGGTTCCCGGCTGGGTAATTCGGGCTGTAGTTGACGAATGGGGACATTGCGATACCCAAAAATGCTGGAGCAATACAGGATCCCGCTTTGAATCAGATTAATAGAACGCACCGTTTGCAGTCTTGCGGCATGTTTGCTTAACGGTAAACGTGCCACTGAGCAGGGGAGGCCAATTAACGGCAGCAATACATCACGTCCGGTCTGCAAGGGTAAAAGCACGTCATCCAGTTCTTCTACAGCATGGTTGGCAAAGGTGACGATATTTCGGTGATTTAAATTACGCTCCGAAATAAATCGAACAGTTAATGTGAGGATGAGCGTCAGTAGTGCACATACTGTGCAGACGATTAAGCGATTCCGGCGATAATTTTTAATGATCCGTTGTGCTGTTTGCATGCGGGCCGCCCGATAAGCCGTTGGTCACAGAAGCCAACAGCAACAGAGCAAGTGTAGTGGGGAAAATTACAGTAGACGAGGGAGAGGGGGCAAATTCGCCCATCCGTCGCAGATGGGCGAAAACTAAGTATTAGTCACATTGAACTTTGATTGCCAGGCCACCGCGTGACGTTTCGCGGTATTTGGCGTTCATGTCTTTACCTGTTTCGTACATGGTCTCAATGACTTTATCCAGCGAGACGCGCGGCGCGCTGGTACGGCGCATTGCCATACGCGCAGCGTTGATCGCCTTCACTGAAGCAATGGCGTTACGTTCAATGCATGGAACCTGTACCTGACCGGCAACCGGATCGCAGGTTAAGCCGAGGTTATGTTCCATGCCGATTTCGGCAGCAACACACACCTGCTCAGGGCTAGCGCCCAACAGTTCAGCCAGACCAGCGGCAGCCATGGAGCAGGCTACACCCACTTCACCCTGACAACCTACTTCTGCACCAGAGATTGAGGCGTTCATTTTGTACAACGCGCCAATTGCACCGGCCGCCAGGAAATAGCGGGTATAGATATCCGGGCTGACGGACTCGATGAAATGATCGTAATAGGCCAGTACCGCAGGCACGATACCGCAGGCACCGTTGGTTGGCGCTGTCACTACGCGACCGCCCGCGGCGTTTTCTTCGTTAACGGCCAGGGCGAACATGTTCACCCAGTCGATCACGTTCATCGGATCGTTGGACAGCTTATCGCTGGAAACCAGCATACGACGCAGAGCCGAAGCACGACGAGGAACGCGCAGCGGACCCGGCAACACACCTTCGGTGTTCATGCCACGATCGATACAGGCCTGCATGGTTTGCCAGACGTGGCCAAAGTACTCTTCAATCTCTTTTTTGCTGTGCAGAGCAAGTTCGTTCTGCATCGCCATGCCAGAGAGAGACAGGCCGGTGCTATTGCAGTACTCCAGCATTTCAGTCGCGGATTTGAACGGATAAGGCACGCTGACCTCGCCCGCGGCATCCTGACCAAAATGTTCTTCATCAACGATGAATCCACCGCCGATTGAGTAGTAGGTTTTGCTATAAATGACGGTTTCGCCATTGTACGCATGGATCTGCATTCCGTTTTCATGCAGCGGCAGGTTGCCGTTGTGAAAACGCATCCCGTCATTCTGCGGGAAATCCACTTCGTGCTGACCCTGTGCAAGCAGCAGGCGTCCACGCGTTTCTACGTCGCGGATAAATCCGGGGATGCTATCAATATCCACGGTAGCAGGCTCATTGCCTGCCAGACCCATAATAATGGCGATATCGGTGTGGTGACCTTTACCCGTGAGCGACAGTGAACCATACACGTCGACGGCGACACGAGTAACGCTGTCCAGTAATCCTTTTTCGACCAGGTCATCGACGAACTGTTTACCCGCCTTCATAGGCCCTACGGTATGGGAAGATGAGGGACCAATCCCCACCTTAAACATGTCGAATAGACTAATCACGATAATACTCCTACAGGGCGACTGGGCTTTCCAGTAACGATGTTATAACTGCGCATAGTGTAAGAGGGAACGCGGCGATCGGCTTAACTATTCACATGAATTAAACTAATAGATAACCGCGGTTTTACTAATGTTGTGACCTGAGTTTCAAGTTGTCTATGGCGCGCGTAAAGATAAGTATAGTCAGGGCTTGACGCCAATTTGCAGCGCCAGCTCACGAATTATTCCGGCGGTCATTCCCCAGACGAAATATTGCTCATACCAGGAAAGCCATACACGATGTGAATCGCCGCGGCGGTAGATATCCAACGGGTGATAACGACCTAAATGCAGGGCCTGCGCCAGCGGCATTTCGAACACGGCGGAAACTTCGTCTTCACTTGCGCGATACGGCAAATTTGGCGGGATAATCCCTACCACCGGTGTGACCTGGAAGCCGGTCACGCTGTCAACCGGCGGCAGAACGCCAATCACCTCAACGCAAGAAGGGGGGATCGCCACTTCTTCCTGCGCTTCGCGAAGGGCGGCGGCAATCAACGAGGCATCACTGCTATCCACCGCCCCACCGGGGAAGGCGACCTGTCCGGCGTGCTTGCGCAGGTGAACGGAACGCTGGGTTAACAACAACCCCGGCTGTGGACGACGCACGACGGGGATCAGTACGGCGGCCTGGCGCTGGTTTAACGCGGCATGATTGACCTGCGGGCGCAGGAGTTGAAAGCGCGATAAGAAATCATCAAGCGTCAGGCTGCTGTATTCCACGTCTCAGTTCTCCAGTTGGTGCAAAATACGATTCACTTTATCAAATGTTTCCTGATATTCAGCGTCTTCCTGACTGTCCGCCACTATGCCGCCGCCAGCGGAACAATAAATTTGTCCGTTTGTGGCTGTCAGCGTGCGAATGGTGATGCTGGTATCCATATTGCCGCAGAAACTCAGATAACCGATGCTGCCGCACCAGGCATTACGTCTTTGTGGCTCCAGTTCGTCAATAATTTCCATCGCCCGCACTTTCGGCGCACCGGTAATAGAGCCGCCGGGGAAGGCTGCGCGTAGCAGATCGGTGGCGTGTAATGACTCTGGCAGACGTGCGGTAATGGTGCTGACCAAATGATGAACGGCAGGGAACGGTTCGACGACAAACAGCTCCGGAACCTGTACCGAACCCGGTACGGCAACGCGGCCAATATCATTACGCATCAAATCGACGATCATCAGGTTCTCCGCACGATCCTTCGGCGAATTCGCCAGCCGCCGGGCCTGCTCACGATCGGCATCGGCATCTTCAAGCCTGGGCAACGTACCTTTAATAGGACGGGTCTGGATATGCTGGTTCTCCAGCAGAATAAAACGTTCTGGCGAAAGGCTGAGGATAACGCCTTCCTCAAGACGAATAAACGCGCTGAACGGGGCGCGGTTAGCGTGATTGAGTTTGACAAATGCCTGCCACTCATCCCCCTCGTAATGCGCTTGAAAACGCTGCGCGAGGTTGACCTGGTAACAATCGCCGCTGTGCAGATAGCCCTGTACCTGGCGGAATTTTTCGCCATACCGGGCGCGGCTCATATTGGACTGCCACGCCGAGGTCAATGTAAACGGCTCACGCGTTGGCGGTTGTTGCGCGTCGAGCCATTTCAGGCGAGCCTCGACATCGGTATGGCTGAGCAGCGATACGGTCTGCAACTGGTGGTCAACAATCAGCGCCCAGTCGTAAATGCCAACGGCCATATCCGGTAGCGTAATATCGCGCTCAGCAATAGTGGGCAGAGATTCAAAGCGTCGGCCAAGGTCGTAGCCAAACAGACCTAACGCGCCGCCCTGAAACGGCAGATCGGGGTGATACTCGGGGTGAATCTTGTGTGCAGCTAGCGCGGAATGTAATACCGTCATTGGATCATCAAGCGAGCGCGTGATTGCGTGCCCGTCCTGCACTACGGTCTCTTCAGCACGTGTAACCAACGTGGTGACGGGATCCGCCACCAGAATATCAAAGCGGTTATGCGGATGGTCGGCTTGACCTGAATGCAGCAGCATCGCCCAGGGCAGATGGCTTAATGTCGAAAAATAGCGTTCAGCGGCGTCCTGACGCCAGGGTAATGTGATTACTGCGGGAGATAACGTCTTCATCAGTCCTGACTCGTTGCTACTCTACTGGCTAACTGCCCGGTAGCATGAAATAATTAGCGCAGACAATTTAGCAGGAGTTAACAATGTTTGCAGGTTTACCTTCACTCAGTCATGAGCAGCAGCAAAAAGCGGTAGAGCGTATTCAGGAGCTGATGTCGCAGGGGATGAGCAGCGGACAAGCCATTGCTCTGGTTGCTGAAGAGTTACGCGCCAGTCATACCGGCGAGCGGATCGTGGCGCGTTTTGAAGATGAAGACGAATAACGCCGCTTAAACTGCAGCGATTATCTTAATCTCAACTTTGTATTTCGGGTTCATCAATCCGGCCTGAACGGTACAACGTACCGGCGCGTGGCCAGCAACGACCCACGCGTCCCAGGCTTTGTTCATGGCGGCAAAATCGTTTTTGTCTGCCAAAAACAGGGTGGCATCAAGAATACGTGACTTGTTGCTGCCTTGTTTTTCCAGCACCGCATCAATTTGCGCCAGCGTATTTGCCGTCTGCTCAAAGGCGTCTGCATCCAGATTTTCCGGCACGCCGGTGTAATACAGCGTGTTGTTGTGGATTACCACGTCGGACCAACGCGCTTCGGCATCAATGCGCACAATCGTCATAAATCATTCCTCGTTTACGTTTTTTCATAATAGCTTTGGGTTGCGCCAAGACTGCCATAATGTTGTGCCCACGTCACCTCTTCAACTGGCGAAAGACCCGCTGGCCTGACATAATCCCTGTTCAAATGAACAGGGGGCAGTGTGACGGACGATTTTGCAGCAGACGGTCAGTTGGCTAAAGCGATACCGGGTTTTAAACCGCGAGAACCACAGCGGCAGATGGCCATCGCCGTCAGTCATGCCATCGAAAAATCACAACCGCTGGTGGTAGAAGCCGGAACCGGAACGGGTAAAACCTACGCTTATCTTGCCCCAGCGCTGCGTGTCGGAAAGAAGGTCATTGTCTCCACGGGCTCGAAGGCGTTGCAGGATCAGCTATACAGCCGCGACCTCCCGACCGTCGCGAAAGCACTGAAGTTCACCGGTAAACTGGCGCTGCTGAAAGGGCGTTCAAACTATCTGTGCCTTGAGCGTCTCGAACAGCAGGCGCTGGCGGGTGGCGACTTGCCGGTACAAACGTTAAGCGACGTCATTCTGCTGCGCTCCTGGTCAAATCAAACCCTTGATGGGGACATCAGCACCTGCGTCAGCGTGGCGGAAGACTCTCAGGCCTGGCCGCTGGTGACCAGCACTAATGACAACTGTCTGGGTAGCGACTGCCCGCTGTATAAAGAGTGTTTTGTCGTTAAAGCGCGTAAAAAAGCGATGGATGCGGATGTTGTCGTGGTTAACCATCATCTGTTTCTCGCCGATATGGTGGTAAAAGAGAGCGGGTTTGGCGAACTGATCCCGGAAGCTGATGTGATGATCTTCGATGAAGCGCATCAGTTACCGGATATCGCCAGCCAGTACTTTGGTCAATCGCTCTCCAGTCGCCAGCTGTTAGACCTGGCGAAAGACATCACCATTGCCTATCGCACCGAGCTGAAAGACACTCAGCAGTTGCAAAAGTGCGCCGATCGCCTTGCACAAAGCGCTCAGGACTTCCGCTTGCAGCTTGGTGAGCCGGGCTATCGCGGAAACCTGCGGGAACTGCTGGCCGACCAGCGCGTACAGCGCGCGTTTTTGCTGCTCGATGACACGCTGGAGCTGTGTTATGACGTGGCGAAGCTGTCTCTCGGACGTTCGGCATTGCTGGATGCCGCGTTTGAGCGCGCCACGCTTTATCGTGCGCGTCTGAAGCGCCTGAAAGAGATCAACCAGCCAGGCTTCAGCTACTGGTATGAATGCACCTCCCGCCATTTCACCCTCGCGCTGACGCCGCTTACGGTGGCGGATAAATTCAAAGAAGTGATGGAACAAAAGCCGGGCTGCTGGATTTTTACTTCCGCGACGCTGTCGGTAAACGATGACCTTCATCATTTCACTGCACGACTGGGTATTGAAGATGCCGAGTCGATGCTGCTGCCAAGCCCATTTGATTACACGCGCCAGGCGCTGCTGTGCGTACCGCGTAATCTCCCGCAAACCAACCAGCCGGGGGCTGCGCGTCAGCTGGCATCCATGCTGCGACCTATTATCGAAGCGAACAACGGTCGCTGTTTTATGCTGTGCACTTCGCACGCGATGATGCGCGATCTGGCGGAACAATTCCGCGCTACTATGACGCTTCCCGTACTGCTGCAGGGCGAAACCAGCAAAGGACAACTGCTACAGCAGTTTGTCAGCGCAGGTAATGCGCTACTGGTTGCCACCAGCAGCTTCTGGGAAGGCGTGGACGTGCGCGGTGATACCCTGTCGCTGGTAATAATCGATAAACTGCCGTTTACCTCGCCGGACGACCCGCTGTTAAAAGCCCGAATGGAGGATTGTCGACTGCGCGGCGGCGATCCGTTTGAAGACGTCCAGTTGCCGGATGCGGTAATCACCCTGAAGCAGGGGGTAGGGCGTCTGATACGTGATGCTGACGATCGCGGCGTGCTGGTGATTTGCGACAATCGTCTGGTTATGCGGCCATACGGCGCCACCTTCCTGGCGAGTCTTCCTCCTGCGCCGCGGACGCGTGACATCGCTCGCGCGGTTCGCTTTCTTGCCATACCAACGACTGAGTAATTTGTTACGGAGTGTGGTAAGATGCGCGCCAAATTTATTGATCTGATCACAAACACCCATGCGAATTCTGGCTATCGATACCGCCACAGAGGCGTGCTCTGTTGCCCTGTGGAATGACGGTACTATCAAGGCTCACTTTGAGCTTTGCCCACGAGAACACACCCAACGAATTTTACCGATGGTTCAGGAAATCCTGGCCGCTGGCGATCTCACGTTAACCGATATCGACGCCCTGGCGTTTGGTCGCGGTCCCGGCAGTTTCACCGGCGTGCGTATCGGTATTGGCATTGCTCAGGGGCTGGCGTTAGGCGCAAACTTACCGATGATCGGCGTCTCCACCCTGGCTACCATGGCGCAGGGCGCCTGGCGTAAGTCGGGCGCGACTCGCGTGCTGGCGGCGATTGACGCGCGAATGGGCGAAGTCTACTGGGCCGAATACCAGCGTGATGACAACGGTAACTGGCACGGTGAAGAAACCGAAGCGGTGTTAACCCCCGAGCAGGTACATGAGCGTTTATTGCAGCTGTCTGGCGACTGGGTGACGGTCGGGACGGGCTGGCCGGCATGGCCTGAGCTTGGTAAAGACAGCGGGCTGACGCTCAGCGATGGTGACGTGCTGCTTCCAGCGGCTGAAGACATGCTGCCCGTCGCCACGCAAATGCTGGCTGCGGGTGAGACCGTAGCGGTCGAACACGCTGAACCGGTTTATTTACGTAACACCGTGGCGTGGAAGAAACTTCCCGGTAAAGAATGAATCTTAGTAGTAGAACCCCGGCTAAGACGTACAGTCGTCAGTGCACAGCATTGTGAACAGGCCGGGGCAGAAGCTAAGAAAAGGGAGTCACAATATGGCGGTGCAAAAGCAGTTATTGAAAGGTGTGTTGGCGGGGGCCTTAGCGTTAATGCTTAGCGGCTGCGTCACCATCCCGGATGCGATTAAAGGTTCGAGCCCGATGCCGCAGCAGGATCTGGTGCGGGTGATGAATGCGCCGCAGCTGTATGTCGGACAGGAAGCGCGTTTCGGCGGCAAAGTGGTGGATATTCAGAACCAGCAGGGAAAATCCCGTCTGGAAATTGCCACCGTTCCGCTCGATAGCGGTGCACGCCCCGTGCTGGGTGAAGCCTCTCGTGGGCGGATATATGCTGATGTAAATGGCTTCCTTGACCCGGTGGACTTTCGCGGGCAACTGGTCACCGTCGTCGGCCCGATAAGCGGTACAGTGGACGGAAAAATCGGTAATACGCCGTATAAATTCATGCTGATGCAGGTAACTGGTTATAAACGCTGGCATATTACTCAGCAGATTGTCATGCCGCCTCAGCCTATCGACCCCTGGTTCTACGGTGCGCGTGGCTGGCCTTACGGTGGCTACGGCGGATGGGGCTGGTACAATCCCGGCCCGGCACAGGTTCAGACCATAGTAACAGAGTAACTCTTTGTTTTAATGGTAAAAGAAACAGCGGCTCGTCCGCTGTTTCTGCATTAACGTGGATATAAGAAAAATAAATAGTGACGTGCTTCGCAACCTTGTCGTTGTGTAATAAACAAACTGGTACGCTGAGTTAATATTATGTTAACAGTTTGTTTATTGCCTGGGGTTGTGATGACGACGAATACGCATTTTAGAGGTGATGTATTGAAAAAGGTTTGGCTTAACCGTTATCCCGCTGGTGTTCCTGCGGAGATCAATCCTGACCGTTATCAATCCCTGGTGGAACTCTTTGAACACTCAGTAAGACGGTATGCCGATCAGCCCGCGTTTGTAAACATGGGGGAGGTGATGACCTTCCGCAAGCTTGAAGAGCGTAGCCGTGCGTTTGCCGCTTATTTGCAACAGGGGCTCGGGCTGAAAAAGGGCGATCGCGTCGCGCTGATGATGCCGAATCTGCTGCAATATCCGGTCGCACTGTTTGGGATTTTACGTGCCGGCATGATCGTCGTGAACGTGAACCCGTTGTATACGCCTCGCGAGCTGGAACATCAGCTCAACGACAGCGGCGCGTCGGCGATTGTCATCGTATCTAACTTTGCTCATACGCTGGAAAAGGTGGTCGACAAAACGTCGGTGCAACACGTGATCCTGACGCGTATGGGCGATCAGCTGTCTACCGCCAAAGGAACGCTGGTTAACTTTGTCGTGAAGTACATCAAGCGCCTGGTGCCAAAGTATCACCTGCCGGATGCCATCTCATTTCGCAGTGCGCTGCAAAACGGCTATCGTATGCAGTATGTGAAGCCCGAAGTGGTGTCGGAAGATTTGGCGTTTCTGCAATATACCGGCGGGACAACCGGCGTGGCGAAAGGCGCGATGCTTACACACCGCAACATGCTGGCTAACCTTGAGCAGGTTCATGCTACCTACGGTCCGTTGCTGCATCCGGGTAAAGAATTAGTGGTGACGGCGTTACCGCTGTATCACATTTTTGCGCTAACGATGAACTGTCTGCTGTTTATTGAGCTAGGCGGTCAAAACCTGCTGATTACTAACCCGCGTGATATTCCGGGGCTGGTAAAAGAGCTGGCGAAGTATCCGTTTACCGCGATGACCGGCGTCAATACGCTGTTTAACGCGCTGCTGAATAACAAAGAGTTCCAGCAACTGGACTTCTCGTCACTGCATCTCTCGGCAGGTGGCGGAATGCCGGTTCAACAAGCGGTAGCTGAGCGCTGGGTGAAGCTGACGGGGCAGTATCTGCTGGAAGGCTATGGTCTGACGGAGTGCGCCCCGCTGGTGAGTGTTAACCCTCACGATATTGACTACCACAGCGGAAGTATCGGTTTACCGGTTCCCTCCACTGAGGTCAAGCTGGTGGACGACGACGACAACGAAGTGCCGCCGGGAGAACCGGGTGAGCTGTGTGTGAAAGGTCCACAGGTGATGCTGGGCTACTGGCAGCGACCGGACGCCACTGACGAAATCATCAAAGACGGCTGGCTGCACACCGGCGATATTGCGGTGATGGATGATGAAGGCTTCCTGCGTATTGTCGATCGTAAGAAGGACATGATCCTGGTATCCGGCTTTAACGTCTATCCGAACGAAATTGAAGACGTGGTTATGCAACACCCTGGCGTGCAGGAAGTGGCTGCGGTTGGGGTTCCGTCCGGCAGCAGTGGTGAAGCGGTGAAAATTTTCGTAGTGAAGAAAGATGCCTCGTTAACCGATGACGCGCTGGTCACTTTCTGTCGTCGTCACCTGACGGGCTATAAAGTACCAAAGCTGGTGGAGTTTCGCGATGAGTTGCCGAAATCTAACGTTGGTAAAATTTTGCGACGAGAATTACGTGACGAAGCGCGTGCCAAAGTGGACAATAAAGGCTGAGCGTTAAGTCAGCCAGTAGAAAACGCCGGGAAATCCGGCGTTTTTTTTGGCGCAAACCTAAGAGAGCACGATTTGAATTATCAAATGATCACCACGGACGACGCGTTGGCCACGCTGTGCGAAGCCGTCCGTGAATTTCCGGCGATAGCCCTGGATACAGAATTTGTTCGCACGCGTACCTATTATCCGCAGTTGGGGCTGATCCAGCTGTTTGATGGCAAACACGTTGCTCTGATTGATCCGCAGGGGATCACCGACTGGTCGCCGCTGCGCGATATTCTGCGTGATACTGCCATCACCAAATTCCTGCATGCAGGTAGCGAAGATCTGGAAGTGTTTCTCAACGCTTTTGGCGAACTGCCGCAGCCGTTGATTGATACACAAATTCTGGCTGCTTTTTGCGGTCGTCCGCTGTCGTGGGGGTTTGCCGCGATGGTGGAAGAGTTTACGGGGGTGGCGCTGGACAAAAGCGAATCCCGCACCGACTGGCTGGCCAGACCGCTGACCGAGCGTCAGTGTGAGTACGCGGCGGCTGATGTCTGGTATCTATTACCGATCACCACAAAACTGATGGTCGAAACTGAAGCCAGCGGCTGGCTGCCAGCCGCACTGGACGAATGTCGCTTAATGCAGCAGCGTCGCCAGGAGGTTCTGGCGCCTGAAGACGCATGGCGCGATATCACTAACGCCTGGCAGTTGCGTACTCGTCAGTTGGCCTGCCTGCAACTGCTTGCCGACTGGCGACTGCGTAAAGCGCGTGAGCGCGATCTGGCGGTGAACTTTGTGGTGCGTGAAGAACACCTGTGGGCGGTCGCTCGTTATATGCCAGGGAGTCTGGGTGAACTGGACAGCCTCGGCCTTTCCGGTAGTGAAATTCGCTTCCACGGCAAAACGCTGATTTCTCTGGTAGAAAAAGCGCAGGCTTTACCGGAAGAATCACTGCCACAGCCGCTGCTGAATTTGATGGATATGCCTGGATACCGCAAAGCGTTTAAAGCTATTAAGACGCTGGTTGCCGAGGTAAGTACTGAGCATAATCTTAGCGTCGAACTGCTGGCTTCACGCCGTCAAATCAACCAGCTACTCAACTGGCACTGGAAATTAAAGCCGCAGCAGACCCTGCCGGAGTTGGTTTCCGGTTGGCGTGGCGAACTGATGTCCGATCGTCTCAACGCGCTGCTGCAGGAATATCCGCAGTAAGTCACCAGGCTCGCCGGGTTGCGCCATTGCTAACCCGGCCTGCGCAACGCTACAAATCAAGCACCAGGCGCTTACCTTTGGCGCGTGAGCAGCAAATAAGCATGCTTTGCTGGCTAGCTTTTTCGTCGTCGCTGAAATACTGATCGCGGTGATCCGCTTCCCCTTCAAGAATCGTCGTTTCACAGGTGCCGCAAACACCTTCCCGGCACAGGCACTCAACGCGCGCGGCTTTGTTATTTTCGATAACCTGCAAAATGGTCATCTCTTCCGGGACCACAAACTCGCGTCCGGAACGCGCCAGAACCAGGGTAAAGGCATCACCGCTTTTATCTTCCAGCGCAAATTGTTCGAAATGTAGCGTATTGCTGTCCAGTCTATGGAGGGAAGCCACTTCTCTGACGGCATCGTTGAGCACTGCTGGCCCGCAGGTGTAAATATGTGTGCCGGGTTCGATATCGGCCAGCAGGCGAGATAAATCAAGGCGTGTCCCTGCGCTTGACAGATGCAGATGAATACGATCGTCGCTGGGGTGTTGCAGAAGTTCGTCATAAAACGCGCAGTTGTCCTGACTTGGAGAGCAATAATGCAGTTGCCATTGCGCCTTAGAGTGTTCCAGTTCCGGGATATGCGATAAAAACGGTGTGATGCCGATACCTCCAGCAATCAACAGATGTTGTTGTGCCTGAGGGGCGAGGGCGAACAGATTGTTTGGTGTGGAGATCGTGAGCGTGTCGCCGGGTTTCACGTTTTGATGCAGATATCGTGAGCCGCCTTTGGATGCTTCCTCCAGTCGTACGGCGATTTGCCAGGCGCTCGTATCAAAGGGGGAACTCATCAGCGAGTAAGCATTGCTGTACAGATTCTCGCCATCGCGCATCTGCACGATAATATGGCTGCCACCCTGAAACGCGGGCAACGGCTCGCCTGATGTCGCCGTTAAAGTAAAGCGTTTTACCTGCGCGGTAATCGTCTCAATCCGGCTGACCCGGACTTCTTGCATTTGATAATCAGACATTGCGGCACTCCCTAAAAAATCTGTCCGGCGCGGCTTAACGATGCGCCGGAACCTGTCGTTACAGCCTCTGGTTATTCCTGAAACACCTGCGCGACCAGATTATGGAAATGGGCAATGCCATGTTCGGAGATACCGCTGCCGCTGGTGTCGGCCATAATGCGGCCCTGACCGCGATACCCGCGCGATTTCAACCCTTTTTGGACGCTTTCAACCAGACGTAAATCTTCAGGGCGGAAGACGTTGCGATACCATTCGATCAGTTGTTTCTGCTCTTCGGTCAGATCTTCGTTGGTGAAGTAGATGTCATAGTTTTGCAGCGTAGTTTCTGCATCCACTGGAAATTCGTAGATAACGGTCATCATGCCTTTGATTGGCGTAACGTTGAGCATGGTGCACGGCCACAGCCAGAAACCGTGGAAGGCGGCATCAACACCTTCTTCGAACTTAAATGACTGCTCTGACGGTTTGGCGAAACCGTATTGTAGCGTCCAGTTGCCGTGCATAGTATGCCAGTAACGATCAACTTGAACCGAGTCGGAAAAACCAGGGTGAGCCGGGCCGCAGTGGTAGCACTCCAGATAGTTATCGACAATATTCTTCCAGTTGGCTGGAGTTCGGGTCGTAAAGCGCGCCGCCAGCTTCAGGTCATGCACATCAGGGCAGGCTTCGATAACTTTGTCTGCAAGACCTGGGAGTTGTTCTTCTACGCTGCCCGCGTTCGGATCCATGTTGATAAACACGAATCCGGCATATTCTTCCAGCCGTACCGGGGTGAGATGTGCTTTCTCACTGTCGAAGTTGGCAACGTTTTCGCAGTTACGTGCATGCGCCAGGTTACCGTCAAGCTTGAATGCCCAGGCGTGGTAAGGGCAGGTAATCACATTTTTCGCTTTCCCTTCGCCGCTCAACAGCTGATGACCACGATGCGGGCAAACGTTGTAGAACGCGCGCAGCACGTTATCGCGACCACGTACCAGCACGATATTCTCGCCAATCACTTCCCGGGTTACATAGTCATTGGGTTTCGCCAGTTCGCTACTGTGGGCGACGCAAATCCAGCTCTTAGCGAACACTTTCTCCTGCTCGTGCTCGAAGGCCTGATGGTCGGTATAGAACCGGGCAGGGATAGTCCAGGCGTCCTGTGGGTTGGCACAGAAATTTTGCGGCAGAATAAACTCAGGGCTCAGATTGCTCATTGGAATACCTTTAATTTGTGAGTAAGAGGATTTTTTACTGGCGCTTAGTTGTCGCCTTTGAGTAATGTCGCGGCCGGTGGTGCGACGGGGACGTCCACTGGCGTTTCGGGGAGATGGCCTTCAATTTGATGTGCAGGAACGTGGGCATAGTCCTGCCGTACCCAACGAAGAAAACCGCCAACCTTCACCAACAGAATGGCGAGGAAGGGAAGTGCGGTCAGAACCACCGTGGTCTTCATGGTTTCCAGGGACGCGCCGGTGAACAAAATCGATAATGGGATCAGGGTGATGACCACGCACCAGAACAGACGTAAGCTACGTTGCGGATCTTCCCCTTCCTGCAGGTTACGCGTGCTGGTGGCCGCCATGGTGTAGGCGACGGCATCCATATGCGAGGCGAGAAAAATAATCATGATCGCCAGATACGCCACCAGGAACAGTTTCCCGGCAGGCAACGACATCAACACTTGCTGTACGGCTGTTTCGCCGCCTAACGTGGCCATAACCTGCGGTACGTCGATCACACCGTTCACAAATTGGTGAATGGAGTAGCTTTCCATCACGCCAAAGAAGAACCAGCAGCCAACGGTACTACCCAGGATTAACGCCCAGATAACCTCTTTGATTTTGCGACCACGGGATACGCGAGTGACAAACATTGCCACGCCAGGGGTGTAGGAGATCCACCACAGCCAATAGAACACCGTCCAGTTGCGGGTGAACTCACCGTTGCCGAGTGGGTCGGTGAACAGACTCATCTGCAAAAAGTTTTGTGTCGTCAGACCGATGGCGTTAATGATGTTGTTGGTGATGAACTCGGTCGGGCCGACAATCAGCACCAGCAGCGGCAGTAAAAACGCCCCCCAGCCGACCATTTTGCTCAGACGTTGCAAGCCGTTGTTGATGCCAATCCAGGAGCTCAGACAGAAAATGCCGCCAGAGAACAGGATAACAAACGCCTGTACTGTGAAGTTATCCGGTAAACCCGTGAGAGCAGATAAACCACGGGTAAAGGTGGCGGCGGTGACAACCAGAGAGATGGTTAACGCGCCAACTGTGGCGATCAGGAACATCAAATCAACCAGCCGGCCCCAGACGCCCTGCGGATGCACGCCGGTGATAGCGGCGATTATTCCGGACAGGCTCAGCCCTTTGTTTTTCCGCACATGAAAGTGGTAGGCCATGGTTAATGAAGCCAGCGTATAGGTCGCCCAGGCGCTGATTCCCCAATGGAAAAAAGAGTAGGGTAAGCTGTATTCCAGCGCTTTTTGCGAGTGCGGAGCGATATTCAGACCTGGGGTCTGGTAATAATAGGCCCACTCAGCAACGCCCCAATAGAGCGTGGAGGAACCTAGTCCGGCACAAATAAACATAAACAGCCAGGACAGCGTGCTGTATTCCGCTTTTCCTTCTCCCAGACGAATGTTGCCGTATTTGCTGGTGGCCAGCCAGACGACCAGACCCATCGCCATCAGAACGAGGATCTGCACGGCGGAACCCAGCATCCGGGTAACGCCGTTAAAAAGGGTATTTGCGACTTGTGCAGACTGCTGAGGGAAGAGACTAAGTGTGGCGGCGATGAAAAGAATAGCCACCAGACTGATGGCTATCAGCGGCATGTCTTTTTTCTTAACGTTGCTCAACATGGGATCTCCTGGGCACAGTTGCCCGCGTATGGCATTAGCCTGTCGTTGTTATCATGCTGTAGGGAATCAGTGATCTTGTATTTAACAATTTTATTATTTGTTCTTTACATGAATTAAACAATTGCTCGATGCGTGAAGCAATAAAACACAGAACGGAAATAATAAAAGGTGAATTGGCGCAGGTTATTGGTGCCATAAAAAGCATAAAAAAGCCGCGTCAGTGACGCGGCTCATATTCCGTGGTTTGACCTCTAACGCAATGCCCGAGAGATGGCCTCGCCAACCTGTTGGGTGGTGGCATTGCCTTTCATATCCGGTGTTTTCGGGCCGCTGGCAATAACCTGCTCAATTGCCGCCAGAATACCGTCGTGGGCGGCTTTATAGTTAGCATCACCGTTGCCAAGGAAGTCGAGCATCATGGCGCCAGCCCAGATAGTCGCTATAGGGTTGGCGATGTTCTTGCCGTAGATATCGGGGGCCGAACCGTGTACTGGCTCGAACAGAGACGGGAAGGTGCGTTCCGGGTTTAAGTTGGCTGAAGGCGCAATGCCAATCGTTCCGGTACAGGCTGGACCGAGATCGGAGAGGATGTCGCCAAACAGGTTGGAGGCAACCACCACGTCAAAACGCTCCGGCTGCATCACAAAGCGGGCGCAGAGTATATCAATATGCTGTTTATCCCAACGGATCTCGGGATAGTGGGCCGCCATTGCTTCCACGCGCTCGTCCCAGTACGGCATGCTGATGGCCAGGCCGTTGGATTTGGTCGCCGAGGTCAGGGTTTTGCGCGGGCGATTTTGTGCCAGCTCGAAAGCGTAACGCAATATACGATCGACGCCGCGACGGGTGAAGACCGACTCCTGGATAACCACTTCGTGTTCTGTACCTTCGCTTACGCGTCCGCCGAGTGAAGAGTATTCTCCCTCGGTGTTCTCGCGCACCACGTAGAAATCGATGTCGCCAGGCTGCTTGCCTGCCAGCGGGCAAGGTACGCCCGGAAACAGGCGTACTGGGCGCAGGTTGACATACTGGTCAAATTCGCGGCGAAACTTAAGCAGCGAGCCCCATAATGAGATGTGGTCCGGCACGGTGTCCGGCCAGCCAACGGCACCAAAATAGATAGCATCGAAGGATTGTAACTGCTCGTGCCAGTCATCCGGCATCATCTTCCCGTGATGGGCGTAGTACTCGCAGCTGGCCCATTCCATTTGCTCAAAGCTGAGTGACAACCCCCAACGCTCGGCGGCTGCCTGCAACACCTGAATGCCTTCAGGCAGGACTTCTTTACCAATGCCATCTCCGGGGATAGCGGCAATACGACAGGTTTTCTTCATAGCAGCTCTCACTTGTACACCATCAAAATTGACTTTCCCCGTATCCTATAATTGACTGATTAATAGTTAATCCCCCTAACTGGTGAAACATAAAACACAGATCATGAATAATCTGCCTCTGCTAAATGATTTACGCGTCTTTATGCTGGTTGCCCGTCGTGCGGGATTTGCCGCCGTTGCCGAAGAGCTGGGCGTATCTCCGGCTTTTATCAGTAAGCGCGTTGCCCTGTTGGAGCAAACGCTGAACGTGGTGCTGTTGCACCGAACAACGCGGCGCGTAACCATCACGGAAGAGGGGGAGCGGATCTACGAATGGGCACAGAGGATCCTGCAGGATGTCGATCAGATGATGGACGAGCTGTCCGATGCCAGGCAGATCCCGCAGGGGATGCTACGAATTATCAGTAGCTTTGGTTTTGGCCGCCGGGTGGTCGCTCCGGCGCTGTCTGCGCTGGCAAAAGAGTACCCGCAGTTAGAACTGAGGTTTGATGTTGAAGACCGTCTGGTAGATATGGTCAATGAGGGCGTCGATCTCGATATTCGTATCGGGGATGATATCGCGCCGAACCTGATTGCCCGCAAGCTGGCGACTAACTATCGTATTCTGTGCGCCTCGCCGGGGTTTGTGGCGCAGCATGGAGTGCCGAAACAACTGAACGATCTTTCTACTTTTCCCTGCCTGGTTATTAAAGAACGCGACCATCCGTTTGGTATCTGGCAAATGCGTAATAAAGAGGGCGCACACTCAATAAAGGTTACGGGGCCGCTGTCGTCTAACCATGGCGAAGTGGTACATCAATGGTGTCTGGATGGGCAGGGAATTGCTTTGCGTTCGTGGTGGGACGTTTGCGACAACATTGCCAGCGGACATCTGGTGCATATATTGCCTGAGTATTATCAACCCGCCAATATATGGGCGGTTTATGTCTCCCGGCTGGCGACGTCGGCAAAAATCCGTATTACGGTTGAGTATTTACGCCGCTATTTTGCCGAAAACTACCCAAAGTTTACTTTGGAATAAATGCTCGATAGGTTAGTCAGAGACAGAAAATAAAAAAGGCAGAATAATCTGCCTTTTTCGTAACCATGATTTAGCGACAAAAGAGCTTATTTAGACTCTTCCGCTTCAGGTAATGTCACGTTAAGTTCGAGGATCGAAATATCGCCGTCTTTTTGTTCAAGTTGTACTGTGACCATTTCGGGATCAATTTGTACATACTTGCAGATAACGTCGAGAATATCCTTGCGCAGCTGCGGTAAATAATGTGGCTCGGCGTCACTACGACGACGTTCCGCAACAATAATCTGCAGTCGCTCTTTAGCGATGTTCGCTGTGCTCTTTTTCCGCGAGAGAAAAAAATCCAGTAATGCCATAACTTATCCTCCGAACAGGCGTTTGAGGAAACCTTTCTTCTCTTCTTCAATGAAGCGGAAAGGACGTTCTTCTCCCAACAGACGGTCTACGGTATCAGCATAGGCTTTACCGGCATCAGCATTGATGTCGAGAATAACCGGCTCACCCTGGTTAGACGCGCGCAGGACCGACTGATCTTCAGGAATCACGCCAACCAGCTTGATTCGCAGAATTTCCAGTACGTCTTCCATGCTCAGCATGTCACCTTTATTTACGCGGCCAGGGTTGTAGCGCGTCAGCAACAAATGCTCTTTAATTGGATCTTCACCGTTTTCCGCGCGACGAGATTTCGACGCCAGAATACCCAGAATACGGTCAGAGTCACGTACAGAGGAGACTTCCGGGTTGGTGGTAATAATCGCTTCATCGGCAAAATACAGGGCCATCAGCGCACCAGTTTCAATACCCGCCGGAGAGTCGCAGACGATGAAGTCGAATTCCATCGTTTTCAGATCGTCCAGAACTTTCGCGACGCCTTCACGCGTCAGCGCGTCTTTATCGCGAGTTTGTGAGGCCGGAAGAATAAAGAGATTTTCGGTACGCTTATCTTTGATTAGCGCCTGATTTAACGACGCATCGCCCTGAATAACGTTGACGAAGTCGTAAACGACGCGGCGTTCACAACCCATAATCAGATCAAGATTACGCAGGCCGATATCAAAATCAATAACGACAGTTTTCTTTCCCTTCTGGGCCAAACCTGTAGCGATGGCCGCGCTGGAGGTGGTTTTGCCAACGCCCCCTTTACCCGAAGTAACAACAATAATGCGTGCCATAGAAATTCCTTGTTAAAAAGGGATCAATTCAACGGTTGAACTGTCAAAGCGTTCTCTGCTAATTGCAGACGTGCCGCTTTGCCATAAAATTCTGCTGGGATTTTATCACTCAGCCAATAAACACCTGCGATAGACACCAGTTCTGCCGTCAGATGGGTACAAAAAATTTGCGCTTCCCGGTCACCGCTTGCGCCTGCCAACGCACGGCCTCTCATCATTCCATAAACATGAATATTGCCATCAGCGATAAGCTCTGCGCCTGCACTGACGTGGCTTGTAACAATCAGATCACATTGTGGTGCATAAATGCGCTGACCGGAACGAACCGGCACATTTATTAATCGTGTTTTTGTGATGGGAGTAACGTTTTGTGGCGGAGCGACGGGAGCCGGGGCCTCAACGGGCGCAGGACGAATAGCTTTTTCTTTACCTTCAGTCAGTAAAGGAAGACCCATTTCGTCGATTTCTGCCTTGAGTCTGGCATCTTTGCATCCGCTAACGCCGATAATGCGCAATCCGGTAGACGCGACAACCTTCTGCAGCGCTGACCAGTTTACCGGGCTTTCAAGACCACTCACGTTAACCACTACGGGAGCATGTTTTAAAAAAGCAGGTGCCTGCGCGATTTTGTCTTCCAACGCCTGACGAATAACCTCGGGTTCTGCTTCATGTAAATGAACCACTGATAAGGTGAAGCTACTGCCTTTAAGCTCGATTGGCGTGTTTGACATCCTGGCCTTACTCAATTTGCTATTTATCATCCCCAGCGCGGGGTGATATTCCGAAGACTATAAGGCATGTTATAGTCAGTATTATATTGAGGCAAGCCACCATTCCGTGAATTCAGAGTAAAAGATATGTTTTGTGTGATCTACCGAAGCAGTAAACGTGACCAGACCTATTTATATGTCGAAAAAAAAGACGATTTCTCGCGAGTTCCTGAAGAACTGATGAAAGGATTTGGTCAGCCGACGCTGGCAATGATGTTGCCGCTTGATGGCCGTAAAAAGCTGGTTAATGCCGATCTGGAAAAAGTAACACAGGCACTCACCGAGCAGGGCTATTATTTACAAATACCACCGCCGCCAGAAGATTTACTTAAACAGCATCTGGCCGCGACGAAACAAAATACACCAGACGATAAACGTTAAACTGCATCCGGCAGCAGCACGCCCCATCGATGCAGTACCTGAAATTGATAACTACGTTAGGGGAAAGTAATGTATCAACATCATAACTGGCATGGTGCTCTGCTGGATTATCCGGTGAGTAAGGTGGTTTGCGTAGGGAGTAACTATGCCAACCATATTAAAGAGATGGGTGGAACGCCTCCGGAAGAACCGGTGCTGTTTATTAAACCGGAAACCGCGCTGTGCGATTTACGCCAGCCGCTGGTGATCCCATCTGATATGGGTTCGGTTCACCATGAAGTTGAGCTGGCTGTTTTGATTGGCGCGACCCTACGTCAGGCGACTGAAGAACATGTGCGCAAAGCCATTGCGGGCTATGGCGTCGCGTTGGATCTGACCCTGCGTGATATTCAGGGCAAAATGAAGAAGGCGGGGCAACCGTGGGAAAAAGCGAAGGGCTTTGATAACTCTTGCCCGCTGTCAGGGTTTATTCCGGTGGCGGAATTTAATGGTGATCCTCAGGATACGATGCTCGGGTTAACGGTTAACGGTGAGCAGCGCCAGCACGGCACCACGGCGGATATGATCCATCACATCGTTCCTTTGATTGCCTACATGAGTCGTTTCTTTACCCTCAAAGCGGGCGATGTTGTGTTGACGGGGACGCCAGCAGGAGTTGGGCCGTTAAACAGCGGTGATGAGCTGGCTATCAGTTTTCATGGTCAAACGCTGACGACACGCGTGCTGTAATCTCTTCTTGCCGCCTTTTCGGGCGGCAAAACTTGCATCAGCGTGCCAGACTGGTTATAAGGTGCAGCTTTATTGCAATAGCGGATACCCTGATGAGCGACATACCTTTCTGGCAAAGTAAAACCCTGGATGAAATGACCGATGCCGAGTGGGAGTCATTATGTGACGGGTGTGGTCAATGCTGCCTGCATAAGCTGATGGATGAAGACACCGACGAAATCTATTTTACTAACGTCGCGTGTAAGCAGCTCAATATCAAAACCTGTCAGTGCCGTAATTACGAACGCCGATTCGAGTACGAGCCTGACTGTATCAAACTGACGCGCGATAATCTGCCCACCTTTGAATGGCTACCGATGACCTGTGCGTATCGTCTGCTAGCGGAAGGTAAAGGGCTGCCGGAGTGGCATCCACTGCTGACGGGATCAAAAGCGGCGATGCACGGTGAACGTATTTCAGTACGTCATATTGCGGTGAAAGAATCGGAAGTGCGTGACTGGCAGGATCATATTTTGAACAAACCTTCATGGGCGGACTAAACCGCCCATCGATTAGCAGGCGTTAAGGCTTAAGACTTTTTCGCCTGATACATCTCATCGCCATGGTTGTCATCTTCAACCCAGAAATTGATGTTGAATTGGGCGTCGTCGCTTAATTCAACGCGATGCCAGTACTGCGGCGGACTGGTCGCAAACTGACCGGCATTAATCACCACTTTCACTTCAGGCTCTTTTGCGTCTTCATTGGCAAAGCCGTAATACGTTACCGTACCTTCCATCACACAAAGCTGGCCAAAAACGCCTGCTGCAGTGTTATGGTGAGAAAGAAGTGCTGCCGGGACGTTGTCTTTCGTGAAGAAGGGAGTAGAGCGTTTAACTTTCCAGTTTGCCGGGATGCGTAAATGGGACATAAGACATCTCCTTGGTGTGGCATCTATAAGATGTATTTAATATACATCTTATAGATGCCAGCAGGCAATGAATTTAAGGCAAAAAAAACGCTCCCGAAGGAGCGTCTCAGTTAGCGACCGAAGAGGTCACGTTTTTTCGGTTTGAACGGCTGTGCTATCAGTACCAGCACGGCGACCACCAGGTAGGCGGCGAAGATCCCCAACAGCCACTGCGGCATTTCCAGGGTTAAAAAAGACCACTGGCGCTCAGCACAGTCACCGGACGCTAAAAACACCTGTGGCAGCCATTTGTCCAGCGGCAGCCAGCTTGGGAAGCGTGCGGCAAAATCACAGGTCATAAACGGGGATGGGTGCAGCTGAATCATGGTGTGCTCATACGCTAACTGAAGTCCGCGCCAGGCACTGTAAATCCAGATTATCATCGCCACATAGCGCAGCGGTGTTTTTGGTGCGATAGCACCCACCAGCCCTGCACCCATCACGCCAAATAATGCGCTACGTTCGTAAATACACAACACGCAAGGTTTTAGCAGCATGACGTGCTGGAACCACAGCGCGACGAGCTCCAGCGCAAAGGCGGTTAACGCCAACAATAACCATGCTCCACGACCTCGGGAGCACTGGTTTAAAAATCGCAACATAATCATTTCCCTGCAACATGCGTAGAGACCGCAGTTTAAACCAATTCACTTTATGCGCCACTAGCGGGAATTGAAAATTTGCGTAATCGGATATTTATCATGCAAAAAGTCAAACCGGGCAGTGATTTGCCCGGTTAATTGTTATGAAAGTGTAGCTAACCAGCCCGTTTGGGTCATCCACTCGGTCACCGGAACTAGCGTGAACTCGACGCAAAGCAGGCCGACGAGCGTCAGGACGAGAGTATAAGGCAGGGCCATCCACACCATGCGACCATAAGAGAGGCGAATCAACGGCGCCAGTGCAGAGGTCAGCAGGAACAGGAATGCAGCCTGGCCGTTTGGCGTGGCCACCGAAGGCAGATTGGTCCCGGTATTGATCGCCACTGCCAACAGCTCAAATTGGTTAAGGCTGATGGTCCCATGTTCCATCGCGGCTTTGGCTTCATTGATATAAATCGTACCAACAAAAACGTTATCAGAGATCGAAGACAGCAGGCCGTTGAAGAGATAAAACAGCGTCAGTTGTGCATGTTCAGACGACTGCAACACAAACTGAATAATCGGTGAAAAGAGTTGTTGATCGATAATCACCGCGACAATAGAGAAGAACACGGTCAGCAGCGCGGTGAAGGGTAGCGACTCGGTAAAGGCCTTACCTATCGCATGTTCGTCGGTTACGCCGGTCAACGAGGTTGCCAGAATGATGACCGACAAACCGATCAATCCGACTTCTGCCAGATGCATGGCCAAAGCAACGACCAGCCAGACGCCAATAATCGCCTGGACAATCAGTTTGATTTTGTCCTGGCGGGTACGTTGTTGGCGGCTCTGATCGTCAAACTGTTGCAGGACATCACGGACGGTCTCCGGCAGCGTTTCGCCATAGCCAAACCAGCGCAATTTCTCGACCAGTACACAGGTTAACAGGCCGCAAATCAGTACCGGGACGGTAACTGGCGACATGCGCAGGAAGAAGTCGCCAAAATGCCAGCCAGCCGCTTTGGCGATAATCAGGTTTTGTGGTTCGCCCACCATGGTCATCACGCCGCCTAACGCCGTACCGACCCCCGCGTGCATCATCAGGCTACGCAGAAAACCGCGGAACTGCTCAAGAACGACCTTATTGTGCTGATCGATATGGCTGTCATCGAGCATGTTGTTGTCTTCCGCGCGAGAAGAAGCAACGCGATGGTAGATACCATAAAACCCGACCGCAACGCTGATTACCACGGCAACGACGGTCAACGCATCGAGGAACGCAGAGAGGAAAGCGGCTGCAACACAAAAAGACAGTGACAGCAGCGTCTTGGAGCGAATAGTGAGCAGTAGACGCGTGAAAATGAACAGTAATAACTGCTTCATAAAGTAGATGCCTGCCACCATAAACATCAGCAGCAATAACACCTCAAGGTTTGCGGCAACCTCTTCACGCACATGCGTGGCGCTGGTCATACCAATAATGACAGCTTCGATAGCCAACAGCCCGCCTGGCAGCAGTGGGTAGCATTTTAACGCCATCGCCAGCGTGAAAATGAACTCGGCCACCAGCAACCAGCCGGCGATAAAAGGGTTGATGAAAAAAATAATCGGGTTAACGACTAAGAAGACAAGCAGTGCAAGTTTGTACCAGTCTGGTGATTGACCTAAAAAATTGCGCCACATAGCGCGGCCCCATGATAGCTCCATGGTGATTTCCCTACCTTTAAAAATGAAATCATGTTTTTATGTTTGACCGCAAAGCTTAGCGGGAGGAGGGAGCACAGGCAAGCTATTCACGAGACTGGTAAGGTTGGCTGTGCTGTAGCGTTATTTGGAAAATGAAGCCTTGATCCACTTTTTCTTCATTGCGTCAGCTATCAGCTAAGATACCCATCTGGTATGATGTGTGTAACTATATTTTGCTGTGTAATGGAATTTTTACTATGGTCATTAAGGCGCAAAGCCCGGCTGGGTTCGCGGAAGAGTACATCATTGAAAGTATCTGGAATAACCGCTTCCCACCTGGCACTATTTTGCCCGCTGAACGTGAACTCTCCGAACTTATTGGGGTGACACGTACCACGCTACGCGAAGTATTGCAGCGGTTGGCGCGAGATGGCTGGTTGACCATTCAACACGGCAAGCCGACGAAGGTGAATAACTTCTGGGAAACTTCCGGGCTGAATATTCTTGAAACGCTGGCGCGTCTCGATCACGAGAGTGTCCCGCAGTTGATTGATAATCTGCTGTCCGTGCGTACCAATATTTCGACGATCTTTGTTCGCACTGCGTTTCGCCAGCATCCTGATAAAGCACAGGAGGTTTTGGCGACGGCAAATCAGGTGGCCGACCACGCTGACGCATTTGCCGATCTGGACTATAACATTTTCCGCGGCCTGGCATTTGCCTCCGGCAATCCGATTTACGGTTTGATCCTCAACGGTATGAAAGGATTATATACCCGCATTGGTCGTCATTATTTTGCCAATCCGGAAGCGCGCGCGCTGGCGCTGAGCTTCTACCGTAAACTGTCAGAACTCTGCGAGCAGGGCGCTCATGAGCAAGTGTATGAAACGGTGCGTCGCTATGGTCATGACAGTGGCGAAATTTGGCATCGCATGCAAAAGAGCCTGCCGGGCGATTTGGCGATTCAGGGCCGTTAATTGCTCAAAGCCGGATGGCGACGCCAAAGCGTCTTATCCGGCCTACAATACGTGCACTTCGTAGGCCGGATATGGTGTTTACACCGCCTCCGGTAATAAGATTTACAGACCGTTCATCCTTGGCGGGCAACGCTCCAACAGCTCCACGCTACCATCTTCATTCTGTTGCTCCAGCATCACGTCAAAACCCCAAAGCCGGTGTACGTGCTTGAGCACTTCTTTGCGTCCTTTATCCAGCGGTGCGCGATTATGCGGAATATAGCGTAAGGTGAGCGAACGGTCGCCACGCAGATCGACATTCCAGATTTGAATATTCGGCTCCAGGTTGCTGAGGTTGTATTGCGACGACAACCTGTTGCGGATCTCACGATATCCTTCCTCGTTATGAATCGCTGAAATCTCCAGATAGTTGTGACGATCGTCATCCAGCACGGTGAACAGACGGAAATCACGCATCACCTTTGGCGACAGGAACTGGCTGATAAAGCTCTCATCTTTGAAATCGCGCATCGCAAAATGCAGGGTTTCCAGCCAGTCAGAACCCGCTATGTCCGGGAACCAGTATTTGTCCTCCTCGGTCGGCGACTGACAAATACGTTTGATATCCTGGAACATGGCAAATCCCAGAGCGTACGGGTTTATCCCGCTATACCAAGGGCTGTTGTAGGGCGGCTGAAATACCACATTGGTATGGCTATGCAGAAACTCCAGCATAAACCGTTCGGTGACTTTACCTTCATCATAAAGGTGGTTCAGGATGGTGTAATGCCAGAAAGTGGCCCAGCCCTCGTTCATCACCTGCGTCTGTTTCTGCGGATAAAAATACTGGCTGACCTTGCGTACAATGCGCAGGACTTCGCGTTGCCAGGACTCCAGCAGTGGGGCGTTCTTCTCCATGAAGTACAGCAGGTTCTCCTGTGGCTCAGAGGGATAACGCCGGGCTTCCGCCACGGTTTTCTCTTCCTCTTTCTTCGGCAGCGTGCGCCACAACATATTCACCTGGCTTTGCAGATACTCTTCACGGCTTTTCTGACGGGCTTTCTCTTCCTGTAGGGAAATTTTTTGCGGGCGTTTGTAACGGTCAACGCCGTAGTTCATCAGCGCATGGCAGGAGTCGAGCAGCTTTTCGACTTCATCCACGCCGTAACGCTCTTCACACTGGGTAATATAGTTTCGCGCGAAGATCAGGTAATCGACAATGGAACTGGCATCCGTCCAGCTTCGGAACAGGTAGTTGTTTTTAAAAAAGGAGTTGTGTCCGTAGCAGGCATGCGCCATCACCAGCGCCTGCATAGTGATGGTGTTCTCCTCCATCAGATACGCGATACACGGATTGGAGTTGATAACAATCTCATAGGCCAGCCCCTGCTGACCATGCTTATACAAGCGCTCGGTTTCAATAAACTTTTTACCAAACGACCAGTGAGGATAGTTGATCGGCATCCCGACGCTGGAATAAGCGTCCATCATCTGTTCGGAGGTGATCACCTCGATTTGGTGCGGGTAGGTATCCAGTCTGTAGAGTTTCGCCACGCGGTCTATCTCTGCCAGATAGACATCCAGCAGATCAAACGTCCAGTCGGGTCCATCGCTTAACCGTGTGCTGTCCTTGTTCATGGAATCAATCGTAGCCATTCGCGCACCCTCATTGTTGGCGGCACTCTCTGTCTGGAGTACCTCATGTCAAGCATAGATCATGGTGTTAAAAAACGTGCTGCGGCAGAAATTTTTTCTTTGCGATTTCACGTTAGCGAGGCGTCGAAAAATGGCATGGCCGCAAAATTTTATGCTGGATAAAAATAACGCACAGCAGGAGATGCCAAAGCGGAGAGTCCCCAGCTATCACCGCTATATGTGAGGTAAGTCACCATAAAAAAGCCATATGTTGAATAATATTTTCAACTGAGTTATCAAGATGTAATTAGATGATTGTTCTTTTACTGTTAACGGAGTGGCTATGCGAGTTGTCATACTGGGAAGTGGTGTCGTTGGCGTGACCAGCGCCTGGTACTTAAGTCAGGCTGGACACGATGTCACCGTCATTGATCGTGAGCCCGGTCCGGCACTGGAAACCAGTGCGGCGAACGCGGGGCAAATCTCTCCAGGTTATGCAGCACCATGGGCGGCACCAGGCGTACCGCTAAAAGCAATTAAGTGGATGTTTCAGCGCCACGCTCCGCTGGCCGTCCGTCTTGACGGAACCCAGTTCCAGTTGAAATGGATGTGGCAGATGCTGCGCAACTGCGACACCAGCCACTACATGGAAAACAAAGGACGCATGGTGCGACTGGCGGAATACAGCCGTGATTGCCTGAAAGCGCTGCGCGCCTCTACCGGTATCGAGTACGAAGGGCGCCAGGGCGGAACCCTGCAACTTTTCCGTACTGCCCAACAGTATGAGAACGCCACCCGCGACATCGCCGTGCTCGAAGACGCTGGCGTGCCATATCAACTGCTGGAAGCAAACCGTCTGGCGGAAGTCGAACCCGCACTGGCAGAAGTGGCGCACAAACTGACCGGTGGTCTGCGCTTACCGAATGATGAAACCGGCGACTGCCAGCTGTTTACCCAGCGTCTGGCTCAGATGGCGGAGCAGGCGGGCGTTAAGTTTCGCTTTAACACCCCGGTCGATAAGCTGCTGAGCGATGGTGAGCAGATTTATGGCGTCCAGTGCGGCGAAGAGATAGTTAAAGCCGATGCCTATGTGATGGCGTTTGGTTCGTACTCCACGGCAATGCTGAAAGGGATCGTTGATATCCCGGTCTATCCGCTCAAAGGCTATTCGTTGACTATTCCGGTGGCGCAAGACGACGGTGCGCCGGTTTCTACTATCCTCGATGAAACCTACAAAATCGCTATTACCCGCTTTGACAATCGTATTCGCGTTGGCGGCATGGCGGAGATTGTCGGCTTTAATACAGAACTGCTACAACCTCGTCGTGAAACGCTGGAAATGGTCGTACGCGATCTCTTCCCGCGCGGCGGTCATGTGGAGCAGGCAACCTTCTGGACCGGGCTGCGTCCGATGACGCCGGACGGAACGCCGGTGGTGGGGCGCACCCGCTTTAAGAATCTGCTGCTCAATACCGGACACGGCACGCTGGGTTGGACCATGGCCTGCGGCTCCGGTCAGCTGCTGAGCGATATCCTTTCTGGCCGCACGCCAGCCATACCTTATGACGATCTGAGCGTGGCGCGTTACAGTCCGGGGTTTACCCCCTCTCGTCCACGGCATTTACATGGCGCACATAACTGATAAGGACGTGAGATGACCCGCCCGATACTGGCCAGCATTGACCTGCAGGCGTTGAAACAAAATCTGACCATTACCCGCCAGGCCGCACCGGACGCCCGCGTCTGGTCGGTGGTGAAAGCCAATGCGTATGGACACGGTATTGAACGCGTCTGGAATGCGCTGGGCACAACCGATGGTTTTGCCATGCTCAATCTTGAAGAGGCGATAACCCTACGCGAGCGCGGATGGAAAGGCCCGGTACTCATGCTGGAGGGTTTTTTCCACGCCGAAGACCTGACCGTATATGACAATTATCGACTCACCACCTGTGTACACAGTAACTGGCAGCTAAAAGCATTGCAGAATGCGCGCCTGAAGGCGCCGCTCGATGTTTACCTGAAGGTGAACAGTGGTATGAACCGCCTTGGTTTTTTACCGGAAAGAGTTCCCACGGTCTGGCAACAGCTGCGGACGATGCCCAACGTCGGTGAAATGACGCTGATGTCACATTTTGCCGATGCAGAGCACCCGGAAGGTATCCAGGAGGCTATGACACGTATTGCGCAGGCAACTGAAGGGCTGGAGTGCAGACGATCGCTGTCGAATTCGGCAGCCACGCTGTGGCACCCTGAAGCGCATTATGACTGGGTTCGTCCGGGCATTATTTTGTATGGTGCGTCGCCTTCAGGACAATGGCGGGACATCGCTAACACCGGCCTGAAGCCAGTGATGACGCTGAGCAGTGAGATCATCGGCATACAGACGCTGAAAGCTGGCGATCGGGTGGGCTACGGTGGACGCTACACTTCCAGCGGCGAGCAGCGCATTGGCATTGTAGCGACCGGCTATGCAGACGGTTATCCACGCCATGCGCCAAGTGGTACTCCGGTGCTGGTGGACGGTGTACGTACCGGGACGGTGGGGACAGTCTCAATGGATATGTTGGCGGTAGATCTGACACCATGCCCGCAGGCAGGGATCGGGACGCCGGTAGAGCTGTGGGGCAAAGAGATTAAAATTGACGATGTGGCCACCGCCGCAGGTACGGTAGGCTACGAGTTAATGTGTTCTCTGGCGCTGCGCGTGCCAGTTGTGACGGTGTAACTTTATATAGCATTGCCTGATGCTGCTGCGTTTATCAGGCCTCCAGAGTCAGTGCATTTTGTAGGCCGGGTAAGGCGCAGCCGCCACCCGGCAAAACATCCGCTTTACTCATCCTCATCTTCAGCAACGCGAACACCGACCTTCAGCACCGCATTATCTTCCTTCTCGGCTACGGTCCAGATCATGCCAGCGAATTCCACCTGGTCACCGACGACCGGCGCGGCACCAAGCAGATGCTGGACAATTTCACCCAGCGTTTGCTGCTTATCACGATACTCGGTGCCATCTTCCAGGCCATAAATCAGCGCCACATCGGCATATTTTGCGCTGGCTTCAAGAATAAAATCACCGAAGAAGCGCTGGTCTAACGACACAGGTGGCGACTGGCTGAACAGCTTGCCAAGAGCCGGGAGATCGCGCTCGCGGCCAATAACACACAATACGTCGCCTTCACGCAGACGTGTGCTGCCGGAGGGGTGAAACAGCACGTTGTCACGAAACAGGGCGGCTATTCGCGTTTCTTCCGGCATATGCAGGTCGCGCAATGCGGCTCCTACGCACCACTTATCGGCGCTGAGCTGATAAACAAACTGCTCCCACGGGTTATCCGGATGAATATCCAGGCCAATGCGCGACACGGGCCAGCCAACAGGAGGGACCACCACTTTGGCTTTTTTAGCGGCCCAAGAAAGAGAGGTTCCCTGAAACAGCAACGAGATCAGTACCACGAAGAACGCGACGTTAAAGAACAGGCGTGCGTTCTCCAGACCCGCCATCATTGGGAAGACGGCGAGGATGATGGGTACCGCGCGCAGCCCCACCCAACTGATGAAAATGCGTTCGCGCAGATTGAAGCCGCGAAACGGCAGCAGTCCGGCGAAAACCGAAAGTGGGCGGGCAATGAAAATCATCCACGCAGACAAAATCAGCGCAGGAACCACGATAGGCAGCAGGTCGGACGGCGTAACCAGCAGTCCGAGCACCAGGAACATGGCGATTTGCGCCAGCCAGGCCAGACCGTCGAAGTTTTGCAGAATGCCAAACCGGTTGCGAATAGGGCGATTACCCAGCAAGAAACCACACAGATAAACCGCCAGAATACCGCTGCCTTCCAGCGCAGTGGTCAGGGCAAAAATCAGGATCCCACCGCTTAACGCCAATAGCGGATACAGTCCGGCAGGCAGAGAAATGCGGTTAATCATCTGCTGGAGCATATATCCACCGCCCAGACCGATAACGATGCCTAAGCCAAACTGCTGGATAATGTGCACCGCGAACATCCAGCTTAAACCGGTTTCGTGGTTTTGGATCATGGCGATGAGCGTGATGGTCAAAAACACGGCCATCGGGTCATTACTGCCGGATTCAATTTCCAGCGTAGAGCCAACGCGTTCGTTAAGCCCCTTACCGCCAAGCAGGGAAAAGACCGCCGCGGCGTCGGTTGAACCAACAATCGCGCCAATCAGGAGTCCTTCGATAAGATCCAGATGAAACAGCCACGCGGCCATCATGCCAGTGAGTCCGGAAGTAATCAGCACACCGACCGTCGCCAACGATAGCGCCGGGCCTAACGCAACGCGAAAAGAGCTGGCCTGGGTGCGCATCCCGCCGTCGAGCAGGATAACTGCCAGTGCCAGGTTACTCACCATGTAGGCGAATGGATAGTTATCGAAAGGTATGCCGCCTATACCATCTACGCCCGCTAACATACCGATAGCGAGAAATATCACCAGGATAGGGATACCAAGACGTGATGAGAATGAACTGAGTAAGATACTGCAGGTGACGAGAACGGAACCCAAAATAAAAAGGCTAATAATTGCTGCGGCATCCAACGTTCGGTTACTCCTGAATTACGCTGTTTCGTATTAATAAACCCTACCATAATAACGACAGAAACAGCGTTTTGCTTAGCCCCATTAGCCGCTTTTTTTACGATTTTAGTACCGGATGCCCACTTAAGGTGAGCTGAGTGCCGTTTTTATCATTTTTCAGCACCGCATTGGCTCCCAAAGGCAGAGTGACAGTGCGTTGTTCATGGCCAAAATCGAGGCCGCAGATCAACGGTACTGACAATCTGGCGCGCAGAAAATCACAAACTGAATCAAGATTGTAACCAGCGTCGTAGTCATTGGGTGCGCTACCGCTAAAACTGCCGAGGATAATGGCGTTTTGCTGGGCCAGTATTCCGGCGTGGTACAGCTGCAGCAGCATGCGCTCGACACGGAATGGATGCTCGTTAATGTCTTCCAGCACCAAAATGCCGTTTTTGATGGCCGGCATCCACGGTGTACCCATCAACGAAATGATCATCGCCAGATTTCCGCCCCACAGTGTACCTTCAGTTGCGCACTGCGGACCGTCACCCTGCCATTCGAGGGTAAATTGGGCATTACGCAAAGCCTGCCAGAAATGGTGCTCGGTGAATGCGTTCATTTCTTCGGCGCCGAAGTTCGCCGCCAGCATCGGGCCGCTGAAGCTAATCACATTCCCCTGTGTCAGCAGACCACACTGGATCGCCGTAAAATCGCTGTGTCCGCACAGCAGCAGCGGATCTTGTTGCTGGCGGGCTGCCAGCCCCTGCCAGTCAATATCTTCCAGTAAACGGCTCGCGCCATAGCCGCCGCGTACCGCCATCACAACGGTATCGGGGGTTTTCAGATTAACTAGCGAGTTCACATCAGCAAGCCTTTCTGCCTCTGTCCCCGCAAAACGTTGGCAGCGGCGCGCAATGACCGCTGAATTGTCGACCTGATGACCGGCCTCAGTAAGACGCGCAAGCCCACGTAAGGCAGCCTGCTGATTGATACAGTAGCCCGATGGGGCAATTAAGTGAAACCGGGACATGGCATTTCCTTGCTACAACTAAAACCAAATGTATATCATGCCGCGTAGGTATGTCGTTGTCACCTCAGCGACAGGTTCCGGCTATAAGGATAGATGACGTGAAATTGAGATGGTTTGCTTTTTTGGTTGTATTACTTGCGGGCTGTAGTTCAAAACAGGATTACAAAAACCCGCCGTGGAATGCTGAAGTTCCGGTTAAACGCGCAATGCAATGGATGCCGATCAGTGAAAAAGCCGGTGCGGCCTGGGGTGTCAGTCCACAATTGATTACCGCTATTATCGCCATTGAATCAGGCGGAAATCCGAATGCGGTCAGTAAGTCCAATGCGATTGGTCTGATGCAGTTGAAAGCCTCAACTTCAGGACGCGATGTTTATCGGCGCATGGGCTGGAGCGGAGAGCCGTCGACCAGCGAGTTGAAAAACCCTGAGCGCAATATCTCAATGGGGGCCGCATACCTGAGTATTCTCGAAACCGGGCCGCTGGCCGGGATTGAAGATCCGCAGGTGATGCAGTACGCGCTGGTAGTATCGTACGCCAACGGTGCGGGCGCACTGTTACGCACGTTCTCCTCCGACAGGAAAAAAGCGATCAATAAAATCAACGACCTCAGCCCGGATGAATTTATTGAACATGTCGCTGATAATCATCCGGCGCCTCAGGCCCCGCGCTATATCTGGAAGCTTCAACAAGCGCTGGATGTGATGTAGTTCGTGTGAGTTTACTCGCGCACCTTATTCGATTTTTCCCGGGCCTCACGTTCAAGGGAAAAAATAATCCGCTGTAAGTTCCGCTCCACCGCCGGGCCGACGTTGAGAAAACGAAAGCTCAGGCGGGGAGTGGTAATGGTTTCGTTTTTCCCATCGATAACCTTGCGTTCGCTAATGGAAATAAGTTGGGCGTCAACGTGATACACCCCCCATTGCTCCATATTTAGTTCAACCTGCGAGAAGCGCATACCTTCTGCCAACCCCTCTGGTTTTGCCACTTCTAACAGCCCGCCCATGCCGCCGAGAGACAGATCGAATAAGCGAAAATGCAGAATGCTGTTGTCCGGCATTTTTGCCGTGCAGCGATAGGGAGGATGCAGCGGAGCGCCGATACGGAAATATTCCCGACGCTGCACAAACCACAGAGAAGGCGGCAAGGATGAAATAAACGCCGGCAGTTGCTGATACTCGCCTTTTTTCAGCTGTGGCAGGGTGAATTCTACTTTGGCTCCCTGCGTTTCGGCGATAATTGAGATCTGGCTGGCCCGCTGTACGGCCTGGTTTTCATATTCCTGGCTGCCAAAATCCATGATCAGTTCATCGGGACTGACGGTCAGAATTTTGCTGATGAACTGGCCGCCTGACCAGGAGATACGCAGTGGAACCTGCTGCGACTTTAAGTCCCGAAGTACACCTAACACCGCTAACGGATTTTGCTTCAGGAACTGCTCATTGTAGTTACTCACACCTAATGACTCCTGGATGCCTGGTTTGTCGTTGGGTTATCGGCATTAATCGACGGAACTTAATACAAATGGATGAAATTTTTTACCAAACCCAATGAATTAAGTCTGAGTGATAAAAGCATGTCGCGATGGCTTGCCTATACTTTAAGTGCTGGCGCAGGAACGTCTTGCGCGTGCGTTCACTGGAAAGAGGGCCTGAAAATGGGAATTATTGCCTGGATTATTTTTGGTCTGATTGCGGGGGTTATCGCCAAACTGATTATGCCGGGGCGTGATGGCGGTGGGTTTATCCTGACCTGTATTCTCGGTATTGTCGGTGCTGTGGTCGGTGGATGGCTGGCAACGATGTTTGGTATTGGCGGCGATGTCAGCGGATTTAATCTCCACAGCTTCCTGGTGGCCGTGGTCGGCGCGATTGTTGTGCTGGGTGTCTTCCGGCTTGTACGACGAGATTAATCGAACGGCCCCTGTGGGGGCCGTTTCTCTATGTCGCTAAGTCAGAATTGATACTCAATTCCCGCCCAGTAATTACGGCCTTCTTCGATAAATCCTTCGCTGTACACGTATTGTGTATCGAACAGGTTATTGACCGAAGCGTTGACGCTAAGCCCGTGACCGATGGCGTAGTCGGCGCGTAAATGGGTAATGGCGAAACCTGCGGCTTTCTGCGAGCCGTCGCTATTGCTATAGCTCGATGAGCGGGCCTCTTCAGACAGCGTAATGCTCAGCGGATCCCACGGTTTCAGCGTCATCCAGGCGGTGAGGGTTTGTGTTGGCAAATCGGTTATTTTGCCGATGTCGCTGCGTTTGACGTCCGCATGAATCAGGCCATAGCTCAGCCCAACATCCAGCATATCAAAGACTTTACCTTTAACGCCTGCATCCAGACCGGTGTAATCCACCCGGCCGCTGTTCTGATTCTGGATGGTATCGGCATCAATATTGTGTGAAAGAATGGCATCGCTGATGCGGTTGTAATAGACGCTGGCTTCGAATCCCCAGTCTTTACCAAGTGAACCATTCCAGGTCAGATCCACGCTGCGGGCGCGTTCCGGTTTAAGCTGCGGATTGACCAGCGCCACCTGGTTATAGGCCGGTTTCGAGGTGGTGTAGCGCTCTTTCAGTGTTGGGAAACGTGTTCTGTCAGAGTAGGACAGCGCTAATGTGTCTGAATTTTCAAAGTGATATTTGGTCATCATCTGCCAGTTGAAGGCCGACTGATTGTTGTCATCATAGTGGGTGACGCTACCATTTTTTTCGTGCTTCATGCCTTCCAGACTGTCGCGCCAGTCATAGCTTATTCCCGCCACGACATCGACGTTATCCGCTGCTGCCCACTGGTATTCGCTGGCAACGGACCAGGTGCGGTCTTCGTAGCGATCGTAAGCCGCATTCGGTGCGCCTTTCTCGCGGTGAACATCATCCTTCCAGTTCACCGCGAAAGAGAGCTGGTCGTTTTCACGCATATCCGCAGCGAGCTGCAGACCAGCCCCATCGCTATAGTCTGAATAATGACTGTAGCTGCCTTTTTTGTTTTTCAGATCGGCAAGCGAGTTGTACATCATCAGCGTATTTTCAAAGGTATCGCGATACAGACGGCTTTTCAGGGTGAAACGATCGCCCAGATGGGTGGTGCCCTGATAGTAATAGCTCTCTTTATCGTACTGTGGCCATTGCCAGTAGCGTGATTTCTGACTGCTGGTTCCAGCGTACGGCGGGTTATCTTTTTCACCGTCCTGATTAATATAGGTCAGCACATATTCGTCATTACCACGTGGGGTAAAGCCCAGCTTCACGATGCCGCGTTTGTCATCGGCGGAGGAGTTAATCATCTTGCCGTTGCTGCCCGCAATAGGGTTGTCCACGCCGTGCGGTAAGCCAAGGAAATCCTGCTTCAACTGACTGCCGCTGAGCTGGATGTAGCCGAGATCGTTGCTGGCGCCAAATGAAGCGTGCATATCGTGGGCATTGTCTTTGCTACGACTCCAGCCCTGGCGATAGCCAATGCTGCCTTCAATCGGTTTGGTGGGCTTTTGGGTGGTGATATTGATGGCACCGCCCATCTGGTTCGGCCCTTGTAACAGCGACGAGTAGCCTTTGGAGACTTCAACCGAAGCGATATCGGAGGTCAGAAAACGGCCTAAATCGAGGTTGCCATCATAGGGGATGTATACCGGCACGCCGTCAAAATAGACGGGAACCTGACGGCTGTCAAAACCGCGGACTTTCACCTGCTGTTCATTGCGGTTGCCTGACTTTTGCAGCACGACGCCGGGGACAACGCTCAGTGCCTGCGCCACGTTTTGCTTATCCAGTTGCTGCATCGTTTCCTGGCCGAGAACCGTAGTGGTTGCAGCGGAGGCCGGACTTGACCAGACGGTCATGGTTTCGCTTTCCTGCCCAGCAAAAGCACTGTGCGCGAAAGCAAACGACAGGGCTGTGTAAAGACAACTTTTGTTGAAATTCATTATTTTTAGTCCATTTATTAATGTTATATGCCACGTGCGTCCGGGCTCAGGCTAACTTTGATATCCGCGGGCGGAGCGTAGTAAGGCGCGGAAGTGATGAAAAGTCTGATGCCACAGTCGAGATAACTCGCCAGCGAGGCGAGGGTAATGCCGCCAGTCAGCGCCAGCGTGCAATGGGGGGCCAGAGAAGGGGCCTGGCGGACAATTTCTGTTGCTTGCTCAGGGGTAAATTTGTCGAGTTGCAGGACATCGGGCGCGGCGCGTAGCGCGGCTAATGCCTCATTTGGCGTATCTGCTTCAACCACAATCTTTTTTTCTGGCGCATGGCTGCGTAAGCGCGCAATCGCGCCTGTCCAGTCGTTTGGATTGGTAAGAAAATGGCGGTGATTAGCAAACAGCAGTACCGTTTCGGCGCATCCTCCGCGATGGATAATGCCTCCCGCGGCGAGTATTGCTTGAGTCGCCAACAAACGCGTGCCGGGAATGGCTTTGCGGGTGCAGGCAATCTGCCCATCAGGATAGCGTTGGCGCAGTTGGCTCAACATGCTCTCAAGATAGCCCGAAACCCCGCAGCACCACTCCAGGACATTTTGTACCGCTTTCCAGCCCTGGTGCAGCGCCGCCGCATTCCCATGTGCGCAAATCAATCGTTGTCCTGCACTTACCTGTTCACCATCGGCCACCATGTCGCTGACGGTCAGCCCTAATGAGGTGAGCATTTGTCTGGCAACGGCGGTGCCACTAACGCATCCGCCCTGGCGATGGTAAAATTCCATAACGCCCGGCTGTGCGCCAATACCCAACGCGCGGGTAGTCAGGTCGCCGCCCTGAATATCTTCCAGCAGCAGCGCGTCGGTTTGCGCCTGCGAAAAGTAGATCATCGCAGCGCCTCCCGCGGCACGCTGTCCCACCAGATAAGCGCCCAGTCACGGCTGGCGGGGGCAATCGTGCGTGGATCCTGCTGTTGATACCAGGTTTCCAGACGTTCGACCTCGTCGGCGCTCAGTTCACCCATACTCCAGCGCACGTTTTCCAGAAAACGCGTCCAGGTGCTGTTGTCCTGCTGGCAGTTGGGTCCGCGGATAAAATCAACATGCGCGTGGATCCCCATCTGATACAGGACATTAAGCGCATAGATATAGTTGGGAAGCTCAATCACTTCGCGGCCCAGTGCACGCTGAATGGTGGGGGAAACGAAAGATGAACTGACGAGATGAGTGGTGTAAACCCGCAGTCGGGCCTGATTATTCAGTTTGGTCATCGCCTGGCGCATATCGGCAACCAGCGTAGAGCGCGAAGCGACGGCGATATCGCACTGGGGTAAATCATCCCAGTGTTCCTCCCAGGCCCGCTGCACCCACTGCACGTGACGGGCGTTCATTTGCGCAGCGCGGCGGGCAGCTACGCTAAGCATGCCCTGGCTGTAATCTACGCCGTAAATTATTGGCATCTTTTTAGCCAACGCCAGCGAAACCGTACCGGGACCGCAGCCCATATCAAACAGCGACTCCGCCCCTTTCAGGTCGATTTTCCCCAGCAGTTGCAGCAGATAGCTGTCGGTTAATGAGGCGCAATTTTCCGCCATTTTTTCCGCACGTTTATCCCAGTGCTCCGGCTTTTTCTCGGTTCTGTTCGCCAGCTGTAACTGTTTACGGTAAAGATCGGCAAAATCAATGTCGTCAATGAGCATTATTATTCCTTAGTTATGTGAGCCAAAGAGGTGATGGGTGATTTGTGACGGTGTAACGCGATACAGCGCTGCCAGACGATCGGTGGCGAGCTGATGTTCAGGAAGCCCCTGCGACACTGCACCGTTCGGTTCAACGCGTACCACGCTGTCGGCGATTGCCCGGGCGTGCAACGGATGATGGGTCGACATCAGCAGGGCCATACCCGAGTTTTTCAGCGTCACTAGCGTGTCGAGCAGACGGATCTGATGCCCAAAATCCAGGCTGGAAGCGGGTTCATCCAGCAACAAAAGACGCGGACGCTGCGCCAGCGCGCGGGCAATTAACACCAGTTGCCGCTCTCCGCCGCTCAGCGTGTTCCAGCGTCGGGGCGCCAGGTGAGAGATTCCCAGCATCGTCATCTGCTGGTGCGCATTTTCACGCTCTTTAGCGCCGGGAACCGCAAATGCCGCCAGTTGCGGGGCCAGCCCCATCATCACCATGTCCAGCGCAGTGAAGGCAAACGCGCCGTCATGTGCCTGAGGAACCCAGGCGATAGCGGCGGCGCGTTGCCGATCGCTGAGATGATTTATGGCGACGCCATCAAGCAGAATGTCACCGTGAAGCGGCGGAAGAACGCCGAGAATGGTGCGCATCAGGGTGGTTTTTCCACTGCCGTTGGCCCCAATCAGACAACAGACGGAGCCGGGCGAAACCTGAAATGAGACATCGCGTAACACGGGCTGGTGACTGTGGTATCCCAACGACGCATGGCGAACGGTCAGAAGCGTCATGGGCGATTTCCCCGTAGCAAAAGCAGCAAAAAGAACGGTGCGCCAATAAATGCCGTCAGGATCCCCAGCGGGATTTCTGTGCTGCTCAGCGTGCGGGCAAGAGTATCGGTGAGCAGCAGCAAAATGGCGCCGATCCCCATGGAAACTGGCAGCAACTGCTGGTGGTTATTGCCACTGAGGAGTCTGCCGATGTGCGGTACAACCAGCCCAATCCAGCCGATAATGCCCGCGATGGCAACGGTACAGGCGGTGATTAGCGTTGCGCAGACGATCAGTCCCAGCCGCAATCGCGAGACGTTGATCCCAAGCGATCGTGCTTCATCATCCGACAGGGTGAGCAGGTTCATGCGCCAGCGCAGCAGCAATAGCGGGACCAGTCCTGCGAAGATCAGCGGTGCCGAGAACCACAGGTCGTGCGGCGTGATCGTCGATAAACCGCCAAGCAGCCAGAAAGTGATAGAGGGGAGTTGGGTATACGGGTCGGCCAGCGTTTTGATGAGTGAAATTCCCGCGCCGCATACCGTGCCCAGCGCAATCCCGACCAGCACCAGTGTTAACACCGGGTCGTGTCGCTTGACTCGCCGGGTAATTAACCAGACACCGGCGACCACGAATAAACCGCCTATGAACGCATACAGCTGAATAAACAGGATCGGTAAACCTAACAGGATTGCTAAACAGGCACCTAAACCCGCACCCGCCGCCACTCCGAGAATATCCGGCGAGACCAGCGGGTTGCGGAACATGCCCTGATAGGTGGTTCCTGCGCCCGCCAGCGCCGCGCCGAGCAGCAATGCAGCCAGTATGCGTGGCAGGCGGATTTGCCAGAAGACGATTTTGTCCTGCATTGGAACGCCATCTGCACCGGCCACGAGATTCAAAACCTGTTGTGCATCCAGGCGATACGCGCCTGATACCGCGGCGACGCTCGCGCAAAGCACCACCGCAGCAATCATCAGAAAACCGAGGGTTGATGTTTTCATCAGACTGCCACCAACCTTTGATACTGTGCGTCGCTTAGCGTGGTGTGCCAGAACAATTCACTGTAGCGCTGCATATCGGTTTTAAAGCTCGCTTCAACCTGTGGATCAAGCCAGGCGTGCAGGCGGCGTAACCCCAGTAAACGGTTGATGCCAGGAGGTGCATCCAGCCAGCCAAACGGCAGACCGCTGAGAAACAGAATGCGCCGGTCAGCAACCGCTTTGACCCCTTGCCAGACCGGATCTTCTCGTAGGAACTGCGCTGTCACCGCATCCTGCACCAGGATAATATCCGGCTGCCAGCTGAGCAGATTTTCCATTGAGACCTGTGTGAGCCCCTGTCGTCCGGGGATGTGCGCCACATTGTGCAACCCCAGTAGTTCTGCTGCTTCGGTATGCAGAGAACCTTGTAAACCAGTCTCCAGTCCTCTGGCACCGCGCGCGGCATAAAAACGCAGATTCGCCGCGGGTGAATGCGAGAAAGCTATTGCATCATCGATAAATCGACGGGCCAGCGCGGCCTGCATTGCGGTTCGCGAGACGACGCCCAATACTTCACCGACTGCGCGAAACTGTTCTGGGGTATGGCGCAATTCGCCGTTAATCAGCAGCCAGGGAATCTGTGTTTGTGCGCTCACTTGTCTGGCCTGAGAAAGCCAGGTTTCATCGGCATTACCGCAGTCAATAACCAGGTCAGGTTTAAGCGCCAGGAGTGCTTCAAGCGAGAGCGTGCTGGCGCGCCCCGCCAGCCTGCCGAGTTTCGGCAAAGTCCGAATGTTATCGTTAAACGGGATGGCGGTCTGGCGAGAGAAATCAAAGGAGGAAAGCCCCACCAGTTTTTCCGGTGCGACGGCCAGCAGCAGCATGTCAGCAGGCGCGCCCGCGCTGACCACGCGTTGGGTCGTTTCTGGCTTCGGAGAGTCTCCAATGGCCACAGTCAGCGAGGTTTGAGCAAACGCGGGAAGATGGCGTAGCAGCAGTGCAGATGCCACGAGTTGGGCAAACATCCGTCTTGTCAGTGGCATTATTGTTATCCTGAAGGTTACAAAATCGCTATATATTTACATATACAGCGAATAAAAACATGTTCAGAATCAATTTCTCACGGATGAAAACCCCGGATACCCCATAAGGGCTAGAGGCCATAGAGACAGCTGGAAGGGGGAAATATAAGAAAGAAAAATCCGCGACGAAGCGCGGATTCAGGAAGTGAAACGGCTCAGGCTATGATGTTATGGCGTCGGTTGAGTCTGTTTTTTAGACTCGACTGGCGCAGTACTTGCCGGGGTAGGTCGTGATGCGGGTACGTTGTCACAGGGCTTTTCTTTGGCGCAAATCAGGTCGAGCATTTTCAGCGTTACGCCGTTGGTCCAGCCGAAACCATCCTGCAACGGATACTCACCGCCGCCACCGCCGGTTCCAGTGGTGCTCACGTCATACTTCTCAACCAGCTTTTTCTCGCGATCGTAGGTGTGTTGAACATTGGTGAGGAATCGCCAGGTCACGTCCATGGCGACAGTATCCTGACCGTAATTCTGTAACCCGGATGCTGCTACCCACTGGAGCGGGGCCCAGCCATTGGGAGCATCCCACTGCTGGCCGCTTTTCACCGACGTGGTAGCAAGGCCGCCCGGTTGCAGCAGATGTGCCTGGGTGGCCGTGGCGACTTTACTGGCGCGATCTTTTGCCGCTGCATTGACATATAGCGGGAACAGGGCGGCAGCCGTGAGCTGGTTGCGTACTTTGTGGCTTTTCAGATCGTAGTCGGCATACCAGCCTTCTTTGTCGTTCCACAGGTACTTCTCGATCCCTTTTTGTCGGGCATTAGCGAAGCCATCGTACTGCGCCGCTTTGGCATCATCACCAGCAGCCTTGCTGGCGAGGGAGATCATTTTTTCCATTTTGTACATCAGCGCATTGAGATCGACCGGAACGATGCTGGTGGTGCGCAGAGTGCCCAGCTGATTAGGATTGTCCATCCAGCGGGAACTAAAATCCCAGCCGGACGCGGCTGCTGAACGCAGGTCGCGGTAGATTTCTGTGGCCGGGCGGTTCGGGTTGCTTTTAGCGGTGGCGATATCCTCTACCCACGACTCTGGCCGAGGCGAATCGCGCTCATCCCAGTAGCGGTTCAAAATGGTGCCGTCATCCAGTTTAACTATGCGCTTATTTTGCTGACCGGGCTGGAGTGTTTCGACGCCTTCCATCCAGTAGCTGTACTCTTTGAGCATCTGTGGGAGGTATTTTTTCAGCGCGTCATTCCCGTCGTGCTGCGCCAGTAGTTCAACCATAAAGGCAAAGAACGGCGGTTGCGAACGACTCAGGTAGTAGGTGCGGTTGCCGTTAGGAATGTGTCCCCAGGAATCAATCTCGTAAGCGAAGTTTGCCACCATGTCCGAGACCTTATCCCAGTGATTGCTCTCGGCAAGCCCCAGCATGGTGAAATAGCTGTCCCAATAATATATTTCGCGAAAACGCCCGCCAGGTACCACATACGGTTCCGGGAGCGGCAGCAGCGAATCCCATTTTTCAGCGTCGGTGGTCGAACGAGTGAGTACTGGCCACAGTCCGTCAATATGTTCGCGTAATGATTGCCCGGCAGGGGGCACGTATTTCTCGCCGTCTTTCGGCAACGTAAAATTCACCTCGACAAAATGACGTAAGTCGAATCCGGACTGATTTTTCTGCATCCGATAATCGGCAAGGATCATTAATGGATCGCTGTTTGGCACCGCGTCCGCAAAGGTTTTCTGGTCAGGAAACAGTTTGGCTGTTTGTACATCGTTAAACAGGGGGCCAAGCAGAATATCAGGCGGCGCAGGCGTAGCGGCTGGTGCGTCCTCGGCGTTGACAGTAAAAGAGGAAAGGGCAAAAAAGGTGCTTGCGAGCGTCAGTTTTATTGCAACAGAGAGCAGGCCAGGATGGCGAGTTGCTGGCGTTATCATCGGTTAATCTCCTTAGCGGCGTGCCGAAGTAGCGGCATTTACCATGAGAAAACCTTAGTTCAGGAATGACCGTTGCGCGTGATCGGCTCCCCATTTTGCGAATAAACAGACATTTCCCGGCGTGAATAGAGAAGAAGCACACCCTTTGTTGGAAAGGGTGTGCTTCGGAATCAGTTTGCGCGGGTTATCCGCTGTGTGACACAGTCAATGGTCAGAGTATCGCCCATCTTGATGCTATCGAGAGCCGCGCCTTGCTGACACATCCAGCACAGGCCCATTTCACGAGCGATAATCGCCGGATGTGAGGCTTCGCTGCCGTCCCGCAGGCAGATACCTTTGATGGTCTTCGGATCGAGTTGCAGTACCGTAGACGGATAAATGACATCAGCGACCAGGATAGTGGGGCGCAAGAACGCGGGAATTTGTGCGCTCTCTCCCGTCAAATGCTGCAGTGAACGGGACAGCAAATCTTCAATATCAATGTATCGCGCCTGCAGATAAGGATCATCGAGCTGTAAATACTGCTGGCTGAGATCGCTCAGCACCTGATGCCAGGCCCAGGCGGCGCTGCACTGCTTTTCGCGCATTACATCGCAGGCCATTTCAAACAGTTCAGGATCGTCCAACAGCGTATGGTGACCGGAGAAGATGGCGGCGATATCTGCGGAATATCGTTCTTCAGCAAGTGCAGTGAGTTCGCTCAGATCGTTCAGCGTACTTTGGATGGCGGTCTGTAATCGCTGTTGCTCAGCCTGGAGTGATGCGGCTGGCTGCGGGTTTACCTCGGGCGAGAACGGCATGTAACAGAATGCCGTCCCCGTGACTTTTGAGGGAGCCTGAGTTGCCTTGTTATCAGCATTAGCGGACTCGAGCGATTCACCAAAATTCTCTGCTGCCAGCTGTTTAAATGCGGCCAGCGCATCCTCTGCCTGTTCGCCTTTGGCAATCAGGCGCAGCGTGTCATTACAGCGTACCTGCAGCAGAGCTATCTGATTCAGGCTATCAGGAACCACACACTTGCCGTTTTTCTCCAGCCACATGTCGGCGTTAAAACCAGACAACGCGGAAACCAGCCGCGAAGCCGGGCGAACGTGGATGCCGTTAGGGTTTTTCACCACAATGGCAACAGAACGGGCATCTGCATCGGGAGACAGTGCAGCAGATGCGGGTTTCGCTGCGGATGGCGAAGGTAAACCCAGTTGCTCACATTTGGCGTCGAGGGCGTTCATGGCATCACGGATGACCCGATCGATATCAGCACCCGCGGCGGCGCTAACCGTCGCGGCCAGTGTGCCTTCAACCAGTGGTGCTGCGCACAAACGCACTTTGGCGGCAATGCCAGGGTCGAGCAGTTCCAGCGCGGTTTCCGCACTCAGTAATGCACTACCGATATCCATCATCACCAGCACGTGGTCCGTATCGGCCACGGACTCGATGGCTTCCATCACCTTGATCGGATCGGTGCCAATCGGATTCTCAGGATCATCAATGCCTGCGGCAATGGCGATTTTGCAATCACCGCCCATTAACATCTGCCGGGCCAGCGCACCGACGCCTTCGCCCAGTTGGGCGCTGTGAGAAACAATAACCAGGTTTACCATCGTTTTATCCTTACTCTCTGGACGCCTGAGCTAGCATTTGCATCATAAACATGACCGACGTTGCGCCGGGATCCTGATGCCCAATACTGCGCTCACCAAGATAGCTGGCACGGCCTTTGCGAGCCTGCATGGTGATGGTGCTTTGCGCTGCGGCTTCCGCTTGCTGGCTTGCCGCTTCCAGCGCTGTCTGTACGCTTAACTTTTGCTCGCAGGACTGACGTAAGGATTCGACAACCGGTAGCCAGACGTCGCACATGGTTTTGTCGCCAGGTTCAGCCTTACCGCGGCTAATCACACCTTCTGCGCCATCACGCATCATTTGATACAGCTCTTCAAGCGTCAGGCTTTGATGAGCCTGAGTCACCTGGGCGGCGCGAATAAAAAAGGTGCCAAACAGCGGCCCACTGGCCCCGCCGACGCTTGAGAGCAGCACCATACCGGTGTTTTTCAAAATAAAGCCGATGTCTTTGTCTGCGATGGACGGCAGCTTTTCAACGACTTTGCTGAAACCACGATGCATGTTCAGACCGTGGTCGGCATCGCCGATCTCCCGGTCAAGCCCGGTGAGAAAATCACTTTCTGTGGTGAAGATCTCGCCGCAACGATAGAGCCAGTTAACAATTTGCGTTCTGTTGAGGGACATCATGAATCTCCTTATTTACCCCAGTTGAGGGCAGGGGTGTGAACCGGTGCATCCCATAAGCTCAGCGTTTCGTCATCTACCTGTAACAAGGTGATCGAGAAACCGGTCATATCCAGAGAGGTACAGTAAGAACCGATCAGGTTGCGCTCAATGACGATGCCTGCATCCTGACAACGGCTTTCCAGGCGGTTATACACGCCGAAGAGTTCAGACAACGGCGTCGCGCCGAGATTATTGACCAGCGCAATAACGCGATCGCCACTTTGTAACGCACGCTTGCTTTCTTTACCTTCCTGCCACGCGCCCTGGACGTTGTCCCAGTGGCGGAGTGTACGGCTGTAGTTACCGTTTTCCAGCAGGGTATCGAACATTTCATCAACGGTCTGATCGAGAGAGGTGAAGGGGCGACGGTCAATGCCGGGTTCCCCGTGGATACCTACGCCAAACTCCATTTCGTTATCCTGCAGCGTGAACGACGGTTGTCCAGCGGCTGGAACGGTACAGGCGCCAATGGCTATGCCAATGGAGTGGCCCTGGTTATTCAGCTTACGGCCCAACGCCGCACAGGCTTCCAGCGAATCACCGCGTTCGGCGGCCGCGCCGACCAGTTTTTCGATCAATACGGTATTCGCCACGCCACGTCGACCGGCGGTATACAAACTGTCTTTCACCGCCACGTCGTCATCCACCACCATGGTGGTGACTTTGACACCGCTTTCATGCAGCAGCTCGGTGGCGGTTTCGAAATTAAGAATGTCGCCGGTGTAATTTTTGATTATCAGCAGCACGCCTTCGCCACCGTCAATTTGCATGGCGCATTCGAACATTTTATCCGGCGTGGGTGAGGTAAAAATCTCACCTGGACAGGCGCCAGAGAGCATGCCCTGACCAATGTAGCCGCAGTGCATAGGTTCGTGTCCGCTGCCGCCACCGGAAAGCAGAGCCACTTTGCCCATCACCGGCGCATCTGCGCGGGTGACATATACAGGATCCTGATGCAGTGCCAGGGAAGGATACGCTTTCGCCAGTCCGGCGAGTTGTTCATTCAGTACGTCTTCAACACGGTTGATCAATTTTTTCATTATTTATGCTCCGCAGACAGTCCTGGATGGCTGCCAAATTCGGGCAGGCATCTGATGTAGGGTATCGGTTGGTTCAACGTCACGGCGACCGCTCGCTGCCGATAAGGTAATTTTGCACACGGGTACGCAAAAGAAAATTGCTGTGAAGGGCGTTTCAATACGGAACGCCATCATTTTATAACGTTCCATATTGAAACGTAGTGGTGCATAAAACAGCGAAAATGAGAGATCGGGCAGTATTTAATGGGGAAAGACTACGTGCAGGATTTTGCTAAAAAAAACCACCTGCCAGGCAGGTGGTTTATGCGAGGGAAAATTATCGGTATTAGCCCGGATAAATTCCGCGATCTTTACGTGCCAGCAGAATGCGTTCGCAGGCAACAATGTAGGCTGCGGTACGCAGGGAGCAGGATTTCTCAGCTGCTTTTTCCCATACGTGCACCATTGCATCAGTCATGATTTTGTCCATGCGATTATTGATCTCTTCTTCACTCCAGAAGAAGCTTGCCATGTCCTGGACCCATTCGAAGTAGCTGACGGTTACGCCGCCTGCATTACATACGACGTCAGGTACCACGATGATACCGCGGCTTGCCAGCATATCATCGGCATCCGGGTAAGTCGGGCCGTTAGCGCCCTCAAGTACCAGTTTGCAGGTCAGCATTTCTGCACGCTGACGGGTAATCTGTCCTTCCAGCGCGGCAGGGATCAGGATATCCATCTCCACGCTCCAGAAGGCTTCGCTGGCGATGGTTTCAGCGCCCGGGAAACCGGCAATCTGTTTGTGCTCTAACTGCCAGGCAGACAGCGCGGTCATGTCGATACCCGTGGAGTTAAACAGCGTTGCGGTGTGATCCTGAATAGCGACGACACGCGCACCCGCTGCGGCGAACAGGCGGGCGGCTTCGCTGCCGACGTTACCGAAACCTTGTACCGCCACGCGAGCGCCTTCAACTTCAATGTTCGCACGACGCGCGACTTCCAGACCGCTGACGAAAACGCCGCGACCGGTGGCTTTATCACGGCCTAACGAGCCGCCGAGGTGAATAGGTTTACCGGTGACCACACTGGTCACGGTGGTGCCGTGGTTCATGGAGTAGGTATCCATCATCCAGGCCATGACTTTTCCGTTAGTACCTACATCCGGCGCAGGAATGTCTTTCTGCGGCCCAATGATAATGCCGATTTCGCTGGTATAACGGCGGGTTAAACGCTCCAGTTCACCTTCAGAAAGTGAGAACGGATCGACGCGCACACCGCCTTTAGCGCCGCCGTACGGCAGGTTCAACGCTGCGCATTTGATGGTCATCCATGCAGACAGGGCCATCACTTCATTAAGATCAACATCAGGATGATAACGCACACCGCCTTTGCCCGGACCGCGGGAGAGGTTATGTTGCACGCGATACCCTTCAAAATGACGGATAGTGCCGTCATCCATCTGCACCGGGATATCGACAATCAGCGCGCGTTTTGGGTGGCGCAGGGTATCCACCCAATGGGAAAGTTCGCCCAGGTAAGGGGCCACACGCTCGATTTGTTGCAGGTAGGTATTCCAGGCAGATGTGCTGCTATCTGAAGCGTAAGATAACTTATCCATGATAAACCTTAGTTATAAAAGTAATATGTTCTTAATTTGGCCGTGGTATACAGTGAATCTCACCATATAAACCTAAATTTAACATTTTTTTCATAGAACAGCCTGCCTGGCTAACACGGATTATCGGTATGAGTAGTGTGGGCTTTGGCTTGGTGGTGAATAGTTATTCTTTGTTTTGGCTATCATCGCGGTTGTTTTGCGGTTTGTGTAGTTTAATATGCATAAATTGTAAAAATCGCAATTTGTCAGATTTATGACGCACCTCTAAAAGTAAATAATATGATAATAAAATGTGTTTGCTTTATTGCTGTTAAGCTGGGCGTCAGTAGGTCACGGCGATGGTGACAGTATCGGCATAGTTGTCTGGCGTGTAGTTCGCGCTGGGAACGGTGGCGTAAACCGGGTAGGTAGGTAGTCGTTGTCCCGGTGCCGTTGCCCGCAACGGTATTAAGCGCAGTATTGCCCCAGATCGTACCGGAAGGACCTGGCGTCGAACTAAGCTGGTAGGGGACTTTATCCGTATTTGACCCCGTGCCTGCCATCACGCCGCTGCCTGCCGTATTGCCGTTGGAGGGTTGAAGTCCGATGGTGTAAGGGGTGTTATTAGAGCAGGCTACGCCTACGTTATTTGACGCCGTGAGATTACGACCCGTTCCGCTGGTGGGAGCAAAGCTGATGTTAGTCGCGGAGGTGATATTACACTGTTTGCTGACAGCAGCTGTGACGGTGAAAGGAAACCTGGCGGCAACGGTATCACCACAGGTGGTCGGTGGGAAAAGCAATCCAGGATTAAGGGTGACAAGGGCTGTTGCCGTCGTATAGCTATCCTGATAATTTCCGGGGACGGCTGCCGTTTGTGGCGTGACGATCTGCGCCGATACCGTGAGTGAACCCGTCACTGGCGTCAGATTCAGCAGGTTAAGCTGTACCATCGGAAAAGTGGTTCCGGTCAGGTATTGGCTCCCCCAAATTTTGCTGTGTCCGGGATCCTGGTAAAGCTGGTATGCCAGCGTTCTGGCGGGGTTTCCGCTTAACGACATATTTCGCGGTGTCACCTGGCCACTGACGGCCGAGGCGCCAATATTAAAACAGAGATTGATCCCTGCCAGCACGTCACCAAGCTCTTTGGTGCAAGTGTAACTGAACGTCATTGATGACGTTGCGCCTGTCGCAGACAGTGGATTGACCGAACCTAAATTTATGGCTTGCACATTGCTCACCGAACAGGTTACCGCATGGCTAATTGCCGGACAAAAAAGTACGGCAGCGATGAGTAGCAGATGTCTTAACCTCATGAGCGCACTCCTGTTAGTGTGGGCGACAAACCAGTGGACCTATTTGCACAATCCCCTTTGCTGACGCGGGATAGTCAAATTGCACGCGACAACTACCGGTGTCCATATCAACGCGCAGCGTGTTGTGCTGCTCAAGAGTGTCGAACCATGTCATTCCATCAAAGCCAACGACAGACGATTGTCCTTTTCCGTTGATGGCGTAAGCCATGCTGCCTTCAGGAATTGGCTTACCCTGATTATCGACGAGGATAATCTGCGCAGCGCGGACGGGGGTGATGCCAAAGCTAACCAAAGTACCGGAACGATCGGCTGGCGTGGCATTCGTCTCAACGCGTGCGATCCGCATATTGGCAGGGAGATCCATCGGGTCAATACTGATCAGGTTTTTTTGATAACTGTTAAGCGGTGTGACCAGCAGTAGTCCCTGGTCATCGCTGCGACCAATCAGGTTATTTTGCAATTTGACCGGAACATCAGGCACGCCGTCAGTTGAGACGACGGCAAAACCATTATTGATTTCTCTTGCTGCAAACAGGCCGCCTCCCATGGTCACCAGCGATCCGGTTGCGCCTGCATAACCGTAATGGTTATCCGGTAAACGGCTGAATCCCGCGTACGCTTTACCATAACGTCCCAGATATCCCACTTCGCCCTGGCCACTTTGCCGGGAAGCCTGCTGACTGGCAGCCAGATTCCAGCCCCAGCCGCCGTCGGCAGGGGGCGTCAGGCTGGCGTTGAGCTGGTAACCGGTTTCGTCGTTGGTACGTTGTAGGGTGCTGCTGGCGCTCAGATTGTTGTCGGTCGTGATGGTCACCATCAAATAGAGACTGCGATCGCGGTTGTCGTCAATGTTCTGGTTGAATCCGGCATTGAGTGAGATGTTGTCGGTGAGAGATTTAAACCAGCTGGCATTGGCGTAGCGCACCGCATTTTCGTGTGGATATCGAAACTGCAAATAGCTCAGGCTGACATTTCCAGCTGCTTCCAGCGAATAACCAATAACCGTGTTGCTGTTAAGCGTGGGGGGCGGCTCACCGTAATGGGTGGCGACATCGCGATAATCGCCGGAAGTTGCCGTGGTACTGGTACTGAAATTAAACCGTTCGCCGGACCAACGGTAACCAAAACTATACAAAAACCCGTTCTTTCCTGAGTCGGTACTTGCGGCAAGTGAGGTCGAAAACGTGCCGCTGCGGGTTCCTGGGATCCAGTCGTTACTGAAGCCCGCGTTAATCAGTCCATCGCTGGTTTCCGCGTGAGTCCCGGCGGTGAACGTATTGCTAAACCCGCGACGCCACGTAGCGCTCAATACTGGTGCGCTGGCATAATCAAAAGAGGAGTAACCATAATTTTCGCGTACCGTGCCTAATTCTGCCGACCAGGCGGTTAATCCTTCCCGCAGGAGTTGCTGATCGTTGTAGAACGAGAAATTTTGTACGCTCGTTCTGCCCAACGCATCTGTCATCATCACCTGACCCGTTCCCGCGCCGCTGATGTTAGGCATTGTGTTGATCTGAAAGCTACCTGCGGGGACTTCTCCGTTGTAGTACCTGACGCCGTCGACGTACAGCTCAACGTTTGACGGTAACGTCGCGGATCCCAGATATGCTGGAAGCGGGGTGGTTGGCATATAGGGCTGTAACCCAAAATCGGTGCCTATCTGAATGCCGCCGATTCGCGTCGGTCGGGACCAGATGAGTGAACTAGTCAGGGTATCGCCCACGGTTAACGCCAACATCGAATCAGGAAATGACGTACGCCAGCTGGTGTCGAGGCGCTCAACGCTGTTATCGGCATATTCCTCGGTAGAGTACTGCGTCAACTGAGTGTTGCTGAGCACGCCGGTCGCATTGAAGGCGCGAATTTCGCTGAAGGTATTGATTGCGCTTTCATCCCCCTGTTGCGTATAGATATCATAATTGAGCAGCGCCCCGCGTGATGTTGTTGCCGTTGGCGCGGTTTCGGTGGGCGAGTTAAGCTGCGTGGTCGCAAGATCGAGTGAACTGAGCGGCGCAGTAAGCGAGAGCGTTTGCAACTGAACGTTGTAGTCAATGGTTAGCTGGGGGATATCGTTCAGGCAGACGGCGTTAGTGGCGTCTGGAGCAAAGCGAAAGCCCATTTTACGCAGAGTATCTGCTCCTGCATAAAGCTTTCCATTATCGTAGCCAAAATGTACCAGCCCAACGGGATTCCCATTTAAGGTGACGTCGAGATACAAATCGACTCCCGTAATCTGCGAGGCGCTATTAATAACATCATTTTCGTTCTGGTTATTATTCAGCGTTTGTGCGCAAACCATTCCCGATATTAATACTCCATTGAGAAAGCAATATTTCACCAGAAGCCAGGATCTGTTACAGATCTTGTACTGTTTTTTGGCCATTGATTGTGACTTCAACTTTCCCGCCGTAATGATTATTCCTGGCTGACGGGGAAACTATCCAGCGCATTGTTGATCCGGGTAAAACGTAGCCTAATAGTCCGGGTGTAATGACTTTTTTAGTACCGTCAGGGCTTATAAATGTTGCAGCAGATAACTGTGCATGCCCATTTCCCTGATTACTGACTTCAATAAATTTTTTGCCATCCAGTTGCTGTAATTTCCATTGCAGTTTTGCCTGCGTTTGTGCCGCTGATGTTGGTTGAATGAAAACGGGAACAGAATAATGCAGCACAAACTGAAGCTTGTTTTTTTCTACTTTTGCAGGCGGTAACTCATCTATCGACAAACGATAAGCGTCTTCGGCATGTGCCGAGGGAGGGCTTGTACGAATAACGCGTATCAGCTGTCGTTCTCCAGGGGCCAATGCTAACATCGGCGGGCTAATCACCAGCCCCTGAGAGGGGGAGAGTTTGTCGTCATAAGCGCTTTGACTCCAGCGAAAAACCCGAACCTGGGCATTGAGCACATTTTCACCCGCGTTACTCAGCCAGATACCATCGGCATTTTGCGTCGCTTGCAACGTTAACGTGACCGGGGCTATTTGCAGTCCGCTGGCGGTGGCAAGATTGACGCTCGCAACCATCCCTAGCAGGCATGCGCAGGCACACTGCTTTACAGGCAGTTTTACTCTCATATGGCTTCCTGAAGTTAGTAGTTAACGTTAACCGTTACCGTGTCGGCATAGTCGTCAGGAGTGAAGTTGGCGCTCGGTGCGGTGGCATAAACAGTATACGTTTGCGCCAGACCTGTACCCGTCGCCGCTACCCCATTTCCAGGTGCGGTGTCGGTGGCGGTATTCCCCCACACCGGACCTGTTGCTGATGTACGATTTAGCTGATAGGGCACTTTGTCGGTATTGGTGGCAGCGTTAGCTACGGAGGACATGGCGCCAGATCCTGTTGTCGTCCCTCCATTGGCAGCCGACGGTGCCAGACCGATAAAGTAGGGCGTGGTTTTTGAGCAATTAATTGAAATAGTGTTGCTTGCACTGGTATTTGTCGCCGTGGTATTCACCGGACCAAGTGTAATATTTGAAGCCGAACCGGCAGTTACGGTACAGGCCTTTTGAATCGTCATCAGCACCTGAAATGTTCCGTTAACGGTTGCTGCATTTGCCACAGAAATAATGGAAAAGGCGCAGCAACAAAGAATTAAGCGTTTGTCTAAGACTAGAGCCATATCCTTTACCTTTTTCAAATAACCACATTTATTACTTTAGAAAAACAATAATGTGGCATAAGAAGACATAATTTAACCCTAGAATAAGTATTAGACGTACGCCAGTTGATCTAATGAATTTTACTTAGGAAAAAGGTGATGTCGTCTGCAAAAAAATAATACCAATGGGTTAGTATATTGTTTTATTTTTATGCTATGGCCGGGGTTAAGTCAGGAGGATAGAGGGCAACATATTCCTTGGGGGGTACTCAAAATAACCAGCCAAAAAATGAGAGTTGTATGATTTATCTTACACGTATTACGTGTAGGTTACGGGCTGTGGAAAATGACCTTATAACCTTGTTCATTCCAGTGTTGGAGCAGTTCATTTTGTCTGCGGGTTGGCGTAATACCGGTCCAGACAAAAAGGGTTTGCCCAGGGAAAAGTTCAGGTCTTGGCGATTCAATGGGTTCAGCCAGAACGGCAATATGCCAACCAGATTGCGATAAGCGCCAGGCTTCGAGCCACAGACGGGTTCTGTCTTCAACATCCCAGGCCATCAGGAGGGCATCCTTTCCTGACTTGCGCCGCGTTTCAGACAGCAGTGTGGCAACATATTCAATCAATGCGCCATCAAGCATGCTGTTCATTATGCGGGATGTATTATGGTCAAGTATCAGCCGTTGACGTACGGGAAGATAAACGTGATCGATCAGCGCATCTACGGGGTGAACGCGACCGAGTGCGGTAATTTTGGCTCGCAGCTTCGGCGGATGCGCCATGCGAAGAATGCTCATCATCTCTTCTTGTAATTGATTCCAGTCGTCGTCAGCTTGACGGGTACTGGTTTCCAGCAATGCCTTAACTTTCCCAACAGGTATGCCATTGCTAATCCAACGTTTTATTTCTTCAATACGCTGAATATCTTCTTCATCAAAGAGTCGGTGGCCACCTTCACTGCGTTGAGGTTTGAGTAAACCGTAACGTCGTTGCCATGCCCGAAGGGTGACAGGATTTATCCCGCAACGTTCTGCGACATCCCCAATGCTGTAATAAGCCATAGTTCCCCCGGGCACCCCTGATTCTCCGTCACCGATATGCGGTTCCTGTTACTTTGTACAACATGCATCAAATTGTACAAAACATACAGAGGATTCTAGCAAAATTAAGATTTACTTTACTATCACGCAGGGAGTAAATGCTGAATTTTTATGTTCAGCATGAGGGCGGTTGTGGTGATTGTTTATTTATAACAATGCGTTAGTTATTTTGACGCTGAGAAATCATTTTTCTCTGGCCATGCAACAGACGGAATACCATTCAGGCAGGCTTGTGCAAAAAGGTTACCCTGGAAGATCTCAATACCTGCGGACTCAAGCCACATCCACTCTTCAGGTTTTTCAACGCCGACTGCGGAAATCATGATTTCCAGTGAAGTGCAACATTTGATAATTGCCTGAATGATGGCCTGTCTTGGTCCACTTTTATGCACATCCGTGATCAGCTCGCGGCTTATCTTAATTCGGTCGGGTTGAAAACGAGACAGAAGCTGAAGCCCGGCAAAACCTGCCCCAAAATGATCTATCGCCACACAGATCCCCGCAGCCTTGAGTGACTTTACGGCCTGCGCGAACGTATCAAAGCGCGATATAACTTCGCTTTCGGTAAACTCTACAATGATTTGTTCAGGCACCAGTCCGTGCGCCGCGATTTCGTTTATCAGAAAGCTGACTGCATCGGGTTTGTTTACCAGGGTCATGGGGAGCAGATTGACTGACAGCATTTTGTCGTTAAGTCCCAGCGCGCTTGCCATTGCAAAAGCAGTCTTTTTGCTCTGCAGATCCGCGGTATACAGTTCTTCAGGATTTAAGTTGCCAAAATAAGTTGCGGGCGTTTCACCGTCTCTACCACGAATAAGTGCTTCCAGAGCAATGACGCGCTGCGACATAGGATCGATAATGGGTTGAAAAGCAAAGCTGAAATCGATATTGGGCTGGAGTGTGCTTCCATCCAGGAGAGTACAAGAGTTGTCGGCAATAAAACTCCAGTAATCAGGCGCAGGTATTTCAAAATAACTCGATTTTTCCGTCGCAAGGACAAATGTGCGGAAAAACTGTAATGCCCGGTCATCATAGGTGAGCTGAAATTTTGATGTTCCCTTGTTAAGTACCGCTTGCAGGACGTCATTGCGTTCATGTTTTTGTAAATCAAATAACTCCATTCCCACCTTTCCGAATCTTCTCGCAGGCGCGTAATCACACATCAGCTCAACGATATTGTGGTGCCGTGGGTCGTTACATATACAACGATAAATCTCTTTTACCTGCTCCTCAGGTCCTTCAAGCAGTTGGAAAAAGTGGTGGCCATTAAAGAGTAAAATTCCCGTAACATCGGATCGCCGGTTTTTTAGATTTGCGGCTGTCACCATATCCTCAAGCGCTCTGAGGGGGGCGTCATCACGTAGATGGCTACGATAAATAATGGTCGTGAGCATGGACAGTCCGGTATCAAGGGAAGGGAAGAGATATGGACAGTATCAAACAAACCATCTTATGTCCTGATTTTAATACATTATTCTAACTTTATTTTTACAAACAAAGGCCCTTAAAAAGATCGAATTCATTCGTTAAATGAAGTGGATTGTACAACTGGATTTGATTTTATGTAGTTTGATATTGATATAAGTTACTGATTATATTTATTTAGCACTTTTTGATAAAAATTGATGGTTCGCGTTGTACACATTTTTGGTACAACTTTGCTACTGTTATAAAACTTAATATTCACCAGCATTTTGTTACAGGAGCATGACATGCAGCAGCATACCGTTCGCACTGATACTGCAAGCGCGATTTCTCGTTACTTTGCGAAGGCGCATCTGCCAACTCAACAGGAAACATTGGGAGAAATCGTCACTGAGATACTCAAGGATGGACGAAATCTGAACCGCAAATCACTTTGCACCAAGCTTCTGTGTCGTCTTGAAAAAGCATCCGGGGAGAAAGAACAGAAACATTACAATGCGTTAATTGGTCTGCTTTTTGAATAAAATAAACCCCTTACTTATAGGGGTAAGTAGTGAAGGAGTTATGAAGAAAACTGATAGTGAACGCCTGAAACATGAAATTACAGGTTTGGCTGTGCTAGAAATTTTGCGAATGCATACAGACGTTTCGTTAGCTGCAGTGATTAAGCAATTGCGACTTATGCAGGCCAGTGAAATAGATGGCACACGCAAGCAATTAATTGACAGCGTTATCAATGATTTTACAAACATTAATCCGGGGAAGATAAGTAGAAAACCGGATAAAACCAGAGATGAGAGTGCTTTCAGTGCCAGCAAAAACCCTAAATTACATTAAAGATAATCTTCCAGACTATACAAGCGAGGTTACCATGCTTCATGAAATTAATGTCCACAGTGTAATGACGGATAAAGCTTTATCAAGTTACTTCCATAATGCAGGTGAGCTATTAGCAGATGAGTCTGTGGTATTGGGACAGGCGGTAACAAATGTAATTCTGGCAGGTGATAATGTTAATAATAAAAACATCATTTTAAGCCTGATTAGTTCTCTGGAATCAACAGTTGACGTTGTCCAGGCAGATGTTATCAGAAAAACCCTGGAAATAGTGCTGCGCTACACAGCTGACGACGTCTAAAAAGTCTTCATGTTAATATAATATGTACAGTACCTTTGTTATATGCTGAAAGCACTCATGCTGAGCATTTTTTTGATTAAGACTATACATAGCACCCTCTCTAGAACAATTGTGATTTTTCATTGAGGCCATAATGATGAACATCGTTCAGGAACACACTGGAAACGCAGAGTTATGGATTGATGATATTTTTATCAGGCAAGGGCTAAAGAATATTCTTGCAGATATTGTTTTCGAAGATGATAAGACGCATCTGGTTTTTTTCACCGCCAATCACTTTGAGGCGGTAAAAAGGCAAAATTACGATCTGAAAACGCATCGTCTGGTACTGCTGATTGATGGTCATCTGTACAGATATCTCAATGATTTATCACTTTACAGACTGCCAATAGATGTTAGCGTTGCCACATTCAAACAATTTATTATTGATATTACTCGTTCTGGCGGTATACACGACAATCAGTCAGAACTAAATATTTCGCTGACTGCGCGAGATAAATATATTCTAATGCAGTTAGGAGAAGGTCGAACTATTTTTGAGATATCCGCCTTGTTAAATCTACATTTGAAAACGATTTACCAGGCCAGGCAGAATCTGATCAAGAAGCTTGGTTGTTCTGGGCTGATTGATTTTCAGGGAATACTGCGAGCGAAAATATTCCGCAAATGGCTGGAACATGCCTGAGTAAATCGACAGTTCGTACTTACTTTTGGGGGATACGACAGGGCTAATGGCCCTGTCCGATATATTTTAAACTTCGCTACTCTGTCACCAGTTCATTTCCCATCTTCTGCTGATGATGTTTTTTGCTCAACGAGAAGTAGCCAAATATTAGCGTTATTACCACAATGCTGGCCATAATCAGGAAGATTTCCTGATAGCCCACTTTATCAAACAACTTACCGACAGGCAGTGACAGCACGATAATGCCAATGGAACTGGCGATATTGAAGCCAATAAGATATATCGTTGATGACAGGCGTTTATCAAAATTTGCTACGCTGAATTTAAACACTGAAATAACAAACAGTGGGACTTCCAGCGCATGAAGCATTTTAATCAAGGAGATAATATAGATATCGGTGAACAGTGCTGAACCCAGGATTCGACAGGTCATGATTGTGCCACCCAGCAGCAATGCGGATTTAGGCCCGATGCGGTTAATCAGGAATGGAACCAGCGCCATACCGACGGCTTCCATAAAGACCTGTACCGAGTTGAGGTAGCCGTATACGCGTGGTGCCAGTTCGGGATCGTCAAATAAGCTGGCGTAAAACACCGGGAACATCTGCTGATCGTAGATGCTATAGAACGACCAGGTACCGACGACAAAGATAACGAAAAACCAGAACTGCGTATCTTTAAAGATAGTGAGAAAATCCTTTCGGGTCAGCGCATCGGGTTCAGGAGAACGCGTTTTTACAGAAGATGGGGCGGGTGAGTTGGTTTTGAACAACACGTTAATCAACAGGAATAACACCCCCATTACCGATACGCACCAGAAGTTAATGTGTGGGTTGATGCTGAAGAAGATACCGCCAACAAATGTCCCTGCGGCGTAGCCAAGCGATCCCCACAAGCGGGCGGTGCCGAATTCAAAGTTGAATTTGCGGCTCACTTTTTCGACGAAGCTTTCTACCAGACCACAACCCGCGAGGTAGCCAAGGCCAAAGAAAATGGCTCCCAGCGCCATACCAAGTTTGAAGTTGGAGGTCAGCAGCGGTTCGTAAACATAAATCAGGAACGGGCCGCTGAGCGTGATGACTATCCCCATCAGCCAGATAAGGTGTTTACGGGTGCCGAGCTTATCCTGCAGAAAACCGTAGACCAGCATAAACAGCATGCTAAAGAACTGGTTTACGGCATACAGCATTCCCAGCTCCGTTCCGGACAGGCCAAGTTTATTTTTTAGCCATATCGCATAAAAAGACCACCACAACGACCAGGCGGCAAAGAAAAAAAGCAGATACCCGGACGAGTACCGATATTTGTCATTACTGAACGGCATATTTATCTTCATGATTTTTCCAATCCAGATCAGGTCATTGTAAGGTCTTTCTGATACGACGTAACGAGTGCGCTTTATTACGGGGTAATCGTCCTCCGTAGCGACGGTTGTGACTGAATAAAGCTGCTCAGTTGTTGGTTGTCGGGAAACGCGCTTAGCGCGCCACGCCGGGTGGTCGCCAGAGCACCACAAGCGCTGGCCTGCTCGATAAGTGGAAGTAGCGTTGACGTCGATTTGGGCCAGCCTTCCTCGGCGAGTGCCGCCAGCAACCCGGCCATAAAGGCATCACCGGCGCCAGTGGTATCGATACTTTCGACGTTATAGCCGCTTAAAGTTAGCCTGCTGTTTTGCCAGAAAGCGATAGCGCCGTCGGCACCGCGGGTGACGATTTTCAGGCGTGCAGGAAAATCAACCAGACGTTCGCAGGCGCTACTGAGACAGTTGGTCTGCGTTAGCCACAGCAGTTCTTCTTCCGACATCTTCAGAATGTCGCTCTGCCGGGCAAACTCGTTGACAAGGTCAAACATCTGCATCTCGTTGCTCCACATCTGCGGACGCAGATTGATGTCAAAGCTCAGAGTGCCGCCGGTCTGTCGCAATGCGGCCATAGCCTGGGCGAGGGTGGCGCGGCAGTCAGGGGCAACCAGCGCCAGCGAGCAGAAGTGCAGAATATCGGCACCAAAGTCGGGCAGGCTCGCCGGGCTGAGAAATTGATCGGCAGACGGATTGACCAAAAACTCAAACTGCCGCTCGCCGTTGGGAGCCAGTGAAACCAGTACGGTACTGGTGTGCTGATGTGCATCAAACTCCAGACTTCCTGTATCCACCTGCGCTGTTTCCAGCGTCTGATGCAGAAAGCGACCAAAAGTGTCATTGCCCACACGGCCAATAAAACCGCTGGCGCGGCCAAGGCGAGCCACGCCGATTGCCACATTGAAGGGAGCGCCTCCCGCGCAGGCTTCAAACTGCATATTGTCGCGCGGCAATAAATCCACCACAGCGTCTCCGAGCGTCCAGATAGTCATTATTTTTCCCCAAAGCAGTAGGACGGGTGTTTATTTGGCGCTGAGCGGCCAGGCATGCCCTTGATTAAAAATGGCGTGTCCGTTCAGGCTGAATAAGGTCAGTTGGCGATCGTCCGGTTCAGGATAAATACGACTGCTAAGGGTATATTCACCGTGATTGACAAATACCTCTACCGAGGAGCTGTCGATAAATAAGCGCAGATCCAGCCGGTCACCAACTGGCAGCGGCACGCTGCGATAACCAGAGAGACCATGCTGCGGGTAGCGACGATCCAGCACCAGACGCTGTGCCTGAGCATCGACGTAGACCCGTAGTCCGCCACCCAGCGCGATACCATATTCTTCAGCACTGCTGCGGGCGATATCGATGCTCAGTTCGACTTCAATAGCGTGCGCCTGCTCCTCTACCATCAGGATGCGATTGTGCAGTTCGCTGACCGGCCAGACATGAAGCTCACCGCGTAATAATTCCAGCTCTTTCACCGGGTTCATACGCAGCCGCTGATCGGTATCGAGCGTCACCTCGCGGGGGAGGGTAAGCATGCCCGCCCAGCCGTCGGCTTGTTCTGGCATTGGCGATTCCCACATCGACAGCCAGCCAATCACGATGCGGCGCCCATCCGGGGTGGTAAATGACTGGGGGGCGTAAAAATCATGCCCGTGATCCATCTCCTGGAAGGCGTGGGTGACGTGAAAATGGAGATTATCCTGCCATTCGCCGACCATATAGCCGCTCTGGAACAGGTTACGGCAATCGTATCCGTCTGCGGCGATGCCCTGAGGCGAGAACATGAAGACGAGCTTATCGTTGAGTGGGAAGAGGTCTGGGCACTCCCACATGTAGCCCATGCCGTCATCGGCCCTGCCGAGCGTGCTGGCAAACTGCCAGTGCTGTAGATCTTGCGAGCGATAGAGCTGCACTTCGCCCACGTCATCGACCCGGGCGCCCACCACCATGTACCAGTTGTCTCCCTCTTGCCAGACTTTCGGATCGCGAAAATGGTGTACGCCTCGCGGGGTATCCAGAATCATGCCCTGGCGTTCAAAGTGAATCCCGTCGGTGCTGGTGGCCAGGCACTGTACCTGATACAGGTTTTCCTCTTTCGCCTCGCCGTCAAACTTGTGTCCGGTGTAGATCAGGGCCAGCTTATTACCTTCAACCACCGCTGAACCGGAAAAACAGCCGTCTTTATCTTCCGGCCCTTCTGGTGCCAGTGCGATGGGTAAGTGCTCCCAGTTCACCATATCGCGGCTGCGCGCATGGCCCCAGTGCATTGGTCCCCAGACCGCCTGCCACGGATAGTGCTGATAGAACGCATGGTAGTAACCATCGAACCAGGACAGACCGTTGGGATCATTCATCCAACCCGCCGGTGGCGCCAGGTGATAGCGTGGATACCAGCGCGGGTTTATAAGGTCTTTCTGCTGGCTTAAGGCTTCGTTGGCTTTGGAAAGTAGTGACGACATTTGCTTGTCCCTGTAAGTGAATTGTCCAAAAGATAACGTTAACATTCTCGGTTTTCTCGCAGATTTGATGGTAATATCGATGTTAATCACAAAAGTTAACGTTAACATTTTGCGGGCGTTATCGAGATCGCATTTTCAGACCCCGGCAAAGTGAACATCGGCGAAGGAGAGGGTATGGCATCTTTAAAGGATGTGGCGCAGCGGGCTAACGTCTCGTTAATGACCGTATCGCGGGCGATTAACGAGCCCGAACGACTACGGCCTGAAACCTATAAAAAGGTGATGGAAGCGGTAGATGCGCTGGGGTATGTCTCCGATCTCTCCGCTAAAAAAATTCGTGGTGCGAAAACCACAGCTAACACGATTGGGGTGCTGGCGTTGGACACCATGACTACGCCATTTTCCGTGGAGATAACGCTCTCTATCGAAGAGACTGCGCGGGCGCACGGTTGGAATAGCTTTGTAGTGAATATGTTCAGCAATGACAAGCCAGAGAAAATGGTTGATCTGCTGTTGGCGCATCGCCCGGACGGTATTATCTACACCGCGATGGGACTGCGCCAGGTACCGGTACCGGAAAAGCTGCATAAGTATCGCTGCGTGCTGGCGAACTGTGAAAGCACAAGCGGCCCTTTCCCCACCTATATTCCCGATGATGAACAAGGGCAATATCTTGGCGTGAAAGCTCTGTTGGCCGCAGGCTATCGCCGACTGCTGTGTATCCACCTACCGAAAGGAATTGTGGCGACCGATCGCCGTCGGGCGGGAATGGAGAGGGCTTGTCGTGAAGCGGGTGTCGACCCTGATGCAATGTTCCACCACTATCTTCCGCCGGGCGAGCGCCACCATATTGATGCGGCGGAGATTGCCGGGCATTACCTGAGCGGCGCGCGCCCGATGTTCGATGCGGTGGTGTGCGGTAACGACCGCGTGGCTTTTGTTATCTACCAGCTCTTGCTGGGGCGAGGGCTGCGCATTCCGCAGGACGTCGCTGTGCTGGGCTATGACAATATGGTGGGCACCGGCGAGCTATTTTTGCCGCCGCTCTCAACGGTACAGCTGCCGCACTATGAAATCGGTCGTCTTAGCGCGCTGCATCTTATCCAGGGGCTCGATCACCGGGATACCGTGCGGGTAGACAGCCCCTGGCTTCCGCGCGCCTCAATATGATTAACCTAACTGCTTCGTTTCATCAACCGGAGGGATGTGTGAATTATGTGGGGGGGGCGCTAATTTGCTGGTGGATGTTACAAAACTGAAACGTGGGGGTACTGCTAAGTCACGGTTTAGCGCGCAAGGCTCAAAGTTGGGGCGTGTATTAAGCTCTCGTCGTAATTTAGGGTTTCAAGAAAATAACCGTTATTTATTAATGTTAACGTATCAATACATCGTAACTTACGAAACGTTTAGATTTTAGTTCGTACTTACCCATCTATCGCTCTTCTCTGCTCATTCTGCTTCTGTAACTTCAGCGGGACGCACAAGCGTCCACCACATTAACCGCATGCAATAGTTCAGCTCAGTGACATCGGATTCTACGGCGGTTATAGGCTTTTACGTCCCTTTTTTAGCCTACAGATAAACCGTGAAAATTGTGATCCCGTACTCAGATAGTGCATTCCGTGGTTGCCTTTTAAACACAGACTTTTATTGTATTCTCATTGTATACAATTAAAATACAGGATGGTGAGTATGAAAGTGATTGATACCCATAACCATGTTTGGCATTGCCAGGGAGAGCATTTTGCCTGGATCACAGACGATCTGGCGGCAATTCGCCGTGATTTTCTTATTGACGATTTGCAGGCCGTATTGGCTGAAAACCACATCGAAGGCGCCATTTTAGTACAAGCCATCCCTTCAATTGAGGAGACCGAATGGCTGCTGGAAATAGCTGAGCATCACGATGAAGTAAAAGGTGTTGTGGGATGGGTGGATATAAACCACGGGGCTGGGATCGCAGAGGATTTGCAGAGACTGCAGAGAAAATCCCGCTATCTGAAAGGGATCCGCTATATGTCTCAGGGCTTGCCTGAGAGCCATTTAGTGACCCCGCAATTTATCCAGGGGGTACGTTGCGTTGGAGAGCAGGGGCTGGTGTATGAACTGCTGGTTACGCACCAACAGCTGGAGGCGGCAAGCCAGCTTATCTCTGCTTGTCCGGAAGTGACCTTTGTTATCGAACATGCGGCAAAACCCGCAGTTCGCGACGGAGAAATTACCCGCTGGCGTGAACAGTTAATGTTGATTGGTGAGGCTTACAGCAATGTTTTTTGCAAACTATCAGGCCTGGTCACGGAAGCAGATTATGCCCGCTGGACGGGACCTGGGCAGGCGAGCCAGGAGCTTGAACCTTATTTTAGCTCGGTTTTTGCCGCATTTGGTGATGAGCGAGTGATGTATGGATCCGACTGGCCTGTTTCTCTACTGGCATTACCGTATGCCGACACTTTAGGGCTTTACCAGAACTACCTGCAATCTCACCAGGCTCTTTCCAGCGATAACTTTTTTTATCGCGTGGCAGAGAAGGTTTACTCATTAAAGTAACAGGGGGGCACTTATGGAAGTCGTTCAATATATCCTCGGATTTGGCCCGGCAGTGGTCATTCCAATGATTATGTTTTTATTTGCCGTGCTATTTGGCGCGAAACTTGCCGATGCGGCGAAAAATGCAATGACGGTAGGTATTGGGTTTCTCGGTCTTTCGTTGCTGATCGGTTTTATGGTGACATCACTTAGCAGCTCGACAGAAGCGATGGTAAAAAACCTCAATCTTCATTATGAAGTATTGGATCTGGGCTGGCCGTTAATTAGCGCCTTCAGTCTGGCTGCGCTTTCTCTGCCGATTGTTTATGCGTTATGTTTTGCCACTAATTTGTTGATGATTTCAACCAATACCACCAAAACTCTTAACGTTGATTTTTGGAATTACTGGCACTTTGTATTTGCCGGAATCATCGTTGAACAGGTGACGGGTTCATTTTGGATGGGGATTTTTGCAAGTTGGATCACATTTATTATTACGCTAAAAATCGCCGATTACATTGCCCCACATGTGCAGAAATTCTGTGACACGCCAAACGTGACCATTACTCAGGCGGAGATCGTCGCATGGGCCCCGCTGGCATTTTTAATGGACCGTGTAATTGATCGCATTCCGTTGATTAACAAAATTGACCTTAATCTCAGCAAAATTGAAGCCAAACTAGGGTTTTTTGGTAGTCCGTTAGCGATGGGGGCCATTCTTGGGGTGATCATCGGTATGCTTGGCGCGCTACCGTTCAGCGATATTATTAAGAGTGGAATGAATTTTGCTGCGGTCATGGTGTTATTACCGACGATGGCGGGAGTGCTGGTCAGTGGTCTGGTACCGATTACTGAAATTGCTTCTGAATGGGTAAAGAAACGTTTTCCAACAAAGTCACTTTATTTTGGTATCAGCGGTGAAATTGCTTTTAAAAATCCTGCGGTATTGTCTGTAGGTATTTTGATGGTGCCACTCACGATCCTGATTAGTACTATTTTGCCTTTTAATACCATGATGCCATTCGCCGATATTCCTTATCTGCCGATATTTGTTGTCTTTGGCACGGTTGCATGCAACGGAAACATGTTCCGCGGATTAATTAATGGCATTGTCATCGTGTGTGGGATCCTGTGGTTTGGTTCGGATCTCGCGGTTGTGTCGCAGGCTTTGGCCGAAAAGGCGCAACTGAATGTGCCAAAAGAGATGATGGCCTCATCAATTGATGGTGGCTCACACGCTATATCTTATATCTTCTACAAAATGTTCGAGCTGTTAAAAGGAATGAATCCTGCACTCTTGTGTCTTTTTTCTATCGTAGTGACTGGGATTATTATTTATGTGCTGAAGTTGATTTTTAATATTAATAATAAATCAACGACCGCGGCCTCATTAACTGCTAACAAAGTTGACTAAGAATACTGATAAACATCAGGGGAATATTATGATCACTCAGAATACAATTAAAAGTGTAGGGCTTAGTGTACCTTCTTTAACCTTCGGCGCAGCCAGCCTGGCTAATTTATTCAGAACGCTGAGCAATAACGAAGCCATGGACATTGTTGATAAGGCCATTCAGGTTGGCTGGCGCTACTTTGATACTGCACCACATTATGGCAGCGGACTTTCTGAACTGCGTTTAGGTCTGGGATTACGTGGACTGGAGCGTAGCGAATATGTTTTGTCCACCAAGGTTGGTCGCCTGCTGCAATCCCGGAAACAAGAGCCAGGCCTTGACGCAGGGGAATTTTTTTATGATGAGAACCCTTTTAACCGACAGGCTGATTACTCCTATGAGGGCATCATGCGCTCATACGAAAACTCTATCCAGCGGCTGGGAACCCGTTATATCGACATTCTCTATGTACACGATCTAGGCACTTATACCTACGGCAATACGGAACTGGAACGCCAACATTTTAAAGCCTTCTGCGAGTCAGGGCAGAAGGCTTTAGAAGAGCTAAAGCGCAATGGTGATATCAAAGCCTGGGGTGCAGGCGCGAATGAAGAGGCAATCCTGATGGAGGTGATGGATAACGCTGCCCCGGATATCTTAATGCTCGCCAACCGCTACAACCTGCTGGAAACAGACCGCCAGGCGTTCTTTGCCAAATGTGAAAGCAACAATGTTTCGGTGGCTGTTGCTGCACCTTTCGCTACCGGAGTTTTAGTCGCGAAAGATAAATCTAAGGCGTTGTATGAATACGGTTCCGCGCCAGCGCAGGTTATTGAAAAAGTAAATGCGATAGAAGCGCTATGTGCAAAACATGCCGTACCGATTGGTGCTGCGGCGCTGCAATTCCCATTAAGAAACCAAAATGTGGTCACCGTAACCTGCGGCGTTCAATCCGTAGAACAAGCGTTGACTAATTTTGCCTGGGCTAACTGGGATATTCCGCAGGAATTGTGGGATGAACTGGCCAGCATTGGTATTCAGTAAGCATCATTTGTAACTTTGCGAAAAAATTAACAGATATTGAGGATGTAATGAAAATAGTTAAAGCCGAAATCTTTATGGTTGATTTGAAACCTAAAGTAAAACGTGTCGATGCGATTCAGTCTTTTGTCTCACAAGAGACGCCGATTATTCGTTTAACAACATCGAGTGGAGAAATTGGTGAGGGCTATACCTACACAATTGGCACCGGCGGCTCATCTGTGGTTGCGCTGTTACGAGATCACCTGTTACCGAAATTGATTGGTCAGGATGCGACGATGATTGAGGGCATCTGGGAATCATTGCTGTTCTCAACTCATGCGACCTCGGTTGGCGCCATTACGTCTCTGGCATTGGCAGCCATTGATACCGCATTATGGGATTTGAAGTGTAAGCGCATGAATTTGCCGCTGTATAAAGTCGCAGGTGGTGCGAAGTCGCGCATGAAGTTATACACCACCGAAGGGGGCTGGCTGCATTTAAGCACTCAGGAATTAGTTGATGATGCGCTGGCTGTTAAGGCGCAGGGATTCTGCGGTTCTAAAATCAAAATTGGTTCTGAAAGTCCGGTGCGTGATATCGAGCGTTTGACTGCTGTACGTGAAGCGGTGGGTGATGAGTACGTGATCATGACTGATTGCAACCAGGCGTTTAAATTCTCGGAAGCCAAACAGCGAGCAGCGTTGTTGGAGCATATTAATCTTTCATGGATTGAAGAGCCGTTTCTGGCACATGATGTTGATTCTCATCAAAAATTGTGTGAGTCAACCACCATTCCTGTCGCGGTGGGTGAGTCCATTTATTCTATCCAGCACTTCAAAGAGTATTTACAGAATAATGCCGCAGATATTATTCAGGTTGATGTGGCTCGTATTGGTGGTATTACACCATGGCTTAAAGTTGCACATATGGCGGAATGCTTTAATAAAATTGTCTGCCCGCATTTCTTGATGGAATTGCATATATCATTATGTTGCGCCATTACTAATAGCCGTTGGCTGGAGTATATCCCACAGCTCGATAGTGTTACTCTGAATAAGGTGAATATTCGCGAGGGATATGCTTTCCCACCAGAAGAAACTGGTTTGGGTATTCAGTGGGACTGGCAGAAAATACAGGCTGATACTGTTGTTTACCATGTCATTGAATAAAACAACTTTTATTTTCTCAGGAATATATTATGTCTGATAATCATGCTCAATTTCGCGGTGCATGGTGCCCATCAATTACGCCTTTTGATCAACAAGGAAATATTGATTTATCGGCACTGCAGCAGCATTTGCGACGGTTGGAAGAGGCTGGGACTCATGTCGTATTGCTAATGGGAAGTATTGGGGAGTTCACCGCATTAACGCTGGATGAACGACTGATGCTTATCCGTGAGGCACGGAAAATGTCATCGCTGCCGCTGGTGGCAAATATATCAGCTACCTGTATGGCGGATATGATACGTCTGGCAGAAGAGGCCTGGCATTGCGGGTATCAGGCAGTGATGATTCTACCTCACTACTATTTTCAACAAACGCCGGCCCAACTATTGGCATACTACCGCGGTCTGGGGCAGCGCCTGAATGGAAAATGGTTCGCATACAACTTTCCTGCCCGAACTGGATGCGACCTGGACGCGGTACTGGTAGCGCAATTAGCGGCAGAATTTCCCAATTTTGTGGGTGTTAAAGATACTGTTGATTGTCTCTCTCATACTCGCGCAATTATTCAGAAAGTCGCGTCCGTTAGAGACGATTTTGTTGTTCTGTCCGGTTATGATGAATATCTTATCCCAAATCTTCTCGCGGGTGGCGCGGGAGTTATTTCAGGATTAAATAATATTTGCCCCGAACTTTTTGTGCAGGCAATTAAAGCCTGGGATGAAAATGATCTTACCCAGCTTACTGGCATACAGCGTGAGATAAGCCGACTTTCTGCTATTTATAATATTGGTAATGATTTTGTTACTACAATTAAAACCGCGGTGGCTCATAAGTTTCAGTATTCTGGAGAGAAATCAAGAAGCTTTGCGGGGGAACTAACTCGTCAGGAATCGCAACAGATTGACATAATGTTCAGTATCAAATAATCAAAAATCAATAACAGCACACATTATGCCACGGCAATGCTGTATTGCTGTTATACCTCTCTGTTATAAGGTATAGAATATGTCTTATAGAATGATATTAAATGAAACCTCATATTTTGGCGTGGGTTCAATTAACGCTATCGTTGATGAAGTTAAAAAGCGAGGTTTTAAAAAAGCGCTGGTAGTTACTGACCACGATCTTATCCAGTTTAATGTAGCGACCAAGGTACTTGATATTCTTGATAGCGCAGGGTTGCCTTACCAAATTTTTGATAAGGTCATATCTAACCCTACGATTGACGTCGTGCAGCAAGGTGTTGAGGCATTTCGTCAGGCGGGGGCAGATTACCTGGTCGCTATTGGTGGCGGTTCACCGCAGGATACGTGCAAAGCGGTAGGGATAATCATTAACAACCCTGAGTTTGCCGATGTCCGCAGCCTCGAAGGTGGGGCTGACACTAAAAATGCCGCTGTACCGATGATTGCCATTCCAACGACCGCGGGTACGGCAGCTGAGGTGACTATTAACTATGTGATTACCGATGTAGAGAACCGACGTAAGTTCGTTTGCTACGATCCTCATGCTATTCCGGTCGTTGCCATTATTGATGCTGACATGATGGCCAGCATGCCGCCCAGTTTAAAAGCGGCAACCGGTGTTGACGCACTGACTCATGCAATCGAAGGATATATTACGAAAGGGGCATGGGAATTAACCGATACGCTTCATTTAAAGGCGATTGAGATGATAGGGCGTTCGCTACGCGGTTCGATACAGGGAATCGCCCAGGACGCTGAAGGCATGGCGGTGGGGCAGTATATTGCCGGGATGGGCTTTTCTAATGTCGGATTGGGCCTGGTGCATGGGATGGCCCATCCTCTGGGTGCATTCTATGGTACGCCACACGGCGTCGCCAATGCAGTGCTATTGCCGCATATCATGGCATACAACGCCGAGTTTACAGGAGACAAATATCGCCAAATTGCACAAGCTTTGGGCAATACTCAGGCCATGGTGATGCCGATTGAAGAGGCGCGTCAGGCGGCCGTTGAAGCCGTGGCACAGCTTAACCGCGACGTAAATATTCCCGTCCGACTGCGCGATATCGGCATGAAATATGAAGATATCGATGCTCTGGCAGCCGCGGCAATGGCGGACGTCTGTACAGGTGGAAACCCTCGAGATACTTGTATTGAAGAGATTAAGGCGTTGTACCGACAACTCTACTAATTTTTAACTTTCCACATGACCGGTAGAAATACCGGTCATGTTATATGCATAGCCTATTTAAAGCTGGAGAACAGGCGGTTGTAGGAGTTGTTGACGTGATGGGCAATGGCCTCACGGGTTTGTTCTATATCGCGGGCAATAATACCGGCGCAAATTTTCAAATGTTCTTTGGATGAATCAATAATTGAATCATTTTTCATTTTGTCTGAACGCAGCATGCGTAACCGGTCATACATGAAGGTCAGCGTTTTAGTCACAATAGCGTTGTGGCAATCGGATAGCATTTGTTCATGTAGCTCGTTATCAGCTTCGAGTAATAAAGACACATTCGAATCATGAAAACCGACTTCAATTTTATCTTTAATTGTCTGGTACCGTTGCGGGTCCTGGTTCTCCCATGACAAATTCAATACCATAATTTCAATGTCTTTTCGGATCTGGAAAATATCACGTATTTCACTGAGCGTAATGGGTTTAATGGTTTTCGTTTTATTTTTGGAAGGCTCAATCCAGCCTTCAGTCATCAGGCGAAACAAAGCTTCGCGCAGCGGCGTACGGCTGACATTAAGTTCCTGACATAGCTCATTTTCTGAGATAGCCCCCACCAACTCATTGGCGATGATTTTGGCCTTCAATTGATGATATGTTTTTTCGCTGATGTTCATAGTCTGGCTTTAATGAGGGTCATAATCATGTTTAATGAGATACAAATTAGCCCCTTGTCACTATGAAATCAATGGGTAAGCCCGGTTGTACAACGAATTAGCTCGTGTTTCAACGACTCAGTCAGCAGCACTAACCGCTGCCAGCGCGTCCACATCCTTCTGCAGATGATGTTTTTTTACTCAGCGTGAAGAAACCAAATACTGGCGTTCATACCACGATACTGGCCATCATTAAGAAACTCTCCTGACAATCCACCTTTGCAAACTCAACGTTGAATTTGGCTTAGTGGAAGAGATAGCCGTTAGCCAGTTTGATGAGGATGTATGCAGGTGGTCTTTTGGCCGCCATGTCTCTGGCATTTACTCCTGATGAGGAGCGCTTTTTGTTCCTAAAAATTGTCCAATGCGACTAATGGTCAAATAAATTGTCGATTTCTCTAAAAAAAATGATCAGCGTGCCGATACACTGACAGGATATGTCAGCATTTTATATATAATTCATGTCAGGAAAACAGAAGAGTAGGTGCTTATGGCTGATTCAGCAAGGAGTTGCTCAGCAGAACGTTTAGTCGATATCCTAATAGAGCTGCAAACTTGTGGCGTTGTGAATCGCTATCAGTTGATGAAGAAATTTAATATCACTGAACGAACGGTCTATCGTGATCTTAATATGCTTTCCTCCTTTATTGAGGGGTGTGGTGGAGGAGAGTATCGATTGATACCGATTCGCGCGCAGAATAATAGCGCCTATGCCCTTCATGACCCACTGGCAAAGCTGCTGGACGCCGACGCGGTTTTTCCTGATAGAGATGAGGATTTTTGGCTTAGCTTAGAAAAACGAGCGGTAGAACAGCATGTTAGAGTTCAGTTTGGTCGCCCTGAACATTCAGTCAGAAATGATTTGCGAAAGTATTTTAACTTATTAGAAAAAGCGATTCAGAAAAACAGTGTCTGTCATATTTTATATAAAGACAAAACGCGCACCGTTCACCCTTATAAATTAGTTAACCAGAAAAATATTTGGTATCTGCAGGCGACCGAGGACGGAAAGCTAAAGTCTTTTTCGTTAAGTAAAATTCGGTGGTTGGATATCCGGAAAGAGCATTTTACGGTCGATACACCCACACTGTCATTAATTGATGAGCATCGCGATCCTTGGGTAAGTGAAGAGACGTTTGAGGTGCGGGTGCGTATTAAACACAGCATTGCAGGCTACTTCGCAAGACGAGATTTACTGCCTCAGCAAGAATTAGTGCGTGAAGAGAATGATGGCGTGACTTTGCTTTGCAAGGCAGCACATCAGAATCAAATTATTCCACTAATTCTATTCTGGTTACCGAATATAGAAATTCTGGAACCTGAATGGTTGAAAAAAACGGTCATCAACATACTGCATAACTACATCACTGGCGATCGCGACTCTGTTCCTGTTCTGGAATGTGATGTGTAGCGGGTAACAACGACTTATTGCACAGGAGATTTTTATTTATGGCATTACCTTTCATTATTCTGGGCGTCGCGGCAGCGGCAACGGCGTTTGGTGGCAAAAAAGCTTATGATGGCTACCAGAAAAAATCAGAAGCCGACGATGTTTTAGATCGCGCGCAGCGTCGCTTTGATAAGCATAAAGAGAGCTTTGATCTGGCGAATGAAACAACGTCGAAAAAACTGGCCGAGCTGGGTGAAAAAGAACTGAAGATCGGTAAAGATTTCAATGAATTTAAAACGATTGCCGACGATCTGTTGGCGCGTATGGCTAAGGATGGGCATAAAGATCTTCGTCTGAAGGTACCGCAGCACAACATCAATAAAATTCAGAGTCTGGCGATTTCCGCTACGGAATACCTGACGACGGTCGTCGGTGCCGGGGTGTCCGGTGCTGCCGCTGGTTTTGCCGTGTACAGCGGTGTGATGGCATTTGCCGCAGCGTCTACCGGTACGCCGATTGCCGCCCTGTCTGGTGCGGCGGCGTATAACGCCACAATGGCGGCTATTGGCGGCGGTTCTCTGGCCGCAGGCGGCTGGGGAATGGCGGGCGGTGCGATGGTACTTGGCGGCGCGGTAGTGGCTCCGTTGATTGCTATCGCAGGCTGGGCTTACGATAGCCATGCCGAAAAAGCGCTTAACAATGCTTATCAAAGCTCCCGTGAAGTGACAGCTGCGGTGGAAAAAATGAATGCGGCTGAAGCGCAGCTGACGAAGGTGCAGCAGTATGTAAATAGCATTTATGAATCAATAACCCGTATGCATAGCGTCTTTGTTCAACACTACTTTGAACCGCTGAAAGCGATGCATGCCATCATTGTTGAACGTCATGAGAAGAATATAACCACCGAGATTAGTGAGTCGGAAGAGATCATGGCGATTATCGACCATGGTTATGAATTAGCCGCCATCATGACCGACGTGATCACCACGCCGCTGTTCAAGCCGGTGACGCAGGAAAACGGTGAAGCCGTTATCGAAGATGGCGTGATCCAACTGCAGACCGACAGCAACGGTATGAACCTGCTGAACAAAGAGATTCTGGACGAAAAACTGGCGGTTTCTGCTTCTGAGTTTGACGCATTTTCTTCTCGTATTTAATCGACGCGCCGGGCGAATCTGCCCGGCATTGCTATGGGCGAGCACAATGAACACAGCCAGGTTTGACTGGGGTGAAGAGTTACATCAGACGGTGGTTAAGAGTCTGACCACCTCTTTTGGGTTGGATTTTCTCTTGCTGGAGGATAAACACGGCGGCGATGTGAATACCATTCATAACGCTCGCGAGGGAGTGTATGCCACCGATGCCGAGCGTCAACGGTACGAGCAACGTGAAGGGTATGATTCTCATCATTACCATAGCCACGAAAACTACATTGCCACCAACCGGGCGGGAAAAAAGGCGCACGAGGCCGGTACGTTGACCGATACCTACACCGGTGAGAAATTTGCGGCTAATGATAAAAAGAACCTCGACCATATTATTGCCGCCCATGAAATTCACAACGATCCTGGGCGTATCCTTGCCGAATGTGATGGTGCCGATCTGGCTAATGATTCATCAAATCTGACCTTCACGAATGAGTCGCTGAATAAGGCGAAGAAGGCGAAAACGATGGATGCCTTCGTGCAAACGCTACAAGAACAGCATGCTGTGACCACGCAGGAAATTGCCCGTTTACGCAGCCAGCCAACGCTTTCCGAGCAAGAGCAAAAACAGCTGAATAAGCTGGAAAATAAAGCCGCCGCCGATTTTGAACGGATGAAAGAGGCCGACAAAAAGGCGCGGGCAAAATACAACAGTACGATCAATCAGGAATATTATACCAGCAGTAAGTTTGCGAAGAATGTCGCCACCGCCACAATGAACAATGCGTTTCGCATGGGAACGCGGCAGATGTTGGGACTGATTCTGGCAGAGACCTGGTTTGAGTTCCGTGAGCGTATTCCCGTGATGTTTGAGAAGCATCGTCATTCATTCGATGCCGGAGACTTCCTGCAAGATGCGGCGGAGGCATTACGCGCAGTCTGGCAGCGAGTGCAGGGTAAATTCAGCACTTTCCTGACGTCCTTTAAAGACGGTGCCATCGGTGGCGTGCTCTCCAGCATTACAACGACGCTGTTCAATATCTTCTTTACGACTAAGAAGATGATGGTGCGCCTGATTCGTGAGATGTGGAACAATTTGGTACAGGCCTTTAAAGTTATGGTCTTTAACCCTGAAGGGTTAGCGCCGGGGCAGCTCGCTAAAGCGGTAAGCAAGCTGGTGGCTGCGGGTGTTGCCGTGGCTGCTGGTGTGGTGGTTAACGAAGCTTTAGCCAAGATGCTCGTCTTTCCTTTTGGTCCGGAACTGGCCGCTTTCTGCGGTGCGCTGGCGACAGGTATTCTGACGCTGGTAATGAACTACTTCCTGGAACACAGTGCATTGATGAAAAAGGTCTGGGCGTTTCTGGATACGTTTAAAGATAAGTATCAGAAAGCACTAGAGTATTATCAACAGGTGAATGCTGAACTCGATCGTTATCTACTGGAGCTTTCGGCGTTAGAGTTTGCTATTGATACGTCAGCGTTATCGCGTTTCTCGCTGCATCTTAACGCGGTGAACAGTGAAATTGAGCGTGGTTTGTTGCTGCGTGCAGAGGTTGAGCGCCGAAATATTGCGCTACCGTTTGAAGCAGGGAATACCCGCTCTGTACGTAGCTGGTTAAGTAAGCTATGACGCTCACGCCCGAGTTTCCCTGTAACCAGTGTGGCGCTTGTTGTCGCCACGTCGATCGCGCCAGTGAAACGCAGTTTCTTGATCGCGGTGACGGCATTTGTCGTCACTATCAGATGGAGACAAAGCTGTGCGCGATTTATGAAACACGTCCGCTTATTTGCCAGGTAGAAAAGCAGTATCAGCTTAACTACCAACAGCAATATAGCTGGCAGGAGTTCATTATGCTTAATCGTGAAGCGTGTTTAATTCTGGAGAAACTGTAGGGCGGTGTGCTTCACGAAGGGGTCAGCGTCAATATGTACTCATTTTTGACGGTGCTGTGACGAGATGAGTTGAGATGCTGTGAAAACAAAAATCCACGCAATTGCGTGGATTTTATAGGTTTTGTGATTTTCATGAGATTCGTTGAAACCTCATGAGATAACAAATTTTATTTAGACGTTGAACAGGAAGTTCATGATATCGCCATCTTTGACGATATAGTCCTTACCTTCGGCACGCATTTTCCCAGCTTCTTTCGCACCTTGCTCACCTTTATAGGTGATGAAATCTTCAAACGCGATGGTTTGTGCGCGGATAAAGCCTTTCTCGAAGTCGGTATGGATTTTACCGGCTGCCTGCGGAGCCGTGGCACCGACAGGAATGGTCCATGCACGGACTTCTTTCACGCCAGCAGTGAAGTAGGTCTGCAGGTTCAGCAATTCGTAGCCAGCACGGATAACGCGGTTCAGGCCCGGCTCTTCCAGACCCATTTCAGCCATGAATTCTTCACGGTCAGCATCATCGAGTTCTGCGATGTCAGCTTCAACGGCTGCGCAAACGGCAACCACAACAGAACCTTCGGCAGCCGCGATTTCGCGCACTTTATCGAGGTACGGGTTATTTTCAAAACCGTCTTCGTTGACGTTGGCGATGTACATTGTTGGCTTCAGCGTCAGGAAGCTCAGGTATTTGATGGCCGCTTTGTCTTCGTCAGTCAGCGTTTTCAGCGCGCGCAGCATGCCAGCGTTTTCCAGCTGTGGCAGGCATTTTTCCAGCGCAGCCAGTTCTGCTTTAGCGTCTTTGTCGCCGCCTTTGGCCTTCTTCTGCACGCGATGGATAGCGCGCTCACAGGTGTCGAGGTCGGACAACGCCAGCTCGGTATTGATAACTTCAATGTCATCAGCCGGATCCACTTTGTTATTAACGTGGATGATGTTGTCGTTTTCAAAGCAACGCACCACGTGGCCGATAGCTTCGGTTTCACGGATGTTGGTCAGGAACTGGTTACCCAGACCTTCACCTTTGGACGCGCCTTTTACCAGACCGGCGATGTCGACGAATTCCATCGTTGTTGGCAGGATACGCTGCGGTTTGACGATTTCGGCCAGCTGATCCAGACGCGGATCGGGCATCGGGACAACACCGGTGTTCGGCTCGATAGTACAGAACGGGAAGTTTGCCGCTTCAATACCCGCTTTTGTGAGCGCGTTGAACAGGGTGGATTTGCCTACGTTTGGCAAACCGACGATACCGCATTTGAATCCCATGTTTAAATCACCTTAATCTTTTGATATTCAACCTGTTATGGAAAACAGATTGTAGAAATGTAAATAACTTTGCCTATTATACACAGCACGCGAGAAAAATGCCGCACATCGCTGCTTATTGCGCTTTAAAGGTGTGTAACCGGCTCGTCGCTTTGGTCAGGCCGTCTTTGAACAATATCTCGGTACAACGTGCCGCTTCGTCAATTGCTTCATCAATTAACTTCTGTTCTGAAACAGGCGGTTTGCCTAAAACAAATCCGACAACTTTGTTTTTATCGCCCGGATGGCCAATTCCAACGCGTAAACGATGAAAGTTGGGGTTATTACCTAACTTACTAATGATGTCTTTCAGGCCATTATGTCCGCCATGACCGCCGCCAAGCTTAAATTTGGCCACGCCAGGGGGCAGGTCTAACTCATCGTGTGCGACCAAAATTTCATCGGGGTTAATACGATAAAAACAGGCCATCGCACCGACAGCCTTGCCGCTCAGATTCATAAATGTGGTTGGCACCAGCAGACGGACGTCTTCACCTTCAAGCGTAACTCTGGAGGTGTAGCCGAAGAATTTCGGCTCATCGCGCAGGGGAGCGCGTAATCTTTCTGCCAGCAGATCGACATACCATGCGCCTGCATTGTGTCGCGTTGCCGCATACTCTGCGCCGGGGTTCGCCAGGCCGACAATCAATTTAATCGCCACGTGTTTTGTCCTGAGTGTTTCGATAAACGACGTGTAGTTTACTGTCTGACGCTGCTGTTGACAAAAAACTGCGTGCTTATCGCCAAAAGCTGAATAATTGCACAAATGGACTATTAGAAAATGAGTGTGTTCAGTGGCTTATTTGTAAAGTTTTGTTGCATGAGTGTTTGTAATTGTGATCGCTCCCGCACTTGCGAAGGGCAGTGTTGTCTATACTTTACACATAAGGATTAGGGGTATTCCCTGTAACAACCCAAAGTTCCGGAGGTGACACATGAAACGCAAAAACGCTTCGTTACTCGGTAACGTGCTCATGGCTTTAGGGTTGGTGGTGATGGTGGGTGGTGTTGGTTACTCTATTTTAAACCAACTGCCGCAATTTAATCTGCCACAGTTTTTCGCACATGGTGCCGTGCTCAGTATTTTTGTTGGTGGTGTCCTCTGGTTGGCGGGTGCCAGAGTGGGGGGGCACGAACAAATCAGCGATCGTTACTGGTGGGTGCGCCACTATGACAAACGCTGCCGTCGCGGTGATACCAATCATCGGCATAACTAATAGCTCTCCCAGCTTGGAGTGCAGTTGTTTGAACACAAAGTCCTGGTTTAAAAACCAGGGCTCTGCTTGTTCGTCAGTACTGGATTAAACGACTTCTACCCTTGGTGGCATACTACAAAGAAGCGTTATTCGAATAACCGATAATGTAACGCTTTGATCGCGCTGTCTGCATTGTCAGCCGGCAACAGAATACTCAGGTTGTCGTTTGACGCCCCATGGCAAATCATTCGTACCGTATGCTCTTCAAGCCAGGCAAAAACGTCTTTGCAAACTCCCGCAGCCTGTGTGAGTTGATTCCCCACCAAAGTGACCAGCGCCAGCCCGGTTTCCACTTCCACACGACAGTGGGAGGACAAGGCGGTAAACAATGCGGTGGTCAGCACATGGTCTTCACCTGAGGTTGCATGAGTGGCGTCCAGCGCCAGCGCAATACTATTCTCTGAGGTTGTAACCAAATCCACTGTGACTGCATGGCGAGCTAAAATGGTGAAGGACTGCGCCAGGAAAGAACAGGAAGGTTGCGCCTCCAGGCTGTGTAACCGCAACAGCGTCTGTTTACGACGCACGGCGAGCGCACGATAGCGAGGTGGATTATCGGTGGTGTTGTGCACCAGCGTACCTCCGGCGGCAGTATCCTTACTTGAGCCAACAAAGACCGGAATGCTTTTACGCATTGCCGGGAGCAGTGTCGCCGGGTGGAGAACCTTCGCACCGTAGGCGGCCATATCGCTGGCCTCGGAAAATGAGATATGGTCGATTCGTTTGGCCCGCGGCGCAATGCGTGGGTCGGTGGTGTAGATCCCTGCGACGTCGGTCCAGATGTCAATGCGTGTGGCGTGAAGCGCCTCACCGAGAAGCGTAGCCGTGTAATCACTACCGCCGCGCCCAAGCGTAGTGGTGTGCCCTGCGGCATCACGCCCGATAAATCCCTGAGTCACCATAATCGCTTGCTCAAGACGAGGGCGCAGGTGAGTCTCCACCTGGTGGTGCAGTGTGCCAAGCTCGGGTTCGGCACAGCCGAAGTTCGAGTTAGTACGCATCACGCTGCGGGCGTCAAACCACCCGGCCTCGGCATGCCGTTCACGTAAGACTTCAGTAAAAAGTAGCGAGGACATCAGCTCGCCATGGCTGACTAATTCATCGCTTAACGCATCAGACGGCGAAACCATCGCCGTTTGTGCAAGTCGACGTATATTGTTTAGAAGATTATCAATTTCCGTACTGATAACGGACGGCTGCTTCAGGCGGGAAATAATGTTGTATTGGATGGCGCGTAAAGTCTCAATCTTATCTAATTGTTGATGTGTTTCCAGACCTTCAGAAAGCTCAACCAGTAAGTTTGTCACGCCTGCTGAAGCAGATAAAACGACTAAACGGACATCTTGATCAGCAAGGACAATGCTGGCGCTGCGGTTCATCGCATCAAAATCAGCGACGCTGGTGCCGCCAAATTTGGCAACGACGGATGGTGGATAAATGCGAGTCATAACAATCTCATATCAGGGCGCCATAAAAGTATGGCTAGAAAATTTTCATTCTCGGCATAAGGGAACGAAGTTCGCCTTACGAAATGTCCGCCCGCGAACATTTCTGCTGACAACCCAGGGAATACCTGTTGTCGATAACGCGTGTCGCCTGTACGCGTTATCGGGTGCTGCGCATTAATTTTATCTACATAGCCTGCAAATAAGCGCGCCATACTAAGTGATTTATATTTAGGGATCGACTTTTTTATTCGATTTATCGACAAATAAGTGAAAAATCATGGCATCACAAGATATCGCGAGCATCATTAATGGTAAAAACGTGTAAAAAAATAATAAAAACACGAAAATTCCATGGTTTTTATTAGATTGTCTGCGTTGCAATTAGCTGCAACATTGTTAATTAAATAGATATATTTCTTTAGGATTTAGTAATGGTAAATAGTTGTTACGCTTTGAATTTAAAGGAAAAGGTTGTTATTTTTAATGCCGAAAAATAAATGATTGAGTCCTAAGCTAAAACAACATATATTAGCCGCGCTTTTTTACAGGTAATCCTTATAACCATTTATTCAATCAGGCGTTAATCTACACCTGGTTGTAGGAGTGATATGATGACGGATAAAGTCCGTATTGATACTTCAAGTGCTAATTCATTACCGCAGAGCAATGATACCTTTTTAGCAAGACAGGCTGAGTTTGAATCTAATGTCCGCAGCTATCCACGTAAACTGCCATTAGCGATCGCTAAAGCGCAGGGCGTCTGGATTACTGATGTAGAAAATAATCAATATCTTGATTGCCTGGCAGGTGCCGGAACCCTGGCGCTTGGTCATAACCATCCTGAAGTGCTGCAGAGCATTCAAAGTGTCATCACAAGCGGCTTACCGTTACATACGCTTGACCTTACCACGCCGTTAAAAGATGAGTTCTCATCATATTTACTTTCTTTATTACCGGGTCAGGGCAAAGAATATTGCCTGCAGTTCACCGGTCCGTCCGGCGCTGATGCTGTTGAAGCGGCGCTGAAGCTGGCGAAGAAAGTCACCGGCCGTTCCAGCATCATCAGTTTCTCCGGTGGCTACCACGGGATGACCCACGGCGCGCTGTCCGTGACCGGCAACCTGTCGCCGAAAGAAGCGGTCAGCAACATGATGGCGGAAGTGCAGTTTATGCCGTATCCGCATCAATACCGTTGCCCGCTGGGTATCGGCGGCGACGCTGGCGTTAAAGCATTAACCTACTACTTCGAAAACCTGATCAACGACGTTGAAAGCGGCGTGCGTAAACCGGCTGCCGTGATCCTTGAAGCGGTGCAGGGTGAAGGTGGCGTGAATCCGGCTCCGGTCGAGTGGCTGCAACGCATTCGTAAAGTGACGCAGGAACATGGCATTCTGCTGATCATCGATGAAGTTCAGGCGGGCTTTGCACGTACCGGTAAACTGTTCGCCTTCGAACACGCCGGTATTGAGCCAGATATCATCGTGATGTCCAAAGCGGTTGGCGGCGGTCTGCCACTGGCGGTGCTGGGCATTAAAAAGCAGTTCGATGCGTGGGCTCCGGGCCACCACACTGGTACTTTCCGCGGCAACCAGTTGGCGATGGCGACCGGTCTGACAACGCTGAAGATCCTCAAAGACGACAAGATTGCCGATAAAGTTGCTGCCCAGGGCGAGTGGCTGAAAGGCAAACTGGCTGACCTGCAGAAACGCTACCCGGTTATCGGCCAGGTGCGCGGTCTGGGTCTGATGATCGGCCTGGAAATCGTGAAGCCGAACGAAGCGCAGGATCACATGGGCTGCTACCCGGCCGATGGCGAGCTGTCCGCGTTGCTGCAGAAAAAATGCTTCGAAAATGGGCTGATTCTGGAGCGTGGTGGCCGCAATGGTTGCGTGCTGCGGCTGTTGCCGTCACTGCTGATCACCAACGCTGAGCTGGAAATCTTCCTCGATAAATTCGAAAACGCCCTGCTGGGCGCTGGCGTGAAGCCGGTTTAAACGGAGTTGGATCGAATGTCAGACGTAAACCCGATTCTGTCCGGCTCGGCGCAAAGCATTGCAGCTTATCAGGACGCTATCGAGCAGAGTACGCAAGCGGTCGTTGAATGGTTGAAGCAGCCTGAGATGTATCAGGGTAAAACCGTTGAGCAACTGCGTGAACGTATCAACCTGAATTTTACGTCTCAGGGCCTGGGCAACCAGGCCGCTATTGAGCGTGCGGTTGAATACTTTCTCAAAGACAGCTTGTTGGTTCACCATGCGCAGTGCGTGGCGCATCTGCACTGCCCAAGCCTGGTAATTAGCCAGGCGGCGGAAGTGCTGATCAACGCCACCAACCAGAGTATGGACTCCTGGGACCAGAGCCCGTCGGCCACCATCATTGAGATCAAGCTGATCGAGTGGTTGCGTGAGCAGGTTGGATACCCGACAGGCGATGCGGGCGTATTCACCAGCGGCGGTACGCAGAGTAACCTGATGGGCCTGATGCTGGCGCGTGATGCTTTCTTCGCTCGCCAGGGGCACTCCATTCAGCAGGATGGTCTGACCGGTGATCTGAGTAAAATCAAAGTATTCTGCTCTGAAAGCGCGCACTTCTCCGTGCAGAAGAACATGGCGCTGATGGGGCTGGGCTACCGTTCCGTCACCCAGGTGAAGACCGATGCGTTTTCACGCATGGATCAGGCTGACCTGAAAGACAAGCTGGCCCAGGCGAAAGCCAACGGTGAGCAGGTGATGGCAATCGTCGCCACTGCCGGTACTACCGATGCGGGCGCAATCGATCCGTTAGCGGATATTGCAGCGCTGGCTGCAGAACATCAGATTTGGATGCACGTGGATGCGGCATGGGGCGGGGCGTTACTGCTTTCTGATAAGTACCGTGACTTCCTGAACGGCCTTGAACTGGCAGATTCCGTGACGCTGGATTTCCACAAGCAGTTCTTCCAGACTATCAGCTGCGGTGCGTTCCTGTTAAAAGATGCGCGCCACTACGAGCTGATGCGTTACCAGGCGGCGTACCTGAACTCTGATTTCGATGAAGAGGCTGGCGTACCAAACCTGGTATCGAAGTCGCTGCAGACCACGCGTCGTTTCGATGCGCTGAAGCTGTGGATGGGCCTCGAAGCGCTGGGCAAAAAGCAGTACGCCGAGATCATTGATAACGGTGTGACGCTGGCGCGTGATGTTGCTGAGTTTGTCAAAACCCAGCCGCATCTTGAACTGGTGATGGAGCCGCAGCTGGCAAGCGTGCTGTTCCGCTTCCGCCCGCAAAGTGACGACGTGGCATTTGTCGCGCTGCTGAACCAGCGTATTGGCGACGTTCTTCTGGCTTCAGGTAGCGCCAACGTCGGCGTGACCGAAGCAGATGGTGTCACCTGCCTGAAGCTAACGCTGCTCAATCCGACGGTATGTCTGGAGGATGTTAAAGTCCTGCTGGCAAGCGTGAAGGCAACGGCTGAGCAACTGCTGAACGCGTAAGCAATAAGCTTGTTATAAAAATGGCTCCCAGGTAAGGGAGCCATTTTTTTGTCTGTCATTTGCAATCCGGCGGCGTTTAGCCTGGCCGGGCTACACGTTAGCGGATATCTGCTAGCGCAGCATCTTTATTCGGGAAGAACGTCAGGCGCCCGGCAATCGGCTGAATACCCGCGCGCGCCATGGTACGTAGCGGCTGGAATTCCAGATTACTGATGCGTAATTCACAACCTTCCGGCAGACGTTTTACAAAGCGCTGGAAAGCGTCCAGACCACCGGCATCCAGTACCGGGACCGCGTCCCACTTCAAGACTACGATGCGTTTACCTTCAATACGCGACTCAAGATCGGTAAATAATCCTTCCGCCGCGGCAAAGAACAGCGGACCAATAACGCGCAGCACCAGCACATCGTCCGGTACGTCTACGTTGACCGGCGCCAGGCGAGTCATGCGCGCAATACGACGCATAAACAGCAGAGAGGCGAGAACGATACCGACGCTGATGGCAATAACCATGTCGAACAGTACCGTCAGCGACATACACATCAGCATGACAATGATGTCGTCTTTCGGTGCATGGCGCAGCAAATCCACGACTTTATGCGCTTCACTCATGTTCCATGCCACCATCAGCAGCAGGGCGGCCATGGCGGAAAGCGGTAACCAGGAAAGCAGCGGTGCAAGTACCAGCAGGGCGAGGATCACCAGAATCGCGTGGATAACCGCAGAGATTGGCGAGGTCGCCCCGGCGCGGACGTTTGCCGCAGAGCGGGCAATTGCCGCCGTGGCAGTGATACCGCCAAAGAACGGTGCCACGATGTTACCCAGCCCCTGGCCAATCAACTCGCTGTTAGCTTTATGCTTGGTGCCGGTCATCCCATCGAGTACGACGGCGCACAGCAGAGATTCAATTGCCCCCAGCATCGCCATCGAGAAGGCTGCCGGTAACAGCGCCTGTAACGAGCTCCAGCTTAGGGTAAAGTTTGATTCCGGCATATTCCACGGCAGGACCAGCTGCGGCAGCAACTGCGGGATACCATTACCCTGTGAGCCGTCAGCCAGAATGTAGTGGAACTGAGAACCAATAGTGGCGACATGGCCGCCGGTCAGGTTCACGATACCCATTACCGCACAGCCTGCCAGCAGTGCGGGAAGGTGACCCGGCAGTCGGATCCCCAGGCGCGGCCAGAAAATCAGGATCCCCAGCGTCACTACGCCAATGGCGGCATCGCCAACGTTGATGGTCGGCAAGGCCATAAATAGCGCGCCGACCTTCTGCAGATAGTGCTCCGGGACATGGGCCATCTGCAGGCCAAGAAAATCTTTAATCTGCATGGTACCGATGGTGATACCAATACCCGATGTAAAACCTAACGTTACCGACACGGGGATATATTCGATCAGGCGGCCAAAACGAGCGAGGCCGAAAAGGATCAGGAATATCCCGGACATGAGCGTGGCAACCAGCAGGCCTGCCAGCCCAAACTGTTGCGACACCGGATACAGAATCACCACGAAGGCGGCGGTTGGGCCAGATACGCTAAAGCGCGATCCCCCGGTAAGGGCGATAACAATCCCAGCGACGGCTGAGGTATACAGGCCGTACTGCGGCGCAACGCCACTGCCTATTGCCAGGGCCATTGCCAGCGGAATGGCGATGATCCCAACGGTTATCCCGGCGATCAGGTCACGGGTAAAGCGAGAGGCAGTATATTTTTCTTTCCAACAAGCGTCGATGAGGGCGCGGAAAGGCATCACATGTGAGGAAAATAATCTGTTCACAATAATGTTTCATCCATGAGCGCATCATCTGTCAACTAAATGGCAGGTGAAGGAGGCATAAGTCATACAAATAAGTATTGCAGATAAAAAAACCCGCCGCAGCGGGTTTTTGAGCCGGGCTCGATTAATGCTCGAACATAGCAGAGATGGATTCTTCGTTGCTGATACGACGAATCGCTTCGGCCAGCATACCCGACAGGGTCAATGTACGCACGTTTGGCAGCGCTTTGATTTCGTCAGTCAGTGGAATAGTGTCACAGACAACGACTTCATCAATCACTGAGTTGCGCAGGTTGTTTGCCGCATTACCTGAGAAGATCGGGTGAGTGGCGTACGCAAATACGCGTTTAGCACCACGTTCTTTCAGTGCTTCTGCTGCTTTGCACAGCGTACCGCCGGTATCGATCATGTCATCAACCAGAACACAGTCACGACCTGCAACGTCACCAATAATGTGCATCACCTGAGAAACGTTCGCACGCGGGCGACGTTTGTCGATGATAGCCATGTCGGTATCGTTCAGCAGTTTAGCGATAGCGCGGGCACGCACGACGCCACCGATATCCGGAGAAACCACAATCGGGTTGTCCAGGTTCAGCTGCAGCATGTCTTCTAACAGGATCGGGCTACCGAATACGTTATCAACCGGTACGTCAAAGAAGCCCTGGATCTGTTCAGCATGCAGGTCAACGGTGAGGACGCGGTCAACGCCAACGCTGGACAGGAAATCAGCGACGACTTTAGCGGTAATCGGTACACGAGCGGAACGTACGCGACGATCCTGACGTGCATAGCCGAAGTAAGGAATAACGGCGGTGATACGGCCTGCGGAAGCACGGCGCAGCGCATCAACCATAACGACCAATTCCATCAGGTTGTCGTTAGTAGGGGCACAAGTGGACTGGATGATGAAAATATCACCACCGCGTACATTTTCATTAATTTGTACGCTGACTTCGCCGTCGCTAAAGCGACCTACAGCGGCGTCGCCGAGTGAAGTGTACAGGCGGTTGGCAATACGTTGTGCTAGTTCCGGGGTGGCGTTACCAGCAAAAAGCTTCATATCAGGCACGAGAAGAACCTCAGGCATGCGTCCATTGGTGGAAAGAATCTGCCGAAAACTGTGCGGGCCAGGCAGTATCCTCTCCATGCGGTGTATTAAAGAGCGCGATGCAACGTCTGGAACAGGGTGACGTTGTCACCGCAACTCAGCTTGCCCGGCTTACTCGTTGTCCTTCGCGTTTCATTTGCGCTGGCATCAATTCCTCACACCAGTTACATACTGAAGTTGTATGCACCTGGCGATTCGTCATTTCGCCATCTTCCTGAAATCCGAAGGATTTAGAGTAACGCTCTGTGCAATGGGGAGAGGTTGACGCCTTTCGCCACAAAGCCTTTGAGCCATTCCGGGGCTTGCTCAAGCACCTGGCGAGCACGAGACTCTGTGTCAAATTCAGCAAAGACACAAGCCCCTGTACCAGTCAGGCGCGACGGCGCGTATTCTAACAGCCAGGAAAGCGCCGCATCAACCTCGCGAAAACGTTTTCTTGCGATAACCTCGCAATCATTGCCGAATTCACATTTTAGTAACGTTTTTATTGACCTTTTTGGCGTGTTGCGCGGGAGGTCGGGATCGTTAAAAATCACCGGTGTCGGAATACTGACTCCCGGATGAGCAACCAGATACCACTTTTCCTCAGGCTCGACCGGCGTCAGAATTTCGCCTACGCCTTCGGCAAAAGCCGCATGGCCGCGCACGAATACGGGAACATCCGCCCCCAGCGTTAAGCCGAGTGCCGCCAGTTCATCAACTGAAAGTCCGCACTGCCAGAGATGATTCAGCGCCACCAGAACGGTTGCCGCATTAGACGAACCTCCGCCAAGACCGCCGCCCATCGGCAGGCGTTTGTCGATACTGATGTCCGCACCGCTCCCTTTGGGAAGGCGATTGCTTTCAGATGCCGCTTTCATCAGCAAACGTGCCGCACGGACGATCAGATTGTCTTCATGCGCAACGCCTTCCACTGGGGTTAACAGGTGAATTTCGCCGTCGCTACGCGGCGTAATATCTATCGTGTCGCCATAATCAAGAAACTGAAATAAGGTCTGCAGCGTGTGGTAACCGTCCGCACGCTGTCCGGTGATGTATAAAAACAAATTCAGTTTTGCCGGAGAGGGCCAATGGGTCATCATTTCACAATCCAGTTATCCATTTTCAGCTTAATACGCTGGGAGCCGTCGGACAGCTCCATGTTTGCTGGCATCGCTGGCTGGGTTTTGCTGTCGTAGGCGCTATAGACCACTTTCCAGTTTTTACCGTCTTTGCTGTAGTTCACTTCACTCAGACGATATTGGTCGTCGAGCTTATAATCGGTGGCGTCACCTGGCAGTCCAAGGATCCACTGGCGCAGGCTGTTTAATGGGATAGGCATGCCGGTCAGTTTGCCGATCATCTCTTCAGCGTCGTCGGCGGTGTAATGCTTGCCTTTGTTATCGACCAGTTCGACGTTGCCAGGCTGCGCATTAAGTTCCAGTTCCGTGCTGCCCAGTGGGTTGGTCAGCAGGAGACGATAGCGATCCTGACCGGTTTGCTGCCAGAAAAAGCGGGCATACACTTTCTGTTGATCGGAAATATAGGCAAACGCACCACGCGTCTGATACTGGTTCAGGGCGCGAACTTCCTGTTGGTGCTGGCGCCACTGCAGAGAATCGGGGCTTTTACCGGGACCTTTAGGCGCGTTGAGCGTACAGGCAGTAAGAACCAGGGCCGCCAGCGGCAGCAGGCGAATCAGGCGAAAATCAGGCAGGGTCATAATGATGACAAATCCTTGAGATACGTTGCAGTTATAACTCTTAATGCTAGCGCCGCCATCAGACATCGTCTACGTTCAAGTTATCTTAAATCGCTTAAATTTGTGCACTAAGCTATTACTCCAAAAGGGGTCAGTCTCTTTTATTGACCGCACGCATCCTGTATGATGCACCCAGTCTAACCTTATCAACGCTGGTACTATTCCCGCACACATGACCCTTTTAGCGCTTGGTATTAACCATAAAACGGCACCTGTATCGCTGCGAGAACGCGTAACGTTTTCGCCGGATACGCTCGATCTGGCGCTGGACAGCCTGCTCGCGCAGCCAATGGTGCAGGGCGGGGTAGTGCTGTCGACGTGTAACCGCACGGAGCTGTATCTCAGCGTTGAAGAGCAGGATAACCTGCAAGAAGCGCTGGTTCGCTGGCTGTGTGAATACCATAACCTCAATGAAGAAGATCTGCGCAACAGCTTGTACTGGCACCAGGACAACGACGCGGTCAGTCACTTGATGCGTGTTGCCAGCGGTCTGGATTCACTGGTGCTCGGTGAACCGCAAATTCTGGGGCAGGTGAAAAAAGCGTTTGCGGATTCGCAAAAAGGTCACCTGAACGCCAGTGCGCTGGAACGGATGTTCCAGAAATCATTCTCTGTCGCAAAACGTGTACGTACAGAAACTGACATCGGCGCCAGCGCCGTGTCGGTGGCGTTTGCCGCCTGTACCCTGGCGCGGCAGATCTTTGAATCGCTCTCCACGGTAACCGTGCTGTTAGTCGGTGCGGGCGAAACCATTGAGCTGGTAGCGCGACATCTGCGCGAGCACAAAGTGAAGAAGATGATCATCGCCAACCGCACTCGCGAGCGTGCGCAGGTGCTGGCGGATGAAGTCGGCGCCGAGGTGATTTCACTGAGTGATATAGACGCGCGTTTACAGGATGCCGATATCATTATCAGTTCTACCGCCAGTCCGCTGCCGATTATCGGCAAAGGAATGGTGGAACGTGCGCTTAAAAACCGCCGCAATCAGCCTATGTTGCTGGTGGATATCGCCGTACCGCGCGATGTCGAGCCGGAAGTGGGTAAATTGTCTAACGCCTATCTGTACAGCGTTGATGACCTGCAAAGCATCATTTCGCATAACCTGGCCCAGCGCAAAGCGGCGGCGGTGGAAGCCGAAACGATAGTGGAGCAGGAAGCCAGCGAGTTTATGGCCTGGCTACGCGCCCAGGGCGCAAGCGACACTATCCGCGAGTATCGCAGTCAGTCAGAACAGATCCGTGATGAACTGACCGCCAAAGCGTTGGCCGCTCTTCAACAGGGCGGTGATGCGCAAGCCATTATGCAGGATCTGGCCTGGAAACTGACCAATCGCCTGATTCATGCACCAACCAAATCACTTCAACAGGCCGCCCGTGACGGGGATAGTGAACGCCTGAATATTCTGCGCGACAGCCTCGGGCTGGAGTAGCAGCACACCAATCTTATTTTTTACAGGGTGCATTTACGCCTATGAAGCCTTCTATCGTTGCCAAACTGGAAGCCCTGCATGAACGCCATGAAGAAGTTCAGGCGCTGCTCGGTGATGCGGGTACTATCGCAGACCAGGATCGCTTTCGTGCGCTGTCGCGCGAATATGCGCAATTAAGCGATGTATCTCGCTGTTTTACGGACTGGCAACAGGTTCAGGAAGATATCGAGACGGCTCAGATGATGCTCGACGATCCTGAAATGCGTGAAATGGCGCAGGATGAACTGCGCGAAGCAAAAGAGAAATGTGAGCAGCTGGAACAGCATCTGCAGGTCCTGCTATTACCTAAAGATCCCGATGACGAACGTAACGCCTTCCTCGAAGTGCGCGCGGGAACTGGTGGTGATGAAGCGGCGCTGTTTGCCGGCGATCTGTTCCGCATGTACAGCCGTTACGCTGAATCGCGTCGCTGGCGGGTTGAGATCATGAGCGCCAGCGAAGGCGAGCATGGCGGGTTTAAAGAAGTCATTGCCAAGATTAGCGGCGAAGGCGTTTACGGGCGACTGAAGTTTGAGTCTGGCGGCCATCGCGTGCAGCGCGTACCTGCGACGGAATCGCAGGGGCGTATTCATACCTCTGCCTGTACGGTCGCGGTTATGCCGGAACTGCCGGATGCCGAACTGCCGGACATCAACCCGGCCGATCTGCGTATTGACACCTTCCGTTCATCAGGCGCGGGCGGTCAGCACGTTAACACCACCGACTCCGCAATCCGTATTACCCACTTACCGACCGGTATCGTAGTGGAATGCCAGGACGAACGTTCACAGCATAAAAACAAAGCCAAAGCGATGTCGGTGCTGGGGGCGCGAATTCGTGCGGCCGAAGTGGCAAGACGTCAACAGGCGGAAGCCTCTGAGCGTCGCAACCTGTTGGGCAGTGGCGATCGCAGCGATCGTAACCGTACCTATAACTTCCCGCAGGGTCGTGTGACCGATCACCGCATTAACCTGACGCTCTACCGTCTGGATGAAGCGATGGAAGGCAAACTGGATATGCTCATTGAGCCGATTGTCCAGGAATACCAGGCCGACCAACTGGCGGCGTTGTCCGAGCAGGATTAATGGATTATCAGCACTGGCTGCGTGAGGCGATTAGCCAATTACAGGCAAGCGAAAGCCCGCGCCGTGACGCCGAGATTTTACTCGAGTTCGTTACTGGCAAAGGGCGCACCTTTATTCTGGCTTTCGGCGAAACGGAGTTAACCGAGGCGCAGCGTCAACAGCTTGATACGCTACTGGAGCGGCGTCAGCGGGGAGAGCCGGTGGCACACTTAACCGGTGTGCGCGAGTTCTGGTCGTTGCCGCTGTTTGTGTCTCCAGCCACGCTTATTCCGCGTCCGGATACCGAGTGTCTGGTGGAGCAGGCGCTGGCTCGCCTGCCGGCCTCGGCGTGTCGTATTCTTGATTTGGGAACCGGCACGGGTGCCATTGCGCTGGCGCTGGCAACCGAGCGTCCGGATTGTGCGGTGACTGCCGTAGACCGCATGCCCGATGCCGTGGCACTGGCCATTCGCAACAAGCAGCAACTGGGCATCGACAATGTTTGTGTGCTGCAAAGTAACTGGTTTAGCGCATTGCAGGGACAGCAGTTTGACATGATTGTCAGCAATCCGCCGTATATCGACGAACAGGATCCGCACCTGGCGCAAGGCGACGTTCGCTTTGAACCGCTGTCGGCGCTGGTGGCGGGCGATCAGGGGCTGGCGGATATCGTGCATATCATCGACCAGTCTCAGCGCATGTTAACGCCCGGCGGCTATCTGTTGCTGGAACATGGTTGGCAGCAGGGCGAGGCCGTCCGTGATGCCTTTACTCGTGCGGGTTACGTGGCAGTTGAAACCTGTCGTGACTATGGCGGCAACGAGCGAATTACGCTTGGACGCATCCCATCATGAGTACCTTCGGTGTGTTACTCAACGTCCATCTCATCAGCATTGCGCTTTCGGTTGGTTTGCTGACCCTGCGATTTTGGTGGCGTTACACCGACTCGCGCCTTGCCTGCGCGCGCTGGACGCGCATCGTGCCGCCGGTTGTCGATACCGTTTTATTACTCAGCGGCGTAGCGTTAATGGTTAAAGCGCACATCCTGCCATTCACTGAGCACGGGACATGGCTGACTGAAAAGCTGTTTGGGGTTATCATTTACATCGTTTTGGGTTTTATTGCGCTCGATTATCGTCGGGCGCGCAGTCAGCAGGCGCGATTAATCGCTTTTCCGCTGGCGCTGGTGGTGCTGTACATCATCATTAAACTCGCCACCACAAAAATACCGTTACTGGGGTAAGCATGAGGTCGTTAGCTGATTTCGAATTTAATAAAGCGCCATTGTGTGATGGGATGATCCTGGCGTCGGAGTCTATCCGTCTGGATTTTCCAACACAAACTGTCTATGACGAACTGGAACGTCTGGTCAGTCTGGCGCAAGAAGAAATTAGCCAGCTCCTGTCTCAGGATGAGCAACTGGAAAAACTGCTGGCACTTTTTTACGGCGAATGGGGGTTTACGGATACCGACGGCGTCTATCGTCTTTCTGATGCACTATGGCTTGATCAGGTACTGAAAAATCGTCAGGGCAGTGCCGTATCCCTGGGCGCAATCTTATTGTGGATTGCCAACCGACTGGAGCTGCCACTGGTGCCGGTGATTTTCCCGACACAACTCATCCTGCGTATTGAATCGCTCGATGGCGAAATGTGGCTAATCAATCCGTTGAATGGCGAAACGTTAAATGAGCACACGCTGGAAGTGTGGCTGAAGGGGAATATCAGCCCGGTCGCGGAGCTGTTTAACGAAGACCTGGATGAGGCGGATAATGCAGAAGTAATTCGTAAGCTGCTCGACACGCTGAAATCATCGCTGATGGAAGAGCGGCAAATGGAGCTGGCGCTGCGTGCCAGCGAAGCACTATTACAGTTTAATCCTGAAGATCCGTATGAAATACGCGATCGTGGATTAATTTACGCGCAGCTGGAGTGTGAACATGTTGCGCTGACCGATTTAAGTTATTTCGTTGAACAGTGTCCGGAAGACCCGATCAGCGAAATGATTCGTGCGCAGATTAATACTATTTCGCACAAGCAAATTGTATTGCATTGATTAATGACACTTTACCTACCGTTTAAGGCGATCCTATGAAACAAAAAGTGGTTAGCATTGGCGACATCAACGTGGCAAATGACCTGCCGTTCGTGCTGTTTGGCGGAATGAACGTGCTGGAATCCCGCGATCTGGCGATGCGCATTTGTGAGCACTACGTAACCGTTACTCAAAAGCTGGGTATCCCTTACGTGTTCAAAGCCTCCTTTGATAAAGCCAACCGTTCTTCCATCCACTCTTACCGTGGACCGGGCCTTGAAGAAGGGATGAAAATCTTCCAGGAACTGAAGCAGACTTTTGGCGTAAAAGTGATCACCGACGTTCACGAAGCCAGCCAGGCTCAGCCTGTTGCTGACGTGGTGGATGTGATTCAGCTGCCGGCCTTCCTCGCTCGTCAGACCGATCTGGTGGAAGCGATGGCGAAAACCGGTGCTGTTATCAACGTGAAAAAACCGCAGTTCGTAAGCCCGGGCCAGATGGGCAATATCGTGGATAAATTCCATGAAGGCGGCAACGACAAAGTAATTCTGTGCGACCGTGGCGCGAACTTTGGTTATGACAACCTGGTTGTGGATATGCTGGGCTTCAGCGTGATGAAGAAAGTTTCTGGCAACTCGCCGGTGATTTTTGACGTTACCCATGCGCTGCAATGCCGTGACCCGTTTGGCGCAGCAAGCGGCGGTCGTCGTGCGCAGGTTACCGAACTGGCGCGCGCAGGTATGGCGGTTGGTCTGGCCGGTCTGTTTATTGAAGCGCATCCGGATCCAGCCAATGCAAAATGCGACGGTCCATCCGCGCTGCCGCTGGCGAAACTGGAACAGTTCCTGACTCAGATTAAAGCGATTGATGACCTGGTTAAAAGCTTCGACGAGCTGGATACCGAGAACTAAGAAAGTATTGCAGTCCGGAGAGATATCTCTTCGGACTGCTGTTTGAGAAAAGTGTTAAGGGTGGCCGTCAGGCGCCAAATGCACCGTCAATTGTATGCATTGCCCCCGTCACAAACCCAGCCTCAGGGCCTGCAAGCCAGGCAACCATTCCCGCAACTTCCTCTGGACGGCCATGTCGTTTTAGCGCCATAAAACTGTGCATCACCTCTTTCAGTGGGCCATCTTCCGGGTTGGCATCGGTATCAATAGGACCCGGTTGAACCACGTTTACCGTAATGCCCCGCGGTCCAAAATCACGTGCCAGCCCCCGGGCCAGCCCTTGCAGCGCTGATTTGCTCACCGCATAAGAGGCCAGGCCAGCAAGAGGCATACGGTCGCCATTCACAGAACCAATAATGATAATGCGTCCGCCGTCAGGCATCCGTCGTGCCGCTTCCACGGCCGCATAGTATGGGGAGTGAATGTTAATCCGGAACAGGCGCTCCACGTCATCCGGATCCTGCTCCAGCGCATCACCAAACAGAATAATCCCTGCATTAACTACCAGCACGTCCAGCGGGCCGCTTTCGCGTACCCGGTTGATGACGGCGTTACGGTCGGCGCTATCGGTTTGCGCTGTCTGGGTACCCGTCTCATCAGCAAGCGCTTTGGCAGCGTCAGGGGAGCCTGAATAGGTAAAGATAACCGATGCGCCATCCGCGGCAAAACGGCGCACGATAGCCGCGCCAATCCCACGACTGCCGCCAAGAACCAGAACTGACTTGCCGTTAAAAGAAGACATGAGGTGCTCCTTGAACAATTATGTAGTGATCGATATATAATGGGTGCACTGTTTTCTGTCAATGGATTTGTAATGAGCACTACAAAATGCACTCGTGCACCTGGACGCCCACGTAATTTTGATCCAGAAATGGCCGTTGCCAAAGTACAACCTTTGTTTCACGCACATGGCTATGACGCGGTTAGCGTGGCGGATGTCACCGCGGCGTTGTCGATCAAGCCCCCCAGTTTCTATGCTGCTTTTGGGAACAAAATCGGTCTTTATAAACGTGTTCTTGACCGCTACGTACAAACTGAGGCGATCCCTTTTGATGACATTCTTCGCCCCGACAAACCCGTTTCTGCATGTCTTACCGATCTGCTTGAAGAGGCGGCGCGACGTTATGCCGCAGATCCGCATGCGCCGGGATGTTTGGTCCTGGAGGGCACGCACAGTAACGATCCGCAGGCGCGGAAGGTCGCGCGGAATTTCTACTCGGCTGCCGAACATAAAATTCACGACTTTATCGCACAGCGGCATCCTAAAGAGGCTGACAGCCTGACTGATTACGTCAGTACCACAATGCTTGGCCTGTCGGGAAAAGCGCGTTGCGGGCATTCGTTCGAACGTCTGCTAGCCAGCGCGCGAATCGCCAGCGTAGCGGTGCGGCATCAGCTTTCCTGATTTTCATCACGTGAAAAGGTAGATAAATATGATGGGTAAACTGGGGCTTCGCTTTAATACTCCCCCTCCGGCTATTCGCAAAGCAACGTTGGCCGCAATTCTGATCGGAACTTCATTTCTGGCGCATTCTCAGGACAAGGCCGATGTTATTTTGTATAACGGCAAGCTGATTACCATGGATGAACAACAACCCAACGCGCAGGCGCTGGCGGTAAAAGGGCGGCATATTATTGCGGTGGGTAATAATGAAACGGTGAAAAAATGGTCCGGACCGAACACGAAGGAAATCAATCTTACGGGGCAAACCGTTATTCCGGGATTAATTGATGCGCATCTGCATGGCATTCGGGGGGGGAGGACGTTTTTATTTGAAACCTACTGGTTTGATACTAAAAATTTACCCGATGCGTTAAATAAATTGTCGCAATCTGCGGCACAGAAAAATACTGCGCAATGGGTGGCGGTGGCTGGCTCATGGATACCTGAACAATTTGCTGAAAAACGGGATCCGACGGTTCAGGAACTGAATCAGGCGGTGCCTCAGCATCCTGCGTATATACAAAGCCTTTATGACTATGCCCTGTTAAATCAAAAGGCTATCGAAACCCTAAAACTTAATAGTCCACAGCCGGATGTTCCGGCAGGGATCGTGATAGAACGTGATGACAAAGGGCTGGCAACGGGGAAATTGCGCGGGACCATTGGCAGTTTTAACCAGCTTTTCGCCCAGATTAGCCAGACTTCCGATGTTGAAAAGAACCTTAACGCCTTTGTTCGTTATTTAAATAAACGCGGCGTGGTCGGGTTTATCGATCCTTCTGCCGGGCATGAGCAAGCTTATCGTGATTTCTTTAAACTTCAGCAGCAGCAACCTCTCAGGATACGTGTTGGATATCGTTTATCCGCACCGCCTGGTAATGAAACGGAATGGTTTAAACAACGTCTGGTATTTCGCCCGGCAATACACGATGACGGCAGAATAGCCTTTCTGGGCTTCGGTGAAAGCCTGGTGATGGCAATGAATGACGGCGTACGGATGTCATCTGGATTTAAGTCTTCTGCACAATCCCAACAAGAACAATTTAAGGTGCTCCAGCTTGCCGCCCAGGAAGGGGTCGCCGTAGAAATACATGCCTATACCGATGACAGTGCGGATGCGATTTTAGATCTCATTAGCGAGGTGGCTAAATCGTATGACATTGCTCCGTTACGCTGGTCTATTGCGCATCTCAATACCGGTACGCCAGAAACAATTACCCGCATGAAGAAACTCGGCTTGGCCTATTCTGTCCAGATGGGGCCATATTTTGAATCTCCCGCCATTGGACGCGCAAATGGTAAAACGGTGGCGGCACTCTCATCACCAGTTCAACCCGCGTTAGAGCAGGGGGTAATCGTTGCCGGCGGTACAGATGCGACGCGGATTGGCGTTGCGGGAGTGTGGCATGCCATTGAGTATCATGTCACAGGTAAAGCACTCGACGGCTCAGTACGCCATGACACCCGCCAGTTAAGTCGGGAAGATGCGTTAAAAATGTATACCCGAAATGCCGCCTGGCTGGCTTTTGCAGAACAGCAGAGGGGTAGTTTGCGGGAAGGTAAGTTCGCCGATTTTGCGGTGCTTAATCAGGATATTATGGCTATTCCGGCAGACAAATTGCACCAAACGGAGGAGTTATTAACGTTTGTCGATGGTCAACAGGTTTATCCGGAGCTGTGAGCGGTAAAAGAAAACGGCCCTGAGAAGGGCCGTGGGTTCTACCAGAAAAACTCATCAGGCAAATATCGTCATCAGATAGGCGATAAACAGCGCCAGATGCGCCGCACCGTTAAGCACATTGGTGCGTCCGGTGGAGAAAGAGATGTGGCACAGTACCAGTGATGAAACCATCACAATCATCTCTGGCGCGCCCAGCGCAAAGACCAAATCATTCCCGGTTGCCCATGCGATCAGGGTCACTACCGGAACGGTCAGTGAAATGGTGGCTAATACTGAACCGAAAAACAAATTCATCGCCCGTTGTACCTGGTTGCTCAGAACCGCTTTCAGCGCACCCAGCCCTTCAGGAGAGAGGATCAGTAACGCTACCAGGAAACCGGTAAAGGCGACCGGCGCATTCAGTTCAGTCAGCAATGTCTCCAGCGGGCTGGCGTTCATCTTGGTCACAGCAATAACGGCGATCAGATGAATGATAAGCCAGGCAGCGTGCCATAAATTGCTATGTGCTGACGGTTTACCGTGATGCGGGTCGTCATCGTCACCCTCGTCTTCATGCTCGTAAATGAACAGACTCTGGTGCGTTTTAGTTTGGATCAGCAAAAATACACCGTACATTGCCGCAGAAATTAACGCCACCAACAGCGCTTGTGCGGTAGTGAAATTCGCACCCGGTAAAGCCATCGGGAACACCAGTACAATAATGGCCAGTGGGAACAGAGCAATTAAATACTGCTTAATACCAAACAGATTCATATACTGAGTGGCAAATTTACGGCCACCTAACAGTAATGAAAAACCGACCAGGCCGCCGGTTACGATCATAATGATTGAATATAGCGTATCGCGCATGAGCGTAGGCGCTGCATCGCCCGTCGCCATTAATGCGGAGATTAAGCTGACTTCAAGAATAACAACGGACAGGCTGAGGATCAGCGACCCGTAGGGTTCGCCAAGTCGATGTGCTAATACATCCGCATGACGGACAACACTGAATGCACTGCTTAATATACCAATAAGGGCCAGCGCATTAATGCCGATGACCACTGGTAGTGACTGACTGCTCCCCCATAAGAACAGTACTACCAGTGCCAAAATCGGGAAGACGAGAGAGGTCTCCTTGTGGCGGGTTTTTACCGCCTCATGTACGTGTGTCATTGAATTAATTCTCCGTCTCTGCAGGTATTTATACCCGTCATACTTCAAGTTGCTTATGTGTTGGCTACGCTCGCTCACCCCAGTCACATAGTTATCTATGCTCCTGGGGATTCACTCCCTTGCCGCCTTTAAGCAACTCGAATTATTTAGGGTATATAATTATAAAAAGTATTAAAGAATGTAAAAAATAACAGAAAACCTGGTTTTGCAGGTAACATTTTACGTAATTTTACTGCATCGCTTATTTTTCCTCTCAAAGCGGTCAAAAACAAAGTTCTTGTCTATAGACTGTTTAATTAACAGAAGGTTAGATGAATAAAATTTCTATAAATGTCCATTATTGGCGCATCACAGCATTGTTAACCACACTTAAGGTTTAGCCTAAAAAGAGGAGTTCACAATGCCATATAAATCCAAAAGCGATCTGCCTGAAAGCGTGCAGCATGTTCTGCCAGCCCATGCTCAGGACATCTACAAAGAAGCTTTCAACAGCGCCTGGGAACAATATAAAGATAAATCTGACCGTCGTGATGATGCTACCCGTGAAGAGACAGCACACAAGGTGGCGTGGGCCGCGGTCAAAAATGATTATCAAAAAGGTGATGATGATAAATGGCATAAAAAGGCGTAACAGTATCAATTATAATGCCTTTATGAACTAGCTTGCATCAGGCGTTAGCGAATCGTGCTACGCCGCGCCGTTGCTGGCTTGCAAGCGAGCGGTGAATTGCCTATTGTCCAGCTATTGGTTTCAAAATGAGCAGCAAAAAAGCCCGGAAGGCGTCAAAAAAGTTGTCGCAGGGAAGCAGCAGTGGCGGAGGTGTAAGGTGTTAACGCGTGATTTTTTATTGAATGCCGACTGTAAGACGGCATTTGGTGCTATTGAAGAATCACTACTCTGGTCAGCGGAACAACGGGCAGCCTCACTGGCCGCCACGCTTGCATGCCGACCAGATGATGGACCGGTGTGGATCTTCGGTTATGGATCGTTGATGTGGAACCCGGCCTTAGAGTTTGAAGAGTCCTGTACCGGGACGTTAGTCGGCTGGCACCGTGCATTTTGTCTGCGCCTGACGGCGGGGCGAGGAACGGCGTGTCAACCAGGACGTATGCTGGCCCTGAAAGAGGGCGGACGCACCACCGGTGTGGCCTACCGTTTGCCGGACGCGTCGCTGGAACAAGAGCTTTCTCTGCTGTGGAAGCGTGAAATGATCACCGGATGCTATCTACCAACCTGGTGCCAGTTGACGTTGGATGACGGTCGGGCGGTAAACGCGCTGGTCTTTATTATGGATCCGCGTCATCCGCTGTTTGAGTCAGATACGCGCGCGCAGGTGATTGCGCCGCTTATCGCCGCGGCGAGCGGACCTTTAGGCACCAATGCCCAGTATCTGTTCTCACTGGAACAAGAGCTGGTCAAGTTGGGGATGCAGGATGACTGTCTTAACGATCTGGTGATCACGGTCAAACGATTGTTGGGAGAGAACCTACCGGAAGGTGTTATGCGTCCAGGATTTGCCTAATATCGCCCGATGTTGTATGCCCGATAAGTCAGGTGCTTATCGGGCGTTTAACGCTTAGGCTGCAATAAAACTTATCGAATGCTCGAGCGACTGGCTATGGCTGTCGATCAGCACATTCCAGACGCCGGTATACGGTACGGTTAACCATGCGTTATCACGATCCTGCACGCTTAAGATGTCGGACTGCGTGTCTTTGACGTGATTTTTCTCGCTCATCAGGTGGATGTGGCAGCGCTCAGAACAGCGCACTACCACCGTATCACCACCAAATAACTTTAAACTCGCCTTCACTAATGCCATTTTTCACCCCGTTCTTGAAAACAACGTACTTTCTGTCGAAAGTGCTGCGTGATGTTGTTCACATTTCACTCACTGCATAACACCAAAGGGGGAGCAACAGGATGCTGATTTTGATCAAAAAATGGCATAACGATTAAACAAAAGTGACAAAATACCTCAAAAGGGTTGAAAGGGCGTGCTAACGTTCAACGAAACCGCGCCCATCTACGATTAAATTCGGAAATTATCGACACTTTCAGTGAGCTTGCCTGAAGCGGTGTATCAGAAGGTTAATACTTTATCTGCAGCCAGCGTCCATTGAGCCAGTTCTACCAGCGTGCCGACGGCTACTCCGTCAATTAACGGCAGCGTCGTGATCCCACGGCCATCGGTGCAGGTTTTGCACAGTTTGACCGGCACATTTTGCGCCGTCAGGATCTCCAGCATTTGCTGAATATTATATCCTTCCGCAGGTTTTTGACCGCTAAGCCCCGCCGTTACCGCGTCCGACATTAAAAATAAACGTAGGTCGAGTTCCGCATCCTGTTCGCGCAGGGCGATGGCCAGACGCAGGCTGTTAAATAACGATTCGCTTCCATAGGCTGCACCGTTCGCGACGATCACTATCTTTTGCATTATTACTCCTGTTGTCAGATGGAAGGGATAATTCCTGGCGTGTATGTTACTCCCTGTTCCTGATGTGGGAAAGAAAGCATGGTTGCAGGAGTGGGTACCTCTAATTATCCATGTCAGAAAATCCCGAAAACGGGGATAAAGGCTGCAATTAACAGCCGAAGACGTTATGGTTTAGGTTAAGTGTGTCTAATTAATTGATGTAAGAAACAACTGACGATTTGAGCCGTAATATTTATTTTTCTCTCGCTGTATTCTCACTCTTGCCATTGGCAGGCGGTATTGCCAGCGCGCAGCCATCTTTTGTGCACCAGGCTGAAAACCCTTTCGATAACAATAGTGATGGCTTGCCCGATCTCGGTATGGCGCCGGAGTCGCGGGCAGGCGAAAAGCACTTTGCTGAAATGGTCAAAGCGTTTGGTGAAGCAAGCATGACCGATAACGGGCTTGATACGGGTGAACAGGCGAAGCAGTTCGCGTTTGGTCAGGTGCGTGACACGGTCAGTGAACAGGTTAATCAGCAACTGGAATCCTGGCTCTCTCCCTGGGGAAACGCCAGCGTTGGATTGCAGATGGATAACGAAGGCAGCTTTACCGGAAGTCGGGGAAGCTGGTTTATCCCATGGCAGGACAATCAACGATATTTAACCTGGAGCCAGTTGGGGCTGACGCAACAGGACGAAGGTTTAGTCAGCAATGCGGGGATTGGGCAGCGCTGGGTACGCGACGGCTGGTTTCTGGGTTACAACACCTTTTATGACAACCTGTTGGATGAAAATCTGCCCCGGGGAGGCCTTGGCGCCGAGGCGTGGGGTGAATACTTGCGCTTATCCGCTAACTATTACCAACCGCTGTCCTCCTGGCAGGAGCGTTCCGCAACCCAGGAACAACGGATGGCCCGCGGCTACGACCTGACTGCGCAAATGCGCATGCCGTTCTATCAACACCTCAATACCAGCGTCAGCGTGGAACAGTATTTTGGCGACCGGGTGGATCTGTTTCATTCCGGAACCGGGTACCACAATCCTGTGGCGGTGAATCTGGGATTGAGCTATACGCCGGTGCCGTTGATTACCGTGACGGCACAACATAAGCAGGGCGAAAGCGGAGTCAGCCAGAATAACCTCGGCTTAACGCTGAATTACCGCTTTGGCGTGCCGCTAAAAAAACAACTGATGGTCAGCGAGGTGGCAAACAGCCGATCGCTGCGCGGCAGTCGTTATGACGACCCGCAGCGTAACAATCTGCCGACGCTGGAATATCGCCAGCGTAAAACATTGTCGGTATTTTTGGCCACGCCGCCCTGGGATCTCAAGTCTGGTGAGACGGTGGCGCTGAAGCTGCAGGTGCGTAGTTTGCATGGGATCCGCCATTTGACCTGGCAGGGTGATACCCAGGCGTTGAGTTTAACGGCGGGTAGCGATAACCGAAGCGCGCAAGGCTGGACGATTATTATGCCGAAGTGGGACAGCAGCGAAGGCGCGACAAACCGCTGGCGGTTGTCTGTGGTGGTAGAAGATGAGCAGGGTCAGCGTGTCTCTTCCAATGAGATCACGCTATCACTGACCGAACCGTTTATTACCGTTTCGGAAAATGATCCTCGTTAGCAATGAAGCATCAACGCGTTATCAGAAAATGCGTTCCTGATGTACCCATACCGCGGCTTCGACGCGTGATTTGAGCTTCATTTTCTTCAACATATGCTTCACATGGACTTTTACCGTACTTTCAGTGATGTCCAGACGACGGGCGATCATCTTGTTCGGCAGCCCCTGGGCAATGAGCTTGAGAATGTCGCGCTCACGCGGTGTCAGTTGGGTGACATCACGGTCCGACGTTGCACGATTAGCACGCAGGCTGGCGGCCAGAACCGGCGTTAAGGCTTTTCACTCAGCACCATTTCACCGGCCGCTGACTGCTGTAAGGCTTTGAGTAAATCTTCAGGCTCCATATCTTTTAGCAGATAACCGTCAGCGCCGCGTTTCAGTGCGGTAACGACATCTTCTTCATGATTGGATACGCTAAACACCACGATGCGGCCAGACAGGGACTTTTCACGCAGCTTATCGAGAGTTTCCAGGCCGTTCATGCCGGGCATGTTGAGATCAAGCAGGATCAGATCGGGATCAAGGGATTCAGCCAGCTCGATACCCTGCTCACCATTGCTGGCTTCGCCGACAACGGTAATATCGGGCGCCATGCTGACAAGCTGTTTTACACCGGTTCGCAGCATCGGATGATCGTCGATCAACAGGATGGTTGCCGGTTCCAGATTACTCATGGGTATCTCCTTGGACTTCTGTGAAGTTTGTTTCGGGAATAAAAGTGACAGCAACTTCAGTACCGCCCGTCTCGCGACGGCGTACGCGGCAATCGCCGCGCAAGCTCTGCGCACGATCGCGCATTATAATCATGCCGTAGTGGTTACTGCGTTCGGCGTTTTCCGGTACGCCGCAGCCGTTATCTTGCACTGTTAGTTTGACCTGCTTGCCATTTTGCACCACCGTCACGACCACTTCATTGGCCTGAGAGTGTTTAAGTGCATTACTCAGGGCTTCGCGCGCAATTTGTAGCAGGTGAATCGCCTGATGCGAAGGGACCAGGCGTGGCGGTAGCTGATAATCCAGCTTAACCGTAAATCCAAAACGGGCGCTGTACTCCTGACAGCTGGCTTCCAGCGCCGGCCGTAATCCAGGTTCTGTGAGCTGTAAACGGAAGGTGGTTAACAGCTCACGCAGTTGTGCCCACGAAGCATTCAGCTCGTTACGAATCTGGCTGAGCAACTCGCGACAGTTATCTGAAAGCGCATCGCCCTGCATCTGCAAACAGCTAACCTGCATCTTCATACAAGAGAGCGATTGTGCAATAGAATCATGAAGTTCGCGTGCAATGGTGGCACGCTCTTCCATCACGATCAACTGCTGCTGACGCTCCTGATGTCTGTCGAGCGCGAGTGTTGCGGTCAGTTGCTCAACCAGGGTATCAACCAGCTGCTGCTGATCGTGGCTGAGATGGCGTCCGTTCGGCAAGGTGGCGAGCAGAATACCATATTGGGTATGCGCATCGGTCAGCCGCCATTTCAATGTGATCCCGCCGTCAATCGCGGGCAGCGTTCCGCGAGGACACAGATGGCAACCTTTTTCATCACAGCTGGCATTGGACTGACAGGTAAATTCCTGATGATTGTCTTCATCTTCCAGGTCGTAAACCCGGAGTTCAATATCATGTAGCAAGGTCAAATTTTGCAGACCGTTCAGCACCGGAGAGAGGCGTTCGCACAACGGCACCTGAGAGTGCAGGCGGCGGTTGGCTTGCCACAGAAAAGAAAGGATCTGATTTTTGTGCTCCAGTCCCGCCGTTTTTTCCTGCACCCGCTGTTCCAGCACGGCATAACTCTCAGCCAGCTCTTCTGACATATTATTCAGTGCCGAACCCAGAGCGGCCATCTCATTACGCCCGCTGATACGCGCGCGTTGGGTAAAATCACGTTGGCTGACGGCTCGCGCCATCGCCAGCAGCTGTTTCCACGGCTCTAACAGGCGCACGCGCAGCCAGATAATGGTGAAAACCAGCAGCAATGCCATAAATATGGCCATCAGGCGATGCAGCAGGACGACGCGTTCAATGCGTAATTCGGTGGTATGGTCAAAGGCGGTAACCAGCTTATCCAGACCGCCTACAAAGCGCGTTACATCCTGCGCTACCGCATCAGGCGTTTGCGCATGCACAAGCCCCGGCGCCAGTTCAGTGTGCCAGTAATCCTGTAGTGCTTTTAACTGCGCCTGTTGTCCGTCTCGCTTTGCGGCACGCGTCAACTCCGGGCTAAACGCCGTTTTCTCCATTTCATCCAGAAGCGGTTGATCGCTAGCGTCCAGCGGTACGGCTGCCAGCAGGCGATAACTCTGCATGCGCAGCGATCCCGCTTTGTTGATTGCATGGGCGCTACCCTGAACGCCCTGAACCAGCCAGCCAGAGACAGCCATACCCGCCACGCCGATGGCTGTGGACAATAAAACAATCAGCGCCACCTGGTTGACCAGCGTAAGCGGGGAGAGACAACGTTTAAACATGGTGACTTGTTCCTTCGGGTTTTCGTCGAACAGAAAACCTTATTGAATGACGATTCTGCTGCAGGCAGTGGCGTTATTCTCGGCGATACACTGGAGTATACCCATACCTCAAACGGGCTACCTCTTAATTGCCAGTGGAGGGAGAGATCCCGGGCGAGGGGGAGTAGGGGACGACAGAAGCGTGAAAAACCACATCTTTTTTACCGAAGTTATGTACTCATTTAGGGTAATGATAAATTTTAGGCATGAATAATGACACCTTTTCCTTTGATTTATATCAACTTACCTCCAGCTGTAAACCCTAATGTTGCAGGCATCGAAACAAGTATCAGAGGTGTCTATGAGTCACTCATCTGCCCCGGAAAGGGCATCTGGAGCTGTAATTACCGAATGGCGGCCGGAAGATCCCGCCTTCTGGCAGCAGCGAGGTCAACGAATCGCCAGCCGTAACCTGTGGATTTCCGTCCCTTGCTTGCTGCTGGCGTTTTGCGTGTGGATGTTATTTAGCGCCGTGGCGGTGAACTTACCGAAAGTCGGATTTGATTTCACCACTGAACAGCTGTTCATGCTGACGGCATTACCTTCGGTGTCCGGCGCGCTGCTGCGTGTTCCGTACTCCTTTATGGTTCCCCTGTTTGGTGGACGTCGCTGGACAGCGTTTAGCACCGGTATCCTGATCATTCCTTGCGTATGGTTAGGTTTTGCGGTGCAGGATACCTCCACGCCGTTTAGTACCTTTATTATTATCTCTCTGTTGTGCGGTTTCGCCGGTGCGAACTTTGCGTCCAGCATGGCAAACATCAGTTTCTTCTTTCCAAAACAGAAACAGGGTGGTGCGCTGGGTCTGAACGGTGGCCTGGGCAACATGGGCGTCAGCGTGATGCAGTTGGTTGCGCCGCTGGTGGTTTCACTGTCAATCTTTGCCGCATTTGGTAGCCACGGGGTTGAACAACCGGATGGTACGCAGCTGTATCTGGCAAACGCCGCATGGATTTGGGTACCGTTCCTTGCGGTGTTAACGCTGGCTGCATGGTTTGGTATGAATGAACTGGCAACCTCAAAAGCGTCGCTGAAAGAGCAATTGCCGGTGCTGAAACGTGGGCATCTGTGGATTATGAGCCTGCTGTATCTGGCAACCTTCGGTTCATTCATCGGTTTCTCTGCCGGTTTTGCCATGTTGTCAAAAACGCAGTTTCCTGAGGTACAGATCCTGCATTACGCCTTCTTTGGACCGTTGATTGGCGCGCTGGCTCGTTCAGCGGGCGGCGCAATCTCTGACCGTCTGGGCGGAACCCGTGTAACGCTGGTGAACTTCGTGCTGATGGCTATTTTCAGTGCCTTACTGTTCCTGACGCTGCCATCAAACGGTGTCGGTGGCAACTTTATCGCCTTCTTCGCGGTGTTCCTGGCATTGTTCCTGACGGCTGGTCTGGGGAGTGGTTCAACCTTCCAGATGATCTCCGTTATCTTCCGCAAGCTGACGATGGACAGAGTGAAAGCTGAAGGTGGTTCAGAAGAGAAAGCAATGCGCGAAGCAGCAACCGACACCGCGGCAGCGTTGGGCTTTATCTCAGCCATTGGTGCGATTGGCGGCTTCTTTATCCCGAAAGCATTTGGTACGTCTCTGGCGTTAACTGGTTCGCCGGTCGATGCGATGAAAGTCTTTCTGATCTTCTATGTCGCTTGTGTGGTCATCACCTGGGCGGTATACGGACGTCATTCTAAAAAGTAAAAAAGTAGTAGCAGTTGATTATCCATTGCGCGGTGTTAGACCGCGCTTTTTTTTGTTCTAAATTAGTTACAACATACTTATATGTGAGCTCATGACGAAAGTCTGCGAAAACGGTGCTGGTAATATGCTAAGCAGGGGGGATACCCCTTAATACCCACTTATAAAGAATTTAACATTTGTATGATAAGTGAATTATTTAAAATCCTTTAAATTCAAAACATTACGTTAAAAAACAATATCCCACTTTGGGGGTATGTAAAAACCAACCTCCATTTTTCATCCCTGCATGCCTTGATCGTTATCAATTCTCACGCCCTTTCAGAGCGTTACCTTCGCTCTCAATCAAGCAATGTCGATTTATCAGAGAGCCGTCAGGCTCCTACAGGAGAAAACCGATGAGTAAATTCCTGGACCGGTTTCGCTACTTCAAGCAGAAGGGCGAAACCTTTGCCGATGGGCATGGCCAGCTTCTCAATACCAACAGGGACTGGGAGGACGGATACCGCCAGCGTTGGCAGCATGACAAAATCGTGCGTTCAACCCACGGGGTAAACTGCACGGGCTCATGCAGCTGGAAAATCTATGTGAAAAATGGTCTGGTGACCTGGGAGACCCAGCAAACTGACTACCCACGCACGCGTCCAGATATGCCTAACCACGAGCCTCGCGGCTGCCCACGTGGTGCAAGCTATTCCTGGTATCTCTACAGCGCTAACCGTCTGAAATACCCACTGATGCGCAAACGTCTGATGAAGATGTGGCGTGAAGCAAAAAGACTGCACAGCGATCCGGTAGACGCATGGGCATCCATCATCGAAGACGCCGACAAAGCAAAAAGCTTCAAACAAGCGCGCGGTCGTGGTGGATTTGTTCGTTCTTCCTGGCAGGAAGTGAATGAACTGATTGCTGCATCTAACGTTTACACCATCAAAACCTATGGCCCTGACCGCGTTGCAGGCTTCTCTCCGATCCCGGCGATGTCGATGGTTTCTTATGCTTCCGGCGCACGCTATATGTCGCTGATTGGCGGTACCTGCCTGAGCTTCTACGACTGGTACTGCGACCTGCCGCCGGCTTCCCCGCAAACCTGGGGCGAGCAAACCGACGTACCGGAATCTGCCGACTGGTATAACTCCAGCTACATTCTTGCATGGGGCTCTAACGTACCGCAGACCCGTACTCCGGATGCACACTTCTTTACTGAAGTTCGCTATAAAGGCACCAAAACGGTAGCGATTACTCCGGACTACGCAGAAATCGCCAAACTTTGCGACCTGTGGCTGGCACCGAAGCAGGGAACCGATGCTGCGATGGCAATGGCGATGGGCCATGTCATGCTGCGCGAGTTCCACCTCGATAACCCGAGCCAGTACTTCACCGACTACGTTCGTCGTTATACTGACATGCCAATGCTGGTGATGCTCGAAGAGCGTGACGGTTACTATGCTGCTGGTCGTATGCTGCGTGCGGCGGATCTGGTCGACTCTCTGGGCCAGCAAAATAACCCAGAATGGAAAACTGTCGCTATCAACAGCAACGGCGAAATGGTTGCGCCAAACGGTTCAATTGGTTTCCGTTGGGGCGAAAAGGGCAAATGGAACCTTGAGCAACGCGACGGTACGTCCGGTGATGAAACCGAACTGCAGCTCAGCCTGCTGGGTGGCCAGGACGATATCGCTGAAGTGGGCTTCCCGTACTTTGGCGGCGAAGGTACCGAGCACTTCAGTAAAGTAGAGCTGGAAAATATTCTGCTGCACAAACTGCCGGTTAAACGCCTGCAGTTGGCCGATGGCTCTACCGCGCTGGTGACCACCGTTTACGACCTGACCATGGCTAACTATGGCCTGGAACGTGGTCTGAACGACGAAAACTGCGCGACCAGCTACGATGACGTGAAAGCGTACACGCCGGCATGGGCAGAAAAAATCACTGGCGTATCACGTTCTCAGATCGTGCGCATTGCCCGTGAATTTGCGGATAACGCCGATAAAACACACGGTCGTTCGATGATCATCGTCGGTGCGGGCCTGAACCACTGGTACCACCTCGATATGAACTATCGTGGCCTGATCAATATGCTGGTGTTCTGCGGTTGTATCGGTCAGAGCGGCGGCGGTTGGGCCCACTACGTCGGCCAGGAAAAACTGCGTCCGCAAACCGGCTGGCAGCCGCTGGCGTTTGCTCTTGACTGGCAGCGTCCGCCTCGTCATATGAACAGCACTTCCTACTTCTATAACCACTCCAGCCAATGGCGCTATGAGACGGTTACTGCGCAGGAACTGCTTTCCCCGATGGCAGACAAATCCCGCTACAGCGGTCATTTGATTGATTTTAACGTTCGCGCTGAACGTATGGGCTGGTTGCCATCTGCGCCGCAGTTAGGGACTAACCCACTGCGTATCGCCGAAGAAGCGCAGAAAGCAGGTATGACGCCGGTGGATTACACCGTTAAATCCCTGAAAGAAGGTTCTATTCGCTTTGCGGCAGAGCAGCCGGAAAACGGTAAAAACCATCCGCGCAACCTGTTTATCTGGCGTTCTAACCTGCTCGGTTCTTCCGGTAAAGGCCACGAGTACATGCTCAAGTATCTGCTGGGTACTGAACATGGTATTCAGGGCAAAGATCTCGGCCAGCAGAGCGGCGTGAAGCCTGAAGAAGTGGAATGGCAGGATAACGGCCTGGACGGCAAACTGGATCTGGTTGTCACGCTGGACTTCCGTCTGTCGAGCACCTGTCTGTATTCCGACATCGTGTTGCCGACCGCAACCTGGTATGAAAAAGACGATATGAATACCTCGGACATGCATCCGTTTATTCATCCTCTGTCTGCGGCCGTTGACCCGGCCTGGGAATCGAAGAGCGACTGGGAAATCTACAAAGCCATCGCCAAGAAATTCTCTGAAGTTTGCGTGGGCCATCTCGGTAAAGAAACTGACGTCGTTACGCTGCCTATTCAGCACGACTCTGCCGCAGAACTGGCACAACCGCTGGACGTGAAGGACTGGAAAAAAGGTGAATGTGACCTGATTCCTGGTGTTACCGCGCCGCACATCATGACCGTTGAGCGTGATTATCCGGCAACATACGAGCGTTTCACCTCCATCGGCCCGCTGATGGAAAAAATCGGTAACGGCGGTAAAGGGATTGCCTGGAATACCCAGAGCGAAATGGATCTGCTGCGTAAGCTCAATTACACCAAGGCTGAAGGTCCGGCAAAAGGCCAGCCGATGCTGGATACCGCAATTGATGCAGCCGAGATGATCCTGACGCTGGCGCCGGAAACTAACGGTCAGGTAGCCGTTAAAGCCTGGGCTGCGCTGAGTGAATTTACCGGTCGTGACCATACGCATCTGGCGCTGAATAAAGAAGACGAAAAAATTCGCTTCCGCGATATTCAGGCGCAGCCGCGCAAAATTATCTCCAGCCCGACCTGGTCAGGACTGGAAGATGAACACGTGTCTTATAACGCCGGCTATACCAACGTTCACGAGCTGATCCCATGGCGTACGCTGTCTGGTCGCCAGCAGTTGTATCAGGATCATCAGTGGATGCGTGACTTTGGTGAAAGTCTGCTGGTTTACCGTCCGCCAATCGACACCCGTTCGGTGAAAGCGGTGATTGGGGAGAAATCTAACGGTAACCCGGAAAAAGCGCTCAACTTCCTGACGCCGCACCAGAAATGGGGTATCCACTCCACTTACAGCGACAACTTGCTGATGCTGACGCTGTCACGCGGTGGCCCGATTGTGTGGATGAGCGAAGTCGATGCGAAGGATCTGGGAATCGAAGATAACGACTGGATCGAAGTCTTCAACAGCAACGGTGCGCTGACGGCACGTGCAGTTGTCAGCCAGCGTGTACCGGCCGGGATGACCATGATGTACCACGCGCAGGAACGTATCGTTAACCTGCCGGGTTCAGAAATCACCCAGCAGCGCGGTGGGATCCACAACTCGGTGACCCGTATTACGCCGAAACCGACCCATATGATCGGCGGCTATGCGCAGCTGGCCTACGGCTTTAACTACTACGGCACCGTCGGTTCAAACCGTGATGAGTTCGTAGTTGTACGTAAGATGAAGAACATTAACTGGTTGGATGGCGAAGGCAATGACCAGGTACAGGAGAGCGTAAAATGAAAATTCGTTCACAAGTCGGCATGGTGCTGAATCTCGATAAGTGCATCGGCTGCCACACCTGTTCAGTGACCTGTAAAAACGTCTGGACCAGCCGTGAAGGTATGGAGTACGCCTGGTTCAACAACGTCGAAAGTAAGCCTGGCGTTGGCTTCCCGAACGACTGGGAAAACCAGGAAAAATGGAAGGGCGGTTGGATCCGTAAAATCAACGGCAAACTGCAGCCGCGCATGGGTAACAAAGCGCTGCTGTTGGGTAAAATCTTTGCTAACCCGCATCTGCCGGGCATGGATGATTACTACGAGCCGTTTGATTTTGACTACCAGACGTTGCATAACGCCCCGGCAGACAGCAAAGCGCAGCCGATTGCTCGTCCACGCTCGCTCATCACCGGTCAGCGAATGGACAAAATCACCAGCGGTCCGAACTGGGAAGAAATTCTCGGCGGCGAGTTTGAAAAACGCGCCAAAGACCAGAACTTCGAAAACATGCAGAAGGCGATGTACGGTCAGTTCGAAAACACCTTCATGATGTACCTGCCGCGTCTGTGTGAGCACTGCCTTAATCCGGCGTGTGTGGCGACCTGTCCGAGCGGAGCTATCTACAAGCGTGAAGAAGATGGCATCGTGCTGATCGACCAGGACAAGTGCCGCGGCTGGCGTATGTGTATCACCGGCTGCCCGTACAAGAAGATCTACTTCAACTGGAAGAGCGGGAAATCTGAGAAGTGCATTTTCTGCTACCCGCGTATCGAAGCTGGTCAGCCGACCGTTTGCTCCGAAACCTGTGTAGGTCGTATCCGTTACCTCGGCGTACTGCTGTATGACGCAGATGCGATCGAAAGTGCAGCAAGCACCGAGCACGAGAAAGATCTGTACCAGCGTCAGCTGGACGTGTTCCTCGATCCGAACGATCCGGCGGTTATTGAACAGGCGCTGAAAGATGGTATTCCGCTGAGCGTCATTGATGCCGCACAGCAGTCTCCGGTTTACAAAATGGCGATGGACTGGAAGCTGGCGCTGCCGCTGCATCCGGAATACCGCACGCTGCCGATGGTCTGGTACGTGCCGCCTTTGTCACCGATTCAGTCTGCCGCCGACGCGGGCGAGCTGGGCAGCAACGGTATTCTGCCGGATGTGGACAGTCTACGTATCCCGGTTCAGTACCTGGCGAACCTGCTGACTGCAGGTGACACCCAGCCGGTACTGTTGGCGCTGAAACGTATGCTGGCGATGCGTCACTACAAACGTGCGGAAACTGTTGACGGCAAAGTTGATACCCGTGCGCTGGAAGAGGTGGGCTTAAGCGAAGCGCAGGCACAGGAAATGTATCGTTACCTGGCGATCGCAAACTACGAAGATCGTTTCGTGGTACCGAGCAGCCATCGTGAACTGGCACGTGACGCGTTCCCGGAGAAAAGCGGTTGTGGCTTTACCTTCGGCGACGGTTGCCACGGTTCTGATACTAAATTCAATCTGTTCAACAGCCGCCGCATCGACGCTGTCGATGTGACCAGCAAAACGGAGCCGCACCAATGATTGAACTCGTCATTGTTTCGCGTCTGCTCGAGTACCCGGATGCTGCCTTGTGGCAGCATCAGCAGGAACTTTTCGATGCACTCGCGTCATCTGAGAACCTGGATAAAGAGGATGCCCAGACTCTGGGCGTTTTCATGCGCGATCTAACCTCGCAGGACATGCTGGATGTGCAGGCCGCCTACAGCGAACTGTTTGACCGTGGCCGCGCGACATCGCTGCTGCTGTTTGAACATGTTCACGGTGAATCCCGCGATCGCGGTCAGGCTATGGTTGACCTGATGGCACAGTATGAGCAGCACGGTTTGCAGCTCGACAGCCGCGAACTTCCCGATCATCTGCCGCTGTATCTGGAATACCTTGCGCAACTGCCGAAAAGCGAAGCGCTAGGTGGCTTACAGGATATTGCGCCGATTCTGGCACTGCTCAGCGCTCGTTTGCAACAGCGTGAAAGCCGTTATGCAGTGCTGTTCGATCTGCTGTTAAAACTGGCGAATACCGTTATCGACAGCGATAAAGTGGCTGAAAAAATTGCGGATGAAGCCCGTGACGATACTCCACAAGCGCTGGATGCGGTCTGGGAAGAAGAGCAGGTGAAATTCTTCGCCGATCAGGGGTGTGGCGAGTCGGAAATCTCCGCTCACCAGCGTCGTTTTGCCGGGGCCGTTGCGCCGCAGTATCTGAATATCACCACCGGAGGACAGCAATAATGCACTTCCTGAATACGTTCTTCTTTGACATCTATCCGTACATCGCGGGTTCTGTCTTTCTGATCGGCAGCTGGCTGCGTTATGACTATGGGCAATATACATGGCGTGCAGCTTCCAGTCAGATGCTGGATCGCAAAGGGATGAACCTGGCGTCAAACCTGTTTCACATCGGGATCCTGGGTATCTTTGCTGGGCACTTCCTTGGCATGTTGACGCCGCACTGGATGTATGAAGCCTGGCTACCGCTTGAAGTGAAACAAAAGATGGCAATGTTTGCGGGCGGTGCCAGTGGCCTGATGTGTCTGATTGGTGGTGTACTGCTGCTGAAACGTCGTCTGTTCAGCCCGCGCGTGCGGGCCACCACCACCGGGGCGGATATTCTGATCCTCTCACTGCTGGTGATCCAGTGTGCGCTGGGCCTGCTGACCATTCCGTTTTCCGCCCAGCATATGGACGGTAGCGAGATGATGAAGCTGGTGAACTGGGCGCAGACAGTGGTGACCTTCCAGGGCGGAGCGTCTCAATATCTCGATGGTGTTGCGTTCATTTTCCGTATGCACCTGGTGCTGGGTATGACGCTGTTCCTGTTGTTCCCATTCTCTCGTCTGGTACACATCTGGAGCGTCCCGGTCGAATATCTGACACGCAAATACCAGATTGTTCGCGCGCGTCACTAATCGTATATTTGAGAATGACAAAACCCTGCTTCGGCGGGGTTTTTTTATGCCTGTTTGCCGGATGGCGGCGCAAGCGCCTTATCCGGCCTACGAAGGTATCAGCGAGCGCTGTAGGCCTGATAAGTGCAGCAAATAGCGGGCACGTGTCGAGTTCGTAGGCCTGATAAGTGCAGCGCATCAGACGAATAGCGGGCACGTGTCGAGTTCGTAGGCCTGATAAGCGCAGCGCATCAGGCAAATTGCGGGCACGTGACGAGTTCGTAGGCCTGATAAGCGCAGCGCAGCAGACAAATTGCGGGCACATGTCGAGTTTGTAGGCCTGATAAGCGCAGTGCAGCGCAGCAGACAAATTACGGGCACATGTCGAGTTTGTAGGCCTGATAAGCATAGCGCATCAGGCAAATAAAAGGCATTGCTGAGGAATTGAGTGTGTTGCTTTATGAAGTGATGGTGGTGGGGGAAGGATTCGAACCTTCGAAGTCGATGACGGCAGATTTACAGTCTGCTCCCTTTGGCCGCTCGGGAACCCCACCAGGGGTAATTCAAATTGTAGGCAGTGCTAGAAGATGGTGGTGGGGGAAGGATTCGAACCTTCGAAGTCGATGACGGCAGATTTACAGTCTGCTCCCTTTGGCCGCTCGGGAACCCCACCACGGGGTAATGCTAATTACTGGCCTGCTTCCGTTGGAAGCGGGGCGCATCATATCAAATGATGCGCCCCTGTAAAGCATTCCGTTGATAAAAAAGAACTGGTTGCCTGATTTTTACACGTAAAGATGTAAAGGTAACCAATTAACTTATCAATCGATTACAGAATAATCGTTCGGTTACCGTAAACAAAGACGCGTTGAGCCAGAACCTGATACAGCGCACGGCTTAATACATTTTTTTCAACGTCGCGACCCGCGCGCATCATATCTTCGGCGGTGTAGGTGTGATCAACATGGATCACGTCCTGCATAATGATTGGGCCTTCATCGAGGTTATCATTCACGTAGTGGGCCGTCGCGCCGATGATCTTCACACCACGCTCATAAGCCTGATGGTACGGACGAGCACCAATGAATGCTGGCAGGAATGAATGGTGAATATTGATAATTTTATTCGGAAAGCGTGAAACAAATGTCGGGGTCAGAACGCGCATGTATTTAGCCAGCACGACATAGTCCGGCTGATGGGCGTCGATAGCATCAGCCATTTTCTCATCATGTTCGTCACGTGTTAAACCTTCATGGCTCACCAGCTCAAACGGAATATCAAACCGTTCAACCAGAGGACGCAAGGTCTCGTGATTGCCGATCACCGCGGCGATTTCAACATCCAGCCCGCCATAATTGGCCTTCATTAATAAATCGCCCAGGCAATGCGCTTCCTTGGTGACCAAAATGACGATGCGGCGGCGGCCTGCTGGGGTTAATTCACGAATCGAGCCTTCAGGTAAGGCGCTGTCCAGATCGGCAAGCAGCGTGACGTCGTTAAAAATGCCCTCCAGTTCGGTGCGCATAAAAAAGCGTCCGGTACGATGGTCCACAAACTCATTGTTCTGCACGATGTTCAGTTCATGCTTGTAACAGATATTCGTAATGCGCGCGATCAGACCTTTTTGGTCCGGGCAAATAGTACGCAGCACTTTTCGTTGTAATGAATGCATTTGCAGCGGTGATCCTGTTGAGAATGTTTGCAAAATTGATACTGTCGGGCGTTGATTAGCCGCAGCACTTTTTAAATTTTTTACCTGAGCCACAAGGGCAGGTATCGTTTCGTCCAATTTGAGGGCGTGTACCGTCTATATAGTACCACTGACCGTTTTCTTTTAAAAAACGAGAGCGCTCGATAATTGCACCTGTTTTACCTTGTTCAGAAAACCGTGCGACAAAACTGACGTAGCCGATATTTTCTGTGTCTGCCGTTTCTTGTTCAAAAACGGTCAGTCCAAGCCATTCGGTATGAGTAAATCCTGCGATAATGTCGTCGCGAAACTCGGCCGCATGACAATCCGGATGCCAGGTCCTGATAAGGTAATCTGCGTCTTTCATCACAAAAGCACAGTAACGAGAACGCATGAGGTGTGACGGCGTAGGTGCTACTTGCGCGCCGGACACATAACGGTAGCAACATAGGCTATACTCGACAGCGCTACCACAGGGACAAAGCTGAGACACAAAGTACTCCCTGGAATATAAAAACGGCGTAAAAACGCCAGAGTGGCACTATGTTAACTGAGCGGTAGCGATGTTGCTACGTCTGCAAGCCAGGGGAAGTTTGTACGTATAATGAGAAAAATAAAAATTGGGCTGGCGCTAGGTTCCGGCGCGGCGCGAGGTTGGTCGCATATTGGCGTTATTAAAGCCCTTAAGCATATGGGCATTGATGTTGATATCGTGGCAGGGTGCTCCATCGGTTCGTTGGTTGGCGCTGCCTACGCCTGCAATAAGCTGCCTGCTCTCGAAAAGTGGGTCTGTTCTTTCAGCTATTGGGATGTTTTACGGCTGATGGATCTCTCGTGGCGCAGGGGAGGTTTACTGCGCGGTGAACGGGTATTCAATCAGTACCGTAATGTGATGCCGGTAGAAGCAATTGAGCAATGTACTCGCCGTTTCGCAACAGTGGCCACCAATCTGAGTACGGGTCGGGAACTTTGGTTCACCGAAGGTGATTTACATCTGGCTGTCCGGGCCTCCTGCAGTATTCCTGGTCTGATGTCACCTGTGGCGCACAATGGTTACTGGCTGGTCGATGGTGCGGTGGTGAATCCTGTCCCTGTCTCCCTGACTCGCGCGTTGGGGGCCGATATTGTTATTGCGGTCGACCTGCAACACGATGCGCATCTCATGCAACAAGATTTACTCTCCTTCAACGTCAATAGCGATGCCGAATCGGGTGATGATGCTGACGAACTCTCATGGCATGCCCGTCTGAAAGAACGCTTGAGCAACATTACTGCCAGGCGTGCAGTAACTGCGCCCACGGCGATGGAGATTATGACGACGTCTATTCAGGTTCTGGAAAACCGACTGAAACGTAACCGCATGGCCGGTGACCCTCCAGACATTCTGATTCAGCCGTTTTGTCCACAAATATCCACTCTGGATTTTCACCGCGCCAGTGCGGCAATTGCTGCCGGGCAGTTAGCGGTCGAGAAGAAAATGGATGAGCTTCTACCCCTGGTGAAAACCAACGTCTAACGCATTTTTTATCAACACTTAAGCTAATTCTGACAGGCGTGAGTGGCAATAGCATGCCACTATTTATTAAAGCCAGTCAGGGGGGAGAATATGACGCAGCCATTGGTCGGAAAACAGATTCTTATCGTTGAGGATGAGCCGGTATTTCGCTCACTCATGGACTCATGGTTTTCCTCTTTGGGAGCGACAACGGCGGTAGCTGGTGACGGACTTGAAGCACTGGACTTGCTTGGGCATTTTAAACCCGACCTGATGATCTGCGACCTGGCTATGCCAAGAATGAACGGTCTCAAACTGGTTGAGTATTTACGCAATCGTGGCGATCAGACCCCAATACTGGTGATTTCTGCGACGGAAAACATGTCCGACATAGCCAAAGCGCTACGACTCGGTGTGGATGACGTCCTGTTGAAGCCGGTGAAAGATCTTAATCGCTTGCGAGAAACCGTCTTTGCATGTCTTTATCCCAACATGTTTAATTCACGCGTGGAAGAAGAAGAGCGGCTATTTCGCGACTGGGATGCGATGGTGGACGATCCTGCCGCCGCCGCGAAGCTGCTAAAAGAATTACAGCCTCCGGTGTCGCAAGTGATTTCGCACTGTCGCATTAACTATCGACAATTGGTGGCAGCCGACCAACCGGGGCTGGTGCTGGATATTGCGCCGCTGTCGGATCATGACCTTGCATTCTATTGCCTTGATGTGACGCGTGCAGGGGATAATGGCGTGCTGGCTGCATTATTACTGCGGGCGCTATTTAATGGTTTACTGCAGGAGCAACTGACACAACAAAATCAACGGTTGCCGGAGTTGGGTACGTTATTGAAACAGGTAAATCATCTGTTGCGGCAAGCCAATTTACCAGGGCAGTTTCCCTTGCTGGTGGGGTATTACCACAGCGGATTAAAAAATCTGATTCTGGTATCGGCAGGGCTGAATGCGACATTAAATACAGGTTCCCACCAAGTGCAAATCAGCAATGGCGTTCCGCTGGGTACCTTAGGTAATACGTATCTTAATCAGCTGAGCCAACATTGCGAGTCATGGCAATGCCAAATTTGGGGGGCGGGAGGTCGCCTGCGCTTGATGTTGTCTGCAGAATGAACAATTGAGAGGCGTGTAAATGAAATTGGTTCACCCTCCCCATGCTGTGAGTGCTACTATCGGCGCCAGTTTTATTCGTATTTATCTTAATTATACCGACGCGCGTCCTTTTCAGACCAGAAGCTTGTCGCTGTACTGATATACTCGGATGCGATACAGAATGATGAACACGTTCAATACATGAACAGTCCAGGAGAGTTTTAAATGGCTGCCCTTAATTCAAAAGTCAAAAAAGCCGTTATCCCGGTTGCGGGATTAGGAACCAGGATGTTACCGGCTACGAAAGCAATCCCGAAAGAGATGCTACCGTTGGTTGATAAGCCATTAATTCAGTACGTCGTAAACGAATGTATTGCTGCGGGCATCACTGAAATTGTACTTGTAACTCACTCGTCTAAAAATTCCATTGAAAACCACTTTGATACCAGCTTTGAACTTGAAGCGATGCTGGAAAAACGTGTAAAACGCCAGCTGCTGGAAGAAGTGCAATCTATTTGTCCGCCACATGTGACTATTATGCAGGTGCGTCAGGGGCTGGCTAAAGGTCTGGGCCACGCGGTATTGTGCGCGCACCCTGTGGTTGGCGATGAACCGGTAGCTGTAATCCTGCCGGACGTAATTCTTGATGAATACGAATCTGATTTATCCCGCGACAACCTTGCCGAAATGATTCATCGTTTTGATGAAACAGGTAGCAGCCAGATTATGGTTGAACCGGTAGAAGATGTTACGGCTTATGGCGTTGTTGATTGTAAAGGCGTTGAATTATCCCCGGGCGAAAGCGTTCCGATGGTTGGCGTGGTTGAAAAACCAAAAGCTGATGTTGCGCCTTCTAATCTGGCCGTTGTGGGTCGTTACGTTCTTAGTGCCGATATCTGGCCTCTGCTGGCTAAAACCCCTCCGGGAGCGGGTGATGAAATTCAGCTGACAGATGCTATCGATATGCTGATTGAAAAAGAGACGGTTGAAGCTTATCACATGAAGGGCAAAAGCCATGACTGTGGTAATAAACTGGGCTATATGCAGGCGTTCGTTGAATATGGTATTCGCCATAATACTCTCGGCGCCGAATTTAAAGCCTGGCTGGAAGACGAGATGGGTATTAAGAAGTAACCTTCTGGTATTATCTGGTCAGAACGGCGCTGTATTAACAGTGCCGTTTTTTTATACCTAATCCGGGTAGGGTTGAGCGAAGTACCGGTAAAAAAAATCCCGCCACTGGCGGGATTTTAAGCAAACTATTTCTGAATTATTCCTTGATCAGGAAATCGTCCAGTTGTTTACCTTGTTCTTCCATCGCTTTTTTGATCACTGCCGGTGTACGACCCTGGCCAGTCCAGGTTTTAGTTTCACCGTTTTCGTCAACATAGCTATATTTAGCCGGACGTGCAGCGCGTTTAGCTTTAGTGCCAGATTTAACAGCAGCCATGCTATTCAGCAATTCGTTCGGATCAATGCCGTCAGCGATCAGCATTTCACGATATTGTTGCAGTTTACGAGTACGTTCTTCAACTTCAGCAGCAGCAGCGCTTTCTTCTTCGCGACGCTCGCTAACTACAACTTCTAATTTTTCCAGCATTTCTTCAAGCGTTTCCAGAGTGCATTCTCTTGCCTGCGCACGAAGAGTACGGATGTTGTTCAGAATTTTAAGTGCTTCGCTCATTGTAGTAATCTCAAACTTATATTGGGGTGGTTTGTTGAGCTAATAATAGAGCGATAAATTCAGTTGTGCAATAGCCAGGAATGTAAGGAATTCAAAATTGCGCTTTATTTAGTATCAGAATTAATTCTCCTGTCTTAAATTCCCCATGATGTTGGGCATAAAAAAGGCTTATTGGCGAGGGGGCTTCTCAGCGGCTGAGAGTAAAAATTCAAGATTCAGGTCACATTTTATGGTGTACAAATAGTATCTCTTTGCAGTGATTTCAACCTTTTGTATTAGTTTTGCTTACGTGAATTCGCTAATACATGGCGACAGTGGGTAGATTCAATAACAATATGGGAAGGGTTTCTTTATTGCCGTATGATGATAAGTGACATTGATAAATTTCATGAGCACTATTTGTGAAAGAGTGTGTATATACGCGTCCGAGCTCAGGCTGTTTGGTCGATGGTTGTATGCTCTCTCACTATCCGTTACTTAAATTCAGGCGGCACTGTGCGAGCTTGCCCGCTCATTTATACGCCTTTGTGGCCAACGCTACACCGACATGTTCGTGAAATATGATACAATCCAGCCCATATTTATTTCCCCTGGTGAGGGCCTTCGGTCAATGGCACAACTATATTTTTACTATTCTGCAATGAACGCAGGTAAGTCGACTGCATTGTTGCAATCTTCGTACAATTATCAGGAACGTGGGATGCGTGCCGTTGTATATACAGCGGAAATTGATGACCGTTTTGGTGCTGGAAAAGTAAGTTCACGTATAGGTCTGTCGTCACCTGCAAAATTGTTTAACCAAAATTCATCATTGTTCGAAGAGATTCGCGCTGAGAATGCGCAGCAAAGAATTCACTGTGTACTGGTCGATGAGTCTCAGTTTCTGACCCGACAACAGGTTTATGAATTATCTGAAGTTGTCGATCAACTGGATATTCCTGTTTTGTGTTACGGCTTACGCACTGATTTTCGTGGCGAGTTATTTGGTGGCAGCGAATACCTGCTTGCCTGGTCAGATAAACTGGTTGAATTAAAGACCATTTGTTTCTGTGGCCGTAAGGCCAGCATGGTATTACGCCTTGATCAGGCTGGAAGACCTTATAACGAGGGCGAGCAGGTGGTTATCGGCGGGAATGAACGCTATGTGTCGGTATGTCGTAAACACTACAAACAAGCGCAGTCTGAGGGCTCTCTGACGGCGATACAAGAACGACACAGCCACGATTAACCCTGTACTCTTCTGAGCGCTTATAAACACAGGGTAGGCCGGAACCTTCGTCAATGTTCTCTACCCTGTCAGACTCTTTTCTGACGGCTGGTCTCACATCTTCCTGAATACATCTCTTACACTGCCATTCTATTCACATGGTTAAATTGTGTATTCCCCGATTTTCATAACACAAGACGAAAAAACGGCCCCAATTGGGACCGTTTATGATGAAGCTAAAACTTATCTGAGCAAATTAAGCGGATTTCTTCGCTTTCTTTTCTGCTTTCGGTGCAGCTACTGCTTCAGTCTTAGCGGCGGTCTGACCTTCGCTATACTCACGACCGTAGTAGGTATCCAGCAGGATCTGTTTCAGTTCAGAAATCAGCGGATAACGTGGGTTAGCGCCAGTACACTGGTCGTCAAACGCATCTTCAGACAGTTTGTCCACGTGTGCCAGGAAGTCAGCTTCCTGAACGCCAGCTTCACGGATAGACTTAGGAATACCCAGTTCAGCTTTGATTTCTTCCAACCAGCCCAGCAGTTTCTGGATTTTCGCGGCAGTACGGTCACCCGGTGCGCTCAGACCCAGATGGTCTGCGATTTCAGCGTAGCGACGGCGTGCCTGCGGACGGTCGTACTGGCTGAATGCAGTCTGTTTAGTCGGGTTGTCGTTCGCGTTATAACGAATAACGTTGCTGATCAGCAGGGCGTTCGCCAGACCGTGAGGAATGTGGAACTGAGAACCCAGTTTGTGCGCCATTGAGTGACATACACCCAGGAAGGCGTTAGCAAACGCGATACCGGCGATAGTTGCTGCACTGTGTACACGCTCACGCGCTACCGGGTTCTTAGAACCTTCATGGAAAGACGCTGGCAGGTTTTCTTTCAGCAATTTCAGCGCTTGCAGAGCCTGACCGTCAGAGAACTCAGAAGCCAGTACTGAAACGTAAGCTTCCAGAGCGTGAGTGACGGCATCCAGACCACCGAACGCACACAGTGACTTCGGCATATCCATAACCAGGTTGGCGTCAACAATCGCCATATCCGGAGTCAGCGCGTAGTCTGCCAGCGGGTATTTCTGCCCAGTTGCATCGTCGGTAACGACCGCAAACGGAGTCACTTCAGAACCGGTACCGGAAGTGGTGGTAACTGCAACCATCTTCGCTTTTACGCCCATTTTCGGGAACTTGTAGATACGTTTACGGATGTCCATAAAGCGCAGTGCCAGTTCTTCGAAGTGAGTTTCTGGGTGCTCGTACATAACCCACATGATTTTCGCGGCGTCCATCGGGGAACCACCACCCAGTGCGATGATTACGTCTGGTTTGAAGGAGTTAGCCAGCTCAGCACCTTTGCGAACAACGGTCAGAGTCGGGTCAGCTTCAACTTCAAAGAACACTTCGGTTTCAACGCCAGCAGCTTTCAGAACGGAGGTGATCTGGTCTGCATAACCGTTGTTGAACAGGAAGCGGTCGGTCACGATCAGCGCACGTTTGTGACCATCGGTAATCACTTCATCCAGTGCGATTGGCAGAGAGCCACGACGGAAGTAGATAGATTTCGGAAGTTTGTGCCACAACATGTTTTCAGCTCGCTTAGCAACGGTTTTCTTGTTGATCAGGTGCTTAGGACCAACGTTTTCAGAGATGGAGTTACCACCCCAGGAACCACAACCCAGAGTCAGGGAAGGTGCGAGTTTGAAGTTGTACAGGTCACCGATACCACCCTGAGAAGCCGGGGTGTTGATCAGGATACGTGCGGTTTTCATCATCTGGCCGAAGTAAGCAACACGCTCTGGCTGGTTGTCCTGGTCAGTGTACAGGCAAGAGGTATGACCGATACCGCCCATCGCAACCAGTTTTTCAGCTTTGATGACTGCGTCTTCGAAGTCCTTCGCACGGTACATTGCCAGCGTCGGAGACAGTTTCTCGTGAGCAAACGGTTCGCTTTCGTCGACAACCTTCACTTCACCGATCAGAATCTTAGTGGTTTCTGGTACGGAGAAGCCTGCCAGTTCAGCAATCTTATATGCCGGCTGACCAACGATAGCTGCGTTCAGCGCGCCATTTTTCAGGATAACGTCCTGAACTGCTTTCAACTCTTTGCCCTGCAGCATGTAGCCGCCGTGAGTCGCAAAACGCTCACGTACTGCATCATATACAGAGTCAACCACGACGACAGACTGCTCAGAAGCACAGATTACGCCGTTATCGAAGGTTTTAGACATCAGAACAGATGCAACAGCACGTTTGATATCAGCGGTTTCGTCGATAACAACAGGGGTGTTACCTGCGCCTACGCCGATAGCCGGTTTACCGGAGCTGTATGCCGCTTTAACCATGCCTGGACCACCGGTCGCAAGGATCAGGTTGATGTCCGGGTGGTGCATCAGCGCGTTAGACAGTTCAACGGAAGGTTGATCGATCCAGCCGATCAGATCTTTCGGTGCGCCAGCAGCGATTGCTGCTTGCAGAACGATGTCAGCTGCTTTGTTAGTTGCATCTTTTGCGCGCGGATGCGGAGAGAAGATGATGGCGTTACGGGTCTTCAGGCTGATCAGTGATTTGAAGATTGCAGTCGAAGTCGGGTTAGTGGTTGGAACGATACCGCAGATGATACCAATCGGTTCAGCAATGGTAATGGTACCAAAAGTGTCGTCTTCAGACAGCACACCACAGGTTTTTTCATCTTTGTAAGCGTTGTAAATGTATTCAGAAGCGAAGTGGTTTTTAATCACTTTATCTTCGACAATACCCATGCCGGATTCGGCAACGGCCATTTTCGCGAGAGGAATTCGAGCGTCTGCGGCAGCCAGAGCGGCGGCACGGAAGATTTTGTCAACCTGTTCTTGAGTGAAACTGGCATATTCACGCTGGGCTTTTTTTACGCGCTCTACAAGTGCGTTAAGTTCAGCGACATTAGTAACAGCCATGATGCTCTCCTGATAATGTTAAACTTTTTTAGTAAATCATCTGCTCGATACGAGAGTATAGACAGACCGACGAAAATTTGTGTAATGGTTTGAAAATCAAACGGTTAATTAACGTCCACTTTACTTTGATTTACTAAAAGAGCTTATACGCTAGCGCCAGTTAACTCTAACGCGTTACCTCCAGGTGGCGTAAGCAAGATTACTCACTTCTGAGTAGTAATTGCGTGATCTGGATCAAAAATTCGCAAAGCTGACACCTTTCAGCAGGCCCTTTTAGCGTTTCTCGTTAAGTGTTAATAAATTGACGTAATGAATGCTAATAACATTAGCATATTTAATACATATTAATAACACTGAGTATTGATAGCGTATTTACATTGATATACGAAGATAGAAGGTGAAGTATGCTGACAAAAGGCGTATCTTCAGCGCGGATTTTATCAATTTTATGACTCATTTTATCCGGCTAACGCTTCGGAGCTAACCGTGATCCAAACGCTATTTGATTTTCCTGTCTATTTTAAATTTTTCATTGGGTTATTTGCGTTGGTCAACCCGGTAGGGATCATCCCCGTCTTTATCAGTATGACCAGCTATCAAACTGCCGCAGCACGAAACAAAACCAACCTCACGGCAAACCTTTCGGTCGCAATCATCCTGTGGACTTCGCTGTTTCTTGGTGATGGTATTCTGCAACTTTTCGGCATCTCAATTGACTCGTTCAGGATCGCTGGCGGTATTCTGGTTGTGACTATCGCGATGTCAATGATTAGCGGAAAACTAGGGGAAGATAAACAAAACAAACAGGAAAAATCAGAAACCGCAATCCGTGAAAGTATCGGCGTTGTACCGTTGGCATTGCCGTTGATGGCGGGACCGGGTGCGATAAGCTCAACTATTGTCTGGGGTACGCGATATCATAGTGCGATTAACCTGTTTGGCTTTTTTGTAGCGATTGCGTTGTTTGCCCTGTGCTGCTGGGGGCTGTTCCGCATGGCACCATGGTTAGTGCGCCTGTTGGGCCAAACCGGTATCAACGTCATTACGCGTATTATGGGGCTGCTGTTAATGGCTTTGGGTATCGAATTTATCGTTACAGGCATCAAATCCATTTTCCCTGGTTTGCTGGCCTGAAACCTCTCTTCTGTGCAAACGGAGTCGTGTCCGGCTCCGTTTCATTTCATTATCAGTAAAACTTCTCACTAAAGTTGAAAATCAGCAGAGCAATAATAAAAAATGCTGATGATTAACTCTCCTGTTAGCCATTGATTCTAAAGATATAACACGTCCCAGTACGCCCGGCGAAGACCGATACTGCTGTTATTTTATTAACATCATACTCTGGGGCTTGCTGAAGGATTATCGAAATGTTATTAGTTATTTCAGCCTTTATTTCAGATGAATGTGCTAATTAATAACCAATTGTTAAATTTATGTGCATTTTGACATGGCGTTGACTTAGGAAAGGATGGTTAACACCATGGTCGACATAATGCATTGATTTTTGTGAACTTCCCATAATAAATCTTCATTCGTAAGACTTTTTAAGTGAGATTTATTTCCAATAAAAGAGAATTGGTTAACAAATTTGTAAAATGTATTGGCGGTTAAGAAACGCATTTGATACTTTCCGGCCAAGTATTATGCAGAAGAATTCACGTTGATGAGAATCATTTGCAGTTAGTTTCTCTCAACAGGGTAATAGCGTGTTTCCGGCAGGGGAGGCACGTAGAGAATCGACGCAAGGCGGTCATACGAATCGCCAGAATAAATAAAGTCGGTGATAGCAAGCAGTAAAACAATAAACCACCTGACGGCAGAAAATCTCCGGTGCCGTACAGGGATCCTAACAGGATTAACAGTCTGGTTAAAAAACCAGCCATAATAATGAGGGAGTACAACACAATGACTAACATCACTAAAAAAAGTTTAGTAGCTGCGGGGATCTTAACTGCGCTAGTCGCAGGAAATGTTGCCACGGCGGCAGTAGTGCCAGCGGGTGTGCAGCTTGCTGAAAAGCAGACTCTGGTGCGTAATAACGGTTCGGAAGTGCAATCACTCGATCCCTATAAAATCGAAGGTGTACCTGAATCCAACATTAACCGTGACCTGTTTGAAGGTTTATTAATCAGTGATGTCGATGGCAAACCATCGCCTGGCGTGGCTGAAAAATGGGAAAATAAAGATTTTAAAGTCTGGACATTCCATCTGCGTAAAGATGCTAAATGGTCTGACGGCACGCCTGTTACTGCGCAAGATTTCGTGTATAGCTGGCAACGTTTGGCTAATCCAAATACTGCATCACCGTATGCCAGTTATTTGCAGTACGGTCATATTGTCAACATTGATGATATTATCGCCGGTAAAAAACCGGTCACCGATCTGGGCGTAAAAGCTCTCGACGATCATACTTTTGAAGTTACCCTCAGCGAACCCGTTCCTTATTTCTACAAACTGCTTGTGCACTCTTCCGTTTCACCGGTTCCCAGAGCGGCTGTTGAAAAATTTGGCGAGAAGTGGACCCAGCCCGCTAACATTGTTACTAACGGTGCGTATAAACTGAAAGACTGGGTTGTGAACGAGCGCATTGTGCTTGAGCGTAATACCAACTATTGGGACAACGCCAAAACGGTTATTAACCAGGTAACCTACCTGCCTATTTCTTCTGAAGTGACTGACGTAAACCGCTATCGCAGCGGTGAAATCGACATGACCTATAACAACATGCCGATTGAGTTATTCCAGAAACTGAAAAAAGAGATCCCGAACGAAGTCCACGTTGACCCGTATCTGTGCACCTATTATTACGAAATCAACAACCAGAAAGCACCGTTCAACGATGTTCGTGTTCGTACCGCCCTGAAGCTGGCGTTGGATCGTGACATTATCGTCAATAAAGTGAAAAACCAGGGTGACCTGCCAGCATATAGCTTTACTCCTCCATACACCGATGGTGCGAAACTGGTTGAGCCAGAGTGGTTCAAGTGGTCTCAGGAAAAACGTAATGAAGAAGCGAAGAAACTGCTGGCTGAGGCCGGATATACCGCTGAGAAACCGCTGACCTTTGATCTGCTGTATAACACCTCAGACCTGCATAAGAAGCTGGCTATTGCCGCGGCATCTATCTGGAAGAAAAATCTGGGTGCTAATGTGAAGCTGGAAAACCAGGAATGGAAAACGTTCCTCGATACGCGCCATCAGGGCAACTATGATGTTTCACGTGCGGGCTGGTGTGCGGACTATAACGAACCGACGTCCTTCCTGAATATGGTGCTGTCCGACAGCTCCAATAATACCGTCCACTATAAGAGCCCGGCATTTGATAAGCTGATTGCGGATACGCTGAAAGTGACGGATGAAGCGCAGCGCAGCGAACTGTATTCGAAAGCGGAACAGCAGCTGGATAAAGATTCTGCGATTGTACCGGTTTATTACTATGTTAACGCCCGCCTGGTGAAACCATGGGTTGGCGGATACTCCGGTAAAGACCCGATGGATAATATCCACGTTAAAGACTTGTATATTATCAAGCATTAATGGCAAGACGTGGGGCAATCATGTTGCCCCACAGTGTCTTTTTCTTCGAACTATATATACCTCTTTAGACAAAGAGAGGTATACCCTAAATAATTCACGTTGCAGGAAGGCGGCAACGCAGCGAATCGCCAGGAGCTTACTTAAGTAAGTGACTGGCGTGAGCGAGTAAAGCCAACGCACTTGCAGCTTGAAGTATGACGGGTATAAAGGCACACGCCAGAAGGTACGGGCAATGTTAAAATTTATATTACGTCGCTGTCTGGAAGCGATTCCGACGCTGTTTATTCTTATTACGATTTCATTCTTTATGATGCGCCTTGCGCCGGGTAGTCCATTCACCGGGGAACGCGCATTGCCGCCAGAAGTGCTGGCGAATATTGAAGCGAAATATCATCTCAACGATCCCATCTCCACACAGTATTTCAGCTATCTGAAACAGCTGGCGCACGGCGATTTTGGACCATCCTTTAAATATAAAGACTACACGGTTAACGACCTCGTTGCCTCGAGCTTCCCGGTTTCTGCGAAGCTGGGTGCGGCAGCCTTTATTCTGGCGGTGCTCGTCGGTGTTAGCGCCGGAGTGATAGCCGCGCTGAAGCAAAATACACGTTGGGACTATACGGTGATGGGGGTGGCAATGACCGGGGTGGTTATCCCCAGTTTCGTGGTCGCTCCCTTATTGGTCATGATATTTGCCATAACCTTGAAATGGCTACCCGGCGGGGGCTGGAACGGCGGGGCGCTGAAATTTATGATCCTGCCGATGGTAGCCTTGTCACTGGCCTACATCGCCAGTATCGCCCGTATTACTCGCGGTTCGATGATTGAAGTACTGCACTCTAACTTTATTCGTACCGCACGCGCTAAAGGGCTGCCGATGCGGCGGATTATTTTCCGCCATGCGTTGAAACCTGCGCTGTTGCCAGTGTTGTCCTATATGGGACCGGCATTTGTCGGCATTATCACCGGTTCGATGGTTATTGAAACCATTTATGGTTTGCCGGGTATTGGCCAGTTGTTCGTCAATGGGGCGTTAAACCGCGACTATTCGCTGGTTCTTAGTTTGACCATACTGGTGGGTACGCTGACCATCGTGTTTAACGCGATTGTCGATGTGCTGTATGCCGTTATCGACCCGAAAATTCGTTACTGATACTGGAGCTCGCTATGATGTTAAGTAAGAAAAACAGCGAGGCGCTGGAGAATTTCAGTGAAAAGCTGGAGGTCGAAGGCCGCAGCCTGTGGCAGGACGCGCGTCGACGCTTTATGCATAACCGCGCGGCGGTAGCAAGCCTGGTGGTGCTGGTAATTATTGCGCTGTTCGTGACGCTGGCACCGATGCTGTCGCAGTTTACCTACTTCGATACCGACTGGGGCATGATGTCCAGCGCGCCGGATACGGAATCAGGCCACTATTTCGGTACTGACTCTTCGGGACGAGACCTGTTGGTGCGCGTGGCAATTGGCGGGCGCATTTCGCTGATGGTCGGCATTGCGGCGGCGTTAGTCGCGGTGGTTGTTGGTACGCTGTACGGTTCTCTGTCGGGCTACCTCGGCGGAAAAATTGACTCGGTGATGATGCGTCTGCTGGAAATCCTCAACTCCTTCCCGTTCATGTTCTTCGTGATCCTGCTGGTCACCTTCTTTGGGCAAAATATCCTGCTGATTTTTGTCGCTATCGGGATGGTCTCCTGGCTGGATATGGCGCGTATCGTGCGTGGACAAACGCTGAGTCTCAAGCGCAAAGAGTTTATTGAAGCGGCGCAAGTGGGTGGGGTGTCTACCGTGCGTATCGTTATCCGCCATATTGTGCCGAACGTGCTGGGTGTGGTGGTGGTTTACGCTTCATTGCTGGTGCCGAGCATGATCCTGTTTGAATCCTTCCTGAGCTTTTTGGGACTAGGTACGCAGGAGCCGTTAAGTAGCTGGGGCGCGCTGCTCAGTGATGGTGCCAACTCGATGGAAGTCTCACCATGGCTGCTGCTGTTCCCGGCTGGTTTCCTGGTGGTCACTTTGTTCTGTTTTAACTTTATTGGCGATGGCCTGCGTGATGCCCTCGACCCGAAAGACCGTTAAGGAGTGCAGCCATGAGCGTAATTGAAACCTCAACCGCGCCGCTCGCGCAACAACAGGCTAACGCACTGCTGAACGTAAAAGATTTGCGCGTGACGTTTGCTACCCCCGACGGCGATGTAACTGCGGTCAACGATTTAAACTTTTCTCTGCGAGCCGGAGAAACGTTGGGTATTGTCGGTGAATCCGGTTCGGGTAAATCGCAGACGGCCTTTGCCCTGATGGGGCTGCTGGCGGCGAATGGTCGTATCGGGGGCTCCGCAACGTTCAACGGGCGTGAAATTCTGAATTTACCGGAACGTGAGCTGAACAAACTGCGCGCCGAGCAAATCTCGATGATTTTCCAGGACCCGATGACGTCTCTCAACCCGTACATGCGGGTCGGGGAGCAGTTGATGGAAGTTCTGATGCTGCATAAAGGCATGAGCAAAGCGGAAGCTTTTGAAGAGTCGGTCAGAATGCTGGATGCGGTGAAAATGCCGGAAGCGCGTAAGCGTATGAAAATGTATCCTCATGAATTCTCTGGTGGTATGCGTCAGCGCGTAATGATCGCCATGGCGCTGCTGTGCAGGCCCAAATTACTGATTGCCGATGAACCAACCACTGCGCTCGATGTGACGGTACAGGCGCAAATTATGACGCTGCTGAATGAACTGAAAAGTGAATTCAACACCGCGATTATCATGATCACCCACGATCTGGGGGTTGTTGCCGGTATTTGCGATAAAGTCCTGGTGATGTATGCCGGACGTACTATGGAATACGGCAGTGCGCGGGATGTCTTTTATAAACCCGTTCATCCGTATTCGATTGGTTTGCTAAATGCCGTACCTCGTCTGGATGCCGAAGGGGAAGAGATGCTCACTATCCCTGGCAACCCACCGAACTTACTGCGTCTACCAAAAGGTTGTCCATTCCAGCCGCGTTGCCCGCATGCGATGGAAATCTGTAGCAGTGCTCCGCCACTGGAGGAATTTAGCCCAGGCCGTCTGCGTGCCTGCTTTAAGCCGGTGGAGGAACTGGTATGAATACGGTGACCGAACAACGTAAAGTGCTCCTTGAGATTGCCGACCTTAAAGTCCATTTCGATATTAAAGATGGCAAACAGTGGTTCTGGCAACCGTCTAAAACCCTGAAGGCGGTTGATGGCGTAACCCTGCGACTGTATGAGGGCGAAACCCTGGGCGTGGTCGGTGAATCAGGCTGCGGGAAATCGACCTTTGCCCGTGCGATTATCGGCCTGGTGAAGGCCACCGATGGAAAGGTTGCCTGGCTGGGTAAAGATTTACTGGGCATGAAACCCGATGAGTGGCGGGAAGTGCGCAGCGATATCCAGATGATTTTCCAGGATCCGCTGGCATCGTTAAACCCGCGCATGACCATTGGTGAAATCATTGCCGAACCGCTGCGAACTTATCATCCGAATCTTCCTGGTCAGGAAGTCCGCGACCGTGTGAAGGCGATGATGATGAAGGTAGGATTACTGCCCAACCTGATTAACCGCTACCCACATGAGTTTTCCGGTGGCCAGTGTCAGCGTATCGGTATTGCCCGCGCGCTGATCCTCGAACCGAAGTTAATTATCTGCGATGAACCAGTTTCGGCGCTGGACGTATCAATCCAGGCCCAGGTGGTTAATCTGCTGCAACAGCTTCAGCGCGAAATGGGATTATCGCTAATCTTCATTGCCCACGACCTCGCGGTGGTTAAACACATCTCCGACCGTGTGCTGGTTATGTATCTCGGACATGCGGTGGAATTAGGGACTTATGACGAGGTGTACCATAACCCGCTGCATCCTTATACCAAAGCGCTGATGTCTGCGGTGCCGATCCCCGATCCGGATCAGGAAAGGAACAAGGTTATCCAGTTGTTGGAAGGCGAATTACCGTCCCCGATTAATCCTCCTTCCGGTTGCGTGTTCCGTACGCGCTGTCCGATAGCTGGACCGGAATGCGCAAAAACGCGCCCGGTTCTGGAAGGAAGTTTCCGACATGCAGTTTCCTGCCTGAAAGTAGACCCGCTATAATCCTGAGGGCTGACAAAGGTCAGCCCTTTTTTTGGTGAGGTATCTGTGCCAGGTTTAGTCTCTTCTGTCCGCCGTGCGCTCTATCGCAAATTATTTGATTTAAACACCCGTTCAGGGCGTCGCTTTGAAGGTATGTGTGCGCTATTTGCCTTGCTCAGCGTTATCGTTATCTTCATTGAGTCCGGAGTAGGGACGCAATACCATTTAACCTTTGAGGAATGGCGCGTTTTTGTCTGGCTGGAGATCTTTATTACTCTGGTCTTCACCCTCGAATATCTTCTGCGCTTATGTTGCTGGGCTAACCCTGCTAAATATGTGTTCAGCTTCTGGGGGATAATTGACCTTGCCACCATTCTGCCTCTGTATGTGATGTGGCTATGGCCGGAAATCAGCCTGAGCTATGTTTTCGCCTGGCGAGCGATGCGTGTCCTGCGCGTCCTGCGTATTCTCAAGCTGCTGCGCTTTATGCCTTCTCTACGGGTGTTCTGGAATGCGTTAAAAAGCGCCCGACATCAGCTGATGCTGTTCTATTCCTTTATCGCCATCCTGATGGTGGTTTTTGGCGCGATGATGTATCTGATTGAAGGGCCAAAATATGGGTTTACTACGCTGAATGCGTCGGTGTATTGGGCGATTGTTACTGTAACCACCGTCGGCTATGGTGATATCACGCCGCACACACCGTTGGGGCGCATGGTGGCGTCTGTGCTTATCCTGATTGGTTACTCGGTGATTGCAATACCGACGGGATTGATTACCACGCACATGAGCAGTGCGTTCCAGCAGCGCGGGCACCAACGAAAATGTCCGCAGTGCCAGCAGGCGCAGCACGAACATAGTGCGCAATTTTGTAACCGCTGTGGAAGTAAACTGCCGGGTTAAAAATGAAAAAAGCTGCGAGAGCAGCTTTTTTGTTTGATTATTCGCGCCAGAGAATATGGCAGAGCTTATGATCTTTTTCGCGACATAATAAAACGCGCGCGAAAATATCGTTAATCTCGCCGTCTTCTGTATCTGCCAGACCAATCACCACCTCGGCAAAGAAGTCAGGGTTCAGGTCAAAATCAACATGCTCCTGCCAGTCTTCTGCCGGATCGAACAACTCGGCACCGCCACGCTCTTCAAACTGCAAATTGAACAGAATGATGTCGGCTGGATCCAGATTGTCCGCAGCCAGTTCGAGAAAAATGTCATAAGCCTGCTCAAGCGTTTCGTCTTCGGTCAGGCGATTGTTCAAATCCATATCCATAATGACTACCTGTTTACTGTCTGATGGGCACGTTTTACAGCAACGGACTAAAGAAGTAAAACAGTCGCTCTGCTATCCGCTGCCAGAGTGGTCGTTTTACCCACAAACGGGCATCAAGCAGGCGGGAACGCGAAATATAATCATCCTGCACTGCCGCGAGATCGCCACCGAATCCGGCATCATCAATGACCAGCGTGATTTCAAAATTGAGCCACAGACTGCGCATATCCAGGTTAACCGTACCGACTAGGCTCAGCTCGCCATCGACCAGTACGCTCTTGGTGTGCAGCAAGCCACCTTCGAACTGATAAATTTTAACGCCAGCCGCCAGCAGCTCGGTGAAAAAGGCCCGACTTGCCCAGCCAACCAGCAGGGAGTCATTTTTACGTGGAAGAATGATACTGACGTCAACCCCACGCTGCGCCGCCGTGCAGATCGCGTGCAACAGGTCGTCGCTGGGGACGAAGTAGGGGGTGGTCATAATTAAATATTCACGCGCTGAATAAGCAGCGGTTAGCAGCGCCTGATGAATCAAATCTTCAGGGAAACCAGGACCTGAGGCGATAGTGTGAATGGTGTGGCCGCTGGCCTGCTCAAACGGCATGATATTGACGTCCGGTGGCGGAGGCAAAATGCGCTTTCCGGTCTCAATTTCCCAGTCGCAGGAATAGACAATGCCCATAGCAGTGGCGACAGGACCTTCCATTCTCGCCATTAAATCAACCCATTGCCCGACGCCCGCATCTTGTTTGAAGAAACGCGGGTCGACCATGTTCATGCTGCCGGTATAAGCAATGTAGTTATCGATCATGATCATTTTGCGGTGCTGACGCAGGTCCATACGGCGTAAAAATACACGCATCAGGTTCACCTTCAGCGCTTCTACAACCTCGATACCTGCGTTACGCATCATCGCTGCCCAAGGGCTGCGGAAGAACGCCACGCTGCCTGCGGAGTCCAGCATCAGGCGACAGTGAATGCCACGCCTCGCGGCAGCCATTAACGACTCGGCTACCTGATCGGCCATACCGCCTGGCTGCCATATGTAGAACACCATTTCGATGTTGTGGCGTGCCAGCTGAATATCACGGATCAGCGCCTGCATCACGTCATCTGAACTGGTGAGCAACTGCAGCTGGTTTCCCTTTACGCCAGCTATACCCTGACGACGCTCGCACAGTTTAAATAACGAAGAGGCGACGCTGCTGTTTTCCTGGGCAAAAATATGCTTGCAGGCCTTGAGGTCGTTCAGCCATTTGGCGGTTGAAGGCCACATCGCCCGGGCGCGTTCGGCACGTCGCTTGCCCAGGTGAAGTTCACCAAAGGACAGATAAGCAATAATTCCTACCAATGGCAGAATGTAGATGATCAACAGCCAGGCCATTGCGGAGGGCACTGCGCGTCGCTTCATCAGAATGCGTAACGTTACGCCAGCAATGAGTACCCAGTAACCCAGAATGACCAGCCAACTCACCACGGTGTAGAAGGTTGTCATAAATTTAAAAATCCTTTTGAAAGCGTATTGTTAAGAGTTTACGCATCAGGATTAATCTGGCAAATAAAAACACGGGAAAACCACTGGTCTGCATTCGGTCTGGCGTTATAATGGCCGCTCAGTGACTGGAAGAGTAGTTAACATGAAGCGTAGTAGAACGGAAGTGGGACGCTGGAGGATGCAGCGTCAGGCTAGCCGCCGTAAAGCACGTTGGCTTGAAGGACAATCGCGTCGTAATATGCGTATCCACACTATCAGAAAGTGCATTCTCAATCATCAACGCAACTCGTTGCTGTTTGCAATCCACAGTATCTGATCTAAAAGGGCACCGCTGGCGGTGCCCAATGTCTGTTTTCCCGTATTGATTCTTAAATACTTTCCTGGCTGCCATTATTGTTTTGGTCCAGGTAAGAGATAGCCATTTCATTATTTATATTATTGTCATCTTTCAGGTGCCGTATCTACTCGAAAAAAAGAATGCTGGTGACAAGAAAATATGTTTTTATTTCAGTGAGAACTGATACATTTTAACGATTAAACAATGAGACAGTATGATGGCATTCGACAAAATTAAAGCCGATACCCACCGTGAATTTGGTTATTTCTCATGGAGTAAACTAATAATTGGTACAGTAATTAGCAGAACATTCCGTATCATTGTGATGATGCGTTTATGCCAATACTGTGCGGTTTCGCGCACACCGCTGCGTATCATGCTCTATCCATTTAAGATCTTGCATCGGTGTGCTGCTCACATGGGCTCGATGGATTTTCCATCGAGCACGCAGGTTGGTGCCGGGTTGGCTATCACTCATGGCTGGGGGATAGTGATATCGCCGAGTGCAAGGATTGGAAAGAACGTTACCTTATTTCATGGTGTAACCATCGGTCAGCGAGATACTATTCGGGGAGCAGGAACCCGCATCACGGGTTACCCCATTATTGAGGATGAAGTTTGGATTGGTCCAAATGCTGTCATCGTCGGCGGGGTCATCATTGGGCAAGGGAGTAAAATTGCTGCCGGGGCGTTTGTGACCGAAAGTATCCCGCCTTTTTCTGTCGTTGTTGGTAATCCTGGCGTGATTGTTAAAACCGGGTGCATCCCAGACGTAATGAATAAAGCACCGTTGTTTCAAGAAAGAACTGTTGAAAAAACGGCAGCGTAAATTTCTCGCTGATTATACTTTTCTTTTTATTATCAATACGATGATTCTACATTCTGGGGCTAGTGGTTCATAATAGTGTGGTCAGGTATTACCCGTTATCCTATTCTGTTAGTTTATTGTCTTTTGAGGGAAGTCATTATGTGTACAAATCTTTTTGACAACGCTCGTCGCTACACTGACGAGAAAAAGTAACAACCAAAGCCGCTATCTGCGGCTTTTTTACTTGAGTGAATATTAGTATCCGAATGGATATGATTCCCATAGTTCTGGTCAAGCGTCAAAGTTGCAGGGCGTTAGTTGCCTCGGTATGTTCTGCTTGTTTAAATGCGCGTTGAAACATGGGGAGTAAAAGCCTACTGCCAAATGCACTTAGGTGGTTACTGTCTGAGTAAAGTGGACGTCCACCAGCATCTCCCCAACACCGCCCATCCTTGCAAAGATAGGGTAACGGATTGAGAATATTGACGCCGCAGCGCAGGGCCGCCTCATCTTGTGCTGCCCAAATGGCTGTTTGTCGCTGGTAATATTTATCGAGAGAAATGGATACTGTACTGTCTGACTTACCAAACATCAGTGCCCTGGCCATTGTATTAGGCACATCGACTGCCATTTCAGGAATAGGGCGGACCAGAAATACCCTCTGACTATTCTCTATGGAACACAGAGTTTTTACGAGTTGCTGGCTAAACTGCTGTGTTAAATTCTGATTGGGGTGTTCATTCGGCGTATCAAAAAATCCCATAGGAATATTAAAAAAATCGTCCATTTCATTTTGTCCCAGGATAGCGAGGCTGCTTCTGTTGGCGATAAAGACGAGTTTATTTTTATATTCATTATTTAGTAAATTAATAGCTCGATCATTAAATAGTTTACAGTCATCATTAATATCCTCTCTTCGTTTCATGCCTAACACTGTCGGACAGCTCGCATAGGTCATCTCAACCACCGCACCGGGTGCAGCCTCTGCGACAGCTGAAACCAGCATGCTTGCATGACTGTCTCCAAGGACAATGGCCATTAACTCTCCTTTGCCATATCTGCACATAGGAGACTCGCTTCCTTTACCCGGCGCGAGCAGACATTTTTCAAATCGGACTGCGTAATCAAGTTTCGGGATCATCGCTAATTCAATTGCCGGGTTAATTCTACCATCGACTTGCTGATAACGAGCCCCTGCGGCCATTCCACCAGTGCTCAAAATTAACAGTAATAGTATCCAGCTCTGTTTGCGTGCAGGGGTTAGCGCAAGCTGTTTGCGTGTCGGAATCTCTACGAGCAATAAAGAGATCTTTCCCAATAGCACACTCATTACAATGCCAGTAGCAATCCACCAGGGATTGTGATGTTTGTCGGCATAACTGAGCAGCACCGCCAGCGGCCAGTGCCACAGATAAATTGAATAAGAACTGGCACCTATCTGGCGAAAAATTGCCGTAGATGTAAAAAATGATCGCTGGCGATTAGCCGCAAGAACCAGCATGGTCCCCAGCACAGGGACCACGGCATAACTTCCCGGCCATGGTCGTGTCGCATCCAGGAGTGTGACTGACAGGGCAATTAAAATAAAACCCGCCAACTCTAGTATCCGGGCTGGGCGTTGCGACATAGAATGCCGACGAGTTAGCCACCATGCAGCTCCTCCAGCTAATAATTCCCAAATGCGGGTGGGGAGTAGATAAAACGCACTACCTGGGAGTCGAGGGCTCACGTAAATTGATAGAGCTAATGACAGTACGCCTGCGGCGATAAGTGCAAACTTAACACCCTGCCGGCCAAACCAGCGCCAGAGTAAAATGCAGCCAACAGGCAACAAAATGTAAAATTGCCACTCCACCGAAAGAGACCATGTGTGCAGCAACCAGTTTTCTCTGGAAGTGATATCGAAATAACCCGCTTCACGCCAAAACTTGAGATTGGAAACAAAAGTAAGCGCTGTGATCGCATTGGTTGCCAGCACATGATAATCAGCGGTGGGCAACCAAAACCAACCCAAGAAAAGTAACGTGCTACATAATGCAATTAAGGCAGGAATAATTCGTCTGGCACGTGCCAGATAGAAACTCCATAATGAAAAATTGCCACGTTCAAGGCCGTTCACGATGATGGCGGTCATCAGGAAACCTGATATAACAAAAAAAACATCAACGCCGATAAAGCCACCGCTAAATCCGGGTACGCCAAAGTGATAAAATACGACCGCTAATACAGCCCATGCTCGCAGGCCATTGATATCATGGCGGAATGCTTTAGGAGAGGGAGAGGCGGGACGGAACGAATCAAAAGCCATAATTGACTAAAATCCCGTATATCGTGACAACGCAGCCTGTCTGCATTGTGACAAATTAATCTCGACAGATAATAAAATACACTGAGGTTGAGTAAGAAACAATCAATGACACGCTAATAAACGGTCGTAGCTACCTTTTATAAGGGTACTTATCATTGCTTTGATATGCTGAATTAATGCATAGAGACGAGAAGTGAGGGCGTTTAGACTAATGTGCACCTAAATGCGCCCTCAATGGCTATGTATTTTGCTTACTGTTCAGTATTTTTATAAATGAAAATGGCTTTTTGTTTTGTCAAAATATTTTCTTGTAAGGTTTTACTGAAACCTGCGCATAAACGCCCGCCGCAACATACGGATCGGCTTCTGCCCACGCCTGTGCCGCCTCCAAAGATTCAAATTCGGCAATCACCGTCGAGCCGGTAAAACCCGCCGCACCGGGATCGTTACTGTCGACCGCTGGCATAGGGCCCGCCGTGAGCAAACGACCTTCGTCATGAAGGAGTTGCAGGCGAGCCAGATGAGCAGGGCGCACGGAAAGACGTTTTTCGAGAGAGTCTGCGATATCTTGAGCGTAAATAACATACAGCACGGGTAGAGCTCCTTGAACGGTAAAAGTCGTTAATAACGTTATTGGAAAGGCCTAACAACTGCAACGGAAAGATAACTGATATGTTAAGGCCATACTCTGAAAGTGGTTTTTTATCATAAAATCGCGTTTTAAATGTCAGTTAGCATCACGGGCTTATTGAATATGATTGCTATTTGCATTTAAAATCAGGGCCTGGTTTTTTTACTGAAACGATTATGACTTCAATGACCCTTGATTTACCTCGTCGCTTTCCCTGGCCAACGTTACTGTCTGTCGGCATTCATGGTGCCGTAGTGGCTGGTTTGCTGTATACCTCGGTACATCAGGTTATTGAACTACCTGCGCCAGCGCAGCCGATCTCTGTCACGATGGTCGCGCCTGCCGATCTCGAACCGCCTCAGGCCGTTCAGCCGCCGCCGGAACCCGTTGTCGAGCCTGAACCGGAACCTGAACCGATTCCAGAGCCACCAAAAGATGCGCCGGTGGTGATTGAAAAACCGAAGCCCAAGCCTAAACCGAAGCCAAAACCGGTGAAAAAGGTGGAAGAGCAACCGAAACGCGATGTTAAACCAGCAGAACCGCGCCCGGCCTCCCCAGTGGAAAATACGGCACCTACGCGCACAATGACCAATACCGCGCCGGCAACTACCAGCAAACCGGTGGTCAGTGCGCCATCGGGTCCACGCGCTTTAAGCCGTAATCAGCCTCAGTATCCGGCGCGAGCTCAGGCGCTGCGCATTGAAGGCCGGGTAAAGGTCAAATTTAACGTAACGCCGGATGGCCGGGTTGAAAATGTGGAGATCCTGTCTGCACAGCCTGCCAATATGTTTGAGCGTGAAGTGAAAAATGCGATGCGTAGATGGCGTTATGAAGCAGGCAAACCCGGTTCCGGGCTTGTGGTGAATATTGTTTTCAAATTAAACGGCACAACGCAGATCGAGTAAGCATCAGGCCGTCCGGCAATGATCAAGAGTGATGATTGCCGGATAGCAGTACTGACGTGTGCTATCAGACCAACGTGGGAATTGGACGCGGTTTCCCGTCTTTATCAACGGCAACGTAGATAAACAGAGCTTCGGTGGCCTTATAGCGCTGCCCAATAGGTTCAGAAGCGACCTTCTTCACCCAAACTTCAATATTGATGCTGATCGAGGTTGTCCCGCGTTTCACACAGCGCGCATAGCAACACACCACATCACCTACGGCGACCGGGCGCAAAAAGCTCATCCCTTCCACTCGCACCGTTACCACACGACCATGTGCGATCTCTTTGGCCTGAATCGCGCCACCTATATCCATTTGTGACATCAGCCAGCCGCCAAAAATATCACCGTTCGCGTTGGTATCGGCAGGCATGGCCAGAGTACGTAAAACCAGTTCACCCTGGGGAGTGTTATTCGTTGTTGTCATTGTAGAACCGACTATAGAGAAAGATTACAGGCGCGATGCTACTAGAATTTGTGCGTTGAGAACAGAGGTGATGCGGCGTGCAGAGCAGATGTAAGTCAGGTTGTCAGCACAATGGAACGCGAGGGGATAAAAATTCGCCAGATCCGCAGATCTGGCGAGCATGTATTACGATTTATCTTCTTGCGGCAGATGACGGTAAATATAGACCCCACTCAGCAGCGTAAAGAATAAAGTCAGGGCGGTCAGACCGAACACCTTGAAGTTGACCCAAATGTTCTGCGGTAGCCAAAATGCAATATAGATATTCGCCAGGCCACACAGGATGAAAAAGACGGCCCATGCTAAATTAAGTTTCGACCACACTGACTGCGGTAGGGTCAGCTCTTTACCTAACATGCGTTGAATCAGCGGCTTTTTCATCACCCACTGGCTAACCAGCAGAGCACCAGCAAACAGCCCGTAAATCACCGTTACTTTCCACTTAATGAATTCATCGTTGTGGAAAAAAATAGTCAGGCCACCAAATACGGCCACCAGGACAAAGGTGATTAACGCCATCTTCTCGACCTTGCGATAGCGAACCCAGCTGTAAATCAACACTACAGCCGTCGCGACAATCAGCGCCGAGGTCGCCGCATAGATGTCGTAAAGCTTATAAAAAGCAAAAAAGACAACCAGCGGTAAAAAATCAAGAAACTGCTTCATTCTTCGATTCCGTCATCAAAAGCACCGGGAACAAGCCCGGAATGCGTTCAGGGTTTATTGGCGAATCAGCATGTACAGGCGGAACAAATAGATCAGCAACACGGCGGAGATCATATTGCTCAGCGTATTCGCCAATACCGCGCCTACATTCGGCGTAAGTACTGCAAAACTTGGCGCAAAAAGCAACAGCAGCGTTTTTGCCAGCAACCAACCGATCACTGCCGGCGCAACCAGTCGCATATTGGACCACGCCAGACGCATACTGTTGCGCATCGCGGCAAAGACACCCATTTTGTCCTGTACCAACATCACCGGTGCGAGTGCCAGCAGGATCGCCAGCAGAATACCGGGTACAACAACCAGCATAATACCGATTTGCACCAGCAGAGTAGTCAGAAAAATCAGAATAAACAGCTTCGGTAACACTGGCGCACTGGCGCCGATGGCACGTAACGCGCTGACGCGATGACCTGCTGAAATCAGCTGAATCATCAGGATGACCCCCCCGGCGAGGATGGCATTACCAATCAGACCGGAAAACGTCGACGCTGCGGATGCGCGTAGCAAAATTTGCTGTTGCTCCGGGGTCATGTTTTGCACCAGATCGAACAGCCCCACGCTGCTGGTTAACTGATCGCCTTCACTGAGTTGCGCAATTTGTGCGTCAGTGGGGGAAAAGGCATGCCCTAACACCACTGTGATAAACGCGCACAACAACGATACCAGCAAGATGGTAATGAATTGATTACGGAAAAAGTTTCCCGTGTCACGGTAAACGGATTTCGCCGTGATAGACATGCACTCTCCTTGAGTTTTGCAGGTGTTCATTTGCGGGCAATTGTACCCTGGATAACTCTACAGTGGCAGCATCGCGCGATGTATGGAAAAGCATATCTTTGTAAAGCTGCAGTAATTTTTGGCTATGACTTCAGCGTCGTGCATGAACGCTGTTTGTTATCTGCGCATCACGCGCAGATATCCATCAACCATCAGCAATGAGCTGGAGGTACTTGCACAATGAAAATATATCAAAATTGATCTGAATTAATTTAACCAGGATTTTGAATGCAAGTTCTAACTTAATCTGGATCAATAAATGTTAAATTATCAAAGTCAATGTGATCAATGTTAGATCACTTATTACTCCAATGTGGGTATATTCGTTCCGCTTTTATAACCATAACGATGGAGCGGACATGAAAAAATTAACAGTTGCAGCATTGGCTTTAACAACTCTTCTCTCTGGTAACGCATTTGCGCATGAAGCTGGAGAATTCTTTATTCGTGCGGGTTCTGCCACCGTCAGGCCGACGGAAGGTGCAGGTGGTACGCTGGGCAGCTTAGGTGGCTTTGATGTCAGCAATAACACGCAGTTGGGTCTGACATTTACCTACATGGCAACCGACAATATCGGTGTTGAATTACTGGCAGCTACGCCGTTTCGCCATAAAATCGGCACTGCTGCAACGGGTGATATTGCCACCGTACATCATTTACCGCCGACGTTAATGGCGCAGTGGTACTTCGGTGACTCCAGCAGTAAACTGCGTCCGTACGTAGGTGTTGGGGTGAACTACACGACCTTCTTCGATGAAGGCTTTAACGATAACGGTAAAAAAACGGGGTTATCGGACCTGAGCCTGAAAGATTCCTGGGGTGCAGCAGGGCAAGTCGGTATGGACTATCTGATTAACCGCGACTGGCTGATTAACATGTCGGTCTGGTACATGGATATCGATACCACCGCAAGCTATAAAATGGGTGGCGTCCAGCAGCGAGACAGTGTACGCCTCGATCCGTGGGTGTTTATGTTCTCTGCGGGTTATCGTTTCTGATATTTACTGTAAAACACTTCTGCAAAACTGGTCGTCAAATGGCCAGTTTTTTTCCATTCTTTTCCTCGCGTATCGTTGTCTTGATCGGCCATTATTTTGCTCATCTGGCCTGACAAAATTTGTGTGTCGATACCTCGCTATAAGCAGTGCAGCAGCAACTTTAATAGTAGAAGTGTTTGTCTGGAATATTACTTTTGTTTCTCTTTTCTTATGCATTATTGCTGCGGACCATTTATTAAGAACAAAAAAGAACCAGAGGATAATTTATCAATAATGTTAACTATTGATAAATTTAAAGTAACATATCGTAAAATTCGAATATTTTTATTTTTAATAGACGAGGATTTATACGTCATGATATAATGTAATGCTAGGTTATTTACCTGTCGGCTATGTAAATGAATTTTTGAGGAGATCATTCCAGTGGGACGTAAGTGGGCAAATATTGTTGCTAAAAAAACAGCTAAAGACGGTGCAACGTCTAATGTATATGCAAAATTCGGTGTCGAAATTTATGCTGCTGCTAAACAAGGCGAACCAGACCCAGAATTAAATACATCTTTAAAATTCGTTATTGAACGTGCTAAACAAGCGCAGGTTCCAAAACACGTTATTGATAAAGCCATTGATAAAGCCAAAGGCGGCAGTGATGAAACGTTCGTGCAAGGGCGTTATGAAGGCTTTGGTCCCAGTGGCTCACTGATTATCGCTGAAACATTGACTTCAAATGTTAACCGTACGATTGCTAATGTCCGCTCAATTTTTAATAAAAAAGGCGGGAATATCGGAGCGGCTGGTTCTGTCAGCTATATGTTTGACAATACCGGAGTGATTGTTTTTGAAGGGACAGACCCTGACCACATTTTTGAAATTTTGCTTAATGCTGAAGTAGATGTTCGTGATGTAACCGAAGAAGAAGGAAACATCGTTATTTATACAGAATCTACAGATCTTCACAAAGGCATTGCAGCTTTAAAAGCCGCAGGGATTACTGAATTCTCTACCACAGAATTAGAGATGATTGCTCAATCAGAAATTGAACTTTCACCAGAAGATTTAGAAGTCTTCGCAGGGCTTGTTGATGCCCTTGAAGATGACGATGATGTTCAAAAAGTATATCATAACGTTGCAAATCTCTAATGATAGATTAAAAGAATCTGTCAATATGGCAGATTTTTTTAACTCATAAAGTTGTTATGGATAAGAATGTCTGGCCAGGTATGGCAATTCTAAAAAACAGATAAAAACAACTATCTTAAAAAATGTAATAATTAAAACCTCTGGTCTTAACTTCTTAGGTACGCGATAAACGTTATACGTCCAATATGCCCCGCGATATCCTGCATCCACTCAGCGCCGCTATGAACAATTGAGATGTTAACTCCATCATTCCAGATAATCCTGGTGTAAGCACAACGTGAGTTTCTCACTCATCACTGTCCCGACATTATCAGTGAAGCTTTACATCAGAAATTATGGTCCGCTTCACGCTCAGAGTAGTCTAACGATTGACAGTCTCAGACAGTATGGAAACAATGAGTGCACTATTATTACAAACTCGGTTATTCTCCATCGTCATCAACTAAAAATATCTGATCTTCGCCAGAGATTCGCACGGAGCTGTCTGTTACCGTTTTCAGACAATATCCTTACTTAGACCCATCGTTTAAACAATCCCATCCTACCTTTCTCCCCTTTGATGTAGTGCTACTCTTTAAGCAAAACAATTTTGAGGATATTGCTGATGATGTTGACCCGCCATCTGCTACAGCAAAAAATCGCACTTCTGGAACCGTTCTCAGAAGATCAAACGGCAGCGTTTGCCGTAAGTGCTGCACGTGAGTTATTGCTTTACATGGATAAAATTGAGGCGCTGGAGAAACTTATTGCGACTCCAGTTACACTACCTTATTGCAGCGCCAGTCCGGTTTGTGAGATTGAGGCGGGCTATGCCGCAGGCGTAAACGACTGCCGCGAGGCCATTCGACGGGCAGGGTATCCTATTGAAGGTGATGATTAGTTTGCGTTTATGTTAACAATTATGTGCTTTTATTGTATAAAACTGTAACCTAAGCGCGCGGCTGCGGGCTACATCAACTTACCTGCATCGGGGTGGCGAACATTCTCTATCAACGTACAACGCTGTTATGCAACAACATAAACGGGTAACCGATTTGGCAATACTGTTAACTATCAGGGTGGACTCGTGAAGATTGTGCAGGATAAGCTCAGAAACAGGCAGGCACTGCTGGTATCAGGGCTCATTACGTTGATATTTACGTCGTTGTTTCTGTTTATTATTTATGAACAGCGAATGGCCGCTGCCAGCGAAGGTGTTAACCGCCTGCAAGCGCGCATGATGGACATTTTTAACGACAACGAGCTGATCGCCGATGCGATTGGCGAGCGCTACCACCATATCAAAACGGGTGATCAATGCGGTGATATTTCACAATTCGCCCCCCGGGATGAGAATGAATGGGGAATTAACGCCGACCCAAAGCGGCTGCATTCGGCAACGGGGACAATGGTTGCTCAGCAAACCAGCCACAACGCGCTGTGTATGTATACGGCGGCGGAGTTTATTCGCGGTATGGTCAATGAGCTAAACCCGGGCAGTTTTGATGCACATCGTTATATTATCGCCAAAAACTCAGATTATTTTTACTGGTTTATGGCTTCCGATTCGCGCAATTTCAGTTTCTCTAATTCTGAAATGGCGCGGGATATCACGCAATTTTTCTATCCCCCCGTCGATTTCTATACCCGACTGCTGCAGAAAAACGTCAAAAATAAAGCCCTCAGTTCAACGAATTTCTATACCGATAAAATTACCGGTGAAAAAGCTTACAGCGTGGTGAGTTATATCTACGATCTGTCTGGCAAAGAGATATCAGACCAAATCGTGGCTTATCTGGTCTATGACCATTCAAAGTCCGAATTGCAGGAAGCGTTAGCCCAGGCATTTGACTACCAAATTCCACCAGAATTGAACGTAGAATTGGTGAATTTGACCAACAATGAGAGTCTCTGTTTATCCGGTAAATGTACCGGTCAATCCCGCTTTATGGTGCGCAATTTTTCAGAGAAATATGCGCTGCACTATTCGTTATCATTAGGTCGTTTTATGACGCGCGACACGCATGCAGGTATCGTGATTCTGCTGGCGCCGTTTTTCTTCATCATGATCAGCTTCTCGTTAAAAACATGGCTGAACGAAAGTGACCTCAAGGTTTATATTGATACCCTCACCGGTTGTTTTAACCGCCGAATTCTCGACATCATCAAGCGTCGGGATTTATCACACTGCTCGGTGGTGCTACTTGACTGTAATAAGTTCAAGGCCGTCAATGACACCTGGGGCCACGCGGCAGGCGATCGTGCGCTGCAAATTATCGCCAACAGGATGCTGTCAAACACCCGCACCAGTCACGATATTGTGATTCGTACCGGCGGGGATGAATTTATGATCCTGCTGTTTCGATCGCAGGCAACTGACGCTATAGCAATCGCGCAACGTATTAGTGGGCAGGTGACCAGCCATGTGTTTGTGGTGGATGGCCATACCGTGCCATTGTCAGTATCGTGGGGGATTGCAGAGGTGAATGGTGAACTGGATGTGGCCATTCAGAATGCGGATAGCGCTATGTATAGAATGAAGCACACGAAAGAAGGATAAAACCGCCAGAAATTTCTGGCGGTTGATTTAGCTTACTGGTGGGTGGCGGCTTTCATCGTGCTGACAAACGCTTTCAGCTCAGCCAGCATCTGTTCCGGTGCCGCAACATTTTTCTCAATGATTTTCACAATTGCCGAGCCGGAAATTGCACCGGCAGCACCGGCTTCAATAGCACCAGCGACCTGTTCAGGCGCAGAAATACCAAAGCCCTGTAAAGAAGGTGGTGCACCATATTCTTTCAGCTTTTCAACAAGATGATGCAGCGGTAATGCTGCACGATTTTCGGCACCGGTTACACCTGCACGTGAAAGCAGATAAGTGTAGCCACGACCATAAGAGGCAATCTGGCGTAGCAGTTCTTCATCTGCATTCGGCGGGCAGATGAAAATCGGCGCGATGTTGTGGCGCAGCGCTGCAGTTCTGAATGGTGCAGACTCTTCAACGGGAACATCGGCCACTAATACAGAATCCACACCCACTTTCTCACAATGGGCGTAAAATTCATCAATGCCCTTACTGAAGACCAGGTTGGCATACATCAGCAACCCAATGGGAATCGTCGGATGCTTCTGGCGAATCAGCGCCAGCATTTCAAAGCATTGCGACGGTGTAATGCCGGCGGCAAACGCACGCAGGGTGGCTTCCTGAATAGTTGGGCCATCTGCCAGCGGATCGGAGAACGGAATGCCGAGCTCAAGAGCGTCGGCACCGGCTTCAATCAGCGTATCAATGATTTTCAGTGACTGCTCAACAGACGGATCGCCCAGGGTTACGAAGGGGACAAAAGCGCCTTCTTTGCGGTCCTTCAGCTGTGCAAACAGGTTTTCGTAACGTTCCATCAGATTTCCCCTCGCGCTTTCAAAATATCGTGTACGGTGAAAATGTCTTTGTCGCCGCGACCGGAGAGATTAACCACCAGCAACTGCTCTTTTTCTGGATTCTCACGCATCATTTTCAACGCGTGCGCCAGGGCATGGGAGGACTCCAGTGCCGGGATAATTCCCTCGTGCAGACACAGCGTTTTGAAGGCTTCCAGTGCTTCATCATCGGTGATTGAAACATAATCGGCGCGACCAATGCTGTTCAGGTATGCATGCTGTGGCCCCACTGACGGGAAATCCAGCCCTGCAGAAATAGAGTAAGACTCTTCAATCTGTCCTTCTTCAGTCTGCATCATTGGGGACTTCATGCCGAAGTATATCCCGACACGACCATGCTTCAACGGCGCGCCGTGTTCTCCAGACTCAATCCCGTGACCGCCTGGCTCTACGCCAATCAGACCTACGCTGGTTTCATTAATAAAATCGGCGAACATCCCGATGGCGTTAGAACCTCCGCCCACGCAGGCGATAACGGCGTCCGGCAGACGGCCTTCTTTTTCCAGAATCTGCGCCTTGGTTTCTTCACCGATCATGCGCTGGAACTCACGCACAATGGTCGGGAAGGGGTGCGGACCAGCCGCCGTACCGAGCATGTAGTGCGCGGTATCGTAGCTGCCAGACCAGTCGCGAAGCGCTTCGTTACAGGCATCTTTCAGCGTCGCGGAACCGCTGTGAACGGGGATAACTTCAGCGCCCATCAAACGCATACGGAAAACGTTAGGCGACTGACGTTCAACATCTTTCGCGCCCATATAAATACGGCATTTCAACCCCAGCAGTGCGCTGGCGAGAGCAGATGCAACACCGTGCTGCCCCGCACCTGTTTCGGCGATGATTTCCGTTTTACCCATGCGCTTCGCCAACAACGCCTGACCCAGCACCTGGTTGGTTTTGTGCGCGCCGCCGTGCAGTAAATCTTCGCGCTTGAGATACAGCGTCGTGTTGGTGCCTTGAGTAATGTTCTGGCACTTGGTCAGTGCGGTTGGGCGACCCGCATAGTTTTTCAGCAGATCTGTAAACTGCGCCTGAAATTCAGGATCCTTTTGTGCGCTGACAAAAGCTTCTTCCAGCTGGCGCAGGGCAGGCATCAGAATCTGTGGCACATACATACCGCCAAATTCACCAAAGTACGGATTGAGTAATGTTGTCATGTCCTTTTCCTTAATATGCGCGCAGCGTCTGAAAGACCGAAGCCAGAAGACGTGCATCTTTGATGCCCGGCTGTGACTCTACGCCAGAATTGAAATCGAGACCGGCACAGCCGGTTTTTGCCGCGTCAACGCAGTTATCTGCGCCGAGTCCGCCAGCCAGTAAAACGTTATCCAGCGATTGTCCGCCTAAAAGTGACCAGTCGAAGCGTTGACCGCTGCCGCCCTGGCCGTTGTCGAAGACGTATTTATCGACATGCTGGTAATCACGGGATGGCAACGTCTCGCTGACGCTGAGTGCCTTCCAGATTTGCACCTGTGCGGGCAGTAAGTCGCGCAGAGCGTCAACATAGGACTGGTCTTCGTTACCGTGCAGTTGCACGGCAGTTAGTCCCAGCTCCGCCGCTGTTGCGCTCACGTCGGTAATATCTGAGTTGCGAAACACCCCGACGTATTGCAGCGGCGCGCCGGTCATGACCTCTCGCGCCTGTGCTACGTTGAGCGCGCGCGGTGATGTGGGGACAAAAATCAAGCCGCCGTAAATGGCGCCCGCTTCGTATGCCGCATTTGCATCCTGAGCCCGGGTTAAACCGCAGACTTTATTCTCGCCGAGCAGTACGCGTCGCACGGCGGCGTGCAGATCATCATGCGACATCAGCGCGGAGCCAATCAGAAAACCGTTGGCGAAGTGGCTGAGCTCGCGCACCTGACCGTAAGTATTGATGCCGGACTCGCTGATGACGGTCACACCATGACCCAGTCGCGGTGCCAGTTGACGGGTGCGATTCAGATCAATCGACAGATCGCGTAAGTCACGGTTGTTGATACCAACGACTTTGGCGCCCAGTGCGATAGCACGCTCCAGCTCTTCTTCGTTACTGACTTCGGTCAGTACGCCCATTTTCAGGCTGTGGGCGACGGCGGCGAGTTGACGATATTGCTCATCATCGAGCACCGACAGCATCAGCAAACAGGCGTCCGCCTGGTAGAAACGCGCCAGGTAAATCTGGTAAGGATCGATAATAAAGTCCTTACACAGAATCGGCTGCGGTGCGATGCGGCTGACGATAGGCAGGAAATCAAAGCTCCCCTGGAAATACTTCTCATCGGTCAGTACGGAGATCGCGGAAGCATAATGTTTATAGATGCTCGCAATCTGTGCAGGGTCGAAGTCATCACGGATCACGCCTTTTGATGGAGATGCTTTTTTGCATTCCAGAATAAAGGCGGTGCGTGCACCTTGCAGCGCATCGTAGAAATCACGTGAGCCAGGCTGAACATCATCTTGAAAGCTGGCCAGCGGTTGTTGCTGTTTGCGGGCTTCTACCCAAATCGCCTTGTCTGCGACAATTTTCGCTAAAACGGTTTGCATCATTTACCCTCTTGCTGCCAGTGCAGTGACGCGGTCATAGGCCGCACCGCTACGCAGTACATTAATCACGGTTTGCGCATTGGCTTTTAAATCTTCTTCACCGTGCAGGCGCATTAACATGGCGACATTCGCGGCAACAGCAGCTTCATGAGCGGCTTCACCTTTACCTTGTAACAAGCGACTAAGAATGTCACGGTTTTCTTCCGGCGTGCCGCCAGCCAGCTGTTCCTGGTGGTAAGGCGTCAAACCAAAGTCTTCTGCCGTCAGTTGATAACTCTTGATTTCCCCATCGTGCAGCTCTGCCACAATGGTCGGCGCATGCAGCGAAACTTCGTCCATGCCACCACTGTGCACCACGGCTGCTCGTTGATATCCCAGCACGCGCAGCGTTTCAGCAATCGGTAGCACCAGTTCCGGGCTGTAAACGCCGATCAGCGCCAGAGGCGGATGCGCCGGGTTAATCAACGGGCCGAGCACGTTAAACAGCGTGCGGGTTTTTAACTGCTGGCGTACTGGCATGGCATGGCGAAAACCGGTGTGATATTTCGGCGCAAACAGGAAACACACCCCGAGGTCGTCTAGCGCCTGACGGGATTTATCAGCGTTCATATCCAGATTGATGCCAAATGCCGCTAACAGATCCGAAGAGCCAGACTTGCTGGAGACGCTGCGGTTGCCGTGTTTGGCAACTTTCAGTCCGCAAGCCGCCGCAACAAAGGCGCTGGCGGTAGAAATATTGATGCTGTTGCTGCCGTCGCCGCCGGTACCGACAATATCGGCGAACAGATAATCAGGGCGCGGGAACGGGGCGGCGTTTTCCAGCAGCGCGGTTGCCGCACCGGCAATTTCATTCGGGTGTTCGCCACGAATTTTCATGCTCACCAGCGCCGCAGCCAGTTGTTCCGGCTTCAGTTCACCGCGAACGACTGCGGAAAACAGCTGGTGACTTTCCTGCTGGGACAGCGTCTGGGCCTGATACAGTTTCTCCAGAATGGGTTGCAGCGTATTGGTTTGTTCAAGCTTCTGTTGCGCCCAGGCCAGCGTTTGTTCCAGCAAACGCGCGCCCTGGGTGGTCAGAATTGATTCCGGATGGAACTGGAAGCCGCAGACGCGATCGGTATCGTGACGTACCGCCATCACCATGCCGTTAAAGTGGGCGTTAATGGTCAACCCAGCAGGTACGTTGCTGCCAACCAGTGAATGATAGCGTGCCACCGGCAGCGGATTCGCCAGACCAGAAAACATCGCCTGACCGTCGTGTTCAATGCTGGACGCTTTGCCGTGAAGGATCTCTCCGGCCTGACCCACATATCCACCATAGGCTTCAACAATGGCTTGGTGTCCCAGACAAATACCGATGATTGGCAGCTTGCCGCGCAAACGGGTTAACAGCTCCGGCATGCAACCTGCCTCGCTTGGCGCGCCTGGTCCTGGAGAAAGCATCAGCACCGGATTTTTCATGGTTGCTAAGCGGTCAATCAACGTCTGGGCCGGAATATGGTTGCGGTAAATCACCACATTGTGACCATTAGTACGCAGCTGATCCGCCAGGTTATAGGTAAAAGAATCGATGTTATCAAGCAGCAGAATGTCAGCCATTAGAAGGTCTCCTGTGCGTGGTGCGCGGTAGCGATAGCACGTAGAACCGCGCGCGCTTTATTACGGGTTTCATCGGCTTCAGACTGCGGTACAGAATCCAGAACAATCCCGGCACCGGCTTGTACGGTGGCAATACCGTCTTCCACGAGGGCGGAGCGAATGACAATACAGGTATCCAGATCGCCATGCGCCGTGAAGTAACCTACCGCACCGCCGTAGCTGCCACGGCGACGACCCTCGGCCTCGGCGATAAGCTGCATGGCGCGAACTTTTGGCGCTCCGCTTAACGTGCCCATATTCATACAGGCGCGGTAAGCGTGCAGCACATCCAGATCGCTACGCAGCTCGCCGACCACGCGCGAAACCAGGTGCATAACGAAGGAGTAACGATCGACTTTGGTGAGGTCAGCAACATAGCGGCTGCCAGGCGTACAGATGCGCGCCAGGTCGTTACGCGCAAGGTCAACCAGCATCAGGTGCTCAGAAAGCTCTTTATGGTCGGTACGCATCTCCAGCTCGATACGGCTGTCGAGATCGCGATCAAGCGAACCGTCCGCACGACGACCGCGCGGGCGAGTACCAGCAATCGGGTAGATCTCAATCTGGCGGCTGGTGGCATCGTATTTCAGCGAGCTTTCCGGGGAGGCGCCAAACAGCGTGAACTCGTTGTCTTGCATGAAAAACATGTATGGGCTGGGGTTACTTTTCTTCAGCACATAGTAGGCCGCCAGCGGAGATGGGCAGGGCAGCAAGAAACGGCGGGATGGCACCACCTGGAAAATTTCGCCCGCGCGAATCGCTTTTTGCATACCACGAACTACGGCGCCAAACTCTTCATCGCTCTGATTGCACTCGCAGCGCATCTGCGGGACTTCAGTGACCGGCAACGGCGGCGCAGGCTCGGTAAGCTGCTGGCTCAATTGCGCCAGACGAGCATTAAGACGCTGTTTTTCCGCATCATTGGGGGTAAAAATACTGGCCTGAATACGGGTGCTTTTTTTCTGGTGGTCGATAACCATCAGCGTTTCTGCCAGATAGAAGCAGTAGTCAGGGCAACGGTTGCCCGCTTCAAGCTGTGGCAACTCTTCAAAACCCGCAACCAGATCGTAAGAAAACAGACCGCCGAAGAACATTGCTTCACGTTCTTGCGCTGGAACATTAACCAGCTCCTGCAATAAACGGAATGCATCAAATACGGACAGGGAGCATAAGCGGGCGTCTTCATCGAGCAGTGGGCTGACGGCAGGGAATCGCAGATGACGACCATTCGGCTGTTGTTCGTTTTCAACGCCAGCGGGCAGGGCAACATCCAGCAGCGACAGCAGCGATGCGCCGTTTGCGGACAATGCCTGAATAGTGACAGTGTCACCGAGAGCGGTAATGCGTAATGCGCTGTCGACCAGCAGCAGGCTCTTCAGATCGTCTTTGCTGTCGATATCTGCAGATTCCAGCAGCAGTGTTGCTGGACGTGCGCCACACACTTGATGAAACAGCGCCGTCGGATTCTCACGGTAGGCGGCATCGCAGGCAAGCAGTTCGAGTGTCGGTTTTTGAGTTTGCATCGTTATTCTCATTAATTTTGTTCAAAAAAAAGCCCGCTCATTTGGCGGGCCGGGTATCTGGTTGCATATTGCAGACGTAAGACACTGCCCGAAATCAGGAAGTGCGCCACCAACCTTGCAGAACAAATGTTGCTTTCATCTCAGATACCTTCTTCATGTGAACTTGCGTACTAGTTAACTAGTTCGGTGGAATAAAGTCAACACCTGATTTCAGTATATTTGTCGAAACCGCTATGATGGGCGTGATACGACATTTATTGAAACGGGAGCCGCCTTGAGCGACACGAATTACGCAGTGATTTATGACCTGCACAGTCATACTACAGCCTCCGATGGGCGGTTAACGCCAGAAGCCTTAGTACACCGTGCGGTAGAGATGCGAGTCGGTACACTGGCGATCACCGATCATGACACCACGGCCGGCATTGCGGCGGCAAGAGAAGAAATTTCACGTTCAGGTTTAGCCTTAAATTTGATCCCTGGCGTCGAGATATCAACGGTCTGGGAAAACCATGAGATCCATATAGTGGGTCTGAACATTGATATCGCCCATCCCATGATGTGTGAGTTTCTGGCGCAACAAACGGAACGTCGTCAGCAGCGTGCACGCCTGATTGCCGAACGACTCGACAAAGCGCATATCCCCGGCGCTTGGGAAGGGGCGTTACGCCTGGCCGATGGCGGGGCGGTTACGCGGGGCCATTTTGCGCGTTTCCTGATGGAATGTGGAAAAGCCACAACCATGGCGGATGTCTTTAAAAAATATCTTGCCCGTGGGAAAACCGGTTACGTTCCGCCACAGTGGTGTACAATAGAACAAGCTATTGATGTCATTCATCATTCTGGCGGTAAGGCTGTTCTGGCTCATCCTGGGCGGTACGATCTTAGCGCTAAGTGGCTGAAAAGACTGGTTGCGCATTTTGCTGAACACCGCGGCGACGCGATGGAAGTAGCACAGTGCCAGCAGTCTCCCAATGAACGCACCCATCTGGCGACGCTTGCGCGTTCGCATCAACTGTGGGCATCGCAAGGGTCTGATTTTCATCTACCCTGCCCATGGATTGAGTTGGGCCGTAAACTTTGGTTGCCCGCAGGCGTAGAAGGCGTCTGGCAACTTTGGGAGCAGCCCGAGATCACAGAGAGGAAAGTATGAGTCAGTTTTTTTATATTCATCCCGAAAACCCGCAGCAGCGACTGATCAATCAGGCCGTTGAAATCGTGCGTAAAGGTGGGGTGATCGTGTATCCAACCGATTCCGGCTATGCGTTGGGCTGCAAAATTGAAGATAAAGGCGCCATGGAGCGCATTTGCCGCATCCGTCACCTGCCGGACGGGCACAACTTTACGCTGATGTGTCGTGACCTGTCCGAACTGTCGACCTATTCGTTTGTCGACAACGTGGCATTCCGTTTAATTAAAAACAACACGCCGGGCAACTACACCTTCATCCTGAAAGGGACGAAAGAAGTTCCGCGCCGTTTGTTGCAGGAAAAACGTAAGACCATCGGCCTGCGTGTGCCATCGAATCCGATTGCGCTGGCGCTGCTGGAAGCGCTGGGCGAGCCGATGCTATCTACATCGCTGATGCTGCCGGGCAGTGAATTTACTGAGTCAGACCCGGAAGAGATTAAAGACCGTCTGGAAAAACTGGTGGATTTGATTATCCACGGTGGCTATCTCGGTCAGCAGCCGACCACGGTCATCGATTTAACCGACGATTCCCCGGTGGTGTTGCGTGAAGGCGTCGGCGACGTTAAACCTTTCTTATAAGGGCGCGAACCGCTATACTACGCGGCCTTAAAATGGCGCTGACTGGCGCCGTTGATTCTCCTGTTCGACGCCTGTGAAGGCGACATCTAAAGGAAGCTCTATGAGCGAAAAGTTACAAAAAGTGCTGGCGCGCGCTGGCCACGGTTCTCGCCGTGAAATCGAATCTATTATTGCCGCGGGTCGCGTGAGCGTTGATGGCAAAATTGCCACGCTCGGCGATCGCGTTGAAGTCACTCCGGGTCTGAAAATCCGTATCGACGGTCATCTGATTTCGGTTAAAGAGTCTGCAGAGCAAATCTGCCGCGTTCTGGCCTATTACAAGCCAGAAGGTGAACTGTGTACCCGCAACGACCCGGAAGGTCGTCCGACCGTGTTCGATCGTTTGCCAAAACTGCGTGATGCTCGCTGGATTGCCGTAGGGCGTCTGGACGTGAATACCTGCGGTTTACTGCTGTTTACCACCGATGGTGAACTGGCTAACCGTCTGATGCACCCAAGCCGTGAAGTCGAACGTGAATATGCGGTACGTGTGTTTGGTCAGGTTGATGATGCAAAACTGCGCGATCTGAGTCGTGGCGTACAGCTGGAAGATGGTCCGGCGGCATTTAAAACGATCAAGTTCAGCGGTGGTGAAGGGATCAACCAGTGGTATAACGTCACGCTGACCGAAGGGCGTAACCGTGAAGTCCGTCGCCTGTGGGAAGCTGTAGGTGTACAGGTAAGCCGTCTTATTCGTGTTCGTTACGGTGATATCCCGCTGCCGAAAGGCCTGCCGCGTGGTGGCTGGACCGAGCTTGACCTCGCGCAGACCAACTATCTGCGTGAACTGGTGGAATTGAAGCCGGAAACAACCTCTAAAGTTGCCGTCGAGAAAGATCGTCGTCGCATGAAGGCAAATCAGATCCGTCGTGCGGTGAAGCGCCACTCACAGGTCGGTAGCAGCCGTCGTCCGGGTGGTCGTAGCAACAACGGTTAATTATGACCAGGCCTGATAAGCAAAGCGCCATCAGGCGTTAGCGTGGAGCCGGATGCGGCGCAAGCGCCTTATCCGGCCTACTGTCAGTAATCAATCCCTATCTGGGCCTTCACGCCCGCTTCAAACGCATGCTTGACCGGGCGCAGCTCGCTGACCGTATCCGCTAACTCCAGAATATCGCGATGACATCCACGGCCGGTGATAATCACCGTTTGATGGGCAGGGCGCGCGTTTAGGGCAGTGATGACCTCTTCAAGCGGCAGATAGTCGTATGCCACCATGTAGGTCAGCTCGTCCAGCACCACCATATCCAGTTCATCGTCGGCCAGCATCCGCTTACCGTGTTCCCACACGGTCATACAGGCCGCAGTGTCGGACTCACGGTTTTGCGTTTCCCAGGTAAATCCTGTCGCCATAACCTGAAACTCTACGCCGTGGGGTTCAAGTAAGTTACGTTCTCCGTTTGGCCACGTACCTTTAATAAATTGTACGACGCCGACTTTTTTACCGTGGCCCACCGCGCGCGTGGCAGTACCGAATGCGGCGGTGGTTTTACCCTTACCATTTCCGGTGAATACGATGATGATCCCGCGCTCGTCCGTAGCGGCGGCAACGCGTGCGTCAACCCGATCTTTTACGCGCTGTTGACGTTGCTGATAGCGTTCTTCACTCATTGGGCAATTCCTGGTTTACGGCCCGGCTGGGCGTCAAAAGTCATACCGGTTTTACGGCGGCTGTCATCGCCCATCAGCCACAGGTAGAGCGGCATAATATCGGCGGGAGTTTTCAATTTTTGTGGATCTTCCGTGGGGAATGCGCTGGCTCGCATGCCAGTTCGTGTTCCACCAGGATTGATACAGTTTACGCGCAGATGACGGTTTTGATACTCATCAGCCAGAACCTGCATCATCCCTTCGGTAGCAAATTTTGATGTGGCATACGCCCCCCAATTGGCGCGTCCCTGGCGGCCGACGCTGGAAGAGGTAAAGACCAGCGATCCGGCATCGGATTTGAGTAACAACGGCAGCAATGCCTGAGTCAGCATAAAAGTGGCATTCACATTTACCTGCATCACATCCTGCCAGACCTGCGGGTTTTGTTCACTCATTGGGCAAATATCGCCGAGTAATCCGGCGTTATGCAGTACGCCATCCAGACGTGAGAAATGTGCGGCAATGCGCTGTGCAAGCTGGTGACATTCTTCAGAGGTACAGGTCAGTAAATCCAGTGTAAACCACTGTGGTTGTGTTCCGTTTTCATCGGCGATAGTGCGGGCAACCTGACGCAGTTTTTCTTCGTTACGCCCAAGCAGGATAACGGTCGCGCCATAGCGTGCATAGGTCTGCGCGGCTTCGCGTCCGATACCATCGCTGGCACCGGTGACAAGAATAATGCGGCCCAGTAAAAGGTCTTGTTTAGGTTGGTAATGCACGGCTACTCCTCGGCGACGCCCTGGCCATCTCGTTCGCAATAACTTTTGGGCTTTATGCCTTAAACCCTGTTCTTTTTCAATCAGCCAAAGGCAATAACACCGCAAAATGAACGCTTTGTCATGCTTTTTACTGATTCAGCACTGGATGTATGAAGCAAGACGAGGTGACACGCCTGTTGTACACTGAGCGGAAGTCGCGTTGTTTAACCAAGGTGGGTCTCGTGGAATTGTTGTCTGAATATGGGCTGTTTTTGGCAAAAATTGTCACTGTCGTGGTGGCTATTGCAGTGGTGGTGATGCTGATCGTAAACGCGACACAACGCAAACGTCAGCGTGGGGAATTGCGGGTTATTAACCTCAGCGATCAATATAAAGAGATGAAGGAAGACCTGTCGCTGGCCTTATTGGATGGGCATCAGCAAAAATTCTGGCATAAGGCGCAGAAAAAGAAACAGAAGCTGGAGGCGAAGGCCGCCAAGGCAAAAGCGAAACTGGGTGACAGTACGCCATCAGATAAACCCCGTGTATGGGTGCTTGATTTTAAAGGCAGTATGGATGCCCACGAGGTCAGCGCATTACGCGAAGAGGTGACGGCGGTGCTGGCGGTTGTTAAACCTCAGGATCAGGTGGTGGTTCGTCTGGAAAGCCCGGGCGGTGTGGTACATGGTTATGGCCTGGCTGCGTCCCAGTTACAACGCCTGCGCGATAAGCAGATCCCACTGACCGTCACGGTAGATAAAGTCGCTGCGAGCGGCGGATATATGATGGCCTGCGTGGCAGATAAAATTGTTTCGGCGCCGTTTGCTATCGTCGGCTCAATTGGCGTGGTGGCGCAGATCCCGAACTTTAACCGCTTCCTGAAAGGGAAAGATATTGATATCGAACTGCACACCGCCGGACAGTACAAGCGTACGTTGACGCTGCTTGGCGAGAACACGGAAGAAGGGCGGCAGAAATTCCGTGAAGATCTGAACGAAACACATCATTTGTTTAAAGATTTTGTCCATCGTATGCGCCCGACTCTGGACATTGAGCAGGTTGCCACGGGTGAACACTGGTTTGGTCAACAGGCGCTGGCAAATGGGCTGGTGGATGAGATCAACACCAGCGATGAGGTGATCCTCGGGCTGATGGAAGGTCGTGAAGTGTTGAACGTTCGCTATCTGCAGCGTAAAAAGCTGATGGATCGTTTTACCGGTAGTGCGGCGGAGAGCGCCGATCGTTTGCTGATGCGCTGGTGGCAGCGGGGGCAGAAGCCACTGATGTAAAATTGTCATTGCCGGATAGCGATGCTCACATATCCTATCCGGCCTACAAATAGGCATCAATGTAGGCTGGATAAGGTGTTGCCGCCATCCGGCAAATTATTTCTCGAGTTAATCGATCAAGTGATACTTTTCAGAAAGTACGTGCGCCAGGTGTTTAAACATATTAAACACAGCCGTACTTTTGGGCGTTGGTAGCCCTTGCTCGTCTAAAAAGTAATCTCCGCTGAAAACCAGCACGCCGTTTCGCTGCGTAACGCCGGTGGCGACAATCCCCGCCAGCGTGTCCTCATGCTCACGAATGATTTTGTTGGCTTCAATCAGCAGTGTTTCGCGATCGATGGGTTGAGTGTCTTTATGCATGATTTACTCCTTAAACAAGGACATTAGTCTACGCTGAGCCCGCCTTATGGGCAAATATTCCCTGACATAAATGAAGGTTTTACGACAGTGTTACAACTGGCGAGATTTGTTTTTGCATGCTAATAAAGTTGCGTAACGCATTTTATCAGGTACAGTGTGACGCTTTCGTCAATCTGGCAACAGATTTGCTTGACATTCGACCAATACTTCGTCGTGCTAGAGCGTTTGTGAAAAAGCCTGTTAACTCAGTTACATGAGAGTTACATTACAAGCGCGAAACAGTTTAAGGGGTTGATATCCGCCGACGCAGAGACCATATCGATGTCTCGTCGCCAGTGGAAGGTGAATCAACGTGCGACGCATTCTGGAAGAATCAAATTAGGTAAAGGTGAATATGGGTAAAGCTCTTGTCATCGTTGAGTCCCCGGCAAAAGCCAAAACGATCAACAAGTATCTGGGTAATGACTACGTGGTGAAATCCAGCGTCGGTCATATCCGTGATTTGCCGACCAGTGGCTCAGCAACTAAAAAGAGCGCCGACTCAACCTCCACCAAAACGGCTAAAAAGCCCAAAAAGGATGAACGTGGCGCTCTCGTCAACCGTATGGGTGTTGACCCGTGGCACAACTGGGATGCGCGCTATGAAGTGCTGCCTGGTAAAGAGAAAGTTGTTTCTGAACTGAAGCAACTGGCTGAAAAAGCCGACCACATCTATCTCGCAACCGACCTTGACCGCGAAGGGGAAGCCATTGCATGGCACCTGCGGGAAGTCATCGGTGGCGACGACACCCGCTACAGCCGCGTGGTGTTTAACGAAATTACCAAAAATGCTATTCGCCAGGCGTTTGAAAAACCGGGCGAGTTGAACATCGATCGTGTTAATGCGCAACAGGCGCGCCGCTTTATGGACCGTGTTGTGGGCTATATGGTGTCGCCACTGCTGTGGAAAAAAATTGCGCGTGGTCTGTCTGCCGGTCGCGTACAGTCTGTGGCTGTGCGTCTGGTGGTTGAGCGTGAACGCGAAATCAAAGCATTTGTTCCAGAAGAGTTCTGGGAAATTGATGCTAATACGACCACGCCGGGCGGCGACGCGTTGCCGCTTGAGGTGACGCATCAAAATGATAAACCGTTCCGTCCTGTAAATCGGGAACAAACGCTTGCCGCGGTTAGCCTGTTGGAAAAAGCGCGCTATAGCGTCCTGGAACGTGAAGATAAACCGACCAGCAGCAAGCCGAGTGCTCCGTTCATTACCTCCACGCTACAGCAGGCTGCGAGCACGCGTCTGGGCTTTGGTGTGAAGAAAACCATGATGATGGCGCAGCGCTTGTATGAAGCGGGTTACATCACTTACATGCGTACTGACTCAACCAATCTGAGCCAGGATGCTGTCACCATGGTTCGCGATTACATCAGTGATAATTTTGGCAAAAAATATTTGCCGGAGAGCGCGAACCAGTACGCCAGCAAAGAGAACTCGCAGGAAGCACACGAAGCTATCCGTCCTTCCGATGTCGCCGTACTGGCGGAGTCGCTGAAAGATATGGAAGCCGATGCGCAAAAACTGTATCAGCTGATCTGGCGCCAGTTTGTAGCTTGTCAGATGACGCCAGCGAAATATGACTCTACCACCCTGACCGTGGGTGCGGGTGATTTCCGTCTGAAAGCGCGTGGTCGTATTCTGCGCTTCGATGGTTGGACCAAAGTGATGCCAGCGCTGCGTAAGGGCGATGAAGATCGCATCTTACCGGCGGTGGACAAAGGCGATACCTTGACGCTTATCGAGCTGACACCTGCGCAGCACTTCACCAAGCCGCCTGCACGCTTCAGTGAAGCTTCGCTGGTTAAAGAGCTTGAAAAGCGTGGCATTGGTCGTCCATCCACCTATGCGTCGATCATCTCTACGATTCAGGATCGCGGTTATGTTCGCGTTGAAAACCGTCGTTTCTACGCTGAAAAAATGGGTGAAATCGTCACCGATCGTCTGGAAGAAAACTTCCGCGAACTGATGAACTACGATTTTACCGCGCAGATGGAAGACAGCCTCGACCAGGTGGCGAATCACGAAGCCGAATGGAAGGGCGTACTCGACAACTTCTTCACTGATTTTACTCAGCAGTTAGATAAAGCCGAGAAAGATCCTGAAGAAGGCGGTATGCGTCCGAACCAGATGGTGCTGACCAGCATTGATTGCCCGACCTGCGGACGCAAGATGGGTATTCGTACCGCCAGTACCGGCGTTTTCCTTGGTTGCTCCGGCTACGCACTTTCCCCGAAAGAGCGTTGCAAAACCACCATTAACCTGGTGCCGGAAAACGAAGTATTGAACGTGCTGGAAGGCGATGACGCGGAAACGAACGCATTGCGCGCCAAACGCCGCTGCCAGAAATGCGGTACAGCAATGGACAGTTATCTCATCGATCCTAAGCGTAAATTGCATGTGTGTGGTAATAACCCAACCTGCGACGGCTACGAGATCGAAGAGGGTGAATTCCGTATCAAGGGTTATGACGGTCCTATCGTAGAGTGCGAAAAATGTGGTTCTGAAATGCACCTGAAAATGGGACGTTTCGGCAAGTACATGGCGTGTACTAACGACGAGTGTAAAAACACCCGTAAGATCCTGCGTAACGGTGAAGTTGCTCCGCCGAAAGAAGATCCGGTTCCGCTGCCGGAACTGCCGTGTGAAAAATCTGACGCGTATTTCGTGTTACGTGATGGTGCTGCAGGTATCTTCCTGGCAGCCAATACGTTCCCGAAATCACGTGAGACTCGTGCGCCGTTGGTGGAAGAGTTGTACCGCTTCCGCGATCGCCTGCCGGAAAAACTGCGTTATCTGGCAGATGCGCCGCAAACAGACCCGGATGGTAACAAGTCTATGGTTCGTTTCAGCCGTAAAACCAAGCAGCAATACGTTGCCGCTGAGAAAGACGGTAAGGCGACAGGCTGGTCCGCGTTCTTCGTTGACGGTAAATGGGTAGAAGGGAAGAAATAACAGCGTTTCGGCTGAATTTCTCCTCAAAGGGTCGCGAAAGCGGCCCTTTTTGTTTCTGGCATATTATTTTTTGTCATACCTATACAGCGTACATATAAATGATATAGTGGTTATAGTTAACAGACTTTTTATTATTAAATCGTATTAGCAGCGCCCACGAGCCTGCACTGAAACGATGATTTGATGGCGCGAATCGGGATGGCATAACATGAAATTACAGCAGCTTCGCTACATTGTTGAGGTGGTGAACCACAACCTTAATGTCTCCTCAACGGCGGAAGGGCTTTATACCTCTCAGCCCGGTATCAGTAAGCAAGTTCGTATGCTGGAAGATGAACTTGGCATCCAGATTTTCGCCCGTAGTGGTAAGCATCTGACTCAGGTTACGCCAGCGGGGCAGGAAGTCATCCGTATTGCGCGCGAAGTACTGTCTAAGGTAGATGCTATTAAGTCCGTTGCTGGCGAACATACCTGGCCGGATAAAGGCTCGCTATATATCGCCACCACGCACACCCAGGCACGTTACGCTTTGCCGAACGTGATTAAGGGTTTTATTGAGCGATATCCTCGTGTTTCATTGCATATGCATCAGGGATCGCCGACGCAAATTGCCGAAGCCGTCTCGAAAGGGAATGCGGATTTTGCCATCGCGACGGAAGCCCTGCATCTGTATGACGATCTGGTGATGTTACCTTGTTACCACTGGAACCGTTCGATTGTCGTCACGCCGGATCATCCGTTGGCGGGAAAATCCTCGGTTTCTATTGAGGAACTGGCACAGTATCCACTGGTGACCTACACCTTTGGATTTACCGGGCGTTCGGAGCTGGACACCGCGTTTAACCGTGCGGGTCTGGAGCCGCGTATTGTTTTTACCGCGACCGATGCCGATGTTATTAAAACCTATGTCCGTCTGGGTCTCGGCGTGGGTGTAATTGCCAGTATGGCGGTTGATCCTGTTTCCGATCCTGACCTGGTACGTGTGGATGCGCACGATATCTTCAGCCATAGCACCACCAAAATTGGTTTTCGTCGCAGCACCTTCTTACGCAGTTACATGTATGATTTCATTCAACGTTTCGCGCCGCATCTGACGCGTGATGTGGTGGACACGGCGGTGGCACTGCGTTCCAACGATGATATTGAAGCCATGTTTAAAGATATTAAATTGCCTGAGAAATAATAACGGTTGTTACCTCGTCGGTATCCGTAAGCATAAAGTGATACCGACAGGAGAGTCTGAATTTATTCATTATTTCTCCTCCTATATATTAACCATATATTATTTATGGAAAAAGTTCTCTAAAGTAGTTTCAAATTAGTCAGCTTGCCAAAAATCACGCTCAAATATTCATAATTGATCAAACAATTGATTTATTTATCAGATCGAGTCCGAAAATTAACTGGCTTTTTTTCGCCTTTTTTATTAGGATTCCTCCTATCTGATGATTAATTGTACCAATTGTTTGGTGCCTAAATGATAAGTGATTTCGATAGTATGAGGTTAGCGATGCCTTCAGGAAACCAGTCTGCACGCCGGGATCCCGCGATGAAACGTAAAGCCTGGTTCGCCGTGTTTCTTGGCTCTGCGATATTCTGGATTATTGTCGCACTCGTGGCCTGGAACGTGTGGGGGTAAGTATGTCCGCACCGGAGCAGCACTCTACCGTGACGCCAGCGTCTCATGACCATGAGCAAGAGAGCAAAACCGTAGCCGAGAAAGATCCAAAGATACCCGAATCCTGGAATCTTTCTCCTGAACAACGGGCGTTTATTGACCTGTTAACCGATGATGATAAACAGAAACAATAATTCGTACGTATTTTATAATAATAACGATTACCTCGTGGCCTTAAATATCGAATTGTTTATCCCATGTATTCACCATCAGCCACCTAATCAACGTATTATCGATTGCGCTATTGCCTGCTGAATATTCATCCTATTCATCTACACGGCTAGACCTTACTCCCTACCATTGACCTCACTTCGCGCTTTTGTATCGCGCGCTACTTTTATCAATTTGAGTTGTTATCAAAGCGTTACATTTTGTTTGTGTTATCTTTAATACTAACCCTGAGGAAATCAGGGGATCCAACCCTGTCATTTAAGGAGGAGCTATGTCGTCGACCCTACGAGAAGCCAGTAAGGACACATTGCAGGTTAAAGATAAAACCTACCGCTACTACAGTTTACCTCTGGCCGCTAAATCACTGGGTGATATCACCCGACTACCCAAATCGCTGAAAGTGTTACTGGAAAACCTGCTTCGTTGGCAGGATGGTAATTCCGTAACCGAAGATGATATTCATGCGCTCGCGCATTGGCTGAAGACTGCCCATGCCGATCGTGAAATTGCCTATCGACCCGCTCGTGTTCTGATGCAGGATTTTACCGGCGTGCCGGCGGTGGTCGATCTGGCCGCTATGCGCGAAGCGGTGAAACGTCTGGGTGGGGATACGGCAAAAGTGAATCCGCTTTCGCCAGTGGACCTTGTCATTGACCACTCGGTAACGGTGGACCGTTTTGGTGATGATGATGCTTTCGAAGAAAACGTTCGCCTGGAAATGGAACGTAACCATGAGCGTTACGTGTTCCTGAAATGGGGACAGCAGGCATTTAGTCGCTTCAGCGTTGTGCCACCGGGAACGGGGATTTGCCACCAGGTTAACCTTGAATACCTCGGCAAAGCCGTCTGGAGCGAGTTACAGGACGGTGAGTGGGTGGCTTACCCTGACACGTTGGTCGGCACCGATTCCCATACGACAATGATTAATGGTCTCGGTGTGCTGGGATGGGGCGTTGGAGGCATTGAGGCCGAAGCAGCAATGCTGGGTCAACCGGTCTCTATGCTTATCCCGGATGTTGTGGGCTTCAAACTGGTGGGCAAACTGCGGGAAGGCATCACCGCTACTGACCTGGTTTTAACCGTCACCCAGATGTTGCGTAAGCACGGCGTGGTCGGTAAATTCGTTGAATTCTACGGTGATGGGCTGGACACCTTACCGCTGGCCGATCGGGCAACCATTGCGAACATGTCACCGGAATACGGCGCAACCTGCGGTTTCTTCCCGATCGATAGCATCACTCTTGAATATATGCGTCTGAGTGGGCGCAGTGAGGAGCAGGTTGAGCTGGTCAGCGCCTATGCCAAAGCGCAGGGAATGTGGCGTAATCCTGGGGATGAACCCGTATTTACCAGTTCACTGGAGCTGGATATGGGCAGTGTAGAAGCTAGCCTTGCCGGACCGAAGCGTCCGCAGGATCGGGTGGCACTGGCTGATGTCCCGAAAGCGTTTTCGGCGAGTAATGAACTCGAAGTGAATAGCTCGCTGAAAGATCGCCAGCCAGTGGACTATACAATGAACGGTCACCAGTACCAGCTGCCGGATGGTGCTGTGGTTATTGCAGCGATCACTTCCTGTACCAACACCTCTAACCCAAGCGTATTGATGGCGGCGGGGCTGCTGGCGAAAAAAGCAGTGACTCTTGGTCTGAAACCTCAGCCGTGGGTGAAAGCCTCGTTGGCGCCAGGATCGAAGGTGGTGTCTGATTATCTGGCGCAGGCTGGGTTCACGCCATACCTTGATGAGCTGGGATTTAACCTTGTAGGTTATGGCTGTACCACCTGTATCGGTAACTCGGGTCCGTTACGCGATCCTATCGAGACAGCTATCAAAAAAGTCGACCTCACCGTTGGTGCTGTGCTTTCCGGCAACCGAAACTTTGAGGGGCGTATCCATCCGCTCGTGAAGACCAACTGGTTGGCGTCTCCGCCGCTGGTGGTGGCCTATGCGCTGGCGGGGAATATGAATATCAATCTGACGAAAGATCCGTTAGGGCATGACAGAAAGGGCGATCCCGTATATCTGAAAGATATCTGGCCGACGGCTCAGGAAATTGCCCGTGCCGTGGAGCAGGTTTCTACCGCCATGTTCCATAAAGAGTATGCTGAAGTGTTTGAAGGCACGCCAGAATGGAAAGCAATCCAGGTCGATCGGGCTGATACCTATGGCTGGCAGTCTGACTCAACCTATATCCGCTTGTCGCCGTTCTTCGATGGTATGCAGGCGACGCCGGATCCGGTCCAGGACATTCACGGCGCGCGTATCCTTGCAATGCTTGGAGATTCCGTCACCACTGACCATATTTCTCCTGCAGGTAGTATTAAGCCGGACAGTCCGGCGGGGCGTTATCTGCAAAGCCACGGCGTAGAGCGTAAAGATTTTAACTCCTACGGTTCGCGGCGCGGGAATCATAAAGTCATGATGCGCGGTACCTTTGCCAATATTCGTATTCGCAATGAGATGGTACCTGGCGTGGAAGGTGGGATGACGCGTCATTTGCCGGGAACTGAGGTAGTGGCTATCTATGATGCGGCTATGCAATATCAACAGGAGAATATTCCCCTGGCGGTTATTGCCGGGAAAGAGTATGGCTCTGGCTCCAGTCGCGACTGGGCGGCAAAAGGCCCGCGCTTGCTGGGGGTTCGCGTGGTTATCGCTGAATCCTTTGAGCGAATTCACCGTTCTAACCTGATTGGTATGGGGATTTTGCCGCTGGAATTCCCACAGGGCGTCACGCGTAAAACGCTGGGACTAACCGGTGAGGAAACGATCGATATTACGGATCTGCAAAACATCAAACCGGGTGCAACAGTGCCGGTGAGTATGGTTCGCTCGGATGGACGTAAAGAGGTGGTTTTATGCCGCTGCCGTATCGATACCGCGACGGAGCTAACGTACTACCAAAACGATGGCATACTGCACTACGTGATTCGTAATATGTTGAGCTAGAATGTAAAAAGCCTGCAAGAGCAGGCTTTTTTATCGGCGGTAACAATTATTACTTGCCCAGCAAATGTCCCATCTTGGCGGCTTTGGTGTCCAGGTAATGTTCATTGTTCGGGTTACGACCCACAATCAGCGGCACGCGTTCAACAATGTTGATTCCCGCTTCGGTCAGAATTTCCACTTTTTTCGGGTTATTGGTCAGCAAACGAACTTCGTCCACACCAAGCAGCTTGAACATATCCGCACACAGCGTGAAATCACGCTCATCTGCCGCAAAGCCCAACTGATGGTTAGCTTCAACGGTATCATAACCCTGGTCCTGCAACGCGTAGGCGCGGATTTTATTGAGCAGGCCGATATTGCGTCCTTCCTGACGATGATAAAGCAGGATACCGCGCCCTTCTTCAGCAATATGGGTGAGAGCCGCTTCGAGCTGGAAACCGCAATCGCAACGCAGGCTAAACAATGCATCGCCAGTCAGACATTCGGAGTGGACACGCGCCAGGACAGGCGTTTGGCCTGTGATATCGCCAAAAACCAGTGCGACGTGATCGTGTCCGGTTGCCAGTTCTTCAAATCCCACCATCAGGAAATCACCCCAGGGGGTTGGCAGTTTGGCTTCTGCCACACGTTTAAGCTGCATGTAATTCTCCAGATTATGCTGGCACTGTCGTGCCGTCGCCTGTTGGCTTCTGTTCTATATTGCACTATTTTGCCATAAGGCAACGATGTTCACCTAATCGCGACAACGGATTCGCTTTTGGAATGGCACAAAATTGTCAATTTCCCCGGCATGCGCTTTTTTCAGTTATGATTGTGAGACTTATCGACGAAAGGAGAGGCAATGCTGTCAATTGCAAAGCGCACTGCGGTCGGGGCCGGGCTGCTACTTATTATGCCGGTTGCCGTATGGGTATCGGGCTGGAGCTGGCAGCCGGGACATAACGTTTGGTGGCTAAAATCTCTGTACTGGATAACGGAAACGGTGACGCAGCCGTGGGGCATTATCACTCACGTTGTTCTCTGTGCATGGTTTCTGTGGTGTCTGCGTTTTCGTCTGAAAGCTGCGGTAATGCTGTTTGCGATCCTGGCTGCGGCAATTTTAGTCGGTCAGGGCGTGAAGTCCTGGGTTAAAGACAGGGTGCAGGAACCTCGGCCCTTTGTCGTGTGGCTGGAAAAAACGCACCATATTCCGGTTGATGAGTTCTACACTTTAAAACGTAAAGATCGTGGTCACTTAGTTAAAGAGCAATTGGCCGAACAACAGGATATTCCGACGTTTCTACGTAAGCATTGGCAAAAAGAAACGGGTTTTGCCTTTCCGTCAGGGCATACGATGTTTGCCGCCAGCTGGGCTTTACTGGCCGTTGGGCTGTTATGGCCACGCCGACGTACGCTGACAATTGTGTTTTTACTTATCTGGGCTACGGGCGTTATGGGCAGCCGCTTGCTATTAGGCATGCACTGGCCCCGTGATTTGGTCGTTGCAACGCTGATTTCATGGTTGCTGGTAACACTGGCGACATGGCTTGCGCAGCGGGTATGCGGACCATTAACGCCGCCTTTGCAGGAGGAAAAAGAAATCGCTCAGCGTGAACAAGAAAGTTAGCCATGATTGATTTTTCGAATTTTGCCCTTAAATCAGAAAGGGGAAAGCGCTTTTCCGTTTCGCACTCGTTGTGAAAATGGTAATTTAAAGGGCTCAACGCGGTAAGTTGTACACGATTTATTCGCTCAAACCACATAACGGGAAGTAATGTGAAATATTTACTCATTTTCTTACTGGTGTTGGCGATTTTTGTTATTTCGGTGACATTAGGTGCGCAAAACGATCAACAGGTTACGTTTAATTACCTGCTGGCTCAGGGTGAGTATCGTATCTCTACGCTGCTTGCTGTATTGTTTGCCGCAGGTTTTGCGATTGGTTGGTTAATTTGTGGCCTTTTCTGGCTGAAGGTTCGTGTGTCTCTTGCGCGTGCCGAACGTAAAATCAAACGACTGGAAAACCAGCTTACGCCTGCGACCGACGTTGCGGTTTCTGCCGATTCGTCGGTTGTGAAGGAATAATTATTTATGTTGGAGTTGTTGTTTCTGCTTTTGCCTGTAGCCGCTGCCTATGGGTGGTATATGGGTCGCAGAAGTGCGCAACAAACCAAGCAGGATGAAGCTAACCGTCTTTCCCGTGACTATGTCGCCGGGGTTAACTTCCTCCTGAGCAACCAACAAGACAAAGCGGTGGATCTGTTCCTCGATATGCTAAAAGAGGATACGGGCACCGTTGAGGCTCATCTCACCCTCGGAAACCTGTTTCGCTCGCGCGGTGAAGTCGACCGTGCAATCCGCATCCATCAAACGTTAATGGAAAGTGCTTCGCTAACCTACGAGCAGCGTTTGTTGGCCGTACAACAGCTGGGGCGCGACTACATGGCCGCAGGTCTGTACGACCGCGCGGAAGACATGTTTAATCAGCTTACCGATGAAACAGATTTTCGCGTCGGTGCATTACAGCAACTGCTGCAAATTTATCAGGCAACCAGCGAATGGCAGAAAGCGATTGATGTTGCAGAACGCCTGGTGAAGCTCGGTAAAGATAAACAACGTATCGAGATAGCTCACTTCTACTGCGAACTGGCCTTACAGCAGATGGGCAGCGACGATATGGATCGCGCCATGACGCTGTTGAAAAAAGGGGCTGCGGCAGACAAAAACAGTGCACGTGTTTCCATCATGATGGGCCGTGTGTACATGGTGAAAGGCGATTACGCGAAGGCCGTTGAAAGTCTGCAACGCGTGATTTCTCAGGATAAAGAACTGGTCAGCGAAACGCTGGAAATGCTGCAAAGCTGCTACCAGCATCTGGGGAAAAACGATGAGTGGGCCGAGTTTTTACGTCGGGCCGTTGAGGAGAATACTGGCGCCGCCGCAGAGCTGATGCTGGCCGATATTCTTGAAGCGCGTGAGGGGACTGATACCGCTCAGGTTTATATTACCCGCCAGCTACAACGCCATCCTACGATGCGCGTGTTCCACAAGTTGATGGATTATCATCTTAACGAAGCAGAAGAAGGGCGCGCGAAAGAGAGCCTGATGGTTCTGCGCGATATGGTCGGGGAGCAGGTGCGCAGCAAGCCTCGGTATCGTTGCCAGAAGTGCGGATTTACCGCATATACACTGTACTGGCACTGCCCATCCTGTCGCTCATGGTCAACCATTAAGCCTATTCGCGGACTTGATGGGCTGTAATTTTTAAAAAAACTTCACTTTAGTTACAACATACTAATGATGTGTAACCAATCCATCCTCAACCTCCGTTGCCAAATTCGCCTGGCAGAAATGTAATCGCGCCTGTTAATTTTCTATTGCCGCAGGTAGAATGCACGCCGTTTACCCATTTTGCGCCGCCGATGGCGCCCATCCTCAGGAAGGTCTGGTCATGACGTTTACTGCTTCATCTTTTTCTCGTGCTGTTACTGATTCTCCTGTCGTTGTCGCTCTCGATTATTCCAATCGTGATAAAGCATTAGCTTTTGTCGACAGAATTGATCCTCGTGATTGCCGTTTGAAAGTGGGCAAAGAGATGTTCACGCTTTTTGGACCTCAGTTGGTTCGCGATTTACAACAGCGTGGCTTTGACGTTTTTCTTGATTTGAAATTTCATGATATTCCCAATACTACCGCGCATGCCGTTGCGGCGGCGGCTGAGCTTGGCGTGTGGATGGTTAACGTTCATGCTTCAGGTGGGGCGCGTATGATGACCGCCGCACGTGAAGCCCTGGTGCCTTTTGGCAAGGATGCGCCGCTGCTGATTGCAGTAACAGTTCTGACCAGTATGGAAGCCAGCGATCTTGCCGACCTTGGCGTGACGTTGTCACCTGCGGAGCATGCGGAAAGGCTGGCGCGTTTAACCCAACATTGTGGTTTGGATGGCGTCGTATGCTCCGCGCAGGAAGCAGTGCGATTCAAGCAGGCATTTGGCCAGGCATTTAAACTGGTTACGCCGGGTATTCGCCCTGAAGGTAGCGAGGCAGGCGACCAGCGTCGCATTATGACGCCGGAACAGGCACAGTCAGCTGGCGTGGATTATATGGTTATTGGTCGTCCGGTCACACAGTCGGCAGATCCGGCTCAGACGCTGAAGATGATCAATGCCTCCCTGAAACGAGGTGCGTAAATGAACGACTCAAATTCTCGTCTGGTCTACTCAACTGACACCGGGCGTATTGATGAACCGAAAGCCGTCCCAGAGCGTCCCAAAGGCGATGGCATTGTCCGTATCCAGCGACAGACCAGTGGCCGCAAAGGTAAGGGCGTGTGCCTGATTACTGGAATAGATCAGGACGATGCTGAACTGACCAAATTAGCTGCGGAACTGAAGAAAAAATGTGGTTGCGGCGGGGCAGTGAAGGATGGCGTGATTGAGATACAGGGTGATAAACGCGACCTGATTAAATCGCTACTGGAAGCCAAAGGAATGAAAGTTAAATTGGCTGGCGGTTAATAAAAAAAGCCACGGAATTTTTCCGTGGCTTTTTAATAATACAGACCTGAAAAAGTAAACGTATTATTATATCGAGCCGTTTAACCGTAAGTTATTTACCCACCTGGTGGCCAATAATACCACCTACTGCAGCACCACCCAGCGTGCCCAGCGTGCTGCCGTCAGTCAGGACTGCACCACCGATTGCACCAGCACCAGCACCAATTGCGGTGTTACGGTCACGTTTGGACCAGTTAGAGCAGGCACTCAGCGACATTGCCAGAGTAATTGCCAAAATGGCAGCGGTCATTTTTTTGCTCGTTACTAACATAATACTTTCTCCTGAATTATTGATTCACGGAATCCAGTGTTCTTTAAGAATAGCGCTAAATTTAGGCTAACGAAGATATTTCCGTGAAACCGTTTAGCGAAGGCATGACAAACACTATCCTGAGATTGGAGGTTCGTTCCTGTTATATCGCTAACATTAATTTTACGACTTAATCCTGTTAACGACAGGTAAAAAGTCTTAATTGGACTGTCAGATAACTCTCAGAGAGGAGATGATTTGCCGACTGACAAATCATCTGCTGAAGATTTTATGCGTTCGCATCAATGATATTGACGGTTAATCCTGAATGCTCAAGCTGCATTTGTACGCTGGCGCTGAGTCTGGAATCCGTGACTACGCGGCTGAATCGCTCTAATGGACCCAACGTGTAAGGGTGAATGGCTTCGAATTTTGAGCTGTCAGTAAGTACAATAACTTCTGCACCTTTTTCCAGCACCGCGTTAACCACATCAGAACGCATCATGTCGCGTCCGGTGAAGCCGGTGTCAGCCTGCCAGCCATCAATGCCGATAAAGGCCTTGCTGAAGTGTACCTGCTGGATAAACTGGCGAGTTAAGGGCCCCACCATGCTTTCGCTTTTTTTCTGATAGATCCCGCCAAGGAGAATCACTTCGCAGGGGGTTTCTTTCAGCAGATGGGCTATATAACTGCTGACGGTAATGATGGTGACATCTTTTTGCTCCGCCAGCGTTCTGGCCAAGAGCGCATTGCTGCTGCCGTTTTCAATGAATACGGACTCGCCAGGGCTTACCAAAGATGCGGCAAATTCGGCCAGTTCACGCTTCAGCGTAAAATTAGTCATCATGCGCGTTTCCACATCATCACTGTTCAATGAAACGGCAAAACCGTGCGCACGGCGTAAATAACTCTGTTTTTCCAGTGTGTTCAGATCCTGTCGAATCGTCACTTCTGAGACACCGGTGATTTTTGCCAGTTCGGCAACGCTCATCTGACCTTTATCAGTCACCATCTGCAAAATAGATTGTTGTCGGGAATTCATAATATTAATTTTATTGCGATATCGTATCGGAAATTAAACGGAAACTGCTTCATACGCAGTTTGCTTATAGCAGCGACATTAAAGGGTTAATGTCATCAAATCTCCCAGGGAGCCTTGTGCTTTTTGGGCAAAGACTCGGCATCTTCTTTGGCCGTGTCTAGCAGCTCAGCCTTCAGAATCTCGAGATTGTGGATGGCTGAGTGGTAATCACCTGCAACGAGGATATCCAGCACGGTATCAATGCGTTCGGCCAGACGCTGAGCGTCGATATCAGACATGGTTATCATCCTAATGGCAATAGAGTTTGAATTTCATGATGCAGAATTTCATGGCAAAAGAGAAGGGAAAAATAGTATTAACTTCAATGATAGAAGAATATTATATATTCTGTGATTACATGCAGATAGGATCGTTACGTAATGTCCATTTATGGCTATTAATGACGTTTGATCCCACAGCATTAGCGCGTTTTTTTATTCAGATGTCGTCGATACCAACGTTCAAATGCAGCCGCTGGCATTGGTTTGGCAAACAAAAAACCCTGACGCTCGTTGACACCATTTTTGGTTAAAAACGCATCCTCTTTCGCGCTTTCAACACCTTCGGCGATGACCTGCAGATTGAGTGCCTGTGCGACCGCAACAATGGCACGTACCAGCGACTGCGAAATAGGTTGTTTGTGTACATCCCTGACAAAGGTCTGATCCAGTTTAATTGCATCAAGCGGGAAGCGGGCCAGTTGAGACAGTGACGAATATCCAGTACCAAAATCATCCAAATGGATTTGCGCCCCCAACTGGCTAAACTGCTGAATGACGGACAGTGCCAACTGCTCATTTTCAATCAAACTGCTTTCCGTTAACTCGACATCGATGGGGCAATATTCAAAGTCGAGTTCATGAAGCACCTGTTTGAGATCGGTAAATAGCGTCTGATCGGCGAGCTGGCGGGCAGAAACGTTTACCGCCACGCGCAGATTGATTCCCTTGGCGCGCCATTTTGCGACCTGACGCACAACGTCCAGAATAACCCAGCGACCCAGCGGAACAATAAGCCCTGACTCTTCGGCGTAGGAGATAAATTCCAGTGGTGGAATGAGGCCGCGTTCCGGAGACTGCCAGCGTACCAGCGCCTCCAGGCTGCGCACTTCGCCTCGCCAGGTTATCTTTGGCTGATAATGGATAACCAGTTGATCGTTTTCCAGCGCCTTGCGCAGGTTAGTATCCAGCCACAGGTATTCAAATACCCGCTGATTCATTTCCGGAGAGAAAACACAAAACTGTCCGCGGCCGCCTTCTTTCGCGGTGTACATGGCCGTATCGGCGTTACGAATGACGCTCTCGCAGTCCTGACCATGCTGTGGAGCAAGGGAAATACCAATAGAGCAGCCTGTATAGACTTCAATCAGGCCAATGCGAAAGGGCTGACGCAGGCGTGTCAGAATGCGCGATGCGGTAGCTTCCAGAGTGCTCTGGGACGTTTCGGTGGCAAGGACGATAAATTCATCACCGCCAAACCGAGCCAATAGCTGGTTGTCGTCAAGACAACTGAGGATTGCAAGCGACACACTCTGTAATAGCTGATCGCCAAACATATGCCCGTAGGCATCGTTCACCTTTTTGAAGTTATCCAGATCGAGATATACAATCCCAACCTGAGTATCACCTGCGTTCTCAATCGCGTCGCTTATCAGCTCATGAATGGCGTTACGGTTCGGTAATCCGGTGATGGAGTCGGTATTAGCCAACATACGCAGGCGTTCCTGCGCGCGGCGTTCTTCAGTGATATCGGTGCCGGAACAGATCAGAAATATTTCGTTCTTGCCGCTACCGTTATGTACAAACTTATTGCGAAAAAGAAACAGGCGCTGACCTTTGCAGGTCTTCACCCAACGTTCGACTTCATATGAGTTGCCTTCGCGAAAAAAGACCTCGATGTTGCGTCTGGAGGCTGCGGCTTCACGTCGACTCATAAACAGTGTGAATACGCTTTGGCCAATGACTTCACGTTCTTGCCGCTACCGTTATGTACAAACTTATTGCGAAAAAGAAACAGGCGCTGACCTTTGCAGGTCTTCACCCAACGTTCGACTTCATATGAGTTGCCTTCGCGAAAAAAGACCTCGATGTTGCGTCTGGAGGCTGCGGCTTCACGTCGACTCATAAACAGTGTGAATACGCTTTGGCCAATGACTTCACGTTCTTGCCGCTACCGTTATGTACAAACTTATTGCGAAAAAGAAACAGGCGCTGACCTTTGCAGGTCTTCACCCAACGTTCGACTTCATATGAGTTGCCTTCGCGAAAAAAGACCTCGATGTTGCGTCTGGAGGCTGCGGCTTCACGTCGACTCATAAACAGTGTGAATACGCTTTGGCCAATGACTTCACGTTCTCTGAGTCCGGTGTACTCTTCGCACAGACGGTTAAAACGCTGAATGTTGCCCATGCGGTCAAGAATGACAATAACGGAGTTGGCTTCTGAAACCACCTGCTCGGCAAAAGAGAGACCTTGAGCCAGATCGCGTGCGACGGAAGGGGTGTCATCCCAGGCTGATGCGCTGCCGGCCCATTCGCGCTTATTGATTTTCCGCCCGACCAAATGTACCGGAATATCGTCATCTTCAATAGGTAATGTCATCAACAGGCTTGACGTAATTACCGTCATCTCGCGAATGCGGTCGGCCTGCTCGGGTGATAATTCGATGGTCTGCTCAGCGTCTGCTGTTTCGTCAATAGAGAAATGCAGGATGTTGCAATCCTCTGACAAACGCCAGTAGGGGTTATGAGTACCCACATAGCTATACAACGTAACCAGCTCCCGGACGTCTTTCATGATGTGTACTATCCCGTTTAAAGCGCATAAAGCCTCAAAAGTAAGGGTAGCCATGATTCATTCAGGGTGATTATGGCTGAACGTATTGTTTTATTTATATATTTATATGTAATCCAGAATCCATAAAAAGCAAAGCCAGCGGAACTGAAAAATAGTAAAAAAAAATTTTGACTGGATAAGGGAAGTGTAGTGTGTGGTTGAAATTTGGCCGCTAAAAAAAGAAAACGACCTTTCAAAAAAGAGAAAGGTCGTTGGATTTGTCAGTTTACGCTGCTGGACGCGCGATAACGCTACGGGTTTCCATGCGAACTTCAGCGATAGTTACGTCAATCACATCAGTGACTTTGTAAACCACTTCACCTTTGATTTGTACGGTACCACTTTCCTGGCTGCAGACCAGTTCATCACGCACGGCGTGCAGGAAGGGTGCAGGAATAAAGGCAACAGCGCCATTATCAACCAAACGTACGCGCATGCCGCCGCGGCTGACGTCGATGATCTCGGCCGCAAAGCGGGTGTCAGTTCCGGCTTTATCACTCAGGAAACGGGCGTATAGCCAGTCACCCACATCACGCTCAGCCATCCGGTTCAGGCGACGACGTTCTGCCATTTGCACGGTGGTATCATCCTGAGGTCGAGCGACGGTTTCGCCTTTGATGACAGCCTTAAGCAGACGGTGGTTGATCATATCGCCGTACTTACGGATTGGGGAAGTCCAGGTGGCATATGCCTCCAGACCCAGCCCAAAGTGTGGACCTGGCTCAATACTAATTTCAGCGTAAGACTGGAAGCGGCGAATTCGGCTGTCGAGGAAGCCGGATGGCTGTGCATCCAGTTCGCGGCGCAGTTTGCAGAAACCTTCCAGTGTCAGTACTTCTTCGGCATCGACGTGCATACCGTGGGTTTTCAGCAGCGCGGCCAGAGCGTCGGCGTTGGCCGGGTCGAATCCCATATGGACGTTATAAATACCGAAGCCCAGCTTGTCGCGAAGCACACGGGCGGCGCAAATATTTGCCGCAATCATGGATTCTTCCACGATACGGTTTGCGATGCGGCGTGGCTCAGCGACGATGTCCAGTACTTCACCTTTTTCACCGAGAACGAAACGGTAATCCGGGCGATCTTTAAAGACCAGCGCGTGGTTATGACGCCACTCTCCTCGGCTCAGGCAAATACGATGCAGCAGACGGATTTGTTCCGCAATCGCGTCGTTTTCTGGTTGCCACTCGCCAGTACCTTCCAGCCAGTCGGAAACATTGTCATAGGCCAGCTTCGCTTTAGACTCGATGGTTGCGGCGAAGAAGGTGATGTTGTCTTCAATCGTGCCATCGGCGGTAATGCTCATACGACAAGCTAAAACCGGGCGCACTTCGTTCGCGCGCAGAGAGCAGAGATCGTCAGACAATTCACGTGGTAACATCGGGATATTGAACCCCGGTAAATAATTGGTGAACGCGCGAATTTTAGCCGTTTTATCCAGCTTGCTGCCTTCAGCAATCCAGGCTGTTGGGTCGGCAATGGCGACGGTTAATTGTAGCGTGCCGTCAGCTTGTTCTTCAGCATACAGCGCATCGTCCATATCTTCGGTGCTGGCGCTGTCGATGGTGACGAAATTGAGGGCGGTTAAATCTTCGCGAACCAGGCCTTCGTCCAGCATTTCGGTTGCTACACCGTCTGGTGCTTCTTTTTCCAGATTATGGCGTGCCAGTGTGACCCACCACGGGACAAAGTGGTCATCAGCAAAAGTGATAAATTGGGTTAACTCGGCGTAGAAGCTGCGATCGCCTTTCAGCGGATGGCGGCGCATTTCTGCAACAGCCCAGTCGCCTTCTTTAAATTCATGTTCAACGCCGCGGGCTGCACGACAAGGAATAGCATCTTTCAGTAACGGATGATCCGGCACAATGGACAGACGGTCATTTTTGCCCTGAACTTTACCCACGAAGCGCGTCAGGAAGGGTTCGATCAGTTCTTCCGGCTCAGCAGACTCACGATCTTTTTCTGTATGGATAACCGCAACAATACGGTCGCCATGCATCACTTTTTTCATCTGCGGCGGTGGAATGAAATAGCTTTTTTGTGCATCGACTTCCAGGAAGCCAAAGCCTTTTTCCGTGGCTTTTACCACCCCTTCAGCACGTGGCGTCTGGGAATGTAGTTGCTGTTTAAGCTGCGCTAGCAGCGGGTTGTCCTGAAGCATAATTGTCTATTTTCGTGGCTAAAAGAGCGGCTGACAGTTTTACGCGATTCTGCCAGTGGCAGCAAGCGCTCTTTCAGTAAGTGGATCGGTTAATCAGTGTCGCCCAGCGCGATTTTCAAGCGATTCAACCATCCGCACAATCCACTCCAGGCTAGCAGGTTAATGGCCTGCTCTGAAGAGATTCCCTGATCGAACAAAGGCGTTAACAGTGCGGTGCTAAAGCGGTCGGGCGCCCGGGTCAGCCATTGTACCGCCTGTAGGGTGACGCGCTCAACCGGATGTCGTTGTTCCCAATGTTGTAATTCACGTTCATCCTGACGAAGAACGGTAATGGCCTCGGTTAATTCATGAGCTGAATACGCATGTTCATTAAAACAGGCCACGCTGCCATTAATCCGCGAAGTCATCAGCGCCGCCAATGAAAATGCCTGTACCGGTATCCCGCTACGTTGCGTGCTGGAAATGAGCGACCCGAGTAAATCCAAAATGACGGGGGAATGTATCAGTAATGGCAGTAACGCTTGCAGTTCCTCGGGATAACGTCTGTCTATCGACTCATCATGATTAAGATGTTTTTCAATCGGAAATGGCGAAGCGTGCCAGGTAGCGTTTGCTGCACTAAATGGTGAAGCGTGAGCGAATTGTTGTATATCGAGACCCGGAATTCGGCGCACCGGATGTCCACACCAGGCCTGAAACAGGGCCACGATACGGGCCTGAAAACCGACGAATCCGATAATTTGATTCATCAGAATGCTATCGCTGGTGGTCAGCCCGACTGCATCCAGATGCTGGCGATCGCGCGCGCCTATCACGGCAGGAGAGCTGGCAAGTTGACGAGCATATTGGGTGATTTGCGCCAGTCGATGGTTACTTTCCCGCGAGGAGTCCGGCCCAGGAAGCGGTGTTAGACGCGCGGCATAGTGATTACATAATCGCTGGACGCCATATACCTGAGCGACGGTTAACGCCGTACTCATCCGTTCATAGGCGCTGAATGTGTGCATCTGACTCAGGTTTACGTGGATCGGGAAGAGGATCTGTGCAAGTTTACGGGCAGGGATTAACCAGGATTGAAAAGGTAAAAGGGCGTCATCAGATATCGCCAGATCCAGTAAAAAGCAGTCGTCGACATGAGCGGCTTCCGGCACCAGCGGCAGAACATCTTGTGGATACATGCTGGATTGCGTCTCATGATACCAGTGGCTTTTGCCTTCAATTCGGCGTTGTTCCATGGGCGGTCCTTGGTCTAAAAAGTGGCGACCCGGACACGTCGTCATACCACTACGCCGGATCGTTTGCGCTGCAATATCCTGACGTAAGCAGAAGAGGGGATGAAAGATTGTTACGTGATAATAAATATCAGAAAAGCATATATGGGACAGGGTAGAGGGGAATTAAAAACGAGCATCACGGGCGACGGTGGGCCGCCCAGAGAAGAGTGGATGATTATTTCAGTTCTAGTTCATTCATTGCAGCGATGCTGAAACCACCGTCAACGTGTACAACTTCACCTGAGATACCGGCAGAAAGATCGGAACACAGGAATGCCGCAGAGTTGCCCACATCTTCAATGGTAACAGTGCGGCGAATCGGCGTAACAGCTTCGCAATGGGCCAGCATTTTACGGAAATCTTTGATACCGGAAGCGGCGAGGGTGCGGATTGGACCTGCGGAAATTGCGTTTACGCGTACGCCTTCAGGCCCCATTGCGTTAGCCATATAACGGACGTTTGCTTCCAATGAGGCTTTCGCCAGGCCCATCACGTTATAGTTAGGGATTGCACGCTCTGCGCCCAGATAGGACAACGTCAATAGCGCAGAGCCAGGGTTTAGCATAGAACGACATGCTTTTGCCATCGCAACAAAGCTATAAGCGCTAATGTCATGCGCAATTTTAAATCCTTCGCGGGTAACTGCATTCACATAATCACCATCCAGTTGGTCAGCAGGTGCGAAGCCGATGGAGTGTACGAAACCGTCGAATTTCGGCCAGGCTTTGCTCAGTTCAGCAAACATGGCGTCAATGCTGGCATCTTCAGCTACATCACACTGCAAAACAATGTTGGAGCCTAATTGCGCTGCAAATTCTTCCACACGACCTTTCAGCTTGTCGTTCTGGTAGGTGAACGCCAGTTCGGCACCTTCGCGATGCATCGCCTGAGCGATTCCCCATGCGATAGACAATTTACTGGCAAGGCCTGTCACCAGAATGCGCTTACCTGATAAAAAACCCATGGCTTTAATCCTTTTGGTTAACACTTATCTTTTATCAATCAATGAGTTATGATTGACGCATCAAACACACTCGAAATTGGCCTGAAATTATATCCCACGCTTTTTCCCTGGAGAATGGTTATCCGCCTCACGTGACCTGTCACGTTATTACATGTGAGGAGTATATCATCCCCCTCCGCTTATGCTTCGTTCAGGCATCTAACGTCGGTGAATCAGAGAAAATACGAGGTTTCAAAGGCATTGAAATGGTATTATTTCATTGCTAGCTGATGTTAATAAACATAGCAAGGTAGGAACTTTCTTAAAACATAAAACATGACAATATTCAGCTTGTTATGATATATTGTTTTTATCGATCAATATCGATTCATTGATCGATATTATTGATTGATTGTGATTAGAAGTGCATTATCAGGATGTTATGATCAATTGGAGTGGTCTTATGCACTATCATTTCATCGCGGAACCGATGAGAGACACAACAGATAAATTACTGGGTGTAGAGATTAACGCCCGGTTTACTTCAGATACGGTTCACCCGTTGCATCCAGATTTCATCATTTCAGCGTGGGATAGCGAACAAAAGCGTAATTTCCTGCTCGAGCAAATTCGACTAATTGCCGAAAAGCGTGACTGGTTTGAGCGCAACAGCCTTATTTGCACCCTGAACCTCATTGACGAAATGGCACTGCTGGCGATTGGTGATCCAGCCATCAAGTCGGCCTTACATGCTCTACCATTTATTGCACTGGAACTTTCAGAACGTTTTCTGTCGAATACCGTGTGCCTGAATAATCTGCTGATTAATTCACTTCGCGACGGCCCAAACGCATTGTGGTTGGGCGATCTTGGCTCCGGCAGCGTAGGGGCCAGTCCGCTGGTTTGCGGTCATTTTGACGTTGTGAAACTGGATCGCGGTTTCTTCCTGGAACAGGTAGAAAAACCGATGTTCCCGGTGCTGATCAAAAATATCAGGGAATATTGCGACCGTGTTGTGGTGAAGGGAGTAGAAACAGTACGACTTATTGACGAGGCCAGTACCGCAGGTGTCTGGGCAATGCAAGGTGGTGCCCTTTACCCGTCAGTCGCGTTTACCGAAGTTGATACGCTGCTCTTACCCACGTTGTGTCACTGATGACAGATTGCCCCCCGGTTGAGGAGGGCAGCCGTTTGCTAACGATCTTTTCGCCAGGCATCAGCGGTGAGCGCTTCGCCGAAATGACCTGCAATCAGGCGGCGGGTAAGCTCATGAAGCGGGGACGCCAGAACATCCGCTGTACTGCCGCGTTCTACCACTTCGCCCTGATGCATGACTAATACCTGATCGCTGATGTGCTTCATCATGCCAATATGTTGGGTCACATAGATATACGAAATCCCCTGTTTTTCCTGCAATTCCAGCATCAGATTGATGAGCTGCGAACGCATCGACATGTCCAGAGAAGCCAGGGCTTCGTCGGCGATAATGACTTTGGGGCGTAAAATGAGCGCACGGGCAAGGCCCAGACGCTGTTTTTGCCCTGGGGCCAACATATGTGGGTAATAGCTTACGTGATCGGGCAGCAGCCCGACCATGCGCATGGTCTCCACGATCTGTTTACGACGCTGCTCAGGCTCGAGGTCGGTATTCAGACGAAGCGGAAAATCGAGGATTTGCGAGATACGTTGCCGCGGATTAAGCGATGTTGACGGATCCTGGAAAATCATACGGATCCGCTGACTACGAAATGAATAATCGCCATATTTTAACGGATGATCGTCAATCAGCAGCTCACCGCTGGTGGGTTCAATCATACCCGCCAACATTTTTGCCAGCGTAGATTTCCCCGAACCGTTTTCACCAATGACGGCGAGCGTCTGACGTTCACGCAGGGTGAAACTCAGGGGCTTAACGGCCTCAACGGTCTGGCGGCGAAATAAACCTGTCCGGTAGCGAAAGGTTTTGCTCAGATTACGAACTTCGAGCAGGGTTTCTACCATCTCACTCTCTCTCCATGTTCAGCGGGAAATGACAGGCGTAGAGATGATTCTTTGCTCCGGTCAGTCTTGGGGTTTCAATACATTCGCGTTGTGCATAAGGGCAGCGTGGCCCCAGACGACAGCCGATGGGTAATTGTTCCAGCAATGGAATAGCTCCTGGCATGGTATTCAGGCGGCTTTTGTGCGGCATTGCGCTACCAAAATCAGGAATAGCGCGAATCAACGCTTGAGTATAAGGATGATGAGGAATGGTCACCAAATCTTTACTTGGCGCGGTTTCGACCGTTTGCCCGCAGTACATCACGTTGATTTTGTCAGCCCACTGGCTGAGCATTTGCAGGTCATGGCTTATCAACAAAATGGTAGTATTGCTGTTTTGATTCAGACGGGTTAGCAGACGGAAAATTTGCGCCTGGGTGGTTGGCTCCATCGCGTTCGTTGGTTCATCGGCAATCAGCAAACGCGGCTGATTCGCTAATGCGATAGCGATCATGACCTTCTGACATTCGCCATCGGTCAGCTCATATGGAAAGCTGCGCATGGCGTCTTTATGGTCTTTTATCCCGACGCGGTGCAAGAGTTCAATCGCACGGCGTTTGCGCCAACCGATGCGCTGCCACCAGCGACCTTTGTAGGTCCATGCCGGAATATTTTGCATCAGTTGACGTCCGATACGCTCGGACGGATCGAGACATGACTGCGGCTCCTGAAAGATCATGGAGACGTTATGACCGACCAGTTTGCGTCGTTCACGCGCGGAAAGGCGTAGCAGATCGATATCATCAAAACGCATACGGTCTGCGGTTACGCGCCAGTTATCTTTAGCGACGCCGCAAATGGCCTTAGCGATCAGACTTTTGCCGGAGCCAGATTCGCCGACCAGCCCGCGGATTTCACCCTCATTCAAGGTCATGCTGACACGATCAACAGCCTTTACCCAGTCGTCACCGGTCCTGAATTCAATGGTCAGGTTGCGGATATCCAGTAATGGCATTACTCCACCCCCGCAATAATTGCGCGGCGCACGCCGTCACCCAGTAGGTTAACCAGCAACACGCTTATCATAATTGCCGCGCCTGGCAGCATCACCGTCCACGGTGCGACATAAATCAGCTCCAGCGCGTCGCCGAGCATGGCTCCCCATTCCGGGGACGGCAGCTGTGCGCCAAGGTCGAGAAAACCCAGCGCGGCGATATCCAGAATCGCCATCGACAGTGCGCGGGTGATTTCAGTAATAAGGCCAGCGGTAATATTGGGCAGAACGGCGAACCACAGAATATTCAGTGTGGTTGCACCGTCCAGGCGAGCGGCAATGACGTACTCTTTCTCCAGCTCGTCATGCACCATGCTGTAAACGGAGCGCACCATGCGCGGCAGCAGCGCCAGCCAGACGGCAAACATGGCGTGTGTCAGGTGCGGCCCGGCAAAGGCCACCACAATAATCGCCAGCAGCAGAGAAGGGATCGACAGCAGGGTGTCCAGAATGTGGTTCAGCACCGCAGAGCGCAAGCCGTGCGTCGCACCGGCAACTACGCCCAATACCAGGCCACACAGCGTGGCGGCAAGAGTGACGACAAACGCGCCGCCAACGGTCGGGGCCGCGCCGCTGAGCAGACGACTTAAAACGTCACGTCCCAGATCGTCTGTCCCGAGGAAGAATGAGACTTCGCCATAGCGCGACCATGACGGCGGTAAAAGCTGATAGCCGAGAAATTGCTGATCGATGCCGTAAGGGGCAAACCAACCACCAAAAATACACAGAATAGCCAGTCCCGCACAGCCGTACAGGCCGATCATCGCAGTCGCATCGCCATAGAAATTGCGCCATGCGGTGCGCAACGTACCTGGCGGGCGTTTTTCGCTGTAGACGCTATCGTAAGGCATACCATTCCTTATGTTTCAGAGGGTTAGCCATAGCACCCAAAATATCAGAGATGACGTTAACGATAATAACCAGTGAGCCAATCACCATCACGCCCGCTGAAATCGCCGCGTAATCCTGCTGACGAATCGCGTTAATCAGCCAACGACCAAGACCGGGCCAGCTAAAGACCATCTCGGTGATCATCGCCAGCGTCAGCATGGTGGAAAACTGTAATCCCAGACGCGGGATCACAGGCGGAAGGGCATTGTGCAGGACGTGACGACGCAGAATCGTTAATCGTGACAGACCGCGCGTGGCCGCCGCTTTGACGTAGTTCTGGTCAAAGACCTCAATGGTGCTGATACGCATCAGGCGGATAACTTCTGTGGTGGGCGCAACGGAGAGCGTCAGCACCGGGAGCACCATATGACGGATAGCGCTGACCAGCATTTCATCGCGCCAGGGCGAGTCGGAGATCCACGCATCAATAATGGCAAAACCGGTAACAGGTTTCACCTCGTAGAGAAGATCAAAACGCCCGGAAACGGGTAACCAGCCGAGGGTCAGCGAGAAGAGCAATGTCAGCAGCAGCGCCAGCCAAAAAACGGGGATAGAAAATCCCATCAGAGCCAATGCGCTGATGCAGCGGTCCTGCCATTTGTTCCGCGTGATACCGGCCAGCATACCAACGGGGATCCCAACCATTAGTGCAAAACCAAAGGCAAGAATGCACAGCTCCATTGTGGCCGGGAACACCTCTTTCAGCTGCTCTGAGATCAACTGACCGTTGATACTGGATACGCCGAAATCCCAGTGAATGAGACCATTGAACCAGAATACCCAAGCGTTCCACAGCGATGCACCCTGTAACGGCGCATGAGGTGTGAAGTAGCTCAGGCTGAAGCCAATAAAGGTCAGGAAGAACAGGGTTACCAGTAGCAATAAAAATCGACGCAAGGTGAAGATAATCATGGTTTTTTCACCTCATCTTTCTTTTCCCTGGACACGCCGGCAAAAGAGGCATTACCGAATGGACTGAGCACCAACCCTTTGATGTCGTATCGATAAGCCTGCAGACGCAGTGAAGAGGCAAGTGGCAGGATCGGTAACTCTTGGGCAAGAATATTTTGCGCTTCGTCATAGGCATCAATTCGCGATGAAAGCTGCTGCGAAGAGAGAGCCTTGCGCAGAATGCTGTCAAACTGCGGATTACACCAGTGGGCAAAGTTGGTCTGTGAATTGATGGCGGCACAGCTGAGCAACGGCCGGAAAAAACTGTCAGGATCGTTACTGTCCGTCGCCCAGCCGGATAACGTCAGATCATGGTTCATATCCATTAATCTCGCCTCCTGAAAACGACCTTCTACCGGGATGATCTTCACTTTCACACCCACCTGAGCCATATCTGCCTGAATCAGCTCGGCGGTTTTCAGCGGACTGGGGTTCCAGGCCTGAGAGCTGGTAGGGACCCAAAGTTGTAACGTCAGATTCTCCAGCCCCAGCGCTTTTAGCTGCTCGCGCGATTTTGCCGGGTTGTATTCTGTAATTTTAGCTTCGTTATCATAAGCCCACGAGGCGCGAGGCAAAATAGATGCCGCGGTTTCTGCCGTCCCGTAGTAGATAGACTGCATTAAGCGCTGGTTGTTGATCGCTAGCGCCAGCGCATGTCGCACGGCAGGGTTATTCAACGGCGGTTTATTGGTGTTGAACGCCAGATAGGCAATGTTCATCCCCGGGCGCAGCGTCAAACGCAGGCGAGGGTCATCACGCAATATGCTGAGCTGGCTGGCGGCAGGCCAGGCAAGGACGTCACATTCGCCAGTGAGTAATTTCGATAAGCGTCCGGTTCCACCAGAACCGAGATCCACTACGACCTGCGGCATCAGGGGGGTACCACGCCAGAATTTTTCATGTCGCTGCAACCGAATATATTGGCCGGCACGATTCTCCGAAAGCTGGTACGGGCCTGTGCCGACGGGTTGTCTGTCGAGCAACTCCTGGCGATCCTGTTTTGCCAGATTAGCGGCATATTCCGCCGACATTACGGAGGCATAGTGTGTGGCAAGGTGCCACATAAAGGAGGCATCCGGTTGCGTTAAGCGGAATTCAACGGTGTTGTTGTCCAGTTTGCGCACGCTTTGGACGTTATCGGCAAACTGCAGGCTGTCGAAGTAGGGGAAACTGCTGCCGTTCACATTGTGCCACGGATGGTGGCGATCAAAGATGCGCTCGAAGGTAAACACCACATCGTCTGCATTCAGTTTGCGGGTGGGGGTGAACCAGGCCGTCTTCTGAAACTGAACGTCACGACGCAGATGGAAGCGGTAGGTTGCGCCGTTATCCAGCACCTCCCAGCTTTCAGCAAGCTCAGGCACCAGCCGATAGGTGTAGGGATCTACATCAAGCAGTCGGTCATACAATTGGGCCGCTAACGTATCGACGATGAGACCGCTGCTCGTTTTTTGTGGGTTGAACGTATTGACTTGCCCGCTGACGCAATAGACAAACCCACTGTCACGGATATCAGCGTGCGGAGCTTGCTCAGGCGCAGCAGCAGCCTGACCACTCAGAAATCCAGCCATCACGATCAGAGATGATAAAACCAGGCGCATAATTTTAATGGATTATATAAAGAGGCTATCTTACTAATACTTAATGACATTTGCCATTACCGTTTGTTTTTGGGAGTAACAGGCTCGATAAGCGCGAGTTCAACACCGCGACATGGTCAAAATTCATACCTGCTATCCACTTTGAATCTACTCTGTTAACTATCTTAGCATTTTCATGGCCCATCTGACTTGCTATAAACGTGGGGGCGTACCTGTCGTTGTTTACTGATTGATATCAGTGTGTGCTCGGAAGATGGAGTATGGCATCGATAACGAAGTGTGGAGCGAGCATTTAGAGTGTCACTATCAATGCTGAACTATAATCATTCAGGAAGCAGTACACGTTATGTGGGTTGTAATAGCTAAAGTATCTATAATTATTTCAATATGTTAATTCCATTTTTTCTTCATGGCATCTTAATCTTCTCACCCATTTATGGTGATGATTTCCATTGGTTATTAAATGCATTTTGGCTTTGATCCTGGTTATGAACGGTTTTCTGTTGCCATTTAACTTCTAATGGAATGAATTGTATGAATAAATTACTGAGTCTTGTTGTTTCACTTGCCCTATTGCCTGGAGCCGTTTTTGCAGCGTCGACTCCAGACTGTGTGAAGGTGAATAAAGCGCAAATCGAAGCGCTATTTGATAAGTGGAACGAGTCATTGAAAACAGGTAACGCGCAGACGGTATCTGAAAATTATCTTAGCGATGCGGTATTGCTGCCTACTGTATCCAATAAAGCGCGTTTAACGGACGCTGAACGTGTTGATTATTTCGAGCATTTTCTTGCGAAAAAGCCGACCGGGAAAATTGACATGCGTACCATTCGCCTGGGGTGTAATAAGGCGATAGACACCGGTACCTACACATTTACCTTCGCGGACAAATCAACGGTTTCAGCCCGCTACACATTCACTTATGCATGGGACGGTAAAGAGTGGAAAATTTCCACACACCACTCTTCAGCGATGCCTGAGGGGTAAAAAGCAGTGCAGGGGGCGGAATATTCACCGCTCCCTGAAGACTAGCCAATAATCGCGATGCCAAGACGTTCCATGAGCAACGATGCCTGGTAGTTGTCCAACTTAACGCCTTGTAAATCAACGCGCCGAATATCTAAGTCACCCAACTCCGAATTGGTCAGATCGCAATGTGTGAAGTTTGCTGCTCGCCAGTCGAAAGTCGAAAACTCGCCGCCGGAAAGATCTGAACCACTGAACGTCGCGCCCAGTACTTGGGCACCCATCCAACGGTTTTCCCACAGCTCACATTTTTCCAGCACGACTTTCGAAAAATTGGCGTAGCTTAGATTTGTGTTAGTGATATATGCGCTGCAAAACCAGGTGCGAGTAGTGATCATATTCATAAAGCTTGCGCCGCGGAAATCTGCGCCTTGCGCACGACAGTGGCGAATTTCAATGCCAAGCGCACTGGCATTGCGAAAATCCGCCATGGATAAATCACAGCTTTTAAAAATGGCATCTTTCAGCATCGCACGACTAAAATTGCACCCTTTCTGGCTTTCACGATCATAGAACTGACAGCCGATAAATTCAGTGCCGCTCAGGTCGGCACCTGAAAAATCACAGTTAAAAAATGTACTATTTTCAATTTTCTCACCGGTGAAGCGGTTTCTGTCAATTTTTTCGCCAACGAGTGCCAGAGCCATATTTGTACCTGTTTTTTTATACAGTAATGGCGTCATGGTAAACCCTGATGAGGTTATGCGTCAAATCCGCCAATATGACATCTGCAAATGTGCGTTAAATCTGGTGTTTTTTCAGCAAAGCGCGAAGCTGATGGTAAGTCAGCCCCAGTAATTCAGCGGCTTTTTTCTGGTTAAATTTTGCCTGCTGTAAGCTGGTTTGTAGAAAGTCTTTCTCTTGCTGCTGCTGGAATTCACGTAGATCCAGCGGTAAACCTACAGACATCGGTTTAGTTTCCGGCGCCTGCGGCTGAGTAGTGTGGCGGAGGAAGGGGTCAATGATTATCTCATCCAGCGGGTAATCACTGGTTCCATGCCGGTAAACGGATCGCTCCACGACGTTTTTCAGTTCACGAATATTGCCCGGCCAACGGTAGTGGAGGAGCGTTTCTCTGGCCTCGGCACTAAAACCCGGAAACAGAGGTAATCCGATCTCGCGGCACATCTGAATGGCAAAATGTTCGGCCATTAACATAATGTCACTTTGACGCTCGCGTAACGGTGGGAGTTGCACCACGTCAAAGGCCAGGCGATCCAGCAGGTCCGCGCGGAAAGTGCCTTCGCTGACCATGCGAGGTAAGTCGGCATTGGTCGCACAAACAAGTCGTACGTTAACTTGCAACGGCTGGCTGCCACCAACGCGCTCCAGCTCGCCATATTCAATAACCCGCAGTAATTTTTCCTGTACCAACATCGGGGCAGTTGCCAGTTCATCGAGAAACAGCGTACCGCCGTCGGCGCGTTCGAAACGTCCCGGATGGCGTTTTTGCGCGCCGGTAAAGGCACCCGCTTCGTGACCAAACAGTTCGGAATCAAGCAAATTTTCGTTTAGAGCCGCGCAGTTAAGCGAAATAAACGGGCCTTGCCAGCGGGTGGAGAGGTAGTGCAGGCGGTTGGCAATAAGTTCTTTCCCGGTCCCGCGCTCACCTATAACCAGTACAGGTTTATCCAGCGGCGCGAGATGAGAAACCTGCTCCAGCACTTCAATAAAGCTGTTCGCTTCACCCAGAAGATTATCTTTGTATCCAGCCATGATGAAATTCACCATTTGTTAGTGTTATTCACCAATTTACGCTAATTAGCCTGGCAGGTAAAATTATATAATTACAATAAAATCAATTATATAAAAAGTTGGCACGCCAAGTGCATAACGAAATCAGCAGGGCATAGCCCGATATCAGAACAGTAAGTGAGGATTACATTATGGGTATTTTTTCTCGTTTTGCCGACATCGTGAACGCCAACATTAATGCGTTGCTGGAAAAGGCTGAAGATCCGCAGAAACTGGTGCGGTTGATGATCCAGGAAATGGAAGACACGCTGGTTGAGGTACGTTCTAACTCAGCGCGTGCGCTGGCAGAAAAGAAACAATTATCTCGCCGTATCGAACAGGCCAGTGCCCAACAGGCAGAGTGGCAAGAAAAAGCAGAACTTGCGCTGCGTAAAGAGAAAGAAGATTTGGCGCGTTCTGCGTTAATTGAAAAGCAGAAACTGACCGATTTAATTGCCTCTCTGGAGCATGAGGTGACGCTGGTTGACGATACGCTTGCGCGTATGAAAAAAGAGATCGGTGAGCTGGAAAATAAACTCAGTGAAACCCGTGCTCGTCAGCAGGCGTTGATGCTGCGTCATCAGGCAGCGAGTTCTTCGCGTGATGTTCGTCGTCAACTGGACAGCGGTAAACTCGATGAAGCGATGGCGCGCTTTGAATCTTTCGAGCGTCGTATCGATCAGATGGAAGCCGAGGCTGAAAGCCATAACTTCGGTAAACAGAAGTCTCTGGATCAGCAATTTGCTGACCTGAAAGCAGATGATGAAATCAGCGAGCAGCTGGCGCAACTTAAAGCCAAAATGCAGCAAGACAAGCAATAATAACATCTGGCGGCGCCCGAACGCGCCGCCGCTCATCACCTGTAAGGAGTACTCATGAGCGCGCTATTTCTGGCTATCCCGTTAACCATCTTTGTGTTGTTCGTTTTACCGATTTGGCTCTGGCTGCACTACAGCAACCGTTCCAGTCGTGGCGAACTGTCGCAAAGTGAACAGCAACGCCTGGTTGAACTCAACGATGACGCACAGCGGATGCGCGAGCGCATTCAGGCGCTGGAAGACATCCTCGATGCTGAACATCCAAACTGGAGGGACCGCTAATGGGAGGCGTTAACCTGAACAAAAAACTGTGGCGTATTCCGCAGCAGGGCATGGTGAAGGGGGTTTGCGCTGGGATTGCGCATTATCTCGATGTGCCTGTGAAGCTGGTACGGATCCTGGTGGTGTTGTCAGTCTTTTTTGGCCTGGCCTTTTTCACCTTCGTTGCCTACATCGTGCTGACCTTTGTGTTGGACCCGATGCCGGACAATGTGGTTTCCGGCGAGCAGCAGCCATCAAGCGGTGAGCTGTTGGATGCCGTCGATCGCGAGCTGGCTGCTAGTGAAAAGCGTTTACGTGAAATGGAACGTTATGTGACGTCCGATACTTTTTCCTTACGTAGTCGCTTCCGTCAATTGTGAGGACAGAAATGAACAATCGCTGGCAACGTGCCGGGCAAAGGGTTAAGCCGGGCTTTAAAATAGCAGGTAAGCTGGTGCTTCTGACCGCGCTGCGCTACGGCCCGGCGGGTGTAGCAGGGTGGGCGGTGAAGTCCGTCGCCCGACGCCCGCTAAAAATGCTGCTGGCGTTGGTTCTGGAACCGGTGTTGAGTCGGGCTGCGGCAAAATTGTCGAAACGCTATTCAGGTAATCAACCCTGATATTTGAATCAGCAAAAGCAAGCAACAATTAATCAACATTCCCTCAGTTAATTTGCGGCAGCTTACAAATATAATTTGGGGGCTGTCAGAATTCTTTTGGGTCGTTACCACGGGTATTGAGGGTGAACTAAAAAATCTATTTCGCAGGGCATTAATACCCAGGTTTTATATCAGGAAGTCGGTCAGCAATATTTTCTTAAGAACTGGCGTATAGTGTAGAGGTAAATCCAACTATCAGTCAGGAAGATATTATGTTGAAAAAAGGTATATTAGCGTTGGCTCTGGTCATCGGCATGCCGGTTTACGCAGCCGAACACTGGATCGATGTTCGCGTTCCTGAACAGTACCAACAGCAGCATATTCAGGGGGCCGTCAATATTCCGTTAAAAGAAATGAAGGCACGTATTGCAGCTGAAGTTCCTGATAAGAACGACACTGTGAAGGTGTACTGCAACTCCGGTCGTCAATCGGGACAAGCGAAGGATATGTTGACTGAAATGGGCTATACGCAGGTGACGAATGAAGGTGGCATCAACCAGATCTCGCTTCCTAAAGTAGAGAATAAATAAGCCGTACGCAGTTCTTCTGCTCCTGGCGGTAAGAATAATGCCGCCAGGTACCGCCCAGGTAGTTGATAAGTAAGAATTGCCCCCTATCTTTACTTCCTGTTTGTTATAATTTCTTCGGTTCCTTCAGCAAAACGGGATGGCGATGAAGCGACTTAAAAATGAACTCAATTCGCTGGTTAATCGCGGCGTAGACCGGCATTTACGCCTGGCTGTCACCGGACTTAGCCGCAGCGGTAAGACGGCGTTTATCACTGCGATGGTAAACCAGTTACTCAATATTCATGCCGGTGCGCGTCTGCCGTTGCTCAGCTGCGTGCGCGAAGAGCGTTTGCTCGGCGTAAAACGGGTTCCTCAACGCGATTTTGGCATTCCGCGCTTTACCTATGATGAGGGACTGGCGCAACTGTACGGCTCTCCGCCAACCTGGCCGACCCCTACGCGCGGCGTGAGTGAAATACGTCTGGCGCTGCGCTATAAATCCAATGACTCTTTACTGCGCCACTTTAAAGACACCTCCACGCTGTACCTGGAGATCGTCGATTATCCGGGGGAGTGGCTGCTCGATTTACCGATGCTTGCCCAGGATTATCTGAGCTGGTCGCGGCAAATGACCGGATTATTGCAGGGGCAGCGGGGCGAATGGTCGGCAAAATGGCGGCAGTTATGCCAGGGGCTGGATCCGTTGGCGCCTGCTGATGAAAACCGTCTGGCGGAAATTGCTGCCGCCTGGACGGAGTATCTGCATCAGTGTAAACAGCAGGGCCTGCATTTTATTCAACCGGGCCGTTTTGTCCTGCCCGGGGATATGGCGGGCGCGCCTGCGCTGCAATTCTTCCCGTGGCCGGATGTCGATGCCTGGGGGGAATCAAAGCTGGCGCAGGCTGACAAACACACCAACGCGGGCATGTTGCGCGAAAGATTCAATTATTACTGCGAAAAGGTCGTCAAAGGGTTTTATAAGAATCACTTCCTGCGCTTTGACCGCCAGATTGTGCTGGTCGATTGCCTGCAGCCGCTCAACAGCGGGCCACAGGCGTTCAACGACATGCGTCTGGCGCTTACCCAGTTGATGCAAAGCTTCCATTACGGGCAGCGTACGCTGTTTCGTCGGCTATTTTCTCCGGTGATCGACAAGCTGCTGTTTGCCGCCACCAAAGCCGACCACGTCACGGTCGATCAGCACGCCAATATGGTGTCGTTATTGCAGCAGCTGATCCAGGACGCATGGCAAAACGCGGCGTTCGAAGGCATCAGCATGGATTGTCTGGGGCTGGCATCGGTGCAGGCAACCACCAGCGGCTTGATCGACGTGAAAGGTGAAAAGATCCCGGCGCTGCGTGGTAATCGTCTGAGCGATGGCGAACCGCTAACCGTTTATCCGGGGGAAGTGCCCGCGCGACTGCCAGGACAGGCGTTCTGGGACAGCCAGGGCTTTCAGTTTGAGGCGTTTCGCCCGCAGGTTATGGATGTCGATAAACCCTTACCGCATATCCGCCTTGATGCCGCGCTGGAGTTTTTAATAGGAGATAAATTGCGATGAGCGAGCCGTTAAAACCGCGTATCGATTTCTCAGGTCCGCTGGACGTGGAACAAAACACGGCGTTTAAAGCGCAGCAAATGTTCAACGAAACGGAGGCGCAGACTTTTTCTCCGGCGAAAGTGGATGAACCCCTGGAAGACGAAGGTCAGGCGGAGGCCGTCATTGATGCGGCCTTACGCCCCAAACGCAGTCTGTGGCGCAAGATGGTGATGGGCGGGTTGGCGCTGTTTGGCGTAAGCGTTGTTGCTCAGGGTGTGCAGTGGACCATGAACGCCTGGCAGACTCAGGACTGGGTCGCGCTGGGAGGATGTGCCGCAGGCGCATTGATTATCGGCGCAGGTGTCGGATCGGTGGCGACCGAGTGGCGCAGATTGTGGCGATTGCGTCAGCGCGCGCACGAACGTGATGAAGCGCGAGACTTGCTCCACAGCCATGGAACCGGAAAAGGTCGTGCATTTTGTGAAAAACTGGCGCAGCAGGCGGGTATCGATCAGTCGCATCCGGCGCTACAGCGTTGGTATGCCTCAATTCATGAAACGCAGAACGATCGCGAAGTGGTCAGTCTGTATGCCCATCTTGTGCAGCCGGTACTGGATGCGCAAGCCCGGCGTGAGATTAGCCGTTCAGCGGCAGAGTCCACGCTGATGATTGCCGTCAGTCCGTTGGCGCTGGTGGATATGGCGTTTATCGCCTGGCGAAATCTGCGGCTGATTAATCGCATTGCATCGCTGTATGGCATAGAACTTGGTTATTACAGCCGTCTGCGCCTGTTCCGCCTGGTGTTGTTGAATATCGCTTTTGCCGGGGCCAGTGAGCTGGTGCGGGAAGTAGGGATGGACTGGATGTCGCAGGATTTAGCCGCCCGCTTATCAACGCGTGCCGCACAGGGCATTGGCGCGGGGTTATTAACGGCGCGTCTGGGCATTAAAGCTATGGAGCTTTGCCGACCGCTGCCGTGGATCGATGATGATAAGCCACGACTGGGCGATTTTCGCCGTCAACTGATTGGTCAGGTGAAAGAGACCCTACAAAAGAACAAATCTCCGCGCGAAAGTTAGCTAAAAAACGGGCGCCGATCGTATAACTTTACGCCCCGGCGCCCAATTTTCCAGCGCGCTGTCAATATTTGTTGACAGAGTTCTTCCTGCGAACCAAATACTGTCTTATCATTTACTACATAATCCCTTGTCCTGATGAAGGTTCCTATGCGTTTGGAAGTCTTTTGTGAAGACCGTCTTGGTCTGACCCGCGAATTGCTCGATTTACTGGTGCTGAGAAGCATTGATTTACGCGGTATCGAGATTGACCCCATCGGGCGGATTTACCTTAATTTTGCGGAGCTGGAGTTCACCAACTTCAGCAGCCTGATGGCTGAAATTCGCCGTATTTCAGGTGTTACGGATGTGCGCACCGTGCCCTGGATGCCTTCTGAACGTGAACATCTGGCGCTAAGTGCGCTGCTTGAAGCGTTGCCAGAGCCGGTCCTTTCTCTTGATATGAAAAGCAAAGTTGAGATGGCGAACCCTGCGAGCTGTCAACTTTTTGCGCACACCCAGGAGCGGATGCGCAACCATACCGCAGCCCAGTTAATCAATGGGTTTAACTTCCAGCGCTGGCTGGAAAGCAATCCGCAGGATTCCCATAGCGAACATGTCGTGATTAACGGGCAGAATTTCCTGATGGAAATTACGCCTGTCCATTTGCAGGGCGAAAATCAGGAGCAGATGCTGACCGGCGCGGTGGTGATGTTGCGCTCCACCATTCGAATGGGACGTCAGCTGCAAAATATGACTACGCAGGATCTCAGCGCGTTTAGCCAGATTATTGCCGTCAGCGCCAAAATGAAACACGTGGTGGAACAGGCGCGCAAGCTGGCGACGCTGAGCGCGCCGCTGCTGATTACTGGTAATACCGGCACCGGCAAAGATCTCTTTGCTCACGCCTGCCATCTGGCAAGCCCACGTGCGTCGAAACCGTATCTGGCGCTGAACTGCGCGTCAATCCCTGAAGATGCGGTTGAAAGCGAGCTGTTTGGCCATGCGCCGGAAGGTAAAAAAGGGTTCTTTGAGCAGGCGAATGGCGGTTCGGTTCTGTTAGATGAAATTGGCGAAATGTCGCCGCGTATGCAGACCAAATTGCTGCGTTTTCTCAATGACGGTACGTTCCGTCGCGTGGGAGAAGATCACGAAGTTCATGTTGATGTCCGTGTGATTTGCGCGACGCAAAAGAACCTTGTGGAGCTGGTGCAGAAAGGACTTTTCCGTGAAGACCTCTATTATCGTCTGAATGTACTGACGTTAAACCTGCCGCCGCTGCGCGATTGCCCACAAGATATTATGCCGCTCACCGAACTGTTCGTAGCGCGTTTTGCCGATGAGCAGGGCGTGCCGCGTCCGAAGCTGTCCGCCGATCTCAGCACGGTGTTAACCCGTTACGGTTGGCCGGGCAACGTGCGTCAGCTTAAAAACGCTATCTACCGGGCGTTGACCCAGCTTGAAGGCTATGAGCTGCGGCCGCAGGATATTTTACTGCCGGATTATGATGCGGCAACGGTTGCGGTCGGAGAAGAGGTGATGGAAGGGTCGCTGGATGAAATTACCAGCCGCTTTGAACGCTCCGTGCTGACGCAGCTGTATATGAATTATCCCAGCACGCGCAAGCTGGCCAAGCGCCTCGGCGTTTCGCATACCGCGATTGCTAATAAATTGCGCGAGTACGGCCTGAGCCAACAGAAAAAAAGCGAAGAGTAATGCCGTAAATGAAAATGCCTCCATCCGGAGGCATTTTTGTATGCAAACGCAGCTTACGCTTTCAGTACGTCCAGCGCCGCGGTGTAGTCTGGTTCGTTGGTGATTTCATTGACCAGTTGGCTGAAGACGACGTTGTCATTTTCATCGATAACAACTACGGCACGTGCGGCCAGACCTTTCAACGGGCCTTCAGCGATTTCAACACCGTAGTTTTTCAGGAATTCTGCGTTGCGCAGGGTGGACAGCGTGATAACGTTGCTCAGACCTTCCGCGCCGCAAAAACGAGAGTGGGCGAATGGCAGGTCGGCCGAAATACACAGTACGACGGTATTGTCGATTTCTGTCGCTAGTTGGTTAAACTTACGTACCGATGCCGCGCAAACGCCAGTATCGATGCTAGGGAAAATATTCAGCACTTTGCGCTTGCCTGCAAACTGGCCCAGCGTAACGTCAGACAGGTCTTTAGCCACAAGGGTAAAAGCCTGAGCTTTGCTTCCAGCCTGAGGAATGGAGCCGGCAACTGCAACCGGGTTGCCCTGGAAATGAACGGTTTGTGACATGGTTATCTTCCTGTTTACATATAGTTAACGTCGAGGCTAGTTTATGCCATCAACAGTTAACACGGCAAACGCTATTTGCGGATATCCGCTTCAGGGACTGCATTAAGGAAAACAAATGAGAACAGTTAAGGTATATGAGGAAGCCTGGCCGCTGCACACTCCCTTTGTCATCGCCCGTGGGAGCAGGACCGAAGCGCATGTGGTTGTCGTCGAATTGACAGAAAATGGCGTCACAGGTATTGGCGAGTGCACACCGTACCCGCGCTACGGTGAAAGCGATGCCTCTGTTCTGGCGCAAATTATGAGCATTGCGCCACAGCTGGAAAACGGACTTAGGCGTGATGAGCTGCAAAAGCTGCTGCCAGCAGGGGCTGCGCGAAATGCCGTAGACTGCGCGTTGTGGGATCTAAGTGCGCGTCAACAGCAGAAGTCGCTGGCGGAATTGGTGGGAAGTGAACTGGCGGAAGTGGTGACGACGGCGCAAACAGTGGTGATTGGCTCGCCGGAACAAATGGCCGCGAGCGCGGCTGCGCTGTGGGGAAATGGCGCAAAACTGCTGAAAGTTAAACTGGATGCTCGCTTGATTAGTGAGCGGATGGTTGCCATTCGTGCGGCTGTTCCTGACGCTACGATTATTGTCGACGCCAATGAATCCTGGCGGGCAGAAGGCCTTGCGGCACGCTGTCAGCTGTTGGCTGATTTAGGGGTGGCAATGCTGGAGCAGCCGCTGCCGGCTCAGGATGATGCTGCTCTGGAGAATTTTGTGCATCCGCTGCCCATCTGCGCAGATGAAAGTTGCCACACTCGCAGCAGCCTGAAAGCGCTGCACGGACGCTATGAAATGGTCAATATCAAACTGGACAAAACAGGCGGTCTGACGGAAGCACTGGCGCTGGCAACGGAAGCCCGCGAGCAGGGATTTGCGCTGATGCTGGGCTGCATGCTGTGTACCTCCCGGGCTATCGGTGCGGCGTTACCGCTTACGCCGCAGGTTAACTTTGCCGATCTTGATGGCCCTACCTGGCTGGCCAGCGATGCGGAGCCAGCCCTGCATTTTACGACCGGGCAGCTCCATCTCTAGGGTGCCAGCGCAGCAGATTGGACATGGCCAGCAGGTATTTTTCGCTCGCTTCATCCGATGAAATGGGCGGAAATTCGGCGGTTATGCAGTGTAAATTCAGGTCTGCGCACCAGCTCCCAAAAGAGCCGGGCGTTTCATAACCTACGCTGGTGACCAGAGGCAATTCAAACGACTGTGCCAGCCACGAACCCAGCTCGCTGCTTCTGGGATCTTCAATACAGGCCAGTGGATCGTGAAAAGAGACTACCCAGGCGGGATGAATTCGGTGAATAAGCTGACACAACGCCTGGGTTTCTGGTTCTGAACCCGGACTTTCGCCGGTCAACAACACCACATCACGCTCTTCTGCGCTACTGTTCCAGCGGTACACCGTTTCGCCCGCTTTCCAGTTTGCGGCGGGAAAGTTACGGTTCAGATCGACGCCGTTCGCATTTGCGCGCAGTCCAAGCTGGCAACCATCAGGGTTTACGGCCAGCACTACATGGTGGCGACGCAGAGAAGGGTTAAGCGTACGCAATGCGCAGGAAAGGGTAACGACCGAGGAGTTTTCGTCGCCGTGCGTTCCCGCCAGTATCAGACCGCTTTCACGATCGGCTGCCAGTGCAGGAAACCAGATTAGCGGTGCGCCTAACAATGAACGTCCGTAATGTTCGGTTCCAGGTGGGAATGCGCCGCGCTCGGCACGGGGACGGGTAACGGTCATAGTCATCTCTGAATGCTTGGATTGTTACTCGCAGTGTTGTGCAAAATGTATGGATAATCAAATCGTTTTCACACACTTATCTTTTCAGGTGTAATATCACTTTCTTGTCGGAAGTTAATTGCATTTCCTGCTGGCGATACAAATAATTACACATTCACTTAGTAGCCGGAATTGAGGGTATCTTATGCAGCATTCTGTTTCAGTAACCTGTTGTGCGTTGTTGGTTAGCAGCATTTCTTTATCCTGGGCTGCTGATGTTCCCAGCGGAACGGTACTGGCAGAGAAACAAGAACTGGTACGTCATATAAAAGACGAACCGGCGTCGCTTGATCCGGCAAAAGCCGTAGGGCTGCCTGAAATACAGGTTATTCGTGATCTATTTGAAGGGCTGGTCAACCAGAATGAGAAGGGTGAGATCGTGCCTGGCGTCGCTACCCAGTGGAAGAGTAACGATAACCGCATCTGGACGTTTACGCTGCGTGACAATGCGCAATGGGCGGATGGTACGCCGGTAACGGCGCAGGATTTTGTCTATAGCTGGCAGCGTCTGGTTGATCCAAAAACGCTGTCGCCGTTTGCCTGGTTTGCGGCGCTGGCGGGAATTAATAATGCTCAGGCTATTATCGATGGCAAAGCCACGCCTGATAAACTTGGCGTTAGTGCTGTCGATGCACGGACATTGAAAGTTCAACTGGATAAACCGCTGCCCTGGTTTGCCAACCTGACAGCGAGTTTTGCATTCTATCCGGTACAAAAAGCTAACGTTGAGAGCGGCAAAGAGTGGACCAAACCAGGCAATCTTATTGGTAACGGCGCCTATGTGCTCAAAGATCGCGTCGTGAACGAAAAACTGGAAGTGGTACCAAACACACATTATTGGGACAACGCCAAAACGGTGCTGCAAAAAGTCACCTTCCTGCCGATCAACCAGGAATCAGCTGCCACCAAGCGCTATCTTGCTGGTGATATTGATATCACGGAATCCTTCCCGAAAAATATGTATCAGAAACTGTTGAAGGATATCCCGGGTCAGGTTTACACCCCGCCGCAGCTTGGTACTTATTATTATGCTTTCAATACCCAGAAGGGACCGACCGCCGATTCACGCGTGCGGCTGGCACTCAGCATGACTATCGATCGTCGTCTGATGGCGGAGAAGGTATTGGGTACAGGTGAGAAACCGGCATGGCATTTTACGCCGGATGTAACGGCAGGATTTGTGCCGGAACCTTCACCGTTTGAGCAAATGAGTCAGGAAGAATTAAATGCGCAGGCAAAAACGCTGCTGCGTGCGGCGGGCTATGGCCCACAGAAACCGCTTAAACTGACGCTGCTGTACAACACCTCAGAAAATCATCAGAAGATTGCTATCGCAGTGGCTTCTATGTGGAAGAAGAACCTCGGTGTTGACGTCAAACTGCAGAACCAGGAATGGAAAACGTATATCGACAGCCGTAATACCGGTAATTTTGATGTGATCCGCGCCTCATGGGTGGGTGACTACAATGAGCCTTCTACGTTCTTGTCGCTATTAACATCGACCCATACGGGCAATATCTCCCGCTTTAATGATCCGGCTTACGACAAAGTGTTGACCCAGGCAACTCTGGAGAATACAGAGAAAGCGCGCAATGCCGATTATAACGCCGCGGAGAAAATTCTGATGGAACAGGCACCTATTGCACCGATTTATCAGTATACCAACGGGCGTTTAATTAAACCGTGGCTGAAAGGGTATCCGATTACTAACCCTGAAGATGTGGCCTATAGCCGCACAATGTATATCGTTAAGCACTAGTTGAATACACTCTCCTGATAACCTTCGTTAACCTCATCTAAAACCAGAGCTGGCGCGGATTTCAGCGCCAGCACCTCTCGTATAATCGTAGTGGATGATGGCTTCTTTGAAACAGAGCGACGGGAAGAGGGTCATTGGATGCCACTACCAGCAGTACCGCAGCTGGACTGGGATAATCAGGTGAAGATTACTCTATGGGCGTATTCGCAAGGAAGATGAGAAAAATATTAATGATAATAAGGTTGCCAACAAAGATAGAGCTGATTTCATTCTGCTGTGCAGTCATTTGGGTTATTTGGTGTGCATGGGCAGACAAAATCACTCACGACACGTACCTTTTTGATGAGGGGCTTTATAAGTCAGTAATTGTTGGGACTTCCTTCCTAATAGGAATGTTCACTGCTTGGCGTGTGTACCTAAAGAATAAGTTCGCTGCAGGTATGGTTAAGAGGTTTTTTGGCGTTTGCCTCACCGTTATGATGTACCTGACTTTTATCTTTTGGAACGTTCCAGAGTTAATAATGATCTCATCAGCTAATAAGCATGAGAGTGACAATTACCGATTCAAGATGAGATATCCAACACAATCTGGAGGAAAAACCAGGTCATGTAAGGCTCATGTTATCTACTATGACACATATCTGAAGCGTGAAATCGCACTCTGTCACTGGGATGATGCTCCATCTTTTTTCTATACGGATTATATTCGCGTAGATAAGCTGATTTCAGGTATGGGCGCACAGATTATTTATCACGAAGCAGTTCATTGAGAAAATCCTATTCAAAGTTTAGCGGTCGCCATATGTCGGCCTTTTCTACTTCAGACTCACGGGAATCAACCACTACGTGCTTTGTTGATAAATCCAGCCGGTGAAGCCTGATCCTCTACACACAGAATAACTATGTCTGAGCCAATCATAATTGCCAGTGGGGTGACCTCCGCTACGGTAGGGATCACTTTCGCCACTATGTTCTTGGATTTAAGGGATTGATCCTTAATCTGATTGCAATGTAACTCAGACTCGAAGTCTGTATCTCGCAGGACCAGTATGTCGTAGCTATCAGCGTAAGCCCCCCATTTAAAACGGGCTAAATGTTTAGACTCACCATTAGGGTCGGTTAAATATAGGACACCATCCACCATCCACCATTCCTGCGTCGTACTTGTATAGCGTTTTTAACGCCAGCACGGGTGATCATCAGAGGCATATCCTGACCACGTTCATCATACCTCGCACAGCCAGTATTGATTCACCACTCCCGTTGGCGTTAGTACAATTCCAGGCATTCAGTACAGAATTGAAGCCTTATGCGATGATGTTATGTTGTTCTTTAGCCGCTTGAGTTTGAGCACTGCGGGCCAGCGCTTTCTCTTCATCGTAGTGAGAGCCATAGCCAGCAAGGACAGTCGTCGCGGCAAACAACAACATTAATTGACGATATTGGTTGTCTGTATTCGTAATTTTATCCATTTAGAACAATGAAATACCATGTTCATTTATAATCAAACACTAACAGAGATAATGGCTGGTGTGATTTTGCACCAACCATTTTATGTTTCCTGCGGCTGATGCTCCCGGCAAATCAGCAATGAATCTTCTTCACTCAATCTCTCTTTCGTCAGATTACAAAATCCCTGACCATCAATTTTTTGGTGGAACCGACAGCTATGGCAAAGACCAAAGCCAGGCACATTGTTGGTCCTCTGGATCCCGCGTAACAGTTCTAACAGCAGCTCTCTGAGCACGATCGCCCGTTCACCCATTGCCGATTCACTCTCCACTAAAAACGTGGGGGGCAGCAGGGCTTCCAGTAAGTTATTGGCCGACTCACTTAAGTGTAGATGGACGCTACGTTTATCACGGTGATCCGGCTTACGAACAATCAACCCTTTGTTTTCCAAAAGCTTCAGCGATTGTGACACGGTACCTTTGGTGAGACCGAGGTAGTCTGTCACGCCAAGCGGCGTATTGGAATAACGGTTGCAACGGGCCAGATACATTAACGCGCTAAGTTGTACTGGCTGGAGATCCGCCAGTAAAGGATGCTGGCGAAACCACATCCTTGTCAGGCTGGAAAGCCGGTCAAGTACGTCGAAAAGTGACATGTCGGGCATAACAAATCCTCCTCGGCATATAGTATCGATTAAAAACTATATTGACAAAGGGTAAAAGCAGCGTAGCATGAATTATAGTATCGAATCGATACTATAATTTAAAGGAGATGTATCATGACTAAAGCTCGTTTCTATCATGCAGGTTGCCCGGTTTGTGTTTCCGCAGAACAGACACTTTTGCAGCATTTGTCTGCGGATGTTGAAATCGATGTGGTTCATCTGGGAGAGCAACCTGATCGGGTTGCTGAGGCTGAAGTGGCTGGCGTGAAATCTGTTCCGGCGCTGGTGATTGACGGCAATGTGCTGCATATTAATTTTGGCGCTCCCATTGAAGCGTTGAAATAGCTGGATAGTTCGGGAAGTTGCGTTGGCGATTTCCCGAATATACAAGACGTTGGGGAAGGTAGCATGATGAAAACGACCGAAGAGTATCACCCGATAGATTGCGATCTTCATGATTATCTGGAAATCGCCTGCATGTACCACTATTGGTTGCGCATTGAACTAACGGATGGCACATGTTTTGATGCTAAAGCGCTGACGACGTGTACCACCGTGGAAAAAGAAGAATTTCTGGTAGTGGATCAATCTGAAAACCAGCAAAAAATCCGTCTGGATTATCTGTCAGCGATCACCGCGCTGACGCCAGGAGCGACGTTTAGCACAGTAAATTTTCAGCGAGCCTACCGCGGTTAGACGGTATAAATTCGAATGTCGTGCGCCTGGAACGCTGTGGCGTACTCTTTGCTGATGTTGTCCTCTACAACAATCACATCGATATTGCTGCTTTCGGTAACGACATATCGGGCGACGGCTGGGATTTTTTCAGCCGTTAGCGCGACGATAGTTTCATTACATTGTTTAATCACCGCTTTTTTGAATTCACAATCCGCATAATCAAATCCCGTTAAGCCGGATTCAGGCGACATCGCGCAGCCGCCAATAAATCCCTGATCGAATAAAATGTCCTGCACTTGTGCGATGGCGGAAGCTCCCACGCACCCACCTGAAGATCTCTGCACCACGCCACCCAGCATAATGACTTCAAACAGCGGTTTTTTTAGCAAAACGGCGGCAATCTCCGGTGAATTTGTCACCACGGTTAACGCCAGTTCGGCGGGCAGAGCTTCTGCCATCGCCAGATTGGTGCTACCCGTGTCGATAAAAATACAGCTTCCAGATTTGACCAGTCGGGCACATCTCTGCGCGATGTTGCTCTTTTTGGCTACATTAATACTCTTGCGCACGTCGATGTCTTCGGATTCAGGGAGTGTAATGACCGCGCCACCATAGACTTTTTTACACACGCCATCTTTGCTCAATTCATGCAAATCACGACGAATTGTGTGTTCAGAAACACCTAATCGGTTAGCAAGTTCAGAACAAATGACTCTGCCGTTTTCTTGCAGGATCTGAAAGATAAGCGCCTGGCGCTGTTCCGGGAATGCGGCGTAATCGAGCATAGATACTCCAGGTGAAATAAACATCGAGCAATAGAGTGCATGATCGTGCATTATGATTAACGATGTCAACATCCCTTACAGGGGCCGTACTATTCTGGATACAACGGGAAGAGGTTCGCTATGAAGATTGCGCATATGGCGTTATGGACACAGGATCTCGAGCAGCAAGCTCGCTTCTGGGTCTCGTTTTTTGACGGCAAGATCAACGAGAAATACCGCAGTAAAACCAATCCTGGGTTTGAATCTTATTTTGTCAAAATTGGCGAGGAAATTGCGATTGAGTTAATGACAAAACCGGGTCTTATCGGGCAGCAACCTGACAATAATCGTTGCGGATGGGTACACCTCGCCATTTCTGTTGGCGGCAATGAAAATGTTGATGCCATTGCAATGCAAGCGCAGGAACAGGGGATATTAGTCTCAGGTCCGCGCACTACTGGCGATGGTTATTACGAAGCGGTGATAAAAGATCCTGACGGCAATTTAATCGAGATTGTGGCGTAAGTCTTCAATCAATTACCTGCAAATAAAGAGTACCTGCTGCTCATTATTGATGAGCACAGCTCATAAGTTTGTCCTTCTTTTCCTCTCTAATCACCGACACGTCGAGTCTCTATAATTTTACTGTTTTCAGCCCCCGGTGGTGCAATGTTGCCACCGTTTTGGAGAGTCGAATATGCAATACCAACTGGATGCCAGACAACAGGCAATCATCCCCATTGCGGCATTCACTGCCACAGGACAGATGGAAAAGCTGGACGTCGCGCTCAACGCCGGACTGGATGCGGGACTCACGCTCAATGAAGTAAAAGAGATCCTGCTACAGCTCTACGCATACTGCGGTTTCCCTCGCAGCCTGAACGGTCTGTCCTGCTTTATGTCGGTGGTGAAAAGTCGAAGCGAGAAAGGGCTTTCAGACGACGAAGGTAGAACGGCCACGCCGCCACCTGCAGACTGGAACAGTGTTCAGGCTGGGAGCCTAACTCAGACGCAACTGGTTGGACAGCCTGTAAGCGGTCCGCTGTTTGACTTTGCACCCGCTATTGATGTCTGGCTTAAAGCACATCTGTTTGGCGATATTTTTCAGCGAGATGTACTTGACTGGCAGGACCGTGAATGGGTGACCGTTTCGGCGCTGGCCGTTCTGGGCGGCGTTAACAGCCAGTTGAAAAGCCATTTTGCGATATGCCTTAACATCGGGATCCTCCCTGAGCAACTCAGTGAGTTTATTACGATACTCGAACAGCACTGTGGAGCCGGGATTGGGGAAAATGCCCGTACGGTTCTTGATGAATGTCTGGTATGAACACCGCGGACATTATCCACACTGGAGTCACTATGAACGAACAATTTGATGGTAACAGCGTCTTTCCACGTGGAGAGAAAAATGAAGCGTATGCGAAGTATTTCACTGGCGACAGCTATCTGACCATGCTCTCCATGGAAGGCGTGGTAATTGGCAATGTCGCATTTGAACCGGGTTGTCGTAACTTCTGGCATGTTCATCATGAGGGTGGACAAATATTGCTGGTGACCGGTGGCAGAGGCTGGTATCAGGAGTGGAATAAACCGGCACGTGAGCTGAAAACCGGCGATGTCGTGCACATTCCGGCGGGAATGAAACACTGGCACGGCGCCGCGCGTGATAGTTGGTTTGCCCATATCGCCGTGGAAATCCCGGCCCCTGGCGCGTCGAACGAATGGCTGGAACCGGTTAGCGACGCTGAGTACAACCTGCTGCCCTGAACTATGCTGGTTCTGGTAACACCTAATCCCTGAGGAGATCTCAATGGTCATGAATGTGAAGGGTTATGCTGCTCTGGCGGTGAAAGAAGATTTAGTCCCCCATAATTTTGTTCGTCGCGATCCGCGTGAAGATGATGTGGTTATCGATATTTTATACAGCGGTGTATGCCACTCGGATATTCACAACGCCTACAACGATTGGGGCGGTGCTAAATATCCGATGGTACCAGGGCATGAGATCATTGGCCGCGTGGTGCATGTTGGTAAGTCGGTAACAAAATTCAAAGTGGGCGATCTCGCAGGGGTCGGCTGCATGGTTGATTCGTGTCAACACTGTAGCGCCTGCGAGCAGGGGCTAGAGCAGTATTGCGAAGAAGGTAACACGCTAACGTATAACGATATCGACCGTCATGACGGTCTGCCTACTTTCGGCGGCTATTCTGACAAAATTGTCGTTACCGAAAAGTTTGTGGTGAAGGTCCCTGAAGGGATCGATTTACGCGGTGCGGCGCCGCTGCTTTGCGCCGGGATCACAACATGGTCGCCTCTGCGCCACTGGCAGGTAGGCGAGGGCAGTAAAGTCGCGGTTGTCGGTCTGGGTGGACTCGGGCATATGGCAATCAAACTTGCAAATGCGCTGGGCGCGGAAGTTACGCTGTTTACGCGTTCACCGGGCAAAGAAGCTGATGCCAGACGTTTGGGTGCCAGTCACGTTGTGCTTTCCACTGACAGTGAACAGATGAAAGCGACAGCGAATCAGTTTGATCTGATTATCGATACTGTGCCCTACGTTCATGACCTGAACCCTTATATCCCAACCCTGGCGCTAAGCGGTACGCTGGTGCTGGTCGGTTATCTTGGTGCGTTGGATCCGTTTCTGAATACGGTTCCCCTGATCCTTGGGCGTAGGTCTGTGGCGGGTTCAGTTATCGGCGGCATTGCTGAAACGCAGGAGATGATGGATTTTTGCGGTCAGCATGGTATTACCGCCGATGTCGAAGTGATCGATATTCAGGATATTAATCGTGCCTGGCAGCGGATGTTGAAAAGCGATGTGAAATACCGCTTTGTAATTGATATTTCCTCATTGAAATAAGTACAAAAAAGACGCGGATTTCCGCGTCTTTTCTTTTGTTAGTGTGTCAATGGCGATGCTTCAGGATTATCCATATACAGCGTCTGGCTGGGGAATGCAAAGTCGGCGCCGTTTGCCTGGACTATCGTGATAATCTTTAAATAAACGTCTTGCTGTACCGCGAGCCATTCCTTCCAGACGGTGGTTTTCGTGAAGCAATACACCATGATATTCAACGATGAATCGGCAAATTCATTAAAATAGACCAACAGAGTTTGTTTCTGGTCTATTCCAGGATGGTTTTGCAGCATTTCTCTGACCGACTCGACAACGGCACCGACTTTATCGGCATCCTCATATCGTAACCCGATCACCGTTTTAATTCGCCGGTTGGTCATGCGCCCTGGGTTTTCTACGCTGATGGAGGAGAAAATCGAGTTTGGCACATACAACGGACGATGGTCGAAGGTGTTTATTTTAGTCATTCGCCAGCCAATTTCTGCTACCGTGCCTTCAATATTGCGGTCCGGGGAGCGGATCCAATCGCCTATGCTAAACGGTCTGTCGAAATAGAGCATAATGCCTGAGAAAAAGTTGCTCAGAATATCTTTCCCCGCCATACCCACTGCGATACCGCCAATACCGCCAAAGGTTAACAGGCCGGATAAGCTCATACCGAAGTGTTCGCCATACAGTAAAATGATGGCAACCACGATGGTAATCTTGATGATACGCGACAGGATCCTCGCGCTGGTGATATCTCTGCCTTTATTAATCTGCGTCTTTTCAAACTGATTAATCACCAGAAAAAGTTTGATGATCAGGATCAACGCAATCAACGAGGTGCAGATAAAGTCGACCACGCTGGGGGAGATAAATTTCAGGCTGTAACTTTCGATAACGTTATTAGCAATGCTGCCAAACGTCCCAATGATAATGGCATAGACAAAAAATTGTGCGGCATGAAATATGAATCCTTTGCAGCGACGCTCTCCACGATGATACCAGACGCTCATCAGGACCAGCGCGGCACAGCAGCTAAGAATTACCGTCAAATTAAACGCATTATTCATAAACAGTTCAGCGATCATGATTCTTCCTGGCAACTCCGTGTTAGCTAAATATCATCTGACATCCTAATCCCCAGATATTTTACTCAGTTAAGGCGGTCAGATCATTAATCAAAAGGAGAGATAAATAATGCAATCAGCGCTATTTTCAGCGAAATAACGCTGACGTCAACCCTGTATGCGGTTTATGTAGCAGACAGTCAGTTGATGTCATGGTATTGTTAGCGCAAAGTAACAAGGTTTTTCATTTGCAAAAGGACAGTACTATGATCATGGCTAAGCTGAAAACAGCGAAGGGACGGAAGTTTCTGTTGTGCCTGCTTGGGGTGTTTATTATCGCAGCGTCGGTCGTGACGCGAGCGACGATCGGTGGCGTTATTGAACAGTATGACATTCCGCTATCCGACTGGACCGCTTCAATGTACGCCATTCAATCTGCAATGATTTGTGTCTACAGCATGGTGTTTACGATTCTGTTGGCTATCCCGCTTGGTATCTATTTCCTCGGCGGTGAGGAGCAACACTAGGCGTTTAAAATGCCGGATGATATCGCCATCCGGCATTTCATTGTGTGGTTAATCGTCTTCTTCGTCGTCCAGTTCAACTGGCGTCTGATATTCATCCGGCTTGATGACCAGCAGGTCACAGCGTAGATGATCGATAACCTGTTCCGCGGTATTACCAAGAAACGCAGCAGAAATACCGGTACGTCCGACGGTCCCCAATACCACAATACCCGCCTGCAAGTGCTCGGCTAAATCAGGAATGACCTCTTCAGGTAAGCCTTTTTCAACGTGCGTCACTTTCTCATCAATACTGAATTTCTGGCGTAGCGCCTTCATGGCCAGCAGATGCTGTCCACGGATTGCGTCGTTATAAACGCTGGGATCAAATTCAGGCAGTTCAATCGCGATGTTGATTGGTGTGACAGGGTAGGCGCCAACCAGATGCACTTCGGTATGGTTAACCTGTTCTGCAAGCTGTAGCGTCTCTTTGACCAGTTTTTCATTGAGCGCGTTGTGATAAGCCTCTTCACTGGCGAGGTTTACGGCAACCAGTGCTTTACCCCCTTCAGGCCATGGCTGGTCTTTCACCATCCATACCGGACTTGGACATTTACGCAATAAATGCCAGTCGGTTGGCGTAAATATTACGGCTTCGAGGCGGTCGTGTTGGTGCGCCATCTTGAGGACCAGGTCATGCCTGGCGCTGATGACTTCCTGGATGATGGCTTCAAAGGGTCGGTTATGCCAGACCACTTTAATCTCCAGAGGGATCCCTGCTTCGATGTAGTATTTCGCTTGTTCACGTATCCATGCAGTTCGCTGGCTGATGACCCCCTGACGCATTGCCGTACGCTCATCAGGCGACAGCAGGGTAGTCATTTCATAGGAAAAGTCATAGATCGGCAAAAAGGCTTTAATTTTGCCACCAATCCGTTGATGCAAATAAACAGCTCGCCGTAATGCTGGTTGATCGTCCTGGTTAGGGTCGATGACGACCAGCATATTTTTATACATAGCCATACAGGGTCTCCTTACAACTGTCATCGCAGTTTGTAACTAAAAGAGTAACCCAATAATGTGGTTTGAAACAGGGAATAACCTCCTGCCAGATCAATAAATCGGGAAAATTTAGCGATTTGACAGAAGGATAACAGAGAGGCTTGCGGAAAGATTACGCAACGTTACGCGTGTGGCCGGCAAGAACTGCCAGCGCGTCGCTGTTCTCAATAGTGATATATTTGCCTTTCACCGCCAGCATGCCGCTTTTCTGGAAACGACCCAACAGGCGGCTGATGGTTTCAACCGTCAGACCGAGGTAGTTACCAATGTCGCCACGGGTCATGGTCAGGCGGAATTCACGAGGCGAGAACCCACGCTGGGCGAAGCGACGAGACAGATTGTAGATAAAGGCCGCCAGGCGCTCTTCAGCGTTTTTCTTCGACAGCAACAGGATCATATCCTGGTCGCCTTTGATTTCGCCACTCATCAGACGCATCATCTGCTGACGCAGGTTCGGCATCTTACCAGACAGGTCATCAAGGGTTTCGAAAGGAATTTCGCATACCATTGAGGTTTCCAACGCCTGAGCAAAGCTCGGGTGATGGCCGCTGCCAATGGCGTCAAAACCTACCAGGTCACCCGCCAGATGGAAACCGGTAATTTGCTCATCGCCTTGTTCGGTAATGGTATAGCTTTTTATCGTTCCGGAGCGGATAGCGTAGAGTGATTTAAGCTCATCACCTGCTTTAAAGAGCGTCTGCCCTTTTTGGATAGGCTTTTTGCGCTCGATGATGTTATCGAGCTGGTCAAGCTCATGCTCGTTAAGTGTGAACGGGATGCAAAGCTGGCTGATGCTGCAATCCTGGCAATGGATAGCACAACCGCCAGACTGAATGCGCCGTATAATTCGCTTTTCCGGGATCATAGGTCTGCTCAAGCCGTAATTGATATTTGTCAATTTTAACATCTTTTTGGTGAGCACGTAAGCCTGAGCTACTCCCAATAGAGAATAATTCAGGCATAACTGGAGCGAATGTTTGTATCTGCTTGATTAACCACACTTAATTTGGGGTCGCATTATGCGGAAGTGTGATGAATAAGGCATTAATTGCCTGGAATCTAGAGTAGCAAATAACCTTCGTGGCGCAATAACCACTCTTTTCGTTGTACACCGCCAGCATATCCGGTCATGGTGCCGTTACGTCCAATGACGCGATGACAGGGGACCACAATGCTTACTGGATTGGAGCCATTAGCTGCGCCGACGGCTCTTGCAGCGCCGGGGCGCCCCAACTGTTCGGCCAACTGACCATAATGCATGACCTGCCCGCAGGGGATAGTGCGTAATGCTTGCCAGACTTCACGCTGGAAAGGCGTCCCAGCGGTTGCCGTTTCCAGCGTGTCAATGATGCTGAGGTTTCCGGCAAAATACTCAGAGAGTTTGTCGCTCAATCCACCAGGATTTTTGGCGGCAATGCGCTGATAACCTTCTGTACGGTAATGAATATCAAGCAATTGTTCCATGCGATCGCTGTGCTGATCCCATTCCACTGCGCGCAGGCGAAATTGCTCATCACAAATAACCCACAGCGGGCCCAGCGGCGTGTCGATGGTGTCTTCCAGTAAGTTAAGCATCCGTTTCTCTCATTACAGCATTCAGGCGAGGCTACACATTATCACGCCAGTGACCGTCGCAGCTATACCCCTAAAAACGGATATCAACTTGTCGTGGGTAGATCGGTTCAGCGCGGAGGATCCGGTTAATTATTGGAAATATCCGTAAACCGTTACCGGTATAGTTGTCGGTATAATTGTGCGCGGTTATGATAATGCCCGTCGCAATACGCTGGAGGATGAAACATGAACCTTGATGATGCATCGCTGTTTCTTGACGCAATGGGGGATGTTCAACCGCTGAAACACCATGCCGATGTGCACTGGCAGCCCATGCGCAATCTTCGCACTCCGGCGCGTATCGATACGCTACAACTGGATAATTTTCTCTCGACGGGATTTCTCGATATTGTCCCGTTGAATGTGCCGCTCGAGTTTCGTCGCGAAGGTTTACAGAACGGCGTGACCGACAAGCTGCGAAACGGAAAATACCCGCAGCAGGCGAGCCTTAATCTTATTCGCCAACCTGTTGAAACATGTCGCCAGATGCTCTTTAGCTTTATTCTGCAGGCGCAGCAGGAAGGGTTGCGTAACGTGCTGGTGATACACGGCAAGGGACGTGACGATAACTCCCATGCCAATATTGTTCGCAGCTACGTGGCGCGCTGGTTGACGGAATTTGACGACGTGCAAGCATACTGCGCCGCACTGCCGCATCACGGCGGCAGCGGGGCATGTTATGTGGCATTGCGTAAAACCGCACAGGCAAAACAGGACAACTGGGAGCGTCACGCTAAACGTAGTCGCTGAACGACGTAAACATCAGGCGGCCAGCACTCTGTTCCTGCCTTCGTTCTTGGCTTTGTACAACGCGTCGTCAACGCGTTTGAATAACTCATCGATGCTTTCATTTGTTTCGTGCCGAGCTACGCCAATGCTGACGGTAAAGCGGGGAAGGCCCGGGAGAGTCACTTTGGCCACCGTCGCCCGTATCACTTCTGCGAGATTGAGGGCAATATCTAACGAGGTTCGCGGCAGCAGCAGCACAAATTCTTCACCTCCCCAGCGAAAAATCAGATCATCCTTTCTTGCACAGGATTCAAGTGTGCGTGCCAGAGCGCAAAGTACCTCATCACCTTTTAAATGACCAAAAAGATCGTTAATGCTTTTAAAGCGATCGGTGTCGATCAACAGCAGGCTGTAATCCTGTGTCAATGACATCGCGTGGGTCTGTTCCGGCTCGGTTACCTGATAAAAATGTCGGCGGTTAAGCAATCCCGTTAAGGCGTCACGCAGGGCCGCACGCTCAAGCTCCTGTTCCAGCCGTTTTTGCTCGGTAATATCATGAATAATGCACAGCATGAGCTTATTACCGTAGATTTCGATTGGCCCGGCGTAGGTTTGTACGTGACGGGATGTGCCGTCTGCCAGTTTATGCACAAAATGCAAAGGTTTATGGCCACCGGGAAGATGGGCGATTTCATGCATCACCGGGAGTATATGACGGCCCAGCGTATTGATTTCCCATGTATGTTTCTGACACATCGTATCATGGCTATAGCCATAAAAATTTAGCGCACTGAGATTTGCATCAACGATAAGCCCATCACGGGACGGATCGATAAGCAACATTGGGGCCGAGTTAGTCTGGAAAAAACGCGCGTAAAATCCCTGTTTTTTTCGCTGATAATTCGCTGAACGGCTCGCTTTCAGACCTTGTGAAGTCGGTGTTTCAATGCCTTCGAAAAGAATAACGTCACCTGATTCCGGCAGAGAGCGGATGGACAGGCGGCTGGCCATCGCGACGTCTTCACCTTCGCGGCAAACCGTAAGGATTTCTACAATGTCGTGATGATTTCTCAAATCGCTGAGATACATGGTTAAATCATTTTGGGCATGAGTTGAAAATATGCCCTTGCGGAGTAGAGAAAAGCAGGGGGCCTGCATCAGTTCCCGTGCAACGGTATTAGCGAACACCAGTTCTTCGGTATGCGGCGAAACAATCCACACCGGCAGGGTTAATAAATCCAGTGAATGCAGCTCGGTTGTGCTCATCGATAATCCCGTTATCTTTATCTGCTGTGTTGCCCGTTTAATGGCATCTGTTTTTTATATTACAGTCTCATAATGTTATTGATTGTTGAGGAGACAAAGACTGTACGATTCGCTGCTGCTTAATGTTACTTTCCGTTGGAATCAATTCATGGATCTGATGCGCAGGCAACGGTTTTGCAAACAAGAAACCTTGCAGCACGCCACATCCCATCTGGGTCAGGAGTATTTCCTGCTCCTGGGTCTCTATTCCTTCAGCCACTACTTGCATATTCATGGAGTGGGCTATGTCAATAATAGTAGACACAATCTTTGTATTTTTGCTGTTCTCGCTGATATCTTTAACAAATACTCTGTCAATTTTTAATTCCCGTGCCGGAAGAGACTTCAACATCAATATATTTGAATAACCGGTACCGAAATCATCAATAGAAACGGTGATCCCTAAAGCTGAAAATGCATTTAAGACTTCAGCGCTACGTTTTAAATTTTTAAGTGCTGTACTTTCAGTCAATTCCAGCGTGAGATATGCAGGTGATAGTTGATATTGTGCAAGGGCGCTGCAAACCACATCAACGATGTCATGTTGTTCAAACTGGGAAGGGGAAAGATTAACGGCGAGGGTCCATTCCGCATGGCCTTGTAACTTCCATTGATGTAACTGCTGGCATGCCTGCTGAATAACCCATTTCCCGACCGGAATGATAAGGCCTGTCTCTTCCAGCGCAGGCAGAAACTCAGCAGGTAACAGCATGCCGCGTTCCGGGTGATGCCAGCGTAATAATGCTTCAAAACCGGTCAGGGAATGATCTCCGGCGGTGTATTTGGGTTGATACAAAAGCTCAAATTGATCGTGTTCCAGTGCTTGTGACAATTCCTGTAAAAATGTCGGCGGTGTATCGGCGATAGCTTCCATTTCCGGGCTATAAATAGCCCAACCGTTTCTGCCAGCCTGTTTGACATGATACATCGCCATATCAGCCTTTACTTTTAACTCATGCAACGTGGAACCATGCTCAGGATAAATACTGCTTCCCGCACTTAACGAAACCCGAATGGTGTACCCAAACAGCGTGAAAGGATCACCAATCGCAGCGGCAATCCGGGTCAGCAGAGCGGTGATATCCTCTTTATTACAGTCAGGAACCAGAAGAATAAACTCATCTCCCCCCAGCCTCGCCAGCGTCATGGTGTCATCAAGGCAGCTGTAGATTCGCTGCGTACTGGCGATCAGCAACTGATCGCCGATGTGATGTCCCCAGGTATCGTTAACGACTTTGAAGCGATCGAGATCGATGAATACCAGAGCAAATTGATGCTGATGCAGTTTGGAATGCTGCAGACAGGCCTGTAAGCAGGCATCTATCTGTGTGCGATTGGCAAGTCCAGTAAGTGCGTCGAAGTGGACCTGATGCTCAAGCTGGCAGTTAAGTTGATGTAAGTTGTCTGCCAGTCGGGAGGTACGCAGTTGCGAATCCACCATCGACACCACCAGCATGATACCCAAAATAACCAGCGTGACGGCGCAGACCCAGACAGAGAGTTCCAGTGTGCTGAGTCCATTGTGTACCGTGTGTCCAAAATGGGTGAATGTTGCCGCTCCCATCCCGGTGTAATGCATAGAGGCAATCGCCAGCGCCATAATAAGGGCGGCGACAAGCCGATTGATCAGGGCTCGATGGGTATTTTGGCGCAAATGAAACGCCAGCCACAAACCTACACCAGATGCAACGATGGCAATCATCACTGAGAGCAGTATCAGCGAATGACTCCATAGGATGGCAACATGCTCAATGATGGCATACATGCCAACGTAGTGCATGGTGACGACACCGGCGCTTAATATTCCAGTGGCTACGACTAATCGTTTTGTTGAAAGCGTATTACCGGAAATGGCGATATTAATGGCGAGAGTTGCAGAAATGAGCGCAATAAAGAAAGAAAATGCCGTGAGCGAAAAATGGTAATTGATCGGCATACTCATTTTCATGGCCAGCATACCGATAAAATGCATTGACCATATCCCCATCCCTAGCGTAGCCCCGCCAGACAGGCGCCAGAAGGTTGATTCACGTCGATTGGAGATTGCCACCTTGCCCGCACTATCGAGAGCAATAAAAGAGGCAATAAACGCGACAACAAAGGAAATCCCAATCAATACAGGGTCCCACGACACGTTCAACATCATACTACCTATCGAAAAAAAGCCGTGGTAATAAATCTAGCAGGTTTTGTCCAGTTAACATGATAACACCGGGAATGTTCTTATGTTTTTACACTGGTATTAGAGGAAACAGGAAAATAGTGAAAATAACGAGTCATTACTTATATAAACATTCACCAAATTTATAGTTCTGTGCGTTTTATGCTCTCCATGTGCTTGTCATCACAATAACCTGATGCCTGGCGCCATTACAGCCATTTGATGGAATAAAACACTGAACTAACAGAAATAAAAGGTGCAATTTCTTGCCTTAAGTAAAAGGATTGCAGGCTCTCATTGAAAGTTCAGCTTTCGTCGCAGAGCAATGGCATTCTGCATTGCAGGTGCTATAAAAAATAATATCTACATGATTTCTTTGTGCACAGGACTAAAATGTTAAATGATATTAGCGTCAGAACCTTTATTATTTTATTTCTGCTCATTTCGGCAGTTGCTCTCAATATTGTTGAGATGATTTTCTCGGCCGCGCCGGAAATTATAATTGGTACAAATGTGGTAAGCGTTATTTCTATATTATGCTTATGGTGGTATATGACGAAATACCTGGTCATGCCGATCAATACGGTAAAAAGGAGCATTGAGGAAGTGACGTCTGGGAATCTGGCGATCAGTATTCCTGAGTTTGGTAATAATTGTGCGGGTAGACTAATACCGGGCATCAATAGTTTATCGAGTAATATTTCAACACTCGTTAATGAGATCAGAACATCTTCACAAACGGCGATGGCGCTCTCTGAACAGCTTGCGGAACGCAGCGCCGAGCTTTCAGTGAAAACGGAACAACAATCCGGAGCATTGATGCAGACGGCTGCTAATATGGATGAGATAGCCGTTAATACGCGAAATAATGCTGACAACACGCAAATCGCCAGCGTCCAGGCAACAGTTGCCACGCAATGTGCCATTCAGGGTGGCGAATTAATGGTGCAGGTTGCGACAAATATGCGTTCAATCACCGAATGTGCACAGCAGATGACGGAAATTATTACGCTAATTGATGGTATCGCATTCCAGACAAATATTCTGGCATTGAATGCTGCCGTGGAAGCGGCGAGGGCCGGTGAACATGGCAAAGGTTTTTCCGTGGTGGCCGGTGAGGTCAGAATGCTTGCACACCGTAGTGCGGATGCTGCTAAGAATATTAAGCAGCTGATTGCGCAAACCCATCAAAATGTTCAGCAAGGTGCAGCTATTGTGCGTGAAGCAGAAAAAAATATGCATGATATTGTCGGTGGTGCCGGTCAATTAAACCAACTGATGGGCGAGATATTAACCACTACACAGGAACAGGAGAAAGGAATTATCAGAATTACTCATGCACTGGCCGAACTGGAGAATGTAACCCAAAGTAATGCCATTATGGTTGATGAGCTTTCTGATTCCTCGGGTATCCTGAAAAACCAGGTGATTGATCTCCAGTCGCGGACACATAAATTTCGCTTAAGTAACACTCTTGAGTCAGCGAGATGGCAGCGGGCTTAACCGGGTATCTCGAAGCAAGCGTCGTATTCGTCAGAGCTTTTCCTGTTATCAGAGACTTTTATGAATCATTTCAGCACAATGGGACAATGAGATATTGCTTAACATATTCTGACAGCTAGACTAACGAAAAAGGCTGAATGTTTGTGGAGGCGCTGTGGAAGCCATTAAGGGAAAGGATGTTAATGTGCCGGATGCCGTGTTTGCCTGGCTGTTGGATGGTCGAGGTGGCGTAAAACCGCTGAGCGATAATGATGTAATTGATAGTCAGCATCCCTGCTGGCTACACCTTAATTACACTCATACTGAAAGCGCCCAATGGTTGGCGACAACACCTCTTCTTCCCAACAATGTGCGTGATGCGCTGGCGGGCGAAAGTACACGCCCACGCGTCAGTAGAGTCGGGGAAGGTACGCTGATTACACTACGCTGTATTAACGGCAGTACCGACGAACGTCCTGACCAACTTGTGGCGATGCGTTTATATATGGATGAACGTCTGATTGTCTCAACCCGTCAGCGCAAAGTGCTGGCGCTGGATGATGTGGTCAGCGATCTCCAGGAAGGGACGGGACCGGCTGATTGTGGCAGTTGGCTGGTGGATGTTTGTGATGCGCTAACCGACCATGCCAGCGAATTTATCGAGCAGCTGCACGACAAGATTATCGATCTGGATGATAACCTGCTCGATCAGCAGATCCCACCGCGTGGTTTTTTGGCTTTACTGCGTAAGCAGCTAATTGTGATGCGACGTTATATGGCTCCTCAGAGAGATGTTTATGCGCGTCTGGCGAGTGAACGTTTCCCCTGGATGACCGACGACCATCGGAGACGGATGCAGGATATCGCTGACAGGCTGGGGAGAGGGCTGGATGAAATAGACGCCTGTATTGCCCGGACCGGTATTATGGCGGATGAAATTGCGCAGGTGATGCAGGAGTCTCTGGCTCGCCGAACGTATACAATGTCATTGATGGCAATGGTTTTTCTTCCCAGCACATTTTTAACCGGGCTTTTCGGCGTTAACCTCGGCGGTATCCCCGGCGGTGGTTGGCAGTTTGGTTTCTCACTTTTTTGTATTCTGTTAGTGGTCCTGATTGGTGGTGTTACTTTATGGTTGCATCGTAGTAAATGGTTGTAACAACAACGTTTTTTAGTGGCTTTTGCGCATGAAAACTTCCTGATTTTTGAGCGAAGTCAATAAACCATCTACCTATTCGGGGCAATATCTCTCTCGCAGGTGAATGCAACGTCAAGCGATGGGCGTTGCGCTCCATATTGTCTTACTTCCTTTTTTGAATTACTGCATAGCACAATTGATTCGTACGACGCCGACTTAGATTAGTCGGCTTTTTTTTGCCTGCAGGAAATCAGCGTCTACCCTAAAAGAGTCAACCTGAATGACTGGAGGGGTATATGACCTATCTGATTGCAACGTCGAACACTGATTCGCTACCGACCGATCCGGTTCCCATTCCCGATCCCATACCTCGTCCGCAGCCCATGCCGGATCCGCCGCCGGATGAAGAACCGATTAAATTGTCGCATCACGGGCACAGATCTGCGAGGATACGCGCCTGCTGAATGTGAGTTTTTACCGCGAGATTAAATTGTGACCGCTTTTTCAACCCTGAATGTTTTACCTGCTGCTCAACTCGAGAATCTTAACGAGCTGGGCTATCTTGAAATGACGCCTGTTCAGGCTGCTGCGTTACCGGCAATCCTGGCGGGTAAAGATGTTCGCGTGCAGGCTAAAACCGGCAGTGGCAAAACGGCTGCTTTTGGTCTTGGGCTATTACAGCATATTGATGCCGCGCTGTTTCAGACGCAGTCTCTGGTGCTGTGCCCAACGCGCGAGCTTGCCGACCAGGTGGCGGGTGAACTGCGTCGTTTAGCGCGCTTCCTGCCAAACACCAAGATCTTAACGCTGTGCGGTGGGCAACCCTTTGGCGCACAGCGTGACTCCCTGCAACATGCACCACATATTATTGTTGCCACACCGGGTCGTTTACTTGACCACCTGCAAAAAGGCACCGTTTCTCTGGATGCCCTGAATACGCTGGTTATGGATGAAGCCGACCGCATGCTGGATATGGGCTTTAGCGATGCGATTGATGATGTCATTCGCTTTGCGCCTGCGTCACGTCAGACTTTGCTGTTTTCCGCAACCTGGCCGGAAGCCATTGCTGCTATCAGTGGCCGGGTACAGCAAAATCCATTAACGATTGAAATTGATACGGTCGATGCGTTACCGGCGATTGAACAGCAGTTTTTCGAAACCTCCAGCCACGGAAAAATTCCGCTGCTGCAAAAGCTACTCAGCCAGCATCAACCCGCATCGTGTGTGGTTTTTTGTAACACCAAAAAAGATTGTCAGGCCGTTTGTGATGCACTGAATGCGGCAGGGCAAAGCGCACTGTCATTACATGGCGACCTGGAACAACGCGATCGCGATCAGACGCTGGTTCGTTTTGCCAACGGTAGCGCGCGCGTCCTGGTCGCAACCGATGTGGCTGCACGTGGCCTGGATATCAAATCACTTGAGCTGGTAGTTAACTTCGAACTGGCGTGGGATCCGGAAGTCCACGTCCATCGTATCGGACGAACTGCGCGTGCCGGCAACAGCGGTCTGGCGATTAGCTTCTGTGCGCCGGAAGAAGCGCAGCGTGCCAACATTCTTTCTGAAATGCTGCAACTGAAGCTGAACTGGCTAACTGCGCCAGCTAACGGCTCAATCCTGCCGCTGGAAGCAGAGATGGCGACGTTATGCATTGATGGTGGTAAAAAAGCGAAAATGCGTCCTGGTGATGTTCTGGGGGCTCTGACCGGTGATATTGGTCTGGATGGCGCAGATATCGGCAAAATTGCTGTTCATCCGGCACACGTCTATGTCGCCGTTCGCCAGAACATAGCGCACAAGGCGTGGAAACAATTGCAAAACGGTAAGATCAAAGGCAAGACTTGCCGGGTCCGGTTATTGAAATAACTACCCGTTGGGGCGCCTGATGGCGCTCCGCTTATCAGGCCTACAGGCGCTTATGCACGTTGTAGGCCTGACAGACGCTTACTTCACTTCCACCACGTTCAGGCGTAACTCATCCAGTTGAGCATCATCTTCTTCTGGCTGCCAGCCCGCAGGTTGCAGCGGGATCTCTTCACGATCGAACGCTAAATCCCCGCCGTCCACAACCTCTGAACCGTGCTTAATGCCTTTAAAATCGAACAGATTGATATCGCTCAGATGTGAAGGTACAACGTTTTGCATCGCACTGAACATGGTTTCAATGCGGCCTGGATAGCGTTTGTCCCAGTCACGCAGCATGTCAGCAATGACCTGACGCTGTAGGTTAGGCTGTGAGCCGCACAGATTACACGGAATAATCGGGAAACCTTTCGCTTCGGAGAAACGCTCGATATCTTTCTCACGGCAGTAAGCCAGCGGGCGGATCACGATGTGCTTACCGTCATCACTCATCAGCTTCGGCGGCATGCCTTTCATTTTCCCGCCGTAGAACATGTTTAAAAACAGCGTTTGCAGGATGTCGTCGCGATGGTGGCCGAGCGCAATCTTGGTGGCTCCTAATTCGGTTGCCGTACGGTACAGAATGCCGCGACGCAGGCGAGAGCAGAGCGAGCAGGTCGTTTTGCCTTCTGGGATTTTGTCTTTGACGATCCCGTAGGTGTTTTCTTCGACAATCTTGTACTCAACGCCCAGCTGTTCCAGATACTCTGGCAGAATGTGCTCCGGGAAACCGGGTTGTTTTTGATCGAGGTTAACCGCAACTAAGGAAAAACTGATCGGGGCGCTTTGCTGCAAATTACGCAGGATCTCCAGCATGGTATAGCTGTCTTTCCCGCCGGAAAGGCACACCATAATGCGATCGCCGTCTTCGATCATATTGAAATCGGCAATGGCTTCGCCCACGTTACGACGCAGACGTTTTTGCAGTTTGTTCAGGTTGTATTGTTCTTTCTTTGTAACTTGTTGATTATCTTGCATTCTTACCGTTCTCAAAAACCAAAAGGGGCATATAATGGGCAAACTTCAATCACAGGGCTAGTTGGCTATTCAACATTGCAACCCGATCGTCATTCATTTCTTCAATCCATGTACTGTAGACGTCGTACACTATTTGCGCGTTTTCATGCCCCATCTGATTAGCTATAAATGATGGGTTCGCTCCAGCCGATAACAGCCAGCAAGCAAAGGTGTGTCGCGTATGGTACGGATTACGGCGACGAATACCAGCACGTTTTACAGCGGCGTTCCATCTGGCACCAATGCTACTCATAGAGTAGTAAGATTTTTGCTCTTCGTGACCAGACCAGAATAAACAGCGAACAGCATGATTGGATAAAGGTACATGGCCCCGGACAGGAAGCAATTAATCAGTTGAAAGCAGATATTGAAGCGCTGAAGAAAATTGTGGAGCAACTTACCGCCAGATAATTCAGTTCTGAACTATCAACGAGCAATGTCAGGGAGCGAAAAACACAGGGTGTGGCAAACTGCCGCAACCATGCCGTATGCAAGAGCATGGCTGCGGCCGACCGGCAAACGTCCGATAGTGCGAGTATTGAATGATTGCCAGTCACAGCGGATGGTACTTAAGCAATATGACGGTTCAAGGTACTTAATCTGAAACCAACCACATCTCAGCCTCTTCAAACATTTCTTGAACCGTTCGGCTTATCTGTTCTTTTTCATGCTTGCTGGCGTCAGTGTTGATCGCCGGAAGTGTCATCATCGGTTTAACCCGAACTTCAGCATCGGGGAAGATCCGATGAACCCTCTTGGTCAATTCGCCGAGAATAATATCTTTTGCGCCGGGCAGACCATCAAAATTCCTTTTGTCATAAACGAGTTCCACGAACATTGCTTATCGCTCTTTTACTGGGTTTATATACAGTGTTTATACTCTGTTTTTACCTGGGTTTCAAGAGGGGACGTAATGATGTCACGACATAGCGATACTGAAATGGCCTTGTATGCTTCGATCAGGAATCGTGGGGAAAATGAGGGAGAAACAAAAAGCCCGCAGCGATGTGCGGGCCAGAAAGCTTAGCGGACTACCAGTACCGAACACTCCGCGTGACGCACTACCGCCGCGGCGTTAGAGCCCAGCAGGTAGGTGGTGATGTCAGGTCGGTGTGAGGCAATAATGACCATATCAGCCGGTAATTTTTTAGCGATCTCCAGAATCTTGTCTTTCGGCGCACCTTCTGCGACATGAACGTGCACTCTGTCCGTTGGGATATTGAACTTCTTGATAATCTCTTCCAGTTGAGATTTCGCTTCGGCTTTCAGATCGTCCATGGCCGGTAACTCTGCAGAGTAGGCCAGTCCCAGGGAAGCGTAATAGGGCAATGACGGAATGACGGTCAAAAAATGAACCTGTGCATCGTCGATCTTTGCTTCTGCTTCAACATGGGCAATAACGCGTTGAGTTAATTCTGAGTCTGAAATATCGATGGGTACAAGAATCGTTCTGTTCATAAAACCTCCTGTTTAAGTATCCACGTAAAGCTTACCGCGTAATGGCACTTTATGTACAATGACAACGATCACATTTTGGCATCACTTTATTTTGATTTCAGGAAATTTGCCTTTTATTACCCCATCGTAAAATCGGCCTTTAGAGACCACGATCAGGAAATCACGAAAAATACGGGCAGGGACCTGCTGATATTGCAGGGTAGCCAACTGGTGAAAGCGAATTTCTAGCGTGCAAGAGGATTCGTCATAGCCGACGGATGCAATACGGGATGATTTTACAGGATGATGATTCATTGCAGGTATCCTCTACTACAGACCTTAATGCAAGATATCATCTATCAGAGATGTGTTTTAACGCAACAGATATAATGTTTTGAATGAGATAAAACGGAGTTACACAGAAAATAAGGATAGCCCGCCGTTGCCAGCGGGCTGACGAACTTAGAACTGGTAAACCAGACCTAATGCAACTACGTCATCAGTAGAGATGTTGTTACGAGTGTAGAAGCTGTCGTCTTCGTCCAGCAGGTTGATTTTATAATCAACATAGGTGGACATGTTTTTGTTGAAGTAGTAGGTAGCGCCGATATCAGCATATTTAACCAGGTCTTTGTCGCCGTCGGTAGCGTTCAGATCTTTACCTTTAGACATCAGGAAAGACACTGCCGGACGCAGACCGAAGTCGAACTGGTACTGTGCAGTTACTTCGAAGTTCTGAGTTTTGTTGGCTACGCCGCTGTCCCCGTACGGAGTCATGTTACGGGTTTCGGAGTACATGGTTGCCAGGTAGATGTTGTTGGCGTCGTATTTCAGACCGGTAGTCCATGCGTCGGCTGTATCACCGCCGGCAACGTTGCCGCCGATTTTACCCGCGTTAACCTGGTCGTTAGTACGGTCAGACGTGGTATACGCCGCACCGAAGCTTACACCCATACCCAGATCGTAGGTAGAGGAGATACCGAAGCCGTCGCCGTTAGAGTTTTGAATGTTACGGTCGCTGCCGTTACCGGTGCCTTCCTGCTCATCACCCGCTTGTTCATTCGCACCCTGATACTGCAGTGCAAAGTTCAGACCATTAACCAGACCGAAGAAGTCGGTGTTACGGTAGGTTGCTACACCGTTCGCACGGCCGGTCATGAAGTTATCAGAGTAGGTGTAGGAGTCGCCACCGAATTCTGGCAGCATATCGGTCCAGCCTTCCACGTCGTACAGTACGCCGTAGTTACGACCGTAGTCGAATGAGCCGTAATCGCCGAATTTCAGACCGGCAAAGGCCAGACGAGTAAAGTTGTTGCTGCGGTTGCTTTCAGTGGTGTTGGCATTAACCTGATATTCCCACTGACCATAGCCGGTGAGCATATCGTTAATCTGAGTTTCGCCTTTGAAGCCGCCACGGAAATAAGTCTGATCGCCATCTTTGTTGGCATCATCAGAGAAATAGCGCAGGGCGTCTACTTTGCCATAGAGATCTAATTTGTTGCCGTCTTTATTATAAACTTCTGCAGCGTGAGCAGCGCCTGCAGCCAGCAGGGCAGGAATTACGAGAGCCAGTACTTTTCTGTTCATTGAAATAATCCTTTAGTTTTTTTATTAACCTGTGACTACCCATGTAGGGAGTAAAAGCATGCTAAAGGAGAAGTTCCGTAAAGAGATAAATATGAATTGTTACGTCTTAAGTAAAACCTTAAACAAATAATTCTACGGAAATAGTGATAATTTACATGAATGAGTTAATGAAAATATATATAAAATAAAAATTATACAATTGAATTTTGTTGGGCTATTCTGCGCGTGTTATATGCCTTTATTGTCACGTTTTATTTTTTGTTGGTATATTGATGTCACTTATTAATTAGCCAGCGAATAAATTGACAAGCCCGAACAACTGTTCGGGCTTTTTTTTAGGTTCCGGGCTAATACTGAGAAAAACGTATTATTCGGTACCGCTCTTTTCCGCTTTGCCTGCCAGTTGGGCCAGGAAGTCGTAGCGTTTTTGCAAATCAGCCGTCGCATCCTTCCACAGCTGTTCTGCAACTTCTGGCTGCTGGGCGTTCAGGCGGCGGAAACGCTGCTCGTTAAGCAATGTTTCGGCCAGCGCATCTGACGGTGGGCGCGAGTCGAGCGCCAGCGGCAGCTTACCTTCGTCTGCTCGGCGTGGGTCAAAGCGGTACAGCGGCCAGAATCCGGTAGCCGTGAGTTGACGCATCTGATCGTGGCTTAGCGCGAGGTCATAGCCATGCTCCTCACATGGGCTATACGCGATAATCAGCGACGGGCCGGGGTAGGATTCAGCTTCCTGGATAGCTTTGACCGTCTGATTCAACTGGGCGCCCAGAGAAATCTGTGCGACATAAACATGTCCGTACATCATCATGCTGACGCCAAGATCTTTGCGAGCCTTGCGCTTGCCATGCTCACCAAACTTGGTAACCGCCCCAAGCGGCGTGGCTTTCGACGCTTGTCCACCCGTGTTGGAGTAACACTGGGTATCCAGTACCAGAATATTGACGTTCTCGGTGAGACTCAGGACGTGATCCAACCCGCCAAAACCAATATCGTAAGCCCAGCCGTCGCCGCCAATCAGCCAGATGGACTTCTCGACCAGCGCGTCGGCATCGGTTAACAGTTGCTGTGCACCTTCGACATCTTTCAGATGCTGGCGCAGCGCAGCAACTTGCTCACGGCGTACTTCTGGCGTCGCTTCAGCATGCAGGGCGTCATTCAGTTCAGCCGGAATATTATCCGCAAACTGCTCCAGCAAACGCATGACGCGCACACGGTGTTGATCCACCGTCAGGCGGAAGCCCAGACCAAACTCAGCGTTATCTTCGAACAGAGAGTTTGCCCACGCAGGTCCACGACCATTGGCATCGGTCGTATACGGCGTTGAAGGGAGGTTACCGCCATAAATCGATGAACAGCCGGTCGCGTTAGCGATCAGCATGCGGTCGCCATACAGCTGCGTAAGCAGTTTGATATACGGCGTTTCACCACAACCAGAACAGGCGCCGGAATATTCAAACAGCGGAGTGATTAACTGCGAGGTACGGATATCAATGCGTTCAAGCTTGCTGCGGTCGATCTCCGGCAGATTGAGGAAGAAGTCATAGTTAACTTTTTCTTCTTCAACATGCTCAAGGCGCGACATCATATTGATGGCCTTGATTTCCGGGTTTTGGCGATCTTTTGCCGGGCAAACTTCGACACACAGATTACAGCCAGTGCAATCTTCTGGTGCAACCTGCAGGACATACTTCTGACCGCGCATATCGCGTGATTTCACATCCAAAGAATGCAGACTGGCAGGGGCGTTTTCCATCGCTTCAGGTGAAACCACTTTGGCGCGGATTGCCGAGTGCGGGCAAGCGGCAACGCAGTGGTTACACTGGGTACACAGCTCTTCCTTCCAGATGGGGATCTCTTCGGCGATATTACGTTTTTCCCAACGCGTGGTGCCCATTGGCCAGGTGCCGTCTGGCGGCAACGCTGATACGGGGAGGGCATCACCCAGACCGGCGAGCATTGCCGCGGTGACGGTTTTCACGAAATCAGGTGCGGCATCAGAAACCACCGGTGGTCGGTTTGCGCTGTGCGGATCAACCGGCTGGAGTGCTACTTCGGCGACGGATTCGCGCGCCAGGGCCAGAGCCTGCCAGTTACGTTCAACAAGGTCCTGTCCTTTACTGCTGTAACTTTTCGCAATCGCCCCCTGCAATTCAGCCAACGCGCTGTCGCCGGGTAAGATTTGCGTCAAATGGAAGAAGGCCATTTGCATAACGGTGTTAATACGCGCTGCCAGACCGCATTCGCGGGCGATTTTGGCCGCATTAATCACGTAGAATCGGGCTTTCTTCTGATTCAGTACCGCCTGAACTTCCTGTGGCAGACGACCCCAGACTTCATCCACACTGTATGGCGTATTAAGCAGGAAGATACCGCCTGGTTTCAGGCGCTCGGCCATCTGATACTTATCGATAAATTGCAGCTGGTGACAGCCAACAAAATCGGCTTGTGAAACCAGATACGCTGATCGAATAGGCTGCTCGCTAACGCGCAGGTGGGAAACTGTCAGACCGCCTGCTTTTTTCGAGTCGTAGACGAAATAACCTTGCGCATACCATGGCGTCGAGTTACCAATAATTTTGATATTGTTTTTGGTGGCTGACACGCTACCGTCGCTGCCCAGCCCGTAAAACAGCGCTTCGAGCTTAGCCGTACCGGGCAGGGTGTTTTCCGGTAACTGTAGCGACAAGTTGGTGACATCATCATAGATACCGACCGTAAAGCGAGGTTTCGGCTTCGCGCTGCTCAGCTCATTAAAGACCGCCATCACGCAGTCTGGACCAAACTCTTTGGAAGAAAGGCCATAACGTCCGCCAATCACGCGCGGCAGCGTTTCTCGCTCGCCACAGTTGAAGGCTTCTGCTAACGCGGTCATCACGTCCAGATACAACGGTTCGGCCTGTGCGCCGGGCTCTTTGGTGCGATCCAGGACGGCGATGCTGCGTACGGTTTCCGGCAACGCGCGCAGTAAATGCCTGGCAGAGAATGGACGGAACAGACGCACTTTCAGAACGCCGACTTTCTCGCCATGCGCCAGCAGTTCTTCAACGACTTCTTCGCAGGTTCCAATCGCCGATCCCATTAAGATAATGACGCGCTCAGCCTGAGGATGGCCGTAATATTCAAATGGCTGGTACTGGCGACCTGTCGCTGCGGCGAAATCGTTCATCGCCTGTTCTACATGATCGTAAACCGCGTTGTACCACGGGTTTGTTGCCTCGCGTGACTGGAAATAGGTGTCCGGGTTCGCAGACGTACCGCGAATAACCGGATGCTCAGGATTAAGCGCCCGAGCGCGATGAGCATCGATTTCCGCCTGCGGCATCAGTCCGAGGATCGTGTCGTCGGCCAGTGGCACAATTTTATTGATTTCATGGGATGTACGGAAACCATCAAAGAAATGAATAAACGGAACCCGGCTTTTCAGGGTGGCTATTTGCGAAATCAGCGCAAAGTCCTGTGCCTCCTGAACGCTGCTGGCACACAGCATCGCACATCCTGTCTGGCGCACCGCCATCACGTCGGAATGATCGCCAAAGATCGATAATGCGTGAGTGGCAATTGTACGAGCCGCAACGTGCAGTACAAACGGGGTCAACTGACCGGCCAGTTTGTACAGCGTTGGGATCATCAGCAACAGGCCCTGCGATGAGGTAAACGACGTAGAGAGCGCACCGGTCTGCAACGCGCCATGAACGGTTGCGATCGCACCGCCTTCTGACTGCATTTCTACGACGCGAGGGGTATCCCCCCACACGTTCTTAAGCCCGTTCCCGGCCCAGGCATCTGCCTGTTCAGCCATCGTCGAACTGGGCGTAATCGGGTAGATGGCGATAACCTCGCTGGTACGAAATGCGACTGAAGCAACCGCACCATTACCGTCAATTGTGATCATACTGACACCCTTACATTGCGCAAAAAGAGGGACACGCGTAACAGCGGCGAATCCTGTAGTTATCTTTCTATTTTAGCAAAAGCGCTAAAGACAGATTTTCGCTTTTGTGTCCCTGGAATAAACAGAATGAATGGTTTGATCAAAGGAGCAGGCAAAAAATTGCCAGAAAATGTAAACAGTACGCATAAATGCGTATTTTGCCTCTCGACGGCGGTGTTTCCGCTGCCTATTATTTATGGCTGTGTCGTTTGGTTAATATTCAGAGGGGAGTAAGATGCGCGCAGCGTTTTGGGTAGGATGTGCCGCGTTATTATTATCGGCTTGTAGCAGCGAACCTGTTCAGCAGGCAACCGCCGCGCATGTCGCACCGGGCATGAAGGCAGCAATGTCCAGTTCAGGAGAAGCTAATTGCGCCATGATTGGCGGTTCGCTCTCTGTTGCTCGTCAACTGGATGGTTCTGCTATCGGGATGTGTGCGCTACCCAACGGCAAACGCTGTAGTGAGCAGTCGCTTGCCGCCGGAAGTTGTGGGAGCTATTAAGCCACCACGTTTCCTACATTAAATCCGCGAGTTTATACGTCAGCGTTTGTTCTGCTGTCGCCAGCGTTAACTGGTCAGCAGTCAGATCGACCTGTGCGCCTTGCTTAAACATTTCGCTGACGATCCCGTCGAGCGCGTTAAGCTGTGGATCGGCGCACATCATACGTGTCATCGCCATATCTTTTACCTTCAACTCACCGTCGGACAGCTTGCCCTGACCGTGGAATTGATTACACATCTTTCCTGATACCGTCATGTTTTCGCCAAAACTTAACTCAGGTGGGTTGTTGGCGGTGGTGACGGCTTTACCATTCACGCTTTGCAAAACGAAGCGGTGATGCTGCAACTGTTCGCGATTGACGGAAACTTTTCCATTGCTCACACAACCCGCCATCAGCAGGCTGAGCGCAATCAACGTGACAACTTTCTTCATTAAATTTCTCTACGTTTGTGACGGGAATACATTCAATATAATAATGATACTGACTGTTTTATCATCGGTGATTGTCTGAAAATGCTCCCCTGACGCCAGGGGAGCACAGGAATTAGAAGAGGGCGTTTGGACAGGTCTCGCCTTTGGAGATTTGGGCCAGATTCTGTAGCGTAGTCTCAGAAATACTGGTCAACGCTTCAGCTGTCAGGAATGCCTGATGTCCGGTGAACAACACGTTATGACAGGCTGACAGACGACGGAATACATCATCCTGAATGACGTCATTGGATTTATCTTCAAAGAACAGATCGCGTTCGTTCTCATACACGTCCATACCCAGAGAACCAATTTTCTGGTTTTTCAGCGCATCGATAGCGGCTTGTGAGTCGATCAATGCACCACGACTGGTGTTAATGACCATCACGCCGTTTTTCATCTGTTCAAAGGCTTCGTGATTGAGCAGATGATAATTCTCCGGTGTTAACGGGCAGTGCAGAGAGATGACATCTGACTCGGCAAACAGCGTTTTAAGATCGACATATTCAACGCCTAGCTCCAGCGCAGCAGCGCTCGGGTAAGGATCGAACGCCAGCAGACGCATACCAAAACCTTTCAGGATCCGCAGTGCAGCAATACCGATTTTACCGGTACCGATCACCCCAGCGGTTTTGCCATACATAGTAAAACCGGTCAGCCCCTCAAGAGAGAAATTGGCATCACGGGTACGCTGGTAGGCGCGGTGAATTCGGCGATTCAGCGTCATCATCATGCCAATCGCATGCTCAGCGACGGCCTCTGGTGAATAAGCTGGAACACGCACCACCTGCAGACCCAGCTCTTTTGCTGCGTCGAGATCGACGTTATTGAACCCGGCACAACGCAGCGCAATGTATTTCACGCCATGCTTTTTCAGTTCTTCCAGAACGGGGCGGCTGCCATCGTCGTTGACGAAAATGCACACAGCTTCACAGCCATGGGCGGTTTTCGCTGTTTTTTCCGTCAACAGAAAGTCAAAGAATTCAAGTTCAAAACCAAAAGCCTCGTTAACCTGCTGCAGATACTTCTTGTCGTACTGTTTTGTACTATAGATGGCGAGTTTCATAAGACTTTCTCCAGTGATTTTGACGTCACATTAATCCAATTCAAATTATTTTACAAAATCTAAAAAGTTATTGATAGTCATAGGCGTAATGAATAATTTCAGCGTATCTGTTGTTAGTGTGGGCAGGTTACACAATTTCAACAACTGGATATTTTTCTATCCAACTCAACACCCGAATATCGCGGCAGGTAAAAAGCCAGCCGAATCACATCCGGACAGCTACGCTTATACAGGTAGCAATTATCGGGAGGGGTTATGCTGACTCACTCTGAAGCAAAACGATGGGCCACTCTAATGCTCAAGGCGGCATTATGCGATGGTATGAAACCTGATGAGATTTCCCGGCAGGTACATCTGGTCTGCGATCATCATGGTAGGGAGTGCCTCGAAGAACTCATTGAGGAAATTCTGATAGAAGCAGGTCGTATCGGACCTAAACATAGCGATGGACAACTGAGGCCTCATTGAGTCTGAATCTTAATATCCCCGACGGCACGTGTAACAGCGTGCCTATAAATCGGTTATCTATCCTTAATGTGGGCATATCCAGTTAAACATGCCACAATACAGGCCTAAACCGGCTTAAATTTTTGCTAAATCAGGATATTAACTACCCATGAAGGGTAAATATAAAGCCGTTCTGGCACTCCTCTTATTATTGATTCTCGTGCCGCTGACGCTAGTGATGACGCTTGGCCTGTGGGTGCCTACGTTGGTGGGTATCTGGTTACCCGTTGGAACACGCATCGCGCTGGATGAGAGCCCGCGGCTGACACGGCATGGGTTGCATATACCTGAACTCCGCTATCTTGTTGAAGATTGCCCACTAGCACGCATCACTCAGGCGGATCTGTCTCACCCCAGCCGCTGGTCGCTGAATGTCGGGACCATTGAGTTGGATTCAGCTTGCCTGGCCAAATTGCCGCAGGCAGAGCCGTCGCCAGCAGCGCCTAAAACGCTGGCTGAATGGCAGTCAATGCTGCCCAATACCTGGATTAACATCGACAAACTTATTCTTTCTCCATGGCAGGAATGGCAGGGAAAACTGTCACTCTCGCTCACTCCCGCTACTCAACAGCTGCGTTACCAGGGTGAAAAAGTTAAATTTCAGGGGCGTTTGCACGGGCAAAACCTCACGGTAACGGAGCTGGATGTTGCGGCATTTGAAGGCCAGCCGCCGGTAAGACTGGTCGGTGAATTTACTATGCCACTGGTGCCCGATGGACTACCGGTAAGCGGTCATGCGGTTGCGACGTTAAGTCTGCCGCAAGAGCCTACGCTTGTGGACGCCGAACTGGAGTGGCAAGAAAACAGCGGACAACTGATCGTCATGGCGCGTGATAATGCCGATCCGCTGCTTGACCTTCCGTGGGAAATAACACGCCAGCAACTGACCATCAGCGACGGACGCTGGAACTGGCCTTATCAGGGATTCCCCTTAAGCGGGCGGTTGGGCATAAAAGTTGAAAACTGGCAGGCCGGACTGGAAAACGCGGTGGTGAGCGGGCGTCTGAACGTTCTGACGCATGGCGACGCCGGTAAAGGAAATGCCGTATTAACGCTGGGGCCGGGTAAGCTTGGCATGGATAGTAGCGAGATGCCGCTACAGTTGACCGGTGAAGCGAAACAGGGCGATCTGATCTTCTACGCGAAATTGCCCGCCAGACTTAGCGGAAGTCTGAACGATCCACAATTGGCTTTTGAGCCAGGAGCGCTGCTGCGCTCACGTGGGAGGGTGATTGATTCGCTGGATATTGACGAGATTCGCTGGCCGCTGGCAGGCGTAAAAGTCACGCAACGTGGTGTGGATGGGCGTCTGCAGGCTATTTTACGTGCGCATGAAAACCAGATGGGGGGCTTTGAACTGCATCTGGATGGCCTGGCAAATGATTTTCTTCCTGATGCCGGTCGTTGGCAGTGGCGATATTGGGGGGAAGGCAGCTTTACGCCGATGCATGCCCGTTGGGACGTAGCGGGTAAGGGAGAATGGCATGACAACACCCTGAAGCTATTTGATCTTTCTACCGGATTTGATCATCTGCAATACGGCACGATGAAGGTGGAAAATCCGCGTCTGGTGATGGACGAACCGATAGTTTGGGTGCGGGATGCAACCAAACCGACATTTAGCGGCGCGCTGTCGCTGGACGCAGGAAACACCACCTTCACCGGGGGAAGCGTGTTACCACCATCGACGCTGAAGTTCAGCGTGGAAGGTAGCGATCCGACAATTTTCCAGTTCAAAGGCCAGCTTCACGCGGGGGCGATTGGGCCCGTACAGCTGAATGGTCGTTGGGACGGTATCCGTCTGCGCGGACAGGCATGGTGGCCAAAACAATCGCTCACCGTATTCCAACCTCTGGTTCCACCTGACTGGAAAATGAAGCTACGTGAAGGTGATCTGTATGCGCAAGTCGCGTTTTCGGCAGCCCCGGAGCAGGGCTTTGAAGCAGGCGGTCATGGGGTGTTAAAAGGCGGTAGCGCCTGGATGCCCGATAACCAAATCAACGGTGTCGATTTTGTATTGCCTTTCCGGTTCAGTGAAGGCGCATGGCAACTGGGTACGCGTGGACCTATTTCACTGCGTATTGCGGAAGTGGTGAATCAGGTGACGGTGAAGAATATCGCCGCCGATCTGCAGGGGGCGTACCCCTGGAGTGAAAACAACCCGTTACTGTTGAGCGATGTCAGTGCCGACCTGCTGGGTGGCAAAATCATCATGCAGCAACTGCGGATGCCGCAGCACGACCCGGCCTTATTGCGGGTGCAGAATATCTCTTCCAGCGAGCTTATCAGTGCAGTTAACCCCAAACAGTTCGCCATGTCTGGCCCGGTCAGTGGCGCGTTGCCATTATGGCTGGATAACGAAAAATGGATCATTAAAGACGGCTGGTTGACTAATCCAGGACCGATGACGTTGCGTATTGATAAGGACACAGCGGATGCGGTCGTCAAAGATAACATGGCGGCGGGGGCGGCCATTAACTGGCTGCGTTATATGGAAATAAGCCATTCGTGGACGAAAATAAATCTGGATAACTTCGGTGTCTTAACCATGCAGTCAACCGTGACTGGCAATAGTCGGGTAGATGGCAAAGTAGGTACGGTTAATTTGAATTATACCCACGAGGAAAACGTCTTTACGCTATGGCGCAGTTTGCGTTTTGGCGACAATTTACAGGCATGGCTTGAACAAAATGCAGCGCTGCCGGAAACCCATTGCCCGGAAGGCAAGGAATGTGAGGAACAACAATGAAAACGATAGCTGCCATGCTGGGTCTGCTGACTTCATCTCTGCTGGTAGGGTGTACTCCCAGAATCGAAGTGGCTGCGCCAAAAGAGCCCATCACCATTAATATGAACGTCAAAATCGAGCATGAGATCCATATCAAAGTTGATAAAGACGTCGAAAGTTTATTGAAATCGCGCAGCGATTTGTTCTGAGGTCATGATGAGAAAACAGTTTGCAGTGGCGCTGGTCGTCCTGAGTTTACTCAGCAGCAATACGTGGGCATTGACCCTGAATGAAGCCAGAACTCAGGGGCGAGTAGGGGAAACGCTCAATGGCTATCTGGTTGCATTGAAAACCGATGCCGAAACGCAGGCGCTGGTGAGTGAGATTAATAAAGCGCGCAACGCCAGCTATCAGCAACTGGCTGAGAGCAATAATATTCCTCCAGATGAAGTGGCAAAAATGGCCGGGCAAAAGCTGGTTGCTCGTGCTAAACCGGGTGAATACGTCCAGGGTATAAATGGTAAGTGGCTGAAAAAACAATAGAGTATTTTTATATGCTCGATTTATTTAGTTACTCCCATAAAAAGTAATAGGCGGCAACGATTAATTAATCCACTATATTTAAATCAACAAATTATCAAGGAGTGATGATGACGCTTTATCAGATAAAGCCCGCCTTTCAGGCGCTTTTGCGGCCTCTCATGTTCTGGTTACATAAAAAAGGCGTCACAGCGAATCACGTTACTCTTGCCGCGATGGTGCTTTCTTTTGTGACCGGTGCAGTGCTGGTTATTTTCCCCCAACCTGAATTTTTTGTTCTCCTGCCCATCGTGTTGTTCATACGGATGGCGCTCAATGCACTGGACGGCATGTTGGCCCGGGAATGCAACCAACAATCGCGACTTGGGGCCATTCTTAATGAAATCGGAGACATTCTTTCCGACATTGCGCTTTACCTGCCGTTTATGCTGCTCCCCGACAGTAACGTATTACTGGTTTTGGTGATGCTGTTATGTGCGGTGATGACGGAGTTTTGCGGCGTCCTGGCACAAACGATTAATGGCGTCCGCAGCTATGCCGGACCGCTGGGTAAAAGCGACAGAGCGTTGGTATTTGGCGCGTGGGGTTTGGCGCTGGCGCTGTGGCCGCAGGTTGCGCAGTGGAACAATGTGCTCTGGGGTATTGCTACGCTCTTACTGCTATGGACGGTGATTAATCGCTGTAAAAGTGCATTGCGTGAAGAGGCCGTGAAATGATGCTTTTAGAGAGGTCTCTCGCGGTCATTTTTGCGCTGCTGTTGGTTGCAACGGTGGTGAATGGATTACTGGTGTGGCGACGACCGGGCAAAGACTGGCGGGAACTGACGTTGCGCATTCGCACCTGGTGGGTAATCATCGTCTTGTTTTCTCTGGCTATTTTAAGTCCACACTGGCTAGCGTTAACCTTTTTTGCGCTGGTGAGTTTTATGGCGCTAAAGGAATTTTTGACGCTGGCGCCGTCGCGCCAAACCGATCGCATGCCGCTGTTGTGGATGTTCATCGCTATTCCGATTAACTACTGGCTGATTGGCATCAACTGGTACGGCATGTTTGTCGTTTTTATCCCGGTCTATGCATTCTTATTCTTACCTGTTCGTATGGTGATTGCGGGTGATACGCAGGGCTTCTTACGTTTTGCCTCGCAGCATCACTGGAGCCTGATGACCACCGTATTTGCGTTCAGCCATGTCGCGTTTTTGCTGGTACTGCCTGATGATGGCAAACAAACCGGCGCATTGCTGGTGCTCTTCCTGGTAGGTTTAACAGAATTCAACGATATTGCGCAGTACCTGTGGGGAAAATCGATTGGGCGTATGAAGGTTATGCCTAAGGTTAGCCCTAACAAGACGCTGGCGGGATTGATCGGCGGCGTGGCAACGACTACGCTGATGGCGGCACTGCTTGGGCCTGTGATGACGCCATTAAACTTACCGCTGTCGCTGCTGGCGGGTTTTATTATCGGTCTCAGCGGTTTTTGTGGCGATGTGGTGATGTCGGCAATAAAACGTGATATCGGCGTGAAGGACAGCGGAACACTGTTGCCAGGCCACGGCGGTATTCTTGATCGACTGGATTCTCTGATCTTCACCGCCCCCGTTTTTTTCCACTTCATCCGCTACTTTTGCTACTAACTTATGATGAGCTCAATTTTGCGAACGCTGTTTACGCTTTGCATTGTCTGGCCAGTGATATGGCTGTGGCTTGGGCTGCGTATCAGGCATCGGGATCGTCTGCCCATTCGAGGCCCCGCGATTATTGTCGCTAATCACAACAGCCATATGGACGTGTTTGCACTCCTTTCGCTCTTTCCGCTGCGCCGCCAGGCGTCCATTCATCCGGTGGCTGCTGCTGATTATTTCCTGCGTAATAAGGCGATGGCCTGGTTTGCGCTGAATATTCTCAACATTATTCCCATTTCGCGTAAGGGCGGAGAAACCAATCCGTTGGCGCAGTGTGAACAGGCATTACGCGACGGCAAGATCCTAATCCTCTTCCCTGAAGGGACGCGCGGTGAGCCGGGAAAACTGTCACCGCTGAAATCCGGGTTATGGCATCTGAGCCAGCGAGTGCCGGACGTGCCGATTATTCCCGTCTGGCTACGTGGGACGGAACACGTAATGGCTAAAGGGAATCGTATACCGCTGCCGTTGTTTATTGACGTCAATATTGGCAGAGCATTGCGTTTTCATGATGATAAACACCGCTTCATGGACGAACTCAGGCAGCAGCTGTTGCTGCTACAGCAACAAACCACAGGAATGCAGCCACATGAATAATATACGCGTGCCAGACGAGCGACATTTTTTGACCAGCGATAACACCGTGCTGTTTTATCGTCACTGGCCTGCGCCTGCGCCAGGCATGACACCCAAAGTGATTGTTCTGTTCCATCGTGGACACGAACATTCCGGGCGGCTGCAGCATATTGTGGATGAACTGGCGATGCCAGACACCGTATTTTATGCCTGGGATGCACGTGGTCACGGGCACTCGCCGGGTCAGCGTGGTTATAGCCCCTCGCTGGCGCGCTCGGTGCAGGATGTTGAAGAATTCGTACGTTTCGCCGCAGCAGACAGCCAGGCCGCAATGGAAGATGTGGTCGTCGTAGCCCAAAGCGTAGGCGCGGTACTGGCTGCAACCTGGGCACATGACTATGCGCCTGATATTCGTGGACTGGTGCTGGCGTCACCGGCTTTCAAAGTAAAATTGTATGTGCCGTTTGCCCGCCAGGGGCTAACGTTACTGCACCGGCTACGTGGCCTGTTTTTCGTTAATTCTTATGTTAAAGGCAAATACCTGACGCACGATGTTGATCGCGTGGCCAGCTTTAACCTTGATACTCAGATCACCCGTGCCATTGCGGTGAACATCCTGTTGGATCTCTACAAAACGGCAGAGCGAATTGTCAGCGATGCCGCTGCTATTACGTTACCTGTGCAGTTGCTGGTGTCCGGGGATGATTTTGTTGTGCATCGCCAGCCGCAGATTGATTTTTATCAGCGCCTGAGGAATCCCCTGAAAGAATTGCACGTGCTGCCGGGTTTTTACCACGACACGTTGGGTGAAAAAGATCGGTACCTGGCATTCGATAAAATGCGCGATTTTATTACGACGCTCTATGCTACGCCGGTGCAGCGTTTTGATTACGGTAACGAAGACCGCTGGAGCCCGGGTGCGGATACCTGGCGGATGCTCAATGGCGGACCTGCGCCGTATTCTCTTGAAGATCTTGCGTACCGCGGTTTGCGCTATGGCATGAAGCTTCTGGGGACGCAATCTACGGGTGTACGTCTGGGGTTTGACACCGGTTTTGATTCCGGCAGTACGCTGGATTATGTCTATCGCAACCAGCCTCAGGGTAGCAGTGCGCTGGGGCGTTTAATTGACAAGAACTACCTGAACAATGTCGGCTGGCAGGGGATCCGCCAGCGTAAGGTTCATTTGCAGATGCTGATTAGCCAGGCAGTCGCTCAGTTGGCGGAGCAGGGCACGCCGGTGCATGTGGTGGATATTGCTGCCGGACATGGACGCTATGTACTCGATGCGCTGGAAGGCGAACCGGCGGTAAGTTCAATTTTATTGCGCGATTACAGTGAGCTGAACGTGAATAAAGGTCGCGAAATGATCGCCAGCAGAGGCATGACTGACATTGCGCACTTTGAACAAGGGGATGCCTTCAACCGCGAACAATTGGCAGCGCTGGAACCTTGTCCCACATTAGGGATTGTCTCCGGTTTGTACGAACTCTTTCCTGACAACACGCTGGTCAAAAACTCTTTGGCCGGGTTGGCAGAGGCGATAGCGCCGGGGGGCGTGTTGATCTATACCGGGCAACCCTGGCATCCACAGCTAAAAACGATCGCCTGGTCGCTGACCAGCCATAAAGATGGTAAAGCGTGGGTGATGCGCGTACGTACGCAGGGGGAAATGGATGCGCTGGTTCGTGACGCGGGCTTTGAGAAGTGTACACAGCTGATTGATGAATGGGGTATCTTCACCGTTTCTATGGCGGTGCGTCGTGCCTCCTGAGCAGCGTAAAGTCATGGTTCAGGCAGCAGGTTGGTTACTGCTGCTGGCACCGTTTTTTTTCCTTACGTATGGCAAGGTAAATCAGTTTACCGCCTGGCAAGACGCACAATATCAGAACGTTGGAAGTATCGTTTTTGACTGGGAGTCGGCCATTCCTTTTATTCCGTGGACCATTCTTCCTTACTGGAGCCTGGATCTGTTTTACGGATTATCTCTGTTTGTTTGCACCACGCGTTTCGAACAGCGTCGACTGGTGCTCCGGCTGGTACTGGCATCGGTGATTGCCTGCGGTGGTTTTTTACTGTTTCCGTTGCAGTTTAGTTTTACGCGTCCCGAGGTGGCGGGGGCGGCGGGTTGGCTGTTTGCGCAACTGGAGCAGTTCGATCTACCTTATAACCAGTCGCCATCACTGCATATTATTCTCTGCTGGCTGCTGTGGCGGCATTTCAGTCGCTATCTGTCAGGCGGTTGGCGCAGGCTCTTTGATAGCTGGTTTTTGCTGATTGCTATCTCTGTTCTTACCACCTGGCAACACCATTTTATAGATATTATTACCGGACTGGCAGCAGGAATGCTGATTGACTGGATGGTTCCGGAACAACGCCGCTGGCGCTGGTGTAAACCGGATGTAGCGCGCATGAGGTTGATGCGGCGATACCTGGCAGGGGCGGCAGTATGCTTCATTTCAGCAGTGTTGCTGACACCATGGTTGTTATGGCCTGCGCTGGCGTTGTTGATCGCCGGGTGCGGCTACGCTGGATTCGGTGCAGCAACGACGGCGAAAGATTCGCATGGCCGACTCCCTCCCGCTGTTTACTGGCTGTCATTGCCGTGGCGAGCAGGAATGTGGCTGTCGATGCGTTGGTTTACCCGCCGTTTGCCTGCGGTAAGTTCGGTGGCACCTGGCGTGTATCTCGGTAGTTTTCCGCGCCAGGAGCCAGCACAACATGCGGTACTTGACGTGACCTTTGAGTTTCCTCGTGGACGGGCGACGGCCTTGCGAACGTATCACTGCGTACCAATGCTGGATTTAGTGATCCCGAATGAAACTGAACTTCAGCAGGCGGTGAGCAGTCTGGAGACCCTGCGTGAGACACAGGGCACGGTGTTGGTGCACTGTGCTTTAGGACTATCGCGTAGTGCGATGGTGATTGCGGCGTGGCTGTTGCGCCATGGCCATGCAACCACGGTAGAGCAGGCCGTGGCACAGATCCGTGCGTGCCGCCCACAGGTGGTGCTGACTGATAAACATCTGGAGATGCTGCAACAATGGCAACGGAAAGTGACAACGTAACAGATGGTGAGGCGCTTCGGCATGACTTGTTGCGAAACACGCTGGCAAGCTGGCGCTTCATCCTGCTTTTTTCCCTCCCGCCGATGGTGTGGGTGCTCTTTGTCGCACCGCCAGGCGTCCTGCGTGCCATTATCGCGCTGCTGTGCGCCATTGTCTGTTTTGGCTGCTGGCGATTATGGCTCGATGAGCGCTATTTTTCGCTAATCACTGCACATAACAATGTGCAGGCAGGCGATGCGCTGTGCTTTATCTGGCGTCGTGAGCGTCTGAAAACGCTAACGTTGGCCGAGCGCCAGTCCGGCGCATTGCAACAGTGTCGGCATACGCTCTGCCTGGCAGCTATTCTGTGGGCTGTCTGGCTGGTACTGCTTGTGTAGCATTCATCTGGATTATTCATCGACATCGCAATAGTTGCCACACGGCATAAAATGGATGCTGATATAGTCCAACACCGGTCGCGTCGTAGGGTGAAATCATGTGGCTTCTCAAGTGGTATGTCTGGAATCGTTGGGTATTCAAGCTGTTAAGCCGGGATGTCGCGGAGCCTGAACAGTTTTTGCTTCATTGTTGGGAAGAGAATCTGGCGAAATGCAGGGATTATGCAACCATCTGGCGTGATATCAATCGCATTCACGGCAAACAGATACAAATGCAGGGAAAGAAGTAAGTGTCGGAGAAACCCTCCCACCGGATGGTGAGAGGGGGAATTATCAGGCAGCTACCACGCTGTCGATAGCGGCTTTCGCATCAGACTGTGCTTTAGACGCTACTTCCGGGCCGTAAGCAATACCTTCAGCAAAGACGACATTCACGTCGGTGATGCCGATAAAGCCCAGGAATACGTTCAGGTACGGCGTGATCAGGTCGGTTGGTGTGTCTTTATGGATACCACCACGGCTGGTCAGCACCACCGCGCGTTTACCTGTCACCAGACCTTCCGGGCCTTTCTCGGTATAACGGAAAGTCACACCTGCACGGGCAATCAGGTCAAAGTAGTTTTTCAGCTGCGTTGGGATGTTGAAGTTGTACATCGGCGCGGCGATAACAATCACATCATGCGCTTTCAGCTCAGCAATCAGCTCATCGGACAGCGCCAGCGCTTCTTGCTGACGCGGCGTCAGCGGTGTATCGCTCGGGCGCATCGCACCCACCAGTTCGCCATCCAGTACCGGTACAGGATTTGCAGCCAGGTCGCGGACAGTGATTTCATCAGCAGAGTGCTTTTCACGCCACTGTTCAACAAAATAATCAGACAACTGACCAGACTGAGAGTACCCTGCCAGAATACTGGATTTAAGAACTAATACCTTGCTCATGGGTGTTTCCTTTTATGTGTTTGAAGGGGTAGTGCCCCGTTGCTTGTTGACACTTTATTCACAATCCTGTCGCAGTGATAGCGCAATATATCGAATCCTATGTTCGAAATTATTGAACAACACATGAAAAGCGCCGATGTGGTACTCTATACCCATCATCTAAAAGAGATTTAACCCGGCAGAGCACTGCCTTTTAACGCTATGACAGAACAACAAAAATTAACCTTCAACATGTTGCAGCAACAGCTGGACTCACTGATGCTGCGTGACAGACAGCGTTTTGCCCGCCGCCTGCACGGTGTGAAGAAGGTTAAAAATCCTGATGCACAACAGGCCATTTACCAGGAGATGGCAAAAGAGATTGAACTGGCAGCCGGTAAAGTTGTGCTGCGTGAAGCGGCGCGTCCGGAAATTAGCTACCCGGAAAACCTGCCCGTCAGCCAGAAAAAACAGGATATTCTGGAGGCTATTCGCGACCATCAGGTGGTGATTGTCGCCGGTGAGACCGGTTCGGGGAAAACCACCCAGTTACCCAAAATATGTATGGAACTGGGGCGCGGGGTAAAAGGGCTGATAGGCCATACCCAGCCGCGCCGTCTGGCGGCGCGCACCGTGGCGAACCGTATTGCGGAAGAGCTGCAGACTGAGCCGGGCGGCTGTATCGGTTATAAGGTTCGTTTCAGCGATCATGTCAGTGATAACACCATGGTCAAGCTGATGACGGACGGTATCCTGCTGGCAGAAATCCAACAGGATCGGCTGCTAATGCAGTACGACACCATCATCATCGATGAAGCGCATGAACGCAGTCTGAATATCGATTTTCTGCTCGGCTATCTGAAAGAACTTCTACCGCGTCGCCCGGATCTAAAAATTATCATCACTTCGGCGACCATCGATCCTGAACGTTTTTCAAAGCATTTCAATAACGCGCCGATTATCGAAGTCTCCGGCCGAACGTATCCGGTGGAAGTGCGCTATCGTCCAATTGTTGAAGATGCAGATGACACTGAGCGTGACCAGCTGCAGGCAATTTTTGATGCCGTAGATGAACTGGGGCGTGAAGGGCCAGGCGATATTCTGATCTTCATGAGCGGCGAACGTGAAATTCGCGATACCGCCGATGCGCTGAATAAGCTGGATTTGCGCCATACCGAAGTGCTACCGCTGTATGCGCGTCTTTCAAACAGCGAACAGAACCGCGTGTTTCAGTCGCACAGCGGTCGCCGTATCGTGCTGGCGACCAACGTGGCGGAAACGTCGCTGACCGTTCCGGGAATCAAATACGTAATTGACCCGGGCACCGCGCGTATCAGCCGTTACAGTTACCGCACCAAAGTTCAGCGCTTGCCGATTGAACCGGTGTCGCAGGCCTCTGCTAACCAGCGTAAAGGTCGCTGCGGTCGTGTTTCGGAAGGGATCTGTATTCGTCTGTATTCCGAAGATGATTTCCTGTCGCGCCCGGAGTTTACCGACCCGGAGATCCTGCGTACCAACCTGGCATCCGTTATTTTGCAGATGACCGCGTTGGGGCTGGGCGATATCGCGGCGTTCCCGTTTGTTGAAGCGCCGGATAAGCGCAATATTCAGGACGGTGTACGCCTGCTCGAAGAGTTGGGGGCGATAACCACCGACGAACAGGCAACTGCATACAAGTTAACGCCGTTGGGCCGTCAGCTGTCGCAACTTCCGGTAGACCCACGGCTGGCGCGAATGGTGCTGGAAGCACAAAAACATGGTTGTGTGCGCGAAGCGATGATCATCACCTCAGCGCTGTCCATTCAGGATCCGCGCGAGCGCCCGATGGACAAGCAGCAAGCTTCCGACGAGAAGCACCGCCGCTTCCATGACAAAGAGTCTGATTTTCTTGCATTTGTGAACCTGTGGAACTATCTCGGCGAGCAGCAAAAAGCGCTGTCGTCAAACCAGTTCCGTCGCCAGTGCAAACTTGATTTTCTGAACTACCTGCGCGTGCGTGAGTGGCAGGATATCTACACGCAACTGCGCCAGGTGGTGAAAGAGCTGGGTATTCCGGTCAACAGCGAACCTGCTGAATATAGGGAGATCCACGTCGCGTTGCTGACCGGTTTACTGTCGCACATCGGGATGAAAGATACCGATAAGCAGGAGTTTACCGGGGCGCGTAACGCTCGCTTCTCGATCTTCCCGGGTTCAGGTTTATTCAAAAAACCGCCGAAGTGGACGATGGTCGCGGAGCTGGTGGAAACCAGCCGACTGTGGGGACGCATTGCCGCGCGTATCGATCCCGAATGGGTGGAGCCGGTAGCCCAGCATCTGATCAAACGTTCATACAGTGAACCGCACTGGGAACGCGCGCAGGGTGCTGTGATGGCGACAGAAAAAGTCACTGTCTACGGCTTACCGATTGTTGCGGCCCGTAAGGTAAATTACAGCCAGATCGATCCCGCGTTGTCGCGTGAACTGTTCATTCGTCATGCGCTGGTGGAAGGCGACTGGCAAACGCGCCATGCGTTTTTCCGTGACAATCTGAAGTTACGGGCTGAAGTGGAAGAGTTAGAGCACAAATCACGCCGTCGCGACATTCTGGTCGATGATGAGACGCTGTTTGAGTTTTACGACCAACGCATCAGCCATGACGTGGTTTCTGCTCGTCACTTTGATAGCTGGTGGAAAAAGGTCAACCGTGAAACACCGGATCTGCTCAACTTTGAAAAGAGCATGCTCATCAAAGAGGGTGCGGAGAAAATCAGTAAGCTGGATTATCCGAACTTCTGGCATCAGGGTAACCTTAAGCTGCGCCTGAGCTACCAGTTCGAACCTGGAGCCGATGCGGACGGTGTGACCGTACATATTCCACTCCCGCTGCTTAATCAGATCGAAGAGAGCGGTTTTGAATGGCAAATCCCGGGGCTGCGCCGCGAACTGGTGATTGCCCTGATTAAGTCGTTACCAAAACCGGTACGACGCAACTTTGTGCCCGCGCCGAACTATGCGGAAGCGTTTTTAGGCCGCGTCACACCGCTGGAACTGCCGCTGCTGGACTCGCTGGAGCGTGAACTGCGCCGCATGACCGGCGTTACCGTTGACCGTGAAGACTGGCACTGGGATCAGGTGCCCGATCACCTAAAAATCACCTTCCGGGTGGTGGATGATAAAAATAAGAAGCTACAGGAAGGGCGTTCGCTGCAAGATTTGAAGGATGCGCTGAAGGGTAAAGTTCAGGAAACATTGTCTGCGGTGGCCGATGACGGCATCGAACAGAGCGGGTTGCACATCTGGAGCTTCGGTCAGCTTCCGGAAAGTTACGAACAAAAACGCGGTAACTATAAGGTGAAAGCGTGGCCGGCGCTGGTCGATGAGCGTGACAGCGTTGCCATCAAACTGTTTGATAATCCGTTGGAACAACAGCAGGCGATGTGGTGCGGTTTACGCCGCCTGTTGCTGCTGAATATTCCTTCGCCAATCAAATATTTGCACGAGAAGCTGCCCAATAAAGCCAAGCTGGGGCTGTACTTTAACCCATACGGTAAAGTTCTGGATTTGATTGACGACTGTATCTCCTGCGGTGTGGATCAGTTAATTGACGCCAACGGTGGCCCGGTGTGGACTGAAGAAGGCTTTACCGCGCTGCATGAGAAAGTGCGGGCTGAACTGAACGATACGGTGGTGGAGATTGCGAAGCAGGTCGAACAGATCCTGACCGCAGTGTTTAATATCAACAAACGTCTGAAAGGGCGCGTGGATATGACCATGGCGCTGGGTCTCGCGGATATCAAATCGCAAATGGGCGGACTGGTGTATCGCGGGTTTGTTACCGGCAATGGTTTCAAACGTCTGGGCGATACGTTGCGTTATTTGCAGGCTATTGAAAAACGTCTGGAAAAACTGGCTATCGATCCGCACCGTGACCGTGCACAGATGCTGAAAGTGGACAGTGTGCAGCAGGCCTGGCAGCAGTGGTTCAATAAACTGCCTCCCGCGCGCCGTCAAGATGCCGATGTCAAAGAGATCCGCTGGATGATAGAAGAGCTGCGCGTCAGCTATTTTGCCCAGCAGTTTGGTACGCCGTATCCGATCTCCGATAAACGTATTCTGCAGGCGATGGAGCAGATTTCGGGATAAATCGGTGCAGGGCCGTAGGCCGGATGAGGTGTAGCCGCCATCCGGCATCTGTACCCGGTAAAGATAAACACCAGGAGTCATCAATATGAATCAGTTTCCGACACTTTCCGCAACCACCCTTGCGGCTATCAATACCGTAGGGCGATGGCTGGCGCAGAATGATTTTACGGGGAATATCACCGTTCAGTCAGATTGCGTGATTCTGGCAGGGAACGCGGTTATTCCGACCATCGACGCCGCCTGTCGGATCGCGAAAGAGCAACAGGTTCCCTTGCTGATTAGCGGTGGTATCGGTCATTCCACGCGCTTTCTGTATGATGCGATTGCCCAGCATCCGCGTTATAACATCATTCGTACTACCGGACGCGCGGAAGCGGCGATCCTTGCCGATATTGCTCACCAGTTCTGGCAAATTCCGGGTGAGAAAATTTGGGTGGAAGATCAGTCGACAAACTGCGGTGAGAATGCCCGGTTTAGCTGTGCATTACTGAATCAGGCGGCAGAAAGTATTCATACCGTCATAGTGGTGCAGGATCCCACTATGCAACGCCGCACAATGGCCACGTTTCAGCGCGTCACCCGCGATGAGTCGCATGCGCCGCGCTGGTTGAGTTTCCCTGGTTTCATTCCTGAACTGGCCCAACAGCACAACGGCGTGGATTTTGTGCCTGCCGCAGAAGGTCTGTGGTCGGTAGAACGCTACCTTTCTCTCATTACCGGTGAACTTCCGCGCCTGCGTGATGATGCAACCGGCTACGGGCCCTGTGGACACGATTTTATCGTACATGTTGATATACCCCAGGACGTCGAGCAAGCCTGGCAGCAGCTAAAAAATGATACCGCGTTGACCGACTTACTGGAGAGCCGTTCTCTGTAATTCTTGCTGCCCGTTTGTCGGCGTTTTACGGTAAACGGGCAGAAATCCCACCTGGTTTTTCTCTTTATTCTTACTTTTCCAGACGCTTTTATGAAGCAGTTCACAGAACCGCCACTCCAGCGATAATGCGTCATGCATGATTGATATTAATTAACAATAGTTTTACTTGTTAAAAACAAATCAGTCACAGGAGAGCCGCATGTCAGTACCCGTACAACATCCTATGTATATCGATGGGCAGTTTGTGACCTGGCACGATGACGCCTGGATTGATGTCGTCAATCCGGCCACGGAAGAGATTATCTCGCGAATTCCCGATGGGCGTGCCGAAGATGCGCGTAAAGCGATCGATGCCACGGATCGCGCTCAGCCGCATTGGGAAGCGTTGCCTGCCATTGAACGGGCAAACTGGTTACGCAAAATTTCTGCAGGTATCCGCCAGCGAGCCGATGAAATCAGCGCGTTGATTGTGGCGGAAGGTGGAAAAATTCAACAACTGGCTGACGTTGAAGTCGCGTTTACCGCCGACTATATCGATTACATGGCGGAGTGGGCGCGTCGCTATGAAGGCGAGATCCTGCAAAGCGATCGTCCGGGTGAGAATATCCTGCTGTTTAAGCGTGCACTGGGCGTGACGACGGGCATTCTGCCGTGGAACTTCCCGTTTTTCCTGATTGCCCGCAAACTGGCTCCCGCCTTGCTGACGGGAAATACCATCGTCGTTAAGCCGAGTGAATTCACACCGAATAACGCCATCGCCTTTGCCAAAATTGTTGATGACATTGGTTTACCGCGCGGGGTCTTTAACCTGGTGCTGGGACGCGGTGAAACGGTCGGGCAGGAGCTGGCCGGAAACCCGAAGGTCGCCATGGTGAGTATGACCGGTAGCGTCGGTGCGGGTGAGAAAATTATGGCCGCAGCGGCCAAAAACATCACCAAAGTTTGTCTGGAGTTGGGTGGTAAAGCTCCAGCTATCGTGATGGACGATGCTGACCTTGAGCTGGCGGTGAAGGCTATTGTTGACTCGCGGGTGATCAATACCGGACAGGTATGCAACTGTGCAGAGCGCGTATACGTTCAGAAAGGTATCTATGACCAGTTCGTTAATCGTCTGGGTGAGGCGATGAAAGCCGTGCAGTTTGGCAATCCGGCCGAACGCAATGACATTGCGATGGGGCCGCTGATTAATGCCGCTGCGCTGGCGCGTGTAGAGCAAAAAGTCGAGCGAGCGGTGCAGGAAGGCGCCCGTGTGGTGCTGGGTGGTAAAGCCGTTGCCGGTAAAGGTTATTACTATCCGCCGACGTTACTGTTAGACGTGCGCCAGGATATGGCGATTATGCACGAGGAGACGTTTGGTCCGGTGCTGCCGGTGGTGGCATTTGATACGCTGGAACAGGCGCTGACGATGGCCAATGACAGCGACTACGGACTGACCTCATCGATCTATACGCAGAATCTGAATACGGCAATGAAGGCGATTAAGGGGCTGAAGTTTGGCGAAACCTATATTAATCGCGAAAACTTCGAGGCGATGCAGGGCTTCCACGCTGGCTGGCGCAAGTCCGGGATTGGCGGGGCAGATGGTAAACACGGTCTGAATGAATACCTGCAAACACAGGTAGTGTATTTGCAGTCTTAAGTTTTTCGCCGGGTGAGCCTGTACGCCACCCGGCGCAATTCTCACATTTTGGTGGCGATCCAGTTCATCATCATTTCCGGCCAGATGGCCAGCGGTAACCCTTGCGCATCGCGAATACCAAACCCGTGCTTACCGCGTTCAAACAGATGCATTTCGACCGGAACACCCAGCCCACGTAGAGAATTAAAGAAAACTAGGCTGTTTTCTACTTTCACCGCCGGATCGTCGATGGCGTGTAGCAGGAACGTCGGCGGCGTTGTGCTATCCACTCGCTCTTCCAGAGAATAGTGGCGCAGATCTTCCTTTTCGGGCGTAGCGCCAACCAGCTCAAGACGAGAGCCCGGGTGGCCGATGTCTTCACGCAGAGTAATCACCGGGTAGACCAACGCCATGAACGCAGGACGCGTTGGTTGCTCGTCTATGCTATCAATCGGTGTATAAACCGGTTCGGCAAACCGGGTTCCCAGGCTGGCGGCCACGTGACCACCGGAAGAAAAGCCCAACACACCGATACGATCAGGGTTAATTTTCCATTCATGGGCGTTGGCGCGAATGTAGCGCATGGCGCGCTGGGCATCGGCCAGCGGCGCGTTTGCACCTTCCTCATGGCCATCACCCGGCATGCGGTAGGTCATCACAAACAGGGTATAACCGCGGGCGTTAAAGAATGGTGCCAGTACGCTGCCTTCTTTATCCATCACCACGCGACGGTAAGAACCTCCCGGTGTAACAAGGATCCCTACGCCGTTAGGTTTTTCGGGGGCATAAACGGTAATTTCCGGGGCACGAATACCGGTGACCGCACGATCATACTGAGATGTTCCTGTATGTCGGGGTTCAGGCGTAAACACCGCATCGCTGTTTTTTGCTCCGGGGGCTTCACTCTGCGGCCAGAATGAGACGGTGGTTGCGTGGGCAACGGCTTGCTCCATCATGTTTTCTAACGTTTCACGACTCAGTGCTTCCATTACTATGCTCCCTCAGTGGCAAAGGTTAGCTATAGCACAGTCAGTGAATCGAAAACGGGGAGAGACTCACAACGTATTGAATTCGCGGGAAATGAAAGAGGGCGGAGGCAGGCCTCCGCCAGAACATTAGAGCTTGATAAATTTATCCAGCGTACGAATAAGCTGGGTGACAAAACCGTATTCGTTATCGTACCAGGCGACGGTTTTTACCAGCTGCAGATCGCCAACTTCGGTAATCTCGGTTTGTGTTGAATCAAATACCGAACCGAAATGCGAGCCAATGACATCTGACGAGACGATTTCCTCGTCGGTATAACCAAACGACTCATTATTTTGCGTGGCTTTTTTCAGCGCGTTGTTGACCTCTTCAGCAGTGACTTTTTTCCCCAATATCGATACCAGTTCCGTGACAGATCCTGTTTTCACCGGAACACGCTGGGCATGGCCTTTTAATTTTCCGCTCAACGCCGGAATAACCAGACCAATGGCCTTGGCGGCACCAGTGGTATGGGGAATGATGTTCTCTGCTGCTGCCCGCGAGGCGCGCAGATCTTTCCCGCGTGGACCATCAACCAGCGACTGCGTTCCCGTGTAGGCGTGGATGGTGGTCATAGTGCCAAGCTGAATACCGAAGCTATCGTGCAGCGCTTTCGCCATCGGTGCCAGGCAGTTGGTGGTGCACGATGCGACCGAGATAATCCGATCGTTCGCATCCATTGTGTCGTCGTTGACGTTAAAGACAATGGTCTTCATGTCGCCAGCCGGGGCGGATATCAGCACTTTTTTGGCACCTGCATCCAGGTGTGCGTTGGCTTTTTCTGTCGAGGTATAAAAACCGGTGCATTCGATGATTATCTCAGCGCCAGTGGTTTTCCACGGGATATTTTTGGCCTCTTTTTCTGCGTAGACTGCGATTTTTTTACCGTCGACAATCAGCGCGTCTTCGGTAAAGTCGATGCTCCAGGGAAACGGGCCGTAGTTTGAATCGTGCTTTAACAGATAGGCGAGAATTTTGGGCGAGGTGAGGTCATTAATGGCCACAACCTCCACGTTGCTTTTGACTTCCAGTAGCCGACGCAATACCAGACGACCGATACGACCAAAACCGTTAATGCCAATTTTACTCATGGTTTTCTCCTGTCAGGATGAGGCGGTACGACATATTTTCCTTACCAGGCTTAGTCCAGACAGGCATCCTCGGCAATAGCGGTTCTTGCGGTTAAGCGTAAGCGACTGAAAATGGGTGAACAAAAGTTAATGAATTTTTAACAAAAGCCCGTTATGTTGACGCATTATTGTTTTTATTCAGGAAGTGTTATGGGGAATAAGTATTCTGGCCTGCAAATCGGTATTCACTGGCTGGTCTTTTTGTTAGTTATTGTGGCCTATAGCGCCATGGAGTTTCGCGGATTTTTCCCGCGCAGCTATCGTCCCTTATTCAACATGGTGCACGTATCCTGTGGTATCACGATATTAACGCTGATGGTGGCGCGTCTGCTGGTCAGGCTGAAATATCCGGCACCGCCGATTGTGCCAAAACCAAAGCCAATGATGACCGGCATGGCGCATCTGGGGCATCTGGTTATCTATCTGTTGTTTATTGTACTGCCTATTATTGGGCTGGTGATGATGTACAACCGGGGTAATCCGTGGATTGCATTCGGCATCGTTATGCCGCATGCGGCAGAGGCTAACTTTGATTTAGTGGATATGCTGAAGTCCTGGCACGTGACGCTGGCAAACCTGGGTTATTTTGTTATTGGTCTGCATGCCGTTGCCGCCCTGATGCATCACTATTTCTGGAAGGATAATACGCTATTGCGCATGATGCCGCGTAAACGCTCCTGAGGTAACGCCCCGCAAATGCGGGGCATTTTTTTAGCCGATTAATTTTCGCAGGATGGTGCTTTTCGTACGCTTTGAACCTGGGAGACGCGTTTTTTCAGGCTGACGATAGCCAGCGCAACAACAATCAGCACAATACCGCAACCTTCAACAACGCCAGGCTCTTCACCCAGCAACCACCAGGAAAACAGAACGCCACAGACAGGTACCGCCAGCGTACTTAAGCTGGCAATACTGGCTGGTAAGTTACGCAACACAAACAGCCATAAACTCCATGCCAGCGCCGTCGCCAGCACGGCGCTATAAGCTAATGCCCAGAAAACGACAGGTTGCCAGTCTGGATCTCGCTGTGGAACCAGCCAGGCCACCAGGCTCATCACCAGCGCGGCATACAGCATCTGCCATGCGGTCAGCGCTAACAGATCGATATTCGGATGGCGGGTATACATTCGCTTGGCGACAATCGCGCTGGCCCCCCAACTGATCCCAGAAAGGATCGCCAGTAGCGCGCTCTGCATTGAGGCAAAGTTCAGTTGCCATGGCTGTAAAACCAGCAATAATCCCGCAGCTGCCACGGCAATGGCGAAATACTGTAAACGCCGCATGCGTTCACCGAGGAAAATGGCGGCCATAATCACCACCCAGAATGGCATGGTATAACTCAGTATGGCTACTTTACCTGCGCCGCCGCTGACTAGCGCCCATTGTGATAATCCAACCATGCCGCATGTTTGTAGTAAGGCGATCGCTAACGTATAGCCGAAAGGTGTCGGGCGCATTCCTCGGCCACGCAGTAACAGAACGATGAATAACAATAATGCGCCAAAAGAACAGCGTAGTGCGGTGAAGTCGAACGCGCCGATGTAGTGCGTGACCTGTTTCATCGCGATCCAGCTGTAGCTCCAGATGAGCGTTAAGGTGATGAGGCCGCCAATGGCCAGCGGATGACTTTTCCCTGCGGTGGTCATAATGTGTCCGTTTTAATGATTTTAGTACGCCACTATACGCGCTTTCAGGGCGCCGTAGTCGTTATCATTCCGGCTGAGTACATGTCGCGAAAATTTGTACTTTCTTCTGTGGAATAAAACCGAAAATTATTTTTCCAGATAGCATAAACGCTTACCGGCAAGATGATTAAACAACGCTCAGTTCGCCACGTCTGTCACTTGATCACTGTCCTCATTAAAACTACTGTATATAAATACAGTTACATGAGAGGCAGATTATTATGTTGTTTTTCCAGCCAGTAGAACATCGCGAAATCAAACAATTCCCGCTATTTAGCGATCTCGTGCCCTGCGGTTTTCCTTCTCCGGCGCAGGATTACGTTGAGAAACGTATCGATCTTAACGACCTGTTGGTGCAGCATCCCAGCGCAACCTATTTTGTTAAATCGTCTGGCGACTCCATGATGGGGGCAGGGATCGGTGCTGGCGACTTGCTGGTAGTCGACAGTGCCAGAAAAGCGGCCCACGGAGACATTGTGATTGCTGCTATTGAAGGCGAATTCACCGTTAAGCGCCTGCAATTGCATCCGGTGGTGATGTTGAAGCCAGAGAACAGCGCCTACGCGCCGATCATGATCGGCAGCGAGGACACACTGGATATATTTGGTGTGGTGACATTTATCATTAAATCCGCGGGCTGATTATGTTTGCGCTGGTGGATGTTAATTCGTTTTATGCCAGTTGTGAATCGGCATTCCGACCGGACCTGAAAGGTAAACCCGTTGTTGTTCTTTCAAATAATGATGGTTGTGTCATTGCCAGCAGCGCGGAAGCGAAGGCGCTTGGCGTCAATATGGGAGCACCATACTTCAAACAGAAAGATCTGTTCAGGCGCTGCGGCGTGTTCTGCTTTAGTTCGAACTACGAGCTGTATGCGGATATGAGCAGCAGGGTAATGTCGATTCTGGAGGCGCTGTCTCCGCGCGTGGAAATGTACAGTATCGATGAAGCCTTTTGTGATTTAACCGGCGTGCGAAACTGCAGGGATCTTACAGATTTTGGTCGTGAAATCAGAGAAACCATTTTACAGAAAACACGCCTCACGGTTGGGGTCGGTATCGCCCAGACCAAAACCCTGGCCAAGCTGGCGAACCATGCTGCCAAAAAGTGGCAGGAACAGACTGGCGGGGTGGTGGATCTCTCGAATATTGAGCGTCAGCGTAAGCTGATGGCTGCGCTCCCGGTTGATGAAGTCTGGGGTGTCGGACGCCGTATCAGTAAAAAACTGGACGCCATGGGTATTAAAACGGTCTGCGACCTGGCGGATACCGATATTCGCTTTATCCGCAAACATTTCAACGTCGTGCTTGAGCGCACTGTGCGGGAATTGCGCGGTGAACCGTGCCTGGCGTTGGAAGAGTTTGCGCCAGTTAAGCAGGAGATCATTTGTTCAAGATCGTTTGGTGAAAAACTCACGGATTACAATGCGATGAGAGAGGCTATTTGTACCTATGCTGCACGTGCTGCGGAAAAATTACGCAGAGAGCACCAGTTCTGCCGGTTTATCTCTACGTTTATCAAAACCAGCCCATTTTCCCTGAATGAACCGTATTACGGTAACAGCGCATCGATAAAACTGCTGACACCAACCCAGGATAGTCGGGAAATTATAAGGGCGGCCACACGTAGCCTGGACGCAATATGGCGGGAGGGGCTGCGTTATCAAAAAGCAGGGGTCATGCTGGGCGATTTTTTTAGTTCTGGCGTTGCGCAGTTGAATCTGTTTGATGACAACGCCCCACGGCATAACAGCGATAAGCTGATGGCCGTTCTGGATACACTCAATGCTGAAAAGGGTAAAGGAACACTCTATTTTGCCGGACAAGGTATACAACAACCGTGGGCAATGAAGCGAGATATGCTTTCACCGCGTTATACAACGAGATATAGCGATTTACTGCGGGTGGGATAGTCATTGTTATCGTAAATAAGCGTCCAGAGCGATTATAAAACTGTCCAGAAATAAATAAAAAAACGATTATCAGCCTTCATTAAAAATCTTATTGTAGCGCCGACTAACAGATAACTAACTGACAAACGGCAAGTCTATAATAGGAAATTTATGAAAAAGACGCTTATTACACTCATTATTGCAAATGCGCTGACCGCGACTACGGCATTTGCCGCAGCGGATGCGGGAACCTGGTATGCTGGTGGGAAATTTGGTTGGTCACATTACTTTGATACCAGCGCAAGCCAGCAAACGGGGGCCAATGGTAATAAATATGGTGATGTTGGTTTTGATAGCGATAACGTCGGTGGCGGGGTATTTACAGGCTACCAGATTACTCCATGGCTGGCAGTTGAAGGCGGCTATGATTATTTAGGTAATATGCAATTCAACGGTAAAAATGGTTCTTCAGGTTCTCAAATGAAAAGCCAGGGTCTGCAATTATCGCTGAAAGCAAGTTATGGTTTGACTGATGATTGGGATCTCTACGGTCGTGCAGGGGCAATGGGATATCGCGCGGAGTCAGATATTAAAGGCAATAACCGCTTTGATACTGGTGTGCGTCCGGTTGTGGCTGTTGGTACGGAATATGCCTTTAACAAGAACTGGGCTGGCCGCGTGGAATATCAATGGGTGAGCAATGTGGGTAATGAAAACCAGATTGGCGTATCAAGTGATGTTAGTTCCGTTACCGCTGGGTTGTCATATCGCTTTGGCCAGCATGACGACGCGGAGGTTACGCCTGCACCGGCTGTTGCCGCAACTCCTGCGCCTGAAACTCAGCGTTTTAACTTAAAATCTGATGTGATGTTTGGTTATGATTCAGCAGCATTAACCCCAGAAGGGAAAGCGGCGATTGCGCAGTTATACCGAAATCCCGGTCTGCAACCGGCCAAAGACAAAGCGACCGTTGTTATTGGCTATAGCGATCGCACCGGAGCCGCAGATTATAACCAGCAACTGTCAGCCCAGCGCGCGCAGGCTGTTGCCGATGAATTAGTCGCGTTAGGCATGCCAGCTGCAAATATTACTGCACAAGGACATGGTTCGAGTGATTCTGTCACGGGATCCAGTTGTGATGGGCAGACCGGACAGCAGCTGATTAATTGCCTTGCTCCAGATCGCCATGTCGTTGTTGAGATCACTGATAAGCACTAAATCGGTGTACAAAAGCCCTCCACATTATCGAATGGGGAGGGCTTTTTTATTCGTACAGTGAACTATCATTAACTGTGACAAATTAAAGATGTTAGAGCGTAATCATGTTCATAGAATCCTTAGTTTCGAGAGCTAAAGGTAGATTATGGCGTTATTTTCTGCCACGGTTTACTCTGAAAAATCATGTGGATGATCAAGTATATAATTACTATGGTGTTTATTTTTCGGATGTAAAACAAGAAAAATATCAGCTTGTGAGCCTAAGAGGCAAAAATGTTGTGCTTGAAAAATGGCATGCTGATCAGCACGCCTATATGGAGAAAATAAACCTTCAACTCAATGATATTGAAAAAATGAATGTTGAGATTATTCATTGGAGAAAGCAAGGTCCATTAAGGTTTGATTCGATTTTTCTTTTTGCAATAAATTATTTCACACGTATTGCTTATGCAAAAAATGCTCTGACGAGAGCAAAAAGCAATCTCTTTTCTTCATTCGCCAGTAACAAGGCGTTGAGTGGACTTGATCGTATAATGTTGCTACAGATGCTGGTGAACGAATATGTACATCAATCGCTAGAGAAAACTCACACTGGAGTAACATGTGATGAGGTTATTGATCTATTGTACGGGACGCTTTGGTATAAACATATCAAGAATGAAGATTTCAGGAGGAAGGTCTTTCTGCTTCTCCAGTCACTTGTAATTACAGAAGATGTCAGATTTAGTGATGAAAAATATTATATACAAGGCAAGGCTATTTCAACAATTGTTTCATGGGAATCTGAAGATAAACGGGAAAAGCAGCAGATCAGGATCCAGAAAAATATTAGTCGTTTGATGCTTGTGATTACCGCGTCCACATTGATGATCACGATAGCAATATTAGCTCAGGCAGGTCTTATTAATTTACATAATCTTTGGGAGCATCTTACACAATTAAAACCCATCCGTGTGTTGTTCAAATTAATGTGATAAAAAAACAATTTTTTTTAGTCCTGGCAGTAATACAAACTTGTGATGCTGCGTTTCTCTGCTGCCGTACTCCTTGAAATGCTGAATAATATCCGTTCCCTCGCGATGGCCTGTGATGAGGTATTGATAAATCTGCTGCGGTGAACCATAAATTAGTAATCCTGGTTGCCCTGGGCGTTATCGTTCGGTTTTTTCATTGGGGTGGAAAGTTCCGTGAATGTTGCGGTGACGTCCTGATCGGGGCAGTGATCATGATGTTTGCAGCAGCTCACCTCCCAAACGTAACGTTCACTATCCCGCAAGTTGGCGAGGTCACATTTACACACAATGAGATCGTGTTTGTGTTGGGTATGCTCGGTTATAAGGGGCTGAAGGAAGTTATCTTCGGGGTATTAAAAAACGGTTTGGTATCGATTTGCGCAAGCTTATAGCGCAACGAAAAAATAATTAAGGGGAATGAAGCCCGTACGAATTAACGGGCTTTACATAGATTACTTTAGACTGATGTTCGGCAAGATATCCTGTCTGGCTACAGATTGAACTTTCCAGGCCCCGCCTTCCTGCACCATACAGTCGATAACGGTATGTGCTTTTTTCGTTCCAAACGACACATAAACTTGCATACACACGGGATCATAATCTGACGACACAATCTCGATCTGCCGCCAGTCTTCACTATAATCCTGGGCTTTGATAAACATATCAGAGTCCGGTACGTCTTCGGTATTGGGGTCAGCCGCATTAGATTTTTTCAATGCGGCAATCGTGCTGGTAGTGACGTAAGGTTTAAGTCCAGCGTAATCCGTTAAAGGATTTTTCTCTTTTAACAATTGTGCAATATACCAGTGATTAAACTTCAATGCTGCTGCCTCTGGGCCAGTAGGGGAAACAGTCGCGAACGCGGAAGTGCAGATTAGTAGGCTGGTAAATATTAATAATTTCATATCAATTGTGCCTGAATAATTGATAAGACGGTGCCGCAGATGCCCAATTATTGCCAGGGTACATGCTGTTTTGTTTATAATCTGAATACCAGGTGCCATCACCGCCGTAAATGCAAGCATGTCCCGCCGGATGGCCAGCGATCGGTTGTATTACAGCAACATCGCCTTTCATTGGGGCGCCATAAACAGCTCGAAAGCCTGCTGCACGTAGGTTAAACGCCATATCTTTTGCATAGTTTGTATTGATGAGTCTAGCGCCGCCAGCGCGTACGGCATTAGAGACAAAATGAGCGCATCTATGTTGACTGGCACTTCCTGCGTGATTTCGTGCGTAATTAACGGCAGCATCTTTATTCCAGCTCATAACGTTTCCTTGTATTAATAAAAAAGCCCACAATAAAACATTACGCTTTAAATTTAATTGTTTTTGTAAGTTATCATTAAGTGATGTTAATCATCATCAAGAATAAATATGAAGTTAATTAAGTCATAAAACATGGAATTATATATTTAGGTAATGAAAAAGGGGGGGGAGCCGAAGTGGTTAACGAAGGTCCGTCGTTAAATTAGCGAGCGTAAAATAAAAGGGGCGCAGCACAACCTTCGGATGAAAGAAATTTTTGTGTCTAATCAGGTGGTGAACAGATCGAGTATCGTATTGGTAATTTCGCACAGCCAGGGCGACAGCTTTATCTTATGGCCAGATGTACTGAAGAGAATTTCAATATTTGGGAAATGATATTAGACACTAATCATCAACCAATTAGCTAAACCGTTACACATCAAAATCAGCCGGCCTTGGGCGGTTTTTTATTGCCAGTAATCAGCACCCAGCTCCATCGCAGCGTAGTGACTATTAGAAGGTGGTTGACCGCCGCCAGCGGGAACTGGCGACAGTCATTCATACCCACATAGCGCTGTGGATATAAACCGGGGTTCCGTTTGCCTGTGCAGGCGATAGTAAACGGGTGTCCGCATATATCCGATAACAGCTTAATCTAAGCTACTGATATTAAATAAGTCTTATATTTTACAATGAAATAACAAATCTGATAGTATACCCCCCTATAGTATCCGGAGGGCGTATGCCGCATTCACCTGAAGACAAGAAACGCATTCTCACCCGTGTACGCCGTATTCGCGGTCAAGTTGATGCGCTTGAGCGTGCACTGGAATCTGGCGAACCGTGTCTGGCAATCCTGCAGCAAATTGCCGCCGTGCGCGGTGCATCCAATGGCCTGATGGGCGAAATGGTTGAGAGCCATCTGAAAGACGAGCTGGTCAGCGGAGAAACAACGCCAGACCAGCGTGCCGTGCGCATGGCTGAAATCGGCCATCTTCTGCGTGCTTATCTAAAATAACATCATCACCTCGCAATAATGGGAAGAGACAAATGAAATCACGTGCAGCAGTTGCATTCGGCCCCGGCCAACCGTTAAAAATTGTCGAAATCGACGTCGCACCGCCAAAGAAAGGTGAAGTGCTGGTTAAAATTACCCATACCGGCGTGTGCCACACCGACGCCTTTACGCTCTCTGGCGACGATCCGGAAGGCGTATTCCCGGTGGTACTTGGCCATGAAGGTGGCGGCATTGTGGTTGAAGTAGGCGAAGGTGTCACCAGTCTGAAACCGGGCGATCATGTGATCCCGCTGTACACCGCAGAGTGCGGCGAGTGTAAGTTCTGTAAATCGGGTAAAACCAACTTGTGTCAGGCCGTACGTGCGACCCAGGGCAAAGGTCTGATGCCGGATGGCACAACGCGCTTCTCGTATAACGGTGAGCCGATTTATCACTATATGGGCACCAGCACCTTCAGCGAATACACCGTTTGCGCGGAGATCTCTCTGGCGAAGGTTAACCCGCAGGCCCCGCTGGACAAAGTGTGTCTGCTGGGTTGTGGCGTGACCACCGGTATCGGAGCAGTCCATAACACCGCAAAAGTGAAAGAAGGCGACACCGTCGCCGTATTTGGTCTGGGCGGTATTGGTCTGGCGGTAATTCAGGGCGCGGTGCAGGCGAAAGCCGGGCGTATTCTGGCCGTTGATACCAATCCGGAAAAATTTAAGCTGGCAGGTGAAATGGGCGCGACCGATTTCATCAACCCAAAGGATTACGACAAACCGATTCAGGATGTGATCGTTGAGCTGACCGACGGCGGCGTGGATTTTAGCTTTGAATGTATCGGCAACGTTAACGTGATGCGCGCGGCACTGGAATGTTGCCATAAAGGATGGGGCGAAAGCATCATCATTGGCGTGGCGGGAGCAGGGCAAGAGATCAAAACTCGTCCGTTCCAGCTGGTTACCGGGCGTGTCTGGCGCGGTTCCGCGTTTGGCGGTGTGAAAGGGCGTACTCAGCTTCCAGGCATGGTTGAAGAAGCAATGAGTGGGAAAATTCAGTTGGATCCCTTTATTACCCACCGTTTACCGCTGGAGCAGATTAACGAAGCGTTCGATTTAATGCATCAGGGTAAGTCCATCCGTACCGTTATCCACTTTGGCGATAACTGATTCATTGGCCAGCGGATTTAACCGCTGGCACTTTCCTGAATTTTTTAGAATTATGTTGTGAAAGTGTGACGAATCCGGCGCTTTTCACGGTAAGTAAACTTCCCGGATTGCCGATGACTATCTAACGGGCGTGTTTTCACGCATAAACCCTACAAGAGAGTCGACGGTCATGGACAACACTACATCGATGCAAGCCCAGCATAAACTGGGCTTTCTGCATCAAATCCGGCTGGTTCCGCTGTTTTCCTCCATTCTCGGTGGCATTCTCCTGCTGTTCGCCCTAAGTTCTGGGCTGGCAAGCTATTTTCTTATGCAGGCCGATCGCGATCAGCGCGACGTGACCGATGAGATTCAGGTCAGGATGGGGTTATCTAACAGCTCTAACCACTTACGCACCGCGCGTATCAACATGATCCACGCAGGCGCGGCGAGCCGTATCGCCGAAATGGATGATATGAAGGCGAATATCGCCGAGGCAGAAAAACGTATTAAGCAATCGCAGGACGGTTTTAACGCGTATATGTCGCGTGCGGTAAAAACGTCTGCTGATGAAGCGCTAGATGCTGAACTGAGCGCCAGCTTCAAAGCCTATACCGACGGTTTACAGCCCATGTTGAAGTACGCCAGAAACGGTATGTTTGAAGCCATTATCAACCATGAAAACGAACATGCCAGATCGCTGGATACTGCTTACAACAAAGTATTGTTGAAAGCGATCGACATCCGCACCGCCAGGGCGATTCAGTTAGGAGAGCTGGCGCACCAACGGACACAGCTTGGTATGGCTTTTATGCTGGGCGCATTTGTCCTGGCGCTGGCGCTGACCGTAATGACGTTCATTGTTCTGCGCCGCACGGTCATTCACCCTCTGCTACGCGCGGCCAAGCGTATTGAGCAAATTTCCGCGGGCGATCTGACGATGCAAGATGAACCGACCGGGCGTAGCGAAATTGGCCGTCTGAGCCGTCACCTACAGACAATGCAACGATCGTTGGGGAAAACGGTGGGCACGGTACGTCAGGGCGCGGAAGAAATCTACCGCGGTACCAGCGAGATTTCGGCGGGTAATACCGATCTGTCTTCACGTACTGAACAACAGGCCGCAGCGATTGAACAAACGGCAGCCAGCATGGAAGAGCTGACGGCCACGGTGAAGCAAAACGCCGACAACGCGCATCACGCAAGCAAGCTGGCGGAAGATGCGTCCGGTAAGGCCAGCCGGGGCGGTCAGATGGTTTCTGGCGTGGTGAAAACCATGGGTAATATCTCAACGAGTTCGAAGAAAATCTCCGAAATCACAGCCGTGATTAATAGCATTGCTTTCCAGACCAATATCCTGGCACTGAACGCTGCGGTTGAGGCGGCGCGGGCAGGAGAGCAGGGGCGTGGATTTGCCGTGGTCGCCAGTGAAGTCCGTACGTTGGCAAGCCGCAGCGCTCAGGCGGCAAAAGAGATTGAAGGATTGATCAGCGAATCGGTCCGACTGATTGACCAGGGCTCCGGAGAAGTCGTTGCGGCGGGCAATACGATGACGGATATTGTCGACGCGGTAAAACGCGTGACCGATATCATGCTGGAAATCGCGGCGGCTTCTGATGAGCAGAGCCGGGGTATCGTACAGGTGAGCCAGGCGATATCAGAAATGGATAAGGTTACGCAGCAAAATGCCTCGCTGGTTGAAGAAGCATCGGCTGCGGCGGCCTCTCTCGAAGAGCAGGCGGCGCGCTTAACGGAAGCCGTAGGTACATTTCGCTTAACGGGAACGAGTGCAATTAAACGCCCTCCCGTAAGCACTACGCCTGACCAATCGCGTCCGCAGACGGCAACGGCCAGTGGCGATAACTGGGAAACGTTTTAACAATAAATTAAGGGACCTGATGGTCCCTTAATATTTGGCATCAAAACGGTACGGTTTTGCGTATTGCGGCGATAAGGATCTGCGCGGCCTGAGAGAGTTGCACATCGACACGGGTAAGAATACCGATGGGTTCACCCGCACCGTGGGTAGGTATCGGCAACGACACCAGCGTCGCCTGGCGTAAATCCTCTCTAACCGCGCCTGAAGGGACAAACCACACATAGTCGTAATCAACCGTCAGCTGGCGGGAAAGCGATGCTGATAGCGTTTCAATGCAGCCTGGCGGCATTTTACAACCCTGACTTTGCAACAATGCTTCTGCGTGCTGGCGAGGCGCGGTTCCTTTTGGCGAAACCACCACCGGCCACTCCATTACCCGACTTAACGTGATGGTTTCCTGCAACAGCGGATGGTTAGGGCGCACGACCAGTTTAAGTGATTCCAGAAACAACAATTCATAGTTCAGACCGACCATTAATTCCGGATCGGCCATGCGACCAATGCCAAGATCGATTTCCCCGGATTTTAAACCTGCCAGAATCATCGGATTGCTCATGGTGGCGACCTGTAGCGTGGTCTCCATTTGCTGCTTGTGGAAAGGACCAATTACCGCAGGCAGAATGCCCAGTGCCGCGGTGGGTAAGGCCCCGATCCGTACGACATCAGTCTGCGACTCTTCGCGCTGATTTAACGCTTGTCCGGCGGTGTTGAGCGCATCCAGCACTCTTACCGCGTGGGTAAGAAACTGTTCTCCGGGCAGCGTTAACTGCGCGCCAAGGCGGCCACGCTCAAAGAGCCGGGTCCCGGTCAGTTGCTCCAGTTCATTTAGCGTTTTGGAGAGAGCCGGTTGGCTCAGGTTAAGGGTCTCAGCCGCGCGCCCCAACGTTCCCTGCTGTGCAACGGCGACAAAAGTATGAAGGTGGCGCAAGCGAATGCGCTGATTGAACAGAACATTTTTTTCCATAAGCGATGTTAAAAACAGAGCCGTATCGGTGACAAGTAAAGTTGTTTGTTTTTGATAACCTGATAGCAAAATATTATTAACATTTATCATGTTTTACTTACAACTGATTTGTTTTGCTTATGTTTTGTACAGCATTGCTGGGTGGTGGGATCATGGAAGGGAGTGTGGCCAGTCGTTATACTTTGGTGATTGTTTACTTTTGAACGATTTCTCTTCACAAGGCACTGATGAATGATACATGTAATAGGGCACCTTAATCCCGATAGCGATGCCATCTGCACCGCCGCAATGACGGCGCGTTGGCTTAGTTTACGTGGCCAGCAGGCGACGGCATGGCGTTTGGGCGAGCCTAACCGCGAAACGCAGTTTATCTTTGAGCATGCGGGGCTGACGATGCCTGAACGGTTGACGTTTGAACTGACCGATCGTGATGTCTGGCTGGTCGATTTCACCGAGCCGGCCCAGGGACCGGAATCGTTAACAGAAAGTAACGTGGTGGGAATTATCGATCATCACCGACTTGGTGGGTTAGTCACCCGTCTGCCACCGGAAGTGTGGGTGAAGCCTGTCGGCAGTAGCGCAACCCTGCTGTGGCAACTGATGACGGAGGATCAACGCAATCAATTATCTTCAGCTGAGGCTGTTTTACTGCTCGGCGCCGTATTGAGTGACACTGTCACGCTTCGTTCACCAACGACGACCACTGACGATCGCCTGGCGGTTGATGCGCTGGCCCAAAAAACCGGAGTGGATCTTGACGCTTTCAGTCGCGACCTGCTGTCAGCTAAAACAAGTGTGGAAGGGATGAGCGCCCGGGAACTTTTGCAGAAAGACATTAAAACCTTCACCATCCATGGACATTCAGTCTGTGTCGCGCAGCTCGAACTTTATGCGCTGCAACAGGTGGATGCGGTGCTGGACGATCTCCGTCAGGAAATGGCGCGCTATGCAGAAGAAAAGAACGCTGCGTTAGTCGTGCTGATGCTCACTGACATCAATCTGGGTGACACCAGCCTATGGTTTGCTGGATCAGAACTTTCAGACATCCCGCAGCCTTGCAAGGTCGAAGGTATGCTTAGCCGTAAAAAACAGATGCTGCCCTGGCTGGAAAGTCATTTGAAACCACGCCAGTAGGTACTGTTCATCGTTTGTATGGGTGGGAAGTTTACGCGGGGTCACACTTTGTAAATTCTTCCCACCGGAGTCAGCGGCGTTTTCTACACTCCAGGTAATATTCACTGGAGGCATGACATTATGGCGAACACCATCACGGCAGATGAGATTCGGGAACAATTTTCGCAGGCAATGTCAGCAATGTACCAGCAGGAAGTCCCGCAGTATGGCACGTTGCTGGAACTTGTCGCTGATGTGAATCTGGCGGTACTGGAAAATAATCCGACGCTGCATGAAAAACTGGCGAATGCGGATGAACTGGCCCGGCTAAACGTTGAGCGTCATGGCGCCATTCGAGTGGGTACCGCGCAGGAGCTTTCTACGCTGCGCCGGATGTTTGCCGTTATGGGCATGTATCCGGTGAGTTATTACGATCTCTCCCAGGCGGGCGTCCCCGTACATTCTACAGCCTTTCGTCCCATCGACGATGCCTCGCTATCGCGCAACCCGTTTCGGGTATTCACCTCGTTATTACGGCTCGAACTAATCGAAAACGCCGTGCTGCGGCAAAAAGCCGCTGAGATCCTCGCGAAACGCGATATTTTCACTCACCGTTGCCACGAACTGCTGGATGAATTTGATGCGCAGGGCAGTTTTACATCTGAACAGGCGCAAGAATTTGTGCATGAAGCGCTGGAAACATTCCGCTGGCATCAGCACGCCACGGTCGATGAAGAGACCTATCACGCATTACATAACGAACACCGGCTGATTGCTGATGTAGTGTGCTTCCCCGGTTGTCATATCAACCATCTGACACCGCGAACGCTGGATATTGACCGGGTGCAGTCGATGATGCCGGAATGCGGCATTGAACCGAAAATACTGATTGAAGGGCCGCCGCGCCGCGAGGTGCCCATTTTATTGCGTCAGACCAGTTTCAAAGCGCTGGAAGAACCGGTGTTGTTTGCCGGTGAAATGCGCGGCACTCACACGGCACGTTTTGGTGAGATCGAACAGCGCGGCGTGGCCCTGACGCCGAAAGGTAGGGCGTTGTACGACGAATTGCTGAATAAAGCGGGAACGGGGAAAGACAATCTGACGCACCAGCTACATCTTCAGGAGGTGTTTAAAGCCTTCCCGGACAGCGAATTCCTGCTGCGCCAGCAGGGGCTAGCCTGGTTCCGCTATCGTCTGACGCCATCGGGTGAAGCGCATCGGCAGGCGATTCGCCCTGATGACGATCCGCAGCCGCTTATTGAACGGGGCTGGCTGGTTGCGCAACCCATCACCTACGAAGATTTTTTACCGGTGAGCGCCGCAGGAATTTTCCAGTCCAATTTGGGTAATGAAACACAGGCTCGCAGCCACGGAAATTCCAGCCGCGACGCGTTTGAACAGGCGCTGGGTTGCGCGGTTTATGATGAGTTTGCGCTGTATCAGGAGGCTCAAGAGCGAAGTAAACGTCGGTGTGGTTTACTTTAACGGAATTTACATGGGATTCGGTCTGTTCCCATCGACATAAAATATTTTCGATTTTGTACAGATAATCGGCGACCAACAATTGGATTATTAATGAATTTTGTCTAGAGTGAGCGGTCAGAAATGTGCACTCTCTTGCCGCTGATTTTGACCGGCGCGGGACCATTTACACGACCAGAAGGACTCACTTTCAGGCATGAATCGCAGACGATTTATTAAAGGTTCAATGGCAATGGCCGCCGTGTGCGGAACCAGTGGTATTGCATCACTCTTTTCCCGCGCCGCCTTTGCGGCAGAGTCTGACATTGCAGACGGAAAAACCGTACGTTTTGATTTTTCCGTTCTGCAATCGATGGCCCATGACTTAGCACAGAAGCCCTGGGGCGGCGCACCGCGCGCGTTACCGGACACGCTGGCGAAACTGACGCCGCAGGCCTACAACAGCATTCAATATGACGCAGAGCAGTCTCTGTGGAACAATGTTGAAAATCGTCAGCTTGATGCGCAGTTCTTCCACGTGGGAATGGGCTTCCGTCGCCGTGTACGCATGTTCTCGGTTGATGGTAGTACGCATATGGCGCGTGAAATTCACTTCCGTCCGGAACTGTTTAAATACAACGACGCGGGTGTGGATACCAAACAATTGGAAGGGCAGACTGACCTCGGATTCGCTGGATTCCGCGTGTTTAAAGCGCCAGAACTGGCCCGCCGCGATGTCGTTTCTTTCCTGGGCGCCAGCTATTTCCGCGCCGTGGATGACACCTATCAGTACGGTTTATCGGCTCGTGGTCTGGCGGTAGATACCTACACCGACAGCAAAGAAGAGTTTCCTGATTTCACCTCTTTCTGGTTTGAAACGGTTAAACCGGGCGCAACCTCTTTTACCGTGTATGCGCTTCTCGACAGCCCAAGCGTAACCGGCGCATTCAAGTTCGTGATCCACTGCGAGAAAACGCAGGTGATTATGGATGTACAAAACCGCATCTATGCGCGCAAAGACATCAAGCAGCTCGGCATTGCGCCGATGACCAGCATGTTCAGCTGCGGCAACAACGAGCGTCGGATGTGCGACACTATTCACCCGCAAATCCATGACTCCGATCGTCTGGCGATGTGGCGGGGCAATGGCGAGTGGATCTGCCGTCCGCTGAATAACCCGCAAAAGCTGCAGTTCAACGCCTATACCGATAACAACCCGAAAGGATTTGGCTTGCTGCAACTCGATCGCGACTTCTCCCATTATCAGGACATCATGGGCTGGTATAACAAGCGCCCAAGCCTGTGGGTCGAACCGCGCAACCAGTGGGGCAAGGGGACCATTGGTCTGATGGAGATCCCGACGACCGGCGAAACGCTGGATAACGTTGTCTGCTTCTGGCAGCCGGACAAGAAGATCAAAGCCGGGGATGAGCTGGAATTCAAATATCGCCTGTACTGGAGCGCTCAGCCGCCGGTGCGTTCACCGTTGGCTCGCGTGATGGCGACCCGGACAGGCATGGGCGGTTTCCCGGAAGGATGGGCACCGGGCGAGCATTACCCGGAAAAATGGGCGCGTCGTTTTGCCGTTGACTTCGTTGGTGGCGATCTAAAAGCGGCTGCGCCGAAAGGCATTGAACCGGTGATTACGCTCTCCAGCGGTGAAGCGAAACAGATTGAGATCCTCTACGTGGAGCCTATCGACGGTTATCGCATTCAGTTTGACTGGTATCCGACTTCTGACTCAACCGATCCGGTAGATATGCGTATGTTCCTGCGTTGTCAGGGTGACGCCATCAGCGAAACCTGGCTGTATCAGTACTTCCCGCCAGCGCCGGATAAACGTCAGTACGTTGACGACCGCGAGATGCGTTAATCACGCCCTTTACGGCTCTCCTGATGGGGAGCCGTATCTGCATTCATCCTCATAACGACTCTGTACACTATTTACTCGATCCTGTTCGCATTTTTCTGTATGGCAAATGGGTACTCTGTGGGTGTGTATTTCTTATACACGTTCTTGTCCACTAACAGGGAGAAAGTATGTTTCCAGAATACAGAGACCTTATTTCCCGACTGAAATCCGAGAACCCTCGCTTTCTGTCCTTATTCGAAAAACACAACAGCCTTGATCATGAGATCTCCAGACTGGAAGGTTCGGATGGTCGGGGGTATAGTTTGGACATTGTTCGTCTTAAGAAACAGAAACTCCACCTGAAGGAAGATCTGCTCAAAATATTGCAAAAAGAGAGTGTCAGTGAGAGCTAAGTAGAACGGCGCTTGCTGTGTAAAAGGGCTTCCTGCGAGAAACGGAAGCCCTTCCTGTTTTTAGGTGTTAATCGACCATCACGCGTTTGTTCGTCGCCCCCCAGAGGATCGACATTTCAGTGAACAACGCGCCGCTAATTTCTTCGACTTCTTCTGCACTAACCTGCGCATTTCCCTGTTTACCGAACAACACCACTTCATCACCGGATGCAACATGCGGCAAATCGGTTACATCGACGATCACGGTATTCATGGATGTTTTACCCAGTACCGGAACCCGCTGGCCGCGGATCAGCACGTGCCCCGCATTACTGAACACACGCCGATAACCATCGGCATAACCTGTAGGGATATTGGCCAGAACGGAATCACGTTTAAGGGTATAGGTTCTGTCATACCCGACGGTGTTTCCTTTGGGGTAATGGTTTACCGACGCGATGGCAGATTTAAACGTCATGACGCGTTTGTATTCGGTGCTGGCGATGGTATCGCCATAGAAAATACCGCCAACACGCACCATGTCGAGCCAGGATTCTGGAACGGCCAGGGTAGCGAACGTATTCGCGACATGCAGGGTGACATCTTCGCGCATAAGCCCGGTAATTTTCAGTACCTGGGCTGATTGCGTATTGAAACGGGCCAGATCGCGTTTTACCACAGCCGCATCTTCTTCCGGGAAATGCGACATGATGCCGACAATTTTCAGGCCGGGTAATGCGGAAATAGCGCGTGCTTCTTCCAGACCTGCAGCGGTACTGACTTCCAGACCGTTACGCGACATACCGCCAGAGTTCAGCGCCAGATGGATACGAATAGTTTTACCTTTCTCTTGAGCGATTGCACTTAGACGCTTAGCCATATCCAGATTACCAATAAGCTCTTCGGTATCGAAATCCGCCGCCTGGCGCATCTCTTTTTCCGTCGCGTTACGCACGCGCATGAGCTGCGATGTATAGCCTGACTGGCGAACGGTACTAATCTCCTCGTTGCTGGCGATGCCAATACATTGTACGCCGTTTTGCATCATCACTGGCGTTACCAGTGAGAGATCGTGGCCATACGCGTCGCCTTTAAGAATGGCGCACATCCGGGTTTTATCTCCCAGCAGTTGCTGAACTTTATGAATGTTATATTCCAGCGCACTACGGGAAATTTCCAGCGTGGTATTATCCACGACCTGTTGCTTATTGACGGCAAAGGGAACGGGGCCCGCTTGCGTGGTGGAAACAGGTTGGTGACAGGCGGTAATCAGTAAAAGCGGAATAAGTGCTAAACGACCCAAAGGTGCTGCCATGCTTGCTCCTTAGCAATAGAATGAAAGTGTTATTGTCATCATTACGGTCTATCCATGAGGGGATACCCGGATCACCAGAGTAACGGGTTCCACGCCAGAGATTCTTTCTAAGTGATTGCTGTTACAGCATAAAAATAAGACATCCTCGGTGCTAAACAGAGTAATATCGGCTACTGCCAGTCAGAAATGCCCCGTTTACGATCGCAAAGGAGATAAACATGTCAGAAATAATTATCGTTAGTGACGCGCTGGAACTGCGGGCGGTAGAAGAACAACACGTCACCCCTCTGCATCAGTTGGTGCTTAAAAATAAAACCTGGCTCCAACAGTCACTGAACTGGCCGCAGTTTGTCGAATCTGAGGACGACACGCGTAAGAACGTGCAGGGGAATATGATGTTGCACCAGCGCGGCTACGCCAAAATGTTCCTTATTTTCGAACAAGGGGAGGTGGCTGGCGTTATCTCGTTTAACCAGATAGAGCCGCTGAACAAAGCCGCTTATATTGGTTATTGGCTGGGTGAAGAGCACCAGGGCAAAGGCATTCTGTCTCAGGCGCTACAGGCAATGATTCATCATTATGCGCAGCGCCAGGAGATTCGCCGCTTCGTGATTAAATGTCGTGTAGATAACGTTGAGAGCAACCAGGTTGCACTGCGCAATGGTTTCCGACTGGAAGGATGTATGCAACAGGCGGAGTTCCTTAATGACGATTACCATGACGTGAATCTCTACGCCCGCATCATTGATGGCTCTTCAGAATAAACCGGCGATAGGGGTGCGCGTGATACGTTGTTCGCCGTTGATCACTTTTGGCCCGCGCAGATGGATTGCATCGCCATCAAAGGCTTCAACTTGGGCCTGATCGGTTATCTCAATATGATGCTCGATCAGCACTTCACCCAGAATACAGGCATAGCCTTCAATCAGGATGTGACCGTCAAGCTGGAGCGGTCCGCCACGTAATTGCGCATGCCCCCCAACCAGCACGTGGTGTTTCAGCACGCAGTTACCTTCGACCACCGCGTGTTCCGCCACCTGCGAGCTGTAGCGCAGGGTAGGAATGGCGTCTTCATCCGTTCCGGCGATGACGCGTGCATGCCCATAGACTTTGGCGCAATCGCAGATCCAGACATTATTCTCTTCGTTGCCTTCTATCCGTGCAAAATCAAAAACTTCAGCCCGATGTTCTATAAAGGCATAATTGATCATCGCATCGCCATAGATTTGCGCCTGATGCACCACGCGTGAATTGCTGACTGCCGCCCGCTCGTAAATTTGCAGGAGCTGGTCGCTTTCACGGGTTAACCCTCTGGCTGCAATGATTTCAGAGTCACACACAATGCGTGCATCACCGCAGATGAGGCACTCACCGCGAACAACAGAATCCTGAATAGTGACGTTGTCACGTATTTGCGCGTTATGGCTGATTTCTGCTCGGTCAATCCAGACGGCATCACCAATCTGCGCGCCATCTCTGACCACGCTTGCCTGTGTAATACGGGCGTCTCCGGTTATCGTCGCGCCGGAAAACGCGAGCGCATTCTCATCGTATATCCAGCAATTACCGCTTTGCGACAGAACGCTTTCATCATCAATCCAGCCACCGAGCGTACCGGATCTAACATCATTAAAATCAATGAGTGCGATGATTTGGCGTAGTAATACACTTTTTTTATTGCCATTATCCTGGTAACTAAAGGAGCGAGATTCATCGCTTAGACGGTATTTGGTCATAGCTCATTTCCATGTTGCGCACCTTAGTTAAACGTAGCAAAGTTTTCTGCACTGGCTAAACCGGCAGATATTCCATAAAATGCATTTCAAATATACTTTAAAAAATAAACAAAATGAGTAAGAACAAACAGAGTGAACGGGTCCTCAATCTTCCGGCCGGTTATTTTGGCATGGTACTGGGTACAATTGGGATGGGATTTGCGTGGCGTTACGCCAGCCAGGTGTGGCCGGTGAGCCACTGGATTGGTGATGGCTTAGTCATCCTTGCGATGCTCATCTGGGGATTGCTGACGCTGGCATTTGTGAATCGCTTACTACGTTTTCCGCACAGCGTACTGGCGGAAATTCGTCATCCGGTGATGAGCAGTTTTGTCAGTCTGTTTCCAGCAACAACGATGCTGGTCGCGATTGGTTTTGTACCGTGGTATCGACCGCTGGCGTTAGGATTGTTCAGCATTGGTGTGGTGATACAGCTCTCATACGCCGCCTGGCAAACGGCAGGGCTGTGGCGTGGGGAGCATCCGGAAGAGGCCACCACCCCGGGTCTGTATCTGCCGACAGTTGCCAATAACTTTATCAGCGCCATGGCCTGTGGTGCACTTGGGTTCAACGATGCCGGATTGGTGTTTTTGGGCGCCGGGGTATTTTCATGGCTCAGCCTGGAGCCGGTGATTCTGCAACGTTTACGAAGCTGCGGCGAGCTGCCGACGGTTTTACGGACTTCACTTGGTATTCAGTTGGCACCCGCGCTGGTCGCCTGTAGCGCCTGGCTTAGCGTCAACGGTGGCGAGGGGGATACGTTAGCCAAAATGTTGTTCGGCTATGGTTTGCTGCAACTTCTGTTCATGCTACGCCTTATGCCGTGGTATTTGTCACAGCCATTTAATGCGTCATTCTGGAGCTTCTCGTTTGGCGTGTCTGCGTTGGCGACAACGGGATTGCATCTTGGGCACGGCAGTGAATCAGGATTTTTTCATACTCTGTCTATCCCACTGTTTATTTTTACCAATTTTATCATTGCATTATTACTGATACGTACGTTTGCATTGCTGATGCAGGGGAAACTGCTCATCCGCACGGAGCGTGCTGCATTACTGAAATCTGAGGATAAATAATGACCCTTTGCGACGAAAACTACTTTACTGAAAAATATGATTTAACCCGTACGCATTCCGATGTCGTTGAAGCGGCAAAAGTGGTTGCACCAGGTAAAACGTTAGATCTGGGCTGCGGTAACGGCCGAAACAGCCTGTACCTGGCGGCAAACGGCTATGACGTTACTGCATGGGATAAAAACCCCATGAGCATCGCTAACCTTGAGCGCATCAAAGCGGCTGAGGGGCTGACCAACCTGAACGCGAAGGTCGCTGACCTTAATGCGTTGCGTTTTGAGGGGGAATACGATTTTATTCTATCTACCGTTGTGTTGATGTTCCTTGAAGCCAAAACAATCCCTGGCCTTATTGAGAATATGCAACGTTGTACTAAACCGGGTGGATACAACTTAATCGTCGCGGCGATGGATACCGAAGATTTTCCGTGCACCGTTGGTTTTCCGTTTGCGTTTAAATCTGGAGAATTACGTCGTTATTACAGCGGGTGGGATCTGCTGAAATATAACGAAGACGTAGGTGAACTTCATCGTACAGATGAAAACGGTAATCGAATTAAACTGCGCTTTGCCACAATGCTGGCACGTAAAACTGTTTGATTCTCCCGTCTGGGTTAACTCTTTCTACGTTCAGCGTTTTTTCGTGCTGAACGTAGAAATAAAAATGTGCGTTACTTTCCAATTTTAATGTATCTGAACATTTTTAGTGCATCCAAAATGATTCTGTTTTGCTATTCTTTTTTTGCATCATTGCGAAAACTAAAGGGATCGTTTCATGCGTACTCAAACTTTATTTAAAGTTGCAGTGCTTACTGGCTTGTTGGCATTATCCGGCTGTGCGTCAAAAGTGACCGAACCGGAGAAATATTCTGGGTTTTTAAAAAATTATTCTGATCTGAAGGAAACAAAATCAGCATCGGGACAAACGGTACTCCGTTGGGTTGATCCGAGCTACAACGAATCCAAATATGACAACATCGTGTATAACCCGGTAACGTATTATCCGGTTCCTAAACCTACTACACAGGTAGGGCAGCAGGTTCTTGATCAATTACTGACCTATACCAATACGAAGTTGAAAACGGCGATCGGTCAGCGTAAACCTCTGGTTACAACCCCAGGGCCACGTAGCCTGATTTTCCGCGGAGCGATTACCGGTGTTGCGACCAGCAAAGAAGGACTGCAGTTCTATGAAGTGGTCCCGGTTGCACTGCTGGTTGCAGGAACGCAAATGGCGACGGGTCACCGTACCATGGATACCAACCTCTATTTCGAGGGTGAGTTGATTGATGCAGCGACCAATAAACCGGTGATTAAAGTTGTACGTAAGGGTGAAGGTAAAGACCTGAACAACGAAAGCACGCCGATGGCGTTCGAAACGTTGAAGAAAGTTGTTGATGACATGGCGACCGATGCCTCCATGTTTGATGTGAACAAAAAACCACAATAAAAATGATGAACGCACCATCTCAGGATGGTGCGTTTTTTTATGCCACACGACGACGATAGAGTAGTTTACCCATCAGCGCTTCCGGTCGGGCAAACATCACCAGATTTCCCAGTAAGATCAACACCAATCCGGCAATCGCATTAACTTGCCAGATGTATCCTTCATACAATGTTGACATCGTCAGCGCCACCAGAGGGAACAGCAGCGTGCTGTATGCCGCCTTACTGGGACCAATGCGACCTACCAGCGTGAAATAAGCGCCAAAGGCAACCACTGAGCCGAAAATAGCCAGATATAACAGCGCGCTAAGATAGCTGAATGTCCACTGTGGCGTGAAGTTGTCGCCGCGCACCAGCGCAATGGCCGCGATCAGCAATGTGCCGTACAGCATGGCCCAGCTGTTGGTCGTTAACACTTCTAACCCTTTTTTCTGGTGACGCAGACTGATCATATTTCCCAGTGAGAAGCCGAAGGTTCCCAGAGCGCTCAAACCGATGCCCAGTAACAGTGAATGATTAAACCCGCTGTTGAGCAAATCTTGCCAGAATAAGGTGACGATGCCAGTCAGTCCCAGACCGGCTGCAATATAGAAGCGCAGCGGTGGTTTTTGCCCAAAAAAGATGAAGCTATTGACTGCATTGAACAGGACGGCCATCGAGAAAATCACCGACTCCAGGCCGGTATTAATCCACGCCGCAGCCGTATAAAAACACCAGAAGTTGAAGCAAAAAACGCATCCGCCCTGTAACAGACAAAACAGATGATCGCGACCAGACAGTTTGCGTAATTTACCGCTTAGCAACAGGACCACTATCATCACCGAGCTGGCAACGGCGAAGCGCCAAAAGATAGAAACCGGTGCAGAAACCGGACCTTGCTGCAAATAAATCGCAATCCATGTCGTTCCCCAAATAACCACCACCAGGCAGTACAACAGTGCGTTCATACAACTCTCTCTTTTTGTCGTCAGACTTACACTGTGTCACGACGGAATGCAGGAGACTTTCATCGGCTTGCGGTGGACTTGCAAAATCTTGCGCTTTTTTTTGCGTAATAGTGAAAAGGCAGCTGTTAACGATATGTAGCTGATATAGACTGAAAGCCTGCTAACTTATTTTTGAATGTGATGGTATGTCTCAGCCCTACGGTGCCTTTGAAAACTTGCGCAAACATAATGCCGTGCTGCATGAATCGGTTGCGTTACATTCAGGGATCCAACTGGCGGCCTGGTCGAACAAACGCGATACCATCACCCAATATTGCGATCACCATACGCTCAGTTTATACATCGCAGATGGTTACGAGAGTTACCACAAGACGGCGGGAGGCTGGAAGAATGGCGGGGGACCAGACCGTTTTTGCCTGATGCCGAAGGAGAGTGAGTCCAGTTGGGATATTCGTGACGATCTTTCCTTTGTTCATCTCTATTGTACAGACGCCCATTTGCGCGAAGTGGGTGAAAAAGTTTGGGACAAAAGCCCCTATAGTTTCACGCTGGACGAGCATACGTTTGGCAGTGACCCGGGGATCACGGCGGTTTACCGTCAGTTTTTGCTTGGTAACGACTGGCAGCAACCGGCCAATCACCTCACGCTTAGCGCGGCATCTTCACTACTGTTAACGCATCTGATCCAGCATTACAGCAATGTGCAATGGCGACTTCCCGTTGTCACCGGAGGGCTTGCGCCTGCCACATTGCGCAACGTGCTGGCCTATATTGAAGCACATCTGGCGTATCCCATAACGTTGAGCGATCTGGCAGGTGAAGCAGCGCTAAGTGAATTCCATTTTGCCAGAATGTTTCGCCAGTCGATGAATATGGCGCCTCATCAGTACGTCATGCAACGCCGTATGGCGCTGGCGCAGCAACTGGTCTGTTGTTCATCACGCAGCCTGTCGGATATTGCAATGGCCTGTGGGTTCAGTTCGGCGAGCCATTTCAGTAACCGGTTTAAACAAGTGACGGGTAAAACGCCAACGCAGCTACGCGCGGCGAAATAACGTCAACACTGAGTAGCAGATACCGCCGACGACCAGCCCCCAGAATGCAGACCCAACACCAAATACCGTCAGACCACTGGCCGTAACCAGAAAAGTGACGATGGCCGCATCGCGTTCTGCTTCATTATGTAAGGCTTGAAATAAACTACCGCTAATCGTGCCGAGTAATGCCAGACCAGCAAGCATCTGGATCCAGCTTACGGGCAGGGCAGCCATCAGTCCTGTGACCGAACCGCCAAACACCCCAGCCAGAATGTAAAAGACACCCGCTGCCGCTGCGGCGAGCCAGCGTCGATTTACATCTGGATGGGCTTCGGGGCTTTGGCAAATTGCGGCGGTTATGGCGGCGATGCAGATGGAATAGACGCCAAACGGCGAAAATAGCAGTGCCAACAGACCCGTAAAAACAATCAGGGGTGAAACGGGTAACGAATATCCAGATGCTTTCATGGTCGCAATACCGGGGGCATTTTGCGAAGCCATAGTGACCAGAAACAGCGGTAGCGCAATACTGATACTGTGGGCTAATGAAAAGTGTGGTGCAATAAACGCTGGCAACACCGGTGACAGATTAACACCATCGGTGACAATGTCACCTTTAACCAGGGCGATGGCTATACCTACCAACATTGCTGCGATAACGGCATACCGTGGGGCGATTACTTTTAGTACCAACCACGCCAGCAGCATGCTGCCGCACAAGATAAGCTCACTGTTCAGGCTATTGAACGCCTGCAAACCAAAACGCAGCAAGATCCCGGCCAGCATGGCCGATGCCAGCGAGTGGGGAATAATTTTCATCAGGCGGGCAAACAGCCCGGTTATACCGCACAGCACAATCAATGCATTAGCTACGATAAAAACACCGATAGCATCCTGAATCGATACCCCTTGCAGGCCCGTCACCAGCAGCGCGGCACCGGGCGTTGACCATGCGGTAAGTACAGGGGCGCGATACCACAATGTCAGCGCCAGCGTACTGACCCCCATTGCTAGCCCTAGTGCGGTCATCCAGCCTGCGATTTGTCCGGTCGTCGCACCTGCGGCGAGCGCCGCTTGCCAGATAATGGCCGCTGAACTGGCGTAGCCGACCAGGACCGCCACAAAACCCGACAAAACTGTAGGCAGGGGGATGGAAAATGTGCGCATAGCAACTCCGCGTGCGTTATAACGGTCAGTCACTGTAACACTGTGCGTTATAGCGTACAAGTGCTAAGCTGTAGCCCTGAGAAAGGAGAGCGACGAAGGAGAAAAATGGACAACTTAACCCACTATTTGGCCACAACGCTCAAGACGCTACGTCACCAGCGTGAATGGAGCCTTTCGCGTCTGGCGGAGGAAACTGGCGTGTCAAAAGCGATGCTGGGGCAGATTGAGCGCAACGAATCCAGTCCAACGGTGGCAACATTGTGGAAAATTGCCACTGGACTGAACGTCCCGTTTTCAACGTTTATTTCACCACCAGAGTCAGACGGCACGCTAACATTCGATCCCCAGCAGCAGGCGATGGTCGTCACACCGTTGTTCCCGTGGGATCCGCAACTGTGCTTCGATCATTTTTCGATACTGCTGGCACCCGGCGCGCTCAGTGAATCTACTCCGCATGAAACCGGCGTAATTGAGCACGTGGTGGTGATTAGTGGTCTGCTGGATATGTGTATTGAGGGGCAGTGGCGCACCCTTAAATCCGGTGAAGGTGTCCGTTTCGCCGGAGATACGGCACATAGCTACCGTAACAGTAGCGAGCAAACGGTTCATTTTCATTCGCTGATCCATTACCCACGCGGTTAATCGGGAAAACTATTCCGAAACGCCGCGCTTGTGACTACAATAACCGCCATTTTTACCGCTTGTGGATGGTAACAACTGTATGCGCCAGCAGCCTCATCACCTTGAATTGTTAAGCCCGGCTCGGGATACCGCCATTGCGCGCGAAGCCATTTTGCACGGCGCAGACGCCGTTTACATTGGTGGACCAGGTTTTGGCGCGCGTCATAACGCCAGTAATAGCCTGAAAGATATAGCCGAATTAGTGCCTTTTGCCCATCGTTACGGGGCAAAAATCTTTGTGACGCTAAACACGATCTTGCATGATGATGAGCTGGAGCCCGCACAACGGTTAATTACCGATCTGTATCAGACCGGCGTTGATGCCTTGATCGTGCAGGATATGGGGATTCTGGAACTGGATATTCCCCCGATTGAACTGCACGCCAGCACCCAGTGCGATATTCGCAGCGTTGAGAAGGCGAAATTTCTATCCGATGTGGGATTCACCCAGATTGTGCTGGCGCGCGAACTGAGCCTTGAGCAGATTAACGCTATCCATCAGGCTACCGATGCGACCATTGAGTTTTTCATTCACGGTGCGCTGTGCGTTGCCTATTCAGGGCAGTGTTATATTTCACATGCACAAACAGGACGCAGCGCTAACCGCGGCGACTGTTCCCAGGCTTGCCGTCTGCCGTATACCCTGAAAGACGATCAGGGGCGCGTGGTATCCTATGAAAAACATCTGCTGTCGATGAAAGATAACGATCAGACCGCTAACCTGGGTGCGTTGATTGACGCAGGTGTGCGTTCCTTCAAAATTGAAGGGCGCTATAAGGACATGAGTTATGTGAAGAATATTACCGCGCATTATCGCCAGATGCTCGACGCCATTATTGAAGAGCGCGGCGATCTGGCCCGTTCATCAGCAGGACGTACCGAACATTTCTTTACCCCATCCACAGAGAAAACCTTCCATCGCGGCAGCACCGATTATTTTGTGAATGCCCGTAAAGGGGATATCGGTGCATTCGACTCACCAAAGTTTATCGGTTTGCCGGTCGGCGAAGTCCTGAAGGTGGCAAAAGATCATCTCGATGTTGAAGTGACCGAACCGCTGGCAAACGGGGATGGCCTGAACGTGTTAATCAAACGTGAGGTTGTTGGATTTCGCGCCAACACCGTGGAAAAAACGGGGAACAATCGTTATCGGGTATGGCCGAATGAAATGCCCGCCGACCTGCACAAAGTGCGTCCGCATCATCCGCTGAATCGCAACCTCGATCATAACTGGCAGCAAGCGTTAACAAAAACTTCCAGCGAACGCCGTGTTGCGATCGATATTGAGCTCGGCGGCTGGCAGGAGCAGTTGATTCTGACGCTCACCAGTGAAGAGGGCGTGAGTATCACCCATACGTTGGACGGCCAGTTTGAGGAAGCGAACAATGCGGAAAAAGCGTTGAGTAACCTACAGGATGGACTGGCAAAACTTGGTCAGACGATGTACTACGCCCGCAATATTCAGGTGAATCTGCCGGGCGCGCTGTTCGTGCCAAACGGTCAACTAAATCAGTTCCGGCGTGAAGCCGTTGATATGCTGGATGCAGCGCGCCTGCAAAACTATCAGCGCGGTAGCCGCAAACCGGTATCTCTGCCAGCGCCGGTTTACCCACAAACGCACTTGAGTTTTCTGGCTAACGTCTACAACCAAAAAGCGCGTGAGTTTTATCACCGTTATGGCGTTCAGTTGATTGATGCAGCCTATGAAGCACATGAAGAAAAGGGCGAAGTGCCGGTGATGATCACCAAACATTGCCTGCGTTTCGCCTTTAACCTGTGTCCGAAACAGGCGAAAGGTAACATCAAAAGCTGGAAAGCAACACCGATGCAACTGGTTAACGGCGATGAAGTCCTGACGCTGAAATTTGATTGCCGACCGTGCGAAATGCACGTAATCGGCAAGATGAAGCATCACATTCTGAAAATGCCGTTGCCGGGCAGCGTCGTGGCTTCGGTCAGTCCAGAAGAACTGATGAAGACACTGCCAAAGCGCAAAGGTTAATCGTTAGCTCAGATGTGTATCGGGTTTGCGTGATTTTTGCCAGTGATGGTGTTCACGAAGATCGGCGGCGGATTCTTCCGCCGTCACTCGAAGTTCATCGCTGTCGGCCGTGTGTCGTAGTAAATGATCGGCATCCTGCACCTGAAGATATTCATGTCCCTGATTAGTAGCGAAAAGTTGACCGGAAAAAAGCGCGCTGGCCAGCAATAACACCGTTAACCCTTTCTTAAACATCATGCACCCTCTGGTACGTTAGCTGCGGAATTGGCGATAATTTCGCCCGGTGACTATTCAATATTTTAATCGGGTTAATGACAATCTCTGTTTTGCCATTTCGATGTTTTTTACATTTTTGTTTAGTCGATGTTGGGATTTGTAACACCCGGGCAGTGCAGCGCGCTGACCGGGTGTTATCAGGGCGAGATTCAGGACTTAAATCCGGCGGCCGTCATCAGGAGACGAAAGAACATACCAACGGCGGCGAGGGCCAGCACGCTGCCACCCCAGAGGATCACCAGCCACATCAGGCGTTTCCAGATTGTTTGTTGCATCAATGATACCCCTCACCATGTTGAACTTTGCCGCGGAAAACGTAGTAGCTCCAGAAGGTGTACACCAGGATTATCGGGATAATCAGCAGCGCGCCAACCAACATAAAGCCCTGACTTTGTGCCGGAGCCGCCGCCTGCCAGAGCGTAATAGACGGTGGAATGATATGTGGCCAGATACTGATCCCCAGCCCGCTAAACCCGAGAAAAATCAGCCCCAGCGTTAATACAAAAGGCAGCGTATGGCAGTTATGTTGCCCCAGCGAACGCCACAGCCAGAGACTGATAAGCGCAACCAGCAGCGGAACCGGCATCAGGAACCACAGGTTGGGCAGGCTAAACCAACGCTCGGCAATCGCGCTATGTGCCAGTGGTGTCCACAGGCTGATAATGGCAATCACAACCAACATCGCCAGCAGCAGTTTTTTGGCCACACTGCGCATTTTATCCTGCAACGGATTTTCGCTTTTCATCACCAGCCATGTTGCCCCCAGCAGGGCGTAAGCCACGACCAGACCAACGCCGCAGAACAACGTGAACGGGGTCAACCAGTCGAAAGGACCGCCGCTGTAGCTGCGTCCGGTAACGGAAAACCCGTTGAGTACGGCACCCACCACGACACCTTGCGTGAATGTCGCGAGGATTGAACCGCCAATAAAGGCTTTATCCCAGAATGGTCGGTGAGCCGGTGTGGCTTTGAAGCGAAACTCGAACGCGACGCCGCGAAAAATCAGGCCGATTAGCATCAGGGTCAACGGGATGGTCAGCGCATCGACGATCACCGCATAGGCCAGGGGGAAAGCGCCGAATAATCCGGCTCCGCCCAATACCAGCCAGGTTTCATTGCCGTCCCATACCGGGGCTACGCTGTTGACCATAACATCGCGGTCGTCAGCGTCCTGAATCGCTGGGAATAAAATGCCAATCCCGAGATCAAAACCGTCCATCACGATATACATCAGCGTGGCGAAGACGATAATTACAAACCAGATAACTGATAAATCGATACCCATTAGCGATGTGCCTCCGGTTGAGAATCGAGGACGGCGGCTGAAAGCGGCCGGGCAGGCGTGCCTGTTGGCGGAATAGTCGGGTCATCTTCCTGTGGCCCTTTACGGATCAGGCGGATCATGTAGCTGTAACCCACGCCAAACACTGAGCTGTACACCACAAAGAAGGACAGCAGGCTGATGCTCATATGTAAATCGCCATGTGCAGAAACCGCATCCGCCGTACGTTGCAGACCGTAAACCACCCACGGCTGACGGCCAACTTCAGTGGTCACCCAACCGGCAAGGATGGCAATCAGACCGGAAGGGCCCATCCATAAGGCAAAGCGCAGAAAAGGGCGCGAGGTGTATAAACGCTGCTTATAGCGCAGCCACAGGGCAAACGCGCCCAACAGGATCATCAGCATGCCTAGCCCGGCCATTATGCGAAACGACCAGAACACCATGGTGGAGTTGGGCCTGTCTTCTTTAGGAAACTCTTTTAGGGCCGGGACCTGTTTGTCCAGACTATGGGTCAGGATCAGACTGCCCAGCGCCGGGATTTCCAGCCCATAGCGGGTGCGTTCCTGCTCCATATCCGGCCAGCCGAACAGCAGCAGCGGAGTCGGTTCACCGGGGCGATTTTCCCAGTGTCCTTCAATCGCAGCAATTTTTGCCGGCTGATGCTTCAGCGTATTCAAACCGTGCATATCGCCAATCAAGGCCTGCAGTGGAGCGACGATTAATGTCATCCACAGCGCCATCGAAAACATCGCTCGAATTGCTGGTGTGTTATTCCCGCGCAGCAAATGCCATGCCCCCGAGGCAGCAACAAACAACGCGCTACTCAGGAAGGCGGCAACCGACATATGCAGCAGACGATAGGGGAATGAAGGATTGAAAATAACGGCGAACCAGTCGACGGGAACGACCTGGCCGTTAACTATTTCATAGCCTTGCGGTGTCTGCATCCAGCTGTTGGAGGCGAGGATCCAGAAGGTTGAAATAATGGTACCCAGTGCGACCATGCAGGTGGCAAAGAAATGAAGTCCTGGACCAACCCGATTCCAGCCAAACAACATCACCCCAAGGAAACCAGCTTCGAGGAAGAAGGCGGTTAATACTTCATAGGTCAGTAACGGCCCAGTGATACTCCCGGCGAACTCGGAAAAACCACTCCAGTTGGTGCCGAACTGATAAGCCATCACCAGCCCGGAAACTACACCCATACCAAAATTTACGGCGAATATTTTCGACCAGAAATGGTACAGCGATCGCCAAATGGGATTTTTCGTTTTTAGCCATAGCCCTTCCAGCACAGCCAGATAACTGGCGAGCCCGATAGTAATAGCCGGAAAGATGATGTGAAAGGATACCGTAAACGCGAACTGGATCCTTGCCAGGTGAAACGCGTCAAGACCGAACATGCTTAACTCCGCAGGCAAAATTGATTTAGCGCAATTCTAAGTCTGAGGAGCAGTGGAAGGCAGAAACAGAACAGTTCTTTTTAACCATAACAGTTGCACAATTGCCATAGCTTTCACAAAAGATGGAGTCTTCAATATTGATGCCTTGATTAGTTCAAACATTGAATTGGTACTTTGTTATATTCGCCGAAAATTATTAATTGGAACAATAAAATGAGCGGAATCGACTTTGTCGTTTTGTGGGTTGACTCAAGTGATTTAGCCTGGCAGGCGAGTTTTGCCAAGTATAAAACGGCGGGTTGCCATGATGAGGGGGCTATGCATCCGGCGCGTTTTAGAGATATGGGTATTTTTAATTATTGGTTCAGGTGTGTGGAAAAATATGCGCCATGGGTAAGAAAGATACATTTAGTTACATGCGGACAGATTCCCGCATGGCTTAATGTGAATCATAAAAAGTTAAACATTGTTTTTCATGAACAGTTTATCGAAAACAAGTACTTGCCTACATTTAACTCTAATGCGATAGAGCTTAATATTCATAAGATAAATGATTTGAGCGACAAGTTTGTCTTGTTTAATGATGATATGTTCATTACGGCACCGCTGGCTGAAGATTTCTACTTCGATAATGGAAATCCAAATGACTTTTTGATTTTAAAGAAAAATCCTCCAACCAACAAAGATAATCTCATCATGGCTTCATCAGATTTTCTCAACATCAGCATATTAAATAGCCACTTTAGCAAGCACGCGATGATGCAGGAAAATAAGAATAAATATTACAGCATGTGTTATAAAAGGCGGCTACTGAAAAATTTTTCTAACCGAAAAGAAAAGTTTTTCGAAGGGTTTTATAGTCGACACATTCCGCAACCATTTTTGAAAAGTACGTTCAATGAGATATGGCAGGTGGAAGAACAGTTGCTGAGGGAAACAGTCAGTAAGAAATTCCGCGAACCTTTGTGCTTAACGCAATACTTATTCCGATATTGGCAGTTGGCGAATGGGAAATTTAACCCTAAAAACCCTATAAAGAGAGGGAAGTATTTCAATTTATCCTCTAAAAGCATAAACGATGCTATCAAAACACTAACCGATGGAACTGCTCAAACCTGTTTTAATGACACCGAGATACTCAACGATTTTGATGCGGTGACCGACAAATTGCGCACAGCATTTGAAAATGTGTTTAGTGAAAAGTCAGGATATGAGATTTAAGACAATAACAGTTTAGGTTTCACTTGGCAGGCTGCAACTTCGGCATTGAAACAAAACTATTCATAACAGTTAGTAAAAATGTAGATATTATGTAAACTGATATACATGATGGTGGTTACCTGAACGGATTTTCAGAATGAAAAAGTACCAGCGACTGGCAGAGCAAATTCGCGATCAAATTGCGTCTGGCGTATGGCAGCCAGGCGATCGCTTGCCATCCTTGCGTGAGCAGGTGGTCAGCAGCGGAATGAGTTTTATGACCGTCGGACACGCATACCAGTTGCTGGAAAGCCAGGGGCGGATTATTGCCCGACCGCAGTCTGGCTATTATGTCGCCGCGCGCCCCGAACGTGAATTTGCTGCGCCACAGGTGCAGGTCATGCGCGATGAAGCGGTGGATATCAATACCTACATTTTTGATATGTTGCAGGCCAGCCGGGATGCGTCAGTGATGCCCTTTGCCTCCGCATTCCCCGACCCGCGTCTGTTTCCACTTCAGCAGTTGAATCGCTCGTTGGCGCAGGTGAGTAAAACTGCCACCGCCATGAGCGTGATTGAAAACCTGCCACCAGGGAATGCTGAGCTGCGTCATGCCATTGCCCGTCGCTATGCTCAACAGGGGATGACCATTTCACCGGACGAAATCGTCATCACCACCGGCGCGATGGAAGCCCTCAACCTGAGCCTGCAAGCAGTCACCGAACCGGGTGATTGGGTAATTGTCGAAAACCCCTGTTTTTACGGGGCGTTGCAGGCCCTGGAGCGATTACGTCTGAAGGCGCTTTCGATTGCCACCGACGTAAAAGAGGGGATCGATCTCACCGCGCTGGAGCAGGCGTTGCAGGAGTACCCGGTAAAAGCTTGCTGGCTAATGACAAACAGCCAAAATCCACTGGGTTTTACGCTCAGCGCAGAGAAAAAGGCGCGTCTGGTTGCCTTGCTGGAAAAATACCACGTAATACTGATTGAAGATGATGTTTACAGCGAACTGTACTTTGGCCGCGAAAAACCGTTGCCCGCCAAAGCCTGGGATCGCGCCGACAGCGTTCTGCATTGTTCGTCCTTCTCGAAGTGTCTGGTACCAGGATTTCGTATTGGCTGGGTGGCAGCAGGGAAACATGCCCGGCGTATTCAGCGACTCCAGCTAATGAGCACCTTATCTACCAGTTCGCCCATGCAGCTTGCCCTTGTTGATTATCTTTCAACCCGGCGCTATGACGCGCATCTGCGGCGCTTGCGTCGGCAACTGGCGGAACGTAAACAACAGGCCTGGCAAACGCTGCTGCGTCATCTTCCGGCGGAAGTCAAAATTCACCACAACGACAGTGGTTATTTTCTGTGGCTGGAGCTGCCGGAACCGCTTGATGCCGGTGTGCTCAGTACCCATGCGCTGGCACACCACATCAGTATTGCGCCGGGGAAAATGTTCTCGACCTCGGGAAGCTGGACACGTTTTTTTCGTTTTAATACTGCATGGCACTGGGGAGATCGCGAAGAGCAGGCCGTAAAACAGCTTGGTAAATTAATTCGTGAAATGATGAAATAAACCATAACGCGCTATTCAATATAAATGAATAGCGTGTTCTTATTTTCGAAATAGTGAATGCTGAACCACGGTATTATTTATATCGGGTGCGTCCATACAAAATATCAATAGTTATTACTATTGCCACCTCTGCGTCTAACTCCTTGTCTATACTCCAGAAGATTACCCCCAGGTCAGAGTCTGTAGCGTAATGAGCGTTAGCTCACAACCTGATTAAATTTCCTTGCGCCAGCAGGAACGCTTACAACACCCCGACTATTTTTAGAAAAGGACATATATTTACGGCAAGGCTGCCGCTCAATATTTTTTAGACAGGAGTAAGACGTTATGAGCAAGCAGTTTGCCCTCAGTAGCCTGTGCGCACTCAGTATGACGCTGATGACTGCGCAGGCAGCCGAACCCCCCACATCATTAGATAAACCGGAAGGCCGCCTGGATATTATTGCCTGGCCGGGTTATATCGAACGTGGGCAAACCGATAAGCAATATGACTGGGTCTCACAGTTTGAGAAAGATACCGGCTGCGCGGTTAATGTAAAAACGGCAGCCACATCTGATGAAATGGTCAGCCTGATGGCAAAAGGCGGCTACGACCTGGTTACCGCTTCTGGTGATGCCTCACTGCGCCTGATTATGGGAAAACGCGTTCAGCCAATTAATACCGCGCTGATCCCTAACTGGAAAACCATCGATCCACGTGTGGTAAAAGGCGAATGGTTTAACGTTGGCGGAAAAGTTTACGGCACACCGTACCAGTGGGGACCAAACCTGCTGATGTATAACACCAAAATTTTTCCAACGCCGCCGGATAGCTGGAGCGTGGTGTTTGTTGAGCAAAAACTTGAGGATGGGAAAAGCAATAAAGGGCGCGTTCAGGCCTACGATGGCCCGATCTATATTGCCGATGCCGCGTTATTCGTTAAAGCCACTCAGCCGCAGTTGGGTATTACCGATCCCTATCAGCTCACTGAAAAACAGTATCAGGCGGTGATCAAAGTCCTGAGCGATCAGCACGCGCTGATCCATCGCTATTGGCACGATACCACCGTGCAAATGAGCGATTTCAAAAACGAAGGCGTGGTGGCGTCAAGCGCCTGGCCTTATCAGGCTAACGCCTTGAAAGGCGAAGGTCAGCCAATTGCCACGGTTTTCCCAAAAGAAGGGGTTACCGGATGGGCTGATACCACCATGCTGCACAGTGAAGCGAAACACCCGGTTTGTGCTTACAAATGGATGAACTGGTCATTAACCCCGAAAGTACAGGGCGACGTAGCGGCCTGGTTTGGTTCTCTGCCAGTGGTGCCTGAAGGTTGTAAAGCCAGCCCTCTGTTGGGTGAAAAGGGTTGTGAAACCAACGGTTATAGCTACTTTGACAAAATTGCCTTCTGGAAAACGCCGATTGCCGAAGGTGGAAAATTCGTTCCTTACAGTCGCTGGACGCAGGATTACATCGCCATTATGGGCGGTCGTTAATTCCACTGGGGGTTTTATGACGTACGCAGTGGAGTTTCATAACGTCTCGCGTTTGTATGGGGATGTTCGTGCAGTTGATGGGGTAAGTATTGCGATTAACGACGGTGAGTTTTTCTCTATGCTGGGGCCATCCGGCTCCGGCAAGACCACTTGTCTGCGCCTGATTGCCGGGTTTGAGCAGCTGTCAGGCGGCGCAATTACCATTTTTGGTAAGCAGGCCAGCGAATTGCCGCCCTGGGAACGGGACGTCAATACGGTATTTCAGGATTACGCGTTGTTCCCGCACATGTCGATTCTCGACAACGTCGCCTACGGGCTGATGGTCAAAGGCATCGATAAAAAACAGCGCCACGCGAAAGCACGTGAAGCGCTGGATAAGGTCGCACTCGGTTTTGTGCATGAGCGTAAACCGTCGCAGCTTTCCGGTGGGCAACGTCAGCGCGTGGCGATTGCCAGGGCGCTGGTCAATGAGCCGCGCGTCCTGCTGTTGGATGAGCCGCTCGGGGCATTGGATCTTAAATTGCGTGAACAGATGCAGCTGGAACTGAAAAAATTACAGCAATCTCTTGGCATCACGTTCATTTTTGTTACCCACGATCAGGGGGAAGCCCTGTCGATGTCCGATCGTGTGGCGGTGTTTAATAACGGTCGCATTGAACAGGTAGATTCTCCGCGTGAACTGTATATGCGTCCACGTACGCCGTTTGTGGCAAGTTTCGTCGGGACGTCCAATGTCTTCGATGCGACGATGTCGGCGAACGTTTGTGGGCTACAGGGGATGTTCTCCCTGCGTCCGGAACACATTCGCTTGAATGATACCGGAGGAGAAGTTCAGGCCCGGGGGGTTATTCAGGCGGTGCAGTATCAGGGGGCGGCGACGCGGTTTGAGCTAAAACTCGCCGGAGGGGAAAAATTGCTGGTTAGCCAGGCGAACCTGACGGGAGAAATGCTACCGTCAACGTTGTCGCCAGGTCAGCAGGTGATGGCATCCTGGTCACGCGACGTGATGGTACCGCTGGTTGAGGAGAGGTGAATGGCTATGAACGTCTTACATTCGCCTCCACAGTCGACCAACCTGAACCGGATCTCAGGTTACTTCTGGCGTAATCCGGGGCTGGGGTTATTTTTGCTGCTCCTCGGACCGCTGATGTGGTTTGGCATCGTCTACTTTGGCTCATTACTGACGCTGTTGTGGCAAGGTTTTTATACCTTCGACGATTTCACCATGTCGGTCACACCAGACCTGACGCTGGCGAATTTGCAGGCGCTGTTTAATCCCGCTAACTACGACATCATTTTGCGCACTCTGACGATGGCGGTAGCAGTCACCATCGCCAGCGCGATTCTGGCGTTTCCGATGGCGTGGTATATGGCTCGCTATACCAGCGGCAAAATGAAGGCTTTTTTTTACATTGCCGTAATGTTGCCAATGTGGGCCAGCTACATCGTTAAAGCCTATGCGTGGACGCTGCTGTTGGCTAAAGACGGCGTGGCGCAGTGGTTTTTAACCCACCTTGGGCTGGAGCCGTTGCTGCTTTCGTTCCTGACATTGCCTGCGGTAGGCGGCAATACGCTGTCGACTTCAGGGTTAGGGCGTTTCCTGGTGTTCGTCTATATCTGGCTGCCGTTTATGATCCTGCCGGTACAGGCCGCGCTGGAGAGACTTCCGCCGTCGCTGTTACAGGCTTCTGCTGATTTGGGCGCGCGTCCGCGTCAAACCTTCCGCTATGTGGTGCTTCCATTGGCGATACCGGGCATTGCAGCGGGTTCAATCTTTACCTTCTCTCTGACGTTGGGTGACTTTATTGTGCCGCAACTGGTGGGACCGCCGGGCTATTTCATCGGCAACATGGTGTATTCACAACAAGGGGCGATCGGCAATATGCCGATGGCGGCGGCATTTACTCTGGTGCCGATTGTGTTAATCGCACTGTATCTGGCGTTCGTGAAGCGTCTGGGAGCTTTCGATGCACTCTGAACGCGCACCCTGGCTACTCAAACTGGCGGCATGGGGCGGGGTTATTTTCCTGCACTTTCCCATCCTCATCATCGCCACCTATGCTTTTAATACTGAGGAGGCTGCTTTTAGTTTTCCACCCCAGGGATTAACGCTGAAGTGGTTTAGCGTTGCTGCGCAGCGTAGCGATATTCTGGAGTCTGTGACGTTGTCACTTAAGATCGCTGCGTTGTCGACAGCTATTGCCCTTGTTCTGGGGACGCTGGCCGCGGCCGCGCTGTGGCGTAGGGACTTTTTTGGCAAAAGTGCAATATCGCTGTTGCTACTGTTGCCGATCGCGCTGCCGGGCATTATTACCGGCCTTGCGCTGTTGACCGCGTTTAAAACCATCAACCTGGAACCGGGTTTTCTCACGATCGTGGTGGGCCATGCGACGTTTTGCGTGGTGGTGGTGTTTAACAACGTTGTGGCGCGTTTTCGCCGTACCTCATGGAGTCTGGTTGAAGCGTCTATGGATCTTGGCGCCAATGGCTGGCAAACCTTTCGTTATGTCGTGCTGCCAAACCTGGCATCGGCACTTCTGGCGGGGGGGATGCTGGCGTTTGCCTTGTCGTTTGATGAAATCATCGTGACAACGTTCACCGCCGGACATGAAAGAACACTTCCTCTGTGGCTGCTCAATCAATTGGGCCGTCCACGGGATGTGCCGGTCACCAACGTTGTGGCATTGCTGGTAATGCTGGTGACAACACTGCCAATTTTAGGGGCCTGGTGGCTAACGCGTGAAGGCGACACTCTCGCCGGAAACGGTAAATAAACGACGATATGGGAAATTGCTATGCAACATCAATTACTGATTAATGGCGAGCTGGTCAACGGTGAAGGTGAAAAGCAGCCAGTCTATAACCCTGCCACTGGTGAACTCATTCTGGAGATTGCTGAGGCGTCAGCCATGCAGGTTGATGCCGCTGTACGTGCGGCAGACGCCGCGTTTGCCACCTGGGGGCAAACTACGCCGAAAGTCCGCTCTGAACTGCTGCTGAAACTGGCGGATGCTATTGCTGATAACGCGCAAACCTTCGCTGAGCTGGAATCACTTAACTGCGGTAAACCGCTGCACTGTGTTCTCAACGATGAAATTCCCGCTATTGTCGATGTTTTCCGCTTCTTCGCCGGTGCGGCGCGTACCCTGCAAGGACAGGCGGCCGGTGAGTATCTGGAAGGGCATACCTCGATGATTCGCCGTGATCCGCTGGGCGTGGTTGCTTCTATTGCGCCGTGGAACTATCCGCTGATGATGGCGGCGTGGAAGCTGGCTCCAGCGTTAGCTGCGGGAAACTGCGTGGTGATTAAACCGTCAGAGATTACCCCGCTGACGGCGCTTAAATTGGCCGAATTTGCCAAAGACATTTATCCGGCTGGCGTGATTAACGTGCTGTTTGGCCGCGGTAAAACGGTGGGCGATCCGCTGACCGGTCATGAAAAAGTGCGCATGGTTTCGCTGACCGGCTCCATTGCAACCGGTGAACACATTATTCAGCACACCGCGCCGTCAATTAAGCGTACGCATATGGAACTGGGCGGAAAAGCTCCGGTGATCATTTTTGATGATGCCGATCTGGATGCAGTGGTGAGCGGCGTGCGGACCTTTGGTTATTACAACGCCGGGCAAGACTGTACCGCCGCTTGCCGAATTTATGCCCAGAAAGGCATTTATGATGCACTGGTCGAAAAACTTGGCGCCGCCGTTGCCAGCCTGAAAATTGGTCCGCCGAATGATGAATCGACCGAGCTGGGACCAGTGAGCTCGCAGGCACATCTCGATCGCGTGACTAAAGCGGTCGATGAAGCTAAAGCGTTGGGCCATATTAAGGTCATCACCGGCGGTAAAAAAGTGGATGGTTCGGGCTACTATTTTGCCCCGACGCTGCTTGCTGGGGCGAAGCAGGACGATGCCATCGTACAGCGGGAAGTTTTCGGTCCGGTGGTCAGCGTGACCGTATTTGATGATGAAGATCAGGTGCTGGCATGGGCCAACGATTCGAAATACGGCCTGGCATCCTCCGTCTGGACCCGGGATGTTGGGCGAGCGCATCGCTTTAGCGCTCGCCTGCAATATGGTTGCACCTGGGTCAATACCCATTTCACGCTGGTTAGCGAGATGCCGCACGGTGGGCAAAAACAGTCTGGCTATGGAAAGGATATGTCGGTTTATGGGCTGGAGGATTACACGGTTATTCGCCATGTTATGATCAAGCATGAGTAATATCTTAAGCAAGATCGGCGAATGGGGCACGGATAGCTAAATATTGGCATACGTGTGTCTATACTATTCGCGCCACTGGCCTCGTCGCCATCGGACGGCGGTAAGTTGGAAATATCCGCGAGGTCAGGCTAATTGATACAACAAAGCCCCAGCATATAGCCGGGGCTTTGTGCTTTCAGGATCGCCATCGGGTTTATCTGCGGCCCAGGCTGCAAAGCCAGGCGAGTAGGGCACAGACGCTCAGAACCAGCCCCAGTTGCTGCACCATGCCTGCTAAACCCAGCATCATCCCAAGTAACAGGTAATAGCTTAATCCGAACAAAGCACCTGCGGCACCGGCCTGTTCACGGTAGTGACGCAGCGCCTGACTCAGCACATTGGGAATGGCGATACCATAGGCAATCACCACGCCGAACACCGGAATCAGGATCCACGCGGAGTGCTGCAAACACCACGCGACGAGACCTGACAACGCTGCCAGCACACAGGCATAACGTACCAGTTGTTCCGGCGTCAGACCTGTCGTTAACAGTCTTCGGTTCAGCAGGCTACCTGACAGAGAAGCAAACGCAAGTAGCAACCCCGTCCAGCCAAAGGCTCTGGAGCTCCATCCTAATTGCCCAAAAAGAAACGGTGCCAGGCTGTAATAGCTAAACAGCATGGTGTTCAGTAGGGCAACCAGCAAGGCGTTTTTCCGCAACTCACTGTCCCGCATCATGCGGGAAAACAGCGCGGCAAGCTTCGGGCTGAGCGTATGTTCGGGCCGGGTTTCTGGCAGCATGGTCGCTGTCAGTATTAGCAGTAACAACGCCAACAGCACAAGGGCAACAAAGACACCGGTATGGCCATACAGACTCACTAACCAACCTCCGCTTAGCAGGCCAAAAACTGGACTCAATGCCAGCGCGGCCCCCATCACGGAAAAGACGCGGGATAGCGCAGTTGATTCATAACTGTCCCTTAGCATGGTCTGTACCACGACCGACCCCGCAGCCGCACCGATAGCGGAGATCATCCGCGCCAGCAGCAAAACGCTGAAGTCGGTGGCAACAACGGCCAATGCGCAACCTGTTCCATAGCAGATAAGCCCTGCCAACATCGCCCAACGTCGTCCGATGCAGTCACTTAGCCAACCCCACATCGCTACGCCGACGGCAAAGGCAACAAAATAAACGGAGAGTGTTTGAGCCGCGCGCTCACTGCTTACGTGAAAAGAGGTAGCGATACCCGGCAATGCCGGGCTGTAAATGGTTTCCACCAGTTGTGGAAACATAATCAGTAGCGTAAGAAGCCACAGCGATGGGCGACGAAGTGTGTTCATAGCAATATCCAGAGAGACAGAAAACAGGCGGGCATTATTGCTGAAAGGGATATGTCGTATTACCATTATCAGGAATTTAAATATCAAATATCAGACAGATAATGAAAATTGCCCCTGATGATGCTTTTGATGCGGATAGCTTTGATAAACCGGTAATCGGTATTGCTGCCGATATGGGCGTACATGATTCCGGGCGGCACAGTCATCTTCGTCATCAGCTACTTTTTTCGGCGGCGGGAAGCATTACGATTGAACTGGAGCAGGCCCTGTGTCTGCTACCGCCACGTCGTGCGGTTTGGATCCCGGCAGGCACGGTACATCGCGCCATAATGCGTGGTGTGATGGCATATCGCTCTTTGTACTTTTCTACCACATTGCCGTTATCTGAGTTACCGCTGCAGATAGTCGAAGTTAATCCGCTGTTTTTTGAAGTGATAGAACGTATGGCCTTCTGGCCATGGGAAATGCCTGCCGCACAGCAGTCCAGCCTCATTGCCGTTTTTTGTGAGGAAATGCGTGCCGCCCGCAGTGAAAACAGGACATTGCAGTACCCCTCAGATCCACGGCTCAACGTGTGGCTCAAGGGATTACGCATGGGTGAATTGCCACCACGACTGAATCAATTGTCCCGACAGGTTGGGGCATGCGAGAGGACGATCAGCCGAATATTTATCAGGGATACCGGGATGAATTATCAGGACTGGCGGCAGCAATTTAGGTTGTTAAAAGCCATGGAAATGTTGGCTGATGGATGCCATATCAGCCAGGTCGCGCAATATCTGGAGTTTGTCAGCGACAGTGCTTTTATTGCTTTCTTCCATCAACATACCGGCACAACACCTGGCCGTTATTCGGGCAATATAATGCCGCAGAAGGATTAGGGGTATTACATATTAAGGATAATTTACCCAGTGATAGCAGAGTGGGAAGATTGTTTACTGATGGCAGAGAGAAGATCCTCTCTGCCAGCGGACGCTGCAATTAATCAAGAAGCGTTACATCAAGCAAACCAGCCGAACCTTGCGGATATCAGACTGAAAAGTCCTACAGCAGCAAATATATTTATCAGCACCACAGTTTTACTGGAAACATTCATTTTTGCCACCTTTCGTTTTAACCCTTATGGGTATAGTACGGCTTATAACTATCCGCAATAGTACGAATTCTGAACATAATGAAAATGGGTTGTTTTACAGCCGTTTTTCTTAAATTAATTAATAAAACTTGATGTGAGTCATGAAAAAGAGCATATTGCGCGCGATTTTCCCTTCTGGCCAGGATGCCTTAAATGTCCCTATACCAAAAAATGTTGGTTTTTTATGCGGTGATGGCCGTCATCACGGCAATCATCACCTGGTTTCTTTCCCGCGATAAAAAGCGGATCCGCTTTCTTAGCGCGGTATTAGTCGGGGCGACCTGGCCGATGAGTTTTCCCGTTGCGCTGATGTTTTCTCTTTTCTGATGACGGCGTATACGCCGTTTCAGGAGAAAAGCAGGGCATCTAATCGTTTTTTGTCGGTTTCAGAGACATCCTGTGGGTACTGATATCCCGCATTCTCATTCGCACGGGTGTACAAGGCAACCAGCCAGTCGTAAACGTAACGGCTTGCACCATGCGAGGGTTGTTCATCCAGCTTCGTCAGGCGTAGCATCGGCGATTGCTTCGGCGCGCTAAAAATAGCCGATCCTTTTTGGATCCTGCTGGCAGGGCGCTGTTCCTCAGCAACGTCGGCAAATCCAAGCCAGGTAATAAAATCACCAATATCGGCGTGTAACTGCGCGGCACAGACGTTTTCTCGCTGCATAATGCGCTGTAAGCGTTGTGGCATCTCCAGGCGATAGCTGGTGGTGACGAGAATGTCGGCAACCAGCCTTAACGTACGGGGATCGAGTCGTAAACGGCGGGCATTATTTTCATCGCGACACCACTGGCGCACGTGGTTAATCCACATTTTGTGTGCCTGATATCCGGTCTCCTGACTTTCCGGCGAGTGTAGTGTGTCACGCACTTCGGCAAACAGGTCAATCTCTTCATTAAATAAACCGCTTACCTGCTCCTCGCGTGGTTGCTGAATACGCAGCAGCGACTCAAAAATGCGCATCGGCGGGAGCAAACCATCCAGCAGTTCGCCATGTTTTGCCGCTTGCGCCTGTAACTGGCGGATCACCGACTCGTGGCTATCCGATTCAGCTTGAGCGGGATTAATCCAGCTTATCAGCGTTTCGCGGATGCGCTGTTGATGCTGCTCGCGTAGAGAAGTCAACCTGGCCTGGCGCTGCTGTGGTGAGGTTGCCTGAGTCAGCCATTCGACAAGACGTTGTAAGCTATGTTTATCCAGCGCCTGCAACGTACCCCAATGCAACCCGGGCTTGCCCATCAATTGCTGCACGGATTCATCAAGGTTTTGCTGGGTACTAAAACGCGCATCCTGCGGGGTAATGGCCCAAACCACGCCCGGTAATGCGGCATCATGAACAGGTTGGGTATCGTTGACCCAGCCCAACAGCTTGCGGGTGATGGCGGGCGTCTGGGCGCGGGCAGAGACCGCGTTGCAGATTAAGAGCACATCCGGTTGCAGGTGCTGGCGATAATGTTCCAGCATCCAGCCTAATTTTGCCTGCCACAGTGGATGAGGATGAGCATCCGGGGCGAGGGGAATATCGAGCAGATCGACATTCTCCAGCACCGAGTCTTCAACCGTCAGGACCAGCTCGCGCGTGAGCAGCGCCAGTGAAGACAAAGAAAGGCTGACCGCATTGAGCAACTGATGATTTTCAATCGGATGAACCACCACATCGCTTTGCGTCTCATTATTGCTGGTCAATGCCACCTGGGTCAGGAAACTTTCGGCCGGTAAACCAAAATGATCAACCAGAAGACTCAGCGGGGCCGCTAATTCTTGCGCGTGTCCGGTTTGTTGCAACGTGTGCGCCAGCGCCAGCCACTGCTGCGTCAGTTCTGGTTGTTCTCCCCACAGTAACGCCCAGGCGTTTGCCCGGGTAGTCAGGTCCAGTGCGGGCAGCAACGTGGCAAACTGATACCATAGTGCATCGTCAATTTGCTGCTGGTTTGCCGGTACGCAGGAGCGCCAGAAACGACCAATTGCCGCAACATCATGTGCGGTAATGCCCGGCACCGGGTGACGCTGACGCAGCGTTTGCCATTTTTCCAGGCGCGCCTCAATAATCGATTTCTCGACCTGTCGGTTGCCCGGGAGCGCGCTGAACTGGGCGATAAATAGCTGTACCAGTTCGGCTTCACTGAGTAATCGCAGACGCAACGGCCATTCGCTATCATGCGGATTTTCATCGCGCGTAAAGCGGATCGCCATATTGGTTGGTGCATGGCCCGGATTAATATGCGAGAAATAATCAAAGCTGCGATCCGGGGTAACAATATTCACTTTGCCAGTGGCATTGCAGCACAATGCTGCCAGTAGATGTGCTTTTGCCGATTGTGAGTGTCCGTATAACCCTATACATCCTTGCGATGAAAAGGTCTCCTTCAACGCAGATTCACTCACTGCGGCTAGCGTAAGCTGTGCCAGCAGGGCATCCGCTTCATCATCAAGACGCGCCGCACGTTGACGGGTATCTACCACCCACTCGATGGCGGCCTGCGCGGTATTTAACATCTTACTCATTTTAGGTACACGCTCCCGCTATCAATCCAGTAATGGCTTCCGCTATGGCGACGGTCTGCCAGCGTATTCAGTTTTAACGTTAAGGCATTGGCGGCAACGGGGGTGCCATCCTGTAACCAGGCATCACTCAGGATGAAGAATTCCGGGCCACTTTCTTTGCTGCCGCCGCGTAGCTGCAGCCGAACATTCAACACGCCATCTCCGGCGATAGTTTTTGCCAGTTCGGCAGAGTTTATGCTGAGCGTATACAGCGGCGTGGCAGGCCAGCGGCTGTTTGCCAGTTGCCGAAATCCTAACGTCACGTTGCCACGTAACGGGAAATGCAACCGGGCATCCAGCTTCGCCCCAGGTTTATCCAGATCAATATCGTGATACCAGATGTTCTCATCGCGCAGGGTATTGACCGTATTATCCAGCACACCGAGAAAGCGTACGGTCGAGTAAGCGCCGATATCGGCAGCTTTAAAGTTAAAACGTGGCAAACGCAAATCCAGCGCCAGGCTGCACAGCATAGCGCCTACTGCTGCGGTCGATTTGGGATTACCAATTCGCCCTTGCTGGCTGAACGGATACCACTCATGCACGCGGTAGTTATCCATCCAGATCATACGGTTAACCGGAACAGGTTGCAGATGGCGGATCAACGCCTGTACACCGGGTAAACAGGCGGGTCTGCCTGTTACTAATAAAATATCGCAGCGATAGTGTGAAATGGCCTCACAAACCGCGTGCAGTGGGGAAGTCAGGGTAAATTGCCCCGCCAATAGTGCTTCTTGTAACTGCCTGAACTGTACCTGTAACGGCACGCTCAGAACATCAAACGCTGGCGACCCTGCTGGCAACGCATGATCGATAGCCTGTTGGATGTAGTTCATCACGTTGCGCGTGGGTTGTTGACTCAGGAGTTCCCCAAAGGTGGCATGTAGTCCGGCGACCGGATCGTTAATATCGCTTTGTTCCCAGGCAGAGAGGACCGCATGACCAAGCGGCATAAAGAGCTGCAATGCCGTTTGTTGACGCAGAATTGCTTGAGTATCGATGCGCCCGGAATCGCCAAATAGCGTGGCCAGCAATGCGGCGGCGTCGGTCACGCCAGCCTGTTGTAAGCGGGTTTGCAGTGCAGGCAACACGCAGCGCTGAATCACGTCCAGCAGCATGTCATCGCCCGCAACTTTAAAACCTTCACGGAACAGCAGATGCGGGGTAATTTTGACGTTCGCGCCAACGCCGTCATCAAGCTGGTAATGAACGACGGCCATATCCGTTGTCCCGCCGCCAATGTCGATCGATGCCACGCGCAGTGCACGGCCTTTAGTCTCACCAGGCTCCGGCAAACGGTCCGGGCGGGCAAGGGCGTTAAAGAACGATTCGGTGTGGCCATCGTAGTGTGAGATAGCCTCGTTATACAGCCACACCAGTTGCCCGCAACTGGCTTCATCCCATTCCATCTGAATTTCAGGTACGGGAACCACACTCTTTTCCTGCTGCTTACGGGTGGTGAAGTCTTCATCCTGCGGGTGCCAGCCCATTGCTTTCCAGACCAGGGCAATAGCTTCAAACATGCGCAGGCGGAAAATCTCGCGCTCCTGTTTGGGCATCGCCGACGGTAGGGTCAGGATCAGCGTCCGCAACTGACGAGGAGACGCCGGGAATCCGAGGCGCAAACGCGTCGCTACGCTGTTAATTTGCCCCAACGCCTGGGCCAGTATTTCGCACAGCATATGCGTCATCAGCGTGCTGCGGCTGTATTGTGGTGAGAACACTGGCAGACGATCGTCCTGCGGCAGGCTGAACAGCGGTTGCCCGTCATCGTTCATCAGGTTCATCAGCGGGAAGGCGGTAGCCAGCGGTTCGCGCTGGGTTTTGCCATTCATCTGGCTAAAGCGCCAGTCATGCAGCACCGGCGTTTCATCCCACAGATAGCGGCGCGGGCTTGAGATCCCACTGTTGCCCTCGGTGCCCATACGCTGCATCGCCAGCTTACGGGCTTCATCACCCACACGCACAATCGACGGCCAGATAAAGGCGTCATCACGTCCGCTCTCAACGGAAAAGTGCTGCTTACCAAAGCGTGCTTCGGAAAACTCCAGCCGACTGGTGAACAGCGGATCGTTGAGGAACTGCGGCTCGCTTAACGAACGGACCTGTAATTCAGCGGTCTGACGCAGCCCGTCATTGGCATCCCCGTGATCTTCAATCAGGACACCACAGGTATGGGTATTACCGATATCCAAAATAAGATCGACGGGAATGGCGGGGGTGCTAAGGGTGTGCGTAACCAGTTTCACTTCCGGGACGGAAAGCTGCTCACCTAACAGGGTCAGCACATTCAGCCAGTGCGCCTGGTATTCAAAGTTACGCAGCGCCTGCTGGTTCTCTTGTTCTGAGCGGTTCTCATGTTGGGTGACATGGTGCATAAAAGATTCGCGCAACCAGCCGTCAATCCAGGTCTGGTCAAGGAAATCAGCAATTTCGTTGTCATGCCAGGCCAGCGCAAACCGTGTACCGTTAAGCAGATCATTTTCGTTGGGGGTTAACGCCGCAGGGGCATTTTCAGTAAGCTGGCTGTCCAGCGCTACGGTAACACGGTGGGTGTTGCCTGCGCTGTCCGGCTGCGGCAGCTTTCGCACCTGCACGCGTGCCCAGTTATCCGGGCCTTCAACAAACGTACGCGGCGGGTTAAAGCGCAAAAACGGCAGCGGCAGCCAGACGCCGTCGAGCACGTCCAGCGAATAGTGCAGCGTCTGAGTACTTTCCGGCTTCACCACTTCGGGTTGCGCGCCGGTGCTGCCCGGTAGGGTATAGCGTCCTGACGTCAGATCGAAGTCTAGTCTCAGTAGCGGACCGTTTGCCGTTTTGCGCACAAAGCGTCCATTGTGCGCAGATTCCTGCGGCGTGAGGCCGAAATCCAGAAATTGCACACCGCTATTGGCGATGAGCGTCACGCTCTGTTTGTAATCACACAGATTCACCAACATAAAATCAGGCACCTATCTTTTTGATCGTCAGAGGGATTTCCGCGTGATCGTCATAACGCGCGGTACAGGCGGCGACGTCATTGGTTCCCGCTTTGCAGGTAATTTCAGGCATCGGATAACGTGAACCGTCGGTACAACGGGCATTGCCGCGACTCTTAATCATTAATTCACCCGACTGGTGCAAACCAGAGAAAATCTCGGCACGACAAACAATGTTGTCACCATGAACCACGCGCGCAGTGCCTTTATTGGCCTGGATCTGATAGCGCAGCGACGGCGCTTTGCCGCTCACCGGATCTTTAACATCGACCATGACGCGCCAGTTACCGTTGAGAAAACGCGTAGTTCCTGCCTTCATCTGGTTGGCATCCATCACCAGCGCATCTTTTGGAATTGCGGCAATCACCACAGGTCCTTCGACAGGTTTCTCTTTCTTCGCAGCTGGAGTCACTTCAGCACGATGCAGGGGCAGTACAGATGTCAGTGCTGGCAGCGGTGCCATATCAACCTTAGCGACTTCAATAGCGGCTACTGCAGGTACGGGCTGGGTGGTCTGTTGCTTCCACAGCAGCGGCCCAACGATGGCTGCAATAATCACTGCGGCAACGGGGAGGCTCCACAGCGGTATGCGGCGTATGGGCTTTTCATGTACCGGCGGGGCAGTGACTTCAGGTTCGTTAACAATAACCGGGGGTTCAGGTTCAGCCGATTTTGGCAGATCAACGGCCGGCGTCAGTAAGGGGACATCGGCCTCGGCAAAGGTAATTTCCGGTGCGATTTCTTCTTCCTGTTCTGGCTCTGCTACGGTAACCACAGGAGGAACATCGGCAATGCGCAGGCAGTCGAGCACATCGTCGCGGGGATTTTCATTCAGATTGACGAAGCCCCAGAACGTAATAACGGGTTTGCCATCAACCAGAAACACGTGGTTTTCACCGGGAAACTGGATGGCTTTTTCGAGCAGCGAGCCAAACAGCTGTAGCGAGGTTTTCCCCGATTGCAGACTTTTACGGCTCAGGGCCGCCGCATTTTCCAGCGTGCTCCCCAAATAGCGCAGCGCACGAAAACGTGCTTCTTCATCAGCGGCTTTCCAAGCCATGGCTTTCCCTTCTATCGGGGAATACCAGTCAACCCGATCGCCGTTGTCGTTAATTTGTGGGATCGCCAGACAATCCACCATCGCCTGCTGTTTACGCAGACGAAGCGTTTCACGAATTTGCAATGCTGAATCAAACACGGCCTGACCACCGCCGCCCACGGCCTGATAGTCATCCAAATTGCCGCTGCGCAAGAGAGTTTTTGCCACGTTGTTACCCCTTAGACTTCTTCACGTATCTACTTTACGTTTTATAAAAACGAGCAAACGGCGAAAGAGAGGCAAAAAGGGGCTAATTTTCATGGCATAGAGTGCCGGGAAAAATCTTGACGTTTTGAAAAAGACTTAAGGGAAATTAATTCGCTTGGAGTGATGAATTATTCAGCGAAATACACCGGATTAGAATAACCTGATAGTGATTTGTTATTGGTCAGTTTTTGTCAGCTATGCTCTGATATCCCTGTTAATAATAAAATAAGAAGGCTTATAACCATGATTGCAAGGAAAACGTTACTCGCGCTGGCTCTCAGCGCTGTCTTACCGTCAGGCGCTGCGTTCGCGGCCAATACTGACACCATCATCTATTGCTCTGAAGCATCTCCGGAGTCATTTAACCCGCAAATCGCCAGTTCTGGTCCTTCATTTGTAGCCAGTTCACAGGTGCTCTACAACCGACTCATCAACTTTGATCCGGTAAAGAATACCCCGATACCGTCTCTGGCAACGGACTGGACGATTTCCCCGGATGGTAAGACTTACACGTTTACCCTGCGTCAGGGCGTGAAATTCAACAGTAATAAATTCTTTAAACCGACCCGCGACTTCAACGCTGATGACGTGATTTTCTCGGTATTACGGCAGAAAGATGCCGATCATCCGTATCACAAGGTTTCTCAGGGAAGCTACGAATACTTTAACGATGTTGGTCTGGATAAACTGATTAAAGAAGTGAAGAAGGTCGATGATTATCATGTTCAGTTTGTCCTCAATGAACCTAATGCTGCGTTTCTTGCCGACTGGGGTATGGATTTTGCCTCTATCCTTTCTGCGGAATATGCCGACGCGATGCTGAAAAAAGGCACCCCGGAAAACGTCGATAACTGGCCGATTGGCACCGGGCCTTACGTGTTGCAACAGTACAAGCAGGACTCGCAAATCCGCTATCTTGCCAACCCGAACTACTGGGATGGCGCCGTTCCAACGAAGCACCTGATCTTCTCAATCACGCCAAACGTCCAGACGCGGCTGGCAAAACTGCAAACCAATGAGTGCCAGATAATCCCGGCACCAGCCCCCGTACAGTTTGACGAGATTAAAAAGAATAAAGATTTGACGCTGCATGCGGTTGAAGCGCTGAACGTCGGATATCTGGCGTTTAATACCGAGAAAAAACCGTTTGATAACGTACTGGTGCGTCAGGCGCTAAACTACGCGACCGATAAAAAGGCCATTATTAACGCCGTCTTTTTAGGTTCCGGTACGGTGGCGAAATCGCCGATTCCGCCGAATATGATGGGCTTCAATAAAGATCTGCAGGATTACACTTACGACCCGCAAAAGGCGAAAGATCTGCTGAAGCAGGCGGGGCTGGAAAACGGCTTTGAAGCGACGCTGTGGTCAATGCCGGTTCAGCGCCCTTACAACCCGAACTCCCGACGGATTGCTGAGATGATCCAGAGCGACTGGGCAAAGGTGGGCGTGAAGGCGAAAATTGTGTCGTACGAGTGGGGGGAATATCTCTCCGGAATGCGTAAAGGTGAGCATGACACCGCATTGTTTGGCTGGATGTCAGACAACGGCGATCCGGATAACTTCGCCGATGTGCTGCTGGGCTGCGACAGCATAAAAACCGGATCTAACGCCGCGCGCTGGTGCGATAAAGAGTATAATTCGTTGGTTCAAAAGGCGAAGCTGGTGAGTAAACCGGAAGAGCGCGCCGCGCTTTACCAGCAATCGCAAGAGATTTTCTACCAGCAGGCTCCGTGGATAGCCCTGGCAAACGGTAAAACGTTCTACGCTACGCGCAGCAACGTCAGCGGATACAGCGTCAGCCTGATGGGCAGTGATTTTTCAAAAGCAAAATTAAATTAATGAGTTAAGGAGAGGTTATGTCGCATCTGGATGAGGTCAGCGCACGTGTTGATGCCGCCATTGAAGAGAGCGTCATTACGCATATGAATGAATTGCTGATTGAGCTCAGCGATGATGTCGCGTTGAGCCGGGAAGACCGCTATACCCAGCAACAGCGTTTGCGTACGGCTATCGCACATCATGGCCGTCAGCATAAAGAAGATATGGAAGCCCGTCGCGAACAGTTGACCAAAGGCGGCACAATCCTCTGATATTTCACTTATCCGACCTACAGGCACGTTCTGTAGGTCTGATAAGCGAAGCGCCATCAGGCAATTAAAATGAACGTCTCGCCACCAGCCACGCCCCGATGACCAACAGCACCGCGCCACAGACCGGACCTACCAGCGCCCGCAGCGGCACGCCGTGACTACGTAGAATATCCAGCACCAGCCCGCCGATTAACTGGCTAGCCACCAGCACCGCGATAGTGGTAGCGGCCCCCACATTTTGGTACCCACTGATACTGGCAAAAACAAAGAACGATCCCAGCAATCCGGGGATGAGCGTCCACCAGCGCACGCTGGATACCAGTTCTCCAAATCCCGCAGCTCCTTGTTTAAACCACAGTATGCTGACAAACAGCACGATCCCGACCAGCGAGTTAAGCAACATGGCGATGAGGATCGTCGAGGATGTCTGGGTGATGCGTACCATCAAGGTATTTTGCACCACCAGACCAATACCTGCGGCAATCAGAAAGGAGAGGGTCAGCGTCTGGTTCATCTACGGGCATCCGGATCGCGGCGATCGTCTAGCTGTAACTGCATGAAGGTCAGATCCAGCCAACGGCCAAATTTGGTTCCAACCTGCGGCATTTGCGCGGTGGTTTTAAAACCCAGCAAGCTGTGCAGATGCAGTGATGCCTGATTCTGAGACTCAATACCTGCCACCATCACATGCTTGCCGCATGCGCGGGCTTCGTCTATCAGTCTGCTGAGCAGTGCCCGTCCTAGCCCTTTTCCCTGATGTTCAGGATGAACATACACCGAATGTTCAACGGTATGACGGAAGCCATCAAAGTTACGCCAGTCGCCAAAGGAGGCGTATCCTGTAACCACGCCATTCTCTTCACTCACCAGCACCGGATACCCCATCAATTGGCGGGCTTCATACCAGGAAATACGGTTTTCGGCATCGACCGTTTGATCGTTCCAGATAGCCGCCGTATGCAGTACCGCATGGTTGTAGATTTCTGCAATGGCGGCGCAGTCTTCTTTGCTGGCAAATCGAATTGACATGTTGAACCTCAGGGGTTGTTCACTATAGTATTACAATATGAATACTATTGAAGACAGCATAAATCAACGGATCAGTGCAAGAATTCGCATTGAGCGGGAATCTCGCGGTTGGTCACTCACGGAACTTGCCGAGCGCGCGGGTGTGTCGCGGGCCATGATCCATAAAATAGAGCGCGGCGAGAGTAGTCCAACGGCTACGCTGCTGGGCAGGCTTTCCGGCGCGTTTGGCATCAGCATGTCTACCCTGATTGCGCGGGCTGAAATGCAGGAGGGCAAGCTATTGCGCTTCGTCGATCAGCCTGTTTGGCACGATCCACAAAGCCACTATCTGCGCCGCCATGTTTCACCGCGCAGCGATCTGCCTATCGATCTGGTGCAGATCGAATTACCTGCCGGAAGTGATATCCCGATGCCAGCCTCTTCCTATGTGCAGGCCAGACAACTTATCTGGTTACACCAGGGGGAATTAGTCTTTGTCGAAGGGGACGTACGCCATGAAATGCAGGCAGGTGATTGCCTGGAACTTGGCCCGCCGAATGACTGTCGGTTTATCAATGAAACCGCGCAACCTTGCGTTTACCTGGTTGTGCGGTTAAATCACGTCGTCAGCTAAATAGCAGGAACGGGCTGCTACTATTGATGGATTCATGCCAAAAGCAGAGGAGCACATCATGGGTCAACAGACTAATCGTAACCGTCGTTGGGTACTGGCTTCCCGTCCACATGGCGCGCCAGTCCCAGAGAACTTCCGTCTTGAAGAAGATGAAGTCGCAACACCGGGCGAAGGCCAGATGTTGTTGCGCACCGTTTATCTTTCCCTTGATCCCTACATGCGTGGCCGCATGAGCGATGAGCCATCTTACTCACCACCAGTAGAGATTGGTGGTGTTATGGTGGGGGGTACCGTAAGTCGCGTGGTGTCATCCCACCATCCGGACTACCAGCCAGGCGAATGGGTATTGAGCTACAGCGGTTGGCAGGACTATGACATCTCCGACGGAAACGGGCTGGTGAAGCTTGGCGATCATCCCGAGCATCCCTCCTGGGCGCTGGGTGTTATGGGTATGCCGGGGTTTACCGCTTATATGGGCCTGCTGGATATCGGTCAGCCAAAAGCGGGGGAAACGCTGGTGGTAGCTGCCGCAACCGGGCCGGTTGGCGCAACGGTCGGGCAGATCGGTAAGCTTAAGGGTTGTCGGGTGATCGGTGTGGCGGGTGGGGCAGAGAAATGCCGACATGCCACCGAGGTATTGGGGTTTGATGTCTGTCTCGATCACCACGCACAAGATTTTGCGCAACAACTGGCAAAAGCCTGTCCGCGGGGTATTGATATTTATTACGAAAACGTCGGAGGAAAAGTATTTGATGCTGTCCTGCCGTTACTCAACACCTCAGCGCGCATCCCGCTTTGTGGCCTGGTCAGCGGTTATAACGCAACGTCGCTTCCGGCCGGACCTGACAGATTACCGCTGTTAATGGCAACGCTGCTGAAAAAGCGTATCCGCATGCAGGGTTTTATCATTGGTCAGGATTATGGACACCGTATTCATGAGTTTCAGCGGGAGATGGGGCGCTGGGTTAAAGAGGGCAAAATCCACTACCGCGAGCAGGTGACCGACGGTCTGGAAAATGCGCCACAAACCTTTATCGGTCTGCTGACCGGCAAAAACTTCGGCAAGGTAGTGATTCGTCTTGCTGAGGATTGATGCGTAAAGGTGGAAGACGGTGAATGCCTGTAACCAGGCCTGCTTCGTACAAAATGTAGGCCTGGTAAAATGCCAATGTCGTTATCTGGTATTCATGGAGAAAATAAGAAGGTTACTACCCGAAAGCGAATAAACACTCCACATTGAGATAAATAATGATTACTATTCTCATTCTTAAAAAGGCAAAACCATGATTTTGCTCATTGAAGCTATGTGAAGCAGTAACAAACGAATTTATCAAAGGGAGTCGTCATGTCTTTACGTCATCTGTTTTCGCCGCGTCTGCGTGGTTCTTTACTGTTAGGTTCACTGCTCGTTGCATCATCTTTTACTACGCAGGCTGCAGAAGAACTGCTGCGCAAAGCCGTCGGCAAAGGCGCCTATGAAATGGCGTACAGCCAGCAAGAGAACGCGTTGTGGCTGGCGACCTCACAGAGCCGCAAACTGGATACCGGCGGGGTGGTTTATCGTCTTGACCCGGTCACCCTCGAAGTGACCCAGGTGATTCATAACGATCTCAAACCATTTGGTGCCACCATCAACAACGCCACGCAAACGCTGTGGTTCGGCAACACGGTAAACAGCGCGGTTACGGCGATGGATGCCAAAACCGGTGCGGTGAAAGGACGTCTGGTGCTGGATGCGCGTAAGCGTTCTGAAGACGTTCGCCCGCTGCAGCCGCGTGAGCTGGTCGCCGATGATGCCACCAACACGGTATACATTAGCGGTATTGGTAAAGAGAGCGTGATTTGGGTGGTGGACGGTGAGACGATCAAGCTGAAGGACACCATCCAGAATACCGGCAAAATGAGCACCGCTCTGGCTGTCGACAGCAAGGCTAAACGCCTGTACACCGCCAATGCCGACGGTGAATTCATTACTATTGACACCGCCACTAACAAAATTCTCAGCCGCAAAAAACTGCTGGATGACGGGAAAGAGCATTTCTTTATCAACCTGAGCCTGGACACAGCGGGCAACCGCGCATTTGTCACCGACTCTAAAGCGGCGGAAGTGCTGGTCATCGATACCCGTAATGGCAATGTACTGGCAAAAGTCGCCGCGCCGGAATCCCTGGCCGTGTTGTTCAACCCAACGCGTAATGAAGCCTACGTGACTCATCGCCAGGCCGGTAAAGTGAGTGTGATCGACGCGAAAAGCTATAAAGTCGTCAAAACATTCGAGACCCCAACGTTCCCGAATAGCCTGGCGCTCTCCGCCGATGGTAAAACCCTGTACGTCAGCGTGAAACAGAAATCTACCCGCGAGCAGGAAGCCACCCAGCCGGACGATGTTATTCGTATTGCGCTATAAAACATCCGGAGGGGGAAACCCCTCCTGTCATTTCTCTAAACCCCACGATACGCCTCGTTACACCCCGCCAGTAGCCCGACCCACTTCAGGGACTTACACTACGCCCTCAACGGCTAACTGAATAACACGGGAATACCATGAAAAAGCCATTTATCTGTCTGTGTGCAGGCGTAATGCTGTTTACCCTGGCAGGGTGTACCACCGATTACGTCATGACGACCAAAAGTGGACAAACCATCACCACCCAGGGTAAACCAAAACTGGATAAAGACACGGGAATGACCAGCTATACCGATCAGGATGGGAATGCGCGGGAAATTAACAGTAACGACGTAGCGCAGTTGATTGAAGCGAACTAAAAAAGAAGGCCTGAAGGGGTAACCTGTCAGGCCTTTTGCCGTTATGGCGCGGTGCGGTGGATTTCCGCGACGCGTTTACGCACGCCGAACCAGCCTGCAACCAGCAGGATGGCAATCAACGGTAATGACGCGATGGTGTAGGTGCCGTTTGGATAGTCAAACGCCATCAGCACCAGCACGCTCAGCAGGAACAGCAGCGTGAGCCACGAGGTAAACGGAGCGCCCGGCAGTTTAAAGCTGACGTCTGCCGTTTTACCTTCTTTTATGGCCCGGCGCAGACGCATCTGACAGACCATGATAAAGCCCCACGACGCAATAATGCCCAACGACGCGAAGTTCAACACGATCTCAAACACCTGCGACGGTACCAGATAGTTCAGAAATACCCCGACGACATAGACGACCAACGTGGCGAGGATCCCCGCCCAGGGTACTTGTTGACGGCTCATTTTAGCCATGAATTTAGGCGCCGATCCGCCCATCGACATGGAACGTAAAATACGCCCGGTGCAGTACAGCCCAGAGTTAAGGCTGGAAAGCGCCGCGGTGAGCACCACAATATTCATGATACTGCCGATATACGGCACGCCCAGTTTGGAGAAGAAGGTAACAAACGGGCTTTGCCCCGCCTGATAGGCATTCCACGGCAGTAACAGAACCAGCAGCACGACAGAACCCACATAGAACAGACCAATACGCCAGATAACGCTATTGATCGCTTTTGGCACCATGGTTTGCGGATCTTTGCATTCTCCAGCAGCGGTGCCCACCAGTTCAATGGAGGCAAACGCAAAAACTACCCCCTGAACCAGTACCAGCGCCGGCAGCAGACCATGTGGGAAGAATCCACCGTTGTCGGTGATCAGGTGAAAACCGGTGGCGTTACCATCCAGCGGCTTTCCAGTACCTAAAAAGACGGTACCCACCACCAGGAAAATCACAATCGCCAGCACTTTGACCAGCGCAAACCAAAACTCCATCTCCGCGAACCACTTCACGCCGATCATGTTCATGGTGCCGACAATGGCCAGCGCGCCGAGGGCGAACACCCACTGCGGTACATCACCAAATGCGCCCCAGTAATGCATATACAACGCCACCGCGGTGATATCGACAATGCCGGTCATCGCCCAGTTGATGAAGTACATCCAGCCAGCCACATAGGCGGCTTTCTCACCTAAAAATTCACGGGCGTAGGAAACAAAGCTGCCGCTGGAAGGGCGATGTAAAACCAGTTCACCAAGCGCACGCAGTATAAAGAACGAAAAAATACCGCACACCAGATAAACCAGCGCCAAAGCAGGACCCGCCATTTGCAAGCGTGCGCCAGCCCCTAAAAACAACCCGGTACCAATTGCGCCGCCAATGGCGATCATTTGTACCTGTCGATTACCCATCGCTTTGTGATACCCCTCTTCGTGGGCATTCAACCAGCGTCGTTTCGCCGCATGTTGTTCCGCGGCTTGCGTGTTGTTTGTGTTCATTACTTTTCCTGTTGACCTGACAAAAATACAAAATCCTTTTTGCCGCACCTGCTGCGGCGAAAAACAGCCTTACCCTTCATTGTGTTACGGGGGAAAACTGCCGGCCGAGCATCCTACATTCAATTGTTCGGTTCCGCAAAGCCCCGATAACAAGAATTCAGCATTTTTGTACAGCCAGCACTGGCGCAGTGTGGCCTCGATTCAGCCAATAAAAGAGAAGGGCGTAAATACGTGGAGAGGTGTGCGCTTATCGAGACATTCACCCGATAAGCGCCGTAAGGTTATGCTGATACGCCAAAGACCTGAACGGCCTGCTGTAAGCGCGATGAACGTTGAGTCAGATCGGCGGTAGCATCGGTGACACGCTCCACCATCTCGGCGTTATTGTGTGTCATGGTGCCAACGCGTGAAATCGAATCGTTAATCAGATCCAGCGCCTGGGTTTGCTCACGCGTCGCCAGACTAATATCTTTGATCATCATCGACATCTGCAGGACATCGCCAATCATCCCAGTGAGATGCGTTTCCGTTTGCTCCACCATTTTGACACCGCTGTTAACGTTAGCGACATTCTTCTCAATCAGCTGTTTGATCTCTTTTGCTGCAGACGCTGAATGCTGCGCCAGATTACGGACCTCTGCCGCCACAACGGCAAAACCACGCCCGGACTCCCCGGCCCGCGCGGCTTCAACCGCGGCATTGAGCGCCAGAATATTAGTCTGGAAAGCAATACTGTCGATAACGCCGATGATGTCGACTATCTGCCCGTTGTCACGCGATATCGCCTGCATCATGGCGATAGTTTGTTTCATAATATCGCCGCCTTCTGTCGCATTGGCGCTGGTTTTATCGGCCATGGTCATAGTATGAGCCGCAGTCTCAGCAGTTTGCTGTACCGCGCTACCAATTTCTTCAATGGCGGCAGCGGTTTGTTGCAGGTCGGCGGAGGTTTCTTCTGAACGCTTGTGCAGCGCCGTACCTTCTTTTGATACCCGCTGACTGATGGCGCGAATACCGGATATTTGCGTACTGACATCATCGACCAGGGAATTCAGATTAAGCCCGGACTGATTAACCAGACGCATCAGCATTCCGATCTCATCCACCCGATTTAAATGACAGTTATCAGGTTTTCTCCCGGATACCACTTTCTTCATTTGCGTCAGTAGCGTATTAACTGGCTGACAAATTTGATACTTAAGGTAAATAGCAAGCATCAGAAATAAGAACAATAACCCTCCCGCCTGAATAAATGGATTAACAGGAGCGAAGAGAAATAGCACAGCGAGCAGGGCGATTACCCCTAAAGAATAATTGACGCGCTGGCTAATACTCAGCCATTTAAACATTGATGCCCATGACAATATTCCGCGACGAATGATAATGCCTTTAAAAAGACGAAACCCTTTAAGCTGCTGATTATTAATTTTTTGATATAAGCTTTCGCTTTGAGTTATTTCATCGCGCGAAGGAACGGTACGCACCGAGATGTAGCCGGTGAGTTTTTCATTGTGCCAGACTGGCGTAACGTTGGCGCGAACCCAGTAATGGTCGCCATTCTGTCGACGGTTTTTCACCATCCCCGTCCAGCTGTCTCCCTGCTGTAGCGTGTACCACATATCGGCGAACGCCGCGGGAGGCATATCGGGATGGCGAATAATATTATGTGGTTCGCCCATTAACTGGTGTTCGTTAAATCCGCTGGCATCAATAAACGCGGAGTTGGCGTAGGTAATATGACTTTGTTTATCCGTCGTAGAAAGCAGCGTCGCTTTATCGTTAAGTGCGTGCTCAATTTGTGTAACGGGCATGTTACTTTTCATAGAGGTCCCATGGTGCTATGTATAATCCATACAAAAATCCCCGCAATAAAATCGGGGGATATTAAAATCTGTTTTAAACCGTTTTAATAAGAACGTTGCATTCTCTACTAATCATCAATTCTGTGGAAGTAGTTAAAATAAAAATTCCTATGTAAATCATTCATCCTGTGTCATAAAAGTGAAACAATTAATACAAGCGCATAACGTGACAAGTCGTTTAAACTGACTTAACGTAAATCGCGTTAAAAAACCTTTTCGTAAAAAGAAAACTGGCATGAAATGATTTTGATGCTATTACCGTGATGCCAACGACCCTATTATATTTTGTAGGCTATTAATTGCGGGTGTTTTTCTGTTTAGCGTTACAACCAGTACTGGGCGATCCAAATTTTAACCCTGGCAGCGACAGGGGCTGTTATCTACTTTTTAGCTGAGCAAATGTGAATTAAATGTTTCAGTATGGCTATTTGATAAATTAATAATAAAGACATGTTAACAAACATAGGCTCGTAACATGTCATATCGCCTGAGTATTCTGGATAAAAGCCCCATCGGTGAAGGTGAAACTGCCGCAACCGCGCTTTCCCGTACGTTGCGCCTGGCGCAACTGGCAGAAGAGTGGGGGTACCATCGTTTCTGGATCGCGGAACACCATAATACGGCACAGCTGGCCAGCCCATCGCCGGAGCTGGTGATCGCCTGGATCCTCGGGCAAACCCAGCATATCCGCGTAGGTTCCGGCGGCGTAATGCTGCAACATTACAGCCCGTACAAAGTGGCGGAAAACTTCAATCTTCTGGCATCGCTGGCTCCTGGACGTGTTGATCTCGGCGTAGGGAAAGCCCCTGGCGGCTTACCGCTGTCGACCCAGGCGTTACAGCATGGGCTGCATCAGGAAGAAAAAGGCAGTTTTGCCGACCAGCTTTCTTTGCTTAACGATTGGCTGGCGCTGAGCGGAACGGAAAGCGGGGAAACGGTATTCCCGACGCCAATTCCACCGATACCACCGGAAAAGTTTGTACTGGGAGCCAGTGTGCAAAGCGCGCAGTTAGCAGCACAATCCGACTGGAATTTCATCTTCGCAGCGCACCTCAATGGTGACAAAGCGTTATTGCATGACGTTTTGTCCTTCTGGCAGACCCACAGTGCACGCCCGACGATAGTCGCCGTCCAGGTGATTGTGGCTGACAGTTACGACACCGCTGCGCAACTGGCGGAAAACGTACAAATCTGGGGCGTGGAGCTGGAAGATGGTCAACGTGTCACGGTAGCCAGCGAAGAACAGGCGCTGGCGTTTGCCGCTCAGTCTGGCAGCCCACCACGCAAAATCGCGCGTCGTGAGCAGGCGTTGCTACATGGCACCGCTCAGGAGGTGATGGCAAAGCTGAATGCTCTGCATACGCAATTTGGCATTGACGAGTTCATTATCGACACGCCAGTGGCGCAAGGGCATGCGCGTCTGACATCGCTGCGTTTGTTGGCGCAAGCCCATAACGCCGTGGAGGTGCTCTGATGACTCTCGGCTCAACGCTTATCGACTGGCGTCGTGAACTACATCAGCATCCGGAGCTTTCCCTGCAGGAGGAAGCAACCACGGCGCGCATTCACGCCTGGTTGCACGCTGCGGACGTCGACATTCTGCCGTTCGAGCTGAAAACCGGTCTGGTCGTGGAAATTGGTCAGGGAGAAGATGTCATCGCGCTGCGGGCGGATATCGACGCGCTACCGATAGAAGAAAGCGCCGATGTTCCGTTTCGTTCACTCACGCCGGGCGTGATGCATGCCTGCGGGCATGACGTCCATACCAGCGTCATGCTTGGTGCAGCACTGCTGCTAAAACAGCAGGAAATAACCTTACCGGGGCGAGTACGTATTTTGTTTCAGCCAGCTGAAGAGAGTTTCGGCGGCGCAAAAACGTTGATCCGCGCCGGTGCGCTGCAAAACGTAGCGGCTATTTTCGGTATGCACAATGAGCCCGGTTTGCCAGTGGGCGAATTTGCCACACGCGGTGGCGCATTTTATGCCAATGTCGATCGCTTCGTACTGCGCATTAATGGCAAGGGTGCACATGCGGCGCGTCCGCATGAAGGTAAAGATGCCATCCTGCTCGCCAGCCAGTTGGTAACGGTGCTGCAAAGCGTTGCCAGCCGCGACATAAACACGCTGGATTCGGTGGTGCTCAGCGTGACCCGTATTCAGGGGGGAAACACCTGGAACGTACTGCCGGAGTCCGTTGAGCTGGAAGGGACACTCAGAACGCACCGAACCCAGGTGCAGCAGCAGGTTAAGGCCCGCGTTAATGACATCGCCGCCGGATTTGCCCACGCCTTTGGCGCACAAATCGACGTAATCTGGCATGCGGGACCAACCGCATTGGTAAATGATGATCGTTGGGCCGATATTGCCACCGCGGTGGCGAAACAGTCAGGCTATACCACCCACCATGCCGACCTGCATATGGGCGGGGAGGATTTTGCCGTCTACCTGCAAAATACACCTGGCGCATTTGTCAGTATTGGCAGCGCCAGTGAATACGGATTACATCACCCGGGATTTAATCCGGACGAGCGTTTAATTGAACCTGCCGCGCACTACTTTGCGCAGTTAGCAAAAACGGCATTCGCACACCTTTAAGTTTACCTGTTGGGTAGGGGTTATTATGGCTGAAAATCGGCAACTACGGCTCGGCACTATTCTACATGGCGCATCGGGAAATATGTCCGCGTGGCGCCATCCGGCGGCTCAGGCTGATGCCAGTATTAATTTTGATTTTGTCAAAGAGACAGCGCTTATTGCGGAAAAAGGGAAGCTGGATTTTATTTTTGTCGCCGATGGTCTGTATATTAATGAAAAATCAATCCCACACTTTTTAAATCGTTTTGAGCCGCTGACAGTATTATCCGCTTTGGCCAGTATCACCAAGAATCTGGGGCTGGTTGGCACGGTGTCCACATCATACAGCGAGCCGTTTACGACCGCACGGCAGTTCGCTAGCCTGGACCATCTCAGCAAGGGGCGCGCGGGTTGGAACGTGGTGACGTCGCCTCTGGAAGGATCGGCAAAAAACTATTCTCGCGCTCAGCATCCAGAGCATGCCCAGCGTTATCGTATTGCCGATGAATATTTACAGGTAGTGAAAGGGCTGTGGGATTCCTGGGAAGATGATGCTTTTACCCGTAATAAAACAAGCGGGGAATTTTTTAATCCGCAAAAAATGCACACGCTTAACCATCATGGAGATTATTTCCAGGTCGCCGGGCCATTAAATATTGGGCGTACACCACAAGGCCGTCCGATTATATTTCAGGCGGGCGCTTCAGCAGATGGCAAGAAATTAGCGGCGCAGCATGCTGATGCCATTTTTACCCATCAGGAGTCGCTGGCAGAGGCTAAAGCGTTCTATCAGGATGTAAAAAGCCAGCTGGAAGTCGCCGGACGACATCCCGATCAACTGCATATATTCCAGGGCGTCAGCGTTATTGTTGGCGACAGCGCAGAAGACGTTGAGCAGCAGTATCAGACTACCGCTGCGCTGGTCTCCGTTACTGACGCGCTGAACTATCTTGGCCGCTACTTTGAACATCATGATTTTGCCCAATATCCGCTGGACGCACCGTTCCCGGATCTGGGCACTCTCGGACAAAACAGCTTTCGCAGTACGACTGATGAGATCAAACGCAACGCACGCGAGCGTGGTTTAACACTTCGTCAGGTTGCTCAGGAAGCGGCCAGCCCACGTCCGCGTTTCAGCGGCACGCCACAACAGGTTGCCGACGGCCTGCAGCAGTGGTTCGACGAAAAAGCCGCAGACGGTTTTATCATCCAGGGTGGCACGCCGGATACCTTCCCGCGTTTTGTCGAACAGGTTGTCCCTGTGCTTCAGGCGCGCGGCCTGTTCCGCCATGAATATCCCGGTACGACCCTGCGCGCAAGCCTGGGATTAGCGACACCTGCAAATCAATTCACACAATAAGAGAAAAACGCTATGCAGAAAAAATCAGTATTTCTCGCGCTGTCACTGGCTTTCAGCGCGACCGTTTGGGCAAATGAGGTGACGATTAACGGCACCGGCGTAAGCCTGGAAGCCAATAAAGCGCCAATCAATACAGCAAAAAACCCGCAGGCGATCGCGCAGTTGCCCGCAAACCTGCACCTGGCCGTACCGGGCAAATTCACCGTGGCGATTGCCGGGCTCAGCCAGCCACCGCTGACCGTTTTTGCCGATGACAATAAGACGTTGATCGGCAGCGAGGCGGACATCGCGCGTCTGGTGGCTGACAGTTTGGGGCTGGAACTCAACGTTGTACCTACGTCATGGGAAGACTGGCCGCTGGGCGTCACTTCCGGCAAATACGATGCCGCGATCAGCAATATTACCGTCACCAAAGCACGCAAAGAAAAATTCGATTTCGCGACGTATCGGAAGGACTCTCTTGGCTTTTATGTCAAAACCGGTAGCAAGCTGAAGAAAATCGAGCAGGCGGAAGATATCGCAGGACTACGCATTATCGTCGGTTCGGGGACTAACCAGGAAGCCATTCTGTTGGCCTGGAACGATGAGAACGTGAAGAAAGGGTTACAGCCGTTTACGCCGGTATATACCAAAGATGATGCCGCGCAAACCCTGGCCCTACAGTCAGGCCGCGCCGATGCCTACTTCGGTCCTAATGTAATCGGCGCGTGGAAAGCTGCACTCAACGGTAAAACGCAATTAGTGGGTAGCGTTGATGGCGGTTGGCCAAAAGCGGCACATATCGCTGTGACGCTGAAAAAAGACAGCGGTCTGGTTCTGCCGGTACAAACCGCCCTCAACGGCGTAATTGGCAACGGCGACTATGACAAGGTGCTGAATCGCTGGGGAGAAGGGGTGGAACGCATTCCACAATCTGAAATCAACCCGGCCGGTTTAGGCGACTAAGGAGGTCATCGTGAGCGATCAATTTCGCGTGCTCTCACCGGAAGCCAGCGAGCTGCAGCCCATTTTGAACGGTCTGTTCGGTGAATATGCCGCCCGCTATGGCGATTACTTTTCTCGCGACGCTGAAGTGGAACTGACCGAATGGTATCTGGCGCCGCAGGGACTTTTTGTGGTACTGGAGCGCCGCGGCGAAATTATCGCCACCGGGGCTTACAAACCTTACGACAAGGACACCGCCGAGATTAAGCGTATCTGGACAAAAAGCAGCCTGCGTCAGCAGGGGCTGGCGGCGCGGGTGGTGCAGGAACTGGAACGTAGAGCGCTGCTCGCAGGCTACAGTCGGATTTATCTGACCACGGGATTTCGCCAGCCGGAGGCCGTCAGACTTTATTTAAGCCAGGGCTACGATCCGCAATTTGATACGACGCGCGATCCCGAAGAGTACAGCCTGCCGCCGTTTGATGGACGACTGCGCTTTACCAAACTGCTGACTATTGCCGGTCAGGCCAGAATCGCCTGAGGAGAGAAAATGAAAACGACAGATAGCATTAGAGTCGTACCGGCACGTTATCCCATGCGTACCGTAGGCGCGGTCATTGCCTTATTTGCCCTTGCGGTAATTCTCCAGTCCGTGGCGTTTAATCCGCGCTGGGAATGGAGCGTGTTTGCCCGCTGGTTCTTTGATCCGGTTATCTTGTCCGGCCTAGGGCAAACGCTGTTACTGACGCTGATCGGGACGCTGTTGAGTATTGTCATCGGCGGTCTGCTGGCGTTGGCACGGCTTTCATCTTCCTGGCTGTTGAACGGTCTGGCATGGGGGTACATCTGGCTGTTTCGTTCGTTACCGCTGATTGTGGTGCTGATCGTTTTGTACAACTTCTCCTATCTGTACGACACGTTGACGATTGGTATTCCGTTCACTCCCATTCAGTGGGGAAGTTTTGAGACCATCAATGTACTCGGTCAGTTTTCCACTGCGGTGGTTGGCCTGACGCTGGTGCAAAGCGCCTATACCGCTGAAATTATTCGGGGTGGATTTTTAGGGGTCGATCACGGTCAGTACGAGGCAGCGGCAGCACTGGGCTTACCAGCAGGGCGACGTACGCTGCGGATTATTCTGCCGCAGGCGCTGCGCACCATTTTGCCTGCTGGATTCAATGAAATCATCAGCCTGGCGAAAGGGACGGCGATGGTATATGTGCTGGCAATGCCGGAGCTGTTCTACACCATTCAGATGATATATAACCGCACGCAGGAAGTGATCCCGCTGCTGATGGTGGGTGCGGTGTGGTATCTGGTGATCACCAGCGTCCTGTCGTTAATTCAGCACCTGGTTGAACGTGCGTTGGCACGCAGCGAACGACGTTCAGCGATCAACACAGCCCGGGTGAGTCGTGCAGAAAAACGCAGTCGTCAACGTCCACAGCAGGAGGCCGTCCATGTCCCACTCGCCTGAAGGCCATATTTCTATTACCGGCGTTAGCAAATACTTTGGTCGCCACAAAGCGCTGGATAATGTGTCGCTGGAGATCCCTCCCGGTACGGTAACGGTTATTCTTGGCCCGTCCGGTTCAGGGAAATCCACACTCTTGCGGACCATCAACCATCTGGAACGCGTCGATGAGGGGTTTATTCAAATCGATGGCGATTACATTGGCTATCGTCGGCAGGGAGACAAGCTATATGAGCTGAAAGAGGCGGAAATTTTGCGCCAGCGTGTTAACGTCGGCTATGTGTTCCAGAACTTTAATCTGTTCCCGCACTTAACGGTTCTGGAGAATCTGATTGAAGCGCCCATTGCGCACGGACTGGCAACGCGTAAAACCGCCACCGAGCGGGCATTAACTCTGCTTGATGCGGTAGGGTTACGGAATAAAGCCGATGCCTGGTCGCGTCACTTATCCGGAGGTCAGCAGCAGCGTATCGCTATTGCCCGTGCGCTGGCGTTAAATCCGCGCGTCATGCTGTTTGATGAGCCTACATCTGCACTGGATCCTGAACTGGTCGGTGAAGTACTGGATGTCATTAAAGCGCTGGCGAAGTCGGGAACCACGCTGGTTGTGGTAACGCATGAGATTGGCTTCGCCCGGGAAGTGGCGGATCAGGTGGTGTTTATGGTCGATGGCAAAATCATCGAGCAGGGCAGCAGCGAGCAAGTGCTGAATCATCCACGCCACACGCGCACTCAGCAGTTTTTGTCGAAAGTGCTTTGAGACACATTGCGGCACAAGGCTGTGCCGCACAGAGGTTACAGAGCGACGACGATTTTGCCTACCTGGCCGTTGGCTTCCATGTATTGATGCGCCTCGACGATATCATCAAAGGCAAAGGTTTTATCAATCAGCGGTTTGAGCTGGCCAGACTGCAATCCTTCAAAGATAAACCGTTTCGCCCGCGCAAGTTTTTCTGCGTCCGTGGTGATTTCGAAAATCTCATAGCCGCGGAAGGTCAGATGACGACCGAGTATCTCAATGACCGGGATAGAAAGGTCACGTGAATCAAGCGAACCATACTGGTAAAAGAGCCCACCGGCTGGCATCACTTGGGCAATTTTTGCCACCGCTGGGCCACCGACCGGATCGAACACCACGCGGGTTCCTTTACCCTCAGTAATCCGCTGAATCTCGGCCACCAGATCCTGCTCCTGGCTTGCAATAACCTCTGCCGCGCCCAGTTGCAGCAGCTGATCACGTTTCTCACTGGTCCGTGTCATCGCAATCGGTTTTGCTCCCCGCATGTTAACAATTTGAATTGCCGCCAGTCCGACGCTGCTGGAAGCAGCATTGATCAGCACGTTATCACCGGGCTTAATATCCGCATATTCAACCAGCGCACCGAAAGCGGTCACATACATCATCCAGCTGGCAGCAGCCTCGGTAAAGCTCAGGTTTTGTGGATGCTTTACGACCGCGTGAGCGGGCGCATTAACGACTTCACCATACATTCCATATTGATGAAAGCTGAATGCCGGGATGACGCTAACGTAATCGCCAGGTGCAAACTCACGTACGTTGTCTCCCACTGATTCAATGACTCCGGCAGCTTCATAACCCAGTCGCGCTGGGAAATTAGGTTGGTAAATATACTGTCCGGTGCGGTACATAACTTCCGCACGGTTGATACCAATAGCCCGCACGCGGATCTGAACCTCATTTGCATCAGGCGCGGGAACCTGCATCTCCTGAATCTTCAGGACTTCAGCGCCACCAATTTGATTAAAAACTACGACCTTAGACATAGCAGACCTCAGTAAATTGTTCTGTATTGGGTCTGCACAATTTAACGACTCAGATGAGAGTGAAAAACCGTTGTTGCGGAACTTCACTATTACTTATTTTGTAATAATCCCTGAAGTCGCGGTTTTTGTTGGCTAAAAAGTTCGCATAACCAGTCAATGAATACCCGAACCCGAGGGGCGAGATGACGTCTGTCCGGGTAAAGCACCGAAACTGGTTTTGATTCTCCGGTATAATCGGCCAGCACCTCAACAAGCTGGCCTGACTGAAGATAGGGCGCAAGGACAGCATGAACGCCACGTATAATGCCGAGTCCAGATAAGCAGCCGGTCAACAGAATATCGGAGTTATCAACGCTTATCCGCCCTGCGGGGGTGAACGATTCGGTTTTACCTCTGTTGACGAAGGTCCATTCCAGCGCTTCGCGATGACGCTCGCTAAAAAAGTTAAGCGCCTGGTGTCGGGATAAATCCTCTGGTACCTGCGGCACCCCCTGTTTTTGCAGATAATCCGGTGAAGCACAGGTCACCATTTTGACCTCACCAAGCCGCCTGGAGATCAAGGTCGAATCTTGTAGCTCGCCAATACGGATCATGCAGTCGATGCCTTCGGCAAGCATATCGATTCTACGGTCGGTGGAGGTGAGCACCATCTCGATGTCAGGATACCGCGACTGGAAATCTTTCAGCGCAGGAACTAACACGGAGTGCGCCAGCGACAGAGGTGCATTAACCCTGAGTTTTCCGCGTGGCGGGCGAGTTGGCGAGAAAGAAGCCATGATGTCATCAACGTCACTGAGCAGTATTTTTGTGCGTTGGTAAAAAGCATCACCTTCTTCTGTCAGACTCACTTTACGAGTCGTGCGGTTAAGCAACTTTGCCCCCAGGTCGTCTTCAAGATGTTGGATAGCTTTGGTGACCGCAGGGCGGTGCAGGTGTAACACATCTGCGGCTCTGGCAAATCCACCTTGCTCAACAACCTGTACAAAAATGTTCATGTATTCAAACATACTGGAACGCATTGCTTATTCTCTCCCGGTATTCGACCATTGTTATTATGAAAGTAATAATCATGTCTGCATAGGTTGCCGAATGCTGCTCTACACTTAGGGTTTTAACGTTGGGGGTTGCAGCATGATTAAGGTCTATGGGGTACCGGGCTGGGGATCGGCCATCAGTGAAGTGATGCTCACACTGGCGGAGATCCCTTACAGCTTTATTGATGTGGACGGTTTTGACAGCGATGGTCCTTCGCGGGAGTTGCTTAAAACAATGAATCCGCTATGCCAGGTGCCCACGCTGGTACTGGAAAATGGCAGCGTGTTGACGGAAACGGCGGCGATCGCGCTGATGATCCTCGATCGTCGCCCCGAACTTTCACCACCCGTTGGACACGCCGAACGCCAGCAGTTTCAGCGTCTGCTGATATGGTTGGTGGCAAATGTCTATCCCACGTTTACCTATGCCGATTATCCTGACCGATGGGTACCGGACGCCCCGGCGCAGTTGAAAAAGAACTGCATTGAGTACCGTAAATCCCTCTATATGTGGCTGAACAACCAGCTAAGCGCCGAGCCGTACGCATTTGGGGATCAGCTAACACTGCTGGACATTTACATTGCCGTTATGCGCTCCTGGGGACCAGGGCATGACTGGTTTCAGGACAACACGCCGAATATTAGCGCCATCGCCGATGCGGTTTGTCAGCATCCGAGGCTGCGTACCGTACTGAAAAGCAATAAGATTATTTGAGTAAAAAACGCTGTTCCGCAGGAGTGCAAATCCCGGAACAGCGGGCGAACTATCGCCATAAGTTTTAAATTACGCGACAGAAGGGGTCAGCGTAATACGATCCAATGGACCCACGATAAACAGATAAGAAATCAGACCAATCAGCCCCATCGAACCGACGTACAGAATGGCGTAATCAAAAGACTGGGTATTCGCCAGAATGATGCCGATCACCAGTGGCGTGATGATACTGGCCATATTGCCGCACATATTGAAAACGCCACCTGCAATACCGAGCACTTCTTTTGGCGAGGTATCGCTAAGTACGCACCATCCCAGATTGCCAAAACCTTTGGCGAAAAACGCCAGACTCATCGCCGCGATCACCACAAATTCTGACGAGGTGTAGTTGGCGATAACGATGACGCAGGAAAGCAGCATTCCGCAGATAACCGGCAGCTTACGGGCAATCGTCAGGCTGTAGCCGCGCTTTAAAAGCCAGTCGGAGAAAACACCGCCTAATAATCCACCGATAAAACCGGCAATGGCAGGGATACTGGCGACAAACCCCACTTTGAGGATCGACATGCCTTTCGCCTGATACAGATAAGTAGGGAACCAGGTCAGGAAGAACCAGGTAATGGATGTCACGCAGAACTGTCCGATATATACGCCAATCATCATGCGGTTGACGCAGACGCTTTTAATTTGCGCAAAGGTAATCTTCTGTGGTTCTTTTTTATTACCCAGCGACGGTTCACCACCGCCTTCCCGAATATAGTCAATTTCCTGCTGGTTCACCTTTGGATGATGCATAGGGTCTCTGACTTTGACCAACCAGAAGATGCCAAGAATAACGCCTATTGCCCCAATGTAATAAAACACAAAGTGCCAACTGAGATTATGCAAAATAATCGTCATTAGCGGCGTAATAATCCCTAACGAGATATATTGCGCGGCCTGATAGACAGAGGTAACAAAGCCCCGTTCGTTATTAGGAAACCACTGCACGCTTAATCGGCTATTGGCCGGAAAGGCCGGAGCTTCAATCGCACCCATCAGTAATCGTAAGATAATCAATACGACAAGCGGGCTGGCGTACAGATAAATGGTGCCCTGAAACATAGTGACCAGCGACCAGCCAATCAGTGCGCAGCCGTATACCAGACGCGAGCCATAGCGATCCAGCAGCCAGCCGCCGGGGAGTTGCATAATGACATAAGAAATACCGAAGGCAGAAAAGGCCAGCCCCATTGCTTCAGGATCAAAACCTAATTCTTTGCTCATAATCGGCGCCACGACGGATAACGTCGCGCGATCGGCGTAATTAAATACGGTCGCAAGAAACAGAAATATCAGAATGCCGTAACGCACTTTTGTACGCTTTATTATTGTGTTCATCACCCACTCCTTTCATAAGCTTGAGAGCGTTTTTGTAGGGGAGGAGGGCGGGTATTGCTTACCCGCCAAATTAATTAAGGACGTTTGCCAAACTCGCAGGTTAATTGCGTCCAGCGGCGCGCCTGCTCGCTGATGCTGAAGCCCAGACCGTGACGATCGGAAACCCACATCCGGCCATCGCGCAGCTCAAGTTGTTCGTTAAATAACGGGTTCAGCCATTCGAAATGCTCCAGCCATGGTTCAAGTGGATAAGCGGCGGACAGATGCAGGTGAACTTCCATAGCGAAGTGCGGAGCCAACTTGCGACCATGTTTAGCCGCCAGGTCCATAATTTTCAGGAACGGTGAAATCCCTCCCACACGCGGTGCATCGGGCTGCACAAAATCGCTGGCATTGCCGAGGATCAGCTGTTCATGTTCGCGGAAGCTGGTCAGCATTTCACCTGTGGCAATCGGGGTATCAAGCGCGGCGGCCAGTTGGGCGTGACCTTCAACATCGTAGGCGTCCAGCGGCTCTTCAATCCAGATTAGATTGAACTGCTCCATTTTACGTCCCATACGGATGGCGGTTTCCCGATCCCACTGCTGATTGGCATCGACCATTAGCGGGAAGTCATTCCCCAGCGCTTCACGCACCGCGGTTAAGCGGCGAATATCCTCGGCGCAGTTTGGCTGACCAACCTTGAGTTTGATACCACCAATGCCGTTTTCACGGGAAATAACCACGTTTTTTAGCACCTGATCCAGCGGCGTATGCAGGAATCCGCCGGAGGTGTTGTAGCACTGCACGGAGTCCCGATGCGCGCCAAGCAGTTTTGCCAGCGGCAATCCTGCACGCTTGGCTTTCATATCCCATAATGCGATATCGATAGGGGAGATGGCCTGTACCGCCATGCCGCTGCGCCCCACGGAAGCGCCAGCCCACAGCAGCTTGGTGTAGATCTTGTCAATATCGTTTGGATCTTCACCTAACAGGTTATCGGCAATTTCTTTGGCATGCGCATAGATTCCCTGGCCGCCAGCCCGCTTGGAGTAACTAAATCCCACGCCTTCAAACCCGTCGCGGCTGCGGATCTCGGCGATGATTATGGCGACTTCAGTTAGCGGTTTCTGGCGACCGGTGAGCACTTTGGCATCGCTCACGGGTGTTGCCAGAGGAAGGAAAGCCAGAGACAGTTTTACCCATTCAATACGGTCACCGGTTTCTGCTGCGGTTTTAGCGTTAGCCGATTTGGCATAGGTCACGGCATCGGAATTGGCACTTAAAGACATATTGTTCTCTCCTGGTGATAACAAATGATTGCGCTATCATTTTTAATGTTAGCGCAATCACTGTGCCAGCGGATTGACTGCGATTTGAACAATTGCTCACAAATTCAGAGAGAGAAGGGTGGTAAATTATAAACGACGTCACATTTCAGTACTTTATGGAGAAATGCACAAATCATTGTGATTGCGCTATCATTGTGAGTGGCGATAATTAACTAAGCTGCTGTTTTCCCTGCGTTATCACTGAGCAACGCTGGCAATAGCCAAAATCATGATGAATAATGCCAGGATAAATCAGCGATTTTTGACAAGGGCATCGACAGTGAAAAATCCCAAACCACCGCGCGCTCCCACGCTGGAAGATGTTGCCCGTACCGCGGGATTGTCACCCATGACGGTGAGCAGGGCGTTGAATACCCCGCAGCTGGTGCGCCCGAAAACGGTTGAAAAAGTGATGCAGGCGGTGCGCGCCACCGGCTATATTCCCAACGCACTGGCTGGGGGACTGGCGTCGCGTCGCAGCAAGCTTATCGCCGTGGTTATTCCGCAAATTAACAACAATATGTTTGTCGATACCATCCAGTCATTAAGTGATGAACTGGCAGAACGCGGATACCACATTTTGCTCTGCGTGTCGGGTTATACGCCGCAAACAGAGGCGGAGCTGGTGGCGACGCTGCTTTCTCGTCGTCCGGATGGTGTAGTACTCACCGGTATTCATCATACCGCTGAGCTGAAAAAAGTGATTCTTAATGCGGCCATCCCGGTCGTGGAAATCTGGGATTTAACCCCAACACCCATCGATATGCTGGTCGGTTTTTCGCATGAAAAGGTCGGGCAAGCGGTGGCAGACTATCTGCTGAATAAAGGCTATCGACGTCCGGGGTTGTTATGGACTGCCGATCGCCGGGCAGGCCAGCGTAAACAAGGACTGTGCGATGCGTTGAGTCGTCATGGTATTGCGGCTGACGCACAGGTGGACGTCCCGCTACCGGCCTCTCTGGCATTGGGACGCACTGGATTAACGCAGCTATTGGCGGAGCGCGAGTTTGATGTCATTGTCTGTAGCTCTGATACGCTAGCCCAGGGGGCGATCATGGAGGCCGAAAGTCGCGGTATACGCGTGCCGCAAGAGTTGGCGGTAATCGGTTTTGGCGATCTGGATTTTGCTGCCAGCAATCGGCCCGCCATCACCACCGTCAGCGTCGACAGACGGGCCATCGGGCAACGTGCTGCCTCACTGCTTGCCGATCGTATCGAACAAATTCCGCGTGAAGACGATATTATTGATGTCGGTTTTCATCTGGTAGAACGAGAGTCCGCATAAGTTACCTGCAACCCAAAACAATAAGGAATCTGCTATGCCGCACGTTGATATTAAATGTTTTCCTCGCTCTCTTACCGACGAACAGAAAACCGCCCTGGCGGCGGATATTACCGAGGTTATTATTCGTCATTTGCAAAGCAAAGACAGTTCAGTCAGCGTGGCGCTCAATGAAGTTGAGCCAGAGGCGTGGCAGGCCGTGTGGGATAAGGAAATTGTGCCGCAGATGGCGAGATTAATTAAAAAACCTGGCTACAGTATGTAAGAAAAAACGGGCGGATTTCCGCCCGTTTTCGTTGTGCTTATGGCGTAACGATGTTGAACCAGAATTCGAATTTATCCATATAGCCGAGCATGGCATCAAGCTTGGCGCCGTCACCGGTTATCTTCACGTCACCGCTATCTTGTGCCTGTTTCAGCGTCACTTCCTTGAGGATGATTTTGTTCAGCGTATCGCGATTAAGCGTAATCGTAGCATCGGCATCTTTCGCTTCGGCATTGGCGGTATGGTTCAGGACGCCATTCTCCAGCTCAAGCTTATATTTACCGCCATCACTGCCAAGATCGATGTTAAACACCGACTTCGCATCACCCGCTTTTTGTCCGTTAATATGCACTGCCAGATAATCGAAGAACATTTCCGGCGTCATAGCACGAACGGTATCCGGGCTGGCGGTATTCGGGGTTGGGCCTTTGACCACGCCGTTACGCAGCTCTTGCGCGCCGGTCAGGTAGAAGTTACGCCACGGGCCGGATTCAGCCTGATAACCCAGTTGCTCAAGCGCATCTGCTTCCAGATTACGTGCGGCCTGGTTATTTGGATCGGCAAACACGACTTTGCTTACCACCTGTGCCACCCAGCGGTAGTTGCCCTGGTCATAGTCTGCTTTTGCTTTCTGCAAAATGGCGTCCGCACCACCCATGTAGTCGACAAATTTCTTCGCAGACTCTTCCGGCGGCAGCTCATCCAGCGTTGCCGGGTTGCCGTCAAACCAGCCGAGATAGAGCACATAGGTCGCTTTTACGTCATGGCTCACGGAGCCATAGTAACCGCGGTTAGCCCAGGTATGTGCCAGTGAGTCCGGCAGCTTAAAGTTGGCAGCGATTTCATCGCGGGTCAGACCTTCGTTAGCCATGCGTAGCGTCTGGTCGTTGATGTAACGATACAGATCGCGCTGACTTTTCAGCAGGCTGACCACCTTGCCATTACCCCAGGTTGGCCAGTGGTGCTGCGCCATCAGCACCTCGGCTTTATCACCCCAGCGCACAATCGCTTCGTTGATGTATTTGGACCACGGCAGCGGCTCACGAATTTTGGCTCCGCGCAGGGAGTAGGTGTTGTGCAGGGTGTGGGTAACATCTTCTGCGGATTCAATCAGTTTCTTCTCTTCGATGTACCACAGCATTTCCGACGGTGCTTCGGAACCCGGGGCCAGCATGAAGTCATAGGTCAGGCCATCGATGACCTCTTTTTGTCCATCTTTCTCAATGATATTTGTTGGCGCAATCAGGGTAACGGTTCCCGCGGAGGTCGTGGTTCCCAGTCCCGCGCCGACCTGGCCTTTGGCATCAGGTTTTAACAGGTTGCCGTACATGTAGCTCGCGCGGCGGCTCATGACGTTACCGGCCATGATATTCTCAGCGACCGCGGCTTCCATAAAGCCGGCTGGCGCATAAACTTTCACTTTGCCCGCTTTAACGTCGGCTTCATCGACAACGCCGCGTACGCCGCCGTAATGGTCAACGTGGCTGTGGGTATAAATCACCGCAACAACTGGTTTTTGACCGCGGTTTTTAAAGTAAAGATCCATCCCGACTTTGGCCGTTTCTGCCGAGACCAGCGGGTCAACAACGGTGATGCCTTCTTTACCTTCAATAATGGTCATGTTTGACAGATCGAGGTTACGAATCTGGTAAACGCCATCCGTTACTTCAAACAGCCCGCTGATGTTGATCAACTGAGATTGACGCCACAGGCTCGGGTTTACCGTATCCGGGGCTTTATCGCCTTCTTTGATGAACGCGTACTGCTGCGGATTCCAGATAACATTTCCCTGCTCGCCCTTGATCACGTCCTGCGGGAGTGGGGCGATAAAGCCTTTGTGGGCGTCGGTAAAGTCGGTGTTATCGGAGAAGGGCAGTTGATTGTAAAGCGCGTTGTTGGCTTGTTGCGTGGCGGCTGTAGCGTCTTTGGGGGCTTCAGCGGCCATAAGGGGAACAGAAAACGATGTGAGTAACCCAGCAAGTATAAAACTTTGTGCGATTCTATTAAGTTGCATCGTAAAACCTCTCTGACACTTCAAAAGTACAGTTGGGGATGCTGCTTTGACGGATAGCGTTTTGATTAGGTATTTGAGTTAGTGCAAGATTAACTATAATTCACATGAATGATTAGGCAAGGAAGGCAGAGTAATTTATCTAACTGGTTTTTCAGAAGTTTTAAGAAAACAGTTGCGGATGACAGAGCAGAACTGCCATCCGTTAGCATACTATCATTCACCTGCGATAATGCGTTTCCCGCTGGAGATAAACGTTCCTGCCCCAAGGTGATGCAGAGTATTGAGCTTGCCATCATCAAACTGCCAGCGTCCTTCCACGAAGGCTCGCTCATCAGCGGCAGCGGAGACCACTTCCCCAAACAGAGTGTCATATTTTTCCTGTGCCGCCGTGGCTGGCAACAGGCGACACTCCATCCAGGCCAGACATTTCGCTTCTATCAGCGGTAAACCTAGCACGGGTCCTTGCACCACGGGAATGCCGTAACAGTTGAATTTATCTTCCACGCGACCGGAAACGCTGCCTACGGCCCAGGTCCAGTTGACGGCGGCGATACCCGGAATAACGATGCCGAATTTACCGCTACGTTCAATGAGATCCCGCGACCAGGCGGTCTTATCAACAACAATTGCTACCCGCGGCGGCTCAAATTCCACGGGCATTGACCATGCCGCAGCCATCACATTTCGCCGCTCGGTATGCTCATCCCGGCTGGTTATCAATATCGTTGGGCCATGATTGAGTAGCCGGCTGGCATGTTTTAATTCGATCGGACGAAAATGGCTCATGGATGCTCCTTGGCTGATTGATAACACACCACAATAAACATAGATATTAACGGTATTAGCGATTTTGTCGCCTCACAGGAATTAACAACGCACAAAATCGACAGCGTAAAACGAAAAATACGTTATAAGTACTGCATTAATCGAACAGGAACTCCGTATGACGCCTTTTTTAACCGCTTATTTTGCCCGTATTGGCTGGTCAGGTTCGGCCAACGTCAACCTTGAAACCTTGCAAGCGCTACATCTACTGCACAACAGCGCAATTCCCTTTGAAAACCTGGATGTATTACTGCCAAGAGAGATGCAGCTTGACGATTTGTCGCTGGAAGAGAAGCTGGTAACGGCGCGTCGTGGCGGTTATTGCTTTGAACAGAACGGCGTGTTTGAGCGCGCGTTACGCGAAATCGGTTTTAACGTACGTAGCCTTCTCGGTCGCGTGGTACTGGCAAATCCGTCAAGTCTGCCGCCGCGCACGCATCGTTTGTTGCTGATTGAATTACAGGGTGAACAGTGGATCGCTGACGTTGGCTTTGGCGGGCAAACGCTGACAGCACCAATTCGTCTGCAGGCCAACACTGAGCAGAAGACGCCACACGGCGAATATCGGCTGATTCAGGAAGGTGAAGATTGGATCCTCCAGTTCCGTCATCACGAACACTGGCAGTCAATGTATCGTTTCGATCTGGTCGTGCAGCATCAGAGCGATTATCTGATGGGCAACTTCTGGTCCGCACACTGGCCGCAATCACATTTTCGCCATCATCTGCTGATGTGCCGTCATCTGCCCGACGGCGGGAAATTAACGTTAACCAATTTTCACTTTACCCATTATCAGGATGGACATGCGGTAGAGCAGATTAATTTGCCTGACGTCGCCAGTTTGTATGCGTTGTTGCAAGAACGATTTGGACTGGGTGTGGATGACGTGAAGCATGGATTTACCGAAGATGAGCTGGCGACGGTCATGGCGGCGTTTGATACGCATCCGGAGGCGGGGAAATAGGGGCATCGGAAGTCATGCCGGATACGGCGTCATCGCCTTATCCGGCCTTCGGGAACAATTAAAAATCTAACGCCCATTCTGCGTGAAACAGGATCACCGCCGAACCGGTAATGGTGACTTTTTCCGGCTGGTTTTCACGGATAGTCACCGTCACATCAACAATCCCGTCGCGCCCGAGCGCACGGCCCTGATGCCCCTGAACACGTAACGTTTTCCCATCATGCGCCATCAGCCCATGGTGGACCAGCCACGCGCCCATTGGACCGTTGGCATTGCCGGTAACCGGGTCTTCCACAATACCAATAGCAGGTGAAAACATGCGGCCATCAGTGGCATTTTCGCCCTCGCGGATTTGAAAAGGGAAAAAGCCGTTACAGCCAATTTGCTGGCTGATGGCGGTCAAAGCCGGTAAATCAGGGGAAAGGGCGTCTAGGTCCACCTCGGGTTTCAGTGGAATCATCACTTTCGAATGTCCGGTCGTGGCAACCTGAATGGGTAAGCCTGCCAGCATATCGTCTTCGCTCAGGTGCAGCGCATCGAGAATCGCAGTACGAACAGCGCCCTCCAGCGGAGGTTCAAAACCCGGTTCACCTTGCTCAAGGCTAATGCGATAGTCGTTCCCGGTAGCGTCAATATCCACCCGATGACGTCCGGCCAGCGAGGTTTGCCAGACCGTGCAGTTACCCAGACCCAGCACCTTAGCCCGCACATAATGCGCGGCGACGGTAGCATGCCCACAGATAGGAACTTCGACCGTCGGGGTGAAATAGCGGATGCGAACATCGCTGTCGTCACTGGTCAGCAGAAATGCGGTTTCTGAATGACGCAGCTCGCGAGCGATGAGCTGCAAGGGACCGGGGTAAAGGCATCGACGTGGTAAACCTGTGGTTTCATTAGTGTTCTCCCTGAAATGGAGAAGCATCATAACGTACAAAAAGCGGGATAGCGATGCAGGCCCGGTAAGCGCAAGCGCTACCGGGCATCAGAGTTCAATTATCGGCGGGAACGAACTATTTGATAGCGGCGAGTGAAGTACTCAAACGGCGCACTCCATACGTGGACCAGACGGGTGAACGGGAATAGCAGGAAGATAGTCATCCCCAGAACCAGGTGCACACGGAAAATCAACGCCACGCCATCCAGATGTGCAGATGCGCCGCCCTGGAAGGTCACCACTGACTGCGCCCAACCAACCAGTTTCAGCATTTCACTGCCGTCAGGATGCTGTGCGGAGAACGGGATAGTGGTTAAACCGAGGATACACTGAATCAGCAGAACGCAAAGGATCAGAATATCAGCGGCGGAAGACGTTGCACGTATGCGCGGGTTGGTCAGACGCCGCACCAGCAAGCCTGCGCCACCAACCAGCGTCAGTACGCCACAAAGCCCACCGGCAATCATCGCCATCTGTTGTTTCACCGCAATCGGCAGGAACCAGGCATACATCCAGTGCGGCGTTAGCATGCCGAACAGGTGACCGAAAAAGATCCCCAGAATGCCGATGTGGAACAGGTTTGACCACAGCACCATGCCGCGTTTGTCCAGCATCTGGCTGGAAGAGGCGCGCCAGGTGTATTGCCCGTAGTCATAGCGTAGCCAACTGCCGAGGATAAACACCGTACCGCACAGGTACGGGTAGATATCGTAAAAAAAGACGTTCAGGTACTGTATCATTTCGGGCCTCCCGCGCTGACGTCGACATACTGCGGCGCCACGTCCTGGCTAAAGCGTCGTTGATAGTTTTGTAACGGTGAACTGTCGCAGGCGGTGGCGTTATCCTCGATAAACTTCACCTGTTCCTCTTCCCACACCGCATCCAGCGCCTGACGGGTATCATCGCGGGTTTCAGCACCAACCTGCTTAGTGACACTGTCACTTGAAAGAGGACTTCCGGCAAGCAGCAGCAGGGCGTCAAACAGTTGATACCATGGCGTATCGCGCTGTTTTAAGCGCCCGCCCAGCAGAGCCAGAATCGGTGCAACGTTCTGCAGTCCTTCTTTGGCCTGGTCCTCCGGCAACACGCTCAAATACTCCAGATACAACGGCAGGTGATCCGGTAGTTCGCGGCAATCGAGCTGTAGCCCGACCTTTTCATACTGCGCCAGCAGATCAACCATCGCCTGACCCCGGTCACGGGACTCGGCGTGCACGTGCTCAAACAGCAGCAGAGAGGTGGCCCGGCCCCGGTCGAATATTTCGCACCATTCCGCTTGTTTATCCAGCAGTGGCGCATTGAGCAATCCCTGGCTAAATTCGGTAAGCATGGGGGCATCGCTGGCCACAAGCGCCAGCGCGTCGTCTTTACACTCCCACAGCAGCTCGTCGGGATATTCCATCAGCAGGCCGATAACCTTCAGGATTTGCATTATTCACCCTCCGCTTTATCGCGCACTTCGGTGATGTCGATTGCATCGATACGGCTACTGTTAAACAGGTTGAATTTGGTATCTGAGCCATGGCAGCCGTCACCGAAAGTAAATCCGCAGCCGTTTTTCTCCGGGAAGGCATCGCGCGCCATTTCGCGGTGGCTGGTCGGGATCACAAAGCGATCCTCATAGTTGGCGATGGCCAGATAGCGATACATCTCTTCAACCTGCTCAACGGTCAAACCCACTTCCTCAATCGCGCGGGTGTCCGTCACGCCTTCCACTGTCTGCGCACGCATATAGTGGCGCATGGCCATCATACGTTTCAGCGCGCGCAGCACCGGACCGGTATCACCCGCACTGAGCATGTTGGCGAGGTACTGAACCGGAATTCGCAGCGACTCAACCGCCGGCAAAATGTTGCCATTGTGCGGCAGTCCGCCCGCGTCGGCGACCGACTGAATCGGTGACAATGGCGGTACATACCAGACCATCGGCAGGGTGCGATATTCCGGGTGCAGCGGCAGCGCCAGCTTCCAGTCCATCGCCATTTTGTAGACTGGCGAACGTTGGGCCGCTTCGATGACGTTGTGCGGAATACCTTGTTTTAACGCCTCTTCAATGACCGCCGGATCGTGCGGATTGAGGAATACATCGCACTGACGCTCATAGAGATCGGTCTCATGCTCGGTGCTGGCCGCTTCTTCGATGCGGTCGGCGTCGTACAGCAATACGCCGAGATAACGAATACGTCCAACGCAGGTTTCCGAACATACCGTCGGCTGGCCGGACTCAATACGTGGGTAGCAGAAAATGCACTTCTCTGACTTACCACTCTTCCAGTTAAAGTAGATTTTTTTGTACGGACAGCCGCTGATGCACAAGCGCCAGCCGCGACATTTGTCCTGGTCGATCAGCACAATGCCGTCTTCTTCACGCTTATAGATAGCACCGCTTGGGCAGGTGGCGACACAGCTTGGATTCAGGCAGTGCTCGCACAGGCGCGGTAAATACATCATGAAGGTGTTTTCGAACTGGCCGTACATCTCTTTTTGCATCTTCTCGAAGTTACGGTCGCGGGCACGTTTTGAAAATTCGCCGCCAAGCAGTTCTTCCCAGTTTGGACCCCAGATAATCTTGTCCATCCGCTTACCATCGATCAGCGAACGCGGACGCGCGGTGGGCTGATTCTTGCTTTCCGGCGCGCTATGCAGATGCTGATAATCGTAAGTAAACGGCTCATAGTAATCATCGATTTGCGGGATTACCGGGTTGGCGAAAATTTTGGTGATGACGCCCATCTTACCGCCCAGACGCGGTCTTATCTTGCCGTCAACATCGCGAACCCAGCCGCCTTGCCACTCTTCCTGATCTTCCCAGTTTTTTGGATAGCCAATCCCCGGTTTAGTCTCGACGTTGTTAAACCACGCATATTCCATCCCTTCACGCCCGGTCCAGACGTTTTTACAGGTGACGGAGCAGGTGTGGCAGCCGATGCACTTATCCAGATTAAGAACCATGCCTACCTGTGAGCGTATTTTCATTTTTTCGCCTCCTGTACCTGATCGCGACCTTCATCATCCAGCCAGTTAATATTTTTCATTTTTCTAATCATGATGAACTCATCGCGGTTAGAGCCGACCGTACCGTAATAGTTGAAGCTGTATGCCAGCTGCGCATAGCCACCTATCATGTGCGTGGGTTTCGGGCAGACGCGGGTCACCGAGTTATGGATCCCGCCGCGCATCCCGGTCACTTCTGAGCCAGGGATATTCATGATTCGCTCCTGAGCGTGATACATCATGGTCATTCCCGGTGGCACGCGTTGACTCACCACTGCACGCGCGGTGAGCGCACCGTTGGCGTTGAAGGCTTCAATCCAGTCGTTATCCTCAATGCCCAGCTCTTTGGCATCGGTCTCGCTGATCCAGACAATAGGTCCGCCGCGCGACAGCGTCAGCATCAGCAGGTTTTCGCTATAGGTGGAGTGGATCCCCCATTTCTGGTGCGGCGTCAGGAAGTTGAGCGCTTTTTCCGGGAAGCCGTTAGGCGGAACCTCGCGCATTTCACTGACGCTGCGGGTATCGATAGGTGGACGATACGCCACCAGACTTTCACCGAACGCTCGCATCCACGCGTGATCCTGATACAGCTGCTGGCGACCGGACAGAGTACGCCATGGGATCAGCTCGTGGACGTTGGTATAGCCTGCGTTATAGGAAACATGTTCACTTTCCAACCCGGACCAGGTGGGGCTGGAGATGATTTTGCGCGGCTGCGCCTGGATATCGCGAAAACGGATCTTTTCGTCTTCTTTGTTCAACGCCAGGTGCGTATGGTCGCGTCCGGTCATCGCCCCCAGCGCTTCCCAGGCTTTCACCGCCACCTGACCGTTTGTTTCCGGTGCCAGGGCGAGGATCACCTCAGAGGCATCCAGCGCGGTGTCAATCAGCGGGCGTCCTTTTGTCGGGCCTTCGCGCTTGGTGTAGTTCAGCTTGCCGAGGAAATCGACTTCCGCCTGGGTATTCCACGCAATGCCTTTCCCGCCGTTACCGAGTTTGTCCATGAGCGGGCCAAGTGAAGTAAAGCGTTCGTAGGTGGCGGGGTAGTCACGCTCCACAACGGCGATATTCGGTGCCGTTTTGCCCGGGAGGAGATCGCATTCGCCTTTGCGCCAGTCCTGAATGTCAAACGGCTGCGCCAGCTCTGCCGGAGAGTCGTGTTGCAGCGGTTGCAATACCACATCCGTTTCTTGTCCAAGGTGTCCGACGCAAACCTCAGAAAATACTTTGGCGATGCCTTTATAAATTTCCCAGTCGCTCTTCGATTCCCATGCCGGGTCGACCGCCGCAGACAACGGGTGAATAAACGGATGCATATCCGAGGTATTCATATCGTCTTTTTCATACCAGGTAGCGGTTGGCAGTACGATATCGGAGAACAAACAGGTACTGGACATTCGGAAATCGAGCGTGACCAGCAGATCGAGCTTGCCCTCTATCGCCGCCGACTGCCATTCAACCTCTTCAGGTTTAATACCCTCGCTTGAACCGAGCGCTTCCCCCTGGATCCCGCTTTCGGTACCCAGCAAATATTTGAGCATGTATTCATGCCCTTTACCGGAGGAGCCGAGCAGGTTAGAGCGCCAGACGAAGAGGTTGCGCGGATGGTTGTTGCCGTTATCTGGCTGTTCGCAGGCAAAACGAATATCACCTGACTTCAGCGCCTGTGCGGTGTATTGCGCAGGAGATAGCCCTGCTTGTTCGGCTTTTGCTTTAACAGTCAAAGGGTTGAGGTTAAGCTGCGGCGCAGACGGCAGCCAGCCCATCCTTTCTGCCCGCACGTTAAAGTCAATCAAATGTCCGCTAAATTTCGACGCGTCGGCCAGCGGAGAGAGGAGTTCCTGCGCGGTGAGTTTTTCATAACGCCACTGGCTGGAGTGGTTGTAGAAAAACGAAGTGCTGTTCATCTGACGCGGTGGTCGGTTCCAGTCCAGCGCAAAGGCCAGCGGCAACCAACCGGTTTGCGGTCGCAGTTTCTCCTGACCCACATAGTGCGCCCAGCCGCCGCCGCTTTGTCCCACGCAGCCACAGAACACCAGGATGTTAATCATGCCACGGTAGTTCATATCCATGTGATACCAGTGGTTGACGCCAGCGCCGAGAATGATCATCGAACGGCCATGCGTTTTGTGCGCAGTATCAGCAAACTCACGGGCGATCTGTTCGATATGACGCCGTGGCACACCGGTAATTTGCTCGCCCCAGGCCGGGGTGTAGGCTTTCACTTCGCTGTAATCTTGCGCGCTATGAACGTCATCCAGACCACGATCGAGGCCATAATTCGCCAGCACCAGATCATAGACGCTCACCACCGGGCAACGGCTACCGTCAGCGAGGGTAAGATGTTTTACCGGTAGTTGACGGATCAGCACCGGTTCTTGTTTTACACTGCGAAAATGTGGGTTTTCGTTGCCGCCAAAATAGGGGAATGCCACGCCGGTCACTTCATCATGCTGACCAAGCAGCGAAAGAGAAAGTTCAGTTTCAGCCCCAGCGGCCAACGACTCGAGGTTCCATTTGCCTGTTTCACCCCAGCGAAAACCGATAGATCCGTTCGGGACAACCAGTTCGCCAGCGCTGTTAAAGGCTACCGTTTTCCACTCTGGATTGTTGCTTTCGCCCAGACCATCAACAAGGTCTGAAGCACGCATCATGCGTCCAGGCACGTAGCTGCCATCTTCGCGGGCATCCAGTAAAACCAGCATCGGCATGTCGGTATAGCGACGACAGTAATTGAGGAAATAATCGCTGGGATTGTCGAGGTGGAACTCTTTCAGGATGACGTGGCCCATCGCCATTGCCAGCGCGCTGTCTGTCCCTTGTTTGGGTGCCAGCCACTGATCGCACAGTTTGGCGACTTCCGAGTAATCCGGCGTAATGGCAATCGTCTTGGTGCCTTTGTAGCGTACTTCTGTGAAAAAGTGCGCATCCGGGGTACGGGTCTGCGGCACGTTAGAGCCCCAGGCGATGATATAGCTGGAGTTATACCAGTCGGCGGATTCAGGAACGTCGGTCTGCTCGCCCCAGGTCATCGGTGACGCGGGCGGTAAGTCGCAGTACCAGTCATAGAAACTCAGACAGGTTCCGCCGATTAGCGAAAGATAGCGTGTGCCGGCGGCATAGGAAACCATCGACATCGCCGGGATCGGGGAGAAACCGACCACGCGATCCGGGCCGTAGGTTTTCACCGTCCAGACGTTGGCGGCAGCAATCAGCTGATTAAGCTCTTTCCAGTTGGAACGGATAAACCCACCGCGCCCGCGTACCTGCTTGTAGCTCTGGCATTTTTGCGGGTCGTTCATAATGGATTCCCAGGCCAGCACCGGATCGGGCTGGCGGGAGAGGGCGTCGCGCCACAATTCGATTAAGCGTTTACGCACCAGCGGATATTTCAGGCGGTTAGCGCTATAGAGATACCACGAGTAGCTGGCGCCGCGTGGACAGCCACGGGGCTCATGATTTGGCAGGTCAGGACGAGTACGCGGGTAGTCGGTTTGCTGCGTTTCCCAGGTCACCAGCCCGTTTTTAACGTAGATCTTCCAGCTGCATGAGCCGGTACAGTTAACGCCGTGGGTAGAACGCACAATTTTGTCGAACTGCCAGCGCTGACGATAGCTGTCTTCCCAGTCCCGGTTGGTGTGCATCACTTGCCCGTGCCCCTCGGCAAACGTATCGCCCTTTTGTTTAAAGTAGCGAAAGCGGTCTAACAGTTTACTCATGACATAACTCCTGCTTCGATAATATTGCCGACGGTGAATCGAACTCCAGGCCTGATCCGACCTACCTAAATGTCCGATCCTGCGGTATCCATTTTGTTATTTTTTTTGTGATTTACGGCCATAGACCAACCAGGTCACCAGCACGCAGACGATGTAAAACACGAGGAATATTTTCATGGCACCCACCGGAGAGCCGGTCAACGCCAGCGATGAGCCAAACGCTTTAGGAATGAAGAAGCCCCCCACTGCGCCAATAGCGGAAATAAATCCCAGGGCGGCGGCGGTATCGGTTACCGCTTCCCGCTGAGCCTGTTCTTCGGTACCACCATGCAGCTTCACCCGATAAATTGTGATTTTGCGAAAGATCACCGCAATCATCTGGAAGGTTGAACCGCTGCCCAGACCCGCGGTCAGGAACAAGCCCATAAACACCAGGTAAAACGCGATAAAGCTACCTTCGCCCGAGCCGGGCAAAGTGAGAAACAGCAGGGCGCTGAACAGTGCCATAAAGATGAAGTTAATTAAGGTGACACGCACACCACCAAACTTGTCAGAGATAACACCACCCGCCGATCGTGCAAGCGCGCCGATGAAGGGGCCGAAGAACGCCAGTTGCAGGATATTCACGTCGGGGAACTGGGTTTTCGCCAGCATGGCAAAGCCTGCCGAAAAACCGATAAATGAACCGAAGGTGGCGAGATACAGCAGACTTAATAACCACAGATGAAAACGCTTGAGGACCGGTAACTGAGAGGCAATTGAGGCCTTCGAGCTGGCAATGTCGTTCATTCCCATGCCCGCTGCCACGGTGGCTATCAGCAGTAACGGCACCCATATCCATGCTGCATTGGCCAGCGACAATAACGAGCCGTCAGCTTGCGGTACGCCCTGTACGCCCAAAAAGGTAAATATGGGCAGAAAGATCACCAGTGGCGCGATCAACTGCATCACGCTGACGCCGAGGTTGCCGAGACCACCGTTAACGCCTAACGCGCTGCCTTGCTTCGCTTTGGGGAAGAAAAAGCTGATATTGCCCATGCTGGAGGCAAAGTTAGCGCCTGCAAATCCGCACATCAGCGCAATGACTATAAATACTCCAAACGGAGTAGCGGTATTTTGCACGGCAAATCCGAGCCAGACGCAGGGAATAACCAGAATAATCGTGCTAAAAATGGTCCAGCGACGACCACCAAATATAGGTACCATAAAGGAGTAGGGTACGCGTAATATTGCACCAGAAAGAGATGGCAATGCCGTTAATAAAAACAGTTGGTCGGTGGTGAAATTAAAACCAATTTTATTCAGATTGACGGCTACGGCACTGAACAGCATCCAAACGCAAAACGCAAGAAGCAGGCAACTCACTGATATCCAGAGGTTTCTGCGCGCAATGTGCTTGCCTTTATTTTCCCAAAAGCCGGGGTTCTCTGGTTTCCAGTCAGTTAAAAGATAACGATTATTTTTCTCATTTGATGATGACATATTATTCTCCATGCACATGCCGTTCATGAAAAAGAAATAAACGCATGCAGCGCCGCGCGGCTTCTTTTTAGAAACTATTGAAAAGTTTTAGGAATATTGACTGAAAGAATAGATAAAAAAGCGCAATAACGCGGCGTGATGGGAGAATTACACGTTGCTTAAGTGTTACCAATTGTAAACATAAAAGATGTATTGTTAATTCATCTATTACATTAAATAAATAACTCCTGCGTTATCATACGATCAAGATGACGATCGAATGCAGGATCGGCCATTTCCTCAATACCTAATATGTACATACCATCCAGGCCGCAGACTAATGCGATTAAGCGCCATGCGACGTCGGCGGCATCAGGCGCGGATGAGAACTCACCGGCTTTCTGTCCTTGTGTAATGATGTTGGCGGTTTCTTCGTGCCACATTCGCATGGTCAACAGGTAGGCGCTTTTAATTTCCGGATCTTTACCCGCAACAACCTGTGCTTCACGCCATAGCTTAATATAGGGTTCCAGACCACCATCTTCACTGCCTAGCATCGCATGCAGTCGCTCACGGAAACTGGCGTCTTCGCTGACCAGTTCGGCATCAAGTAGGGTGCGGATAAGGCGCACAAATGCCTGGGATTTGAGTTCGCAGGCAGAGGCGAAATGGTGGTGTACCTGGCCCGTCGCGACGTGAGCTTCTGCAGCAATGCGTCGAACCGTCATGGCGGAAAATCCTTCTTCAAGTGCGACACGCATTGCTGCTTGCAGAATCACTTCCCGACGTTCATCCCGATTTAGATAGCTCATCATTCCTCCTGTACCCGTATAGATCGCAGTCTAACAAAAAGTTGGACATATGTTCAATTTTCCGTAGGATCGCTAAAGCTGGACATGTGTCCAGTTTTGGTTTCGTTAGGGAGTTTTATGTTTCGTCAGTGGTTAACGTTAGTCATTATTGTGCTGGTCTACATCCCTGTTGCGATTGATGCAACGGTGCTGCACGTTGCCGCGCCCACGCTGAGTATGACGCTGGGTGCCAGTGGTAACGAGCTGCTGTGGATCATTGATATTTATTCCCTGGTAATGGCCGGAATGGTATTGCCAATGGGTGCGCTGGGGGATCGCATCGGCTTTAAACGTCTGCTGCTGTTAGGCGGTGGATTATTTGGTCTCGCATCGCTGGCGGCCGCTTTTGCTCATAGCGCAAGCTGGCTGATTGCCACCCGGGCGGTATTGGCGATTGGCGCGGCGATGATTGTTCCGGCAACGCTGGCGGGTATTCGCGCCACGTTCTCTGAGCAACGGCATCGAAATATGGCTCTCGGCGTCTGGGCGGCGGTCGGTTCCGGCGGTGCGGCGTTTGGCCCACTGGTTGGCGGGATGCTGCTGGAGCACTTCTACTGGGGGTCCGTATTCTTAATTAATGTGCCAATTGTCCTGGTGGTAATGGCCTTAACCGCACGCTTAGTGCCACGCCAGGCCGGACGTCGCGATCAATCGTTAAATTTTGGTCATGCGATAATGCTGATTGTTGCCATTCTGCTGTTGGTTTACAGCGCTAAAACTGCGCTGAAAGGGCATACGGCGACCGTTGCCATCGCCCTGACGCTGTTAACCGGCGCTTTACTGTTGTGGCAGTTTGTCCGTATCCAGCTTGCGGCAGCTCGCCCGATGATTGATATGCGTCTGTTCACGCATCGCATTATCTTGAGCGGTGTAGTGATGGCGATGACCGCGATGATAACGCTGGTGGGTTTTGAGTTGCTGATGGCTCAGGAACTACAGTTTGTTCACGGTTTAACACCATATCAGGCTGGATTGTTCATGCTGCCTGTGATGCTGGCAAGTGGTTTCAGCGGACCGATTGCCGGTATGTTGGTTTCACGCCTTGGATTACGTTGTGTGGCAACGGCGGGCATGGCACTGAGCGCCGTCAGTTTTTACGGCCTGGCGATGACGGATTTCAGTAGCCAACAGGTACAAGCCTGGATTTTGATGGCTTTGCTCGGTTTCAGCGCCGCCAGTGCGCTCCTGGCTTCAACGGCGGCTATCATGGCAGCAGCGCCGGCGGAAAAAGCCGCGGCCGCTGGCGCCATCGAGACAATGGCTTATGAATTGGGGGCAGGACTTGGGATCGCTATCTTTGGCTTACTGCTGAGCCGTAGCTTTTCTGCATCGATTCTGCCGCCAGCCGGACTTAATCCGCAGGAAGTAGAACGAGCCACATCGTCAATGGGGGAGGCGGTACAACTGGCGCACTCGCTCCCGTCGTCACTGAGTGAGGCATTGCTGACGGCTGCCAGAGAAGCGTTCACCTGGTCACATAGCGTGGCCTTAAGCAGCGCCGGCAGCATGCTTATCATATTAGCGATAGGAATGTGGTTCAGTCTGGCAAAGGTACAACGTTAATAACTAGTGAGCTAAATGACAGGGGTAATCCATCTCTTCGACTTCTTTCCCACTCAGTCGAGCGTATTGCCCCGTCAGTCTCCAGAACGCAGGTTGCGTTTCCGTATAGATCTCTGCCGCTAATATCAGGCGGCGGCGATCTACCTCATTAAGTTCCAGAAGTGTCCATGGAATAAAGTAGCGATCGCTGTCCGTCAACGTAAACCACAGTGGGCATCCGCAGCCGGAACAGAAGAACCGTTCACCACGATTTGAAGAAGGAAAGTGCGAAGGTTCTGCCGATTCTGGCGACATCAGCGGGTGAGCGCTGGCTTCCAGATACATGGCGATGCCGCCTGACCATTTCTGACACAGCGTACAGTGGCAGGCATAGACATCCAGCATTTCGACGTCAACGGTAAAATGACTCTGTCCGCAAAGACAACGACCAGTGAATGTCTGCACGGCATACTCCTTATGACCGAGTCTACATTAAGAGAAAAAGCCAGCCCTTGGAGGACTGGCTTTGTATTCAGACTACAACAAAATTAGAACTGGTAGTTCAGACCAACAGCCACGATGTTGTCAGTGCTTACACCGGCAGCATTGGTGAATGCATTGTCATCCAGCAGGTTGATTTTGTAATCAACGAAGGTAGACATGTTTTTGTTGAAGTAGTAGGTAGCACCCAGGTCTACGTATTCAACCAGATCCTGGTCGCCGTAATTGTTGATGTCTTTACCTTTGGATTTCAGATAAGCAACGGACGGACGCAGACCGAAGTCGAACTGGTACTGTGCAACAACTTCAAAGTTCTGTGCTTTATCAGCGATACCGTTAACTTTAGAACCATAGGTGGTCATGTTGCGGGTTTCGGAGTAGGTGGTTGCCAGGTAGATGTTGTTCGCATCATATTTCAGACCAGCAGCCCATACTTCAGCGTTTTTACCGTCAGCTTTGAACGCGCTGCCAGCATTGCTCTGAGAGTCAGTACGGTCAGATTTCGCATAGGTAGCACCTACGCCGAAGCCTTCATACTCGTAAGTAGAAGACAGACCGAAACCGTCGCCATTAGCTTCTTTGTCGTTGCTACGGTCATTTTTGCCCTGGTACTGAGCAGCAAAGTTCAGACCTTCAACCAGACCGAAGAAGTCGGTGTTACGGTAGGTTGCAACGCCAGTAGTACGGCCAGTCATGAATACGTCAGTCTGGGTCCAGGTATCACCACCGAACTCAGGCAGGACGTCGGTCCATGCGCCGATGTCGTATGCTACGCCGTAGTTACGACCGTAGTCGAAAGAACCGTATTCAGCGAATTTCAGACCAGCGAATGCCAGACGAGTTTTGTCGCTGTTGGAACCACCGGTGGATTCAGTACGGTTACCTTTGAATTCATATTCCCACTGACCAAAACCAACCAGCTGGTCATTGATCTGAGTTTCGCCTTTGAAGCCCAGACGCGCGTAGGTTTTGTCGCCATCGCTGCCGTTGTCGTCAGAGAAGTAATGCTGAGCGTGAACTTTACCGTAGATATCCAGTTTGTTTGCGTCTTTGTTATATACCTCAGCTGCGTTTACCGCACCTGCCGCCAACAGGCTAAATAGCTGCGCCTAATACCGCTACACTTTTGCCTGACCATGTTTTCCTCCGGGGAATGGGCTGGCGGTTTCCATAAAATGGCGGACCTTTTTCAGTAACTGCCACATTGAGCGGCACTGATGATTACGGGTTATCGTGTCATGAAGTGCCTGCCATAGCTGTTCCACATGATTCACCCACGGCGAGTAAACCGGCTGGTAAATTACCCTGAACTTGGGATTTGCTTTCAACCAGCGCTGTGTTTCGCGGCTTTTATGGATAATGTAGTTATCAACGATCAGCGTGATTGTTTTCGCCCGCCGGTAAGTGGCTTTCAGGTGCTTCAGCAGAGCGATAAACAGCGCTGAACTTTTGCTGTTGCCGCCCACGTAGCTGACTTTACCCGTGCCACTGTGCAGTGCGCCGGCCAGATAGTATTTTTCGTTCTGCCCCGGCGTCACTACCCGTTTCTGCTGTCCGCGCAACTGCCAGTCCGCACCGATTTTAGGATTAAGGTGGATATCCACTTCATCTTCATAAAATACCGGATGCTCTGCGCTGCATTCATCCAGCGCTTTGTGGATTACCGCCATCTTTTCATCTTTATGTGGGTCACGGATACGCAGAGTTGGCGCGGCCCTGCGCCATACAAGCCCCGCAGATGGCAACCAGCGGCGAACGGTTCCTGCATGTAACTGGCAACCGGTTATCTCATTGATTTTTATTGCCAGTAATTCGGTGCTCCAGCGTGAACGTTGATAACCAAAATCGCCGGGAGAATGCTTTATCAGCTCACGTAACAGGGTGCAGATATGTTCAAAAGGCCAGCGTCGGGAGCGCCCTGCGGGTAAGGATTTCAGGCCTTCAATACCTGAGTGCGTAAACCAGTTAATCCAGCGACCAACGGATGAACGGGCACAACAGAGAGTTCTGGCAACATCGCTGACCCGTTCACCCCGATGAAGCATCAGCATGGCCGTGAGTCTGCGGGCATGATTTTTATCACGCGTTTTATGAATAGCTTTCTGCATCAGGCGTCGTTCGCCACGGGGTATTGGTACTATGATCGGCATCGCTCAGTCCGGTTGGTGATTTTGGTTGGTTTGGCGATTGATCAGATCGCACAATCCGGGCTGAGTTCCCTTTCAGTGATCTACTATTCCGCGCAGCTATTTAGTCACTGCCACTGCAACTAATTTAAGTTTCATTCTAAATAATCCTTATAATTTTTTCTTGGTGTGTTTCCTAAACCATTGCTAAACGAAGGGGTTCGTCAATGGCAAACTATTTTTAAATGACGCAGTGGTATAAGTTCAATAATAAGTTTCATAATATTGCGAAATATTTGAATTTGTGTGATCCAGATCTACATAATATAGCTGATTGTATTAATCTTTATATGTGACAAATCTGAATGGGTATATTTACGTAGGGGACTATTGTGCCGTCTATGGTTTAAATGGCGTTAGTCACGCAGGTATAATATATACATACTGAGGAATATAGATAAGCATGCAATATTTTCGGGAGTTGATTAATCACCAATTATTTAACATTAAATTAAACAAAAATAAACATAAACCACAAGTGGAATGAACATTTATTATTCATTAATTTGATTACAGTGTAGCCGGGTTTTAGATTTGCGCGATAAAACCCGGATTTTTTTTCAGGCGCGGCGTGTTGCCAACCAGCAAAGTAGCGAACCCGCACAAACCATCAATGCACCCTGCCAGAAAGATAGCGACAACGGGGCGCTGAGTAACACAGCAGCCAGAGCGGAGGATAGCACTGGGGTAAAATAGGAACCTACGGCCATGATGGTCACGTTGCCATGCAAAATGCCAATATTCCACGCCGCATAGGCAAATCCTAACGTTAATGCCGCTGAGAACATTTTAATAGTCACCGAAGTGCTGAAATTCATTTCTGGTTGCGGAGTCATAAAATAGTAAACCCACAAACTTGCAGCCGTTAGTAAAACGAATACGGTAATACCGTTAAAGCCTTTTGCGTATTTATTGGTCACCGTGCAATACGTTGCCCAGATAAATGCGCCAAGAAAGGCGAGGAAATAGCTCAGCGGGCTGCTGGCAACGTTGTTTATAATTTCACCAGGATTAAGGCCATTTTCGCCACCCAATACCCAACAAACCCCGGTCAATGCGATAATTAATCCAGGGATTACCAGCCAGGTTGTTTTTTGACCATTAAATAAAATAGCAAACAATATCGTCAGACTCGGCCAGAGATAATTGACCATACCGACTTCAATAGCCTGGTGACGAGTAGCCGCATAACCGAGAGCCAGCGCTAAACATATTTCATAGGTAACAAAAAGCACGCTACCCGCGATTAAATAACGCACAGGAATTTTTCTGATATTCGGAAAGCCGACGGTAAAAATCAGCAACAGGCCACTTAACGAAAAAATCATTGCTGCGCCACCCGCAGGACCCAGTCCTTCACTTACCCCACGCATTAGCCCGACCATCGTGCTCCAGAGCACGATGGCAATGAGCCCAATTAACGTCGCTTTTTGTTTTGTCATTCTGATTGTCTGTCCATGGTGCTGGCAAAAATTTAAGCTGAAATTTATAGCACTTTTACACCGTAGCGCGCTAACTAATTACCTTTTACCTACCCCCTTATGGGTACAAAGGTTAAACAAAGTGCACTATTTAGTAGCGGAACCGTTTCGTTATTGATTTGACGCAAAAAAAATATGGATATAGCTGATAGTTTCGTCGCGAAGTTGTACATGTCATCTTTCAATTATGCCGCGTTGGCGCGATCTGAGAGATGTCCTGTACGAATCCCTGCAAAAAAGAGGAAAGCAATGGACGTCAGCCGCAGACAATTTTTTAAAATCTGCGCGGGCGGTATGGCGGGAACAACAGTAGCTGCTCTGGGTTTTGCACCCAAAATGGCACTGGCTCAGGCGCGAAACTATAAGCTTTTACGCGCCAAAGAGATCCGAAACACCTGCACATACTGTTCCGTAGGTTGCGGGCTATTAATGTATAGCCTGGGAGATGGAGCAAAAAACGCCAAAGAGTCGATTTACCATATTGAAGGGGATCCGGATCATCCGGTGAGCCGTGGGGCATTATGCCCTAAGGGCGCAGGATTACTGGATTACGTGCACAGTGAAAACCGTCTGCGTTACCCGGAATACCGTGCACCAGGTTCCGACAAATGGCAGCGTATCAGCTGGGATGAAGCATTCACCCGTATCGCGAAGCTGATGAAAAATGACCGTGACGCCAACTTTATTGAGAAGAATGAGCAGGGCGTAACGGTAAACCGCTGGCTTTCAACCGGGATGCTGTGTGCATCTGCGGCAAGTAATGAAACCGGCATGCTGACGCAAAAATTTGTGCGCTCACTCGGCATGCTGGCAGTAGACAACCAGGCGCGCGTCTGACACGGACCAACGGTAGCAAGTCTTGCTCCAACATTTGGTCGCGGTGCGATGACCAACCACTGGGTTGATATTAAAAACGCTAACGTCGTGATGGTGATGGGCGGTAACGCCGTGAAGCACATCCAGTGGGATTCCGCTGGGCGATGGAAGCCAAAAACAACAATGATGCCACGCTGATTGTTGTTGACCCTCGTTTTACACGTACAGCTTCGGTGGCGGATATCTATGCGCCAATTCGTTCCGGCACGGACATTACGTTCCTGTCCGGCGTCTTGCTGTACCTGATTGAAAACAACAAAATTAACGCTGAATACGTTAAGCATTACACCAATGCCAGCCTGCTGGTGCGGGATGACTATGCTTTTGAAGACGGTCTGTTCAGCGGGTATGACGCGAAAAAACGCCAATACGATAAATCGTCCTGGAACTACCAGTTCGATGAAAACGGCTACGCGAAACGCGATGAAACGTTAAGCCATCCTCGCTGTGTCTGGAACCTGCTAAAACAGCACGTTTCCCGCTACACGCCGGATGTGGTGGAAAACATTTGTGGTACGCCGAAAGAAGACTTCCTGAAAGTCTGCGAAGTGCTGGCTTCCACCAGTGCAGCCGATCGCACCACCACGTTCCTGTATGCGCTGGGTTGGACTCAGCATACCGTCGGGGCACAGAACATCCGCACCATGGCGATGATCCAGTTGCTGCTCGGCAACATGGGGATGGCAGGTGGCGGTGTCAACGCCTTGCGCGGCCACTCCAACATTCAAGGGTTAACCGACTTAGGTCTGCTCTCTACCAGCCTGCCGGGCTACCTGACGCTGCCGTCAGAGAAACAGACAGACCTGCAAACCTATCTGGCCGCAAACACGCCAAAAGCGACATTGGCCGATCAGGTTAACTACTGGGGCAACTATCCGAAGTTCTTCGTCAGCCTGATGAAATCTTTCTACGGCAATGCAGCGCAGAAAGAAAATGACTGGGGCTTTGAGTGGCTGCCGAAGTGGGATCAGTCCTACGACGTCATTAAATACTTCAACATGATGGATAGCGGGAAAGTCACCGGCTACATCTGTCAGGGCTTTAACCCTGTTGCGTCCTTCCCGGACAAAAACAAAGTGGTGCAGAGCCTCAGCAAACTGAAGTATCTAGTGGTTATCGATCCGCTGGTGACCGAAACCTCAACGTTCTGGCAGAACCACGGTGAATCAAACGACGTTGATCCGGCGTCGATTCAGACCGAAGTTTTCCGTTTGCCTTCTACCTGCTTTGCGGAAGAAGACGGCTCCATCGCCAACTCCGGCCGCTGGCTGCAGTGGCACTGGAAAGGTCAGGACGCACCGGGTGAAGCCCGCAACGACGGCGAGATCCTTGCCGGTATTTACCACCGCCTGCGCGACATGTATCGCACTGAAGGCGGTAAAGCTGTAGAACCCGTTCTGAAAATGAGCTGGAACTATAAGCAGCCGGACGAACCGCACTCCGAAGAAGTGGCGAAAGAGAACAACGGCTATGCGCTGGAAGATCTCTATGATGCCAACGGCGTGCTGGTTGCGAAGAAAGGTCAGTTGCTCAACAGCTTTGCGCTGCTGCGCGATGATGGTTCTACGTCATCATCCTGCTGGATTTATACCGGCAGCTGGACCGAGCAGGGCAACCAGATGGCCAATCGCGATAACGCCGACCCGTCAGGCCTCGGTAATACGTTGGGCTGGGCCTGGGCATGGCCGCTGAACCGTCGCGTGCTGTATAACCGCGCTTCGGCGGATCCGCAGGGTAAACCGTGGGATCCAAAACGCATGCTTATCCAGTGGAACGGTACGAAGTGGACGGGGAACGATATCCCTGACTTCAATACCGCAGCACCGGGCAGTGGCACCAATCCGTTTATCATGCAGCCGGAAGGGCTGGGGCGTCTGTTTGCTATCGATAAGATGGCGGAAGGTCCGTTCCCGGAACACTACGAGCCGATGGAAACGCCGCTGGGCACTAACCCGCTGCACCCGAATGTGATCTCCAACCCGGCAGCGCGTCTGTACGAAGCGGATAAACTCCGTATGGGCACGAAACAGGACTTCCCGTACGTCGGGACGACCTATCGTCTGACCGAACATTTCCATACCTGGACCAAGCACGCATTGTTGAATGCGATTGCCCAGCCGGAGCAGTTTGTGGAAATCAGCGAAACGCTGGCGGCAGCGAAGGGGATCAACAACGGCGATCACGTGAAAGTCAGCAGCAAACGTGGATTTATTCGCGCAGTTGCCGTGGTCACTCGTCGTCTGCGTACCCTGAACGTCAACAGTCAGCAGGTAGAAACGGTTGGGATCCCAATCCACTGGGGCTTTGAAGGAGTCGCGCGTAAAGGCTTTATCGCCAACACCCTGACGCCGAATGTCGGTGATGCAAACTCGCAAACGCCGGAATACAAAGCGTTTTTAGTTAACATCGAGAAGGCGTAAGGGAGGCGAACATATGTCTATGGAAACGCAGGACATCATCAAACGGTCCGCAACAAACTCCATCACGCCGCCGCCTCAGGCCCGTGATTACAAAGCAGAAGTCGCGAAGCTGATCGACGTTTCCACCTGTATAGGCTGTAAGGCCTGTCAGGTGGCATGCTCAGAGTGGAACGATATCCGCGATGAAGTCGGCCACTGCGTCGGGGTTTATGACAACCCCGCCGATCTCAGCGCCAAGTCCTGGACGGTGATGCGGTTTACCGAAACCGAACAGAACGGCAAGCTGGAGTGGTTGATTCGTAAAGACGGCTGTATGCACTGTGAAGATCCGGGCTGTCTGAAGGCGTGCCCGTCTGCCGGGGCCATCATCCAGTACGCCAACGGGATTGTCGATTTCCAGTCAGAGCACTGCATTGGCTGCGGCTACTGTATTGCCGGGTGTCCATTTAATATTCCGCGCCTCAATAAAGAGGATAACCGCGTGTATAAATGTACGCTGTGTGTGGACCGCGTCAGCGTCGGGCAGGAACCTGCCTGCGTGAAAACGTGTCCGACCGGGGCAATACATTTCGGCACCAAGCAGGAAATGCTGGAAATGGGTGAACAGCGTGTGGCCAAACTGAAGGCACGCGGTTTTGAACATGCCGGTCTTTACAACCCGGAAGGTGTGGGCGGCACGCACGTCATGTACGTTCTGCATCATGCCAACCAGCCTGAACTGTATCACGGCCTGCCAAAAGACCCGCAGATAGATACCTCTATCAATCTGTGGAAAGGAGCGCTGAAGCCGCTAGCCGCTGCCGGATTTATCGCCACCTTCGCCGGACTGATTTACCACTACATTGGTATTGGTCCGAATAAGGAAGTGGACGACGACGAGGAGGATCATCATGAGTAAGTCGAAAATGATTGTGCGCACGAAATTTATCGACCGCGCCTGTCACTGGACGGTGGTGATCTGCTTCTTCCTGGTAGCGCTGTCGGGGATTTCATTTTTCTTCCCGACTCTGCAATGGCTGACGCAAACCTTCGGTACGCCGCAGATGGGACGCATTTTGCACCCGTTCTTCGGCATACTGATCTTCGTGGCACTGATGTTCATGTTTGTACGCTTTGTGCACCACAACATCCCGGATAAGAAAGATATTCCGTGGCTGAAAAACATTGTGGAAGTACTGAAAGGCAATGAACACAAAGTGGCGGATGTGGGCAAATACAACGCCGGGCAGAAAATGATGTTCTGGTCGATTATGAGCATGATTTTCGTGCTGCTGATTACCGGTATCATTATCTGGCGTCCGTACTTTGCGCAGTTCTTCCCGATGCAGGTCGTGCGCTATAGCCTGCTGATCCATGCGGCTGCGGGGATTATCCTGATGCACGCCATCCTCATCCATATGTATATGGCGTTCTGGGTGAAAGGATCGATTAAAGGCATGGTCGAAGGGAAAGTGAGCCGTCGTTGGGCGAAGAAACATCACCCACGTTGGTATCGCGAAGTTGAAAGACAAGAAGCGAAAAAAGAGAGCGAGGAGGGGGTTAACTAATCCCTGATGTTCCCTCTACGCAATGGCGCTACATCGGTAGCGCCATTTTTTTGCCAAAAAAACGTCATGTTTCTGTCATCTGCTGAACGTAAGGTGTTGTCTTTCCGATAATAGAAGAGTTAAAAGACAATGCATCTGGTGAAAAAATTACTCGCAGTCAGCGTGTTTCTTTGTGCTTCAGCTCAGGCGCAAAACATCCTCGAATTTCCTCAGCCGGAGAACAACCCGGAAGAGTTTTATGCCGTAACCGAAATTCCTGCAGGTGGAATGATTAAATATGAAACCGACGCCAAAACCGGTTTTATCGTTGCCGATCGCTTCCAGTCAATGCCGGTTGCCTATCCCGCCAACTACGGTTCACTCACCCAGTCTTTAGCCGGTGACGGTGACCCGCTGGACGTCATTTTTTATACCCGTGCGCCGCTTGCTCCGGGAACGTTGATTAAGCTGCGCGCTATTGGCGTCCTGAAGATGATCGACGGCGGTGAAAAGGACGACAAAATTGTCGCCGTTCCGGCCAGTAAAATTGACCCCACTTATGACGACATCAAAGAGTTGAGCGATCTGCCCAAGATTGAAGTTCAACGTCTGGAATCTTTCTTCCGCGTGTACAAAGATCTGCCGGAAGGGCGCAAGAAGGTCGAATTAAACGGTTTCAATGACGCCGCTACGGCAAAGCAAGAGATCAAACAGGCCTGGGATGCCTGGAAAGAGAAAAAACCGCAGCAATAAATGGTATGCCGGATGGCTGGCCTACACGCGCATTTTGCTGATGTAGGCCGGATAAGCTTGCGCCATCCGGCAATAAAGATTACTCCAGTTGTGCGTTCAGACGTTCAATCTCTTTACGCCATTGCGCCTGTAACAACGGTTTTTGATGTTTCGGCTTGCGGGCGAGATCGTCGGCCAGACGCTGCTCAAGATCGAGAAGTTGTTCCAGCAATCTATCGCTGTCACCGCTTATTTCAGTTTTCGCTTCAGCCACCGTTTTGGGAACGGTTATCTCCGCGGACGTTTCCCGAATACGCGCATTGACCGCATCCAGATCGTGCCATTCACTGAGTTCGCCATTGTCGATTAACCAGAACCGGTTGCAGCTTTGGCTGATAAGCTGCCGGTCGTGACTGACCAGCAACACGCCGCCGTTATAGCTTTGTAGCGTTTCTGCCAGCGCCTCTTTGCCTTCCATATCCAGATGGTTGGTCGGTTCATCGAGCATCAGCAGACTGTAGCGCGCAAGCGTCAGCCCAACAAACAGTAACCGGGAGCGCTCACCGCCGCTTAACGTGCTGACTCGCTGCGCATGACGAACCCACGGAAATCCCGCGCTAATCAACGCCATCTTGCGAATCTCTGGCTGCGGGGCAAACGCTTCCAGCGCGTCAAACAATGAATCGTTATCGGCAAGCTGATGCAGCGTCTGGTCGTAATAACCCAGGGTAACGCGCGGGTGTAACACCAATGAAGGCGATGCCAGCTGTGACTGAAACTGTTGCCAGATAAGCCTTAACAGCGATGATTTCCCGCAACCGTTACGCCCGACAATCGCCACGCGATCGCCGCTTTTTAACCGGATACCGGCAATGGAAAACAGTGTATCTGCACCGGGAGCAGGGGCTACAGACAGATTGGTCATCTCCAGCAAACGATCTGCACGCAGGGCATCACCCTGCAATGTTAGTGTCCACTGACTTCCTGACGTTACTTCTGTTTGCACCTCTTTCAGGCGCTGTACCTGTTTTTCCATCTGCTTTGCCTTGCGGGAGAGATCTTCGTTGTCGTAGACCCGCCCCCAGGTTGCCAGCCGTTTGGCGCTGGCAGTCACCCGGTCTATCTCTTTTTGCTCAGCCTTGTGGCGCAGAGCATCGCTGACATCTCTTTCTGCCAGAGCCTGACGCGCTGCACTACAGGGTAGATCAAACGCATGGAGGGTGCGATCGCGCAAGATCCAGGTTCCGTAAGTCACCGCGTCCAGCAGCTGCGGGTCGTGGGAGACCACCACAAAACTGCCAGACCAGTTCTGTAAGAACTGCTCAAGCCACAGTAATGTAGGCAAATCCAGGTGGTTACCCGGTTCATCCAGCAGTAGCAGGTCAGGATTACGCATCAGTGCCCGCGCTAATAGCAAGCGCGTGTGCTGGCCACCGCTCAACGTTTGCGCTGTAAGAGATAAATTCTCTGGCGTAAAACCCATTTCGGCAAGCAGTGCTTCAACCCGCCACTGCTGAGCTGCGCGTTCATGCTCGGGAAGTTGAGCAAGAACGGCTTCCTGCAGCGTAAGAGGCAGTATATCGTCAGGTAGATGTTGTTCTACACGCGCGAGATGGCAGTGATTCGCCTGCGCGATTGCCCCACTGGTGGGCGAGATCGTGCCATCGAGCAGTTTTAACAGCGTGCTTTTGCCGCAGCCGTTGTAACCGATAAGCCCGATGCGGTCGCCTTTTTTCAGGGTAAAGGAAAGATCGTCGAATAGCGTGCCGAATGCCGTATCAACGTGTAAGGATTGTGCGGTTAGTAATGTGCTCATTGTTGCTTACTCAAGAGTTACAGGCGTGAAAACGCCTCGTCAAACATCGCTGACGATAACCCGGTAAGCCCGAGAGAAGGGGATTTAGAAGTTAGCTTCGCTCAAGCAGAAGTTATCGCAGCACGATACCGATAACGCTTGAGCACTGGCGATCGCCAAAAGCATGTGAAACGATAAAACGTTCACAGTACAGCATAAGTATCCTCCTTTTGTTTTTCAGAATGTTAATCGGTGGTGAAAGTGTAATCGTAAGTTACGCAAAAGCGCAAGTGTTGAACGCCCGGCAGCAGTGTGCCGCCGGGCAAAGCGTCAGATAGAGGTACGACGGTAGTCGCGATATTCTGCCTGCCAGAAATTATCGTCAATCGCCTGTTGCAGCGCTTCGGCGGAGGTTTTCACTGCCACACCTTGCTGCTGAGCCATTTTACCGACGGCAAAGGCAATGGCGCGAGAAACGGTCTGAATATCTTTCAGTTCCGGTAGCACCAGACCTTCACCGTTGAGCACCAGCGGTGAATACTGCGCCAGCGTTTCACTCGCCGACATCAGCATTTCATCAGTGATGCGCGACGCGCCAGACGCAATCACACCCAGGCCGATACCCGGGAAGATATAGGCGTTGTTACACTGGGCGATTGGGTAAATTTTATCTTTCCACAGTACCGGTGCGAATGGACTACCGGTCGCAACCAGCGCGTTACCTTCGGTCCAGGCGATAATATCCTGTGGTGTAGCTTCAACACGGGAAGTGGGGTTAGACAACGGCATGACGATCGGACGCGGACAATGCTTGTGCATTTCGCGGATGATCTCTTCGGTAAACAGGCCGGTTTGTCCGGAAACGCCGATCAGGATATCCGGCTTAACGTTGCGGACCACATCGAGCAACGACAGCACATCTTCTTGGGTATCCCAATGCTGGAGATTTTCGCGTTTTTGCACCAGTTTGGTCTGGAAGGAGAGCAGGTTCGGCATTTTGTCTGTTAACAGGCCGAAGCGGTCGACCATGAATACGCGTTGACGCGCCGCTTCTTCGCTTAAACCTTCACGCTGGATCTGCGCAATGATCTGCTCGGCGATCCCGCAACCGGCGGAACCCGCACCGAGGAAGACGATGTTCTGTTCGCTCAACTGGCTACCGGCCGCGCGGCTAGCCGCAATCAGCGTACCGACAGTAACCGCCGCGGTGCCCTGAATATCGTCGTTAAACGAGCAAATTTCATCACGATAACGGGTCAGCAGTGGCATAGCGTTTTTCTGGGCGAAATCTTCAAACTGCAACAGCACGTCCGGCCAGCGATGCTTCACGGCCTGGATGAATTCATCAACGAATTCGTAGTATTCATCATCAGTGATACGCGGATTGCGCCAGCCCATATACAGCGGATCGTTCAGCAGTTGCTGGTTGTTGGTCCCCACGTCCAGTACCACCGGAAGAGTATAGGCCGGGCTAATTCCGCCACATGCGGTATATAGCGACAGTTTACCGATTGGAATACCCATCCCGCCGATCCCCTGATCGCCAAGACCTAAAATACGTTCGCCATCGGTGACAACGATGACCTTGATATTGTGGTTAGGGACGTTTTGCAGGATATCGTCCATATTGTGGCGGTTCTGATAAGAGATAAACACGCCGCGCGCACGACGATAAATCTCAGAGAAACGCTCACAGGCCGCGCCGACCGTTGGGGTATAGATAACTGGCATCATTTCATCCAGGTGATTATGCACCAGTCGGTAAAACAGGGTTTCGTTGGTGTCCTGGATGTTGCGCAGGTAAATATGTTTGTCGATTTCGGTTTTGAATCCCTGATATTGGATCCAGGCGCGTTCAGCCTGTTCCTCAATCGTCTCGACCACTTCCGGCAGTAACCCCAGCAGGTTGAAGTTACGGCGTTCTTCCACACTGAAGGCGCTCCCTTTATTCAGTAAAGGGAATTCCAGCAGTACCGGGCCAGCGTAGGGGATGTAAAGGGAACGCAGTTTTTTGGTTTCGTTTTCCATGTCACTCACTCTTTTTTGAATAACCGTCCCTGGCGCTCTTTATGATCGTATGTGGCCTGTCCGCCAGGGAAACGGGCGAAGTATAAAGCATTGTGAATGGGTTAAGGGGTTTTATAAGCAAAAACACCACTGCGGTTGCAATGGTGTTTATCTCGTTACTCAGTCAGACGTGCGAAAGGCTACTTGCCGTCAGTGCGGCGCTTTCTTCCAGTAGGATTATTGACCACGTTGGTTTTGTCACCTTCGGTCACGATTTTACGTTGATTTGAGATTTTGTGGTCCAGTCCGAGAATATGACGGGCCTGACGGTTCGATTTCATTCTAACTCCTTAATCCTGTTACTGGTTTCAAGGGCGAGCCCGTATGAGAACGGACGAAATACAACCTGATATAAAGCCGATGTTCAACATAACGGCTTTCTGGATGGTCGGTCATTTTATCTGAAAGGTCAATGCTTAAGCGGCAAATGAGAACTATCCCGTATGTAACATGCTTTTTCTCAGCCGTCCTATACTAGTAACTCCGACGACAACACAGGAGAGCGGTAATGACTATCCATAAGAAAGGTCAGGCACACTGGGAAGGCGACATTAAGCGCGGCAAAGGCACTGTGTCGACCGAAAGTGGCGTGTTGAATCAGCAACCGTATGGGTTTAATACCCGATTTGAAGGTGTGAAAGGTACCAATCCTGAAGAATTGATTGGCGCGGCCCATGCAGCCTGCTTCTCGATGGCACTTTCGCTGATGCTGGGCGAAGCGGGGTTTACACCAGATGCCATTGATACCACTGCCGATGTTTCTCTGGATAAAGTAGATGCCGGGTTTGCGATCACTAAAGTCGCGTTGCATAGCCAGGTGAGCGTGTCGGGGATAGACGCCGCCACGTTTGACGGCATCATCCAGAAAGCAAAAGCCGGATGCCCGGTATCGCAGGTACTGAACGCGGATATTACGCTGGATTATCAGCTGAAGTCTTAATCATGGCGCGCCGGATGCGACTGCGTCTTATCCGGCCTACGACTGTGCCGGATGTAAGTCAGTCTTATCCGGCACCTGATGATGTTATTGCGCTACCCAACCGCCATCCATATTCCACGCCACGCCGCGCACCTGCGCCGCACCGTCTGAACACAGAAATAGTGCCAGCTCACCTAACTGTTCCGGCGTGACGAATTCGCGCGACGGCTGCTTTTCCGCCAGCAGGGCGTCACGCGCAGCCTCAGGCTCTGCGCCTTCGGCAATACGCTTATCGATCTGCTGCTGAACCAGCGGCGTGAGCACCCAGCCGGGACACAGCGCATTGCTGGTGACACCCGTCTGCGCGGTTTCCAGTGCGATGGTCTTGGTGAATCCCACCACGCCGTGCTTCGCCGCTACGTAGGCAGATTTCTCTTTTGAAGCCACCAGGCCGTGAACAGAAGCGATATTAATGATGCGCCCCCAGTTTCGCGCGCGCATACCAGGAAGCGCCAGACGCGTGGTGTGAAAAACGGAAGTGAGATTAATAGCGATAATCGCGTTCCATTTATCAACCGGGAAGGTTTCCACCGGGGATACATGCTGGATCCCCGCGTTATTGACCAGTATATCAACACCGCCGAATTCGCTCTCGGCATAGCGCATCATGTCGGCAATTTGCGCTTCATCGCTCAGATCCGCGCCATGATAGCCTGGCGTTTTGCCATATTGGGCAACAGCGTCTTTGGCGGCATCCACATCACCAAACCCGTTGAGGATCAGGGTGGCGCCCGCTTGCGCCAGCACCTGTGCGATACCTAATCCGATACCGCTGGTCGAGCCGGTAACCAGGGCGGTTTTTCCCGTTAAGTTCATGATGATTCTCCTTAAACAATTCCGGTGGTGTAGAAGACGCCGATGACAAACAGTACGGCCAGACTTTTAATGACGGTAATAGCAAAAATTCCGCCATACGCCTGACGATGGCTGAGACCGGTGATAGCTAATAAGGTAATGACTGCGCCGTTATGCGGCAGGGTGTCCATACCGCCGCTGGCCATAGACGCCACGCGGTGAAAGACTTCAAGTGGGATATTGGCAGCGTGAGCGGCCGCGATAAAGGTGTCAGACATGGCGGCAAGGGCAATACTCATCCCCCCAGACGCCGAACCGGTGATCCCGGCAAGCGTAGTGATACTGATAGCTTCATTGAGCAGCGGGTCAGGAATAGCCGCCAGTGCTTTTGACAGTACAAGGAAACCTGGCAGGGCGGCGATCACTGCGCCAAAACCGTACTCTGACGCGGTGTTCATCGCCGCGAGGATCGCGCCGCCAACCGCCGTTCTGCTGCCTTCCGCCAGGCGACCTTTTATGTTGCGGTAGCCGAAGAGCACCACCAGCAGGATCCCAGAAATCAGCGCCGCTTCCACTGCCCAGATAGCGGTGATTTTACCGACTTCGGTGGTAATCGGCTTGGCAAGGCCCGGAAGTTCAAGCTGATGCGTGGCGCCATACCATTGTGGGATCCAGCGGGTAAACAGCAGGTTAAATACCCCAACCAGGATCAGCGGAGAGATCGCAATGATCGGGTTCGGCAGATTAATGTTATCCGGCGTTTCCGGCTCGTTTAACAGTTCAGTGCCATAACCCTCATCCTTAGCCTGTGCTTTACGACGCTGACGTTCGAGATAAACCAGACCAACAATGATGATAAATACGGAACCTATCAAACCCAGCCACGGCGCGGCCCAGGCGTTGGTACCGAAGAAGCTGGTCGGAATAATGTTCTGGATTTGCGGCGTACCTGGCAGGGCATCCATGGTGAAGGAGAAGGCACCCAGCGCAACGGTCGCCGGGATCAGGCGTTTAGGAATATTGCTCTGACGGAACAGTTCAGCCGCGAACGGATACACCGCAAAGGCCACCACAAACAGCGATACGCCGCCGTAGGTCAACAGCGCACATACCAGCACAATCACCGGGATGGCATGACGACGACCTAGGATGTTGATAGCGGCGGCAACAATGGAACGTGAAAATCCAGATAACTCGATTAACTTGCCAAACACGGCCCCCAGCAAGAACACCGGGAAGTACAGCTTCACAAAACCGACCATTTTTTCCATAAACAGGCCGGTGAAGGCAGGGCCAACGGCGCTGGGTTCGGTAAGCAATACAGCACCTAATGCTGCGATGGGGGCAAACAGAATGACGCTGTATCCGCGATAGGCTGCCAGCATCAGCAGGCCCAGCGCTGCCAGGGCGATTAATACACTCATCATGACTCCTTATTATTATATTGGGGTACAGAAAGTGACGTTATGGCTTCAGGGCAAATCGCAGCTGATGCTCTCTGCGTTGCTGGATGTATTCCTTGCGCGAATCATCCCAGTGATAAAAACCCTGACCACTGCGCACACCGGTATTACCGTTGGCAACCTTGTCAGCGACCAGCGTCATCATGTCGCTACCGGTTGCCAGTTCCGGGAGCAGATGCCGACAAATGTCCTGCACCGTAGAAAGTCCGGTCATATCAGCAGCCTCCAGCGGACCGACCATTGCATAGCGACGTCCGAGCGAGGCGCGCATCACCTGATCAACCACTTCTGCGCTGGCGATGCCGCTTTTAACGATATGTAGCGCTTCACGCAGCAGGGCAAACTGCAGTCGATTGCCAACAAATCCTGGTGCTGCGCGGTCGAGCACCACCGCCTCAAGTTGCATCGCGATCAGTTTTTGTTGCAATTCATGGAGATACTCCGGCTTCGTTGCGGTGCCAGGTACAATTTCGACCAGCGGAATAAAATGTGGCGGGTGCCAGAAATGGGCGATCAGCAACCGTTCAGGATGGGCGAGTTTTTCTGCCAGCGCATCCGGCGGCAGGCCGCTGGTATTACTGGCAATAACGGCCTCCGGCGCGATCAGCTCTTCCAGTTGCGCATACAGTGCGTGTTTGAGTTCGAGCCGCTCCGGGATCGCTTCAATCAGTAACCGGCATGCGGCAATATCCTGTAGTGAGGTTGTGCCGTGCAGGCGAGCCACGACCGACGTTTTTTCACCAATTGCAAATTGATCGGTGACAATCAGCTCATCCAGAATACCGCCGGCTACGGCGCTTATTTCTGCAATTCGGCTGCTATCGGTATCGTATAACCAGACATCGTAACCAAAACGGGCGAAGTGGGTAGCAATGCCGACACCCATTAACCCCGCGCCCAGAATGCAGATAGGCTTACTTTGCATGAGCTACCCCCTGCGGACGTTCTACCGCCAGCGCCACCCCCTGACCACCACCTACGCACAGCGTGGCCAATCCTTTGGCTGCGTTGCTACGCGCCATTTCATGCAGCAGCGTTACCAGAATTCGGCAACCTGATGCGCCAATCGGGTGCCCCAGCGCAATCGCACCGCCGTTCACGTTTACCCGGTTGCTGTCCCAGTTCAGGGATTCACCAACCGCCAGCGCTTGCGCGGCAAAGGCTTCGTTGGCTTCGATAAGATCCACGTCATTTAGCGTCCAGCCAGCACGCTTCAGGCACTGGAGTGACGCTTCTACCGGCCCAATCCCCATAATTGCGGGATCGACGCCAGAAACCGCGTAGCCTGCCACCCGGGCAAGTACTGGCAGATTGAGTTCCGCCGCTTTGGCGGCGCTCATCAACATCACCGCGGCGGCACCATCATTGATGGATGATGCATTTCCGGCGGTCACCGTGCCGTTACCCGGACGAAACGCCGGTTTAAGTTGCGCCAGCTTGTCGGCCTGAGTATCCGGGCGAGGTTGTTCGTCACGATCCACCACACGTGGCGGCTTTTTGCCCTGCGGGACGCTAACCGGCGTGATTTCCGCGTTAAAACGACCCGCTTCAATGGCGGCGGCGGCTTTTTGCTGGGAGTGCAGGGCAAAAGCATCCTGCTGCTCACGACTGATTACGAACTTATCCGCCAGATTTTCGGCAGTAATACCCATGTGATAGTCGTTGAACGCATCCCACAGGCCGTCATGCACCACGCTGTCTTTCATACTGGCATGACCCAACCGCAAACCGGCCCGCGCGCCGTCGAGAAAATAGGGCGCATTGCTCATGCTCTCCTGGCCTCCGGCGATCACGATTTGCGCATCGCCACAGCGAATCGCCTGTACCGCCTGATGCACCGCCTTCAAACCTGAGCCACACAGCAGGTTGATGGTTAACGCGGGCGTGGTGACCGGCAGTCCTGCCCGTAACGCCGTTTGTCTGGCTGGATTCTGGCCGCAGCCCGCAGTCAAAACCTGACCTAAGATCACCTCATCGATTTGCTCAGGTGCCACAGCCGTTTTTTCCAGCAGCGAACGGATCACCACTGAACCAAGCTCAACCGCGGAAAGTGGTGCCAGCGCGCCATGAAAACTGCCAATCGGGGTGCGCGTTGCCGCGACAATTACAACATCCTGCATGGTCAGCTCCTCAGCTAAAGTGCATTTCGGGGACAGTTTCGGGAACGATCAGCTTGCCGGCGGTTCTGGCGACAATTTCATCCACGCTGATGCCCGGTGCACGTTCACGCAGAATGAACGCACCGTCGGTAATTTCCAGCAGAGCCAGGTCGGTAAGCACACGTTTGATGCAGGCCACGCCGGTCAGCGGCAGGGTGCAGGCGGGAAGCAGTTTGGACTCACCGCTTTTGGAAGCATGGGTCATTACCACAATGATATTGTCGGCTCCGGCAACCAGATCCATCGCGCCGCCCATGCCTTTCACCATTTTTCCGGGGATCATCCATGAGGCGATATTGCCGTTAACATCGACTTCAAAAGCACCGAGCACCGTCAGATCAACGTGGCCGCCGCGGATCATGGCGAAGGATTGCGCCGAGTCGAAAATCGCCGCGCCTTTGCGCGCCGTCACAGTCTGTTTCCCGGCGTTGATCATGTCGGCATCAATTTCGTCTTCTGTGGGAAACGGGCCCATACCCAGCAAACCGTTTTCTGATTGCAGCATCACATCCATGCCATCAGGGATGTAATTTGCCACCAGCGTGGGAATGCCGATCCCAAGGTTGACGTAATAACCGTCGCGCAGCTCGCGGGCGACGCGCATCGCCATTTGTTCACGCGTTAACATGTCAGGCTCCTTTCTGGCGCAGGGTGCGTTGTTCAATACGTTTTTCAAACTGCCCCTGAATAATGCGGTTAACGAAAATTCCGGGAGTGTGAATCGCAGCAGGGTCCAGTTCTCCGGGAGGGACAATCTCTTCGACTTCCACGACGGTAATGCGCCCGGCGGCGGCCATCAGCGGATTAAAATTCTGTGCGGTGTGGCGATAGATGACGTTGCCGTACCAGTCGGCTTTCCAGCCTTTAACCAACGCAAAATCACCGGTTATCGCCTGCTCAAGGATGTAAGGGCGTCCGGCAAACTCGCGAACCTCTTTCCCTTCCGCCACGGGGGTTCCATATCCGGTCGCGGTAAAAAATGCCGGGATCCCCGCGCTGCCCGCGCGCAACTGCTCTGCCAGCGTACCCTGTGGCGTCAGGATGGCTTCCAGTTCGCCGCTAAGCACCTGTTTCTCAAACAGGGCGTTTTCCCCCACATAGGACGCGACCACTTTGCGCACCTGACGCGTTTCCAGCAGCACGCCAAGGCCAAAGCCATCCACGCCACAGTTGTTTGATACAACGGTAAGTCCCTGAACCTCCCGACGGCGTACTTCGGTAATCAGGTTTTCAGGGATCCCACATAGACCAAAACCACCTGCCAGCAGCGTCATGTTGTCGGTCAGTCCTTCCAGCGCCTCTTGATAAGTGGCAACACGTTTATCCAGTCCAGCCATACACTTGCCTCCCCAGTTGTCCTTGCCGACATCATTGGGGGTGAAAAATGATTTGTTAATTTTAAATTTGTGACTCACTCATTGGGTTTTTTTATCAATTTAATGTTAATTAAAGGTATTCAACAAGTTAAAGGAATGCGAAATGGGAATGAGCATCAAACAGTTACGCGCATTTTTAGCGGTAGCTCACACTCTGAATTTTGCTCATGCCAGCGAAAGACTGAATATGTCGCAACCCGCGTTAAGCCTGGCGATTAAAGGACTGGAAGATTCGCTGGGCGGGGCGTTACTGTTAAGAACGACCCGCAAAGTGACCCTGACGCAGGAGGGAGAAACGCTGCTGAATATGGGGCGACAGCTGCTGGCGGACTGGGAGAATACGGAAGAAGCCATGCGCCAGCGCTTTACGCTGCAGCGCGGTAAAATATCGATCGCCGCCATGCCCTCATTTGCCGCTAACGTCCTGCCATCGGTACTGAAAACATTTCGTGATTCTTATTCCGGTATCAACGTAACGGTTCACGATGTGATCAATGAACACGTGATTGAAATGGTCAGTGAAGGCCGGGTCGAGATGGGCATAGCCTTCGAGCCGGACTATTCGGGACATCTGCATTTCACGCCGCTCGGCGTGGATCGTTTTATCGCGATTGTGCCGCCAACCTGTCGACTGGCAGACAGGGATCGTATAGCGTGGCGCGAACTGCTGACGCTGGATTTTATCACCCTGCAACGCCCGTCCGCCGTGCGGCTGATGCTGGAAGAACAACTGGTGCAAAGCGGACATACGCTGGAAGTAGCGCTGGAGAGCCATCAACTGGTGACCGTTGGCCGTCTGGTGGCTAACGGTCTGGGCGGTAGCGCCGTACCTGCACTATGCCGCACGCAAATGACAGAGTTAGGCGCAACCTGTATCGATCTGGATACGCCGGTGATCCAGCGTCGGATCGGGGTTTTGCGTTCGGCGCATCATAAATTATCTACCGCTTCCGAGGTACTGGTGGATTCACTGAAAAAGGCGTATCGCACCTGACTTTTCTCAACGGCTCAGGTCATGTAACCGCCCGCCAGCAGCGAACGTCACATCCGGTATCACTCTTCAGCAATGCCTGTTTCTTCTCACAACCGTGGGTTGCCAATGGACATCTGTCACGGAAAAAGCAGCCCTGGGGCAACGTTCGGTTTCCCGGTAGCTCGGTTTTACGTAACACTAAATCTTCCGCCAGCGGTGCGCCCGTTGTAGGGACCGAGTCCAGCAATAATCGTGTGTACGGGTGGGCGGGGTGAGTGAGAACCTGTTGGGCATCGCCCAGCTCAACAATTTGCCCGAGGTACATCACCGCCACACGGTCGCTCATATGGCGGACCACCGACACGTTATGCGATATCAATACGTAGGTCAGGTTTCTGCGCGCCTGTAGCGACACCAGCAGGTTGAGAATTTGCGCCTGCACGGAGATATCCAGCGCTGAAGTGGGTTCATCAAGGACGATAACATCCGGCTCTGACGATAGCGCCCGGGCAATAGCAATACGTTGGCGCTGTCCACCGGAAAACGCGTGCGGCAATCGATCGAGATATTCAGGACGAATCCCCACCTGTCGTGCCAAATCCTCGGCAAGCATGCGTCGTTCACGTTCCGGGCTCCGTTTTTGGATCCACACCGGTTCGGTAATTATCCGCCACACCGGTAAGCGCGGATCCAGTGATGAAAGAGGGTCCTGAAAGACCATTTGCATACCGTTATGCTGCTTATCACCACGGCGAGAATAGCTTCCCTGGCTGGGTTTCAACATGCCCATCAACAGTTGCGCCAGCGTACTTTTTCCACAGCCGGATTCGCCAACAATCCCCAGCGTTTCACCCTGGCGAATCTGTAAATCCAGACCGTTGAGCGCATGCACCCGTTCCGTAACCTTGCCAAGCCAGTTTTTACGCGCAGGAAAGTTGACATGAACATCCTGCAGCGCCAGTAAAAAATCAGACATGTGTTGTCTCCAGTTGCGGATACCAGCAGGCAGATTGTTGATCTGCACCTCCCTGACTACTTAACGCCGGCGTTTCTTCACAACGAGGACCAGCGGCAAAGCAGCGCTCGCGAAACGCGCATCCAGCAGGTAAGCAGGTTAGGTTCGGCACGGTGCCGGGAATGGCGGGCAGCAATGCGCGCGGTTCGCCGTGTTCCGGTGCACATTTCAGCAAGCCGATGGAATAAGGGTGAGTCGGGCGTTGAATAACGGTTTGCGTCGGGCCACTCTCAATTACACTCCCGGCATACATGACATACAACCGGTCGCATAACTGTGAAACCACCGCCATATCATGGCTGATAAATAACACGGCTGTTCCACTGGCGCGCGCTTTTACCTTCAGCAAACGCAGCACCTGCAGTTGCACCGTGACGTCCAGTGCAGTGGTCGGTTCATCGGCAATGATAAGCTCCGGCTCGCACGAAAAGGCCAGCGCAATCATCACGCGTTGGCGCATACCGCCGGAAAGCTCAAACGGAAAACGTTTCATGACCTCCGGCGCGTCCGGGATTTGCATCTCTTCGAGTAGAGCGACGGCTTTCTGGCGGGCATCCGTGCGGCTTAACGCCTGATGATGGCGGATCACCTCCACCATTTGCTGGCCGATACGGCGGGTCGGATTCAGTGCTGTCATGGGCTCCTGAAAGATCATCGCGACACGTGCACCGCGCCATTGGCGCATTTGTTTCTCACTGGCGTTGAGCACATCTTCACCCAGCAGCGAAACGCGTCCCTGGTGAATACGATAGCTTCCCTCCGGTAGCAGACGCATGGTGAGCATGGCGGTCACGGACTTACCGGAACCGGATTCACCCACCACACCAACGATTTCTCCGCGGTTGATGTGCAGTGATACGTGGTTCAGCGCATGCACGTCAGCTTTATAGCCGGGGAAACTCAGATGCAAATCTTCGATTTCCAGTACGGGTTGTGTCATGACTGTTTTCCTCCGGCTTTCGGATCCAGCAGATCGCGAATACCATCGCCAAAGAGATTAAAGCCCACGGCGGTAATCAGAATGGCGGCGCCGGGAAAAGCACAATACCACCACTGATCAAGCACGTAATTGCGGCCAATTGCGACCATCGCCCCCCATTCAGCGCTGGGTTGCTGGGCGCCCAGACCGATAAACCCGAGCGTGGCGGCCATCAGGATCGCACTGCCGATATCCAGTGATGCCTGCACAATGAGCGGCGGCAGAGAATTGCGTAAAATGTGCCAGCTAATCAGATGCCAGCGTGAAGCGCCGTAGGTCCGGGCAGCCTGTACATAAGTAAACTGGCGCACCACTAACGTCTGACCGCGGGCGAGGCGTACATAGAAAGGGATACGGACGATTGCAATCGCCAGCATGGCGTTAAACAGGCTTGGACCCAGCGCGGCGGCTAACGCCATCGTCAGCACCAGCGAAGGAATGGACAGCATAATGTCCATCATCCGCATAATTATCGCGTCGGCACGCCCGCCCATGACACCCGACAAGCAACCCAGCAGTGAGCCCAATCCCCCGGCGATACCCACTACCACCAGACCCGCAACGACAGATTGCTGACTTCCTACCAGAACGCGGCTGAACAGATCGCGACCGACTTCATCGGTTCCAAACCAGTGAGCGGCTGACGGGGGCAGCAGGCGCGCACTCAAATTGATGGCATTCGGATCGTGGGGTGTTATCCACGGCGACAGCACCATCAGCAGCAGTATCAATACGATGATGACCCCGCCAACCAGCGTCAGCGGGCTACTTTTCATCATCCAGAACAGTTTGGCCCAGTCCGTGCGGCGGCGTGCAGTCTGAGGGGCGGTCGGTGTTTCTTGTGTGAGCATCATTCAGCACCTCCACGTCCAATTCGAGGGTCTACCCACAGATAGAGTAAATCCACCACCAGGTTGACCAGCACATAGGCGAACGAGACCACCACTGCAAAGCCCATTACCGCCGGGAAGTCGAGAGCCTGAATTGAGGTCACCACCCAGGCGCCCATGCCAGGCCAGGCAAAGACCGTTTCGGTCAATACCGCACCGTAGAGCAGATCGCCCAGCGCCAGGCCCAGGACGGTGATTGATGGGATAAGTGCGTTAGGTAATGCATAGCACAGCACGATGTACCAGCCCGGGAGCCCGCTGGCGCGGGCGGTACGTATGTAATCTTCACTCAGTTGCTCCAGCATGGCGGAACGAATCTGACGGGCAACGATCCCAAGATGTACAAAAGCCAATGTCAGCGATGGCAAAATCAGGTGCTGAAGCGCATTGAAAAAGACTTCGCCGTTGCCTTCCAGCAGAGCATCAATCAGGTAGAAACCGGTGACGTGAGCAGGTGGATCCAGCCAGTCGTCTAAACGCCCACCGCCGGGTAAAATTTGCAGATGACCGTAAAACAGCACGATAACCCCCAGCCCCAGCCAGAATGCAGGCGTGGAGATACCGGTAATTGCCATTAGACGAACAAGGTGATCAAGCCAGCGGTTACGCCAGACCGCAGACAAAATACCCAGCGGGATACCTATCACCAGCGCCAGCAACAAAGAGCAGAAAGCCAATTCAAGGGTCGCGGGGAAGAAAATGCGCAGCTCATCCAGTACCGGACGTCCGGTGCGAATGGATATGCCTAAATCGCCGTGAAAAATATCGCTGACATAGCGAAAAAACTGGACATACAGCGGTTGATTCAACCCCAGCTGTTGGCGAATATTTTCGACGATTTCATCGCTGGCGCGATCGCCCGCCAGCAGTCGCGCGGGGTCGCCAGGTATCAGGTGTGAAATAATAAAGGTGATTACGCAAACACCGATAACCACCAGAATAAGTCCCCAGCATCGCTGGCGTAAAATACTCCAGAACGTCATTAGCTTCCCCTTGCGGAGCCAGAGCGGCTCCGCATAAACGTGGCTTATTTACTCATGGTGGAGATATTGAAGACCTGTTCCAGCATGGGGTTGAATACAAATCCTTTGACGTCTTTGTTCATTGCCAGCTGATAGTTTTTCTGGAATAAATAGACGTAGGCCGCTTCATCAATCACGATGGTTTGCGCCTGCTGGTAGTCATTGGTTCTGGCCACCTGATCGGTCGTGGCCAGCGCGCTGCGCAGCAGTTTATCGACCTCACCGTTTTCATAGAACGAACGGTTACCCGGCAAGCCTTTCTTATCTGACTCAAACCAGTAGTTCATAAACATGTACGGGTCGGCAAAATCCGGACTCCAGTTGCCAATGGCAATGTCGTAATCGCCTTTGCCCACGCGGTCGCGCATGGTGGCGTTTGCCAGTTTTTCCAGTTTCACCTTAATGCCCAGTTTGCCAAGGCTTGCCTGGGTGGCGAGTGCGATAGGTTCCCAGTTAGGGTCATTATCGGAGTACAGGAAGCTCAGGCTTTCAGGTTTGGTGGCAACTTTGTCCCACGCTGCTTTGGCTTTGGCTTCATCAAAGCTGTACTGCATGGCCTTGTCGTCAAAACCCCACATGCCTTCAGGGATCGGGCCACGCATTTGCTTCCCGTTGCCGCTCAGGATCCCGTTGACCATGCCTTTATAATCGGTGGCCCACGAGATGGCACGGCGTAAATCCACCTGATTGAGCGGGGCTTTACTGTTGTTGAGATACAGATAGGTCACGCGCAGCGAGGGATAATCCGCCACGTTCACTTTGCCTTCCTGTTTCAAAGCGGCAAGCTGGTCAACAGGCAGCGCATCGGCAATGTCGATATCGCCACGCGACAATTGCAGGCGACGGGAGGCGCTTTCACCAATGATTTTGACTGAGACACGCTTAAATGTCGGTTTTGTACCGGGATAATGCGGGTTAGGCACCAGCACCAGTTGTTGTCCCTTTTGCCAGCTCTTCAGCATGAAGGGACCAGAGCCAGCCGTGTTCTGCGCCAGGAATCCGCGGGCATCGTCTGCGGCATGCTCTTTTAAGATGGCCGGGTTAATGATTGAGGCACCGTCATTTGCCAGCGTATACAGAAACGGGGCAAACGGCTGGCTGAGGGTAAATTTCACCGTGTTGTTATCAATGACGTCGACCTTCAGATCTTTTGGGAAAGCCTCCGCAGGTCCCTGACCAATCTTGAGCAAACGTTCAAAGGATTGCTTTACCGCATCTGCCGTTACCGGCGTTCCGTCGGCGAATTTGGCATCGTTTTTCAGGGTAAACGTCCACTCTTTCTGATCGTCAGAGGCTTTCCAGCCGCTGGCTAAATCACCTTCAACTTCCGTGGAGCCTTTACCTCCGTCGGTTTTGTATTGAACCAACCGCTGGTAAGAGGGATAGGTAACCGTCCAGTCATTGTTATCGATGGTCACGGCGGGGTCGAGCGTCTGCGGATCGGCGGCTTTACCAATCACCAACATATCTTTGGGAACGGCAGCCTGTGCGGCGGGCAGGGCAAACGCTAACGCAACGGCTATCAGAGCGGGGCGGAAAAACGCGTTTAACGCAGGTGTAGTCTTCATAACCAGGCTCCAGAATTAAAGGGGATGTTGTGTTGTTATGGACGTGACAGTGTAACAATCTATTTGATCGTCAAGCAGCGGGTAACGGGCGGCATCAGGTAATTCAAAATGCCACCATTCACTGTTAATACCGACAAAACCACCGCCAAACATAATGGCATTGAGCAGCAGGCGGTTACGCTGCGCTGCCGGAGGTACAGACGGGTGCCAGGCATGGGAACGATCGTGCATTTCATCAAAACCGGCCCCCATATCAAGGAGATGGCCGCGATCGTCCATCAACGTAACGTCAATGGCCGTTCCGCGACTGTGATTGGAACCAATTGCGACATCGACAACATACTGCGGGTCGGGACAGGCATTCCACAGTATCGCCTGCGCCTGCTGGGGGCGATACGCGTCGTACACCACAAGCTGCAGGCCGGCCAGTTGCGCAATGCTGATGCTTTTAGCCAGCGCGGTTACCGCCTCAGTGTGCAACAGACAACGCGCTTCCCGGTAGATAGGTGCGCCGGTAATGTTGTCGGCAGTAGCGTATTTAAGATCGATATGCAGCGACGGAAATATCACCGACAGATCGACCAGTTCTGGGAGTTCTGACATAGCACGTTTCCTGTTTATTGTTCGAATTGACCAAATTGTTGTTGTAACTGGCGATTGGTTTGCAGGCGTCCTGCGAGGGCGTCACCCAGTTGCGCCACCACCGCAGAAAGTAATAAGTTGAACAGACAGCTCACCGGTGCCAGTGAGTCCCAGAAATGCCCGGTGTCAGTTTTTACCTGAAGTAAATCAATGGAATAATCCCTGGCCCATGGGCACCACACATCGGTAATGAGCGCCAGCGGAATACAGCGTTCTGTGGCGACGCGGCAATATTGTCGCGAAATAGCGGAGTAGGCGCGCATATCGGTAATAACCACGTAAGGCTGGCTGAATCCCGAGTTCAGCGACTCTACCCAACTGCCGGACAGGCCTTCGGAGTAGCAGACTTTAGGTCGCAGGTATTCCAGGTGACTAAAAAAGGCGTTGGCGATCCCGCGGGTGGACTGGATCCCGAGGATGTATACGGCTTCCGCATGCGCCAGCTGCTGTGCAATGCGTTGAAACGTCTCACCCTGGGCAAGTTGATAGACGTGGGTAATGGCGTCGATCTCCAGTAACAGCGACTGCTGTGCCCGATCCGGCAGGCTTTGTTGCTGGTGCCAGGAGTCCAGTCGTTCATTCATTCCCCAGGGCTGATACGGAACAACGGGAAGCTCACGCAGACTCGCTTTTGCATCCTCCAGGTTACGAAAGCCCAGTTTACGCAGATAACGTCCGACGGTAATGCCGCTGGTTCCGGTTGCTTTGGCGATGCCATCTGCGGTTTCAAATGGGATCTGCACAGCATGGGCTAACAGCCACCCGGCCACGCGCTTTTCGCTGGGCGTCAGCTGGCTAAAGGTTTGCTCTATGCGGGTAAATAACTCTGGTTTGGCTGTCATTACCTTCTCGCTGTTAGTTGCCTGTCAGATACCGTATTTCTGTTAGCGAATTAACAATGCAGGACGCGTGCCATGTGCGTAACAGCGGCACGCCGGCTGTTTTTGTTAAAAACCAACCGATATTCATTAACCAATGATCAACATTTGTGCAGCGTAGTTCAGTTTTGGTGCAACGGTAGAGGAAGAGGGGTATGAATCTGCTGATTTCGTCGGAACGATCACATTGTGGGCAACATTTATCCCTCAGACATAAGAATCAGTAATGGGAAATATAAATTTCAGCCATATCAATAACAGCAATCTTTATTCTTATGACTGTAGGGGTATTATTTTTCGCGAGCTACATTAACGGTGTTAAGCGCAAGTGTAGATATTATTTATATTATAAATGGAGTACTACAATGAATAAATTCTCCCTTTCTACAGCAGGTATTCTGGTCGCAGCGCTGTTAACCAGTGTCAGCGTCAATGCAGCAACAGATAACGCTAAAACTGAAGTGACTCCGAAAGGCATGAACTGCCAGGAGTTTATTGATTTAAACCCACAAACTATGGCTCCGGTGGCCTTCTGGGTGCTCAATGAAGACGAAGACTTCAAAGGTGGTGACTACGTCGACTATAACGAAACCGTTACGACTGCAGTTCCTCTGACCGTTGAACTTTGTAAGAAACATCCGCAGAGTGAATTAAGTAAAATAAAAGACGAAATCAAAAAAGAATTATCTAAATAAGATTAAACCGTTATTAAAACCCAGCCAAAGTGCTGGGTTTTGTTATTTGTGACGCTGTCACTAATTTGTTTTGTGATACTTAAGAAAACTTTATAAAGATATAAACGCCTGTGCCGATACTGGATAAAAGTTAGCCTTTTGCAGAAGGAGTTTGTATGGCCTGGTATCCTACTCGTATTTCAACGCGTTTAACCATCGGCGGCATTCTGCTGCTTGCAGTAACGACCCTTGTTATCGTGGTGATTATGCTCTGGCGCGGTCAGCCGCGCGTCGTTGAAATCAACACCGCTCTGATCGAAGAAACAGGGCAAGGTTTAACCCGTCAGTTGAGTACCGTATTGTCCCGAATTGAAGGTGAGACCGTCAGCCTGTCGCGACTGGCTGAAGTGTTGCCTAACGATGAATCACTGTACCAAAGCGTTGTTCCGCATCTTATTGGTGAAGGTAAAGACTCGATTATAACCGGCGGCGGCATCTGGCCAGAACCAGACGCCTTCACCGCAGGTGTGGAGAAAAGAAGCTTTTTCTGGGCGCGGAATGCTGAAGGAAAGCTGGTGTATTCCAATGATTATAACGTCGAAGGATCGAGTGGATACCACAATGAAAGCTGGTATCAACTGGCCAAAGGCCATTCACAAAACAGCTGTTTATGGTCTGACGTTTACCAGGATGCCAGTTCAGGCGTCAACATGGTGACATGCAGCGTGCCTTATCAACAGGCGGGCAAGTTTGCCGGTGTCGCTACCACTGATATCCGTCTGGATAACGTCGCCACTTTCATGCAGCAGCAGGGAAACAGCACCGGTGGTTACGCATTTGTGGTAGACAAGCAGGGACAAATTCTCTATTTCCCGCAGGCCGACCTGGCAAAATATAAAACCATTAACGATTTGGCGCAAAGCGCGCAGTGGCTTATCCCGGTGCAAAACGGTCTGAAATCTTTGCGCCCGACAGATGGGGTGAAGACTATCACGCTGGCAAACGACAACGTCCTGAATACCGCGTCACAGGTAATGCTGTTCCCGATGCCAGATACCGGCTGGGTCGTAGGACTTGCAACCCCGGAATCTCGTATTGTCGGTCTTGCCAAAGTGATGATGCAGGACGTTCTGGAAGTATTGATCCCTATCATGACGCTGTTGCTGGTGGGATCATGGCTGGTGGTTCGTCGACTAATTTCACGTCTCGATGATACTCGTCAGGCACTTGATGACATCGCGCAGGGAGAAGGCGATCTTACCCGTCGTCTGGATGTTCGTGGCAAAGACGAGATTTCGGCTATCGCCGAGGCGTTTAACCTGTTCGTCGATAAAATCTCGGCCATCCTGATCACCGTCAGAAGCAGTAGCACAGTGGTAGCGAATAACGCCGTTAGCCTGGCTGACAGTAATATGGAGCTTTCATCTCGCGTAACGCAGCAGGCCGCTGCGCTGGAAGAGAGTTCGGCGGCTATGGAGCAGTTAAATGCGACCGTTCATCAAAACGCCAGTAATACACAACTGGCGGATGAGCTATCCGATAGCACCGCGCAAACGGCCAACCGCTGCGGCGATGTGATGCAGGGCGTGATCTCAACAATGGATAACGTCAGCGCCTCATCCGGCAGAATGGTGGAAATTGTCGCGGTCATCGACAGCATTGCGTTCCAGACCAATATTCTCGCCCTGAATGCCGCGGTTGAAGCAGCCAGAGCGGGCGATGCTGGCAGAGGGTTTGCCGTCGTGGCCTCCGAAGTGCGCACGCTGGCTCAGCGCAGTGCCACCGCCGCCCAGGAAATTAAAACGTTGATTGATGAATCCGTTTCTCATGTTGGTAGCGGAAGTCAGCAAATTCACAATGCCGGTGAGCGTCTGGGAGAACTGGTCAACAATGTGCGTCAGGTGCGCCAGTTGATGGGGGAAATACGCGTTGCGGGTGAAGAACAACGTAAGGGCGTATCCGAAGTTACGCTGGCCGTTACCGAGATGGACAGCACCGTTCAGCAAAACGCCTCATTAATTGATGATGCCGCAGCACGGACGCAGGCGCTGAAAGAGGAGGCGGAACAACTGGCAATGCTGGTTTCGTCATTCAGACTACCTGAGCCTTCCGTTGCCTGATAACGGCATCATTTCCGGGTGCAGACCTTGTGCCCGGATAACTCCAGTATAATGTCCCTTAAGCAAGATTTTCCGGTTTAACTCCTTTTTATTGTGTCTTATAAGGTTTTGAATCATTCCCCACTTAACTCTATAATATTGGGTGTAAAGTCGTTTTTATCCCAATAAGAGCCAATATTATGGATTTAACGCTAAATACTGCAGCCGATATCGTCAAACTACTTTGCGACAGATTGCGTAAAGAACGACTCGCCCGGCAAATGACGCAGGCTGATGTTGCCGCGCGTTCAGGGGTCGGTGTGAATACCGTGTCGAATCTGGAAGCGGGGAAAAATGTAGGATTTGAGAATCTGGTCAAAGTCGCGATGGTGTTAGGCTATGGCGATGCGCTGGAGGGGTTATTCAAACCCAGGATTGATAGTCTGGATGATATTTTGCGTTACGAAAAGAGCGCGGCACGTCAGCGGATCAAAAGGAAAAATTCTGATGCCTGAGCAAGTTGATGTCTTCTATGAAGGCTGGGGTGAGAAATGGCTGTGGGGCAAACTGGTGTCTTCCACAGCCCTGACCGGACGTCCGTTGATCGCCTTTGAATACAGTGAAGAGGCCTTACGTAAGGGGCTGGAACTGTCCCGACTGATGTTACCGCTGAACGGTCCCCGTTTACGCAGGGATTTCCCGGCTCATCAGCTGGGATTACCTGGGCCAGTCTATGATTCGCTACCTGACGGCTGGGGTATGCTGTTGATGGACCGACTATTTAAACGCCGCGGGCTCAACGCAGCACGCATTGGTCCATTGGAGCGCTTAACCTGGGTCGGCAACAACGCGATGGGCGCCATGACATTCCAGCCCGTTCAGTCAGATGCCGAGACGCTGTCAAAAGAGGATGTTCCTCTCGCACAACTGGCCGCTGAGGTTCAGGAAGTCCTGAGCGGCGAAGGCGGGGAATTCTTGCAAAAACTACTCCAGATGGGCGGTTCGCCACAGGGAGCAAGGCCTAAGGCGTTACTTTATCGTGACACTGTCACGTCTAAATTCACCACGGCGCCGCTACCCGGGAGCGAAAGCTGGCTGATTAAATTTCCCGCCCGGCATGAGCATGCTGAGGTATGTGCCATCGAAGCGGTTTATGCTGAATGCTTGCGCCAATGTGGGATCACCACGCCCGATACTGCGTATTTCAATCTGCCCGGCGGACAGGCGGCATTTGCCACTCGCCGTTTCGACCGTGACCAGTCGATACGTATTCCTATGCAGAGCCTGGCGGCACTTACCGGGGCAAATTACCAGATACCCGGCGCTTTAGACTACCGGGATTTTCTGCGCGCCACGCAGATTTGTACCAATGATGTCAGAGAAAAGGCAAAAGCGTTCGAACGCGTGGTTTTCAACGTGGCATTTAACAACCGCGACGATCATCCGAAGAATTTTGCCTATTTAATGTCAGCCGATGGAGACTGGACTCTGGCTCCGGCTTACGATGTCACCTGGTGCGAAGGGCCTGGCGGGTATCACCAAATGGACGTGCTGGGAGAGGCGCTGGATATCGAAAGAAAGCACCTTCAGTCGCTTGGCGTTCAGGAAGCTGAGTTATCTGCTGACCATGTGAACGGCATAATCGAAAAAGTCTGTCACTTTGCCACGGCATTGAGGGCCATCGCCAGGGACAAATACCCCGATCAGATAACGCAATCCACGCTGAAGACGATTCAGAAACAAATTGATGATAATGTCCGTCGGTTAATGTCCCGGTAACGCAGATACAGCCGCTACACTTAGCGAAGAATTAAATCTGAGCGGGGCAATGTTATGGCTGAATTTGTCTTGGGTATGCTGGAACACACGCCAGTTTGGGTGTATCTGCTGTTTGCCTTTCTACTTTACAGAGGGATTAAAGCCAGAACACCCGCCACCGTCACGCTGGAAAAGCTGGCGCTGATCCCGGCTATTTTTCTGTTCTGGGATATCTACGATTTAATAACTTATCGCGACCCGACCCTCATTACCTATATCCAGTGGATGATAGGTATTATCAGCGGCGCGATAATTGGCTACATATTAATTAACCCAGACCGTTTGAGCCGCAGTAGCGCACCGCGGAGTATTCATCGTCCGGCAGATTATTCCGCATTGCCATTTATGTTGCTGGCATTCGGCGTTAAGTACGTTCTTGGCGTACTTAACGCCATTGCTCCCGACGTTTTACGTCAACCCGCAATGAGCGCTCTGGCTATCATTACAGGCGGCATGTTCGCCGGCGTTTTTGTGGGGAAATTTACCCGCTACGTGAGCGTCTGGCTCAGACTTCCCACTCAGGACAACTATTAACGTCCCCAACGATTACGAATATAGGTCACGGCTTCCTGCGTTTGCGGTTGATTAAGATAATCTTCGCGAAACAGGATCGTGCCGTTGATGTACGGTTCGGATTCGTTTAAATCGAGCTGCTTTTTCAGTTCCGGCACACCGCCTTTTACCGTCCAGTCTGGCTCTTTTCTCGATGGTTCACCAACTTTATACAGCGCTACACCAATGTAGAGGCGGGTGTTGGTTGATTTCACGACATCTGCCCACCATTTTGCCAGTACATCGTAACGCGCTGCGTCACGGGCAAAAGGCCAGTAGAGTTGCGGTGCAATGTAATCCAGCAAACCTAGTTGCACCCAACGGCGGGTGTCTGCATACGACTCATCATACGCTGCCGCGCCGCGCGTGTCGGAGCCCGCTGGATCGTGCGAACGGTTGCGCCACACGCCTGCAGGACTGACGCCGAATTCAACCTCAGGCTTGAGTTTCTTGATGGTCCGCGAAACCTGGGCGATCAGCCGTTGCGTGTTATCGCGACGCCAGTCAGCCTTGGAAGCGAATCCCTGGCCGTATCTTCTGAAGGTCTGGCTGTCGTTGAGCGCAGAGCCGGGAGATTCGGTATAGAAGTAATCATCAAACTGCACGCCATCAACCGGGTAATTCTCAACCACTTCCGCCACGATGCTGGTGATCCAGTCGCGCACGTCGGGAATACCGGGGTCTAACACAAAACGCTCGCCCGCAGTGCGGATCCAGTCCCGATGCAGGACGTATACGCTGGACGGCGTCTGTGAAAGCGTGCTGTTTAATTCAGAGACCGTCGAAGGTTTGGTGTTTACGGACACGCGGTAGGGGTTAAGCCAGGCATGAACTTTCATTCCGCGTTTATGCGCTTCATCGAGCATAAACTGCAGCGGATCGTAACCCGGATCCTGGCCAATCGTACCGGTCAGGGTATCTGACCACGGTAGAATCTTTGACTTCCACAATGCGGTCCCATCGGGCTTAACCTGGAAAAAAACGGTGTTTATACCAAGCCGTTTCAGGTTGTCCAGCTTATCCGTCAGCGCTTTTTGCTGCAGGCTGATGCGTACGGCAGGCGAACTGATGTTCACGGATGAGATAGGCGGCCAGTCAAGACGAGAAACCGTGGCCAGCCAGATCCCGCGCACTGGCTCCTTGCTCTGCTGTGGTTTGCTCACCGGAGGTAGCGGAGTGGTTTTGGGGCCGGGCGGTTGTGAAGAACAGCTGCCCAGTAACAACATACTGCCTACGAGTACAGCAAACCATTTCATGTTGGTCAGCGGTAGTCTGGCACGAGAACGGGCGAGAATCTTCGCCAGTTTTTTCTGATAATTTCCTGAAAAGAAACCGGATGCTGCCATCTGATTTTGCTCTTATTTCTTTTTATTGCGGCTGTTAGCCCAGGGATCGAAGGCCGGTTCGGGGGTGTTGTTTGAGGCCAGGTCATGCAGCGAATCAAGGTACAGCGCTTCAACTTCTGCCCGCGCCCACGGCGTACGGCGCAGAAACTTCAGACTGGATTTAACGCTCGGTTCATTTTTAAAGCAGTTGATATTAATGCGTTGCGCCAGTTCAGCCCAACCATAACGTTCAACCAGGGCATTGACCTGCATTTCAAGCGTTACGCCATGTAAAGGGTCTTTAGAAATATGAGCATTCATATGAAGTCCAGTTCAGTGGTTCCAGATTTTGTCAGTAGTGAGACGGAAAGAAGGTTACAAGAAAGCAAAGCTGCCAGCAACGGCAGAAAGCGGTATGGCGCGACAAGCCGTACGCCATACCGGCAATGGATGGCTCAATACTCTTTAAAAGCCAGTTCCAGACGGGCAATCAACGGTTTAAACAGGTAACTCATCAGGGTTCGTTCACCGGTCTTGATCGTCACGCTGGCAGGCATTCCCGCTTTAATTTTGTAATCGCCCAGCAAACGCGCGCCCTCTGCTGAAACCTGTACTTCCGCAAGGTAGTAAGGCTGCTGAGTGGTTTCATCAATTAAGCGGTCCGCCGAGATAGTCAGAACCCGGGCCGGAACCGACGGCAACAGAGCATGGTTAAGGGCAGGGAAAAGCACATCAACGGTTAAGCCGGGGACCAGTTTATCAATGGCATGCACGGGTATTTTGGCATCAATTTGCATCGGTTGTCCGGCGGCGACAATATCCATAAGATGTTCGCCGGGTTGAATGACGCCGCCCACGGTACTGACTTTAACATCCAGCACGATACCGTTAATCGGTGAGCGGATCTCGGTGTTATCCAGCTCGTGACGGGTGGACACCAGTTCATCCTCCAGCATTGCCACTTCTTTTTGGTTTTCCGTCAGTTCAGACTCAACTTCACGTAAATATTGATGACGCACCTGGTAGGCTTTAATTTTTAATTCGTTTTGCTGCGATTTCAGTTTGGCAATGTTAAGAATATCTTCTGAAACGCTGCCAGATATTTCAGCCGCTTCGCGCTCCAGCACCAGTAATTGAGCTTTGGGGTAATAGTTCTTTTCGCTCAGAGCGCGAATAGCCCCCAACTCCCGGTTAATCAGAGAAAACTGGTGGTCGCGATAGCCTTTTATTTTATTGAGATTATCCGTTTGCCCAACCAGACCATCGAGCGTCTCCTCAATCATCGACAGTTCGTCCTGAATCGTTTTGCGACGCGTATCGAAAAGCTTGGCCTGCAGATTTCTGACTTCTGTCAGCCGTTTATTGCCAGAGAATTGCTGCGTCAGCGTCGTATTAAAGACGATCGCATCCAGACCATCGCGTTCTGCCAACAGGCGATCTTCGATACTTTTTGCAGAAATATACTGGGCATTTAACGCGCTGAAACGCATTTCGAGCTGCATTTTATCCAACCGGACGAGAACCTGATTTTTCTTCACGAAGTCGCCTTCTTTGATAAAGATATCCGTTACCCGACCGCCGCTCAGATGCTGAATAGTTTTGCGGTTACTCGATACGGTTACCGTACCATCAGCGACCACGCCCGCATCTAATGGAGCTTGCACTGCCCAGAATATAAAACTACCGACACCAAGCACAATGACGATCACGCCCCGGATAATCGGCGACCAGATATTGGTATCTACGCCAGCAGATACCGTGTTGTGGGGATTCTTTTTCATCATCAGGCCTCACGTTGCTGTTCAGTCGTGGATGGAGAAGGCGTAGCCACCGGTTTCAGTACGTTGGCCTGACGCAAATGGGCAAAAACCTGATCGCGGGTACCAAACTCCTGTATGGCGCCATCGTTAAGCAGCAAAACCTTATTGACCACGCCGAGCAGCGTCGGGCGGTGTGAGATAATGACGGTAGTTTGTCCCTGTGTACGCAGGGTATTGATGGCTTTAACGAGTGCAAATTCGCCCGCGTCGTCAAGATTAGCATTCGGTTCATCAAGCACGATGAACGCAGGATTGTTATACACGGCGCGTGCCAGTCCGATGCGCTGCCGCTGCCCGCCGGAGAGCTGGTATCCACCTGCGCCCAACAGCGTGTCATAACCTTGTGGCAAGCGCAGGATCATCTCATGAACGCCTGCCAGTAATGCGGCGGCGACGATAAGCTCACTGTCATTCTGCGCGAAGCGGGCAATATTTTGCGCGATGGTACCGTCAAACAGTTCCACATCCTGCGGCAGATAGCCAATAGACGGGCCTAGTAGCGCTTTATCCCACTGACAAATATCTGCGCAGTCTAATCTGACTTTCCCTGATATCGGTTTCCAGACGCCAACCAGAACCTTTGCCAGCGAGGTTTTCCCTGAGGCTGAGGGGCCGATAATCCCCAGAACTTCACCTTGCTCCAGCTGGAATGAGATATTACGCAGTAGCGGGGAAGGCTGGCCGGGGGCTGCAGCGAAGACACTTTCGACGCTGATGTTGCCGTTCGGACGCGGCAGGGTCAGTACCTCTTTCGGTGCCGGATACTCCTTCAGCAAGGTTGAGAGCTGATGCCACGCGCTACGAAACTGCACGAACTGCTTCCAGCTGCCAATAACTTGTTCTACCGGGTTGAGGACGCGGCCAAGAATGATCGAGGCGGCGATCATCAAGCCCGGAGTAATATGGCCGCCGATCACCAGTAAAGCCCCGGCACCCAGCGCAATAGATTGCAGCAACACCCGCACAAAGCGGCTGAGGCTGCTTAACCCGGCCGTTTTGTCGGCAATCTGCGTTTGTAGCGCCAGCACTTTGTTATGTTGCTCCTGCCAGTTGGACTTCAGGGTCGAGAGCATACCCATCGCCTCAATGGCATCGGCGTTTTGCAGCTGTTTATTCAGTTTGCTGGCATTGTTAATGGTTAAGGCGTGCGCTTGCTGAATCGGGCGCTTGGTAGAGATTTCAGATACCAGCGTCAGAATGAATAATAACGTTATTCCGCCGAGAGAAAGGTATCCCAGCAGGGGATGGACCAAAAAGGCGATGAACAGATATATCGGCGTCCAGGGAATATCCAGTAAGGCGAACAGACTATTCCCGGAAAGAAACTGACGAACCTGATCCAGCTCGGCTAAAGATTGCGCCGGGTTGTTATCGCCGGTAACCATCTTTCTTTTAAAGGCTGCGTTAAAGACCAACTGGCTTAGCTTTATATCAAGCCGGTTGCCAAGTCTGACCATAACCTGCGCGCGGGCAGATTCAATCATGGCAATAACGATGTACAAGCCGACAATTAATAAGGTCAACATTAACAGCGTGGTGGTATTTTTACTGACCAGCACACGGTCGTAAACCTGTAGCATATAAATTGCCGGCGCCAGCATAAGCATATTAATCACACAACTAAAAAACAACAGCATCAGAAAAGTGGGCTTCGTTCCCTTTAATGCATCATTCAGTTCTGTTGGCGTATGCTGGCGCGACATAGTCTTCTCCTTATACGATCAATGAACTATTGCCATTGTTGCTGGCAAGGGTAGTGGGCATTTCCAGATAAAAGTCACCAATATTCACGGTGGTTGAGTTGACGCCCACCAATGTGATGGTATCTGTACCGATAGTCACAATGGTGTTGCCATTGTTTCCGGTGATAGACACGCTGCTGGCAAAATTACCCGCGTTGATACCTAACAAGACGAGATCAAGGAAGTCCTGCCCGCCGTTGGGGTTACTGTCAAAACCGGTAATTCGGTCCTGCCCAAAGTTGGCACCAAAGGCGAAGATATCGCTCCCGGCACCACCGTCCAGAATGTCGTTACCTTCCTGACCATTGAGAATATCGTCCCCGCTACCGCCGGAGAGGGTATCCGTGCCCGCGCCGCCAATCATGACGTCGTTGCCAACTCCACCTTGCAGGTTATCAGCGCCATCTCCGCCATCGAGGAAGTCATTCCCGATACCACCAAACAACAGGTCGTTACCGCCCATGCCGAACAGATAGTCGTTACCGGTCCCTCCCGTAATGGTGTTCGCAATGGCATTACCAGTACCGATAAAACTACCGCTGCCGGTAAATACCAGTTCTTCCACGTTATCGGTGAGGTCGTAGCTGCTGAGGTTGGTTCGGACAACGTCCGTGCCGCCATTCACCCCCTCGATAACTACATCACCGAAATCATCAACAATGTAGGTATCATCGCCCGTGCCGCCGGTCATACTGTCGGCACCAAGCCCGCCATCAAGCGTGTCATTACCGGCATCACCTTGCAGAATATCTTGCCCCGCCTGACCAGAGAGGTTGTCGTTTCCCGCACCGCCAATGAGCAGATCGTCACCTGCTCCGCCGAGTAAGGTGTCATTACCGCCTTCACCGCGTAGGATATCGCTCCAGGCAGTACCGACGAGGGTGTTAGCCCCGTTGGTACCCACAACCAGATCGCCCACGGGCTGGGTGGTGGTCGACGTCAGGACAACAGGGGGGTTGCCTTCATCGTCGACGACGGTAACGACCACCTGCAATGTTCTGCCGACCATAGCCTGACCCGGCGTATAGGTGGCGGAAGTCGCACCGTTAATGTTGACGAATCCGATTGGCGAACTCATTCTCCATTGATAAGTGAAATTACCGCCGCTCAGACCATCGGCGTCAGCAATGCCTGAAACCACCGCGGTCAGCGTCAGGCTTTCAGTTGGGGTGAGGTCGTTAATTACCGGCACACCGGTCGTGGCCTGATTTCGCGGTAGGATCGCCTGAGTTTGTGCCGACACCAGGGTTTCAGCATCACCCATGCGGTCGTTAAAACTGGCTACCACACGCAGCGGTGCGCCCTGAATAGCGCCCGGCACTCTGAACTCAACGCCGGTTGCCTGATCTCGCCATTGGCCGTTGACGAATGCCTGCCAGGTCATGGTAATGGCCACATCCGCCGCCAGGCCGTTACCATCCAGCAAGTTCGCCGCGTTGACGCGCAGCAGGTCGCCCACCGAAGGGTTAGGATTGCTGATGGTAAGATCGCCCGTCGCTTGCTGCGCCGTCACCCACAGCTGCTTCCCATCGCCAAACTCCAGTTTTTCGATGTTCAACAGACGATCGATGCCATCATTCAGGTTCAGCGCGGCATCCGGCGTGGCGTGATCGACGCGCAGGCTACCGTCTGCCATACGGGTAAAGACATAGTTGCTGCTGACATCACGGTACACCGCGACGTCAGTTTCCGTGCCGTTACCTTCATGCAGGATTTCTCGCACAATCGACAGTTGATTCGGTTTCAGCGTGCCGGCCAGCATGTACGATTTCAGTTCAGCCATACCTTCGGCGCTGGTGAGTCCTGCCATACCCGTAACGGCAATACGCACGTTGAGCCATGCATCACCATCAATGATATCGTTACCGGCTTTACCCATAATGCGGTCGCTACCGCCACCGCCGAGTAAAATATCGCTACCATCATCAGGATTCAGGAGCACCGCGTCCGGGTTTGTAGAACGCTCTACGCCGAGAATAGCCTGTAAACCGGTGATCCGATCCGCACCTTCCTGGGTCAGGTTGTTAGAGAGGGGAACGCCCTGAACAGGCGCAGTACCTATCGGCTGTTCTGTCCCGGTCAGGATATCGTCGTATTTCCAGCCCGACAGCCCTTCAACAAGATCAAAACGGTCGCGTAGAATAAACTCCTGCTGGTTGACGAAAATAGGGATCCCAAGGTCAGAGTTAGCGCCATTTGGGTCGCCTTTATGGATAGCCCAGTCGAAACCGGCCATGCCATTATTGCGCTGGATCCCCGCGCCCTGAACCATGATGTCGTCACCGGCTTCGCCATCGTAGTCGGTGTCGTTACCCTGACCGTTAAGAACATCGTGACCGATAATGGTACTGTTGAAGAACAACTCAGAGTTGTCACCCGCCAGCGTGTCAAACCCGTCGCCACCTTCCAGCCAGTCATCGCCTTCGTTGCCCATCAGGAAATCACCACCCGAGCCGCCAAGCGCAAAGTCGTTATCCTGACCCGAGAAGACCTCCTGTGCATCTTCGCCGACCACCACGAAGTCGCTACCGCTGCCACCAAAGACCAGATCGTTTCCGTTACCGGAGAAGATAACGTCATGTCCGGCATCACCGTGCAGGAAGTCCGCATCACCAACAGGCGTACCGGTATCGGTAATAATGTCATCACCGTCACCGCCATGGACCACGTCTGCTTCGTCGCCGCCATCCAGTCGGTCATCTCCGCCATCACCCCACAGACTGTCGATCCCTTTACCGCCGATTAACGTATCATTGCCTGCCGTCCCTCCAAGCACCACATGCCCATCGCCGGTATATTTCAGATACCCGCCATCGGCAAAACTATCGCCGTCAACATCCACACCTGGGTCGCGACGCACCAACAACGGCGAGAGCAGATCCTTCAGCGGATTACCCCATTTCGGGTCGATTTCCGTTTGCAGCACGCGGTTCACTTCAAAAATATGGTCCGGTGTCTGGAACAGATTTGCGGGCAGGTGGGAGGATCCCTCATCACCAAGATCGCTGTTACGCATTACCAGCGCGGAAAACGAGTTGGCCTCCAGTTCATTGAGTAAGTTCAGTCCCTGAACGCGGCTCAGATAGTAGAAACGATCGCCGTCCTGAAGCATTTCCATTTGTGTTTCAAAGACGAAGTTGAAGGTTGAGCCGAGCATGCCGCCAAATTCATTTTTGCGCTCTGCCAGCCCGCCAATCCAGAAATCGACCATATTCAGGCCGGTCTCTTTGGTTGCCCACGCTCCGGTACTGTTAAAGAAATCCATCGCATCCGCAGGCGGGGCATTGTTAGCATCACCAAACAACAGGAAGTTTACCGCTGCACGCTTACCTTCAAGGCTGGTGGCATTGAGGATCAGCTCATGCTGACCATAGGCGGCCATAAAGTTAATGATTGAAGCGGGATTTTTCAGGTAGGTAGTGAAGTCAGCCCAACTGGTATAAGGCTTCAGTTGACTATCACCGCTTAATGCAAAAAACTGCTCGCGGGCCTGGTTCAGCGTCGGCATTGCGGTGTCACGGCCACGGGCTATATTAAGCGCGCCTAAATCGAGGGGCAGGCCGATGAGATTATTACGCAGAGCATCGGTAATAAATTCATCAATTTCGTTACCCACCTGACGCGTCATACCACGCACAATTGCGCCAATAGCCTGCTCGTCCGTGACGGTGGCCCCGTTGATTTGATTAAATGCTACCGGATTCAGGAATGCTGAAATCAGGTCAATATCACCGCTTTGCATATCAATGTCGGTGCGCGCTACGGTTTCTGTCAGCATTGAATGCCCGAAACGGTAAACCACATGCGCAAACTCGGCAAAGATCATCGGGTTTATATCCGCCGTGTTGGAGAAGACAAACGGATCGACGGCGGGTTGTACGGTACGGGCAAACTCCTCGAAGACGAGGTGCTGATATTGCATTTCCGTGGAGAAACGACCTGCCTGGAATAGGTACTCACCGTTCCATACCAGCGTACTGGTATCGGCAGGTAATTCCGTGATTTGATGATTGGGCATCAACCACTGATTAATGAGGTCGATATCACCGGTTTCCAGCAGTGTTGTTTTATATTGCTCAACCAGACGGTTATGCTCGCTGTGAAAAACGGCGTGCACCGCGGTTAAACCTATATTTTCGTTCCCACGCCCGTCACCGGTAATAAAGTGACGATCGAGCAGTTCGTTATCATAGGTTCCTGCCGGTTGCGCTCCTTCGCCCCCAATCGCAGTGTCATCATCTGCCAGCAGACCCGCTTTTGGCGCGGCAGTATGCGCAATATCATCAAGAAACGCATGGCCGGTGCGGAATGTTCCCTCAGGCAACAGACCGCCGTTGGCTTCAACCAGTCCCCCGGTGGTAACAATCTGTACCTTTCCATTTTCACTTAAAATCAAATTACCATAGCGATCCGTAGCCAGCAGGGGAACATTAAACACATCCTGATCGGTGAGTTTAATGCCAAGCAGGGTTTCAGCCTGGTTTTTAACGTCGGCCCAGGTCGCCAGTCCACCGTTCGCACCGCCTAATAAATTCCCGGTAGGCTCAGGTTTCCCATCAATAATGACGTATTCGCGGATGAAAATCTGATGTGAAGGATGGGAGGTGTAGGTTTGGTTTTGGTCGATGAAGGGGGTCGTCAGGTTTACTGTCTCTCGATTTTCATCCACCGTTGCCCGGGTTAGTAGCATAAAGTTTGTTGACGACCCTTCCACATATAAAGGGTCATCCGGCTGTAGCGGAATGAAAACGATACCGTTGCCTCCTTTGGGAATCAAATCCAGGCCGTGGTCAAAAAACTGGCCAAAGAAGGTCATCCAGCCGTTAAAAGCAGGGGAGAGACCGATATCGGGAGACTGGTTAGGAATGGATAACGTTTCTCCGTCTCCTGTAATAGTCCCCCCGCCGGGAGCATCTTTTAACGCGTTAAATACCTCCAGTGCGGCTGGGTTAGATGCCGTTTGATCGGAAATTAAGTTACTAATAATACGTGGATCGGCATCAATAACGGTGCCACCAATTTGGATATAACTGGTCATTTGGTCCGCATCTTGCCAGTTTAACGCGGTTAATCTCGGCATTGTCTGGTCGGCAGAGCCATATAACTCCTGACCCGGTAGAAGATTATTCCATGAACCATCTACCGTGCGAAGTCCATAAGGTAATAGCGGGCTGGAAACTAATTCTCTAAGCAATTCAGCATTAACGCTACCATCTGGGTTAGTTGCCGCTTCGGATATTTTGATCTGCTTAAGAATAAAAGCAAGATCGTGCAGGGTGACAGTAAAGTCATATTGTGAGGCCATAAGTCATTACCCCTATCTTTACCTGTATTAGCTATCATCACTCTTTTCTTCCGCTTACAAAAAATGACAGAAGAATGAGTCGTATCAGATACCTGATTGTTATTGCATGATTAAAACTCCATATTTAAAAAAATGAAGTATCTACGACTTGATTAGCATTATTCTCCTGAAATTTAGTTAGCACAGTAAGATATGCACCTCACTTATATATTAGGTTTGAGCGGTTGATGATCATCGTGCCCCATTGAAATTAAAGGTATATTCGAGACACGCAGTTTTGAGAAGACAAGGTCTCCTCAAGGCTGTAAAGGTTTTACTTTTTAAAACGCATATTACAGTTATGTGATGATCATAACTATGGTTTTTCCGTTGGCGACTTCACTCATACTTTTTTATGAAAAGATTAAATTTTCATTTCTTTACATTAGAATTTATGTCAAATCACTTATTAAGAAGAGTTCTCATTAAGTCGACTTTTAAGATGTTATTGTGTTGAATTATAAAATTTAATATTGGATGAAATTTAACACGACATCATTCCTGATGCCTGATTATGCTATTAGCATAAATCAATACCGTGTGATAGTTGACCCTACGTTTAGGGAAGGTGCGAATAAGCAGGTCATTTCTTCCCAAGCTGACTCGCTGATTAAAATTTCGCGGATCTGGGCCGATTTTTTTCCCGCAAACACATCGAATCAGCCTATTTAGGCTATTTTTTCCACCATTTCTGGCGTTATTTCCGGTTTTTACTGAGATCTCTCCCACTGACGTATCATTTGGTCCACCCGAAACAGGTTGGCCAGGGTGAATAACATCGCCAGTTGGTTATCGTTTTTCAGCAGCCCCTTGTATCTGGCTTTCACGAAGCCGAACTGCCGCTTGATGATGCGAAACGGGTGCTCCACCCTGGCACGGATGCTGGCTTTCATGTATTCGATGTTGATGGCCGTTTTGTTCTTGCGCGGATGCTGCTTCAAGGTTTTTACCCTGCCGGGACGCTCGGCGATCAGCCAGTCCACATCCACCTCGGCCAGCTCCTCGCGCTGTGGCGCTCCTTGGTAGCCGGCATCGGCTGAGACAAATTGCTCCTCTCCATGCAGCAGATTACCCAGCTGATTGAGGTCATGCTCGTTGGCCGCGGTGGTGACTAGGCTGTGGGTCAGGCCACTCTTGGCATCGACACCAATGTGGGCCTTCATGCCAAAGTGCCACTGATTGCCTTTCTTGGTCTGATGCATCTCCGGATCGCGTTGCTGCTCTTTGTTCTTGGTCGAGCTGGGTGCCTCAATGATGGTGGCATCCACCAAAGTGCCTTGGGTCATCATGACGCCTGCTTCGGCCAGCCAGCGATTGATGGTCTTGAACAATTGACGGGCCAGTTGATGCTGCTCGAGCAGGTGGCGGAAATTCATGATGGTGGTGCGATCCGGCAGGGCGCTATCCAGGGATAACCGGGCAAACAGGCGCATGGAGGCGATTTCGTACAGGGCATCTTCCATGGCACCGTCGCTCAGGTTGTACCAATGCTGCATGCAGTGAATACGCAGCATGGTCTCCAGCGGATAGGGCCGTCGGCCATTGCCCGCCTTGGGATAAAACGGCTCGATGACAGCGGTCATATTCTGCCATGGCAGAATCTGCTCCATGCGGGAGAGGAAAATCTCTTTTCGGGTCTGACGGCGCTTAGTGCTGAATTCACTATCGGCGAAGGTGAGTTGATGGCTCATGATGTCCCTCTGGGATGCGCTCCGGATGAATATGATGATCTCATATCAGGAACTTGTTCGCACCTTCCTTAGTAAAGAACGCCCCTCCAAACAGGTAATATAATGAAAAAAAATATAATTTTTCTCTCCGGGATGATCTTTTCGTCGGTCGGTCACGCCAGTGCGCTCTATTTCTATGAAATCGGAACGGAGGATACCGCACTGGCTGGTGCAGGGCAGGCCGCTCGTGCTCAGGATGCCTCTACGCTGTTAACGAACCCTGCGGGGATGACTCGTTTACCTGACCATATGGTCACCGGTGGATTACAGGCGATGGGCGGAGATATTCCCTATACGCTGAATAATACGACAGATGGCAGACAAAGCCCCGGTAATGTAATGACGCTTTTCCCCAATGCCAGCATGTTTTATACGCAACGGCTGAGTGATACCGTTTCTGCCGGTTTGGGTTTGTACGGTAACTATGGGTTAGGTATCGACTTCGGCAACTGGGCAGGGGATCGGTTAATTAAACAAAGTACCATGGTTGCGATGACGCTGAGTCCCGCCGTTGCATGGAAACTAAGTGATAAGGTGTCGGTTGGCGCAGCTGCAGGGCTAAACTATGGTTTTCTGTCGCTAAGCAGAGATGTCGATGGCCACGATGAGAAACAAAGCGATCATGACTGGGCGATGAATTACCACCTTGGGTTATTAATGGACATAACTGACAATACTCGGGCGGGTGTAACCTGGACCAGCAAGACTGATTATCATTTTAATATAGACGGGACAGCGCGTTTTCCCAATATACCTAATATTGGATATGATCTGCCGATCTCCACACAGGTCCGTGCTCCGCAGCAGGTGATGTTTAGTCTGGTTCACGATATCAACTGTCAATGGTCAGTGATGGGCGATCTTGGCTGGCAGGACTGGAGTCAGTTTGGCAGCCCGCAGATTACAATAAATGGTCAGCAAAGCGATCGTGATAATCGTCTGAAAGATACATGGCATACAGCGTTGGGCGTGCAATATCATCCCGATGAGCAGTGGCGCATTAATGCCGGTATTGCGTATGACAGTTCACCGTACAAATCGCAAAGTGATGTAGCGCTTTCGATGCCAACCGGCGATGAATGGCGACTTGCCACCGGTGCACAGTACCAGATTACGCCAGCCAGCAATATTGGCGTTGCCGTTGAGTATTTGCACATGCAGTCGTCCAACGTCAAATCTGATATCTTTGCAGGCCAGTATAAGAACCCGTGGTTATGGTTTGCCAGTGTCAACTACAGCTATCAATTCTAGCGCCGTTATTCCCGATTAAATATCTCACGCATTGTTAATAGTCACCATAGCGGATTATCTATCCGACAGTGTCTGGTAACCGTCTGCTGGTGGTCGTATCACACACGCTCGTTTAAATAAAAACAAATTTGTACTTTTATTATTGAGCAATTTATGGTTTTAATATGAATCTGTACTACCATTCATGGAATATAGGTAAAAGCATATTGTTTTCAATCTAAATAATACAGGTTTGATTATGCAAATTTCACCTCCGGTACGCCCAGAACAAAGCATACAACGTTTAATGCAAGCACTTGAACCGATTGCAGAAAAGATGAAGGTTGTGCCGCGGCGGCGTATCATGTGGAAATACAAGAATAAGCCTCAACTCTACCTTTTTTTGCAAGGGGAGCTGTCCATTTTACGTTCTTCTGATGGTCTGTTAATCGTGACCGTCTATGAACCCCATCTGTTCGGTATTGCCGAAATGATCCAACCGGTACACGGCCATTTATTGCGCGCTGAAGCTGAATCAACCTTATTACGCGTCGATGCCGATAAAGCACGAGAACTCTTTCATCAACAAGGCTTGTGGGAAGATGCGGCGGCAGTGCTTTCATATCATACGGGCTATCTCTTTTATCGTGATGATTTAGTCGTACAGCAGCGTACTTATTCAGTGATACGTAACCACCTCGAAGAGATGATTTTGTTACCGGAAGAGACTCGCAAGCGAGTCTCTATTTTGGATTATACTCAGGATCGGACCCACTTATCGCGCAGCAGTGTTTTAAATGTTGTATCTGCGTTAAAAAAAGGAGGGTATATTGATTTTGAACGCGGAGGGTATCTTACTTCCATCAATAAATTGCCTGAGCGCTTTTAAATAAACCCACAAACAAGTTACAAATCGATTATCTAACTTTAATATTCTATTGTAGTGGCATGCTATATATCAATCGTAAAAAAAACCTCCTCATCATTCTCTGAGGAGGATTTCTTGTTATTCAATAAGAGAGTTCACGGACTGATTAATGCTTAACAGTCCTGTTTGATTATGCTCCTTATAATAAAAATTGTTCATTTTCTGCATTTGTTCGAGCTTGGTTAAAGAAGCATAAACCTGGTATGCCTGGCTATGAACGTCAAACATCTCTCTTGGCTTAACTTCATGAAGATATTCATTTTTTAACGAAATCACGACGTTTTCAATTTGCTGTTTATTATCCTGGTATAAGGACAGGGATGCCGAGTCACTACTTGATTTTGACTCGGGTTGTGCCTGAACAACAGGGATCACCATTTTATTGATTTTAACAACTTTCTCTGGGGGAGAAGTATTACAGCCAGAAAGTATCCCAGTGATGAGAAGTAGATAGAGAGTGCGCATATATAGTGTTCTAAAGGCAATGGATGCCAGCCATTATCTTTTTATACAGTCAGGTGTCTACAGCTATTTTGTTTAAATAAAAACAAAAGGAAATTTAAAAATAAATGTCATTGCATTACATTGTTTCATAAGACCATGTTAGCCTACGAGCATTAGATCATAGAAACCTGATAAATACAGTATTACGGAAGCTTCTCAACAATCAGAGCAGCAGGGTTTCTTTCTTCTTGATAATATATTATTAGCGAGGATTTATGAAACTTAATAAACTAGTAAGTTATCTGGCTTTAGCTGGTGTGTGTTCAACATCATTAATATCACTACCTGTATTGGCACAGGAAGGGGCAAAAGATGCGACTGCTCAGACCAAAAGTGCGAATGACGCCTTATATGGTCAATTGCCATTCACTGATAAAACCGATTTTATAAACGCACATAAAGGTTTTATTGCTCCGCTTCCCAGTGAATTGATTAAAGGTAAGCAGGGAAATGTTGTCTGGGACCCTCAGCAATATGCCTTTATCAAAGAGGGCGAAAAAGCCCCCGACACGGTTAATCCAAGCCTGTGGCGTCAGTCGCAGTTGATCAATATTGGCGGTTTGTTCCAGGTCACCGATGGCGTGTATCAAATCCGTAATCTTGATCTCTCGAATATGACAATTATGGAAGGGAAAGAGGGTATTACGGTCATTGATCCGCTGGTATCGGCAGAAACCGCGAAAGTGGGAATGGACCTTTATTATAAGAATCGCGGTAAAAGACCCGTTGTTGCCGTCATTTATACGCACAGCCATGTTGACCACTACGGTGGCGTCCGCGGCGTGATTGATGAAGCGGATGTGAAGTCCGGTAAAGTGAAGGTATATGCACCGGCTGGTTTTATGAAGGAAGCTGTATCTGAAAATATTATGGCAGGTAACGCCATGAGTCGCCGAGCCAGTTACATGTATGGCAATCTGTTGAAACCGGATGCAAAAGGTCAGGTCGGTGCGGGTCTGGGAACGACAACCTCCGCCGGTACGGTGACGCTGATTGAACCCACTAACTATATTACCCACACCGGGCAGAAAGAAGTTATCGACGGTCTAACCTATGATTTCATGATGGCGCCGGGATCGGAAGCACCTTCTGAAATGCTGTGGTATGTAGAAGAGAAGGGAATGATCGAAGCTGCAGAGGATGTCACCCATACGCTGCATAACACTTATTCATTACGTGGCGCGAAGATCCGCGATCCGCTGGCATGGTCAAAATATATCAATGACGTTATTGGCCGCTGGGGTGGAAAGGCAAACATTATTATTGCTCAGCACCACTGGCCGACCTGGGGTAATGAAAATGTGGTGAAGTTAATGAAAAGTCAGCGTGATATGTACCGTTACATCAACGATCAGACGCTGCGCATGGCTAACCAGGGGCTGACCCGTGACGAAATCGCTGCTAACTTCAAACTGCCGTCTGGTCTGGAAAAATCATGGGCCAGCCGTGGATACTATGGTTCTGTCAGCCATGATGTGAAAGCAACGTATGTCTTTTACCTCGGCTGGTTCAACGGTAATCCGGCAACACTGAATGAATTACCGCCCGTTGATGCCGCGAAGAAATATGTCGATTATATGGGCGGCGCTGATGCAATCATGCAAAAAGCGAAAACGGATTACGCCCAGGGCAATTACCGTTGGGTGGCGCAAGTCACTAACAATATCGTTTTTGCTGATCCGAGCAATAAAGAAGCCCGTAATCTGGAAGCCGATGCCCTTGAACAAATGGGTTACCAGGCTGAGTCCGGTCCATGGCGTAATTTTTATCTGACTGGTGCACAAGAATTACGCAACGGTGTGGTAAAAGGCGCGACGCCAAATACCGCCAGCCCGGATACCGTTAAAGCCATGTCACCTGAGATGTTCTTTGATTATCTCGCGGTACATATTAACGGAGAAAAAGCGGCAAATGCGCAGGCAGTCTTCAACGTCGATTTAGGTGCTGACGGCGGTAAATACAAACTGGAACTGGAAAACGGTGTTCTTAACCATAGCGCTGATGTACAGGCCAGCAACGCTGATGCCTCCATTACGCTTAACCGTGCAACGTTGAACAAAATTATTCTCAAGGAAGAGTCGCTGAAACAGGCAGAAGAGAAGGGCGATGTGCAAATTTCCGGCAATCACGCCAAGCTTGATGAGTTCCTCGGGTATTTAGATAGCTTTGATTTCTGGTTTAACATGGTAACTCCTTAACTGTAGAGACAAACCATGCCATAACCCGCCAGCACTGGCGGGTTTTTTATTGTTGCTTATCAGAGTATTGAGTTGTACGAGACTGTATAGCTGTTGCTATACATAAGCCATATGGTATGCTTGTAAAGCAATTGCTATACAAGAGGCTTAATAATGAAATCAGATGTCCAGCTCAACCTTAGAGCTAAAGAATCCCAACGCGCGCTTATTGATACGGCCGCAGAGATTCTACATAAATCGCGTACAGACTTTATTCTGGAAATGGCCTGCCAGGCGGCAGAGAACGTCATTCTCGATCGCCGAGTGTTTAATTTTAATGATGAACAATACGCTGAGTTTATCGAGATGCTTGATGCTCCGGTTGCCGAAGATCCCGCTATCAGGAAGCTACTGGCAAGGAAACCACAGTGGGATTTGTAACCGCACCTGAGCCACTAACTCACATTCATCAATTGGCGGAATTTGTCAGCGGAGAAATTGTTCTCGATGATTGGTTAAAGCAAAAAGGACTAAAAAATCAGGCTCTCGGCGCAGCCAGGACGTTTGTTGTCTGCAAAACAGACTCGCGACAAGTCGCTGGTTTTTATTCACTGGCCACTGGTAGCGTCAACCACACAGAAGCAACAGGCAATCTTCGGCGTAACATGCCAGATCCAATACCCGTAATTATCCTTGCCAGATTGGCCGTAGATCTTTCTGTTCGTGGAAAAGGGTTAGGGGCCGATCTGCTTCACGATGCGGTACTGCGGTGTTACAAAGTGGCAGAAAATATTGGCGTGCGTGCCGTTATGGTGCATGCGCTCACAGACGAAGCTAAACGTTTTTATCTTCACCACGGATTCAAAGCATCTCAACTGCAGGAACGAACTCTGTTTCTCAGGCTTTCATGATTGTAATGAGCAGAGGAGGTCAATGGCCAAACGTGGGCCACATGGGGATTCAACTGAGTACGTATCAAATTGCATTTAACATAATATACATTCGGTAGAGCGATAACACGTAGTCCATAGATATTATGGGTGAATGTTATGGCTATATTGAGTGTGAAGTTAACCAAAACCAGCAACACACAGCATGTTGTTAATGCTTTACTCTTGATTTGTTGCCGAATGGGTGAGGGTAGTAACACCGCTCATCTTTTCGGCGATGAAGTATCCGATATATCACCACGCCAAAATGTTCAGTCTTTACCTGAACGCACAGCAAAAATCCTCTCCGAAATATCACGTCGCGGCCTGTTTTTTCACGTAGCACCGCACGGAAAAAATCCCGGCATTTTCATTGCCACACATCCTAAGAATCTCAGCCGAAACGCATAGGGGGCGCATCATGCGTGATTTTGCTCTGATTTTCCGGCATGCGTGGGAACTGGCAAGAAAGGGGGCTGAGACGTTCGGCGGCTCTGCCCGTGACTACTTTCGTGAGTCACTTCTGTTGGCTTACAACCAGTTAAAACGCAATGTAACAGCGAAAGACCTCGTTAAAATTATGACAGGTCGTTACATGTCAATGAGCCAAATCCGAGAAGAAGTTAACGCCAAATTTAAAAAACAAACTGCAAAGAACATCGCTCGTAGAATTTGGAACATGTTTCGCTCTCCCTATGTGGAAATAGAGAAGATCAAATGTGAATCTACTGGAAAATATCTTTATCACCTGAAACATGCACAAAAAAACTTCTTTGTAAGCGGGGCAATTACTCGCGCCCTGAAATCAGCACGGCAAGAAAAGAAGAAGGCTATAAAACCGCGTCCAGCAATGTCAAAGGACGAAATTAACTCTTGTCGTATGGCTAACGCTTTTCATAAAGCGCTTTCAACCGGGATTTACATTCCACCTAACTTAATTTGAGAAAAACATGAGCAAAAGAACACAAATTATTCAGTTTAGGGCAGACGAAGAAACCTATAGTCGCGCTCAAGAGCGCGTTAAAAATGGTGGCTTACAACTGCCTGATGTGATGCGTGCTGCGCTTAAGTCTGTTGCCGATGCTGATGTTTCCTGCCTCGCTGATTTAATCAATGGAGCAACATCAGGGAGTGAGGATATTAATCAGGCATGGCTTTTTCAAAAGTGTCATGAACTTTTTGAATACCGTGATGGGCAGTTGTTCCGCAAATCCCGTAAAGGGATGGGTGAACAAGGTAATCCGGTATTTATCAGAGTACGGGAAGGGGAAGAACACGTATTAATTCAGGGTAGTCATTACCCATTGAAAGATATTGTGTGGTTGATGGAAAACGGAAGCATTGCCGGGGAAGTTGAATATAAAAACCCTCACAGGGTAAACATGAAGCACTCAATTGAAAACCTCATGATTAATCCTGTTAAGGAAAAAGAGATAACTCTGGTCAAATATTTAACTGGATCTGAAAAGATCAATGTTATCAAAGTTAAACAACGTGCGCTTATGTTTGACACTGGTAATGACGAAAACACTAAAAATGTAATAGAAAATTTAATTAACAGTGAAAAAACAATTCCATTACTTCTACGTGGTGAGGATGGCTGGGTTGCATCCAGAACGGCTATCCACGCCTTTAAATTGAGCGATAACCAGTATGTGGTAAGCATTTCGTAAGGGGGTTTTATGTCCAATGAAACAGTAAAAAAGGTCATGGCAGAAAAGCGCCGTATGACGATAGGTCAATTAACAGACCTGCTTGTTAGCGGTGCTTTACGCCGTGAATTAGGTATGGATAAAACAGAATTTGCAGGGTTGGTTAGCGTCATGCGCTCGACGATACGCCGCATTGAAGGGCTGGAAGCTACACCACGCATAGGTTTGATTTTTAATACCGCTGCCGCTCTGCGCATTGGTATTGATTTTCCGGTTATTGAAGAAAAGGCAAAGAGGTAGCAATGCGCCGTTACATCATTACGGATAAGGATATTTTTGATGTTTTTCAGCGCTGGACAAGCCCAACACTGAAAGACCAGAAGATGCATACCAGCTTCATTCGTGAGGCTGTGTGCCGCGTACACCCTGACAAGGTAATTCTCCAGTATGACATTCGCCAGAAGCTAAAAAATATGGCTTCGCGTGGATTGGTAACTGAGGTTCGTTTAAGTCCGAATGCAACAGCCTGGGTGATTAATAAAGGTGATTTGAATGGACAAAATTAAGACCAAAAGAAACGAGCGAAGATTATCGCGTGACCTTATTGAAGAAGCGTTAAGGCTGGTGGCAGACCGCAGTGAACGTGAAGGGGTGAGCAAGGATACAGCTAAACGTCATGCCTCAGCCATTCGCGGAGTAATTCCGGCGCTGGGTGTTGTTAAGAGCAAGGTTATCAAGCCGGGGGTATGGGTGGCTCTGTATGCCCGTAGCGATTCAACATCAACAGTCATCAGCAATATGAAATTTACTGCCGTAATTTTTGAATGGGCAGGGCAACAAAATTATGAGGATGCCGCATTTTACGCTGCTATCGCGAATGCGATCCGTACAGCGCTGGCTGTTAAAGGGTAATTACGACAAATGAAACCATACGGAAAATTTTATTCAGTAGATGGCTGTATTTGCGCTCTGTGTCGTTCTCGTGGGTATCGCAAGGGAAACGGTTATGAATCAGAGACTCGCGCTAATAAACATAGAGCGCGTCAAGAGGCTAAGCGCGGTATCAATAAACAACTTACGGAGGTCGCCCCATAAGGGGCGATAACAGAATGGTTAACCTGCAATTAGCAGTGAAGGGCGAATACTTCGACGCCATGAAGCAAGGCGAAAAAACGGAAGAATATCGGCTTTATAACGAATACTGGCGCGCCCGCTTGGTTCTCGAAGACCAATTTATCGCTCCCAGAAAGTATGACCGCTTGATTATCACTAAGGGCTATCCACGCCGCGACGATAAATCCCGGCGCTTGAGCGTGAAATACAACGGATACGAAATTAAAACAATCACACACCCACATTTCGGCGATAAGCCAGTGAAGGTGTTCGCTATTAAGGTGATTATCAATGAATAATAAAACGCAATTCACCAAAGACCAGCTAACAGAATGGGCGGAAGATTGCCGGATGCTGGCGCAATGCGCCGTTGATGCGCGGCCTGATGATGTAGCGGCGGCTAAAAATCTGGCACTGGCTGAAATCGTACTGGCAGTACTAACGGTAAAGCCTTTCATGTACGGCATAGAAGACTGCGACGGCATGGCATATTTTGCAGAGCACTGTGTTAGCAGTAACCCGGCGCACCTTAGCGATGAATTACAGACCGCTGACGATGAAAGTGGCGAGGGTGCAAAGGTTATCCCGCTTTACCGTTTGCCGGAGATTAATTAAATGACCAATAAACCAGAACTAACAGACGAGCGTATACACGAAATCCTGCTCAAATTTACCCGCGATTCGTACCGCTTGAACGGTACTGAAACGGGAATGGCGCTGGGTGATGCTGTGTTTGCTCTACGCGAACTACAGAAACGCCGCAAAGCTGATAACGCAGAGCCAGTGGCGTGGCTCCATTCTGATAATGGTATCGGTATTCCAGCAATAACAAGAAGTCGTAATATTGCTGATAGCTGGTTTTCAAAAGGTTGGAATATCAAGCCACTCTACACCGCCCCGCAGCCAGCGCCGGAACGTGAGCAGGTACGCCATGACTACACCGAAGATGTTAACAGTAAGCAGTCCGTCATAATCAGAATTTATGAGCGTATATATGGCCTGTTGCGCGAATGTCCGGGGACAGACTCGATATATTCCGTAGCACCAATTGAAGGTGAATGTATTCCACATGGGGTGCTTGCGCATATTGGCTGCATTAGCTTTTATTGTAATTTAGGTCATTTACATATTGCAGAACCTACTGCGTTTACGGGCTGTCATACACATAGTCTGAGTGGTGGTACTAATGACTAATCATGCCTGTTTTGCATTTTTAGCGGCATATATTTTGGGGTTTGCCGCCATGTATTATTACTCCCTATGGAGAGATGCGAAATGCGACCTTGAAAGAAATCCGCGTGAAGCTATTTTATTCGCGATTTTCTGGCCTGTACTTACATTCTTCATGGTGGGAATCATTATCATTGAAAAAATAATTAGTCTGGCATGTGTGGCCTGTAGATATTTTTGCTCTAAATTACGAGGTAAATATTAATAAAATGCTGAGTGATTTGCTGATTATGGTTGACCGCCGTGCTCAGGCGGTCAGTTTGCGCGAAAAAACCATCATTAACGAGCGTCATGCTGTTCGAATGCTGGAGCCTGTCCTTTCTCTTGGTGTTCGCGCCGCCAGCGTACCGGATACATGGGTTAGATATGCCGACAGATGCATAGATAGTGGGCTGGCGGCGTCAACTATCCGTCAACGCATTGATTGTGTTGCTGCTGTCGTTGCCTGGGTGATTCATGCTGATATCAAATTCAAACCAGCCGCGCCCGGTTCACTGGGTAGAATGCTGGAGGCTATGCGAACCGCAGCAAGGGCAATTGGAAAGAGAATTAAGCGCCATCGGGCATTAAGTAAACCAGCAAGAGTAAGCATTGATGAATACACCGCCGTCGTTCACGAAATAGAATCTCTACGCGAACCATACAGAACAGCCGCTCGAATGATGTTATGTTTCGGGCTAAGGGCGTCTGAAACACTCTCATTATCCAGCAACTCTCTTATATCGGGTGGCAGGCTGTTTATTCCAGACCGTTGCACAAAGACGCATGCTGACCTGCTTTTACCTATTCCAGTTAAATACATTCCACTGATAGATGAGTGGCTATCTGTAATCGGGGAATCAGAAATAAAATATAACACACTGGTAACAACTATATCCCGCGCTGGTATAAAGTGGCGTTGTCATGATTTGCGTAAGTTGTTCCGTACTTCTGCTGCTGTTCGTGGTGAGGATTTTCTTGCAACAGAATTAATACTTAACCACGCCGTCAAAGATGTACCATCTGTTTATTTACAGTCGCCACCATTCGCAGCAATGAGAAAAATATTAACTAACTCGATAGAAGAATATTTACAGGTCAGGGGGTAGGGAATGTCAGTGCCAGCAATAAAAGATAATGATGTAATGTATCAAAAGAAATATCCGAGACATTGTCTGTTTAAATTACTCCAATTGCGTACAAACCTAAAAGCGAAACCTGATATTTATCGAGTGGAAATGATTAGTCGTGAGGGTGAAAAGATATTGATGGGAGGTCGCAAAACGACTCAGGAAGCAATAGCACTTTATCGGGACATAGCAACGTTGAGCGCAGCAGAAGTAGAAACGGCATTCAGTAGCATGGTCTAAATAACGTCAGCAGAACACACCCGGCATTTGCCGGGTTTTTTTATGCCTGCAAAAAACACATCCAATAAAGTTTGTGTGAATAAATCGTTAAATCCCACTTAACAAAATATAAACACAAGTAATGTTAAAAATGTTAACAACAAAGTTAAATATGTGTTATGTGGATAAGTTTATAAGAACCATAACGCATAACAAAGTAATGTGATTAAAGTCAATTTATAGACAAAAACAACGGAAGAATATTTAACTCAATAAAAACAATCAATTGCAGAAATTGGTTGTTTTTAATGCAATTTATGTGCGTTTTTTGTCGTCAATACATTGTATTTTGCCAGCAACACAAAACAAAAAAATTGAGCCACAAAATACACCATATAAATCATAAGCGTACATAGGTGAGGCAAACGGATATATAAGGTTGGACATTCTGAAAAATATGATGGGATTGTTCGAAGAATAGACAAAAACCACATAACCATTAATAAATGTTTCTGTCTGAAATAAAGCCGGAAAAGATGGCATCATTTAAATTCTCTATAAATCAAAATGATAGCCTCACACAAAGAGAGAACTCCATAAAAAAGTTCGGAAATGTTTCTACAGCCTCATCCGACCAGATGTTTTAACATATTGACATGGAGATAATGAGTTAGTCACAAAAGTGGAAAGCTGGCATGAGGCAGGAAGCGAAAACAATTTAAACCGCGCTCAGGCTTGTTTCCACCAGCACCAGGCGTTTTCTATCACTTTCTGGCTCCAAACTGTAACGGGTAAATAATTGCCCGTTCAAAGGCGGCGGGGATGTTACATATTAAATGTGCAAAAACCATCCACAACAATTAAAACAAAAGTGCAACATTGAAGCTGGCACGATAAATGTTATCCACATTAAAAATCAGCATTAACGCCACCTCAAAGCGATATTGACCACTAACATAAATCGTGCAGGTGTCGGTATTCGCCATGTTTATCCACAGATTCAACCTTGTACTAAATATTGACGCATTACCGCTGGCGGCGTTTCTGTAATTAGCCTGGGCGTTGCCTTTAAATCACTCCTATATAAGGAGGTGATTTTTATGGCTTACGGGCGTCAGTTCGAGATAACCGTTAATTGCACAGATGGCGAGACGATCCACATTACGGATGTAGATGTGGATTTTTCATCTGTGCGTGACGATGAAAAAGAGCCGAACGAAGCTGACTTGACCATGTGGGGGCTTACGCCTCAGACGCAAAATGCAATCGCTCAGGCTGGTTCAACTGTCAGCATTGCCGCTGGCTATATAGATGAAGGCATGTTCACCCTGTTTCAGGGGGAGCTAATCAGCGCCGTAACCATTAAGCCTAACGAGGTTTACGGTCTGAAAATGAAAATTTATGAGGCGCTTATTCCATTTCGCGCCAGCGTCACATCTCGCACTTTTAAAAAGGGGCAAAACCTCAAAGAGGCGGTGTCGCTGGTTGCGTCAGATATGGGGCTGGGGTGTCAGGTTTCGAAAACTGCAGCAACATTAGTATTGCCTAAGAATGTCAGCGGCGTTGCATTATCCCGCGATGTACTGACCAGCTTATGTAAGCCAGTTAATGCCACATGGTCACTTCAATATCAGTCGATAGTTGTTACAGCCGGTGATTCTGTTCTCACTGGTGCTGCCATTTTCTCACCTGAAACGGGCTTACTTGGCGCTCCATTTTTGAAGATCCATTCACCAAAGCGCACCAAAAAAAAGAACCCATCAGAAAAAGACAAAATCCAGAAGAAACACGACAAAAGCATAACCACATACCAGTGGCCTCCTAAAGGCTCTCAGGTTGACTACGCAAAAGGCGCTCGCCGTCAAATGGGCGTTATTGAGGCTATTACTTGGGAGTCGCTTTTACGTGGTGGTGTTGAGATTGGCGAACAGGTAGAGCTTTCGTCGCCTTCTATGGGAGAAGGCTGGAACATCATTGTTAAAAAGATTTCCCACAGATTCAGTACGCGTGACCGTCAGGCATGGTCATCCTCATGGGAGGGCATCATTGCATGAGGACGGGAAGTCAGGTTAACGCAATCGTAGAGCAGGCGCTTAACTCAGCAATTTTTGCTCTGGAAGCTGTGATTGTATCGGTAGGTGAAGGCCGCGCAACCGTCAGGCCAACGCCAAAACGTTCATTTGGCGACAATCCAGAGCCTGTCGATTATCCAGTGGTTGAAAATGTGCGCCTTATTACTCTGGTCTGGGATGGCGGCAAGTCTGGCATCAGCGGGCGAGTTTTGCCGGGTGATGAATGCTTATTGATAGCGCTATCCCACGGCGACGGTGACGAACCAGACCATAAAACCTTCTCAAATGCCGTTGCCCTGTGCGGCTTTTCCGACAAATCAATTCATCAGATGCCAGATAGCCCCGGCATACGCGTTTTCAGTGGTAGCGCCTTCATCGAATGGGATGACGGGAGCATTAAAGGTGATACCGGACAGGGCGCAACCTTTGCCTTTACGGGCAACAAAATGACCGTTAACGCACCGGGCGGCATCGATATGACTGCCCCCATGACCACCATAAACGGGAATTTAACGATTTCCGGCGCTATCAGTCAGGGCGCTGAAGGCGGTGGCAACGCTGAATTTGGCGGCGACGTGAAAGTAACCGGGAAAAGCGAAGCGGCTGACCATATCAGCGGCGGTAAGTCAGGTAAAGACCATACCCACATTTCAAATGGTCAGGGCAAAGAGACTAACAAGCCTTCATAAGGAAACGACATGAAATTGAATGATGATGCGGCGCAAATTGCGCTTTCAAACAAAGGCTTTCTGATGGCTGGTGACTACAGCACAACCATCAGAAAGGGCGAGATTATCAACATTACTGAACGTACCGGGCTTGTTGTGGATCGCGTCGAGTGCATCCCACTGATTAATGCGCCCCTTTATATGGTCATGGCGACCTGTCGCGAATGCAAAGACCAGTTCATGCCTTTTTACAGCGATTTGCCGTTTGAATTACCACATCTGGCAGCAATGGCGCAGATGCTGAACGATGCAGGGGAAGGTTTCGACCTTGATGACCTTTTGGATATTGAATCACTGGATGCGGCAGTAACGGTGGTTCACGTTGAAAAGTGGATGCACACAGAATGAACATCACAACAACACAATATCGACACGGTATGAAAGGTTGCTTCCTTTCCACTCACAGACCGCAGCCAGGCGAATCATTAACACTGGTTATGCCTACGTGCAGGGGTAAAAGAATCATTCCCGTTGGTCTGGTGCAAAGGGTTGAGTCAGTAGGTACAAGCAGATGCCTTGTATGGGTTTCGAAACTGGCGTTCGTTGAGGGGATGAATTACTGATGCTGGACATTATGCAGGACGAAAATGGGGTGATTCTTCGTAACGGCGATTTTGTGTTAGACGGCGGCATTGATGGTGTAGCACAACAGGCAGAAATAAGAGTCGGGACAAATCGCGGTGAATGGTGGCTTGATGAAACTCAGGGTTTGCCGTGGGTGCCTGGCATTATGGCATCACGCCTGCCAGCGTCGATTGTCTCCAATATGATTAATGCTGAGGCCAAACGCACACCAGAAGTCAGCGACGCTAAAACCACCGCCATTAACGATGTGAAGGGAAATTACACAATCCGCTTTGCGGTCTACATTGGCTCAGAAAGCACAGAGGTAACAAGTGGAATTAGTGAATAATGGTGGCTGGCACGGTGCCAGATTGCCGGAGCTAAGAGGCGACAAATACGAAAAGCTAAAGGGCGCATTGGGTGATGTTAACCCCGATGGCGACTCACTGGTCGGGCAAACAATAGCGATAGTTTCGGAAGATGACTTAAACATCATTGAGGCGATTGGCTGGGTATTTTCCGGCTTTTTCATTTCAATGGCAGAGGGCGCACAGTTAGACGGTCTTGGCGAGCGTTTCAACCTTCATCGTTATGGTCTTACTCGCTCGCTGGCTTATGTTCTTTACCTTTTACAGCCGGGGCAGGTCATCAGCGCTGGTGATGGGTTTACTATCTCTGGTAGCGCTGGCGAGTGGGCTATAAACCACGAAGTAAAAGAAGATGGAAAGTCAGCTACTGGATTTGTGTTAAAAGTCCGTCAGGATGCCATCACCAGCGGAAACACATTTACCATTAACATCTCTGGCAAACCGCACTCTACACAATTTCAGGCTGGTGACACGTCAGACTCGATACTTAGCCGCCTGTACACGCAAATCACAGCGGCTGAAACATCCCTTACAACATATCAATCATCATACGGGACTTTGCTTTATGCCGCTGATGGAAGAACAATTATTCCGTTTTCCTTTGCTGATGATGTGTTTGAAATTGTTCGTGCTGGTATACCTGCAACCGCTTACTACCAAAGCAATACCGAGTTTCCATCGGTATTGTTTGGCTACGTTGCAAACAATGACATTCTGGTACTGGCAAACGGTGTTAAGGGTTATCTCATCGAAGACGATGAGTCATATCGTGAGCGCATACAGATAGCAGCGGCAGCAGCCAGAGTGAACATCAGCGCATCGCGCCCCGGCGTTAAAAATGCCGTATTAGCCGTCAGCGGTGTCTCTTATGCTTCTGTTGAGGTTAACCGGGGAATTAACACTAATGCGGAGGGAATACCCGGTAAATCAATTCAGGTTTTTGTCGCTGGTGGTGACGATAATGAAATAGCACAGGCTATTTATGATGCCTCCGCCGCTGAATGTGGGTTTCATGGTGATGTATCCGCAACAGCGACCGATGGAGAGATAACGGAAACGGTTTATTTCAGCCGCCAGAGCTTTCAACTTGTTTATGTCAGTGTGTCAGGCGATATATGGGATAAGGAAACAACGGGCAGGCCAGCAGATTATATCAGCGTGGCTAAAAACACCGTAACGGCCTATTTTTCACAGCTTACACCGGGAAAAGATGTATTTGCTGGTCAAATATATGCCCGTTTATTAACAGCATTTTCAACACTGACGGACGTAACAGTAAAAATCGGCATTATATCCCCGCCAACAGATAATCATGTTTCTGTAGGCAGCGGCATTATTGCGGTCACTGATTCAACATCGGTAACGGTGGTTTGATGGAACCTGTAATTAAAAGCCCTGAGCAGTTAGCAAAAGAGCGCCTGACGTCAAAAGTACGCATCCAGAGAAATATTGACCTAATCGCAGGGCTAAAATCCGGCAACAGCAGCATGGCTGCAGCGATTGAATACATGAAAAAAGGGTTTTCTCTGGCAGATTCAACGGGAACGCTTTTAGACGCATGGGGGGAGCAATACAGCATTCAGCGAGAAGGGCGCGACGATGATGATTATCGTAATGCGCTGCAACAAGCCAGAGGCGAACAAAGCGTTTCCACGCAATCAAGGCCATCAGTGGGCGCATACATGCAGCAGGTATACAAACTTGTCTGGCTACCGCTAAATCGGGTAGGGCTAAGCACTGGCGCAATAGGCGCGGCCTTTAATCGTGTGCCTCTGCGTACAGTGTTTGTGCAGTGTGGTGGTATGGCTCCTGATATTGAGCTCTCCGATTCTCTTGTATCTGCCACGTTCGGCGGGGATATCTACAGCACTGCAACACCGCCAAATGTGAATCTCACCCATCATGCGCCAATGTTCCCCGGAAATGCTTTCCCTTGCGTATGGGCTGGCATCCGATACGAGAAAACCCAAAAAACGATCCGGGCAACTGCAACGCAAGGCGTCAGAGTCAGAGCGCTTAAATCTCTGTTAACCCGTATTGATGGCACTGCGACGGTAAACGGCGGCGAACTAATTACGCCATTCAGTACGCTGGTAACAGTCAAACAAATGAAGGTGAAAAATGGATAGCTGGGCGGAAACAGATAAAACCTATAAAGGGCAAGGGGGAACCGATATCCCCAATAAGCAGGAACCATCACAAGAATTGCAGGCTACCGGCTTTGCTCCAACGTATTTTGATGAAAACGGTAATCTGGTGTTTGGGGATGGTGTATCGGCACAAACAATGAATTTCATTCTCAATGACCTATACAAAAAATATCGTGATTTATTAGCCAGGGTAAATGCGTGATGAATAGCTTTGCGACTATAAGCCGCATCTATCCTTTTCGCGGTTCGAAATATGCCAGCGTCAAACAACCATCACCTACAAAGCAGGCTGATGGTTTCAGACCGTGTTACATCAGCCTGACAGGGGAGCCGATTCAGGGTGATACCGTTGATTTTTCAGAATTAAATTACATCTTTAATGACCTGTACGCCAAAGCCGCGCACATTGACCAGCTTCTTACAGCTAAGGGGAAATAATGGCATTAACACCGGAAGAACTGGTAGCAATATCCGACCTTGAACGGGCGGCAATTGACGATTCCAGCGTTGTACCTGACTGGCTTATGCCAGCAGAGATACGCGGCAGCAGTGCGCCAATAAGCTGTATACCATACCCACAGCACACCATAGATGTGTTTGGTGGGCTTCTTGCTGGTTCGTGGTCGCTAAAGTTTCAAAATCCGTTACAGCGCGTTGTGTGCGATTTGGAGATATACCACGGCGAAAACGCCCCGTTATCAGCACCACCAGATTTATCAGCACTACAGCTTACGGTTTCAGGTTTCGATAAAGCGGTTATCTTCTGCCCCGCAAAAACGGCAACGGATACCGCCCCGGCTAACTATCTCAATCTTGGCGTGACGGGCATCGCCGCAAAGTACAAGTTGGGCGGTAAGCGTCGGTTTCTGGAGCAATCCGGGCTGGTGGTCATCCCGTTAACGATGATTTTGCTGTCCACGCAGCCCCTTACAAGTCAGGAAACAAGCCGCGCATTGTCAATTACGCTTAAGCGGAAGAATGAAAGCCAGATGAACACAGCGCCGCTAATCAGCGGCATGGTATACAGCAACCCATTACCATCAGCGCGGGATATTGCTCAGGCATCGTGACCGCTGAGAAATTAAAAAGTCATTCCGTCGATTTGTGTCAACATATCCCCGATTTGTTAATAACATTTCGGGGATTTGTCTTTTATGAAAGTAACAACACGCAAAAAACCGGCATTCCGCGACTTTTACGAAAGTGGCACATTCACACGCATAGTGGCGACCAAAACGGATAAAGGGAAATGGCGGTTATTCGGGCTGCATCGTTCTGTGGATGCGGCAATATTTGTGGAAGCGGCAAGGGGAGGTATCCGGGAATGGTCAGGGTTAAACCACCTGGGCGATTTCTGCGACTCGATAGGGATAACACTATGGGAAGTGCATCACAAAGGGGCAAAAAAAGAACAGGCCGCATAGTGCGGCCTTTGTGGTCTATGCTGGCATATCAGGCCAGCTAATCTCAGGCGCATCATCTGGATTTATGCGGTTAAGTAAAACGCGGTATTTTTTCCAAGCCAGTAAAAGTGTCGTTTCTGCTTCTGTTGCAATACCAATATCAACTGCGTCCTGTAAGGGGGCAATTTTTGAAGCCGCCAGAGCCAGCAGACTTTCTTTTTGTTGTGTCGCCTGCGTAATCTGCGCTGTTTTTTCTGCGTCAGCATCATGCACCCATTTATTCCCGTCCCATTTCATAAAATGGCCTTCGGGCGCAATGGAAACAACGTCATCCGGTAGCGCACCTAACTGATTAATTGTGATGGCTTCCCCTGTTTGAATGTCGTAAACCGTTTTCCCTCGATGGTCTTCAATAAGTGACCATTTTTCTGACTCAAAATTAAATACAGCGACAAAACCGCCCTTCGCTGACGGCGGTGCAATATCGGTACTGTATGCGGGTAAGCCAGTATTAGCAGGAATAAATCCATCACCCTGACCAATGAATTCATTCGTCGAAGATGAAAGGTTATAGATTGTGATTACCCGGTTGGAATCGGTCATTTTAAAAGCCATTATGCAAGCCTCACTAAATAATTAAATGCGGTATTTTTTACGGTGTTTTCTGCATGACCAGACGGCGAAACGGTCACGCCGTGGCTGTGCGCACCAATGTAGACAGAGTGGGCATGTGCTCCGATACCAACAATGTGGTCGTGCGCACCAATACCAACAGAATGAGCATGCGCCCCACCTGCATAAGTTCCCTGAGTTCCCACCCCGCCAGCCCACTGTCCACCTGCACCGACTTTCGCAGCCTGCTGGGAGGTGTTGAGATAATAAACATCTAACGCGTGGGCGTGTTCGCCTCCGCTGCTTGTTGATTTCGTGCCATAGTCAAAAGCCGAAACAGATTTATTACCGTAATCAAATCCGGTGGTGTCACGGCTTCCGAGGTCGGTAGATGCAACCGTTGCGCCGTGGTCGTGTGATTTAATACCGTCCAGCTCCTGAGACAATACAGCACGACCATCAGGCTTGCCCTTTATCGTCTGGCTTCGCATGTCAGGGATAACGCCGGATGGATACGCTACAGCAAGTAACGGATAGGCAGCTTTATTAAACGCTTGTCCCTGCATAATGGCGTGGTTAGCTGGTGGTGTATCTGAAGGCCACGGAATAGGAGCACCGACAGGATAGGATACAGGCGGGGGATTCCTGCCTGAATACAGAATATCCCACGGAGTAGAGGTATTGTTATCACCGTTAAACGTTCTGAAATACAAACGTCCATTAGTATAATCTGCACCTATTTGCCCTCTGTATCCGGGATTATCACCGAACGGACCATGCAACCCCCACCAGTCAATAACAGCACAGTTAACGGGCGGAGCATTTAATGCCGCGCCATATACAAAAGACGTCGAACCTGCTGGCGCGTTGTTAAAATCCGTCCCTGTCGAAAATGAAACGGTAGACAATGCCAGCGCAGAAACATCGGTAGCCGCTGGTTTTACCCATTTCCCATTAATTAATGAATAGACAACGCTGGAATCCTGTCTCTCAAAAGTAACTTTTGATCCTAATGGAACAGGTGCAACGGTAAGCAAGCCAGCAACTGAATCAGGGGCGCTCGCATTGCCCTGAGTTACCGGGTATATACCGGGCGCAATAATTTTGGTTACATCCACACTGGTATCAAGTGCAGACTTGAGCATTAAGGCGCCGTAATTATTTTCGGACATAAACACCTCTTTTAATCGTGTCGGGGTGATTAAAAGACATGACGGGGAAGGGATACAGTAAAGGGGGCGAGCGGTAACGCCGCCAGATTAGCACTGGCGGCGCTGTCAGGCATTCAGGCTATCATTTCAAGGCAAAGACTATATAAATGCTCCTGAGAGCCGTTGAGAGCCTCAAATGCACTTTTGCCGCCACAATTACCATCTGCATGAACGGGAACCAGCCAGGAATAAATAGCGCGTACTACTGGTGGTGCTGCATTTTGATGATGGTGATTGCACAGCGGTAATACAAAAGCATGAGCGCCGGTAATCGTTCGTCCGTTGATATGGTGCAAACTGACAACTTCATTAATCACGCCATGCACATAACACGCAATGCAGGGTAACGCACCTATTTTATCCATCAATGACCGTTCAGCGGCGCGGGGTGTTCGCCCCTTTAATCCGCGATTAAACGGTTTGTTTTTTGCTCGTTCAATATTGCGGGATTGCCGTTCCCGCTGTTTTTCATACTGAGCCTGACGCCATTCAGGATTAGCCTGTTTTTCGCGCTGGCGCTCAATGGCGCGTTGCTGGTACGTGCGCTGACGCTCAAAGTTACACTGTAACTTTTCTTCTATAGTTTTCATGTTGAACACCCCGCAAATCAGTACGGTAAATCTGATTCTGGGATGTATACGGGCAAATCTGTGTTTAGCCCGTCGCATTCAACATGCAGGATGAGAGTATCAATATAGCTGGCTGTGTGCGTGTCGCATCGTTTCGCTATTTCATGTAGTTGTTGCAGTTTGATATCTGTTTCACTGTTACCCGATGCAATTTCACGCGCTATATCGGCTTTTTGTTGCATTTCGTCGGGTGCTTCAATTTGCGACTCAGGTTGTGCAAGCAGGGAGGGAAGCGCATCAAAATTTACATTTCCGGCAAGCAGCGCATTGGAGTAAAACACCTTGCAGGCATTGAGCCAGTTGCGGCGAGCGTAGCGCGTGTCATTGCGTTCGGCTTTGATATCCAGCCCCATAGCGATATCAGCGCCTAAAAGACGCTCTGCGATTTCCGCTATCTCATCATCATGACCAACCCCAACAGCAGAAATAAAGGCTTCTTCTTCCGGGGTGGTTGGTCGTCTGTCAGGTACAAAAGAAGGTGATGTAACAACGCTGACCATATCGCGGGTATCAACAACACTGTTAGCATCAGCGGCAGAAACAGCCCATGACGTGATTGATTCAGCAATCGCCATAGCCACATCAGCAGTAACATGATTCCCGGTTTTATCGTCTACCAGTTCATCACCATCAACACGATAGCCGCTGTAGAAATCCTGCCAGAATGTATCGGTCAGGCCAAAACGGGCGACGGTATCACGCGCTATGCCTTCATCGTCCATAATGCGATCTGCGCCGCTGATAAAATCCTCTGCCAGTTCAGAAGGTGTACGCAGAAACGGGTTACGGGCTTTAGCCTGCGCGATGGTGGCATTACCGGAAAACTCACCAGAAGCAACGAGCACATTGAGGATGGATTCTGGTTTTGTCCGGGCGCTGGTGGTCGGCTTCCACTTGCGGCTACTGTTCAGTGCGCGAGCCTTCCGGCGTTCACGTTTAGAATCAGCCTGGTCGATATCGTCATCACCGTCAGTAATATCCAGCGCCTGACGCAGACCATAGCGGCGAAAATAGGTAAACGACGCGCCCACACGCTGGCATTCATCCAGGCGTTTATCTTCTTTGATGTAGGCGGGGAGACGGAAAGAAACTTCCGTGCCGGTTGGGATATGGATAAACGTTGTCACCATATCTAAAGGCAGTTCATCACCTTTCTCAAACTCCTGTTTGAGCATCAGGCCATGCTGGTAAATCGGCTCGCGTAATAAGTCCAGCAGTTGCGCCAGCGAAGCAAACGTAAAATCCAGTGTTTCGTTGTAGTTGTCGCGTTGCGGGTTTTTCAGTTCGCGCACCATGTGCGCCAGCGCTTCTTGTGCATTAGCGTACTGTTTGCCGGGTGCTACATAGACTTCTGGCGCGGTTGTGGCTGGCGTTTCCGTTTTTTCGACTTCGTTTGAGTCGTTACGATGAACGGGCATCATAGCGGCACTGGCATAGCCAGCAGCTTTCAGGGCGGCGAGGGTGTGTGCCAGCAGTTCGGCGGCATCGGGGATAGTGAGTAAAGTAGACATATTTTGTGCTCTCTGGTTATGAGACTGAAAACCCACTTTTGAGATGGGCGGGGTGGAGCTCAAAACCGTAACCAGACGGCGGGATTATTACGCAGGTATGCACCGCGCTATTCTCCGCACTCCACCCCATAATTCAGAACTCACATAGCAGAAGCTATCAGAGCATAAAATACGGGCACAAAAAAATCACGCTGACGGGGTGACTTATCCGCTGGTTAAAGGTGTTTTGAGCACCTATATAGATCTTATTTCAACTACAAATTAGAATCAAGGCCGGATTTGGCTATGTAAGGAATTTAAATCTAATGCATCAATTCACCGAACTAGCATACAGATGTACTCACTTTTCGTTAAACGCTATAAACGATGCGTATGAGAAAACGGCAGAAGAATTGAATGAAACCGGGGCGACACCACCAGTCAAAAATTTACAGGCACTCAATCTTCAAAAGATGATTCATGCAGTAGGCTTGTTCTCTATCTTTGAGGCGCACCTACAAAGGGGGCTTAACTGTCAAAACGGCTTTAAAGAAGCAGAGTCGATACTGGAAAAAGCAGGAAAACAAGCGCTTAAAGATGAGTTTCATAATTATTATCTTGCAATTAATGCCCTTAAACACGGTGATGGGGCAAGCTATTACAAACTGGTAGCTAACATTAACGCACTAGGTTTTTTGGTTGAAACCCCCAATACTCCCGTTTATGAGGAAGGGGATGTTTCTGGCGTAACTGGACTTGTAAAAGTTGATGATGCTTTTATCGAAAATTGCCTGGGTGTAATCGAAAAAGTTTCAGAGTGTATTGCAAGTCAAAGGCCAGATTACACTGGTTAATTAGACCATGTAGAGGCATAACATCTTATAAAGACTACAAATAAGTCGGATGGGGAAGGGATAGAAATTTTGCAGTGAGCTATGGGATGTGGGTATAATCCCGCCCGGTGCTTGAGGCTATCTGTCTCATGTTACCGTGCGGCAGATAGAGAAAAGCCCCGAAGGTCAATTTTCATTAACCAACGAGGCTCTTATCGTGACTTCGCAATCCGATTATAGCCTCCCCATAACTAAGGAGGCAACTTTGTTTTACAAAGGAGTTTTTTTGTTCATCGCGATTTATATCGCGGCGCTACTGGCATATACCGCTCTAAACCGGACGCTTTGCGAAGCGTCAATAGGACAGGGAGGTGTGCAAGTGGCGGCAAAGTTTGCCTACGAAGCTAAGGAGAGTCGCTAAATCAGGGCGGGGGTAACACCCCGCCTTTCTGACTGCGATGTACAGCCTGAGCACCTTTAAACGCCGCTCCTTCGGGGGCGGCTTTTCTTTATCTATTGTTACCTCTCGCACTATCTTTTGTCTTATCTCATCAAAAAACCATAATGGCATCTGCCACGGACAGGTAGCGAACTGCCTGTTTAGCCATTGCCTTACTCTTTGTGATGTTGAGCCATTCCGCCCCCGGAGTGGCTTTTTTTTATTTGTACTACACGCCAGCGGTAACGCTGTTTTTGATCCTCCTTTTTCCTCGCTACGCTGCAAGCCTCACAAAGGGGGCGTTGTGACCATAAAAATAAGTAAACGAGATGATGTGTTTGCAAAGCTGGTAGCCAGTGAGCGGGAAGCGCCTGGATTCAGCTATGCAAAATCTCGCAACAGAGAATACAAAGGTTTCAATGATGATTATCAGGCTGAAAAGTTGCTTAAAGACAACGAGATACAACAGGCCGTTAGCGTTTATCGAAAACACATCATTGCTAAAGATATTTTTGGCAGACAGGAGGCATTAATTGACCTTTCAGCCCGTTTTCGTGCGCCGGATGCAGCAGATGTAATGCTACAGCTACGGGAAATTGACCAGATAAAGGGGCTTGATCCACAGGTATACAAAAGCATGGTAAGAGCGATTGATACCCGCGCTGTGAAGAATATTAAACGCACAAAGCATGGCTGGCAGGTTGAAGGGCTTGATAAATCTCACCTTGCGGCGCGGATACTTTCGCTGGCGGGTGTCGATGTAAGTAAACCAATAACGGACGAGGGCAAACGAATCGCGCGAGACACGCTGACTGAAATCTACAGGGATATTGGCGGCGATGACAGCGATTGAAATAACGCCAGAGAACGACTTAGAGCGCCGTAACTACTGGCTATCTGACAAAAAGAAAATGTCAGAGTGGCGGCGAACAATGCGAGAGCTGACTACTAGGCCGCACCGCGTAAAGTGTCTGCGTGGTGGTCGTGGTTCCAGTAAATCATGGCGCATTGCTGAAGCGCTAATTGAGTTGACTGTACGTTATGACCTGCGAATTCTCTGTTTGCGTAGGGTACAGAAATCTATAGACGCGTCATCGCATAAGCTACTTAGCGACACGATACGCCGTCTGGGTTATGAGTCTGAATTCACGATAACGCAGAACAGTATAAAGGCTAAATCTGGCGCGGAATTCAGTTTTTTGGGCTTTCAGTCAAATCTCGACAGCATTAAATCCATTGAAGGCGTGGATATTTGCTGGGTGGAAGAAGCACACGCGATATCTGCTGAGGCATGGGAAACGCTTGCACCGACACTACGCCGTGAAGGTGCTGAATTGTGGATTACCTTTAACCCGGCTTTCGCTTGGGATGAAACATACGTTCGTTTCGTGCTCAACGCTGAGGATGACTGGTTTGTAGAGGAGGTGAACTGGTATCACAACCCGTACTTTAATTCGACTCTGGATAAAGAGCGACGCTACACCCTGAAATATTACCCGGATAAGTACGACAACATCTGGAATGGTGTTCCTGTCAGTGATTTACCGGGCGCAGTCGTCAACCGTGGTCATCTGGAAAAGCTGGTGGTGTCGCCTGATTCAAAACTGGCGAAAGCCTGTCGAACAGGCGTTAAAACAGCGGTGCTCGATGTTGCCGATGAAGGTGATGATGATTCGGTGTTGTCATTCTTTGACGGGCGTTTTTTGTACCGTATGGAGCGATTACAGGCACGTGACACTGTTCAACTAGCGCAACAGGCGTTAAAGCTGGCAACAGAAGAAGGTTGTTCCGTACTGATTTATGACTCTGTGGGCGTTGGTTCAGGTGTTAAAGGCGAACTTAACAAATACGACGATTCAGACATTGAATTTCGTAAGTTTGTGGCTCAGGGCGAAGTGTTGCGCAAGCAATCACGCTATCGCGGTGGAAGGCCGAACGGCGATACGTTTGAAAACCTACGTGCTCAGGCGTGGTGGGCGTATCGTGACGCGGTTAATGACTCTGTTCGGTGGATGGAAACGGGAATTATGCCGCCAGATGGCTTATTTGCTATTTCAAACCAGATACCACGCCGATATCTCGATCGCATCCTTTCTGATTCTACTGGTGTCATGTGGGAAACCACGCCAGAAGACAAGATAAAAATTGAAGCAAAACCGAAAGTTAAAAAACGGCTGGGTGTGTCCACGGACTATGCCGACGCCATATTCCCCCATCTGGTACGCATGAAATCAGGAATTATAGAATGACGAACAAAACCAGCTTAATTCCCACTGAGGGAATTCTAACAAAAGAGGGCTTACAGCCTGCCAGCTACAACATTGACAGCTACGTGACCATGATGGAAAGCGTGTCACATGGTGTTAAAGGTGCTGCCGGGATGGGTTCGCCAACGGCAAATCGGATGAAGGCCAGAGCCGCAGAGGGAAAAATTCCACTGGTGGCGGCTCTGGCTGGCGAAACATCCGGGATAGGCTGGCGCATCATCAGCGAACCGGTTGCTGCAGCGATGCTTAACGGGTTCGATATCATCACCGATAAACCGGAAGATGATAAAAAAATAAAACAACTTTTTGATGATATGCGTATCTGGCAGAGCGTCGAACGTGCCACTGTGCTTAAACGTCATCAGGGCTGGTCGGTACTGGTCATGGGTGATGATTGGGTTAGAAGCCACGGCGCAAACTGGATTACACCGTCAAATGACTGGTTTTCTGATTATAACGATCCGCTTTTCGGTCTGCCGGAAGGCTGGCGTATTCAGCTTAAAAGCCCGATTGGTGGCGAAGTTTTTATTGAGCAAGATGATTCACTCCTTTTTGGCGATCCAGAATACCAACCGATTTACGGTAGTGCAGGTGTCGAATTTGGCGAGCCGGTTCTCTGTAAACCTTATGCATCGTTACAACGTCTTGGCCTGTCTCATGAGTTAATCATCAGTATTTTGTCGCTGTCCGTACAGGATATTTATAAAAAAGATGAACTTGCAGAAGATTTAAAGTCAGCGAAGGGCGAAGCTATGGCGGCGCGTCGTCTGGCTGGTATCGCAGCTACCAGGCATTTGAATGACATGGTGGCAATAGATAAAGATGAAGATATAACGCGCTTACAGTCCAGTATGACGGGAACCGCTGACCTTGTTGATATGGCTATCAAACTGGTGTGCGCTGAAACGGGATTTCCGGTATCAATGCTGGCTGAGCGGCGGTCAGGCTTATCTAACAGCGATACCAGCGCCGATGCGCAATGGCAAAACCTTGTTTCTCACATCACCACCAATGACATTATCCCGGCACTTAAAAAGCTGACGTTGCGCTATCTGGGCGTAAAAGCTGACTTTATTCCTAACAAATCTCAGGGGCAGATTGACCGCGAGGTAGACAGGGACAAGAAGGTAGCGGAAACGGCGCAACTTTATTACCAGATGAGAGCCATCACCAGCGAAGAAGCCAGGGCAACCGCGAAGGAAACCGCCGCCGTAACACTCCTGACTGAGACAGCGCCAGCAACAGGCACAATTGATGACCAGAATGACAAGGATTTGAACCAGAACAATACCGAAAACAGCAATAGTGAGGCCAATAATGCCGAAAAGTGAACCACGTTATGACGCTGGTTATCCACTGGCTATAGAACTGGTTTACGCGCAAAAGCTGGGTGATAACACCCGGCTTTTTTGTAAATGGGTTCGCGAAGCCTGTTTAAAGACTTACCGGGCAATCGGTAAATCCGGCGCACATCTCAATATTGATGCGGCTGATGGTAAAGATGTATCCGTTGATGATGTGCTGGGAGATTTTATTGCCGCCGCAACGGTTAAAAAAGTGCGCGTTTACATCAGGCAACGAGCGGGTAAAAACTATTCCCGCATGACGCGGGAGCAACAAGAAAGGCTTATACGGTCTGTAACTCAGGAGCTATTGCCTGATGCGTCTATTTTCCTCAAAGCAATACCCGCGTTATTAAAAGATGGGGAGTTTGGCGCGGTTCCGGCGTATGTCATCAGTGAAGTCAGAAGGCAGGCAGGTATAAATCTGGCTAAAGATTTTGCCAGAGTAACAAACACTAAGCCTGATACTTATATTCGCATCATTAACCGCACCGCCGATGAAATACAGAGCGCTATCGCAAACGGGAATTTTGGTTTCACCGATGAATACTGGCAAAGCTATTACCAGCGTTTCCGCGTTGATAGTGTAAGCCTGATTGACCTGAAAAAAGGCTTACCAGCTACGCCAGACACGGCGGGGGCAGTCTCCGAACAGGTAGCAAAGTTATCTGATTCACTACGCACAACCTGTGTTATCCCATCACTGCCAGCGATAAATACCACCACCACGCAACTTGCCGATTCTGCTCTGGATGATTTCAGGCTCATCATTAAAGCCGCCGCAAATGTTGACCTTGCACCGGGTATAACAATTCCGCATGAGAACATGGCAGACCTGATAGCGGTCGATATTTATGACGGTGATAAAAAGCTATTGCAGCAAACCGCCGACTGGTTAACCGAAAGTATGGGGCGTATGGAGAATGTTTCTGATGAAGCACTTCAACGCGGGATTAACACAGTACAGCAGGGGTTACGCGAGGGGCGCGGCGTCGATTACATCGCTAATAAGCTGGCTGATGAAATGGAGATACCTTTCCGGCGAGCCCGTAACGTTGCCCGCAATGAGATTGGCAATCAGGCATGGAACCTTGAGGAAGCCAATGCACGTATTGCCGGGATGAGCATATACCGCTGGCGGGGCATGTTAGACGAACGCGAGCGAAAAGAGCATGTTGGGCGCGAAGGTAAGGCATACACGCCGACCAGACCGCCACGAGACGGGAATCCGGGTCAACCTAACGGTTGCCGCTGTTTTCCTGAATGGTTGTTCTCTGCGTCGGATGTGGAAGAAGCGGAGAAAGAAATTGCAGCAAGAAACACAGGTTAACGTTGATGCAATAAAACAATGGGAGATAACCCCGGAAGGTTATCTCCAGATTGATATCCCTATAGCCCGTCCGGGCGTACTGGTTTATGACCGCAATCGCGGTGATGCATTCACGGCAAAAGAGTACCGCTCAGCCGATGAATTGTTTAACCAGGACTCAATGAATACCTTAATCGGCAAGCCTGTTACGGTGTCACATCCTCGTAATGGTCTGGTGACGTCAAAAAATTACCGGGCTGTCAGTGCTGGTGTGGTTACTGCCGTAATGCGTCAGGGCGATGAATTGGTAGCCCGCGCTCTGGTTCAGGATGAGAGATCCATTCGCCTGATTCAGCAGGACAAAAGATTACGCGGGGCGTCGGCTGGCTACCAGTGTGACGAAAAGCCCAAACAAACGGGACGAGCCCCAGACGGGCAAGAGTTTGACACGGTGCAGAAGGGTATTAACTACAACCACCTGAGCATAGTGCGCAACCCACGGGTAAAGACAGCAACATTCAATCTGGACGGTGAACCGATGGAATTAGAAGAAGCGTTAGCCAAAATCGAACAACTGGAGACGGACAAAAAAACGCTCACCAGTGACCTTAGCACAGTACGAGGTGACTTGCTTAAAGCAAATAACCGCCTGGTAAATATGGATTCAGCCAGCAATGAAGCCTACGAGCGCGGCGTTGCTGACGGTCGTCAGGAGCATCAGCTTAAAGACACGGCTAAACGACTGAACATCAATACCGACAGCCTGGGCGATATCAGTCTCGTTAAGCAGGCCATCATCCGTAAGGCAAATCCAGAAGTGAACATGGATAGCTGGAGCGATGAACAGGTTGATGTTGCGTTATCAATGGCGCTGGTGGCTTGCGGTAAAAAGTTTGAGCAAAAGCCGCGTAATCCACGCATAAACAACGATGAATCAGGTGCAGGCAAAAGCAATGATGCGCACAGTGATTATCAGTCCCGCATGTTTGGCAAAAAAGAGGCCGCAAAATAATGCAGACCACAATTAAAGGTGATTTTGACGCGGGATTGCCCGGTGATTTAGCTGTCCTGCCGTCTTTTCGCTCCTCTGCCCGTGTATCTTCCCGCCGCGCTGGTGGTGAAGTCGCGCCCGGTGATGCAGTAAAACTCACGTCAGGTAACGATTCTACCTGTGTTGCATTACCTGATGGTGGTGATGTTACTGATGCCATCGGTATTGCGGTTACGGCACATTCCAACATGCCAGCCATGCCGGGATTTGGCAGTAACACCCGTATCGGTGTTGTCACTATCAATTGCCCGATTGGTATCGTTGAAAATGGTCCGATCCGCGTAGCGGTAAAATCGGGTGAATCCCCGAAAGTGGGTGATTTGGCAGTCCCGAAAGGCCGAAACGTCACTACCGGCTATATGGAATGGGGCGTTGCCAATTCTGGCGATAAAAGTCGTTTTCGCTTCGAATCAAACACTCAGCGCGGCGGTACAGCAATTGTGATGGTTGTTGATGGTGAATTGCTGAGTGTGGGGTTTCCGCATGAAACGCCTGTAACGGGTGTCACCGTTTCACCTAAAACCACATCAAAGGCGGCTGGTGGTACTCAACAGCTAACACCAACCATTACGCCATCAGGCGCAACAAATAAAGCGGTCACTTATCAGACCAGTAATGCAAATGTCGCAACCGTAGATACAAATGGCCTTGTCACTGTTAAAGCAGGGGCTACAACCGGACAGACCGCAACTATTACGGTACGAACTGATGACGGTGGTTTCACTGACACCGCTGTAATTACTGTTAGCTAACAGGGAACCTCCGAAATATGAATGAGAACTATTTAGCCGCGTTGATGGCGCAGCTTTTTACCGAAGCTCAGGTAACTGGCGTAATGCAGGGAGTTAACACCGACGAGCAAGGGCTAATTTTTGCCCGCGACCTGATTTCCATGTCTAAAGATGTTTACATGGAAGAAATGCCCGCCCCCGTAGCGTTAACCATGTTCCAGCAGGAGCCAGGGATTAACGAAGGGGCTAAGTGGGCGGGGTATCGCATGTACTCGGCACAAGGTATGGCAAAAATCATGGCGGCATTCGGTACTGATATGCCGATGATGAGCGCTAAAGGCCGGGAATACTTCGCGCTGATGTACGATATTGGCCTCGGCTATGGCTATACCTATAGCGACGTTATGGCAGCGGCAATGTCAGGTACGCCGCTTGATAACATGCTGGCGCTGAATACCCGCGAAGCGCATGAGCGCACAGTTTCTAATCTGTTGTGGCGTGGCAATAAGGAATACCAGATTATCGGTTTTATCGAGCATCCGAATATTCCTCTGGTAGCAGTAGCCGGTGCATGGGCGACGACTGACGGTGATAAAATTTGCGATGATGTTTCAGCAATTATCGCTGCAGTGAACACCACCAAAATCTACGAAGTAAATGAGTTCCATATGCCGTCTAAGGCATGGGCGCGAATTCAGGGGCTACGCCTTAGCGGTACGCTCGGAACAGTCCTTTCATTCCTGCGAACTTCTTACCCGGAAGTGACTTTCCGCAAAAACTCCGATCTGGATGATGACGGTATTTGTATCGCGCTGGCGAATAACCGCCGCCACTTCGCACAGGCTACCCCGGTATTGTTCCGTCAGTTGCCAGTGCAACGTAGTGGGCTTGACCTGTCTATTCCGTGCCTGTCGCGCTCCGCTGGCGTAATCGTCCGTGCGCCGCTGGCTGCTGCTAAATCTTCTAAGGTGGTTTAAGTCATGACTGAGAAAGGGAAAAAGTTTCTAACCAACACCACACAAGCGCCGATTCATATCGGTGCCAAAAACAGCGAAGGGACTGTTATCACTATTTCCATTGCGCCACTTGAGGCGGTAGCGGTTGACGCTGCGACACTGGCTATTGGAGGTGTTAAGCAGTTTCTTGATGAAGGCTGGTTAAAAGAAGTTTCAGCCGCAGACGCCGAAAAGCTCAATAAAGAGCACGATGGCGTAGTTGAATCCGACGACGAGTAGGGGCACAGCATGACGGTAAAAGATTGGCTTGCCATTCTGCTACCGGGGTTATCACTTGATGAGGGCGCTATTAGCGCCCTTTCTTCTCAATGTGAGCGGCTATACGACCTTCGAGCCGCAGCGGATTACGGTTATGACGTAGAGCGCCTCAAAGCTCTGTATGTTGCCGCTAATCTCGCCCCGATAGCTGTTGAGGGAATAAGCGCCAGTGTTCGCGGGGTGGCAAGCCGCCGTGAAGGGAAAGTAGCGATGACCTTTACTGAGTCAGCACAAAAGGCGGGCTGGCAGGGTACAACGTGGGGTGAGGAATTCTCAGACGCTATAGGCTCATTGTCTGGTGGTTGTATTCTCATCGGTCATGCCGATTAGCAGAATATTATCCTGATAAATGCGATTGGCTAGCCTTGGCGCCCACGGTAGAAAAATGGTTAAAACACACTTTCGCAGATGAATATTCCAGATTTTTAAAAATGAATTCGGAGTTTGATCTATGCGTGGCGGTGCAACGTTAGATACAAAGGGTTTTGACCGGGTTTTACGCCAGCGAATCAAGGGATTGGCAGGAGTAAAACTGACTGTTGGTATTCACCGGGGAAAAACCAATAACGGCGTTGATGTGGCGCTTTATGGGGCATGGAATAACTTTGGTACTAAAAACGCGATGGGCTGGGAATTAATACCCGAACGTCCGTTTATGAGATTTGCATCAGACCGCATTGCCGACTGGATGAGGTCAAACGAGTACAGAGATATTTTACGTGACGTAGCGCTTGGAAGAATAACACCTCAGCAAGCTATAGCCAGAATCGGCGCTAAAGCCGTGTCGATTACCCGCAAGACTATAGCTGACTCCGCACTATACAAACCTAACTCAGATATCACCATCGCCCGGAAAGGGAGCACTAAACCGCTGATACACAGCGGGGTACTCATTCAGACCGTAAATTACAGGGCTTTTTTATGAGACGATTAATCCAATACTGGCAACCACTCCCCATTGAAATTGTGGGCGGCATGGTTCGCCAGGCATATTCAGAACAAAAAACAGCATTCCTCAGTATGCAACCAGTAGACGGTGGTAGCTCATTTAAGACGTATCTTGCGTCTCGTAAGCCTCAAGACCATATGGAAGCTATAGGGGAAGCCGATTTAACAGTAACCGAGGAAGGCGAACATAACGGCGCTATCGTGAATTGTGCTGGCAAATATTATGAGGTGATACAACGTCAGGAATGGCAGAACGGCGTCATTAGCCACTACGAATATTTGTTATTTGGCATGAAAGAAAAAGACGCATTAGCGCTGGTGGAATAATGAGTATCTATACGGTTAAATTAATGACCGTTGCGGGGGAAGTCGATTATTCAGATTACCATGTTGAGAAGGCGACTTTTACCGACAGCGGAAACAGCAAAGAAATTTTATTCACACCATATAACGGGCGAGATCCATCGTTCATTACTTCGGTTATTCTGGATGATGGTGACGGAAATAGCATTAACATCCCGGCAAATTTCCGTCTTGATGTGGGAAATGTCGTTAAGTTTCCCAAAGGGACGTTAAAAGAGACTGACGCTCAGGCAACACCATTGATACTAAGTGGAGCACCTTATCTTGCTATGGTTCGGCTTCGCCAGGCATTTCTTGAGCTAGCAGGCGATAAACCACTATACGCCCAGCAAAAGCTACCAGAACCTAAAGACCCATTTACCGCCATTCATTTGCTTTCGTCAGCGCGTGAGCCGCAGCCGTTCGCCAAAACTTGGGACGGTGAATACAGGGTGTATCACTATAACTGTGCCGCTCAAATTATTGCGATTCGCTCATCTGACGACGCTCAGGCATATCTCGAAAACTTTCTTTATGAGGTCGATTCAACTGAGGGGGAATTCTGGCAGTTTGATAACAACTGTTCTATTGACCGCTCAGGCGATTTCGAGAATAGCTCACCTCTAATTGATAACCTCGTTTATCAGCAAATGGCACAGGTGACATTAACCCTGCAATTTGTTTTCCAGCACTACAAAAAAGAGCGCTGGATTGATAGCGCAACGGTGAAAGCGAACGAAGTGACGTTCCATATCAAGGGTGCATAAATGGCGAATTTAAGCAGGCTTTTTAGTGTGAAAATTGGACGGCAAACAACAGCCGCCCAATATGGCGTTTTCGGTGTGGGGATTATCCTTGCACCGGGCGCGGCGTTTTTTGGTTTGAAGTATTCGACCTATGAAAGCGCAAAAGTAGAAAATTTCAAAGACCTGTACCGGGTTTACACCAGTGCTGATGATGCGATTTCTGACGGCGTGAGTGGTGATAACCTGCTGGCGGTTCAGGCTTATTTTTCGCAGAGTCCATCACCAGACACACTCGTTGTAGGCGATTTTTCCGCAGCCTACAGCAAGACCATGATTAAATTGACTGATGTTCCGGTTGTTGGTGCTCCAGCGGGCATAAAAGCGACCATTGGCTATGTAAAGGGCGATGAATATCGTTATGCGAAATTTAACGGCACAGCATGGTCAGGAAGCACAGGTGTAGCGACTGATATCGTTGCTGATTCTGGTGCGGCAGGTCAGTTTCTTGTTGATGGGCGCATCGTTTATCTGGAAGGTGCGGAAGTCGTTCACAAATCATCTGTTGTACTGTCGGCAGCAGTCAGCCAGGCAATTGCAGCCATAAAGAACCAGTACAATAAGTTCTTCATGCTCATGACCCCATCCCGCGACCTTTCAATTCAGAAAGTGATTGCTGACTGGACTGAATCGCAGATTGATAAAATGGCTGTATTTATTGATGACTATTCATCGCCAACATGGGCGACGGACAACATCACCAAATATATCTGCGAAAAAAATATTGCAGGTTCGTTCGCCGTATCCACCAAACGAGAAAAGAACTTCCTTGATGCTGCTCTGGCTGGTCGCTGTCTGGTTATGCAACCGGGCTCAGAAACATGGGCGCTTAAGACGCTTAACGCCGTGCAAGCCGATGACTTTACCGAAACCGATTACCAGAAAATTAAGGCATTCAACGGTAACACCTTCGAGGATTACGGTTCCGGCATCACGGTAACTTATCCGGGTACGTGTGGTGACGGTGAGTCGATTGAGGTTGTGCGCTTTGCTTACTGGCAGGCTGACCGCATGCAAAAAGACCTCGCAACGCTCTTTGTGAACCGTAACAAAGTTGGTCACGACATGCCGGGGTATGAAGTCGTTTGTAACAAAATGGAAAGCTCGCTTAAAGCAGGTCAAACTGCTGGCGGTATTCTGGAAAACTTTACCGATGAAAACGGTGATTATGTCCGTGGATATGAGGTTATCCGTCCAACAATGGCAGAAGTCAGCGCGACCCAGCGCATCAAAGGCGACCTGACCGTTAAATTCAGATTCTATCTTCGCTATGCCATCAAGCATGTAGATGCTGTTGGTACCGCACTGACCTACGGGATTTAATTATGTATTTAGGCAATATGTCCTCAAAAGACTGGCTGATTACTGTAGGCGTTGTCCCGGTAATTGGCCTGGCGAAAGACAGCAATATCATCGTTGAAGTACCGGACGACCAGATTACTGTTTCATCCGGCATCGGCGGTGACTGGTCATTTATTGAGAATCCTAGCGAGGAAGGCTCAGTAACATTCACCACGCAACGTAATTCCCCTGTAAATACCGCGCTGGCGCTGATGCAAAAAACAAAGGCCGTCATACCTGTAACCGTAACCAATACACGCAATCTTTCCGTGCACCGGCTGGGCTATGCGATGTTTGCCCGTCAGCCGTCTGATGGTGCAAATAACGGCGTCGGAGCGCAAACACTGGAATGGAAACTCCTGACGGGCGAGCTTGATTCAACGATTCTTGGGGTGAATTTAACCAATGGATGATTCAATCAAACACATAGAAATTAACGGGCAAAAATACTGCATCATCCGTATGAGCGCCTTTGATGCAGTTCACTTCAACTTGCGTGTAGCTGAAATTCTGGCGAAACATGGTATCAGCCAGGTAGAAAGCATCCTTTCTATGTCGTCGAAAATCTTCGGTATGCTCAACCGCGAAGACCACGACGAATTGCTGTTTACGCTGCTTTCAAAGTCACGCGCCCAACTGGTGGATAACGGCGAATTTCTGGATTCTTGGGACGCAGTTAACACCAATTTCACCGCAGCAAACATTGCTGATGTGTATCTGGTGGCGCTTGAGTGCCTTAAATTGTCCATTCTTCCGGTAACAGCAGGGTTAAAAAAAAATATTGGGCTGGACACAGCGGCAACAATGCAGGGAGCCATGCGGCAACTGTTCAACGCCTTGCTGAAAACCTTGACCGAACCATCCGCACAGAGCTCGTCATCTGGCGAGTGATTGAAAGCGGCCTGATTAGCTACGACGCCGTAGCGTCAGGCCGCGTCTCCTTCGATTCCATTATGAGAGCCTCCGCCGTTATCCAGTTCGATAACGCGGTTCAACACGCGCTTAGTAAGGTGAAAAAATGACAGACCAGTCAGCCGATCTCGTAACGAAAATTGACGTTATCCCCGAACTGGAGGGATTAAACAGTTTTGACGCAGCCATAGAGCGCGCAATTGCCAAAGTAAACCAGCTTGACGCAGCCATTAAGCGCGTTAACAACCTGAAACCCGCCAGCCCATATGCGCCAGCCAGTACCGCCAGTGCGCCATCTGTAGCAACAACGGCAGCAGTAGCGACAATAGCCGCCACAGGCGCAAATCTGGTTAGCCGGACGCCATTAGCCGATACAGTTAGAAAAGAGGCTCAGAAGGTCGCACGTGCAGCCGTAGAGGGTACAACCAGCGGCCTGATGGATAAAATCAGTATCCCAGCCAATAATCTGTACCGGCTACCGCATAATAATGAGTTTGGCGGCTATCTCCCGCCGCCTCGCGCTGGTCGGTCTACTTTACCGCCTCATGTAGACTCTGGATTTTCTTCTGGTCGGTCTGGTGGTGGAGGCATAAATATACCTACGCCGGGTAGCTCTGGCTGGACAGCAGGTCGCGCTGGTGGTTTGGCAGATCCAAATGCCGGTAATCCCTTCTTAAAATACGATACTTCAACAAAAAGTTTTTCCGGCGAACCGCTGGAGGCGAAAAAGAAACCTGTTGCAGAGGGTGTAGAGAAAGCGACACGCAATCCATTTGGTGTTGATAGCATGCTGGCGGGCGCGGGGCTGACGGCAGGTATTGTCGCCGCTGGTAATGCTCTGGCTGATAGCCTTGATTCTATCCAGCGCCAACAGGCACAGATTGCACGACTGGCGCAGACTACAGGGGATGCAAAAGAGGCATTTTTTGCCCTTAACGCGGCGGCAAGCGACGTTAGAAGCGACAGCGGGGCGTTTATCTCCACCTATACCAATATGGCAACAGCGACACAAAAATTAGGGTTGTCGCAGGAAAGAACAATAACCGCAACACAGGGGCTTGTTGGGGCGTTGCAATTAGGCGGGGGCAGTGCTGAGGCAGTCAATGCAGCGCTTTATCAGATGGGGCAAGCATTTTCATCAGACCGTTTCGGCGGCGATGAATTCCGCTCATTCATGGAAGCGATAGGGACGATGGCACCGAAAGTAGCGGAGGCGTTTGGTACAGACGTTAAAGGACTCCGTGAAATGTCAGAAAAAGGGAAGCTGACCTCAGAAACCATGATTAAAGCCTTTGAAAAGCTGGCGGCGAGCAACATAGATTTGTTGAAAAAACAGGGCTGGACGTGGGGACAGACAATGACAGTCATGAAAAATGACTGGCAAGCCTTCTTAGCTCAGGCAACCATCGGCGGCGAATGGCAAAAATTTACCGATTGGGCGGCAAATACCTTAATTCCACTGGCGAGGAAGGCCGAGAAAGAAGTTGCAGAGTTTTGGTCTACCCTGGCTGATGAAAGTAAAACAGCTATTCTCATTGGGATTCTTGGCGCTGTAGGTGCGGCATTTACCGCGCTGGCAATTCCGGTTATGGCGGCGCTTTGGCCTTTCCTCGCTATTGGCGCGGCTGTGTGGCTGGTTTATGAGGCTTTTGTTGAATGGAAAGCCTGGTTGAATGGTGAAGGTGGAACCATCTTTGATAGCTTATTCGGTAGTTTTGATGAATTTGAAAAACGTTATCCAAATTTAATATCGGCTCTCCGAACCATTGTTAGCTTGGCAAGCAAAGCAGCGATAAGCGTTAATTCAGCGACAAAAAACGATAAAAGTGACGGTGTTTTCACTGATGCGATTGAAAGTCCGTTGTCAGCAGTAGTGAATGGCTTGTATAACTTAACACCATTAGCCACCACATTTAGAGCGCTAAGTGGGTTAAATGATATGTTTGACCTGAATCCTCTACCGGACATAGAAAACACACTTGGTTTAATGCCTTCTCCATCTACAGCAGGGAATCAGACCATTAGCAACAGTGGTAATAAGACCACGCACATTCATGTTAACAGTGGCAAGGAAGCCGCTGAAACTTTGAATAATATCAATGATACAGGAAACACCTACGGGAATATTGATGGTAATATTGCAGAATCGACGGGCGCGAGATAAGGAAGATGCGATGCCAAAAAATGAATTTAAAAACTTTGCAACATTTGAAACATTGATTACGCCAAAAATCATTACGATTGTATATTGGCTCGCTACGATACTGCTTATCGCAGGTACTATTCTAAGCTGGTTACAGCAGAGAGAAGGGGTAAGTATTAGCTTTGCTGTATCACTTATCGCGACAAGAGTTATTTTTGAGTTGATTATGGTTTCATTCAAAAATAATGAATACCTTCGTAGAATCTGTGAGGCAGCAGAGGAAAAGAAAGCGGAGTAATCGCCAGCGGTCACGCAATGTTACCCACGCCAATAAGGTGTGAAAATCCCCTCCACGTAGGGGATTTTTTTATGGGGTTTTCATGGCTGACGGTATGGAGGGTGCAATATCAGCACCACGTGACCAACGCGCAGTAATGGTGTTTGAATCCGGCGTTACAGTGTCACTAAGGCTAAAGACCAGAGAAGGGTTTGAAGCGAAACGCACCATAGCTCAGGGGAAAGTCGAAACAGGTTATAAAATCTCTGACGGCACGGTAGACGATCCAAAGGTTGTATCTTTTGAAGGCATCATTACTGGTGCTGATTTACCTTATACATACGGACTACTTTATACAACGCAAAACATGATTTGGGCGATGAATCAGGCTCAGCAAATCATCGCGGCTTATGAGTTAAAAGAGTTTGTATCAGTTTACACATCGTTTATGGCGATGCCTCAAAGCGTTATCCAATCGCTAAACATCGAAGCCGTACCTAAGAAAAATTGCTACACCATCAAACTGACCGCGCAAAAAGTCGAAACGGTAACATTCCAGCGTTCGCGCAATAAATCAGCACAATCAAAAACTTCCAATCCGGCAGGGAAGGGGACAGTTGCCGCAGGTAAGAAAAGCGCCGCGCCTGTTGATGCAAAAAAGGAACCTCAAAAAGTTTTCGCGCTTGAGAAGATGCGCCGCATGCTGGGAGGCTCTTAAGTGCAGCCTGCTTACTACGAAATCAACGTAATCCCATCCATAGCAGACCAGGAATTTACATCATCTCTGAATGGCATGGTTTTGAACATGCGATTGTTCTATGCGACCACAACAAAACTATGGTGGTTGGAAATATCTGACGCTGACAGGGCAGTTACACTGTCACAAATTTGCTTGCGTCCGGGTGTCTGGCACAGGCTTAGCGGGAAAATACCAGGTTATGCCGGGGCTGGCGCGGTCGGTGTTGCGCGTTTACGTCCTAATGAGCCTTTTGGCGATGTGTATGCTTTTGCTGGCAATTTTGGCCTTTTCTTTTATGACGAAACGGAGAGTGATTAAGTGAGGATTCTTAGACAAATAAAGGCGGCATTGCCATCTGGAAAACTAGCCGTTGTAGCTGTTTTGTTTATGGCTCTGGTATTTGGTGCATTTAAGTTTTGGGACTGGATTAAATACCGCGTAGGAGTGATTACAGTCGCAATGGCAATGTTATCTCTAAATGAATGGGCGGTATTAACGGGTATTTTCTGCACGATAGGAACTTTTTTTGTCAACTGGTATTACGAACATAAAAAGTTTTTACGTTCAACAACCAGAGATATTAATTGTGAATAAAAGCAAACTAAGCGCGGTAATGCTGGCACTTATTGCAGCCGGGGCAAGCGCTCCTGTGATGATGGCACAATTTCAGCATGAAAAAGAAGGTACAAGTCTGACAGCATATCAGGACAAAAGCCGTGGAATCTGGACTATTTGCGGCGGTGTGACTTACGTTAATGGAAAGCCGGTAATCAAAGGCATGAAATTAACGCGTGAGCAATGCGACAAGATAGACAAAGCTGAACAGGCTAAAGCGCTGGCATGGGTAGATAAAAATGTCCATGTGCCACTAAGTGAACCTCAGAAAGTTGGCATTGCATCATTTTGTCCGTGGAATATTGGTCCCGGTAAATGTTTCTCATCAACGTTTTACAAAAAGCTAAATGCCGGAGACAGATTCGGGGCATGCGCAGAAATAAAACGCTGGGTGCATGACGCCGGGCGTGATTGCCGCATCCGTGAGAATAATTGTTACGGTCAGGTTATCCGACGAGACCAGGAATCTGAATTAACGTGCTGGGGTTTGGACAAATGAAAACCAGATACACGCTTTTAACTGGTTTTTTGGTTGCGTCAGTTTTATGCGGGACAGGTTATGTAATTCACCAGCAGGCTTATGAGGCTGGAAAACAAGCGGAGCGTAAAGACTGGCAATTTGAATGGTCAAAACGCGATGAAGCTGACAGAGCCGCGCAACTGAAACAGGAAAAGGAACAACGTAATGAAGAATTGCGCCGTCACAAAGAAACACAGGAAATCGTCAATAACGCTGAAAAGGAAAAACAAAAAGCCCTGGCTGATGCCGTTACTGCTAACGATGCTGCTGACAGGTTGCGCGGAGCAATTGCCAATATCAGGCGTGAACTCGCAGCCAGTGAAACAAGCCGCATTTCCGCAGATGCCGCCAGAAGGCAGACAGCCGCCGAAACCGCAAGTTTGCTTGCCGACCTGTACGAAGAATCTGACCGCCGCGCGGGAGAAATCGCTAAGTATGCTGATGCAGCCGCAAGCGCCGGGAGCGTCTGCGAGCGCACCTATGAAGCAGTAACGCGATCTGTTGAGTGATCGAAACGGATCAATTAATGCCCGTATGTGATTGATAAAAGGGGTGATGAAATGAAAAGGGCGGGGCTGTGATGTTGGTCGCTTGTTTGTAGTTGCATTAGAAGTGAACTACATATACGATGAAAGGCATGGGAGAGAAGGCTTTCTCTGTTTTAACGTAGATTACAAGCGACTTACGCGTTACGCCACGCCATTTAACATAATATACATTATGCGCACTAACGTTGTAATGGCTCAATAGTAATGTCCGCCTGTGGCTCAATTCAGATGTCCGCGCTATGGTAAGCTTCACTGGTCCGTTTAAACTACCGGGAGGCATATCATGAGCGCAGAAAGCTCAGGAGTGTTTACTTTGAAAGAGATCAACCGGATCAAGATTATACAGGACGTCATTGAACGTCGCATCACAACGCGCCGTGCGGCCGAGCACCTCGGTATCAGCGACAGGCAATGCCGCAGACTTCTTGCCCGTTACCGTGAAGGCGGACCGCTTGGTATGGCCAGCAGACGATGTGGCATGCGTGGTAACCGCCAGTTGCCACCCGGGCTCGCAGATCAGGCTCTGGAACTGATCAAGACGCGTTATGCTGATTTCGGTCCGACTCTGGCGCGTGAAAAGCTCGAAGAACTCCACGGACTGTTTCTTGGCAAAGAAACTGTCCGGCGCATCATGGTGCGGGCTGGCTTATGGGTTCCCCGTAAACAACGTGCCGCAAGGATCCCTCAACCACGGTACCGGCGTCCGTGTACTGGTGAGCTGATACAAATAGATGGCTGTGATCACGACTGGTTTGAAGGCCGTGGCCCGGCCTGCACCGCGCTGGTCTATGTTGATGATGCAACCAGCAAACTGATGGAACTGTTGTTTGTTAAATCGGAGTCCACGTTTTCTTACTTCGAAGCCACGCGGCGCTATATCGATAAGCATGGTAAACCGCTGGCACTGTACAGCGATAAAGCCGGTGTTTTTCGTGTTAACAATAAACACGCCACAGGCGGAGACGGGCATACTCAGTTTGGGCGAGCCATGCATGAACTGAACATCCAGACTATCTGTGCAGAAACCAGTCCCGCCAAAGGGCGTGTAGAACGAGCTCACCTCACTTTACAGGATCGTCTGGTCAAAGAGCTGCGGTTACAGGGCATTTGTTCAATGGAGGCTGCAAATGACTTCGCTGAGGCCTATATGGCTGACTATAACCGCCGTTTTGGCAAAGTACCGCGACATGATTTTGACGTACACCGTGCTGTAGAACATGATGAGGACCTGGGGCTTATTTTCACTGTTCGTGAAAAACGTAAAGTCTCAAAATCGTTGACGATACAATATGATAAAATGTTGTACCTGATTGAAGACAGCGAACTGAGTCGCCGTGCAATAGGTAAATATATCGATGTGTATCACTATCCTGATGGCAGAAAAGAGCTGCGCCTGAACGGTACGCTACTTCCCTACTCTACCTACGACCGACTGTCAGAAATCGACCAGGGCGCGATTGTCGATAACAAGCGTCTTGGCCGAACCCTGGAGTTTATCAGTCTGGTGCAGAGCAAGCGGGATAACACGCGCTCTCAGTCAATTCCCGCTGGAGATGGCCCTTCCCGACGACGGCCAAAGCAGGAAGGGAAGAAATCCCAGCGCTCACTGGATAATGATGACATGCTCGAAGCACTCAAACAGCTTCAGTCACGTTCAGAGGACATTTTTGGTAAAAGAGCCCGCTGATGGTACTCACTGGCCGGACAGTGGTTGCTCACCAGTTGATATTGTCCGGCCAGACCCATGATGTATTATTCATTTCGTTCAGCATCTTTATGTCCTGCTTTTCACGGGCATACTTACCCCATAATGAATGAAAAGAACGAACAATACTGATTAACTGCTTTTTTCTTTGCTCCGGAGATAGGCTGATAAAATAGCAGCACCTGCTGTCAATATTATCCTCAATGAAATTAAAATCAGAGTCTGATGCATATTTTACTGTTAGCATAATATCATTCGACGTTGTTCTCTCAGACTCTGTTAATGCTGATTCTATCAGGTATTCAAAGGCATACATGACAGACAGCTGGTTTTTGTCTGTCTGAATATAACCCATTGAGTTTCTGAGTATTGAGGACTGTACCAGGACCAGAGGCCATAAAAGCTCAACACCATAAAGCTTATATGTATCATGTTGATCATACTGATGTTGCTCAACACGACGATTACCTTCCCGTGCTTTACGAATATCATAGGCAAGGGATAACATAAATCCGTCTTTAACTTTAATCAGTGGGCTTTCATCCACGATGTAATGAATGAGTTCATGTAATTCATTCAGGGCTTCTGAATCTCCCCACAGTATAAAACCTGCATTGTTCGGCGTTAACTCGTATCGAAGCATGGGCTCAATCATCCTGTTGTTTCAGTCGGAGGAAAGTCTATCAGTAAAGAGAATGAGAGATCAAAGTGGTCATTTTAATTGAGCTGGATAACGGACATTTCAATTGAGCCTTGACATGCGCAGAAATAGGCAAATCGTATTCCACGTTCGGTAAGTTCGGGAAACGCGCTTTGCCGTCAATATCAAAATCGTACTCAGTTTTGCTGGTCCAGGCGATACCGGCCCGGGTTTGATCGGTCAGTTCCATCAATAATCCCAGACGATAGCTCATCGCCCAGTCATGATCCTTTTCTTTTTCATCGTTGCCATCAACATTTCGAGTGAGTGACAGAAAACCGTAATTGACGTTAACAGAGCCCCCAACGGAAACCCTGTCACTAAGCTTATAAGCCAGCGATGGACTGAGCGTCATCGCAACCATGGTGCTTTTCTTAATCAGCCGGTCGCCGGACCAATTGCCAAAATCGATCCCCAGACCGTAATTTCCGTATAGCCCAATACCAGCATAAAGATCGTCATTCACCTTCTGGGCATAGAATGCGCTGGCATTTGGAAAGAAGCGCATGATGTCACCGGGGCTTTTACGCCCCGTCTCGTCTTCAAGGGTGTAGGACACATCACCATCCATTGCCTGTAATCCACCGGTGAACATATGATCCGGAAGTCGCGTCATTCCTGCGGGGTTAGTCACGATGGTGGAGGCATCCTGCGCACGCGCTGCCTGCCCCGCCCCTGCCAAAGCCGTATCTTCGGTGCCTATTTCATAAAAATAGAGTGCGCTAGCTTGTGCTAACGGCGAGCAAAAAAGACTAAGATAAATCAAGGTCAATTTTTTCATAGGCCACCTGCAGAATTTCTTCATTATTGAAGTAGTTAGCGTCTGTAAAAGCGTAGCTCGCAGCATTTAAATTGTCAGGCAAAAGCACCGGATTAAAAGCGCGACTTGTGCATACGTTCGAGCTGGATTTTGTCTGCTTCACTCGCTGTGTCAGCCAGGGACTGAAAACTATCTGGTGCGTAATAAGTTTTCGGTCGCGGAAGCGATTGCATGGAAGTGCCCGGGTAAATTTGTAACTCGCCCAGGCGCGCAAGCCGATATCCTTCGATCACGGCGGGAAAAGTCAGTTGCAGTGGCGTGGCGTTCTCGTACGAAACTGGGGTTGGTAACCGGTTATGCTCAAGATTATAGTTACGCTTTAACACCAGAAATTTATCTGGAACCCTACGTTTACTGTTCCACCAGTCACCGTCCAATTCGCGAAACTTACGCTCAGTTTCAGTCCGGGTTGCGACGCCAAGTTGCAGTAAAACCCGCTGCAGTTCGCGATCCACTGCCGCGTTGTAGGCCGCAATGGATTCCACCCTGCCCTGTAAAATCACGTTGATGGCGATACGAGCACCCAGTAGATTTGAATAGAGATCTTCCGGGGAAAATGCAGAAATCTGCTCAGAAAAACCGGGAACAGACTCGAATCCATACCACTGTGCAATTTCGTGCCATTGAGCCAGTTCAAAGGCCAGATTCCCCGCCAACCAGGCGGCCAATGTGTAACGCTGCGCCATTGCTGCAGGAGGTGTGAAACCGTGTAGCTGTATCCGTCTGACGCCCAATTCTTCGCTGTAAAAAAAACGCCACTGTTGACCAAGTTTTGGATAAATACGAGAAAAGAGGTAAAAGGTGTTATCCGCCGTATCGCGAACGTGCGCTATGTCGATAAAACCCCCACGGTGGGTATAAAGCAGTCCGTTTTTTTCCTCACTCAGTCCAACGATATTTTTCACGGCCCCCAACGCACTATCGTTATAGTGATGACGCCCCAGTGAATCTAACGTTAATACATTGCCAATCTGGTAGACAGGGATCGGCACACCTATCGCCCTGACATGAAGATCATAGCCAAACGCGCAGCATGGGCGTAGTGACTCCGGTGGTGCTAAATGGCCGACAACGGGATATGCCTTATGCGCTTGTTTAAGAGTGAGGCCAGGAACTTCCGCGCAGGCAAATCCGGCTATCAGCAGTAAAAACAGAAATCCTTTAGCCATTCAGAATGCCTCCGCAATTTGAAAATAGAATCCTGCACTCTCTCTCCCAAAACCTAAATCCAGGCGGATATTCATGGCGGGCTTCACTTCAAAGCGATAACCGACACCCGCATTAGGTAAGATCGGATGATGTCCCATATCGTCAATGTTTCTGCCTAAAGCTCCTGCGCCCAACCACAACACGTAACCATGTCGCCAGTTGAGTTTTTTTCGATATTCCACCTGCCCACTTACCACATCCTTATCCCGATAACGCCCCTGGTAATACCCCCGCAGACGGCGGTCATCTCCGGCCATTGATAAACGATCCCACGGCACGTCTCCACGAGTGAAACGTCCCCATAAATCGAACGCCAGCACAGTCCTGTCATCAAGTAAAAGGTAACGATCGTATTGAACCTGTGCTGCCGTAAAATGAGTATCTGAACCAAAAGACGGATCAAACCAGGTGTACTCCAGCTTAAAATAGTGTCCATGCTGCGGGCGCGTGACAACGTCACGTGTGTCGTAACTCAGACTTACACTGGGTCCAGACGATAACGGCGATGTCTGCGCATTATTTAGGCTGAACACGTCCCCCTGATGCGGATCGTCAACGTCCGCCTGCATAGAAGAAAAATCCCAACCCGCGCCGAGATAAACGCGTTCAGCGATTTCTCGCATCAATACAGGATGCAAACTCACGGAGTTGTTGGTGTAATCCTGTTCATTACCCTGGGCTGCGTCGTAGCCAATGCCCCAAAAACCCGTTGGCACTTTGTTCACTGAGCCGTCCACAAACAATCGCCAACGGTCGTCGGTAAAAAAGGTATAACTGCTGATCCCCATTCCCAACGCCCCGCTGGCACTGACATAACCCGTCAAGGAAACAGAGGAGTTCTGAGTTGTTTTATCTGCCGCATCCACCCGGTAGATCCCCGCCACCGCCATGCCAAGACCCAGCTTCAGCTCTGGAGTGTAAAATGGCCCCGGCAACACGCTCCAGTTCACCCCTTTTGCCGGATCGTACTGGTTATCCGCACCCAGCTTCCCGAGGAAAGCGTCAATTGAGGGTTGATCCAATGTTAACGCCTCCGCAGACCAGGTCGTCAGAGCCAATAGCGATGTCAACATGACGCGATAACCGTTCATCAGAAGCGATATTCACCGGCAATAAAGAAGCTATTGCGTTCGTTAAATCCAAACTCCGTCAGGACGTTAAATTGTGGCGTCATTTCAAACTGAGTCCCCAGCAGCATGTTCCACGGAGAGGTCAGATTCTGTTTAACATCAAATCGCCCGTTGCCATCCTGGTTTACGGCCTGGATCAGTGGCTGAAGCTCAGCGGGCATATGCAGATCGGAGAGGCTACCCCTGAACTCCTGCTGCACGTTCTGGTACATACTCCCCACCCAGACGCTCAGATGCGATTCGCCCACCGGCCCCTGAAATTTAAAGCGATATCCAACACGGGGAGACACGGTAAGGGCTGAAATTTTGCCATCCAGAATGTCAAAATCAGTACGGGTATAGTTGGTATCCACCAGGGCAAACCAGTTTTCGTATCCTCCTGCCAAAGTAATACCGGTTCCCCATGTTGTGCCTTTAAAATCGAGAACAAAATCAATATCCTGTAGCTCACCGCTCTGATAAAGCTGATGCACAGATGATGCGATAATGCGGTCAACACCGGTGTAGCGCGAAGGGTCTGCATCTACTGAAACATTCGAGACCGACGATCCGCGTGTGTGCCCTACCAGCCCGTAAATGTTCAAAAACGGGAAGACCCACATGTCCAGACGTAGGTTTTCAGTTTTGCTCTGTTCACGCGTATGGCCGGCATCAATATTGAACATATCGACAGGAATCGGGTGATTGCCAAGCGCCAGTCCGGAAAAACTGATGCTATCGACATCAATATTTTGCCGCATGTTCATATAGCTCAGGTTGATGCCAAACGGTAGCGGAATGGCATATCCCCGCGCCCTGGCCTCCTCGCCCCAAATCGGAAACGTGCTGGCATCAGTTTCAGCTGCGCTGGCCACGCCGGAAACCCACAGCAACGGAACAACCGCGTGGAACCATTTCATTATTTGTCCTCATTCATTCCGCTCATCCCTACAGGCCAGAGCCAACATTAAAATAAACTGCTTGTTCGTTATCGCTAAAAGCGACATCTACACCGGTACGCAGTCCGTATTCGCGCGCAATCAAATATCGAATACCGCTGCCCCAGGCCACTTCTGCGCTACGGTAAAGCTCTGATGTACTGTCTGCCGCACTTCCAGCACCGACAAAACCCAAAACAATCCAACGCGACGACATTTGCCAGGCTAACTGCGTCTGAACGGTACTCACGTCATCCCCCTGGTAGCGATAGCGAGAGATACCACGAAGTTCGATATAAGGGCGCGCCATTGGTGGCAGATGTTTATCCTGCTGCGACAGCGTTTGATAGTCCCCTGCAAGAGAAAGCGTCCAGTCGGCGTTCAGTGGCAGGAAAAACTTGCCTTCGAGCGTCAGCAGGTCGTAGCGATAGTCGCCCCCAAGATAGTGACCGTAGAATTGATACTCGCCGCTAAGAGAAAGCCCGCGTCCGGGCCAAAAGAAGTTATCAGTTGTGTCGTATTCCGCTACCAGCCCCAATGCAGAGGTGATGCTGCTTTCACCCAATAGCTGCCGCCATACCTGGTTGACGAGCGGATTATTGCGGGCGGAGATATCCATCTTTGCCCAGAACTGTGATGCTCCCAGAAAAACGGGAGAATCCCCTGCGCGAAAGAGAAGTTTTTGCATACCGCCATAACCGCGAGTTTCGGTTTCCACGGCCCGGTTATTGCCAAAGCCCAATACGTCACCGGAATATATATCCAGATTGACATCGGCATAGCCTCCTGCAACCAGATAGCGAATGTGGTCATCCTGCCAGGTGTGGCGATGCCCCCCTCCTACAAACCAGGTACCGTTTTGCGTTCCGCCACCGCCAAACGCGCTCATGGCCGGAGGAATAAACTGCCCATCAACCTGTCGTCCCTTGCCATGCAGAAACAGACCGAACAGGCCGCCGCCATAACCAACGGCCGGTTCGGTAATAACCAGCGGAATCGGTAGAAAACCGTACGGGTTTTCTTGTAAATAACGGCTCATGTCCACCATGCCGTCTTCAGGATCGATAAGCCCTGTCGCCATAGCGCGCCAGCACAGCAGAGGAATTAGCAGAAAAAGCCAACGCATTATTTCCCGCCTTCTGGCGGTGTTGCGGGTGCGGTATACCAATTCTCTTTGGCCACCATCACGCTGTTTTCTGGCTGTAGCACAAAATTCGGAGACATAATCTGCACGTTAAATTCGTTGAAGACGTCCTGAATATTGCTATGCAGTTCATTACGGGCATCTGCCAGAGATACATCCGGCAGCAGGCGCACCTGCAATTCATAGGAAATATACCAGTCCATCAGACTCAGCTGACGCACCAACGGCGGCTGTGAAAGATCGATTCCTTTGGCCCGCTTGGCTGCCAACTCCAGCATTGCGTGGACCTGGCGCCAGGGCGTGTCGTAGCCAATGGTAACGCCGACCGTCAGGTTGACGCCGCCGTTAGTGCTTTGCGCGCTAAGGTTAGTAATTTTTCCACTAACCACTACCGCATTTGGCACGGTGACCACGTAATTTTCACGAGTGATAATTTTGGTCGCGAGCATACCAATTTCGCTTACCAATCCCTCGTTGTCCGCTACCCGAATCATGTCGCCTTTGCGCAGCGCGCGCGAATAGATCAAAACCAGTCCACTCATTGCGTGGTTCATCACCCCGGCCGACCCCAGCGTGAGCATCAGGCCAAAGAAAACGCTGATACCTTTAAACGCCAGTGAATTGGCACCGGGCAAAAAGGGATAGGCTGCAGATAGCGCAAAGAGCCACACCACCACAGAGATCAACTTCCGGGTTGCGCCCACGGTTTCAGGATGAATTCCAGGCAACTGCAAACGCCCTGCCTCCACCTGGTTGAGAACCACCTTAAGCAGCTTCAGTATGAACGCAGTGATGAGAAAAATGATCAGGACGATCATCAAGCCAGGTAACGCTGAGACAATCGACAATGCAATATCACGCACTACGCGTACAGACCAGTCACCAAGGGACTCTCCCCAGACGCGCGTCCAGGGAAACAGGCTAAAGACCCAACTCAGCCAAACGTAAAGTGCAACGATACCCAGCAGGATCATCAACAGTGCGTACAGGCGCGTCTCGATAGCGCCGATAAAACGCCGCCAACTCTGGGGGATCCAGCTTTTGTTCTCAAAAATGCGACGACGATAAACGCGTCTGACCCAACGCCAGGAACGGTATGCACCGAACCAAAACAGTACCAGTCCCACCAGACCAGCCACCGTTTTCACCGCCGACAGCGCCAGCCAGCCGCTGTTATACTGATCGCTCAATGCAGACCGCTGCGCCTCCATGCGCGCCAGTACGCGCTGCGCCGCCTGGTCGAGCGTAAGATCGTCTCCTTCGTCGAGATCGCCTTGTGTCAGCAACATCACCGGTTTACCGTTCATCACGATAAGCCTTCCCGGCTGGTTATAACGCGTGACCGATACAACCTGTAGCGGTTCGCGAACATCGGCTTCAGTGAAATTTCGTAGCGTATTGCGGATGCGCAGCACCCGCTCTTCTGGCGTGGTAAGGCCGAATTTCGCCTGGAGCATGACAATCGGTTGATGAAAAATATAAACCGTTCGCGCGCGTTCCTTTTCGGTGGGCTCCTGACGAGGTTCCGCCGCATATGTGTTAACAACCAAAGAGGAAAGAAAGCACATTAAAAAAGCGATCACAATCCTGTTCATATTCGCCACCGAAAACACGAGAATTATCGTTATTATTCAAAAAGCCAACGCAAATTTGATTGCTTTTTCTAGCATAGACCAGCCTTTCACTTACGCAATGTTAGTGATAAAGAGATCTTCATTTCATGTGAAAGATGACATTGCCTTTCAAAGGCTCTTTTCCTCATCACTAAATATAAACGATCGATTATCCCCTCTGATAAAAAGGTAAATAACGTTTCCCTACGGGGTCAGTCAGCGTATCCATTCGTAAAGAAATAGCGCCTCTTTGACCTGAATAGAGCATTTGGCAGCTATGTATCCGCGTGGCTTGCATAGCGTCCTGGTGCATAAAATTAACTGTCAGTGTGTGTTGCATCGATTCAGCATTATGTTGAAATCCAATAATGATAACTTCTTCCATAATTTATTATTAAATAACTTCCAGATGGAATAACCCCTCCGCCTTAATTAAGCTGCATTAAATTAATCACGATGCGAAAGATATGCCCTGCATTATTCATATTTTTGCAGGAATTCTCGAATAGTTATCTTGTGAAAGTAATTAACCTCCATTAGAAAAAATTTGGAGGATTTTTTTCGTGTCTATACTCAAAAGGCTTTCCTAATGAACGGAGTTCCCCACCATGCATAAAAGTGTCCCTTTTAGAAGGACGATGATTGCCAGTGTGCTAACGTTAGCAGCTGGCGCTGTGTCCACTGTTCATGCTGCACCGGCGACATCTACCGCACCGGAAAATGCGCCAAAGCAAGACTCATCTAAACCAAATATTGTCGTTATATTTGGCGATGACATCGGCTACTGGAACCTGAGTACCTACAATCAGGGCACCATGGGATATAAAACCCCAAATATCGACAGCATCGCTGCCGAAGGTGCCAAGTTCACCTCCTACTACGCTGAGCAAAGCTCGACCGCTGGCCGTTCTTCATTCATTACCGGTCAAATGCCGTTCCGTACCGGGATGAGTAAGGTGGGGATGCCGGGTGCGCCGCAGGGTCTGCAAAAAGAAGATCCGACCATTGCGAACATCCTGAAGCAACTGGGCTACGCTACTGGCCAGTTTGGTAAAAACCACCTCGGTGATCGCGATGAATTCCTGCCAACCGCGCACGGATTCGATGAGTTCATGGGTAACCTTTACCACCTGAACGCCGAAGAAGAACCGGAGAACCCGGACTACCCGAAAGATCCGGCCTTCCGCAAAGAGTTTGGCCCACGTGGCGTCATTAAGAGCACCGCCGATGGCAAGATTGAAGATACCGGTCCGCTTACCGTCCAGCGTATGAAAACCGTGGACGAAGAAACGCTCGCGGCCAACAACGACTTCATGGAACGTCAGGTTAAAGCCGGTAAGCCATTCTTCACCTGGTTCAATACCACCCGTATGCATAACAAAACGCACCTGAAAGACGGGAGCATTGGTGCTACGGGCCTTGGAACCTACGCCGACGGCATGGTGGAACATGACAAGATGATTGGTGAAGTGCTGCAGAAGATTAAAGATCTCGGCATCGAAGACAATACGATCCTCGTCTATACCACCGATAACGGCCCGATGACAGCAACCTGGCCGGATGCAGGCGAAACGCCTTTCCGCGGCGAGAAGAACACCGGTTGGGAAGGTGGTTTCCGCGTACCTGCGATGATTCGTTGGCCGGGCCACGTTAAGCCAGGCACCATCGTTGACGGTATTTTCGGCAGTAACGACTGGTTCCCTACCCTGGTTGCGGCTGCGGGCGATCCGAACATTAAAAACGAGCTGTTAAAAGGCTACAAAACGCCGTCCATTACCTACAAGGTGCACCTGGATGGCTACAACCAGCTCGACTACCTCCAGGGCAAGGGCCCGAATCAACGTAAAGAGTTCTTCTACTGGAGCGATGACGGCGATCTGCTGGCTATGCGCTACGAGCGTTGGAAAGTTCACTTTATGATTCAGGAGCATACCGGTCTTGATCTGTGGAAATACCCGTTCACCAAGCTGCGTACGCCACTAATCTTTGACCTTGAAGTCGATCCGCTGGAGAAAGGCAGCGACGGTATGGGCTACAACTCCTGGTTCTACGACCGTCTGTTCCTGATGGGCGGCGCGCAGAAATACGCGAAACAGATGCTGGAAACCTTCAAAGAGTTCCCACCGCGTCAGAAACCGGGTTCGTTCACCATTTCCGACGCTTCGGCGATGCTGGAACAAGGCTCTAATATCAATAAATAACCTAAGCCTCCGGGCAGGCTGTTCAGACAGCCTGCCCGTTTTTTGAAGAGTAGTGACGTTTTCTTGTTAGGGGTCTGCTATATGAAGTACAGCACCACACTACCGGTTAAAGCGCTTCCGTCGGCGGAAAAATATGACGGCAAAGGGCCAGAATACAAGCGCCGCTTTCATGTGATGGCCAAGCCCACCGGCTCGACCTGTAACCTTGACTGTTCCTACTGTTTTTACCTGCACAAAGAAGAGCTGCTGCATCAGGACAGACATACTGGCATGAGCGATGAGGTGCTAGAGAATTTCATTCGTCAATACATTGATGGCCAGGACGGCGACCAGGTGGTCTTTTCCTGGCAAGGTGGCGAACCCACATTGATGGGGTTGGAATTCTTCCAGAAAGTAGTCAAATTTCAGAAGCTGTACCAGAAGCCCGGCCAACGCGTCGAGAACGATTTACAAACTAATGGCGTGTTGTTGAACGACAAATGGGCTGAATTTCTTAAAGAACATCAATTTCTGGTGGGGCTGTCAATTGATGGCCCACGAGAACTGCATGACCGCTACCGTGTCACCCGTAGCGGCAAACCGACATTCGACAAAGTGATGGCGGGCGTTGAGGCCCTCAAGCGTCACGGCGTCCCATTTAACGCCCTGGTCACGGTAAACCGCACCAATGCCCGCTTTCCGTTGGAAGTATACCGCTTCGTCACCCGTGAACTGGGCGCAACCTACGTACAGTTTAACCCGTGCGTCGAACCGGTCGATTTCAAGCAAACCGCACCACAGTTCTGGCAGGACGAAAGCATCCCGCTGATCGGTAGCCGCCGCGCGCGCCCTGGCGATCTCGATTCGATCGTCACCGACTGGTCAGTTGACCCGGAGGACTGGGGCACATTTCTGATCGCCGTGTTTGAAGAGTGGGTTAATAACGATCTGGGCCGCGTACAGGTCAATCTGTTCGAAACGGCGGTCGCGCAGACTATGGGAATGCCTGCTCAAATCTGTACCCATTCAGAGTTCTGCGGTAAAGGGCTGGCGATCGAGAAAAACGGCGATATTTTTTCCTGCGATCACTACGTCTATCCCGAGTACCAGATCGGCAATATTGAACATGCCCAACTTTCACACCTGGCTTTTTCCGAACGGCAAAAAGCCTTCGGCATGGGCAAGCGCGACACGCTACCCAACTACTGCAAAACCTGCCCTTATCTGAAGCTGTGCTGGGGCGAATGCCCGAAAAACCGCATTGTACGCGCACCGGACGGCGAGCTGGGGTTGAACTACCTTTGCCCGGGCATTAAAGCCTTTTTTAACTATGCCGAGCCGATTGTGGTGGGCATCACAACCTTACTTAAACGTGATTTTGCAGGGCTACGCCGATGATAAATCGAGAAAAATTATTACAGCTTGAACAACGCATGAATGAGCAGGTTCTCGGTCAGGAAGAGCTGGTGCGCATGCTGATCATCGCCCTGCTTTGTGATGGACACGTTCTGCTGGAAGGCCTACCGGGTCTGGCGAAAACTCGCGCTGTGCGTGAGCTTGCGCGCCACGTTGAGGGGGATTACCGCCGTATTCAGTTCACGCCGGACCTTCTGCCTTCAGACATCACCGGCAGCGAAATCTATCAGCAAAACGCTTCCCGCGAAGAGGATCAGTTCCGCTTCCGCCCTGGCCCGGTGTTCGGCAATATCATTCTCGCCGATGAAATTAACCGCGCCTCGGCGCGCGTGCAGTCCGCTCTGCTGGAAGCCATGGAAGAACGTCACGTAACGGTGGCGGGCAACAGTTGGCCTCTGCCCGGTGTTTTTATGGTCCTTGCCACGCAAAACCCGGTGGATCAGGAAGGAACCTGGCCGCTGCCGGAAGCCCAACTGGACCGTTTTTTGATGAAGGTGCTGGTGCATTATCCATCTAAAGAAAATGAACAGAAAGTGATGCAACTGGTGCGCAGAGAACAGCAGCAAAAGTACCAACAATTGACGAACGTCACACCGGCCGCACCTGAACAACCCGATGCGCTGATGCTGAGCCAACAAGAAATTGCCGAATGTTGGCAGGCTATTTCCGCCGTTCATGTTTCCTCTACTGTCGAAAACTATATCGTCAATCTGGTGGACTTAAGCCGCCATCCGCAGTCGGTGAGCGATACGCTGGCCGGGTACCTGACCTTTGGCATTAGTCCCCGCGGCACCCTGGCGCTGGAGCGCTGCGGTCGCGCGCAGGCCTGGCTGGAAGGTCGGGATGCGGTGCTGCCAGAAGACATTAAAAAGATAGCCCCGGCCGTGTTGCGCCACCGCCTGATGCTCAGCTACCAGGCCAGCGCCGACAACTGCACGCCGGATGATGCCGTACGGATGCTCCTTGATGCCGTGGTAGCGTGATGAACAGTGCCGTTCGCGTTGACCGCGATACGCTGCTGAAGCTCGCTGGCGATGCGCGAGCCATTGCCAATCCGCCAGGGCAGATCCCACCAGGCGCACTTGGCGGAGAGCGCACATCACGACAGCAAGGTCGCGGGCTGAACTTTGACAGCCTACGTCGCTATCAGCCCGGCGACGACGTCCGGCTGATTGACTGGCAGGCCACCGCGCGCATGCGTACGCCGTGGATTCGCCTGTATAACGAAGAGAAAGAACGTCCCGTGTTCTTGTTGGTCGACCAGCGGCGGAATATGTTTTTTTCGACGCGCGTGCAGACAAAATCCGTCGCTGCGGCTAAAACCGCCGGGCTGCTGGCCTGGCGCAGCTGGCACGACGGCGATCGTTTAGGCGGTATCGTCTTTGGTGACCAGGACTTTTCCCTGCGCAAATGCCGTGCGCCAAACGCTTCACTCCCTGCATTTCTCGACGATTTAGTGCAGTACAACCACGCCGTGGCGGACAACTATCCGCATGAAGCTCCCCATCCGCTCACGCTGGCAGCCATCCTGCGCCACAGCCTGCCGTTGATTCCAACCGGCTGCTGGGTCGCGTTAATCAGCGACTTTCACGATATGGATAGTGAATGCGATGCACTGCTGGCGGCCCTGCGCCGTCGGGGAGAAGTGAGCGCGTTCGTGATGCTCGACGATCTGCATTTGCGCCTGCCTGCTCACGGGCGACTGGCGGCCCGTTATGAAGGGCAAGAGGCGGCATTTTCACTCTCGCCTGAACTACAGGACGGCATCAAACAGAGTATTACAGCGCGGCTTTCGGCACAGGCGTCGCGCCTCACGCGGCTTGGCGTCCAGGTGAAGCAGATTGTTGTCGCCGGGGATCTGCTCAGACAGCTACAAAAAGGGGTTTAGATGCTGGAGAAAGGATTTACGGTACCCGAACTGGCGGAACCGGTTCTCCCCGATTCACCGTCATGGTTTCCCCTGCCGCCGGGATGGTTCGCTCTGGGCGGCGTCGTGCTCCTCGTGATACTTGTTTTTCTCATCATTCGCGTCGCCAGATGGCGCCGTAATCTGTGGCGTCGTCAGGCCCTGACGGCCCTCACTCAACCACAAACGGTGGACAGCTGGCTGCTGCTGATCAAACGTATTTTGCTGGTGCATCAGCCGCGTGAACAGGTTAGCGGTGCGCTGGACCCTGCCCAATGGCTCCCGTCCGTCCCACTGGATAATGCGCTGCGCCAACGTCTTTGCGAACGATACTGTCAACCAGACAACCAGTTGAGTGATGCCGATACCGCGCGGCTGCGTGTGCAGCTTCGCACCTGGCTTGAAGGACTACCCCATGTCTGAATACTTCTCACGCCTGGCGTTCGCCTGGCCATGGGCCTGGCTGCTACTTATCCTACCGTTGGTAGGCCGCTTTGTGATGGCCAAAGAGCGCTCACTTAAAGAGTATGTTCGGGTCCCTTTTTTGCCCGGGCTGATCAATGAACTCCAGCTCAATAGCCAGCCTGCCCACAGCGGAAAGTTATCGACCGGGCTGTTCTGGCTGGTCTGGGCGCTGCTGGTCTGCGCGCTTGCCCGCCCGGAATTGCTGACTCCGCCACAACATATTGAAAAACCAATGCGCAACATCATGCTGATTCTGGACGTTTCTGGATCAATGGAAAAAAACGATGTTGCGGGGGGCATTACCCGGCTACAGGCGGTGCAGGAATCGGTTAAAAAATTCGTGGCCGCCCGCAAATCAGATCGTATCGGTCTGGTGATCTTTGCTAACAGCGCTTGGCCATTTGCGCCCGTCAGTGAGGATAAACAGGCGCTGGAAACCCGTATCAATCAGCTTGCGCCAGGCATGGCGGGGCAACAGACGGCGATTGGCGACGCGTTGGGCGTGACGGTGAAACTGTTAGATTCCAGCGGCGATAATGAAGCCAGCAAATTGGCCATTCTTCTGACCGACGGTAACGACACAGCTTCGCAGTTGACACCTCGCCTTGCCGCACAGCTGGCGGCCAGCCATCACGTACAGGTCCACACCATCGCTTTTGGCGACGTCAACAGCAGCGGCGATAACAAGGTGGATTTAGGTCTTTTGCAGGATATCGCCCATACCACCGGCGGGCGCGCATGGACGGCGCAGAACAGCGGTGCGTCGCTGGATGCGGTCTGGCAAGAAATTGACGCCATCACGCCGGTGCAGGTGAAGAGTATTGGCTGGTCATGGCGAATACCGTTGTTTGCCTGGCCTCTCGCTGCCGCACTGGTTTTATTACTGGCTTTTAATATTTATCGCGCGCTCAGGGAGAGAATGGCATGAGTGATTTTCACTTTTTATACCCCTGGCGTTTGCTGCTGTTGATTCCTGCCATCGCGCTGTGGTGGTTACCCTCTGCCGGGCGTAGCGCATGGTCACGCATTATGGATAAGCCGCTAGCAAACGCGCTGATCGTCGGGCGACAACGTAAACTCAGTCGGGCGCTGCCGTGGCTGGTGATGCTTGGTGTTATCGCGCTCGCAGGTCCAAGCTGGCAGCGTCAGCTTCCTGCCGCCCTGACGCCAGAAAGCAACGTGATGGTGATTTTGCAGCAGGATACCGCGATGCTTGCCAGCGACCTGTCTCCCAGCCGACATCAGCGGATGCAGACCAAAATCATGTCGCTGATGGAACGCATGCCGGGAACACGCTTTGGCCTGGTGGTCTATAACGCCGGGGCCTGGCTCACCACCCCACTTACCGTCGATACGGCCTTTTACTCGCTGTTCCTGCATGCGCAAACGCCAAGCACTATTACCGTCTGGCGAAGGTTCTGGATTACAACATGCGGTCTCGCTGGCAATGCACAATATGCCCGCCGCGCCGCGCAGCATTATCCTGGTGACCGATACCTTAAGCGCGGAAGACGCCAGATGGCTTGGCGAACAAAATACGCCGCTACAAATCTGGGTGCCCGGAACCGCGCAAGGGGGCGCGCTGCCCGAGAAATATGCCGCCAGCAGTACGAATACACGGTTGAACGTTTCGCGCTTCGAGCAGATGCGCGACGACGGAATTCCGGTCACGCTGGTAACCACCGATGATGAAGACCTGCCCGTGGTACAGAGCCACATCCAGCAAAGTGTCATCGCGCAAAACAATGCCCGCAGCGATTTACACTGGCGGAACGATGGCTGGATGCTAACGATCCCAATACTTGCCCTGCTGTTAATCTGGCGACGCCAGCTCTTTTGCTGGGTGTTGGTCGCGCCGCTGCTGCTCTGGCAGCCTTCCGGCCACGCCGCCTGGCTGGATGCCTGGATAAGCCCCGATGTGCAGGGGCAGCGTGCGTTCTCCAAAGGGGATTACGCCCGCGCGGCCCAGCATTTTAACGATCCACTCCGGCAAGGTATCGCATGGTATCGGGCGGGAAATTATCCCGCCGCTACCGCCGCGTTCCGACAGGCGGAACAAACCCCAGAAGCACTGCTCTGGACAGGCAATAGCTACGCCCAGCAAAAGCAGTGGCAACAGGCGTTGAACAGCTACGATCGGGCGTTAAGCCTGCGCCCGGACTGGAAGCTGGCGCAGGGTAACCGCGCAAAAATCGCCGCAATCATCATGCAACTGCGACAAAAGGAGCGCGAAAATAAATCGGCTCAGGGAGAAGAAGAAGATTACAAACCCGATGAAATTAAGCACGACCTGAAGCCCCACCAGGGGGCAGAACAAAAGGATATTCAGCCCATTGCCGGAGGGAATCCACAGGTGAATCAGTGGTATGAAAATCTGGCGGTTTCACCTTCTGGGCTGTTAGAAAGCCTCTACCGAACCCAGCCAGGAGAAGACCAATGAAGCTTATCTGGTTATTACTGCTGGCGGTACTTCCCTGCCAGGCGGCAATGACGGTCTCCCGCGAATTGATCGCCCCAGAACACGTTGTCCCTGGCCAGCCGGTGCGGGTAGCGGTAACGTTCTGGACAGATTCCTGGTTTAACCCGCCGCCGCAGTGGCCCGATTTCCCAGTAGAAAATGGCGATATTCTAACCAGCACATCACCGAATCAATTGCTGACCCGTCACGATGGCGGTACAAGCTGGAGCGGCGTGCGCATGGAACGCCAAATCACTGCATGGGATCAGGGGAAGCTGGATTTACCGGCTTTCGAAATGACATTAACCGCATCCGGGCAAGCACCCGTTACGGTCAAACTGCCTGCACTGGAAACGGCGGTTAGCTGGCCGACAGGAGTCCAACAACCGGACCGTTTTCTGCCCGCTTCCAGCTTTTCGCTCAGCCAGAAGGTCAATATTTACCGCAGTGGTGAAGATAAAACGCTGCGCGCCGGTGACGTAATCGAACGCGTCGTCACAGCCAACGCTACCGATGTGATGCCCGCTCAGATCCCACAGCTGCTGTATGCTATAAACGGCACGCACACCCAACGGTTGACACCAGAAAACCGTATGCTGACGTCGGGGCGCGGTGACATTACAGGCGCTGAACGCGTGGAAACACTCCGCTATTTACCGGTTGATGCAGGAGAAATCACACTACCGCCGATTAAATTACGTTGGTGGGATACAACCCATCAGCAATGGCAAATCGCTGAACTGCCCGGCAGTAAATATACCGTTGCCGCTTCACGCACCGCTGGGGCAGAATCTGTGTTAAAAGGCAGCCGCGACACCTTCACCTGGTCGACCGTGCTGCTGCTGACGGGCGGCCTCGCTTTACTCGTTCTTATGTTTATTTTCCGCCGCACATTGCTGCGTAGCACGCGTTATTTATCTCACCGCTGGTGCCGATTCTGGCAGCCGATTTCGTTACCGGGACAAACCCCAGATAACAGGAACTCACAATGAAGCATACGTTAATTACACTGGCTTTATGCGGCCTTTGCAGCACCGCCGCGGCTGAGCCCCTCTCCGCATGGAATGACACGGCAGCCAAACACGCTATTGAAGAATGGGTACAAAATGCCACCAACCCCGATCGTCCAACGTTTATTCCCACTGATAAACGCTACGTCGTATTTGATAATGACGGGACACTGTGGCCGGAAGCGCCGATGACGTTTCAGATCCAGTTCGCGCTGGACGAGATTAAACGTCTTGCCCCAGAAAATCCCAATTGGTCGAACGATCCGCTGGTGCAGGCCGTATTGAAAGACGACCTCAAAAGCGTCGTCGGTTCAGGAGAAAAAGGGCTTATGCACCTGCTATCGCTCACGCATAGTGGCATGACAACGGAGGACTTTACTCAGCGGGTTGCCAACTGGGTTTCAACGCATAAAGACCCACGTTTTGGCTGCCAGTATGACCAGATGGGATATCAACCTATGCGTCAGTTGCTGGATTATCTACGAGAGAATGGCTTTAAAACCTGGATTGTTTCCGGCGGCGGGATAGATTTCATGCGCGTGCTCTCGCAAAAAATGTATGGTATTCCGCCAGAACAGGTGATCGGATCGTTCGCGCTCGGCGAGTTCGCGTTATCCGGAGATGGGACAACAATCACCAAGACGATGTCGGGAGCCTTCAATGATGACGCGGCGAACAAGCCCGTGGCGATCCACCTGTTTATGGGGCAGCGCCCCGTGGGCGCATTTGGCAATAGCGATGGCGATCTCGCCATGCTGCAGTACACGGCCGCCAATCCGGACGCGAAAACCTTCGGACTGCTGGTCCATCATACCGATGCCGCACGTGAATACGCCTATGATAGTCACCCACCCGCAAGCGGAAAACTTGTTGAAGGATTAACGCAGGCGAAATCGCATGGCTGGACCGTGGTTGATATGAAACAGGACTGGAAGACCGTATTTGACCCGGCGCAGTGCGTCGTGAAATCATCACCATAACGATCTGTTTAAGGCATCAGTCCATGTTCCTAAAAGACGATAACATCTTCTTACGTATCATATTATTACTACTTTCTACCTCTACGCTGTCGAGCTGCACATTAACCCGTGTTTCCGACAGCACACATGCCAAAGAGGTCGATGAGCTGAATGTTATTGGTCTGAGCCTGGAGGGAGCAAGGCAAAGAGCAACTGAAAAAGGTTTTGTGTGCAGCGAATACGGAAACGTGAACACGGTTGTAACCGAACAGGGTGAGCATCGATGGCTACAAACTGAATGCAGCAAGAAAAGTGCAGAGCTGTTCTGCCCGCAAATGCGTTTTGTCGTTCTTAATGTCGATCCCAACACGAATAGAGTCGTTGATGTTGGCAATTATGTTAATCAACACACCTGTTTTTAAAGACAACACCTGCATCTTGCGCTAATTATCGTATCGACTAAAGGACGTTATCTTGCTCATCAGAATCATCATCGCAATGGTCGCATTTGCCGGCAACTCCGTACTTTGCCGACTCGCATTGAAGGGGATGCATGCTGATGCTATTTCATTCAGCAGCCTCCGGTTGATAAGTGGCGCAATTGCCCTTTTCTTATTTATTGCGATAACATCTGACAGCAGAAAATTTGAGTTCAAGTGGTTAAATGCCCTGCTCCTTTGTATCTATGTTTTTTCATTCTCCATTGCCTATGTTTCTCTCAGCACCGGTGCTGGTGCCCTGCTGCTCTTTGGTACCGTTCAGCTCGTCATGACAGTATGGGGGATAGCTCAGGGAGAAAAGCTCATAATTTTAAAAATAACAGGAATACTCGGGGCATTGGCTGGAATAGCCATATTGCTGCTTCCTGGTGCAGAACGCCCTTCCTTGTATGCTGCAATAATGATGGTTATTGCTGGGTTAGCCTGGGCTTTCTACAGTATCACAGGGAAAAAAATCACGGATGCTGCTGCCTCAACCGGGGGGAATTTCATCCTGGCAATCCCGGTCGCATTGATTATCCCTCTGTTCTTCCGCTCTCATCTTCATATTGATATATATGGATTAGTTCTGGGCGTGCTTTCTGGTGCAATTACATCGGGAGGTGCATATCTGCTCTGGTATTCATTGCTCCCCTTACTCAGGTCCACAACGGCCAGTACTATTCAACTCAGCGTACCTTGTCTGGCCACTCTCGGTGGGATCATATTTTTGGGCGAAACGCTCACCGTCAGAATCCTTCTCGCAAGCGTCATTATTTTGGCTGGAATTGGCTTAGTTATTTTCTCTGATATGAGAAAAGGAGCAAAATAGACTGATTAATTATCGGCAAAGACGATACAGAACATGTTGTGCCAATCGATGATCTGGCGGCAACGCGGGATGCGTAAACTCTTCTGTTTTATTCATACCAAGTCGTATCATCAGATTCTCTGACGGTTTATTCAGCACAGAAGTAAATGAAACGACTTCATTTAGCGCCAGTACGTCAAAAGCAAATGCAAGACTCGCTTGCGCGGCTTCTAACGCCAGACCCTGGTGCCAGTATGCTTTAGCAAGGCGCCAGCCAATTTCGGTACAGGGTGAAAAATGAAATTTATCAGGTTGTGGATGCAACCCCACACAGCCCACAAACTGGTGTGTTTCTTTTAGCTCTACGGCCCAAAATCCCCAGCCGCGTTCTGCAATACCTTCACTAAATCTATCGGCCAGTTTATCGCTTTCAGCTTTCTGTAGCGGCGCGGGGAGATAACGCATCACGTCAGAATCGGCATTGAGTGCAGCAAAAGGGGCTCGGTCTTTAGCCTCCCACTGTCGTAATATCAACCTTGATGTTTCCAGCATATTCCTGCCCTTATCATTCATTTTCATATAATCTTCTAAAATAAGTGGCTCATCGGCAAGGTCTTATACCGTCCTTTTCCGACTTTTCCTCTCATACTGGAGATTTATACATGGCCGACTGGAACCCTGGGCTTTATCTGCAATATGCAACTGAACGTTCAAGACCCGCAGCAGAATTACTCAGCCGTGTGGCGTTAGAAAATGTCCGCTCAGTTGTTGATCTAGGTTGTGGTCCGGGAAACAGTACGGCATTGCTGCATCAGCGCTGGCCCACGGCAAAGACAACAGGTGTCGATTCTTCACCTGCTATGCTGAATGAAGCGCGCAACGCATTACCTGACTGCCATTTTATCGAAGCGGATATTAGCCAGTTTAAGCCCGAGCATCCCGTGGATCTGCTTTATGCAAATGCGTCGTTACAGTGGGTGCCCGATCACTATGAATTATTCCCACATTTGGTCTCACAACTGAGTCACAACGGCGTTCTGGCCGTGCAAATGCCGGATAACTGGCTGGAGCCCACGCATGTACTGATGCGCGAAGTGGCTTATGAACAAGATTACCCCGACCGAGGGCGTGCTCCGCTTCCTGGCGTTCACGCCTACTATGATATTTTGACCGAAGCGGGTTGTGATGTGGATATCTGGCGTACAACGTATTATCACATTATGGATTCGCATCAGGCGATTATCGACTGGGTAAGCTCAACGGGACTACGCCCCTGGTTGCAGGATTTGAGCGAAAGCGAGCAGCGTCATTACCTGGCTCGCTACCATGAACTGCTTCAGGATCAATATCCGTTGCAGGAAAACGGCAATATTTTGCTGGCATTTCCGCGGTTGTTTATTGTTGCCAGACGCAATAGTTAAGCGTTTATCATCAGACAGATCACAGGACAGGGCTACCGAGTATGCGCGCCCTCGCCTTTTTATCATAAGGATCTAGTGGCTATGTCAGGCATCTGCTAGTGTCTTGCCACATGTTTCTGACGGGGGTTGTTATGTCTAAAGTCTACATTGGTGGGTGTCTGTGTGGCTCGATCCGCTTCACTGCCAGCAGTCCTAATAATTCCCATACCTGCTCATGCGATATATGCCGGAAACATACGGGTGCCCCGACCGTCGTCTGGATTGAGTTTGATGCAGAAAATGTAGAATGGACGGGAAAAGCCGGAAAACCGACAACCTGGCGCTCATCTGAAACCACCAGTCGGGCTTTTTGCCCTCAGTGCGGTAGTTCCGTGGGCGCCATCGATGACGCTCCGGTCATTGCGCTTTTAGCCGGCATTTTTGACGATCCTAATGATGAAAATCTGGCGCCGGAGTTTCATTCGTTTTCTGATATGCGGCCAGCATGGTGGGAAACTGAACGAAACTAAGTTAGTTGGTAATGTTTATCCGGCATATGTTTTGCTGGCACATTGGTTTCATCGTTCATTTGCAGTAAATCGATTTCGATTGCATTGCAAATCGCATCCAGCGGCAGGTCATTGTTCTCAGTACCAAACGGATCTTCAAGCTCTTCCGCAAGCGCATCGAGCGAGATAAAAGTATAGGAAATAAGCACTGAAATAAACGGCGTCATGTAGTGAAGATCCACCACCAACGCGAATGGCAGCATGATACAAAACAGATAAACAGTGCGATGAAGGATCAAAGTATAAGCAAACGGAACTGGTGTATTCGCGATTCGCTCACAACCTGCCAGTACTGCCGACATATCATTTAATCTGTTGTTTAAACTATGAAATAATATATCGGACAGCTGTCCATCACGTCTGCGTACGGCCAACCACTCCCCCATCAGCAACAAAATGCGGTTTGCTGGCGATTGTGCGGCAAATACCGTCTGCAGATCTTTCTCGCTGAGATATTTCGCCAACGGCTCTGCCTGTGGGTTTCGACGTAATGTCATGCGTAAACAGTGGGCAAATGCGATTTGCAGACGAACAAACTGTCCCAGTTCGGCGTCATCCGGTAAGGTGGTTTTCACCTCGCGAAGTAGTGATCGGGAAGCAATCATCAACTGCCCCCACAGGTGTCGGGCTTCGACATAACGTGAATAGCAGGCGTTATTGCGAAAACCTAAAAAGATAGCAATCGCCACGCCCAGAATACTGAACGGTGCCAGGGTAAATTTGATACCCAACATCGTATACCAGGGCAACATGATGATAACGGCGATGGAGAGCAGGAAGTTCAGCAGCAACCGTGAGAATATTTTAGATAATACTGAACCATGCCAGACGAATATCAGGCGCAGCCAGTGTTGTTGGGGACGAACGATCATGGTTATCTTCGGGAAAATGTGAAATCCGTCACATTAGACGCGATAGCGATCAATGTTGCAAGTTAATCGCAACATTAACCCAACAACTTTTGCCCTGCTTAAAATGAAGCCGCACCTAAGTCACAGACCGGGTTTATGATATAAACCACACAGTATGTTGTAACTAATGCATATCAAGAAAAAACCCGGCCTGAGCCGGGTTGTCGGTAGTCGTCTTAGCACAGTGGCTTAACGGCTTCACGCATACCTTTTGCCAGAATGGTATCCAGATCGGCAGAGACCTGTTCCACCAGTCCAGAAACCTGCGTCAGATCTTGTTCCCAGTGTTCTTTGACACCCAGTACAGATTTGACCAACGCTTCGGTACTTATCTGGCGATCGCGATGCTGGGACCACAGCTGTTGAAAACGCTCTATCCAGTGCGCATCATCCTGAACCGGATAAGACTCACCGTTGCGCTCTCCACGATAAAAAGCAATTAACGCGGCAAGCGCAAACGTCAAACGCGCCGGCAGCTTACCGCTGGCCTGTTGCCCTGCCAGCAGTTGCGGCAATATACGGGTGCGGAATTTGGTCATGCCATTCAGGGCAATCGACAGCAGTTGATGTTTGATGTACGGATTGCAGAATCGACCGGTTACCGCGCTGGCAAAAGAAGCTAACTCATCACGTGGTAAATCCAGTACCGGAATGATCTCTTCATAGATCGCTTTCTCCACGAAAGCACAAATCTCAGCGTCATTCATTGCCTCACCCACGGTGTCCAACCCTGCCTGCCAGGCAACAGGGACCAGCGCGGTGTGAGCACCGTTGAGAATCGCCACTTTGCGCTCTTTGTACGGTTTGATGTCATCCACGATCAGGACATTCAGCGGATACTTATCCAGACGTAGTTCTGCGGCTAATGACTTCGGCCCCTGAATGACAAACAGATAGAAATGTTCTGCGGTATCGAGGAAAGCATCATGATAGCCCAGTTCAGCTTCGAGCTTAGCTACCTCATCACGCGGATAGCCGGTAACAATACGGTCCACCAGCGTGGAGCAAAATGCATTGGCCTGATCCAGCCACTGAATAAACGCTTCCGGCAGCGCCCATTCCTGAGCGTAGCGCAGAACCAGTTCACGCAGCGCATCACCGTTATAATCAATCAGTTCGCAAGGGATGATAATCCAGCCTTTATCCAATGCGCCGTTAAAATAGCTGAAGCGTTCGAACAGCAGACGCGTCAGTTTAGCCGGATAACTAACCGCTGGCGCGTCGTCAAACTTATCGCCCGCGTGGTAACTGATACCTGCTTCCGTGGTGTTAGAGAACACAAAACGCATATCAGGATTATGCGCCAGCTTCAGGAACTCATCGTATTCGCTATAGACGCTGATTTCACGGTTAACTGAACGAATAAGACGGGCATCACTGACGGCCTCGCCCTTCTCATTCAAACCACGAATGATAGTGGTATAGAGGCCATCCTGCGTACTCAGCGATGGCGGGAAGGAACTTTCGATAGGACGAACAATGACCACACCAGCGTTCAGATCGGTATGCTCGTTGAGCAGATCTACCTGCCAGTCTACAAAGGCGCGCAGGAAGTTTCCTTCACCAAACTGAATAATGCGTTCAGGATACTGAGCACCGGGGAAATCGCGACGATTTAGTGTTTGCACAATGGGTTCCCTTTATGATTAGTCATACAACCTGATTGAATTGGTCCAATAGGTTAGCAAACTTTAATACATTGAAACCCTGTTTTGATCAATCCCCGGCGACAAATTAGAGCGTTTTATAGAAAAGTGTGGTTCCGGTCAGCATCCCATCGGGCATTTGGGCATAGTCAGGTATCACCCCTACCTTTTTCCACCCACAATTGTGGTAGAACAACTCCGCACCACTGCCCGTCGCCGTATCAAGCACCAGCACCGTTTTACCTTGTTGACGCGCGCAACTTTCCAGTTCGTTCATCAATTCACGGGCCAGGCCACCGCGTCGCGCTGAGGGGTGAACCAGCAGTTTGGCGACATCAGCACGATGAGGTTGATTTTCGGGTTGATCGATAATGAGTTGGACGGTACCGACAAGCACCCCCTGCGCATTCTGCATACCAAGAACGATCCGTTCTCCGCGAGAAACACTTTGCGCGACCTTCATCCAGAAAGGCTCTGATTTTTCGCGATTAAAGGGCAGCATAAAACTGATGGAGGCGCCGTCATTGACGCACTGTTCAAGAACATCGCTGAGCTCGTCGATTCGCGACAGAATCTGTGCCGCGCTCAGCACAAAGCAGGGTTTGCCGGAAGCCATGGTTTCTCCTTAGATTGACCCCTTCATACTGCTTTTAACAATTACACAACACAAGGGGGCATATCATAGGATAATGTTATCTATGGCTTGTTCATTTGGAGCACTAACCAGTGGTAAATAACCGTGACAACGTAACGTTGCTGTTCATCGTTTAGCGCTACACCCTGAGGTATATCATGCCATTTCGCCAGACACCCTCGACAGCACGTCGCCGTAGCATGTTGAGCAATAAATACCGGGTGACCACGCATAGGAGTCTGTTTTCCATCATTGGCGGGAAACGCAGGTGCCAGTCGTTTAGCTATAAAATCCGCAGCATGTTGTTCGATAACTGGCGCCCCTTTATCCAGACAATACTGCCTTTCTTTCTGACCAAGACGAAACCGCGAGCGAAACGTTGATTTCGCCAACCGGGCAAAAAGAGGATCGAGCGTTTTCATCAGTAAACCGAGCGCCCCAGCTGTTGTGTTAATTGCTCCAGCACGGCGATACCGGCCAGTGAATTTCCCGCCGGATCCAGTTCCGGACTCCAGACAGCAATCGCCATCTCGTGTGGCACGATCGCCACGATGCCGCCACCCACGCCTGATTTCGCCGGAAGCCCGACCCGCCAGGCAAATTCCCCTGCGTTCTGATACATGCCGCTGGTCGCCATCAGCGCATTGATCTGCCGGGCCTGCATCGGAGTGACCACAGGCTCAGTAAGATGAAAGGCATGCCCTTGATTTGCCAAAAAGACAAAAGTCCGCGCCAGTTCCACACAGCTCATTTTCAGCGCGCAGTAGTGAAAATAGTTCTGCAAAACGGTGGGCACGTCATGGTGAAAATTGCCGAAGGATTTCATCAGCCAGGCAATAGCGGCGTTACGCGCCGAGTGCTCAAACTCCGATCGCGCGACCGTCGCATCATAGGCGATATCCGAAACGCCGCTTAATGTCCGCACCACTTCCAGCATCCGTTGACGCGGTGCGCTTAGACGCCCTTGCAGCATATCGCAAACCACCAGCGCCCCGGCATTAATAAAGGGATTGCGAGGGATACCCTGCTCCATTTCCAGCTGCACCAGGGAGTTAAAAGGATGACCGGAAGGATCTTTGCCGACGCGCTGCCAGATCTCCTCTTCCTGATAGTGACGCATCGCCACGACCAGACTGAGCACCTTTGAAATCGACTGAATAGAAAAACGTTCTTGCGCATCTCCCGCCTGATAGTGCTGTCCATCAACGGTACAGATAGCAATACCCAGTTTTGAACCGTCGACGGAGGCTAATGCCGGAATGTAATCAGCGACCTTACCCTGACCAATCAGCGGACGAACCTGCTGCACAATAGTCTCTAAAATTGAATTGTCCATGGCCCTGGCCACAACATGCTCCTTGCTCGCAGGTATGAAAGGCCTGCGAGTATAACAGAGCTGAATACGCAGCGTCAGGCCGGAAGGCGGAATCTGGCCACGGCCTGCATAAGCTGGTTAGATTCATGGTGAAGCTGTAAGGAAGAATCAGATGCAGCATTCACCAGATCACTGGTTTGTCGGGCTTCGCCGTTCAGGACATGGAGCTGACGGGTTAACTGATGAATACTGTTCCCCTGATTTAACGTTGCAGTCGAAATGTCGTTCAGTAACGCGCCGAGGTTTTCCACCAGTGCGATAACCTGCTGCAAATTCTTATCCAGTCCGTTAACCGCGTGAAAGCCCTCTTCAATGCCCTGTAAGGAGTGTTTAATCAGTGTCTGAATGTTTTGCGTAGACTGACCGCTTTTCCGCGCCAGCAGCCCAACTTCTTTCGCAACTACGGCAAACCCGCGCCCTTGCTCCCCGGCATGTGCTGCCTCGATTGCGGCGTTGAGAGCCAGGATATTTGTCTGAAATGCAATGTTGTCGATAAGCGTTGTAATCCCTCGCATTTCAGACGAGCGAGTCACAATCGCCTGCATTGACGCATTTACCGTCGCCATCATTCGGTCTCCACCTGCCGCAATATCACGCGCCTGCACTGCGCGTTGATTCGCCAGTTCAGCAAAGCCACTGTTATCCTCAACATGCGTTTCCAGAACCGAAATATGCGATGTCACAGTGCTCAACTCTTCACTTTGTTTTGCCGACTGCTGGTATAGTTGTTTATTGTTCTGCGCAAGTTCGTTGATATTTCCTACCATTGCGGTGGTGGCATTATTCACCTGCCGCACCAGCGCGCAGAGCCCCTGCTGCATTGCAGCAATACGCGAACTTAATTGCGTCACTTCCCGATTAAACTGACTCACCTGCGGGGCTGGCCGAGAAAGATCACCCGCCGCTAAAATATCGATATGATCGATCAGCCGTCGCAGCGGCATAATCACCCAACGGAACATACTACGCCAGACCAGAAAGGCGATAGCCACCAGCACCAGAGGAATAAACAAAAATAGATTCTGTAAACGCTCAAGACTGGTCAACAGCTGCTGACGCCCAGCTTCCGCATGTCGCCCACTGTCCTGCTGAAAGCGCGCGTAATTACCGTTAAAGTCTGTCTGAAAGGCCTGCACGGGTACGGCAAAAAACGCATCAATGGAACCTGACTGCGTCAGCCCATCCGCCTGCTCCTGAATACCGCTATAAAAACGCTGATAGCTCTCCGTTAGACCCGGGTCCGACTGCGGCTTCATATCCCGCCAGGCATCCCATGCACTTTTTGACTGCGCCAGCGCCCGGTATGCCTCTTCCATTAACGGACGCCAACTCCCGTCCGAACCGGTGGCGGCATCCTGCATAAAATAAATTCCCGCACGGTTAAGTAAATCGCTGGCAGATAATAACGCCACCCGCGCTTCATCGACCTTTGCCTGCTGCAAAAGCGCGAGTTGATTACGCCCTTCATTATGCTGTGCGTCGCTGACTGAGGCCGAGAGCATCAAGGAGGACACGACCTGCAAAACAGAGAACAGCGCAATAATGCAAAAAATGCCGGTTAACAGACCGAACTGACGGGGTATTAGACGATGGAAAATTTGCGTTATGTTCATATTACTCTTCTGTATCAAAGCGTTAGCCGCGAGTGTACGGAGAGTAAATGACAGAAAAATTGCAGAAATAAGACAGGTGCCCCCAGCGGAGGCACCCACACCATCAAAGGCGGTTTTTCCAGACGGTCTGCACGTTACAAAACTCATGCAGGCCAAAGTGAGAAAGTTCGCGGCCAAAGCCACTTTTCTTCACACCACCAAACGCAACGCGAGCATCGCTGGCGCTGTAACCATTGATAAATACGCCACCACACTCCAGGCGTGACGCCATCTTCTGCGCCAGCGCTTCATCCGCAGTAAACACCGTGGCGGATAAGCCGAAATCACTGTCATTCGCGAGCGCTAAGGCATGTTCAGCATTCTTCGCCACGGTAATTGCCGCAACCGGACCAAACAGCTCCTGGCGGAACGCCGTCATCTCTGGAGTGACATCGCCCAGTACCGTCACGGCATAGTAATTGCCCTGACCAGCAATTTTTTCCCCGCCGAGAAGTAACCGTGCCCCTTCGGCAAGGGTAGCTTCTACCTGCTGGTGCAGCTCATCACGCAGATCAAATCGCGCCATCGGCCCCAGATCGTTTTCTTCGTTCAGCGGATCACCCATTTTGAGCGCGCTCGCAGCGGCCACAAAGCGTGAAGTAAACTCTGCCGCAATCCCTTCTTCAATAATAAAGCGCTTGGCTGCCGCACAAACCTGCCCGGTGTTCTGATAACGCCCAGCGACCGCCGCCTTAACGGCCAGATCGAGGTCAGCATCATTGAGGACAATAAACGGATCGGAGCCGCCCAGTTCAAGCACACATTTTTTCAGAGCGGCCCCAGCCTGAGCGCCAATCGCCGCACCGGCACGTACACTGCCTGTCACCGTTACCGCCGTAATACGCGGGTCATTGATCATCTGACTGACCCCAGCGTTATCGGCATTAACCCAACCGTAAACCCCCGCGGGTACACCAGCATCAGCGAAAACCTGCGCAATAATTGCAGCACAGCCGGTTACGTTTGGCGCATGCTTTAACAGGTAGCCATTTCCGGCCAACAGAATCGGGACGGCACCTCGCATTACCTGCCAGAGCGGGAAGTTCCACGGCATGATCGCCAGAATGGTTCCTAGCGGACGATATTCAATCACTGCCTGGTTATTCTCCACCAGCGTAGGTTCCGGATTGAGCATCGCCGGTCCATGCTCGGCGTACCAGTCACACAATGCAGCTGACTTGGCGACTTCAGCACGCGCCTGCTTAATGGGTTTACCCATTTCACGTGAGATACACTGCGCCATCTCTTCCGCACGATGGCGCAGAGATTGCCCGATCTGGCGCAGCGTTTGCGCACGGTGCTCAACGGAAGTATGTTTCCATTCGCTATAGCCATTCGCGGCAAGGTTCAGCGCATGATCAATCTCTTCCGCGCTGGCCCACGGCGTCGCCGTCAGCCTTTCACCGCTGGCAGGGTCAATGGAAATCGCATGTGTTGCTGCTGTGATAGTCATAAGTGCCTCTCTTTATCGCAGGGTATGGTTATATCATGAGCATATTTACTCTTTCTGAAAAATGAATAATATTAACCATACCATTCACGAATAGAGAAGATTATGGATCTGACGCAGCTGGAAATGTTCAATGCCGTCGCGGAGACTGGCAGTATTACGCAGGCCGCCGCGAAGGTGCATCGCGTGCCATCCAATCTCACCACCCGTATACGTCAGCTTGAAGCCGACCTGGGCGTTGATCTGTTTATTCGTGAAAACCAGCGCCTGCGGCTTTCCCCATCCGGGCACAACTTTTTGCGCTACAGCCAGCGGATCCTGGCACTGGTTGAGGAAGCCAGGATGGTCGTCGCCGGGGATGAGCCACAAGGACTCTTCTCTCTCGGCTCGCTTGAAAGTACAGCAGCAGTTCGCATCCCCGCTACGCTGGCTGAATATAATCAGCGTTACCCCAAAATTCAGTTCGCGCTGGCGACAGGTCCTTCAGGCACAATGCTGGACGGCGTACTCGACGGAACATTGAACGCGGCCTTTGTCGATGGCCCAATTACCCATCCGGGACTTGAAGGAATGCCGGTCTACCGTGAAGAGATGATGATCGTGACGCCGCACGGCCATCCCCCCATTCAGCGGGCCAGCGACGTCAACGGTTGCAGTATTTACGCCTTTCGCGCCAACTGTTCCTATCGCCGCCATTTTGAAAGCTGGTTTCATGCCGATCGCGCCATGCCCGGCACCATTCATGAAATGGAGTCATATCACGGCATGCTGGCCTGCGTCATTGCCGGTGCGGGTATCGCACTAATCCCGCGATCGATGCTGGAGAGTATGCCAGGGCATCATCAGGTCAACGCCTGGCCGCTAAGCGAGAACTGGCGCTGGCTGAATACATGGCTGGTCTGGCGCAGAGGTGCAATGACACGTCAGCTGGAAGCGTTTATTGAGGTGTTGAACCCTCAGTTATCACAGAGCCCGGAGTAACTGGCAATCCTCAAAGAACATGAATACCTGTAAATCCGGGTGAAGTCATACGCCCGGAATTTCATTATTATTGAAATACTTAAAAATACGAGGAATGTTCGGCAGCACATTGTGGCGCCCTGCCAATGAAATGAGATCCACATCACAAAATGATTGTATTTTCGCCAGCAAACGTTTTAAGATCGTGGCCTTACCTTTTCGCAGCTAATCCTCTTATTTGATATGACAACAGACACTGTTTCCCGCAAGGTCGCGTGGCTACGGGTAGTTACGCTTGCCATTGCCGGTTTTATTTTCAATACCACCGAGTTTGTCCCTGTCGGCTTGCTGTCCGACATCGCACAAAGTTTTAATATGCAGACCGCTCAGGTCGGGATCATGCTGACGATCTACGCCTGGGTTGTCGCCCTGATGTCGCTCCCTTTTATGTTACTTACCAGTCAGGTGGAGCGCCGAAAACTGCTGATCTGTCTGTTTGTTGTGTTTATCGCCAGCCATGTGCTCTCTTTCCTGGCATGGAATTTTACCGTGCTGGTAATTAGCCGTATTGGTATTGCTTTTGCGCACGCTATTTTCTGGTCGATTACCGCATCGCTGGCGATCCGCCTGGCCCCTGCCGGTAAACGTGCACAGGCTCTCAGCCTGATTGCCACCGGCACCGCGCTGGCGATGGTGCTTGGCCTGCCAATCGGACGTATCGTCGGTCAGTATTTTGGCTGGCGCACGACCTTCTTCGCCATCGGTATGGGGGCGTTAGTTACCTTGCTTTGCCTGATAAAGCTCCTGCCCAAACTCCCCAGTGAGCACTCCGGCTCTTTAAAAAGCCTGCCGGTGTTATTCCATCGTCCGGCATTGATGAGTCTGTATCTACTGACGGTGATTGTGGTCACCGCACATTACACGGCCTACAGCTATATCGAGCCGTTTGTGCAGACCGTCGCGGGTCTGAGCGCAAACTTTGCTACCGTGCTGTTGCTGGTTCTGGGTGGCGCGGGAATTGTCGGTAGCGTCATTTTCGGTAAGCTGGGGAATCTGCATGCGTCAGTGCTGATTAGCAGTGCCATTGCCCTGTTGACGGTATGTCTGGTGCTGTTACTTCCCGCTGCTGACAGCGAAATGCACCTTGCTGTCCTGAGTATTTTCTGGGGCGTCGCCATCATGCTGATAGGTCTGGGAATGCAGGTGAAAGTGCTGGCGCTTGCTCCGGATGCGACTGACGTCGCAATGGCACTGTTCTCAGGTATCTTTAATATCGGTATTGGCGCTGGTGCGCTGGTAGGCAATCAGGTGAGTTTACACTGGTCGATGTCTACGATTGGTTACGTCGGCGCAGTGCCTGCCGTTGCCGCGTTGATATGGTCGGTGATTATCTTTCGTAAATGGCCGGTATCGTTGGAAGAACAGCCTCAGCATTCGTGAAAAATGCGCCCGGTAGACATTAACGATTACCGGGCACAGCGTTCTAAGCGTAGGTTTTAATAATTTCCAGCACGCCGTTAATAATAAACTGCACGCCCATACACACCAGTAAGAAGCCCATCAAACGAGAAATCGCTTCGATACCACCTTTGCCGACGAGGCGCATGATCCCCCCGGAACTGCGCAAACAGCCCCACAGGATAATCCCAACAACCGCAAAAATAATCGGCGGTGCGACCATGATCACCCAGTCCGGAAATTCGGAACCATGACGCACGGTTGACGCGGAACTGATGATCATCGCAATCGTCCCCGGACCGGCAGTGCTTGGCATAGCCAACGGTACAAAGGCGATATTGGCAGTCGGCTCGTCTTCCAGCTCTTCTGACTTACTTCTCGCTTCCGGAGAATCATGCGCCTTCTGCTGCGGAAACAGCATCCGGAAGCCGATAAACGCAACGATTAACCCACCCGCAATACGTAGTCCGGGAATCGAAATCCCGAAGGTATTCATCACAAGTTGCCCGGCATAGTACGCCACCATCATGATGGCAAACACGTAAACGGACGCCATGAGTGACTGACGGTTACGCTCTGCGCTGTTCATATTGCCGGCAAGGCCAAGGAACAACGCTACGGTGGTTAACGGGTTTGCCAACGGTAACAGGACTACCAGCCCAAGTCCTATCGCTTTAAACAAGTCCATCATAATGTCATCTTTCCTGTGCGTTAATCGTCAACGGCAAGTATACGGTGAAATCCGCGAGATAAGCCATTTTCGCGATGTAAGGATTCATTTTTCATCCACGCGTATAAACCATAATTATCAGATCGTTAAAATTTCACTCATCGGATGTTGAGTCTGATGATTTAACAAAACGTGGCATTTGCTGACTCATTCATTTGACTTATATTTGCCTAAGCAATAATATCAGCCGTGACTAACTACTTGCCAGGGCAACCATTGTGAAAAACACCAGTGATCTGTTTAACGAAATAATCCCACTGGGTCGTTTGATCTATATGGTTAATCAGAAAAAAGATCGTTTGCTAAACGACTATCTGTCACCGCTGGATATCACGGCATCGCAGTTCAAGGTGCTCTGCTCCATCCGTTGCGCGGTGTGCATCACCCCTGTCGAATTGAAAAAAGTGCTGTCTGTCGACCTTGGCGCCCTGACGCGAATGCTGGACAGACTGGCCTGTAAAGGCTGGATCGAAAGGCTTCCGAATCCACATGACAAGCGTGGCGTGCTGGTGAAACTCACTGAGCATGGCGCAGCAATTTGCGAGCAGTGTCATCAATTAGTAGGGCAAGACCTGCACCAGGAACTAACAAAAAACTTAACGGCGGATGAAGTAGCCATACTTGAGCACTTGCTTAAGAGAATCCTGCCGTAAACAGAAAGAGGTATGACGATGTCCAGACGCAATACTGACACAATCACTATTCATAGCATTTTGGACTGGATCGAAAATAACCTTGAATCGCCGCTCTCGCTGGAAAAAGTGTCTGAGCGTTCAGGTTACTCCAAATGGCACCTGCAACGGATGTTTAAAAAAGAAACCGGCCATTCACTGGGTCAATACATTCGCAGCCGTAAAATGACTGAAATAGCGCAAAAATTAAAAGAGAGTAACGAGCCCATTCTTTATCTGGCAGAGCGTTACGGTTTTGAGTCTCAGCAGACGCTGACCCGGACATTCAAAAACTATTTTGATGTTCCGCCGCATAAGTACCGTATGACGAATATGCACGGTGAATCACGCTATTTGCTTCCACTCAATCAATGTAATTGCTAATCGCCAGTTAACGACGTAACCGAGGAAATCATGAAACTTCTGTCTTATGCAATGCTGGCCCTGCTGTTTGTTGTTTCGGGCCAGAGCATGGCGGAACAGACCGCGCAACCTGCCACCCAGAACAGTCGCGACGCGATGATTATGCCCCCTGCGCACGATCAGTCCCCGTTCGATTTTAATCATATGGGTGCAGGCAGCGACAAGTCCGACGAACTAGGTGTGCCTTATTACAATATGCGCAACCTGTAATTATATTGCCCCGCCACTGCGGGGCTTTTTTAGCCCCTCACCGACGCAACCTTACGCAACCGAAAGCCAAACACATTGATATACAACCCTGCCATGATCAGTAGCGCACCGAGCAGTTGCAATCCGGTCAGCGTTTCATCCAGCAGCACGACCGCACTCGCCAGTCCAACGACCGGCACCAACAGCGACAACGGCGCGACACGCCAGGTTTCATAGCGTCCGAGTAACGAACCCCAGATACCGTAACCCACAATGGTCGCCACAAACGCCAGATAAACCAGTGAAAGAATGGTGGTCATATCTATCTCCACCAGACTGTGGGTCATTTGCGTTGGACCATCCAGAATCAATGATGCCAGGAAGAATGGAACAATGGGAATTAACGCGCTCCATACCACCAACGACATAACGGCCGGACGCGATGTATGCTGCATGATTTTTTTGTTAAAGATATTACCGCAGGCCCAGCTTAGCGCCGCCGCCAGCGTCAGCATAAAACCGAGCATGCCAACATGCTGACCGTTCAGACTAGCCTCAATCAGTACCAGCACGCCAAATACCGCCAGCGCAATCCCAACCAATTGTTTACCCTGCAGGCGCTCACCGAAAGCAAATGCGCCCAGAACAATGGTAAAAAACGCCTGAGCCTGCAATACCAGAGAAGCTAACCCTGCAGGCATGCCGAATTTGATAGCGCTAAAGAGAAATGCGAACTGCCCAAAACTGATGGTCAGGCCATAGCCTAGCAATAACGAAAGTGGGATTTTCGGCCTGGCAACAAAGAGTATTGCCGGAAACGCCACCAGTAAAAAACGTAATCCCGCCAACATTAGCGGTGGCATATTGTGCAGACCCACTTTAATAACGACAAAGTTCAGTCCCCAAACCACGACAACCAGTAACGCTAACAACCCGTCTTTACGCGACATACCACCGCCCCTGCAAATATTAAATTTTTGTAAACAAGTTAAAGTAACGGAAATCGTTGTGCCGTAACAGATCATTATTTCAGGTAGGCCACGCAAGGCATTTTCGGACAACTTATTGAGTGTACATCACAGTTTTGGCATGCTATTTGTTTCTTATATCTAAAAAAAACATAACAACATGCATTGTCGGGCAGGCAAATGAATATCTCCTTGAGAAGGTCCACTCTCGCGTTACTCGCGTCATCATTATTATTAACAATTGGCCGTGGCGCCACTCTGCCGTTCATGACGATTTACCTTAGTCGGCAGTATCATCTGAGCGTTGACCTGATCGGCTATGCGATGACGGTCGCGCTGACCATTGGCGTGGTGTTCAGCCTTGGCTTTGGTATTCTGGCCGACAAGTTCGATAAAAAACGCTATATGCTGCTGGCAATTTGTGGCTTTGCTTCTGGCTTTATTGCAATCCCGCTGGTGCATAACGTGGCGGTAGTGGTTTTACTCTTTGCCCTGATCAACTGTGCCTACTCCGTCTTCGCCACGGTGCTGAAGGCCTGGTTTGCCGATAATCTGTCTGCCACCAACAAGACTAAAATTTTCTCGCTTAACTATACCGTGCTGAATATTGGCTGGACCGTTGGTCCACCGCTGGGCACTCTACTGGTGATGCAAAGCATTAACCTGCCATTCTGGCTGGCTGCCGCCTGTTCAGCATTGCCACTGGTGTTTATCCAGACCTGGGTAAAACGTTCGACAGCACCATCAGAAGGTTTAAACGCCGCGGTGTGGTCCCCTTCGGTACTCCTGCGCGACCGGGCATTATTTTGGTTTACGTTATCGGCCTTTCTGGCATCGTTTGTTGGCGGTGCTTTTGCGTCCTGTATTTCGCAATACGTTATGGTGGTAGCGGATGGCGATTTTGCCGAGAAAGTGGTAGCAGTCGTCCTGCCCGTTAACGCCGCCATCGTAGTATCACTGCAATACGCACTTGGCCGCAGGCTCACCGCCACGAATATCCGCCCGTTGATGACAGTGGGTACAGTCTTCTTTGTCGTTGGCCTGGTCGGTTTCGCTTTCTCCGGCAACAGTCTGTTGTTATGGGGAATTTCTGCTGCCTTTTTCACTATCGGCGAAGTCATTTACGCGCCGGGTGAATACATGCTTATCGACAACATCGCGCCAGCAGGCATGAAAGCCAGCTATTTTTCCGCCCAGTCGTTGGGCTGGCTTGGCGCAGCGGTTAACCCATTAGTCAGCGGCGTCATTTTAACCACATTGCCGCCATGGTCGCTGTTTGTCGCGCTGATAGTGGCGATCGTTCTTGCCTGGGCGCTCATGATAAAAGGCATGCGCGCCAAGCCCTGGGGGCAGACGGTGGTCTGTTGATGAGTATAGCGACAGAGCCGAAGCCGCTCTGTCGCATACCTCAGATTGCAACCAGTCCCCGAACGCCCTCGGCCTCCATATTTTTACCATCGCCGCTTTGAATAATGCTGCCCCGCGACATGAGCAGGTATTTGTCGGCCAGCTGCTGCGCAAAATCGTAGAATTGCTCCACCAGCAAAATAGCCATATCCCCCCGGTGCGCCAGTTGAGAAATCACCTGACCAATCTCTTTAATCACCGACGGCTGGATCCCTTCCGTTGGCTCATCAAGAATCAACAACTGTGGGCGACTTGCCAGCGCTCGTCCAATGGCCAGTTGCTGCTGTTGCCCGCCGGACAAGTCTCCGCCACGCCGATGCTTCATCTCCTGTAAAACAGGAAAGAGCGCGTAAATATCATCAGGCACATGCCGGGCCTCCGGTGCTGAAAAACGGGAAAGACCGAGCAGCAGATTCTCTTCGACCGTCAAACGCGGAAAAATATCACGCCCCTGTGGGACATACGCCACACCGGACCGGACCCGCTGATGCGGCTTCCAGTGAGTGACATTTTTATCCTGCCAGAGCACGCTTCCGCTACGGGCCGGAATAAGCCCCATCAGACACTTTAGTAGTGTTGTTTTCCCCACGCCGTTACGCCCCAGCAAGCATGTTACCTCACCGATACGCGCTTCAAAGCTCACCCCACGCAGAATATGGCTGCCACCATAATATTGATTCAGTTCTTTCACCTGCAGCATGTAAACTCCTTAACGCCCGAGATAAACTTCAATAACCTGCTCGTTGGCCTGCACATCGCGAAGACTCCCCTGAGCGAGGACACGTCCCTGATGTAATACTGTGACGCGATCGGCAATGGTTTCAACAAATCCCATATCGTGCTCAACAACCATCAGAGAGTGCTTACCCGCAAGCTGGCGAAACAGCTCCGCCGTGTATTCCGTTTCCGCATCCGTCATCCCCGCCGCGGGTTCATCCAGTAGCAGTAAATGCGGCTCCTGTACCAGCAGCATGCCAATTTCGAGAAACTGTTTTTGCCCATGCGAAAGCAGACCGGCGCGGCGGGCCCGCTCATTACCCAGCCGCAACAGCGCCAGTACTTCATCAATACGATCCCGTTGTTCGCCTGAGAGTCGTGCCCGTAGTGACCCCCAGACAGATTTATCATTTTTCAGCGCCAGCTCCAGGTTCTCTTCCACCGTTAATGCTTCAAATACCGTGGGCTTTTGAAATTTCCGTCCAATCCCCTGACGCGCGATGGCAATGGGATCCAGCGTTGTTAAATCGGTCGACTGATCGTATATCGCACGACCACTTTGCGGTCTGGTTTTACCGGTTATGACATCCATTAACGTCGTCTTCCCGGCGCCGTTAGGGCCAATAATACAGCGCAACTCCCCGACGCCAATATTGAGCGAGAGATCCGTTAACGCCTGGAATCCGTCGAAATTAACGTTAATTTTTTCCAGTTGGAGCACTGGGTCCGTTTGTTCGCGAAACCGATCGCCCGGCATCTGGCGAGTAAAAAGTCCTTCATCCGGCTGCATTATTTGTCTCCTTTGCGAAACAGGCCAATCACACCACGGGGTAAAAAAAGCGTAACGCCAATAAAGATCAGGCCAAGAAACAGCTGCCAGTATTCCGGCATAATGACGGTAAACAGGCTTTTAGCACCGTTCACCAGTACAGCGCCAAATACCGGGCCGATCAGGGTTCCACGTCCGCCGAGAGCAACCCAAATCGCCGCTTCAATCGAGTTGGTCGGCGACATTTCGCTGGGGTTGATAATCCCTACCTGCGGGACATAAAGCGCCCCGGCCAGGCCGCACAGTACAGCGGAAAGCGTCCACACCAGTAACTTGAAACCTTTCGGATCGTAACCACAGAACATCAAACGGTTCTCGGCATCGCGTACGGCGGTCAGAATACGCCCAAACTTACTGCGTGCCAGCGCAAGTCCCAGCCATATTGCCAGCACCAGCAGCATAACCGTCGCCAGAAACAGCGCGATCCTGGTGGACGTCGCGGTCACCGGAAACCCCAGAATGGTGGTAAAACCGGTAAAACCGTTATTTCCACCAAAGCCGGTTTCATTGCGGAAAAACAGCAGCATTCCGGCGAAAGTCAGGGCCTGGGTCATGATGGAGAAATAGACACCTTTGATTTTTGAACGGAAGGCAAACCAACCAAATACCAGCGCCAGCAGGCCCGGCACCAGAACAACCAGCAGCATCGCCCAGAGAAAATGTTGCGTCCCCCACCAAAACCAGGGCAGCTCGCTCCACGACAGGAACGACATAAAGGCCGGTAATCCTTCGCCGGAAGCCTGGCGCATCAGGTACATTCCCATCGCATAGCCCCCCAGCGCGAAGAAGATACCGTGTCCCAGCGAGAGCATTCCGGCATAGCCCCACACCAGATCCAGCGCAACGGCCACAATGGCATAGCAGAGAATTTTCCCGGCCAGCGTCAACGTCCACACCGATATGGCCAGCGGATGCTCCGCAGGTAACAGCGCAAGAAACGGCAGAATAATCAACGCCAGCAGTAAGCCCAGACCCAGCACGCGTGTTGTACGCGGCGCTTTACGCGCCAGCGTTATTGTCATTGGCATCGTCATCAGTCAATAACCCTCCCTTTCAGCGCGAACAGTCCCTGAGGTCGTTTCTGAATAAACAGAATGATCAACACCAGGATCATGATTTTGCCAAGAACCGCCCCCACCTGAGGCTCCAGAATTTTATTGAAGATCCCCAGCCCAAAAGCTGCAGCCACGCTCCCGGCAAGCTGTCCAACGCCGCCCAGTACCACCACCAAAAACGAATCGATAATGTAGCTTTGCCCCAGCTCCGGTCCTACGTTACCTAGTTGCGAGAGCGCCACACCTCCCAGTCCGGCAATTCCTGAACCAAGGCCAAAGGCCAGCATATCGACTCGTCCGGTAGGTACGCCGCAGCAGGCCGCCATATTGCGATTTTGCGTCACGGCACGCACGCGCAGCCCGAGGCGCGTTTTGTTCAACAGCAGCCAGGTGAAGAACAGCACCAGCATGGCAAAGCCAAGCACCACTATTCGGTTCCACGGCAATATCAGATTGGCATAAACCTGAATGCCGCCGGAAAGCCATGCCGGATTGGCGACTTCCAGGTTTTGCGCGCCAAAAGTCATACGCACCAACTGGATGAGCATCAGGCTGATACCCCAGGTCGCCAGTAGCGTTTCAAGCGGACGGCCATATAAATGGCGTATCACCCCACGCTCGAGCAGCATTCCTACTGCCGCAGTCAGCAAAAAGGCGACCGGAAGTGCAATAACCGGATACCAGGCTAACCCATGCGGGAAAAACTGGCCCATAAGCTGTTGCACCATCCAGGTACAGTACGCCCCAAGCATTAACATCTCGCCATGCGCCATATTAATGACGCCGAGTAGCCCGTAGGTAATAGCCAGCCCCAGTGCCGCCAACAGCAAAATTGAGCCCAGCGACAGTCCCATGAAAGCCTGCCCAAGAAGATCCCCAACCTTCATGCGATGCGAGATGGAATTCAGACTTTCGTCAGCGGCAGCACGCACTCGGGCATCGGGTTCATGTTCAGCCCTGGTGAATAGCTGCAGGCGCGCCTGAGTTTCAGGATCATTTGACGCCCCTAATAGTTCGATTGCCTGAAGCCTGACTTCCGGCGAGGTGCTACCCAATTGCAGATTTGCCAGTACAATAGCGAGTGCGAATTTCACATCACCATCTGACTCCTGAGCCAGTCGTTGTTGTAAAAACGGCAGCATGTCCGGCTGCGCCTCACGCTGTAATGTACGAGCTGCCTCCTCCCTTACCGTGACACTGTCACTTAAAAGCTGATGGACAGCCAACGCTCCGGCTACCAGATTACGCAGGCGGTTAGTCAGGCGAATTTTTTTTAGCTCGCCGTTTGGGGCTATCGCTGTTCCTAACGGCTGTACGTGCGAGCCGTTCATGATAAAGGCATTTTTCGTGTTATCGGTCAGCAGGTTCTCATCTCGCAGTGCGCTGAGCAGCGGGATGCGCTGAACGTCAGGATTCACCGCCCATTGTTCAAGCAAGGCGCCCTGCTGAGCACGGTTGGCGGCGGTAAAGGTATCAGCATCTGCGGCCTGGGCTATCCACGGCAAAAACCACATCAGCAACAACACACCACGAATAAAGCGCATAGCTTTCATGAGCGTTCTCCAAAGCATTACCCTCCCGCAGGAGGGCGTTAGATCAGTTGCTGGCGGTTTTCACTGGCTGTTCAGATTTTTTATCATTACCAGCGATGTACGGACTCCACGGCTGGGCGCGGACCGGCTCATCGGTTTGCCACACCACGTTAAACTGGCCGTTGCCTTCAATCTCGCCAATCATGACGGGTTTATGCAGGTGATGGTTGGTCGCATCCATGGTCAGGGTAAAACCTGATGGCGCAGCGAAGGATTGCCCCGCCATAGCTGCACGAACTTTATCCACATCGGTAGTTCCGGCTTTTTCTACCGCCTGCGCCCACATATGCAGGCCAACATATGTGGCTTCCATTGGGTCGTTCGTCACCACCGAATCAGCATTCGGTAATTTGTGCGCTTTGGCATACGCCCGGTAATCAGCGACAAACTTTTTGTTGGCCGCATTATCGACGGACTCAAAGTAGTTCCAGGCGGCAAGGTTACCCACCAGCGGTTTGGTATCAATACCGCGTAGCTCCTCCTCACCCACGGAAAAAGCCACCACCGGCACATCGGTGGCTTTCAGCCCCTGATTCGCTAACTCTTTATAGAACGGTACGTTAGAATCCCCATTGATGGTTGATACCACCGCCGTTTTTCCCCCTGCGGCGAATTTTTTAATGCTGGCGACAATGGTCTGGTAATCGCTGTGTCCGAATGGGGTGTACACCTCTTCGATGTCTTTATCGGCGACCCCTTTTGAGTGCAAAAAAGCGCGTAAAATTTTGTTGGTCGTGCGCGGATAAACATAATCCGTGCCCAGCAGGAAGAAGCGTTTCGCGCTACCGCCGTCCTCGCTCATCAGATACTCAACCGCAGGGATCGCCTGCTGATTGGGGGCTGCGCCGGTATAGAAGACGTTAGGCGACATCTCCTCACCTTCATATTGCACCGGGTAAAACAGCAGACCGTTTAACTCTTCAAATACCGGTAGAACCGATTTACGCGAAACCGATGTCCAGCAGCCGAAAACTGCCGCCACCTTATCCTGACTCAGCAGTTGTCTTGCTTTTTCAGCAAATAACGGCCAGTTCGAGGCCGGGTCAACCACCACCGGTTCCAGCTTTTTACCCAACACACCGCCCTGAGCATTTATTTCATCGATGGTCATCAACGCCACATCTTTTAGCGGCGTTTCGGATATGGCCATCGTGCCGGATAACGAATGCATGATGCCAACCTTAATGGTGTCGGCTGCCTGAACGCTAAAACTCACGCCCATTGCGACAACAGAGGCAGAAAATGCAAAAGCTTTTAAAAATGTACGACGCTGCATAGTTTCACTCCTGAAATTAGACTTGCTGAAAGCTCCGGTGCAGCCGGGCAGACAAAAGGGTGCAAATTAAGGGTGTTCAGAAGTGATAAGGCAAAAACAATGCCAGATATTAAAACCTCATATAAAATCAATAAATTAGCATCTCGCACACATAAATCAGTATTACATTTTCCCGCAAAAAGGATTAATCACACGAAAAATTGAACCACCATGAGACAACTCTGCATTATAAACGTGCAACAATCTGTATCAGCAGCACACCGTCATAACAGCGTCTCAGGGTTTAAAAACAGAGTTATTTGTGCGCAGATAAATGTGTCTCGTCACTATTATTTATTTTATTCGACGTGATCATGTCAAAAATTTACTTTTCAGTCGAAATAATCACACAGTTCAGCCTTTGTTTAAGATTGAATTGCTACTATAGTCATAAGCGAGGTGAACTTAAGGTAAGAGAGGAAACTCACAGATAAAGGAGCATTTACTATGCTGGGTAATATGAATATTTTTATGGCTGTTCTGGGAATTATTTTATTTTCCGGTTTCCTGGCCGCGTATTTTAGCCACAGATGGGATGATTGATGAACGGAGATAGTCCTGCACCGACCCGGCCCCTTGTAGCGTAACTGCACAAGGGGCCATTTTTTTACCTGAATCGCACTCGCTGTGCCTTTTTCCTGATTTACAGATAAAAAAAACCGCCGGATAAACCAGCGGTAAATGCTTGCATGGATAGATTTGTGTTTTGCTTTTATACGCTATCTGGCAATTCCCTGCGAAGATAACGGATAGTCAGCTAACCTATCATCGACAACCCCAATGAAAGTTAAACGAAACGCAACTACCTCAAAGCGTTTTTCGAAAACTCACGCACTGAGGGGATACGAGGTTCCGTCATTGGTGTCCACCAACGCAATTTGCTCATTTTCATCCATAAACATGCAGCGATTCCTGCCGGTCTGTTTCCCCTGATACATCGCCCTGTCGGCCCGACCAAGCGCGGTATCCAGCGTTTCACCCTGTTGAACCCGGGTTATGCCTGCCGTCACCGTGATACCGATCTCTCCCTCAGCGTAGGGAATTTTTTTCTGACCAATCAGACGACAAAGTCGCAAACCCGCCTGGCATGCCTGCTCGTCCGTTTTTGTCCTGATGATGATAATGAACTCTTCTCCACCGTAGCGGTACGCCGCCTCATCATATCGCGTCCATGACAATAAATTTGATGCCAGAGCCCGCAATACCACGTCACCAACCAAATGGCCGTAGGTATCGTTAACGTATTTAAAACGATCGATATCTAACAACAATATATAAAGATTAAGCGGTTCGGCATCGAGCAACTGCCGATCAAAAGACTCATCGAGCATTCTTCTGCCAGGTAAACCTGTTAATGCGTCGATATTACTGCGGATACTCAATAAATATATTTTGTAGTCCATTACAGATGAGGTAAATGCCAGCAGCGCGTCCTGGAAGCTGTCGAAATGCCATGAATGGCTACGATTCTCCACGATAGCCATTAGCAATTTCTTGCCTGATAAATGCATTTTTTCGTGGGTGGCGCTTATCTTGCTTACGTAACTACAATCATCCTCATTGTACCGTGATTGATTATCAAGCCACTGTCCAAATCGACAAACAAAATGCGAGTTTTCACCCATAATATCTGGCTGCGTAACATCTGAAGACACCACGCAGCGGAACATGGTCACTAACCATTTGTAGTGGGCATCAATGGATTTGTTCAACTCAATCAAAATTGCATCTATTTCCTTCGTATTTCTCATCATCACGTTCTCCCTCCCTGTTCGAGCGTTTCTGATGGAATTATCTTAACGATAAAAAAGAAAATTTATGTAAATTTTTTAATAGTAATTAATAAATCGTAATTAACAGGATATTACGCTATACCATCTGGTGTGGCATAGCGTTGTCACTAAAGCGGTCAAACCAATAACGGTTCATTCAGCATTTCATTAAGCCCAATCACCTCTAATTGATCGGATGTGTAGGTCTTGTCGCCTCTGGCATATTGATACGCAGAACCATGGGAAAACCCGGATTCACGCGCTTCTTTATACCGTGCGATGATTTCAGCATTTGAGCGTGAAACATGTGGCGTAAACGGAGTGACGCTGGATTGCACAATTGTACTATCTGCACATCCGGACATAACAAGCACAGCTATTAGAAACCCTATTTTCATTAACAATTACCTGAGAAACCTGCCCGTACATGAACGCTAATCTTATCAAACATCCAAAGGCATCATCATTATTAAACTAGCATTCCTGAATATATTTCATCATCATTTGTTGATAACTATTATTGTCAACTTTCATATAAAACCCTAAAAATTGCCATCTTTTAAAATAATAAAAAACCGGGCATCACGCCCGGCTCAATATTCTGGCTAATATTCTCTTAGACGCTCAAACCACGATGTTCCAGCATTGGCTCCATTTTTGGAGCACGCCCGCTCCATTGGCGATAAAGTTCAGTTAAATCAGTACCGTTACCGCGGGACAAAATAGCTTCACGGAATTTCTGCCCGTTTTCGCGAGTTAATCCGCCCTGCTCTACAAACCACTGATAGCCGTCATCGGCCAGCATTTGCGTCCACAAATAGGCGTAATAACCTGCGGCATAACCGCCGCCGAAGATATGGGCAAAATAGCTGCTGCGATAACGAGGCGGCACAGCCTTGAGATCCAAACCTTCAGCCGCCAGCGCCTGCTGTTCAAATTGTTCGACCGAAAGAGATAACGCGCTCTTTTCCAGACTGTGCCAACGCATATCCAACAATGCGGCACTGAGCAGTTCGGTCATGTCGTAACCTTTGTTAAACAGGCTGGCCCGCTGCATCTTATTCCGCAACGCCTGCGGCATTTGCTCCCCGGTATCAACATGACGAGCAAAACGAGCAAAGACCTGCGGATGACTCGCCCAGTGTTCGTTGATCTGCGAAGGAAACTCAACAAAATCACGCGGAGTGTTGGTCCCTGAAAGCGTGGCATAACGCTGAGTGGCGAACAGGCCGTGCAACGTGTGCCCAAACTCATGAAATAACGTAATAACATCATCCCACAATAACAATGCAGGCTGACCCTTTGCTGGTTTTTGATAATTACACACGTTGTAAATAACCGGCCGGGTTTCATTGAGTTGCGATTGCTCAACAAAATTGCCCATCCAGGCACCACCGCTTTTCGATTCCCGGGCAAAGAAATCGCCGTAAAATAACGCCAGCCCTACGCCATCGTGATCGAATATTTCCCATACCCTAACATCCGGGTGATAAACAGGAATGTCGAACCGTTCTATAAATTTTATGCCAAAGAGTTGATTAGCTGTCCAGAAAACGCCCTCGTTCAGCACCGTATCAAGGGCAAAGTAAGGTTTGAACTGCGCCTCATCAAGTGCATATTTCTCACGACGAACCTGCTCGGCATAAAATGCCCAGTCCCAGGCCTCGACGTTAAATTTCCCCTGTTCGTGATTGATAACATTCTGGATTTCGGCCTGTTCATCCAATGCCCTGGCTCGCGCAGCGGGAACAATCGCCCGCATGAAATTGAGTGCAGCTTCCGGTGTTTTTGCCATCTGATCGGCAATTTTCCAGGCGGCGTAATTGGCAAAACCGAGTAGTTTCGCCTGCTGCATCCGGATCTCGACCAGTCGCTGAATAATCGCCCGAGTATCGTTAGCGTCATTGTTTTCTGCTCTCGTCCATGCGCGGTTGAACAGATTCTCACGGGTCTGGCGATCGCGTAACGCCGCAAGCGCCGGTTGCTGAGTCGTGTTCAATAGCGGGATAACCCAACGCGCTTCAAGCCCTTTCTCCTTTGCAGCTTCGGCGGCAACAGCAATTTCCTCTGCGCTGAGTCCGTCCAGGTAACGTGCATCATCCACCACCAGAGCACCGGACTTGTTCGCCGCCAGCAGACGTTGATTAAACTGGCTGGTCAACGTGGCGGACTCTGTATTGAGCGCTTTAAGGTTCGCTTTATCGACCTCATTTAAACGCGCGCCGGCTAATACAAAACGCTGGTGGATGACCTCCAGCAAGCGTAATGATTCGCTATCCAACCCCAGCGAACCTCGCCGTTGCCAGACCGCTTCAACGCGCGAAAAAAGCGCGCCATTGAGATAAATATCATTGGCAAGGTTCGCCAGTTCTGCGGAAAATTCTTCGTCAAGGCGCTGTAGTTCATCGTTGGTGTGCGCCGCCGTCATCGCGAAGAAAACGCTGGTTACGCGTGTCAGCAAAGCGCCGCTTTGTTCAAGCGCCAGCAACGTATTGGCAAAATCAGGGGCCTGCGGGTTTTGCACAATCGCCTCGATCTCTGCACGTTTTTGCCGCACGCCTTCATCGAACGCTGGGCGATAGTGCTGCACCTCTATCTGATCAAACTGCGGTGCCTGGTACGGCAACGTGCTGTGACGTAAAAAAGGATTCGTTAACGACATCTTTCACTCCTGAAAACGATTTGTTTACCAGAGTAGACTTCCCAGGAATCAACCGCAATCGCGTTACGCAGGAATAGCTCTGAACGGAAATGACGTGCTATGGTAGTACGACATAAAAAGCGTTGAGGAACAGTGAGATGATCGTTTTAGTAACCGGAGCAACCGCAGGTTTTGGTGAGTGCATTACGCGTCGTTTTATTGAGAATGGGCATAAAGTTATTGCCACCGGACGCCGCCAGGAGCGCCTGCAGGAACTGAAAGAGGAATTGGGTGACCGCCTCTATACCGCGCAACTGGACGTACGTAATCGTGCATCGATTGAAGAGATGATGGACGCCCTTCCTGCTGAATGGCGCAATATTGATGTTCTGGTCAACAACGCGGGTCTGGCGCTGGGCCTTGAGCCTGCTCACAAGGCCAGCATTGAAGACTGGGAGAATATGATCGACACCAACAACAAGGGGCTGGTTTATATGACCCGTGCCGTTCTGCCAGGCATGGTTGAACGCAACCGCGGTCATATTATCAATATCGGTTCTACCGCGGGCAGTTGGCCCTATGCTGGCGGTAACGTCTACGGTGCGACCAAAGCGTTTGTTCGCCAGTTTAGCCTGAATTTACGTACTGATTTACACGGCACTGCAATTCGCGTTACCGACATCGAGCCGGGTCTGGTTGGCGGTACGGAGTTCTCTAATGTCCGTTTTAAAGGTGATGACGCCAAAGCTGAAAAAGCCTACGAAAATACCACGGCGCTGACTCCGCAAGATGTTACAGAAGCGGTATGGTGGGTGGCTTCTTTACCGGCTCATGTCAATATCAACACCCTTGAAATGATGCCTGTCACACAGTCTTTTGCCGGGCTGAGTATTCATCGTGGCTAATTTCTCTGCCCGGCCTTGTGCCGGGTATAGATAGCCTGAAAGAAGTGATAAAATATCCGGGTTAACTCTCTAAAAAGTAAGAATGAATGACCGTAGAAACGCAGCTCAACCCTACACAGCCAGTAAATCAACAGATTTACCGTATTCTTCGCCGTGATATCGTGCATTGTCTGATTGCACCCGGTACACCGCTGTCGGAGAAAGAGGTTTCTGTACGCTTTAATGTGTCACGCCAGCCGGTACGAGAAGCATTCATCAAACTGGCTGAGAACGGTCTGATTCAGATCCGCCCGCAGCGTGGCAGCTACGTGAATAAAATTTCGCTGTCGCAGGTGCAAAACGGCTGTTTTGTTCGCCAGGCAATTGAATGTGCCGTGGTACGCCGCGCCGCATCACTGATCAACGATCAACAGTGCTATCAGCTTGAACAGAATTTGCATCAGCAGCGCATCGCAATTGACCGAAAACAGATTAATGATTTCTTCCAGCTTGATGATGAGTTTCATCAGAAACTGGCTTTAATCGCCGAGTGCCAACTCGCCTGGGATACCGTTGAGAATATAAAGGCTACAATTGACCGCGTTCGTTATATGAGCCTGGATCATATTTCCCCGCCTGAGATGCTGCTACGCCAGCATCACGATATCTTTGCCGCCCTTGAGAAGCATGATGGCGATGCGGTCGAGCGCGCAATGATGCTCCATCTTCAGGAAATTGGTGAGTCCGTTCAGCTTATTCGTCAGGAAAATAGCGACTGGTTCAGCGAAGATTAATACTACGCTCACCTCACTCCGGGGTGAGTTTCTCCTGCGTTTTCCCCGCGCCCGCATAACTGCATAAAAAAAGCTGTGATTTTGATCGAAAACAAAAAAAATCATTAACGAGAAGCGTATTTATATTGCGCCCGTTACGTGGGACTAAAAGCCCACGGGCTTTGACGGTAAGTTGGAAAGGAGAAAACACCATGAAAACATACGATCGTAACCGTAACGCAATCACCACTGGCAGCCGCGTCATGATCAGCGACACCGGACTCACAGGCCGCATTACAGCAATAGATACCGATGGCCTGACCGCTGAGCAGATTCGCCGCGGGAAAACAGTGGAAATCGAAGGATGTGAAGGCAAATACGCCCCCCTCGAGCTGATTCGTTTAGGCATGAACTAATTGGTGTGAATGCCAGAAAACACAGCGCCATCTGGCCGTTGCAAGCCAGATGGCGGCATAAAGCATAATCTTCGTTACTTCAGTTTTGCTGCATACTTCGCAACCGTCGCCTTCGCCCCTTCAGCCAGTAAAGTAAGATACGCTTGTGTGACCTGACGGTTGAACAGTTCAACCTGTGGCAGTTCACGGCCAAAAATAGCATCGATTGCCAGCAGCGCCTGAACGCGCTCTTCGCCCTCGTTACTGCTACGCACTGCATTCTGGATTACCGGCAACAGTGGATCGCTAATTTCAATCGCCTGGCCCTGTTCATCCACACCACCGACGTAACGCATCCAACCAGCGACACCCAGTGCCAGCAGCGCAAAGTCACTACCGTGCACAATGTGCCAACGAATGGAATCAAGCATACGCTGCGGCAGTTTTTGGCTACCGTCCATGGCGATCTGCTAGGTACGATGACGCAGCGCCGGATTGCTGTAGCGTTCAATTAACAGATCGGCGTAGCGCTGTAGGTCAACACCTTTTACTTTCAGCGTAGGTGCTTGTTCCTGCAACATCAGCGCACGTGCAGCAAGACGATAGTTTTCATCACCCATGCAATCGTTAATATGTTGATATCCCGCCAGATACCCAAGATACGCAAGGAAAGAGTGGCTGCCGTTGAGCATACGCAGTTTCATCTCTTCAAACGGAATGACATCAGCCACCAGTTCCGCCCCGGCCTTTTCCCATTCAGGACGGCCGGCAACAAAGTTATCTTCAATTACCCACTGGCGGAACGGTTCGCATGCCACGCCTGCCGGGTCGCGTACACCGGTGATATGTTCAATTTTGTCCAGCGTCTCCTGCGTAACTGCCGGGACAATGCGGTCAACCATTGTTGATGGGAATGTCACATGTTGTTCGATCCACGCGGCCAGTTCCATATCCACCGCTCGGGCATATGCAGTGACAACATTGCGCATCACATGACCGTTTTCTGGCATGTTATCGCAGGACATCACGGTAAAGGCGGCTAAACCGGCAGCTTTGCGACGCGCCAGGGCTTCAACCACCACGCCCGGCGCAGTTTTTGGTTGTTTAGGGTTTTGCAGATCGGCTGCAATCATCGGGTTGTCTAACATCAGTTGGCCGGTCGCCGGTGAATGGCAGTATCCTTTCTCGGTGATGGTCAGTGAAACGATCGCGACCTGCGGTTCACACATCGCTGACAGTACGCTTTCCAGACCATCAACCTGCGCATGCAATGCATTTTTCACCACGCCCACGACTCTCGCAGTCCAGGCATCAGCAGACATCTCTGCAACGGTATACAGATTATCTTGCTGTTTCAGATCGAAAATCTGCTGCTCGCCGCCAATCAGGTTCACCTCGTAGTAGCCCCAGTCACTGCCGTGATCGGCGGCCAGAATGTCAGCGTAAACACCCTGATGTGCGCGGTGAAACGCGCCAAACCCCAGATGAACAATACGCGGAACCAGTTTTGTACGATCGTAGTCAGGAAGTGCAGCCTTTGCCGCTAAGAGCTTGTTTTGCATGGTATGGCCTACTTATAAATGAAATCAGGACTGTTCCAGAGTAACGCCTGTATGGTTGTATGTTTTGATTTGCATTAAGCTTTTTATGATTGGTATGACATCATGTAAAGCTGTGTAATAGCATGGGCAGCGTACGAGTACATCCGCCCATGCTACTGTCTGGTATCAGCTTGTCTGAGTCACCGAGCAACGAACCTTCTCGGCTTTATTCACCTCGGCAGCATCCTCAAGTACGCTCAGGTCGCGATCTTTCACTTCTGGCATCAGCAACGCGGAAATCAAACCAATCAGTGAGTAAGCGATGGCCATCACCAGAATTGGCCACCAGGAATTAGTCATGTTGCAGAAAATACCCGCCAGAACCGGACCAAAACCAACAGCAACCAACCCGCCTGCTTCTTTTGAAATCGCCATTCGCGTAAACCGGTTACGCGCACCGAACATTTCCGCCATAGTAATATTTTCGAGAGCAAATAACCCCAATACGGCAAAATTATGAATAACAATCAATGCCGTCATAATGACACCCGGGCTATACGTTTTATCCACTACAATTGACAGCATCGGGTAAGCCAAAATAATTGCTGAAATATTCAGGATAATATAAGGCAAACGACGACCAAACTTATCAGACAACCAGCCAAGCAACGGTATTGTAATAAAGCCCAACACCGAACTGATCATTAAGGCATCAGTGGGTATAGATTTATCAAATAAAAGCGTCTGCACTAAATAACCGGCAAGGAAGGTTTGGATTAATCCTGAATTACCCGCCTGTCCAAAACGTAGGCCGGTTGCCAGCCAGAAAGATTTACTGGTAAACATCGCCCCCAGCGTATTTTCTGACGAATTATTTAATGCCGGAGCGTTTTCTTCATCATTCACTTTCTCAAATACCGGGCTTTCTTTGAGATTCATACGCAACCAGATGGCAAAGATCATCACCACGACACTCGCCAGGAACGGAATGCGCCAACCCCAGGCTAATAACTCCTCACGGTCGAGCGCAAAGAACATCACCGCCCAGATGGCCGTTGCGCTAAGGGTTCCACAGTTGGTCCCCATTGCAACAAGTGAGGAAATAATGCCACGTTTACCTTTTGGCGCGTACTCGGCAAGCATCGTGCCTGCGCCCGAAATTTCAGCCCCCGCACCAAGCCCTTGCACGATACGCAGCGTCACCAGCAGCACAGGCGCAAAGATACCAATTTGTGCATATGTTGGCAGCACGCCAATTAAGGTCGTACAAATTCCCATCATCGTAATGGTAATAAAAAGTACTTTTTTACGGCCGATGCTGTCTCCCATTTTGCCAAATATAAATGCCCCAACAATGCGAGCAATATATCCTGCACCGTATGTACCCATCGCTAAAATAAGCGCCATGGCGGCAGACTGTTCCGGGAAAAATATTTCATGGAATACCAGTGCGGCACCCAAAGAATATAACTGAAAATCCATAAATTCAAGCGCAGTACCCAACCATCCGGATACGGCAGCTCTAACCAGATCTTTCGTGGATCTTTCGTGTTTTTCTTGATTCATATTGGCTATCTCTAAGAGGTAAGATGCGTACCACTTACTCGCAGTTATTTATATTATTCACTGAATGTAAGTAAGACTTTGCAGCAGTGCTGCTGATCTTTCTCAAACAATTCAATTGCGTCTGTAACGTGGTGATAGTCAAAAGTGTGAGTAATAAGTTGATTAGGATCGATAAGTCCGTTGACCAACCAATCAATCACAATCGGGAATTTGTTCGCATTTAATCTTGAGGAATAAATGGACAGTTCTTTCCCGGTAATGCCTTGTTGAATAATCTGACAAGGATCGCTGGAGAAGCCCATCAGAACAATTCGCGCGGCCGGCGATGCCAGCGTGATTGCCTCCTGTAAAATGGATGGATGGCAAGCTGCATCCACGATAATGGTCGGTTTTAGTCCGTTTTCCGCAAGGAACTCTTGCAACGAGTGCTGACTATTATTGATTGCCCAGTCTGCACCGCACTGCTTCGCCATGGCCAGGCGCTCATCGATTCTGTCAGCAATCACTACGGTTTTGACCTTATAGACACGCTTAAGCGCCTGTACAGTGGTCAGTCCCATAGGCCCTGCGCCATAAATAAGCGCAATATCGTTTTCTGTTGGTTTAATTTGCCCGGTCACGTTTGCGGCGATGGTGAAAGGTTCCACCATAACGGCATGCTCATCAGGCACTGTATCGGGGATCGTCCAGGCATTTTTCGCTGGCACCACAGCGTACTCACTGAAACCACCATCGCGATGCACGCCCAGCACCACCAGCGATGTACAAACGTTAGGTTTACCAATTGAACAGGGATAACAATGTCCGCAGCTGATGACCGGATCAACGGACACCCGCTCACCTATTCGCGAATGGTCAACGCCGTCACCTACCGCCTCGATCACGCCATAAAACTCGTGGCCAATAACGCGCGGGTATTGTGCAAATGGATTATGACCGCGATAAATATGACTGTCGGAACCACAAATCCCCGCCAGTTTCACTTTTACCCTCACCTCACCTGCTAAGGGTTCTGGCACCGGTCGTTCGGCGATAACCAGCGTATTCGGTTTTTCAATTACGATACTTTTCATAGCAAATCACTCCTTACCAGTTCCACAGCGTGCCATCTTCCAGGCGAGCAACGGGCAGATATGCAGGGTCATACGGATATTTCGCCGCCAGTTTTTCGTCAAACTCGATCCCAAGACCAGGTTTGTCTCCTGGATGCATATAGCCGTTATCAAAGGTCCAGTTATGTGGGAACACTTCCAGCATTTGCTCGGAATAGCCCATATATTCCTGTACGCCGAAGTTCGGCACCCACAGATCAAAATGCAGCGCGGCGGCCATGCACACAGGCGACAGATCGGAAGGTCCATGTGAACCGGTACGAACCTGATACAGCGACGCGAAATCAGCAATCCGGCGCATACCGGTGATACCACCCGCATGGGTGATGGTGGTGCGGATATAGTCGATCAGTTGTTCTTCAATAAGCTGTTTACAGTCCCAGATGCTGTTGAACACTTCCCCTACCGCAATCGGCGTGACGGTATGCTGGCGGATCAGGCGGAAGCACTCCTGGTTTTCAGCTGGTGTTGGATCTTCCATCCAGAACAAACGGTACTGTTCAATGCTTTTACCGAAACGGGCCGCTTCAATTGGCGTCAGACGGTGGTGCATATCGTGTAAAAGATGTTCGTTGAAACCAAACTTGTCACGCACGGCGGCAAACAGTTTTGGCGTGAAATCCAGGTATTTCTCCGTTGACCACAACTGTTCTTCCGGCCATTGCCCTTTGGTGGCGGGTTCATAGGCCAGTCCTTTGCCCTTAGACATACCGTAAGTGGTTTTCATACCCGGTACGCCGCACTGTACGCGAATCGCTTTAAAGCCCATTTCTTTATGACGCGCATAATCTTCGAGTACGTCATCAACGGTATGGCCTGTGGTGTGGCAGTAGACCATAACCCCTTCACGAGAAGCACCGCCGAGCAACTGGTACAACGGCATATTCGCCGCTTTCGCTTTGATATCCCAGAGAGCCATATCCACCGCAGAAATCGCCGACATGGTGACCGGACCACGACGCCAGTAAGCGCCTTTGTAGAAAAACTGCCAGATGTCCTCAATACGATGCGCATCGCGACCAATAAGCTGCGGACACACGTGATCTTTCAGATAGGACGCCACGGACAGCTCGCGTCCATTTAACGTGGCATCTCCCAGCCCGGTGATCCCATCTTCTGTCGTAATTTTCAACGTTACAAAATTACGCCCAGGACAGGTGACAAACACTTCAGCCCCAACAATCTTCATTTCTTATTCCCTACATCTGTTCTTGTGATGCAGGAAATTTACTCAACTGAGCTACTACCATACAAGTATGAAGATCAAAAAAGCGCTGTTTGATCACAAAAAAGGCGCTATGCGCGCCCCCATCCAGCCACAATGATCAGCATGCCGCACAACGCCACCAGCGCGCCAGACCAGTCATATAAACTGAGTTTTACACCATCGACAATACGTAGCCATAGCAGCGCGGTCACCACGTAAACACCGCCATAGGCTGCGTATACACGCCCGCTGGCTGCCGGATGCAGTGTCAGCAACCAGACGAATAAAGCCAGTGACACCCCGGCGGGTATCAGCAACCAGGCTGTAGCTCCTCGCTTAAGCCAAAGCCAGGGTAAAAAGCAGCCAATGATTTCGCATAACGCGGTGATGAAAAAAAGAAATGTGGTCTTAAGCATTGATGTTATTCAGTTACCTTCGGTTTAACCATGATACGACAGAATCTCGTTAGCGTATCCATATCCACCGGGTGGGTATGCCCGCAAACTGGAATAGTGTAGAATTTAACCCTGTTTTATCGTTTTTACCCTTTCCCATAAAAGGAATTCACCATGAAAATTACACTGACCAAACGCCTGTGCCTGACGGCTATGCTGACGCTGGCTGCGGCTGTGTACACCTCTTCGGCATTTGCTGAAACCAGTAAACTGGTCATTGAATCCGGAGACAGTGCGCAAAGTCGTCAACAAGCCGCAATGGAAAAGGAACAATGGAACGATACGCGTCAGCTTCGCCAGAAAGTCAATAAACGTGCAGAGAAAGAGTGGGACAAAGCCGATACGGCCTTTGATAGCCGTGATAAGTGCGAGCAAAGCGCTAATATTAATGCGTACTGGGAACCTAACACCCTGCGCTGCCTCGACCGCCGTACTGGCCGCACCGTTGCCCCATAATCATTGCACTTTGAAGGATATTGAAAGGATACGATATGACTAGCGCCCTCAGTGTTAAGTTGCGCCCGCTGGAGCGTGAAGATTTACGATTCGTCCATCAGCTTGATAATAATGCCAGCGTAATGCGCTACTGGTTCGAAGAGCCTTACGAAGCGTTTGTTGAGCTGTCAGACCTGTATGACAAACACATCCACGACCAAAGCGAACGCCGCTTCGTGGTGGAGTGCGACGGTGAAAAAGCCGGGCTGGTGGAATTGGTTGAAATTAACCATGTACACCGCCGGGCCGAATTCCAGATTATTATTTCGCCGGAATATCAGGGGAAGGGTCTGGCCTCACGGGCAGCAAAGCTGGCAATGGACTATGGCTTTACCGTGCTCAACCTCTATAAGCTGTATCTGATCGTCGATAAAGAGAACGAAAAGGCTATCCACATTTACCGTAAACTCGGTTTTATGGTGGAAGGCGAGCTGATCCATGAGTTCTTTATCAACGGCCAATACCGCAACACGATTCGTATGTGTATCTTCCAGCAGCAGTATCTGGCAGAGCACAAAACGGCAGGCCCTAATCTGCTGCCGCCTACCGCTCAGTAAACACGACTAGTAGTAGTCGATTGTGTTTTCAATCGAGTAATGATGTTCAACTGCCGGCTTCACGCTCTCATCAACGATAACAAGCTGGCAGTTGATCGGATTTGCGTATTCATCGTATTTGCACGTTTGTTTGACATTGCCTAACGGATGATTGTTGAGCATGCTCACCGCGGTGTAATCTAACTTCTTCAATGGGTCAACCGACGGTTTAGCATCAACCTGCAAAGTGCTGTCCTTACTGACGGTTGTTTTGCCCAGCGGGTAGCCTTCGGCATCATATCGATACTGCACCTTCATCTCTTTCCCCGTGGCGGAAACGACAAAACCGTTATCGTCGGTATCCCACACCACACCTGCAGCAGGCAGTTCCGCCAGTTGGCATTTGCCCTGTAAACGGATCCGTTTTTCCAGCGTTTCGGCATCCCGATAGTAGTTAGCATCCAGGACCAGCGCCATACCGGTATTGTTTTCGATATCGTGCAGTTCAAGTGTATCGAAACACCCTTCCTGTGACAGGGTACCAGCGACGCGCTTGGTGACCTCACCTTTGTCGTTGAGCAGCGTTTGACTGAAATCTTTCACCGGCCCGCGCAGCGGATCGAAATCAAACTCATTGGAAAAACTGGCCATTTCCGGCGTAAAGGAAACCAGCCCTTTGGCGTTATCACACCCGACCAGCACGACACACAGGAAACCTAACAGGGTCTGTTTCTTCACATTTTTCACCGGGATAAGAAGATAATTCTCAATCATATTAGCAAATACAGTTATTTACACCAGAAATGCTAATCTTAGTCTATGTCGATCATAAAGGAGCTGATGATGAAATACGTAACAGGAATTGCCGCGATCTTACTGGCAGTTGCATCCCCACAGGTTCTGGCCGCACCTGCGTCATGTGAACGCGTGAAAAGCGATATCGAGCAGCGCATCATCAATAATGGCGTCGCAGAGTCCAGCTTTACGCTGAACATTGTCCCCAACGATCAGGCCGATCAACCTGATTCGCTGGTGGTAGGACATTGTGCAAACGATACGCACAAAATTCTCTACACCCGGACTAACAGTGGAAACGCCCCTGCCAACAGCTCGCCTGCACAGGACGGGCACGTCGCCGAACCGCAATAAATCATACCCTCCGTACGCGGAGGGTTACTCCAGTTTGATATGCATTAAGATGCCATACTCATAAATGGGTAAACTCACTCTATTATTAGCATGCTATTAATTTCGCTGTAGAGATTAATATATAGCGATAACTATAATGGAGTGAGTTATGTCTGATACAGAGCAATATGGAGGCATTAGCCGCAGGATGTTAGTGAAATCCTCGGCTATAGGTTCGTTGGCGCTTGCCGCTGGCGGGTTATCGTTACCTTTTGGGATGCGCACCGCAGCTGCTGCGGTACAACAGGCGATACAACCGGCTGAAGAGAAAGTGGTTTGGGGCGCTTGTTCCGTGAACTGCGGCAGTCGTTGTGCCCTGCAACTCCACGTCAAAGATGACGAGGTCGTATGGGTGGAGTCTGATACGACCGGAGACGATATTTATGGTCAGCACCAGGTGCGTGCCTGTTTACGTGGACGCTCAATCCGTCGACGGATCAATCATCCGGATCGTCTCAATTATCCTATGAAGCGCGTGGGCAAACGCGGTGAGGGTAAATTCGAACGCATAACCTGGCAGGAAGCGCTGGATACCATCAGCACCAGTTTAAAAAATACCGTACAGAAATACGGTAATGAGGCCGTGTATATCAACTACACCTCTGGCATTGTCGGCGGCAATATTACTCGCTCCTCCCCTTATGCCTCGCTGGTCGCTCGATTGATGAACTGCTATGGCGGATTCCTGAGCCATTACGGCACATACAGTACCGCACAAATCGCGGCGGCAATGCCTTACACCTACGGCTCAAATGACGGCAACAGTACCTCCGACATTGAAAACACGAAGCTGGTGGTGATGTTCGGCAATAACCCTGCCGAAACGCGCATGAGCGGCGGTGGCATAACATACTTCCTTGAGCAGGCCCGGGAGCGTTCTAATGCCCGCATGATCGTCATCGACCCGCGTTATACCGATACCGCTGCGGGTCGTGAAGATGAGTGGATCCCTATCCGTCCGGGAACCGATGCCGCACTGGTGGCGGGAATCGCCTGGGTCCTGATTAACGAAGATCTCGTCGACCAGGCGTTCCTCGACACATATTGCGTCGGTTATGACGAGAAAACCCTACCCGCTGACGCCCCCGCTAACGGACATTACAAGGCCTATATACTTGGCAATGGCGATGACGGTGTCGCTAAAACGCCCCAATGGGCCTCGCATGTCACAGGGATCCCGGCCGAGCGCATCATTAAACTGGCACGAGAAATCGGTAGTACAAAACCGGCGTATATTTGTCAGGGTTGGGGTCCACAACGTCAGGCTAACGGCGAACTGACTTCGCGCGCGATCGCAATGCTGCCAATCCTGACCGGCAACGTTGGCATCAACGGCGGCAATAGCGGTGCACGAGAATCAACCTACACCATCACGATTGAACGCATGCCGCTGCCGGAAAATCCCATCAAGACCCAGATATCATGCTTTAGCTGGACCGACGCCATCGCCCGGGGTCCGGAAATGACCGCAACCCGCGATGGCGTGCGCGGTAAAGATAAGCTCGATGTACCAATTAAATTTATCTGGAACTTCAAGGACTTGAAGCGGACCCTTAGTAGGCCTGAGGTCCTGCATTGAGTCAAGACCTTGTGTCATTCTTTGTGCCAGACTTGTGTCATTAGACGGGATGTCTAGACGGCTGGTCAGGACCCCCGGTGGCCTCGGTCTGGACTTGAGGTGGGGCTATGGGGGAAGTCTGCTGGCTTAATGTATTAGATGGTCATTCACATTTTTCTGTCAGAAACCATCGGTCCCACTGTGAGTCCAAACCTAAGCCCCCAGAAGCCCACCCACAGCCTTAGACAGAGTGTCGAATACATTCACACCGAGTCGACCGGAGAGGACCATATAGAGACCCACAGAGAGGAACACGAGTTTATAGACCAGAGTCAGGAGGGACCTTAGGTCTGCGGAAGTCATGGACATAAAGCCTCCTTCGTCTATTGTACTACTGCACTAGATAACTAGTACAAAACAAAGGTCCAGACCATTGGTCCAGACCATAGTTATCATGATGATTGGAACGATTGAACGGTAGGCACTTTACGTCTCACCCACTGTTCAGCTTCAGCCAGTGACCAGCATAGCCGCTTATAGACTCTGCGTGTCATCCAGATTGTTGCTTGATATCGTCCACCCTCCACAGGCTGTATGGATGTCTTAATCACAGTGATAACCCACCACCTGAAGTCCTGCTGATATTCAGTCCAGACTTACCCCTGCTCATGGTCTTACCTCCCTCGGTCTCCTGACCTTGGGTATCGACTACAGCTTGCTGAGCGTCATCTGGAGGAGCTACAGGAGGAGCTACAGGAGGCGGGACCGAAGCCCCACCTTGAGTCCCACCACCACCTGTCAGGCCCTTGGCGATGGACCTGAAGCCTTTACTAATGCTCTTACCCATTGGTCTTACGCTTCGGTCTTGGTGAACTTCAGGCGTTTGACTACAGGCAGGACGGCAGTAGCTGAGCCAGTGCCCATCTTGACGGTCGTAGCAGCTTCAGCGACAACGAACACTTTACCGAGGATTTCCAAGTCGTGGGACTGAGAGTCGCCATCACGTGAAAGGACGACCGTAATATTCTCACCGTCGTGACGGAAGCAGCCGAAGCTCAGGGCCGTGAAGCGTTTAGCCAGCATGAACACACCTTTGTCCTCACCGTTGTAATACGCGATGTCGGTACCCAGCATATCCACGATAGCGTCTTCACCAGAGAAGCCCTGTTTAGCAGCCAGACGGGACAGCGCTTTCAGTTGGGACTCATGGGCGATGATGCCGTAATCAGACACTTCAGAGCCGAAAGAGGACTCGGTGTTCTCAAACAGAGCGTCCATGATAGCGTCTGCCTTAGTGGTCAGGCTTCCAGTCAGGACTGGCAGCTCTACGGTCTTCAGCAGCTTGGAGGACTCCAGAACGTCAACCATGCGAGCGTTGATGGTACGGACCACATTCTCACAGATGTTCATAGCGTCCTGCTGGAGTGTGCCATGAGTGAAACCAGTGGAGGACTTGGCGTCCCACAGTTTAGTTTGCTCCGAGATGAGGATTGCCTGTTCGATAGGTTCGACGACAATCTCCTGACCAGACGGAACGGTCACGACTTCAGGTCGCTTGCCACCACGGACAGGAACGACCACAGAGCGGTCAGTCAGAGTGTGGGCAATGATTGGGGTCGGTAAGCTGTTACGGGTCGGCAGGACTTCTACAGGGAACGGGATGTTCTCTTGAGCGTCCTTAAGTACACCGTTCAGCATAGCCTTAACCGTCTTAGCTAACTGGAGGGCGTAGACCTGCGGGTCAGCGTTAGTCGGCAGACCTTCATTGACCTGAATGTTGTCGGTATCGGTGATGCGTACTGGCTCAATGCCAAACTGGAAAGCGTCTTTAATCGTCATAATAATCAATCTCCTAAATTAGTTTAAATACTGTGAGTCCTCAAAACTGAGGAGTCCCTAACATCGGGTCAGGGACTGTGTGTCTTATAAGCTGTCCAGCCAGTTACCGCCTGACTCAAGGTCAGCGACAATAGCGGCACGGGAGCGACCAGCGGAATGGGTAGCACTGCGGAGGTTCTCACCATAGGTCCGGCGTTCAGCTTTGACCTGTTCGCGGCGCTGTAGCTCTTTCTGCCACTCTGCATCAGTCATGTTCTCTTCACGCATGCGCTCGGCCTGAATGCGCTGCTCTTTAGCGATACGCTCAGCCTCAGCTCGCTTGTTCTGCTGGCGGCGACCATAGGCGGTCATCAGGTCATTACTGAAGAAGTTGCCAATAGCTACACCAGCTTCAGCCAGAGCTTCCAGTAACTCCATAGACTCACGGCTGGTAGACGGCAGTCCTGACAGGTAGCCCGGAATCAGGGTCTTGATAGCGAGCGACAACGGATAGGACTGACCGTCCAGACTCACAGTGTTTTCATAAAGGTTGATGTCGGTGACTGACAGCTTCCAGTTGTTGTTGTTGAACATCATAGGTAATTCTCCTCTTGAGAGTTGAGACTATCGGTATCGCAGACGCAGTAGCGCCTACGGGTCTCCCCGCATCGGTCATCTCAAAAGGTTTTAAAATTAGGCAGACAGTTTCATAGCGACCAGTTGCGCTATCAGCTCGTCTCGGGATTGGTGCTGGCGGGTCTCATCTTCCGGGTCTAGACCAAGCTCTCTGAGGAGGACTTCAGTCCGGTAGCCACGGTAACGGAGAGTCATGCGGCCCTCAGGTGTGCGTGGGTCAATCATCTTAGAGTCCTCCCTTAGCGCACAGACGAACCAGCTCGACCTTGTTGGACTTAAGCCACTCGTAACCCTTGGTGAGGACCTTAAGCCCCTCCTGACCGTTATAGTGGTTATCCTGAAGACGGTAATAGCCGTTCTCCAGACCCTTAGGATTGAAGCTGGTCATCCAGCCACCTGACGAGATGTCAAATACAGGCTGTCCTCGACCGTCCAGCTTGCGACTATAGAAGGGATTAGCTATACGCCCTGACTTCAATACGGCATTAAGAGCCTTGGCTGATACCAGCTTTGTACCTAACCTGAAGTCGAGATTCTTAAGACACTCTGTCAGGGTGTGGCCCTGCTTCGGGTTATCCAGCTTTTCCAGCCAGTTACGGGCTATAGGCTTGAGACCCTTAAGTTCCTTGGAGTCCTGCGCCAGCGCCTTAGCTTCCGACACTTTGTCGTTACGTAAAGCGATGAAAGCACGGATGACCTTAAGGTAGAAATCAGGTGAGACCCACATCGCATAGGCAATAGCCGCCTCTTCAGTAGCCCATGTCCCCGGAGTCGAACCACCATGAGCAACATGCAAATTTGCATCTTGGTCAAGAAGCGTCCTGACGCTAGAACGCCACTGACCCGGCTCCTTAGCAGATGGAAGCTCAAGCTCTTTATGTAGCTCGTTCAGGTTCCACATACGGTCCTGATTACAGGCCCAGTGATAGCCGTCAACGATGACAGGAAGAACTACTTCATGCTTCATTAAGGGTTGAGTTGACATATCGTTGTACTCCTTTTGTTATGCCTCCTGAAGTCACACCCTGAAAGCCTACTCAAGCCCCCAACGATAGGGAGACTCACAGGCAACAGGAGACATACAGAAAGACTTGAGGTAATAAGGTCGTGTGAAGACCATGTTAACTTTTTTAACAAACCCGTTTTCTGGGTTGGTTAGACTTCTCGCCAACGCGCCCAAATTTGGACCCGTTAAGAATGGTGACTGCTCAGTTTTGAGCGCGTTAAGTCCTGACCAGACGGAAACTTTTTCCTACTGGCTACTAGATAACTAGCGTGTCTCCATATGTATAAAGGCGGGACCGCATGTCAGGACGAGCTGTAAGGACTTCCAGATGGTGAGCGGTGATAAACTTAAGCCAATGAGTAGTGAGTAGACGAGCTACTAACAGATGACTGAAGAACGCTAACGAGCTGGAGGTCATACAGGAGGTCTGACAGAGGCGGTCACGGGCCTTGATTACTTAGGAGAGATACTTAATGTCGGTTGACCAGATGCTCGCATGTTCTGACGCATCAGACTCAGAGGCGGAAGCAGGTCTCCCTATAGTGATAGTTTAGGGTCTGGTCCCCTATAGTGAGTGCTTATTCCATCATCCCTTTATCACAGAGCACCTTCTTCATGTTCACAGAGGTAGCCTGAAGTACAGAGTTAACGTGGCGTAGGTAGCGAGGAGACGGGGAGCGACCCGTGATTGCCGTGTAGGAGATGTCAGTATTGCGGGAGAAGATATCGTTGGTGCCATATAAGGCAGCGAACAGGTAGGCCTTGGAGACCGGGAGTCCCCCGCTGTTAGAGAGACCTGAAGGACGTGACAGCCCTGTAAACACATCGTCTGCCCATGGGTAGGCCTCAGCAAGCTGTGAATAGGATAGACATCCTGTTTCAATCAGCCACAGCCTCACAGACCGATTGTCGATGACCACAGGCGGCTTACCTGTACGGGCCTTAGGTTCATCATAGGTCGGCGCTGGTAGCTGCTCATGGTCGAGGTCTCCACCGAAGAAGGCCTCATTGTCGGACTCTGAGTAGCATTGAATTGTAATAGCCATGGATGGGCCTCCTCTTAAGGTTGGCTACTTGCAGTGGGTAGCAGCGGTTTCGGTTAGATGGAGGACAGGCGTGTCTCTCCTAGGGTGATAGTTAAGGGTCTGAGCCCAAACTTCCGAAGGTGAGGGATTATTGTAAGATACTGAAAGCTAATGGAAAGTTGGAGGGGCCTGAGTTTAGGACGCAGTTTAAATAAGACCACAGACAGACTTAGGGTCAGGCAGCCGAAGGCGAACCAGTGGACCTACAGTCAGGAGGGATTATGATTAATATCACCCTCCATAACTTCAGTCAGACTTCAGTGACCCAAGGCACAAACCATAGCTATCTATGGTCTCCCACCTTGGGTCTCCCTACTTAAAGTAAAGCTGTCTTCAGCACCTCAGCCAGTCTCTGGACTGCATGTCCTTTCCCGTACAGGTCATACGTAATGGACTGACTGCTATGGCCTAAGATGCCCTGAGCATCCACCAGATTGACTCCACGCTCTTTCATGCGGGTCGCCAGCCAATGCCTCAGACTGTGGAGAGAGACATCCTGAGAGTCTCCTAGGGCCTCAGTCAGGACCCTAGAGTTAAACCAGCTAGAGTATGCGCTTGGAGTCATCCCGAAGAGAGGACCCTCGTCAGGCTGCATGTCTACCCATTCGAGGAAGGACTTCAGGTCAAGACCACAGGCCCCATCGGTCAACGGCACAAGTCGGACTGAATGCTTGTTCTTCACAGACTTACCGTCCCCATCTTCGTTGATGTCGATACAGACCAGTCCATTGTCTAAGGTTACAATGTCACGTTTAGTCAGGTGGCAGACCTCAGCAGACCGAGCGCCAGTAACTACAGACACCAGAGACGCCCATCTACGGGCCTCAGAGGTCGTGTGAGCCGTGTGTCGTGTGAACTGATACTCAGCCTCAACACGGACCAGAAGTCTCTCCAGCTCCTCGTCTGTGAACGCTCTGCGCTTGGAGTCGATATCCTTGGTCAGCTTCATCCGTTCAATAGGGTTGCGGCCCTCAAGTTGCCCATTCATCAGACCGTAGTCAAGACACATCTTCGCCTTAGTCAGCAGCTTGTTAATCGTCGACGGTCTCACCTCAGAAGCCAGCATAGCGTCCCTGACAGCCAGCCACTCAGAGCGGGACATCAGGTCCATGTCTTCAGGTAAGAACCGAGAGACGGTATTCAGTGAGGACGAGAGGTCCTTGTAGCTGGAGGACTTCAGGGTCTGGACCTTCTCAGCCAGCAGCGAGGACACTAGCTCAGAAAAACTACAGATAGTGACCTCAGGTTGGCGCTCCTGTGTGAAAACTACTGGTCTATCCCCCTGCTCATTCTTCAGAATTGACGTAGAGTCGCCTATAGTTGAGTAATCAGTATGGTTATTATCATCAATCAGCTTAATCAGACCAGAGGTATCACCAGTGTCTACCCTCTGCTGTGCTGCGGTCAGGACTTCAAGCGCTAACCTTATGCCCTTCTGCTGGTCCAGACTTAAGGCTTGCGTAGCGGCTAGCTCCTTCAGGTTGGACTTCTCGTCCACCAAAGTAGCGACCTCAAGTCCATTCCAGTAATCGTCACTAGCGTCTGTCAGGAACTGCTCAGCCATAGACCGGAGGTGCTCTGTAAGCTCCTGTAGCGAGACTTCAGGTCTATCCAACATGAAGGCCTTAGCTGTGGCTGCAAGCTCTCTCTGACGCATTGTGGCTACTCTCCTGTCTGTGCTGCGGGTCGATACTGAAAGAAACGGTGTGGTCTGTCCCTTGAGTCTGAAGCGGATAGTATATCGACCATTGGCTCTACGGACTAACTGAGGCTTAGCTACGCCGAGTAGATTGATTTGTGTCAGCCTTGTGTCAGGACTTGGGGTGTAGACTTGCCCATACAGATAGGGAGACCCAGAGAAAGAACTGGATGGATATACAGTGTTGTCATGGTTAATGTCAGTCATATCAGGACCTTAAGTAGCGTTGAGTCAACTACTTCAAGTCCGTCCATCCGTCTGACAGTGGAGTCTATCTGGAACTACGCGGGCAACACCATTACTAATCAGCACTCAGATATCAATAAAACGCATGAGATCCTTCAGGATGATACGAAATGCGAAATGATAGTGGTCATCGAAAACTTCATGACCTCCTCGGCGAAATATGCCGATATCCTGCTGCCGGACCTAATGACCGTCGAACAGGAAGACATCATTCCTAACGACTATGCGGGCAACATGGGATACCTCATTTTTATTCAACCCGCGACGTCACCGAAGTTCGAACGCAAACCGATCTACTGGATAATGAGCGAAGTCGCCAAACGCCTTGGCAATGATATCTATCAACGGTTTACGGAAGGCCGTACTCAGGAACAGTGGCTCCAGTATCTGTATGCAAAAATGCTGGCCAAGGACCCCGCGCTCCCTTCTTATGACGAGCTGAAAAAAATGGGGATCTATAAACGCAAAGATCCTAACGGGCATTTTGTCGCTTATAAAAAATTCCGCGACGATCCGCAGGCCAATCCGCTCAAAACACCGTCTGGAAAGATTGAAATTTACTCCAGCCGGCTGGCGAAAATTGCCAACACATGGGAGTTGCAGAAGGATGAAGTAATTAGCCCACTTCCCGTCTACGCCTCCACGTTTGAAGGGTGGGACGATCCCAAACGCAGCGCATTTCCGCTGCAGTTGTTTGGCTTCCATTACAAATCCCGTACGCACTCCAGCTACGGCAATATCGATGTTCTGCAGGCGTCCTGTCGTCAGGAAGTGTGGATCAATCCCGTCGATGCCCAAAAGCGTGGTATTGCAAATGGCGATATGGTGCGGGTCTTTAACGACCGCGGGGAAGTACGTATTCCGGCCAAAGTGACGCCACGGATCCTGCCTGGCGTCAGCGCAATGGGCCAGGGTGCATGGCACGATGCCGATATGGCCGGCGACAAAATTGACCATGGCGCCTGCGTCAATACGCTGACAACACAGCGCCCTTCACCGCTGGCAAAAGGCAACCCACAGCACACTAATCTGGTCGAGATCGAGAAGGTTTAAGGACTAACCCATGACAACTCAGTATGGATTTTTTATTGATTCCAGTCGTTGCACCGGGTGCAAAACCTGCGAGCTGGCCTGCAAAGACTACAAAGACCTCACCCCTGACGTCAGTTTCCGGCGGATTTACGAATACGCAGGTGGTGACTGGCAGGAAGACAACGGCGTCTGGCACCAGAACGTTTTTGCCTACTATCTTTCAATCTCCTGTAACCACTGCGAGGATCCGGCCTGCACCAAGGTTTGTCCAAGTGGTGCGATGCATAAGCGTGAGGATGGTTTTGTGGTGGTCGATGAAGACGTGTGCATTGGCTGTCGCTACTGTCATATGGCCTGCCCGTACGGTGCGCCACAGTACAATGCTGCAAAAGGACATATGACCAAGTGTGATGGCTGCCATGATCGTGTGGCAGACGGCAAAAAGCCCATCTGCGTCGAGTCCTGTCCGCTGCGTGCGCTGGATTTTGGCCCCATCGACGAACTGCGCAAAAAACATGGTGAACTGGTTGCCGTCGCCCCGCTGCCGGGTGCGCACTTCACCAAACCAAATATTGTGATCAAACCAAACGCCAATTGCCGCCCGACCGGGGATACCACGGGTTTTCTGGCTAATCCAAAGGAGGTGTAAAATGGGAAATGGATGGCATGAATGGCCGCTGGTACTGTTTACGGTGCTGGGCCAGTGCGTAGGCGGGGCGCTGATCGTCAGTGGTTACGGCTGGCTGACCGCTAAAGACGAGTTGGCAAAACAACGTATCGTTCGCAGTATGTTTTTTCTCTGGCTGGTAATGGGCATCGCCTTTCTCGCCTCGGTTATGCATTTAGGTTCGCCGCTGCGCGCGTTTAACTCGCTGAACAGAATTGGCGCATCGGCGCTAAGTAACGAAATCGCCAGCGGTTCGCTGTTTTTCGCCGTCGGTGGCCTGTGGTGGCTGGTGGCGTTTCTCGGTAAAATGCCCGCAGCGTTAGGTAAAATCTGGATGCTATTGAGCATGCTGCTGGGCCTGGTATTTGTCTTTGCGATGACCAACGTCTACCAGATAGACACCGTCCCAACCTGGTATAACGGCTATACTACACTGGCGTTTTTCATGACGATGCTGCTCAGTGGACCGCTATTTGCCGCTCTGCTGCTGCGTGCTGCAGGCGTTTCTTTTAACGCCGCCAGATTCGCCGGTATCAGCGTATTGGCTCTGCTGGTTACGGTGGCCGTTATTGTGCTGCAGGGACTGTCACTCGGCGAGATCCACAGTTCGGTACAATCCGCCAGCGCACTGGTTCCCGACTACGGCAGTTTACAGGTCTGGCGAGTCCTGCTGCTGGCCGCGGGTCTGGGTTGCTGGATATGTCCGTTGATCCGTCGCAAAGGACCGTCCGTTGGCGGGTTGGCGCTCGGGTTAATTCTGGTGCTTGTCGGTGAAATCATTGGCCGCGGTTTGTTTTACGGTTTACATATGACAGTCGGAATGGCTGTCGCAGGTTAACTTTCGGGTGCGGGGCAACCCGCACTGTTCAGGATTGTTTGCATGACCCATTTTTCACAACGTGACAACTTTTCTACCGCAGCGCGCGTGCTCGGCGCGCTATTTTACTATGCCCCAGACAGTGCGGAAGCTTCGGCACTGGTCAGTGCGTTAAGAACCTATGGCTGGCAGGCGCAGTGGCCGCTTGAAAAGACAACGCTTTCGCCGTTAGTCGCTCAGTTTCAGGCTGAGGCCGATGAGTCTCTCCCGCAGGCCTGGCAACGTCTGTTTGTTGGACCTTATGCGCTCCCTTCTCCGCCATGGGGATCCGTCTGGCTGGATCGTGAAAACGTGTTGTTTGGCGACTCCACGCTGGCATTACGTCAGTGGATGCGGGACAACGGCATCCAGTTTGCCATGCAGCAAAATGAGCCAGAAGATCATTTTGGTTCCCTGCTGCTGCTGACGGCCTGGCTTGCCGAGAACGAACGCCACACCGAGTGCGAGCAACTGCTGGCCTGGCATCTGTTCCCATGGTCATCACGCTTTCTTAATGTGTTTATCGAAAAAGCCGATCACCCGTTCTACCAGGCGCTTGGTGAGCTGGCGCGCCTGACGCTGGCACAGTGGCAATCACAGTTACTGATCCCGGTAGCCGATAAGCCTTTGTTCCGTTAGTTTCGTCACAGGTAGGATGCGTCCTGCCTGTGGTGCATCCTGTTGCGCACGCTGAGCTTTTGCTTCTGTTACCTAATAGCCGCAAAATAGAGCGTCTGAATTTTCCAGTCTGGCCACTCATGCATCATTTACATGCTTACCCTGACCTGCGTGCCATGTTCCGCCGCCTGCTGATCGCCGCGTTGATTGGCGTCCTTGCTGCGCTGGCCGTCGCAGGATTTCGTCATGCCATGCTACTTCTCGAATGGTTGTTTCTGAGCAACAACACAGGGAGTCTGGTCAACGCAGCGACAAACCTTTCGCCCTTAAGGCGTATGCTGACACCTGCACTCGGCGGTCTGGCGGCTGGATTACTACTGTGGGGCTGGCAAAAATTTAACCGTTTACGTCCGCAGGCTCCCACTGATTATATGGAAGCCCTGCAAACCGACGGACAATTTGACGTCAGTGCAAGCCTGGTGAAATCGCTGGCATCGTTACTGGTGGTTGCCAGCGGGAGCGCCATCGGACGTGAAGGTGCCATGATTTTACTGGCGGCGCTGGCGGCCTCCTGCTTTGCTCAACGCTTTACCCCGCGTACAGAATGGAAGTTATGGATTGCCTGCGGCGCCGCTGCAGGTATGGCTGGAGCCTATCATGCCCCGCTGGCGGGCAGTTTATTTATTGCCGAAGTATTGTTTGGCACGCTGATCCTCGCCTCACTGGGACCGGTAGTGGTGTCCGCCGTAGTCGCATTACTCACCACCAATCTGCTTAGCGACAGCAATGCGCTGCTGTATACCGTGCACCTGTCGCGGGAATTACATGCTCTGGAATACGTTATGATTGTCAGCACCGGTCTGGCTGCTGGCATCTGCGGACCGCTCTTCATGTGGTTGATGACCGCCAGCCATAATGTATTTTTGCGCTTAAAACTCTCGCCACCGTGGCAACTGGCGCTTGGCGGGTTGATCGTTGGCCTGCTTTCATTGCTCACGCCTACGGTCTGGGGTAATGGCTACAGCGTGGTGCAGTCATATTTACTTTCACCACCGCTGCTGGCCGTGGTTAGCGGGATTTTTATCTGCAAATTACTGGCGGTGCTTGCCAGCAGTGGTTCCGGTGCGCCAGGTGGCGTGTTTACGCCAACGCTGTTTGTCGGTCTGTCTGTGGGCATGCTGCTGGGCCAGGTATGGGGATTATGGCTTCCAGGCTCGGATGAGATAGCTATTTTACTGGGATTAACGGGGATGGCCACGCTGCTGGCGGCTACCACGCATGCGCCAATAATGTCGACGCTGATGGTTTGTGAAATGACCGGGGAGTATCGCCTGCTCCCCGGATTACTGATCGCCTGTGTCCTGGCGTCGGTGCTGTCGCGTACGTTACGCCACGACTCTATCTACCGACAGCACGCTGCCGAGCATTGACAGGCGGATGTACTGAGACAGTTCACGCTGCTCTGCACGAGGCAGATAAGGCAGTTCACCGATCAGCGGTGCAGGTAATTTTTTACCCAGCACATCAATGATTTCCGCATAATGTGCCAGCCCCGGGTTAATGCGATTCGCAATCCAGCCAATCAGCGGCAGTCCGTCGCTGGCAATCGCCTGCGCGGTGAGGATCGCATGGTTAATACAGCCTTCCTGGATACCCACTACCATCAGCACCGGCAGTTGTTCCTGCACCACCCACTCCGATAACGGACGCAGATCGTTCATCAAGCTCCGCCAGCCTCCGGTGCCTTCCACGACGACGTGATCGACTTTTTCGCTAAGGCTTGCGAGACCGTTGGATAACAGGGTGTAATTGACCGGACCACTATGCGCCACGCTACTTTCATCTTCGCTTAACGCAATTGGGTTAATTGCCTCATAGGGCAGCTCGATAGATGACACACTTTGCAGCACCAGTGCATCTTTGTTGCGCAGACCTTCGGGCGTCTCTTTGCTGCCTTTGGCTACTGGTTTGTAACCCGCAACGCTTTTACCCCCTGACGCTAACGCTTGTAGTAATGCGCGGGAAACCACGGTCTTCCCAACAGAAGTGTCTGTACCTGTAATAAAGAAACGCTTCAGCATCACTAACTCCACCGTTATGCTTTGAAAATATAAGTCAGGAAAATAAAACAGTGGAGAAAGTCTAAGGTATGACGACCAGGATCAGCTTGAGATAGCGCAATTTTTCGTACAACAGTTAAAAAATGTTAACCCTGTAATAGACGAATCAACAAAGAACCGTTATACATCGCGTCCTTCACGAGTGCCGCACCCGCCATCGTCCCCTGATTGGTAAACTGCGTACTTTCAACGACAATATGCTGACTGTAAGCCGGAAGCGCCTGCTGACGAATGCTGTCCGCGATGGTTGGGAACAAGATATCTGCCGCTTTACTGAGCGGAGACCCAATCAATATCTTTTGCGGATTGAACAAATTCACCATGATGGCAAGAATTCGACCGACGTGGGTCCCAACGCCGCTAATGATATCTTTCGCCAATAAATCACCCTGCATGGCCGCCAGACACAGCGCGTCTACCGTTAACGGTTGCCCATGTAGAGAAGAACTCATTGACTGCTTCAGGCGCACCTGCGCCAATTCGAGCACGCTGTCGACACTGGCGATTGTTTCCAGACAACCATGGTTGCCGCAATAGCAGCGTTTACCGTAGGGATCGACCTGCGTATGACCAATCTCCACCAGGCTACTGCTGCCTGCATGCAGCAAATGGCCGTCAGTGATCACCCCTGCACCCACGTTATGATCGATCACCACCTGAATGACGTCGCGCGCACCGCGCGATGCGCCAAAAAGCGCCTCGGCCATCGTCCAGGCGCTGATATCGTGCTGAATATACACCGGCACGCCGGTATGGTTCTCAAGCGCTTCGCCCAACGGCATCTCTTTGACATCTTCGTAAAATGGCATGCGATGAACGATACCGTTTTCAGTATCAATAATGCCGGGTAAGGTGATGGCGATGGAGGTTAAGCGCTCCAGCTTTTGCTGGTGGCGGATGAAAAACTGATCGACCTGGGTTATCACGCGATCCAGCAACGGTGTTTCGCTGACCAGCGCCATTTCAAGACAATCTTCAACCACCAGCTTGCTGCTCAGATCGCGTAGCGCCAGAAAAATCTCGCCACGACTGATACGAATGGATAAGTAGTGCCAGGCCTCCGTTTCGACAACCAGCCCAACGGCCGGACGACCACGGCTACCCGCTTCCTTAATTTCCAGCTCTTGCACCAGATGCGCTTCGAGCATTTCGCGGACAATTTTGGTAATGCTGGCAGGCGCCAATTGTGCCAGGCGGGAGAGATCAATACGCGATACCGGACCCAGCTGATCAATCAGGCGATAAACCGCACCCGCATTGGTCTGCTTAATTTGATCGATATGCCCAGGCTGACTATCAGCAACCACCACTTACTCCCTTTATTTTCGCGCTCCGAAATAATCTGCGGGCTATGGTGAAGCACTTCAATGGCTTCCGTCAACTTTTTACTTAGCCTTGTGATTTACTGCACATTTTCGCCCATTTTTAAACTAAATTAACCGCTCTGAACGGCCGCCAGAAGCTGCTCGCGAAAGCGTTGCGCGGCGTGACTTTGCTCATGATGCTTTGGCCACACTAACCACATTTCCGAGACAGCATCTTCTTCCGCTATCGGGATCCAACACATTTCATACAGTTGCACCCGTTTAAAAGAAGCAGGAAGTATAGAAACCCCTAATCCTGCGGCCACCAGCCCAATGATAGTCATCGCCTCGCCAACCTCCTGCGCAATCGTCGGTTTCAGTCCATAGCGACGCATCAGGCCCAGAATATCGTCATACAACCCTGTCCCCACATGGGGGTCAAAAAAGACAAATGGCTCATTCGCCAGTTCGGCCAACGTGACCACGGGTTTTTGCGCCAACGGATGCGCACGTGGGATCATTGCCATCAGTGGTTCATGCAGAATGATTTCACGCTCCAGCGTTTCCGGAAGCTGCGTATTACGCAGAAGTCCCAAATCCAGCGTTCCTTCATTGAGCGGGGCAATTTGCTCACGCGTGTTCATTTCACGGGTTTGCATATGCACTGCCGGGTAGCTTTGGCGAAACAGCGATAACGTATCTGAAACCGCTTTGATAAACGGCGCGGACGACGTAAAGCCGATACGCAATTCCCCTGCTTCTCCCAGATGCAAACGCTCAGCCCTGGCGGCGGCTTCATTAACCAGCCCGAGGATCTGCCGACTGTCCGCCAGAAACTGCTTTCCGGCAGAGGTCAGTGCCACGCTACGGTTAGTTCGGGCAAGTAACCGGGCGCCAACCTGCTGTTCAAGGATCTGGATCTGCTGACTTAGCGGCGGTTGCGAAATGTTTAACCGCGCCGCCGCCCGACCAAAATGCAACTCTTCGGCAACGGCCACAAAGTAACGTAAATGACGCAGTTCGATATTCATATTTTTAAAATATTATTTGAGATTATTAATATATTAGACAGAATATTGTGATTTTCATACTCTTAAGGCTGGTCCTGTAGACGTAATTGAATGAGCAAGGATTTCAAGTGAGCCGTACAACAACTGTCGATACCGCGCCAACAAGCGATGTTGATGAACAGATAGTTACCCCGCCGGATGGATTTATCAAACGCGGAACATCCCCATTTATGCGCGTCACGCTGGCGCTGTTTTCCGCCGGACTGGCGACTTTTGCCCTCCTCTATTGCGTACAACCCATACTGCCAGTGCTCTCGCACGAGTTTGGGGTCTCTCCCGCAAGCAGCAGTATCTCGCTTTCCATCTCGACGGCGATGCTGGCGATAGGGTTACTGTTTACCGGCCCACTTTCAGATGCTATTGGCCGCAAGCCGGTGATGGTTACCGCGCTGCTGCTCGCCTCTTGTTGTACGCTGCTTTCAACGATGATGACCAGCTGGCACGGTATTTTAATCATGCGTGCTCTGATAGGACTTTCACTGAGCGGCGTCGCAGCGGTAGGGATGACCTATCTGAGTGAAGAAATTCATCCCAGTTTCGTCGCCTTCTCAATGGGCCTGTATATCAGCGGTAACTCAATTGGCGGAATGAGTGGTCGCTTGATCAGCGGCGTGTTTACCGACTTTTTTAACTGGCGTATCGCGCTGGCGGCGATCGGCTGTTTTGCCCTTGCCTCTGCGCTGATGTTCTGGAAAATCCTGCCGGAATCTCGTCATTTCAGACCAACGTCGCTGCGCCCGAAAACGTTGTTTATCAACTTCCGCTTGCACTGGCGCGACAAAGGTTTGCCGCTGCTGTTTGCGGAAGGTTTTTTACTGATGGGATCGTTTGTCACGCTGTTTAATTATATCGGCTACCGCCTGATGCTCTCCCCGTGGGAGCTCAGCCAGGCGGTTGTAGGTTTGTTATCTGTGGCGTATCTGACCGGGACATGGAGTTCGCCAAAGGCGGGTTCTATGACCACTCGTTATGGCCGTGGCCCGGTAATGCTCTTTTCAACAGGCGTGATGCTGGTTGGACTTTTAATGACCCTGTTCACATCGCTATGGCTGATCTTCGCCGGGATGCTGCTCTTTTCAGCCGGGTTCTTTGCCGCGCACTCCGTAGCAAGCAGTTGGATTGGACCACGAGCAAAACGCGCTAAAGGCCAGGCTTCTTCCCTGTATCTGTTCAGCTATTATCTGGGATCCAGTATTGCCGGTACGCTGGGCGGTGTGTTCTGGCACAGCTATGGCTGGAACGGCGTGGGCGGATTTATCGCCCTGATGCTGGTGTTGGCGTTGCTGGTCGGTGCGCGTTTGCACCATCGTCTGCACGTATAATCCGTGATGCCCGGGTTCCGGGCATCACCTTTATGAATCAGGCAGTAACGTCTGGGCTCCCATTTGCAGAGCAATAACCGTCCCGTTCATCACTATATGCAGCATAATTGGCATCAACAGACCGTTGCTTTTCAGTCTGGCCAGGATCAACACCTGCGACACAAGAAACAACATCAGCAACGTGCGTAGATCCACATACTGCGTATGCATGATGGCAAAAATGACCGATACCACCACTGACGACAGCCAGGTTTTATTATTGAACCAGTACTGGAACGCGTTGAATAAACAGCCTCTGAAAACAATTTCTTCATAAACTGGCGCGATAAATATCAGGGTCAACGTAGATAACCACAACGCATAACTACTTAAGGATATTTGGCTGGTCACCCACGCTTCAGTTTGTCTAAGCCCCAAAACCAATGGCAGGATAAGCTGAATAAAAAGCAGCGCCGCAAACAAAATGGTAAACCACCTGGCGTTGAAAATGCCTTTGCCCAGCCCCTCTCTTTTTCTAAAGAAGAAATAATACAGCGGAACCAGCACAACAAATTCCAAAGCAAACAACAGCGGAAAAAGTAGCCCTTTGGCAAGCAGGTCCTGACTCGCGGGGAAAAACAACGGGGTAAACGTGAGGCCAAACATCAGTAAAAACATTGAAAAGCAGCCAGCAACTGCTTTAGTCCTGGCGATATACAGGTTGTCGGCATCCTGTGACATACGATCTCCTTGCGCTCATCGAAGATAAGTTGATGAATTACCCATGCATGATAAAAATTCTCATTATCACTGACAACCTACCAACTTTTACGCAATGCCCATGAGTACAATGCCAAACCCTCTTTACTCCGGAACTTCACCGTCAACTACTCAGAGGAGAATCCGCCAGCGGCAACGAGAAACGGAAGCAGGCCCCTGCCGTTGAGCTAACCAAATGGATATCCCCTCCATGCAGTTCGAGCATTCTACGCACGATCAGTAAGCCCAGGCCGCCGCGCTCGGCCCGCTGCTCACGGGGAATTAACGCGGTCGGGCGCTGAAACAATACTTTTCGCACAGCTTCTTCTACCCCTGGCCCACTGTCCTGCACTTCGGCGAATAAACGGTCTTCATCACGCCAGACTTTTAGCCGCACTTCGCCTCCGTCAGGCGTATGACGGATAGCGTTATCCAGCAAATTCGTCACGACTCTTTCTATCATCGATAAATCGGCATTCACCAGTGGTAACGGCCCCGTTACGTCAAGGTGCAACTGCAAATGACGCGTGGCAACAGGGAGATCAAATTTCTGTGCCACATCCTGGATCAATTCACCAATAGCAAAACGTTCACGCTGCGGTTTTATACCGCCATGCTCCAGCCTTGCCAGCTCAAACAGCTGTTGTGACAGATGGCGAACTTTATGCCCCTGGCGCAGCGCGATGCTAAGATAATGCCGGTTTTCCTCCGGCGTCATCGTATCGGCTTTCAGCGACAGCATTTCCAGATATCCCAACAGTGAAGTCAACGGCGTGCGTAAATCGTGCGAAATATTGGCAATAAACTCTCTGCGCTGACGATCGCTGTCTGCTAATAAATCCCACTGCTGGGCAATTTTCTGCGCTAACTCGATAAACGCATTGTTCAGCAGTGCTATTTCATTCTCCGGTACCGGTTCGGGATTTTTTTGTGCCAATTGTTTGATGACGGTAATACTGTCCTTCTCCAGTTTTACCACCTGTCCGGTTAGCCTTTTCACTGGATTCGTCACCCATCGCCACACCAGAAAACCTGCAATTCCACCGGCTAATAAAACCAGTATTAACGTCCAGGCCACGGTATTCCAGAGCGTTTTTTGCCAGGCGGTATTCGCCAGCATATTCAGATCTTCGCCCTGCAGAATAATGTACAAATAGCCATGTAGCTCACCGTTATATAAAACTGGCGCGGCGCTGAATACCTTTTGCTGGCTGCTACGCGGATCGTTGCCATAGACGGGCAACGCATCTGAGTTAAGGAAATCCTGTATCGGCTGTACGCTAATTTTCTGCCGCTGGATATGCCCCGGCGGTGCGGCATCAGCAAGTATTTCACCTGATGGTGAAACCAGATACAGCTCCACGCTGGGGTTGAGCGTCATCAGGTGATTAAACAATCCTTTTAAGGTCTGGCGATTAATCTGCCCGCTGGTATCAATAAGCGACTCACTTTTGACAATCTTGCTCGCCAGCTCCAGTGAGAGCCTTTGCACCATGGCGTCACCATACTGTTTACTGCTGCGAATCTGGACAACACTGACGGTAACCGCACAAATCAGCATAATGGCGGTAAAGACGAGGGTCAGACGCTGGCTCAGCGACAGGCGATAAATCATGGCTGATGCTCCGCGTTAACCGCAGCAAGCTTATAGCCTCGTCCCCAAACCGTGAGAATAATTTCCGGCTCGGCAGCATCCTTTTCAATTTTGGTCCGCAGGCGATTAATATGACTGTTCACCGTATGCTCATACCCTTCATGCTGGTAGCCCCACACCTGATCTAACAGCGCCTGACGCGAAAAGACCTCGCCTGGATGACGGGCGAAAAAATAGAGCAGATCGAATTCGCGCGGCGTTAAATCGAGGGATTTACCATGCAGCCGGACTTCCCGGGCTAATGGGTCAATCTCTACGCCATGAACGGTGATAATCCCCGCCTCCATACGTAGGTTCTGACTCATCGCTTCCTGACGACGAAACAATGCCTTTACCCGGGCCATCAACTCCAGCACCGAGAAAGGTTTGGCCAGATAATCATCGGCACCCATTTCCAGCCCCAATACACGGTGCGTTTCACTGGTGCGGGCGCTGATGATAATGACGGGCAAATAAAAACTCATTTGGCGAATGCGACGACAAATCTCCAGCCCGTCGACACCCGGCAGCATCAGATCGAGGATAACGGCATCCCAGACGTGTTTCTCCAGTTGTTCAAGCGCACGAGCTCCGTCTGCCTCATGAACAATCTCGTAACCCTCATCCTTCAGGCTAAGCTGCAAAAGTGAGGCAATATCGCTGTCATCTTCCACCAAAAATATCTTTTTCGCGCCTGCCATCAGTGTCATCCCCCTCTCGTCGTGCTGAAAGCTTACCTCAGGCAAGGGGCGGAAGTTATCACAAAATTTTTAACTTTTCGTGAGGATCCAGGGATACGCATGCGAGCAGTATGTCGTTACAGACACGTCAGACATCAACAGGGAAACGTCGCTTTGTTTTCCTTAACATGAAAATAAGAAGGAAAAGTCATGCTAAAAAAACGTCCACTTCGGGAAGCAGATGTTACAGCCGAGTCAGTATTTTTTATGCAACGACGACAGATCCTCAAAGCTCTAGGGATAGGTGCGGCTGCGGCCACGCTGTCCTCCCCTACACAGGCTAATTTGCTGGATTGGTTTAAAGGCAACGATCGTCCACCCGCACCCGCAGGCAAAGCGCTTGAGTTCACAAAGCCCGAACGCTGGCAAAACAGCCTGTCACTGACGCCAGAAGACAAGGTGACGGGCTACAACAATTTCTACGAATTTGGTCTGGATAAAGCCGATCCTGCGGCCAATGCCGGTAGCCTGAAAACCGATCCCTGGACGTTAACCATCAGCGGTGAGGTCAACAAACCGTTAACCTTGGATCATAATGCGCTGACCACACGCTTTCCATTAGAAGAGCGTATTTATCGGATGCGTTGCGTTGAGGCCTGGTCAATGGTTGTGCCGTGGGTGGGTTTTCCGTTGCATAAATTACTGGCGCTGGTTGAGCCAACCAGTCACGCCAAATACGTCGCTTTTGAAACACGCTACGCCCCTGATGAAATGCCGGGTCAGAAAGACCGCTTTATTGGCGGTGGGTTGAAATATCCCTATGTCGAAGGTCTGCGGTTGGATGAGGCTATGCACCCGCTCACACTTCTCACCGTAGGCGTATATGGCAAAGCATTGCCGCCGCAAAACGGTGCGCCAATACGTCTGACTGTACCCTGGAAGTACGGCTTCAAGGGCATTAAATCAATCGTCAGTATTAAGCTGACGCGTGAGCAGCCGCCGACGACCTGGAATATGTCAGCACCGAATGAATACGGTTTTTACGCCAACGTAAATCCGCAGGTCGATCACCCTCGTTGGTCTCAGGCTACTGAGCGTTTTATCGGTTCGGGTGGCATTCTTGATGTGCAGCGACAGCCCACGTTACCTTTTAATGGTTATGCCGATGAGGTGGCATCGTTATATCAGGGCATGGATCTACGGGAGTATTTTTAAGTGAGGTTGAACGCAAAACAGATAACCGGCCTGAAAGTGCTGCTGCATCTCGCCGGTTTTTTACCCCTGCTATGGCTCTTCTGGGCCGCGCAGCATGGCGGGTTGGGTGCCGACCCGGGAAAAGATATCCAGCACTTTACGGGCATTACCGCGCTGAAGTTTTTGCTGGCTACCCTGCTGGTATCGCCGCTTGCGCGCTATGCAAAACAGCCTTTGTTGTTTCGTACCCGGCGGTTGTTAGGTTTATGGTGCTTTGCCTGGGCCACACTGCATATAACCAGCTATGCTCTGCTGGAACTGGGTATACAAAACCTGGGATTGTTGGGTCGTGAACTGGTTTCACGCCCATGGCTAATGCTGGGTATGGCCGGTTGGATTATCTTATTCCTGTTGGCGTTGACCTCGACACAAGCCGCTCAGCGTAAAATGGGCAAACGCTGGCAAACATTGCACAACTACGTCTACCTGGCCGCCATTTTGCTACCGCTGCATTATCTGTGGTCGGTAAAAGTATTATCACCGCTCCCTATTATCTACGCCATCTGTTTTGTGGTTCTGCTGGCTTTTCGCTATAAAAAGCTGTTGCGGAAAACCGGGTACAAAGGTGTGTTTATGAAAAGTGAGTGAATCACGGTAAACTTCTTAACCACACCTAAACAGAACGAGAACAAAAAATGAGTAACAATGATAATTACCATCAGCTCACCCGCACGTTCCAGCGGCTCTCTCGCTTCTCCCACCTCTCGGCAATCGCCAGTTGGGACATGTTTACCATGATGCCGCCAGGAGGCAGTAAAGCCCGAGGCGAAGCGCTGGCCGAGCTGAGCGTGCTTGAGCACCAACTGTTAACCGATCCGAAAGTGGCAATGTGGATCGCCGCAGCGCAACAGGAAGATCTCAACGATGTAGAACAGGCGAACCTGCGCGAAATGTCGCGATTGCATCACCAGGCATCCTTGTTGCCCGAATCGTTGGTAGAAGCAAAATCTCTTGCGGGAAGCCGCTGTGAGCATGCCTGGCGTAGCCAGCGACCAGCTAATGACTGGGAAGGATTTTCCGATAACCTGAAAGAAGTTGTGAAGTACAGCCGCGAAGAAGCCCTACTGCGCGCAGAAGCTAAAGGTTGTTCGCCGTATGACGCGCTACTGGACATCTTTGAACCAGGAATGACCAGCGCTCAGTTGGATGTCCTTTTCGCAGACGTTAAAAGCTGGCTGCCCGATCTGCTAAACAAGGTGGTGGCAAAGCAGTCTCAGCAGTCGCTCATCGCCCCGGTAGGTCCCTTCCCAACAGCTGTACAGCGAGAGCTGGGTCTTGAAACAATGGCACAGCTAGGTTTCGACTTTACCGCTGGTCGGCTGGATATCAGTGCACATCCTTTCTGTGGCGGCGTACCAGAAGATGTTCGCATTACCACCCGCTATGATGAAAACGAATTACTCAGCGCGCTGTTTGGCGTGATCCATGAAACCGGTCATGCGCGCTATGAGCAAAACCTGCCACGCAGCTGGTCTGGGCAACCTATTGCTCTGGCACGCTCAACCGCCATTCATGAGTCCCAGAGTCTGTTCTTTGAGATGCAACTGGGACGCAGTAAAGCCTTTCTGATGCGGTTGATTCCGGCTGTAACGCGCCACTTTGGCGATCAGGCAGCGTTTGAAGAAAGCAATTTCATCGCCTGGAACCAGCAGGTCAAACCCGGGTTTATCCGTGTTGATGCCGATGAGGTAAGCTATCCCGCTCACGTGATCCTGCGTTATGAAATCGAACGTGCGCTTATTAATGGCGATATTGAAGTGGATGATATCCCGGCATTGTGGAACGAGAAAATGCAGGCCTGGCTGGGGCTGTCAACGATCGGAAACTACCGTAACGGTTGTATGCAGGATATTCACTGGACTGACGGCGGCTTTGGCTACTTCCCTTCCTATACCTTAGGCGCCATGTATGCAGCGCAGTTGTTCAGTGCCGCTAACCGCGCATTGCCTGATTTGAATCAGTCTATTGCCCAAGGTGAGTTTGGTGCTCTGTTTGACTGGTTACGTCAGAATATCTGGCAGCATGGCAGCCGCTTTACTACTGAACAGCTTATTACCCAGGCGACCGGAGAGCCGCTCAGCAGCCGTTATTTCCGTTCTCATCTGGAAGCCCGCTATTTGTAATCTCATACCGTGAGTCATTGTACATATCGTTACACGCCGAAACCAATGACTCACGGAAGCCCTGTGTTTACAGCGATATAGTTATTTCAACGGCCCCGCAGTGGGGTTGAATGAAAAACCAAATCGAGGGTATGAGAATGAAAAAAGTATTAGCTCTGGTTGTTGCCGCTGCTATGGGTCTGTCTTCTGCTGCTTTTGCTGCTGAAACAACTGCTACTACCGCTCCGACTGCTGCTGCAACCACCAAAGCAGCGCCGGCAAAAACCACGCATCATAAAAAACAGCACAAAGCAGCGCCGCAGAAAGCGCAGGCTGCCAAGAAACACGCTAAAAAATCCACCACTAAACCGGCTGTAGAACAAAAAGCGCCAGAGCAGAAAGCTCAGGCTGCTAAAAAACACACCAAAAAAGCAGCAACCAAGCCAGCAGCAGAACAAAAAGCACCAGAGCAGAAAGCTCAGGCCGCTAAAAAACACATCAAAAAAGCCGTAAAACACGACACCGCTAAACCAGCAGCTCAACCTGCAGCATAACGCATTTGTAGTCACTATGGCGTCCCCCACGCCATAGCATACGGCGCTAGATCAACCTGATGTAGCGCCGCCTTTCGGAGGGTAAAATGGTGTCACATTACCGCTTTGAGTTCATTCTTATTACTCTGATAATTTGCGCCCTTATTGCCATGCATTTTTATCTTTCCTGAGTGTAGTTATCTGATTTTACTCCCACTTTCTCGCCGTCCCGTCTATAGTATTAACTGAGGGTTTGCTGTTTATAATCATAATTCCCCACCAGAGTGTGATATGCATAAAACCATTGCTGTATTACTGGGCTCAATTTGTTTTTTTCCTGTTGTTGCGCATGCGGATCAGCCAGCAACGACCACCGCTGAAGCAGAAAGCATAAAAACGCTGTTTTTTGGTCATGACGATCGCACGAAAGTAACGGACCCAACGCAATCACCGTGGGACGCTATCGGACAACTGGAAACCGCCAGTGGTAATCTGTGTACCGCCACGCTCATTTCACCGCATCTGGCCCTGACTGCCGGACACTGCTTGCTCGCTCCACCGAAAGGCAAACCGGATAAAGCCGTCGCGTTACGCTTTGTGTCGAAAAAGGGTGTCTGGCGCTATGAAATCCATGGAATCGAAGGACGGGTTGATCCCTCACTCGGTAAGCGTTTGAAAGCAGATGGCGATGGCTGGATTGTTCCGCCATCAGCAGCCCCGTGGGATTTTGGTCTGGTGCTGCTGCGTTACCCGCCTTCCGGAATCACGCCCCTACCATTATTTGAAGGTGATAAAGCGGCGTTAACCGCGGCGTTGAAAACCGCCGATCGCAAAGTCACACAGTCGGGCTATCCGGAAGATCATCTGGACGATTTGTACACCCATCAGGATTGCGTGGTGACCGGCTGGGCGCAGAATACCGTCTTGTCGCACCAGTGCGACACGCTCCCGGGCGACAGCGGTTCACCGTTGATGCTGAAGACAGATTCAGGCTGGCAGTTGATTGGCGTACAAAGCTCCGCTCCGGCAGCGAAAGATCGCTGGCGAGCCGATAATCGCGCCATATCCGTGACCGGTTTTCGCGATAAGCTGGAGGAGTTGGCGCAGGAGTAACATATGCTGCCCGCATTAACGGGCAGCACGGATATCAGGCAAGTTTAATCATCACCATTCCGGCCAGCAGCAGCGCCACGCCGATCCAGCCTTTATTATTCAGGCGCTGACCAAACAACACCCAACCAGCCGCTAACGTCGCGGCAATCCCAAACCCGCCCCACAAAGCGTAGGCAACAGAAAGGTCAATACCTTTTACCGCCTGCGACAGCGCGCTAAAGGCCGCTAACACGGCAGCCAGCGACAGCACGCCATAAACCTTGCGGCGAAATCCATCAGAAAATTTCAAAAAGACGTTAGCGACTATTTCCAGCACGATGGCCATGCCAAGCCAGGCACCATGAACCCACTCAAACTGCTGCATGGGTCACCTCTTTGCTCGTTTTGGCAGGTTTTCGAGTACCAGACTTAATCAGCACAATGCCTAATACCAGCGAGACCAGTCCAGCCACTTTCATCGTGGACAAGGTTTCGTCAAATAACAACACACTAAACAGCGTAATAAATAAAATACCGATACCTTCCCACAAGGCATAGGCCACACCAAGGGCAATTTTTTTAACAGCGAAACTAAGAAAAATATATGATAAGGCGATCATTACCAGCATTAAAATAAAGCCTGAATTACCATGGCCAACGCTTGCCCATTTCATTGACAGCGTACCAGTAATTTCAGCCGCGATGGCCAGACCTAATAATATCCAGTAAAACATGATGCTTCTCCTGCTTGAGAATATAGTCCTTTAGGCCTACTGCATGCAGTAAACCAAAAAAAAAAATAGTTAGCTCAGCGCACAGCGCCAGCTCAGGCAGAAGAAGGGACTAAAGCGCGTTGCGCCAGTGTTGCTCACCCGCAAGCAAGAAAGTGGAGGAGGTACGAAGAAGTGTAGGTAAACGCAAAAACATCCTGAACATATTGTCCATAATATTACAATTATCCGCAGTGTTGCTTCTCATCATCGCGGATGATAATTGTCCTCGGTAGTTAAACACAGATGATTTGTATCATAGCTTCAAGACGAACTCAAAGTCTTTTCACTTCTTTACCTGCCCCGTTTGATTTTTGTTATAACGGCTCGACGCAAATCACATTATTATGCAGATTCAAAAATGAAAAATGCGGGAATACACATGGCGAAACCGATCATCACGCTTAACGGTCTAAAAATAGTCATTATGCTGGGCATGCTGGTTATCATCCTGAGCGGTATTCGCTTTGCCGCAGATATCATCGTCCCCTTTATTCTGGCGTTATTTATAGCCGTTGTGCTCAATCCCGTGGTGCAGCGGATGGTCAAGCTTCGCATACCGCGCGTAATTGCGGTGTCATTGCTTATCGTTATTATTGTAATGTTAATGGTGCTGCTGTTGGCGTATTTAGGTACATCCTTAAATGAACTTGCTCGAACGCTACCGCAATATCGCTCTTCACTGGTTATCCCACTGAAAAATCTTGAACCATGGTTACAACGCGCAGGGATCGGCGTTTCCGTGGACGAGCTCGTCAAATATATCGATCCGAATGCGGCAATGACGCTGGTGACCAATTTACTGGCGCAGCTTTCAAATGCTATGTCATCGATATTTTTACTGCTACTGACGGTAGTTTTTATGCTGCTGGAAGTACCGCAACTGCCCAACAAACTCAAACAAATGATGAGTCGCCCCATTGAAGGTATGGCGGCGATTCAACGCGCCATCGACAGCGTCTCCCACTATCTGGTGCTTAAAACGGCAATCAGCATTGTGACCGGGTTGGTCGCCTGGGGCATGCTTGCTGCATTGGATGTGCGCTTTGCCTTTGTCTGGGGATTACTGGCCTTCGCCCTGAACTACATCCCTAATATCGGTTCTGTATTGGCAGCCATTCCCCCTATCGCTCAGGTGCTGGCATTCAGCGGTCTTTACGATGCGCTGGTGGTTCTGGCAGGCTATCTGGTCATCAACCTGGTATTCGGGAATATCCTCGAGCCGCGGATCATGGGCCGCGGGCTGGGGCTGTCTACGCTGGTGGTATTTCTGTCGTTAATCTTCTGGGGCTGGTTGCTCGGTCCCGTGGGGATGCTGCTTTCTGTGCCGCTGACCATCATCGTGAAAATCGCGCTTGAGCAAACCAACGGCGGTCAAAGCATTGCCGTGCTGCTTAGCGATCTGAACAAAGAATGAGTTTTCGCCCCGCCATTACGGGGCATTTCCTTTATCGTTTCACGCGGAAAGCCAAAACGGCACTTAACAGCGTAAATAGCGCTATTATCCACGCCATGGTCCAGGGCGTGCCATCACTGAAGGCGGCCAGCAGCAACGATGAGATAATACCGCTGCCATATTGCAACGCGCCAATCAGCGCCGAAGCTGAACCCGCAATGTTCGGTACCGCGTCCAACGCCGCAGCAGTCGATGTCGCGGCAATAATGCCATTCATCGAGAACAGCAGAAAAATGGAAACGATAATGGCAACAATTCCGCCTGACTCCAGTTTAACCAGCAGTGCAAGCGCCACTGCGGCCAGCGCCGCCAGCATCGTCGCATATTTCAGCAGTTGTTCCAGAGCATGTCGTTGAACCAGACGACGGTTAACCACGCTCATCGCCATAACACCGATAATGTTTAGCGCAAACAACCAGCCGTAATGCTGTGGATCAACATGGTAATAGCTAATATAAACAAACGGTGACCCGGTAATAAACGCGTACGCACCGACGTAATAAAACGTCAGGCTCAGGGTATAGCGCATAAAACGCCCATTCGTTAACAACGAGCGGTAATTACGAAATGCGCCAGCCAAAGAGGCTTTCACCCGTTTATCTTCCGGCAATGTTTCGGGCAGCCAGTTTAGGGAGATAAACATCAGCGCACCAATCACTACCAGTAGCCAAAAAATAGAGTGCCAGGTGCTCAGGCGAATAATTTGCCCGCCAATCAACGGTCCGGCGATTGGCGCAATCGCCATAACCAACACCAGGGTCGAGAGCATTTGCGCCGCACGAGTACGTGCAAAGAGATCGCGGATCATCGCTCGCGCCAGCATAGGCCCGGTACAGGCTCCAAGCGCCTGAAATACCCGCCAGAAAACAATTTGCGTGATACTTGTAGACAGCGCACACCCTGCGGAACCAATGATAAATAGCACCATGCCGATAAACAGCGGCTTGCGCCGTCCCATATGATCGCTAATCGGCCCCCAAATCAACTGTGCGATAGTAAAACCAATTAAGAAACCAGTAATCGTCAGCTCAACATTGCCATGTAAATCCTCGGCCATCGTCGGCATTGCTGGAAGATAAATATCGGTAGAAAGCGATGTAAAGGCCATCAGGCCACTGAGGATCAGAATAAAAGTAAGACCGGTCTGGCTTGCGGTAGTTACCGGTGAGGCATGTTCACGTGTACGCATAGTGCCCTGTCATGTTCTAAAAAGTCAGGTCGCAGTATATAGACAACGTATTGCCGTGATTAGACGGTTAAAACCGCATGAGTTTATGAACTGAGATCATGAATGGTGAAATCATATGCGTCATATTTTGTGACTGACTTCCAACAATTACCTTTCAGAAATGAATTCTACTCATAGGTCCATGCGAATTTCACAGACTAATCGTATCAACACAGATTTGCTAATCTGCAGCCAATGCAACGATGATGCTCAGGAGAACCCAATGAATACAACAGTTCTGAATAACGGTGTTGAGATGCCCCTGCTCGGATTTGGCGTTTATCAAATGACTGATGCCAGCGAATGTGAGCAAGCCGTACGGGATGCCATTGATACAGGATATCGCCTGATTGATACCGCTGCCTCCTACCAGAATGAAACTCAGGTCGGCAATGCTCTTAAGCAAAGCGGAGTCCCCCGCGAGGCGCTTTTTGTGACTACCAAACTGTGGTTACAGGATACCAACTATGCAGGCGCAAAGGCGCAATTCGCACGTTCTCTGCAACGGCTTCAACTGGATTATATTGACCTTTATTTGATTCATCAGCCCTATGGCGATGTACACGGTGCCTGGCGCGCGATGGAAGAATTATATGAAGAAGGGAAAATCCGCGCGATTGGCGTGAGTAACTTTCATCCGGATCGTCTGGCGGATTTAATCGCTTTCAATCGCATTATTCCAGCCGTTAACCAGATTGAGGTGAATCCTTTTCATCAGCAGCCGCATGCCGTGGCCTGGATGCAGAGCCGGAATATTCAACCGCAAGCCTGGGCACCGTTCGCTGAAGGACGCAATGACCTGTTTCAGAACCCAGTCTTAGCGGCTATTGGTGAAAAATATGGCAAAAGCGTTGGTCAAGTCGTGCTGCGTTGGATTTATCAACGTGGGATTATTTCGCTGGCGAAAACCGTGCGTAAAACGCGGATGGCCGAGAATATTCAGGTGCTGGACTTTGCCCTAACGGCGGAAGAGATGACGCAAATTGCCGCGATGGACAGCGGAACCAGCGCGTTCTTCTCGCATCGCGATCCGGCTCGTGTGGAATGGATCACCCAGCGTAAACTGGATGTATAAAAAAAACGGCCTCCGCAGAGGCCGTCTTACTTTTACTGGCAATTACAGCGCTTTCAGGATCGCATCCACGCTGGCTTTGGCATCGCCAAACAGCATATGGGTGTTGTCTTTAAAGAACAGCGGGTTCTGCACACCTGCATAGCCGGTGTTCATTGAACGTTTGAACACAATTACGTTCTGCGCTTTCCACACTTCCAGCACCGGCATGCCGGCGATCGGGCTGCGCGGGTCATCCTGCGCCGCCGGGTTTACCGTGTCGTTGGCACCAATGACCAGCACGGTATCGGTATCGGCGAAATCATCGTTGATCTCATCCATTTCCAGCACGATGTCATAAGGTACTTTGGCTTCCGCCAGCAGCACGTTCATATGACCTGGCAAGCGCCCTGCTACCGGGTGAATACCAAAACGCACTTTGATGCCGCGCGCGCGAAGTTTCTCAGTGATTTCCGCGACCGGATACTGTGCCTGAGCCACTGCCATGCCGTAGCCCGGGGTGATGATCACGGAGTGCGAGTTCTTCAGCATTTCTGCTGTGTCTTCCGCAGTAATCTCACGATGTTCACCCACTTCTTCATCAGACCCGGTAGAAGAACCGTCAGAACCAAAGCCACCCGCAATAACGCTGAAAAATGAACGGTTCATCGCCTTACACATAATGTAAGACAGGATCGCACCAGAAGAACCGACCAGCGCACCGGTAACGATCAGCAGATCGTTGCTCAGCATGAAGCCCGCTGCCGCCGCCGCCCATCCTGAATAGGAGTTAAGCATTGAAACGACAACCGGCATATCCGCACCGCCGATGGAGGCCACCAGATGCCAGCCAAAGGCCAGTGCAATAATGGTCATCACCAGCAGTGCCAGAACCTGCAGGCCCACGCTTTCGGTACGAACAAACACCACCAGCAGCAGGAAAGAAACAACCAGCGCCGCCAGGTTCATTTTGTGACGATTCGGCAGCATCAGCGGTTTAGAGGAGATCTTGCCGCGCAGTTTGCCAAAGGCCACCACAGAACCGGTAAAGGTCACCGCACCGATGAAGATACCCAGGAACACTTCCGTCAGGTGAATGTTCACCAGAATCGGCTCCAGGCCCGTATCGTGATACAGGTAGCTGTTGAAACCCACCAGTACCGCAGCCAGACCAACGAAGCTGTGCAGAATCGCCACCAGCTCCGGCATCTCGGTCATTTCGACTTTCTTCGCCAGACGAATACCAATCGCGCCGCCGATGATCATTGCTACCAGGATCCACGCAACGTTGCCGGTATCCGGACCAAAAATCGTGGCAATCAGCGCAATCGCCATCCCGGCGATGCCGTAGTTGTTACCCTGCTGAGAGGTTTCGTGTTTCGAAAGCCCCGCCAGACTAAAAATAAACAGGATCGCGGCAACAATGTATGCAGCTGTAACTAATCCTCCAGACATATGTTACCCCTTAGTTTTTCCGGAACATTTTCAGCATGCGCTGAGTCACGGTGAAGCCACCGAAAATATTAATGCTGGCAATAAGCACCGCGATAAAGCTCAGGAAACTCACCCAGCCACCCTGGCCAATTTGCAATAACGCCCCAACCACGATAATCCCCGAGATGGCGTTAGTCACAGACATCAGCGGAGTATGCAACGCATGTGACACATTCCAGACCACGTAGTAACCCACCACGCAGGAAAGCGCGAACACCGTAAAGTGACCAAGGAACTCTTTCGGCGCGACGTCGGCGAGCCAGCCAAACAAAATCACTACCAGCGCCATCAGCGCATATTTGCGCCACGGAGAGACAGGTTTTTTCTCTTCTTTCGGCGCAGGTGCGGCTTTTGGCGCTGCCTGCGGCTGAGCAGAAACCTGGATCGGCGGCGCAGGCCAGGTGATTTCACCATCACGAACCACCGTGACACCACGCACAACCACGTCGTCAAAATCGACAGTGATATTGCCGTCTTTCTCTTTGCACAACAGTTTGAGCAGGTTGACGAGGTTTGTGCCGTACAGCTGGGAAGATTGCGTTGGCAAACGGCCAGGCAGATCGGTATAGCCGATAACCTTCACCCCGTTCTCGGTGGTGTTCACCTGATTAGGCACGGTATATTCGCAGTTACCGCCGTTTTGCGCGGCAAGATCGACAATTACGCTGCCCGCTTTCATCGAATCGACCATTTCACGGGTGATCAGTTTCGGGGCCGGTTTGCCCGGAATCAGCGCTGTGGTAACGATAATGTCGACGTCTTTCGCCTGCGCAGCGAAGAGTTCCATTTCAGCTTTGATGAACGCTTCGGACATCACTTTGGCATAGCCATCGCCGCTGCCCGCTTCTTCTTTAAAGTCCAGTTCAAGGAACTCTGCGCCCATACTCTGCACTTGTTCCTTCACTTCCGGACGGGTATCAAAAGCGCGCACGATAGCGCCCAAGCTGTTTGCCGCACCGATCGCCGCAAGACCTGCCACACCCGCACCAATCACCATGACCTTGGCAGGTGGAACCTTGCCTGCGGCGGTGATCTGGCCGGTGAAGAAGCGACCGAATTCATGTGCAGCTTCAACAATAGCGCGATACCCGGCGATGTTCGCCATCGAGCTTAAGGCATCCAGCGACTGTGCGCGCGAAATACGCGGCACGGAGTCCATCGCCATGACCGTCACGTTGCGCTCTGCAAGTTTTTGCAGCAGCTCAGGGTTTTGCGCGGGCCAAAGAAAACTCACCAGCGTCGTGCCCGGATTGAGTAACGGAATTTCCGCCTCCTCCGGCGCATTGACCTTCAGGATGATCTCTGACTGCCAGACTGCATTTCCATCAACAATTTCTGCGCCTGCTTGTACAAACGCCTTATCGTCAAAACTCGCCAGTTGACCTGCACCGCTTTCAACCGCGACGCTGAAACCCAGTTTAAGCAGCTGCTCAACCGTCTTCGGCGTGGCTGCAACGCGGGTTTCATTGGTTAACCGTTCTCTTGGTATGCCAATTCGCATAATGTTCCCTTCCATCTGTAATTATGATGATGGTTTATCAATGTTCGCACGAGGCATGCGCGCACTCTCGAAAGAGGTCAGTGTTACCTCAATAAAATAAAACAGTAACAAACTCTGTATAACCTACTGAAAATGACGCCTGTGATCTAGCGCCAAAAAACAGTATTTATTATGAAATTCGCGAAATAGAGATGAATCGAACCTCAGACAGATAAAATGCCCTAAAAATAGCCCACAAAGGCTGATAATTCGCTCAAGCGAAGCGGCAAAACATGATTACCTACCTGCCAAAAACAATTAATTAACATTAAATTAACTTATGAAATTCAACTGCTTTATCAGTTTTGGTCACCAAACGCCGAAATTTTCGGCATATCACAAAATGTTATCGCTGTTGTTACCTAACGTGACACGATGAGTGAAAAATGACGCAGACACTGACACAATTTAAATGCAATAATCAGCGACGTTTCTAGTCAATAACAATACCAGTACCTGGTTTGCGCAAGGCGAAGGATTATTTTTATGAAGCTTAAGAACACTCTCCTGGCGTCCGCACTAATTTCTGCGACTGCTTTTTCTGTAAATGCAGCGACAGAATTGACGCCGGAGCAAGCGGCTGCCCTGAAACCCTATGACCGCATTGTGGTCACCGGTCGTTTTAATGCTATCGGTGATGCGGTTGCTGCCGTTTCGCGCCGTGCAGATAAAGACGGTGCAGCCTCCTTTTATGTTGTTGATACCTCAGATTTTGGCAGCGGCGGTAACTGGCGCGTTGTTGCCGACGTCTATAAAGCCGACGCTGAAAAAGCGGAAGCGTCAAAAAACCGTGTCATTAACGGCGTTATGGAATTGCCAAAAGATCAGGCAGTTCTGATAGAACCTTACGACACCGTTACAGTGCAAGGTTTCTACCGTAGCCAGCCTGAAGTAAACGATGCCATCACCAAAGCAGCGAAAGAGAAAGGTGCTTACTCCTTCTATATCGTGCGTCAGGTCGATGCTAACCAGGGCGGCAACCAGCGTATTACTGCATTCATCTATAAAGCTGATGCGAAAAAACGCATTGTACAAAGCCCTGATGCGATCCCAGCAGATTCAGATGCTGGTCGTGCCGCATTAGCAGCAGGTGGCGAAGCCGCGAAGAAAGTTGAGATCCCGGGCGTAGCAACTACCGCTTCTCCGAGTGCTGAAGTCGGCCGCTTCTTCGAAACGCAATCTACCAAAGGCGGACGTTACACTGTCACGCTGCCGGATGGAACCAAAGTTGAAGAGCTGAACAAAGCGACCGCCGCCATGATGGTACCGTTCGACAGCATCAAGTTCACCGGAAACTACGGCAACATGACTGAAGTCTCTTATCAGGTAGCAAAACGCGCAGCGAAGAAAGGCGCGAAGTACTATCACATTACCCGCCAGTGGTCAGAACGTGGTAATAACGTGACGATCAGCGCCGATCTGTATAAGTAATACCCAATGCCATATCAGGTCTACAGTCCTTGTAGACCTGATAATTTCGTGCAGTTCTGTTTCCAGACTAAACAAAAACAGCAGTATTAAGACAACTTTTCACACTATTAGTCACAAATCTCTCTATCCCCATTGCATGCGTTCTCTTCTCTCCGTAAAATCCCGCGCCTTAGTGGCTTTCACCATTTTTATGCGGTTTGCCAAAATAATTATTCTCTCACTCTCGTTTTTGTAACTGGATACAAATGGAAAAGAAATTGGGTCTGAGCGCACTGACCGCGCTGGTTTTAAGCTCAATGCTCGGCGCTGGCGTTTTCAGTCTGCCACAAAATATGGCGGCAGTAGCCAGCCCGGCTGCATTACTGATTGGTTGGGCGATTACCGGTGCGGGTATTCTTTTGCTCGCCTTTGCCATGCTGATCCTGACGCGTATCCGTCCTGAACTGGACGGCGGTATCTTCACCTATGCACGTGAAGGTTTCGGCGAGTTGATTGGCTTCTGCTCTGCGTGGGGATACTGGCTGTGCGCTGTTATCGCTAACGTTTCGTATCTGGTTATCGTCTTCTCTGCGCTCAGTTTCTTTACCGACACACCGGAATTACGTCTGTTCGGCGACGGTAATACCTGGCAGTCGATTGTCGGCGCATCGGTACTGTTATGGATAGTCCATTTTCTGGTGTTGCGGGGAGTACAAACCGCGGCCAGCATTAACCTGGCCGCTACTCTGGCAAAACTATTGCCGCTAGGCCTCTTTATCGTGCTGGCGTTCATGCTGTTTAAGCTCGACACCTTTACTCTCGATTTTACCGGCGTCGCGTTGGGCGTGCCTGTCTGGGAGCAGGTCAAAAACACCATGCTCATCACCCTGTGGGTTTTCATTGGTGTGGAAGGCGCGGTGGTGGTATCTGCCCGCGCCAGAAATAAACGCGATGTTGGTCGCGCCACGCTGTTAGCTGTACTCGCCGCACTGGGCGTTTACCTGTTAGTCACCCTGCTATCTCTCGGCGTTGTCGCGCGGCCAGAACTGGCAGAGATCCGCAATCCATCAATGGCCGGTCTGATGGTTAAAATGATGGGGCCATGGGGCGAAATTATTATTGCCGCGGGTCTGATTGTTTCCGTGTGCGGTGCCTATTTAAGCTGGACGATTATGGCGGCGGAAGTGCCGTTCCTCGCCTCCACGCACAAAGCGTTTCCGCGTATTTTTGCGCGACAGAATGCACAGGGTGCGCCATCGGCATCGCTGTGGCTAACCAACATCTGTGTACAAATCTGCCTTGTGCTAATCTGGCTCACAGGCTCCGACTACAATACGTTACTGACAATCGCCTCAGAGATGATTCTGGTGCCCTATTTGCTGGTCGGCGCATTTCTGTTAAAAATTGCCACCCGTCCGATTCATAAGGCTGTCGGTATCGGCGCGAGTATTTATGGCATCTGGTTATTGTATGCGTCAGGTCCGATGCATCTGCTGCTGTCTGTAGTGTTGTATGCGCCAGGGCTGTTGGTTTTCCTTTATGCCCGTAAAACGCACACGCATGAAAACGTATTAAAACGCCAGGAGATGGCGCTGATCGGCCTGTTGCTTGTTGCTGCTGTGCCAGCTACCTGGATGCTGATAGGCTAACGTTATACCCATCGCTGGCTTCGGAAAATATCAGACTATGAATATCCTGATAAAGGACTATCGGGATATCATGGTTAACGCTGATTAATCGAAAATAATCGCTCTCGCTCTCCCTTCATGCTTGCCCCCCACACTATTTGTTGCTGCGTGTGAAGCGCTTATCACGGCTCTCCAGATGATGACTCATCACGAGGTGTGATCCCCCTATTGAGTTCGAGTTATTCTTTCTACACTTCACAATCGCAAACTGCTTTACGGCGCAACAGTCAGTCACGATCACCTACTTTATCTTCTTATGAATCACAACATAACATACAGAAACACATCATAACCTTCTCAATTCTTTGTTCACTTTTCATATTGATAAAAGATAAAAAAAGAAACAATTAACGAACACACATACATCATAATACATGGATAAACAAAAGAACAATTAATCATCACACAATTAACTATTTGTGCTTTATCTTGTGTTGGGTTTATCATGCGGTTGTGTTGGTATTTGTGTTTGATGATAATGCAACCCGTGCGCTGGTCCCACCAGCTACACTCCCCTCGTCAATTATGTCGGAAATAAAAAAGGTTTATTAATAGCTGTTACTGCATCGATTAATTATGTAGTCGGCAGTATTTAGTCATTGAAGGACAAACAAAATGATAAATAAAGAATTAATGATGACACCCCCTATTAATCCTAAATGGAGTATTAAAATGTTTAAGAAATCAGTGGTTGCAGTATTAATAGTTCTTCCAATGTCTGCTTTTGCTCATGGTCACGGTGGCCATGGAGGTATGGGCGGTCACAATTTTGGTGGCCATGGCCATGGTGGTAACATTGGTCATGCTTTTAGTGGTCATTCGTTTGGTGGTCACTTTGCGGAGCGCATGAATGCAGGTGGTGGCTTCACAGGATTCTCTAAAGGCTCCATCAATATGAGCGATCACCCCATCGCTGACAACACGACACGTTCCATCAGTGTGAAAGATGGTGTCGTCACTAAAAACATTGCCTATAACGGTGTTAATGAACAATATTCTGCGACAACCACAATCAGTCAAGAAACAGGTGTGGTTCGTACCTCAACAGTTACTCGTGATGGTGTGACCAAAACAGCATCAACTGTTGTTTCGCCTGAAATGCGTTCCCACACCGTTGACGTGACGAACGGTGATGTAACGCATTTCTCCGACCATAGCTATGTTGAAGGCGTTGGCGGCCTGTCGATTCACGGCACTAAAGAAGGTGATGAAGCTATTGGTACAGTCACTGCATACAACGATGTATCCAACGCAGTGAAAACTACCCACGCGCTCAAAAACGCTGACCTGACTCGTGTAGCATCAACAGTAATTGCACCAACCATGCGTACTCATAATGTTATGGTGAAAGAAGGTGATCTCACAATCACTCACCTTCGTGGTTATGTTGGAAATGAGACTGTTGGGTATGGTTTCTCTAAGGGCGTAGCTAAAGAAGATGGTTATGCAATCGAAACTTCAGTCAACTCACTTGGCATAGCAACTGTTGGGGCATATGGCCCTAGTCACTATGCAGAGAAGGCAGAAAATCTGAAAACGGGTGAAGTGAAAACAATCACCGATATCACTCCGCCACAACCACAACCAACTCCAGTTGTCGTACACGTTGTACCCGTAACTCCTCTGACTCCTGCGACGCCTGTGAATCCTCCTGTCGTGGTTCACGTTGTTCCAGCATCAACGATTACCCCAGCCACACCAGCGACTACCGTGTATAACGATAAACTCGGTGATAGTGTCATCTTGTATTGGAATATCTAAACTAAATGAGGCTGGAGCAATCCAGCCTTTTTAGAGGAAATAATTATGTCAGTTTTAACAGCAGCAGATTTTCTAAAACTTATTGATCTTGAACCATTCAAGAAGCTAAACAATGAAGCAGGTGTCTCTGTTCAGCGTAGTATTGAATTAGAAAAGCTACGCCTTGCTGTAAAAGAAGGTCATGTAAATCTCCGCTTTTTCCTCAAATGGTTAAATGCATCTGCGGGTTGCCGTTTACAGGAACGATGGTTAAACAAGTTTTTCGCCGATGATCTCGGAGAAATTCCCGCACGATTTCAGCAGTCCCCCAGTAAGAGCACAGAAGAAAAGCTAAAGGAAGAAGTTGCCCGTCTCACAGCGGAACTGAGAGCGTCACAACAACAAAATCAGGTTATTGCTTCTATCGCTTCTGAGGACAATCAGAAAGCCATTTTTGCGGGTATCGTCGAACGTATCGAAGAAGAATCACAAGCTGAACTAAAAGCTTTTACAGAGAAGGCTGCAACACGGGCAAAACAGAAAGCAATAGAGATGATGATAGCTATCTTTCCTAATTGGAAGCCATCAGATTGAACACAAGAGGCTGTGTGTATTATCATGCTCCCTTAATCATTTAAGGGTAGACAATGAAGAACGTAAATCTGATCTTACTCGGAGACAGCACACAGCCACAAGAACGCCGAATGAAAGAAGCGTTAAAGATAAGCAAGGACGTAAAACCTGCCGCTGTGTTAGATGCTGTGAAAGAGGCGTATGAAGGCACAGGCAAGAAACCTAAGCTGAACTATGCACAACTATCACGATGGAGAAAAGGTTTAACCTTCTATCGTTCACCACCGCCAGAAGACGCTGTAGATCAGTATTCAGATTTATTTTCCCCACTCTACCAACTCTTAGAGAATCCGGTGATTGTTGCTTCTATCGACATATCAGAATTTGAACAGAGATTGAAGATTCAGATTAAAGAACGAGAACAAAGATTGATTGAAGCAAGAAGGCTTGAAGCCGCTCGTATTATGCAAGAAGCAGAAGAAAGAGATCACAGAAAGTTCACAGAAGAATTCAATAAAATAATGGATAAACTGAGAGAGCTTAGGAAAACGTAGCTACAATGGGGAGCCTGTTTTCTGGTTCCCTTTTTTAGTGACTAATCATTCTATTACGTTAATCCCCCTCTCTCTATTACTCCTTCGACTATAGCCCGACTAAAATGTGCTCGCCGCTAAATCAATATGCTGTAACAAACCCAACAACTTTATTCCTGTGTGCTACTGTGTACACATGAGTTTGTACTGATCACTACACCACTTACACCCTTTCTCTTGTAAGATGCTGTTTTTAACGGAGCCTGAGTATAACAATGGGTAAAAAACCTCCTTTGCCAATTCTTATCACCGGAGGTGGTCGTCGTATCGGCCTCGCCGTCGCATGGCACTTTCTGAACCAAAAACAGCCAGTTATCGTCAGCTACCGAACTCACTATCCTGCCATTGACGGCCTGCGAGAAGCGGGCGCGATTTGTATCCCGGCTGACTTTTCCACGGATGAAGGCGTACTGGCCTTTGCTGATGAGGTCAAAGCGCAGACGGATGGCTTGCGCGCCATTGTGCACAATGCCAGCGCCTGGGTCGCCGAAAAACCCGGCACACCGCTTAGCGAAGTACTGTCACGTATGATGCAGATCCACGTCAATACGCCATACCTGCTCAACCACGCACTGGAAGGATTGCTACGCGGTCATGGGCACGCAGCCAGCGACATCATCCATTTTACGGATTATGTTGTGGAGCGTGGCAGCGACAAACACATTGCTTATGCTGCCAGCAAAGCGGCGCTGGATAATATGACCCGTTCGTTCGCGCGCAAACTGGCACCGGAAGTGAAAGTGAACGCGATTGCCCCCTCACTTATCCTGTTTAACGAGGGTGACGATGCAGAGTATCGCCAGCAGGCACTAAACAAATCACTGATGAAAACCGCGCCTGGTGAAAAAGAGGTCATTGATTTAATTGACTACCTACTAACCAGTTGTTTTGTCACCGGACGTAGTTTTGCCCTTGATGGTGGGCGCCATCTGCGTTAGTGCAGTTTGATCCAACAAAAGATCAGCAACCACGCGCTCAGGCTCCAGCACACTACTGCACCGCCGAGCGCGATAGGTAAGCGCATAAACCCGGTGAAATACCACAGTGAAACAAGGTAGACAAAATAGGGAATAATCGACCACATACTGAATACAATGGTTGTACGTAACGCCTCGATCCCACGCTCACTGGCCACGATGTAGTGGGCAATCAACGCAAACGTCGGGAACAGTGGAATTAATCCAGCAATATAGTAATTCTTTGTTTTCGCCAGCAAACCTATCAACACCACCACCAGCGCACCGAGCGCCGCTTTTATAACGAGTCCCATCACTCTGCCTTAACACATCAATAACATCAGCCTCTAGCATAACGGAAGCGTTCTTGTTTAGAAAAGATTAATGGAAGGAAAAACCGGGGCGGTGTATGTTGGCGTTTTATATTCAAAATGAATGATATGAACACCATCGTATTTGTTGAAGATGATCCCGAAGTTGGCTCACTGATTGCAGCCTATCTGGCCCGGCATGATATTGAGGTTATCCTTGAACCTCGTGGTGATTTGGCCGAGGAGAAAATCCTGCACGTTCAACCCGATCTGGTGTTATTAGATATCATGCTGCCGGGCAAAGACGGGATGACTATCTGCCGCGATTTACGCGGACGCTGGCAAGGCCCGATTGTTCTGCTCACCTCGCTGGACAGCGACATGAACCATATCCTGGCGCTGGAAATGGGCGCCTGTGACTATATCCTGAAGACAACGCCGCCAGCTGTGCTGCTGGCTCGCCTGCGCCTGCACCTGCGCCAGAATGAACACTCCGCACAGTCTAAAGGCATTCAAGCGGCAACCATCACACCGCACACAACGCTGCGCTTTGGCACACTCACTATCGATCCCACCAACCGCTCCGTGCTGCTCGGCGGCGAGCAAATCTCTCTTTCCACCGCTGATTTTGAATTACTGTGGGAGTTGGCAACCCATGCCGGGCAGATTATGGACCGTGATGCGTTGCTAAAAAACTTGCGTGGCGTAAGTTATGACGGCATGGATCGCAGCGTCGATGTCGCGATTTCCCGCTTACGCAAAAAACTGCTCGATAACGCGACTGAACCCTATCGAATCAAAACGGTACGCAACAAAGGTTATCTGTTCGCACCGCACGCCTGGGACGACGCGCCGCAGAAGTAATCCAACTGGGCCGGTCACTTTGATCGGCCCTCTTAATTACCTGGCGTTACACTGTCACATTGATAGCTAACTAAACGTCAGTCCGTCGTATTTTTTCCAACGGTAGTTTACGGCGGAGATAATCCAGCAGCCGATAAAGACGCCAATAATCGCAAAACCGACATTCCCCATATGGTCACTCAAATTGCTGACGGTATCCCACAAACCCCCCTGAAGCGAAAACGCGTCAGAGAGAAGTCCCAGCGCCTCCAGCCCGCCAATAAATAGCGCAACAATCACGGAAGTCCCGGTAATGGTCATATTGTAATAGAGCTTACGTTGCGGCTTATTGAACGCCCATCCGTAGGCCTCAACCATCAGAATACTGTCGAGACAATCAATTAACGCCATACCGCAGGTAAACAGCGCCGGGAACACGAGAATTGACCAAATCGACATGCCGCTGGACGCGCTTGAAGCAGAAATTCCCAGCAGAGAAATTTCAGTGGCGGTATCAAAACCCAGACCAAACAGAAAGCCGACAAAATACATATGCCAGTCTTTACCTACCAGCCGAAACGCTGAGCGGAAAAGCCAGTTCAGAGGGCCTGAAACTGTAATGTCTTCCGTGGTGCCATCGTAAGTACCGGTGCGTTTAAGATGGCGGAATGCCTTCCAAACCTGGCAGAAAATAATGAGATTGATGGTAGCCAGAATCAGCAAAAATACGGCAGAAACCGTAGTTCCTATCAGACCACCGACATTCTGAAACCATGCCATATGTTGCTTAAACACGCTGGTAGTTAGCGCAATGCCAATGCTGGCTAGCACCACAATGGTAGAGTGTCCCAGAGAAAACCAGGCCCCCGTTGTCAGGGCACGTTTTTTCTGCTGCATGAGTTTACGCGTCGCGCTGTCTATCGCGGCGATATGATCGGCATCAACGGCATGGCGCAAACCATAGCACCACGCAATCAGACTCAGTGCCAATAAGGAAGTATTGTTGCTAAACGCGGTGAAAGCCCACAGCCACGCTACGATGTTTGCCCCGATGAGTAAGACCATCAACAAAAGAATATTCGGGCGTTTTTTTAATAATGAAAACAATGCGTTCATTGTTTCCGGCCTGTCAAATTTTCGCTCAACAACACACCACACCGCCGTTCATTAATTGATTAATACAACGTTTACCAGGCTAATGATAACTCTTAAGAATTACTAACCCAGTGTCGTAGATCAAAATTGATTACCACCTGAAGCAAGTTCTGCCATCGCTAGCTCCGCAATACGCAGAGGTACCGTTGCGCTGTCACCCTCTTGCAGAAACCAGACGGACGACAACCCACACCAGGCAACAATCCACATCAGTAAACGCTGCCGTTCAATTCTGGCGATTTCAGACACAATGTTGACTCGTTGCGTGAATCTTTCAGGCTCAATGGCGACAGGTCTGGTAGGTTCGGCAAGATCGGGGTTAGTAAAGATATTGGCATAATCAAAGCCGCGCTCGCCCACCAGCCCTTTGGGATCGATAGCCAGCCATCCTCTCGTTCCGAAATCAAGAATATTGCCGTGGTGTAGATCGCCATGTAATACGACTGCATCATGGGGTGAAGATAGCAGTACGTTTGCCACCGCAGCACAACGCGTCAGGATACCGCCATGCTTTTTCGCGGCAGGAGCCAGATCGCGAAACCAATGGTGCAGAGGCGTTAACGCAGGCGTAGACGCATTTCGGGAGAGATGGAGTCTACTGGCAGCATGGCAAATAATGCGACAGGCCTGCGCATCGTTGCCAGTCCAGGACATGTCCGCTAAAGACCCTGTCCCTGTCGCACGTTCCAGCAGAATCGCCCCTGCTGCATGAGCAAGTACTTTCGCTGCGCCATTTCCGTTCCACCAGACCATGAGTTCACAGCCGATCCGTTCACTGTCATCATCGGTGATCTTTAGTATGGCTTTCTGCCCGTCCTTGACCACCACCACAGGCAAAAGCTGCGATGTGTGCGTTTCAAACGGTTCACCATCTGGAGTGAGCCCCCAACGGTTGAGCCAGGTGTTGAACAGACGATTTTCCAAACAATATCCTCATTTTGCTCTGGAAGATGGTAATCAAAAAGATCCGTGTCGGCATTATTCCTGTTTTCTTTTGGTTGAGCCACAACCCCCACTTCCATCATCACTGACTTATCGGGTAGAGCACTAACAGGCACATCCTTGTGTATCTGTGTGCCATGCTGACTGTGTTCGGTATATGAGGAGGACACGATGATCACGTTATGCAAAACCTGTGGAACATCCTATGAGGTAACTGGCGCCCATCCGGAACATTGCGGTATCTGCCTGGATGAACGTCAATATGTCCCCACAAGCGGGCAGAAATGGATCGATTTTGACACCCTGTGTGCATCGCATACAAATAAGTGGAAGCAACACGACAGTACCCTCCTCAGCATCCGCACCGTTCCTGATTTTGCAATTGATCAGCGCGCGTTTCTTGTGCGTACCCCAGAAGGAAATATTCTGTGGGACTGCATTGCCACGCTCGACGATGCCACAAAAACGCTAATAACGTCCCTTGGCGGCCTTAAGGCTATCGCGATTTCGCATCCTCATTACTACACCACCATGCAGGACTGGGCTGCGGAATTTAACGCGCCGATTTACCTTCATGCCAGCGACAGAAGGTGGGTAATGCGTGACAGCCCGTGGATTAGATTCTGGGATGGCGACACCATTGAGTTAACCCGTGACGTCACGATGATACGTCTCGGCGGGCACTTTGCTGGCGGCTGCGTCCTGCACTGGGCGCGTGACGAAGGCGTGGTGCTTTCTGGCGACATCGTTCAAGTTACACCAGGTGCCCATGCAGTCTCATTTATGTGGAGCTACCCCAATATGCTACCGTTGCCAGCCGCCACCGTCAGCGACATCATCCAACGCCTGAGAACAGTGAAATTTAAGCAACTTTACGGCGCATTTGAAGGTAAAGATATTACGTAAAATGCCGATGAAATTGTGCGCCGTTCAGGTGAAAAATATATTTCCTGCCTCAAAAAAACCGGCAGTTTATTCACCAACCATGCTCAGGAAAGTAAAAATGGATAGAACTTATAAATCACGCCCATCACAGAAATACTGACTATCACACTGATAATAAAGTAGGTTTTGAAAGGCTGCTTTTGTGTTTTATGGCGAAAGATTTGTTGACCCGCTATCGCGCCGCCCCATCCGCCCACAACGCCAAACACCAGCAATGTGGATTCCGGCACTCTGCGCCAGTCCTTGCGTGCCGCCATTTTGTCCACGCCGTATAACAGCAGCGTCAGAACGTTGGCGAGTAGAAACCATATAACAAGAGGATAAGCGGTGAAAATGCAGCCGACCGCTGCGAAAATGAGTAGCGAATAACAACAGCGATTGAGATTCATATTTTCAGTCACAGCACTTTTCAGGAAGTATCGGCACGCATTATACGCAAGGTCAGTCATCCCTGCCACGGGTGAGAATATCCCTTTTATTATTATGCCTATATCCCCAAAGATAGCGCAAATTCTCTGGTCTGCGGCGTACCTAACAATTCAAACAAGAGAGCCGTTTTCATTATTCAAAACAAATGGTAATTTATTAAACCCAAATGGAGAAATTGTTCTGGAGTCACAAGGATGAGAAAATACTCATATCCATATTTGTTTTTTGTTACCGTCTCATCTCTCGGCGCAATATTTCTCTTTTACTGGTGGAAGGTAACGATTTACAGAGCGACATTTCTCTACCCGCTCACATCCAAATACCTCATGCTTATTTCTCTGGCAGTGTCATTGTTAATTACCTTATTTCTGGTAGGTAATGGGATAATGAAAAAAAGTCCCTTCCAAACCTATCTGAAATTATTTGGTGGCATCAGCATTGCCATGGTGCTGTTTTCAGTGATCATGGTTATGGCGATAACCTGGTTCATTCCAGGTGTCCCCTCGTCCTATACCGCAACATACGTCTATGCTACAGGAAGTTCTAAAAGCTGTTCGGGGGCTGATGTTGACGATCCGGATCTCGGGACTAACATAAGAATTTGCTATCCCGAAGGTAACTACGAATATAACAACACCATCTACGTTGAGAAACGAAGTAACCTTTTAGGTGCGGTCGTGACATACGCCAGAACAACCCCATCCCGATTTTGATTAACTTACAGCGTAGAAAGCAATGCGTGATCCAGCGAAAGGTCATTCCGCGCCCGTAGGAGCCATAAGAATGCAGAAAAGAGATATACAGTGTACTCTGCGTGGACAAGCACGCCGGATGGTGATCGGAGAACCTTTCTGAACCCACGCATCGGCGGATACCGCTGTGCTCACTTTTCCCCTGTGGGACACGTGCACTCGCTAACTTATTGAGCGTTCGGTGATTTTTTATGAAGAAACTGTTTGTGCAGTTTTACCTCCTGCTGTTTGTCTGCTTTTTGGTGATGACCCTGTTGGTCGGTCTGGTATACAAATTCACCGCAGAACGCGCAGGCAGACAGTCGCTCGACGATTTGATGAAAAGCTCGTTGTACCTGATGCGCAGTGAACTACGCGAAATCCCGCCACGCGACTGGGGTAAGACGCTGAAGGAGATGGATTTAAACCTTTCATTTGACCTGCGCGTTGAACCGCTGAATAAGTACACACTGGATGCCCCAACCATGCAGCGTTTGCGCGAAGGCGATATTGTGGCACTTGACGATCAATACACCTTCATTCAACGCATTCCTCGCAGCCATTATGTGCTGGCCGTCGGTCCGGTTCCCTACCTCTATTTTCTCCATCAAATGCGCTTGCTGGACATCGCGCTGATGGCGTTTATTGCTATCTCACTGGCCTTCCCGGTACTGATCTGGATGCGCCCGCACTGGCAGGAAATGCTCAGACTCGAATCCGCCGCACAACGTTTTGGTGAAGGACATCTGAGTGAACGCCTTCATTTTGACAGCGGTTCCAGCTTTGAGCGCCTGGGCGTAGCGTTTAACCAAATGGCCGACAATATCAATGCGCTGATCGCCAGTAAAAAACAGCTCATCGATGGTATTGCCCATGAGCTTCGTACCCCGCTGGTACGTTTACGTTACCGGCTGGAAATGAGTGATAACCTCACCGAGCAGGAATCTCAGGCGCTGAATCGTGATATCGGCCAACTGGAAGCGTTGATCGAAGAGTTACTGACCTACGCCCGCCTGGATCGCCCGCAAAATGAACTGAAACTCAGCGTACCGGACCTGCCTGCTTGGTTGACAACCCATCTGGAGGATGTGCAAAGCGTAAATCCTGACCGTGCGGTGCAATTACGTCATCTCGAAACTGGCGACTACGGCGCGTTGGATATGCGCCTGATGGAGCGGGTCCTGGATAATTTGCTGAATAATGCCCTGCGCTATTGCCAGTCAACGGTGCAAGCCAGTCTGCTGCTGAACGGCAATCAAGCCACGCTGGTAGTGGAAGACGACGGTCCCGGTATTGCACCAGACGCTCGCGAACAGGTTTTTGAACCGTTTGTACGCCTTGACCCCAGCCGTGACCGGGCGACCGGGGGTTGTGGGCTTGGGTTAGCCATCGTCCACTCAATAGCGTTGGCTATGGGAGGGACGGTCGTCTGTGATGAAAGTGAACTTGGCGGCGCCCGGTTTACTTTCTGTTGGCCCGTCTGGCATAACATTCCTGAAATTTCGGCTGCCTGACCTATTCTGCTCGGTGGCCAGGCGGTAGATGTTGTGCTATAAAAAAGTATGTTGTAACTAAAATGGTAAATCTATGGCCCGTTACGATCTCGTTGACCGCCTGAACGGCACCTTTCGCCAGATGGAACAAGAACTGGCGCTTCTGAACGAAAACCTGTTGCAGCAGACGCTGCTGATTGCCCGCGTATTCTCGTTACCGGAAGTGGTCAAAGAGGCAGAGCATGCCCCTCTGCAGAGCATTGATGTTAAGCAGCATTTAGGCAAAGAGGCTGAAGCGCTGGCACTGCGCCATTACCGTCACCTGTTTATTCAGCAGCAGTCCGAAAACCGCAGCAGCAAAGCGGCCGTCCGCCTGCCGGGTGTATTGTGCTACCAGGTTGATAATGCGGCGCAATGTGCTCTGGAAGAACAAATCCAGCGTATAAACCAGTTGAAAACCACCTTCGAGCGCATTGTTACAGTAGAGTCAGGGCTGGCGCCGGCAGCACGTTTCGAATGGGTGCATCGCCACCTGCCGGGGCTGATTACACTGAATGCCTATCGCACGCTCACCGTTGTCAGAGATCCTGCCACCCTGCGATTCGGCTGGGCTAACAAGCACATTATTAAAAACCTGAAACGTGATGAAGTACTGCAGCAACTGGAAAAAAGCCTGACCTCACCGCGCAGCGTACATCCCTGGACACGTGAAGAATGGCAGGCGAAGCTTGAACACGAATATCAGGATATCGCCGACTTACCGCAGCAGGCCCGCCTGAAAATTAAAAGGCCGGTAAAAGTGCAGCCTATTGCCCGAGTCTGGTACAAAGGAGAGCAAAAACAGGTGCAATATGCCTGCCCGACGCCACTAATTGCACTGCTTAATGACGACAACGGTATGACCGTACCGGATATCGGCGAGTTACTGAATTACGATGCCGATAACGTTCAGCATCGCTTTAAACCTCAGGCGCAGCCGTTGAGATTGATTATTCCCCGGCTGCACCTGTACGTTGCGGATTAACTGCCTGGCCGCATGCTGCCAACCATCAGCTCCGGACGTACCCAGCTGTCGAACTCCGCTTCGGTTAGATATCCCAGCGCCAGAGCGGAGGCTTTTAGCGTCAGCCCTTCTTTATGCGCTTTTTTGGCAATTTCAGCCGCTTTATCGTAACCGATATGGGTGTTGAGCGCGGTCACCAGCATCAGCGACTCATTGAGCAGTTGATCTATTCGTTCACGGTTGGGCTCGATTCCCGTCGCGCAATGTTCATTGAAGCTTTCCATACCGTCCGCCAGCAGGCGTACCGACTGCAGGAAGTTGTGGATGACCATCGGTCGATAGACGTTGAGCTCAAAGTTACCTGACGCCCCGCCCATATTGATGGCGACATCGTTACCCATCACCTGGCAGCACAACATGGTCAGCGCTTCACACTGGGTAGGATTGACTTTACCCGGCATGATCGAGCTGCCCGGTTCGTTTTCCGGAATTGAAATTTCGCCAATACCACAGCGCGGGCCAGATGCCAGCCAGCGTACATCGTTGGCGATTTTCATCAGCGACGCTGCCAGCCCTTTTAGCGCTCCGTGGGCATGAACCAGGGCATCGCAGGTGGCCAGCGCTTCAAATTTATTCGGAGCGGTAACGAACGGCGCGCAGGTAATGACCCGCAGTTCATCCGCGACCCGGCGGGCGTATTCGGGATGAGTGTTCAGTCCGGTACCTACCGCGGTTCCCCCCAACGCCAGTTCTGCCACATGCGGTAAACTGTTTTCAATGTGTCTGAGGTTATGTTCAAGCATTGCTACCCAGCCGGAAATCTCCTGGCCAAGCGTAAGTGGAGTTGCATCTTGCAGATGTGTACGACCAATTTTAACGATATCGGCGAAAGCGTGGGACTTATCACTGAGCGTTTTTGTCAACACATTTAATTGTGGGATCAAAGATTTACGCAGCGCCAGCAGTGCGGCAACGTGCATTGCGGTTGGGAAGACATCGTTCGAGCTTTGGCTTTTATTGACATCATCGTTGGGGTGTACTTTTCGCTCCATCCCCCGCACGCCGCCCAGCAATTCGCTGGCCCGGTTTGCCAGCACCTCGTTCATATTCATATTGCTTTGCGTGCCTGAGCCGGTTTGCCAGATGGCCAGCGGAAACTCATCGCGGTGTTTATCTGCCAACACCTCATCTGCAGCCTGCATAATAGCCCTGGCTTTATCCTCCGCCAGCAGCCCCAGATCCAGGTTAACCTTTGCCGCGGCGCGTTTCGTCAGCGCCAGCGCATGGATCAGCGAGACCGGCATTTTCTCCGTAGAGATACGAAAATGCTCCAGCGAACGTTGGGTTTGCGCGCCCCAAAGCTTATCGGCAGGAACATCAATCGCCCCCATTGAATCATTCTCGCGGCGTACCGTTACCATTACCTGCTCCTTACATTAACAGTTGATTAGGTTATGTTTCGACATTGCCCATTTGCATTGGTCTTATGAGTATTAACGAGGATAAAGCTGTCGTTTGGTGGTTCGTGCGGTAAAAAAAACCGCCCCGAAGGGCGGCTGACGTTACTTAACGCAGCGTGCGCACTGCGACGTCTGAATTTGCTTGAAGAAATCGTTGCCTTTGTCATCTACCAGGATAAATGCCGGGAAATCTTCTACTTCAATTTTCCAGATGGCTTCCATCCCGAGTTCCGGGTATTCCACGCACTCCAGGCTCTTGATACTGCCCTGAGCCAGCACCGCGGCGGGGCCGCCAATACTGCCCAAATAGAAGCCGCCATGTTTATGGCAAGCATCGGTCACCTGCTGGCTGCGATTGCCTTTCGCCAGCATAATCATGCTCCCACCAGCGGCCTGAAGCTGGTCAACATACGAGTCCATACGTCCGGCAGTGGTTGGCCCCAGCGAACCAGAGGCATAGCCTTCCGGCGTTTTTGCCGGACCTGCGTAATAGATCGGGTGATCTTTAACATACTGCGGCAAACTTTCGCCGTTATCCAGACGTTCTTTCAGTTTCGCATGCGCAATATCACGGCCAACGATAATTGTACCGTTGAGCGACAGACGCGTGGAAACCGGATACTGGGAAAGCTGAGCCAGAATCTCTTTCATCGGACGATTGAGGTCAACGCGCACCGCTTCGCCCTCTCCCGCCTGGCGCAGCTCTTCCGGTATAAATTTGCCAGGATGATGTTCCAGTTTTTCGATCCAGATACCTTCACGGTTGATCTTGGCTTTGATATTTCGATCGGCTGAGCAAGAAACGCCCATTCCAACCGGACACGACGCGCCGTGACGCGGCAGGCGGATCACGCGGATATCATGCGCGAAGTACTTCCCGCCAAACTGCGCGCCAAGCCCCAAATTCTGCGCCTCAATCAGCAGCTCTTTTTCCAGCTCTACATCGCGGAATGCCTGACCATGTTCGTTACCTTCTGTCGGCAATTCGTCGTAGTATTTTGCAGAAGCCAGTTTGACCGTTTTCAGCGTGGCTTCTGCCGATGTTCCACCGATTACGAACGCGATGTGATAAGGCGGACAGGCCGCAGTGCCCAACGTACGCATTTTCTCAACCAGGTAATCTTTTAATTTGCCCGGTGTTAGCAGCGCTTTGGTTTCCTGGTACAGATAGGTTTTATTCGCCGAACCACCACCTTTGGCAATACACAGGAATTTGTATTCATCTCCGTCGACGGTATACAAATCGATTTGTGCTGGCAGGTTGGTACCGGTGTTCACCTCTTTATACATATCCAGCGCTGCGTTTTGTGAATAGCGCAGGTTGTCTTCGATGTAGGTGTTATAGACGCCTCGTGCCAGCGCCTCCTCATCGCCCCCACCGGTCCAGACACGCTGACCTTTTTTACCCACGATAATCGCAGTTCCGGTGTCCTGACAGGTCGGCAAAATGCCTTTTGCCGCGATGTCAGAGTTACGCAGGAATTGCAGGGCCACATATTTGTCGTTTTCGCTGGCCTCCGGGTCGCGCAGAATATCAGCTACCTGCTGTTGATGTGCGGGACGCAGCATAAACGACGCATCATGAAAGGCCTGACGAGCCAGCAGGGTTAAGGCTTGAGGTGCAACTTTAACAATCTCCTGCCCTTCAAATTCGGCAACAGAGACATAGTCGCTGGTCAGCAGATAGTATTCGGTATCATCCTTTTTGAGGGGGAAAGGATGCTGATAATGAAAGGGTTTGTTTGACATTGTGCTCTCACTTACTGCTCGGTCTGGTTATTCTCTGGGCAGATGTTCCATTGCCCTGCTTCCCTGCCGCAGATCCGGTTGTAGAAGGAAGAGCTTTCTGCAACCGGAATTACTCAGGGTATTAAAAGCGAGTCACCATATCCTACACATTTTTTTAACAAAAACTGAGACAAGTACGACTTTTTACATGTGCAGGTTACTTCCCTCAGGGTTTCTTGGTTTAATAGCCGTAGAAAATTCAACATTGAAACAGGGCTTGATAATGCAAAAACTCATCAACTCAGTGCAGAACTACGCCTGGGGAAGTAAAACGGCGTTAACGGAACTCTATGGCATTGCCAACCCCACTCAGCAACCGATGGCTGAGTTGTGGATGGGCGCGCATCCGAAAAGCAGTTCGCAGGTTCTGGGCGCTGACGGTCAGACGGTTGCTCTGCGCGACGTTATCGAGCACGATAAATCCGCACTGCTAGGCGATGCCGTAGCGCAACGTTTTGGTGAACTGCCCTTCCTGTTTAAAGTGCTCTGTGCTGCTCAACCGCTTTCGATTCAGGTTCATCCTAACAAGCACAATTCTGAAATTGGATTTGCCAAAGAAAACGCTGCGGGGATCCCGATGGATGCCGCCGAGCGCAACTACAAAGATCCTAACCACAAACCAGAACTGGTATTTGCTTTGACGCCTTTCCTGGCGATGAACGCATTCCGCGAGTTCTCTGACATTGTTGCATTGTTACAACCCGTTTCCGCCGCACATCCGGCTATTGCACATTTCCTGGAAGAGCCGAGTGCGGAACGTCTGAGCTATCTTTTCGCCAGCTTGCTGAATATGCAGGATGAGGAGAAATCCCATGCGTTGGCGATCCTGAAATCAGCGCTGAACAGCCAGCAGGGTGAACCCTGGCAAACCATCCGTCTGATCGCTGACGTCTACCCGAACGACAGTGGGCTTTTCTCCCCGCTGCTGCTCAATGTGGTGAAACTCAATCCAGGCGAGGCTATGTTCTTATTTGCCGAAACCCCGCACGCTTACCTGCAAGGTGTGGCGCTTGAGGTGATGGCTAACTCGGACAACGTGCTGCGTGCCGGACTGACGCCAAAATATATTGATATCCCGGAACTGGTCGCCAACGTGAAGTTTGTCGCCAAGCCAGCAAACCAGTTACTGACCACGCCGGTTGAATCTGATGGTGAACTGGACTTCCCAATCCCGGTTGATGATTTTGCGTTCTCCCTGCATGAGCTTACTACCAGTGGCGCAGATATCAGCCAGCAAAGTGCGGCTATTTTGTTCTGCATAGAGGGTGAAGCCGTGCTGAGCAAAGGCGAGCAACGTCTGGTTCTGCGACCGGGTGAATCGGCCTTTATTGGCGCGAATGAATCGCCGGTTAACATCAGTGGCGCAGGTCGTTTAGCCCGGGTTTATAACAAGCTATAGCAAGATACTGATATTTTTAACAACTCTTGCTAAGCTGTAGTGTGTTAAAGACATGTCACTCCTCCAGGCGTCTTCAAACGCCTGGTTTTATTTTATGGATATCGAAATGAAAAAATCGCTGGTAGCTGCGGGTGTGGTGGTTGCGCTGGGTATCGTCTGGACGGGCGGCGCCTGGTACACAGGTAAGAAACTTGAAACGCATCTCGCCGAGATGGTGACACAGGCAAACGATCAGTTAAAACGTTTCTCCCCTGAGGCGGGCATTGAACTGAGTTATCAAAACTACCAGCGCGGGGTGTTCAATAGCCAACTGCAATTGGTGGTGAAACCAATCGCCGGGCAGGCAGATTCCTGGCTAAAACCGGGGCAAAGTATCGTCCTGAATGAAACCGTCGATCACGGTCCATTCCCGCTGGCTCAGTTGAAATCACTGAATCTGGTCCCGGCTATGGCCTCCGTGAAAACGACTCTGGTCAATAACGACGTTACCAAACCACTGTTTGATATTGCCAAAGGTGAGTCGCCATTTGTCATTAATTCCCGAATCGGCTACAGCGGCGATACCCGTTCCGCTCTCTCCCTCAAACCACTGAACTATGAGAAAGGCGACGAAAAAGTAGCCTTCAGCGGCGGGGAATTCCAGTTTACAGCAGACAAAGAAGGTAACGCTGTCTCGCTGACAGGCAATGCGCAAAGCGGCGTGGTCAATGCGGTCAACGAGTATGACCAGAAAGTACAAATGACTTTCAATAACCTGAAAACTGAGGGTTCCAGCAGTATTGCCAGCTTTGGTGAGCGCATAGGCGACCAGAAATTGTCACTCGATAAACTGTCGATTTCCGTCGAAGGTAAAGAGTTGGCGGTTCTGGAAGGCATGGGTATTGATGGTAAATCCGATCTGATCAACGACGGTAAAACTGTCAACAGCCAGTTGGATTACACGCTGAACAGTCTGAAATTGCAGGGTCAGGATATGGGTAGCGGTAAACTGACGCTGAAAGTTGGCCAGATTGACGGTGAAGCATTACACCAGTTCAGTCAGCAATATAGCGCCCAAACCAAGGCGCTGATGGCGCAGATTGATGTGGTACAAAATCCTGAGCTTTATCAGCAAAAAGTCACTGAAGCCTTCTTCAATGCGCTGCCGATTCTGATGAAAGGCGAGCCGGTTATCACCATTGCCCCGCTGAGCTGGAAAAATGCAAAAGGTGAAACTGCATTTAATCTGTCACTGCTGCTAAAAGATCCGACAGCAAATACTGAGGAACCACAAACGCTGGCTCAGGAAGTGGATCGTTCGGTCAAATCACTGGATGCTAAGCTGACGATTCCGGTTGATATGGCGACTGAGTTCATGACGCAGATTGCCAAAATTGAAGGCTATCAGCAGGAGCAAGCGGCCGATCTGGCGAAGCAACAGGTGAATGGCCTGGCGGCAATGGGTCAGATGTTCCGGATTACAACGATGCAGGACAACGTCATCGGCTCCAGCCTGCAATACGCAAACGGCCAGGTTACGTTAAACGGACAAAAAATGCCGCTGGATGAGTTTGTTGGCATGTTCGGTATGCCTTCTCTCGGCGAACCGGATGCCCCGGCTATTCCGCAACAGTAAATACGCGTGACAACAGGCCCGATAACCGTGTGTTTATCGGGCCTTTTTTATTTTGCCACCACCAGACGGGCGGAAAGCGTTAAGTTACGTGAATGACCATCATCGTGCCCAATGCGCTGTAGCATGCGCTCAGCAAGGGTATATCCCATTTCACGCGCGGGCGTACAGGCCCAAATAATGGGGATATCGTCCAGTGCATTTTCCGCTACATCGGCAAATCCAGCTAACGAGATCTGCTGTTCGAAGTAGCGATCTACGCCAATTTCACCACTCTGACGCCCTGCTCTCATCAGGCCAAACCAGGCGCCAACGGCTATGATTTCGTTGTAGCACACCACTGCGCTGATCGTTGGGTTACGACGTAACAGCGCGGTCACCTCCTCTGCGGCCTGCTTTTGGCTGGATGAGCACTCCAGCACCCAGTCGCTATGAAACGGTAAACCATACTTTAGCAACGTCGTACAATAGCCGCCGACACGCTCTGCACGGGTCAATGAAGAACTCTGCCCCCCCAACCACGCGATGCGCTGATGCCCATGGCTTATCAGATGTTCAACCAGCAATTGCGCTGCCTGCATGTTGTCAGGCCTGACGGTGTCAACGTCATCCAGGTAGCTGGCCCGAGACGCAAACACTACCGGAATCCCCTTATCGGCGGCCAGTTGTTGAAGGTCGTCGCTACTGCCGGCTGCCCCGGCGATCACCACACCATCAACCCCTTGATTAAGCAGCATAGCGAAACGCTGCGCCAGCTGTTCGCCATCTCTGCCACCATGTAATAAAAAAACCATGCGCCCCTGCGCTTCTAATGCTTCCGTCAGACCCGCTGTCAACTCGGCGTAAAACGGGGTGGAAAGGTCGCGCACGATCAAACCAATTACCCCGCTCTGGCCGCCACGCAGCGCTGATGCCTGGCGATTACGCACAAACCCCAGTTGCTCAATAGCGGCATTCACCCGTTCGCCGGTCGCGGATGAAATACGGCCTTTTCCACTGAGCACCAATGAGACGGTACTAACCGAAACGCCCGCGGCCAGCGCAACATCATGGATGGTTATTTTTTTGGCTATAGCCATAAAAACGGAAAACTCCCTGATAACGTGACGGATAAAACGTTTTATCAATCACTTATATTTATACGCCCTATTATCGTTCGATAATGTGATTTATACCGCACTAAAATTAGGTAAAACGTTTTATCTTCTCGCCATCATTAGTCAGCTAGCTTTTACGAGGAGTCGTTTGATGACGACGAGAACCACACCAAAAATTACGTTATGGGAATTTTTCCAGCAGTTGGGCAAAACCTTTATGCTGCCCGTGGCTCTGCTCTCATTCTGCGGGATCATGTTAGGGATCGGCAGCTCGTTAAGTAGTCATGATGTCTTAACGCTGATTCCGGCATTGGGTAATCCGGTACTGCAGGCTATTTTTACCTGGATGAGCAAAGTAGGCTCATTTGCGTTTAGCTTCTTACCGGTGATGTTCTGTATTGCCATACCTCTCGGCCTGGCCCGCGAGAACAAAGGCGTAGCGGCATTTGCCGGTTTTGTTGGTTATGCGGTGATGAACCTTGCCGTCAACTTCTGGTTAACCGCGAAAGGTATCTTGCCTACCACGGATGCCACGATCCTGAAGGCTAACAACGTACAGAATATCCTGGGGATCCAGTCGATCGACACCGGGATCCTCGGCGCTGTTATTGCCGGGATCATCGTCTGGATGCTGCATGAACGTTTCCACAACATTCGCCTGCCGGATGCACTGGCCTTCTTCGGCGGTACCCGCTTTGTACCAATTATCTCTTCGGTGGTGATGGGACTGGTCGGCCTGGTCATTCCCCTGGTTTGGCCGGTTTTCGCCATGGGCATTAACGGGCTCGGCCACATCATCAACAGCGCGGGCGAATTTGGTCCAATGCTGTTTGGTACCGGTGAACGTCTGCTGCTGCCGTTTGGTCTGCATCATATTCTGGTGGCACTCATTCGCTTCACCGAAGCTGGCGGCACGCAGGAAGTCTGCGGTCACAGCGTGAGCGGCGCACTGACTATTTTCCAGGCTCAACTGAGCTGCCCAACGACACAAGGTTTCTCTGAAAGCGCAACCCGCTTCCTGTCGCAGGGTAAAATGCCGGCGTTCCTCGGTGGTTTGCCGGGGGCAGCGCTCGCTATGTACCACTGTGCTCGCCCTGAAAATCGTCATAAAATTAAAGGGTTGTTAATTTCTGGTCTCATTGCCTGCGTGATCGGCGGTACAACCGAACCACTCGAGTTCTTATTCCTGTTCGTTGCCCCTGTTTTGTATGTAATCCACGCCCTGCTGACCGGTCTTGGTTTCACCGTGATGGCGGTGTTAGGCGTCACCATCGGTAACACTAAAGTAAAATACACCTCATTAAGAATTGAGGCGTAAAAACAGCTATACCTGTCGCCCCAATGGATTACCAAGGAGGTGATGACCAATGTCTGCACATGTTACAATCTTAAGAAATACAGTACTTCCAGTGAAATTCAATACCATGAATCGTCCACGCTTATATTCATATATCCGTTACTCCAGCGAACGACAAGGTAAAGGTAGTTCGATTGAGCGTCAGAAGAGCTACATTGCTGAAATGGCAAAACAGATTGCTACTGAGTACGATCTGGAGATTTTCGAGGAATACCAAGATTTAGGGGTATCCGCGTACAAGGGTAAAAACGTTCAGGAAGGAGCTTTATCGGATTTCATAGACCAAGTTGAATCCGGTTTGATCCCAAAGGGGTCTTTCCTCTTGATTGAATCCCTTGATCGCTTCTCACGCCAGAACGCCATGCAAGCGGTTAACCTTTTCACCAGCTTATTACTTAATGGCATCACGGTAATTACCGGGATTGATAAACAGGTTTACAGACAGACTGAAGTAAACACCGAGACATTGCAGCAACTGATGTTTAGCGTGATGTTGTTCAGCCGTGCAAACGAAGAAAGTTCAACCAAATCACACCGCACCATTGCAAGTGCTCTGTCCAAGATCAGACGTCACCAGGAACGGAAACCAGGTGATCCTGTAGTCGCAATTAAAGAGTTAGGCTCGGATAAATGGTGGACAGATTCAAGTACTGGATATGTCAATCCGCATCCAGTCCTGTTCCCCATAGCAAAAAAAATTATCCAGTTAAAACAAGACGGTTGGTCAAATCGGATGATCCTTCAACATCTGAAAAACAACTACGATGGACCGGTTATTGGCAACAAAAAATCAAAAGGTATATGGAATATGCAGCATTGTTCCAGAATCCTTGAACCTGCCATTTATGGACGAAAAGTAATCACTGTAAACAATGCAGAATACGTTCTGGATGATTATTACCCTGCGATCATCAGCAAAGATGAATATGAAGCGTTAAAGCTCCAAGTTGGAAACAAAGGATTTGCCCCGAATCGCGAGAGTAATCCAGAAATACCATTACTTTCCGGTATTGGTATTTTGCACTGTGCGCACTGCTCATGTTACATGGTTAAGGCTAAATCAACCCTTAAAAACCATCCACATGCTTACCGTTACCAATGTGCATCCAGAGATTTACATCAAGATTGTAATAAGTGGGGATTCAGGGCAAGCACCCTTGAAAGGACGATTTTACAACTAATAGCCGATAGAATATTCTTACAGACGAAATATCAACCATCTGGTTTAGAAGGGAAAATAGCGGACATACAATCGCAAATTGAGAACTATGTATTGGCTATAGGTTCAGCTAAAAGCCCTGAGATCATTAATAGCCTCACTTCGCAAATTGATCAACTAGAACAAGAAAAACAAAGTCTGATAGTGGAAAAAAGACTATACGATGAATCAATCGTGCAAATGAACACTGAAGGTTGGGACAAGTTCAGGAAGTTTGACATTGATGACGCACTTAACCCTTTACGCACAAAAATAAGAGTAAACATTAAGACCGTTATTATGCGCGTAGATTGCTCCAGAATAGATAAGAAACACAACTTGTTTACCATCACATACCGCGATCAGCATAAACAGCGTATCGTTATCGAAAACAACTCAGGCTGGAAGAAGGGTAAGATTTATGTTGAAGCGCAGACTATCAACGATATTCAAATTCTTGAATCTGAAGGTTTGATACTGCATGACCATATTGACATATTGATCAACCGAGACAAGTTCATGACGGAAGCGAAAAAACGACTAGATCATCCCCGAACACTGATCGATGAACTGACGGAATAAAGGTAAGTGTTAGTGCCATTGTAAAATTGCCCCACAGAAATGTTAGCGTAATCCATCGCTATATAGCCATGAATCGCTCTGTATCTTGTCAGAGCGATTAAAGCAGACTTCAGGCATCGTTCAATATAAAACCCCCGTAAAACTTGATACAGAGCGTTGTAGAGCAAGGGTTCAAAATTACATCGTATTCATTCTGTCTACGAACTGTACTTATTGCACCGCTCCTTATCGAAACACCTCTATGGTTGCCGGAAACCCCGCACAAAGTAGATTGTTATGTCTTTCAATCGCAGTATTCAAGACTAACCGCTGCCCGCCGCCCGACGTTAACACCAAGCATATGAACCATTTTAAAACCCTTTAAAAACAATACCCTTCGCATCTTCCCCCTCTTCTCCCCATGTTAATCGATCGTTTTTACAGATCAATTATACGATATTGATAGATTTCATAGATCAATGTAAGATCATGATTCTTCGGTTAGTGTTTCTCGTAAACAAGACTCACGGAATGAATACTCTGCCCACGATGGAGTGCGAAAGAAAGAAGGTATCCAGAATGACAATTCTTATTAAAACGTTAAAAATCATGGCGTCAGGTGTTGTTTTCGTTTCAGGTTTAACCACCGCCTCCAGTACCGTGTATTTCTTGCCAGAGGCAAAATCAATGGGTGTCGCCAGCAGCGACAAAAACGCACTGATGTTTCTCGGGATGGACAGGGATGTAAATCTGAAGGGAATATGCTTCGCGATGACAAAGCAATCATCATCAATCGTTCCGCTGGTAGATATCACTGCTACAACTGATAACGGCAGATTCACGATGCACGGGTTACGCCCTAATGTCAGTGATTCTAAAGAAGTCGCTTGTTCCTTCGGGTCCGAAGCTGGTGATTTCTTGACTGCCATTTCGAAGTCAACAACCGTTAACGTGAAGCTGGACTTCAATGGCGAGATCCGCAATTACAGTTTCGACACTACAGAGTTCGGAAAGGTATTGACTGCGAATGGGCAAGCCGTGGGGGAAAAAGCAGCTAAAGACTACGCTCAGGGAGTACGTGCACCCGTTTTCTATAGCAGCGGTAGCGAAGCTCCCAAAAACAATGCAGTAACCTCAAACGTCGATACACACAGTTATAAAGCAAGCGATGAGAAACTTAATTCGGTCTGGAAAAGCCTTAGCCCTGAAACCCGAAAACGATTGCTTCCTTCTCAAAGAGAATGGATAAAGCACAAATCCGGCTGCAATAATGAACAGAAATGTCTTACCGACATGACGAACAATCGCATTCGTGAACTGGAGTCTGAATATGGAAAATAATGCACTGACTTTGGTTTTAAAAAACGATTGGGTAGCATCGTCTTCTGGTAATACCTATACCGGAAAATACACAGTTGGACGGTTTCACCTGACAGATGCGTTCATCGTTGTGTATATGAAGCTGATACATGGAATTGAAATACCCGATTTATGGGTCAGTAGCAGTTTCACTAACATACCAGATACCGATACCCGTAGGGTTATGTATATGGAAGGCTGTGATATGTTATCGAAAGATACAATGAACGAAATCCGTAATGCAGTGAAGTCCCCGCCTGACAAGCTGAAAATATATCGTAATGGAGAGCGTATTGTTAAGATAGAAGTTATGGAAGAACGAAATGAAATCACCCTATGAACGTTATATTAAAATAGCAGTCATAACCGTCGCAATAGCCTACGGCATCAATCTCCTTTACGGGCTGACGCCCCCCCCATATCAGCCTAAAACCCCCGAAGTGAAGGCCAAGGTAAATGCTGATACCGTAACTCAGCAACAACCTGAGCAACCATCCAAACCATCGATAATCGATATACTTCCGCGAATGTATACAACAGGGGAAGTTTATGCGCGGTTTGAACAACATGAATTCAGGGCAACAAATGACTTCAAAAAATGTCAGTTAATGGTAACAGGAAAAATAACTGGTATCGGTACTGTTACTTTCAGAAAAAATCCTGTAGTAACATTGGGTATTCCCGGTTCAGATGAAGGCCTGAAGTTCATATTTGAAGATACGAATTACAATAACGATAAAGTTGCTGCATTGAATATTGGGGATCTGATTATAATCGCCGGGAAGAATGCACGACCTGGAACCTTTGGTGGTATCTTTCTTGATGACTCGAAGATAATGACTGATATGATTTCAAAGAAGAAACGACAAATTTTGGTTGTCAATGGTGGCGTTTACGACCGGGAAATTTGCCAGAAGTAGCGTTGTCCTTGCCCTTGAAATGGAGGGGGAGAATCCCCTCCATCACCCCTTCAACAGGTATTGGCGCAAGCAGGAATCGAGTTTGAAGGGAGCTGCATTGCAAATTGTTTTGCGAAGCATCGCCAGTAAGATGGTACACGAATTGTGCTTCATAACATTAAAGCAGGGCCTGCCCTGCAAAATGACCAATCCCCATAGACAAAAGCATAGCCATGGTACTCCAGAACGTAATTCTTATGATCGCCCTGACAGGAGAGGCTTTACTCAAAACCGAAGATATATAGCCAAGGACCGCCAGTGAAAAAAGGGTGGAAAGGATTATCAACAAAAAAGCCAGTTTCAGAGGGGAGAGCCATGCCACGATTAAGGGTAACACCGCACCAGCGGAAAAACTCAGGGCAGAAAAGACAGCTGCCTGTAGGGGCTGTGCAGAATTTATATCCGTCAACCCCAGTTCTTCACGGGCATGAGCATCCAGGGCATCTTTGACCATAAGTTGCTCCGCAACCTGCCGGGCAAGCTCTGGCTCCAGTCCACGTTGCATATAAAGTGAAGTCAGTTCCCGCACCTCTCCCTGATAATCAGTTTCCAGCTCCCTTTTTTCCTGGGCAAGTGCTGCGTTTTCGGTATCCGCCTGAGATGAGACGGAAACATATTCCCCTGTAGCCATTGACATAGCTCCGGCAACCAGTCCTGCAACACCTGCAAGTAAAACACCGGAAGGACTGCTATTTGCAGATGCAACCCCAAGAACAAGGCTCGCTGTCGAAACAATTCCGTCATTTGCCCCCAGTACAGCTGCCCTCAGCCATCCCACTTTTTCGATACTATGTCGTTCAAGATGCATATATTTTTTCCTTCAAATACGCATACTCATCGGAATTACGGATAAATAGAAAATGCATTGACGGATAAATGCGCGGTTATAGTCTGTTTTAGCCAACCATTACAGGGCATCTTATCCATCATAAACCTACAGCACTATTCGGTAACGGGATTTTTCCTTTGGCTACGAACGGTGAGGAAGATATGCAGCAACCCCATCGCACCATGTGCCCAGAAATAGGTTTCAATAAATACAGTCAGAAACTTATGCACATGCAGGACGGTTTCTGTCAGCACAGGTGACGTGCCAAGAGCAGTATTGAGAGCAAACCAGAATCCACCACATAATGCAACGCCCAATAGTGCAAGTACACCAAGCCCCTGAACCAGAGCAGCAATCCCACCAGCATGAGCTTCAGGAAGACGGAATGATATCAGCATTTTGATATCTTCAACCACACCTCGAAAATCAAGGACCACCCAGGCAAAATAGTAACGAAATCCTCGTTGTGTCAGCATCCATGCAAGCATGACAAACCCAAGGACAATCAGTGATAACCCAGTGATAACATGGAACCATGTTACGAACCCAGTGAGAGTATAGTCACTAAGCGCATCGCTTTCGGTAAGGTTTGAATTAATAATCTGCAATAAAATCAATACAGCTACGATGATATGCAGCACACGTAGAAATGGTGTGTTTTTGTGAGGAAGAGCATTACGTAAATTTTCGTTCATAATTTAGCCACTTTTTTAAGGTTGGTTGACCACTCAATATTATGCCTTTTTATTAATGATAACCTTAACTTCTCAAAACCAAGATGCACTCAGTAATATCCAAACCATGTTCAAAGGCCCAGTACTCGACAGGTAAATTCAGGTTCCTGAGTGCTTCTTATCGTCGCCAGATAGCCACGAAACAACGCAATGCTGTACAGAATGCTTATATCTGAACGCTTGAAATTCCAAAAGCGACGTGGATCGTACGGCACTTAATCCGACGACCGATGAAGAGTGCAGCCATGACAAAATCCATTCACCAAGCCACATTAGGTGACGTCGGAAATGATCTTCTTACGGCAAAGCACATGGCTTAGAATCCCTGTTCCAGCCTCGAAGAGGATACTGATGATTTATTTGCCGGAAAAAAGCATCTTAATGAGGGTCTCATACCGATGATGAAGACATTACGGGCATCAGTGTGTTAATCAACGGGGAGCAGGTCATCATGACCAACAAACAAAACACAGACTGACGCGTGACCACCAAATATAATTTGGCCCCCTGAATCCACCCCGCGCAACACCAATAGGTACTTAACTTATGTTGAGGCAACAAACTAAAATATGTAGCATTGATAATGCATGTTTGTTACCCCAACATTTTTATATGTATTTTGCAGATAAGATAACGTTGTGAAATTTCCTCACCAGTGCATAGCTATCTGCTTGATTACAGGCACGTGTATCATGTCAGTTCAGGGATATCTTTCCAGCATATCTACCTTCACCGAATAATTCCCGGTCTCAGTCAACACCTAGTTTATTGTGGTATTTTCTCATCAGACTGCCTAGTTTCTGTGCTGCAATTTTCCCGGCGTCAAGACCTTCCTTCTCAGCGGTACTTTCAACGGCAGTTACCTCATCAATTAGAAGTGACATGCCTGCAACATACGTTTCCCTGTCATACCCTTCTACAGGGCTGTTCAGGATGGACTCTGCTGTTGCTTTCAGTTCCCGCATATCTTTCCTGAAGGATGTAACGTCCTCCTCCTTAAGTGCTGCGCGGTAGCTTTTATTCATCATCTTCATGGCATGTTCAACACCGTCAGAACCAGCCATTACACAGGGGGATAAAAGAAGGGTGGCTCCTATCACAACAGTACGCATAATTTTTCTCATAATAGCCTCCATATTGTTTACTCTCGTTTTCACAGTCAGAAGGGGTAATATTGCGCAAAAAAATAATCCCTTCCCAATCCTCTCAAAAAACAGCAGCATTCATATTATTTTTCAGGATTATTTGCCCCCGCAACCAGGACTATTATCACCTTTAAAATAAGGGTCAACATGTGTCATAACATTTAAAACATGATGATTATCTAAAACTGATTTCCTGGCCAAAACAGCAATGTCATGTCCTACTTTCACTGATAAATCACCATCAATTTCCAGATGAACATCAACCACAACAAGGTCCCCCATTTTTCTGGTCTTGAGGTCATGGATGCCTTCGACCCCAGGCGTGGACAATAATGTTGTTTTTATACTATTTTCAGTTTCAATATCCACGGCCCTGTCCATCAAGTCATGAAGCGAATCTGACATAAATGAATATCCCATTCTGGTCACAATCAGTCCCACAACCAGTGCAGCTACCGGATCAAGCAATTTAAACCCTGATAAACTACCAATAATACCAATAGCCACCACCAAAGATGAGGCGGCATCAGAGCGGGCATGCCAGGCATTGGCAACCAGCATAGTGGATTTTACTCGGGTTGCTACTGCCAGCATATAGCGAAAAAGAAGCTCTTTGATAACCAGTGCGGCTAAGGCCACCCACAGAGCAACAATATGTACCTGAGGAATATCATCTGGTTGTTGCATTTTATTTGCTGCTGACCATAACATCCCGATGCCAACAATGAATAAAATTGTCCCCAGAATTAATGATGCACCATTTTCATAACGATGATGCCCGTAGTGATGGTCATCATCGGGATTTTTTTTACTTTTATGATTAGCAATAAGCACCACAAAGTCTGAAACTAAATCAGACAGAGAATGGATACCATCCGCAATAAGCCCCTGAGATCCGGAAAATACGCCAGTAATCACTTGCCCGGATGTCAGAAAACAATTAACAAGCACACTAACCCATGTGCTTTTACGGGCCGCGAGGAAACGCTCATGAGAACTAATATCAATATCATCCGTAAGTTTGTTTACCTGCACCTGAAACTCCTAATAACAGCATCTACAGTTAATACTAAGCAGCCAATACTACCCGGCCAAGTTCAGTTTTGGTATATGAAATTTTGAGGTACTGTGGTGAAAATATAAAAATGGTGAGATTTATTCCTGTAAAGACCGCGCCATGGTGGCGATAACATCTATTTATCATAACGCCTGAACATTAATTTATTCTGAACAGAAGAGAGAAGAAAAGTTGACAGTTATCACAACTATACACTTACGCCCAGTGTGGATGGGTTCAACAAACTAAAATTGCAAACCCGATTAACTGAGGAATTGAGCGCTCTCGAAGAGGAGTTGCTTTCGGGTAGCTGTCAACCATTGCAAAATGGTAAACAACATCCTTTGGGTCCCCAACTGTGTGGCCACTGTAGTGACTGTGGTGGGTGATAGAACTGGTCACATTGATGCCAGACTTTTTCGTGCCGCATGTATGGCACACTGAATTTGATTAAGACCTGCTGAAATGAAACCGGAGTGCTTCAGCTACAGAAACTGACCAAATCGTATACCCCAAGCAAGATCTGAATACCATCCGAACAATATCTCTTTTAGGTATACCTGATAAAGACCATGATAAGAAGTCTCAATACAATCAAATTCAACCCTATTGACTACAAAACAATGTAATGTATCATATGGGTATTGATTTGATACTTAAAAGAGAATACATAATGAATGTCCGTATCTACTGCCGTGCATCTACCGAAGGCCAACATGCTGATCGTGCATTAGTTAGCCTGCGCGAATTTGCGCAAAGCAAAAACTGGCAAGTAGCCGGAGAATACATTGAGAATGCCAGCGGTGCGAAGCTGGAGCGTGTGGAACTAATGCATCTTCTTGAAGAAGCACAACCTGGCGATCTGCTTCTTATTGAAGCGATTGACCGTCTCAGTCGTCTTCAACATGAAGAATGGGCTGAACTCAAAGCTACGCTGAACAGTAAAGGGCTGGTTATTGTATCAATGGATTTGCCAACAAGCTGGCAGATGGTTGAAATGTCTGGTAGTGACCTAACCAGCGGCATTTTGAGAGCAGTTAATGCCATGCTGATCGATATCCTCGCGACAATGGCACGACAAGATTATGAAACCCGGCGTAAACGCCAGGCACAAGGGATCGCAAAAGCAAAACAGGCAGGTTTGTATACGGGGAAAGAAAAAGATATGCAAGCCCGTGAAGTGGTTCGGGAAATGCTGGCACAGAACGTTAAACCAGCCCACATCATGAAAGCAGCAGATATCAGTCGCGCCACTTTTTACCGAATCAAGAAGGAGTTAGTAAGCTAATTATATTCGATTCTGACCGGATGAATGCGCAGACAGAACGTACTCGAATCTGACCATCCGTCCTGAGCGAAGAGGACGTTCGTTGTTTATTACTACCGGATCCACTTTGATAAAATCTGCGTATTTAATTGACAGCGAACAGGCCAACCTGCGGAACGTTCAGGCTGATACGACTGTAAGAAGGAAAAAAATCTTTCATTTTAGCTTCATCATATTTTGTGTGAGCACCTCGAAAGGTACAACATCACCAATTGTGTAATTGAGTTGAAAATATTGCCTAAGCTCAACGCCCCCCATAATGCGGGGTGAACCAGACTGATTGGCAGTTCGGTTAATCATTGCCGTGATGGAAGACATGCCATCATGAAGAACAATCTTGATGTTCTCACCGTCTTTACCAAACTTTTGAGAACTTACTACCGGCACATTAAAGAATCCTCTTCGCCAGTACGTATCTGTCATGTTGAAAGTGAATTGTTTAATACTGCTATGTGTGATGATTTCAGCTTCAGTTGATATTACTTCCTCACTCTTCAGTTCTGGCCTCTGAATTCCATTCCATTCAGGGTTAATGGCACTAATGATGGAATCCTCAAGACCAGCAGCAAGATTTAAGTGAAATTGCCCGTAGTGCATAAGTCCCGAATCTGGAAGCACTAAGATATCAACGGCAACATTATTAGATAGCATCTCAATGATGTTAGCGTTATTTTTTATATTCGTAGATTGGGAAGGGCCTGGACGTGAATAATGGTACATCCTGTTACGTAGTAGACGAGTGGTTTTACCAACGTATTTTACCTCACCATCACAAACAAATGCATAGAGGTTGTTCTTAACATCTGTGAATCTGTCATCGAGATGGTACTTCAGGCTACCGTCTATAATCTGCCAGAATCCCACCTTGATAAAACCAATCTCAGTCAAACGATTCATGTTAGGGTTCCATATGGAATAGTAAAAGCATTATACATGCTGAACTCCTCACTGTAGCTTAACAAAATTTGATGTCAGTAATGTCCGCTCTTGACTCGGAGCGGAATGTCAAATTGGGTCCGGCTTTGTGACAAATGTTACCAACGGTGCAAATCTGAGCTAATACATTTTATTATTCGGTTCTGACCGTACAGTGATCATTGAACAAAACATTCTGCGGGTTGTGAATTCATAACACACTCACTACGTTCGTGTCCTTCGCTTCAAATGTTGAAGTAATACCCTGAATTACGAGCGAAGCGAGTTCCGTCAAGCGAAGCGAAGACGGATAGTTTACATTTGGTTAAAAACCAGCCCAAAAACTACATTTTTCTCTATATATAAAATATAATAATATAATTATGTAGTTTAGCTGTTAACACTCACTTCGTTCGTGTCCCTCGCTTCGCTCGGAATTTTGAAGTAATGTATACTTCTATAAGCAAAGCAATTATCATTCAGTAATCAAACACATGACCGAAGCAACAAGTTAATCATGTATTGATCATGCCCTCAAATGTCCTGAGTGCGATTCTAAGCGCTTTTCATGACATGGGTAATGCAATCGTATAACTTACAAAGAAAAACGCACTACGGGCTTCCTGTGCGATATTTACGAATCCAGTGCTTTACGACTCAACTTTGATGTTGAATACAAGCGCGTTCCCTTCCCTGTTTGCGACTTCCCGCGTTCTTTTGCCAGGTAAGAAAGCCAAAATATCGGACCTTCGAGTGATGAAGGATCGTCAAGATGAATGACGTAGTGATCGCGATAGTCCTTCGTAGCTTTAGACAAGTTTACCAGCGTTGCTTCACCACCTGTCAGTTTCATCCAGATCTCAGTAATAATACCAGCGATCCCTCTTTCTGGCGTTCCAAACCATCTTACCAGACGATGTGGAAGCGCAATCCAGCAATGGTAATGTGGCTGTAATGCCTTTTCCTGCTCGCAAACCCAACCGTAAGCAAAATCGATGATAGGTTTCGATAAGCCGTTATTCCCAGACTCCAGGCGGGCACGTAATCGTTTGAACAGTTTGCGTATGTATTTGTTACCCGCTTCAACAGAAGTCAACGCAGGGAGGTGAAGATCAAAACGGGTAAGGAACACTCGACTGTAGCGCTTCTGGATTGCTTTCAGTTCGTTGATTGTTGACATAAGTATGTCATGGCGAACACCAGAGCCGATTCTTGTGTTAATCCGGTATGCATGACCATCATGAACAAAGGAGTTGCCATTAATTGTTTTGTAACGTCCGTGTTCATGGTAGACGGTACGAAAACTTGTTGCCGATAAAACCGACGATTCGAATAGGGTTTGTGATTGTTGCATCATTGTTAAATTAACCTTTTTGTACTCAGAAAGAGATCACACCCCCTACATAGTTACTACCTAAAACCACGGTAAAACGATGGCATTTGCGATAGCGCAAAGCCGCCTTGCATCTGACGTTGGGGATGTTTTCGAGGAGAGAAATACTACGGAACAAAGTTTACGGAAATATTTATAATAACTCATTATCATATCAGAAGGAGTGAAAGGGGGCAACGGAAATCATGCCTTGATAAAAGAGGGATGATGATTGTGTGGGGTGTTGGTAACAACGGAGAAATTCAAAGGGATTTACAATCTTGTCTTTGGCTTCCTTCCGGCATACACAGTTGAGTGGGAGCTGTAATTTTCAACATTGCAGTAACCTGATTGTTCACAGTGTACATCGGCAAATATCAATTATACCCATTACACTTCAGTGAACACGGACGGTAACCTGATTGACTTTGTGGTATTCGGCATCCTGCACGGACTCTCTACCAAGTGGTATTTGGTCCCTGTCGTGGCTGCGATCTGGTTCGCGGTGTACTACGTGATCTTCCGTTTCGCCATCACACGCTTCAATCTGAAGACCCCGGGTCGGGACGTCGAAATTGCCAGCAATATCGATAAAGTCATGGCGGGAGCACCGGGTAAATCCGGTTACAACGTCCCTGCCATTCTGGCGGCGCTGGGCGGTGCGGAAAACATTGTCAGCCTTGATAACTGCATTACCCGTCTGCGCTTGTCAGTAAAGGATATGTCGCTTGTGAACGTACAGGCACTGAAGGACAATCGCGCCATTGGCGTAGTGCAACTCAATCAGCATAATCTTCAGGTTGTTATTGGTCCGCAGGTCCAGTCAGTGAAAGATGAAATCGCAGTTCTTATGAACACCGTACAGGCTTAAGGACAACAATATGTTTGATTTTTCAAAGGTTGTGGACAGGCATGGTACCTGGTGTACTCAGTGGGATTACGTTGCCGACCGTTTTGGTTCAGCCGACCTTCTGCCGTTCACCATCTCCGATATGGATTTTGCCACCGCCCCCTGCATTCTGGAGGCGCTGACTCAGCGCCTGTCACATGGCGTGTTGGGTTACAGTCGCTGGAAAAATGATGAATTTCTGGCGGCGATTAGCCACTGGTTTCTATCGCGTCATAATACCCAAATCGATCCTGAGTCGCTGGTTTATGGCCCCTCGGTCATCTATATGGTATCGGAGCTGATCCGCCAGTGGTCTTCTGCGGGTGATGCGGTGGTTATTCATACGCCGGCTTACGACGCGTTTTACAAAGCGATTGAAGGTAATCAGCGCCAGGTATGCGCTGTCGGACTTGAAAAACGCGCTGACGGCTGGTTTTGCGACATGGTTGCACTAGAGAAAGCCCTGTCCCGGCCTGAAAGCAAAATTCTCCTGCTTTGCAGCCCGCACAACCCAACCGGTAAGGTGTGGACGCGCGATGAACTGGAAACCATGGCGGAGCTGTGTCAGCGCCACGGTGTAAAAGTCATCTCTGATGAGATCCATATGGATATGGTATGGGCAGACCAGCCACACATCCCGTGGAGTAACGTCGCGCGCGACAGTTGGGCGCTGTTCACTTCCGGTTCAAAGAGCTTCAATATTCCGGCATTAACCGGGGCTTACGGGATTATTGAGGATGAGCAGAGTCGCAACGATTACCTCAGTGCGTTAAAGGGTCGGGATGGTCTTTCCTCACCTGCAGTGCTCGCGCTTAGCGCACATATCGCAGCCTACCAACAGGGCGCTAGCTGGCTTGATGCGCTGCGGGAATATCTTGCCAGTAACCTGGATTACATCGCGCACGAGCTGAATAACGCATTCCCCGAACTGAACTGGCAGGTTCCGCAATCCACCTATCTGGCATGGATTGACTTGCGTCCACTCAACCTTGATGACCACGCACTGCAGGATGCACTCATCCATCAGCAGAAAGTCGCCATCATGCCCGGATACACATACGGAGAAGAAGGACGCGGTTTTGTGCGCCTCAATGCCGGATGTCCACGTTCCAAGCTTGAAAAAGGCGTTCAGGGGTTGATTAACGCCATCCGCACAATAAGTTAAATAGTCTTGCGCAATGAAGAACTCATTGCGCAACTCCTTATATAAAAAAACAAATCTGTTTTTTATCGTTTTTTTTAATACCAATTCCTCCCTGACTTTTCCTGCCAGTCAAAATCAACAGCAATAAAAATCAAAAAGACAAAATACAAAGCTGAGAAGATAGCCGAAATATAGCGCTGTTTTATATACATAAAAATCATGAATACAACACAAATAAACATTCACAAAAAGAATTTAACTTTTTTTTTACTCCTGTCCCTAACAACATCCATTTTTCTTTGGTATATCCCTTTTAGTAATCAGCGTTATAGCCTCTCTTTTTACCCGGTTATTGCAACCTTTGCTGGTGTATTGCACATTCAGACTGGGTGCTTTATGACGATGAATTACATGAGTTATCGGCGCAAAAAATATCTTTTACCCCTGGCCTGCGCGTTTTATTTCTCAGGGGTTTTCTTATTTCTTGCGCTCTATATTTATTTTTATAAAAACGGTCTTCCTGGTGTCATCTACAATGACATTGCTGTTTTATACTTTATGAGGAACATGTTAATTACGGGGTTGTTCTTTGCAACATACTATTTATATACGTTTAAAAATAAAAAAGAAAAGCATGGTAAAACAGTTATTTACGCCACTTATTTATGGTGCATGTTGCATCTGGTAATGGCTATCCTCTACTCCATCCGTATTACGCCAATATCGTTTCAGTTGGTTGACACAGAAACGTTTGAATGGCTTAGACCCTGGCGTGGTAGCTTTATTTATGTCCTCATTATCTTGTGGACCTGTATCGTTTTATTAGGGGCAAAATTAACCCGGCTAAAAACACAGTTTTGGGTAAGTATGTCACTGGTTGCCCTGAGCAATCTGTTAAGTGTCATCATTATGCTGAAGTACACGCATATAGACTCCGCTGGATGGTATCTCGCCAGAGGCCTGGAGTGCCTTAGCGCAATGGCCGTGATGATCGTGCTCATGTCTGATATTTTCAAGCGCTACAAAGCCTCACGTCAGGCCTATGAATTATCCTATGAAAATTCAGTCCGCGACCCGATGACCCGACTTTTCAACCGTGGCTATTTTTATAACGCACTCAGCAATGAGATTAAAATGACAGCGCCCCATAAACCCCTGAGCATTTTCTTTTGCGACATTGATTTCTTTAAGTCGGTCAATGACACCTGGGGACATTTGCAGGGTGACAGAGTGATAATTAAATTGTCAGAAATTATGCAGCGACTGAGTCGGCGTAACGACATCGTAGCACGCATTGGCGGAGAAGAGTTTGCTATTTTGCTACCTGAAACTAACGCTGATGCAGCATTTAACATCGCAGAGCGAATCAGAAAACACGTAGAACAACAAACTCAGGCCACGACTAAAGGTGATTTTCCACGCATCATCACCATCAGCCTGGGTATCGTAACCTCGGTTGATAACCGTTCAGCCCCCGAACAACTTGCTGATTGCGCAGACCGCGCCCTGTATATGGCAAAAAACCGAGGCCGTAATTGCGTTGTGGCCTATTCTGGCGAAGAAGTTTAATAGCAAAGGAAAAGATCACCACCAGGGCGATCTTTTCCTCATGATCAGTTGGTAATTTTCATGTGCAGCTGGAATGCGTTGGTTTTCCCCTCATCCTTCGCCGCGCCTTTTTGATATATTCTGATGGTATACTTACCGCTGGCAGGCAGCGTATTTTTATAAGTGTCACCACTCATCATGCCATCAAAAATGAATTGTTCGCCCGGTGCAATAATACTCATGAAAGGATGAGGCCAGGCGCTTTTCAGAACTGCTTGCATGGTCTGCCCTTTTTTGGCGACAAACGTATAATCTTTTGTTTTATCACCCGTAATTGTCCCCTTGATATCTGCGCCACTGGTGCCTTTCTTAAACTGGATTACATGCGTTTCATCCGCTTTATACGCCGCATGCGCAGGCACAGTTGCCAGCAGTAAACTTCCACAGAACATTGTACTGACAATTAGCTTTACACTTTTCACTTTATTAATACCCTCAGTCGTTATTGTGTTTTTATAACATACCTCGCTGCACATTCATAAACTGGAAAGTGTCCATTTTTCGCTATTAGCAATGTTATTCAATAAATGTCTGAATAAAATAACACTGACAGGCAGTAATTAAATAAAAACGAGGTAAATAATCTTAAAAAAATGAAATCCTTTCATTACACACATGCTGCAGGAAATACGTTATTGCTTACTTTATGCCTGTCTTACCACCGCAAGGCAAAAGCATCGTGATACGGTCTCAAGGATCAGGGAGTCGGAACACCACTCTGTTGGTACGCTAACAGCATGGTCAACAATTTGGCGATGCTTGCTTCCCCATAACCCCGAACTCTGCACTGCTTTTTTTAAAGTTTTTAGAGGAACATTTTTCTGTTGTATAATGGCCTGCACTTTACCTAAATACACGAGTGCGACCATGATTGATACTTCCCTCCCCCTGACCGACGTCCATCGCCACCTTGATGGTAACATCCGTGCACAAACGATCCTGGATCTGGGTCGTCAGTTCAACTTAACGCTTCCGGCACAAACGTTGGAAACGCTGATCCCTCATGTGCAAGTCACATCAACTGAGCCAGATTTAGTGAGCTTTTTATCCAAGCTCGACTGGGGCGTGAAGGTACTGGCCTCGCTGGATGCGTGTCGTCGCGTGGCATTTGAAAATATTGAGGACGCAGCACGTAACGGCCTGCACTATGTTGAACTGCGTTTTTCCCCAGGCTACATGGCGATGGCGCATCAGCTCCCGGTTGCAGGTGTAGTTGAAGCCGTCATCGCAGGCGTACGCGAGGGCTGCAAGACCTTTGGCGTCGAAGCTCGCTTAATTGGCATTATGAGCCGTACTTTCGGCGAAGCCGCCTGTCTGCAGGAACTGGATGCGCTGTTAGCCCACCGAGACCATATTACGGCACTGGATTTGGCCGGTGACGAACTGGGGTTCCCGGGCAGCCTGTTCCTGTCTCACTTCAACCAGGCACGCGATGCCGGCTGGCATATCACCGTACATGCGGGCGAAGCCGCGGGACCAGAAAGCATCTGGCAGGCCATTAAAGAGCTAGGCGCTGAGCGTATTGGTCACGGCGTTAAAGCCGTTGAAGATCGTGCGTTGATGGATTACCTCGCCGAGCACCGTATCGGCATCGAATCCTGCCTGACATCAAACATTCAGACCAGCACCGTTGCCTCACTAGCGAACCATCCGCTGAAAACGTTCCTTGAGCATGGCGTTATCGCCAGTTTGAATACGGACGACCCGGCTGTTCAGGGTGTGGATATTATTCACGAGTACACCATTGCCGCACCAGCTGCAGGCCTAACGCCCGAACAGATCCGCCAGGCGCAAATCAACGGTCTGGAAATGGCATTCCTGAGTAACGAGGAAAAACGAGCCTTGCGCGAGAAAGTCGCCGCAGCGTAACAGGTAAAGTGCCGGATGGCGCTAACGCTTATCCGGCCTACGTTGGTTTTCATTGTAGGCCGGATACGATGCCAGGAAGGTACCGCCTTGCGCCATTTACCTAATCAGGCAAGGCACAGCGTCGAACGATGTTTCGCTGATTCTATACCCAGCTCAATCAGCTCCATAATTTGGATAGCCTGTCTCGCCGGTACCGGGTTTTCACCGTTGCCGTTTAGCGCATCCCGAATGCCAGCATAGTACGCAGGATAGTTGCCCGGTACGGTCAGCCAGGTTTCTTCAACCTGCTCTTCGCCTTCGACTCGCGTCAATACGCCATCGCGCATATCATAACCCCAGTCTTCCTGTGGCAACCGCTCGCCATTTTTCAAACGCTCTTCCTGCGGGTCAAGACCATACTTCACATAGCTGCCGCGCGATCCGTGCACAATATAACGGGCCGATTCTGCGGCAGCAAGCATGGTGCCATGCAGGATCACACGACGCTGCGGATACGTCAGGATGGCATGGAAGTAATCCGTCGCCTGCGCGCCCGGACGCAGCTGGGCCAGGTCTACCGTCAGGCTGACGGGCAAACCAAACAGATTAATCGCCTGATCCAAAAGATGCGGTGCTAAATCGTACCAGATACCGCTTCCCGGACCGCCCTGTTCACGCCAACGGTCACGAACCTGTGGGCGGAAACGATCGAAATGGGATTCGAAATACGCTACCTCACCTAAAACACCATCCGCCAGCAGAGCTTTCAGCGTCAGAAAATCACTGTCCCAGCGACGGTTATGGAATACAGACAACACACGCCCCAGGCTACGTGCCAGTGCATCCAACTCACGCGCTTGTGACAGTGTCACGGTAAAGGGCTTATCAACAACCACATGTTTGCCCGCTTCCAACGCTGCTTTCGCTAACGGGAAGTGCGTGTCGTTTGGCGTGGGGATCACAATCAGGTCGATATTTGGATCGTTAAAAAGATGCTTAGGCTCAGCAACAACCGCCACCGTAGGCCAGTCTGCCTTCACTTTTGCTTCATCACTACTGGACACTGCAGCCAGTTCCAGACCCGGTGTGCCCACAATCAGTGGAGCATGGAAGGTTTTGCTGGCATAACCGTAGCCAATTAGCCCAACGCGGATGTTGTCACTCATGTTATTGCCTCTCAATTCAGGACTGACCTATTTCACACCATACCTTGCAACGTCTCAATAGTTTAATAACCTTTGCGCTACAAAGGTTGTTTTTTAACTTAAGTCAAACATATGCCACTTATGCTTAACTTGCAGCGAAAAAGAGGTAGAAATCGTTCCCAATCATCTTGCTGTATTAATGAGAGATTAGTAACATTTGCAGCCTGTGTTTATGGATAAATCAAAGCAAATGTCATCAGTAATGAATCGTCTTATTGAATTAACAGGTTGGATTGTTCTCGCCGTCTCCGTGATCCTGCTGGGTGTTGCCAATCATATTGACAATTACCAGCCACCAGAGCCCGTTGCGGCAGTGCAGAAGAAATAAGCATCCGCAGCCTTTTATTGCCCGGCAATTAACATTGGTAGTTGCAGGGTCTGCCGGTAAAAGATCGCTTTCTGTCAAAAAAAGCGAATTATGCCGCGTCCCGCTCCGCTGCATATTGCCAGCGATCGCTAAGCGCGTTACCCTTGCTCAAGACGCGCATAGCGCCTGATTTTTCACAGGTATGAACACTCTTCTTACATTTGCACGTAAATGCGCTTTGACCTGTGCTCGTTGTTTATTTTTATATTTTCTACTCCGTTGGTATTATTTTATTAATATGGATCTGCATTTATGACCGTTCAGGATTACTTATTAAAATTCCGCAAAATCAGTTCGCTCGAAAGTCTGGAAAAACTGTTCGACCATCTTAACTACACGCTCACCGATGATAACGACATTATCAATATGTACCGTGCCGCAGACCATCGCCGTGCGGAGCTTATCTCCGGAGGTCGTCTGTTTGATGTTGGTCAGGTACCTAAATCAGTCTGGCATTACGTGCAATAAAGAAGAAAGTAGCGCTCAACGTTAAAAGCTTTATAATAATTGCCCCAAAATGAATGGCATGATTGATTGCGCGCGTAAACCTGGAGAAGAGATGACTACGACACCGGCACAACGTATCGGAGGCTGGCTACTTGGGCCACTGGCCTGGCTGTTAGTCGCGTTGTTGAGCGCTTCGCTGGCGTTATTACTTTATGTCACTGCGCTGGCTACACCGCAAACCTTCAAAACGCTGGGTGAGCAAAGTACGGCAAATTTGCTGTTATGGGGCGTCTCCTTTATTACCGCGATCGCCATGTGGTATTACACACTGTGGCTGACGATTGCGTTTTTCAAACGCAGAGCCTGTGTACCTAAGCATTACATTCTGTGGCTGCTGATCTCCGTGTTGCTGGCGATTAAAGCGTTTGCGTTTTCACCCGTCCCAGACGCTTTTGCCGTGCGCCAACTGCTGTTCCCATTACTGGCTGCAGCACTGTTGGTGCCCTACTTCAAACGATCGCAGCGCGTTAAATCGACGTTTGTGAACCCGTAATAACCCTACAGTTAACCTGTTGTCGCCTGTTGAAGATTGTCAGATAATAGGCGGCTTTTTATTTCAGGCCGAAAAATGACTGATTACCTGCTGCTGTTTGTCGGAACTGTACTGGTCAATAACTTTGTACTGGTGAAGTTTCTGGGCCTTTGCCCGTTTATGGGCGTTTCCAAAAAACTGGAAACCGCAATGGGTATGGGGCTTGCCACGACGTTTGTCATGACACTGGCATCCATCTGCGCTTGGCTGATTGATACCTGGATCCTAATTCCGCTCAATCTCATCTATCTGCGCACGCTGGCTTTTATTCTGGTTATCGCCGTCGTCGTGCAGTTTACCGAAATGGTTGTGCGCAAAACCAGCCCTGCGCTGTACCGCCTGCTGGGGATCTTTCTACCGCTGATCACCACTAACTGCGCAGTGTTAGGTGTGGCGCTACTGAACATCAACCTCGGCCATAACTTTTTACAGTCGGCGCTATACGGTTTTTCCGCCGCCGTCGGCTTCTCGCTGGTGATGGTACTGTTCGCCGCGATCCGCGAACGCCTCGCCGTGGCGGACGTCCCAGCGCCGTTTCGCGGCAATGCGATTGCGCTGATTACCGCTGGTTTAATGTCATTGGCCTTTATGGGCTTTAGTGGTTTGGTGAAGTTGTAATGAATGCTATCTGGATTGCCGTTGCCGCAGTGAGTCTACTGGGTCTGGCGTTCGGCGCTATTTTGGGGTACGCCTCACGACGTTTTGCCGTTGAAGATGATCCGGTCGTGGAGAAAATTGATGAAATTCTCCCGCAAAGCCAGTGTGGCCAGTGCGGCTATCCGGGCTGTCATCCTTACGCTGAGGCGATCGGGTCTCAGGGTGAAAAAATTAACCGTTGCGCCCCCGGCGGCGAAGCGGTGATGTTAAAAATTGCCGCCCTACTGAATGTCGATCCGCAGCCTATTGATGGCGATGAACAAGACGTTACGCCGGTGCGAATGCTGGCGGTCATTGATGAAAATAACTGTATTGGGTGCACTAAGTGTATTCAGGCCTGCCCGGTCGATGCCATCGTGGGCGCGACCCGCGCCATGCACACGGTAATGAGCGATCTCTGCACCGGGTGCAACCTGTGCGTTGACCCATGCCCGACGCAATGTATTGAATTACGCCCGGTAGCCGAGACACCCGATAGCTGGAAATGGGATTTAAACACCATCCCTGTGCGCATCATTCCCGTGGAACAACATGTTTAAGTTATTCTCTGCATTCAGAAAAAATAAAATCTGGGACTTTGATGGCGGCATTCATCCACCAGAAATGAAAACCCAGTCAAACGGAACGCCGTTGCGACAGGTTCCGCTGGCGCCGCGTTTCGTTATTCCGCTGAAACAACATATTGGTGCGGAGGGTGAACTGTGCGTAAACGTGGGTGACACCGTGCTGCGTGGTCAGCCCTTAACCCGCGGACGTGGCAGAATGCTTCCAGTCCATGCGCCAACATCAGGCACCGTTGTTGCCATTGCCCCGCACTCCACCGCGCATCCTTCGGCACTGGCTGAGTTGAGCGTCATCATAGACGCCGATGGCGAAGATCGCTGGATTGAGCGAGACGGCTGGACCGATTATCGCTCCCGCAGCCGGGAAGAGCTGATTGCGCGTATTCATCAGTACGGCGTCGCCGGGCTGGGTGGCGCAGGTTTTCCCACCGGCGTTAAACTGCAGGGCGGCGGAGATAAAATTGAAACGCTGATCATTAACGCCGCCGAATGCGAGCCGTACATTACGGCAGATGACCGCCTGATGCAGGACTGTGCCGCTCAGGTCGTCGAAGGTATCCGCATCCTGGCGCACATTCTTCAGCCACGCGAGATCCTCCTGGGTATCGAAGATAACAAACCGCAGGCAATATCTATGCTGCGCGCGGTGCTGGCTGATTCACACGACATTAGCCTACGCGTGATCCCCACCAAGTACCCGTCCGGCGGGGCCAAGCAGTTAACACAAATCCTGACCGGCAAGCAGGTTCCCCACGGCGGACGCTCCTCCGATATCGGCGTATTGATGCAAAACGTCGGAACCGCCTATGCAATTAAACGTGCAGTAATCGACGGAGAGCCGATCACCGAACGTGTCGTGACGCTAACCGGTGAAGCAGTTAGTCGTCCGGGCAACGTCTGGGCGCGTTTAGGTACGCCGGTTCGTCATCTGCTCAACAATGCGGGCTTCTGCCCTTCCGCCGACCAGATGGTGATTATGGGCGGGCCGCTGATGGGCTTTACGCTGCCATGGCTGGATGTCCCGGTGGTGAAGATAACCAACTGTCTTCTGGCCCCCTCTGCCAGTGAAATGGGTGAAACGCCAGAAGAGAAAGGCTGCATTCGCTGTAGCGCATGCGCCGATGCCTGTCCGGCCGATCTCCTGCCACAACAGCTTTACTGGTTCAGTAAAGGGCAACAGCACGACAAAGCGACGGCCCACAATATCGCCGACTGTATTGAATGCGGTGCCTGCGCCTGGGTATGCCCAAGCAATATTCCACTGGTACAGTATTTCCGTCAGGAAAAAGCCGAGATTTACGCCATTAGTCAGGAAGAAAAGCGCGCCGCAGAAGCAAAAGCTCGGTTTGAAGCCCGACAGGCGCGCCTTGAACGTGAAAAAGCAGCACGTCTTGAACGCCATAAGAGCGCCGCTGCTCAGCCGGCGGCCAAAGATCATGATGCCATTGCCGCCGCGCTGGCTCGCGTAAAAGAAAAGCAGGCTCAGGCGCTGCAACCGGTGGTCATTCAGGCAGGTGAAAAACCTGACAATAGCGCCGTGATTGCCGCACGCGAGGCGCGTAAGGCGCAAGCTCGTGCTTCCCGTAAGGAAAATCCACCGCAAAGTGAAGGCAGCAGCACGGGTACAGACCCGCGTAAAGCTGCCGTGGAAGCGGCAATTGCCCGCGCCAAAGCCCGCAAGCTTGAGCAAGAAGCGGTAACAGAAACGGCCGAGCCGGTTGACCCACGTAAAGCCGCCGTCGAAGCAGCAATCGCTCGCGCCAAAGCCCGCAAACTTGAACAAGCAGCGGTAACAGAAACAGTCGAACCGGTTGATCCGCGTAAAGCTGCCGTGGAAGCGGCAATCGCCCGCGCCAAAGCTCGCAAGCTCGAGCAGCAGGCGGTAACAGAAACAACCGAACCGGTTGATCCGCGTAAAGCTGCCGTGGAAGCGGCAATCGCCCGCGCCAAAGCCCGCAAGCTTGAACAAGAAGCGGTAACAGAAACAGCCGAGCCGGTTGAACCACGTAAAGCCGCCGTCGCGGCCGCCATCGCACGCGCTCAGGCAAAGAAAGCCGCACAGCAGCAGGTTGTAAACGAGGAATAAATGGTATTCAGAATAGCAAGCTCCCCTTATACCCATAACCAGCGCCAGACATCGCGTATCATGATGCTGGTGTTACTTGCTGCATTGCCGGGGATCGCCGCTCAGCTGTGGTTCTTCGGCTGGGGCACGTTGTTCCAGATCGTTCTCGCTGCCATCAGCGCTATTGCTGCCGAAGCAGGTGTGCTTAAACTGCGTAAACAACCCATTGTGGCAATTTTAAAAGACAACTCGGCGTTACTTACCGGGTTGCTTTTGGCCGTCAGTATTCCGCCCCTCGCCCCCTGGTGGATGGTGGTATTAGGCACCGTATTTGCGGTTATCATTGCGAAACAGCTGTATGGCGGGCTCGGGCAGAACCCGTTTAACCCTGCCATGATTGGCTATGTCGTGCTGCTCATCTCATTTCCGGTACAGATGACCAGTTGGCTGCCGCCGCATGAAATTGCGGCCACGGTGCCTGGTTTCTTTGACGCCCTGAACGTTATCTTTAACGGGCATACCGCCAGCGGAGGTGATATGAATTCGCTGCGTATGGGTATCGATGGTATCAGTCAGGCAACACCTCTTGATACTTTTAAGACATCCCTGCATGCCGGACGTACCGTTGAGCAGGTGATGCAATACCCGATCTACAGCGGCATGCTGGCAGGCGCTGGCTGGCAGTGGGTGAACCTTGCCTGGCTGGTTGGTGGCATCGTGCTGTTATGGCAAAAAGCGATTCGCTGGCATATCCCGGTTAGCTTCCTGCTGTCGCTCGCAGTTTGCGCCACTTTAGGTTGGATTTTTTCGCCAGACTCACTGGCATCGCCTCAGTTGCACTTGCTTTCCGGCGCGACGATGTTAGGTGCGTTCTTTATTCTTACCGATCCCGTTACGGCATCAACAACCAACCGTGGTCGTCTTATTTTTGGCGCACTTGCGGGCCTGTTAGTGTGGTTGATACGTAGTTTTGGTGGTTATCCTGATGGCGTGGCTTTTGCCGTGTTGCTGGCAAATATCACGGTTCCCCTGATTGATTATTACACCCGCCCTCGCGTGTACGGACATCGCTAAGGACTAGATATGCTGAAAACGATTCGTAAACACGGTATTACACTGGCGCTGTTTGCTGCGGGCTCAACGGGGTTAACCGCAGCAATCAATCAATTAACCAAGTCAACCATTGATGAACAGGCCGCGATACAGCAAAAAACGCTGTTCGATCAGGTTCTGCCTGGCGATCGCTACAATAATAACTTGTCTGAAAGTTGTTATCTGGTCAATGCGCCAGCGTTAGGCAAAGGTACGCACCGTGTATATATTGCCCGTCAGGACGATCGTCCTGTTGCTGCGATTCTTGAAGCTACGGCGCCAGATGGTTATTCCGGGACGATTCAACTGCTGGTGGGTGTCGATTTCACGGGTACCGTGTTGGGTACGCGGGTTACCGAACACCATGAAACGCCTGGGCTGGGCGATAAAATCGAACTGCGACTGTCCGACTGGATCACCCATTTTAGCGGTAAAACAATTTCTGCGGATAACACCTCTCACTGGGCAGTGAAAAAAGATGGCGGCGACTTTGACCAGTTTACTGGCGCAACCATTACACCACGTGCGGTGGTTAACGCGGTTAAACGTGCCGGCCTGTATGCGCAGACGCTGCCTGCGCAACTCCCTCAACTTAGCGCCTGTGGAGAATAACCATGAGCGAAATTAAAGACGTGATTGTCCAGGGGTTATGGAAAAATAACTCCGCGCTTGTGCAACTACTCGGGATGTGTCCGCTGTTGGCCGTCACTTCTACCGCAACTAACGCGCTGGGTCTTGGACTTGCGACTACGCTCGTCCTGACGCTGACCAACCTGACGATTTCAGCCCTTCGCCGCTGGACACCGCCAGAAATTCGTATTCCGATTTATGTCATGATTATCGCCTCCGTGGTGAGTGCGGTACAGATGTTGATCAATGCCTACGCCTTCGGCCTGTATCAGTCTCTGGGTATCTTCATCCCGCTGATTGTAACCAACTGCATTGTTGTTGGCCGTGCAGAAGCCTTCGCCGCCAAAAAGGGCCCTGCGTTATCCGCACTTGATGGTTTCTCCATCGGCATGGGCGCAACAGGTGCCATGTTTGTTCTGGGCTCGCTGCGTGAAATAATTGGTAACGGTACACTGTTTGATGGTGCAGATGGTTTATTGGGTAGCTGGGCCAAAGTCTTGCGCGTTGAGATCTTCCATACTGATACGCCGTTTCTGCTGGCCATGCTGCCACCGGGCGCGTTTATTGGCCTGGGTCTGATGCTGGCGGTGAAGTATCTGATTGATGAGAAAATGAAGAAACGTCGTGCCGAGGCGGCTGTCGTGGACAGTCCCGCGGGTGAAACAGGGAATGCGTAATGAACAAAGCAAAACGTCTGGAAATACTGACGCGTCTGCGGGATAACAACCCGCATCCGACAACCGAGCTTAATTTTACATCGCCGTTTGAACTGTTGATTTCGGTCTTGCTCTCCGCACAAGCGACCGATGTCAGCGTCAATAAAGCGACAGCTAAGCTATACCCCGTCGCCAATACGCCGGCTGCGATGCTGGAGCTCGGCGTTGAAGGTGTTAAGTCCTACATCAAGACAATCGGTTTGTTTAACAGCAAAGCAGAAAACGTAATTAAAACCTGCCGTATTCTGCTGGAACAACATAATGGTGAAGTGCCTGAAGACCGTGCGGCGTTAGAAGCTCTCCCCGGCGTTGGGCGGAAGACGGCTAATGTGGTGTTAAATACCGCCTTTGGTTGGCCCACTATCGCTGTAGATACCCACATTTTTCGTGTCTGTAATCGCACGCAATTCGCCCCGGGTAAAAACGTCGAGCAGGTTGAAGAGAAACTGCTGAAAGTCGTACCCAGTGAATTTAAAGTCGATTGCCATCACTGGTTAATTCTTCATGGTCGCTACACCTGCATCGCCAGAAAGCCGCGCTGCGGTTCCTGTATTATTGAAGATCTCTGCGAATTCAAAGAGAAAGTCGATATCTAATGCTGCCGGGGCATCCTCCTCGCCCCTTACATACATAACGATTAGTTATGCACTCCCCAGCGTTTATTTTCCCGACAATGATGCCATTCAATTGCTCATATCTAATGCAATATTCTTGTTAATTAACACCTGAGCAGGTTAATCGTTTTTTTAGCAAAAGAAATTTCTATCTATACGTGATCCAGATCATCCAGCTAACACAATGTTAATAAATTTTTATTTTTTAGTTAAGGTGACAATTAGATGACCTAACTGCACAGTTTCTAAACAAAACATTACACTGCCTATTTTTCAGATAATGGCCTATATCACTGGATTCAACCTTAAATAGCAGAACATATCGCCACATTGCGGTTCTGGCGGTGATTAAACAGTGTAAAAATCTGCCATTTTAGAAATGAAGAAATTTAACGCTAGATAACATTTCACAGCCCCGACGATTTCACCAGTCATGATATATGTAACAGATTATTACAAACCACTTGTCTGAAGGGTCAAGATAGTGAACATTACTTGCCGTTTCCCCTCCCACTATAACAATCGGACGGATGAACTTGACTCATCACGTACCTGAACACCCCCGTTGATATGGGATGTAAAAAAAGAGGTAAAAGTGTCTACTGCAAACAATAAACCAACAGAAAGCGTAAGTTTAAACGCCTTCAAACAACCAAAAGCGTTCTATCTCATTTTCTCTATTGAGCTGTGGGAACGTTTTGGTTATTACGGCCTGCAAGGGATTATGGCCGTCTACCTGGTTAAACAGCTGGGTATGTCAGAAGCGGATTCCATCACCCTTTTCTCGTCCTTTAGCGCCCTGGTGTACGGTCTGGTTGCCATTGGCGGCTGGTTAGGTGATAAAGTTCTGGGAACAAAACGTGTCATTATGCTGGGTGCCGTTGTGCTGGCCATCGGTTATGCGTTGGTAGCATGGTCCGGTCACGATGCGGGTATCGTTTATATGGGCATGGCGGCCATCGCGGTCGGTAACGGCCTGTTTAAAGCAAACCCATCCTCCCTGCTCTCTACCTGCTATGCCAAAGATGACCCGCGTCTTGATGGTGCATTTACCATGTACTACATGTCCGTCAACATCGGTTCATTCTTCTCTATGCTGGCAACACCGTGGTTGGCTGCGCGCTACGGCTGGAGCACCGCGTTCGCTCTGAGCGTCGTGGGTATGCTGATTACCGTTGTTAACTTCGCATTCTGTCAGCGCTGGGTTAAACAGTACGGTTCTAAACCTGACTTTGAACCGATCAACTTCCGTAACCTGCTGCTGACCATTGCTGGCGTTGTGGTACTGATCGCGATTGCAACCTGGTTGCTGCACAACCAGCAGATCGCACGTATGGTTCTGGGCGTCATTGCACTGGGTATCGTGTTCATCTTCGGTAAAGAAGCCTTCACCATGCACGGTGCTGCGCGTCGTAAAATGATCGTCGCCTTCATCCTGATGCTGGAAGCGATTATCTTCTTCGTGCTGTACAGCCAGATGCCGACCTCACTGAACTTCTTTGCGATTCGTAACGTTGAGCACTCTATTCTTGGCATTGCTTTCGAACCTGAACAGTACCAGGCACTGAACCCGTTCTGGATCATCATTGGTAGCCCAATCCTCGCTGCTATCTATAACAAGATGGGCGATACCCTGCCAATGCCGACCAAGTTTGCGATTGGTATGGTGCTGTGTTCCGGTGCGTTCCTGATCCTGCCACTGGGCGCGAAATTCGCTACCGATGCGGGCATCGTTTCCGTTAACTGGCTGATTATCTGCTACGGTCTGCAAAGTATCGGTGAGCTGATGATCTCCGGTCTGGGTCTGGCAATGGTGGCACAGTTAGTTCCACAACGCCTGATGGGCTTCATCATGGGTAGCTGGTTCCTGACCACTGCCGGTGCAAACATCATCGGTGGCTACGTCGCTAACATGATGGCTGTACCAGAGAACGTGACTGACCCGCTGATGTCCCTTGAAGTCTACGGTCGTGTGTTCCTGCAGATTGGTGTCGCAACGGCTGTTATCGCTGTTCTGATGCTGCTGACGGCTCCGAAACTGAACCGTATGACTCAGGACGATGACGTCAATGAGAAAGCCTCTAAGGCCGCGACAGCGTAATTCTCAGGGAAACTCATTTTCAGGCCGCTAACTGTTGTTAGCGGCTTTTTTTTTGCCTGAGGTAGCACTACCATACGATATACCTCAGCCAAAAGGAGTTACCGATGAAACTGTTCTACAAACCGGGCGCTTGTTCTCTCGCTTCCCACATCACACTTCGTGAGAGCGGTAAAGATTTCACGCTGGATGGTGTTGATCTGATGAAGAAACGTCTGGAAAATGGCGATGATTTTTTCGCGGTAAACCCAAAAGGGCAAGTTCCCGCACTGTTGCTGGATGACGGGACGCTACTTACCGAAGGTGTCGCCATCATGCAATACCTGGCGGACAGCGTGCCAGACCGCCAGCTCCTTGCCCCTACCAGCAGCCTCTCCCGTTACAAAACCATCGAATGGCTTAACTACATTGCGACTGAACTGCATAAAGGCTTTACGCCACTGTTCCGTCCCGATACGCCGGAAGACTTCAAGCCAACCGTTCGCGCGCTGCTGGAGAAAAAAATGCAGTATGTGAACGACTCGCTGAAAGATAACCAATGGATCTGCGGCCCGCGCTTCAGCATCGCCGATGCCTATCTGTTTACCGTACTGCGTTGGGCCTATGCGGTTAAGCTGAATATGGCAGGATTAAGTAATATTGATGCCTATATGGCGCGAATGGCTGAACGCCCGGCGGTTGCCGCCGCGCTGAAAGCAGAAGGCTTAAATTAATTGTTGTTGCCGGGTGGCACTTGCACATACCCGGCCTACAGCTAAAAATATGCCCGATAAGCGTGAGCGCCATCGGGCATCGATTACAGCTGCGTTGCGCTAAAGTAGTGTTCAGGCTTGGCGATACGGTCCTGCGCGGCCACGACCTGTAGCTCATACTCGTGCATCTCTTTGGTAGTGATCATCACTTCGTACACCGCCGCAGTCACATGCTCAAGCGCCTGTTGTAAAGATGCGCCCTGCAGCAGTTTCACCAGCAACAAGCCACTCGTCACATCACCCACACCAACCGGTTGACGTGCGCCAAAATCGACTAACGGACGACTGATATGCCACGCCTGTTCAGCGGTGACCAGCAGCATTTCGAAACGGTCGGTGCTGATACCTGCGCGTGCCAGATGCTTCACCAGTACAATTTCAGGTCCCTGAGCGATCAGTTCACGCGCTGCTGCAACGGCCTCATCGACGTTGTTCACCGCATGCTCGCACAGAATTTCGAGCTCAACCAGATTTGGGGCAATAATGTCACTAGCCGGAAGCGCATGGCGTACATGAAATTCCGCCACTCCGGGTGCAACAATACACCCCTTTTCAGGGTGTCCCATCACCGGATCGCAAAAGTATTTTGCCTGCGGGTTTGCCGCTTTTACCTTGCGTACAATACCCAGAATATGCTCGCCCTGTTCTGCTGAGCCAAGATAGCCGCTCAGTACTGCGTCACAGGTCTGGAGTTTATCAATATCAGCAATGCCCTGAACAATTTCAGTCAGGTGGCTCGGCGGCATAACGCAACCGGTCCATTTGCCATACTGCGTGTGGTTTGAAAACTGAACGGTATTCAGCGGCCAGACATTTGCGCCAAGACGACGCATCGGAAATTCTGCTGCACTGTTGCCCGCATGACCAAAAACAACGTGGGACTGGATGGCGAGGATATTCTTCATTTTACTTACCACAACCCTGAAAAAATAAAGGGGCGTAGTTTCCCACGCCCCTGCTAACTCAATCTTACTTCCAGCAAATCAGACAATAGTTCTTCTTGCCACGACGCAGTAAGGTATAGCGCCCGAACAGGATATCACTATCCTGGAAGAAATATTCCGGATCGGACTGCTTCTCACCGTTGATGGTTACCGCGTTTGACGCAATAGTCTTACGTGCCTGACCGCGAGAAGGTTGCAGCTCGGAGTCCACCAGCGCCTGCATCAAATCGGCACCTTTGTCCATCTCGATCATCGGCACGCCATCCTGCGCCAGCTGTTCGAAATCTGCTTCACTCAAATCGCTGAGATTGCCGTTGAACAAGCTTTCGGTAATGCGTTTTGCCGCGACCAGACCTTCTTCACCGTGAACCAGACGCGTAACCTGTTCGGCCAGAACATACTGGGCACGCGGCGCTTTACCGCTGTTTTTATCTTCTTCTTCCAGCGCATTGATTTCTTCAATGTCCATGAAAGTGAAGAATTTCAGGAAGCGATAAACGTCAGCATCGGCGGTGTTGATCCAGAACTGGTAGAATTTGTACGGACTGGTTTTCTTCGGATCCAGCCACACTGCGCCGCCTTCCGTCTTACCGAATTTGGTGCCATCAGCTTTAGTGATCAGCGGAACGGTCAGACCAAACACCTGATTCTGGTGCAAACGACGGGTTAAATCGATACCCGAAGTAATGTTACCCCACTGGTCAGAACCACCAATCTGCAGTGCCACGCCGTGCAGTTTGTTCAGGCAGGCAAAGTCATAACCCTGCAGCAGGTTGTAAGAAAACTCGGTAAAGGAGATCCCCTGATCGTCACGGTTCAGACGCTGCTTAACCGCTTCTTTGTTGATCATCTGGTTAACGGAGAAGTGTTTGCCGATATCACGCAGGAAAGTCAGTACGTTCATACCGCCAAACCAGTCGTAGTTGTTCGCAGCAATCGCCGAGTTGTCGCCACAGTCGAAATCGAGGAACGGTGCAACCTGTTTGCGGATTTTGTCCACCCACTCCTGCACGGTGTCTTCGGTATTCAGTTTACGCTCGGCGGCTTTAAAGCTCGGGTCACCAATCAGACCGGTTGCGCCACCTACCAGTGCAACAGGCTTATGGCCTGCCTGCTGGAAGCGTTTCAGGCATAACAATGGAACCAGATGCCCCAAATGCAAGCTGTCAGCGGTAGGATCGAAGCCGCAATAGAGCGCGATCGGGCCTTGCGCCAGTCGCTCTGCTAACGCTTCCTCGTCCGTCACCTGGGCCACCAGCCCCCGCTCTTGCAATTGTTTAATCAAGTTACTGCTTGCCATCAAAATCTCCATGTATAAAACGACTGCACCTTTGCCGGTACACGACTTTTCGCCTGATGCGAAAGAAACATAGAATAAAGCGCCGGATTGATCAGCACCAGCGCTTAAAACAAGAAATTTGCATCTTTAGGGGGCCAGGCGATCAATTTTCCACGCGTTATCTTCGCGTTGGTATAAAAAACGATCGTGCAGACGGTTTTCACCGCCCTGCCAGAACTCCATTTGTTCAATACTCACGCGAAAGCCGCCCCAGAAACTGGGCAGAGGAACTTCCCCTTGCTGAAACTTCTGCTTCAGTTCGAGGAATTTGCTTTCGAGAATACCGCGCGCGGAGATCCGACTGGATTGTTTTGAGACCCAGGCGCCAATCTGACTATCGCGTGGGCGACTGTGGAAGTATTTCACCACTTCGAGTGTGGAAAGACGCTCTGCCTTGCCGATCACCATCACCTGCCGTTCCAGCGTATGCCAGGGAAATAAAAGGCTGATGCGTGGATTTTTCTCGATCTGATGCGCCTTACGGCTACCAAGGTTGGTATAGAACACCAGCCCTTTGTCATCATAATGCTTGAGTAACACGATGCGCTGATACGGCTGACCATTTTCATCGACGGTCGCAACGACCATTGCGGTGGGATCGGCCAGTTTGGCATCACAGGCTTGCCCCAGCCAGCGCTCAAACAGCGCAAGGGGTTCGGCGGGAAGATCGCGGCGGCGAAGACCGCCTTTCGTGTATTCACGGCGCAGATGCGCGATTTGCTGCAATTCGTCGTTATCAGACATGATGTTGGGCTACGGATTGTCAGTGGGTGACGCTATTGTGCGCCGCCCAGGTGAAAATCTCAACGCTTCGGGTTCTGTAACTGACAGTTATTTAGCACAATTCTGTCTCGTTTATAGACCGTTGCCTCGTCGCCTTTAGACCAAAATACGTAGATACCATCGGTATAACGTGCACCTGATGCCGACACGCCCTGTTTGAGGTTCAATAGCTGATTATCATAAACAAAGCTTGCCGTCTGGCGGGTATTGTTCAGCTTCACGGTCAGCGGTTTTTCGTCGCAGCGGTATTCAAACGTATCCGTTTGCATACGCTCGACAAATTGGTTGTACACACTACAACCGCTAAGCAGTACGGGCAGACACACTAACAACAGTTTTTTCATAGCCATATCCTGAAGACTTTCCTGGTCCTGGAGGGTAATGGCACCCTCCCTAATATCCTTAGTTTACCGGCACACCGCGCTGAATAATTTCAGTTAACTCTGAGTTCGTGGATTGGCAGGATAAATTGCCCCTAAAACACTCGGCTCTGACGCCCCCGTCACAGAAGGTAAATTTCCCGGTAATCCGGCCAGCGTTCGCCACGCAAGCCAGGCAAAGGCTAACGCTTCCATATCATCACCGCTGATCCCGGCTTCATCAGTAGAGGTAACCTCTGTACCCGGTAATAATGCCGCCAGACGCATCATCAGCAGTGGATTACGGCTTCCTCCACCGCAAACCATGAGTCTATCACAGCCGCCGCTTAACAAGACCTGCTCTGAAATGGTTACTGCCGTCAGTTCGGCAAGCGTCGCCTGTACATCTCGTGGGCTAATTCCCGGAAACTGCGCCAGATGACGCTCTATCCAGCCGTAATTAAAATACTCACGGCCGGTGCTTTTCGGCGCAGGCGCGGAAAAATAAGGGTCGTTAAGCATATTCTGCAGCATCGGCAGGATCACCGTTCCTGAAATGGCCCACTGCGCATCTTTGTCGTAGGGCTGGCCACATTGCCGCCAGATCCATGCATCCATCAGCATATTGCCCGGCCCGGTGTCGTATCCGCGAACGGGTTGTTGCGGAATAAGCAGAGACAGATTGGCAATCCCGCCGATGTTTAACACCATTCGCCGTTCCGTTGGATGTGCCAGAAGTGCCTGGTGAAACGCGGGAACGAGCGGTGCACCCTGCCCGCCGAGGGCGATATCACGTCGACGAAAATCGCCGACTACGGTTATCCCAGTACGCGCGACAATCTGGTTGTTATCACCAATTTGCAGCGTGTGCGGCGCAGCACCGTTCGGTTCATGCCACACGGTTTGCCCGTGGCAACCAATCGCAACGATATCCTGCGGTTTCAATTTTTCTTGCGCCAACAGCGCATTCACCGCCTCAGCAAATAGATAACCGAGCTGTGCATCTAACTGACCAAACTGAGAAAGTGTAAGCTGCTGCCCCTGGCAGATATCCAGAATCGCTTGTTTAACATGGATGGGGATGGGCCAGGTCAGACTCGCCTGCTGCGCAACCATCGTTTCATCTATTGTCGCCAGCACAACATCGACGCCATCAAGGCTGGTTCCAGACATTACACCGATAAAACGGCCCGATTTCATAGGTCATCCTTTTAAGCAAATTAGCCTTGACACTCAACCATAAAGTGTCGACTAATGCCATGCTTCCTTAATGATTTTTGGTGGCTAATCATTACAATGATCGTTTAATTACATCAATTACATGAATGATTCGTTTATACTCGGTTGATCCGATTTCGGTTAAGATTTTCATATTGTTCCAGTAGAACATGTGACCTTAGGCTCACAAATGCCATATAATTTAGCCATGAAGGGTGCTTTATTAGCGTTTCGTGGTGACAAAGGAGATTTGTAAATGATTAAACGTGTGCTGATTGTTTCATTAATGGGCGTATCTTTAGCGGGTTGCGTTAACAATGACAGCCTTTCAGGCGACGTATATACCGCATCCGAAGCGAAACAAGTTCAGAACGTTACCTACGGTACGATTGTTCATGTTCGTCCGGTGCAAATCCAGGGTGGCGATGACGCAAACGTGATTGGTGCTATTGGTGGTGCGGTACTCGGCGGGTTCCTTGGTAACACCGTCGGCGGCGGTACGGGTCGTTCATTAGCGACGGCTGCAGGTGCAGTTGCCGGTGGCGTAGCGGGTCAAGGCGTACAAGGTGCGATGAATAAAACCCAGGGTGTGGAACTGGAAATCCGTAAGGATGATGGTAATACCATCATGGTGGTTCAGAAACAGGGTGCGACCAAGTTTTCAGCCGGCCAGCGCGTTGTTATGGCTAACAACGGCAGCCAGGTTACCGTGTCCCCACGCTAATCGAATTCACGTGTGGTCAGGCTCTGGCCACACGTAACTTATCGTTTCAACCTTGTGACTGCAGTTCAATAATATTGTGTTCGAGTTTGGCAACCAGCTTAATCAGCAGATCAATTTCCTCAGCTGAAATCCCTTCCAGAATTTCTCCACGTGTTTTGTTGATCACCGCTTCCATATCAGCGATCAGCGGCTCAGCCTTCTCTGTCAGTTTAATTCTCTTAGCTCGACGATCGCTGGCGCAAGTCTGTCGTGAAATGAGTCCCTTTTCTTCCAACTGGTCAAGCGTACGTACCAGCGAAGGCTGCTCGATGCCAATCGCTTTAGCCAACTGAATCTGCGATTGATCCGGCGGCAACTGATGAATGTTGTGCAGCGTAACCCAATGCGTCTGCGTCAACTCCAGAGGTTTCAGGCGATGGTCAATCAGAGCACGCCAAATGCGCACCAACCGTGCCAGATCAGAACCTAATGGCGATTCCAATTTCATCTCCTTATAATTAGCTTGCTAAGTTATTGTGCTGATTTTAGAATAGTGTGCAGCATTTGTATTCCCAAAACAAATGTATTGCCAAATTTGCTTACCGGCTGACATTTTTTCAGACATTATGCGTTACGGAGACTCATTGTCTCTTTTTTGCTAAACCTATAGCAATGCTCTCTTCCGTCAAGGATTTTGCCCGTGAAGTTTATGTTTAATGCAACAGGATTGCCCCTACAAGATTTAATGATCGGCGCATCTGTCTACTTTCCTCCTGTTTTCAAGGCGATTGTAGCAGGATTTATTCTCTGGCTGGTTGTTCATCGCCTGCTGCGCGACTGGATTTACTCCGGCGAAATCTGGCATCCCCTGCTAATGGATCTGTCACTCTTTACGCTTTGCGTATGTCTGGCCTTTGTTATGCTGATAGCGTGGTGATTATGTCGCTTAAAACCATTAAATACTTCTCAACTATTATAGTCGCTGCAATCGCAGTTTTCGCCGGATGGTGGATGTGGAATTACTATATGCAATCGCCCTGGACACGTGATGGCAAAGTACGTGCTGAGCAGGTCAGCATCACGCCGCAGGTGTCAGGTAGCATTAGCGAACTCTATATAAAAGATAACCAGTTTGTGAATAAAGGCGATGTCCTTTTTATTATCGACAAGACGCCATTTCACATTGCTGAACTGAATGCGCAAGCGCAACTGGCAAAAGCGCAGTCTGACCTGGCGAAAGCCAACAACGAAGCCAACCGCCGCCGTCATTTATCGCGAAATTACATCTCAGCCGAGGATCTGGATACCGCAAATCTCAACGTGAAAGCCATGCAGGCAAGCGTTGAAGCGGCTGAGGCCAGTTTGCGCCAGGCCCAGTGGCAGCTGACGCAAACGGTGGTCAAAGCCCCCGTAGCGGGTTGGGTCACCAATCTTTCAACCCGTAGCGGAGACTACGCTTCAACCGGTAAGCCCCTGTTCGCCCTTGTCGACAGTCACTCTTTTTATGTGATGGGGTATTTTGAAGAAACCAAATTGCGCCATATTCGAGAAGGCGCACCTGCGACGATTACACTCTACAGCGGCAATGTAAAGTTACAGGGTCACGTTTCCAGTATTGGCCGTGCCATCTACGATCAAAGTGTGGAAAGTGATTCCGGCCTGATTCCCGACATCAAACCCAACGTGCCGTGGGTGCGTCTGGCGCAGCGTGTCCCGGTACGCATCGAATTCGACGCCCTGCCGCGAGAGGTCACGCTGGTGTCAGGTACAACCTGCAGCGTATCCATCGGCCAGCGTAAATGAAACTGCCCCGCCTGACACCAGGCAATTTGCCGTGGTTTAAAGCCACGGCGGCACAGTGGCGTTATGCGCTGCGTAACACCATTGCGATGTGCCTGGCGTTAACTTTTGCTTATTATCTGAATCTGGATGAGCCCTACTGGGCGATGACCTCGGCGGCGGTGGTTAGTTTTCCCACCGTTGGCGGGGTTATCAGCAAAAGTCTGGGTCGCGTGGCGGGTAGCCTACTGGGAGCCACCGCCGCACTGATTATTGCCGGTCATACTCTCAATGAGCCGTGGCTGTTTTTGCTGAGCATGTCAGTGTGGATCGGTTTTTGTACCTGGGCATGCGCGCACTTCACCAATAACGTTGCCTACGCCTTTCAACTGGCGGGTTATACGGCGGCGATCATTGCGTTTCCCATGGTCAATACCGTGGAAATTACGCAATTATGGGATATCGCGCAGGCACGCGTGTGTGAAGTCATCGTCGGTATCCTGTGTGGCGGCGTGATGATGATGATCCTGCCCAGCACCTCCGATGGCACCACGTTACTGACTGCATTGAAAAACATGCATTCACGTTTACTGGAACATGCCAGCCTACTCTGGCAACCAGAAACCACGGATGCCATTCGCACAGCCCATGAAGGTGTTATCGGGCAGATTCTGACCATGAACCTGCTGCGTATTCAGGCTTTCTGGAGTCATTACCGCTTTCGTCGCCAGAATGCTTTGCTCAATTCGCTGTTGCACCAGCAGTTACGGATGACCAGCGTGATTTCCAGTCTGCGCAGGATGCTGCTGAACTGGCCTAATCCGCCGTCCAACACCCGGGAAATCATCGAGCAGTTGCTCAGCGAACTAATAAAATCCAATGCGAATAGCTACACCGTCGCACGTATTATTGCCCCACTGCGGCCCGTCGATGCCCGCGACTATCGACACGTCGCCTTCTGGCAACGACTGCGTTATTTTTGTCGGCTCTACCTGCGCAGCAGCCATTATCTGCATTTACTGGAAAATGGTGTTACCGCCGAGCGTATTAATATCGCCCGCACGCCGGGACTTGCCCGTCATACCGATAATGCGGAAGCTATCTGGAGCGGGTTGCGTACGTTCTGCACTTTGATGCTTATCGGCGCATGGAGCATTGGTGCACAATGGGAATCAGGCTCTGGCGCACTCACGCTCGCTGCGATCAGCAGTGTGCTGTATTCCGCCGTTGCCACACCGTTCAAGTCGCTTTCTTTGCTGATGCGTACGCTGGTTCTACTGTCGCTATTTAGCTTTGTAGTTAAGTTTGGCCTGATGGTGCAAATTTCCGACCTCTGGCAGTTTATTCTCTTTCTCTTCCCACTACTCACCACCATGCAACTGTTGAAGCTACAAATGCCTGCCCTGGCAGGTCTTTGGGGGCAGTTGATTGTATTTATGGGTTCGTTTATCGCGGTGACCAATCCGCCGGTATATGATTTTGCTGATTTCCTGAATGACAATATGGCGAAAATCACCGGCGTGGCGCTGTCATGGCTGGCCTTCGCCATTCTGCGCCCCGGATCGGATGCACGGAAAAGTCGCCGCCATATTCGCGCCCTGCGCCGGGATTTTGTCGATCAGCTCAGCCGACATCCATCACTGAGTGAAAACGAATTTGAATCGCTGACCTATCATCACGTCAGCCAGCTCAGCAACAGTCAGGATGCGCTGGCGCGACGCTGGTTATTACGTTGGGGGGTCGTTTTACTGAACTGCTCGCACGTGGTGTGGCAACTGCGCACCTGGGAGGCGCGTTCCGATCCGCTGGCTCGCGTCAGGGACGTGTGTATCTCGCTGCTACGCGATGTAATGAGCGAACGTGGCGTCCAGCAACGACCACTGAATGCCACGCTGAATGAGCTACAGCGCATCTGCGATACGCTTGCCCACCATCATCAACCCGCTGCGCAGGAACTGTCGGCACTGGTCTGGCGGCTACACTGCTCGCTTTCACAACTCGAACAGGCGCCGCCGCCGGGCACTCTTAGTCGTTGATTATTTGATAACACCACAGGCGTAGCGCGCTCCGCCACCGCCAAGCGGTTTCGGTTGATCGGACATATTATCGCCGCCCACATGGATCATCAGCGCTTTGCCTTTAACCTCATCGATCGTTTTCAGCCGCGGCGCAACGACCGGCGTTGTGGCGTTACCTTCGTTATTCACCACCAATAGCGGCAGGTCGCCCATATGACCTGCGCCTTCCGGGCCTTCATGTTTACCGGTTTGATGCGGATCGTAATGGCCACCAGCCGATTCTGCGGCTGACGCTTTCCCTTCTTTAATCGCGGGTTGGCAGCTGCCGTTCATATGCACATGGAAGCCATGTTCACCTGGCGGCAACGCTTTCAGATCGGGCGTAAACTCCAGCCCCTTTGCGGTTTCAGAAATAGTGACCGTACCAATCGCCTGGCCGACGCCTTGCGACGTGACCAGATTCATCGTCACTTTTTCTTCACTGGCAGCCTGCGCACCTGCACAGGCGAGTAGAGTGATGATGGCCAAACTCAAACGCTTCATAAGACCTCCGTCCAAAAGGTGTCTGATTGTTAAGTGTAAACCAGTGACACAAATTTGAACGGAGATGCGCCAAAAACGCGATTAGGGTACGTCGTAACCCAGCGCCGCTTTACGAATGCGGAACCATTGCTGGCGAGACATGTTCAGCGACTCAGACTCAATGGCAGCACGTACACGTTCTATTTTTCCTGAGCCAATAATCGGCAGCGGCTGAGACGGCAGACGTAAAATCCAGGCGTATACCACCTGCTCAATAGATTGCGCATTCAACTCTTCAGCGATCACGGCAAGCTCATTACGTAAAGGCTGGAAAGCATCATCATTAAACAGGCGACCACCGCCGAGACAGGACCAGGCCATCGGGCGAATTCGCAGCTGTTGCAGTTGATCTAAAGTACCATCCAACAGGAGCGGCTGATGTACTGGTGAAATTTCTACCTGGTTGGTCGCCAGAGTAAACGGCAGACGCGATTGCAGCAATGAGAACTGTGCCGGGGTGAAGTTGGAGACGCCAAAGTGACGCACTTTGCCACTATGGTGCAATTTTTTAAAAGCGTCGGCGACATCGTCAGCATCCATAAGCGGATCGGGACGGTGGATCAGCAGCAGATCAATATGATCGGTCGCCAGCAGCTTCAGCGACTCTTCCGCACTGGCAATAATATGTGCACTGTCGGTGATGTAGTGGCCCAGCGCATTTTCCGCGCGCGCCGTCGTCGCGATCCCGCATTTGGTCACAATCTGCATTTTTTCACGCAAATGCGGAGCCAGTTTCATTGCCTCACCAAACGCCGCTTCACACTGGTATCCACCGTAAATATCGGCGTGATCGACGGTGGTCACGCCAAGATCCAGATGCTCTTCAATAAAGCTGACTAGCTGGCGCGCGGACATATTCCAGTCCATCAGGCGCCAGTACCCCATCACAAAGCGAGAAAATTCCGGGCCTTGCGGCGCAATAGTAATACGCTGAACCATAGCAGCTTCCTTTTAAGTGAATGTGTCTCGAGTATACGCAATTACGCTTTTAAAAGAGTGAAGGTTGTTGCGGTTCTTCCGAAGGGTTGGCTTTGTTTGCACGTAATTTACGCATCAGGCGCTGACGACAAAGCCGCAGCACTTCCTGCTTTTGGGTATCGCTCATCTTTTGCCAGTTAAAACGCTCATCCCGACTGCGAAAACAGCCACGGCAAAAGCCGCGTTCGTCAGACTGACATATTCCACGGCATGGGCTCTGGACGGGGAAAAACTCCAGCTGTTCGGCCACATCCCCTCCTTTAATAAGATTGATATACCTATTGAAGACGTTAACTGAATTTCTCGCAAGCGCTATTGCATTAGACCGACTGGTCTATTACACTCCTTCCCATGAACAAAATCACTGAACACGATACACGCGAACATCTGCTGGCGACTGGCGAACTGCTGTGTATGCAGCGCGGCTTCACCGGCATGGGGTTAAGCGAACTACTGAAAACCGCTGAAGTACCCAAAGGTTCGTTTTATCATTACTTTCGCTCTAAAGAAGCGTTCGGTGTCGCGATGCTGGAACGCCACTATGCGGCCTATCATCGGCGACTGGCTACGCACTTTGATACGGGAGCGGGAAACTACCGCGATCGCATTCTGGCCTACTATCAGGAAACCCTGAACCAGTTTAGCCAGCACGGCATTATTAGCGGCTGTTTAACTGTAAAACTGTCTGCCGAAGTGTGCGATCTGTCAGAAGATATGCGCACAGCGATGGATAAAGGCGCGCGGCACATTATTGTGCTGTTAGCGCAGGCGCTGGAGAAAGGTCAGGCCAGCCATTGTCTGTCTTTTGTTGGCGAGCCGTTACAGCAGGCGCAGGTACTGTATGCGCTGTGGCTTGGCGCCAACCTGCAGGCCAAGATTTCTCGTAGCGCCACTCCGCTGGAAAATGCGCTGGCGCACGTTAAAAACATCATCACAACGCCTGCCGTTTAACAGGCGTTTTTATTTTCTTCATTACTAGACGACCGGTCTATTCAGGAGTACCACATGTCATCTGAAAAACTGTTTTCCCCACTGAAAGTGGGTGCCATTACGGCAGCAAACCGCGTATTTATGGCGCCACTGACGCGTCTGCGCAGTATTGAGCCTGGCGACATCCCTACTCCGCTGATGGCCGAGTATTACCGTCAACGCGCCAGCGCGGGTCTTATCATCAGCGAAGCGACGCAGATTTCCGCACAGGCGAAAGGCTATGCCGGAGCACCCGGCTTACACAGCGAAGCGCAAATTGCCGCATGGAAGAAAATCACTACTGCCGTACACGCTGAGCAAGGTCATATTGCTGTCCAGTTGTGGCACACTGGACGCATCTCTCACGCCAGTCTGCAGCCAAACGGTCAAGCTCCAGTTGCACCTTCCGCGATTAGCGCTGGAACCCGCACCTCGCTGCGCGATGAAAACGGCCTGGCAACGCGTGCCGATACCTCAATGCCGCGTGCGCTGGAAACCGAAGAGATTCCGGGCATCGTTAATGACTTCCGTCAGGCGATAGCCAATGCGCGCGAAGCGGGTTTCGATATGGTTGAACTACACTCTGCCCACGGCTACCTGCTGCACCAGTTCCTGTCGCCAACGTCTAACCAGCGTACTGATCAATACGGTGGCAGCGTCGAAAATCGTGCGCGTCTGGTACTGGAAGTGGTTGATGCCGGAATTAAAGAATGGGGTGCCGATCGCATTGGTATTCGCGTCTCCCCGATTGGCACTTTCCAGAACGTAGACAATGGTCCAAACGAAGAAGCCGATGCGCTGTATCTGATTGAACAATTGGGCAAGCGCGGAATCGCTTACCTGCACATGTCTGAGCCGGACTGGGCCGGTGGCGAGCCGTATTCCGATGCGTTCCGCGAAAAAGTTCGCGCGCGCTTCCACGGCCCTATCATTGGTGCTGGTGCTTACACCCCAGAAAAAGCAGAAGCGCTGATCGAGAAAGGTCTGATCGACGCCGTTGCTTTTGGGCGCGCCTATATTGCTAACCCGGATCTGGTGGCGCGTCTGCAACGAAAAGCAGAACTGAATCCGCAACGTGCCGAGAGTTTCTACGGCGGCGGCGCGGAAGGTTACACCGACTATCCTACCCTCTAACGTCACAATCTCCGTTCTGCCATTGATAGCGGCGTAACAACGCCGCTATACTAAAACAACATTTTGAATGTATTAGCCATTTTCGAAGGGGAAAAAGATGCGTTTACTCCATACCATGCTGCGCGTGGGTGACCTGCAGCGTTCCATCGAGTTTTATACCAACGTGCTGGGCATGAAGCTGCTGCGTACCAGCGAAAACCCTGAATACAAGTACTCTCTGGCTTTTGTCGGCTACGGTCCTGAAACCAGTGAAGCAGTAATCGAACTGACCTATAACTGGGGTGTCGACAAGTATGATCTGGGTACTGCCTATGGCCATATCGCCCTGAGCGTAGACAACGCGGCTGAAGCCTGTGAACGCATTCGCCAGAATGGCGGTAACGTAACGCGTGAAGCAGGTCCAGTAAAAGGCGGCACCACAGTGATTGCGTTCGTTGAAGATCCGGACGGCTACAAAATTGAGCTGATCGAAGAGAAAGACGCCGGGCGCGGCCTGGGCGATTAATCTCCCCCTCGGGCGCAGATCGTCTGTGCCCATAGTTTTATACTCATCATTTTGCCATAATACGCGCTGCAATTTTCCCGTATTAAGAGACCCAGATGTCCGATAACGCTCAACTTTCCGGTCTGTGTGACCGTTTTCGTGGTTTTTATCCTGTCGTCATTGATGTCGAAACCGCAGGGTTCAATGCCAAAACCGATGCGCTGCTTGAGATTGCCGCCATCACACTGAAAATGGATGAACAAGGCTGGCTGATGCCGGACACGACGTTACATTTCCACGTAGAGCCGTTTGAAGGTGCCAATTTGCAACCGGAAGCGCTCGCCTTTAACGGTATTGACCCTAACAATCCGCTACGCGGTGCGGTCAGCGAATATGATGCTCTGCATGCCATCTTCAAAATGGTGCGTAAAGGCATTAAAGACAGCGGCTGCAATCGGGCAATCATGGTGGCGCATAACGCTACGTTCGACCACGGTTTTATGATGGCGGCGGCAGAACGCGCCTCGCTCAAACGTAATCCGTTCCATCCATTTGTCACCTTTGATACGGCGGCATTAAGCGGCCTGTCACTGGGGCAGACTGTGTTGTCAAAAGCGTGCCTGGCGGCGGGAATGGAGTTTGACGGGAATCAGGCGCACTCGGCGCTGTATGACACCGAACGTACGGCCGTGCTGTTTTGCGAAATCGTTAACCGCTGGAAACGTCTCGGCGGTTGGCCTCTTCCCGTGCCTGAAGAAGCGTAACGGCGACATAAAAAAAGCGACCATTTCAGGTCGCTTTTTTACTTCTGCTGGTATTACTCAGCGTCCGGCTCTTCGGTTTTGTATTTCGCTGCTGTTTCTTTAATCAGCTGCTGCAACTCACCGCGCTGGTACATTTCGATCAAAATGTCACAACCGCCAACCAGCTCACCATCAACCCACAGTTGCGGGAAGGTCGGCCAGTTTGCGTATTTCGGCAGTTCGGCGCGAATATCCGGGTTCTGCAGAATATCAACGTAAGCAAAGCGTTCACCACAGGCTGACAGCGCCTGCACAGCCTGTGCGGAGAAACCGCAGCTTGGCAGTTTAGGGGAACCTTTCATGTACAGGAGAATCGGGTTTTCAGCGATCTGGCGCTGGATTTTTTCGATAGTGGTGCTCATTATCTTGCTTCCTTAAACTTCTTTTACGGCAGTAGTCTGACATTGTAACGGGTCAGACAGGCAACGGAAAATAACATTTTCATTACGCGTTATTATTTTATCCCCTGACGCTAAAAGTTGCATTCACAATCTCACTTATCCCCTTCAAACATGTGGATTTGATTATCTGTTCACCAATTCTATCTCTATTTGCTGTTTTTTTTTGCGGTCGGTTACGAAACGCAGTTTTAAACTAAAAAAGCTATTAACTTTCCCTCTTTCTATAGATTAGAATCGTCAAGTTTTGAAAATCACACGCAGGCACGATAGACCTGCCTTACCAGAGGACTGCTCAGTGGCGCGGATAAACCGAATCTCGATCACGCTCTGTGCTTTACTTTTTACTACACTGCCCTTTACGCCTATGGCTCATGCTTCCAAGCAGGCCAGGACGACACCTACCAATTCTCACACCATCAAAACGGTAGATAAAAAGAAAAGCGCAACAACCAGCCAAAAAACAACAAAGACCAGTAAGAAAACGGCGACAAAAACCACCAGCAAAACCAGCACCAAAACCGCTTCCTCTTCTAAAAAACGCACTGCCACTCCGGCAAAGTCGACTAAAACTGCAAATCGCCGTGGTAAAACTGCCGCAGCACAAACCGCAGCCGTTACCTGGACGGAAAAATGCACACCCCGCAAAGGTCATAAACCACGCTGCGTGAAGGTGAAAACCACTGCACCGACTACGCTTGCTGATGCACATAAAGTGAAAGTGCAGAAAGCGACTAAAACCGCTATGTCCACCTTGATGAACCAAATCGGCAAACCTTATCGTTGGGGCGGCTCCTCGCCAAGAACCGGGTTTGACTGCAGCGGTCTGGTTTATTACGCCTATAAAGATCTGGTGAAGTTCCGCATTCCGCGTACCGCGAATGAAATGTACCATCTGCGTGATGCCGCACCAATTGAACGTGGCGAACTGAAAAATGGCGATCTGGTATTCTTTCGTACCCAGGGTCGCGGCACAGCCGATCACGTCGGCGTCTACGTCGGCAACGGTAAGTTTATTCAGTCACCGCGCAGCGGGCAGGAAATTCAAATCACCTCTCTGAGCGAAGATTACTGGCAGCGCCACTATGTGGGCGCTCGTCGGGTAATGACGCCAAAAACAATTCGCTAAAAACTTACCCTACAGAACATGCTGTAGGGTAAGTTCTTCTTTTGCATAACCTTTCAATTTGCTACCCTATCCTTACTCACAATGAGGCTATTGTGTGTACTCAATATAAATAATAAGGAGAGAAGCAATGTCGTTTGAATTACCTGCATTACCGTATGCCAAAGATGCTCTGGCACCGCACATTTCTGCCGAAACGCTGGAATATCACTATGGCAAACACCATCAAACCTACGTGACCAATCTGAACAATCTGATTAAAGGCACGGCGTTTGAAGGCAAATCACTGGAAGAGATCGTTCGTAGCTCTGAAGGCGGTGTATTCAATAACGCAGCACAAGTATGGAACCACACGTTCTACTGGAACTGCCTGGCACCGAACGCAGGTGGCGAACCAACCGGTAAACTGGCTGATGCAATCGCCGCTTCCTTTGGCAGCTTTGCAGATTTCAAAGCGCAGTTCACCGATGCCGCTATCAAAAACTTCGGTTCTGGCTGGACCTGGCTGGTTAAAGGAACGGATGGCAAACTGGCTATCGTCTCCACCTCCAACGCAGGTACTCCGCTGACTACCGACGCGACGCCGCTGATGACCGTTGACGTATGGGAACACGCCTACTACATCGATTATCGCAATGCTCGTCCTGGCTACCTGGAACATTTCTGGGCACTGGTGAACTGGGAATTTGTTGCGAAGAACTTCGCAGCATAAAAAAGATAACGCAGAAGGACTTCCTTCTGCGTTTTTGCATTAATTCGCGGTAGTGAAAGCCTCTTCAGGCTGTCTTCTTGCGGAAATGAACACCAGCAGCAGCGCAAGACCCGCCACAATCGCCCCCATTACCGGCACAAAACTGTAGCCCAGGCCGCCAGATATTACCGCCCCACCGGCCGCAGCCCCCAGAGCGTTCCCCAGATTAAACGCGCCAATATTGACTGACGATGATAATCCAGGTGCTTCGCTGGCAACGCGCATCACACGCATCTGCAACGGTGGAACGACCGCAAACGTCGCCGCGCCCCAGACCACCATACTGACCGCCGCTCCCAGCTCATTACGCGCAAGGAAAGGAATGGCCAGCATAATAACCATCAGCAGCAGCAAAAAGCCTTTCAGCGTACCGTTGACTGAACGGTCAGCCAGTTTGCCGCCAAAATAGTTACCGATCGAGAAGCCAACGCCTATCAACACCAGCATGCCGGTAACAAATGCCGGTGTAGCATGAGTGATAGTATGCAGAACCGGCGAGATGTAGGTATACAGCGTGAACATCGCCCCAGCACCCAGTACGGTAGTCAGTAACGCCGACAGCACCTGTGGGCGCATAAGTACCGCCAGTTCGCTACGGACATCCGGGCGCTCTCCTGCTCCACCCTTGGGTAATGAGAAGAACAGGCTGACCATCGCAATGACACCCAGCCCCGCAGTGGCCATAAACGACATGCGCCAGCCGATGGTTTCACCAAGCCAGGTCGCCGCCGGAACGCCGCCAATATTGGCGATGGTTAACCCCATAAACATCGTTGCCACAGCGCTGGCCTGCTTATGTTTAGGTACCACACTGGCTGCAACCACAGAACCGAGACCAAAAAAGGCTCCATGATTAAGACTGGTCAAAATACGCGATAGCATCAGCGTGGTGTAATCCGGCGAGATAGCCGAAAGCACATTACCCAGCGTGAAAATCGCCATCAGGAATATCAAAGCATTACGTCGCGCACGATGAGACAGCAGCAATGTCATCAGCGGTGCACCTACCATCACACCTACCGCATAAGCGCTGATCAGCATGCCAGCCGCCGGAATCGAGACGTCCACACCTTTGGCAATGACGGGCAATAACCCCATTGGCGAAAACTCGGTGGTGCCAATACCAAACGCCCCGATTGCCAGCGCCAGTAAAGGGTAATTGATTTTCATATTTCGACTCCGTATCGTCGAGCCGCGGCACGACATAAATAAGAGTCAAAAGCATGACATTGATCGCAAAATTAATAAAGTTAACAAAACTGCAAAAGACTTTTGCTTATTCGCAAACAATAGAGGGGAAAAACGAGTCGAAGGGATGAGGGAGAGCTAACTCCCTCGGGGAAATCAATGCAGCGCTGCGGTCAGACCACCCGCGACGATCAAACCCAGAACAATAATGGTAGTCACTAACGAAAATTTCAGATCGGTGCTCATCAAGTTTTCTCCTTTTTATTCCCACACAAAAAGTGATATTGCGCATTTTTACACACTTGAAAGCAAAAATCTCTCACGATTTATATTGATAACTGCTTTTAACTCTTCCCCTTTTCGTTAAGATCAGACAAAATTCCACGCTTACTTGATTAGCGTACCGGCCATTGACCCCTTCCTGACGTTCCGTGTCGTTTTCCCGGCGTGCCGCAACCCTTACGTTGCGATAAGGGTGTGTAAAGGCAAACGTTTACCTGGAGTATTCTCAGGAGCTTAGGATATGGTCTGGAGTGAGATGTAATGGCAACAATTAAAGATGTAGCGAAGCGAGCAAACGTTTCCACTACAACCGTATCACACGTAATTAACAAGACGCGCTTTGTCGCGGAAGAAACACGTAATGCTGTCTGGGCAGCAATCAAAGAACTGCACTATTCTCCGAGCGCAGTTGCCCGCAGCCTGAAGGTAAATCACACCAAGTCTATCGGCTTGCTGGCGACCAGCAGCGAAGCGGCCTATTTCGCCGAAATTATCGAAGCCGTTGAGAAAAACTGTTTCCAGAAAGGCTATACCCTGATCCTGGGTAACGCATGGAACAGTCTCGAAAAACAGCAGGCTTATCTGTCGATGATGGCGCAAAAGCGCGTTGATGGTCTGCTGGTGATGTGTTCTGAGTATCCGGAGTCGCTGCTTTCGATGCTCGAAGAGTATCGCCATATCCCGATGGTTGTCATGGACTGGGGCGAAGCAAAAGCCGACTTTACCGACACGGTAATTGATAACGCCTTCGAAGGCGGTTACATGGCGGGCCGGTATCTGGTAGAACGCGGTCATCGTGAGATTGGCGTGATCCCTGGCCCAATGGAACGTAACACCGGGGCCGGGCGTCTGGCTGGCTTTATGAAAGCGATGGAAGAAGCGCTGATTAAAGTGCCTGAAAACTGGATTGTCCAGGGCGATTTTGAGCCTGAATCCGGCTACCGCGCCATGCAGCAAATTCTGTCGCAGTCTCATCGTCCGACCGCGGTCTTCTGCGGTGGCGATATTATGGCAATGGGTGCGCTGTGCGCCGCTGACGAAATGGGACTGCGCGTACCGCAGGATGTCTCACTCATCGGCTACGACAACGTGCGCAACGCCCGCTTCTTCACGCCGGCCTTGACGACCATTCACCAGCCGAAGGATTCACTGGGTGAAACGGCATTCAACATGCTGTTAGACCGTATCGTGAATAAACGTGAAGAGTCACAGTCTATCGAGGTGCATCCGCGCCTGGTTGAGCGTCGCTCCGTTGCCGACGGTCCGTTCCGCGATTACCGCCGTTAAGCTTGTTGTGCGGGAGTCTCATCTGGCTCCCGCAGCCATTCCTTGTTCAACGTTTCACTATCTCCTAAATAGTCCAGCAGCCAACTCAATGCCGGTGACGTATCGTTCTGCTGCCATGTCAGGCAGCATGCGGCATCAGGAAAAGGGTTCTCCAGTTGCAGCGCAACCCATTTACCGCTATCGATCCACGGCTTGGCAAAATGCGTCGGTACCATGCCCACGCACAATCCCGCGGACAAACAGGTCGCAGAAGATTCCCAGTCCGGCACGACGACGCGCTTTTGGTTGTCCAGCAGCCAGGTAATACGCTTCGGCAATGTTCGGGAGGTATCTTCGCGCACCAGTGACGGCCAGTTGCGCAACGTGTCATCACTTAACGGTCCAGGCATTGACGCTAGTGGATGATGGCTGGCTACCACGCAGCTCCAGCTCAGCATTCCCATATCGCGGAAGGTATAGCGCCCCCCGACCGGAATGGCCTGTGTGGCCCCGATGGCCAGCTCCACACGCCCATCAGACAGTGCGTCCCACACGCCGTTAAACACTTCCTGAAAAACTAACAACTCCACATCATCAAAGTGACGGTAGAAATCCACGATCATCTGTCGGGTACGATCCGGGCGGACAATGTTATCGACGGCGATCGCCAGCTGTCCGCGCCAGCCGTTGGCAATTTGCTGACATTGTTGGCGCGTGATCTGCATTTTTTTGATAACAGAGCGGCCTTCTTTTAAAAACCATGCCCCGGCAGGCGTTAATTCCACATCCCGATGGCGTCGCTCAAAAAGTGGCACCGCCAGCCATTCTTCCAGCTGGCGTACGGTGTAGCTTACTGCCGAAGGTACACGGTGCAGCTCCTGCGCGGCCGAACTAAAACTGCCGTTACGCGCAACCGCATCAACCACTTCAAGTGAATATTCCGACCACATATTCTGCCTGCAAAAAATTTGAAATCAGTAAGCAAATATTAGCGTTTCACAGCGAGAATTACACTCACTACACTCAGCGGCATTGTTCTACTGCTAAAAAAGAGAAATGATGATGCAACCTGGGAAAGGGTTTTTAGTCTGGCTGGCAGGTCTTAGCGTGCTCGGTTTTCTGGCAACGGATATGTATCTACCCGCCTTTGCTGCTATTCAGTCCGATCTGCAAACACCTGCATCTGCCGTCAGCGCCAGCCTGAGCTTGTTCTTAGCGGGGTTTGCCGTCGCGCAACTGCTGTGGGGGCCGCTTTCTGACCACTATGGTCGCAAGCCTATTTTGCTGCTGGGTTTATCTATCTTCGCACTGGGCAGTCTGGGCATGCTATGGGTTGAAAACGCCACTGGTCTGCTGGTACTGCGATTTGTTCAGGCCGTTGGCGTCTGTGCGGCATCGGTTATCTGGCAAGCGCTGGTTACCGATTATTATCCTTCACAAAAAGTAAACCGCATCTTTGCCACTATTATGCCGCTGGTCGGGTTATCTCCTGCACTCGCCCCGCTTTTAGGCAGTTGGATCCTGGTACATTTTTCCTGGCAGGCCATTTTTGCAACTCTGTTTGCCATTACTCTGATTCTGATGCTTCCGGCTCTGCGTCTAAAGCCAACGGCTAAAGCGCGCGATGACAGCCAGGATAAACTGACTTTCGCCACCTTGCTGCGCTCGAAAACTTACCGTGGAAACGTGCTGATTTATGCCGCCTGTTCCGCGAGCTTTTTCGCATGGCTGACGGGTTCCCCGTTCATCCTCAGCGAAATGGGTTATAGCCCAGCGGTAATTGGTCTGAGCTATGTTCCGCAAACTATCGCCTTCTTAATTGGTGGTTACGGCTGTCGTGCAGCGCTGCAAAAATGGCAGGGTCGTCAGCTGCTGCCCTGGTTACTCATTCTGTATGCCTTCAGCGTTGTAGGCACCTGGGCGACCGGCTTTATTCATCATGTTGCATTGGCTGAAATCCTGATCCCATTCTGCGTTATGGCGATTGCGAACGGCGCAATCTACCCTATCGTTGTCGCGCAGGCATTACGCCCTTTCCCACAGGCCACGGGACGCGCAGCCGCATTGCAGAATACGCTGCAACTGGGTTTATGCTTCCTGGCAAGCCTTGTCGTTTCCTGGTTGATTGCCACCCCACTGCTCACCACCACCAGCGTTATGCTGACAACAGTATTGCTGGCTGCTGTGGGTTACAAAATGCAGTCGCATAAAACTGACGCCCCGCAAACAGATGATCGTGCGCAAGTTGCCCACGGAGAGTCGCACTAATAATGGTTGCGGGCATTTAGTTAGCCCGCTAACAATTATTGGTTGAATCGTCAAAAATTCAGGCATATACTGATTTTCAGTTGTTAAAAAAACGATAATTTTAATGCGTTAACGGGGACAAGAACGTTCCCGTTTTACCACGGATGGCCTTTTCGGCAAGGGTTTCTCCCTTCCTCTGTTCTACGTCGGATTATAGATTCGCGGATTAATTCCGTGAGATTTCTCACAAAGCCCAAAAAAGCGTCTACGCTGTTTTAAGGTTCTGATCACCGACCAGTGATGGAGAAGCTATGAGTTCATCATGTATAGAAGACGTCAGCGTACCGGATGATGACTGGTACCGCATTACTAATGAATTATTGAGCCGTGCAGGCATTGCCATTAATGGCAATGCACCGGCTGATATTCGAGTAAAGAACCCCGATTTTTTCAAACGCGTATTGCAGGAAGGATCGTTAGGGTTGGGTGAAAGTTATATGGATGGCTGGTGGGAATGCGACCGGCTGGACATGTTTTTTAGTAAAGTCTTGCGCGCCGGTCTTGAAAACCAACTCCCCCGCCACTTTAAAGATACGCTACGTATCGCCACGGCTCGCCTGTTCAATTTACAGACCAAAAAACGTGCGTGGATGGTCGGCAAAGAACATTACGATTTGGGCAACGATCTCTTTATCCGCATGCTTGACCCCTATATGCAGTATTCCTGCGCCTACTGGAAAGATGCCAACACTCTGGAATCTGCCCAGCAGGCGAAGCTCAAAATGATTGCTGAAAAATTGCAACTGAAGCCAGGAATGCGGGTGCTTGATATTGGCTGTGGCTGGGGTGGTTTATCCCAGTTTATGGCATCGCAATATGGCGTGAGCGTGGTGGGTGTGACCATTTCGGCAGAACAGCAGAAAATGGCACAGGAACGTTGCGCTGGGCTGGATGTCACCATTTTGCTGCAGGATTATCGCGACCTGAACGACAAATTCGACCGCATTGTCTCCGTCGGCATGTTTGAACATGTTGGACCGAAGAACTACGCCACCTATTTTGAGGTGGTCGATCGTAATTTAAAACCGGATGGTCTCTTTTTACTGCATAGCATCGGCTCCAAAAAGACCGACAATAACGTTGATCCGTGGATCAATAAGTATATCTTCCCAAACGGGTGTTTGCCGTCAGTTCGCCAGATTGCCAACGCCAGCGAACCACATTTTGTGATGGAGGACTGGCATAATTTTGGCGCGGATTACGACACGACGCTGATGGCATGGCACGAGCGTTTCATGAGCTCCTGGCCTGAAATCGCCGATAACTACACCGAACGTTTCAAGCGGATGTTCAGCTATTATCTGAACGCCTGCGCCGGGGCGTTTCGTGCTCGAGATATTCAGCTATGGCAGGTGGTCTTTTCCCGCGGTGTTGAACACGGTCTGCGCGTTCCCCGCTAATCGTTTTCGCCCCCGTAGCAACGGGGGCTTTACTCTCAGGCTTAGGCTCCCGCTTCGCCCGTTATGTTGCTGATGGCGCTTTCACGCGCCGCCAGGACACGCTCAACGGTATCAACCACCGCCTGCGTTTGGGGATCGATTTCGATATTAACCCGTGCGCCCAGCTTTTTCTTGCCAAGCGTCGTACGCTCCAGCGTTTCCGGAATCAAATGCACACAGAAACGCGTCGGCGTCACTTCACCGACCGTCAGACTGATACCGTCAATACCAATAAATCCTTTGTACAGGATATATTTCATCAGCGACGGATCCTGGACTTTAAACCACACCTGACGGTTATTCTCCGAGGTCAGAATTTTCGACACTTCGGCAGTGGTCATAATATGGCCCGACATTAAATGTCCGCCAATCTCATCACTGAATTTTGCCGCACGTTCAACGTTAACCAAATCTCCAACCTTCAGATCGCCCAGGTTGGTGATACGCAGCGTTTCTTTCATCAGGTCGAAGCTTATCTGGTTACCGTTAATTTCGGTGACCGTCAGGCAGCATCCATTGTGGGCAACCGATGCGCCGGTCTCCAGCGCATCCAGCATATATTCAGGCAACTCCACAACATGCGTACGAAAATTCGGTTTTTCATCAATGGACACCAATTTTGCGGTGCCCTGCACAATACCCGTAAACATACTTCCTACTCCTGAACTCAATTAAGACATCTCTGCACAGCACAATAGCAGGTGGAAATTCAGGTTGCCAGCAATGCGCCACCAGCGCCTGTTTTTTCACTGGAGAATTACGTATTCCTCGCTACAATAGACTGAAATTTCCCCTGCTTTTTCTCCTTGCTGCCATATAAGGCGGCTTTTTTAGTCTCTCAAATAACAACAATATAGTGGTGTACACGTGCAAAAGTATGTAAGTGAAGCGCGTCAGTTATTAGCTCTGGCAATTCCGGTGATTCTTGCGCAAATCGCTCAAACCGCAATGGGATTCGTTGATACCGTCATGGCGGGCGGATACAGCGCGACGGATATGGCGGCAGTCGCCATTGGTACGTCCATCTGGCTACCGGCCATTCTGTTTGGTCACGGACTACTGCTGGCGTTGACGCCGGTAATTGCGCAACTCAATGGTTCCGGACGCCGCGACCGTATCGCCCATCAAATACGTCAGGGATTCTGGCTGGCGGGCAGCGTCTCCGTGCTGATTATGGTTGTGCTATGGAACGCGGGGTACATTATTCGCTCCATGCATAACATCGACCCGGCGCTGGCAGATAAAGCCGTTGGCTACCTGCGTGCCCTGCTGTGGGGCGCACCGGGTTATCTGTTCTTCCAGGTAGCCCGTAACCAGTGCGAAGGATTAGCCAAGACTAAACCGGCGATGGTGATGGGATTTCTCGGCCTGCTGGTGAACATTCCGGTTAACTATGTTTTCATCTATGGGCATTTAGGCATGCCGGAACTGGGTGGCGTGGGTTGTGGTGTGGCAACAGCAGCGGTTTACTGGGTGATGTTTATCGCCATGCTCTCTTACATCAAACGTGCGCGTTCAATGCGCGATATCCGTAATGAGCGTGGTTTCCAGAAACCTGACACCGCAGTAATGAAGCGTCTGGTACAGCTGGGTTTACCTATCGCGCTGGCGTTATTTTTCGAAGTGACGTTGTTTGCGGTGGTCGCGCTGCTGGTTTCTCCACTGGGGATTGTCGACGTAGCCGGACATCAGATCGCACTGAACTTCAGCTCGTTAATGTTCGTCCTGCCAATGTCTCTGGCTGCCGCCGTCACCATTCGTGTCGGTTATCGTCTGGGCCAGGGTTCCACGCTGGATGCGCAAACCGCAGCCAGAACGGGTCTGGGTGTTGGTGTGTGTATGGCGGTCGTAACAGCGATTTTCACCGTGACATTCCGCGAGCATATTGCCCTGCTCTATAACAATAACCCGGAAGTTGTCGCCCTGGCGGCTCAGCTCATGTTACTGGCCGCTGTGTATCAAATTTCGGACTCTATCCAGGTTATTGGCAGCGGGATCCTGCGTGGTTATAAAGATACGCGTTCCATTTTCTTTATTACCTTTACGGCATACTGGGTGCTGGGCCTGCCGAGCGGTTATATTCTGGCGCTTACCGATCTGGTAGTTGACCGGATGGGACCGGCGGGATTCTGGATGGGCTTTATTATCGGCCTGACCTCTGCGGCGATACTGATGATGCTGCGGATGCGGTTTCTACAACGCCAGCCGTCAGCGGTTATTTTACAACGCGCTGCGCGATAACCTCATAAAAGCCGCCACCAGGCGGCTTTTTTTCGCCTCAAAACGGGCTGGCGTTTTTGGCGTTCATCCACGCTTCACTAATGGGATGCCTGAAATGCAGTTCACTGGCATGCAGCATCAGCCGTGGCGTTTGTTCAGTCCCCGGCAGCAGACGTCCACCGTACAGATCGCACCCCAAAATAGGATGTCCCAACTGCTGACAATGGATCCGTAGTTGATGGGTGCGCCCGGTTTCAGGGGTCAGTTGTACCCGCGTCAAGGGGAGCAACGTCCCCTCTTCCTGACGATGATAAAAACGCTCGACAACCTGATAGCGCGAGCGCGCGGGTTTGCCGTTGAGAGCACAAATCGACATCAATGGAAACAGCGCCGGGTCTTTGGCAATTGCGGCGTCGATAACCCCTTCGTCGTTTTCCAGATGCCCGCATAACAGCGCACTGTACACCTTAGTGATCGTCCGCTGGCTGAACTGCTGGCAAAGCGCGGCGTTAATAGCCTTGTTACGAGCGACCACCATCAGCCCAGAGGTGCCGAAATCAAGCCGATGTACCAGCGTGCAGCCAGGGTAAATCTGTACCAGCCGGTGATGTACCGAATCGAGATTCTGCGGATTTTTGCCCGACAGGCTAAGCAACCCGCTGGGTTTATTGATGAGCACCAGATGCTCGTCCTGATAGAGGGTCTCTATCTCGTCATGGCAAGGCGGGGCAATAAAGGTATCGAAGATCGTAGACATCAGGCGGCCAGAATGAGGTGTGGGAACGGATGATAACGAATTTTCACCACAGTGGCGAATCTGAGCATTGACCCAATGGCTGGCATGGTAGATTGTGATTTATCCTGAGTGCGATGAGAGGGTTACTCTGTGCAACAAATCGATTTTTACATGGTGGATGCCTTTACCACCACGACATTTGGCGGTAATGCCGCAGCAGTCTGTCCGCTCACGGACTGGTTGCCCGATGAAACATTATTAAAGATGGCGCAGCAGCATAACCAGTCAGAAACCGCTTTTTTTGTCGCCAATGAGAATGGCTTTGAGCTGCGTTGGTTTACCACTCAGGGTGAAATTAATCTGTGTGGGCATGCCACGCTTGCCGCCGCGCATGTCATCTTTGAACATCTGGATTACCCGGATACCAAAATCCAATTTGCTACCCGCTTTGTGGGACCGCTGACGGTCACGCGCTGCGGTGAATGGCTGACGCTTGATTTTCCAGCCTGGCAAAGCGAATCTGCCGTGCCGCCCGCTTTACTGCTGGAAACATTAGGCATCACCGAATACAAAGAGATGCGTGTGGCACGCGATTACATGGTGGTGCTGGAAAATCAACAGCAGGTTGAGGCTGTGCGCCCAAACATCCACGCCATGATTCCGCTGGGGAAAATGGTATGCATCACCGCGCCGGGTGACGGGGAATACGATTTTGTCAGCCGTTTCTTCTGCCCGGGCGAAGCCGTCGCGGAAGACCCGGTCACAGGCTCGGCACATAGCATGCTGATCCCTTACTGGGCTGGAAAACTGAATAAAACACAGATGCTGGCACGCCAGGTCTCTGAACGCGGCGGGGATTTACGCTGTCAGTTAGCAGGAACGCGTGTATATATCAGTGGGCAGGCGATAACTTATCTGACCGGTAAAGTGCTGTTGCGCTAGCAGCCTTACCCAAAATAACCAATCCATGGAGGATTTATGTCGAACAAACTCGTGCAGATACACTTTGATTTTCATGGTCCGTTTGGGGCTGAGATGTCGAATCAGCTCGTTGAACTGGCCGAATCAATCAACCAGGAGCCGGGGTTCATCTGGAAAATCTGGACCGAGAACGAAGCAAATCACGAAGCGGGAGGCATCTACCTGTTCCAGGACGAAGACACCGCTCAGGCCTATATCAAAAAGCATACCGCCCGCCTGAAGCACCTGGGTGTGGAGGAAGTAACGTTCAAAATCTTCGATATCAATGAACCGCTAAGTAAAATTAACCACGGTCATATCAGCTAAACTTTTGCCTTAGACGCCCCCTCCCGGGGCGTTTCTTCATTTCCCCTTGCTTTCCCCTTTCAACAGCGATATCCCCGTCACCGCTCCAGGACAGTGATTTAGCCTGGGCCACGTTTGCAGTAGTTCACAAAATCAGCGTTAGCGAAAACTATCGCTGGCCGAACGCACTATGAAGGAGTATAAAATAATACAAACAGTATTATTTTATACAAAATGAATCACAAACTGCGACTGGAGATTCTCATATGACCGCGGACATTACACTGAACTCATCTGCTGGAAGCTTCCCGCCAGCAGGTCATTACTCGCACAGTACAACGGCTGGCGGATTCGTCTTCATTTCCGGGCAATTGCCGGTCACTTTCGACGGCGAGAAAAAAGCGGATGCCTCTTTTGAAGATCAAACCCGGCTGGTACTCAAGAATATTGATGCTTGTCTGGCTGGTGCTGGGGCATCACGTCAGCATCTGGTGTCTGTTCGCGTCTATGTGACGGATATGAACCAGTGGCCGACGTTTAACAAAATCTATGGAGAGTGGATCGGCGATTTCCGTCCATCCCGTGCAGTAGCAGGTGTTGCGGAACTTCATTATGGTTTTGCGCTGGAAGTTGAAGCTATTGCGTTGGCCCCGCAAGCGTGACGTTTAACAACATACAGGTGAACAACAATGATTGAAATGACACTGCCTGATTATAACGATGTTGCCGCTGCGGCAGAGCGCATCGCAGATTATGCTAACAAAACGCCGGTGATGACCTCCCGAACGGTTAACGAAGAATTTGGCGCGGAAGTCTTCTTTAAGTGCGAAAACTTTCAGAGAATGGGCGCCTTCAAATTTCGCGGCGCTATGAATGCACTACGCCAGTTCACCCCACAACAACGCGCTGCGGGCGTCGTGACATTTTCTTCCGGCAACCATGCACAGGCCATTGCCTTGTCGGCAAAGTTGTTAGGCATTCCAGCAACAATTATCATGCCGCATGATGCCCCGGCGGCCAAAGTTGCGGCGACGAAAGGCTATGGCGGAAAAGTGGTAACTTACGATCGCTATACTGAAGATCGTGAAAAAATTGGTCGGGACCTGGCAGAGAAACAGGGGTTAACGCTGATCCCCCCTTACGACCATCCGCACGTGATCGCAGGCCAGGGCACCGCCACAAAAGAGCTAATTGAAGAAGTGGGTCAGTTAGACGCCCTTTTCGTGTGTCTGGGCGGTGGCGGCCTGCTCTCAGGATCCGCCCTGGCGGCCAGACATCTGTCTCCTGACTGCATCATCTATGGTGTCGAACCTGAGGCGGGTAACGATGGTCAACAGTCGTTTCGTAGCGGCAAAATAGTTCATATCGATACGCCCAAAACCATTGCTGACGGTGCCCAGACTCAACATCTCGGGAACTATACGTTTCAGATTATCAAGCAAAACGTGAACGATATTCTGACTGTTTCAGACGCTGAGTTAATCGCCTCAATGAAATTTATCGCTGAACGCATGAAAATCGTCGTTGAGCCGACCGGGTGTCTGGGTTTTGCTGCCGCCAGAGCGCGTAAAGCTGAGCTTCGCGGCAAGAAAATCGGCATTATCATCAGCGGCGGAAATGTGGATATCAGTCGCTACAGTGAATTTCTGGCCGGATGATAAACAGGGTATCTGCCATGCAGATACCCTACTTTTACTGTCTGTACACTCCCGTCTGGAAAAACGCTCCCAGGTCACTGTAAACTGCTCGCAATCATGGCAACAGACATCACCGCAGGAGACTGGCATGCCAAAAACCGACAATAACTCGCTTCTCAGCCAAATTGATACTATAGCCAGGGGATTGAGTGAGACCTTCTCTCCGTTTTGCGAAGTGGTGGTTCATGACCTCAAAAATCCTGATCATGCCATTTTGTCCATCCATAATAATCTTTCCGGACGTCAACCCGGCCAGCCAGCAACCGAGCTTGGCCTGGCGAGAATCGCATCACCTGACTTTCCCAGCATCATTGCGAACTACAGTAATCAGTTTGCCGATGGCCGCCCGGTGAAAAGTACATCGATTGGCATCAAGGACGAAGACGGCAAATACGTAGCGGCACTTTGCCTGAATGTCGATATGACGCTGTTCCGTGGTATGCAGAGTGCTCTTGCGCGTTTTACTGAAACTGAAAATTCCCCCATTAAGGAACATATCGATCCCGGCAGTAATGAAGTCATCCGCCAGCGTATTGATGACTTTGCCGCTAAACGCGCGACGACGGCCCGAGCCCTTAAACCTCAAGACCGTAAGCTGCTGATTCAACAATTACGCCAGGACGGTTTGCTGAACGTACGCAAATCTATGGATACGGTTGCACAGCATCTGGGCGTATCGAGGGCCACCGCCTATCTGTATGCCCGCCAGTCAGCTCAGGCGGGTGAATAAACGGGTTCAGATAGACCACACTTGCCACGTAGAGAATTTCTGTCCTTGATTACCGACACGAAGCGCTCCCGCTCCACTAAAGGCGGCTTCGTGCCCGATATAGTTACCCACCAGTAAACAACCAAATCCAGCTGCAGTGAAAAAAATTAACCTTTATTTTCGTGCGCATTTATTGGCACTGAGTAAATAGATGATTTATTTTTGTACATACATAGTGAAATTTAGCTTTACTCAAATAACACACTAGGGAAGGTGCGAATAAGCAGGTCATTTCTTCCCAAGCTGACTCGCTGATTAAAATTTCGCGGATCTGGGCCGATTTTTTTCCCGCAAACACATCGAATCAGCCTATTTAGGCTATTTTTTCCACCATTTCTGGCGTTATTTCCGGTTTTTACTGAGATCTCTCCCACTGACGTATCATTTGGTCCACCCGAAACAGGTTGGCCAGGGTGAATAACATCGCCAGTTGGTTATCGTTTTTCAGCAGCCCTTTGTATCTGGCTTTCACGAAGCCGAACTGCCGCTTGATGATGCGAAACGGGTGCTCCACCCTGGCACGGATGCTGGCTTTCATGTATTCGATGTTGATGGCCGTTTTGTTCTTGCGCGGATGCTGCTTCAAGGTTTTTACCCTGCCGGGACGCTCGGCGATCAGCCAGTCCACATCCACCTCGGCCAGCTCCTCGCGCTGTGGCGCTCCTTGGTAGCCGGCATCGGCTGAGACAAATTGCTCCTCTCCATGAAGCAGATTACCCAGCTGATTGAGGTCATGCTCGTTGGCCGCGGTGGTGACTAGGCTGTGGGTCAGGCCACTCTTGGCATCGACACCAATGTGGGCCTTCATGCCAAAGTGCCACTGATTGCCTTTCTTGGTCTGATGCATCTCCGGATCGCGTTGCTGCTCTTTGTTCTTGGTAGAGCTGGGTGCCTCAATGATGGTGGCATCCACCAAAGTGCCTTGGGTCATCATGACGCCTGCTTCGGCCAGCCAGCGATTGATGGTCTTGAACAATTGACGGGCCAGTTGATGCTGCTCGAGCAGGTGGCGGAAATTCATGATGGTGGTGCGATCCGGCAGGGCGCTATCCAGGGATAATCGGGCAAACAGGCGCATGGAGGCGATTTCGTACAGGGCATCTTCCATGGCACCGTCGCTCAGGTTGTACCAATGCTGCATGCAGTGAATACGCAGCATGGTCTCCAGCGGATAGGGCCGTCGGCCATTGCCCGCCTTGGGATAAAACGGCTCGATGACAGCGGTCATATTCTGCCATGGCAGAATCTGCTCCATGCGGGAGAGGAAAATCTCTTTTCGGGTCTGACGGCGCTTAGTGCTGAATTCACTATCGGCGAAGGTGAGTTGATGGCTCATGATGTCCCTCTGGGATGCGCTCCGGATGAATATGATGATCTCATATCAGGAACTTGTTCGCACCTTCCCTAGCATTTTAATGCACCACAGCAGAACAGGTAGCAACTAACTAACTGATTTAAAAGAGTTAAAAAACTATTGAAGTTATTACGCCAATAATACCCATGCAATATATATAAATAGCGTGATATCTAAATTATAATTCTTTAACATCCGGCTGATTGGTGAGGTAAGAATGCGATTAATGGTCATGTTGGTAAGCTTTGTACTCTCCACCCAGCTATGGGCAGGTGAACTTTCCAGGCCCACCGGTAAAGTGCTTTTAACGCTGTCGGGTAATATTGAAAATACAAATGCAGACGGGAAAGCCGTTTTTGATACCGCCAGCCTTGAGAAGCTGGGCATGGTCAGTTTCCAGACCACCTCCCCCTGGTATAATGGGCGCACTACCTTTACGGGTATTCCGCTACAAAAGCTCATGGATTATGTCGGGGCGAACGGCTCTGTTGTTAAGGTCACTGCACTCAATGACTACACCACTGTTATCCCTCTTAGTGATTTCAAAAAATACAATGCTATCCTTGCGTTAAAAATCAACGGAAAATATATGCGCATCCGTGACAAAGGCCCGTTATTCATTGTGTACCCCTATGACAGCATGCCAGAATTGAATAATCAGATTTATTATTCAAGGTCTGCATGGCAGGTCAGTAGTATGGATATTGAGTAAGCGTTCAGAGGAACATCATGAACAGAATACTGGCTGGCATCATCTTTTTTCTTTTTATATCTACCGGGTATATCTCTTTCCTCGTGCATGAACGGCAACAAGAGTTACAGAAACTGACTCACTACACCGATTCCTGGTCTGCTGCTCAGCTGGTATCACAATATTATCGATTTGAATCGTTGCTTGGTCTTTACACTATCGATGATACGATGAATCTCGATGATGTACGCATGCGCCTCGACATTATGCTTAGCCAGAGTGATTTGATAAAAGAAGGTGACCTGGGGCGCTACATCGAAAGCAATATAGCTCACCGTGAACTGGCGGTAAAACTTGAAAATACCCTTAGTTTTCTGGATGTTAATCTAGAAAAAATGAACCGTTCAGCACTCCAGGCTTATCTGAAAAAAATGCATACTCTGGATGCGCCACTGGGCCGTCTTTCATCTGGTGCGTTAAACAAAGATGTTAACTCGATCAATAACGCCAACCAAAAAATTCAGACGCTGTACTATATTTATTCTGCAACCTCTGTGCTGCTGATAATACTGAGTGCGATTCTGGGCGTGCTCATTTTCTATCAAAACAGAAATATTCTACGGGCGCACCTGCAGGTCAAGAGTCTTGCCGAAGAACTGCAGAAATCTAAAGAAAAACTGCAAATGCAGAATGCTAAACTAGAATATGACGTCTACCATGACTCTCTTACCGAGATGAATAACCGTCAGCTATTCTGGAGCGATTTAAATAACACAATTGAGAGAGCAGAAAAAAATCACGATTCTGTGACTGTGATGTTGTTTGATTTAGATCGATTCAAAGAGGTAAATGATACGTATGGTCATGATGCCGGTGATATGTTGCTACGCCAGATATCAGACCGACTGGTTTCGATGAGCCTTACCTCGGATACGCTGTATCGCCTGGGTGGAGATGAATTTGCGTTTCTCTCAAGCGGCCTGACAGAAAGCCACGCCGTTTCGCGCGCCCAGAAAATATGTGAATTTATCAGCCAGCCCTACACTATTTATAACACGATTATCAACATAACCACCTGTGTTGGCATTGTTATCTCAGACACTGAACGTCGTTCCGACTATCTTTATAAATTTGCCGATCTGGCCCTTTATGAAGCCAAAGGTGAAGGCTCTGGTAAGATAAAAGTCTTCCGACAACGAATGTTAGAAAAGCTACAAGAAAGCAGAACGCTTGAGCATGATATGGCATTGGCAATAGTGAACAAAGAATTCGTGGTTTATTATCAGCCCATTGTTGACTCCTTCAGCCAGGAAATTTATAGCTATGAAGCCCTAATTCGTTGGCTCCATCCTCTAAAGGGCCTCCTGTCGCCGGATAACTTTATTCCTGTTGCTGAAAAAACCGGAATGATTAATGAGATGGGGAAAGCTGTGCTTGAAATTGCCTGCCGGGAAGCGGCTTGTTGGGCGGTTCCGGCTAAAATTTCAGTGAATGTCTCTCCTGTCCAGCTAAGCAGCAAAGCCTTTGTCGGTATCGTACTGTCTATTCTGAAAGAAACTGGACTCCCAGCCGATCGTCTTGAACTGGAAGTAACAGAATCCTCTCTCTTCACTGAGAGTACGACGCCGATGAATACACTTAATAAACTCAGAGCCATGGGTGTAAAAATCTCCATCGATGATTTTGGTACCGGATATTCTTCCCTTTCGCGCCTGAGCAGGCTTGCCTTCGATAAAATTAAAATAGACAAGTCGTTTGTCCATTCAATATCCACACAGGAAGATGCGCTTAATATCATCAAACTGATCACCGGCATGGCGAAATCCCTCAATATGAAGGCTGTTGCTGAAGGTGTTGAAACGCAGGAACAACTAAAAAGCCTTCAGGCGCTGGGCTGCGATTTCGCCCAAGGATATCTGTTTGGTAAACCTCAGCCTTGTATCGATGAGAAAATCAGAAACGGTTGAATCGCTCTCAGACTATTTGATCATCAACCGTAGCGCTAAATCATTCGGATAAGGATCAAAATAGTTCTGGGTAAGCAGATAGCTGTCTGGGTATTCAGCCAGATAGTGCTTGAGTAGCGTCAGAGGCGCCAATATTGGCAGCAGCCCACCGCTATAGTTGAGGATAACGTCACGTAACTCTCCGCGCTGGCGGGTGTTCAACTGTTCGCGGAAGTAGCCCTGGATATGCATCAGTACGTTGGTGTGATTTTTCCGTGAGGCGGGCTTTTTGAGGATCGTCATGAGCTTTTCACGATAGACAACAAAAAAAGCCTCCAAATCATCCCACTGGTGAAGCGAGGCAACGAATGGGCCGATTTCCCGGTAACCGGCCTGGTGATGAGCCAGAAGCTGGAGCTTATAGCGACTGTGAAAGTTGAGTAAGCCATGGCGAGTAAGACCATTGGCCCGCAACCTGTTAAGCTCATGCAATGCGAACACGCGTTCGACAAAGTTCTCCCTCAGCACTGGATCGTGCAAGCGGCCATCTTCTTCGACTGGCAACCACGGGTAGGTTTCCATTAACGCGCCAGTAAACAGACCAGTCCCTTCTTTTCGCCCACGATTTCCCTTCTCGTCATACATTCTCACTCTTTCCATACCGCAACTCGGTGATTTAGCACAGACGATAAAACCCGAGAGGCCACCAAGTCCCTGAAGATATGAGTTGGTGAAATCGGACATTTTATCGGTTACATCCTCACCAGGCTCATGGCTAAAACAGATGCGGACATTCCCTTGGGCGGTTTGAACCAGACGCAACGCGGGACGTGGTACAGGCAAACCGATGGACATCTCTGGGCAGACAGGTTTGAAAGTCACCCACTGAGCCAGTTCGTCCATCACAAACCCCATCCGTTTATGCCCACCGTCGAATCGCACGGCTGAACCAGTTAAACATCCACTAATCCCGATGACAGGCTGAGTGTTCATAGCGCCCCCCTCGTTAATTGACGCCCCTTTTCGGGAAAAAATGACGGTTTCACTATTAAATCATAGCGTAAGTTATCTGCTGTGAGTTGAACTGATAGATGCAAGTGTAAGTATCCCCCATAATCGTGCCATTCCTAATGAATATTTAGGCGGGATACAAACCAGGCAATCAAAGAATCCAATTAAAACAGCAAAGGCAGGTACTGTAGATATATAGATCTCTAAATTGATGTTCATCACATTGACAGGTTCTTACGTGAATGCGACTTCAATCTCTTTATATACTCTTTATTTGTTCATATCTTCATGAGGAATAAAGAATGTTCGATCATGTGAAAATCGGTGTAAGTGATTACGAAAAAAGTAAAATTTTCTTTCTCAACGCGCTTCAGCCGCTTGGCGTAGAACTCATCGATGAAGGCACACCAAGCTACGGTGTTGAAATGGGTTCCGATAATGTTTCACTTTGTCTGTTCCAGACGAATGACAAGCCGGCTCCTCTGCATCTGGCGTTTGTCGCAAAAACCCGGCAGCAAGTTGATGAATTTTACAATGCTGCTTTGCGCACGGGAGCCCAGGATAACGGAGCACCTGGCTTACGTTCCTATAGCGAAAACTACTATGCCGCATTTGTCATTGCACCTGATGGCCATAATATTGAGGCGGTCTGCCATGCGCCGGACTGATTAAGGTGCAGTTTGGATATCGAAAAATTATTCGACGTTGATATTGAATCTGTCTGAAGAGCTGTAATAACGCTGCTTATTTGAACTCATAGCATAAGAGTATCGTTGAAAAGAAGGAATTCGTATATGTCTAAGATTAAGTTTGAACTGAGGCGAGGATAGCTCTCCCGCCAGTGAAGCAAGGACAATAAGAATGTAGCCTTAGTGCAACATCTTTATTCTAAATATCTGCAGCTAAAGTTGGTAAATCCCCTGAACGGTTCTATAGTCGGGACTGCTTCTCATTACAGGGTTCACTAATGCGATTTAACGGACTGACTAAAGGTTTCTTCATTTTCATACTTGCCCTCGTGACCTGGGCGTTCTTCGATGTATTGTCCCCCTACTTTTCCGCCATTTTGTGGGCCGCGATATTAACGACTATCTTTAACCCGGTAAAAAACAGACTGCGTAGCGCGCTTGGCGAACGCAACGGGCTGGCATCGTTAATTACCATCGTCATTATCTGTCTGATTGTCTTTATCCCGCTGATGGTAATCCTGTCATCGCTGGCCATTGAACTGAACGTGGTGTACACCAAACTGCAACAGAATGACACGCAGTTCCCGGAAGTCGTCACTTCTATTCTTTCGTACCTTCCTGATTGGGCCAGAGGATTTCTGGCAGAACACAATCTGGATGATGTCGCGCAGATCCAGAAAAAACTGTCCGATGTCGTGCTGCAAGGCGGGCAGTACCTTGCTGGCAGTGCATTTCTGATTGGGAAAGGGACATTCGGCTTTGCTATCAGTTTTGGCATCATGCTGTATCTGCTGTTCTTCTTACTGAAGGATGGACCGTATCTGGTGCGCCAGATTCTGGACTCATTACCCCTTTCTGATTTTGCCAAACAGCACCTGTTTGCCAAATTCGTCGGCGTGACGCGGGCAACCGTCAAGGGCACGGCGGTCGTCGCTTTGGTTCAGGGTATTCTTGGCGGCATCGCGTTTGCAATTGTGGATATCGACGGCAGCGTTCTGTGGGGGGCGTTGATGGCGTTTCTCTCGCTCGTGCCTGCCGTGGGCTCAGCGATCGTCTGGGTACCTGCAGCAATATTCCTGTTCGCCACCCACCAGCTATGGCAAGGGCTGTTTATCGTTGGCTTCTTCGTGATTATCGTTGGGCTGGTGGACAATATCCTGCGCCCGCTGCTGGTAGGTAAAGACACCAAAATGCCGGACTATCTGATTTTGATTACCACTCTCGGCGGCATGGAGATCTACGGCATTAACGGCTTTGTGATTGGCCCCCTGATTGCTGCACTATTCATAACCTGCTGGAACCTGTTTTCCGGGCGTGACCATGAAGGTAACGTGGAAGGAATCGACGAAGCCTTTATGGAAGAAGGAAAAAATCCTCCAGATTTATGATTGCAGGACGATAACAGAAGGCGGTTTCTGGACCGCCTTTTTTATTTTCACGCAAAATCATGCGTTTCCTATAATTGCAATCATGCGTATTCATTAATCGTCGCAGAAGGAACTAATCAGTGCGAATTGCCACAATCACCAACTGGGCCTATAGCGCGACGGTATGCCTGACCATCGCTTCAGGCGTTGTCATGCTGATGGCATCCAGCGCCGATAACACAGAACGCCAGGTGGTAGAACAGCGTTATCAGTTCGATCAACTTACCGAAGAAGTCGAACTCGATGCCTGGTCGCTGTCCGACCTGGCGCGCGACTATGTTATTGCAAAAGATCCTGAGGTGCTTAACGCCTACCGTCAGAAAGAAGCGACGCTGAAAGCTGTTGAGCATCGGCTGTCAAAGCTCAAAGACCTTGGGGCAACGGATGAAGAGCTGGCGCTATTGCACGAAGGGCTACAGATTGTTGATGCCCTGCAGGACGAGCAAGCTGCGGCGCTTGCCAGCGTCGCGCGCGCAGAAGAGTCGCAGGCTATTGCCCTGCTCTATGGGAAAAGCTATGAACAGGAACTGGAACGCGCCCAGGACCGGATAGATCATTTCCGCCAACTGCTCGATAACCGCGTACGTAATACGATTGAAGATGCAACCCAGTCATCCCGCATGCTGCGGACAGCCTCTGAAGTGATGGTCGGTCTGACAGCGCTGCTGTTTTTATTCGTTCTTGGTTTCATTTTAAAGCGTCGCGTCCTGCATCCCGTTGTACGGCTGAGCGATGTGGTTAACCGTCTGGCGTCGCAGGATTACGCCGTGGAAACGCCCAGCTTTAACCAGATAGATGAAATAGGCGATATGGCGCAGGCGATCCGGATATTTCGCGAGAACGGTCTGGCGCGTCAGAGACTTGAGAAAGAGCGAGATGCAGACTGGGCAATCCGCGATCTGCTGGCGCGTATGACGCAGCGTCTGCAAGGCTGCGAGAGTTTTGCCGATGTCATCAATGTGGCAGAGCTGTTTGCACCGAATATTGCTCCAGGTATTGCCGGGCGGCTTTACATACTGGACCAGGAACCCTGGCAAATGCGCTGTGTTGCACAATGGCTTTCTCCGCAGGGTAAAGCGGATGCGTTCCACCCGGACGAATGCTGGGCTGTGCGCCGCGGCCAGAGTCATCCTCCGGTACAAGGTGAACCCGATATCGCCTGCTACCATCTGCCAGAGTCATGCCAGCACCACACCCTGTGTGTTCCGCTGATTGCCCAGGGCGAAGCCATCGGTCTGCTCTCATTCCAGAACCTTAGCGATGATTCCGCCCCCTCCCGTGCATATCTGGAGCTGATGGCAGAAGCACTCGGCCTCGCATTAGCCAACCAGCGTCTGCGTGACGCCCTGCTGGAGAAAGCGCTCTACGATCCGCTAACCGGACTGCGCAACCGTCATCATCTTGAAGATACACTGCGTACCCAGATGAGCCAGGCAGTGCGTAACAAAGAACCGATCAGTTGCCTGATGATCGATATCGATCATTTTAAAAGTATTAATGACCGCTTTGGCCATGAGGCAGGCGATAGCGTAATCAAAAGTATCGCTGCGACTATTCAGCGCGTTGTCCACGACAGCGGCATGGCCTTCCGCTACGGCGGTGAAGAGTTTCTGGTACTGCTGGCCAATACGGATGAACAGGCCGCTAACCGCTTTGCTACGGAAATCTACAACGGCGTACGCGAACTGTCGCTGCGCTTTGGCGTTTCCGATATTGGACACGTGGATGTCTCTATAGGTGTCGCCAGTTACCCGCAGCATGCCCAGAGCGACAACCTGTTACGCGCCGCAGATGTCGCACTGTACCGCGCGAAAGAGTTAGGTCGTTCGCGCATTGTGAGCTTTGGCATGCTGGAAGCGAGCTGATAGGAGCCAGCACTTCGGGCATTGCTTTACCTCTACGCCAGGTGGTATGTTAATTGGATGAACACAAAACACGATATCAACGGTTTTAATCACAACCTGTGGTGGCTGCCTTCTTAAAGGCGGTCAGAATGTGTTTTCCTCATTTTAAATAACCGCCGAAAGGCGGTTATTTGCATTTAGAGACCCCTTTCGGTTTTATGACTAAGGAGTCTGACATGAACAATAAAACCATCATCCTCACTGGCGATCGTCCCACCGGCCCGCTGCATCTTGGCCATTATGTGGGGTCATTGCGCCAGCGCGCCACGCTGCAACACGATTATCAGCAGTTTATATTGGTGGCTGACCTACAAGGGTTAACCGATAACGGCAGCACACCGCAAAAGATCCGCAACAATATTCCCGAAGTACTTGCCGACTATCTTGCCGCAGGAATAGACCCGTCACTTACTACCATCTGTCTGCAATCGGCACTGCCTGCTCTCGCAGAGTTAACCGCGCTTTATATGAACATCGTCACCGTGGCTCGCGTGGAGCGTAATCCTACGGTCAAAAACGAAATTGCGCAGAAAGGGTTCGCTCGCTCGTTACCGGTTGGCTTTCTGGTTTATCCCATCAGTCAGGCGGCAGATATTACGGCCTTCAAAGCCGAAGTCGTTCCCGTCGGCGACGATCAGTTGCCAATGATTGAACAGACTAATGAGATAGTGCATAAGATGAATAGCCTGTTACCGGCCCCCGTCCTATTGCACTGCAAAGCGCTGCTGAGTGAAACCAGCCGCCTTCCAGGGATCGACGGAAATGCCAAAATGTCAAAATCGCTTGGTAACACATTGCTCCTGTCAGCCAGCGAAGAAACCATTCACCGCGCGGTCAGCGCAATGTACACCGACCCTAATCATCTGAAAGTGTCCGACCCAGGGCAAATAGACGGCAATATGGTATTCACTTACCTCGATGCTTTTCATCCGGATAAAGCAAAAGTGGCGGAAATGAAAGCGCATTACCAACAGGGGGGACTGGGTGATCGGACATGCAAAAACGAGCTGGAAGTGTGCTTGCAAGAACTCATCGCGCCAATGCGCGAGCGGCGTGCAACCTACATTCAGGATAAAGGCATGCTGATGGCGATGCTCAAAAAAGGAAGCGAGCAGGCGCACGAGATTACGCAGCAGACATTAAGAGAAGTGAAGCAAGGACTGGGTTTGCCGGTGTTCTGATATCGAGTTGCAACAGGAGCGATAAGTAACGATGACTCCCGTCTGAATGCCACCGCCGGGAGTTATCAGAAGCTGGCTCGCGTTTTATCGAAAAAATTTAGGATAAAAATCAATCTCCTTTAACCCGCTGAAAAATCTTGTCCCGATACGCATCAAGATGATGTTTTTGCAGATAACGTTCCACCTCCGTAGCCCATTGGGTTCCCTCACCGAGAGTAGCGCGGCTATGCGTTGACGCGTAAAGATATCGTCTGTCATAGAGACTAATCAGCGTCTGATTTACCGCATTGACACTGTAATTGGGGTTGTTAGCCAACTGCTTTTCCAGCGACTGAACGATACGCGCCTGATGGGCAGCATCGGCAGGATATTCCGTTTCATTAAGCTCGCTCAACACCAGAAATAAAGGGGGGATCTGCTCTTCAATCGCCGCCTGTAATCGATAATGCCCATCAAGGATCACATAAGATCCTAATCCGGCGATATACCAGACCAGTATCGGCGGCAACGTCCCCTCTCGGCATTTTTTACGCCACCATTTTAATCTCCCCGTATTGGGTTGAATGGCATAACGCCCCCGCAGCAAATAACCGCCCCACCACCAGTCAACCAATCTGACGTTTTCCGGCTGCGTCAGATCTGGGAAATCTTCAACGTACAGCGTCCATTGGCAGTTAATATTTTCAGTGCTTTCTGGCGCTGAGAAACGCCAGTTTTCTAACGCAACGGGTTGGGGACTGGAATAGCGCGATGAACATTGAATCGGTAACATCGGTCTTATCAACCAACGCTGCGGTGAGAGTAATGGTGTTGGCGCATTCATTAACTGACGAACAAAATACCGGCACCATTCGCCGATCCGCACCTGCTCGCCTTTGGCTTTTATCCGTTCAATATCTTCAGAAGTTACCGCAGGTAATATCTCCTGGCTCCGTGGATGATCTGCATTAAAAACCAGCCAAACGCCGGAATGATCTTCAAGCATTGAAGCCCAGAATAACGGCTCTCCGGCGAGCTGCAATGCCATACGCCCAAAATGGCCACTGAGCATTTCCATCGCTGGCTCAGTTCTTTGATTTTCTTTGACGGTCAGTTCCAACCCTTGCCACTGGTTATTACGATCAACCAGGTCTTTCCACCAATAATCTGTCATTGCCGCCTTCCCTGAGTAACGGGTTAATATCCCATGACCTTCGCCATCGGTCAGCAAGGGTGTCTTGCGTTGAGAATAAGATGCTTTGTGCCAAAATCCAACCTCCCTATCGATGAGTGGCGTCAATCCCCCTCCAGAGAGGGGGTTGATTAGCGTCAGTATGAGGTCCGTCTGTATTGACAATACTGCGGATGCCAAAAAATCTCGTCAATTTTGCCGAGTAATGATTCCTCCGGTATACGAATGGCTACGCCATCGCGTTGCGCTGCAATACCAACACTAAAGGCAATAGCTTTTGTTACTTCCTGAATATTATTTATATCCGGTAATAATGGAGAATCTTTATTGCTTTTCATTGGCGAAAAAGAGGCTAACGTTCGGCTTGCCGTTATTAACATATTATCTGTAATTCTTGTGGCGCGGCTTGCCAGACACCCTAGACCAATACCAGGGAAGATGTAAACATTATTACATTGTGCAACGGGATACTCCTTTCCTTTGTATATTACGGGATTAAATGGACTTCCCGTTGCAACAATGGCGTTTCCCTCTGTCCATTCAATAATATCTTCCGGCCTCGCCTCGACCCGTGAAGTTGGGTTGGATAACGGCATGATTATTGGGAGCTTACAGTACTTGTACATTTCCCTAATAATAGCTTCGCTAAACAAGCCTGGTTGGCCGGTAACACCTATCAACACCGTAGGATGCGCGTGACAAACAACATCCATCAGCGTCATTTTTTCGCTTTCCACACCCCAGCTTTCGACGATCGTTCGAGGCTGTGACAGTTGTCGCTGAAAAGGTGGAAGGTTTGCCTGGTCATCAGTCAACAATCCGAACCGATCCACCATATAAATTCTGGCGCGAGCTTCCACTTCAGACAAGCCTTCAGCGACCATCTGCTGAACAATATGCTCCGCAATACCGCAACCAGCCGATCCGGCCCCCAGAAATACAACTGTTTGCTCGCATAATGAACGACCGGAGACTGAGCTTGCCGCCATTAAACATCCTAGCGCGACGGCAGCAGTTCCCTGGATGTCGTCATTAAAACAGCACATCTCATCTCTGTATCGCTCCAGAAGAGGAAGTGCCGTTTGCTGAGCAAAATCCTCGAATTGCAGTAGGACCTCAGGCCATCGACGTTTAACCGCGTTTATGAACATATCCACAAACTCAAAATATTCTTCCCCGGTAATTCTTGGGTGACGTCATCCCATATAAAGAGGATCATTTAGCAGTTGAGAATTATTGGTTCCAACATCCAGCAGAATGGGTAATGTATTTGCCGGATTTATACCACCGCAGACGGTATACAAAGACAGTTTGCCGATTGGAATCCCCATGCCGCCAATACCTTGATCCCCAAGTCCCAGGATCCGTTCACCATCGGTGACGACGATGACACGAATATGCTGTTTCGTGGCATTGTGCAATATATCATCGATTTTATGGCGATCCGGCCATGCGATAAATAACCCTCTGGCCCTACGGTAAATATCAGAAAAATGTTCGCATGCATGGCCAACAACAGGTGTATAAATAATAGGTAGCATTTCTGCTAAATGTTTATTCACCAGATAATAGAATAGTGTTTCGTTAGTGTCCTGAATGTTCCTAAGGTAGATATGCTGTGCAATAGCAGACTTAAAATCGCTAAACTGGCGATATGCTCGATGGGATTGCTCTTCAATTGTTTCAACTGCATTGGGTAGCAATCCTTCCAGATTGAATATCACTCGTTCCTCTTCGCTAAAACCACTTCCTTTATTAAGAAGAGGAGATTCGAGTAGGACAGAACCTGAGTAAGGAATATAGAGTAAATTATCTACATTTTCATTTAACATAGTGTTCATCCAGATAAAAACCTTCCGTATTCGGTTACTATTACATACTGGAAATTAGCGTATTAGCGATTAGCATAGTTATGATTCCACCAAGTGCCGGAATGACCGTTCTGCGCACGATCATAAATGGGGAACACTCACCCGATTTACTGACGGCAATAATAATACCGGCTACAGGCGACATTGCGCGCCCCATCCCAGCCATCAGTTGCATCGGCAGAAGCATATGTACGGCGTTCATACCAAACTTTGTTGCAATAGACTGCGCCATACCGGCAAATGAAAAGAAGGCTGCAACCCCCGATCCTGTCAGTACAGCCGTTACCCCGACCAAACATGCCATTACAATCGTCATGCTGGTGAAACCAAAGCCAGCGTTATGTGTCGCATCGAGTAAATAATCCACTGCACCAATTTTTTGTAATCCCTGTGCGAAAATTTCGGCGCATACCAGTAATGAAACGATACTGGTAAACATACTCCCCATACCTTTAAAGAAGACTTGTACTCCTTTGCAGCACTCTTTAAAGTTTCGTTTTACACATAGCTCAAAAATAAAGGCGACAATAGTTCCGATAACCATTGCAGTCACGACATCTACTTTAATGGTATCAACAACCAACGGACTGAACACCAATACCAGAACGACAGGAAAAATGGGCAATAACCCGTAGAACTTAGGTGCTGGCGCGTCATCTTTTTCAGCAATCTCGGGGGGCACAGCACATTGTGACGCAACAACATGTCCATCTTTTTTGTCAAAATATTTCGCCGTAAAATAGATTAATATAGAAACGACAACCATCACCGCCGCAGCTACCGGCATCTGATAATGAGCAAAATACAGTGCTGTTTCCATGCCAGCATATTCAGCAGCTAAGTTCGCGGTGCCAACGGCCGGCCCAAGATCCATAAAGGCACACATGCCAATCATGGCCGCGGCAGCGGCCTTACTTACCCCAAGCCGAACCAAGACCGGGAAAAATGTCACCAGTAATAACATTGCAAGGCCCGCAGCACTGGAGATGGCAACATGGAGCAATTGCGCAAAAATGTAGCCGATGGCAAGGATCAGGTAAGGTGCTTTTAAAGCCTCCAGCGGCCGAATGCAGACATCAACCATGGCCTTTGAAGCTTTAATATGATCCATATAGCTGGCGAAACCACCGGCCGCCATAATAATCAAACCGATCCCTGCTACCTGCGTTGATAATGAACCTTTTACAAAAGCAAATATATCAATCCAGACAGATCCTGTGGATTTTGCATTTCCATATAAGATACTTTTTTCAGGGTAGAAAATGGCTGTAATTGTTAACAAGGAAAGCCCCGCTAACAGCAAAATAGTTTGCGGCTGGTAATTCTTAATAATTAACCAAGCCGCAACGACAGTAATAACTATCGCAATAATAAAAGCACTCATGGATATGTCCTGTTATTTATTCGTCAAGATATTAATAATCCATATAGCCACAGTGGTTACATGAGGATAACAAACAATAATGTCGTTGAGTGTGCATGATGTATTTAGCTAAAATTATGCCCCATCATCAGAATTAATATCGTTAAGCATCATTCCAGCAACCAGTGCGGTTCTGGTAACGATATTTTCGGGTAATATATGCTCATGGAGCGCATGGATACCGGCTCCTGTCGCACCAAGGCCATCTAATGTAGGAATACCTAACGCCGCGGTGAAGTTTCCATCACTACCACCTCCAGCCGATTTCGCGGTAATCGTAATGCCCAGTATTTCCGCAATCTTTTGCGCTTTTTCAAATAGCTGTTCGGAAGCTGAAGAACGTTCCATCGGTGGGCGAGTTTGCCCTCCTTCAATCCTGAGTTGGCTACCCTGCAAATGAGGTGTCAAACGGGTGATAGCATCATGGATCCGTGCAGCTTCTGACTGATTTTCCACTCTGGTATCAATTTCTAATTCGGCATAATCCGCGACGACATTGACCCTACTGCCACCCCGTACAATACCAACGTTAACGGTGGTACCGCGCTCAGGATCATTCAACTCTCGCAATTTGAGGATCTGAAAAGCCATTTCCTCAATAGCACTAACCCCCTCACCAGGATTATTGCCTGCATGCGCAGCAAGACCTGTGATAGCAATGCGGTAGCGGCCAGTGCCTTTACGGGCAATTTTTAAATCACCATGAGTTGTCGCCGGTTCCACAACCAATACTTGCTCAGATCCTGTAGCATTACGGATAATCCATTCCTTCGAACTTGGACTTCCGAGTTCTTCATCACTATTGCACAGGAAAACAATGCGCTTACCGCCGAGCTGCCCGCTCTCTTTTAACGCACGAACTGCCCAGATGGACTGAATCATCCCGGCTTTCATATCGAGGATCCCCGGGCCATACCATTTCCCCTCTTCTTCGCGAAGTGAGAGTACCCCTTTATCCCAGACCGTATCAAAATGCCCCAAAATTGTGGTTTGCGGGCCCTCTTTTCCCAGAACAAATTTTAACTGGTTACCGTAATGTGTCTGTTTTTCAGTTTCAGCCTGTATACCCAGACGCTTTTCGAAAATAGCTTTTAAAACGTCACCACAGTGGTCAACAGCAGCTTTATCAGTTGAAGGAGACTCAGCCAGTACCAAATCGCTGATATCTTCCATGATAAGGTCAGTATGTTTCTGTAAGTAATTAACAACGCTCTTCATTGCCACACTCTCCGCATAGGTATTTAGCATTAGTATGTGATGAATCCCGGTTGAAAAAGAATCAGGCTCCTATGCTATTATTGTTGCTTTCAGGTCAACAATAATGGCAAAAACATGACATTGAGCACCTATCCAGAAAAAGCGATCCGTTATTTATATATGGTCGGATTGTACGGTGGGATCCGCAGAGCCGCCGACATCCTTGGCTTTAACCCTTCGGTTGTCAGTCGCCAAATCTCTCTTCTGGAAAGAACAATACAGCTGCCATTATTGGAGAAAAGAGGACGTAACGTTGTCCTCACCGAGGCGGGAAGATTACTGGCTGATGACTACGCCATTACTCAACAAAAACGCAATGAACTTGAGCGGCAACTCAGCGATATGCGCCATATGCGTGGAGGGACCGTTACGCTGCGCGTTGGACAAGGGATGGTCCAGGAAATCATTACCCACGTCGTGAGCGATTTTGCCCAAATCTACCCGAATGTGTTTGTCGATATCACCTCTGGCAACATGGAAACATCGATGGAACTCATTGCAAGAGGTGAAGTGGATATGGCCGTAGGATTTGGTCCCGTTGGGCAACCGGCACTTAAACGGTATAGCTATAACCGGGGAGCCATTTGTGCCATTGTCAGGAAGGATCATGTTATTTCTGGTTTAAAGAAAGTAACGCTTCAGGAACTTTCCCGGCATCGCCTGATTGCTATGCATGACAATTTTGGGCTTCAGCGATATCTCACTGCGATGTTTCGCGATGAAGCGATTATGTTCAGGCCATCCTACTGCTGTAATCTGTTTACCAGCGCAATAGCCCTGTGCCGTGCGGGACTGGGGATTGCTTTTATGACAGAACAAACTGCTAATGCTAATGCTAATTCTTATCCTGGGGAATTGACGGCAATACCGATTGATCATCATATTGCCAGAGAGTGTCAGTGGCATGTATTGCGTAGCTCCGATCATCGTTTTACACCGGCTGCACATTACTTATGGAAGTTGCTGTGTAATTATTTAAGTGACTCCAGCACGTAGGAATGCAAAACATCACGCAGTTTAACAATCAGGTGCGACTCGCCCGGCGCACAGCCTGAGTAAATAGCATTCTGCAAAATTAACAAAAAATAATCATTTAAAAACTAAATAAACATATAAATCAGTATAATAAACAACTCCAGGGACAGTTGATAGCGGGTTATAGCAGCTATTGATGTGTCCCTTTGTATGTCCCTGCTCCTAAAGATGCCCCCAAAATCACGCTTCAAGTGGTGTAAAACTACTCCAAAACCACAAAGGTTATTCAAGCCTCTCATCATCTGTACTTATGGCCTTCAACTATTCAAATTTCACGTGAAAAACAGTACCTCCTCATACGACTGCTCAGTGCCAGGAGCGGACATCGCAAACGCAACAACGACGAATCCGTCAGTCCACAATAAAGAGTTTTGCTCCTGTCTCCGTTCTGGACTGATGTGGTTCTGCGTTATCACCAACCTGATAACTCATCCCCGCAGTTAAAGTGAATTTGCGGCCATCTGCGAGCAGTGTTTCGAGTTCTCCCTCCAGGCATAAAAGGACATGACCTTTACTGCACCAATGATCCGCAAGGTAGCCTGGGGTATATTCAACCATTCGCACACGGATTTGGTTCGGCTTGTGGCCAAAAAATTGTGTGCGCCAGTAGGCTATGCCTGTTTCCCCTGGATGTTCTGTTTTTTCGACTTCACCCCAGTTGGTGGTGCCAAAAGCAAATGCTTCGATATTCATTTTATGGCCTTCCGTCGTTAAGAATGATTTCTTGAGCTCAGGTTAGAATGAATTAACATAAGAAAAAATAATTATACATCAACACTTTATTTTCCATATGTAGTGACGAAGTCGAACCTGATTCAAGTTATATACCAATTTGAAGTGCTACATTAATGAAAATCCGCTGGTGTCGGTAACGACCGCTGTTCGCTCACAGCAGACCTTCTGTCCGCAAAACCTCGAGTTATTTCTCTTTCCTGTAGCTGGAAAGGCGGTGCTCAAGGTTGGTCCGAACCTGCGGCCACTCATCATCAATTATGCTGTACCGTATGGAAGTACGTTTTCGACCATCAGGCATAATTCGTTCATTTCTGATGATGCTTTCCTGGATCGCGCCAATACGGAGAATGGCAGCCTGCGAGCGCTCATTCAATACATCGGTCGTAAACTGAACGCGAACACACTTCAGTTGCTCAAAGGCGTACCGCAGCAATAACAGTTTACTCTCGGTATTTGCAGCTGTTTTTTGCCAGCTTTGTGAATACCAGGTGTGACCAATTTCGAGCTTTCGGTTTTCTCTATCAATCTTCCAGAAACGTGTTGATCCAATGACACGTTGATCGGACGAAAGCGTTACAGCAAACGGCATGACTGTGCCTTCGATCTGCCCCTTGAGGGCTTTCTGAATGTACAAATCTGCGGTATCAGCAGACGGAACCACCGTAAATGGCAGGGACCAGAGTTCCCCATCCGCTGCCGCATCAATCAATAGCTGAGCATCTGTCTCAAGCAGAGGACGGAGCGTGACAAGAGATCCTTGCAATGTAGGCGTCATATTTGTAACCTCACAATTATTTTGTGTCGATGGATTGAGCTGCATAATCCTGTACTGAATGAATTACTATGCCCCGTTTGCATTGAATAATCGACTCATCAAGAGTCGATTATCTGCTCACTGCTCATGATGGTAACTTGTCCACTCCGTGCCAGTAATGGACTTCCCTCTTTTGTTAAACAACGATGTTGAAACGAAACCGTTTCATGATAAATCTATAAATGTAATGAGGCGATTAAAAGAGGGCTGAAACAGTTAACCTTGACCTCAACACCAAACGCGCAAACTTTCTACGAAAAGCATGGTTTTATGTTTATCAAGGAAACGACATCCCCATCAAGACTTGCCCAAACAGATCTGCGTTGTATGGATATGTCCATCGCATTATCAGCCTGAGTTTTCTTTTGCTCTTGGCAGGAGAACTCACCAACGGAAATCTAATCGCTATGAGTTCAGTACGGCAGCTTCGAGGTCTTGGGCGGATAACTCCTGTGTTCAAACTCACCCACCCCTTTGTGATACGATATTTGCTTTAAATTGTCATATGGGGTCAGATTTTGAATTCATACATTTTCCTTGCCGGGGCCATCGTAGCTGAAGTCATAGGTACAACCCTGATGAAGTTCTCTGACGGATTCACACGCCTATGGCCATCTGTAGCAACTATTGTGTGCTACTGCACAGCCTTTTATCTTCTCTCCCAAACTCTGTCGACCATTCCAACGGGTATTGCGTACGCAATTTGGTCAGGTGCTGGAATCGTATTAATCAGTCTTTTGGGCTGGTTGGTAAGTGGGCAAAAGCTAGATTTTCCGGCGATCGCAGGTATGCTTCTTATTTGTGCTGGGGTTCTGGTTATTAATATTTTTTCAAAATCCTCCCCACATTGATCCTCTTATCTTGATCGAGTAGGAAAAGTGCATATGAAAATACCAATACTCCATACGGAACGCTTGCTGTTAAAACCATTAGAAGCCAAAGATGCCTCGCAGATTCAGGTGCTTTATCCCCGCTGGGAGATAGTTCGTTATATGGTCTCCTCAGTACCCTGGCCCTATCCTGATAACGGTGCGGAGAATTACGTCAATAACGTTGCCCTGCCTGATATGGATAAAGGGATTGCGTGGATCTGGACTATCAGACTCCGTGAGGCCCCTGACGCTCTCATAGGTTTAATTTGCCTTTATGACGTTGAGGATAATAACCGTGGATTTTGGTTAGCTCCGGAATATCAGGGGCAGGGTTTTATGCGTGAGGCCAGTAATGTCGCTACGGATTACTGGTTTAATACGTTAAATAAGACGGTATTGCGTGCGCCGAAAGCCTCTCTCAATATCCGTTCCAAACGTATTTCAGACAGTAGCGGCATGCGGCTTATCAAGACGGAAAAGAAAGAGTATGTCAGCGGTTTGCTGGATTCTGAACTTTGGGAAATCACGCGCGACGAATGGAACGCTCGTCAGGTTGGTTAATATAAATTATGGAATGTCCATAACCGAACCGCAGAGAATTTCTATTTTTGCCCTGCACCAATGGCAAGTTTAATAATCCTGCAGTTGCGATCATAATAAATAGATACGCAGCTAAGCCTGCCACTCGCGGGCAACATGAGTAATGCTATCTTATTTGAGGATTCTGGCATGGCCCCCTTTCATCAACTGACTGCCACCAGTTTGCATGGCCAGCCCATCTGTATGGCCGACTACGCTGGCAAACTGGTTCTGGTGGTTAATACCGCCAGCCATTGTGGTTTCACTCCACAATATGCAGGCCTCGAAGCGCTCTACAAGAAGTACGCCGCGCAGGGTCTGGTGGTGCTTGGTTTTCCCTGCAACCAGTTCGGTAACCAGGAGCCCGGTGGAGCCGACGAAATCGCGCAAACCTGTCACATCAACTACGGTGTGAGCTTCCCGATGTTTGAGAAAGTGGAAGTCAACGGTGCCGCTACGCACCCGGTATTTCGTTACCTGAAAGACGAATTACCCGGCGTGCTGGGTGGGCGGATCAAGTGGAATTTTACTAAGTTCCTGATCGGGCGTGACGGCAAGCCGCTTAAGCGATTTGCCCCCTTCACTACCCCAGAGAAAATAGAAACCACCATCCTTACATTGCTTAAAGTCTGAGCGCCTCTGTAATTCAAACCGTCCCTGGTATGCCCCAGTTCGCTGTCTGAATAAAAAACACGCTGCAAAATCAACAAAATATAATCAACTTGCTTAATTACTCTGCAATCGCGTGAGATCAGGAAGAAAAATGCTATTTCCCTCTTGCCTCATTCGGTCTGTGCCGCTAATATTCGTCCCCGTTGTCACCTACAACGTTGCGTTCATAGCTCAGTTGGTTAGAGCACCACCTTGACATGGTGGGGGTCGTTGGTTCGAGTCCAATTGAACGCACCATTTTGCGTCCGTAGCTCAGTTGGTTAGAGCACCACCTTGACATGGTGGGGGTCGGTGGTTCGAGTCCACTCGGACGCACCAAATCATATCCCTTTGATTTGGTGCTATTTCACTTCAAAACTATTTTTTTATCTTCAGTTTGTATCCGTCAGTTTTATCATTTCCTTTGATGATTCAATAGCACTGCGCTAAATCATTCTAAATTCCATGCTCAACGCGTATCATTCACCTTCTTCGCATAATGTCATTCGCCAGAGATCGGATACCATGCCCTCTTCCATATTCCTGTTAGCCGCAGGCAGTTTGCGCCCTGCATTTACGCCACTGATAAGCCAGTTCACGCGCATGAGTGGAATAGACGTTAATATTGAATATGGTCCGGCCGGTTTATTGCGTGAGCGTATTGAAGCGGGAGAACCGTGTGCGCTCTTTGCCTCGGCCAACAGGGAACATCCGCAAAACCTGTTAGCACGTAATATAGCCGTCTCTACGCACACTTTTTGCTGGAACAAACTGAGCCTTGTCAGCAACCGAACCGGTGTCTGGCTGGATTTACTCCGCGACCCAACGCTGCGACCAGGTACATCAACGCCCGGCTGCGACCCTTCCGGAGACTATACCTGGGCATTTTTCGACAATATGGATGTACTGGAACCAGGACTCGGGCAACAGCTTCGGACGCGCGCAATCCCGCTGGTGGGTGGTCGTGATACGGTAAAAATCCCGCAAGGAGAACTGGCGAGCGCCTGGATCCTGCGCCAGGGACTGGCCGATCTGTTTATCGGTTACGCGCATTACGCACACGCGCTGCGCGCAATGCCCGACGTACATTACGTGGCTATTCCCGATGAGCACAATATTCGCTGCGAATACCAACTGGCGGTGCTTGATGCTTCCAATGAAGTCATGGCGCTGGTTGAATTCATACTCACCCGCAGCGGGCAGGAATTTCTTAGCGCCGCAGGATTCTTAACGCTTAACGACGAATAGAAAACAACGGTGCGATAAACGGCGTCTGGTAGTTCTCCACGCTGAGTTTTCTCAGCGTTAAGCCATAGGCCAGGAATAAATTCTCCTCCGTCACAATGCTGTTCGTGGGCCCTGCCCGCCATTTTCCTTCAGGGAGTAGCAGCAAAGTATGGGAAGCAACCTGTAACGCATGAAGCGGATCGTGAGTCGAAAAGAGAATACTGCATCCCTGTTGATGGGCCAGATCGCTGATGAGCTGCAGCACCACCTGCTGATTGGCGAGATCCAGCGCGGAACACGGTTCATCCAGTAACAGCGTTTGACACTCCGTCACCAAAGCCCGGGCAATCATCACCAACTGTTGCTGCCCGCCGGAAAGTGAGCCAAATGAGCTGGAGGCGAGATGCGCGATATTCAACTGCTCTAACGCCTGCATTGCTCTTTTTTGATCCTGCGGACTGGGTTGCGCAAACAGCTTCACGTGCTGTGCTCGCCCCATCAACACCACGTCGCTGACCGTGTACGGAAACGGCAGATGGCTATGCTGTGCCACAATCCCTATCCCACCGTTATTTTCAATATTCCCGCCTAAAGCAGGCAGCGTGCCGGTTAGCGTATCGAGCAGTGTACTTTTACCCAGGCCGTTGCGTCCCAGCACGGCCCAGATCTCACCTTTCTGGCAACAGAACGTTAGCGGCTCAAATAGCGGCGTACGATACCCATAAATAAGCTGATGTACACGCAGTGCGGCAGGTATCATGATTTCTCCCGACGGCTGGTACGAATGAGTAAGAAAGCAAACAACGGCGCGCCGAACAATGCGGTAATAATCCCCAACGGTATCTCCGCGTGCATCAGGGTGCGAGCAATATCGTCCACCACAATCATAAATCCGCCCCCCAACCAGAAGGCGCACGGTAGTAAACGACGATGATCAACCCCCACCAGCAAACGCGCCAGATGCGGAATCACTAATCCAACCCAGGCAATACTGCCGCTGACCGCCACCTGAGCCGCGACCAAAAATGCGCAGCACACCAAAACGCTGCGTCGCAGAGGAACCACCGCCACACCCAGTGCTCTGGCATCTTTGTCATTGAGCGACAACAGGTTTATCCGCCAGCGTAGCTGGTACAAAACCGTCGCGGCGATACCGACCGGGACCGCCAACAGCAGCACTTTATGCCAGTTGGCCGTCGCGAAGCTGCCCAGTAGCCAGAACACAATATTAGGTAACGTCTCTTCGGTATCAGCCTGATACTGGATCAGGCTCACCAGCGCGGCAAAAAAACCGCTCAAAATGATACCCGACAGGATCAATACCAGCGTATTCTCCAGCCCCTGTAACGCAGCAATGGCATACACCAGGATCAACGCTGTCAGACCAAAGAAAAACGTTGATCCCATCATCAGCCAGGGCGAAAGTCCGAGCAGGATGGCCAGTGTTCCACCAAAGGCCGCCCCCGACGTCACGCCGATAATATGCGGGTCGACCAGAGGGTTATGAAATACCCCTTGCAGCGTCGCGCCGCATAACCCAAGCGCGCCCCCCGCCAGCAGTGCCATCAGAATACGCGGTAGCCTGACCGTCCAGATAACCTGGCTGCCTATTCCCTCAGCGTCGCTATAGTGCGTCAGGTGGTAAAACACCTCGCTTAACGACAGAGGATACTGTCCGAGGCATAGCGAACTGACGCCCAGCAACAGGACCACAACGATTAAGAGCGGTTGCTGGGGCAAAATACGGTTACTTAGCTGCATCAGGCTGCCAGTTCACACGATAAAAACGTTGATAGTAGTCCTGGGCCTGCGCATCAACGTCCACGTTTTTATAGGCATCCGGATACAGTTTTTTGGCCATCCAAAGTTCACCGATCGCCAACGCTTCCGGCATCGGATAGCCCCAGGCTTTGGCATATTCAGGCATCAACCAGACGCGATGATTTTTCACCGCATCAATCCCCTGCCAGTTCGGATCGTTTTGGATCTCAGTTACCACCTGCGGATAGCGATCCTGGACAAAAATCACCTGCGGGTTCCACGCTAATACCTGCTCCAGCGCAACCTGACGGGCACCTTTCACACTGGCAGCCGCCACATTTAATCCCCCCGCGTGCTGCATCATCAGTCCCGTGTATTTCCCGGAGCCGTAAGTCATCAGATCGGGGTTAGCCATATAAATACGGACTTTTTGCGCATCCGGGATTTTTGCAACCGGCGCATTGAATTTTGCCCGCGCGGTAAAAACGTAGTCGATTAACGTTTCGGCCTGCGGTTTGCGCCCAACCACGTCCGCAATCAGGCGAATACCCTGCTTCAACCCTTCGTTGTAGACCTGCTCTTCATCGGCCATGGTCGGGTTCATTTTATTCTGTTGCCCGGTGGCATCCTTGCGTAATGAGATAGCCACGACCGGAATACCGGCGTTCTGAATCTGCTGGATCATTTCCGCGGGCGCATAGTTGGCGACAAAAACCACCTGCGGATGAATCGCCAACAGGCTTTCGATGTTCACGCTGGTGAGATCGCCCGGCGTCGGCAATGTAGTAATCGTCGGCATAAAGCGCGCAAATTCAGGCCCGAGCTGCTTTTTCCAGCTCGACATCACACCAACAATGTCCTGCCGGGCATTGAGCTGGACCAGAATATTCAACGTCTGGTGTTGCAGCACGACCACTTTGTCCACGTGGTCAGGAATCGTGACCTGTCGACCAAGCTGATCGGTGATCGTTCGGTCGGCCTGAGCAGAAAACGCAAACAACATGCTGGCGCAAACCAGCACAAAAGAGCGGAAAGTTAACATGGGATACCATCTGAATAGAGGAGTAAAAACGATATGCATTAAATTATATAACGAGAGGCCTGGCAAACCATTTTCATCATGAGCGCACCAAACCCCACATTTCAGAGGGGTAAAAATGGCGTGCAATCCTTATCACGCCTGTCTTTATACGTGAGCGCTACTCCTGTGGGGGTAACGCGTTTAAAACTCGCATCGCCTGCTCCTGAGTGAGCGAATAATCGAAGAACTGGCGATAAAAATCTCGCGTTACGCTGACCATATCCAGGCCGCTAAACAATGCCGGATGCAGTTTCGATGCAGCCCACTGTAGCTGCAACGCGCTTTCAGTGCCGTAGCGATCCCAGGGGAACACGCCCGCCGGATTGCGCCAGACGTTACCCTGTTTCACTGCGTTAAGTTCTTTGAACAATGCTGCGTATGGCGAACTGGCGATATCACCACACCCCGCACCGAGAATAATGACCTGCGGTTGCCAGTAGAGCACCCTCTCGGGCGACACCTCTTTCATGTTGCCGTCAACTTCACCTGCCGCATTCCGTCCACCCGCCAGCGTAATCCAGGTATCGATCAACGTGTTCCTGCCGTCGACTTTAAGCGGATTTAGCGATTGAATATGAAGTACCCGAGGGCGCTGATTTTCCGCCAGCTCCGCAGTTTTAGCCTGCACATCCGCGAGTACACGGTTGAGATACTGATTGTAAGCCGTTGCACGGACGCGAGCCTGCTCGGTACCCAGAACCTCTGCGGTCGTAGTGACCGATTTTTCCATCGAAGCATAGTCAGTAAATGCCATTTCAAGGGCCGGAATACCCGCCTGACTGTAGCTTTGAGCATCCCCTTTTCCTTTTGCCACAAACACCACGTCGACGTGCCGGGCCAACAAATCCTCACTATTAAATGATGTTCCTCGTATATGTAAGGCTTGTCTCAGAGAAGGATTGATTTTGAACATCCATGGCTGGTTTTCCTCATGGTTGACCGTCGCAACAATGTTACGACCAGCACCCAGCGTCATCAGCACCGAATGATGGGCAAACCAGCCATCCGCGATACGTTCAACATGCGCGGGAACGGTAACTGTGTGACCAGCATCATCCACAACCTGGCGTGTTGCCAGGGCAGGAAACGCCAGCCACACACAAAGCAGCCATGTGTGGCACGTTTTCATAAGCAACCCCTAAAAATCAACCTGAACAGAAAACTGAGCCTGGCGCGGTGCGCCAAGTTGAGCGCTGGCAGCCCCTGCGCCCGTGTAACCAGTCAATGCGCCCGGAACAATATTGGTCCAATAGTGACGGTCGGTGAGATTGGTGATATCAAACCGGAAAGTGGTTGGTGTGTTCCACAGTCTGGTGGCATAACGCGTACCGATGTCCACCGTGGTGTAACTCCCGACCCAGCTGTCGTTGGCATTATCGGTAGCCCGACGTCCGACGTAATGCACGTTCGTGTCGATATCCAGTCCCGGAACCCGTTCGATGGTGTAGATTGCGAGGATATTCGAGGCGAAGCGCGGCAAACCAACAACTTGCTTACCATCCGCATTGCTGGCCGCGGTATTATGAAGCGTTGGATCAAGCCAGGCTCCGCCGCCTAACACGCGCAAATTACGGGTGATATGCCCATCAGCCATCAGTTCCAGCCCACGGTTTTTCTGCGTACCATCCTGAGCAAAATCGCCATTGTCGTTGGTATAGGCAAAGGGGCGTTTGGCTTCAAAAAGCGCAGCGGTAAGCAGCAGATCTTTTACTGGCGCATATTTTGCGCCCACCTCCAGTTGATGGCTACGGTAGGGATCTAACACCTGCCCGGCATTGCGCGCCCCGGCGGGCGCGGTATCGCCCTGCTGCAAACTGTCCACCCAGGTGGTATACAGCGTGACGTTCTCCACCGGTTTATACATCAGGCTGGTAGAACCGCTCATGCCATTGTCCTGCTGATGGCTGCTTTCATGTCCAGCTTTGTTGTAGTTACTGACGGTAAACAGGTTCTCACTGCCGGAAAGCAGCAAACTCCACTGCGGGGAAAAATGCAGCGTATCGCTGAGCAAAAATGCATGTTGAGTGGTGGTCGCTGAATGATAGCGATCGTTAAAATCTGGATACGGTGGTCGTGGATAGTCGGGATGTTGATCGAGGGAAGAATGCCCCAGAGTGAAAGTGCCGCCGTTTCTTGGATTATAGTTTTTCCACACAAATCCACGCATTCCGGTAGCAATATCCTGGGTCAGCCAGCCGGTATCAATGCTACCGGTCAGGTTCGCTAAATAACTGTTGATGGTAAACCGACTGGCCGCCGAATTAGAGGTTGTAGTGGTGTAATCGCCCCGGTTATCCGTCAGGGTGTTGGTCACGGCCGTCGACTCGCGGTCTGCAACCTGGTGCAGCGCCCCCAGATCCAGCATCCAGTTGCCGTCAAAATCATGCTTAATATGCATATCGACGGTAGTCGTTTCGTCATCATGACCCGCATAAGATTGACCATATTTACTGTCCGTAGGATCAAATGCCGCGGGAAAGTGAACGCCTTTCGCCAGGGCAAAGCTACCCGGCATGCCTTTTTCGTAATAATGGTAATAGCTGAAATTACTCTCCAGCACCGTTTGATCTGTCAGTTGAAAGTCCAGCCCCAAGCCAGCGTACTGTCGACGGACATGACTATCGGTGGTGTAGCTATGGCCCTCATCGTTCAGCAAGTTGAGGCGATATTTCACCCGGTCTCCCGCATCGATTGGGCCGCTGAAATCCATCGATGCCAACGTTCCCGACCCTGTACCTTGCCCTACTGTGACGCGATGCAACGGTGTATCGACAGGTCGTTTAGACACCAAATTAAACATCCCTGCTGGATTAGCAGGGCCATACAGCGATCCAGCGATGCCGCTCAACACCTCAATGTTCTGGAACTGTTCGGTCGAATATTCCGTCGTGGAGACGGCGTTCAGGCCATCAATCATATGGTTTTGTACCACGCTCCCCTGCATGCCGCGGGTTTGTGGGCGGACGCCGTCACCCTGAACGGACGGTAGGTAGCGATAGGCGTCTTTCACATCTTTGATTTGTTGCTGATCCAGCACTTTTTTCGACAACGTCTGCACCGACCAGGGAACGTCTATCAACTCTCGCTCGCCGAGGCTACCTAACGTGACTTTTTTTTCGCTCGCCGGAGGTTCATGTTCCGATAACGAGGATTGTGACGTGGCTGGCGCCGAAACGATGACGGTATCTTCAGCATGAGCCGTGACGGCGGTGGAAAAACAGGCAAAGGTTAACAACCCAGAGGCCACTGGGGTAAATTTGTTATTTAACATTCGTTAATTCAATTCGTTAGATAGAAAGACTGGAGGCCGCTAACGCAAGCGCCTTCTCTTGAAGAGTACAGTTATTATATTTGTATGATGAATAGAATAGATCCAATCGATATATATGTAAATATATAACGGCATGTGGTTGGTAAATCCACGGCAACAAAAAAGCCGACGGTGATGACGACCGTCGGCTTTGTGTAAATGACAACTAACGAATTACTTGGTTGCTGCTTTGATAATATCGAGCGCTTTAGCGAACTGATCCTGCGGAATTGTCAGCGGGTAAAGGAAACGAATAACGTTGCCATACTGACCGCAGGTCAGCAGCAGCAATCCTTGCTCAAGGGCTTTCTTCTGCACGCGTTGTGCGGCAGCAGCGTTGGGTTCTCCTGTCGCTGCATCACAGAATTCAGCAGCAATCATAGAGCCTAAACCTCGCACTTCGGCCAGTTCAGGACACCCTGCTTGTGCATCTGTCAGAGCAGCGCGCAGCTGTTCACCGAGAGCCGCCGCACGCTGGCATAACTGCTCATCACGAATGATATCCAGCACCGCATGGGCCGCCGCGATCGACAGCGGGTTTCCGGCGTAGGTTCCCCCCAGACCACCCGGCGCAGGCGCATCCATAATTTCGGCTTTGCCCACGACGCCTGACAGCGGCATGCCGCCCGCAAGGCTTTTCGCCATGGTCATCAGGTCCGCTTTATCGGCGTAATGATCCATCGCAAACAGGTGACCCGTACGGGCAAACCCGCTTTGTACTTCATCAGCGATCATCACGATGCCATGCTCGTCGCAAATACGGCGGATGGCAGCCACAAATTCTGGCGGTGCCACCACGAAGCCTCCTTCGCCCTGGACGGGTTCGAAAATAATCGCCGCAACCTGGGTTGGATCGATATCGGCTTTAAACAGACGCTCAATCGCTTTTAGGGAATCCGCCGTGGAAATACCCTGCAATTCAGAAGGATACGGCGCATGGTAAACAGAGCCTGGGAACGGGCCGAAACCTTTTTTATAGGGTGCCACCTTGCCGGTTAACGCCATCGTCATGTAAGTACGCCCGTGAAAACCACCGCCAAATGCGATAACGCCAGGACGGCCGGTATGCGCGCGCGCAATTTTCACCGCGTTTTCTACCGCTTCAGCCCCGGTAGTGAAGAATGTGGTTTTACGCTTGCCGTCGATTGGCGCAACGGCGTTGATTTTCTCAGCCAAAGACACATAGCTTTCGTACGGGACAATCTGATAAGCCGTATGGGTAAAAGCCTGAAGTTGCGCTTCGACTGCCTGCACCAGGCGAGGATGGCGGTGTCCGGTGTTCAGCACGGCGATCCCGGCGGCAAAATCGATGTACTGATTGCCTTCGATATCGGTAATCGTGCTGTTTTCTGCCGACTGGGCATAAAAATCACACATCACACCCACGCCACGCGGGGTGGCATCCAGACGACGTTGTTGCAGGTTTTTATTGTTCATTCTCTACACCTTGTCCATTAATACATTTCGGTTGAATTACCCTTTAAATTTAGACGCCGTCTGGTACTTTAATCGAGAGCCAAATCGTTTTATTTTAAGGATCCAAATGCGTTCACTTGCCGGAGATGTGATCAAGCATGCATTTAATCAGCAGACTGACGAAAAACTACATCGCCGCCTGTATGCCGCCATTTGTAGTTGCATCCTCGAAGGTAGCCTGAAACCGGCTACCCGAATGCCTCCGTCGCGTGACCTGGCAGGAGAGCTGACGCTATCGCGCAATACCGTCCTGCGGGTGTACGAACAGTTGCAAGCTGAAGGGTATATTTCCGCGCGCACCAGCAGCGGCACATTTGTGACCGACAGCGTGCTGGACAATCTCGACCTGCGTCCTGAAAAAGAGCCTGTTGCTGCCGCTCTGGAAGATCACACCCGCTTATCCGACCGCTGCCTTGAGCTGCTGGGTCATGCCAGCGCCAGTCCCCGTCAGTGGGGGGCATTTATTCCAGGCGTACCTGATGTAGAGCATTTCCCGCACCGGGTGCTCAAGAAAATTCAGGACAGGCTGGCAAGACGACTGCGCCCGGAGTATCTCACTTACGATGCCACAGGCGGCGTGAATGAGCTAAAAGAAGCACTGGCAGACTATCTGCGCACCGCTCGCGGCGTACGGTGCTCACCGGAGCAAATTCTGATTACTGAAGGTATTCACCAGGCCCTGGATCTGGTGACCCGGACTTTATGCAACCCCGGCGATCACGCCTGGATTGAGGAACCGGGCTACTGGGGAATCAAAAATATTCTGCGCATCAATGCCGTTAATTTTTCGGCTATCCCGGTTGATGAACAAGGCATGGTCCCGCCGGATGCAGGTGAAACACCGCCAAAACTTATTTTTGTGACACCGTCACATCAATACCCGCTCGGTTCGGTAATGAGTCTGAGCCGCCGCCGGCAACTTCTCTTTCGCGCACGTGAAACGCGAAGTTGGATAGTGGAAGATGATTACGACAGTGAGTTCCGCTTTTCCGGCCAGCCGATTCCCTCTTTGCAGGGGCTGGAAGAAGAGACACCGGTCATTTACATCGGGACATTCAGTAAGACACTCTATCCCGCACTGCGACTCGGGTATGTCGTGCTACCTAAATCGTTAGCCGCTCCGCTGAAAAAGGTTCATAACGACCTCTATCGTGGTGGGCATCTGTTGATTCAGGCCGCACTGGCGGAGTTTATTCGCGAGGGTTATTACGCGGCACACATTCGGAAAATGCGTCAGCTATACAGTCGTCGTCGCCAGATGCTGGTAGAGCTTATCAGCCGCCAGCTTGGTGAACATTTTCTTGGTTCTTTCAGCAGCAACGCCGGACTGCATATGATCTTACAGCTACCCACCGGGAGCGATGATGCGGTCATTGCCCAACAGGCGAATGCGCAAGGGTTGTTGGTGCGCCCACTGTCACGCTACTACGTGAATGAAGAGAAACGCAGCGGCCTGTTGCTGGGATTTGCCAGTATAGAAGAAAATGAAATGACGGCGGCGTTTACCCGACTCGCGGATATTATCAGGGTAAACACCGTGTAAGCACTGCCGGATGACGGTGCAAGCAACTTCTCCGGCATACTGTTTAATGTGACGCTTTTTTAACGCCAGCCAGGTCTTCCTGGCTTACTTCGCTATTCCCTTCACCCCAACTTTTACGCACGTAGTTGATCACGTCGCGCATTTCGTTATCGCTTAACAAGCCACCGTAGGCAGGCATCTTAAAGGAGACGCTGCCACGCGTTGTCGGTGTTTCTGCGCCGTGAGCAATCACTCTGAACAGCGGTGTCGGGTCATCAACCATCACCAGTGGATTGTTAACTAAAGAAGGCGCGTTATCATCCGTACCTTTCCCTTCCAGACCGTGACAAGTTGAACAGTAGCGGTTATAGGTCACTTTGCCCGCCTCAGGTGAATTCGACCAGGATGCTGTAGTCGCCGCAGCACGTACCGTTTCAGGCTTCGCACTTTTCAGGCTCAACAGATATTGGGCGATCGCCGTGGCATCTTCGTCGGTCAGATACTGTGTACTCTGCGTGACGACTTCAGCCATCGAACCTGAAACCGCGGCATGCTTGCTTTTACCGGTCAGCAACAGCGATTTTAACTCCTGCTCAGACATACCGGTGCCGCGCAGCGACGGTGCATACCAGCCGTCAATCATCGCGCCGCTCAGGTATTCGGCATCAGCATTAGTATACGCTTTTTCGTTCATCGCCATGCCTCTCGGGGTATGGCATGAACCGCAGTGTCCGGGGCCTTCCACCAGATAAGCACCTCGTTTTACCAGGGCAGCATTATCATCCGTTTTCGCGCCCTCTACAGCCGTCACTGGCGCGTCGGTAAACAGCCAGTTCCAGATATGCAGCGGCCAGCGGGCGGAGAGTAGCCACGGAATGGCATTCTCTTTATTGGGCTGTGCTGACGGCGTGACGTCATGCATAAAATAGCTATACAGCGCCTTAACATCCTCGTCAGAAAGTTTCGCATAGGAGGGATAAGGCATAGCCGGATAGAGCGGATGACCATCTTTGGCGATCCCCTGCCGTACGGCCTTTTCAAAATCCTCGTAAGAATAATTTCCAATACCCTGCGTTTTGTCCGGGGTAATATTGGTCGAATAAATATCCCCCACCGGAGTAGGAAACTTTTTGCCCCCCGCCATCGCCGCACCACCTTCAGCGGTGTGACAGGCGACGCAGTCTGAAATTCGCGCGATGTATTCACCGTTAGATTCAGCAGCGGAAACCGAAGCGGTAAATAAACAGGCGGCGAGAATGGTTACTTTACGCATAGATCACCCCATATCCTTGAGTTCATTAACCGCACGCCATGCCTGATCGATTGCCGTGTGGGCATAAGCACTCCAGTCAGAATCAGAGTTAGCGATGGCAATGCGACCGACTGGCTTACGCGCCCGTTCGATAATTTCTGGCATCTTATCCATATCATCGAACAGCGAGTTGGCGTAGTACGCATAGCCATGCGCCCAGCGGTTAACCGTAATGGCGGAAATATCGCGTTGATTATCAAATCCGGTTGAGCCAAACATCTCCTGCAACTGGGAGCGAATCATCTCCTCATGCGCCGCAAAGGTGGTCCCCAGCAAATAGGCTCGTCCCAGACGGAACTGCTCTCTGGCCGACAGGTTACTGCCCGGATAGGTCGGCACATAGACCATATGAATGACCATCGGATCGTCCGGGGAGGCCGGATGTTGATACCCACCAATACTGACCGGATAGTCGAGCTTAACCCTGCTATAAGGTGCCGCCGGAGAATAAAACTCATGTACGCCAAGCTGTTTGAACGCCTGCCAGTTTTTGACCACCACGTTGGTGTACACCAGCGGTGCCTTCACGTTCAGTTTAAGATCCGCCTGCTGCTGTTCCGGCATCTCAGGCACCAGATACGGGATCATCATGTTATAGCCTGCCATGATGGTGTTCTTACCGCGCACACGGTGCATTTTACCGTCACGCAGATAGGTCACCGCCACGCCATCCTGCACGTTGGCCGCATTAATCACCGTGCTGTTCAGGCGCAGGCGCGTGGTGTTTTCCGGCAGATCCAGCTTTTCGTAATGTAGTCTGGCGAGGACAGAGTCTTCCATCGTGTTGCCCGGTAGCGCATCCGGCAGCATATATCTGACTAACAGGCGGGCTAACCCGGCGTTACCGTCCGGGAAGTGGTAAACATACGGCTCTTCGAGGTCGGCCAGTGACTCACCGTCCAACGGCGGTAACCCCATCCCTTCCATGCCGGGTAAGGCGCACGCACGGGCATCGCTACAGGAAATACCTTCAATACCAATAGCAAAGAAGTCGTTGGAACGCTGCTGGAAATAGAGCAGCGCCATTTTGCTCAAACCAACTTTTGTTGCCAAAAATTCACTGTAGCTGTGGGTATCCAGCCATTCCATTTTCTCATCGACCGTCATCCCCGGCAGGTAATCACCGGGCCGGACGTGCAGGTCGATCAGCGCTTTTCTGTCGTTCTCACTTAGCGGAAAATCATTGATAAAGTCTTCAATTTTACGCCCATTGAGCCTGTCCGGCGGAATATCATCAGATACCGCGCGGCCCGGATCGCCGCTGACGATTTTTGTTTCGCCAAAATTCTTCTTATCGAAGAAAACGCCGCGACTGAGCTGCCAGTCGGGGTAGAAGTTTACGTCAAAACTCTCTTTTAACCGCGTGACGCTGACGCCCACAGTTTCCATCAACTTTTGTACTTCAGGGCTGAAATTATGCGCAGGTGACTGGAATGCTTCGCTGCCACCATAACCGAGTAATTTCTTACCCGAGCTGGTAAATTCATTACGTTTGGCATGTCCACCAAAGTCGTCATGGTTATCGAGGATCAGGATCCGGCTATTTTGCCCGGCAACTTGACGCCAAAAACAACCGGCAGCTAACCCGCTAATCCCGCCACCCACAATCACCAGATCGTACTCTTCCTCAACGGGCAGAGCGTTTAAATCAAAATGTTTATGCTCGCGGCCTAGCGCATGCGCCATTTCAAACGATCCAGGATGATTACCCCGCAGCCCCGTCAGCGCAGGAGGATAATAATTTCCATCTATAAATGCGTTTCCCTTTCCTGCCGCCCTGACCCACTCCAGCGGGGTAAGCCCCGCCGCAATAGTCACCGCGACGCCGTTGAGAAAATCACGTCTGGTAATTGCCATTAACTTTTTTCCTTATTGCTACACACTGCCTTTAATACGACACAAATAAGAGAGATACCCCTTCTTATTTATAAAGGGGTACAACCGACTACTTCACTGGCTTTAACTCTTCATCCAGTTTTTTAGAATCATAATAATCACCCTGCCAGGTAATTTTTCCTGCTTTAACATGAATATAGCTGACGCCTTCAAATTTGATCGGATTATTTGTCGGCGGACTCCCTGCCCATTCACCACTATTTTTGCCTGAAAATTCCCAACGAAAGGCCACGGTATCTTCGTCGTAGACGGGTTTTCCAACCATTTTCCAGCTAAGATCTGGAACCGCCTTAATAAAAGCGCCGATAACCTCTTTTTCTGCTTTTTCCCTGCCGTTTATCGGTTCTCCTGCGGCGGCATCATAATAGACCGCATCATCAGCAAGAAATTGAGCGGCTCGCGAAGCATCATGCGCATTCCACGCCGCCATATACTCTTTTACGGTATTCAGCGATGTACTTTCTGCCAGGCTATAGCCCGAGAACATCACTAATGAAAGCACCGCGATTTTTAATGTTTTCATCGTAATCCTCTCTATTCAGAAATGTCGCACATGATATGTTTCACCCGAGTGTATTCCTCGAGTGAATAAGATGAGAGATCTTTGCCGTACCCCGATTTTTTGAACCCGCCGTGCGGCATCTCGGCACACAGAGGAATGTGATTGTTAATCCACACCGTGCCAAAATCGAGGTCAATGCTGAAGCGTTGGGCGCGACCATGGTTACTGGTCCAGACGCTGGCGGCAAGACCATACTCCACATCATTCGCTTTGTGTAGTACCTCTTCGTCAGTAGAAAACGACTGAATAGTCATTACCGGGCCAAATACTTCATGCTGAATAGCTTCATCATTTTGATGCAATCCGGAGACGATCGTCGGCTCAAAATAGAAGCCTGGACCAGATCCTGCGCGCCCACCGGTTTCAATTTTTGCATGTGCCGGTAAACGCTCAACAAAGCCTTTCACCTGCTCCAGCTGATTCCGGCTATTCAATGCGCCGTACAGTGCATTTTGATCTTCTGGCGGCCCATATTTGATACTTTTTGTTTTCTGGATCAGTTTTTCAAGAAACTCTGCGTAGATGGATTGCTCTACCAGAATCCGCGTTGCCGCTGTGCAATCCTGCCCGGCATTGAAAAAGCCTGCTGTGGTAATCGCCGCAATCGCCTTGTCCATATCCGCATCGGCGAACACGATTGCGGGCGCTTTCCCGCCCAATTCCAGGTGTGCTCGGGTCAGATTTGCCGCCGCCGAAGCGGCAACCTGCAAACCCGCACGGACCGAACCGGTAATCGAGACCAGTGAGGCTTTCGGGTTTGAAACCACCAGCGAACCAGTGCTGGCTTTGCCCAACACAACGTTAAACGCCCCTCTCGGGAACAACGGTGCGGCCAGTTCAGCCAACAGCAGCGTACTAACTGGCGTGGTGTCGCTTGGTTTTAGCACCACCGTGTTGCCTGCCGCCAGCGCTGGTGCAATCTTCCACACCGCCATCATGAACGGGTAGTTCCACGGCGTCACTTGCCCAACAATACCCAGCGGTTCACGACGAATGGTTGAAGTAAATCCTGCGGAATATTCTCCGGCCGCCTTTCCTTCAAGACAGCGCGCCGCACCGGCAAAAAAGCGGATGGCATCGCAAGATGCTGCGATCTCCTCTTTCTCAATAAAATGGCGAAGCTGACCGGTTTCCTGGCTCTGCGCGGTTACCAGTCGCTCAACGTTGCGTTCAATCTCATCGGCCAGCCGCAATAACGCCTTTTGCCGCTGTGCCGGCGTCGATTTTCTCCAGATGCTAAACGCCGCCTCCGCTGCTGAGTAAGCCTGCTCTACCTCCGCCTCGTTAGCGTTGGGAGATATTGCGTACGTTTCACCGTCAACCGGACTCACCAGTTCGAAGCTATCTTCGCTACTGCCTGCTACATAGTGCCCATTAATAAAATGCTTCAGGGTTTTCATGTTTGTCTCCTGCCAATTAATACATAAAGAATCTTATGTAATATATATATTGTAAATTTTTTTCAAATGCGCAACATTGACACTATGATAAGCCTCGCATTTTTAACTTAATTTTCACATTTGCAGGATGAGGCTTTTTATTGCCAGCTGACGCGTTACGCCCAGCTCATCATAAGGTTATCGGGACACACATCCGCTTGTGCAGTGACGTTGCGCCCAGGCATGTAAAATAACTCGGCCATTCTTACCTTCCTTGCCCGACGGGCATGTGTTAAAAATGGTCGTTGTTTCAGGGAATTGAGTACAGAAAAGATTATGATTACTCACGCGGTCATATTTGCGCCTATCGGGCAGGTCAGTCGTTCAGACCAGATAGTCCAACGCCTTTCAAATGCCATTATCACGGGGTTGCTGGAGCCAAAAGAACAGCTCCCCAACGAAACTGATTTGGCAAAGATGATGGGTGTCTCACATATCACTATCAGAGAAGCGCTAAACACGCTTCGGGCTAATAATCTTATCCATACGGTTCGTGGTCGTAATGGTGGGAGTTTCGTTTGCGAAAATATTGATGGCAAAAATAGCGCCCTGCATCCGTTCAAGGCGATCAGTACGGATTATCTGTCTGATCTGGGTGAAATGCATTGCGCCATTATTAGCCATAGCGCGCGGCTGGCTTCCCGACGGATGACCGGTGCGGATATCGCCAAATTTCGCGAGTTTGTCGAGGTGCTCAGAAAGGCAAACTCACCTGAGCTGATGACTCAGGCCGATATGCGTTGTCTGCTGGCGATTGCCGCCAGTTCGCATTCAGCGCGACTGGCCAATCAGGAGCTGCAGGTTCAGGCTGAATGGGCATCGCTGGTGGCGATACTTTATCGCACAGACAGTATTCATGCAGAAATTATCGCGCTTTATTCGGCGCTGGCCGATGCGCTGGCTGCTCACAACGAGGCAGAGTCAGTACAGTTTGCCACGCAGATCATCGACACGTTTACCTACTACCTTATTGAAAAAAAGCTGAAATATAACTCGAACTGACAATCAGTGAAGGCAGGACAGACAATGAGCTCTTCGACATCCCTAAGCGCATTAATTCGTAAAATTGATGATATTACTGTTTCTACCGTAGATTCTACCGTTGCGCTGGCGAGGAGCATCCATGAGGCGATTTCAGGGGTACAAAAGGCCTCAGCCGAGATCGTTCTCGACCCCTCAGTCAGATCCACCGTTCAACAGCACATCAAGCGCACGCTCAATAACAACCATTACTGCTCAGGGGCGGGATTCGCCAGCCATATTGAGAGCACCGCAACCACAAAAGAGTACTGGTTGCTGGAGTGGTGGTATAAGAAAGATAATGGTTTAAGCCAGGCGCATCTGGATTTGGATCAGGCCACTCAACAACGACTGGATTTCAGAACCTTTGAGTGGTTTAAGCATTCTCCTCCGGCAGGCAAAGCCTATATCCACGGTCCCTACGTCGACTATATTTGCAATATCTCCTATACCTTAACGTCAGCCGTCCCGGTCTACTACAACGATCAGTTTCTCGGTGTTGCCGCGGTCGATCTGCTGGTCAGTCAGATAGAAGCCGAACTGCTTTCCTGTGCCCATCCTGACTATGTGATTCTGACTAATCTGGAAAACAGGATCATTTTCTCCAGTTGGCCACGTTTTCGCGTGGGTGAATTGCTGTCACCTGCAAACAGTACCGTGGTGTATCAGAGCGACTACTTTATCCTTTATCACTATCAAAACTAAGGGCCCGAAGGCCCTTAGTTTTTAGTTATCCTGCCCCATATTGAGCTTATTGGCGTACGCAATGGCGTCGTTTTCCGGCGCCGCTGAACGACCAAACGGACGGGTCAGGAACATATAAATAAGCCCCGAGCCAACAACAATCGCCAGGCCGAACAGGACCGTCCAACGGTCGATGAAGTCGCTGCTGTCTGCCGGTTGCGCCAGTAACCAGATCCCGCACAATCCGTAAGCTAACGCCAACACATTCACGATTACGCCCCAACCGCCAATGGTCCACTCCCCCGCCGGTTTCCAGCCTTTCAGACGCTGACGCAGCGCGGCCAGCACAACCATCTGGAACGAGATATAAATCCCGATAACAGCAAACGCGGTGATACGCGACAGGTTATCTGGCTGGAAATAAACCCAAACGCAGATGATCACTGGCAGCAGGCAACTGACGACCATGGCATTATCCGGAACACCATTTTTAGAGATTTTGGCCATCCATTCACTTCCAGGCAGCATTCTGTCGCGGGAGAAAGAAAAGATAAGACGGCTTAACGCAGCCTGCAGAGACAAAATGCACGACAACATGGCGATAATTGCAACCACGATAAAGACAGTCGCGCCAGTTTCGCCCAGAGCTTCATTAAGGATTGCCGGGATCGGATCGGACGTTTTGCCATTCACGATACTGACCAGATTCGGTGAAGCCAGCAAATAACCCATAACAGAAATAATGGCGGAAATCGCGCCGAATACGATGCTTAAAATCATCGCCACCGGGATCTTTTTACTCGGATTCTGCACCTCTTCCGCAACGTTACCGCAGGCCTCAAAGCCAAAGAACATAAACAGCCCCATCAGTGCAGCAGACATAAATGCGGTGGAGTAGCTGCCGTCATGAGCCAGCACGCCCATCGAGTCAAAAATCACAGAGAACGGCTGTGAACGGTGGAAAATCAGCAGATAAATCCCCAGCGCGATCACGCTGACAATTTCACACCAGAAGCCAATTTTTGCCACCCGGGCCAGATTTTTAGTCCCGGACATATTAACGGCCATCATCAACAGCAGCAGCAGAACAGAAGTCACCAACATCGTGGCCGGCGTCTGGCCATAGTGGAAGAGTGATTCAACGAACGTTGATGTATATTCCGCGATCGACGTAATGGTGACCACCAGCGCCCACAGATAGATCCAGGCGGCGATCCACGCATACTTCTTGCCCCACAACCTTCTGGCCCAGGGGTAAAGCCCACCGGTTATCGGATACTGGGAAGCGACCTCACCAAACACCAATGCCACCAAAAGTTGCCCACATGCGACGATTAAAATCCACCATACTGCGGGCGGCCCCGCCAGCGTTACGGCCAGCGCAAACAGCGAATAGACGGCAGTAAGCGGCGACAGGTAGGTAAAACCCAACGCAAAGTTTGAAATAAGACCGATCGAGCGATTGAACTGTTCTTTGCCATCTTTTTGAAAATTATCATTTTTCTTATCAGGTGTCTGTTCCATATTGCTTTCTCTTTTGTGGAATAGTCGCAGGGTTGAACAATTAATGTATAAAAGATATTAAGTTATATGTATAGTGATTTTGTCGCAGATTTGTTAAAAATGATCGCGCATCACGTTAATGAAAAAGTGGAGATAAAACGGTAGAGAGAGCGAGGATTTTGCGGTATTTACAACCAACGATTCTTTAGCAATTGCGAACCATAGGCTATTTTGGCGGATAAATACACACAGCGGATTGCGTTCGATGCTAAGTAGCAAGAATCGCTGCTGTTAAGCAACATTTTTGCAATATAATAACGTGATGTTAAACGCTGAACCTGAGCAGGTGAATGATGGAAATTGATCTCGATAATCTGGTCTTTGATGGACTGGAAGAAGCGCAAGAGCGTAACGCTGAACGTCTGGAAGATGCAGACAAGAAAGCGCAGGAAATTATTGCTGATAATGACTGCGGCGACGCCTGCAAAATCTGATTTCCAAACCGGCGCAATGCCGGTTTTTTATCGCCTGTTAACCCCACCCACTTCAGCCCGTATACCGTAAGGCCTCAATCAGTTGCGCAAAGGCGGCGGTATGTTGTTTTCGGCTGGGATAGTACAAATAATAGCCAGGGAAAGGTTCGCACCAGTCCTCCAACACTTTTTCCAATGCCCCCTCTGCAACAGCCTGCTCGACGGTGTCTTCCGGCACAAAAGCCAGCCCCATTCCCGCCATCGCTGCGCTAATTCGCGGGGGTAGATTGTTAAAAATAAGCTGCCCTTCCACCCGTACGCGCAAATCTTGCCCGTCTTTAGCAAACTCCCAGGCGTATAACCCGCCCAACGTCGGCATGCGCATGTTAATACAGCTGTGATTTTGCAGGTCGTGAGGGGTTTGCGGTTTGCCATGACGAGCAAAATACGCCGGTGACCCCACCACTACCATGCGCCAGTCCGGGCCAATTCTGACGGCTACCATGTCTTTTGCCACCTGCTCACCGAGCCGAATACCCGCGTCATAACGGCCAGTCACAATATCCGTCAGACTATTGTCGATGGTCATTTCCACATTAACATCAGGGTAAGCCTGCAAAAACGGCTCCAGCGCGGGCCAGACGGTAGATTGCAATGCATGTTCGCCCAGCGTCAGGCGGATGTTACCGGCCACGCGCTGACGGACATCGGTTAATGCCAGCAGCTCTGTTTCAATGTCATCAAAACGCGGGCTGATACTGTTGATAAGCCGTTCTCCGGCTTCGGTCGGCGCAACGCTGCGCGTGGTGCGGGTCAGAAGCCGTACATCCAGCCGCTCTTCAAGCCCACGAATCGCATGGCTTAGCGCGGATTGCGAAACCCCAAGTTTTGCCGCTGCCCGGGTAAAACTACGCTCGCGGGCAACGATAATGAGATAATAGAGATCGTTAAAATTATCACGCAGCATGCTTATCCCCACTCCAGACCTGTTGTGATATATGGTACAGGTCCGGAGGGTATTCCAGTAGCATTTCTGGACATTAGCACAGCTCAATCTTATTCAAGCGTGCTCTCACACAAAAACAAAATGCGAATTATTACCAGGCTTATGCACGATTTTACCTTTCACTCATGCATTATTTTCACCCGCTATTAACACATCCTTCACTAATAACATTTTGTATATAGATAAGAATTTTTTCTTATTTTGTCCCAACCGTAAGTTATGGGAGCGTAAAAAGCACAAACCAAAAACTACAGGGATTTCATACAATGATGGCAACGAAAACTAACCGCGCTAAAAAAACACTGCTGGCATTGGGCGTGCTGCTGGCCTCAGGACTTACCGTCTCGCAGGTTCAGGCTGACCAACTGGCCGATATCAAAGCCGCAGGCGTCGTAAAAGTCGCGACATTTGACGCGAATCCTCCGTTTGGCTCCGTCGATGCCAAAACCCATAAGATTGTCGGCTACGACGTTGATTTTGCCGAAGCGCTGGCCAAATCCCTTGGTGTAAAACTGGAACTGGTAGCGACCAATCCGGCAAACCGCATTCCGTTATTACAATCTGGTAAAGCTGATTTAATCGTCGCAGATATCACGATTACACCTGAACGGGCGCAGGTAATAGATTTCTCCGTTCCTTATTTTGTTACCGGCCAGCAGTTCCTTGTGCCAGCAAAATCTCCGGATAAGCTCGATGAATACAGCAAAGCACGCATCGGCGCGGTAAAAGGCACTACTGGTGAACAGGCACTGCATCAGCGCTTCCCGCAGTCGCGCGTGTTGGCCTACGACGATATCCCGCTGGCGTTAACCGCGCTACGCAACGGCAATGTTCAGGCCATTACCCAGGACAGTACGATTCTGGCCGGGTTATTAGGCGCTGCGCCGGATAAAGCTGATTTCAAAATTCTGCCGGACCTGCTGAGCAAAGAAGAGATCGGCGTGGGGGTGAAAAAAGGTGAGCTAGCGTTGTTAAAAGCCGTCAACGATGAACTTTTGAAGCTGGAATCTACCGGGCAGGCAGCCAAAATTTATGATGTCTGGTTTGGTCCTGAAACCAAAAATCCGCAAGCCCGCGCCTTTAAAATAGAAGCCAAGTAATATGCTCTCAACCCTTTTTCATCGATCCGCAGCTTCGGCTGCGGATTTTACCCATTTGCGCCAGGCGAGCGTCGAACTGCGCAATGTGATTAAACAGTATGACGCTCACACCGTCCTTAACGACGTTAGCCTGACGGTTGAACCCGGTGAAGTGGTGACCATTCTGGGGCCTTCCGGCTCAGGAAAATCCACTCTTATACGTCTTATCAACCAGCTTGAGTCGCTCAGCGGTGGCGAAATTTTCATTGATGGTAAACCGATTAGTCAGTTGCGCGGGGCGGCATTACGCCAGTTACGCAGCCGTATCGGTTTCGTATTTCAGCAATTCAATCTCTATTCGCATCTGACTGCGCTGCAGAACATCGCACTGGCGTTGGAATATGTTCACGGCTGGAACAAGACGGAAGCGGATCGTCGGGCACTTGAGTTGCTGGAAAAAGTGGGACTGGCGGAAAAAGCCAACGCCTATGCCGCGCAGTTGTCCGGTGGGCAGCAGCAGCGCGTGGCCATCGCCCGCGCACTGGCCTCGTCGCCACAAATTATTCTGTTTGATGAGCCCACTTCCGCGCTGGATCCGGAAATGATCGGCGAGGTATTACAGGTAATGAAAAATTTGGCCCACAGCGGTATCACCATGATCGTCGTGACCCACGAAATGCATTTTGCCCGCGAAATTGCCGATCGGGTGGTTTTCATCGATGGTGGCGATATTCTGGAAGTGGCCGCGCCGGAGGATTTTTTCGTCCGACCACAGCACCCGAGAACCCAGCGTTTCCTGAAAAAAGTGCTCGACCCGTTACACCAGGAGTCATCGTCATAATGCATGCAATGGACTGGCAGGGAGTGCTGAGCGGGCAACCCCTGCAATGGATAATTTCCGGTTTTCTCACCACGCTCTGGGTGACGCTGGCAGGTATCGTGCTCGCCACGCTCATTGCCATCTCACTGCTCGGCCTGCGCCTGACGGGCAATCGTCTCGCTAAAGCGATGGTCGGGGTGTGGGTCTCGGTGTTTCGCAACACGCCTTTACTGGTGCAACTGATGTTCTGGTATTTTGCCGCCTGGAACTGGCTACCCCGTAACGTCATTAGCTTTATCAATGCCGATCATCCATGGTCAATTTTGCCGGGTGATGTCTGGTGGTTAACGCCGGAATTTATCTGTTCAGCATGGGGGTTGGGGGTATTTACCTCAGCATTTTTGGTTGAAGAGATCGCTTCGGGTTTACAGGCTGTTTCTGCCGGACAACGCGAGGCTGCCGTGTCGCAGGGCTTTTCATCCTGGGCGATATTTCGTCACATTCTGCTGCCTCAGGGGCTGGCAAACGCCTGGCAACCGATTGTTGGGCAATATCTCAACCTGATGAAGCTTTCCTCGCTTGCCAGCGGTATTGGATTTGCTGAGCTCACCTACCAGGTACGGCAAATTGAGAGCTACAACGCGCACGCGCTGGAAGCCTTTGCCGTTGGCACTGCACTCTATCTGTTTACCGGCATCGTTCTGGGTATGCTGCTTACCCGTCTTGGCCCGCAGTCTGCGTCGGGTAAATCGTCAAAGATAAGAATGCGCATCTTCAGCGTCAGGAGCATACTGCATGATCGCTAATGTTTCGGTCATTACCGACAATCTTGACTATCTCCTGTGGGGACGTGTAGCTGAGGGGCAACCCGGCGGTGTACTGCTCACTTTGCTGATGGCTATCAGTGCGGCTTTGCTGGCGCTGCCTGGCGGGATCGTTCTTGCCTGTTGTGCCTGGCGGTTTCCGGGCGCGGTTCGCAACGGGTTGTTTATCTGGGCGGAATTTATTCGCGGCATTCCGCTCATCTTTGTGATTTTCTGGATGTGGTATTTGCTACCCATGCTGACCGGAAGCGATCTGCCCGGTGCCGTTACCGTGACGCTGGCGCTGGCATGGTTCACCGCCGCCTCGGTGATGCACTCAGTGTATGCTGGAATTAGCGCACTGCCTGGCGGGCAGTATGAAGCGGCAGTTGTTCAGGGTTTTCGCCCGGATCAGGCCCTGTGGCTTATCTTGCTGCCGCAGGTGCTGCGTAACGTACTACCGTCGCTGACAGGGATTTTTATTGGGCTGCTGAAGGACACGTCACTGGCGTTTATCGTTAACGTGCCGGAACTCACGACAGTTGCCGGTCAGGTTAACAGCCGGGTGCAAATTTACCCCGCAGCCATTTTTATCTTTACCGGGCTGGTTTATTACCTGCTGTGCTTTAGCCTTGAAAAAATCACCCAGCGCCGATTCGCACTAAAATGACCTCTCGGCTCAACATTCCACGAACTGATGGTCTTCGTTGAGCCGATATTTTACGCCCGCCCGAATGTTATTTTCCCCTTCAACGGCAAGCGCAAAACGCATTCTTTCGCCATCGTGATAAGCCAGCGCCGCACATCCGCCGGGACCAAGAATTATTGAGTCGACAGCACCGGTACTGGCAACAACGGCGTTCTCTCCGCTGGCAATAATGTGGATATTGTCCGCGCAGTTAGCGATTTTCGCATCTGCGCCAAAACAGGCCAGTTGGGTTAAATCACCGCTACTGGCAATCCGATTTCGATCGCCGAGCGAACTGATACGTACGCGCATGCCGGTACTGGCAATACGCGTTCCGTCGCCCACACTGCTGATACGCGCCGAGTTTCCCGCAATCGCTATTCGCCCGCGATCGCCTGAACTGCCGATATGCGTGTTATAGCCTACACTGCCAATCCGTGCGCTGTAACCGGCACAGGCGATCTGCGCAGCATACCCGGCGCTGGCAATTTTTACGTTATCACCCGCACTGCTAAATCGGGCATAATCTTCCGCACAAGCCAACGGACGGCTGGTTTCCCCTGCAGCTTGCTCACAGGAAATATTCCCCATTGCGTCAATATCCTGCTGAGCAAAACTCGCCTCTTCCCGCCATTTTGACCAGCCGTATTCCACCAGGCTATTTGCCCAATCGGTATACCCTTCCCGCTGGAGCGCGCGATGAACATCGGCATAGCTTCCTCCTGCGGGAAACGCGCGTAGAAACCAACGATACATGACGGGCCCAACACGCCAGGCCCGTAAGTCACTTCGCGTAATCATCATCGCTTAATGCCGGTGGTAGCCATCCACCATACACTTAAAGGTTTCGCCCGGCGTGCGCCCCGTAGTGCAGAGATAAAGATGCCCAAAAATGAAAAACAGACTGACTATTGCCAGCGCAAAGTGCGCCTGAAGCAGCCAGTAACGCACTCCGGGGAACAGATCGCCGACAGCTACCGGGTAAAGCGATAACAATCCAGTGATCAGTAGCAGTGGCAACAAACCATACATCACGCCAACATAGGCCGCCTGCTGTAACGGATTAAATTTAGAGCGAGGTGAGGCCGGAAATGGGTGTGACTCGCCCTGCATAATGCCAAACAGGTAAAAACGCGTTTGTCTTTGCGCACGTGCGATCCAGCCCTGACGTTGAATAATATAGTGATGTCCGTTGCCGCCAATCAGGTTGATCAGCACAAAACCAATCCAGCAGGCAAGTAGCAAAAAGCCACAAACCTCATGAACGGTGAGCAGGCTTTTCATTACCGGTGCGCTAACGGCAGAGAAGTGATTGACCAGGCCACTAACCAGAAGCAACAGAAATAACAGCGCATTCGACCAGTGCCACAGGCGGACAGCCTTCGAATATAAATAGACCTTCTCACCATGCCCTGCCGACGCTTTATGCGCCGCCCGAAAGCGCAGCATGGCATGAAGCGCCAGCACCAGCCACATTCCCACCAGCATTAACCCGGCAACGACTAACCACACAGGCCAGTAGTCCGGTGAAAACAGGGGGACATACTGTGCAAGTTGGGCGTGAAACTGTTCGGCATTCTGCGACGCGTTCATACATTTTCCTTTTTAATCAAATGTTGACCGAACCGACGATACAGATGGGGCTTCCCGGCGCCTGCAAGTTGATATTCGTAATACTTGTTTTCTCGCAACCAAGTCTGAATTTCCGGGCTATCTTCACGACCGAAAATCAGCGCATGTTCCGGGCAAGCGTTAACACAGATCGGAGGGAAACCTTTCGCCAGCCGAGATTCAGCGCAGAAGTCGCATTTATCCGCCACTTTGGTTTGCGGGTTGAGATAGCGCACCTGATAAGGACACGCGCCAATACAGTAACTGCAACCAATACAGCAAGACGTATCTACTCGCACAATACCGTTCTCATCTCGCCAGGAGGCACCGGTCGGACACACCTCAATACAAGGTGCATCATCACAATGCTGGCAGGACTGACGGAAGTAGTGATACAGCGTTTCGTTGTCGTTATCGGTTACCGGAATATGAGCGATCGACAAACGGCTGCCCTGGTCAGGTACATGGTTGGTTTTCCGGCATGCACGAGCGCAAATATTGCATCCGTTACACAGTGATTCGTCGTGAATCATGACGTAACGAACGGCTTTAGGGCTCCTGGTACTCGCTAACAGATTTTGACCTGGGCCGGTAAAAAAAATCACCGTCCCCATGCCAATGACAAATTTTCGTCGGGTGAAGGACATCGGGTTATCCTCTAATGCTGTGACAGTGGTCGTCCACACATTCCATGACATCAACCTGAATAATTCAGGGGTTCTGATACTGCTCAACCTCAAGCCATTCACACAGGCCGTACGCTTTGCCATAACTCATAAAACGTTCGCTGAACAAATAAGGCTCCGCATTTGACGATTCCACAGTACGTATATCTGCGTAATCAGGATGCGTTTCCATGGCCGTGAGCGCCGCTGAAATCTGCTGAGACTCAAAGCTGTACGGCGGTTGCGTCAACATGGCGACCTTATAGGGGCGAGGATACGTTTGACAGTCGAAGCATACCGCCTCGGCAATCGCACGGCAGATGTCGTTTTCCACCACCTGCACGCACATGCCGGCGTAGTTTGCCGTCATGGTTTGCGTTGAGTAGAAATAGACATCTTCAGCACCCTGCACACGGGTGATATCCGCGTTATTCGCGTCCTGGCACAGCACACCCAGCAGCGCGGAGAGATCGGCTTCAGGGACCGAATAAGGTGGCTGCAGAAACACGCTGCGCGCCACCAGGTGCCCCGATGCCGAATGCTGGCGGATAAAATCTGCCACAATCGACTCCGGGCTAGCGGCTTCCTGAACCTGCGGCGCAGTCACCCGCTCGACCGGCGGGTGAAACGCCTGTAGCCAGTGTCTCTTTTGGCTATCAACCTCGTCAGGAAGCGCCCCAACGGGTGCCTGAACGTTGCTCACGTTAGTCATCTCGCGTTCCTTACGCTGGCAACAGATCCTGCGCAGCCAAATCGGCTGCCACGTCTTCAAGTCCGAGTCGGTTCAGGGTTTCGCGCGTTGGGCAACCCAACTCGGGATCCCAGCCCATTTCCTGATAGAACATCGTCAGTGACTGACGCATATCCTCCCTGTCCATCTTGTCGGTGCCTTCGGTGAAGACCGGAATTTTCGGGTCTTTATCAAACACCCAGGAGCAGATGAGATCGTGTTCATTACGCATATCTTTGGTTTGCATCAGTTTGACCGTATAGGCACGATGCAGGGTAAAGATGCGTTCAGCGGCCAGGTCCAGACTCGCCTGCGTGGTTTCATCACCGGTGACAGCCTGGAAGAATTTCGCTTCCAGATCCAAATCTCCGCGATAGTTGCGGCTCTTGAGTGGTGAAACCGTCATCGGCCAAACCCAGTTACACAGCGTAACCGCGTTATGCAGGCAGACTTTCAGCAGCGTCCATTTGGCATATTTGATCTTGGCGGCATTGATTGGGGTATAGTTTTTGGTCTCGTCGTAGGCGTCCTGCGACCCAAATAACTCGCCCGCCACTTCGCGCTGTAATTTCAGCGGCAAACCGGAACCGATGAAATTGATATGGGTGTGCGCCATACAGTCACGGTTAAACATACAGTTGGTGATCGCCCCCACCTGCGCTGAGGCTTCGTTTGCATGATGGACCGGAAAACCAAACGGCGACCACAGTTTATTTTTGGCATAACCCCAGTACTCTTCGCCCAAATCCCAGCGTTCAGCAATGGCATACGAGCCGTCCGCAAGATGACTGAGTTCCCCCACGCGATGCGCCAGTCGATAGTAGAAATCTTTGATAAAGTTAGGATCGCCCGCCTCCAGTTGATCCCAACGGATCTCCGCGTACTCTTCGGCTGGCAGCACGCGTTTAAAGACGCCTTTCGAATAGCAGTAGGTAAAGTCACGGTGCAGCTGGCCGTAGTTACACCAGATACCGTAATCGTCAAACAGGTTCAGACCGATCAGGTTCCCTACGACTCGCCCATCGTCTTTATCGTCAAAATCTTTCGGGCCATTGGGGAAAATGGTGGTGTGAACAAAGTTTGCCACGCAGGTGTTGCCGCCGGTACTCGGCACGCCAAAATCCTTCACCCGCGGGACATTGAGCTGCGACATACAACGAATAGGGCATGAATGGCAGCCGCTCATTTTGACCGTGTATTTTTCTGCGGCTGGACCCAGATCGAACACCGATTTATAGGTACGGAAACCCACCGTATTTTGGTTTCCCGGCGGGATTTCACCGGTTTCGATTGGCCCCCCTTCTGCCGCGCCCCAGAAAAGTCCCTTACGGGCTGTCCAGCGCGAGTTTGGCGAAGAGTATTCTGCCCAGGCCTGCGGGGTGCTTGGCACAACGTGGTTGTTGTTGGCGCCGATAAGCTCGGTCATCATGTAGTCATTGAGCCGCTTCATCTCTTTACGATCGGCAATGTTGACGCCTTTAGTCCCTTCTACCGCAATGGCTTTCAGGTTTTTCGAACCCATCACCGCACCTGTACCGGCGCCTCCGCTGTGGTTGCGGCTGTTGATCATGCAGGACAGTGGCACCAGATTCTCACCCGCCTGCCCAATAGCGGCAACGCAGGTTTCCGGGCTGGTAATCCGGCAAATCTCTTCGGTTGTGGCGCGAGTCCCCTTGCCCCACAAGAAATCGGCTTTTTCGATGCTGACTTTATCGTCTTTGATGTTGATCCAGACCGGTGATGCGGACTTGCCTTCAATAATAATGGCGTCGTAACCGGCGAATTTCATTTGTGCAGCAAAGAAACCGCCCATATGGGCATCTACGACTAAGTTACCTTTGGTAAACGTCGATAAGGAGGTGATATTGACGCGGGAGCTACAGGGAGCGCCAGACCCCGTTAATGGTCCGGTGGCAAAAACTAGCTTATTCCCTTCATCAAAAGGCATGGTGCCTGGCGGGACTTCGTCGTACATAATTTTATAACCAAAGCCCATCCCACCGACAAATTTTTTAAATTTACTGGAATCTTCAAGGGTGATATTACCCGTGGTGAGATTGACCCGTAAAATATTACCTGTCCAACCATTAGCCATCATGTTTTCCTTTGCAAGAAGGTTTAATAGATATACCCGCCATTCTTCAGGCAGTTTTTTATCCAAAACTGCAGTATTTTTGGCAATTAATGGCGCGAATCAGGTATGCCTGTTATCTATCAAACAGTAATATCTTTCCACTCGATAATTTTTAATGCTCCAGTCGGACAAGCATTGGCGCATTCCCCGCATAACACACATTTTGAGGACTTTTTCGTTTCGGTATTTACGGTCGCCATCATCCACGGGCAGGCTGTGGTACACGCGCTACAGCCAATACAGCGTTTGTGGTCCACCGCAATACAACCGTCTTCCTGTTTCCAGGTAATTGCACCAATTGGGCAGACCTTCATGCACTGCGGATCTTTGCATTGACGGCAGGTATCAGCGGTATAGTTTAAATCGCCATACAGCCCACCACCGGACCCGACGCCATCATCGCCAAAGAAGAAATTGCGATGGATTTTTATCCGGGAAAAGAAGGTCCCTACGGCACCATCGTTATAATTGGTACAGGATATTTCACAGCGGTGACAGCCCGTACAGCGCGCTCGCTGGGTCACCAGAACCCCTTTCGGCGTATTGATAAGCCCCACGGTCCCACTATCGATATCTTCCTGCTTACAACCAAATAGGGATAACAGCGCGGGGGCAATCGTTAATCCCGCCAGTCCTTTCCCTGATATCCGCAGGAATTCTAGCCGCGTTAAACCACAATCTAAAAATGGACGATCAACCTGGTTCATTTATTTCGCATCCTCTTCGCAAATGCTGTGGTAGCAACACCTCCAGGCTAATTTAAACCAGCGCAGCTCAAGCCATATCGGGCGGTTAATGTTGCCAACAACACGTAAATTTTTGCCCTAACCTGATCGCGTAAATGACGGTGGTTAAACTGAATGAATCTAATCCTTTAGGGTTAGGCGCAGAAATAATGTGGTTATTCAGCATGCATAGTCTTGATCGTCATCAATTAAAAAACGGAAGGGATATAATTAATGCGGAGTGAGATTTATTATCATTAAGAAATGGAGTGAAATAGCAGCCCATTTAAATTACAAATATTTGTGAACCCTCTCCCAAATATAATACTGCACGGCAAACGATATATAAATAAATACATATCGACTTATAGTTCTCTACAACCAATTATTAACGGAGATAAATTATATAGATTGATAGATTAACGTATCGAGAATAAGAGGACGGCAAAAAATTTCTGCGGTCCTCTTTTTATGAATTAACCGGCCAATGCTTTAATTACGGTCTCAATAGCCTGTTTTTCTAACTCACTGCGCTTAACGCGCTGGTTAGCAAGGGTGGTTCTCAGTACTCCCGCAATGACGATATGCTTAGGTTCTTGTCCCAGATCGCGCATTTCCAGCACTACTTTACCGACTACTCTGCACATTTCACGGTACAACTCGTCGTCTTTCGTCTGATTTCCCATTTTTGCCCGCTCGTCATTAACTCAAACCAACAGCATATATCACTCTGAGGATTTAGACAAAATTCAATGAAAATCAAATAAATGTCATCATTCTACTGAACTCTCTGAAGTCGATTAACGAGCTCAGCAAGACTTCCTGCCTGCATTTTTTCCATCACCCGCGCCCGGTGCACTTCAACCGTACGCACGGCAATATTCATGGCATCAGCAATTTCCCGATTCATTAACCCTTTTGCTACCAGATGCGCCAGTTCCCGTTCTTTTGGCGTAAGTTGTTGGTAGCATGAGATGATCTCTTGTCGCGAGAACGCCGCTGCCGAGACCTGCAAGGCATGTTCTAATGCCGCCTGAAGCGGCACGGCTGACACGGTTTTTTGCAAAAAATCGACCGCGCCACGTTTCATTTGCTCAACCGCCATCGGCACGTCGCCGTGCCCGGTGAGAAAGACCACCGCCAGCGTACTTGCTTTCTGACGCATGATTTCATGCACAGCGTGCCCATCCAGTACCGGCATACGCATATCCAGCAGTAGTACGCCCACCTGGTGCAAATTTGCCTCGGCGAGGAATTTCTCGCCTTGCTCCCAGCAAGACACTTCATATCCCAGACTTTCCAATAAAAACGCACAGGCCTGGGTAACGGCAATGTCGTCATCCAGCAGATGAATTATCGCCACTACGGCCTCCTTCCTGATTTGGCTTAAAATACAATGTCACTCTCGCCCCCGCTTTACCGTCCGGGGCCTGCTGATTTTTGATCTCAATATCTCCGTTTGCGTAGCGCACCAGTCGCTGACAAATGGCCAGTCCTAGTCCCATACCTTTTTTGCGGGTGGTCATAAACGGCTGAAACGCCTGATACAACTGAGCCTCGTCAATACCTCCGGCATTATCCTGCACCTGAATACGCACGCCGCCACCCTTATGCAGGGCGCTAAACCATACCGTCGTAGCACCTGCCTGGGCGGCATTGAGTACCAGATTAGCCAGCACCTGCTCAAGAAGAACGCTTGGCAGCATCAACGTTAACGCCTTACTAACCTGCGTGTGCAGCGTTATCGCCGGGAATTGCTGGGGCATACGCAGTAATTGCCAGACGTGATGGATAGCATCGTGAACGTTGATGGCTTGCCAGTCATCGGTGAGTACCGGATTGCCCTGTGCCTGGCTGACCCACTGCCGGAGATTGCGCAGCGTATCGGCTCCTCGTTGTGCCTGGGCGTCTATGTGCTCAAGCGCGGGCAGCAACGGATGCTGCTCATCCTGACCACGCAGGCGAATTAGACAGCCTTGGGCATAATGACGGATAGCAGACAACGGCTGATTGAGTTCATGGGCAAAACCGGAGGTCATCTCCCCCAGCACGCTCATTTGGCGGGCAGTCTCCAGCGCCTGTTCCTGTTTGTGCAACAACACGTTGTTCCGCTCCAGCTGCCTGCCACGTCGGCGAACCAACAGCATCACCCAGATGTAATTGAGCGTAAGCAACAGCAATACGATGACCACGCCCCCCATCGCCAGTCGGTGTTGAATAAACCAGCTTTTGACATCCAGCCACAGCTGACGCTGCTGCGGATGCTGGCGGACGTCGCGCAGCAACGCTTCTACTTCGCGGGTCGAGGCGGGCGCGCCCCAGCGAAACGCCGCGTTTTGCGGTGCATTGAACAGTACCCGCGTGACGCGATCGGCCAGCTCGTCACTCACTGCAGGTAGTGCGGCAAATGACCAGTCCGGATAGAGCGGCGTACTGGTTAAACAGGGAATTGAAGTCGGATGGTTCAACACGGTCATAAAATCGGTTTTACGGATGAGGCCTTCTTCATCCATTTTTTCCAGCAGGCACACCGGCACGATCACCGCCTGCACGGCTTTTTCACGTAATAAATAGAGTAAGGCATCGGCGGGAAATCCGGTGAACGTCAGACGCAAATCGCGCTCCGGGCGCAGACCGGCATCACTGAGCGCTTTATATCCCAGCAAATAGCCACCAAACGCCTGAGCATCAATGGCGCCAACCGTTTTGCCGATCAGATCGTGTGCGGAGGTTATCCCGCTGTCGCGCCTGACGAGAATGGCGCTGCCAATCACATTACTGGTGGCTTTCCCGCCACGGGTGGAGCGTAACGACGCCAGCCAGCGTAGCGCCGAGCGGCTGTTAAGCTGGACAAACTGCGCCGGATTGGTGACCACAAAGTGTACCGTTCCACGATTCACCGCCTCCTGCATCTGCCGCAGGTCCAGCGGTTGAATATGAAACTGCTCACCGGGGATTTGCTGATTCAACAAGGTTTCCAGCGGCTGCCAGTGATTACGTGTAGAAACCTCCCCGCGCATCGCCAAAACGCCAATGTTCCATGTCTGCGCCCTGACCGCGCCGCTTAGCATCCACAGCGACGCCAGCACCGTCAGACATCTTACTACGTTGCGTCCCACTCAATTATCCCTGTCAATTATGTTGTTTTAGATCAACAACAAGCCGGGTATGTGGTTAACCACAATAGAGTATACCCCGTCACGATTTTTACACTGTAAATCATTGAGATTCTTTATTCATCACACGCAAATCAACGGCGTGACCAATGTTTCGTTGTTGCATCGTGACGGGAGAAAATATGGACAGCAGTAAACGGCAGTTTCTCCAGCAACTGGGCGTCCTGACCGCTGGCGCATCACTGGTTCCGCTGGCTCAGGCGCAATTTCCCTTTTCGCCTGAACGCCACGAAGGCTCACAACAGCATCGCTACGCCATGCTGGTTGACCTGCGACGCTGTATCGGCTGCCAGGCCTGTACCGTCAGTTGCGCCATTGAAAACCAGACGCCACTGGGCGAATTTCGTACCCTCGTCAACCAGTATCAAGTACAGATTGAAGGCCAGCAAAGCGTTACCAACGTCCTGCTGCCGCGACTGTGCAACCATTGTGATAATCCCCCTTGCGTGCCCGTTTGCCCGGTACAAGCCACTTTCCAACGAGAAGACGGCATTGTGGTGGTCGACAACACACGCTGCGTGGGCTGCGCCTATTGCGTGCAGGCCTGCCCTTATGATGCGCGATTCATCAACCATGAAACGCAAACCGCCGATAAATGTACCTTTTGCGTTCACCGCCTCGAAGCGGGGCTGCTCCCGGCCTGTGTGGAATCCTGTGTCGGCGGCGCGCGCATCATTGGCGATATTAAAGATCCGCACAGCCGCATTTCACAAATGCTGCATGAACACCATGACGCCATCAAAGTTCTGAAGCCGGAAAGCGGTACGTCTCCTCACGTGTTCTATCTGGGACTGGATGAGGCGTTTGTCACCCCATTGATGGGACGAGCTCAACCCGCTCTCTGGCAGGAGGTTTAAATGAACCATTCACTGATTATCGACGAGGTTCTGGCCCATCCCCAGGACGTAAGCTGGTTACCCTGGGCCGTACAATATTTCTTTTTCATCGGCATTGCCGCCTGCGCCGCGCTGTTCGCCTGCGTTCTTCACTGGCGCAAAAAAGAAACGGCAAACCTGGAGAATCTGACGCTGTTAATCGCCCTGACCTGCGCGATTACCGCACCGCTGGCGCTGACCGCTGATCTACACCAAACCGCCCGCGTCTGGCATTTCTATGCGTATCCGACGCCATGGTCCTGGATGCCGTGGGGCGCGCTGTTTTTACCGCTGTTTACCGGTTTTTTAGGTCTGTGGTTTCTGGCGCAGCATGTGAAACGGCTAACGCTAAAAAGTTACAGCGTCACAAAATGGTTAGCACTTGGTAGCGCGCTGTCCGCCATCGGATTGCTGGTTTACACCGGCCGTGAAGTGTCGGTGGTACAGGCGCGTCCCATTTGGTTCAGTTACGCCTTTCCGGTTGCGATGTTCCTCAGCGCGCTGCAAACATTTCTTGCCCTGCTTATTGCCACGACAAATAGCAAGGACGCACTACCGCGTAAGCTAGCGTGGGGGCAAATGGTCACGTTGATTGCGCTTGCTATCGTGGTGGCGATCTGGGCGAGTGGTAATACGCTTTCCGGTTCGGCTATCCGTCAGTGGCTGGATGTTGCCTCTTCAGCACAACACTACGCTATCGGTTGGGTTGCGCTATGGCTTGTTTCGCTTGCTCTTTGCGGGTTGGTTGTACGATACCCCTTGTCGCTACCGCTGCGCATATTACTCGCTTTTAGCGCTATGGCGCTGTGCTGGCTAATGCGCTGGACGTTACTCATCCAGGTGCAGACCGTACCGAAATTTAACGCGCAGTTTAATCCCTATACCCTGCCCGGCGGCACCGATGGCTGGCTGGCTATTGTGGGTACCTTCGGCCTGTGGATAGCACTGATTATTATTGTTCGTGAAGCCCTGAACGCGATCGCAAGGAGAATGCAACATGGCTAATTTAACCCGTCGTCAGTGGCTTAAAGTGGGCCTTGCCGTAGGTGGTATGGTGACTTTTGGCCTGAGTTATCGGGATGTGGCAAAGCGCGCGATAGACGGTTTGTTGGACGGAACCTCGGGCAAAATTACCCGTGACCGCATTTTTGCCAACGCGCTCATCCCCGAAGCCAACGCCCGGCCTCACTGGCAGCAAAACCCGCAGCAGGTGATCTCGATGACGCAGTGCTTTGGTTGCTGGACGCAGTGTGGTGTACGGGTTCGCGTTGACACAGAGCAAGGCAAAGTGCTGCGCATTGCGGGCAACCCTTATCATCCGTTGTCGCACGAGCACCATATAGACGCCTCCGTCCCCTTTGCCACGGCAATGGAACAACTGGCCGGGGAGTCAGGTCTTGACGCACGTTCTACCGCCTGCGCCCGTGGCGCAACCTTACTCGAAGGTCTGTACAGCCCGCTACGAATTCTGGAGCCTATGAAGCGCGTCGGTAAACGCGGTGAGGGAAAATGGCAGCGCATCAGCTTCGAACAGCTGATCAAAGAGGTGGTGGAAGGTGGCGATTTGTTTGGTGAAGGCCACGTTGATGGTCTGAGAGCCATCCACGATCCCACTACACCGCTTGATGCGAAACATCCCGGCTTTGGCCCAAAATCCAATCAACTGCTGGTCACCAATACCAGCGATGAAGGACGTGATACCTTTTTACGTCGCTTCGCACTGAACAGTTTCGGCAGTAAAAACTTCGGTGCTCATGGCGCTTACTGCGGCCTGGCCTATCGGGCCGGTTCCGGCGCGTTAATGGGCGATCTGGATAAAAATACCCACGTGAAACCCGACTGGGATAACGTCGAATTCGCGCTGTTTATGGGCACCTCTCCGGCGCAATCCGGCAACCCGTTTAAGCGCCAGGCCCGCCAGCTGGCCAGCGCCCGTTTACGTGACGACTTCCGCTATGTTGTGGTGGCACCAGCCCTGCCATTAACCACGGTGCTGGCTGACGATCGCGGCCACTGGCAACCCGTACGACCGGGAAGCGACTCCGCGCTGGCTATGGGGATGATAAGCTGGATTATCGATAAACAACGCTATAACGCTGATTATCTCGCCATTCCCGGCATGCAGGCCATGCAGCAGGCTGGAGAAAAAAGCTGGACTAACGCTACGCATCTGGTGATTACCGATGAAATTCCAACGCTTGCCGGACAACACCTGACCCTCGCCCATCTGAGTGCAAACGCAGCCCAGGAGCCGGTGGTCGTCAACGAGGCCGGTGAGATTGTCGCCGCCAGCAGTTGCCCGCGCGCTCAGCTGTTTGTTACCCGTGAAGTGACGCTGGCCGACGGGCAGACAGTAACGGTAAAAAGCAGCTTCCAGTGTCTGCGTGAGTCCGCAAAGAAACTGTCGCTAACGCAGTACAGCCAGCAGTGTGGGGTGTCAGAAGCAGACATTGCCGCTCTGGCCGACGCATTCACCCGCCACGGGCGTAAAGCGGCAGTGATCACGCACGGCGGTATGATGGCAGGTAATGGATTTTATAACGCCTGGTCGGTGATGATGCTCAATGCGCTGATTGGCAACCTTAGTCTTGAAGGCGGCGTGTTCGTCGGCGGCGGCAAGTTTAATGGCGCCACCGACGGTCCGCGCTACAACATGGACAGCTTCGCCGGGAAGGTAAAACCGAAAGGGTTAAGCATCGCGCGCAGTAAAACCGCTTATGAGTCTTCGGAAGAGTACCGCAATAAGGTGGCTGCCGGGCAATCGCCCTTCCCGGCTAAAGCGCCGTGGTATCCGTTTGTCGCCGGTCAGCTTACCGAACTCCTCGTCTCGGCGCTTGAAGGTTACCCTTATCCGCTGAAAGCCTGGATCTCCAACATGACCAACCCGTTTTACGGCATTGCGGGGTTACGCGGCGTGGCGGAAGAAAAGCTCAAGGATCCTGCTCGTCTGCCGCTGTTTATTGCCATTGACGCCTTTATGAACGAAACCACGGCGCTGGCAGATTACATCGTGCCGGATACCCACAACTTCGAAAGCTGGGGATTCAGCGCTCCGTGGGCGGGCGTGGCCAGCAAAGCCACCACCGCGCGTTGGCCAGTTGTCAGATCGGCGACCAGCCTCACGGCTGACGGTCAACCGGCCTCGATGGAGTCTTTCTGTATCGCAGTGGCAAAGCGCATCGGGCTACCTGGATTCGGCGACAATGCAATTACCGATCCGCAAGGTAATCACTATCCGTTAAACCGTGCGGAAGATTACTACCTGCGTCTCGCGGCCAATATTGCGTTTATGGGCAAAGCTCCGGTTGCTGAAGCACAGCCGGAAGACATAGCGCTGACCGGGGTCCAGCGGATCATGCCTGTGATGACCCAAACGTTGAAAACCGATGAAATCAGCCGAGTGGCGTTTATCTACTCCCGCGGCGGGCGCTTTGCGCCGGACAACAGCGGGCGAGTTGATAACCGCGTCGGCAATGCCTGGGAAAAACCGCTCCAAATCTGGAATGCGAACGTCGCCGCGCACCGCCATGCGATTACCGGCGAGCGCTTCAGCGGCTGCCCGGCCTGGTATCCTTCACGTCTGTCAGATGGACGTGCGGTCGAGGAGTTGTTCCCGGAACAAGAGTGGCCGTTGAAACTGATTTCCTTTAAATCCAATACCATGTCCAGCGCCACGGCAGTGATCCCACGCCTTCATCATCTGAAGCCGGTTAATCTGGTGGCGCTCAATCCACAGGATGGTCAGCGGTATGGTTTAGCACACGGCGATATCGTGCGTATCACCACCCCAGGTGGTCAGGCGCAAGCGCAGATAAGCCTGCTGCATGGCGTCATGCCGGGTGTTATCGCCATCGAGCATGGTTACGGGCATAAAGAAATGGGCGCGGCACGGCATACCCTCGACGGTGAGCCGATGGCGTTTGATGAGCAGATTAAGTCGGGGATTAATCTCAACGAGTTGGGTTTTGCGGACCCAACCCGACAGGTAACCAATACCTGGCTTGACTGGGTGTCGGGTGCGTCGGTGCGTCAGGGGTTGCCAGCGAGAATTGAGCGAGTGTAGCTCTGGTGCCGCATGGCAACGCGAACGCGTTTTACCCGGCCTACAGGACGTCGTAGGCCGGATAAAGCACTGCCGCCACCCGGCAAAAAGCAGATTAGTTGTTTACCGGGATCACCGCACCTTTATATTTAGTACGGATCCAGTCCTGGATCTCTTTTGAATGCAGGACATCAACCAGCGCTACGATATCCTTTTTCTTCTCGTCGCCACGATGCACGGTAATGATGTTGGCATACGGGTTGTTTTCACCACTTTCAACAGCAATAGGATCTTTCACTGGATCCAGCCCGGCGTCGATGGCGTAGTTGGCGTTAATCACCACCGCATCGCCTTCGTCGTTGTTATACATCTGCGGTAACAGCGCGGCTTCCACGTTTGGCAGGAACTTCAGCTTTTTCGGGTTTTCGACGATATCGCTAATGCGCGCAGTTACTTTATCCACGCCCGGCTTCAGCTTGATCACCCCCTCTTTTTCGAAAATCGACAGAATACGGCCTTCCTCAGATACCGCGTCACGCATGATGACTTTGCCGCCTTCCGGCAGATCTTTAAGTGATTTCACTTTTTTCGAATAGATACCAATCGGCTCAATGTGAATCGCTCCGGCGCTGACGAAGTCATACGTTTTATCGCCTGCATGGTCTTTAATCACGCTGTTCAGGTACGGAATATGCTGGAAGTAGTTGGCGTCAATCTCACGGCCAGCCAGCGCAGTGTTCGGCAGAATGTAATCCTGGAACGGTTTAATCTCCAGATCGATCCCCTGCTTCGCCAAAATCGGTTTGGCCTGTTCAAGGATCTCCGCATGCGGCACGTTAGACGCGCCAACGGTCAGAGTATCAGCCCAGGAGGCAAAGCTCAGGGCGCTTAAGGTTGCTGCGGCGAGTAACGTCAGTGATTTTTTCATGATAATGGTTTCCGTATTTTATTAGCGTTTATCTAACAGAGAGGTGATCACATCGCCGCAAAGCTGGATGATGAAGACAATGAGCAAAATCGTCACCGTCGCCACCAGCGTGACGTCGCTGTGGTTGCGCTGGAATCCTTCCAGATAGGCCAAATTCCCTAAACCACCGGCACCAATTACCCCTGCCATCGCGCTGTAGCTAACCAACGCAATTAGCGTCACGGTGATCCCGGACACCAGAGCAGGAGAGGATTCCGGCAGTAAAACTCGAAAAATAAGTGTGCTCAGTCGTGCGCCCATTGAACGCGTCGCTTCAATAACGCCTTTATCCACTTCACGCAGAGCGATTTCGACCAGACGCGCATAAAACGGCGCTGCCCCCACGATCAACGCAGGCAACGCAGCATTGGCGCCGAGAATGGTGCCTACCATCGCTTTGGTAAACGGGATCAGCAGCACGATCAAAATGATGAATGGGATCGAACGAAAGATATTCACCACCAGCGAAATAGCGCTATATACCGCGCGATTAGGGAATAATCCGCCGCGCGCTGTCAGGAACAATGCCAGGCCAAGCGCGATGCCCAGAATAAAGGTCGCCGCCCCCGAAAGAGCTGTCATATACAGCGTTTCCTGGGTTGCCGCTAACAGTTGATCCCACTTCAGATGGGGAAACAGTTCTTCAGCCATGTTGAATCACCTCGCCTTCAATGTCGCTCTGGCGCAGGTCGGCCAAAATATTGTTCAATTGTTCCTCAGAGGCCACCACGTGCACCCAGAGTTGCCCAAACACGCCGTGTGCGGTTTGCGTCATCTTGCCGTGCAAGATGTTGAACGGCAGGCCATAGCGCAGGGTCAATTCCCCAACCACAGGCCGATGGGTACGTTGCCCGGTAAAGGTTAATTTGATAACTACCCCACCCAACTCGCTTGCCAGCTGCGGATTAAACTCGTCTTCTTCGGTGTACTGGCTCACCTGACGAACAAATTGTCGGGTAATAGGCTGCTGAGGATGGGTAAAGACGCTGAGCACATCACCTTCCTCAACGACCTTGCCGTTTTCCATTACCGCGACGCGGTCGCAGATTTTGCGTACCACGTGCATTTCATGAGTGATCAGCACAATGGTCAATTTGAAACGACGGTTAATATCGAGGAGTAAATCGAGGATCTGATCGGTAGTTTGCGGATCCAGCGCCGAGGTGGCTTCGTCACACAGCAGGACATCTGGATTGTTCGCCAGCGCACGAGCAATTCCTACACGCTGTTTTTGCCCACCGCTGAGCTGGGAAGGATACGCATTTTCACGACCGCTCAGCCCAACCAGCGTAATCAGTTCAGCAACCCGCGCTTTGATGGACGCTTTGGACGCACCGGCGATTTGCATAGAGAACGCAATGTTTTCGCTAACGGTCCGCGACCACAGCAAATTGAAGTGTTGAAACACCATGCTGATTTTCAGTCGCGCCTGGCGTAACGATTCCCCACTGGCGGCCGAGATATCGTGGCCGTTAATCGTCACGCTGCCGGAGGTTGGTTTTTCGAGACCATTGAGCAAACGAATTAAGGTGCTTTTACCTGCCCCGCTGTAACCAATAATGCCGTAAATCTGCCCCTGTTCAACCGTCAGGTTGACGTTATCGACAGCGGTGATGGCAAGCCTGCCTGGCGTAAACACTTTCGAAATATTTTTCAGGACAATCATGTCGTTTGGGTATCCGCTGCTGCTTATTGTTCTTCTGCTAGCGCTTTTGGCTGTTTAGCAGTATGGATGTCCAAACGAGTGTAATCAGTGGAATTGGCTTTTAAAATGAATTAAAACGCATTTGATATAACTTTTAGAAATATAGTACTGCATCGACGTCAACGGCATAAAACGTAGTCATCGAGATGTTAAATGCAGTTTGTTGCGCAACTAATCGCAACGCCCGATAACCTCTTTATCCATACCGATGAACAAATTAATGAATAATTTTTGTAAAACTGCACAGAAGTGTTTTGAAACGCTGTTTCCATTTTCCTTTTTGATAATTTTCAGCGTATAATGCGCGCCAATTGTCTCTTGAATGGTTTCAGCACATTGACCTGTAAAACTCAACGACTACAGAACTCACCATCCCGTTGGGCTGAAACACAAGCACACATTCCTCTGCACGCTTTTTCGATGTCACCTATCCTTAGAGCGAGGCATCACAACTTTCGTAACTCAGGTTTAGCTTCCCATCCGTGCGCGATGGGAGCCAGATTTCCATATCCTTCTCAACTTAAAGACTAAGACTGTCATGAAAAAGACGAAAATTGTTTGCACCATCGGTCCGAAAACCGAATCCGAAGAGATGTTAACCAAAATGCTGGACGCGGGCATGAACGTCATGCGTCTGAACTTCTCCCACGGCGACTACGCAGAACACGGTCAGCGCATCAAGAACTTGCGCAACGTCATGAGCAAAACCGGCAAGAAAGCCGCAATCCTGCTCGACACCAAAGGTCCTGAAATCCGTACCATCAAACTGGAAGGCGGTAACGACGTTTCCCTGAAAGCGGGCCAGACCTTCACCTTCACCACCGACAAATCTGTCGTAGGCAACAACGAAATCGTTGCTGTAACTTACGAAGGCTTCACTAAAGATCTGTCCGTCGGCAACACCGTTCTGGTTGATGATGGTCTGATCGGCATGGAAGTTACCGCCATCGAAGGTAACAAAGTTATCTGTAAAGTGCTGAACAACGGCGACCTGGGCGAAAACAAAGGCGTTAACCTGCCGGGCGTTTCCATCGCGCTGCCAGCACTGGCTGAAAAAGACAAACAAGACCTGATCTTCGGTTGCGAGCAAGGCGTTGACTTCGTTGCAGCGTCCTTTATCCGTAAACGTTCTGATGTCGTTGAAATCCGTGAGCACCTGAAAGCGCACGGCGGCGAAAACATCCAGATCATCTCCAAAATCGAAAACCAGGAAGGCCTGAACAACTTCGACGAAATCCTCGAAGCGTCTGACGGCATCATGGTTGCGCGTGGCGATATGGGCGTTGAGATCCCGGTTGAAGAAGTTATCTTCGCGCAGAAGATGATCATCGAAAAATGTATCCGTGCACGTAAAGTCGTTATCACTGCGACCCAGATGCTGGACTCCATGATCAAAAACCCGCGTCCGACCCGCGCTGAAGCCGGTGACGTAGCGAACGCCATCCTCGACGGTACCGACGCAGTAATGCTGTCTGGCGAGTCTGCAAAAGGTAAATACCCGCTGGAAGCCGTTACCATCATGGCGACCATCTGTGAGCGTACTGACCGTGTGATGACCAGCCGTCTGGACTTCAACAACGACAGCCGCAAACTGCGCATCACCGAAGCCGTTTGCCGTGGCGCGGTTGAAACTGCTGAAAAACTGGACGCGCCGCTGATCGTCGTCGCAACCCAGGGTGGTAAATCCGCTCGCGCAGTACGTAAATACTTCCCGGATGCCACCATCCTGGCGCTGACCACCAACGAAACTACCGCGCGTCAGCTGGTGCTGAGCAAAGGCGTTGTTGCACAGGTGGTTAAAGAAATCAGCTCTACCGATGATTTCTATCGTCTGGGTAAAGAAGTCGCTCTGGAAAGCGGTCTGGCTCAAAAAGGTGACGTTGTGGTTATGGTTTCTGGTGCACTGGTTCCGAGTGGCACCACCAACACCGCATCCGTTCACGTGCTGTAATAATTCCATCGCGAATTAATTTGCTTAAAAAAGCGCCCTGGTGGCGCTTTTTTTATTTTATCGATAGCCACAATTAATAAAAAATCAAATCGGATTTCACTATCTAATCCGTGATTATCTAAGATGAATCCGATGAAAGCTTTCTGTTTTCACTCGGGTTTTTAGCCGTTTTTGCACAATTCGATGCTTCTTTGAGCGAACGATCAAAAATAAGTGCATTCCCATCAAAAAAATATTCTCAACATAAAAAAGTTTGTGTAATACTTGTAACGCTACATGGAGATTAACTCAATCTAGAGGGTATTAATAATGAATCGTACTAAACTGGTACTGGGCGCGGTAATCCTGGGTTCTACTCTGCTGGCAGGTTGCTCCAGCAACGCTAAAATCGATCAGCTGTCTTCTGACGTTCAGACTCTGAACGCTAAAGTTGACCAGCTGAGCAACGACGTGAACGCAATGCGTTCCGACGTTCAGGCTGCTAAAGATGACGCAGCTCGCGCTAACCAGCGTCTGGACAACGCAGCTACTAAATACCGCAAGTAATAGTATCTGTGTAATAAAAATGGCGCACATTGTGCGCCATTTTTTTTGCTCTGAATTCCCCTTCCCTGTTATTGCGTAGCGCGCACCTCAGCATCTCCTCCCGGCACGCCATTTTGCGCAGACTTCACTTCTGGCCCATTGCTCGCGACCGATGCTTGCCCGGCAGTGACGGTGACTGGATAACCTGCGCGACGATACAACGCCCTTTCCACCAGACTGTTATCCACCGCTTTATTATCTTTAAACTGGGTAAAACCGGCTGGCAGCACATACGGCATGGTCTGGACGTTTTGCTCCTCTTCCGGCGACAGCGGTCGATGCACTTCGACATACCTCATGCCGTTCGGCTCAATCGAATATTTTATCGGCTCATTAATCACCCTGACCGGCGTGCCTGTGCGGACCTGAGCAAACAGTGCTTTAATGTCCGGCGCGTTCATGCGAATACAACCAGAACTCACACGCAGGCCCACGCTGTCCGGCGCGCTGGTTCCATGGATCAGATACTCACCGTTTCCATGCGCCAGACGCAGTGCAAAGCGTCCTAACGGGTTATTTGGCCCGGCAGGTACAACAGGCGGTAATGTGATGCCGCGCTCCAGAGAGCGTTTACGGATGCCTGGTGTAGGGGTCCAGGTAGGATTCGGGATTTTCTGCCCAACCCGGGTTTCCATTACCGGCGTTTCCAGCCCCTGCAAACCGATACCAATTGGGAATACCTGAACAATATTCTCTCCCGGCGGGAAGTAATACAGACGCAGTTCCGCCAGATTCACAATAATGCCTTCGCGTGGTGCATCCGGCAGCAGTAATTGTGAGGGAATAGTAATCAGGGTTCCGGGTTTAGGTACGGGGGCAATAGTGTTGTTGGCTTCAAGGATCAGCATGGCAGCGGTATCAAACTTACGGGCTATCGCCTGTAAGTTTTTATCGCCTTCCTGCACGGTGTAGGTTTGGTTTTGCCCAACAAGGCGGCTGTTCGCCTGGGGCAAAGGATAATCGACCGCCCATGCGGCCTGAATAGCGCTGTAAGCGCCGATTAGCATTAACGTAATAACAGACGCGCGTTTCATACTCACTCACCCCCCTGGCGTTCTTGCCGGACGGCGGCGAGCGCCCAATCCGGCTTACGAGTCACTGCGTTGCCTTACACGAACGCTTTCAAGTCGGTCTGAAAGTTAACGTGTTTTATCAGTTTAGCTAAGAGTTGCGGCTTTGGCGCGAATAGCCCGAATCATCGCCTCCAGCCCTTGTGAACGAGACGGTGTGAGGTGCTGTGCGAGCGCCATTTTTTCAAACCACGGACGCACATCAAAATTCACAATATCCTGGGCCGTCATGCGATCATACAAAATGAATACCACGGCAATAAGTCCTTTCACAATTGCCGCATCACTGTCGCCCTGTAATTCAATAATCTCTTCGCCATTCTGGTTCATAACAATCCATACCTGACTTTGACATCCCTGGATGCTATTTTCCGGGCAGCGTAAGTCGTCGTTTAATTCCGGCAAACGCTGACCCAGCTCAATAATGTACAGGTATTTCTCTTCCCAATTAGCGCAACGCAGAAAATTACGCAACAACTTTTCTTTATCCGGTAGCGCAGCCATAACGCCTCCCTGTTAGCCCAGTAAATGATGAATACGCTTGAGGCCCGTTACCAGGCGATCCACTTCTTCATGGGTGTTGTACATTGCAATCGACGCCCGACACATAGCAGGAACGTTATAGTAGGCCATCAGCGGCATAGCGCAGTGATGCCCCGTCCGCACGGCTATTCCATAATTATCAAGAAAACTGCCGACGTCAAAGGCGTGATGTTTACCTAGGTTAAATGCAATCACACCCAGGCGGTTATCCGGTCCGTAGAGTGTCAAATCCGGCACATCCGCCAGCTGCTCCAACGCATAGCGCATCATGAACTGTTCATATTCGCTGATTTCAGTAAGCCCCAGTGCTGAAACATACTCAATAGCCGCGCCGAGTCCGATAATACCTCCGGTGTTTGGCGTTCCGGCTTCAAAACGCCAGGGGGCTTTGGCCCACGTTGTTCCCTGACTCAAACTCACCGTCGCAATCATTGAACCACCGCCTTCCCAAGGTGGCATCTCCTGCAACAGCGACTCTCTGGCATACAGAACGCCAATACCGGTTGGTCCATAAAGTTTATGCCCGGAGAAAACATAAAAATCGCAATCCAGTGCCTGGACATCCACCTGATGATGCATCACCGCCTGCGCGCCATCCACCAACACTTTTGTGCCGTATTGATGCGCCAGCTCAATCATTTCCGATAACGGGTTCTCGGTACCCAACACGTTAGAAACGTGGGTAATCGCCAGCAGTTGCGTACGATCGTCAAACAGCGTCGGCAGCGTCTCCAGCTGCAACGTACCATCGGCATTGAGCGGAATAACGCGCAGCTCTGCCCCTACGCGGGCACACAGCATCTGCCAGGGCACAATATTGGCGTGGTGCTCCATTTCGCTGATGATAATGTTATCGCCCGCTCGCACATTGCTGCTGCCCCAGCTGTTCGCCACCAGATTGATGCCTTCCGTCGTACCACGAACAAACACCAGCTCTTCCGCTGAGCGGGCGTTAATAAACAACGAGGCAAGCTTGCGCACATTTTCCATTTTTTCCGTGGCCTGGGCGCTCAGCGTATGAATACCGCGGTGGACCGCCGCATAGCCGTGACGATAAAACTCGGCCTCGGCATCAATCACCTGATTGGGTTTTTGCGCGCTGGCAGCGCTGTCCAGATACGCCAACGGTAAACCGTTCACTTCACGCGTCAGGACCGGAAAGTCAGCCCGTACTTTTTCAATGGGAAATGTCATGCTGCGCCTCCCGGCAAGCGTTGGGCGATCCGCGCCAGTACCTGTTGTTTCAGCGTTTCATCGCCCAGGGCTTCCGTCAGCTCAGCGGCAAACGCATAGAGAATCATGTGTTGAGCATCCTGCTGGCCGATCCCTCGCGAACGCAGATAGAACATCTGCTCGTCGTCGATCCGTCCTACCGTCGCCCCGTGGCTGCATTTCACATCGTCGGCGTAGATTTCGAGCTGTGGCTTGGTATCCACCTCCGCCAGCTTTCCGAGCAACAAATTATTGTTGGTCATCTGACCGTCGGTTTTGATGGCGTGCTGGGCGACGTTGATCAGACCATTGAAGACCGCTCGTCCCTTATCGCTGACAATCGTTTTATGCAGCTGGCGACTGTTGCAATACCCTTTGTTGTGCTCAAGCCAGGTCCGTGTATCACAGACTTCATTTTTCACCGGCATCGCCAGACTGTTCAGCCGAAGCGTGGTGTTTTCACCGTTAAGCTGCGTACTGGTGTTATGGCGCAATACCGCATCACCAAGCAAGAAGCTGTGGCTAACGGCAGTAGCATCCGCGCCCAATTGAATGTCATTATGCGCGAAATGGTGACTAAACGGATTTTCGAACGCCAGTTTGATATGGCGCAAATGGGCGTTTGCCGCGACGTTCATCGTTAAGCGTGCGCCGGTGAAATGGCGACGCTCGCTGAGGCTGGCATAGTGTTCAATAACGGTGGCTTCTGCGCCTTCCGCTAGCTCCAGATGGTGGCGATAGTGCGCCGTATTCACCTCATCGCCCGCCAGCCCCTGGGTTATGTGCAGCAGCAGCAGCGGTTTCGCGGGGCGCTGGTTACGCTTCACCTGAATGTGCGTTACGCTACGGGACAGGCTTTCGGTAAGGTGCAAAAACACTTCCGGTTGGATAGCCGCTGGCAGCGCCTGGCGCGCATCGTCAATGGTAATGTCAAAACCGCTACCGTCTGTGCTGTCGCTGAGCGTCGGAGAGAATTGCCCGTCAACAAACACCAGTCGTACAGCATCAATTGTCGGCGACAACGCTGCACATTGGGCTGACGTTATCTCAGCGACATGACTGACAAACTGGCTGTTGGTTAATCCCTCCAGCGGCGTGTATTTCCAGTCCTCATGCTTCCGCGTTGGCAGCCCCAGACGCAGCATCTGTTGCAAGTGCTGCTGCGCATGGTGTGAGCGTGTCTCCCCTTGCGTCTCAAACAGATGGTGCCACTGTTGCAGCACGTTACTGCTGTTCGCTAAGCCAGCCATAACCTTGCTCCTCCAGTTGTTTGACCAGCGTAAAATCACCGGACTTCACAATTCGCCCCTGGTAGAGAACGTGAACAAAATCGGGTTTGATATAGTCCAGGATGCGCTGATAGTGAGTGACGATAATGAATGAGCGTTTCCCGTCACGCAGCGAGTTCACGCCATCCGCAACGATTTTCAGCGCATCAATATCCAGCCCGGAGTCTGATTCATCAAGAATGCACAACTGAGGCTCCAGCACGGCCATTTGCAGAATGTCATTACGTTTTTTCTCACCGCCGGAGAAACCGACGTTTACCGAGCGCGTGAGCAAATCTTCCGGCATCTTCAGCAGCGCTATTTTCTCTTCCATCAGATCCTGGAAGTCGAATCGATCCAGCGACTCTTCGCCACGGTAACTTCGCACCGCATTCAGCGCCGTTTGCAGGAAAAACTGGTTACTGACGCCAGGGATTTCCACCGGATACTGGAATGCCATGAAGATCCCTTCACCGGCCCGGTCTTCCGGCGACAGTTCCAGTAAATCTTTGCCGTTGAACTCTACCGTCCCGCCAATGACGTCGTAGTCTTCCCGCCCAGCGAGAGTTGCAGAAAGCGTACTTTTCCCCGAACCGTTTGGTCCCATAATGGCGTGAACTTCTCCGGGGCGAACCTCAAGGCTCAACCCACGCAGGATCGCCTTATCTTCCACACTGACCTGTAAATCTTTGATGCTTAACATGTGCTTTCCTTAAAATTTAACCGACGCTGTGCTCAAGACTTATGGCGAGAAGTTTTTGCGCTTCCACGGCAAACTCCAGTGGCAGTTCAGAGAACACGTCTTTACAGAAACCATTCACGATCATCGAAATGGCATCCTCTTCACTGATGCCGCGCTGCAGGCAGTAAAACAACTGGTCTTCACCAATACGCGACGTGGTGGCTTCATGTTCAAGCTGGGCGCTATTGTTACGACACTCCACATACGGGAAGGTGTGTGCCCCACAATCCGCACCGATCAACATCGAGTCGCATTGGGTATAGTTGCGGGCGTTAGTAGCAGTCGGCATGATTTTCACTAAGCCGCGATAACTGTTCTGGCTGTGTCCGGCGGAGATCCCTTTCGAGATAATGGTCGATTTGGTGTTTTTGCCAATGTGGATCATTTTGGTGCCGGTATCGGCCTGCTGATGTCCACTGGTCAGCGCGACGGAGTAGAATTCGCCGATCGAGTTGTCACCACGCAAAATGCAGCTTGGGTATTTCCAGGTAATGGCCGAGCCGGTTTCCGACTGCGTCCACGACATTTTGCTGTTTTCGCCTTCGCAGAGTGCGCGTTTGGTGACGAAATTCAAAATACCGCCCGTATTGCCATCGCCGGGAAACCAGTTTTGCACCGTGGAGTATTTCACTTCGGCATCTTTGTGGATGATGACTTCCACCACCGCCGCGTGTAGTTGGTAACTGTCGCGCACCGGGGCTGAACAGCCTTCGATATAGCTGACGTAGCTGCCCTCATCCGCAACCAGAATGGTGCGTTCAAACTGCCCGGTTTTTTCCGCATTGATACGGAAATAGGTCGACAGCTCCATTGGGCAACGTACGCCTTTCGGTACATAAATAAACGTGCCGTCAGATGCCACCGCCGCATTCAGCGCGGCAAAGAAATTGTCATTGCCGGGGACAACCGTGCCCAGGTACTGTTTTACCAGCTCAGGATGATCGTGAATGGCCTCACCGAACGAACAGAAAATAATGCCCTGTTCCGCCAGTTTGTCGCGATAGGTGGTCGCTACCGATACCGAGTCGAAAATGGCATCAACCGCAACTTCTTTGCCTTCACGTACCGGCACGCCAAGCTGTTCGAATGCGTCCTCAACCTCTTTGCTTAAAAATGCATTCGCGCCCGTTTGCTGTACCGCTCCCGGTTCAGACGCACAGGTTTCATCGCAGTTACCGCAGGAAGGTGCGGAGTAATAGCTGTACTCCTGATAATTCAGTTTGTCGTAATGCGCTTTAAGCCAGTGTGGTTCTTCCATGGTCAGCCACGCTTTAAAGGCATTCAGGCGAAATTCCAGCATCCAGTCGGGTTCATTTCGTTTTGCCGAAATCGCGCGCACGACATCTTCATTGATCCCTTTTGCCAGCTCATCGGTTTGCAGTTGGGTGAAGAAGCCCTCTTTGTAATTAAGGTGCCCGCCAGCCCAGGTGTTGACATCGTCAGTTGCTTCAGTATTACGAGACATAGTACCGCCTATACCCCAAAACTTTCGCCACAGCCGCATTCGTTCTGGGCTTTCGGGTTATGAAATTTAAATAACTGGTTTAATCCTTCGCGAACGAAATCGACTTCTGTGCCGTCAATGAACGGCATCGCCTGCAACGGCACATAAAGTCTGGCGCCCTCCGTTTCAAACAGCAGATCGTCTTTTTCGGGTTGGCGGACGGTATCCAGCACGTAACCGAATCCCGCGCACCCTGTTTGCTTCACGCCTAAACGCACACCCAACATGTCAGGTTGCTTTGCCACCAGTTCACGGATATGCGCCGCAGCCGCTGGCGTTAACGTCAGCCCACGCCAGGCAAAATCGTCCGGGTTAAATGTTCCTGAATGCAATTCCATAGAGTTACCTCGAGTCACTAGCTTTTAAGCTATAACACCATGTTAGTGATAATGATTATCACTTCAACCCCTCAACAGCAGGGGCATTCGGGTTAATCGCCCTTTTTGACTACTTTTACTAAGCATAGACCCTGCAGCGAGGGTTTACAGGGATGGATTATTTTGTTCAATGCATTGATTAATAATGGATTATGAAAATCCAATCGTTCAGTCAGGTCAAATGACAAAAGATGTATAGAAAATGTCTATTTAAGGGATAGGTGGGGATGAAGGTAGGGAAAAACAATTCAAATAATAAACAAACAACAAAAAACCCTTAAGTCTGCTTGTTGGCAGGCTTAAGGGTTCCGGCCCCATCCGGCGCTTATCTCCGGCACTCATATTGGCTTAGCTCTTGAAGGGGCGATAAGAAGAATCTCATACACCGATTAGTTTTTTTTAACACTAATTGCGGTTTGACTCTTTTATAAACGCGTTCAATCACATATTTAACGCTGTGCCTCACTGAGCGTGTCCAGCAGCAGGCGTAGCCCTGCGGGTTGATGTTCACGTGAAAGGTATAAACCATAAATCGGCAGGCATTTAGGTTGAAGTTCTGGCAGTAATCGAATTAGCGTTCCCTGCGCCAGCCCTTCCTGCGCCTCCAGCTCTGGCACCAACGCGATCCCCATTCCGGCCACCGCCGACTCGCAGAGCAGCGAAGAGATCCCTGCACTCAAATTCCCTTTGATTGCAACGGAGACAGGCTGCCCCTGAGGATCCAAAAAGTGCCAGGATTGTCCGGCAAAACCGCTGTAGTACAGGCAATTGTGCCGTGTGAGATCGTCGATTGTCTCAGGCGTGCCATGTTGATGCAGATAATCTGCAGACGCGCAAAGCACCGATTTACAGTCGCCCAACCGACGGGCAATAGTCCCTGGCTCTGGATTATCCGTTATGCGGATCGCCACATCGATGCGTTCCCCCACAAGGCTTACCGGTTGATTATTGATCTCCACCTCAATACGTAATTGCGGATATTGCGCCATAAACGTCGGCAGAACCGGAGCAAGAATATGCATCGCGGTAAAATGGGCGCAGGCTACACGTAGCGTGCCGGAGGGAATTTGCGCGGCACTGGCGGCACCAATATCCAGCGAAAGTTGCGCCAGAGAACGTGTTTTCACTAATGCCTCTTCACCCGCTGGCGTGATCGTCAAGCGACGCGATGAGCGATGGATAAGCCTTGCGCCTGCCCATTTTTCCATCTCGTCGAGATAACGACTGACCATCGGACGGGAAAGCCCCAACGCACGCGCGGCTGCGCTAAGGCTACCCAAATCACAGATATGGTTGAATACCGTTGCCGCCATCACTCTGTCCATTGTTCCCATCCGATCGTTTTATGAAACTCAGCATGTCCTAATGAGGGAATTCTAACAGATCCGAATATCCTTAAAATACGGGAACTATCAAAAGACAATTTCCTGCACAAGGTTACCTGGTATGAAAGTTAAAACTCTGGCCCTGCTGTTACCTCTGTTTGCGTCTTCAGCTTTCGCCGCGCCGCTACAGCTGGACGTCTATAATCCACAGGATAAGGCTATTTTCCCGGTTTCTTCGACGCTGGTGTCTGGCCCAAAAGAGGCGATTTTGTTTGACGCCCAGTTCAGTACCAAAGATGGTGAACAACTGGTGCAAATGATTCGCGCCAGCGGTAAAACGCTGAAGGCTATTGTGATCACCTCCGGCGATCCAGATTTCTATTTTGGTCTGGAGCCCATCGTTAAGGCCTTCCCACAGGTAAAAGTCCTGGCAACGCCGCAGGTGGTAGACCATATCCGCGCCACCAAAGAGGCCAAGCTGCAGTTCTGGGGCCCGCAAATGAAGGACGGCGCGCCAACATCGCTTACCGTTCCGCAGGCGACTACGCAAACGCAGTTCACGGTTGATGGCGAAACGCTGGAACTGCGTCACACCAACGATTATGCAGCGTATATCTGGATCCCGGCGAATCGGGCCATTATTGGCGGCACAGGCGTGGCTTCAGGTATTCACGTCTGGACGGCGGATACACAGTCTGAACAACAACGTAGTGCATGGCGTAGCGTACTGAGCGAAATGCAGAGCTTGCAGCCCACTCAGGTGGTCCCGGGTCATTACATTGGCGACCGCCCAACCGGTGATAAAGCTATTCGCTTCACCCAGGACTATTTGCAGTCGTTTGAGCAGGCGCTAGGGGCGAAAAAAGGATCGGATTATGTGATTAAAACCATGACGGCTGCATGGCCAGGCCTTGCAGACGTAAGCTCGCTGGAACTAAGTGCGAAGGTTAACAGCGGCGAGATGAAGTGGTAATGAAGATTTAAGGCAAAAATAACCCCGAACGCGTGTCGGGGTTTCGTTACGATAAGCATACCGGAATCAATGAACGCCCATGCGCCAGGCAAAATAGATCTCTTCTTTCAGTTCAGTGGAAGAGAGCGCCAACAGATCTGCAAACTCCAGCTCAAGCTGTTTCAGCCTTTTCAGGTACTGAGCCGGTGAAAGATCGGTTTTATCACGACGTAAAAATTCTATTGCCAGTTGGGCAGGGTCTAATTGGGTAGACATATCATCCTCGCTTGTGTTCAAAACCTGCACAGTATAACACCATTCCCTGTGCAGATAATGACCAAAAGCAATATGCATCACAAAATTGCGGTCGTCAGACGCGACGTGCAGCACAATCGACCCTGCTCATCGAAGATTTCTATTTGCCACACCTGGTGACGAGAACCTGTATGTAACGCGCGACATACGCCCCTGACGAGCCCTTCCCGTGCAGAACGGATATGGTTGGCATTGATCTCCAGGCCCACCACTTTCTGCTCACCCTGAGTACACAAGTAGCCAGCTACCGAACCAATGCTTTCCGCCAGCACCACGGATGCGCCGCCGTGTAACAACCCAAAGGGTTGTTTGGTGCGATGGTCCACCGGCATCGTAGCTTCCAGCGTATCGTCGCCAATGTGCACAAAACGAATATCGAGCAACCCAACCATATTTCCTTCACCCATGGCATTAAGCGCCTCGAGTGTGACTTCACGTTTCCAGATCATCCTATAATCTCCAGCAGTGCCTGTAATGGGTGGCGAACGCCCGTACCTTCAACGCGTTTAACCTGGCTGCGACAGGAGTACCCTGTAGCCAGACAACGGTTACGTGGCAATCGTTGCATTGCCTGGTGCCATGATAACTCATAGATACCCAATGAGTTTTGGTGATTCTTCACTTCGTGACCGTAAGTGCCAGCCATACCACAGCACCCCACGCTGACGTTCTCCAGCTTTGCGCCAAAGCGAGCAAAAATAGCCGCCCATTGTGCAGGCGCGCCCGGTAAAGCCGTCACTTCGGTACAGTGGCCAAAGAAGTACCACGGTTCACCGCCAACAGCGACTGACTGCTGTGTTTCCACAGCTTTTGATAACCATTCGTTGGCCAGCAGCACATGGAAATCACCCCGCTGTTCTCCCAGCACCAGCTTGTATTCATCGCGATAACAAAGCACCAGCGCCGGATCAACACCCACCATCGGAATATTCAGCTTCGCTACCCGGTTAAGAAACTCGGATGTCTTTTTCGCCGTTTTGGCAAAACGGTTTAAAAAGCCTTTAATGTGCTGCGCCTTGCCATTTGGCGAAAACGGCAGCAGTACCGGCTGCATACCCAGTTTTTCTACCAGACGTATAAAATCAGCGACCACCTGCGCATCGTAATAGCTGGTGAAAGGGTCTTGTACCACCAGCACCGTACGGGCTTTTTGCTCGAGGCTGAGTAATTCGAGCTGTTCCAGCGTCATATTGGCAGAACGATGTCCCACCAGTTGGCGTTGCAGCGACGGCGCAGACAATAGCGGTAAATCAACCATTCCAATGTGCTTTTTAGCCAGATTTCGCACCAGCGGCTGATTGATGAAGAAGTTAAACGTTTTAGGCGCCCGCGCCATTAGCGGTGCATAGCTCTCAACGGTCGCCACCATATGATCGCGCAACGGGCGCAGATAACGCGTGTGGTACAGCTGCAGGAAGCGTGAGCGGAACTCCGGCACATCAATTTTAATCGGACACTGTGTGGAACAGGCTTTACACGCCAGGCACCCTGACATCGCCTCTTTTACTTCGTGCGAGAAATCGTATTCGCCCTTGCGTGCATGCCAGCTGTTGCGGGTACGGGTAATCAGCGTGCGTAAACTGGCGCGTTTCTCCGGTAGCTCTTTTTCCAGTTGCACAGGATCGATCCCGCGATCGGCCAACAGACGCAGCCACTCACGTACTAGCGTAGCTCGCCCTTTCGGAGAATGGATACGGTTAAGGCTGATTTTCATCGACGGACACATGGGGCTTTTCGCATCGAAGTTAAAGCATAACCCGTTGCCATTACACTCCATTGCCCCACGCCACTCCTGGCGTACGGCCAGCGGGATTTGACGGTCATACGTTCCGCGTTTCACCGCGTCCACTTTCATCATCGGCGCATCAACGTCTTCCGGTGGACAGATTTTGCCGGGGTTGAGCCGGTTTTGCGAATCAAACACCGATTTCACTTTGCGCAGTTCACGATACAGTTCATCACCGAAAAACGCCGGACTGTATTCCGCACGGAAACCTTTACCGTGTTCACCCCACAACAAACCGCCATATTTTGCCGTCAGCGCGACGACATCATCGGAAATGCGTTTCATCAGCACTTCCTGCTGCGGGTCGCACATATCCAAAGCCGGCCTAACGTGCAGCACGCCAGCATCCACGTGGCCGAACATGCCGTAACTCAGACCATGGCTGTCGAGCAGCGCGCGAAACTCGGCAATATAGTCAGCCAGATGCTCCGGAGGAACGCAGGTATCCTCGGCGAACGGAATTGGCTTCGCGGAACCTTTTGCATTGCCCAGCAGACCGACAGCCTTTTTGCGCATGGCGTAAATTCGTTCGACGCCCGCCAGTTCGGTACATAGCTGCCAGCCAATGACGCCCGCTTCCTGGCGAGCGATTAACCCATCCAGGCGTTCGCAGAGTGCGCTGACTTGCGAATTAATCAAGGTTTCGTCGTCACCGGCAAACTCGACAATATTCAGGCCCAGCATCTCTTTATCCGCGACATCGGTAATCAGTTCGCTTACCGAGTGCCAGACGATGTCTTCACGCGCCAGATTGAGTACTTTGGAGTCGACGGTTTCTACCGACAATGCGCGCGCTTCCACCATCACCGGCGCGTTACGCAACGCCGAATCAAACGAATCGTACTTAACGTTAACCAACTGTCTGACTTTGGGCAGTGGCGTGATATCAAGGCGGGCTTCGGTGATAAACGCCAGCGTACCTTCAGAGCCGGTAAGAATGCGGGTTAAATCAAATTCGGTCATCTCATCGTTAAAGACGTGCCGCAGATCGTAACCCGTCAGGAAGCGATTAAGTTTCGGGAATTTATCCATGATCAGCTGTCGGTTATCACGACAACGCTCATAAACGGTCTTATAGATACGGCCAATCGTGGTATTGCTTTTACCCAGCATTTCGGCAAGCTCGACCGGCATGGGCTGGGTATCCAGAATATCACCGCCCATCAGCACCGCACGGATGCCCAACACATGATCGGAAGTTTTACCGTAAACCAACGATCCTTGCCCGGACGCATCGGTGTTGATCATCCCGCCGAGCGTTGCCCGGTTACTGGTGGATAATTCCGGGGCAAAGAAATAGCCATATGGCTTCAGAAACTGGTTGAGCTGGTCTTTTATCACCCCGGCTTCTACCCGCACCCAACCTTCTTGCGGGTTGATTTCAATAATCCGGCTCATATAGCGGGACATATCAACAATAATGCCCTGGTTCAGCGCCTGACCGTTGGTCCCGGTGCCGCCGCCGCGCGGGGTAAAAATCAACGACGAGAATAGCGGTTCTGCCGCCAGACGGGCGATTAGCGCCACATCTGCGGTTGAACGAGGGAAAACGACAGCATCAGGAAGCAGCTGGTAAATACTGTTATCCGTCGACATTGTCAGACGATCGGCATAGCTCGTTGCCGTATCACCCGTGAATCCTTGCTGCTCCAGCGCCTGCAAAAAATTGAGCACCAGCTGAACGACACCTGGCGCCTGAGAAATTTGTGGAATCATTATAGTGACCCTTTCCTGCGGTCTGTGTTGTGAATTTAATCGTTTGCGTGTTGCTTTGTTTGTTGTATCACATTTTTTTCTAATACGCTCAGCAGATTTACAGGCAGAATCCGCCTGTTCAAAACCGCTGAAATTGCTCATCATTATAGAGTGTGATTAACGTGTTCACGTCGCGTCAACGTTCTGGCGCAAAGACAAAGGTGAAAAGTATTTATGGTAAATTTCCGTCAGCCCAGGGATATTGCACAAGTGCTGCTATCGGTGCTGTTTTTAGCCATCCTGATTGTGGCCTGTCTCTGGATTGTTCAGCCCTTTATCCTCGGTTTTGCCTGGGCAGGTACGATTGTCATTGCGACCTGGCCTATCCTGCTACGCTTACAAAAATTGCTCTGGGGACGTCGTTCACTTGCCGTACTGGTGATGACACTGTTGTTAGTGCTGTTGTTCATCATCCCTATCGCGCTGCTGGTTAACAGTATCGTCGATGGCAGCGGGCCGCTGATCCATGCCGTAACCGCAGGTGATATGACGCTACCGGATCTGGCTTGGTTGAACAGCATTCCACTGGTGGGTGCCAAAATGTATGGCGCATGGCACAGTTTACTGGATATGGGCGGTTCGGCCATTATGGCCAAGGTTCGTCCTTATATCGGTACCACCACCACCTGGTTTGTCGGTCAGGCCGCGCATATCGGCCGCTTTATGATGCACTGTGGTCTGATGCTGCTGTTCAGCGCCCTGTTGTACTGGCGCGGTGAACAGGTCGCATTAGGTATTCGTCACTTCGCTTGCCGTCTTGCCTCAAAACGTGGCGATGCTGCCATTCTGCTGGCCGCGCAAGCCATTCGCGCCGTCGCATTGGGCGTTGTGGTCACCGCTCTGGTGCAGGCAGTGCTCGGGGGAATTGGTCTGGCGGTAACCGGCGTACCTTACGCCACGCTGCTGGCGGTATTGATGATCCTGTCTTGTCTGGTGCAACTGGGGCCGTTGCCGGTGCTGATTCCGGCCATTATCTGGCTGTACTGGACGGGTGATTCAACCTGGGGCACGGTTCTGCTGGTCTGGAGCGGCGTAGTCGGAACGCTGGATAACGTTATTCGACCGATGCTGATTCGTATGGGTGCCGATTTGCCACTGATCCTGATTCTCTCCGGAGTCATCGGCGGACTGATTGCCTTCGGCATGATTGGTCTATTTATCGGTCCAGTAGTGCTGGCCGTTTCCTGGCGTCTGTTCTCCGCCTGGGTAAACGAAGCCCCTGCGCCAGGTACCAATCCGGATGAAATCCTCGAAGAAATTGCTGAAATCGAACGCAATAAGTAATCCAACATCAGGCGGCAGCGCCGCCTGATTGTTTAACAATACTAATCAATCCTCCCTCTTGCGGGATTAGACCCAACCTCGTCCTTCTTAAAATAATCATTTGTGTCGCAAATTCTTTACAGTTTTTAAACTATTGAGATGAATCTGATCGACGTAAAAAATCACTATGCCTACTATTAGGCCATGGCTTTAGATCAACACATTGATTTATAAGCATGGAAATCCCCTGAGTGAAACAACGAATTGCTGTGTGTAGTCTTTGCCCATCTCCCACGATGGGCTTTTTTTTGTCCTTCGCGCGCCACTCCACCAACCTTAACGCACCAACACATTATCTTCCCCGTCAAGGAACAAATAATATTGCACAAAATACTGTGACTCTCTTCAAGCAGAAATATCCACAGCAATGTTATTACTATTCCACCGTCTTTTATGAAGTGACCAAATAATGAACGCATTAGAACTACAGGCGATCCGCCATATTTTTGCTATGACGGTGGAAGAAAGCGCCAGGTATATCGCGCGCGATAACAATGTTGCCGCCTGGCAGCAATGGGAAAAGGGTGAAAGAGAAATTCCAGAAGACATCATCCGCATTTGTTCAGAAATGAAAGCAAGGAGGAAGTTAAGAATTAATGCAATTATCGACAAAATAAATAATCGTATCGGTAATAACACCATGCGTTTTTTCCCCGATCTGAACGCTTTTCAGGCGGTTTATCACCACGATGGTTTTCTCGACTGGAAAATCTATCAGTCGGCTGCTGTTGAACTCTATGCTCACGATCTCGAGCGTATGTGTTAAGAGATTGCAACGCCATACCTATTTAGCCTCTTCGCTGAGTAACACATTATGAAAAACACCTATTTCTCCACTGCGATAGGGCTGTACCTAAATTACCTTGTGCACGGTATGGGGGTCATTCTGATGAGCCTCAATATGTCTTCGCTGGAACAACAGTGGCAAACCAATGCTGCGGGCGTCTCGATTGTTATTTCCTCACTCGGCATCGGCCGCTTAAGCGTTTTATTAGTGGCAGGGATGCTTTCCGATCGCTACGGTCGCAGACCATTTATTATCCTTGGTATGACCTGCTACCTGATTTTCTTTATTGGCATCATCAATACTCACAGTATTTTTCTTGCCTATGCTTTTGGTTTTTTAGCAGGAATGGCAAACAGTTTTCTCGATGCCGGAACCTATCCCAGCCTGATGGAGGCATTCCCCCGCTCCCCCAGCACGGCCAATATTTTGATAAAAGCCTTCGTCTCCAGCGGTCAGTTCCTGCTGCCAATGATCATCAGCCTGCTGGTGTGGGCCGAACTTTGGTTTGGCTGGTCCTTCCTGCTGGCGGCTGCCGTTATGATACTCAACGGCGTGTTTTTGTTTCGCTGTCGGTTTCCTCCACACCCCGGGCCTCATATCGTCATCCGGGCACAACCTGCAGAACGAGAAACCGCACAACCTGAACATCGTTGCTCCCTGCTCGACCTTGCCAGTTACACCCTGTACGGCTACATCGCAATGGCAACATTTTACCTGGTAAGCCAGTGGCTGGCGCAATACGGACAGTTTGTCGCAGGAATGTCCTATACGTTATCTATCAAACTGTTAAGCATTTATACCTGCGGCTCTCTACTGTGCGTGCTGATCACCGCCCCGCTGGCGCGAAAAGCAGAACGCGCGACATCGATGCTGATGCTGTATACGTTTATCTCATTTGTCGCACTGCTGATGGTTTGTCTGCATCCGACACCCTACGTGGTCATTATCTTTGCGTTTGTCATCGGTTTTTCTTCCGCAGGGGGCGTTGTGCAAATCGGTTTAACGCTCATGGCCGCACGCTTTCCGCATGCGAAGGGTAAAGCGACCGGTATTTACTACAGTGCGGGCAGCATTGCGACCTTCACTATTCCATTGATAACAGCAAAACTCTCAGAAACCAGTATTGCTCACATCATGTGGCTTGATACTGGCATAGCTGCTGTTGGGTTCCTGTTGGCGTTGTTTATTGGTTATCGCAGCCACATCGCGTCAAAGCATCAGCTAAAAATGATACAAGCCGTAGAATAGCGTGGATGCAATATTGTTCCCCCCTTCTGCAAAATAATTGACATATGTTTTAAAACATCAACAAAACACCGGCTGGCAGAGTTCAATTTCACAGTGTGTTATGCAATATACCTGGTAACTTAAACGCCATGCTATGTAGGCTCTGTGGCTGCTGCCCGGTATATTAATTACAAGGTCGCCGCAATTTAAACAATATCGACGAGCACAGAACAATTTTAAAATCCGCAAGGAGTTGTGAAAATGTCTCAAAGCAAGACCTTTAATACGCCATTTCTTTTGGCGATAACCTGTATTTATTTAAGTTATTTCCTACACGGCATTAGCGTCATTACACTGGCGCAAAATATGACCTCTCTTGCAGAAAAGTTTTCCACCGACAATGCAGGAATTGCCTATTTAATTTCAGGCATTGGTCTGGGGCGACTGGTGAGCATCTTATTCTTTGGCGTGCTCTCAGATAAATTTGGTCGTCGGGCTATCATTCTGTTAGGGGCGATTCTTTATATACTGTTCTTCTTCGGTATTCCCGCCAGCCCTAATCTGATGATTGCCTTTATTCTGGCCGTTTGCGTTGGCGTGGCAAACTCGGCACTGGATACCGGTGGGTACCCGGCGTTAATGGAATGCTTCCCTAAAGCCTCTGGCTCAGCCGTTATCCTGGTGAAAGCTATGGTCTCGTTTGGGCAGATGATCTACCCCATCGTCGTCAGCACCATGCTGCTCAACCATATCTGGTACGGTTATGCGGTCATTATCCCAGGTGCGTTGTTTGTAGTCATTACCCTGATGCTGCTAAAAAGTCGTTTCCCCAGCCAGATGGTGGATGCCGGCATCGCGAAAGATCTGCCACAGATGAACAGTAAACCGTTGGTCTGGCTGGAAGGTGTGGCATCCGTCATGTTTGGTGTTGCTGCCTTTTCGACTTTTTACGTCATCGTGGTCTGGATGCCGAAATATGCGATGGCCTTTGCCGGTATGGCAGAATCCGACGCACTGAAAACAATCTCTTACTACAGTATGGGGTCGTTGGTCTGCGTATTTATCTTTGCCGCATTGTTGAAAAAATGGGTACGACCTATTTGGGCAAACGTATTTAACGCCGGACTGGCAACCATCACCGCAGCCGTGATCTATTTATACCCATCTCCGCTGGTTTGTAACGCCGGTTCATTTCTCATTGGATTCTCTGCCGCTGGCGGTATTTTACAGCTCGGTGTTTCGGTGATGTCGGAGTTCTTTCCCAAGAGCAAAGCCAAAGTCACCAGTATTTATATGATGATGGGTGGCGTAGCCAACTTTATTATCCCATTAATCACCGGATACCTCTCTAACATTGGTCTGCAATACATTATTTTGCTGGACCTTGCATTTGCTCTGTTGGCTTTTGTCACCGCCATCATCGTCTTTATTCGTTACTACCGCGTATTTGATATCCCCAAAAATGATGTGCGGTTGGGCGAGCGTTATTTTCAATAAATTGTTTAGAAGGAGTATCAAATGGACGTAACTGCTAAATATGAACTGATTGGTTTGATGGCTTACCCTATCAGACACAGTCTGTCGCCTGAAATGCAAAATAAGGCATTAGAAAAAGCGGGATTGCCATTCACTTATATGGCATTTGAAGTTGATAACTCAACGTTTGCTAATGCCATTGCCGGGCTGAAGGCCTTAAAGATGCGGGGTACCGGGGTCTCAATGCCCAACAAGCAGCTGGCATGTGAGTATGTTGATGAATTAACACCCGCAGCCAAGCTGGTCGGCGCAATTAACACTATCGTCAATGATGATGGTTACCTGCGCGGTTACAATACCGATGGCACGGGCCATATTCGTGCAATTAAGGAAAGTGGTTTCGATATCAAAGGTAAAACCATGGTACTGTTGGGCGCAGGCGGTGCGTCGACGGCTATTGGTGCACAGGCAGCGATTGAAGGCATCAAAGAAATTAAACTCTTTAACCGCCAGGATGAGTTTTTTGCCAAAGCGCAGGAGTTTGCCAAACGCGTCAATGAAAACACCGACTGCGTGGTCACCGTTATCGATCTCGCCGATCGCCAGGCTTTTGCTGACGCACTTGCCAGCGCAGATATTTTGACCAACGGCACTAAAGTCGGCATGAAGCCGCTGGAAAATGAATCTCTCGTGACCGACGCGTCCCTGCTGCGTCCGGAACTGCTGGTAACCGAATGCGTCTACAACCCGCATATGACCAAATTATTGCAGCAGGCACAAAGTGCTGGTTGCAAAACAATTGATGGTTACGGCATGTTGTTGTGGCAAGGGGCTGAACAGTTCAAGCTCTGGACCGGGAAAGATTTCCCACTGGAGTATGTGAAACAGGTTATGGGTTTTGCCGCCTGACGGGCAAGCATTTGTACAATAGTTAAAGGGTAATCAATGAAAACCGTAACCGTAAAAAACCTCGTTATTGGCGAGGGTGCGCCGAAGATCATTGTCTCGCTGATGGGTAAAGACATCGCAACGGTAAAAAGCGAAGCGCTGGCCTATCGCGAAGCGGATTTCGACATTCTGGAATGGCGCGTAGACCATTTCGCCGATGTCTCTTCCATTGAGGCGGTGTTGGAAGCTGCGCGCACCATCCGCGATGTGATGGCTGACAAACCACTGCTTTTCACCTTCCGTAGCGCCAAAGAAGGCGGTGAACAGGCTCTGTCTGTCGAGCACTATATTGCACTTAACCGCGCGGCGGTAGACAGCAGTCTGGTGGATATGATCGATCTGGAACTGTTTACCGGTGACGAACTGGTCAAAGCGACCGTCGAGCATGCGCATGCGAAAAATGTCTTTGTGATAATGTCCAATCACGATTTTCATAAGACACCAGCCGCGGAAGAGATTGTCCAGCGCCTGCGTAAAATGCAGGAGCTGGGTGCAGATATCCCCAAGATTGCCTTGATGCCGCAAAATAAAACGGATGTTCTGACGCTGCTTAGTGCCACGCTGGAAATGCAAGAACGCTATGCCGATCGCCCGATAATCACCATGTCGATGGCTAAAACAGGGGTGATTTCACGTCTGTCTGGTGAGGTTTTCGGTTCAGCGGCAACCTTTGGGGCAGTAAAAAAAGCCTCCGCACCAGGACAAATTTCGGTCACCGACCTGCGTACTGTATTGACAATATTGCATCAGGCTTAATTACAGATATATCCATATAAATATCAGTAATGCCCTACCCCAGATATTCGTCTAACCACGGATATCTGGCCGGTAATTAAGCGTTATTAAATAACTCACAATATTATTGTCGAATATAGCGACAGGTAGTCGCACGCATATAATCTGGAGTTCACATGAAATTTTCAAGGCCAAATCGTATAGATGGTCGGGTACCCGTATTATCCGCTGCAGATGCAGTCAATTATATTCCTGATGAAGCAACGCTTTGTGTATTAGGTGCTGGAGGGGGTATTCTCGAAGCAACAACATTAATTAATGCACTGGCTGAAAAATATAAAAACTCACAGTCACCGCGAAATTTAGCGTTGATTAGTCCTACAGGTTTGGGTGACCGTGCCGACCGGGGAATTAGCCCACTGGCACAGGAAGGTTTAGTCAAATGGGCATTATGCGGACACTGGGGACAATCACCGCGAATCTCCGATCTGGCTGAACAAAATAAAATTGCCGCCTATAACTATCCTCAGGGCGTATTAACCCAAACCCTGCGTGCATCGGCGGCTCACCAGCCGGGGATCCTTAGTGATATCGGCATCGGTACATTTGTTGACCCTCGCCAACAGGGCGGTAAGCTGAATGAAGTGACCACCGAAGATCTGATCAAATTGGTGGAAATTGATAACAAAGAGTACCTGTATTACAAAGCCATTGCGCCAAACATCGCCTTTATTCGCGCCACCACTTGCGACAGTGAAGGCTACGCCACCTTTGAAGATGAAGTGATGTATCTTGATGCGCTGGTGATTGCCCAGGCCGTACACAATAACGGTGGCATCGTTATGATGCAGGTGCAAAAGATGGTGAAGAAAGCCACGTTGCATCCGAAATCGGTGCGTATTCCCGGCTATCTGGTCGATATTGTGGTCATCGACCCCGACCAAACGCAACTGTATGGTGGCGCGCCGGTTAACCGCTTTATCTCTGGCGATTTTGTTCTCGATGACAGCCAACAGACTGCCCTGCCGCTCAATCAGCGTAAACTGGTGGCCAGACGCGCCCTGTTTGAAATGCGCAAAGGTGCGGTCGGCAACGTTGGCGTAGGCATTGCCGATGGCATTGGCCTCGTCGCGCGCGAAGAAGGCTGTGCTGACGATTTTATTCTGACAGTCGAAACGGGTCCGATTGGCGGCATCACCTCTCAAGGTATTGCTTTCGGCGCCAACGTCAACACCCGCGCCATTCTGGATATGACCTCCCAGTTTGACTTCTATCACGGTGGTGGACTGGACGTGTGCTATTTAAGTTTTGCCGAAGTCGATCGCCACGGCAACGTCGGCGTACACAAATTCAATGGCAAAATCATGGGTACCGGCGGTTTTATCGATATTAGCGCCACCTCCAAAAAAATTATTTTCTGCGGCACGTTAACTGCCGGAAGTCTGAAAACGGAAGTTGCCGATGGCAAGTTAAATATTGTGCAGGAAGGTCGGGTGAAAAAATTCGTCAACGAATTACCTGAAGTGACTTTCAGCGGAAAAATTGCTCTCGAACGTGGACTTGATGTGCGTTACATCACTGAACGCGCTGTATTTACGTTAAAAGCAGATGGTCTTCATTTAATCGAAATTGCACCGGGAGTCTCTTTACAGGAAGACATCCTGGACAAGATGGATTTCACACCAATTATTTCGCCAAATCTGAAGCTGATGGACGAAAGATTATTTATCGATGCCTCGATGGGTTTTGTATTACCCGACGCCGCCAATTAAAAGGAGTACCCTGATGGACTTTTCTTTAACTGAAGAACAAGAACTGCTGCTTGCCAGTATTCGAGAACTGATTACCAGCAATTTCCCGGAAGAATATTTCCGTACCTGCGATCAGACGGCGACCTACCCGAAAGAGTTTATGCGTGCCCTGGCGGACAACGGTATTTCGATGCTGGGCGTTCCGGAAGAGTTTGGTGGCATCCCGGCGGATTACGTCACACAGATGCTGGCGCTGATGGAAGTTTCAAAATGCGGCGCACCCGCTTTTTTGATCACTAACGGTCAGTGCATTCACAGTATGCGTCGTTTTGGATCCGCTGAACAGCTGCGTAAGACCGCAGAAAGCACCATGGAAACGGGCGATCCAGCGTATGCGCTGGCATTAACCGAACCGGGAGCTGGCTCCGACAACAACAGCGCGACCACCAGCTACACTCGCAAAAACGGTAAGGTCTATCTCAACGGGCAGAAAACCTTTATCACCGGCGCGAAAGAGTATCCCTATATGCTGGTACTGGCCCGCGATCCGGAGCCAAAAGATCCGAAAAAAGCCTTTACGCTGTGGTGGGTCGATTCGAAAAAACCCGGCATTAAGGTTAATCCGCTGCATAAAATCGGCTGGCATATGCTCAGCACCTGCGAAGTTTATCTTGATGACGTCGAAGTGGACGAAAGCGATATGGTCGGAGAGGAAGGCATGGGTTTCCTCAACGTCATGTACAACTTCGAAATGGAACGTTTGATCAACGCTGCGCGCAGTACCGGTTTTGCTGAATGCGCCTTCGAAGATGCCGCCCGTTACGCCAACCAGCGCATCGCATTCGGTAAGCCAATTGGTCACAATCAGATGATCCAGGAAAAACTGGCGCTGATGGCGATTAAAATCGATAACATGCGCAATATGGTGTTAAAAGTCGCCTGGCAGGCCGATCAGGAACAGTCTCTGCGCACCAGTGCAGCGCTGGCAAAACTGTATTGTGCACGTACTGCAATGGAAGTGATTGATGACGCCATTCAGATTATGGGTGGACTGGGTTACACCGACGAAGCACGCGTTTCCCGGTTCTGGCGTGATGTCCGCTGTGAACGCATTGGCGGTGGTACAGATGAAATCATGATTTACGTCGCGGGTCGCCAAATCCTGAAAGATTATCAGAATAAGTAAGCAGTAATGCTTGCCGGATAGCGCAAATGCGTTATCCGGCACGTGACAGGTGAATCATATTTCTGGCATCAAACATTCCTGTTCTACAAGGTTATTTTTAAACTGCTTACGATAATCGCTGGGGGTACAGCCCACATGCCGCTGAAAGAGTTTGGCAAAGTGATCGACATTTTCATACCCTACCCGCCAGGAAATTTCTGCCAACGAGGACTCCGTATTCGTCAGGGCAAACTTTGCCTCTGTCATTCGCCGCTGAATCACATAATTAATCGGCGAAATACGATACTCCTTAGTAAACTCGTGACAGATATAGCTCACGCTGGCACGAAATTTCTTAGACAACTGTTCCAGCGTAATTTTCTCTCGGAAATTGTTATTTAAATAAACCAACACATCTTTAATTAAGATATCTTTTTTAATATATCCCTGCTCAGAACGATAAGCATTTTTAAAGTTTTCGTAATATAAAACGGTTAATGCATAAGCGAAGGCGTCATAAGCGGAAGACGTCAGGTTATTCTTGCTCTGCGGGATCATAACACTCAGTTCATTAAAGATACTTTTAATAACCTCTTTGCCCTGGCTAACGCTAATAACCGGACACGAGTGCATCTGCAAGAGTTGGTTCTCCTGCCAGTCGTTGAAACGAAAGCCGTAGAGCGCACAGGTGTAAGTGGTTGCAGGTGCGCTGCTATCGGAAGCAACCGCATGTAACCGCCCTTGTTCTATCACTACGATGTCACCCGCATGTGCGACATACAGCGAAGAGTCGATAATTAGCCTTGCGACACCTTTTTTTACATAGATAAGCTCTGTTTCATTGTCATGAACATGATGACCCGACTCCCAGTTAGGATCATCACTGATGACGAATCGCGAAAATCTCGGGGTTTTTCCCTGTTCAAAAAGGGTCTCCATGGCATTATCAAAACAGCGTTGATACATGACAACCTCCACCGAAAGGCAGTAATTTTGCGGATAATTAATATCGAAAAGTAAAAACGATGAAGACGTTATACAACGTTATTCTGTCCAGGCGAAACAAAATTATTTGCGTCGTCTGCAAGATGACACCTCCAACTTCAGCACGCTGCTCGCACAAATTGTTTTTATTTTAAAATAACAGGAAAGTGTAAATGTTATTAAGTCAGCAATAATAATTTACACACCAGAAACAAAGTGCATGCAGAAACGGATAAAAATATGATCCATTTCTCAAAAAAACGTCTCGATTTTATTTCCATATTTATCACTTTAACACCCGACGTCGTCTTTACGTTCATAAACTCAGCATTCCTAAAGTCCTTTTTTTTGCAAGATTGTTGGGAATGAAAACAGATTGCCCCGTCGAAAACAGTCTCCCTCTGCCGCACACTATTTTCAGTCAATTTTCCCTACTGTTGATGATGGCACTCCCCGTCATCATCAACACGAGAATCACTGGAGATGCCATGAAACTAATAACCTGCTTTAAGTTGGTGCCTGAAGAACAGGACATTGTTGTTACCCCAGAACGTTCGCTTAACTTTGACCGGGCCGATGCCAAAATCAGTCAGTTTGATTTGAATGCAATAGAGGCCGCGACGCAACTTAGTGCGGAAGGTGATGAAATTGTCGCCTTAACGGTTGGCGGCTCGCTACTGCAAAACTCCAAAGTGCGTAAAGACGTACTGTCCCGCGGGCCGGACAGTTTGTTTATGGTGCAGGATCCCCAACTGGAGCATTCATTACCGCGAGACACGGCTCAGGCGCTGGCCTGCGCGGCCAAAAACATTGAATTCGACCTGATGCTGTTCGGCGAAGGGTCTGGAGACATCTACGCCCAGCAGGTTGGCTTACTGGTTGGCGAACTCTTACAACTTCCGGTGATTAACGCCGTCAGCAACATCCAACGTAACGGCGATCGCATTGTGGTTGAACGTACGCTGGAAGACGAAGTTGAAGTGATTGAACTGTCGCTCCCCGCCGTGCTGTGCGTAACCTCGGATATCAACACGCCGCGTATTCCCTCGATGAAAGCCATTCTGGGCGCAGGTAAAAAACCAGTCACACCGTGGCAAGCCAGCGATATTGGCTGGACACCTGCCTCACCGTTAGCAGAACTGGTGAGCCTCACCGTTCCGCCACAAACAGAACGTAAGCACATCATTCTGGAAAATGACTCAGCAGAAGCCATCGCCGAGCTGGCTGAGCATCTGAAAAAAGCCCTGAACTAAGCCCAACGGAGAGAAATTATCATGAGTAAATTAGCTAACGTATGGGTGTTCAGCGATAACGTAGAACGCTATGCAGAATTAATGGCCGGCGCACGCCTGTGGGGTGAACAGGTACACCTTATTGTACAAGGCAACGAACAGGCCAATCAGGTTAAACCTCTGGGTGCCGATGAGATTGTCGTGCTTGAAACAACGTCTGGTTTACAGCGTGTTGAAAATTTTGCCGAGACCATCGCCGCCCTGATACAAGAACATACCGGGCTATTGCTGATGCCAGCTACAAAACGCGCTAAATCCCTTGGTGCGCGGTTAAGTATTCAGCTCAATGCAGCGATGGTAAATGACGCCACGTCGGTAACGCTTGATGATGGCTCACTGTTCGCAGAACACCGTATGTACGGTGGCCTGGCATTCGGCAAAGAAAAAATCAAAACAACTCAGGCAATTATCACCCTTGCCCCAGGCGTACTTGAACCGGTAGAGGCTAATGCTTCACAAACCTGCCCTGTTGTCTCTGCACCTTACATCGCACCGCACCATGAAATTATGTGTCAGGAACGTCGCGCCAAATCCGTGAGCAGCGTGGATCTCAGCAAAGCCAAACGTGTGGTGGGTGTGGGCCGCGGCCTGGTTGCGCAAAACGATCTGGAGATGGTGCACCAGTTGGCATCTGTACTGGGTGCAGAAGTGGGCTGTTCACGACCGATTGCCGAAGGCGAAAACTGGATGGAACGCGAACGCTACATCGGCGTTTCTGGCGTGTTACTGAAATCGGACCTTTACCTCACCCTCGGCATTTCAGGACAAATTCAGCATATGGTTGGCGGTAACGGCGCGAAAGTCATTGTTGCCATCAACAAAGATAAGAAAGCCCCTATTTTCAATTACGCCGATTACGGACTGGTCGGCGACATCTACAAAGTCGTTCCGGCTCTTATCGAGCATCTCAGCCGCTAACCCCCACATTTAACGCACATATCCCGCTGCCCTCGCAGCGGGAAGGGAGCATAAAGCATGTCAGATGAAAAATTTGATGCCATTGTGGTCGGTGCTGGCGTGGCGGGTACGGTTGCAGGCTACGTGATGGCTCAGGCCGGACTGGACGTACTGGTCATCGAGCGCGGTAACAGTGCTGGTAGTAAAAATATGACCGGCGGAAGACTCTATGCACATAGTCTTGAGCGCATCATGCCGGGGTTCGCGCAGGAAGCGCCGCTCGAGCGTAAAGTCACCCGCGAAAAAATCTCCTTTCTGACCGAAGAAAGCGCCGTCACTCTCGATTTCCATCGTGAAAAAGCTGACGCACCAACGCAGGATTCGTATACCGTTTTGCGCAACAGACTTGACCCATGGCTAATGGAAAAAGCGGAACAAGCTGGCGTGCAGTTCATCCCCGGCGTGCGCGTCGATGCCCTGATCCGCGAAGGTAATAAGGTTACCGGAGTTCAGGCCGGTGACGATATCCTGGAAGCCAATATTGTCATCCTTGCCGATGGCGTCAACTCTATGCTGGGGCGTTCCCTGGGGATGGTTCCGCCCTCTTCTGCACATCACTATGCCGTTGGCGTAAAAGAGCTGATCGGCTTACCTCCAGCGGTCATTGCAGATCGCTTCAATCTTTCAGGTAATGAAGGCGCGGCCTGGTTGTTTGCGGGCTCACCGTCTGATGGGTTGATGGGAGGCGGATTTTTGTATACCAACCAGGACTCCATCTCTCTGGGTCTTGTGTGTGGTCTGGGGGATATTGCCCATGCCACAAAAAGCATTCCACAAATGCTGGAAGACTTTAAGCAACATCCAACTATTCGGCCATTGATTGCCGGTGGAGAACTACTGGAATATTCCGCGCATATGGTGCCGGAAGGCGGTCTGGCAATGGTTCCAAAGCTGGTCGATGACGGTGTGATGATCGTGGGCGATGCCGCCGGTTTCTGTTTGAACCTGGGTTTCACGGTGCGAGGTATGGATTTGGCCATCGCTTCCGCAGAAGCCGCAGCCCAAACAGCTATTGCAGCAAAAGGACGCCAGGATTTCTCTGCCAGCAGCCTGATGAGCTACAAGCGCGCGCTCGAGCAGGGCTGTGTGATGCGTGATTTACAGCATTTTCGCAAGATCCCGGCGTTAATGGAAAACCCACGGCTGTTCACTCAGTATCCGCGTATGGTGGCCGACATCATGAGCGATATGTTCACCGTTGACGGACGTCCAAATCAACCGGTTCGCAAGATGATTATGTCCCACGCAAAACAAATCGGGCTGATGAACTTACTGAAAGACGGTATCAAGGGGGCAACTGCACTATGAATCAGGACAATACCGTTAACGTTGACGTCAAACTGGGCGTCAATAAATTCAATGTCGATGAAGGCCACCCGCACATTATCCTGGCCGAACATCCAGACCTTAATGAATTTCGCAAGCTGCTGAAAGCCTGCCCCGCCGGGCTGTATAAGCAGGATGAGAGTGGAAACATTCATTTTGATTCTGCTGGTTGCCTGGAGTGCGGAACGTGTCGAGTACTGTGCGGCGACACGATCCTCGACCAATGGGAATATCCGGTCGGAACATTTGGCGTTGATTTTCGCTACGGCTAATGGATTTTGCCTGTAGTACACCGGATCGGCCACGCCGGCCATCCGGTCAGATGTATGCCGAAATCATCCTGGGAATAACTTCATGAGTATCACACTAACGTTTAACGCCGAACGCCGCGAAGTCTGGCGGCAACAGGGTTTATGGGGAGATGCTTCGCTTGGCGATTACTGGAACCAAACTGCCAGAGCCATGCCAGATAAAATCGCCGTGGTTGATAACCATGGCGCTTCATACACCTATGCTGCACTCGACAGCGCGGCCAGCAGTCTGGCAACTTGGTTTTTAACCTGCGGTATTCAACCCGGCGATCGCATTGCCTTCCAGTTACCGGGCTGGTGCGAGTTTACGATTATCTACCTGGCCTGCCTGAAAACCGGGGCCGTTTCCGTACCGCTGCTGCCAGCGTGGCGTGAAGCAGAGCTGGTATGGGTGCTAAATAAGTGCAAAGCGAAGATTTTTTTCGCACCGACGCTGTTTAAACAGACCCGACCGGTCGATCTGATCCTCCCCTTACAAAACCAGTTGCCGCATCTGCAACAGATCGTTGCCGTGGATAAACTGGCTCCGGCAACGACCTCGCTGGCGCTCAGTCAACTGCTTTTAGCTCCGCCTTTAACCCAGACGATTAATGTTCACGCCGATGAACTGGCGGCGGTGTTGTTTACCTCCGGTACCGAGGGAATGCCAAAAGGCGTAATGCTGACCCACAACAACATCCTTGCCAGCGAGCGCGCCTACTGTGCCCGCCTCAATCTCACCTGGCAGGATGTGTTTTTGATGCCCGCACCACTGGGACACGCTACCGGTTTTCTGCATGGCGTTACCGCACCGTTTTTAATCGGCGCACGCAGCGTATTGTTAGATATTTTCACCCCAACCGCCTGTCTTGAACTGCTGGAGCAACAACGCTGTACCTGTGTGCTCGGCGCAACGCCCTTCGTCTACGACATGTTGTGTAGCATGGAAAAACGACCACGCGATCTCTCATCGCTACGCTTTTTCTTATGTGGGGGCACAACCATTCCACAGAAGATTGCCCGTGACTGCCAGCAGCTCGGCATAAAATTATTAAGCATTTATGGCTCGACAGAGAGTTCACCGCATGCGCTGGTCAATCTCGATGATTCGCTTTCTCGCATGATGAATACCGACGGATATGCTGCTGCAGGCGTCGAAATTAAAGTGGTCGACGAAGCACGCAATACGTTGCCCGCGGGGGTAGAAGGTGAAGAAGCTTCGCGTGGTCCCAATGTGTTTATGGGCTACCTCGATGAACCCGAACTTACCGCCCGCGCGCTGGATCAAGACGGCTGGTATTACAGCGGCGACTTATGCCGAATGGACGATGCGGGGTACATCAAAATCACCGGACGGAAAAAAGATATCATTGTCCGCGGTGGAGAAAACATCAGCAGCCGCGAAGTTGAAGATATTTTATTGCAGCATCCTCGCATTCACGATGCCTGTGTTGTCGCGATGCCGGACGAGCGGTTAGGTGAAAGGTCGTGTGCTTACGTGGTCCTAAAACCTCCGCATCATTCGTTGTCGCTGGAATCAGTGGTGGCCTTTTTTAGCCGCAAGCGGGTGGCAAAGTATAAATACCCTGAGCACATTGTGATCGTGGAAAAATTACCGCGCACGGCGTCCGGTAAAGTACAAAAATACCAGCTTCGTCAGGATATTATTCAGCGTTTGAGCGTGGAGAGTATTACAGGATAAAGCGCCGAATGGCGATGCTCACGCATCTTATCCGGCCTACGTTGAATAGGCCGGATAAGGCATGATATTACTTGTTCAGTTCCGCCAGACTCAGCCAGGTTTGTACGACGGTGTCCGGGTTCAGCGACAGACTGTCGATCCCCTCTTCCATCAGCCAGGCCGCGAAGTCTTCGTGGTCAGAAGGTCCCTGGCCGCAAATACCCACGTATTTACCCTGTTTCTTGGCAGCACGAATCGCCATCGACAGCAGCGCTTTCACCGCGTCGTTACGCTCATCAAACAGTTCAGAAACCACACCAGAGTCACGATCCAGACCCAGCGCCAGCTGCGTCATGTCGTTTGAGCCGATGGAGAAGCCGTCGAAGTATTCGAGGAACTGCTCGGCCAGCAAGGCGTTAGACGGGATCTCACACATCATGATGATCTTCAGTCCGTTCTCGCCGCGTTTCAGCCCCTGGCGTGCCAGCTCTTCCACCACCGCTTTCGCCTGGGCAACGGTACGTACAAACGGTACCATCACTTCAACGTTAGTCAGGCCCATGTCGTTACGGACACGTTTTACTGCGTCGCATTCCAGCGCGAAGCAGTCGCGGAAGCTGTCGGCAACATAACGGCCCGCCCCACGGAAGCCCAGCATCGGGTTCTCTTCATGCGGTTCATAACGCTCACCGCCGACCAGGTTGGCATATTCGTTGGACTTAAAGTCCGACATACGCACGATGACGCGTTTTGGATAAAACGCCGCACCCAGCGTTGCGATCCCTTCCGTCAGACGACCGACATAGAATTCACGCGGAGAATCGAAACCTTTCATCATGGCGCGGATTTCATTTTGCAGCTCAGGCGTCTGGTCATCGAACTCCAGCAGCGCACGCGGGTGTACGCCAATCATGCGGTTGATGATAAATTCCAGACGCGCCAGGCCGACGCCTTCGTTTGGCAGACAGGCGAAGTCGAAAGCCCGGTCCGGGTTACCGACGTTCATCATCACCTTCAACGGCAGATCCGGCATGGTCTCCACGCTGGAACTCTTCACGCTAAAGTCGAGCATGTCAGCGTAAACATAACCGGTGTCACCTTCGGCACAGGAGACAGTTACCTTCTCACCATCTTTCATGCGCTCGGTCGCATCGCCACAGCCCACCACGGCCGGGATCCCCAGTTCACGGGCAATGATTGCCGCGTGACAGGTACGACCGCCACGGTTAGTGACAATTGCTGCCGCTTTCTTCATGATCGGTTCCCAGTCCGGGTCGGTCATGTCGGTAACCAGTACGTCGCCTGGTTCGATACGGTTCATTTCGCTGATGTCATGAATGACTTTGACCGGACCCGCGCCAATGCGGTGGCCGATGGCGCGACCTTCAGCAATAATTTTACCCTGAGCATGCAGCGTATAACGCTCCATCACCTGACCGCGAGAGCGCACGGTTTCTGGACGCGCCTGAACAATGAACAGCTTGCCGGTATGGCCGTCTTTCGCCCATTCGATGTCCATTGGACGACCGTAGTGCTTCTCGATCTGCACCGCTTGCTTGGCCAGTTCCTGCACTTCTTCGTTAGTCAGGGAGAAAATGTCGCGTTGTTCCTGCGGGACATCTTCAATGGTCACCTGCTTACCGTGTTCCTGGGTCGGCGCGTAAATCATGCGGATTTTTTTCGATCCCATTGTGCGACGGACGATCGCCGGACGGTTAGCCGCCAGGGTCGGTTTGTGCACGTAGAATTCATCCGGGTTAACGGCGCCCTGCACGACCATTTCGCCCAAGCCCCAGGCGGACGTGATAAAGACAACCTGGTCGAAACCGGATTCGGTATCGATGGAGAACATTACGCCTGAGGACGCGAGGTCAGAACGCACCATCCGCTGAACGCCAGCAGAAAGTGCGACGCCACGGTGGTCATAGCCCTGGTGAACACGATAAGAGATCGCGCGGTCGTTAAACAGCGAGGCAAATACGTGTTTGATGGCAACCAGTACGGCATCAAATCCCTGGACGTTGAGGAAGGTTTCCTGCTGACCGGCAAATGACGCATCTGGCATATCTTCTGCGGTAGCGGAAGAACGCACGGCAAAAGAGGCATTGGCATCGTCCGCTGACAGCTGCGCGTAGGCATCGCGGACGGCATTTTCCAGTTCGGGCTGGAAAGGAGTGTCGATAATCCACTGGCGGATCTGTGCCCCGGCTTTCGCAAGCTCAGTGACATCGTCGATATCCGTTTTATCCAGCAGCTCATAAATGCGCTGGTTTACACCGCTCTGGTCCAGAAACTGGTTAAACGCATCGGCGGTCGTTGCAAAACCATTCGGTACGGAAACACCCATACCTGAAAGGTTAGTAATCATTTCACCCAGGGAGGCATTTTTGCCTCCAACTCTGTCTACATCATTCATGCCGAGTTGGTTATACCAAAGCACCAGCGGTGACGAGCCATTGTTGGACATCGAACAATCCTTATATATGAACGAGGTTAGGAAACTCAATTTTGCGTAATTATCTTGGCATATTTACTCCGGCGAAAAAAACGGTGAATCGTTCAAGCAACTTTATTTTTTATTTTTTCAGATTGTTTCCGCATTTGCGCAAACCCGCGAGCCACACGGGATCACCACAAAAATGACCGGTATAAACATTTGTTCCGAAAAATGAAATGCACTTTTCATTAAATATAAAAATACCGTTTCATTTTATAAAATAGATGCCGCAATATTCGCTTCTGGCGAATTTTAATTTATGCTTTCAGAGAATTATATCTGCCCCAGGATGAGCAAAATGGATAATGCTGTTGATCGTCACGTATTTTATATTTCTGATGGTACGGCCATCACCGCCGAGGTATTGGGTCACGCGGTGATGTCGCAATTTCCGGTCACGATCAGCAGTATTACGCTGCCGTTTGTGGAAAATGAGAGTCGTGCGCGCGCGGTTAAAGACCAGATTGACGCTATCTACCAACAAACTGGCGTGCGCCCTTTAGTGTTTTACTCCATCGTCCTGCCGGAAATTCGCTCGATCATTCTGCAAAGCGAAGGGTTTTGTCAGGATATCGTGCAGGCGTTGGTTGCCCCACTGCAGCACGAGATGAAACTCGACCCTACGCCTATCGCCCACCGCACGCACGGTCTGAATCCCGGTAACCTCAACAAGTACGACGCGCGCATCGCTGCCATTGACTACACCCTCGCCCACGACGACGGTATTTCGTTGCGCAACCTCGATCAGGCGCAGGTGATCCTGCTCGGCGTTTCCCGTTGCGGCAAAACCCCGACCAGTTTGTATCTGGCCATGCAGTTTGGTATCCGCGCGGCCAACTACCCCTTTATTGCCGATGATATGGATAATCTGGTGCTGCCCACCTCCCTGAAGCCGTTGCAGCATAAGCTGTTCGGTCTGACTATCGACCCTGAGCGCCTGGCGGCCATCCGCGAAGAACGCCGTGAGAACAGCCGTTACGCCTCGCTGCGTCAGTGCCGTATGGAAGTCGCTGAGGTAGAAGCGCTGTACCGGAAAAACCAGATCCCCTGGCTGAACAGTACCAATTATTCGGTAGAAGAGATTGCTACCAAGATCCTCGATATCATGGGACTGAATCGCCGCATGTACTAGAATGCTAGTGCATTGGTTCGATTTTTTGTTATTATGCTCGCCACCAGGCAGGATGAGTGTGATATTGTGATGTACATCACTTCCCGGTAGTCCTGCCGTTGAAGCAACAAATTTCTGAGACAAGTAATGAACAGAACCGATGAACTCCGTACTGCGCGTATTGACAACCTGGTCACTCCAGCAGAGCTTGCGCAACGGCATCCTGTTTCGTCCTCCGTCGCCCGTCATGTTACGGACTCCCGACGTCGGATAGAAAAAATTTTAAATGGTGAAGACCCCCGTTTACTGGTGATCGTAGGTCCCTGCTCGATTCACGATCTTGATGCCGCGATGGAATACGCGACACGATTACAGGCGCTGCGCACTAAGCACCAAGCGCGTCTGGAAATCGTGATGCGTACCTATTTTGAAAAACCACGCACCGTCGTAGGCTGGAAAGGCCTGATTTCCGACCCGGATTTGAATGGCAGTTATCGTGTGAACCACGGTATTGAACTGGCGCGAAAACTGCTGTTGCAGGTCAACGAACTGGGCGTCCCCACGGCGACTGAATTCCTCGACATGGTGACCGGCCAGTTTATTGCTGATTTAATCAGTTGGGGAGCTATTGGCGCGCGCACCACCGAAAGTCAGATCCATCGTGAAATGGCCTCCGCGCTCTCCTGCCCGGTTGGCTTTAAGAACGGAACGGATGGCAACACGCGCATCGCCGTCGATGCGATTCGCGCCTCCCGCGCCAGTCACATGTTCCTCTCGCCGGATAAAACCGGCCAGATGACCATTTATCAGACCAGCGGTAACCCTTACGGGCATATCATCATGCGTGGCGGTAAAAAGCCGAATTATTATGCTGAAGATATTGCTGCCGCCTGCGATACCCTGCACGAATTTTCCCTGCCTGAGCATCTGGTGGTCGATTTTAGCCACGGTAATTGCCAGAAGCAGCATCGCCGTCAGTTGGACGTTTGTGATGATGTATGCCAGCAAATTCGCAATGGTTCGACGGCGATTGCCGGGATTATGGCGGAGAGTTTCTTGCGTGAAGGTACGCAAAAAATCGTTAGCGGCCAGCCGCTGGTTTACGGTCAGTCCATTACCGACCCGTGCCTGAACTGGGAAGATACTGAACTGTTGGTTGAAAAACTCGCCTCTGCGGTTGATAGCCGTTTTTAATGCTGTTCGCCGGGCAATATTACCTTGCCCGGCGCTAATCCCTTGTTTTCCCCTTGCTTATTGCGCAAAAAACGTTCTCGTCACAATTATTTCACAAAAACGCTTGCCGCAAATTTGTAGTTTGATGATAATGATTATCATTGTTACATTGATTGTTATTTTTAAACACTATGTCACGTATGGATAACACAACGGCAACGCCTGCAAAAGACAAAACACCGCCTTCCGTCGCGCCAAACGAGCGACGAATTGACAGTAAAACCCTGCTTGGTAACGAAGGACGCGTGATCATAGAACATGATGGTCAGCACTACCTGCTGCGCCAGACACAAGCCGGAAAACTCATTCTGACTAAATAAACAACACATTTCGCCAGCCACCCAGGTCATACCCAGGCAGCCAGCGCTTTTCGATTTCCTAATGGAGAGTTGCTATGCCTTACCTGCACACCGCTTCCCTGCGCCCATCGCTGTTGGCGCTGGCGATTATCAGTAACCTACCCGCCGTCGCCTGGGCGGCGGTCGAGGATATGACCGTTACCGCCACCGGCAATGCCCGTAGCGCCTTTGAAGCGCCAATGATGGTTAGCGTCATTGACGCCACCGCCCCAGAAAACCAAACCGCCAGCTCCGCTGCCGACCTGTTACGTAAGGTTCCAGGCCTGACCCTTGACGGTACGGGCCGTACCAACGGCCAGGACGTGAATCTGCGCGGCTATGATCGACGCGGAGTTCTGGTACTGGTTGACGGCGTTCGTCAGGGAACCGACACCGGACACCTGAACAGTACCTTCCTCGACCCGGCGCTTATCAAACGCATCGAAGTCGTGCGTGGCCCTTCCGCACTACTGTACGGTAGCGGCGCGCTAGGCGGCGTGATCGCCTATGACACTGCAGATGCCAAAGATCTACTGGACGTCGGGAAAAACAGTGGTTATCGCGTGTTCGGTACCGCGGCGACCGGCGATCACAGTCTCGGCATGGGCGCCAGCACGTATGGCCGTACCGATACGCTTGACGGACTGCTTGCCTGGTCCAGCCGCGATCGCGGTGATTTACGCCAGAGTGACGGTACTACTGCGCCGAATGACGAAGCAATTAACAATATGCTGGCGAAAGGTAGCTGGAAAATTGACAGCGCCCAGACGCTGGCCGGTTCGCTGCGATACTACAATAATGACGCCCGGGAACCTAAAAACCCGCAGACCAGCGCGGCGGATGCCAGCAATCCGATGACCAACCGTTCAACGATCCAGCGTGATGCGCAACTGACCTACTCGCTCGCTCCGGCGGACAATGACTGGCTGAACGCTGACGCCCGTATCTACTGGTCCGAAGCGCGCATTAATGCTCAGAATGCAGATAACACTGGCGAATTCCGCAAGCAAACCACCAAAGGCGGGAAGATCGACAACCGCAGCCGCCTGTTTACCGACTCTTTTGCATCTCACCTGTTGACCTACGGCGGTGAATACTATCGTCAGGAACAACAACCGGGAGGAGCAACAACTGGTTTCCCGGAGGCTAAGATCGATTTCAGCTCCGGCTGGCTCCAGGATGAAATCACCCTGCGCGACCTGCCGGTTACGCTGCTGGGCGGTACCCGTTATGACTCTTATCGCGGCAGCAGCGACGGTTATGAAGATGTCGATGCCGATAAATGGTCGTCCCGCGCCGGATTAACGGTTGCGCCAACTGACTGGCTGATGCTGTTCGGTTCATACGCTCAGGCTTTCCGTGCCCCGACTATGGGCGAGATGTATAACGATGCGAAACACTTCTCGATTGGTCGTTTTTACACCAACTACTGGGTGCCGAACCCTAACCTGCGCCCGGAAACCAACGAAACACAGGAATACGGATTTGGCCTGCGCTTTGACGATCTGCTGATGGCGAGCGACGCGCTCGAATTTAAAGCCAGCTATTTCGACACCAAAGCGAAAGATTACATCTCCACCAGCGTCGATTTCGCCGCTGCGACAACCACGTCCTATAACGTACCCAACGCCAAAATCTGGGGCTGGGACGTGATGGCGAAATATTCCACCGATCTGTTCAGCCTCGACATGGCCTATAACCGCACACGCGGAAAAGATACTGACACCGGCGAATACATTTCAAGCATTAACCCGGACACCGTCACCAGCAAACTGAATGTGCCAGTTGCGCACAGCGGTTTCTCTGTCGGCTGGATAGGGACATTTGCTGACCGTTCAACGCATATCAGCAGCACCTACGCTAAACAGCCCGGCTATGCGGTAAACGATTTCTACGTCAGCTATCAGGGCCAACAAGCGCTGAAAGGCATGACCACCACGCTGGTACTGGGCAACGCCTTCGACAAAGAGTACTGGTCGCCGCAAGGCATTCCGCAGGATGGTCGTAATGGCAAAATTTTCGTGAGTTATCAGTGGTAATCACTTTTCCCCGGTTCGCCGGGGCCGCAATCTGGAAGGAAGAGACAATGAATCATTACACACGCTGGCTGGAACTGAAGAAAGAAAATCCTGGCAAATACGCACGTGATATTGCGGGGTTGATGAATATTAGCGAAGCCGAACTGACCTTTGCACGCGTCGGTCACGATGCCTGGCGCTTACGTGGCGAAGTGCGTGAAATTCTCAGCGCACTGGAAGCAGTTGGCGAAACCAAATGTATTTGCCGCAATGAATACGCAGTACATGAGCAGGTGGGTGCTTTTACCAATCAGCACCTCAACGGTCATGCCGGACTGGTTCTCAATCCGCGCGCCCTCGATCTGCGTCTTTTCCTGAATCAGTGGGCCAGCACCTTTCATATCAGCGAAACAACCGCCCATGGTGAGCGTCAGAGCATTCAGTTCTTCGACCATCAGGGAGATGCGCTGCTGAAGGTCTATACCACGCAAAATACCCTCGTTGAGGAATGGGCAGCGTTGCTGACCCGTTTCATCTTTGCAGAAAACCCGCCGCTGGCACTGCAACCTGCCAACAATTCCGCGCCTGCCGCCGTCACGGTCGATGCGCGGACCGTTGATCAAGAGTGGCGAGCGATGACCGATGTCCACCAGTTCTTCGGTCTGCTGAAACGCCATGAACTCACCCGCCAACAGGCGTTTAATCTGGTGGGCGACGATCTGGCCTGTAAGGTTTCTAATAGTGCACTGGCGCAGTTACTCAACACCGCGCGTCAGGATGGCAACGAAATTATGGTTTTTGTGGGTAATCGCGGCTGTGTACAGATTTTTACCGGCGTGATTGAAAAACTGGTACCGATGAAAGGCTGGCTAAACATCTTCAACCCAACCTTTACCCTACATCTGCTGGAAGAGAGCGTGGCTGAAACGTGGGTGACGCGCAAACCGACCGCCGATGGTCACGTCACCAGTCTGGAACTGTTTGCTGCCGACGGTACGCAAATCGCACAACTGTATGGTCAACGTACGGAAGGCGAGCCGGAACAGACGCAATGGCGCACACAGATTGACGCGCTAACGCCGAAAGGACTGGCCGCATGAAAAAACTGCTGGCCCTGATCGTGCTGCTGCCCTTCGTCGCACTGGCTGCGCCCGAGGAACGAGTTGTTGCCCTCGGTGGCGATGTCACCGAGATCGTATACGCACTGGGAGCACAACCCTCCCTTGTGGCGAGAGACAGCACCAGCCAATGGCCTGCTGCGGCAACCGCGTTACCTGATGTTGGTTATTTGCGCCAGCTCAACGCCGAAGGGATCCTTGCCACACGCCCTACGCTGGTCCTTGCCAGCGCGCAGGCGCAGCCTTCTCTGGTGTTAAAACAGCTCAAGCAGAGCAACGTCAGGGTTGTCACGATCCTAGCAAGCAACGATCTTAACGCGATTGATGAAAAAGTTCGGGTTATCGCCGAGGCTACTCATCGGGAGGCCGACGGCGAAACGCTGCGCGCAACGTTACGTCAGGAACTGGCGACGCTCCCGTCATCTGAACTTAATAAACGTGTGCTGTTTATTCTCAATCATGGCGGGATGACCGCGATGGCGGCGGGCCAGCAAACCGGAGCCGATGCGGCGATTCGTGCCGCAGGTCTACGCAACGCGATGCAGGGCGTTAATCGCTATCAGCCGCTGTCACAAGAAGGCGTCATTGCCAGCCAGCCCGATCTGGTAGTGATTTCACAAGAAGGTGTTAAGGCGATGGGTGGCGAGGCAAATCTGTGGGCGCTACCGGGACTTGCGCAAACACCTGCCGGAAGGAATAAACAGGTATTGCAGGTTGACGATATGGCGCTGTTGGGCTTCAGCGTTCGCACGCCACAGGCTATTTTGCAGCTTCGTGCTAAAGCGGAGCAATTGCCCTGATGTCCCGGCGGATCACCTGTTCATTGTGGATGTTGGCATTGATGCTGGTTGTAATGACGGTTCTGGCTACCGGTTTTGGCGCGTTGCGCCTGCCGGTAAGTCTGCTCTGGCGTGATGGCGATGAGGCATTGCGTCAAATCTGGCTCACGATTCGTCTGCCCCGCGTCCTGCTGGCGCTGGTGATTGGCGGCTCTCTGGCGCTCGCGGGCTGCGTGATGCAGGGGCTGTTTCGCAATCCACTTGCAGACCCTGGATTACTGGGAATAAGCAGTGGCGCCGCCTGCGCTGTGGCCCTGTGGGTGGTGCTGCCTGTATCCTTGCCCGCGCTGCTGATGTTGTATGCTCCAATGCTGGCCGCTTTTTTCGGCGCGCTGGCGGCAACCGTAGTGATTTTTATCCTTAGCCAACAGCGCGACGGTTCACTCTCACGCCTGCTGCTGGTCGGCATTGCCATTAACGCGCTCTGTGGGGCGGCGGTTGGCGTTTTGTCGTGGGTCAGTAATGATGCGCAACTGCGCCAGCTGTCGCTATGGGGAATGGGAAGTCTGGGGGCCGCGCAGTGGTCCACACTGTTGGCTGTCACTTCACTGACAATCCCGACAGTGCTGATCATCTGGCGACTTGCTCCGGCGCTGAATCTTCTGCAACTGGGTGAGGAAGAGGCGCATTATCTCGGCGTTGATGTGCGTACAATCCAGCGTATTTTGCTGCTTTGTAGCGCACTACTGGTTGCCTCAGCCGTGGCGGTAAGCGGCGTGATTGGCTTTATCGGGTTGGTCATCCCACATTTAATACGTATGTGGCTCGGCTCAGACCATCGGGCCGTTATTCCGGGTTCCGTGCTGGCGGGCGCGTTTTTATTGCTGATTGCAGACACACTGGCCCGTACGGCGGTTGCGCCTGCGGAGATGCCGGTCGGTCTGTTGACCAGTCTTCTCGGCGCACCGTGGTTTTTATGGCTTATTTTTCGTCAGCGAGGACCGCATGGCTGAACATTTCATCGCTGAAGGGCTTCACTATCACGTAGCTGGCAGAGCGGTGATCGACGACGTATCACTCGCCCTTACAAAAGGTGAACTGGTGGCGCTCATCGGCCCAAACGGTGCGGGGAAATCCACTCTGCTACGCTTGCTGACCGGTTTTCTGAAACCGGCTACCGGGCGCTGCGTGCTGGCGGGCAAACCGCTGGAGGAGTGGCCTACCCAAATGCTGTCGCGACACCGGGCGGTAATGCGTCAGCAAACGCAACTGGGATTTGACTGGCCGGTAGAGGCCGTCATCGCGATGGGTCGCGCGCCCTGGACCCAACGACCGGAACCTGGGCTTATTGCACAGGTAATGGAGATGACCGGATGTACGCCTCTGGCAGGCCGGCAATACGCCGCGCTTTCCGGCGGCGAGCAACAGCGAGTGCAGTTAGCCCGTGCGCTGGCGCAACTCTGGTGCGACGGTGCGCCTCGCGGTTGGTTATTCCTTGATGAACCGACCTCCGCGCTGGATCTTTACCACCAGCAGCATCTGTTGCGCATGCTAAAAACGCTAACCGCTTCGGGTGAGCTGCATGTGTGCATTGTGCTTCACGATCTGAACCTCGCCGCACTGTGGGCAGACAGAATAGTGCTGCTGCACAACGGCAGGCTGGTGTCGCAGGGAACACCGGAAACTGTGTTACAGGCCGATGATCTGAAGCGCTGGTACGGTGCTCAGGTACACGTTGGCCAGCATCCGGCCAACGCCTCCCCGCAGGTATTTCTGGCCCCTTAGCTTGAACAACTCACTTCCAGCCGTTTGCCCCAGTCAGGTGGACGGCTGGCATAGTCATCATCGCGATCGGCAAACGGGGTACGCAACACCTGGTGCAACCGGTGCAGTTCGGCGTAATCCCCCTGCTCTGCCTGGCTAATCGCCCGTTGCGCCAGCCAGTTACGTAATACCATCGCCGGATTTACCGCCTTCATCTGTGTTTGTCTGACTGCATCGGCAATATTGTCTTGCTGAAGGCGCGAGCGATACCGCGTAAACCAGTCGTCAAATGCTGCGCGGTCGATAAACTCATCGCGCAACGGAGATTGCGCACTGTGCTGCTCCGTTTCGCTGAGCATGCGAAACGTTCGCGTATAGTCGCTTCTTTCTCGCGCCATCAGGCTAAACAGTTCGCTAAGCAGTTCGTTATCGTCTTTCTGCTCGCTAAAGAAGCCGAGCTTTTGCCGCATCCGCTGACCATAGCGAGTTAACAGCGCCAGCTGGTAACTGTCCAGCGCATCATTTAGCGCCTCGACCTGGATAAACGGCGACAGGGTTTGCGCCAGACGTTGCAGGTTCCACAACGCGGCAGCCGGTTGGTTATCGAAACTGTATCGCCCCTGGTTGTCAGAGTGGTTGCAGATATAATCAGGCACGTAATCATCAAGAAAACCGAATGGACCGTAATCCATCGTCAGACCCAGAATCGACATGTTGTCCGTGTTCATAACACCATGTGCAAATCCTACCGCCTGCCAGTCAGCGATTAACGTCGCAGTACGCGTGACAACATCGTTAAACCACAGCTGATACTTATCGGCTTCTTCCTGCCATTGCGGCCAGTAATGGCGAATCGCAAAGTCAGCCAACTCGCGCACTTTTTCCGGCTCTCGGCGATAGTAAAAATGCTCAAAATGGCCAAACCGCATATGGCTTTGCGCCACGCGAATGAGCATCGCCCCAGCTTCGACCGTTTCGCGATAAACCGGCGTGTCACTGGTGACAATCGACAATGCCCGCGTGGTCGGTATTCCCAGGTAGTACATCGCTTCACTGGCCAGGCTTTCACGAATGGTCGAGCGCAGCACGGCACGCCCATCACCCATGCGGGAATACGGCGTGAGTCCGGCGCCTTTCAGGTGCCAGTCAAACGTTGAACCATCCGCGAGCTGTTGTTCGCCCAGCAGGATCCCACGTCCGTCGCCAAGCTGACCAGCCCAGACGCCGAACTGATGCCCACTATAAACCTGGGCTAAAGGCGACATCCCGGGAAGCAACGATTCGCCGCCCCAAACGCCTGCACCAGTCGGAATATCAAATAGCGCCGCAGGAATTGCTAATTGCTCCGCCAGCGCATCGTTATGCCAGATAAGGCGCGCGTTTTTCAGAGGGGTGGGTGAAAGCGCGGTATAGGTTGCTGGTAGTTCATCACGCCAGCGAGTGGTAAAAGACAGGGTCATAGGGCCTCCTGCCTCTAGTGTAGACTGTTAATAGGCTGTTAAACACCAGCAAATAAAAGGGTTATATCTTAGCGAGCGAAATTATCTGCGCAGGAGGCACCGCAGGCCACAATCCTCCCTGCATGGCACTGAATCCCACAGGCAAGACGCGCTCCAGCATCTCTTGTGTATCAATTCCGCTAATGATTATTGACTCACAGCTGGGCGATAGTTGCGTCAGAATAGCCCGCATAAACGGTTCAAACGAAATATGTGCAATCCTTTGTTGAACAAAGTTTTTATCCAGCACGACGCGTTTGAACAGGCCGTCAAAAATTGCCCGGGTTGATATACCGCCAGAACCATAGTTTGTCAGGACTAATGGAAATCGCGCAGCAAGTGCGGCCAATATTGGATTATCTTTACCTTTGTTTAACTCCGGATAGCTTTCATTAATAGTCAGCTCCAGAAATGAAAATCGTTCAACTTGTGAAGCAAATTCAGTATCTGATAATAAAGTATTAGCAACTGCTGGCGTTAAATTAATCCAGGCGGATACTTTTCGCCGAATAAAAAAATGTTGGCACGTTTCGATTAATTCTAGGGAAGGTGCGAACAAGTTCCTGATATGAGATCATCATATTCATCCGGAGCGCATCCCAGAGGGACATCATGAGCCATCAACTCACCTTCGCCGATAGTGAATTCAGCACTAAGCGCCGTCAGACCCGAAAAGAGATTTTCCTCTCCCGCATGGAGCAGATTCTGCCATGGCAGAATATGACCGCTGTCATCGAGCCGTTTTATCCCAAGGCGGGCAATGGCCGACGGCCCTATCCGCTGGAGACCATGCTGCGTATTCACTGCATGCAGCATTGGTACAACCTGAGCGACGGTGCCATGGAAGATGCCCTGTACGAAATCGCCTCCATGCGCCTGTTTGCCCGGTTATCCCTGGATAGCGCCCTGCCGGATCGCACCACCATCATGAATTTCCGCCACCTGCTCGAGCAGCATCAACTGGCCCGTCAATTGTTCAAGACCATCAATCGCTGGCTGGCCGAAGCAGGCGTCATGATGACCCAAGGCACTTTGGTGGATGCCACCATCATTGAGGCACCCAGCTCGACCAAGAACAAAGAGCAGCAACGCGATCCGGAGATGCATCAGACCAAGAAAGGCAATCAGTGGCACTTTGGCATGAAGGCCCACATTGGTGTCGATGCCAAGAGTGGCCTGACCCACAGCCTAGTCACCACCGCGGCCAACGAGCATGACCTCAATCAGCTGGGTAATCTGCTGCATGGAGAGGAGCAATTTGTCTCAGCCGATGCCGGCTACCAAGGAGCGCCACAGCGCGAGGAGCTGGCCGAGGTGGATGTGGACTGGCTGATCGCCGAGCGTCCCGGCAGGGTAAAAACCTTGAAGCAGCATCCGCGCAAGAACAAAACGGCCATCAACATCGAATACATGAAAGCCAGCATCCGTGCCAGGGTGGAGCACCCGTTTCGCATCATCAAGCGGCAGTTCGGCTTCGTGAAAGCCAGATACAAGGGGCTGCTGAAAAACGATAACCAACTGGCGATGTTATTCACCCTGGCCAACCTGTTTCGGGTGGACCAAATGATACGTCAGTGGGAGAGATCTCAGTAAAAACCGGAAATAACGCCAGAAATGGTGGAAAAAATAGCCTAAATAGGCTGATTCGATGTGTTTGCGGGAAAAAAATCGGCCCAGATCCGCGAAATTTTAATCAGCGAGTCAGCTTGGGAAGAAATGACCTGCTTATTCGCACCTTCCCTAGTTTTTCTACAAATAAACGACATTGTTCGTCGTCTGACATCCGAGGTAGGACCAGCTCGGTGGGTATACGCACATCCCCATGCGCACTGGCGAAACTGGTGATGATATCGACGAATTCAAGATCGCCTTTTTCGCTTCTCGCAGGAAGAAAAGAGAACTCAGAATGGTAAAGATTATCCAGTGAAACAATCATCGTGCCAGCCCCGCTGCATGGGTGTTATCCGGCATCCTGTAGCAAAGGATGGAGAAATACGTTACTGCTGATGCAAGTAGAGGCCCTTTCATTTTTCCCTTTTTAGCCGGTAAATCGAATCCTTTTTTTTAGCTTATCCTGATTATAAGCGAATATCCAGCTTTGCACTTTTTAATATCTCGGAATAAATCATATTTTTAGCAAGATACGCTCTTAATGTTCAGGGGTATTGTCTAACCAAAAGCAGAAATAAAAGTTAACTTTCAAATGGTGATGTTGAGGCTGCGCACTCGATGGCAGCCTCGGAGTTGCGGGGGATTAAATACGTCGCGCCTGCCAAAAGTTTTTACGCCAGTAAACGTTATCCAGAGACGAGCGCATCACGCCACGGCTGGTTGAAGCATGAATAAATTGATTATTGGTATCGTAAATACCAACATGCAGACCGCTTTCCCCAGACCCGGTTTTAAAGAAAACCAGATCGCCGGGCAGCAAATCGTCTTTATCAATTTCGGTACCAATCTTTGATTGCGTACGCGTATCGCGCGGAAGTTGCAGGTCGAATTTATCGCGCATCGTCATCAAAACAAATCCAGAACAATCCACCCCACTACGACTCATACCGCCATAACGATAGGGTGTGCCATGCCAGGTTTGTAGCTGATCATTAAGACCGGCGATAACGGCAATAGAATCCGACAAGCGGGCATTTGGCGCAGGCGCACGATGGCTGCTGCAGCCCGCCAAAAACAATGCTGTGATGAAAAGGAGCCAAAAGCGCATTCAGTACGAATCCTCTGAATTTTATTTTTATGCCAATTTAGCGTGGAAATTATATGATTTTCAAGAACCCATTTCACTTAAGTGGTTGATATGAGCATTCTGTGCCCTTCAATATCCAAACGACGGAAGTTGACGCCATAGGCCGCAGACAGATTGGCCGGCGTCAGTACCGCATCTCGTGAACCACTGGCAAGCAGTTTCCCGCGTTTGAGTAGCCAGGCTTTATGCGCATGGCGTAAGGTGTGATTAAGGTCGTGGCTACTCATCACAATCGCTATGCCCTGCAAACACAGCTGACTCAACAGTCGGTCCAGTGCGTTTTGTTGCGCGACGTCCAGACTGTTCATCGGCTCATCCAGCAGTAAAAGCTGACCTAATGGATTCGCTTGTGGGCAAATCTGCAGGATAACCGCAGCCAGGCGCACACGCTGCCACTCACCGCCGGAAAGTTGGTTCACGCCGCGCCCCAGTTTATCTCCCAGGCCGAGCGCATCGGCGATCTCCTGTAACAGATCGGTGCGTGCTTTGTCGGGTTGATGCAGCGTCAGAAAATGCCAGACCGGCATGGCAAACGGCGGATTTTGCTGTTGCGCAAGATAGGCGCGATATTGCGCCAGCCTGGCGGCGGGCCATTCCTCCAACGGCATATCACCAAAAGTGATACTGCCCTCTCCGTTTGTCAGACCCGCCATACGCGCCAACAACGTACTTTTTCCGGCACCGTTTGGTCCCACTAAATGCAGGATCTCTCCTGCTTTGATCTCACCAGAAAGCGGGCCGAGACGGGTCGATTCCGCGACGTCCTGTAGCTGCATCAATCGAGACATTAGTTTGCCAGCGCCTGCTTGATGGTTTGCACCAGGATGGGATCCTCAGGCGTCATATCCGGTGAGAATCGTTGCAGCACTTTTCCATCGCGACCCACTAAAAACTTCTCGAAATTCCACAGGATATCGTCCGGGTAGAGCGGCGCACGACCTTTGCTCGCCATTCGCTCGTAGAACCCACTGTCCGCAGGCGCAACGGCCGTTGGCGCGGCATCAATCAGCTTCTGATACAGCGGATGGCGTCCCTCGCCGTTGACGTCAATTTTGCTGAACATCGGGAAAGTTACGCCCCATGTGGTGCTGCAGTACGTTTTTATTTCCTCTTCGCTGCCCGGCTCCTGACCCAGAAACTGATTGCAAGGGAAACCAAGAACGCTGAAGCCCTGTTGGTGCCAGGCTTTCTGCAGATTTTCCAGTTGCTCGTACTGCGGCGTCAGTCCACATTTTGAAGCAACGTTGACGATTAACAGCACATTCCCGGAATACGGCTGCAGTGAGGTAACCTCGCCGTCGATGGTCGTCACTTCTGTATCGAGGATAGTGTTTTGCATAGCATCTCCAGAACAACAGGTGGATTTTCAGTTTTTAATCATAGACCGAACCAACGCGTTCTAGCGCGAGGCTTTTAACAATAGCCAGATAAATACCGGTGCACCCATGGTGGCCGTTACCACGCCGATAGGTAACTCAGCCGAGGCCAGCACCAAACGCGCGACAACATCAGCAAACAATAATGCGATTGCGCCAGCCAACGCACAACCTGGCAGTAAAACACGGTGATCGGTGAGGCCGCACAGTCGCAAAATATGCGGGATCACAAGCCCAATAAAACCAATCGCCCCTGCCAGAGCCACGCTCACGCCAACCATCCAGCCTGTGGCAACCACCAGCAGGTTGCGCCAGAACCATAATGGCAGTCCCAGCTGACGCGCAGAAGTTTCTCCTAACGCCAGCATATTCATCGGCTGCGACTGACAGCAGATCCACACCAGCACCGGAATCAACGCCACCATGAGCCAGGCCTGATGCCAGTCTACGCCACCGAAGCCCCCCATCATCCAGTACATCAGCTGACGTAAATCAAACGAGGTAGAGAAGTAGATAGCCCATGTCATCAGCGCGCTACAGATAATCCCCAGCGCCACCCCCGCCAGCAGCAGGCGGCTGGTAGACAGATGCCGACGGGCGAAACGTAGCAGAATAAGCGTGATAATCAGCGCTCCGGCAATGGCGCAAAGGCCCAACGCCCAGCCGGGGAGTTGCCCCTGCCCCAGCAGCACCGCCGCGATAAGCCCGACTCCCGCGCCGTTAGATACGCCCAGTAATCCAGGCTCTGCGAGCGGGTTTTCAAACAGAGCTTGCATCACTGCGCCAGATAAGGCCAATGCAGCGCCTACCAGCAAAACGGCAAGGGTACGGGGAAGTCGAATTTGCCAGACGAACAGATCGCCGCGGGCGCTGAACCAGTCGCCGGGAGCGATCCATTGTTCTCCTGCGCACAAGCTTAGAATCGTTGCCAGTAGCATCAGTACTGACAGTGACAGTATCCAGCGTACGTTTCGGCGCTGTTGTTGATGGGCGAAAGTCAGCATGTTTTCCATTCTGCTGAAAAGAGATGGAGGTGATTCTACGGTGCTGATTCGGTAGTGAAAAGGAAAAAGGCCGCATAGCGGCCTTTTTAGTTATACGCGTCATACTCTGCGTATCGTTAAATCACTCTTCTTTGGGCGTTGCGTTTTCAACCCGGCTTTTTAACTTCTGTCCGGGTCTGAAGGTCACCACGCGCCGTGCTGTAATGGGAATATCTTCGCCCGTTTTCGGGTTACGGCCCGGACGTTGATTCTTATCACGCAGATCGAAGTTACCAAAACCAGAGAGTTTTACCTGCTCACCATTTTCCAGAGCACGACGGATCTCTTCGAAAAACAGCTCGACCAGTTCTTTGGCATCCCGCTTGCTAAGCCCAAGCTTATCAAACAGATATTCTGACATTTCAGCTTTTGTAAGCGCCATAGGTTCAATCCCTCAATGATGCCTGGAATCGCTCTTTTAATGCCTCTACACATTTGGCGACGGTAGCGGCAATCTCCTCTTCTTCAAGTGTACGGCTGGTATCCTGAAGGATCAGGCTGATAGCGAGGCTCTTATAGCCCTCCGCAACACCCTTACCGCGGTACACGTCAAATAAGTTTACGCCAACTACCTGATTTACGCCAACTTTCTTACACTCGGATAAAATATCCGCAGCGGGAACGTTTTCTGCCACAACGACTGCGATATCGCGACGGTTCGCTGGGAAGCGAGAAACTTCACGCGCCTGAGGCACCACGCGGTCTGCGAGCTTATTCCACTCCAGTTCAAACACCAGAGTGCGACCGTTCAGATCAAGTTTACGTTCCAGTTCAGGATGAACAACCCCAATGAAACCAATACGTTCACCTTTCAGATAAATCGCCGCAGACTGACCCGGATGCAGTGCTGGATTCGCTTCAGCTTTGAACTGAATGTCTGCCAGTTTGCCTGTCAGGTCGAGAACCGCTTCCAGATCGCCTTTCAGATCATAGAAATCAACGGTCTCTTTTGCCAGATTCCAGTGTTCATCATGACGGTTACCGCAGATCACGCCAGCCAGCATCAGATCCTGACGGATCCCGAGATTGGCCTGCGTATCTGGCACGAAACGTAAACCCGTTTCGAAAATACGTACGCGGTTCTGCTGACGATTCTGGTTATACACTACCGTAGACAGCAAGCCAGTCCACAGGGACAAACGCATTGCCGACATATCAATAGAGATTGGGCTTGGCAGCAGCAGCGCTTCTTCACCCGGATGCAGCAGCGACTGGACTTTCGGGTCGACGAAGCTATAGGTAATGACTTCCTGGTAGCCTTTGTCATTCAGCATGGTTTTTACACGTTTCAGCGACAAATCCGCTTCACGATGCGTACCCATGATAAGACCCGCCTGAATCGGCGTGTTCGGGATATTGTCATAACCGTATACGCGGGCGACTTCTTCGACCAGGTCTTCTTCGATTTCCATATCGAAACGCCAGCTCGGCGCGACCGCTTTCCACTCATCCTGCCCTTCCGTCACGTCACAACCCAGACGACGCAGAATGTCGCTCACCTGCTCATCGGTAATATGGTGTCCGATCAGACGATCCAGTTTGCTACGACGAAGCGTAATGGTTGCGCGTTTTGGCAGCGTGGCTTCGTTCGTCACGTCAATGACTGGGCCCGCTTCACCGCCGCAGATATCAATCAGCAGGCGCGTTGCACGTTCCATGGCCTTATGTTGCAGCGCAGGATCGACACCACGTTCATAGCGGTGAGATGCATCGGTGTGCAGACCGTGACGGCGCGCGCGACCGGTAATAGACAGCGGGCTGAAGAATGCACATTCCAGCAGGACGTTTTGTGTTTCATCGTTCACGCCGGAATGTTCGCCACCAAAGATGCCGCCCATCGCCAGCGCTTTGTTGTGGTCCGCAATCACCAGCGTATCTGCATTCAGCTTCGCTTCGCTGCCGTCCAGCAATACCAGGGTCTCACCCTCTTTTGCCATACGGACAACAATTCCGCCTTCAATGCGGTCTTTGTCGAATGCGTGCATCGGCTGGCCCAGTTCGAGCAGCACATAGTTAGTCACGTCAACCACGGCATCGATAGAACGAATACCGCAACGACGCAGTTTTTCTTTCATCCACAGCGGGGTCGGCGCTTTAACATTGATGCCTTTCACCACGCGGCCCAGATAGCGTGGGCAGGCTTCCACGGCTTCGACCTGAATCGGCAGGACGTCGCTAATGGTCGCGGCTACTGGCGCGATTTCCGGCTCAACCAGCGGGGCTTTGTTCAGTACAGCAACATCACGCGCCACACCGATGATGCCTAAGCAGTCGGCGCGGTTCGGCGTGACGCTGATTTCGATGGTGTTGTCGTCAAGCTTCAGATATTCACGGATATCGGTGCCAATTGGCGCATCGGCAGGCAGTTCGATAATCCCGTTATGATCGTCGGAAATACCCAGCTCGGAGAACGAGCACAGCATGCCTTCAGACGGTTCACCGCGCAGTTTCGCGGCTTTAATTTTGAAATCGCCCGGCAGAACGGCACCAACGGTTGCCACAGCCACTTTCAACCCCTGACGGCAGTTTGGCGCACCGCAGACGATATCCAGCAGGCGGTCGCCGCCTACATTCACTTTGGTGACGCGCAGTTTGTCAGCGTTAGGGTGTTGGCCGCATTCAACCACTTCACCTACCACAACGCCATTGAACGCGCCGGAAACAGGTTCCACACCGTCAACTTCAAGACCCGCCATCGTGATTTGGTTTGACAGCGCATCGCTATCAATCGCCGGATTTACCCATTCGCGTAACCACAGTTCACTGAATTTCATTGTTTTATCCTGCCTTTATTTAAACTGTTTGAGGAAACGCAGATCGTTTTCGAAGAAAGAACGCAGATCGGTAACGCCGTAACGCAGCATAGTAAGACGCTCCATACCCATACCGAATGCAAAGCCGGAATAGATTTCCGGATCGATTCCAACGTTACGCAACACGTTCGGGTGAACCATCCCGCAGCCCAGCACTTCCAGCCATTTGCCGTTTTTGCCCATCACGTCAACTTCCGCAGATGGTTCAGTGAACGGGAAGTAGGAAGGACGAAAACGAACCTGCAGGTCTTCTTCAAAGAAGTTGCGCAGGAAATCGTGCAGCGTGCCTTTCAGATTGGTGAAGTTGATGTTGGTATCAACAATCAGCCCTTCCATCTGGTGGAACATTGGGGTGTGAGTCTGATCGTAATCGTTACGATATACGCGGCCCGGGGCGATAATACGGATCGGCGGCTGTTTTTCTTTCATGGTGCGGATCTGCACGCCGGAAGTCTGTGTGCGCAGCAGACGCGTCGCGTCAAACCAGAAAGTGTCGTGGTCAGCGCGCGCCGGGTGATGGCCAGGAATGTTGAGCGCATCGAAGTTATGATAGTCATCTTCGATTTCCGGACCGGTCGCCACGGTAAAGCCCAGCTCACCGAAGAAACTTTCAATCCTGTCGATTGTACGCGTCACCGGGTGCAGACCGCCGTTTTCGATACGACGCCCAGGAAGGGAGATATCGATCGTTTCTTCAGCCAGACGAGCATTCAGCGCAGCACTTTCTAATTCGGCCTTACGCGCGTTCAGCGCTTGCTGTACCTGCTCTTTGGCTTCGTTAATCACCGCACCTGCTGCCGGGCGCTCTTCTGGCGGCAGTTCGCGCAGGGTTGTCATCTGAAGGGTCAGGTGCCCTTTCTTGCCCAAATATTCGACGCGGACATTGTCTAACGCGGCAACATCTGAAGCCTGGTTAATGGCGGCCGTTGCACTGGCAACCAGCTCTGCGAGATGTGACATGGTTTTCCTCGTTATGTTGCGATATTCACTAGTCGCTCGTATATACGCAAAATCATTCAAGTTGTATCAACGCGGCCAAAGAGCGAATGCAGCCAATACAGAGACAACTTGAAGGATGACGCGTATAAAAAAAGCCTCCACCAGGGAGGCTTTTAGGCGCTGTTTTCCGTTTCTTCTTTCACGCGCAAGCCTCCTGAGTTCAGGTGCTAAAGTAAAAGAAGAAGCGGAAAATAGCAGCATTCATGCTTGCGTTACCTTGTGTGGTAAAAACCGGACAACCTTTATTGAAAAGGCTTACGGATAAATTGTCAACTAATTGATTGCACTACAAATAAAAGAGAGGGAGCCAGGCTCCCTCTTTTCACCGGCTTATGCCAGAGCTGCTTTCGCTTTTTCGACCAGAGCGGTGAACGCTACTTTGTCGAATACTGCGATGTCAGCCAGGATCTTACGGTCGATTTCAACAGAGGCTTTTTTCAGGCCGTTGATGAATTTGCTGTAAGAAATACCGTTCTGACGTGCTGCTGCGTTGATACGCGCAATCCACAGTTGACGGAACTGACGCTTTTTCTGACGACGGTCACGATAAGCGTACTGACCAGCTTTGATAACAGCCTGGAAGGCAACGCGGTATACGCGAGAACGCGCACCGTAGTAGCCTTTAGCTTGTTTCAAAATTTTCTTGTGACGTGCACGGGCAACTACACCACGTTTTACGCGAGCCATATGTGCTCTCCTGTATCTATATTCTTAGTAAAAAAATGAATTAAACGTTAACGGCTTATGCGTACGGCAGGCACGCGATAACCAGACCCAGATCGCCTTTAGACACGAGGCCTTTTGGACGCAGGTGACGTTTACGCTTAGTAGATTTTTTGGTCAGAATATGACGCAGGTTTGCGTGCTTACGCTTAAATCCACCACCACCGGTTTTTTTGAAACGCTTAGCAGCACCGCGTACGGTCTTAATTTTTGGCATTTTAATAACTTCCACTTCGCATTGTTAATAAACGAAACGTAGGCGAACAACGGCTGTGGAACCCGTAGGCTCCACAGACATTGCTACTTGAAGGCCTTACTGTTTCTTCTTAGGAGCGAGCACCATGATCATCTGGCGGCCTTCGATCTTCGTAGGGAAGGATTCGACTACTGCCAGTTCACTCAGATCGTCACGGACGCGGTTGAGCACTTCCATACCAATCTGTTGGTGGGCCATCTCACGACCGCGAAAACGCAGCGTGATCTTAGCCTTATCGCCATCTTCCAGAAAGCGTACCAGGCTGCGGAGTTTTACCTGGTAATCGCCATCGTCGGTGCCAGGACGGAATTTAATTTCCTTAACCTGGATAACTTTTTGCTTTTTCTTCTGTTCCTTAGAAGACTTACTCTTTTCATAAAGGAACTTGCCGTAGTCCATAATACGACAAACTGGCGGTTCGGCGTTAGGGCTGATTTCAACTAAATCTACTCCAGCTTCTTCAGCTTTTTCGATCGCTTCTCTCAGACTCACAATACCCAAAGCTTCGCCTTCCAGACCTGTTAAGCGAACTTCCAGGGCGCGAATCTCGCCATTGATACGATTCGGACGTGCCGTTTGAACTCGTTTTCCGCCTTTAATACCTTATTCCTCCAGTTGTTGAAGACTGCGGCTGCGAATCTCTTGTTGCAGCTTCTCAATCACTTCATTTACGTCCAGGCTGCCCAAGTCTTTGCCACGACGGGTGCGCACGGCAACTTTGCCTGCTTCTACCTCTTTGTCGCCACAGACCAACATGTAAGGGACACGACGTAAAGTGTGCTCGCGGATTTTAAAGCCAATCTTCTCATTTCTCAAGTCTGCTTTTACACGAATACCCGCATTTTGTAGTTTCTGCGTTAATTCGTTAACGTATTCAGACTGAGAATCGGTGATGTTCATGACCACAACCTGAACCGGCGCGAGCCAGGTCGGGAAGAAGCCCGCGAACTCTTCGGTCAGGATACCGATGAAACGTTCCATCGACCCAAGAATTGCACGGTGAATCATAACCGGAACCTGACGCTCGTTGTTTTCGCCAACGTAAGAGGCGCTTAAACGGGACGGCAGGGAGAAGTCCAGCTGTACAGTACCGCACTGCCATGCACGATCGAGGCAGTCATACAGGGTAAATTCAATTTTCGGACCGTAGAACGCGCCCTCACCCAGTTGGAACTCAAACGGGATGTTGTTTTCTTCCAGCGCAACGGCCAGGTCAGCTTCAGCACGGTCCCACATTTCATCGCTACCGATACGTTTTTCGGGGCGAGTGGACAGTTTGACGACGATTTTCTCGAAGCCAAAGGTGCTGTACATATCGTAGACCATACGAATGCACGCGTTAACTTCATCACGAATCTGCTCTTCAGTACAGAAGATATGTGCATCATCTTGAGTGAAGCCACGAACACGCATCAGGCCATGCAGCGCACCTGACGGTTCATTACGGTGGCAGCTACCAAACTCAGCCATACGCAGCGGCAGATCGCGATAGGATTTCAGACCCTGATTAAAGATCTGCACGTGGCCTGGGCAGTTCATTGGCTTAATGCAGTATTCACGGTTCTCAGAAGAGGTGGTGAACATCGCATCTTTGTAGTTATCCCAGTGACCTGTTTTTTCCCACAGCACGCGGTCCATCATGAATGGGCCTTTCACTTCCTGATACTGGTATTCTTTCAGTTTTGAACGAACGAATACTTCCAGTTCACGGAAGATAGTCCAGCCATCGTTGTGCCAGAACACCATACCCGGTGCTTCTTCCTGCATATGATACAGGTCAAGCTGTTTACCGATTTTACGGTGATCGCGTTTGGCCGCTTCTTCCAGACGTTGCAGGTAGGCATTCAGGGCTTTTTTATCTGCCCATGCAGTACCATAAATACGCTGCAGCATCTTGTTATTGCTGTCGCCACGCCAGTATGCCCCTGCGGTCTTCATCAGTTTGAAGTGATGGCAGAAACGCATGTTCGGCACGTGCGGGCCACGGCACATATCGACATATTCTTCATGATGGTACAAGCCAGGCTTGTCATCATGGGCAATGTTTTCGTCAAGAATGGAGACTTTATAGGTCTCGCCACGCTTCACGAAGGTTTCACGCGCTTCGTACCAGCTGACTTTCTTCTTAATGACATCGTAGTTTTTCTCAGCGAGCTCGTGCATCCGCTTCTCGAGCGCGTCGACGTCTTCCTGGGTTAACGTACGGTCAAGATCGATATCGTAGTAAAAACCGTTATCAACAACCGGTCCGATCGCCATTTTGGTGTGCGGCCAGAGTTGTTTGATCGCGTGCCCTAACAGGTGCGCACAGGAGTGACGAATGATCTCCAGACCTTCTTCATCCTTCGCGGTGATGATGGAGAGCTTCGCATCATGCTCAATCAGATCGGAAGCATCTACCAGCTCACCGTCAACACGGCCAGCAATAGTGGCTTTCGCCAGACCTGGACCGATGTCCAGCGCAACATCCATGGGGCTTACAGCGTGGTCGTAATGGCGTTGGCTGCCATCAGGAAGAGTAATAACAGGCATGTTATATCCTTATTTGCAGTGGTGCCCCACACGTAAGAGCACATACAAAGATTCAATATTTAAAATTATCAAAAAGGTCTGGGCTGATTCCCGCTTCACTCTGCGAAATATGTCACTGGTCGCCTTAGAGACCACACTGGACCTACACCCGCTTTTTGATAACACCGTTTGACAGTGTACACGGCATTACGGGTCGATCAAAGCAACAATCAACGCGCGCTCTATGATGTAAATCAATTCACTGACACCCAACCGTCTTTGTTACACTTGCACAAAGTCATCTAACCTGAGCAGGAAAAAAACAATGCCCACAAATCGCTTTGCGAAGAAACACTGGAAGATGGTTGTGATTCTGCTCGTTATTTGTGCGGCCATGTTGATGCTGCGCTGGGCTGCGATGATCTGGGGCTAAATGACGCTCCCCCACTGTTCCGGTTTCGTTTATTTATCGATTAATCGAATTAGTCTGAAAATAGTGCGTTATGACCAGATAAAAAAATAAAACACAAATTAAATATTAAATAAACTTAACTTTAATTTAGGAAAGCCAGGTCATTTATTTGACCCGGCTTGTCATTACATCCGATAGCCGAGGGAAACTGTCGTGCGGCGATCGGTATGCTCCGGCGCTGTTGCCGGCGGTTCAGAGTTCCAGGTCACGTTGTAAGCCACCTTTAACCCAAAGTGCTCATTGATGGCAACGTTGAGGGCAGTTTCAGAGTTGAGCGTGGTATCGTCAGCGCCGAATACCGACACACCCTGAGTAAACTTGGTATTGTCCGTCATCTGCCATGCATAGGCCCCGGACGCATAGCCCAACGGCTGTGTTTCGGTGGTGCCATCCGTGTGCTCGTCATAGCGCACGCCAGGACCGAATTCGAAACGGAAGCTGTGCACAGGTCCGTTGAGGAACTGACGACCGTAACCTGCGGTCAGTACGTCACGCTCGCGATAACCGTTGTAACGGTCGGTCAACCAGCTTGCCTGCCCAAAGAGATAGTCATAGTCGGTCATGTTATAACGACTACGGCCACCTACGGCATATTTCTCCGATGAACGCTCATCATTTGAGGAGGTATTGCTGGCATTTCCCCACAGAGACCATGCGGTCGTTTGGCCGTACCAGGTCATGGTGGTATCTGCGGTTAAAGAAGAACTTTTTGTGTTGCCTGACTGGGCGAGATATCCCGCGTTCAGGTTACCTTCAAAGGGTTTTTTCGCGCTGGAAGGGTCATCCATGACAGTAAAAACGGAATCATCGGCTACAGCATGCATTGACGCAAGCAGGCCTCCCGTCAGCAGTAATGCTGCGGGCACTGTCTTCAAAAGCTTCATTTATTAAGAGTCCGTACAACAAAAAAAGAGACCATTACGGTCTCGGAAACTTTCATATGGATCAATGACAAAAGACCCTTGAAAGGTAACAAATTATAAAAAGACTCGAATAACATAGCAATAAATTCTTATTTCATTTTTTGAATAAGAGCGTTCCTAAACCTTTATTTTATTTATATATCTTTATGACGATAATTTTAAATAAAGATATGAAAAATCATGTTGTTAATTACTTCACTTTCGGGAGGTTAAGTGCCAGACTGAGTTCAGCCTAACAGGAGGTAAAGATGGTACGTATCTATACGTTAACACTTGCGCCCTCTCTCGATAGCGCAACAATCACCCCGCAAATTTACCCGGAAGGTAAGCTTCGTTGTACCTCGCCGGTTTTTGAACCCGGCGGCGGCGGTATCAACGTCGCTCGCGCAATTGCCCATCTTGGCGGAACCGCAACAGCGATTTTCCCCGCGGGGGGAGCAACCGGAGAGCATCTTGTTGCATTGCTCGCCGACGAAAATGTTCCCGTATCTACCGTCGAAGCCAAAGACTGGACCCGACAAAATCTTCATGTCCACGTGGAGTCCAGCGGCGAACAATATCGTTTTGTCATGCCAGGCGCTGCGCTGACCGATGACGAGTTCTACCAACTTCAGGATCAGGTGCTGGAAATTGAGTCTGGTGCGCTGCTGGTCATCAGCGGCAGTTTGCCGCCCGGCGTACAGCTTGAGAAATTGACCCGACTCATTACCACCGCACAAAAACAGGGGATCCGCTGTATTGTCGACAGTTCAGGCGAAGCACTGACGGCGGCGTTAGCCATCGGCAATATCGAACTGGTCAAACCCAACCTCAAAGAACTGAGTGCGCTGGTAAACCGCGAACTCACTCAACCCGATGATGTGCGCAAGGCCGCGCAGGAAATCGTACAGAGTGGGAAAGCGCACCGCGTTGTGGTCTCGCTTGGGCCGCAAGGGGCGCTGGGTGTAGATCGCGATACCTGCGTTCAGGTGGTTCCGCCACCGGTGAAAAGTCAAAGTACCGTAGGCGCGGGCGACAGTATGGTCGGAGCCATGACGCTTAAACTGGCAGAGAACGCGCCTTTTGAGGATATTGTCCGTTACGGTGTCGCAGCCGGTAGCGCAGCAACCCTGAATCAGGGTACGCGTCTGTGCGCTTTGGACGATACGCAAAAAATATATGCATACCTTGCGCAGTAATGGCACCGTCCCCCTTTTAACAGAAGGGGGATGTTCCGGTAAAACTGTCGGCATGGGGGTTATACGTCTATGCTAAAAAATCACGTGATTACAAAGAAGTGAATCATGTGCAGTCAGGTGTCTCCACAACGGTACGGGGTGAAGAAGAACGACAAACATTAAGTGCCTTTCCAGCGATGACGCGTCCGTGGTGTGCGTCAGTTCGTGTTTTTTAACCGCATTCTTGCGCTAACCTTATGATCTGGCAGACAACATGGGGAGAGACATCATGTGGCAGGCTATCAGTCGTCTTTTAAGCGAGCAATTAGGTGAAGGCGAAATCGAACTGCGTAATGAACTGCCCGGCGGAGAGATCCACGCCGCATGGCATTTACGCTATGCGGGGCGAGATTTTTTCGTCAAATGCGATGAAAGAGAGCTGTTAACCGGCTTTACGGCAGAAGCCGATCAGCTGGAGCTACTTTCCCGCAGTCAAACTGTATCTGTACCGAAAGTCTGGGCAGTAGGCGCAGACAGAGATTACAGCTTTCTGGTGATGGATTTCCTCCCTCCCCGTCCGCTTGATGCGCATAACGCGTTTATCCTCGGTCAACAGCTTGCGCATTTGCACGAATGGAGCGACCAGCCTCAGTTTGGTCTCGACTTCGATAACGCGCTCTCTACCACGCCGCAGCCAAATACCTGGCAACGTCGCTGGTCAACCTTCTTCGCCGAGCAGCGTATAGGCTGGCAGCTGGAACTCGCCGCTGAAAAAGGCATAGCGTTTGGCAATATTGACGCCATAGTCGAACACGTTCAGCAACGTCTCTCTTCTCATCAGCCGCAGCCGTCTCTCCTGCACGGTGATTTGTGGTCCGGGAACTGCGCCCTCGGTCCTAACGGTCCGTACATCTTTGACCCTGCCTGCTACTGGGGGGACAGAGAGTGTGACCTGGCAATGCTGCCGTTACATACCGATCAGCCGCCGCAAATTTATGACGGTTACCAGTCTGTCTCGCCACTACCGCTGGATTTTCTCGACAGGCAGCCAATCTACCAGCTCTATACGCTGCTGAATCGGGCAATTCTGTTCGGGGGACAGCATTTGGTTGTGGCGCAGAAAGCGCTGGATAGATTACTGTCGGCTTAACGACGTACCGTGTTGCTTATCAGGCCTGCCGTTTCGCAACGTGGCAGGCCCGATAGAGTGGCACTTACAAAAAGCCCAGCAGTGAGAAGAAGAAGTAGCCGATCACGATAACGATCACCGGCAGAATATAAAGCGGGAAAATTTGTAAGAAGATCGTATGGTGCGGTACCACAATTCGCGACTCAAGTTGCTCGCGGGATAATCCTTCACTGCCCTTTGCTTGTTCCAGAATTAGCTGATCCTCAACGCCTTCGCGTAAGAAACGCGCCTGGCGGCTCATTCTGGCGCCTGAGTCCTGCAACGCCAGGCCGATAAAAATCAGAATGAATATCAGCCAAAAAACGAGATTCAGTCCACTTTGAAAATCGGGCGTTGGCGAGTTATACCAGAACACGTTAAGAAAAGGTGTGTTCACCCGCATCATGTCGATCATCACATGGGCAAAATCGAGCATGACCGCGTTAATCCCTTCCTGCTTTTCGCTGTGCGCGTACATAAACTTCAGTACTGAAACCAGCGTTGAAATCAGCGCGGGAATGAAAACCACCCATCCCACCAGCCTTTTCAAGATGGCAATGCGTCCAGCTTGTTGATACGTCATGAGTTCCCCTTGATTAAGACGTGTCATTTTGGCCTAAGTTTACCCGTTGATTACCGTTTTCGCCTGATCTTTAAAGGCGGTATACTTCTGAATTAGCCATAATGAACGCTCAGAGTCCGTCCAGGCTGGCTCTAATCCCTTTTATCACCGTAAAGGAGAGGTTGTAATGTCAACCCCGCGTCAAATTCTTGCTGCAATTTTCGATATGGATGGGTTACTGGTCGATTCTGAACCGCTTTGGGATCAGGCTGAACTGGATGTGATAGCAAGTTTAGGCGTTGATATCTCCCGCCGCCATGAACTTCCCGATACCCTTGGCTTACGCATCGACATGGTGGTTGATTTGTGGTTTGCGCAGCAACCCTGGAACGGCCCCTCACGTCAGGAAGTCACCGAGCGCATCATTACCCGGGCCATTGCGTTGGTTGAAGAGACAAAACCGCTGCTGCCAGGCGTTCGTGAAGCTGTGGCACTGTGCAAATCTCAGGGAATCAAAGTAGGACTGGCATCCGCCTCGCCGCTACATATGCTGGAAAAAGTGCTGACCATGTTTGATCTGCGCGATGACTTCGACGCGCTGGCTTCTGCAGAAAAACTGCCTTACAGCAAACCGCACCCGCAAGTTTACCTCGATTGTGCGGCAAAACTGGGCATTGGCCCGTTAAACTGCGTAGCACTGGAAGACTCAGTGAACGGCATGATTGCCTCGAAAGCTGCCCGTATGCGTTCCATCGTCGTACCAGCGCATGAGAATCAGGACGATCCTCGCTTCGTGCTTGCCGACGTCAAACTAACCTCGCTCACCGAACTCACAGCCGCTCATCTGCGCGGCTAATCCTGTAACGGGCAATGATCGTATTGCCCGTCTTTTCAGACTTTCTATTTTAAAACGCCGTTTCATTTTTAATTGTATTTCTGTTTAACCTCTCCTATCCTTGCCCTATAGCGCAAGCGTTAATGACATAAATAGTTGAGGTAAACATGATTCAGGAAGCTTTTCGTCTCGAGGGTAAAGTCGCCATCGTCACTGGATGTGACACCGGCCTCGGGCAGGGTATGGCAGTGGCGCTGGCTGAAGCGGGCTGCGATGTAGTCGGCGTGAATCGTAAAATACCGCATGAAACCGCAGAGAAAATTAACGCCTTCGGTCGACGCTTTATGGCCATTCAGGCCGACCTCAGTCAACAAGATGCTCTCACCAGCATCGTGACACAAACGGTATCGGCGTTTGGCCGGGTCGATATTCTGGTCAACAATGCAGGAACTATACGCCGTCAGGATGCACTGGACTTCAGTGAAAAAGATTGGGATGACGTGATGAATCTGAATCTAAAATCCGTTTTCTTTCTGTCGCAGGCCGTGGCGCGCCAGTTTCTGGCTCAGGGCAATGGCGGAAAAATCATTAACATTGCCTCGATGCTCTCTTTTCAGGGGGGTATCCGTGTACCTTCCTATACCGCATCAAAAAGCGGCGTTCTGGGCATCACTCGCCTGCTCGCCAATGAATGGGCGGCCAAAGGAATTAATGTCAACGCCATCGCGCCCGGCTATATGGCGACCAACAACACCCAGCAACTGCGCGCAGACAGCGAGCGCAATCAGGAGATTATCGATCGTATTCCCGCCGGACGCTGGGGCACGCCAAATGACCTGAAAGGCCCGGTTGTTTTCCTTGCAAGTCCCGCCTCTGACTATATTCATGGTTATACGCTGGCGGTGGATGGCGGTTGGCTGGCGCGGTAAAGGCGCACTTGTGACAAAGGGTTACAACGTCACCTCTTCCGCCTACTGTATAAAACCCCTATACTGTATGAATTGACAGTTTATTGGGTTTTATCATGACGGCGGAAGGCCACCTTCTTTTTTCTATTGCCTGTGCGGTATTTGCCAAGAATGCCGAGCTAACGCCCGTTCTTGCGCAGGGTGACTGGTGGCATATTGTTCCTTCAGCCATTTTAACGTGCCTGCTGCCGGATATCGATCATCCCAAATCTCTGCTGGGGCAGCGTCTGAAGTGGATATCAAAACCCATTGCCCGGGCATTTGGTCATCGCGGGTTTACACATAGCCTGCTGGCGGTTTTTGCCCTGCTGGCCACGTTCTACCTGAAAGTCCCGGATACCTGGATAATACCGGCTGATGCCTTACAAGGTATGGTACTCGGCTATCTTAGTCACATTCTGGCTGACATGCTGACTCCAGCAGGCGTTCCCCTGCTTTGGCCCTGCCGCTGGCGTTTTCGTCTGCCCATCCTCGTGCCGCAAAAAGGCAATCAACTGGAGCGGTTTCTGTGCATGGCACTGTTCGCGTGGGCAATCTGGATGCCGCAGACCGTACAAGAGAACAGCGCGGTACGCTGGTCTTCGCAGATGATTAATACGCTACAAATGCAGTTCAATCGTTTCATAACGCATCAGATTGACTAATAAATCAGCCAAAAAGTCATTTTAGGTATAAACAATTCCATTTGAATATAAGAGGTAAGTCACAGTTCTGCTAATCTTGCGCCAACAGAATCACCTTTAAACGGTGATACGCATAATAAGATCAGGAGAACGGGGATGAACTTTCCATTAATCGCGAACATTATCGTGTTCGTAGTGCTGCTGTTCGTGCTGGCGCAAGCCCGTCACAAACAGTGGAGTCTGGCCAAAAAAGTACTGGTCGGTCTGGTCATGGGTGTCGTGTTCGGCCTTGCCCTGCACACCATTTATGGCTCCGACAGCCAGGTTCTTAAAGACTCAGTACAGTGGTTCAACATTGTCGGCAACGGTTATGTCCAACTGCTGCAGATGATTGTTATGCCGCTGGTATTTGCGTCTATTCTCAGCGCCGTTGCACGTCTGCATAACGCCTCTCAGTTAGGTAAAATCAGCTTCCTGACCATCGGAACGCTGCTGTTTACCACGCTGATTGCCGCGCTGGTAGGGGTTCTGGTGACCAACCTGTTCGGCCTGACCGCCGAAGGTCTGGTGCAAGGTGGTGCCGAAACCGCCCGTCTGAACGCGATTGAAACCAACTATGTTGGCAAAGTGGCTGACCTCAGCGTTCCGCAACTGGTGCTGTCGTTTATTCCGAAAAACCCGTTTGCCGATCTGACTGGCGCGAACCCGACGTCGATTATCAGCGTGGTTATCTTCGCGGCATTCCTGGGTGTAGCCGCACTGAAACTGCTGAAAGATGATGCACCAAAAGGCGAGCGCGTTCTGGTCGCTATCGATACCCTGCAAAGCTGGGTGATGAAACTGGTTCGTCTGGTGATGCAGTTGACGCCGTACGGTGTTCTGGCGCTGATGACCAAAGTGGTTGCGGGTTCCAACCTGCAGGACATCATCAAGCTGGGTAGCTTCGTCGTGGCCTCTTATCTCGGTCTGGGCATTATGTTCGTGGTACACGGGATCCTGCTGGGTGTGAACGGCGTTAGCCCGTTAAAATACTTCCGCAAGGTATGGCCAGTGCTGACGTTCGCCTTCACCAGCCGTTCCAGCGCAGCCTCAATTCCGCTGAACGTTGAAGCGCAGACCCGTCGTCTGGGCGTGCCTGAATCCATCGCCTCATTTGCCGCCTCGTTTGGTGCCACGATTGGTCAGAATGGTTGTGCGGGCCTGTACCCGGCAATGCTGGCAGTAATGGTTGCACCGACCGTCGGTATCAACCCACTGGACCCAATGTGGATTGCCACGCTGGTTGGTATCGTGACCGTGAGCTCCGCAGGGGTTGCGGGTGTGGGTGGCGGTGCAACATTTGCCGCGCTGATCGTCCTGCCCGCTATGGGTCTGCCGGTCACGCTGGTTGCGCTGCTGATCTCCGTTGAGCCGCTGATCGATATGGGTCGTACCGCGCTGAACGTAAGCGGTTCCATGACTGCCGGTACGCTGACCAGCCAATGGCTCAAGCAGACTGATAAAACGATTCTGGACAGCGACGATAACGCCGAACTGGCGCATCGCTAAGTCTGTCAGCTAAAAAACAAAAAACCGCCGGAGTATCATGCTCCGGCGGTTTTTTTATATCCATTAATCCCTTAGTTCATTTTCCTGGCGAACCTGATTAGCCCAGCGCTGTGCTGATTCCGGGACCGTAAATGCAGGCGAACGTTGAAACGCCTCCCCCATTAAGACAAAAGCGACATATTTTCCGCGTAGTATCCATACGTCACGAAACGCATCCATTTTAATCGCATGCTCTGGTGGCGCGGGCTCCACGCGAGGAACATAGCTGATAACCGGACGATTTTGTTGGCGAAGAGGTTTCATAATCAGTTGCTTCACTAAAGACAAATTCTAAAAATCAGAAAACCGCTATCTTAGCCGATTTTGCCACTGGGCGGTGCAAAAACAGCGTATTCATGAAGGGAATGACTATATCGGGGATCGCAGACGGGTTGCAGGTGCTATTTGTGCCACAAGCAAAAAAATGCGGCGCACGATTGCGCCGCAAACTCAGGAATTACACGTTCAGAAAACTGCCAAGACGATAACCGCGCTCCGCAATTGCATATTTCAGTGACGAAGACGTCAGCACGTCGAGCTCAGTTAAGCGGGGGTAACAGTAGGCACTTTGACGAATAATGTCATCGATAAAGGCCGGATGACACATCACTTCCAGCGAAGACTCTCCCCGGTCGGCTGAAGCATCCAGCGTCTGTAAAAACAGAGCCTCGGAAATCGCTTCGCCGTAAAACTCGCTGCTGAATCCCTGGGAGGTACGTAACGTTTCCGGAAAATCAGACGCCTGGAACACGGTCTGACGATCGATACGCAATGCAATCCCCTTCTGGGCAGCAAACCCGGCTACGATAGGGAAAATTTGCGGGAACATATGCACATGGTGATGGCTATCCAGATGCGTCGGCTCCCGCCCGAACAGGTCAATAAAACGCTGATACTGCGCGGCCAGCTCCTGAGAAATTTCATCCAGCGGCAAAGTGTCCTCCTCTGCCATCTGCCAGATCCATTTCCCCAGTAATCCGTCACGGGTAAGGCCCGGCATTGCCGTCAACGGCCTACCCAGCGTCAGAACAAAATGCATCCCGACGGCAAGTGCAGGTATGTCACGACTCAGCTGTACCGCATGGTCAATCGCCGCACCGTTAACCAGTGCTGTTGTCGAGGTGACAACGCCATTACGACAGGCTTCAACAATGCCGTAGTTTTGTCCTTTACTCAGGCCAAAATCATCCGCATTCACAATCAGTATGCGTTCCATAGCCGACCTCAGTTAGTGTTGTTCGCTTTTGAGTTTCTCAATGCACCCGGCGAAGTTTGGCAACCATTTTTCATGCGCCAGGATTAGCTCACGCGCCAGAATCTCGGCATCGCTGTCAGAATGCACCAGCGGACTCAGGTTTAACGCCAGCAGCACATCATTCAGCTCGCCGCTCAATGCCGCATTGCTCGCCGCAACCTCAAAGCCTTTGATGGTGTAGATAAGGCCAAGCACTTTCTCATCAAAATGGGTAATACGTGGGTGCGGCGTAGCACCGTTACGTCCGAGCGTGCAGGTCATCTCAACCGCCCAGTCCGCAGGAATGTTATCAACATGTCCATGATGTGGAATGTTGACGTAGTGCTCGGTCTGTTTGTCGTTGTAGATGGCGTTGATCACTTCACAGGCCGCATCGGAGTAATACGCGCCACCGCGCTGCTCCAGCTCTTTCGGCTTAACGTTTAGCTCAGGATTTTTGTAGAGATCAAACAGTTGTTTTTCTACTTTTTGTACTACCTGGGCACGTGCGCCGCCCTTATAGTACTCGCCCATTTCGATCGCCAGCATCTCTTTTGGCTTAAAGTAGTACAGCAAATACGAGCACGGCAGCAGCTTCAGCGAACGAATCAACCCTTCGCTGAACGGCAGGTCGAAAATGTTCTTCACGGTGGAAGCTTTCAGTTGTCCAGAAGCCACGCCGTCCAGCAGTTCATCAAAGCGTGATGTACCGTTCACCAGCACGTCTTTAATAAAGACCATGTGGTTCAGACCGAACAGATCGATGGATAAATCATCGCTCTCTTTCAGCGCCAGCACATCGCTAATGAACATTTTCATGCCGACAGGAATATTACACACACCGATGAATTTCTTGAAATTCGTGTGGCGATAGACCGCTTCAGTCACCATCCCTGCCGGGTTAGTAAAGTTAATCACCCAGGCATTCGGGCACAGTTCTTCCACATCTTTAATAATGTCAAAGATAACCGGAATGGTACGCAGACCTTTGAACAGCCCGCCAGCACCGTTGGTTTCCTGTCCCAGATAACCGTGGCTCAGTGGAATGCGTTCATCCTTTTCACGGGCTTTCAGTTGCCCTACGCGCAGTTGGGTGGTAACGAAATCAGCATCTTTCAGTGCTTCACGGCGGTCCAGCGTTTTAAACAACTTCATCGGTACGCCGGCTTTGTCGATCATGCGCTGGCAAAGGTCAAAAATAATGTCCAGCTTCTCTTTTCCACCGTCGACATCAACCAGCCACAACTCAGAAACCGGTAATTCATGATAGCGCTTAATAAAGCCTTCAAGTAATTCAGGGGTGTAGCTGCTCCCGCCACCGATAGTGACGACTTTTAATTTCTGGCTCATACTTTCTCCCTTCAGTGTAAAAACACTGACGTGTATTATGCTCAACCCGTTTGTCAGGTATAGCGTGGCTGTCCCGACGCTATTTTGGGCAAGCTATAAAAAATGGGTTATTAGCAAATAATATCTACTGATTAAATTCAGTTAATTTCTTACGGTAGCTATTCGGTGTAAACGACGTCAGCTTTTTAAACGTTTTAATAAACAGGCTTGGACTACTGTAGCCAGACTCGTAAGCAATATCCGTTACAGAATAGTTCGTCATTTCCAGCTGTTTTTTAGCAAAGTTAATGCGGATTTCATTAATAATCTGCATCGGCGTTTTGCTGTAATAACGCTGGGTAGCGCGGGTCAGATACTCCTGGGATTTCGCGGACAGGTGTACCATATTTTCCAGCGCATTCTCGCTAAACTGCCGTTTGTCGTGCATGGTCTCGACGGTGGTTTTAAGCCACTGCGGAATATCATCCAGCACTTGCTCTTCGCGATGATGGCGTAACCGATTTATAATATAGAAGGTGACCACTTCTACAAATTCATCCAGCCCGCTCTCACGAAAGTTAAGTGATGCAATAACCGTTTCAATGTAGGTAAGAAACGAGTTATTCGCCCGGTAGACCTGCGATGCAACGAAACAAAATGGCAGCAGCGGGTGATAGTGCTGTTCAAAAAAACGTTTACTGATGCCGACGTTAAGGATCCTTGTCGCACCAAAATCATAAAAACTCTGGTGGTGCGATCCCAACGGGATAAAGACAAAGTCTCCACGTTCTAGGGAAGGTGCGAACAAGTTCCTGATATGAGATCATCATATTCATCCGGAGCGCATCCCAGAGGGACATCATGAGCCATCAACTCACCTTCGCCGATAGTGAATTCAGCACTAAGCGCCGTCAGACCCGAAAAGAGATTTTCCTCTCCCGCATGGAGCAGATTCTGCCATGGCAGAATATGACCGCTGTCATCGAGCCGTTTTATCCCAAGGCGGGCAATGGCCGACGGCCCTATCCGCTGGAGACCATGCTGCGTATTCACTGCATGCAGCATTGGTACAACCTGAGCGACGGTGCCATGGAAGATGCCCTGTACGAAATCGCCTCCATGCGCCTGTTTGCCCGATTATCCCTGGATAGCGCCCTGCCGGATCGCACCACCATCATGAATTTCCGCCACCTGCTCGAGCAGCATCAACTGGCCCGTCAATTGTTCAAGACCATCAATCGCTGGCTGGCCGAAGCAGGCGTCATGATGACCCAAGGCACTTTGGTGGATGCCACCATCATTGAGGCACCCAGCTCTACCAAGAACAAAGAGCAGCAACGCGATCCGGAGATGCATCAGACCAAGAAAGGCAATCAGTGGCACTTTGGCATGAAGGCCCACATTGGTGTCGATGCCAAGAGTGGCCTGACCCACAGCCTAGTCACCACCGCGGCCAACGAGCATGACCTCAATCAGCTGGGTAATCTGCTTCATGGAGAGGAGCAATTTGTCTCAGCCGATGCCGGCTACCAAGGAGCGCCACAGCGCGAGGAGCTGGCCGAGGTGGATGTGGACTGGCTGATCGCCGAGCGTCCCGGCAGGGTAAAAACCTTGAAGCAGCATCCGCGCAAGAACAAAACGGCCATCAACATCGAATACATGAAAGCCAGCATCCGTGCCAGGGTGGAGCACCCGTTTCGCATCATCAAGCGGCAGTTCGGCTTCGTGAAAGCCAGATACAAAGGGCTGCTGAAAAACGATAACCAACTGGCGATGTTATTCACCCTGGCCAACCTGTTTCGGGTGGACCAAATGATACGTCAGTGGGAGAGATCTCAGTAAAAACCGGAAATAACGCCAGAAATGGTGGAAAAAATAGCCTAAATAGGCTGATTCGATGTGTTTGCGGGAAAAAAATCGGCCCAGATCCGCGAAATTTTAATCAGCGAGTCAGCTTGGGAAGAAATGACCTGCTTATTCGCACCTTCCATAACAGCCCGGCAGCCAGTGAGTCGACTTTACGTTCTTCTGCCAGCGCCATGCCGATAAAGAACGGTGCCATCAATGACATGATACCCAGCGTACCGTTATAGACGTTTCCACCAATGCCTTTCAAGCTATTCAAAGTTTCAATAGTTGAAGCATCAAGTCGAATGCCCATTGAATAAAAAAACGACCCCTCCCCAAAGCTCAGGAAAACGTTATTGATTAATACAAACATAGCCCCTGCGAGGGTTAACGGCATTAAACGAATAAAACCGTTCTTGATTGCATTAACGTGTGGCTGCTTTCCAATTTTTACAGCAAAAGGAAGGAGTACCTTTTCAAGTGAAGCAATAGCGTTACTCATAGAAAAATACCCTTAAATACCGCAATTAATAATTGCGGTGAATGTTAATGAAATAACTCTTTGACGGGAAAAATTAAAATAAAATAATTAATTTGCTGCGGCTTTTTTAATTGCTGCAACAGCAGCCTTAAGCACGCCTAAACCATCGACTTTGCCATACAGCAGCGAGTCAATCACTTCCACAGGCTTGTTGGGTAACAAACGCTGAATTTCGGGCAACATATAAGCAATTTGTGGACCTAATAACACGACATCGGCGACAGGACCTTTTTCTCCGGCCAGCGTTTCAGGAAATGCTTCAATAATAACCGGCACTTCGTATTTTTCGGCCTGAGCACGCATCTTCGAAACCAACAATGAAGTCGACATGCCCGCAGAACAAAACAGATAAATGTGTTTCTTTTCCATTAAAACGATCCTCATGTGCGATTATCTGTCAACCAGACACTCCGCAAGCCATAACCTGCATCCATGCTCTGGGTAACTTGCGTCAGCTAAATTACTTTTTTAGGTGGCTGAAATGAGTATACGGGATTGCACCGGTGGATGGTATTTCCTTGACCAACTAAATTGTCTCTCCTTGACCTGTCGTTATGACCCCCCTCACATTTCGGGCAAATAATTCGCGGCAATAAATAAGATCGTTCGGCACAAAAAAACCGGCACGATGGCCGGTTCTTCTGAATGCTCAGGCAATAAGCAGTTGTTACTTCTTCGCCGCCTGCGGGTCAGTGTCGTACTCTGCGCAGGTCTGGTAACCGGAGTTAATCACATGTCCGGTGTCGTCTAAAGCAACAAAATAGGTTTCAGCTTTACCATCTCGTTGACCCAGGATGTAGGTCTGGCATGTCCCTCGCGCATGAATCATGCTGACTTCAGAAGAAGGTTTACCGGCAATCTGCGCCACCTGCGCCCTGCTCATCCCTTTCTTCACATCTTTCACCACGGGCTGAACAAATTGGTCTTTGGTGCGATCGTAGGCCGTACACCCTGCCAGCATAGTCAAAACAGCCGCTGCGCTTAGAATTCCTGTTAGGTTCTTGTTCATATTCCGTCCTCTTGTATTTCAGCGTGTTATATAAGCCTGGAGCACAACAACACATTTTTCAAGCAATCAGATGATACTTAGGTCGTTTCGGAAAATTCTATTAAAACAAAATGATGTTAGATCAGGCCTGCATCCCTTGTCGTTTGGGTCCCAACGCGTTAGCTTTAACACATCATTTTTTTTGATCATTTCATTTTTCGGAGGGGGTTAAATGACTCTGCAGCAAGAGATAATCCAGGCGCTTGGCGCAAAACCGCGAATTAATGCAGAAGAGGAAATTCGCCGCAGCGTGGATTTCTTGAAATCCTACCTGCAAACGTACCCTTTTCTGAAATCACTGGTATTAGGGATAAGCGGCGGACAGGACTCAACGCTCGCGGGAAAACTTTGCCAGATGGCTATTTCCGAGCTTCGCGAAGAAACGGGGAATGACGCGTTGCAGTTTATTGCCGTACGTCTGCCGTATGGCGTTCAGGCTGATGAACAGGACTGTCAGGATGCCATCGCCTTTATCCAACCTGACCGCGTGCTCACAGTAAATATTAAGGGTGCAGTACTGGCCAGTGAACAGGCCCTGCGTGAAGCGGGTATTGAACTGAGCGATTTTGTCCGTGGCAATGAAAAAGCCCGTGAACGTATGAAGGCCCAGTACAGTATCGCCGGAATGACCAGCGGTGTTGTCGTGGGTACCGATCATGCAGCAGAAGCCATCACCGGATTTTTCACCAAATACGGCGATGGCGGTACTGACATTAACCCTATTTTCCGCCTGAACAAGCGTCAGGGTAAGCAGCTGCTTGCCGCACTGGGTTGCCCGGAACATTTATATAAGAAAGCGCCAACGGCCGACCTCGAAGACGATCGCCCTTCTCTGCCGGATGAAGCCGCATTAGGCGTCACCTATGACAACATCGACGATTATCTGGAAGGAAAAACGCTGGCTGCCGACATCGCGAAAAAAATTGAAGGCTGGTATCTGAAGACCGAACACAAACGTCGCACACCGATTACGGTGTTTGATGACTTCTGGAAAAAAGCGTAATTTTTTTAGTCACATATTGCCGGATAGCACTGGGATCACCGCTGTCCGGCCACTCTTCCTTGTCTGATGCCGCTTTTTTAATCGGTTTCAAACTGCTACACTGGATGAATAACCAGCATCCGGAGTGAGAAGTGGTACGGCGTCAATCAGCCCCACGCCTGACATTTGAGGCAGCGGCAATCTATGAATATCCTGAACACCTGCGTCCATTTTTGAGTGCGCTTCCCACCGCACCAGGCGTCTATCTGTTTCACAGTGAAAGCGACACTATGCCGCTCTACATTGGTAAAAGCGTCAATATTCGCAGCCGCGTGCTGGCACACCTGCGTACCGCGGACGAAGCGGCAATGCTGCGTCAGGCCAAACGCATTAGCTGGATTTGTACGGCGGGAGAAATTGGTGCCCTGCTGCTGGAAGCGCGGTTGATCAAAGAACAACAGCCGTTGTTTAATAAACGACTGCGGCGCAATCGTCAGCTTTGCGCCTTGCAGCTTACCGACCGAACTGTTCAGGTTGTCTACGCACGAGATATTGATTTCTCCCATGCACCCAATCTGTTTGGCCTGTTTGCCAATCGTCGCGCAGCGCTACAAGCGTTGCAAAGCCTCGCGGATGAACAACAGCTGTGCTACGGCCTGTTGGGGCTGGAACCCCTGAGTCGCGGGCGCGCCTGTTTTCGCTCCGCGCTTAAACGCTGCGCCGGAGCGTGCTGCGGAAAAGAGAGTCATGAAGCGCATCATTTGCGTCTGTTAGCGGCGCTGGAAAGAGTGAGAGTGATTTGCTGGCCATGGAGCAATGCTATTGCACTGCAGGAAACCGGCGCTGAAATGACACAGTACCATATCATCAACAACTGGCTGTGGCTGGGAGTCGTTTCAACGCTGGATGAAGCGACTACCCTGGCGCGTATGCCAGCAGGCTTTGACCATGATGGCTACAAAATTCTCTGCCGGCCTGTTCTGTCTGGTCAATATGACATTATTGAACTGTGTCCGGAGAATGCCCCGGCATCCAGTTAATCTCGCTGAACAGCAATTTTCCCTCGCGCTCCAGCAGTCGTAATGTGTGTTTGCCGTCATGCCAGCTCGCACCCTGGTCGGCCGTCAGCAGTTTATCGCCCAGTTGCCATGCACCACTGATAACAAACACCACGCCGCCGCGTGAACCAAAGGTCGTAAAGGTGCGATCGGCAACTCTGACTTTTGCCTGGCAAACATCTCGTCGGGTCATGATATTAAAATCCATAGACATCTGCCCTTCCGTCAGCTTTGCTTTTACCACCTTGTCACCGGCAAAGGTAAAAGGTTGGTGCTGTTTGAGGGTATGCGTAAAGATGTTCGCTTCTTCCAGAGTGACCTCCCCTCCCTCCAGCAGCGTAATCACGCGTTCTACACCCGGGAAAAGTGAAAATTCACCGTTTGCTGCAATGGAGGCGATACTCGCCCGCCAGTGAAAATCTCGTGTTGCTGGCGGAAAACAGCAAATCTCACGCGTTTCCCCCGCACCATTCCGCCAGAGGTTAACCGGCATTTTGCGGATATCAAAGTATTCCATCATCCCTCCAGAAAGGAGAAGCATGGCAGCCTGCCGTAAACAGACAGCCATAAATCATCATTATTATGTTCACCCTGCAGATTATTGTTATCGGCAGCAGAGTTGATTTGCCTTAGCGATGAACCCGGCATTTTGCAAAAAAGAATAACGCGCTGATCCAGGTAGAATTTTCGCGGGCTTCAGGAGAATAGCGTGTCGTGCGTCCGGTGCAATAGGCAGAAATGAAAAAACCGCCGATCCTGCCCACATCGTTATACGTGTTGTGGACAAGAGCGGCGGTCTTGAGTTTTGTTTCACACTGTGCGGCAATCAGCGCGACACAGTGTGAATGATTTAGTGTAGACGCTGATCGATTACTCGGCAGCTTCCGGCATTTTACCTTTCTGCGCTGCACGTTCTGTCAGACGCTTCTCAAAATTGGCATTAAACTGCTTTTTCTGTTCCGGGGTCAGAATGTTGTAAATTTTGTTCTGGGTTTCCATATGCGCCAGCATGTTGGCTTTGCGCTGTTCTTCCATCTTCGCAATCTGCGCTTCGGCTTTCGCTTTATCGAAGCTATCGCTGGCGATGATATCGTGCATTGCACGGCGTTCTTCCAGCGGCGGACGTTTCATCTGATCGCGCTGGCCTTTCATGATCTCGCGAATCTGCTGTTTCTGAGCGTCAGTCAGATTCAGGTCTTTAAACATCATGTCGTGATGCGGGGCAAATTTGCCGTTGTGGTGCATCATCGGTTTAGCATCCGCTGGTGCAGCTGTTGTAGTGTCAGCAGCATGAGCCAGGTTCGCAGCACCCAGCGCCAGAGTAGAGGCAACAAACAGAGCAGTCAGTTTACGCATAATTTCTATCCTTTCTTTCAGTTATTTTTACGACACTCATGCGACTCTTATGCAATGTGATGTCGTGTTGACGAGAGTAACTTTACCGGCTTAATCGTCAATTAATCAGAGCAACGGTAAAACCGTGAAAGTGTAAAAAACAAACTTTCATCAATTATGGAGAAAAAAAGAATAAATTGCGTAGAGTTGAAATTAAAAATTACAAGCGGATGATTTTGAAAGGATTATGAAGAACTATACCTGAACCATGATTATTAAGAAAGCAACTCACCAGGAATAATCCGTAATAAATAAAAACAGCACGTAAAAATAAGCCCTTAGGGATAAACCTGAGGGCGAATATATTTATCACAACTTTTCGAGCATCAATCCGGCACGTAAACCGCAGGCCACGTTAGGGTTCGGAAAGAGAACATATTCAACATCATGGGTGACGATAAAACGTTCATCTCCGTCCTGCGCCAGCAAGGTGCCTTCTTTAAAGGGGGTAAAGTTTAGCGTCTGGTTATCCATGTGGAGAATGAAATCGTCGCTACGACGCGTGATTTGCGACACCACGCGATAACGCAGCGGGGATATTTCTCTCGTCGGCACCCGCTCACCCCGCAGCAGTTTCTCCAGTGCGTCTGCCGTTTGCGCAAACTGGGTGAGATCGTTTTGCCCGAACGGCAGCGCTTTACCCAGTTCCAACGTACAGGCCAACGCACCAAAATGTTCCCCGCTAAAATGGGTGAACGTGCCGCCAGGCGTCTGATGGAAAACCAGCGCTTCCAGTCCCGCATCTCCCAGCCATTCAAGAAAATCCTCGTCCCAGGCAACGTTGCGTTGTGGCAATACGCCAAAGCGCAGATGCTGTGAACCGCGGATCGCGGTGTGCAGATCCAGATGCCAGCGTGTTGGCTCTTTCGCCCGCGAATAAAAATCTTCCAGACACAGCTCAAGCTCATGGGCTCGGTGCGTTTCTTCACTTGCGGTAAAAATCTGCCACCGACCGCCAAACATACGATTCAGGTCGCTATGACAATACCGTTTTCCCGCAGCCAGCGCCTGCGGGTTTCCCAGAATCACCAGCAGCCGCCATGTCAGTGTCAGCTCGCCGCTAAACAGCCTGGAAAGCAATGAATCGAGTATCTCTACCGGCGCGGTTTCATTGCCATGGATCCCCGCAGACAGCACCAGAGAATGTTCAACGGGTGCAAGCGGCGTCAGTTCCAGAATTCCGTGGCCGATCCACTGCCAGTCAAAACCATGAGTGGCTCCTTGCGTTTTCTCTGGAGTGGCGCCTGCGAGCGTGATCGCCAGAAAGTTATCCATGGCGCATCCCCTCCTGCTGGAAAGGATACACTGAGCCGAGGTTGAGCAATTGCGTCAGCGTATCCAGCGCTTCACGCCCCTCGCGCAACAGCTGTGGGTCGGCAAGGTCGGCAGCGGTAAGACGATCGCGATAGTAACGGTCAACCCAGTTATTCAACGTGTTAAACAGCGTGTCGTTCATGATAACCGCCGGATTCACCGCCTGCTGTTCCTGCGGGGTGAGCACCACTCTCAGGCGCAAGCATGCCGGACCACCGCCGTTGGACATACTTTCACGCAGATCGAATACCCGCAGGTCATCGATCGGATTGTCTTCCTCGAGAAGCCGGTTCAAATACCGCCACACGCCAGCATGCTCCCGACACTCCTGCGGCAGGACCAGCATCATCGAACCGTCACTACGACTCAGCAACTGACTGTTAAACAGATAAGTGGTCACGGCATCCTGCACCGACACTTCCGCTGTCGGGACTTCCAGCGGGGTAAAACCTGCCACCTGACTGCGCAACTGCTCTAACAATGCCTGCTGTCTGACAAACGCCTGCTGATGACAAAACAGCACCTGGCGATTCGATACCGCAATCACATCGTTATGGAACACGCCAAGATCGATAACGTCCGGGTTTTGCTGGGCAAAAATGCGCTGATGTGGGTTGACCTGATTCAGTCGCGCGACCGCTTCGCTGGCCTCACGGGATTGCCTTGCCGGATAGCGCTTCGGTTGGGATGCATTGCCTTCTTCACGACCGTAAACAAACAGCTGTACGCCGGGGTCACCGTAATCTCCACCCAGCCGGTTATGGTTTGCCGCCCCTTCATCACCGAAAAGCGCAACCTGGGGCAACGCGCCGTGGACCGCAAAGCTATTCTCATCACGGAAAATCGCCCGTAACAATGCTTCGGTAGTAGGCGCTTCCAGTGAACGGTGGAACTTATTATTCAGATTCGCCACCGTCAGATGCACTTTCCCGTCCAGCGAGTCTGCCGAAGGGCAAACCGTTGCCGCATTCGCTACCCACATAGGCGATGCGGAGCTGGCACTGGAGAGCCAGTGAGGCGCCTGACGCGACACTTTCTCCAGCACCTGTTCGTCACTGCCGCTAAAACCCAACTGACGCAGAACCGGAATATAAGGCCGCTCGTGGGGCGGGATCACCGCCTGAGGAAATCCCGCATCCGCCAGCGCTTTCATCTTTAGCAGACCTTGCTTTGCCGCCAGACGCGGGTTCGACACCTGAAATCGATGTTTGGTTGAGGCCTCATTACCAAATGACAATCCAGCATAGTGGTGAGTCAGTCCCACCAGACCATCAAAATTTACCTCACGGGCTTTCATAGCTTATCCTCGCGAGAAAAATCCAGTCCGGGGCTAAGCGCCGTTGGCAGCGTTAGGGCCGGGGATTCCAGACTTGCCATCGGCCAGGCGCAATAATCTGCGGCATACCACGCGCTGGCGCGATGGTTCCCGGAAGCGCCTACACCGCCAAACGGTGCGGTACTCGCAGCGCCGGTTAACGGCTTATTCCAGTTGACGATCCCTGCCCGCGCCTCCAACAGTAGCTGTTCAAACTGGCCGCGATCGGGCGAAACTAACCCACATGACAATCCAAAGCGGGTGTTGTTCGCCATACGAATCGCATCATCAAAGCTGTCATAACGCCAGACGCCGAGCAGCGGACCGAAAACCTCTTCATCAGGTACGTTCCCCGCCCCGGTCAGTTCGATGATTCCAGGGGTCAGCAGTGACGTTCCGGCATTTACCAGACGTGGCGCTAACAGCGTACGGCCGCCCAACGACGCCAGACGCTGCCAGGCATCATAGACGTGTTGCGCTGCCTGTTCGGAAATTAGTCCACCCATAAATGGCTGCGGTTGTGCATCCCAGTTGCCGGGCATTAAACGCTGACTAACCTCCACCAGACGCTTCAGGAACGCATCACCCTGCGCGCCTTTTTTTACGAGCAGGCGGCGGGCACAGGTACAGCGCTGTCCGGCGGTGACAAATGCGGACTGAATGGTCAGATGCACTGCGGCATCAATATCTTCCGGATTCTCAATAATCAGCGGGTTGTTGCCCCCCATCTCCAGGGCAAGGATTTTTTCCGGCTGGCCGGATAACTGCTTATGCAGCTGATAACCGGTATTCGCACTGCCGGTAAACAGCAGGCCATCGAGGTCTTCCAGCGCACTCAGCGCCTGTCCCGTTTCACGTCCGCCCTGCACCAGATTCAGCACGCCCGGCGGCAACCCCGCCTGCTCCCACAGTTTTGTTACTGCTTCACCGGTCCACGGCGTCAACTCGCTGGGTTTGAAAATCAACGTATTGCCTGCCAGCAATGCCGGAACAATATGACCATTGGGTAAATGACCGGGGAAGTTATACGGACCAAAAACCGCCAGCACGCCGTGTGGGCGATGGCGCAACGTTGCCGCACCATCCGGTAGTTCGCTGTGCTGCTCACCGGTACGGGCATGATAAGCTTTGACGGAGATGGCGATTTTATTGATCATCGCCGTCAGTTCAGTCGCGGCTTCCCAATGAGGTTTTCCGGTTTCCTTGGCGATAATCTGAGTTAGCTCGGCTTTATTGCTTTCCAGTAATAAAGCAAACTTTTCAACAATAGTCTGGCGTGCGCTGAAAGGCTGTTTAGCCCAACCGGCAAAGGCTGCGCGTGCGGCCTGGCACGCTTGCGTCACCTGCATTGCATCTGCATCATTACCGTGCCACAGCACATCACCGCTTACCGGGTTGGTTTTCACCCGACGCTCGCCCAGCCCCGTCACCCAGTCACCGTTTATCCATAGTGTCATGCTGTTTTCTCCTCTGCACAAAGACGTACAAAACGTACATGGTCGCCCGCGTGGCATTTCAGGGCATCCAGTTGCGCCGCCGTCAGTACCAGACGTTGGGTATCCGGGTCTGCGCGAACCAGCATGACGCGGAAGTTTTGATAGTTTTCATTGGCAACCAGACAGGCCGGATAATCACCGGTTGCTGGCTGACCTTCCGCCACTTCCACCAGCCTGCTTTTACGAATAGCCCGAACCCGGTCGATATCGCATTCCAGCGTTGGCCCACCGTCGAAAATATCGACATAGTTGCGGTAGCGAAATCCCTCTTTCTCCAGCACCGCCCGCGCTGGGGCCGTTTGCGGATGTACCTGACCAATCACGCCTTGCGCTTCATCAGACAGAAAATGGGTATAAATAGGATGCTTGGGCATCAGTTCAGCAATAAAGGCTTTCTGTCCTGTTCCGCAGAGAAAATCCGCCCGGCTGAACTCCATTGAGAAAAATCGTTTGCCGAGGCTTTGCCAGAACGGAGAGTAGCCATGCTCATCGATCACGCCGCGCATCTCGGCCACGACCTTCTCATTGAATCGATCGCGAAAGGCCGCCATAAACATAAAGCGCGATTTGGACAGCAAATAGCCGTTGCCTTCTTTTCGCCAGTCCGGATCGAGAAACAGAGTGCAAAGTTCGCTACTGCCCGTATGATCGTTACTCAGAAACAGCGTCGGCAGCGCGTTGTACACGTTCAGCTCTTTCGACGCGTGCACCAGAGTACCGACCCGGTAGTTGTACCAGGGGTCGTTAAGCCCCACCGCCACCTCGATGGCGCAAATTCCCGCCACGGTTCCGCTGGCGCTGTCTTCAAGCACAAACACATATCCCTGCTCACTTTTTGGCAACTCACCGCGCCAGGTTTGGAGTGAACGTTCGATACGCGCCATCAGCGTAGCTTCATTCGCCGGTAGCGAGGTCAACCCGCCGCCGGTCTTACTGGCAAGCTGCATCAACGCGGTGATATCCGCGCGTTCAATGGGACGAATCACCATCATGATGAACCTCCTGCTTTAATGCGTTCGCAGGCCAGCGCAAAGCGATCCAGTCCGGTGGCGACTTCTTCTTCGCTGACGTTGAGCGCTGGCGCAAAACGCACCACGTTAGCGCCAGCGATCAGTACCATCACCCCGGCAACAGCCGCTTCTTGCGAGATGAGTTTCGCTTTCCCGGCAAATTCCGCGTTCAGCACGCAGCCGATCAGCAGTCCGAGTCCACGAATTTCACTAAACAGTCCAAAACGTTCGTTAATGGCGTTTATACGCTCCACAAACCAGTCGTGGCGCTGTTTTACTCCGTTGAGCACTTCCGGTGTATTCACAATTTCCAGCAATTTACCTGCCACCGCCGTAGCCAGCGGGTTTCCGCCGTACGTTGTACCGTGTGTGCCAACCGTCATCACGCTGGCGCAACGCTCTGTCGCCAGCAGTGCGCCGATGGGGAAACCACCGCCCAGCGCTTTTGCTGTCGTCAGAAGATCCGGCGTCACGCCGTAGCGCATATAGGCATACAGTTCCCCGGTACGGCCAACGCCGGTCTGAACTTCATCAAAAATCAGCAGCGCATTATGGCGATCGCATAACTCACGTAGCCCCTGCAAAAAGGCTTTTGTTGCCGGTACCACACCGCCTTCACCCTGCACAGGCTCCACGATAACCGCACAGGTGGTGTCATCAATCAGTTGGCTGGCAGAATCGAGATCGTTGTATACGGCATGACGGATATCCGGCGGCAGCGGCGCGAAATCCTGTGAATAGGCAGGCTGTCCTCCGGCGCTGACGGTAAACAGCGTGCGGCCATGGAAAGCATTTTTAAACGCTACAATCCCGCTCTTCTGGCTGCCAAAACGATCGTGGGCATATTTACGCGCCAGTTTTAGTGCCGCTTCGTTGGCTTCTGCACCGGAGTTACAGAAGAAAATGCGCTCGGCGAAGGTGGCGTCAATCAGCTTTTTCGCCAGACGCAGTACCGGCTCATTGGTGTAGCCATTTCCCGTATGCCAGAATTTGCTCGCCTGGTCGTTTAATGCCTCGCGCAATGCCGGGTGGGCGTGACCCAGCGCGTTAACCGCAATGCCTCCCGCGAAATCAATATACTCTTTACCCTGCTGATCCCACAGACGTGAACCTTCACCCCGCACCGGAATAAAAGGGGCCGGAGCGTATACGGGCATCATCCATTCATCAAAATTTTCACGCGTAATTGACAGAGACATAGCGACCTCAACGGTAAATAAAAGGTTATTTATATGTTAATAAATATAGTGTTTGCGGTGTAAATGTAGATTGCAGGGTTCGTGCCAGCCAGCGAAAAAAGTGCATAAACGGAGGTCGATGACGTAATATCAACAGGTTACAACGTGGCGATATTCACTGCATGTGCATATAAAGTGAATATGTTTGCGCATCAGGCGACTAAACAGAGGAAAAAACGCAGTTTTATTCAGTCGCCAAATATAATTCTGGAATTGTGATCGTATACGAAATTTTTCGGAAATTATTGCCCCATTCCGACGCGCTTCGCGCCAAAACGGTGCAGTTTTTGCTCCATCGTTAACACCATTAGCAATCATTGTTGGAATCAGGTGACAAGAAGCAGTCAGGCTGCAGAAATTCTGCTACCATCCTTGCACTATTCATCTTGCAAAGTGGCAGCGACTATGAAATTTGTCTCTTTTAATATCAACGGCCTGCGTGCCCGTCCCCATCAACTGGCAGCCATTGTCGAAAAACATCAACCGGATGTTATTGGCTTACAGGAGACAAAAGTCCACGACGATATGTTCCCTCTCGAAGAGGTAGCAAAGCTCGGTTACAACGTCTTTTATCACGGTCAGAAAGGTCATTACGGCGTGGCGCTGTTAACGAAAGAAACGCCAATTGCGGTACGTCGTGGCTTCCCGGGCGATGACGAAGAAGCGCAGCGTCGGATCATCATGGCAGAAATTCCGTCCCCTCTGGGCAGCATCACGGTGATCAACGGCTATTTCCCGCAGGGCGAAAGCCGTGACCATGAAACCAAATTCCCGGCCAAAGCCGCGTTTTATCAGAACCTGCAAAACTATCTGGAGACTGAACTGAAGCGCGACAATCCGGTATTGATTATGGGCGATATGAATATCAGCCCAACCGATCTCGATATCGGCATCGGTGAAGAAAACCGTAAACGCTGGCTGCGTACCGGTAAATGTTCCTTCCTGCCGGAGGAGCGTGAGTGGATGGAACGCCTGCTGGGCTGGGGTCTGGTGGACACTTACCGTCACGCAAATCCTGAAAAGAATGACCAGTTCTCGTGGTTCGACTATCGCTCAAAAGGCTTTGACGATAACCGTGGCCTGCGTATCGACCTGCTGCTGGCGAGCAACCCATTGGCGGAACGCTGCGAAGAAACCGGCATCGACTATGAAATTCGCAGCATGGAAAAACCGTCCGACCATGCGCCTGTATGGGCTAAATTCCGCGTCTGACCTTCTGCGTCTTTTTACTCTCCAGGCCCGGCCTGGAGAGTCTGTTTATTCTGTGCAAAATCAATAAAGTGACGGCAATACATTGTTACGGCCGGGAATTTATTATATCTTCGCGCGCGCTTTTCGCTGACGAAAATGCTCCATTGCACTCGGTTTTACAGGAGAACCCCCATGAAAAAGAAGTTCGCATAAAGCAGAATACCGGCTGCTGATTGTCGCGGTCCTGTTCTGCGTTCTGGCGGGAGTTTTCCATCATTATGGTCTGACCGACCTGATAACCAATTTCCATCATTTACAAGACGTCATCCGCCAAAGCGGTATGTTCGGCTATACGCTTTATATCCTGCTGTTTATTGTTGCTGCGCTGTGTCTGATCCCAGGCAGCATCCTGGTGATCGTCGGCGGTGTGCTGTTTAGCCCCGTGGCTGGGACGCTTATCTCGTTAGTGGCAGCAACCGTGGCCTCGGCGCTGTCGTTTTTGCTGGCTCGCTGGCTTGGACGGGATCTACTACTGAAATACGTTGGGCACACGGCGACGTTTCAGGCTATCGAAAAAGGCATTGCCCATAGCGGAGTAGACTTTCTAATCCTGACCCGGCTCGTGCCGCTGTTCCCCTATAATATTCAAAATTACGCCTATGGGCTGACGGCCATTCCGTTCTGGTCATTTACCGTAATATCGGCACTTACCACCTTACCCGGCATCTTTATCTATACGCTGATGTCGCATGAACTCGCCAGCGAAGGCATTACCCTGGTATTCATCGGTAAGCTCAGCGTGGCAGGGCTGGCGTTATTCGCCCTCGTTCAGGCAGCCAAAGCCTGGGCCCGATATAAGCATATCGATCCGTCAGCCAACCATGAGTGTACGGGTAAATGATAAAACGGAATAAAGCGCGGCTGACTCGCTATTACCGGGCGGGTTTGATTGCTCTGCTACTGCTCGCGCTAATGGCATGGGCATGGATACCTGGCGTGAGTGATTTTCTCCACGGCAGCCTGGCAGCATTTACCACACTTGATCAGCATGCTCTTGAGAACTTTATTCGTTCTTATGGAACCCAGGCGGCAGTGGTGTCGTTCTTCCTGATGATCTTACAGGCCATCGTTGCACCGCTTCCTGCGTTTGTGATCACGTTTGCCAATGCCTCGCTGTTTGGCGCATTTTGGGGCGGCGTACTATCCTGGAGCAGCGCAATGGCAGGTGCGGCGCTGTGCTTTTTTATTGCCCGCATTTTAGGTCGCGATGCGGTAGAAAAGCTGACCGGAAAAACGGTGCTGAACAATATGGACGCTTTTTTCGAGCGCTATGGTAAGCACACTATTCTGGTCTGCCGCCTGTTACCTTTTGTGCCGTTCGACCCGGTAAGCTACGCGGCTGGCCTGACCTCAATTCGTTTTCGCCATTTTTTCATCGCCACCGGCATCGGACAGTTACCCGCCACTATCGTCTACTCATGGGCGGGAAGCCTGTTAACTGGCGGCACATTTTGGTTTGTGACGGGTCTGTTTGTCCTGTTTGCCCTAAGCGTGGTGATATCGGTGGCAAGAAGCCTTTATCTTGAGCGCCAACGGAAAAAAAACTGAGACCTTCCCCTATTTTTAGCCATGGAGATATTATGCGTTACTGCTTATTGTGTCTGAGTTTGTTGCTCTGCCCGCTGGCGACGTTTGCCCAGGACGCCAGCTGGCAACAAATCAAAAATGACGCCCGTGGTCAAACGGTGTGGTTCAACGCCTGGGGTGGCGACAATGCAGTTAACCAGTATCTCGACTGGGTTAGCGGCGAGATGAAAACGCACTACGACATTAACCTGAAAATCGTGCGCCTGGCAGACGCCGCCGATGCCGTAAAACGCATCCAGACGGAAGCGGCATCCGGGCGAAAAACCGGCGGCTCTGTCGATTTACTGTGGGTTAACGGCGAAAACTTCCGTACGCTAAAAGAAGCCGGGCTGCTGCAAACCCAGTGGGCACAATCGCTGCCTAACTGGCGCTATGTTGATACACAAAAACCGGTGACCGAAGATTTCTCCGTTCCAACAGAGGGGGCTGAATCACCGTGGGGCGGTGCCCAACTCACCTTTATTGCCCGGCGCGATCTTACCGCGCAGCCGCCGCAATCTCCGCAGGCACTGTTTAAATTCGCGCAGGCGCACCCTGGCACGGTGACCTATCCACGCCCGCCAGACTTTACCGGAACGGCTTTTCTTGAGCAGTTGCTAATTTCGCTCACCACCAAACCACAGGCATTGAAAGTTGCGCCAGATGCAGCGACATTCGCCGAAGTTACCGCGCCATTGTGGCAGTATCTTGATACCTTGCATCCTGTACTTTGGCGTGAAGGCAAAGATTTTCCTCCCACGCCAGCACGAATGGATGCACTGCTCAATAGCGGCACCCTGCGTTTATCATTGACCTTTAACCCTGCCCACGCGCAGCAAAAAGTGGCTAGCGGCGAATTGCCTAAAAGCAGCTACAGTTTTGGTTTCTCACAGGGCATGCTCGGCAACGTGCACTTTGTTGCCATTCCGGCGAATGCCCACGCCAGTGCCGGAGCAAAAGTCGTGGCAAACTTCCTGCTTTCTCCTGAAGCACAACTGCGCAAAGCTGACCCGGCTGTCTGGGGAGATCCTTCGGTGCTTGATCCACAAAAATTGCCTGACGAACAGCGTGATGCGCTGCTGGCGCGGATCCCACAGGGGCTCCCTGCCGTGTTGCCAGAACCGCATGCAGCCTGGGTAAACGCTCTGGAACAAGAATGGCTACGCCGCTACGGTACGCATTAATTCTGCTACTCTGGGCCATCATGGCGGCAGTTTATCTGCCGTTGGCGCCAGCGGCATGGTCACTGATAACACCGGCGCTTAGTACCACACACTGGCTGGCGCTCTTTGCCGATCCTCAACTTCCGCAGGCGTTACTGGCAACGCTGGTTTCCGTCGGCCTCGCGGCTGGGGGCGCGCTGACCATCGCGCTGCTGGCGATCCTCGCCTTGTGGCCCGGCACTGGCTGGGTACGTCTGTATACGCGTCTTCCGTGGCTGCTGGCAATTCCGCACGTTGCCTTCGCCACCAGCGTGCTGTTGGTTTTTGCTGAAGGCGGCATACTTTGGCAATGGCTCCCGTTCCTCAGCCCACAGCCGGACCGCTACGGCATTGGACTTGGCGTAACGCTGGCGGTGAAAGAGAGCGCTTTTTTGTTATGGATTCTCTCGGCCCTGCTGAGTGAAAAACAACTTTCTCAGCAGGTTATCGTATTGGATTCGCTGGGTTACAGCCGACTGCAATGCCTGAACTGGCTGGTTCTGCCCGCTATCGGCCCGGCATTAGGTAAAGCTATGCTGGCGATTGTTGCCTGGTCACTCTCCGTTGTTGATGTGGCAATCGTTCTTGGCCCCGGCAATCCGCCAACGCTTGCCGTATTGAGCTGGCAGTGGCTCAGTCAGGGCGACGTCGAACAGCAGGCGAAAGGCGCACTTGCCAGTCTGTTGCTGGTGCTGTTGCTCCTTGTTATCGCGCTGGTGGGTTATCTGCTCTGGCGTGCCTGGCGACATACTATTCCGGCAGTAAACGGTGAACGCCAGCATTTTTCATCTATGACAATCGCACGCCCGCTGGTACAGATTTTGCCCGTCAGCGGTGTGGTATGCGCGCTGGTACTGGCGCTTATCGCCAGCTATTCCTCGCTAAACAGCGAGGCGCTCAGCAACAGCCTGCAACTGGGGCTCCTTTCCAGCGTGCTGGCGCTTCTGATACTTTTTGCCTGGCTGGAATGGGGTCCACAAACTGGACACCGCTGGGTCTGGCTACCGCTCATTTTGCCTGCGCTACCGCTGGTAACCGGACAATATCTGCTGGCGTTATATGCCGAACAAGATGGACTGATGACTACCATTATCTGGGGCCACCTGCTGTGGGTGATGCCCTGGATGCTATTTGTGCTTAAACCGGCGTGGCAGCGCATTGACCCACGATTAATTTTGATTGCGCAAACCCTGGGCTGGACGCGGGGGCGGATATTCTGGCTGGTGAAATGCCCGCAGCTGGCGCGCCCGGCGTTGATTGCCTGCGCGGTTGGCTTCTCGGTCAGTATCGCCCAGTATATGCCAACGCTGTGGCTAGGTGCCGGACGCTATCCCACATTAACCACCGAAGCGGTGGCATTAAGCAGCGGCGGTAGCAGTGCGATTCTGGCAACACAGGCGTTGTGGCAGCTGCTTTTACCACTGCTCGTTTTCGCACTTGCAGCCTTTCTCACCGCGTGGATTGGCCGCTTTCGACAAGGACTCCGCTAATGCTTACTGTACGAGGCGCTTCGTTGTACCAGGGCGTGAAAGCGCTGGTGAAAGACGTTAATTTTCAGGTTAACAAAAGTGACATCGTCACTATTATGGGACCTTCCGGCAGCGGGAAATCTTCGCTGTTTTCATGGATGATCGGGGCGTTGTCTCCCCAGTTCCAGGCCTCAGGCGAACTGTGGCTTAATGAACGACGCATCGATACGTTACCTACCGCGCAGCGCCAGATTGGCATTTTGTTCCAGGATGCGCTGCTGTTTGACCATTTCAGCGTTGGGCAGAATTTACTGCTGGCCTTACCCGCCAGCCTGCAAGGTCCCGCCAGACGCCATGAGATTGAATGCGCTCTCGCGCGCGCTGACCTGGCAGGTTTTTATTCGCGCGATCCGGCATCACTCTCCGGCGGACAACGCTCACGTGTCGCCCTGCTCCGCGCACTACTGGCGCAGCCCCAGGCGCTGTTACTTGATGAACCCTTTAGCAGGCTGGACGCGTCGCTACGCGATAACTTTCGCCAATGGGTCTTCACCGAGGTGCGTAAATTGGGGATCCCGGTGGTACAGGTGACCCATGACGCGCAGGACGTACCGCCTGCAGGCCGCGTATTTCAGATGGAAAACTGGGCGTGAATGTGGCGATATGCTGCGTTAACGCAAGGTTTTTACGTAACTGGCGGCACAGAATGTCGTCTTCTTTTTTTCAACGTCGGGCTATTCGATGAAACGTGTTTCTCAAATGACCGCGCTGGCACTGGCTTTAGGGCTCGCTTGCGCTTCTTCCTGGGCTGCTGAAACAGCACAGACGCTCACCCTCAACCAGTTACAGCAAAAACAAGGCGCGGCGATCGATACCCGTCAGAGCGCTTTTTACAACGGCTGGCCACAATCGCTCAATGGTCCTTCAGGACACGAACCTTCCGCACTGAACCTGTCTGCCGCCTGGCTCGACAAGATGAATGATGAACAACTCAGCGCCTGGGTTAAGTCACATCAACTTAAGACCGACGCTCCGGTGGCGCTGTATGGTAGCGATAACGACATGCAGGCCGTTAAATCCCGTCTGCAAAAAGTTGGCTTTAACCAGATTTCAACCCTCAGCGATGCGCTGACAGACCCTGCCCGTCTGCAACGTCTGCCGCACTTCGAACAGTTGGTTTACCCACAGTGGCTGCACGATCTTCAGCAGGGTAAAGACGTGACTGCCAAACCGGCGGGTGACTGGAAAGTGATTGAAGCCGCCTGGGGCGCGCCGAAGTTGTATCTGCTCAGCCACATCCCCGGCGCGGGCTACATTGATACCAATGAAGTTGAAAGCGAACCGCTGTGGAATAAAGTTTCCGACGAGCAGCTTAAAGCGATGCTGGCGAAACACGGTATCCGCCACGATACCACGGTAATTTTATACGGCCGCGATGTCTATGCCGCCGCTCGCGTGGCGCAAATTATGCTGTACGCAGGCGTGAAAGACGTTCGTCTGCTCGACGGCGGTTGGCAAACCTGGTCCGACTCAGGTTTACCGGTCGAACGCGGCACTCCGCCAACGGTGAAACCAGAGCCTGATTTCGGCGTGAAAATCCCTGCCCAGCCGCAGCTTATGCTGGATATGGAACAGGCTCGCGGTCTGCTGCATCGCCAGGATGCGTCTTTGGTGAGCATTCGTTCATGGCCGGAATTTGTCGGTACCACCAGCGGTTACAGCTACATTAAGCCAAAAGGTGAGATCGCAGGCGCGCGTTGGGGCCACGCGGGCAGCGACTCCACCCACATGGAAGATTTCCATAACCCGGATGGCACCATGCGCAGCGCGGATGACATCGCCGCCATGTGGAAGCAATGGAATATCCTGCCGAATCAACAGGTCTCTTTCTATTGCGGTACCGGCTGGCGTGCTTCAGAAACGTTTATGTATGCCCGCGCAATGGGCTGGAAAAACGTCTCTGTTTACGATGGTGGCTGGTACGAGTGGAGCAGCAATCCGAAAAACCCGGTCGCCAGCGGTGAACGGGGTCCGGACTCCAGCGGTGAACGGGGTCCGGACTCCAGCAAGTAAGACTGGCATTATTGCCGGATGCGGCGAGAACGCTTTACCCAGCCTGGATATATCATCGTTGTAGGCCGGATAAGCGAAGCGCATCCGGCAACGCATTACCTTACGCCTGACGCTGAACGGTTTTCAGCGTCAGATATCCGCTCCAGATCCGGGTGAACGTTGTCATCCAGCACAACGCGCCAAAGACCCACGCCAGCACGGCAAAATAGTCCGGGAACAGACACCCCAACACAAACAGCAAAATTGTCTCAGTTCCTTCGGTCAGCCCGCCCAGATAATAAAACGATTTATGCGCGTAACCGGGGTTATCAATCTGATGTTTCGCTGCCAGTGCGGCGAAAGCCAGAAAGCTGCTACCGGTGCCAATAAACGCGAACAACAGCCAACTGCCTGCCAGCGCATTCTGTGCCGGAGCGGCAAGAATAAAACCAAACGGCACAAGGGCGTAAAATAAAAAATCGAGCGAGATATCGAGAAATCCCCCCGCGTCGGAGAGCCCTCTGCGCCGTGCCAGCGCCCCATCCAGTCCGTCAAACAACCGATTGAGCACAATGGCCACCAGCGCCGCCAGATACCAGCCTAACGCCAGAAATGGCAACGCCAGCACGCCAATGGCAAATCCGACCAGCGTAAGTCCGTCCGGGGTAATCGCCGGTTTATCAATAATACCTACGCACCGATGCAACAGCGGTTTTAATCGTGGATGAAGATGGCGGTCAAGCATGCGGGCGTCCTTTAAAACTGTCGCACAGTCCCTGCGAGGGAATATCGAGAGCGGCATTAAAACGCGCCGAGAGATTTTGAAACGCAATCAGCGCGGTCATTTCCGTAATGGCATCATCGGTAAAATGCTGCTTCATCTGCACTTTCAGCGCATCGTCAACCTGTGGAGGCGTTGCGGTAACCGCATCGGCATAGGCCAGCGCTACGCGTTCTTCAGCGCTAAACAGCGTCGAATCTTGCCAGGTAGCAACCTGCATGACTTTATCCAGCGCGCCACAGCGTTCTGCCAGCCGTAAACTATTCGCATCAATACAGAAAGCGCAGTGGCAGACCTGAGAAACGCGGGTCATCAACAGCGCGCGCATCACCGGCGTTAAGCGCGCCTTTTTACGCTCCAGAAACCCGACAAACAGCGCCACCAGCCAGAACAGAAACGGCATCCGCCCCCACCAGCGCGTGGGATGCAGCACATCGCCATAATGTTTTTTCTGCGTGGCAACGAGCGGTTTTAAACTGGAAGGGATACGCGTTAACGGCTTTACCCACGACTGAGGTTCGTTCAACGGTGGCTCCTGAATACTTTAGATAAAACAAAGATAACGATAGTATGTCATTTTCTGCTGTTAGATCTTGATGAATATGATGAAAACCCTCGACGTGGTCGCCGCTATCATTGAACGTGATGGCAAAATTTTACTGGCTCAGCGTCCGCTGCATGCGGATCAGTCAGGCATGTGGGAGTTTGCCGGGGGTAAGGTTGAGCCGGGCGAAAGTCAGCCCGAGGCGCTGATCCGTGAATTGCGTGAAGAATTGGGCATTGAGGCGGTCGTGGGGCGCTACATTGCCAGTCATCAACGCGAGGTTTCAGGCCGATTGATTCACCTACACGCCTGGCATGTACCGTCTTTTCAGGGGGAATTGAGAGCGTTTGAACATCAGGATATCGTCTGGTGCTCACCCGAAGAGGCGCTGCGTTATCCGCTGGCACCCGCCGATATCCCGTTGTTAGAGGCGTTTATCCTTTTACACGCCGCCAGACCAGCGGATTCGTGCTGATCGTTTTATCATCGCGCTGGCACTGCAACAGAACGCCATCGGCTTTAATCACCGCCCCTTCTGAGTAGTTTTGATCCTGATAAATACAGCACTGGCTACAGGGCTGTGCCCGCTGACCGCTGGAACTGAACACTTCCGGCGGTACATTCACCTGCACATCAGGGCGATAAAGCTGATTTGCCAGCGTCGCGCTGGACACCAGTACCAACGCTCCTGCCATGATTAAACGGCGCATTGTCTTTCCTTTTTAACTGACATTTATGCTCAGTATAACGGTATAAATCGGCAGAAACTTTAGTCCCTTCCATCATCGCTTTTGGTTATGACCCACGGCGCAATATTAATTTACTTAGCGGGGTTAATTTTTTCTTGCGTCACGTCACACTGCTGATGGTATAGTCAAAAACTGCACAACACATAACATAAATATCAAAAATATAACCATATCAATACATAAGAGGTTCTTATATCTATGGATCAGACATGTTCTCTGGAGTCATTTCTCAACCATGTGCAAAAGCGCGACCCGAATCAAACCGAGTTCGCGCAAGCCGTTCGTGAGGTAATGACGACGCTGTGGCCCTTTCTTGAGCAGAACCCGCGTTATCGTCAGATGTCGTTGCTGGAACGTCTGGTTGAACCGGAGCGCGTGATCCAGTTCCGCGTAGTTTGGCTGGACGATCGCAATCAGGTGCAGGTCAACCGCGCGTGGCGCGTACAGTTTAGCTCTGCCATTGGCCCGTACAAAGGCGGTATGCGTTTCCACCCTTCCGTGAACCTGTCGATCCTGAAATTCCTGGGTTTCGAGCAGACCTTTAAGAACGCCCTCACCACGCTGCCAATGGGCGGTGGTAAAGGCGGGAGCGATTTCGATCCGAAAGGTAAAAGCGAAGGCGAAATCATGCGTTTCTGCCAGGCACTGATGACCGAACTGTTCCGCCATTTAGGTCCTGATACCGACGTCCCGGCGGGCGATATCGGCGTGGGTGGTCGTGAAGTCGGCTTTATGGCCGGGATGATGAAAAAATTGTCCAACAACAGCGCCTGCGTCTTTACCGGTAAAGGTCTCTCTTTTGGCGGCAGCCTGATCCGCCCGGAAGCCACCGGCTACGGTCTGGTGTACTTCACCGAAGCAATGCTCAAACGCCATGGTCTGGGCTTTGAAGGCATGCGCGTGGCGGTTTCTGGCTCCGGCAACGTGGCGCAATTCGCCATTGAGAAAGCCATGGAGTTTGGCGCGCGAGTAGTTACCGCCTCCGATTCCAGCGGTACCGTGGTCGACGAAAGCGGATTTACTAAAGAAAAGCTGGCGCGTCTGTGCGCGATCAAAGACAGCCGTGACGGTCGCGTGGCGGATTACGCCCGTGAGTTTGGCCTGACCTATCTGGAAGGCAAACAGCCGTGGTCGGTTCCGGTCGATATCGCCCTGCCGTGCGCCACTCAGAATGAACTGGATGTCGGTGCAGCGCGCGTACTGATCGCCAACGGCGTGAAAGCTGTCGCCGAAGGGGCAAACATGCCGACCACTATCGAGGCCACCGATCTGTTCCTCGAAGCGGGCGTACTGTTCGCACCGGGTAAAGCCGCCAACGCCGGTGGCGTAGCGACATCCGGTCTGGAAATGGCGCAAAACGCCGCTCGTCTGGGCTGGAAAGCGGAGAAAGTGGATGCGCGCCTGCACCACATCATGCTGGATATTCACCATGCCTGCGTTGAATACGGCGGCGAAAGCAAGCAGACCAACTACGTACGTGGCGCCAACATCGCGGGCTTCGTGAAGGTTGCCGACGCGATGCTGGGTCAGGGCGTGATTTAATATTGTCTCTGCAGGCCAGTAGGCCGGATTAGGCACGGGTGCCGCATCCGGCTAAGCCTGATGCGCTATGCTTATCAGGCCTACAAACTTACAGACCCGCCTCTTCAGATGGCGGGCTTTTTTTCGCCGGACGTTTACGCGGCGCGCTTTTTTTCTTATCGCTACCACTACCGCCAGGTGCAGCAATTCCACGAAAGCGTCGTACCGGTGTGCTGCGCGCCTGATCGATAAGCTGATACAGCGTTCCCACCAGCGGCTGCATGAAATCCTGATAGCGACACTGCTTTTCGCTGATTTGGGTCAGGATAGATTCCCAGTGCGCTGTCATGTCCGGGCGCGTCGCCATTTCTGGCAGCGAGTGGAACAGCGCTTTTCCCGCGTCAGTCGAATGGATATAACGTCCTTTTTTCACCAGGAACCCGCGCTTAAACAGCAGCTCGATAATTCCGGCGCGCGTCGCTTCCGTACCTAAACCATCCGTTGCGCGCAGGATCTTTTTCAGATCTTTATCCTGCACGAATCGCGCAATCCCGGTCATCGCTGACAGCAGAGTTGCATCAGTAAAGTGCCGCGGGGGCTGGGTCTGACGTTCAACTACTTCGCCTTTTTCGCACAGCAGTTCGTCATCTTTTGCCACCACCGGCAGCGGCGTCCCGTCATTATCTTCGTCGCGCTCTTTGTTGCCGAGCAGCGTGCGCCATCCGGCTTCCGCCAGAAAACGGGCTTTAGCGACAAACTTGCCTTTGGCGATGTCCAGCTCAATAACGCACTTCCTGAATACCGCATCTGCGCAAAATTGCATCAGATACTGACGGGCAATCAGGTTGTAAATTTTCGCTTCGTTGTCATTCAGGTTGATGGACGAACTGCGCGCGGTAGGAATGATGGCGTGGTGCGCATCCACTTTTTTGTCGTCCCAACAGCGATTTCGCGTATCGGGATTGACCGCCGGCTGCGGGAGCAGATCCGGCGCATGGACGCTAATCGCGTTCAGTACCGCGTGACGTCCGGCAAAGTGTTCTTCCGGCAGATAACGGCTATCCGAACGCGGATAGGTAATCAACTTATGGGTTTCATACAGCTTCTGGCAGATATCCAGAACGTTTTGCGCACTTAAACCGAAGCGCTTCGCCGCTTCAATCTGCAACGCCGACAGCGAGAACGGCAACGGCGCGGATTCTGATTCCCGTTTATCGTTATAGCTGGTGACTATCGCCGGTTGACCGTTAATGCGGTTCACCACGTGTTCAGCCAGCGTGCGGTTCAGCAAGCGCCCTTCTTCATCCTGATACGGCTCACACGCTTCGCTCGGCTGCCAGATAGCGGTAAACCGCTCATCGGCGGGCGTTACGATATGCGCTTTCACTTCGAAGAAGTCTTTGGCGACGAAGTTCTCTATCTCTTCATCGCGACGCACAACCAGCCCAAGCACCGGCGTTTGTACGCGCCCGACCGAAAGTACGCCCTGATAGCCCGCGTTACGTCCAAGAATGGTGTAAGCGCGCGTCATATTGATACCGTACAACCAGTCCGCACGCGCTCGCGCCAGTGCCGACACGCACAGCGGGATAAACTCACTGTTGGCGCGCAACCGCTCAATAGCCCGCTCAACGGCCTGCGGGTTGAGGTCGTTAATCAGGCAACGCTGCACCTTCTGGCGCTTTTCAGGTGCCAGTTGCAGGTAATCCAGCACTTCATCTACCAGCAGTTGCCCTTCACGATCGGGGTCACCGGCGTGAATAACTTCGCTGGCTTCATGCAAAAAGCGCTTAATGACGTTGAGCTGTTTGGTCACCGAGGGACGCGGTTGCAGTTGCCACTTTTCAGGGACAATCGGCAGATCGACCAGACTCCAGCGAGCATAACGACTGTCGTAGGCATCCGGCTGCGCCTGTTCAAGCAGGTGACCAATACACCAGGTCACCACTTGTCCATTTCCGCATTCAATAAAACCATCGCCTTTGCGATGCGGCTTCGGCAGCACATCGGCGATAGCACGCGCCAGACTTGGTTTTTCGGCAATAAACAACCGCATCGAGTTAACGAATCTCAACCATGGCGCGACCGCCACGAGCTTCCACTAACTCACCAATGGCGGTGAGATCGATACCGAACTGCGCCGCTGCCGCTTTCACTTCGGCTTCAGCTTCCGGCGTTACCGCCAGCAGTAGACCACCTGAAGTTTGCGGATCGCACAGCAGATCGCGTACCGATAGCGGCATTTCACCCATCAGGTGTCCGTAGCTGGCAAAGTTACGTTGGGTACCACCCGGCACCGCGCCCTGCGCGATGTATTCTTCAACGCCAGGCAGCTTAGGAATATCCTGGTAGACGATCTGTGCCTGAACGCCTGCGCCCTGGCACATCTCACTCAGATGCCCCAGCAGACCAAAACCGGTAACATCGGTCATGGCTTTCACGCCGTCAATATCGGCGAATGCCGCACCGGCAATGTTCATCCGGCACATCACTTCTGTCGCCAGTCCTTTGTGTTCTTCCTTCAGCAGTGATTTTTTCTCTGCAGTTGTCAGAACGCCAATACCCAGAGGCTTGGTCAGGAACAACTTACACCCTGCCTCAGCGGTGCTGTTTTTCTTCACGCGTTCGGTCGGCACAACGCCGGTTACCGCAAGGCCAAAGATAGGCTCTGGGGCATCGATAGAGTGGCCGCCCGCCAGCGCAATACCCGCCTGACGGCAGGCAAAGCGTCCGCCTTCGGTGACTTCGCGGGCGATTTCCGGTGCCAGCTTATCCAGCGGCCAGCCCAGAATAGCAATTGCCATAATCGGTTTGCCGCCCATGGCGAAAATATCGCTGATGGCGTTAGTCGCGGCGATGCGTCCAAAATCAAACGGATTATCGACAATCGGCATAAAGAAATCGGTGGTGCTGATAACGCTGGTGCCGTTTCCCAGATCGTATACGGCCGCGTCGTCGCGGGTTTCATTACCCACCAGTAAGTTCGGATCAACAAACTTCGCCTGCTCGCTGTGCAGGATGGTTTCCAGCACTTTTGGGGAAATTTTACAACCGCAACCGGCTCCGTGGCTGTATTGCGTTAAACGAATAGCTTGCTCGCTCATGGACATCTCCTGTCATTGCAATCCGGATATGGTAGCGCTCATTCCTTGATGTGGTAAGAGTGACTGTCTGAATTAGGGTGTCTTTGCTCAGAATCCAGACAGTTTTGCCGTTGATATCAGAAATAACGGACGAATGCGCTCGGATCGGCAAGGTTAATCGTCGTGGATGCTTTTAGCTGCGGTGTGCCCAGATAGAGAAAACCGACGATTTTATCTTGCGGGCGACAGTCGAATGCTTCGCGAACGACCGCACTTTCGGTTAATGCACCACTGCGCCAGATACCGCCAAAGCCCTGGGCAATTGCGGCCATCTGCATAGCCATTACCGCACAACCGGCAGACATTTCTTGTTCCCACAGAGGAACCTTGTCGTTTTCTTCACATTTCGCCACCACGGTAATAATCAGCGGTGCGCGAAACGGTGCGCTGCGCGCTTTTTCCTGGGCTTTCTCGTCACTGCCTGCGGCAATCGCCCCTTTTTCAAGCACCGCGCTAAAACGCTCACGCCCTTCGCCCTCAATGACAAAGAATTGCCACGGTTGCAGCGTTTTGTGGTCTGGCGCGCGCATTCCCGCACGCAGAATGTTTTGCAGCTGCTCTCCTGTCGGGGCTGGCTCGACGAGACGAGAGGCGCTACGACGGGTAATCAGTAATTCGAGTGCATCCATTTGCTTAACTCCAACAATGAGATTTGTTCACAAAATTAACACGTGAGCGGATTTTGTTACAGCACAGGCGGTGATTCCTGCTGACAAGTGCCTGTCGGGTCATTACGATAGCCTCATCTTATCGCCTTTCTCCGGAATTTCGGGGTGGCGTGTTGTTAATCGGTAGGGAGAATACATGCGAACCCTGTGGCGATTTATTGCCGGATTTTTTAAATGGACATGGCGATTACTGAATTTCGTCCGTGAATTTGTGCTTAACCTGTTCTTCATCTTCTTGGTGCTGGTGGGCGTGGGCATCTGGATGCAGGTCAGCAGCAGCAATACCAGTGAACACGCTGAGCGAGGCGCACTGCTGCTGGATATCTCGGGGGTGATTGTCGATAAGCCTTCGAGCACCAGTCGCTTAAGCGTTATTGGTCGTCAGCTGTTTGGCGCCAGTTCCGATCGTCTGCAGGAAAACTCCCTGTTCGATATCGTGAATACTATTCGCCAGGCAAAAGATGATCGCAACATCACCGGCATTGTGATGGATCTGAAAAATTTTGCCGGGGCCGACCAGCCTTCCATGCAGTATATCGGTAAAGCGCTGCGGGAATTCCGCGACAGCGGCAAACCGGTCTTTGCCGTGGGCGATAACTTCAGCCAGGGGCAGTACTACCTCGCCAGTTTCGCCAATAAAATTTATCTCTCTCCGCAGGGTTCCGTTGATCTGCACGGCTTTGCCACCAACGGTTTGTACTACAAGTCCCTGCTCGACAAGCTGAAAGTTTCCACACACGTGTTCCGTGTCGGGACTTATAAGTCTGCCGTAGAACCGTTCATTCGTGATGATATGTCTCCTGCCGCGCGCGAGGCCGACAGCCGCTGGATCGGCGAGCTGTGGCAGAACTATCTCGACACGGTCGCTGCCAACCGCCAGATCCCTGCTCAGCAGGTGTTCCCGGGCGCACAGGCCATGCTGGACGGTTTGACAAAAGTCGATGGTGATACCGCGAAATATGCGCTCGACAACAAACTGGTGGATGCACTGGCCTCCAGCGCCGAAGTCGAAAAAATGCTGACCAAACAGTTTGGCTGGAGCAAAGCGGATAAAAATTATCGCGCCGTCAGCTATTACGATTACTCGCTGAAAACGCCAGCGGATACTGGGGACAGCATTGGCGTCGTCTTCGCGAATGGCGCAATTATGGACGGTGAAGAAACCCCTGGGAATGTGGGCGGTGACACGACTGCCGCGCAGATCCGCGAAGCGCGTCTTGATCCGAAAGTGAAAGCAATTGTCCTGCGCGTGAACAGCCCTGGCGGCAGCGTCAGCGCTTCCGAAGTCATTCGCGCTGAGCTGGCTGCGGCAAAAGCGGCAGGCAAGCCGGTTGTCGTGTCCATGGGCGGCATGGCGGCATCCGGCGGGTACTGGATCTCCACCCCAGCAAGCTACATTGTGGCGAACCCCAGCACGCTGACCGGTTCAATCGGGATCTTTGGCGTGATCAACACTGTGGAAAACAGTCTGGATTCCATTGGGGTACACACCGACGGCGTGGCGACATCCCCACTGGCGGATATCTCCATCACCAAAGCGTTACCACCTGAAGTGCAGCAAATGATGCAACTGAGCATCGAGAACGGCTATAAGCGCTTTATCACGCTGGTCGCCGATGCGCGTAAGACAACGCCTGAGCAGATTGACAAAATCGCGCAGGGCCACGTCTGGACCGGCCAGGATGCGAAAGCCAACGGTCTGGTAGACAGTCTGGGTGATTTTGATGACGCCGTGGCGAAAGCGGTTGAGCTGGCCAAACTGAAGCAATGGCACATTGAGTATTATCAGGACGAACCGACATTCGTTGATATGGTGATGGACAGCATGTCCGGTTCCGTTCGTGCCATGCTGCCTGAAGCGATCCAGGCGATGCTCCCGGCGCCGCTCGCTTCTGCGGCGAGTACGGTTAAAGCGGAGAGCGATAAGCTGGCCGCGTTTAACGATCCGCAAAACCGCTATGCGTTTTGCCTGACCTGCGCCAACGTTCGCTAATCTGCCAATGCTGCCCCAAGTCGGGGCAGCATTTTTTTACACATTCTGATGTCGCGTACTGCGACAATCTCCAGGCGTACAGCCAAACTCCCGACTAAACAAACGAATAAAGTGCGCACAGTCGCTAAATCCCAGACGCAGCGCAATCTCCGTGACGCTCTCTCCAGAATTCATCAGCAGCCAGTGGGCATAACGCAAACGCGCACGTCGGATAAACTCTCCCGGCGACTGGGCGAATTCGGCGTTAAACAACCGGGTAAGCTGTCGCGGACTCAGGTTGACTTCAGCGGCCAGCCAGCGGGTCGATATGGGCTTTACCAGCCCTTGCTCAATTAAAAAGACCGCTTTGCGTAACCGACTGTCGCTCACGTGGGTAAAACCTATCGCTCTGGAGACCGCCACTGACGTGCTGTCTATGCGGTTGGGGACGGACATCTGGAAGATGGCTTTTGTCGCCCTGTCGGGGCCACAGTGGCGGCGAATAAGCTCTGTTGCCAGCCCTATCGTCGAAATGCCACCCGGACATGTCAGAATCCCTTTTTCCTCATGAAAATCGACCCCGCTACGGGCAGCCAGCTGAGGAAATTGCGTTTTAAAATCATTCAGATGCCAGGGGTGGATCGCCGCCGTCAGCCCATTGAGGAAACCTTCTTGCGCCAGAACAAAGCTCCCCGTGCAGATACCTACCAGCGGAATGTTGAGTTGATGTGCAAGATGCAGGTAACGTCGCGCAGCCCGATCGGCTTTCGCCATACTGCGCAGCAAGCCGCCAATCACCACCACATAATCAAATTGTTCCGGTGCGACGAATGCGCTATCCGGTATCATCGCCATTCCTGAACTGCTGAGAACAGGTCGGTCTGGTGTAGCGCTCATCAGACGCCAGGAGCAGCGAATTTTCTGGCTATCATCTCCCATATCCGCCGCATGACGTAACGCATCGGTTAACCCCGCCAGCGCCAGCAGAGGAAATTCCGGCCACAGAAGAATGCCGACATTCAACTGTGGTCTGTGCGGTGTCTCTGTCTGACTCGCATCGATAGCCGTAATGATGTCTCCATCCGTCCACTCGCATGGCTGAAAAATTCTCAGGTCTTTCTTCACTTCAGGCTCCATGCGTATTGTCATTACGACGAAACATGATAACGGCAATCGCTATATCCAAAAAGCAAGGCTGCTACTGTAGGGCCGAGGGTGCAAAACCACACTGAACAAACGGGACAAGGCACTGAACATAAATGACATATTGATCGGATGGCAGGTATGCGTCATTTGCACTGTATTTTTTCGGGGGGAACTTTATACTGCGCCTGTTTATGCACAACTTAACCTGTGACGCCCATGCAAAAGAAATCGATTTACGTTGCCTATACCGGCGGTACCATTGGTATGCAGCGCTCAGAACAGGGTTATATTCCTGTTTCCGGTCATCTCCAGCGTCAGCTGGCACTGATGCCTGAATTCCACCGCCCAGAGATGCCAGACTTCACCATCCACGAATACGTCCCGCTGATGGATTCCTCAGACATGACGCCAGAAGACTGGCAGCATATTGCTGAAGACATTAAAGCGCACTACGACGATTACGATGGTTTTGTCATTCTGCACGGCACTGACACCATGGCGTTTACGGCTTCGGCGCTCTCATTTATGCTGGAGAATCTGGGCAAGCCAGTCATTGTGACAGGGTCACAAATCCCATTAGCAGAGCTACGTTCTGACGGACAAATCAATTTGCTGAATGCGTTGTACGTTGCAGCAAATTATCCGTTCAATGAAGTGACCCTGTTTTTCAACAACCGACTGTTTCGCGGTAACCGGACCACTAAAGCGCATGCTGATGGTTTTGACGCGTTTGCCTCACCCAACCTTGCACCACTGCTGGAAGCCGGGATCCACATTCGTCGGCTGGGAACACCGCCCGCACCTCACGGCACCGGTGAGTTGATTGTCCATCCTATCACTCCACAACCGATTGGCGTGGTCACCATTTATCCAGGGATCTCCGCTGATGTAGTACGCAACTTCCTGCGCCAGCCGGTAAAAGCATTAATTTTGCGCTCCTACGGCGTGGGCAATGCGCCGCAGAATAAAGAGTTCCTGAAAGAACTTGAAGATGCGAGCTCGCGTGGCATTGTGGTGGTGAACCTTACGCAGTGTATGTCCGGCAAGGTGAACATGGGGGGCTACGCGACAGGGAATGCGCTGGCGCATGCTGGCGTGATTGGCGGCGCGGATATGACCGTCGAAGCCACTCTCACCAAACTGCACTATTTGCTGAGTCAGGGACTGGATACGCAGACAATTCGTGAAGCAATGACGCAAAATCTGCGTGGTGAGCTCACGCCTGACGATTAAAGGAGTCTATGCCCATGGCCCGAGCCTTACTGTTGGTCGATTTACAAAACGACTTTTGTGCCGGTGGTGCCCTCGCGGTCCCACAAGGTGACAGCACGATCGATATCGCCAACCGCCTGATTGACTGGTGTGCCATACGCGGCGACACGGTCGTTGCCAGTCTGGACTGGCACCCGGAGAATCACGGTAGTTTTGCCAGCCAGCATCAGGTCGAGCCCTACAGCCAGGGACAACTCGATGGCCTGGCGCAGACGTTCTGGCCCGATCATTGCGTACAAAACAGCGAAGGTGCTGCCCTGCATCCGCTGCTGAACCAGCGTGCGATAACTCAAACGTTCACTAAAGGTGAGAACCCGCTGGTCGACAGCTACAGTGCTTTTTTTGATAACGGTCGTCGTCAGGCAACCGCGCTGAATGCATGGCTACTCGAACACCGCATTGCCGAGCTCATCATCATGGGTCTGGCTACCGACTATTGCGTTAAATTCACCGTTCTGGATGCGCTCGATCTTGGCTACACCGTCAGCGTTATAACCGACGGCTGCCGTGGCGTTAATATTCACCCCCAGGACAGTGCAAACGCCTTTATGGAAATGGCTGCTGCGGGCGCAACGCTGTATACGTTGGACGACTGGCTGGAAACCCAGCGCTAATGCTTTAAAACGTTATATCCGGTCGATTGAAACTGCACATTTTTGCAAATTTATAGGCCGGATTAATACGCATCTCCCTTTCAACCAGTACTCCTCTAACCAATACAACCTACCAAAATTGGTTTGCCGCTGCGCCAGCATGGCGTGAACCTCTTCGCATTTTTCCTGTTATGAAACTGTTAACCTGCGGGTGCTGTTTTTTTCGCCACGCCATTTCCGTAGCGTGTTTGCTTGTTTAAATGTCAAAGAGGAACACCGATGAAACTATTGCCTTTGTTGGCAGCATTACCCCTGCTCTGCGCCAGCGTTGTTTCCGCCAGTTCACTGATGTCAGTTGGCTACTTTAATGGCGGCGGCGACGTCACTGCCGGTCCCGGTGGCGACATCAATAAACTGGATGTTCGTCAGATAACCCATCTCAACTATTCGTTTGGCCTTGTCTACAACAACGAAAAAGACGAGACCAATGACGCCTTAAAAGACGCCAGCAAACTGCATCAGATTTGGCTTTCACAGAAAGTGCAGGATGATTTGCTGAAAATTCCACAGCTGCGTAAACAAAATCCAAACCTGAAAGTTTTGCTTTCCGTCGGCGGTTGGGGAGCGCGTGGATTCTCTGGCGCGGCAGCAACGAAGGAAACACGCGCAGTGTTTATTCAGTCTGCACAGGAGATAATTGCGAAATATGGTCTGGATGGCATCGATCTCGACTGGGAATACCCGGTTAACGGCGCCTGGGGACTGGTCGAAAGCCAACCGGCTGACCGCGCTAACTTCACCGCACTGCTAACAGAACTGCGCGCCGCATTGGGGCATAAAAAACTGCTGACCATCGCCGTGGGCGCGAATGCGGAAAGTCCGAAAAGCTGGGTGGATGTAAAAGCCATTGCACCATCGCTCGACTACATCAACCTGATGACCTATGACATGGCTTACGGCACACAGTATTTCAACTCGAACCTGTATGATTCGACGCAATGGCCGACGGTCGCCGCGGCGGATAAGTACAGCGCCGATTTTGTGGTCAATAACTATCTCGCCGCCGGTCTGAAACCGAGTCAAATGAATCTGGGCATTGGCTTTTATGGACGCGTACCAAAACGCGCCGTTGAGCCAGGTATTGACTGGAGCAAACCTGACGCGCAGAAAAACCCGGCTACCCAGCCCTATTTCGAGTCAGCTCAAATTGAGTTGTTCAAATCACTGGGCGTCGACCTGAGCAAAGACACCTACGTGAAGTACAACGATATTGTGGCGAAGTTGATCAACGATCCGCAAAAACGCTTTAGCCAACATTGGGATGATGAAGCGAAAGTGCCGTGGCTGTCGGTACAGTCTGCGGATGGAAAAAAACTCTTTGCCCTCTCCTATGAAAACCCGCGTTCAGTGGCGATCAAAGCCGACTACATCAAAAGCAAAGGGTTGGCAGGCGCTATGTTCTGGGAGTACGGCGCAGATGACAATAATCAGTTGGCGAAGCAGTTAGCCGATTCGTTAGGCATCAAACACTGATCCCAACGCCTGACACAATAGGTTATGATTAGCGCATTCTGCTGCGCCAGCTTTTGGCGCAGCTCTTCATTTTCTACTGGAGGCATGCGCTTTTATGGCTTTTATCCCTAAAAATTACGCCCGTCTGGAAGTCGGTTACCGGGAAAAGGCGCTTAAACTCTTTCCCTGGGTCTGCGGACGCTGTTCCCGTGAGTTCGTGTATTCAAATTTGCGCGAGTTGACGGTACACCATATCGATCACGATCACTCGAATAACCCGGAAGATGGTAGCAACTGGGAAATGTTGTGCCTGTACTGCCACGATCACGAGCATTCCAAATATACGGAAGCGGACCAGTATGGTTCAACGGTGGTTGCAGGAGAAGATGCGCAAAAGGCCGTGGGCGAAGCGAAATACAACCCGTTCGCCGATCTGAAGGCGATGATGAACAAGAAATAATATCAACTGACGGGCCCGACACAGATGTTTGCCGGGCCTGGGTAATCAGGATTTAAACGTCGCAATCGGTTCTGGCGTAATACCAAACTCAACCTTCAACTGCTGCTTGCTCTTCATCACCATCTCACCGTTGGTATCAATCGTCATATGCTGCGCGTCAATATTGTTTCGCGCCTGCCATAACATCACCAGCTGTAAGCTATTCTCTTTTTGTTCTGCCGTTAGCGCTACGCCATCCGGCCATTTTCCGAGTTCAACGGCAGTCGATAAGCGCTGATAAACTTCCGGCGTCATGCTGTTGATCATCTCATCAAGATTCATGTTAAAACCACTCTCCGTAGAATAATTTGCTGAATCGTTTCTTCAACCCTTGATTTGCTCACCGTTTTCACCATCGGTGAAGTTCAAAGACGCTGAGTTAACGCAGTACCGTTCACCGGTAGGTTTCGGACCATCCGGGAAGACGTGTCCCAGGTGTGCATCACAGTTTCCGCAGCGGATTTCAATGCGCTGCATGCCGTGTGACGTATCTTTTATGTAACGGATAGCCTCATCGCTGACAGGCTCGTAAAAGCTGGGCCAGCCGCAGCCAGAGTCATATTTTGTCTCGGAACGAAATAGCGGATTGTCGCAGATCAAACAGTGGTAGATGCCGTCACGTTTGTTATGTAGCAAACGTCCGGTAAATGGCGGTTCTGTCCCGTGATTCTGCGTTACGTAGAACTGCATTTCGGTTAAATTTTTTTTCAGTTCTTCTGGAGAAGGTTGATTAGCCATTTGCTCACATCTCGCTTTATCTAAACTCACATCGCGAGACAGATTCTAACAAAACATTAACACCGGAGTGCGAACTTTTGTTCTAAACTTGATCCTTGCGAAATGGCAGCCTGCAATTCGTGATCAGAATCACGTTTTTATCTTGATTGCCCTTTAAAATTCGGGCCGCCGACCCCATGTGGTTTCAAGCCCAAAGGAAGAGTGAGGCGAGTCAGTTGCGCAAAGCTTAGGCAGCAGATTGATTTGTCGCAATGATTGACACGATTCCGCTTGACGCTGCGTAAGGTTTTTGTAATTTTACAGGCAACCTTTTATTCACTAACAAATAGCTGGTGGAATATATGACTATCAAAGTAGGTATCAACGGTTTTGGCCGTATCGGTCGCATTGTTTTCCGTGCTGCTCAAGAACGCTCTGACATCGAGATCGTTGCAATCAACGACCTGTTAGACGCTGACTACATGGCTTACATGCTGAAATATGACTCCACTCACGGCCGTTTCAACGGTACCGTTGAAGTGAAAGACGGTCATCTGATCGTAAACGGTAAAAAAATCCGTGTTACCGCTGAACGTGATCCGGCTAACCTGAAATGGGACGAAGTTGGTGTTGACGTAGTAGCTGAAGCTACTGGCCTGTTCCTGACAGATGAAACCGCTCGTAAGCACATCACTGCTGGCGCGAAAAAAGTGGTTCTGACTGGTCCGTCCAAAGATAACACTCCGATGTTTGTTAAAGGCGCTAACTTTGACAAATACGAAGGTCAGGACATCGTTTCTAACGCTTCCTGCACCACTAACTGCCTGGCTCCGCTGGCTAAAGTTATCAACGACAACTTCGGCATCATCGAAGGTCTGATGACTACTGTTCACGCGACCACCGCTACTCAGAAAACCGTTGATGGCCCGTCTCACAAAGACTGGCGCGGCGGCCGCGGCGCATCCCAGAACATCATCCCGTCCTCTACCGGTGCAGCTAAAGCTGTAGGTAAAGTACTGCCAGAACTGAACGGCAAACTGACTGGTATGGCGTTCCGCGTTCCTACCCCGAACGTATCCGTTGTTGACCTGACCGTTCGTCTGGAAAAAGCTGCTTCTTACGAAGAAATTAAGAAAGCAATCAAAGCTGCTTCCGAAGGCCCGATGAAAGGCGTTCTGGGTTACACCGAAGACGACGTAGTATCTACCGATTTCAACGGTGAAGTTTGCACTTCCGTGTTCGATGCTAAAGCTGGTATCGCACTGAACGACAACTTCGTGAAACTGGTATCCTGGTACGACAACGAAACCGGCTACTCCAACAAAGTTCTGGACCTGATTGCTCACATCTCCAAATAAGTTGAGATGAAACAGTAATCTGTAAGAGCGACTCAGGTCGCTCTTTTTTTTGCCTGAAGAAAGGATTGCGTAATGATTAATAAAATTTTTGCACTTCCGGTAATCGAACAAATTACCCCTGTCCTCTCCCGCCGTCAGCTTGATGAGCTTGAGGTTCTTGTTGTCGATCACCCACAGGTTAAAGCTTCTTTCGCGCTGCAGGGCGCACATCTTCTTTCCTGGAAACCAAATGGTGAAGAGGAAGTCCTGTGGTTAAGTAATAACACCCCGTTTAAAACCGGCGTAGCGCTGCGTGGCGGCGTACCAATTTGCTGGCCGTGGTTTGGTCCGGCTGCTACGAAGGGCCTGCCTTCGCATGGTTTTGCCCGCAACCTGCAATGGACGCTGAAAGCGCACAACGAAGACGACAATGGCGTGGTGCTGACGTTTGAACTGCAGAGCAACGCTGAAACGCATCAGCTTTGGCCGCACGAGTTCTGTCTGCTGGCTCGCTTCAAAGTGGGAGCCACCTGTGAAATGGAGCTGGAAGCTCATGGTGAGTTTGAAACCACCTCGGCACTGCATACCTATTTCAACGTTGGTGACATTGCGGCAGTGAAAGTCAGTGGTCTTGGCGATCGCCTGATCGATAAAGTGAATGATGCTAAAGAAGATGTGCTGGCTGGTGGTATCCAGACCTTCCCGGACCGCACCGATCGTGTCTATCTGAATCCGGAAGCGTGCAGCGTGATTCATGATGATGCGTTGAATCGCAATATAGATGTTGTCCATCACCATCACCTGAATGTCGTGGGCTGGAACCCTGGCCCGGCGCTGTCCGTCAGCATGAGCGATATGCCGGATGATGGCTACAAAACGTTTGTTTGTGTAGAAACGGCTTACGCGACCGCTCCGCAGAAAACCACCGAAGAAAAACCATCTCGCCTCGCGCAGACTATTCGTGTAGCTAAACGCTAACACAGCTCTGCGCACCGTGCCGGATGCGGCTAATGCCTTATCCGGCCTACAAACTACATACAGCCGTAGGTCTGATAAGCGCTGCGCCATCAGGCAGTTCCGCGCACCGTGCCGGATGCGGCTAACGCCTTATCCGGCCTACAAACTACATATAGCCGTAGGCCTGATAAGCTCAGCGCATCAGGCAGTTCCGCGCACCATGCCGGATGCGGCTAATGCCTTATCCGGCCTACAAACTACACGCAGCCGCAGGCCTGATAAGCACAGCGCCATCAGGCAGTTCCGCGCACCGTGCCTGGATGCTGCCAACGCCTTATCCGGCCTACAAATTATATACAGCCGTAGGCCTGATAAGTGCAGCGCCATCAGGCAGTTCCGCGCACCGTGCCTGGATGCTACCAACGCCTTATCCGGCCTACAAACTACACGCAGCCGTAGGCCTGATAAGCACAGCGCATCAGGCAGTTCCGCGCACCATGCCGGATGCGGCTAACGCCTTATCCGGCCTACAAACTACATACAGCCATAGGCCTGATAAGCTGCGGGAACATCGGCATTTGGCAAATCAGGCCATATCCAGCGCGGTTTTACCGTTTGGCGCCGGATACGCCTTATCTAACTGCTTCAACTCATCTACAGAGAGCGTTATCTCCAGCGCGGCGGCATTTTGTTCGACATGCGCTACGCTTGCGGCTTTCGGGATGGCTATTACACCCGACTGACGAATCACCCATGCCAGCAAAATCTGCGCAGCGCTAACATTGTGCGCACGCGCGATGTCATTCACCACAGAGTTAGAAAGCAAATCTCCACGCAGTCGTCCCGCCTGAGCCAGCGGACTGTATGCCATGACCGGCATCTGCTGCTGCTGGCACCACGGCAGTAAATCATATTCAATACCGCGCGAGGCTAAATGATAAAGCACCTGATTAGTTGCACACTCTCGTCCACCGGGTACCTGCCATAACGCCTGCATATCATCATAATCGAGATTTGAGACGCCCCAACGGCGGATTTTCCCCTGCGCAATCAGTGTTTCCATGGCATCGATGGTCTCTGCAAATGAAAAATCGCCCATCCAGTGCAGCAAATAGAGATCCAGATAATCAGTTTTCAGTCGACGCAGACTCGCTTCGCAGGCGGCAATGGCTTTCTGTCCACCGGCATTCCATGGGTAAACTTTCGAGACTAAAAAAGCGCTATCACGCCGTCCCGTTAATGCTTCACCCACCACCTCTTCCGCTGCACCATCAGCGTACATTTCTGCTGTATCAATCAATCGCAGGCCGAGATCCAGTCCGGCCTGCAGCGCAGACACTTCATCCCGGCGTCGGCTTGGATCCTCGCCCATGTACCATGTTCCCTGCCCAATAGCAGGAAGCGATACCTGGTTTGTAAACGTCACCTGTTTCGCTGTCATCGCACCCTCCTGTGTTAATGCACCACAGTAAAGCAAAACAACGTGCATGTGTCCTGTTAGGGTGCACAAATTGCACCATCATGGATTGGAAACCGATCGTTAAGGCGAGCGAAATAAAAAGCCCGGGAACAGCAGATGTTCCCGGGCCGAAAAAATAAAAAATCTTATCTACGAAGTGGTTATTTCAACCGACCTAAATATTTCCCCTCTTTCATAGCGTTGATTTTTCCGTTTTTATAGACGATAACGGAAATCAAACCTGCGCTATAAGACTGAGCTTCTGCACTATTCTCATCATTTGCCGCAGGTTTGCCATTAATATAAGCAATGCCATCAGCACCACGTTTAAAGTCCACTCCAAGTTTATTCACATGCACGGGCGTGATTTTACTGGTGTGTACCGGGGCATTCGTGTCACTGACCATGGTTTTATGTTCATGCTGTAACTGTTGACGATAAGCCTCGCTAATGGCATAAGCAGGTGCAGCAGAGGAAGCCACAAGAGCAGCGATAATAATTAATTTCTTCATTAGTTAAACCTTAATATTTATCGTGTTTGTGGTGGTGACTGGAATTTGTATCATTTGTGCCATACAAGTTTTGCGCATTTTCCATAGCCTGTTTTTCAGCGGCAGCATTGATTGTCGCCTGACGGTTTTGCTCCGCAACATAACAGGCATCACGGCTCACACCCTTGCTTTCGCAAGCATTCATGCGTGAAGCCTCGGAGGAACAACCAGCCAGAATCCCGCCCATCACAGCTATCATGATTAACTTTTTCATTATATATACCAGGTTTATTCTCAAAAAATCCACATGGCGCATTATATTTAATGCCATGAAGAGTTGCTGTCGATACTTTAAAGTTTAATTAATATCTGCAATGGAATATTTAATGTCAATTTTAATTTTTTCAGATAAATACCTAAAGATGTAAAATTAAAATCAATTGATTAATTTTTGTTTTTTTCACATGAAAGTTAACTTTCGCCATGAGATAAACATGCTAAAAGAGTTATCAATAATTTTCATTGTGCTTAACAATAAGAAAACAACGCTTACCTCGATCGTAAACCCTAGCATTATCAACGCATTGTATAGCTACAAACCATTACCTCATGACAATGACTTGCTAAACCTTCACGACTTTATTTCATTCAAAAATGAATAGATAACAGGTTAATAAAATAGCAGGTTTATTTTTAGTAACAGCGACAGGAATAATACGTTAAAAATTCGTTGTAGCCTGACAGAATGTCAAATCAGCATAAAAGATGAAATTTCATGTTTTAGATCAATATTCATATCGGTAGCGCACAAAAAAGCCCGCACTGATGCGGGCTAGTGTTTGACGCGCAGTAGCATCAGAACTTGTAGGTTACACCCACCGAGAAGATGCCAGACCAGGACTTATCGACCATCGGGCTGTCTTTCACTTCATCACTCAAACGCACATAACGGCCAGTGCCGTATACGTTCCAGTTTCCAATGAAGTTATAGCTCGCGGTCAACTCCAGGTACGGATCCCATCCATCGTCAGCGTTGTAGCTTTTCAGACCACTGCGGCGAGACTCGTGATTGGACACGCCATAATAATAGTCGTTGTAGTTTTCGCTGCTGTACTGCACACCGATACCCGGCGTCAGAGTCAGCCCACCATTAGTGTAACGGTAGAGCCAGGCCAGATCCCAGATAAAGCCGTTGCTGTTATCCAGAGTATCACCCGCCAGTGCAGTACGCAGGAAACCATACTGGGTGTTATGTACATACGAGAGGCCAGCCATCAAGCTGCTTTTACGCTTGTCGAGTTGGCGCAAAGCATGGCTATCGCTATCACCCGGCTTGAAATGCGTCGGATCATAGTACGCCATGATGGAAAGCTTATCTGCCGTGTCATTCCACAGATAGTAGCCGCCACCCAAGCCGTGGAACCAGACATTATCGCCTTCATAGGTGACAACCGGAACAGGGTAAACATCGCGGTCATACTGTTTGTACGGGCTGTTAATCACGCCGACACCCGCGCCAACAGTCCACTGACTTTCCGCCTGTGCGGTGCTAACTGCGGTTGCGGCAAGGACGCCAAGTGCCAGAAGTTTGAGTTTGGTCACAATCCATAATTCCTTATTCAAATGTGTAGCGGTCAAAGTGTAACCGCCAATACGCTTCAGCCCAACTATTTTACGTATTCGTCCCAGAATGTAACCCCCTAATTTCTCAGCGAGTGATGACATTTTGCTTGCAGGACGGTGAACACCGCATGAATCCCGCTCCAATTCTTTACATAAGATGTGCTTTTTTTGCTGATGAGTTATTGATATGCCATTGAAATTCATTTGCGCACACAGGCAAGTTTTGCAAATGCCATCTACGCTTAATTTTAGAAGGTGTATCACCGAATACGTTGATCTCCTGACCACCAAAATGGCATGAGAGTTGCTTATTTATTCAGCAGCGACGTCGTTCAGTTTACCTCTTCAGGGGCCTCTACTATTCATATGAACGGCTCTTAACATGTGCTAAAAAACGAAAGGACGGCATACCATGAATATATTCGATCACTATCGCCAGCGTTATGAAGCTGCCAAGGACGAAGAGTTCACGCTGCAGGAGTTTCTTACCACTTGTCGGCAAGATCGCAGTGCTTATGCCAACGCGGCAGAGCGGCTATTAATGGCTATTGGTGAGCCTGTCATGGTCGACACTGCCCACGAACCTCGACTTTCTCGACTCTTTTCGAATCGGGTAATTGCACGCTATCCCGCCTTTGAAGAGTTTTACGGCATGGAAGACGCCATTGAGCAAATTGTTTCTTATTTGAAACATGCGGCTCAGGGTCTGGAAGAGAAGAAGCAGATCCTGTATCTGCTGGGGCCTGTGGGAGGGGGGAAATCATCTCTTGCTGAGCGACTGAAGTCGCTGATGCAGAGAGTACCGATTTATGTCCTGAGTGCCAATGGCGAACGTAGCCCGGTCAACGATCATCCGTTATGCCTGTTTAATCCGCAGGAAGACGCGCAGATCCTGGAAAAAGAGTATGGGATCCCGCGTCGCTATCTCGGTACGATCATGTCTCCCTGGGCTGCGAAACGTCTGCACGATTTCGGCGGGGACATTACAAAATTCCGCGTCGTCAAAGTCTGGCCGTCTATTCTGGAGCAGATCGCAATCGCCAAAACGGAGCCTGGTGATGAAAACAACCAGGATATTTCTGCGCTGGTCGGGAAAGTGGATATTCGTAAACTCGAACACCACGCCCAGAACGATCCTGATGCCTACGGTTATTCGGGTGCACTATGCCGCTCAAACCAGGGGATTATGGAGTTCGTTGAGATGTTTAAAGCACCGATTAAAGTGCTGCATCCTCTGCTGACCGCCACCCAGGAAGGAAACTACAACGGGACAGAAGGTATCTCTGCCCTGCCGTTTAACGGGATTATTCTTGCCCACTCGAACGAGTCCGAATGGGTAACGTTCCGTAATAACAAAAACAATGAGGCGTTCCTTGACCGTGTTTACATCGTCAAAGTGCCTTATTGCCTGCGTATCTCTGAAGAGATCAAAATTTACGAAAAACTGCTTAACCACAGTGAGCTGACCCATGCGCCTTGCGCACCGGGCACACTGGAAACGCTCTCTCGCTTTACCATTCTTTCTCGCCTGAAAGAACCTGAGAACTCGAGCATTTACTCGAAGATGCGCGTTTACGATGGCGAAAGCCTGAAAGATACCGATCCGAAAGCGAAATCCTATCAGGAGTATCGGGATTACGCCGGGGTTGATGAGGGAATGAACGGTCTGTCCACGCGTTTCGCGTTTAAGATCCTCTCTCGCGTCTTTAACTTTGACCATGCCGAAGTGGCAGCTAACCCGGTACATCTGTTTTACGTACTGGAGCAGCAAATCGAACGTGAACAGTTCCCGCAGGAGCAAGCTGAGCGTTATCTTGAGTTCCTGAAAGGCTATTTGATCCCGAAATATGCTGAATTCATCGGCAAAGAGATCCAGACGGCTTATCTCGAATCCTATTCCGAATACGGACAGAACATTTTCGACCGTTATGTCACTTATGCGGATTTCTGGATTCAGGATCAGGAGTATCGCGACCCGGATACCGGTCAGCTGTTTGACCGCGAGTCACTAAACTCAGAACTGGAGAAAATTGAGAAGCCGGCGGGTATCAGTAACCCGAAAGATTTTCGTAACGAGATCGTCAACTTTGTTCTGCGTGCCAGAGCGAATAACAGCGGTCGCAATCCAAACTGGACCAGTTACGAAAAACTGCGCACGGTTATTGAGAAGAAAATGTTCTCCAATACCGAGGAGCTGCTGCCGGTCATTTCGTTCAATGCTAAAACCTCGACTGACGAGCAGAAAAAACACGACGATTTTGTCGACCGTATGATGGAAAAAGGCTACACGCGTAAACAGGTGCGTTTACTGTGCGAATGGTATTTGCGCGTACGTAAATCGTCTTAACATAAGTGCCCGGTGCGCATGCGCTTACCGGGCTTGCAAAACAATGTTCCGTAGGCCGGATAGCGCCAGCGCCATCCGGCACTTACAGACATGGCGAACAGTTGGCAGTACGGGGGGCTTATGACCTGGTTTATTGACCGGCGTCTTAACGGCAAAAACAAGAGCACGGTAAACCGCCAGCGCTTCTTACGCCGTTATAAATCGCAAATTAAACAGTCGATCTCCGAGGCCATTAACAAGCGTTCGGTGACTGATGTGGATAGCGGCGAATCTGTCTCTATTCCGACTGATGATATTAGCGAACCTATGTTTCATCAGGGACGTGGTGGCCTGCGCCATCGCGTGCATCCGGGTAACGACCATTTTGTGCAGAATGACCGCATTGAACGCCCACAGGGCGGCGGTGGCGGTTCAGGAAGCGGACAAGGCCAGGCCAGCCAGGATGGTGAGGGTCAGGATGAGTTCGTCTTTCAGATCTCTAAAGATGAATATCTCGATCTGTTGTTCGAAGATTTAGCACTTCCTAACCTGAAGCAGAATCAGCAGCGTCAGCTAACGGAGTACAAAACGCACCGGGCAGGTTTTACCTCTAACGGTGTGCCAGCCAACATCAGCGTGGTGCGATCCCTGCAAAACTCACTGGCGCGCCGCACGGCGATGACAGCGGGTAAGCGTCGCGAACTGCATGCTCTCGAAGCGGATCTGGAAACCATCGCGAAAAGCGAACCAGCACAGTTGCTGGAAGAGGAACGGTTACGCAAAGAGATTGCCGAACTACGGGCAAAAATCGAACGCGTGCCATTTATCGACACCTTTGATTTACGCTACAAGAATTATGAAAAACGCCCCGACCCTTCCAGCCAGGCGGTAATGTTCTGCCTGATGGACGTTTCTGGTTCAATGGATCAGTCGACCAAAGATATGGCTAAACGTTTTTATATCCTGCTGTATCTGTTCTTAAGCCGGACCTATAAGAACGTGGAGGTGGTTTATATTCGCCACCATACCCAGGCGAAAGAAGTGGATGAGCATGAGTTCTTCTACTCTCAGGAAACCGGGGGAACCATTGTCTCCAGTGCGCTGAAGTTAATGGATGAAGTGGTGAAAGAGCGCTACAACCCTGCCCAGTGGAACATCTATGCTGCACAGGCATCGGACGGTGATAACTGGGCTGATGATTCACCGCTGTGTCATGAAATTTTGGCGAAAAAACTGCTGCCAGTGGTCCGCTATTACAGCTATATCGAAATCACTCGCCGCGCTCACCAAACCTTGTGGCGTGAATACGAACATCTGCAATCAACTTTTGATAACTTTGCGATGCAACATATTCGCGACCAGGATGATATTTACCCGGTATTCCGCGAACTGTTTCATAAACAAAGTACGACCAGCAATAGTTAACCACCTAAACAAATCAGCCAGAGGTTATCTTCTCTGGCTGATTTTTTACGGGTGCTGTTTTTTCATCTTATCAATATTCATCCGTTTATCCTTTTTATTTTCCCTTTACAGAGCAGCAGGCAATGTAATTGAGTTGATGACGTTGCGAACGGAAGAAGCGAAACATTTTCAGGAAACGACGACGATTTTCGCTCGTGCGTAAGCCGTTAAACACAATTTTTACCGCCCCCGTAAGCCCTTCATCACGAACTAATCCGCGCGGCGACATCAGCGACATGTTGCCATTCTGCTGCAGGACCTGTTCGAACCCGCAGTTAAGAAACAAATCACGCCAGCCTTGTCTGGTCATTGGGCTAACGTTTGATTTCACCACATCGACAAGCTGGCCCTGATCGCCCGCGCCCAGTTTTTGGGCGGTGAACATAATATCGTGGGTGAGCAGACGCCCACCGGGCTTCAACACGCGATAATATTCGGCAATTAACTTCGCCTTCGCTTTATCGGCATACATTGTCAGCATGGCTTCGTTAATCACAACATCGAAACTGTTATCCGCAAAAGGAAGAGTGTTGGCGTTAGCAGCCATCACATGAATATGATTTTCCAGACCATTTGCCGCTACGTTATTCCTTGCATTTGACAGTGCGGTTTTATCCATATCAATGGCGTATACGGTACAGCCATAGCGTTGAACTAACTCTATCGCCGTCGTGGCCATGTTGCACGCCACTTCAAGTACCTGGCTGCCGGGCGTCAGCTGTGACTGGCTAAACAACCATTCTGTTGCTTCAACACCGCCCGGACGCAGACGGGTTTTGCCCAGGCTGGCTAAAAATGTATGACCCGCTTTTTCAGTCGCGCTCATTGGCCTGTCTCCTTTGCATAAGTTGCATTATAAATACAACATTAAGAGTTAAAGGTGAAGTACGCGAATGATTTTTATTTCAAAATGTCCTTTCCCGTAGCGTTAGAGCGGATGTATGCCGTGTGATAGACTGAAGTATCAGACTTACAGGGCTGTAAATCATTATGAAATTGCATCATAAAGCGCTCAGGATCTTTATCTCCGTCAGCGTAATTGTTTTGACATCTTCTTTTTTGGTTTATGAGCTCATTGCTAGTGATAAAGCAATGAATGCGTACATGCGCTATATCAATGAGAAAGCCGACTCCTCGTTTCTCTATGATAAGTACACAAATCAGAGCATCGCAGCCCATCTGATGCGCACATTTTCATCCCCTCAGGGGCCTGCTTCTCTCGAACAGCAAAAAGTACTTTGCAACGCTTTCGACAGCGTTAACGGCACTCATGGGCTCAATCTCACTAAGCGCAACTATCTGCCATTACACGGTACGTTGCAGACCACCTCAACAAAATGTAGCGAACAGCTTGATGACATTTTTCTGCTGCCCTCTTTTGACCGGGCGGTCAATGTTAATCGCCAGCAGAAAGATTACGGTCAGGGATTAGGGACGCTGGAGTATAAATTTCGATATTACGTCGATCTCAAAAATAACTACGTTTATTTCTATGATGTGATCGACTCGCGGAAATTTGCGATACACAACTGGTCGTTTTTGCAAAAAGGTACGTTGGGAATCGACCAGAATGATATTGACGGTATTTTTACTGGCCGCACGGTGATCTCCAGTATTTATGAAGATAACCTGACCGAGAAAAAGGTGATGAGCTTTTTAACACCGGTTTACTACGCCAATAAGCTAAAAGGCGTGGTGATGGTGGATATTAATAAAGAGAATTTACAGAATATTTTCTATACCAGCGACCGCCCTCTCGTCTGGCGTTATCTTAACGTAATGGTCTCTGACACCAGTTCAGGTAAAGAGATCCTCGTTCACAAAAGTGAAACCGATCTGTTCCGCTATGTTCACTATGAGAAGGACATACCTGGCGGTATACGTATCACCCTCTCACTTGATGTTATGTACTTTATTGTCTCGTCCTGGAAGATATTCGCCTTCTATCTACTGGCAACGATATTGCTGCTGAATATGGTCAGAACGCATTTTCGCTTGTATCACAACGTCACACGGGAAAATGTCAGTGATGCGATGACAGGGCTCTACAACCGTAAAATTTTAACGCCAGCGCTTGAGCAGCGTTTGCAACAGTTGGTGAACACAGGAACGCTCGTGACCTTTATCGCCATTGATTGCGACAAACTAAAAGTTATTAATGATACGTTGGGGCATAAGGAAGGCGATCGCATTATCACCATTTTGGCCAAAGCTATTCAAACGTCCATTCGCAAAAGCGACTATGCCATCCGCCTCGGCGGCGATGAGTTTTGCATTATCCTCATCGATCACCCCAGTGAATTAACGCCCCGCCTGCTGGAGAGGATTCGCTATAACTTACAAATTATTGCGCAAGATAGATCAATCAGCTTCTCTGTCGGGATTTATAATATGCAGCCAAACGACACCATTGATGATGCCTACAAAGCATCTGATGCACAGCTCTACCTGAACAAACAGAAAAAACGCACCGATGCGTAATTATTTTTCTGACAGGATTTTCATTGTTGTACCAGGAGTAAGTCATGACGGAAGTAAACAAAGGTAACGCAACGCACCAGCGTTTAATCTCCCTGTTGTCAGAACACGGTGCGACCTACCGCGTAGTCAGCCATGAAGCCGTAGGCAAATGTGAAGCTGTCTCTGAAATTCGCGGTACCGCACTGGGTCAGGGTGCAAAAGCGCTGGTCTGCAAAGTAAAAGGCAACGGCGTCAATCAGCATGTCCTGGCGATCCTCTCTGCCGATCAGCAGGCCGACCTGAGCCTGTTGGCCAGCCATATTGGCGGGTTGAGAGCGTCACTTGCCAGCCCGGCGGAGGTGGATGAACTGACTGGCTGCGTATTTGGCGCTATCCCACCGTTCAGTTTTCATCCGAACCTCAAGCTGGTCGCCGACCCGCTGTTGTTTGAGCGTTTTAATGAAATTGCGTTCAATGCCGGAATGCTGGAAAAATCTGTGATCATGGATACCGCAGATTACCTGCGCATCGCGCAACCGGAATTAATCCCGTTCCGCAGAGAACAATAACTGCACAAGTTAGCAGTAAAAAACATCGCTTCGTGCGTTAGCCCAAAAAAATCATAATCATTAAAAAAAGCCTGTTCCGTCACGCATTTACGCGTACAGTAAGCAGGCTTATTTTTTCTTTTGGCAAGGAAACTACGATGTTTGATGTCACTCTGCTGATCCTGCTCGGACTGGCAGCTCTGGGCTTTGTCAGCCACAACACCACTGTCGCTGTTTCAATTCTGGTGCTGATTATTGTCCGTGTTACCCCACTGAATACCTTCTTTCCCTGGATTGAAAAACAGGGCCTGACCGTCGGGATTATAATTCTGACCATTGGCGTCATGGCGCCGATCGCCAGCGGAACGCTACCGCCCTCCACGCTCATCCACTCCTTTGTGAACTGGAAATCACTGGTTGCTATTGCCGTTGGGGTATTTGTCTCCTGGCTTGGCGGACGCGGCGTTACGCTAATGGGCAGCCAGCCTCAGCTTGTTGCTGGTTTACTGGTGGGCACGGTACTGGGCGTGGCGCTGTTTCGCGGTGTGCCAGTGGGGCCGCTTATTGCGGCAGGTCTGGTCTCATTGATTGTTGGTAAGCAGTAGCCAGCCCGTTCAGATAACGGCCTGGCGTCTGTCCCAGGCCTTTTTTGAACATAGTGATAAATGCCGTGGTCGAATCGTACCCGAGCATTTGCGCGACCTGTTGTACATTGCGGCCATCAATCAACGCCTGCAGCGCCAGAATCAGCTGGAGCTGGTGACGCCAGCGGCGAAAACTCAACCCCGTTTCTTTGACGACCAGGCGAGCAAGGTTACGTTCACTCATCGCAAATACGCTGGCCCATTGCCCCAACGTCTGCCATTGTGCAGGCTCTCTCGCCATCGTTGCGACCATTCTGCGAATTTTCGGGTGATCGGAAACCGGCAACTGCATTTGCTCCTGGGGTTGCTGCGGCAGTTCATCAAACAACACTTGCGTCAGCCGCTGGGTTGCCGGCTCCAGCCGTTGGGCATCCGTTTTGGATGCCAGCGCCAGAATAAGCTCCCGGCACAACGGAGCAATTTTCAGCGTGCAGCAACGATCGGGCATCACGACGGCCTGCGGCTCAATAAACAAAAAGCACAATTGTGCGCCAACGGTAACGTGGTTGCTGTGTGGAATTTCACCGGGGATCCACACCGCATATTGCGGGGGCACCATCCACATAGCATTCTCAACCTCACAGGTGATCGCGCCATGCAGTGCCAGAATCAACTGGCCTTTACGGTGCTGATGCAGCGGACTGAAAAGTTCATCTTCCCGGGCCTGAATACAAAACGCCACCGCCGCATCGTGGTGAAGATCGGGTTCGTATCCATCCAGCCTCAGTCCTAACATAAAAATGTCCGATTTAAGCGATAAACTGTCATTTTAGCTTGATTTATCCATTGAGTAAAAACGCTAAGGTATCGCCTCGCCTGACGATATGAGAAAAAAATGACAAATACACCTTCCTCCCGTGGCAAGAACGCAGCGTTGCTGATTGCGGGGATCCTGATGATTGCCACCACATTGCGCGTCACCTTTACCGGTGCTGCCCCGTTGCTGGATGCAATTCGCGCCGACTACGGTCTGAGCACCGCCCAGACGGGGCTTCTGACCACCCTGCCACTGCTGGCTTTCGCACTGGTTTCACCTCTGGCTGCCGCCGTTGCGCGCCGTTGGGGTATCGAACGCAGCCTGTTTGTTGCTATGCTACTGATTTGCGTGGGTATTGCGATACGTTCGCTGCCCTCACCAGGGTTCCTGTTTAGCGGCACCGCTATCATTGGTTGCGGAATCGCATTGGGAAATGTGCTTTTACCCGGACTGATTAAGCGTGATTTTGCTCAGCATGTGGCGAAACTCACTGGCGCATACTCGCTGACCATGGGCGCAGCAGCGGCACTGGGTTCCGCCATTGTGGTACCGCTGGCGTTGAACGGGTTTGGCTGGCGCGGCGCGCTGATGGTACTGATGGCCTTTCCGCTGCTGGCGCTGATTATCTGGTTACCCCAATGCCGCCAGACGGCCAATGCCAGCTTGAGCAACTCGCGCGCTCTGCATTCCCGCGCGATCTGGCGCTCCAGCCTCGCCTGGCAGGTGACGCTGTTTCTGGGGATCAATTCGCTTATCTACTACGTCATCATCGGCTGGTTGCCCGCCATTTTGATCAGCCACGGTTACAGCGAGGCGCAGGCCGGTTCGCTGCATGGTTTACTGCAGCTGGCGACCGCCGCGCCGGGATTATTGATTCCTCTCGTCCTGAACAGATTTAAGGATCAGCGCGCCATCGCCGCTCTGGTTTCATTAATGTGCGCCGTCGGCGCGGCGGGATTCGCCATAATGCCCGATCAGGCATTGCTATGGACCATTCTGTTTGGCTTTGGCTCGGGCGCGACGATGATCCTCGGCTTGACCTTTATTGGCCTGCGCGCAAGCTCAGCGCATCAGGCTGCTGCCCTCTCCGGCATGGCACAGTCTGTCGGATATTTACTGGCGGCCTGCGGACCACCACTGATGGGGAAAATTCACGACCTCAACGATAGCTGGCTGATTCCTCTTGGCGGGGTCGCCGTGTTAGCGATGCTGATGGCGGTATTTGGTTTGTGCGCGGGGCGCAATCGGGAGATCGCGAGCGCATAATGCACAGGGCAGGTTCGTGAACAACCTGCCCGTTTTTTTATCCGCGCGCGGCGCGCAGCATCGCCTGAACTAACGGTACGGGTTTTCCCGCCAGCGCTCCGCGTTCATGCTGAAAGAGCGTGCCAACATAAAATGGATGCGTCACCAGCTCAATGGCACGAATATCACCAGCCTCATCCCAACCGGTCACCCGAAGATCGCCGCTTTCAAGCTCGGCGGCAAAATCCTCCGATACGCCATAGTTGCAGTGATATCCCTCGGTGATAACATCCCGCCCGTAGGCTTTGGCAATCAGCGTATTGGCCCGCAGCTCAATATCATCCGTTTTTTCTACCAGCGAGCAGGTCAATGGTGCTATCACCATCCGACCCGTGGTGTCCGTCTCGGCGTGGGCGGCATCGCTCCAGCCCAGCACGTTGCGGGCGTACTCCAGAATCGCATGTTGAAAGCCGCCGCAGGTCCCCAGGAACGGGATGCTGTTTTCACGCGCGTAGCGTATCGCTATCAGCGCCCCTTCAAGATGGCGATATGGACTGCCTGGAACGACCCAGATGGCATCATAGCCAATCAAGTCCTCACTGCTGTTGATATCAGATGTAGTTAGCCAGTCATAATCAGCCACCAATTCCAGGACGGCGGCAGCATCATCGATAGCAAGGGGAATAGCCTGGTGCGCCACAATATCGGGGCTGTAATCGCCCACCAGCGCAATGCGAAGCGTATCTTTAATTGGGGAAATTTCCATTAAGCTTTCCTTGTGTCCTGACAATAAGGGACAGCATAAGGAGCCTCAGCCTACCGACTTTTTAGTGGTATCACAATCCCTTAAATTGGGAGTCAGGGCGGGCAAAATGCTATAATGGTCACGTTTTACGATCTTATTTAACCGTAATAAAGTTGATGATAAATACCTGAGCGGTAGCTGAAAGGAGCGGATGAAGAGATGAAGATTCAGTGTAAACGCGTGTATGACCCGGCAGAAAAAAGCGATGGTTATCGCGTGTTGGTCGACCGGTTGTGGCCACGCGGGATAAAAAAGACTGACCTTGCTTTCAACGAATGGAATAAAACGCTGACGCCATCCTCTGAATTGCGCAAAGCATTCCACGCAGAACTGATCGATTTTTCACACTTTTCCGAACAATATCGCGCAGAGCTGGCCCAACAGCAGCAGGAAGGAAAGCGCCTCGCAGAGATTGCCCAGCAGCAAACCTTAACGCTACTGTATGCGGCGAAGAATACCCAGCAAAACCACGCGCTGGTGCTCGCTGAGTGGCTACGTCAATGCTGACCGCATATTACTTGGCCGTTGCCGGATGATCTCTACGCCAGAGTGACCATTCATCAATCACTTCCCCGTTGGGTAGTTTGCAGTCAGACTTAACACCTTGCGGAGTCTGCACCGCAATCAACGAGCCGCCCTTTTGTTCGCAATACACCGATGCTGGATTCGCCATGCCAACTTTCGGTGGCACAGGCGCTTCCGGTTCCGTGGTACACCCCGCCAGCACCAGCAAGCCGGGCAAAACAATAGATGCCAGTTTCATATTTACTCCTGTTAAAAACCTTATCCTGGCAGGTTACCCCGACTTTCCATCTATCTCCATGTTTTCCTGCCAGCTATCCATTTTATGTTTACATTCTGAGCTGGATGGCGTGTTTCATCTTTCACCTTGATGTTCTATCATGCGGGCAACGTCAGCCCAGTCATTACTCAGGAGCATTTACATCTCATGTCGGACATGATCCTTGCCAGAGTCTCACAATCCTTAGCCACGGAGCAGTCTGTTGAAAGTCTGGTTCGGCAACTTCTGGAGATGCTGGAGATGGTGACTGAGATGGAATCGACCTACCTGACCAAGGTCGATCTGGATGCCCGTCTGCAGCATATTCTGTATGCGCGTAATAGCCGCCAAATGCAGATCCCCGAAGGGCTATCCGTGCCGTGGGATGAAACGCTGTGCAAACGCGCTATTGAGGAAAACTGTCTGTACAGTGACAACGTGCCCGCACGCTGGCCGGAATGTACCGCCGCTCGCGCACTGGACATCACCACCTTTCTGAGCACTCCCGTTCATCTTCCCGACGGAACGTTTTACGGAACGCTCTGCGCTACCAGTCGCCAGCAGCAGGCATTGAGCCAACGTGGAGAACAAGTATTACATCTGTTTGCCGGTCTGATCGCCCAGTCGATTCAAAAAGAGTCGCTGGTTGCTCAGTTACGTGAAGCGAACGCCGCGCTGATTGCTCACTCCTACACTGATGCCCTGACAGGGTTACCGAATCGGCGCGCAATTTTTGAAAATGTGGAGACCCTTTTTTCGCTTGCCCGTCACCTCAGGCAGAAGATAGTTGTCGCCTATATCGATTTGGATGATTTCAAATTGATCAATGACCGCTTTGGCCACGAGGTTGGTGACCAGTTCCTGATCCAGATTGGGCAGCGCCTGCTCCGTGAATGTAATGATAATGACATTCTCGGTCGACTGGGCGGTGACGAATTTTTAGTCGTTCGCCTGTCAGCGGAAGATGAACTTGATCAGCTTATGCGTCTGCAGCAGGTGAAAAATCAGCTGCAACAGCAGATTTGCGGTGACTACCACCTGGGTGACATTCATCTGTATTATCCTGGTGCCAGTCTGGGTGTGGTGGAAATTGATCCGCTGGAGACTGATGTAAACTGTGCGCTTCATCTTGCAGACAGCGCAATGTATCAGGATAAAAAGCGTCAGGATAAAACCCCTTTTGTCGTACATTAAGCCCTGCTATGCTGGCTCGTCTTTAAATAACTCTGGTAGATAATCGTATGCGACTCGGTATTATTTTCCCTGTCATTATTTTCATTTCCGCTGTCGTTTTCTTATCCTGGTTTTTTATTGGCGGCTACGCTGCGCCGGGAGCATAACGATGAAAAAAACAACGATTATTATGATTGGCGTGGCGATCATCGTGGTTCTGGGCACGGAACTGGGGTGGTGGTAACCAAAATAAAGGCCACTTATCAGTGGCCCCTATTGTCTGTATGTTTACTTAGCTTTTGATTTTTCTGTAGATAAACAATACCACAATCGCACCGATAACCGCTACGACGAAACTGCCGAAGTTGAAACCATCAACTTTACCAAAACCAAAGAAGGTACTGATCCAGCCACCCACTACCGCACCAACAACCCCTAAGATAATGGTCATAAAGAATCCGCCGCCATCTTTACCCGGCATAATCCATTTTGCCAAAATCCCAGCGATAAGACCGAAAACCACCCATGAAATAATGCCCATAATTTTCCTCACTTATGTTTTTAAATTAACGATTCACTCGTTGTATAAAAGCATAGCATAGCGCTGAAAAATTAAAATTTGTGATCGTCATCACTTCATATTTTCATCTTTTTCCGATGTTTCATAAGGTTATGACTGCTGACCGGCAGGCTAAATTTTTGCCGCTCCTCGTCATTAATGTCGAATCGTCAGTCATTATGCTTAACTCTTTTGCCGTCAGCCCCGTTATTGCTGGGTTTTCACTTCTGGCACACTTTATGCTTAAACAACCCGTCGCTACGACAAATCGTAGTCCGCGGTGCTTATCGCGCGGCTGCGTCTACAATTCGCGCTATTTCAGCATTTAACAGGTCTGTTATTGATGAAAAAAATCACCAGTGTTTGCCCATACTGTGGGGCCGGGTGCAAGCTCAAGCTTGTTGTCGAAAATAACAAAATCATCCGCGCCGAAGCCGCAGAGGGTGTAACGAACCAAAATCAGTTATGCCTGAAAGGCTATTATGGTTGGGACTTTCTTAACGACACTCGCCTCCTGACTCCCCGTCTGACTCGCCCGATGATCCGTTATGAAAAAGGTGGCAAATTCACGCCCGTTAGCTGGGATGAAGCCATTCGTTACACCGCAAAACGCCTGTCTGAAATCAAAAAAGCCTATGGTCCTCGCGCCATCATGACCACCGGCTCCTCCCGGGGAACCGGAAATGAAACTAACTACGTGATGCAAAAATTCGCACGTGGCGTACTTCATACCAATAATGTCGATTGTTGCGCCCGCGTCTGTCACGGTCCTTCCGTTGCCGGGTTACAAGAAACGTTAGGCAATGGCGCCATGAGCAATTCCATCAGCGACATTGAAAACTCAAAATGCCTGCTGATCTTTGGTTATAACTGCGCCGACTCACACCCAATCGTAGCCCGCCGGGTAATTAAAGCTCGCCAGAACGGCGCAAAAATCATTGTCTGCGACCCACGTCGTATTGAAACCGCCCGTATTGCTGACCAACATTTGCAGTTGAAAAACGGTTGCAACATGGCGCTGGTTAATGCCTTCGGCCATGTTCTTATCGAAGAGCAACTCTACGATCGCGAGTATGTGCAAAAGCATGCGGAAGGGCTGGAAACATACTGGGAAACCGTTAAGGACTATGCGCCTGAAGCCGTTGAACATTTGACCGGCGTTCCCGCACAGCAGGTTCGTCAGGCAATGCGTACATTTGCCGCAGCACCATCGGCAACCGTAATGTGGGGGATGGGCGTCACCCAGTTTGGTCAGGCCGTTGATGTGGTTCGCGGTTTGTCGAGCCTGGCGTTGTTGACCGGGAATCTGGGTCGCCCTAACGTCGGCGTTGGTCCGGTGCGCGGGCAAAATAACGTGCAGGGTGCGTGCGATATGGGGGTACTACCTAACCAGTTCCCGGGGTATCAGGACGTGACCGATTCCGCCGTCAGGGAAAAATTCGCCAGCGCATGGGGCATTGACGTTAATCAGATGGATGACAAGGTTGGAACGCGCATCACTGAAGTTCCGCATCTGGCTCTCGAAGGCAAAATAAAAGCCTACTACATCATGGGAGAGGATCCGCTGCAAACCGAGGCCGACCTGGGCCTGGTTCGGGAAGGGTTTAACGCGCTCGATTTTATCGTCGTGCAAGACATCTTCATGACTAAGACAGCGGAAATGGCCGACGTCCTCCTGCCCGCCACCTCATGGGGCGAACATGGCGGCGTATTTACCTGCGCCGATCGCGGCTTCCAGCGTTTTGAGAAAGCGATTGAGCCCACCGCTGATGTGAAACGTGACTGGGAGATCATCAGCCTTTTGGCCAGCGAAATGGGCTACCCGATGCAGTATCAAAATAACCAGCAAATCTGGGATGAGATGCGCGAGCTGTGCCCGCTGTTCTACGGCGTGACCTATGAGAAAATGGGGGAAATGGGGCATGTTCAGTGGCCGTGCCCCGATCTCGATAGTCCTGGTACGCCGTACCTTTACGCGCACAGCCAGTTTGATACCGCCAACGGCAAAGGCAAACTGTTTGCCGCACCGTGGCGAGCGCCCGCAGAAGTTCCGGATGACAATTATCCGCTGGTACTGTGTACCGTGCGTGAAGTTGGGCATTACTCCTGTCGCTCGATGACCGGTAACTGCGCAGCGTTACAAGCGTTGGCTGATGAACCAGGATATGTGCAAATCAATACCCATGATGCCGAAAAACTCGGTATCCGTCATCGTGATCTGGTGTGGGTCAGCTCGCGTCGGGGTAAGGTCATCAGCCGTGCGGATGTATCCGAGCGTATCAATTCCGGAACGGTGTATATGACCTATCAATGGTGGATTGGTGCATGCAACGAGTTGACCCAGGATAACCTCGATCCAATCTCGAAAACGCCGGAAACCAAATATTGTGCCGTAAATATCGAGCACATTAGCGATCAGAGATGGGCTGAAAAGTATGCCGCTCAATCGTATAGCGACATGAAATCGCGCTTATGTGAGGCCATTGCGTAATTCCCCAGCATCGCCACCTGAGTCTGGATACCCAGACTCAGGTTTTATCTCATTACTTTACCAGGTGTGGTTCACTGAAGCGGATGGAGGCAGATTCCTCCTGCATATCCCGCTGCATAAAACCGAGGTTCATCAGAAACAGGCCAGCCATAAACGGCAGTTCGTACAATTCTTCAATCATATCGCCATATTGGACATTGTGCAGGAAGATGGGAGCCAGCAGACGATGATGCTCTACCGTATCGGAAATCAAAAATGCGCAGGCGGTGATCGCCAGCAGCCAGAGCGGTAGCGGTTCATTACGCACGCGTCGGACAATATCCAGGCGTAAGCGCTTCGACAACAGCACCGGCAGAATAATCATGGAAATCATTACAACAGAGATAGCTCTGAACAGAAGTTTAGGCTGCTCCGGGAAATAGTCACGGCCCCAACTGGTGCTTCTCCCCAGCAATACCAACCACCACACGGCTGCCCAAAGCCAAAATTGCTTCTCGCCTTCAGGGCGTGATAAAGGCCGGATATAGCCAAGGGTAAATACGGCACCAAACAGTAGCCATAGCGCCTGCCCATTTTCGATCCATCTGACGACAGTGCCGTTAAGCAGCGGAAGATTCCAGTTCGCGGTGAACGGGATCGCCACAATGACCAGTCCTAGAATAAGTGTGGGGAATGTAATTTGGGTATTCAGTTTCATAAGCGCGATGTTCTGTATTGTTACTGTTTTGCGATCATAACTCCTGTGAATGATCGACAATTAGCATTCAATGCGAATTTCTTAAGGTATTCTTAAGAAATCTTTTTTCGGACATCACTACGTTCAACACAAATAAAAAAACCGCACGGCGCCGTCAAAACGCTGTGCGGTTAGTACATTAAAATTCTGTGTATTCAATCAGTAAGAGTATTTAACGCCTACCATCCGCAGACTTCATGCTCATTCTCGGTATCGTACGAACGAACGGTATTGACCAAGTCTTTGACCACTTCTGCTGCCACATCCGGCACCAGTAATGTCATCGGTGCTTCTGTTTCATAATCAACAGAAACACCGTTACTGTTATTGGTCACGGTTACGGTATAGGTTGCTTTGCCCATGATTTACTCCTTGCCGGTGCGCACGACTTTTCGTTGATTTGCACTCTCCATCAGAACTTCCGGGGCAACGAAAAAATCGATATTAAAGTAAGTGTCGTCGGTCATCACTTCGATGTTATGCCATTTTTCCGGCGGAAAAACGCCAAACTGACCGGCTTCAATAACCATCACCTCTACTGGCTCCGGACTGTGTTCATCGGCGTATCCGAGATATTTGACCGCCCCCTGCATAACAGAAAGTCGTGGATAAACCCCGGCACGAGTTCCTTTATCAAGGTGGCGTTCGAAAATTCCGGCAGGCGCAGTTTCTTTGTTCCAGAATGGTGTAGAGCGTGTATGGATATGATTCTGTGGAATTTGAAGCATTTTTCTTCCCTTTTCCAGTCGACAACCAGCGAGTCTTATTGAATCGCTGCTGTACACAAGGTACGCCTCAAAATATACATTTAAAATACCATTTATTGGTTATAACCCTACAATTACAACTGAAAAGCAAAGCGTCATATTGAAGGCCCGCCGCAACCAGCGGGCCGATAGCATCACGACTGAAGCGTGGCCAGACGAGCGGCAAAACCAACGAAAATCAGGCCGATTAGGGAATTACCCACTTTGGCCAGTTTTTTCTTCGTGCGAATATACTGTGTCACGAACGCGCCGGAGAAAATAAGGAAGCTCAGATAGAAAAAGCTCACTACTTCAAGCGTAATGGCCAAAATAAAGAATGACAGCCCTGAGTGCGGTGCATTGACATCAATAAACTGCACAAAGAACGAAACATAAAACAAAATAGCTTTGGGATTCGTCAGGCTCAGAATTAATGCTCGCTTAAAAATAGCGCCAAACGGGACTTCCTCGGCCGCAGCATCGCTTGCTTTCGATTTCAGTGTCGCATACAGGATCTTCGCACCGAGGTACAGCAGATAAAACGCGCCAAGATAGCGAACGATGTTGAACAAAACGGGCGTTGTTTTGATCAATGCGGCAACACCGGCATAGGCCAAAAACATCAACACGGCATCACCGATAAACACACCGCTTGCGGCGAGATAACCACCCTTCACTCCCCGACCGACGCTGTTCTTCAACACAAATATCGTATTTGGCCCCGGTACCAACACGATAAAAATGGCTCCCACCAGATACGTCCAGTAATTCAGAACTCCATACTCTGCGAACACGTTAACCTCTTCCTGAAAAAACACATGCACTTGCTGCGATACAATATGCTAACGAATGCATCGGGTGATGGAAAGAGAAGGTTATGAATTAAAAAACCCGCCACTGGTGACGGGTGTGTACAGATAAGGTTAGCCCGGATTAATGGTGCAGCATCTCATCCACAACCTCTTCTCCCTTCAACTGATAAGGGTAGTAGGTAGGCCAGTTTTCCATCTCTTCAAGCAAGGCTGCCTGCGAGGTATTTCCCATAAAGATATGGAAGTGGCTCGATTTACGCGGCGCGATAATATGATCGCTAAATTGCACATATTTAGGCGCTTTGCTGTCAGCAGCTTTACACTCAAACAGATACCGTACACCTTTCTTGCCTGATTTATAATTCAGGATTTTATATCCGGCGTAGTCGTATTTACATGATGCAACCTGATTCCCGGTATGAAACTCCATCACGCCATTTTCAATACCGATAGTGTCTACGTTGGTTGCATAGCCTGTACGGTAATACGCTTTGATTTGTTCTGCCGTTTTGCTTTTATCTTTCTCCGCTTTCTTTTTGAATACTGGGTCAAGTTCGCCGCTGACCAGATACGGATAAACAGATTGCCACATGCCATCCCAGTCGGTCAGCGCCCTGTTCTGCACCTGGTTATCATCAAATACCCCTTCCGACGCCTTTTGTTCTGCTTCACTCATTGGCGCACCATGGGAATGATGACCATGCGCCAGAACCGAACTACTGACTAAAAGCATCCCCAGAGCGATTGTCAGTTTTTTAAAACGAATAGCCAAAATTTCACCCTCAAATCATTTGCGAGTGAAATGTTATAATATAACATCACATTTAAATCAACGGCGTTGTGAAGCATTTAACCGCTCTGGTGCGCGATTTTCCAACGGCTGTCAAAATGGGCCTGATACTGCGCAACAACGGCAGGTTCGTCACGAATAACTAACACATTTTCAGAGTTGGCAAATTCTGCGGATTTGGCAAAGTTGAACGAACCGGTTTCCAGCGTGTCGCCATCAATAATCATTACCTTGTCATGCTGGATGTGGTAGTGACCATCCAGTTGCACATCAACCCCATTCGCGGCAGCAAACGCGATGGCCTTCTGGCTAACCTTGCCCTGGTTACGTTTCTTATCGATAACAGCCCGAACCACTACGCCTCTCTTTTCAGCGTTTACCAGGGCCTGAACAATATCTGCAGACTGAAATGAATAAGCCATCATATCGATGCTGTGCTGCGCATGGTTAATTGAATCCAGCACTAAAGCCCGAGCCGACCCTTCCGGTGAAAAACCCACCTGAATGGAAGCATGTGCTGCAAAAGCCCCCGCCCCGTACATTAGCGCAGCCACAGCGATAGTTTTTACGATCACGTTAGTTATTTGCCTGAAATGCGAAAGAGACCTAAGAGAGTAGCGCTCGCGTGCAGATCTGATCAAGCAGCGCCTGCTGATGACTGATAATGAGCATACCCAATGGCCGACGCTGAGATTCTTCAAGCAGCAGCGCCCAGATATCCCGTTGAATAGAAGGATCAAGCTGGGCTGTAATTTCATCGGCAATAAGAAAACGTGTCCGCGGGTCCAGCGCGCGAAGTAAAGCAATTCGCGCCAGTTCACCACCTGAAAGTTGTCCGGGACGGCGGGTTAACCACTCTGGATTGATGTGAAGACGGGTAAGCATTGCAGCATCCGGTCGCCATGCATCATGCACCGCATCACCGGTGCTGCGTCGGGGGTTAAAAGTTAATTCTGGATGCTGTGGCACCAGTTGCACCGGACAATACTGGTGCATCGGCAACGGTTGGTCATCAATCAGAATGTCACCGGAAGTTGGTTTCTGCCAGCCCGCCAGCACGCGTCCCAACGTCGTTTTGCCAGTTCCACTGGGCGCACAAATCCCAATACGTTCTCCAGGGCGTAGAGAAAAGGTCAGATTTTGCCACAGAACCTTTTCCCCCTGACGGATTGTTACATCACGACAGCACAGCATCGCGCTCTCCAAAAAGTTGATTTCTTTCAGGCAGTGCCCGCCATTGTCGTTGCAGGTGTTCGCTAATCTCTCCGCGTAACAGCTGTTCCCGGCTGACGTTATCCGACACCCTTCCCTGATGCAGTGCGACAATACGATCCGCATGGCGGGCCGCCAGCGTGAGGTCATGCGTTACCCACAAAACACCAGCCCCTTGCTCACATTGCTCACGCAACTGTTCAAGCAGTTGATTAGCGAGAGGTGCATCAAGCCAGGCGGTAATTTCATCCGCCAGAATATAGCGAGCCTGACTCAGAGACGCATGACAAGCCAGAACACGTTTTGCCATACCGCCTGAAAGCTGACGCGGAAAAGCATCTAATACGCGACTTTCCAGTCGACTACGCTGGAGCAATCGTTCAATTTTTCCGGCATTCCACTGCTGGTCAGAAAGCTGGCATGCCCTGCGCAGATGTTTTTCAATCGAGAGCAGCGGGTTAAGTGCCTGAATACCTTGTGGGACGTAGCTGAAGGTATTGCCACGACATTTGCGAATATCATCACTGCCCAGCGCTTTACCTTCCAGGGTAATAACGCCGTTGAAACGCAAATTGTCTGGTAAGAGATCGAGCAGACATTGCAGCAACAGGCTCTTACCTTCCCCACTTCCCCCAACTAGCGCCACCATCTGACCAGGCGCTACGTCGAAAGAGATATCCTGCAACAGCGAAGACCAGTTTTTCGCGCCGTACCAGCGATAACGCGCCACGTCCAGCGAGACCTGCCTTAAACTCAACATGCGTCACCTCGTAACCATAAACGATGCACCGCCCTTGCGAGCTGATCGAATAACATCACCAGACTGAACAGCATCAGTCCTGGAAACAGCACTAACCACCAATCACCATGACTGATAAACCTCAGCGCATCCGCCAGCAGCAGGCCCAGCGACGGTTCATGCGGTGCCAGTCCAAAACCGAGGAAGCTTAACGCCGCGCTGTGTAACACCGCATGGGGAAACATCAGCAATGTCCCGGTTAACCACTGGGGTAACAACGCTGGTAGATAGTGATGCCGCCAGCAGTAAAAATGGCCGTGTCCCAGACGCCAGGTCAACGTCAGATAGTCACTGTGGGCCACGCGCTGCGCTTCAGCACGCAGGATCAGCGCCAGACGCGGCCAGTGCGTTAGTGCAACCGCCATGATTACCCCGTTTTTCCCGCCGCCCAACGTAAAACAGATCAAAATAAGCAACAGCAGATGCGGCATCGATAGCATGGCATCAGTAATCAGACGCATAAGCACATCCAGACGCGGATGTATGCGCGAAACCGCCGCCATCATTAACGCAATCAAGCCACTGCACAACGCCGCACCAATACCAATTTGCAGACTGGTTAGTGCCCCCTGAAAACAACGGATCCACAGATCGCGACCGAGGTTATCGGTGCCAAACCAGTACATCGCATCAGGTGGAAGATGACGGGCAAGCAGATTAACGCTCAACGGGTTATCCAGCATTGCGGCACCATACACTGCAATGAATAACAGGCAGCTAAAAGAGAACAAAAGACGAATTAGCGTCGGCGTCGGGTTATAGAGCATCAGGTCGCTCCAGAGCACGGTTCAACATACGGACAAGCCAGGTAGACAGCGAGTTGCCAATGAATACCAGTACGGTACTGAACAACACAATCCCCATCAGTAACGGCAGATCGCCGCGTAACCCGGCATCAATAGTGGCCTGCCCCAGTCCTGGATAAGCAAAGACTTTTTCGGCCAATAGTGCACCTCCCAACAGTTCTCCCAGTGAGGCAAACTGCAAACACAGCGCAGGCGTAATTGCATGACGCAGAACCTGATGACGTAACAGTGACCAGCCTTTATCTCCCTGGGAACGCGCAAAACGGACAAATTCGCTTTTCATTACGCTGGCGATGCTTTCCCGCGTGTGAAGCGTAATTTGCCCCAGCCCCAGCAAACTGAGCGCGCAAACGGGAAGCACCAGATGACGCAGACGCTCGGTCAGCGTCGCCATATCGCCGCTGTTGCCCGGCTCCCACGCGCAGCAGACCGGAAATACCGGCCAGCGCACGGCAAATAACGCCAGCAGCAACATGCCAATCCAGAAGGTCGGCAGCGAAGAAAGCAGATAGCTGAGGCGACAGATTGCTTTGTCCGGCCATCGATTCAGGTAGCGACCCGCGACAAATCCCATTGCCGTTCCCAATATGCCGGAGAGTAGCCACGCGCCGCCAAGCAGCGCAAACGAGGTGGAAAAGCGTTCCTTGATCACGCTGGCAACCGGCGCATTAAACAACATGGAATAGCCGAGATCGCCCTGCAATACACGAACAAACCAGTGACCAAAACGCTCCCATAGCGGCTGGTCCAATCCCCAGCGAGCAGCGATCCGCGCATATTGTTCCGGCGGCACGTGCAGGAGATCGTTGCCGATATAAGCGCGAATCGGATCGACTGGAGAAAAACTGAGCAGCACAAAAGTGCCAGCCGCAACCAGCACTAATAGCACAATCAGCCGTAGAAAATGGCCCACAACAGACTTCATCAACGGCAGGTCCAGGTCCATTCGTCCAGATTATTGAGCAGTGACCAGCTACCGTGAATCTCCGGTGCGCCTTTGCCTAAATCAATACACGGATTTGCCAGATAAGTGTGCTGAATATTCAGCAGCCATGCCCAGGCAGCATCGCCCTGCACGCCAGCCCCTTGCTTACCATCCCACTCCACCTGTTGCCAGAAAGGCAACGCTTTTTGCCAGTCTGGGGCGTCGATAGCCTGTTTAAGATGCTGTTCAACAACAGGATTGCTGTAATAACCTGGGTTGTAATATTCCACGCCCGCGGCCTGATTACTGTAATGATGGAAAAGCTCCATCGGATCCAGGCTTCCCCAACCAAATAACGTCGGGTTCGCATGCATGTGACGTTCAACGGTTTCCCAGCTTCCTGACTGTAGTGATACCTGAATGCCCACCGGTTCCAGCATTGCGCGAACAGCTTCGGCTAAATCCCGGCGCGTACTGTCACCGCTGGCGTACCATAAAGTCAGTCGAGCCTCTTTGCCGTCTTTCACTCGCACGCCATCTTTACCTACCTTCCAGCCGGCTTCTTCCAGAATCGTACGTGCTTTTTCGCTATCACCATCTTTGAACGCAACGGATTGCCCCTGCCATGGCAGCCCCTGCACTGCGCTATACGCAGGAATCGCATGACCCTCCATGACCTGATCGGCAAGCTGCTTACGGTCGATGGCATAGTTGATGGCGCGCCTGATGGCAACATCGGCAGTGATATCGTTCCCAATCGGATAGCCATTGGCATCTTTTTTACCTGCAGGAACCATCGGGAACACAATGCCCCGGTTTTCCACGCTATCGCGTACCCAAAGTTTCAAATTTGTCTGCTGAGGAGCGACCGCCATCGACGGCGCGATACGTACGAGTCCCAGTTGGCCACTGCGCGCTGCGGCATAAGCGTTATCTTCATCAAGGAAGACAAACACCAGCTTACTGAAATCATTTTTCTTACCGGCATACCAGGGATTAGCCTCCACGATCAACTGCTGTCCCGGCTGAAAACTCACCAGCCGATAAGGACCTGCGCCAATCGGATTTTTGGCAAATGTTTTTTCGTCATACCGTTTCGCCGGAACAATACCCAAAGAACCCAGCACATTCACAAAGGTGCTCTGTGGGCTATTCAGCGTAATTTCTACCGTACGGTTATCTTTCAGGCTGGCATGGGTGAAGTTTCCCATGTCGATTTTGCCGCCGCTTTTTGCTGCTTTGTTATAGGTGAACACCACATCTTCAGCGGTTAGCGGGGAACCATCAGAGAATTTAAGGTCAGGTTTTAACGTCAATATCCAGGTTTTGCCGTCTGCGCTGGTCTCTACTTTTTCCGTCAGCAGGTTTCCCCAGCTCATATCTGCATTTTGTTTTAATAATGGTGCATGCAAAAGCAAATAGCTGCCATGACTCCAGCCCAGCATCGGGTCAAACCCTTCCGTTGGTTCTGGTCCAATTGCCAGTTTTAACGTCTGCCCTTCGCTCGCATTTTGCGCGGCAAGAAGTGGTGAGGTTAATGCGAGAGTCAATGCGCACGTAAGCAGTGCCAGCTTGCCTTTGATCATTATGTTATCCAGATTTACGTTATTTTTATGCCGCATAACGATTTACCGTCGTTAAGCAGTCTCCTGGGGAAGGGATTATGGCGGACCGAAATGATGAAAAAAATGATGCGGCGCAGAAAAGTATGACGATTTTCTAAAATTATCATACTTTTTTCTGATACTCCGTTATGAGTACGATGTGAATCTCAGAAAATAGATTAATCCCTCGCCATTTATTCACAGGAATATTAATCCCGAACTAATAATTGCCTATGCGGACTATTGGCCCTTCCTGCTAAATCCTTATCTAAAATTCATGACAATTTATGTATATTTATTCAAGAAAAACACCAGAAGTGACAAGTTATGTAAATTTGTAATGATAATTATTTGTATTATTATTTCCATCAATTATCTTACTGCCTTTGAATTTTTAACAAAGGAAGTTTGACTATGCGTTTAAAACCTGTTGCCTCTGTCGTTCTGTCCTGTTTAGGATTTTCCAGCCCCCTGGTATTTGCTGAAGATGTCATGGTGGTAACCGCTTCCGGTTATGAAAAGAAAATCACCAATGCCGCCGCCAGCGTCTCTGTTATTTCGCAGCAAGAGTTACAAACCAATAAATATAATGACTTAGGTGAAGCCCTGCGTTCTGTTGAAGGGGTAGATGTTGAAAGCAGCACCGGTAAAACCGGCGGTCTGGAGATCAGCATCCGTGGCATGCCTGCCAGCTATACCTTGATCCTGATTGACGGTATTCGTCAAAACGGCAGCAGCGACGTAACGCCAAACGGTTTCTCTGCCATGAATACCAGCTTTATGCCCCCGCTGGCGGCAATCGATCATATTGAGGTGATCCGCGGCCCGATGTCGACGCTTTATGGGTCCGACGCAATCGGTGGCGTGGTGAATATCATCACCAAAAAAAGCACCGATAAATGGAGCACTTCCATCAATACCGGCGTTAACCTGCAAGAGAGTAATAAATGGGGTAACAGTACGGTCGCCAACTTCTGGTCAAGCGGCCCGTTGATTGCGGGCGTACTGGATATGCAGGTTCGGGGGAGCACAACCCAGCGTCAGGGTTCCAGCGTCACCTCCCTCAGCGATACCGCCTCCACCCGCGTACCTTATCCTACCGAATCGGAAAACTATAATATTGGCACGCGCCTCGACTGGAAAACCAATGAGAACAATACGCTGTGGTTAGATCTCGACTCCGCCAGACAGCGCTATGACAACGATGACGGGCAGTTGGGCAACCTGACAGGGGGGTATGATAAAACGCTACGCTATGAGCGTAACAAAGTGACCCTCGGCCACGATACAGCCTTAACGTTCGGCACCTGGAAATCCTCCCTCGGCTGGAATGAAACCGAAAACAAAGGCCGGCAATTGGTATCTTCCGCACTCACGCCAGAGAACGCTGGCCGGGCCGGTGACGCACGTGAACTGAAGAACACCAACGTCATTCTTGACTCAGTGCTGCTGACGCCATTAGGTGATTCGCACCTCTTAACCCTTGGCGGAGAATTCTGGGATGCCCGGATGAAAGATGGTGTGGTACTGGCCAATACCGGCGAGACGTTCCATCAAAAAACGTGGGCAGCCTATGCGGAAGATGAATGGCATATTCTCGACTCGCTGGCCTTAACCGCAGGAACACGCTATGAGCATAACGATGTCTTTGGCGGTCATCTCAGCCCGCGTGCCTATATGGTCTGGGACGCATCCGACGAATGGACCCTCAAAGGCGGCGTAACGACAGGTTATAAAGCACCATCACTAAGCCAGTTGCATAACGGGATCAGCGGTGTAACCGCGCAGGGAACGGTGAATACGGTCGGTAACCCGGACCTCAAACCTGAAGAAAGTATCAGCTACGAAACCGGGCTGTATTACGAGAACGACGCCGGGCTTAACGCCAACATTACCGGCTTCTATACCGAATACAAAAATAAAATTGTCTCATATTCTATCGATGATAATACCAACAGCTATACCAATAGCGGCAAGGCGAGGACCGATGGCGTTGAATTTGCCAGCACCTTCCCTCTATGGTCGGATGTGCTGACCTTATCTCTCAACTACACCTACACTCAGAGCAAGCAAAAAGATGGTGAAAATAAAGGCGCGCCATTAAGTTACACCCCAAAACATATGGCTAACGCCCGTCTGAACTGGCAGGCAACGGAAGATATGAACGCCTGGCTCAGCGCACGTTATCGCGGCAAAGCCCCACGCTTTACCGAAAATTACGACAACCTTAGCGCGGTACAAAAGGCCGTCTATGACGATAAAGGCGCTGATTTAAAAGCCTGGACCGTTGTCGACATGGGGATGTCTTATAAGCTGACCAAAGATCTGACGCTTAATACGGCGGTTAATAACGTGCTGGATAAAGACTTTAGTGAGGTCAAATTGTATCAGGTGGGGCGTAATAGTACTTACGCAGGTGATTACTATCAAACGGCGCAATCCACCACTGGGTACGTAAACCCTGGTCGTAACTACTGGGTATCTTTAAATTATCAGTTCTAATTTTATAAGATCCTGCTGGTCGGGGCACACTAATACCCCGACCAGCAGAATATTATTGAAAGAAGACACAAGATATAATCAGCAACTTATTTTAACATATAAGAATATTTAAACAATTAATACAGAAACACCCCTTCCTGCACCATTAGATATAATGCCAAAACAATAACCCCGACGATACCGCCTAAAAACAAGACTGCGGCAATCGCAAGCTGGTTGCGATTTGTGTTCTTCGCTTTGCTTCGCACATCCAACTTATTTTTCGCCGCTCTATGACTTGAATCACGCTCCATCGCGAATGTTATATCTGCCATACCATTATCCAGTTGCTGTATATGAAAACATAAATAACCACCACATCGATAAGGGTATAGATTTTAACTAACAGAATCTGAGATTTGTCTCACGATAAAGATAATCGTCGGATTTTTGCTACCGAAGCAGATTTCATGCTCACTTTTGATCAATAAGGTTATCTTGTAGTTATTCGACAAAAACCTTCACTTTAGGCTTTGACAGCAGAATCATGACGAACTCAGTGAAGGTTACTGGTTTATAGAAATAGTACCCTTGCAGGAAAACAATGTTGTTTTTGTTGAGATAATCGAGCTGAGCCTTCGTTTCAACCCCTTCTGCAACGATGCTTAAAGACAGCTTGCGCGCCAAATCGAGGACGCAATCCAAAATTCGGGTTGAATCGGGAAGCTCATTTACCCTTCCCACAAAGCTCTGATCGATTTTAATGTAATCAATGTGCAGGTCATGCAAATAAGAAAGCCCAGAATAGCCCGTACCAAAATCATCCAGCGCAATCACAAAGCCATTCTCATGCAAGGTATTGAGCCTTTGCACAAGATCTTCATCCACATCTAACGGCTCGCGCTCAGTAACTTCGATTACCAGATTGAGGTCATCGCGGTTAAAACTATCCCTGTAATGCAGGCACTCCTGCACGAATGTAGGGGATGTGATATGGGATGCGCTGAAGTTAATGCCGACATGGAAGCCGGATGGCAGTTTGCTGGCAATGGCGTTCATGTTTTCCGCGACCTGCCTCATCAGGCTTTGAGTTAGTGGCACTATCAGGCCTGATTTTTCAGCGACGGGAATGAAGGAAGCAGGAGAAATATACCCGGCCTTAGGATGTTTCCATCGGGCCAGCACTTCAACACCGCGTAACGTCCCCTCGCGACCATTTACGATAGGTTGATAAAAAGGCACGATCTCTCCTTTTACTATCGCCCTGCGCAACGTTTCTTCAGGGGTATCGTTCTTGTTCAGATACTTATCAATGGCATATGCGGCGGCGAGCGATATCAGTAGGATAAAAATCAGGATCCCTAAACCATGCCTGATCAGCCTTTTAGCACTAAACAATGGTGGTTCAGCGTAAATGATGCTGAAGGAATATTTCGCGGAATTCACTTGGCCAAACTTCTGCGCATTTGCAGCAACAGGTTTCACATCGCCCAATAAACCGAGTACTGCGTCACCCACAAGCAACGAGTACGTTACTCCCGCTAACGGGACATTCAGTGCCCCTCGGATATGCACGCCACTTATGGTGACGATGATACGGCCTGTGTGAAAACGTGTTTGATACAGCAGAACTGGTATTTCATTCTCGGTATTGCTTGCGGGAGTCAGTTGTAAATTAGTATCAGCTATAACGGGAATATGCTTAAGTAATATCCGATTACCCGGCAAAGAGGTACACCAAACCTTCCCCTGTCGAATAATTATCAGCGTTCGCAAATGGGGTCGGAGCGCAGCTTCGGTTCCAAGTTGGTATTGTCCCTCCAAATCGCATTTTTTTTCAGCGATGTGCATAGCGGTACGGGTTGCCTGGAAAGCTTCATCAAGTATGTTATCCATATTTTTCGCGGCATATCTGGCCCCCCGAGGGTTTCCATCGAGGAGGAATACCAAAGCTGCATATTAAGAATAAAAACACCGATTAAAAAAAGACACACCGCAGCAGTTACCGGTAAAAGTGCTTTGCGCATTCTCATGTCCTGTGGTGAAAACTGATCAGTCGTTGCGATGAGCATTGACGTGTTCTAATTTATCTCTACAGAGCATGGTAGACAGAAACAAAAGTCGCCATGCGCCCAGTCACATTTCCTCAATAACAACGTAACTTACTAATTTATTGATAAAATCATTACTGAAATTTGCAGTACAAAACCGGCGTTGCACCTCATCCAATTTTGCTATCATTGGAATGAACTAATAAGAGGTAATCAAATGAAAATCTTTATCACAGACAATGACGGTAACCTGATTCCTGTTGACGGAAAAAGCGTTGTCATCGAATTGAATAGTGGCGGAACCATCGAGATCGCCGAGGAGTACAGCCGGGACGATGTTCCTGAAGGCATTAATCTGTGGGGCGGACGAGAACCCTCCCCTTCACTCTCTTTCGAGGAAATCAAAGCCAGAACAGAAGGCCTGGGCGTTTACCCCATCGCAGCCAACGCTCTACATGTATTTCCGTACAAACTTTCAGCAAAAGAATAATTGCACGCACCGGGTGCGCACGCGTATATGGGCTGTGCGCAATTGCTCTCATGGCTTTGCTGTCCGCACCAAGAAGTCAGACCAGATTGAAGTGATAAAGCCGTTCGTGCACACTATACGCTCTCATGACTAACAATAGGTTATAACCCTGATGGATCAGGTTGATGTTCTTGAAAAGATGTTTGAGCAAGTGAGAAAGGAACATAACTTTCCGTGGTTTTACTCTGAACTAAAACGCCAGAATATTGCTTATTATATTTACTACCTGGCTACTGATAACATCAGAGTTGTGACAGAAAATGATGAAGTAATATTAATAAGAGGGAAAAGAGACTTATTGAAAGTCAGTACAAATAAGAACCCGGAACAAGTAAAAAAAGCAGCCCAGATTCATTATTCCGGGAAATCCACATTTCGTGAATATACTGCAACACTTGTCAATGCTGGCGTTTTCCGATGGGTTACGGATGTCAATGATAACAAACGGCATTACTACTCTGTTGACGATACGCTTTTATACATGGAAGATGTTGAGAACAATAATCCATTAATATAATGATAGTTGAACTAGTAGTCCGGTTTCTTCCACTCAGCACCGTAGAAGCTGGCTTAAGGGACAAACCCGCGTGAAGGATCACCACATCGGGCTACAGTCATAGTTAATGCGGAACACTGCGGCGACATGACGCATGATTATGTCACTGTACTGTGCTTAATTGATTGGACACCCAGGTATATGAAATCCGCAATTAAGCTGGCTCAGTTAATTCAGGCATTGCGTCCTGATGTACTCCTGCAGGTAGTTATCTTCGCCGTGTTCTTACCTACCATGTCGACGTAGTAACCTCTGCACCAGAACTCCCTGTTCCTGTATTTAAACTTCATATCACCAAACTGCTCATACAACATCAGACTGCTTTTCCCTTTCAGATACCCCATAAAGCCGGATACGCTCATTTTGGGCAGGATTTCCATAAGCATATGGATACGATCTGCACAGCACTCCTATTCCAGGATCCGCACGTTTTTCACTCACACAGCTTTCTTAAGATGCTGCCTATCGCCCTACCTTTCTCCCCGTAGAATGCTTGTCTTCGGTATTTGGGCCCAAAAACTATGTGATATTTACAGTTCCATCGGGTGTGCGCTAAGTTCTTTTCGTCTCCCATTGGGACCCTCTTTTGATTTCTTGTTTAACCCTTGCAGTTGCCAGACCGCAAGGTGTTTTAACAAATCAAAAAGGGTTTTAATAACTGGCCCAAAGCTGAAAGCTTTCCGGCCCCCCAGTCTAGCTGGGGGTTTTCTGTGCACAAAAAAACGGGAACCTCTCGGCTCCCGTTCTCATACAACCCAAGGTCTGGATTACATGTTTTCGATGATCGCGTCACCAAACTCTGAACATTTCAGCAACTTAGCACCGTCCATCAGACGTTCGAAGTCATAGGTTACGGTCTTGGCGTTAATCGCGCCTTCCATACCTTTAACAATCAGGTCAGCCGCTTCGACCCAACCCATGTGGCGTAACAGTAGATTTAGCAATTTATTATATCCAATTGAATTAAAACGATTTTATGCTTAGCAAGTATCTAAACTTGTTTTTTTACCTTCACGATAACTCACTGATTTTGTATAGTTTACGTAGCATTTTGATAACCACTTTAGGGCTAAATGGAGGTTCGCTTGAAAACTTCTGTTCTCATTCAGAAATTAATGGAAATTGACAAAACTGTGCCATTCGATGCGGACGTAGTGACCGGTGAGGAATGGTGGCCGACCCCTATTTCTCGTGTTTATCACAATCCGCCACATACCTATGTAGAATTTGAAACAGGTGAACAATCGCCAGATGATCCTGACGAGCTAAGTATTTATAGCGAATTAGAAATTCGTGCACATCAAATGATGCAAATTAGAGATTTTGTGCAATCTAACAAGGGGCTGAAGCCTGAAGAAATTGTTTCGGAAATAAACGTTCAAATTGAACGTCTGAGAGCAATGGCTGAGGCAATTTTGAAACAATAATTCATGTTCTATGTTCTTCATACCGGCAGTGGGTTCAACTCCCGCCTGCTCCACCAATCATGATTGGACAGTGATAGTACATCACCAGCAATAACAGGAAGTTAGCAGTCTCAGCAGGACACCGACCAGACGGTGATGGGGCAAAAAAGGATACACAAAGGAGCCGTGGCTCCAGAGTGACATGAAAGCTCGCTGATGCGGGCTTTTTTGTTTTTGCTCCTTTGCCTCATTCGCCACGCTCAATGCGACCACAAACAGCAGCCCACTTTTCTTTCACCATAGCCTGTCACCTTCCCCTCATTCCTGCTTTTTAGCCATAACTTATGTGAGCGTCTGCTATGAGCGAAGTGCAGACGTTGAGGGCTATAAGAAGACTACTTAATGTTAGTCGGCTTCAACACAAGCGTGCCGTAGTGTGCTTCGCGGTGACAGTTCGGACAGAGTGCGATAGCATTTTCAACAGAGTCTTCTCCACCGTTAGCAAGCCACTCCACATGATGCACTTCAAGATACGGTCTACCATCTTCCCGCTTGAATGGTGCATCACGTAGGCAGCTTTGACACTTACCTCCAGCTAAGGCTAATACCTCTGCTACAACGAGGGGATTACGCTTGAAGGTATAGCTCTTTATAATGACCCTTTCTGGCGTGGTGTTGGCTGTAGCCAGCTTCTCTCTACGTTGTTCTGAGGTAAGTTGAGACGCTGTTTCTATGGCCTTTTCAAACTCACTTTTAACCGGACGTGTTAGCCATTTGCCGTCTGAAGCTTCATAGATTTCAAAAACACCATGAAGTGCGGAATCATAGACCTCGAAAACGTTTCCGCGCTTGAAAAGTCGATCATATTCATGGTGGCGATGGGTGGCATCATCTGTTCGTCTGGCAGTCCTGTTAAAACTCCAGTGACCACGATTGCAGTTAACTGCGTTAACTATCAGATTCAAATAAGTATTGTCTTTGTAATGTGGAAATCTTTTCTTTAAAATTGCATCGACCTGAGCAGCCGTAGCTTTTCCAGCAAACTCGTTTTCAACTATCTCAGCGGTTGTTGTGCGGATTGGTTTATCACCATAAACATACTTACGAGCCATTTCTCTATTCCTTGAAAAGTTCTGGAAGGTGTTGCTGAAGCATAGGCGCGGTGAACATCTTTGACCTGCTCCCAGCAAACTAACATAGCATGATGTAAGCAAGTTCCGCTCCTGGCACAAAGCGGGCTGACATACTGAGCTTAAGGTCCGCTGTGAGCGAGAAGCGAACATTGACATATCTGTTATAGTAACCAAATTTAGCTATTCACTACAGTTGTTAGTGGTTGGTCAGGACTATATGTAAAGATTGCCGTTATACAGTTGGGTAGTAATCAGGGGCTGGTTGGTTAATTTTGGTGATAATATGAAAAGATCAGAGTAAGAAAACACAGATTCAAAAGGGGGTTATGAGATTGTAATCGCACTAAATCCCTGAGAGTATCCTTAACTGATTTTATGCACCCTGCATAAAGTGATCATTAGTCACTTAGATTTTTCTTAAGTCTATTTAAAAAATTTTCTACAGCTTTAAACTAAAATGAACACCAATATTTGGTCAAGTATTATATGTTAATGTTAAAAACCGCCATTAGGCATACAAACAAACTTGCTTTAATGGCGGTTTTTATTTATCCTAAAGACTTATTGATTTGTTTTAGGAGTCTTCCGACATTTCCAATTTTATTATCTTTATCGGCCTCTTCTCCCAGCCATTCTTTGGACTTTCTAAGATATCCTCGAGCCGTATCATCCCTATATTTTCTCCAATACTTCAGGGACTGATCTGCATATGACATAGCATGAAATGCCTTTCTTAAATCAGCATCATGACATTGCTCTAACGACTCCATACTTTCATCCAATGCTTTTCTAACATCATTTGAATCCGCTCTGCCAATATTTGCTTTAAACTTAATAATCGCGTAAGAGTTTCTGACAGACCAGTTACCGCTTCCACTTTTCGCTATGGCCTCATCAATAACAATAAATGCTCTTTCATGATTACCTCTTCTACTCAAATAGAGCGCTTTCTGCTGCAAGTTAAAGGGGGAAGCATGTTTTCTAAAGATAATATCATATATTTCCTCACCATCATTGGTTTCTGGAAATGCTTTTTCAAATAACCTGGCATCATAAGCGCGTCTTTTAAAAGCATCATAATTAGGAATACAAAAACGTGATACATTATTATGGAAGTTAACTAACATACAAGCAAGTTCTTTTTCTGGAGCTATAGTTGTAATATGTTCCGCCAGTAGGTTTGAGCGAATTGAGAAGCAATCCTGATCACTATCAGAATATTCACCAACGTTCTCAGATAAGCAACTACTCAATATCTGTATTAAAGCATATATTTCTTCATGCCCAACACGTTCCCCTTGGAAATAACTGTAAATAACATCCATTGATGTCACGCTTCGGCTATTATGAAGGTAGCAAGCCAGCAAAAATAGTTGCACTAACTTCTCATCCCTCTTCTTTAATTCATTCAGAACATTCTTAAATCTTTCTTTAATACTTGGAGTGCGACAGTTATGCTCAATTAATTCAAATAATGAATCGCCATCTTTCTTATTATAAAATTTTCTTGATTTTAAATCCACTGGTATATTATCCGTAATCCCTTGGCAATCAGCATCAGTTATTTGAGTGATATCAATTATCTCGATGTTTTTCCTTAAAAAGTTTGCCCTAGAAGCTGAGAGGTAAGCATAATCTCTTTCAGCTATAACTAATTTAATATTTGACTTGAGAGAAAGGTTATTAAGAGCATCCATTGAAGTTTGCATGTTATCTACAAACAGAAGAACTGGAATATCTTTTAATCTTGCAGCTAGAGTTTCAGCTTTAGTTATAGATATATCCGAGAGAAATAATTTGACGCCATTAAAGTCATGAAATGCTGCCAACTGCATTAATAGGGTTGATTTCCCTGTAGCAGGCCCGCCTGTAATTAGTATATTCTTCCCGCTATTTATATATTCCTCAACAATTGAATAATAACTCAATCTAATTACGCGAGATGAATAAATATCACTCCAGGAGGGATTGGCCCCTTGGTAAAAGTCATTAATTGACCGTCTTTCTATTTCTGAATGAGACGGTACAGAATATTCCATAAACGGATTTTGATACTTATTAATTGTACCATCAACGGAATCAATGCCTTCGAAGCTAGATAAATAATCTAAAAACTCCTCTGTATCTGCACGTATTATCTTAAGGTCTAATGATTGATAATATTCAATCTCACCCTCATCAACAAACTTAGGGTGTACAATTATCCAAGCATTTTTCCTGTTTTTATCATTCAGTGCATCTGCAAATACCTGTAAAGTTCCCGCATCCTTTAGTGCATACCCCCAAAAAACAGTTGGGAATTTATTCATTACAGATTTTAAATAATTCCACTTTGTTGGTTCAGTTGAAAAAGCATTAGCAATATCAAGGTCACCAAATATTAAATGAGACTCAGGATCACTGACCGACCCATGTAAATAAAAATAATCTATAGCAATCTTATCTCTAAAGCTTACGCCATTAAACATTGCATTATTAACATATTTATGAGGATTTCCTTTGAATATTTTCTCTACAAGATTATCTATATTTGTAGTAAATATATTCTTAATGTTTACATTCGCCAATTGCTGATATTTAGAACTAAAATCGCCAACTTCATATCTAGCTCGTATGTAACGGTAAAGGTCCTCTCTCCTGGATCTAGAGATTAAAGTACACAATTGAGGTAGCTGTAGTATGGATGGAGAACCTGGAAACTCTCTGATAATTTCCTTTCTAAGCCCATCACCAATCGGAAGTATTTCCCCATTTTTATCAGAAGCTAAAACAGAAAACCCAGCCCCGGTAAAAACATTAATACCTTCTCGCAAAACTCGCTCAAAAGTATTTTTACTTTCAATTTCCATTAGAGATTCCCTATATTTGTTTAGAAGTTGAGGCTTTATTTTAAGAGATAGCATTGATTTTAGTGAAACTTCTGGTCAGAAAAGCCTATGATTTTAACTTTATCCTTTATTTTACGAACTTTCAAATGTTGATTGGCAGGATTTAAAAATAACACAACCAATTGAAATACAATGCTTTATCGTATCTAAATCATATCACCTAATAACAATGTTAATTCTGTCCGTAAAGTTAAAAACACACATTGAAGACATTATAACTTCGAGTTCGTACAGTCAAGAATCGCCTCTGGCGGTGATGGCGGGCGACAACTTTTGACAACTCATACCCATCACCAACTGACTGACCTGTTTGCGGTTGTTTAACACACTGCTATGTCATCAACGTCCGCTTCTGGCACAGAACGGACCTAAACATTAACAAGCGTGTACCAGAAATAATAAAAAGCTGAAGAATGTCAAATGGGGACCTGGCAGTAGAACTGGCATCTGACCGACCATCCTACTCCAAACTCCCAAGGGGGTTTTGATAACTTATTTTGATAAAATTTTGATAACCGTTAGCAGCCTAACAAAAAACAACGGGAGCGTTACGCTCCCGTTAATGAATTTAACAAATTACCGCATTACATGTTTTCGATGATTGCGTCGCCAAACTCGCTACATTTCAGCAGTTTAGCGCCTTCCATCAGACGTTCGAAATCGTAAGTTACGGTCTTGGCGTTGATCGCGCCTTCCATACCTTTAACAATTAAATCAGCCGCTTCGATCCAACCCATGTGGCGTAACATCATTTCAGCAGACAGAATGATGGAACCTGGGTTCACTTTATCCTGACCTGCATACTTCGGTGCAGTACCGTGGGTTGCTTCGAACAGAGCGCATTCGTCACCAATGTTTGCACCCGGCGCGATACCAATACCACCAACCTGTGCGGCCAGCGCATCGGAGATGTAGTCACCGTTCAGGTTCATACAGGCAATCACGTCATACTCAGCCGGACGCAGCAGGATCTGTTGCAGGAACGCATCGGCGATAACGTCCTTAACCACGATCTCTTTACCGGTTTTCGGGTTCTTGATTTTCACCCATGGACCGCCGTCGATCAGTTCACCACCGAATTCTTCACGCGCTAACTGGTAACCCCAGTCTTTGAACGCGCCTTCGGTGAACTTCATGATGTTGCCTTTGTGTACCAGGGTAACTGAATCACGATCGTTGGCGATGGCGTATTCAATCGCTGCACGCACCAGACGTTTAGTCCCTTCTTCAGAACACGGTTTGATACCAATACCGCAATGTTCCGGGAAGCGGATTTTCTTCACGCCCATCTCTTCGCGCAGAAATTTAATCACTTTCTCAGCATCGGCAGAGTCAGCTTTCCACTCGATACCCGCGTAGATGTCTTCGGAGTTTTCGCGGAAGATGACCATGTCGGTCAGTTCAGGGTGTTTAACCGGGCTTGGTGTGCCCTGATAATAACGCACCGGACGCAGGCAGACATACAGGTCAAGTTCCTGACGCAGAGCTACGTTCAGAGAGCGAATACCGCCGCCAACAGGGGTGGTCAGAGGGCCTTTAATGGCAACACGATATTCACGAATCAGATCTAAGGTTTCAGCAGGCAGCCAGACGTCCTGGCCATAAACCTGAGTGGATTTCTCGCCGGTGTAGATTTCCATCCAGGAGATTTTACGCTCGCCTTTATAGGCTTTCTCGACAGCAGCATCGACAACTTTGATCATCGGTGGGGTTACATCAACGCCGATACCGTCGCCTTCAATGAACGGGATAATCGGATTTTCAGGAACGTTGAGTTTGCCGTTTTGCAGGGTGATCTTCTTACCTTCCGCCGGAACAACTACTTTGCTTTCCATTCACCTCTCCTTCGAGCGCTTCTGGTTCTGCTCGTCTGTCATCACGCTGCATGTGCGTTTGCGTCCTGCTACACGGATGCGTTAGAGCAACTTTTTGTTAATGATTTGTAATGAGCGTGTCAATACTACCCTATTGTTCGCCGCCATGAAAGACACTCGTTCTTAGGCTATAATGCGGCAATTGATATAATCTGAAAATACCATGCAAAAAACTTCTTTTAGAAATCACCGGGTTGAGCGATTCAGCTCACGACAAGTCACTAAGCAGCGTAAAGAAAACCAGCCAAAACGCGTGGTTTTGTTCAATAAACCCTACGATGTTTTGCCACAATTTACTGACGAGGCTGGCAGAAGCACGTTAAAAGATTTTATTCCCGTGCCGGGAATTTATGCGGCGGGCCGACTCGACCGGGACAGCGAAGGGCTTTTGGTGCTGACCAATGACGGCGCTCTGCAGGCGCGGTTAACGCAACCCGGTAAGCGTACCGGGAAAATTTATTACGTCCAAGTTGAAGGTGAGCCGACAGCAGAAGCGCTGGACGCCCTGCGTAACGGAGTAACGCTCAATGATGGCCCCACTCTACCCGCAGGCATTGAAGTAGTGGAGGAACCCGTATGGCTGTGGCCGAGAAATCCACCGATTCGGGAAAGGAAAAACATTCCCACCAGCTGGTTGAAAGTTACCTTATATGAAGGCCGCAACCGTCAGGTACGTCGTATGACAGCGCATGTTGGATTTCCTACGCTGCGCCTCATCCGCTATGCCATGGGGGATTACACGCTGGAAAATCTTGCTAACGGCGAGTGGCGGGAACTGAAATCGTAACCGTACGGTTTAACGTGAGTGTTAACAGGGAAGAATGATAAAAAATGGATAAGCAGCTTTTTGCAGCATTCATCCTGCTCGGCGTGTCACCGTTTTGTTCAGCAAAACTGGACTGTGAGACAATTGCCGGAACAGCAGCCGGAGAGGCAAACTACCTTTATGAGTCTGCCAAAGTAAAAACCGACTCACGCCTGCATTTCTATTCTGCACCAGCAACAGAGTGTCAACTCCCCGCGTTCATGGTCAATGGCGACACCGTCGAGGTACTCAGGAGTTCACAGCGCTACAAAAGCACGGGCATGCTTTCCAAAGATGAGCCTTATAGTTACGTACGTTATCGGGACGCTAAAGGAACCTTCGCCACCGGCTGGGTCTCGGTAGATGGATTAACGCCGTTATCCAGTCCGCTTGCAGTAAGCGCGTCTTGCCAGACATGGGCAAATAAAGCGATGTCGCAGCGCGGGTTCTTACCCTCCTCCTCCACAAACCACTATCAGGTAACAGGAGACACCCGCGCATGGTTCTATGCGATGCCAACCGAACAGTGTCGCAGCCCGTCCGTATTTTTAGTGCCCGGCGACCTCGTCTCTGTACAAGAACAATCCAACGATGATTTTATGGAAGCGGTCTATTACACCACCGATCGTCAAATTATACGCGGTTGGTTAAAAAAGTCGCAGTTACAGGCTATAAACAGCGGTGACCACTATCGCGACGACATCAACCCGCTGTCGACAGAAAAAGCAACGAGAGTCGCCACCCTTGGGCTACGTCACGACCACCAATGTATCTTTTATGAAAGCTGGAATGCTAAAAAGGCCATTGAGATTATCGTGCGCGAGGATCATCAAACCGCATTGTGCCGTGGAGGGGCCGACCCACAAACGTCACCTCCCGTGGCTTATATCAGTATTGACAAGGCCAGCGGTGAAATTCGCTGGCCAGATGTTGCCGAAGGATTTGCTGAGGAATAAGGGGGAAACATGTTCAAACCGCACGTCACGGTCGCCTGCATTGTGCATGCAGAAGATAAATTCTTAGTCGTTGAAGAAACGATCAATGGCAAAGCCTTGTGGAATCAGCCTGCAGGACACCTGGAAGCCGATGAAACGCTGGTGCAAGCCGCAGCACGCGAACTGTGGGAAGAAACGGGCATTAAAGCGCAGCCGCAGCATTTCATTCGTATGCATCAATGGATTGCGCCAGACAGAACGCCCTTTTTGCGTTTTCTTTTCTCTATCGAGCTTGCCAATATGTGCGCTACAGAACCCCATGACAGCGATATAGATTGCTGTCGTTGGGTCAGCGCAGAAGAGATTTTCTCTGCGCCAAACCTGCGTTCGCCGTTGGTTGCGGAGAGTATTCGCTGTTATCAGAGCGGACAGCGCTACCCACTAGCCATGATCGGCGAATTTAACTGGCCGTTTACAGAGGGTGTCAAGTAAAGGGCTGCGTGCTAGAATATGCCGCCTTGAAGTTCAATGTCGTGAGTATTCCTATGTCTGAAAGCCCAAAAAAAGTGATCGTCGGCATGTCCGGCGGTGTCGATTCCTCCGTTTCTGCCTGGCTGTTACAACAACAGGGCTATCAGGTAGAAGGCCTGTTCATGAAGAACTGGGAAGAGGACGATGGCGAGGAATACTGCACAGCGGCCGCCGACCTTGCGGATGCGCAGGCTGTCTGTGACAAACTCGGCATTGAACTGCATACCGTCAACTTTGCCGCAGAATACTGGGACAATGTCTTTGAACTGTTCCTTGAAGAGTACAAAGCGGGCCGTACGCCGAACCCGGATATTCTGTGCAATAAAGAAATTAAGTTTAAAGCCTTCCTTGAGTTTGCCGCCGAAGATTTAGGTGCCGATTACATCGCCACCGGTCACTACGTGCGTCGCGCGGATGTCGACGGCAAAAGCCGCCTGCTGCGTGGGCTCGATGGCAATAAAGACCAGAGTTATTTCCTCTATACGCTCGGCCATGAGCAAATCGCACAAAGCCTGTTCCCGGTCGGCGAACTGGAAAAACCGCAGGTGCGTAAAATTGCCGAAGATCTTGGTCTGATTACGGCCAAGAAAAAAGACTCCACCGGCATCTGCTTCATTGGCGAACGTAAGTTCCGCGAGTTTCTTGGTCGTTATCTGCCGGCTCAGCCAGGCAAAATCATCACCGTTGACGGCGAAGAGATTGGCCAGCATCAGGGGCTGATGTACCACACTCTGGGTCAGCGTAAAGGTCTGGGTATTGGCGGAACGAAAGAAGGGACAGAAGATCCATGGTATGTGGTGGATAAAGACGTTGAGAATAACATTCTGGTTGTCGCTCAGGGTCATGAACATCCACGTCTGATGTCCGTTGGCCTGGTGGCGCAACAGCTGCATTGGGTCGATCGCGAACCGTTCACCGGCACCATGCGCTGCACGGTGAAAACCCGCTATCGTCAGACCGACATTCCGTGCACCGTTAAGGCACTGGATGCTGAGCGTATTGAAGTCATTTTCGACGAGCCAGTCGCGGCGGTCACGCCGGGTCAGTCGGCTGTCTTTTACAATGGCGAAGTGTGCCTCGGCGGCGGCATTATCGAACAACGATTGCCTCTGCCGGTATAATTACTTACACATTTGATACAAGGAAGCAGTGAACGTGGCAAAGAATTATTATGACATCACCCTCGCCCTGGCAGGCATTTGCCAGTCGGCACGCCTGGTGCAGGAACTGGCGCACCAGGGGCATTGTGATGCCGATGCATTACACGTTTCACTGAACAGTGTCATCGACATGAATCCCAGCTCTACGCTGGGCGTGTTTGGCGGCAGCGAAGCCAACCTGCGTCTTGGCCTAGAAACGCTGCTTGGCGTGCTGAACGCCAGCAGTCGTCAGGGACTGAACGCGGAACTCACCCGCTATACGCTAAGCCTGATGGTGCTGGAGCGTAAGCTGTCAGCGGCCAAGGGCGCTATGGACACGCTGGGAGACCGTATCAGCGGCTTGCAGCGCCAACTGGACCATTTTGATTTGCAGTCAGAAACGTTGATGAGTGCGATGGCTGGCATTTATGTTGACGTCATCAGCCCACTCGGCCCGCGTATTCAGGTCACGGGTTCCCCGGCCATCCTTCAGAGCCCACAGGTACAGGCTAAAGTACGCGCTTCGCTGCTGGCTGGCATCCGTGCTGCCGTGCTCTGGCATCAGGTTGGTGGAGGCCGTCTGCAACTCATGTTTTCTCGTAATCGCCTGACGACTCAGGCAAAACAAATTCTTGCTCATTTAACCCCGGAGTTGTGATCTATGGAATTATCCTCACTGACCGCCGTTTCCCCTGTCGATGGACGCTACGGCGATAAAGTCAGCGCGCTGCGCGGGATTTTCAGCGAATACGGTTTGCTGAAATTCCGTGTACAGGTTGAAGTACGCTGGCTGCAAAAACTGGCCGCGCACGCAGCGATCAAGGAAGTTCCTGCTTTTGCTGCCGACGCAATCGGTTTCCTTGATGCGATCGTCGCTAACTTCAATGAAGAAGATGCTGCGCGCATCAAAACCATTGAGCGTACGACCAACCATGATGTGAAGGCAGTTGAGTATTTCCTGAAAGAGAAAGTGGCGGATATCCCGGAACTGCATGCTGTTTCCGAATTTATCCACTTTGCGTGTACCTCAGAAGACATCAACAACCTGTCTCACGCGCTGATGCTGAAAACCGCACGCGACGAAGTGGTTCTGCCGTACTGGCGTAAGCTTATCGACGCGGTGAAAGATCTGTCTGTTCAGTATCGCGATATTCCTCTGCTCTCCCGTACCCACGGTCAGCCAGCCACCCCGTCTACGCTAGGCAAAGAAATGGCTAACGTGGCTTACCGTATGGAGCGTCAGTATCGTCAGCTCAACCAGGTTGAAATTCTTGGTAAAATCAATGGTGCAGTCGGTAACTATAATGCCCACATCGCTGCTTACCCGGAAGTTGACTGGCATCAGTTCAGCGAAGAGTTTGTCACCTCGCTGGGCATCCAGTGGAACCCGTACACCACGCAGATTGAGCCGCACGACTACATTGCCGAGCTGTTTGACTGCATCGCCCGTTTCAACACCATCCTGATCGACTTTGACCGCGATGTCTGGGGTTACGTGGCGCTGAACCATTTCAAACAGAAAACCATCGCGGGTGAAATTGGCTCTTCCACCATGCCGCACAAAGTTAACCCCATTGATTTCGAAAACTCCGAGGGTAACCTGGGTCTGTCTAACGCGGTACTGCAGCATCTGGCAAGCAAACTGCCGGTCTCCCGTTGGCAGCGTGACCTGACTGACTCTACCGTTCTGCGTAACCTGGGCGTAGGCATTGGCTATGCGCTGATCGCGTATCAGTCCACGCTGAAAGGCGTGAGCAAACTGGAAGTGAACCGCGATCATCTGCTGGATGAACTGGATCATAACTGGGAAGTTCTGGCAGAGCCGATTCAGACCGTGATGCGTCGCTACGGTATTGAGAAGCCGTACGAAAAGCTGAAAGAGCTGACCCGCGGTAAGCGCGTTGACGCCGAAGGTATGAAGCAGTTTATCGACGGTCTGGCGCTGCCGGAAGAAGAGAAAACTCGCCTGAAAGCAATGACGCCTGCCAATTATATTGGTCGCGCCATCACCATGGTTGATGAACTGAAGTAATCTGTTTGATGCCGGAGCGCGCTTGCGCCTGTTCCGGCCTTCCGTTCATATCGTAGTAAGCCGGAAAGCATCAGCGTTTCCGGCTTTTTTATTGCCTGCGAGATTATCCCTTCCCCCGGTTTATTAAATGTTTATCCCCACAGCCACATAATCAGCGTTAGACTATAAAATTGATTTTGTAAATTCAGCAAATACAGTTAATTATCATAAAATCAACCAGTTAATAAAAACCGTCTTGGACAATTGCGGGCAATGTAAGCCATTTCATCGCCCCAAATCATGCCCCAAACTGATTTTTGCCCCCAAGTTTGCCCCCAAAAAAGTAAAAATGGGTAGTGGTCTATCGGCCATTTAGCAACTTCGAGAAGCTATAAGCCATAATGGAATATTAGTGGTATGGAGGTTCAAATCCTCTCGTGTCAGCCAATATCCTATACTTTCAGTCTGACAGTTGGCTGGAGGTTTCTATGTGTGGACGATTTTCACAGTCAATGACACGCGAGGACTATCTCGCCCTGCTCGCTGAAGCAGTCGAACTCAACATCCCATACGATCCAGAACCAATAGGTCGATTCAACGTTGCACCAGGCACAAAAGTTCTGCTGCTTAGCGAACGTGATGAACAGTTGCACCTTGACCCGGTTCTATGGGGATATGCTCCAGGATGGTGGGATAAGCCGCCGCTAATTAATGCACGATCTGAAACTGCGGCCACCAGCAGAATGTTTAAACCACTCTTGCATTTCCGGCAGCTATCTTCATCGCTTAAGGTCATCATATATTCATGTCAGCAATTGAACACTCTTAGTCAAAACAGTAACGTGGTTGGAATTGGAGTACTTAACACCTTGCACTGATTCTAATAAAACCTATGAATGTTTCTTTGTCACATTGTAAAAATAGTTAATGTTATTTTATAAAATTTGACGCAGCATTAACACATGAAAAAATAAAGCACCTCACAATACCTCAATAAATAATTGCATCGCTTACTATATTTATAAATAAGCTATATTTGAAATGCTGCTAACTACAAAAAACAAAACAAATTCAACATTGTCAAAAAAAGAGAATACATCCAATAAAACATCTTTTTACATGTAAATATTTTTTAAAACTTACAATTCTTAGTATATAATAATTAGACAATCAAGATTACCAGATTTTTATTCTTTGTTTTTTTTGTTTTCTCCTCAATTTCTCTTTGGTATACTTTCAATCGTTCCCGGATGGTATTGTTTTTAATGATGACAGTCATTGTTATGAATTAGATAATGCTTAATGGAGACGAAAGTGGAATACATAAAAGAACATAGCCAGCAACCTCAGCAGGACTCCTTACTGGAAAAAAAGAATCACATTCTTCCTTCAGGAAACATGTCTGGCGATGAATTCTGGTTTCTTATCGAACTGACGCCCATTCGCAGCGATAAAATTATCAGGGCATTGCACGATTATTTCGTATTAAATCACCCAAGATCTCACTGCTGCGATAAATATGGTGTTAGTAATGGCTACTTTGGAGTATGTATCAGCAGGTTTGAGCATGTTATCCAGGTTGTTAAAGCACTACTTAATTATTATAAGATGTCAAAAGACAAAATAACCGAATGAATTCCCTGCGGAATTATTAAGTATTTCCGAACAATGCAGTGAGCTTTAAGAGATTCTCGAATTTGTAACCAGTAGACGATATTAAAATCATTACACACCCTGGTGTATGTGAGGCATGCGGATGCGTTTGTCAACTTTCCGCAACTAATATTTAACGATTTTTGTAATTTCAACGCTTGTATATTTTAAGGTGGGAATATGTCAACGCTGAAGAATACAGTTTTTATTTCTCCGCCGGATATTCCAACGCAGGCCGGACCTGAAAATATCTTTTATGACTTTAATGATGGCGCTCGTATATTGCTTCCTGAAGGGAAATGGCACGTACGTCTGCTGGATGCCGACTCCGATAACGTTCTTTTCTGCTGCGATGCAGATAACGGCTGGGTGACCAGTAGTAAGAAATATTTTGTGCGTTTCCGCATTCAGGTATTCCGTCAGGGGGAAGATACTCCCTTGCTGGATGAAACCCTGAAATTAAAAGACCGACCTGTACTGATTTCATTTCCCACCGGGACGTTAGGTGACCTGCTCGGCTGGTTTCCTTATGCCGAACGCTTCCAGACTCTGCACAAGTGCCAGCTGGAATGCACGATGGCACAGGACATTATCGACCTGCTGGCACCTCAGTACCCGCAGATACAGTTTTCCACGCAGGATAATCCACGCACGGTAGCGCCTTACGCAACTTACCGCGTAGGTCTCTACTTTGGTGGCGATACAGATAATCAGCCGGTGGATTTTCGCAAAGTCGGTTTCCATCGTTCTGCAGGCTACATTCTGGGCGTTGACCCGCGTGAAGCCCCTGTCCGGCTTGACTTGTCTGCGCCCCGGGTTATCCAGGAGCCTTACGTATGCATCGCCACACAGTCCACCTGTCAGGCGAAGTACTGGAACAACGGCACTGGCTGGTGTGAGGTTGTCGCACACCTGAAATCACTGGGTTACCGGGTGCTATGCATTGACCGGGACGCCCATTATGGCCAGGGCTTTGTCTGGAATCATATCCCCTGGGGAGCCGAAGACTTTACCGGCAAGCTCCCCCTTCAGGAACGGGTGAACCTCCTGCGTCATGCCAGCTTCTTCATTGGCCTGCCAAGCGGCCTGTCATGGCTGGCATGGGCTGCCCGTATTCCGGTGGTGCTGATAAGTGGCTTCAGCCTCCCGAACAGCGAATTTTATACCCCGTGGCGGGTATTTAACCCCCATGGCTGCTATGGATGTTGGGACGATACATCGCTGAATTTTGACCACCACGATTTTCTGTGGTGCCCGAGACATAAAAACACCGACCGGCAATTTGAATGTACCCGACTGATAACCGGCGCCCAGGTCAATGGCGTCATCAATAAACTTCACCGTTCTTTAACTGAACAGGGTGTTGAGGCCACCCTGAAAAAAGGAGTAAGCAATGAATAAGGTATATAACACTGTCTGGAATGAATCCACAGGAACGTGGGTCGTAACTTCAGAACTGACCCGTAAAGGGGGCCGACGCCCCCAACAAATCAAACGTACCGTGCTGGCAGGGCTGATTGCGGGCCTGCTTATGCCGTCACAGCCAGTGATGGCGGCACCCAGTGACAATCAGACGATTGGAAGTGGTGAAACAAACATGTACATGCACCTGTCTGCAGGCGAAACGGTGAAAAATACCACCATAAACAGCGGTGGGGGCCAGCATGTATCCAGCGGCGGCAGTGCCACTACTACCACCATCAACAACAGCGGGGTTCAGCATGTTTCCAGCGGTGGAAATGCCATTACTACCACCATCAACAGCGGCGGCCTCCAGAAAGTTCACAGCGGCGGCAGTGTCACGGACACCATCATTAATGACGGTGGGTATCAGTATGTCAGCGGCAGCGATGCAAACGCCATTATTAATAGCGGCGGGAGCCAGTATGTCAGCAGTGGTGGTATTGCCACGAATGCAACTGTTAACAGTGGTGGGAGACAGTCGGTATTCAGCGGCGGCAGTGCAATAGGCACCATAATTAACAGCGGAGGAGACCAGTATGTAGTCAGTGGTGGCAACGTCACAAGCGCATCAGTTAACGACGGTGCGCGTCAGTTTGTCTCCAAAGGCGCCTTCGCCAAGGCTACTTCTGTTAATAAAGGCGGTCGCCAGTATATCCGTGCCGGCGGCAGTGCCACAGACACCGTAGTTAACAACGGTGGACGTCAGTTTGTCTCCAGCGGCGGCAGCGCCACTAACACTACACTTAATTCCGGTGGGGGGCTGTATCTCTACGGCGGAAGTACCACGGGCACCTCTGTTAACAACGGCGGACGCGAGTACGTCCACAGTGGTGGCAGCGCCACTAACACAACCGTTTACAGCGGTGGACGTCAGCATGTTTACATCGATGGAAATGTCACAGAAACGACCATTACAAGCGGCGGCATGCTGCAGGTAGAGGCCGGTGGTTCAGCCTCTAAGGTTACCCAGAACAGTGGCGGTGCTGTCGTCACCAATACCAGTGCAGTCCTGAGTGGTACCAACGCTAATGGCAGTTTCAGTATCGCGGGCGGTAGTGCAGCCAATATGCTGTTGGAGAACGAAGGCTATCTGACAGTATTTAGCGGTCACCAGGCCAGCGATACAACTGTTGGCAGCAACGGGACTCTTGAGGTCCACAGCGGCGGGGTGCTCTACGGTACTACCACCCTGACTGATAAAGGGACGCTCGTCGGTGACGTAGTCACAAACGAAGGCAACCTGTATTTCCTCAACAACAGTGCTGCGACCTTCGCAGGTACCCTGACAGGTACCGGTACCCTAACACAGGAAGGCGGAAACACCAGCTTCAGCGGTCTGTTGTCTCAGGACGGAGGGATTGCCCTTAAGAGTGGCGGTGCCATGACGATGGATGCCCTTAAGGCGAAGGCCAATGTGACGACACAGTCAGGCACCACTCTGACTCTGGATAACGGGACCATCCTGACGGGGAACGTTGCGGGAGACAGCACCGGCGCAGGTAACATGGTGGTTAAAGGTGCGTCTGTCTGGCATCTCGATGGCGACTCCACTGTCGGCGCATTAACGCTGGATAACGGGACCGTTGATTTCCGTCCGTCAACAACCACGCGTCTGACGCCAGCCTTCCAGGCGGTTTCGCTAGCGCTCGGAAGCCTGTCGGGTAACGGGACGTTCCGGATGAACACCGATATCGCATCGCATACCGGAGATATGCTGAAGGTTACGGGCAACGCCAGTGGTAACTTTGTACTGGATATCAAAAATACCGGCCGGGAGCCAGTATCCGCTGGTGCACCGCTTCAGGTGGTGCAGACCGGTGGCGGTGACGCGGCGTTTACCCTGAAAGGCGGGAAAGTCGATGCAGGTACCTGGGAATACAGCCTGAGTAAGGAAAATACCAACTGGTATCTGAAGACTGACACCCCACCTCCGGTTACTCCGCCGACTAACCCGGATGCAGGTAACCCGGATGTTGGCAACCCGGATACAGGTATGCCGTCTCCAGTATATCGCACAACAAAATCTGCCGACGCGGTGCTGGGCATGGCGACTGCACCGGCATACGTCTTCAACAGCGAACTGCAAAATCTGCGTTTCCGTCACGGTAACGTGATGCAAAACACCCGTGCACCAGGCGGTGTGTGGGGCCGTTATACAGGGTCAGATAACCGCATCAGCGGCGGGGCCAGCTCGGGCTATACCCTGACCCAGAACGGTTTCGAAACTGGGGGCGACAAGGTCTTTGAGCTGGATGGCAGCCGTTTAGCTGTGGGCGCCTTCTTCTCATACACCGATAACAGCATTAAGCATGCACGTGGAGGAAATAGTTCGATCGACAGTACAGGCGGTGGTTTGTATGCCACCTGGTTTGATAATGACGGATACTACGTGGACGGGGTTATCAAATTCAACCGCTTTAGTAATGAGCTGCGCACCTGGATGAGTGACGGCACGGCGGTGAAGGGAGATTACAGCCAGAACGGTTTCGGCGGCAGTCTTGAAGCTGGCAAGACCTTCAGTTTGAATGAGAATACATGGGCGCAGCCATACGTGCGGACAACGGCGTTCCGGGCAGACTCGAAAGATATCAGTCTGAATAACGGCATGAAAGCCAGCATCGGGGCAACCAAGTCTCTGCAGGCCGAGACCGGCGTGAATCTGGGTATGAATCTTGATATTGCCGGAAAAACAGTCAAACCGTACATCAAGGCTGCGGTTAACCATGAGTTTTCGGACAACAACAAGGTGCAGATTAACAACCGCTATGACTTCACCAACGATATTTCTGGCACGACAGGTAAATACGGTGTCGGAGTGAGTGCCCAGTTGACACCAAACTCAGGGGTGTGGGCTGAGGCAAACTACCAGAAAGGAGAGAATATCGAGTCTCCGGTGACCGGTAGCGTCGGTTTCCGCATCAATTTCTAACCAGAGATGGAAACGACAGTCACAGATGTGGCTGTCTACCCTTCGAGTGAACATTCACACAATGAGCGGTGCCGGTCAGGCGCCGCTCATTTTTCTAGAAGACCGAAGCATGGTTCAATGAACGGTCTTTCGCTTTTAAATTTGAATGAACAATTCCATGAAACGCTGGCCTAAATTTACTGTAAAACCGTGACCAATATTACTTGACCACTTCATTCCCAGGGCCGACCGTATCCACGTTCCCGCCTGCTCTTACCTGCCTGATAGTTGCGCCAGCCATCACCAGCATGCTGCTGTCGGTGTTGGTCACAATATCCGCTGACATCGTTGGTGATTGCCGCACACCCTTTGTGTCGGCATGGGCGTTTAGCGCGCGCTGGCATCGGAATAGTCCTGTTTGTTGGATACAAATTATGTTGTACTCGGAGAGAAAAACGGAAATGGCATCTAGCGGAGAATATTCATAAATAGCGAGAATATGCACGGTCGCCGCCCCGTAACAATCAGGATTACCAGAAAGGCTCCCCAAAAAAAATGAGAATGATTATCAAAACATTCACATGCGGTCAATGAAATAACAGATTCTTAATCTCTCAACGAAAATAAGGATTTGTTAAGCTTCATGCTTTATGTTCGATGTAACACACTGTTTGAGGCAAGAATAATGATCAGATTCTCAAAAATTCAGATTCGCTTACACTGGCTAACTCTTATGTTAATAGCGATAACCTATGCGGCTATGGAGCTGCGCGGATGGTTTCCCAAAGGCAGTAACACCTGCCTTCTCATGAAAGAAACACATTACAATGTTGGGGTGTTTGTCTGGTTTTTAATGATAATACGATTAATTATTAAACATAAGTATCATGACCCAGCCATCATTCCCCCCTCACCAGCCTGGCAGATGATGGCGGCTAAAATAATGCATATCCTGCTGTACATTTCTTTTTTGGCTCTACCATTATTAGGTATTGCAATTATGGCTTACGGTGGAAAAGACTGGAGTTTCTTAGGTTTTAACGTTGTATCGTTCGTTACTCCTGACGAGGAAACAAAATCACTTATCAAAGATATTCACGAAACACTGGCAAACATCGGATATTTTTTAATCGCAGCGCATGCTGGTGCAGCGTTATTTCATCACTACATCCAGAAAGATAACACTCTTTTGAGGATGATCCCTGATTGTAACGAAAAGAAATAATCAGAGGCTTTAATATCGTACATTATGGCAGTTGTACAATAAACGACTGCCATAATGACTGTCCTGATTTCATCTTTAAATACCAGTTTTATTTGACTGTCTCACCGACTCGTAAATACGCTCACACGTTATCCCGGCGGTGTACCGTTCGTCAGATCGCACAGCATAATATCGAGCTTCTTCTGCAATACTTCCGAGCATGTCGGCGAGCACTGCGGCGTCGGCTCCGGCTGTTTTGCTTCTGACGGCAGCGGCAAGATCTGCGGTGTGCTTTGCGGCGCTCAGGTGGGCGGCAAGCTTTGTTGCTTCGGTGCGCAACTGGTTAACAGTGGCAAACAGGTCAGCAGCAGTGGCAACAGATTTAGCGGCTTGTGTTTGTGCATCTTTTACAGCCTCATCACGGGAAATAATGCGCCCTTGTTCAATCATGCGGGCGGCGGTCTGCGCGTTCGCTGTTTGCGATGATTCTACGCTGTCACGCTCGGCCCACTTCTTTTCCCAACCACGGCTACTCCATACACTACCCGCGATGAATGCAACGACCACCAGCAACGAAATAACAATGAACTGACAGCGAAGGCTCACTGGTATATCCCCCAGCACGTCAGCGCGCTTTCCTGATCTCCTCGTTCTACCTGCCCATAACAGCCGTTTTTCTGGCCTTTGGTCAGACGGCAGTCGCGGCCACCGTCTTTAATCCACCAGCGAATAGCTTCACAGGCACCTTTATGGTCTCCAGCATTTATTCGCTTATAGAACGTGGACGGGAAACATTTTCCGGGGCCGATGTTATATGGATAGAAAGACGCAATCCCCGCTTTCTGTGGTTCAGTCAGTGCTACCTTTATATTTCGCTCAACCCACGCCAGCGCCTTGTCGCGTTCTATGGCGTTCACATGGGCGCATTTCTCAGCAGACAGCTTCATGCCCTGAACTACTGGCTTACCATTAACCATCATGGCACCACGGCAAATCGTCCAGAACCCGCCGCCGTCTCGATATGCTGTCAGGCTGTTACCCTCTTTCTCATCCAGAAACTGATCGAGAATCACAGGGGCGGAAGCCCCAGCAAGAATCAAACCAACGACCGCTGCGCTCAGTTTATTTTTCAGCTTTGGTGACATTGCCATTAAGCCGGTCCTCCCTTTCCTTTTTCCTGTAATACCAGTTCACTGCACAGGTAATAACTGTGCATGCAATACAGACAATAATGGCCCAGTCGCTCAGGCTTAACCCTGCAATTCTGTCGGCCAACATCCAGGACACCTCTTTTGCTGTTTCGGCATATGCCTTCGCTGATACACCGCAGCCGGTCAGCGTGGTTCCTGTTCCATATGAAAGTCTGCTGTAAATGGTGCTCATTCTGGTCATAGCCTCACCTCCGATTCTTCGGATGGCGCTGTGTGTGATTAAAGGGTCAGGTTTCACGGGCTGGATTTATCAACAAAGCACGTAGTGGATAATTCCCGTGAGCCTGAAATGAAAAAGGCCGCCATGCGGCAGCCTCGAAGTAAGTACAGTTGTTTACAATGGTGGAGAGAAAGGACCTTCTAACACCTCTGCTTCACCGTTATGGCAAATGCCATCGCCTCTGGTCAGATGCCAAACACCTGTGATTATTTTCCCCGTATCCAAGTCATCAACAGTGTCATTCGTGTAGTACGCTACCTGTACAACTCCGACATGCTGAATCCAGTAATACCCTTCTCTCATAAGCTCCTCCGCGATACTCAGCAGATAGTATAGAGCGGCACAAACAATGCTGTGGTACAGGAAGCCACAACTTAACCTTTGCTAATAAAGTAATTTCGAAAGATGACGATAATGGGTAATAAATGTAAGGCCGGAGGAACCACCATGAGCATGACAGTTAGGGAAGGTGCGAATAAGCAGGTCATTTCTTCCCAAGCTGACTCGCTGATTAAAATTTCGCGGATCTGGGCCGATTTTTTTCCCGCAAACACATCGAATCAGCCTATTTAGGCTATTTTTTCCACCATTTCTGGCGTTATTTCCGGTTTTTACTGAGATCTCTCCCACTGACGTATCATTTGGTCCACCCGAAACAGGTTGGCCAGGGTGAATAACATCGCCAGTTGGTTATCGTTTTTCAGCAGCCCTTTGTATCTGGCTTTCACGAAGCCGAACTGCCGCTTGATGATGCGAAACGGGTGCTCCACCCTGGCACGGATGCTGGCTTTCATGTATTCGATGTTGATGGCCGTTTTGTTCTTGCGCGGATGCTGCTTCAAGGTTTTTACCCTGCCGGGACGCTCGGCGATCAGCCAGTCCACATCCACCTCGGCCAGCTCCTCGCGCTGTGGCGCTCCTTGGTAGCCGGCATCGGCTGAGACAAATTGCTCCTCTCCATGAAGCAGATTACCCAGCTGATTGAGGTCATGCTCGTTGGCCGCGGTGGTGACTAGGCTGTGGGTCAGGCCACTCTTGGCATCGACACCAATGTGGGCCTTCATGCCAAAGTGCCACTGATTGCCTTTCTTGGTCTGATGCATCTCCGGATCGCGTTGCTGCTCTTTGTTCTTGGTAGAGCTGGGTGCCTCAATGATGGTGGCATCCACCAAAGTGCCTTGGGTCATCATGACGCCTGCTTCGGCCAGCCAGCGATTGATGGTCTTGAACAATTGACGGGCCAGTTGATGCTGCTCGAGCAGGTGGCGGAAATTCATGATGGTGGTGCGATCCGGCAGGGCGCTATCCAGGGATAATCGGGCAAACAGGCGCATGGAGGCGATTTCGTACAGGGCATCTTCCATGGCACCGTCGCTCAGGTTGTACCAATGCTGCATGCAGTGAATACGCAGCATGGTCTCCAGCGGATAGGGCCGTCGGCCATTGCCCGCCTTGGGATAAAACGGCTCGATGACAGCGGTCATATTCTGCCATGGCAGAATCTGCTCCATGCGGGAGAGGAAAATCTCTTTTCGGGTCTGACGGCGCTTAGTGCTGAATTCACTATCGGCGAAGGTGAGTTGATGGCTCATGATGTCCCTCTGGGATGCGCTCCGGATGAATATGATGATCTCATATCAGGAACTTGTTCGCACCTTCCTTAGCACTTTGGGTCAGGACATACTGCAAAGCACAGTAAAACAAGCACCTTCAAGTACTGGCAACTCTGTTTCACAACAAATTCAAAACCTGAAAAAACAAATTGGTGAGTTGACAAAAGAACTCAGCGCCATGGGTTCAAAAATAAATGAAGTAACCTCCGAAGATGAGGCAAAACTGCTTAAACAGCAGATGGAGATGATTCAAAGGCAAATCGAGTCTATATACGCAAAAATTGCTCAATTACAAAAACAAGAAGCAGAAAAAAACCAAATGGCATCGGGAGCATTACCTACGGTAAGTGACAAATCAAGTTCGAACGTTGCAGGGAATAATACTAAAAATATTGATGTCTACGTTTAGCAGTTACCCCTTCTCATTTTTTCCTCTGAGCTAGAAACGAAAAAGCACTGGAGCGTTGTGAGAACTTGTTTTCAAGTTAACGATTTCAGCTCGGCGATATGACAGGGGTACTGGTGTAATACACCTCGCGAATACCTCTGTCGTATCGCCGGAAAGCAAAAACCCCGCACTGGCGGGGTTCTCGTTATATTCAAATTGTTCGCTTTTCGTCGCTGCCATCGTGACGCAGCTCTGCCAAGTATGAATTAATTATTCACTTTGTTGGCCCGTTTTCAAACGTTTTTACATCATAAAGCACTTATAGCTAATTATCATCGACGCGTTGTACAAATATCATTCAACAAATGAGCTATTCGTTACAAAATGATCGTTTTGAACGATCGATAAATGAAAATCGATCTGTAATACCAATTTTAATTATGTGGTTATCGCACGTAGACTCAGGGCCAAACCTAATAAATGGAATTATCATGAGCCTTTATCACTACTTGGCCATATATATCGCGGAAGTGGTGTGGATCATCTGATGGTTTGCCGCAGCATTCGCAGGGCTGTGTTTTAATCCATTCCAGATATCGGGGGGCAGTCCAACGGATACGCTTTGGACGTTTCATATAGGTTTGCGGTGACTCAGGATCGACCAGAACACCAACTATGGGCTTAACCGCAGGCACCTGCGCTGGTGGCATGTTCACAGTTACTGTGCTGGCTTTGGCTGTAATGATGCTGGTGGCGGTTAGACCCGGTTCGATGTCGCATTCAGGCATGACTGACTGATGATTTTCCGAAGGAATACGAAGCGCCCGACTGGCTACTGATTCGGTAATTGCGTCGGTAACCCCCATACGCACCGCCCGCCAGCGACAGTTCTCTGGAAGGATCCTGATTCAGCGCCACCATGATGCTGTTGATAATCCAGCTAATAACATTACGTCTCGCCAGCTCTGCAAGTTGTTCGCTGTGGTGGTCACGCAAATGGTTATCGCAATGTCCACACAGAAGAACCGATCCGGGTTCATGACGCAGAGTGGTTAACTCGTGATAATGGTAATCGCTGTGTGGCCACTGGCAGCAGCTACCGCCATAACGCAGAAGCCAGTAATCAAGGCCACTCAAACCACCAGCAGGCAAACGCTCCATACCTGCTGGCTGGCTTTCCACCAGCACACGTTCACAACTGAATAATGACATCAACTCGCTGCCCGGCTTGAGCAGCACAATCCCAAGCTCACGCGCAACCACCGGCTTCAGAAGCGTCCTCATTCTGCTATCTCCCCGATAATTATTTGTCCCTTCTCTCCCCATAATTTAGTGACGCGTGAATCCCAGATGTGAGCGTCATCTTCGTAAATGGCATCCATCAGGGCTTTCATCATGTTGTCGAAATCAGGTTTAGCCTGGTGTGGTTTACCGTTGAACTCAGCCCGTTTCTTTTTGCTCCAGCTCGCTGGCATCGGCAGAATGAAGGTGACATGCGAACCGCTTTCCGGCAGCTCAACACCCTGCAGACGAGCTTCATCACAGAAAGCCCGGTAACGCAGAACCTCGGGGCGCTTTTTCCATTTGTCAGCGCGCGTCATTCTGGGCTTGCCGCATGTACTGTTGTGGCTGGCGGCATCGGAGTTATGTATGTCGCAACTCATTTTCAGCGAAGAGTGGATGGTTGAAGCGCGACTAACAGAAAAGACCAGCTTGTCTGAAAGACAAATTAAAAGTTATCGGTTGAATTTGTGGATCGAAGGCTTGCATTTCAAACATCTGACAGCTCTCGGGGAAACTGACAATTCGAAAGGTCTGCTTTGGTACAACTATCCAAAGATGAACCAATTAGTACAGGAAGCATGATGGACTTTCCAACCGGCGTTGAGCTGCATAATGGAAAAATACGGATCACATTTACCTATCGCGGCAAACGTTGCCGCGAAGTCCTTCGCGGCTGGACGGTGAACAGCAGCAACATCAAAAAAGCTGGAAATCTTCGCGCGCTCATAACAAGCGAAATACAGCTCGGTAAGTTCGACTATGCGGAACGCTTCCCGGAATCCAAAGCGCTTAAGAAGTTCATCACAACCAAAAAAATCACCACGTTTAAAGAGCTAAGTAATTTTTTTACAGATACCAAAGCCTTAGAGGTATCTGGTGCAACACTGCTATCGCTTACTTCAGTCGTAAATACGTTACTGCGTGTAATCGGAGAAAATACCCGTCTGGTAGATATTGAGCATGCCGACATCTTGCATTACCGAAAGGAGTTATTGACCGGGACGATTATTAACCCGGCAATGCCGAATCTGGCCAGGCAGGGCCGCGCGCCCTCAACAGTCAATAAACAGATGGCAGTTTTATCAGAAATGCTTAAGCTCGCAAACCGAAGCCAGTTTATATTGCATGCTCCTTATGAAGGAGTGTCGCGACTCAAGTTATCTAAAAATGATCCCGCCCCACTTTTACTTCATGAGTACCAGGCACTGATAGCCGCCCTTCCCCGTAGCCAGGCATTAATCATCATTGTTGCCGTACATACGGGGATGAGGCCGGGCGAGATATGCGCCCTGGCATGGGAAGACATTGATTTGGTAAAAGGTGAAATCCACGTATCCAGAAGTTTGACGAATAAGCGAGTATTTGTACCCCCTAAGACAGATGCCGGAATAAGGACGATAACGTTGCTTAAACCTGCGCTGGATGCACTAAAGGAACAATACGAAATCACCGGCGCTAATCCGAAGCAAGAAATTCGATTTCACCATCGGGAGATCGGAAAAACTGAGCAGCAATCTCTTCGCTTCGTTTTTTCACCGACAGCATATTCGTCCAGGAAAGGCAGTTACTTCTCCAAGAACTCGATTGCCTATGGCTGGAAGCGAGGCACTAAACTTGCCAATATCCGCGAAAGGAATCCTTATCAGTCACGGCATACCTACGCATGCTGGACTTTGATGGCCGGAGCGAACCCGTCATTCATAGCGAGTCAGATGGGACATGAAGATGCGCGAATGGTGTACGAGGTTTACTCCAAGTGGATTGGCGACATGAACCAGGATCAGGTCAACATGCTGAACAATCAGATGCCAACGGCATTGCCCCCAGGACGCCCCCACGGGCAGGGGAGCATGAGAAAAGTTATTTAATTTCATAGCGCTGCTTTCAATCCACATAATCAGCGTTAAACTATTCATACCATTATTTTAGGGAGAAACGATGATGCGCGTACTGGTTGTCGAGGATAATGCTTTATTACGCCACCACCTCAAGGTTCAGTTACAGGATTTAGGGCATCAGGTGGATGATGCAGAAGATGCGAAGGAAGCGGACTATTATCTGAATGAACATCTGCCGGATATCGCGATCGTTGATTTAGGACTCCCCGATGAAGATGGTTTGTCGCTGATCCGCCGCTGGCGCAGTAATGAGGTTTCGCTGCCGATTCTGGTATTAACCGCGCGCGAAGGCTGGCAGGATAAAGTGGAAGTCCTCAGCGCTGGCGCTGACGATTACGTCACCAAACCGTTTCACATCGAAGAAGTGGCTGCGCGCATGCAGGCACTGATGCGCCGCAACAGCGGTCTGGCATCGCAAATTATCTCCCTTCCGCCTTTTCAGGTGGACCTCTCTCGACGCGAGTTATCCGTCAATGATGAAGTTATCAAGCTCACTGCGTTTGAATACACCATTATGGAAACGCTCATCCGTAATAATGGCAAAGTGGTCAGTAAAGATTCGCTCATGCTGCAGCTTTACCCGGATGCCGAGCTGCGCGAAAGTCACACCATTGATGTTCTAATGGGGCGTCTGCGTAAGAAAATTCAGGCGCAATATCCGGACGACGTCATCACCACCGTGCGTGGTCAGGGATATCTTTTTGAACTGCGCTAATGAATAAACTATTGCGTCATTTTTTCCCGCTATCGCTGCGGTTGCGCTTTTTACTGGCAACTGCGGGCGTGGTGTTGGTGCTCTCGCTGGCCTACGGCATGGTTGCTCTGGTGGGCTACAGCGTCAGCTTTGATAAGACAACGTTTCGCCTGCTGCGGGGTGAAAGTAATCTGTTTTATACCCTGGCAAAGTGGGAAAACGGCAAGATAAACGTCGAGCTGCCTGAAAATCTCGATATGCAAAGCCCAACAATGTCGCTGATCTATAACGAAAGCGGTGAGTTGTTGTGGGCTCAGCGCAATGTTCCCTGGCTGACGAAAAGTATCCAACCGGACTGGCTAAAAACGAACGGTTTTCATGAAATTGAAGCCAATGTAGACGCCACCAGCACTTTACTGGGCGAAGATCACTCCGCTCAGCAGCAGTTAAAAGAAGTCAGAGAAGATGATGACGACGCCGAAATGACCCACTCCGTGGCGGTGAACGTCTACCCCGCCACCGCCAGAATGCCGCAACTGACCATTGTGGTTGTCGACACTATTCCTATAGAGCTAAAGCGCTCGTATATGGTCTGGAGCTGGTTTATTTATGTGCTGGTCGCCAATCTGTTGCTGGTCATTCCGTTGTTATGGGTGGCTGCGTGGTGGAGCCTACGGCCGATTGAATCACTGGCGCGTGAAGTCCGTGAGCTTGAGGAACATCATCGTGAGATGCTAAATCCCGCCACCACACGCGAACTGACCAGCCTGGTTCGTAATCTCAATCGGCTTTTAAAAAGCGAACGTGAGCGCTACGATAAATACCGCACCACATTAACCGATCTCACTCATAGCCTGAAAACGCCACTGGCGGTACTGCAAAGTACGTTGCGCTCAATGCGTAATGAAAAGATGAACGTCAGCGACGCAGAGCCTATCATGCTGGAACAAATCAGCCGTATTTCCCAACAGATAGGCTATTACCTGCATCGCGCCAGTATGCGTGGCAGCAGTGCCCTACTCAGTCGCGAGCTGCACCCGGTCGCGCCGTTGCTGGATAAGCTCACCTCGGCGCTGAATAAAGTGTATCAGCGTAAAGGGGTCAACATTAATCTCGATATTTCACCTGAGATCAGCTTTGTGGGCGAACAGAATGACTTTGTCGAGGTGTTGGGCAACGTCTTGGATAACGCCTGTAAATATTGTCTGGAGTTTGTCGAGATTTCGGCGCAACTGTCTGAGGATCAGCTGCATATTCTGGTCGAAGACGATGGTCCTGGTATTCCGCAAAGCAAACGGGAAGTGGTGTTTGACCGCGGACAGCGCGTAGATACACTACGTCCAGGACAAGGCGTCGGTCTGGCGGTGGCGCGAGAAATCACCGAACAGTATGACGGGCAGATTATTGCTGGTGATAGCCTGCTGGGTGGTGCGCGCATGGAAGTTATTTTTGGCCGCCAGCAGCCGGGCCAGAAAGACGAGTAATCGTCGCATGTAATAAATATGTACTGACTTCACGCTTGAGGTTAAGTATCCGTTATAATCGGTTGCAGATACCAGCCTGCGGGATGCTCACTATGGAATACCAACTCACACTTAATTGGCCCGATTTTCTTGAACGCCACTGGCAAAAACGCCCGGTGGTCTTAAAACGCGGGTTTAACAACTTTATTGATCCTCTTTCTCCTGACGAACTGGCTGGACTGGCAATGGAAAGCGAAGTCGACAGCCGACTCGTCAGCCATCAGGATGGTAAATGGCAGGTTAGCCACGGTCCCTTCGAAAGCTACGACCATCTTGGCGAGAACAACTGGTCTTTGCTGGTGCAGGCGGTCAACCACTGGCACGAACCTACCGCCGCGCTGATGCGCCCGTTCCGTGAATTACCGGACTGGCGTATCGACGATCTGATGATTTCTTTCTCTGTACCCGGTGGCGGCGTTGGCCCGCACCTGGATCAGTACGATGTATTTATCATTCAGGGAACCGGTCGTCGTCGCTGGCGCGTAGGCGAAAAGCTGCAGTTGAAGCAGCACTGCCCTCACCCGGATCTCCTTCAGGTCGACCCGTTTGAAGCTATCATCGATGAAGAGCTGGAACCCGGCGATATCCTGTACATTCCACCGGGATTCCCGCACGAAGGCTATGCGTTAGAAAACGCGATGAACTATTCGGTTGGCTTCCGTGCGCCAAACACTCGCGAGCTGATCAGCGGCTTCGCCGATTACGTTTTACAACGCGAACTGGGCAGCACCTATTACAGCGATCCTGATCTGCCACCGCGCGATCATCCGGCAGATGTTCTGCCGCAGGAAATGGACAAGCTGCGCGAAATGATGCTGGGCCTGATTAATCAGCCAGAACATTTCCAGCAGTGGTTTGGCGAGTTTATTTCTCAGTCTCGTCATGAGCTGGATATTGCCCCGCCGGAGCCACCGTATCAGCCAGACGAAATTTATGATGCCCTGAAACAAGGTGATGTGTTAGTGCGTCTGGGCGGATTGCGCGTATTGCGCATTGGCGACGACGTCTACGCTAACGGTGAGAAAATTGATTCACCGCATCGTCCTGCGCTGGAAGCGCTGGCCAGTCATATTGTGCTGACGGCTGAGAACTTTGAGGATGCGCTGGAAGATCCTTCTTTCCTTGCCATGCTTGCCGCGCTGGTCAACAGCGGGTACTGGTTCTTCGAAGGGTAATGCGGACTGTGCCTGATGCGACGCCATGCGTCTTATCAGGCCTACTGGAGTGAAATATTGTAGGCCGGATAAGCAAAGCGCCATCCGGCAACTACACATATTTTATTTTTGTTTCGCGGCCAATTCAGCAATACGCACAATCACCTGCACCGCTTTTTCCATTCCTTCCAGGGTTACAAACTCATGCTTGCCATGATAGTTGTAGCCGCCGGTGAACAGATTCGGACACGGTAATCCCATAAATGACAGCTGTGCGCCGTCAGTGCCGCCACGGATTGGTTTCAGCACCGGCTCAATATCGCAATTGCGCATCGCCTGCTGGGCGATATCCAGCACGTGCGGATGCTCAATCACTTTTTCGCGCATATTGTAGTAACTGTCTTCAATCACCAGTTCGATATAGCAGTCCGGGTGTAACCCTTTGCCAACCTTCTTGGCGATATCCATGATCTTGCGTTTACGCGCTTCAAACTGCTTACGGTCAAAATCACGAATAATGTAGTGCATATCCGCCCGATCGACCGTCCCTTTCATGCTCGCCAGATGATAAAAGCCTTCGTAGCCTTCCGTCTTTTCAGGGCTTTCATCTGCCGGAACCTCAGCGTGAATACGCGCCGCCAGCGACAGCGCATTCACCATCACCCCTTTTGCGGTGCCGGGATGCACATTGTTGCCAACAATTTTGATATTGACCGACGCGGCGTTGAAGTTTTCAAACTCCAACTCACCTACGCCACCACCGTCAACGGTATAGGCCCACTGCGCATCGAATGCCGCAACATCAAAATGCTTCGCCCCTTTACCCACTTCTTCGTCCGGCGTAAAGGCCACGCGGATATCACCGTGCGGAATATTTTTTTGGATAAGCACAGCCAGTGCGGTCATGATTTCCGCCACGCCTGCTTTATCATCCGCGCCCAGCAACGTTTTACCGTCTGTGGTGATCAGCGTCTGACCCAGAAGTTGATGCAGCACCGGGAACATCACCGGCGATAAAACTTCATCACCAATGCCTAACGCAATATCGCCACCGCGATAGTTTTCAACGATTTGCGGATTGACATTTTTACCGCTGAAATCCGGTGAGGTATCCACATGGGAAATAAAGCCGATCGCAGGAATATTGCCAGCAACGTTCGCGGGTAACGTTGCCATCAGCGTGCCTTTTTCGCTCAGTGAAATATTAACCAGCCCCATCTCTTCGAGCTGTTGTTTGAGCAGTTGTAATAATTTCCACTGTCCTTCGGTGCTGGGTACCTGCCGCACGCCCGATTTTGATTGGGTGTCCAGCGACACGTAGTGTAAAAAACGCTCAAGTAGTTTATCCATGCAGTCACCCTCACTTTTTGTGACAACATTATCAATAAGCAACAAAAGACAAATATTGCGTCAGGTCACTTTTATCCCCGCAAGTGAGAATATTTCGCCCTGACATCCCCTCTGACTATAGGGCTAAGTCAGTAATTCGCAACAAGGATTGGCGATTACAATGGTTTGCCGTAGAATAACGGCCCTCATTAAGAGTCATCAAGGTGGTTAACCACAAACCCCGCATCGGTCAGCCATCCGTTGCGTTTACATGGGACAGAGTAAAAAATTGAATAAACAACCGCGTTCGCTTTCTCCACTGGTGCAATTAGCGGGAATTCGCAAAAGTTTCGATGGCAAAGAGGTGATTTCCAGCCTGGATTTGACCATCAATAATGGCGAGTTTCTTACGCTGCTTGGCCCCTCTGGCTGCGGTAAAACAACCGTTCTTCGCCTGATTGCCGGTCTGGAAACGGTTGATTCCGGTCATATTTTGTTGGACAATGAGGACATCACTCACGTTCCAGCGGAAAATCGCTACGTGAATACCGTCTTCCAAAGCTATGCGCTATTCCCCCACATGACTGTGTTTGAAAATGTGGCCTTTGGTTTGCGCATGCAAAAAACGCCCGCAGCCGACATTTCTCCTCGCGTTACCGAAGCCCTGCGCATGGTGCAACTGGAAGAGTTCGCCCAGAGAAAACCGCATCAACTTTCCGGCGGACAGCAGCAGCGCGTAGCGATTGCCCGAGCAGTAGTCAACAAACCCCGCTTACTCTTGTTAGATGAATCCCTCTCTGCGCTGGACTACAAACTGCGTAAGCAGATGCAGAATGAACTGAAAGCACTGCAGCGTAAGCTTGGTATCACTTTTGTCTTTGTCACACACGATCAGGAAGAAGCGCTGACTATGTCTGACCGCATCGTGGTGATGCGCGATGGTAAGATTGAGCAGGACGGTACGCCGCGCGAAATCTACGAAGAGCCAAAGAATCTGTTTGTCGCCGGGTTTATCGGTGAGATCAATATGTTTAACGCCACGGTGATTGAACGTCTGGATGAACAGCGTGTTCGTGCTAACGTTGAAGGCCGCGAGTGCAATATTTATGTCAACTTCGCGGTAGTTCCCGGACAAAAGCTGCACGTCCTGTTACGCCCTGAAGATTTGCGCGTTGATGAAATCAACGATGATAATCATATCGAAGGCCTGATCGGCTACGTGCGTGAACGCAACTACAAAGGCATGACGCTGGAGTCGGTTGTGGAACTGGAAAATGGCAAGATGGTGATGGTCAGCGAATTCTTCAACGAAGACGATCCTGACTTTGACCACTCGCTCGACCAGAAAATGGCAATTAACTGGGTAGAAAGCTGGGAGGTCGTACTGGCTGATGAAGAGCACAAGTAAATTCCAGAATGTGGTGATCTTCACCATTGTCGGTTGGCTTGTGTTATTTGTCTTTCTGCCCAACCTGATGATCATCGGCACCAGCTTTTTGACCCGTGACGACGCCAATTTCGTCAAAATGGTCTTTACGCTGGAGAACTATACGCGCCTGCTCGATCCGCTCTATTTTGAGGTACTGGTTCACTCCCTCAATATGGCGCTGATTGCCACGCTCGCCTGTCTGGTACTCGGCTACCCGTTTGCCTGGTTTTTGGTGAAACTGCCGGAAAAAGTACGCCCGCTGCTGCTGTTCCTGCTGATTGTTCCGTTCTGGACCAATTCCCTTATTCGCATCTACGGACTCAAAATTTTCCTCAGCACCAAAGGCTATCTCAACGAGTTTCTGTTATGGCTCGGCGTTATCGATACACCCATTCGCATTATGTTTACTCCCAGCGCGGTGATTATCGGGCTGGTATACATCCTGCTGCCGTTTATGGTGATGCCGCTCTATTCCAGCATTGAAAAGCTCGATAAACCGCTGCTGGAAGCCGCACGCGATTTAGGCGCCAGTAAGCTTCAGACCTTCACCCGCATCATTATTCCGTTGACGATGCCGGGGATTATCGCCGGATGCCTGCTGGTCATGCTGCCCGCAATGGGGCTGTTTTACGTTTCCGACTTAATGGGCGGCGCGAAAAACCTGCTGATTGGTAACGTAATTAAAGTTCAGTTCCTGAACATCCGCGACTGGCCGTTTGGTGCAGCCACCAGCATTACACTGACCATCGTGATGGGTCTGATGCTGCTGATCTACTGGCGCGCCTCCCGCTTACTGAACAAGAAGGTGGAACTCGAATGATCGGTCGACTGCTTCGCGGCGGTTTTATGACCGCTATCTACGCGTATCTGTATATTCCAATCATCATTCTGATTGTGAACTCCTTTAACAGTTCGCGCTTTGGCATCAACTGGCAGGGTTTTACTACTAAATGGTACGGCCTGCTGATGAATAACGACAGCCTGTTGCAGGCGGCGCAGCACTCGCTGACGATGGCGGTGCTATCCGCCACCTTTGCCACCTTGATCGGCTCACTCACTGCGGTTGCGCTGTACCGTTACCGTTTTCGCGGTAAACCGTTCGTCAGTGGCATGCTGTTCGTGGTGATGATGTCGCCGGATATTGTGATGGCAATATCTCTGCTGGTGCTGTTTATGCTGATCGGCATTCAACTGGGCTTCTGGTCGCTGCTGTTCTCGCATATCACTTTTTGTCTGCCTTTTGTGGTGGTGACGGTTTACTCTCGCCTGAAAGGTTTTGATGTCCGCATGCTTGAGGCGGCTAAAGATTTGGGTGCCAGCGAAGTAACTATTCTGCGCAAGATAATACTGCCACTGGCTATGCCTGCGGTGGCTGCGGGTTGGTTGCTGAGTTTTACGCTGTCGATGGATGATGTTGTTGTTTCATCTTTCGTCACCGGACCGGGTTATGAAATTTTGCCATTAAAAATCTACTCAATGGTTAAAGTCGGCGTATCACCAGAGGTGAACGCGCTGGCGACCATTTTGTTGGTTCTGTCGCTGGTTATGGTGATTGCCAGCCAGCTTATTGCACGTGATAAAACCAAGGGCCGCTAAGGCCCTTAATTCAGGGGACGTTAAATGATGAAAAAATGGTCACGCCACCTGCTCGCGGCGGGTGCTCTGGCACTGGGCATGAGCGCCGCTCACGCGAATGACAACAACACGCTCTATTTCTATAACTGGACTGAATACGTCCCACCGGGTCTGCTGGAACAGTTCACCAAAGAAACCGGCATTAAGGTTATCTATTCGACCTACGAGTCGAATGAAACCATGTACGCCAAGCTCAAAACCTATAAAGACGGCGCATACGATTTGGTGGTTCCGTCCACCTATTACGTCGATAAAATGCGTAAAGAAGGCATGATCCAGAAGATCGACAAGTCGACGTTGACCAACTTCCACAACCTCGATCCGGAAATGCTCAACAAGCCGTTTGACCCAAACAATGACTACTCCATCCCGTATATCTGGGGTGCAACGGCCATTGGCGTCAACAGCGATGCTATCGATCCGAAAACCGTCACCAGTTGGGCCGATCTGTGGAAGCCGGAGTACAAAGGCAGTCTGCTGTTAACGGATGATGCGCGAGAAGTGTTCCAGATGGCGCTGCGCAAGCTGGGATATTCCGGCAATACCACCGATCCTAAAGAGATTGAAGCCGCCTATAACGAGTTGAAGAAGCTGATGCCTAACGTTGCGGCATTTAACTCTGACAACCCGGCCAACCCGTATATGGAAGGCGAAGTTAATCTGGGGATGGTATGGAACGGCTCCGCGTATGTTGCGCGTCAGGCGGGCACACCGTTGGAAGTGGTATGGCCGAAAGAAGGTGGCATTTTCTGGATGGACAGCCTGTCTATTCCGGCTAACGCGAAAAACAAAGAAGGTGCGCTGAAGCTGATTAACTTCCTGCTGCGCCCGGACGTCGCGAAAGAAGTCGCAGAAACTATCGGTTACCCGACGCCGAACCTGGCAGCACGCAAGCTGTTAAGTCCTGAGGTCGCGAACGACAAAACGCTCTACCCTGACGCGGAAACCATCAACAAAGGGGAATGGCAAAACGATGTCGGTTCCGCCAGCGCTATCTACGAAGAGTATTATCAGAAGCTAAAAGCAGGACGCTAATACTCGTGCAACCCGGCAGGCGTCGCTGCGCCGGGTTGCTACCTGCCAATCCCTACTTTTTACGCCTTTCGGCTGATTCCCGCTCCCCAGTTTCTGGCTATGCTTACAGTATTCCAGGCCGGCTTCTGAGGCTTCCAATGACAACGCTCTGGCTGCTACTTGAGTTGGCTAATCTGATCGTATTTACGCTGGTGATTCTCCCACGTAAGCAGCCGGTAAACGCTCGTCCTTTGCTGCCTGTCACCGCAACCCGCCTGCTACGGCTCACCTTTTTAATACCGATCCTGGTTTTTGGTTATAGCCTGTTTTTCAGTCATCAGATTGGTCCGGTGGAGTGGGGATGTCTGATTTTGGCGATCGTAGGTAACGCGCTGGTCATCAAAGGAAAATGGGATTTGGGGGAGAGCCACACATGGACAGGCTACTATTTACCTCGTGCAAAAAGGGTTACGCGCGGCATTTTTGCCTGGATTGCGCACCCCATGTATACCGGAATTATTCTGGTGATTATCTCGTGCAGCCTGGTTTACATTACCCGACTACCCATATGGCTGAGCGCACTGGGGCTGATCTGTTGTTTTTACATCGTTGGATTTTTGATTATGGCGGCCCTGCGTGAGGACCGCCAGCTTGTACAGGCTTAAACAGTATTATCCGGATAGCCGTTACAGCCCTTTCAATAACTTCTCAACGAACTCAGGCACTACCTGGCTTGCCGGACCGTAATACTTCTCTTCAAACTCACTGCCTACCTGGCTCGGTTCGAGATTGAGTTCTACCGTATGTGCCCCATGCAGCCGCGCCTCATGCACAAAACCCGCTGCCGGATAAACATGTCCCGATGTGCCAATCGCAATGAACACATCTGCCATTGCCAGTGCCATATAAATTTCATCCATACCCAGCGGCATTTCACCAAACCACACTACGTGTGGTCGCAGCGGTGCCGGAAACTGGCAGCAATGACATTTATCTTCCGGTGTCACATCGCCCGTCCATTCCAGAATCTGCCCGCTTTGCGAACAGCGAACTTTGAGCAACTCGCCGTGCATATGGATAACGTTCTGGCTGCCCGCACGCTCATGCAGATTATCAATGTTCTGCGTCACCAGTAAAAAACGATCGCCCAGCTCGGCTTCGAGTTTTGCCAGTGCGATATGCGCCGCGTTGGGTTGGATTTCAGGCTGCTGCAACTGATGGCGACGGGCGTTATAAAACGACTGAACCAGTTCCGGGTTTCGACTAAATCCTTCCGGAGTTGCAACGTCCTCTACCCGATGTTCTTCCCAGAGACCATCCGCCGCGCGGAATGTTCGAATTCCTGACTCAGCGGAGATTCCCGCTCCAGTCAGTACCAGCACTCTTGGTTTTTCCATCAATTCAGGCACCACTCTGTCTCTGAAAAAGATTCGTTGACGCAGGCGATCGCGCAAATGGCGTTTATTTTTACGAAAGCGGCTTAACCGATGACCCCGACGCGACAGCATAACAACCTCTTTGTATTAATCGGTAAGATGTAGGAAAGCAGCCCCGCGCATCCCGCCGGCATCACCGTGCCGTGCCTGCTCAATACGCGGTACCCGGGCAACCGGCAGCAGATGACGTGGCAGTCGATCCGCCAGTTGCGTCGTAATAGCGGTAAAATTCGACAAGCCTCCGCCAATCACCACCAAATCAGGATCGACGATAGTCAGGATATTCCCAAGACACACCGCCAGCAAATCCAGATAGCGTTCAACGTGGGCACGCGCGTGTTCATCACCCTGCTCCCACAGCGCGATAATTTCGCGGGCATCCAGCGGTTGATGGTAGTAATGCTGATACAACCACGCAAATCCACCGCCGGAAAGATAGCTTTCGATGCATCCCAGTTGACCGCATCCGCAGCGGCGCAGCGGGAAATCAAAGCCCATCAGCGTCAGCGCATCGACCGGCAAACGAATATGACCAAACTCACCGGTGATATAGCTGCGTCCGGTGATGGATTTCCCGTTAAGCACCAGGCCGCCGCCGACGCCCGTACCGAGGATCAACCCCATCACCAGCGGATATTGGGTGAACTCGTCATCCCAGGCTTCGGAGAGAGCAAAACAGTTCGCATCGTTATCCAGACGCACATCGCGGTCAAGGCGAGCGCTGAGATCGGCGCGGAGCGGTTTGCCACTGGCGGCAGGAACATTGGCCGCGTACAGCGTGCCGTCTTCGGTTTCCGGCATGCCCGGAATGCCGATGCCTACCGAACCTTTGATGCCGAACCGCTGATCCGCTTCCGTCACCAGATTGCAGACCGCATCAAGGAAAGCGTCGTAGCTGTCGCGAGGCGTAGGAACGCGAGTTTCCCATTGCAGACGACGTTGCTTATCAAACACGCCCAGCGCAATTTTGGTCCCGCCGATGTCAAATCCGTAATACATCACCGCTCCTTGATACACGTCATCCTTCAAGATGCCTCTGCGTTGGCTACGCCTTGATGCAGCATGAATGCTGTCGTGTATTATTGTTGTTATTGGCCGCTAAGTACTCTCGCAGGATCAATATTGCTGGCGCGACGCGCCGGATACCAACTTGCCAAAAGACTCAGCACGAGTGCTGTCACCAGCACGTAAATCACATCCAGCCAGTGTAATTCCGATGGCAGGAAGTCAATGAAATAGATATCGCCGGACAGGAACTGATGGCCGATAAGCGCCTCAATCCCGTTTATGATCGGCGTCAGTTGCAACGAGACAACCACCCCGATGACGACGCCTATCAGGCTACCGAACAGACCCGCCAGCAGGCCGTACCAGACAAAAATGGCACGGATCAACCCATCTTTCGCCCCGAGTGTTCTTAATACCGCAATATCGCCGCTTTTGTCTTTTACCGCCATCACTAACGTGGAAACGATATTAAAACAGGCCACGCCAATCACCAGCACCATAGCCAGATACATAATGGCGCGGATCATCTGAATATCGCGGTACATATAGCCGTAGGTGCCAATCCAGCTCTTGATGTAAACATAGTTATTGGTGACTTCACCCGCGTCTCGCACCAGCTTATTGGCGTTAAACACGTCGTTAACCTTCAGCGCGATCCCGGAAACGCTGGTTCCCATATCCAGATATTGCTGGGCATCTTCCATTGGGATCATGGCAAAGCTGTGATCGAGCTGACCGCTCAGTTGCAGGATCCCCGTCACGTGCAAACGCACGCGTTTAGGCTGCTGTAGCTTATGATCCGCACTGGCGTTAGGGATCATAATCGACACCCAGTCACCCTGCTTCACCTTCAGCGCATCGGCAATACCCTTACCAATGATGATTTGTTGTTCACCGGCTTTAAAATTATCCCAGGCGTGGTTTTGCACAAAGGATGGCAACGCGCTTAAACGCTGTTCCTGTTTCGGGTCTACGCCCTTCACCTGCACCGCGCGTAAGTTCGCCCCGCTCTCCACCAGTCCGGTAAAGTTGATATAAGGCGCCGCGGCGACAATACCCGGCACTTTTTGTACCTTGTCGAGCGCTTCCTGCCAGTTATTCCACGGCTGATTTACGGCTTCAATCTCTCCGTGTGGGACTACGGCCAGAATACGGTTGTTCAGCTCACGCTCAAATCCGTTCATGGCACTTAAACCGACGATCAACACCGCCACACCCAACGCGATGCCAACGGTAGATATCACCGAAATTAACGAAACCATACCGCCGCGCCGCCGACCACGGCTAAAGCGCAGACCAATCAATAACGATAAAGGCGAAGCCATTACTCAGCTCCCATCAGGCTCAGTTCAGCCGTCAGGCGACCATCGCGCATTTCAAGCTGGCGACTCATCCGCTTCGCCAGTTGCAGATCGTGCGTCACCACCAGAAATGCCGTGCCCTGAGAGCGGTTCAGCTCACCCAGAAGCTCGAAAATGCTGTCCGCGTTACGCGCATCCAGGTTACCCGTTGGCTCATCCGCCAGGACCAGACGCGGGTTATTCACCAGCGCACGCGCGATGGCCACCCGCTGGCGTTCGCCGCCAGACAGTTCAGACGGGCGATGACTGGCACGATGATCCAGCCCTACCGCTTTCAGCATATCCCGTGCGCGCTCGGTGATTTCAGCCGGTTTTTTCTTGCCGATCAGCAGCGGCATCGCTACGTTTTCCAGCGCGGTAAAATCCGGCAGCAAATGGTGGAACTGGTAAATAAAGCCCAGCTTCTGATTGCGCAGTTCCGCTTTCGCCGCCGACGAGAGCTTGCTCATTGGCTGACCGCTAAAAATGACGTCGCCGGAAGTCGGGGTATCCAACCCACCTAACAGATGCAGCAACGTACTCTTGCCGGAGCCTGAGCTGCCGACAATCGCCATCATCTCACCTTCGCCGACGCAAAAACTGACATCGTGCAGTACATCGGTCTGCACAGTGCCTTCCTGATAGCGTTTGCACAGGTTGTCGCATTGCAACAGGATCTTATTCATAACGTAAAGCCTCAGCGGGTTGAGTGGCGGCAGCGCGCCAGGAAGGATAAAGCGTAGACAGCAGCGCGATGGCCATCGCCACCAGCGCAATGACGATAACCTGCAGCGGCTCGATAGCGACCGGCAGCGCAGCGCCATCCAGCAGCACACCAATAATTGGCATCAGATTGTTCAGTTGGCTGGCGAGCAAGGCACCCAGTACAGCGCCCAGCAGCGCGCCAATCACCCCGGCACTGGCCCCCTGAACCATAAACACCATCATTATCTGCCGCGGCGTTAGCCCCTGCGTTTGTAAAATCGCCACTTCCCCTTGCTTCTCCATTACCATCAGACCCAGCGAGGTAATAATATTAAAAGCCGCCACCGCCACGATCAGGCTAAGCAGCAGCCCCATCATGTTCTTTTCCATGCGCACGGCCTGGAACAGTTCCCCTTTGCGCTCGCGCCAGTCCTGCCATTTGGTGCCCTGCGGCAGCGTTTGCTGGCTCAGCGTGTCAACTTTTAACGGTTCGTTCAGCCACAGACGCCAGCCAGTGATATTACCCACCGGATAACGCATCAGACGCGAGGCATCCTGAATGTTGGTCAGCATCTGGTAGCCATCGACTTCGCTGTTGGCGGCGAAAGTGCCAATCACCGTAAACAAACGCTGGCTCGGCAAACGCCCCATCGGCGTAAACTGGCTGGCCGAGGGCACCATCACACGGATTTGATCGCCACGGTTCACGCCCAACTGCCCGGCAAGCTGCTCGCCGAGGATGACATTATACTTACCCGGTTGCAGATCTGTTTGCTTCACATTGACCAGATACGGCGTTAACGGATCTTTTTGCGCCGGATCGATACCGAGCATCACGCCGACCGCCACGCTACGCGCACTTTGCAGCACCACATCTCCCGTAGTTATGGGTGCAACGCGGTTGACGCCGTTCAACACCACCGCTTTTTCCGGCAGTTGTTGCGGGTTGAGGGAACCCTGTTCAGACGAGAGTACGGCCTGAGGCATCAGGCCAAGAATATTGTTTTGCAGCTCGCGCTCGAAACCGTTCATCACCGACAACACCGTGACCAGCGCCATTACCCCGAGAGTAATGCCTATGGTGGAGAGCCAGGAAACGAAGCGACCGAAGCGATCTGCTGCACGCCCACGCATATAACGCAGGCCGATGAATAGAGCGACAGGTTGGTACATGAAATCCGTCTGGTTGCTGTTAGCAAAGTCACGAGTATATAAGCGAAAGCGGAATGGGTAAATGACTGAACCGTAAGTGTTCGTCAGCACTATTCCTAAAAGTATAAATAAATCAATTCGCTAAAGTTGTCCCTCTACCCTTCAGCCCGGGTCCCTGATCTTTATCTTAAAAAAACAAAATGCAGACAGTTACGCATTACAGCGCACAGCGGGTTGCGCAGGATGGCAGGCTATAGCCAACAATATGGATACGCCGTCTCGATGAAGAAAAAAGAACTATGGATTAATCAAATCAAATCAAAGGGTTATGTATTTGTCTGGTGGTGATTTACCACTCGGTAATCACGTTTTACCCGCACCTCACTACTTTTCAGCATCCGCTTTCAGAGCTGCTGAGCAAATGCTGGATTTACCTCAATTTGTACCTGGCGCCGTTTCGCATGCCGGTCTTTTTCTTTATTTCGGGGTATCTGATCCGTCGCTACATTGATAGCGTCCCGTGGACCACCTGCGTGGATAAGCGGATCTGGAACATTGCCTGGGTGCTGGTGCTTTGGGGAGTGGTGCAATGGCTGGCGTTAGTCGCGCTCAATAACTGGCTGGCCCCACAGCGCGATCTGAGTCATGCCGCCAACGCCGCGTATGCCGATTCGATCGCGGGTTTTACCCACGGAATGCTGACCGCCAGCACCAGCTTGTGGTATCTGTACGCGCTGATTGTCTATTTTGTTCTGTGTAAGATTTTCAGCCGCTGGGCAGTGCCGCTGTTGGCGTTATTTGTGGTGCTGAGCGTGGCGATCAATTTTGTCCCGACGCCGTGGTGGGGAATGAACAGCGTGATTCGCAATCTGCCCTGGTACAGCCTCGGTGCATGGTTTGGCGCAACGCTGATGGTGTGGATCAAGGAGGTGCCCCTGCGCCGCCATGCAGTCATTGTTCTGGTTAGCGCAATCGCCGCCGTCGTCGCGTGGCTGGCAAATGTCTCACTATTACTTTCTCTGCTTTCCATTGTGCTGATCATGAAGCTGTTTTATCAATTTGAGTTGCGCTTTGGTATGCGTGAGTCCGGCCCGTTAAGCGTGATTGGTGCCAATACCATCGCCATCTACACCACCCACCGTATTCTGGTTGAGCTGTTCAGCTTAACGCTAATCCCCAAAATCAATCATACCGCCTGGCCTGCATATGCGGAGCTGGCCCTGCTGCTGGTGTATCCGTTCGCCTGCCTGCTACTGTGCACCTTGTTTGGCCTGTTGGTACGTAAAATTTCACAAAAAACAGTGGCCGACCTGCTCTTTTCCCCGCCTTCTTTATCGGCTGTCTCGCGCTAACCCCTACGCGCTTTTTGCCCCCATCAGGGGGCGAATCAATTTGCTTATGAGAAACGATCACGGATAATAAAGAACATTGCTTATCAGATGTATATCTAAACGAGATCCTGACAACCGAATGCCTGAACAACATCGTTACACGCTCCCGGCGAAAGCTGGCGATCAGCGCCAGTTAGGTGAGCTTACCGGTGCCGCCTGCGCAACGCTGGTCGCCGAAATCGCCGAACATCACGCGGGTCCAGTGGTCCTGATCGCGCCGGACATGCAAAATGCGCTGCGTTTGCATGATGAAATTCGTCAGTTTACTGACCAGATGGTGATGAACCTGGCCGACTGGGAAACGCTACCCTACGACAGCTTTTCTCCCCATCAGGAGATTATCTCCTCGCGGCTCTCCACGCTGTATCAGCTGCCTGCCATGCAGCGCGGCGTGCTGATCGTTCCGGTAAATACACTGATGCAGCGCGTTTGTCCGCACAGCTATCTGCACGGTCATGCGCTGGTCATGAAAAAGGGCCAACGACTTTCACGTGATGCTCTGCGTGAACAGCTGGACAGTGCGGGCTATCGCCATGTTGATCAGGTCATGGAACACGGCGAATATGCCACGCGCGGCGCGTTGTTGGATTTGTTCCCGATGGGCAGCGAGTTGCCTTATCGTCTGGATTTCTTTGATGACGAAATCGACAGCCTGCGTCTGTTTGATACCGACACCCAGCGCACGCTGGAAGAAGTCGATGCCATTAATTTGCTTCCCGCACACGAATTCCCGACTGACAAAACGGCCATCGAACTATTCCGTAGCCAGTGGCGCGATACCTTTGAGGTGAAACGCGACGCCGAACATATTTACCAGCAGGTCAGCAAAGGCACGTTACCTGCGGGTATTGAATACTGGCAACCGCTGTTTTTCAGCGAGCCGCTGCCGCCGCTGTTCAGCTACTTCCCCGCCAATACGTTATTGGTGAATACCGGTGATATCGAGACCAGCGCAGAACGCTTCCAGGCCGATACCCTGTCGCGCTTTGAAAATCGCGGTGTTGATCCGATGCGCCCGCTTCTGCCGCCGGAATCGCTGTGGCTGCGGGTTGATGAGCTGTTTTCTGAACTTAAACGCTGGCCGCGCGTTCAACTGAAAACCGAGAGTCTGGCGAACAAAGCAGCGAATACTAACCTCGGGTTCCAGAAGCTGCCGGATATCGCCGTTCAGGCACAGCAAAAAGCGCCGTTAGATGCGTTACGTAAATTCCTTGAAGGCTTCACCGGTCCGGTGATTTTCTCGGTGGAAAGTGAAGGCCGCCGTGAAGCACTTGGCGAACTGCTCGCCCGTATCAAAGTGGCGCCGAAGCGGATATTGCGACTCGATGAAGCCGTAGATAACGGTCGTTATCTGATGATTGGCGCAGCTGAGCACGGCTTCATCGATAGCAAACGCAATCTGGCGCTGATTTGTGAAAGCGATCTGCTTGGGGAACGCGTGGCGCGCCGCCGCCAGGATTCTCGTCGCACCATCAACCCGGATACCTTAATTCGTAACCTCGCAGAGCTGCATCCCGGTCAGCCGGTGGTGCATCTGGAGCATGGCGTGGGTCGTTATGCCGGTATGACCACGCTGGAAGCGGGCGGCATAACCGGTGAATATCTGATGCTCACCTATGCCAACGACGCCAAACTGTACGTGCCGGTGTCGTCACTGCATCTCATCAGCCGCTATGCAGGTGGCGCAGAAGAGAATGCGCCGCTGCATAAACTTGGCGGCGATGCCTGGTCACGTGCCCGACAGAAAGCCGCTGAGAAGGTGCGCGATGTTGCGGCAGAGCTGCTGGATATTTATGCCCAGCGCGCGGCGAAAGAAGGCTTTGCCTTTAAGCATGACCGTGAACAGTATCAGCTGTTTTGCGACAGCTTCCCGTTTGAAACCACGCCTGACCAGGCGCAGGCGATTAACGCGGTACTCAGCGATATGTGTCAACCGCTGGCCATGGACCGCCTGGTCTGCGGCGACGTCGGCTTTGGTAAAACCGAAGTCGCGATGCGCGCGGCCTTTCTCGCCGTAGAGAACCACAAGCAGGTTGCCGTGCTGGTGCCGACCACCCTGCTCGCACAGCAGCACTTCGACAACTTCCGCGACCGCTTTGCCAACTGGCCGGTACGCATTGAGATGTTGTCCCGTTTCCGTAGCGCCAAAGAGCAAGCGCAGATTCTGGAGCAAGTTGCCGAGGGAAAAATTGATATTCTCATCGGCACGCACAAACTGCTGCAAGCGGATGTGAAGTTAAAAGATCTGGGTCTGCTGATTGTCGATGAAGAGCACCGTTTCGGCGTTCGCCACAAAGAACGCATCAAGGCGATGCGCGCAGATGTCGATATTCTGACCCTGACGGCAACGCCAATTCCACGTACGCTCAATATGGCAATGAGTGGCATGCGCGATCTGTCGATTATCGCCACGCCGCCCGCTCGTCGTCTGGCGGTCAAAACCTTCGTGCGCGAATACGACAACCTGGTGGTACGCGAGGCGATCCTGCGTGAAGTTCTGCGCGGGGGACAAGTTTATTATCTGTTTAACGACGTCGAAAACATCCAGAAAACCGCTGACAGATTAGCTGAACTGGTGCCGGAAGCGCGTATTGGTATCGGTCACGGACAAATGCGCGAGCGCGAACTGGAACGCGTGATGAATGATTTCCACCATCAGCGTTTTAACGTGCTGGTGTGTACCACCATTATCGAAACCGGGATCGACATCCCCACCGCTAACACCATCATCATCGAACGAGCGGATCACTTCGGTTTAGCGCAATTACACCAGCTGCGCGGTCGTGTGGGACGTTCTCACCACCAGGCTTACGCCTGGCTGCTGACGCCGCATCCGAAAGCAATGACCACCGACGCGCAAAAACGTCTGGAAGCCATCGCCTCGCTGGAAGATTTGGGCGCAGGTTTTGCGCTGGCGACCCACGACCTCGAAATTCGCGGCGCCGGGGAGTTACTGGGTGAAGATCAGAGTGGTTCCATGGAAAGCATCGGCTTCTCACTGTATATGGAACTGCTGGAAAACGCGGTCGATGCGCTCAAAGAAGGGCGTGAGCCGTCACTGGAAGATCTCACCAGCCAGCAAACCGAAGTTGAGCTGCGCATGCCGTCTCTGCTGCCGGATGACTATATCCCGGATGTAAACACCCGACTGTCGTTCTACAAGCGCATTGCCAGTGCGAAAGGCGAAAACGAACTGGAAGAAATTAAGGTTGAGCTGATAGACCGTTTTGGCTTGCTGCCCGACCCGGCTCGTACGCTGCTGGATATCGCCCGTTTACGCCAGCAGGCGCAGAAACTGGGGATCAGAAAGCTCGAAGGCAATGAAAAAGGCGGTACCATTGAATTTGCCGAGAAAAACCACGTCAACCCGGTCTGGCTGATTGGTTTACTGCAAAAGCAGCCGCAGCACTTCCGTCTGGACGGTCCAACCCGGCTGAAATTCATGCAGGAGTTGAGCGAGCGTAAAACGCGGATCGAATGGGTCCGCCAGTTTATGCGTCAGCTTGAAGATAACGCCGTAGCATAAGCATAGTGAACAGGCCGGGTGAGCACACCACTCACCCGGCCTGATGAATTTACAAACTCTTTGCACTTCCCTGCACTTCCCGACACAGCAAACAGCCATAATTCTCGTTTACTTTTACATAATAAAAACCACGTAAAAACAATGGATTTATGGTGATGTTAAACAATAAACGACTCTCTCGCTGGCTCGCGTTTTTTACGCTTGCAGCGACATTCGCATTAGCACTTCCGGCTCAGGCAAACACCTGGCCGCTGCCGCCACCGGGAAGCCGTCTGGTGGGTCAGAATGCCGTTCACGTTGTTGAAGACAATGGCGGTTCTCTGGAAGCGATTGCGAAAAAGTACAATGTCGGCTTTCTCGCGCTGCTGCAGGCCAACCCTGGCGTTGACCCTTACGTACCACGTCCGGGCAGCGTTTTGACGATCCCGTTACAAACTCTGCTACCTGATGCCCCGCGCGAAGGTATTGTTATCAACCTCGCCGAACTGCGTCTTTATTATTACCAGCCGGGGACCAATTCGGTGACCGTGTATCCTATTGGTATTGGCCAGTTAGGTGGTGACACGCTGACGCCTACGATGGTAACCACCATCTCTGATAAACGCGCCAACCCCACCTGGACGCCGACGGCAAATATCCGCGCGCGATACAAAGCAAACGGGATTGACCTGCCTGCCGTTGTGCCTGCCGGTCCGGATAACCCGATGGGCCATCATGCGATTCGCTTAGCGGCATACGGCGGCGTGTACCTGTTGCACGGTACAAATGCTGATTTTGGCATCGGAATGCGCGTCAGTTCCGGCTGTATTCGTCTGCGCGACGGTGATATCGAAACCCTGTTCCGTCAGGTAACGCCCGGAACTAAGGTCAATATTATCAATACGCCGATCAAAGCATCCGTTGAGCCTAACGGCGTGCGCCTGGTGGAAGTACACCAACCGCTGTCCGAAAAAATCAATGACGACCCGCAACTGCTGCCGATCGTGCTGAACGCGTCCATGCAGACATTTAAAAATGCGGCGCAAACAGATACCGCCGTCATGGATCATGCGATGGAGATTCGCTCAGGCATGCCGGTCGATGTGACCCGTCATCATGACGTTGCTCAACAACCGCTGTAAACGTAGTGTATAAAAAAACCCCCGCTGGATTTTATTCCGCGGGGGTTTTTTATTTAACTCGCAGTGGCATTGCGATGGGTTAAATCTTATTTGTAGATAACAGCAGTTCCGTGAAGAGTGTTAGGACCGGTAACGGAAGTAATACGGAAAGACTTCGCACCCATCTCATCGGCTTTCTGCGCCAGTTGATCTTCCAAAGAACCTAAGTTAGTCCCCGCATTCGCAGAAATAGTACCGACTTTCTCTTGGCCCGCAGGAGTGGATTGAACTTCAACAGCGGCAAAGCTTGCAAATGACAGTGAGCTAAGAACAGCAGCGACAAACAGTGTTTTTACGTTTTTCATGATAGTGACCTTTAGCAGATGAATGGGTGTCGAAAAGATTAACTTAACGATCGATAGGTAAATCATAGATGTGATCCAGGTCACACGTCAACATTTTTTTATAATGATCGTTATATAAAATATAAAGGTCTTATTTTTCATACTAATAGCTATAAATTATTTTTATCGTGAATCCGCTGGAGTGTGCAGTCGAATATTTTTATAATGGTTATTCAATAAACCCAACAAAGGTACATCGGCGCCATGACAACTGAAACGACAGGTTGTGCAAAAAAAAGCCGTGGCCGACCAAAAGTGTTCGACAGGGAAGCCGCGCTTGATAAGGCCATGACACTCTTCTGGCAGCACGGATATGAAGCGACCTCGCTCGCCGATCTCGTGGAAGCCACCGGCGCAAAAGCGCCCACGCTGTATGCGGAGTTCACCAATAAAGAAGGGTTGTTCCGTGCCGTACTGGACCGCTACATCACCCGCTTTGCGGCGAAACACGAAGCCCAGCTGTTTTGTGAAGAAAAAAGCCTTGAGTCCGCACTGGAAGACTATTTCACCGCTATAGCGACCTGCTTTACCAGCAAGGACACCCCGGCGGGATGTTTCATGATTAATACTTCTGCGACGCTGGCAGCCTCTTCCCGCGATATTGCACACACGGTGAAATCCCGCCATGCAATGCAGGAACAGACGCTTACCCAGTTCCTTCACCAGCGCCAGCAACGAGGCGAAATTCCGGCCCATTGCGACGTGCAAAAACTGGCCGAATACCTGAACTGTATTTTACAAGGTATGTCGATCAGCGCCCGTGAAGGCGCAACGTTTGAAAAACTGATGCAGATCGCACACACAACCCTGCGACTGTGGCCCGAACTCGTCAAAGCTTAAGCCTTTCCCGCAATTCCCCCCTGTACTCACACCACCGGGAGCTGATAAAGCCCCCGGTTAGATTCCCGTTCTATTGTCCCTACATTTCTCATTGTTTTCATCGTGTTACCCGATCATTTTTTGTAAAAAGTATTGATAACGACAATTATTATCAGCAATATTCGCATTTGTTTTAATGCCTGTTTCACAATGTAACCATCGGTTTCTCTACCGCTATAACAAAAACAGACCGACTTTTTTTAAAAGGAATACAAATGCATAAGCGTCTCTGGGTGCTCAATCCTCTTCTGTTATCTTTAACTCTACCCGCTGTTGCGGCTGAGGAAGAGAACCTCATCGTCAGCGCCAACCGTAGCCAGCGCACCGTGGCAGAAATGGCGCAAACGACCTGGGTTATTGAAGGAAGCGAGATTGAACAACAGGTTCAGGGAGGAAAAGAGTTCAAGGATGTTCTTGCTCAGCTAATCCCAGGAATCGATGTTAGTAGCCAGGGACGCACAAACTACGGCATGAACATGCGCGGTCGCGCCATTGTCGTGCTAATTGACGGCGTCCGTCTGAACTCCTCGCGAACCGACAGCCGTCAGCTTGACTCCATTGACCCATTTAACATTGCGCATATTGAAGTCATTTCAGGCGCAACCTCTCTTTATGGCGGTGGCAGTACCGGCGGATTAATCAACATTGTCACCAAAAAAGGTCAGCCGGAGCGTGAAGTAGAACTCGAACTGGGGAGCAAAAGCGGCTTCAACAATAGCAACGATCATGATGAACGCGTTGCCGCGGCGGTGAGTGGCGGAACCGATCGCGCTTCCGGGCGTATGTCCGTCGCGTATCAACGATTTGGCGGCTGGTATGACGGTAATCACGATGCCCTGCTGCTCGATAACACCCAAACCGGGCTACAGCACTCCGATCGCCTGGACGTCATGGGCACAGGGACGATTGAACTTGACGACAACCGTCAGTTGCAACTGGTTACGCAGTACTATAAAAGTCAGGGGGATGACGATTACGGGCTGGATCTCGGCGAGAACATGTCCGCCGTGACCGGAAACGGCAAAGCATATACCAGCAGCGGACTGAATTCCGATCGTATTCCCGGCACCGAACGTCATCTTATTAGCCTGCAATATTCAGATGCGGATTTTTTTGGCCAGAACCTGGTCAGCCAAATCTATTACCGTGACGAATCGCTGAAATTCTACCCCTTCCCTACGCTCAGCAAAGGCAAAGTCACCAGTTTCTCCGCATCACAGCAGGACACAGACCAGTTTGGTGCCAAAATTACCCTCAACAGCCAGTTGATGGATAACTGGGAGCTGACGTGGGGTGTCGATGCCGATCACGAAACCTTCGACTCCAATCAGAAATTCTTCGATCTGGCCTGGTCCCTGCCCTCCGGCGGCATGGACAACCGTACCGCTTATACCACCGGACGTTACCCCGGTTACAGCATCACCAACTTCGCGCCTTTCCTGCAAAACAGCTATGACATTAACGATATCTTTACCCTCAGCGGCGGCGTGCGCTATCAGTGGACCGAAAACAGGGTTGATGATTTCGTTGGCTATGCTCAACAGCAGGGAATCGCGACCGGGCTTGCGAACTCTGCCGATACTATTCCGGGCGGCAAAACCGATTACGATAATTTCCTGTTCAACGCCGGTATCCTTGCCCACCTGACCGACCGTCAGCAAACGTGGTTTAACTTTTCTCAGGGCGTGGAGCTTCCGGACCCAGGGAAATATTACGGTAACGGTACCTATTCGCTGGTTGGCGATCATTACCAGCTCCAGCGCAGCGTCAACGTGGCGGATTCACGTCTGGAAGGGATTAAAGTTAACTCGTACGAACTGGGGTGGCGCTACACCGGCGATAGTCTGCGCACGCAACTGGCCGCTTACTACTCGACTTCAGATAAATCGATCGTTATCAACCGTAGCGATATGACCATTAACGTTCAGCCCGACGATCGCCGCATTTATGGCGTTGAAGGTGCGGTGGATTATTTCATTGCGGACACGGACTGGAGCCTGGGTGGCAACTTCAACGTCATTAAATCGGAAGTGAAACAGAACGGTAAATGGCAAAAATGGGATGTCACGCTGGCCTCACCGTCCAAAGCAACCGCGTGGGTCGGCTGGGCACCAGAACCGTGGACCTTGCGCGTACAGAGCCAGCAAACATTTGATCTGACCGACGCCAGCGGTAACAAGCTGGATGGCTATAACACGATGGACTTTATCGGCAGCTATCAGCTCCCGTTGGGTAAGCTGACCTTCAGCGTGGAAAACCTGCTGAATGAAGAGTACACCACACTGTGGGGACAACGTGCGCCACTACTGTATAGCCCAACCTACGGCAGCCCGTCACTGTATGAATACAAGGGCCGGGGTCGTACTTTTGCTCTGAACTACGCCTTAACCTTCTGATAAAAAAAGCCCCCCAGCCTGAGCGAATGGGGGGCTAATGTTCAGGATAATGCTATTTTACGCTTTGTTATTCAGTACCAACTGTCCGTTGTTATCCAACGGAATTTGCGCGCCGGGGTCCTTATCCATACGGATTTTCCCCTGCTGATCGCCAATTTTGTACGTCACGTCGTAGCCCAGCATCTTTTCAGATTTGTCATACACCGTTTTACAACGCTGCTGCGTGGTGGTGTAAGTATCGTTTTCCTGCATCGAACCCTGAATCTGGTTACCTGCATAGCCGCCGCCTAAAGCACCGGCCACGGTAGCAATATCTTTACCACGTCCACCGCCAAACTGATGCCCAATAACACCACCCGCAACCGCGCCCAGTACGGAACCCGCGATACGGTTTTCATCTTGTACCGGCTTGCGGTGGGTGACCGTTACGTTCCGGCACTCCTGACGCGGTGTTTTTACCGACTCTTTAATCGGTGTTGCAGAGACAACTTGCGCATACTGTGGGCCACGCTCGAAAACGTTCAGACTGGCCACCGCTGCAACACCCAGCGCAGCAGCTACGCCAATCCCTATACCCGCCAACATTGATTTATTCACGGGACTACCTCCTTTTTTGCTATTAGCAACAACTTTGCAACAGAAGGTAAGGAATGCCAATCAGATTACGGATGAAAATAGCGGGAGGTGGAGCGAAAGCGGAATGATTCAGACAACTCTGAAGGAAGGCGTCGGATGCGTAAAATCATCCGACGCCACAGGTCGATATTAATGCAGTTTCAGACGCGGGCGAATCACCCGGTTGATACTGCCGACCAGCATCATCAGCCCGGTTTTGAAGTAGCCGTGCAAAGCAATCTGGTGCATGCGGTACAGTGAGATGTACACAAAGCGCGCAATACGTCCTTCCACCATCATCGAACCACGGGTCAGGTTGCCCATCAGGCTACCCACGGTAGAGAAGTTAGAGAGCGAGACCAGAGAGCCGTGATCTTTGTACTGATACGCTTTCAGCGGCTTACCGTTCATCTGTGCCAGAATATTGTTCATCGCGCAGGTCGCCATCTGGTGTGCTGCCTGAGCGCGCGGAGGCACAAAACCGCCTTCCGGGCGAGCGCAGGAAGCGCAGTCGCCAATCGCGTACACGTCAGGATCGCGCGTGGTCTGCAGAGTTGGCTCAACCACCAGTTGGTTAATACGGTTCGTTTCCAGACCGCCAATGTCTTTCATAAAGTCTGGCGCTTTGATACCCGCCGCCCATACCATCAGATCGGCTTTAATGTATTCGCCATCTTTGGTGTGCAGTCCGCCTTCATCAGCGCTGGTTACCATCGTCTGGGTCAGTACGCGTACGCCCAGTTTGGTTAACTCATTATGCGCAGCACCGGAAATACGCGGCGGCAACGCAGGCAGAATACGCTCACCGGCTTCGACCAGCGTAACGTTCAGCGCGTCATTGGTCAGCCCTTTGTAACCATAGCTGTGCAGTTGTTTTACCGCATTGTGCAGCTCAGCGGAGAGTTCAACACCCGTCGCACCGCCGCCCACAATGGCGATATTCACTTTTCCGTTAGCGCCCAGATTCGCGGAATACTTCAGGAACAGATTCAGCATCTCCTGGTGGAAACGACGCGCCTGATGCGGGTTATCGAGGAAAATGCAGTTTTCTTTCACGCCAGGGGTGTTGAAATCGTTAGACGTACTGCCCAACGCCATCACCAGCGTGTCATACGGCACTTTACGCTCAGGAACCAGTAGCTCACCCTTCTCATCGCGCAGCTCAGCGAGAGTAATGGTCTTCGCTTCACGATCGATATCCACCACCGAGCCTAACTGGAACTGGAAGCCATGGTTACGGGCATGAGCCAAATAACTCAGCGCATCCACACCTTCGTCCAGTGAACCCGTCGCCACTTCATGCAGTAACGGTTTCCACAAGTGACTGTGGTTTCTGTCTACCAGTGTGATTTTGGCCTTTTTCTTACGCCCGAGTTTTTTACCCAGCTGCGTCGCCATTTCCAGTCCGCCAGCACCGCCGCCGACAATCACGATCCTTTTCAATGGTGTAGTCAACGTGACCCCCTCAAATTTATTAACCAATTGTTAATTAAAAGTTATGAGCATAGCCTTTAATTAACAACAAGTTACGGCAATGAAAATGTTCTTCGAGAGTGAGAATAACACGAACGGTGCATTGGTCATACCAAAATTGATATGTATCAAGTTTTGATGCTGAAAAGATAGACAACCGGAACTTTAAGAACAAAAAAACCAGCCCGATGGCTGGTTTTTTACACACTCAATAAGGATTAACCTAACGTCTTGAACGCTTTAATGCGCTGCAAATGCGGAGAGATATTCTTAAACTTATGCGTCTGCTCTTCGTCCCAGACTATCTCGTAAAAATGATGCAGCTCTTCCGACGAACGCTGACTGTTAAGCGCTTCATCATGACGTGACAGGATCACCAGGCAGCGATCGCGATTCTTCTCACGGAAATTGGTCACGCATTTTGTTGCGATGTCTGCATACTCCTCAGGTCTGTCGATTTTGCCTTCCATGTTCTCATACGGGAACAGGTTGGGATTAAACACTACCTGACGAATATCACACAGGAAACCAATCCGTTCAGCCCAATATCCCCCGAGCCCCACACCACAAATCAGCGGACGGTCATCCACATTCAGCTGCAGCATTTTGTCCACTTCTTTCAGCAGATGCTGCATATCATGTTTAGGATGCCGCGTACTGTAGCTAATCAGCCTGACATCCGGGTCGATGAATTGCAGCTGCAACACCTTCTCATGGTTGCCCGGGCTGTTAGAGTCAAAACCGTGTAAATAGATAATCATCGCATCCTCGCCAAACTTGCGTTAATGACCTGCTTTCTCTTCCTGCCAGCGCTCATGAAGCTGGTTAAGCTGAGCGCTTACCGTCTTCCAGCGTGCCGAGTCCATCAGTTCCTGACGTGAAAATGAACCTTTATGATACAAACGTGTAACACGTTCTGCATTGATCGGCGACAGATTATCTAACACACTGACCGCTCCCTTACGATTATTGCAGACCAGGATCATATCGCAACCTGCATCCAGCGACGCCTGTCCACGCTCCGCATAGCTTCCCATAATCGCCGCCCCTTCCATCGACAAATCGTCGGAGAAAATGACACCATCGAAGCCAAGCTCCTGGCGTAGCACCGTTTTCAACCAGTGAGGTGAACCACTCGCCGGACGCGGATCGACATCACTGTAGATGACATGCGCAGGCATAATGGCATCCAGTTTGTTTTCCGTAATCAACGTCTGGAACACGGACATATCTTTCGCACGAATCTCGGCTTCTGGGCGTGGATCGGTTGGGGTTTCTTTGTGTGAATCCGCCGTCACCGCCCCATGTCCTGGGAAATGTTTACCGGTCGTTTTCATGCCAGCAGCATGCATCCCGTCAATGAAGCGGGTCGCCATCGCCAGCGCTTTTAGCGGATCGGCATGGTAAGAACGCTCGCCGATTGCCGCGCTGATATGGCCCACATCCAGCACGGGTGCAAAGCTGATATCAATGTCCATCGCGATCATTTCGCTGGCCATCAACCACCCGGCGTCCTGAGCCAGTTTGCCGCCCTCTTCCAGACCATGCAACGCAGCAAAGGATTGAGCCGCAGGCAGGCGGGTAAAGCCCTCACGAAAACGCTGTACGCGTCCGCCTTCCTGATCTACCGCCACCACCAGATGGTTACGTGACGCAGCCCGGATCTGACGCACTAATTCACGCAGCTGTTCCGGGTCATGATAATTTCGGGTAAAGAGGATCAACCCACCTACCAGCGGATGTGCCAGAATCTCACGCTCTTCAGCGTCCAGCTCATACCCTTCGACATCCAACATTACTGGGCCCACACTGCTCTCCTTATCCTTTCATTGTTAGCTGCCGCCAGGTTTCATCGGCCAGCCTGATAAATTGTCGATCGCCGGTTTGCCGCCAGCGATACTCAAACCACCCCGCCTTCAGCATCATTATCCAGGGTTGCCATTGTCTGACCTGTCGCCACAAAACGTCTGGCTCAATGTGCGCTCGTTGGGCGTAGGTGCTAACCAACTGTTGGTGCTGGGATTCATCGCTAACCCATACTGCCGCCAGCTCCAGGGCAATATCACCGTCTCCGGCGTATTCCCAGTCAATCAGCCGCAGTCCTGATGCCGTATGTACGATGTTGTCACCGTGAACATCCATATGCAGCGGCCCCAGGCGCAAAGGTCGAGGCTCACCTCGTTTCCTTAGCCGCTTCAGCGCGCGCAGCCAGCATGGTGTACGACGCGCCGGATCGCCACACTGCCAGTACTGTTCAAGTAGCGGAAGCAGGTTGATTCGCCAGCCCAATCGGGGTTGCTGGTGCAGATGATACAGTAAGCCTGCGAGTTCGTCGGCGTCCGGTAATCTGGATTCTACCTTACCGTGAAAAAACTCGACTGCCATCCACCCACGCGTATAAAAGTGAGGACGTGGCGCAAGGCTTTCTGGCAGGTGTTTTAGCGCATGATATTGGCGTAAGAAATGAGATTCCGGCGCGTCAGGGTCGTGATGGCAGCGCAGTACCAGCCGGTGGGAACGGTGTTCAATGATGCAGCTCCCGCCGCTCAGGCCGGTTTGGCTGGTTGCGACGGGATGATACTGCGGGAAATAACGCGACAACACTTCGCCGCGCGTGAGTCTGTTATTGTTGCTGAACGGCACCTTTACCTGACCAGATTATCTCGCCAGTTTGTACCAGCATTAATTGCATTTGCAGCGCAGGCGAATTGACGTTGCCGGATGCGCTGGAATAAAGCACATACTGCGCGCCAACGTTACGGGCGATACCAATCGCTTTACTGCGCGTTCCCAGACTGTCATTCGGCGACAGACCTAACTGCTGTTTGGCGACAGCCAGCTGTTGGGCAGAAATCAGCGTAAACTTACCGTTATTCGCCAGCGCGTTACGTAAGGTTTCGGTGGCTTCACCCGCGTTCAACGAGCCGTTGGTGCGGTTATTCACGCTATCAACCAGCAGAACGCCGCCCGCTTTGACGCCGTCTGCCTGCAGCATTTTGCCGACCATCGGCTGCATAGCCCCGTTCCAGTCATAGTGACGTTGACGTGGCGTAGGCTGCGCCGTTTGGTCCTCGTGCTCAATTGGGCCCGGCTGCTGCGGTATGCTTGGCACCGTTGGCACAACCGGCACCGGCTGTTGCGGCTGCGCAGGCTGTTCCGGTACCGGCTTCACTTCCTCTACCGGCGCGGGCTCACGTTGCGCCACACAGCCAGAGAGAAACATCGCCAGCGCGGCAATCAGTGCGTAGCGATTCATTTTGTTCATCAAGATTCACCCCTTACAAATAAAGATAAAGTCTAACCTTGTGCGCCCCCAGAAAATTGGCGCTGCCGTACAGCGTCACCGACGAATGAGCCGGAATAGTCACACTGCGTGGCGCTTCCAGAGGGTGCATTTCCAGCCCTCTGGCGTCATACCAGTAAAACCGATAATGAACGGTAACGGGTTCTTGTCTTTCGTTATAGAGTCGAGAGGATGCCGAAGCCTGAATATCAGACGTTGTTAACGTGGGCTGCTCTGCTGTAATACCCGCCGCCAGAATTGTTGATTCCATCACCAGCGACTGTTCATCACTTACCGGGATTTCAGGATGTGTTCGACAACCCGCCAGCAACAACAAGCCCAGTGAAAGCGCAATGCATCCTCTGGTCATGCTTACAGACCTTTATGCGCAAGCATTGGGCCAAGCGCACGTCCACCCAGCAGGTGCATATGAATGTGATACACCTCCTGCCCCCCGTGGCGGTTGGTGTTCATGATTAAGCGGTACCCATCTGCAGCAATGCCTTCCTGCTCAGCAATTTTCGCCGCAACGGTGATCATGCGGCCCAATGCCTGTTCATGTTCCGCCGTCACATCATTGACAGTTGGGATCAGAATGTTAGGAATGATCAGGATATGCGTTGGTGCCTGAGGGGAAATATCACGAAACGCAGTGACCAGTTCGTCCTGGTATACGATATCCGACGGAATCTCACGACGAATAATTTTGCTGAATATAGTTTCTTCTGCCACGACGTTTTCCTTTTTCATTATCAGCCCAAGCGTTTTGTCATGCTACGCCGGGTAACTCTGCGAGTATAGAGTATGAGCGAGTTACTAACGCTCTTTCAACTTTAACCCTCGATTTTTTAAGCGAAAACCCCAGTCAGTGCTGCTCTTATAACCATTTCCCTGCGCTATTGCTCAAGCATAGTACTGAAACAATATTTCATTTATGCCGTAGCATCTGTTTACACATTGAGTGCTAATGCGTATATTTCGCATTTGTATTTACATGCGCACTTAATAATTTACAACCAAAGGGTTCATCACACTACCGGTGATTCGAACTTAATATTAATAATTATCAAGGACTTTTCGATGTCTTTCACAACACTCAACGGGAATGTTCAACGCCAACCGGGGCTTGCCCCTTCTTTGCTGGCAGCATGCATCACGCTAGCCCTTTTACCTTCCACCAGCCTCGCAGCCCCTGCAGAAGAGACAGTGATCGTGGAAGGTTCTGCTCCTTCGGCATCCAGTGAGGAGCAAGATTACAGCGTTAAATCAACGACCGCTGGCACAAAAATGCAAATGACACAGCGCGATATTCCGCAATCGGTCAGCATTGTCAGCCAGCAACGCATGGAAGATCAGCAATTGCAAACGCTGGGCGATGTGATGGACAACACGTTGGGGATAAGCAAAAGCCAGGCGGATTCAGATCGCAGCAGCTATTACTCGCGCGGATTTCAGATTGATAACTATATGGTCGATGGGATCCCGACCTATTTTGAATCCCGCTGGAATCTCGGTGACGCCCTTTCTGACACCGCCCTTTTTGAGCGTGTCGAAGTGGTCCGTGGCGCAAACGGGCTAATGACCGGGACGGGTAACCCTTCAGCCTCCATTAACATGATCCGTAAGCATGCCACCAGCCGCGAGTTCACCGGTAATGTTTCAGCGGAATATGGCAGTTGGAACAAACAACGCTATGTGACCGATCTGCAAAGCCCGCTTACAGCAGACGGCAACGTGCGCGGCCGCATCGTGGCGGGTTACCAGAATAACGACTCCTGGCTTGATCGCTACAATAGCGAAAAAATGTTCTTCTCCGGGATTGTCGATGCCGATTTGGGTGACACCACCAGCCTGTCTGCAGGCTATGAATATCAGCGCATTGATATCAACAGCCCAACCTGGGGTGGATTGCCGCGCTGGAATACCGATGGCAGTAAAAACAGCTACGACCGCTCGCGTAGCACTGCGCCGGACTGGGCTTACAACGATAAAGACTTCAACAAAGTGTTTGTCACCATCAAACAACGTTTTGCCGATACCTGGCAGGCGACCATGAACGCCACCCACTCCGAGGTCAAGTTCGACAGTAAAATGATGTACGTCGATGCCTATGTTAATAAGGCCGACGGCACGCTGATTGGCCCATATGGTAACTATGGTCCAGGATATGACTACGTCGGAGGAACCGGCTGGAACAGCGGCAAACGTAAAGTGGATGCTGTCGATCTATTCGCCGACGGCGGTTATGATCTGTTTGGTCGCCAGCATAATCTGATGTTGGGCGGCAGCTACAGTAAACAGAATAACCGTTATGAAAGCTCGTGGGCGAACGTTTTCCCCAACGAAATCGGCAGCTTCTATACCTACGATGGTAACTTCCCGGAAACCAACTGGAACCCGCAGTCATTGGCTCAGGACGATACCACGCACATGAAATCGCTGTACGCCGCAACGCGTATTTCGCTGGCCGACCCACTACATTTGATTGTCGGCGCGCGTTACACCAACTGGCGTATCGACACCCTGACCTACAGCATGGAGCAAAACCACACCACGCCGTATGCGGGTCTGGTCTATGACATTGACGATAACTGGTCTACCTACGCCAGCTATACCTCAATCTTCCAGCCGCAGAACAAGCGCGACAGTTCCGGTAAATATCTCTCTCCGATCACCGGCAACAACTATGAGCTTGGCCTGAAGTCCGACTGGATGAACAGCCGTTTAACCACCACGCTCGCGGTGTTCCGCATTGAACAGGATAACGTAGCGCAATCAACCGGTGTGCCAATCGCCGGTAGCAATGGCGACACGGCCTTTAAAGCGATGGATGGTACGGTCAGCAAAGGGGTCGAATTCGAGATTAACGGTGCGATCACTGATAACTGGCAGATGACGTTTGGCGCGACACGCTATGTTGCTGAAGACAACGAAGGCAATGCAGTAAACCCGAATCTGCCGCGGACCACGGTCAAACTGTTTACCCGTTATCGCCTGCCAGCCATGCCGGAACTGACCGTCGGCGGTGGAGTTAACTGGCAGAATCGTGTTTACAGCGATACGGTCACGCCTTATGGCACATTCCGCGCGGAACAGGGAAGCTACGCCCTGGTAGATTTATTCACCCGCTACCAGGTAACAAAAAACTTCTCAGTGCAGGGTAACCTTAATAACCTGTTCGATAAAACCTACGACACGAATATCGACGGTTCTATCGTTTATGGTGAGCCGCGTAACGTCAGCGTTACCGCCAGCTATCAGTTCTGACACCGGGTATTGCGTAGAATCGCTAACTCGCTGACTTAGGTTGCAAATTCTCATCAAACTCCAGCCGCTTTCTGTCGGGTTCTACCGCAGTCAGCGGCTTCACTTCTGCAAGCGTCTGCTGACAGCGCTCCACCAGCACCTGATACTCGCGAGTACCCTGTTTTTTCCACACCAGTTCCTGCTCAGTTAACATGCGAATCGCTTTCGCCGGGCTGCCGACAATCAGATGGTTGGCGGGCATCTCAGCGCGCGCTTTCACAAACGCCGAAGCACCAACGATACTGTTTTCACCGATGGTCGCGCCATCGATAATCACCGCGCTCATGCCGATCAGCGCGTTACGCCCAATCACACAGCCGTGCAGAATCGCGCCGTGGCCGATATGTCCGTCCTCTTCCACCACCGTATCCTGGCCGGGAAATCCGTGCATCACGCAGTTATCCTGGATATTCGCCCCATCTTTAACCACGATACGCCCAAAATCTCCGCGCAGGCTGGCGTTGGGACCAACATAAACACCTTTGCCGAGAATGACATCGCCAATCAGCACTGCGGTTGGGTGAACATAGCTTTCTGCAGGAACTACCGGGATCATCCCGTCAATCTGGTAAATCGGCATGGCTTCTCCTGTTACACCTCGGCTAATCCGCCGAAGCGTTGATAATAGAGCGGACCCGGCGCGGGCAGTTCCCCCACCGAGCTCTCGCCTTTTTCGCTGACGAAAACCTGGGCGCCGAGCGCAACACGTTGATAAATATTAATGCACAGCTGACGCGCCGTCTGACCCAGCCAGTGAGCAGGCAACAATTCTTCCGGCAGCAGCGGATCTTTGAGCACAACCCGACGATAGAAGTGAATGAGCAACAGGCGGATCTGGAAGCAGCGCTCTGGCGTAAGTTCGTCCGGCCCGGCGTCACGCAGTAGCGGTAACAACGGACGGAACAGCATGATAAACGCCTCGTACATGGCATTTTGTTCGGTTAAGTGCCAGCACCCTTCTACCCGCTCACGCAGCGCAGCGCGGGAGAGTGCCAACGGCGAATGCGCCTCAAAAACGATGACGTTTTCCGCTACCCCAGCTTCATGAAGCAGCGACTGTACGTCCGCCAGCTTTTGCGATGGCGACGCCAGCAGACTCGGCGCCAGTACGCCAAAACCTTGCCATAACAGCTGCTTTTTAACTTCGGCCAGGGTATTTTTCTCCAGCCCCTCCGACAGCAGCAGCAGCCAGGTACCGTCCCACTCAGGGGCGCTGGCACGGTAGATTTTGCTCTCGGCGCGGCGCGTCAAGCGTAGCCCTTTATCACTCAGGCGGTAGAAACTGCGGCGGCCGATACGTACTACGTCCAGCCATTCTTCTTTATTAAGGCGAAACAGCGCGGTACGTACAAAACGCTCACCGAAGCCAAGCCCTTCCAGCAGCGCGGCAACGCTACCGAGCCAGACTTCTCCACCGCGTTGCGATAAACAGTCCCCGTAAAGCGAGGCGATAAGAGAGGTGCCGCTGACCGGCATTACGGTTACCGCCTGCTGAATAAAACTATCGAGTTTTTCCATATGATTCATACTGTTGTCTTTTTTGTCCTTTTTGAATCATAGCACAGGATAATTTCCGCGATATGGCAGGAATTTGTAGGCCGGATAAGGCAACGCCGCCATCCGGCAACTTGTGCGCTCTCGCCTGGTGGCGCTGCGCTTATCAGGCCTACGAGTCTTAACCGTTGGCGGCAACTTTGCGCAGGTCGAACACCCGGCACGCCTTTCCTTCTGAGCGCGGAATGCTGCCGCAGTTAACAATGCTTACGTCCGTTGAAATACCAACCATCGACTTAATACGATGACGCAAATGATGGCAAATCTGGCAGCGCTGCTCATGGCTTAGCACCAGGCTACTCTCTTTAAGCTCCACGCGTACCGAAAGCGAATCAAGATGTCCTCGGCGATCCACTTCCAACTGGTAATGCGGAGCCAGATGTTCAATCTTGAGGATCTCTTCTTCCACCTGCGATGGGAAGACGTTGACGCCGCGAATAATCAGCATATCGTCGCTGCGCCCGCTAATGCGATCCATACGACGCATCGTGCGCGCGGTACCCGGCAGCAGGCGCGTCAGGTCGCGGGTACGATAACGAATGACCGGTAGCGCTTCTTTCGTCAGCGTGGTGAACAGCAGTTCGCCGTGCTCGCCGTCGGCCAGTGGCGTACCGTCATCCGGATTGACCACTTCCGGGAAGAAATGATCCTCCCATATTGTCGGACCATCACCCGTTTCGATGCACTCCATCGCCACGCCCGGCCCCATCACTTCCGAGAGGCCATAAATATCCAGCGCCGTAATACCCAGACGACGTTCGATCTCCGCGCGCATCCCCGTTGTCCACGGCTCTGCGCCAAAGACACCGGTACGCAGCGAACAACCCCGCGCGTCACCGCCCATCTGGCGCTCCAGCTCTTCAATCAGGTTCAGACAGTAGGATGGCGTGACCATAATCATGTCAGGTTTGAAATCGCGAATCAGCTGCGCCTGTTTCTCGGTTTGACCGCCGGACATCGGGATAACCGTTGCCCCCAGGCGTTCCGCGCCGTAGTGCGCGCCCAGTCCGCCAGTGAAAAGGCCATAGCCATAAGCGACGTGGATTTTATCTTTCGCGGTACCGCCTGCGGCACGCAGCGAGCGGGCGACGATGTTAGCCCAGGTATCGATATCATTTTGCGTATAGCCCACCACCGTCGGTTTACCCGTGGTGCCGGATGATGCATGGATACGCACCACCTGCTCCATCGGTACCGCGAAGGTGTCGAAGGGATAGTTGTCACGCAGATCCTGCTTGGTGGTGCAGGGAAACTTGCTCAGATCGCTCAGCTCACGGAAATCATCCGGGTGAACCCCCGCCGCGTCGAACTTACGGCGGTACATCGGGACATTTTCATAGGCGTGTTTTAACGTCCATTTCAGGCGCTCGGTTTGCAAAGCCTGTAATTCGTCACGCGATGCGGTTTCAATCGGATCTAATTTTGTTGTTGTCGTTGTCATTTTGTAGGGCACTCGCAGGTCAATTAGCTCACACTCGCTCAAGGATCATGGCAATGCCCTGACCCACGCCAATACACATCGTACACAGCGCATAACGTCCATTGCGTCGTTCCAGCTCCAGCGTTGCAGCCAGCGCTAACCGCACACCGCTCATCCCCAGCGGGTGACCTAAAGCGATAGCCCCCCCATTGGGATTCACGTGTTCTGCGTCATCTGCCAGTCCAAGCTGTCTCATCACACCCAACGCCTGGGCGGCAAAGGCTTCATTCAGCTCAATCACATCCATATCGTTGATATTCAGCCCGGCGCGCTCCAGCACTTTTCGTACCGCAGGAACTGGCCCAAGCCCCATAAACTTCGGCTCCACGCCCGCCGTCGCCATCGCGACAATGCGTGCACGTGGCGTTAGTCCCTGGGCCTTTATGTGTTGCTCGCTGGCTACGATCATTGCTGCCGCGCCGTCGTTCACCCCAGAGGCATTGCCTGCGGTGACCACGCCGTTCTTACGAAACGGTGTTTTCAGTTGTGCGAGTTGCTCCAGCGTGGTTTCTGCACGCGGATGTTCATCTTCACGTACTGCGCTAACTGCCCCTTTCTTGCCAATGATTTGTACCGGCACAATTTCCTGCGCCAGAATGCCGTCACGCAGGGCTTTCGCCGTGCGCTGCTGGCTGCGATACGCAAAGGCGTCCTGGTCCTCTCGGCTTATATTTAACAATTCAGCTACATTCTCCGCCGTTTCCGGCATGCTGTCAGTTCCGAATTGTTGCTGCATGAGCGGGTTCACAAAACGCCAGCCAATGGTGGTATCAAACATCTCGGCCTGACGCTGAAACGGCGCGGTGGCTTTGCCCATTACAAACGGCGCGCGTGACATTGACTCAACACCACCAGCGATCAGCAGGTCGGCATCACCGGCTTTGATCGTGCGAGCAGCGAAGCCGATTGCATCAAGCCCTGAGCCGCACAGACGGTTGATGGTCGTGCCGGCAACGCTGTGCGGATAACCCGCCAGCAGGGTCGCCATATGCGCCACGTTGCGGTTATCCTCGCCCGCCTGGTTGGCGCAACCGAAGATCACATCGTCAATAGCGCTGGGATCCAGGCGTGGGTTGCGGTTGAGTAATTCACGCAACGGGATGGCCGCCAGATCGTCGGCACGCACGCCTGCCAGCGCCCCGCCGTAGCGACCAATCGGGGTACGAATACCGTCACAAATAAATGCGTCACGCATTAGACTTCTCCTGTAATCGTGCCACCGATGCGGTGGGATTTGCCGCGAAACAGAGCCACGGTTTTGTGTTGCTGATTGACAATTTCAATGTCGTAAACGCCAGTGAGTTTGCCTTGCTGCTTGACCCGCGCGGTGGCGGTCAGTTTGTCACCTGCAAAGGCCGGACGCAGAAAGTCGATACTGGCCGCTGAGGCTACTGCCGCCAGTCCCTGACTGTTGCAGGCGTAAGCAAAGGCAGTATCCGCCAGTGAAAACAGTTGCCCGCCGTGACAGGTCTGATGGCCATTCAGCTGCGACGGCGACACGGTCATAGTCATCTGCGAATAACCGTCGTCCATCTCAATAATTTCAATCCCCAGCGCCTGCGCGCAGGTGTCTTTCACATACATGGCGCGGGCGTTGCGCCAGGCTTCGTTACTCATGACGCATCTCCATCAGCGCTTTCTGGCGCAGCAGCGCACTCGGGCGATAGCGTTCTTCGCCGTAGTGCTGTTGTAGATTTTCCAGCAGACGAAGCACACGTCCCCAGCCGAGCGATTCGCCCCAAGCCAGCGGCCCGTGCGGGTAGTTGACCCCCAAGCGCATGGCGGCATCGATATCCTCGGCGCTGGCGACTCCTTTTTGCAGCGTATCCAGCGCTTCGTTCGCCAGCATCGCTACCGTGCGCCATACCAGCAGCCCTGGGTAGTCGGCAATACGCAGCACTTTTTTGCCCTGCTGCTGGAAGTAGTACACCGCTTTGTCGGTGGCTGAAGCCGGGTTGGTTGGTGCGCTTGCCAGCACGACGGTGTCGCCCGCAGCATGGTCATACACCACCACCGGGCGCTGGTGCTGCACGCTTAAGGCCAGCGCGGTTTCACCGGTAGTTTCAAGGAGCAGCACATCATCCAGTTCAGTGACAACGTCACGCTTGATATTTTTTGCTGCATTTTTAGGCGCTACCGCTGCAACAGCCAGTTCAGGCGATACTTCAGCAGGCCAGCGATAGACGCCGTGGCCGCTCTTCTTTCCCAGACGCCCCGCCAGAGCGAGCTCCTGTTGCAGCAAAGACGGTAGAAAACGGCGGTCCTGCCAGAAGGCGTTAAACACCGAACAGGTCACGGCAAAGTTGACGTCCTGACCAATCAAGTCGGTCAGCGCCAGCGGTCCCATCGGGAAACCGCCGCCGTCACGCAGAGCCGCATCAATCACTTCCGCTGACGCAACCTGTTCTTCCAGCGCGCGCCAGGCTTCAGCGTAATACGGACGTGCCACGCGGTTGACGATAAAACCCGGCGTTGAGCGGCAGCGCACCGGCTGCTTGCCCCAGGCGGTTACGCACTGGCAAAGCTGCTCGACTACCTCGGTTGAGGTGGCAAGCCCGCTCACCACTTCCACCAGTTTCATCACCGGTGCCGGGTTAAAGAAATGCAGCCCCGCCACACGTTCCGGATGCTTCACTCCCGCCGCAATTGTGGTGATTGAGATCGACGAGGTATTACTGGTTAGCAGCGTTGACGGCAAACAGATCTCCGCCAACTGACTAAACAGCGCTTTTTTAATTTCCAGCTGCTCGGAAGCGGCTTCAATCACCAGTTGTGCATCGGCAAGCTGATTCAGTTCAGTCGCGGGAGCGATCCGTGCCAGCAGCTCACTGGCCTGTTCCGCACTGATTTTTCCACGACCAACACGAACGCCGAGTCGCTGGCGAATACCCTCAATGGCGCGAGTAATCGCCTCAGCGGAAATGTCATACAGCAGGACCGAATGTCCGGCGCTGGCAGCCACCTCGGCAATGCCTGCACCCATTGTTCCGCCGCCGATCACGGCAACGCGGGGAAGAGTTTGCGTCATGGCTTATTTCCCGCTGAACTGTGGTGGACGTTTGGCGAGGAAGGCGCTGACCCCTTCGCGGTAGTCGTCGCTGCGACCGGCCATGCGCTGGTAGTCGCGTTCAAGCTCAAGCTGCTGATCCAGCGTGTTGGTTTCGGAAAGCTGCAAGGCTTTCTTAATCAGCCCCAGGCCATAGGTCGGCTGCGTCGCGAAATGGCGCGCCATGGTCAACGCGGTATCTTTCAACTCGGCATCGTCGACCACTTGCCAGATCATGCCCCACTGCGCGGCCTGTTCGGCGCTGAGGTTATCGCCAAGCATCAGCAAACCCACGGCGCGAGCGCGACCGGCTACGCGCGGCAGCACCCAACTTCCGCCGCAGTCCGGCACCAGACCGAGCTTGCTGAAGGCCATGACAAACTTCGCCGAGCGCGCGGCGAGGACGATGTCGCAGCCCAAGGCCAGCGTGGCACCGGCACCAGCGGCAACGCCGTTGACGGCACAGATAACCGGCTTCGGCAGCGCGGCTAAGCGGCGCACCAGCGGGTTGTAGAAGCGTTCCACCGACATGCCCAGATCCGGCGCGGGGCCGCTCGGGTCAACGTTACGGTCGTTCAGATCCTGTCCGGCGCAAAATCCGCGTCCGGCGCCGGTGATCAGCAGGCAACGAATGGTGTCGTCGCGCTCGGCCTGTTTCAGGCAATCGGCAAGCTGCTGGTGCATCACGTCGTTAAAGCTGTTGAGTCGGTCCGGGCGGTTCAGGGTGATAGTCATCACGCCCTGCTCCACTTCGCTGAGAATAAATGCGTCCACGATTAGCGTCCTTTAAATTCCGGCGTGCGTTTTTCTAAAAAGGCGCTGACGCCTTCACGACGATCTTCGGTGCCGCTCAGCAGCGTAAACAGCTGACGTTCCTGCACCAGACCGGCCTGGAGACCCACTTCTTGCGCAGCGCGTAGAGACTGTTTTGCCGCCCGCAGCGCCAGCGGTGAGTGACGGGCGATGGTCGCCGCCAGCTTGAGCGCGTATTCATCGGAGAGGTTCGCCGGGTGAATGTCACTCACCAGCCCGGCCTGTTGCGCTCGTTCGGCATCAATGCTTTCACCGCTCAGCACCATTCGGCTGGCCAGCGCTTTGCCAACACAACGGATAAGCCGCTGCGTACCGCCCGCCCCTGGCATGGTGCCGAGAGTAATCTCCGGCAGACCAAAGCGGGCGTTATCCCCGGCAATCACCAGGTCGCACAGAAGAGCCAGCTCGCACCCGGCTCCCAGCGCGTAACCGTTAACCACCGCGATCAGCGGCTTGTTGAAGGCATCAATACGTGCCCACAGGCGTGGGCGAATATCGTCGAAAGTGGCGGGCAGATCTTTTTCCGCCATTTCGTTGAGATCGGCTCCGGCAGCGAAGTAGCGCGGGTTGCCGCTAATCACGCAAACGCTGATGCTGGCGTCCGCCGCCGCGCTTTCCAGCGCGTCAGCAATCTGCGTTAGCAGCGCATTGTTCAGGGCGTTGCGCGCCTGCGGACGGTTCAGGGTCAGTTGCAGTACACGGTCGTGACGGGAAATCAGCAGTTCGCTCATGCCATCCCCCGCGCATCGAAGTCGACCACTACGTCACCGCTGGTTGGCAGCGCCTGGCAGCTCAGCACATAGCCCGCCGCCAGTTCATCGGCTTCAAGGCTGTAGTTGGCGGCCATCGCCACCTCGCCGCTGACCACCTTACATTTGCAGGTGGCGCACACGCCGCCTTTACAGGCGAACGGCAGGTCAGCGCCCTGGCGCAACGCGGCGTCGAGAATGCTGTCATCTTCCGCACTCAGTGAAATCAGGCGATCGCGCCCATCCTGACGAAGGGTGACCGTGCGGCCTTCCGCCTGCACGCCGGTGGCGCGTTTCACGCTGGTCCCCGGCGTATTGAAACGCTCAAGGTGAATGGATTTTTCCGCTATGCCCAGTTCGCGCAGTGCCACTTCAGCTTCATCCATCATTGCCGATGGGCCACAGATAAAGGCGTCGTCAAAGCGGCTGAAATCGAGCAGGTTTTTGCCCAGCGCACGCAGTTTGTCGCCGTCAATACGACCCTGTAGCAGATCGCTGTCCATCGACTCCTGACTGAACAGGTGCACCACCTGTAAACGCTGCGGATAGCGGTCTTTCAGATCGGCCAGCGCCTGACGGAACATCATGCTGTGGCTGCTGCGGTTGCCGTAGATCAGGGTGAACTGGCTGGCCGGTTCGGTCGTCAGCGTCGCTTCAATAATCGCCATCATCGGCGTAATGCCGGACCCGGCGGCAATCGCCAGATATTCGGCTTCGCGCTCGGCCTGCGGCTGGTAGCCGAAGTGCCCCTGCGGCACCATCACTTCCAGCGCCATACCCTGCTGGATATCCTGCTGGGCATAGCGGGAGAAACGCCCACCGTCGATAGCTTTAACCGCGACGCTAATTTCCGACGGCGAGCGGCTGCGACAAATGGAGTAACACCGACGCAGCTCTTCTCCACCGAGGTGAGCTTTCAGCGTCAAATGCTGGCCCGGTCGAAAGGCGTAGTCATTACGCAGCGCGTCAGGAATGGTAAAAGTGATGGTCACCGCATCGCGCGTTTCCGCTTCAACGTTGGCCACGGTAAGCGAATGAAATGTTGTCATCGCAACCTCAAATACATTTAAAGTAATCAAAGGGTTCACGGCAGCTGTCGCAGCGATACAACGCTTTACAGGCCGTGGATCCGAATTCGCTAATCAGCGAGGTATGGGTGCTGGCGCAGCGCGGGCACTGTACGTCAGTTGGCATTTCGGCATGGCAGGCGTGGGCCTGCGGCGGGCTGATACCATACTGGCGCAGGCGTTCGCGGGCGTCCGGGCTCATCCAGTCAGTGGTCCACGGTGGGTCAAGCTGCAGGACGATATGTACTGGCGTATAGCCGTGCTCCGCCATCACCATGCGAATTTCACCCAGTAGATGCTCGGTGGCCGGGCAGCCGGAGTACGTCGGCGTAAAGCCGATAACCCAGCCGTCGCCGCAGCGCTCAACGCTGCGTACCATGCCGAGATCGGTGATGGTCAGCACCGGCACTTCCGGATCGGAAATCGCACTTAACAGCCCCCAAACGGTGTGCACCTCTGGCGGTGCGATCGCGGTAAGACGTTGCATAGCCACCTCCTGCTACCACTGCTGCCCAGGATACGCACGCTGCAAGTACTGCATCTCGGCCAACATCGGCCCGAGATGTTCGCTGTGTAGCCCCTGCTTACCGCCGTTGCGAAACGCCGCCTCTTGCGGAACCTGTAAACCAGAATCAATCAGCGCAGTGTGTACCGTCATTTGCCATTCGGTTTGCAGTTCGCGCGGATCGACGGCAATGCCCTGCCTGGCCAGAGCGATCTCCAGTTCGTCGGCAAGGAACAATTCGCCGGTGTAACGCCACAGATTGTCCACCGCCTTCTGCATCAGTTGCGCGGAGTAGTCAGTACCATTCCCCAGTCGTTCCAGCCAGCCGCGGCTGAAGCGCAGGTGATAACGCACTTCTTTCAGTCCTTTGGCAGCGATAGCCGCAATCTGCTTATCGCGGCTGTTAACCAAACGAGTGAACAGCGCCACATGCCAGACATCGATAAAGAACTGGCGAGCGATCGTGTCGGCAAAGTTGCCGTTAGGCTGTTCCACCAGCAACAGATTGCGGAACTGACGCTCGTCACGGCCAAAAGCCAGCGTGTCTTCGTCGCCGCTACCCGCCAGTTCGGCTGCGTAGCTGAGGAAGTTGCGCGCCTGCCCCAGCAGGTCGAGGCCGATATTAGCCAGCGCCAGATCAATCTCCAGCTCCGGCGTATGACCGCACCAGGCCCCCAGACGCTGAGCCAGCACCAGGCCGTTATCGCCCAGACGCAGGGCATAGGTTGCAACGGGATTCAGGTTATTCATCGTTGCCTCACATATGTTCCATGCCGTCCGGCACGGTGTAGAACGTGGGATGGCGATAGACTTTGCTCTCCGCCGGGTCAAAAAACTCACCGCGTTCTTCCGGCTGTGACGCAACAATTTCGCTGGCTTTCACCACCCAGATGGAGCAGCCTTCGCTGCGGCGTGTATAGGCATCGCGTGCATTTTCCAGCGCCATCTGGTCATCGGCGGCATGCAGACTGCCAACGTGACGGTGTGATAACCCCTGTTTGCTGCGGACAAAAACTTCGTATAACGGCCAGTATGTTTTGCTCATGACTCTCTCCTTACGCCGCGTCGCGGGCCTGTTGCTTTTCGGCGTGCGCCAGTGCGGCCTCGCGCACCCATGCCCCTTCTTCCCAGGCCTTACGCTTTGCGCCCAGACGTTCGTGGTTGCAGACACCACGACCGTTGATGACCTCATTAAATTCCTGCCAGTCGATCTCACCGAATCGATATTTCCCCGTCGTTTCATCAAGCTGTAGGTCGGCGTCCGGCACTGTCATACCGAGGATTTCTACCTGCGGGACCGTGTTATCAACAAAGCGCTGACGCAGTTCGTCGTTGGAGTGCAGTTTGATTTTCCACGCCATACTGCGGGCACTGTTCGGTGAGTTGTCGTCGTTCGGGCCAAACATCATCAACGCAGGCCACCAGAAACGGTTGATGGCGTCCTGCAGCATCTGACGCTGTTCCTCGCTACCAGTAGCCAGCGCCATACACGCTTCGAAGCCCTGACGCTGATGGAAGCTCTCTTCTTTGCAGATTTTGACCATCGCCCTGGCATACGGGCCGTAGGAGGTACGACACAGCGCCACCTGGTTAACAATCGCCGCGCCATCGACCAGCCAGCCGATCACACCGATATCCGCCCAGCTGAGGGTTGGGTAGTTGAAGATGGAGGAGTATTTCATCTGGCCGTCGAGCATCTTCTGGTACAGATCTTCACGCGCGCAGCCCAGTGTTTCCGCCGCGCTGTAGAGGTACAGACCGTGTCCGGCCTCGTCCTGTACTTTTGCGAGCAGAATGGCCTTACGCCGCAGCGTGGGTGCGCGGGTTATCCAGTTGCCTTCCGGTAACATGCCGACAATTTCCGAGTGCGCATGCTGGCCAATCTGGCGGATCAGCGTCTTACGGTATGCGTCCGGCATCCAGTCCTGCGGCTCGATGGCCGTTTCCTGCGCGATGCGCTGGTCAAAGCGTTGTTCTTCTGTCACGTTATCACCTTATGATTCCGATAATTTCAACAAATTAATATTTGTGAATCACTTTGTTTTATAAAAGTTACATCTTGGTTAAATAAAACCACAAATTTTGTTTGCTGGTTTTGCGATATTTGTCGCAAATGGTTTTTGTTTATCCATTAATAACAGATAGATAACCAATGAAGGTAAAGTGTTCGCGATCTCATTGTTAACAAATTATTAAAATCTCACTTGCATTTTGTGATTCATAAAAGAACTATTTAAAGAGATATTACGGAACACATCTGGAGATTAACGATGCAGCAGTTAGCCAGTTATTTATCCGGTGCCTGGCAGACAGGCCGGGGCCGCACCCGCACCATCCACCACGCCCTTACCGGTGAAGCGCTTTGGGAAGTGACAAGCGTTGGACTGGATATGGCGCAGGCGCGCCGCTTTGCTATTGAGCACGGCGGCAAAGCGTTACAGGCAATGAGTTTTATTGAGCGCAGCGCGATGCTAAAAGCGGTGGCGAAGCATTTAATGGAACTGAAAGCCGATTTCTATGCCATATCCGCGCAAACCGGAGCAACGCGCGGTGACAGCTGGGTCGATATCGAAGGCGGTATTGGCACGCTTTTCACTTATGCCAGTCTCGGTGGCCGCGAGCTGCCGGACGATACGCTGTGGCCGGAAGACGAACTGATCCCGCTGTCCAAACAGGGCGGTTTTGCCGCACGCCACGTGCTGACCTCCAAATCCGGTGTTGCGGTGCATATCAACGCCTTTAACTTCCCCTGCTGGGGTATGTTAGAGAAGCTGGCGCCAACCTGGCTTGCCGGGATGCCAGCCATTATCAAACCTGCAACCGCCACCGCGCAGCTCACTCAGGCAATGGTGAAAGCGATTATCGACAGTGGCCTGGTACCGAACGGCGCAATTAGCCTTATCTGCGGCGGCGCGGGTGACCTGCTCGATCACCTCGACAGCCAGGATGTGGTGACCTTTACCGGTTCTGCTCATACCGGGCAGCAGTTGCGCGTGCACCCCAACCTGGTGGCTAAATCGGTTCCTTTCACCATGGAAGCGGATTCACTCAACTGCTGCGTGCTGGGTGATGACGTCACCCCAGAACAGCCTGAGTTTGCATTGTTTGTACGTGAAGTAGTGCGCGAGATGACGACCAAAGCCGGGCAGAAATGTACCGCTATCCGCCGCATTATCGTGCCACAGTCGCAGGTGAAAGCAGTCAGCGAGGCGCTGATTACCCGTCTGCAAAAAGTGGTAGTGGGCGATCCGGCGCAGGAAGGCGTGAAGATGGGGTCGCTGGTGAATAACGATCAGCGTCAGGACGTGCAGGATAATGTGAATCGTCTGGTTGAAGCCGGGTGTGAGGTGCTGCTGGGCGGAAAAGCAGATCTGAGCACGGCTGGGGCTTTCTTCCCGCCAACGCTGCTGTTTTGTCCGCAGCCGGATGAAATTGGCGCGGTACATGCAATTGAAGCCTTTGGTCCGGTCGCCACGCTGATGCCGTATCAAAATACCGAGCATGCCATGACGCTGGCGCGCGCCGGTGAAGGCAGTCTGGCAGGAACACTGGTGACGGCGAGCGGCGAACTGGCGCGAGAGTTTGTCCTCGGTGCGGCCCGTGCCCACGGGCGTATTCAGGTGCTGAACGAAGAGTCCTCGGCGGAATCGACCGGTCACGGCTCTCCGCTGCCACAGCTGGTCCACGGCGGGCCTGGACGTGCAGGCGGCGGTGAAGAGCTGGGCGGTCTGCGTGCGGTGAAACACTACATGCAACGCACCGCCATTCAGGGCAGCCCAACCATGCTCGCGGCGGTAAGCCAACAGTGGGTGCGTGGCGCTCGGGTAGAGGAAGATCGTATTCACCCGTTCCGTAAATACTTCGAAGAGATCCAGCCGGGCGACAGCCTGCTGACGCCACGTCGTACACTGACCGAAGCGGATATCGTTAACTTTGCCTGCCTCAGCGGTGACCACTTCTACGCCCATATGGACAAGATTGCAGCAGCCGATTCCATTTTCGGCGAGCGCGTGGTGCACGGTTACTTCCTGATTTCCGCCGCAGCCGGTCTGTTTGTTGACGCGGGCGTCGGTCCGGTGATTGCCAACTATGGCATGGAAAACCTGCGCTTTATCGAGCCGGTTAAGCCGGGCGACACTATCCAGGTGCGTTTAACCTGCAAACGCAAAACGGTGAAACGTCAGCGCAATGCCGAAGAAAAAGCGACCGGCGTGGTGGAGTGGTCGGTGGAGATCTTTAATCAGCACCAGCAGGCGGTGGCGCTGTATTCCATTCTGACGTTGGTTGCGCGTCAGCATGGGGATTTCCCGGCGTAAGATTCCGGTGTAGCTTCGCTCGATCAGGCTTGAAACAAAAAGCAAAAAGCCTGCTTAGTTTCCTAAGCAGGCTTCTTAAATATGGCTCCTCTGACTGGACTCGAACCAGTGACATACGGATTAACAGTCCGCCGTTCTACCGACTGAACTACAGAGGAATCGTTGTGGAGGCTTATCTTAGCGGCGAAAAAAATTTTGTCAAACCCCATTTCCTCGAATGCGAATCAATTGATGCTTCTCTCGACAGTTTGTTGCATTTACAGACATTTTAAATAGAAAAAACTTTGCAGCTTTTTTGATTCTCCCTCATCATTTGAAATGAGGTTTCAACTTTCTTCGTTAAGGTCCACTTTGAACGTCTCCGCTGCCTTACACCAGGTCGCTTCCCGCACGCCCTGGTATGCCAAACGCAAGAGTTATAAGGTTCTCTTTTGGCGCGAAATCACTCCGCTGGCTGTCCCCATTTTTCTGGAAAACACCTGTGTGCTATTGATGGGTGTTCTGAGTACTTTCCTGGTCAGCTGGTTGGGAAAAGAAGCGATGGCCGGGGTTGGACTCGCCGACAGCTTTAATATGGTCATCATGGCATTTTTCGCCGCCATCGATCTGGGCACCACTGTGGTTGTAGCATTTAGCCTCGGGAAACGAGATCGTCGACGGGCCAGAGCCGCGGCCAGACAATCACTGGTGATCATGACAATTTTTGCTACCGTTCTGGCAGCGGTCATTCACTATTTTGGTCAACAGATTATTGACGTTGTCGCAGGTGAAGCAACGCCAGACGTTAAAGCTTTGGCACTCACCTATCTGGAGCTGACGGTGCTCAGCTACCCGGCGGCAGCCATTGCGCTGATTGGCAGTGGCGCACTACGTGGAGCCGGAAATACAAAAATACCGTTGTTGATTAACGGCGGCATGAACATCCTGAATATCATCATCAGTAGCATCCTGATTTACGGGATCTTTTCCTGGCAAGGTCTGGGATTTGTGGGAGCAGGCCTGGGACTGACCATTTCGCGCTACATCGGGGCGATTGCCATCATCTGGGTACTGATGATTGGTTTTAACCCCGCGCTGCGAATCCCCTTCAAAAGCTATTTTAAGCCACTCAATCTCGCCATTATCTGGGAGGTGATGGGGATCGGCATTCCGGCAAGTATCGAGTCAGTGCTGTTCAATGGCGGTAAACTTTTGACGCAGATGTTTGTTTCAGGCATGGGAACCAGCGTTATCGCCGGGAACTTTATTGCATTTTCTATCGCCGCGCTTATCAACTTACCGGGGAATGCTTTAGGTTCCGCGTCGACAATCATTACCGGCAGGCGTCTGGGAAATGGCCAGATTGGCCAGGCTGAAATCCAGCTACGGCATGTATTTTGGCTGTCGACGATCGGCCTGACGGCAATTGCCTGGTTAACCGCTCCTTTCGCCGGGGTGATGGCCTCATTTTATACCCACGATCAGGATGTAAAAGAGGTCATAGTAATCCTAATTTGGCTCAACGCAGCATTTATGCCGATATGGGCAGCCTCCTGGGTATTACCAGCAGGCTTTAAAGGTGCGCGAGATGCACGTTTTGCTATGTGGGTATCGATGCTGGGCATGTGGGGCTGCCGCGTAGTCGCGGGTTACACCCTGGGTATCGTATTAGGATGGGGAGTTGTCGGCGTTTGGTTAGGTATGTTCTTCGACTGGGCCGTACGCGCCGCGTTATTTTACTGGCGTATGGTCACCGGCCGCTGGTTGTGGAAATACCCGCGCCCCGAACGCGAAAAGTGCATAAAACAACCGGTTGCGTCTGAATAAGCGGCGAAATGGGGAATATTTCAGCAAACGATCGCATTTATCCATTCAGGCTTTGACAACGCTGAGCGGCATCGCTAATATTCGCCTCGTTCAAACGATTCCTCTGTAGTTCAGTCGGTAGAACGGCGGACTGTTAATCCGTATGTCACTGGTTCGAGTCCAGTCAGAGGAGCCATATTTAAGAAGCCTGCTTAGGAAACTAAGCAGGCTTTTTGCTTTTCTGCGATCCCATTAGCAGGTAGAGCGCTTCACTCCACACCAGTTTTTTCCATAGTGCCGACAGGAGAATGTCCGTCTGCTTATGCAAAATGTCTCTATGATCCAATTCGTTAACGTCATGGTTAAGTATCTTATCGTGCAACGACATCAGAATGAGACCCATACTTGCCCATGCCGATACTGCTGAAAGCAGCGCTAACCGCTTTATTAGTAATTCCACTGAGTACAATAGCCGGTGAGAAAGTCACGCTACGTTGCCCGGACAGAGGCTGGGCGGAGGTGACATTTCATTTGTTCCAGCACGTTAGCGTGCTGTGGGAAAACAATAGTTTTTATGTTTCCGATGCCCGGCGTAGTCAGAGTAATAAATTCTATACGTTTACCAATCGAGATGTTCTTTCGGTGAAGAATGGATTTCAGTTTATTTATGCGGATTCGGGACGGGCGGTGTCTTGTTCGATATTGTCGCGGGTGCCGACGCAGGATCTGAGGCTGGAGACCTTGAGGTAACGCAGCTTTCTACCCGCCATTCAGCGACGTCAGAGAAGCCCGTTCGCTCACGGGCTTTTGTAGTTAAATCTGATAATCAATCACCGCTTCATCTGGCTCCATCGCCTGGCGCTTAATTTCATCGACGGATAGCCCTGCATTGCATAGCTCGATGAATCGCCAGACGTAGTTGCGCTGCAGCTGTCCGCGTTTAAGCCCCAGCCAAACGGTATTTGCATCAAACAAATGCCGGGTATCCAGACGGGTTAAGGTCCCCTCTTCCTGCTCGCCGCTGGATTGCTCTGCCACCAGCCCAATCCCCAACCCCAGCGACACGTAAGTTTTAATCACATCCGAGTCCTGGGCGCTGAGAATAATATCCGGTATCAGCCCTTTGCGAGCAAATGCTTCATCGATGCGAGAACGCCCTGTAATCCCCTGACGATAGGTAATTAACGGCCAGTGAGCAATAGACTCCAGCGTGAGCGGAGAGGCTTTCACTAATGGATGGTCGTGAGGAACAAGCAGGCTGTGGTGCCAACGAAACCAGGGAAAAGCCACCAACAATGGATCGCTGCTCAGCCGCTCACTGGCAATTCCGATATCTGCCCCGCCATTTTGTAGCAGGACATCAATCTCCTGTGGCGTACCCTGAATAAGTTCCAGACGCACCTCAGGGAACAGCTCACGAAAAGCTTTTATCACCGCAGGCAAGCTATAGCGTGCCTGGGTATGCGTGGTGGCAATCGTCAGAACGCCGGACGTGTCATTGGTAAACAGATCCGCCAGTCGACGAACATTACTGGCCTCATTCAGAATACGCTCGGCAATAACCAGCAAGGCTTTACCCGGTTCGGTCATGCCCAACAGGCGTTTACCGCGACGGATAAAAATCTCGATACCAAGTTCATCTTCAAGTTCACGAATGTGTCGGCTGACGCCCGACTGCGAGGTGTACAGTATATTCGCGACCTCTGTCAGGTTGTAATCCTGACGGGCCGCCTCGCGGATTATTTTAAGTTGCTGGAAATTCACGTTTCGCTCCGGGCACATCAGACATTACGCTATTGTTAAAGTCTGATGCCCGGCATAACAAATAATAAAAACCTGCATCTTATTCCTTGTGGGAATAAGGTTTAGCTGACCAGCTGCAGCTCGCGATTTTCCAGCGCCGGACGGCTGACCAGCGACAACAGGATCTCCTTCACGGCCTGCGCCTGGGGCGATAAACTCCCTCTGGCTGATACGTTCAACGATAATGGCAGATTCATCGATGGTGTTGTGATGCGCGCCATCCAGCCGTTCGCCGCATTGCATAATGAACGGGCGGCCGACTCAGGCAACACTGTGACACCCATACCACTGGCAATGGCGGCCGTTAGGGTGGAGATAGACTCAATTTCGCCAATCACTTTAGCCGTTAAGCGACGTAGCGAAAAAGCTTCATCCACGCGCAGGCGAACCGCGCTGTAATCCCGTGGCAAGAACAAATTCATCTGCGCCACTGCGGCTAAATCGACGCTTTGGCCAGGACAGTCACGCGTGCCGACCAGGTACAGATCCTCTTTAAGCAACGGTTGACTGCTGATGCCCGCCACAGGAGAACGCTCATAGAGCACTGCCATATCTAATTGCCCGCTGAGCAGCTTGTCATTCAGCACTGCCCCACTGTTTTCATGCAAATAGACCAGCACATCAGGCAGTTCGGCACGTAGCGTCTGTAATAACGGCATGGTAATGGATGACGCGACTGTCCCCGGCGCAAGGCCGATAGAGACCTGTCCACTCAAGGTCTGGCCCACGTTATTAACCGCAAGTTGCGCCTGTTCGCACTGACGTAAAATCGTCCGGGCGTGGGTATATAGCACTTTTCCTGCTTCCGTCGGCGTGACGCCACGCTTGGTACGAATCAGCAATTGCTGATCCAGCTCACCTTCCAGCGTAGCGACCTGCTGGCTCAGCGCGGGTTGCGCAATGTGCAACACTTCCGCTGCCTGGGTCAGGCTACCAATATCGACGATTTTCACGAAATATTTCAGTCGTCTGAAGTTCATTTTGCCTCCTGTCGGAATACCAGAACCCGTGCTGGCAGTCATTAAATTCAGGATTGCAAGATGCTTGCCACTTTCGTCTAAAACGGTGTTTTACGGTTAAAGCCGCGTAAAGTCAGGAGTAAAAGCGAAGGAAGATCATTCTGCACACCTGAGTATCTCATTCAGGCTGCCCTGGAAGAGGTAGACACGCACCAGAATGGGGCAAAAGCATAAAAAGACGGAAAGATCGCCGCTTTGCTGATTTTGTCAGCAAACGAACACACAAATGTATTTACCCCTTTGACAAGCCTCACCACCCTCGCTAATATGCGCCTCGTTCAAACGATTCCTCTGTAGTTCAGTCGGTAGAACGGCGGACTGTTAATCCGTATGTCACTGGTTCGAGTCCAGTCAGAGGAGCCATATTTAAGAAGCCTGCTTAGGAAACTAAGCAGGCTTTTTGCTTTTATGCCATTGCTCAGTGCGCATATCAAAACCGCAACTTAGTCTGGCCAACACTTCATTCATAATAGCCGCAGGTATTTGTTCCAGACGCTTACCGTTCCGGGCTTCCATATCAATAGACAGGAACAACAATGAGTTGAGATGTCCACTCTTCGCTCACAGTAGACTTTAAACTCACCCAGTACGTCCGCTCTGTGCCCAGAAGCGGCGTTTTCTATCACTGCTGATATATTAATCAATGTAGAGCAGGCCATATTTATAATATAAATTGACGGGTACGCTGAATTTTACAGGAACATCTCCAATGAATATTGCCGCCTCAATTGCCCTTTTGGGCGCTTGCCCATTTGTGAGTCTGGCGGCAGTACCGGTGACCTTTTCCGAAACTGCCCTGGATGCCGCAGGGCCAAAAGGCCCTTTGAAAGGCACGTTACTCACCCCGAATTCAAAACCAACAGCCGTTGTTCTTATCGTTCCTGGCTCCGGGCCAACCGATCGGGATGGAAACAACCCGCTTGGTGTGAATGCATCGCCTTACCGACTTCTTGCTGAAGGCCTGGCTGCCAAAGGTTTTGCGACGCTTCGTATCGACAAACGTGGAATGTTCGCTAGCGCAATGGCCGTAGACGATGCCAATGCGGTGACGATTGCTGACTATGTTGACGACATTCGATCATGGGTAGACGTGCTTAGACGTCACATGCACACTCCCTGTGTTTGGGTTTTAGGACACAGCGAAGGGGGCCTGGTCGCACTTGCCTCGGCTCAAGAAGAGAATGTGTGCGGTGTGGTTCTTATCGCAACGCCTGGGAGGCCGATGGGCGAGGTGTTGAGGGGGCAACTTAACGCTAATCCGGAAAATGAAATTCTATTAAAGCAGGCGCAGCCGATAATTGATGCTCTGGAGCATCGGCGGCGAGTCGATATTACGAATATTCACCCAGCACTGCAAAGTATCTTTAATCCTGCTGTTCAGGGGTTTTTGATCAATGCGTTTTCATATAATCCGGGTCATCTCATTTCGAGTATTTCCAAACCCGTGTTAGTGCTACAAGGGCAACGCGATCTCCAGGTGGAAGAAACGGATGCAAGACTGCTTAAGGCCGCGAATCCTCAAGCGTCCCTGGTTATACTGCCCAATATGAACCATGTTATGAAAGAGGTGACTTCGGACGATCGCAAAGCGAATATCGCGACATACGCTGAACCCGCGCTCCCCTTAGCTCCCGGTTTAATCGACTCGATTGAGCATTTCCTGATCCGCAACTCACCTTTTCCCGAAAAGTAACAGCTGCTCTGCTCTCGGTGTCCTCCCAAAAACGGTTTACTTTTAAAGAGTTCAGCATGCTTTAAAGCATTCGTCTGCTCCATGCTCACAGCAGACATGGTCAGATGTCATTCCAACCGTCACATGCCAGAAGCAGACTCCCCTTCCCCATCCGATATCCACCTCATAACATTTTTATAAATAACAACGCATTAAGAAGTTCAACGTAATACAATTATATTTCTAATTGTAATGATAACCATTCTCATATTACTATAATCGCGTGATAATTAACTTTTGATACATTCCACATGTCTGACCACGCCACTACCACTGCTTCCTTTACGCTCGAGTCGCTTTATGGCGCACATCACGGCTGGTTGAAAAGCTGGCTGACGCGCAAACTCCAGTCCGCCTTTGATGCAGATGACATTGCCCAGGACACTTTTCTACGGGTAATGGGCAGCGACTCGCTCTCGACGATCCGCGATCCGCGCTCCTTTCTGTGCACTCTCGCCAAACGGGTGATGGTCGACCTGTTTCGCCGAAACGCGCTGGAAAAAGCCTATCTGGAGATGTTGGCGCTTATGCCGGAGGCGCTCGCGCCTTCCCCCGAGGAACGCGAGAGCCAGCTCGAAACCCTGCAACTCATCGACAGCATGCTTGACGGGCTGAACGGAAAAACACGAGAAGCGTTTCTGCTTTCGCAACTGGATGGTCTGACATACAGCGAGATCGCGCTGAAGCTCGGTATCTCCGTCAGTTCGGTGAAAAAGTATATGGCAAAGGCTATCGAACATTGTCTGCTGTTTCGTCTGGAGCACGGTCTGTGAACGCTTCTATCACCGATTCTCGCCGCCAGGCATTGCGCTCGGCATCGCACTGGTATGCTGTATTGAGCGGCGAGCGTGTCAGCCCACAGCAAGAAGCGCGCTGGCAACAATGGTACGAAGAGGACAAAGATCATCAGTGGGCCTGGCAACAGGTTGAAAACCTGCGCAGCCAGCTCAGCCGCGTACCGGGCGATGTTGCCAGCCGGGCGCTGCACGATACGCGCCTTACCCGTCGTCATGTCATGAAAGGGCTACTGCTGCTGCTCGGCGTGGGCGGCGGCTGGCAGCTCTGGCAGTCTGAAGCCGGTGAAGGTCTGCGCGCGGATTACCGCACCGCCAAAGGCGCGGTCAGCCATCAGCGGCTGGAAGATGGTTCTCTGCTGACGCTCAACACACAAAGCGCCGCGGACGTTCGTTTTGATACGCGTCAACGCGCTGTCCATCTCTGGTATGGCGAAATTGCTATTACTACCGCAAAAGACGCGCAGCAGAGACCTTTCCGCATTGTGACCCGCCAGGGCCAGCTCACCGCATTAGGCACAGAATTTACCGTCTACCAGCAGGACAACGTCACACGCGTTGTCGTTCAACAACACGCTGTTGAAGTCTTACTGGCAAATCGTCCGCAGGAAAAACGCATCGTCAGCGCTGGCGAGAGCCTGCAGTTTAGCGCGTCTGAATTTGGTGCAGTAGCCTCAGCGGATGATGAAAGCGCCACCTGGACGCAGGGCATTCTGAGCTTCAGCGATAAACCTTTGAGTGAAGTGATTGCCACGCTGAGCCGTTATCGCAACGGCGTGCTGCGCTGCGATCCGGCTGTAGCCGGGTTACGCCTGAGTGGCACTTTCCCGCTGAAAAATACTGATGCAATCCTGGATGTTATTGCCAAGACTCTTCCAGTGAAAATTCAGTCAGTTACGCGATACTGGGTAAATATTTCCGCACTGTAAGAAAAATAATTCTCATTTCGATTGTCCTTTTTCCCCTTCTCATTCGACTCATAGATGAACACAACAAAAATGATGATGGAGAAGGTATGACGCCTTTACGCGTTTTTCGCAAAACAACACCTTTGGTTAACGCCGTTCGCCTGAGCCTGCTGCCGTTGGCCGGGCTGTCGTTATCCGCCTTCGCAGCGCAGGTTGATATTGCACCGGGTTCGCTCGACAAAGCCCTTAATCAGTATGCCGCGCTCAGCGGAATTACCCTGTCGGTTGACGCCAGCCTGACGCGCGGCAAACAGAGTAACGGTCTTCACGGTGACTACGACGTCGAAACCGGCCTGCAACACCTGCTGAACGGTAGTGGCCTGCAGGTGAAACCGCTGGGTAATAACAGCTGGACGCTGGAGCCCGCACCAACACCGCAAGAAGATGCCCTGACCGTGGTGGGCGACTGGCTGGGGGATGCGCGCGAAAACGACGTATTCGAGCATGCCGGCGCACGTGACGTTATCCGCCGTGAGGATTTTGACAAAACCGGCGCAACATCCATGCGCGAGGTACTGAACCGCATTCCTGGCGTTACCGCCCCAGAAAACAACGGCACCGGTAGCCACGATCTGGCAATGAACTTTGGTATTCGCGGCCTGAATCCGCGCCTGGCCAGCCGTTCAACGGTGCTGATGGACGGTATTCCCGTGCCGTTTGCCCCTTACGGCCAGCCGCAGCTTTCACTGGCGCCCGTCTCACTCGGAAATATGGACGCCATCGACGTGGTTCGCGGCGGTGGCGCGGTGCGTTACGGGCCACAGAGCGTGGGCGGGGTGGTGAACTTTGTTACCCGCGCTATTCCGCAAGACTTCGGCATGGAAGCCGGCGTGGAAGGCCAGCTCAGCCCAACATCTTCACAAAATAACCCAAAAGAAACGCACAACCTGATGGTGGGCGGCACGGCGGATAACGGTTTTGGTACCGCCCTGCTTTACTCCGGTACACGTGGAAGCGACTGGCGCGAACACAGCGCGACCCGCATCGACGACCTGATGCTGAAAAGCAAATATGCGCCAAACGAAGTGCATACCTTCAACAGCCTGTTGCAATACTACGACGGTGAAGCTGACATGCCCGGCGGCCTGTCTCGCGCGGATTACGATGCCGACCGCTGGCAATCCACGCGCCCTTACGATCGCTTCTGGGGGCGCCGCAAGCTGGCAAGCCTCGGCTATCAGTTCCAGCCGGACAGCCAGCATAAATTCAATATTCAGGGCTTCTACACTGAAACCCTGCGCAGCGGCTACCTGGAACAGGGAAAACGCCTCACCCTTTCACCGCGTAACTACTGGGTACGCGGCATTGAACCACGCTACAGTCAGAGCTTTATGGTGGGTCCTTCCGCGCACGAAGTGGGCGTGGGATACCGCTATGTGAGCGAGTCGACGCATGAAATGCGTTACTACACGGCCACCAGCAGTGGACAACTGCCGTCCAGCGCCAGCCCTTACGATCGCGACACTCGTTCGGGCACCGAAGCGCACGCCTGGTATCTGGATGACAAAATCGACATTGGCAACTGGACTATCACACCGGGTATGCGCTTTGAACATATCGAGTCATACCAGAACAACGCCATCAAAGGCACACATGAGGAAGTAAGCTACAACGCCCCACTTCCGGCGCTAAATGTACTTTATCACCTGACTGATAGCTGGAATCTTTATGCAAACACTGAAGGCTCATTCGGCACCGTACAGTACAGCCAAATTGGCAAGGCTGTGCAAAGCGGCAATGTGGAACCGGAAAAAGCGCGAACCTGGGAGCTCGGAACCCGATACGACGATGGCGCGCTGACGGCGGAAATGGGGCTGTTCCTGATTAACTTTAATAATCAGTACGATTCCAACCAAACCAACGACACCGTTACTGCACGCGGTAAAACGCGTCATACCGGACTGGAAACTCAGACTCGCTATGATCTCGGCACATTGACGCCAACGCTCGACAACGTTTCAGTCTACGCAAGCTATGCGTATGTGAACGCTGAGATTCGCGAGAAAGGCGATACCTATGGCAATCAGGTGCCCTTCTCACCAAAACACAAAGGCACGTTGGGCGTGGACTATAAGCCGGGCAACTGGACCTTCAATCTGAATAGCGATTTCCAGTCCAGCCAGTTTGCGGATAACGCCAACACCGTTAAAGAGAGCGCTGATGGCAGTACCGGTCGCATCCCTGGCTTTATGCTCTGGGGCGCACGCGTAGCCTATGACTTCGGCCCGCAGATGGCAGACCTGAACCTGGCGTTCGGTGTGAAAAATATCTTCGACCAAGAGTATTTCACCCGCTCTTACGACGACAACAACAAAGGCATCTACGCAGGCCAGCCGCGCACGCTGTATATGCAGGGTTCGTTGAAGTTCTAAACCCCGTTTACCCGGCCTGCATGCTGTTTTGTAGGTCGGGCAAACGAAACGCCACCCGACGCAGGCAATTTACATGTTCACACCATTACGCACGCTATTCGCCGCTCTGCTGCTCACCGGCCATGCTTTTGCCGCCACGGTTCATGACGAACATGGCACCTTTACGCTTGATAAAACGCCACAACGGATAGTGGTGCTGGAACTGTCGTTCGCGGACGCACTGGCTGCTGTCGATGTCAGTCCGGTCGGCATTGCCGACGATAACGATGCCACACGCATTCTTCCAGAGGTTCGTGCCCATCTGAAACCCTGGCAGTCTGTCGGCACGCGTGCGCAGCCGAGTTTAGAAGCCATCAGCGCGCTGAAACCGGATCTGATCATTGCCGACAGCAGCCGCCATGCGGGTATTTACAGCGCCTTACAGCAAATAGCACCTGTGCTGCTGCTCAAGTCTCGCAATGAAACCTACGCTGAAAATCTGCAATCTGCGGCCATCATCGGTGAAATTGTGGGTAAAAAAGCACAGATGCAGTCACGCCTGGCGCAACACCAACAACAGATGTCAGCGTGGGCCAGCCAACTGCCAAAAGACACGATGGTGGTGTTTGGTACGTCCCGGGAGCAGCAGTTCAACCTGCACACGCAGGAGACCTGGACCGGGGGCGTCCTGACCTCTCTGGGGCTGACGGTGCCTGCAGCTATGGCGGGTTCGTCTATGCCGTCCATCGGTCTGGAACAGCTGCTGGCGCTCAATCCGGCATGGCTGCTGGTCGCGCACTATCGTGAAGAGAGCATCGTGAAACGCTGGCAACAAGACCCGCTGTGGCAGATGTTAACTGCGGCGCAAAAACAGCAGACGGCGTCGGTCGACAGTAACGCCTGGGCGCGGATGCGCGGCATTTTCGCAGCCGAACGCATTGCCAGCGACACGGTAAAAATCTTTCACCGCCAGCCTTTATCCGATGTGAAATGACAATTTTCAAACATCCAGCGCTACAGTGGGGGCTTCCCCTTGTCGCGCTTATCGCTATCTTCTGGCTGAGTCTGTTTTGCTACTCGGCCATTCCTGTTTCCGGCGTTGACGCCATTCACGCCCTGCTACCAGGCCATACGCCGACGCTTCCACAAGCGCTGGTGCAAAACCTTCGTTTGCCGAGAAGCCTGGTCGCCATTTTGATCGGCGCAAGCCTGGCTCTGGCGGGAACGCTGCTGCAGACCCTGACGCATAATGCAATGGCCTCCCCTTCACTACTCGGTATTAACAGTGGCGCAGCGCTGGCGATGGCGCTTACCAGCGCTATCAGCCCTGCGCCCGTTACGGGTTACTCCATCGCCTTTATCGCCGCCTGCGGCGGTGGCGTAAGCTGGCTGATGGTGATGACCGCAGGTGGTGGATTTCGCCACACCCAGGACAGAAACAAACTGATCCTCGCGGGCATCGCGTTCTCGGCTTTCTGTATGGCCCTTACCCGCATCACCCTGCTGCTGACGGAAGATCACGCCTACAGCATTTTTTACTGGCTTGCGGGAGGCGTATCCCACGCACGTTGGCAGGAGTTCTGGCAGCTTTTCCCAATGGTAGTGGTTGCTGTACCGGTGGTATTGCTGCTGGCTAATCAACTGAACCTGCTTAACGTCAGTGACAGCACCGCCCGCACGCTGGGGGTGGATCTGCCGAAGCTCCGTTTGATCATCAATATTCTGGTGCTGCTTCTGGTCGGTACCTGCGTCAGCGTGGCAGGTCCGGTGGCGTTTATCGGTCTGCTGATGCCGCATCTGGCTCGCTTCTGGGTAGGATTCGATCAGCGCAAGGTCCTGCCGATGAGCATGCTTATGGGCGCCACGCTGATGCTGCTGGCTGATGTTCTGGCCCGAGCGCTGGCCTTCCCTGGCGAATTGCCCGCGGGGGCAGTAGTGGCGCTGATTGGTGCACCCTGTTTTGTCTGGCTGGTCAGGAGGCGTGGATGAAAATTGCGTTCGTCATTTTCATCGCCCTCGCGCTGGCAGGACTTTCGGCTTTGTCACTACAAATGGGGGTGATCGCCGTTCCCTGGCGTGCTCTGCTGAGCGACTGGCAGACCGGGCGCGAATATCATTACGTATTAACGGCGTACCGCCTGCCGCGACTGCTGCTGGCGCTGCTTGTCGGTGCAGCCCTCGCGGTGGCAGGCGTGCTGGTGCAAGGGATCGTGCGTAACCCTCTGGCATCACCGGATATCCTCGGCGTAAACCATGCCGCCAGCCTGGCCTCTGTGGGCGCGCTGCTTCTCTTACCGTCACTACCGGTGATTACTCTGCCGCTACTGGCCTTTGCCGGTGGCATGGCGGGCCTGATCCTGCTGAGAATACTGGCGAACACCAGCCAGCCGATGAAGCTGGCGCTCACGGGTGTTGCGCTCTCTGCCTGCTGGGCCAGCCTGACGGATTATCTGATGCTTTCGCGTCCGCAGGATGTGAACAGCGCCCTGCTGTGGCTGACCGGCAGCTTATGGGGCCGTGACTGGAGCTTTGTGAAAATAGCCGCCCCACTGCTGATTTTGTTTCTGCCGCTGAGTCTGCGTTTTTGCCGCGATCTCGACCTCCTGGCATTGGGCGATGCGCGCGCCACCACGCTCGGTGTGTCGGTGCCGCGTATTCGGCTCCTGGCTTTGCTACTGGCCGTCGCCATGACATCGACCGGCGTGGCCGTCTGCGGCCCAATTAGCTTTATTGGTCTTGTGGTGCCGCATATGGTGCGCAGCATTACTGGTGGACGTCACCGCTGGCTGCTGCCCGTTTCAGCCATGACAGGTGCGTTACTGCTGGTGGTTGCCGACCTGCTGGCGCGAATTATTCATCCTCCTCTGGAACTTCCGGCTGGCGTGCTGACCGCCATTATCGGTGCACCATGGTTTGTCTGGCTGCTTGTGAGAATGCGATAAATGACATTACGAACTGAAAATCTGACGGTCTGTTACGGTACAAACAAGGTGCTTGATGGCATTTCACTCGCCCTACCAGCGGGGAAGACAACCGCCCTGCTCGGCCCTAACGGCTGCGGGAAGTCAACGTTGTTAAACTGTTTTTCACGACTGTTAACGCCGCAGTCCGGCGGCGTATTTCTCGGCGATAGTGCCATCAATACGCTCTCATCACGCCAGCTAGCCCGCAGGCTGGCGCTGCTGCCCCAGCACCATTTAACTCCCGAGGGGATCACCGTCCAGGAGCTTGTTTCGTACGGTCGCAACCCGTGGTTGTCACTCTGGGGGCGTCTCTCCGTTGAAGACAATACGCGGGTCCATGATGCTATGAGCCAGACCCGGATCCAACATCTTGCTGACCGACGGTTAACCGATCTTTCTGGCGGTCAGCGACAGCGCGCATTTCTGGCGATGGTCCTGGCGCAGGATACGCCCGTTGTACTACTCGATGAGCCAACCACCTATCTCGATATCAATCATCAGGTGGAACTGATGCGGCTGATGGGCGAACTCCGGGCTCAGGGGAAAACGGTGGTCGCCGTGCTGCACGACCTTAATCAGGCCAGCCGGTACTGTGACCATCTGGTGGTCATGGCGAACGGACATATTATGGCGCAAGGCACACCAGAAGAGGTGATGAACCCTGGATTGCTGAGAACCATATTCAGCGTGGATACGGAGATACACCCCGAACCAGTATCTGGCAGGCCGATGTGTGTAGTGAGGTAGATGACACCGTCTGGGTCGCCTTCATATCACTCGTGCTGCGATGACTTCACTCTGCCCAGGTTTCGGTACGCTGATTACCCGTGGCAGAGGCAAGTTCTCGTAACTTCGGTAATTTTTTCATTTACCGAGTGAGAACACGTCGCTGTATGCGCAGCAAGAGAAGCAGGATAAAGGAAAAAGCGAAGAGGATGACAAAACGGGGAGACACGTTAATTAATCTTTCCGCTTAATATTAACAGGCGCCGTGTTGCTTCATACCAACGTCCGCTGTGTGCCAGAAGCGGAAGTAGCTAACAGCAGTCTGTGTGAAGCAAGTGAGAACAGTTTAAAATGGATTAAGTTGTGGTTAGAGAAACCAGTGAGATAAAACGAGCTGCACCTTTATTATTGGAGTTTTTGGAAAGATCGTTCGTATGCCAGATCACTGAAATTTTCTCAAGTGAGATCTTTATGCAGTCAGCACAAACGAAGCATGGACTGACTAGACTGAACCAGCGATGATCTGAAACTCTCTAGATTTCAGTCTATGGCCCAGCGTATATTGTGTTTTTCTCATTAAAATCGCGACGGCTATTAGTAATGGACTTACTCGACACACCGGAACGCTGGGCAATTATCAGACTCGCAACGATCTCGCCCCCTAAAGGCAAGGGGCCAGCCAGATTATTGTTCGCCACTGTGACTGCGCTTGCTCCAGAGAGAATGCCGCCTCCTCCAATGGCTGGGGTTGACCGGATTCGCGTCAAAAGATCTGATGAAAATATTTATTTTCGGCGAGTATTACTTTTAGAATCAGAGGCATTGGAATGGTACCGTTCTCTGAGTGATGGTTTTTCTAAAACTCCCTTACCAACTCGTGAAGTGGACAGGAATGAAAAATACGATGGGATAAAGTTTTTTGTCGGTCCATTATTTGATGAAAAACCTTGGCCTCTGATGAGTTTACCCATTGGAGAGGGTTTATTCAGCCTGCCCTCTGCAGAAAATGACCCAGCTCCCTTTATTGGCAGTATGACATCCTGTATACACCGCCGATTCAGTAGTGGTGCCCGGGAATTTGAGCATTTTTTACTTGATGATCAAGCCTGCGCTTTTATAGCTAGTCGTATGCACATAAATTTTCGTGCCTATCAGGAGTACCTTGGTAGTGCGTGTTATGTCAGCCCTCAACCTGTCATCCGTCAGATTGAAAATTTCATAACTGAAGATATAACTACCGGCGAAGAATCGCTGTTCTTTCGTTTTGTCCCCAGACCCGGTCAGACAGTGCAAGGACTCCAACTCACTACGTTTGATAAGGATATGAATCTACTGACCGACTTCCAGACGGTGTCGCTGCAGGAGGATGGGATCGTCCAGCAGATGAAAGGGACATGTGATGGTGAATATGGATACGTACTCCGCTCTCAGGAACATGGGATTCTGGCTTTCAGTGCTCCCGCGCCTTTCCTCCGTAGTATTAATGTAGGTGTTGGGGTTGCTGACAGAAATCAGCACATCATTGACGTTCCTATCGATGATTCCCCAGGCTCACCCCGTATGACTTATCACGCTTCACGGAGCACGCTTCACAACACCACTTCAGTGGTAGCCAATAAAACAGAATCCCTGAGGTACAGAGCGTTACGGCGCGAGCAGCATATTCGGCGTGAACGAAAGCTCCAAGCTGATACACAAGGTCAGCGGTGGTTCAATGATGATAGCCGTATAGACGCAATGCGCTTTTTCCATTCCCTTATTCAGGGAGCAAAAAAACAAATTATCATTGCTGATCCCTATTTCAGTGGGCTTCAGTTCGCTCAGTATTTATACAAAGTGAGTTCTCCTGAAGTCATTGTGGACATTCTCACCACGAGTAAATCTTTCAAAGGAAAATCTTCTGAAGAAAAGGCCGCAGTCTTCAGCCAAAGAATTGATCATCTTCGCCAGACGCAGCATATAACCGTTAATACACATATTCTACCAGGCAACCTCTTGCACGATCGCTTTGTGGTTATTGACAGCGAGGTCTGGTTTTCTGGAAATTCGCTGAATGCATTTGGCAAACAGGCTTCCGTAATCGTTAAGCTCCCAGACCCGCAGCCAATCATTGATAACCTCAAGAAACTGAAGACTAGGGGGCAGCCTATAAACGTCTACTTTAATGTGAATACAGGCGAGCGATTGGATAAGGAGGATGAATAAGATGGGAAGATTTTCATCTCCAGTCCAAGTGCCCGTTCCAAGTCCAAGAACACTTCCTGCTCAGGCAATTTATTGGGGGTGCCTGCCGGACGGTGATCCTGAACGGTTTCCACCAGACATAAGCGCATTGCATCAACGCCGCGGCTTAAGTGCTCCTCTCCCCTTGTCACATTTCGTCGAGGCAGTTAAACAAGCTAAAAACCGAGTCTGGATAATGGATAGCCATTTCTTGTCCTCACCCAGTGATAAAATCAAACAGGATGATTATGTGCTTGATATTGCAGGATGGTTTCACCCTCGGATTGATGCCACTGATATACGCATTCTGACATGTCATGATCCTGGATTTGATGCTTCCCAGCGCTCCATTTTTGATGCCCTTGTTGGCGACATAAACCAGAGGCGCGCTTCCGGACAAACGAAGTTTTCCTTAGTCATCAGGCAAAAAATGGATAACGATTTAATACATGACCGATTTGCAATAATTGATGATGAACTCTGGCACTTCGGGGCGACCGTCGGTGGGTTTCATACCTCTCTGAGCGCGGTCAGCAGGGGCTGGTGTGCGATAGAAACTGGCGCTGCAGATTTCTTTAATTTGGCCTGGAAGGTGATGGTGTGAATGAACTAGTGGAATGGCCTGACATTAGTCGTAAAATTTATTCAGCAGTCAGCGACCCTGCCTCTTCAGCGGATTCGTTTTTTTCTTGGCTGATTTCGTTTGATGGCTTACTGGAGAATGCTGTAGCGGATCTGCAGCACGCATTCATCGCAAGTCAAACCGATGTGGAACCGCTTATAGCGTCATGGTGTGATGGTAACACTCAAGACACTGATTATGAGTTCATTGCTCCTCTGTTCTGCGCGAAGATTCTTAATCTGTATCCGGACATTCAAACTTGGGAAAAAGTGCGCAGCCTGGCAGCGAATTCGGCTGTCGTTGAGTATGGATTACGAAATGCTATGCTGGCGCTCTGCAAACAGAACTCTGACGTTGAAGAAATATATGTCCAACTGATAACTTCTGTTTTTAACGCCATTGAGTGCGGAAAGCTCATCCCGTCTTTTCACCGACAACGAAATGATAATGCCAATCGTCTTTCCGCCTGGGCGAACACTCGTGAAAAGCTTGAACAAGTCTGGCGCGGCATACACCTGGCAGACCCAACAGGTTTTCAGGAGGCTGAGCTGTTTGCGCTGCTGGCCGATATTGATTTCGAGAAACTGATAGCTCTTCTGAATTCATCTGAAAACCCATTTTTGCTTGATTCTATCCTGATGGTCTCAGGTGCGGGAATGTTTACACCCCGGCTTGAACGATGGAAAAGATTGGCAGCTAGCGCGGCTCCTGCGTTTTCTGATGAGGGTGAGTGGAATGAAAATATATTCCTGCCCCTGTTACTTTCGCACGTCATGTCAAGATTGCAGGAACTTCCTCACCAACTATTGAAACGAGAAAAAGTCCCAGAAGAAATTTTTAGGACCGAACTGGAGGCGTTGACGGAAATTATTGCCAAAACGCTAAGCCTTCGTCCGGACTACGCCGGAATTGTAACCCGTTGGTCGGCCTGGTTAACGCGCCAGATTCTGCTGGATGAACGGGGATGCGAAGATCTATCCCGCCCGAGTTTCGCATACTCACTGCTAAACGATGCATTGGGCAGAAAAGCCTCTGCCATATCCTTACCCGATAGCAGCCCGCCCCAAGCCCCTGCATGGGAAGTCCTCAGCTATTATGCTGCCCGTTCTAACTATGCTCATGACAACAGCTATCCTCTACAGGATGTAACCATCTTTAATCGGTTATGGCGTCCGGAATCCAGTGAAATCAGCAAGGTGGCATTGGATCAATTCTCCTCACGCCTCTCAATGTTTTACAGGAGAGAGGGACAACCTTTTCCTGGGCTCGCTTCACATCTGTTTGCCTTCCCACTTGTCCAACAGGGCAATACAGCCGAAGAATGGCTGGCCTTGTGGAATTCAGCTTATTTAATCAGGGAGGTTGCGGAATTCGGTTTTGCTGATTCGCCTTCAGAAAAATATACGTTACGCCATCAGGTAGGTGAGATGCTTTTAGTGTTGTGTACAACCGGTATTGCTGCGCTGGACCAACTCGCAGGGCTATTTACCGATGGGCAACAGCGCTATCAGCAGGACGTTATCGACCTGCACCAGCATCTGTATGATGCCGTGACGGAGATGATGACTATTGATGACACCATCAATACCAAATACTGGAAGGAAGCCTATCTGCATCTTTGCCTAAGGCGTGCCATCTGGGACAAATCTTTGGGGGATGCTTCAACTGAATCGCTGTTCGTCCCGTCAGAATACCCGACGTTCAATCAATACCTTCGCTATTATCGTTCTGACCTGAAGGATTTCATTGTTATGCTTTCAAGCTGTATGAGAAACAATATAAGTCCTGTGGCTCTAAAAGCGGTTCTTCTTGAATCAGACATCGAACTGTCCCAAATAATCGATCATATAAAGAAGTTAAATGGCATTGATGGGCAACGTTATCCGCTCAATCAAAAGGAAATAGCGGACCTCCACCCTCTGCTGTAGTACCGGTTCTGGCAGAAGTCACATAAGACTTTGCCGACGGCCTCTTCGCTAAGAATTAGCACCTGCAATCATACTCAAATCTCCCCATTGCAGGAGATTTGAGTATGAACACGTCACCGTGGAACAAAGACCGTATCATCGGCCAAAAAAGACCAATTCAGATATCTCATATCTGGGTGATCAGAATCAGGCTTGAACTTGAAGGTAAAACGCGCGACCTGAATCTGTTCAATATGACCCAGGACAGTAAGCTTCGGGGCTATGATCTGGTCAAACTCAAAGTATCTGATGGCGCATATGGTAGCTCTGTTTCAAGCAGAGCAACGGTGTTGCAACAGAAAACCGGTAGCCCTGCGCAATTTGAGATAACCAAAGGGACAAGAGAAGTTGTTGCCGCATTGATAAAGCTTGGCAATTTGCGCAGTAAAGACTTCTTGTTCCGGTCTCGGGTCGGTACTGATCAGCACATCTTAACCCGCCAATACAATCGAATTTTTCATGAGTGGGTAGCAAAGCTTGGTCTCGAAGATTCGCTTTAAAGTATACATTCCATGAGAAGAACAAAACCTTACCTGATCTACAAGAAAACTAAGAATCTTCGGGTAATCCAACTTCTGTTGGGCCATAAGAAACTGGAAAACACAGCCCGTTATCTGGGCATTGAAGTCGATGATGTGTTAGAGATCTCTGAATCGATTGAAGTCTAGGACTGTCAGGGCTGCAACAGCAGCCCTGTGCCAAATGCGGACGTTATTAACTGAACGCAAATTTAATTCTAGGCGTAGATCAGTAGCCTCTTTTTCCATACAACATAATGCTTAAACCATTTTTAAACGGCAGGTAAATCAAAGTAGAATGCTGGTAAACGCTCAGTTAAGCGGTGCGTGACAAATCAATTATGCAACCTCAAGGTGAACGCATTATATTCTGACAGGAAGAATTATGGCTCATATCAGCGCCGTCGTAACCCTACGACCAATTCGATTCGCATTCCTCGTTAAACCCAATGATAGTAAACGGTTACTGGAAATCTTCCAAATAAACACATGCCTTTGGGGCGGTAAATTTAACCCTATAATTCCAATTTTTGGCCATGTGCCTAAATGGTGGGATAGGGATGACTACAAACCTGAGAGCGCTTTGCAGATCGTCAATGGCTATCTTGATGCTTTCGAACCTGATTTCCTTGTAGAAGCTGAAGCAGGGCTGGCTAAAGGGCTTGGCTATGATCCAGACCGAATACTGCAACTTTCAGCCATGCTAAGGCGATCTAACGAACCGCGAGGCCAAGTTGGGCTTGATGTCTTCGATCTATATAAAGATCTGTATAAGAAGCAATTCCAATTCGTGCGTCGACATGAGCACAATATCGTGGAACTAATACCTCGGACGAATGCATTGAAATCGTTTTGTGCTTGCCTAGCCGGCAGCTTCCCTGAGGATGAAGACCTTAAATATTTTGGCCAAGGATTCTGTGATGCTTTTGATCCCAAACAGGTTGAACTATCTCCAGAAGCTCTAGCAGAGCTGTACAATGAAGGATTTAATTCCGCACTACAAATCGGTCACTCGAATATTGAGATTAATTATCAAGATCATACTGATCCAACACTCTTCGTCATGGATGCACAGGACTCGCGCGATCTAATTGACTACTGGAATCTTCGTGCAGTAAGGAGGAATGTCCGCCCCATCCCAATCCAATGGCTCGATGTGCTTTCCCCGTATTGTAGAGAATACATAGAACATTGCTACCGACCGCTTCGAGGAAATCCACATGGCGTAATGACCCATGCTAATGTGTTGTTTGCAAGGTCCCTCACTTCTGCTGCCATCGAACAACTGTATGCTGACTACTTGCGTGTGGATCGTGATGGGGCAAACGTCCGACAAGATTGGTACCCTCCAATTTGGCGTCCGTCCCCACATTTTGCCGTTCGTAATACGCGCCCCATTCTCTCTGCAGGAGAGAAAACGTTCGACATACAAATTGATGATGACCGAACCGAAGTTCGGTTTGACAATCTCTATCCAGATTTCGCTGAGAGATATGCTGCCAGCAACGCTCGCTGGGCAAACGTTGTGAGATTTAAAGATTGGTTAAATTCAAGCCGAGTCGCAACCGTTTTTCCCTGTGATTATCGGTCACCAAAGATCTCTCGTTTTCATGCGTTACAGGGAAAAATTTTGTCTACGACTGAAGGTTTTGTTACCTTTTGTAAGTACAAAAATATATCTGACCTATGGCGTCTAAGTGATGGCACAACTGCGATAAGTGAATGGCTAAAAAATAATGGAGTCGAAAGCCAAATCTCTGATGCAGGGCAAGCTACACAGCAAATTATTAATACACTCGGAGGCTTCAGGGGAATTAGTAGTTTTGCCCATGCAGAGGTAGTGAAACTTCTCAATAAAATTTCGCGACGGCCCATTTCACCCTCGATTCAATACCAAGAATTTCAGAATAAAATTAAAAATGTGGTGAAGGGTGATATATGGCGAAATAAAAATGCAGAAACTTTAGTTGAGCTTGGTGCTGTTGAGCTTGGCTTAGAACTAAAATGTGCAAAATGTTCTACTTGGGGGTGGCACGCGCTACGCGAACTGGATCATGTAGTAGCATGCGGCCTTTGCCTAAATAAGTTCAGCTTTCCAACGATCGATCCAAGTTCGAGTCAGTTGTCCCGTTGGGCTTACAGGCTGATAGGCCCCTTTGCCCTTCCCGATTATGCTCGTGGGGGGTACGCTGCGTCCCTAACGCTAAGATTTCTTGCCAACACATTTGCAAGCCACGATACCACCATTACATGGTCAACCGGTCAAATACTGACATTGGCCCCAAAACAAAATATTGAAGCAGACCTAATACTCTGGCACCAACGCAAAGTTTTCAATGGGCTGGATCACCACGCAGAACTCGTATTTGGAGAGGCAAAAAGCTTTAGGGGCGAGAATTCTGAAGAGAAAAAAGTAGTTGTGGATGCATTTGAAGTCGAAGATGTTGAGAGAATGAAACAACTTGCTATCCGCTTCCCTGGCGCAATTTTGGTTTTTGCGACCATGAAGCAGGCAGGCGATCTTTCTCCGGCCGAAATTCAGCGGATTACAAAACTCGCTTCTTGGGGGCGTGAATATATCCACGAGCGTCGACAAACAAGGGCTCCTGTAATCCTCCTAACTGGCGTAGAGCTGTTCGCACCATATTCGCTTTCTCAAGCCTGGGATACTGCAGGTGGCCGCCATGCTGAAATTGGAAAGGGACACTTCGGCTATACAGATAATCTTCGCATTCTGGCCGATATGACACAGCAGCTATATCTTAACATGCCGTCATATAGCGAATGGTTACGAGCAAAGTGGGAAAAAAGAAATCAGCGTCGTCAGGTACGACAAGCTGCTGCGGTGCCTATACGAGATGCTGAAGATCATTAATGTAACCCAAGAGTGTGGAAAATCGGATGCTAAATCCTCCGGTTTTCCGCATGAGCACAATGTCTGCTCCTCGCTCAAAGCAGACCCTTCATGCCAGAAGTAGACTTAAAAAGTACTTATTTTGGAACTGATTATAAAGATCTATATTTTATATTGACGTATATAGCTCGCGCAAGCACTATATAATCATAGAGGAATGCATGGCTTCTTGAAGTATGCTATTCTTACCTAAGTCATCCGAGCTAAAACAAGGATATTATAATGGCATTACCGATTGAATACAGAAATGAAAGAGTAGAATATTTAGAACAAGAAGCAAATAAATATCAAGCACATGAATTGTGGAACCTAACAAACGAGGATTTTATGCTCTTAGGTCAATATATACAGATGTATTGTTTTATAGAGCTAAATATGCATAGATTGTTTAATAAACTTGAGTCAACGGGAATTATTAAAACAAAACCAAAGGATAAGGTGAACATTCCATATATTTTAGGCAAGCTCATAGCGTTAGTGAGTGAAGACCTTATTGAGTCTTCTAAAGTTGATGAGGTTAAAGGAAAACCACAAGAAATAAAATATCGCAGAGATTATAGAAATATCTTTGCACATTGGGCTGCAAAAAGAATACCTAATGAAGATGGAATGATTTTTTTTGCAAGTGATGCCCACGATTATAAAAAAGTTTTTGGAGGGAAAATTAATGCTAACGTTGCTGCTTATGTTATTTTCGATGTGGCAGACATTCGTGGGTTAGTTGTACACCTCAGTAGCTATGAAGAATGGATAGCTCATTTTTATGCTGAGATATACGAGAAGTATAGTAAACATTGATAGCTAAATTAATGTAAGTTCTTTCCTTTTTCTTTTTGAAAATTCTAGTTAATGCCCCTTTAAAAGACATCGCTAATGTTTTTGGCTTTCATTATCATTATTAGGCTGCACATAGTTGAAATGGAAAACTATAAGTGAAAGCATAAAAACCAAGTGTTAATTTTTATACCAATTATTTTTATTACATTCAATATGGGATATTGTTGAACCGTAACCAATAAACCAGTTAAGTAAAAATTATGTCTGCTCCTCGCTCAAAGCAGACCTTCATTTCATTCTGAAGGTCTGCTGAGTGCCAGGAGCGGACATTGGTAATGTTTTTCTATATGATCAAAGTCCCCTTTTTTAGGCTTTATATGAACTTTAATTTTAGAAAAAATCCAAGCTGGTTTTGCCTTAAATTAACTTAGGGCTCGATATTTGCAATCAGTAACCATATGCCCTAAATAAATTTAAAGTGCCATATGCAGGGGGGATAATTGTCCTTAGACAGTAGTTTCGATAGATACATCAAACAATTATTTTAAACAATATTAAAAGTTGAAGGGCTATCGGCTGATAACTAGCTGTAAGTTAGTCGTAGCTGATTCTCCAAAAAAGCTAGGATTAACAGATTAGATTGACAACTTGTTTTTTAGGTTGACAGAGAATGTTTTTTCTAATTTATTTTTTGAAAACGTAATGCTATCCAGTTCAGTATATCCTAAACCGTTTATAGGAAGAGTATTCTTCAATATGCTCTAGAAAAAGCTGGATTATACTTGAAATTCCTGCTTTTTGTGGCGTGACTACAGCCTTTGAAATATCACCTAAAGAAAGCTTTCGTTTGAACAAAGAAGGTTTTTTAAAACTACTCTTAAGCAATTTATCCCATGATTCATTCCATTCGTCAATTATTTCTTTCTTATTCCTAAGTCCCTTGCTTCGAATTATTTCTGAGCTGTATAACGATCCGCTAGATCGTAATTCCTTATAATCCTCTCTAATTTTGGCAATGACCTCGATTGAATGTTCTTGGCTTAATGATTGATCGATGACTAATGATAGAAATGGCGGAATATTTTCTAGGTAATCATTAAATTGTTCACCGACAGCTACTGACACAGTTTTTATCATCGATTGATAATGGACATTCAGTTCGTTAATTTTATTTAAGTGAAAAGGTGGTTCTTTTATTTGAAATAGATCTATGTCACGAAGTGACAATGGGAGGATCGCACAACACTCTGTAAGTTCAGTAATTTCATTAATTAAAGACAACTGCCACAGCCTTAACAATGAAAATGACATGAAATTTTCACTTACCATTTCATCAAAATCTTCTGGACTGCAATATCCAGTATGTTGAGAAAACCATAAGTAATCATCTTTTTTTAAAGCGTTTATGTCAGGGATATTAAGTGATAAATCTATTGTCAGTCCATTGCACAGATCATCGGAGTTTATGAGAGCATTTGATTTAACATATTCAAATATAGATCGGTTGGGGTCAAGTTTTTTTAATATACCTTCCTCTTTATATCTTTCTGGAATAATGACAGTGTCAAACATTATGTATGCATCTAAAAAACCAGAAACGCGTGACATGAGCTCTGAAGACCATTCAGCTGTATATCTGCGAGGCGTGACCCAATACAAAAATGCATCAACTGACCAAAAGGGAAGGGTTGTTTTCATGTCACTCCAAAAATTTTAGAAAGTTATTAGAGATCTTACTTGTTATGTTATACCTCTACCCGATTTAATCAGCAACTAAGTAGTTGTTGTTTTTGTAACCATTTTGTTAATTTAATACTCTGGATCTTGGCTATTGATAATCAGAGGCAACTTCCATCCTCGCTTATAGAAGACCTTCATGCCTAGCCACTTAGTGCCAGAAGCGGAAGTAGCTAATAAAATTAGTGTGGATCAACAGGGGAGCAGGTCAATGCCATTTAGGTTCACTATTAGGATAGAATGTCTTTTTCACCCACTCCCAGCGATACTCATCTATAACATAGACCTGCCACCAATTCTGGCTCATCTCATGAGATACTTGGTTTAATTCATCCATTTCTTTTTCTGTAATAGGCAATGTAAGTAAGGGACTTGCATCCTTTATTAAAGGAATGACCACCATATCTGATTCCTCATTAATGACTCGTTCTTGTTGAAAGAGAAGACCAGCTAAGGAAATTGTCCATAGGAACATAAGCACAACTAAAACCAATAAATATTTTGTAATTTGTTTACCAATGGGAAGCTTCGCCTTGAGACTAACGATAAGCATGATAGTGGCAAAAACCAGTGCGAACTTGAGAAGGTCTTGCGCTTGGTTCCATAGACTTAATCCTTCGTAGTCTGGTTTTATTTTCGATTCCAATTCAGCACTTCTGAGCGCGAGGTAGTATGCCTCGACAACACTTTGTGCCATTGGGTACTTTCGAATTAGCGCGAGTTGCTGAGCTTCTGACATTGTCTTAGTGGCAAGTAAGGCGGGGTTATAAGAAACATATGGAGGAATGTTGCTGACAAGGCTAGTAATCGGCCCGTTTAGAAGAAACATGCAACTAACGAGCATAATAATTGAAATAGCAGGCACTAACTTCGTTAGGCCATATGGTTCAAGGATCGTGCGAGTACTTTCAAGCTTATCTCCGTATTTTTTCATTCCTGATAAAATTTTCTGTAACGAACTGGTGGTACCGGCAGGGTGAAAGAAACGAGCCATAAAATATGCAAGGCCACAAATTCCCAGAGGGGGCCAGGAAAATGACCAAATGTCTTGCACCATTTTTATTATGTCACTGAATTGCACAAGCTCTCCTTGGATCTTAGTAGTCGATAATGGTCTGACCTGCTTCTCGTTGTTCCACACTGAATGCAGTTAGCAATACCTGTTGATCACTCAGAGCAGTCCCTCTGTCACAAGCGTATCCGCTCCGTGCAAAAGCGGCATTATCTAATAGGATATTGCGCGGATCAACGGGACGCAGATCAAATAGCTGTTATTGACGCATGATGCAAATACCCCGCAAGGGCGGGGTTTGAACGAAGCTACAATCTTTTAATCAGGTTCACAATCTTGGCTGGTTCAAAGTAATACGGATTAACTTCATCATTCATGAGAAAACTATCTAATAAGACAAAGTGTCCACTATCTTACTCCTGAGTTAAGATTGAGGTTCATAAAGCACAAACTCCGTAGAAGGAGGGTATTAGACTGCAGGTCGGACGCGCTATTTATTATACATCGTTCATGTGAAGACGCCCCATTCTCTTTTAGAAATCCTCTTGCATAGGGATTATGTTACCTGAAAACGAACTTCCGTTCCTCGCTCAAAGTTGCCCCTCAGCTCCACGACAGGTGCGTAGTAAACCCATCCGTGTAAGTGCACAATTTTCATGTGTCACTAAAGCAGTGTGTTCCCATCAACATTCAGTCAGCTTTATACGCCAGCCACTCGCGCCAGACATTCTCAGGATCAATATCGCGGTAGCCACGCTCTCTGATTATATCCTCAGCTGCTTCGGCTGGCAGGTGGATGGCTGTAGCGCCATCGCGAATGGACTCAACCTCATCGCGGGTCAATTCCCGTCCTATGTCCTGTTCTTTATCAATCAGAACTACGATCAACGCAGGGATAAAAACAATCTTCATACTGATAAGCCTCTGAAATGTTCGCATGCCACTGTATCACTGACAGTTTTGATATAGTTCAGTAATCGTCGATTTATTTCCAGGACGGGAATCATTCATGACATTACAAATCCGTGAAGCTACACCGGCGACACGATGTTGCTTAATACGCTGGGCTACCGCATCTACCGCGCACACTTTGAACAAAAGGCAACAATTTTTGAACACCCTGCTTTCGAGCGGTTTTTTTGCTTTTCTGTTTTCTCATTCATCTTATTTTTCATGTTGCCATCAGATGAGGGAGATAATCGTTTTCACTTCCCGTCTGTCGCGGTAATCTCATAACGGTCGTTAATATTGCGACTGCAATGTGTGTAACCCAACTCAAATACTAATAACTAAAAAACAGTACAGACAGGATAACTATGGATTCCTCCCTCACCTCCACGGGTCCCCAACAGGACGCCTCTTCACTTAACCGCGCCCGACGCGCTGCGCTTGGTAGCTTCGCGGGTGCCGTGGTCGACTGGTATGATTTTCTGCTTTACGGCATCACTGCCGCACTGGTCTTTAACCGCGAGTTCTTCCCGCAAGTCAGCCCGGCGATGGGGACACTTGCCGCATTTGCTACCTTTGGCGTCGGATTTTTGTTCCGCCCGTTAGGCGGGGTGATCTTCGGCCACTTCGGCGATCGCCTGGGGCGTAAACGTATGCTGATGCTCACCGTCTGGATGATGGGGATCGCCACTGCACTGATAGGGATTATTCCTTCCTTTGACACCATTGGCTGGTGGGCTCCCGTTCTGCTGGTGACGCTGCGTGCTATTCAGGGATTCGCCGTTGGCGGTGAATGGGGCGGCGCGGCGTTGCTCTCGGTCGAAAGCGCGCCGAAAAATAAAAAAGCCTTCTACAGCAGCGGTGTTCAGGTCGGTTATGGCGTCGGGCTACTGCTTTCTACCGGTCTGGTCTCGCTGATTAGCTCGCAAACCACCGATGAGCAGTTCCTGAGTTGGGGCTGGCGTATTCCATTCCTGTTCAGCATCGTGCTGGTATTGGGCGCGTTGTGGATGCGTAACCGAATGGATGAATCAGCCGAATTCGAACAGCAGCAGCAGGCACCGCAACCAGAGAAAAAGAGACTACCGGTAGTCGAGGCGTTAATCCGTCATCCAGGTGCCTTTTTGAAAATTATCGCTCTGCGCCTGTGTGAACTGCTGACGATGTATATCGTCACTGCGTTTGCCCTAAATTACTCCACGCAGAATCTGGGCTTACCCCGTGAACTGTTTCTGAATATCGGCTTGTTGGTGGGAGGGCTGAGCTGTCTGACCATCCCCTGCTTTGCCTGGCTCGCCGACCGTTTTGGTCGCCGGCGCGTTTACATTACCGGCGCACTGGTCGGGACGCTCAGCGCATTCCCGTTCTTTATGGCGTTAGAAGCGCAATCCATTTTCTGGATCGTTTTCTTCGCGATTATGTTGGCCAACATTGCACACGATATGGTGGTCTGCGTGCAGCAACCTATGTTTACCGGTTTGTTTGGCGCAAGCTATCGCTACAGCGGCGCGGGCGTTGGTTATCAGGTAGCAAGCGTGGTTGGCGGCGGTTTTACCCCCTTCATTGCTGCTGCGCTGGTAACATTCTCCGGCGGAGACTGGCACAGTGTGGCCATTTATCTGATGGCGGGTTGTCTTATTTCCGCCACTACAGCATTGCTGATGCGGGATAAGCAGCACGGTTAAGCCAGGGTGCGGAGGCCGTCCGGTCTTCGCACAATCTTCCTCAACGTCTGACTTTTGTTTCACATTCCTGTGACATACTATCGGGAGAGCAGTACATCTGTGGAACAAGGAGACAGACATGAACAATAAGGGCTCCAGCCTGACCCCGGCTCAGGCACTGGATAAACTGGACGCGCTGTACGAGCAGTCGGTAAAAGCACTGCGTAGCGCCATTGGTAAGTATATTGAAACAGGGACGCTCCCTGACGTAATCGCCCGCCATAACGGTCTTTTTGTTTACCCATCACTGTGTGTCACCTGGGATGGCAGCGCCACCAATCCCCCTAAAACCCGCGCCTATGGTCGTTTTACCCATGCGGGCTGCTACACCACTACGATTACCCGTCCGTCGCTTTTTCGTCCGTATCTTGAAGAACAACTCACGCTGCTGTATCAGGATTATGATGCGCATATCTCCGTTGGGCCGTCGCAGCATGAAATCCCCTATCCGTATGTCATTGACGGTTCTGAACTGACGCTCGACCGCTCGATGAGTGCCGGCCTAACGCGCCACTTCCCCACAACCGAGCTGTCACAGATTGGCGATGAAACAGCCGACGGTACCTATCATCCGGCGGAATTCTCCCCGTTGTCGCACTTCGACGCCCGACGAGTAGATTTTTCGCTGGCGCGACTGCGCCACTACACGGGAACACCGGTTGAACATTTTCAGCCGTTTGTGCTGTTCACCAACTACACCCGCTACGTCGATGAGTTTGTGCGTTGGGGTTGCAGCCAGATCCTCGACCCGGACAGCCCGTATATCGCGCTTTCTTGTGCGGGCGGGATCTGGATCACCGCTGAAACTGAAGCGCCTGAAGAAGCGATCTCCGATCTCGCCTGGAAGAAACACCAGATGCCCGCCTGGCATTTAATCACCGCCGACGGTCAGGGGATCACGCTGGTTAATATCGGCGTTGGCCCGTCTAACGCCAAAACCATTTGCGATCATTTGGCCGTACTGCGTCCTGATGTCTGGCTGATGATTGGTCACTGTGGCGGGCTGCGTGAAAGCCAGGCGATTGGCGACTATGTTCTGGCCCATGCTTATCTGCGTGACGACCACGTGCTGGATGCCGTACTGCCGCCAGATATTCCAATTCCGAGCATCGCGGAAGTGCAGCGCGCACTGTATGACGCTACCAAAGAAGTCAGCGGTATGCCCGGCGAAGAGGTTAAACAGCGCCTGCGTACCGGTACCGTCGTCACCACTGACGATCGCAACTGGGAGCTACGCTATTCCGCTTCTGCGCTACGCTTTAACCTCAGCCGCGCGGTGGCTATCGATATGGAAAGCGCCACCATCGCCGCCCAGGGATATCGTTTCCGCGTTCCGTACGGCACGCTGCTGTGCGTTTCCGACAAGCCGCTGCACGGTGAGATCAAACTGCCTGGTCAGGCCAACCGTTTTTATGAAGGTGCCATTTCTGAGCATCTGCAAATAGGTATCCGGGCTATCGATCGTTTGCGTGCTGAAGGCGACCGACTGCACTCCCGTAAATTACGTACATTCAACGAACCGCCGTTCCGTTAAGACCTGAAGGTAACTATGCACAACTCAACTCCTCTTTCCGCCCTGCGCAACCTGCTGATAGCGCAGGGGCTGGATGGCATGATTGTTCCGCGCGCCGATGCTCATCAAAGTGAAGATTGTACGCCGCATGACAATAAACTAGCCTGGCTGACCGGTTTTAGCGGCTCTGCTGGCCTCGCGTTGGTCCTTCGGGATCGCGCGTTAATGTTTGTCGATGGACGCTATCAGGTCCAGGTACGCAATGAAGTCTCGCTGGATGATTTTGAAATTCATCATTTACACGATGAGCCGCTGGCCGACTATTTGCAGTCTCATGTTGCAGCAGGTAAACGTATCGGCTTTGAACCAATGCTGATGGTCAATAGTCAGTTTGAAGCACTGTCGGCAACCCACTGCGAGCTGGTGCCTCTTGAGCAAGATCCTTTTGACCAGGTATGGCTAGACCGTCCGGCAGCACCCTGCGGCATCATTCGTGAAATGCCCATCGAAATCAGCGGGGAAAGCAGCACGCAAAAGCGTGCCCGCGTCGTGGAACAACTCGCTCAACACCAGGCTGACGTGCTGGCAATTACCCTGCCGGATAACATTGCCTGGTTATTGAATGTGCGCGGTTCGGATCTGGCCATGGTGCCAGTGCCGTTTTCGTTTGCCCTGCTCCATCGCAGCGGTGAGCTGGAATGGTTTGTAGATAGCAATAAAACGCAACAGCTCCCCTCATCACTGCTGGATACGCTTACTCTGGCTCCGCAAGAGAATTTTCTGACTCGCTGCCAGCAGTTAGCTAATGGGAAGCGTTTCCTGGTCGATAAAGACTACGCCCCGATCGCATTGCGTTTTGCCATTGAAGAACACGGTGGCAACGTCTTATGGGCGCCCGATCCCATCACTCTGATGAAATCCCACAAAAATGACGTTGAACTGGCAGGCTATCGGGAATGCCATGAACAAGATGGCGCAGCCTGGGTAAACTTCCTTGCCTGGCTGGCCCATGAAGTTCCTTTGCGCGAAGCGGCAGGCAATCCGGTCACCGAGCTGGAAGCGCAGGCCAAGCAACTGGAATTTCGCCAGCAGCAGCCGGGATTTATCGAGCAAAGTTTCAGCACGATTTCGGCCTCTGCCAGCAATGCCGCAATGTGCCATTACCACTCCAGTGAAAAAACCAATACGCCAATTACCTCGCAGGCCATGTATCTGAATGATTCCGGTGGCCAGTACCACAATGGTACGACGGATACGACGCGTACCCTCGCATTTGGCCCACAGGATCCGCAACGTCGCCTGCATTACACTGCCGTGTTGAAAGGCTTTTTGTCGCTTATTTCGCTGCAGTTTCCCTGCGGGACTCAGGGCCATCAACTGGATGCTTTTAGCCGCCGGGCGTTATGGGAGCTGGGACTGGATTTTGATCATGGCACGGGACACGGCGTGGGTCACCAGTTGCTTATTCATGAGCAACCCCATCGCATCGCCAAAAAAGTAAACCCGTGGCCACTGGTCGCAGGCAACATCATCACTATCGAGCCGGGTTATTATCTGGCCGGACAATATGGGATCCGTATTGAGAATCAGGTGGAGATTATCAACAGTCGTCCTGGTTTCTGTCGTTTCTCAACGCTGACGCTGGTACCGATTGATTTGAATCTGGTCGAACTGCATCTGCTGAGTGATGCTGAGAAACAGTGGATTGATGATTACCACCAGCAGGTCAGAGAGACGCTATCCCCGCGCGTGAACGCAGAGGCTCGTCCCTGGCTGTTCGCCGCCACCGCACCGATTCGCGTTCAGGCTAATTAATGCAATAAAAAAGGCAGCCCGCAGGCTGCCTTAGTTCTCCCCAACTTCTTACTGCTTAGCTGTTACGGATGTACTCATCCATTTCAGTTTTCAGGTTATCGGACTTAGTCCCGAAGATAGCCTGAACACCGGAACCAGCTACCACAACGCCTGCCGCACCCAGTTTCTTCAGGCCAGCCTGATCCACTTTAGCAACGTCAGCCACGCTGACACGCAGACGAGTGATGCACGCATCGAGGTTAGTGATGTTTTCTTTACCGCCGAATGCAGCAACCAGAGCCGGAGCCATTTCACCGGTCGCACCTGCTTTGCTGTCTTCGGTAGCATCTTCACGACCTGGCGTTTTCAGGTCCAGCGCTTTGATCAGCACACGGAAGATGGTGTAGTAAACAATCGCATAACCGATACCGACAATCGGGAACAGCCACAGTTTGCTGCTGTTACCGGACAGAACGATAAAGTCGATCAGACCGTGGGAGAACGACGTACCGTCGCGCATACCCAGCAGGATACAGATCGGGAATGCCAGACCAGCCAGAATCGCGTGGATGATGTACAGGATCGGCGCCACGAACATGAAGGAGAACTCGATCGGCTCGGTAATACCGGTCAGGAACGAGGTCAGTGCCGCGGAGATCATGATACCGCCCACTTTCGCGCGGTTTTCTGGTTTAGCAGAGTGCCAGATAGCGATAGCGGCAGCCGGCAGGCCGTACATTTTGAACAGGAAGCCACCGGACAGTTTGCCCGCAGTCGGGTCACCCGCCATATAGCGAGGAATATCACCGTGGAACACCTGGCCCGCAGCGTTGGTGTACTCACCGATTTGCATCTGGAATGGAACGTTCCAGATATGGTGCAGACCAAACGGTACCAGACAGCGTTCAATGAAGCCATAGATACCGAACGCCACGACCGGGTTCTGATATGCAGCCCACTGAGAGAACGTCTGAATAGCAGTACCAATCGGCGGCCAAATGAAGGACAGAACCACACCTGTGAAGATGGCAGCCAGACCAGAAATGATAGGAACGAAGCGCTTACCCGCAAAGAAGCCAAGATACTCAGGCAATTTGATACGGTAGAAACGGTTGAACATATACGCTGCAATCGCACCGGAGATAATCCCCCCGAGAACACCCGTATCAGCAAGGTGTTTAGCGGCGATCTCTTCAGCAGGTAAATGCAGAACCAGCGGCGCAACAACAGCCATGGTCTTAACCATGATGCCGTAAGCAACAACGGATGCCAGTGCAGATACACCGTCATTATTAGTGAAGCCTAACGCAACACCGATAGCAAAAATCAGCGGCATGTTCGCAAAAACAGAACCGCCTGCTTCTGCCATTACGTGCGATACAACGGCTGGCAGCCAGCTGAAGTTAGCGGAACCGACGCCCAGCAGGATACCTGCAATCGGGAGTACGGATACCGGCAGCATCAGCGATTTACCGACCTTTTGCAGGTTAGCAAATGCATTCTTAAACATAATTAGGAGTGCTCCTGAGTATTTGTGCTTATACACTTCATCCTTCAAACCGCCTCAGGGTGGGCTGCGCTCGTTCATCCCAGTCACTTACTCTAGTAAGCTCCTGCAATTCACTCACTTGCCGCCTTGATGCAGCTTGATTGACTTTGTGTATTCTACGTTCTCACGCATTGGCGAGGGGGGAGAACCTCGCCGTGTACAGGGCATCTAAGTACCCTTTATTTATTACACAGAGTAAAATAATTCAGTTTGTTTTTGTTTGACGGCTATCACAGTTCAGTCGTGAACGGCCGCAAAATCCGCACATTCCGATAAAATGAGTTTCTGAATGTGTCAAACTGATTATTCACCGCCCATTTTGTGGCGGTGAACTTTACTCGCATTAGTGATTAATTACGAGCTTTAAAAAAAGTCAGTTAACGAACAGATTGCAGGCGAGAAGCGTCGATGTGAAACAGGCGGGCAAAGTTATCAGTGGTTGCCTGCGCCAGTTCTTCAACGGCAACACCTTTCACTACGGCCATGTACTCTGCTACGTCACGAGTCATGGCGGGCTGGTTCTCTTTTCCACGATGCGGTACAGGCGCAAGGTAGGGAGAATCCGTCTCGACCAATAACCGGTCCAGAGGAATATAGCGGGCGGCATCACGGAGCTGCTCTGCATTTCGGAACGTGACGATGCCGGAAAACGAGATATAGAATCCAAGGTCCAGTAATTTGCCCGCCGTTTCTCTGTCCTCTGTAAAACAGTGTAGTACGCCGCCACAATCCGTCACTTTTTCTTCGCGCAGAATAGACAGCGTATCGGCTCGCGCATCGCGGGTATGCACGATAACCGGCTTCTGTAACTCACGGCCGATCTGAATATGGTGGATAAAAGATTCCTGCTGGCGCACCTTTGTTTCCGGCGTGTAAAAATAGTCCAGCCCGGTTTCTCCCATCGCCACAACCCCCTCTTCGGCGGCAAAACGACGCAGGTCCTCAACATCATAGGTTTCATCCTGATTTAACGGATGCACGCCGCAGGAGAAAACCACATTGTCACGCTCACCGACCAGTTCGCGCATACTGCGATATCCTGGCAGAGTGGTCGCAACGGCAAGACAGAACTTCACATCACGTGCGGCCGCTTTCGCCAGCACGTCATCCACGTCCTTATGCAGAGATTGATAATCCAGGCCATCAAGATGGCAGTGTGAGTCGACTAAAAACATAATGTCTCTCTCAAAGATGGGGAACAGGCAGTACGGTGCCCGGTTGCAGGTAATGCTCAATACGAAGAATAAGATCGGTTAACACCAGCTCACGGTTTACGCCTGTTACGTTCAGCAGTTGCTGACGACAATGACAAACGTCACCGAGTATCGCCTGTATCTGGGCAACGGATAACCGTTCTGCGATAGAAGATATCAGGTCCAGCGCATCAGGATTCGTTAAATGGGAAACGCCATACGGACGTTTCAACGCATCGGTCAACAACGTTGCCAGCCAGTGTAAACGGGCGGCAGCCTGATCGTGGTTTAACGCCGCGAGCAAGATATACCAGTCGCCTGCGTTTAATGTGTTCACCAGTGCCGCACAAAAATCTGTGCGGTGCGCCCAGCTTTCAGCCTGTAACAACGTGAGTGCCGCGCCTGGCGAACCTGCACTCAGGCGTAACGCGCTCAGCAGCGCTTCTGACGATGCAGTCACCTCACGAGCAAGCCAGGAGATCGCATACGACTCCGGCGGTGGCGCAAGATGATGTAACCGGCAACGACTGCGTAATGTCGCCAGCAAGCGAGCTGGCTCTGTGCTGGCGAGGAAAAACCAGGTTTGTGCCGGGGGTTCTTCCAGCGTTTTCAGCAAGGCGTTGGCGGCGGCATCGGTTAACTGGGCAGCATCCGGGATCCACACGACCTTCGCACCGCCGAGACGCGAATGCTCGTACAGCTTTTCACTGACTTCGCGTACCGCATCAACCCCGAGCGTGCTTTTGCCTTTTTCCGGCAGCAGCGAATAGTAGTCAGGGTGCGTCCCCGCCTGCATTAGCTGACAGCCGCGGCACTGTCCACAGCTTTTATGCCCTTCCGGCTGCTGGCACATTAAATAGCGGCTGAGGGCGTAAATCAGCGCGTCGTCGCCCATTCCGGGTAACGCCTGAATCAGTAACGCATGGTGACCACGACCCGTCTGGTAGCTGGCTACCAGTTTTTCAAAATCCGGTCGTAACCATGGGTACCATTTCATGCGCCCTGCTCCTTCACCCATTGGGTGATGGTATGACGGATATCAGCCATCACAGCCTCCAACGGCTGCGTAGCATCTATAGTACGAATGCTGGTGTCTTTGGCAGCCAGCTCAAGATAGCGCGCGCGAGTACGATTAAAGAAGTCGAAAGATTCCTGCTCAATACGATCCAGCTCGCCGCGGGCACGGGCACGCTTCAACCCGACTTCTGGCGTCACATCCAGATAGATCGTCAGGTCCGGGCGAAAATCACCAAGCACCGCATCACGCAGGGTTGCCAGCATGTTTTGATCGATACCGCGTCCGCCGCCCTGATACGCCTGGGTCGACAGATCGTGACGATCGCCAATTACCCACGCGCCTTTCGCCAGTGCAGGTTTAATAACGGTTTCGACCAACTGTACACGCGCCGCGTAAAACATCAGAACTTCGGCTTTATCGGTAATGACCTCGTCACCGACCGATTTAATATCCAGCACCAGACTTCTTAGTTTCTCAGCCAGCTGCGTTCCACCAGGTTCACGGGTGAAAACCATGTCACGAATACCGAGTTGCTCAAGTGTCTCCACCACCACGTTACGCGCGGTGGTTTTTCCGGCGCCTTCCAGGCCTTCAATGACGATATAGTTACTGCCCATTTTTTTCCTTAAGCACTTTCAGGTAATCCTGCACGGACCGGTTATGGCTGGCAAGATTGGTGTTAAACGTGTGGCCGCCCTTACCGTCAGCCACAAAATAGAAATACGGCGTTTTTGCCGGATGCGCCGCGGCCTGCAATGAAGCCTCTCCCGGCATGGCAATCGGGCCTGGCGGCAGTCCAGTAATGGTATAGGTGTTATAGGCGGTCGGGGTGTCTAAATCCACACGCGACAATTTGCCATTATACCGTGTACCCATCCCGTAAATCACGGTCGGATCGGTTTGTAAACGCATACCGATACGTAAGCGGTTAATAAAGACCGAAGCCACCTGGTCGCGCTCGCTGGCAACCGCAGTTTCTTTTTCAATAATAGAAGCCATGGTTACCAGCTGATTTTTGTCCTGATAAGGCAGGCCATCAGCGCGTCCCTCCCAGACAGTATCCACCGCTTTAACCATTTTCTGATGCGCGCGTTTTAGTAACGCTACGTCAGTAGTATTGGCGGTATACATCCAGGTATCTGGCCAGAACCAGCCTTCTACCCATTGCGGGTTTTCAAGCTTAAGTGCCTCGGCAACAGTCTCATAGCTATCGTCGCTCAGCGTATGTTTGATATACGGGGCATCACGCAGCTGTTTGAGGTAATCGCTCAGGCGCATCCCTTCAACCAGACGTAACGGGAACTGCGCCTCTTTGCCGCTTTCCAGCAGTTGCAGCATGTCCCGCACCGTCATGTCAGGCGTGAAGCGATATGTTCCGGCCTTAAAATGCGACAGCTCGGGCTCCACACGCAGCAGCCACTGGAACACGCGCGGACGATTGATAACTTTGTCTGCATACAGCTGTTCGCCGAGAGCCAGACGGCCCGTCCCCGCTTTCAGCGTAAAAATCGTTTCTTCTTTAATCAATAATTTGCTGTCCGCCAGATGGCGAACTTTCCACATTCCCACTCCAGCGGCAATGCCCAGCACAACCAGCAATAACAGGACAACAAGTAACAGTTTTTTCATGACTAATTCGGGTGCTCACAAAGTGGGGCTAAATAATCGAATAACAAACGTGAAGACAACAACGTGTCGCCACAGGCACGCACGGGAATAATGGGCATTAACGCGTTACAGACGACGATTTCATCAGCCTGCATTACCTCCTCCAACCCGGCATACACTTCGACAATACTGAATGGCGATTGTGCCAGCATCCGGATACAGAATTGTCGCATAATACCGTTCACTCCGGCCTGGTCCAGCCGGGGCGTGTAAACCACATCGCCTTTACGCCAGAACAAATTAGCCGCACAGCATTCCGTAACCCATCCCTCGCTGTCAAGAACCAGCGCTTCATCGGCGTCCGTCTGTTCAAGATGAGAGCGAATCAACACCTGCTCCAGTCGATTCAAGTGTTTAAGCCCGGCAAGCAGTGGATTACGTCCCAGCCGCACTGGGCTTAGCGCCAGCGTAATACCTTCTTGCCGCCAACGATCGTAATGATCGGGCCAGGATGAAACGGAGAGGATGCGTGTGGCACTATGACAATTTTTGCCACTGTAACCCCGGCCTCCACTGCCACGGCTGATAATCACTTTCAACACACCGCGTACGTGCCCTTTCGCCAGCATTTTCATTTCATTTTGCAGCTCGGACCAATCTTCAAAAGAGATCAGCAGTTTTTGGCAAGCGTCTTGTAAACGCTCAAGATGCGCTGCAAAGAGAGGAATTTCACCGTCGATAATACAGGCAGTGGTAAAACAGCCATCACCAAATTGGGTCGCTCGATCGCTTGCGGCCAGCATATCTTGCTCGCAGCCATTAATTAAGAACATGGTGGCTCCTTATTTCTGGTCCGCTAGTTTGGCAGGATGAGTAACACAGGACAAGGGCGGAAAACCGAATAAAAAAAGGCCCGACAAGCGGACCTTTTCAATTTTCTATCGATGCTAGCGCATCACCTGACGGACTTAAATCTTTTTAAAGATCAAAGAGCCGTTGGTACCACCGAAGCCAAAGGAGTTACACAGCGCATACTCCAGACCACTAACCTGACGCGCTTCGTGAGGTACGAAGTCCAGGTCACAACCTTCATCCGGGTTATCCAGGTTGATGGTTGGCGGAATAGCCTGATCGCGCAGCGCCAGGATAGAGAAAATAGACTCTACCGCGCCCGCCGCACCCAACAGGTGTCCGGTCATGGATTTGGTGGAGCTTACCATCACACGGCTTGCCGCATCGCCAAAGACAGATTTCACTGCCTGGGTTTCAGCTTTATCGCCTGCAGGCGTAGACGTACCATGCGCGTTGACGTAGCCAATCTGACCCGCTTCAATAGCCGCATCGCGCAGTGCGTTGACCATTGCCAGCGCAGCGCCTGCACCGTTTTCCGGTGGCGACGTCATGTGGTAAGCATCGCTGCTCATACCGAAGCCAACGACTTCAGCATAGATTTTTGCACCGCGCGCTTTCGCATGCTCGTACTCTTCCAGTACCACCATGCCAGCGCCGTCGCCCAGCACAAAGCCGTCACGCTCTTTGTCCCATGGGCGGCTTGCCGCTTGCGGGTTATCATTACGCGTAGACAGTGCACGTGCCGCGCCAAAGCCACCCACACCCAACGGCGTACTGGCTTTTTCAGCACCACCCGCAACCATCGCGTCTGCATCGCCGTATGCAATGATACGTGCGGCATGACCGATGTTATGCACGCCTGAAGTACAGGCGGTCGCGATGGAGATGCTTGGCCCTTGCAGGCCGTACATGATGGTCAGGTGACCAGCCACCATGTTAACAATCGTCGACGGAACGAAGAACGGGCTGATCTTACGCGGTCCACCGTTTACCAGTGAGGTATGGTTTTCTTCGATCAGACCGAGACCGCCAATACCAGAGCCGATAGCGGCGCCAATACGATGAGCGTTCTCTTCCGTAATTTCGAGGCCAGAATCCTGCATGGCCTGAACGCCAGCGACAATTCCATATTGAATGAAGGCATCCATCTTGCGCTGTTCTTTACGCGAGATAATGTCTTCACAGTTAAAATCCTTTACTAAGCCAGCAAATTTCGTTGCATAGGCGCTAGTATCGAAATGGTCGATCAGGCTGATGCCACTCTGACCGGCAAGGAGAGCTTTCCAGGTAGACTCTACGGTATTGCCGACAGGAGACAACATGCCCAGTCCGGTCACAACTACACGACGCTTAGACACGGTTGTCCTCCAGGGAGGGAAAATAATTCAAGTGGGATAAAAAGATAAAACTCAGGCGGTCGAATGACCGCCTGGAGATGTTCACTTACGCCTGGTGGCCGTTGATGTAATCAATGGCAGCCTGAACGGTAGTGATTTTCTCAGCTTCTTCGTCCGGAATCTCAGTATCAAACTCTTCTTCCAGAGCCATTACCAGCTCAACGGTGTCAAGAGAATCTGCGCCCAGGTCTTCAACGAAGGAAGCATTGTTGGTTACTTCTTCCTGCTTAACGCCCAGCTGTTCGCCGATAATTTTCTTAACGCGTTCTTCGATAGTGCTCATACTCTTAAATTTCCTATCAAAACTCGCTTTCGCGATGGTTTTCGTAGTGTATAAAATGTTGAAAAATTTGCAACTAAATCCCGGCAGGTCTTACCACGATTTTACGTTATTTTGAGGCCAAGACCTACAATAACGCAAATATTTTTCATCGTGGTTAAACCATGTACATCCCGCCGTTGACGTGCAAAGTCTCACCTGTGATGTAACTTGCTTCGTCAGAAGCTAAAAATGCAACCGCACTGGCGATTTCCTGAGCGCCACCGAGGCGACCCGCAGGAACCTGCGCCAGAATACCCGCACGCTGATCATCAGACAGCGCACGCGTCATGTCCGTTTCAATAAAGCCCGGAGCAACAACGTTTACAGTAATGCCACGAGACGCAACTTCGCGCGCCAGTGATTTACTGAAGCCGATCAGACCCGCTTTCGCCGCAGCGTAGTTAGCCTGACCCGCATTTCCCATGGTACCAACCACAGAACCGATAGTGATAATACGCCCATGACGCTTTTTCATCATAGCTCGCATTACCGCTTTTGACAGACGGAAAACAGATGACAGGTTGGTTTCGATGATATCGTTCCACTCGTCATCTTTCATGCGCATTAACAGGTTATCACGAGTAATCCCGGCATTATTGACCAGGATATCGACTTCACCAAATTCTGCGCGAATATTTTCCAGAACAGATTCGATAGATGCCGGATCGGTCACATTCAACATCAGACCTTTACCATTTGCACCTAAGTAATCGCTAATGGCCTGCGCGCCGCTTTCGCTGGTAGCAGTACCGATAACTTTCGCGCCACGGGCAACAAGTGTCTCAGCAATTGCGCGGCCAATGCCACGGCTTGCACCGGTAACCAGCGCGATTTTTCCTTCAAAACTCATGGTCTTCCTCTTTTATTGCTCTAGCGCCGCAGACAATGCCGCCGGCTCATTCAGTGCCGACGCAGTCAGGGTGTCAACAATACGTTTCGTCAGACCGGTCAGAACTTTACCCGGACCGACTTCATACAGGTGCTCTACGCCCTGGGATGCCATAAATTCAACGGTTTTAGTCCACTGAACCGGGCTATACAGCTGACGAACCAGCGCATCGCGAATTGCGTCTGCCGTGGTCTCGCACTTCACGTCGACGTTGTTCACAACCGGAACAGTCGGCGCGTTAAAGGTGATTTTCTGCAGCTCAACGGCCAGTTTCTCAGCGGCAGGCTTCATCAGCGCGCAGTGAGAAGGAACGCTGACCGGCAGCGGCAGCGCGCGCTTAGCGCCCGCGGCTTTACAGGCAGCACCAGCACGTTCTACGGCTTCTTTATGCCCGGCAATAACCACCTGACCCGGTGAGTTAAAGTTTACTGGTGAAACCACCTGGCCTTCGGCAGACTCTTCGCACGCTTTAGCGATAGCGGCATCGTCCAGACCGATAATAGCAGACATGCCGCCAGTGCCTTCCGGAACCGCTTCCTGCATGAATTTGCCACGCAGTTCAACCAGACGTACGGCATCGGCAAAACCGATAACACCCGCACATACCAGCGCAGAATATTCGCCCAGACTATGACCCGCCATCAGCGCAGGTGTTTTACCCCCCTGCTGCTGCCATACGCGATAAAGCGCAACAGATGCGGTCAACAGCGCGGGCTGCGTCTGCCAGGTTTTATTCAGTTCTTCAGCCGGACCTTGCTGAGTCAACGCCCACAGATCATAGCCCAGTGCAGCTGATGCTTCAGCAAATGTTTCTTCAACAATTGGGTAGTTTGCTGCCATTTCAGACAACATCCCAACGGTCTGGGAACCCTGCCCCGGAAACACAAATGCAAATTGCGTCATGTTTAAATCCTTATACTAGAAACGAACCAGCGCGGAGCCCCAGGTGAATCCACCCCCGAAGGCTTCAAGCAATATCAACTGCCCAGCTTTAATACGCCCGTCGCGGACGGCTTCGTCCAGCGCGCACGGTACGGAGGCAGCAGAGGTATTACCATGTCTGTCGAGCGTCACGACAACATTATCCATCGACATACCCAGCTTTTTAGCTGTCGCGCTGATAATGCGCAGGTTAGCCTGATGCGGCACCAGCCAGTCCAGCGCAGAACGGTCGAGATTATTGGCTTCCAGCGTTTCATCAACGATGTGCGCAAGCTCGGTCACCGCGACTTTAAATACTTCGTTACCCGCCATCGTCAGGTGGATCGGGTTTTCCGGGTTCACGCGATCGGCGTTAGGCAGCGTCAACAGTTCGCCGTAGCGACCGTCAGCGTGCAGATGCGTGGAGAGAATGCCTGGCTCTTCTGATGCGCTCAGTACAACCGCACCAGCCCCATCACCGAAAATGATGATCGTTCCGCGATCGGTTGGATCGCAGGTACGGGCCAGGACATCGGAGCCAACGACCAGAGCATGCTTAACTGCGCCAGATTTAACGTACTGGTCGGCAACGCTCAGGGCGTAAGTGAAGCCAGCACAAGCGGCTGCAACGTCAAACGCCGGACAGCCTTTGATCCCCAGCATACTTTGGATCTGGCACGCCGCGCTTGGAAATGCGTGAGTGGATGATGTGGTAGCAACCACAATCAGACCAATTTGTTCTTTGTCGATGCCCGCCATTTCAATCGCACGGTTTGCGGCGGCAAAGCCCATCGTCGCAACTGTTTCATTTGGCGCTGCAATATGGCGTTCACGGATACCTGTACGAGTGACGATCCACTCATCAGACGTCTCAACCATTTTTTCCAAATCGGCGTTAGTACGCACTTGTTCAGGCAGATAGCTGCCAGTACCAATAATCTTCGTATACATGTACGCTCAGTCACTTTTTGGTTATATACCGCTACGAGCAAATCGCTGATACGTTGGCCACATTCACAAACGCACCGTTATCTGTGTGCTCGTGATTTTGCGCTTTCGCCACCGTCCAGCAGTTCGAATCCAGCTGGGTATACAGATTCCAGGCGAGCGGCAATTCGCTGAGGAACTTGTCGCTGCACCGCCTGCACTGCCTGTTCAATCGCGACTTCAAATGCTCGCTGATTGGCCGCACCATGACTCTTAATCACCGTGCCGCGCAATCCTAACAGACAGGCGCCATTATACTGGTCGGGGTTGAGGTGACTAAATCGCCTTGTCAGGCTTTTTTGTAACCAACGTTTTAATAACAGAAGCCACCACGACCGTTTTTTGCCCTCACCCTGAGATTTCAGCAGTGAAAGGAACATTCTGACAACACCTTCCATCGTCTTTAATGTGACATTACCTGTAAAACCGTCACAGACCAACACATCGGTTTTGCCAGTCAGTAACTCATTGGCTTCAAGATAGCCGATATAATTAATGGAAGGGATTGTTTTTAGCACAGCTGAAGCATCTCGAATACTGTCAAGACCTTTCGTTTCTTCTTCGCCGATGTTGAGTAACGCCACGCGAGGATTGGCAATGCCAACAACCTCTTCTGCCAGCACGGAACCCATGACGGCAAATTGCACCAACATCGTGCTATCACAATCTACGTTGGCGCCCAAATCCAGCACCACCGTTTTGCCCTTTTGCTGATGGGGTAACACCGTCACCAACGCAGGACGCTCAATCCCCTCAAGAGGTTTGAGCAATAACTTCGCAAGTCCCATGAGTGCGCCCGTATTACCGGCGCTGACACAAGCTTGTGCCTGACCTTCTTTCACGAGCTCCAGGGCAACACGCATTGAGCTTCCACGACTGGCGCGAATAGCTTGCGAGGGCCGGGCATCACTGGCAATAACTGACTGAGCAGGGATAATCTGCAGACGCGAACGTTGTTCGAAGTCAGCTTTGGCAAGTAATGGCGTGATTGTATCGGGATCCCCGACTAAAAGAAGTGTGAGTTGCGAATTAGAATTCAGTGCCTGCAATGCTGCAGGCACTGTCACGGTAGGGCCAAAATCTCCCCCCATGACATCTAACGCCAGGGTTAGACGTGTCAAGGTATCGTCGCTGCCCGGTTAGGTGTTTCCCCAGTCACCCGGGGAAAGCCTCACTAAGCTTCATCACGCGTTCACTCTTTGTCTTTCTCACCAGAAGTGGGAAAGCCATTGAGTCATGCGTGATTACTTAGCGATTACCTTACGGCCACGGTAGAAACCGTCGGCAGTGATGTGGTGACGCAGGTGTTGTTCACCAGAAGTTTTGTCTACAGACAGGCTGGTGACTGCGGTCAGAGCGTCATGAGAACGACGCATGCCACGTTTGGAACGGGTTGGTTTATTCTGTTGTACGGCCATGGACCTTACTCCTCAATTACTTACGCTTTAAGCTGGCTAATACGGCAAATGGGTTTGGTTTTTGCGCTTCATCAGGCAATTCGCCAAAGACCATGTCCGCCTCGGACACTTCACAGTGTTCAGAATCATGCACCGGAACTACCGGCAAGGAGAGGATAATCTCATCTTCAACCATTGCAAGCAGATCGATTTCACCGAATTCGTTAACCTCAATCGGCTCATACGCTTCCGGGAGTGCTTCAGCCTGCTCGTCAGAACGGACAGGACTAAAACAATATGTTGTGTGAACATGAAGTGGGAACGGTTTCCCGCAACGCTGACATTCGAGCGTAACCGATACCTTCGCATCACCGGTTATAACGGCGAGACGCTGGTTATCGATAGCGAACGACATGGAGCATTCCACATCACTGTCCACACTGACTACAGAATCGGCGACGCGCTCAACCAGATCAGAAGTATAGATACCTTCATAATCGAGGCGTTTTTGAGCCGTACGAACCGGATCAAGAGTCAGGGGTAATTTTACCTTTTGCATAGGGCGCGCATATTAACTTTGTAACGTCATATAGTCAAAGAAAAAGGCAGCCTGTGGTTGCCTTTTGCCAATAATTCGCACACATTGCGGGTCATCGACTTAAAATCGCTCAAGACAAGCCACTACAGCCAGCTTGTAGGTCGAAGTCCATAGTTTAAAATGGCTCTCATCAATACGCTATATGCGAGGGAAAAAATATGCCTCAACTTATTCTTGCTTCTACCTCCCCCTGGCGTCGCGCTTTACTCGAAAAACTGGCAATCCCGTTTGAATGCGCTGCGCCAGAGGTTGATGAAACGCCGTTGCCCGGCGAAGCACCACGCCATTTAGTCTTGCGACTGGCGCAGAAAAAAGCGCAATCTCTCGCCCACCGTTACCCATCGCATCTGATTATTGGCTCCGATCAAATTTGTGTTCTTGATGGTGAAATAACCGGCAAACCATTAACTGAAGAAAATGCCCGCCAACAATTACTCAAAGCCCGTGGCAATATTGTGACGTTTTACACCGGACTGGCGCTGTATAATTCTGCGACCGGACATTTACAAACTGAAGTAGAACCTTTTGACGTCCATTTCCGTCATTTAAGCGAGGCGGAAATTGATGATTATCTGCGTAAAGAGCGCCCGCTCCATTGTGCAGGTAGTTTCAAAAGTGAAGGGTTAGGTATTGCACTCTTTGAACGCCTGGAGGGTCGTGACCCAAATACCCTGATCGGTTTGCCGCTTATCGCGTTGTGTCAAATGCTGCGGCGGGAAGAGATGAACCCGTTGAATGCCTGATTGATCTGCCTGATGGCGACGCGATGCGTCTTATCAGGCCTACGGTGCATCACACGATTGTAGGCCTGATAAGCAACGCGCATCAGGCTTTACTGCGTAAAACCTCAAGGCAGCGCTTCAATTGCTTATCCATCGGCGCCTCAATACGCATCACTTCACCCGTTCCCGGATGGGTAAATTTCAACGCTGCGGCGTGCAGGAAAAGTCGATTCAACCCCGTATCCGCCAGTTGCTTATCGAACTCACGGTCACCGTAGCGATCGTCAAAAGCAATTGGATGACCGGCATACTGGGTATGCACACGAATCTGGTGCGTACGTCCGGTCACCGGGCTACAGCGCACAAGCGTGGCAAACGCATAGCGCTCTTCCACTTTAAAACGTGTTTCTGACGGTTTGCCTTCCTGGTTCACCCGCACGATACGCTCGCCGCTTTGCAGAATGTTCTTTAACAGCGGCGCCTGCACGGTTTTGACATGCGACTGCCATTGGCCTCGAACCAGCGCGAGATAGTCTTTCTGCATGCCTTTTTCACGCAGTTGTTCATGCAATGAACGCAAGGCTGAGCGCTTTTTAGCCACCAGCAAAACGCCGGAGGTATCCCGGTCGAGGCGATGCACCAGTTCAAGGAAACGCGCTTCAGGTCGCAACGCACGTAATCCTTCAATGACGCCAAAGCTTAACCCGCTTCCGCCATGTACGGCCGTACCTGAAGGTTTGTTAAGCACCAGAATGTGGTCATCTTCATATAAAATGACGTCGGTCAGCGCCGCGACCTTTTGCAGGTTCGGTGAAATGGCCTCTTCTTCACGTTCAGCGACCCGCACAGGTGGAATACGCACAATATCCCCGTCTTCGAGTTTGTACTCGGGTTTAATGCGTTTTTTATTCACCCGCACTTCGCCTTTACGCAAAATGCGATAAATCATACTTTTCGGCACGCCCTTAAGCTGGGTGCGCAAAAAGTTATCGATGCGTTGCCCTGCTTCGTCGGCAGTAATGGCAACTGTTTTTACGGCTGGAGTCTCTGTTTTCATGGGGGCCGATTTTAAATAGCCATCAAGATTCGCGCCACACATTTTTCTATGCTTATATTAACTGCTATACCTTATTACTTAAGTTTGACATAGCCGATTTGGTGGTTATTAAAGCAATCACTACGCGGAAGTGAAAAAACTGTGAGTAACCGGGTGATAAATGGCAAAAGTCATCTTGCTATAACAAGGTTAGCAGTGGAATAATGAGGTTGTTTCCGTGTTGAATCTTGTTAAAACAAGAACTTTTCCGGAATGACCCAATTTTGCCCGACCGATCATCAACGCAGCAATGGCGTAAGACGTATTGATCTTTCAGGCAGTTAGCGGGCTGCGGGTTGCAGTCCTTACCGGTAATATGGAAGCTTTTCTGGAGAGTAACACCCAGACTGTTCCCCTGATAATTGCGCTGTGTTTCCGTATGAAATACAGGCAACCGACACTCTGCGCCTCTTTGAGCTGACGATAACCGTGAGGTTGGCGACGCGAATAGACACGAGGCCATCGGTTCACACCCGGAAAGGCATTACTCTGCCCGCAGCTTAGTCGTCAATGTAAGAATAATGAGTAAGTTACGATGAAAAGAATGTTAATTAACGCAACTCAGCAGGAAGAGTTGCGTGTCGCCCTTGTAGATGGGCAACGTCTGTACGATCTGGATATCGAAAGTCCTGGACACGAACAGAAAAAAGCCAACATCTATAAAGGCAAAATTACCCGTATTGAACCGAGTCTGGAAGCTGCTTTTGTTGATTACGGCGCTGAACGTCACGGTTTCCTCCCGTTAAAAGAAATTGCCCGCGAATACTTCCCCGCTAACTACAACTCCCATGGTCGTCCCAACATTAAAGACGTGTTGCGCGAAGGTCAGGAAGTCATCGTTCAGATCGATAAAGAAGAACGCGGCAATAAAGGCGCTGCGCTGACTACCTTTATCAGCCTGGCGGGTAGTTATCTGGTTCTGATGCCGAACAACCCGCGCGCGGGCGGTATCTCCCGCCGCATTGAAGGCGACGACCGTACCGAATTAAAAGAAGCGCTGGCAAGCCTGGAACTGCCTGATGGCATGGGCCTTATCGTGCGTACCGCAGGGGTCGGCAAATCCGCCGAAGCGCTGCAGTGGGACCTGAGCTTCCGCCTGAAGCACTGGGAAGCGATTCAAAAAGCCGCTGACAGCCGCCCTGCTCCGTTCCTGATCCACCAGGAAAGCAACGTTATCGTTCGCGCTTTCCGTGACTACTTACGTCAGGACATCGGCGAAATCCTTATCGATAACCCGAAAGTGATGGAGATGGCGCGTCAGCACATCGCCGCATTGGGTCGTCCGGATTTCAGCAGCAAAATCAAACTGTACACCGGCGAAATCCCGCTGTTCAGCCACTATCAGATCGAGTCTCAGATTGAGTCCGCATTCCAGCGCGAAGTACGTCTGCCGTCCGGCGGCTCAATCGTTATTGACAGCACAGAGGCACTGACCGCTATCGATATCAACTCCGCACGCGCAACTCGCGGCGGCGACATCGAAGAAACAGCGTTCAACACTAACCTTGAAGCAGCCGATGAAATTGCCCGTCAGCTGCGTCTTCGCGACCTCGGCGGTCTGATTGTAATCGACTTCATTGATATGACGCCGGTTCGCCACCAGCGCGCGGTTGAAAACCGTCTGCGCGAGGCCGTACGCCAGGACAGAGCGCGTATTCAGATCAGCCATATTTCTCGCTTCGGTCTGCTGGAGATGTCTCGTCAGCGTCTGAGCCCGTCTCTGGGTGAATCCAGCCATCACGTGTGCCCTCGCTGCTCCGGCACCGGTACCGTACGTGATAACGAATCACTGTCGCTGTCTATTCTGCGTCTGATCGAAGAAGAAGCACTGAAAGAAAATACGCAAGAAGTTCACGCTATTGTTCCTGTGCCAATCGCCTCTTACCTGCTTAACGAAAAACGTACCGCGGTTAATGCTATCGAAACGCGTCAGAATGGCGTGCGCTGTGTGATCGTGCCAAACGATCAGATGGAAACCCCGCACTATTCTGTGCTGCGCGTACGCAAAGGGGAAGAAACACCGACCCTGAGCTACCTGCTGCCGAAACTGCATGAAGAGGCAATGGCATTGCCGACGGAAGAAGAGTACGTCGAGCGTAAACAGCCTGAGCAACCGGCGCTGGCCACCTTCGCCATGCCTGACGTTCCGCCAGCCCCTGCTCTGCAGGAACCTGCCGCGAAAGCCGCCGCGCCTAAAGCTGCAGCAGCAACCGCAGCCGTTGCCGCACAGCCCGGTTTGATTAGCCGTTTCTTTGGCGCACTGAAGTCCATCTTCGGTGGTAGCGAAGAAGTGAAACCGGTTGAACAACCTGCGCCGAAAGCTGAAGAGAAAACCGAACGCCAGCAGGATCGTCGTAAACCGCGTCAGAACAATCGTCGCGACCGTAACGATCGTCGTGATAACCGTGATAATCGCGGTGACCGTGACAACCGTAGCGAACGTTCAGAAAACGGCGAAAACCGTGAAGATAACCGCCGTAACCGTCGTCAGTCCCAGCAGCAAAATGCGGAAGCTCGCGATAACCGCCAGCAAACCACTGATGTTGTAGACAAAGCGAAATCCGGTGATGAACAGCAGGCGCCGCGTCGCGAACGTAACCGCCGTCGTAACGATGACAAGCGTCAGGCTCAGCAGGAAGTTAAAGAGCTGAACCAGGCAGAACAACCTGTGCAGGATACCGAGCAGGAAGAGCGCGTACGTCAGCCTCAAACCCGCCGCAAACAGCGTCAGTTGACTCAGAAAGTTCGTTTCACAGACAGTCCGGCGGTTGAAGCCGAAGTGGCTACTGTTGCTGCAATCGCTGAAACTGCTGTTGCTCAACCAACAGAGCAGCCGGTACCGGCACAGCGCACCGAACTGGCGAAAGTTGATCTGCCAGCCGTCGTTGCGACTGAGCAGGAAGACAACAGCGAAGCTCGTGACTCCAACGGTATGCCGCGTCGTTCTCGCCGCTCTCCTCGCCATCTGCGCGTCAGTGGACAGCGTCGTCGTCGTTACCGTGACGAGCGTTATCCGGTTCAGTCGCCGATGCCGTTAACGGTCGCCTGCGCATCTCCTGAATTAGCGTCCGGTAAGGTTTGGATCCGCTACCCTGTTGCACGTCCTCAGGATCAGCAGGTTGAAGAACAGCGCGAACAGGAAATGATCCAGCAGCAAGCTGCACCTGTCGCCGTAGAACCTCAGGTTGCTGCCGCTGCCGTTGAACACATTGTGGATACCCCTGCGCCGGTTGAAGCCGTGCAACCAGAGGTTGTCGTAGCTGAGCCTCAGGCCGCCGTTGTTGAAACCACACAGGTTGAAACCACGCATCCGGAAGTGATTGCGACCCCGGTCGAGGAACAACCGCAAATTATCGCTGCATCTGATGCGCCCGTAGCAGAAGAAATCGCCGCTGAAGCCGAACCTGTGGTTGACGTTGTGACTGCACCGGTTGCCGAAGAGCCTGCAGAGGTTGTTATTCCCCAGCCAGAAGTGGTTGAAGAGATTACTGAGGTTGTGGAAACAGCGCCAGTTGTTGAAGAAGTTGCAGCGCCGAAAGACGTTGTTGCCGCGCCTGTCGTCGAAACTGAAGTCGTTAAGGCTGAAGTTGTCGCAGCCAGCGCTGATGCTGAACACCTGCACAGCCATGCAACCGCGCCAATGACCCGCGCTCCGGCACCGGAATATGTGCCAGAAGCGCCGCGTCATAGCGACTGGCAGCGTCCGGCATTCGCCTTTGAAGGCAAAGGTGCCGCAGGTGGACACAGCGCAACGCATCAAGCGACTGCGCCAGCAACACGTCCACAGCCTGTTGAGTAAGCCATAATCAATATCAAAGCCGGCCTTCGGGTCGGCTTTTTTATATCTGATCTACGCCTTTCATTCCCGTCAGCTGCGGCATAACATCCTTCATTAGGGCCAGAAACTTGCGTAAGCGGGTCGGATAGTAACGCGCCCACGGATAAACCAAATGTACAGGCAACGGCGCAGCATGCCACTCAGGTAGCAACGCAACCAGACGTCCATTGGCAATATCCTCCGCCACCATCCAGCTTGAAACAATTGTCACTCCCAACCCCGCCAGCGCGGCATTTCTTGCGACATAAATACTGTCTGTGCTTAATCTGGGTGAAATATTCAGCGTGACTGGCTCATTACGCAATTGGTGCAACAACGAAACGCTATGCTGATAAAACGTGTTCACGGCAATCCAGGGCAGCGCTGATAACTGCTCAGGATGAGAAAGCTCGCCATATTGCTCCAGCAGTCCTGGACTCACCACCATACTACGGGGAACTTCAGCCAGTAAGACGGAAACCGTGGCCGGATCCACCTCAGCACCAACCCTGATCGCGCAATCAATATTATCGCTCAGAAAATCAACGGTTTTATCGTTGAGCATCCACTCTACTGCCAACTGGGGATAGCTCGAAAGAAACTGCAAAAGCGGCTCAAGTAGTTGTTGTTGCCCGAACGCATGCGGTGCGCGGACTCGCAACGTCCCCACCGGTTCATCTTCTGTGACATTAAGTCCATCTTCCAGCGCCAGCCAGGCATCAATAATCTTCTTAGCATGCTGATAGCCTCTTTCACCATCGTCGGTCAATTTCATCGCATGCGTGGTACGCATAAGCAGTTTCACACCCAGCAGCGTTTCCAGCGATTGCAGCCGTCGGCTAACGGTCGCCTGCGTCGTCCCTATCTGTTTTGCCGCTGCCGAAAGCGATCCTGCTTCGACAATACGTACAAACGTACGCATCAGCTCCACCCTGTCTATACGCTCATTTTTTATCATTTTCAGTTTCATCATACGTCTGACGTATAACTGTTTTACCACTGCGCTCGCTACCGCGCCACTCGCTTAAGGATAAAAATAGCCGCACATCCTGTGATTGAGGAATCATTTGTGAACACACATACCGCACTTTCCCGTTGGGTCATTTTTGTTCTGGCAATGGGCGCCGGATTCAGCGTGGCCGCTATCTATTACGCCCAGCCTCTTCTGCCTTTAATGGGTCAGGATCTGGCCTTAAGTCTCACCGGTATGGGGTTGGTCCCGACGCTGACCCAGGCGGGATATGCGTTAGGTATATTGTTTTTATTGCCATTAGGCGATCGTTATGATCGCCGGACATTAATCCTGCTGAAAAGCATCTCTCTTGCCGCGCTGCTGCTGGCCTGTAGCTTTACCGGTCAGTTGCATTCGCTATTACTGGTGAGCCTGCTGATGGGAATGGCGGCAACCATGGCACAAGATATTGTGCCTGCGGCGGCAATACTGGCGCCCAACGGCAAGCAGGGAAAAACGGTGGGCACTGTGATGACGGGCCTTCTGCTGGGGATTTTACTCTCACGTACCGTCAGTGGGCTGGTGGGCGAAGCGTTTGGCTGGCGCGAGATGTACCAACTCGCTGCCGTCAGCATTGCCGTAATTACCGCGATTATGTGGAAAGTACTGCCTCGCTTTACGGTCCATTCCACGTTGAGCTATCCATCATTAATGCTCTCAATGGCGCAACTTTGGCAACGATATTCCACCTTGCGCCGCGCAGCACTGGCACAAGGCTTTCTGTCCATAGCCTTTAGCGCCTTTTGGTCTACGCTGGCGGTAATGTTATCTGAGCATTACCACATGGGTAGCGCTATAGCGGGTGCTTTTGGTATCGCGGGAGCAGCCGGAGCGCTTGCCGCACCGATGGCAGGCCATCTTGCCGATAAAGTGGGTGCGGCAAAAGTGACGCAATTGGGTGCTTTGCTGGTAACGGTATCTTTCGCACTGATGTTTTTGTTACCCGCCCTGCCCGTTCAGGGGCAGTGGCTGCTCATCGCCCTTTCGGCTGTAGGTTTTGATCTCGGATTGCAATCCAGCCTGGTTGCCCACCAGAATCTGGTCTATAGCCTGGAACCTCTGGCACGAGGACGATTGAACGCTCTGCTGTTTACGATGGTGTTTATCGGTATGTCGCTGGGTTCGGTTCTCGGAAGTCAGGTCTACGCCCTGGCCAATTGGGAAGGTGTCGTTGCGTTGGCTACCTTCAGCAGTGCAATTGCGTTGGTCATAAGACTGACGGGGAACCCGTCGCTTAGTAAGACGTCGGTTGCCTAAAAAAATGCCCGCTCCGGGGTGTTAAAGGAGCGGGCAGACAAACATACCCAGTTTCAAGATATGTTTCAAAACGAGGCGTTAACGATTGAGCTGGAACAACGACATTCCCTGCATATCGGTAAACGCTTTGTATGATGCCTGTAGCGCAGCTTGCTGCATGACATAAGACGAGATCGCGGCGTTCCAGTCGACATCCACCAGATTACTCATCTGCTGAGTTTGGCCTAATGCACGATCGGCGCCCAGTGAATCCAGCGAGCTTAATTCACTCAGCTGCGTACCTAATTCTGCACGAACGGACAGGACGTTATTCAACGAGTTTTTCAGGCCACGGTTGGTTTTATCAATGGCAGCAGCGGCGGTAGCTTTTGCCACGTCATTACCCTCAATAGGGGTTTTGAGCGCATCAATAGCGGTATCCAGCATTTTGAACAGGTTCTTTTCCTGAGTGCCGCCACCAGGTTCCGGTACAGCGTTGCTGGTCAGGTTGGCGAATACTTTATCGCCAGTATGACCAATCACCATGGTTCGGGAGGCATCGACCTGTTGGGTAACGTTTGTTGTACCGCCGCTGTAAGCGCCATCTGCCTGGGCAAACGGTGCGGATTCTGTTTTATATCCACCGAAAATATAGCGACCATTACCGTCGGTACTGTTTGCCAGGTTCATCAGCTGATCGCGGATCCCCTGCAGGTCGGTGGCCAGCGATGCACGGTCATCATCACTTAACGTTCCGTTCCCGGCATAAACGATTTTTTCCTGTGCAGCCTGAATTGCCGTCGTCACCTGGCTCAGAACATTCTCTTCTAGCGACACCTTTTGCGTCGCGAATGAGCGTGCCAGCGTATATTGGCTGTTCTGCGCCTGAGCCTGAGAAAGTACCACGGCCTGCGAGGCGGCAATCGGATCGTCTGATGGGTTGATCACGCGTTTGCCCGTTGACATCTGCTCGCCGAACTTCATCCATTCAGCCTGAGAGTTAGTGATGCCACGCATATTCTGCTGGTACATCATCTGGGTGCTGATACGCATTGTGTCCCTCTCCCTTAGCGGATATTAATCAGTGCATCAAACAACGCATTCGCGGTCTGCAGCACTTGCGCGTTAGCCAGGTAATACTGCTGAAAACGCTGTAAATTACCGTACTCTTCGTCGAGGTTAACGCCGGAAATAGATTGTTGCTGCCGGTAAAGCTGTGTCACCACGTTGTTCTGGGTGGTGGCGCTGGTTTTCAGCGTAGCGGTTTTGTTCCCGACATCGCTTACCAGCGTGGCATATGCATCGTTGAAGGTCTTATTACCGACAGTCGCTTTGGTTTGCAGATCTAACAGTTTCTGACCGTTACGGTTGTCGCTCTTGCCTTTATCGATGGTGGGGTCCGTATCATTTTTAGACACTTGAGCCATGGCGATTTTCGACTCATCAGTCACCATAACTTTCATATCAACGATAGCGTTACTCACGGGTTTTACAGTAAAACTGTCATTAGCTTTCGCGCCAGCATTAACGGTGATTTCCATCCCGTCAAAGGACATTTTTCCACCGGTAACGGTGGCTTTGAAGCTGGTATTATCCGCCAGGCGAGTAACCTGCCAGTCCGTCCCATCAAAAACGATTTTATAATCTGTCGCCTGCACAGCGGAGCTGTCAGTGATCTTAGCGCTTAACGATCCTGTGCCCGTATTTTTCGCGTTGTTGAAGACTTCCGGGCTGCCGATAGCAAAGAAATCCTTACCCTGATCGCCGTTGGCATCAAAACCTTCTTTATGCTGGGCGTTAAATGCACTGGCAAATGCAAGCGCCAGTTGGCCGAGGGTATTACGCGTCTGATCCAGCTCCTGAGAACGGAAGGTGAGCAGTCCGCCCAGTGAACCGGTATTCAGCAGTTTCTCTGGAATTTCAACAGCTCCAGCAACGCCATCAACGTAGGCCACGGTTGTACGATTAGGATCATCGCTGGAAGGCACTGCCGCCAGTTGACGTGCATTGCTGCCCTGCACCAGCGAATAGCCGTTGGCCATGGTCAGGTTGTAAGTGCCACCATCCTGAACGCTGACTTCAACACCGACAATCTGATTCAATTCACTGACCAGCTGATCGCGCTGGTCAAGCAGGTCGTTAGGAGACGCACCTGCGCCGACGCCTGTCATACGAGAAATCTGGTCGTTGAGGCTGGCAATTTGTTTCGAATAGTTGTTGATCTGATCAACGCTGGCTTTAATCGCGGTGTTGACCTGCTTATCCTGATCGCGCAGATACTGGTCGGTCGTTTTAAACTGATTCACCAACCCATCAGCTTTACCGATTAGCGCCTGGCGTGCCGCCGGATCTTCGGCGTTGCTGACCAGCGTTTGCAGGCTGGTAAAAAAGTCCTGCATGGAGGTCGAAATAGAACTGGTTTTGCTGGAGAGCAGATTGTCGATTTTTGACATTTGCTCATAACGTGTCGTCAGACCGCTGCTCTGGTTCTGCGCTGCTCGCAACTGGTTAGTGATAAAGGAGTCATATTCACGTTGTACACCAGAAACATAGACACCATTGCCTACCCAGCCCCCCGCACCCAGCGTGCTGTTCGCTTGCGCCATAATTGTCGTCTGTCGGGTATATCCGGCAACGTTATAGCTGGAGATGTTGTTACTGGCAGTATTCAACGCGGCCTGCGCTGCGCTGAGTCCACTCATCGCGTTATTAATCAAGCTGGACATGGAGGTTCCTTGTAATCCTTCAATACTCGTTATTATCGGCAGCAGGTCGGTAGACTTGAGCTATTTAAAAGAGATTATCGATGTTCGTGCTGTAGGTTTTGCTCACTTTTTCACTCATCGATTTCAACTGCTGGATCATGCTGGTTAATTTTCGCGCATAGTTAGGGTCCGTGGCGTAACCCGCATTTTGCAATGCCTGCGCCCCTTGCTCGGCGGTCGCGGCAGCGGTCACTGCCGCATAGCGCGGGTTACGCGATATCAGACCGACATAATCCGACAACGCTTCAAGGTAAGAGCTATAGACACGGAATCTGGCTTTCACCTTTTTCGCCTCACCGTTCTCATATTCAGTCGTGGTGATTTCAGTGGTTGGACCTTTCCAGCTTCCTGAAGCCTTCACGCCAAAAATGTTAAAGCTCGGTTCACCGTTCTCACGGCGAATTTGTCGCTGCCCCCATCCGGATTCCAGCGCCGCCTGTGCCAGAATCAGATGATGCGGGACGCCGCTTTGCTGGCTGGCCAGCTTAGCCGGCAGCGATAGCTGGGCGAGGAAGTCTTTACTGTCACCTGACAGCGGCTCATCATTGCTTTCCGTCGCCCGGGGGATGGCTTTGCGGACCAGTTGCGTCAATGCCTGATTTTGATAGCTGGTCACCGTTTCCAGTGAAAACTTCATCGGCACCTGCGGCGCGTCATCCGCAGGTTGCGCTTGCCCTTCAGTCATCTGCTTGACCATCATTTCAGCCAGCCCCAGTCCTTTGCCTGCGGTCATTTGCTGCGCAATTTGTTGATCATACATACTGGTATACAAGCGCGTTGAGTCGCTGCTAAACACGCCATCTTTCGGCAGCGCTTCACGCATGCTTTTCAGCATCATCTGCACGAACATCCCTTCAACCTGACGGGCGACCGGACGGATATTCGCCGCCGGGTCCTGGCCCGCTTTCGCTTTCAGTTCGTTCAGTGATTGCGCATCCCAGGCAGCGCTGGTCAACAGTTTGCTGTCACCAATCATTAGATGATTTCCAGTTTGGCGCGTAAGCAACCCGCGCTCTGCATCGATTGCAGAATGGACATCAGATCCATCGGCGTTGCCCCCAGCGCATTCAGCGCACGTACCACATTGTTCAGGTTGGCGCTGGAACGCACGCTTTGCAACGAACCACCGCTCTGGCGCAGGTCAATCTGGGTTTGAGGCGTCACCACGGTTTGTCCACCGCCAAACGGTGTGTCCGGCTGGCTGACGTTCGCCTGGCGGTTTACCGTAATCGACAAGTTGCCTTGTGCCACAGCACAGCTATCCAGCGTCACTTCACGGTTCATGACGACAGATCCGGTGCGCGAGTTGATAATCACTTTCGCATCCTGCGGCGTGACGTTCACCTCAATATTCTGGATATCAGCGAGGAAACGCACCTGCGAGCTGTTGCCGCTTGGCACGCGAACCTGAATGGTTCGGGCATCCAACGCTGTTGCGCTACCAAAGCCACGCGAGCGGTTGATGGTGTCGGTAATCTGCTGCGCCATCGTGAAATCTTCATTATTAAGCTGCAGATTAATGGTGTTACCACCGCCGAACTGGCTGGGTAATTCACGTTCGATAATCGCGCCGTTGGTAATGCGTCCACCATTGAGCTGGTTAACCTGTACGCTACTGCCACCTGCAGCCGCGCCCGCACCGCCCACCAAAATATTCCCCTGAGCCAAGGCATATACCTGACTATCGACCCCTTTTAACGGGGTCATCAGCAGCGTACCGCCGCGCAGGCTTTTGGCATTCCCCATAGAGGAGACCACTACGTCGATGGTTTGTCCCTGACGACCGAATGCAGGAAACGACGCGGTAACCATCACCGCCGCCACGTTTTTCAGCTGCATATTGGTGCCAGTTGGCACGGTTATCCCCAACTGCGAAAGCATGTTATTGAGCGTTTGCGTCGTAAACGGCGTCTGTGTGGTCTGGTCACCCGTTCCATCCAGACCCACCACCAGCCCATAACCTATCAACGAGTTTTCCCGCACGCCCTGAACGCTTGTCAGGTCACGAATACGGTCAGCATGCGCAAAGGTGGTTATCAGCACCAGTACCATTCCAACAAAAGATTTAAACACTGGGTACCTCGCTTACATCGGCGACAAGTTAAGGAAGAAACGCTGCAACCAGCCCATATTCTGCGCTTCATTGATGTAGCCGTTACCGACGTACTCAATACGCGCGTCCGCAACCTGGGTTGACGGTACGGAGTTGCTGCCACTGATGGTGCGCGGGTTAACAACCCCGGAGAAGCGGATGAATTCAGTACCCTGATTTATAGCGATCTGTTTTTCACCCACGACATGTAAGTTGCCATTCACCAGTACCTGATCGACCGTTACGGTCAGCGTACCGCTGAAGGTATTTCTGGCGTTCGCGCCGCCTTTACCGTTAAAGGAGTTGCCGCCGGAGGCTTCTACGTCGGCACGTTCGTTACCGAACAATCCTTCCAGATAGCGCGGTACGGTATCAAAGCCAAAGTTTGTCTTGCCGTCGCGGCTGGCGTTCGCCGAAGAGCTTTTGCTCGCGCTGACGTTTTCCTGCAATACGATGGTCAGCGTATCGCCAATATTGCGTGGACGACGATCTTCAAAGAGTGGCTGATAACCATAGTTAATCGGTTGTGCCGACTGGAAGATTGAGCCATTCGCCACCGGCGTTGGACCGGGAACTGGCTGGGCAGACGTTGCGCCCTGCACGAGCGGCGTGGCCGGGATCCAGGCACATCCTGTTAGTGAAACCACCAGCAGGGCTAAAATTGGGTATGGGTGAAGCGCGTATTTTCGCATTGCGGTCATCTTCAAAATCAGTGTGCCGGTGAGGTTTTCACCCCACCGGGCTCCACTTTAGAGTTGCGTCAGTTTTTGCAGCATCTGATCGGTGGTCGATACCGCTTTACTGTTGATTTCGTAAGCGCGCTGAACCTGGATCATGTTTACCAGCTCTTCCGCCACGTTGACGTTAGAGGTTTCAACATAGCCCTGATACAGCAGACCCGCGCCGTTCAGCCCCGGCGTGCTCTCATTCGGCGCACCGGATGACTGCGTTTCGGTGTACAGATTCTCACCAATGCTTTCCAGACCGGTATCGTTCATGAAGGTTGTCAGGTTAAGCTGCCCGACCTGAACAGGCGCCGCCTGCCCCTGTTGGGTCACGCTGACAATACCGTCACGTCCAATGGTGATACTGAGCGAGTTAGCCGGAATGGTGATGGCAGGCTGAACCTGAAAACCACCCGCCGTCACCAACTGGCCGTTCTGATCCACCTGGAAAGAACCGTCGCGGGTATAAGCGGACGTACCATCGGGCAACATGACCTGGAAAAAGCCCTGGCCTTTAATCGCCACATCTTTACTGTTGTTGGTCTGCGACAGGTTACCCTGGCTGTGTAAACGCTCGGTCGCAACCGGACGTACGCCGGTACCAATCTGCAAACCAGACGGCAGTGTGGTCTGTTCAGAAGACTGTGCGCCAGGCTGACGAATCGTCTGGTACAACAGATCTTCAAATACGGCACGTTGGCGCTTAAATCCGTTGGTGCTGACGTTTGCCAGGTTGTTGGCAATCACATCCATGTTGGTTTGCTGCGCATCCAGGCCGGTTTTGGCGATCCATAATGAACTGATCATAAAATGTCCTGTATTAACTCATCGACAGCAGTTGGTTGGCGCGGCCCGCGTTATCATCCACGCTACTGATAATTTTCATCTGCATTTCAAAGCGGCGGGCGTTGGCGATCATGTCGCTCATCGCAGCAACCGGTTTAACGTTACTGCCTTCCAGCACGCCAGACATCACACGGATGCTGGGGTCGGCCTGTAACGTCGCACCACGGGTGGCCTGTGTGGCCTGGGTCAGACGGAACATACCGTCATCGCCACGTTGCACTTCAAGCCCTGTAGCCTTCACCAGCTTCAACCGCCCCACTGGCGCGACCGTATTAGCCGGATCGCCAGGGTTAAGTGCAGAAATGGTCCCGTCCGCCGCAATGGTGACTTCCGAGCCTTCTGGTACGGCGATCGGTCCGGCTTCGCCAATTACCGGGTGTCCCTGAATAGTCAGTTCACCCGTTGGGCTTACCTGAATAGCGCCGTTACGGGTATATCCTTCGCTACCGTCCGCAGTCTGCACAGCCAACCAGCCATCTTGTTGCAGCGCCACATCCAGCGGGCGGGAGGTATAGTCCATCTGACCGGGCGTCATATCGGCCCCCGGCGTGGAGGCCACCACCAGCGTACGCGTTGGTAAAGACAATCCTTCTACAGGAACCGCGCGCAGTGCATTGAGCTGCGCACGAAACCCTGGCGTGGAGGCGTTTGCCAGGTTGCTGGCCGTCACCGCCTGTTGATTCAGCGTCTGACTGGCCGCGCCCATGGCGGTATAAATTGCGTGATCCATTAAGCCATCCCGTCAGGCGCTTAGCGCAGGTTGACCAGCGTGTTGAGGATCTGATCCTGGGTTTTGATGGTCTGCGCGTTCGACTGATAGTTACGCTGGGCGACAATCATATTCACCAGTTCTTTACTCAAATCCACGTTTGACGCTTCCAGCGCGCCGTTGGTCAGCTTGCCGAAGTTACCTTCGCCTGCGGTACCCAGCAGCGCCACGCCAGAAGACTGAGTCGCCGCCCAGACGTTGTCGCCCTGAGACGCCAGACCTTCGTTGTTGGCAAAGTTTGCCAGCACGATCTGCCCCAGAACCTGTTGCTGTTCGTTGGAGTAGTTACCGACCACGGTACCGTCATTGTTAATCTGGTAGCTCACCAGATCGCCCGGCTTGTAGCCGTTCTGATTCGTGGCAACGATGTTGTTGGCACCGGTGTTCTGCTGCATGGAGTTCAGGAAGCTCAGGGAGAAGTTCGCCGGAACTGCGCCATTGATCGGACCGGTTGTAATTTTGATATCCTTTGGCCAGACGGCTGGAGCCGTCGGTGGTACTTCGGCTGCCGTGGCGCTAATACCTAAAAACAAACCATTATTATCAAAACGCATAAACCCTGCCGATTTCTCAGCATCCCCAGTAGAAGCATCTTGAGTGAAGACTTCCCAGGTGTTGCTCTGCGCGTTTTTGACATAAAAAATGTTCATGTCATGAGCGTTACCCTGGCTATCGAAAACGGTAACACTGCCTTTTTTATTGTAGGAATCCGCATCGCTTGGATTAAACGGGGTCTTGGTTGGCACTTTGTCAGTGGAGTTCAGGTTGACCTGCATTGACGCAGTGGTGGTTGATTTAGCCGCCATCAGCGTATTCGGGATAGTGATCGGTGCCGGGTTCGCACCCTGCTGTATGGTTGGTGGTGTACCGGTAGCCGGATAGCCTGTCAGCTGCAGCCCCTGCATGTTAACGATATTGCGGTTTTCATCGAGTTTGAACTGACCGTTACGGCTGTAGAAAACGGAACCGTTGCTGTCTACCATACGGAAAAAACCGTTCTGGCTGATAGCAACGTCCAGACCACGTCCGGTGTTGGTGGTAGTACCGTCGGTAAAGTCCTGAGTAATACCCGCAACTTTAACGCCCAAACCGACTTTCGAACCGGCAAACATATCGGCAAAAGATGCCGTGCCAGATTTAAAACCGTAGGTGGCGGAGTTGGCGATGTTGTTACCAATGACATCGAGGTTGGTCGCTGCAGCGTTCAGACCGCTGACCGCTTGAGAAAAGGCCATGACTTACTCCTGATAAGTGTGAAGGCTTAAATTATCTGCCGTACTTCGTCGAGGGTGGTGGTTCCATAGGTGCCCAGATCCAGCGTATTACCGCCGTTACTGCGAATAACGCCCTGCACCAGCGCAAACTGAAGCGGCTGGGCCACCAGTTGCGTTCCGCCATTACTGGCAGCAATTGACACGTTGTAAGAACCGCTTGGTGCATCCGTGCCATCGGTCATGGTGCCGTCCCAGGTAAAGGTATGAACGCCTGCTTTCAACCCGCCAATGTCAATGGTGCGCACCACTTTGCCGTCTTTATCGGTAATGGTTGCGGTAACCTTATCTGCCGGTTGCTGCAGCTCAATTCCAAATGGTGTTGTCGTGGTTTTGGCACCCTCTTCTGTCCCTTTACCGGTCAGGATGGTGGTACCCGGGATCATGACCCCGTGGCCAATCAGCGTACTGGCCTGCAGCGACTGACTGTTGTCGATCTGCCCGGAGATCGACCCTAACGTGGTGTTCAGCTTCTCAATCCCGCTCACGGTACTGATTTGCGCCAACTGGGTAGTCAGTTCGTTGTTTTGCAGCGGGTTGGTAGGGTCCTGGTTTTTCAGTTGTGCAACCAGCAGCGTAAGAAAGCTGCTTTGCAGGTCAGCGGCGTTGCTGCCCGTCAGGGAGCTGTTCCCCGTGGCGGCATTAACCCCCGTCGTGCTCGGGTCATTCATTTTTACAGCAATAGACATGTGCGCCTCCTTTACTGGCCTAGCGTCAGCGTTTTAAGCATCAAGCTTTTCACGGTGTTGAGCACTTCGACGTTTGCCTGGTAGCTACGTGAGGCAGACATGGTGTTGACCATCTCGCCAACAACGTCCACATTCGGCATTTTTACGTAGCCGTTCGCATCGGCCAGCGGATTACCGGGTTCATAAACCAGCTTATCCGGCGCCTGACTTTCAATGACGTCAGCGACTTTTACGCCACCGGTTGCCGCACCTGGCGCAGCATCTACCTGAAAAACAACCTGCTTCGCGCGATACGGCTGACCGTCGGGTCCGCTGACGCTATCCGCATTCGCCATGTTGCTGGCCGCGACGTTCAGGCGTTTAGACTGAGCCGTCAGCGCAGAACCTGCGATATCAAAAATATTTAACAGCGCCACGAATTAGTTCCCTCCTTGCAGCACGTTCATCATGCCTTTGATTTGTCCACCCAGCGCCGTCAGCCCCATTTGATACTTGAGGCTGTTGTCTGCAAATTGCGTGCGCTCCCGGTCCATATCTACCGTGTTGCCATCAAGAGACGGCTGGTCAGGAATACGGTAGAGCAGCTCCGTAGACGGCGCAGAAACGGTCTGGGCCGGAATGTGTTGTGCAGAGGTCAGCGTCAACGAAACGCCGCCGGTTTCTTCCCGTCCTCGCACCATGACTTTTTTTAATTCACTGGCGAAATCCAGATCGCGCGCCTGGTACCCCGGCGTGTCGGCATTGGCAATGTTGGCCGCCAATATTTCCTGGCGTTGGGCGCGCAAATTCAGCGCTTCCTGTTGAAAACGTAAGGCGGCGTCGAGCTTATCGAGCATATCTCCTCCGCAAATGACAAAATTCAGCCGACAGCTTAAATCCCATTACGCGCGCGTTATCGCCGGAATAAACGCAAAATGCGTCGCTATTTGTTGCGTTGATGACTGCGTCACACAGGTAAAATCCTGCCACTACCTGAAAAAGCGCGAGGTTTTGATGCAAACGTTTAAACGTGGAATAGTCGTGGCAGCACTGCTGTTCAGCCCTATGACGCTGGCACAAGACCTGAATTCGCAGCTAACGGCATGGTTTTCCCAGCGCCTGGCCGGATTTAGCGATGAGGTGGTAGTCACTATCCGAACGTCACCAAACTTATTGCCCAACTGCGAACAACCGGCATTAAGCGTGTCAGGTAGCGCAAAACTGTGGGGCAATGTGAATGTGCTGGCCCGCTGTGCCAACGAAAAACGTTATCTGCAAGTGAACGTGCAGGCGACGGGAAACTACGTTGTTGCCGCTGCATCCGTAGCGCGAGGTAGCACCCTGACCCCAGCCAGCGTAACGCTGAAACGTGGTCGACTGGACCAACTACCGCCGCGCGCGGTGCTGGATATGAGCCAGGTGCAAGATGCAGTGAGCCTGCGCGATCTGGTGCCGGGCCAACCGATACAGCTTTCGATGTTGCGCCAGGCATGGCGGATCAAGGCCGGTCAGCGCGTACTGGTTATTGCCAACGGAGATGGCTTTCGGGTCAATGCCGAAGGTAAAGCGCTGAACAACGCCGCTGTCGCACAGAATGCGCGAGTGCGGATGATTTCAGGCCAGGTGGTGAGCGGCGTCGTCGATTCTGATGGGAATATTCTTATTAACCTATAATAGGTTAAAGATTTTTTAGCGTGTGCCGATAGATAAACAACCAATGATTACAGCGGGCCGCTATAGCGTAACCCCTCGATGAGGAAAAATAAAATGAGCATTGATCGTACCTCACCATTGAAGCCAGTAAGCACCGTTCAGCCGCGTGAAACCAGCGATGCGCCGGTACAAAAAGCGCGGAAGGAAAAAACCACCGCGACCACCAGCACCAGCGTCATGCTGAGCGACGCTCAGGCCAAACTGATGCAGCCCGGCACCAATGACATCAATATGGAACGTGTGGAAGCACTGAAAACCGCAATCCGTAACGGTGAATTGAAAATGGATACCGGAAAAATTGCCGACTCGCTGATTCGCGAGGCGCAGAGCTACCTACAGAGTAAATAAAGTATGACTCGTTTGTCAGAAATACTTGACCAGATGACGACCGTCCTCAATGACCTAAAAACGGTAATGGATGCTGAACAGCAGCAGCTTTCCGCAGGGCATATCAACGGCAGCCAGCTACAGCGTATTACAGAAGAAAAAAGCTCCTTGCTGGCAACCCTTGATTATCTTGAGCAGCAGCGCCGCCTGGAACATGACGCCACGCGCAGCGCCAATGATGAGATTGCTGAACGCTGGCAGACTATCACCAAGAAAACACAGCATTTACGCGACCTCAACCAGCACAACGGTTGGCTGCTGGAAGGGCAGATCGAGCGTAATCAACAAGCAATACAAGTGCTGAAACCGCACCAGGAACCGGCGTTGTATGGCGCAAACGGTCAAACCTCTGCTGCGCACCGCGGCGGGAAAAAATTCTCTATTTGATGTCAGCCTGATAACGTTTTGCTTATCAGGCCTACGCCTTTTGTAGGCCGGATACGGCGTTATGCCGCCATCCGGCATTGATCCTTTACGCCGTCCGGCGCACAAACTCTTTTACTTTAAAGCCCAGTACGGCGAGTGCTGCGAAGTAAGCGGCAATACCTGCCACCACGACCGCCATCAGACGCAGCAGACGCCACAACATCGTTCCCTGCGACCAATCCGGCATGATGTAGAGCATCCCAACCAGCACCGCAGACATCACCAGCACGGAAATCACCAGACGCGCCAGGAACCAGCTCCAGCCCGGTTGTGGGGTAAAGATTTTCTGTTTCCGCAGTTGCCAGTACAGCAGTGAAGCGTTCAGACATGCCGCCAGACCAATCGACAGCGACAGCCCGGCATGCTTTAACGGCCCGATAAACGCCAGGTTCATCACCTGGGTCATAATCAGCGTCACAATGGCAATCTTCACTGGCGTTTTAATATCCTGGCGCGAGTAAAAGCCCGGAGCCAACACTTTCACCACGATCAAGCCAATCAAACCTACCGAGTACGCCACCAGCGCACGCTGGGTCATCGCGGCATCAAAGGCGGTAAATTTACCGTACTGGAACAGAGACACCGTCAGCGGTTTGGCCAGAATACCCAACGCTACGGCACTCGGTAATGCCAACAGGAAACACAAGCGCAGGCCCCAGTCCATCAGACGACAATATTCATCATGATTACCGCTGGAAAAGCTTTTGGACAGCGATGGCAGCAGGATAGTCCCCAGCGCCACGCCCAGAACACCGGACGGAAACTCCATCAGACGGTCGGCATAATACATCCATGAAACTGAGCCAGAGGCCAGAAACGAGGCGAAAATCGTATTGATGATCAGTGAAATCTGGCTGACCGATACCCCAAGGATCGCCGGGCCCATTTGCTTGACGACACGCATCGCCCCCGCATCACGGAAGTTCACGCGCGGCAGCACCAGCATGCCAATTTTCTTCAAGTGCGGAAGCTGATAAATCAGCTGTAGCACGCCGCCAACCGTAACGGCCCACGCCAGCGCCAGCACCGGCGGGTTAAAATAGGGTGCCGCAAATAGCGCGAAGCCGATCATGCTGATATTCAGAAAGGTCGGGGCAAACGCAGGAATGGAAAAGCGGTTCCAGGTATTAAGGATCGCACCAACCAGTGAGGCCAGTGAAATCAGTAGAATATAGGGAAAAGTGATCCGCAGCAGTTGAGTGGTCAGCGCAAATTTATCCGCTGTGTCGGCAAATCCCGGCGCGGTGACTAATATCACCCATGGCGCAGCCAACATCCCGGCTACCGTCACCACGGCCAGCGCCAGCGTCAGCAGTCCGGAAACGTAGGCAACAAACACGCGGGTAGCATCTTCCCCCTGCTTGCTTTTGTACTCAGCAAGAATCGGCACAAATGCCTGCGAAAATGCGCCTTCGGCAAAAATTCGGCGCAACAGGTTAGGAAGTTTGAATGCCACAAAAAAGGCATCTGTCGCCATCCCTGCACCAAAGATTCTGGCGACAATCGCATCACGCGCAAAACCCAGCACACGTGAAAACATCGTCATCGAGCTGACGGCTGCCAGCGACTTTAATAAATTCATCTATGTTGTATTCCAGACTCTGAGGCAAAACCCCGACAAACCTGCCCGTAGGTCGGATAAGGCATTCTCGCCGCCATCCGACACTTTTGCTGTGCCTGATGGCGACACCCTGGCACCTTATCAGGCCGACAAACCAGCCTATGGTTGAAAAGAGGTGTTATTTTGAGTGGGCATATAGTACCTGGATTACAATGAATTACTACCGCCAGATGTTACAGGGGGTTATTCAGCCATCGCCTCCCGCCACAGCTTTTCAACAACACGCTGGGCCAGTAGCGCCTGCTCGCCTGCCGTCTGGGGAACCGTCTGATTTTGCACGCACTCAATGAAATGACGCGCACATCCGGCAAAACCACGCTGTTCTAAGGTCGTTTGCCAGCCCGCTATCGGCTTATGAACAACACCTTGCCCACGCTCTTCCCGCCATTCCCGCATATCAGTTACGTCAATCAGGCCGCCGTCCGTCACCGCCTGCACGCTCTCGCGCTGGCTACCGGCACGGCGATGCATACTGGTCGTTATCTGCATTTGACCGACAGAAAAATGATGCTCGGCGTAGAGCATCGCACCAGATTCATTGGTCAGCAGCGTGCCGTTTTTTAACTGCGCCTGCCCTCCCGCCAGCCACAAAGCGGTATCGACCACGTGCAGATAGTCGTCCAGCAGAGTGAAGCGCAGATCGTGCGGCCCAACGCTATCCGTACGGTGCTTATCCATACGTACAGACGCTGCGGTGCTCAACTGGGTTTTGAGATCCTGGTACAGCGGTGCAAATCGACGGTTAAACCCGACCATCAGCGTGAGTTTTTTCCGCGCGGCCAGCTCGACCAGTTGCTCAGCCTCGTGCAGATTTTCCGCCAGCGGTTTATCCACACACACGTGAACTCCGGCATTCAGCAATTCACTGACTACCGCATAGTGCGTCGCGGTACTGGAGTGGACGAAAACCGCGTCACAGGTTTGCGCCAGATTCTTCAATGAATCCACGTAGGGTATTCGCCAGGTATCACAGATACGCTGCGCTTTATCGCGTGAAGGTGAAAATGCGCCTTGCAGCGTCCAGTCCGCGGAGGTGCCTAGCACGGGTAGCCAGGCCTTTTGTGCAATACCGCCCAAGCCGACTACGCCGATACGTAATTTTTTCACGTTAGTCTCCCAGGTGCGCCAGCAAGGAATCAAGTCGCTGCTTAAGTTCTGCGACTTCCGTTTCCAGCGCTTCCACGCGCGCCTGCAGATCACCGGAGGCTACAGGGGGTTCATCTGCCGCGGCAATGGCTTCATCAACCTCACCACAAAACAGGTGCATATAGCGACTTTCACGTTTGCCCGGCTCACGCGCCAGGCGGATCACATAAGGCCCATCTTCCCGGTTCGCCAGATTTTCCAGCGTCGACTCCACTTCGGCCATATCGCTGAATTCGTACATACGGGATGCGCGGCTACGCAGTTCACCAGGCGTCTGAGCGCCCCGCAGCAGCAGTGTGGTGATTATGGCCACCTCTGCGGCACTAAGCTTCAGATTGCCAAATTCAGAGTTGCAGAAACGCTGCTCATATTTCGTGACGCGATTGCCAAAACCGCTCACCGTGCGCAGAAAATGTCGCTTAACCAGGTTATCCAACTGCTCCTGCACGTCCGATTCCGACAGGTTCATCACCGGTTCACGATTCGTTTTTTGATTGCAGGCTGTTACGACTCCATTAACGGAGAGTGGGTACTGTTCCGGCGTGGTCACTTGTTTTTCTAATAAACAGCCAATCACTCGCGCTTCGGTGGCGGTTAATTCGTATTTCATCGTCTTCTCCATTAATCATAGCTGCATCTGAAACTTAGCGGCCGGGGGTCCATTCTGATGTGGTCAACGCCGTCAGCACGTGATCGCGCCACTGCCCGTCAATCAGCAGGTAGTCTTTGGCATACCCTTCTTTTTCAAAACCCAGTCGCGCCAGCAGGTCACCGCTGCGCTTATTATGTGGCATGTAGTTAGCCATAATGCGGTGAATATGCTGCGTGCGCTGCATATAACGGATGGCCGAGGTTAAGGCTTCATACATTAGCCCCTGCCCCTGCCATTTCTGCGCAATGGAGTAGCCGAGATAACAGGCATGGAAGGATCCCCGCACTACGTTTGAGAAGTTCGCAACGCCGATAATCTCTTTTTCGTCCGGATCGAGCAGCGCAAAATAATAGGCGGTGCCCTGTTTATGAAACTCAGAGATCATGCTCAGACGCGCCTGCCAGCCGGACGGATAGCAGTGGCTTTCATCGCGAATAGGTTCCCAGGGTTTTAAGAAATGACGATTTTCTGCGTAATAATCTGCCAGACGCCAGGCATCACGCTCATGCACTAAACGCACGACCAGGCGGTCGGTGGTTAAGCGCACTTTTGGCACGTTACTGCGATAGCCAAACATTCTATACCTACTCCTTCCCGTAACGTCTTCAATACGCTATTCGCATTACTATACCTGTGCGAATACGCCCTGTGAAAAGAGCAAAATGCCATTTTTTGAATTATTCACACATTTTGATGAAAACTCTCTATCAAGACGGACTTTTGATAAAAAATATTGTCCCGCGAAGGGTGGGAAAAGCGATGACGACACCGCAGAATAGGAGGTGCTTATCTTTTAAACTCTATCCAGAGTGACGAGTTTTTCCCTGGAGGGGAAATGTCGCAAGTCTCGCAGGCAAGGAACCTGGGTAAATACTTCCTTCTCATCGATAATATGCTGGTCGTGCTGGGTTTCTTCGTCGTTTTCCCGCTGATCTCAATTCGTTTCGTCGACCAAATGGGCTGGGCCGCCGTGATGGTCGGTATTGCACTAGGATTACGTCAATTTATCCAGCAGGGGTTGGGTATTTTCGGCGGTGCTATTGCGGACCGTTTCGGTGCAAAACCGATGATCGTCACCGGCATGCTGATGCGCGCTGCCGGGTTCGCCACCATGGGCATTGCCCATGAGCCGTGGCTGCTGTGGTTTTCCTGCTTTCTTTCCGGACTGGGCGGTACACTATTTGACCCACCCCGCTCGGCGCTGGTGGTTAAACTGATCCGCCCGGAAAAGCGCGGGCGCTTTTTCTCTATTCTGATGATGCAGGATAGCGCCGGGGCCGTGGTTGGCGCGTTGCTTGGCAGTTGGTTATTGCAATACGATTTCCGTCTTGTCTGTGCCACCGGCGCAATTTTGTTCGTTCTGTGCGCGGCCTTTAACGCCTGGCTGCTCCCGGCATGGAAGCTGTCGACAGTGAAAATTCCAGTGCGCGAAGGGATGAGCCACGTGATGCATGACAAGCGCTTTGTCACCTATGTGCTGACGCTGGCGGGCTATTACATGCTGGCGGTACAGGTGATGCTGATGCTGCCAATCATGGTGAACGACATCGCAGGTTCACCGGCCGCCGTGAAATGGATGTATGCCATCGAGGCGTGCCTCTCATTGACGCTGCTCTACCCAATTGCCCGCTGGAGTGAAAAACGTTTTCGCCTTGAACATCGTCTGATGGCCGGTCTGCTGGTGATGTCTCTGAGCATGATGCCGATCGGTCTGGTGGGGAATTTGCAGCAGTTGTTCACCCTGATCTGTACGTTCTATATTGGCTCGATCATCGCCGAACCAGCGCGTGAAACCCTTAGCGCCTCACTGGCGAATGCACGTGCCCGAGGAAGCTATATGGGCTTCAGTCGACTGGGGCTCGCTATCGGCGGCGCAATTGGATATATCGGCGGCGGCTGGCTGTTTGATATGGGCAAGGCCCTGGCACAGCCTGAGTTGCCCTGGATGATGCTCGGTATTATCGGCCTCATCACCTTCCTGGCGCTGGGCTGGCAATTCAGTCTCAAACGCCCAACGAGAGGCATGCTGGAGCCAGACGCCTGATAGCCGAACCTGCTTCCGGGCGCTTTTCAGTTTTTTCTGCTGGCGTCCGGGGCGCTGGTACTCGATGATGCTTTGTGTCACGATTACGCCACATGCATCATGTTGAGGAACCCCATGAAAAAGTTTTTTTTTGCCGCTGCACTGATTGTCAGCGGCCTGTTGGTTGGTTGTAATCAACTCACGCAATACACGGTTAGCGAGCAAGAAATTAATCAGGCCCTGGCAAAGCATAATAACTTTTCTAAAGATATCGGCTTGCCCGGCGTTGCTGAAGCACACATCGTACTAAATAATCTCGCCAGTCAGATTGGCCGTGAAGAACCCAATAAAGTGACGCTGACCGGAGATGCCAACCTGGACATGAATTCCCTGTTTGGCAGCCAAAAAGCGACCATGAAGCTGAAGTTAAAAGCCTTACCGGTATTCAACAAAGAGAAAGGCGCAATTTATCTGCAAGAGATGGAAGTCGTGGATGCGACCGTGACACCAGAAAAAATGCAGTCGGTACTGCAAACGCTGATGCCTTATTTAAACCAGTCGCTGCGTAACTATTTCAACCAGCAGCCAGCCTACATTCTGCAGGATGACAGTAGCCAGGGTGAAGCACTGGCGAAAAAACTGGCGAAGGGAATTGAGGTGAAACCGGGGGAAATCATCATCCCGTTCACCGACTAATAAAACTGAGGGCGCCGATGCGCCCTTTTTTTTCGTGCAAACGAAAACGTTTCCGCTTATCCTTTGTTTCCGGCAAAAAAGACTATCCTCAGCCGGAGCATATTAATGACTGCACCATCCCAGGTTTTAAAGATCCGCCGCCCAGACGACTGGCATCTTCACTTTCGCGATGGCGACATGTTAAAAACTGTCGTGCCCTACACCAGTGAAATTTATGGTCGCGCCATTGTCATGCCGAACCTGGCACCGCCCGTCACCACGGTTGACGCGGCTATCGCTTATCGCCAGCGCATTCTTGACGCGGTACCTGCTGGACACGACTTCACACCATTAATGACCTGCTACTTAACGGATACGCTGGATCCCAACGAGCTGGAACGTGGATTTAACGAAGGCGTATTCACCGCAGCAAAACTCTATCCGGCCAATGCCACCACCAACTCGACGCATGGCGTAACCTCTATTGACGCCATCATGCCGGTGCTGGAGAGGATGGAAAAATTGGGTATGCCGCTGCTGGTGCACGGCGAAGTGACGCATGCAGATATCGATATTTTCGATCGCGAAGCGCGCTTTATTGAAACGGTGATGGAACCGCTGCGCCAGCGTTTGACCTCGCTGAAAGTAGTGTTCGAGCATATCACTACCAAAGATGCTGCCGAATACGTGCGCGACGGTAACGAGCTTCTGGCAGCGACTATTACGCCACAGCACCTGATGTTTAACCGCAACCACATGCTGGTTGGCGGGATTCGTCCTCACCTGTACTGCCTGCCGATCCTCAAACGTAACGTCCACCAACAGGCGCTGCGTGAACTGGTTGCCAGCGGGTTTACGCGCGCCTTCCTCGGTACCGACTCAGCGCCGCACGCACGTCATCGCAAAGAGTCAAGCTGTGGCTGTGCTGGATGCTTTAATGCACCGACCGCACTAGGCAGCTATGCCACCGTGTTTGAAGAGATGAATGCGCTGGACCATTTCGAAGCCTTCTGCTCACTCAACGGCCCACAGTTCTATGGTTTGCCGGTAAATGAGACCTTTATTGAGCTGGAACGCATGGAGCACCTTGTTCCTGAGAGCATAGCGTTGGAAGACGATACGCTGGTGCCTTTCCTGGGTGGCGAAACGGTACGCTGGTCAGTAAAAAGCTAAAAAAAGTGTAGCCAACTGATTCGATTAACTGTATAAATAAACAGTATATTCAACAGGGGGCTACTATGCGTATTGAAGTCACTATTGCCAAAACTTCACCTTTACCTGCCGGTGCAATTGACGCACTGGCAGGTGAACTCTCCCGCCGTATTCAGCACCATTTTCCGGATAACGAAGGTAACGTTACCGTCCGTTATGCCGGCGCAAACAATCTGTCGGTTATTGGCGCGACCAAAGAGGACAAAGAACGCATCAGCGAGATCCTACAGGAAACCTGGGAAAGCGCGGATGACTGGTTCATCAACGAATAAATAACGATATGCAGTGATGTTTGTTTGCCGGGTCGCCCCGGCTTTTTTATACACGCTATCTTGTAATCAATTGCGCATTTCTTCTGACGAGCATTTAATTTAATATTAACCCACCGATTATCTTTTAACCAAAGCAACAAAATAATTGTGCAACATACTAAAAAAAAATGAATAACATGTCGGTTTCTTAGTCAGATAACGCTGAAAACAAAAAATTTATGCCCTTCCCTCTTTAAATTTTCAATGAATACCCTTATTTATTGATATACTGAAGTTGCTTCAGAAAAAAACGCATTGAACCTCGAAAACCGTTGTCTAGTAACACGAATTAGGGGGCATGATGGAAAAGAATAATGAAGTCATTCAGACTCATCCGCTTGTAGGGTGGGACATCAGCACTGTTGATAGCTACGATGCGCTGATGCTGCGTTTGCACTACCAAACCCCGAACCGCCCTGACCCGGATGGGACTGAAGTTGGTCAAACGCTCTGGTTAACCACTGATGTTGCCAGGCAATTTATTTCGATATTAGAAGCAGGAATCGCCAAAATTGAATCTGGCGATTACCAGGAAAATGAGTATCAGCGACATTAAACCTGATACATCCAACCATCAAAAGGCACCTTAGCGGTGCCTTTCTTATTTCCAGGTTGAATATTCCAGGTCAGTTATTTACCCTTCTACTATCGCGATTGCAGAGAGAAGCGGATGAAATACGACTTAATCATTATTGGCAGCGGTTCGGTAGGCGCCGCAGCTGGATACTATGCCACTCGTGCCGGTCTGAAGGTTCTGATGATCGATGCGCATATGCCACCACATCAACAGGGCAGCCACCACGGCGATACTCGATTAATTCGTCATGCTTATGGCGAAGGAGAAAAATACGTTCCGCTGGTGCTACGTGCACAAACATTGTGGGATGAACTGTCCACCCATAATGAAGAACCGATTTTTGTTCGCTCCGGAGTTATCAACCTCGGTCCGGCAGAGTCAACCTTCTTAGCAACTGCAGCGCAAAGCGCAAAACAGTGGCAACTTAACGTTGAACAATTAGATGCAGCGGCCATCATGGCTCGCTGGCCGGAAATTCGCGTACCTGACAACTATGTCGGTCTGTTTGAAGCGGAGTCCGGTTTTTTACGCAGTGAGTTAGCAATTAAAACCTGGATCCGTCTGGCGGAAGAAGCAGGCTGTGCGCAACTGTTTAAATGCCCGGTCAGCGCAATTCATCACGGTGATGATGGCATCACGGTAGAAACGGCTGACGGTGACTACCACGCGAAGAAAGCAGTGATCAGCGCCGGCACCTGGGTGCAGGCTTTAGTCCCTGAACTACCGATACAACCTGTGCGCAAAGTGTTCGCCTGGTATCAGGCCGATGGGCGCTACAGCGTTAAGAATAACTTCCCGGCCTTCACCGGCGAACTGCCAAATGGCGATCAATACTACGGTTTCCCGGCTGAAAACGACGAGCTGAAAATTGGTAAGCACAATGGCGGACAGGTAATTCACTCTGCAGAAGAGCGTAAGCCATTTGCCGCTGTAGCCAGCGACGGTTCTGAAGCCTTCCCATTCCTGCGCACAATTCTGCCTGGCGTTGGCTGTTGCCTGCACGGCGCATCCTGCACTTACGATAATTCACCGGATGAGGACTTTATCATTGATACTCTGCCGGAACATGACAATACGCTGATCATTACTGGGCTGAGCGGACATGGCTTTAAGTTTGCTTCTGTACTGGGAGAGATTGCGGCAGACTTCGCTCAGGACAAACAGTCTGAATTTGACCTGACCCCCTTCAGGCTAAGCCGTTTTAAGTGATAATAAATGAATGGCCTCGTTGGTGAGGCCATTTTTAATGACAGGAATAACGTCAATGCGCCGTATCTTTCACTATCTGGTTAATAATATTCGCGAGCACCTTATGCTCTACATTATTTTATGGTCGCTGCTGGCCATTATGGATGTAATATATATTATGTTTTTCTAATTCCTGCGCGCTGACAATAATTGACAAAAATTGAGATTAGCTTAATTTTCATTGCAATAAACTGAACAATAACAAAAACCACAACACCCCATAGACTAAGCCCCGCCACATATTTTCGCACTAATCCCTTGATGATTACCTCAACAATCAGTCAACTTTATTGAACAAAAAATAAATATCATCACTATTGTTATTTATTAGTTGCATTAATGTCTTTTACACGCCATTTTCATTCACTTCTGAAATATCAATCGGTGTGCTTATGCAATTCAATAATACTCCACAGCGCTATGGCGTAGTGTCAGCCACATTACATTGGCTGGTTGCGATTGCTGTATATGGCATGTTTGCGTTGGGGTTATGGATGGTCACGCTTAGCTACTATGATGGCTGGTATCACCAGGCCCCCGAACTGCATAAAAGCATCGGCATCCTACTCATGATGGGACTGGTTATCCGCGTTATCTGGCGGTTGTTCTCCCCTCCGCCTGCTGCGTTGGCAAGCTACTCCCGTTTAACCCGTATCGCCGCGGCAATGGGTCACCTCGTACTTTATTTGCTGCTCTTTTCAATAGTCATCAGCGGATATCTGATTTCCACCGCAGATGGCAAAGCGATAAGCGTCTTTGGCTGGTTCGACATTCCCGCCACCCTGGCCAATGCGGGTTCCCAGGCCGACCTCGCCGGTAGCTTGCACCTGTGGCTTGCGTGGACCGTGGTGATTTTATCCCTACTACACGGACTGATGGCCCTGAAACATCACTTTATTGATAACGACGATACCCTCAATCGCATGTTGGGAAAATCGTCATCTGACTATGGAGCTTAAAATGAAAAAAAACCTGCTGGGACTTACACTCGCTTCTCTTTTATTCACCACCGGGTCGGCCGTGGCGGCAGATTACAAAATTGACAAGGAAGGACAGCATGCCTTTGTTAATTTCCGTATTCAGCATCTGGGTTACAGCTGGCTGTACGGCACTTTCAAAGATTTCGACGGTACGTTTACCTTTGATGAGAAAAATCCCGCAGCCGATAAGGTTAACGTAACCATCAACACCAACAGCGTTGACACTAATCACGCCGAACGCGACAAGCATCTGCGCAGTGCAGATTTCCTTAACGTGGCAAAATTCCCGCAGGCTACCTTCAGCTCCACCAGCGTGAAAAAAGAGGGGAATGACCTGGATATCACCGGTAATTTGACCCTGAACGGCGTTACTAAACCGGTTACGCTGGACGCGAAGCTCATCGGTCAGGGTGGCGATCCCTGGGGCGGTACGCGCGCTGGTTTTGAAGCGCAAGGTAAGATTAAGCTGAAGGATTTCAACATCACCACCGATCTCGGACCTGCATCGCAGGAAGTCGATTTGATCATCTCAGTGGAAGGTGTTCAGCAGAAGTAACGCATGAATTACCGGATGAGGTTCTGCCCCTCATCCGGCATCATGTTATTTCGCAGGGTCTGGAATACCCAGTTTGGTATTCAGGTGACCGCGTGATTTATTGAAGATTTTATTGCCATTTTCACGTCCCGCACGACGACGCCGTTGTTCCTCTTCCGGCAACTCACTCTCTTCGCTACACAGCTCGCTACAGCAGCCTTTATATTTCTGCGCACAAGCCGGGCACTGAATAAACAACAGATGGCAGCCATCATTTTTGCAATTAGTATGGCTATCGCACACCGTGCCGCACTGATGGCAATGCGCGATAACATCTTCAGAGATCCTTTCGCCCATACGCTCATCAAAGACAAAGTTTTTACCGACAAAACGTACCGGGAGTCCCTGTTCACGCGCCTTGCGGGCATACTCAATAATACCGCCCTCAATGTGCCAGACTTTGCTAAATCCATTGTGTTTCATCCAGGCGCTGGCTTTCTCACAGCGGATCCCACCCGTGCAGTACATCACGATTTTTTTATCTTTATGCGCCTGCATCATTTCAACAGCTTTCGGCAACTGGTCGCGGAACGTGTCTGCCGGGATCTCCAGCGCATTCTCGAAATGACCCACCTCATATTCATAGTGGTTGCGCATATCAATGAATACCGCTTCAGGATCGTCCAGCATGGCATTTACTTCTGCCGCCTTGAGATAATCCCCCACGTTGCTGGCGTCAAAGTCTGGATCGTCAATACCATCCGCCACGATACGTTCGCGGACTTTCATACGCAGTACCCAGAACGATTTACCGTCATCATCCAGCGCAATATTCAGACGTAAATCCTTCAATGCAGCATCAAACGCATAGAGTTGCTGGCGAAATGCCTCGACGTTGCTTTGCGGTACGCTGATTTGCGCGTTAATTCCTTCATGGGCAAGATATACTCGCCCGAAGACGTTCAATGCGGTGAACATCTGGTACAGCGCATCACGCGTGTGCTGAGGATTGGCAATGGTGAAATATTTATAGAATGAGATCGTCGTGCGCGGCTCGGTCTCGGCCAGCATTTTGGCTTTGAGGGCGTCGTTCGAAATGCGGTTGTGTAACACTGGCATGGTGTACGTATCCTGCAAATAAGGAATAAATGAAAATCGGCGGCATAATAAAGCAAACATCGCCAATTTACATCCACACATTTTACGCTACATTTCATACTTCACGATAAAATCGCAACAACAATTGCGGAATTAATCACCGTTCTCCCGTCACAAATTTTTGATACGCGCGAAAAAATGCGACAATACAGGGAATTGGTCGTTTGAAGACAGGATAGACATGACGAATTTACCCAAGTTTTCGGCTGCGTTACTGCATCCACGTTATTGGTTAACCTGGCTGGGTATTGGCATCCTTTGGTTAATCGTGCAGTTACCCTACCCCATCCTCTTTAAGTTGGGCTGTGCGTTAGGTCGACTAGCGCTACGTTTGATGAAACGTCGGGCAAAAATTGTTTCCCGAAATCTGGAACTGTGCTTCCCGCAGATGAGTGAGCAGGAACGCCAGCAGATGGTCGTCAAGAACTTCGAATCCGTAGGTATGGGCGTAATGGAAACCGGGATGGCCTGGTTTTGGCCCGATAAGCGTATTTCGCGCTGGACGGAAGTGATCGGAATGGAACATATCCGTGACGTTCAGGCGCAAAAACGCGGGATTCTGTTAGTGGGTCTGCATTTTCTGACTCTGGAACTGGGTGCGCGCCAGTTTGGCTTGCAGGAGCCGGGTATTGGTGTGTATCGGCCTAACGACAATCCGCTGCTGGACTGGCTACAAACCTGGGGCCGCATGCGCTCGAATAAATCAATGCTCGATCGTAAAGACCTGAAAGGGATGATTAAAGCCTTGAAAAAGGGCGAAGTGGTCTGGTACGCGCCGGATCATGATTACGGCCCTCGCGCCAGCGTGTTTGTACCACTTTTTGCCGTTGAACAAGCCGCAACAACCTCAGGGACCTGGATGCTTTCACGCATGTCCAATGCCTGCCTGGTACCGTTTGTTCCCCGCCGCAAACCTGACGGTAAAGGGTATCAATTGATTATGTTGCCTCCAGAATGTTCACCACCGTTGGACGACGCAGAGACTACAGCTGCGTGGATGAACAAAATTGTTGAGCAATGCATCATGATGGCGCCAGAGCAGTATATGTGGTTGCATCGTCGCTTCAAGACGCGTCCTGAAGGCTCCCCTTCTCTGTACTGACGCAGAGTTGCAGCCCAGTGGGCTGCAACCCGCTCCCTACCCGTTTTAGGTTTAACTGCTATCCGCATTGCAGCAACTATCAACCAGGCGCATAATTAGCCTGCTTACTTATATTCAATCGATAGCGCAAACAGCGCATCACACTGCGGATCGCTATGTCACCCTCAGATGCCCCCATAAACTGGAAACGCAACCTCACCGTTGCCTGGTTAGGTTGTTTTTTAACCGGAGCAGCATTTAGCCTGGTCATGCCCTTTTTGCCTCTTTACGTCGAGAGTCTCGGCGTCACGGGTCATAGCGCCCTGAATATGTGGTCAGGCCTGGTCTTCAGCATCACCTTTCTCTTTTCAGCCATTGCTTCTCCTTTCTGGGGTGGCCTTGCCGATCGCAAAGGACGAAAAATCATGCTGCTGCGTTCCGCGTTGGGCATGGCAATTGTGATGCTGCTGATGGGACTGGCGCAAAATATCTGGCAGTTCTTAATCCTGCGCGCCTTGTTAGGGCTGCTTGGTGGATTCATCCCCAATGCGAATGCACTGATCGCCACCCAGGTTCCACGCAATAAAAGCGGCTGGGCACTGGGAACGCTTTCAACCGGTGGCGTTAGTGGCGCACTGCTCGGGCCGCTAGCTGGCGGCCTCCTCGCGGATCAGTACGGATTACGCCCTGTATTTTTCATCACCGCCAGCGTGCTGCTGGTCTGCTTCATCCTGACGCTATTTTTTATCCGCGAGCGTTTCCAGCCGGTGAGCAAGAAGGAGATGCTGCACATTCGTGAAGTCGTGGCCTCTTTAAAGAACCCCAAACTGGTGCTGAGCCTGTTTATCACCACTTTGATCATTCAGGTAGCCACCGGTTCTATCGCGCCAATACTGACTCTGTACGTTCGAGAGTTGGCTGGCAACGTCAGCAATATTGCGTTTATCAGTGGGATGATAGCCTCTGTCCCCGGCGTTGCGGCATTAATCAGCGCCCCGAAACTTGGCAAATTAGGCGATCGAATTGGCCCGGAGAAGATCCTGATCGTCGCGCTGATCGTTTCTGTGTTACTGCTTATTCCAATGTCATTTGTCCATACGCCCTTGCAGCTTGGTGTTCTGCGCTTTTTATTGGGTGCGGCCGACGGCGCTCTGCTCCCGGCGGTACAAACGCTGCTGGTTTACAACTCGACCAATCAAATAGCTGGACGTATTTTCAGTTATAACCAGTCATTTCGCGATATCGGTAACGTAACAGGACCTCTAATGGGGGCAGCGATATCCGCCAACTACGGTTTTCGTGCCGTTTTCTGTGTGACCGCGGGCGTCGTACTGTTTAACGCCCTGTACTCGTGGAATAGCCTGCGCCGTCGTCGGAGTACAGAGGTCGTGGGATGATTTGTGTATTTGTATTCGCCGGTTCGGAATAATAAACTTATCTTACACGGCGTATATTTCAACCTTAATGATAATAGTAACACACCTTATTTCTGCCAGAATTTTTGGCTTCATACAATGCGGCATCGGCGTATGAAACAACTTTATCCGCTGATTCATCATCAATTTTACTGCAATATACACCGATACTTATAGTCATTTTTTCTTTTAACTCATACGAATTTGGTATTGTCGTACCATTCTCTACATTTCGCCTAATTCGCTCTGCAACAACAATTGCCTCATCTTTATCGTTACACTTAAGAAGGATCGCAAATTCTTCACCGCCTACTCTGGCAAAAATATCCGTATCTCTGATTGATTTATTGACAATATCGACAATGCTGATTATCACTCTGTCACCTTCCTGATGACCGTAAGTATCATTAATCCGTTTGAATTTATCAATATCCAGAACCATTACACATACTGTGCCTTTTGCTAATGATGATTTTAATGACTTATAGAATAGTTTACGATTATATATTTTAGTCATTGCGTCTTTAATAGCTGAATCCGTTTCTTTTTTTAAGATGATGAAGGTGTTGTACATCAGTATTGAGATTATACACAGGGCACTTATCACCTCAATCCCCCGGCTTACATACCAAATATACATGCTATATTCATCCAGGCTCAGAAGTAGTACATTGGTCAATATTGCTGAGCAACACAGTAGCCCTATACTTTTCCACAAGATGTTATGCGTTCTGGTTTTAATGATTAAATACAACAGGACCAGTCCCCAGGATACAATAAGCGAATAAATGTACCCAATATGCCAGTGCACGGTGACATTATCAGGCTTCAGGCTTGTGATCTCGAGTGTAAAATTAGGGTTGTAACTGGCCAGAGCGTGCGCCACCACCGCGATAACAAGCATGATTAAAAAAGACAGAACGATATAGCAAGGTTCTCTTTCTTTGGTTTCAATAACTGTCGAGGATACTTTATAAGATTTTAATGAAACAAATAGCAGAGCAATGAAACTAATCTGCCGAAAGTAATAGAATATGGCTATATCGTTAGTTCTTTTTTCGATTGAGGCATAATCATTAATCAAGTCCTGAACGATGTAGATAGTCTCGATAAAAAATATGTTATTCCCAAGAAACGCCATACCTAATATCATAAGGCAGGTGAGATCTTTTCTACAAAGATACTGGAATAACATAAACAGGAAGATTATCCCATATAAAAAGAATAACCCTACAATTATAATCAGATATACTGTTTGCGGCACACTTTGTATCGTTAATTTAAATTGTGTAAGACACACTCCACCAAGAACATAGCTAGCCAAACAGATTATATAGAAAGCCATTAACCTTCTATTATTTGAATTGCCGTTATCCATAACAACCTTAAGGGCTCTCTTAATTTTGCATTTTATATAATAAAGCATAAGATTTTGCAAACTATTATATCTGCACAGATTCAATGACACTAATTCATTTCTTATTTAATGGTTTCTTATAGATTTATAACCTTTGTCATTAATAACATTTTATTATGTATACTATTTTAGTATCACTCACACCATTCACAGCCCTCATACACAAAAGATACTTTGTCACTACCAGAGACACCACTAAGTTTAGCCACTTTCATTGATTGCACCTGCGACACTTCCGTATTGGGCATTAATTTTCTTCTTTGTTTTTATTAAGTTATGAAATATTACGTCATAAGCGATCGGATTCCCTCTCTAAAACACATAAAAAATAACGTTCAACCCTGAAGATTTCCTTATATAACGTCATTTTTTAATTTTTTGATTTTCATTACTACATTGCAAATCACATACATTACTATTTTTTCTTGAATTTTTTTCCTGATATTACGTCGGCTTCAGTATCTGCCAATGTAAATTTTTTCATAAACAACCGAAGTTACTTTCCCCCAGTCTCGTAGGCATTGCAGGCAGTAATCATCTGATTGAGTGAGCCATGCAGCTAACGGGTTTGACGCTCTGCGGATCGCCGTCTATAGATTGAATCATCCCCCTTTATTGTTCGCCTTAGGAGAAGAAATATGGCAAAGAATGACATGAGTTTTTATGCCACGTTGGAAGAGGCCATTGATGCAGCTCGTGAAGTGTTTCTGGCTGATAACCCTGACCTTGAGTCAGACGACGCCAGCGTTCAACAGCTAAGCGTCCAAAAATACGTGCTACAGGATGGCGACATTATGTGGCAGGCGGAATTCTTTGCTGACGAGGATGATGTAGATGGTGAATGTCTTCCAATCCTGAGCGGAGAAGCGGCCCAGAGCGTTTTTGATGGCGACTATGATGAAATTGAAATCCGCCAGGAGTGGCAGGAAGAAAATACGCTTCACGAATGGGATGAAGGTGAATTCCAGCTGGAACCTCCCCTTGATACTGAAGAGGGACAGACCGCAGCCGATGAATGGGATGAGCGATAATTACTCGTAAGGTCCATGATGTATGTCGAGCGGCAGCAGCAACGTATCAAACACCAGCGAAAATGGCAGATCGAGGATAGTGACGTAGCGCCATGCGGAGTCCCTAACATCCCATTGCACGCCAGGATAGTATTGGTTTCCGTGTCCTTGCCCTGGGATGGTACGACTAATAATGCTGCCGCATCCGCTCAGGAAGAAGATCATTATTCCTACAGCCAATATTCGCACCTGCTACCTCACGACTCATTCTATTCAATATAAAAAAATACCGGCACCAGGCCGGTATTTTCACGTTACAGAACGCTTATTTTTTCCTGAGCGCCAGCGGGTTCAGTGTCAGTCCCTGATAGTAGTTCACCCACGAAGAATACTTATCAGGTGAATTCCAGACACGGTAATGTAAACGCGCCATGGTCACCGGATCGCTCAACAACACCAGGCGGCGATCGCGATTCAGTTTCTCCGGCGTTTCGTTCAGTGCCTGTTCCACATGACGATCGCGTGCAATCTCCAGCACGTTGCTGGCGCGGTGGCGTGCAGTCGCCATGGCCGTGGCCAGTGCGTTAAACGACGGATTAAACACCGCATGCATAAAGCCATCGTCCAGCGTACGTTTACGGTTCATCACCAGATAGGTATCGGTATCCACCAGCACCTGCGGCGGAGAATACTCTTCCGGGATCAGGAACAGCTTCCAGCGCTTGGTACGTAACCCCACCGTGGAACGGCTGGAAATCACGGAAACAAACGGTGACAGGATCAGCGAGAAGACAATCGGTGCCAGCCAGAACAGAAAACGCAGATCCAGCCAGGCCATACCCACAGCCCACACCAGCCCCAGCAGTAACTGAGAACCGTGACGCATAAACGCTTCACCCCACGGGGTCGAATCGTCATCACGCTGCGGTGAATTCCACACAACTTCCCAACCGAGGAAAGCGCTTACAACGAAGACGGTGTGGAACAGCATACGCACCGGCGCCAGCAACACGGAGAACAGAACTTCCAACAGTAGCGACAGCGTGACGCGGATAAACCCGCCGTACTCTTTCGTCCCTTTACACCAGATGAGCAAAATACTCAGCAGCTTCGGCAGGAACAGCAGCACCATCGTTGAAGCAAACAGCGCGATCGCCAGTTCAGGTCGCCACTGCGGCCAAACCGGGAACAACTGACGCGGTTGCAGGAAGTACTGCGGCTCCGTCAACGCATGCACCACCTGCAATGCGGTAGAGAGCGCGAGGAACATAAACCAAAGCGGCGCAGATAGATAGGACATTACACCGGTCAGGAACACCGCACGGTGAACCGGGTGCATCCCTTTCACCAGGAACAAACGGAAGTTCATCAGGTTACCGTGGCACCAGCGGCGGTCGCGCTTGAGTTCATCCAGCAGGTTCGGCGGCAGCTCTTCATAAGATCCCGGCAGATCGTAAGCAATCCACACACCCCAGCCAGCACGACGCATCAATGCCGCTTCCACGAAGTCATGGGAGAGGATCGATCCCGCAAACGAGCCTTCGCCCGGTAACGGCGCGAGCGCACAGTGCTCGATAAATGGCTTCACGCGGATAATTGCGTTGTGGCCCCAGTAATGTGATTCCCCTAACTGCCAGAAGTGAAGCCCGGCGGTAAACAGCGGTCCATAAACACGGGTCGCAAATTGCTGGCAGCGCGCATACAGCGTATCCATACCGGAAGCCTTCGGTGAAGACTGGATAATCCCGGCATTCGGATTCGCTTCCATCAGACGCACCAGGCCGCTCAGACAGTCACCACTCATCACTGAGTCAGCGTCCAGCACCACCATGTAGCTGTACTGATTTCCCCAGCGACGACAAAAGTCATCAATGTTGCCGCTTTTACGCTTCACGCGACGACGACGACGGCGGTAGAAAATCTGTCCTTCGCCCTGCACCTCAGCAATCAGCTCCATCCACGCTTTTTGTTCTGCTACGCAGATATCAGGATTGTAGCTGTCGCTCAGGATATAAACATCGAAATGTTCGGCGTTGCCCGTTGCTTTGACCGATTCCCACGTGGCGCGAAGTCCCGCAAATACGCGGTCAACGTCCTCGTTACAGATAGGCATAATCAGCGCGGTACGGTGTTCGGGATTCAGCGGTTCGTCCCCGACCGTTGAGGCCGAGATACTGTACTTATCTCGTCCAATCAACAGTTGCAGGAAGCCCATCAGCGCGGTCCAGAATCCCGCAGACACCCAACAGAAAAGCACGGCAAACAAAATGAGAATTCCGGTTTGCAGCATGTAGGGCAGCAGTTGCATAAAGGAGACCCACAAGTTCTGTCCCATCATGTCTACCGGATTAATAAATGCCCACCCCTGATACGGGAGGATCGTCTTCATATACCAGGTTGCTACGACCGTTTGCGCTAGCGTTAGAATCAACAGCGTATAGCGGCGGATGGTGCCTACGGTACGCCATTTTTGCTCGCTTTCCTGTTCTTCTTTCGTCAAACGCGAAAGATAACGCGGCGTCACATCGCGCCCACGCAAGCGATCCCAAAAACGACCAACCGGGTTGGTACGCCAGGGATCGGGGAACATAGAGGTACGCGTTGCTTTTGGCATCGCCTGCAGCTGATCGCGGCCCTCATCGTCCTTAACCAACTGCTCTTTAGCCAAAGAATCCGGCCATGCTTGCTCAAGGCGAGCTTTCACAGAACCCTGCGGTGAATCATCTTCGCGCGAGTAAGTACGATGCTCGGCATCCAACGCCTGATGAACGGCGCGGATGTCAGTTTTCGGCAGTGCCGCTTTCTCGATATCCGAAAGCGGCATTGCGTCAATATACTCAGTTGTCTTATTCATTGGCAGGTAACTGGTAGCTCCAGGTTTCACTCAGCGTCTGATCGGCATTGACCAAGGCAGCACGCATTTCAGTGGTTTTCTTCACGTCTTTCACTTTCACGCGCAGCATCAAACGCCAACCCTTAGATACCGGGTTATAGCGCACAGTGCTTTCAACGATTTCACCGTTGTCGCCAATACTGGTTTGTGCGGTAACCGGGGTATCCTGCGGCAGCTTTTTCATATCTGTGCCGGTAAAGTCCACCACAAACGCGATGGTACCGTCAGGCTGACGAATCAGGTTGGACTGTTTTACATCACCGGTAGAACGACGAGTCTGCTGTACCCAGGCGCTTTCCGGCGCATGAAGCTTGTCCTCATCACGCGTGAACGTCAAAGTGTACTTGAAGTTCATCTCTTTGCCCGCTTCAGGCAGTTGATCCGGCGTCCAGTACGCAACGATGTTATCGTTCGTTTCATCGTTAGTTGGGATTTCAACTAACTCAATCTTACCTTTACCCCATTCACCTTTTGGCGTGATCCAGGCGCTTGGGCGCAGATCGTAACGATCGTCGATATCTTCAAAACGCGAGAACTGACGGCCACGCTGCAACAGTCCGAATCCTTGCGGGTTTTCCATTGCGAAGCTGCTCACCGCGAGATGTTTCGGGTTATTCAGCGGACGCCAAATCCACTCCCCATTGCCCGCGTGGATAGACAAACCGTTAGAATCATGCAGTTCCGGACGATAGTTTGTCGCCGGAGACGGCTGGTTCGGTCCAAACAGGAACATACTGGTTAACGGTGCCACACCCAGTTTGCCCACTTTGTCGCGCAGGTAAACTTTGGACTGAACATCCACGACCGTGTCACGGCCTGGAATAATGACAAAACGATACGCTCCGGTTGCACGCGGAGAATCCAACAAAGCATAAATGGTTAAACGTTTATCAGTCGGTTTCGGACGCTCGATCCAAAACTCACGGAAGCGGGGAAATTCTTCACCAGAAGGCAGAGCGGTATCAATCGCGAGGCCACGCGCTGACAGGCCGTAGACCTGACCTGCACCCAGAACGCGAAAATAGCTGGCACCGAGCATGCTGACGATTTCATCGTTTTTATCTTTGCTGTTGATCGGATACAGCACTTTGAACCCGGCGAAGCCGAGATCTTTTACCGTGTCTTTATCATGCTGAACATCGCCAAAATTAAAATAATCCGGGCTGTATTTGATTCTTTTCACCGCCGTGGCGGTAACTTCGTTGATTTTGACCGGCGTGTCGAAGTACATACCCTGGTGGTAGAACTCGAGCTTAAATGGGGTCTTGAGATTGCTCCAGTACGCTTTATCGCGATTGAACTGGATCTGTTGATAATCCGCATATTTCATGTCGCGGAAAACGGAGGGCAAGTTACTTTTTAGCGCCTCATAGCCTTTCCCGGCTAAGGATTGAGCTTGTTTTGCAACATCATCAATACTGAACGCCCAGCTCGATGATGTATACAGCGTTAACATGACTGCTGCACCCAACCAACGCATTTTCATCATTTGTAGTTTATGTTTCATAATTAGTAAGCACTTCCCCCTTTGTGTGCTTATATTGATCCGATCCATTTTAATGGATAATCGGGTACTCCGACAACTGAATCCCTGTATTGTTCGCGCGCTGGCTCATGGTTTAAGCAGGTTCATCTGCCTGTTTTCACTTTGCGTGCTTATCCTGGAGACAGGTTGTTGGACTTCGTGTAGGGTTGCCCTCGAATGTAACCATTATTCGTCTTAGGGATAAGACGAAAAGTCTGAGAATACGTAACTGTCTATGAGCTCTGTATCACCACCACGTGAATATTTTCTTGACTCCATCCGTGCCTGGCTAATGTTGTTAGGGATCCCATTCCATATTTCATTGATCTACTCCACCCACACCTGGCACGTGAACAGCGCAGAACCGTCATGGTGGTTAACCCTTTTTAACGACTTTATCCATGCATTTCGCATGCAGGTCTTCTTTGTCATTTCAGGTTATTTTTCCTACATGCTTTTTTTGCGCTATCCGTTAAAACGCTGGTGGAAGGTGCGTGTAGAACGCGTGGGGATCCCCATGCTGACCGCGATTCCGCTGCTTACGCTGCCGCAATTTATCATGCTGCAATACGTGAAAGGGAAAGCAGACAGCTGGCATACCCTCAGCGGCTATGACAAATACAATGCGCTGGCCTGGGAGCTGATTTCCCATCTGTGGTTTTTACTGGTTCTGGTGGTGTTAACGACCCTGAGCATGTGGGTGTTTACCCAGATGAAAAACAGACTATCGCGTGGAGACGGTACCCCTGCATCGGGGGTATCAATGACCAAATTAACGCTGATTTTTATATTGTTGGGTGTCGGCTATGCCGCCGTCAGAAGAACGATTTTCATCCTCTACCCTTCGATTCTCAGCGATGGCATGTTTAATTTTATCGTTATGCAAACGCTGTTCTATGTGCCTTTCTTTATGCTCGGTGCGCTGGCGTTTATCAATCCGAATCTGAAAGCACTGTTTACCACGCCATCGCGCGGCTGCACGCTAGGTGCCGCATTCGCATTTGTCGCATACCTGCTCAATCAACGTTACGGCAACGGCGATGCCTGGATGTATGAAACCGAATATGTCATTACCATGATCATGGGGCTATGGATGGTGAATGTCGTCTTTTCGCTTGGCCACCGTTTACTGAATTTCCAGTCGGCTCGCGTGACCTATTTTGTCAACGCGTCGCTGTTCATCTATTTGGTGCACCACCCGTTAACGCTGTTTTTTGGCGCGTATATCACACCGCATATCAAGTCGAATCTGCTGGGTTTTCTCTGCGGTCTGCTTTTTGTGGTTGGAATTGCGGTCATACTGTACGAAATCCATTTACGGATCCCGGTGCTGAAGTTTCTCTTTTCGGGTAAACCGCCCATTAAGCAGGATAAAAACAAGGCGGTTGCCGGTTAGTTTTCTTGTATTGAATGGTTCAGAGCAACCATTCAATGGGCAGCACAGATGCAAGCCTCACCAGAACCCGCTTCCAGAATCCTGTAGCGGGTTCTTTTTTCAGTACCTGTTCGCTGCCAGAAAGCCGATCAACCCAGTTAATTCTGCCCCAACGGTCAAGACGTAGTTGCCAGGCCATATCACGCTGACTTTGCATAAAACGTTTATGAATCAACTCAGCCAGTACTTCACTCTCAATCACAAACCCCATTTCCGTATTGAGCAGCGTTGAACGGGGATCAAAATTAAGCGATCCGATAAACACTTTACGACCGTCAATACTGAAGGTTTTCGCATGCAGGCTGGAGCCTGAATTACCGGTTAATCCCCGGTCGTGTACTGCTGAAACGCGATCGCGGGTTGGTTTGAGCTCGTATAACTCCACGCCGTAGCGCAGGAGTTTTTTTCGCCAACGCGCATAGCCCGCGTGAACGACTGCGACATCATTCGCTGCCAGAGAATTAGTTAAAATTGCGATCTTAACGCCTTTTCTCACCAGTCTCAGGAGCTGCGCCACACCGGCGCGGGTTGGTACAAAGTAGGCGGAAATAATATCAATACGCTCGGTCGGAGATCCCATCACATCAAACAAACGCTGCGGTAATAGTGAGTGGCGCGGCGCTTTCCCCTCTCCTTTTGCAGGATCATCACTCAACAAGCGCGTTTTCGCCCAAATTAGCGGCAGCGACCTCTGATCGAGATGGGTCATAAACTGGCTGGTTTCCAGCTTATGTAGATAGCGACGCGTGATGTCATCGTTATACCAGGATTCAGGAAGTTCGATTTTTTGCGTAGAAGCTGGTTCAGCCACCTCAAGTACGTTTTGCAATGTTGAAACCGAGCGGCAGTGCCAGTAACGCTCAAAGTCGTCTGCAACATCCTGGACAACCGGTCCAATTGCCATAACGTCCAGATCGGAAAACAGTGGTTGTTCGCCTGCGCCAAAATAGGCATCGCCTATATTTCGCCCCCCCACAAGAGTTACGACGCCGTCAGCGGTATAACTTTTGTTGTGCATACGTCGATTCAACCGGGCAAAATCGGTTAAATAGCCCAGGGCACGCAGGATGCGAAAGGAAAAGGGATTAAACAGGCGAACTTCAATATTAGGGTGATTGTCCAGCAAACGCAGCGTGTCATCCAGACCTGGTGTGTTGTTATCATCCAGCAACAAACGCACCCGGACGCCCCGCTTCGCTGCGGCCAGCAAAACGGAAAATAACAATAGCCCGGACATGTCGCTTTCCCAGATGTAATACTGAACATCCAGGGTACGTTCCGCCATTTCCGTCAACCGATAGCGAGCAGCAAACGCATCCAGGCTGTCATCCAACGTCAGAATGCCGCATTCTCCCGGGTGGTTTACGCATAGCGGCGTGATGGCACGCTCAAGTCGCGTCATATCAGTCCGTGCGTTCATCGCCTTGTTGGGTAAGTAATCTCTTGTATAGTCGAGCGTTTTCTTCATCAAAGCACACGAAGTATATTTGATCGGGAAGCGTACGTCGGGTGATAAATTTCAACACCGTTTTCACCGCGATCTCTGCCGCTGCAGCACGTGGGTAACCATAGGCTCCGGTGCTTATAGCAGGAAAAGCAATGGATTGATAACCATTGGCTAAGGCCAGTTGCAATGTATTTAGATAGGCCTCTTCAAGTCGTTCAGCCTCGTGGTGATCACCGCCTTGCCAGACGGGTCCTACGGTGTGAATAACTGCTTTTGCCGGAAGCGCTCCAGCCAGCGTGATAACGGCATGCCCGGTCGGGCATTCTCCCTGTTGTTGTATAACCTGTTTGCAGGCCTCCAACAACGCAGGCCCGGCAGCACGATGAATCGCGCCATCGACTCCACCTCCTCCCAGTAACGAGGAGTTGGCCGCATTGACGATCACATCTACCGCGATCGTCGTAATGTCGCCCTGTAACACATGAACACGCGATTGCATAAGTTCCCCCTGACAAAACACTCTCCGTTAAGTGTACAGCAGGGTTTTCCTTGAAATCTCACTTTTTAGCCATAAGCGTGCATACCTACGCCAGAATGATTCATTTATATTCAATATTCAGAATAGCCATGCTTTTCTGTTCATTGAGGTAATGCATTTTCACCGTGGCAATTTGTTCCACACTCTGAGGCGCTGTCGTGACCTGTTGCAGGTCGTAGAGACTATTACTCATCGTGCCATCACGCATACATGACAATTCAATCTGTTGTTGTCGAGTGTTAACGTCGCAAGGTGCTTCAACTATTGCACCGCGAAAATGAATAACCCCGCCGGGTAAGATTTGCGTCGCCATTGCGGGGAGGGTTAAAAGAGAAAAAGCCCACAAACCGGTATTTAAAATACGCTTTAATAATGTACACATAAGGGTTCCTCAATGATTAATCATCCTTGAGGGATCGCAATGATCCTTCACCGCTGCGAGTTACGATCAAATAAAACGTTTGTTCGTTTCTATATTCATAGAACAGCACTGCACTCCCAGCCACACCCTTAATGCAAATCCGGCAAAAAATTATGGGTGACTGTTTGAGTCAGGCCATTGTTGCGACAGATGCAGAGACTGCCCGTCAGAAACGGTAACGATAATTTTGACCGAATCCTCCAGTGAAATATTAAAGCTCATTTTTGTTAATTCAATTGGCCGATTAGCAGGGACCGAAAGGCTTGTTTTCTGCTGTGACTGACTTTGTCCGCCCTTTCCTTTACGTACGGCAAGGACTTGCACTTCACATACGCACGGTTGAGCTAATGTCACCTGAGGAATAATGGTGTACATGTCACCTTGCTGAGTTGTATTGAATGTTATTTGATTTGCCAACGCGGCAATGAGTAATAGCGTGTGCATAATATTCTCCCGAAAAAAAACAGGGCTTTCGCCCTGTTTATTATCAGTCAGAAAACTGAATTAGTGCTGGTTAGCTGTAGCATTGTTGCCATAACCAACCTGCTGAATCAGCACATTGGAGTCAGACGCTGTCTGATTAACCACAGCACCGTTACGACCACCGAACTGAGTTACGCTGATATCAGCATTTTTTGCATTCCACTGATTGATATCAGCACTGTTCTGGAAGCCGGTCTGTTTCAGGCTAATGGTACTGTCATCAGCACCCTGGCCGACGGTCGCACCGTTACCATGTCCGTGTTGTGTGATAGTCACGTCTGATTTACGTGCATCACTTTGCAGCGCATTCGCAACGTTACTAGAGCCAAATTGGTAAATACTCATTGAAGAGTCTGGGCCATAGTTGCTACCGCCACCATGATGATTACCGCCCCATTGCGGAACAACACCTGCCAGAGCACTGCCAGAAACTACGATTGCTGCGAATGCTGCCACTTTTAAAAGTTTCATGGTAAACCCCCATCGGATTGATTTAAACGTCGTTTATGGATTAGCGTTGAGTAACGCGAATTGCCATTTGCGACTGTCTCTGCACCACAACTGCTGTTTTTTGTGTACCGTACTGGGTAATATTGGCTTTATTACCAGAGCCTTTCTGGATAATCATCGCCGTATTACCGTAAGAGCTTTGTTTAATACTCGCATCATTAGAGCTACCCGTTTGATCAATATATGCAAAGTTATTTGATCCCGTCTGATCTGTTTTCGCCCGGTTACCTGAACCTTCTTGCGAAATGACCGACAATAACTTGGTGCCCTCCTGGCGAGTATTTGCACTATTAGCAGTACCAACCTGACCAATAATGGCTGCCTGATTAAATGAAGACTTACTTAATTCATTTACCGCAAAGTTATATTCTGAATTAGCTAAATCATAACTGGTTGCGGATGCAATCCCAGGCACACCCAGTATTGTAAACATCATAAATAACAACTTGTTTTTCATGTTGTCACCCTGGACCTGGTCGTACATGAAGTTAAATTAATTACCACTCAAATTGTTGTTAACATGACTTACATTTGTTAACGCCACGTTACGATGAAGAGTATGTCTGTGGAAACATTTTAAATAACTCACCCGCGAGTGGTATTTTTATATCCGGATTCACACCAAAGTACTAATTAACAGTGAATAACACCGCTTCAGGTCTGGCTTTTATTTTTATTTTGCTATCAGTAATGAATTTCTATGCAGTCACTGAGAAAGTGCATTTTGCACGATATCAGGGCCTCTCAGTACAACGTCGAGATAGACATCGGTACAAGTCGTGACAAAGGTCATTTTTTTCCATCTAAAATTGACCAACGTAAATTGAGACAAGGATTTTAGAATTCATTAGAAATCTAAAACTCAACAACCATTAATTAACTGATTTAAAATCAATGCGATACTATAATTTGTATGATTTTTTAAATCTATGCAGCAAAGGTAAAATGTACAACTTTCCTATCAAATCTAAACTCTAATAAAACCATAAAATCACATTTTAATATATAATTTTACAAGTTGTTACATGTTTAACACTTGCTTTAAGATTTGTAATAGCTAGATTGAAATCAGTTGAAGTCCATTTGTTTTAATATTTTCACCCCTTTGGGTCGATATTTTATATCTACACAGCAGTGCAACATCTGTCAGTACTTCTGGTGCCTCTATTTTAGTAGAGACAGCTGTCAGGTGTGCGACTAAAAAGTGGAGTTTCATCATGTTTAATGAAGTCCATAGTATTCATGGTCATACATTATTGTTGATCACAAAACCTTCTTTGCAGGCAACTGCATTATTACAGCATTTAAAACAATCACTGGCACTCACCGGAAAACTACATAATATTCAACGTTCTCTGGATGATATATCCTCCAGCTGCATTGTTTTACTGGATATGATGGAGGCAGATAAAAAACTGATCCATTACTGGCAAGATAATTTGAGTAGAAAAAACAACAATATAAAGACGTTATTGTTGAATACTCCTGATGATTACCCTTATCGGGATATCGAAAACTGGCCGCATATCAATGGTGTTTTTTACGCAACTGAAGACGAGCAGCGTGTCGTAAGCGGCTTGCAGGGTATCTTGCGCGGTGAATGTTACTTCACGCAAAAACTTGCCAGTTATCTGATCACGCACTCTGGAAATTATCGTTATAACAGCACGGAGTCGGCACTGCTGACGCACCGTGAAAAAGAGATCCTTAATAAATTGCGTATCGGCGCCTCAAATATTGAAATCGCTCGTTCACTGTTTATCAGTGAAAATACGGTAAAAACACATCTTTATAATCTTTTCAAAAAGATAGCTGTCAAAAACCGTACGCAGGCGGTCTCATGGGCCAATGATAACCTCAGGCGATAAAGCCATGAAACGGTATTTGACCTGGATTGTGGCAGCAAATTTATTCTTTGCTGCCGGGAGTCTGCACGCAGCGACAACCGTAGAGGTGGAGGTTCCCGGGCTGTTAACTGACCACACTGTCTCTTCAATCGGGCATGATTTTTATCGGGCCTTTAGTGATAAGTGGGAAAGCGAGTACACAGGAAACTTAACCATTAATGAAAGACCCAGTGCGCGTTGGGGAAGTTGGATCAACATAACGGTCAATCAGGACGTTATCTTCCAGACTTTTTTATTTCCGACGAAAAAAGACTTCGACAAAATTGTAGTCTTCGCATTGGCACAAACTGAGGAAGCATTAAATCGCCGGCAAATAGATCAAACACTATTAAGCACTAGCGATTTAGCGCGTGATGAATTCTAAAACATGATTTTGTCCGGAGGCTTTCATGCGTGTTAAACATGCAGTGGTTTTGCTCATGCTAATTTCACCATTAAGTTGGGCCGGAAACATGACGTTCCAGTTTCGCAACCCAAACTTTGGTGGCAACCCGAATAATGGTGCTTTTCTGTTGAACAGCGCCCAGGCCCAGAACTCATATAAAGATCCAAGCTATGACGATTACGGTATTGAAACCCCGTCAGCTCTGGATAACTTTACTCAGGCGATTCAGTCACAAATTCTCGGTGGCCTACTCACCAACATTAATACCGGTAAACCAGGAAGAATGGTGACCAATGATTTTATCATTGATATCGCCAACCGGGACGGACAACTGCAATTGAATGTCACCGACAGGAAATCGGGGAAAACTTCGACAATTGAAGTGTCGGGTTTACAAACACAGTCGACCGACTTCTAAGTTATAGCCACGAAAGGAAATAATCATGCAGCGTTTACTTATCATGGTGGCAGTAATTTTACTCAGCGGATGTTTAACAGCTCCGCCTCAAGAAGCCGCTAAGCCGACATTAATGCCCCGAGCCCAAAGCTATAAAGACTTGACGCATCTGCCTATGCCTACAGGTAAGATCTTTGTGTCGGTATACAACATTCAGGATGAGACTGGCCAATTTAAACCTTACCCGGCAAGTAACTTCTCAACCGCCGTCCCGCAAAGCGCCACGGCTATGCTTGTCACCGCATTGAAAGATTCTCGTTGGTTCATCCCACTGGAACGTCAGGGGTTACAGAACTTGCTTAACGAACGCAAAATCATTCGTGCAGCTCAGGAAAACGGTACGGTTGCGATTAATAACCGGATCCCGCTACAGTCCCTGACCGCGGCAAACGTCATGGTGGAAGGATCAATTATCGGTTATGAAAGCAACGTTAAATCGGGTGGTGTCGGTGCACGTTATTTTGGTATTGGCGCCGATACGCAATACCAGCTCGACCAGATAGCGGTAAACCTGCGCGTAGTTAACGTCAGCACCGGTGAGATCCTGTCGTCAGTGAATACCAGTAAAACCATTCTGTCTTATGAAGTACAGGCTGGGGTGTTCCGCTTTATTGACTACCAGCGTCTGTTGGAAGGTGAAATTGGCTACACCTCTAACGAACCGGTTATGCTTTGTCTGATGTCAGCGATTGAAACGGGCGTTATCTTCCTGATTAATGACGGCATCGATCGCGGATTGTGGGATTTGCAGGATAAGAAACAAGTTGATAATGACATCCTGGTTAAATACCGTCATATGTCGGTACCGCCAGAATCCTGATGGGTCTATACAGCATAAAAAGCGTGAGGAAAACCCTCACGCTTTTTTATTTACTGGTCAGCGTCGACGATATTCTATTTTCACGGCGAGATGCCAGCCACAGACCACTGTTTTTCATTGCATAGCCGAATACGAGGCCCAGTGCCAGTGACGATACAACCAGTCGCCAGTCGCCCTGCCCTGCAAATGTTGCACATGCGCCAATGAACGTGCCCGGTACAAATGAAAGCAGCCATTGCTTTGCCTGGATACACATCAGAAACGCGACAATTCCTGTCATGACATAACCAATAATGTCCATATGCGGAGCAAGCGCACTACCGTTAATAATCACCAACGCCCACACCACACCGCTTAGCAGCGTACACGCCGAGATCCACAGTCCTTTTAACCCACCTTGCGGGCAGGCGAAATAAGCCGTGCAACCCAGAAAGCCAGCCCAACTGAGTAAACCAAGAGAAACGGCCACCCATCCCCAGATCCCGGAGAGAATGCCCGTTGTGATTGCAATTGAGAGAAGTATGTTCATGCCGCGCATCTTAGCAGAAAAACGGCATGGTAATGAGATCGCGCACACAATTTATGCAAGCTTATAAATTGAGTTGCACTTTTAAGTGACGTAGGTCACTTTTATTCGTCTGTATCTTCCTGCAATTCGTCCCACATCGCACCAATGGCATCACGCGTCAGCGGTGCTATCGTACGCCAGAAAGGCGTGTTCGCGTGCGCTTCAACTTTACCAAGGAACGTACCGCACCAGGGCAGCAAGTAGTCTACAAACAAGGTTTCAAGCGCCTCACTTTCATCTTCCGCAGACTGGTCCTCAAGCCATGAAGCCGCCAGCAACAGCGTACCAATGTGATCTGCCGGTGTATCAGCAAGCGGCATGCCCCGGGCTGAAAGAAATGCACGAACATCGGATTCTTTCGCCCCTTCTACCCAGGCACTACGATAAGGCGGCACTGCACACTCGTCACCGACAAACAGCGCGTTGTAATCTGCAGCCAACTGGGGCATATCGCAGCTCTTCTGTAAACGGGTGAGCAGTTCGTCCTGTTCCAGCGGCCAGTTGGCGGACAGTTTACCTTCACTAATCAGGGTAAACAGGGGAACCAGTAAAGGGTCCTGCGGTTGGCGGTAAAACAGCGAGCCCAGTACACGACACAGGATAGAAAACTCGTTCATTGATATATTCCAGTTAGTAACAATTACAGTTCAGCAAATTCCGCGATCGGCTCCATGCCTCGCGATTCCAGAAACGCCAATAGACGTTTAGGTGTGACGTTTAAAATTCTGTCTTCAGGGAAATTAACATCATCCAGGATTTTACGGCATTCGCCAAATTCTCCCAGCGTGAAAGCGGTATGTGAATCCGACCCTAACGCCACCCATCCACCAGCATCACGCACAGCCGCAGCAACCGCACGGCAATTATCCTCACTGCCCTTACGCGAATGCAAAAACGAAGAGTTATTGATTTCCAGTGCAACCTGGTACTTTGCCGCCGCCTGCGCAATTGCTTTAATATCAACAGGATATTTGGGATTTCCCGGATGACTTATGATGTGCACATTACCGCTGGCCATCGTAGCTATCATTGCCTGGGTATTGGTGTCTTTATCGTGAGGTGCAAAAACCGGCTCATGGAAGCCCGCAATAATGAGGTCCAGGGAGGTAAACATCGGACCTGAACAGTCAATTTCACCTTCAATATTCTTAATATTGGCTTCTATTCCGCGCAGGATCCCCACGCCATCCACGACACGTGGCCAAATACGCATATTGATAAAGTGCCAGTGGTGAGGCGCATCCGCCATGTCCGGTCCATGATCGGTAATGGCAAATAGCTTGATGCCTTTGCGACGAGCTTCCGCGATGTAATCACTTAAGGTGCTGTAGGCGTGGGTGCTGGCGACGGTATGCATATGCAGGTCAACGGGATACATAACTCTCTCCTGTAGTCATTTTCCGTCAAGGATAGCAGGTATCGCCGCCATTAATACCCTAAAATTCGAGTCGCAGGCAGGTGGCAAGGGAGTGATACCTGAATCACTTACTTACGTAGGTGATTCAGGTGAACAACCGTAGCCAACGCACATGCAGCTTGAAGTATGACGGGTATTTTAGCTGAAACCCGGTACTTGCCGGGTTACCATCAATATCCCCGAACGCGATTGACCTGACCTGTTACGACTTGCCCGCTCTCCAGGTTCATAATCGTGCGGGAGATATAGTCCACCGCTTCTGCCGGACGGGTAACTGCGGCAATATGTGGCGTCATCGCCACACGCGGATGTTTCCATAATGGGCTGTTTTCTGGCAGCGGTTCACGACTATAAACATCCAGCATGGCCCCCTTCACCTTGCCGCTTTCCAGCGATGCCAGAAGATCGTCTTCATTGAGATGAACACCGCGTGCAAGGTTCAGCACGTAGGCGCCATCCTGCAATTGGCTAAGTAAATCAGCGTTAATAATGCCTACGGTTTCTGCCGTATTAGGCAGAAGGTTGATCAGCACGCGAGTTTGACTCAAAAACGCGCCCAGTTCCTCAGTACCGGCGAAGCTTTCCACGCCAGACCAGGATTTACGCGTACGACTCCAGCAGCGCAGTGGGAATCCCCATGCCTGCAGGCTTTCGGCAACTTTTGCGCCCAATACCCCAGCCCCCATGATCCCGACGGTAAACTCCTCGCGAGTATATTCTGGCAACGGCTGCCATTTCGCCTGATTTTTCAATGCTTGATAATCATCAAAGCGACGAAACCAGTGCAGCACCTGACTGACAGCATATTCCTGCATTTGCAGGCCCATACCCGTATCTTCCAGACGGAAAAGCGGGATCGACGCATCCAACATTTCCGGATGAGCATTGAGTTTACTGAGAATAGAATCGACACCCGCTCCCAGCGCAAATACGGCTTTTAATTTTCGTCCTGCGAGCATTTCAACCGGCGGATGCCAGACCAGCGCATAGTCAGCATGTGCATTATCACCCGCTTTCCACTCACGTACGTTCGCACCAGGTATTGCCTTTGCCAACGCATTAATCCACCAGGTCGTATCGAATGTTGGGTGATAGAAAATTATATCCATATTGTCTCCTGAACATTGTTGTGCGGAACTTTCTCGCACTTATTATCATCATTTTTCGAGGGAACATCAGAGTAGCAAATTTTAGGATGCTGGCAAAAAAAACAATTCCCGCTTATTTATGCTCCATGTTGCTTGAAGTTTGTGTAAATGCACATTTTTTTCAAAAAGTTGATTGACGGCGGGGCGGTGTTTCCCCTACATTAGCGCCCGTTCCGGTAGCACAGGAACAACAATATGGTGAGGTGTCCGAGTGGCTGAAGGAGCACGCCTGGAAAGTGTGTATACGGCAACGTATCGGGGGTTCGAATCCCCCCCTCACCGCCATATTTTAAGAAGAGCTCGTACGAAAGTACGGGCTTTTTTTTCACATATTGCACATCTGCGGGGGGATGAGAAACCCCGACCGGGGTTCGACTGCTGGCGCAGCCAGCTGGACAGACCGCGAACGGAGTGAGTGGGCTGCCCGAAGGGCGAGCGAAGCGAGTCAATCCCCCCCTCACCGCAATATTTTAAGAAGAGCTCGTACGAAAGTACGGGCTTTTTTTCGCATGTTGCACATCTGCGGGGGGATGAGAAGCCCTGACCGGGGTTCGACTGCTGGCGCAGCCAGCTGGACAGACCGGGAGCGCAGCGAACAGGCTGCCCCGCAGGGGCGAGCAAAGCGAGTCAATCCCCCCTCACCGCCATATTTTAAGAAGAGCTCGTATGCAAGTACGGGCTTTTTTTTCGCATGTTGCACATCTGCGGGGGGATGAGAAGCCCTGACCGGGGTTCGACTACTGGCGCAGCCAGTTAGACAGACCGGGAGCGCAGCGAACAGGCTGCCCCGCAGGGGCGAGCAAAGCGAGTCAATCCCCCCCTCACCGCCATATTTTAAGAAGAGCTCGTACGAAAGTACGGGCTTTTTTTTCGCATGTTGCACATCTACGGGGGGATGAGAAGCCCCGACCGGGGTTCGACTGCTGGCGCAGCCAGCTGGACAGACCGCGAACGGAGTGAGTGGGCTGCCCGAAGGGCGAGCGAAGCGAGTCAATCCCCCCCTCACCGCCATATTTTAAGAAGAGCTCGTACGAAAGTACGGGCTTTTTTTTCGCATGTTGCACATCTACGGGGGGATGAGAAGCCCCGACCGGTCATGTACTGGCGTCAAACAACAAAGCCCGGTTTCCCGGGCCTTGAAGACGGAGTACTTATCAGTTGTAAGCGTTGAGCGTCCGCTGACAGAGCGCAGAGCGGACGCAATCGTCTTTATTGAAACGAACAATCCCAACCATCTCATCTTCTTCGAAACGGGCCAGAGCATCGCTAAGCCCTGAGCGAACGTGAGCTGGTAGATCGCACTGGGTCACATCCCCATTCACAATCACCGTCACATTCTCCCCGAGGCGGGTCAAAAACATCTTCATTTGCGCAGCAGTGACGTTCTGAGCCTCGTCAAGAATGACCACTGCATTTTCAAATGTACGTCCACGCATATAGGCGAACGGCGCGATTTCCACCTTACCAATCTCAGGTCGCAGGCAATATTGCATAAAGGAGGCTCCCAGCCGTTTGACAAGCACGTCATACACGGGGCGAAAATAGGGAGCAAACTTCTCGGAAACATCTCCAGGTAAGAAGCCGAGGTCTTCATCAGCTTGCAGAACTGGACGGGTTACAATGATCCTGTCCACATCTTTATGGATCAGGGCCTCTGCTGCTTTTGCCGCGCTGATCCAGGTTTTACCACACCCGGCTTCACCGGTGGCGAAGATCAGCTGTTTACTCTCGATAGCATTCAGGTAGTGCGCCTGAGCTTCATTCCGCGCCGTGATTGGCGAGGCGTCGCGACTGTCACGCGCCATACCAATCGCTTCTACGCCGCCCATCTGCACAAGCGAGGTGACCGATTCATCTTCACGTTGCTTATGGCTACGCGAATCCCGCCTCAGCACACGTTTTGCTTCACGACGAGCTTTGATCACTGCTTTTTGTCTTCCCATGGATAGCACCTTGAGTTGTAGGTATACATCACACGCGCCGTTGGCGGCACGATTATGCGCACGAACATCTGAGGGTTGGCTTCCTTGTAAGCCATTGCTTGCTTTCGGATAAGACGCCACGCACAGCTACGCGCACCGTACAGGGCATCAGTTGCGAAGATAAGAAGTGAATGAGAGAGAGATTTAGCGGTGACGAGGAGGCTACCGGAAGAGAAACGTCCGCGTAAGGTACTGCTGTTACTGTGAAAAATGTGTCCAGTACAGGACTTTTCCATTCGCGATCTCCATAGTGAATGACAATCACCGCCGGGAACTACCGCTATTACTTATAAGTACATCATAACCTTTCGCTAATGCAACAATATTTTTACTTGTTGTTAACTTAAATTCTATCTTATCACCAGAGACAGTCTCTTGCAGAAAGATGACAGAATTATTTCAGTCGCATACCGATCATAAAAAATAGTTTGTTCCTTCATCAAGATGTCAGGAAAAACCCCGCTGTACTGCGGGGCATAATCATCAGGCTTCAAGCAGAGACTGTCCCAGATAATTATCTGCAGTTTTAACACCCGGCAAAGCAAAGAAATATCCCCCACCAATCGGTTTGACATATTCTTCCAGCGCTTCACCGTTCAGACGTTTCTGCACTGTCAAAAAACCTTTTTCCAGATCGTGTTGATAGCAGACAAACAACAGCCCCATATCCAGCTGACCGGAATTAGTCACACCGAGCGAATAACTGTAGCCACGACGCATCATCAGGCTGGAGTCGGTCTCTTTCGTACGCGGATTTGCGAGACGGATATGGCTGTCGAGCGCAATCACCTCGCCTTCAGGATCGCTGGCATAGTCAGGCACATCATGCTCATGCTGCATACCCAGCGGTGCGCCGGTGTGTTTATCGCGACCAAAAATCGTTTGCTGCTCTTTCAGCGGCGTACGATCCCAGAACTCAACGCGAAACTGAATGAGCCTGACGGCCTGATAGCTTCCGCCTTGCGCCCAGGCAGGCTCGCCCTGACCGTCCGTAACCCACACCACGTCTTGCATCAACTTCGCATCCGTAGCGTCCGGATTCGCGGTGCCGTCTTTAAAGCCAAGCAAATTGACCGGGGTCTCTTTGCCTTTACTACGTGCGGCGTGGTCGGAAATAAAACCTTCACGTTTCCAGCGCACGCTAAGGAGATCGGGCGTATGTTTAATGATATCGCGCAACGCGTGGATGACGGTGTCCTGGGTGTTGGCACAAATCTGCAGCAGCACATCGCCATGGCACAGCGCCGCATCCAGCGAATCATTCGGGAAACGGGTCATTTTTTGCAGCTTTTTCGGCATCTGCGATTTCAGTCCATAGCGTTCATCAAACAGCGAGGAGCCGACTGACAACGTCATCGTCAGGTTGTCTGGCGCAATGTATGCGCCGAGGATACCTGAATCCATAGGGGGGAGACGCGGATTCGGCGTATCCGGCGCAGGTCCACCGGTGGTCAGAAACGCAAACCGGCTGGTCAGCAACCGGAATAAACGCTCAAGATCGGCCTTGTCGCTGGCAAGAACATCGAATGCCACCAGCATCATTGATGCCTGCTGCGGCGTCAGGATCCCCGCCTGATGCTGACCATAAAACGGCTGCGCTTCACTACGTGCATCCGGAGACAACGTGCCCGGCGCGCTTTGTGTTTTTTGCGCGTGGGCAACTGGACACCCACCCGCCAGCGCCAGCGCCCCACCCAGGGCGCCCATCCCTTTCAGTAAACGTCGGCGTGACGGTTCGCTCACGCCGTTTTCATTATCTTGCTGCATAGTGCTTAATCCAGACCCAGAACACCGCGTAATTGCGACAAATCTTCCGCCAGCGTCGTGATTGGCCCTTTCAGTGCATTACGATCGGCATCAGTCAGTTTGTCATAGGTTTCAAAGCCGTCTTTGGTACGGTACTTGCTCAGAATGGTATCGACCTTTTTGAAGTTCGCATCCACCTTCGCAAGCAGTTCAGCATTGGATTTTTGCAACTGAGGACGCAGGAGATCGACAATTTTCTGCGCACCATCGACGTTGGCCTGGAAATCCCACAGATCGGTATGGCTATAGCGATCTTCTTCCCCACTGATTTTGCTGGCAGCAACTTCTTCAATCAGTCCTGCTGCCCCGCCAACAACTTTAGACGGTGGGAAAGCCAGCTCGCTAATACGCGTTTGCAGGTCAAGAACATCGCTGTTTAATTGGTCGGCGTACTTATCCATACCTTTGGTGGTATTGTCGCCAAACAGCGCTTTCTCCAGGCGGTGGAAGCCGGTGAATTTAGGATCGGCGGCTTTTTGTTCGTAATCATCTTCCCGCGCATCGATGCTGCCGTCGAGATCGGAGAACAGTTCAGCAATCGGTTCAATACGCTCATAATGCTGACGGGTTGGCGCATACAGCGATTTCGCTTTTTCCAGATCACCTGCCTTAATCGCATCGGTAAAGGCTTTAGTGCCCGCAACCAACTGCGCGGTTTCAGCTGTCACATAGGCTTTGTATTCGGTAATCGCGCCGCTCAGACTCAGCAGAGCATCGCTTTGTGCGGCATCCGCCGTTGCGCTACCTTTTACGATCAGTTTACCTTTCGGGTTAGTCAACAGACCGCAGGTCATATCATATTCGCCAGGCTGGAGGTTAGCGGTCATTTTCTGGCTAAAGCCTGGTGCAATGTTTTCGCGCTCTTCAACCACCATAACGCCTTTGAGGATCTCCCACTCCAGCGCTTTCTGGCTATGGTTCTGGATGATGAACTGCGTTTTCCCGGCATTAACCGTGATAGTCATCGGTTCACATTGTTTGTCGTTAACCGTGACTTTCACCTGCGGAATATCGGCAGCTTGTGCATTAAAAGCGGAGGCAAACAGCGCGGCTATACCTAGCTGCAGCGCACTACGGCGAAAATTAAACGTCATAACCTATCCCTATAAATAAGTATGTTGTAACTAAAAAGTATTCTGCATCGCGTTTTTATCAAGGTGCGGTACGCGATGCCGTAGTGCCTGAACGCGGCGGTAACGCAAACATAATCAACGCCGGAATCAGGTAGATAAACCAGACAGCGACTTCACTAACGCTTGGCGCTTCCTGATAGCCGAAAATGCCTTCCATCAATGTGCCAAACAGTGAATGCGTCGACAGCACGCTGCTCAGGTCAAACGCCACATCCTGAAAATGATTCCACAACCCGGCTTCGTGGAAAGCGCGGATTGCCCCAGCAGCAAGACCGGCAGCCACCAGCAAAATGAACAGGCTGGTCCATTTAAAGAATGCCCCAAGGTTGAGGCGAATGCCGCCGAGGTAAATCAGGTAACCCAGTACCACCGCGGTAGCCAGTCCCAGCATCGCGCCTAACGGCGGCCAGATGCCTACATCCTGCTGGAATGCCGCCAACAGGAAGAACACCGATTCCAGCCCTTCTCGGGCAACGGCAAAAAAGACCATCATTACCAGCGGCCAGCCGTGATGGTTGCCACGTTGCAACGCGTTATCGACAGCCTGTTCAAGCTGGACTTTGACGTTGCGCGAAACTTTACGCATCCAGAACACCATCCAGGTAAGGATCACCACGGCAATGACCGCCACGATGCCTTCAAACAGCTCCTGTTCTTTTTGCGGAAATTCACCGGTGGTTTCGTTGATGAAAATCCCTAACGCCAGGCATAACGCCGCCGCCAGCAGAACACCAATCCACATCACACCAATCCATCGACCACGCTGAGTCCGTTTCAGGTAGCTGGCAATCAGGCTGACAATCAGCGCGGCCTCTAACCCTTCGCGCAACATAATTAGAAATGGAACAAACATGCGAAGAACCCTTAAACGTTATTCTCAGTCAATTGATGAAAAGAAAAGTAAATTACAGTGATAGTGATTATCATTACAGCAAAGAAAAACTCAAGCAGAATGTTTTGAGAATGATGACTTAATGTAAACAGTTAGGCGGGTAACGGTTACGGCAGGTTTACAACGGAAGCAATAAAAAAGCCCGCTCGCGGCGGGCTTGAAGACAGAGGCAGATTATTCTGCCTGTAAACGCGATGGCGGAGCTGAGTGATAATGCGCATCAGCCTCGGCAAAACGTTGCTGCATAGCAGTTGAAGGCGCTTTACCCAACAGGCTGAAGACCACAATACCGATGCTGCCGAAAACAAAGCCCGGGATGATTTCATACAGACCCAGCCAGGCAAACTGCTTCCAGACGATTACCGTCACCGCACCGATGATCATCCCTGCCAGCGCGCCGTTGCGGGTCATACGCGACCACATTACCGAGAACAGAACCACCGGACCAAACGCCGCGCCGAAGCCCGCCCAGGCGTAGCTTACCAGACCAAGTACGCGGTTCTCAGGGTTCGCCGCCAGCGCGATAGACACCAGTGCCACGACCAACACCATGATGCGGCCAATCCACACCAACTCTTTCTGGCTGGCATTTTTACGCAGGAACGCTTTGTACAAATCTTCGGTGATTGCGCTGGAGCACACCAGCAGCTGGCAGCTCAGGGTCGACATAACCGCAGCGAGGATCGCAGACAGCAGAATACCGGCAATCCACGGGTTGAACAGGATTTGCGCCAGTTCAATAAACACACGCTCGGCGTTCTGGTTAACGGCACCGGCAAGCTGTGGGTTGTTGTTAAAGTAAGCAATACCAAAGAAGCCCACGGCTACAGCACCTGCCAGACACAGAATCATCCAGGCCATGCTAATGCGGCGAGCATGAACGATGCTATGGTGGGAATCTGCAGCCATAAAGCGCGCCAGAATATGCGGCTGACCAAAGTAGCCCAGACCCCAGCCCATCAGGGAAATGATGGCAACAAAATTCAGCCCTTTGAACATGTCCACGTTCTCAATGCTCTTTTGTTTAATCACTTCCAGCGAATCGTCGAATCCACCCACGCCAATGACTACCATCACCGGCGTCAGGATCAAAGCAAAGATCATCAGGCTGGCCTGGACGGTATCGGTCCAGCTAACCGCCAGGAAACCACCAATAAAGGTATAAATGATCGTCGCGGCCGCGCCCGCCCACAGTGCTGTTTCGTAGCTCATGCCAAAGGTGCTTTCAAACAGACGAGCCCCTGCCACAATACCGGAAGCACAATAGATGGTGAAAAACAGCAGAATAACCAGCGCGGAGATAATACGCAGAATTCGGCTTTTATCTTCAAAGCGACCGGTAAAGTAATCCGGTAACGTCAGCGCATTGTTATTGTATTCGGTGTGTACGCGTAAACGTCCGGCCACCAGCTTCCAGTTGATCCAGGCGCCCAAAATAAGGCCGATGGCGATCCAGCTTTCTGAAATCCCCGACAGGAAAATCGCGCCAGGCAGACCCATCAGCAACCAGCCGCTCATGTCAGATGCCCCGGCGGATAACGCGGTCACGAATGGACCCAGACTGCGTCCACCCAGAATGTAATCGTCAAAGTTTTTGGTTGAACGCCATGCAATAAACCCTATCAATATCATGCCGAAAATATAGACACAGAATGTCACTAACATCGGTGTGCTAATAGCCATCAAAACTCTCCAAAATTATGTATCAGCAATGCCGTGGCTTGCCGTTTTATTACCCTGCCGGAACGTGGCAAAGATATCTATGTTGACCAGGGCGACCGTATCCTGCCGGAAGCGATGGTTATTCACAATCGATTTAACACACCATTTACATCAAATTTAATCCAGAGTAGATAGCATTTTTCTGTAGGTTGCACTCTCTCACATTTTTTTCGGTTGCACCTTTTAAAAGTGTTAACTACCGCAGAGAAAAAGATTCTGTAATTTTTACAGCCCACATCATAAGACTCATATTTATTAACATCTCATTCATTTCCAAGCTTGCAAACCAAGTCACATTTAACACGGTTGCACAAAGTTGCAACATAGTGGATATTTCTCGGTAACTATCAGACCCGTATTTCAGTACAACAGGAGTAAACGGCATGGGAACCACCACGATGGGGGTTAAACTGGATGACGCCACTCGCGAGCGTATTAAAACAGCAGCATCACGAATCGATCGCACGCCACATTGGCTGATCAAGCAAGCCATCTTTAATTATCTCGAAAGACTGGAAAATGACGACGCGCTTCCTGAACTGCCGGCCCTGCTGGCGGGTGCCGCGAATGAGGGTGAGGAGTCAACCACGCCGCAGAATGAAGCGCATCAGCCTTTCCTGGAATTTGCCGAACAGATCCTGCCGCAGTCAGTTTCCCGCGCAGCAATCACCGCCGCGTACCGCCGAGCCGAAACCGATGCTGTGCCGATGCTGATGGAACAGGCTCGTCTGCCGCAACCCATCGCGGAGCAAGCGCACAAGCTGGCGTACGATCTGGCCGACAAACTGCGTAACCAAAAGACCGCCAGCGGCCGCGCCGGGATGGTACAGGGTTTATTGCAGGAATTCTCACTTTCTTCGCAGGAAGGGGTCGCGCTGATGTGCCTGGCCGAAGCCCTGCTGCGTATTCCTGATAAGGCAACCCGCGATGCGTTAATCCGCGACAAAATCAGCAACGGCAACTGGCAGTCGCACATTGGACGTAGCCCGTCCCTGTTCGTCAACGCGGCGACCTGGGGGCTGTTGTTTACCGGTCGTCTGGTTTCTACGCATAATGAAGCCAGCCTCTCACGCTCACTCAACCGTATTATCGGTAAAAGCGGTGAACCACTGGTGCGTAAAGGCGTCGACATGGCAATGCGCCTGATGGGCGAGCAGTTCGTCACCGGAGAGACTATCGCCGAAGCGCTGGCTAACGCCCGTAAACTGGAAGAAAAAGGTTTCCGCTACTCTTACGACATGCTGGGCGAAGCGGCTCTGACCGCCGCCGATGCCCAGGCTTATATGGTTTCGTACCAACAGGCAATCCACGCCATTGGTAAAGCCTCAAATGGTCGCGGCATCTATGAAGGGCCGGGCATTTCTATCAAGCTGTCAGCGCTGCATCCGCGTTATAGCCGCGCGCAGTATGACCGCGTGATGGATGAACTCTATCCGCGTCTGAAGTCGCTTACTCTGCTGGCCCGCCAGTACGACATCGGTATCAATATCGATGCTGAAGAGGCCGACCGACTGGAGATCTCCCTCGATCTGCTGGAGAAACTGTGCTTTGAACCTGAACTCGCGGGCTGGAACGGTATCGGCTTTGTTATTCAGGCCTACCAGAAGCGCTGCCCGTATGTTATCGACTACCTGATTGACCTCGCCACGCGCAGCCGCCGTCGCCTGATGATCCGCCTGGTTAAAGGCGCCTACTGGGATAGCGAAATCAAACGTGCGCAAATGGACGGTCTGGAAGGTTATCCGGTCTATACCCGTAAGGTCTACACTGACGTTTCCTATCTGGCCTGCGCGAAAAAACTGCTTGCGGTACCGAATCTGATCTACCCGCAGTTCGCCACCCACAACGCCCATACGCTGGCGGCGATTTATCAGTTGGCCGGTCAAAACTACTATCCGGGTCAGTACGAGTTCCAGTGCCTGCACGGTATGGGCGAACCGCTGTATGAGCAGGTCACAGGTAAAGTTGCCGATGGCAAACTGAACCGTCCATGCCGTATTTATGCGCCAGTCGGCACGCATGAAACGCTGCTTGCGTATCTGGTGCGTCGTCTGCTGGAAAACGGCGCCAACACCTCGTTCGTCAACCGCATTGCAGACACTACCCTGCCGCTGGATGAACTGGTAGCCGATCCGGTCGAAGCCGTTGAAAAACTGGCGCAGCAGGAAGGCCAGGCTGGTCTGCCACATCCGAAGATTGCCCTGCCGCGTGACCTGTACGGTAAAGGCCGCGAAAACTCAGGCGGGCTGGATTTAGCGAACGAACATCGTCTGGCCTCACTGTCCTCCGCCCTGCTTAACAGCGCGCTGCAAAAATGGCACGCTAAACCGATGCTCGAACATCCGGTTGCTGACGGTGAAATGACCCCAGTCGTCAACCCGGCCGAACCGAAAGACATTGTCGGTTATGTGCGTGAAGCGACTCACAGCGAAGTGGAACAGGCATTGCAGAACGCGGTAAATAACGCGCCGATCTGGTTCGCCACACCGCCACAAGAGCGCGCCGCTATTTTGCATCGCGCCGCCGTTCTGATGGAAGGCCAGATGCAGCAGTTAATTGGCATTCTGGTGCGCGAAGCGGGCAAAACTTTCAGCAACGCCATTGCGGAAGTGCGCGAAGCGGTAGACTTCCTGCACTATTATGCCGGTCAGGTCCGCGATGATTTCGATAATGAAACCCATCGTCCGTTAGGGCCGGTGGTCTGTATCAGCCCCTGGAACTTCCCGCTGGCCATTTTCACCGGGCAGATTGCCGCTGCGCTGGCGGCGGGCAACAGCGTGTTGGCAAAACCCGCGGAACAAACTCCGCTGATTGCCGCCCAGGGTATTGCCATTTTACTCGAAGCAGGTGTGCCGCCAGGCGTGGTGCAACTGTTGCCCGGCCAGGGCGAAACGGTCGGGGCACAGCTCACTTCCGATGAGCGCGTACGCGGCGTCATGTTTACCGGCTCAACGGAAGTCGCCACGCTGTTGCAACGTAATATCGCGACCCGCCTGGATGCTCAGGGGCGTCCAATCCCGCTTATCGCCGAAACCGGCGGGATGAACGCCATGATCGTCGACTCTTCTGCATTAACGGAACAGGTCGTGGTCGACGTTCTGGCTTCTGCCTTCGACAGCGCCGGACAGCGCTGCTCTGCGCTTCGCGTCCTGTGTCTGCAGGACGATGTCGCCGACCATACGCTGAAAATGCTGCGTGGCGCGATGGCGGAATGCCGCATGGGTAACCCGGGCCGCCTGACCACCGATATTGGACCGGTAATCGATGAAGAAGCCAAAGCCAATATTGAGCGCCATATTCAGGCCATGCGCGCCAAAGGGCGTCCGGTGTTTCAGGCCGCGCGTGAAAACAGCGATGATGCGCGTGAATGGCAAACCGGTACCTTTATCGCGCCGACGCTTATCGAGCTGGAAAGCTTCGACGAATTACAAAAAGAGGTGTTCGGTCCGGTACTGCACGTTGTGCGTTACACCCGCAACAATCTGGGCAGTCTGATTGAGCAAATTAATGCCTCCGGCTATGGCCTGACGCTGGGCGTGCACACCCGTATCGATGAAACCATCGCCCAGGTCACGGGTTCGGCACATGTGGGGAACCTGTACGTTAACCGCAATATGGTCGGCGCCGTCGTCGGAGTGCAGCCATTCGGTGGCGAAGGCTTGTCAGGAACCGGGCCAAAAGCGGGTGGACCGCTGTATCTGTACCGCCTGCTGGCAAACCGTCCGGAAAATGCGTTAGGCATTACGCTTGCCCGTCAGGATGCCGAATACCCTGTCGATGCACAGCTTAAAACGGCGCTCGTTCAGCCGCTGGAAGCGCTTAGCGAATGGGCAACCGATCGTCCAGCACTGCGTGCGCTCTGCCAACAGTTTGGCGAACTGGCGCAGGCCGGAACGCAACGCCTGCTGCCAGGACCCACCGGCGAGCGCAATACCTGGACGCTGTTGCCGCGCGAACGCGTGCTGTGTATCGCCGATGATGAACAGGATGCGCTGGTACAGGTTGCCGCTGTAACTTCCGTTGGTAGCTTAATTCTGTGGCCGGATGATACATTCCATCGCGACCTGGCAAAACGCCTGCCAGCAGTAGTTTCCGGGCGCATCCAGTTTGCCAAAGCAGACAACATCACTACGCAGCCGTTTGATGCGGTTATTTTCCACGGTGATTCCGATCAGCTTCGCGCACTGTGTGAAGCGGTGGCGGCCCGCGAAGGGGCGATTGTGTCGGTCCAGGGCTTTGCCCGCGGCGAAAGCAATATCCTGCTGGAAAGGTTGTATATTGAGCGCTCCCTGAGCGTCAATACCGCCGCAGCTGGGGGGAACGCCAGCCTGATGACAATCGGCTAAGGTTGTGGTTAATTAAGGCTCCGGTAACGGGGCCTTTTTTTATTAAGCCAGAGGGAAGCATGAAACGAATCGTACTGACATGTGCAGCGCTGCTGCTTAGCGCCCAGGCGCTGGCGGATGACTGCGCCAACGCGAACACGCAGATTGAGATGAACACCTGTGCGGCAGAGCAGTATAAGGCGGCCGACGCCAAACTTAATGAAACTTATCAGAATGCGCTGAAGCGCGCCGCCCCAACCCAGCGCGATTTACTGAAAAAAGCGCAAATATCCTGGATAACTTTGCGCGATGCGGACTGTGCGTTAATCAGTTCTGGCACTGAAGGCGGTAGCGTTCAGGCGATGATTTCCAGCCAGTGCCTGACGGATAAGACCAACGAGCGCGAAGCGTTTCTCGCCTCACTTTTGCAGTGTGAAGAAGGCGATTTAAGCTGCCCGTTACCGCCGGCCAGTTAACGCACGCGGATCCCTTCAATAATCATCCGCTGTACGCTCTCCACCGTTTGGTTAAAAAAGGCTTCATCACGCAGCGTTGCGCCCGTCACCGCCTCTACCTGTGGGGCAAAATCGGCGTAGTGCTGAGTTGAAGCCCAAATCATAAAAATCAGATGATGCGGATCGACCGGAGCCAGTTTTCCGCTTTTGATCCAACCGGCAATCAGCGCGGATTTCTCATCAATTAGCGTTTTAAGATCCCCCTCCAGTTCTGCCATCAATAAAGGCGCTCCGGCCAGCATCTCCATACAAAACAGCCGTGAGGCCTGAGGGTAATCGCGCGACACTTCCAGCTTAAGGCGAATGTATTCTTTAATGGCCACCAGCGGCGCAAAGTCTTCGCGAAAAGCTTTCAATGGAGCCAGCCAGATGTCGAGGATCTGCCGTAAAACGGCAATATAAAGCACCTCTTTTGACGGGTAGTAATAAAGTAGATTGGTTTTTGACACGCCCGCCTGCTCTGCCACCTGCTCCAGGCGCGTGCCGTGGATCCCATATTGGGAGAAGATATTTAATGCCGCGGTTAAGATGGCCTCGCGTTTTGCACTGACGGCCTGCGAGCGCTTACCTGTTTTTTTCTCTGCGCGTTGGACCATGCGCCCTCTCCTTCTTGTGAGGGCGTCAGCATACCAAATCACGCGGTGAATGGTTAAATTAAAGCGATTCCGGCGGCGCCTCTTGTCCAAGCGCTTTTTTCTTTTTGAACTTCAGCTCGCTGACCAGTACGCCAACAATAATGAATGCCGCACCAAGCAATGCAAGTAGCGGTAAGCGTTCACCCGCCAGACGGCCAAAGATCCCCGCCCACACCGGTTCACCGGTATAAATAACCGTCGCGCGCGTCGGCGAAACGCTGCGCTGCGCCCAGTTCATGGTGACCTGAATAATCGCGCTAAAAATACCCAGCCCCAGCGCCACCACCAGCAATCCGGTAGACATTGGTGGTACGGTCTCTCCGGCCGGTCCCATCGCCATAAACGCCACTATCGAAGCGGTTGCCAGTTGCACTACCGTTACCCGACGAACATCCACTTTTCCTGCCCACGCGCTAATCAGGATAATTTCTGCCGCAATCGCCACCGCACCGGCGAGCGTGATCCACTCGCCTTCGCCTAAAGCCAGTAAATTGCCTCCCGGTCCGGCCAGAAAAATCAATCCGATAAAGGCCAGCACAATGCCGACGCACGGCATCAGACCTGGCATGCGTCCCAGACACAACCATTGTAAAAGCGGCACCAACGGTACGTACATCGCGGTAATAAACGCCGATTTACTGCTGGGAATAAACTGTAACCCCCAGGTTTGCAGACTATAACCCAGCGCAATTGCGATACCGATTGCAACCCCTGCTTTAACTTCCAGCCACGTCAGCTTATGCAGTGTGTGTAACGACAAAAGCGCGACCGCCACCGCGGCAGTGGCAAAACGCACACCGACAAAGAAAAAAGGGCCGCTCAGGGTAACGGCATATTGCACCGCCAAAAACGTGCCCCCCCAGAACATGGTGATCACAATGAGGATCGCTTCCTGAGGTTTAACAGAGAAGGAATAACGAGAAAGTAATGACATGAGACACCCGATTAACTGAATGTCATTAGTCTGCGTTGCGTTTTGTTACAGTTCAACCTTGCAGACAAAAAAACCGCCGGAAAGACCCGGCGGCGGTGGCTATGTAACGTCTGTCTCTGACTCTCAGCCGTCACGACATATCTGACAGATAGCCCGACAATTACGATTTGTTGTTGCCGTGACTATTTTTGCCCCCTTTTTTGCCTGCCTCTGAAGCGCGTTGCGGGTCATTCTTGAAGTTGCCCCCGCTGTGCTGGCCACCTTTTCGACCTGCTTCTGATGCTCTTTCGCGGTCTTCCGCAAAGTTGCCGGAACCGCCCCGATGGTTTGCCATTACTGACCTCCGTCATTGATTAGACATCATATTGCATAGGTACTGAGGAGTGATACCTCACGCAGCGTTACGGGCGAGGCCCTGAAAATAACTGCGTGGGAATAAGCATAGTGAAGTGTGACCAGGGCAGACGCTAACTGTAATATCCTGCAACAGGATCAGGAGTGACAAAGAAATAATCACCATAAGAAATCAATAAGTCTTTCTTATGACTACCGAATTCTACCCGGTTAAATATGTATCATTTTGCTACAAAGAAGGTTGTTATAAAAATTGTTATAAATCAAAGAAGTGATTGTGAAATTTGCACTCCTGACAGTACGTCATATCTTTAAAGGTAGGTAGCGAATCGCTACGGACACGGTTAACTCGAGGAGTAGTGTAAAATGGCAAAAGTTCTGGTGCTTTATTATTCCATGTACGGACACATTGAAACTATGGCCCACGCAGTCGCAGAAGGCGCAAATAAGGTAGATGGCGCGGAAGTGATTATTAAGCGTGTACCAGAGACCATGCAGCCCGAGATTTTCCTTAAGGCTGGCGGCAAAACACAAAACGCACCAGTCGCAACCCCGCAAGAACTGGCTGATTACGACGCCATCATTTTTGGTACCCCCACGCGCTTTGGCAATATGTCCGGTCAGATGCGTACCTTCCTCGACCAGACTGGCGGGCTGTGGGCCTCTGGCGGCCTGTACGGCAAACTCGCCAGCGTATTCAGCTCAACGGGAACCGGCGGCGGTCAGGAACAAACCATTACATCAACCTGGACTACGCTTGCCCACCATGGGATGGTGATTGTACCTATCGGTTACGCGGCGCAAGAGCTGTTTGATGTCTCTCAAGTTCGCGGCGGTACCCCTTACGGTGCAACCACCATTGCCGGAGGCGACGGCTCCCGCCAGCCAACTCAGGAAGAATTATCTATCGCCCGCTATCAGGGTGAATATGTCGCAGGTCTGGCAGTAAAACTCAACGGCTAATCTTCAACAGGAGGATTCGAATGCCAACTCAAGAAGCGAAAGCCCATCGCGTCGGCGAATGGGCAAGTCTGCGCAATACATCGCCGGAAATAGCCGAAGCCATTTTTGAAGTCGCACATTATGACGAGAAACTGGCGGAAAAAATTTGGGAAGAAGGTAGCGATGAGGTACTCATCAAAGCCTTTGAAAAAACAGACAAAGATTCGCTCTTTTGGGGTGAACAGACTATCGAACGCAAAAACGTCTAGCGCGCTGACTCCCCCGCGAACACGGGGGAGTTTTCTTTTACTTAGCCGCCTCATTCAGCACGCTATCGAACTTATCTATCCGGCAAAAACCATCCGCATCTATCGGACATCCTTTCAGCTCCAGCGTTACGCGCTGCGCCGGGGATTTCAGCGTCAGAACGTCTGCATTACGCAACTGCTGCGAGCTCTGATACACATACTCGATTTTCATCAGATCACGATTTGCATTGCTGTCATGCCAGCGCTGGAAGACAATCTTCCCGCCAATCGGCGTACGCTCGTTCTGATCGTGAAGCTGGTACGGTTTAAAATCCAGCGCGGTGAGCAGCGAAGCGATATTTGAATCATGCCCCACCAGCACGGTTATTTTCGGTGCTTTCGCACGTTCAGTAACCAGCGCATTATCAATATATTTCACCAGTGGTTTGGCGACGTTCTGCGCCACTTCCGGGGAGGTGAACAGGCTATCCTGATAGCCGTTTTTCAGCTTCGACAGAACCTTCCACTGCTGATCGGATTTAATCTCGCCCCAGGCAACTTTTTCCATCGGGAAGCCTTCGTAATATTGCAGCGTGAAGGCATCAACCAGCGAATTCCCCACCTTCAGCGGCCCCGAAACGCCTGGCTCCTGCTGGTACTTCGCGCTAAACGTATCTTTGGCATCGGTCAGGGAACACTGCTGTTTTTCTTTGCAGGACGGAGAGTCTTTGTAGTCGGTCATTTGCTCAAGCAACTGATAGCTATCGTTGAGCTGCATTTTGCTGCGCTCTTTCTCCATGGCCTGAACGGCCTGCTGGCTGAAGGCGGCGGAATCATCGGTGATCACCGGGTTAAAGGTGGGATCCATGGTGCCCATTTTTTCCTGATGATGGACCGGAACATCGCAACCAGGGAAAGCACCGGTGACAAAGAACTGCGCCGTGGCGACCGTACGCTGCAGGCTGTTAGCATAGGTATAGACCGTGTTCGGTGCCGGGCATTCGCCCGATTTCACCATCCCCTGCTCTGCCAGCCACTCTCGCATGTAGTGGCCCATATAGATTTCCAGCACACCGCCTTTAGTAGTGAGTTGCCCACCGGGGACATCCCATTCTGGCCATTGTTTGGGGGTGGACTGCTCAAGAACGCTGCCATTATTGGCTAAAGGTGCGCGTAAGTTATGCCGACTCATCATCAATACTTGCTGAAGCTGATAGCCTTCCGGCGCGGTCTGCGCCTGCGCGGCGGTTGACAATAAGACAGCCCCTGCCACGGCTGTGGCGATTAACGATTTATTCATCCCTACGACCTCTTGTTGTTATCAATCACAACAGAGTGTGACAGAAATATGACATATTTCCGGGAACGCTTTCGCAAAACAGACCATCTAGCGTGTCGTTTTAACACCAAACTCGGTTTCGAGTTTACGAATGCCAAGAGGTGTGAAGATGACATGGCGGCTGCCCTGTTCGGTTTTTATCCATCGCTGTTCAGTGAACCAGCGCAGCAGCGTTGCGCCAAGCACACCACCAGGATGATAACGTCGTTCGCTCCAGTCCAGACAACCGCAGGTTAACTTCCGCCGGGATGAGCCCGCCGCCAGGACAATCCCCATCTGTGCCAGCTTTTCCAGGCCAAGAGGAGTCAGCGTTTCACCATCCGGCGTTAACCACTGACGGGAAACCAGCGTATCGAACAACCTCACCGCGACCTCTCCGGCGAGATGGTCGTAGCAGGTGCGGGCATGGCGCAAACCTGGCGGTGTAGTGATTCTGCGGGGCGTTGATGTCGCCCACGCAACGCCCATCAGGCGTTCCAGCAGTTCAGCGATATCGGAACCTGCAAGACGAAAATAACGATGTCTGCCCTGCGCCAACGCGACAACAAAACGTTGTTCGCACAGACGCGCCAGATGCGCGCTGGCGGTCGACGCGGATATATCCGCCACCGCGCTGAGCTCAGTTGCAGTCCAGGCGCAGCCATCCATTAGGGCGCACAACATACGCGAGCGCGATTTATCGGCCATCACTGCCGCAGTGAGTGCCATTTTCGACTCCAGATCGCCCTCTTCTTCATGTAACATCACGGATGCCATAACGACCTCATTGGCCCTGAATCTCTGAATTAACGATGCCATGAAAGTCGCGCAAAGTCACCGCACCGGTCACACAGCACGCAGCATCATCTCTGTACCCAACCCGACCAGACAAAACAGAAAACAGCGTTTAAACACGAGCGGAGAAATAACCCTTCGCACACGGGTACCTATCCATTGGCCAATCAGCGCAGGAACAATGGCCAAAGCCGACAAACTTAACGATTGTATGGGCAGCGCGTTGTGCCACCACAGACCCAGCGCCAATGCCAGGGTCGAAAAGGCAAAAGAGATCCCGAGCGCCTGCACCAGTTCATCTTTCTCAAAGCCGAGGGACTGGATCCAGGGCACGGCGGGCATCACAAACACCCCGGTTCCGCCGGTCAATAAGCCGGTCACAAATCCAATAACGAGGGAGTACGGTTTTTCACGCTGCGGGGCCACCGCGATTTTCTTTCCCGCCAGCGTCCAGATAGCGTAGGCCACCAGCGCTACGCCGAGTGCAAACTGGGTTCGGGTGGTGTCACCACCGGTAATCCAGGCGCTGGCAAGCAGTGTCGCCACCACTACTGTCAGCAGCATTGGCCACAGTCGTTTGAGTAATTGGCGTGTATTTCCACCTCCGCCAAACTGGAACAAATTGCTTATCAGCGAAGGCAATAACAGCATGGCCGCCGCGGCAACCGGCGAAATAAGCGATCCGAGGATCCCCATAGCCACGGTGGGTAACCCCATACCCGTAACGCCTTTCACCATCCCGGCGAGGACAAATGTGACGGCAATCATCACCACCAGAGCGGGTCCGAACGCTAAAGAACTCGTCATGTTGCACTTTCCTGGAAAAGAGAAGATGACTGATTCTGGACGTTAATCACCGTGTTTGCTTCGTCAGGCAACAAAATATGCCTTCCTAGGGAGGGCGACGCCATAAAAAATGCCGGGTTTCCCCGGCACATTTATCAGAACGTTTTCGCCCACCACAACCAAAGTTTCATGCCCCAGTAGCTGGTCCAGCCGCTGGTGGTTGATACTACCCGACCTTGTGACATCACCACCAGCGTTGGCGTGACGCTGATTGCCCAACTGCGGGAAATGGCCCCGTTCGCATCATTGATGACCGGAAAGTCCACGCCTTTACGCGACAGCCAGCGAGATACCTCAGCTTCATTTCCGGAACGTAACGCAATGGTCATCACATTTTCCCCTTCCGAACGCAGCCTGGCGACTTCCGGCGTCGTGAAGCGGCATACGCCGCACCAGCTCGCCCAGAAATAAAGCAACACCGGCTCGTCTTTGCTGAGCGCCGCCAGCGTGACGGTTTCACCATCCAGTGTTTGTAAAGGCGTGCTGTCAAAGGAGGCAGGGAGCTGCGGCGCGCGCCAGACATCCATCAGCAACATTGCCCCCGCCAACAGTGCCAGTAAGATCAGCCCTTCGCGCAACCAGCGGCGCAGTTTACTGAGCATTGGCCGCCGCCAGTTTTTCTTTTACTACTTCCTCAAGGGTTTCCCACGGCACCGCGCCGGGAATAAGTTCATCACCAATAATCGTTGCCGGGGTTCCCTGCACCCCCACCAGTCGCGCCAGTTGCAGGTTAGTGCTCAGCGTTTCAGCACTTTGGGCGTCCAGCGTCACCGGACTGGCCCCCGCTTTTTCCTGCGCCTGTTTGATACTGACGTCGGTATGATAGCCCTTCTTCTGCATCAATTTTTCATGTAATGCCAGGGACTGTTGCGGATGCTCATGCCATGTCGTCAGCACGGTCCGCGCCGCCAGTTCCGAACTTTCACCTTTAAACGGCAGCGGTTTAATCACTACCGCCACGTCAGGGTATTTCTGCACAATTTTTTCCAGCATTGGATCCAACTGCTTGCAGTATGGGCAGTTGTAATCGGTGAAGTTTATCAGGGTCAGTTTCGCCTGCTTCGCGCCAATCCGCGGGCTGTTGGGATCGTTAAACAAGGCTTCCTGAATTAATGCTTCAATTTGCTTTTCCTGTTCCGGGGTAAACGGCGCAGGCTCTTTCGCGATACTGACGGCAGAAAACAGGGTTAACAACAGAACAATCATCATTTTCATGGGGTTACTCCTTTGGCATCATTCAACGTTTGCAGTACCGCATCGCGGGTTAACAACGTGGGTAACGCCTGGCCATCCGGCAGACCGGGGCCATAAATTTGGTTATACGGCACAGCAACCTGGCCGCGTTTTTTTAGAAATTCGGTAATAGCTTCAGAAGGGAGTGTCCAGTCGCCGCGCAGCGCCACCACATCCGGCTGTTGCAATGCGGCCTGTACGTCTTCTTTATGCAACACGTTGTATTTATTTACCTTACAGGTGATGCACCAGTCGGCTGTGACGTCAATGAACACGCGCTTATGTTGCGCCAGCGCATCCTCAATCGCCTGCTCGCTTAGCGGTTGCCAGTTCACGCTTTCTTTAGCGCTACTTTGTCCGCTAAACCCTAAGTGTGGGAGCAGCAACGTCGCAAGCCAGATAGCCGAACCCAGCATCATCACGCCAAGCAGACGCCGCAAAATATTCATCCACCGCCCTGGCCGCGGCAAACGCAGCGCCAGACCGGGACGCAGGGCCACCAGCAGCCACGGTAAGCTCATCCCCAGCCCAAGTGCGATAAACAATCCCCACAACGTCGGCAGCGAAGCAGTCAATGCTACCGCCACCGCCGTTCCCAGAAACGGGGCACTGCACGGCGTGGCAAGCAGTGTCGCAAATGCACCTTGCCAGAAATGTCCCGACAGTCCGTTGCCGCCGTGAGTCGCCAGCGTGGTGGTCATTGCAGAAGGGAGTCGGAATTCAAACCACCCGAACAGGCTGGCGCTGAACGTCAGCATCACTAGCACCATGACGCCAATGAACCACGGATTCTGAAACTGGATCCCCCAGCCAAGGGCCTGATTGGTTAAACGCAGCACCGTCATCAATAGCGCCAGTGCCATAAACGAGACCAGTATTCCGGCTACCGATGCGAGGAACTGACGACGGATCTGGCGACGACTTTTTTCCTCGACCAGCAAAATAGAGCCCAGCTTCATGCCCAGAACCGGTAACACACAAGGCATCAGATTGAGGATCAAACCACCCAGCAGTGCCATGAGCACCACTTGCCACAGTGGGAGTGAGGCGTTCTCAACAACCGGGGCTTCGCCAATCGCAAGACGACTCTCCTGGGCAACACCGTTATCTGCCAGCACCAGCGTGACTGACTTACCACGCAGATCCGGCGCGCCTTCTCCCCAACCGTCATGTACAGGTACCGTAGCGCGTAACGTATCCCCCTCAACATGAATTTGCGGCATGCCAAAATCCGCATCATCAACAGCATCCAGATACAGCCCTGGTTCAGTCCAGCCTCCCGCACGGCGAGCCTCGACGACTAACTCTCCCGCCCGTGCGCCAGCGCTCAGAACATCGGTCAGGCCGCTGGCAAGTGGGATCTGTCCCATCGCCTGAGCATAGTCATGTGCAAAAGTCGGGTCCTGGGCTGTGGGCTTCACGGAAAAAGGAAAATCCGTCAACAGGCAAACGTTGCTACAGGTGGATAGCGTCAAAACGCCGCTGAGCGTGGCGGGCGCTCTACCGCGCACCACCATCGGGAACGTCACCTTATCGTGATACCCCTGAGTAGTGATATTGGCGACCTCAAAACGAGCAGGGGTTGGCCAGGACCAGTCGACCGCGGGCATTTCCCCTTTCCAGGCGATAGCAGGTGCAACGCCTCCCTCGCCCGGAGAACGCCAGTAGGTTTTCCAGCCGTCCTCCAGTTTGACATCCAGCAACAGACGGGTTTCTCCGCCTGCGGACGTATCAGCGCGTAACCGCACGCTGGCGTGATCGTTATCGGGTGAACGCAGCCAGCCGGGTTCAGCCGCCCAGGATACGGGCAGCCATAGCAATAACAGACAGAGCAGCGCCTGTCTGAAAACAGTCATCATAGTTTTTCTCCGTGAATAATTATCTAACAGTCAGCAACGGCTGTTCTGTCATTCACGGAAGACGCAAAATCGGAGATGCACCCGGAGAGTGGGCGGCGAGATGGCTCGCGGTGGGAAAAAAGGTAGACGAAACGCCCGTACTGGCGCCAGCAACGACAGCAGCAGGCACAGCACCAGAATAGCACCTTCAAACAATACGGGTGGCGCAGCCAGTAATGATTTCGCACTCAGTTCACAAGGGGTAACGGGTGAGGCCTCATCGGTCTGCACTTGTGCGCTGGCGACAACGCTTGTAACGGCGGTATCCATCTGCAACGCGTGCAAGCCCGCCATGCGTTGTGCGGTGCAAACCATCACCACAACACATGCCAGACAGAGGAACCACCATCCCATCCGTTGACGTTTCGCCATTATACCCTCACTCATTGATGCGAGTTATCTTAACCACTCGCCAGGTTTTGGCAACCTTTCCGCTGTAAAGTTATGTCCTGCTATCTGCTGGATATACCGCGATTTCAATCAGATTGAGATCGGGATCCCTGACATACACCGAGCGAATAGGTCCTGTCGCACCGGTACGTGCAACGGGCCCTTCAATAATCTCGACTCCGTGGGTTTGAAACGTCTCCATCACCTCTTCCAGCGTACGCGTGGTGATAAAACATAAATCCAGCGCCCCCGGCGTTGGCGCGTAGGCTTTGGGTTCAAACTCTTTTCCCCGAATGTGGAGATTGATTTTCTGATTGCCAAAGACGAAGGCTTTCCGACCTTGCGCGAAGGTTTCCAGCCTCATGCCTAAAAGCTCGACATAGAAACGAACGCAAGCCTCTTCATGATTGGTGGTTAGTACCAGGTGATCCAGGTGGTCAATCATAGCGATATCCATTTGGGTTGCTCATCTCTGACACTTACCCTATTCATTCACGCGCGACAAGAAAAAGAAAATCTACGGAGTTATTTGTAGAACTTAACGCAACAACCTGCAATTCACGCTTTAAAAACGAAATGATAATTAATCATATTCCCGCCTTTATTTATTACACTATAACATTGCTAAAAACACCCCTGAAAATATCACGCAAGTTATCATTCACTATTTACGAAGAATGCCAAAAGATATTTCCATGACAGCACACAGATAATGCCCACCACGTACTGATGCGTAAATGAAAGTAAGGGTCAGCGCATTTCCAGAGAATTTCCTTATTATATTCAGACGCAATGAATAACGTATTCATTAGCAGATAATTTGTTTATTAAATGTTATTTAGAGTATATGGAAATGAAAAAATATTTATTACCCCTGATTGGGTTACTTTTTACAGTTAGCGCTCAGGCAGCATCATTTACCGACGGCAAAGAGTATATCTCACTGGAAAAACCTGTCGCTTCCGCTCCAGCCGCACTGAAGTTTTTCTCATTCTATTGCCCTTCCTGTTATCAGTACGATGAAGTTTTTGAAATCACTGATAACGTGAAAAAAGTATTGCCTGCAGATGTCAAACTCACCGAATACCACGTCGACTTTTTAGGTCCGCTGGGGCAAGACATGACCCACGCCTGGTCCGTCGCCATGCTGTTGAACGTACAAGATAAAGTTAAGCCGTTGCTTTTTGATGCCGTTCAGAAAAAACAAACCGTTAAAACAGCGGACGATATTCGTAACGTATTTATCAGCGCGGGCGTCAGCGCCAGCGATTATGATGCGGCATGGAATAGCTTTGCCGTGAAATCACTGACCGCTAAGCAGCAAGAAATGGCGAAGGCAGTTGATTTAACCGGTGTGCCCGCCATTTTTATCAACGGAAAATATATGATCAATCCAAAAGGACTGAAGTCAGATGATCTTAATGCATTCGTGCAAAACTATGCTGATACGGTCCGCTTCCTGATAAGCAAATCCTGATGTTTAGCTAATCTCATTTTTCGCACCACACAACAGATGCCGTAACCTCGACTGCGCTGTTGGTGGTGCAATGCCTGCATCGTTTATCGCAATATCCTCCCTTCCCGGTTGGCATTCGCCGTTATCAGGATTACCCTAAACTTAGCGGTGATACCTGTTGTCAGGGTTCACCTTCTGCAAGTGTTGATTTACACGAGAGAACGCTATGGAATTAAAGGATTATTACGCCATTATGGGCGTGAAACCGACAGACGATCTCAAGACAATCAAGACCGCCTATCGTCGACTCGCCCGTAAATATCATCCTGATGTCAGCAAAGAGACTGACGCAGAGGCCCGGTTTAAAGAGGTTGCAGAAGCCTGGGAAGTATTGAGTGATGAGCAGCGACGCGCCGAGTACGACCAGCTGTGGCAGCACCGCAACGACCCACAGTTCAGCCGTCAATTCCAGCAAGGAGAGAATCAAAGCTACAGCGCCGAAGATTTCGACGATATCTTCTCCTCCATTTTTGGCCAGCGTGCGCACCAGTCGCGCCAGCGCCCTGCCAGCCGCGGGCACGACATTGAAATTGAAGTTGCCGTATTCCTCGAAGAAACGCTTACTGAGCATAGCCGCACTATCAGTTACAACCTGCCAGTCTATAATGCGTTTGGCATGGTAGAACGAGAAATTCCTAAAACGCTGAATGTGAAAATTCCGGCTGGCGTCGGTAACGGTCAGCGTATCCGTCTGAAAGGCCAGGGTACCCCCGGCGAAAACGGTGGGCCGAACGGTGATTTGTGGCTGGTGATTCATATTGCGCCGCATCCGCTGTTCGATATTGTTAATCAGGATCTGGAAGTTGTCGTTCCCCTCGCGCCGTGGGAAGCTGCGCTGGGTGCGAAAGTAACCGTTCCGACGTTGAAAGAGAGCATCCTGCTGACCATTCCTGCGGACAGCCAGGCCGGCCAGCGACTCCGCATTAAAGGCAAGGGTCTGGTAAGTAAAAAACATACCGGCGATTTGTATGCGGTGATCAAAATAGTCATGCCACCGAAACCTGACGACGCCAGTGCCGCCCTGTGGCAACAACTGGCGGATGCACAAAAGGCCTTTGATCCGCGCAAAGAGTGGGGGAAAGCATAATGGCTAACGTTACCGTCACTTTTACCATTACCGAATTTTGTCTGTACACCGGTGTGTCAGAAGAAGAACTGCATGAGATTGTCGGCTTAGGGGTGATAGAACCCCATGAAGACGAGACGTTTGACGATCATGCGCTGACAGTCATGCGTCGCGCGGTGCGCCTGCGTCAGGAGCTGGAACTTGACTGGCCAGGGATTGCCGTTGCGCTGACGTTGCTGGAGGAGAACGCTCAGTTACGCCAGGAAAACCGCCTGCTGCGCCAGCGCCTGTCTCGCTTTATCAGCCATCCGTAGTGTGTCAGGACCAGCATGGTGCTGGTCCTTTTATTATCCGCCCCGGGCTCTTAATGACATTGCCCAGCAGATGACATACATTCTGAGATAAGAATTATCTCAAACAATAAGACGTTGAGTCATGCAGCTTAAACCCCTCACGAAAGGTCGTTTTCACAACATCTGGCAGCAGGATGATGCCTTGATTGAGAAGATATTTCAGGAACTGCTCTCTGAAACACAGATTATCCAGGAAGATGAGTATCTATACCGCCAGGGACAGGTTGTCGATCGACTGATCATGGTGCAATCCGGAAGAATTTCGCTGCGTTACAGCGCGGAGAATGGTCGCCGATTCCAGTTGGGCGCCATGGAATGCGACGAGCAGCTGTTTGGTGAAATGGAGTTTTTTACCGGGTATCGCTGCCAGCTTGATATCGTCGCGGAAGAACCACTGACCGTAGCGGTGTGCAGCTGTGACCGTCTGGAAGAAGCGCTAAATCAGCACCCCAGACTGGCGATATTTTTTGCCAGTGCAATGGCGATTGATTATCAGGATATGCTGGAAATCTTCCTGCACCGGATGCTCTATCCTATCGTACATAACGTGGCGTATGACCTGTATCGCCAGCATCAGAACAAGCAGCCGATGGATGGTTTCCATAAAAAATACCAGGAAGCTGAGCGATTCGGTACTACCGACCGGGTCTATCGGCGGGCGGTTAAAGCGCTGACGGATGCCGGGCTGGTAACGCGAACGAAGCAAGGACTGGAAATTAAGGATCTGGATGGGCTGCGTAAATTTCTCGGCAATGACATCATTGACTGACACACCAACGCTCGTTAACAGAACATTGGTGTGTCATTTCGGCGCAATCAGAACTTATAGGTGAGGCTGAAATAGTGACCGAGCCCGGTGGTACGCCCTGCTCCGCCGTGGTTTTCCATCAATGCCATGTTACGGAAATACTTCAGGCCATAACCGACTGCATAATGCTCTGAATGCCAGTAGATACCGTTATACCATTCAATCGCGTTATTGCTGTATAACGGTTGATTAGCAATCTTATTCGCGGCGAACTGGTAGTCAAAGTACCCCTGATAGTTCAGATAACTGCCGTTGGCAAAGGTATAGAATGGCGTCGACCAGTTAGTCGAGAACATATAGCCATCCCACTTTCCTTCGTTATCCGCACCGTAGTTTTCACGAACATAGTGCGCATAGATGTTCATTCCCACCAGACCAAACCACGGGACCTTCACATCTGTACCCAGGCCAACGTAATGTTCAAATAATTCCCGGTCGCCAATGTTATTTACCGTTGCAATATAGAATTCGTTAAACGGCCCAACGGATAAATCTTTATTAAAAATGGCGTCCAGGGAAAAACGCGGAGATATCTTGGCAAAGAAGTTATCACCGCCGTGACGATCGTCCTGATCGCGATCCAAAATATCAAAAAAATCCACATAACCGTACAGATCGATAATGCCAGAGCGTGCACCAAACTCCAGTTCCAGATAGGTGTCATTGCGAATACCATATGGCACTTTCGCGTCCACACTTTGCATTAAGTTCATCTGCATCCAGTTAAAATCATTTTTACGGATGTTGCCATCAGTATAGTCAGCCGCGAATGCTTGCATACAGCTCATTGCCACTACTGCACCCAGGATTGTTTTTTTAATCATTAACTTATTGTTCTTCAGCATTTTTCAATTCCTTTGAGTAAGGTTGAGTATCGCCCCACCATATAAATGGTGTGGCGACTGGCTATTTAATTAAAGAGGTAAGTGTTATCAGTGCTTTTAATTACGTTTGAGTTTTAATGTCACCATCAACATGACAAAGATAATTAAATACAACACCGGTATCGCGTACATAATTTTCTGCAATCCCATTGTTTTTTCCATGAGCGCGCTGATCGCCGGACTAAACATGGCCCCGGCACTGCCGCTAATTAAAATATAAGAAACGTTCTGACTGCTCGCACGCTTCACGAAAGAAACACCATAGGCAATAAATGAGTTATACAACGCAGCACAGACAAACCCGTAACTGTATGCCAGATAATCAAGCCCGGAGATATTATCCTTCGTGACGATAATTGTGGTAATAATGCTAGCCAGCAAAATAATACTTAGCAGGAAATAATGTATCTTCACCCGAGAAACAATGACGGTTGATACTAATGCCCCGACCAGCGCAGCGCCCCAGTATTGCGTAATAATATTTCCTGCTTCTTCAAAGGGAATGCCAAATTTGTTCTTCACAAATAATGGTGCCCAGGTCAGGAAGGTGTACAGCGCCAGCATACCTAAGAACAGGCCAATGCCTCCGCTGATGATCCCTGGATTCCACTCCGATTTTACCTTGTCTGTCCGATCTGCCGTGGGCGCCGTCTCGCAGGCAGTAAAGCGGGTGAGCGCCACAACGCCCAGCGTGAGTAAGGCCACCATACCTACGCTCAGATAGCTGTAACTCCACGACATATTGTGCGTCAGGGCGAAGGTCGTGATCAGCGGAAAAACCACGCCCGCAACGTTGAAAGTGGCGTCCTGCACCACCAGCATCGTACTTTGAATACGATCCTGCCAGACCGATACCACAATCGTTCCCGCCACGCACAGACCGATACCACCGCAAAAACCCACCAGGGTCATGGCGACCATCACAGGCCATAAGCCAGGGCTTAAATGCATTACCAGAGCGCAAAGGAACACTATCGAATAGATAATGAGCGTCATACGCTTCACACCGATTTTCTCAATCAGGAAAAAGGCGGCGATGGTGCCGGCTAATGCTCCACCATTGAGCAACGAAAATATCGAAGCAACGGTATTCACATCGGCACCGTAGCGTACTGCAATCGGTTCGATTAGCATACCGAACTGACTGGCAAACCCTGCCATAATAAAATTTGCCAGAAAACTAATCAGCGTAAGTGCTATTTTATTCTTCATATAATGCCATCTCTGATTGGTTCAATTAAAAGCCGGAACTAAGCGGTAACAGCAGTATTTAGCGCCAACTCAATCATGTTGTTAAAGGTCAATTGTCGTTCTTCTGCGGTTGTTTCTTCTCCGGTCAGGCAATGATCGGAGACAGTTAAAATAGCCAGCGCTTCAATATTAAACTGATGCGCTAAAGCGTATAAGCCTGCTACTTCCATATCCACACCGAGCACACCGAATTTTTCCAGTGCCGGTATTAAATTTTCGTCAGGATCGTAATAAAGATCGCCGCTGAAAACATTGCCGACTTTAATATCGATACAGGCCTTCTGTGCCAGCGTCCACGCCTGCTGCAATAATGGGAAATAGGCGGATGTTGCCATCGCATAGCCTGCGCTACGTTTTAAATTTGTGACTGAATCCGTTCCGGCGGCGACGGCCAGGATAATATCGCGCATTTTGACATGATGTTGTGTTGCCCCTAAACTGCCGACGCGAATAATTCTTTGCACACCAAAATCATGTACCAGTTCATGGGCATAAAGCGTCATTGAAGGAATGCCCATTCCATGTCCCATCACCGAAACAGGTTGCCCAAAATATAAACCGGTATAACCCAGCATATTACGTACATTGGTGACTTCGCGGTAATCCATTAGATAATTTTCAGCAATAAATTTAGCGCGGAGCGGATCGCCCGGCATAATAACGGTTGGCGCGAAATCACCTGGCTTGGCATTAATATGTGCAGTCATAACAATTCCTGAATTATGGGTATTGAAGATATGCAGGGATTGTAACCAGACGTTTGTGAGGTGATTGAGGACAAAAGTCCTGCTCAGAGGATCGGCCTCTCATTTTTGAGAGTTAGTGGTGTAGTGCCCCCGCAATACAGGCTGGGGACACGTCAGAGATTGTCAGGGCTTGTCGACCTTTCCGAACAGTAACGCGGTGTAATGGGTGTTTATTTTACCGCTGCGCTTACCGTCGGTGCCGAAATAGCGGTCATCCCGACACAAACGTTCGTTGGTGTCACAAAACAGGCCACCGCGGAATGTAAAAGCCGAGGTATCGAACTGTCCGGCAGCTGCCAGTTTTTCGCCCTGCTGCTTGCCAAGATATTTCGAGGTCAATGCCACCGACAAACCGTGTTCATCGGCACAGATGGTTTTATCGCACAATACGCCCGGCGCTGGAGTGTTTAGCCCAGTCGTTGCTGCGTACGCCGACAATGACAGAATGCTTAGCGCCAGCAAGGTGCCAACTTTTATCATCATAATCTCCTTATATCAGCTGACTTGCGCCAAAAGTATAAAGCAAAAAGGGGTTACCTTTCGGTAACCCCTTTTCATGTTTGGCGGAAGCGTAGAGATTCGAACTCTAGAACCCTTTCGGGTCGCCGGTTTTCAAGACCGGTGCCTTCAACCGCTCGGCCACGCTTCCAATGAGGCGCACTATAAACATCCCGAACGGACCTGTAAAGCACCAATGTGTTCGTTTGCCTGAAAAACAGCCAAAATGTTGTTAATCGACTGAAATAACAACAAATTGACCATTTATTCAGCACGAATACCGGCTATAGCGCTTAATGTTTTTTGATGTACATATCTTTGGTGTAGTAATTTCCCCGGTTATCCGGCGCAAATCCCCCCACCCACGGCTTCACCAGATGCGTGCGGACATAGTGGTAAACCGGAATCGCGGGCACATCCTCACCTAAAAGGTCTTCAGCCTGCTGATAGTATTTGCCGCGTTCTTCCAGTGAACTTGCTTTCGCCGCATTACGCATCGCTTCATCAAAGGCGGGGTTACTGTACTTGGTGGTGTTCTCGCTATCACCGGTCCGGAAGATATTGAGGAAACTTGAGGCATCATCATAGTCTGCTATCCACGCATAGCGCACGACGTCAAAATTACCGGTGTGCATAGTGTCCAGCATGGTTTTCCATTCCTGGTTTTGCAGCTTCGCCTCGACGCCAAGGTTTTTCTTCCACATCGACGATGCGGCAATCGCAATACGCTGGTGCGTTTCGAAGGTGTTGTAGAGCAGATTTAAGCTAAGCGGATGCTCAGAACCAAAACCGGCTTCAGCCAGCAGTTTTTTGGCTTCAGCAATACGTTTTTCGAGCGGCCATGACGCATACTCCGGCGCATGCAGTTTCACCCCACCTATTTCCGGCTGGCTGATAACCCACGCTGCTCGCTGCCCCTGCCCCATCACCTTTTGCGCAATGATGTCTTTATCCAACGCCATATTCAGCGCCCGGCGCACGCGCGGATCATTAAACGGCGCGCGGTTTGTATTGAACTGATAGTAATACGTTGAAAGCTGAGGCGAGACATGCAGTTCATCCCCCATCGTTTTTTTCAGTTGCGCGAACTGATTAACCGGTACGCTATACACTATGTCGATTTCACCGGCCTTATAGCGATTTACGTCAGCCGACTCTGAGCTAATGGGCAAATAAGTAACTTTATTAATAACCGTATGCCGATCGTCCCAGTAATGTGGATTACGCTCGGCAACGATGCGCTCATTAACCACCCACTGCGATAATTTGTACGGCCCGCTGCTGACAAAATGCTCTGGCCTGGTCCACTTATCGCCAAAACGACCTATCAACACTTTATCCAGCGGGACCAGAGATGGATGCGCCAGCATCGCCAGAAACGCCGCCGTCGGTTGCGTCAGGGTAATTTCCAGGGTGGTATCATCCAGGGCTTTGACTCCCAGCGTGGCGGGATCTTTTTTCCCGTGGGCAATATCAACCGCGTTCGCAACGTGCATGTTGCCCAGATACGAAGCATAAGGTGAAGCCGTTTGCGGCGAAACCAGACGCTGCCAGCTCCAGACGACATCCTGTGCGGTAATAGCAGATCCATCTGACCAGGTTATGCCCGGGCGTAAATGGAAGGTCCAGACAGTGTTGCCTTTATTCTCCCAGGACGCGGCTAGACGGGGTTCGATAGACCCATCCTTCTTGACAGCAACCAGACCGTCGAACATATCGCTGATTAAATTAAACTCAACGTTGCTTTCAACTTTATGCGGATCCAGAGATGCCGGCTCACTGCCGTTGTTTCTGACCAGTTCCTGTTTTTCTGCCAGTAGTGTTCCTGCGGGAACATTTGCCGCCCTCGCCGCGCCGTTTATAGACATCAAACAGACAGTCAACAGCGTAAACGTCAATATCTTCGATTTATGTTGAATCATTCCCTTTACCTTATTGCTCTGTTTTATGTAGACACCGCTGTCACTGTCAGAGAGATTCAGGAATAACGCAATATTTTTCAGTTACCTGGTAGATAGCGATCTGACATTTTTGCACATACAGTGCTAACATCTAGTTCGGGAACTTTTGTTGAAATAATATGCTTAAGTCTGGCGGGCTAAAATGCGTAAAGATGGGTAAAACCGCTGTGTCATTCCCCTTGATTTCATTATCCTCCATCATTAATTACATCTGTCATAAGAGAGTGACTCATGGATCGTATTATTAGTTCTTCGCGCGAGCGTACATCGCTACTCAGCACGCATAAGGTGCTGCGCAATACCTATTTCCTGCTCAGCCTGACGCTGGCGTTTTCAGCGATCACTGCGACCGCCAGTACCGTACTGATGTTACCTTCTCCGGGACTTATCCTGACGCTGGTGGGTATGTATGGTCTGATGTTCCTGACCTATAAAACGGCAGATAAACCGGTTGGTATTCTGTCAGCGTTCGCCTTCACTGGCTTCCTGGGCTACATCTTGGGACCGATGCTGAATACATACCTGTCCGCAGGCATGGGTGATGTTATCGCCATGGCGCTGGGCGGTACGGCGCTGGTCTTCTTCAGCTGCTCAGCCTATGTGCTGACCACGCGTAAAGATATGTCCTTCCTCGGCGGTATGCTGATGGCGGGTGTTGTAGTGGTGTTGATTGGTATGGTTGCCAATATCTTCCTGCAACTGCCAGCATTACATCTGGCAATCAGCGCGGTGTTCATTCTGATTTCTTCAGGCGCAATCCTGTTTGAAACCAGCAATATCATCCGCGGCGGTGAAACCAACTATATTCGTGCCACCGTTAGCCTGTATGTTTCGCTGTACAACATCTTCGTCAGCCTGCTGAGTATTCTGGGCTTCGCCAGCCGCGATTAAGATGTCCACACGCATTATCCAGCCCCGCTTATGCGGGGCTTTCTTTTTTGGTAAACTGCCGCCAGTTTGACTAACGCAGTGACGAATTATGTTGATCTTTGAAGGTAAAGAAATCAGTACCGATAGCGAAGGCTATCTGAAAGATACCACGCTGTGGAGCGAGGCGCTGGCGGAGAGAATCGCCGAAAACGAAGGCATTACGCTCTCCGCGGAACACTGGGAAGTGGTGCGTTTTGTCCGCGAGTTTTATCTGGAGTTTAATACCTCCCCCGCTATCCGCATGCTGGTAAAAGCAATGGCCAACAAGTTTGGCGAAGAGAAAGGCAACAGCCGTTATCTCTACCGCCTGTTCCCGAAAGGTCCGGCCAAGCAGGCGACTAAAATTGCCGGCCTGCCGAAACCGGTGAAATGTATTTAATAGCGGATACTAAATCCCTTTAGCTCGTCGCCAGGACGATGTGGTTCACTAAGAACCCGGTCAACCCTGGCGCTGCTCGGCCCCCCGGCTTTCAACCACTTCATCAGTTGTTCTACCCGGTCGCTTTCACCACAGGCGACAACCTCTACGCTGCCGTCATCCATATTCTTCGCGTAGCCGGTCAACCCCAGCCGTTGTGCTTCATGCTGGGTGGTGTAGCGAAATCCTACCCCCTGAACCCGGCCATAGACCCAGGCGATTATGCAGACTTTCGACATTGCGGTTCTCCTTATTAACGTATATGAAGGAACAGGTACCGAGGCCTCATCGCACCTGTTTCGGCAGACATCCGTAATGCTGGCGAAATCTTGCAGTAAATCGTGAACCTGACAGATAGCCACAGCGTAACGCTATTTCGCCAATCGGCAGCGTGGTCGACTGTAGTTGAGAGAGCGCACAGGACATTCGCACCTCCTCGACTATCTGCCGGTAACTCTGCGATTCCATCTGTAATCGTCTGCGTAACGTCGAGGTACTGATAGACAGGTGACCAGCAATCTCCTGAGCTGTCCATAGCTTAGCAGGGGATAACATAATTAGTTGTCGCACCTGTTCAGTAAGATTAAACCGCCGCTCGATAAGCAGAGGCCCCGCCACACCATCATGCAGTAGCGCCAGCAATAATCCCATCGCCTGATGCTCCTGCAATATTGCAGGTAAGTCCTGGCGTACTGCATCCAGCAAGCTTTCCCACATAAAAGCCAGTCCGTTGCTCATTGGCGTACATAGCGACGTCAATTTTGCCGGAGGGAAATCCTCGACCCAGTTATTTTTAAACGCGGTAATGATGCTCGTCGATAGCAACAACAAATCCGAGCGAAATGCTCCCTGTTCCGGCTGATTAATAATCTCCAGAGGCGTATTCGCCGGGATGATAATCAGCTCACCCGGTCCTGCAACCAGACGATTTTCATCCTGAATAATGACCTTACTTCCCTGCGTAATATGGCAAATAGCAGCAGAAAACAGTTTAACCCGATGCAAGTGGTGCAGATGGCCGGAACGCACCTCAGCGGTGGTAAGGTTGTTATGGCGAAAATGTACATCCTGCACCAGAGTATCCTCTTTATTTTCTTGCGTAAGTGGCGGTTAAATCAGCTTTAGCAATCACGTGGCTGTTCAGCATAAAACCGACTAGGGCACCGCTGGCGTTACTGTCAATTGGCAACTCGTCTGTATTTAACGCCCACACGGTAAACTGATAGCGATGAGGTTTATCGCCCGGCGGTGGACAGGCGCCACCGAATCCAGCATAACCGAAATCATTGCGTCCCTGAACTGCTCCAGCGGGTAACTTATCCATGCTGGCCCCGCCAGGAAGAGTGTGGATCTGAGCAGGAATATTTACAACGGTCCAGTGCCACCAGCCGCTTCCCGTTGGCGCATCAGGATCAAACAGCGTAATGGCAAAACTTTTGGCATCAGTTGGCGGATTTTGCCAGCTCAGTTGCGGGGAGATATTGTCGCCACTGCAGCCAAATCCCTTAAACACCTGTTTTTGCGTTAACTTCAGGTTAGTGGGTATGTCGGTGCTGTTGAGGCGAAACGTCGAGGCGGCAGAGGTATTAAAACTCAACGCAACAATGGCGGCGGTAGCCAGAAAGTAGACAGCTTTCATTGCATTTCCTTTTTCTGATTAAGAAATAGCAATGTAAACGGTGGGCATAAAAGAAACTGTGCCTCTGTGATTGAGTTTTGTGCCGAAACGCTCAACGCCATACCCTGATGATTGACCTCACCATCTGTGCTACTCTACGCGCCATTTTATTTTAATGGTTTCAGGTTGGTACTTTACTCCAGCCCGCGTCACTGTTTGTGAGAGGTTGCTCCGCATGACTGAATCTACAATTCCACATTATCCTCGTTTAGTGTTAGCCAAAGGGCGCGAAAAATCATTACTGCGCCGCCATCCGTGGGTATTTTCCGGTGCTGTCGCACGTATGGAAGGTAAAGCCAACCTCGGTGAAACCATCGATATTGTTGACCATCAGGGTAAATGGTTAGCACGCGGCGCGTACTCACCCGCGTCGCAGATCCGTGCACGCGTCTGGACATTCGACAAGTCTGAGTCCATCGATATTGATTTCTTCACCCGTCGTCTGCAGCAGGCGCAGACATGGCGTGACTGGCTGGCGAAAAAAGACGGTCTGGACAGTTACCGTCTGATCGCCGGAGAATCCGATGGCCTGCCGGGCATCACCATTGACCGCTTCGGCAACTTCCTGGTGTTGCAGTTGCTCAGCGCGGGGGCTGAATACCAACGCGCCGCGCTGATTAGCGCTCTGCAAATTGTTTTCCCGGACTGCGCCATTTATGACCGTAGCGATGTGGCCGTACGTAAAAAAGAAGGTATGGAGCTGACTCAAGGGCCAGTAACGGGTGAGCTTCCGCCAGCCCTGCTGCCAATTGAAGAGCACGGAATGAAGCTGCTGGTTGATATTCAGCATGGTCACAAAACCGGCTATTACCTCGATCAACGCGACAGCCGCCTGGCCACGCGTCGTTATGTGGAAAATCAGCGTGTGCTGAACTGTTTCTCTTATACCGGCGGCTTTGCGGTCTCAGCATTAATGGGCGGATGCCGTCAGGTTGTCAGCGTTGACACATCTCAGGAAGCGCTCGATATTGCCCGCCAGAACGTAGAATTGAACAAGCTGGATCTGAGCAAAGCTGAGTTCGTGCGTGATGATGTGTTCAAACTTCTGCGTGCTTATCGCGATCGTGGTGAGAAATTCGACGTCATCGTGATGGATCCGCCGAAATTTGTCGAAAACAAAAGCCAGTTGATGGGCGCCTGCCGCGGCTATAAGGACATCAATATGCTGGCTATTCAGTTGCTCAATCCGGGCGGTGTGCTGCTGACTTTCTCCTGCTCTGGGCTTATGACCACCGATTTATTTCAGAAAATCATCGCTGATGCCGCAATAGATGCTGGTCGTGATGTACAATTTATAGAGCAGTTCCGTCAGGCCGCCGATCACCCGGTGATCGCTACCTACCCGGAAGGGCTGTATCTGAAAGGGTTTGCCTGTCGCATCATGTAACTTGAAAAGTGGAATATTACCCTTACATAGAGGGTATCTATTTCCCGGGAGGTGACTATGATTGCCAGCAAATTCGGTATCGGCCAGCAGGTCCGCCATTCCCTGTTAGGTTACCTCGGAGTGGTCGTGGATATCGACCCGGAATATTCGCTTGATCAACCGTCAGCCGATGAGTTGGCGGTTAACGACGAACTTCGCGCCGCTCCCTGGTATCACGTGGTGATGGAAGACGATAATGGTCTGCCAGTGCATACGTATCTGGCCGAAGCACAACTGAGTAGTGAGCTACAGGAAGAACATCCGGAGCAACCGTCGATGGATGAACTGGCGCGAACAATTCGAAAACAGCTTCAGGCCCCGCGCCTGCGCAATTGATGCTAACACAGGCCCGATGGCGATTCGCTAATCGGGCCTGTGCGTTTTGTTCGGCTACAGATCAGCCTTACTTCGCCAGTCCCAGCCGCGGGATCTCAATCGCCGGGCAGCGATCCATCACCACCGTCATCCCTGCATCGCGAGCCAGCACGGCTGCCTGCTCGTTAATCACGCCGAGCTGCATCCATAGGGTCTTCGCTCCGATGGCAATTGCCTCCTGAGCAACACCCCACGCCGCTTCAGAATTACGGAAGACATCTACCATATCCACTTTCTCTGGCACATCTGCCAGCGTCGCATAGCCCTGCTGCCCCAGCAGCGTTTTTCCGGCAACCTTCGGTGAAACAGGAATAACGTGATAACCCTGATCGAGTAAATATTTCATCACCCGATAGCTTGGACGATCGGGTTTATCGCTTGCCCCCACCAGCGCAATCGTACGGGTCGTTGTCAAAATGCCAGCAATATCGGTCTCTTTCATCGTTTTCCTCCAGGCTGTTTAGCAAAGTGTACGACAAACCTGCCCCCGCAACCATTCATCCCATACTGGCGCATGAGAGCTAAACTCAAAAATATGTCTATATGTTAGTAAACATGATTATCGAAAAATTTAGATACATCTTATACAGATATTTTCTGGACAGGAGAAACCTATGAAAGCCGGCATTGTGACAGCCTTGATTGCCCTATGTTTGCCGGTAACCGTTTTTGCTACCTCTTTACGTCTGTCTAATGATATTGACCTTCTGGTACTGGACGGAAAAAAAGTCTCCAGCTCATTACTGCGTGGTGCCGACAGTATTGAGCTGGAAAATGGTCGGCACCAGCTCGTGTTTCGCGTAGAAAAAACCATTCGCCTGTCCAGCCACGAAGAACGTCTGTATATTTCGCCTCCGTTGGTCATCAGCTTTGATACCCAACTCGTCAGTCAGGTTAATTTCCACCTCCCACGTCTGAGCAACGAGCGGGATGCAACGCATTTTGATGATGCCCCGCGCGTAGAACTGCTGGATGGGGACTCCATGCCTATACCGGTTAAGCTGGATATTCTGTCAATCACGTCCACCGCAAAAATCGTAGATTATGAAATGGAAACAGAGCGCTATAACAAAGCGGCTAAGCATGCGTCTTTACCGCAATTTGCCACAATGATGGCCGATGACAGTTCGCTGCTTTCCGGGGTGTCAGAACTGGATCGCGTGCCGCCTCAGTCGCAAACACTGACCGAGCAGCGCTTAAAATATTGGTTTCAACAGGCTGACGCACAAACGCGAAGTAACTTCTTACAATGGGCGGAGAAACAACCCCCATCGTGACATTTATGTTCGTATACGCATTTTTTTTGTCTTTCTCTTGCAGCGTCAAGTGCTTCCAGTACTCTGTAACAAGGTTAACTTGGGAGCTGTACTATGGAATTAACGACTCGCACATTGCCAGCGCAGAAACATATTGCGTTGGTCGCACACGATCACTGCAAAAAGATGTTGATGAGCTGGGTTGAACGCCACCAGCCATTACTGGAAAAACACGTTCTGTATGCAACTGGAACAACAGGAAACTTAATTCAACGCGCGACAGGAATGGACGTCAACGCCATGCTGAGCGGCCCAATGGGGGGTGACCAGCAGGTGGGTGCACTGATTTCAGAAGGGAAAATTGATGTGCTGATTTTCTTCTGGGATCCGCTCAACGCCGTTCCCCACGATCCTGATGTTAAAGCCCTGCTACGCCTGGCCACGGTCTGGAACATTCCAGTCGCTACCAACGTGTCAACGGCTGATTTTATTATCCAGTCGCCAAACTTCAACGACGCAACGGATATCTTGATCCCGGATTACGCCCGTTATCTGGCAGAACGCCTCAAATAAACGCTAAGCAGGCGGTAATTACCGCCTGCTTTTCAGGGTTTCCGGGTCACCGGAACGTCTAATTGCTTAAGCTCATCAACAAAGCATGATGGCGCGTCTTTGCTAAACAGTAGCCATACCCGATGCCGCGCACGCGTTAGCGCCACATACAGCAACCGTCTCTCTTCTGCATCAGGAAAATCTTCAACAGCCGGGAGTAACGCCTCTTCCATAATCGACTCGCGAGCCGGAGCCGGGAAACCGTCATTCCCTTCATGAAGCCCCATAATAATGACATAATCCGCCTGCTGCCCTTTGCTGGCATGAATAGTCATAAAATCCAGCTGCAGCTTGGGCCAGCGGGTGGCCGCTTTGTCCAGGCTGGCAGGTTTGAGATGATGGTATCGCGCCAGCACCAGAATTCTCTCTTCGGCTTTCACAAAACCCGACAGCTTATCCAGCAACAGATCTAACTGGCTTTCGTCGAGCAACGTGACGGCTTTTTTATCACCGGTCGTCAGACTGTTCAGCGGTTTCGTGAGCTGATGGGGATTTTGCTGGATAAACTGGTTTGCTACCTCACCAATACGGCTATTAAAACGGTAAGTCGTATCCAGACTACAGCGATCGCCCTCGCCGAAGTTTTGCTGGAATGCGGTTGTCAGAGAAAGCTGTGCTCCGCTGAACCGGTAAATGGCCTGCCAGTCATCTCCCACGGCAAACAGCGTAGTCTGCGAGTTTTGCTTACGCAAGGCGGCTAACAGGGCGGCGCGCTGAGGGGAAATATCCTGAAATTCATCAACCAGAATATGTTTCCACGGACTGATAAACCGCCCCTTCTCCAGAATGACAATAGCCTGATGGATCAACCCGGAGAAATCGACGGCATTCTCATCCTTCAGGGCACTCTTCCAGGCCTTGAGCAGCGGCGCCATTAGCTTTATGCGTTTACTGAACAGATCACGGATCTCCTCCGGAGCATTAGCAATCATCTCCGCCTGTGCTCCGCCATGCATACGCATCAAACTAACCCAGCGATCCAACCGGGAAGCCAGACGGCGCTGTAATTTTTCGTCATCCCAGAAGTTACCTTCGGGTACAGACCACTGCATTTCTTCTTCTAACCATTGTCGCCAGCCTTTAGCCTGAGCCTTTTTCTCACTGCACTGCTGACGCCAGGTTGTTATAAAGAGTTTGTTGCGCGCGATAGCATCATTTTCAAGCTTGCTCACCGTTGGGACTTTTTTGCTGCCTTGCGAAATAATGTGCAACGCGAGTGAATGGAACGTCCGTGCGGTGACCTCATCCGTATGCAGACGCTCACGGATGCGGTCATCCATCTCCTGGGCTGCTTTGCGTCCAAACGCCAGCAACAGGATTTGTTCTGGTGCAGCTTCTCCTCGTGCAAGCAACCAACCAGCCCGGGCAACCAACACAGATGTTTTACCGCTTCCAGCACCTGCAAGTACCAACAATGATTGCTCACCATTCACCACCGCGCGCGCCTGAGCAGGGTTCAACGGCGAAGATTCAATATGCTGGAAAAACTCGGCATACTCTTCCAGCATTGCATCGGTGTACGCCTGATTGTGCTGTAAGCGACAGGCTTCAATGTCTTTCAACCATGCCTGGCATTGACGTAACGCCTCCCGGCAATTTTCAAATTCCTCCAGCCGATTAACCGGGAGCGGTAACGCGGCAAAGGCACGGCGAATCTGCTGCTGCAGCCCTGACGTTTGTTCGCGCGTCAGCCATTTACTTTCACTAGTACGCGCCTCTATCGCATCCAATTGCTGCTGTAAAACCCCGGCAGCAATGTCACTCATTTCCTGGCTCCACTGTTGCCAGAGCGCATTCAAATGATGATGGAAGCGCTGGGTTTCCGCCCACTCTGTACCGTGAAGACGAACCACCTTCTCATCCGGGAGTACAAACTCCAGCTCGCCCCATACCAGGCCGCGTTTGCAATGAATAGCCAGTAACTGATTGAAGGGAATAAGATACTCGTGACGATCGCCGGAAACTTTAATCCCGGCATTGAGAATAACGGCCCGATCGTAAGGGTGTTGTGCCAGACGTTTTCCAAGAGAAGTTGCTTTCAGTTCCATAAGACTCAAGCGGATCCACACGAAGAGGTTTGCTTATCAGTGTAACCGCCAGAGAAAACGTGCTCCAGCCCAAAAAAACGTTACAATTGCCGAATTCACAGAAAACCAGAGTTAACCGAGGGTTTATGCGTACTGTTCTGAATATTTTAAATTTTGTGCTTGGGGGGTTCGCCACCACCCTGGCCTGGTTACTGGCAACGCTGGTCAGTGTCGTGCTTATTTTTACTTTACCCTTGACCCGTTCATGCTGGGAGATAACCCGACTTTCGCTGTTTCCCTATGGTAACGAAGCGATTCATGTCGATGAACTGAATCCGGCCGGTAAAAGCGTCCTGTTAAATACCGGCGGCACCGTGCTCAATATTTTCTGGCTGATTTTCTTCGGCTGGTGGTTGTGCCTGATGCACATTATCTCTGGTATTGCCCAGTGCATAACGATTATTGGTATTCCGGTTGGCATTGCGAACTTTAAAATCGCTGCCATTGCGCTCTGGCCGGTGGGTCGCCGGGTGGTTTCAGTAGAAGTTGCCCGTGCAGCGCGTGAAGCCAATGCACGTCGTCGTTTTGAATAATCAGGACCGATGGCCTTTATGTTAAGTCCTCTGCTCAAACGCTATACCTGGAACAGCACATGGCTGTACTACGTGCGGATTTTTATCGCGCTATGCGGCACAACGGCGCTACCCTGGTGGCTGGGTGACGTCAAGCTGACTATCCCACTCACGCTAGGTATGGTCGCTGCCGCACTTACCGATCTGGACGATCGTCTCGCAGGCCGACTGCGCAATTTAATCATCACACTGGTGTGCTTTTTTATTGCCTCAGCCTCCGTTGAACTGCTCTTCCCATGGCCATGGCTGTTTGCTATTGGTTTAACGCTTTCCACCAGCGGCTTTATTCTGCTGGGGGGATTAGGCCAGCGCTATGCAACTATTGCTTTTGGTGCATTGCTGATCGCCATTTACACGATGCTGGGCACCTCGCTTTACGATCAGTGGTATCAACAACCCATCCTGCTGCTCGCTGGCGCTATCTGGTATAACCTGCTGACGCTCACCGGTCATCTTCTGTTCCCCATCCGCCCCTTACAGGACAATCTTGCACGCAGCTACGAACAGTTAGCGCACTACCTGGAACTGAAATCGCGTCTTTTTGACCCCGACATAGAAGATGAAAGCCAGGCACCGTTGTATGATTTAGCTCTCGCGAATGGCCAACTGATGGCAACGCTGAATCAGACTAAAGTGTCGCTGTTGACGCGCCTGCGCGGTGACCGTGGACAACGAGGAACACGTCGCACGCTACATTACTATTTTGTGGCGCAGGATATTCATGAACGCGCAAGCTCCTCACATATTCAGTATCAAACGCTACGCGATCATTTCCGTCACAGCGATGTGATGTTCCGTTTCCAGCGGTTGATGTCGATGCAAGGGCAAGCCTGTTCACAATTGTCTCGTTGTATTTTATTACGCACACCTTACCAGCACGATCCGCACTTTGAGCGCGTCTTCACTCATATAGATGCCGCACTTGAGCGCATGCGCGCCAATGGTGAACCTGCCGACCTGCTCAATACGCTGGGCTTTTTACTGTCAAACCTACGGGCAATCGACGCACAGCTTGCTACCATAGAGTCTGAACAGGCTCAGGTACTCTCGCGCAATGAGTCTGAAAATCAGCTTGCCGATGACAGTCCCCATGGATTCAGTGATATCTGGTTACGCCTGAGCCGTAATTTCACCCCTGAGTCTGCTCTGTTTCGCCATGCCGTTCGCATGTCGTTAGTGCTCTGTGTTGGTTATGCCATTATCCAGATAACCGGCATGAATCACGGATACTGGATCTTGCTGACCAGCCTGTTTGTCTGTCAGCCAAACTACAACGCCACCCGACATCGCCTGGCGCTCAGGATTATCGGCACGTTGGTTGGGATTGCCATTGGTTTACCGATCCTGTGGTTTGTGCCCTCTCTCGAAGGGCAGCTGATACTCCTGGTGATCACTGGTGTACTGTTTTTTGCCTTTCGCAACGTCCAGTATGCACACGCCACCATGTTTATCACGCTGCTGGTGTTACTGTGCTTTAACCTGCTCGGCGAAGGTTTTGAGGTTGCGCTGCCGCGTGTCATCGATACGCTAATTGGCTGTGCTATCGCCTGGGCTGCTGTCAGTTTCATCTGGCCAGACTGGCGTTTTCGTAACCTACCACGGGTAATTGAACGGGCGACTGACGCTAACTGCCGCTACCTTGATGCAATTCTCGAACAATATCATCAGGGTCGTGATAATCGTCTGGCCTACCGTATCGCTCGCCGTGACGCGCATAACCGTGATGCTGAACTCGCCTCCGTGGTGTCAAACATGTCGAGCGAGCCTGATGTCACGGCCCAAACGCGCGAAACGGCGTTCCGTTTACTGTGTCTCAACCATACGTTTACCAGCTATATTTCTGCGCTGGGCGCACATCGCGAACAGCTGACCAATCCAGACGTTTTGGCATTGCTGGATGACGCTGTTTGCTATGTTGATGATGCCCTTCACCATCAACCCGCTGACGAGCAGCGTGTATATCAGGCGTTAGAAGGGCTGAAGCAGCGAATTCAGCACCTGGAACCACGCCCGGACAGTAAAGAGCCGCTGGTCGTTCAGCAAGTTGGGCTATTGATCGCCCTGCTCCCAGAGATCCGGCGATTACAGCAGCAAATTGACGTGCTGCCGTCTAATACCCCGGCTCCGGCGTAAGAGAACTTACCCACTCAACCAGCTCCTGGCGACGCGTCGCCGGGAGCGCGGCTTCATGTATCCCCCCTACCGCGCCTTCAAGGGCATAGAGTACTTTTACCGTCAGAGCCGGGTTATTTTGCCGAAGTTTCAGCCAGCACATTTGTGCTCCCAACGAACGCATGGTCCCCTCATCTTTAATTCCAGCTTCATTCAACAGAGTCTCCAGATGAAACGTCATATTCGGCAATTCCCGCAGACGATGCTGGGCAAAGCGACTCTGTTTTTCCTTAACCGCTGCATCCAACGAATATCGCGATAGCGACACCAGCTGCTGCTGGTTTTGCCACAGGGCATCGTTCACCTGGTAATAATTAAGTACAAGAGGACGTCCGCGCTTAATAAATGTCAGCCAGACAGGAGAATTTTGTACACAATACTGGGCGCTCTGCTCACAGGCGCGAAGATACAGCTCACCATTAGCGACCATGGCAAAGACCGTATCGCCAACCGTCAGACTGTAGCCACCAAACAGTGAGCGATAGTGAATTGTCCCCAGAGAAGCCAGATATTCCTGCGATTTATAGATCCTTGCATAAGAAAGCTCTTTCATAAAAATCCTTTTTAAATCATAACGTAAGCAAATGATTTTCAGTAGCGGATCCGTTAATGACGAAAATAGGCAACTTATGCGTATGGGGCAAGATGAATTTTATTTTTCCCGTGACGACGACTAAAAATTGCGAACCTGTTTCCGAAAATAAGGTTGATCTTTGTTGATGGCAGGGTTACTGTATATCCATACAGTAACTCACAGGGCTGGATTGATTATGTACACTTCAGGCTATGCAAATCGTTCATCGTCGTTCTCTTCCACATCAAGCAACATTGCGCGCGTTTCATCAGAGAACGCAACCGCTGGGCTTATCAGTGAAGTTGTCTATCGCGAGGACCAGCCCATGATGACACAACTGCTGCTGCTTCCCCTGCTGCAACAGTTAGGGCAACAATCACGCTGGCAGCTGTGGCTGACGCCTCAGCAAAAATTAAGCCGGGAGTGGGTGCAGTCAGCTGGACTTCCATTGACGAAAGTCATGCAAATTAGTCAGCTCTCCCCCTGCAATACGCTGGAATCGATGATTCGTGCGCTGCGCACGGGTAATTACAGCGTCGTTATTGGCTGGCTGGCGGAAGAATTAACGGAAGATGAACATGCCGAACTGGTCAAAGCGGCTGATGAAGGTAATGCGATGGGTTTTATCATGCGTCCGGTTCGCGCCCAGACACTTGCGGGGAGACAGCATTCCGGGCTAAAAATTCACTCGAATTTGTATCATTGAGTAAAATTAGGATTTATCCTGGAATTTTTTTTCATCTCTCAATTTGTCTTTGAGCTGTAATGTGTTTTTCGTCTGAACGCTTGTCTGAAGCGGTTTTCAGGATATCCTCAGTACATTTATTCAGCCATAAATGTTAAATATTGTGTATACAAGCCTTTTTTTTTCATATGCCTGACGGACTTCACACTTGTAAGTTTTCAACTACGTTGTAGACTTTACATCGCCAGGGGTGCTCGGCGTAAGCCGCAGATATCGGTAGAGTAACTATTGAACTGGTCCCCGGGTGAAGGATTTAACCGTGTTATCTCTCTTCGGAGATATTCATGGCGAATTTTGGATGATAACGAGGCGCAAAAAATGAAAAAGACAGCTATCGCAATTGCAGTGGCACTGGCTGGTTTCGCTACCGTGGCGCAGGCCGCTCCGAAAGATAACACCTGGTACGCTGGTGCTAAAATGGGCTGGTCTCAGTACCATGATATTGGCAACAACCAGATCAACAACGCCGGTCCTACCCACGAAAGCCAACTGGGTGCTGGTGCGTTTGGTGGTTATCAGGTTAACCCGTACGTTGGTTTTGAAATGGGTTACGACTGGTTGGGCCGTATGCCGTACAAAGGCTACACCGACTCGACTCATCAAAACGGCGCTTTCAAAGCTCAGGGCGTTCAGCTGACCGCTAAACTGGGTTACCCAATCACTGACGATCTGGACGTTTATACTCGTCTGGGTGGTATGGTTTGGCGTGCAGACGCTAAAAACAACGAAGGCTTCAAAGACCACGATACTGGTGTATCCCCAGTATTCGCTGGTGGCGTAGAGTATGCAATTACTCCTGAAATCGCTACCCGTCTGGAATACCAGTGGACCAACAACATCGGTGACGCGAACACCGTTGGTGGTCGTCCGGATAACGGCCTGTTGAGCGTTGGTGTTTCTTACCGTTTCGGTCAGCAGGAAGAAGCAGCTCCAGTAGTTGTTGCTCCGGCTCCGGCTCCAGAAGTACAGACCAAGCACTTCACTCTGAAGTCTGACGTTCTGTTCAACTTCAACAAAGCAACTCTGAAACCAGAAGGCCAGCAGGCTCTGGATCAGATGTACAGCCAGCTGAGCAACCTGGATCCGAAAGACGGTTCCGTAGTAGTTCTGGGCTTCACTGACCGTATCGGTTCTGACGCTTACAACCAGGCTCTGTCCGAGAAACGTGCTCAGTCCGTTGTTGATTACCTGATCTCTAAAGGTATTCCTTCTGACAAAATCTCTGCACGTGGCATGGGTGAATCCAACCCAGTTACTGGCAACACCTGTGACAACGTGAAAGCTCGCGCTGCACTGATCGACTGCCTGGCTCCGGATCGTCGTGTTGAGATCGAAGTTAAAGGCATCAAAGACGTTGTAACTCAGCCTCAGGCTTAAGTTATCGTCTTATAAAAAACCCCGCTATGCGGGGTTTTTTTTCATCTGTTTTCATCCAATGTAAGCCACGCATTAAACCAGCCGACCGCTACTCTTTCCCCAGCAACGCCTGTAAATCCTGTTTCAATGTCGACATTTTGTTCGCGTACTTCTCTTTATGCTCTGCGTCTTCAATTAGCTGCACAATAGTTTCAGAAAGCGTTTTTCCGCGCCGCTGCGCAAGACCAGCCAGACGCTGCCAGACCATAAATTCCAGATCGATGGATTTCTTCCGGGTATGCTGATGCTCAGCATTAAAGTGCCGCTTGCGCCTGGCACGTATGGTTTGTTTCATACGATTAAGCAGCGCAGGATTCATGTGTTCTTCAATCCAGCTATTGACCCGAACCGGTTCATTTTCGAGGGTTAGCAATAAATCAACGGCTTCTTTGGCAGCGCTGGCCTCGACGTAACGGGTGATTAATTCCCCCTCACGATGCTTCTTCACCAGATACTTCCATTTCCAGCCGCTTTCAAGGTTTTCAAGTTGTTGATATTTCATTGCGATCTCAATGTTACCGTGTAACTCTTATCAGAATATCAGCTTTTTCGGCATCTGAAGAAAAGAATATCCAGCCTGTGAACTGTCGCGTGTCATCAAACCGTTTCACGGTGCTTTCCAGGTGTTTAGTGGTGAGGGTTACGGTATAATCTCGTTTTTTACAACAGACTAAAAAACATCAACTTTGACCATTACGAAACTTGCATGGCGTGATCTGGTTCCTGATACCGACAGTTATCAGGAAGTATTTGCACAGCCGCACGTCACTGACGACACCGACACCTTACTTAGTGATACTCAGCCACGTTTACAATTCGCGCTAGAGCAGCTTCTTCAGCACTGGACAACATCCTCGTTCATGTTGGTAAAAGCACCGGAAGAGCTTGAGTATCTCAACCTTATTGCAAAGGCTGCACGTCCCTTTCACACGGATGCAGGAAGCCTGACTGGCGGTCATTACGACATCTCCGGTCACACTATTCGTTATCGTACAGCTGAGAAAGCGGAAGACAATTTTGCGACGTTGACGCAGGTGGTCAGCGCTGACTGGGCCGAAGCCGAACAACTGTTTGGCTGTCTGCGTCAGTTCAAAGGCGAAATTACGCTGCAGCCAGGTCTGGTACATCTGGCCAATGGGGGTGTGCTGGTTATCTCATTGCGCACGCTGTTGGCCCAACCGCTGTTATGGATGCGCCTGAAAGCCATTGTCAGCCACGAGCGTTTTGACTGGGTAGCTTTTGATGAGTCTCGCCCATTACCCGTTTCCGTTCCGCCTATGCCGCTTAAACTGAAAGTGATTTTAGTCGGTGAACGCGAATCACTGGCGGATTTTCAGGACATGGAGCCAGAACTGGCTGAGCAGGCCATTTACAGCGAATTTGAAGACAACCTGCAGATAGTCGATGCCGAAACCATGACACAGTGGTGTCAATGGGTCACGCATACTGCCATGCGCAATAATTTGCCTTACCCCGCTCCCGATGCCTGGCAGGTTCTGATCCGTGAAGCCGTTCGCTATACCGGTGAACAGGATACATTGCCGCTTAACCCGCTGTGGATCACCCGACAGTTCAAAGAGGTGGCTCCGTTATGCGAGGGCGAAACCTGCAACGCTGAACAGTTCAGCCTGATGCTGGCTCAGCGCGAATGGCGTGAGGGATTCCTGGCTGAACGCATGCAGGATGAAATTCTGCAAGAGCAGATCCTTATCGAGACAGAAGGCGAGCGTATTGGCCAGATCAACGCCTTGTCGGTGATTGAGTTTCCGGGCCACCCACGCGCATTTGGCGAGCCTTCTCGTATCAGTTGCGTCGTGCATATTGGCGACGGCGAGTTTACGGATATTGAGCGCAAAGCCGAGCTTGGCGGAAATATTCATGCCAAGGGTATGATGATTATGCAGGCGTTCCTGATGTCGGAACTCCAGCTGGAGCAACAAATCCCCTTCTCTGCCTCACTGACCTTTGAGCAATCTTACAGTGAGGTGGACGGTGACAGCGCGTCTATGGCAGAACTGTGCGCATTGATTAGCGCTCTCGCCGACGTTCCTGTAAATCAAAGTATCGCCATTACCGGTTCTGTCGATCAGTTTGGTCGGGCACAACCTGTCGGTGGTCTGAATGAGAAAATTGAAGGTTTCTTCACCATCTGCCAGCAGCGTGAGCTGACGGGCACGCAGGGCGTTATCATTCCTTCGGCTAACGTCAGACACCTCAGCCTGCAGCCTGCGCTGCTACAGGCCATAGAAGAAGAAAAATTCACTATCTGGGCGGTGGACGACGTGACCGATGCGCTGCCACTGTTGTTAAATCTGGTGTGGGATGGCGAAGGCCAGACAACGCTGATGCAAACCATTCAGGAGCGTATTGCCACGGCAACGCAACAGGAAGGTCGTCACCGTTTTCCATGGCCGCTACGTTGGCTGAACTGGATTATTCCGAACTGATCGGACTTGTTCAGCGTACACGTGTTAGCTATCCTGCGTGCTTCAATAAAATAAGGCTTACAGAGAACATGGTAGATAAACGCGAATCCTATACGAAAGAAGACCTTCTTGCCTCTGGTCGCGGTGAGCTGTTTGGCGCTAAAGGGCCACAACTGCCAGCACCAAGCATGCTGATGATGGACCGTGTCATCAAGATGACCGAAACCGGTGGCAACTTTGACAAAGGTTATGTTGAAGCTGAACTGGATATCAACCCGGACCTGTGGTTCTTCGGTTGTCACTTTATCGGCGATCCGGTGATGCCGGGCTGCCTGGGTCTCGACGCCATGTGGCAACTGGTTGGATTCTATCTCGGCTGGCTGGGCGGCGAAGGTAAAGGCCGTGCGCTGGGCGTAGGCGAAGTTAAATTCACCGGCCAGGTTCTGCCGACCGCGAAGAAAGTCACTTACCGCATTCACTTCAAACGCATCGTTAACCGCCGCCTGATCATGGGCCTGGCTGATGGTGAAGTGCTGGTTGATGGTCGCCTGATCTATACCGCAAACGATCTGAAAGTGGGTCTTTTCCAGGACACTTCCGCATTCTAATCCAGGACTGCGTAGCAGCCAGACATTAACGTTTCTACGTCTTATCTGGCATGCAAAAAGGCGAAACCTCCGCTCTGCGGAGGTTTCTTTTATCTAAAGAGACAGAATCAGGCCATTAAAACCCTATCCCCCATGGCTTCTCGCCAGCCTCCCAGCCAGTATGACCTCTGATTCAGCGTCTGATAGGGACACATTTCTTTTGAGCGTCCGGCAATGCCGGCCTGATATCCACGTTGATGTGCCCGTTCCAGGCGATCTCGTTTTTGTCTCTTCATGCCTCGTTTCCCTCATTTTTGGGTCTGGTGGAAAAGAAAACAGTGATTACTAAGTGTGCAATCACACTAAACGAATACCCCTAAACATCAGGCTCGTCAATGCGCAAAATTCACGCCAGTGTCATATTTGTGAGCTAGCCTCTAAATCATTTGTACAAAAATAGTCAGTCAGAACAGCTATCTTCACGGCTAAAAAAATAAAAAAAACCGCCCCGGGCAATGAACCAGGGGCGGCATAATTTACAATTATTTAAGCTTAAGGGATGCGTTTCAGCTCTTGAGCAATGGCCGTTGCTTCCTGACTCCAGGCGTTGGCAAGAACCTTCACCATCTCATCGTAGCCGTCTTTAGTCTGTACAGCTTCGATGTGGAACGGGCGTTTGATCAGTTGTCCCTGATGATTCAGCAACCATTCACCGCTCACAATAACCTTACCATCGTACCGACCGTGGAAGCCGGTTACGGTAACGTTCAGCGTATCCTGAGTGCTTCCCAGCGGCTGTGAAGCGACAACCCAGCCAGGCAACTGCATACTGAGGTTCGCAACCAGAGTATTACGCAATTGCTGATCTAATGGGCTGGCCCAGAGATTATTATTGGCTATCACATATTGCACATCGCTGGTCTGGTAAACCACCCCATTACCGGCCAGATAATCAGGTACCGCAATCTGTTCAACCCACAGCAGACGGTTTCCCTGATTGGCGGAGCTCTGCACTCCGCCTTGTGCGATAGGGAGCTGATAATAGCTTTTATTTTCTCCGCTGGAGCTGCATGACGTCAGCCAGACCGCCATCATCACCACTAGCCACTTTTTCATTGTTTCGCCCTCTTCGGCTCTGGATCTTTTTTGTCCTTCGCTTCAAATACCAGCGCATTACTCTTATCGTTCAACGTTTTCAGTACCGGTTGCAGTTCACGCAGTACCTGATCAAGACGCTGCATATCCGCCACCATCTTGTTGTAGGCCGCGGAACCAGGCTGGAAGCCCTGCATACTACGATTCAGTTCACGTAGCGTGTTCTGCATATCCGCCGGCAGATCCTGCATCGACTGGCTGGACGTGATCTTGTTCATGTTATCCAGCGTGGTTTGCAGATGTTTCATCGTGCGTTGGCTTTCCGACAGCGTATTGGTTGCCTGCTCAATCATCGGGTTCAGCGGCAGATTGTTAATCTTATCCAACGCTTCCATCAGACGCTGTTGGATCTGCGCCAGACCACCGCTCACGGTCGGAATAATTTGATAACCATTGAATTCGCGTACACCGGTAATCGGCGGCTCTTTCGGGTAGAAGTCGAGATCGACATACAGCGCGCCGGTCACCAGGTTCCCGGTTTTGAGCGATCCTCGTAATCCGCGTTTAAGCAGTTGCTCCAAATGAGCGCCAACATCGGTATCTTCTCCCAGCTGTGCCTTCAGACGTTCTGGTTCAATACGCACCAGCACCGGAATACGGTAATCATTGTTAAATACCTGACGCATATTCGGTGAGAAGAAAGGTACTTTACTCACCGTACCCAAGCGGATGCCACGGAATTCCAGCGGTGCACCAGGCTGTAGGCCACGAATCGAATCTTTAAAGAACATCAGGTAATCAATATGATCGGTATACAGGGAATCCTGAATACTTTTTTGATCGTCATAGAGGTTAAATGAGGCCTGCTGCTCAACCGGTTGACCTTGTTCCAGTCCTTCGGGCACATCAAAACTTACACCACCGCCAAACAGCGTGGAGAGCGATCCCATTTCTACGCGCATACCTGCTGAGGTAAGATCTACGGCGATCCCGCTGTCTTTCCAGAAACGTACATTGCTGGTCACCAGACGATCGTTAGGCGCATTGATGAAAAGCTGATAGCTGATCGTACGCTTTTGCGCATCAAACGTGCTGGTTTCAACCGAGCCCACACGATAGCCGCGGAAAAGCACCGGATCGCCTGGGCTCAACTGACCGGCTTTTTTGCTGTCCAGAATCACACGGATCCCTTTTGCATCTGGCGGGGCCAGCGGCGGTGAATCCAGCAGTTGGTAATTTTCCAGCTTACTGCCTTTATTGCCAGGCTGTAGTTCAATATAAGCCCCGGACAATAACGTGCCGAGCCCACTGATACCTTCACGTCCAACCTGCGGCTTCACCACCCAAAAGACAGAATCTTTATGCAGCAGCTTTTCCATTCCGGAGTTAAGACGCGCTTTAATCTCCACATGGGTCAAATCATCAGTCAGGGTTGCGCTCTCGACGATACCGACATCCACGCTGCGGCTCTTAATCGTCGTTTTGCCCCCTTCAATACCTTCGGCATTGGTGGTAATCAGCGTGACTTCCGGCCCCTGATGACTGTAGTGATAAAACAGAACCCACGCGCCAATGAGTGCAGTGACGATAGGGAATATCCACACGGGCGACCAGTTTTTTACCTTTTGCACTTTGGCTTCCCCACTTTTAGATTCCATGCTGTCAGGACTCCTCATGGCCTGGTTCTGGTTCACGGTCCCACGACAGACGCGGATCAAATGTCATCGCAGAAAACATTGTCATAATGACGACTAAAGCAAACATCAAAGCACCCATTGCAGGATAAATGTTCATTAACCCTCCCATGCGCACCAGCGCAGAGAGTACCGCAATCACAAAGACGTCGATCATTGACCAGCGACCGACAAATTCCACAACTTCATAAATCAGGTGCATACGTTCGCTGTCGCGTTTGCCGTGGCCTTTGGCATCCCAACATAACCAGGCAATGGCAATCATTTTCAACGTCGGCACCATAATACTGGCGATAAAAATAACCGCAGCCACCGGATACGAGCCTTCGCTCCAGATTAAAACCACCCCCTCAAGTATCGTTGATGGCAGCTTTGACCCGAGCAGATCGGTAATCATAATCGGCAAAATATTGGCAGGAAGATAAAGCATGATTGACGTAAACAGTAATGCCAACGTCCATTGCAGACTGTTTTTACGCCGCACATAGCCTTTCGTCTGGCAGCGCGGACACACCCGTTCATCAGCGGGAAGAATCGCGGTGCAGCAAGAGCAGGAACGCAGTCCCTGTCGAATGCCGGGCACGCCAGGTTTTAACTCCTGCTTAATCACTGGCATTGGCGCAATATCATCCCACAGCCAGCGACGGTCAACGCACTGGAATGCGCGCAGTTGCAAAACGCAAAAGAAGCACCACGGAATAAAGCTGCTGCCCACGCCGATATCGCCGTAAGCCATAAGCTTAACGAAGCTGACCAGCACGCCGGCAAGGAAGATTTCCGCCATCCCCCAGCTTTTTAACTGGAACAGGACGCGTGCAAGACCCGCCTTAAGTCTGGCGGGCATCTGCACCCGATTCACCAGCAGCAGGATAGTCAGCAGGCAAAACGCGGGGACCAACTGCACGAATAATAAAAAGAAGGTGCCGAGACTGGCGTAGTCTTCAGAAAAGAGAACGCTGGGGATCTCCAGCAACGTCACTTCGCTGCTCACCCCTGCAACGTTCATATTCACAAAGGGGAAGAGGTTTGACAGAAGCAGCATGAATAATGCTGCTAATACATAGGCGGTAGGACGCTGCCGCGGCGCGTCCCACTCAACCGTTAACGTAGTGCCACATCGTGGACATGCCGCTTTTTGACCATGCTCAAGGCGAGGTAACGCCACCAGCATGTCACACTGCGAGCACAAAATATGCTTCGCGGCATGGTGATGTTCGCACATATGTGCTCCTTTAAATTATGCGCCGTTCTTCAAAGACTCAAGATACTCCCAGCGCTCAAAGGCTTGCTCAAGTTCTTGTTCCGCTTCGTTCAGATTAGCTAATACCTGCTGCGTTTGCTCATGTGGCTGACTGAAAAAAGCGGCGTCAGCAACCTGCGCTTGTAGCCTTTCCAGTTTAGCTTCCAGTTCTTCAAGCTGCGCGGGGAGTTGCTCGAGTTCGCGCTGCAGTTTATAGCTTAGTTTGCTCGTGCCACGTTTGACAATTTCTGCTTTAGGAGCAACAGCTTCCTCTGTTTTTTTCGCGACCGGTTGTTTAAACGCCACATACTGAGATTGCTGGCTGCGCGCGTCATGATAACCGCCGACATAACGACCAATTTTACCACCGCCCTCGAAGATCCAGCATTCAGTTACAGTATTATCCACAAACTGACGGTCGTGGCTTACCAGCAGTACAGTCCCCTGATAGCTATCAATTAGTTCTTCAAGCAGTTCCAGCGTTTCGACGTCAAGATCGTTCGTTGGTTCATCGAGAATCAAAAGATTGCTGGGTTTCAGAAAAAGACGCGCCAACAGCAGGCGATTTCGTTCCCCACCAGAGAGCGCTCGCACTAGCGTCATCGCGCGTTTCGGATGGAACAGGAAGTCCTGCAGATAACCCAGCACATGGCGAGGTTTACCGTTAACCATCACCTCTTGCTTACCTTCAGCCAGGTTGTCCATCACGGTTTTATCGGGATCCAGTTCGGCGCGGTGCTGATCGAAATAGGCCACTTCCAGCTTGGTGCCGACGTGAATGCGTCCACTGTCAGCCTGAAGCTGGCCTAACATCAGCTTCAGCAGCGTTGTTTTGCCGCAGCCGTTCGGTCCGATTAGCGCAATTTTGTCGCTGCGCTGTACCTGTGCGGAGAAATCTTTTACCAGCTGCTTTCCATCAACCTGGTAATCCACGTTCTCCATTTCGAAAACAATCTTGCCTGAACGGCTCGCCTCTTCGACCTGCATCTTCGCCGTGCCCATCACTTCGCGGCGTTCGCCACGCTCGCGACGCATGGCTTTCAGTGCGCGCACGCGGCCTTCATTACGGGTACGGCGCGCTTTGATCCCCTGACGGATCCAGACCTCTTCCTGCGCCAGCTTGCGGTCAAACTCTGCATTTTGTAACTCTTCTACGCGCAGCGCTTCTTCTTTTTCCAGCAGATACTGATCGTAATTCCCCGGATAAGTCACCAGCTTGCCACGATCGAGGTCGACGATACGCGTCGCCATATTTCGTATAAATGAACGGTCATGGGAAATGAAGATGATTGTCCCATTGAAGGATTTCAGGAACCCTTCCAGCCAGTCGATAGTTTCAATATCCAGGTGGTTTGTTGGTTCATCCAGCAGCAGTACACGCGGATTGCTCACTAACGCGCGGCCCAGCGCCGCTTTACGCAGCCAACCGCCTGAAAGCGAAGAAAGTGCGGCGTTTGGATCCAGCCCCAACTGCTCCAGCACTTCATTAATACGGCTTTCGAGCTGCCACAGATTGTGATGATCGAGCATTTCCTGAACCCGCGCCATCTCATTCAGATTTCTGTCGCTCGGATCAGTCATCACCAGACGCGAAATATCGTGATAACGTTTGAGATACTCGGCCTGCTCTTCGATACCCTCGGCAACGAAATCATACACGCTGCCTTCAACATTACGCGGCGGATCCTGTTGCAGACGCGCCACAACCAGATCCTGCTCATAAATGATACGCCCGTCGTCAAGCCCCTGCTCACGGTTCAGGATCTTCATCAGCGTCGATTTACCTGCGCCGTTACGGCCAACCAGACAGACGCGTTCGTTATCTTCGATATGCAGTTCTGCATTATCAAGAAGCGGCGCATCGCTGAACGACAGCCATGCACCATGCATACTGATCAATGACATTTATTTATCCTTTCAGGCTGCGGTAATCAGCCAGCAATTGTGGATCTGACGGTTACGGGCAAAATCCTGGGAAAGCGTTTTTTGGGTAATTTCTTGTGCTTTCAATCCCAGTTCAGCCAAACCGTCGAGATCCATACGGAACCCACGTTTGTTGTTGGAGAACATGATCGTGCCGTCTTTACGCAGCAGACGTTTCAGATCTTTCATCAGCGCCAGATGATCGCGCTGCACATCAAACGAATCTTCCATACGTTTTGAGTTAGAGAACGTCGGCGGATCGATGAAAATCAGATCAAACTGTTCATTCGCATCGCGCAGCCAGCCCAGGCAATCGGCCTGAATTAAACGGTGAGCGCGACCGCTCAATCCGTTCAGGCGCAGGTTACGTTCCGCCCATTCCAGATAGGTACGAGACATATCGACCGTCGTGGTGCTACGCGCACCGCCCAATCCTGCATGTACGCTGGCGCTACCGGTGTAGGAAAACAGGTTGAGGAAGTCCTTACCTTTACTCATCTGCCCCAACATACGGCGCGCAATACGGTGATCGAGGAATAAACCCGTATCAAGGTAGTCAGTCAGGTTCACCCACAGGCGCGCGTTGTACTCGCTTACCTCAATGAATTCACACTTCTCATTCATCTTCTGATACTGATTCTTGCCTTTCTGACGCTCACGGGTTTTCAGCACCAGTTTGTTTGGCGCGATTTCCAGTACTGACAGCGTGGCGGCAATGATGTCGAACAAGCGTTGACGTGCTTTTTGCGCATCGACCGTCTTCGGCGGTGCGTATTCCTGAACCACGACCCAATCACCGTAACGATCTACTGCAACGTTGTATTCCGGCAGGTCAGCGTCATACAGGCGATAGCATTCAATGCCTTCCTGACGCGCCCATTTTTCCAGCTTCTTAATATTCTTGCGCAGGCGGTTGGCATAATCTTCCGCGACCGTGGCAAGCTTGCTGTCCGCAGTGGTCTCTGCAACGTGATAATTCTTCTGCACACAATCCAGCGGGCCGTTTTTCGCTTTGAACTGCTTGTCGGCACGTAATTGCAGGCTGCTGAGCAGATCCGGCGAGGCGCTGAACAGCGACAAATTCCAGCCGCCAAACTGGTTTTTCATCGTACGGCCCAGCAGGCTGTGCAGGGCAATCAGCGCCGGTTCGCTATCCAGACGTTCGCCGTAAGGCGGGTTACTGATAACTGTCCCATACGGTCCTTTCGGCAGCGGATTGCTCAGTTTGGCGACATCTTTCACGTCAAACGTCATCAGATCGGCGATACCGGCGCGGCGAGCATTACTACGCGCTTTTTCAATCACGCGCGCATCGCTATCGGATCCATAAAAATGCGAGGTATAGTCAGCCAGTCCCTTACGCGCACGCACCTGCGCTTCGGCTTTAACTTCTTGCCAGACAGCTTCGTCGTGTTGCGCCCAACCGCTGAAGCCCCAGTATCCACGGTGCAGACCCGGCGCGCGATCGGTCGCCCACATTGCCGCTTCAATCAGCAGTGTGCCGGAACCACACATCGGATCGAGTAACGGGGTTCCCGGCTGCCAGCCAGAACGCATAACAATTGCCGCGGCCAGCGTCTCTTTAATCGGTGCCTGACCCGCGCGATCGCGATAGCCACGCTGATGCAAACCGTCACCGCTCAGATCGAGCGCAATGCTGGCAGTATCTTTGTTCAACCAGACGTTGATGCGCAGATCCGGAGATTCACGATCCACATTCGGACGCGGCATATTTTTGCGGGTAAAGGCATCGACAATCGCATCCTTGACCTTCAGCGCGCCGTACTGGCTGTTACGAATGGTCTCGTTCAGTCCGCTAAAATGGACGGCAAACGTAGCACCAGGGTTAAATATCTCTGTCCAGTCGATTGCCTGAACGCCGAGGTACAGATCAAGATCGCTGTAGACCTTGCACTCTCCCATCGGCAGGATAATGCGCGAGGCCAGGCGGCTCCACATCAGGCTCTGGTAAACAAGCCGCGTGTCGCCCTTAAAATGGACCCCACCCTGAACGACCTGACACTCCAGCGCGCCGAGGTTTTCCAGTTCAGTTTTTAACAGCTCTTCCAGCCCGCGGGCCGTACTGGCAAACAGAGAATTCATAATGTCACTTTTACTCCGAGAAAATTGCTGCGCATTATAGCTAATATGGGCTGTATGTCATAAAGTTGAAGGCTTATTTTCATTCGAGGGGCTGTACAGTGGTCACGTTAACCCGACTTTTTATTCATCCGGTTAAATCAATGCGCGGCATTGGGCTTACGCATGCCCTGGCAGATATTAGCGGTCTCGCCTTTGATCGCATATTTATGATCACTGAACCTGACGGAACGTTCATAACTGCCCGCCAGTTCCCACAAATGGTCCGTTTTACGCCTTCCCCATTCCACGATGGGCTGCATCTTACAGCGCCAGATGGCAGCAGCGCGCTCGTGCGATTTGCCGACTTCGCTCTCCAGGATGCACCAACAGAAGTATGGGGAAATCATTTTACCGCGCGTATTGCGCCAGCGGCTATCAACAAGTGGCTTAGCGGCTTTTTCTCCCGTGACGTGCAGTTACGCTGGGTCGGCCCGCAGCTGACGCGCCGTGTAAAACGCCATGTTGATGTTCCTTTATCCTTCGCTGATGGTTATCCCTATCTGCTGGCCAACGAAGCATCCCTGCGCGATGTGCAACAGCGCTGTCCGGCAAGCGTCAAAATGGAACAGTTTCGCCCCAATATAGTAGTTTCGGGAGCTGGTGCCTGGGAAGAAGATACCTGGAAAGTGATTCGTATTGGCGACGTCATTTTTGATGTAGCAAAACCCTGTAGCCGCTGTATTTTCACGACAGTTAGCCCGGAAAAAGGCCAGAAACATCCATCCGGTGAACCGCTTGCCACATTGCAAACCTTCCGCACTGCGGTAGATAACGGCGATGTCGATTTCGGTCAGAATCTTATCGCGCGTAACAGTGGCGTTATTCGCGTCGGCGATGAGGTAGAAATTTTGGCAACCGGCCCCGCCAGGGCGTACGGCGCGGCTGAATCAGACGAAACTACGCCCGAACAACAACCTGATGCCACGGTGCTTATTGACTGGCAGGGACAGACCTTTCGCGGAAATAATCAGCAGGTATTGCTTGAGCAGTTGGAAAACCAGGGTATCCGGGTTCCCTATTCATGCCGGGCAGGCATTTGCGGATGCTGTCGAATTCGACTGGTAGAAGGTGAAGTTAGCCCGTTGAAGAAATCAGCGATGGGGGACGACGGAACAATTCTGTGCTGCAGCTGTGTTCCCAAAACGGCAATCAGGCTGGAGAGCTAAACCGCCTGCTCAAGGCTGAAACTGTCAACAACGGCCTGCGGTTTCAGTCTGTCATTCATTATTTTAATCGCATCGCCAAGCTGCATCGTACGCCCGGCGATAACCACGCCAGGTTGCGCAAGCAGGCAAAGCGCGGCGTTTTCACCCGGCTCAACCACTAACAGGTTTACCTGTTCATCGGTATCGCTTAAATCAACACAGGCTGCGTCACCCACGACCGGCGACCAGTTAATACCGTGTGCGACAAAGTGCCAGCTTTTTGGCATTTGCGGTTTGAGATAACGAATCGCCACCAGCGCATTAAGCACCAGTTCCGCTTTTTGTTCTTTGGCTAAATCCAGGTAGCGACATTTTTCTTCAAAGGAAAAATAAAGCGCGGCGTCATCAACACAAAAACCTGACGGAGAAAATGCATCAGGAGTGAGCATTTTACGAGCAAAACGCGAACGGAATAACATGCCATTGGCTAAATCGAGCATCATACGATCGTGCTCTTCATCATAATACCAGCGCCAGTTATCGTCGGGTTTAATTCGCATCAGTTTCTCTCCTTTCCTTAATCATCACCGTTACGACAGTATCCTTTTGCCGCTTCGTTTATTGCCCTAATAATAAAAGCTCAGAATGTTTAAATAAGCAACAGTAAAGGAATATAAAACAACCAGGGCTAGAAATAAAGCCCTGGTTTGTGATTAAGGTAGCATTCAGATATTGCTGACGATTTCTTTTATCAACGGCGGACCTTTAAAAATAAAGCCCGAATAAATCTGTACGAGGGTTGCACCAGCAGCTATTTTCTCACGTGCAGCAATCACCGAGTCGATACCACCAACACCAATAATCGGCAGCTGACCTTTTAATTCCTGAGACAACTGGCGAATAATTTCTGTACTTTTTAATTGTAACGGTCGACCGCTCAGACCACCCATTTGATCGCAATTTTTCATTCCCTGAACAAGAGAACGATCGAGGGTGGTGTTAGTCGCAATTACGCCATCAATATTATGACGAACTAAACTATCGGCGACCTGGATCAGTTCTTCCACAGAAAGATCCGGCGCGATCTTTACTGCCACCGGAACATATTTATGGTGGATCGCTTGCAGATCGTTTTGCTTATTTTTAATTGCCGTCAGGAGATCGTCCAGCGCCTCGCCGTATTGTAGAGTACGTAATCCCGGCGTATTCGGCGAAGAGATATTAATCGCTATATAACCAGCATAAGCATAGACTTTTTCCATACAAATCAGATAGTCATCTTTGCCGTTCTCTACTGGGGTATCTTTGTTCTTACCAATATTAATACCCAGAATACCGTCGAAATGCGATTTTTTAACGTTCTCAACCAGGTTATCAACCCCGTGGTTATTAAACCCCATGCGGTTGATCAAACCTTCTGCATCGACCAGACGGAACAGACGCGGTTTATCGTTACCCGGCTGAGGGCGTGGCGTCACGGTACCAATCTCAATGGAACCAAATCCCATCGCGCCGAGCGCATCAATGCACTCCCCGTCTTTATCCAGTCCGGCAGCAAGCCCGAGCGGATTTTTAAACGTCAACCCCATACAGGTAACCGGTTTTGCCGGTACTTTCTGGCGTACAAGCGCTTCAAGCGGTGTGCCGGTAATGCGACGTAATTGCTGGAATGTCAATTCATGAGCGCGCTCTGGATCGAGCTGAAAAAGGGCTTTACGAACGAAGGGGTAGTACATGAACTCTCCTGGATTCCCGGTGTGCAAACCGGGGGCGTATTATGTGCGATCGCGAGCAAAAAGGGAATTGACCTGCGGCAATAAATAGCAATCGTTTTCCTCGCCTCTGCTTTTTTATTCAATTTCCAACTTTTCTATCCCGTATAAATCATTTCGATAAACAAAATCTCTCTGCCAGACTGCTCAAATTGTTATCAATGTTAACCAAAAGCAAACAATTAGTTATAAGGGGAGAATGAAATTATGCGCGTCATCACTCTGGCGGGGAGCCCTCGCTTTCCCTCTCGATCCAGTGCGTTACTGGAATATGCCCGAGAAAAACTTCACGGTCAGGATGTCGAAATCTTTCACTGGAACCTGCACAATTTTGCCCCGGAAGACCTGATCTATGCTCGTTTCGACAGTCCGGCGTTGAACACATTTATCGAACAATTGCAGGATGCAGACGGGCTGATTGTCGCAACACCAGTCTATAAAGCCGCTTACTCTGGCGCCCTGAAAACCCTGCTCGACCTACTCCCCGAGCGGGCGCTGGAAGGGAAAGTGGTTTTGCCGTTGGCGACCGGCGGCAGCGTGGCGCATTTACTTGCCGTCGATTACGCGCTGAAACCGGTACTGAGCGCATTAAAGGCCCAGGAGATCCTGCACGGTGTGTTTGCCGATGATTCACAGGTGATTGATTATCAGCATAAACCCCAATTTACGCCCAACCTTCAGCAGCGTCTGGACAGTGCGCTCGATACCTTCTGGCTGGCGTTGCATCGTCGCGATGTCCAACTTCCTCAACTGAACACCCTGCGAGGTGCCGCTCATGCTTGATTTTCTCAGGCGTCACACGTCATGGCTGGCACTGACCGGGTTGTTGTCGCTGTCAACACTGGGGCATGCCGCAGAATCGGCCCCCGATGCCCTGCGTATTGGTTACCAGAAAGGAAGCGTCAGTATGGTGCTGGCCAAAAGCCATCAGCTACTCGAGAAACGCTATCCGCAGACTAAAATCTCGTGGGTCGAATTCCCGGCTGGGCCGCAAATGCTGGAAGCACTCAATATCGGCAGTATCGATCTCGGCAGTACCGGTGACATTCCGCCGATTTTCGCCCAGGCAGCCGGGGCCGATCTGGTTTACGTGGGCGTCGAGCCGCCCAAACCGAAAGCCGAAGTGATTCTGGTGCCAAAAAATAGCCCGATCCAGAGCGTCGCGCAGCTTAAAGGACATAAAATCGCCTTCCAGAAAGGCTCCAGCGCCCACAATTTACTGCTCCGGGCGCTGCAACAGGCCGGACTGAAATTTACCGATATTCAACCGACGTATCTGACTCCCGCCGATGCGCGAGCGGCCTTTCAGCAAGGAAACGTGGATGCGTGGGCTATCTGGGATCCCTATTATTCCGCCGCGTTACTGCAAGGTGATGTACGCGTACTGAAAGACGGCTCAGACCTCAAGCAAACCGGTTCGTTTTATCTCGCCGCCCGTCCTTATGCCGAGAAAAATGGCGCTTTTGTACTTGGCGTACTGGATACCTTTAGCCAGGCCGATGCGTTAACGCTCAGTCAGCGCCAGCAAAGCATTACCCTGCTGGCCAAAACCATGGGGCTGCCCGAACCGGTGATTGCGTCTTATCTGGATCACCGTCCGCCAACCACCATTGTGCCAGTCAACGCCTCTGTTGCTGCCCTGCAACAACAAACCGCCGATCTGTTTTATGACAACCGTTTGGTGCCGAAAAAAATCGATATTCGCCAGCGTATCTGGCAACCCACTCAGCAGGCAGGAGAAAAATTATGAGTCTGAATATGTTCTGGTTTTTACCCACCCACGGTGACGGTCATTATCTTGGAACGGAAGAAGGTTCGCGCCCGGTCGATCACAGTTATCTGCAACAAATCGCGCAAACGGCCGATCGTCTTGGATTTACCGGCGTCCTGATCCCAACCGGTCGCTCTTGCGAAGATGCCTGGCTGGTCGCCGCTTCGATGATCCCGGTCACCCAGAGATTAAAGTTTCTGGTCGCGCTGCGCCCAAGCGTCACCTCGCCAACGGTTGCCGCACGTCAGGCTGCGACGCTCGACAGACTCTCAAATGGCCGGGCGTTATTTAACCTGGTGACCGGCAGCGATCCGCAGGAGCTGGCAGGCGACGGCGTGTTCCTCGATCACACAGAACGATATGAAGCCTCTGCTGAATTTACTCAAGTCTGGCGGCGCTTGCTGCAAGGTGAAACGGTGGATTTCAACGGCAAACATATTCATGTCCGCGGCGCGAAGCTGCTTTTCCCTCCCGTACAACAACCCCGGCCACCACTTTATTTCGGCGGCTCGTCTGATGTCGCACAAGACCTTGCTGCCGAGCAGGTTGATCTCTATCTGACCTGGGGTGAGCCGCCGGAACAGGTGAAAGCGAAGATTGAACAGGTGCGGGCCAAAGCAGCGGCGCTCGGGCGCAAGATCCGCTTTGGTATTCGTCTGCATGTGATCGTACGGGAGACAACCCACGAGGCGTGGCAGGCAGCGGATCGTCTGATAGCCCACCTTGATGACGACACCATTGCCAAAGCCCAGGCCGCCTTCTCAAGAACGGATTCGGTTGGTCAGCAGCGAATGGCTGCACTGCACAATGGTAAACGCGACAAACTGGAAATTAGTCCGAACCTGTGGGCAGGCGTTGGACTGGTACGCGGTGGTGCGGGTACCGCGCTGGTCGGAGATGGTCCGACTGTCGCGGCGCGTATCAACGAGTATGCCGCGCTGGGAATCGACAGCTTTGTGTTGTCCGGATACCCACATCTGGAAGAGGCATACAAGGTTGGCGAGCTGCTGTTCCCGCATCTGGATGTTGCTATACCGGAAATTCCGCAGCCGCAATACCTGCAACAACAAGGTGAAGCGGTGGCAAACGAATTTATCCCGCGCAAAGTCGCGCAAAGCTAAGGAGCGGCTAATGGCAACGCCGAAAAACAGGTGGTTATTACGCCTCGCGCCCTGGTTTTTACCGGTAGGTTTGGTGGCGCTCTGGCAGCTCGCATCTTCAATGGGCTGGCTGTCCACTCGCATTCTGCCCTCTCCGGAAGGTGTTATCGAAGCTTTCTGGACGCTTTCCGCCAGCGGCGAGCTTTGGCAGCATCTGGCCATCAGTTCCTGGCGCGCGCTGATCGGATTCTCCATCGGTGGATCGATTGGCCTGACACTGGGACTTATCAGCGGTCTTTCGCGTTGGGGAGAACGCCTGCTGGATACCTCGGTGCAGATGCTGCGTAACGTACCGCATCTGGCGCTGATCCCGCTGGTGATTTTGTGGTTCGGCATTGATGAATCCGCCAAGATCTTTCTCGTGGCGTTGGGCACGCTGTTCCCAATTTACATCAACACCTGGCATGGGATCCGCAGTATCGATCGTGGGCTGGTAGAAATGGCGCGCAGCTATGGATTATCCGGCTTTTCACTGTTTGTTCATGTGATCCTCCCCGGCGCCCTGCCCTCGATTATGGTCGGCGTGCGTTTTGCTCTCGGGCTGATGTGGCTGACGCTGATTGTGGCGGAAACTATTTCTGCCAATGCAGGTATTGGTTACCTGGCGATGAACGCCCGCGAATTTCTGCAAACCGATGTGGTCGTGGTGGCCATTATTCTCTACGCCCTGCTCGGCAAACTTGCCGACGTCAGCGCCCAATTGCTGGAGCGAGTCTGGCTACGCTGGCATCCGGCTTACCATGTAAAGGAGGCTACCGTATGAATACCGCTCGCCTGAACCAGGGTACACCGCTGTTGCTGAGCGCCGTGACAAAACAATACGCCGCCAATACAGTGCTCAATCAATTAGATTTGCATATTCCGGCCGGACAGTTTGTTGCCGTGGTTGGCCGCAGCGGCGGTGGTAAAAGTACGTTGCTGCGTCTGCTGGCAGGGCTGGAATCGCCGACCTCAGGCGCATTACTTGCCGGAACCACCCCACTGGCGGAAATTCAGGATGATACGCGTATGATGTTCCAGGATGCGCGTCTGCTGCCATGGAAGACGGTTATCGATAATGTGGGCCTGGGTCTGAAAGGTCAGTGGCGCGATGCGGCCCGAGATGCGCTGGCCGCCGTTGGGCTGGAGAGTCGTGCTCACGAATGGCCGGCTGCGCTGTCCGGTGGACAAAAACAGCGTGTAGCCCTGGCACGGGCATTAATTCATCGCCCCGGTTTGCTGCTGCTGGATGAACCCCTCGGCGCTCTGGATGCCCTAACCCGCCTTGAAATGCAGGATCTGATCGTCTCTTTATGGCAAGAGCACGGCTTTACCGTACTGCTGGTCACTCATGACGTCAGTGAAGCGGTGGCAATGGCCGATCGCGTGTTGCTGATTGAGGACGGAAAAATCGGGTTGGATCTGACGGTGGATATTCAGCGCCCCCGCCGTTTGGGATCGGTACGGTTAGCCGATCTGGAAGCGGAAGTGTTGAACCGGGTTATGAAACGCGGCGAGACGGAACAACCGATCCTTCGACATGGATAACCGCTCAGAAAACCAGGCCCGGTAGCGCTTACCGGGCCTTTTGCCGGATGGCGGCGTTACCGCCTTATCCGGCCTACTAAACTACAGGTCAACGTTTCAGGCTAACGCTTTGTCAATCTTCTCGAACAGATCGCCGGAGAGATTCTCCAGACCTTTCAGCTGTTCCAGCGCCGCACGCATTTTCGCCTGACGTTTTGCATCATAACGTTTTAAGCGAATCAGCGGCTCAATCAGACGTGACGCCACCTGCGGGTTACGACTATTAAGCTCAGTCAACATGTCGACCAGGAACTGATATCCACTACCATCTTCCGCATGGAATGCCGCCGGGTTGCTACCTGCAAAGGCACCGATCAGCGAACGGATTCGGTTCGGGTTACTCATACTGAAAGAGCGATGCTTCAGCAGGCCGCGTACCGTTTCCAGCACGTTTTTCGCCGGGCTGGTGGATTGCAGGATAAACCATTTGTCCATCACCAGACCGTCATGGTGCCACTTATCGTCATACTCCTGCATTAGCGCGTCGCGACAAGGTAGCTGCGCCGCCACTGCCGCGGATAGAGCCGCCAGCGCATCGGTCATATTGTTCGCTTCTCGATACTGCTTGCTTACCAGCGTGTCAGCCAGATGGGTTTCGCCAAAGGCCAGGAAACGCAGGCAGGCATTGCGCAGCGTACGCTTGCCAATATCGGCATGCTCAACGCGGTACTCATCAAGATGATTAGCGTTATAGATGGCGAGGAATTCATCTGCCAGCTCGGCCGCCAGCGTGCGGGTTAACGCTTCGCGTACTTCGGTTATCGCCACCGGATCGATGATGTCGAACAGTTCGGCTATTTCATTTACTGAAGGCAGCGTCAGGATCTCTGCCGCCAGCGCCGGATCGATTTTCTCATCCAGTAAAATTGCGCGGAATGCATCAGCCACGTGTACCGGCAGCGACAGCGGTTGTCCCTGCTGATGACGGGCAACGTTAAGCTTAATATAGGTCGCCAGCAGGCTTTGCGCCGCGTCCCAACGAGAGAAATCGTTACGCGCATGACGCATCAGGAAGGTCAGTTGCTGATCGCTCCATTTGTATTCCAGTTTTACCGGCGCGGAGAATTCGCACAGCAGCGCCGGAACCGGCTGGAAGTAGACGCTATCGAAGACAAACGTCTGCTCTGCCTGGGTGACGTTGAGTACAGAATTCACCGGGTGCCCGCCTTTTTGTAGCGGGATCACTTTCCCTTCGTTGTCATACAACTCGAGGGCGAAAGGAATATGCAGCGGCTGTTTTTCGGCCTGATCCGGCGTGGCCGGCGTGCGCTGGCTGATCGTCAGCGTGTACTGCTCAGTTGACGGATTGTAGTCATCACGCACGGTCAGAATCGGCGTACCGGACTGACTGTACCAGCGGCGGAAATGGGAGAGATCAACGTTAGAAGCATCTTCCATCGCCTGCACGAAATCATCACAGGTTGCAGCACTTCCGTCATGACGCTCAAAGTAAAGTTGCATCCCTTTCTGGAAGTTAGCCTCACCGAGCAGGGTGTGGATCATACGAATGACTTCAGCGCCCTTTTCGTACACGGTCAGGGTATAGAAGTTGTTCATTTCAATGACCATATCCGGACGGATAGGGTGCGCCATCGGGCTGGCATCTTCAGCAAACTGCAGACCACGCATGGTGCGCACATTGCTGATGCGGTTTACCGCGCGTGAGCCAAGATCGGAACTGAACTCTTGATCGCGGAACACGGTTAAGCCTTCTTTCAGGCTCAACTGGAACCAGTCACGGCAGGTCACACGGTTGCCGGTCCAGTTGTGAAAATACTCATGACCGATAACGCGCTCAATATCGAGGTAGTCTTTGTCGGTGGCTGTATCGGTACGTGCCAGCACATATTTGGAGTTAAAGATGTTCAGACCTTTATTCTCCATCGCGCCCATGTTGAAGAAATCCACAGCGACAATCATATAGATGTCGAGGTCATACTCGAGGCCAAAGCGCTCTTCATCCCATTTCATGGAGTTTTTCAGCGAGGTCATCGCCCACGGCGCGCGGTCAAGGTTGCCGCGATCGACGTACAGTTCCAGCGCCACTTCACGCCCGGAACGGGTGATAAAGGTATCGCGCAGAACGTCGAAATCACCGGCTACCAACGCAAACAGATAGCACGGTTTCGGGAACGGATCTTGCCACTGTACCCAGTGACGACCATTTTCCAGTTCGCCCTGCGCCACACGGTTGCCGTTAGAGAGCAGGAACGGATATTGGGTTTTATCGGCGATAATTTTGGTGGTAAAACGCGCCAGGACATCAGGCCTGTCCAGATACCAGGTAATATGGCGGAACCCTTCCGCTTCACACTGGGTGCACAGCGCTTCGCCAGACTTGTACAGCCCTTCCAGCGCGGTATTGGCCGCTGGGCTAATTTCATTCACGATACGCAGCGTAAAACGTTCCGGCAACTGACTAATGACCAGAGCGCCCTCTTCTTCTTTATACTCTGTCCACGGCTCGTCGTTCACGTGGATCGACACCAGGGTCAGATCTTCGCCATTCAGGCGCAGGGGCACATCGGACGCGCCATGACGGACAGCCTGGCTCACTGCGGTGACCACGGTTTTTTCAGCATCCAGGTCAAAGGTCAAGTCAATATCAGTAATCTGGTAATCCGGTGCACGATAGTCGTGACGGTATTTGGCTTGTGGCTGTTGTGTCATAAAAAAACCTTTAGCATCTTTAATAGAGTCTCGGCTTCAGTCTATTCCTGTTGCGTAAATCGCGCTACGCAGAATGTTCATCTTTTCAGGCACAAACACCCTTTTTGCTACATTTTCATAATATGTACTCATAGTTTTTAAAATCGATAAAAATCGTCCAGGAGCGCATAAAACAAGGGATGAGCGAGATCGATGAAAATCAGAGTTAATGAACTTTAACGAACTTCACAGACCACTTTTGCCCCATCCATGCCCCACACATAATTTTAGTCAACGCCAGCCCCCATCAGCCCTACAGGGCAAATCGATAACAAACACGCCAGCAGTATGTTCCCCAAAATTTAAAAACAAGTGGTTCATGCCTTGACAGACAAAACCGCCAAAGCAAAAATACTGTATATCCAAACAGTAACTAGTGAAGCACGTATGTTCGTAGAACTGGTTTATGACAAGCGTAATGTTGAAGGACTCGAAGGGGCCAGAGAGATCATTCTGGCCGAACTGACGAAGCGGGTGCACCAGATTTTCCCTGATGCCGAAGTGAGGGTGAAGCCGATGCAGGCGAACGGCTTGAATAGCGACGCCAGCAAAAGCGATCGGGAAAAGCTGAACCGCATGCTGGAGGATATGTTTGAAGAGGCTGATATGTGGATGAATGATTTCTTAAATCTCTAACCAGATAGCCTAACAACAGAGGGAATAACCAGATTAATTCCATGTTTTCTATGAGTTAATATCTGTATTAATATAGCTGTGCATATTAGTTCTAAAGGCCACATTGATGTAACTCTGTAGCTCAACACATAATTAGTTTCTGCCGAAACGTGTAACGGCTGTTATTAAATTCATGGATTTATCATTGATATTCAGTAAATTGTCTCCTTGATTCATCATCCTCAAGGTACTCAAAAGAAAGAAGGCGAATTTTGGTAAGTTTATAAAACCACTCGCAATCTTTTCGTTGAATAATTTCGCCAGGTTTGAAACATATCCCGGATGTCACCCGGATAATCGCATATTTACCATTACTAAACCTGACCCGGTGAATACAGAAAGGTTGACCGGCCTGCCCGTGACAGCTGTTTGACAGGATATGTCCTTCAATAAAAACAGATTTTTTAGATTTCATTATCATACCCTCGACAACTGCAGTACAGGAGGAACGTTGTCATTTTCCGACATCACTGACGTTAAGTGGCAGAAGCTGATCAGCCGCCGATACACCAGCATTCTGAAGGTCTGAACAACAGTCCGCAGGCAGGGCACTCAAGAACTGCATCTTTTCTTAGTTTACCTGCTTTCTGATCAGCTTTGTGTGCGCATACCGGGCAGGCAACATGAACCGGTCTTTCTTTAAAATATCTGAGCCCTTTTGTATAAGACATAAATAATTCTCTGAGGGATACAGTAATTATTATACGCTTTAATATAAAAATAACTGGCATAAGTTATGTTAAGTTGTGTCTGAATCAGGATATCAAATATTGAAAATTGAACGTCTGATTTATGATACACTACCCTTCCGTGAGAGATTTATAATGAAATCAGAAGACACCCTTGACTGGTATCCGGCACAACTACCGCCAGTGAAAATTATTCTTGGCGAAGCCGTGCTGGCTGTGGGTAAACAGGGCCGACCGATTAATACCCGCACCTTGCTGGAATACCTTCAGTTCATGCAGGGCAAACAAAAAAGGCGGGATGACAAAATCGCCATGCAAACTGCGATTGATGTTCTCAGGGATAATCAGCGCATTAACGGCAGACGTTAATGCGCCTCCGGACTCAGTGTCAGTTCTGAATGATCTCAACCATATGGTTTTGTCCATCATCCTTCAGCGGTATTCTGTCATCAGGGAGGAGAACACCATCCAGTGTCACGCGATATTCTGCATCGCCGCGTGAGACACTAATTTGATAATGGCTTTCGCCATATTGGTAGCTCATAGAAAAAGATGTCCACCCATCCGGCAACCTGGCATGAACCGTAAAGTCAGCACCGGAACGTTTTATCCCCAGTAATTCCTCGGTAAGTAAACGCCAGGCCCAGCCTGCAGAACCAGTATACCAGCTCCATCCTGCACGTCCGATATGGGGAGCGACACTGTAGACATCAGCACTCATGACATAAGGTTCAGCTTTATAAATCCCGGCCGAGTCTGTATTCAGAGTATGATTTATCGGGTTGAGCATTGACCAGAGTTGCCAGGCGCGTTCGGCATTCCCCATTCGGGCAAATGCCATCACAGCCCAGATAGCGCCATGTGTATACTGTCCTCCGTTTTCCCTCACACCAGGCAGGTAACCCTGTATGTAACCAGGATTTGGACCGTGCCCATCGAAAGGAGGTGTTAATAGTTTTATCAGTCCCCCCTCGTTATCCACAAGGTGCTTATCCAGCGCCTGCATGGCCATTGCGCACCGTCCCGGGCTTGCGGCCCCGGACAATACAGACCAACTCTGCACAATCGCATCAATCCGGCAGTCCTGTGAAGCCTTCGACCCCAGGGGAGTACCATCGTCAAAATATCCACGCCGGTACCATTCACCATCCCAAGCGTGGGCTTCGAGATTGCTTTGCAGGCGCATAGCCTGTGAACGGCACATTGAGGCGACGCTTTCATCCAGCCTGCGATCAGCCAGTGCCGCAAACCGCTGCAAAATGTCGAACAGGAAGAAGCCCAGCCAGACGCTTTCACCTTTGCCTTCGATCCCCACCCGGTTCATGCCGTCATTCCAGTCACCAGCCCCCATCAGAGGCAGACCATGCTCCCCGAACTGTTGTCCATACTTAATGGCTTTGACGCAGTGTAACCAGAGTGTCTCTTCGGTACCGCTGATCACCGGCGTATCATAGGCAGACTCTTCACCAGGCTGAAGCGGACGTCCCTCCAGATAAGGAATACGTGTTTCCAGTACATCCATATCCCCCGTCGTTTCAACATAGTGGCAAACGGCAAGCGGAAGCCACAGATAATCATCGGAACAGCGAGTGCGCACTCCATTGCCGTGTGGCGGGTGCCACCAGTGCTGTACATCACCCTCAATAAATTGCCGTGATGCACACAGGATCATCTGTTCTCGCATCCGGTTCGGATCAGCATGGCTCAGCGCCAGCGTATCCTGCAGTTGATCGCGAAAACCAAATGCGCCGCCGGACTGGTAGTAACCGCTGCGAGCCATCAGGCGACAGGCTACCGTCTGGTACAATAGCCAGCCATTCACCAGTAAATTTACCGATGTGTCGGGAGTGTTAACCACAATTTTATCGAGCACATTGTGCCAGTGGTTGTGAACCCGGTTCAGCTCCTCGCGGACCGTCTCCTCATTCATATAACGGGCAAGCGTCTCCTGAGCTCGAATATGATCCTCCTCTGCGCCGAGGATAAAAATAAACGTCCTCTGATCCCCATCAATTAATGTTACCGCCGATTGTACTGCCCCGCAGGGATCCAGACCGGCGCCCGTTTTACCTGAAAGCCTGCGTAGCTTCATGACCGACGGGGCGTGCAGAGAACCATTACGACCGATAAACTCCCGGCGGTCCCCGGTCAACGAACAGTCATTACCGCTGACGGCAAAAAAGGCAGTACGACCGCTACCGTTATCGCCATAAAAGTTGTTCGCCAGCACTCCGCAGCCGCCAAGTGGTCTGGCCGTATGTGTCACAATGTGAGGGGCTGAGCGAGTTCGTGTTCCTCCGAGCGTCCACTCCACATAGCCGGTGACGGAAAGTTTGCGTGTCCGACCCGAAGAGTTACTGAGCGTCAGGAGCGCCAGTTTAACCGGCGCCTCTTCGGCAACCAGGACCGTCAGCTCGCTGTCTATACCATTCTCTCGATGGGCAAACACGCTGTAACCAAAACCATGGCGGGTCAGGTAATCACCATGTCCGCGAACAGGTAAAGCCGTCGGTGACCAACACTCACCACTCTCTTCATCGCGCAGATAAAACGCCTCGCCGCTGCGATCGCTCACAGGATCGTTCTCCCACGGTGTCAACCGGTATTCATGTGCATTCTCATACCAGGAGTAGGCCTGTCCCGCCTCTGAAATCACAGTGCCAAAACGGGCATTTGCCAGTACGTTTGACCAGGGTGCCGGTGTCTGCGCATCTTCCCGCAGAACAATCTGATATTCCCGACCATCCTGAGAAAATCCACCGTACCCATTGAAATGGCATAACTGACTGATATCGGGACTCCAGTCCGTATGTTGATTACGCTCGCGTACAGCCCGTGGAATGAGTGCTCTGGCCTGAGGTTTAAGGGTATGAGTACGCTGATTAAGCTGCTCATTGATATTACCTGTGCGGTCATCAAGATAAAGACAGGCCACGCTCATCAAAAGCAACTTATCCTCAGCAGAGAGATGCTCGCCATTACGAACAAAAATACCGCCCGTTTTGTCCAGCAGACTGGCTTCAGACCCGGCATAAATTAAGTCCATAATCTGATTTTGTAAGCCCTGCTGGTAGCCGCCGGGACTGTTATTCAGGATAACCAAATCAACATCCAGTCCTTTCTGTCTCCAGTAACGGTGTGCCTGAATCAGTGTGGTCACTGAAGCAATACTTTCCTCGCTGGTAATACTGATCAGCACTATCGGCAGATCACCTGAAATTGCCCAGCCCCACAGACCGGACTGACCACGCCGGTTGCGGCTGATCGCCTGGCCTTCGGCGCGCAGCTCCTGGACAGGGTAAAGTACCGCGCTGGCAAGACGATTAAACAAAGTGGCATCATCTTCACTGGCGTTCATCTGGCGTAACACCACCAGACTGTGAGACCAGGCCAGTTCAAATACACGATCAGCGATAGGGTAATCGCGGTATTTTTCCAGCAATGCCAGGCTATGCTGGCGGGTCTCGCTGATGCCATAAATGATATCAATCGTGACCGGCTGCCCCGGCTGCAGAGTGATGGCGTGGCGTATTGCCAGGATCGGATCCAGCACTGACCCCGACGTGTTGCTGAGCGCCCCGCCTGCCTTTATTGCCTGGGCATCCGCAGGGTTTCTGCCACGACCAAGAAATTTTGCCCTGTCTGTTTCAAACGAAACGTTATGACGGTTATCGCCATGCACCACCATCATGTGAAACAGGCAGGAACTCGCTTCACCCGGAGAACGCGGGCGCCGGTGGCAAAGAATAGCGTCACGCTCAGGATCCAGTTCCGTCTGAATAAACAAATTGCTAAATGCCGGGTGCGCCAGATCGCTGGCTTCAGGTGCCAGTACTACTTCGGCATAGGTTGTCACTTCCAGAGAGCGAGGCTGGCGACCACGATGAATCAGTGTGAGTCGTCGCAACTCAATATCATCCTCCGGGGAGATCACAACCTGAGTTTTGACGCTGAGCCCATCGAAAGAGCGTCTGAATTCAGCACTCGCATCGGTGAATATCACTTCCTCGTCATGCCCGCTGGTGTGGGCTGTCGGTTGCCAGGTATTGCTCGACACATTCCCCGTCTGTATATCGCGGATATAGCAGAATGCTCCCCAGTTATCGCGGGTGGTATCACTGCGCCAGCGCGTGAGCGCAATGTTATTCCAGCGACTATAGCCGCCGCCGCCCGTGGTCAACATCAGATGATAATGGTTGTTGGACAGCAGTTGAATATCCGGGGCCGGCGTGTCCACGCCATAGAAAATACGGGGTTCATAGCGAACGGGTTTGACCCTGCCCTCATGAGATTCAAAATGACGGCGCGGACTGTACAGATCGACTGCATCCGGCACGCGTTCCTGTAACAGCAGGCTCGCTGAGCGGAAGACCGTACTGGACATGAAGCGTTCAGTCATCGGGGCGTCAAGTAGCACATGAGCCAGCGCCTGAAACGCCATCCCCTGGTGATGCGCCATCCAGGACTGAACCACCGCATAGAGCTGACCGGTTGCGAGGCGTGAGGGAGTATAGTCCAGCGCTTCATAAAAACCGTATTCACCAAGTGCGCCATTTTTTTGCAGCCTTATCAGGTTCTCACAAGCTTTCTGTGGGGAAACCATCAACGCCAGCAGTGTGGCGTAAGGGGCGACAACCATGTCATCAGCAAGCCCCCTTCGCAGGCCGAGACCCGGCACACCAAATGCCTGATATTGATAATTATGCTGAACATCAAAAGCATGATAACCAGACTCTGAAACGCCCCACGGTACTCCGCGTTCTTTCCCCCAATGAATCTGGCGCATAACCGCCGACTGACTCATTTCATCGAGCAGACTGCCAGGCCAGGTGGGCATTACCAGATTCGGCATCAGGTATTCAAACATTGACCCGCTCCATGACATCAGGGCTGTTTCATTGTCAATGGTGGTGAACAGTCGCCCCAGCGCGTACCAGCTTTTAAGAGGTAGCTGATTAGTGGCAATGGCAAGAAAGCTGGTCAGGCGGATTTCAGACGGCAAAAGATCGTAGTGGCTCTTGTCAGGCATATTCGTGTCACAGTTATAGCCAACACTGAGCAGACTGGTTGGTTCGCTGTACAGAAAGGCGAAATCCATCCGGGCATGCTCATCCAGCCGTTGTTCAAGTTCAGTGATAATATTGAGTCGCATCCGGGCCTGCTCCGTCGCTGACGCCGGGGGGGTTCCTGCACCAGTAAATGTTGCGCGGGCAAGCTCACACAAAGTCGGCAGCGTCTGTTCGTTCCAGGATGCGGGTAACCAGCCAAGCAGCAGCGACCACTCATGGCAAAGCTGAACCAGTTGATGCTCCAGATGTCCTGCCCAACGCATCTGAAGAGGAGATCCCTGTCGGCATAGCGTGTTCAGGTGATTGCACTGGGTGCGCATATTTTTCAGCTCGCTGAAAAATGTCTGCGGAGAGAGCGACACCGCGCTCAGGCAGTGTTTTCGCAGCAACCGCAAGCTGTCAGGCGGGTTCTGACCCCACTGTTTTTCCAGAATATCCAGCGTATCGTTCAGTCCTGCCAGTATCTGTTGGCGGTTTAAAACTGGCTGATGACGCATGGCGGACAGCCCTGCACGCAGTGTCAACAAATGCCCTGCCATGTTGCCGCTGTCGACGCTTGAGATATAGCGTGGGCTGAGGGGGGCCAGCGTACGAGTGTCATACCAGTTGTAGAGATGGCCCCGGTAGTGCTCCATTTTATCCATTGTGTCGAGCGTGAGCGACACGCGCCGTAGCACTTCCCCGCCGGGCAGGTAGCCAAAGTCCCATGCCGTCAGGTTAGCCATGAGGGAAAGGCCAATATTGGTAGGAGAAGTTCGATGGGCCACCGTCGGCTGCGGTATTTCCTGGTAGTTATCAGGCGGAAGCCAGTTCTCTTTTTCTGTGGCAAAGGTTTCAAAAAACGCCCAGATTTCACGGCTTGTCTGGCGCAACAGCTGTTTTTGTTCCGGATTGGGCGAAAACACCTTACGCGCAGGCTGGCGACTCAGCCAGCTCATCAGCAGCGGTGCCACACACCATAACAAACCGATCGGCAACGCAATCCCCAGCAGTTGTGGAGCAAATTGTCCGGTCAGTATTATCAGCATCACACCACATGCAACATTCAGCCACATCGCCTGATAAAAACGCGCGACAGTGGGTCCGGCCTGATTGCTGTCCAGGCTGTGGCTGACCCACTGGCTGAGGTGACGCCTGCTGATCCCCAATCGCCATAACGTCACGGCGATCGCTTTTAGCGAATATCCGGCTTCGTGCGGCAGTATCGCAAAATTAAGGCCGATACCTGACAAACGCTTCAGCGCGCCCGCCCCTACCAGTAACAGATGCGGCTTCAGGCGGCGACGCAGAGGTTTATGCAGCAGGTCATGGGTGATGCAGAGGATAGTTGGCAACAGCCATATCAGCGACAGTACGCCCAGCCAGTAAACAGGATTAGGTACCCCTAGCAGGGTGAAGAACAGCAATACCAGTAATGAAGGGGCGACCAGACTGCGACGCAGATTATCGAGTAATTTCCAGTAAGAAAGCGCGGTCAGCGGATTCCTGGTCCGGGTTCCATCGGCTCTTCTGACACGTGGTTTCAGCCAGTTAAGCAGTTGCCAGTCCCCCCGGATCCAGCGTGAACGGCGTACAACATCCGACAGATAATTATTCGGGTACTGTTCATAGAGTAACACCTCACTCAGCAGACCCGAACGTGCATAGCATCCTTCGAGTAGATCATGGCTGAGAACCAGGTTTTCCGGGCAGGTGTTGGCAGTGGCTTGCATAAAAATGTCAACATCGTAAATCCCTTTGCCCACGAACGATCCTTCCCCAAAAAGATCCTGATAGATATCCGAAGACATCATCGAATAGGGATTATTGCCCGGTATGCTGCTGCGCATGGCGGCGTAACGTCCCTGACCGTTGCGTGGTATCTCCTCCGCAAGGCCGGGTTGTAAAATACCAAATCCTTTGACAACCCTCTGGTGTACCGGATCATACTCTGGCATATTCAGCGGATGCGCCATCGTCGCGACCAGTTTGTGCGCCGTATCGCGCGGCAGCACCGTATCACTGTCCAGGGTAATGACGTATTTAATGTGGCCCGGTAAAAGGTTAGCAGGCATGTCTGCAACGCTGACGAATTGTGTCCCCGGATGGCGCAACCAACTATTCAGTAACGCCAGTTTTCCCCGCTTGCGTTCATAGCCCATCCACGTTCCTTCCGCGGGGTTCCATTCAGGCTGGCGGTGTAGCAGATAAAAACGTGGGCGGCTGGAGGGATAGCGGCGATTCAGCGCCTGCGTATCAGCGATCGCCTGTCTGAGCAGCATCTGGCTTTCCGGCGAGGGTTCATTTGCAGAATCAGCGAAATCAGTGAGCAGCGCAAACCTGAGATTTTCGTTTTCATTCCCCAGCCAGCAGACTTCAAGACTGGTGAGGAGCTGGCTGAAACTTTCGTGGCTGGTCAGCATGCAGGGGATGACTAACAGAGTGGCGCTGTCAGGGGGAATGCCGGTTGAGAAATCCATCCGCGGCAATGGGCGAGGAACGCGAAAACGGGTGGTTGCGTCACTGAGTAAATCGCTCATTAACTGAGTTACAGCGATAATCAGAGGGAATATCACTGCGATCAACAGCCAGTCTGCGCCCTGCATGGCTGTTTCGTGCAAAATCGTTGCGGTCGTTGCGATTGTCAACAACGCCAGGCTTCCAAGCCATGACAGCAGGGTTATTCTGTTGAAACTGTGCCGCAAGCGCATGAGCCTTGAGGTGTCTGCTAACAGATGAATTTCCAGCGCCTGCCGACCTTCGCCTGCGAGATAATAACCAACATGATGTTCCAGTGTATCGGGAGCACTGTTCCCTGAAAGCGTCAGCACCCTGTCAGCAACTTCAGGCTCGCTGAGAACACTGTCCCTGGCCAGGACCTCAACAACGTGCCGGTAATGATCCCGGGTATTGAAGTGCATCCGAGGATAGATACCGGCAGGATCATTGCGTAATGCCTGTTCGACGACACTTATCGTTTCGGCGAAATCAGCCCAATCCGTTTCACTCAGTAATCGCAGACCCGCGATGCTGTTACTGACAGATAGCTGGCTGGCGGCAAGCTGTTGATTGAAATTATGTATGAGAACGTCGGTGGTGATCCCCTGTTCCCGAAGGCACTGATCAACCCAGGTCAGAGGTAACGACAACGCATTGCCATGCCCCTGCAGGCGCCGCACCAGCTCTGCGACAAATGCACTGGTTAACGTAGGTCGGGAGCGTGCCATATCGGCAACCACCATGATTAAATCGCCAGGGGCATTCTCTGCACATCCGAAAATCTTTGTTATCCACATATCAGCCAGCGTTCTGTCCTGCTGCGCTTTGATCACTTCGATACTGATACGACGAAGATTTTCAATCAGCGCCAGGCGCAGCATTCCCGGTAACGCCCAGACTTCACCCAGCGTCAGCGGTGTCACCTGTTGATAGGCAGTGAGATAGCTGGTCAGGCTGGCGACATCCCAGCGCCCGTCACCGTGAGCAATGGCCTCTGATGCAATATTGTAAATTCGTGGGCAATTCAGCGGCGACATCAGCGACGGGAGACCTTTACCAAAGCTTTTCGGCAAGTGCTGGCGGACCGTGCGGATTTGTTCCTCAATAAGATAATAATTGTCCAGCAACCACTCCCCGGCAGGCATGATGCTGGTCTTTTTACCCGCGTTAAGCTCATAACAGCTTTGGGTGATGATGGCCTCATTCTCGCCGAGTCTTTTTAGAAGATAATAAGGATGTTTATCCGGCGATAATTTATGGGTCCGGGCGAGCTTCTGACCGTAGCGTTCCATCTGGGCGGTCGAAAAGAGTTCTGACTGCAGAGTGCCTTCACCGGCAGGATCGTTCGCCGAAAACGTTACGCTTTCGGTAGCATTCATCGGAATATGGGGGCGGTTAAACCACGCCCTGGGGTTCATTTTCATAGCATTGCTCTGATGCAGAGTTAGCATGCAGGAGCAGTTGCAAAATCAGTTCAGAAACGTTCTCTCAGGATGGGCGTAAGGCATCAGGGATTTAACAGCTGCTGGGATTTGACTTAAGTATAGAATATGAGTTTTGTCTGCGTTTTTTGGCCGAGCTAGCGTCGGGAGATAAACAGAGCCTTACATCCAGGGCAAAGCATGGCCTGATTGCGCCGGATTTTTGACAAAAGTTGAGCCGATTTTAAGCCACAAACAGGGCAGACGGCAGTGGCGGTAGACGCACTGGTGAAGAGTTTCATTGCGTAATTGATAATAGACATAACCATTAACCTTTCAATGAACGAGCCTCACCGTATCACATGTGGTTAAGTTTTAATCTATTTATTTTGAGGCACTTAAATTCAGGAGAGGTAGATATTCGCAACCACAGGCACCCTGAAGGGAGGTTGAGGCCTTTGCCAGTTTAATTTCTCTTGCAGATTCTCTGGATGGCTAAAATATAATTTGCTTATTATTAATTACCGTGCCTTAATGAATCCCATCAGTTCAATGTACAGACGAACGTTAAAAGATTTTCCGTGTAGTCCTCATTACCAGGTGTTATCGCTGATATCCCCCCCTTTTGAGTCCATACGTTTAATACTATGCGTTTACTATCAATACAATCATGTGTGGCAGGAGTTGGTATGTCCATAAGAATTAAAGGTTTGGTAAAATGGTTTAACGAAGACAAAGGGTTTGGCTTCATCTCTCCTCTTGATGGTAGTAAAGACATCTCAGTTCATTTTTCTGCGCTTAACGGCGACAACTTTAAGACCTTATTTGAAGGACAGAAAGTTGAATTCGCCATTCACAGTGGTGACAAAGGCCCTGCTGCTGCAAACGTAATACTTTGCGATAAATAAATCTTTGTGGATCTGCGATACCGATGAAGAATTATTCCTGAGTAGACAGTTCCATAACTTAAATCAGATAAAAGTCGTTTATTCTTAATATCAGGTCAGCATATTTTTTCGCAATTATGAGTGTGCTGACCGATGTGATGAAGTGCAGGACTGCTGCATAAAAGTCTGAAAGCAGAAGCTAACTGCTTGTTAAATAATAAAGTGCGTAAGAGGCGAGGCTGCCTCCGAAAGCATCACGTCTTTGCTTTTACCTTATGGCATCTGACTGTTTACATCCACGAGAGAACAGGGTAGTGGAATATGATAAAAGTCCTTGTTTTCTTTAATGCTGAATCCTGTAAAGTCATGACTGTTCTGGAAGGTATATCCTCTATCAGGCAGGAATATCCGAACGGTGAAGAAACGCATCTTCGGATTATGTCTGCAGGCTTTCCTTCCTTAACTGGCGTTCATGGTATTGTTTACGTAGCTTCTGACAGGGAGTTAACGTCACAGGAGATACTTGATGCTGCAAGGAAATATTTATAGCTTTTTTCTATGCTCTCTGCTTCACGTTTGATTGCATTCTTACCATATTTATCAGAAGCGAACAAAAAATGAGTTAAAAATATTTACGGCCTGCTAACAGCAGGCTTTTTTTCATATTCAACATTTTAATACCTACACTGACATGAGAGAAATATTCTTTGTTATCTGATTAAATGCCGATATCTCTCTCACCCTCTTCATGCTATCTTGCCTTTTATGATGAATCCTTCTGAGCGGCAGGGCTAATTAACCTGATGACTTCTATGCTGGAATGTTCATCATGCACGACTGAAGCAGCGAGTCATGGGAGGTTACCCAAAGACTTACCGGGAGGCACCCGGCATCATATATAAGCCCCTGCATATTGCTGCAGGGGATTTTTTACAGGAAATTTCATGCTTCTGATCACTAAAAGTGATTATCGAACAATTGTTATTTATTTCCGCTTTTAGCACATAGCAATCCTAAAAACAGTAGCCACCGTCATGGGGTGTCGGGGGTCGGAGGTTCAAATCCTCTCGTGCCGACCCAAAATCCTCTAAGAACCAGCCTGTTACGGCTGGTTTTTTTATGCCTGTTTTCTGTACGGGGAAACTCCGGGGAATTATTGGGGTGAAACTATCGACAGATCACCAGCCAACTACGATCTATCGGATTGTAATATCCTCTTGAGTAGCAAGCACGATAATTGCCAGGAACCTTTTCTCTATACAGTTGTCTGACAATAGAATTCATCTGACATTAAGAAGCCCTATGATTACTAGTCTCTCATTAGTATTTGCCGTGATTACCACTCTGTGCATCATGTTGTTCGCTGCGGTAAAAGTAGGGGTTGGTTTGTCTAACAATCCAGACAGAAATGATAATTAACCTCAACCACGTAACCCCACTTCATACTTCACTTAACAGTGATGTGCTCACATCACCGGGCAATCGTCGAACTCTCCATTCCTGGCATCATTAATGATGTACGTGATCACCCCGAATATAGCGGGTGCAGAACTGTAACCGCCATCATCTACTGGCAGCGCCTCCATTCCCCCGTTCTCCAGATTAACAAGGTGGGGCTGGGGATGAGTTCGGTATCGCTTGCTCCTGAATTCCCCATCTATCGCGCATATCAGCAGCGAGCCATCACAGGCTGAAAGCGACGCGTCCACAACAAGCAGCGCCCCCTGGATTATCCCTTCCCTGAAATGTGAACGCGATGCCCGCATGAAATAAGTCGCTGCGGGCTGGCTGATTAACTGCTGATCGAGGGAGATTCGTGTTTCAACATAATCTGCCGCAGGTGAAGGAAAGCTGTAATGGCTCAATAGTAATGTCCGCCTGTGGCTCAATTCAGATGTCCGCGCTATGGTAAGCTTCACTGGTCCGTTTAAACTACCGGGAGGCATATCATGAGCGCAGAAAGCTCAGGAGTGTTTACTTTGAAAGAGATCAACCGGATCAAGATTATACAGGACGTCATTGAACGTCGCATCACAACGCGCCGTGCGGCCGAGCACCTCGGTATCAGCGACAGGCAATGCCGCAGACTTCTTGCCCGTTACCGTGAAGGCGGACCGCTTGGTATGGCCAGCAGACGATGTGGCATGCGTGGTAACCGCCAGTTGCCACCCGGGCTCGCAGATCAGGCTCTGGAACTGATCAAGACGCGTTATGCTGATTTCGGTCCGACTCTGGCGCGTGAAAAGCTCGAAGAACTCCACGGACTGTTTCTTGGCAAAGAAACTGTCCGGCGCATCATGGTGCGGGCTGGCTTATGGGTTCCCCGTAAACAACGTGCCGCAAGGATCCCTCAACCACGGTACCGGCGTCCGTGTACTGGTGAGCTGATACAAATAGATGGCTGTGATCACGACTGGTTTGAAGGCCGTGGCCCGGCCTGCACCGCGCTGGTCTATGTTGATGATGCAACCAGCAAACTGATGGAACTGTTGTTTGTTAAATCGGAGTCCACGTTTTCTTACTTCGAAGCCACGCGGCGCTATATCGATAAGCATGGTAAACCGCTGGCACTGTACAGCGATAAAGCCGGTGTTTTTCGTGTTAACAATAAACACGCCACAGGCGGAGACGGGCATACTCAGTTTGGGCGAGCCATGCATGAACTGAACATCCAGACTATCTGTGCAGAAACCAGTCCCGCCAAAGGGCGTGTAGAACGAGCTCACCTCACTTTACAGGATCGTCTGGTCAAAGAGCTGCGGTTACAGGGCATTTGTTCAATGGAGGCTGCAAATGACTTCGCTGAGGCCTATATGGCTGACTATAACCGCCGTTTTGGCAAAGTACCGCGACATGATTTTGACGTACACCGTGCTGTAGAACATGATGAGGACCTGGGGCTTATTTTCACTGTTCGTGAAAAACGTAAAGTCTCAAAATCGTTGACGATACAATATGATAAAATGTTGTACCTGATTGAAGACAGCGAACTGAGTCGCCGTGCAATAGGTAAATATATCGATGTGTATCACTATCCTGATGGCAGAAAAGAGCTGCGCCTGAACGGTACGCTACTTCCCTACTCTACCTACGACCGACTGTCAGAAATCGACCAGGGCGCGATTGTCGATAACAAGCGTCTTGGCCGAACCCTGGAGTTTATCAGTCTGGTGCAGAGCAAGCGGGATAACACGCGCTCTCAGTCAATTCCCGCTGGAGATGGCCCTTCCCGACGACGGCCAAAGCAGGAAGGGAAGAAATCCCAGCGCTCACTGGATAATGATGACATGCTCGAAGCACTCAAACAGCTTCAGTCACGTTCAGAGGACATTTTTGGTAAAAGAGCCCGCTGATGGTACTCACTGGCCGGACAGTGGTTGCTCACCAGTTGATATTGTCCGGCCAGACCCATGATGTATTATTCATTTCGTTCAGCATCTTTATGTCCTGCTTTTCACGGGCATACTTACCCCATAATGAATGAAAAGAACGAACAATACTGATTAACTGCTTTTTTCTTTGCTCCGGAGATAGGCTGATAAAATAGCAGCACCTGCTGTCAATATTATCCTCAATGAAATTAAAATCAGAGTCTGATGCATATTTTACTGTTAGCATAATATCATTCGACGTTGTTCTCTCAGACTCTGTTAATGCTGATTCTATCAGGTATTCAAAGGCATACATGACAGACAGCTGGTTTTTGTCTGTCTGAATATAACCCATTGAGTTTCTGAGTATTGAGGACTGTACCAGGACCAGAGGCCATAAAAGCTCAACACCATAAAGCTTATATGTATCATGTTGATCATACTGATGTTGCTCAACACGACGATTACCTTCCCGTGCTTTACGAATATCATAGGCAAGGGATAACATAAATCCGTCTTTAACTTTAATCAGTGGGCTTTCATCCACGATGTAATGAATGAGTTCATGTAATTCATTCAGGGCTTCTGAATCTCCCCACAGTATAAAACCTGCATTGTTCGGCGTTAACTCGTATCGAAGCATGGGCTCAATCATCCTGTTGTTTCAGTCGGAGGAAAGTCTATCAGTAAAGAGAATGAGAGATCAAAGTGGTCATTTTAATTGAGCTGGATAACGGACATTTCAATTGAGCCTTGACAAAAGCCCATGTTTACGCCCTCTCTTGAATACCGAATAAAAACACATTATAAATACTGTATATACATCCAGTAAAGGAGGAATAATCAATGTTCGTGGAACTCGTTTATGACAAAAGGAATTTTGATGGTCTGCCCGGTGCAAAAGATATCATTCTGGGCGAATTGAGAAAGAGAGTGCACCGGATCTTCCCCGATGCTGATGTTCGGGTTAAACCGATGATGACACTGTCGGCGATCAACACCGACGCCAGCAAGCATGAGAAAGAACAGATAAGCCGTACTGTTCAGGAAATGTTTGAAGAGGCTGATATATGGCTGGTTTCAGATTACACGCCCTGAACCGTCATATTGCTTAAGTACAATCCACCGTGACTGGCAATCATTCAATACTCGCAATATCGAACGTTCACCAGTTTGCCAGCCACTTTGTGCTCGCTCTGTCTGCCCGTATCCCGGTTAGCGTGGCATGGACAGGCCACAAAAAAAAGGCCCCTGCACATGCAGAGGCCTTTCTCTATACAAATTAAAGACAGGATTTTATACCTGCTATTCTTTTATTCTTTCCATCCATGACGTCAAGAGCCCCCCGTAACGAATAATAATTTATAATAGTAACTCCATTATCCGTGTAAACATCTACATTATCGCCGGTTGCCAGCACACTGTAATATTTACCAGTTTTTTGGGGTATGATTTGAGTCAACAGAGGTTCACGTTGCCATGCAGAGAGTATGCATACCTGCGTATCGTCAGCACTTTTCGTCGTAGTAAACGACGCCAAAATATTCTGGTCCTCACGGTAATTGTATGGATTTACGCATCCCGAAAGGCTGAGCACCGACAAAAGAAAAATTATCCGTTTCATTTAATAATCTCCATTAACTTATTTGTTAAATACTAACAGAATGAAGCATTAATACACTATCGGATAACGCCCTCTGCCGAACAACTTCACTGCTCCATACATCAACATACGCTTCCACTTAGGCACACCCAGCACCGTCATCCCATCAAGGAATATCCGGTCAGCTTCAGCCTTTGTGCGCAATGCATTGTCGTAAAGGTAATCGTGAATAATGGCGGCTTTGGCATACTTCCCGTCAGGAGGCAACAATATCCACAGAATGCGCGGGACGCTGGCAAGGTCCGTCACGAAGCCTGCAGGTACCTCAATCACATCATTGCTATTGTCAGACAGATAAAACGAAAATGGCGCGTATACGCGCCATCGGTAGTGATCCAGCATTTCCAGTATTGCTGGCGTGGTAAAGCGACTCATTATGCCCCCTCCGGCCATCCTGGCTGGTAAGCAATTATGGCGCTCATATCTGTCAGCTTTGTCACCTCTTCTTTCATCTGTCGCTGCCGTTCGTGAATTCTGAAGCCGTGCATTACCATTGCCTGCACCATCGCTGCCTCCAGCTGTTGCAGGAACGCAAAATTCACCGGAACATCGTGGTTATCTGCATCCGTCCAGAAGAATCCCACAGGTAACTTTCCTGCACTGGCAGCCATAACCACGGGCGCAAGACGCTCCTGCGACGCTTTGCCTCCATCCCACCGGCGATTGTCCAGTTCAAAAATAATGTTGGCGTTTTCCTGAACGTCCCGCCAGTTGCTGATTTCAGCCAGTTTCTGGTTACGTAAATCCTCCACCATCTTGTCAGTCACAATATAAGGGGCGACAGGTCCATACTTTCCTGATTCAAGCTCGCTGTAGATACGGCGTCCATGCTCCTCAAAATCATTCGGGCATGCAGTGAACGGCAGAAACTCATCAAACTCTGCAAATTTAACCCTGCAGTTAATCGCTGTATGTTCTTTATTCGCCCACTCAGGAGCCTGAATGCCCTCAATATTCATATAATCTCCTTTTATGAAATTCGCTGAAAAAGACCTGCATAGAAATCCAAAATAGACCCAGCCAGACCTTCAGAAGAATTGGTTGCAATTCCACACGAACGCCATGTACCCGGCAAAGTAAATTTGCCATTACGACTCATAATACAAAACGACGCTTTACCATCTCTGTTGCTGATAATTCCACACGCTATTAAACTTCCCCCCGAATAACTTGTACCTGGATTAGTACCTACCCCTCCAGGCGATGGCATATATGCCAGCGCAAATGTACCTACAGCATAAAGTGCACCCGCTGGTGCGCCTGCTGGTCCCTGCGGCCCTTGCGGTCCAGTAGCGCCTGTTGCTCCCTTTGCGCCTGCAGGTCCCTGTGGTCCAGTTAACCCGGTATCCCCTTTATCTCCCTTATCCCCTTTTGCGCCTGCCGGTCCCTGCGGTCCTACAGGGCCTATTGGTCCTGTTGCCCCCGTTAGCCCGGTGTCTCCCTTGTCACCCTTTTCGCCTTTTGCACCTGCCGGTCCCTGCGGACCTGCAGGGCCAGTTGGTCCTGTTGCCCCTGTTAGCCCGGTGTCTCCCTTGCCACCCTTTTCGCCTTTTGCACCTGCCGGTCCCTGCGGACCTGCAGGGCCAGTTGGTCCTGTTGCCCCCGTTAACCCCGTGTCTCCCTTGTCCCCCTTTTCACCTTTTGCACCTGCTGGCCCCTGCGGACCTGGCGGACCACTGAGGTCTTCACTTTCCTGTATCTCTTTAATGGTATCAGCGGCGGCTTTTGAGGCTGCACTTCTGGCCTGTTCAGCAAGAAGCTGTGCCTCATCCCTTGCCTGTCCACTTTCTTTTTCACTGGCAGCAGCAGCCTGTGCACTGTTCCGGGCATTCAGGGCGTCTTCCTGAGCTTCATCGCGCAGCGTCAGGGCCTCATCTCTGGCCTGTTCTGCGCGGGTGGCGCTCTCAGCTGCTTGATTTTTCTGGTTCTCAGCCGTTTTGGCTGACTGCAGGGCTGATGCTTCACTTGCTGATGCCGATTCTGCACTGGCTGATGCCGCAGTCTCTGATTTAGCGGCCTTTTCACTGAACTCCCTGGCATGCAGTTCACTTATCGCTGCAGCTGCAGCGCTGTTATCCCCCTGTTCTGCAGCCTGTGTAGCCGTGAGGGCGCTTTCACGCACTGAGGTTTCAGATGCGGCTGCATTACCGGCATGCTCACCCGCTGTTTGTGCTGATGCAGCTGCACTTCCGGCACTCCCTGCTGCAGACTGTGCCAAAGCGCCTGCCTCCTGCTGCGCTTTCTGTGCCGCATCAGCGGCGATCTTTGCCTTTCCGGCCTGTTCCGTCGCTGTCTGTGCCGACTTTGCCGCACTGTCAGCATCTGCACTGCTGGCCAGAACGTTCTGCGCGGTCTGTCGGGCATTAACTGCAGCAGACCGGGCAGAATCATCAGCAGCACCCGCAGAGAGTGCCGCCTGGTGCTGTGACTCTGCCGCAGCCGTTGCAGACAACGCTGTCGCGTCTTTACTCTGTTCCGCTGACTGTGCGGCCTGTTCGACTCGTTCCCTATCCTTCTCTGTTGCACCGCTCAAATCCACTACGCGGTTTACCATTTCCTCAAAACGTTTCATCACCTCCGGACGAAGGTCCGCGTCCTTTGGCGCATCGAGAAACGCATTCAGGGTATCCGGCGTATCGGTCGGGGCCACGTAAATATCGCCAGCCACTGAGGGAGGAAAACCTTCCCGCTGCAGTGACACACTGTAATAACCCGGTTCAGCCTCAATGCTGTAATAGCCGTTCGCGTCCGTAACAGAGGATGACATAACCTCCACAACAACGGTCGCGCTGGTTTTCTTCGCATTCAGTTGGATGATGCAGTCCTGTACCGGTTTCCCCGCCCCGTCTTTTAATACGCCAGAGATAAGTACTGCCATAATTCCTCCATACAAAAAAAGCCCGAATGAGTGCTCATTTTGGGATTCAGTCATCAGTAAATGCTGATGCCTGTGCTGTTCTTCTTCACCACCATGACCAGCAGGTTACTGATAAAAGCAGGAGTATCACCGCCGCCACCATTACCCTTGCTTGAAACCGTAAAGCTCATGGTCACATTTCCAGCTCCGGCAGGCATATCAATGACCGTACTGAATGATTTCGTTGGAATTGCGGGATATGCGTTGTATATCTCTCTGCCGTTGTGCTTCACAACAAGCCCACAATCTGTCCACCGGTCATTACTTGTGGCTGATTGCCCACTTGCTCCTGCAAAAGTGATGGGTGGAATAATTATCTGCCGATCAAAATCGTGATCATCCTGTATCTGGACCGTGAGGGTTCCATTCGGAAAACCCGGAATTCCGGGGAAAGCCCGCCCAACTGCTTTAACGATATCGCCGACAATCTTCTCTGCCCGCATCGTCCCCTTTATGGTGCAGTTTTCCTCAATCGTCACATTGTTGAGAGCACCAGAGTTCGCACTGATATGGCCGCTGATATCCGCATTACGGGCGGTCAGTTTGCCGTCAGGCGTCAGCGTAAAGGTCGGTGGGTTACCGCCACTGGTGATAGTGGGAGCCGTCAGATATTTGAGGAACACCTCGTTCATAAATATCTGGTTACCCTGAGCCACAAACATCGGGGTCTCATTGCCGTTTGCCGGGTCGATAAACGCGATACGATTTGCTGCCACCAGGAACTGGCTTACCTTCCCTTCTTCAGTGTCCTCCATGCTCAGGCCCAGACCAGCCACATAGTGCTTCCCGTCTTTGGTCTGCTCTATCTTCACACCCCACATGGCATTCCATTTGCCGTTCGCGTCCTGCCATTCTTCCGAAAACTGATCCAGCCTGCTGGCGTTGTCTTCCGTCAGCTCCACCTTCTCCAGCAGCTCTTTCCCCAGGTGGCTTTCGGTGATTTCCCCTTTGAAGAAATCCAGGTAACCCGCCGCATCGTTGCTGGCCTGCCCTTTAGCCTCCACGAACGCCGATTTCCCGACCTGGTTCACGGCCCGGATATAAAAGTAATAATCCTTGCCGGGTTTGATATTCGCGTTTGCTGCAATCCAGTACAGCGCGGTGCCGAGATAACGCGCATCGGTTTCCACCTGGCGGATATCGGCAATCTGCGTAACCGTAAACCAGAATTCATACTGCACCGTGGGGTCATATACTGCCTGGCGCGGGGTGGCGGTTATCTGAAAATAGCCGGGAGTCAGTTCAACATAAGACGGTACTGCGGGTACGGCGATGCTGAAATCCGTGCTGGCGGGGTCGCCCTGCTGGCCCTGGCTGTTCACTGCCCGGACCGTCAGGGTGTAACGCCCCGGCGTCAGGTTGCGGAAGGTGTGCTCCGTTTCGCTCAGAGTCAGGCTGCTGGCCAGACGGTCGCTGTTATCTTCCGCTTTCACCGTCAGGCGCAGGGAGAAGTTAACCCCCTTCACCACACGCGGAGTTGACCATCGCGCCCGCGCCTGATACTGCCCGTCCTCCGCCAGAATCTCTGTGGTCAGGTGCTGCACGGCAGGCGGCGTATTCGTGATACCGGTGTCCGGTAACGGATCAAACGTCGCCCCGTTGTCCACGATGGATCCTTTCTCCGGAACATGCTGTACGGCGGTAATGGCATACGTGCCGTCATCGTTTTCCCGTATGGCCACGCAGCGAAACAGCCGCTGGCGCAGGTCCGGCAGTTTCAGCCCCCACACACTGTACTCCGCCACGCCATCGGGTAACTGGCTGACGGTGACGCGGTCCGGGGCGGGGTGCGCGGTGACCGCGACGGTAACAGGCTGGCCATTGCTGCCCACCAGGTTCAGCACCACATTGCCGCCTGCCGGTATCTCCACCTCACGGTCCAGCGTGAGCGTGCGCGTAAGGCTGTCGACCGACAGGATGCGTCCGCCCACGGTCACGCCAGCATAATCACTGTCGCAGACCTCAATGATATCGCCGGGAACATGTCGCAGCCCCTCAGCCCCTACGGAAAAATCCACCGTCTGCGTTTCCAGCAATTCGGTGGTGATGGCCCATAGTCCGGCGCGGTGCGCCTGCCCACGGCTGGTACAGGCGAACGCATCCATCTTCAGAACGTTGCGACCGTAGCGCCGGATGGCAGCATCGTTTTCCACCAGTTCGGTGGATGTTTCCCAGCCGTTGTTCGGGTCGGTGTAACGGACCTCGGCGGCATTGTGGCGCTCTTTCAGGGCGCTGAAGCTGTAGATGAACGGCGCACCGTCAGCGGGCATCACCACATTACTCTGCGTATAGGTCCAGACTTTATCGGCGGGCCGGTCCTGCACAAAGGTCAGTTTACTGCCGTTCCACACCGGCATGCAGCGCATCAGGGAGCAGAAGTCCCCCAGCACGTCCCAGGCTTTACGCTGGTCCGTCAGATACGCATTGCAGGTGATACGTGGTTCTGTCCCGCCAAAACCGTCAGGAACAGGCTGATCGCAGTACTGTGGAATGGCATACAGCGCCCACTTGTCCACATCCGCAACACCAATGCGGCTTCCCATGCCATAGCGCGGGTGAGTCAGCATATCCAGCACACACCAGGCCGGATTATCTGTCCAGGCGGGTTTAAACGTCCCGTCCCAGAGTCCCGTATAGATCCGTTTTAACGGGTCGTAGTTCGACGGCACCGGCACAATACGCCCGCGCAGGAGATAGTTTCGCGTGACCTGCTGGCTGCCAAACTGCTCCGCATCCACTTTTACGCCGATAACAGCGGTATTCGGGTAACGTTGTTTCACATCGATGATTTCGGTATAACCCGACCACACCGTTTTGTTCTGCAGCAGGTCTGTCGTGCTGTCATCAGTGAGGCGCAGCATGCGGACTTCAAACGGCCGGGGCGGCAAATCATCAATCACCACGGATGCCAGAAACTGCGTGGTCGTTTTACCTGTAATGGTGATATTCCGTTCCACCTGCCACTTACCTTCCCGGCGAAACTGGATCTGCATCTGTACGCTGGTCGGGTTGCGGTCGCCTTTGGTACTGTTACTGACCAGCGACTGCACACCAAAGGTAAAGCGCAGACGGTCCAGCGTTTTGGTGGTAATCGTGCGGGTCACCGGCTCTGACTTCTTCACCTCCACACCCAGCAGGGTTTCAGCGCCGGAGTCTTCGAACCCCTCCATCGCGGTCTGCTCATCCTCCCCCACGCGGTAAACCACGGTGACACCGTGAACCATCGCGTTACCGTCGCTGTCGAGGACCGGCGTTTTGTTAATTCTGACGCTTTTCAGCCCGTCCACGGGGCCTTCTATCGGCCCCTCGCAGATGGCATCAACAACGGTCAGCATCTGGCTGGATTTCAGGTCGTCAGGAGCCTCATGCGGCGTTTTACTGCTGCCACCACCCTTACCCATAATCTGTTCCTTCTGAAACGACAAAACCGCCCGGAGGCGGTTCTATGTAAATACAAATATGCTGCAGTAAGTCAGCGACCGATGATCACCACCTGCCCCCCGCCACCTTCATCCCGTGTGCTGATTTCCTGGGAGATCGTGCGGGAGCCGACCAGCATTTCACCGTACAACACCGGCAGGGCATTACCCTGCGCCATCATGTTGTCCAGCGACGAAAAATAGGTGTTCTGTTTGCCGTTATCGGTCTGCCGGGACGAGGGGATTTTTGCCTGCGGTGTCAGCATCTGCGCCACACCACCCAGCATCATGGCCGCCCCCATAGAAAACAGGACTGAAGATGCTGAAATAGCACCGGCAGATAACGCGGATCCCCACAGAGCGAGGCTTCCCCCCGCCGTAAAAAAGGATGCGCCGATTGCCACAGCACCCAGCACCACCTGGAACAGACCACCTTTTCCAGCCCCTGCCATACGCGGGACAATATGAATAATGGCCCCGTCCGGCAGCGGCTCGTGCAGACGGGCTGACAGGCTGGTTTCATTCACATCCTGACCGGCGATACGTATCTGATACCAGCCATCATTCATTTTCTGCCGGAACCCCGGAACCTGCATGGCCAGCGCGTAAATGGCCTCAGCCCCCGTTTTTATACTGAGGCTGAAGCGGCGGCCAAATCGTTGTAAATCCCCGTGAAGGCAGACTCGTGCCATGCCCGGTGTCGCCATATCGAGTGTGTGCGGCGTTGCCATTTGTCGGTATACCTCTCGCGTTTACTGAGCTGATCAGGAATATGGTGCAGCAGCTCGCCATCGCCGCAGTAAATCGCGGCATGGTTGGCAACCGATGAACCAAAACAACAAATCAGAATGTCTCCGGGCTGGGCTTCTGTGGCATTCACCCGGTAAAAACCGGTCGCCTCCAGATTATCCAGATACAGATTATCCCCCTGCTTCCACCAGTCCTCCTTCCGCGCAAAATCCGGCATCTCAATACCGGCCAGATGGTACGCATCGCGGAACAGGGTGTAACAGTCCGTCACACCATGCTCAAATGCCCGCCCGGTAAGGAACGGCATACAGCGAAATTTGTATATCCGGTCATCGCAGACCAGCCACCACGGCAGGCCACTTTGCACCTGCAGGCGGCGATCAACATCGCTGAGAAACGGCAGGCCATCGGGATGGCTGTGGACCAGGGCCACCACATCACCTGCCGCCTGTGCCTGAAGGTAATCTGCCGGATCCATACGAAAATACATTGTCGGTTCAGCGGAAAGATTCTGGCAGGGAAAATACCGCTCCCCTGCAGACGTGTTCACCACCCAGCCGCACGATTCAGCCGGTGCACACACAGCGGCATGCACCAGGATAGTTTTGTTCATGGGTGTACCCATCAGGAAAGACGGTTAATGGAGAGGAAGCAGCCGATGCGCGGCAGGTTATCACGCAGCTCGCAGCCGGTACGGCATTTGCTGCAGGCATCTTTTGCCGGGTCTGCCGTGGGCTTGTCAAATTCATCCGCCACAGGCGGCCCGGCATAGCCACACTCCTCAGAACGGTAGGTCCAGTTGCAGACATCAGCCAGCATGATCCGCGCCGGAAACACGCTGCCGTCCGTTTCGGTCGGCGTGGCCAGCACGAAGGTCGCCGTGGTGGCTTTCAGCTCTGACAGTTGTTCAATCACCCAGCGGCTGACCACTTCCTGTTCCGGATCGGCCTCCGGGTTACCGCCTGTAAAGTTCACCGCATCGAGAAAACGGGCGTACACAACATGCCTTACCACCGTGGCCCCGACGAGGCTCTGCATATCTGCCGCAAGTCCCGTAACCATGCCAAACATGTTCGACACCGCCAGCGTCGGGCGGGCGGTAGTCCCTTTCCCTACCAGGTCGAACCCGGTTCCCTGTATCGGGTAAACGTCATACTTACGGCCCTGCCAGGTGACCGGCTCGCCCTTCTCGTTCTGTTCATTTGAAAAATAGTAACGCTGGCCACCAAAGGCCGTCAGGTCGATTTCCCACAAATCAATGCGGGCCGACTGTTCGGTTTTCGTGGTTTCGCTGAGGGTGTTCTGAGGAATATCCTGCATAAGGATCCTTAAGCAATGACCTGCTCAAATTTACAGCTGAAATCGGAATACGTGACGTTGTCCGTAACAGACCACTCCCGGCAGACAACTTTAATCGTGCGGTTGTATTTTGGCGGTCGCCACAGAAAGGCTTTATATCCTCCGTGCCCGGCCAGAAACGCTTCAAGTGCGGTGCGGGAATTGTCCGACGTGATACGGAAAACAGGCTGGAAGTTAATTAACTGATGGTTGAGTCCGGTCGGGCGACGTTGCTCATAGCCATCCCCAAATTTTATGGTTGTCACCGAAGGGGAAACAGAAGACTGCATCCCCTCCCTGGGTGCCCAATGAAAGGTTTTCACTTATCCTCCCGCCAGCATGCCGCCATCACGTCCCTGAGTTCTCAGGATACTCATGACACGCGTATCAATCATTTTGACCAGCATCTGCGATGCCTGCGGCCCTATCTGCCCGTTTTGCCCGTCATTCTGAATGGCAATGTGATACACAGGTGAATAAACAATCCCCCCATTCATACCACCACCAGAGGAACCCGGGTCACTCAGCGCCCTGACACCCAGCGTACCGTCAGTCGTTTTCGCCAGAGGCATAATGGCTTCCGGGCCAGCTTCACCAAACACGCCAGCCCCCTTTGCAAAAGCAAACAGGGTCGGGCTGTCATAGATGCCGTTGCTGTAGGCACTTAATGAAGGTGAGTCATAAACACCGCCCTTCGCATTAAAACTAAAACTGCTGCCAAAACTGCTGATGGCCGTGCCGGTGCTCGCGGTGGCTGCGCCGCCAAAAAGACTGCCGCCAATGCCCATAATGGATTTCAGGATGGTGTTGGTAATCAGCGCCTGCGCTGCCATATCGACAAGGTTTTTAATCACCGACTGTGTCAGGGAGGAAAATAACCCAATCATCCCGTCCCGGAGTGTCTGTGTACCGTTCAGCATGCCGGTCAGCATGTTGGAGGTTCGCTCCTGGGTGGTTTCCATCAGGCCAATGGCGAGGCTGTTCAGGTTTCCCTGCGACTTATAAAGCTCCACCGCCGTCTGGTACTGCGCATCAGCAGAATCTTTATCCGCCTTTTGCTTCAGCAGTTCGTACTGCTCTTTGTTGATCGCATCATTCTGGTAAAACGCCTGCAGCAGTGACTGGCGCTCAGTCAGCTGATTACGCAGTTCAACCAGCGGATCAACCGTCCCGGCGATATCAATCAGAGGGGCAGACATTGCCGCTGCCTGTGCCTGTAACAGTTCGCGGGCCGTACTTTGTGCCAGTGTGATTCTGGCCGTCTGGTATTCCTTTTCATCCAGAATACGGGCATTCAGGAGCGACTTCAGCTCCTGGCTCGCTTCACGCTCTTTCGTAAGAGTTGCTCTGGCTGGCGCATACTGTTCTGCCAGTTCGAGGCGCTGTTTCTGATAGTTTTCAGCATTCAGCAGCAACGTTTTCTGAATATCGGCCTCGCTGGCTCCGTCAGCGCGGGCGGCTTCAAGGAGTTTTCTGGCGCTTTCCTGCTCCTGCAGGTTGATACGTCCGAGACTGGAGGCATGTGCCGCTTCGATTTCACGTCGCAGTTGCTCATACTGGTTAACTTTCTCTTTTTTCCCTTTATTACCTTTACCAGACTCTTCACCTTCACCTGTCCATGTGCCAGTCGGTTTTTCTCCCGTTGAACCAGGTGGATTAATGGTATTTAAATCACCTGACAGGTTTAATATTTTCTGACCTAAATTCAGCTTATTAAGAGAAAGTACATTCCCGATTCTATCAAGCCTTTCCTCGGTTTTTTTCATTGCTAAATCTAAATCATCAAGCAGACCTTTTGCATCCGCCTGATTTACTTTAAGCCTTTTAGCATTCCATTCAGGATATAAAATATTTCCTTTATTATTATCATAATCACTGATGGAGCTATCTCTGTCCTGAATTTCCTTAGCTAATTTATTCCTTTGAATAATTTGATTTTGATATTCTTCTTGTAAATTATATTGTTTAGACGAAAGTTGGTTGACGGTGAGTTTCATCAACTCTTCATTGGTTTCAACAACCGCATCTTTCAAATTAATCGCCGATTGTCTTGCCTGATTTGCCTGATCACAAAAATATAGCAATGCAGAACCTGCCAGCATCGCCGCACCCACCGGACCGCCAACCAGTGCCAGCGCCCCTCTGGCCATACCTACTGCTGCAGAGACTGCGCGGGCTGAAACGGAAAGCTGTTTATTGGCAGCATTCAGCTGGCTCTTTGCCTGTGTGGAGAGCAGTGTCTGCTCGGTTTCCTGCCGGATTAAGCGGTTAAACTCACTCTGATAACTGACGTTAAGGCCAAATTGTCTGGCACTTTTCTCCATTTCCCGATAACGCCCGAATTCTGCGTTATTCTGTGCCAGCGTGGCGGCGGTACTTTCCAGCGTTTTTCGCGCCATATCGGCCTGCGCCATCGCGCTGGCCCTGACTGCCTGCTGCTGCTCCACCCAGGCACCAATGTTGCCCCTGATACCTGCCGTCAGTTTTGTCGCCAGAACAGGAATCAGCGTATACAGCGCAACGTTGGCGACCGTATTAAAATTATCCGTCAGGCCATTAATGGCATCAGTAACGGTCTGAACACCACTGCGCAGCGGGCCGTTTCCGCTCTGTCCCACCTTAATAATCAGACCTTCAAAAGCCGAAGTCAGGCTGAGAAGATCGCCGTTGAGGTTATTTACCCTGATTTCGGCCTGCTCATGTGCGGTCTGTGTACCGGTCAGGGCGGCGGTCAGCGACTCCACCTTCTCGCGGTTCTGCACCAGGATGGATGCCGCGCTGAGGTTTTCCACCCCGAACAGCTTCACGGCCTGCTTTGTTGACAGATTTTTCCCGGCCAGGTTCTCCAGTGCCTGACTCAGCCCGACAACAGAAGGCTTCAGGGTTTTATCGGTTCCCTTCTCCAGATTCAGGATCACGTTACGCAGCGCGGTTCCGGCCTCGCCGCCTTTAACCTCACGCTCCGCCAGTACCTGTATGGCGGCATTGAGGGTTTCAAAACCTACGCCAGCCTGTGCCGCTGCCACCCCGCCATTTTTAATAGCAGCAGCAGTATCGGCTATCTCCGACGAACCAAATTTCGCGCCGGCAGCCAGCACATTGATATACCGGTCGGCTTCACTGGCTCCCGCCCCAAACTGGTTTAACGACAGCGCCAGCGTTCGGGTGGCATCCGGAAGCGTGGTCCCTGCCGCCTGGGCCAGCGTTAACGCGCTTTTGGTCGCCGCCGTCAGCCCCGCAGAGGTACTCAGCAGTTCAGGCTTTGCCGAAGCCATCAGCTTAATGGCCTCGGCAGCCTGCGATGCGCTGTATTCCGTTGTGCGGACCATTTCCTGCGCTGCCTGATCGTACAGTTTCATCTGCGCACTGGTGGCACCGGTGATGGCCTGCAAATCCGACAGCAACTGGCTGTACTGCCGCGTAGTGTTAATAATGGTGCCCAGCGATAAACCCGCCCCGACAAAACCTGCCAGCCTGCCAGCCAGCCCTGATACCGAAGCAGAAACACACTTATAGGCATCCTCCGTCTTTTTCGCATCAGCCTGGGCATTGCGGTTAAACTGGCGTGACTGACTCTCAGCGCTGCCGTAGGCGCTCATCAGCTGCGATTTAAAGTTCGCTGCATTCAGATGCAGCCCAACGGCAAGAGAGGCAACGTCACCCATTACATTAATACCTTCATGACTGCCGCACACTGCGCATCCAGACTCGGATTCACGGCGGCGGTGGGGGATTTAACAGGGGGCGGATTACTGTCCGGCTCTTCCCGGCAAGGCTTTTTGAAAATGCCCTGCTTGAGGAAGAAAGCTCGCCAGTGGAAAAGCGTGTCAGCCGGAAGCGCCGCAATTTTTGACGGGTCAGGCTCGCCCCAGCGGTCGGCCAGCCAGAAAATCAGCTCCAGCCAGGGCGAGTCACTCAGTTTTTTTCGGCGGTTTCCAGCTTACCGATGGCGTGCTTTTTCACTTTGTCGATGGCATCCAGAAGCACAACGTTATCGTGTGCCGCCAGCAGCTCCTTCGCCGTGGGTTTGTCTTTGGCTTTAATCGGCGAGCCGTCAGGCTGAACCAGGCTGTCGATAACAATCTGTACGCTCAGCTCAGACGCCAGGCGGGCATTGCCAGAGGTCTGCGCCTCGATGAGCGCATCTTCATGATCAATAAGCTCAGCCGCCGTCAGCCGACGCAGGTAAACCTTTGTGCCTAAAATTTCAGTTTCAGTGGGCGTGGATTTCGTTTTGAGCAGTGCATTTTTCAGTGCGGAGAGGCTAAATTCAGACATGGTGTATCCTGTTTTTCAGACGAAAAAAACCGCCCGGAGGCGGTGTATATCGGGAAACAGATTACGCTCCGGCATCTGGTGCCGGCGCGGCGATCCCCCATTTAATGTTGTTTTGCTTACCCTGCACCGTAATCTGGATAACTTCACTGGCAGGCGCTGTGATTTCGTTCATCTGCCAGCCTGAAAGCGCAAGGATCATTGAAGCCGTTCTTTTGTTCGGCAGCTCAATATAAAACTGAACGGTCTTACGCTGCTCTGCAGCATTGAGGAACGCGGTGAAATCTTCGTTTTCCGGGTCGTCAATGAATCCCAGCGATTTCTCCGGCCCTTCCGGCAGGTCTGACACCGACTGCTTACTCTTGTCCAGCAGGGTGGTACAGTCGACAAATCCTCCCGTCTGACCTGTCGCGCCCAGTGCCTTACAGTTAATCAGGGGTTTGAGCGCCGCCACAGCGGCCCCCACCTCGCCGAACTTCACCACCGTCCCGGCAGGAAGCATTGCGTACTCAGGGGATGATTTTGGCGTGTTATTTTCATCAGCCATAATGATTCTCTCTTAAATAGTGGGCAGCGGTTGCTACCTGTTCTGAATGCCATTGCGGATTTCTACGGTCAGAATGCGCAGAACCTGCCGGACGTTGTAATCCAGTGCCGGACGGATGAACGGATCGGCAACCTGTTTAACCGTCCCGAACTCCTGGGCCAGCGCTTTCATGTAATGCTTTTTGCTGGGGCCAACCCGAAGGGTGACCACTGTATTTCCGCGACCTTTTCGGGTGGATGAGCGAATTTTGATGGAATCACGCATATGCTCTGCAGAGGACGCCTCGTCGAAGCCGGCATGTTGTTTCATGTCTTCTTCCACCACTTTCAGCGCCTCACGCCCTGCATCACGTAACACCTTCGTGCCGACCTTTTCACCGAGCGCGGTAAGCTGCCGCTCCAGCTCGTCCAGCCCTTTTACGTCCATAGTGATCATGGTGAAGCGTCCTGGTAGTGAAAGGTAAAATCCCGGACGAGCCGGTACTGAATATTGCCGCTGGTCAGTACCGTTTTACTCTGCTGTATTCCCCCACGGACCACATTCTGTACGGGAAAGCCCTCCAGCTGGCCATGCACGATAGCAGTCCATTCCGCGCTGATTTTCTTATCCAGCTGTAACAGGCGGGTGTAGTCATTAAGCAGATGAATCGCTATCTGGAAGCGGCCCGCAATCAGACCTGTGCGCAACAGTCCGGCGTACAGCTCCGGATCGGAAATACACTGGTAAGTAATCCCCTCCTGCAACTCATCGGGCAGAAGCAGAGGATAAACATCCAGCCCGGTCAGGCGTTCAAGTGCTGCCTTTAATGCCAGCTCGATCATGACGTGCGTCTGCCTCCCCTGTGATGATGATGCGGTCCGCAAGACGTTCGACGTTACGAACGGTATAAACCCGGTCAGACGTCGTTATTTTCCAGTCGATATCAATATTCAGGTTCGGATGAGTGGAAAAAAGACACGTTTCAACAACCTGCTGTTGATCCAGTGTGCGGACCTTTCTGCCCGACACCAGTTCGCGCTTCGCCCAGGCTTTCCCGGTCGCGACCAGTTGTTCCGGCAGATGTTCACCCAGCGGCCCCCGGCCGGATTGCATATACCCAATCGAAAGACGGCAGGTCATCTCTTCCGGCTTCAGGCTCATACGGTGTTCTCCTGCAACGGGAAAAGAAGGTGCCGGACCGCAGCCGTCTCCAGCCACTGACCGGTGAAACCATTCAGATACGCATCCCCGACCAGATACTGCATGGCCAGCTGGATATCTTCATCCGCCACAAAACCGCGTACACCTTCCGGCAGCGCCTGCAGTTCGTCATCGCTTCCCACCAGTTTGCAGTAGTAGTCACGCTCAATACTCTTCTGCGCTGCCGCCACCATTTTAGTGAGCATGTCGTCATGCTCCGTGAAATCCGGCTCCAGACGGAGCTGGGTTTTCACATCATCCAATGTCAGTATCATGGTCATCGGCTCCCTTGCGGGGACTCAGCGCCTTTTCCGCATCTTCTGGCCATACCGCAATATGGCGTTCAACCAGTTTCTCTGCGTACTCAGCATCAAAACAGGCCGTATCACCGCGTGAATAACGATGATAGGGTCCCAGGAAAAAAACAGCTTTCCGCGCCACTTCTGCTCCCGTCAGGCCCGTGGCCCCGTTTGTTTCACTTCCGGTCAGATCAACACCGGCATCACCTGAACCCGCTGCAGTATTCTGACCGCCATCCCCGTCCACTGTATTTTCCGGCGTCAGTTCATCCGGCTTTTTCACATCACCGGCTGCAGCCGCCGCTGCCGCTGCTTTTGCTGCTTTCGTCGTCATCGTTTTGCTCCTGAAAAGAAAAAACCCGCTGCTGCGGGCCTGGGGGATTACGTGCTTTTACGCTGTGCGACCGTGGTCGCACAGCGTGCAGGACCGGTTAAAACAGCACTTTTGTCCCGAGAACAAGACCTTCCGGATGACGGAAGCCGATATCGTGCTCCGTCACCACGCGGATCAACGACTGGTTACGGGAGAACGCGGAAACCAGATTGCCATCCCCGTCCTGGTAGGAGGCTTCCTGCGAGAACGACACCTTCATGTTGCCGTCTTCACCGATAACCACATCATTAAAGTCAGCGAAGTAAATTTCCGACTCTTTGCCTGCGTCACCGAGGTTTGCCGGGATAGCGCTGGTACGCTGAATCGGATATCCCTTCAGGATCCCCTGGGCCATTTCCGGGTAGACCTTGTTACCGTTACCGTCGCGCAGACCGAACAGTTTCATGTAGGTCCGGTTCGACATGCCCCAGCCGCAGCTGATCATGTTGCTGTTCCCGTCCATAGCCATCAGGATAATGTTGTCGAGATAGGTATCAATCGTCTGCAGATTAACCTCTGCAGCAGCTTCCCACGGCAGCAGGCGGTTCCACTCAGTTGCCCGCGCTTTCATACCGACAGGCGTATCACCGGTACCGTCATCGCGCATAAAGGCTTTATCTTCACGAACAGAAATCGCGGTCAGAATATCCTGCAGGACCAGCTGCTCCACGTTGTAGCCAGCACGACCAATCAGCTGGTTGGAGATAGGCACCATTGCAATCATGGTTTTCGCAGTGAGTTTCACATCATCGAAGCGCGCTTCTGATGTTTTCGCATCCTTGCCTTCCCCGGTGTAGCTCGCCGTCGCACCACCGGCCAGACGCGGCAGCGCCATATTGCCGTTCGGCAGCGGAATGGAGCGCGCGCCCAGCTTACGGACGATGGTGCGATCGCGCAGCAGTTCGATCACCTCGCTGTGCAGGTTTTGCGGAATAAGAACGCCACCTGACGCGGCGGCAGTGTTGATGGCCATCGAGACAGACGGGTCATTCAGTTCTTCAGCTGCAAATTTAGCAGCATCCTGGACGTTACCCTGTGCTGCCGCAATCGACATCACCAGACGGGTCATTCCTGCGCCGGTATATTGCTTTGGCTCTGCTTTAACGCTGATACCCGGAGCCTGTTGTGTACCTTTAACCGGTTTGGCAACAAGCGCTGCAGCACGTTCAGCTGTTTCCAGACGCTCCATTTTGGCACTGATATCTGTAAACTGCTGCTGCAGGCTGGCAAATTCGGTTAACTGCTCCGCTGTCAGCGTTCCACCGGTAGTTTCAATCGTGGCCAGGGCCTGTACCTGTTCATTAATACCCGCACGCTGACGACGTAATTCTTCAATCTGTGGCATAGTTTTCTCTCTTTTTGGCATAAAAAAAGCAGCCAACAGGCTGCTTTCTGGTAATGACGCATTAGCGCCGGGTCACATTCTGGTTTGCAGGTCCATCGCGGCGGCCTGCAACTTTATGGAAGTGGTTTGTTGAGGTTGTTTGTACTTTGCTGCAATGGCATTAATCGCAGACTGAGGATCCGAAACTTCATCGGCAAGACCAGCAGAAATGGAATCAGCGCCGAAATAGATTCCGGCCTGCGTGTTAATCACCGTCTGAGGGGCAAGATTCCGGTATTCCGCTACAGAGGTAATAAACGTCTCGTACATATCGTCAATCATCCTCTGGAACATTCCCCGAGCGTCTTCACTCAGTGGCTCATGTTGTGTACCGTTATTTTTGTTATCTCCCCGAAAAATCGTGGTGAATGTTAACCCCATTTGCTCCTCCATCCTGGAAGTATCCAGGTGTTCCATAATCACTCCAATCGAGCCGACTCCACTGGTCTGGCTGACTACAATTTTGCTGCAGGCCGAAGCGATAAAGTAAGCCGCAGAATAGGCGCTGTAGTTCACAATTGCAGTAATAGGCTTAGTTTGACGTGACTGGAAAATATAATCGGCCAGTTCCTTGCATCCAACCGCCGCACCACCACCAGAATTTATATCCAGCACAATTTCACTGATGGAAGGGTCATTTAATGCAGCATGCACCTGGCTACGTATGCGCTCATAGCTGGTAAGTTCAGAACACATTGCAGTAATTTGCCCACGACGCGGAACCAGAATGCCGTGAACAGGAATAACTGCCATTCCACCAGCTGGTTGAACCAAATCTGGCGCCTGATTGTTATCAGGCTCCTGCGTCATGTGAATTCCAGCCTCTTCTGATAATCCCTGAATACGGGGAACCAGCACAGCTTTTACAGAATCCATTGTCTGTCGTGTCACGTAATGTGGAACACCAAAGACCATAGCCGCCAGATGCGGCAGATTAATTAAATTTTTTGTCATGATGTTTACCAGGTCAGCCCGCACTGCGGGTGATATTCAGTTTCTGGACAGAATAGAGTTGATTTCTGCCAGTTGTTTTGCTGTTGGCGTGTTATCGCCAGGTAAGATTTGTTTACTGTCGACCATATTCAGAGGCGTCAGGTATTTATCCCCTCCGGCGATGGGTGGAAGGTTCTCCATGCGGCGAATGTCGTTAACCGATAACCAGCCCCACTGGCGGCCTAATGCATAAGATTCATAGCGTGACTTCTGATCCCCGCGCAGCAGGCCAGAAACATTGAATTCAATGTACAGATCACCGCGCTCGCTGGGTAAAAGCAGATCGCGCATTAATGCGCCTTCATGACGCTTCAGCCAGGCCAACAGCGTGTACATCACAAACTGCAGCCCCTGGTGCTCAATGTTGTTATTCGTGGCTTTCTCCAGCATCTGCACCATATGAGGCGGGATTTTATAGAGCCGGCACACTTCTTCCACGCCCCATTGTCGGGACTGCAATAATTGAGCTTTCTCGTTATCCTGAGATAACTGTTTATAACTCATCCCCTCCTGGAGGAGTGCAACAGAGAAAGCATTCCTGACACCAGAATAACGATCCGTCCATTTTGCCAGCAGTCTGTCTATTGCATCCTGGTTTTTTATTGTCGCGGCTTCTTTTGGACGCTCAATAACACCACTCATCGTCGTACCTCGACGAAAAACCTGAGCAGCATGTTCTTCCACAGCCAGGTTTAACCCAAGTACATCCGCATTTGTCTGGATTGGAGAACTGCCGATATAACCGTCGAGCGAAAATACTTTCACATGATGCATCATGCGCATTGGCAACGTTTCGCCAATTTCGGGGAGTTCATAATAGGGCATCCCGTCTGGCCCTTTCAGGACGATGACTTTTTTGGGATTAACCGGGATTAATTCCCTCGGGAAACCTTTCCCGTCCCTGTCGATAATCGAGTAACAATTGCCCTCCAGCCCTAACAAGCCCTGTTGTTGCTCAAAATACTCGAAAGAGGTGTCCTTTTTATTAGGCTGGGAATGTACAAGATCATAAACGGGGTGGTCAGTAGCTCGCTTACGGGCTCCGTTAGCACCTCGTCTGTAAAGCTCACACGGCAGTTGCGCTACAGATTCTGCCAGAAGCGTTACACATGCCCGAACAGCTGATAATGCCATCGCAGTTTCAGGAGTTATGATTATCCCAGCCTTACTCTGACTCGAACTCACTCCTCCCAGCATGGTTTCCCAGAATCCACTTCCTGATCGCGATTTACCCCGAAACATCTGGGGGATAAACATTACTCACCCCCTGGTTTGTGAAATCTTATAGATATGGATCTCGCAATTAAAAACGACCACATCAGGCAAATTAAGCCGCCGGTAATAAATCCGACGGAGGGAGAAATAAGCCAGGCGCCGGTCGACAATAAGCCGACACCAACGAGGCCGATAATAAAACTCAGGACTGTGATTAACATGTAATATCTTCCTCATCATAAGCCGATTTACTTACTGTACTGTTCAGCATGGCCCGTCCGATCCCCATAAGTAATCCTACAGCACCATCAATTTTATTTTGCTTCCCCTCCTTGCCGGGGCGGACAATATCATCGCTTCCAGGCAAATAACGCCCAATAACATTCTGGATGCACCAGTTCATGATAGGGTTGCCGTCATGATGAAAACGTCCTGATGCAAGCGCGGCCTCGATTTCACGCATTGGGTCACTCATGTTGGTGAAGTTTTGCCTGATCTCAACTGGCTCCAGCCCCTCCTCTTCAAGCATGTGTCGTAATGATGTTGCACCGTAAGGATCAATAGGACACTGAACGATTTTTACACGCTGACGTAATTGAAGGATTGACTCAAAAATAAGCCGATAGTCCACTTCCGCACCTTCTGTCGGTATCAGAACCTCTTGTTTAACAAATGACTGATAGCGGTCAGAAGTGGTTTTCAATGTGGGATCTGGTGAGTAAACCGTATCTTCAGGCACCCAGAACATCGGACTGACACAGTAGAAATGCGTAATACCATCCACTTCCCGTCTGAATACTGGTACGACCGCATTCAGGTCAACCTTGGACGCAAGGTCTATCCCCAACCAGCAATCTTCATCGGCGAAATCAGACAACTTGAGACTATTGTCCGCTGCAGCCATCCATTTTTGCAGATCATAGAAAACCGTCTTGGCACTTACCCATCGGTTAAAATGCTTGGTAAGAATTTTGTTCGTCTGGCTGGGGTTAGATATTCCAAGCAATTGTTTTGCGCGCAGGAAGTGTTCTTTTACGGAAATGCCAAAGTTTGGATTTGCTTTGATTAATGCTTCAGGTTTTGTCCAGTCGTCATCATCATCAAGACCGTAAATAATACCGAAAATCGTTTCATTTTCTTCCCCCACCCGATTCCGGCGCAGAATTTCCACCACCTGCGCACGTTTCTCATAACACGGAGAAGTAATGTCATAACCCGCAGTTGTAATGATCAGAGTGATAGGTTGTTCCCTTGCCCCCATTCCTGTTGTCATAGTCGTATAAAGAGCATCTGTTTGGTGCTCGTGATATTCATCAATAATTGCACATGAAGGGGAATCGCCGTCACCAGGATCGCCGATGACTGGCGCAAAAACAGAGCCATCCGGACGGGTCATTTTCTTCGCCCAGGGTTTGACTGAGTATTTTTGTCGCAATGCAGGGAGTTTTTTTACCATTTGTAGAGCGGGAGAGAAGACTTTCCAGGCCTGTTTTTCTGTAGTGGCGCCACAGTACACTTCTGCACCATGTTCCCCATCAGCGCAAAACATATAATTACCAACGGCAGCTGCAATTGCGGACTTCCCATTTTTCCTGGGAACCTCAATATATATTTCAGAAAAACGGCGGAATCCGGACTTCTTATTAACCCAACCAAATGGCACACCAAGAGCAAACTTTTGCCAGGGCTCAAATTCTATGCGTAGTTTCTTCCTGGCCCATTCACCGGCCGTATGAGGCATCTTCTGAGCAAAGCGCAAAAATCGCTCGGCCTTGTTTTTATCAAACCGGTAAGGCCAGGCAGGATCCTTCGCACGTTCCAAATCATCAAGGTGTCGTTGACAGGCAAGCACAGTTAACTGACAAGCTAGGATCTTCCCGCCAACAACATCTCTTGCATACTGGTTCGCTGCATTGACGTTCGGATATGTAGCCATCAGTCAAACTCATCAAATTCATTCCCGTCATCGTCAGGAGCATTTCTGCCACTGGTCATTCTGATACGGCTGAGCGGATCTAACCCCAGAAGTGAGCCCAGACGGGCAATCTGGGAAACTGAATCATTTCGGACGTTAACTGCAGGGTGTTTTTTTAATCCTCCCATTTCACTTTCAGTTGTCAGTCCTGAAGCCAGTAATTTTTCAGCTTCAAGCATGAGATGGAAGGCATTGCAGTAGGCTAAAAGTAAGGGGGCATCTTCAAGTTCAAATACGCCTCTTTCGATCAGGATTTTGCTTTGGGTCTTCCACATTCTGATAGCAGCCTCCCCCATTAACTCTGCAGGAGGTGCAATTCGGGTTAATTTACTTTTTTGCCCGGCGGGTAAGATGGGTTTTCTCCCCCCTCCAGACGATCGAATTCCACCAGCCATAACTCCTCTTTTAATAGGTAAAACCTACCGGAAAAAAGATCCTTATTTATGACGTGCAAAAATGGCCTTCAGGCGGCAGTCCTGAAGCGCGAAAGGGGTCAGGGATTTGATCCCCCCTCCCCCTTGAAGATGACAGCAAGAAAGCATGCAAAAGCAGATACTGGTCATCCATCAGGATGTTCAGCATAGTGTCTTCAGTTAATCTCAATAAATAAACGATGGAGTCTAAGAAATGGATAAAACCAGAAAATATGATAGAGCCTTACAACTTGAGATCCTCAACGCTCTTATAGATTGTGCTCCTAACTCTTTAAACAAGGCACAGGAGCGAGACCTCATTGAGAAGTTTGATAACTATGATCACTTTGTGGCGTGCATGCTATACCTTGAAATGCATGGTCTTGTTTCTACACCCTTCGTACGCAGCGAAACCATGGCTGGCGTTGATTTTATTTTCAACGCCCCGTACTGCAACATTACTGAGAAAGGAATTGATTTTCTTCTTGATGATGGCGGCTTAAGTGCGATCCTTAAGGTTCAAACCGTTCGGTTACACAATGACACGATTGTTGCCCTTGAGGATATAATCCGTGTCGCAAATATATCTGAAGATCAGAAGAAGGGATTGATTTCAAAACTCCGAGAGCTTCCGGGAGACGCCATAAAACATTTGACCCTACAGTTACTGACTCAGGGGGTTCTGAATCTGCCGAACGCACTTCGACTAATTCAAACAACCCTCCAGTAGGGCTAAACTCGTCAGAGGGGCGAATTAACTCAAATTTGCCCCATCCCAGTGTTTTACTTAAAAACACCCAAAATTCCTTCCGGGTATCTGCATGAATGTAGAAACTGTTCTTATGCATTACAGCAGTGAATATTATCATCGGATACGTTCTCTTGCTGTCTTCGCTCTGTGGCATTCCCAGCACAACGACTCAAGATTGGAATCGTCATCAGTACCGCCATGAGCTTTTGGAATGATGTGGTCAACGCTTTCCGCTTTCTTCGCTATCTTCTGCCGGCGATGGTTCTGACACAGGTATTTATCACGCTGAAGGATACGCGCTCGTTTAATTTCCCAGAGCCGCCCATATCCACGTTCTTGTCTGCTCTTTCCTGACTGATAATTCCGCCAGCCGTCACCAGCATGCTGCTTTCGGTGTTGGTCACAATATCCGCTGACATCGTTGGTGATTGCCGCACACCCTTTGTGTCGGCATGGGCGTTTAGCACGTGCTGGCATCGGCATAGTCCTGTTTGTTGGATACAAATTGTGTAATAGGCGGAAAGTAAAAATGAACCAGTAGTTTATTGAAAGTTCTCATAAATAGCGAGAATCTGCGCGGTTCTTGCCCCGTAACATCAAGGATTATCAGAAAGAAATAAAAATGAGAATTATTATCAAAACATTCAAGTGAGATCGCTGGAATAACAAACTCTTAATCTCTCAACAAAAATAAGGATTTGTTAAGCTTCATGATTTATGGTCGATGTAATACACCGTTTGAGGCAAGAATAATGGTCAAATTCTCAAAACTTCAGATTCGCTTACACTGGCTAACCCTGATATTAATAGCGATAACCTATGCAGCTATGGAGCTTCGTGGCTGGTTTCCCAAAGGCAGTAACACCTACCTTCTCATGAAAGAAACACATTACAATGTTGGGGTGTTTGTCTGGTTTTTAATGATAATACGATTAATTATTAAACATAAGTATCATGATCCAGCTATCACTCCCCCCCCACCAGCCTGGCAGATGATGGCTGCTAAAATAATGCATATCCTGCTGTACATTTCTTTTTTGGCTCTACCATTATTAGGTATTGCAATTATGGCTTACGGTGGAAAGGACTGGAGTTTATTAGGTTTTAACGTTGCATCGTTCGTTATTCCTGACGGGGAAACAAAATCACTTATCAAAGATACTCACGAAACACTGGCAAACATCGGATATTTTTTAATCGCAGCGCATGCTGGTGCAGCGTTATTCCATCACTACGTCCAGAAAGATAACACTCTTTTGAGGATGATCCCTGATTGTAACGATAAGAAATAAATACAAATTTTAATGTTTAACATTACAGCAGGCACTCAGTGAATGTCTGCTGTAATGCCTGCTCAGCCAAGTTGAAGCACACCGTGTTCTTTTGAATCAGAGAATGCAACAAACCCAGTGTATTCGGGGATAGTGTTCCGTCATCAGCATCAAATGCTGAAATGGTTGCGTGAAGAATCAAAAATGCTCCAAATCCCGCGCCGCTGCTGCCCCTCGATGGTCAGAATCGTCAAGGAGGACCCGTTAAAAGGTAAGCAGAAAATCTGTGGTTAGAAGTGAAGGCTTTGACAACGTTCTAAATTTTATGACAGAAATAAAAAAGCATTACCTTTCAAGATAATGCTTTTTCACTCGAACTGAATCTTATAACAATTAGATTAATGTGATTTTAATATCATAGCTTTCAAGCCCAGTCATTTTTTCACGAGCATTAAACTGGATATCGGAAACTTCTTTTCCTGTCTTTTTTTTGAGTTCAATAATTTTTTTTGTGATGAATTCAGAAATATCCGCTTCAGTTTTTCTTTTTAAATCTTCGACGTTCATTGTTTACCTCTCTTGATCTCTAACGTATCAACGCCAAGCATGTTACATTCCCCGTAGAGCACTTGTATAAGCGCTGATATGTTTAAAAGATAGAATAGAAAGACTCAATTATCAATAGTTTGCAGTACAATCTTCATACAAAAGAGCTCGCGACCACACAAACCACTGTACTAAAATCCGGGTCGGTCACGAAACAACCAGATCTCATTTCAAAAGCTTCGATGCTGCCTCGAGGATCTCTTCTGAACTGACATCACGATCAGAGGCTACATAAACTATTTTATGGTCTCCTGTCAGAGATGGAAATCCCGCTGACATCACGGGTAGGTGTGCTTTTTCCCCATTGGGAAACTCACGCATTATCGTAGTAATACCTTTCATTACGGTTACAACAACTGCAGGTTCTGCATTAAAAAAAACGATGACTTTTTTCATAATTTTACCGTGATGTCTCTTACAGAGATTGTCGGTTCAGCATACAAAAAAGGCTCCATAAGGAGCCTGAAATTTATTTTCTGAATTCTAACGAAGACTGACCAGAACGAATGTACAGTGCAATATTATCAAATGTAATCATTGTTGATTTGCAAAAAATACATTTTGCTCCGAAAGGATTTTTTTCAGTAACATCAAAGTTTGACGTTCGGTACTGAGATCCGTGGCAACACGGACATCTGAAGTGAATATTATTAGTAATAACAGTTACCTTATACAGCCACGACATTAACTGCCGTGGGGCCTTTAGGTCCCTGTTCAACACTAAATTCAACTTCCTGATTCTCATTCAGCGTCTTGAAATCATTACTCTGGATAGCAGAGAAGTGAACAAACACATCTTTACTACCATCTTTTGGAGTGATAAAACCAAAACCTTTTTCAGGATTAAACCATTTAACTAAACCAGTCATTTTATTAGACATAAACATTACCTTTATTGAGTAAGCCCTTGGGCAGAATGGTCCGAAAAAAATTATCAGAGAGAAAAGCTAACAAGGAAATCTCAACAGGAACAAGGAATAAAATTATTACAGCGACTGCTTCAGATAAATTCGTTACAAACCAGACATTCATTAACGCATGATTAACCAAACATAGCAAGGTTTAGTTTTGTAAGTAAATCTCAGTGGGTTTTGATCATAAAAATTAATTTAAATAGCTTAAATCGAAAATTATGTCATGCTGCGTAAGACCTTTATCTATCACCCTAAGTTGTCAGGGATTTTGACTCAAGGAAGAGTCGTATTTCCTTCATAGTAAAAATTCACAATTTTATCCACGAAAACCGTCAACATCTTAATTTATAGAGCTATTATTTTTCCTCTACGGTTCATTGTTAGTATTTTTACGGACTCATAAATCCGCTCACATGTCATTCCTGCCCGGTAGTTTTCATCAGCGCGTTCAGCATGGTATCGAGCTTCTTCTGTCAGGCTTCCTGGCATGTCTACGAGCATTGTGGTGTCATGGCGGATGGAAAGTTTTGTTGATTCGTTAGTTATCGAGCTGTAGAACGCTATGCTCTAGCGACTTGGAATAGGCAATCAGCCCGGTGTACTCAGGGATAACCTCGCCATCATCCGCTTCGAACTCAGGGATTGTTCCGGTAGTGATGGTGTATTGTAGCTGGCCATCTTCTTTTGCGAAGGCAGCCAGGTCTTCAATCTGCTTAGCTGTAAGAACTACTGTAATGCTCATTCCTCAGTTGTTAAAAAGCCCCGCTATTGCGAGGCTTGATTGATTATGGCTAACGACTACATCGTAACGGTTATAAAAGAAGCTATTAGCCAACATGTGGTGTATGGTTGTTAACCGCCCACCAGGACAATCAACATGTCGATACTCAAAGATATCAAGATGCGTACTTTACGCCATGTGAAAAGTACTTGTCCTCATTGCTCCCGCCAGTCAAAGCACAGTCTGTCGAGAATAAAAAACAATATAACGTTAATTTGCCCCTTCTGTGGAAACATCTATCTTCCATCGGAAAGCAAACCAATAAAGTAACTGATTGACTACCAAATAAAACTCATACTCTCAGAATGTGGCAAAGCAGACATAACCTTTTATTGTTGTTCTCATTTAAGAGAATGTAACACCCAGAGTGGAGAGGTTTTTTTTCTTCTCCACAATACGGCGATCAAGTTCAGCCACTGCATGCGGGCGTATGGCATCAAGAAAGGCGTTATCCTGATAGGTAGACTGGATTGTCACACCAAGTCCGGCACCACTTTCCAGTATGCTTTTCTGAAGTTGTAGTTCTTTTATATCGTTATTGAGGTAATACGCTTCACTTAGGTTTTCTGCGTTCATCTTCTAACCCTGTTGTTGTTTGACTGCCTCACTGAGTCGTAAATGCGCTCACACGTCATTCCTGCCCGGTAGCTTTCGTCAGATCGCTCAGCATAATATCGAGCTTCTTCTGCAAGGCGTCCGAGCATGTCGGCGAGCACTGCGGCGTCGGCTCCGGCTGTTTTGCTTCTGACGGCAGTGGCAAGATCTGCGGTGTGCTTTGCGGCGTCCAGGCGGGTGGCAAGCTTTGTTGCTTCGGTACGCAGCTGGTTAACAGTGGCAGACAGGCCAGCAGCAGTGGCAGCAGATTTAGCGGCTTGTGCTTGTGCATCTTTTACAGCCTCATCACGGGCAATTATGCGCCCTTGCTCAATCATGCGGGCGGCGGTCTGCGCGTTCGCTGTTCGCGATGATTCCGCGCTGTCACGTTCCGCCCACTTTTTTTCCCAGCCGCGGCTGCTCCATACACTACCCGCGATGAATGCGATGGCCACCAGCAGAGAAATGGCAATAAACTGATAGCGCAGGCTCACTGGTCTATCCCCCAGCACGCCAGTGCACTTTCCTGGTCTCGTCGTTCAACCTGTCCATAGCAACCATTCTTCTGGCCTTTGGTCAGACGACAATCGCGGCCACCGTCTTTAATCCACCAGCGGATCGCCTCACATGCCCCTTTTGTATCTCCGGCGTTGATACGCTGGTAGAACGTTGACGGGAAGCATTTGCCTGGACCAATGTTGTAAGGGCAGAAAGAAGCGATACCTGCCTTCTGCTGCTCACTCAACGGAACTTTTATATTTCGTTCAACCCATGCCAGCGCCTTGTCGCGTTCTATGGCGTTTACCTGGGCACATTTCTCAGCAGAAAGCCTCATGTCCTGAACTACTGGCTTACCATCAACCATCGTGGCGCCACGGCAAATCGTCCAGAGCCCTCCGCCGTCGCGATACGCCGTCAGACTATTACCCTCTTTCTCATCCAGAAACTGATCGAGAATAACGGGTGCGGAAGCCCCCGCAAGAATCAGACCAACGACCGCTGCGCTCAGTTTATTCTTCAGCTTTGGTGGCATTGCCATTAAGCCGATCCTCCCTTTCCTTTTTCCTGTAATACCAGTTCACTGCACAGGTGATAACAGTGCATGCAATACCGACAATAATTGCCCAGTCGCTCAGGCTTAACCCTGCAATTCTGTCGGCCAACATCCAGGACACCTCTTTTGCTGTTTTAGCTGTTTCGGCATATGCCTTCGCTGATACACCGCAGCCGGTCAGCGTGGTTCCTGTTCCATATGAAAGTCTGCTGTAAATGGTGCTCATTCTGGTCATAGCCCTACCTCCGATTTTTCGGATGGCGTTGTGTGTAATTAAAGGGTCAGGCTTCACGGGCTGGATTTATCAACAAAGCACGTAGTGAGTGATACCCGTGAGCCTGAAATGAAAAAGGCTGCCAGTTGGCAGCCTCGAAGTGAGTTAAGTTGTTTACATTGGCGGAGAGAGAGGACCTTCTAACACCTCTGCTTCACCGTTATGGCAAATGTCATCACCCCTTGTCAGATGCCAGACACCTGTGATTGTTTTACCCGATTCCAGATCATCAACAGTGTCATTCGTGTAGTACGCTACCTGTACAACACCGACATGCTGAATCCAGTAATACCCTTCTTTCATACATTCCTCCGCGATACTCAGCAGATAGTATAGAGCGGAACAGATAATGCAGCGTTGCCAGAAGCCACAACTCAATGTTTGCTGTCCATGGTGCTCATTCTGGTCATAGCCCTACCTCCGATTTCTTCAGATGGCGTTGTGTGTGATGAAAGGATCAGGCTTCACGGGCTGGATTTATCAACAAAGCACGTAGCGGATGTTTCGCGTAAGTCTGCAACTAGTGAAAATGTCTGAAATATCAGAGTGTTCATTAAAACAACTCGATAAGTGTGGTAAAATCTGGATATATACCTTTAATTCACTTTGTACCAATGATTACTAAACCCTGCCCCTTTTGCGGGAAATTGATTACCTTACATGCCCTGATGTGCCCACATTGCCAAACCGTAAACCCGTTTGTGAAGGCAGTTAAAAGAGAGAGATTTAAAAACGTTTGCCTCACCGCTATAGTGATCACCTTGGCAGGAGTTGTTATCTGGTTCTCTTTTTGAACATAAATTTATGTCGTTTGCACAAAATCCGACCTGCTTACCTTTCATGCAAAACAAAGTCGGCTGGGACGAACAGGAGGGGAGAGTAAAAAATCCGTTCAAATAACCAGTTCAAAAACAACATTGTTCCTGAGAGGAGAGTTCTCATCAGCAGGTTCTTTGCGAAACTGTTTTCTTAGTGCTATTCCCGCAAACACTGTCTTCTCGGTGCCTCATCACAATCAATCTATACTCGTTATCTTACTAATGGCTATATCAATTCAGTCACCGATATTTTTTATCAGCCCACATCTTTTCATAAAAATAAGATTTTCTGGGCAAATTAAGGTAAAGTTGAAGTCCATCCATCAAGGAAAAGCCTATGTCAGAACGTAAAGATTCTAAATCACGCCGTAACTATCTTGTCAAATGCACCTGCCCAAACTGTACCCAGCAATCTGAACACAGTTTTTCAAGAGTACAAAAAGGTTCCCTTTTAATCTGTCCTCATTGCAATAAAGTATTCCAGACGAATCAAAAAGAAGCAGCCTGAATCTGTTTGAGATACTGTTTCTCGCACAGAATCACTTCATCTGTATTTTAAGATTAATTAAGCTACAGATAATAAAAAACCCGCTGGCTACGGGTTTAGTATTTTCCTATTAAATGAATAGTAATTATGGTGATATCTGGGAAAACCATCCCCTTGCGTACTTTATCGTGTAAAGCAAGCAGTCAGTCTCTACCGTTATACTTTTCGTGCAGTGAACCTACACTCAACGACAATGGTCAGCATACTTTCTCATTCGAGATTGAGATGAAATATGCTTACCGTTACCTTTAATGCCGGATCAGTAACATTTTAACTCTACTGATCCAACAATACTTCCATTACTTCTGTCAATATGTCTACTCAGGTCTAAACCGTCTTCGTTATCGCATATTAGTTTAAGTTCAGAAAAAATCAGGCAGCAACAACGTTTTCGGCTGAAGGCCCTTTTGCACCTGCAGTAATACTGAACTCAACTTTTTGACCTTCATTCAGCGTTTTAAAACCACCACTTTGAATGGCAGAGAAGTGAACAAACACATCTTTGCTACCATTATCAGGAGTAATAAAGCCAAAACCTTTAGACTCATTAAACCATTTTACTAAACCAGTCATTTTATTAGACACTGATAATTCCTTAAATTCTATGTAGCCTTACGGCGAAAAGGTTTTCGCACACAATCTAATTAGTAACGATAAGAAGGCTCAAAAGGAAGGATTATCAGTGATAACGCTTGAGATGAGAACTGCTTTACTAAACCGCTTTAATGGGTCTGTGTACCAAACCAACCACTCATTAATCACACAAGTCACAAACAATAGCAAGATATTTTTCATTAAAAAATGTTCGCTAAATCTGAGAAATGGTTACTATGGCAACAGAATCAGTATTTTTGGTCCGCGACAGTAACCCGATAGTCATTATCTGTATAGGCAACAAAACGAATACTTCAATCTTATCATGTACCTATAAATAAACTTAAGTTATCATAGTTAAATTCCAGAAAAGTTTTTTTACTCTGTTTTTTCTTGTCCTGGTGAATTAGTCGCAACAAAGAGAATCATATCACCTGACCAGTTAACTCAAATACAATGGCAGTATTTACAAATACTATGCCCCTTTCGTTTCATAACTGTGTATTATCAGAGTAAGGAAATTAAGAGTTTCGAAGGAGACAAAATGCAACGACAAGAAATGACATCATCAAAAATTAAATTTATTGGTTACTATCCATTGGAAAAAATTCTGGAGATAGGGTTTGTAAATTCTTCAACTTTCCAATATGTCGGTGTTCCAGAAAGCGTCTATAACTCTTTTCTAACAGTACAATCTAAAAGTCGTTTCTTTGATGGAGTTGTTAAAGGTAAATTCTTGTGTCGAAAAACCGGGTGATTCAAGAAAATTACGCCGTACAGATTTTTGCTGTAGATAACGTAAAACTACGCTCTGTTCCTTCCTGTTTTTGTCACCCACCAGAACAGGAAGTTGGTACCCAATAAAACACCACGCCCGTCTTCGTTACCTCTGGTTAAAATGAATCTTTGCAATACAGGAATTCAGACGGCTTTCGAATTTTCAGAAAACAGAAGCGCCACCACCTCTGGCAGGGCTTCCGTGACTAAAATGCTTCAGATACAACTTCACATGATTAGAAGCATACACGACAACTTCGGACAAAATCAAGTCCTGCGTCGCGAAAATGCTAGATATCACACACATTGTCACACAAACTGGTTATATCCTGAAAAGTTGAATCAGCTTTATGCTCTTGCCTGTGGCAGATGTCCACCAGCGATTCCATGAACGGTTTCCAGTTACGGGTCCATGTTCTTACATGCAGATCCGGCAGACGTCTGAGAATCGCTTTGTGAGCAGCCGTAGACGGTACCGCAGGGAATCCATTTCCGCTGCAGCGTTCGCAGGTTTTAAACACCGGCACACCACGTTCTTTTGTTGCGATGCGGTCGAGTACCTCACCTTTACCTCCGCAACGACACCTGGCACTTATCGCCCCCTTCCCTTCACAGGCATCGCAGACCGCTGGCACAATCTCCGTTACCTCTGTCCATTTCTCCCAGTCTGAGGGACGAACAGCGCGGGATCGGCTGGCCCAGTACGGCGCTTTACCCCACGGGTACGAAACCTTACGAGTGACCTGTTCGCGGGTTGTTCTTCCGCTACCGCGGCAACAGTGACATATCACACTGGTCGCCGCCGAACGGGAATATTCAGCAAAGGCAAATTGTGCCAATATTTGCATGCACCATCCGAACTGTCCACCAGCTGCTTTGCGAACATTCTTTGGTGCGGCGTCCATCGCATATCGCGCCAGTGCCTGAACTGCGAGCTGTTCATCCGCTTTGCTGATACCGGCCTTTCCGAAGAAAGCAGCCAGACCGAAGCGCGCACGGCTGCTGGTGGTACCAATCGCCGCCATTACATCTGTTCCTGTAAGGCGGTCCGGAGATGTTCCTTTCACGTCGTCGGTGATGTGCATTCCCTGAGGGCTAAAATATTTGAGTGATGCTTCCAGTTTCATGCGGCCACCTGCTGTTTTTTATAGAAAACCAGCTCACGAACCTGATCGCCATTCATGAGCATATTGTTGAAATCATCGTGATCCGGCCAGTACACGCTCACGCGCTGCAGGTCATTTTTAGCCACCAGATTTGCGTGAGCGCATTCGTAGGCAGCAGCCAAACCCGTAGCGCTGTTCTCGTCACGGTCAGCAAAAATAATCAGATGCTTAACGCCTGCCGGGACCCGGAATTTCTTCATAAAATTGGCGGTCATGGTCGCCCAGGTATTCACTTTGTAAATCTGGTAAGCAGACAACGCAGTTTCGATCCCTTCAGCAATGCCAAGTGTGCTGGCGACCGGGAACATACGGACAGCAACCGAACGAGCGTGATCAAGATAGTTATCTTCCTGCAGCGATTTCTGCCGCTTGGCGCTGGCCCCGATGTCAGCCTTTTTTGCGCCATCCAATAATGTCTGATGGAGGTAACACAGCTCCCCTTTATCGTCTGTTGCCAGTGAATAAATAGACTGGTACACCCGTCCGTTATGCCGTTGCTTGGGGTTAAGCCGCACGGCCTCAGCCGGAAGTTGATAAATACCGCGTGAGTTAAGGTATTCAGCGGCGCATGTACCGCGCAGAGGTGACATTTTTGAGAAATTATTGAGCACCTTTCTCCGAAGTTTGGAAGCGTCGCTAGCCTCGGGAACTTTGTCACGTCTGAACGTATTGCCGATCAGAGCATCGATTTCGCGGCAAACCTCGTTGAATGGTTTCCCCTGGGTTTTGGTAACCAAGTCCATTCCCGTACCGCAGCCGCAGGTGCAGATCCATGTTCCTGCGCCGTCGCGGTCATCGATGCGAAATTTGCCAACCGAATCACACAGCGGGCATTTCCCTTTAAAGTGGTTTTTACCGGTGATTGGCGGCAGTCCGTAATGCTCAAAAATCATAGCCCACTGGCCTTTTGCTGCTTCTACCGTTTTCATGCTCGTTTTCCTAACTGCTGTCTGATCTCACTGACGTGGTTAAGCGCCTGCTGAACTCTTGCCGCGTTCGGCTGCTCTTCTGCCTGCTTTTGCAGGCGCTGCTCTTTTTCACGTTGCTTAGCAAAGGCGATCCGCTTGTGCATAATGAAGTTCGAGACTGTTGGTGTGATTTCCATCGGGTAATCGCTCAGGCCGTTAGGCCATTCGCCAAACCGTTCGCGGAAGGTGTGAGAACACCAGGCATCGCTGACAGGCTTTTTCCCCAGCGATACGCGCTGGCGCTGATAGAATTTGATCTGACTCCACCAGTCCTGTTTTTCTGCCTTCGTTGGCTGGCGCGGCTCGCTACGCAGTTTTCTGAGTTTGCGCTCGGTGTCGGTATCAATGTCCTCACCGGACAGCGGCTTGTGGCCACATTTAGGGCAGACATAGACGCCAGCAGGCTTCATGAAGTGGCATTGTGAGCATTCGTGAGGCAGCTTCTCTGCTCGTTCCTCAGCTGCGCGGCGCGCACCCTCCTCCATCCCGTCTGATTTACCCGGAAGATCGTCGTATTCGATAGAGTCCGGATAGCCCAGGCGGTGCACGGTGCCGCTGTGATCGAAGATGAGGCAGGACTCTTTACCCGGTGCGGTGCGCAAGCCACGCCCTAGCGCCTGCAGCCAGCGAATTTCGCTCTTAGTTGGCCTGGCGTAGATAATGCAGCGAACATCGCTGTCGAACCCGGCAACTAGCACCCCTATACTGACGATGATTTTTGTGGCGCCAGTTTCGAAGCGGTGAATGATGGTTTGGCGTTCATCCGCAGGCGTATCTGCAGTCATAACCTCTGCATTTACGCCTGCCTGGTTAAACTGAATAGTCAGAAAATTAGCGTGGTCTACGTTGACGCAGAACGCGATTGTCGGCAGGTCACGGCCATTCTCCAGCCAGTTTTGGACGATATCGCCCACCAGCGTTGAACCGCACATGATCTCCGCCAGTTGCGCCTCGTTGTAGTCGGTACCGTACTGCAGGGACGGAGAGGTTTTAACCCCTTTCAGATCCGGCTTTGTGGGCGCGTAAAATTCGTATTTACTCAGGTCGCCGCGCTGAATCAGCTCGCCGATGGTGGTTGGCTTAATCAGTCGGTCATAGTATTTGCCCAGGAACGGAGAAAACGGTGTCCCCGACAGGCCGATCACTTTCACGCCTTTTTCGCGCAGGCGTTCGATATCCTGCAGGATGCGTTTTTTTCGCAGGTGCGCTTCGTCGATAATCAGCAGATCGATATTGTCAGGGAACACGCGACGAATAAGCGTATCAGCGCTGGCAATTTGTATTTTGAGGGAAGGATCGTAGTTTGGGTGATCCGCCCAGACATAGCCGATTTCATCACTCGGCAACCCATACTCCACAAAACGGTTTGCAGTTTGGGTAATGAGGATCTGGTAAGGCGCGCAAAACATTACTCGCATACCACGACTGACGAACCCGGCAACGATGAAGGCGGCCAGTCCTGTTTTACCGCTGCCCGTCGGCGAGTACACCATGAAGGTTTCTGTATCCTTCCAGTTACGGCGCAGCTGGTTAAGTGCTCGTACCTGTGCAAAATTCGGTGTGATCATCAGCTGCATTGTGCGGCCCCCGTGGTGATGAGATAATAATTCTGTGATGTGGTTTTCATGGATTCCCCCTCACATGGCTGGTGGCCTCCCCAAAGGCTGCCAGCCTCCCTTCTGATTCAGCTCCCCTGAAAAATCACTCTTCCAGGAAGAACCCTTTTTGTTTCTCAGCGCCTGAGCACCTTGTACTGGTTTGCTGATACGGGCGTTTTTTTAATTGCGCCCTTAAGACAGTGATCTACTTAACCAATGGATCTCTCCTGTTGGAAAAGATCCTATTCCTACCCCTACACCCAATCCCCCCTTACCCCCCTTTCCCTCTTCCCCATAAAAACGTACTACTTACCTAGTACATACGGGGAATTGAGTTAGTGGGTTGCCAACCTGAACAGGCACCTTTAAGCCTGCTTTTGTCCGGGTACCTTTAAACCCGCAACAATCAGGAACGCGGTGGCGTTCCGGCCAGGGGAGGTTCGGCGGTATACCCCTGTAAAGCCCTGCCGTGATTTCTCACAAACAGACGAAGCCGCATATTTGCTTCATGCCTTGCCCGGTTCTCCTTGCGGTATGAAACTGGCTCGGCTTCGAACGATTCCTGGTACACAGCTGCATAACGCTGAATGGCTTTTTGTCGTGCTGCTGGCGCCAGGCTCAGTAACTGCTGCTTGATCCAATCGGCATCGGCCTGGCTAAAAGCCACGGGCATATCAACCGGTTGATAATCAAGAGCCATATCACTGCTCTTTTTCTGGCTTTGGGAATAGCTCCGGCAAGTCAGGTCTGATTTGATATGCAGCTACTTGGCCACTGGCCGCAGCCACAATTTTCAATACATGCTCGGCCTTAACTTTTTTTCCATGACGCCATTTCCAGACCGTTGCTTGCGATACACCACACTGCTTTGCAAGCGCGCCCTGGCTTCCGGCACATCTGATTGCTATATCGATAGGCTCTGAAATCATAAACCCCCCTTAGTAATTAAATATTGCTTTAGCGATTAGAGTAATTACTTGCAAGGATGCCAATTACTTTTTGACTTGATTCTTCATTTGGTCTAAATTTTTAACAACTTTTGGAGTAATCATTATGTCGAATAGCACTTTTGCAGATAGGCTAACGGAAGCCATGAGAGCGGCGGGAATGACTCAAGCATCCCTGGCTAAATTAGTTGGGATGTCGCAATCAAGTATTTGGAAGTTAACGTCAGGCAATGCCTCTGGCTCGCGCAGAACAGTAGAGCTAGCAAAAGCTCTGAATGTTCGACCCGAATGGCTTGCTTCAGGTGAAATGCCAGTAAGCGATCAATCTTCTGAGCTGCTGCCCATGAAGGTAGTGGAGTCTGTTAGCACTGGCGCTTACAGGGTTGAGTTGCTGGATATACAGGCGAGTGCAGGCCCCGGCACATTTTTGTCTTCTGAGTTTATCGAAACCATTCGCGCCATTGAGTTCACAGAGGAGCATGCCAGAAGCATGTTTGGTAACCGGCCTGCTTCCGCAATAAAAGTGATTACAGTTAGGGGCGACAGCATGGAGGGAACCATTGATCCAGGTGACTTTATCTTTGTTGACACAACGGTTAATTACTTTGACGGCGACGGAATTTACGTGTTTGTGTTCGGTAAAACCATTCATATAAAACGGCTGCAGATGCAGAAGAACAGCTTGGTTGTCCTATCAGATAACAAGCTGTATAGCTCTTGGCAAATTGATGCCACTGATGAAGATCAGTTTCACGTTTTAGCGAAAGTATTAGTTAAGCAATCTGCCGCGATCAAGCGTTTTGCCTAACCCCTCCAACTTATCGAATCAGACCGCTTAGGCGGTCTTTTTTTTGCTTATCAAACAACAAATTACTTTAGAAATTAAAATTAAAATCACTTTAGTGGTTGACCTTTTCCGTATAACGATCCATCCTTATTACAACTTAAGTAATTAAACGACATTCTTAATTGCTTAACTCACTTAATGTAGGAGGGAGCATGGAAACCAATAAAACAGTTCAATTAGACCGACTTGAAACAAGCGATATGCTCATGAACTGGTCTCACGATCTACGCTGTTGCTCTGCTTCTTTATGGCTATTACTTGAAACGATGGTTAGCCAGGAAGAAGAACGTGAGCATGCTCTTATAACTCTGGTCGTTAAAACACTGGAAGAAGTTAACGACAAAATTGTAGATTTCGATACAAATAAACTTTGAAATTAATTTATCAATAAACTCCTTTAATGGTGCGAACAAACTCACCTTGAGAAATATTTTATGAAAAATAATAATGTTATTCAGTTACCAATAGTTAATCGTACATATCGCAAATCAGTCGTTCTCTATATTAATGACGTAGCAAAAACCGCAGAAACAGCAAATAAGTACGCTCAGGAATTGCGCGCAGAATTTATTGAATTGCTCATGCCAGCAATCACACGCACTGATGTGAAGGTGGCTGGGCGATTCACATCGTTACTTAATGAACTTTGCTTCATGACCACAATGACAATGAAGAACACTTCAAAAATGGGGGGCAATAATGACGTTTCTGAAAGATAAAGAAGCACACAAGACAGCAAAGATCTTTGCCTCTTATGGAAATAGTTATCTGCATATTGCAAACCTTTTTCTGCGCAAGGCTTACGGGCGGTAATTATGAACATATTGATTGAGAACCGTCGCCGCCGACTTGTACAGGTAAAACTGGCATCACTAAAAAGAAGGACTGGTAATTATTTTCAGATAGTTGACATGAATGATGGAACAAAACTCCCTGTCGAACTGGATAGCGACATTTTAACAAAATCATTAATAAAGTTTTTCGAAACAATGATTCATGAAAATCATAAACGAGCCGAAGCTGAAATATTAATTTCAAATCATTATTCAAATTGCACCGGAATTAACAAGCTAACACCGCTTGGCGTGGATTTTATGAATGCTGTTATTGCAACGCTGGCTGAAGAGTTAACGAATAAACAGGAGACTCAGAATGCAAGTTAACCAGCAAATGATGACTTATCAGGGAATGCAGATTCCCCGCCCCGTGTTGAACGTGGATCTACATGTGCTTCCTGATTTCACAGGGCGCGTTGTTCTTTACATCGAAAAAGGTCGTGTGACATGCGACCGCCGGCTGTTCGACGACGAGCACATTTGCTCACTGGACACTTTTATTGAAATGGTTCGCGAAGCGGGGCTACGCCTTGAGGAGATATCAAATGACTGTTAGCAAAAATGAAAACGTTAAACAACTTGTCGCCAGGCTAAAAGAAATACACCAGCAATCCAACGTCACAATTCCAGCCTGGATGCTTGACGAAAACCGCTATGGCAAAGGAGATCTGACTTTAAACGAGCAGCATGAGTGGGCAGAAACCATCTGCCAGTCCATGCGCAGTACTGTCGCCCTTCTCTACCTGATTGAATGCGAAAAGCGCTGGGGCCTTCGTGACGGTGAATACCAATTTAAAACTGGTGAGTTTGTTTTTGGCTTAACGCGGGAGCTTATCGAAAACCTGTTAATTGAGCATGTAGAAGGGACACTGATAGAGCACAAGCCTAAAGAACGGTATCTAGCTGTATTCCAGTTCTACTATGCCAACGATCAGCGCCTGAAAGAAGACGGTCATTCGTGGTTCAGCGGTTTTCTCGACGAGATGTTTATGGATCTTGCTGTTCGGTTACGTGTCGGCGAAGCAATACCCGTTCAACACATTTTGCACTGAGGTAAATGATGATGAAAAACGAACTTATCACTGCGTGGTACTGCGTCACATTCATGGTGACTGAAAATGCCGAGCGCCGCGAATATTCAATCTTTGTCGGCAGTAGTAGCGAAATGGAGGCGGTGGTTTCTGCGACTGCTGGGCTCTGTAAGGGGCATGCTGAATTCAGCGAACCAGCATTCAAATCTATCCGCATCGCGACCTATGGCGAGGCCGAATCGCTTGATGCAGAACTCGATGCAATTGCCGAACGAGAAGCAAAGGAACTGGAGGAAGAAGACAATGAGTAATCAACTGATGAAATTTAACTCGTCGGATCTCAGCATTTCTCTGAGCGGGATGCTTTACCAGGGAAAACCAGTATTTGATGCCGTTGAGCTGGCAAAATCCCTGGGTTACGCAAATCCGGCTGACGCGCTAAAAACTCACTGCAAGTCATTGATTAAACTTAATTATAGCGAATCGCGAGAATTGGGTTTTAACGACAAAATTCGTGGCATGCAACTTGCATCTGAATCTGATGCTTACCGGCTCATTCTCCGTAGCCAGCTTGCTTCCGCTGAACGTGTACAAGACTGGGTATGCGAAGATGTTCTGCCATCTATCCGCGAAACTGGCAGCTATAGATACCAACACCCTAAATCTCAGGCGGAGATCATTGCCGAAATGGCCCTGCTGAATGTTGAGCAGGAGCGTCGCCTTAACCACGTTGAGGACAAGGTCGTTGAGGTTACCGAGCTAGTAGATCATATCGCTCGTGGTGCAACGCCTCCTGGTTGGGCTGGATACTCGGAATTGAAAGCACTGTGCGGACTTTCAGATGCAAAGTGTCGCCAGTTAGTCTCCGCTTATGACATCGACCATAAGCCTATCCCATTTATTGCGCCTAGAGGAACCAAATCCACCATGACCATTGTGCGTGAGCAGCCATTTATGACGGCATTCACCAAAATGATGTTTGAAGCTGAACCTCGAGGCACCCGGTGGTATCACCCTAAGATGGGGCTGTTCCAAGTGATTGGATGGGAGGGTGAACAGTGAACAATAATGAAATTTGGGTACCGGTTGGCTCTGTTGAGCTGGCCCACCAGCAAGCGCTGATATGGGTGTCTGATGCCTACCTGTTCCACTTAGTCAGCATGCATCGTCGCCCGGTGTACCGCCATCAGTACGGGGATATTTCACTAGACCAACCAGCCATTAAGGGCTTTATCGATTCGTATTTGGGAGATAAGGGATGGGATATGGAAAAACGCCGTGCCCATTACATCAACATTCTGGACCTCATTAAATATATGCACCGCAGTAATTCTGACTTCATCGACTGGGGGACTGTACCAACACTAACCCCAAGGGGCATCCGATGGATGAATGCTTGCTTCTCGCGGCTGGGCGAAATGGTTAACAGCTATGGTGGATGGGAAAACTACACAAAAGAAACTGCCGGAGATTCAATTTCATGAAAATCCAATACCAGGACTATGGCGCCGTAGCGAACATCGTTATCACCAGTACGGTGTTTGAGTTCCGTAAACATAACCGGGTGGTCGATGCCACGCTGCTCTGCACACCAAGCATCATTGCAAGCCGTAGTGGGATGTTCTTAATCAAGACGGCTTTATCAGGTAAATCTCGCGACATGCTGCGTGCATATAAAACTGTTCAGCGGGAGGCGACACGATGAAATCTTTCCTCCTGTCTATGCTGTTTGGCCTGTTATTAGTGGTCGTTATTTTCGGGGCGTTGATTGAGTACAAATTTTTGACGAATTTCGGAGGTTAACAGTGGAAAAATCGCATATCAATACTGAAAACCTAAACACAATTCACGACTGTCTATCCCAGCTTGTGATCGCTGAAGAAACTCAGCTCAGCATTGAAGATCAGTTGGCTAAATCAAATAGCAGCAGTAAGTGGAGTGTTTGGCGTAAAAAAGCAGAATACGCACTAAAGATCGTAAAAGGTAAGCGTCGTATCATCACAGCTCGACTGGCAGTTCTTCGCCAACTTGAAAAAGACCGCAATATGCAACTGCACCAGCAGCACAACGATTTCCTCATTAATGAGCTTAGGACAGTAGTACCCTCCTCCACCTTTGATCGATGCATTCGCCAGGCTAACGATAAAATGGAGAAAATCCATGCAGACCAGTGCTGATGTCGTTCTTCTGGTGCCGAATGACTGGGTTAGCGAGAGAATTTTGATTGCAGTTACCGGACTTAAACCCGGGACCATCACCCGTGCCAGAAAAGAATCCTGGATGCTGGGTCGCGAATACCTGCACGTCTCACCAGACGGTAATCCCAAACCTTCGAGCGAATGTATGTACAACAGGAAAGCGATCGACATTTGGATCGAGGCACAGAAAAAAAATCAACCAGGTGCGCAGAAAGCATGAAAAGCAGTACACTCATCCATGCTCCTGGACGTCAGGAGGGATTAATGGCTAATGCATCATACCCGACAGGCGTCGAAAACCACGGCGGTTCACTCCGCATCTGGTTTCTGTACAAAGGCAAACGTGTCAGGGAAAACCTCGGTGTCCCTGACACAGCCAAAAATCGCAAGATAGCCGGTGAGCTTCGTTCATCGGTTTGTTTTGCAATAAGGATGGGGAATTTTAACTATGCGGAAAAATTCCCAAACTCGCCGAACCTTGCCCGGTTCGGCCAGGATAGAAAGGAAATTACAGTGCTGGAACTTACCGAAAAATGGTCTGATCTGAAACGAATGGAGATCAGCACTAACACCATGAGTCGGTATGAGTCCATCATAAAAAACATGCTTCCGCGCATTGGCGAAAACAAGTTGGTTTCTGCTGTGACCACTGAGGATTTGCTGTATGTAAGGAAGGAGTTGCTGACAGGTTTTCACGTAATGAAGAAGGACCACCGGACGCAGGTAAAAGGCCGGAAGTCCTCCACCGTGAACAATTACATGATGTTAATGGCCGAAATCTTCCAGTTTGGAGCAGATAACGGTTATGCAAAGGAAAACCCGTTTAGCGGAATTAACCGCCTCAAGAAAGCGAAGGGTGAGCCCGATCCACTCACGACAGATGAGTTCATCAGGTTTATCCAGGCATGCGGCCATCAGCAGATGCGAAATCTCTGGTCGCTTGCAGTCTATACAGGAATGAGGCATGGGGAGTTGTGCGGTTTGGCCTGGGAAGATATCGATCTGCATGCCGGGACCATTACTGTGAAGCGCAACCTTACCCAGACGGATGAGTTCACCCTGCCAAAAACAGACGCAGGCACTGACAGGGTGATTTATCTCATTCAACCAGCTATTGATGCTCTGAGGAATCAGGCCCAGCTTACGCGCCTTGGCCGGCAGTATGAGGTTGAAGTGAAATTGCGGGAATATGGCCAGTCAGTCATACATCCATGCACTTTCGTTTTCAGCCCTCAATGCGTAAAACGTGGGCCACGAAGAGGATATCACTACGCGGTTAATTCGATTAATAAAATTTGGGCTCCGATAATCAAGCGCGCCGGTATTCGTTACCGCAACGCGTACCAGTCACGGCATACCTATGCGTGCTGGTCATTGTCAGCGGGTGCGAACCCAAACTTTATAGCAACTCAAATGGGACATGCAGATGCACAGATGGTTTACAAGGTGTATGGAAAGTGGATGTCAGAGAAGAGCGCCGAACAGGTTTCTCTGCTCAACCAGGCGCTTTCACACTTTGCCCCATCACTGCCCCAAAGCATGGTTTCAGCATAGTAAAAATCTTTATATACAAGTAGTTAATAGCAATAACGCTACATTTTCATAACACGTGGCACGAATTGCCCTCGACCAGAAAGAGAGCTTATGGTGTGATCGGGGTTCAATAAATCGCTAAACAGGGTATACTCCAGCGGTTTTCTTAGTTGTTTATTGTACTAAACGCTCCCGTGAGAGGATGCTACTGCGCACCTATGACACAATTCGCTTCTCCTGTTCTGCACTCGCTGCTGGATACAGACGCTTATAAGTTGCATATGCAGCAAGCCGTTTTTCACCACTACTATGATGTACAAGTAGCGGCTGAATTTCGTTGCCGTGGCGATGACCTGCTCGGTATTTATGCCGATTCTATTCGTGAGCAGGTGAATGCTATGCAGCACCTGCGACTGCAGGAGGATGAGTACCAGTGGCTCTCCGGCCTGCCTTTCTTTAAAGCTGATTACCTCACCTGGTTACGTGATTTCCGCTATAACCCGGAACAGGTTTGCGTCACCAATGATAACGGCAAGCTAAACATCCGCTTAACCGGTCCGTGGCGTGAAGTGATCATGTGGGAAGTCCCGCTGTTAGCGGTGATTAGCGAACTGGTACACCGTTACCGTTCACCTGAATCAGGCGTCCCGCAGGCACTCGATGAGCTGGAAAGCAAACTAGTAGAATTCTCTGCTTTAACGAAAGATGTCGATATGTCCCGCTTCCATTTGATGGATTTCGGTACGCGTCGTCGTTTTTCGCGCGAAGTACAGCAGGCTATCGTTAAACGCCTGCAGCAAGAGCCCTGGTTTGTCGGCACCAGTAACTACGATCTGGCCCGCCGCCTGTCATTAACCCCAATGGGTACGCAGGCGCATGAGTGGTTCCAGGCTCATCAGCAAATCAGTCCAGAACTTGCCACCAGCCAGCGCGTAGCCCTGGCAGCCTGGTTAAATGAATACCCTGATCAACTCGGCATTGCATTGACCGATTGCATCACCATGGACGCATTTTTACGCGACTTTGGCGTTGAGTTCGCTACCCGCTACCAAGGGTTACGCCATGACTCAGGCGATCCGGTGGAATGGGGTGAAAAAGCCATCGCTCATTATGAAAAACTGGGTATTGATCCGCTGAGCAAAACGCTGGTCTTCTCAGATAATCTCGATCTGAAAAAAGCGATTGAACTCTACCGCCACTTCTCTTCCCGCGTACAGTTGAGTTTTGGTATTGGGACACGGCTAACATGCGACATTCCGCAGGTTAAGCCACTCAATATTGTGATCAAGCTGGTGGAATGTAACGGCAAACCGGTGGCGAAGTTATCTGACAGCCCGGGTAAAACCATCTGCCACGATAAAGCATTTGTTCGTGCATTGCGCAAAGCCTTCGATCTTCCGCATATCAAAAAAGCCAGTTAAGCCTTCCAGGGAGCCATTTTGGCTCCCTTTTTCGCGTTTATTTCCGAAATCTTTCACTCCAGCTACGAATTCTGCTTGTCTGATTGCAGATGCCAGGTAACATAGGTATCCCCCCATTACGGGTGGACATGTGTTTATATATCCGACTATTAACAGAGAGAATATTATGAGCGTTGTGCCTGTAGCCGACGTACTCCAGGGCCGCGTAGCCGTTGACAGCGAAGTCACCGTGCGCGGATGGGTGCGTACCCGCCGAGATTCAAAAGCTGGCATCTCCTTCCTCGCCGTTTATGACGGTTCCTGCTTTGATCCTGTACAGGCCGTCATCAATAATTCTCTGCCCAATTACAATCAGGACGTACTGCGCCTGACGACGGGTTGTTCAGTTATCGTAACGGGTAAAGTCGTTGCATCTCCTGGACAAGGACAGAGCTTTGAAATTCAGGCCACTGAGGTTGAAGTAACGGGCTGGGTTGAAGATCCTGACACATACCCAATGGCAGCCAAGCGTCACAGCATTGAGTATCTGCGTGAAGTGGCGCACATGCGTCCGCGTACCAACATGATTGGTGCGGTAGCGCGTGTACGTCATACGCTGGCGCAAGCTCTGCATCGTTTCTTCCACGAGCAGGGTTTCTTTTGGGTATCGACTCCGTTGATCACCGCTTCCGATACGGAAGGTGCCGGTGAAATGTTCCGTGTTTCTACGCTGGATCTGGAAAACCTGCCGCGTAACGATCAGGGCAAAGTCGATTTCGACAAAGACTTCTTTGGTAAAGAAGCCTTCCTGACCGTTTCCGGTCAGCTGAACGGTGAAACCTACGCCTGCGCCCTGTCTAAAATTTATACTTTTGGCCCGACATTCCGTGCAGAAAACTCTAACACCAGTCGTCACCTGGCAGAGTTCTGGATGCTGGAACCAGAAGTGGCTTTTGCTGACCTGAATGATGTTGCAGGCCTGGCTGAAGCGATGCTGAAGTACGCGTTTAAAGCCGTACTGGCAGAGCGTGCGGATGATATGAAATTCTTCGCTGAACGTGTCGACAAGGACGCGATTTCACGCCTGGAACGTTTCATTGACGCTGACTTCGCGCAGGTGGATTACACCGACGCGGTAAGCATTCTGGAAAAATGCGGTAAACAGTTCGAAAACCCTGTTTACTGGGGTGTGGATCTGTCTTCTGAGCATGAACGTTACCTTGCTGAAGAGCACTTTAAAGCGCCGGTGGTAGTGAAAAACTACCCGAAAGATATCAAAGCGTTTTATATGCGCCTTAACGAAGACGGTAAAACCGTTGCTGCAATGGACGTACTGGCCCCGGGAATCGGTGAAATCATCGGTGGTTCTCAGCGTGAAGAGCGCCTGGACGTGCTGGATGCCCGTATGCTGGAAATGGGTCTGAACAAAGAGGATTACTGGTGGTATCGCGACCTGCGTCGCTACGGTACCGTTCCGCATTCCGGCTTCGGATTGGGCTTCGAGCGTCTGATCGCTTACGTCACCGGCGTACAGAACGTCCGTGATGTTATTCCGTTCCCGCGTACTCCACGTAACGCCACCTTCTAAACGTGCGTTATTGTTTCAAAGGCCAGCATTGCTGGCCTTTTTTATTCCCTTTTCGTGTTATCTGGATACCCATCTCACGTTAAACACAACCTTTCAATCCCCTCCACCTGTTACGTAATATTTCATCGCAATACATTTGCACAAAAAATAATCAGCAATTTTATTGTGGATTAGCATTTTCTGATTAAATAGTACATTTTTTAGCCTCTCGCACGGCACTCCAGACGTCCAAAAATCGTTACCTGTAAAATCCGAACTTTCCGGCATAACGGAGAAAAAATGACCTTATCAAAATTAAACATAAGAAAATCATATAAATAGAAATAAAAACGAGAATTTTAAGCGCAGGGGCATCCGAAGTTTGACGCTGTTCACAAAGTTGCACAAAAATAACAATTTGTTACACATTTTTTCTTTTTGAAACCAAATCTTTATATTTGTAGCACTTTGACGGTAGCGAAACGGTAGTTTGAATGGAAAGATGCCTGTCAGACACATAAAGACACCAAACTCTCATCAATAGTTCCGTAAATTTTGATTGACGGAATTTATTGGCGGCAGTGGCAGGTGTCATATAAAAACCGATGAGGGTAATAAATAATGATGAAGCGCAATATTCTGGCAGTGGTTATCCCTGCTCTGCTGGTAGCCGGGGCAGCTAACGCTGCAGAAGTTTATAACAAAGATGGCAACAAGCTGGATGTATACGGTAAAACCGTAGGTCTGCACTATTTTTCTGATAACGCTGGCAACGATGGCGATCAGACTTATGCCCGTCTTGGTTTCAAAGGGGAAACTCAGATTAATTCCGATCTGTCCGGTTACGGTCAGTAGGAATACAACTTTGCCGGTAATAACTCTGAAGGCGGCAGTGACGCTCAGAACGGCAACAAAACCCGTCTGGCATTTGCTGGTCTGAAATATGCCGATCTGGGCTCTTTCGACTACGGTCGTAACTACGGTATCGTTTACGATGCACTGGGTTACACCGATATGCTGCCAGAATTTGGTGGTGATACCGCATACAGCGACAACTTCTTCGTTGGCCGTGTGGGTGGTGTTGCAACCTACCGTAACTCTAACTTCTTCGGTCTGGTTGACGGCCTGAACTTCGGTATCCAGTATCTGGGTAAAAACGAGCGTGATGGCAATACCGGTCGTTCTAACGGTGACGGCGTTGGCGGTTCTGTCAGCTATGAAATGGATGGCTTCGGTATCGTTGGCGCTTACGGTGCAGCTGACCGTACCAACGCGCAGGAAAACTCTTTCTACGCTAACGGCGGCAAAAAAGCTGAGCAGTGGGCAACTGGCGTTAAATACGATGCTAACAACATCTACCTGGCAGCGAACTACGGTGAAACCCGTAACGCAACTCGCATCTCAGGTGCCGGAAACAGTGGCTTCGCCAACAAAACTGAAGATTTCTTTGTTGTCGCTCAGTACCAGTTCGATTTCGGTCTGCGTCCATCCCTCTCCTACAACAAATCTAAAGCGAAAGACGTAGAAGGCGTGGGTAACGAAGATCTGGTTGACTACATTGAAGTAGGCGCTACCTACTACTTCAACAAAAACATGTCCACCTATGTTGACTACCAGATCAACCAGATCGACTCTGATAACAAACTGGGCGTGAACTCTGACGACACCGTAGCAGTCGGTATCGTTTACCAGTTCTAATAGCAGACCTCTTTGTTAAATGCCTATAAAACAGGACTTCGGTCCTGTTTTTTTATATCTGCTAGCGAATTCTTGCGTCTTAAAAAAACACCTCAGCTTTTCGTCAGTAACGGTTGGCATTTTGTAAATCTACCGTTAACCTGATAGCGGACTTCCCTTCTGTAATCACTATGGAACCTCGTCATGTTTGAGAACATTACCGCCGCTCCTGCCGACCCCATTTTGGGTCTGGCTGATTTGTTTCGTGCCGATGACCGCCCTGGAAAAATAAACCTCGGGATCGGTGTATATAAAGATGAGACAGGCAAAACGCCGGTGCTGACCAGCGTTAAAAAAGCCGAGCAATATATACTGGAAAATGAAACCACCAAAAATTACCTTGGCATTGACGGTATTCCAGAGTTTGGTCGCTGCACTCAGGAATTACTGTTTGGTAAAGAAAGTTCGCTGATCAACGACAAACGCGCACGTACAGCACAGACCCCTGGCGGCACTGGTGCACTGCGTGTGGCAGCTGATTTCCTGGCAAAAAATACGTCGGCTAAACGCGTATGGGTGAGCAATCCAAGCTGGCCGAACCATAAGAGCGTCTTTAACTCTGCAGGCCTGGAAGTTTGTGAATACAACTATTACGATGCAGCAAACCACTCGTTAGATTTTGATGCGCTGCTGGCAAGCCTCAGCGAAGCGCAGGCTGGCGACGTGGTGCTATTCCACGGCTGCTGCCATAACCCTACCGGCATCGATCCTACGCTGGAACAGTGGCAAACGCTGGCTCAGATGTCTGTCGAAAAAGGTTGGTTACCGCTGTTCGACTTCGCATACCAGGGTTTTGCCCGTGGCCTGGAAGAAGATGCAGAAGGTCTGCGCGCATTTGCGGCTCTGCACAAAGAGCTGATCGTTGCCAGCTCCTACTCCAAGAACTTTGGACTGTACAATGAGCGTGTAGGCGCCTGTACGCTGGTTGCTGCCGATACTGAAACCGTTGACCGTGCGTTCAGCCAGATGAAATCAGCCATTCGCGCTAACTATTCCAACCCACCAGCACACGGTGCATCCGTAGTGGCCACGATTCTGAGCAACGATGCGCTGCGTGCCATCTGGGAACAGGAACTGACTGATATGCGCCAGCGCATTCAGCGCATGCGTTTACTGTTTGTGAATACGTTGCAAGAGAAAGGTGCAAACCGCGACTTCAGCTTTATCATCAAACAGAACGGCATGTTCTCGTTTAGCGGCCTGACCAAAGAGCAGGTTCTGCGTCTGCGTGAAGAGTTTGGTGTCTACGCTGTCGCTTCCGGACGCGTAAACGTGGCAGGAATGACGCCAGACAACATGGCGCCGCTGTGCGAAGCGATTGTCGCAGTACTGTAATCTATCGCGCACAAAAAAGGCCGCAAATGCGGCCTTTTTATTTATTAAACGAATTACCAGACAGGCATTTCATCTTGCAGGAACGGGTTATGTAGCCGTTCGTTACCCAGCGTAGAAAGTGGGCCGTGACCCGGAATAAACGTTACGTCATCGCCCAGCGGCAACAGTTTACGTTTAATCGAATCGATCAGTTGGCTGTGATCACCGCGCGGGAAATCGCTGCGCCCTACGCCACCTTTGAAAATCACGTCACCAGAAATCAGTAACTTTGATTGCTCATCAAAGAAGACCACATGTCCCGGTGTATGACCCGGACAATGCAGAACCTGTAACGTCACGTTGCCAACGCTTATCCGGTCACCTTCATTCAACCAGCGATCGGGCGTCAGCGGCTCACAATCTCCCAGGCCAAACATGCGGCTCTGAGCAGGGAGTCCCTGTAACCAGAACTCATCTTCTTTTTCCGGGCCAATAACCGGTACACCATAATGCTGTGCCAGTTCAGCCGCCGCCCCAACATGGTCAAGATGACCGTGAGTAAGCAGGATCTGCATTAGCGTCAGACCGCTGGCATCCACTTCCTGTTTGATTTTCTCGGCATCGCCGCCGGGATCGACCAGCGCGGCCAGACGAGTCTGCTCACACCAGATTAGCGAGCAGTTCTGGGCGAATGCAGTGACCGGAATAATACGATAGTTCATACAGCTCCTGTTTCATTAAGCTTATGGATCACCAGTGCCGTGCAGGACCGGTGTCAATATGCACAAAGTTACTGCTGGGGTAGTATCCTACACCACCTGCGCGCATAGATAACGCAGCTTTGCGAATATTACTTAATGCGATGCCTTCAATATGGAAATCCATGGCCTGACCTTTAGTGTGGTAGCTTTTCTTGGCCACACCACGGCTACGTGCACGGAGTTCATTATTGGTATCGATAGAGCGATAGCCTGAGATCAGCTGTACGGGTTTACGCGTGCCCAGCAGGCCCTGCAGACGGAAGAGTTGATCAAACAGTCCCGGGTCAATGGATTTCACTTTATTGGCCCGAAAATCACGGAAAAAGTGGTTAAGTTTTGCTAATTCGTCCTGAATATAGCCCCTGCCATCAAAAAACTCTGCTTTTATTGACTCACCGGTATGCAGGTTATTCAGAGTCAATATACGCGGACGTGGGGTAGAGAGTGTTGCAAACGCAGGCGTAGGCAAGATGGCAGCGCCGAGGGCAATGCCACCAAGCGCCAGCAGTTTGCGGCGATTAGCGTCAAATTTGTCCATGGTATTAAGGTCTACAAGGTCAATGTTATCGTATGTATGCTCTAGCGCACGCGGGAAACCTTATCTGGCTAAGTAGTCCACGTCAAGGCTCCCAACCCCAGGAAATACGGGGCTCACAGCCATTTTGCCCCGTTTCCAGCATAACTTACGACAATCATTTTCCTCGAACTGCTTCATTTATCTGATTAATTGCTCGGCTTTTGACACAATTTGTGCGCTGGATCGCGCTGTCAGATCGTAATTGTAAATATCTGTACGATACTGCGTGCGCCCATCAGGGCCGACAAATGCGGTCAGATAGTAGAGGTTGACCGGAATATTCTGGCGAATATTCACATACCGCGTATCCCCTTGCTTCAGGGCATCCGAGATGCGCGTATCATTCCAACCCGCATCCTGTAGCAGCATATTCGCCAGCTCAGATGCCTTGTTCACACGCACGCATCCGGAGCTTAGCGCCCGCGTATCTTTCTGGAACAGATTGTGGTTCGGCGTATCGTGCAGATAAATAGCGTCCGAACTCGGCATATTGAATTTATAGCGGCCGAGCGAGTTACGTGCACCCGGAGCCTGCTGAAAGCGGAACGGCAGATTGGACGCAGTGATGGTCGCCCAGTCAACCTGCCACGGATCTATCGTCTCTTTACTGTTCCAGCCGCGCATTACGGTATAGCCGTGACGTTCAAGATATCCCGGATCATTCCATAACTTAGGCAGAATATCTTTACGTGCCAGCGTCGGCGGAACGTTCCACGGTGGGTTAACGACCACGTTATTTAGCGCACTGCTCATCATCGGCGTTTTACGATCGGGACGCCCGACAATAACGCGCGAGGCCAGCACCTGATTGCCATTCTGATAATAAACCAGCGAATAGGCAGGAATGTTCACCATGATACCGGTAGACAGCTCACTCGGCAGCAGGCGCAAGCGCTGAATATTTAACGCCAGCACGCCCGCACGCTGAGCAGGCGTCACGTTCAGCCAGTCACGCGTCGCAGGGCCAATCGCGCCATCTGCGCCAAGTCCCTGCCACGTCTGAAAACGCTTTACCGCATCAACCAATTCACGATCGTAGGTACCACGCCCTTCTTTGCCAGACGTACTGACGGCAGGCTCCAGCATCCCGGTTCGACGCAAAATTTCACGTAGCGCGGGGATGTCATTACTCCACTCCCCCGGACGCAGCGTTGCTGTACTGGTGAGCTGTGGCCAGGGACGTGTATCGCCCACCAGCTTGAGCAGTGATTCATGCATGGCTGCATACTGCGGATGTTGAGGCGCAAGGCTGGCCACAAATGAAGTCAGTTGACCGTTATCAAGTGCGACCTGCCACTGGTTGATGACGGAAATCGGCGGCGTCGTTAGCGCATAGGGCTTATCGCTGTAAAGCCAGCGATTACCTTTGACAGGGATGTTAGCGATAAAGTGCAGATACCCCATCATCGCATCAGAGAGCACGATGTCTCTCGCCTGACCGGTTACTGCCGGGTCAGTCAGAAGTGCAACCCAGGTAGTGAACTGCGGCTGAAAGCCGGCAATTGCGACCTCGGCTAACTGTTGCTGAAATGCCTTTACCGCATCACGATTTTCCCACATCGGCTTCATTTCGCGTGCGGCATACAGCAGTTCCAGCTGGCTCATGTAAACCGGCGTATAACCTGCTGGCAGCTGAGAGTGTATTTCGGCGCGGGCTTTATCGACAGACACGCCTTCTGGCAGCGGTTGAATACCCGCCATGATAGCCGTCGCAGAAGATTGAACCTGCGGCTGCGATAACGCTGTTGGCTGTTCACTGACGGTCGCAGAGCTATCGCCAGGGATCATTTCAGGCTCATCGGCCTGAGCATTGAACAGTGGAGCGAATGTTACGGCCAGGCACAAACTGATTGCCGACAGCCGACGACCACACATTTTATTAAGCAACATCCCTTGCCCCCTGTTTTCTTTATCATACTTTGAATAGCCAGGCCGTCTGTATTCCCCTTTATTCTGACGAGGGTCGGACCTGTAAAACGCCAATACAAACTGAAGTATGACGAGCAAGCCTGTGACGCGTTAGGCTTACCTTTAGTATATAAACATCAAAAACTTTTTGCCTAACCTAATGTAAAGAAGTCTAAAGAAATTACACCAGGCATGAAGTCTTTTCGGAAAAAAATAAGGCGGCCATGTAGCCGTAATGCCTGTCAGTTAGCGCCTCAGTTTCAGTAAACTGGCGGAGGTAAAGAACATGCTATCTCGGAAATAGAGTTCCGTTCACCTCATGTTCATCGTTTCTCTGAAACACGGATTCCCGTGAACGTGTAAAGGGCGTTCTCCGCCACGCCCTTTACAATCCCGGCTCCCGGCGGGAAAATTGTTGCTACGCAATACCCTCCGCTTATTCCTCCTGGCTACCGGGCCGGGCGCGAGGAAGCGTCCCTGCAAAGCGCGCCCTGAGCCAGCATCCATGCTGGCTCTCCCGGCCTTACGGAAACACGTCGGCAATTTTCAGCCGGACCAGCCACGCCTGACCATCTGCGTTTTTGTTTAAACAGCAAAACAGCTTTTACTGAAAGTCAGGGCATTGAAGCGATGACCCCTGTCCGGCTGAAAATCGATGAGGCGTTGACGTCTGCCCGGGACTGCCCGCAGGGATGCGGGCAGAGGGGATGGCCTGCATGGATGCAGGCTCGGCCCCGACCCGACAGGCAGACGGCATAAGACGAATAACTCGCGCAGCGACGATTTTCCCGCCGGGAGTCTGGGTTGCAAGGGAGGTGGCGGTGAGCCTCCCTTGCACGTTCACAGGTATCTGCGCTTCAGAGAAATGACACCACTGAGGTGAACGGAACCCTGAGCAAGAATCACATGTTCATCATACATGCTTAACTGATGAGCATTAGCCATGTAGCCGCCTTTTTGCTTAGCTTGCCTGCGAGGAGGCATCTTCAGTCCCCGGCAGTGGTTCCGGTAACTGAGGCGCAAATCCGCGCAGCCCCACCACGTGAACGTGTTCGGTGTTCTGGAAGACTTTACGCACCAGTTTGTAGGTGGTGCCTTTCTCTGGGCTGATGTTTTCCGGCGCAGCGATAATCAGCTGCATCTGCAAACGCTCACACAGCTCAAACAAGGTCGCAATAGAACGCGCATCGAGTCGTGCAGCTTCATCAAGGAACAGCAGGCGGCAAGGAGAGATATCTTTCCCGCGCAATCTGCGGCCTTCATCTTCCCAGCTTTGCACCACCATCACCAGAATAGACATCCCGGTCCCGATCGCTTCACCCGTTGACAACGCACCAGACTCAGCACGCAGCCAGCCGTCAGAGCCACGGTTAACCTCAACTTCCATTTCCAGATAGTTACGATAATCCAGCAGCTCTTCACCAATGGTTTGTGGCGTACGTTGCCCCATGTCTATCTGCGGATTCAGACGCTGATACAGCTTCGCCAGCGCTTCTGAGAAGGTCAGGCGATTGCTGTTAAACAAATCCTGATGCTGTTCATGCTGCTCTGAAAGTACGTCCAGCAAGGTAGCATGTGTTTCACGCACATTGACGTTCAGGCGAACGCTGTTGACCTGGCCAAACGACACGCTTTGCAGCCCCTGGTTCAGCATGCGAATACGGTTCTGTTCACGCTGAATGGTCTTACGAATAATGTTCGCCACGCTGCGTGAGCTGATCGCCAGCTTCTGTTCGCGTGAGGTTAACTCTTCCGTCAGACGGCTCAGCTCAATCTCCATCTGTTCAATAGCTTCAACCGGATCATCGGTACGAATAATATCCTGGCGAATACGTTCACGCAGATGCTGGTAAACCGCGACGAAGAACTGAATTTTGCGCTCTGGACGTTTTGGATCTTCAGACAGACGCAACACATCGCGCAGGTGCTCGTTATCCGCAACCGCCAGACGTAGCGCACCGAGCGCCTTATCCGACATGGAACGCAGTTCGTCACCGGAAAGATAGGCCAACTCGCGGCGGTGCAGACGACGTTCCACACCGTTATCTTTCACCATCCGCATGACTGCACACCAGCCGGCTTTGGCGGTGACTACCTGCTCGCGCATTTCATGATAATCACGTTCCAGCTTGCGCAGTCTGCGGGTCAGGTTTTCCATCTCCGCTTCGCAGAAGGTCAGTGCTTTCTCAAGTTGGTTGCGGCGTGCACGGTTGTTGCTGAGTTGTGCATGCAGTTCGTCACGACGGATACGCGCGCGCTCTTCGGCACCGCTGTCCGCACGAACGCCAATATCCTGCAGTTCACGTTGTAAATCGTTCAGCAGCTCTTTTTTGGTGTCAAAAGAGCTTTTCAGCGATGCCATGACCTGGTTGTACTGGCTTAACTGTGCGGCGTGGCTGCGCAGCGCTTCGCGAGCGCGGGTACGTTCGGCTTCCGCCTGTTCCAGGCGTTCACGCAATTTTTCGTTCAGATCGCTATTGCCGCTCAGCATTTCGGCTGAGTCGGAATAACTAAAGTGCGCCCGACGCTGTACGACTTCGGTCAGCGCAAAAGCCTGCTGACGCGCATCGCGCTGCATCTGCTGGGAATACGCATAGTCTTCCTTCAGCTGTTCAAACTGCTCAGGGTCATTTTGCAGAACCGAAACGATAGGTTCCAGTTTCGCCAACTGATTGCCATGTTGCTGTACAAAACGCGCGGCTTCCTGAGCTTCATCCAGACGCTCGCGAATTTCGTCTACGCGATCGGCTAGCGTATCATCTGCCAGCAGATTCAAGCGCGGCAGCAGGCGGTTCAGCGCAGAGACGCCCTCTTTCGCCTGTTCAAACTGCATACGGCTTTGCTGGTTATCATTTTCATGATTGGTCAGCGCACGTTCCAGTTCAACGCGACGGCTATTCAGTTGGCGAATTTCCGCTTCTGGATCGGCTTCAAACGCCACCGACAGATGGCTGCCGATAAAGCGACTGAACGCCTGATGCAGACGTTGGGTTTTCTGGACGTCAAAGGAGAGCGTGGCGAAACGTTCAGACAGCCCTTCACGCTCGGCATGCAGGGTTTCGATACGGCTTTCACGTGCTGCACGCCCAAAAATAGGCACCGTCGGGAAGCGAGAATAACGCCACTGACGCTCGGCAGTTTTCACCACCACCGCATTTTCCAGTTCATCAACGCTGAAGACGCTGTCATCAAACGACTGCGGATCCCCTTCGATGAAATAGAGATCTTCCGGGCAATCCGTCAACCCTTCAAGCTGTTCGGTAATCAGCGACAGATCCGGTACCACAATGGCATGACGCGAAGGACCGTATAGCGCAGAGAAGTACGGTGCATCTTCAAGGCTAACGTCATCATAAATTTCTGACAGCAGTACGCCGCCAAAGCGTTCCGCCAGCGCGTTCAGACGCTGATCTTCCGCCCCGCCCGGCTGGCTTAAACGTTCAATCTCTTCATCAACTGCATTTTTACGTGCGCCGACTTCATCACGCTCAACAATGGCCTCACGCTCGCGCTCCAGCAATTGTTGCAGATACTCGGTCACGTCCTGGCTGGAGGTAAACTCTTCGCCACACTGCTCGCTAAGCTGATTCAGGCTATTTTGCGCAGCCAGCCAGACAGGTGCCCGCTTCATCAAATGCTGAATACGGGATTGTAGTTGTTCCTGCTCCTGACGCAGCGTCATACGCTGTTCGCTGGCAGACGAGACGCTGTCCGACAAGGCGGCGATGCGCGCTTCCAGCTCCTGGTGCAGCGCTTCCAGCTCATCGATATCGAACTGTTTACCCTGACGCTTGCAGAATTCGGCCAGCAGACGCTCGGCGTCCTGCTGTTCGCGCAGACGCTGCTCCAGTTCGCTCAGTCGCATGCGCAACGGCTGAACCTGTTCTGCCAGGTGGCGCTGTTCCACGCCTTCGCGCAGCAGTTCACGCGCCACGCTCCAGGCTTCACCGCGTGCCAGCGGGCCGTTGATAGCCGCCACCAGCTGATAAGCTTGTTCGAACTGGCTATGCGCGGTTTGCGCCACGCTCATTTTTTGTTCTAGCGTCAGCAGCTTTTCAGTGGCTTCCTGCTCTTTGGCCTGGAAAGTCTCCAGCCATTCGGCGGCGCTGTCGGCTGTCAGGTCCGGTAAGTGGCAGAGCTCTTTCGCCCGGTTTAGGGCCTGGATCGCCTGGGTATACTGAATGGCTCGCGTTTGCTGGACGTCCAGCGCTTGCTGGTAATCGGCAAGCTGGCTTTTCAGCTCATCCACTTCCAGCTCAGCGGCTTCTGCGCGGGCTTCGTTTTCATCCTGGCGGTCAACGGCTTCCGCGACCACCTCGTTTTGTTCTTCAAGACGGACCTGCAATTCTTCGAGATCCGCCTCGTAGCGTTCAATTTTTTCCTGCTGACGCAGCGCGGTTTGCACCAGATTCAGGTGATCGCTCGCGGCCTGGTAATCAGCTTCCAGATCGCCTTCCGCACCGTTGTGCTCACCCAGTTCACGCGCCATATCCACGTGTTTGTACTGCTCTGCCGCCAGCTGCTTGCGAGAGGTATACAGTTCACGACGATATTCCAGTGCTTTATCCAGATGGATACGACGTTCATTGGCGTGGCGCATATAATCTGCGGCCACATAGTTGGTCGCTTCACTGATTAAATGCTTAAACAGGTCGCGGTCAGACTGCGTTACGCGAATCGCTTCCAGCGTCATACGGTTTTCACGCAGCGCGGCTTCCATATCCTGGAACGCTTTACGTACGCCGCTGTTTTCCGGCAGCAGGTAGTCACGCAGTGAACGGGTAATGGCGCTGGAGATCCCGCCGTACAGCGAGGCTTCAATCAGACGGTAGAATTTACTACGATCGGACGCAGAGCGCAGACGACGGGCAATGATGCCCAGATCGAACATCAATGAGTGATAATCGGTTATTGAGTTGAACTGCTTAAACTGCACGCCTTCCATCTCATCAAGCTTCTCTTTCAGCTCAGGTAGAGACAGTACGCGCGCCTGGCGTTCGTTCAGCGTTTCCGTCACCAGTTGGGTTGGCTGTACCGACATCGGCAGCCCCTGAATGGCAAACGGTTTGATATCCACTTTGCGATCGCGACCAGCAACCTGTTGCAGACGCACCCCCACGACCACGCGCTGATGACGCGAGTTGAGGACGTCGAGCATTGAATAACAAACCCCTGCTTTCAGCTTACCGTGCAGGCCTTTATCACGTGAACCGCTGGTTGCACCGGCTTCGGTGGTGTTACGGAAATGCAGCAGGGTTAAGTCCGGAATGAGCGCCGTAACAAATGCCGCCATGGTGGTGGATTTACCCGCACCGTTACCACCGGACAGCGTGGTGACCAGCTCATCGAGATCAAACGTACGGGCAAAAAAACCATTCCAGTTAATCAGCGTAAGTGAGCGAAATTTACCGCGTTCAATCATTATTCTTCTTCTCCACTGTCCGGCTGATTCTCTTCGGGCTCATCGTTGAGCTGCAGACGGTTCTCGACCGCCATCGCTTCACCATCACGAATTAAGCGACGCTGTGCTTCACGCGGATCGTCACCGCTACGCACATCCGCACCAAAGCGGAAGACAGATTCCGTAATACGGAATTTGCTGCTGTCGTGGCCCAGAAACCACACCATGCCTAAGCGGCGCAAGCGGTTGAGCGAAGAACGCACTTTTTCCTGTAGCTTCTGGCGGTCAACGTCAGAACCGGTTGAACGGTTGTTCACCAGCTTCAGTAACTTCGCTTCATCTGCCAGCGTTAGCAGCTCGTCGTACAGCTCTTGCTGGGTAAAAATCCCTTCGTTCGCCAGGCGTTCCGGGCTGAGATAGAGATAGCAAAGAATTTTACCCACCATCATGTCCAGTTCAGACAGGACCGAACGCGGAATGAGCGTCGTTGAACGCGGACGAAGGTAGAAGAACCCTTCCGGCGCACGGATCAATTCCACGTTATAGCGGCTGTAAAACTCTTCAAAATATTCCTGAAAATCCATCAGGAAGGCATGATTATCCAGTTCATCCAGACCGATATGGCGGCCCGAACGTAAGGCACTATCCAGTGCCGGAAATAACGGATTCGCCAGCGCCTGCGCCAGCTTTACCGGCATCACTTGTTCAATATTTGTCAATGACATGCGCCTGTACCTTGGCTCCGTAATCATTAATCGGCTGCCATTTGGCTGGCAGTCCGGTGAAGTCTGCTTGCGCTACGCCAAGGCGTACCGCCTGATCGATAACAATACGCGCGACGTCGAAATGACGCGCACGTGGGTATTGCGCCAGATACTCGCGCACTACCAAGCCGAGATCCAGTGGTGTTTGTCTGGATTTGTAGATAGCCAGCTGTTCTTCGATGATCGCCGCCAGCTGCTCACGGATCTCGTTAAATTCTTCATATTCCAGGTCTTCCGGAAGTTCACCGGTGACCTCTTCGTCACGCAGCACCATCTCCTCGTCACGCATATCCAGCAGACGATCGGCGTTGGCATAGGTCAGCGCCCATGGGTCGTCAAAGTAGGTCTGCACGGACTGACGCAGACGCTGGGCGAAGACGCGGTTTTTATCCATGTCGATCGCGGTACGGATAAATTTATGCACGTGACGATCGTAGCCGATCCACAAGTCAATTGACTGCTGGCCCCAGCTAATAATGCGGTCGAGCTTGCTTTGTAAATCAAACACCAGCCGATCGACAAAATGCAAATCGTCATGCGTCATCGTGGCGTCCTGGATGCGTAACAGGTTAGCCTGCAGCTTATCCCCTGCCGCTTCCAGCGTATCTTGCAGCTCACGCAGCGTACCAGATGTTTCAGACAGCAGCATTTCACAGCTGGAAATCGCCGCCCGCCAGTCTTTGTTTAGCAACTGTGCGATGTCGTCTTTTACCTGCTGCTGCTGTTCATCCATGATGCGCTGGGTCAGATCGATACTGTCGAAAATCTCCGCCACCGAGTATTTCAATGGCGCATAGACGTTGCGATGCCAGTGGAACTCATCACCACCTTCCGCTGCCGCATCCGCCGCGCGCTTCAGTTCGCCTGCCACAATTGACAGCTGCATAGAAAGACGCAGCGTAGAGAATTCGCGCTGACGAATATAGTAATCTGTGATGCCAATCCCGAGCGGCGTTAAACGGTAAATGGCGTTGCCTTCAGCCTGCTCGCTGGTAAAGCGGTTCAGCAGACGTTGACGCACCATATCGTTGATCGCGTTGTTGGCGCGGACGCCGATGGTTTCGCTGGTTTGCTCAAACGCATCACTCACATGGCGGAACGCATCCACCAGTTCACCTTCACTCATCTCACCGTCAAGTCGCTCACCGTTTAGTGTGGCAACAGCCAGCAGGAACGAAAGTCTGTCTACCGGCAGAGAGATGGAGAAGTCATTTTTTCTGGCCCAGGCAACCAGTTCGGGGACTGTCTGGGAAAATTCACTCATAGGTTATCCTTGCATCTGCGGCTCGGGCCGGACGTTTAATCGCGGTGACATGAATATAGCGCCCAAGGCTGATATACGGTTCCTGGCGGCAATAACGTGTTTCTATTTCTGTTAAAGCATCAAAACAGTCATGCTGTTTTTGTTTATCACGCAGATAATCATGAAACACCCTCACGCCCGTTTTACCGGTTATCTCCCAGCCAATCTCCTCCAGCCAGCCATAGACCTGCTGAGGGTCGCGCGGAAAATCGGGAGACAACGTGCGCCGTTTCTTTTTATACATTCCCTGCTGTACATAGCCGAAATTACCGACCAACACATTACGCATCAACAGACCGTTTGCATTGTAGAACATCAGCGATAAAGCACCGCCCGGGCGTAACATCGACCACAATGTTTTTAAGACGGCTTGCGGATCGGCCACCCATTCCAGCACAGCATGAAACAATATCAGATCAACCTGAGAATCCAAATGCTGTGGGATGTCCTGAGCGGCACAATGTATAAAATGCATGTTGTCGCTCACACCTTGCTCTTCTGCCGCCCGTTGCGCTCGCGCCACCATCTCAGCAGAAAGGTCGCACAAGGTGACGTGATGGCCCCGCTGCGCCATCAGAATTGCTGTCTGCCCTTCTCCGCCACCCGCATCAAGCACACGCAACGTTTGGCCCGCGTAGTCGGCAAGAAGTTTGTCCAGATCCTGCCAGAGGATCGTCTGACGAAGCTGACCTTTGGTGGTGCCGTAAATGTTACGGGAAAACTTCTCTGCAATGTCATCAAAATTGCGATCCCGCATCGGGCTCTCCACATGCTGGCTTTAGGGTGACTAAGTAAAACCGCTATTTTGTCACACCCACGCCGAGAATGAACCTTCCTGGTGTAATATCCCTGCTGATCCCCTGCTGTATGGTTAAAAAAGGAACCAAAAAGGATGCTTTTTACGCTCAAGAAAGTGATTGGCGGTATGATGCTGCCACTTCCGCTAATGCTCATTATCATGGGCATAGGCCTGGCGCTGCTCTGGTTTAGCCGCTTTCAAAAAACAGGGAAAGTGTGCATTAGCCTGAGTTGGCTGGCACTGTTACTTCTAAGCTTGCAGCCCGTCGCCGACAGTCTGCTGAAACCGATTGAGGACAGCTATCCAACCTGGCAGGATACACAAAAAGTGGAATACATTGTGGTGCTGGGCGGTGGGTATACCTGGAATCCACAGTGGGCGCCGAGTTCAAACCTGATAAGCAACAGTCTTCCGCGTCTGAATGAAGGTATTCGCCTCTGGCGTGCTAACCCGGGATCGAAGCTTATCTTTACCGGTGCTGCGGCAAAGAGCAATAACGTCAGTACTGCAGAAGCGGGCGCCCGCGTAGCGAAGTCACTGGGTGTGCCGCCCGGTGATATCATCACGCTGGATAAACCTAAAGACACCGAAGAAGAAGCCGCAGCGGTTAAGCAGGCCATCGGCAGCGCGCCGTTCCTGCTGGTGACCTCCGCATCGCACTTACCGCGAGCAATGATTTTCTTCCAACAGGCCGGACTACATCCGTTGCCCGCGCCAGCCAACCAGTTAGCGATTGATTCACCGCTTAATCCGTGGGAGCGCGCGATCCCCTCTCCCGTCTGGTTGATGCATAGCGATCGTGTTGGTTACGAAACGTTGGGGCGAATCTGGCAGTGGCTAAAGGGATCGGAACATTGACAGGAATGTTGCCTGATGGCGACACTAACGCGTCTTATCAGGCCTACGTGTTCAGCGCAGAATTGTAGGCCGGATAAGGCGTTCACATGTTCATCAGGCGAGCCACGGCAGCAGTGATTTCGTGGCAAGGTCAAAGTTGGAGCGGTTAAAACGTCCGGTGTTGACCAGTTGCGCCACCTCATCCCATAACACATACAGCCAGCGCCGCCAGATGAAGGACTCCGCCACGGGCGCGCGTTGCAGGTATTGCCAAAGCAGACTTTCCGCCAGCGCATTATCCATTAAACGGAACAATTCATACTCTCTGGGCGCCCACAGCATCAAACCCGGTCCGACCATGGCCAGAAGCTGATCGCTACGGGCGTCTTTGAGCATGCTACGTAAACTAAAATTACCGTGGATCAGCACGCAGTTATCATTGAATCCTTCAAATAAAGCGGGCAAACACTCACGGGTACGAAACAGGATCCGCTTATCCTGCATCGTCAGCCCGGTATTGTTGAACTGATTTAACGTGGTCCACAACACTTCAACACGCTGACGATACCAGGATGGCCAGATATTCTCTTGCGTGTTATCCACCATTCCCACGCAGCCACGGCTATCCTGCCGATGCCATGACAGCAGACCTTCTACGATCTGATCTTTTAAATGTTCCCAGCGTTCGGGCGTTCGGGCTGGCGCTTCCACCGGCACACCGCGTAAACGCTCAAGCAGTAGCACATCAGGACCGGGATGCTCTTCGTGGGTTAAGACCCCGTAAATGACGGGCATTCGCACCGTACCACTGCGCGCCAACATGGAGGTTTTCCATGCCAGCTGCTGCGCCATACCTGGCGTGGTGAAACTTCTCGCCATCAGCGGCATCGGATTTCCCTGGCTGTCGTACAGTGACCACAGGGCCGTATCCACTTTTTCATTCACGCATTCTATGCGACTGAGTTTTTCGCCCAGCAGGTGGCTGAGTTCGGCACGCAACTGTTCCATTTCAGATTGCCCTCATAAATGCTACTGCTTTCATAATGAGCGTCGTGCAGACAGATGTCACCCGGATGAGATCAATTGATGAAAAGAAAAGTGGAGGGAAAGCGCAACGATACGACACTCCTCCCAAAAATACGCCTCAATATGGGGGAGTGTCGTGAGAAAAACTAATGCATCTCGGCGCGAACGCGCTCAAGATCTTCGGCAGTGTCTACGCCGGTACCCGGGACTTCTTTTGCGACGGCAACGTGAATTTTTTCGCCGTACCACAGCACTCGCAGCTGCTCCAGCATTTCGATATGCTCAAGCGGGCTAGGCTGCCAGTTAACATAGCGGCGAATAAAACCGGCGCGATAGCCGTAAATGCCCAGATGGCGCAGGAAGGTGTCCCCCACCGTTTCCAGACTTTTGGCGAAACGATCGCGATCCCATGGGATGGTCGCGCGTGAAAAATAGAGAGCATATCCTTCAGCGTCCAACACGACTTTTACCGCATTCGGATTAAATGCCTCTTCCGCACTGTGAATCGGAGCCGCAAGAGTCGCCATACCGACCTGACGTTGCGCCAGATTCTCAGCCACCTGGCGAATAATGACCGCAGGAATCATCGGCTCATCACCCTGTACGTTCACAATAACGGTATCATCGCTAAAACCACATTTCTCGACGACTTCCGCCAGGCGCTCCGTACCAGACTGGTGATCGGCGCGAGTCATGCACACTTCGCCACCCACCGCTTCTACCGCGCGAGCGACATCCTCGTGATCGGTGGCAACGATGATACGTTCAGCGCCAGATTCACGCGCACGCTCCAGTACATGCACGATCATCGGTTTACCGTTGATATCCAGCAACGGCTTACCCGGCAGACGTGTGGACGCATAACGCGCAGGAATAATGACCACAAAACTCATGATTTACTCTCATCAGCAGTCAGAACGCGGGCCTCGGTTTCCAGTAACACGGGAATGCCATCACGCAGTGGGAAAGCAAGGTTATCCAGTTTACAAATCAGTTCCTGTTTTTCCTGGTTAAACCAGAGTTTGCCATTGCATACCGGGCAGGCAATGATTTCAAGCAGACGATGATCCATAGTTCCTCCAGATGGACCGGATTGTGAATCCGTAAATATTAACATAATCGCTTAAAGGGCTGGGTCTATTTCCCAACCATGGCGTGCATCAGCAAATAAACCTTCAGGATAACGTCCCAGCGTCACGCGTGTTGCCTGTTGCCAGCGGGCAAAATCGTCAATCGCCTGAAACAATCCTTTTTGCAACGTCACTCCAGACTTAACCCCATCCTGTAACCACAGCGAAATAACGTCCAGCACACCTGTTTTGCGGTGCATTTTGGCATCCATCCGCCCAACCAACTGTCCACGATGCAGCAACGGCAAGACAAAATAACCATACTGACGTTTCGGTGCTGGCGTGTAACACTCCAGCCGATAGCTAAAATCGAATAGCTGCTCTGCCCGTTTACGATCCCAGACCACCGGATCAAAAGGTGATAATACTGCACTGTGAGTCGCCGTTAATTTGCCCGCCAGCGCCTGTTCAAGCAGCGGCTGAAGGTGGCTATGCAGCCACAAGGCTCCTAGCCCCTCAACGTCGACAGGAATAATCTGCCGCTGTTCCGCCCGTTCGTTGCACCAGTTTTTTAGCGCCGGGCGCTTCAGGCGGTAGTAGTCTGCCAGCCATTGTTCGCGAAAAATCCCCAGACTGCGGGCGCTGTTATCCAGCATGACACTTTCCGCATCTTCCTGCGAAAGTGGGTCGCGTTCATCGTCCCAGTGCGGCATGACGCGATGGGTTAAATCATACACTCGCTGGAAATTACGCCGTTCCACGACCATCACTTTCCCGGCGGTAAACAACCCTTCAAGATGACGCTTCTGCGGTTTCCATTCCCACCAGCCGCTGGTCCCTTTGCGTGGATGCTCAAAATCAGCTGAGCGTACCGGCCCGTTATGCTGGATGTGCTGGAGCAGTTGCTCAATCTCATGCGCATGTTCTTTCATCCACGCCGCTTTATATTTCCAGCCCATATTCTCCGGGGCCAGCATGCGGTGACGTATCAGCATAAAATCGCTGCGCGGCAAAAAACAGGCCTCGTGCGCCCAGTATTCCATCAGTTCGCCCTGCTGTAACGAGTCGTCCAGCCATTGGGGGGAATAATCGCCTAAACGACTAAACAGCACCAGGTAAGGACTGCGCGCCACAATATTGATGGTGTCGATTTGCAGTAACGACATGCGCGAAATGGTCGCGAGAATATCTGCCGGGGTTGCCCGGCGGCGTGTTTTTTTCAGCAGACCTTGAGCAGCAAGGTGAAGATGACGGGCATCCGTCAGAGAAAGGCGCGGCAACGACATTTATGGCCTCATAAATGATTCGCTGCCGCAGCGTGAATCAGTTAGCGAGTCAGCGAGATTAAGCTATTCAGCAATATATCAGGCCGATCGCCTGACAAATGTGCATCAACAGGTAAATACCACCAGTTTTCATCAGCAAATGCCCGGCACTTAACCGCATCTTTTTCCGTCATGACCAGCGTTTGCCCAGCGTCTACAAACGCACTGACGTCACTGTAGGTCAGAGACTGATGGTCTGCCAGCGCAATGCTTTTTTGCACGCTGGCACCACATGCTTTCAGCGTGGCAAAAAAACGCGGTGGATGACCAATGCCCGCCATGGCGACAATATTGGACAATTGCGCCACATCACGGCGTTCACCTGTACGTAAATTAACGGCCAGCCCCGGTTCAAGTCGCATAGGGATTTCCCCTGGTTGCGCAACGCCACCGTTAACAATAGTTGCATCCACCGATTTAAGGCGACCTGCGCGTTCCCGCATTGGACCAGCGGGAAGCCACCAGCCGTTGCCAAACCGACGTTCGCCGTCAATGACTACGATTTCAACATCTCGCGCCAGACGATAGTGCTGTAGTCCATCGTCCGTCACAATAATCTGCACGTCGTGTTGGGCCAAAATGGCTTTTACCGCATCCGATCTTACCGGGGATACCGCTACCGGCACGCCGGTACGTTGGGCGATCAGCACAGGTTCATCGCCCGCTTCTGCGGTAGTAGTATCAGCGGTTAACAACAGCGGGTAAGCAGTCGCTTTCCCGCCATAACCACGCGACACCACACCCACGCGAATCCCGCGTTGTCGCAGTTGTTCAACCAACCAAATCACCACCGGCGTTTTACCGTTTCCGCCCGCGGTAAGGTTTCCGACCACCACTACCGGGACTGGCGCGCGCCATGCGCGTTTAAGCCCCAACTTGTAGCATAAGCGGATCGCACCACTCACCAGGCCATACAGCCAGGAGAGTGGAAGTAACAATCGCCACAGCGGCGATTCACCAGACCAGATACGTGCGATCATTGACCAAATTGCATTTTGTGTAATTGCGCATACACCCCGCGCTGCTCAATCAGCTCGCTATGGGTTCCGCGTTCGACAATCAGACCATCCTCCACCACGATGATTTCGTCGGCTTGTTCAATGGTTGAAAGACGGTGAGCAATGACCAGAGAAGTACGGTTTTTCTGTAGCTCATCCAGCGCAGACTGAATCGCGCGTTCAGATTCAGTATCAAGAGCCGATGTTGCTTCATCAAGGATCAGAATTGGGCTGTCACGCAACAAGGCACGGGCGATAGCGATACGCTGACGTTGTCCGCCGGAAAGCAGGACGCCGTTTTCACCAATCACCGTATCCAGGCCATTATCCATCTTGTTGATGAAATCCATGGCGTAGGCCATCTGTGCCGCTTTTTCGATCTGCTCACGGCTGTACATATCGGTACGCGCGTAGGCGATGTTGTTGGCAACCGTATCGTTAAACAAGTGCACATTCTGCGAAACCAACGCAACCTGATCGCGCAGTGATGCCAGGGTATATTCGCGCAGATCGTGTCCGTCCATCAGAATCTGCCCTTCATCAATATCGTAGAAGCGCGTAATCAGGCTGGCGATGGTGGATTTCCCTGAGCCCGAACGGCCGACCAGAGCAACAGTTTTACCCGCGGGAATATTCAGGTTGATGTTACGCAGAGCCGGTACTTCACGTCCCGGATAAGTGAAAGTCACGTTGCGGAACTCGAGATCGCCGGTAGCACGCTCGATCACACGTTTACCTTCATCTTTCTCCTGTTCGCTATCCAGAATCGTAAATAAGGTCTGGCATGCCGCCATACCGCGCTGGAACTGCGCGTTGACGTTGGTCAGCGATTTCAACGGACGCATTAATGCGATCATTGAGGAGAAGACAACCGTAATTGTCCCTGCTGTCAGGTTTTCCATTACGCTTGGGAAGCTAGCCGCATATAACACGAAGGCCAGTGCCAAAGACGCAATCAGCTGGATGATAGGGTCGGAGATAGAAGAAGCGGAAACCATCTTCATACCCTGCAAACGCATCTTGTTGCTGACCTTATCAAAGCGCTTGGTTTCGACTTCCTGACCACCAAAAATCAGAACTTCTTTGTGGCCTTTCAGCATCTGCTCCGCACTGGTCGTAACCTGACCCATGGTGTTTTGCATGTTTTTACTGATGCTACGAAAGCGCTTGGAAACCACACGGATTGCCACTGACACAATTGGCGCCAGTACAATCAGGATCAGTGACAGCTGCCAGCTGTAATAGAACATCATGATAAACAGGCCAATAATTGAGGCCCCTTCACGCACCACGGTGATCAGCGCGCCGGAAGACGATGACGCAACCTGTTCTGAATCATAGGTAATACGCGATAACAATGTCCCTGTAGACTGTTTATCAAAAAAGGAGACGGGCATGCCCATCATATGGCCAAACAGGCGGCGGCGCATGGTCATGACCACTTTGCCTGACACCCATGAGATACAGTAGCTGGAGACATAGCTGGTTAAGCCACGAACTATCATCAGCCCAATGACCACCAGCGGCATCCACAGCAGCACCGAGCGATCCGTTTTACCAAAACCATCATCCAGTAATGGTTTAAGGAGCGATAACATGAAGGTATCGCTGGCCGCGTTAAGGACTAACGCTATACCCGCCACGATCAGACCCGATTTAAAAGGCGCTATGGTTGGCCATAGTCGGCGAAACGTCTGCCACGTAGAGAGATCTTTATCGTTATGCATTCAAAAAACCAGCATTTGTTAGAATAGCCGCATATTCTACCCGTTATCCTCCGACACGCCAAACCACTGATGATACCAACGAGGTAAAATCTGATCCCGCATGCTGCGTATGCGCCAGTTTTTTTGATAAAAATCCAGCGTAATCTGTCCCTGATGGGGGGTATCCAGCCATTGATAATTTTGTTGCCGATAACGTTGCTTCACTTTCCAGGACGGCAGACGCCAGGCGTTGTAACGGGATGCAGAGGCGAGTGCGACCTGCCCGTCAACCCGCTGAATGAGTGCCAGTGATGATGAAGTATTGCTGCCATGATGTGGAACCTGCATCACCGTCGACTGTAGGTGCTGCCAATAGTGACTTAGCATTTTTTGTTCAGCAGGAGATTCGATATCACCGGTCAGCAGAATACTCTGATATCCGTCATCGACCTTAACCACGCAGGAGTGGTTATTCCCCTGGTCTGTATTTCCACGCACAGGCCAGTGCGCACTGAAGGTTAACCCTTGCCATTGCCAATGCTCTCCGCGAAAACACGGGAGATGACCTTTCCAGCTCAGCGGACTTCTTACCCATAGCGACGGCCAGGCTTGTTGTAAGGAGTGCAACCCGCCGCGGTGATCCATGTGCTCATGGCTTAAAATAATTCCTTCTGGCTCCAGATTATGCCAACGCAACCAGGGAATAATCAGCTGTTGTGCGCTATCGCCTTCGGGCCATGCCAGACCGGTATCGTAAAGCAGCGCTTTCCCATTTCGCGCGATCACCATCGCCAGCCCCTGCCCGACATCCAGCATATGCACTTGCCACACATCAGTACGCGGTGCACGCCAAAGCGGCCCACTCAGCAAAAGGAGCACAGAGAAACAGATCACCGGTAGCGTACGCAAGATATTTAGTCGCCATGCGATAATCATCATTCCGGGTAAAAATGCCAGCCATTGCCAGCGCTCATCAATATTGATCCACCCTTCAGGCAGACTTCTGAGCCCCCAAAATAGCAGCGCCAGAGAACGATCCGCTAGATACCACAGGCTTGATTCAACCATCACCGTCCCGGCTAAATGCACGATCATGCCTGCTAATATCAAGGGTACGGAAACAAACGTGACCAAAGGGACGGCAAACAAATTAGCCAGAAACGAGGTCAGACTAAAACCGTGAAACATTGCGATTTGCACGGGAAAAAGCAGAAGCGTAATACCCAATTGCAGATGAGCCAGCGCCAGAAATTGACGTCCAGCACGCGACAGCGGCCAGTCCGGGAGCGGTACCCATTGGTACCAGAACAGCAGTGCCGCAACGGCGGATGCAGACAACCATAGGCTTTGCGAAAGAACAGCAACAGGATCCACCACCACGATGGCTGCCAGACAGCAGATCCAGACCGACCATCCACTCCACTGCCTGCCGCTAAGTCTCAGCGCCCCCCAGACTAGCAGCGCAACAACCGTTCGTAATGCCGGGGGTTGCAGCCCCGTCAGCCAGGCATAAAATGTGGCGCAGACAATCCCACCCACTAATGGTATCTGCCAGCAAATCCACCTTGTTGGCATAAAAAATTGTCCAGCACGTATCAATCCTGCGGTCAGTAATGCAGCAAACGCAATATGCAGCCCGGAGATAGCCATCAAATGAGCCGTGCCGGAATCACGCATAATCGTTTTCACCTCTTGTGACACAGACAAGCGCTCCCCCATTCCCAGACCCAGTATGACCTGCTGCCAGGGATAGTCGGTGAGTGCCGTTTTCAGCGAGGCGAGATACCGCGAACGCAAACCGCATTGTGGTGTGATTACCGAAGCCTGCAAGAATCGTCCCGTCAGCGGTTGATGCTGCGCCAATGCGTAACGCTGGCTATCAAATCCGCCTTCGTTTAATTGACCGTGTACAGCGCGGACTTTCAACGTCATCGCCCATGTCTGACCCGCACAAACATCACCGGGTAAATACTGCCCGTACAAGACGATTCCTTGCGCAGGAAAGATTCGTTTCCCCTGAAGGTGAGTGATCTGGCCGTAGTGCGTTGTCATATTGTCAGTTCCGGTTATCCGTACAATGGCTTGCTGGGTTTTCGCAGGCAGCGTATTACCGGTCCACAGAGCCTCTTTCGCGGCCAGGATTCCCCAAAGAAAAAACAGCAGGATTAGTCCGGCGGAACGCATATATTTGTAGGGGAGAAAACAGAGCAGACATGCCAGACAAAATACAATGCCGATACACAACATGCCTGGCAGCATAGGTAATAGCATGAGTGGGAGAATGCCGAGTAATGCACAGGTACTCACCGTTGTTATTTTCATCAATCACCTCCCTGTTACAGGGAGTGTGCAGTACTCTTCGACGGTTGTCTGGCATCAATTTATCGTTATACGACCTGAGTTCCGCAGACATTTAGTGATGGTTGTAACGTACAAATTAACTGGGATGAGGATTCCAGGATAGGTGGACAGAAATGAAAAAAGCACCCATTTGGGTGCTTTTCTCGGCGTTAAGTCTCGCTAAAAACTTAACCGTAAATATTGGCGCGATCGCGCAATTCTTTACCTGGTTTAAAGTGCGGAACGTATTTCCCTTCCAGATCCACTTTATCGCCGGTCTTCGGATTACGTCCGGTACGTGGTGCGCGGTAATGCAAAGAGAAGCTGCCGAAACCGCGGATTTCAATACGCTCGCCCTGCGCAAGAGTCGAGGCCATATGTTCCAGCATCTCTTTAACTGCATCTTCAACCGCTTTCGCGGGAATATGAGGTTGCTGGGTTGCAAGTCTTTCAATCAATTCTGACTTGGTCATGATTCCTCCGGTTCCTTAAAGGCATAATTAGCTGCTGCATTGATTAAGGGCGGCCGTAGCCGCCCTTTGTCATTGATTACAGGACGAATCCTGTAATCTGTCAAGCTACTCGTCACCCTTTGTGCCGTTAACAGCACAAAGGATTTAGAGCACTCGATATTACTCGCCTTTAGCTGCTTTGAAAGCTTCAGCCATTGCGTTGTTAGAGAAGTTAGCATCTTCCTGTTTGTTAACAGTTGCGATTGCATCTTTCTCATCAGCTTCGTCTTTAGCACGAACAGACAGGCTGATTGCACGGTTCTTACGATCAACGCCGGTGAATTTAGCTTCAACGTCGTCGCCTACGCTCAGAACCAGAGTTGCATCTTCAACGCGGTCACGTGAAGCTTCAGAAGCGCGCAGGTAACCTTCAACGCCGTCAGCCAGTTCTACGGTTGCGCCTTTAGCGTCAACTGCAGTGACTTTACCGTTTACGATTGCGCCTTTCTTGTTCAGTGCAACCCAGTTGTTGAACGGATCTTCTGCGAGCTGTTTAACGCCCAGAGAGATACGCTCACGCTCTGCGTCAACCTGCAGAACAACTGCTGCGATTTCGTCGCCTTTTTTGTATTCACGAACTGCTTCTTCGCCTGCAACGTTCCAGGAGATGTCAGACAGGTGAACCAGGCCGTCGATGCCGCCGTCCAGGCCGATGAAGATACCGAAGTCAGTGATAGACTTGATTTTACCTTCAACACGGTCACCCTTGTTGTGGGTTTCCGCGAACTGCTGCCATGGGTTGTTTTTGCACTGCTTCAGACCCAGGGAGATACGACGACGTTCTTCGTCGATATCCAGAACCATAACTTCCACTACATCGCCAACGTTAACAACTTTGGACGGGTGGATGTTTTTGTTGGTCCAATCCATTTCGGAAACGTGAACCAGGCCTTCAACGCCTTCTTCGATTTCAACGAAGCAGCCGTAGTCGGTCAGGTTGGTCACGCGACCAGTCAGTTTGGTACCTTCCGGATAACGCTTAGCGATAGCTACCCATGGATCTTCGCCCAGCTGTTTCAGGCCCAGAGATACACGAGTACGCTCGCGGTCGAACTTCAGCACTTTAACAGTGATTTCGTCGCCAACGTTTACGATTTCGCTCGGATGCTTAACGCGTTTCCATGCCATGTCGGTGATGTGCAGCAGGCCGTCAACGCCACCCAGATCAACGAATGCACCGTAGTCAGTGAGGTTCTTAACGATACCTTTAACTTCCATGCCTTCCTGCAGGTTTTCCAGCAGCTGATCGCGTTCTGCGCTGTTTTCGGATTCGATAACGGCACGACGGGAAACAACAACGTTGTTACGCTTCTGATCCAGCTTGATTACTTTGAATTCAAGCTCTTTGCCTTCCAGGTGCAGCGTGTCGCGGACCGGACGAACGTCTACCAGGGAACCCGGCAGGAACGCGCGAATACCATTCAGCTCAACAGTGAAGCCACCCTTGACTTTGCCATTGATAACACCAGTAACGGTTGCAGCTTCTTCGTAAGCTTTTTCCAGCGTGATCCAAGCTTCGTGACGTTTAGCTTTTTCACGGGACAGCAGGGTTTCACCGAAGCCGTCTTCTACTGCATCCAGAGCAACGTCAACTTCGTCACCAACCTGGATTTCCAGCTCGCCCTGGGCGTTTTTGAACTGCTCTGCCGGAATGGCGGACTCAGATTTCAGACCAGCGTCAACCAGTACTACGTCTTTGTCGATAGCAACAACAACACCACGAACGATGGAACCCGGACGGGTTTCGATTTCTTTTAAGGATTCTTCAAACAGTTGAGCAAAAGATTCAGTCATGTTTAATCTTCAGGTTTCATATTTAACGTCCACCTGGCTCCATGCCGGATGGGGTTGTTTAACATACCCGCTGTCAATCCATTGCAACGGGGGTACTGCAAATTCGGTCGCACTTAAGCGAGAGCCAGTTTTTGGCGCGCGTATTGTAACGCTTTTTCAATCACTTGCTCAATGCTTAATCGGGTTGAATCCAAAACTAAAGCATCAGCAGCGGGAACCAGCGGCGCTACAGCACGATTACGATCGCGATAATCGCGTTCTTCGATCTCGGCCAAAAGGCGTTCAAAGTTAACACTAAAGCCCTTCTCCTGCAACTGTAGCATACGTCTATGCGCACGTTCTTGCGAGGAGGCGTCCAGAAAAATTTTCACCGGCGCATCCGGGAACACCACGGTGCCCATATCACGTCCATCAGCAATCAGACCTGGGGATTCGCGAAATGCGCGTTGACGACGTAATAACGCTTCACGCACGCGGGGAAACGCCGCAACCTGAGAGGCGGCATTCGCTACTTCCTGAGTACGTATTTCACCGCTGACATCTTCACCTTCAAGAATGACTTCCAGGTTGCCGTCTGTTGAGATAAAACGCACATCAAGGTGTGAGGCAAGCGGTACCAGAGCATCTTCAGATGTGACATCAACATGGTGATGTAACGCTGCGAGCGCCAGTACGCGGTAGATCGCGCCTGAATCTAACAGATGCCACTGCAATGCTTCCGCCATTGCCTTGCACAAGGTGCCTTTACCTGCACCACTTGGGCCATCAATGGTAATAACCGGGGCAATTGCCGTCATCTTTTTCTCCTTAAACGGGCGTACATTAACGTGAACGCCGCGCATTATACGCGCCAACGCCAACGATCGTTATCTTTGTGTGAAAAATGCAGAATCATTGAAGCTGAGTGTAGAATAAATAGGCAATCGGAGATGTCAGAATGTGCCGCACCCGAAAGTGCGGCAATAAAATCAGGCAGATGTACTAATACGAGCCAACTGTTCGAAATAATCCGGGAAGGTTTTGGCGGTACATTTTGGGTCAAGAATGGTCACCGGCGTGTCAGACAGCGCCACCAGCGAGAAACACATCGCCATGCGGTGATCGTTGTAGGTCGCGATGTCCGCAAATTGCAATGTTGCAGGCGGGGTGATGCGGATAAAGTCATGCCCCTCTTCCACTTCCGCGCCCACTTTGCGTAACTCCGTCGCCATCGCGAACAGACGATCGGTCTCTTTGACGCGCCAGTTGTAGATATTACGTAATGTCGTGGTGCCTTTAGCGAACAGCGCCGCCGTTGCAATGGTCATCGCCGCATCAGGAATATGGTTCATATCCATATCCACTGCGTTCAACTCGCCGTGAGTACAGGCAATAAAATCGTCGCCCCATGTAATGGTTGCGCCCATTTTCTCCAGTACATCGGCAAAACGAATATCACCCTGCATGCTGTTGCGGCCAATCCCGGTAACTTTTACCGTACCGCCTTTAATAGCACCTGCCGCGAGGAAATAGGAAGCGGAAGAAGCATCACCTTCAACCAGGTATGCACCCGGTGACTGATACTCCTGCTGCCCCTTCACGACAAAGCGCTGGTAGTTTTGATTTTCAATTTCAACACCAAACGTTTTCATCAGGTTCAGTGTGATATCAATGTAAGGTTTGGATACCAGGTCACCTTTAATTGCGATCGTCGTATCCTGCGGCGCCAGCGGCGCAGTCATCAGCAACGCAGTGAGGAACTGGCTGGAAACGCTACCGTCTACCTCAACCTGGCCTCCGGTAAAGCCACCGCGCAGACGTAAAGGGGGATAGTTTTCCTGCTCCAGATAGTCAATTTTGGCTCCGCCCTGGCGCAGCGCATCAACCAGATGACCAATCGGGCGCTCTTTCATGCGCGGTTCGCCCGTCAGCACGATGTCATTGCTGCCCAGACATAACGCTGCGGCCAGCGGGCGCATTGCGGTTCCGGCGTTGCCAAGGAACAGCTCAACTGCACCTTCTGCGTGCAACGCACCGCCATTGCCAATTATCTCGCAGCGGGTACGATCGGCAGAAAGGGTATAGCTAATCCCTAACGCATTCAGAGCATTGAGCATATGGCGAACATCATCGCTGTCCAGCAGATTGGTCAGGACAGTGGTGCCATTGGCTAATGCAGCCAGCAGCAAAGCGCGGTTAGAAACACTTTTGGATCCAGGCAGATTGATGGTGCCATCCACCCGCGCAATGGGTTGTAACGTCAGGGATTCCATGAAACTCGACTCTCAAAAACAGACATAAAAACCCCACAGACGGGCTGTGGGGATGAAAAGTACAGCAGATTAGCCGCGGCGGCGTTCGAAATCGACCATGAAATCGGTCAGTGCTTTAACACCTTCAAGCGGCATGGCATTGTAGATGGACGCACGCATACCGCCGACTACACGATGCCCTTTCAGCGCGTGCAGGCCCGCAGCAAAAGACTCTTCAAGGAACAGTTTATCCAATGCGCTGTCAGCCAGCTGGAACGGGACGTTCATGCGTGAACGGTTAGATTTCGCCACATCGTTACGGTAGAAATCGCTGTTATCGATTACGCCGTAGAGCAATTCCGCTTTTTGCTGGTTAATTTTATCCATCGCATTAACACCGCCCTGCTTTTTCAGCCATTTAAAGACCAGGCCAGACAGATACCAGGCAAAGGTTGGCGGCGTATTGAACATGGAATCGTTGTCATTCAGCACGGTATAGTCGAGAATTGACGGGCATGATACATGAGCTTTACCCAGCAAATCTTCACGGACGATGACAATCGTCAGACCGGCCGGGCCGATATTTTTCTGTGCCCCGGCATAAATTACGCCATAACGACTAACGTCAAGCGGTGCGGAAAGAATGGTAGAGGACAGATCCGCCGTGACCACAACGTTGCTGGCAAAATTCGGCGTTTCATCGATCGCAATGCCATCGATGGTTTCGTTCGGGCAATAGTGCAGGTATGCCGCGTTATCAGAAAGCTGCCATTCACTCATCGGCTTAACAGCACGCAGGCCGTCCACGGTGACTTTGGCATCAATAACGTTTGGCGTGCAGTATTTTTTCGCTTCTTTAATTGCGCTGGCGGCCCAATAACCGGCATCGACGTAATCCGCGGTGGTTTTATCGCCCAGAATATTTAACGGGATACCCGCGAACTGCCCGCGACCACCGCCATGGCAGAACAACACTTTATAGTTGGAGGGGATGCTGAGAAGATCGCGAAAATCCTGCTCCGCTTCCTCTGCGACCTGGATGAATTCTTTGCCACGGTGGCTAATTTCCATCACTGACGTGCCAAGACCGTTCCAGTCACAAAGATCCTGTTGAGCCAGTTTAAGTACTTCTGCCGGTAACATTGCCGGACCTGAACTAAAATTGAAGACCTGAGCCATTTCCCCTCACCACGTTGTGTTGTTGTCCAATCAACATCCTGTCATTGACGATAATCCGGTGACAGACATTGGTATAAGTTATTCCTGTGGATATCGGTTTTATCATTCAGTGACACGCGCCGCAATGGGTAAAACTGGCAAGGGTAAAAATGTGTCATCGGTCACACAACAGAATCTATCGGATTGACGGGTAAAAACCGAGATTTTTGCTGTCAGGTAACCCGTTTTGCCCGACTGGCCTTCGACCATTCTGGATTTGCACAGCGCGGACATAATTGATGATCTCCGGCCTTCATTTGCACCACTTCGCTACAACGTATGCAGGCATAGTCCCCTGCTTCAGGTATTACTTTAAATCGTTGCGTACAACGTTTAGGCAGAATACTGAGCCCCGGCTTTACGTCTTCATCGGCAAAGAAGTAGACGCTGATTTGCCCATTCGTCTCCAGAATAGCCAGTTTCACTTGTCCCAATTGCTCCACGCCGTTCAAACGCAGTTCCATAAAGAATTCAAATTCCGTCATATTGGCGCTATTGAGCTTTGACCATGCCAGCTCGCCGTCTTCAATGATCACGACGGGTTTGCCCTCCAGCAGGTCCTCCATTTTTTCACTATGCGCCATTAGCCACATTACCAGCCGATACAGCACAGCAAGAGTAATAAAGACCACCAGCACCGGCAGCATCGGAACATCGTCATAAAACGCCACGTCTCCCGCGGCGGAACCCAGCGTAAGGATGATAAGGACTTCAAAAAGCGACATCTGGCGTACGCCACGACGTCCGGTGATTTTTAAAAACAGAAAAACCAATATAAAGGTGTAAAGGCTGCGTAGCGCAACTTCCCCCAGAAAATCCATGGGCACCTTATCAAGCGCCATACGGTGTAAATCGAAAGCTTTCATTAATATGCTCTAAACGTGATTGGCTGTAAGAAAGCATAGCCAATGCTTTTATTTACGCATGGGCTCCGGCGACGATAGCGCCGTTCATTGAAAACCCGTATCATTGCGCGCTTTCCGTACGACAAAAGTGATTTTCATGACGCAAACATTTATCCCCGGCAAAGATGCCGCTCTGGAAGACTCCATCGCTCGCTTCCAGCAAAAATTGCTCGACCTCGGTTTTCAAATTGAAGAAGCTTCGTGGTTGAATCCCGTCCCTAACGTCTGGTCTGTACATATTCGCGACAAAGAATGCGCGCTGTGCTTCACCAACGGTAAAGGCGCGACAAAAAAAGCGGCGCTGGCTTCTGCGCTGGGCGAATACTTTGAGCGTCTGTCGACTAACTACTTCTTTGCCGATTTCTGGCTGGGCGAAACTATCGCCAATGGCCCGTTCGTACATTACCCGAACGAAAAATGGTTCCCGCTGACTGAAGAAGACGATGTTCCAGAAGGTTTACTGGATGCGCGTCTGCGTGCATTTTACGATCCAGATAACGAACTGACCGGCAGCATGCTTATCGATCTACAGTCTGGTAATGAAGAGCGTGGCGTCTGTGGCCTGCCGTTTACCCGCCAGTCTGATAACCAGACCGTCTACATTCCGATGAATATTATCGGCAACCTGTATGTTTCTAACGGCATGTCTGCGGGTAACACACCTAACGAAGCTCGCGTTCAGGGCCTGTCTGAAGTCTTTGAGCGCCATGTGAAGAACCGTATTATCGCCGAAAGCATCAGCCTGCCGGAAATCCCGGCCGAGGTGATGGCGCGCTATCCGGCAGTGGTGGAGTCCATCGCCACACTGGAAGCGGAAGGTTTCCCGATTTTTGCCTACGATGGCTCGCTGGGCGGCAAGTATCCGGTGATTTGCGTTGTCCTGTTCAACCCGGCCAACGGTACCTGCTTTGCCTCCTTCGGCGCACACCCGGATTTCGGCGTTGCGCTGGAGCGTACCGTGACAGAACTGCTGCAGGGCCGTGGTCTGAAGGATCTTGATGTCTTCACCCCACCGACCTTCGACGATGAGGAAGTGGCAGAACATACCAACCTTGAAACTCACTTCATCGATTCCAGCGGTCTGATCTCCTGGGATCTGTTCAAGCAGGATGCCGACTATCCGTTCGTTGACTGGAATTTCTCCGGCACCACGGAAGAAGAGTTCGCCACCCTGATGGCCATCTTCAATGCTGAAGATAAAGAAGTGTATATCGCTGACTATGAGCACCTGGGCGTTTACGCGTGCCGCATTATTGTTCCGGGAATGTCTGACATCTATCCGGCAGAAGATCTGTGGTTAGCCAACAACGCTATGGGCACCCATCTGCGTGACACCATTCTCTCTCTGCCAGGCAGTGAGTGGGATAAAGAAGACTACCTCAATCTGATTGAACAGTTGGATGAAGAAGGTTTTGACGACTTCACCCGCGTGCGCGAGCTGCTCGGTCTGGCGACCGGTGCGGATAACGGTTGGTACACCCTGCGTATTGGCGAGCTTAAAGTGATGCTGGCGCTGGCCGGTGGCGATCTGGAGCAGGCCCTGGTGTGGACCGAATGGACGATGGAATTTAACGCCTCCGTCTTTAGCGCAGAACGTGCAAACTACTATCGCTGCCTGCAAACATTGTTGCTGCTGTCTCAGGAAGAAGACCGTCAGCCGCTGCAGTATCTGAACGCATTCGTCCGCATGTACGGCGCTGAGGCGGTTGAAGCGGCAAGTGCAGCACTGAGTGGTGAAGCGCCGTTTTATGGACTTCAGCCAGTAGACAGCGATCTGCACGCATTCCCGGCACATCAGTCTCTGCTGAAAGCCTATGAGAAATTGCAACGCGCGAAAGCGGCACACTGGTCAAAATAGTGACAAACAACTTGCCTCGAGTAGGCTAAATGTATTGTCTGGGCTATATTACGGGGCGCTTAAAGCGCCCCGTTTTTTATTTTGGTCAGACCAAAAAATAAATGTAAAAGCAAGGTTAAATATTAGTAGTTGATATTAAAAAAATTAGCTTATTAATGTGGTTTTTTATCTCAATTACTCCATTTTAATTAACCATCCCATAGGAGGCTGAAAGAAAAAATTCAACTCACTTTATAATTTTTAAAATTTATTTTTATATGGATAATCAACATGTTACACCGTAATCGCATAAAAACCATGCGTCTTACGGGCCTATAAGCCAGGCGAGATATGATCTATATCAAATTCTCATCTATAATGCTTTGTTAGTATCTCGTCGCCGACTTAATAAAGAGAGAGTTAGTGTGAAAGCTGACAACCCTTTTGATCTTATTCTACCTGCTGCAATGGCCAAAGTTGCCGAAGAAGCAGGCGTCTATAAAGCAACGAAACATCCGCTTAAGACGTTCTATCTGGCAATTACTGCCGGTGTATTCATTTCAATTGCCTTTGTTTTCTATATCACCGCCACAACCGGCACTGGTACTATGCCTTTCGGCATGGCGAAATTAGTAGGTGGTATCTGCTTTTCCCTGGGGCTGATCCTTTGTGTTGTCTGCGGTGCAGACCTCTTCACTTCAACCGTACTGATCGTCGTTGCTAAAGCCAGTGGTCGTATTACCTGGGGTCAGTTAGCGAAAAACTGGCTTAACGTTTATGTCGGCAACCTGATTGGCGCCCTGATCTTTGTGTTACTCATGTGGCTTTCTGGCGAGTATATGACCGCCAACGGCGCATGGGGGCTCAACGTTCTGCAAACAGCCGACCACAAAGTGCACCATACTTTTGTTGAGGCAGTGAGCCTTGGTATCCTGGCTAACCTGATGGTGTGTCTGGCCGTATGGATGAGCTACTCGGGCCGCAGCCTGATGGACAAAGCGTTTATCATGGTATTACCGGTCGCAATGTTTGTTGCCAGCGGTTTTGAGCACAGTATCGCAAACATGTTTATGATCCCTATGGGTATTGTAATACGCGATTTCGCCACCCCGGAATTCTGGACCGCAGTTGGGTCTTCTCCGGAGAATTTTTCTCACCTGACCGTGATGAATTTCATCACCGATAACCTGATTCCGGTTACGATCGGTAACATTATCGGCGGCGGTTTGTTGGTCGGGTTGACATACTGGGTCATTTATCTGCGTGGTAACGATCATCATTAATCTGTTGATGCCCATTACACGCAGTAAATAAAAAATCCACTTAAGAAGGTAGGTGTTACATGTCCGAGCTTAATGAAAAGTTAGCCACAGCCTGGGAAGGTTTTACCAAAGGTGATTGGCAGAATGAAGTAAACGTACGTGACTTCATTCAGAAAAACTACACTCCGTATGAGGGTGACGAGTCCTTCCTGGCTGGCGCAACTGATGCGACCACTGCACTGTGGGACAGCGTGATGGAAGGCGTTAAACAGGAAAACCGCACTCACGCGCCTGTTGACTTTGACACCTCCGTTGCTTCTACCATCACTTCTCACGACGCTGGCTACATCAACAAAGCGCTCGAGAAGATTGTTGGTCTGCAGACTGAAGCTCCGCTGAAACGTGCGATCATTCCGTTTGGCGGCATCAAAATGGTTGAAGGTTCCTGCAAAGCGTACAATCGCGAACTGGACCCGATGCTGAAAAAAATCTTCACCGAATACCGCAAAACCCACAACCAGGGCGTATTCGATGTTTACACCAAAGACATTCTGAACTGCCGTAAATCCGGTGTTCTGACTGGTCTGCCAGATGCGTATGGCCGTGGCCGTATCATCGGTGACTACCGTCGCGTTGCGCTGTACGGTATCGACTACCTGATGAAAGACAAATACGCTCAGTTCGTCTCTCTGCAGTCCGATCTGGAAAACGGCGTAAACCTGGAAGCAACTATCCGTCTGCGTGAAGAAATCGCTGAACAGCACCGCGCTCTGGGTCAGATCAAAGAAATGGCTGCTAAATATGGCTGCGATATCTCTGGTCCGGCTACCAACGCTCAGGAAGCTATCCAGTGGACTTACTTCGGCTACCTGGCCGCAGTTAAATCTCAGAACGGTGCAGCAATGTCCTTCGGTCGCGTATCCACCTTCCTGGATGCTTACATCGAACGTGACCTGAAAGCAGGCAAAATCACCGAGCAAGACGCACAGGAAATGATCGACCACCTGGTCATGAAACTGCGTATGGTTCGCTTCCTGCGTACTCCTGAATATGATGAACTGTTCTCCGGTGACCCGATTTGGGCAACTGAATCAATCGGTGGTATGGGCGTTGATGGCCGTACTCTGGTTACCAAAAACAGCTTCCGCTTCCTGAACACCCTGTACACCATGGGTCCTTCTCCGGAGCCGAACATCACTGTTCTGTGGTCTGAAAAACTGCCTCTGAACTTCAAGAAATTCGCCGCTAAAGTGTCCATCGACACCTCTTCTCTGCAGTACGAGAACGATGACCTGATGCGTCCGGACTTCAACAACGACGACTACGCTATCGCTTGCTGCGTAAGCCCGATGGTTGTTGGTAAACAAATGCAGTTCTTCGGTGCGCGTGCAAACCTGGCGAAAACCATGCTGTACGCAATCAACGGTGGCGTTGATGAAAAACTGAAAATGCAGGTTGGTCCTAAATCTGAACCGATCAAAGGCGACGTTCTGAACTTCGACGAAGTTATGGACCGCATGGATCACTTCATGGATTGGCTGGCTAAACAGTACGTCACCGCGCTGAACGTTATCCACTACATGCACGACAAGTACAGCTACGAAGCCTCTCTGATGGCGCTGCACGACCGTGACGTTATCCGCACCATGGCGTGTGGTATCGCTGGTCTGTCCGTTGCTGCTGACTCCCTGTCTGCAATCAAATATGCGAAAGTTAAACCGATTCGTGACGAAGACGGTCTGGCTATCGACTTCGAAATCGAAGGCGAATACCCGCAGTTTGGTAACAACGACTCTCGCGTTGATGACATGGCGGTTGACCTGGTAGAACGTTTCATGAAGAAAATTCAGAAACTGACTACTTATCGTAACGCTATCCCGACTCAGTCTGTTCTGACCATCACCTCTAACGTGGTTTATGGTAAGAAAACTGGTAACACCCCAGATGGTCGTCGTGCTGGCGCGCCGTTCGGACCGGGTGCTAACCCAATGCACGGTCGTGACCAGAAAGGTGCTGTTGCCTCTCTGACCTCCGTTGCTAAACTGCCGTTTGCTTACGCTAAAGATGGTATTTCTTACACCTTCTCTATCGTTCCGAACGCACTGGGTAAAGACGACGAAGTTCGTAAGACCAACCTGGCTGGTCTGATGGATGGTTACTTCCACCACGAAGCGTCCATCGAAGGTGGTCAGCACCTGAACGTGAACGTCATGAACCGCGAAATGCTGCTGGATGCGATGGAACATCCGGAAAAATATCCGCAGCTGACCATCCGCGTTTCTGGCTACGCAGTACGTTTTAACTCCCTGACTAAAGAACAGCAGCAGGACGTTATTACTCGTACCTTCACTCAGACCATGTAATTGGTTTTGACTGAAATCGTACTTTAAAAAGCGTACAATAAAGGCTCCACGTAAGTGGGGCCTTTTTAATAGCCTGCTTTGTCAGCTATCTATACTTATATACTCGATGGATTTCGAGTTGCATTGAGGCGGCAACGGAGTGAATCCCCTGGAGCGTACAGAAGTACGTGACTGGGGTGAGCGAAGGAAGCTAACAAAGATGCATCTTGAAAGACGAAAAGTATGGATAGCAGCCAAAACAGACTCGACACAGTTAATAACTGTGCACTAACACTGGCCCCGGATGGGCCACACCTGGAGAAACACCGCAATGTCAGTTATTGGTCGCATTCACTCCTTTGAATCCTGTGGCACTGTTGATGGCCCGGGCATCCGCTTTATTACCTTCTTTCAGGGCTGCCTGATGCGCTGCCTGTATTGCCATAACCGTGACACGTGGGATACACACGGCGGTAAAGAAGTCACCGTCGACGAATTAATGAAAGAGGTGGTGACCTATCGCCACTTTATGAACGCATCCGGCGGCGGCGTGACGGCGTCTGGCGGCGAAGCTATCCTGCAAGCTGAATTCGTACGTGACTGGTTCCGCGCCTGTAAAAAAGAAGGTATTCATACCTGTCTGGATACCAACGGTTTTGTTCGCCGCTACGATCCGGTGATCGATGAGCTGCTGGAAGTCACCGACCTGGTCATGCTCGATCTCAAACAGATGAACGATGAAATCCATCAGAATCTGGTCGGCGTATCTAACCATCGTACGCTGGAGTTCGCGCGTTACCTGTCAAATAAAGACATCAAAGTGTGGATCCGCTATGTTGTCGTACCTGGCTGGTCTGATGACGATGACTCCGCACACCGCCTCGGCGAATTTACCCGCGATATGGGTAACGTTGAAAAAATCGAGCTGCTGCCTTACCACGAGCTGGGCAAACACAAATGGGTGGCAATGGGCGAAGAGTACAAACTGGATGGCGTCAAACCACCGAAGAAAGAGACCATGGAGCGCGTGAAGGGCATTCTCGAGCAATATGGACATAAAGTGATGTATTGAGTTTTAGCCACCACGAAACGGCTGCCCTGGACGGCAGCCGTTTTGCTATCTAAGCGACAACCACTCGAATTAAAGGAAAGGACGCCATGCGGTTATTCATTTCTGGCATGTTGCTGTTATCTGCCCAATACGTAAATGCCGCCAGCAACTGTGATATCAACGCCATTGTGCAACATGCGTGGCCAGATGCAAAACCGACAGCGGAAGGCAAGCTACTCACACAACATAATCTGGTTATCGATATCACAGGTAACTCACCGCAAAGCGCAATTTGCCGTGTCTGGCCAGCCCACCCGGAACTGACCCTAGCGGCGATTCCGCTGATGGCACAACAATATAGCGATTACGATCGCATTGGCGATCTGGAGCTTCTGGTACTGGATTCCACAAACCTCGACGTAAAACAGCGGCTACGCCTGCCCGAACGTATGAATGACGATGCCATTCAAATTACCGGTCTGGCGCTGGATACTGCGCGCTGGAAAGTTACCTCAGATCAGACCGCATTTGGCTTACGAGTCGCCCGCACCGGCAGTTCCCGTGTAAATCCTTTTAGTGAAGATGCGCTATCGCTGTTTGTTATTGAAAATAATCAACTACGGGCGGTATTAAACGGAATCGTACTTGAGAATAGCACCGGTGAATGGGACGGGAACTGTGTGGGAACATTCCACGATATTAAACGCACCCTTGCCCTTGCGCCTGATTCACATAATGGATACTTCGATATTCGGGTAAACGAGAAAAACGTGGAATCAACGGCCTATACAGACGCCAACGAGCAATGCGCATCAAAGGATAAACCGGGGAAAGCCAGTTGGGTACTGCGTTATGATGGCAAACAGTATGCCATCCCAAAAGAACTGTCCCCGTTGTTTTGAGAGGCAAAGCAGGAGATAGCATCACTATCTCCTGCTCTTCTGCCACACTTGTCTTTAGCGTCCTCTTCTCGCCAGTAGCGGGAAAATCAATCCCAGCCCAACCAGCACAAATGGCGTCACGATATTCAGCGTGAGCTGGAATGTCCACTCAGGGGTAAAGGCTTCCATTTTCGGGAAAATCCCGGTCAGACAGGCAAATGCGGTAAAGGCAAAGCACCAGATCCCCACGGTCATCGCAAGCGAGCGGTTGCGAATAAAGACATATTCCGATTTATATTTTTGCGCCAGGCGAATAACGGCAATGAACGCCACAAACACCCATAAATAACGCAATGGCATCACGACAGAGTTAAGATTCAATAGCCATTTATACAGGTTGTTCATATCGCCAATTCCCAGCGTTGGCAACATAATCAAAATCGCCACCAGCACCAGCGTCAGAATATAACCATTTACCGGCGTACCGGAAGCGTTGGTTTTACACAGGCTCTCGGGAATATATTTACGATCAGCATCACCCAGCAGAACTTTAAGCGGTGCATCAATAGAAAATACCAATGCCGCAATCTGTCCCAGCGTATTGGCAATCGCGTAAATAACCATCAGCGAATTACCCATACCATAATACTCACCCAATTTCTGGAAGGCGTAATATTGACCATTCGTCATCAGGTCATCTGGAATATGCCGGGAGTCAAACATCATTCCCATAGCCAGCGAACCGAGAATCGCGCATACCGCCACCATAACAGCCAGAACGAGCATCCCTTTTGGAAATTCTTTGCCCGGATTACGTGTCTGATTAACGTATGGCGAAATTTTCTCCGCACCGCCCACGGCAAAGACCAGCATGGAGATCGTAGTAATGTAGGTAAAATCGATGTGCGGGATAAACGATTCCCAGGTGATATTGGTTGTCGCTATTTGCACATCCGTAATTGCAGGCGCGGTTACCGCCATCACGACATACAAAATGGACATCACAAACATCGCGATGCCAGCAACTGACCCAACAATTTTCAGCGACTTCATGCCACGGGACGCAACCCACATGAAAAAGACAAACAGCGCCAGCGTCAGCCCCTGCAACGCCACGACGGTGTACTCTTTAATCAACGAACCATCGCCCTTCAGCGCCCATCCCAGCGCAATCAGAATAGCCTGCGGTTTTTGCGCCAGATAAGGTATATGAACAACCCAATAGGTCCAGGCAGCAAGATAGGCCAACCCTGGCCCCATGGTATGTTTAATCCAGGTACTGACTCCGCCTTTACCCTCTTTAAAGGTTGAGCCAAGCTGCCCGACGATCAACGCGTAAGGAATAAAATAGAGCGCGAAAATAAATATCCAGGAGGAGACAACAACCAATCCCTGATTAGCATAGTTGTTGACGACGTTACCAAAACCCCAGACGGTAATAAATGACATTAATGCAATGTTGTACCATCGCAATTGTTTTTCCTGCACACCAGCCATACGCAATCCTTTGTGGAAGCTTTTTGATTATCAATATATGAGGCGTGGGATTATGCGCGGTAAAATGAGCGAGCGGAAACGGCAGGATGTAAAACTATAACCTTCTGCACACTTTATTTTTAGGACAGACGTGTGCGATTAAATAATGCAGGTTCCCATAAAGCATACATAAACAGTATGTATGGGAACCTGTTCATATTCTGTTAAATCAGGTCAAATGTGCGCAATAGAATTGGGCGTATGGCCCGTCTTACGCAGCAGCATTAGTAAATAAATAAACGATACGCTGGCGATCATGATAAACAGCAAGCTATCTGAATAATTCTGCATCAGCATCGCAGTAAACGAAGGTCCCAGCAGACTGCCCACGGTATAGCTCAATAGCAATGCCTGATTCATGGCGACCAACTGATGACGTTCCACCTTTTCACAGGCCCAGGCCATCGCGACCGGATAGAGGGTAAAGCCTGCCGCACCCAACATAAACAACGCGGGCGCCATCGCCGCCTGGTTCAGCATGGCGATACTCCCGACGATCACCACGAAGACCTGGACGCGTAAAACCAGCAGACGTCCCAGCTTATCCGCCAGACGGCCAATCGGCCATTGCCCCAGAATACCGGCACTTACCAGAACTGCCATCCAGAAACCAATGCTGGCGTTGCTCACCCCCTGATGGTTGAGATACAGCGGCATCAGGCCATACAAAGACCCCAGCACGATCCCGGAAATAATGCAGCCATTAACGCCCAGGCGCGCCTGACGCAACCTCAGCATAGAGACAATAGGCGTAGACTGCTGTTCATCGCCCTGCTGATTAGCAATGCGCGTAAAGAGCAGTGGCAAAACACCCGCCAGGATAGTACCCGTCACCCACGGCAGGACGTTCATCAATTCTGTTGATACTTTACTAACCAGCAGTTGGCCTAAAAACGTTCCCACGTAATAGATCATCATATAGGCGGCAAGTAACCGTCCGCGATTACGTGACGTCCCGCTGCACATCAGCGCGCTTTCCACGACCACCCAGATCATGGCGCAGCCAACACCGGCGATAAAACGCCATGTCATCCAGCTCCAGAATCCCACCATAATCCCCAACCCGACACAGCCCGCGGCAAAAATAAGCGAGGCGATGTAATAGCTGCGGTTAAAACCAAGGTGTTTTATTAAATACCCTGTCAGCAACGTCCCTACCAGATTACCGGTAAAGTAAGACGAGCTCACCACGCCTACCTGCCAGGTAGGCAGATTTTCATGGGCGAGCCAAAGCGGGACGAGCGTGTTTAACACGGCGATCGCCAGGGTCAACAGAAGTAGCCCGCACAGCAATAGCATGACGGGACGGGTATAGGTGGACATGAATAAAAACCGTGAGGAAGTTCAAATTTCATGCGCATCATGCCACTGCTAAAAACATTGTCAATCGGCGGAATCAGAGGGCTGAGGCGCTTTCTGGTCGATCGATTTGCATTACTGATTCTTAATGTGAATAGATAAAAAATACAAAAACACATCTGCTTGTTTTTATTGATCTAAAACAAAAATCTCGCGTTACGTTCAGTCGAAAAATTTCATGGACTCCCCTTACTTTTATTTCTTACTAAACTCTATGCGGGATGCTGAGCTGCATTGTCTTCAAAATAGAACAGTGAGTTCTTATTTATCTATCTAATCCAAATATCGTTCTTTTCGTAGACTTAAACTCATCAAATTTCCCCCACTGATACTGAACAGGAGAAATACCATGACTAAACCTTACGTAAGACTTGATAAAGACAATGCGGCAGTACTGCTGGTCGACCATCAAGCTGGCCTGCTCTCTCTGGTTCGGGATATCGATCCCGATAAATTTAAAAACAACGTGCTTGCGCTCGGTGACTTAGCAAAATACTTCAACCTCCCAACCATTCTGACAACCAGTTTTGAGACAGGACCAAACGGACCGCTGGTACCGGAACTGAAAGCTCAATTTCCGGATGCGCCCTACATTGCTCGCCCAGGAAACATTAACGCATGGGATAACGAAGATTTCGTGAAAGCAGTAAAAGCGACCGGCAAAAAGCAGCTGATTATCGCTGGTGTCGTGACGGAAGTTTGCGTCGCTTTCCCAGCGCTCTCGGCTATTGAAGAAGGTTTTGACGTCTTTGTTGTCACCGATGCTTCAGGCACGTTTAATGAAATTACCCGCCATTCAGCATGGGATCGGATGTCTCAAGCAGGCGCTCAATTGATGACATGGTTCGGAGTAGCATGCGAACTGCACCGCGACTGGCGCAACGATATCGAAGGTCTGGCGACGTTGTTCTCTAATCACATTCCGGATTATCGCAATCTGATGACCAGCTATGACACGTTAACTAAGCAGAAGTAAAGACTGGGGCAAAACCCTGGCCTGACATGTAGCCGGATAGCGCGCAGCTTGAAGGCCTACGGATATTGTAGGCTTGATAAAGCACGAGGCGCCATCCGGCATATTATGGATTAACTCGCCACCGCCATACCGACGGTCATATGCAGCCCGTAGAACACGCCACGACCAATCAGCTCGCCGACTAACAGCAGAATAAACGCGACGGAAAGCAACGGAACGGCAGGCTGGTAACCCTTCACTTGCGGTACTATCCAGCAGCACAACGCTAACGCCAGCGCCACGATCCGCCACGCCATCAGCGAACCGTAATCCGGAACCAGCGCAGAGGCCTGTTGAATCGAACTGTGGATTGTCGCCAGTTCAGTGCCCTGCATTACCGACATGATGGCACTCACGACCAGAGCAAGCACTGATATAGCCGGCAGCAGGCGCATAGCCCAACCATCCACGCCAGCAATTCTCAGTAACAGATATCCCAGCAGCGGACCGCCCATAAACATCGTCAGGAAGAAGCCCAGCGGTGTCCAGACGCTGTACCAGGTCGGTACGGTATCGATGGTGTTATACACGCGCACCATCATCCAGACAAAAACCACACCCAGCACCATGGTGACAACTAACCACAGATTGCGTAATGCGGGCGACATTTTCTTCAACATAGCCAGCAGCCAGCCGATACCGCCAACGGCAAAGAAGAGTGAGCCGCTGGCAATTTCGTTACTCAACGCAGATGACCCAACGCGATTGAGTGAGTTAAAGGCGCGCATCGGTGAGCCCAGGTGGAGCATGGAAGCAATAAATCCAATGCCCATTAATACCCACAGCCCAAACATGCAGGTAATTACGCGTTGCTGCGATTCTGGGCGTAAGCCCCCTTTCATCAACGCCAGCGCCAGAACAATAAAACCGCCAACCACACACTGTCCGAAGACCGTGAAGATCATCAGCGGCCATTCATGCCATCCACTTCCCATCTTACACCTCCTTCGGATTAGCCAGATAACCTGTGGTATCCCCGGTCGGGCGGCTATTGGCGTTAGGTTTGATGACAATGCTCGGTTTGGTAAAGTGCGCGCCCGGCAATGGCGCAACCGCAGCCAAAGTACCGTGTTTTTTGCGCAGTTCATCAATTGGGCCAAAATCCAGCGCACGCAGTGGACAGGACTCGACGCAAATAGGTTTCTTACCTTCAGCGACGCGCTCATGGCAGCCATCGCATTTGGTCATGTGCCCTTTGTCAGCATTGTACTGTGGTGCGCCGTAAGGACAGGCCATGTGGCAATAGCGGCAGCCGATGCACACATCTTCATCGACAACGACAAAGCCATCTTCACGTTTGTGCATCGCACCGCTCGGACACACTTTGGTACAGGCCGGGTCTTCACAGTGGTTACACGCAATGGAGAGGTAATAGGCAAAGACGTTCTGATGCCAGACGCCGTTGTCTTCCTGCCAGTCACCGCCGGCGTACTCATAAATGCGGCGGAAGCTGACTTCAGGGGTTAAATTTTTGAAATCTTTGCACGCCAGTTCGCAGGTTTTGCAACCGGTGCAACGGCTGGAATCAATAAAAAATCCATACTGGGTTGTCATCGGTTACTCCTTACACCTTTTCAACCTGAACAAGGTTCGTGTGTGATGGGTTCCCCTTCGCGAGAGGAGACGGACGCTGGGTCGTCAGGACGTTAATACAACCACCCTGGTCCACGCGTTTTGCGTCCGGGTCATACCACGCCCCTTCGCCCAATGCCACCACGCTAGGCATCATACGCGGCGTTACTTTCGCCTCAATGTGCACTTCACCACGATCGTTAAAGATGCGCACCTTGTCGCCGTTGTTAATGCCGCGTCGCTGTGCATCCATCGGGTTGATCCACATTTCCTGACGGCAGGATGCTTTCAGAACATCCACGTTGCCATAGGTCGAGTGAACGCGAGACTTATAGTGGAAGCCGGTCAACTGCAGAGGGAATTTCTCCACCAGCGGATCGTTTAAGCTCTCAAAACCTGGGGTATAAATCGGCAGTGGATCAATCACATCACCTTCCGGCAGTTCCCAGGTTGACGCGATCTCGGCAAGCTGCTGCGAATAAATTTCGATCTTACCTGACGGCGTGGTCAGCGGATTGGCGTTAGGATCCTCACGGAACGCCTTGTAGGCCACGTGATGTCCCTGTGGGTCGCGCTGTTTAAAGATCCCCTGCTTGCGGAATTCTTCAAACGTTGGCAGTTCAGGAATGGCTTTGCGCGACTGCTCGTACAGATGACGCATCCACTCTTCCTGAGTACGACCTTCTGTAAACTGCTGCTCAACACCAAGGCGTTTCGCTAGCTCACTGGTCATCTGGTAGATAGTCTTGCATTCGAAGCGTGGCTTGATCGCCTGATCGGTGAAAATCACATACGACATATTTCCGCAGGAGGCATCCAGTGCGAAGTCCATCTGCTCCGAAGCGGTGCAGTCCGGCAGCAAAATATCCGCGTATTTCGCCGAGGAGGTCATATGGCAGTCGATGACAACGATCATCTCGCACTTCTTATCATCCTGTAGGATTTCATGTGTGCGGTTGATATCAGAGTGCTGGTTAATCAGACAGTTACCGACATAGTTCCAGATCATCTTAATCGGAACATCGAGCTTATCTTTGCCACGAACACCGTCACGCAGCGCCGTCATCTCCGGACCTCGCTCAATGGCGTCCGTCCACATAAACATAGAGATGCTGGTTTCGACTGGGTTTTCCAGCGTAGGCATACGTTCAAACGGCAAACTGTATGAGCCCTCACGCGCCCCGCTGTTGCCGCCGTTAATCCCAACGTTACCGGTAAGGATTGCCAGCATAGAAATGGCACGAGTCGCTATTTCACCGTTAGCATGACGCTGCGGTCCCCACCCCTGACTGATATATGCCGGTTTAGCGCTACCGATTTCACGTGCCAGTTTGACGATTCGATCAGCAGGAATACCGGTAATTTGCGCTGCCCATTCCGGGGTCTTGGCGATACCGTCTTTGCCCTGCCCAAGAATATACGCCTTATAGTGACCGTTTTTCGGTGCGTCGGCCGGTAAGGTTTTCTCGTCGTAACCCACGCAGTATTTATCAAGGAACGGTTGATCAACCATGTTTTCGGTGATCAGCACATACGCCAGACCATTCACCAATGCCGCATCGGTACCTGGGCGGATCGGGATCCACTCATCTTCACGACCCGCGCCGGTATCCGTGTAGCGGGGATCGATAATGATCATGCGGGCATTGGATTTTTGTCGCGCCTGTTCAAGGTAATAGGTTACCCCACCCCCGCTCATACGGGTTTCACCAGGGTTATTCCCGAACAGAACCACCAGCTTGCTGTTTTCAATGTCGGACGGGCTGTTACCGTCAGCCCAGCCGCCGTAGGTGTAATTCAACCCGGCAGCGATTTGCGCTGAAGAGTAGTCACCGTAGTGGTTAAGGTAGCCGCCGCAGCAGTTCATCAGACGTGCTACCAGCGTTTTGCCTGGCGGCCAGGAGCGTGTCAGGGTGCCGCCCAGCGTACCAGTGCCGTAGTTCAGGTAGATAGACTCGTTGCCGTAGTCTTTGATAAGACGCTGCATATTGCTGGCAATGATGTCGTAGGCTTCATCCCAGCTGATACGCTCAAATTTCCCTTCGCCACGTTTACCGACGCGTTTCATCGGGTATTTCAGACGGTCGGGATTATAAACGCGACGACGCATGGAGCGACCACGCAGACAGGCGCGTACCTGGTGCAAGCCGTCATAGTTGTCATCACCGGTGTTGTCGGTTTCAACATACTTTATTTCACCGTCTACCACGTGCATACGCAGAGGACAGCGGCTACCACAGTTCACCGTACACGCGCTCCAGATGACTTTCTCATTGGCCTGTGTCGGATTAAGGGCTTCTGCAGCATTTGCAATACGGGTAAATGGCAGGGTAAACGCGCTACTGGCCACCGCCAGTCCGCCTATCGCCGTCGTTTTCACCAAACCTCGGCGACTAACCTCAGCTGCCAGCATGGCATCGGGGATCTTAGTTTTCATAGTGGCTCACTCTGCTGCTCACAATAAACAAAAGAGAAATACTCGTTATATAGATTTTTATATAGCTTTAATATCAATATACAGACTTGTAGATACTGAATTTGCGAAAAGACAGAGATAAATACTGACTTTCATTCGAAGGCAGTATTACTCCTATGGAGGTAGGCGTTATTGTCCGACGTCAAACGGGCATAAAAAAAGCGCCCTGAGGCGCTTTTTTAGCAAAGAAAGGTAGCTTAGCCGATAAATTCCAGGCCATTCATGTACGGACGTAACACTTCCGGAACCTGAATACGGCCATCAGCCTGCTGATAGTTTTCCATCACCGCAACCAGCGTACGTCCAACCGCCAGACCGGAACCGTTCAGCGTATGTACTAAACGGGTCTTTTTGTCGGATTTGCTGCGGCAACGCGCCTGCATACGACGAGCCTGGAAATCCCACACGTTGGAGCAAGAGGAGATTTCGCGATAGGTGTTCTGCGCCGGGATCCACACTTCCAGATCGTACGTTTTGCATGCGCCGAAGCCCATGTCGCCTGTGCACAGGATGATCTTACGGTACGGCAGGCCCAGCAGTTGAAGAACCTTCTCGGCATGGCCGGTCATCTCTTCCAGCGCGTCCATAGAGTCTTCCGGGCGAACGATCTGCACCATTTCAACTTTATCGAACTGGTGCATACGGATCAGACCACGGGTATCACGACCGTAAGAACCTGCTTCAGAACGGAAGCACGGCGTATGCGCGGTCATTTTGATCGGCAGCGCATCTTCGTCAATGATTTCGTCGCGAACCAGGTTGGTCAGCGGAACTTCTGCCGTTGGGATCAGCGCATAGTTGCTGCTGTCGGCTTCTTCATCCAGCGGACGGGTGTGGAACAGATCGCCAGCAAATTTCGGCAGTTGCCCTGTTCCGTACAGCGTGTCATGGTTAACCAGATACGGAACGTAGTTTTCGCTGTAACCATGCTGTTCGGTATGCAGATCCAGCATGAACTGAGACAGCGCACGGTGCATGCGCGCGATCTGCCCTTTCATCACGACGAAACGAGAGCCGGTCAGCTTAACCGCAGCGGCAAAATCAAGACCCGTGTGCATTTCACCCAGGGTAACGTGATCGCGCACTTCGAAATCAAACTCACGCGGAGTACCCCAACGGCTGACTTCAACGTTGTCATTTTCATCTTTACCCACCGGAACGTCGTCCGCTGGCAGGTTAGGAATGGTCAGCGCAATGTCGCGGATCTCGGCCTGTAAGGTATCAAGTTCAGCTTTCGCGGCATCCAGCTCTTCGCCCAGTTTGTTCACTTCCAGACGTAAAGACTCGATATCTTCCCCGCGCGCTTTTGCCTGGCCGATGGATTTCGATCGAGAGTTACGCTCTGCCTGCAGGTTTTCAGTTTGTACCTGCAGAACTTTACGACGCTCTTCAAGAGCGCGCAGCTTATCTACATCCAGCTTAAAGCCCCGGCTTGCCAGTTTTTCTGCGACTGCGTCTGGCTCATTACGCAGCAGATTGGGATCGAGCATGCTTATCCTGTGCTTATCGAATTAAAATAGGAGAAAGTGACCACAGCCTGCGGTCACAGGGATACAGAGACAACATTACCGCAACGATAACACTAACGGTAGCGTTTTATAGGGCTATTTTGATCCTGTCCGGCGAGCCAGGCGAGCTTTTCGCCAATCTTGCCTTCAAGACCTCTGTTTGTGGGGTGATAATAGCGCGTTTGTGCCATTTCCTGCGGGAAGTACTCTTCTCCGGCGGCATAGGCATTTGGTTCATCATGGGCGTAACGATACTCCTCACCATAGCCCATTTCTTTCATCAGCTTAGTTGGCGCATTGCGCAGGTGGACCGGCACGTCGTAATCCGGACGTTCGCGGGCATCAGCCAGCGCGGCTTTGAAGGCGGTGTAAACCGCATTACTTTTCGGCGCGCAGGCCAGATAAACAATCGCCTGAGCAATCGCTCGTTCACCTTCCGCGGGTCCCACGCGGGTAAAGCAGTCCCATGCGGAAATTGCCACCTGCATGGCGCGAGGGTCGGCATTGCCGACATCTTCAGAGGCAATGGCCAGACAGCGACGGGCAACATACAGCGGGTCACCGCCTGCACTAATGATGCGCGCATACCAATAAAGTGCCGCATCCGGGGCGCTGCCGCGAACCGATTTGTGTAATGCGGAGATGAGATCGTAAAAACGATCGCCTTTATTATCAAAGCGTGCGCTGCGTTCACCGGCAATTTCAGTGAGCAATTCTGGTTTCAATACGCGCTTGCCAGAATCATCAACTTCGGCCATATCGGCCATCATTTCCAGCGTATTCAGCGCTCGCCGTGCGTCACCATTAACCAGTTCGGCAATCGCCCGACGCGTCTCTGGTGGCAGTACGATATCCTGGCCGCCGTAACCCCGGGCTTTATCTGACATCGCCTGGTCCAGCACCTGTTCAATATCGTCGGTGGTTAACGATTTCAGTAAATAAACACGCGCCCGCGACAACAGTGCCGAGTTCAGTTCAAACGAGGGATTTTCAGTGGTGGCGCCAATAAACGTGATGGTACCGTCTTCAATATGCGGTAAAAACGCATCCTGTTGGCTTTTATTAAAACGGTGAACTTCGTCCACGAACAGGATCGTACGTCGACCCGCGTTACGATTCTGACGCGCCCGCTCAATCGCTTCACGAATTTCTTTTACACCAGACGTGACCGCCGAAATTCGTTCAACATCGGCGTTAGCGTAACGGGCAATAACTTCGGCTAGCGTGGTTTTCCCCGTCCCCGGCGGACCCCATAAAATCATAGAGTGCAGGTGCCCGGCCTCGATGGCGCGCGGCAAGGGTTTACCCGCAGCCAGCAGATGCTGCTGGCCGATGTACTGCGCTAAATTTTCTGGCCGCATACGTGCGGCCAGTGGCTGAAAGGTATTATCAGAAAAGTCGAGCGACAGATTGCTCACTCACACGCCTCTACTTACGTTGATCGTCAACCGTTACACCTTGCGGCGGGGTAAAGGTGAATTTCGAAGGTTCAATCGCACCATTCTGCTGAGATTTCAGCTGATAGCTGCTGCGCTGATCGTCTTGCTCAACGGCACTGAACTGATGGATCGTCCCGTCCCGCCCAACATTGATAGTAAACTGCTTCAGGTTACCGCTGCTGGTTTTTGGCGTCAGCACGAAATCATCGCCGTTTTGCTTAATGTTGTACTGTTGCCAGTCGCTGGCCTGGTTACGCGCAATCAGCATAAACGGCGTGTTGCCAGTGGCGTCTTTCAACCAGGTCGCAGTCGCCTGCTCAACAAACGGGTTAAAGAACCACAGCGTTTTACCATCGGAAACCAAGATGCTCTCGTCAGGCTGCGTCATATGCCAGTTAAACAGATTAGGGCGTTTAACCCATAAGTCGCCCTGACCCTCCTGCACCGCCGCGCCGCTACCGTCCGTGACCTTCTGAGTAAAGCTGGCATGGAAGCTACTGACTTTATCCAGACGGCTTTTCAGGTCGCTGGCAGCGTCAGCCCAGACGCTGCTCACCACAAAGCTCGACAGTAATGCACAGGTGATTGCGATTCTTTTCATCGTTATTCCTCAAAATACGTCACTCCCAACGGGGAGATCCCTCTGCTATCCATTTCAGGCCAAAAATCAGCATGAGGAAAGTAGAAAATACTGAATTACTTAACTTTGCAATCATTCGAAGGGCGGCGGAGCCAGCACTTCACGATTACCATTATGCCCTTGTTCGCTGACTATTCCCTGCGCTTCCATCTGTTCGATGATGCGCGCCGCTCGGTTGTAACCGATACGGAACTGACGTTGGACGCCGGAGATCGAGGCTTTGCGTTTCTGAGTAACAAAGTTCACCGCCTGATCGAACAGCGGATCCAGTTCTTCGCCACCATCAAAGCCGCCACCGCCGCCTTCGCTTTCGCTGTCAGAGGTAATGCCATCTACGTATTGTGGGCGACCGCGCGCTTTCCAGTCCTGAACTACCGCGTGAACTTCTTCATCGCGTACAAAGGCGCCGTGTACACGCACAGGGATCGTCGAGTTTGGTGCAGAATAAAGCATGTCACCCATACCCAACAGCGATTCCGCGCCGCCCTGGTCAAGGATGGTACGCGAGTCAATTTTACTGGACACTGTAAAGGCGATACGCGTCGGGATGTTCGCTTTAATCAGACCAGTGATAACGTCAACTGACGGTCGCTGGGTTGCCAGCACCAGATGGATCCCCGCCGCACGCGCTTTTTGCGCCAGACGAGCGATCAGTTCTTCCACCTTTTTGCCAACGGTCATCATCAGGTCAGCGAATTCATCCACCAACACCACGATATACGGCAGTTTTTCCAGCACCGGATGCTGAACATCCATGCTGTCGCCCGGCTTCCAGTATGGGTCTGGAATCGGACGTCCCATACGGGCGGCTTCAGCAATCTTATCGTTATAACCGGCAAGGTTACGCACGCCAAGCGCCGACATCAGTTTGTAGCGACGTTCCATTTCATTGACGCTCCAACGCAAGGCATTGGCGGCATCTTTCATGTCGGTCACAACTTCAGTCAGCAGATGTGGAATACCTTCATAAACAGAAAGTTCCAGCATTTTCGGGTCAATCATGATAAAGCGAACGTCTTCCGGCTGCGCTTTGTACAGCATGCTGAGGATCATGGCGTTCACCCCAACAGACTTACCGGAACCGGTTGTCCCTGCCACCAGCAGGTGCGGCATTTTAGCCAGATCGGCCACCACCGGTTCGCCCGCAATATCTTTGCCCAGCACCACAGTCAGCGGAGATGAGTTATCACGGAATTTAGCGTTATCCAGCACTTCTCGCAGATAGACGGTTTGACGTTTTTTGTTCGGTAACTCCAGTCCGACATACGGTTTGCCTGGAATAACCTCGACCACACGTACCGCCGCGGTCGACAATGAACGCGCCAGATCTCGTGACAGGTTAGAAATACGCGCTGCTTTAACCCCTGGAGCCAGATTAAGCTCAAAGCGGGTAATCACCGGGCCAGGAGAATAGTTCACCACATCGGCTTTAATGCGGAAATCCGCCAGACGCGCTTCCACCAGACGTGCCATTTGTTCCAGTGCGAACGTATCTATCGGCTCAACTTCGCTCGGCGGCGGCGTGAGCAGATCTAACGATGGCAGCGGCGTGCTTGGACGGTGCGCCGGACGACTATCCCCATTACGCATCAGCAGCGGATGGATCAGACTATCCTGCGGCGGCGGTGTAGCAGGCTGCGCTGGCTGCTGATAATGCTGCTGCGGTGCAACTGGCTGCGCTGGCTGTTGATAATGCTGCTGCGATGCAACTGGCTGCACCGGTTGCTGGTAGTGCTGCTGCGGTGCAACTGGCTGCGCTGGTTGCTGATAATGCTGCTGTGGTGCAACTGGCTGTGCCGGTTGCTGATAGTGCTGTTGCGGTGCAACTGGCTGCGCCGGTTGCTGATAATGCTGCTGCGGCGCAACTGGTTCCTGGTACTGCGGCGCGGGCTCCGGCATTACGCCAGGCGTAAACAGCGGCTCATGCGGCCCCTCATCCACCAGCGTTTTCATTGGCGAAAATTCAAAGTCATCGAGGGAGAACGGATTCGCTCCGACAGGCTGCTCACCGGAATAACGCTGCTGCTGAGAAGAAGCAAACTGGCGGGCCAGTTCAGCTTCTGCGGCTGAATCTTCGTCATCAGTCTGGTGGGTATCGTCCTGATACTCTTCGCCATAACGATGCTGCTGCGACTGAGCGAACTGACGTGCCAGCTCGTCCTGCTGCATTGCATCCATTTCATCGTCACTGTACGCATCTGTATCAAGCTGCTCTTCGCGCGCTTTCTCTTCAGCCATACGCTGTGACGGCAGTTTTATGCCATATGAAGCCAGCTCACGACGAGTAGGCACGCGCACACGATTCGGACGCGGCAACTGCGGGCCAATGCCCTCTTTCACCTGCGGACGCGGCGTACCGCTGCCTGCAAGGCTAAAGACAGGTGCTGCGGCAGCGGCACTCACCCCTAACGCGGCGCTTTTTACGCCAGCGGCCAGCGGTGCAACGGCAGCAACAGACTCAACGGGCGGTATGGATGCAGTCGTCGGCATAGACGGCGTAGACGGCTTAACACGCTCAGGTTCCTGAGCAGGTTCTGGAATCGGCTGATACCATGCGGCCAGTTGTTCACGCTCACGCGCACGTTTCTCTTCGACTTCTTCAAAGTAATAGAGCGGCGGACGAGTCGGTTTAACTTCTTCAACCACCGGCTCAGGTTCCACCACTGTTGGTTGTTCAACCACAGGCTGCTGGAACGTAGTGCTCTGTTGAAAAGTTGGATCCTGCTGATAAACAGGTTGCTGCACAGGCTCCGGCTGATAAACAGGCTGCTGGAAGGCGGCGTTCTGTTGAGAGGTCGGATCCTGTTGATAGACAGGTTGCAGCACGGGCTCCGGCTGATAAACAGGTTCCGGCTGCGGCGCGACAGGATGCGTATAAACAGGTTCAACGGGCTGCTGTGCGTAATATTGCGGCTGCGGACTCTGCTCCACAACCGGTTGTTGCCATGGCTCATACGGCTGCTGCACCGGAGGTTGCGCGTACTGGGCTGGCTGCGGATAACCTTCAGGCGCTGGTGCAATCGCGGCATCACCGGTTTGCGGGCCAGGCACGGGTTGCCAGGCCACAGTTGGGACTGGTTGCTCCATAACAGTGTTGGTCACGGGCGACGTTTGCAGTAACGGATCGACCGGTGCGCTCCAGGCCTGAGCGGCCGTTGTAGCTGCAGCTGCTGCAGCCACAGGCTCGGTTACCGAGTGGCCGTTAAGCAGCGGATCAAGTTCGTCATATTCAGGCAGCGTCGCGCGATTACCGGAAAACAGCACATCATTAGGATCGGCAACCACGCCACGGGCGCTGTATTCAATTTCGTCTTCATCATCCATGCGTTTGCCGGAGAATAGCGCCGCATCGGTATGACGACCAAGCGGATTGGTAAATTTCTCCGCCAGACGTTTACGGCGCGCTAACGCACCGCGCAGGATACGAGCTCGGCGCGATTCATGGGGTTTGCCATCAGCGGCGTCGACAGACTCTTCTTCGTCTTCATATTCTTCGTCATCGACCCAGGTATCGTCGCGGCGGGTACGGTTGCTGGCAAACGTCAGGATATTGAGTAACCAGCCGCCCAGTTTTTCCGCAATGCTCACCCATGACCAACCGGTGAACAGTGTTAATCCCGCTGCCCAAATGCACAACAACGTCAGCGTGCCGCCGCTGCTGTGCAGCAATGGTTGTAGCGTGGTGCTGAGCAGACTGCCGATCACGCCGCCAGAGGCGAAATACCAGATATCATCGGCGTTAATTGCGGCCAGCCCGCAGGAAGTGAGAATCAGCGCCAGAACGCCAATAATGCGCAGCGAGACGGCAAAATAATCGACGTATTCGTCGCTGGCCTGATGTCGCCAGGCAAACCAGCAGCCACCGACAATGATGACGGGGATGGTGTAGGCCATGACGCCAAAAATAAAGAACAGCGTATCCGCCAGCCATGCTCCAGGTATTCCACCCAGATTATGGATAGGCTCATGCCACGCGGTTTGCGACCAACTGGGATCCGAAGGGTTAAAGCTGAGTAAGGCAGCCATCAACCAGACGGCAAAAAGGGCAATAAGGATCAGTAGCGCTTCCAGAAGTCGGCGCCCGCTGCTTAACTTCGTCAATGTGACGTCTTTGTCTTCAGTGTATTCCTGGCTCAAAAACGGCTCTCCAGGTTTCGGGCTTTTCCTGCCCGATGCTAAAACGGACAACAGCACCGGGTTGCCCCGGCACTGTTGCTGTATGGATTAACAGGAGTGTAATCAAACTGCGTCGATTTTGCACCTGTTCCGTGTTAGCGCGTCTTAATTACCAGACGATTGCTCTGTTTGACTTCTTCCATTACTACATAAGTACGTGTGTCATTCACGCCAGGCAGACGCAGCAGGGTTTCCCCCAACAGCTTACGGTATGCCGACATATCCGGTACGCGTGTTTTCAGCAAATAGTCGAAATCACCGGAAACCAAATGACACTCTTGAATTTCTTCAAGTTTTTGTACTGCAGAGTTAAATTGTTCAAACACATCCGGGGCGCCACGATTCAGAGTAATCTCAACAAAAACCAGAAGTGATGCATCCAGATAATGCGGGTTTAACAGCGCTGTATAGCCCTGAATAAAACCCTGTCTTTCCAACCGACGCACACGCTCAAGGCAGGGCGTTGGTGAAAGTCCCACACGTTTAGAAAGCTCGACGTTAGAAATACGCCCATCCTTTTGCAGCTCATTAAGAATGTTACGATCGATACGGTCGAGATCTTTGCCAGGGCGCTTCTTACTATCTACCATTATTATTGTCTCTCTGTATTCCTTCCCTACTCCTGCCTGACTCTACCAACATCACTGTTCAGAGTCGCTACCCATCAAAATAAACCGCAACCCAGAGGGATTTTCGGTTCGCAATGTCTGGGTTTATGGTGAGAAGACCGTTGCCTGTCGGCGGCTATCGACATCACGAATGGCATCTGTCCACACCATGCGTAGATTTCGCTAACACGGTAAACATGGTATCTACATGCATGATTATGCAGCACATACATGACACAGTTTTTTTCTTCCTTGAATGTTTTCGCAAAACAGCAGGGGATTGTCAAAGCAAAACATCGATTTTTAGTACAACATGCCAGTTATTCATTCGCAGTGATGGAAAATCGTCATTTTATCACCTTATAACTGACCGATTTTAAGTAGAAATCGTTATAGTATTACGACTAATTCTGCCGTTCATCGGTTCCCGCTATTACACATATTGTTAACAAAATCGCCATACTCTTTTTTTACGCCTGTAAATTCCCTACAATCCTGCTCATTGCCTGCTAACAACTATGGGGATCTCATGGGCGCAACCAAACACAGTAAACTTCTTATTCTGGGCTCTGGCCCTGCAGGGTATACCGCTGCGGTCTACGCTGCACGCGCGAACCTGCAACCGGTACTGATTACCGGTATGGAAAAAGGTGGTCAGTTGACCACAACAACAGAAGTGGAGAACTGGCCTGGCGATCCGCACGATCTCACAGGCCCATTGCTGATGGAACGCATGCACGAACATGCGACCAAATTTGAAACTGAAATTATTTTTGATCATATCAGCAAAGTTGATCTGCAAAACCGCCCTTTCCGTCTGACCGGCGACAGCGGTGAATACACCTGTGACGCACTAATCATCGCCACAGGTGCGTCAGCACGCTACCTGGGTCTGCCTTCAGAAGAAGCCTTCAAAGGCCGTGGCGTTTCCGCCTGCGCGACCTGCGACGGTTTCTTCTACCGTAACCAAAAAGTTGCGGTGATCGGCGGCGGCAACACTGCTGTTGAAGAAGCGCTGTACCTGGCGAATATCGCATCTGAAGTGCATTTGATTCACCGTCGCGACAGCTTCCGCGCCGAGAAAATCCTGATCAAGCGTTTGATGGATAAAGTCGAAAACGGCAACATCGTGCTGCATACCCACCGCACACTGGAAGAAGTGACCGGCGATCAAATGGGCGTAACCGGACTGCGCCTGCGCGATACGCAAAACACTGACAACGTCGAGTCACTTGACGTTGCAGGCTTGTTTGTCGCTATCGGCCACAGCCCGAATACCGCCATTTTTGACGGTCAGCTTGAACTGGAAAATGGCTACATCAAAGTTCAGTCCGGGATTCATGGTAACGCCACCCAAACCAGCATTCCGGGTGTATTCGCCGCCGGTGACGTGATGGACCATATTTATCGCCAGGCGATCACTTCAGCAGGCACCGGTTGTATGGCTGCGCTTGACGCAGAGCGTTATCTCGACGGTCTGGCAGACGCTTGCAAATAAGTTTTACAAATCAGTAACAAAAGTAAAAAAGGCGACTATAAGTCGCCTTTATTTTTGCCTCGTTGTAACATTGTCCTGCCCAAAAATTCCAATAACTCACCTGCTAAGCGTGCAATGAATAAAACCCGTCAAAAAGAGCTGACCCGCTGGTTAAAACAGCAAAGTGTAATTTCCCAACGATGGCTGAACATTTCACGCCTGTTGGGGTTCGTGAGCGGCCTGTTAATTGTCGCTCAGGCCTGGCTCATGGCCCGAATTCTCGACCATATGATCATGGACAATATCCCCAGAGAGGCGCTTCTGCTCCCTTTCATTGTGCTGGTATTAATTTTCATCCTGCGGGCATGGGTCGTCTGGTTACGCGAACGCGTCGGGTTTCATGCTGGCCAACATATCCGCTTTGAGATTCGCCGCCAGGTGCTTGACCGTCTGCAACAAGCAGGTCCCGCCTGGATACAAGGCAAACCAGCCGGGAGCTGGGCTACGCTAATCCTGGAACAGATTGATGACATGCATGATTACTATGCACGTTATCTGCCGCAAATGGCGTTGGCCGTATGCGTCCCCTTATTGATCGTGGCGGCGGTATTCCCGTCAAACTGGGTAGCCGCCCTTATTCTGCTTGGAACTGCCCCGCTGATCCCGTTGTTTATGGCGATGGTTGGTATGGGTGCAGCCGATGCTAACCGCCGCAACTTTCAGGCTCTTGCCCGCCTCAGTGGCCATTTCCTCGATCGCCTGCGGGGCATGGAAACGCTAAGAATCTTTGGCCGCGGTGAAGCTGAAACAGAAAGCATCCGCGCAGCGTCACAGGATTTCCGCCAGCGCACCATGGAAGTCCTGCGCCTGGCGTTTCTGTCATCCGGTGTCCTTGAGTTCTTTACCTCCCTGTCCATCGCACTGGTCGCGGTTTACTTCGGTTTTTCCTACCTCGGTGAACTCGATTTTGGCCACTACGGGACTGGCGTCACATTGGCAGCTGGCTTCCTGGCGCTCATTCTGGCGCCGGAATTTTTCCAACCCCTGCGCGATCTGGGCACGTTTTATCACGCCAAAGCACAAGCCGTTGGTGCAGCAGACAGTCTGAAAACCTTCATGGAAACCCCGCTTGCACATCCTGAGCGTGGCGATATTGAGCTGACTACAAAAGACGCAGTTTCAATTGAAGCAGAAGATCTGGTCATCACCTCGCCGGAAGGTAAAGTGCTTGCAGGTCCGCTCAACTTTACCCTGCCAGCGGGCCAACGCGCGGTGCTGGTTGGCCGCAGCGGCTCCGGCAAAAGTTCGTTGCTCAATGTCCTGTCCGGTTTTCTCTCTTATCAGGGATCGCTGCGGATTAACGGCTTTGAGCTGCGCGACCTGTCGCCTGATTGCTGGCGCAAACAGCTGTCCTGGGTTGGACAAAACCCGCAGCTCCCTGCCGCCACGTTACGCGATAACGTGCTGCTCGCTCGCCCCGATGCCAGCGAAGAACAGCTGCAAGCCGCACTCGACAGCGCCTGGGTCAGTGAGTTTTTACCACTTCTGCCACAGGGTGTGGATACACCAGTAGGCGATCAGGCTGCTCGACTTTCTGTCGGACAAGCGCAGCGCGTTGCCGTGGCTCGCGCCTTACTCAATCCATGTCAGTTGTTGTTGCTTGACGAGCCCGCCGCCAGCCTTGATGCACACAGCGAACAACGCGTGATGCAGGCGTTGAAAGCAGCGTCACGCCGCCAGACCACGCTGATGGTGACACACCAACTTGAAGATCTTGCCGACTGGGACGTTATCTGGGTGATGCAGGACGGACAGATCGTTGAACAAGGCACTTATGCCGAACTTAGCGCAGCCAACGGGGCGTTTGCGACATTACTGGCTCATCGTCAGGAGGACATTTAAATGCGCGCTTTGCTACCTTATCTGACGCTGTATAAACGTCACAAATGGATGTTAACCCTGGGGATCGTTCTGGCGATCGTCACACTGCTGGCAAGTATTGGTTTGCTGACGCTTTCCGGCTGGTTCCTGTCGGCTTCTGCTGTGGTGGGTGTCACCGGGATTTACAGTTTTAACTATATGCTCCCTGCTGCCGGGGTACGCGGTGCGGCAATCACCCGAACCGCGGGCCGCTATTTCGAGCGATTGGTCAGCCACGACGCGACGTTCCGCGTGCTGCAACATTTGCGTATTTATACCTTCAGCAAACTGCTGCCGCTCTCCCCTGCTGGCCTGTCCCGTTATGGACAAGGTGAATTGCTTAACCGCGTAGTGGCAGATGTCGACACGCTCGATCATCTCTATTTGCGCGTGCTCTCCCCGCTTGTGGGCGCTTTTGTCGTCATCATGGTGGTCACGCTGGGGCTAAGCGTTCTCGATTTCACGCTGGCTATCACTCTCGGCGGTATTATGCTGCTGACCTTATTTATCCTACCCCCACTCTTTTATCAGGCAGGTAAAAGCACCGGGCAAAGCTTGACGCATTTACGTGGGCAGTATCGTCAGCAGTTAACATCCTGGCTGCAGGGCCAGGCTGAACTGACCATCTTTGGCGCCAGTGAACGTTACCGCGCCCAAATGGAAGCCACCGAGTTGCAGTGGCATGAAGCCCAACGACGTCAGTCTGAATTAACGGCGCTATCACAGGCGGTCATGCTGTTAGTCGGCGCACTGGCAGTGGTTGTAATGTTATGGATGGCCTCAGGCGGCGTGGGTGGCAATACTCAACCTGGCGCACTGATCGCGCTGTTTGTCTTCTGTGCGCTGGCCGCGTTTGAAGCTTTAGCACCCGTCACCGGGGCGTTTCAGCATCTCGGACAGGTTATTGCCTCTGCGCTGCGCATCACCGAACTGACCGAACAACAGCCAGAAGTCACCTTCCCGGATACCGGTTCTCCAGTTTCTGAGCAGGTCACTCTCACGCTACACGATGTTTCATTCAGCTATCCGGGGCAAACACAAAAAGCGCTCGACACCCTTTCGCTGCAGGCTCAGCCCGGTGAACACATTGCGATTCTCGGTCGCACCGGCTGCGGTAAGTCAACGTTACTACAATTGCTGACCCGCGCATGGGATCCGCAGCACGGCGAAATTCTGATTAATGAGCAGCCGATTTCAGCCCTCAGTGAAACCACGCTGCGCCAGAGCATCAGCGTCGTGCCACAGCGCGTGCACCTGTTCAGCGCGACGCTTCGCGATAACCTGCTGCTGGCAGCACCGCACGCCAGTGATGACACATTATCCGCAATGCTGTGCCGCGTCGGTCTGGACAAATTGCTAGAGGGTGACGGACTCAATGCCTGGTTAGGCGAAGGCGGTCGTCAGCTTTCTGGCGGCGAACTCCGTCGTCTGGCTATCGCCCGCGCCTTATTGCACGATGCACCACTGATGCTGCTGGATGAACCGACCGAAGGGCTTGATGCCACAACAGAAAGCCAAATGCTTGAATTAATTGGCGATGTCATGCGCGATAAAACCGTACTGATGGTGACACATCGTCTGCGCGGCTTGTCACGTTTTGATCAAATAATAGTGATGGACAACGGACACATTATTGAGCAAGGTAATCACGCAGATTTGTTAGCCCGGCAGGGGCGTTATTACCAGTTTAAGCAACGTCTGTAAGCTATTATTGAACGATCAAACTCGCGTAGTGGAGTTTCGCTGTCATGCGCCTGGTGCAATTGTCCCGCCATTCTATAGCCTTCCCTTCACCGGAAGGCGCTTTACGCGAGCCTAACGGTTTGTTGGCGCTTGGCGGCGATCTCAGTCCAGCTCGACTGTTAATGGCCTACCAGCGCGGAATTTTCCCGTGGTTTTCACCTGGTGACCCCATCCTTTGGTGGTCGCCCGATCCACGCGCCATTCTTTGGCCCGAGAAATTTCATCTCAGCCGCAGCATGAAACGTTTTCATAAAAACTCGCCTTATCGCGTGACGCTCAATTACGCGTTCGGTCAGGTGATTGAAGGCTGCGCGAACGACCGGGAAGAAGGCACCTGGATAACGCATGATGTAGTGGACGCCTACCATCGCCTGCACGAGCTGGGCCATGCGCACTCCATTGAAGTATGGCGACAAAATGAATTAGTGGGCGGTATGTATGGCGTGGCGCAAGGTACACTATTTTGTGGCGAATCAATGTTCAGCCGTCAGGAAAATGCGTCCAAAACCGCACTGCTTGTTTTTTGCGCTGAATTTATCCGTCAGGGCGGAAAATTAATCGACTGCCAGGTATTAAATAGCCACACAGCTTCGCTGGGCGCCGTCGAAACCCCACGTCGGGAGTACCTTGAACACCTGAGCAGACTGCGCCAGCAGCGGCTACCGAGCCATTTCTGGGTTCCCAGGACGTTATTTTCGCCTCAGGGGTGAATGTTTTCGGCACATTTTTTGTCGGGGTGTTATAATTGTCGCGCAGAGTTGGTTTAGCCCATTACCCCGCCGCCGTTAAGGAACAGTTCGCGTCAGGCAACGCCTATCGTTTATCTCCTCGTTCCCTTACACGTTGCGCTTTAAGTGCGGCTTTGCCGTGTGTGGTTAGAGTAATGCGCCAAACCCGATTTGCTGTGTTTTAAACGCACAAATCTTTACTTATTAAAAGAACTTCGGCATTATCTTGCCGGTTCAAATTACGGTAGTGATACCCCAGAGGATTAGATGGCCAAAGAAGACAATATTGAAATGCAGGGTACCGTTCTCGATACGTTACCTAATACCATGTTCCGCGTAGAGTTAGAAAACGGTCACGTGGTTACTGCACACATCTCCGGTAAAATGCGTAAAAACTATATCCGCATCCTGACGGGCGACAAAGTGACTGTTGAGCTGACCCCGTACGACCTGAGCAAAGGCCGCATTGTCTTCCGTAGTCGCTGATTGTTTTTAACGCCCGAATGGCGTCCAGATAATAAAAGGTCGGTTTAACCGGCCTTTTTTGTGGGCCAAGGTCAGGTATTTAATCCTCAATCATCCGCGCATATTCTTCTGTTAAGAAATCCACTAATGTGCGTACTGACGGCAATAATCCCCTGCGTGATGGAAAGACTGCGTGAATTATTTCTCGCTTCGGTTCCCAGCCGTCGAGCAATGCTACCAGTTCACCCGCGGCTACTTGATCTTTTACCATCAGCTGTGGAAGTTGAACTACCCCCACACCGGCAACTGCGGCTTCACGTAACGCCAGCATATCGGTGGTGATCATACGCGGCGTGAAATGCACCTCCGCACGTGCGCCCTGCGGCCCGAATAATTCCCAACGATGCACATGTTTACCCGTCGCCAGACTCAGGCCCGGCCAACGCGTCAGCTCCGCCGGAGAATGTAGCGTTCCCATTTGCTCGATTAACTGCGGGCTGGCATACAAACGATGTCCCCTGTCCGCCAGCACACGCATCACCAGGTCGCTATCCTCAAATGGTCGGGGCCTGACGCGAATCGCCACGTCCAGGCCCTCTCCAACAACGTCCACGCGGCGGTTAGTGGCCTCCAGTTGCACTGATACGTCAGGATAACGCGCCATAAAACGGGCAAGCATTGGCCCGATATGCACATGCAGCAGCGTGACCGGACACGTCAACTTCACCACGCCACGCGGTTCAACCTGTAACGCGGCAATCGCATCCTGCGCTGCCTGCGCTTCCACCAGCATCGCCTTACAGTGTTCGTAAAAGGTTTGTCCAACTTCAGTCACGTTAAACTGGCGGGTGGTTCGCTGAATCAGTCGAACTCCCAGCGTCTCTTCCAGTTGCGCTATCCGTCGGCTTAGTTTTGATTTCGGTTCATCAAGCGCCCGACCCGCCGCCGCGAATCCCCCTTCCTCTACAACATGTACAAACCATGCAAAATCATTGAGATCCGGCTTTGTCATTTTATTGTCCTATTAATGAGACAGTGAGGACTATTTTAGCTACTACTCAGCTCGCTGTCATGAATATAAGCTTATTCACATCAAGATAACGCCACAGAGGAGACACATATGAAACAAGTAACAGGCGTCTACACCGCACCTCGCCCACACTGGGTTGGCGATGGATTTCCGGTTCGCTCGATGTTTTCTTACCAGTCTCATGCTGAGCAACTAAGTCCGTTCCTGCTGCTGGATTACGCCGGTCCACATACGTTTACGCCGGGTAACGAAAAACGCGGCGTAGGCGAACACCCTCACCGTGGTTTTGAGACGGTGACCATCGTTTACAGCGGCGAAGTTGAACACCGTGATTCAACCGGTCGCGGCGGCATTATCGGCCCCGGCGACGTGCAGTGGATGACCGCAGGAGCAGGAATATTGCACGAAGAGTTCCATTCACCTGAATTTACCCGTCAGGGTGGCGAACTGGAAATGGTACAGCTGTGGGTCAATCTGCCAGCAAAAGACAAAATGGCCGTTCCGGGTTACCAGGGCATCAGCAGCGATGTGATCCCCACTGTCGCCCTGCCTGATGAAGCAGGGAGCGTTCGTGTGATTGCGGGCAGCTATCAGGATACAAAAGGCCCGGCACATACCTTCTCGCCGCTGAACGTCTGGGATATGCGTTTGCAACGTAATCATCAGCTCACGTTGTCCCAGCCGGAAGGATGGAGCACTGCCCTGGTGGTATTGAAAGGGAATATCACCGTAAACGGCACTACGTCTGCCAGCGAAGCGCAACTGGTGGTGCTGAGCCAGCAGGGGAAAACGCTGCATATTGAAGCCTCCAGCGACGCCAGCGTGCTGCTGCTTTCTGGAGAACCGTTGAACGAGCCGATTGTAGGTTACGGTCCATTTGTAATGAACACGAAACAAGAAATCGCTGAAGCCGTACGCGATTTTAACTCCGGCCGCTTTGGCCAAATCTGAATCGAAGGAGAAGAATATGTCCAGTCCTGCAAACTTTAATGGTTCACGTCCGGTCATCGATGTGAATGATTCCGTCATGCTGCTTATCGATCATCAGAGCGGGCTGTTCCAGACCGTCGGCGACATGCCAATGCCAGAACTGCGTGCGCGTGCCGCCGCGCTGGCTAAAATGGCGACTCTGGCGAAGATGCCGGTGATTACCACGGCATCCGTACCGCAGGGACCTAACGGCCCGCTGATCCCTGAGATCCACGCCAATGCGCCGCATGCCCAATATGTGGCGCGTAAAGGCGAAATCAACGCCTGGGATAACGAAGACTTCGTGAAAGCGGTCAAAGCAACGGGTCGTAAAACGCTGATTATCGCCGGTACGATTACCAGCGTGTGCATGGCTTTCCCGGCTATCAGCGCGGTTGCGGAAGGCTATAAGGTTTTCGCTGTGATCGACGCTTCCGGTACTTACAGCAAAATGGCGCAGGAAATCACCCTGGCTCGTGTTGTTCAGGCTGGCGTCGTGCCGATGGATACCGCCGCAGTCGCTTCTGAAATTCAGGGCACTTGGAACCGTGAAGACGCCGCCGAATGGGCGGAAGTGTATACCAAAGTCTTCCCGGCTTATCAGTTGCTGATCGAAAGCTACAGCAAAGCTCAGGAAGTCGTGACCAGCGGCGAAAAACTGGACTCTCAGCGCTAATCCTTTCCTCCGCGCCTGCCTGGGCGGAGGAATATGTATATTGCGTAACCAAACGAGAGTTAACACGTAAATTCTGCTTGACCGTTTTAGCGCAACTCCCTATAGTAGCGCCCCGTTGCCCCCCAAGCGGTCAGGCAGCAATACAATATGGTGAGGTGTCCGAGTGGCTGAAGGAGCACGCCTGGAAAGTGTGTATACGGCAACGTATCGGGGGTTCGAATCCCCCCCTCACCGCCATATTTTAAGAAGAGCTCGTACGCAAGTACGGGCTTTTTTTTCGCATGTTGCATACCAGCGGGGGGATGAGAAGCCCCGACCGGGGTTCGACTGCTGGCGCAGCCAGTTGGACAGACCGGGAGCATCGCGAACGGGCTGCCCCGAAGGGGCGAGCAAAGCGAGTCAATCCCCCCTCACCGCCATATTTTAAGAAGAGCTCGTACGCAAGTACGGGCTTTTTTTTTTCGCATGTTGCACATCTACGGGGGGATGAGAAGCCCCGACCGGGGTTCGACTACTGGCGCAGCCAGTTGGACAGACCGGGAGCGCAGCGAACGGGCTGCCCCGTAGGGGCGAGCAAAGCGAGTCAATCCCCCCTCACCGCCATATTTTAAGAAGAGCTCGTACGCAAGTACGGGCTTTTTTTTCGCATGTTGCGCGCCAGTGGGGGGGTAAATCCCCCACTGTATGATGAACGCTTTCCGATATACACGGAGTACTTTTATTACGTACTTAGCTTATTTTAATATCATCCCAATCGATATCTTCCTCTTCTTGATCATTATTTATAATTACATCCCGAGGAACATCTTTTTTGATAACGGCATAGACAGTAGCCGTGACAAATATATTAACTATCAATGCCATAATACCGGCCATTGGGTGTGACATTGTAGGAATCATCAAAACACCACCAAAAGGTACTGTTGCATCAGCGCCATAAACCATGGTGATTGCACCACCACAAGCACCGCCGATTGCTGCAGCAGCAATACCACGAACGATATCATTCATAACTATGGGTATAGATCCTTCAACAATATTCACCACCCCCATAGGAACAGCCGATTTTAACATTTCGATTTCTTCGTTATTATAAATATTTTTGCGAAGAAGTTTGGCAATAAAGAATGCAAGCCCAAAACCGATAGGTGTTGCCGTGTTAACTAACTGTAGGGCCGTAATTGGTTCATTTATACCCTGCGCCTGGAGTGTTAAGACAAATGCAAAACACGTTTTATTTATCGGACCGCCAAAGTCAACGATACACAACGCTCCTATAACAGCACCTAATAGTAAATTAGATGAAGTTCCCATACTTCTCAGGAACGATGTAAGAGCGTCTGTAAAAATACCAATAGGCGTACCGATGATATAAACCATAATCAGGGCACTGAGAACGGATGCAAAAAATGGCACAATCAATGTGGGCATTAACCCCCTGGCCCAGTCAGGCACCTTCATATTTTTAATAATAGCAAGAGAAATATACCCAGAAATGTAGCCGCCGATCATGCCACCAATGAAGCCCGCACCAATAGCATTAGCCGCCAGACCAACGACAAAACCAGGGGCTATACCGGGCTTACCTGCGATAGAACCGGAAATCCCGATAGCTATAACGACGGGTAATAGTCCAAGCGCCTTGGCCCCCATAGTCGCGAAGGCCTGCCACAGATCAAATTGACCCGGTACTAAAGTGTCCTGAACCGTCCCCCCAAGACCCATACCAATTGCAATAATAAATCCAGCACCACAAACAATGGGAATCAAGAATGAGATGGCAGTAAGCAGATGACCCTTAGGGTTTGCTGCTTTCCATACTTCTTTAATATTCATAAATTACGCCCTTTAATTTATATAGGATACGCATAGGTAAAAGTTATGAATTTACTAATTCACTGAGTTTTTCAATAAGCTTATTGGGAGATTTAACTGCCATTTCAGTTGGCACTCTGACTACTTTCTTTCCAGCGAATCTTTCTTCACCAGAAACCTTAACATCGGCGGCTAACAGTACAATGTCGGCTTGTATGATCTCATCAGCGGTTAAGGCATTCTCGATACCTATAGTGCCTTGTGTTTCAATTTTGACATTATGCCCTGCTTTTTTCGCAGCTATTTCAATTTTCTTTTGCGCAATATATGTATGTGCAATACCTACAGTACAGGCTGTAACGCCAACAATATTCATAACTATTCTCCAGGATTTAATTATTTGCTATGCTATGGCAGAGGTGTTGATTAAATTAAGCGTTAATGCCTTCATCTTCAGGGATCAAAAGTTCGATGATTTTCTGAGGATCATTTTCTTTCAGCAATTTTTCTATTATTTCTTCATCTGCTAATGAGCTAGAGACTTGTGATAGTAAACGGATATGAGTTGCATTTTGATCCACTAGACAAACAGCAAATAAAATAATACAACGAACATCACTACCATCCATTGTTTCCCAGGGTATTTGATGCTGGGTTCGTCCAATAGCCAATGCAGTACGGGCCACGCCTGAGGATTTCCCATGTGGGATCGCAACATGATTCTCGAACCCAGTGGAGCCTTGTTCCTCGCGTAGCCAGACATCTTTTAGAAAATCATTTTTACTGATGACAACTCCATCAAGCACTAATAAGTCGGTTAATTCTTCAATGGCTTCTTCTTTTGTTTTAGCCATCATATTTAGCTTAATGTTCTTTGCATTAAGCACATCCGAAATATTCATAACTCACCTTCATTAATATAATAGGGTTACAGCGCCCTCAACCGAATAAATCAAGAGCGAGAGTAAAGAGACAGATCGGTTAAATAGACTCTTTACCCTAAGTAATGGCTTAATACGGTTGAGTACGCTGTAATTTTAGGCAGCGACTTCGCGCTGATAGATATCGACCATTTTATCCCAGGCATCACTGACATTATCCGCCAGGGAGAACAGGCCCGAGGTTCCCACAATAAAGACGTCAACGCCGGACCGGGAGATCACATTAAAGGTTTTCTCGTTGCAGGATCCATCAATCTCGGTCAAGTAGTGGTAGCCTTTATTTTCACGCATCGCAATCAGTTCTTTGATTTTGGTGAGTGATTCCGGAATAAACTTCTGCCCTGCGTAGCCGGGGTCAACCGACATAACGGTCACTTTATCCAGCAGATGTGCGTACTCTTTAATAGCATCCGCTGGAGTTGCCGGATTCAACACCACGCCACACCGGCGACCAGCATCTTTAATCTGGTTCAGCAGGCGGAATATTTTGTTATTCGCCGTTTCCGGATGGAAACTGATAATATCGGCTCCCGCATCAATACACATTGGAATAATATCTTCCGGGTGATTCACCATCAAATGCACATCAATTGGTACATCGGTAATTTTCTTCAGGTTTTCGATAAAGAATGGTGACAGCGTAATGTTCTTCACATAGCTACCGTCCATAATATCGACGTGATAAAAATCAGCTCGGCCATTCATTGCCGTAATTTGTTCTCTGAACTGCGTTAAATCCATACACATTAACGAGGGCGAAAATTTAGCTGCCATACCTTACCTCCATAAAAATCAATTAGTTAAATAATGAAACGACATGCCCAAGTATGATGCCAACAACGCCGAAGTCCGCATCACCAAAAGTGGTGGATGCAAAACCAAGGTCGCCCATTAGAGGCAGCAAGATTGCAGGCAAAAACGAAATCAGCAGACCGTGAGCGAAGGCCCCCACCACCGCACCTCGGCGACCACCGCAGATGTTGCCGTAGACGCCCGCCGTCGCGCCGCAGAAGAAGTGCGGTACCAAACCCGGAACAATGACGCTTAAACCAAACAGAGGGCATAGGAACATGCTCACCAGACCGGCGGCAAAACTTGACAGAAAACCGACGATTACGGCATTCGGGGCGAACGGAAAGACGGTTGGGCAGTCGAGCGCCGGTTTGGCGTCTTTCACCAACTTGTCGGCGATACCTTTAAAGGCTGGAACAATTTCGGCAATAATCATGCGTACACCCGCAAGGATGATCCACACGCCTGCCGCAAAGGTCAGCGACTGGATAACGGCGAAGATGATAAAGTTCTGACCACCACTGACGCTGCTCTCAACAAATTCCTTACCTGCAACCAGCACCAGAATTACAAACAGGATCATCATCGTCAGAGAGATAGCAACCGAGGAGTCCCGCAGGAAATTCAGTGATTTCGGCACCTGCATTTCTTCAATTGACGGGCTACCTTTACCGACCGCTTTTCCCACCAGCGCCGACAGCAGATAGCCAGTTGAACCAAAATGACCTAGTGCCAGATCATCAGTACCGGTTATTTTGCGAGTGAACGGCTGCAGAATGGCCGGAGAGACCACCATCATGATGCCGAGGATCACCGCCCCGACCAGTATCACCCAAAATGGTGACAGGCCGCCGACGGAGAGAATGACAGCCAGCATCGCCGCCATATACAGCGTGTGGTGCCCCGTCAGAAAGATGTATTTCAGCGGTGTAATGCGGGCAAGAACAATGTTAAACAGCATCCCCAGCACCATGATCATTGCCGTCGCGGTACCGTAGTTTTTCTGCGCCAACGCCGCCATGGCGTCAGTATTTGGCACAACTCCCTGAATATGGAATGAGTACTCAAACAACTGGCTAAACGTTGTTAACGTAGTGGCAACAATCGCCGCACCGGATGTTAGTATTACAAAACCCATTATAGTTTTAAGAGTTCCGGAAATAACCTCGGAGACTGCTTTTTTTTGCAATAATAAACCGATCATGGAAAACAGACCGACCAGTATTGCTGGTGTGCCCAATACATCATGAATAATAAACTGCAGCATAGAATGACTCCGTAGGGCCGCAAAAAATTAGTCAGAGATTCTCGGAAAGAATTTCTTTGATTTTATTGTTATCCAGTAAATTAGATAAGCCAAAGACCTGTGCAGCATGGCTGGATAGATGTTCAGCAATATCTTTAGCGCTAAGAATAATATCTGCACTTTCACTTTTTGCCGACGTCAGGTCAGTATGTGAAACAATTGCTTCTTTATTTAGCTCTTTAATGATTTTTTTCACGTTCATTTCAACGATAAAACTGCTGCCTAAACCGTTACCACACACAATCAGAATTTTTTTCATCTTTACCTCACTATCCTTTGATAACGGCTTGAATTTTTTCCAATGAGGATGCTTTTAACAATGCTGAAAGTCTTTCATCATCGCTAAAAATATCCGCAAGGGCTGTGATCATATTAATGTGTTCATCTCCCGAAATCGCACATAACATAATCACCACATAAATAGGATCATTGTCTTCCGAGTCAAAAGAAATGCCTTGTTTAATATGCAAAAGCGATAAGCCATTTTTAATCCCACCCTGTTCCGGACGAGCATGGGGCATCGCCAGACCAGGTGCTAAAATATAATAAGGACCGAGTTCCTGATGGCTATTTAAAATGGCTTTAATATAAGCCTGAGTTATCGACTCTTTATCCAATAAAGGTTGTGCCGCTAACGTAATGGCCTGTTTCCAGTCACAGACTGAATCCACAATTTGGATATTTTCTGTAGGTAACCAGGTCGTAATCATAAATACCCCGATAGCGTTGAAATTGAGCCTACTATAGAGGAATGCCTTCACGCCTTACCGTGATCTCTCTCGCAAAGTTAGCGCTAACACGATGGCGATGTTAAAATTCTTGTTACCGCTAATTTCATTAACCATACTTATCATGACTTTGCAGTTGGGCAATGCGCAAAACGCTAAACATCATTTACAATGGGAGCCCAGACAGGCTAAAGGAGGACATCAGTGCAGACGTTACAAGCGGACGATAACGATAGCGCGCGAGAAAAACGCAGGAAAAACACTGGCAAAATTACGCTCGCCGAAGTGGCAAAACTGGTCGGCGTTAGCACGATGACCGTGTCGCGCGCACTACGTATGCCTGAAAAAGTGAATCCTGAACTACGCACCCGCATCGAAGCAGCGGTGAACGAGTTGGGCTATGTGCCAAACCTGCAGGCCCGCAGCCTCGCCTCTGCTGACTCCAGTCTCGTAATGGGTGTGGTGCCTTCTTTTTCCTCCCCTGGATTTCTTGCCGTCTCCGAAACGCTACAGACGGTGATCGCGACCCAGGGCTACAGCATGATGTTTATCGAGTCCGGCCAGGGTGGACAAAGCGAAGAAAAAGCCTTTGCACAAATGCTCGCCTATAACCCGGCAGCGATTGTTCAGTTCAATATTGATAACATCAGCAGTTGTTCGCAGATGATAAGTAATACCGGCGTGCCGGTGGTTGAGATTGGTGCTATTAATCGCGATGCTAACTGGGTCAGCATCGGCGTTGACTACGCTGCGGCCATTAAAAAGCTTGTCACGTCCCTTGCACAGAGCGGATATAAAAATATCGGCCTGCTCTGTACCGCCTCCAATAACATTATGTTTCGCCAGGTGCTGAGCGGCTGGAACAGCGCCATGCTCTCGGTTAACCACTCCCCACATCGCGTGGTGACCTCTCACCTACCAGCAGGCATAACGACCGGTTTAAACCTGCTGGGAGATATTCGTATCACCTGGCCAGAGCTGGATGCGCTGATTTGTACATCTGATGAAATTGCCTGCGGCTGCATTATGGCCTGCCACGGTGCAGGACAAAAAGTGCCCAACTCCCTGGCATTGGCAAGCTTGAGTGGTGGTACTCTTGCCGCAGTTTGCTCACCTTCGCTGACTGCTGTCGAGTTCCCATGGAGTGAAACAGGAACTCGCGCAGGAAAAACGTTACTTGATCTCCTTGCTGGCAATTCGACGGATAAATTCATTGAATTACCATCAACGTTACAAGTTCGCGCGAGCACCAGAAAAATGTAATGCGGTAATATATTTATTGATTTGTCATCCTGCCTACAGCCCTGCATATCTCCGTAGGCCTGATAAGCGAAGCGCCATCAGGCATGGCAGTTATTGTCGGCTGAGCAGCGTTAGCACTTCATAGTGCGCGGTGTGTGGGAACATATCGAAAAGTTGGACGCGTTCAATGCGATACCCAGGCAACTCACGAATATCCTTCGCCATGGTTTGCGCATTACAGCTGGAATAAACGATAAAACGCGGTGCCATGCGGGAAAGAAAATCGCACAACGGTTTTCCAATCCCGCGACGCGGCGGATTCACCAGCACCAGGTCAGGTACTTCACCCTGAGCGGTAGCAAACTGGGTTGAATCCAGCGCCTGAAAATGCAGATTCTGCAACCCAAGCTCCTGCGCTGACTGCTTCGCGCAGGTAATCGCCTCTGGCGCGATTTCAATCCCTGTCAGTTTCATTTGCGGTGTAGCACAGTGCAGACCAAAACCCCCAACGCCGCAAAACAGATCCCACATGTGATTAACCGGAAGCTGACGCACCCAGTCACGCGCCGTGGCATATAACTGCCCCGCCACTACCGGATTGGTCTGGAAGAAGCTCTGCGGGCGGATCCACAACGGCACATCGTTAAAGCGTTCCGCCAGCGCCTGTTGTTCCGTCAGGAAGATTTCTGTCTCCCCTTCCATAATCGCCATATGCACCGGCTGAATATTGGCAGTGATCACTTTTAACTGTGGGAGTTGTGCCTGCAACCAGGGTAGTGCCGCGCGCAGTTGTGCCAGTTTTGCGTCAGAACGCAGGACAAAACGCAGCATCATACCGCCGTCGTATCGGCTTTCCGTTAACAGCAGATATTTCAGCTCCCCGCGTTTGCGCGCCACGTTATAGGGCGTCAGCCCCGCCCGAGCGATAAACGGCTTAAGCGCGGCAAATACGGGCGCAAAAGACTCAGGATAGAGCGGACAGTCGCACAAATCCTCAGGCGTACCGTCACGATGCAGCATTCCCAGAAGCGGTTTTTCCACGCTGCCGCTGACCACCATTTTGGCTTTATTACGAAACGCGCTTTCCGGACCACTGACCGGCGCGCACCATTCTCCGACCGGATACTCGGCCAGCAGATTCTGCAGATCGGCTGTTTTTTCGAAGAGTTGATCGGCGACAGGCTGTGTTATCCACTGACAGGAGCGGCAGCGTTCGGCGTCATATAGTGCGCACTGCATACAAAGACCTACAAATTAACCGGGGGCCAAGATTATACACGTTATTGCAAACGGAAGAACCGCCTGCTGGACGCAGGAACAAACAGCAGCAGCAATACCAGCATATCCGGCAGTTTTTGCATCACCAGCGTATGCAGGATTTCGCGTCTGGACTCCCCCGCAATGCTGAACAGTTCAGGATATCCGTAGCCCAACGAAGCAGCCCACAGATAGACGCTGGCGATAATCTGGGTCAACAGATAGATCCAGCGTGCCCAGTTCCGTCCTTTTACCAGCGAAAATGCGCAGTAAATTTCGATAAATAGCAGCACCAGACTGCCCAGAAACACCAGCGTCAAATTCCAGGTCTGCACACTGCGATGAATAAACTCACTGGTTCCACGAAACCCAAGCGTATTAAAAATCATCAACAGATCGAGACAGCGGATCATGATAATAGCCAGCGCCGCCACCTGCACCAAAGCAGGGACGTTTAAGCGAGCATGTGATGTGGATGATTTCTTAAAAAATCCCAACGCGTCGTCTTCCATGAAAACGGCGCAGCCACCACAGCTGCGCCGTATAGACAGGTTGGCAGATTTTAGTTTTTTCAGCCGCGTCTTGCACGTTGGATATCGCGGATCCGTTGTTTTTCTGTTCGCGCCATCAGATACCACGCGATAAATCCGATAATTCCTACCACACCAAGGATCAGCGTCGCCAGGGCGTTGATCTCCGGGTTTACCCCCATACGTACGCTGGAGAACACCAACATCGGTAACGTTGTGGCGCCAGGACCAGAGACAAAGCTGGCAATAACCAGATCATCGAGTGACAGCGTGAAGGCTAATAGCCAACCGGAAATCACCGCCGGCATAATCATCGGCAGGGTGATGACGAAAAAGACCTTCAGCGGCGTGGCGCCGAGATCCATCGCAGCTTCCTCAATGGAGTGATCCAGTTCGCGCAAACGTGAAGAAATCACCACTGCTACGTACGCCGTACAGAAAGTGACGTGCGCCAGCCAGATGGTCAGCATGCCGCGATCCGCCGGCCAGCCGATGGCGTGAGCCAACGCAACAAACAGCAGCAGCAGCGACAAACCGGTAATGACATCCGGCATGACCAGCGGCGCGGTGATCATAAAGGCGAAACCATTCGAACCACGAAAACGACCAAAGCGCACCATTACCACGGCGGCGATGGTGCCAAGGATTGCCGCCATCGTCGCAGCACCCGCAGCAATCGTTAAACTCATGCCGACGGCGCTTATCATCGCGCTATCGTGGAAAAGCTCGCCATACCAACGTGTTGACCACCCCGCCCAGACCGTCACCAGCTTCGAGCTGTTAAACGAATAGATAACCAACATCAGCATAGGCGCGTACAGGAAGGTAAAGCCCACTACCAGGATAAAAATACGCCACGGCGAGCGAACGACCGGTAAGTTATTCATCCGTGTTCCCCCACGCTTTTTTGCTGATATTTATGGAACCACATGATCGGCACAATCAGTAGCAGCAGCATAATAATGGCGACAGCAGAAGCCACCGGCCAGTCGCGGTTATTAAAAAACTCCTGCCAAAGCACACGGCCAATCATGATGCTATCCGGTCCGCCCAACAGTTCCGGGATCACAAACTCGCCAACAGCCGGAATAAATACCAGCATTGACCCGGCGATAATCCCACCCTTGGTCAACGGCACAATCACGCTAAAGAAGGTCTTCAGCGGCCGGGCACCTAAATCCAGCGCCGCTTCCACCAGCGAGTAATCGATACGGGTCAGCGCGGTATAAATCGGCAGCACCATAAAGGGCAAATAGGCGTAAACAATACCGATGTAGACCGCCAGATTGGTGTGCAAAATCGTCAACGGTTGGTCGATTACGCCCAACCACATCAGGAAGTTGTTCAGCACGCCGTTGTTTTTTAGGATCCCCATCCAGGCATATACGCGAATTAAAAACGAGGTCCAGGACGGCAGGATCACCAGCAACAGCAGAATATTACGCGTTGAGGGTTTACTGTGCGCGACGGCCCATGCCAGCGGGTATCCCAGCAGCAGGCAACAGATTGTCGAAATTCCCGCCACCTGTAACGATTGCAGGTAGGCATCGAAATAGAGCGGATCGTCCGTTAACTGCAGGAAGTTGGCTAAGTTGAGCGTGATGGATAGCTGATCGTCAGCCCATGAAACGAGGTCCGTATAGGGAGGAATAGCGCGCGCCATTTCAGCCAAACTGATTTTGAAGACGATCAGAAAAGGCAGCAGAAACAGGAGCAGCAGCCACACATACGGCAGCGCGATCACCAGCTTGCGCCCGTGCTTCATTTGCAGCCGCGACATAAACAGCGTGAATCGCCCTGCTTTATCCACGCGTGCCGGAGGTTCAAGTGTACTCATCTTCGCTCCTTAAACCGTCAACACCACACAGCTGTCCGCATCCCAACATAAACGGACCTCGTCACCCCAGGTTGGTAACCCTTTACGATAACGATGTTCATTTTGTAGCTGGGCGCTCAACATCTGGCCGCTTTTCAAACGTACGTGGTACACCGACAAATCCCCCAGATAGGCAATGTGCACCACTTCGCCTACAGCGAAGTTATAACCCTCTGGCGGAGGGGCTTCGCAGAGCATGATTTTTTCCGGACGCAGCGCAACATACACCGGGACGTTATCGACAACAGAAGCATCGGCGTCCACTTTCAGCGGATGCACCAGACCAGGAGACTCAATCACCAGACCGTCTTCCTGGCGTTCTTTTAGCAGTCCCTCAAAAACGTTTACCGAACCGATAAACTCTGCGCTGTAACGCGTAGTCGGATGCTCATAGATCTCTTCCGGCTCGCCAATCTGGACAAATTTGCCACGGTTCATGATCGCAATACGGCCCGCCATCGTCATGGCTTCTTCCTGATCGTGTGTCACCATCACGCAGGTCACGCCGACGCGTTCAAGGATATCCACCACTTCCAGTTGCATGCGGTCTCGGAGTTTTTTATCCAGCGCTCCCATCGGCTCATCCAGCAGCAGCAGTTTTGGCCGTTTCGCCAGACTACGCGCCAGTGCCACACGCTGACGCTGGCCGCCAGAAAGCTGATGCGGCTTGCGTTTGGCGAACTCCTGCATATGCACGAGTCCCAGCATCTCATTCACCCGACTGGCGATTTCAGCCTTCGGCAGTTTGTCCTGCTTGAGGCCAAAGGCAATGTTCTGCTCGACAGTCATGTGCGGAAACAGAGCATAGGACTGAAACATCATATTAATCGGACGCAGATAAGGCGGGACATGCGCTAAATCGACGCCATCAAGCATGATTTGCCCGGTGGTCGGCAGTTCAAATCCTGCTAACATGCGCAGCAGAGTCGATTTGCCACAGCCGGACGCGCCGAGCAGAGCAAATATTTCACCTTTGTAGATAGTAAGATTGACGTCATCAACGGCGTGCTGGCCGTCAAATGACTTGGTCAGATTGCGAATTTCAAGCAGCGGGGTCAGCGCCTTGCGGATTTTCGCTTGTGGGCGTGGGGTTGCATCATTCACTCAGGTGCTCTCCGGCATAAAACAAAGAAACGGTGCAAATAACGCACCATAACGGTGCGTATTGCCGGGTTATATGTGTCCGGGTTCAACGCTGCCCGGCAGGCAAAAATCCTGCCGGGTCATGTCCCAAACATCGGTTTATTTCCCGCTTTTTACCTTCGTCCATGCGCGGGTACGTACACGATCGATCTTCGGATCCTGTACTTTCAGTGTGAACAGCTTGGCGCGAACATCCGCAGGCGGGTAGATACCCGGGTTGTCACGAACTTCAGGGCTGACCAGAGCCGTCGCTTCTTTGTTGGCATTGGCATAAAACACGTGGTCGGAGATATGCGCAATCACATCAGGGCGCAGCAGGTAATTGAGGAACTGATAGGCTTCATCTTTGTTTTTCGCATCGGCAGGCATCGCGAATACGTCAAAGAACGCCATTGCACCTTCTTTAGGAATTGAGAAGGAGATATTGACGCCATTTTTCGCTTCTTTCGCACGGTTTGCCGCTTGCCATACGTCCCCTGCCCAGCCAATCGCGACGCAGGTATCACCGTTTGCCAGGTCGTTAATATATTGCGAGGAGTGGAAGTAGCGAATATTTGGGCGCAGCTTCAACAGCAGATCGGTTGCCGGTCCGGTGTAATCATCCGCTTTGGTACTGTTTGGGTCTTTACCCAAATAGTTCAGCACCGTGGCAAACACCTCTTCGGGCGCATCGAGGAAAGAGACGCCGCAGCTTTTGAGTTTTTCCAGATTTTCCGGTTTGAGGATTAAATCCCAGCTGTTAACCGGCGCATCTGGCCCCAGCACCGCTTTGACTTTATCCACGTTATAACCAATACCGGTCGTAGCCCACATATACGGCATCGCGAACTTGTTGTCCGGATCGTGTTTACCCACCAACTTCAGCAGTTCAGGATCAAGATTTTTCCAGCCCGGCAATTTGCTCTTATCAAGCGGCTGGAATACGCCCGCAGTCAGTTGACGCTCAAGGAAGCTGGCAGAAGGAACGACAAGGTCAAAGCCGGTACTGCCAGCCATGAGCTTACCTTCCAGTACTTCATTGGAATCAAATACGTCATAGATAACTTTAATTCCGGTCTCTTTTTCAAAATTAGCCACCGTGTCCGGGGCAATATAATCAGACCAGTTATATATATGCAGCGTTTTTTGTTCAGCAGCGAGCGTGCCGGCAGAGATGGCCATCAGAGCACCCGCAACCAGGCCTGATAACCATTTTTTATTTAAGGCGGTCATAATCTCTTTCCTTCTGAAAGTTCGTTAACAAACGAACAAAAATGTCACACTCTAATGATATGCAAGAAACGTGCATATTCTTTCATGCGGCACCGATGAAAAGAGAGACCTCTCCTCATGCCGCTGTTGCTCGCTGGCATCCGCCTATGCATTCAACACACATTGTGGCCACAGGTCAGGTCACAAGGGGCTGTTTAAATGATGACGTTGGTAAGCTTCGCAAGAATAACTTTAGCCAGGAATTGTGGATATAGCCCAGATTAAAAAACGTCTTTTATCAATTTTTTATGCAGGAATTGTCTATGACATAAAGCGGAAGGCGCTGAATCGAGGTGAATAATTCTTTAATGAAAGGTTAAATGCAGAATAAAAACAGGCAATACGCAACCGCTCTGGCAGCGGCTGCGCAATATATGTCCAGATTCAGGAAGAATTAATGGAGGAAATGAATTTCAGCGGTACTGTTTTGCGCATCATCTTCAGCATTAAATAACAGCTGATGCGCTCCGGCTTCGAGGATCACCATCGATATTTGCTCTTCGCTCTGGCGAACAAAACATTCAAACTGCTCAAAGGTTACGCCCGGCGTAACGGATAAAGACTGGCAAACCACCAGCTTTGGCAGATTATCATCCTGCATATCCAGAAACGCTTTCACCGTCAGTGAACTGGCATTGATCGCAGACAGATCGGCTGCCAGTGGCAGCAATGCAGAAGGTCTGACTTCCGCCATCGCAGAAAACAGAATGACGTTATCGACCAAATCAACTTTTGCATCAAAGATGCCGTCAAAATTCTGCATGTGTGGCAAGTGCAGCGCCTGACAGGTATCGCATTCAAAAAAACTCATGCCCAGGTCGTCGAGCCATTGACGCAACGTATCCAGAGTGGGAACGACCAGTGATGTCATAATAATGTGCGACCTCTATTGATGAAAAAAATACCGGCACAGCTTACGCAAAAAGAGCGTGTCATACCACGATCGCAATCGATATTGCGCTTAGCCGCCGATTTTAAGACAAAATTCAGGAGTAGCATGGCGCTCGATCCACTGGATCATTTTCGCGGCAATGTCTATTCCGGTGGTTTTCTCCACGCCTTCCAGCCCCGGAGACGCGTTGACCTCCATGACCAGTGGCCCTCGATCAGCACGCAGAATATCAACGCCTGCAACGTCCAGGCCCATCGTCCGGGCGGCTTTGAGCGCAATTTCTCTTTCGCGCGGCGTGATACTCGCAATAGTCGCCACCCCACCGCGATGGAGATTAGAACGAAAATCGCCCTCTTTAGCCCGTCGTTCAATGGCGGCCACTACTTCATCGCCCACCACGAAACAGCGGATATCGCGACCCTTCGCTTCTTTGATATATTCCTGAACCAGGATATGGGCATTCACCCCACGAAAGGCATCTACCACGCTTTCTGCAGCCTGCCGCGTTTCCGCCAGCACCACGCCAATACCCTGGGTGCCTTCAACCAGTTTCACCACCAACGGCGCACCGCCAACCATGTCAATCATGTCGCTGGTATCGTCCGGAGAGTGAGCAATTCCGGTAATGGGTAAATCAATTCCCTGACGCGCCAGCAGCTGTAGCGAACGCAGCTTATCGCGCGCTCGCGTAATCGCTACTGATTCATTCAACGGATAGCTACCCAGCATCTCAAACTGGCGCAGCGCCGCCGTCCCATAAAAGGTAATCGCGGAACCAATCCGCGGGATCACCGCATCGAAATGAGGAAGCTGACGGCCCTTGTAATGAATAGAGGATGCCGCCGGGCTGATGTTCATATAGCAAGAAAGGGGATCGATAACTTCAACCAGGTGACCGCGCTGCATCGCCGCTTCACGCAGGCGTTTACAAGAATAGAGCGTTCCGTCCCGGGACAAAATGGCAATTTTCACCCTGCACCTCTCTGAATGACCTGGTAAAAGCTGGCGTATCATACACTGGGTTAAAATCTTTAGCGCGTAGCCCATCCCTGTTTATGCAAATATTCCAGGATAAAGGGGCGACTTTCTTTAATGATGGTACGGCGAATATGATCGCTCCAGGTGTCGCGGCGGGTATTGCTGCCTCGGGTCAGATAGTACTGCGCGAGCTGCTCATCATATTGCGCCAACACATCACTGTTGAGTGGCTGGTATTGGTTTTCATGCACCACAAGCGATGCGGGCAGGCGCGGCTTGATATCCGGGTTATCCGCAGGCCAGCCGAGGCACAATCCAAAGAGCGGCAGAACATGTTGCGGAAGCTTCAGCAGTTCGGTGACCGGCTCAATATTGTTACGCAAACCGCCAATAAACACGCCGCCAAGTCCCAGCGACTCTGCCGCCGTCAACGCATTTTGCGCCATCATTGCAGTATCAACCACGCCAAGCAGCAGTTGTTCCGCCAGCCCAAGCTGCGCATCAGGGCAAATCTGCAAATGACGGTTAAAATCAGCGCAAAACACCCAGAACTCAGCGGCCTGTGCCACATGCTTTTGGCCGCCAGATAAGGTAGCCAGCGATTCACGCAGGGATTTATCCGTTATGCGAACGATCGTCGTGCACTGTAGAAAACTGGAGCTTGACGTTCCCTGAGCGGCGGCAATAATCGCCTCACGCTGTGCATCCGAAATGGCATCATCAGTAAAATGGCGAATAGAACGGTGGCTGCGGAGTAAATCAATGGTTGGAGTCATCTCTTTTGTCTCTGTCTGAATCAGTTGAATCACCGGGTGCGCGAGACATCAGTTGCGGTGCCAGCAGTTGAGCAACACGCCACATCAACGCCACCGCAGCAGGGAGCATCAGCAGTACGCCCAGAAATATCATCACCACGCAGGCTAACGGGCTGTTAAGCGGTGCGGGCAAGGTGAGGTAATCGTTAAGCGATAGCAGCGCCAGCGATAACAAAACCATCCCAATTATTTCCAGCATCAATACGCTTTTGGGTAATACACCAATTGTGCGCATACGCGGCCTCCCGGCGAAATGGCTTCCATTATAAAACGTTCCGGCTTGCCGTGTTTAACAGATATAGCTTGAGGATATCAAAGCAACAGGCTGAACCTGCTTTCCATCCGTCACAAATCGCGGCATCATAACAAGTATTGCCATCCGGCCTGATAAGTTCGAGGAGAAAGAGATGTTTGCCGTTATTTTTGGTCGCCCAGGGTGCCCGTATTGCGTGCGCGCAAAAGAATTAGCAGAAAAATTAAGCAGTGAGCATGACGATTTTAACTTCCGCTACATTGATATCCATGCTGAAGGAATTACCAAAGCAGATCTGGAAAAGACGGTAGGTAAGCCAGTTGAAACCGTTCCGCAGATTTTTGTCGATCAAAAACACATCGGCGGCTGCACGGATTTTGAAGCTTGGGCAAAAGAGAACATGAATCTGTTCGCCTGATAGCGGTTTCTACGCCCTCACCTTGAGGGCGTCATCAGTTCTTTTTCCGCCGTTGATGCTGATTGAATAAGCTACTGATAAATAAAAAACATAATGCGCCAAGCGCGCACCAAAACACCGCACTAAACAACCACGCCAGCTCTTGCCACAATGAACGCGTCGGCATAAAAACGAACCGCATCAGTAACAGGCAGCACGGCGCCGCCAACATTGCACCAAGCAGGGGTTTGAGCACTTCCCGTCGATGGGAAAAGAAGCTTGCTGCAGCACCCGGTAAGATAAAAAACAACAATCCGACCTCAGGATGCCCTGCCGCTCTGAATGCCCCTTTCACGTTCAGCGTTAATGAAAGACACACCACAATAAACAGCACAAAGCAGCAGACCGCACTCGCCCAACTTTGCTTATGTTTCAATCGTTCCTCCTGACACATTCTCTATCGAACACTCTTTTCGCCCGCAGGCGTCCAGTCAGATAAAGTAACTCGGCATTCCATGCCAAAAACACACCCACACGATTCTTATAGCCGTTGATACGTAATGAGATTAAACTAACCGCATATATTGTTATGCTGCATTATTCGGGGCTGTGTACGATGCTATCGCCCCTTAATTTCTGGCAAAAACATTAGCGTAAATTGCCATTTCTTTCAATAGCTTACTAGTAAACAAGAAGTTAGTCTCCGTGAATATAAACGTCGCAGATTTGTTAAATGGGAATTACATCCTGTTATTATTTGTGGTCCTGGCTCTGGGCCTGTGTCTGGGCAAATTACGTCTGGGTTCAGTCCAACTCGGTAATTCCATTGGCGTTTTAGTGGTCTCCCTATTATTAGGTCAGCAGCACTTTAGTATTAACACCGATGCATTAAATCTCGGCTTTATGCTGTTTATTTTTTGCGTCGGCGTCGAAGCCGGTCCCAACTTTTTTTCGATTTTTTTTCGCGATGGGAAAAATTATCTAATGCTTGCCCTGGTGATGGTCGGTAGCGCAATGCTGATCGCGCTGGGGCTGGGTAAGCTATTTGGCTGGGATATCGGCCTGACGGCGGGTATGCTGGCTGGCTCGATGACCTCAACGCCGGTGCTGGTCGGCGCGGGTGATACCTTGCGCCATTCAGGAATGACAGGGACACAACTTTCAAGCGCTCTCGATAACCTGAGCCTGGGTTACGCCCTCACCTATTTGATTGGTCTGGTCAGCCTGATTGTTGGTGCGCGCTATTTGCCGAAACTCCAGCATCAGGACCTGCAAACCAGCGCCCAACAAATCGCGCGTGAACGAGGTCTGGACACCGACGCCAATCGTAAAGTGTACCTCCCGGTGATCCGCGCCTATCGCGTTGGCCCTGAACTGGTGGCATGGGCCGATGGTAAAAATCTGCGCGAACTCGGTATTTATCGCCAGACCGGTTGTTACATTGAACGCATCCGTCGCAACGGCATTCTGGCCAACCCGGATGGTGACGCGGTGTTGCAAATGGGCGATGAGATAGCCCTGGTGGGTTATCCGGACGCCCATGCTCGCCTCGATCCCAGCTTCCGTAACGGTAAAGAGGTGTTCGATCGCGATCTGCTCGATATGCGCATCGTCACTGAAGAAATTGTGGTGAAAAACCACAATGCCGTTGGTCGTCGCCTGGCCCAGTTGAAACTAACCGACCATGGTTGTTTCCTCAACCGCGTGATCCGCAGCCAAATTGAAATGCCTATCGATGACAACGTCGTACTCAATAAAGGCGACGTGTTGCAGGTCAGCGGTGATGCTCGTCGCGTGAAAACCATTGCCGATCGTATCGGCTTCATTTCAATTCACAGTCAGGTGACCGATCTGCTGGCCTTCTGCGCCTTCTTTATCATCGGTCTGATGATCGGGATGATCACCTTCCAGTTCAGTAATTTCAGCTTCGGCATTGGGAATGCGGCTGGACTGCTGTTCGCCGGGATCATGCTGGGCTTCCTGCGAGCCAACCACCCCACATTTGGCTATATCCCACAGGGTGCGCTAAATATGGTGAAAGAGTTTGGCCTGATGGTATTCATGGCAGGCGTCGGTTTAAGCGCAGGCAGTGGCATTGGTAATGGCCTGGGTGCCGTCGGCGGTCAAATGTTGATTGCCGGTCTGGTAGTCAGCCTGGTTCCGGTTGTCATCTGTTTCTTGTTTGGTGCTTACGTATTGCGCATGAACCGTGCCCTGCTGTTTGGTGCCATGATGGGCGCACGTACCTGTGCTCCGGCAATGGAAATCATCAGCGACACCGCACGCAGCAACATCCCTGCGTTAGGTTATGCAGGGACCTACGCGATTGCCAACGTTCTGCTGACATTAGCGGGGACACTCATCGTCATTGTCTGGCCTGGCCTTGGTTAGCGCTGAAATTTTCCCTTAATTGAAAAATTTTTGCAGGTAAGCAGAACTTTTCTTCAAGGCGTCAGTCATAACTATTGCCACTGCTTTTCTTTGATGTCCCCAATTTGTGGAGCCCATCAACCCCGCCGTTTTGGTTCAAGGTTGATGGGTTTTTTGTTGCCTGAAATTTGCGTTCATCGCCTTCCACCTCTGAAACTCCTCCCAAATTTGCAGCATGCCGGTTATGGCACATACTTTAAAACGGTGCTTTATCGGGGATGGGGGTTAGTCATGTTGCTTACTGGCAAAGTCGCAGTAATTTTTGGTGGCAGCGGGGCTATTGGTAGTGCGGTTGCGCAGGCCATGGCGCGCGAAGGAGCCCATGTGTGTCTGGGTGCTCGCAGCCAGGAAAAACTTGATCGGACGGCCAGTATTATCCGAACGGCAGGTGGTACAGTCGAAACCTTTATCACCGATGTACTCGACGAGCACAACGCATCGAAGGAAGTTACCCGCCTTGTAGAGCAAACCGGTGGAATAGATGTGGTGGTTAACGCAACGGGATTTATGCACGAACAGGGCAAACGCCTTGACGCATTATCCCTCTCTGAGTTTATGAGCGGTATAACCCCTTTCCTCTCGGCGCAGTTCAATATCGCAAAAGCCGTAACGCCGCACATGGGCGGCAATCGTGCGGGCGTCATTCTCAGCGTTGTTGCCCCCGCGGCCCCGATGGCGATGCCTGGTCATCTGGGTCATATTGTTGGTTGTGCAGGAACAGAGGCTTTTATTAAAGCGTTCGCCAGCGAGGTAGGACCGGCAAATATCCGGGTCGTCGGCGTGCGCTCGCATGCGATTGTGGATGCTGTTGCAGCTGGCTCCTATACCGGAGAAATTTTCTCCGCTAAAGCACAGTCAATGGGTTTAACCGTCGATCAATGGTTAGGGGGTGCGGCGCAAAGTACCATGCTCGCGCGCCTGCCTACGCTTGCACAAATCGCTGAGGTCATGACCTTTCTTGCTTCAGACCATGCCAGCGCCATGACCGCGACGGTGGTGAATATTACCGGAGGCGCTACGCACAGCTGACTGTCGCGGGTATCCCTGCAATACGCTCCACCATCAGCAAGATATCTTCTCGCTGCAGCGGTTTTTTGTCCGTGACAAAATGCAGCGTCATTCCTTCAATAAACGCATCCAGCGCCCGCGCCGTAACCGGGTCAAACCACTGCTCCAGCGTTTGTTGGCTGCGTAGCATCCAGTTCTGCATCACCGTTTTCAACGCTGGTTTACGGCTGGCAAAAGCATACAGCTGATACATGAGCTCCATATTATCAGGCGTTGTGACCTGAGAGCCGTAAATCATATCGGTAATGGCATGGCAAGCCTGCGACGCATCCTTAACATCGGCAAAAAAGTCCTGATACTGCAGCATCATCCTGTCAGTAAAACGGCCAAATGCCTCCATCAAAAGCTCATCGATTCCCGAAAAGTAATAGGTCATAGAACCCAGTGGTACCTCGGCAATCATAGCGATTTTACGGTGTGTAACCCCATGAATACCATGGGCTATTACTGCATCCAGAGTCGCCTGAACTATTTTTTCCCGCCGCTGCGGATCGTTTGCACGTCGCACTACATTTCCTCTTCTTGCATTTGTGTACAAATGTACACAGTCTTGCTAATGTTGTCTCCTTCCCTCTTTTCTTTGGCTCGAATTCATGACTGGCATCTCATCACGCAAAGCCTTAAGACGTCGCACCTGGGCGCTGTTCACGTTCTTCTTTTTACCAGGATTATTAATGGCCTCCTGGGCAACGCGTACCCCTGCCATCAGAGATATCCTCTCCATCTCCACTGCCGAAATGGGCGCGGTGTTGTTTGGGCTCTCTATTGGTTCGATGAGTGGCATACTTTGTTCGGCCTGGCTGGTGAAACGATTTGGCACGCGTAAGGTGATTCGCACCACCATGTCTTGTGCAGTCCTCGGAATGGCGATCCTCAGCGTAGCGCTCTGGCTACATTCCGCATGGCTTTTCGCGTTTGGCCTGAGCGTATTTGGCGCCAGCTTTGGCGCGGCAGAAGTTGCCATCAACGTCGAAGGTGCGGCAGTTGAGCGCGAAATGAACAAAACCGTGCTGCCGATGATGCACGGTTTTTACAGCCTGGGAACGTTGGCAGGGGCTGGAGTTGGAATGATGCTTACCGCCTTCAGCGTCCCGGCTACCGCGCATATTCTTTTGGCTGCAATGGTTGCTATCACACCTATTTTCATCGCCATCAAAGCTATTCCTGACGGCACGGGCAAAAATGCCGCTGACGGTTCTCACTCCGGTGAAAAAGGACTGCCTTTTTATCGTGATATCCAGCTATTGCTGATCGGCGTTGTAGTGCTGGCGATGGCATTTGCTGAAGGTTCCGCCAACGACTGGCTTCCACTGTTAATGGTGGACGGACATGGATTTAGCCCGACATCAGGCTCGCTGATTTATGCCGGTTTCACGCTGGGTATGACCGTTGGGCGATTTACCGGCGGCTGGTTCATCGACCGTTACAGCCGCGTTGCGGTGGTGCGCGCCAGTGCGCTGATGGGCGCTCTCGGGATTAGCCTGATTATTTTTGTCGACAGTTCTTGGGTGGCCGGTGTGTCCGTTATTCTGTGGGGACTCGGCGCATCGCTCGGTTTCCCGCTGACCATTTCAGCCGCCAGCGACACCGGCCCCGATGCCCCAACCCGCGTCAGCGTCGTGGCGACCACCGGTTACCTGGCGTTCCTTGTTGGACCGCCGCTTCTGGGCTATCTGGGTGAACACTATGGCCTGCGCAGCGCTATGTTGGTGGTGCTGGCGCTGGTGCTTGTCGCCGCCGTCGTCGCGAAAGCGGTAGCGAAACCGGATCTCAAAAATACTACGGTGATGGAGAACAGCTAATGAGTATCAAATTAATTGCGGTCGACATGGACGGCACATTTTTAAGCGACCAAAAAACCTATAACCGTGAGCGCTTTATGGCGCAATATCGCCAGATGAAAGAACAAGGGATCCGCTTTGTAGTCGCCAGCGGCAACCAATATTATCAGTTGATTTCCTTTTTCCCCGAACTGGCCAATGAAATCTCATTTGTCGCCGAAAACGGTGGTTGGGTGGTCAGTGAAGGAGAAGATGTCTTTAACGGCGAACTGGCTAAAGACGATTTCCATGCCATCGTAGAGCATCTGCTGACCCGCGCCGATATCGACATTATTGCCTGTGGTAAAAACAGCGACTATACGTTGAAACAGTACAGCGATGAGCATAAGAACGTTTCCGCCATGTATTATCATCGTCTTGAATTTGTAGATGATTTTGACAACCTCAACGACGTTTTCTTCAAGTTCGGGCTGAATATTTCCGACGACCGAATTCCACAGGTACAGGCCGATCTCCACGAGTCGATTGGCGATATTATGGTACCAGTGCATACCGGCTACGGCAGCATCGACTTAATAATTCCCGGCGTGCATAAAGCTAACGGTCTGCGCCTGCTGCAACAACGCTGGAATATTAACGACAATGAAGTTGTTGTATTTGGCGATGGCGGAAATGATATTGAGATGCTGCGCCAGGCAGGATTTAGTTTTGCAATGGCCAACGCCCATGAGCCGGTGATCGAGGCGGCAAAATATCGCGCAGGCTCGAACAACGAAGAGGGCGTTCTGGATATTATCGACCGCGTGTTAAGGAATGAAGCACCGTTTACGCATTAACGGCTCAGCACAGACGGCAACAAAATGATGGCATGATCTATTCATAATCCGCCTCAAATTAACCCGCTGGATTATTACTTCCAGTGAATATTTCAGGCGAGCGGATCATGAAGAAAAGTGTACTAATGGCGACATTGTTGCTGGGCTTTGCGGGGACCACATTTGCACAGAGCGTTACCGTTGATGTCCCCAGCGGTTATAAAGTGGTGGTAGTGCCCTCTTCCGTCAGCGTCCCGCAGGCGGTCAGCGTAACGACCGCACCACAAACGGTATATGTTGCTCCAGCGCCTGCTCCGGCCCCTGTCTATCGCGCACATCCTTATGCGCGACATGTGGCAAGCGTCGGTGAAGGGATGGTTATCGAACATCAGATTGACGACCACCACTAAGTTGTCGCCAGGCCCAGACAACCGTAATACTGGTCAGTTAAGAGCTTTGGTGAGCGGTAGGCCGGATAAGGCGTTTACGCCGCCATCCGGCAATTTGCTACAGGCCGCCGGATGGCGCTTCGCTTATCCGGCCTACAGCGTGATTCTATTATCAACATAATGATGAATTTATCGGCGTCATTATGCTTATCTGCGCTGGATTGCGGAAATCCGGACCTTAACCTTCCCGGGAATTCCCTACCCGTTTATCTTTCAGGAAGATAACCATCAGAATCAGCCACAGTACGCCGCTTGCCAGATTGAACAGGCTGAACAAGCCGTTCCCTCCAAGCAGATACGCGTGTTTGCTCAACTCAATACCGACGGTAAAAATCAGCATCTGCAACATACCCATTGCGGCAGAAACAGTACCCTTACTCATTTCGCTGGCAAACAGCGTCAGGCGCACCAGCCCCGCATTCGCCACACCAATGCCAAACGCATAGATACTCAAACCCGCCGTCATCCATAGATATGCATGGGATGACACCACCGTGGCCGCAGCGGCAATAATCAGGCCAACGGCGATTGGCCAGCCGCCCATGATAATGAGCGAACGCACGGTTTTTCGCGAAGTCAGACGCGCCAGCACCAGGTTACCAGCAATCAACGCGCCAAAAATCGGCACCTGCAACAGACCATATTCGTAGCTGCTGAGATGTTCACCACTGATGATAATAATCGGGGACTGCGCAATCCACGCCAGTAACGGCAGGCTGACAAAACCCAACGCCAGTGCGCCTGCAACGAAGCGCACGTTCCTCAGCACCAGCTTATAATCCTTGCCCAACTCTTTAATGGACAGCTTTTCACCAAGCCGGGTTGCCGTTTCCGGCATCGCGCGTTGCAGACCAAAAAAGGAGATGGCCGCCAGAGCAGCAAACAGGATAAACATCCCTTCCCACGGCAGAACATGTACCCAGGCTGCGCCTACCAACGGACCCAGCAGTGGCGCAATCAGCGCCACGTTTGCCATCAGCGCGGTAATTTTTATGCAGACCGCTTCTTCAAAGGATTCCTGAATGGCGGCGTAACCCACCGCACCAATAAAGCACAGGCTTATCCCCTGTAAAAAACGCAGGAAGGTAAATTGCTCAATATTCTGTGCAAGCAGGGTTGCAAGGCAGGTAACGATGAACCAGATCACACCGGTTAACATTACCGGACGACGACCAATACGGTCCGACAGCGGTCCTAACAACCACTGCAAAAACATGCCGCCTGCCAGATAGGCGGTCATGGACGTAGGTACCCAATCTAATCCGGCGTTATATTGCGCCACCACCGCCAACATTCCGGGCTGGATCATATCGTTGCCGATATAAGTGGAGAATTCGTAAAGCACCAGACAGAGCGGGAAAAGTAATGCCTGACGCCCCAAACGGACGCCTGAAGATAAACGGTTCTGCATGCAATCTCTTAACTATAGAAAAATCGCGCAAAGTGTAATAAATGCGCCGTACTGGTGATAGTGAATTATGTGATTTGAAAGCAAAATGCGCACATTTTTACACTCATTTGCTCAAGAACATTTTGCTTTAAGGTTAATTTAAGTTGAGACCGCTATCATGCTCAATAAGTCTCATTAATTGTCTTAAAAATCGTCATTTAACAGGCAAATAAGACAAGACCGCTTTTTATCCCGTGAAAGCAATTTTATGCTCTCCCCAAATGGGTCTATTTAACGATTACACTGAGTCTGGACGTTATGCTGGAAAATCTGAACAATTCGCTTTTTTACTTGATCAATGCAACACCCGACTCTGCGCAATGGGCAATTTCGCTCGCCATTTTCATTGCCAAAGATCTGATCAGCATTGTGCCGCTGTTAGCCGTTGTGCTCTGGCTTTGGGGGCCTCGTGGTCAGGTTACGCTCCAGCGCCAGTTGGTCATCAAAATGGCCATTGCGTTGGTAGTCGGTCTGACGATTTCTTGGCTGATGGGGCATCTTTTCCCCCACGATCGTCCGTTCGTTAACCACATCGGTTATAACTTCCTGCACCATGCGGCAGATGACTCTTTCCCGAGCGACCACGGTACGGTTATCTTTACCTTTGCTCTGGCCTTCCTGTTCTGGCATCGCTTGTGGACGGGTGCTCTGCTGATGGTTGTCGCCGTGGCGATTGCCTGGTCACGTGTTTACCTTGGCGTTCACTGGCCGATGGATATGCTGGGCGGATTACTGGCCGGGTTGATCGGCTGTCTGAGCGCCCAGATGATCTGGCAACGGTTCGGCACAAGCTTGTACCTCGGCTTGCAGACGTGCTATCGCACCTGCTTCGCTCTCCCCATCCGTAAAGGTTGGGTACGTGACTAACCCGCGGTAAAAAGAGTAGTATTAAGCGCGAAACTGAGCACTTATTCTATTCTCCAGAGGAACTATGGAAACTCGACGCGACGAGCGTATTGGTCAATTACTGCAGGCGCTGAAACGCAGCGATAAATTACACCTCAAAGAAGCCGCGACGTTGCTGGGCGTATCTGAGATGACCATTCGTCGCGACCTGAATAATCATGATGCTCCCGTCGTGCTGCTCGGGGGCTATATTGTTCTGGAACCCCGCAGCGCTAACCACTATTTAATCAGCGATCAAAAATCCCGTCTGGTTGATGAAAAGCGTCGCGCTGCCCAGCAGGCGGCGAGTCTCGTGCAGGCGCATCAGACCATCTTTTTCGATTGCGGTACGACCACGCCGTGGATCATTGAAGCGATCGACAATGAACTGCCCTTCACTGCAATCTGCTACTCGTTGAATACGTTTCTGGTGCTGCAGGAAAAACCGCAGTGCCGCGTCATTCTGTGTGGTGGTGAATTCCATGCCAGTAACGCGATTTTTAAACCGCTCGATTTCCAGGAAACGCTGAACAACCTCTGTCCGGATATCGCCTTTTATTCCGCAGCAGGTGTTCACATCGAAAAAGGCGCGACCTGTTTTAATCTGGAAGAACTGCCGGTGAAGCACTGGGCGATGTCGATGGCGCAGCATCACGTTTTGGTGGTCGATCACAGCAAGTTTGGCAAGGTGCGACCTGCGAGGATGGGGGACTTGAAACGCTTTGATACCATCATCAGTGATAACCGCCCTGACGATGAGTTTGTTGAGTACGCTAAAGCGCAACGTATCACGCTGAAGTACTAACAGATACTGCCGGACGGCGATTGCGCCATCCGGCAATAAATAAGATTACGAGAACCAACCACCAAACCACTGGTGGAATTTCATCATCACAAAGTCCCACATGCGGCTAAAGAAACCACCCTCTTCCACATCTTCCATCACCATCAACGGACGCTGCTCAATGGATTTCCCGTTCAACTGGAAGTCGATAGTGCCCACAACCTGACCTTTCTTCAGCGGTGCAGTTAGCTGTGGTTCAGTCAGGGCAAAGCTGGCCTTCAGGTTTTTGAGCTGGCCACGCGGAATGGTCACAGACCCCCCTTCTCCGGCGCCCAAATTCACTTCACTCTTATCGCCAAACCAGACGCGCTGGGTGACGAAAGTCGCATCCGGCTTGATCGGCGTAACGGTTTCAAAGAAACGGAAGCCCCAGGTCAGCAGTTTTTCTGACTCATTGAAACGAATGCGGTCGGTTTTTGCTCCCAGCACCACGGAGATCAGGCGCATATCGCCCTGGGTCGCGGAGGCCACCAGGTTGTATCCCGCCCCGGCAGTGGTCCCGGTTTTCATACCGTCCACGTTCAGGTTGGTGCTCCACAACAGACGGTTGCGGTTCGGCTGGCGGATTTTATTGAAGGTAAATTCTTTCTCTTTGTGAATAGCGTACTCTTCCGGCACATCGTGGATTAACGCCTTCCCGAGCAACGCCATATCACGTGCGGTACTGAACTGTCCTGCCGCATCCAGGCCGTGTACCGTCTGGAAAGTCGTGTTGGTCAGCCCCAGTTTTTTCGCATAGCCGTTCATCAGACCAATAAAAGATTCCTGACTGCCGGCAACGTAATCAGCGAGTGCAATACAGGCATCGTTACCTGACTGAATGATAACGCCTTTATTCAGATCGGACACCGCAACCTGATCGCCGGGCTTGAGGAACATGACCGACGAACCGCGCAGGGCTGGATTACCGGTCGCCCAGGCGTCTTTGCCCACGGTGACCATGTCGTTGAGGTTAATTTTTCCGGCCTTCAGCGCCTGCCCAACCACATAGCTGGTCATGATTTTGGTCAGACTGGCAGGATCCAGTTTCTCATCAGCATTACCTTCCGCCAGCACCTTACCACTGGCGTAATCCATCAGAATCCACGCGCGCGCGTCCACGCTCGGCGGGGCCGTCGGTTGCTCCGCCGCCTGTACGGTCGGCGCCAAAAGGATTAAGAGTGCAGAACCTGCAGCAAAGCTGCGAAGTGAAGAGAAGTATTGCGTCATAAATGCCACCCGAGTATCCATTCCAAAAAACCACGTCATACCACACCGTGTTTACACAAAACCGGCCAAGCGACCTCGACCAACCCATGCAGAAAAAGTCTGATGGATGACGTGTAAAATAAGTGCGGTGAGTAATAACGCACTAACGAGCTTAAAGAAACCGTAAGTTGGTAAAGTTTTTAAAGTTTATGCAATAACGCCGCGCTGCGCTGCTCTTGGCACGATTTTTTTAGACTTTGTTGCGTAAATATTAGGTTTACCCCACCATGTGAGCTAGTCAGATGGCATCTGCAGCCATAAAGCTGCTCAATTAATTTGCGGGGTTACTATGATTACACTGTGGGGTCGCAATAACTCGACCAACGTAAAAAAAGTATTGTGGACGCTCGAGGAACTGGAACTGCCGTATAACCAAATTCTGGCGGGCGGACAGCATGGCGGTAACCGCGATGCCGACTATCTGGCACTGAACCCGAACGGACTGGTCCCGCTGCTACGCGATGATGAAACAGACGTTGTCTTGTGGGAATCCAATACCATTGTCCGCTATCTGGCCGCTCAGTACGGACAAAAACGTTTGTGGATTGACGCCCCGGCCGCGCGCGCAGTCGGTGAAAAATGGATGGACTGGGCAAATCAGACTCTAAGCCCTGCGCATCGGGTTATCTTATTTGGTCTGGTCAGAACACCTGCCGATCAGCGCGATATGGCGGCCATTGAGGCAAGTAAGCAAGTTTGCGAGAACCTGTTTGCCATTCTGGATAACGCGCTGGCAGACCAGCCATGGTTCTCCGGCGCTGAATTTGGCACCGCGGATATCGCTGTTGCACCGTTCATCTATAACCTGTTCAACGTTGGTCCGAGCTGGACCCCGCGCCCGCATCTGGAACGCTGGTATCAACAACTGACCGAGCGCCCGGCGTTTCAAAAAATCGTGATGATCCCGGTCAGCTAACCAAATCAGGGACTCACTTTCAGTAATTCCCCGTCGGACTCGTCGGTTAACACGTACAAATAACCGTCTGGTCCGACGCGCACATCACGGATCCGCTGCCCCCTTTCCTGCAACAGACGACCATCCTCAGTGACCGTATTCCCTTTAACGCTCAGCACGATCACTTCTTTATCTTTCAACGCGCCGATGAACAACTTCTGCCGCCACTGCGGGAAGGTATCGCTATTGTAAAAAGCCATTCCACTAACCGCCGGCGACTTTTCCCAGTAAAAGATGGGTTGTTCCGTGCCAGCAACAATTTGACCTTTTGCTTCGGGAATTTTCAAACCACTGTAGTTAACACCCCAGGTCGCGATAGGCCAGCCGTAGTTTTTCCCTTTCTCGGGGATATTGATTTCATCGCCTCCGCGTGGGCCATGCTCATTGAGCCACAGCACATCACTCCACGGATTCATCGCCATCCCCTGCGGGTTGCGGATGCCATACGACCAAATCTCTGCCCGCGCTCCCGCCATGTTCACAAACGGATTATCCGGCGGAATTTTTCCCTCGTCGGTCAGTCGGACTAATTTACCCTGCAATTTATCCAGGTCCTGGGCGGTAGCGCGTTGATTATTCTCCCCCAGGCCAATAAACAGATAACCGTTACCATCAAATACCAGACGTCCACCAAAATGGTTCCCGGTGGAAAGCTTTGGCTGTTGGCGAAAAACGGTCTGAAATCCTTGCAGATGTTTGAGATCGTCACTCAATCGCCCGTAGCCTACCGAGGTGCCCGCTTTGCCTTCGCGGTCGGCTTCAGAGAAGCTTAGCCATACCCGGCGAGATTGTGCAAAATCCGGTGCTAACGCCACATCAAGCAGTCCTCCCTGACCATTTGCCCAAACTTTGGGTACGCCGGTCAGCGGGTCGGAAAGCCCTTTATCAGGCTGCCAGAGTCGAAGCTGTCCACCTTTGAGCGTAATGAGCATACCGCGGTTATCGGGTAAAAAAGCCAGTGACCATGGGTGATCGAGTTTAGTTTGCAGCACTTCCACTTTTACCGCGGCGGCATAAGTGGAAAATAGCGCAAGTGGAATAGCACAGAGAAAGAGTCGACGCATAACACCTCCTTAATGGCTCTGCATAAAGCGTAGCCAGCAAGGGGAATTATCCCGCTACATTTACATAACCTTGACGAAAAGGGGGAGCGCCCTCCCCCTGATTCAGATGTGTTCCAGCGTTGGGTAAGATTGCAAACTCTGGATACTTAGCGTCAGCGTTGTCAGGCAGTTTTCCAGTTTCTCTGCATTAACGGCGATAAACGTTGGACAATCGTGATGTCCACTCATAAGACAAACAGCGGCGGCGGCTAACGCCCCTTCAGCACGATGAAGGGCATTCCACTCTTCCTGATCAAGATGCATACCGTGAAGCTGTGATTGCTCGTGCAATTCGCGATTCAGTGCAAAAAAAACATCACGCAGGCGATCGCTCTCGCTAACTGACATGTAGCCTTTCGCTTTTCTCAACTGCAGATAAGCGGCAAGTTCGATACGGGCGTTTATCAATTTGTTGAGAAGATCGGTTCTCAGTCTGTCAACAACCATACTTTGTTCCTCCTCTTTCCAACTATGGTGCAACTTAATAGTATGGTTGTTTTTTGAACAAATAGATGTCCTACATCAATAAAGCCCAATTGATTAACATAATTTACAATGTTACAACTTCATTCTGTACGCTTATCGAAGGCGCTCTGTGTCTGACTCGCCTGACTTTTTTTGCTATACCTGATGTGGTTACTGCCATGGTGTTGATGATGAGGGGTCTATGTCGAAAGCAAATGATGCAGAAAAAATACGCACACTATCGAAAATAGATCTCAATCTGCTGACCATTTTCTGTTTGATCTATAGCGTGGGTAGCATTTCCAGAGTCGCTGACATGCTGAACATCTCACCTTCCGCCGTCAGCCAGTCATTAAGAAAACTGCGCGAAATGATGGGTGATAATCTTTTTGTCCGTAGCGGGAATGCACTGTTACCGACAGTCTATTCTGATGAACTGTATGATAATACAATCCCAATTATCGATAAGCTATCAACGCTGATGCCGCTTTCCACGCCTGCCGCCAAAAAAAGGTTAACGCTTTATACGGAATCTTTTATTTCCCCTATCGTTATTCCAGATGTCACCGCCAGAATAATCGAGACTGACGCCGATATCAGCCTCCTGCACCTTACCGCCGACCTGAATGAACAGAGTATTATTGAACTGCTGAATATGCGTCAGGCAGATGCCGTTTTTTCTACCTTTGCCGTAGAGTCAGCAAGTCTTTCATGCCAGAAAATATGCGATATGCGCCTGGTACTGGCGGCCTCGCAGAATAATTCTTTATATGGTAACACCATCAGTGAAGCGCAATTCAGAAACGCTAACCTGGTCGGTTACAATACTAAGAATGAGAAAATCATTTATCATCGCAGTATTGTGGATAAAAAATTTAGAACCGGAGAACGCTGCCTGCTTACCTCATCGTTTACGGCGATTCTGACGATTGTGTCCAATACCCATTGTTTAGGGGTGATCCCGGAAAAGGTATTTGAAACACACGCTCAGCTGTATGGACTAAAAAAAATAAACACTCCGTTTCCCTTGCCACAATTTAGCGTGTTTGCCTCATCGCGCAAAGAAAGCAATACCCACAAAATCCTCTCACCTATTCTGGCTGATTTGCAAACAGCCTCCCTGTTATGAAAACCAGAGAGGCTGAGCGTTAGAAATACTGGCTACACGCGTATTTTTGCTATGCGCCAGATATGGTCGGCATATTCCTGAACCGTTCTGTCCGACGAGAAATACCCCATGTTAGCAATATTATGCATGGTTTTTGTCGTCCACTCCCGGGGAGTACGATACAACTCGTCCACCGCATCCTGACAATCTACATAGCTGCGGTAATCTGCCAACACCTGATAGTAGTCGCCGAAGTTAATCAATGAATCCAACACGTCTCTATAACGCCCTGGCTCCTGCGGACTGAACACCCCTGTACCGATTTGCGTCAGCACCTGATGAAGTTCCTCATCCTTTTCAAAGATGTGCCTCGGGTCATAGCCATCACGTCGCAGAGTTTCAACCTGATTAGCCGTATTGCCAAAGATAAAGATGTTATCTTCCCCAACGTATTCGCGCATTTCGATATTCGCACCGTCGAGCGTACCGATAGTGAGCGCACCATTCATACCGAATTTCATATTGCTGGTCCCGGAGGCTTCCGTCCCGGCCAGGGAAATTTGCTCTGACAGATCGGCTGCCGGAATAATTAGCTGAGCGAGACTGACGCTGTAATCCGGAATAAATACTACTTTCAGTTTGCCGCCAATCTGCGGATCGTTATTGACTAACTGCGCCACATCGTTAATCAAGCGAATAATTTGTTTTGCCATGTGATAAGAGGAGGCCGCTTTTCCGGCAAAGATATTCACTCGCGGTACCCAGTTGGCATCCGGCGCGGCTTTAATCCGGTTATAGCGTGTAATAACGTGGAGCACATTCATGAGTTGCCGCTTGTACTCGTGGATGCGTTTCACCTGCACATCAAACAGCGCATCAGGATTCACCACTACGCCATAGTGGGTGGCAATATGGTGCGCCAGCCGCTGCTTATTTTCACGTTTCGCACGATGCACTGCCTCATTCACCGACGGATAATCTATAAACTGCTTCAGCTCGCCCAACTGCATTAATTTAGTCCGCCAGCTGTCACCGATATTTTCGTCCAGCACTTTGGCAAGCGGTGGATTCGCCAGCGCCAGCCAACGACGCGCAGTCACACCATTGGTTACGTTGGTGAAACGCAAGGGAAATATACGCGCGAAGTCTGCAAACAGTGATTCGGTCATCAGTTTTGAATGCAATGCCGACACGCCGTTTACCTTATGACTGACAACTACCGCCAGCCAGGCCATACGCACCACACGACCATTGGACTCATCAATTAACGACACACGTTTCAGTAGATCGCTGTCATTACGATAACGTTCCTGTAAGGTCTTCAGAAAACGATCGTTAATCTCAAAAATAATCTGCAAATGGCGCGGTAAAATTCGACTTAGCATTTCTACTGGCCAGGTCTCCAGCGCCTCACTCATCAACGTATGGTTGGTATAAGAAAAAATCTGACAGGTCACGTCAAACGCGTTATCCCAGCTAAACTGATGATGATCAACCAATAAACGCATCAACTCAGGGATCGCCAGTACCGGATGCGTATCATTAAGGTGAATCGCAATTTTATCGGCCAGATTGTCGTATGTTTTGTGCAACTGATAATGACGACTCAGAATATCCTGGATCGTCGCCGAGGCCAGGAAATAGGCCTGGCGTAAACGCAATTCACGCCCCGCATCGGTGGAATCATCAGGGTACAAAACCCGCGAGATACGATCGAAGTGATATTTGTTTTCCACTTCAGTAGCAAAGTCGGCCTGCTGATTCAGTTTGCCCGCATTAACTTCGCTATTCACCTGCACGTTCCACAAACGCAACGTATTAGTCGTGTCCGTCGCATAACCTGGAATAATTTGATCATGCGCCACGGCCAGAATATCCTCGGTTTCAAGCCAGCGGGTTTTATTCCCCTCCTGTTGAACACGCCCGCCAAAACGTACTTTATAATGCGTATTATGACGTTTGAACTCCCACGGATTACCGTATTCCAGCCAATAATCGAGCGACTCTTTTTGTACACCGTTAACGATATTTTGTTTGAACATACCGTAGTTATAACGAATACCGTATCCACATCCCGGCAACCCAAGCGTCGCCAGTGAATCAAGGAAGCAGGCCGCCAGACGACCGAGACCTCCATTACCTAACCCGGGATCGTTTTCTTCGTCAATCAGTTCTTCCAGTTCAAGCCCCATTGCCTCCAGCGCGCTTCTGACTTCGTCATAAATACCTAAAGAGAGCAACGCATTGGATAGCGTACGACCAATTAAAAATTCCATCGACAGATAATATACCTGGCGCGCATCCTGAGAGAATTGCGCCCGATTAGAACGGTGCCAGCGCTCGACCATCCGATCTCGTACCGCATATAACGTCGCATTAAGCCACTCCCGTTTCGTGGCGATTGCGGGATCTTTGCCAATAGTGAATAAAAGTTTATTAGCAATATCATCTCTAAGTTTATCAACATCAGAGTCCGTGGCGACCGGAAGTGGCGAAATATACATATTAACGTTACCTTTCAAATTTTGTAGGATGGTAATAGACAGGTGAATTATTTAAAGTTTGGGTACGTGAGCGTTAGCTTTTTGTCGAATATTTTCATGACTGGCGATGAACGTTAATTCTGTCATTAATACACGCCAACTTAAGCCTGTGGCAAGTGAGATATAATATAAACTCACACCATTAGCATAAAGAGTTTTAGCCATTTCAAGTTTCGACTTCAAAACAATATCTTTCAAATTTAACCTCATTAGTAACGCTCGACGAGATAAAATTTACGATAATGAGTGTCTATAGCCAAGAAGCGGCACTTAAAGCCGGAATTAGACTCACTAAACACCTTTCACTAACCGATCTACTCTTTATAGGTATCGCTCTTTATTCTCTCCGTCTTATGCTGATCAGATATAGATGTACCGTGAAGGCATCTGTATAATCCCCCGATTACGAGCAATGTACAGTATAAGAAAATGGCAAAAATTGGTTTTATATCACTAGGTTGTCCGAAAAACCTCGTCGATTCTGAGCGCATCCTGACCGAACTTCGTACCGAAGGCTATGATGTTGTGCCAAGCTACGACGACGCGGATATGGTTATCGTTAATACCTGCGGCTTTATCGACAGTGCGGTTCAGGAGTCCCTGGAGGCAATTGGCGAAGCGCTGAACGAGAACGGTAAGGTGATCGTCACCGGCTGTCTGGGCGCGAAAGTCGATCAGATCCGTGAAGTCCACCCGAAGGTGCTGGAAATCACCGGGCCGCATAGCTATGAACAGGTTCTGGAGCACGTTCACCACTATGTGCCAAAACCAAAACACAACCCGTTCCAGAGTCTGGTTCCTGAGCAGGGCGTTAAGCTGACTCCTCGCCATTACGCCTATCTGAAGATTTCCGAGGGCTGTAACCACCGCTGCACGTTCTGCATTATTCCATCCATGCGCGGCGATCTGGTGAGCCGTCCGATTGGCGACGTCCTTAGCGAAGCCAAGCGTCTGGTCGATGCGGGCGTGAAAGAGATTCTGGTAATTTCTCAGGATACCTCAGCGTACGGTGTAGATGTGAAGCATCGTACCGGTTTCCATAACGGCGAGCCGGTCAAAACCAGCATGGTTGATCTGTGCGAACAGTTATCAAAACTGGGGATCTGGACGCGACTGCATTACGTCTACCCCTATCCGCACGTTGATGATGTGATCCCGCTGATGGCGGAAGGGAAAATCCTGCCGTATCTGGACATCCCGTTACAGCATGCCAGCCCGCGTATTCTTAAACTGATGAAACGCCCGGGCTCCGTGGACAGACAGCTGGCGCGCATCAAGCAGTGGCGTGAAATCTGCCCTGAACTGACGTTGCGATCTACTTTCATTGTTGGTTTCCCGGGTGAAACGGAAGAAGACTTCCAGATGTTGCTCGACTTCCTGAAGGAAGCGCGTCTGGATCGCGTGGGCTGCTTTAAATACAGCCCGGTAGAAGGCGCTGGCGCTAATGACCTGCCGGATCAAATCCCGGAAGAGGTGAAAGAAGAACGCTGGAACCGCTTTATGCAATTGCAGCAGCAGATCTCTGCTGAACGTTTGCAAGAGAAAGTGGGCCGCGAGATTCTGGTTATCGTTGATGAAGTTGACGAAGAAGGCGCAATTGGTCGTAGCATGGCTGATGCTCCAGAAATCGACGGCGCGGTATACCTGAATGGTGAAACCAAGGTGAAACCTGGCGATATCATCCGCGTGAAGGTCGAAAACGCAGATGAATACGATCTGTGGGGCATCCGCGTCTAATTAGCGTAACCCAACGTAGGCCGGATAAGGCATTTATGCCGCATCCGGCAATGCCTGATGGCGACGCTGAAGCGTCTTATCAGGCCTACGGTTTATCCTTTTATCTTCGGGTCCAGCGCGTCGCGCAGACCATCTCCCAGTAAGTTAAACGCCAGCACCGTCAGGAATATCGCTACCGCCGGGAAAATCGCCACGTGCGGCGCGATCACCATATCAGCGCGCGCTTCATTAAGCATTGCCCCCCACTCCGGCGTCGGCGGCTGTGCGCCTAATCCCAGAAATGACAGGCTTGCGGCAGAGATGATCGACGTGCCAATTCGCATGGTAAAAAAGACCACGATCGATGAGACCGTTCCAGGCAGAATATGGTTGAAGATGATGGTCGCATCGCTGGCACCAATACTGCGCGCAGACTCAATAAACGTCTGTTGCTTCAGCACCAGCGTATTCCCACGCACCAGGCGCGCGAAGGCTGGAATGGAGAAAATGGCCACGGCAATGATCACGTTAGCAATACCGCTGCCCAGCACAGCGACAGTAATAATGCCGATGTCAGTCTTTACCACCACTTAGTTTGCCGTTTAACCAGATTGGTGTGATTACTGATGCAGTGAAGACCTTCCCGCATCCTGACTCACACAGCGATCGACCTTTTGTGTCCTGCCCTGGACCCGTCGGTTGCCGGAAGCGCCTTCATGCGAGGCATCTCCTCACCGATGCGCGTGACTCAAGAAGGGCCTGACGGCTTGTCTCGTTACTGTCCTGTCCGGGTTATCTGTCTGGAGATTCAACTCTGTTTCCTCACAGGAGCTCTGTCATGGTTGATAAAGTTACCGAAGCTGCCGTTGTGGGTGGCGTGGATACACATAAAGATTTGCACGTTGCCGCTGTCGTAGATCAGAACAATAAAGTCCTTGGGACTCAGTATTTCTCCACAACACGACAAGGTTACCGGCAGATGCTGGCATGGATGACCTCGTTTGGGACATTAAAGCGAATTGGTGTTGAGTGCACAGGTACCTATGGTTCCGGTTTGCTTCGTTATTTTCAGAACGCCGGGTTAGAAGTTCTTGAGGTGACTGCTCCAGACCGGATGGAGCGACGCAAACGGGGTAAAAGTGACACAATTGATGCTGAATGTGCCGCTCATGCAGCATTCTCAGGCATCAGGACAGTTACTCCCAAAACGCGTGATGGCATGATTGAGTCCCTGCGGGTATTAAAAACTTGCCGAAAAACAGCAATATCAGCCCGCAGAGTCGCTCTCCAGATTATCCATTCAAATATTATCTCTGCCCCGGATGAATTACGTGAACAGCTCAGAAATATGACGCGCATGCAGCTCATCAGGACCCTGGGTTCCTGGAGACCTGATGCCAGTGAATACCGCAATGTAACCAACGTTTATCGCATTTCATTAAAGTCCCTTGCCCGACGCTATCTCGAGTTACATGACGAAATCGCTGATCTGGATGTCATGATTGCGGCAATTGTCGACGAGTTGGCACCTGAGCTGATTAAACGTAATGCTATCGGATACGAAAGCGCTTCACAGTTGCTGATCACTGCCGGAGACAATCCTCAACGGTTAAGATCAGAATCAGGATTTGCGGCACTGTGTGGTGTCAGCCCGGTCCCCGTTTCTTCTGGAAAAACGAACCGTTACCGACTTAATCGTGGTGGAGATCGTGCTGCAAATAGTGCACTTCACATCATCGCCATCGGACGCTTACGAACTGACGCAAAAACAAAGGAATATGTCGCCAGGCGTGTAGCCGAAGGACATACAAAAATGGAAGCGATACGCTGTCTAAAGCGATATATCTCCCGCGAAGTTTACACGTTACTGCGCAATCAAAACAGGCGGATCAACAGTATCCCGATAACAGCTTGACTCTTAGAAGGGCGTCCACGGCTATCGCCAGCAATATCCCCGGAAAGGCGAACAGCACATCGCAGATTCGCATGATCAGTCGATCCCACCAGCCTTCGTAGTATCCCGCCAGCAGACCCAGTACCGTACCAATCGCCGCGCCAATAAATACGGCAAAGACTCCTGCCGCCAGCGAGATTTGCGCACCAACCAGCACGCGGCTAAAGATATCCCGTCCCAGTGAGTCAACGCCAAACCAGTGCAGCATCGACGGCCCATCATTCAAACGGTCATAATCGAAGTAATTCTCGGCATCAAATGGCGTCAGCCAGCGGGCAAAAATCGCTACCACGATCAGGAGCAATACAAACAGCCCAGCGACCATCGCCATGTGCTGTCGACGGAACCGACGCCAGAACTCATGCCACGGTGTGCGTATCTGCTCTGGCTTAACAAGGGGCATCGCATTTAAAATCGCCTGTCGGCGCCAGTTAAAAAATCGCATCCTTACTTGTACCTGATAGCCGGATTAATGGCAGCGTAGAGCACATCCACCACTAAGTTAATAAGAATAAATTCCAGAGAAAATAACAGTACCTCGGCCTGAATCACCGGGTAGTCGCGCATTTCGACGGAGTCCACCAACAGTCGCCCAAGCCCAGGCCAGTTGAACACCTTCTCAACCACGATTGATCCACCAAGCAAAAAGCCAAACTGTAGTCCCATCATGGTGACCACCGGGATCATCGCATTACGCAGACCATGTTTTAACACCACCCAGGTTTCACTCACCCCTTTAGCCCGCGCGGTGCGCATATAATCTTCGCTAAGCACATCAACAAACGAGGCGCGAGTAAATCGGGCTAACACCGCAGCCACCGCCGCGCCCAGCGTAATAGACGGGAGGATGTAGTGAAGCCAGGTGTCTGCGCCCACGGTAGGCAACCAACCGAGTTCAACGGAGAATATCTGCATCAGCAGCATGCCAAGCGCAAACGCCGGGAACGAGATCCCGGTGACCGCCAGCGTCATGCTTAATCTGTCCGGCCAGCGATTTCGCCATACGGCAGCAATGATCCCCGCCGTCATACCAAACAATACCGCCCACGCCATACTGGCAATAGTCAGCCATAGTGATGGCATAAAACGACTGGCTATCTCTTCAGAAACCGGGCGACGAGAAACCATTGAGGTGCCAAAATCGCCTTGCAACACGTTGGTCATGTAATGCCAGAACTGAACATGCAGCGGCTGGTCCAGACCCAGCTGCTTGCGCACCAGTTCAATAACCTCGGCGTCAGCTTCCGGTCCGGCAATCAGCCGGGCCGGATCGCCGGGTAGCAGGTGAACAAATAAAAATACCAGCACCGCAACAATCAACAGAGTTGGAATCAACCCCAGCAGGCGCTTGAAAACATAGTTAAGCATCAGGCTCCCTTCGTCGGCCCCTGTGCTAAGGGGCCGAATGCATAGCTTATTTTAAATCCGCATCATCAAAACTAAATCCGGTATCCGGCATAATCCAGAACCCGGTCAACCGGGTACTGTGCGCCGAAATCAGTTTTTCCACCACCAGCGGGATCCACGGCGATTCTTTCCAGATAATATCCTGCGCGTCTTTGTACAGCTTCGCTTTCTGCGCCGGATCGTTAGTTTGCAACGCTGCCGCTAAATCACTGTCCACCTGCTTATTGCTGTAGAACGCCGTATTAAACAGTGTCGGCGGCCAGTTTTGTGATGCAAACAGCGGTGACAGCGCCCAGTCAGCTTCGCCCGTAGAAGCAGACCAGCCGGTGTAGAACATCCGTACTCCGCTCTCTTTCTGCGCTTTCCCTTCAACTTCCGCCGCGCGCTGACCGGCATCCATCGCTGTTACCTGAGCCTTAATGCCCACCTGCGCCAGCTGCTGCTGGGTAAATTGCAGCACTTTCTGCGCGGTACTGTGGTTATGCGATGACCATAGCGTAGTGGTAAAACCGTTCGGATAACCTGCTTCTTTCAGCAGTTCGCGCGCTTTCGCCGGGTCGTATGGCCATGGCGTATAGCTTTGCGCATAGGCTATCGACGGGGGGAGAACGCCGGTTGCCGGCGTCGCGTAACCAGCAAAAGCCACTTTCACCAGCGCCTGGCGGTTGATGGCATAATTCAGCGCTTCACGCACCTTCGGGTTGTCGAACGGTTTTTGCGTGACGTTCATGCTGATGTAACGTTGCATAATAGACGGACTGGCCACCAGTTCCAGGTTTTTGTTCTTCGCCAACAGCGACGCCTGCTCGTAAGGGATCGGGAAGGCAAACTGCGCTTCCCCAGTTTGCAGCATGGCCGCACGCGTGTTGTTGTCGGTCACCGGACGCCAGGTAATCGTATCCAGCTTTGGCAGCCCTTGCTGCCAGTAGCCCGCGAACTTCTTAACCTTCACAAAATCCGTCTGATTCCAGGTATCAAGCTGGTACGGCCCGGTCCCCACAGGATGGAAACCGATCTCCTTACCGTATTTCTCCAGCGCGGCGGGAGAAATCATCGCCGTTGCCGGGTGCGCCAGAATATTGATAAAGGCAGAGAACGGCTGTTTCAGCGTAATCTTCACCGTCGACGGATCGACGACTTCGGTTTTATCGATATTCTTATACAGGTTGTAACGTTTCAGATGGTTTTCCGGGTTACTGGCCCGATCGAGGTTAGCTTTTACCGCATCGGCATTGAAGTCGGTTCCATCCTGAAACTTCACGCCCTGGCGCAGCTTAAGGGTATAGGTCAGCCCATCATCAGAAACCGTATAACTCTCCGCGAGCACATTTTTCAGTTTCATCTCTTTATCAAGGCCAAACAACCCCTGATAAAACGACTTCGCTACCGCCTGCGACAACGTGTCATTCGCGTCATAGGGGTCGAGCGTCGTGAAATTGGACCCCACGGCTACCACCACATCTTTGGCGGCCCAGCCAGGCGATGCGGCCAGTGCAGAGACCACTCCCACAGCAACCAGCCATTTTCGAGCAACAATTTTTGTCATGTTATTCTCCTTAAACCCTGCCTGCCTGTTATAAACGCGAAAGCGCATTTTCTGGTAGCGGACGCGCAACATAATGCCCCGGACCAACTAACTGGAGTGATACGGGGGAAATCTCTTCGCCACGTTTACGAATATTGCTGGGGATATCGTCCGACAACAGCACGCGCTGGGGACGGTGATGGGATGGATCGGGGACCGGAACCGCCGCCATCAGCTTGCGAGTGTACGGATGTTGCGGATTTTCAAACACCGCCCGTCGGGTGCCTATCTCAACGATCTGCCCCAGATACATTACCGCCACACGATGACTGATCCGTTCCACTACCGCCATATCGTGGGAAATAAACAGATATGCGATACCCAATTCTCGCTGCAGGTCGAGCATCAGGTTGATGATTTGCCCACGAATTGAAACATCCAGCGCCGAGACAGATTCATCGGCAATAATCACTTTGGGATTGAGCGCCAATGCCCGTGCAATACAGATACGCTGACGCTGACCGCCGGAAAACTCGTGCGGATAGCGCCAGGCATGCTCAGGTAGCAAGCCTACACGTTCCAACAACCATGCAACCCGTTTTGACCCCGCATCGCCCTGCAATAACCCATGTACCCGTAGCGGCTCCAGAATGGAATATCCCACGGTCTGGCGCGGATCGAGCGAAGCATACGGATCCTGGAAGATAAACTGAATATCCCGACGCAGCGGCTGCAACTTGCTGGCAGCAAGGGTATCAATACGCTGTCCGTTGAAAATGATTTCCCCACGCTGAGACTCAACCAGGCGCAGCAGCGCCCGCCCGGTGGTGGATTTCCCGCAGCCCGACTCCCCCACCAGTGAGAGCGTTTCTCCCGGCCACAGGTCAAAGCTGACGTTTTCCACTGCATGCACCTCGCGAGTCACGCGATTTAGAATACCGCTGCGCAGAGGAAAACGCGTCACCAGATTGCGTACCCGTAGGATAGGCTCGCCTTCAACCACTGTGTCCTGCTCGGTTTGCGGTTCGACATGACTGGGATCGTGCAATGAAATGAGCGGGAAACGGCGCGGAAGCTCATGCCCGTTCATCGCCCCAAGCTGCGGCACGGCTGCCAACAGCGCTTTGGTATAGGGATGCTGGGGAGCGTGAAAAATTTGTTCAACGCTGCCGGTTTCTACCGCCTCGCCCTGATACATCACCAGCACGCGGTCAGCAATATCCGCCACAACGCCCATATCGTGGGTAATGAAGATCACTCCCATCGACATATCCTGCTGCAACACTTTTATCAGTTGCAGGATCTGCGCCTGAATGGTGACATCCAGCGCGGTCGTCGGCTCATCGGCAATTAAAACCGCAGGGCGACACGACAGTGCCATGGCAATCATCACCCGCTGGCGCATACCGCCGGAAAGCTGGTGTGGATAACGCGATAAAATCGCCTTCGCCTCGGGGATACGCACCTGATCGAGCATCCGCTTCGCTTCTACCATCGCCTCTTCATGGCTGACGCCCTGGTGCAAGCGTATAGACTCAGCAATTTGCTCGCCCACGGTAAACACCGGATTGAGCGATGTCATAGGCTCCTGGAAGATCATCGCGATATCCGCACCGCGCACGTGACGCATTTGTGATGCGCTCTGTTCACCCAGCTCAATAACCTGCCGGTTGCGGCGTCGCAGCAGCATTTCATCGCAGCTTACCTCGCCGCCTGCCTGTTCAATCAGATGCATCAGCGACAAGGCCGTTACCGACTTTCCTGAACCGGACTCACCAACAATCGCCAGCGTTTCGCCACGCTTCAGGCGAAATGACAGATTACGCACTGCGCTGACACGCTGCTGCTCCTGTTCAAAGGCAATATTCAGATTGCTGACTGCCAGCACGTCGCTGGCATCAAGCTCATCACTGTGTGGCAACGCTATCTCCTTTTTCCCGATAAATACCGGTGGTTGGCGTATCGCCTGCATATCCCCAGGCGCGGTACATGCCTTCGCTATTAAACGGCAAGGCGACATTGCCCTCATGATCGATAGCAATTAAACCGCCACTGCCGCCAAGCGCCGGTAATTTTTCCATCACTACGCGTTCACACGCTTCGGATAAACTCAGGCCGCCATAGTCCATCAACGCCGCAATGTCATAGGCCGCCAGCGCACGAATAAAGACTTCCCCGGTTCCGGTGCAGGAGACTGCCACACTTGCGTTATTGGCATAACAGCCTGCGCCGACCAACGGACTGTCACCCACCCGCCCAGGTAATTTGTTGGTCATCCCCCCGGTCGATGTTGCGGCCGCCAGATTGCCAAACATATCTAACGCGACCGCCCCCACGGTACCCATTTTGTTGTTTTCATCCAGCGGGCTCGCGCTATGGTCCAGTACCGTTTCACCCGCTGTTCGCGCCGCCAGTAGTTGAGCATAGCGTTCTGGCGTCGAGAAAATATCCGCTGATACGCGCTCCATACCCTGCGCAATGGCAAAGTTTTCAGCCCCTTCACCTATCATCATGACGTGTGGGCTGTGTTCCATTACCAGGCGCGCCGCGAGAATCGGATTGCGTAAATGGCTGACTCCTGCGACGGCTCCCGCATTAAGCGTGTTACCGTCCATCACGCAGGCATCCAGTTCATGGGTTTCATCACGGGTATACACCGCGCCAATTCCGGCATTAAACAACGGACACTCTTCCAGTAAGCGCACGGCTTCGGTCACCACATCCAGTGCGCTACGACCGTCTTCAAGCATCCGCTGGCCGGTTTCAACGATATCCGACAGCGCCTGTATATAACGCAACTCTTGCTCCTGACTCAGCTGCGAACGGGTGATAGCCCCTGCGCCGCCGTGAATTGCAATGACTGCTTTACCCATTTTTTTCGTCCATTAGGTGGCAGGTACCGGGGTTATAAATATCAGAATTTCTGTGACTTATTGATTCGATTTTTGAATATAGAAAGATGCAGACGTCATGTAAAGGTAAAGGCCCGTACCTCACGCCCCATCCCATCAGGTTATTTAGATGAGTTAAACAGAAAGAGTATCTTCCAACATCGTTGAATATATTATTCAAGCCGATCGGCAATCTGTTTTTTTGCATAAAACACAAAGCGTTCAACAGATGGCATAGACGCAGCCCAGTTCTTTTTGGTTAACCCCAGGTATTCTGCACGTGCGGCTTGCAGCGTATCAGCATACTCATCGGGTAATTGCGGTATAAGCCAGGAGGCAGCTTCATCTTTAGCGACAATATTGCCCGTAACTACGCTGTACCAAATACGCGCCAGAGTAAGGATGATATTTCGCTCGTCACCCTCTAAATCGCCCGGTTTCTGCCACATATCAAGGATATGCCGAAACGTTTGCAAGACATCGCTAAAAGGGATGACGTTGAATAACGTCTCAGCGGGTTCACCGAACAACGCTACGCTGACGCGCCGGGCCTGGGTCAGCAGGATGGAAAGATCAGGATCCACCTGTCTCGGTTCAAAAATTCCCGCGCGAATATCGTCACGCAACCATTCGCCAAATTGCATTTCTCTTGACGGTGGGAATCGCCACGGCACAAGTTGTGAATAGACCACAATGGTCACTTCCAGCGCCCGATAGCTATCAACGCTGCCAGGCGGTGCTGATATTTCCAGAAAACCCTGCATCAGATCTTTTCTTTGCCGGGTATTCAGTGGCAGCCTAATGGTAACCAGTAAATCGATATCGCTTTGGGGCTTTAAGCCACCTTCAACAGCAGAGCCATACAAATGAACAGCAACCAGGTCGCCCTCTATAATCCGCGCAATCAGTGCACTGGCGGCATTCACCTGTTGTCGAATTGAATTCGGGATAGTCGCAGCCATTTAGCCTCCTGGAAAAAAGCAGAAATAATGAGTCTATACTGCATTTTTCCTGTAGCGCTATTCTCTGGCAGAAAACCTGTATCAGATCGGATCCTAAGCCTGAGGTAGCATACTGTCCGCGTCCATTTTCTGACATAATGAGCAGATTCGATTTTGCCCCGCAGGAGTCTTCTCATGGAATTTACCGCCGGACTGATGCCGCTTGAAACGGCTCTCTCTCAGATGCTTTCGCGTATTACCCCACTCACCGCCGTCGAAACGCTGCCGCTGGTTCAATGCTTTGGCCGCATTCTGGCCACCGACGTCATCTCCCCGATTGATGTGCCGGGATTCGATAACTCGGCAATGGATGGCTATGCGGTGCGATTAGCCGATTTACAATCAGACCAGCCTCTTGCGGTGGCTGGCAAAGCCTTTGCTGGTCAACCATTCCACGGCGAGTGGCCTGCGGGAACCTGCATCCGCATTATGACCGGTGCCCCGATGCCTGCCGGTTGTGAAGCGGTGGTGATGCAGGAGCAAACGGAACAAACTGACGACGGTGTGCGTTTTACCGCCGAGGTCCGCAGCGGACAAAATATTCGTCTGCGCGGTGAAGATATAGCAAACGGCGCGGTGGTATTCCCTACCGGAACTCGTCTGACAACCGCCGAGCTTCCTGTTCTGGCCTCGCTCGGCATTGCCGAAGTACCGGTCGTTCGCAAAGTTCGCGTGGCATTGTTCTCCACCGGTGATGAGCTGCAACTGCCGGGTCAACCGCTGGGCGACGGGCAGATTTATGACACAAACCGTCTGACCGTTCACCTGATGCTGCAGCAGCTGGGCTGCGAAGTGATCAACTTAGGAATTATTCGCGACGATCCAAACGCGCTGCGAGCCGCATTTATCGAAGCCGACAGCCAGGCCGATGTCGTCATCAGCTCTGGTGGCGTTTCGGTAGGCGAAGCGGATTACACCAAAACCATTCTGGAAGAGCTGGGAGAAATTGCCTTCTGGAAGCTGGCCATCAAACCCGGTAAACCGTTCGCGTTTGGTAAACTGAGCAACAGCTGGTTTTGCGGCCTGCCGGGTAATCCGGTTTCTGCGGCCCTCACCTTTTATCAGCTGGTGCAACCGCTGCTGGCGAAACTCAGCGGAAACACCGCCTGTGGGTTACCTCCGCGCCAGTGCGTGCGCACAGCCTCACGCCTGAAGAAAACACCAGGGCGTCTGGATTTTCAGCGCGGTGTATTGCAGCGTACCGCGGAAGGCGAACTGGAAGTCACCACCACCGGACACCAGGGCTCGCATATTTTTAGCTCCTTTAGCCAGGGCAACTGCTTTATCGTGCTGGAGCGCGATCGCGGTAACGTTGAGGCCGGAGAATGGGTTGAGGTCGAGCCGTTTAACGCACTGTTTGGAGGCCTGTAATGGCAGAACTCAGCGACCAGGAGATGATGCGCTATAACCGGCAAATCATTCTGCGCGGCTTCGATTTCGAAGGTCAGGAAGCGCTCCAAGATGCGCGGGTACTGGTCGTTGGTCTGGGGGGACTGGGATGCGCAGCAACTCAGTACCTTGCGGGCGCTGGCGTCGGACATTTAACCCTGCTCGATTTTGACACGGTCTCCGTGTCGAACCTCCAACGCCAGACGCTGCACAGCGATGCAACCGTCGGGCAACCCAAAGTGCTATCCGCCCGTGACGCGCTAGCGCGGATTAACCCTTATATCGCCATTACGCCGGTGAATGCGCTGCTTGACGATAGCGAGATTCACGCGCTTATTGCCGAACACGATTTGGTGCTGGACTGTACGGATAACGTCAGCATCCGCAATCAGCTGAATGCCGGATGTTTTGCCGCCAGAGTCCCGCTGGTTTCTGGTGCAGCTATTCGCATGGAAGGACAAATTACCGTATTTACATACCAGGACGGTGAGCCCTGCTACCGTTGCCTGAGTCGTCTGTTCGGTGAAAATGCCCTGACCTGCGTAGAAGCCGGTGTGATGGCCCCGCTGATCGGCGTGATTGGATCGTTACAGGCGATGGAAGCCATTAAGCTACTGGCAAACTACGGTAAACCGGCATCCGGAAAAATCGTCATGTACGATGCCATGACCTGCCAGTTTCGCGAAATGAAGCTGATGCGCAACCCGGGGTGTGAGGTTTGCGGGCAGTAAAAAAGTCGGGTGGCGGCTTCGCCTTACCCGACCTACAACGGCTCGAACGTAGGCCGGGTAAGCGTTAGCACCACCCGGCAACAGCATCAGATCGACGTGCGACCGAATGCGCTCTGCCAGTCGTGCTCAAACTTCGCGACGGCAGCATCAACCGCCGGAGAGCTAATCATCTGCTGAGCAACGTCCAGCGGTAGCGTGATGGACTCGCAGCCCGCCAGCAGACAATCCAGTGCCTGACGCGGTGTTTTAAAACTGGCTGCCAGTACTTTGGCGTGCGGGGCATGCATTTTCAGTAACGTCTGCAGGTCGGCCACCGTCTGAATGCCATCCCCTCCTTGCGCATCCACGCGGTTAACGTATGGCGCAACGTATTCAGCACCCGCCAGAGCAGCCAATAACCCTTGAGCTGCACCGTATACCGCAGTACCTAACGTCGGGATCCCTTCTTCTTTCAGCAATTTTATAGCCGCCAGACCTTCTGCTGTCACCGGCACTTTGACCACGATATCAGCAATGATTGCCCGCAGCTTACGCGCATCGCTGACCATACCTTCGGCGGTGGTCGCCATCACCTGAGCAAACAGACGGCCTTGCCCTCCCATCGCTTCCTGCAGTTGCGGCAGTAGTACTTCCAGCGTCTGGTTCCCTGCCGCCACAATGCTCGGGTTAGTGGTCACCCCTGCCAGCGGGAAAATGCGCGCCAGAGCTTTTACCGCATCAACATCAGACGTATCTAAATAGAGTTCCATAACCTTTCCTCAAACGAATAATTAGCATGAATAAAAGGTAGCACGGCGAAACCTCACTGTTAGTTGACGCATGTCAATATAACTTTCATTCGAAAGTAATTTAATCTTTATACGAAAGAAAAGAGGTCGCTTATGATTTTCAATATCCAGCGCTACTCCACGCATGATGGCCCCGGTATTCGTACCGTGGTGTTCCTTAAGGGATGCTCCCTGGGCTGTCGGTGGTGCCAGAATCCGGAAAGCCGCGCCCGCACGCAGGACCTGCTTTATGACGCGCGTTTGTGCCTCGACGGTTGCGATCTCTGTGCTCAGGCTGCACCCACCGTGATTGAACGGGCGCTGGGCGGATTACTTATTCATCGCGAAAAACTGACCGATGACGCTCTCACCGTACTGACCGACTGCTGTCCGACTCAGGCGTTAACCGTCTGCGGAGAGGTAAAAAGCGTGGACGATATCATGGCGACCGTATTGCGAGATAAACCGTTTTACGACCGCAGTGGCGGAGGCCTCACCCTGTCCGGCGGTGAACCGTTTATGCAGCCAGAGCTGGCAGCTGCTTTGCTCAAAGCCAGCCACGACGCAGGCATTCATACCGCGGTGGAAACCTGTTTGCATGTCCCGTGGAAGTATATTGAACCATCATTACCTGACGTCGATCTGTTTCTGGCAGATCTAAAACACGTTGCAGATGCGCCGTTTAAACAATGGACCGATGGGCGTGCCTCTCGCGTACTGGAAAATCTAAAAAAACTGGCTGCCGCCGGTAAAAAAATGATTATCCGCGTACCGCTGATTCAGGGATTCAACGCAGACGAAGCCGCTATTCAGGCCATTACCGATTTTGCCGCCGATGAGCTTCACGTCGGTGAGATCCATTTCTTGCCCTACCACACCCTGGGCATCAACAAATACCACTTACTCAGTCAACCCTACAACGCACCGGATAAACCGCTTGATGCGCCAGCACTGCTCGAATTTGCCCAGCAGTACGCCAGCCTTAAAGGTTTAACTGCGACCCTACGAGGATAATTGCCATGACCACTCTGAAACTGGACACACTCAGCGACCGTATCAAAGCGCATAAAACGGCCCTGATCCACATCGTGAAACCACCGGTTTGTACCGAGCGCGCCCAGCACTATACCGAGATGTATCAGCAACACCTGGATAAGCCGATCCCGGTACGCCGCGCGCTGGCTCTGGCCCATCATCTGGCGGAACGCACCATCTGGATCAAACATGACGAACTGATCATTGGTAACCAGGCAAGCGAAGTGCGTGCCGCGCCTATTTTCCCGGAATACACCGTCTCGTGGATTGAAAAAGAGATCGACGACCTCGCCGACAGACCGGGCGCAGGCTTTGCGGTAAGCGAAGAGAACAAACGTGTATTGCATGAGGTGTGCCCATGGTGGCGTGGTCAAACCTTGCAGGATCGCTGCTACGGGATGTTCACTGATGAGCAGAAAGGGCTGCTGGAAACCGGCATTATCAAAGCCGAAGGTAACATGACCTCCGGCGACGCACACCTGGCGGTAAACTTCCCGCTGCTGCTGGAAAAAGGTCTCGACGGCCTGCGTCACAAAGTCGATGAACGTCGCTCCCGCATCAATCTGACATGTCTGGAAGACCTCCATGGCGATCAGTTCCTGAAAGCGATTGATATCGTGCTGGAAGCCGTCAGTCTGCACATTGAGCGCTTTGCCGCGCTGGCGCGTAAAATGGCGTCCACGGAAACCCGCACCAGCCGTCGAGATGAACTGCTGACCATGGCGGAAAACTGCGATGTGATCGCCCATGAACCGCCAAAAACGTTCTGGCAGGCATTGCAGTTATGCTATTTCATCCAGCTGATCCTGCAAATTGAATCAAACGGTCACTCGGTGTCGTTTGGTCGTATGGATCAATACCTCTATCCGTTCTATCGTCGTGACGTTGAACTGAACCAGAGTCTTGATCGTGAGCACGCTATTGAACTGTTGCACAGCTGCTGGTTGAAACTGTTGGAAGTGAACAAAATCCGTTCCGGCTCCCATTCGAAAGCCTCGGCGGGCAGTCCGCTGTATCAGAACGTGACCATTGGTGGTCAAAACCTGGTCAACGGCCAGCCGATGGATGCCGTCAACCCGCTCTCCTACGCGATTCTGGAGTCATGTGGTCGTCTGCGTTCTACGCAGCCAAACCTGAGCGTGCGTTATCACGCGGGGATGAGTAATGACTTCCTTGATGCCTGCGTGCAGGTGATCCGCTGCGGTTTCGGGATGCCAGCCTTTAACAACGATGAAATCGTCATACCGGAATTCATTAAGTTGGGTATTGAACCGCAGGATGCCTATGACTATGCGGCCATTGGGTGTATCGAAACCGCCGTTGGCGGGAAATGGGGCTACCGTTGCACCGGCATGAGCTTTATTAACTTTGCCCGCGTGATGCTGGCGGCACTGGAAGGTGGGCGCGATGCCACCAGTGGCAAAGTCTTTCTGCCACAGGAAAAAGCGCTCTCGGCTGGTAACTTCAACAATTTCGACGAAGTGATGGATGCCTGGGATACGCAGATCCGTTACTACACGCGTAAATCCATAGAAATTGAGTATGTCGTCGACACCATGCTGGAAGAGAACGTGCACGATATTCTGTGTTCCGCGCTGGTAGACGACTGCATTGAACGGGCGAAAAGCATTAAGCAAGGCGGCGCGAAGTATGACTGGGTATCGGGTTTGCAGGTGGGTATTGCCAACCTCGGTAACAGCCTGGCAGCAGTGAAGAAACTGGTCTTTGAACAGGGCGCTATTGGTCAACAACAGCTGGCCGCTGCGCTGGCCGATGATTTTGACGGTCTGACCCATGAGCAGTTACGCCAACGGCTGATCAACGGCGCGCCGAAATACGGCAACGATGACGATAGCGTTGATACGCTGCTGGCCCGCGCTTATCAGACCTATATCAATGAACTGAAACAGTATCATAATCCGCGTTACGGACGTGGCCCGGTTGGCGGCAATTACTACGCCGGGACCTCGTCTATTTCGGCAAACGTGCCGTTCGGCGCAGCAACGATGGCAACGCCGGATGGCCGTAAAGCACACACTCCGCTGGCAGAAGGCGCAAGCCCGGCTTCCGGTACGGACCATCTCGGCCCAACGGCGGTAATTGGTTCGGTGGGTAAACTGCCGACCGGTTCGATTCTCGGCGGCGTGCTGTTAAATCAGAAGCTCAACCCGGCCACGCTGGAAAATGAATCCGATAAGCAAAAGCTGATGATCCTGCTGCGTACCTTCTTCGAAGAGCACAAAGGCTGGCATATTCAGTACAACATTGTCTCCCGTGAAACGCTGCTGGAAGCAAAAAAACACCCGGATCAATATCGTGACCTGGTGGTCCGTGTAGCAGGTTATTCCGCCTTCTTCACTGCGCTTTCTCCGGATGCGCAAGACGACATCATCGCGCGTACTGAACATATGCTGTAAACAATATTGTCGGCCGGATGAGATTCCACACCGCCATCCGGCACGCTACCCTACCCATTGCCGGATGCGCTGACGCTTATCCGGCCTACAACGATTCTCCCCGTAGCCGGATGCGCTGACGCTTATCCGGCCTACAACGACTCTCCCCGTAGCCGGGTAAGGCGAAGCTACCATCCGGCTTTTTACTTTCATTCGAAATTAAATTTGTGCTACAGGTCACATTGTTATTAGAATGTTTCTGGTTGCAGTAATCGCCAGGAGCCTATCTTTATGACCATCAAAGTTATCGTCACCGATATGGACGGAACTTTTCTCGACGACGCCAAGAAATACGATCGTGCACGTTTTATGGCGCAGTATCTGGAACTGAAAAAACGAAATATCGAATTTGTCGTGGCCAGCGGCAACCAGTATTACCAGTTGATCTCCTTTTTCCCGGAGCTTAAAGACGAAATATCGTTTGTCGCTGAGAATGGCGCGCTGGTTTATGAGCATGGCAAGCAGCTGTTTCACGGCGAGCTTACCCGCCACGAATCCCGTATTGTCATTGGTGAACTGCTAAAAGATAAGCAGCTCAACTTTGTGGCTTGCGGGCTGCAAAGCGCTTACGTTAGCGAAAATGCGCCAGAGTCCTTTGTCGCATTGATGTCAAAACACTACCATCGCCTGAAACCCGTAAAGGATTATCAGGATATCGATGATGTGCTGTTCAAGTTCTCGCTAAATTTACCGGACCAACAAATCCCATTGGTTATCGATCACCTGCATGCTGCGCTGGACGGCATTATGAAGCCCGTCACCAGCGGCTTCGGGTTTATCGATCTGATCATTCCGGGCCTACATAAAGCCAACGGGATCAGCCGCCTGCTTAAACGCTGGAACCTGTCACCGCAAAACGTAGTCGCCATTGGCGATAGCGGAAACGACGCGGAAATGCTGAAAATGGCGCACTACTCTTTCGCCATGGCCAACGCGGCAGAGAATATCAAAGCGATTGCTCGCTATCAGACCGACGACAATAACCATCAGGGCGCGCTGAACGTAATTCAGGCTGTGCTGGATAACACCTCCCCTTTTAACGTCTAATCCTGCCAACCGGGGTATCCCTCATCCCGGTTTTCACTCTTTTTCTATTTTGCTCACTCCATCAAGTTTTAAACTTGCGTTAACTAAATTTTAACTTATATTATCATCTGTAAGTTAGTTAAGTTTCGAATGAAAGTTAATGCGAGGTGGATATGGCTTTTACTTTTACCAGCGACACGCTGCCCGCCGATCACAAAGCGGCAATCCGGCAGATGAAACAGCAACTGCGGGCACAGCTTGGGGATGTTCAGTTAATCTTCAATCAGTTGAGCGATGCTATCGCCACCCGCGTGGCGGAAATCAACGCCCTCAAAGCGCAAGGTGCCCCGGTGTGGCCGGTGATATCTTATGCAGATATCAAAGCGGGCCACGTAAGTGCAGAGCAGCGTGAAGAAATTAAGCGTCGCGGATGCGCAGTCATTAAAGGTCATTTCCCTCGCGAACAGGCTCTCGGATGGGACAGCTCAATGCTGGACTATCTGGACCGCAACCACTTTGACGACGTCTATAAAGGACCCGGCGATAATTTCTTCGGTACTCTGAGCGCATCACGGCCTGAAATCTACCCCATCTACTGGTCCCAGGCGCAGATGCAGGCCCGCCAGAGTGAAGAAATGGCCAATGCACAGTCGTTCCTCAATCGTTTGTGGACCTTTACAAGCGAAGGTAAACAATGGTTTAACCCGGATATCAGCGTTATTTACCCTGACCGCATTCGCCGTCGACCGCCGGGAACCACGTCCAAAGGGCTGGGCGCGCATACGGATTCCGGCGCGCTGGAACGCTGGCTTCTTCCGGCATATCAGCAGGTCTTTGCTCATGTTTTCAATGGCAAGCTGGAAGATTACGATCCGTGGCAGGCGGCGCATCGCACCGAGGTAGAAGAGTACACGGTGGATAACACCACCAAATGTTCGGTATTCCGTACCTTCCAGGGCTGGACTGCATTGTCCGATATGCTGCCAGGTCAGGGATTGTTGCATGTGGTCCCGATCCCTGAAGCGATGGCGTATGTGCTGTTACGCCCATTGCTTGACGATGTGCCAGAAGATGAACTTTGCGGCGTTGCGCCCGGCCGGGTGCTGCCGATTTCCACGCAATGGCATCCTCTGCTGATTGAAGCGTTAACCAGCATTCCACAACTGGACGCCGGAGACTCCGTCTGGTGGCATTGTGATGTGATTCACTCCGTCGCACCGGTGGAAAATCAGCAGGGTTGGGGTAACGTGATGTACATTCCTGCCGCACCTATGTGCGAAAAGAATCTGGCCTACGCCCACAAAGTGAAGGCCGCGCTGGAAAAAGGTGCGTCGCCGGGTGATTTTCCACGGGAGGATTATGAAACTAACTGGGAAGGACGCTTCACGCTGGAGGATTTGAATATCCACGGCAAACGCGCGCTGGGGATTGTTTAATTTTATATACCCTTATCCCTAAGTATCTCGTGTTACAGGTGCAACCAGCACACCTGTAACACGAGCACGACGGGATAATTATTCGACGCCTTTGCTACGCAGGTAATCTTCGTAGTTACCGGTGAAGTCGATTACGCGTTCCGGCGTAATTTCAATCACGCGGGTTGCCAGCGAGCTGACGAACTCACGGTCGTGAGAAACGAAGATCAGCGTGCCCTGGTACATTTCCAGCGCCATGTTCAGCGACTCGATAGATTCCATATCCAGGTGGTTGGTCGGTTCATCCATAACCAGAATATTCGGTTTCTGCATCATCAGCTTACCGAACAGCATGCGTCCTTTTTCACCACCGGAGAGCACTTTCGCAGGTTTCTTGATATCGTCCTGGCTGAACAGCAGACGACCAAGGAAGCTACGTACTACCTGCTCATCATCGCCTTCCTGCTTCCACTGACTCATCCATTCGAAAACAGTCAGATCGTTTTCGAACTCATATTCATGATCCTGCGCGTAGTAACCGACCTGGGCGTTTTCAGACCACTTAACGGTACCGTTGTCCGGCTGCAAGTCGCCAACCAACGTTTTCAGCATGGTGGATTTACCCACGCCGTTGGCACCAATGATGGCAACCTTCTCCCCTACTTCCAGCAGCAGGTTGAAGTTTTTAAACAGCGGGCCTTCATCAAAACCTTTCGCCAGCGCTTCCACTTCCAGCGCGTTACGGAACAGTTTCTTATCCTGTTCGAAGCGGATGAACGGGTTCTGACGGCTGGATGCCTTCACTTCGTCGAGCTTAATCTTATCAATCTGACGCGCACGAGAAGTCGCCTGTCGAGATTTAGACGCGTTGGCGCTAAAGCGGCTGACGAAGGATTGCAGATCGGCAATCTGTGCTTTCTTCTTGGCGTTATCGGCCAGCAGACGTTCACGCGCCTGGGTTGCCGCCGTCATGTATTCGTCGTAGTTACCCGGATAAACACGCAGTTCGCCGTAGTCCAGATCCGCCATGTGCGTACAGACCATGTTCAGGAAGTGACGGTCGTGCGAAATGATGATCATGGTGCTGTCACGCTCGTTCAGCGTCTGCTCCAGCCAACGGATGGTGTCGATATCCAGGTTGTTCGTTGGTTCGTCGAGCAGGAGAATGTCCGGGTTAGAGAACAGCGCCTGCGCCAGAAGCACACGCAGCTTCCAGCCGGGTGCGACTTCGCTCATCGGGCCGTAATGCTGTTCTACCGGAATACCTACGCCCAGCAGCAGTTCACCCGCACGCGCTTCCGCAGAGTAGCCGTCCATTTCGCCATACTGAACTTCGAGGTCAGCAACTTTATAGCCGTCTTCTTCGCTCATCTCGGCCAGAGCGTATATGCGATCGCGCTCCTGCTTCACTTCCCACAGTTCAGCGTGACCCATGATCACGGTGTCGAGCACGGTGAACTCTTCAAAGGCGAACTGATCCTGGCGCAGCTTACCAATGCGCTCGTTAGGATCGAGGGAAACGTTACCCAGCGTCGGTTCGAGGTCGCCGCCGAGAATTTTCATAAAAGTGGATTTACCGCTACCGTTCGCGCCAATCAGGCCGTAACGGTTGCCGCCGCCAAATTTGACGGAAATATTTTCAAACAGCGGCTTACTGCCGAACTGCATGGTGACGTTGCTGGAAACTAACACTGGCGTATCCTGAAAGAGAAAGAAATATGTGACAAACCGCTTATTATGCCATAAGTCTGCAAGAAGATCGCGTCTTCATGCGGAAGGGAAAAAGTGAAACCAAAAGGAAAAAAATGTGATTTAGTACACATCCGAATTCCTTGTTGCTCAGATTGCACATATAATGCGTGCCCAACACTACATAAATCTCAACCCACTAGCCTGCCTGGCACTGAATCTCGCATACATGAATATGAATATGAAATTAACAACGCTTTTCGCGGCGGCACTCGCAATAGTTGGTTTTTGTAATACCGCTTCAGCCGTCACGTACCCGCTGCCGACTGATGGTAGCCGTTTGATTGGCCAAAACCAGGTCATTACTATTCCTGAAGGCAACACCCAACCGCTGGAGTATTTTGCGGCAGAGTATCAGATGGGTCTGTCTAACATGCTGGAAGCCAACCCGGGCGTGGATACCTTCCTGCCGAAAGGCGGCACCGTGCTGAACATTCCTCAGCAGTTGATCCTGCCGGATACCGTGCATGAAGGTATTGTTATCAACAGCGCTGAAATGCGTCTGTACTACTACCCGAAAGGCACCAACACCGTAATTGTTCTGCCGATCGGTATCGGCCAGCTGGGCAAAGACACGCCAATCAACTGGACCACCAAAGTAGAACGTAAAAAAGCGGGCCCAACCTGGACGCCAACGGCGAAAATGCATGCGGAATACCGCGCTGCGGGCGAACCGCTGCCAGCCGTTGTTCCGGCAGGTCCGGATAACCCGATGGGACTGTACGCGCTATATATCGGTCGCCTGTATGCTATCCACGGCACCAATGCTAACTTCGGCGTAGGCTTACGCGTCAGCCACGGTTGCGTGCGTCTGCGTAACGACGACATCAAATTCCTGTTTGAAAATGTGCCAGTCGGCACCCGCGTACAGTTTATCGATGAGCCGGTAAAAGCCACTACCGAACCAGACGGCAGCCGTTACATCGAAGTACATAACCCACTGTCTACGACTGAAGCACAATTCGAAGGCGGAGAAATCGTACCGATTACCCTGACCAAGAGCATTACCAGCATCACCGGTCAGTCTGACGTCGATCAGGCCGTCGTTGAGCAGGCGGTACAGAACCGTTCAGGTATGCCGGTTCGTTTGAACTAATCTGCTATATATGCCCGATGGCGCTACGCTTATCGGGCCTACCAACGCAGTAGGCCGGATTAGGCGCCAACCGCCATCCGGCACACCACATCAATTACATCAACAGCAGCAAACCATACCCCACCAGCGACGCCCATATCAGCATCGGTACCGAATACCAATGAAAACGCCACCAGATCCGTCGGTCGTTTGCCATCCGTAACGCAATGAGATTCGCCAGCGATCCCGGCAACAGCCCGAAGCCGCCCACATTAACCGCCCAGGCCAGCAACAGCGTCGGCGGGACATAGTTCAGCAGCAAAATCGTACTCGGCACATTACTGATAAACTGCGACAGGCCAATAGCCGTCAACCAAAGTCCCGGCGCTGAGAGCGTGCCAACTTGGTGGGTAATGCCCTGCAAGGCCGGGAGCTGCGTCAACAAATGCACATCAATGAACATCGCCATAAACACTAACAGCAACGTCCAGTCCACGCTGAGGATCACGCGACGCGCCAGCACCATGAACCCTGCCGCCACAATCGCCAGACCCCACAGCTCTTGCTTTAACTCCAGCGCCGCCAGGAAGATGATATACAGCGCCAGACAGCTCCATACCAGGCGTGGTTGCCAGTCAGGCGCGCGCGTACCGGTATGATAGTGCAACGCTTTATGCGGGAAACTGAACCAGCACAGCACCACCAGCGTCAGCATCATGGCCCCCGCAAGCGGCGCCATTTGCCAGGTAAACGCGGTAAACGATAAGCCTGAGCGTCCCCACATCAGAATGTTTTGCGGATTACCTATTGGCGTGAGCAACGATCCGGCGTTTACCGCCAGCGCCTCAAAGATAATCAGGCGATTCACCGGAATGGCACATAATTTTTTCAGGGTGATGGTCAGCGGAACAACAATAAACAATGCAACGTCGTTGGTCAGAAACGTCGACAACAACGCCGCCGCCAGCACCATAAATATCGCCAGCTGGCGCTCTGTTTTGAAGCGGCGGGTCATCTTGCGCCCTAACACATCGAAATAACCGCTTAGCTCCACGCCTTTGGTCAGTAACATCAGCCCGCTAAGCGTGATAATCGTGTGCCAGTCAATTGCCCCTGACCAGGACCGGGGCGTAAATGGCGTGAACAGACTCAGTACAACCCCAACGATGATTAACAGCTGGAAAAAACGATCGCGCTGTAAGGCACGTAATAAAGGAAAACTCATTCAGAGCCAGTTCCTTGCTGTTGCGTAAACCGGCTAAAAGCCTCCAGCGTTTCCTTACTGACGTGATGCTCCATCCCCTCCGCGTCGCGACGGGCAATTTCCGGGCTGATGCCTAACATCAACAGGAAATTTTCCACAATCTGATGACGTTCCCGGCTCTCCTGGGCTAGTCGTTCACCTTCTGCGGTTAAAAACACCCCACGCCACGGGATCATTTCAATCAATCCGACTGAAGCAAGGCGCTTAAGCATTTTAGCAACCGTCGGCTGGGAAACCCCAAGTCGTGCGGCCATATCCACCTGGCGCGCTTCACCCACCTCAATAATGAGATCGGAAATCAGCTCTACGTAGTCATCAATCAGTTCGCGGCGATGCGCCTCCCGGACCTGACGAAATCCTTCAACGTGTTCTTCGACATTCACCAATTGCGTCACTTTTTTTGTTGTTGGCATACCTGCGCGACGACTCATTCTGCTTCCTCGTTACTGTGACGCGTTAACGGCATCTGATTAGAGAGCGCTCATTGTAAACCAGAGTTGCGTGGGCACAAAAAATTAACGTTTTAGCAATAGCTATATAATATAGCCTGTGCTATATCTGTATATAATAAAGACATCCCTCAAGGACTGATGGGATTGTGAAGTCAGGAGGTTTACATGAATGAATTTAAGAGGTGCATACGCGTGTTTAGTCACTCTCCCTTTAAAGTACGGTTGATGCTGATCTCTATGCTGTGTGACATGATTAACAGCAAACCAGAGCAGGATAAACCTTCAGAAAAATAATGCGGCGTCGCGGTACGCCGCTTCATTTTCCTGCCGTCATTCGGGTACGGTGGTGGTTTTCGTCTCAATAACCCTTCTTTTTGTCAGTTTTGCCACGTCCCTCGCAAAACAATTTCTTTGTAGTAGTTGACCTTCTCTTGCGCACACTCTATCTTTTCGCAGCCCTGCGTATATTGCGGCTCGCGGATGCGGACCCTATCCCTCTTCTCGCTCTCTCAGGCAGGCAATGACCCTTAGCGCCAGGGTAAGCACATGGCGTTTTTGTAACAGTGGCATATGAATTTAACCCTCAAAGATTCAATCATTGCTCGTAGCCGGGCAATTAGTCCGTGGACTGGCCTCTATTTCTTACAGTCTCTGCTAATAAACCTTGCTCTGGGCTATCCGCTTAGCCTGCTCTATAGCGTTGCTTTCACCTGTATATTGATGCTGCTGTGGCGTAGCGCGCCGCGCGCGCAGAAGGCACTGATTGGCATTTGCTCACTCATTGCGGCAATGTACTTTCCGTTCGGCCAGGCTTACGGCTCACCGAACTTCAATACCTTGCTGGCGCTGCACTCAACCAATATGGAAGAGTCAACCGAGATCCTGACCATCTTCCCCTGGTACAGTTATCTGGTTGGGGTGTTTATTTTTGCCCTTGGCGTTATCGCCGTACGCCGTAAAAAAGATGTGCAGCAGCGCAGCTGGAATAAGTTCGACAGCATTTGTTTGCTGTTTAGCGTTGTCGCATTCTTTGTTACCCCGGTACAGAACCTGGCCTGGGGCGGCGTGTTCAAGCTGAAAGACACTGGCTATCCGGTTTTCCGTTTCGCCAAGGACGTTATCGTCAATAACAACGAAGTGCTCGACGAACAAGAGCGTATGGCGAAACTGTCGAGCGTAAAAGACAGCTGGACGGTAACCGCCGTTAAACCGAAGTATCACACCTACGTCGTGGTAATCGGTGAAAGCGCCCGCCGCGATGCGTTAGGCGCGTTTGGCGGTCACTGGGATAACACCCCGTTTGCCAGCTCCGTTAACGGCTATATCTTCGCGGATTACATTGCTGCCAGCGGTTCAACGCAAAAATCGCTCGGCTTAACGCTTAATCGGGTAGTGGATAATAAACCCCAGTTCCAGGATAACTTTGTCACCCTGGCTAACCGCGCGGGCTTTCAGACATGGTGGTTTTCCAATCAGGGACAGATTGGTGAATACGATACGGCCATCGCCAGCATTGCGAAGCGCGCTGATGAGGTTCAGTTCCTCAAAAGCGGTGACTTCGAAGCGGATAAAAACACCCGTGACGAAGCGCTGTTGAAGATGACTGCCCAGGTGCTGGCAACCGAGCGCACCCAGCCACAGCTCATCGTGCTGCATTTAATGGGCTCGCATCCGCAGGCCTGTGACCGAACGCAGGGTAAATACGAGACTTTCGTCCAGTCAAAAGAGACATCTTGTTATCTGTACACCATGACGCAGACGGATGACCTGCTGCGCCAGCTTTACGAGCAGTTACGTAACAGCGGAAATAGCTTCTCGATGGTCTATTTCTCCGATCATGGCCTCGCGTTTAAAGAGCGGGGAAAAGAGGTGCAGTACCTGGCGCATGACGATCAGTTCCAGCAGAATTTCCAGGTGCCTTTCATGGTGCTGTCGAGCGATGATAAAGCGCATCGGGTGATTAAAGCTCGTCGCTCCGCCAATGATTTCCTCAGCTTTTTCTCGCAGTGGACGGGGATAAGCGCAAAAGAAATCACCAACAGCTACCGCTTTATCTCAGAGAAAAAAGCCGGGCCGGTGTACATCACCAACTTCAAACTGCAGAAGGTGGATTACAACCATCTGGGTACCGATATTTTCTCAACCAAATAATACGCTTGTAGGCCGGATAAGACATTTTGCTACCGATGCCTGATGCGCTGCGCTGCGCTTATCAGGCCTACAACGACATTCCTTCCTGCATTACACGCAAAAAAAATCCGCCCCAAGAGGCGGATTTTTCATATCACCGAAGTGATTAGAAGCGGTAACCCACGCCAGCAATCCAGGTGCCAACGTCAACGCTACGAATACGGCTCTGCTCGTAGGAGAAGTCCAGAGCAACGTTTTCGATCGGGTTGAACTGCAGACCAGCACCGTAAGAGAAACCGTAGTCGCTGGTGCTGTGGTTGTCAGCCGGAGATGCTGCGTTCTGGAATTTACCGTAACCAACACCCACTACACCATAGATGCTTGCCCAGTCGTTCAGACGGTAAGCCGGACCAGCAGTGATGCCGTAGTACTGGGTTTTGTTGTAGTCGCCAGAAGCATCGGTACGATCTTTTTCAGTGTAAGTGAAGGAACCGATAACACCCAGCGGGTTGTTGTCCTGCTCGTAGCGATACTTCAGGTTGAAACCGTTCATTTTGTTCGCTGCGCCCTGAGCATCGCTCTGAGCGTAACCACCGGTAACGGTAGAAGTAGCAGCTACAGCAGTACCTGCGGAGAAAGCCAGAACAGCGGCCAGTGCTGAAAGACATGCAATTTTTTTCATAACCACCTCAAATGTGCTTCAAGTAAATCTTAAGTTTTAAATATACCAAAAATTGATGGGAAACTCTTTGCGATTCGCGATGTCTAACGGGGTCTTTCATGTAACAGAACATTTCAAAAACCCGCTATCTCTTTCAATTAACATCACTTTTTCAACTGAAAATACCATTATTGCGCGCACAATATGGCACATTCATCCAGAACATTCCTAATCACACAGATTATTAATCCATCATTTTCATGCCATTGTACGGAACTGAGCAATTTTTTTTTCAACGAATACTCAACCAGTTGAGCGTAATTCCATTACACTCGCTGTTTTACTTTTCTATACATAAAATCATCTGCGTCGGAACAATGCTGAAGCGTGGCACAGATGGAGACGTGTAATCATCATTTGACAGGAGAAAGGATGCCGGGGTTGTCACGTAAAGCGCCAGTCTGGTTGCCTATTTTGGTTTTGCTTATTGCTATGTCCTCCATTCAAAGCGGAGCATCACTGGCAAAATCGTTGTTCCCACTCGTCGGTGCGCCGGGCGTTACCGCGCTGCGCCTTGCGCTGGGTACGCTCATTCTTATCGCTTTCTTTAAGCCCTGGCGTTTACGATTCGCCAAAGAACAACGCCTGCCGCTACTGTTTTATGGCCTGTCTCTGGGCGGGATGAACTATCTTTTCTACCTGTCTATCCAAACCGTCCCACTGGGAATCGCCGTGGCGCTGGAATTTACCGGCCCGCTCGCGGTAGCGCTGTTTTCATCCCGACGCCCGGTGGATTTCATTTGGGTTGCGTTGGCAGTGCTCGGGCTTTGGTTCCTGCTGCCTCTGGGTCAGGACGTTTCTCACGTAGATTTAACCGGCGCAGCGCTGGCGCTGGGGGCTGGCGCCTGCTGGGCCATCTATATTCTTACCGGGCAGCGAGCCGGGGCGGAACACGGTCCGGCAACCGTCGCGGTAGGGTCATTCATTGCAGCACTGGTATTTGTTCCAATCGGCGCACTCCAGGCCGGAGATGCCCTGTGGCACTGGTCCATTCTGCCGTTAGGTCTGGCCATTGCAGTCCTCTCTACTGCGCTTCCCTATTCGCTGGAGATGATTGCTTTGACGCGCCTGCCTACACGTACTTTCGGTACATTGATGAGCATGGAACCCGCGCTGGCAGCGGTTTCCGGAATGATCTTCCTCGGTGAAACGCTGACGCTTATCCAGACGCTCGCTCTGGGCGCCATTATTGTCGCATCAATGGGCTCTACGCTCACTATTCGTAAAGAGCCACAAATAAAACAAGTCGACGTGAATTAACCACGTATTATTCTGCATGGTTTGCATAATCATGCAGAATATCCAATTGTAAATCTGCGTGATAATAATTCTAATAAATATAATTTTCTCATCCGCATATTTCATTTAATCTTAAAATTAACATAAAAATAACACCACGCAAGCAACAAAACCCTCATCACATTGATTTTATTTGATATTTTATATTCACCCTCGTCTTCACTATTAAAGTGATAGGCAACACCGGAAACAAAAATCCAAATTTAGCGCTATACTTAATTCCGTTGAAGAGTTGGGACATAAATATCAAGAGGATATGAAAATATGAGTACCGCGAAACTGGTAAAAACAAAAGCATCCGCCCTCCTTTATACCCGCAACGATGTGTCTGATAGCGAAAAGAAAGCGACCGTAGAACTGCTGAATCAGCAAGTAATCCAGTTCATTGACCTGTCATTGATCACCAAACAGGCTCACTGGAACATGCGCGGTGCAAACTTCATTGCAGTACATGAAATGCTGGATGGCTTCCGTACAGCTCTGACCGATCACCTCGACACCATGGCTGAACGCGCCGTACAGTTGGGCGGTGTGGCACTGGGCACAACTCAGGTTATTAACAGCAAAACGCCTCTGAAAAGTTACCCGCTGGATATCCATAGCGTACAGGACCACTTAAAAGAGCTGGCCGAACGTTATGCCGTAGTTGCAAACAGCGTACGTAAAGCTATCAGCGAAGCAAAAGACGAAGATACCGCGGATATCTTTACCGCAGCTTCTCGCGACCTCGATAAATTCCTGTGGTTTATCGAAGCCAACATTGAGTAACAGCAGACATAAGAATTACCTATATAACCCTCGCTCCGGCGGGGGTTTTGCACATCTATGGTGCATAACATTGATCATTCGTCACTCCAAAGTAAATTATTTGTAATAATCACCTCACACAATCGTTAACGAAAGATTGTTTTATCAACAATTTTTACGCTAAATAGTCATACCGTTTGCACCGTGACTGGTTCGCACCAAATGAGTGCCCCAAAACAGTGCAGATTATTCGCTATGCCCTACTTATTGTGCAGAGAAACGAGACACCCTCTTGTTAAAACAATGAGTTGCAAAATTGGCACGATTTTTTCATTAAGCCATATGTTCTCGCAGGGGATCGCCCCGTGGATATAAAAGGAAATCCTATGAAGTCTGTATTAAAAGTTTCACTGGCTGCACTTACCCTGGCTTTTGCGGTGTCCTCCCATGCCGCAGACAAGAAACTGGTTGTCGCAACCGACACCGCGTTTGTACCGTTTGAATTCAAACAGGGTGACAAATACGTTGGTTTTGATGTGGATCTGTGGGCTGCCGTGGCCAAAGAACTGAAACTGGATTATGAACTGAAACCGATGGATTTCAGCGGCATCATCCCGGCTCTGCAAACCAAAAATATCGACCTGGCACTGGCAGGTATCACCATCACCGAAGAGCGTAAAAAAGCGATCGACTTCTCCGACGGCTACTACAAAAGCGGTCTGTTAGTGATGGTGAAAGCGAATAACAACGACGTCAAAAGCGTAAAAGATCTGGATGGTAAAGTCGTTGCAGTTAAGAGCGGCACCGGTTCCGTTGATTATGCGAAAGCGAATATCAAAACCAAAGACCTGCGTCAGTTCCCGAATATCGATAACGCATATATGGAACTGGGCACCAACCGCGCAGACGCTGTACTGCACGACACACCAAACATTCTTTACTTCATCAAAACAGCTGGCAATGGTCAGTTCAAAGCTGTAGGCGAATCGCTGGAAGCCCAGCAGTACGGTATCGCCTTCCCGAAAGGCAGCGACGACCTGCGTGAGAAAGTGAACGGCGCGCTGAAAACGCTGAAAGAGAACGGTACTTACAACGAAATCTACAAAAAATGGTTCGGTACTGAACCTAAATAATAACCGGCAGCGTTGCCCGGTAGCGTGATGCTTACCGGGCCTACGCCTGGATTTTTGAGACCTGTAGGCCGGATAAGCACAGCACATCCGGCAATACGGGCATTTGAATATTTACACCACGGTAACAGGAACGACATATGCAGTTTGACTGGAGTGCCATCTGGCCCGCCATCCCGCTTTTGATTGAAGGCGCCAAAATGACCCTGTGGATCTCGGTCCTCGGTCTGGCTGGCGGTCTGATAATCGGACTTGCAGCAGGGTTTGCGCGCACTTTCGGCGGTTGGATCGCCAACCACGTAGCGCTGGTGTTTATCGAAGTCATTCGCGGTACGCCAATCGTTGTGCAGGTAATGTTTATTTACTTCGCTCTGCCAATGGCATTTAACGATTTACGCATTGACCCCTTTAGCGCCGCCGTTGTCACCATCATGATCAACTCCGGGGCCTATATTGCGGAAATCACCCGCGGTGCGGTGCTCTCAATCCATAAAGGGTTCAGCGAAGCCGGTTTGGCGCTTGGACTTTCACGCACAGAGACTATCCGCCACGTTATTTTACCCCTCGCACTGCGTCGTATGCTGCCACCGCTGGGCAACCAGTGGATCATCAGCATTAAAGATACCTCGCTGTTTATTGTCATTGGCGTCGCTGAACTGACCCGTCAGGGCCAGGAAATCATTGCCGGTAACTTCCGCGCACTGGAAATCTGGAGCGCCGTTGCGGTGTTCTATCTGATCATTACGCTGGTGCTGAGCTTCATTCTGCGTCGTCTGGAAAGAAGGATGAAAATCCTGTGATTGAATTTAAAAACGTTTCTAAGCACTTTGGTCCAACTCAGGTGCTGCACAATATTGACCTGAACATTCAGCAGGGCGAAGTGGTGGTGATTATCGGTCCGTCCGGGTCCGGTAAATCTACCCTGCTGCGCTGCATTAACAAGCTGGAAGAGATAACCTCCGGCGATCTGATCGTCGATGGTCTGAAAGTAAACGATCCGAAGGTAGACGAGCGCTTAATCCGTCAGGAAGCCGGAATGGTGTTTCAGCAGTTCTACCTGTTCCCACATCTGACGGCACTGGAAAACGTCATGTTCGGACCGCAGCGCGTACGCGGGGCGAATAAAGAACAGGCCGAGAAACTGGCGAAAGAGCTGCTGGCAAAAGTGGGTCTGGCCGAACGTGCACATCACTACCCTTCTGAACTGTCCGGCGGTCAACAACAGCGTGTGGCTATCGCCCGTGCGCTGGCAGTAAAACCGAAAATGATGCTGTTTGATGAGCCAACCTCAGCACTCGACCCGGAACTGCGCCATGAAGTTCTGAAAGTTATGCAGGACCTGGCGGAAGAAGGGATGACTATGGTGATTGTGACCCACGAAATCGGCTTTGCCGAAAAAGTGGCTTCACGCCTGATTTTCATTGATAAGGGACGTATTGCCGAAGACGGTAATCCGCAGGCCCTGATTGAAAATCCGCCCAGCCAACGCTTACAGGAATTCTTGCAGCACGTTTCCTGATAGCTCAACCTCCCTTCGCCCGAAGGGAGGTTTTTCACCAGAATCCTCTCATTTCAATTCCCTCCCGCCCTGACATCTATACTTATCCTTTTGAATTTATTTTCTCATGGGAGGAGTCATGCGCTGGATCCTGTTCATCTTTGTTTGTCTGCTGAGTCTTCCGGCTCAGGCGGCGACGATACCTGGCGTCACCACGCCAACGTCAACCAACGCGCAAACCGCCCCGGTAAAAGAGCCGGATGTTGAACAGAAGAAAGCGGCTTACGGCGCACTGGCCGATGTGCTGGAAAATGACACCTCGCGGAAGGAACTGATCGATCAATTACGCAAAGTAGCGACAACCCCTCCAGCCGAACCGGTGCCCACGATCGTCCCACCCACGTTAACGGAAGAAAAAACGGTGCTGGAAAACGTCACCGATGTCACCCGGCACTACGGTGAGGCGCTCTCCAGCCGCTTTGCCCAGCTTTATCGCAATATTACCGATGCACCGCACAAGACCTTTAACCCGCAAACATTCACCAATGCCCTGACTCATTTTTTAATGCTGGCGGCGTCAGTGTTCGGGTTTTACTGGCTGATCCGCCTGTGCGCGCTGCCGCTGTATCGCAAAATGGGGCAATGGGCGCGGCGGAAAAACCGCGAACGCAGCAACTGGCTGCAGCTTCCGGCGATGATCGTTGGCGCATTCATTATTGATTTGCTTCTGCTGGCGCTGACATTGTTTGTCGGGCAGATACTGAGCGACAGAATGAACGCCGGCAGTCGCACGATCGCCTTTCAGCAAAGCCTGTTTCTCAATGCCTTTGCCCTGATTGAATTCTTCAAAGCCATTCTACGTCTGATATTTTGCCCAACGGTGGCCGAACTGCGCCCGTTTAACATTCAGGATGCCGGTGCTCGCTACTGGAATCGCCGTTTGAGTTCGTTGAGCAGTCTGATTGGTTACGGACTGATCGTTGCCGTTCCCATTATCTCCAATCAGGTCAACGTGCAGGTCGGCGCGATGGCAAACGTCATCATCATGCTGTGTATCACGCTATGGGCGCTGTACCTGATTTTCAGAAACAAGAAAGAGATAACACAGCATTTACAGAATCTGGCGGAAAGATCGTTAGCTTTCTTCAGCCTGTTTATCCGCGCTTTTGCGCTGGTGTGGCATTGGCTGGCCAGCGCCTACTTCATTGTGCTGTTTTTCTTCTCGCTGTTTGATCCGGGCAACAGCCTGAAATTCATGATGGGCGCTACGCTGCGCAGCCTGGTAATCATTGGAATTGCCGCCTTTGTTTCCGGCATGTTTTCCCGCTGGATAGCCAAAACTATTACCCTTTCGCCACACACCCAGCGCAGCTATCCGGAACTCCAAAAGCGGCTGAATGGCTGGCTGTCGACGGCGTTAAGCGTGGCCAGGATCCTGACGGTGTGCGTTGCGGTGATGCTGCTACTGAATGCCTGGGGACTGTTCGACTTCTGGAACTGGCTGCATTACGGCGCGGGAGAAAAAACGGTGGATATTCTGATCCGTATCGCGCTGATTTTATTCTTCTCCGCCATCGGCTGGACGATCCTTGCCAGCCTGATTGAAAATCGTCTGGCTTCCGATATTCATGGCCGCCCGCTACCCAGCGCCAGAACCCGCACTTTGCTGACGCTGTTTCGCAATGCGCTGGCGGTAATAATCAGCACGATCACCATCATGATTGTGCTGTCCGAAATTGGCGTCAATATCGCCCCCTTACTGGCCGGTGCCGGGGCGTTGGGGCTGGCTATCTCTTTCGGCTCGCAAACGCTGGTAAAAGATATTATTACTGGGATCTTTATTCAGTTTGAAAATGGCATGAACACCGGCGACCTGGTGACCATCGGCCCACTCACCGGTACGGTTGAACGAATGTCCATTCGTTCTGTGGGCGTGCGTCAGGACACCGGGGCGTACCATATCATTCCCTGGTCATCAATAACGACCTTCGCCAACTTTGTGCGTGGAATTGGATCGGTCGTCGCCAATTACGACGTAGACCGCCATGAGGATGCGGATAAAGCGAATCAGGCGTTGAAAGACGCGGTTGCTGCGGTGATGGAAAAAGATGATATTCGTGGGCTGATTATCGGCGAGCCGTCGTTTGCCGGGATTGTAGGATTAACCAATACGGCATTCACGCTACGGGTCTCGTTTACCACCTTACCGCTGAAGCAGTGGACGGTACGTTTTGCGCTCGACAGCCAGGTGAAGAAATACTTCGATCTGGCCAACATACGCGCCCCGGTACAGACGTATCAAGTGTTACCTGCACCAGGGAATGGCCCTGCGTCGGCGGCAAGCGAACCGCTACCGCCAACCGAGCCAACGCTTTAGCGTTTACGCGCCATAAAACGACGACGCTGCTCGTTATCCATAAAGGTCCAGGCAATAAAGCGACTCTGCTTTTGTCCCTGGGCCATCTCTTTCTTGACAACTTTCACCGCGCCCGCATCCGTTAATGCATGGTACAGCGGAGGCAAGTTCTCACCGCGCGACACCAGCGTGGTGAACCACATCACCTGGCGACCAAAGGCCTGGCTTTCAGCAATCATTTTCTTGATGAACGCCACTTCACCACCTTCACACCACAGCTCCTGCTGCTGTCCGCCAAAGTTCAGCGCATCGTCTTTGTCCTGTCCCAGATTACGGCGTTTGCGCTCACTTCCGGCACGGGCTGAGGCCGCAGAATCATGGAATGGCGGGTTGCACAATGTGGCTTCATACTGCTCATTTTTGTGAATGATGCCGTTGAAGATTGCCGTTGCATCTTTCTGGCGACGCAGACGAATAGCACGGGTTAATCCCGGATTGGCGTTGACGATCGCCTGAGCGCTGTTAAACGCTTCGCTACTGGTTTCACTACCCGTGAATCGCCAGCCATATTCATGCACGCCGATCAGTGGATAAATACAGTTTGCCCCCACTCCCACGTCCAGCACGCTCGCATTTGCCGGAATGGTTCCGCTGGTTCCACCCAACAGGTCGGCCAAATGGTGTATGTAGTCAGCACGACCAGGCACCGGCGGGCACAGAAAACCATCTGGAATATCCCAGTTTTTCACCGCATAAAAATGCGCCAGCAGTGCTTTATTGAGCGCCTTTACTGCCTGCGGATTCGCGAAATCAACACTCTGCTCACCGCCGGGCGTGAGGGTGAGAAATTGCGTCAGCTCGGGCGTAACCTGGCATAAAGTCGCAAGATCATAACGGCCATTGTGGCGGTTGCGTGGGTGTAATCCCGGTTTCTGGGCGGACATAGCATTCTCCTTTTAACAGCGGCGTAAGATACCCGCATAACGCCACGCGGTAAACACACACAACAAGGAAATTTGATTTTTTACACCTGTTTGACGCCTTGCTGATTGTTCAAAAAACAGACAGTTCATCACCAATTTTTTGCGGTAAATGTCATCCGCTGACGACCTAAACTTATCAGGCACACCTGTTGTTTTTCAGAGGACATCACCATGAAGAAATGCCTCACATTACTTGCTGCTACCGTACTTTCCGGCATGACATTTGCCTCCTTTGCTGCACAGCCCAACACTAGCCCTGCAACCGGTCAGCTACATGCTTCCGGCACCGTATCCGCTACCGGCGCCTCTAATCTGAGCGACCTGGAAGACAAGCTGGCGGAGAAAGCGAAAGAGCAAGGCGCAAAAGGCTTTGTCGTTAATTCTGCAGGCGGTAAAAATCAGATGTACGGCACCGCAACCATCTATAAGTAACCCCTTCTCAGCCCAACTGCATTCATCCCGAATGCAGTTTTCTGCGCGCTGTTCACTTCATTGCAGTTCAATTTGTAATCAATATGTTGGCATTTTGAATCCAATGTAAATAAATGTATTTATTTTTGAATTAATGAATGCTAAAACGTCGCACTGATTAGTAATGCTTATCAAAATCATTATCAATTACACATTCATTTCCGCGAGACCTGCAGGGTATAACATCCATAGAGATGTCCCTTCGCGCGAGTGAAACCGTCCACTCAAAAAATAATAAGTCACTCATTAACATGGATAAAAATCGCAACTTGCCGTCCAGTAGCTTTCACTCACTGACTTTTTTTGCCGGTCTGTGCATTGGCCTGTCCCCTATAGCTCAGGCTGTCGCTGCGGACGACCAGGATAAAAAACAAGAAGACACTCTGATCGTTGAAGCGGCCAAACCTTCGCTGTACTCCCCAACACAGTCTGCCGACCCTAAATTCTCCCGTCCGGTGGCGGATACAACCCGCACCATGACGGTGATTTCTGAGCAGGTGATTAAGGATCAAGGCGCAACAAATCTGACCGACGCGCTGAAAAACGTCCCGGGCGTTGGCGCATTTTTCGCCGGTGAGAACGGTAACTCCAGCACCGGTGACGCGGTTTACATGCGTGGTGCGGATACCTCGAACAGTATTTATATCGACGGTATCCGTGATATTGGCAGCGTCACGCGCGACACCTTCAATACCGAACAGGTGGAAGTAATCAAAGGTCCTTCCGGTACCGACTATGGACGTAGCGCACCGACTGGCTCTATCAATATGATCAGCAAACAGCCACGCACCGACTCAGGAATCGATGCATCGGCCAGCGTCGGTAGCGCCTGGTTCCGCCGTGGTACGCTGGACATTAACCAGGTCATCGGCGAGACCACCGCCGCACGTTTAAACCTGATGGGTGAAAAAACGCATGATGCTGGTCGCGATAATGTTAAGAATGAACGTTACGGTGTGGCCCCCTCTCTCGCTTTTGGCTTAGGGACTGAGAACCGACTGTACCTGAACTATCTGCATGTCACCCAACACAACACACCGGATGGCGGCATCCCTACCATTGGCCTGCCGGGATACTCCGCACCTTCTGCGGGGACTTCTGCACTGAATCATTCAGGCAAAGTGGACACGCATAATTTCTACGGTACCAACTCGGATTATGACGATTCGACAACCGATACCGCGACGATGCGTTTTGAACATGACCTGAACGACAGCACCACTATTCGCAACACCACCCGCTGGTCGCGCATTAAACAGGATTATCTGATGACGGCGGTGATGGGCGGCGCGTCTAACATCACCCAACCCACCAGCAGCGTCGACAGCTGGACCTGGTCACGCCTGGCAAATACCAAGGATGTCAGCAATAAGATCTTGACCAACCAGACCAACCTGACCTCAACGTTCTACACGGGATCCATCGGTCACGACATCAGCACCGGCGTGGAGCTGACGCGCGAAACACAAACCAACTATGGCGTGGTGCCGATCACCCCACCACCGGTTAATATCTATCACCCCGACAGCAACGTGAATATCGGCGGATTGTCTCGTAACGGCGCCAACGCTAACGGGCAAACAGACACCTTCGGTGTATACGCTTTTGATACGCTACAAATTACCCGTGAATTCGAGCTGAACGGTGGTATTCGCCTCGACAATTACCGCACGGAATATGACAGCGCCACCGCTTGTGGCGCTTCCGGTCGCGGCGCAGTCGCGTGCCCGACAGGCGTGGCCAAAGGTTCCCCGGTCACCACTGTAGATACTGCCAAATCAGGCAATCTGGTGAACTGGAAAGCTGGCGCGCTGTATCACCTGACCGATAAGGGTAACGTGTACATCAACTATGCCGTTTCTCAGCAACCGCCGGGCGGCAGCAACTTTGCTCTTGCTCAGGGCGGCAGCGGTAACAGTGCGAACCGTACCGATTTCAAACCGCAGAAAGCGAAAACCAGCGAGATCGGCACCAAATGGGAGGTGCTGGATAAGCGCCTGCTGTTAACCGCCGCGATTTTCCGCACAGATATTGAGAATGAAGTTGAGCAGAACGACGACGGTACCTATTCCCAGTACGGAGAGAAACGCGTTGAAGGCTACGAGCTCTCGGTAGCAGGTAACATCACTCCCGCATGGCAGATTATTGGGGGTTACACCCAGCAACGCGCGACCATCCACAGCGGTAAAAACGTTGCTCAAGATGGATCCTCTTCCCTGCCATATACACCGGAACATGCATTCACGCTGTGGAACCAGTATCAGGCTACCGATGATATCTCCGTTGGCGCAGGCGCTCGCTATGTGGGCAGTATGCATCGCGGTTCCGACGGTGCGGTGGGTACGCCATCCTACACTGAAGGTTACTGGGTCGCTGACGCCAAACTGGGCTATCGCGTGAATCGCAATCTCGATTTCCAGCTAAACGTCTATAACCTGTTCGACACCGATTATGTATCTTCCATAAACAAGAGTGGATACCGCTATCATCCGGGCGAGCCAAGAACTTTCCTGCTCACCGCCAATATGCATTTCTAATCCATCGCGTGGGGCGTAAGCCCCACTTTCAGGAGAAACACTGATGATGTACCACATTCCCGGCGTTCTGTCGGCGCAGGATGTAGCCTGGTTTCGCGAACAACTGGACGCTGCCGACTGGGTTGATGGCCGCGCAACCACCGGCGCTCAGGGGGCGCAGGTTAAAAACAACCAGCAGGTGAATACGCAAAGTGAACGCTACGGCGTTTTACAACAGGAGGTACAGACTGCGATAAATAACAGCGCGCTTTTCTTCGCCGCAGCACTACCGAAAACGCTCTCCACACCGCTGTTTAATCGCTACCAGGACAACGAGACCTACGGTTTTCACGTTGACGGTGCGGTGCGTAGCCATCCGCAAAACGGCTGGATGCGCACGGACCTTTCCGCAACTTTATTCCTGAGTAACCCCAATGATTATGAAGGGGGAGAACTGCTGGTCAATGATACTTACGGCCAGCATGCGGTGAAGCTTCCGGCAGGCGATCTGGTGCTTTACCCTTCCAGCAGCCTACATTGCGTCACGCCAGTGACCCATGGCGTTCGTGTAGCGTCTTTTATGTGGATACAGTCGATGGTCCGTGACGACAAAAATCGCGCCATGCTTTTTGAACTGGATAAAAACATTCAATCCCTGAAGGCTCGCCATGGGGAGAGCAGCGAGATCCTGTCATTACTCAATCTCTACCATAACCTGCTGCGCGAATGGTCTGAAATCTGATACTGCTGGCGCGTGGTCGTTTTTCAGCCATCACCTTCGCTATACTTAGTCTGTAGACATCAGCAGGAGGTACACATGGCATCCGGATGGGCAAATGACGACGCGGTTAACGAACAGATCAACAATACTATTGAAGATGCTGTTGCCCGCGCTCGCGGTGAGTTACCGACGGGGGAAAGTCTGTATGAATGCGAAGAATGCGGCAATCCTATCCCTCAGGCCAGACGTGAGGCCGTGCCAGGGGTACGCTTATGCATCACCTGCCAACAGGATAAAGATTCACATAACTCAGCATTTTCAGGATATAATCGCAGGGGTTCGAAAGACAGCCAGCTACGTTGACTTATCTTTACCAAAAGTTTCAGCGCATACGATTTCCTTTACGAGCATGCTTTTTTGCACCCTGTGTAGCAAAATGTGCCGTTGTCGCCTTCTCTGTAAAGCGCAATGACAAGAACTGTAAATCCCTTACTCGAATTTATTAATATTCAATAAGTTATTTGTCATTCAATTTTTTTGATTGATGTCGTCAATTCTATTCGATTTTCTCTCACCCAAAAAAACGTGATACTTATCACATCGACGGAACAACGTCTTCTTAAAGAACACTGACTAACAGAACAACCCTGCGAGAGATTAATCATGAAAAATATCAAATTTGCTGTTGCCGCCATCGCCCTGTCTACCCTGTCATTTGGCGTTTTCGCTGCCGAGCCGGTTTCCTCTACTCAGGCGCAAAACATGAACAAAATTGGTGTGGTATCTGCTGACGGCGCCACTACGCTGGACGGCCTGGAAGCCAAACTGGCTGAGAAAGCGAATGCTGCTGGCGCAACTGGCTACAGCATCACTTCCGCTATCGGCAAAGACAAAATGAGCGGCACCGCGGTTATCTATAAATAACCGAAAGATTACCTGTACGACCCAATGCTCCAACCCTCATTGACCCTGTTTGTTACCCTTTGTTTGCCCGTCCGCCACTGGACGGGCTTTTTTTTGCCTATTGTTTCAGCCGTTGGCAGAATTCCTGCAACACGGCGTCTGGTATCCCAATTTGCAGTGCCGCCTCACAAATCGCTTGCCAACTTCCGGCATCCAGCGGAATACCGTGTTCCAGCCGTTCCTCGCGAGTGTTCACCTCCCACTCCCCAGGCAACAGGATCGGGGCATCTTCAGCATGCGGGGACGCTTTCACCCACTCAGCAAATGCCGCGACCTGGTTGTCGCAGTCCGGCGCGCCGAACAGTTGTGGATTCATAATGATGGTGGTCATACAGTTAATGATGGCGTCCGCGCTGGTCTGCAGGCTCTCTTCATGTGTGGTTTTACCGCCAGAAAGCGCACCGCCCATAATTTCGCACATCGCCGCCAGCGCATACCCCTTGTGCTCGGCAAAGGTCAGCAACGACCCCAGCGGAGAAACCTGCATTACCGCAGGATCGGTAGTGGGAACACCCGCCACATCAATCAGGCATCCTGGAGCCACCGGCTCGCCCTTATGCCATGCCACACGGGTTTTGCCAAACGCGATGGCGCTGGTTGCATAGTCCAGCAACAGTGGGAAGGTATTTTTACGCGGGAATACGACGCAGAAGGGATTGGTGCCAAAACGGCTATCGCGGCCATGAAACGGTGCGACCATCGGGATCCCCACCACATTCACAAAGTGTACCGAGACAAAACCTGCCGCCGCACATTGCTCCGCCCAGTAGCCAATACGGCCGATATGGTGCGAATTATGTAATGCCACGGCGGCGATTCCGTACTGACGCGCTTTTTCGATTCCAAGCGTGATTGCCTCGTGTGCCGCCACCTGACCAAACGCAAAGTCGCCGTCAAGCGTAATCACCGCCCCCGCATCTTTTACCACTTTGGCATGACGGTTGATCTGCAGATGCCCCTGCGAGAATGAACGAATATAGCTTGGGATCATACCGATGCCATGGGAGTCGTGACCGGCGAGGTTAGAGGCTATCAGATGGTCGGCCACCAGCCGCGCCTCCTGATCATTGCTTCCCATCTGATGAAAAACGGCCTGGATAAAGGCGTGCAGCGTTGGCACATGGAAGCGATGTCCACTGTTCATTGTTATCTCCTGTTGTGTCGCGTGTTTGTTGTGTTTCTTATTTTTCAACAAACTATGCTGCGCCACGGTGCGCTGGAGGTCAATAAACGTGCAGAAATTTCACATTGCCGAAAAGAGAGAACCGACAGGCCAGGCAACAGGCCCGTCGGGATAACAAATGGTTTAGAAACTTTGCTCGACGCGGGCAAGTCCTTCAGCCAGTGAGGCGGACTCACCGGTTGCCACCAGACAGCAGGCCATCTGGATTTTCAACGATGCCGGAACAGGCTCACTGCCAGCCAGACAACGCTCAATCCAGCGCGCGGTGGTTTCCGGGTCTTTTGCTACCGGTAGCGGTACCGGCTCGTCAGGCATCTCGCTCTGTCGGTCTTGTAGCACTCGCACACCGGATGAATCTATCAGGCTTATCTGCGGGCAGCGCTGCGGGTTGGCATACACTTCGCCCTCGGTACCATGCATCAACAGGCCGCGCCCACCGATATCGCCGAAGAACTTCGCCACGCGCGAAACATATTCCGGGTGGGACACGCTGGAAAGACGCAGCGCGGCATCTTCAGCAAACGGCGTGGCTAATTTAGCCAGCGTATGTGCACTGTTACGCACACCCATGCGCCAGCGCATCGCCAGCTGTTTCTCCAGCGGAGGGCACAGCGCGCTCACCGGAATAAACACCGGCTCATTACCATCCAGCTTTGCCTGCGCCTGCCCGGCATGCAGCGTTGGCGTAATCCCCATCAGTTCAAAAATGGTTTCAGTCAGTACGCGGGTTGGATCCTCGCTGACGCCGTGCACCACCACCGGAAAACCGAGTTTATGCAGTAAAATCGCCAGCAGCGGAGTCAAATTCGCCTGCTTGCGCGCGCCATTGTAGCTGGGAATGACAATCGGCATGGGTTTGGTTACCGGCGGAGTCAGTCGAATGGTGTGGTTTTGCATCGCTTCGTAAAAGCCCAGCATCTCCGCTTCACCTTCGCCCTTGATACGTAGCGCAATCAGTACCCCGCCCATCTCAAGGTCAGGTACGTCACCGTTCATCATATGGGTATACAGTCCGCGAGCAGTATCCTTATCCAGGTCACGCGCGTGATTTTTTCCTCGCCCAATCTCTTTAATGATTTTGCGGTAATCCATCGATAACTCCTTGCCTGTTGCTCGCATCGTTAACGCCGACGGCGGCGCGTGGGTTTCGCTTTTTCTTTTGGTTTTACTATAACGTCTGGCACAGCAGGTTGCTCTATCGGAAATATGGGTAACGCGTTTAGTAAACGCTTGCCATAGCTTTTGGTCAATAAACGCTTGTCATAAATAACCACTTCTCCCCAGCAGCCATGGCTACGGATGAGTCGCCCAACCTGCTGGATCAAATTGAACGACGCCGCAGGCAGGCTCTGCACCTCGAAGGGGTAGCGGTTCAGGCTTTTCAACCACTCGCCCTCGGTGATCACCACCGGGCTGTCGATAGGCGGAAAAGCAATTTTGTGAATATGCACCTGAGTCAGCAGGTCGCCTTTCAAGTCCAGACCTTCAGCAAAAGATTGCAGCCCAACCAGCACACTGCGCTCGCCGTTGGTCACCCGTTTGCGGTGCAACTCCACCAGACGGTAGCGCGGCTGATCGCCCTGCACCAGCAACAGCAGGCGGAGATCGGTAACATGCTCAAGAAAACGCTGCATCGCGCGACCGCTGGCAAAGAGTACCAGCATGCCCTGATGCTTTTTACTCTCCAGCTGTTCGCGAAAATAGGCGGCCATTTCCGCGATATGCTGCTCTTCGTTATCAATTAACGGTTCGTAGCGCATCTGCGGAATGACTATTTTGCCCTGTTCAACGTGATTAAACGGTGAATCCAGCGCGACAAACCGGTCCCCTGCTTTTTCTTTCAGACCGCTCATCTCCTGCAAACGCGAGAAGCTGTTGAGCGAGCGCAGCGTTGCGGAAGTGACAATAATATGCGGGACGCTACGCCACAGCAGTCGTTCGAGCTGATCGCTCACACGGATCCCCACGCAGTGGAACCAGACGTGGATCTGCCCGTCACGCACCTCGCGCGTCGCCCATTTACTCACCGGCGCGCCTGACGATTGCGCGAGCGATGCCAGCCGCCACAGTTTGCTTTGCGCCTCAAACATGCCCAGCGCCCGGTTCATCTGCAAAATAACCCGATGCAGACGCACGATATCGTGAGTGCCGGTTTTTTCGCTGAGATCGTTGAGGAACAGTTCCGCCAGACCGCGCAGCATTTCTGTTAGCTTTGCCAGACGCTGACAAATCTCCATCACTTCCGTAGGCAATTCGCCCATCGCGAAGCGGTGTTCTGCCTCCTGGGTAGCGGGCATATACAGATTAAGAATGTTATTGAGCGATGAAATCAGCTCATACAGTTCCTCACAGTGACCGTTCAGACGCTCGGCATTTGCCAGTGGCGGCGTGGTCTTCGGGCGAAACTGCTCCAGGCAGGTAGCCACTAATTTGCAAAATAGATCCAACTGAAGTCGATACCAGGGGGCGCTGATTTCTGCGCTCATCTCCAGCGCATCGCGCGCGACATCCGGCAAATGGTGGCCTTCATCAAGTACCAGCAGTAGGTTTTTCGGCTCCGGCAAAACGGCTTCGCTTTCCATGGCCGCCATTACCAGCGCATGATTAGCCACGACCACTTCAGCTTCCTGAATCTCCCGGCGGGCGACAAAAAAAGGGCATTCACGATAGTAGTGACAGTTGCGATTCAGACAGCTGGCTTTATCGGTGCTCAGACGCTGCCAGAGTCCGTCGTCGATAGCGATATCGGTGTGGTCGCGCAGCCCGTCCCACTTGTAGCTGTCGAGATCGCCTTTTAGCCTGGCGCAGCGCTTTTGTTCTTCCTGGTTGTTGGGCGTCAGTTCATCGTCGAGAAAAGCCAGCAGATCCTGCTGATTGGGTTCAGTGCTGGCCAGCGCCGCTAAGTTACGCGGGCAGACATAGCGTCCGCGACCAAACGCAGCGGTAAAACGCAGGTCGGGGATAATTTTGCGCAGCAGCGGTAAATCTTTGCTGTAGATCTGGTCCTGCAAAGCGACGTTGGCGGTACTGACCACCAGCGTTTTTTGTTCTTCACGCGCGATGGCAATACCGGGAATCAGATACGACAGGGTTTTCCCCACCCCGGTCGGTGCTTCAATCGCCAGATGCCGCCCTTCTTCCCCGGAGAGCGTTTTCGCGACGTCAGCAATCATCTGCCGCTGCGGCGCACGGGGGATAAAGTCGGGGATCTGTTCCTGAAGCGCCTTGTACCAGGCGGCGATTTGCGCTTTTAGCGCGGCGGTAAGTGCCATGAGAAAACCTGAAATACTGTATAAACAGCCACTATTGTGGCACTTTCTATCCCGTGTCGCAAAAAGAAAAGCCCGACCTTTCGGCCGGGCTCGCAATTACTGCGCTGCAGACGGTTTGCGCGGACGGCGCGGTGGACGAGGCTTGTCACCTGCCGGTTTGCCTTCGCCATTACGCGGCTTCGCTTTTGGCGCACCGCCATCCTGACGACGCGGCTGCTGTCCGCGCCCTGCTCCGCCCTGCCCACGACCACCGCCGCCGCCACGCTGCTGACGACCGTTCTGGATCGGCTCAGCTTTAATGGACGGGTCTGGCTCGTAGCCTGGCGTTGCAATACGCGGGATCTCTTTTTTCAGCAACTTCTCGATATCACGCAACAGCTTGTGTTCATCGACGCACACCAGAGACAACGCTTCGCCGGTAGCGGCCGCACGACCGGTACGACCAATGCGGTGCACGTAGTCTTCCGGGACGTTTGGCAGCTCGTAGTTCACCACGTGCGGTAACTCTTCAATGTCCAGACCTCGCGCGGCAATGTCGGTCGCTACCAGCACGCGAATATCACCGGATTTAAAATCAGCCAGCGCACGCGTACGCGCACCCTGAGATTTATTACCGTGGATAGCCGCACTGCGGATGCCGTCTTTATTCAACTGCTCTGCCAGATGGTTCGCGCCATGTTTGGTACGGGTAAACACCAGCACCTGCTGCCAGTTGCCCTGACCAATCATCTGCGACAGTAGTTCGCGTTTACGTTTTTTATCAACGAAATGAACGTGCTGAGTAACCTGCTCTGACGCGGTATTACGACGCGCCACTTCGATTTCCAGCGGGTTGTGCAACAGTTTTTCGGCCAGCGATTTAATGTCATCAGAGAACGTTGCCGAGAACAACAGGTTCTGACGTTTTGCCGGCAGTTTTGCCAGAACGCGACGAATATCGTGAATAAAGCCCATATCCAGCATGCGGTCAGCTTCATCCAGTACCAGGATCTCAACCTGATCCAGTTTCACCGCATTCTGGTGCTCCAGATCGAGCAAACGACCCGGAGTAGCGATCAGCACATCTACGCCGCCACGCAGCTTCATCATCTGCGGGTTAATGCTGACGCCGCCGAAGACCACCAGCGAGCGAATATTCAGATACTTACTGTAATCACGGACGTTTTCGCCAATCTGGGCCGCCAGTTCGCGGGTTGGCGTGAGGATCAGCGCACGAACCGGACGACGGCTTTTACCATGCGGCTGATTGGTGATCAGGTGCTGCAACAGCGGCAAGGTAAAACCTGCCGTTTTCCCCGTACCGGTCTGGGCGCTGGCCATCAGATCGCGGCCTTCCAGCACGGCAGGAATAGCCTGCTGCTGAATAGGGGTAGGTTCACGGTAACCCTGCTCGGCAACGGCACGTAAAATTTCAGGGTTTAAACCAAGGGAATCAAAAGACATAACAACTCCGAACCGCCCTGACCGTTACCGGTGTCGTTTTCAGGGAGATACATACAATAGAGATGACAAAAACCACAATGTCATGAAGGGGCGGAGTGTAGCAGTTTTTGTGATGTGCCGCATAAATTATCCCTTCACTGGAAAATAACGCTCCGGACTGGACAAGGCTGCACATCAGTCATAATCTTAATCAATCGATTGATTAAGATCAGAGTCGTGCCATGAATACACCCACCATGACAACCAAAGGTGAACAGGCGAAGAACCAGCTCATTGCCGCCGCATTGGCGCAATTCGGTGAGTATGGTCTGCACGCCACGACGCGCGATATCGCTGCACAGGCCGGGCAAAACATTGCGGCTATCACCTACTATTTTGGCTCAAAAGAGGATTTATATCTCGCCTGCGCCCAGTGGATTGCGGATTTTATCGGTGCACAGTTTCGCCCGCACGCTGAAGAGGCCGAGCGTTTATTCGCCCAGCCTAAGCCGGACCGTGGCGCGATGCGCGAACTGATCCTGCGCGCCTGCAAAAATATGATCATGCTGTTAACTCAGGACGACACCGTTAACCTGAGCAAATTTATCTCGCGCGAACAGCTTTCCCCCACCGCGGCTTATCAACTGGTGCACGACCAGGTTATCAATCCGTTGCATACACACCTGACGCGCCTGATTGCCGCCTATACGGGCGGCGATGCCAATGATACCCAAATGATTCTGCACACCCACGCCATACTCGGCGAGGTGCTGGCTTTTCGTCTGGGGAAAGAAACCATTCTGTTGCGTACAGGCTGGTCACAATTTGATGAGGATAAAACCGCGCTGATTGACCAAACGATCACCTGTCACATCGATCTTAATCTGCAAGGTTTAACGCAAAGGAGTCTGGAGTCATGAAAAAACCTGTCGTTCTCGGGCTGGTTATCGCGGCCCTCGTTGCCGTGATTGCCGGTGGAACGTGGTGGTATCAGAGTCGGCAAGATAACGGCCTGACGCTATACGGCAATGTCGATATCCGTAGCGTCAACCTGAGTTTTCGTGTCGGCGGCAGGCTGGCCTCGCTGGCGGTTGACGAAGGCGATGCGATTACCGCCGGTCAGGTGCTGGGTGAACTGGACCGCGCACCGTATGAAAACGCATTGATGCAGGCAAAAGCCAACGTTGCCGCCGCACAGGCACAATACGATCTGATGCTGGCAGGGTATCGCGAAGAAGAGATCGCGCAAACCGCGGCGGCAGTCAAACAGGCGCAGGCCGCCTATGATTACGCGCAGAACTTTTACAATCGGCAGGTCGGATTGTGGAAAAGCCGCACCATTTCAGCCAACGATCTGGAAAACGCCCGTTCATCTCGCGATCAGGCGTTAGCTTCGCTGAAATCCGCACAGGATAAACTCACGCAATATCGCAGCGGTAATCGTGTGCAGGACATCGAGCAGGCAAAAGCCACGCTCGAACAAGCTCAGGCCGAGCTGGCACAGGCAGAGCTTAATTTGCATGACACCACGCTGACCTCGCCGTCTGACGGCACGCTTCTCACCCGTGCAGTTGAACCCGGCAGCATGCTGAACGAAGGGGGCACGGTACTGACGCTGTCGCTCACGCGTCCGGTTTGGGTTCGTGCTTACGTTGACGAACGAAATCTGAGCCAGGCGCAGCCAGGACGTGAGATCCTGCTCTATACCGATGGCCGCCCGGACAAACCGTATCACGGCAAAATCGGCTTCGTTTCTCCTACCGCCGAATTTACCCCGAAAACGGTCGAGACTCCTGACCTGCGTACCGACCTGGTTTATCGCCTGCGAATTGTCGTCACCGACGCGGACGATTCGCTGCGCCAGGGAATGCCGGTAACGATACAGTTTGGCGATGAGGCACGGCATGAATGACGCCGTCATTACGCTTAAAGGGCTGACGAAAAACTTTGCCGGAATGGAAAAACCGGCCGTCGCCCCGCTCGACTGTACCGTTCATGCAGGCTACGTGACCGGGCTTGTCGGGCCGGACGGCGCGGGCAAAACTACGTTGATGCGAATGCTGGCGGGATTATTAAAACCTGATGCCGGAAGTGCTGAAGTGATTGGTTTTGACCCCATCAAAGACGACAGCGCACTACATGCGGTGCTGGGCTATATGCCGCAGAAATTTGGTCTGTACGAAGATTTAACCGTCATGGAGAACCTCAATCTCTATGCCGACTTACGCAGCGTCACCGGTGAAGCGCGAGAAAAAACCTTTGCCCGACTCCTGGAATTCACCTCGCTGGGACCATTTACCGGACGACTGGCTGGCAAGCTTTCCGGTGGCATGAAACAGAAGCTCGGGCTTGCCTGTACGCTGGTTGGCGAACCTAAAGTGTTGCTGCTGGATGAGCCAGGCGTGGGTGTCGACCCTATTTCCCGTCGCGAACTGTGGCAAATGGTCCACGAGCTGGCCGGGGACGGCATGCTGATCCTCTGGAGTACGTCGTATCTGGATGAAGCAGAGCAATGCCGTGATGTGCTGCTGATGAACGAAGGTGAGCTGTTATACCAAGGCGATCCTACTCAGCTTACGCAAACCATGGCGGGTCGCAGCTTCCTGATGAGCAGTCCACAGGAAAACAACCGCCGACTGCTGCAACGCGCGTTAAAGCTGCCGCTGGTCAGCGACGGAATGATTCAGGGGAAATCCGTCCGTTTAATCCTGAAAAAAGAGGCTACTGCTCAGCAGATCCAAAACGCTGACGGCATGCCGGAGATAACCATCAACGAAACAGCCCCCCGCTTCGAAGATGCCTTTATCGATTTACTTGGCGGAGCCGGAACATCGGAGTCCCCACTGGGCGCTATCCTGCATACCGTGGAAGGCACGCCAGGCGAAACGGTGATCGAAGCCAAAGCGCTGACCAAGAAATTTGGCGATTTTGCCGCTACCGACCACGTAGACTTTGCCGTGCAGCGCGGCGAGATTTTTGGTCTGTTAGGACCCAACGGCGCTGGCAAATCCACCACCTTTAAAATGATGTGCGGCCTGCTGGTCCCCACCTCCGGCAAAGCGCTGGTGCTGGATATGGACCTGAAAGTCAGCTCCGGCAAAGCGCGTCAGCATCTGGGCTATATGGCGCAGAAATTCTCCCTGTACGGTAACCTGACGGTTGAACAGAATCTGCGCTTTTTCTCCGGCGTCTACGGCCTGCGCGGTCGGGCGCAGAAAGAGAAAATCGATCGTATGAGCGAGGCATTTGGCCTGAAAAGTATCGCTTCCCACGCCACCGACGAACTGCCGCTGGGCTTTAAGCAGCGTCTGGCGCTGGCCTGCTCGCTGATGCATGAACCCGACATTCTGTTCCTTGATGAACCCACTTCCGGGGTCGATCCCCTCACCCGTCGTGAGTTCTGGTTGCATATCAACAGCATGGTGGAAAAAGGCGTCACGGTGATGGTGACCACCCACTTTATGGATGAGGCAGAATACTGCGATCGTATCGGGCTGGTGTATCGCGGCAAACTGATAGCCAGCGGTACGCCAGACGACCTGAAGGCTCAGGCTGCCGACAGCGACACGCCGGACCCGACCATGGAACAGGCGTTCATCACGCTAATCAATGACTGGGATAAGGAGCATACGCATGAGTAACTCCGCTCTCTCCTGGCGTCGCGTCCGCGCGCTGTGCGTGAAAGAGACGCGCCAGATCGTCCGCGATCCCAGCAGTTGGCTGATTGCTGTGGTGATCCCGCTGCTGCTGCTGTTTATCTTCGGCTACGGGATCAACCTCGACTCCAGCAAGCTGCGGGTAGGGATTTTGCTCGAACAGCAGAGTGAAGAGGCGCTGGATTTTACCCATACCATGACCGGTTCGCCGTATATTGACGCCACCATCAGCGATAATCGTCAGGAACTGATTGAGAAAATGCAGGCCGGGCGCATTCGCGGTCTGGTGGTGATCCCAGTGGATTTTGCCCAGCAGATGGCGCGACCTAACGATGTCGCCCCGATCCAGGTGATCACCGACGGCAGCGAACCGAATACCGCCAACTTTGTGCAGGGTTATGTCGAAGGCATCTGGCAAATCTGGCAGCAACAGCGGGCAGAAGATCGTGGGGAATCGTTCAAACCTTTGATCGACGTGCAAACCCGCTACTGGTTTAACCCGGCGGCCATCAGCCAGCACTTTATTATTCCCGGAGCGGTAACCATCATCATGACGGTGATTGGCGCCATCCTCACCTCATTAGTGGTGGCGCGCGAATGGGAGCGCGGCACCATGGAAGCGCTGCTGTCGACAGAAGTCACCCGCGTCGAACTCCTACTGTGCAAACTTATCCCGTATTACTTTCTGGGCATGCTGGCGATGCTGCTGTGTATGCTGGTGTCGGTGTTTATTCTTGGCGTGCCCTACCGTGGCTCGTTGCTGATCCTGTTTTTCATTACCAGCCTGTTTCTGCTCAGTACGCTCGGCATGGGGTTGCTTATTTCCACCATCACTCGCAACCAGTTTAACGCCGCGCAGGTCGCACTAAACGCCGCCTTCCTGCCCTCGATTATGCTGTCGGGATTTATCTTCCAGATAGACAGCATGCCCGCGATTATCCGGGCGGTAACCTACATTATTCCGGCACGTTATTTCGTCAGTACCCTGCAAAGCCTGTTTCTGGCGGGAAATATTCCGGTGGTGCTGATTATCAACGTGCTGTTTTTAATCGCTTCGGCGGTGATGTTTATCGGCCTGACGTGGCTTAAAACCAAACGTCGGCTGGATTAAATTCGTGTATGGATAATTGTAGCCGTAGGCCGGATAAGGCGTTCACGTCGCCATCCGGCATTATGCCTGATGCGCTTAGCTTATCAGGCCTACAAACTGGACTGAGAGGACAGGCATGTTTCATCGCTTATGGACATTAATTCGCAAAGAGCTGCAATCGCTATTACGCGAACCGCAGACGCGAGCCATTCTGATTTTACCGGTGCTGATTCAGGTTATCCTGTTCCCGTTCGCGGCAACGCTGGAAGTGACCAACGCCACTATCGCTATCTATAACGAAGACAACGGTAAACATTCGGTTGAGCTTACCCAGCGCTTCGCCCGCGCCAGCGCCTTTACGCATGTTCTTCTGTTGAAAAGTCCGCAGGAGATCCAGCCCACCATCGACACGCAAAAAGCCCTGCTGTTGGTGCGTTTCCCGGCCAATTTTTCGCGTAATCTGGATACCTTCCAGCAGGCTCCCATGCAGATTATCCTCGACGGACGTAACTCCAACAGCGCGCAAATTGCCGCGAATTACCTGCAGCAAATCGTTAAGGAGTATCAGCAGGAGCTGATGGACGGCAAGCCGAAACCGAACAACAGCGAGCTGGTAGTACGTAACTGGTATAACCCGAATCTGGATTACAAATGGTTTGTGGTTCCGTCGCTGATCGCCATGATCACCACCATCGGCGTAATGATCGTCACCTCGCTCTCGGTTGCCCGCGAGCGCGAGCAAGGCACACTGGATCAACTGCTGGTTTCCCCGCTTACCACCTGGCAGATTTTCATCGGCAAAGCGGTGCCTGCGTTAATTGTGGCAACTTTTCAGGCCACCATTGTGCTGGCGATTGGTATCTGGGCTTATCACATTCCGTTTGCCGGTTCATTGGGGCTGTTCTATTTCACAATGGTGATTTACGGGCTGTCGCTGGTTGGCTTTGGTCTGCTGATTTCGTCACTGTGCGCCACCCAGCAGCAGGCGTTTATCGGGGTGTTTGTGTTTATGATGCCGGCGATTTTACTCTCGGGCTATGTCTCACCGGTAGAAAACATGCCGGTCTGGTTGCAGAATCTGACGTGGATAAACCCGATCCGCCATTTTACGGACATCACGAAACAGATTTACCTGAAAGATGCGAGTCTGCAGATTGTCTGGGGAAGCTTGTGGCCGCTATTAGTGATAGCGGCCACGACCGGATCAGCGGCGTATGCGATGTTTAGACGCAAGGTGATGTAGCTTTTTGTCTTTCGCCAGCAGCGAGACCACGGCGGGTCCGGCAAGGATGACCAGCCCCGCCAGTGCCAGCAAGACGTTGTTTTGCAGCACGCGTGACAGCAGCCACAGCACGATCATGGCGGCACCGAAATACCACGTCGTGGTCAACTCTTCCAGCACATCAGCCACGTCGCGCCAGCGCTGTTCGTGGTGACGTTGCAATGCAAGCATCAATAAAACGGTAACGCCGTACACGACGCACAATCCCAGGCCGACATGCACCAGTCTGCCGCTCATCCAGCCCATTACCAGCAACGCCACTACCAGTAAATGCAACACTATCTGCCAGCAACTTAGACCCGTTGCGACACGAACACGTTGTTGCCACCTCATGGCTATTCTCCTGAAGGATTTTCGACTAATTGTTCAGAGTACCGGACTTTACGGAAAATTCCGTAACACCGCATCTTTTTGTGACGACGACTACACTATTTTATTTAGGAAGTGACGCCACCGGGAGGTCCATGAGCGGATCGAGAGTTCAATTTTCATTCAATGTGCTCACCATTAATACTCACAAAGGGTTCACTGCCTTCAACCGGCGTTTTATTTTGCCTGAGCTACGGGAAGCCGTAAGAACCGTCGGCGCAGACATTGTGTGTCTGCAGGAAGTCATGGGAGCGCACGAAGCGCATTCGCTGCACATTGAGAACTGGCCGGATACCAGCCACTACGAATTTCTGGCAGACACAATGTGGAGCGACTTCGCCTACGGGCGTAACGCCGTGTACCCGCAGGGACATCACGGTAATGCGGTGTTGTCGCGGTATCCCATTGAGCATTATGAAAATCGTGATGTGTCAGTCGGCGCGAGTGAAAAGCGCGGAGTCCTTTACTGCCGCATCGTACCGCCAATGCTCTCCCTCCCCATTCATGTGATGTGTGTGCATCTCGGCCTACGTGAAGCTCACCGCCAGGCCCAGCTCTCGATGCTGGCAGACTGGGTTAACGCCCTGCCCAACGCGGAGCCCGTGGTGATTGCTGGAGATTTTAACGACTGGCGGCAAACGGCCAATCGCCCGTTGAAAGCCAAAGCTGGCCTTGACGAGATTTTTACCCGTGCCCACGGTCGCCCGGCGCGAACGTTTCCGGTGCAGTTTCCCCTACTGCGCCTGGACAGGATCTATGTGAAAAACGCGAATGCCAGTACCCCAACGACGCTTGCGCTGCGTCACTGGCGACATTTGTCCGATCATGCCCCTCTGAGTGCGGAGATTCATTTATGAAATATGGCTGGCGTGAAGGCAATCAAATTCAACTACTGGAAAACGGCGATCAATTCTACCCTGCCGTCTTTGACGCCATTGAGCAGGCACAGCAAAAAATTATCCTTGAGACTTTTATCTGGTTTGAAGATGCGGTAGGAAAACAGCTGCATGCCGCGTTGCTCGAAGCCGCCCGACGAGGAATCAAAGCAGAGGTGCTGCTGGATGGCTACGGCTCGCCGGATCTGAGCGACAGTTTTGTTGAAGAGCTGACCGTAGCCGGTGTTGTTTTCCGCTACTACGATCCGCGTCCGCGTCTTTTTGGAATGCGCACCAATCTCTTTCGCCGTATGCATCGAAAAATAGTGGTCATTGATGACCGTGTTGCCTTTGTCGGCGGCATCAATTACTCCGCTGAACATATGTCGGATTACGGCCCGGAGGCCAAGCAGGATTACGCCGTGCGCGTTGAAGGTCCAGTCGTTGCTGACATTCTGAACTTTGTACTGGAAAACCTGCCCGGGCAAAGCGCCGTACGACGCTGGTGGCGACGTCATCACCGGGCAATTGACAATCATCGACCCGGCGAAGCGCAGGCGCTGTTTGTCTGGCGCGATAACGAAGAGCATCGCGATGATATTGAACGCCATTATCTTAAAATGCTGACCCAGGCCCGACGGGAAGTGATCATTGCCAATGCCTATTTCTTTCCCGGTTATCGCCTGCTGCATGCCCTGCGTAAAGCAGCACGACGCGGCGTTCGGGTAAAACTCATTGTGCAGGGTGAACCGGATATGCCGATTGTGAAAGTGGGTGCCCGCCTGCTGTACAACTATCTGGTTAAAGGTGGCGTCCATGTCTACGAATACCGCCGTAAACCTCTGCATGGCAAAGTGGCGCTGATGGACGATCACTGGGCGACGGTGGGCTCCAGCAATCTTGATCCGCTGAGCCTGTCGCTGAATCTGGAAGCGAATCTGATTATTCATGACCGCACGTTTAACCAGACCCTGCGCGACAACCTGAACCCTATTATTGCGCAGGACTGCAAGCGGGTAGATGAATCCATGCTGCCAAAACGCACCTGGTGGAACCTGACTAAAAGCGTGTTGGCCTTCCACTTTTTACGCCACTTCCCGGCGCTGGTCGGTTGGCTTCCGGCGCATACCCCGCATCTGGCCGAGGTAGAGCCGCCCGCGCAGCCCGCTCTGGAAACTCAGGACCGTATACAAACTGAGGATGCAGGAGGGAAACCCTGATGGCAAAAAATCACCGACGCTGGCGGTTAGCGAAAAAGATCCTCACATGGTTATTTTTTATTGCGGTGATCGTGTTGCTGGTCGTTTATGCCAGCAAAGTCAACTGGCAGGAAGTGTGGACGGTAATTCGCGATTACAACCGGATCGCCCTGCTCAGCGCCGTGGGGTTGGTGATCGTCAGTTATTTACTTTACGGTTGTTATGATCTGCTCGGGCGCTACTACTGCGGGCACAAGCTGGCAAAACGCCAGGTCATGTTGGTGTCGTTTATCTGTTACGCGTTCAACCTGACGTTAAGCACCTGGGTGGGCGGTATTGGGATGCGATATCGGCTCTACTCGCGTCTCGGGTTGCCGGGGGGCACAATAACGCGGATTTTTTCGCTGAGTATTACCACTAACTGGCTGGGCTATATTCTGCTGGGCGGTTTTATATTTACCTTCGGCGTCGTCGAACTGCCCGCTCACTGGTATATCGATGAAGGCACATTGCGCATTTTAGGCATAGCGCTGCTGCTTATTATTGTTGTTTATCTGTGGTTTTGCACCTTCGCTAAACATCGTCACATCACCATCAAGGGCCAAAAGCTGGTGCTCCCCTCCTGGAAATTTGCCCTCGCGCAGATGGCGATATCCGGGACTAACTGGATGGTTATGGGGGCGATTATCTGGTTGTTGCTGGGTCAGAATATTAACTATTTCTTCGTGCTTGGCGTGCTGCTGGTGAGCAGTATTGCCGGGGTTATTGTGCATATTCCGGCAGGGATCGGCGTGCTGGAGGCGGTTTTTATGGCGCTGCTGGCGGGAGAGAATACGTCTCAGGGCACGATCATTGCTGCCCTGCTCGCGTATCGCGTGCTGTACTATTTTATTCCGCTACTGCTGGCGCTGATGTGTTATTTACTGCTGGAGAGTCGGGCGAAAAAGCTGCGGGTAAAAAACGAGAAGGCGATGGCGAAATGATGGTGCTTATAGTGCCGGATGCGGCTTAACGCCTTATCCGGCCTACTTTCGATACACAACTGTAGGCCGGATAAGCGCAGCGCCATCCGGCAACAGACAATTAACGACGATTGCCGAAAATACGCAGCAGCATCAGGAACAGGTTGATGAAGTCCAGATACAGCGTTAAGGCCCCAAGAATTGCGTATTTACGCAGATTGGAGCTGTCGTGCAGGTCGATCTGCTCACCGATATTTTTCAGCTTCTGCGTGTCATAGGCGGTCAGACCGACAAACACAATCACCCCGATATAGGTCACCGCCCACATCAGCGCTTCGCTCTTCAGCCAGAAGTTAACCAGCGAGGCCAGCACAATACCGATCAGCGCCATAAACAGCATATTGCCGAAGCCGCTCAGATCGCGCTTGGTGGTGTAGCCATACAAACTCATGATCCCGAACATCCCGCCAGTGACCACGAAGGTGCTGGCGATAGACGAGTAGGTATAGACAATAAAGATGCTTGATAGCGTCAACCCGGTTAATGCCGAATAGAGCATAAACAGCGTGGTCGCCATACCCGCGCTCAGCCTTTGCACCATGCCGGACAGAACAAACACCAGCGCCAGTTGAGCGATGATCAGGCCAAAGAAGGTGATTTTGCTGGAGAAGACAAACATCATCACCGCGGGCGTATTTGCCGCATACCAGGCGATAAACGCCGTCAGCAACAGTCCGCAGGTCATCCAGCCGTACACCTGCGCCATATACGTTTGCAGGCCGGAACGGGCCTGTACAATAGAATCGGATCGTGGGAATCGGTCCATGACAATCTCCTGAATCAGTATGAGCCTACAACAATTGTACTCTACCAGCGTTTTGCTGCTAGCTTATCACTGTCGCGGGCATCAACCCAGCGCTCACCTTCCGGCGTGGCCTCGCGCTTCCAGAACGGCGCGCGGGTTTTCAGGTAATCCATAATGAACTGCCCGGCATCAAACGCGCTGCTGCGATGCGCGCTGGTCACGCCAACAAAAACGATTTCGTCACCCGGCCACAGTTCGCCAATGCGATGAATCACCGTCACCCGCCCCAGCGGCCAGCGCGAACGCGCTTCGTCGACAATCTCCGCCAGTGCTTTTTCGGTCATTCCCGGATAGTGTTCCAGCGTTAACGCCTTAACGCTGTCACCGAGATTGTGATTGCGCACTTTACCGGTGAAAGTGACTACCGCGCCGTCTTCATCGCGCTCTGCCAGCCAGGGATACTCATCCCCGACGCTGAACGGCGCATGGCCAACAACAATTCGCGTTTCAGCCATTTTAGCCTCCGGTTACCGGCGGGAAGAAAGCGACTTCATCACCCGCGTTAAGAGGATGGTCAAAACTGACCAGCGTCTGATTCACCGCCGCCAGCAGCTTGCCGTCTTCCAGCGCCAGCGCCCAGCGATCGCTTTGCGCCGCCAGATGCTTGCGCAGCGCTTCTACCGTTGCAAACTCGGCGGCAACTTCTAACGCATCGGTGTTCACCAGTTCCCGTACCTGAGCAAAGAAAAGAACCTTAATCATGCGCATCCACCTTAAAATCACCCGATTTGCCGCCGCTTTTTGCCAGCAAACGCACCGGACCAATCACCATATCCTTTTGCACCGCTTTGCACATATCGTAGATGGTCAACGCCGCCACGGAGGCTGCCGTTAACGCTTCCATTTCAACGCCGGTTTTACCGGTCAGGCGACACAGCGTTTCAATGCGCACGCGGTTGTGCTCCGGCTCGGCGTGCAAATTGACTTCGACCTTGCTCAACATCAGTGGGTGACACAGTGGGATAAGATCCCAGGTCCGTTTGGCAGCCTGAATACCGGCAATACGCGCCGTGGCGAAAACATCACCCTTATGGTGACTGCCGTCGATGATCATCGCCAGCGTTTCGCTACGCATGGTTACAAATGCTTCTGCACGCGCCTCGCGTACGGTTTCCGCTTTGGCGGAGACATCCACCATATGCGCTTCGCCAGCGGCGTTAATATGAGTCAGTTGCGACATACTTATTTCTTCAAATGTGGGTGGAAATTACACGGACGCGTACGGGCATCAAGCTGCGGCGCAATGATATTTTCCCAGGCAGTACGACACGCTTTGGTCGAACCCGGCATGGCAAAAATAAGCGTTTTATTGGCCACCCCGGCAATCGCGCGGGATTGTAGCGTCGCGGTGCCAATCTCTTCAAACGACAGCATACGGAATACTTCGCCAAACCCTTCGACTTCTCTGTCGAACAGCGGTTGCAGCGCTTCCGGCGCCTGGTCCCCTTCGGTTAAGCCAGTGCCACCGGTAATGAGCACCACCTGTACATCGTCACTGGCAATCCAGGCAGAAACCTGGGCGCGGATGGCGTAGCGGTTCTCTTTGACAATCGCCTTATCGACAATCTGATGACCCGCTTCTTGCGCCGAGTCACGCAGATAATGGCCGGAGGTGTCATCTTCTTCGCCGCGACGGTTGGAAACAGTAAGAATAGCAATGCGTGTCGGGATAAATTCAGCGCTTACCTGACTCATGAAAAACTCCTTTTAGCGATCAGCCGCCAATGTAAGATAAGTTTTGCGTAATACCGGTATTGTTCTGATGCAGGAAATGGGTCTGCTTTTTCTCCAGCAGCGCGGCTGAAATACGTTCTTCCAGCGCCGGTTGCTGAGCATCGTCTTCCAGCAAATCACGCAGGCTTACGCCGCCTTCACCAAATAAACACAGATGAAGCTTGCCGACAGAGGAAACGCGCAGACGATTACAGGTGGCGCAGAAGTCTTTCTCATAAGGCATGATCAGACCAATTTCGCCAACATAATCAGGATGACAGAAAACCTGAGCCGGGCCGTCGCTACGCTGTCGGATCTGGTGGATCCAGCCGCGACGCAGCAGCTCATCGCGCAGTACCTGTCCGGAAATATGGTGTTTACGGAAGAGAGAGCTGCCCTCGCCCGTTTCCATCAGTTCAATAAAACGCAGTTGGATTGGTCGAGGTTGGATCCACGCCAGGAAGGTGTCCAGTTGATGATGGTTTACGTCGCGCATCAGCACGGTGTTGACTTTCACTTTTTCAAAACCGGCATCAAAGGCGGCATCAATGCCCGCCATCACCTGCTGAAACTTGTCCTGTCCGGTAATGGCGTGAAACTGACGGGCGTCGAGGCTGTCGACGCTGACGTTGAGCGCGGTCAGTCCGGCATCGCGCCAGGCGGCGGCATCGCGCGCCAGACGATAACCATTGGTGGTTACCGCAATCTGGCGAATGGCGTCGTTTTCGCGCACGGCGGCGATAATGTCAGTGAAGTCGCGACGCAGTGAAGGTTCGCCCCCCGTCAGACGCACTTTTTCCGTTCCCAGACTGGCGAACGCACGCGTGACACGGCGAATTTCATCAACGGTTAAAAAGCCGTTATTGGTGACCCCGCCGGGCTTATAGCCATCCGGCAGGCAGTAGGTGCAACGAAAGTTACACACATCGGTAATCGACAAACGTAAGTAGTAAAACTTACGTGCGAAAGCATCGGTAAGTTGAGAGCCCATGTACACCTTTCCAAATACGGGAGACGTAGTCATTTCTTCCTGCGCCCTGGTGACAAACTTTTTCAAGTCTTGTCACGGCCAAAGCACCGTATCATTTGACCCAGGTGCAGAGGCTAGAGTGTTTATACTCATCATACTTCGAGTTGCAGATGCGTTGGCTTCCGGCAACTCAAATTTTTAAGAGTACTTTGTGGTTATGCCGATACTAGCGTGTAAATGGCGTTTTTGCCATGCACACTTTCGCTGTATAAATATGTATATAGCGACATAATCGTGCAATTTCGCTACAGAATAAGCAAAAATCACAGTTTTGCATTGATATACATCATCTTGCCATCAGGTGAGTGTCGTCAGAAAGGAGTAGATCGCAGAAAAAAATTACGGCAGATGCCGACTGGATAATTGCTGAAAACACGCTATTTACGTTACTGTAGCGCCGATCAATTGATATCAGGAAAATATATGCGCACTCGCACGCTGGCAGATTTGGACCGCGTTGTCGCTCTCGGCGGAGGGCATGGATTAGGACGCGTTCTCTCCTCTCTTTCCCCATTAGGTTCCCGCCTGACGGGTATCGTCACCACCACCGATAACGGCGGGTCGACAGGTCGTATTCGTCGCTCTGAAGGAGGGATTGCCTGGGGAGACATGCGTAACTGTCTGAACCAGTTAATTACCCAACCCAGCGTTGCATCCGCTATGTTTGAGTATCGTTTTGGCGGTAATGGCGAACTTTCCGGGCATAACCTCGGAAATCTGATGTTAAAGGCGCTCGATCACCTCAGCGTGCGGCCTCTGGAAGCTATCAATTTAATTCGTAGCCTGCTGAAAGTTGACGCACATTTAATTCCGATGTCGGAGCTGCCGGTGGATCTGATGGCCATTGATGACCAGGGACACGAAGTTTATGGCGAAGTGAATATCGATCAGCTCACCGTCCCACCTCAGGAACTGATGCTTTCGCCAAAAGTCCCGACTACACGGGAGGCCGTTGAGGCTATCGCTGAAGCGGATTTAATTTTGATAGGCCCCGGCAGTTTTTACACCAGCCTGATGCCGATTCTTTTACTCGATGAAATGTCACAGGCATTACGTCGCACACCGGCTCCGATGGTCTACATAGGCAATCTTGGACGCGAATTAAGCCTGCCAGCAGCCAGCCTGACGCTTAGCGATAAGCTGGCCATTATTGAACAGTATGTTGGGAAGAAAGTGATTGATGCGGTGGTTGTGGGGCCGAAAGTGGATGCTTCCGCCGTTACCGACCGCGTTGTGATCCAGGAAGTGTTGGAAGCCAGCGATATTCCCTACCGCCATGACCGCCAGCTATTGCATAGTGCGCTGGAGAAAGCGGTGCAGGCGCTGGGCTGAACGGATTTGCCTGATGCGCTTCGCTTATCAGGCCTACAAAACGAATTGCTCCGCCATCAAACAATGCCTGATGCGCTGCGCTTATCAGGCCTACAAATCGATTTGCTCCGGCATCAAACAATGCCTGATGCGCTGCGCTTATCAGGCCTACAAAACGCTCTGCTCCGGCATCAAACAATGCCTGATGCGCTGCGCTTATCAGGCCTACAAATCGATTTGCTCCGCCATCCGGCCTACGTACGCTATCTACCCCGTAGGTCGGATAAGGGTTTATCCCGCATCCGACACCGCCTTACGATGCCGCAATAAACAACTCGCGCAACTGATGCAACTGGTCACGGATTGTCGCGGCCTCTTCAAACTCGAGATTCTGCGCGTGCTGCATCATCTGCCCTTCCAGCTCGTGAATCTTCTGCTGCAGCGCTTTTGGCGTCATATCCAGTTCGACAACCTCAGACTTCGCGCCTGCGCGTGACTTCCCTTTGCCTTTCGCTTTGGTCTTCGCAATATTCTGCCCCAGCGCCAGAATATCGACCACTTTCTTGTTCAGCCCCTGCGGCGTAATACCGTGTTCTTCGTTATAGAGCTGCTGCTTTTCACGACGACGTTCGGTTTCACCAATCGCTTTAGCCATAGAGGCGGTAATTTTATCGCCGTATAGAATCGCCTTACCGTTGATGTTACGCGCCGCACGACCGATGGTCTGAATAAGCGAACGTTCAGAACGCAGGAACCCTTCTTTGTCTGCGTCCAGAATCGCCACCAGGGAGACCTCAGGCATGTCCAGACCTTCACGTAGCAGGTTGATACCCACCAGCACGTCAAACTCACCCAGACGCAGGTCACGAATGATTTCCATACGTTCCACGGTATCGATGTCAGAGTGCAGATAACGCACCCGTTCACCGTGCTCTTCAAGATACTCGGTGAGATCCTCCGCCATCCGTTTGGTGAGCGTGGTGACCAGCACACGTTCGTTAATCGCCGCACGGGTGCGGATCTCAGATAGCAGATCGTCAACCTGCGTCGCCACCGGGCGCACCTCAATGACCGGATCCAGCAGGCCGGTCGGTCTTACTACCTGATCGACCACATCATCACCGGATTTCTCCAGCTCATAGTTGCCCGGCGTCGCCGAAACGTAGATGGTTTGCGGGGCCAGCGCTTCAAACTCTTCAAATTTAAGCGGACGGTTATCCAGCGCAGACGGCAGACGGAATCCGTATTCGACCAGGGTTTCTTTACGCGCCCGGTCACCGCGATACATGCCGCCAATTTGCGGGATAGTCACGTGAGATTCATCCACCACCAGCAGGCCATCGGCAGGCAGGTAATCAAACAGCGTCGGCGGTGGCTCGCCCGGACCACGCCCGGACAGATAGCGGGAATAGTTTTCAATCCCCGAGCAGTAACCCAGCTCGTTCATCATTTCCAGATCGAACTGGGTACGCTGACTTAAGCGCTGTTCTTCCAGCAGTTTGTTATTTGCCAACAGGACTTTTCGCCGCTCTGCCAACTCAACTTTAATTTCTTCCATCGCCTGTACAATACGTTCGCGCGGCGTCACGTAGTGCGTTTTGGGATAGATGGTAAAGCGCGAAATAGTGGATTCGACCTGCCCGGTAAGCGGGTCAAACAGCGACAAACGTTCGACCTCTTCATCAAACAGTTCCACGCGCAACGCGATGTCGTCAGATTCCGCCGGGAATATGTCGATCACTTCACCGCGCACGCGGAAGGTCCCGCGCTGGAATGCCTGATCGTTGCGAGTATACTGCAGCTCCGCCAGACGACGCAGGATCGCGCGCTGGTCGATAATCATCCCCACCGTCAGGTGCAGCATCATTTTCAGGTACAGATCCGGGTCACCCAGACCATAAATCGCGGAAACCGACGCTACGACGACGACATCCCGTCGCTCAAGCAACGCTTTGGTTGCTGACAGACGCATCTGCTCAATGTGTTCGTTAACCGAAGCATCCTTCTCGATGAAGGTGTCAGAACTTGGCACGTAGGCTTCCGGCTGATAATAGTCGTAGTAGGAGACGAAATACTCCACCGCGTTATCCGGGAAGAACTCTTTCATCTCACCGTACAACTGCGCGGCAAGCGTCTTATTGGGGGCCAGCACCATGGTAGGGCGCTGTAAGTCCGCAATCACGTTCGCGATGGTGAATGTTTTCCCCGACCCCGTCACCCCCAGCAACGTCTGATGCGCCAGACCATCCTCCAGACCTTCTTCCAGGCGACGTATCGCCTCAGGCTGATCGCCAGAGGGTTTAAAAGCGGAATTTAGTTTGAACGGTTTACTCATGAGCAGCTACCTGAAGCAATGGGCGGGCAGGTGTGTAATTTTACTCGCAGCAGTATATTTTGCCAGTAAAATATACTGGATGAAAAAACAGTAACGCGCCAGAATATTTCTGTTACGCCAGCAAAATGGCCGTGACTACAGGCTAAAATTTGTCCGCAGGCAAGATAAAACACCAGCAAAAATGTGTTATCCCCAAACCAATGACTTTTTTAACATTTGTCAAGCTACCCGATGAAAGTTTTATGGCAACACATGACACTTCTGCGACAGCCATTGCATTTATCTAACACACTGTAATTTAATGACTATTATCTCAAGCCGTCTTTCGCATCAATTTAGTCGCAGGCCGCGTCTTCTCTCGCTTACCTTGTGTTTTCTAACTCTAATACACAAGGTTATCCACAGGAATAGTGGATAACTGCCTCCAGCCCGTACGGACTGTAGCCTGGCAAAAACGTCCTGATGATCTTTTCTGGTGGGATAAAAAAAAATTATCGCTATTTTTTGATATTTATCAGCTAACGAAGCGACCTGGGATGGCCGAGATCTTGCTCGCATTTTCATCATTTTCCTGCCTGCACCATCACAACGCCACCAGGCACTGACAATGTGCACACTGCGGCGCTCATCCACAACAAGCCGGATACCGCAACCCGCTCAATACGCTATTCTGCTGTATTTTCCCCTAATTCCGCTTCTGGCAAGAGATTTGCAGTTTTCTCCCGACCATCAGCCCGCAAGGCGGATATCATCATGAGGGAGAAATCTATGTTGAGTCTTCGTGCAGTGAATCACTATTACGGTAATCAACACTCGCTTTGGGATGTCGATCTCGACCTGTTGCCCGGCAAATGTACCGCCGTGCTGGGTCTTCCAGGGATGGGAAAAACCACGCTGGCCAATTGCATCATCGGCAATTTACCGATTGAGAGCGGAACCATGTTCTGGCATCAGGCTGGCGCACCACCTTGCGATCTGCTTCAGATTCCGGCGGCAAAGCGCATTGCGCTGGGTATTAACTGTGTATCACAGGAACGGCGAATTTTTTCGCAACTGACGGTAGAGGAAAATCTGCACATTGCGCGCCAGGCGGTCGAGGAAAGCGAAGCGATGAACAGCAGCGATATTTACCGCCTGTTTCCGCAGCTGTTTGTACTGCGTCAGGCCAAAGGGGTGGCATTGTCAGAGGAAAATCAGCACCTGCTTGCACTCGCCAGTGCGCTGGTCACTCGCCCGCGCCTGCTGATCCTCGATGAGCCGACGCGAGGAAGTGGCCAGGCGTATATCCACAAATTGGGGAATCTGATTGTGAGGCTAAGCCAGGAGCTTGGCATCGCCATTATGCTCGCGGAGCAGAGCCTGCCGTTTATACGTCGGGTCGCCGACTGCTATTGCTTGTTACATCGTGGACGCAACGTGGCTCAAGGACAAATAACACAATTCAGCGATCCGCTAATCAACGACTGGTGGATGCCAGAGACAAAACGCTAAGATCGATATAACGACCAGTCGATGCTCGTTCCGGCTCTTCTGCCAGCCAGGGTATTTCCCCCAGTAGCGGAGCCGCAAGCGCACGCTTTAGCGTCGCCATATATTCAGCATGACGCTTGCCAGGTGGCATCACATCATTGGCAACCCATCCGGCGAGCGTCAGCCCGGCCTGCTGCACCGCCTGGGCGGTCAAAATGGCATGGTTGATACAACCGAGCTTAACGCCAACCACCAGAATCACCGGCAGTTGTTCCGCTTTTACCCAGTCAGAAAAACTCAGCGTTGGTGAAAGTGGCGTAAACCATCCGCCTGCGCCTTCCACCAATACCCAGTCAGCTTGTTCTTCAAGCAAGCGTAAACCCGCAGACATCACTGAAGCCTGAATGGGGCGTCCTTCGTCAGCACTGATGATATGCGGTGAGGTAGGTTCGGCGAAGGTATACGGATTGATGGCCGCATAATCCACTGCCACAACGCTGTTGCGCTGTAGAGCCAGCGCATCGCTGTTTCGCAGACCTTCAGCCGTCATTTCACTGCCTGACGCCACCGGCTTATAGCCGACCGTTCGCAACCCCAGCTGTCCCGCCGCCTGAAGCAACGCACAGCTGGCGATAGTTTTACCTACTTCGGTGTCCGTCCCGGTGACAAAATACGTGTTAGTCACGTTGAATTACTCCCAAAAAAAGATGATAGGTCAGCGGATATTTACCCTGCTGACAGGGCCAGGCGAGCTGTAACTGGCGCAACTGCGAGCGGGTCAGCACACGCTGCTCACGTCCATCATGCAAATGCGTCGCGCCAATGCCCTTTAGCGAGCGCATGGCACTCAGCGCATCGTCAAACCACAGCGTGACGGCATGAGACTGGTATTCAACGTCCCAGCCGCACAGAGCGTTTTCCAGTTGCTCCACGGGCAAAAAACGGTTGGCATGCTCCCGGTCATCAACTGCTCGCCACGCCTGACGAAGTTCCGGCATCGACCCTTGCGCCAGCGTACTAAACGCCACCGCCCCTCCAGGACGCACCACCCGGTATAGCTCGCGTAACGCGCCGCGCAGGTCGTTGCACCACTGCACGGCCAGATTGCTCCAGGCCAGATCGAAAGTGGCAGCGGCCTGCGGAATGGCTTCAATATCCGCCAGCAGATAGTGATGGGCGACATCGTGACGCTGCGCTTGCGTAAGCATTTGCGCCGACAGATCCAGCGCACAGACCTCGCTCCCCTGCTCCCGCCAGTAGCGACTCATACGCCCAGGCCCACAGCCCGCATCCAAAACCCGTGAGAACGCCCGGCCATTGAGTTGCGCCAGTAACGCATCGGCGCTCTGACGCTGAAGCTCCGCATGTTGCTCATAGTGCGTAGCCGCGCGACCAAACGCAGCGGCAATCGCCTGCTTATTGACCTGCGCCATGCAGCACCTCCAGTAAGTTGTCGATATCCTGGACTTCATGCGCCTGGGTCAGCGTAATCCGCAGCCTGGCCGTCCCAACCGGCACCGTCGGTGGACGAATCGCCGTCACCCAGCACCCCTGTTGCCGTAGCGTCTGTGCCAGTTGCAAGGCTTTATGATTGTCGCCAACGATCAGCGGTTGAATAGCGCTGTCTGAATGTGCCAGCGTCAAATCCGTAGTATTCACCCCTGCGCGAAAACGCTGGATCAGCATCGCCAGCTTTTCTCTGCGCTCATCGCCTTCGCGGCTGCGGATCACCGCCAGTGCGGCGCGCAAGGCCTGAGCCTGGGCTGGCGGCATGCTGGTGCTGTAGATCAGATGACGGGCAAACTGCAGCAGATAATCGGCCACGCTATCAGAACACAGGATCGCCGCACCGCTGACACCGAACCCTTTGCCAAATGTCACCACCAACAGCTCAGGTTTCACCTGCTGTCGGGAGCACGAACCACGCCCTTCCTCACCGCTTACGCCAATCCCATGCGCATCATCCACCAGCAGCCACGCGCCCTGCCGTTTCGCTACCGCGTGGATTTCCACCAGCGGCGCGCTGTCGCCATCCATGCTGAACACGCCTTCGGTGACCACCAGCTGCTGCCCCGGACAGGGCGCTGTCAGCAGACGATCCAGATGTTGCGAGTCGTTATGGGTAAAGCGACGTAACACGGCAGGGCTAAGACTGGCAGCCTCCAGCAGCGAGGCATGGCTGAGCCTGTCGGCAACAATCTTGTCATCTTTTCCCATCAGTGCGGCAATGACCGCCTGATTGGCGGCAAAACCAGAGATGAACAACAGCGCCCGGGAAAAGCCGAGCCACTGCGCCAGGTCTTCTTCCAGAGCCTGATGAGCAACGGAATAACCGCTGACATGGCCCGAGCCGCCGCTGCCGACGCCAAAACGCTCAGCGCCCTGCTGCCACGCGCAGATAATCTGCGGATGGTGGCTTAAGCCGAGGTAGTCGTTGCTGGAGAAATTCAGATACTGGCGACCGTCGGCCTGCAGCCAGCGCCCGGCTCCCTGCGTCACTGCATAGCGCTGACGCAGGGCATCAGCACGACGACGCGCTGTTAGCGCATCGTCAATTTTTTGCTGCCAGGTCATACGGTTGCCGCGTTGTAGTAATCGTCGGTATCCGGGGTACGCAGCGCCTGCTCCAGACGTTGTTGCTGTTCGTTATCGCCCGCCAGTACCGCCGTTTGCTGCGGGTTAAGACCCAGCTTGCGAAATAACAGCAAATCCTTATCTTCGTTCGGGTTCGGGGTGGTCAGCAGTTTGCAGCCGTAGAAAATCGAGTTGGCCCCGGCCATAAAGCACATCGCCTGGGTTTGTTCGTTCATCTGCTCGCGCCCGGCAGAAAGACGCACGTATGAGGTCGGCATCATGATACGCGCCACGGCGATAGTACGAATAAAATCAAAAGCATCTACGTCGTCGTTATCGGCAAGCGGCGTGCCCTTCACTTTCACCAGCATGTTGATCGGCACACTTTCCGGCGGCGTCGGCAGATTCGCTAATTGCAGCAGCAGACCCGCGCGGTCGGTCACCGTTTCGCCCAGCCCAACAATCCCGCCGGAGCAAACTTTAATGCCCGCCTCGCGCACTTTATCCAGCGTATCCAGGCGCTCCTGGTACGAGCGGGTGGTGATGATATTGCCGTAAAATTCCGGCGAGGTGTCGAGGTTGTGGTTGTAGTAGTCCAGACCCGCATTGGCCAGGCGCTGGGCCTGAGATTCGTCCAGCGTGCCCAGCGTCATACAGGCTTCCAGCCCCAGTTCTTTCACGCCCTGAACCATTTGTTCCAGGTACGGCATATCGCGCTCATGCGGGTTCTTCCACGCCGCGCCCATGCAAAACCGCGTTGAACCGGCCTGCTTCGCCTTACGTGCCGAGTCCAGTACCTGTTCAACCTCCATCAACCGTTCTGTTTCCAGACCGGTTTTATAGCGGGAGCTTTGCGGGCAGTATTTGCAATCTTCCGGGCAAGCACCGGTCTTAATCGACAGCAGCGTACTAACTTGTACCTGCTGCGGATCGAAATGCTGACGATGAACCTGCTGCGCTTCAAACAGCAGATCCAACAGCGGTTTTTCAAATAATTCGGTGACTTGCGACATTGTCCAGCGAGAAGAATGAGCCATATTGGTATACGTTTCGTTGTTAGTTTGGTGTAGACTCGTAAACCTAAATCTTTTTAATTTGGTTTACAAGTCGATTATGACAACGGACGATCTTGCGTTTGACCAACGCCATATCTGGCACCCATACACCTCCATGACCTCCCCGTTGCCGGTTTATCCGGTGGCGCGTGCCGAAGGTTGCGAACTGATCTTAGCCAGCGGTGAGAAGCTGATTGACGGCATGTCATCCTGGTGGGCGGCAATCCACGGTTACAATCACCCGCAGCTGAACGCCGCGATGAAAACGCAGATTGATGCCATGTCGCATGTAATGTTTGGCGGCATTACCCATGCCCCGGCCATTGCGCTGTGCCGCCAGTTGGTGGCGATGACCCCAGAGGCGCTGGAGTGCGTTTTTCTCGCAGATTCAGGGTCGGTCGCCGTAGAAGTTGCAATGAAAATGGCACTGCAATACTGGCAGGCTAAAGGCGAATCCCGCCAGCGTTTCCTGACATTTCGTAATGGTTACCATGGTGATACCTTCGGCGCGATGTCGGTCTGCGATCCTGACAACTCAATGCACAGTCTGTGGAAGGGATACCTGCCGGAGAACCTGTTTGCCCCAGCCCCACAAAGCCGCATGGGCGGCGAGTGGGACGAACTGGATATGGTGCCTTTTGCCCGTCTGATGGCCGCGCATCGCCACGAAATTGCGGCAGTGATCCTAGAGCCAATCGTACAGGGCGCTGGCGGTATGCGCATGTATCATCCCGAATGGTTAAAACGCATCCGTAAGATGTGCGACCGTGAAGGGATCCTGCTGATTGCCGATGAAATCGCCACCGGATTTGGTCGTACAGGCAAGCTTTTTGCCTGCGAGCATGCCGACATCACTCCGGACATTTTATGCCTGGGCAAAGCGTTAACCGGCGGAACAATGACCCTTTCTGCAACCCTCACCACCCGCCAGGTTGCGGAAACCATCAGCAACGGTGAAGCCGGATGCTTCATGCACGGCCCGACCTTTATGGGCAATCCGTTGGCCTGCGCCGTCGCCTCCGCCAGCCTGTCGTTAATCGAAACCGACGAGTGGCGCGCGCAGGTAGCGGCCATTGAAGCGCAGTTGCGGGCAGAACTAGCCCCGGCGGCGGACTCCAGTTGGGTCGCGGACGTACGCGTGCTCGGCGCCATCGGCGTCATCGAAACCACCCATCCGGTGAATATGGCAGCGTTACAGAAGTTCTTTGTCGAACAGGGCGTGTGGATAAGACCGTTTGGCAAGCTCATCTACCTGATGCCGCCGTACATTATCCAGCCCGATCAGTTACGTCGCCTGACGCAGGCCGTGAACGAGGCTGTGCGCAATGCAACATTTTTTAGCGATTAATCAGCGGTAAGCTCTACGGTTTCTGGCTACACTTTTTGGCTAACGAGAGGAGTCAGCATGAAACTAATCAGTAACGATCTGCGCGATGGCGATAAGCTTGGGCATCGCCACGTCTTTAACGGCATGGGGTATGACGGGGATAATATTTCCCCGCATCTGGCGTGGGATGACGTACCCGCAGGAACCAAAAGCTTTGTCGTGACCTGCTTTGATCCTGATGCGCCAACCGGCTCCGGCTGGTGGCATTGGGTGGTGGTAAATCTGCCGGCTGATACCCGCGTACTCCCACAAGGATCCGGCTCCGGGCTGGTTGCACTGCCGGATGGGGTGATTCAGACCCGTACAGATTTTGGTAAAGCCGGTTATGGCGGCGCTGCGCCGCCGAAGGGTGAAACCCACCGCTATATCTTTACGGTTCACGCCCTGGATGTGGAGCGTATTGATGTCGATGAAGGTGCCAGCGGCGCGATGGTTGGATTTAACGTCCATTTCCACTCGCTCGCCAGCGCCTCGATTACGGCGATGTTTAGCTAAGCTGTGTTGTGCCGGATGTCGGCTTCACCTCATCCGGCCTACAAAGCAGACCGTGGGCCTGATAAGACGCGTCAGCGTCGACATCAGGCAATTTTCTACAGAAATTCAGGCAGCAATTGCAGCAACGTTCCTTGCGCTAACAGCTCGGTCGCGCACTCAATATCCGGGGCAAAAAAGCGATCCTGCGTGTAGTGGGCAACCTGCTCGCGCAGCGCCTGTCGCGCCTGCTCCAGCAACGGACTGGAGGTTAACCCTTCACGCAGGTCAATCCCCTGACACGCCGCCAGCCACTCCACGGCAATCACGCCGCGCGTATTTGCTGCCATCTCCCACAGTCTGCGCCCCGCCGCCGGAGCCATAGAAACATGATCTTCCTGGTTAGCGGATGTCGGCAAGCTGTCCACGCTGTGCGGATGCGCCAGCGCTTTGTTCTCGCTCGCCAGCGCGGCGGCGGTTACCTGAGCAATCATAAAGCCGGAGTTAACCCCACCGTTTTTCACCAGGAACGGCGGCAACTGCGACATATGTTTGTCCATCATCAGCGCAATGCGCCGCTCTGATAACGAGCCAATTTCCGCAATTGCCAGCGCCAGATTATCTGCCGCCATCGCCACCGGTTCAGCATGGAAGTTGCCGCCGGAAATCACATCGCCCTCTTCGGCAAACACCAGCGGGTTGTCGGAAACCGCGTTGGCTTCAACCAGCAGAACATCCATCACCTGGCGCATTTGCGTCAGACACGCCCCCATCACCTGTGGCTGACAGCGCAGAGAATACGGGTCCTGTACTTTTTCGCAGTTATGATGCGACTGCGAAAGCGCGCTGGAGTCGGTCAACACATGACGGTATAGCGTTGCGGCATCAATCTGCCCACGCTGCCCTCGCGCGGCATGAATACGGGCGTCAAACGGACGACGGGAGCCCAGCACGGCTTCTGTGGTCAGCGCCCCGCACACCGTCGCAGACGCAAACAGTTCCTGAGCTTCAATTAACCCGCGCAGTGCAAAGGCGGTGGAAACCTGAGTGCCGTTGAGCAGCGCCAGCCCCTCTTTCGCCTCCAGCGTGATCGGCTCCAGTCCGGCCTTTTTCAGCGCGTCGGTAGCCGGGAGCCATTCCCCCTGCCAGCGCGCTTTACCTTCGCCCAATAGCGTCAACGACATATGTGCCAGCGGCGCCAGGTCGCCCGATGCGCCCACCGACCCTTTCGCCGGGATCAGTGGATACACCTCGGCATTCACCAGCGCAATCAGCGCTTCAATCACGCTCAAACGAATGCCGGAAAAACCACGCGCCAGGCTGTTGATTTTCAGCACCATAATCAGGCGAACCATTGCGTCATCCAGCGCCTCGCCAACGCCTGCCGCATGGGAAAGCACCAGCGAACGCTGTAAATTCTGCAAATCTTCCGTGGCGATACGGGTCTGAGCCAACAGGCCAAAGCCGGTATTAATGCCATACGCCGTACGGCCTTCAGCGACAATATTATTGACGCAGGCGACGCTGGCGTTGATTGCATCAATCGCCCCGGCATCCAGGCTCAGTTTGACCGGCTGCTGCCAGATTTCACGTAGCTGGGTAAAACTCAGATGGCCCGGCGTGAGTGTCATGGTGTTCATATCAGCGTTTCTCCTGCGTCGCAGCAATCATTGGCAAATTCAGCCCTTCTTCAACGGCGCACTCCACCGCAATGTCATACCCGGCGTCGGCGTGGCGCATCACCCCGGTAGCCGGATCGTTATGTAAGACCCGGGCGATGCGCGCCGCGGCTTCATCGGTACCATCGCAAACAATGACCATCCCGGCATGCTGAGAGAAGCCCATGCCGACCCCGCCGCCGTGATGCAGCGACACCCAGGTCGCACCGCTGGCGGTGTTAAGCAGCGCGTTCAGCAGCGGCCAGTCGGATACGGCGTCTGAACCGTCGCGCATAGCTTCGGTTTCGCGGTTTGGGCTGGCAACAGAACCGGAGTCCAGATGATCACGGCCAATAACAATCGGCGCGGATACTTCACCGCAGCGCACCATTTCATTAAACGCCAGCCCCAGCTTTTGTCGCCACTCCAGGCCGACCCAGCAGATACGCGCTGGTAAGCCCTGGAAGTTAATCCGCTCACGCGCCATATCCAGCCAGTGATGAAGGTGCTTATCATCAGCCACGATCTCTTTCACTTTGGCATCAGTCTTATAAATATCCTGCGGATCGCCTGACAGTGCCACCCAACGGAACGGGCCTATGCCGCGACAGAACAGGGGGCGAATATAAGCAGGTACGAATCCCGGGAAATCAAAGGCGTTTTCCACGCCCATCTCTTTGGCCATCTGGCGAATGTTGTTGCCGTAATCAAACGTCGGCACGCCCATTTTGCTAAACGCCAGCATCGCCTCAACGTGCGTTGCCATTGAACGTTTCGCCGCCTGCACCGTGCCCTGGGGATCGGACACCGCTTTTGCCTGATACTCTTCCCAACTCCAGCCGCACGGCAGATAACCATGCAGCGGATCGTGGGCGCTGGTCTGGTCAGTGACCATATCCGGGCGCACACCGCGCTTCACCAGCTCCGGCACAACGTCGGCGGCATTAGCACACAGCGCAATGGAGACGGCTTTACCCTCGCGGGTGTATTTGTCGATACGCGCCAGCGCATCGTCAAGCGATGTCGCCTGCTCGTCGACGTAACGGGTACGCAGACGGAAATCAATTCGGCTTTGCTGGCATTCAATGTTCAGCGAACACGCACCCGCAAGTGTAGCGGCTAGCGGTTGTGCTCCGCCCATGCCGCCCAGCCCGGCGGTCAGCACCCAGCGTCCGCTGAGGTTACCCTGATAATGCTGACGCCCGGCCTCAACGAAGGTTTCATAAGTCCCCTGCACGATGCCCTGGCTGCCGATGTAGATCCAGCTTCCGGCGGTCATCTGGCCGTACATCGCCAGCCCTTTGGCGTCCAGTTCGTTGAAGTGTTCCCAGGTAGCCCAATGCGGCACCAGGTTGGAGTTGGCAATCAGTACGCGCGGTGCATTGTCGTGAGTTTTGAATACGCCTACCGGTTTACCAGACTGGATCAGCAGAGTTTCATCGGTCTCCAGTTTGGTCAGCGCATTGACGATGGCGTCATAACATTCCCAGTCCCGCGCGGCGCGGCCAATCCCACCGTATACCACCAGCTCATGCGGATTTTCCGCCACATCGGGATCCAGATTATTCATTAACATGCGCAGCGGCGCTTCGGTCAGCCAGCTTTTGGCCGTTAAGGTGGTGCCGCGTGGGGCACGAATATCCTGCTGACGATATTTGCTATGGGACATGACAGAAAACTCCTCGCGAACGTCGGATAGATAAGAAACATATACTTGTCTATACAAGTCATCGCAAGGGTGATTTTAACAATTAATATACATTTTTATTATATTGCGTCAGCAATCACGGTTTTCATGTCCTGTATCAGGACATAAACCGTCCTTGCAGGCGATAGCGGGAACCCGGGAACAGCAAGCGGGCATGAGAGACTATGGACGACGCAGACCAGGTCTTACGGCGGATCAGCAGGCAGGGATCGTGTTCTTTGATATTCAGCAGCGCGCACTCTTCAGCGCTGGCACGTACCGCTTCAACAATATGTTCACCTTCCGTCAGCGGGGCGATCAGTGACAGGTATGCGTGCGGCGTGGTCTGGCTGTAATCCTGCGCCAGATACTCCGGCACAATTTCGGCATTCACGCAGCGATCTTCAATCTGTACCGGCAGATCGTTCTCGTAATGAACCATGACAGAGTGAAAAATGGAGGTGCCTTCTTTGACGTTTAACACCAAAGCCTGCTGCGCGTTGGCCTGGGTTTTTTCCAGCGTCAGCACTTCGCACCGGTGCTGATGCTGACGGGCGTTGATTTCATCCGCGATGCTGCGGATTTCAAACAGCGCGGACTGGCCTTTGGGCTCTGCGACAAACGTCCCGACGCCCTGCAAACGCACCAGTAAACCTTCATCCGTTAACTCACGCAGCGCCCGGTTGATGGTCATGCGGCTGAAACCATATTGCGCCACCAGCTCTGCCTCAGAAGGAATGCGATCGTGAGGCTGCCAGATACCGCTGGCAATTTTTTCGCTGATCTCCTGTTTGACCTTTTCGTAAAAAGGAGCCGGAGCAGAACGGGATGGGAGCATGCGTGAGCCTTCCTTAAGCTGAAAATGTGAGTGGGTAGAGTTTACAGGCATTACCCGAGCCTGATAAGCGCAACGCCATCAGGTATATCAGTGCCACCAGTGGGCGATTTGCCAGCCTAATCGCGCCGCCACGCGTGCTGCTCTGCCATCATCGTCAAAGCGTGGATTAAATTCAACCATATCCACCGCCAGGAGTTTACCGCTACGACACAGAGGCTCAATCAGTTTCAGCAGCGTCGCCAACGGTACGCCAAGCGCGGCGGGGGCCGACACGCCGGGCATTTCCCACACCGGCAGCACGTCGAGGTCGATTGTCAGATAGATGACATCCAGATTGGCAATGAACTGCGCTAACTGCGCCTGCGCCGTATCGCAATGCAGATCCTCCACCACGGTAACACCGAGCCGCTGGGCCTCATCCCAAAGCGCCTGGGTGTTTGCCGCCCGACTGACTCCGATACAGGCATAGTGAAATTCACGCTGCTGTTCATCGCAAAGCTGCGCCAACTGGCGAAATGGCGTACCGGATGTAGCTTGTTCAGCTTTGCGCAAATCGAGATGCGCATCGAAGTTGACTATCCCCACTTTCGCCTGCGGGAACGCATCCAGTACGCCCGCGCCGTGCGCAAAGGCAGTTTCGTGTCCCCCGCCCAAAACAAAGGTACGCATGTTCTCCTGCTGACAGCGCTGTACCGCATTGCGTAACGCCTGCTGCGCGCCCTCAAGATCGGGAGCCTGCGCCACAATATTTCCCAGATCCACCAGTCGATTGTGCCCATCATGACTGGCTAAATTCGCCAGCGCCTTGCGCAGCACATCGGGTGCTCCGGCGGCGCCCGTGCGCCCCTGATTGCGTTTAACGCCTTCGTCGCAGGCAAACCCGAGCAACGCTATCTGCTCGCGGTACATTTCTGGGCTAAACGTCTGGCTCAGGGTGATAGTCTGAAACAGGCGCAGCGCATTCGGCGATTCGGCGCGGTCATCACGTCCCTGCCACAGCGCAGGTGAGGCTGGTTGCCAGTTGGTCATGCTATTTGTCCTTTGAATACGCGTTGGTAGAGCGGATTGCGCCCGGGTTCATACAGGATCTCGACCGGGAGGGTTGCATCCCACACCACAAAATCGGCCACAAACCCGGCCTTCAATTGACCGTGGGTGGCATGACGCCCCAGTGCCCGGGCCGCATGACGGGTTACGCCCGCCCATGCTTCTTCCGGCGTTAGGCCAAACTGAACGCAGGCCATATTCATCGCCCAGTGCAGGCTGATAAACGGACTGGTACCGGGGTTAAAATCTGTCGCTACCGCCATCGGTACCTGATATTGACGCAGCAACGCTACCGGTGGGCGCTGCTGCTCTTTGAGGAAATAGAATGCGCCGGGCAGCAGCACACCGACCGTACCGCTTTGGCTCATCGCCGCTACACCCGCTTCATCGAGGTATTCAATATGATCGGCGGATAGCCCGTGGTAGCGGCTTACCAACTGTGCGCCGCCAAGCAATGACAGTTGTTCGACATGGCCTTTAATCGGGATGCCCAGCGCCTGTGCAGCCTGAAACACCCGCTCGCTCTGCGCCAACGAAAAACCAACGCTTTCACAGAACAGATCGACGGTCTCAAACAGCCCTTGTTCCCACAATTGCGGCATAATGGTCTCACACACCAGCGTAATATAGCCGTCAGGATCATCCCGGTATTCCGCTGGAGTTGCATGCGCAGCCAACAGCGTCGGGCTGATTTCAACGATATTCTCTGCCGCCAGCGCTGCCACCACGCGCAATATTTTCTCTTCTGTCGGCAAATCCAGGCCGTAGCCGGATTTTATTTCCAGCAGCGTAACACCTTCTTTGATCAGCTGTTCCATCCGCTGATGGGCTACGTGTAAGAGTTGTTCATCCGTGGCGCTGCGGGTCGCCGATACGGTGGCATTGATCCCCCCACCCTGAGCGCTTATCTGCTGGTAGGAGACACCATTTAGCCGCTGCTCCCACTCACCTGCGCGGTTTCCGCCAAAGACCAGATGCGTATGGCAATCAATCAGGCCAGGCGTAATCAGCCTGCCCTGCATATCAAAAGTATTGTCATGCGTGAGATATAACGATGATTCCGGGACGATATCGCGAATCTTGCCCTGGCGGACGATCAGCGCGTGACCATCCAACAGCCCATATGGGGTACCACGTTCAGGGTCCATAGTCGCCAGACGAACATTGCGCCAGATAACATCATCAGGGAAGAATTGCTGCATTCGACTCACCACTTGTCATGGGTTGTATAGACATTTATTTTTGATTATAGGGATGTTGTCAACCTGAAGAACCATAATTGTTATCTATTTGTGATATAAAGACTCTCCGCGCCAGACATTGCTGCGATAAAAAACAACTTTTTACCTTTTCGCCTTCCCGTTTCGCTCAACTTAGTATAAAAAAGCAGGCTTTAATGGATAACTTTCAAAGCCCGGAGCAACCTGTGAACATATCATCAGTTTCCCGTCTGGCGCTGGCAATGGCTTTTGGCGTGACGCTGACCGCCTGTAGCTCTACGCCGCCCGATCAAATTCCTTCCGATCAGACCGCGCCAGGCACCTCTTCGCGCCCGATCCTGTCGGCCAATGAAGCGAAAAACTTCGTTGCTGCGCACTATTTTTCCGCACTGACGCCAAACACCGCGCCGTGGAGCCCTTCTTCTATTTCTCTGCCTGCACAGCCTGACTTCGTCGTTGGCCCGGCAGGGACTCAGGGCGTCACCCATACCAGCATTCAAGCCGCTGTTGATGCAGCAATCATCAAACGTACTAACAAACGTCAGTACATCGCGATTATGCCAGGCGAGTACCAGGGCACGGTATATATTCCGGCAGCAACAGGTAGCCTGACGCTGTACGGTATGGGCGAAAAACCGCTTGATGTGAAAATTGGCCAGGCCATTGACGGTGAAATGAGCACCGCTGACTGGCGTCGTACGGTGAACCCAGCCGGTAAATACATGCCGGGTAAACCTGCGTGGTATATGTTTGATAATTGCCAGAACAAACGCGGCACGAATATTGGCGTGATGTGTTCTGCTGTCGTCTGGTCGCAAAATAACGGTCTGCAATTGCAGAACCTGACCATCGAAAACAACCTGGGTGACAGCGTTGATGCGGGTAACCACCCGGCCGTTGCACTGCGTACCGATGGCGATAAAGTGCAGATCAACAAGGTCAATATCCTGGGCCGCCAGAATACCTTCTTCGTGACCAATAGCGGCGTACAAAACCGTCTGGAAAACGATCGTCAGCCGCGTACGCTGGTTACCAACAGCTACATTGAAGGCGATGTGGATATCGTTTCCGGTCGCGGTGCCGTAGTGTTCGATAACACCGATTTCCGTGTAGTGAACTCCCGTACCCAGCAGGAAGCCTATGTCTTCGCACCGGCTACCCTGTCTAACATCTACTACGGTTTCCTGGCGATTAATAGTCGCTTCACGGCAAGTGGCGATGGCGTGGCGCAGTTAGGCCGCTCGCTGGATGTCGATTCCAACACTAACGGTCAGGTCGTGATTCGTGACAGCGTGATTAACGAAGGCTTTAACATGACAAAACCATGGGCTGACAGCGTTATCGCAAAACGCCCGTTTGCCGGTAATACCGGTGCGGAAGATGACAAAGGTGAAATCCAGCGTAACCTGAACGACACCAACTTCAACCGTATGTGGGAATACAACAACCGCGGTATCGGTAGCAAAGTGGTTGCTGAACCTAAGCAGTAAACGTCATTCTCTGATGTAAACCCGGCAGATTCATGCTCTGCCGGGCAATGTGCCGGATGGCGACGAAAATCGCCCTCTCCGGCATACAATTAGTGTTACACCAAACGCGACTTATTAAAGTTAATCAAACTCCCTGCCTTAATAATTTCACGCTCTTCTGCGGTCAGACTTTCCATATACACACTGATTTCACTCACCGCACCATCATCGTGAAGCACATACGCTTCGATTTCTTTACTGCACTCATCTAACGCGCGGCGAATACCGGGAATATAGATATAGTCACCCACTTCAAATGAAGGTTGCTCTGCCATCTGGAGCGGTAGCATACCCCAGTTGATAACGTTGGAACGGTAACGCTTGGTGGCATATTCCTGGGCAATATTTGCCAAGCCGCCAATCACTCGCTGACAGCTCGCCGCCTGCTCGCGCGCCGAGCCATCGCCAGGTTTGACGGCGTAAATCATGCTACCAATCTCAGTATCCAACGGTTGCACATTTTCCTGACCGGCAATCTGTTGGATGCGTTCGAAAACTGACGCCAGTTCGCTGACATCGCACTCCTCCACGCGCCTTTTTTCCAGCTCCGACGTCGCTTTACTTCTTCCCACATACCCAGGATCTCGTCGAGACAGCGTAAATTCCGCCAGTCCTAGTGGATTAGAGCGATACGACGAGGTTTCACCGGACGGGATAAGTTCATCCGTTGTTGTCACATCATCAAGGATCTTCGAGGCCACTTTCAGCAGAATATTTTCCGTTAATGCGCCCAGTTCCGGCCAGTCTTTAATGTTCGGGCCGTAAATGAGCGGCTGCTGCGTTGCCCCTTTTACGAATCCCTGGTATACGCGACTCTTATAAGGTGCAGGATTAAACGCATAGTCTGGCACCGTATCCCAGCAGTCCAGATCCGTCGCAGCAGTGAGGAATCCTCCGTTGGCTGCCGTAGCCGCAATTGATCGCGCATCCATCAGCGCAACGGCTGACATTTGACCATTGCCCGGTTTCGAGCCTTCACGGTTAGGGAAGTTGCGCGTGGTATGGCGGATGCTAAGACCATTGTTGATTGGCGTATCGCCTGCGCCAAAGCATGGACCGCAGAATGCGGTTCTGATGACAGCCCCCGCGCCCAGTAAATCTGTAACGACACCTTTCTGTGCTAAATCCATAAACACCGGTTGTGACGAAGGGTAGACAGCAAGCGAGAAAGCATCATTACCGCAGGATTGACCACGTAATGCCTGCGCCGCAGCAATCACGTTTTCATAGTTGCCGCCCGAGCATCCAGCAATGATCCCCTGCTGTACTTTTAAGCGGCCATTTTCTACTTTATCCAACAACGAGAGGCTGGCTTTACCCTGCGCGATACGTGCAGATTCAACTTCAATCTCCCGGAGAATATCCGTCAGATTCTCATTGAGAGTATCAATCTCATAGACATTACTTGGATGGAATGGCAGCGCAATCATCGGCTTAATCGCACTCAAATCAACATAAATACAACCGTCGTACCAGGCCATCGGCTGCGGACTTAGCTGGCGATAGTCTTGCTCACGTCCATGTAATGCCAGCCAACTACGAGTTTCATCATCCGTTTGCCAGACGGAGCTCAAACAGGTGGTTTCAGTGGTCATCACATCAACGCTGTTGCGAAAATCCGTTGAGAGATGGCGGATGCCAGGGCCGACAAACTCCATGACCTTATTTTTGACGTAGCCATTTTTAAATACCGCGCCAATGATCGCTAACGCCACATCCTGTGGACCAACACCTGCTGCGGGTTTCCCGGTCAGATAAACGGCAACGACGTCAGGATAATCAATGTCCCAGGTGTCGTTTAGCAGCTGCTTGACCAGCTCACCGCCCCCCTCTCCTACCGCCATCGTACCCAATGCGCCGTAACGTGTATGGCTGTCTGAGCCAAGGATCATTTTGCCGCCGCCCGCCATCATTTCACGCATGTATTGATGGATAACAGCAATATGTGGCGGCACAAAGATTCCGCCGTAACGCTGTGCCGCAGACAGACCAAACATATGATCGTCACCATTAATAGTTCCCCCTACTGCACATAATGAGTTATGGCAGTTAGTCAGAACATACGGCAGCGGAAAACGTTCCATGCCAGAGGCTTTTGCAGTCTGAATAATACCGACAAAGGTAATATCGTGTGAGGCTAATGAATCAAACTTAATTTTAAGCTTATTCATATCACCGGACGTATTATGCGCGGAGAGAATCGACCACGCTATAGTTCCTTTTTTCGCATCCTCTTTGCAGATATGCCCTGGCAAAGAATCCTCAGCTACAACTTCATTATTATCGGAGAGATAAACTCCTTTTTCATACAACGTAATCATTTGATACTCCGTAATCCCGTACTTATATTAGTGCGCAGTCAATTAATAATTTGAATCTGGCTTATGGTTTACAGCATGTTCCAGTTAATCAACATGCTCCACCACCACACGCCCAGGGTGATATGGACAATAAAGGTCAGTAAGGTCAGCATGCCCCCCACCAGCCACCACGATTTAATATCGTTATAGCCAACGCCAAAAATAACCGGACCCGCGGCACCGCCATAATGGGTGACCATTCCGCCATAGGAGTTAGAGAAGAGTAATGCCAGCGCGGTTAACATCAATGGTGCGCCGGAGACATTCGCCAGCATGGCAAATACCGGCATCATTGCCACAATATATGCACTGCCTGAGGCAAAGAAATATCGAACGATAATGCTCAGGAACAAAATAACGAAGAACGCCACATTGCCGTGATTACCAAAGTCGAGGTTGTTTTTGAATAGTTCAGCTAACCAGTCAAAGAATTTCACTTTCGATAATAGCGAACTTAATCCGATAATACCGCCATACCAGATTAAGGTATTCCAGCCGCCCTTATTTTTAACCACATCATCCCAGGTAACCACGCCTAACAAAAGCATCATGCCCATTACGACAATCGCTACCGTTGATTCATCAACGCTAAGGCTTTTACTGAAAATCCATCCCAATAACGCAAGGACGAAGATACCCAGCAGCATTTTTTCGCGCCCTTTCATTGGCCCTAAATCCTGAAGCCCGGCTTTAGCAATAGTTTTGTTATCAACCTTTTTAATTTCAGGTGGATACATAAAATAGATAACTAAAGGCGTTACCAACAGCATAACCAGTCCAGGCAAAGCTGCCGCGAGTGCCCATCCCCCCCAGCTCAGTTGTAAATGACAGATATCATTGATCATCTTCAACGCCAGAATGTTTCCTGCCATCGCAGTAAAAAACATATAGCTGGTCGTTTTGGTAACCATATAGACCGTCATCATCAGGTAGTGACCGACACGGCGCGGGCTCTTATCTGGCTCAGAGCCCAGCGCCACCGCCACGCTATTGATAATGGGCAATACAATTCCTCCCGCTCGCGCGGTATTTGACGGTGTTGCCGGAGCTAACACCAGATCAAGGAATACGGTCACATAGCCAAGTCCAAGCGTGGTGTTACCAATTTTACCGATCAGAATATAAGCAATGCGCTTACCCAGCCCCGTCGTCACAAAAGCAGCACTTAACGTAAATGCGGAGAAAACCAGCCATGTCGTACCGGAAGCATAACCGCTCAGTACGCTGCTGGTCTTCAGTACGCCATGGCCTAAATTACCGACAACTACCATAGAGGCGGCAACGGCAATCAATAGCACCACCGGTTCAGGAAACGGTTTAATCACCAGTCCGACAATGGCCGCAAGATAAATACCAAACAGCACCCACGCTAGTTCACTTAATCCCGCAGGGGCAGGAATCAAACCAATAATACAGGGGATCGCTAATATTAAAATTAGCTTCCATAATGATTTAACGTTCATTTATTAATCCTGAATAATCTATACAGGCAATACAGTATTTTTCGTTTTTCTGCGATCGCAGAGAAATGAGGCCAATGCTGTCAGGGAAGGAAAACATCACCAGTGAATATTTTTCTGGCGGTCCGAATAACCGAAGCTCTGATAGTTTCAGGTTCATCCCCTTTATTGGTTAAATGAATATCAAGAGTGCCGCCAGGATGTTCGATAGTGATATTCCCGTAATGCCCCCCCGCCGTTACCTGACGCGAAACAGTACCGTTAATGACACAGCTGCTGGCGATAGCTATCGCCCCGGTAATCGCCAGCGCTTTATGGCAAGAGTGCGGCATAAAATAACGAACATTAATTTCGCCGTCGTGTTGAGGTGCAGAGATGAGAATCGGTTTTGGGAGAACCTTATTGCTGACATCACCCAGCCCCATAGCTTCACCGGCCTGTAAACGAATAGACTCAATACGCGACAATAATTCGTTGTCTGCATCCAGTTCTTCCGCTGATTCATAGCCCGTTTTCCCAAGGTATTCGGCAGGAATAATTACGACAGGTGTCGCCATATCCATACAGGTCACCGGAACTGAGTTGATATAATCGATGTGTTGGCCCGTCGGAAAAATATGCCCAGTTTTAGAACCTGCGGCATTAAGAAACGTCAACGCAATAGGGGCCGATGTTCCCGGGACGCCGTCAATTCGTGCCGTTCCTTCATACTCAACAACACCATGCGGCGTCTGTATATCAGCTTCGATAAACGTGTTGGTGTTCACATTGCGAATGCGTACGCGGGTGGTCGGCGTAGAAGCAGCAATCAACCCCTTTTCAATAGCAAACGCACCAACGGCGGAAAGCATATTGCCACAGTTGGGTGTGGTATCGACCCGTTGCTCATGTACCAGTACCTGAGCAAATAAATAATCGATATCAGCGTTGGGGTCGTCTGAAAGACTAATAATCGCGACTTTACTGGTTAACGGATTGCCACCGCCAATGCCATCTATTTCCAACGCATTGCCAGAACCCATAATCCCGATCAATATTTCATCCCGCTGTTTTTCTTCTTCTGGTAAATCTTGTGCTAATAAAAATGCACCCCTGGAGGTTCCTCCACGCATCATAACGCAAGGTATTTTTTTCATAACAATGCTCTCAATATTATTTCCACTACATACATGGTTGCATGTCATGAATAGGGTGGCTAATGACTTTGTTTGTGTGATTAGTGATTTATTTTTATTAATTAAAATTTATGAATTGCGGATACACTGAACACTTTCATCTTAGACAGGGGCTTCCCTGATTGAGTCCGGAGTCAAAATGAAACACGAGTTATCGAGCATGAAGGCATTTGTTACGTTGGCAGAGTCCGATTCTTTTAACAATGCCGCCAAGTTACTCAATATTACGCAACCTGCATTAACGCGCAGGATTAAAAAAATGGAAGAGTATTTACACACCCAGCTATTTGAAAGAACAACTCGCAAAGTCACATTAACAAAAGCGGGGGCAATGCTTTTACCTGAAGCCAGAGAATTAATTAGAGCGTTGGATGAGACCATTTTTAACATCAGTGAAATGAATGTTCATCATCACGGCATAGTGACATTAGCCTGTATTCCTACCGCGGTTTTCTATTTCTTGCCGTTGGCAATTGGAAAATTTAATGAACGATATCCCAATATCAAAGTGCGAATTATTGAACAAGGTACGAATAATTGTATGGAATCCGTACTTTGCAATGAGGCTGATTTTGGAATAAACATGAACAACATCACAAATTCCTCTATCGAGTTCACTCCACTGGTTAATGAACCGTTTGTTCTGGCTTGTCGACGCGATCATCCGCTCGCTAGTAAGCAGTTGGTTGAGTGGCAAGAATTGCTGAGTTACAAACTGATAGGCGTTCGTTCCTCAAGCGGTAACCGATTATTGATTGAACAACATTTGTCCGATAAACCGTGGAAGTTGAACTGGTTTTACGAGGTTCGTCATCTGTCCACTTCGCTGGGTCTGGTTGAAGCTGGACTAGGTGTTTCCGCATTACCAGGGTTAGCAATGCCGCAAACGCCGCATCCAACGCTGATAGGGATCCCACTGGTTGAGCCTGTGATTAGACGCACGCTGGGAGTTATTCGGCGTAAAGACGCTATCCTCTCCCCTCCCGCTGAACGTTTCTTCTCTCTTCTGCTTAATTTATGGGCAGATGATACAGATAGCCTTTGGACATCTGTGGCTAAGTGTCAGGAAAACATGTCGTTTGCTAAATAAGCAAAAAAAATCCGCAATCTTCACAAGATTGCGGATCGTTTGTAACGCCTGGCGTTTTAGTAAGCGTTAACCACCACCCACATCGGGCCTTGTCCTACCGCGTAACGACCTTTCTCCGTCAACAGTCCTTGTTCGCCAGCAATCTCGTATACCGCGATATGGTGCGATTTTTGCCCGGCTGCAATCAGGTATTTACCTCTGTTATCGATATTAAAACCGCGCGGCTGAGTTTCGGTAGGCTGGAAACCTTCTTTGGTCAGCACACTGCCATCTTCAGAGACGCTAAAGACCGTAATCAGGCTGGCGGTACGATCACAGGCATACAGATGACGACCATCCGGTGTGATGTGAATATCTGCTGCCCAACGGGTATCCGCGAAATCAGCAGGCATCATATCCAGCGTCTGCACACACTCAATCTTGCCGTACGGATCTTTCAGCTCCCAGACATCAACAGAGCTATTCAGCTCATTCACGCAGTAGGCATATTGCTTATTCGGATGGAACGCCATATGACGCGGGCCCGCGCCTTCAACGGTAGTCACTTCAGCCGGTTCCTGCGCAACCAGATGGCCATCATCGCTAACGTCAAACAGGCAGATACGATCCTGTTTCAACGCCGGAACCCAAAGGGTACGGTTATCCGGAGAGATGTTGGCTGAGTGGCAACCATCCAGACCTTCTACCACGTCAACCAGTTCCACCGGCAGGCCATCTTCCAGACGCGTGACACTCACGCTACCCGCGTTATAAGAGCCAACGAACACGAAACGTCCCTGATGATCGGTAGAAATATGCGTCGGGCTACCCGGCAGCGCTGACTCTGCCGCGAAGGTCAGCGCTCCGTCATCAGGCGCAATACGATAAGCCAACACGCGAAACTCCGGGCGCACACCAACATAGAGGTAACGCTTATCCGGGCTGACGACCATCGGCTGTACCTGACCCGGTACATCAACCACCTGCGTCAGCGTCAGAGAACCATCGTGATTCAGGCTCCAGACGTGGATTTGCTGACTTTCAGGGCTGGCGGTATAAACGGTTTGCTTCATGAATACTCCTTTGCTTTTTGGCAGGTGGCTGCAATTGCCTGACACACGCCTAAGGTAGACGCTTTTAACGGTGAATGCTTAATTAAGGCTCAGAATTTTGTCCGGCTCCCGTCTCGGTGTACCATTCCAGCAGACAAAATTCTCAACCTTAATCTGGAAAAAACTATGACCGCACGCGTGATTGCCCTGGATTTAGACGGTACCCTGTTGACCCCGAAAAAAACCTTGCTGCCATCCTCCCTCGAAGCGCTCTCGCGCGCCAGAGAAGCAGGCTACCAACTTATCATTGTCACAGGTCGCCATCACGTTGCTATTCATCCTTTTTATCAGGCACTGGCGCTGGATACACCTGCAATTTGCTGTAACGGTACCTACTTGTATGATTATCAGGCAAAAAAGGTACTGGAATCCGATCCCCTCCCGGTAGACCAGGCATTACAGCTGATCGAAATGCTGGATGAACATCAGATCCACGGGCTGATGTATGTGGATGAGGCCATGCTGTATGAGCGCCCAACCGGGCATGTGGTGCGTACCGCTAACTGGGCGCAAACTCTGCCGCCGGAACAGCGCCCGACCTTCACCCAGGTTCCTTCGCTGGCGCAGGCCGCACATGACGTCAACGCCGTCTGGAAATTTGCCCTGACCGACGAAGATATTCCGAAACTGCAGCAGTTTGGCCAGTACGTTGAGCAACAGCTGGGACTGGAGTGTGAATGGTCCTGGCATGATCAGGTCGACATTGCTCGTAAAGGCAACAGCAAAGGACGACGCCTTACCCAGTGGATTGAAGCACAGGGCGGGTCAATGGAAAACGTGATTGCCTTTGGTGATAACTTTAACGATATCAGCATGCTGGAAGCCGCAGGTACCGGTGTGGCGATGGGCAACGCGGATGACGCGGTCAAAGCCCGCGCCAACATCGTGATTGGTGACAACACCACAGACAGCATCGCGAAATTTATCTACTCCCACCTGCTGTAATCAGGCGGTAATCGATACGCTCTTAATTTGCGCGTACAGCCACAGGCCAGGTTTGATACCCAGTTCATCCCTGGCCCATGGGCTAATCCTCGCCCACAGCGTCTTACCGCCCACCTCAAGCTGAACTTCCACCTGACCGTTATCGTCATAGCATTGCGCGACTTTTGCCCGGAGAACGTTACGAATACTGGTCTGCTGGGGTGGTTGGAGCACCAGTGAAACATCAGATGCCTGAATACGAATACGCAGCGCGGTTTGCAGCGGTTGCTCCAGCTTATTGACCCACAGATGCTGATCGCCGAGCGCCAGCGCGGTCATCGCATAGTGTGGATGATGTTCCAGCACGCTGACTTTCAGAATACTGCTTTGCTGTTCCTTAGGCAGCCAGGGGTGCATCACGCTGCTACCCCAGACATCTTCCAGCGAACCAAACGCTTTGACCTGCCCGTTCTCCAGCACCATCACTTTATCCGCCAGGTGCAAAATCTCATCAAGCGAGTGGCTGACATACAGCATCGGAATATTGATTTCACGTGCAAGGCGTTGCAGGTAAGGCAGCAGTTCGCGTTTACGCGGTATATCCAGTGAGGCTAACGGCTCATCAAGCAGCAATAACTCAGGCGCGGTCAGCAGCGCCCGACCGATGGCGACACGCTGCTTTTCACCGCCAGAAAGACCGCCAGGCAGACGGTCAAGCAGCGGTTCAATGCCCAACAGCGCCACCAGCTTATCAAACTGTCCGGCCATGCTTTTCGCCATTCCGTAACGCAGGTTGCCGCGCACTTTATAGTGCGGGAACAGGCGCGCATCCTGGAAAACATAGCCCACCCGGCGTTTTTCCGGCGTTAAACAGATACCGTTCTCGACGTCGTTTAAGACCCGACCATTTAGCACGATGCGTCCGGACTGCGGCTGCGTCAGGCCGCTGATGGCGTTAATCAGTGAGGTTTTGCCCGCGCCGGAAACGCCAAAAATAGCGGTGATGCCGCTGGCTGGCAGCGTTTCGTTGAGCGTCAGGCAATGCGTCCCCAGCGTCTGGGAGAAATTGAGTTCCAGCATAATTATCGCCCCGTCCGCTCACGGCTAATACGCGCCAGCCATTCAGAAATCAGCAGCGAAATCAGCGCTAAAACAATAGAAATGATACACAACCTCGCCGCCGCGCTTTCGCCGCCGGGAGTCTGGATCAGGGTATACATCGCCGAAGGAATGGTGCGGGTTTCGCCAGGAATGTTGGAAACAAAAGTAATGGTTGCGCCGAATTCCCCGAGGGAACGCGCGAACGCCAGCACCGTACCGACAATAATGCCGGGCAGCATCAGCGGTAGCGTAATGGTCATGAATACACGCCAGCGTCCGGCTCCCAGCGTGCGGGCCGCCTGCTCCAGCTTGACGTCGACACCTTCCAGCGCCAGACGAATTGCCCGTACCATCAGAGGAAAAGACATCACCGCCGCAGCCAGTACCGCACCGCGCCAGCTAAAGGCAAAGGTAATGCCAAACCAGTCGTACAACCATTCGCCAATGAATCCGCGCCGCCCCATGGCGACCAACAGCAGATAGCCCACCACGACCGGCGGCAGAACCAGCGGCAAATGCAGAACGCTGTCGAGCAGCGCTTTGCCCGGGAACTTGCATCGCACAAGCAGCCAGGCAAAGAAGATCCCAAACGGCAAACTAAACAACACAGCCAGGGAAGAAACTTTCAGGCTCAGGATGACGGCCTGCCATTCAGGATCGGTCAGTATCATTACTTGGTCGTAAATCCATAACGTTTAAAGATTTCAGCAGCTTGCGGTCCTTTCAGGTAATCATAGAACGCGCTAACCGTTGCGTTTTTGTGCCCATCAACAATCGCGATAGGGTATTCCACTTTTTTGTGCGAATCTTCCGGGAAAGTCGCAACAACTTTTACGCCCTTACTGGCGACAGCATCGGAACCATAGACGATCCCCAGCGGCGCTTCGTTACGCTCTACCAGCGCCAGCGCACCGCGCACATCTTCAGCAGGAGCCAGTTTCGGGGCCAGGGTATCCCATGCACCCAGTTTTTGCAGCGCTTCTTTGGCATAAATGCCCGCCGGAACATGTTCTGGATCGCCAACAGCCAGGCGTCCACCATTCAACAGACTGGTCCAGTTGGTTTTGCTGTCAATGGTGAAGTCTTTCTGCGCGCTGGCTTTCGGCGCAACCACCACCAGACTGTTACCCAACAACGTTTCACGCGATGCGGTATCAATCGACTTCTTGTCTACCGCGTAGTCCATCCATTTCTGATCGGCAGAAATAAACAGATCGGCCGGTGCGCCTGCTTCAATCTGACGCGCCAGTGTGGAAGAAGAAGCAAAAGAGGAGACAACATCAACGTTCTTCTCTTTTTTATATTGCGTTGCAATGTCCTGCATCGCGTTGGTCAGCGAAGCCGCTGCAAAAACGGTAATCTTTCCTTCGTCCGCCAGCGCATGTCCGGCAACGGTAAGAGAAAGTGTTGCCCCTGCAAACAAGCGTAACCATGTACGTGCCATCTGTAACTCCTTTGCGTTTCGTTATGTAGGAGCAAATATAACGAGTAAACCAGGATTTTCCCAGTGGTTATTGATACCAATTAGAGGTTACACAAAGAAAATATCGGCAGGGAAAGCAAGATCTTGAGAAAACGAGTTGGCAGGCAAAAAATATAAACGCCCGACTGAGCGGGCGTTTGGGGAATCAATGATTCTGTCTGGACTGGTCTTTCTGACCGATAGAGGAGAAGATGTTGAACACTTCACCCAGTCCGTAAATCAGCCCCAGGATGACAGCCATCACCACAGGAACCATAATTACGGCGAATACCAGACTTTTCAATAACTCTAACATGGTCAACTCCAGATATAGTCCTTAGTTGTATTCTAACCACATAACACAGAAAAGCACTCCCCTTTTGTGCGGTTGGCTTTGCGCGCGCGCGGTTTTCCGTCACAATACCCCTTTTGCCAGGAGCTTGTGATGCAGGCCGAAATCCTTCTTACGCTGAAACTTCAGCAAAAACTGTTTGCCGATCCCCGTCGCATTTCTCTGCTTAAGCACATTGCGCTTTCCGGCTCCATCAGTCAGGGCGCGAAGGATGCAGGTATCAGCTATAAAAGCGCCTGGGATGCGATTAACGAAATGAATCAGCTCAGCGAGCAGACGCTGGTTGAGCGCGCCACTGGCGGCAAAGGCGGCGGCGGCGCGGTATTAACGCGCTACGGCCAACGCTTAATCCAGCTGTATGATTTATTAGCGCAAATCCAACAGAAAGCCTTCGATGTTTTGAGCGATGACGACGCACTGCCGCTCAATAGCCTGCTGGCGGCGATCTCTCGCTTTTCGCTGCAAACCAGCGCCCGTAACCAGTGGTTTGGCACCATTACCGCCCGCGACCACGATCAGGTTCAACAGCATGTCGACGTGCTGCTGGCGGATGGCGAAACGCGCCTGAAAGTGGCAATCACTGCACGAAGCGGCGAGCGTCTCGGGCTTGAGGAAGGCAAAGAAGTACTGATTCTGTTGAAAGCGCCGTGGGTAGGAATCACTCAGGACGACGCCATCGCTCAGGCCGCCGATAACCAGTTGCAGGGCACAATCAGCCATATCGAACGCGGAGCGGAGCAGTGCGAAGTGTTGATGACCTTGCCAGACGGCCAGACGCTGTGCGCGACTTTGCCGATAGAGCAGACCCACACATTAACGGAAGGCGCTAACGTCACAGCATATTTTAATGCGGACAGGGTGATTATCGCCACACTGTGCTGAGTTAATTGACATCAGCCTGAAGAACACGTATCCCTGTTATTCATCGCTGCAAATAATGGGATACAAAATGTCATCGTTGCAAATTTCGCAAGGCACATTTCGTCTTAGCGACACAAAAACGCTCCAGTTAGATGCGTTGACGTTAAACGCGGGTGATAGCTGGGCGTTTGTTGGCTCTAACGGCAGCGGGAAATCTGCGCTGGCCCGCGCGCTGGCGGGCGAGTTACCGCTTCTGAAAGGCGAACGTCACTGTCAGTTTACGCGTATTACCCGGCTCTCATTTGAGCAGCTACAAAAGCTGGTCAGCGACGAGTGGCAGCGAAACAACACCGATCTTCTTAGTCCCGGTGAAGACGACACCGGGCGTACGACCGCAGAAATCATTCAGGACGAAGTCCACGACCCCGCCCGCTGCGCTGCGCTGGCGCAGCAGTTTGGCATTTCATCCCTACTTAACAGGCGTTTCAAATACCTTTCCACCGGTGAAACGCGCAAAACCCTGCTCTGCCAGGCATTAATGTCCACACCGGATTTGCTGATCCTTGATGAACCCTTTGACGGGCTGGACGTGGCGTCCCGTCGCCAGTTAGCAGAGTTGCTCGCTGAGTTGCACCAGGCCGGTTTAACGTTGGTACTGGTGCTTAATCGCTTTGATGAAATTCCCGAATTCGTGCAGTTTGCCGGCGTACTTGCCGACTGCACGCTGACGGAAACCGGTGCAAAACCCGACCTTCTGCAACAGGCATTAATCGCTCAGCTTGCCCATAGCGAACGGCTGGAAGGCATCCAGTTACCCGAACCGGATGAGCCTTCGGTGCGCCACACGTTGTCAGATAACGAGCCGCGCATTGTGCTTAACGACGGCACCGTCTCGTATAACGATCGCCCTATCCTGCATCATCTGAGCTGGCGGGTAAATCCGGGGGAACACTGGCAAATCATCGGCCCCAACGGTGCGGGGAAATCAACCCTGCTCAGTTTAATCACTGGCGATCATCCCCAGGGATATAGCAACGACCTGACCCTGTTTGGCCGCCGCCGGGGCAGCGGTGAAACTATCTGGGATATCAAAAAACATATTGGCTATGTCAGCAGCAGCCTGCATCTGGATTACCGGGTAAGTACGACAGTTCGCAACGTTATTCTCTCCGGTTATTTCGATTCAATCGGCATTTATCAGGCCGTCTCCGACAGGCAGCACAAGCTGGTACAACAGTGGCTGGATATTCTGGGCATCGATAAACGTACCGCGGATGCGCCATTTCATAGTCTTTCCTGGGGGCAGCAGCGGCTGGCATTGATTGTTCGTGCACTGGTGAAACATCCTACGTTGCTGATCCTCGATGAACCGTTGCAAGGATTAGATCCGCTCAACCGTCAACTGATCCGTCGGTTTGTGGATGTCCTGATCGGTGAAGGTGAAACTCAGCTTTTGTTTGTCTCTCATCACGCCGAAGATGCCCCGGCCTGCATTACCCATCGGCTAGAGTTTGTACCCGAGGGTGATATCTACGCCTATCGACAAACTTCTCTGCGTTAATTTTCATGCCAGGGCGTTTATCACGCCCTTTTTTCTGCTTTTTTTTCAGACAAGTGCTGAAATAACAACCTAACATAATGATTTATAATAAAGTAACTGGCAGCATCGAGTGAAAACACTGGAGTGTAAACGATTCCACTAATTTATTCCGTGTCACACTTTTCGCATCTTTGTTATGCTATGGTTATTGCATACCATAGGCTTAACGGAGCGAATTATGAGAGTATTGGTTACAGGTGGTAGCGGTTACATTGGAAGCCACACTTGCGTGCAGTTGCTGAAAAACGGTCACGAAGTGGTGATCCTGGATAATCTCTGCAACAGCAAGCGTAGCGTACTGCCCGTCATTGAGCGTTTAGGCGGCAAGCATCCGACCTTCGTGGAAGGAGACATCCGTAACGAAGCGCTGATAACCGAAATTCTGCACGATCATGCCATTGATACGGTCATCCATTTTGCCGGTTTAAAAGCCGTTGGAGAATCCGTTGCCAAGCCGCTGGAGTACTATGACAACAACGTCAACGGCACTCTGCGTCTGGTGAATGCAATGCGCGCTGCCAACGTGAAAAACTTCATTTTCAGCTCCTCCGCGACCGTCTATGGCGATCAGCCGCAAATTCCTTACGTTGAAAGCTTCCCCACCGGCACGCCGCAAAGTCCGTACGGCAAAAGCAAGCTGATGGTGGAACAGATCCTGACCGATCTGCAAAAAGCGCAGCCCGACTGGAGCATTGCCCTGCTGCGCTACTTTAACCCGGTTGGCGCTCATCCATCGGGAGATATGGGGGAAGATCCGCAAGGTATTCCAAACAACCTGATGCCTTACATCGCGCAGGTTGCCGTTGGCCGTCGCGAATCTCTTGCCATATTTGGCAATGACTACCCTACTGAAGATGGCACCGGCGTACGCGACTACATCCACGTGATGGATCTCGCCGACGGCCATGTTGCTGCCATGGAAAAACTGGCGGGTAAACAGGGCGTACATATTTACAACCTCGGTGCAGGCATCGGCAGCAGCGTGCTGGACGTGGTCAACGCCTTCAGCAAAGCTTGCGGTAAACCGGTGAATTACCATTTCGCCCCGCGCCGTGATGGCGATCTTCCGGCCTACTGGGCTGACGCCAGCAAAGCCGATCGCGAGCTCAACTGGCGCGTGACCCGCACACTGGATGAAATGGCACAAGATACCTGGCACTGGCAGTCACGCCACCCGCAGGGATATTCGGATTAAGGACCAATCATGACGCAATTCAATCCTGTCGATCATCCACATCGCCGTTTTAACCCGCTCACCGGGCAGTGGATCCTCGTATCACCACATCGCGCCAAACGCCCGTGGCAAGGGGCGCAGGAAACTCCGTCTAAGCAGGTACTGCCTGCACATGACCCGGACTGCTTCCTGTGCGCTGGCAATACGCGCGTTACCGGCGACAAAAACCCGGATTACACCGGGACCTATGTCTTTACCAATGACTTTGCGGCGCTGATGTCCGATACCCCGGACGCGCCGGACAGTCACGATCCGTTAATGCGATGCCAGAGCGCGCGCGGTACCAGCCGTGTAATTTGCTTCTCGCCCGATCACAGCAAAACGCTGCCGGAACTCAGCGTCCCTGCGCTAACAGAAATTGTGAAAACGTGGCAGGAACAGACTGAAGACTTAGGCAAAACCTATCCCTGGGTGCAGGTATTTGAGAATAAAGGCGCAGCGATGGGGTGCTCAAACCCGCACCCACACGGACAAATTTGGGCCAACAGCTTTTTGCCTAACGAAGCCGAACGTGAAGATCGCCTGCAGAAAGCGTACTTCGCCGAACAAGGCGCGCCGATGCTCGTTGATTACGTCCAGCGTGAGCTGGCGGACGGCAGCCGTACGGTCGTAGAAACCGAGCACTGGCTGGCGGTTGTCCCTTACTGGGCCGCGTGGCCGTTCGAAACGCTGCTGCTGCCGAAAGCGCACGTGTTGCGAATTACCGATTTGACCGACGAACAGCGTGCTGACCTGGCGCTGGCGTTGAAAAAACTGACCAGTCGTTACGACAACCTGTTCCAGTGCTCATTCCCCTATTCTATGGGCTGGCACGGCGCACCGTTTAACGGTGAAGAAAACCAACACTGGCAGTTGCACGCACACTTTTATCCACCGCTGCTGCGTTCCGCAACCGTGCGTAAATTTATGGTCGGATATGAAATGCTGGCAGAAACCCAGCGCGACCTGACGGCAGAACAAGCGGCTGAACGACTGCGTGCGGTCAGCGACATCCATTTTCGCGAATCCGGAGTTTAAATAATGAGTCTGAAAGAAAAAACACAATCTCTGTTTGCTGAAACATTTGGCTACCCTGCCACCCATACTATTCAGGCACCGGGTCGTGTGAACCTGATCGGTGAACATACAGATTATAACGACGGCTTCGTTCTGCCCTGCGCTATCGACTATCAAACCGTTATCAGCTGTGCGGCACGCGACGATCGAAAAGTCCGTGTGATCGCCGCTGATTACGACAATCAGGTTGATGAGTTCTCGCTTGATGCGCCAATTATCGCTCATGACAGCCAGCAGTGGTCAAACTACGTGCGTGGCGTAGTGAAACATCTGCAAAAGCGCAATAACGCCTTTGGCGGCGCGGATCTGGTGATCAGCGGTAACGTCCCGCAGGGTGCGGGCTTAAGCTCTTCTGCCTCACTGGAAGTCGCTGTGGGTACGGTATTCCAGCAGCTCTATCATCTGCCGCTCGACGGCGCGCAGATTGCCCTGAATGGCCAGGAAGCTGAAAACCAGTTTGTCGGCTGTAACTGCGGCATTATGGATCAACTGATCTCGGCACTTGGTAAGAAAGATCATGCGCTACTGATCGACTGCCGAACGCTGGGCACCAAAGCCGTTTCCATGCCTGAGGGCGTAGCGGTGGTGATCATCAACAGTAACTTTAAACGCACATTGGTCGGTAGCGAATACAATACCCGTCGCGAACAGTGTGAAACCGGCGCGCGTTTCTTCCAGCAGCCAGCGCTGCGTGATGTCAGCCTTGAAGCGTTTAACGCCGTCGCCCACGAACTGGATCCGATTGTCGCCAAACGCGTTCGCCACGTGATCACGGAAAATGCGCGTACCGTTGAAGCCGCACAGGCGCTGGAAAAAGGCGACCTGCTGCGCATGGGCCAACTGATGGCGGAATCTCACGCCTCAATGCGCGATGACTTTGAAATTACCGTGCCGCAAATTGATACGCTGGTCGAGATTGTCAAAGCGACCATCGGCGATAAAGGCGGTGTCCGTATGACCGGCGGCGGCTTCGGCGGCTGTATCGTGGCGCTGATCCCGCAAGATTTGGTACCTGCCGTACAGCAGGCCGTCGCGGAACAATACGAAGCAAAAACCGGTATCAAAGAAACATTCTACGTCTGCAAACCTTCACAAGGAGCAGGACAATGTTAAGCGAAATCCCTGTGCAGGCTCCGGACGGTCAGCCGTTTCGCCTGCTCACCCTGCGCAATGACGCAGGGATGGTCGTCACGCTCATGGACTGGGGTGCGACGCTGCTCTCTGCGCGTATTCCGCTTAGCGATGGTAGCGTGCGTGAAGCATTGCTCGGGTGCGCCAGTCCGGAACAATACCCGGAGCAGGCTGCGTTTCTCGGCGCTTCAATTGGTCGCTACGCTAACCGTATCGCCAACAGCCGCTATACCTTTGCCGGCGAAACCGTTGAGTTGGTACCAAGTCAGGGCAACAACCAGCTGCACGGCGGGCCAGACGGTTTCGACAAACGTCGCTGGCAGATAGTCAATCAGAATGACCGTCAGGTGCTGTTCGCCTTAACATCTGACGATGGCGATCAGGGTTTCCCTGGCCATCTATGCGCCACCGCGCAGTATCGCCTGACTGACGATAATCGTATTTCGATAACCTACCGCGCCACGGTCGATAAGCCCTGTCCGGTGAATCTGACGAATCACGTTTATTTTAACCTCGACGGTGACAAAACGGATGTGCGCCAGCATAAGCTGCAAATTATGGCGGACGAGTACTTGCCAGTTGATGAAATGGGCATCCCGCATGACGGGCTGAAATCCGTCGCTGGTAGCACTTTCGATTTCCGCACGCCTAAAATCATCAGTAGTGAATTTCTTGCCGATGACGATCAGCGCAAGGTAAAAGGTTACGATCACGCCTTCCTGCTTCAGGCACAGGGTAATGCGCGTACGCCGGTCGCTCGACTGTGGTCCCAGGATGAAAAACTGCAGATGGTGGTATACACCTCCGCCCCGGCATTGCAGTTTTACTCCGGCAACTTCCTCGGCGGTACACCATCTCGCGGACCAGACGCCTACGAAGACTGGCAAGGTCTGGCGCTGGAAAGTGAGTTTCTCCCGGACAGCCCGAACCATCCAGAGTGGCAGCAGCCGGACTGCTTCTTACGCCCGGGTGAAGAGTATGCCAGCGTGACGGAATATCAGTTTATTCCAGTCTGATCCTTTCCCCTCACAGGCCCGACGACGTAACGTAGCGGGCCTGTTATTTGTTTATCACAGTAGAACCGCTCAAACCCCCACCACTCAAAGACAAAATCGCAACCTTGAATTCACAAGAACCTTACACTGTGGCGCTATTTTCGCTATGGTTATGCGTAAGCATTGCCGCTGACGCTTTACGGCAATATAATGAGAATTATTATCATTCAATATGATTTATAGGAGTGAGTGTATGGCTGTAACTAAGCTGGTTCTGGTACGTCACGGTGAAAGTCAGTGGAACAACGAAAACCGTTTTACCGGTTGGTATGACGTTGATCTGTCAGAGAAAGGCGTGGGCGAAGCAAAAGCGGCAGGTAAACTGCTGAAAGAAGAAGGCTACAGCTTCGATTTTGCTTATACCTCTGTGCTGAAACGTGCCATCCACACCCTGTGGAACGTACTGGACGAACTGGATCAGGCCTGGCTGCCGGTTGAAAAATCCTGGAAACTGAACGAACGTCATTACGGCGCGCTGCAGGGTCTGAACAAAGCTGAAACCGCTGAAAAATACGGTGACGAGCAGGTTAAGCAATGGCGTCGCGGCTTTGCGGTAACGCCACCGGAACTGACCAAAGATGACGAGCGTTATCCGGGTCACGATCCGCGTTATGCGAAGTTGACCGACAAAGAGTTACCGGTTACCGAAAGCCTGGCGCTGACCATCGATCGCGTTATCCCCTACTGGAACGAAACCATTCTGCCGCGCATGAAAAGCGGTGAGCGCGTAATTATCGCCGCTCACGGTAACTCTCTGCGTGCGCTGGTTAAATATCTGGATAACATGGGCGAAGATGAGATCCTTGAACTGAACATCCCGACCGGCGTACCGCTGGTATATGAGTTCGACGAAAACTTCAAACCAATCAAACACTACTATCTGGGTAATGCTGACGAGATCGCAGCAAAAGCGGCAGCCGTTGCGAACCAGGGTAAAGCGAAGTAATTTTCATCCCGGATCAAACGAGAAAAGCGTGGAATGCTCCACGCTTTTTTATTGCCGGATGACGGCGTTGCCTTATCCGGCCTACCGAGCGTAGCCCGGATGAATTTTTTAACCGCGGCGCACTTTTACCGCATCCGCCAGCTGGCGCAACACCGCATCGGTATCTTCCCAGCCAATGCAGGCGTCGGTGATGCTCTTACCGTAGGTCAGCGGCTCACCGCTATCCGGGTTTTGATTGCCTTCTACCAGATGGCTTTCGATCATCACGCCAATAATTGCTTTTTCACCCCCAGCAACTTGTCCGCAAACATCTTTCGCGACATCCATCTGCTTTTTGAACTGCTTGCTGGAGTTGGCATGGCTAAAGTCGATCATCACCTGCGCTGAAAGCCCTGCTTTGATCAGACCTTCTTTCACGTCGGCAACGTGCTGAGCGCTGTAGTTCGGCTCTTTGCCGCCGCGCAAAATAATATGGCAATCGCCATTACCACTGGTATTTACGATCGCCGAATGACCCCATTTGGTCACAGACAGGAAGCAGTGCGGCGCTCCTGCGGCGTTAATCGCATCAATCGCTACTTTTATCGTGCCATCAGTACCGTTTTTAAAGCCAACCGGGCAGGACAGACCAGACGCCAATTCGCGATGCACCTGAGATTCTGTGGTACGTGCCCCAATCGCGCCCCAGCTCATCAGGTCGGCGAGGTATTGCGGCGTAATCATATCGAGGAATTCACCCGCTGCAGGCAATCCGCTGTCATTGATATCCAGCAGCAGTTTACGCGCAATGCGCAGCCCATCGTTGATCTGGAAGCTGTTGTCCATGTGCGGATCGTTGATAAGCCCTTTCCAGCCGACGGTAGTTCGCGGTTTTTCAAAATAGACCCGCATAACGATTTCAAGCTCGCCTTTTAACTCTTCACGCAGTGCCAGCAGGCGAGCGGCATACTCTTTGGCGGCTGCCGGATCATGAATAGAGCAAGGCCCAATCACTACCAGCAGGCGATCGTCACTCCCTTTCAGGATTTTATGAATCGCCTTACGGGCATGAGCCACCGTGTTTGCGGCATTTTCAGTAGCGGGGAATTTTTCCAACAATGCGACTGGCGGTAATAACTCGTTGATCTCTTTAATGCGTAAATCGTCGTTCTGATAATTCATGATTATTCCAGCGTTGCCATACTTATATAAATGAATGCAATCCCTCCAATCTATATCTTCAGTCATAAAGTGTAAACGGGGTTTTACACTTTGGACGGATTAATCCTGGAATTGGCCAAAAAAACGCAATAAAGTAGCGAAAAACGAGATCCAACCTACAATTTATAACTGTAACAGCTTTAATTTTCATAAATTTCAAGATTCTATGCTGGGTTTAATTTCTCTGGCAAAACTATTAACCACATATTGATGATGTAACTGGCACATGCACTGTTGGAAGACGTTATCCGACATATCGACCATAACAGGAGCATATTATGCATATGACAAAGCTGGCTTCACTCTTTCTTACCGCTACACTCAGCCTCGCCAGCGGCGCGGCGCTGGCAGCTGAAACCAATACGCAGTCCAATAACGGCCAGGCAAATTCCTCGGCGGATGCCGGTCAGGTCGCCCCAGACGCACGCGAAAACGTGGCACCAAATAATGTCGACAACAGTAACGTGAATTCGGGTGGCACAATGCTGCACCCGAACGGTTCATCAATGAACCATGAAGGGATGACCAAAGACGAGATGCACAAAAACACCATGTGTAAGGACGGTCGCTGCCCTGATGTGAATAAGAAGGTTGAGACTGGAAACGGCATTAACAATGATGCTGAGACAAAAACTGATGGCACTACGCAGTAACGCTGAAAATAAAGCTAATAATGGGAGAGCAATAGCTCTCCTTTTTAATTTTATCATCCCAAAAACGGTATGATGGCATACAGTAAAGATGAGAATAACAAAGGGATGGCATAATGGCGCACTCGCATACTCATACTTCTTCTGAGCAACCCAAGGACAATAATGCCCGCCGTTTGATGTTTGCATTCTGCATTACAGCCGGATTTATGTTGGTTGAAGTGGTGGGTGGAATACTTTCAGGTTCACTGGCCTTGTTGGCCGATGCCGGGCATATGCTCACTGATGCCGCAGCGCTCCTTTTTGCGCTACTGGCCGTCCGGTTTTCCCATCGCCCGCCCACAATACGACACACCTTCGGCTGGCTGAGGCTCACGACACTGGCCGCGTTTGTTAATGCCATCGCATTGGTCGTGATCACCATTTTAATCGTCTGGGAAGCCATTGAGCGCTTCCATACGCCCCGCCCCATGGCTGGCGGCATGATGATGGTTATAGCTGTCGCGGGTTTACTGGCTAACGTGCTGGCTTTTTGGGTTCTACACCGCGGCAGTGAGGAGAAAAACCTGAACGTCCGCGCCGCGGCACTACATGTGATGGGCGATTTACTCGGCTCGGTCGGGGCGATCATCGCTGCGCTGATTATTATCTGGACGGGCTGGACGCCTGCGGACCCGATTCTCTCGATTCTGGTTTCCGTGCTGGTACTGCGTAGCGCCTGGCGACTGTTAAAGGATAGCGTTAATGAATTACTGGAAGGCGCCCCGCTGACGCTGGATATCGCCGCACTACAGCGCCATCTCAGCCGGGATATCCCCGAAGTCCGCAATGTGCACCATGTCCATGTCTGGATGGTGGGTGAAAAACCGGTAATGACGCTGCATGTGCAGGTGGTCCCGCCGCACGATCACGACGCGCTGCTGGAGCGTATTCAGCATTTCCTTATCCATCACTACCAGATTGAACACGCCACGATCCAGATGGAGTATCAGCCGTGTAATGGGCCGGACTGCCACCTGTATCAGGGGGTATCCGGCCATTCACACCATCACCATTAATGGGACAGCGCGTGGGAACCCCGCTCGCGCGCGCTGTTAATCCACATCCTGCTACCGTTCAGGGCGATAACCGTCAGGATCACATATTCCAGCGACATGGCATATACGCCTTGCAGGGCGAAAATCACTACGCTTATTACGTTAATGATCACCCACAGTAGCCAGTTTTCAACGTACTTACGCGTCATCAGGATCATCGCCGCAATCGACAACACCATCATGCAGGAGTCCCAGAACGGGAATGCATCGGGTTGCAACTCAGGCACAACAACCTGCAATCCTAATGCCTGCATAATGTTCACCGCAATGCGGGTCAGGAACGCAAAGACCGGATCGATATAGACCGACATCAGGCCGATCGCCACCACGCAAGCCGCCAGCCAGCCGATCGCTTTTGGTAACGGCAGCCAGCGAATTTTCAGTTCCGCTTCATGCTGGTTGGTTTGCCTGGACCACGCATACCAGCCGTAGATGTTGGCGGCAAAGAAGAAAACTTGCAGCAACAGGCTTGCATAGAGCTGGATCTGAAAGAAGATAATCGCAAACAGCGTGACGTTTATCAGGCCGAAGAAGTAATTGCTGATTTTCTCAAGGCTCGCCAGGCCAATACACAGCAACCCAGCGATCGTCCCCACAGCTTCGATCCACGACAGATCGTAACCGCCAGCGCCAATCGGAATATGTACCAGAATGTTCTGCGTGCTAAAAAAGTCCATCTTTTCCCCCAGAGCAAAAAAATTAATTAAGCTCGAAGTGTAGCCGCAAATTCCAACATGCGGTTTAACGGCAACAACGCCCCTTCTCGCAGCGCAGCATCAACATGTATCTCATGAGCCGCTCCGCCTTGTTCCAGGCCCTCAGCAATCGCCTTAAGGCCGTTCATCGCCATCCACGGACAATGCGCACAGCTGCGGCAGGTTGCCCCCTCACCAGCCGTCGGCGCTTCAAGCAATTCTTTATCCGGAACGGCCTGCTGCATTTTGTAAAATATGCCCCGGTCAGTCGCCACAATCAGCTGTTGATGCGGTAACGATTTAGCTGCGTTGATTAACTGGCTGGTTGAGCCAACCGCATCGGCCATATCAACGATAGACTGAGGGGACTCCGGGTGCACCAACACCGCTGCATCAGGGTAAAGCCCCTTCATGCGTGTTAAAGCCTGAGTTTTAAATTCGTCGTGGACGATACAGGCCCCCTGCCAACAAAGAACGTCTGCACCGGTCTGTTTTTGGACGTAGTTGCCCAGATGTCTGTCCGGAGCCCAGATGATTTTTTCACCTAAACTATCAAGATGCTCAATAAGTTCTACCGCGATACTGGATGTGACGACCCAGTCCGCACGTGCTTTAACGGCGGCTGAGGTATTGGCGTAAACCACTACGGTACGATCGGGGTGCGCATCGCAAAACGCGCTGAACGCATCAATCGGACAGCCCAGATCTAATGAGCATTCCGCCTGTAGGGTCGGCATCAGGATGGTCTTTTCCGGGCTGAGGATTTTGGCGGTTTCCCCCATAAACCTCACGCCTGCAACTAACAGCGTAGAGGCAGAATGTTTTGAGCCGAAACGCGCCATCTCCAGAGAATCAGAAATACAACCACCGGTCTCTTCGGCCAACTGCTGAATTTCGGGATCGGTGTAATAGTGCGCGACCATAACGGCATCACGCTCTTTCAGCAGGCGCTTGATTTTTTCACGATAAAATTGCTTTTCATCCACACTCAGCGGGGCTGGCTTCGGCGGAAACGGATAAATTGCTGCTTCTGGATCAAACATCACGCTCATCTTGCTTTCTCGTTTTACTGGCTTAACGAAATAACCGATTAAAAGCGTGACGCACGCCGTATTCGGTTAGATTTGTTTTATATGCTAAACAAGATAGCGGATTGGCGTAAGAAAGTCACAATAATTGCGTGTGAGGAATGCCGGAAGGCGACTGACGTCTTATCCGACCTACGTGAATAGTGTCGTCTGTAGGACTGATAAGCGAAGCGCATCAGGCAAGCAGATTCGAATCTTATAAATCGCAGATAGCAAAAAGGCGCCTTTAGGGCGCCTTTTTACACTGGTGGGGCGTGCAGGATTCGAACCTGCGACCAATTGATTAAAAGTCAACTGCTCTACCAACTGAGCTAACGCCCCCTTATGGGGTTTACTTCTTTATACTTTCAGGATGGTGGGTCGTGCAGGATTCGAACCTGCGACCAATTGATTAAAAGTCAACTGCTCTACCAACTGAGCTAACGCCCCGAGTGGTGGGTGATGACGGGATCGAACCGCCGACCCCCTCCTTGTAAGGGAGGTGCTCTCCCAGCTGAGCTAATCACCCGATACTGCGCTGGATACTACTTACTAACTAAGTTAGTGGTGGGTCGTGCAGGATTCGAACCTGCGACCAATTGATTAAAAGTCAACTGCTCTACCAACTGAGCTAACGACCCACTTTTTTTGCCGCTTTCGGGCTGTTTGATATCCCTTGGCAACGGCGGCATATATTACTGATTTCAGATTTTAGCGCAACATAAATTTCGATGTAAATAACTCAACTGCTTAGGAATCACACGACGCGACCAGAATTAACACGATTTCTGGTCGCATGGTGTTCATTACATCGCGCCAAGGCGTTTTTGCGCTTGTTTCGCGCCATCAGTGCCAGGGTATTTAGTGATAACCTGCTGATAAACGGCTTTCGCTTTCTCTTTATCACCTTTGTCCTGCATGATGACGCCGACTTTATACATCGCGTCTGCAGCCTTTGGTGATTTCGGGAAGTTTTTGACTACTGAGGCAAAATAGAACGCTGCATCATCTTTTTTCCCCTTGTTGTAATTCAACTGACCCAGCCAGTAATTCGCATTTGGCAGGTAAGTTGAGTCTGGGTACTTTTTAATGAAGTTCTGAAATGCTTCAATCGCGTCATCCTGGCGGGATTTATCCTGCACCAGAGCAATGGCCGCATTGTAATCGGTATTCGCATCGCCAGTTTGTACCGGAGCACCTGACGCTGCCGCTGCACCCGCATCAGGTGCAGGGGTTGCTGCTGCCCCACTCTGATCGCCGCCCGCAGATTGCGCCGCAGGTGAACTACCGCTGCCAAGATTATTCATCTGCAGCAATATCTGCTTCTGGCGTTCAACAACCTGATTCAGTTGATACTGATTTTCCTGAATTTGACCGCGCAAGGAATCAATATCGGACTGATTATCGGAGAGTTGTTGCTGGAGTTGGGTTAAAAGCTGACTGTGAGCGTTAGAAATACGCTCGAGTTGAGTGACACGGTCTTCGACCGAGCCAGAGCCGACACTACTGATTGGCGCCTGTGCAAAAGCGGCCCAGGGGGCCGCTATGCCAACCAGTAACGACAGACTCAACAGATGATGTCTGAAGTTACTGCTCATGCAATTCTCTTAGTAAACCAGTACGGCGCGACGGTTTTTGGCGTAAGCCGCTTCGTCATGACCCAGTACTGCAGGTTTTTCTTTACCGTAAGAAACGATGGAGATCTGGTCAGCAGAAACGCCTTTACCCTGCAGGTACATCTTAACGGCGTTCGCACGACGCTCACCCAGGGAGATGTTGTACTCAGGAGTACCACGTTCGTCCGCATGACCTTCTACGGTGACTTTGTAAGACGGGTTGCTACGCAGGAAGTTAGCGTGAGCATCCAGCATTGCAGCGAAGTCAGAACGGATATCGTACTTGTCCAGATCGAAGTAAACGATGTTGTTCTGCTGCAGCTGTTGCATCTGAAGACGCGCTTGCTCTTCAGAAGACATGTTGCCGCTGCCGTTTGCATCCATACCAGTGCCGGCACCCAGCATGCCTTCGCTGCCGTCATTGCTGGCGTTCTTGTTAGAAGAACACGCTGCAATAGCCATAACAGGCAGAGCAATCATCAGCCCTTTCAGCACTTTGTTCAGTTGCATTTCAATGATTCCTTTATTAATCAATTATTTATTATCACAGATACGGCGACCAGGCAGGGAATTTAACCTGTCCATCAGTTGCCGGAAGACGCGCTTTGAAACGCCCATCTGTAGAAACCAAATTCAGCACGGATCCCATCCCCTGAGAAGAGCTGTAGATTACCATAGTGCCGTTAGGTGCCAGACTTGGCGTTTCGTCCAGGAACGTTGACGACAGAACTTGTACGCCACCCGCTACCAGATCTTGTTTGGCAATGTGCTGCTGACCGTTGGCCGAGCTTACCATTACCATAAATTTACCGTCGCTGCTCACATCCGCATCCTGGTTTTGCGAACCTTCCCAGGTAATGCGCTGCGGAGCACCGCCGTTGACGTTAACTTTATATACCTGCGGACGACCGGCCTGGTCAGACGTAAAGGCCAGGTTTTGGCTGTCCGGGAACCAGGTAGGTTCCGTGTTGTTGCTACGACCATCCGTCACCTGACGGATCTGACCGGAACCAATGTCCATGACATACAGGTTCAGGCTACCGGTTTTAGACAGGGCAAACGCCAGTTTGCTGCCATCCGGAGAAAACGCAGGCGCACCGTTGTGACGTGGGAACGAGGCTACCTGACGAACCGCGCCGTTAGACAGTGTCTGAATAACCAGTGCAGAACGACCGCTTTCGAAGGTAACGTACGCCAGTTTTGAACCGTCCGGGGACCACGCCGGAGACATCAGCGGCTGCGGAGAACGGTGTACCACGAACTGGTTGTAACCATCGTAGTCGGACACACGTAATTCGTACGGGAACTGACCACCGTTGGTCTGAACAACATAAGCGATACGGGTACGGAATGCACCTTTAATGCCGGTCAGTTTTTCAAACACTTCGTCACTTGCAGTATGGCCCGCGTAACGCAGCCACTGCTTGTTCACTTTATAGGTGTTCTGTGCCAGTACGGTACCCGGTGCGCCACCGGTGTCAACCAGCTGATAGGCAACGCTGTAAGAACCATCCGGGTTCGGCGTAACCTGGCCGACGACTACGGCATCAATGCCCAGCGCAGACCACGCGGCAGGTTGAACTTCCTGCGCGGTACCGGGCTGCTGAGGCAGACGAGAACGATCTAACGGGTTAAATTTACCGCTGTTACGCAGGTCAGCACCTACGATACCACCGATATCTTCAGGTGCAGCACCCGGTCCTGCCCACTGGAAGGGGACAACACCAATCGGGCGCGCCGAGTCCACCCCCTGGGTGATCTCGATACGTACTTCTGCGTGCAGCACCGCTGCCCACAGCATCAGAAAACCAAATGCTACTCGTAATGCCTGCTTCATCATATCTCCCTTATCTGGACGGAAAGCCCACGATAATTTAGCAGAATGTTAACAAACTCAAATACACAAAACTACCAGAACTCTGTCTCAACCTTAGACCGTTTCCCCTGATTTCTCAGGGGTCGTTATTACAGTTTGAAGTCCAGTTTGGCATCTTTTACTTTTTCATAAACTGCCTGGCTAGGCGGTTTAGGAATTCTGGCGGTTTTCGCAGCCGTCAGCGCAGCCTGACACAATGCCGGATCCCCGCCCTCTTCGGTCACATCCAGTAACAGACCATCGGGTGCTAACTTGATATGTAATACGCAAGATTTACCTGCATACAAATCTGCACCATACAGACGGCTCTGGATCGCATTGCGAATTTGAGATGCGTAAGCACTGATATCAGCGCCAGATGCACCGCCATTGGCACCACTTGTACCACTATCTTTCGCCGGTTGGCCGTTTCCTTTCGCTCCACCGCCCGATTTCGGTGCATTCTTACCGGAGCTCAGGTCACCCAACAAGTCGTCAACGCCAGAGGCTGCAGCGGCTTTTTCGGCCGCAGCCTTTTTAGCAGCAGCTGCTTTATCTGCCGCAGCTTTCTTATCGGCAGCGGCTTTCTCAGCTGCAGCCTTTTTGTCTGCTGCTGCTTTTTCTGCAGCGGCTTTCTTATCAGCCGCCGCTTTTTCAGCAGCGGCAGCTTTCGCGGCAGCGGCTTTTTCTGCTTTCTCAGCAGCAGCTTTCTCGGCTGCTGCTTGCTTAGCGGCCTCAGCCTGTGCTTTCTTCGCAGCGTCCGCAGCTGCCTTAGCAGCTTGTGCTTCTGCAGCTTTCTTCGCATCAGCGGCGGCTTTAGCGGCTTCAGCCTCAGCTTTTTTCTGTGCGTCCGCAGCGGCTTTCTTCGCGGCATCTGCCGCTTGCTTAGCCTGAGCATCAGCTTTAGCCTTCGCGTCTGCAGCAGCCTTCGCCGCAGCCTCTTCAGCCTGTTTCTGTTGCTCTTGCGCTTTCGCTGCGGCGGCTTCAGCTTGCTTCTGCTGTTCCGCCTGTTCGCGCACTTTTTCCTGCGCGGCTAAACGTTCTTTTTCCAGCTGCTTCAGTCGCTCTTGCTCACCTGCCTGCTTCTCGCGAAGTTCTTCAGCTTGCTGCTGCGCCTGCTTTTCACGCTGCTCTTCAGCACGTTTCGCACTTGCCTGCTGTTGCTGCTGCCTGTCGTACTGTTGCACAACGGCGCCAGGATCGACCATAACGGCGTCGATGGACGAACCGCCACCGCCGCCGGCTGAAGCATCAATGTGCTCATCGAACGAACTCCAGATCAGCGCTGCAAATAAAATGACATGCAGCACCGCTGAAATAATTATCGCCCTTTTGAGCTTGTCGTTTTGTTCGGTTGCCTTTGACACTCTCGGTTCCCAAAAAACTGTTCGCCTGTTACGTGCTATCTTTCAAGCCAGCAAAACGCAGTCATCAGATTGGCTGCGTCATCAAGCCAACCGATTTTACGCCTGCACTGTGTAACAAGTTCAGCGCTTTAATTATTTCATCATAAGGCACGTCTTTCGCACCACCGATTAAAAAGACCGTTTTCGGATTGGTCTGCAGGCGGCTTTTCGCTTCCGCAATAACCTGCTCCGGTGGTAGTTGATCCATACGATCTTTCTCAACCACCACGCTGTATTGCCCAATACCGGAAACTTCAATAATGACCGGGGGTTCGTCGTTACTGCTGACGGCTTGCGACTCGGTCGCATCCGGCAGGTCGACTTCCACACTCTGCGTAATGATCGGTGCGGTTGCCATAAAGATCAGCAACAGCACCAGCAGTACGTCGAGCAGCGGTACAATATTGATTTCGGACTTGAGTTCCCGACGACCTCGTCCACGCGTTCTGGCCATGGCTTACCCCTTGTTGCTCTCGCTAACGGTAAACGCCTGGCGGTGCAGAATCGCGGTGAACTCTTCCATAAAGTTGTCGTAATTCAGTTCCAGTTTGTTCACGCGCTGGTTCAGACGGTTGTAGGCCATAACCGCCGGGATTGCCGCAAACAGACCGATAGCCGTTGCAATCAACGCTTCTGCGATACCCGGTGCGACCATTTGCAGCGTCGCCTGTTTTACCGCGCCCAGCGCGATAAATGCGTGCATGATCCCCCAAACGGTACCGAACAGACCGATATACGGGCTGATGGAGCCAACGGTGCCGAGGAATGGAATATGCGTTTCCAGCGTTTCCAGCTCACGGTTCATCGAGATACGCATCGCACGGGAAGCCCCCTCTACGACCGCTTCCGGCGCATGGCTATTTGCCCGATGCAAACGCGCAAATTCCTTGAATCCGCTATAGAAAATTTGTTCCGAGCCCGCCAAATTATCACGACGCCCCTGGCTTTCCTGGTACAGGCGCGACAATTCAATGCCGGACCAGAACTTGTCTTCAAATGCTTCGGCTTCACGTGAAGCAGCATTAAGAATACGGGTCCGTTGGATGATGATGGCCCAGGATGCGATTGAGAAACCAATCAAAATCAACATGATAAGTTTAACCAGAAGGCTTGCCTTCAGGAACAAATCAAGGATATTCATGTCAGTCACTGCTTAAACTCCGCGACAATAGACTTGGGAAGCGCACGAGGCTTCATTTTGAGTGGATCAACGCAAACAATCAGAACTTCGGCCTCATTCAGCACGGTGTTCTCTGCGTTGACAATGCGTTGCGTGAAAACCAATGAGGTGCCACGCATTGACGTAATTTCGGTTTGAACTTCGAGCATATCGTCGAGCCGGGCAGGCGCAAAATACTCGAGGGTCATCTTGCGCACCACAAAGGCGACACGTTCGGCCAACAGGACCTGCTGACTGAAGTGATGATGACGAAGCATTTCTGTGCGTGCTCTTTCATAAAAAGCGACGTAACTAGCGTGGTAAACCACCCCACCGGCATCGGTATCTTCATAATAGACACGAACCGGCCATCGAAACATATACTTATTCATTCCTACTGCCTCTTTGTTGGCTTCGCCCACTCGCACCAGTTACTTACCTTCGTAAGCGTCTGGTGATTCGCGTTCTTGCCGCCGCGATGCATCAAGAATGTCGTTGTATATCGCGCTGTCTTCACTGTACATCCCGGTAATGCAATTAGGTTGTGTCCTGTGGTTGTTCGCGGATGGCGCTGACGAAAATTTTTGCACAGAACAAGGCGCGAGTGGCGAAGTTTGGTAATTCCAAACAAGACGCAAGTAACGCAGTACTGTGCAAAAAGATTCTCAGCCCTTCGGGACGCGTTCCATCAGGATGTTCTCTGTGTTGTCGCACTTGGACATAGTTCTACTATGTCCAGCGCACTCCGCCTTGATAACGTCCTGATGGTACAGCGTCGCCACCGCACACAACCACAGGGCACAACCTCAGGTTAGTGCTTTCAAACTTCGCTACTATACGCGCGGGAATGGTGCTTTGGAATGGGGGAAAGTAAACGGAGAGTAAAAAATTATGGGCTTATGCAAGCCCATAAATATTTAAGGATGTTTCTTATTCAAAAGAAGAAGAAAATCAGACCAACAACGAGGACAATATCCGCGATCAGCGGGCAGAAGATGCCCTGCCAATGTACGGCGCGAGGACGGAAGCCAACGCCGTGAATAATGCCTGCGCAAACCGCCCACATCAGCAGGAAACCATGCCAGATTTCAAGCTCACTGGTTTTGGCCGCGAAACGAGACGGATCCCAGAATATGCAGCCAGCCAACACGATTGCCAGCACAAATGAAAGCGCCCGCAAGGGGCGCTTGTCCATCGCGTTGTATACCATCGCGATAATGTTGGTCATTAGCTATCTTCTTGCCCGGCTTTGCCTGATTCAACGTGCTCAAGCGCCAGCGCTGTGATTATCCCAAATGCACAGGCAAGAAGCGTTCCCAAAATCCATGCGAAATACCACATTTTAAGCTCCTTACTTAGTACAGAGAGTGGGTGTTACTTTCAATATCTTCTTTAGTGATGCGACCGAACATCTTCCAGTAACACCAGCTGGTGTACAGCAGAATGATCGGTACAAACACCGCCGCGACCCAGGTCATCAGATTCAATGTACGCTGGCTGGAGGTGGCATCCCACATGGTCAAACTTGCGTTCATCATGGTGCTGGATGGCATCACAAACGGGAACATTGCGATACCGGCAGTCAGGATGATGCAGGCTAACGTCAGTGAGGAGAAGACAAACGCCCATGCCCCTTTCTCCATACGAGAAGTCAGGATGGTCAACAGCGGCAGAACCACGCCCAGTGCAGGAACCAGCCACAGGATAGGTGCATTGTTAAAGTTCACCATCCATGCGCCAGCCACACGAGCCACTTCTTTGGTCAGCGGGTTAGAGGCAGCATGATGATCCAGTGCTGAGGTCACAACATAACCGTCAATACCATAAATCACCCACACACCGGCCAGCGCGAAGCAGACCAGAGTCACCAGCGCCGCAACCTGTGAAGTTGCACGAGCACGCAGATGCAGTTCACCTACCGTACGCATCTGCAGATAGGTCGCACCCTGGGTGATGATCATCCCAACGCTCACGACACCTGCCAGCAGACCAAACGGATTCAGCAACTGGAAGAAGTTACCGGTGTAGTACAAACGCATGTAGTCATCTACGTGGAACGGAACCCCTTGCAGCAGGTTACCGAACGCCACGCCAATCACCAGCGGTGGCACGAAGCTACCAATGAAGATGCCCCAGTCCCACATGTTGCGCCAGCGCATATCTTCAATCTTAGAGCGGTAGTCAAAACCGACCGGCCGGAAGAACAAGGACGCCAGAACCAGAATCATCGCCACATAGAAACCGGAGAACGCAGCGGCATACACCATCGGCCAGGCAGCGAACAGTGCGCCACCCGCGGTGATGAGCCAAACCTGGTTACCGTCCCAGTGCGGGGCAATGGAGTTAATCATAATTCGACGCTCGGTATCATTACGACCGAGGAAACGGGTGAGCATGCCCACCCCCATGTCGAAGCCATCAGTGACCGCAAAACCAATCAGCAGAATGCCAACCAGCAGCCACCAGATAAAACGCAATACTTCATAATCGATCATTTGACGACTCCTGTCTTAGCGTGCCGGCTGAGAAGTCACAGTGGACTGCTCGTAGTGATAACGACCGGTTTTCAGGCTACTCGGCCCAAGGCGTGCGAACTTGAACATCAGATACAGTTCAGCCACCAGGAACAGGGTATACAGGCCGCAAATCAACAGCATCGAGAAGATGAGGTCGCCAGCAGTCAGCGAAGAGTTCGCTACGGCTGTTGGTAACACTTCACCAATCGCCCACGGTTGACGACCGTACTCTGCAACAAACCAACCGGATTCAATAGCAATCCACGGCAGAGGAATCGCATACAGCGCGGTGCGCAGCAGCCATTTTTTCTCACCGATACGGTTACGAAGCACAGTCCAGAAGGACACCGCGATAATTGCCAGCATCAGAATGCCGCATGCCACCATGATACGGAAAGCGAAGTACAGCGGCGCAACGCGAGGAATAGAATCTTTCGTTGCCTGCTGAATTTGCGCTTCGGTCGCGTCGGTAACTTTGTCCGTATAGCGTTTCAACAGCAGACCATAACCCAGGTCTTTCTTCATGCTGTTGAACTGGTCGCGAACGGCCTGGTCGGTAGTACCAGCACGCAGTTCTTCCAGCAGCTGATACGCTTTCATCCCGTTACGGATACGCTCTTCGTGTTGCACCATCAGGTCTTTCAGACCAATGACCGGTGTATCAACAGAGCGGGTGGCAATGATGCCCAGCGCATAAGGAATCTGAATCGCAAAATGGTTTTCCTGCGCATCCTGGTCCGGAATACCGAACAGCGTGAAGGAAGCCGGTGCAGGCTGAGTTTCCCATTCTGCTTCAATCGCAGCGAGTTTGGTTTTCTGCACGTCGCCCATTTCGTAACCAGATTCATCACCCAGAACGATAACAGACAGAATAGCAGCCATACCAAAGCTGGCAGCGATAGCAAAAGAACGTTTAGCAAACGCGAAGTCACGACCGCGCAGCATATAGTAGGAGCTGATACCCAGAACGAACATCGCGCCACATACATAACCAGATGCCACAGTGTGAACAAATTTCACCTGTGCTACCGGGTTGAGCACCAGTTCAGAGAAGCTCAGCATCTCCATACGCATGGTTTCGAAGTTGAAATCCGCTGCGATTGGGTTCTGCATCCAGCCGTTCGCAACCAGAATCCACAACGCGGACAGGTTAGAACCCAGAGCCACCAGCCAGGTGACACACATATGCTGGACTTTACCCAAACGGTCCCAGCCGAAGAAGAACAGACCTACAAAGGTGGATTCGAGGAAGAAGGCCATCAAACCTTCGATCGCCAGCGGCGCACCGAAAATATCCCCTACATAGTGGGAGTAGTAAGACCAGTTAGTCCCGAACTGGAACTCCATGGTCAGACCGGTAGCCACACCCAGAGCGAAGTTGATACCAAACAACTTGCCCCAGAACTTGGTCATATCTTTATAAATCTGTTTGCCGGAAAGGACGTAGACCGTTTCCATGATGGCCAACAAGAACGCCATACCGAGCGTCAGTGGCACAAACAGGAAGTGGTACATCGCGGTCAAGGCAAACTGTAAGCGCGACAGTTCGACTATATCTAACATCATGACTCCTTGCTCATCGCATGAAGACTCCGAGAGTGAACCCCGTTAGAAAGGGTCACACGCATGCCCCAATACAAATTTATCTGCTTCCTTCCGCCGCTACCCTTTCCTCTCATTTGAAGAAAGGACAATGATGAAAGGTTACAAACATGTTAATAAAACACTCAAATTGATCCCGCAATTATATTACGCCGTAAAATCCTTACAATAAACAGGTTTTTATCGAGACAAATTTGCATTTTTCGATAGTGATCAATTTATAGCTAATTTACCACTTTCAGACCAATTTGATCTGAAGCAATTTACCCTCTTTTGATGCTGTTTTCCAAGTTTTAAACATTGATTTAAATCAATTTTCAAATTTAATGTTAATAGTGTTTAGCACTCACGCTACTAGTAAACGCGATGTTAACAACATGTTTTTCAATGAGTAATTGCCGTTACTACAAATGATAGGATATTTATTTAAATGTACACGATCTTTTAACCAGCCCGGATGACTTAATTGATAGAAGATAAAGAATCACTAATGCTGGGTAGCTCACAGTTTTTTGTTTAGCAAGTCATGGATTTGTTATTTCATACAAATTATTCATTTAAATTTTACTTATAATTAACACCGAGATGTAACTATCTCAACTGGAAGCGAAAACGTTCCACAATGACCGATGCATTGCGTTTGTCGTTCTGCGAGAGAACGCTGACGTTTCGCTTAAGTCATCACTGAAAGTTATCATTAACACCCCCTCTTCTCTTATGTGGCAAAGATTAAATATGCCACAAACATTTCCTTATCATTTTTATCCTAAATTTAACAAAAATGAATTGTGACATATAAGATTAAAAAATAAAAAACCGTTATGTCGTTCACAAGTTAATTAGTAATTGGGATTTTTGAAATTATTTAAAACACGTCATAAACGGCGCGCATAACAAAATAAGATTTCGATCACAAACATGGCAAGTCATTTATTACCCAATTCTCTAATAAATTAAAACTAGCTAAGAAAAGATAATCTATCACATTGATTATGAAAGGATTTTATAGATGACAAATATAACAATCATTTTTCTCAGGATATTTTGAAAATAGATCAATTGCTTCCTTTTTCGCTTCCACAGAAACTCCAACCCTATTAAGAGGTTGTCACAATCCATGTTCTAAATATTAGAAAATAATTTCACTTATTGACCATCAGCCCTACAGAGGATTACCCATGAAGAAATCTACACTTGTTATTGGCGTCATCGGTGCTGACTGCCATGCAGTAGGTAATAAAGTTCTGGATCGCGTTTTTACTGCTCATGATTTTCACGTAATCAACCTCGGGGTGATGGTGAGCCAGGATGAATATATTGATGCTGCGATTGAAACAGGCGCCGATGCCATCGTGGTGTCCTCTATCTACGGTCATGGCGACATTGACTGCCTCGGATTACGTGAGCGCTGCATCGAACGCGGCCTTGGCGACATTCTGCTGTACGTCGGCGGCAACCTGGTCGTCGGTAAACATGACTTCGCCGACGTGGAAGTGAAGTTTAAAGAGATGGGCTTTAACCGGGTTTTCGCCCCCAGCCACGATCTGGAAGATGTTTGCGCGCTTATCACTAATGATATTCACCAACACAATGGCCTCGAACAGCGTTGCCTGGAAGAGGCCATCTGATGCAAACAGTTTCTGTCGATATCGGCTCGACATGGACCAAGGCAGCCCTCTTCGCACATGAAGGCGAGGAATTAACCCTGGTAAACCATGTCCTGACCCCAACCACCACACATCATCTGGCAGACGGTTTTTTTGCCAGCCTGAATCAGGTGCTGAATGTTGCCGATGCTCGCCCGTTACTGAAAAGTGGTGAAGTGCAGTTGAAATACTCCTCCTCAGCGAAAGGTGGGCTCGCCGTTGCAGCAATGGGGCTGGTGCCTTCCATTACGCTGGAGTCGGCAAAAGTTACCGCCCATTCGGCAGGAGCGAAAATCGCGCAATATTATTCGTACAAGCTGAACCGTCATGACATCCAGGAGCTGGAATCATCACCGCCAGACATTCTGTTGTTTACCGGCGGGACAGACGGTGGCGAAGAAAGTTACGGCCTGGCGAATGCGCACGCGCTGGCAGGCTCAAAGCTTGATTGCGCCATTATCTACGCCGGAAACCGGGACATTCAGGACGAAATACAAACGATTCTGGGACATAAGGATCTGACCACGGTAGACAACATTCTGCCAGACCTCGATCACCCGAGTCCGTTTGCCGCGCGCCAGGCGATTTGCGATGTGTTCTTGTCACGCATCGTCAAAGGCAAAGGTCTGGACGTTATCGTCGGCGAAACAGGCGAAGAGCCTATGCCGACGCCATGGACGGTATATGAGTTAGTCAAAGCCATTAGCGATTACGACAGCGCATGGAAGGAATTCATGCTGATTGATATGGGCGGCGCCACCACGGATGTCTATTCGGCCAGCGCGAATACCCTCTCCCCCGATACCGTCCTGCATGGTGTTCCTGAACCGTTCGTCAAACGTACCGTTGAAGGCGACCTTGGAATGCGCGTTTCCGCCGTTGTGGTGGGAGAAAGCACGCAGGATATGGTGAAAGTCATCTTCGCCCAGCAGCCACAGCGCGAGGAAGCGTTTTACCGCTATCTACGCCACCTGGTTGGGCAACCGGATTACCTGCCACTCAGCGAGGAAGAGAAATATTTCGACACCCTGCTGGCAGGTTTATGCGTGGGCTATGCCGCTGAGCGCCACGCGGGCACTAAAAAGCAGGTTTGCACCTGCGTGGGTAATGTGGATTTACAGATGGGTCGCGATCTCACCACCGTACGCAAAATCGTCGGTTCAGGGGGATGGCTCTCTCGCGCCAGCCAGTTCGATATCCATAACTGGCTCAAATACAGGGAGCTGGACGACCAGGGTAAAAGAATTCTGTTACCGAATCAGTTTGAGTATTACCGCGATTCAAATGGCCTGCTCCCTCTACTGGCAAACGTCGCCAGGCTGTACCCGCAAGCCGCTGCTCGCACCAGCATTCAGTGTTTAACCCTATAAAACTTAAGGCAGCTACGAATGGAACTTCGAAATAAAAAATTGACCCACGACGAATTCATGACCGAAAGGCATCAGGTGTTACAAACCTGGGAAACCGGCAAAGACGTTGAGAACTTCGAAGATGGCGTGAAGTACCAGCAATCAATTCCAGAGAAAAAGCGTTTCTCCCTCGCCCTGCTGAAGGCCGATCAGGAAGGTAAAACTCTGAGCCAGCCGCGCGCAGGTGTGGCATTAATGGATGAGCATATTGCGCTGCTCAAAACATTGCAGGAAGAGTGCGACCTCCTGCCAAGTACTATCGATGCCTATACCCGTCTGAACCGCTATGAAGAAGCCGCTGTCGGGATCCAAAAATCCATCGAAGCAGGTACTTCCAAGCTGAATGGTTTACCGGTCGTCAATCACGGGGTTGCTGCCTGCCGTCGTATGACTGAATCGCTGGATAAACCGATCCAGGTTCGCCACGGTACACCGGATGCGCGTCTGCTGGCAGAAATCGCCATGGCCAGTGGCTTTACCAGCTACGAAGGCGGCGGTATCTCCTACAACATCCCTTACGCCAAACGCGTCACCCTGGAAAAATCTATCCGCGACTGGCAGTACTGCGACCGTCTGATGGGTCTGTACGAAGAGAACGGCATTCGCATCAACCGTGAACCGTTTGGTCCGCTGACCGGCACGCTGATCCCGCCGTTCATGTCCCACTCAGTTGCGATTATCGAAGGTCTGCTGGCGCTGGAGCAGGGCGTGAAGTCTATTACCGTCGGTTACGGCCAGGTCGGTAGCCTGACACAGGATATCGCTGCTATTCAGGCACTGCGTGAACTGTCCCACGAATACTTCCATAACCATGGCTTCGACGATTACGAGCTGAGCACCGTTTTCCACCAGTGGATGGGCGGATTCCCGGAAGATGAAGCAAAAGCCTTCTCCGTTATCGCCTGGGGCGCAGCGGTTGCCGGTATGTCTGGTGCCACAAAAGTTATTACCAAAAGTCCGCACGAAGCATTCGGTATCCCAACCGCGGCAGCTAACGCCCAGGGTCTGAAAGCGTCACGCCAGATGCTCAACATGGTCAGCGATCAGAAATTCCCGCAGTGCGCTGCCGTGGAGCAGGAAGTTGACCTGATTAAGAGCGAAGTCCGCGCGGTATTGAAGAAAGTCTTCGAACTGGGCAATGGTGACATTGCGCGCGGTACGGTGCTGGCCTTTGAAGCTGGCGTGCTGGATGTGCCTTTCGCTCCTGCCGCCTGTAACGCCGGCAAGATCCTGCCTGTTCGCGATAACACAGGCGCAATCCGTATTCTTGAAGCCGGTGCCGTGCCGCTGCCGAAAGATATTCTCGCCCTGCACCACGACTACGTTGCAGAGCGCGCACATTTCGAAGGTCGCAAGCCTTCTTTCCAGATGGTCATTGATGACATCAACGCCGTATCCCACAGTAAATTAATAGGAAGACCATAATGAAAATTAAACAGGCCCTTTTCACAGCTGGCTACTCCTCATTTTATTTTGACGATCAGCAGGCCATCAAAAACGGCGCCGGTCATGACGGGTTTATCTATACCGGCGATCCGGTAACGCCTGGATTTACGTCTGTTCGTCAGGCGGGTGAATGTGTTTCCGTACAGCTGATTCTGGAAAACGGCGCGGTAGCTGTGGGCGATTGCGCAGCGGTGCAATATTCAGGTGCAGGCGGTCGTGACCCGCTGTTCCTGGCTGAAAACTTCATTCCGTTCCTCAACGACCACATCAAGCCGTTGCTGGAAGGTCGTGACGTTGATTCGTTCCTGACCAACGCCCGTTTCTTTGACGAACTGCGTATTGACGGCCATCTGCTGCATACTGCCGTACGTTATGGTTTGTCTCAGGCGCTGCTCGACGCGGCGGCACTGGCTACCGGTCGTCTGAAAGCCGAAGTGGTTTGTGATGAATGGCAGCTGCCATGCGTCCCGGAAGCCATTCCGTTATTTGGTCAGAGCGGCGACGACCGTTATATCGCCGTCGACAAGATGATCCTCAAAGGTGTGGATGTCCTACCGCATGCGCTGATCAATAACGTAGAAGAGAAGCTGGGCTTTAAAGGTGAAAAACTGCGTGAGTACGTCCGCTGGTTGTCTAACCGCATCCTGAGCCTGCGCACCAACGATAGCTATCACCCAACGCTGCACATTGATGTCTACGGCACCATCGGTCTGATCTTCGATATGGATCCAGTGCGTTGCGCCGAATACATCGCCAGCCTGGAAGCCGAAGCGCAAGGCCTGCCGCTGTACATTGAAGGCCCGGTTGATGCCGGTAACAAGCCGGATCAGATCCGCATGTTAACCGAGATCACTCAGGAGCTGACTCGTCTGGGTTCTGGCGTGAAAATCGTTGCGGATGAATGGTGTAACACCTATCAGGACATCGTGGACTTCACCGACGCGGGCAGCTGCCACATGGTGCAGATTAAAACCCCGGACCTGGGCGGTATTCACAACATCGTTGATGCAGTGCTGTATTGCAACAAACACGGAATGGAAGCCTATCAGGGCGGTACCTGTAACGAAACGGAAATCAGTGCTCGTACCTGCGTACACGTCGCGCTGGCCGCGCGTCCAATGCGCATGCTGATCAAACCGGGTATGGGTTTCGATGAAGGTCTCAACATCGTGTTTAACGAAATGAACCGCACCATCGCGCTGTTGCAAACTAAGGATTAAGAGATGGCACGCACATTTAAGATCTTATCGCCTACGGCTATCCTGGGTTATGGCTTCCCGGAAGAAAGTTTTCGTAAAGCCATGGAAGAGTCACCGGATCTTATTGCTGTTGACGCAGGTTCCTCCGATCCTGGCCCCCACTACCTGGGGGCAGGTAAACCCTTTACTGACAGGGCCGGTGTGAAACGCGATCTACGCTATATGATTGTGGCAGGCGTTAAGAACAACATCCCTGTCGTGATCGGCACAGCCGGTGGTTCTGGTGCAGCTCCGCATCTGGAGTGGTGTCGCCAGATAATCCATGAGATCGCGCAGGAAGAAAAACTGTCTTTCTCAATGGCGCTGATTCCGTCTGATGTCGATAAAGAAATCGTTCATCAGGCGCTGGATAACGGCAAAATCACCGCGCTCGATTTTGTGCCTGAACTGACTCACGAGGCCATTGAAGAGAGCACCTACATTGTCGCGCAGATGGGCGTCGAGCCTTTCCAGCGTGCGCTGAAAGCCGGTGCGCAGGTGGTCCTGGGCGGACGTGCCTACGATCCGGCCTGCTTCGCCGCGCTGCCGATTATGCAGGGCTTTGATGAAGGTCTGGCGCTTCATTGCGGTAAGATCCTTGAGTGTGCAGCCATTGCCGCCACCCCTGGTTCCGGCTCAGATTGTGCGATGGGAATCATTGACGATAACGGCTTTACGCTGAAGGCGTTCAATCCCAAGCGTAAGTTCACCGAGACTTCCGCCGCAGCGCACACCCTGTACGAGAAGTCAGATCCGTACTTCCTGCCAGGGCCAGGCGGTGTGCTGAACCTGAAGGCATGCACTTTCGCCCAGGTTAACGAGGGCGAAGTGTATGTCAGCGGTTCACGCCATGAAGAAACACCGTATGCGTTGAAACTGGAAGGTGCACGCCAGGTTGGCTTCCGTTGCCTGACCATCGCCGGAACACGTGACCCGATTATGATTGCCGGGATTGACACGATTCTTGAAGAGGTACAGGCAAGCGTTGCACGTAACCTCTCACTGAATGACGACAGTATCCGCATGACGTTCCACCTGTACGGTAAGAACGGTGTGATGGGCAACCATGAGCCGATGAAAACTGCGGGCCATGAACTGGGAATTTTACTGGATGTCGTTGCGCCAACACAGGATATCGCTAACAGTGTTTGCTCGCTGGTGCGCTCTACCCTGCTGCACTACGGCTATGAAAATCGTATTGCGACTGCGGGCAACCTCGCCTTCCCGTTCTCGCCATCTGATATTCAGAGTGGACCGGTGTATGAGTTCTCGATCTATCACCTGATTGAAGCGAGCGATGCGCTGCGTTTTGATTTCCACATTGAACAGGTGACGCCAGAAGGAGTTCAGGCATGAAACACTCAATTTGTTCACTGGCACAAGTTATTCGTTCCAAAAATGCCGGACCGTACGAACTGGTTTTAGATATTTTATTTAAAACAAGGGAAGACTATCAGCGGGTAAAAGCCTGCGAGCAATTAACGCCGCAGCTTATTGCCGGTTTATATAATGTTGAGCCTGAATTTATTCACAATATCGTCTGGTTCGATCCAGCGAATGCCGTAAAAATCGTCATGCCACGAGATATTATTTCCGGCAACGTCGGTGACAATGATGTTTATGGTGCGCAGCAACACGCTCCATTATTAAGTATTGAGTTCGACTTGTAACAAAAAAACACAATAACAACCATTGGAGCACAGAATTCAGCTGTATCACAGTGCTTCGAATTATTCATGCGGTTGGTCACAACAGGCGTGCGTCTGAGCTGCTGTCCAGGTTCAGGCGCACGCCACCCTACACAATTCCAATTACCAGCCTTTATCCGATGGAGTACACATGAAGAAAATTAGTTTAACGAAGATGATCATATTAGGCCTGATACTCGGCATGATTGCCGGGGTGGCCATAAATAATATGGCCGCGGCTGAAACAGCAAAATCTTATGCAGCAGATATTTCCATTTTCACCACCATATTCTTACGTATGGTGAAAATGATTATCGCTCCATTGGTTATTTCAACTCTGGTTGTAGGTATTGCCAAAATGGGCGATGCCAAAACGCTGGGACGTATATTTTCGAAAACCTTCTTCCTGTTTATTTGCGCCTCTCTGGTGTCAATTGCACTGGGTCTGGTTATCGTTAATATCTTCCAGCCAGGCGCAGGTATCAACTTTGTGCCACATGACGTCGGAGCCGTTGCCGCCGTTAAGTCAGAGCCATTCACGCTGAAAGTATTCATCTCACACGCGGTACCGACCAGTATTGTCGATGCGATGGCGCGTAACGAAATTCTGCAGATCGTCGTGTTCTCAATCTTCCTTGGTTGCAGCCTCGCTGCGATTGGTGAAAAAGCCGATCCTATCGTGAAAGTGCTGGATTCACTGGTGCACGTCATGCTGAAGCTGACGGGTTACGTCATGCTGTTTGCACCACTGACCGTGTTTGCCGCTATTTCAGGTCTGATTGCCGAACGTGGTCTGGGTGTGATGGTTAGCGCCGGGATCTTCATGGGTGAGTTCTACCTGACGCTGGGTATGCTGTGGGCGATCCTCATTGGCCTGTCTACTATGATCGTCGGGCCTTGCATCGCACGGTTAACTAAATCAATCCTCGAACCCGCTCTGCTGGCCTTTACCACTTCAAGCTCTGAAGCCGCCTTCCCGGGTACGCTGGACAAGCTGGAAAAATTCGGTGTTTCGTCAAAAATCGCCAGCTTCGTTCTGCCTATCGGTTATTCCTTTAACCTGGTCGGTTCCATGGCTTATTGCTCATTTGCCACCGTCTTTATTGCCCAGGCGTGCAACATCGAACTGAGCATGGGCGAGCAAATCACCATGCTGTTAATCCTGATGCTGACCTCAAAAGGAATGGCAGGCGTACCGCGCGCATCAATGGTGGTTATCGCTGCAACCCTGAACCAGTTCAACATTCCAGAAGCAGGTCTGATTCTGCTGATGGGTGTCGATCCGTTCCTCGATATGGCTCGTTCCGCCACGAACGTTATGAGTAACGCCATGGGAGCAGCCATTGTCAGCCGTTGGGAAGGTGAACACTTCGGCCAGGGTTGCCGTGGCTCTGCACCAGTGAAGTCCCCGGAGCAGGAACGTCCGGTTACCGAACCGTCAGAAGTTGCCATGTCCTGACACAACGCCATTGCCGGATGGCGCTCGCGCTTATCCGGCCTACATAACGTTTAACCATCCGTAGGCCGGATAAGGCGGTACGCCGCCATCCGGCACCAAGATGAGCACACCAACAGGAATGCATAATGAATAAAACAATTCTCGGCGTGAGTCTCTTTTCTTTCAGCGTCTTGTTTAGCGCAACCACATTCGCGCAAACCACGCCCGACTACGCCAAGCTGATAGAACAGGCTCATCAGAAGTACAAAAGTAACAACGATGGAAAAGTCGCCGACTACATCCCTGCTCTGGCGACCTATAGCCCGAAAAATTTTGCCATCACCATTGCGACGGTGGACGGCAAGATCTACCAGGTTGGCGATGTTAACAAACCTTTCCCAATGGAATCCCTGAGTAAAGTGTTCACCATGGCGCTTGCCATGGAGCAGCACGGTCCTCAGGTAGTGCTGGATAAACTTGGCGCCAATGCCACCGGAATGCCATTCAACTCAGGTTTAGCCGTTGAACTGACCAAAGGCGCGCCTGAAAACCCTCTGGTAAACGCCGGGGCCATGAGCACTGTTAGCCTGATCGAAGCCAAAGACAAAACCGATCGTTGGAACAAAATCCTCGACAACCTGAACGTCTGGGCCGATGCCACTCTCACCGTGAACGAACCGGTTTTCAAATCTGAAATGGAAACCAACCAGCACAATCAGGCGCTGGCCAAGCTGATGGAATCCTATAACAGCTTCTATGGCAACACTGACGAAGCCGTTGAAATTTATACCCGCCAGTGTTCGGTGGATATCACCGTTGAGCAACTGGCCAAAATGGGTGCCGTACTCGCGAACAAAGGCAAATCTCCGTTCAACGGTAAACAGTTGCTGAATGAGAAATATGTTCCGCAGGTGCTGGCAGAAATGGCAATTGCCGGGCTTTACGACGGTAGCGGTAAATGGCTGTACACCGTTGGCATCCCGGCGAAAAGCGGCGTCGGCGGCGGCATGGTTGCCGTTGTCCCAGGCGAATATGCGATTGCGGTCTATTCTCCACCGCTTGATGAAGCCGGAAACAGCGTTCGTGCCCAGAAAACTATCGAATATGTCGCCGAAGCGACAAAAGCCAATGTCTTTTTAGCCAAATAACTTTACGCCGGATGGCGCTTCGCTTATCCGACCTACACCAATGCGTTAATCGTAGGCCGGATAAGCGAAGCGCCATTCGGTAAACAACACGAAGAGGTGAGAAGTAAACATGTCTAAACCATTTGTCTGGCAGGAACTCTTTGTTCAGAGTAAGGATAGTACCGAGTATGAATTACTTAGTAACCAGCACGTTACGGTAACGGAGTTAGACGGAGAGGAAGTGATCAAGGTTGCACCGGAAGCGTTAACCTTGTTAGCACAGCAGGCGTTTTATGAGGCTTCATTTTTCCTGCGCGCCGGACATTTAAAACAGATTGCCAGCATTTTGCACGACCCACAGGCCAGCAGTAACGATAAGTACGTCGCATTGCAGCTGCTGCGCAATGCAGAGGTTTCAGCTAAAGGCGTACTGCCCAACTGCCAGGATACCGGGACGGCAACCATTGTGGCCAGCAAAGGACAACATGTCTGGACCGGCGGCGATGACGCAGAAGCATTAAGCAAAGGCGTGTATTCCACCTTTACCGAAAACAACCTGCGTTACTCGCAAAATGCCCCGCTGGATATGTATACCGAGGTCAATACCCAGACCAACCTGCCCGCACAAATCGATATTAGCGCCACCCCAGGTAACGAATACCGTTTCCTGTTCGTCAATAAAGGTGGCGGCTCAGCTAACAAAGCGGCGCTGTTCCAGGAAACCAAATCCATTCTACAGCCGGAAAAACTCACTGCGTTCCTGATCGAAAAAATGAAATCACTGGGTACAGCCGCTTGTCCGCCGTATCACATCGCTTTTGTGGTTGGGGGCTTATCCGCCGACCAGGCGCTGAAAGTCGCCAAACTGGCTTCAACCAAATATTACGATAATCTACCCACCAGCGGGAACGAGCTGGGCCAGGCGTTCCGTGATACGGCGCTGGAAGCCGAGTTGCTCAATGCCAGCCGCGAGTTTGGCATCGGGGCGCAGTTTGGCGGCAAATACTTTGCCCACGATATCCGCGCAATTCGATTACCGCGCCACGGCGGCTCCTGCCCAATCGCGATGGCCCTCTCCTGCTCTGCCGACCGTAACATTAAGGCCAAAATTAATAAACACGGTATCTGGCTGGAGAAACTCGAGCATAATCCGGGCAAATTCATTCCTGATTCTCACCGGATAGAAAACGGCGCTCAGACCGTACAACTGGATCTGAACCGTCCGCTGCGTGACATCCTGCATGATCTTTCCGCTCTGCCCATTGGTACACGCCTGTCGTTAAGCGGCCCGATTGTTGTCGCTCGCGATATCGCCCACGCGAACATCAAAGCGCGACTGGATAACGGCGAACCGATGCCGGAATACATGAAAAAGCATATCGTTTACTACGCAGGACCCGCCAAAACCCCGGAAAATCAGGCCTGTGGCTCGATGGGGCCCACCACCGGCGGGCGCATGGATGGGTATGTCGATGCTTTCCAGGCACAAGGCGGCAGCCTCATTATGCTCACCAAGGGTAACCGCAGCCAGCAGGTCACTGATGCCTGTCAGAAACACGGTGGATTTAGCCTCGGCAGCATTGGCGGTGCAGCAGCCCTGCTGGCGCAACAGTACGTGAAAAGCCTGCAGTGCCTTGAATATCCCGAACTGGGAATGGAAGCCGTATGGATGATGGAAGTTAAAAATATGCCGGCCTTCGTATTAGTGGATGACAAAGGCAATAACTTCTTTAGCCAGTTCGAGCAGCAGCATCGCTGCGCAACTTGTCCGGCAGGGCATTAAGGAGTTTCCATGGAAGCGCGCGCCAATAACGACAGACACCGTCAGCGTCAGCAGAAGCTGAAAGAGCAGGTTGATACCCGCGTAGCGGCGGCAACGGAGAAGAAAGGGATCCTCATTGTCTTCACCGGCAACGGAAAAGGAAAATCCACCGCAGCCTTTGGCACGGCAACGCGCGCAGTGGGTCACGGAAAAACCGTTGGCATCGCGCAGTTTATTAAAGGTCAGTGGGATAATGGCGAGTACAACACGCTGCAACCTCTCGGCGTCGAGTTCCATATTATGGGTACCGGATTTACCTGGGAAACCCAAAATCGGCAAGCAGATATCGAGGCGGCAACGGTTGTCTGGCAGGAAAGTAAGCGCATGCTGGCTGATGCGCATTACGATCTAGTGGTGCTGGATGAACTCACCTACATGCTTGCTTACCACTATCTGGATACCCAGGAGGTTATCAGCGCTATCGAAAATCGTCCTGCCGGTCAGAGCGTTATCGTCACAGGACGCGGATGCCATACGCTGTTACTGGAACTGGCCGATACGGTCAGTGAAATTCGCCCGGTCAAACACGCGTTTGACCGCGGTATTCAGGCACAGATTGGGATCGACTGGTAGCCGTTTTTTGGCCGGATAACGATGCAAACGCGTCTTATCCGGCCTACCCATCGTTGTAGGCCTGATAAGGCGCAAGCCACCTTCAGGCAGCCGATACCACGGACTTACTGAGCAACCAGTTACGGAAAATCTGTAAATGCTCGGATTCCGATTTCTCTTCACGCCACGTCATAATAAATCGATTCCCGGTACGCATTGGAACATCGCAAGGAATGACCATATCACCGCTGTCCAGATCGTGCTGAATGGCAAAACGTGGGAGCAGCGCAACGCCCAGATTAGAACGGACCGCCGCGATCAGCATCGATAACAAATCAAATCTCGGACCTTTATTCACCAGCGGACTGCTGACATCTGACAGCGCAAACCACTCCTGCCACCCTTTGATGCGCGTGCTTTGATGCAAGAGCGGAAATTCGTTTAGTAATTCGTTCACCGCCAGTTTTCGTTCCGGTTCGGCCAGCAAACAGCGACTGCAAACCGGCAGAATTTCCTCTTCAAACAGGTACTCAACCCCTGACCATGGCGAATAAAAGTCTTCGCGCATGATTGCCGCGTCATACTCTCGATTGAGAAAATCACCAATATTCGCCAGGGAATGAATGTTCACGATAATATCAGGATTAAGTTTGTTAAATTCACGCAGGTTTGGGATCAGCCAGTGCGTGCTGAACGTCGGATTCACCGCCAGCTCAATAACCTGTACCGTCGGCTGCCAGGTCATTATCGTCGTCGTATCTCGTTCAAGTTTATTTAACGTTTCTTTAACGATACTTAAATAGTGTTTGCCGGCCGCATTTAAGAAAATGCGTTTTTTGGCATGATTAAATAGCGCGGTATTGAGAAAATCCTCCAGTGCATTTACCTGGCGGAAAACAGCACTTTGTGTCAAAGCCAGCTCTTCAGCTGCCCGGGTATAACTTTCGTGACGCGCAACAACTTCAAAAGTTACCAGCAACTCCGTCTTGGGTATTTTTCCTCTCATAACCTCTTCCATATGCAGCGTACAAAAATAGTTTAATTTATAAAAAATAATTCAAGCTACCCAGATAAGCACCGAGAGTTATATTTTATTTCATCCATTAATGTCATTGATCCAATCCATGATTTACTCACACTGATGGCGGATAAATATTAACCAATAATACTCAAGAGCAGCAATAAACACAATTTAAATAAGGTTAAACCTAAGCAAATGGTGCCAATAAGTTCTTAATAATTTTTCAAGTTATCTTGTTTATTGCAGAAAAAACTTTGCGAGATTAATCAATATTATCAGTGCGATAATTTTGGATAATTTCACGTTATAACTTACGGGCAAACGACTGCTTTTTATCATTCCTTGATGTGGTTTCTGCCTTTTTTTGATCGATGTGATAAAGGACACAATGTGAAAACTTTCGGAAAGGTCTGGCTCGTTGGGGCAGGTCCCGGTGATATTTCATTACTTACCCTCAAAGCAATGATGTGCATTAAACAGGCTGATGTCATTATTTACGATCGGCTGGTCAATCCTAAAATTTTGGAATGGGCATTACCTGATTGTCTGCTTATCAATGTCGGCAAAAACCCAGGCTTCCATTGTGTACCGCAGGATGAAATCAATGCACTGCTTGTCCAGTATGCCCAAACACACAATAATATTGTGCGTTTGAAAGGCGGCGATCCGTATGTTTTTGGACGCGGGGCTGAAGAAGTTGAGGATCTCGTCGAGACAGGCATCCCGTTTGAAGTGGTGCCGGGTATTAGCTCAACCATTGGTGGCCTGACCTATGCCGGGATTCCGGTAACACACCGCGATTTCGCCTCGGGATTTCACGTGGTAACCGGTCATACGCGGGAGGGCAACCAACAGCAGGACTGGCGTCAGCTGGCCAAACTGAATGGTACGCTGGTTATCGTCATGGGTATCGCCAATCTGGCGTTTATCTGTGAGGAATTATTGATGGGTGGAAAATCAGCAGATACGCCTGCAGCGCTAATTATGTCCGCCACCCGCGATAACCAACGCCGACTGACCTGTACGCTCGGTTCACTACTGAGCAAGGCGCAGGAAGCTAACATCCTCCCCCCTGCGCTGATAGTGATTGGTGATGTGGTAACCCTGAGCGATCGGCTCTCTTTTATCCCTGAAGCCATCACGCTGCCAGAAAACCTTTACTGTGACAGTCTGGCATGACGAAAAGACTGGGGCGACGTTTGATGCGCCGCCCGGAAAACACGGCAAAAGTAACTGGTTTGTGCGTATTGGAGTTTCCGGGCAATGCTGTCTATTGAATGAACGGGATCGTGCAATAACTCCCCCGCTTTTTGCATTTTTTTCTGATTCACCCAGGTTTTAAAGTTAACGCCCTGCCGTTTCTTAAAAAAACGGCTGAAATAGTTTGCGCTTAAGCAAACGTGAGCTGCTACGGATTCCAGGGATAATTCACTATATAAATTCTCATCAATATAACGCAACGCTGCCAGAAGCTTTTTCTCGTGTCGGGAAGGCTCTGTAAAATAATGACGCATGTAACTGGTCGACGGGATAACAAACTCATCAGGTTGTTGCTGTTCTGTCTCAAAATTATCAACAATAAAATTTAATAAATTAGCTGATGCCACCAGCGTGTTATTATCGACTACCGCCACCTGACTCCATTCAGCTTTTATTTTTGGTTCATCCATCCATGAACATTCATTATCAATAACGATAGTTTTATATTCCTGATATTTTGCCCGCACCTGCCCACAGAGCATAAAACCGTACAGATGCCCATCGCGAATTAATGGCATAGAAAACAGACTTAGCCCTGCGTGGCAGCTGAGTATTCTGGGTTTAAGGTGTTTTAAACCTTCAAAAGCACAATATTTGTCACACTTTTGGCAACTCGTACAATAGAGTTCATCCGCCCGCATTAATGTGCAGAACGAATTAAAGTTATGGCAATCCGAGAGAGTTTTTCCGTTTACATCAACCACAACCGTGGCTAATCCAGTCGCACTGGAGAATACTTTTGCTATCGAGAAAAAACGTTGTAGATAATCATCCTGGATTTTCAACGACACGGTATCCTCCGGCATTAATGAAATTAAAGCCGGTAATATGCAGAATTTAATCAAGAGAAAGAATGATGCTCACCGCAAAAAATAATCTCATTTATGCAGATGATTATGATCAATTGGCAAGAGAGTTAAAGCAACCACGATAATACTCCGCTGCATGCTACTGACTTCGCTTTCTCAAAGATTAACGAATCTTCACACTCTCTTGTGAGACTCTTTTCGCAAAACAAAACATCTTTCTCCATTATTTTCAATAGATTACTCATTTTTACTGTGAATCAATGATGTGCTTATTTGTGATAATCATCATGTGAATGTGAAAGGCCCTCCTGAATAATATGTTCAATTAGCAAACAATCTGAACGGAGTTGATCCATGGCCGTCACCACAGGCGTTATCGCCGACGATTTCACCGGCGCAACGGACATTGCAAGCTTTATGGCGCAGCAGGGGTGGCGCGTTGCGCTACTGCCCGGAATGCCTGATACCACTCAATGCTGGAATGAAGAGGTTGACGCTATCGTCATCTCGCTGAAAAGCCGCTCATTACCCGCAGAACAGGCCATCGCACAATCTCTGTCCTGTGCCCGCTGGCTGAAACAAAAGGCAGGTATCCGCCAGATCTATTTTAAATATTGTTCGACGTTCGACTCCACGCCAACAGGCAACATTGGACCGGTCAGCGATGCGTTGATGAACGAGCTGCATACACCCGTGATCGTCCACTGCCCCGCCCTGCCGCAAAACGGGCGCACGGTGGTGCATGGTCATCTTTTTGTAAACGGCGTACTGCTTAACGAATCCGGGATGGAAAAGCATCCGCTTAATCCTATGACCGATGCCAGCCTGCCGCGCCTGCTGAGCGCGCAAACGCCAGGTAAGGTTGGTTGCATTAACCTCACGATACTGCGTCAAGGTGTGGAAGCGGTCACTAACGCTCTGGCCCAACTTCAGGCTGAAGGTATGCGTCACGTTATCGTCGATACGCTGGATGAAGCAGATCTCACCACGCTGGCGCAGGCACTCCATGCCAGCCCTCTGTTAGCCGGGGGCTCCGGGCTCGGTGGCGCACTGGCCGCCTGCACCGGAACTCAGCAAACCATGCCGCCGGACGCTTTTCCACTACCTGCTAAAACGGTGGTGTTCTCCGGTAGCTGTTCTGCAATGAGTAATCGTCAGGTCAATCGCTATAAGGCCGCAGCAGCCTCTCGTGTACTCGACGTGGCCCGCTGCCTGTCTGATTCAGAACGCTACACTGATGAACTGTGTGCCTGGGCGATGACGCATATCAACGACCCATTCGCGCCGATGATATACGCCACCCAGCCGCCAGACATACTCCAACGCATTCAACAAGAGTACGGCGAACAGGCTGCCAGCCAGGCGATCGAACACGCTTTTTCCCGACTGAGCGCAAAGCTACAAGTTGCAGGTGTAAACACCTTTATCGTCGCAGGCGGAGAAACATCCGGCACCGTGGTAGAGGCACTGCAGGTGAAGCGTCTGTCCGTTGGCAAAGCCATTGCGCCTGGCGTGCCGTGGGTATTTTCCTCCGGTCTGGCGCTGGCGCTGAAGTCAGGCAACTTTGGTGACGAAGATTTCTTTTTTACAGCCCAGGAGTACGCATTATGAATCCGGTGAGTGAACACCAACTACGCGAACTAATCGTCCACTATGGCCGTTCCTTGTTTATGCGTGGTTACAGCAGCGGCGGCTCCGGCAACCTCAGCGTCAAATTGCCGGATGGCGGCTATCTGGTGACCCCGACCAACTCCTGCCTGGGTGAGCTTGATCCTGCCACGCTAAGTAGGCTGGATGCCAACGGCGTGCATCTTAGCGGTGACAAACCGTCAAAAGAGGTACCCATGCATCTGGCGTGGTATCGGCATCGGCCATCCTGCGGCGCGGTTGTGCACCTGCATTCTCCATGGCTGACCGCGCTCTCCTGTCTGCCTTGCTCTACGCCAGAAAACTGTCTACCGCCACTAACGCCATACTATGTGATGCGCGTCGGACAGCTACCGCTGCTGCCTTATTTCAAGCCCGGCCATGAAGGCATTGCCAGCGCACTGAGTGAAATCGCGGCAGATCATACGGCTGCGTTGCTGGCCAATCACGGGCCGGTAGTAAGCGGTCGCTCGCTGCGTGAGGCGGTGTTTAACGCCGAGGAACTAGAAGACAGCGCCCGCATCTGGCTGACATTAAAACCGCTCGGCTATGTTCCGCTCTCAGAAGAGGCGGTGGCCGAACTTGAACATTCCCGGCAAGCGTGAGGTGACATGATGATCCCCGAGCAACGACGTGATTTTATCTACCGCTACGTGCACGAAAAAAATGCCGCCTCATTTAATGAACTGGCAGATCTGATGAGCGTGTCGCATATGACCGTACGTCGCGACATTCAGTTGCTGGAAGAAGAAGGCAAAGTTATCGCCATTAACGGCGGCGTGAAGCTCAATAACCTGCTGAAATCCGAACTGCCGTGGCGGGAAAAAGCCGAGTTGAATCATGATGTGAAGCGCAAAATGGGCCAGCTCGCCGCAATGCTCATTGAGCCCGGACAAACGCTGTATCTGGATGCCGGAACATCGTTGTTTGAAGTGGCGAAAGCGGTAGCCGCCAGCCACTGTTTCAATCTGACGGTCGTCACCAACGATTTTTCCATCAGCCACTATCTGATGGATATGCCACACATTACGCTCTATCACACCGGCGGTCTGGTGGATCAGCGTAACCGCTCATGTCTTGGCAAAAGCGCTGCCAGTTTTCTGCGCACCATTAATATTGATGTGGCGTTTCTCAGTTCATCGTCGTGGGATACCGAGCGCGGTATGTCGACGCCGAGTGAAGGGAAAGCCTCGGTCAAAGAAGCGGTGCTTACCGTCTCCCGGCGTCGGGTGCTGGTCTGTGACAGCAGTAAATTTGGCAAATACGGCATGTTCCACATCTGTGGGCTGGAGCAGTTAACCGACATTATTTCTGACAACCGGTTACCGGAAAATGCGCAGCAGACTATTGCCAGCCAGGGCGTTAAGCTGCATCTGGTTGATGGCCGGGAGGGTGCACGCCATGCTGAAGTTAGCGGCTAACCTCGACTGGTTATTTACTGATTTACCGATAGAGGGTCGATTTCAGGCGGCAAAAGCAGCCGGTTTTCGCGGCGTAGAAGGGCTGTTTCTCTGGCAGCACCCGCTGGAGCATTTGCGGGCCGCTCAGCGGGAAACATCTCTGCCGGTGGTGCTGATGAACGCCCCGGCTGGCAACTGGGCACAGGGTGAACGGGGACTCGCTGCATTGCCCGGTCGAAACCAGGAATTTCATCACAGCCTGAACGTGGCGCGAGATTACGCCACGGCACTGGGTTGTCGCCGGGTTCACGTTATGTCCGGCTTGCGCTGCAATCACCTGACGCTGCACGCCCAGCGCGACCTCCTGACGAATCGACTGCGCATCGCCTGCGATGTGATGGCAGACGCGGAAATCGATGTACTGATTGAACCATTAAATTCGCAGGATATGCCCGGTTATTTTATTGACAGTTTCCCGCTGGCTGAATCTATCATTCACGAGGTTGGTAAGAAGAATATCGGCTTACAGTTTGATATTTACCACTGTCAGAAAACTCATGGCAACGTGGCGAAAAATATCGAACGCTATTTTACCCTTATTAAACATTTTCAAATCGCTTCTGTTCCTTATCGCCATGAACCGGGAACCGGGGAGTTAAATGAAGCATGGCTATTTAATTTTATAAGAAAAATGAATTACCAGGACTGGATTGGCTGTGAATATCAACCATCAACATCAGGGCCGGAATCATTACGCTGGATAACGCCTTACCTATAATTTTAACATCTCTGTACCGGAGGAAAAAATGTCGGATACTGTTATTATTTCGCTGGCACCCGTTGCCGCAGATTGCCCCAGAGTTATACCCGAAGAACTGGCGCAGGAAATACTCGCCAGCGTAGAACATGGCGCCTCCATCGTCCATTTACACGTTCGCGATAAACAGGGACGCCTGACGCCAGATACTACCGACTTTCAGGCAACAATTGACCGCGTTATGCGCCATTCAAACCTGATTATTCAGGCTTCTACCGGCGGCGTCTCTTCGATGTCCATCGCCGAGCGCTGCGCGCCACTGGCCTGCCCCGGTGTGGAGATGGCCTCGCTGAACGTCGGTTCCGTTAACCTCGGTGATGCGGTGTATTTTAATCCCGGTCCGGACGTGGAATATTGTTCACGGCAAATAACTGAACGCAATATTATTCCAGAGTTTGAAGTTTTTGAAATCGGCATGATTAATAACATCCTGAACCTTGAAGATAAAATAAAATTTCAAAAACCTATGCTCTTTAATATTGTTCTCGGTCACCGCGGCAGTACGCCTGCAACCGTTGATGCATTAATTGCTCTGCGTAGCATGATCCCACGCGACGCCTTATGGGGAATTACTCATTTTGGCAGAAGGAATTTCGATATTATCGCTGCCGCGGTCGCTATGGGTGCCAGTGAAGTGCGAATCGGCTATGAAGATAGTTATTATTTAAGCGCCGAAGAAAAAGCTCAGCATAATTATCAGCAGGTAGCCAAACTCGCTACGCTCATTCGCAGTATGGATAAAAAAGTTGCTACGCCGGAAATTGCGCGGCGCATGTTATCTATTCCACCCCGGCAGCAATAACAACAGCAAGGACATTTCAACATGACTATGACCACTGTTATTCACAAAACCGGACTCGGCGTCAGCGTTGCGGGCGTGGCGCTGGCGATTATCGGCGCGCTCATCCAGTCCACGGCGCTGTGGCAGCCGGGGCTGGTGATGTTCACCGTCGGATTCGCCGCCGGTGCAGGCTACTGGCCTGGTTTACGCAGCTATCAGTTTACGCTGTGGATCATCGCCGGTTTTGTTGCCGCCATGACCTGGTCTACGGATCTGATCGTCTGGGGCGGTTTCAATATCACCCATAAATGGATCGTGTTCCTTGTGATTCAGGCCACCATGTTCAGCATGGGCACCAAGCTAACGATCCAGGATTTTATTGATGTCGCCAAAATGCCGTGGGCAGTTTTTATCGGTACCTTCTGCCATTTCGTGATCATGCCCCTGCTCGGCCTGAGCATTACCCTGATCTTTGATTTTCCGCCTGAAGTGGCGGTGGGCATTTTGTTGATTGGCGCTTGCCCCAGCGGTCTCTCGTCAACGGTGATGGTTTACATCGCCAACGCCAACCTCGCGCTGGCGGTATCAATCGCCGCAGTCTCAACGCTGGCGGCAACGGTAATGACACCGCTGTGGGTTAATCTGCTGGCGGGTTCGATGATTGATATCCAGCTCACCGCGATGGTGATGGACGTGGTGAAAATCGTATTAATTCCCATCGGCGCAGCAATTCTGCATGACTATCTGAAAACCTATGCAGGCGTGCGCGGACGCCGTGTTGTCCAGATGCTGGCCGGGATCGGCGCAATTTGGCTGCTGTATATGATTGCCGGCGGCTGGGACGCGCTGTTTGGTCATGCCAGCGCCGAAGCGCAGATGTACGCGGTGGTCCTCAACTTCGTAGCAGGCGGCCTCGTTTGGGCATTGTTCTACAACTGGCTGTATGGCCGCGTGGCGGGCGTGAAGAAGGTCATGCCAACCATCTCAATGATGGGGATCATTTTCTTTACCACCACCGCCGCCGCCGCCGGGCGCGACAACCTGGTGCAGGTCGGTTTCCTGCTCTGCTTCGCCATGTTGATGCATAACCTCGGCGGCTTCCTGATTGGTTATCTGATGAGCCGCTGGATCTTCCGCATGGACGTGCAGTCTGCCCGTACCGTGGCCTTTGAAGTCGGCCTGCAAAACGGCGGTATGGCGTCAGGGCTTGCCGCCGCGATGGGCAAACTGGCAACGGTAGGACTCGCCTCAGCGGTGATGACACCGCTGGGTAACGTTAGCGGCTCGCTGCTCGCCAACTACTGGCGCAAAAAAGACGCCAGACAGGCGCAGGCAGCAGCAGCCAAAGATCCCGTTCAACCCGCTTGCGAAAATCTGTCGAAAGGATAATCACGATGACAACTCTCACTCTGGGACAGGCCCTGCGCGCCGTAACCTGTGCGCTCGAACTCGCCGAAACACGTTATGCAAATCGCCCGTTAAGTGCGGCCGTATGCGATGCCAATGGAGAACTGCTTAGCTTTGCGCGGATGGATAACGCCAAACTGTTAACCATCGAGTTAACCCAGCGTAAAGCGCGCACCAGCAGCCGCCTGGGCTGCACCACGCAGGCATTTTTACAGCGTCTGCAAAAAGAGCAGCTGGATATTAGCTATTTTGCCGATCCGCGTTTTACGGCGCTGCCGGGCGGGATCCCTATTCTGCACCAGGGGAAATGCCTTGGAGCCGTCGCGGTGGGCGGTTTATCCGCGCAGGAAGATCATGATGCGGCGCTGTCCGTCGCAGAAATATTACTTAAGGAGATTGCCCAATGAAAAAGGTCGCCATGCTGCATACCAGTGCAGCCACCCTTGCAATGATGCAACAGCTGATCGCCGACATTATGCCGGAAGTGGAAGTGATGCATCTGGTCGAGGAGTCGATGATTAAACAGGTGATGAAAGCCGGAGGCGTATCACCAAATATTGCCGCCCGCATCGCCGACTATGTGCATATTGCTGAAAAGGCGGACTGCGATATCTTTATTACCGCCTGTTCTTCAATTGGTACTGCGGTGGAGCAATGCCAGTTTATGACTCCACTCCAGCTCGCGCGCATTGACTGCGCGATGGTGGAAGAGGCGATTGGAAAAGGCGAGCGGATCGCCGTGTTGGCAACTGTGGCAACCACGCTGAAGCCAACGCTGGATTACGTCCAGCGTAAAGTTCAGCAAAGCGGTAAATCACGAACCATTACGCCTGTATTAATGGAGGATGCATTCCACGCGCTGCTGGCGGGAGATATGGATACCCATGACCGTATCGTCAGTGAAGGGTTACAGAGCGCCTTTACCCAAGCGGATGTCGTGATGCTGGCGCAGGCTTCGATGGCGCGCGTTTTACAACAGCTCCCTTCCCCGCCGGTGCCGGTAATGACCTCACCGGAAAGCGGAATTCGCTGGTTGAAAACGCTGGCTGAACGCTAAATTCCCGGCAAAAAAAAGGCCATCATCAGATGGCCAACCATGTCGAAACGGGACCAGCCCTTGACTATGCAGAGAGTCAGGGCTGTTTTTTTATTTCTTACTTAATAACGGTTTTCAGCGCTTCGCCGATATCGGCCAGGCTACGAACAGTTTTCACGCCTGCGGCTTCCAGCGCAGCGAATTTCTCATCCGCTGTACCTTTCCCACCCGCGATGATCGCCCCCGCGTGACCCATACGCTTACCTTTCGGCGCAGTCACACCCGCGATGTAACCTACAACCGGCTTGGTTACATGATCTTTGATGTAAGCAGCCGCTTCTTCTTCCGCGCTACCGCCGATCTCACCGATCATGACGATCGCTTCAGTCTGCGGATCTTCCTGGAACAGCTTCAGGATGTCGATGAAGTTAGAGCCAGGGATCGGGTCGCCACCGATACCCACACAGGTAGACTGGCCGAAACCATAGTCGGTGGTCTGCTTAACCGCTTCATAGGTCAGGGTACCTGAACGGGAAACGATACCCACTTTACCCGGCTTGTGAATGTGGCCCGGCATGATACCGATTTTACATTCACCCGGAGTGATAACGCCTGGGCAGTTCGGGCCGATCATGCGTACGCCAGCTTCATCCAGCTTCACTTTCACGGTCAGCATATCCAGCGTTGGGATACCTTCGGTGATGGTGATGATAAGCTTGATGCCTGCATCGATTGCTTCCAGAATGGAATCTTTGCAGAACGGGGCCGGAACATAGATAACGGTGGCGGTTGCGCCGGTCGCTTCTACCGCTTCACGTACGGTGTTGAACACTGGCAGACCCAGATGCGTGGTGCCGCCTTTGCCCGGCGTAACGCCACCGACCATTTGCGTACCGTAAGCGATCGCTTGTTCGGAGTGGAATGTCCCCTGGCTACCGGTGAAGCCCTGGCAGATAACCTTGGTATCTTTATTAATTAAAACTGACATTATTTCCCCTCCACTGCGGCAACAACCTGCTGAGCTGCATCCGTCAGACTTTTCGCTGCAATAATATTCAGGCCGCTATCAGCCAGTTTTTTCGCGCCGAGTTCAGCGTTGTTACCTTCCAGACGTACCACAACCGGAACGTTTACACCTACTTCTGCTACCGCGCCGATGATACCGTCAGCGATCAGGTCGCAACGTACGATACCGCCGAAGATGTTAACCAGTACGGCTTTAACATTGTCATCAGAGAGGATAATTTTGAACGCTTCGGTTACACGCTCTTTGGTCGCACCGCCGCCAACGTCGAGGAAGTTAGCCGGTTCGCCGCCGTGCAGCTTAACGATGTCCATGGTGCCCATTGCCAGGCCCGCACCGTTAACCATACAACCGATGTTACCGTCCAGTGCGACGTAGTTCAGTTCCCACTGTGCAGCCTGCGCTTCACGCGGATCTTCCTGAGACTGGTCGCGCATTTCGCGCAGGTCAGCCTGGCGGAACAGTGCGTTGCCGTCAGCGCCCAGTTTGCCGTCGAGGCAGATCAGATCACCCTGTTTGGTCACCACCAGCGGGTTGATTTCGATCAGCGCCAGATCGCGCTCCAGGAAGATAGTCGCCAGACCCATGAAGATCTTGGTGAACTGCTGAACCTGTTTACCTTCCAGACCCAGTTTGAACGCCAGCTCACGGCCCTGGTAAGGCATCGGACCTGCCAGCGGATCGAGCGCCACTTTGTGGATCAGGTGCGGGGTTTCTTCCGCTACTTTTTCGATTTCCACGCCGCCTTCGGTAGAGGCCATGAAGACCACGCGACGGGAGCTACGGTCAACAACTGCGCCGAGGTAAAGTTCTTTACCAATGTCGGTCGCGGCTTCAACCAGAATCTGATTTACCGGTTGGCCATGAGCATCTGTCTGGTAAGTGACCAGACGTTTACCCAGCCAGTGTTCAGCAAAAGCGCGAATGTCTTCTTTGCTGTTTACCACCTTCACACCGCCCGCTTTACCACGGCCACCAGCGTGAACCTGACATTTCACTACCCACGGGCCAGCGCCGATTTTAGATGCAGCTTCTTCGGCTTCACGCGGAGTAGTACAGGCATAACCCACCGGTGCCGGTAAGCCATAGCGGGCAAAAAGTTGTTTTGCCTGATATTCATGTAAGTTCATGTGTTCTGTCCATCCTTCAGGTAATCGTTATCTTTTACCCGTAGGTCTGATAAGCGTCCAGACCTACGGGGCAGGTGATACTCTTATTAACTACACGTCCAGCAGCAGACGCGTTGGATCTTCCAGCAACTCTTTAATGGTTACCAGGAAGCCTACTGACTCACGACCATCGATCAGACGGTGGTCATAAGACAGCGCCAGATACATCATCGGCAGGATTTCAACCTTGCCGTCTACCGCCATCGGACGATCTTTGATGGCATGCATACCCAGGATGGCGCTCTGCGGTGGGTTGATGATCGGCGTGGACATCAGGGAACCGAACACACCACCGTTAGTGATGGTGAAGTTACCACCCGTCAGATCTTCGACCGTCAACTTGCCGTCGCGACCTTTAACTGCCAGTTCTTTAATATTCTTCTCAATGTCAGCCATACCCAGCAGATCCACATCACGCAGGACCGGCGTGACCAGGCCACGCGGCGTGGAGACCGCCATGCTGACATCAAAGTAGTTGTGGTAAACCACGTCATCGCCGTCGATGGACGCGTTCACTTCCGGATAGCGTTTCAGCGCTTCAACAACCGCTTTCACGTAGAAAGACATAAAGCCCAGACGGATACCGTGGCGTTTCTCGAACGCATCACCGTATTGCTTACGCAGGTCCATGATTGGCTTCATGTTGACTTCGTTGAACGTGGTCAGCATGGCGGTAGAATTTTTCGCTTCCAGCAGACGCTCGGCTACGCGTTTGCGCAGACGGGTCATCGGAACACGTTTTTCGCCACGCGCGCCCAGTTGAGCCTGCGGTGCAGGTGCTGCAGCCGGCGCTTTTGCTTCGGCTTTCGCAGCCGGAGCTTTCGCCAGATGTTTTTCAACATCTTCACGGGTGATACGACCGCCGACACCGGTGCCGTTGATAGCGCTGGCTTCGAGGTTATGCTCACCGAGCAGGCGACGGATCGCCGGGCTCAGGGCATCGTTGTTCTGCTCAGCAAGAGACGCCTGCTGGCGCTGTGCCGGAGTAGAATCTTTCTCTTCAGACTTAGCACTGGTTTCTTTACCGGTGCTGTTGCCTTCACGCAGGCGACCGAGGATCTGGCGAGAAGTGACGGTTGTCCCTTCATCTTCCAGAACCGCATCAAGAATACCGTCCGCTGATGCCGGTACTTCCAGTACCACTTTGTCAGTTTCGATTTCTACCAGTACTTCATCACGACGTACTGCATCGCCCGGTTTTTTGTGCCAGGTTGCAACCGTTGCATCCGCTACGGATTCAGGCAGGTCGGGAACAAGAATATCTACGCTACTCATTATTTATCCTTTATTTAATCGACGTTCAGCGCGTCATTTACCAGATCTTGTTGCTGCTTCTGGTGAACGGACATATACCCTACTGCCGGAGAGGCAGAGGCCGGGCGACCTGCATAACGCAGAGCTGACCCAAATGGAATTACTTCACGGAAATGATGCTGGCTGCAGTACCATGCGCCCTGGTTGAGCGGCTCTTCCTGGCACCAGACAAAATCATGTACGTGAGCAAATGGTTTCAGCGCTTCCTGCACCGCTTTATGCGGGAACGGATAGAGCTGTTCGATGCGCACAATGGCGACATCTTTTTGGTCGTTCTTGCGGCGTTGCTCCAGCAGGTCGTAATAAACCTTACCAGAACACATCACGACGCGCTTCACGCCTTTAGGATCAAGTTCATCTACTTCGCCAATGGCTGGCAGGAAAGTACCATTTGCCAGTTCGTCCAGAGTAGACACCGCCAGCGGATGACGCAGCAGCGACTTCGGTGACATCACCACCAGCGGACGACGCATACCGCGCAGCGCCTGACGACGCAGCATGTGATAAACCTGCGCCGGGGTAGACGGGACGCAAACCTGCATGTTTTGCTCAGCGCAAAGTTGCAGATAACGTTCCAGACGCGCGGAGGAGTGCTCCGGACCCTGACCTTCATAGCCGTGCGGCAGCAGCATAACCAGACCACACATACGGCCCCATTTCTGCTCGCCGGAAGAGATGAACTGGTCGATAACGACCTGTGCACCGTTAGCGAAGTCACCGAACTGTGCTTCCCAGATGGTTAGCGTGCGCGGTTCTGCTGTGGCATAACCGTACTCGAACGCCAGCACGGCTTCTTCAGACAGCACGGAGTCCCATACGCGGAAGGTGCCTTGTCCGTTATGCACATGCTGCAGCGGCGTGTAGGTTGAACCGTTCGCCTGGTTATGAATCACCGCGTGACGGTGGAAGAAGGTTCCGCGACCGGAGTCTTCACCCGACAGACGGACCGGAATGCCTTCGTCAACCAGCGTGGCGTAAGCCAGATTCTCTGCACCACCCCAGTCAAACAGCTTCTCGCCTGCGGCCATGGCCTGGCGGTCGCCGTAAATCTTGGCAACACGCGACTGCATTTCAACCGCTTCAGGTACGGTGCTGATGCGTTTTGCCAGCTCCTGCAGACGCTTCATCTCAACTTTGTTCGGGTAGTTTTCATCCCATTCGTGGTTGAGGTACGGCGACCAGGTGAAGGAGTGCATGTTCATTGGACGCCACTCTTTCACTACGCATTCGCCAGCATCCAGCGCGTCACGGTACAGATTGACCATCTCGGTCGCATCTTCCAGCGTGGCGACCTTGTCCGCTTCCAGCTTATCAGCGTAGATTTTGCGCGGGGTCGGGTGCTTTTTGATTTTCTGATACATCAGCGGCTGGGTTGCGCTCGGCTCGTCGGCTTCGTTGTGGCCGTGACGGCGGTAGCACACCAGATCGATGAAGACATCGCGTTTAAAGGTATTACGGAAATCCAGCGCCAGGCGGGTCACGAAAGCGACCGCTTCCGGGTCATCCGCGTTCACGTGGAAAATCGGCGCCTGAACCATCTTACCGATGTCGGTACAGTACGGTGTAGAACGCGCATCCAGCGGGTTAGACGTAGTGAAGCCCACCTGGTTGTTGATAACGATGCGAACGGTACCGCCCACTTCGTAACCACGCGCTTTCGACATGTTCAGGGTTTCCTGAACCACGCCCTGCCCGGTAACTGCCGCATCACCGTGAATGGTGATTGGCAGGACTTTATTGCTGCTCGGCTCGTCCAGACGATCCAGACGTGCACGTACAGAACCGATAACCACCGGGCTAACGATTTCCAGGTGCGACGGGTTAAACGCCAGCGCCAGGTGCACCAGGCCGCCTTCGGTTTCGATATCTGATGAGAAGCCCATGTGGTACTTCACGTCACCTGTGCCGAGATGTTCTTTATGTTTGCCCGCAAATTCGTCGAACAGTTCCTGCGGGCGTTTGCCCAGTACGTTAACCAGAACGTTCAGACGACCACGGTGCGCCATGCCCAGTACCACTTCACGGGTACCGCTGTTACCGGCGTGGCGGATCATCTCTTTGAGCATTGGGATTAACGCATCGCCGCCTTCCAGCGAGAAGCGTTTCGCGCCCGGGAACTTAGCGCCCAGGTAGCGTTCCAGACCTTCTGCTGCGGTCAGTTCACTGAGGAAGCGTTTCTTCTCTTCGCTACTGAATGCGGCACGGCCAGACTCGATACGCTGCTGAAGCCAACGTTTTTCTTCGGTGCTGGTGATGTGCATATACTCGGCGCCAATTGGGCCGCAGTAGGTTTGTTTCAGCGCAACAACCAGGTCGCTCAGCTTCATCGTGTCTTTGCCGCCGGCAAAAGAACCTACGTTAAAGCTTTCCTGGAAATCCGCATCGGTCAGATCGTGGAAAGACGGGTCCAGATCGGCCACATTTTCTTGCTGCCACAGTCCCAGCGGATCAAGATTCGCATGCTGATGACCGCGAAAACGATAGGCGTTAATGAGCTGCAGGACTTTAACCTGCTTCACATTGGCATCAGGGTCGGAAATAGAAGAAGAGTAACGTGGGGTAATCAACGCCTGTCGACGGAAATAATCACGTGTTTTTGAGTGAAGTTGATCCGGTTTGACTCCGGTACCAGGTAACTGCTGGAACGTCGAACGCCAGTTAGCATCTACCGAGTCAGGGTCGGTTAAGAAGTCTTCATAGAGCTGTTCTATCCAGCTCTGGTTAGAACCAGAGAGGTAAGAAGAGTCCAACCAGGCTTTCAAAGCGCTGTTCTGCATCGTGATCCCTTAAGCATTTGTATGCTTACTTCGCCGTGGATACTACCACGCACACCGATGTGCGTGCCGGGGTTCACTTGTTGCGGACTGTCGTGTCATCTGCGTCCGCTAAGGAACCTTTAAAAACTGTCTAATAATGTGGCAGTTTTTAGAGGTTTCCTGCACTTAAATTGCCTGATGGCGCTTCGCTAATCAGGCCTACAAGGTACGTAACCCGTAGGCCGGATAAGACGCTACGTCGCATCCGGCAACCATTGCCTGATGGCGCTTCGCCTATCAGACCTACAAGGTACATAACCCGTAGGCCGGATAAGACGCTACGTCGCCATCCGGCAACCACTACAACTACTTACGCACTACGTTTGAGCAACATCGACTTAATATGGCCGATGGCGCGCGTCGGGTTCAGTCCTTTCGGACATACGCTGACGCAGTTCATGATGCTATGGCAGCGGAATACGCTGAAAGCGTCACTTAAACCTTCCAGGCGGCTGTCGGTCTCGGTATCGCGGCTATCAATTAAGAAGCGATACGCTGCCAGCAGGCCTGCCGGGCCAATAAATTTGTCCGGGTTCCACCAGAATGATGGGCAGGACGTTGAGCAGCATGCACACAAAATACATTCATACAGCCCATCGAGCTTCTCACGCTGCTCTGGCATTTGTAAATGCTCACGAGCTGGCGGATTTTTCCCATTATTCAACAAGTAAGGCTTAATCTTCTCATACTGTGCGTAGAATTGCCCCATGTCTACCACCAAATCGCGCACAACCGGTAAACCCGGCAGCGGGCGAATGACAATTTTTTTGCCCGGCTGATTCAGCGCAGAAATAGGAGTGATACAGGCCAGTCCATTTTTGCCGTTCATGTTCAGACCGTCGGAGCCACAAACCCCTTCACGGCAGGAGCGACGAAACGACAGCGACGGATCTTTTTCTTTCAGCTGCATCAATGCATCCAGCAGCATCATGTCGCGCCCTTCTTCCGCCTCCAGGGTGTAATCCTGCATGCGCGGAGCGTCGTCAACATCCGGGTTATAGCGATAAACTGAAAACTCGAGTTTCATTGTCCTGTCTCCGCATTAATAAGTACGAATCTTCGGCGGGAATGCCGGGCGCAGCTTCGGTTCCATATTGACTTGACGTCGCGTCATGGATTCCGACTCTGGCAGGTACAGGGAATGGCACAGCCAGTTTTCATCATCACGTTCCGGGAAGTCGAAGCGGCTATGCGCGCCACGGCTTTCGGTACGGAAGTTTGCAGATACTGCAGTGGCGTACGCGGTCTCCATCAGGTTATCCAACTCCAGACACTCAACGCGCTGGGTGTTGAACTCGCTGGAGGTATCGTCCAGACGGGCATTTTTCAGGCGTTCGCGGATCGCTTTCAGCTCTTCCAGACCTTTCGCCATCGCATCGCCTTCGCGGAATACCGAGAAGTTATGCTGCATACATTCTTGCAGCGCTTTGCGAATCGCCACCGGGTCTTCACCGTTACGGTTACCGTTCCAGCGGTTCAGACGCGCCAGAGAAGCGTCGATTTCATCTTCGGTCGCATCCAGCAGGTCACCCTGCTCAGCGATGGACTCCTGCAGGTGCAGACCAACCGCACGACCAAATACTACCAGGTCCAGCAGCGAGTTACCGCCCAAACGGTTGGCGCCGTGAACCGATACGCAGGCGATTTCGCCGACGGCAAACAGCCCAGGGATCACCACATCTTCGCCCTGCTCATTCACGGTCAGCGCCTGGCCAGTTACTTTGGTCGGAATACCGCCCATCATATAGTGGCAGGTTGGGATAACCGGAATCGGCTCTTTGACCGGGTCAACGTGAGCAAAGGTACGGGACAGTTCGAGAATACCCGGCAGACGGGATTCCAGTACTTCTTTACCCAGGTGGTCGAGTTTCAGTTTGGCGTGCGGACCCCACGGGCCGTCGCAGCCGCGACCTTCGCGAATTTCGATCATGATGGAGCGCGCCACCACGTCACGACCCGCCAGGTCTTTCGCATTCGGGGCATAACGCTCCATGAAGCGCTCACCGTGTTTGTTCAGCAGGTAGCCACCTTCACCACGGCAGCCTTCTGTTACCAGAACGCCTGCACCGGCGATACCGGTTGGGTGGAACTGCCACATCTCCATATCCTGCACCGGCACGCCAGCACGGATAGCCATACCAACACCGTCACCGGTATTGATGTGGGCATTAGTAGTGGACTGATAAATACGGCCAGCACCGCCGGTGGCCAGCACGGTCGCGCGGGCTTTGAAGTAAACCACTTCACCGGTTTCGATACACAGCGCGGTGCAACCGACAACTGCGCCATCGGCGTTTTTCACCAAGTCCAGCGCATACCACTCGGAGAAGATGGTGGTATGGTTTTTCAGGTTCTGCTGATACAGCGTGTGCAACAGCGCATGACCGGTACGGTCGGCCGCTGCCGCAGTACGAGCCGCCTGCTCGCCGCCGAAGTTCTTCGACTGGCCGCCAAACGGACGTTGATAAATTGTGCCATTGTCGAGGCGAGAGAACGGCAGCCCCATGTGGTCCAACTCCAGAATCGCTTCCGGACCGGTTTTACACATATATTCAATAGCGTCCTGGTCACCAATGTAGTCCGACCCTTTAACGGTGTCGTACATGTGCCATTCCCAGTTATCTTCATGAGTATTACCGAGCGCAACGGTGATGCCACCCTGCGCGGATACGGTATGGGAACGGGTTGGGAACACTTTGGAGAGCAGCGCACAGGTCTGACCGCTCTGGGAAATTTGCAGCGCCGCGCGCATACCTGCGCCGCCGGCACCAATCACAACAGCATCAAATTCTCTGACTGGCAGTTTCATTACACACCCCACACCACAACAAATCCATAAATGACGTAAACCACCAGCGCAACGACGATAGCCAGTTGCAGAATCAGGCGCACAGCCAGAGGTTTAACGTAGTCGGTCAACACCTGCCACATGCCAATCCAGGCATGAATCAAGATGGAGAAAAGTGCCAGCAGGGTGAAGACTTTGGTGAATGCCGATGAGAAGAAACCGGTCCAGACTTCATACGTCAGCTCGCCGCTGGTGGCGAAGAAACCGACCATATAGATGATGTATAACGTCAGAACGATAGCGGTAGCACGGACCAGAATGAAGTCATGTACGCCGTTGCGTCCTAATGCGGAGGCGTTGCTTACCATACGAGGACTCCTGCGAGAAGTGAAAGCACGACAATGATAACGAAACAAATTTTGGCGGAGCGTGTCCCTGCTTCGAGGGTTTCTTCGATATAGCCAAAATCCATCAACAGATGGCGAATGCCCATTACGGCGTGATATGCCAGCGCAATCAGGATCCCCCACAGAATTAACTCCACAAAGAAGTTATTCATAATGGATGACGCGGTGAGGAAACCTTCAGGGGAGGAAAGGCTGGTACCCAATAACCACAACAGAATCCCGACCGCCACAAAGGTGATCACTCCGGATACGCGATGGAGAATGGACGCTATCGCCGTGATTGGGAACCGGATCGTTTGCAGATCCAGATTGACAGGTCTTTGTTTTTTCACATTTCTTATCATGAATAACGCCCACATGCTGTTCTTATTATTCCCTTTAGACTTCGGGTACAGAAGATGAAGACACCTGTAGCCTGAAAGACGACGGGATTTCCTTCCTCCGGTCTGCGTGCGGGTCAGACAGCGTCCTTACTATAACTACGCGTCATATAAAACACTGCTTCCAGATGCTAAAACGACACGTTACAACGCTGGTTGGCTCGGGATTGCAGGGTATTCCGGAGACCTGGCGGCAGTATAGGACGTTCACAAAATCATTACAATTAACCTACATATAGTTTGTCGGGTTTTATCCCGAACAGTGACATAGGTCACGATAACAACATTATTTTAATTTTTAATCATCTGATTTGACAATCATTAAACAAAGTTGTTACAAACGACACCAGAAAAAGCATATAATGCGTAAAAGTTATGGGGTCACTCTTTCACCGGAGATTTAGTTATGTAACAGTGTGGAAGTATTGACCAATACCTTCAGGACAGTTATTAGTGATAGACAGGTTAAATAATTCGGATTGCTAAGTTCTTGATTTGCAGTTTATTCGCCATGAAAAGACCGTTTTACCTGCAAGCGCCCATAGCTCTGTACCCAGGTCATCCCCTCTTTCGCAGAGCGGCGAGCCAAATAACAAACTGGTAACGGTTTATTGATGCACGAAGGCAAATTTAAGTTCCGGCAGTCTTAAGCAATAAGGCGCTAAGGAGACCGTAAATGGCTGATACTAAAGCAAAACTCACTCTAAATGGTGACGCTGCTATTGAACTGGATGTGCTGAAAGGTACGCTCGGTCAAGATGTTATTGATATTCGTAGCCTTGGCTCAAAAGGGATGTTTACTTTTGACCCAGGTTTCACCTCTACCGCATCCTGCGAATCCAAAATTACTTTCATCGACGGTGACGAAGGTGTTTTGCTGCATCGCGGCTTCCCGATTGACCAACTGGCGACCGAGTCCAACTATCTGGAAGTGTGTTATATCCTGCTGTACGGCGAAAAACCGACGCAGGAAGAGTACGACGAGTTCAAAACCACAGTCACTCGCCATACCATGATCCACGAGCAGATCACCCGTCTGTTCCACGGTTTCCGCCGCGACTCTCACCCGATGGCCGTTATGTGCGGTGTAACCGGAGCACTGGCAGCGTTCTATCATGACTCGCTGGATGTAAACAACGCGCGTCACCGTGAAATCGCCGCCTTCCGCCTGCTGTCCAAAATGCCAACCATGGCAGCGATGTGCTACAAATATTCCATCGGGCAGCCGTTCGTGTACCCACGTAACGATCTCTCCTACGCCGGTAACTTCCTGAACATGATGTTCTCTACGCCGTGCGAAAAATACGAAGTGAATCCGATTCTGGAACGCGCAATGGACCGTATCTTAATCCTGCACGCTGACCACGAACAGAACGCCTCAACCTCTACCGTACGTACCGCGGGCTCTTCTGGCGCTAACCCGTTTGCCTGCATCGCGGCAGGTATTGCTTCCCTGTGGGGACCGGCACACGGCGGCGCAAACGAAGCTGCGCTGAAAATGCTGGAAGAAATCAGCTCTGTTAAACACATTCCGGAATTTGTTCGCCGCGCGAAAGACAAGAATGATTCCTTCCGCCTGATGGGCTTTGGTCACCGTGTTTATAAAAACTATGACCCGCGCGCTACCGTCATGCGTGAAACCTGCCATGAAGTACTGAAAGAACTGGGCACCAAAGATGATCTGCTGGAAGTGGCGATGGAACTTGAGCACATTGCGCTCAACGACCCGTACTTCATCGAGAAGAAACTCTACCCGAACGTAGACTTCTACTCCGGCATCATCCTGAAAGCGATGGGTATTCCGTCCTCCATGTTCACCGTGATCTTCGCCATGGCACGTACCGTTGGCTGGATTGCACACTGGAACGAAATGCACACCGACGGCATGAAAATCGCGCGTCCGCGTCAGCTGTACACCGGCTACGACAAGCGCGATTTTAAGTCTGATATTAAGCGTTAATTGTTCAGGCCACCGGATAATTCCGGTGGCTTTTTTCAGTTCCCGTCTTGTTCATTGCATTCACCTCTTCAATATTACTTTCTCTCGTTTACTCGCCCTTTAATATATTTAATTGAGCGCAACCCCTACCCGATTTAATATAGCATTAATTGCCAAGGCATTATTTGATTTTTAAATTCATTAACTATTTAATCCGGCCTCATAAAACACAGCACTGGATTAAATGGCATGGGCGACCTTATTTATCTGAAGATAACAGGTGAGCGACAAGGCGATATCTCTTCTGGTTGTGGTACAGACGCATCGACAGGAAATCGCTGGCAGGAAAACCATCCTGATGAGATTTTTGCTTTTTCGCTCTCTAACGGATTAGTTAATACGGGTTCTGGTATTAATACCCGGGCGCTAAGATTTGAAAAATTAATTGATAAAAGCACACCGCTATTTATTAACGCCATCAATAACAATGAACGTCTGTTTATTGAAATTGATTTATGGCGAATAAACAGATTCGGCAGATGGGAACGCTACTATTATATTCAATTAAGAAATGCTTCGGTAAAAAGCATACAAACCTATGTGGCCCTAAACGAGCTGGATACCGAAGAAATTGCGGTATCGTATGACTATATTCTTTGCAAGCACCTGATTGCCAATACGGAGTTTGACTACCTGGCGTTGCCTGCTGAGTACAATCGTTTGTTTATACCGCCCCGCAATCAGCCGGCTAGTTCGATAATACCCGTTGCGAACCGACCTTCCCCCCCAGCACCACTCATTCCTGCAGTCACACCGGTCTATGCCAAATCCTGTCTGAAAGAGAAAGGCTGTACAGACGCAGGGAGCCGTGAAGAATCGGCTGAAAACTTCGGTCAGATGGCGGTTTTCGCACAATCTTCCGTTGATGATTGTTGCGGATATGCACAACCCGCAGAAGCCTCGGCCGCACTGCCGATCTTAGGTGGGCTGACGCAGGTGTGGGGCGAGTGGTCACTCAGTGGCATTCTCAGCGCCGCACGCGGCGTTCCTTATATCGGAGCGTTAGCTTCCGCGCTGTATATTCCGTCTGCGGGGACGGGCAGCGCACGCGTTCCCGGACGTGATGAGTTCTGGTATGAGGAAGAACTGCGGAAAAAGGCGCTGGTAGGTGGCACAGCCACAACCCGGGTTCGTTTTTTCTGGGGAACCGACATTCACGGTAAGTCGCAAGTCTACGGCGTGCATACCGGCGAAGGTACTCCGTATGAAAACGTGCGCGTCGCGAATATGCTATGGAATGATGGACACCATCGTTATGAATTTACGCCTGCCCACGACGTAGACGGGCCGTTAATCACATGGACGCCAGAAAATCCTGCGACGGGTGATGTACCTGAACATACTGGAAGCGATATTCCACCGCTTGATCAGCCAACAATTCTGGTGACACCCATCCCGGATGGCAAAAATGAGTACACCACGCCACCGTTCCTTGTGCCGGATGTCGCCGATTTTAACGATTATATTCTGGTCTTTCCGGCCGATTCAGGCATTCAGCCGATATATGTATACCTGAAAACAGCCCGGGACGAACCCGGCACAGCAACCGGCCAAGGTGAAATTCTATCCGGAAATGGTCGCTGGCTTGAGGCCGCCAGTTCAGGGCTGGGCGCACCGATACCTGCACAGGTCGCAGATAAGCTGCGAGGAAGAACATTTCGCAACTTTGACCATTTCAGAAGAGAGTTCTGGCTTGCGATGTCAGAGTGCCCTGAGCTTATGAAGGATTTTAAACCTTCTAACCAAACCCTGATAAGAATGGGGTTAGCACCATATCCTGGTCCTTCAGAGCAAGTAGGTGGCAGAAGCACTTTTGAACTTCATCACTTAGAAGAAATCCAGCATGGCGGAGAAGCGTTTAATATGGATAATATAAATATTACTACTCCTCGCTTACATATAGGAATACATAAAAATGCTAATAGATAATGAAAAAAAAATAAGCGATTACACTGAGTCAGAGTTCATTGATCTGCTATCTAACTTTTTTGAGAATAAACATGGACTAAATGCTAGTGATTTTGGTAAATTTATCGATAACCTACAACTACATGTAGTCAAAGTCACCCAGCATCCACTTGGTAATGGACTGATTTTTAATACTCCAGATGAGATTGAATGTTCACCCTTAGGAATATTTAAGGAAATAAAAAAGTGGAGAACATCTCATGGATTAGAGTTATTTAAAGATTCTAAATGAGCTATACAAAGAAACTTATTATAAAGGTGAGTATATGAATCATCTTAAAAAGATCGAAGACTACACCGAAGCTGAATTCATAGAACTCTTGAATGAATTCTCCGCAAATCCGCGCTATCAAGGCGAAATGGACCGTGAATCTTACATCGACTCATTAGTCGATCATTTCGATAAAATCGTGGACCATCCGGAAGGTAATGGTTTGATTTTTTATCCCCCGGATGACAGGGAAGATAGCCCACAAGGCATCATTGATGAAATCAAAAGATGGCGTAAGTCCCAGGGACGAGCGTCATTTAAAGATTCAGAATAAAAACCTTCACAGGTAATGGAAAAACAAAATGAAAACCAATTTCAATATTTTAGGAAAAGATTATTTCATTGAAAATGTGAAGAGTATTTACGATGAGTTATCTACTATAGATTTTACCAAAACAGTATCAGAGGAGGCTATCCGACTAGATGAAGATTTATTTCAACTAACCCAAAATAATGGTGTTGTCATAGACATCGGCTGGTACCCCTCGCTTGACGAGAAAGGGGAGTTTCTTATCCAGGTTATATCGAATGGCGATTGGGATCACCCTATGATAAAAACATCCTCAGGATGGGATAAAAATGAGCTGATTGAAAAGGTAAACGAGGTTTTAGGTCAGTTGCCTTTCATTTTAAAAGCTGAATAACTATTTCAAAACCAAATAACAGCACTCTGCAAAGCCTCTTATTATTAAGTTGAATATATGAATCATCTTAAGCAAAAACTCGAAGACTACACAGAATCCGAATTCTTAGACTTCCTAAATGAATTCTCTGCAAACCCGCGCTACCAGGGAGAAATGGATCGTGAATCTTACATCGACTTATTAGTCGATCATTTCGATAAAATCGTGGACCATCCGGAAGGTAATGGTTTGATTTTTTATCCCCCGGATGACAGGGAAGACAGCCCACAAGGCGTCATTGATGAAATAAAAAGATGGCGTAAGTCCCAGGGACGCTCATCATTTAAACAATCAACCTAAAAATTTCAAATCAAGTCGTTAAACATCAATACCAATTATAGAACAGCGTAGTTTTATACATCCAGGAAAATTAAAATGACAATAACAGTTACGGTTCAAGCTCAACTCATCGTCGGTGAAACTCAGGTAATAGAAAGTTTAACCCCTGAAGGTTCATACGCTGCTGTATTTGAAGATAATGGTCAAACCGGATATTTCTATGCACTTGATGAATCTGCAGACGGAAATCCTATCAAAGATGCACTACATATTTACAATGCAGAAGACGTTTCAGATGGACATATCCCATCAGATGTGAAGATCGGTTGGTCAGAAGATAGTAAGAAATGTGTGTTGCTGATAAATGGTTACCCACATGGCGTCTTTGATTTTGAATCTAAGAATGGATACTGCCGGAGCGGTTTTCCACCTACAATCAGTCAGGAGTGGTCTATCTTCGGACATGCCTGGAATGATGCTGTCGACGATTTTTTCAGATAACAGGCATCAATACCCGATCGCCGGTTAGTCCGTTTTTATTGATACCTGATATTTTTTTCAGCGGAATTTTTCTCTATGCTATATCAAGACATTGAATGCAGCATAAAACAAGGGAGCATGGGATGCCTGTTTTGCAGTGGAGCCTGTTGTTTGTGCTATCGCTCCTTCTTTCCCTGCTCTTTCTCTTTATCCATCTTCCGGGCCCCTTGCTGCTCGGTTCGATGATCGTCGGCATCATTTTCAGTATGCGCGGCATCTCGCTGCATCCTCCTCGCTGCACATTTCTTGGCGCACAGGCGATTCTCGGCTGCATGATTGCCCAAAATCTGACCGGTTCAATCTTCACAACCCTTGCAGCCCACTGGCCGATGGTGATTGTTATCCTTCTGGCAACCCTTATCAGCAGCGCGATAATCGGCTGGCTGCTGGTTCGCTATAGTAATCTACCGGGGAATACCGGTGCGTGGGGCTCGTCACCAGGCGGTGCAGCGGCAATGGTCGCAATGGCCCAGGATTATGGCGCCGACATCCGGCTGGTGGCGTTTATGCAGTATCTGCGCGTACTGTTGGTGGTAGGCGCGGCAGCGCTGGTCACCCGGCTGGTGATGGGCGACCAGGCCCAAACGGTCAGTGAACAAATCATCTGGTTTCCGCCGCTAAGCGGCAATCTTTTCAGCACTCTGATGCTGGCCGCCGTTGCCGGCACGGCTGGACGCCTACTGCGTATTCCCTCTGGCGTTATGCTATTGCCAATGCTGGTGGGTGCCATGCTGAATGCAAGCGGAGTGATGGTGATTGAACTGCCGGAATGGCTACTGGCTATAGCCTACATGTCAATTGGCTGGCAAATCGGTCTTGGCTTTGACAAGCAGATCTTTTTGATGGCATTACGACCACTGCCACAGATCCTGTTGTCTATTTTTTCACTGATGGCGATCTGCGCAGCCATGGCCTGGGGACTGGCGCATTACATGCAGATCGATTTTCTCACTGCCTATCTGGCAACCAGTCCTGGAGGAGTGGATTCTGTTGCGGTGATCGCCGCAGGAAGCCACGCTGATATGGCGCTCATCATGGCGATGCAAACCCTGCGACTGTTCAGCATTTTGTTAACTGGCCCCGCAGTCGCGCGGTTTATTTCGGTGCACGCACCAAAACAACCCGCTTAGTGCTGACAACCCGGGCACCAGTAAAAGGGGCGCGAAGAGAGCATCGTTTTCTCAATTATTCCACCACAACGCTCACAGGTTTCGCCATCCCGATGAAAGACCTTAAAGCGAAACAACGCACCGTGATGTTTATTCTCATCGACCAGGCCGCGGGTAGTATAAGACAGCCGCGGAATATCAAGCAGCGCATGTGCCAGTTGATCCAGTTGCTCATCACTAAGCTGCGACGCTTTATGCTGCCCGGTCAACCCAACCTGCCAAAGGATCTCTACCCGCAGGTAGTTACCTAATCCCGCCAGAAATGCCTGGTCCAGTAGCAGACCAGAAAACTGGCGATTGCGAAAACGCGGAGATAACAGACGCGCTTTAACCTCATCGGGCGTTAAACGTAAATCCAGTACATCCGGCCCTACCCGTTGCAGGAACGGATGGGTGGAGAGCTGTTCTGGCGTCAGCATTTCGATATCAGACGCGCTATAGAGCAGGATAGTTTTGTCGTGTGTCTGCAGTCTGACACGCAGTACCCGCGAAGTTTGCGGAATTTTGCCTGTATCCACCACTCGCCACACGCCATAGAGCTGATTGTGACTGTACAGCGTCAGGCCATTAGAAAAATGGGTCAGTAATGCTTTCCCCCGCGTTTCAAGCTGGGTAACACGTTGCCCAATCAGTTGAGATTGATACGGTTTTAACTGCTCAAAGGCAAACCAGACATCCGTCAGGGGTTTGCCTTTGACTGCCGCCTCCAGGTTATCCGCCGCGCGGCGGATCTCCGGGCCTTCAGGCATAATACTGTCCTTTGTTAATGTGTTGCGCCGCCCGTCACTGCGATATCGCTTTCCACCTGCAAGGCAGTGGCAATCGCAATCTCCAGCGCACGGCGCACCGTTTCTGTCGCCATACTTGGCGCCCCGGGATGCTGTGCAGCCTGTTGCGGCAAATAAGGGATATGAATAAAGCCGCCCTTCACCGCCAGTACGTCGCGTAGTTTATGCAGCAGGCCATACATCACGTGGTTACACACGAAAGTACCCGCAGTCTGGGAAACCGAGGCCGGAATTCCCGCGTTGCGCATGGCGACAACCATCGCTTTAATCGGCAACGAACTAAACCATGCCGCCGGGCCATCGACCACAATCGGCACATCTACCGGCTGTTGCCCCTGGTTATCCGCAATACGCGCATCGTCAACGTTAATCGCCACGCGTTCCACGGTGATATCCGTGCGACCACCCGCCTGCCCCACCGCCAGCACCAGTGATGGCGACAACGCGTCAATCGCGGCATTGAGTACAGCGAGAGACTCGCCAAAGACACACGGTAGTTGGCGGGCTATTACGCGGCATCCACCGATAATAGCATTGTCGAGGCTCGAGACCACTTCCCAGGAAGGGTTAACTGACTCGCCGCCAAAGGGTTCAAATCCCGTGATGAGTACTGTTTTCATCCTTCCTCCTTACAGGAACATCAGGAAATACATCAGGAACACGTTGACCAGCAGCAGCAGTATGCCGGTTGGCACCTGCGCTTTAATCACCGCATTTTTGTCCGGTAGTTCCAGCAACGCTGCAGGAACAATATTAAAGTTCGCCGCCATCGGCGTCATCAGCGTCCCACAATAGCCGGAGAACATACCTATCGCCGCCATTACCGCTGGGTTGCCGCCGTGTTGCAGTACGAGGATCGGAATGCCAATCCCAGCGGTCACGATCGGGAAAGCAGCAAACGCATTACCCATAACCATGGTCAACAATGCCATGCCGATGGTGTACACCGCCACCGCGATAAAGCGACTATCCACCGCCAGATATTCCTGCGTCAGGTATGAAATGCCGCTACCGACACCCGCCGCTGTAAACAGCAGCCCAAGCGTAGCCAGAATCTGCGGCAAAATGAACGCCCAGCCAATGGAGTCCAGCAGACGGCGAGCCTCCTGAATCGGTTGATGCACCCGCTCATGGGTCATTTTTATCGCCATCGCCAGACCAATCAACGAACCCGCTGTCATTGAAAAGAGCGTCACCAGAGTGGCGTGATTACCCGGCCCGAACAGCGCATCCTGTAAGCCCGGAATATGGTTGAACATCAGTACGCCAATGACCGTTACCACCGGGATCGCCAACGCTGGGAAAAACAGGCGGTTGCCCAGGCGGCTGGCGCTTTCTTCGCGCTGTTGCTGCGTGCGTTGATGGTAGCTTCCCAGCTTCACACCGCCAAAACCCGCGATCAGGGCCAGCACGACCACCGCAACGCCGACAGCAATATGCACTGCGCGTTTATCGCCAAACAGCGAGTATGTCCAGTCACCAAGCAGAAACAGTACGCCATATATGCCCCAAAACAGGCCTGTGGTGAAACGGCGCGGGTTTGCTTTGTCCTGCCAGGACATCAGCGCCACAATCAGTAATACCGCACCTGCCAGCCAGTAGAGATAGCTTTGTTGAAAATTCATTTCGCTTCCCCTTTCGCTGCGGCATTCGCTTTCGCCACTTCACGTTGCAAATAGCTATCCAGACGCCACAAACGCGTGCCGTGGATCAGGAAAGCACAAATTGCCGTCGGGATCCCCCACAAGGCGATATGCAGCGGTTCGGTCTGGATCCCACCAGACTCCAGCATAAAGTTGTGCATGAATATGATCGCGCCGAAGGCAACAAAGATATCTTCACCGAAAAACAGCCCGACGTTATCGGTCGCCGCTGACATTGCGCGCAGGCGATAGCGAACCGCGCCGGGTATCTCGCCGTGATTTTTCTCGGCGGCCCCTTCCGCCATTGGCGCCAGCAGCGGGCGCACCATCTGCGGATGCCCCCCCAGGCTCGTCAACCCTAACGCAGCGGTCGCTTCACGAATGAACAGATAGACAATAAGCAGACGGCCACTGGTGGCACTGCGGATTTTCGCAATCCACGCCTGAGCGCGCTCTTTGAGTCCGTGACGTTCCAGCAGGCCAATAACCGCCAGTGGGATCAGCAGGATAAACGGCAGGTTGCGGGTGTTAAGAAAACCTTCACCCAGCTTCTCGAGGATGGTGGCGATCGGCATATGCGCCGCCAGTCCCGTGACGATCCCGGCAATAATAACCACCAATACCGGATTAAAACGTAAAAGAAATCCGACCACGATGACGGCGATCCCCGTCAATGGCCAGAGAGAAATTACCTCTCCCATAATTCATTCCCGTATATGTTGTTGTGTAATATATTGTTGTTTTGTATGGTAAATCTTATGCACCAATTTCAATATTGCATGCATTAAAGGCGCTACGCAAGCGACGGGCAAAAGCGAGTGCGTGCTCGCCATCCCCATGAATGCATACCGTCTGGGCGGTTACGCTTGCCCATGTTCCACTTTGGCTTTTTACTCTGCCGGATTGCACCATTTCTAACGTTTGCGCCAGCGCCTGCTCTTCATCCTCAATCAGTGCGCCCGGCTGGCTGCGAGGTACCAGACTGCCATCGGCCTGATAACCCCGATCGGCAAAAACCTCCTGACGCGTTATCAAGCCATAGTGTTCTCCAGCGCGAATCAGTTCGCTTCCCGCCAGCCCGACCAGAACCAGCGACGGATCGCAGGCATGAACCGCTTTCGCAATCGCATCGGCCAATTGAGGATCTTTCGCCGCCTGGTTATAGAGCATGCCATGCGGTTTGACATGGCGCATCACGCCACCTTCTGCCCGCGTGATGGCAGCCAGCGCGCCAATTTGATACAGCGTCTGTGCATACACCGTTTGTGCAGGCAGGGTCATGGCGCTACGACCAAAATTTTCCCGATCCGGAAAGCTGGGATGCGCGCCTACCGCCACACCATTTTTTAACGCATCACGCACGCTTGAGAGCATAGTTTGCGCATCGCCGGCGTGAAACCCACAGGCGATGTTGGCCGATGACACCAATTGCAGCAACGCTGCATCGTTCGCACATCCCTCACCGAGGTCTGCATTGAGATCAATTTTCATTGTTAAGTCGCCATGCTAACTGTTCAAGATAACGCTGCTGGTCGTACCGCGCCTTCAGCGCTTCCTCCAGCGAACACTGCACAAAATGAATCGGCTGACCGAGCGGGATCTGCGCCAGATGATACATATCTGCCTCGATAATACAGGCGATGCGCGGATAGCCACCCGTCGTCTGAGCATCGTTCATCAGCACGATTGGCTGGCCATTATGCGGAACCTGCACCACGCCGGGGAGCAAACCATGCGACAGCAGCTCGCGATCGGTCGTGCGCGTCAGCGGCTGCCCCTGAAGACGATACCCCATACGGTTACTTTGCGGGCTAAGCTGCCACGGCGAGCGCCAGAAAGAGGCCTGCGATACCTCATCAAACTCCTGATATTCAGGGCCGGGCAGTGCGCGAATGAGATTACCCCACATCAGTTGTTTTACACCTTGTGGCCCGCTGAATTGCCGGGTCGATACGCCAATCGCCAGTCGATCGCCATCACGCAGCAGACGCCCTTCAAACCCACCAATGCCCACTTTCAGATCGGTACTACGCGAGCCCATCACTTCGGGAACATCGATACCGCCCGCTACCGCCAGATAACTGCGCATGCCATGAAGAGGACGTTTTAGCGTCAGACGCTGCCCGGCTTTTACCGGTAACCGCCATCCGCTCCATACGGGAGTTCGATCCAGATGCGCTTCGCATCCGGCACCGGTCAGGGCAAACCAGCCATCGGCTTCAAACTCCACCACCAGTTGCCCCAGAGTGATTTCCAGCGCTGCGGCATTCGCATCATTACCCACCAGCAGGTTAGCCACGTTCAGCGCCGGTTTATCCAGCGCGCCACAGTGACTAATTCCGGATTGACGAAAACTATGGCGTCCCCCGTCCTGTACTGAGGTGTACATGCCAGCGCGGATGATGTTTAACATATCCCCTCCTTCTGCGGGACAAAACGCACGGTATCGCCAGCCCGTAACAGAATCGGCTCCTCCCGTTTTGGATCAAATAACGAAACGGAGGTACGCCCAATCAATTGCCATCCACCAGGTGTTGCAAGCGGGTAGATCCCCGTTTGAGATCCACCGATACCGACAGAACCTGCCGGAACAAGCAAACGCGGTTCCGCACGTCTGGGGGTATGCAGCTGTTCAGGTAAGCTCCCGAGATAGGGAAATCCCGGCTGAAAACCGATAAACCACACCACATAGTCAACTGACGCATGAAGTTCGACGACCTGCTTGTCGCTTAATCCGCTGTGTCGTGCGACCTCTGCCAGATCGGGGCCAAACTCACCGCCATAGATCACGGGTATTTCAATAAAACGTGAATCCGGCTCCAGTGCTTCGCTCTCTTCCCACCAGCGCTGCAGGCGTTCAATCGCATCCAGCGCCAGTGTTTGCGGGTCGCGCAGGGTAACCGTGATATTGTTCATTCCCGGAATAGCTTCAAGCACATTCGGGGCGTCAACTAAACGCTGAGCCAGACGCCAGATGCGTTTCTGAGTCGCCAACGTGATGGGGGGCTCCAGTTCGAGAACCACCGCCGTTTCACCTAACAGATAACAACGCGCTCGCTGCACTTTCATCCCTCTTTATTACGCTGGATTAGGAATATCGATAAAGGTTACGTCCAGATCGGAATTTTCATTCAGCCATTCGCTTAATGCGCGAATGCCGCCGCGTTCGGTCGCATGGTGACCGGCAGCATAAAAATGCAGCCCCTGCTCGCGGGCTGAGTGAATGGTTTGCTCAGAGACTTCACCGGTAATAAAGGCGTCGACACCAAATCGGGCTGCGCTATCAATAAAACGTTGACCGCCCCCGGTACACCAGGCAACGCGCTGAACTTTCTCCGGCCCGGTATCACCGCACCATAACGGTTTACGGCCTAAACGCGCTTCAATCCACGATGCCAGCTCCAGCCCCGGAACCGGCATGGAGAGTTCTCCCCATGGCACCAGCGGTTCAATTTCCCCCATCACGGTGATTCCCAACAGCGCGGCCAACTGCGCGTTATTCCCCAATTCCGGGTGTGCATCCAGCGGCAAGTGCCAGCCATACAAGTTGATATCATTTTCTAACAGCGTTTTCAGACGATTGCGCTTCATGCCGCGAATAACCGGAGATTCGCCTTTCCAGAAATAGCCGTGGTGAACAATAACCGCATCCGCTTGCTGGCGTACCGCCTCGTCCAGCAATGCCTGGCTTGCAGTCACACCGGTCACGATTTTATGCACCGTCTCTTTGCCCTCAACCTGCAAACCATTCGGCGCATAATCGCTAATGGCGGCGCTGTTTAGTTTGTCGTTGATCAGTTGTTCCAGTTCGGTGTTTTTCATCATCGTCCTCGTAGTCATCATTTCTGCCTGCCCAATCAGCAACACAGCTTAGGTTAAAATAGCGTCCCCGCCTGCGTTCGTCGATAGCCATTTCACTGACACATAAAGAAACAATCACACCCGCTTTGAACGTGATTTGCTTACCACTACGCGATCTAATTCATGTATATTTATGCAATCAGACAGCATATTGCAAAAATAATCAGATCTGTATCAAAGTTACAACTTTAAGGAAACACACTCGCGCAGCACGTTCAGCCAGTCGCGAGGCATTTACTTCGAGAAAATAATGAATAAACAAGCATCTCAACCACGGGCGATTTACTACGTCGTCGCGCTACAAATCTGGGAATACTTCAGTTTTTACGGCATGCGTGCGCTGCTGATCCTGTATCTCACTAACCAGCTTAAGTACGACGATAATCACGCATATGAACTGTTCAGCGCCTACTGCTCGCTGGTCTATGTCACCCCTATTCTCGGGGGATACCTGGCCGATAAAGTGCTCGGCAATCGAATGGCGGTGATGATCGGCGCATTTTTAATGGCGGTGGGACATCTGGTATTAGGTGCCAGTGAAATGGCTCCGGCGTTCCTCTATTTGTCGCTGGCGATAATTGTCTGCGGTTACGGTCTGTTTAAATCAAATATCAGTTGCCTGCTGGGCGAGTTATATCAACCTGAAGACCCGCGTCGCGACGGTGGATTCTCTCTGCTCTATGCCGCCGGTAACATCGGTTCGATCATCGCACCAATTGCCTGCGGATACGTGCAGGAAGAGTACAGTTGGGCGATGGGCTTTGCGCTGGCTGCCATCGGCATGCTGGCAGGGCTGGTGATTTTCTTATGTGGAAATCGCCATTTCGCCCACACCACCGGCGTCAACAAGGCCGTTCTGTGTGCTAAAACCTTTATTCTGCCAAACTGGGCCTGGCTGTTAGTTCTGCTAGTTACCACACCGCTGCTGATTACCGTGCTGTTCTGGAAAGAGTGGTCCGTTTACGCACTGATTGTTGCCACTGTTATTGGTCTGGCAGTTCTGGCGAAGATTTATCGCCAGGCACAGACGCAGAAACAGCGCAAAGAGCTGGGGCTTATCGTCACACTGACCTTCTTTAGCCTGTTGTTTTGGGCCTTTGCTCAACAGGGCGGCAGTTCGATCAGCCTGTATATCGACCGCTTCGTTAACCGCGATATTCTGGGGTATTCCGTCCCTACCGCGATGTTCCAGTCGGTTAACGCTTTTGCCGTTATGCTGTGCGGTATCGTACTGGCGTGGGTAGTCAAAGAAAGCGTGAGTGGCAATCGTACCGTACGTATCTGGGGTAAATTTGCCCTTGGCCTCGGCTTAATGAGCGCTGGGTTCTGTATTCTAACCTTGAGCGCTCGCTGGTCCGCTGCTTACGGCCACTCTTCCATGCCGCTGATGGTACTTGGGTTGGCGGTCATGGGCTTTGCCGAACTGTTTATTGACCCGGTGGCAATGTCACAAATTACGCGTATTGAGATCCCTGGTGTTACCGGCGTATTAACCGGCATTTATATGCTGCTTTCCGGTGCTATCGCCAATTACCTGGCAGGCGTTATCGCCGATCAGACCTCACAAGGCTCGTTTGATGCTGCCGGCGCTATCAACTACTCCATCAATGCCTATATTGATGTCTTTAGTGAAATTACCTGGGGCGCGCTGGCCTGTGTGGTGCTGGTGCTGCTGATTTGGCTGTACCAGTCGCTTAAGTTCAGAAACCGTTCACTGGCGGTAGAATCCTGAGTGTAGGGGCCCGATGATGTAATCTGATTCGGGCTTTTTTCAGGAATTACGCATTACTGGCAGTCAACTCCTCTTCAGAAAGACCTGTAACCAGAAGCACCATGTTGCGATCTATTCCCTGCTCCAACATAGTTTGCGCTATACGTAATGCGGCTTCTCGTTTGCCTCGCTGCAACCCTTCCTGTAATCCATCTAAGCGTAACCGCTCGGCAATCGTCATCAGCTTCTCCTTATGTTGGGGGATCCGTTGCGCCATCTCTTGTATAAATTCATTAAAGCGAGATTCATCGCCGGATTGCAGGATGTAATTAAACATCGCCTGTAGTTGCGTGTCATTAGCGCACCCTGTAAGTAACAGCGTGGCCAGTTGATCTACCAGCCCCATCAAATCCCGCTGACGGATATGTTTTTGCATTAGTTCCAGCAGTGCCATTCGCCTGTGAGCCATGATTTCGTCATCGGGCACCACTGTGATATCCACCAATGGAAATGCGCTGGCATAAAGTTGCCGTGCCGTTACAGGATCGGTAAACGCATCAAGCCAGCACAGTGAGTACGGATACGGACTTCGACAGCCATGATAAAACAGCATGGGTATCACAATCGGCAGTTCTTTGTGCCCGGCATCCAAATGACGCTGCATCGCCGCTATTGCGTAACGCAGCAGACGAAAAGCCATATGCGGATCGGCTGTACTCTGGTGTTCTATAACCACGTATACATAACCTTCACCATCGTGCGTATGCACAGACCAGAGCACGTCGGAGTAGCGGGTACGTAAATCCGCTTCAATAAAGCTTTCTGACTCCAGCTTCAGCGTATTTAAATCGCAAAGCGTTTGCAGATCTGCGGGTAGATGAATTTCGAGGAAGTCCCGAGCTGTTTCTGGATGATGTAAAAACGATTTAAATACCGCATCGTGCGGTGTAGATGTCGTTGGTGTTGTCATCAAATTCCGTCACCTGAATGAAGATGACGGCACTTTACTGCTGGCGGAAAACATCTTCATCAAGGCATTAGCAGCCTTGCGTACACGCTTCAGCGCTAAATGCCCCCCACTGCAACATATTCATTCTGCTGGAAGGTATTACGCAGAAATCCGCTGCGTGCTTATCCCTTACGTGCCGCCTCATATGCCGCCAGCGTCGCCAGCCTTGCCTGTTTATGATCCACAATCGGGCGAGGATAACTCAGTGTTACCTGCGCTTTTTCAGCCCACGACCACGGTTCATGAATGGCTTTACCCGGCACGTCGCGCAGTTCCGGCACCCACTGGCGGATAAACTCACCGTCACGATCAAATTTTTCGCCCTGCGTCGTGGGGTTAAAGATACGGAAATACGGTGCGGCGTCGGTTCCGGTTGAGGCTGCCCACTGCCAGCCGCCGTTATTGGCCGCCAGGTCGCCATCGATCAGTTGCGACATGAAATATTGTTCGCCTTTACGCCAGTCGATCAGCAGGTCTTTCACTAAAAAACTGGCGGTAATCATTCGTAAACGATTATGCATCCAGCCCGTGGCGTTGAGCTGACGCATGGCCGCATCCACAATGGGGTAGCCCGTATTCCCTGTTTTCCAGGCCTGCAAATGCGTCGGATTATTCTGCCATTGCACGCGATCGGTCCAGCGAATAAAAGGTTGATACCGACACAGCGCCGGATGGTAAGTCATCAGATGACGATAAAATTCGCGCCAGATAAGCTCATTCAACCAAACGCTGCCTGCCCCATCCTCAAGCGCCTGCGGCTGCTCCACGAGCAGTCGATTCAGGCACTGGCGCGGCGATAGTCCTCCTGTCGCCAGGCTCGCGGATAATCGACTGGTTCCATCAATCGCCGGAAAGTCACGCAGTTGTTCATATTCTCCGGCGGCCTGCTGGCAAAAATGGCGTAATTGCGCGATGGCCAATTTTTCTTCTGCCGGAAATTGCTGCGAATCAAAATCCTGCTGCGGGTAGCTCAGCGTGATGGATGTTAATGGAGAGTCAAGAGCACCGCTTTCTCTGACCTTCGGCGCACTGACACATTCTGGGATCCCGTCTTTTATCCGCTTCAGCCAGGCATTTTTAAACGGCGTAAAGACTTTATACATCTCGTGATTACCGGTCATGACCGCCCCCGGAGGCAGGATCACGCTGTCGTCAAACCCTTCGCACACCACCTGAGGTATTGACTTTTCAACGGCAGCATCACGCTGGCGTTCGTTTATTTCATATTGATAGTTATAAAATATTCGACTGACGCCATGCTGTACGCAGACGTTTTTGACGGTTTCCACACTGGTCGCAAAATTAGCAACTTCATGAAACAGAAGCGGGATGCCCTTTTCTGCCAGCGCCGTTTGCAACGCGTTCAGCTGCGCATTAACCAATGCCGCCTGACGTGGGGCCATATCATGCGCCTTCCACTGTTCAGGCGTGGAGATATAGAGCGCGAGTACATGTGCAGAACGATCCCGACAAGCCGCCGCCAGCGCGAGATTGTCATGCAGGCGTAAATCACGCCGAAACCAGACCAGATGCGTGGTCATAACACTCCCTGATAAAAATTAATCATTGCCCTGTAAACGCCAAATCGCAGGCCAGAGTTCAAAATAACGTTGCCCGGACAACCAGGTGTTCGGGTGCTCAGCCATATAGTGTTTGAGGAGCATTAAGGGTGCAAGTAGCGGCTGCGCCTCGCGTCGATAGTTATCGATTATCGAGGTCAATTCCTGACGTTGACGCAGATCGAGCTGATTACGGAAATAGCCCTGTACGTGCATCAATACATTGGTATGGTTACGCCGGGTAGCAGGATTTAATAACAGATGGGTCAATCGTAGGCGATACTCGGTAAAAAAAGCATCGAGATCTTGCCATTCATGGATTGCGGCAACGAAGGGGCCAAGCTCCCGATACTCTGGCTGGGAATGCGCCAGTAGTACCAGTTTATAGCGGGTATGATAGTCAATTAATGCGCCCCGCGTTAATTTTCGCTGACGCAGGCGGTGCAATTCATGCAAAGCGTAAACACGTATTAATGTATTTTCGTCGAACTGAGGTGCCTCACTCGCTTCTGTGGTCAGACAGGTGCGGATACCAACAGGAATTCTCGTGCTCATCGCCACTCCTTATCCGTTACTTAGATAAGTGTAGACCTCGGCGTATAAAAAAACCGCCACATTGCTGTTGGCGGTTTTCTTGAACAATAACGACAACTTAATAGAAGTCGCAGGTGGCTTTTTCAGCCTGCTCCATCCACACCGGTTTATCACTGGTTTTGGACCAGACGCGGTGCAGATAGCTGTAAAAACGGGCGCGGTCTTTCCAGAACAACATGACCGGCAGCGCCAGCACGCCCGCCACAACGGCAAAGGTACGGCGCAAGAAAACAATGTGTGCTGGATATTCTTTATAAAAGTCCATAATCCTCTCCCATATATCTGTTCGGTGAATCGCACCGGAAAAATAAACTTGGTTAACTGATGAAAATAATACCGCCTTGTGTGTAATTTTGCTACTCATCCGACCACTTATTTTTATCTATTGATGCTCCGTTTAGCTAAAAACCGTAATTAAGTTACATAAAAGTTAAATTAATACTAATCATTAGTTAAATAATGGTCTTTGCCATTTTTATACTTTTTTTACACCCCTCCCACTGATTTTTGCGAAATCTTTGCAAGCAAAAATCTACGCTCTGGTTATCACATTTATGCCACTGGAGGTGCACCGTGAGTGCAGGCGTGATAACCGGCATTGTGCTGGTCTTTTTATTATTAGGTTATCTGGTGTATGCCCTGATTAATGCGGAGGCGTTCTGATGGCGGCCCAAGGATTTTTACTCATTGCCAGTTTCTTGCTGGTACTGTTTATCATCGCCAGACCGCTGGGTTTTGGCCTGGCTCGGCTGATCAATAATACGTCCCTGCCGGGCCTGGCTGGCGTGGAACATCTGCTCTGGCGCGGTCTGGGCATCTCGCAGCAGGAGATGAACTGGCGGCAGTATCTGTTGGCGATCCTCGCGCTCAATGTGCTGGGGTTGCTGGTCCTGTTTTCAATGCTGATGGCGCAAAACCTGCTGCCGCTAAATCCGCAACAGCTACCTGGGCTTTCGTGGGATTTGGCGCTCAACACGGCGGTAAGTTTTGTCACCAACACCAACTGGCAATCCTATGCTGGCGAAACCACCTTAAGCTACTTCAGCCAGATGGTCGGGCTGACCGTGCAGAACTTCCTGTCAGCGGCAACCGGGATTGCGGTGATTTTTGCCCTGGCCCGTGCCTTTACTCGCCAGAGTATGAACACGCTGGGCAACGCCTGGGTCGATCTGGTTCGCATTACGCTGTGGATCATGCTCCCCATTGCATTGCTCATTGCGTTGTTCTTCATTCAGCAAGGTGTGCTGCAAAACGTGTTGCCCTATCAGCCAATTACTACCCTTGAAGGGGTGAAACAGCTGCTGCCGATGGGGCCCGTCGCCTCACAGGAAGCGATTAAGATGCTTGGCACTAACGGGGGCGGGTTCTTTAACGCTAACTCATCACATCCGTTTGAAAACCCTACCGCGTTGACCAATCTGGTACAGATGCTGGCCATTTTCTTAATTCCTACCGCGCTGTGTTTTGCCTTTGGTGATGTGGTTGGCGATCGTCGCCAGGGGCGGACCCTGCTGTGGGCCATGTCGCTGATATTTGTAGTCTGCGTAGCCGTGGTGATGTGGGCCGAAGTTCAAGGCAACCCGCACCTGATGGCATTCGGTGCAGACAGTAATATCAACATGGAAGGCAAAGAAAGCCGCTTTGGCGTGCTGGCTACGAGTCTTTTTTCCGTCGTGACGACAGCGGCATCTTGCGGCGCTGTCGATGCGATGCATGACTCCTTCACCGCGCTGGGCGGGATGGTGCCGATGTGGCTAATGCAGATTGGCGAAGTGGTCTTCGGTGGTGTCGGTTCGGGCCTGTACGGCATGTTGCTGTTCGTGTTATTGGCGGTGTTTATCGCGGGCCTGATGATTGGTCGCACGCCGGAATATCTGGGTAAGAAAATAGACGTGCGTGAAATGAAAATGACCGCACTGGCGATTCTGGTCACCCCTGCGCTGGTCCTGCTCGGTACGGCGATAGCGATGATGAGCGACGCCGGACGCAGCGCCATGCTCAATCCTGGTCCACATGGCTTTAGTGAGGTGTTGTACGCCGTATCGTCTGCCGCGAACAACAACGGCAGCGCCTTCGCCGGATTAAGCGCCAACAGCCCGTTCTGGAACTGTCTGCTGGCCCTGTGCATGTTCTTCGGCCGTTTCGGCGTGATCATTCCCGTGATGGCAATTGCCGGATCGCTGGTCAGTAAAAAGATCCAGCCAGCAAGTCCAGGCACGCTGCCTACTCACGGTGCACTGTTTGTCGGGTTGTTAATCGGTACAGTGTTACTGGTTGGCGCCCTCACCTTTGTTCCTGCCCTGGCACTTGGCCCGGTCGCAGAATACCTGTCATTACACTGAGTGATGCGGAGCACATGACTATGAGTCGCAAGCAACTGGCGCTGTTCGAACCCTCTCTGGTCGCGCAGGCGCTGATGGACGCCGTGAAAAAATTAAGCCCACATACCCAGTGGCGCAATCCGGTGATGTTTATCGTCTGGCTGGGCAGTCTGCTGACAACCCTGTTAACGTTGGCAATGGCCACAGGCCATATGCAAGGCAATCCGTGGTTTACCGGCGCGATAAGTCTGTGGCTGTGGGTCACCGTTCTGTTCGCCAACTTTGCCGAAGCGCTGGCGGAAGGACGCAGTAAGGCTCAGGCTAACAGTCTGAAAGGAGTTAAAAAAACCGCTTTTGCTCGCAAACTCCGCGAGCCGAAATACGGTGCCGCCATGGATCACGTTCCGGCGGAGGATTTGCGCAAAGGAGATATCGTGTTAGTAGAAGCGGGCGATATTATCCCGTGTGACGGCGAAGTCATCGAAGGTGGCGCATCGGTGGATGAAAGCGCCATTACCGGTGAATCCGCGCCGGTCATTCGTGAATCCGGTGGTGATTTCGCCTCCGTCACCGGCGGGACCCGCATCCTCTCCGACTGGCTGGTGATTGAATGTAGCGTAAACCCTGGTGAAACGTTCCTCGACCGAATGATCGCCATGGTTGAAGGCGCGCAGCGGCGTAAAACGCCGAATGAAATCGCCCTGACGATCCTGTTAATAGCCCTGACCATCGTTTTTCTGCTGGCGACCGCCACGCTGTGGCCGTTTTCCGCCTGGGGTGGTAGCGCGGTCAGCGTCACGGTACTGGTTGCCCTGCTGGTGTGTCTGATCCCCACCACCATCGGCGGGCTACTCTCCGCAATTGGCGTCGCCGGGATGAGCCGCATGCTGGGCGCGAACGTCATCGCCACCAGCGGACGTGCAGTAGAAGCTGCGGGTGACGTGGACGTATTGCTGCTGGACAAAACCGGCACCATTACGCTGGGTAACCGCCAGGCTTCAGATTTTCTGCCCGCCCAGGGCGTGGACGAAAAAACGCTGGCCGACGCCGCGCAGCTTTCATCACTGGCCGATGAAACCCCAGAAGGCCGCAGCATCGTGATTCTGGCTAAACAGCGCTTTAATCTGCGTATTCGCGACGTGCAATCGCTGCACGCCACCTTTGTACCGTTTACCGCCCAAAGCCGAATGAGCGGGATCAACATCGACAACCGCATGATCCGCAAAGGGTCGGTCGATGCTATTCGTCGTCACGTCGAAGCCAACGGCGGCCACTTCCCTGCCGACGTGGAGCAGAAGGTCGAAAACGTCGCACGCCTTGGCGCTACGCCGCTGGTGGTTGCCGAAGGCTCCCGCGTGCTGGGCGTGATTGCCCTGAAAGATATCGTAAAAGGCGGAATCAAGGAACGTTTTGCCCAACTGCGTAAAATGGGCATCAAAACGGTGATGATCACCGGCGATAACCGTTTAACCGCCGCCGCGATTGCGGCAGAAGCCGGGGTAGATGACTTCTTAGCTGAAGCCACGCCGGAAGCCAAGCTGGCGCTGATTCGTCAGTATCAGGCGGAAGGTCGTCTGGTAGCGATGACCGGCGACGGAACCAATGACGCCCCGGCGCTGGCGCAAGCCGACGTGGCAGTCGCCATGAACTCCGGGACCCAGGCGGCGAAGGAAGCAGGCAACATGGTGGATCTCGACTCTAACCCCACCAAGCTGATTGAGGTGGTGCACATTGGTAAACAGATGCTGATGACGCGTGGTTCGCTGACCACCTTCAGTATCGCCAACGACGTGGCGAAGTATTTCGCCATTATCCCGGCCGCGTTCGCCGCCACCTACCCGCAGCTCAATGCACTTAACGTGATGGGTCTGCATTCGCCGGATTCGGCGATCCTCAGCGCGGTTATCTTTAATGCGCTGGTTATCGTCTTTCTGATCCCGCTGGCGCTTAAAGGCGTGAGCTACAAACCGTTATCCGCATCCGCAATGCTGCGCCGTAATTTGTGGATCTATGGTCTGGGTGGTCTGGTTGTGCCGTTTATCGGTATCAAAGCAATTGATTTACTGCTGACCCTGCTGGGTCTGGTGTGAGGTTTCAGATGAGTGGATTACGTCCTGCATTATCAACATTGATTTTCCTGATGCTTATCACCGGCGGGGCTTACCCGTTGTTGACCACCGCGTTGGGGCAGTGGTGGTTTCCCCACCAGGCTAACGGCTCGCTTCTACGCGAAGGTCAGGTCGTTCGCGGCTCTGCGCTCATTGGGCAACATTTTACCGCGGCCGGTTATTTTCAGGGACGTCCGTCTGCTACAGCAGAAATGCCCTATAATCCAATGGCTTCAGGCGGCAGTAACCTGGCAGCCAGCAACCCGGAACTGGATAAACAGCTGCAAAGCCGGATAGCCGCGCTGCGTGCCGCCAACCCGCAGGCAAATCCTGTCGTTCCGGTAGAGCTGGTAACGGCTTCTGCCAGCGGGCTGGATAACAATCTGACACCCGCCGCGGTGGCCTGGCAAATCCCCCGCGTGGCGCAGGCTCGCAACCTCAGCGTTGAAGAAGTCACGCGCCTGGTTGCACAATACACGCAAAAGCCATTGGTCAGTTTTATCGGTCAGCCGGTGGTGAACCTGGTAGAACTTAATTTAGCGCTGGATAAGCACTGAGAAAAAGGACATGCATAACGAACCCTTACGCCCCGACCCCGATCGCCTGCTGGAGCAGACCGCTGCCCCGCACCGCGGAAAACTGAAAATTTTCTTCGGCGCGTGTGCAGGCGTCGGTAAAACCTGGGCCATGCTGGCAGAGGCCCAGCGGCTGCGGGCGCAGGGGTTAGATGTGCTGATTGGCGTGGTGGAAACCCACGGACGCAAAGAGACCGCCGCGCTGCTGGACGGTCTCAGCATCCTGCCGCTAAAGAGACAGGCGCGCCATGGTCGTCATATCAGCGAGTTCGATCTCGACGCGGCGCTGGCCCGCCGTCCGGCGCTCATCTTGATGGATGAACTGGCGCACAGTAATGCGCCTGGCTCACGCCACCCTAAGCGTTGGCAAGATATTGAAGAACTGCTCGAAGCCGGTATTGACGTTTTTACTACCGTCAACGTGCAGCATCTGGAAAGCCTCAATGATGTGGTCAGCGGCGTCACCGGCATTCAGGTTCGCGAAACCGTCCCCGATCCTTTTTTCGATGCCGCCGACGATGTGGTGCTGGTCGATCTTCCCCCCGACGATTTGCGCCAACGCCTGAACGAAGGCAAGGTCTATATCGCCGGTCAGGCGGAAAGAGCCATCGAGCATTTCTTTCGCAAAGGGAACTTGATCGCGCTACGTGAGCTGGCCCTGCGCCGCACGGCCGATCGGGTTGACGATCAGATGCGTGCCTGGCGAGGGCGTCCGGGGGAAGAAAAAGTCTGGCATACCCGTGACGCCATTTTACTGTGCATTGGACACAATACCGGCAGCGAAAAACTGGTGCGTGCTGCCGCGCGTCTGGCAGCGCGCCTCGGCAGCGTCTGGCATGCAGTGTATGTCGAAACGCCAGCGCTGCACCGACTGCCCGAAAAACAGCGCCGGGCAATCCTAAGCGCTCTGCGGTTAGCCCAGGAGCTGGGTGCAGAAACCGCCACCCTTTCCGATCCCGCTGAAGACAAGGCGGTAATCCGCTACGCCCGTGAGCATAATCTGGGAAAAATTGTCCTCGGACGTCCGACTACACGACGCTGGTGGCGCAGTGATTCCTTTGCTGACAAACTGGCCCATCGCGCACCGGATCTCGACCTGATGATTGTTGCACTCGATGAGCCACCTTCGCGCCCTGTGCTACAAACTGCAGATAACCGCACCTTTAAGGATAAATGGCGGGTACAAATTCAGGGTTGTGTGGTTGCCGTCGCGCTGTGCGCCATCATTACGTTGATTGCCATGCAGTGGTTGATGGCCTTTGACGCCGCCAACCTGGTGATGATCTATTTATTGGGCGTGGTGGTTATCGCCCTCTTTTACGGACGCTGGCCGTCGGTGCTGGCAACTTTTATTAACGTCGCCAGCTTCGATCTCTTCTTTATTGCTCCGCGCGGCACGCTGGCCGTTTCCGATGTCCAGTACCTGCTTACCTTCGCCGTGATGCTAACGGTAGGGCTGGTAATCGGTAATCTTACCGCCGGAGTGCGTTATCAGGCGCGGGTGGCCCGTTATCGTGAACAACGTACGCGCCATTTGTATGAGATGTCAAAAGCGCTGGCCGTTGGGCGTAGTCAGCAAGATATTGCCGCCACCAGCGAACAATTTATTGCCTCAACGTTCCAGGCCCGCAGCCAGGTTTTACTGCCCGGTGAGAACGGTAAGCTGGCCCCTCTCACCCATCAACAGGGCATGACGCCGTGGGATGATGCCATTGCCCAATGGAGCTTTGATAAAGGGCAACCGGCTGGCGCAGGTACTGACACGTTGCCAGGTGTGCCGTATCAAATTTTACCGTTAAAAAGTGCTGACAAAACGCATGGGCTGCTGGTTGTGGAACCAGGAAATTTACGCCAGTTGATGATCCCCGAACAGCAACGCCTGCTGGAAACTTTTACTTTACTGGTCGCCAGTGCGCTGGAGCGTCTGACGCTGACCGCCAGCGAAGAGCAGGCCCGGTTTGCCAGCGAGCGCGAAAGCATTCGCAACGCGCTGCTCGCCGCCCTTTCCCACGATTTACGTACGCCGCTAACGGTGCTGTTTGGTCAGGCAGAGATCTTAACGTTGGATCTGGCAAGCGAAGGATCGCCGCACGCGCGCCAGGCCAGTGAGATTCGCCAGCACGTCCTTAATACGACCCGACTGGTTAATAACCTGCTGGATATGGCGCGAATTCAGTCTGGCGGCTTTAATCTTAAGAAGGAGTGGTTAACACTGGAAGAGGTGGTCGGCAGCGCCCTGCAGATGCTGGAGCCAGGACTCTCTGCTCCTATTAATTTGTCGCTACCAGCACCGTTGACGCTGATCCACGTCGATGGCCCACTCTTTGAACGGGTGCTGATTAATCTGCTGGAAAACGCCGTTAAATACGCAGGTCCAGCGGCGCAAATCGGTATTGATGCCAGCGTCGATGGCGAGCACCTGCAACTGGACGTCTGGGATAATGGTCCCGGCATTCCATCGGGTATGGAGCAGCGAGTTTTTGACAAGTTTTCCCGGGGAAACAAAGAGTCATCGGTACCGGGCGTTGGGCTGGGGCTGGCAATCTGTCAGGCCATTGTGGACGTGCACGGCGGTACGATTTCCGTCCACAATCGCGCACAGGGAGGAGCATGTTTCCGTGTTACACTGCCCCAGGAAATCCCCCCTGAACTTGAAGATTTTCATGAGGATATGTGACGAACGTACTGATTGTTGAAGATGAACAGGCTATCCGTCGCTTTCTGCGCACCGCGCTGGAAGCCGATGGTCTGCGTGTATATGAAGCGGAAACGCTGCAACGTGGTCTGCTGGAAGCCGCCACGCGAAAACCCGATCTCATCATTCTCGATCTCGGTCTGCCGGACGGTGACGGCATTGATTTTATTCGTGACCTGCGACAATGGAGCGCGATACCGGTAATTGTGCTCTCAGCCCGCAGCGAAGAAAGCGATAAAATCGCCGCTCTGGATGCCGGTGCCGATGACTATCTCAGTAAACCCTTTGGTATTGGCGAGCTACAGGCGCGATTACGCGTGGCATTGCGCCGCCACGCCAGCGGCGCGTCTCCCGAGCCGGTGGTGCATTTTTCCAACGTAAAAGTAGATATCGCCGCCCGCCTCGTACATCGTGGTGATGAAGAGATTCATCTGACGCCGATTGAGTTTCGCCTGTTAGCGGTACTGCTGAATAATGCCGGAAAGGTACTAACGCAACGCCAGTTGCTAAATCAGGTTTGGGGACCAAACGCCGTCGAACACAGTCACTATCTGCGAATTTACATGGGACACCTGCGCCAGAAGCTGGAACAGGACCCGGCGCGTCCGCGTCATTTTCTGACCGAAACCGGGATTGGTTATCGGTTTATGCCGTGAATCTAAGCCGAATAAAAAAAGCCGGATCAGCACAAAGCTATCCGGCTTTTTAATTCATGCCGGATAGCGACGCTAGCGTCTTATCCGGCCTACGGTTTACGCGTTTTTCAGCACTTCGCTGACGATCTCAACCGCTTCTTTTTCGATCTGCTTGCGGTGTTCTTCACCGAGGAAGCTCTCGCAATAGATTTTATAAGCGTCTTCGGTGCCGGACGGACGAGCGGCAAACCAGCCGTTGTCAGTCATCACTTTCAGACCGCCGATAGAAGCACCGTTGCCCGGTGCCGCCGTCAGACGTGCGGTGATCGGGTCGCCCGCCAGCGTGCTGGCACTCACCATTTCCGGAGACAGCTTAGACAGCGCCGCTTTCTGCGCGGAGGTCGCACTTGCCTGCAGGCGGTTGTAGCTCGGCGCACCAAAGCGGGCAGCCAGTTCGTTGTAGTGCTCCTGCGGATTTTTACCGGTCACTGCGGTAATTTCTGCCGCCAACAGGCACATGATGATGCCGTCTTTGTCGGTCGACCACGGTGTACCGTCGAAACGCAGGAAAGATGCCCCCGCGCTCTCTTCACCACCAAAGCCAAAGCTGCCGTCGAACAGACCGTCAACAAACCATTTAAAGCCAACCGGCACTTCGACCAGTTTACGCCCTAAATCATTCACCACGCGGTCAATCATCGCCGAGGACACCAGCGTCTTACCAACGGCAACGTCTTTGCCCCACTGCGGACGATGCTGGAACAGGTAGTTGATCGCCACCGCCAGATAGTGGTTCGGATTCATCAGCCCTGCCGGGGTGACGATACCGTGACGGTCGTAGTCTGGGTCGTTGGCAAAGGCCAGATCGAACTTGTCGCGCAGCGCCAGCAGGCCCGCCATCGCGCACTCGGAGGAGCAGTCCATGCGGATTGCGCCATCTTTGTCGAGATGCATAAAGCGGAAAGTCTGATCAACGTGATCGTTAACGATAGTCAGGTTCAGGTTGTAGTGCTTAGCAATACGCTTCCAGTATTCGATACCGGAACCGCCCAGCGGATCGACACCCAGCGTCAGACCCGCTTTTTGGATCGCCGCCATGTCGACGATGTCAGCCAGTCCTTCAACAAACGGCTGAACCAGATCCTGCTCTGTTACATGACCAGATGCCAACGCAGCGTCCAGCGACATGCGCTTCACGCCTTGCAGACCGTCAGCCAGCAGCGCGTTGGCTCTGTCTTCCACCACTTTGGTGACGTTGGTATCTGCCGGACCACCGTTTGGCGGGTTGTATTTAATGCCGCCATCTTCCGGCGGGTTGTGGGACGGCGTGATCACAATGCCGTCAGCCAGCGGGCCGCCTTTTTTGTTGTGGACCAGGATAGCATTCGACACAGCAGGGGTTGGCGTAAAGCCGTTATTTTCCTGCACGATGACGTCAACGCCGTTCGCCGCCAGCACTTCCAGTACAGAGATAAAAGCCGGTTCAGACAGCGCGTGGGTATCCTTGCCCACATAGCACGGGCCAGTAATCCCGTTTTTCGCACGTTCTTCAGCAATCGCCTGAGCGATAGCCAGAATATGCGGCTCGTTAAAACTATGACGACCTGCACTGCCGCGATGTCCGGACGTACCGAACTTAACGGCGTGCTCAGCGTTCCCTGCTGTTGGTTTCAGTACATAGTACTGTGCCGTCAGTTGGGCGACGTTAATCAAATCACTCTGTTGCGCAGGTTGACCTGCACGGTTGTGGATTGCCATTGCCTGGTCCTTCTAATGCAAGGATTAAATTGTTCCGCAAACCTTTTCAATCAATTCCGCAGGGAATTGCATTGACTGCATGATGTGTTCAACCATGCTGCATTTACGGCCGGTATTGGTGTTGGTGATCACCCAGTACGGCGTGCCTGGCACGTGTTTCGGTTTGGTTTGATTACCATTTTTCAGCAGCGTCTGTTCATCCGCTGCAAAATAAACGCGCGTACGGCCATGCAACGATTCCGTTGCTTCGGCGAACGCGTTTTGATCCAGTGAATAGAGTGTAGACAGCACCAGCATAAAGCGATTTACTGCTTTCTTCTGTTCCGCGTATTCGTCGGACAGCAGCAGTTCACGCATCGCGCGCACTTTATCTTTTACGGGGTTAACCGGCTTAGCTTCCACGACAGGTTGCACAGCGCGGACTTCTTTGACTATCGGAGTGACAGGCTGTGATGCGGCGGAAAATTTCAACATACGCCGTAAAATGTCGGATGCGCTCTCGCCAATATGCTTGGTGTGGCTGGCAATATAGCTATAGAGTTCATCATCAACTTCAATCGTTTTCATCTTAATCCAGTGCAGTGTTTAGCTGAATACAAGTTGTCGGGGTAAACACACGTAGTGTAAAGGCAAATCCCAACAGCGGATAGCGTCAAGCCTGGTGGCCAGCAAAACTCAGAGTAACCGTAGTTGTTGCAGCCATGTGGCAGAATGGTCAACATGATACCCTAACCCGTGAGTGTGAAAAAAAGAACTTTGCCATGAAATTGAATATCCGAGCGCAATCTGCGCAAAACCTGCACAATAATTCTCCCATCGTCCTGGTTCACGGCCTGTTTGGCAGTCTGGATAACCTGGGGATCCTGGCACGCGATCTGGTGGTCGCTCACGATATCATCCAGGTCGATATGCGAAATCATGGCCTCTCCCCTCGTTCCCCTGAGATGAATTATCCGGCCATGGCGCAAGATTTGCTGGATACGCTGGACGCTCAGCAAATAGAAAAGGCGACCTTTATTGGTCACTCGATGGGGGGGAAAGCCGTCATGGCGTTAACCGCGCTGGCTCCTGATCGTATCGATCGACTGGTGGCCATTGATATTGCTCCGGTCGACTATCATGTTCGCCGTCACGATGCGATCTTTACCGCTATTAATGCCGTAACCGATGCCCAGGCCACTTCGCGTCAGCAGGCGGCCAACGTCATGCGTCAGCATCTGCATGAGGAAGGCGTAATCCAGTTTCTGCTGAAATCTTTCGTAGACGGCGAATGGCGTTTTAACGTTCCCGTGCTGTGGGATCAGTATCCTCATATCGTCGGTTGGGAAACCATTCCTGCGTGGGAGCACCCGGCGCTGTTTATCCCTGGCGGCAACTCACCGTATGTTACCGAAGCGTATCGCGAACAACTGCTGGCGCAATTCCCACAGGCTCGGGCGCATGTTATTGCTGGAGCCGGTCATTGGGTGCATGCGGAAAAACCGGAGGCAGTGCTGCGCGCCATCCGTCGTTATCTGAACGAACAGGCTAACTGATTAAAAACTCAGCGTCTGCGCGCGATTACGCGCGTGGGCGTTGGCGTGTCACCCCTGCTGATGTATTATGGCGCGCTATCCATCCGGGCAGACGCCTGGCTGATTGTTTCCCCGAAGTCACCAAGATCATGGCCAAAGAACAAACGGACCGTACGACATTAGATCTGTTCGCGCAGGAGCGTCGCCCGGGACGACCCAAAACTAATCCGCTCTCGCGTGATGAACAGTTACGTATTAATAAACGTAATCAGCTTAAGCGTGACAAAGTTCGCGGGCTTAAGCGTGTCGAACTGAAACTGAACGCTGATGCCGTTGACGCTCTGAACGAGCTGGCTGAGGCGCGTAACATGAGTCGCAGTGAACTCATCGAAGAGATGCTGATGACCCAACTCAGCACATTGCGCGGTCAGGCATAGTCTGAATTTCTGCTCTAAATCATAAATCGTGTAGCACAGAGTGCAGTCCTGCGTGTTTGCTGTTTCCGCATGCCTGACTGTTCTGCTATGATTGCCCTTATCCGTGGGCAATGCGCCACCACCATTTCAATAAGTTTCAAGAGGTTATTTTACTCATGGCAATCACTGGCATCTTTTTCGGCAGCGACACCGGTAATACCGAAAACATCGCAAAAATGATTCAAAAACAGCTTGGTAAAGACGTTGCCGATGTTCATGACATTGCAAAAAGCAGCAAAGAAGACCTCGAAGGTTATGACATTCTGCTGCTCGGCATCCCAACCTGGTACTACGGTGAAGCGCAGTGTGACTGGGACGACTTCTTCCCTACCCTCGAAGACATTGATTTTAATGGCAAACTGGTTGCATTGTTCGGCTGCGGCGACCAGGAAGATTACGCAGAATATTTCTGCGATGCGTTAGGGACCATTCGCGACATCATCGAACCGCGCGGCGCAACTATCGTTGGTCACTGGCCGACTGCGGGTTATCACTTTGAAGCGTCTAAAGGCCTGGCTGACGACGACCACTTTGTCGGTCTGGCTATCGATGAAGATCGCCAGCCAGAACTGACAGCAGAACGCGTAGAAAAATGGGTTAAGCAGATCTCTGAAGAGCTGCACCTCGACGAAATCATTAATGCCTGATTTCGTGCGGCGCAGATTTCCATCTGCGCCGCATCAATAGATAAAACCAATCAAAATAATTGCTACAAATTTGTAACTTTTTCGTCTGACCCTGTACAATGGCTGGATGCCAATCGGGTGTTGCACAGTGTGTTTGTCGGCGATACCACGTTTTGATTAACAATATATGCCAGAGACTTGCAGTTTTCATTTAGCCATGGCAGTTCTATAATGATACGCATTATCTCAAGTGCAATTTCTGTCACTTCTGTTAATGAAGTGAATCGTTTAGCTACAGGACAGATTCCGCATGACTGACAACAATACCGCATTAAAGAAGGCTGGCCTGAAAGTAACGCTTCCTCGTTTAAAAATTCTGGAAGTTCTTCAGGAACCGGATAACCATCACGTCAGTGCGGAAGATTTATACAAACGCCTGATCGATATGGGTGAAGAGATTGGTCTGGCGACCGTGTATCGTGTGCTGAACCAGTTTGATGATGCCGGTATCGTGACCCGCCATAATTTTGAAGGTGGTAAATCCGTCTTCGAACTGACTCAACAGCATCACCACGATCACCTCATTTGCCTCGACTGCGGCAAAGTGGTCGAGTTCAGCGATGATTCCATCGAAGCGCGCCAGCGTGAGATTGCGGCTAAACATGGTATTCGTTTAACCAACCATAGTCTCTATCTCTACGGCCACTGCGCTGAAGGCGATTGCCGCGAAGATGAGCATGCCCACGACGGCAAATAATGTAATGCTTTTTGAAAAGCCAACCTTCCGGTTGGCTTTTTTTATGGGCATTACCTGCCCTTTTCCCCTTCCCTCCGCTCCTGTGTTGCTTTAATGTAAAATCAATTGCCCCTTCCGGAGAGTCGAAATGGAACTTCGCCAGCTACGCTATTTTGTGCGCATTGTAGAAACCGGCAGCATGGGTAGCGCGGCACTCGATCTCAATATCGGGGTTTCGGCACTCAGCCAGCAAATGTCGCGTCTGGAAAACAAACTCGCTATTCGCCTGCTGCAGCGCACCTCGCGAGGCGTGACGCCCACCAGCGCCGGGCTGGCTTTTTACTCCCAGGCGCAGCTGGTGCTTCGTCACGCAGACGACGCGATCCTCGCCGCACGCGAGTCCCGGCTTTCCGGGCACGTCAGCGTCGGCATGGCTCCCAGTACTGCTTCCGTTCTCGGAATGCCGTTTATCAACGCCATGCGGGAAAGCTACAGTGATGTCCGTCTGCATGTGGTGGAAAGCCTCTCTGGCAATCTGGAGCGGATGATTAATACCCGCCAGATTGATCTGGCTGTCGTGTTTCAGAAAGAAAAGATCCTGCGCTGGAGCGCCATACCGATTCTCGAAGAGCGGCTGTTTTTGATTGGGACTCATGCCTTACTGGCTGATATTGCCGATGACAATATTGCTCCAGCCCAGCTGGCAAGTATCCCATTGATAATGCCAAGCCCGGGCCACGGTCTGCGCGGCAGGCTGGAAGCGATTTGTCAGGAACACGCGCTGAACATTGAGATCGCCACTGAAATTGATGGTCTGGCGCTACTCATGCGCGCCGTGCGCAGTGGCATTGGTGCCACTCTCCAGCCCGGCGCGGCAATTTCCCATCTCGATAAAGAGACGCTAAGAGTGATCGGCGTCCACAATCCAATACTTAGCCGCCCCAACTTTCTGGTGAGTCTCTCAGACGATGAACTCACCCCGGCAGGCCTCGCGGCCCGCGTGGTGCTGACGAAAGTGATGCATCAACTGGTGGAATCAGGAAGCTGGCCTGGCGCCATCCTTTACAATAACTAAAGTACCGTTTAGCACCACGTCATAGCGCCCGCACAAGCTGTGCGTATACATTTCAATTACAAATTTAACAAATGGTTAAATGGTAATGGAGTATACGATGGTTGATGTTCTGGTGATTGGTGGTGGCAATGCCGCGTTATGCGCTGCCTTGTCCGCCCGCGAGCAAGGAGCTTCGGTACTCCTGCTCGAAGCGGCTCCCCGTGAATGGCGCGGAGGAAACTCCCAACACACGCGTAATCTGCGCTGTATGCATGATGCGCCGCAGGATGTGCTGGTGGGAAGCTATCCGGAAGAGGAGTTCTGGCAGGATCTGTGGCGCGTCACGGAAGGGAATACCAACGAAGCGCTGGCGCGTCTGGTGATCCGTACCTCTTCCCAATGCCGCGACTGGATGCGCCTGCACGGCGTTAACTTTCAGCCTCCTCTCTCTGGCGCTTTGCACGTGGCGCGTACCAACGCCTTTTTTATGGGGGGCGGAAAAGCCCTGGTGAATGCCTATTACCGCAGTGCCGAAAAGCTGGGCGTGCAAATCCGCTATGACACTCCCGTTCAGGCGCTTGAACTGCACAACGGCGAGTTCGTGGCGGCGCTGTCAGGCAACGAGCGTATCACAGCGAAATCCTGCGTGCTTGCCGCTGGCGGATTCGAATCTAACCGGGAGTGGCTGCGAGAAGCCTGGGGAGAGAACGAGCGCGGCGAGTGGCCAGCGGATAACTTCCTGATTCGCGGCACGCGTTTTAATCAGGGCGTACTGCTTAAATTTATGATGGATGCTGGCGCAGACATTATCGGCGATCCCTCCCAGTCACACTGTGTGGCAATTGATGCCAGAGCGCCATTATATGACGGCGGGATTTGCACCCGCGTGGACTGCGTTTCGCTCGGTATTGTGGTGAACCGGGACGCTGAGCGTTTTTATGATGAAGGTGAAGATTTCTGGCCCAAACGCTACGCCATCTGGGGACGTCTGGTCGCTCAACAGCCAGGACAGATTGGCTACTCCATCATCGACAGTAAAGCTATCGGACACTTCATGCCTCCGGTCTTTCCTGGCACGCAGGCCAATACGCTGGCTGAACTGGCCTTTCAGTTAGGACTGGATGCCGAACGCTTTACCCACACCGTGACAGAGTACAACAACGCCTGCCAGCCAGGTCAGTTCGACCATACCGTTCTGGATAACTGCGCCACTAAAGATTTGCTACCCGCGAAAACGCATTGGGCGCGACCGCTGGATCAACCGCCTTACTACGGCTACGCCCTGCGGCCAGGAATCACCTTCACTTATCTTGGGTTAAAAGTGAACGAACGCGCCGCTGTGCATTTTGCAGGGCTTCCAAGCCGTAACCTGTTCGTCGCCGGAGAGATGATGGCGGGCAACGTGCTGGGCAAGGGTTACACCGCAGGCGTGGGGATGTCGATCGGCACGACCTTTGGCCGCATTGCCGGAAAAGAAGCCGCGCTGGCCGCACGTAAGGAGACACGTCATGAAGCAGCTTGAGAAACTGATCATCAAAGCGCAAATTATCACCGAACCGGAAGCGGAAGTTGAACGTGTGATGCAGGTGTGCAATGCCTGTCGCTATTGTGAAGGCTTTTGCGCCGTATTCCCGGCCATGACGCAACGTCTGGAATTCGGTAAAGCGGATATCAATTATCTGGCAAACTTGTGCCATAACTGCGGCGCTTGCCTGCACGCGTGTCAGTATGCCCCGCCTCATGAATTTGCCATAAACGTGCCGAAGGCGATGGCGGAAGTCCGGCTCGAAACCTATCAGCATTACGCGCAGCCCGCCGCTTTTGGAGCGCTATATCGTCGCGCAGGCGTAACCGTGACGCTGGCGCTGGTATTCGGTCTGATCCTGTTTTTACTCCTCGCTATAGGTTTGAAAGGTTCACTATTCCATCCTCCGCTGGCCGGGGATTTCTATCAAATTTTCCCGCATAACCTGCTGGCCTGGATGTTTGGTTCGGTCTTTGTTCTGGCGATCGGTTTGCTGATGGCAGGCGTGATCCGCTTCTGGCGCGAGATTTCTCCGGGCATGCCGCGTTCCGCCGAGATTGCTGAAGCCTCGCACAATGCGCTGACGCTGAAGTATCTCGATGGAGGCCATGGCAAAGGTTGTAACGAAGCGGATGATGCTTTCACCCTGATGCGTCGCCGTTTCCACCACTTTACCTTCTATGGTTTTATGCTCTGCTTTGCCGCCACCGTGGTGGCAACGGGCTATCACTACTTTGCAGGCATAGAAGCACCCTACCCGTTCTTCAGCGTTCCGGTCATGCTGGGCACGTTGGGTGGCATTGGCCTGGTTGTCGGTCCGGCTGGCTTGCTATGGCTTAATCTCAGGCGCTCACCGCTACACGGCGACGCCCGGCAAAAACCGATGGATCGCGGTTTTATTTTGCTGCTGCTGCTGACCAGTCTGACCGGTCTGGCGCTGCTGGCGGGAAGAGATACCTCATGGATGGCTATTTTACTGGCCATTCATCTCGGCGTGGTCATGGCGCTTTTTCTGACCATTCCTTACGGAAAATTTGCCCACGGATTTTACCGCTGCGCAGCCTTACTCAAGTGGGCGATTGAGAAACGGCGCGGCAAACAGGCGGGAGTCTCAGGCGACTAACCCGCAAACTCTTACCTCTATAAATATTATGATAAGACAGTGGAGCAAACCCAATGACACAACAAACATCGCGCACCGGAACTTTCGGCGCAATACTGCGGGTAACCAGCGGTAATTTTCTCGAACAGTTCGACTTTTTTCTGTTCGGGTTTTACGCCACCTATATCGCAAAGACTTTCTTCCCCGCGGAGAGTGAGTTTGCCGGGCTCATGTTGACCTTTGCGGTTTTCGGTTCGGGTTTTTTAATGCGGCCCGTTGGCGCAATCGTGCTGGGTGCTTATATCGACAGAATTGGTCGCCGCAAAGGACTGATGGTGACGCTGGCGATCATGGGCTGCGGGACCCTGTTGATTGCTCTGGTTCCCAGTTATCAAAGTATTGGCCTGCTGGCTCCTGTGCTGGTATTAGTCGGTCGATTATTGCAGGGCTTCTCTGCGGGCGTAGAGTTGGGCGGCGTTTCGGTTTATCTTTCTGAAATCGCCACGCCTGGCAATAAAGGTTTCTACACCAGTTGGCAGTCCGCCAGCCAACAGGTCGCCATTGTGGTGGCAGCGCTGATTGGCTACGGCCTGAATGCCACGCTGGGGCACGATGAAATCTCTGAATGGGGCTGGCGCATTCCGTTCTTTATTGGTTGTATGATTATTCCGTTGATCTTCGTCCTGCGCCGCTCGCTTCAGGAAACGGACGCATTTTTACAACGTAAACACCGTCCCGACACCAGGGAAATTTTCACCACTATCATCAAAAACTGGCGTCTTATCTCAGCAGGTACGCTGCTGGTGGCGATGACCACAACGACGTTTTACTTTATTACCGTCTATACCCCGACCTATGGCAGGGCTGTACTCCACCTGAGCGCGCGCGACAGCCTGGTCGTCACCATGCTGGTCGGTATTTCTAACTTTATCTGGCTGCCGATTGGCGGAGCGATTTCTGACCGAATTGGTCGCCGCCCGGTGTTGATGGGGATTACCGTACTCGCACTGCTCACCACCTGGCCGGTCATGCACTGGCTCACCGCCGCGCCAGATTTTATGCGCATGACGTTGGTCCTGCTTTGGTTCTCGTTCTTTTTTGGTATGTATAATGGGGCAATGGTCGCGGCACTCACCGAGGTGATGCCTGTCTATGTCCGTACGGTGGGTTTTTCACTGGCCTTCAGTCTGGCTACGGCGATTTTTGGCGGTCTGACACCCGTCATATCCACGGCGCTGGTCCAACTAACCGGAGATAAAAGCTCGCCGGGATGGTGGCTGATGTGCGCGGCACTTTGCGGACTCGCCGCCACGGCAATGCTGTTTGTCCGCCTGAGTCGTCATTATCAACCGGCCGAACAGAAACTCTGACATGCAAACAGGCGGAGAATTCTCCGCCCGTTGTATTTTCTTTTTTCGATTTACTGCGCAGTATTCTTACTGCGTATTTCCTGCCAGACCTTGTCACAATCAGCATTAACGGACTGACCGTTACCCGTGCGCGTGGCCTGGATACACTGCTGATAATCCAGCACGCGTACGCTTTCTTCATTGGCAAACTGTTGGTGCTGTTTTTCTTTCTTCAGCACATTCAACACGCTTTGGCAGGCTTCAATTTTCTCCGGCGATCCCTGCGCGGTATTAATACACGCGCTGTAGGCTTCTTTCAGACGGCTGTCCTCTTTCGGCGCAGGAGATTGCGCACACGCCACCAGCCCTGATGCCATAACGGCGATGAGTATCAGTTTTTTCATAGCACTTTCCTCAACGATGCGGCAGGCACCCGACCTGCCGCTGTTGGCATTAGAAGATGGTGAACGGAGCAATAACGATGAACTTCACGTCGCGCTCATCCTGGAACATGTTGCCGTAACCACCGCCCCAGCTCGGAATGTCTGAATGGTTGTCGTACTGAGTGAAGTGCAGCTTAAACATGGTGCCCTTCGCACGACCTTCCTGCAGGGTGTAGACCGCATCCAGGCTGTAAGAAGATTCTTCGATAGTCCGGTTTTTGTCGTAGTACGCATCCGGGTTGAGCTGCCAGGTTGATGGCTTAGCATCCCATGCGTAAACGTAGGACGCACCTACCGCCCAGCCCGGCAGATTCCAGTTCTTCAGGTCATACATTGCGCCGAAGAAGACTGCCTTTTCACCGTTGGCGTTGAAGTCAGAACGGTTATCCCACCAGACATCCAGACGACCGTTTGAAGAGGCGTAGGTTGGGGTCATACGCTGCAGGAAGTAACCCTGCTGGCCGTCCGCTTTAACCCAGGTCCCTTCCAGACGAAGGTCAACGACTTCTGCCACTTTGTAGCCAAAGGTCAACGCCTGCAACCAGGCAGTGCCATCATAAATATCGTTCACGGTACGATCATCAACTTTGTCGCGTGCACCGTAGAACTGGTAGCTGGTGGTAAATGGGTTACCGCCTAAATCGAATTTGTAGCTGGCTTTTGCGAAGTACTGATCGACATAACCTTCAGACTGACCAAATGCCGCTTCCAGTAACAGGTTATTTTTGAAGTCATATTTCGCGCCAATTGAGTGCAGGTAATCAACGCTGGTCTTTTTATCAGCCTGATAGAATTTATCGACTTCGGTGTGCCACGGTGCTTTATATTCGTTAGCCCACATATAGGAGAAGCTCAGTGCGCCAGCATCACCGTAATCGAAGTTGGCACCGGCTTCAGCACCCTGATAGGTACCTGGCATAAAACTCCAGTGCGGTGCCAGCAGAGTCTGCCCGGTTGGTTGAATGTAACCGGCGCGCGCCCAGGTTGGGCCGTATTTAAATTTAGCTGCTGCTTTATAAAGGCTAATCCCGCTCTTATCGCCGGAGTAATCCTCGTCATAGCCTTTATTTTTAGAAGAGAATGCGATTTCGTTTGGATGGCCGCTTTCGCTACTTTCGTTCATTTCAATAGCGGTAAATGCTGCGATATCAATACCAAACATATCGGCCGCATAACCGGACTGGAAGTCGAGGTTAGCGTTCCAGGTGGAGTGAGAAAGGTTGGTTTTGTATTTGTCATGATCGGTCACATCTTTACGGTCACGCTCACGCTGCCAGTAATAGATGCCGCCGGTTAAGGTTGAGTCATCAATGAAACCTTCGGCGTGTGCCTGCGGAGCGACAACAAAACCCGACATTGCTGTGATACCGGCGATAGCCAGCGCCAGCGTACTACGTTTGCCACTAAACGTACGCATATGTTAATCCTCTTTGACGTATAAAATGCTGCCGACAAAAGCGGACAGCGAAAAAACAAAAAATAAAAAAGTAGCGCTAAGAAAACCTCAGTGACTACAATGAATAGACTATTTTTCGCGACGCGAATTATCAATCTCTTTCTGTAACGAGTATGTAATAGTATGAGCAACCGCACATATTTGATTGCTTTCTGTTACATTTTCATCGGAAGATAAAAAAGCGTTGAAGAAATGAAAAAATCGCTTGTTTTCCATGGAGATGAAATCGGTTTCAGCCCATTTCATATTGAGGTAAGTTATTTAAACGTAAAAACATTCGCCCAGTCTATTATTACGGACATGTAATTAATTCGCTCCGCAAACGGAGCCTGGAACACGGTTTTTTTGCGAAAAAAAACGCCGCATGAAGCGGCGTTTAGAGAGGATGTGTTGCGGCTTATTCGCCCGCTTTAGCCCACGTGTCACGTAGACCAACGGTACGGTTAAACACCAGCTTGTCAGCCGTTGCATAACGACTGTCCAGGCAGAAGTAACCTTCACGCTCAAACTGGAACGCTTTACCTGCAACCGCTGCCTTCAGCGACGGCTCACCGTAACCCTGCTTAATGACCAGCGATTCCGGGTTAATAACGGACAGGAAGTCTTCCGCCGCGCCTGGATTTGGCACGCTAAACAGACGATCGTACAAGCGGATTTCAATCGGCAGCGCATGGGACGCGCTCACCCAGTGAATAACGCCTTTGACTTTACGACCATCGGCCGGGTCTTTGCTCAGGGTGTCGGCATCGTAGGTGCAGAAAATGGTGGTGATATTCCCTTCCGCATCTTTCTCAACACGTTCGGCCTTGATCACATAAGCATTGCGCAGACGTACTTCTTTGCCCATCACCAGACGCTTGTACTGCTTGTTCGCTTCTTCACGGAAGTCTGCGCGATCGATCCAAATTTCACCGCTAAATGGCACTTCGCGGCTGCCCATTTCCGGTTTGTTCGGATGGTTAGGCATGGTGACCAATTCGCTTTCACCCTGCGGATAGTTTTCGATAACCAGTTTAACCGGATCGATAACCGCCATCGCGCGCGGGGCATTTTCGTTCAGATCTTCGCGGATACAGGATTCCAGAGAAGCGATCTCAATGGTGTTGTCTTGCTTGGTCACGCCAATGCGTTTGCAGAACTCACGGATCGCGGCAGCGGTGTAACCGCGACGACGCAGGCCAGAAATCGTCGGCATACGCGGATCGTCCCAGCCTTCAACGTGCTTGTCGGTCACCAGCAGGTTCAGCTTGCGCTTGGACATCACGGTATATTCCAGATTCAGGCGCGAGAATTCGTACTGACGCGGATGAACCGGAATGGTGATGTTGTCCAGCACCCAGTCGTACAGACGACGGTTATCCTGGAACTCCAGCGTACACAGGGAATGCGTAATGCCTTCCAGCGCATCGCTGATGCAGTGGGTAAAATCGTACATCGGGTAGATGCACCACTTGTTGCCGGTCTGGTGGTGTTCGGCGAACTTAATGCGGTACAGCACCGGATCGCGCATCACGATAAACGGCGACGCCATATCGATTTTCGCGCGCAGGCAGGCTTTACCTTCTTCAAAGCCACCGGTACGCATTTTTTCGAACAGCGCCAGGTTCTCTTCGACGCTACGATCGCGGTACGGGCTATTTTTGCCAGGCTGAGTCAGCGTGCCGCGGTATTCGCGGATTTCGTCCGCTGACAGTTCGTCAACGTACGCCAGGCCTTTATTAATAAGCTCTACTGCATAGGCGTGAAGCTGATCGAAGTAATCCGAAGAGTAGCGAATGTCGCCAGTCCAGTGGAAACCTAACCATTCAACGTCGTTTTTAATCGACTCAACGTACTCGATATCTTCTTTAACCGGGTTCGTATCATCAAAACGCAGGTTGCACTGGCCCTGGTAATCTTGCGCAATGCCAAAGTTCAGACAAATGGATTTCGCGTGGCCAATGTGCAGATAGCCATTTGGCTCCGGCGGAAAACGGGTATGGATAGTGGTGTGCTTACCACTGGCCAGATCTTCATCGATGATCTGACGAATAAAGTTACTCGGGCGGGCTTCAGCCTCACTCATCGTGGATTCCTCAAAGCGTAAACAACGTATAACGGAGTATGATCTTATAAGCGACGTCAGGAGACAACTATTAGTTGCACAAAAAAGGTGTTTCAACAGGATATATGAGGGCATTTGCTGCAAAAAAAAGCGGCGGAGGAATATCCCCCGCCGCTTAAGGCACTTAACTCACTTTACTCAGGAGCAGTTATTTACCTTTAATCTCATACAGTGGTGTTTGACCGGCAACCACATGACCTTCGGCTTTAATAACCAGAGCGCCGAAATCATCGCTGTTGCTGCACACAACCGGGCTTATCATCGAACGTGCGTTAGCGTTCAGGAACTCCAGATCCATTTCCAGAATCGGTTGGCCTGCAGTAACTTCCGCACCTTCTTCAACCAGACGCTTAAAGCCTTTGCCTTCCAGCGCTACGGTATCGATGCCCATATGGACCACGATTTCCGCGCCTTTAACAGTTTCCAGGCAGAACGCATGGTTAGTGTTGAAGATTTTCACGATGGTGCCCGCAGCCGGAGCAACCACGATTTTATCCGTTGGTTTCACTGCCACGCCGTCGCCTACTGCTTTGCTGGCGAAGGCTTCATCAGGAACCTGTTCCAGCGCAACTACGTCACCAGTAATCGGAGAAACCAGCGCTTCAACGGTGACTGCATTCGCTACAGCCTGCGGTTTTGCTACTGGAGCCGCTGCTGCTGGTGCACTTTCACCAGATGCTGCTGCCACCGGGCCACGCGCGACAACTTTCTTCATTTCGTCGCCGATGGATTCGGCTTTCGCACCCACAATGACCTGGATAGTTTGCTTGTTCAGCTTAACTACTCCAGATGCACCTAAACGCTTACACATCGCATCGTTTACGCGACCGGAGTCGGCAACGGTCAGACGCAGACGAGTGATACAGGCATCAATCGCTTTCAGGTTATCAGTACCGCCAACCGCTGCAATGTAGTTGGTTGCCAGTTGAGCCAAACCTTCTTCAGTGTTGCTGTTGGCTTCTTCAGTAACGATATCGTCTTCTTTATCTTCGCGGCCCGGCGTTTTCAGGTTAAACATACGAATAACCGCACTGAACAGCACAAAGTAGATAACAAAGAACACCAGACCCATCACCACCAGCATCCAGACGTTCTTACTTGCTGCTGGCAGGTTGTACATCAACACGTAGTCGATAGCACCTGCGGAGAAGGAGAAGCCTGCGTGGATCCCCAGCAGTGTTGCAACGAACAGGCTGATACCCGTTAACAGTGCGTGCAGGAGGTACAGCAGTGGAGCCAGGAACATGAACAGGAATTCCAGCGGCTCGGTAACACCGGTCAGGAACGCGGTGATCGCAACGGACAGCAGCATACCGCCAACCATCGGACGACGTGCTTTCGGAGCCGCGAAGTACATCGCCAGCGCCGCACCCGGCAGACCAAACATCATGATTGGGAAGAAGCCAGACATGAACATACCCGCAGTGCCGTCACCCGCGTAGAAGCGGTTGATGTCACCGTGGAATACGGTACCTGCAGCGTTAGTAAATTCGCCAATCTGGAACCAGGCGATGGTGTTCAGCACCTGATGCAGACCGGTTGGGATCAGCAGACGGTTGATGAAACCAAAGATACCGGAACCCAGCGCGCCAGCGCCCACGATCCACTCACCACCCGCATGGATGGCGTTCTGTACCGGCGGCCATACGTAACCGAAGATAGCAGCCAGCACCAGACAGAAGAAGCCAGTGGCGATCGGCACAAAGCGTTTGCCGCCAAAGAAGCTCAGGAAGTCAGGCAGTTTGATACCAGACCAGCGGTTATACACGGCACCGCCGACCAGACCGGTGATGATACCAGCCAGCACACCCATATTGATTGCAGGGTTAATGGTAACCATTGCTTTGGTCAATATGAAATAACCGACCGCACCTGCCAGCGCTGCTGCACCTGCGCTGTCTTTTGACCAGCTGGAAGCAACACCGATCGCAAAAATTAACGCGAGGTTATCAAAGATGGCCCCACCCGCTTGCGCGATGAAGGGTACGTTAAGTAAATCTGGTTGGCCGAATCGCAGCAGCAGTGCCGCGACTGGCAGCACAGCGATGGGGAGCTGTAACGCCCTACCCAGCCGCTGGAAAAAACCTAAAATATTCATTTTATTCCCCCTACGAGACCCCGATTAGGCTTCTTTGAAGCCATATTTTTATTGTGCGACCATTCCTGACAGCAAGATTCTGGAACAACGATATTAACCATTCATCTACATTCAGAGTGTGTGAAAAATTAATTCGTATCGCAAATTAAACGCGTGTTTTTTGTGATTCCAGTCACCAAATATCGTTATTAACCCTCCCTTTCACTGGCTAACTACGAAAACTTATTTTATCATTCAAAAAATCGAAACGGATTGATCCTTACCGATGCAAAACCAGGTTACGCTTATTACTGCACAGAGACTCAATCCGCCAACTGCTTACTTTTACTTTTGAGGTGAAGAATGAGACTGATCCCCCTGAATACCGCTGAACAAGTCGGCAAATGGGCTGCTCGCCATATCGTTAACCGTATTAACGCGTTCAAACCAACGGCAGATCGTCCGTTCGTTCTGGGCCTGCCGACTGGCGGTACTCCGCTGACAGCTTATAAAGCATTGGTTGAAATGCACAAAGCGGGCCAGGTGAGCTTCAAGCATGTTGTTACGTTCAACATGGACGAATATGTTGGCCTGCCGAAAGAGCATCCGGAAAGCTACCACAGCTTTATGCACCGCAATTTCTTTGATCACGTTGATATTCCAGCAGAAAACATCAACCTCCTCAATGGTAACGCGCCGGATATTGATGCAGAATGCCGTCAGTATGAAGAAAAAATCCGTTCTTACGGTAAAATCCACCTGTTTATGGGCGGTGTAGGCAACGATGGTCACATCGCGTTCAACGAGCCAGCTTCCTCTTTGGCTTCCCGTACCCGCATCAAAACGCTGACTCACGACACACGTGTTGCTAACTCACGCTTCTTTGACGGCGACGTAAGCCAGGTACCTAAATATGCGCTGACCGTTGGCGTGGGCACCCTGCTGGATGCTGAAGAAGTGATGATCCTGGTTCTGGGCCACCAGAAAGCACAGGCGCTGCAAGCCGCCGTTGAAGGCAACGTTAACCACATGTGGACCATCAGCTGCCTGCAGTTGCATCCAAAAGCCGTTGTGGTCTGCGATGAGCCTTCCACCATGGAACTGAAAGTGAAGACGCTGAAATACTTCAACGAGTTAGAAGCGGAAAATATTAAAGATCTGTAATTGATGTCTCCGCCCTGTCGATAAGTTGCAGGGCGGCATTTTTTTGAAATCGGGGGTCGGAATGTATGCTTTAACCCAGGGCCGGATCTTTACCGGTCACGAAATTCTTGATGACCATGCGATTGTTGTCGCCAATGGCCTGATCGACAGCGTTTGCCCACTGGCTGAATTACCGTCAGGGATTGAACAGCGCTCACTGAATGGGGCCATTGTTTCCCCCGGTTTTATTGATGTACAGCTGAACGGCTGCGGCGGTGTGCAGTTTAACGATACGGCAGAAGCCGTAACCGTTGAAACGCTGGAAATCATGCAGAAAGCCAATGAAAAATCTGGCTGCACCAACTATCTGCCAACGCTTATCACCACCAGCGATGACCTGATGAAACAGGGTGTTCGCGTGATGCGTGAATACCTGGCGAAACATCCGAATCAGGCATTAGGACTTCATCTTGAAGGCCCGTGGTTGAACCTGGTGAAAAAAGGTACCCATAATCCGGGATTTGTCCGTCAGCCGGACGCTGCACTGGTTGATTTCCTGTGCGATAATGCGGATGTGATCACCAAAGTCACACTGGCACCAGAAATGGTCCCGGTAGAGGTCATCACCAAACTGGTGAATGCGGGTATCGTGGTTTCTGCGGGTCACTCCAATGCAACGGTAAAAGAAGCAAAAATCGGATTCCGTGCAGGTATTACCTTTGCAACGCATCTGTTCAACGCGATGCCGTACATTACCGGCCGCGAACCTGGTCTGGCGGGCGCTATTTTGGATGAAGCCGATATCTACTGCGGTATCATCGCCGATGGCTTGCACGTTGACTACGTTAACATCCGTAATGCTAAGCGCCTGAAAGGCGACAAGCTGTGCCTGGTTACTGACGCGACCGCGCCGGCAGGTGCAAACATTGAACAGTTCATTTTCGCTGGTAAAACAATATACTACCGCAATGGACTGTGTGTTGATGAGAACGGCACGTTGAGCGGTTCATCATTAACCATGATTGAAGGCGTACGCAATCTGGTCGAGCATGCAAATATCGCCCTCGACGAAGTCTTACGCATGGCAACGCTCTACCCTGCTCGCGCCATCGGCGTCGACAAACAACTCGGCAGCATCGCGCCAGGCAAAGTAGCCAACCTGACTGCGTTCACGCACGACTTTAAAATTATCAAGACCATCGTTAATGGCAACGAGGTCGTTACTGAGTAAGAGAAAGAATGACACCAGGCGGACAAGCTCAAATAGGTAATGTTGATCTCGTAAAACAGCTTAACAGCGCGGCGGTTTATCGCCTGATTGACCAGCATGGGCCAATCTCGCGAATTCAAATTGCCGAGCAAAGCCAGCTTGCCCCCGCCAGCGTAACCAAAATTACACGTCAGTTGATCGAACGCGGGCTGATCAAAGAAGTCGATCAGCAGGCCTCCACCGGGGGCCGCCGCGCTATCTCTATCGTCACAGAAACTCGCAATTTCCACGCCATTGGCGTACGACTGGGTCGCCACGACACAACGCTCACGCTCTATGATATGAGCAGTAAAGTTGTCGCCGAAGAGCATTACCCCCTCCCGGAGCGCACCCAGGAAACGCTGGAATATGCGCTGCTCAACACCATTGCCATCTTTATTGAGAGCTGCCAGCGGAAAATCCGTGAGCTGATCGCAATTTCTGTCATCCTGCCAGGCCTTGTCGATCCTGAAAGCGGCGTCATCCGCTATATGCCACACATTCAGGTCGAAAACTGGGGACTGGTCGAAGCGCTCGAAAAACGCTTCAAAGTCACCTGCTTTGTTGGTCATGATATTCGCAGCCTGGCGCTGGCTGAGCACTATTTCGGGGCAAGCCAGGATTGCGAAGACTCCATTTTGGTGCGAGTGCACCGCGGAACCGGCGCGGGTATCATCTCCAATGGCCGAATTTTCATCGGTCGCAATGGCAACGTCGGCGAGATTGGTCATATTCAGGTAGAGCCGCTGGGTGAGCGCTGTCACTGCGGTAATTTCGGCTGCCTGGAAACCATTGCCGCCAATGCTTCTATTGAACATCGCGTGCAGAACTTACTGAAGCAGGGTTATCCAAGTCGACTCACCCTGGATGATTGCAGCATCAAAGCCATCTGTAAGGCCGCGAATAAAGGCGATAATCTGGCAGCAGAAGTTATTGAGCACGTTGGTCGCCACCTGGGTAAAACTATCGCCATTGCCATCAACCTGTTTAACCCGCAAAAAATCGTCATTGCGGGCGAAATTACCGAGGCGGATAAGGTGCTGCTGCCTGCAATAGAAAGCTGTATCAACACGCAGGCGTTAAAGGCGTTTCGCCATAATTTACCGGTGGTTCGGTCCACGCTGGATCACCGCTCCGCCATTGGCGCCTTTGCGCTGGTGAAGCGCGCAATGCTCAACGGTACACTGCTGCAACGTTTGCTGGAAAACTAATACACGTCATCCTTCGAGCTGCCTCTGCGTTAGCTGCATCTGCTCACCCCGGTCACTTACTTCAGTAAGCTCCAGGGGTTCGCAGACTTGCCGCCTTGATGCAACTCGAATGATGTAGTGTATTTTGTGTATAGTAATGCCTTCTTTTTTTAATGTCGGATTGTCCATGGCCATTAAGAATGTAATTTGTGATATCGACGGCGTGCTGATGCACGACAATGTTGCTGTACCGGGTGCGGCAGAATTTCTGACTGGGATCCTGGAAAAAGGCCTGCCGTTAGTCCTGCTGACTAACTACCCTTCGCAGACCGGGCAAGATCTGGCAAACCGCTTCGCCACCGCGGGTGTGAATGTCCCTGATAGCGTCTTTTATACTTCCGCGATGGCTACCGCTGATTTTCTTCGTCGCCAGGAAGGAAAAAAGGCCTACGTGGTGGGTGAAGGCGCGTTAATACACGAACTGTATAAAGCTGGATTTACCATTACCGACGTGAACCCCGATTTTGTGATTGTTGGCGAGACACGTTCCTATAACTGGGACATGATGCATAAAGCGGCGTATTTTGTCGCCAACGGCGCTCGTTTTATCGCCACTAACCCGGATACCCACGGTCGCGGCTTTTATCCCGCCTGTGGAGCACTCTGTGCCGGTATTGAGAAGATCTCAGGCCGTAAACCGTTTTATGTCGGCAAACCCAGCCCGTGGATTATTCGCGCGGCGCTCAACAAAATGCAGGCGCACTCGGAAGAAACCGTTATCGTTGGTGACAACCTGCGTACCGATATTCTGGCAGGTTTTCAGGCGGGTCTGGAAACTATCCTGGTACTGTCTGGCGTTTCCAAGCTTGATGATATTGACAACATGCCGTTCAGACCAAGCTGGATTTACCCGTCCGTTGCTGAAATAGACGTCATTTAATCTCTTTAGCCGGATAACAACATCTGCAAGTTATCCGGCTTGAAAAATACATCCATTCAATAAAATCACCATTTCACTGCTGATTCATCAATAATAGCGCTCATTACATATTCTTTTTTCATCAATCCACAATGACCATTGCGTTTTTTATTTTCTGACCCGTAATTCGCTTGCGCCCTCTCCAGCTTTGCGGCATTTTCTTTATCAAGCAAACTTAAAAAGCATCACGCAACAGGTTAACGGAGAAGGTTATGTGTTCTATTTTTGGCGTATTCGATATTAAAACTGACGCAGTTGAACTGCGTAAAAAAGCCCTGGAACTGTCTCGTCTGATGCGCCACCGCGGCCCGGACTGGTCAGGTATTTACGCCTGTGATAACGCCATTCTGGCGCACGAACGTCTGTCCATCGTCGACGTCAATGCCGGTGCTCAGCCGCTGTACAACGTGAAGAAGACACATATCCTGGCGGTTAACGGTGAAATTTATAACCACCAGACACTGCGTGCTGAATACGGCGATCGCTACCAGTTCCAGACCGGTTCCGACTGCGAAGTTATCCTCGCGCTGTATCAGGAAAAAGGACCCGCGTTCCTCGATGACCTGCAAGGCATGTTTGCTTTTGCCCTGTACGACAGCGAGCAGGACGCCTACCTGATCGGTCGCGATCATATCGGGATCATCCCGCTGTATATGGGTTACGACGAGCACGGTAACTTCTACGTTGCGTCTGAGATGAAAGCGCTGGTTCCTGTCTGCCGCACAATCAAAGAATTCCCGGCCGGTAGCTATTTGTGGAGTAAAGACGGTGAAATTCGTCAGTACTACCAGCGCGACTGGTTTGAATACGATGCCGTCAAAGACAACGTTACCGATAAAAACGAGCTGCGCCAGGCGCTGGAAGATGCGGTGAAAAGTCACCTGATGTCAGATGTTCCTTATGGAGTTCTGTTGTCCGGTGGTCTGGATTCATCTGTCATTTCCGCGATAACTAAAAAATACGCGGCACGCCGTGTTGAAGATCAGGAACGTAGCGAAGCCTGGTGGCCACAGCTGCACTCCTTCGCCGTCGGCCTGGAAGGCGCTCCGGATCTGAAAGCTGCGCAAGAGGTGGCGAACCATCTGGGGACCGTGCACCATGAGATCCACTTCACCGTGCAGGAAGGTCTGGATGCGATCCGCGACGTGATTTACCACATCGAAACTTACGATGTCACGACGATTCGCGCCTCGACGCCAATGTACTTAATGTCGCGTAAAATTAAAGCGATGGGTATTAAAATGGTGTTGTCGGGTGAAGGTTCGGACGAGGTGTTTGGCGGCTATCTCTATTTCCACAAAGCGCCAGATGCAAAAGAACTGCACGAAGAAACCGTGCGCAAGCTGCAAGCGCTGCATATGTTCGACTGCGCCCGTGCCAACAAAGCCATGTCGGCCTGGGGTGTAGAAGCTCGCGTGCCCTTCCTGGATAAGAAATTCCTTGATGTGGCGATGCGCATCAACCCGCAGGACAAAATGTGCGGCAACGGCAAAATGGAAAAACACGTTCTGCGCGAATGTTTTGAGTCCTACCTGCCGGCAAGCGTCGCATGGCGTCAGAAAGAGCAGTTCTCTGACGGTGTCGGTTACAGCTGGATTGACACCCTGAAAGAGGTGGCTGCAGAACAAGTTTCTGACCAACAACTGGAAACCGCCAGCTTCCGTTTCCCGTACAACACGCCATCGTCAAAAGAAGCGTATTTGTACCGTGAGATTTTCGAAGAGTTGTTCCCGGTAGCGAGTGCAGCGGAATGTGTGCCTGGCGGGCCGTCGGTTGCCTGTTCTTCTGCCAAGGCGATCGAATGGGATGAGGCGTTTAAAACCATGAACGATCCATCTGGCCGTGCCGTTGGCGTACACCAGTCCGCTTATAAATAAGTTAATCCTTAGATAAGAGCCCTGCGGGGCTCTTTTTTTATGTTTGTTTTCTGTGCAAAAAAACAATTAATAACTAATAATTGCCGAATATTGCGTCATGCTGTTCGCAACCTAACCAAACAGTCACATTCCAGCTATTTTCAATGAAAAAGGGGTTGACGCTTCAAGGCTCAATACGCATAATGCGCCCCGCAACGCCGATAAGGTTACGCGAAAAAAAGATGGCTACGTAGCTCAGCTGGTTAGAGCACATCACTCATAATGATGGGGTCACAGGTTCGAATCCCGTCGTAGCCACCATCTTTTTTGCGGGAGTGGCGAAATTGGTAGACGCACCAGATTTAGGTTCTGGCGCCGCAAGGTGTGCGAGTTCAAGTCTCGCCTCCCGCACCATTCACCCGTAAGCGTTGCACGGATGGGGTATCGCCAAGCGGTAAGGCACCGGTTTTTGATACCGGCATTCCCTGGTTCGAATCCAGGTACCCCAGCCATTTTTTCTTCGATATAGCGGTTCACCGCAACGGTCATTGGGGTATCGCCAAGCGGTAAGGCACCGGTTTTTGATACCGGCATTCCCTGGTTCGAATCCAGGTACCCCAGCCATCGAAGAAAATGTTAGTATTTGGCTACGTAGCTCAGCTGGTTAGAGCACATCACTCATAATGATGGGGTCACAGGTTCGAATCCCGTCGTAGCCACCATATTAAGGACGTATCGACTCGTTCGGTAAATCCAAAAAAATTGTTGGGGTATCGCCAAGCGGTAAGGCTCTGGTTTCTGATACCAGCATTCCGAGGTTCGAATCCTCGTACCCCAGCCAATTTCAAAAAGTCGTCCACTCTGTGGGTGCACCCGTTGGGGTATCGCCAAGCGGTAAGGCTCTGGTTTCTGATACCAGCATTCCGAGGTTCGAATCCTCGTACCCCAGCCATATTAAAAAAGCTCGCTTCGGCGAGCTTTTTGCTTTTCTGCATTTATCGCCTGATGGCGCTCCGCTTATCAGGCCTACGTATTTTCCCCGTAGGCCTGCCTGAATTACAACCCTAACGCATACTTCAGTGCCTGACGTTTCAGTACGCCAGCGCGCTCTGCGGCCATGAGCCCGAGATTACGCATGATGCGCAGCGGCTGCAGGTTATTGCTGAATCCGGCATAGAACAGATCCATACCGCTTTGCATGATGAAATTGTCAGTCATACGGCGATTCTGATAGCGCTTGAGCACCGGCTGACTGGCCCAGGATTCACCGTAGCTGCGCGCGTTCACCAGCACATCAATCAACGCATCGACATCACGAAAGCCCAGATTAACGCCCTGCCCCGCCAGCGGATGAATGGTATGCGCGGCATCACCTACCAGCGCCAGCCCCGGTTGCACATATTGCAGCGCATGACGACGCGTAAGCGGGAACGCCCCCGCAGCCACTGGCATCACCTTACCGAGTCGCGATGGAAAATGTTTAGCAATCTCCGTCTGCAATTGCGGCATATTCAGCGCTTGCAATTGGCGGATGCGAGCCGGTGAGTCGTACCACACCAACGAGGCCCAGTTATCAAACAGCGGTAAAAACGCGCGCGGGCCGTCAGGCGTAAATTGCTGCCAGGTGCTGTCTCCCGGTGAATTTTCGCATTGCACGGTTATCAACATACAGGACTGCGCGTACTGCCAGGCATGGATACCAATCCCGGCCATTTTTCGCACCTGAGAGTTGGCACCATCGGCGCCGATGACCAGCTTCGCGCTGATGGTTTCGCCGCCTGCCAGCTCAAGCTCATGTCGATCGTTATGTTGATGCAAAGAAATCAGGGACGTCGGTACGCGCAGCGTGACTTTGGGGTGAGCTTCCAGCGCCTGCCAGAGCGCCTGTTGCAGGACCGTGTTTTCCACCATATAGCCCAACAGAGGCAGCTTAAGCTCGGCGGCATCAAACATCACATGGGCATTTTCCCACTCCCACGTTTCCAGTCGACGATAAGGATGGCTGCGCATCCCCTGCACCGTATCCCAGACGCCCAGCCCTTTTAGCAACGACACCGACGCGGAACTAATGGCAGAAATTCTGACATCAGGCTGTCCATCAGCCACAAACGGCGCGGGAACGGCATGCTCAATGACCGTTACCGTAAATCCATGCTGCGCCAGTCCAAGCGCCAGCGCGCCGCCGACCATCCCCCCGCCGACAATGGCAATTTCCGTTGGTTGATTTGTCATGGTCAATTATCCAGTTACATGTATTGTGTAAGTTTACAGGATTTTTTACCCCTTGAGGCTGACATCCGTCATACTGGTCACAACCGCGCCAAAGCAGTACACTATGCGCCCTGCATTTCAGCCACAATTTCGCAAGAGCAAGTCGATGACCAAAAAACTCCATATTAAAACCTGGGGCTGTCAGATGAACGAATACGATTCATCGAAGATGGCCGATCTGCTGGATGCCACTCATGGGTATCAACTGACTGACGTGGCGGAAGAAGCGGATGTGCTGCTGCTGAATACCTGCTCAATCCGTGAGAAGGCTCAGGAAAAAGTGTTCCATCAACTGGGCCGCTGGAAACTGTTAAAAGAGAAAAATCCCAAGCTCATCATTGGGGTCGGTGGCTGTGTTGCGTCTCAGGAAGGCGATCATATTCGCCAGCGCGCGCATTACGTCGATATTATTTTTGGGCCGCAAACGCTACACCGCCTGCCGGAAATGATCAACAAAGTGCGTGGAAGCACGACCCGTAGCCCGGTGGTTGATATCAGTTTCCCGGAGATCGAAAAGTTCGACCGCCTGCCGGAACCGCGTGCTGAAGGTCCAAGCGCGTTTGTGTCTATCATGGAAGGTTGTAATAAATATTGTACTTACTGCGTGGTGCCCTACACCCGCGGTGAGGAAGTCAGCCGTCCGGCGGATGATATTCTGTTTGAAATCGCCCAGCTTGCAGCCCAAGGCGTGCGTGAAGTGAACCTGCTGGGGCAAAACGTGAACGCCTGGCGTGGTGAGAACTACGACGGCACGATTGGATCTTTTGCCGATCTGTTACGTCTGGTGGCCGCGATCGACGGCATTGATCGTATCCGCTTCACCACCAGCCATCCGATCGAATTCACCGATGATATCGTTGAAGTTTATCGCGATACGCCAGAGCTGGTGAGCTTCCTGCATCTGCCGGTACAGAGCGGTTCAGACCGCGTACTGAACCTGATGGGGCGTACCCATACCGCGCTGGAATACAAAGCGATCATCCGCAAACTGCGCGCTGCGCGTCCGGATATCCAGATTAGCTCCGACTTCATCGTTGGCTTCCCGGGTGAGACCACGCAGGATTTCGAGCAGACCATGAAGCTGATTGCTGACGTCAATTTTGACATGAGCTACAGCTTTATTTTCTCTGCGCGTCCTGGCACCCCTGCCGCCGATATGGTTGACGACGTACCGGAAGAAGAGAAGAAACAGCGTCTGTACATTCTACAGGAGCGTATCAACCAGCAAGCTATGGCCTGGAGCCGCCGTATGGTCGGCACGACCCAGCGCATTCTGGTTGAAGGCACATCGCGTAAAAGCATCATGGAACTGTCAGGCCGTACCGAAAATAACCGTGTGGTGAACTTTGAAGGCAACCCGGACATGGTCGGTAAGTTCGTAGACGTAGAAATTACCGATGTCTGGACTAACTCCCTGCGCGGTAAAGTGGTGCGTACCGAGGACGAAATGGGTCTGCGTATCGCAGAATCCCCTGAATCGGTCATTGCGCGTACCCGCAAAGAAAACGATCTGGGCGTCGGTATTTATCAGCCTTAATCCTGCTGAAAAACGTAAAAAAGGCCCGATACCGCTACACTTATCGGGCCTACAATCCTGGGCTCGCTGTCCCGGCGGGTCTTGTAATCTGCCCTATCATCCCCATATTTGCTGCAATGCTTGCGCCTTTCCCCCATGGCGTGAATAATTTCCTTAGATGCCGGTAAATGTTCAGCGTCCGGCGAGACATGCTTAAGAGGAACAGTTTGAACATAGACACTCGCGAAATCACCCTTGAACCCGCAGACAACGCCCGCCTGTTGAGCCTTTGCGGCCCATTTGATGACAACATCAAACAGCTGGAACGTCGCCTCGGCATCGAAATTAACCGCCGTGACAACCACTTTAAACTGACCGGTCGTCCAATTTGCGTCACCGCTGCGGCAGATATTTTACGTAGCCTGTACGTCGATACCGCCCCAATGCGCGGTCAGACGCAGGACATCGAGCCTGAACAAATTCATCTGGCGATCAAAGAAGCGCGTGTGCTTGAGCAAAGCGCAGACAGCGTGCCTGAATTTGGCAAAGCGGTGAACATCAAAACCAAGCGTGGAGTAATTAAGCCGCGCACGCCGAACCAGGCACAGTACATTGCGAATATCCTCGACCACGACATCACATTTGGCGTTGGCCCTGCGGGTACGGGTAAAACGTATCTCGCGGTTGCCGCTGCGGTTGATGCGCTTGAGCGTCAGGAGATCCGTCGCATTCTGCTGACCCGTCCGGCAGTGGAAGCGGGCGAAAAACTGGGATTCCTGCCAGGAGATCTCAGCCAGAAAGTCGATCCGTATTTACGACCGCTGTATGACGCGCTTTTCGAAATGCTCGGCTTTGAAAAGGTTGAAAAGCTGATTGAGCGTAACGTCATTGAAGTTGCGCCACTGGCCTATATGCGCGGTCGTACGTTGAACGATGCGTTCATCATTCTTGATGAAAGCCAGAACACCACCATCGAACAGATGAAAATGTTCCTGACCCGTATCGGCTTTAACTCCAAAGCGGTCATCACTGGCGATATCACCCAGATTGACCTGCCGCGTAGCACCAAATCCGGTCTGCGTCATGCCATTGAAGTGCTGGCTGAAGTCGACGAAATTAGTTTTAATTTCTTCCATAGCGAAGACGTGGTGCGCCACCCGGTGGTCGCCCGTATCGTCACGGCGTATGAAGCCTGGGAAGAAGCAGAACAGAAACGCAAAGCCGAGCAGGCTGCAGAACGCAAGCGCGAAGCTCAGGAGCAGGAACAAAAATGAGTCAGGTTATCCTCGATTTACAGCTGGCATGTGAAGACGAATCCGGTTTGCCAACAGAAAGTCAGTTTCAGGGCTGGCTGGATGCGGTGATCCCCCAATTTCAGGAAGAATCTGAAGTGACGATTCGTCTGGTCGATGACGCGGAAAGCCACGACCTGAACCTAACCTATCGCGGGAAGGATAAATCCACCAACGTGCTCTCTTTCCCATTTGAAGCCCCGCCGGGCATTGAGATGCCGCTACTGGGCGATTTGATCATCTGCCGTCAGGTGGTTGAGAAAGAAGCGCAGGAGCAAGGCAAACCGCTTGAGGCCCACTGGGCACACATGGTGGTGCACGGTAGCCTGCATTTACTCGGCTACGACCATATTGAAGACGATGAAGCGGAAGAGATGGAATCCCTCGAAACAGAGATTATGCTTGCTCTGGGCTATGAGGATCCGTACATTGCCGAGAAAGAGTAAGCATTTCGACATCTTGTAGGCCTGATAAGGCCTACAAGGTTTGAAGTACAATGAAGAGATATGCCGTCAACAGCTGAGTAAACGCATGACGCGCTTTGTATTAACTAACATGAGAACCCATACGACGCCATGAGCGACGACAATTCACACAGTAGTGACACCTTAAACAGCAAAAAGGGATTTTTTTCCCTGTTACTGAGCCAACTTTTCCACGGTGAACCGAAAAACCGCGACGAACTGTTGGAGCTGATCCGTGATTCCGGGCAAAACGACCTTATCGATGAAGATACGCGCGATATGCTCGAAGGGGTAATGGATATTGCGGACCAACGCGTTCGCGACATCATGATCCCTCGCTCCCAGATGATTACCCTGAAACGCAACCAAACTCTGGACGAATGCCTCGATGTCATTATCGAGTCTGCCCACTCGCGTTTCCCGGTAATTAGCGAAGACAAGGATCACATTGAAGGGATTCTGATGGCCAAAGATCTGCTGCCATTTATGCGTAGCGATGCCGAAGCCTTCAGCATGGAGAAAGTGTTACGCCAGGCGGTTGTCGTCCCTGAAAGCAAGCGGGTTGACCGCATGCTGAAAGAGTTCCGCTCCCAGCGTTATCATATGGCTATCGTCATCGACGAGTTTGGCGGTGTCTCAGGTCTGGTGACCATTGAGGACATCCTTGAACTGATTGTCGGTGAAATTGAAGATGAGTACGACGAAGAAGACGATATTGATTTCCGTCAGCTCAGTCGCCACACCTGGACTATTCGTGCGCTGGCGCCGATTGAAGACTTCAATGAAGCTTTCGGCACGCATTTCAGCGATGAAGAAGTGGATACCATTGGCGGGTTGGTCATGCAGGCCTTCGGTCATCTGCCCGCGCGTGGAGAGACCATCGACATTGATGGTTACCAGTTCAAAGTGGCAATGGCCGACAGCCGTCGTATTATTCAGGTTCATGTCAGAATTCCGGACGACTCACCCCAGCCCAAACTGGACGAATAAACCCGAAACTGGATCTAAGACTACATGGCATTTGCCCCTTTAATTGAACGCCAGCGCATTCGCCTGCTGCTGGCGTTATTATTCGGTGCCTGCGGGACACTGGCTTTCTCACCGTATGACATCTGGCCCGCTGCGATTGTTTCGCTGATGGGCCTGCAGGCTCTCACCTTCAACCGCCGTCCGCTCCAGTCTGCCGCTATCGGCTATTTCTGGGGACTGGGACTGTTTGGCTCAGGCATCAACTGGGTTTACGTCAGTATCGCGCAGTTTGGCGGTATGCCGGGCCCCGTTAACGTCTTCCTCGTGGTTCTGCTTGCTGCTTACCTTTCCCTCTACACTGGCCTGTTTGCCGGCGTTTTGGCGCGTCTGTGGCCGAAAACTACCTGGACACGTGTAGCGATTGCCGCGCCGGTAGTCTGGCAAATCACTGAATTTCTACGCGGCTGGGTACTGACCGGTTTTCCGTGGTTGCAATTCGGCTACAGCCAGATCGACGGTCCGTTAAAAGGGCTGGCGCCGGTAATGGGCGTTGAGGCGATAAACTTCCTGCTGATGATGGTTAGCGGCCTGCTGGCACTTGCACTGGTAACGCGTAACTGGAAGCCGCTGGCTGCCGCCGTGGTGCTTTTCGCTCTGCCCTTCCCGCTACGTTATATTCAGTGGTACACGCTGGAGCCGGAAAAAACCACCCAGGTCTCGATGGTGCAGGGTGACATCCCGCAGTCGCTCAAATGGGATGAAGGCCAGTTACTCAACACCCTGAAGATTTATCTCGACGCCACCCAGCCTGAGATGGGCAAATCACAGCTCATCATCTGGCCAGAATCCGCTATTCCGGACCTGGAAATTAACCAGCAGCGTTTTCTGAGTATGATGGATGACCTGCTGAAATCGAAAAATAGCACGCTGATTACCGGTATTGTAGACGCGCGTCTGAACAAGCAGAATCGTTACGACACTTACAACACCATCATCACACTGGGTAAAGACAACCCATACAGCTACGACTCCAGCAACCGCTACAACAAAAACCATCTGGTACCGTTTGGCGAGTTTGTCCCGCTGGAATCTATCCTGCGCCCGCTAGCGCCATTCTTTGACCTGCCAATGTCTTCGTTCAGCCGCGGTCCTTATGTACAGCCACAGTTGCATGCACACGGCTTTAAGCTGACCGCTGCCATCTGCTACGAAATCATTCTTGGCGAACAGGTACGGGATAACTTCCGCCCGGATACGGACTACCTGCTGACTATCTCTAACGATGCATGGTTTGGTAAATCTATTGGCCCGTGGCAGCACTTCCAGATGGCGCGTATGCGTTCCCTGGAGCTGGCGCGACCTCTGCTGCGTAGCACCAACAACGGTATTACGGCGGTGATTGGTCCACAGGGCGAAGTTCAGGCGATGATCCCGCAGTTTACCCGTCAGGTGCTGACCACCAGCGTGACGCCAACGACGGGCTTAACCCCTTATGCCCGTACCGGAAACTGGCCGCTCTGGCTGCTAACCGCGCTGTTTGGCTTTGGCGCAGTGGTAATGAGTCTGCGTCAACGTCGTAAGTAAAACAGTGCCCCATCAAATGCAGGCCGGATAAGGCGGTACGCCGCCATCCGGCAGTTGTGCAGCATCGTGCCTGATGGCGCTACGCTTATCAGGCCTACTTCCCCCTCCCAAAGACCATTCTGGCACGTCTATTGCTTTGTTCTACAAGGCAAACGCTGTTTTGGCTGAATGTGCAACCTGGTCGCACCAAAGTTGAGCGCCGGTAGCACCTGAAAAGTGCAACAAGATATTTTTGCCCCCAAATGGTGCGGCGCACTTCGCAAAAATAAACAATAACACAGCAAATTCTTTACATTCATCCAAACTAAATGTTAACAAACACATACAAGACTGCACGTTTTAGTAGCAAACAATAACAACATCACAATGGGTATCAATGCGTCCCTGGCGCAGACGATAAAGGAGTTGGATATGCAATTACGTAAGCTCGCCACTGCCATGCTGGTCATGGGAATGTCCGCCGGTCTGGCGCACGCAGAAGACGCAGCACCAGCGGCAGGCAGCACGCTGGATAAGATCGCCAAAAATGGCGTGATCGTTGTCGGCCACCGTGAATCATCAGTACCGTTTTCTTACTACGATAATCAGCAAAAAGTGGTCGGTTATTCACAGGATTACTCCAACGCGATCGTTGACGCCGTGAAGAAAAAGCTGAACAAGCCTGATCTGCAGGTGAAACTGATCCCGATTACTTCACAAAACCGTATCCCGCTGCTGCAAAACGGCACCTTCGATTTTGAATGTGGATCCACCACCAACAACGTCGAGCGCCAAAAACAAGCCGCTTTCTCTGACACCATTTTCGTTGTCGGCACCCGTCTGCTGGCGAAAAAAGGCGGCGACGTCAAAGATTTCGCCGATCTGAAAGGTAAAGCCGTAGTCGTGACTTCGGGTACCACCTCCGAAGTTCTGCTGCACAAGCTGAATGAAGAACAAAAAATGGATATGCGCATCATCAGCGCGAAAGACCACGGTGACTCTTTCCGTACTCTGGAAAGCGGTCGTGCCGTTGCCTTTATGATGGATGACGCCCTGCTGGCTGGCGAGCGCGCGAAAGCGAAGAAACCAGACAACTGGGAGATCGTCGGCAAGCCACAGTCTCAGGAAGCCTACGGCTGTATGTTGCGCAAAGATGATCCTGAGTTCAAAAAGCTGATGGACGACACTATCGCCAAGGCGCAAACCTCAGGCGAAGCTGAGAAATGGTTTGATAAGTGGTTTAAAAACCCAATTCCGCCGAAGAACCTGAACATGAATTTCGAACTGTCAGACGAGATGAAAGCCCTGTTCAAAGAACCAAATGATAAAGCGCTTAACTAACTAAAATAAATGGGAGGCTTCCCCTCCCTCTCGATTGTTACTCGGCACGGACAGACTATAAGCCTGATGGTCGTTCCCCATCAGGCCTGAAAACCGCAAAACGCCGAATAACAATCTTCGAGGGTAGCGCTGCTACCCTTTTTTTTCTGGAGTAGATTTATGTCTATAGACTGGAACTGGGGTATTTTTTTACAACAAGCCCCGTTCGGCAACACCACCTATCTCGGCTGGCTCTGGAGTGGTTTCCAGGTCACTGTCGCGTTATCCATCACCGCCTGGATTATCGCTTTCCTCATAGGCTCTTTATTCGGCATCTTACGTACCGTTCCAAATCGTTTCCTTTCTGGGATCGGCACGCTGTACGTTGAGCTGTTTCGTAACGTTCCGCTCATCGTCCAGTTTTTTACCTGGTATCTGGTTATTCCGGAACTGCTGCCGGAAAACATTGGGATGTGGTTCAAGGCTGAGTTGGATCCCAACATCCAGTTCTTCCTCTCATCAATGCTTTGTCTGGGGCTGTTTACCGCCGCGCGCGTCTGCGAACAGGTTCGCGCCGCTATTCAGTCTCTGCCTCGTGGGCAGAAAAACGCCGCACTGGCGATGGGGCTGACGTTACCGCAGGCCTACCGCTATGTTCTGTTGCCAAACGCATACCGCGTGATTGTTCCGCCAATGACCTCAGAGATGATGAACCTGGTGAAGAACTCCGCGATCGCCTCCACCATCGGCCTGGTCGATATGGCGGCACAGGCGGGCAAACTGCTGGATTACTCCGCCCACGCATGGGAATCGTTTACCGCTATCACTCTGGCTTACGTGCTGATTAACGCCGTCATCATGCTGGTGATGAATCTCGTTGAACGTAAAATCCGCCTGCCTGGCAATTTGGGAGGCAAATAATGTACGAATTTGACTGGAGTTCTATCATCCCTTCCCTGCCGTATCTGCTGGACGGGCTGATGATCACGCTGAAAATCACCGTTACGGCGGTAGTCATTGGTATCGTATGGGGAACTATCCTGGCCGTCATGCGTCTGTCCAGCTTCGCGCCGATAGCCTGGTTTGCGAAAGGCTACGTCAACGTATTTCGTTCTATTCCGCTGGTCATGGTGCTGCTGTGGTTCTACCTGATTGTGCCCGGCTTCCTGCAAAACGTACTGGGTCTGTCGCCAAAAACCGATATTCGCCTGATCTCAGCAATGGTCGCGTTTTCGATGTTTGAAGCCGCGTACTATTCCGAGATTATCCGTGCCGGTATCCAGAGTATTTCTCGTGGGCAATCCAGCGCCGCGCTGGCGCTAGGGATGACCCACTGGCAGTCGATGAAGCTCATTATTCTGCCGCAGGCATTCCGCGCGATGGTACCGCTGCTGCTAACCCAGGGCATCGTACTCTTCCAGGATACCTCGCTGGTCTATGTATTAAGTCTGGCAGACTTCTTCCGTACCGCCTCCACCATTGGCGAGCGTGACGGCACACAGGTTGAAATGATCCTGTTTGCTGGCGCCGTTTATTTTGTATTCAGTCTGAGCGCATCGTTGTTGGTCAGCTATTTGAAGAAAAGGACAGTTTAATGATTACCCTGAAAAATGTTTCTAAATGGTATGGTCACTTTCAGGTGCTGACCGACTGCTCCACGGAAGTGAAAAAAGGGGAAGTGGTTGTGGTCTGCGGCCCGTCAGGTTCCGGTAAATCAACGCTTATCAAAACGGTGAACGGGCTGGAGCCGGTACAACAAGGCGTCATCACCGTTGATGGTACCGTGGTGAACGACAAAAAAACCGATCTGGCCAAACTGCGCTCTCGCGTTGGTATGGTGTTCCAGCACTTTGAACTGTTCCCTCACCTGTCGATCATTGAGAACCTGACTCTGGCGCAGGTAAAAGTGCTCAAGCGCGATAAAAAGCCGGCCCGCGACAAAGCGCAAAAGTTACTGGAACGCGTTGGTCTGTCAGCACATGCGGAGAAGTTTCCAGCTCAGCTCTCAGGGGGCCAGCAACAGCGTGTCGCTATCGCCCGAGCGCTGTGCATGGATCCTATCGCCATGCTGTTTGACGAACCGACCTCGGCGCTTGATCCTGAAATGATCAACGAAGTACTGGATGTTATGGTTGAACTGGCCAATGAAGGGATGACCATGATGGTGGTTACCCACGAAATGGGCTTTGCGCGTAAAGTGGCGAACCGGGTGATCTTCATGGATGAAGGGAAAATTGTTGAAGACTCACCGAAAGAAGAGTTCTTCGCTAATCCGAAATCGGACCGCGCCAAAGACTTCCTCGCGAAAATACTGCACTAATCTTGCTGGCGCGCACCTCCATGTGCGCGCCACCTCACGCTTTATCCCTTCGCCTCTCGAAACACATACAGCCCAGCGTTAACCTTGTCACAAAGTCCCACTTACAAGGAGCAACAATGGCACTTCCTATCCTGTTTGATTGCGATCCGGGTCATGACGACGCTATCGCAATTGTGCTCGCCCTCGCCTCACCAGAACTGGATGTGAAAGCGATAACCTCATCAGCCGGTAACCAGACACCTGACAAAACGCTGCGTAACGTGTTGCGCATGTTAACGTTGCTCAACCGTACGGATATACCAGTAGCTGGTGGCGCAGTGAAACCACTAATGCGCGATCTGATTATCGCCGATAACGTTCACGGCGAGAGTGGGCTGGATGGCCCGGCGCTGCCGGAACCCACTTTTGCGCCACAAGACTGTACCGCCGTGGAACTGATGGCGAAAACCCTGCGTGAAAGCCCGGAACTGATGACCATTGTCTCCACCGGGCCGCAGACTAACGTCGCATTGCTTCTGAATAGCCATCCTGAGCTGCACGCCAAAATCGCCCGTATCGTAATTATGGGTGGTGCGATGGGCCTCGGAAACTGGACGCCCGCCGCCGAGTTCAATATTTTCGTGGATCCTGAAGCCGCTGAAATCGTATTCCAGTCTGGCATTCCAGTGGTGATGGCTGGTCTGGACGTCACGCATAAAGCGCAAATACATCGCGAAGATACCGAGCGGTTCCGCGCTATCGGCAACCCTGTTTCGACGATCGTGGCTGAACTACTCGACTTCTTCTTTGAGTATCATAAAGATGAAAAATGGGGATTCATCGGCGCGCCACTGCATGATCCATGCACCATTGCCTGGCTACTGAAACCTGAACTGTTTACCACCGTTGAACGCTGGGTCGGCGTGGAAACTCAGGGTAAATATACCCAGGGAATGACCGTGGTGGATTACTACTCCCTGAGCGGCAATAAGCCAAACGCCACCGTAATGGTAGACGTGGATCGCGAAGGGTTTGTCGATTTGCTGGCAGAACGGCTGAAGTTTTACGCCTAATACACGCCGGATGGCGCTAACGCTTATCCGGCCTACAAAATCGTGCAATTTGTAGGCCGGATAAGACCCTTTGCGTCGCCATCCGGCAATAAGCGATCACGGCTCAAACGGTCGGCGCTGAAACTGATCGTGTCCGCATTTCGGACACAGTGGCAGCACATCTGGGGTGTAAACCGCTAAATGGAAGTGGCACTTCTCGCAGACCAGATTACCTAATCCGACCACCTCACCGCTGTGATAAACCCCGTGATGACTGAGGTCCTGGAACACCTCGCGCCATTCGAGCTGGGTTTTATCTGTAATATCGGCCAGTTCCTGCCAGATACTCTCCTTGATAACCCGCATAAAGACGCTGTCTGTCTCCTCATCGAGACTTTCTTCATAGCTCAGAGCAAACTCTTCCAGGTCGCGTCTGACGGCCCGGGTGAGCTCTTCCACCTCGGTTCGCGTTAACTCCCCGGTCTGCATAACTCGTTGACGCGCCTGCTCCACCAACGCATCAATATCGCGTTCGCCATTACGCAGACGTTCGCTCAGTGAAGCCACCAGTTCACGGTAATATTGAGCAACCTTGTTCATCGCTTCGCCTCCTGGGTCGTTAACTGTCTATAATAATAGACGTTATTTACGCTACGCTTTGCAAGACTGTCCACAGAGTGTGTAAATTCGTGCAAGAATTATCCTTGCGGGAATTCAACGCTGAATGCGCGAAAGGCTGTTTTGGCGCGGGCGTTTGGGCTATGCTATGCGGATCTGAAACACCACATCTAAAGCTACGTTTGTAGCTGTATTGAAAACAGGACCACTGGCTGCCATGCAAGAGCAATACCGCCCGGAAGAGATAGAATCCAAAGTACAGCTTCACTGGGATGAGAAGCGCACATTTGAAGTTACCGAAGACGAGAGCAAAGAGAAGTATTACTGCCTGTCTATGCTTCCCTATCCTTCTGGTCGACTACACATGGGCCACGTACGTAACTACACCATCGGTGACGTGATCGCCCGCTACCAGCGCATGCTGGGCAAAAACGTACTGCAGCCAATTGGCTGGGATGCGTTCGGTCTGCCTGCAGAAGGCGCTGCGGTTAAAAACAATACCGCACCAGCACCGTGGACGTACGACAACATCGCATACATGAAAAACCAGCTCAAAATGCTGGGTTTCGGTTACGACTGGAGCCGTGAGCTGGCGACCTGCACCCCGGAATACTACCGTTGGGAACAGAAATTCTTCACCGAGCTGTACAAAAAAGGCCTGGTGTACAAGAAAACGTCTGCGGTCAACTGGTGCCCGAACGACCAGACCGTACTGGCGAACGAACAGGTTATCGACGGCTGCTGCTGGCGTTGCGATACCAAAGTCGAGCGTAAAGAGATCCCACAGTGGTTCATCAAAATCACCGCTTACGCTGACGAACTGCTGCGTGACCTGGATAACCTGGATCACTGGCCTGACACCGTGAAAACGATGCAGCGCAACTGGATTGGCCGTTCTGAAGGCGTGGAAATCACCTTCGATGTGAACGGTTACGACAACACGCTAACCGTTTACACCACCCGCCCGGACACCTTTATGGGTGCGACCTATCTGGCCGTTGCCGCAGGTCACCCGCTGGCGCAGAAAGCTGCTGCAAATAACCCAGAACTGGCCGCCTTCATTGACGAATGCCGCAATACCAAGGTTGCTGAAGCCGAAATGGCAACCATGGAGAAGAAAGGCGTCGACACGGGCTTTAAAGCCGTTCACCCGCTGACTGGCGAAGAAATCCCCGTTTGGGCAGCAAACTTCGTCCTGATGGAATACGGTACGGGCGCAGTCATGGCCGTTCCGGGCCACGATCAGCGCGATTACGAGTTTGCGACAAAATATGGCCTGACCATCAAACCAGTAATTCTGACCGCTGAAGGCGCAGAGCCGGATCTGTCCGAACAAGCTCTGACCGAAAAAGGCGTGCTGTTTAACTCCGGCGAGTTTGACGACCTCGACTTCGAAGCTGCCTTCAACGCCATTGCTGACAAGCTGGTAGCCAAAGGCGTGGGTGAGCGTAAAGTGAACTACCGTCTGCGTGACTGGGGTGTTTCCCGTCAGCGGTACTGGGGTGCGCCAATTCCGATGGTGACGTTGGAAGACGGTACCGTACTGCCGACGCCAGAAGATCAGTTGCCGGTTATTCTGCCGGAAGACGTGGTTATGGACGGCATCACCAGCCCAATCAAAGCCGATCCGGAGTGGGCAAAAACCACCGTTAACGGCATGCCTGCGCTGCGCGAAACCGACACCTTCGATACCTTTATGGAATCCTCCTGGTACTACGCGCGCTACACCTGCCCGCAGTACAACGAAGGGATGCTGGATCCAGAAGCCGCAAACTACTGGCTGCCAGTTGATATCTACATTGGTGGTATTGAACACGCCATCATGCACCTGCTCTACTTCCGCTTCTTCCACAAGCTGATGCGCGATGCGGGCATGGTCAACTCTGACGAACCGGCCAAACAGCTGCTGTGCCAGGGTATGGTGCTGGCTGATGCGTTCTATTACGTTGGTGCAAACGGCGAGCGTAACTGGGTTTCTCCGGTTGATGCCATCGTTGAGCGCGACGAAAAAGGTCGTATCGTCAAAGCTCAGGACGCAGAAGGCCATGAACTGGTCTATACCGGCATGAGCAAAATGTCCAAGTCGAAAAATAACGGTATCGACCCGCAGGTTATGGTTGAACGTTACGGCGCTGACACGGTACGTCTGTTCATGATGTTCGCTTCTCCGGCTGATATGACGCTGGAATGGCAGGAATCCGGCGTTGAAGGGGCGAACCGCTTCCTGAAACGTGTATGGAAGCTGGTTTACGAACATACTTCCAAAGGCGATGTTGCTGCCCTGAACGTTGATGCGTTGAGCGAAGACCAAAAAGCGCTGCGTCGCGACGTACATAAAACCATTGCTAAAGTTACCGATGATATTGGTCGTCGTCAGACCTTTAACACCGCAATTGCGGCGATTATGGAGCTGATGAACAAGCTGGCGAAAGCACCGCAGGAAGACGAACAAGACAGAGCCCTGATGCAGGAAGCCTTACTGGCCGTCGTTCGCATGCTGAACCCGTTCACCCCACACGTTTGCTTCACGATGTGGGAAGCACTGAAAGGCGAAGGCGATATCGACAACGCACCGTGGCCGGTGGCGGACGAAGCGGCAATGGTTGAAGACTCAACGCTGGTTGTGGTTCAGGTAAACGGCAAAGTACGTGGCAAAATCACCGTTCCGGTAAACGCTACTGAAGAGCAGGTTCGTGAGCGTGCTGGCCAGGAGCATCTGGTAGCAAAATATCTTGATGGCGTTACCGTACGTAAAGTGATTTATGTACCGGGTAAACTCCTCAATCTGGTCGTTGGCTAAGCGCGGGAGGAAGCGTGCGACTTCTGACAACATTGTTGTTATCCCTGGCGGTGCTTGTCACCGCCGGATGTGGATGGCATCTGCGTAATACTACGCAGGTCCCACCCTCAATGAAAACCATGATTCTGGACTCTGGGGATCCAAACGGCCCATTAAGCCGCGCGGTTCGTAATCAGCTGCGTCTGAACGGCGTTACGCTGCTTGAAGACGGCTCAATGCGTAAAGATGTGACGTCCTTACGTCTTGGCGCGGTCAGCATTTCGCAGGATACGGCGTCGGTATTCCAGAACGGTCAAACGGCTGAATACCAGATGGTGATGTCCGTAAGTGCTACTGTGCTGATTCCAGGTCATGATATTTATCCAATCAGCGCCAAAGTTTATCGTTCGTTCTTTGACAACCCACAGGCTGCACTGGCGAAGGATAACGAGCAAGAGATGATCGTTAAAGAGATGTATGACAAAGCGGCTGAACAGTTAATTCGTAAGCTGCCAAGCGTACATCTGGCCGATACTCTGTCATCCAATGCTGATGATGATGCTAAGCCAGCGGCGACAAAAGCCGCAGAGCCTGCGTCATCTCCGGCGCGTGTTTCCACCACGCTGGGTAACTGATGCTCAAGTTGTACCCTGAACAACTCCGCGCACAGCTCAATGAGGGGCTGCGCGCGGCGTATTTGCTCTTAGGTAACGATCCTCTCTTGTTGCAGGAAAGCCAGGACGCTATCCGTCAGGCTGCCGCCACACAAGGGTTCGAAGAACACCACGCTTTCACCCTGGACAATAGCACCGACTGGGGAGAGATTTTTTCACTCTGCCAGGCAATGAGCCTGTTTGCCAGCCGTCAAACCCTACTTTTGCAGTTGCCTGAAAATGGCCCCAATGCCGCCATTAACGAACAGCTCGCTTCACTCGTCACACTGCTACATGACGACCTGCAGCTGATCGTTCGCGGCAACAAACTGACTAAAGCGCAGGAAAACGCCGCATGGTATACCGGACTTGCCAATAATGCGGTGCAGGTAAGCTGCCAGACGCCGGAGCAAGCACAGCTTCCTCGTTGGGTCGCCGCCAGAGCGAAGCTTAACAATCTACAACTGGATGACGCAGCCAATCAGCTGTTGTGCTATTGCTATGAAGGTAATCTGTTAGCGCTGGCGCAAGCGCTGGAACGGCTAGCATTGCTTTGGCCTGATGGCAAACTAACGCTGCCTCGCGTGGAGAAAGCCGTTAACGATGCCGCGCACTTTACCCCGTTCCATTGGGTGGATGCGCTGCTGATGGGCAAAAGCAAACGCGCGCTGCACATTCTGCAACAGTTACGCCTGGAAGGCAGTGAGCCGGTTATTTTGCTGCGCACGATACAGCGTGAATTACTGCTGTTGGTCAACTTAAAACGGCAGTCAGCCCATACGCCTTTACGCACGTTGTTTGATAAACACCGGGTGTGGCAAAATCGCCGGGGTATGATGGGAGACGCGCTAAACCGGCTGAATCCTGCGCAGTTGCGTCAGGCTGTAACGCTGTTAACGCGTACTGAAATTACGCTTAAACAAGACTATGGTCAGTCAGTGTGGGCGGAACTTGAGGGGCTTTCCCTGTTGCTCTGCCATAAATCGCTGGCCGATGTTTTTATTGATGGTTGATATGAAATCATTGCAGGCTCTGTTCGGTGGCACCTTTGATCCGGTGCATTATGGTCATCTTAAACCGGTTGAAATTCTGGCGAATCTGATTGGCCTTTCCCGGGTTATTATCATGCCCAATAATGTGCCGCCGCATCGTGCGCAACCCGAAGCGTCCGGCGAACAACGTCAACGCATGGTTGAACTGGCCATTGCCGATAAGCCGCTGTTCTCCCTTGATGAACGCGAACTGAAACGCGATACCGCCTCCTACACCGCGCAAACGCTCAAAGAGTGGCGCGAGGAGCAAGGACCGGACGTACCATTAGCGTTTATTATTGGCCAGGACTCACTGCTTACCTTTCCGTCCTGGCATGACTACCACACGATACTGGGTAACACCCACCTCATTGTCTGCCGACGTCCGGGCTATCCGCTCGAAATGGCGCAGGAAAAGCACCAGCAGTGGCTGGAGGATCATCTGACCCATTCGCCAGATGACCTGCACAACTTGCCTTGCGGGAAAATTTATCTGGCTGAAACGCCGTGGTTTAACATCTCCGCCACGCTCATCCGTGAGCGTCTGGAAAAAGGCGAGCCGTGCGACGACCTGATGCCAGCTGCAGTGCTTGACTATATCAATCAGCAGGGGTTGTACCGCTAAGCACCTTGCGTAGAGCCGCCAACAGGCTGTCATTCTCTTCCTGGCTGCGAACGGCTACCCGATAATAGCGCGCATCCAGCCCCGGATAATTAGCACAACTGCGAATCAAGACATGTTGTTCCAGCATTGCGCGTTGCAGATCAAAATTCGCCCGCTCGCAGCGCAATAAGCGATAATTTGCCCTGCCAGGATACACCGTCAGGCCGGGCAGTTCTTTCAACTGCCGATCAAACCTCGCGCCCTCTTGCTCCAGCCACTTCCACGTTGCCTGCTGATATGCGCTGTCGTGTAAAATAATCTCGCCTGCCAGTGCAGCAAATGCGTTAATTGACCACGGCATTTGTCGACGGCGCATCTGTGCCACAGCCTGTTCATTACTGTTGACCAGATACCCTAACCGCAACCCCGGTATCGCATAGAACTTGGTTAGCGAGCGCAGCACCCAAATATGCGGGTTATCACGAAGCAGCGGAATAAACCCCGGCTCCCCGGCAATAAAATCGATAAACGCTTCATCAAGGATCAGATTGATCCCAAGCAACTCACAACGCGCGGCTATTTCCCGCAGCAGGCGGTTATCGGGCAGCAAGCCAGTGGGATTGTTGGGCGTACAGAGAAACAGGCAGTCCAGCTCTGAGGTTAACGCATCGAGGATTGCATCGGTAAGCTGCCAGCCATCGTCTTCGCGTAGCGCAAACTCATGGATCGTACAGTCTCCCCATTGCAGCGCCCGACGATATTCAGCAAACCCGGGCGTCACGATCATCGCATGACGTGGTTTAAGACCTTGCACCAAAGTGAAAATCGACTCAGTCTCGCCGTTTCCGGCAAGTATCCATGAGGCAGGAATCTGATGATGCTCCGCCAGCGCCGCATGCAGTTTAGCGTAATCAACATCCGGGTAACGCTCCGCGCAGTCCAGGTTGTCGAGGATCGCGCGTTTTAAACTTGCCGGCATACCCAGCGGATTAATATTCGCGCTAAAATCCAACAATTGTTCAGGCGAGATGCCCAACAGTTCGGCGGCTTCTCGGGTATTGCCACCATGCGCGCTCTTCAATAAAGACATCGTGCCGCTCCACGCAAAAAAAGGTATTTTAGTGAAAAATCTCTGCGCAATCAGGGCAAACATCATGTTTTGTGCGAATAACCTCAAGAGGAAAAAATGAGACTCTGGTTAGTACGTCATGGAGAAACTGAAGCCAATGTCGCTGGTTTATACAGCGGCCATGCCCCCACACCGCTAACGGAACGGGGTATCGCTCAGGCGCAAACACTGGGTACGCTGTTACGCAATGTGCCTGTCGACAACGTTCTGTGCAGCGAGTTGGAACGTGCCCGCCATACAACGCAGTTGATCTTAGGCGATCGTGAGGTCCCTGTGCGCAACATGCCTGAGCTCAATGAGATGTTTTTTGGTGACTGGGAAATGCGCCATCATCGCGATCTGGCGCGAGAAGACGCCGAAAACTACGCCGTGTGGTGTAACGACTGGCAGAATGCGACGCCAACCAATGGTGAAGGCTTTCAGGCGTTTTCCCAGCGCGTGGAACGCTTTATTGCTCAGCTCGCTGATTACAAAACGTGCCAAAACCTGCTGGTGGTGAGCCATCAGGGTGTTCTGAGCGTGTTGATCGCCCGTCTGCTGTCCATGCCGGCTGCAGCAATGTGGCATTTTCGCATCGAACAAGGTTGCTGGAGCGCAATTGATTTTTGCGACAATTTTGCGGTTCTGAAAGTGCTCAACAGCCGGGCTGTATGGCACGACGGGGAGTGAACGCACTGTTTTTTCTGCCGAAGGGCTTCTCTCCCATTGACACCCCATGACAGGCTGTTATTCTCCGCAACCTGACTTTTCCCGCCCTTCAGAGCTTTGCAGAAATTGTTTTACAAAAATGGCGATGCATTCTGCGGCGTGGGGTGGGATGATAGCGCACTTCAAAAGCGCTTTCGGAGACATTTGTCCCGATATCGCCTCTGGTTCAGGTATACTAACAGACGTTTTTAACTCTTTTCACCCAGGGGGAACACTTGCAGGGTAAAGCACTTCAGGATTTTGTAATCGACAAAATTGATGACCTGAAAGGTCAAGACATCATCGCCTTAGACGTTCAGGGCAAATCCAGCATCACTGATTGCATGATTATCTGCACCGGCACGTCCAGCCGCCATGTAATGTCTATCGCAGACCACGTTGTTCAGGAGTCCCGCACTGCTGGTCTGCTGCCGCTCGGCGTAGAAGGCGAGAACGTTGCAGACTGGATCGTCGTTGACCTCGGTGATGTGATTGTCCACGTGATGCAGGAAGAAAGCCGTCGCCTGTATGAACTGGAAAAACTCTGGAGTTAATGCGTGAAGCTGCAACTTGTCGCTGTGGGTACGAAAATGCCTGACTGGGTGCAAACCGGGTTTACGGAGTATCTCCGTCGGTTTCCGAAAGATATGCCCTTTGAGCTGATCGAAATCCCGGCAGGAAAACGCGGCAAGAACGCGGATATTAAACGCATTCTCGACAAAGAGGGTGAGCAGATGCTGGCTGCCGCAGGCAAAAACCGCATCGTCACCCTTGATATCCCTGGTAAACCCTGGGACACGCCGCAGCTGGCGACTGAACTGGAACGCTGGAAACTGGACGGTCGTGACGTCAGTCTGTTGATTGGCGGGCCGGAAGGTCTCTCTCCTGCCTGTAAAGCGGCAGCGGAACAAAGCTGGTCACTCTCTGCGTTAACCCTTCCTCACCCTCTTGTTCGGGTTCTGGTCGCGGAGAGTCTGTACAGGGCGTGGAGCATCACCACCAACCATCCTTATCACCGTGAGTGATCATTGATTCTTGAGTAGATTAAGCAGCGGATGAAACTACAGAATTCTTTTCGCGACTATTCGGCTGAGTCCGCGCTGTTTGTGCGCCGGGCGCTGGTCGCTTTTTTGGGGATTTTGCTGCTCACCGGCGTGCTGATCGCCAACCTTTATAATCTGCAAATCGTTCGCTTTACTGATTATCAGACTCGCTCGAACGAAAACCGCATCAAACTGGTGCCTATCGCCCCCAGTCGCGGCATCATTTATGACCGTAACGGAATTCCACTCGCCCTTAACCGCACCATTTATCAGATAGAAATGATGCCGGAAAAGGTCGACAACGTTCAGGATACCCTCGACGCGCTGCGTAACGTCGTAGACCTGACGGACGACGACATTGCCGCCTTTAAAAAAGAGCGCGCCCGTTCACACCGCTTCACCTCCATTCCGGTAAAAACTAACCTCAGTGAAGTGCAGGTGGCACGGTTCGCCGTTAATCAATATCGCTTTCCCGGCGTCGAAGTTAAAGGCTATAAACGCCGCTATTACCCCTACGGCTCTGCGCTGACCCACGTCATTGGCTACGTATCGAAGATCAACGATAAAGACGTGGACCGCCTGGACAAAGACGGCAAGCTGGCCAACTACGCGGCGACGCACGACATCGGTAAATTGGGTATTGAACGCTACTATGAAGACGTACTTCACGGCCAGACGGGTTATGAAGAAGTTGAAGTGAACAACCGTGGCCGCGTCATTCGCCAACTGAAAGAAGTGGCGCCGCAGGCCGGGCACGATATCTATCTCACCCTTGACCTGAAACTCCAGCAGTACATCGAAACGCTGCTGGCGGGCAGTCGTGCCGCGGTGGTAGTCACCGACCCGCGTACCGGTGGCGTTCTCGCACTGGTGTCCATGCCGAGCTACGACCCGAACCTGTTTGTCGATGGTATCTCGAGTAAAGATTACTCCGGGTTGCTCAATGACCCGAATACCCCATTGGTTAACCGCGCAACTCAGGGTGTCTACCCTCCTGCTTCGACGGTTAAACCTTACGTCGCGGTTTCTGCATTAAGTGCAGGCGTCATCACCCGCAATACTGGTCTGTTCGATCCGGGCTGGTGGCAATTACCGGGCTCTGAAAAACGTTACCGCGACTGGAAAAAATGGGGGCACGGCCATCTGAACATCACCCGTTCTCTGGAAGAGTCGGCGGATACGTTTTTCTATCAAATCGCCTATGATATGGGGATAGACCGCCTTTCAGAGTGGATGAGCAAGTTTGGCTACGGTCAATATACGGGTATCGATCTTGCCGAAGAGCGCGCCGGAAACATGCCAACCCGCGAGTGGAAGCAAAAACGGTTCAAAAAGCCATGGTACCAGGGTGATACCATTCCGGTCGGCATCGGTCAGGGTTACTGGACAGCAACCCCTATCCAGATGAGTAAAGCGCTGATGATCCTTATCAACGACGGTTTGGTAAAAGTCCCGCATCTGCTGATGAGCACAGCAGAAAACGGCAAGCAAGTGCCGTGGATTCAGCCACACGAACCACCCGTTGGTGACATTCATTCCGGTTATTGGGAAATCGCAAAAGACGGCATGTACGGTGTAGCCAACCGTCCTAACGGTACTGCACACAAATATTTCGCTGGCGCACCTTACAAAATTGCGGCGAAATCCGGTACTGCACAGGTCTTTGGCCTGAAAGCCAATGAAACCTATAACGCACATAAGATCGCCGAGCGCTTACGTGACCACAAGCTGATGACGGCCTTCGCACCCTATGATAAGCCCCAGGTTGCTGTCGCCATAATTCTTGAGAACGGTGGCGCGGGCCCGGCTGAGGGTACCATTATGCGCCAGATCCTTGACCACATTATGTTGGGCGACAATAACACCAATCTGCCTGCAGAAAACCCCGCGGTTGCAGCAGCGGAGGACCAATAATCGTGACGGATAATCCGAACAAAAAAACATTCTGGGACAAAATCCACATCGATCCCACGATGTTGCTTATTTTGCTGGCGCTGCTGGTTTACAGCTCGCTGGTCATCTGGAGCGCCAGCGGCCAGGATATTGGCATGATGGAGCGCAAGGTCGGTCAGATCGCGATGGGCCTGGTCATCATGGTGGTGATGGCGCAAATCCCGCCCCGAGTTTATGAAGGCTGGGCTCCCTATCTCTACATCTTTTGCATCATTTTGTTGGTGGCAGTAGATGCCTTCGGCGCTATCTCCAAAGGCGCGCAGCGCTGGCTGGATTTGGGGATTGTGCGTTTTCAGCCTTCCGAAATCGCCAAGATTGCCGTGCCGCTGATGGTCGCGCGCTTCATCAACCGTGATGTTTGCCCGCCATCGCTAAAAAATACCGCTATTGCGTTGGTGTTGATATTTATGCCCACCCTGCTGGTGGCCGCCCAGCCAGACCTCGGAACTTCAATACTGGTCGCTCTTTCCGGTCTGTTTGTTCTGTTCCTTTCTGGTTTGAGCTGGCGTTTAATCGGTGTTGCGGTAGTCCTGGTTGCGGCGTTTATCCCGATACTGTGGTTCTTCCTGATGCATGATTATCAACGTCAGCGCGTCATGATGTTACTCGATCCGGAAACCGATCCGCTGGGTGCGGGTTATCACATCATTCAGTCTAAAATTGCTATTGGCTCCGGCGGTCTACGTGGTAAGGGCTGGCTACACGGTACGCAGTCACAGCTTGAGTTTTTACCCGAACGTCATACAGATTTTATCTTCGCGGTATTAGCGGAAGAACTGGGTCTGGTAGGGATCTTAATTCTGCTGGCGCTGTACATTTTGCTGATTATGCGTGGGTTATGGATCGCTGCCCACGCGCAAACCACCTTTGGTCGCGTCATGGCGGGTGGTTTAATGTTGATATTATTCGTTTATGTCTTCGTAAATATTGGTATGGTGAGCGGTATTCTGCCCGTGGTTGGCGTTCCTCTCCCACTGGTTAGTTACGGAGGCTCGGCACTTATCGTGCTGATGGCTGGGTTCGGGATTGTTATGTCGATCCATACCCATAGAAAAATGTTGTCGAAAAGCGTGTAAGGGGTACGCAATGCGTAAGCAGTGGCTTGGTATCTGCATCGCAGCAGGAATGCTCGCGGCGTGTTCGAGTGATGATGGTCAGCAACAGGGTGCTGTCGCGCCGCAGCCTGCGGTGTGTAATGGTCCGATTGTTGAAATCAGCGGGGCCGATCCGCGCTTTGAACCCCTGAACCCAACGGCGAATCAGGACTATCAGCGTGATGGTAAGAGCTACAAAATCGTCCAGGACCCTTCCCGCTTTAGCCAGGCAGGGCTTGCCGCTATCTATGATGCGGAACCCGGAAGCAACTTAACCGCGTCTGGTGAAGCGTTCGACCCGATGCAGTTAACTGCAGCGCATCCGACGCTGCCAGTCCCAAGCTATGCCAGAATAACTAACCTGGCAAATGGCAGGATGATTGTCGTGCGCATTAACGATCGCGGCCCTTATGGCAACGATCGCGTGATTTCACTTTCACGTGCAGCAGCCGACCGTCTGAATACCTCCAACAATACCAAAGTGCGTATCGACCCGATCATCGTCGCCCAGGATGGTTCATTGTCCGGGCCGGGAATGGCTTGTACCACGGTAGCGAAACAAACCTATGCCCTGCCCGCGCGTCCTGATTTAAGCGGCGGTGGCAGTATGGGCAGCATGCCTGCACCATCGGATGTGGGTCAGCCGCAAGGCGATATTCGTCCGATCAGCAATTCCACGTTGAAAAGCGATGATACTACCGGTGCGCCAGTGAACAGCAGTGGATTCCTCGGTGCGCCGACCACGCTCGCTGCAGGCGTGCTGGAAGGTAGCGAGCCGACTCCGGCTCCGCAACCGACCACCACCGCACCGGTAACGCCAACCGCACCAGCAGCAACACCAGCCGCCGTCGCTGCACCTGCGCCAGCGGCAGTAGCCAACGGACGCTACGTGGTTCAGGTTGGCGCAGTCAGCGAGCAGTCGCGTGCGCAGCAGTATCAAAAACGTTTAAGCCAGCAATTTGGCGTCCCAGGTCGGGTGGTACAAAACGGCGCAGTCTGGCGTATCCAGATGGGGCCGTTCGCCAGCAAAGCTGAAGCCTCCACATTGCAGCAGCGTCTTCAAGCCGAGGCGCAATTACAGTCCTTCATCACCGGCGTGTAATAACGTAAATCAGGTATCTGAACTGTCAGTTTCTGTAAATGACATTAACAAAGTCACGCGGAAAGTCAGATGCCTGCCCGTTTTGCATTTGCTATAGTAGGGCACTTTTTTTAATTTCATCACGGACGTCGTAGTTCAGACCATGAAGACCACTTTTTCCGCTCGTTTCGTGCAGCGTATGGCGCTCACCGCGGCTCTCTGCGCAGCTTCTCTCTCTGCTGCCCATGCCGATGACCTGAATATTAAAACCATGATCCCGGGTGTTCCGCAGATCGATGCGGAGTCATATATCCTGATTGATTACAATTCAGGCAAAGTTCTGGCAGAACAGAACGCTGACACTCGCCGCGACCCCGCCAGTCTGACCAAAATGATGACCAGCTACGTCATCGGCCAGGCGATGAAAGCCGGGAAATTCAAAGAAACCGATCTGGTCACCGTCGGCAATGACGCATGGGCTACAGGTAACCCGGTCTTTAAAGGTTCATCGTTGATGTTCCTGAAGCCAGGAATGCAGGTTCCTGTTTCTCAGCTTATCCGTGGTATCAACCTGCAATCCGGGAATGACGCGTGCGTGGCAATGGCGGACTTCGCAGCCGGTAGCCAGGATGCTTTCGTCGGTCTGATGAACAGCTATGTGAACGCGCTGGGCCTGAAAAACACCCACTTCCAGACCGTTCATGGTCTCGATGCTGACGGTCAATACAGCTCGGCTCGCGACATGGCGATGATTGGTCAGGCGCTGATTCGCGACGTGCCTAACGAATACTCTATCTATAAAGAAAAAGAGTTCACCTTTAACGGCATCCGTCAGTTAAACCGTAACGGCCTGCTGTGGGATAACAGCCTGAATGTCGACGGTATCAAAACCGGTCATACCGACAAGGCTGGCTATAACCTCGTTGCATCCGCAACCGAAGGCCAGATGCGTCTGATCTCCGCCGTCATGGGTGGCCGCACCTATAAAGGTCGCGAAACCGAAAGTAAAAAACTGCTGACCTGGGGCTTCCGTTTCTTTGAAACCGTGAACCCACTGAAAGTCGGTAAAGAGTTTGCTTCTGAGCCCGCCTGGTTTGGTAACACCGATCGTGCATCGTTAGGCGTAGATAAAGATGTCTACCTGACTATTCCGCGCGGCCGCATGAAAGATCTGAAAGCAAGCTATGTGCTGAACACCACGGAACTGCACGCACCACTGCAGAAAAACCAGGTTGTCGGCACCATCAACTTCCAGCTGGATGGCAAAACCATTGAGCAGCGCCCGCTGGTAGTCCTGCAGGAAATCCCTGAAGGCAACTTCTTTGGGAAAATCATTGATTACATTAAATTAATGTTCCATCACTGGTTTGGCTAAAAATCGAACACTTGAAAGTGTGATTTACGTCCCCATATACTAGGTATCCAGATAACTCCCACGCGCTGTGGGAGTTATTATTTATTGATGTAACGCCGGAGCTGACATGAAAACCAAACTTAACGAACTGCTTGAATTCCCTACTCCATTTACTTACAAAGTAATGGGGCAGGCGTTGCCTGAGCTGGTTGATCAGGTGGTTGAAGTGGTACAGCGCCATGCGCCAGGTGATTACTCTCCGACGGTAAAACCGAGCAGCAAAGGCAACTACCACTCGGTCTCAATCACTATTACTGCTACACACATTGAGCAGGTTGAAACGCTGTACGAAGAATTAGGCAATATCGATATCGTACGCATGGTACTGTAAAAACCTGTTGGTTACCCGCTGCATCCCCGCTCGGGTAACCCCTCCCCCCTGTGATATACTTTTCCCCCTCTTTTATATTCTCTACTCTATGTGAGTATCTACGGAGATGCCGTTTTGTATCAGGATAAAATTCTTGTCCGCCAGCTCGGTCTTCAACCTTACGAGCCAGTTTCTCTGGCCATGCACGAATTCACCGATACCCGCGATGAAAACAGTTATGACGAAATCTGGCTGGTAGAGCATTATCCTGTTTTTACCCAGGGTCAGGCAGGTAAAGCAGAGCACGTACTGATGCCGGGAGATATTCCGGTGATCCAGAGCGATCGTGGCGGTCAGGTGACTTATCACGGGCCGGGCCAGCAGGTCATGTATGTGCTGTTGAACCTGAAGCGTCGTAAACTTGGCGTTCGCGAACTGGTTACGCTGCTGGAGCAAACCGTTGTGAATACCCTTGCGGAAATCGGTATTGACGCCCACCCGCGAGCCGATGCACCAGGCGTATACGTTGGAGAGAAGAAAATCTGCTCTTTGGGGTTACGTATTCGTAAAGGTTGTTCATTTCACGGCTTAGCGCTCAATGTGGATATGGACTTGTCGCCTTTCCTGCGTATCAATCCTTGTGGTTATGCCGGAATGGAAATGGCGAAGGTATCGCAGTGGGATAGCACAGCCACGACCGAGAGCATTCGCCCAAGGCTGCTGGCCAACATTCTGGCGCTGTTGGGTAACCCACCGCACGAGTACATCGCGGACTGAAAATACGCGCATACTTTGCCACGGCATATGTTGTGGCAAATGGCACAAAACAACAACTATTTTACATTTTGCCAGCCTGTCAGGCTGCTTTCTGGCCCGTTTCAATGATATACTGCGTATCACTAATTCAAAAATAGTTGATAAATGCAACATTCCCTTGAATTGAAACGCTTTCCTTCGTAATTCGCAACTGGAACACGCAAGCTATGAGTAAACCCATTGTGATGGAACGCGGTGTTAAATACCGCGATGCCGATAAGATGGCTCTTATCCCGGTAAAAAATGTGGCAACAGAGCGTGAAGCCCTGCTGCGTAAACCGGAATGGATGAAAATAAAACTGCCAGCGGACTCCACTCGCATCCAGGGCATCAAAGCGGCAATGCGCAAAAATGGCCTGCACTCTGTCTGCGAAGAAGCTTCCTGCCCTAACCTGGCTGAATGTTTCAATCACGGAACTGCAACCTTTATGATCCTCGGCGCAATCTGTACCCGCCGTTGCCCATTCTGTGACGTTGCCCATGGCCGTCCGGTTGCTCCTGATGCTAACGAGCCGTTAAAACTTGCTCAGACGATTGCTGACATGGCGCTGCGGTATGTCGTCATTACCTCCGTTGACCGCGACGATCTGCGTGACGGCGGTGCTCAGCACTTTGCTGACTGCATCACCGCTATTCGTGAGAAAAGCCCGTCGATTAAAATCGAAACGCTGGTGCCTGACTTCCGTGGTCGTATGGATCGTGCGCTGGATATCCTCACGGCCACCCCGCCGGATGTGTTTAACCACAACCTCGAAAACGTACCACGTATTTATCGCAATGTTCGTCCAGGTGCTGACTACAACTGGTCACTGAAGCTTCTGGAACGTTTCAAGGAAGCGCACCCGGAGATTCCGACCAAATCAGGTCTGATGGTCGGTCTGGGCGAAACCAATGCGGAAATCATTGAGGTCATGCGTGACCTGCGCAGTCATGGTGTAACCATGTTGACGCTGGGGCAGTATTTACAGCCAAGCCGCCATCACCTGCCGGTTCAACGCTATGTGAGCCCGGATGAGTTCGATGAGATGAAAGCCGAAGCTATGGCAATGGGCTTTACCCATGCAGCCTGCGGTCCATTCGTTCGCTCTTCATACCATGCTGACATGCAGGCCAAAGGGCTGGAAGTGAAGTAATCGTGTAATACTCACTTACATATCAGCAATAAAAAAACCGGCAAATTGCCGGTTTTTTTTCATGCAGAGTATGCAGTAAGAGCATCATGCTCCTGACATTACTCTTTATGAGAAAGCTTCTCAGCCTGAACGCTACCATCAGCATCTTTCTTAGCATCGGCATTATCGTCGTTCATTGCTTTCTTGAAGCCCTTAATTGCCGTTCCCAGGTCTCCACCCAGTGTACGTAACTTCTTGGTACCAAACAGCAGAACAACCAGTGCGGCAACCACCAGCAGTTTGGTAATACTAATCTCACCCATAGATACCTTCTTGACTTAAACCAGGCTGCATAAAGCGCCATATTAACCTGAGAATATTAACGGCCTTTCGACGCGCGCACACAATAGCAATCTGTAACAAGGTGAATCAAGCCTTGTTTAAAAAAACGTCATAATAATTGCGGTGGCGCAAAGCGTCGGTTACTTAACACCGGGAGTTGTGCCCTAACCTGCCTCACCCGCTCGGCGGAAACCTCGGCCATAATTAGCGCGGGCGTTTCTGCCGCAGCAGCAATGGTCACACCAAAGGGGTCGATGACCCTGCTTTGGCCGATATTCTTGTTACCGCACTCTCCCGCCGCAATCAAGTAACACGTCGCGTCTAACGCTCTTGCCGCCAAAAGCGTAGCCCAGTGATGCTCTTTAAGCGATCCCCGAACCCAGGCTGCGGGTAAGACAAGAATTTCCGCTCCCTGCAATGCGTGCGCCAGCGCCAACTCAGGAAAGCGCAGATCATAACAGGTCATTAACCCTACTTTTAACCCGTCTACGTCCAGCAGCGGCGCTATGGCGTCCCCTGCATCCACATTTCGTGACTCCTGAATCGAAAAGGCATCATAGAGATGTAATTTAGCGTAATGGGCCACGACCTGACCTGCCCGTAGCGCCACCAGCATGTTAAACGCCCGGCCTGGCACAGAAGGAACATGAATCGTCAGGATTGTCGTCATCTCGTTTTGCGCGCTTTCTCGCAGCAAGCGCGTCAAAAATCCGCCCTCCAGCAGTTGAGCTGATTTCACTGACAGGTCTGGGTCCAGATCGTCACGGGCCAGAAGCGCCTCCGGTAATACCAACAGCGACGCCCCCTCTCCTGCAGCCTGTGACATCAAAAAGACGCAGGTTTCTGCATTTTTTTCCCATGAAGGTCCCACGGCAAATTGCCCTGCTGCAACGAACATATTCCCTCCAGAAAACGTTGTTAGGCTCGCCAACTACGATTATTCAGCGTTACACTCATCCTATATACAATCAAATAGCAGGATTATGCAGTGTTACAACTCCTTTTAGCGGTTTTTATCGGTGGTGGTACAGGTAGTGTAGCAAGATGGATGTTGAGCATGAGGTTTAACCCGCTACATCAGGCCATCCCATTCGGTACACTGGCTGCAAACTTACTTGGCGCATTTATCATTGGTATGGGTCTGGCGTGGTTTAATCGCATGACTAACATTGATCCAATGTGGAAGGTACTGATTACCACTGGCTTTTGCGGGGGACTAACAACGTTTTCCACTTTCTCAGCTGAGGTGGTGTTTTTGCTACAGGAAGGACGCTTTGGTTGGGCTATGGTGAATGTACTGGTTAATCTGTTGGGATCATTTGCGATGACCGCCCTGGCATTCTGGCTGGTTTCGGCCTCTCCCGCTCACTGAAGCGAAAAAAAACCCGCAATTAAGCGGGTTTTGAATGCTTGCTGTCGTATGCTTACAGAGCGATTACGTTTGCAGCAGAAGGGCCTTTGGCACCGTTAGTGATTTCGAACTCTACACGCTGACCTTCAGCCAGAGTTTTAAAACCATTGGTCTGGATTGCAGAGAAGTGTACGAACACGTCTTTGCTGCCATCTTCCGGAGTAATGAAACCGAATCCTTTGGACTCATTAAACCACTTAACGTTACCTTTAATCTTAGACATCAAAATTACCTTTACATGAAAAATAGACACAAATGCTGTGTCGGGTATCAGTACAACAATTGTGGTGGACTTTGTCCAGTCGAACTTTATCAAAAAGTGATAAATGTCGCGTTATTTTTCAGTTAAAGTTAATATCACACTGTTTTTAAAAGACTTTTTAATAATCCACCTGACAATACAGGTAGTCCATCAAAACTGGAAACGCATCCATGCAAAGTAGACGTTACCGTTGTTGTACGTTCCCGGAATGTAGGTCATCTGGAACGTTGCCGGACCATACCCTATCGATGCCAGCGGTAACAGCACGGGAACCGGAATGTAGTTCCAGTTATCGCGTGCGGTAAAACCAGCGGTAAAACCGAGACCTGTATGAAAATTTTCATCTGCCAGCGGTCGCCAGGTTTTTTCCCAGCCATAACCACCAATGGGTTCCCATTTATTGTAGGAATCCTTAAAGGCCATTATATAAAGCCCGTGCCAGTTACCTTTATCATCCCAACGGGATTGACCAAAGCCCGCCCCCCATGGGCGTTCATTGTAGCGATCCGTTTTTTCTTTATCGTAGGCAAAGCGTGCATGCCAGGTAATAGCCGGCACGTACAGATCATAATGTTCTGGCTGCTGCCAGGTTTCACTGACATTGTCTTTAAAAGTAGCGAACCAGCCTTTATCTTCAGCAACTCCATGGGGAATGGATGCTAACTGAATAAAAAGAAATGAAAAAATGAGAAAATATCGTTTAGCGACAATCACAACTTAATTACCATCCTGGGATTTATTATTAATTGTAGCAAACCCAACCTTAATGTTAGCTTAACAAAAATGCGCAGCTAAAAAATCAGAATAATCCTCAGCCTATAATTTTTAAGATAATTATCCATGAGTTTATTGAGCCATCTAATAGGAACTATTTTCTCTTTATTGCCAATAAATTGTTCTTTCCTGCGAAAAAAGTTAAATATCATCACAATAAATTAACAATTAATATTCATCATTGCCACAAAACACACACATCAGCGCTGCGCTTCACAGTTTCTTATTGTGAGATTCTTTTTTAAACCGCGATGCTGAAAAAACGGCTTAACCATCGCTTGAATCCGTATTTTTATTGATTTTAATCAGCAAGAGTTATCGGTTTATTAGGCACATTCTGTCACCACTTTTTACTTTTTTTAGTTTTTTTACTTTCTGGGCAGCAATGCGACAGGGGAAACGATGTTGACATTTATTGAACTCCTTATTGGGGTTGTGGTTATTGTGGGTGTAGCGCGCTACATCATTAAAGGTTATTCCGCGACAGGCGTACTGTTTGTTGGTGGTCTGGTTTTGCTGATTATCAGTGCGCTGATGGGGCATAAAGTTTTGCCGTCCAGCGCGGCATCAACGGGCTATACGGCAACAGACATTGTTGAATATATTAAAATTTTGCTGATGAGCCGTGGTGGCGATCTCGGCATGATGATCATGATGCTGTGTGGTTTTGCCGCTTATATGACCCACATTGGCGCGAACGATATGGTCGTTAAGCTGGCCTCCAAGCCTCTGCAATACATCAACTCACCTTATCTGCTAATGATTGCCGCCTATTTTGTCGCCTGCCTGATGTCACTGGCGGTTTCGTCAGCAACCGGTCTGGGCGTATTGCTGATGGCAACACTGTTCCCGGTCATGGTTAACGTTGGGATCAGCCGTGGCGCCGCAGCGGCCATTTGTGCCTCCCCTGCTGCAATTATTCTTTCACCAACATCCGGTGATGTGGTGCTGGCGGCAAAAGCTGCGGAAATGCCGCTGATCGATTTCGCCTTTAAAACCACGCTGCCAATTTCCATTGCCGCCATCATTGCTATGGCGATTGCCCACTTTTTCTGGCAGCGTTTTCTGGATAAAAAAGAGAACATTTCTCATGAAATGTTAGATGTGGCTGAAATCACCACGACTGCTCCGTCATTTTACGCCATTCTGCCGTTTACCCCGATTGTTGGCGTCCTGATTTTTGATGGTAAATGGGGTCCACAGCTGCATATCATTACGATTCTGGTTCTGTGCATGCTCATCGCGGCTATTCTGGAGTTCGTACGTGGGTTCAACACCCAAAAGGTTTTCTCTGGTCTGGAAGTCGCTTACCGTGGCATGGCGGATGCCTTTGCTAACGTGGTGATGTTGTTAGTCGCTGCGGGTGTTTTTGCCCAGGGCCTGAGCACAATCGGCTTTATTCAGAGTCTGATTTCTATCGCCACCTCGTTTGGTTCGGCGAGCATTATTCTGATGATGGTGCTGGTGATCCTGACTATGCTGGCGGCAATGACTACGGGTTCCGGTAACGCTCCGTTCTATGCCTTCGTTGAGATGATCCCTAAGCTGGCGCATTCCTCCGGCATTAACCCAGCTTACCTTGTTATCCCGATGCTGCAGGCGTCAAACCTTGGACGCACAATCTCCCCGGTCTCCGGCGTGGTGGTTGCTGTTGCAGGTATGGCGAAGATTTCTCCGTTCGAAGTGGTGAAACGTACCTCGGTTCCGGTTCTGGTTGGGTTGTTGGTTGTGATTATCGCAACTGAAGTGATGGTACCAGGCTCTTCTTCAGCCGTCGTTGGCGGCTGATACTCAGAGAAATATAGGCCGGATAAGGCATTCACGCCGCATCCGGCATTTCGACTGCAACGTTGCCGGATGTCGATGCTAAAGCATCTTATCCGGCCTACGTCAGAAATCAGCATTTAGCCGCCGTGATAGATACGCTGCGGCCTACCCACCTTACCGTGAATAATCTCCGCAATAATCAAATGTCGGCTGGCACAGTACTCCAGGTAACGTCTGGAAGTCGTTCGGCTGATAGTGAGCGCCTGGGCGATCGTTTCTGCTGTATGGTGTACCGTCGGATCGGCAAATAATTTCAGCACTGCATTCAGCGTTAAGGCATCAATCCCAGTCGGTAAATCCCCTTTCGGCTCGCCCCGCGCGTAGGCATTAAACATCTCATCTATCTGCTTTTGACTGGCGCTATCATTACCCGCCAACATGCGTCGACGCTGTTGATAACGTGTCAACGTCTGTCCCAGTCGCTCGTAGGCAATGGGTTTGACCAGGTAATCAAACGCGCCGCTGCGCACAGCTTCGGAGACTGTTTCCATGTCGCTGGCCGCCGTGGTAAACACCACACCGCCCGGATAACGCGCCTGGGTTAGCTCATGCAATAAGGTAATTCCCTTGCCGTCCGGCAAGTAGTTATCGAGCAGAATCAAACCGGGCTTAAAACGCTCAATCATCATCCTCGCCTGCGCAAGATTACCCGCCAGCCAAATCTGGCTGAAGCCGGGTATATGGCGGATATATTCAGCATGCATTTCCGCCAGTAGCGTTTCATCCTCAACGATCAATAGCGTTAATGGTTCCGTCATTGTTTTTTTTCACTTTCGGAAGAAATAAAGAAAATAAGGTGCCGCAGGGGGAGTTATCTTCGAGCGTAATCACCCCGTCACAGCGCCTCACATAACTTGCAATAAGATACAAACCGATGCCATGTTCACCTGGTTCATCGGTACGGGTGCTCACACCCTGTTCAAATATTTTTTCACGCAATGCTTCCGGCACACCGCATCCCTGATCGGCAACTTCGATGATCACGTCATCCCCTTCATCGCTCAAATAGAGTTCGACGACCTTGTTGCCTTGCTGGGTGCGCAAGCTCGCTTCAAATGCATTATCAAGCAGATTGCCAACAATTGCTGCAAACTCTGTGCTATCCAGCCCCTCGGGGAGTTGATGCAGTTGGCTGCCCGGAACAATAGTCATGGTGAGACCCAGTTCCCGCGCGCGCTGCACCTTGCCAAACAACAGACCGGCTACCTGACGATCGGCAAACGCGCCGCGCAGGCTGTCAATCAGTTGCTGTTGCGCCTGGGATTCTCCCTGCACCATGGCCAGAACCTTGTCATACTCTTTCATTTGCAGCAGACCATTGATGGTCGACATCCAGTTCAGGTGCTCATGACGCAGCGTCCTCAGGCTCTCTACATACTGTTTGATTTGCGTTAACTGCGCATTAAGAGTAGCAATTTCATCTTTACTACGAAAACTGATGATTGCCCCAAGCAGTTCGTCACCGGAGCGAATCGCCTCACGGTTGGCGATAACGCTCAGTCCATTAAAGTTGACCATCGCGTCCTGTCGTTTTTCCGCAATCTGTTGGGTGAAAAAGTCCGCTGGCTGAACCACCTCACTCACCGGTTTTCCAAGCCACTTTCTCCCAGGTGAAGACAGCCCCAGCATTTTCCTCGCACTGCGGTTTATTGCGGTGATATATCCATCAGGATCCACGGCAATCAATCCTTCATATACCGAGCTGAACAACGCTTCCTGCTGACGTACCACACGCGCAATTTGTTTCGGTTCCATCCCCAACATCTGCCGACGAATATGGGCAGCGAAAAACCAGGAGAGCAGCATAAGTACCAGCAACAGCAGGATAAACACACCGGCCATCGGGAGTAAGAAGTCCGATCGCCAGCTATCGATTTTGCTGATCAGATAACCAATTGAGACTACGCCAATGATTTTGCCATCGTCATCAAAGATGGGCGTTTTAGCGCGCATTGCCATCCCGATGGATCCTTTACCGGTAATAAAGTAGCTCTCCCCTTTTTCCAGCGCACCGGGTTTGGTGAACTGCATCGGATAGCCAATCTTTTCCGGGTTCGGATGATATAGACGAATTGAGTTGGTATCCCCGATAACCACATAGTCGAAGTCAGTTCCGCTCTGCAGTTTGTCGGCAATCGTCGCCAACCGCTTGTAATCACGATGCTTAACCGCTGTGATGATACTGTCGTTAGAGGCGATGATTTTGGCCTGATTCATTGCCATATCGCGGACATGCGTTGCCAGATAATCTTCAAAGCTGGCGGTGAAGTATTGTGCCAGGGCGGCGATGATAAAAACAGAAACGACCAGAATGAGCAGAAAGATACGTAAAGGAAACGCCAGACTGCGGAAAAAAGGAAACCGTGTTTTATTTTTCTGTTCTGCCATCACATTTTTCCTCACCGACGTTAACTAAAACTAATTTCTCATTGTAGTTGTAATTAAAATGTTCTATTTACACGTTATGGTATAAAACAAGATCGTTGCAGATTCCCCACCTTAAATCAATTAAACAAATTAAAACCACACCTTATTTTAGGGTTAAATTAATTAAAAAACTTAAAACCATAAAACACATTAAAACCTTCTAACTTATTGTGAAATAAATCAAAAATTACCTCCAAAATACCCCTTACGATGTATGCAGCAGGGAAAAAAAGAAATACTCCGTAATAAAAAACCATTCCCTTCAATTGCAAACAAAACGTTATCAGGTTGCTAAACAGAGCAACAAAAACAGAAACCCAGTAACAAATATAGCATCGGGGCTCTATTCACTATGTTCGGTAATAATATATTCACGCAAGTTAAACGCTCAGAAAATAAAAAGATGGCGGCTATCGCGCAATTTCTGAAAGAGAATGATTTGAGCGTAGATACGACCGTCGAAGTATTTATCACCGTCACCCGTGACGACCGTCTGATTGCCTGCGGTGGTATCGCTGGGAATATTATTAAGTGTGTCGCAATCTGTGAATCTGTCCGCGGCGAGGGTTTAGCGCTGGCGCTGGCGACTGAGTTAATCAACCTTGCCTATGAACGCCATTGTACGCACCTCTTCATCTATACCAAAACCGAGTACGAATCGCTGTTTAAACAGTGCGGTTTTTCTACGCTCACCAGCGTTCCCGGCATTATGGTATTGATGGAAAACAGCACCACACGTCTGAAACGCTACGCCGAATCACTGGCAAAACAGCGTCATGATGGGAAAAAAATTGGCTGTATCGTCATGAACGCCAACCCCTTCACCAACGGACACCGTTTTCTGATCCAACAGGCGGCCGCGCAATGTGACTGGCTGCATCTGTTTTTGGTGAAAGAAGATACCTCACGTTTTCCGTATGAAGACCGCCTGGATCTGGTGCTTAAAGGAACAAAAGACATTCCACGTTTAACCGTGCATCGCGGTTCGGAGTACATCATTTCCCGCGCCACGTTCCCGTGTTACTTCATCAAAGAGCAGAGCGTTATTAACCACTGCTACACCGAAATAGACCTGAAAATCTTCCGCCAGTATCTGGCTCCGGCTCTCGGAGTCACGCACCGCTTCGTCGGTACTGAGCCGTATTGCTCCGTCACCTCCCAGTACAACAACGATATGCGCTACTGGCTGGAGACCCCAACGCTTCCCGCCCCACCGATTGAACTGGTGGAAATTGAGCGGCTGTGTTTCCAGGAGATGCCGATTTCCGCCTCCTGGGTGCGCAAGCTGCTGGTTAAAAAAGATCTCACGGCTATCGCATCCCTGGTCCCTGACGCCACGCTGCAGTATCTGCAAAGCATGGTTGAACGAGCCTCATCGGGTGCGGCAGTCCGCCAAAATACCCCCGCATTAGCAACAGGTGAAAAATGAAAATAAACCAGGCAGCCGTCGCAGGCACACTCGAGTCCGGTGATGTGATGATTCGCATCGCCCCACTCGATTCGCAGGATATTGACCTGCAGGTTAACAGTAGCGTCGAAAAGCAGTTCGGTGATGCCATCCGGGCCACCATTCTGGACGTTCTGTCCCGCTACAACGTACGCGGCGTGCAATTGAATGTTGATGATAAAGGCGCACTGGACTGCATTTTACGTGCGCGACTGGAAGCACTACTGGCCCGCGCTGGCGGTATTCCGGCACTGCCATGGGAGGATTGCCAGTGATTTCCGAATCTTTGCAACAACGTAAAACCCGTACTCGCCGCAGCATGTTGTTCGTACCGGGCGCCAATGCCGCCATGGTCAGCAACTCGTTCATCTACCCGGCAGATGCACTGATGTTCGACCTGGAAGACTCCGTCGCGTTGCGTGAAAAAGATACCGCTCGCCGCATGGTGTACCACGCGCTGCAGCATCCGCTGTATCACGACGTTGAAACCATCGTGCGTGTAAACGCCCTCGACTCCGAATGGGGGATCAACGACCTTGAAGCCGTGGTACGTGGCGGTGCTGACATCGTACGTTTACCGAAGACCGATACCGCGCAGGATGTCATCGACATCGAAAGCGAAATTCTGCGTATCGAAAACGCCTGTGGCCGTGAGCCAGGCAGCACCGGTCTGTTAGCCGCCATCGAATCGCCGTTAGGCATTACCCGCGCGGTAGAAATTGCCCATGCTTCCGAACGTCTGATCGGTATTGCCCTGGGCGCGGAAGACTATGTACGTAACCTGCGCACTGAGCGCTCACCGGAAGGTACTGAACTGCTGTTTGCCCGCTGCTCTATTTTGCAGGCTGCACGTTCTGCCGGTATTCAGGCGTTCGACACCGTGTATTCCGATGCCAACAACGAAGCGGGTTTCCTGCACGAAGCCGCACACATCAAGCAGTTGGGTTTTGACGGCAAATCGCTCATCAACCCGCGCCAGATCGAACTCCTGCACAACCTGTACGCCCCAACGCGCAAAGAGCTGGCTCACGCCCGTCTGGTTGTGGAAGCCGCTGAAGCCGCTGCTCGCGAAGGTCGTGGCGTAGTTTCCCTGAACGGCAAAATGGTCGACAGCCCGGTTATCGAGCGCGCCCTTCTGGTTATCTCCCGTGCAGAACTTTCCGGCATTCGCGAAGAATAAGGCAAAAAAATGACGCAGAAAATCGAACAGTCTCAACGCCAGGATCGCGTGGCGACCTGGAGCCGTCATGCAGAAAGTGAGCTTTCCGCTTATCAGAGCACCGCAAAAGTAGAATTGCAGGCGCAAAAACCGCGCGACAAAAAGCTGTGCACTAACCTGGAAGACGCTATTCGTCGTTCAGGTTTACAGGATGGTATGACTATCTCTTTCCACCACGCTTTTCGTGGTGGCGATCTGACGATTAACCTGGTGATGGACGCCATCGCCAATATGGGCTTTAAAAATCTGACGCTGGCCTCCAGCTCTCTGAGCGACTGCCATGCTCCGCTGGTTGAGCACATCCGTCAGGGCGTGGTTAGCCGCATTTATACCTCCGGTCTGCGTGGTCCGCTGGCGGAAGAAATCTCACGTGGCCTGCTAGCCGAACCGGTACAAATTCACTCCCACGGTGGCCGTGTGCACCTGGTGCAAAGTGGCGAGCTCAGCATTGATGTGGCGTTCCTCGGCGTGCCGTCCTGCGACCAGTTTGGCAACGCCAACGGTTATACCGGTAAAGCGTGCTGCGGCTCACTAGGCTATGCCCGCGTAGACGCCGAAAACGCAAAACAGGTTGTCCTGCTGACTGAACAGCTGCTGACCTATCCGCATAACCCGGCCAGCATTACGCAGGATCAGGTAGATCTGATCGTGCAGATCGATCAGGTCGGCGATGCGGACAAAATTGGTGCCGATGCGACCCGCATGACCACCAACCCGCGTGAACTGTTAATCGCCCGTAGCGCGGCTGAGGTCATTGCTAATTCCGGCTACTTCAACGAAGGCTTCTCACTGCAGACAGGAACCGGCGGCGCCTCTCTGGCCGTTACGCGTTTCCTGGAAGACAAAATGCGCAGCCGCGATATCCGTGCCGACTTCGCGCTGGGCGGCATTACCGCTACCATCGTTGACCTGCACGAAAAAGGCCTGATTCGCAAACTGCTGGACGTTCAGAGTTTTGACCGTAACGCCGCGGAATCGCTGGCCCGCAATCCAAACCACATTGAGATCAGTGCCAACCAGTATGCCAACTGGGGCTCAAAAGGCGCATCCGTCGATCGTCTGGACGTCGTGGTGCTCAGCGCGCTGGAAGTTGATACCAGCTTCAACGTTAACGTACTGACCGGTTCTGACGGCGTACTGCGCGGCGCATCCGGTGGTCACTGCGATACCGCGGTTGCCGCTGCGCTGTCTATCATCGTCGCGCCGCTGGTTCGCGGACGCATCCCGACCCTGGTTGATAACGTGCTGACCTGCGTAACCCCAGGCTCCAGTGTTGACATTCTGGTCACCGACCACGGTATCGCCGTCAACCCTGCACGTCCGGAACTGGCAGAACGTCTGAAAGAAGCCGGTATGAAAGTGGTGTCCATTGAATGGCTGCGCGAACGTGCACAGCAGCTCACCGGTCAGCCACGCGCTATCGAATTCACTGACCGCGTGATTGCCGTTGTGCGTTACCGCGATGGTTCAGTGATTGACGTTGTGCATCAGGTGAAGGAATAAACCATGCACCTGCTCCCTGAATACGCCACCCAACACGCGGTTTCCATTCCGGAGCTGCTCGCCAGCCGCGATGAGAGACAAGCAAGGCAACAGGAGTGGCTGACACGCCACTCTGCGCCGCTGGTCTCGTTTACCGTCGTAGCACCGGGACCGATTAAAGACAGCGAATTAACCCGTCGTATCTTTAATCACGGCGTAACCGCCTTGCTCGCGTTGGCGGAACAATCCACCTGGATTGTCAGGGAGCAAACAGCGCTGGTTTCTGCCAGCGGTCCAGAAGGTCTTTTGTCTATTGAGGCTCCGGCCCACGACCTCAAGCTCGCCACAATTGAACTTGAGCATTCACACCCGCTGGGACGGCTATGGGACATCGATGTCCTGACCCCTGAAGGGGAAATTCTGTCCCGGCGTCATTTCGCACTCCCTGCCCGCCGCTGTCTGCTGTGCGAGCAAAGTGCTGCCGACTGTGCGCGGGGTAAAACCCACGCGCTTTCCGACTTACTCACTCAGATGGAGGCACTGCTGCATGATGCCGATTCCCGCAACATCAACCAATAACGCAGTCCTCCCTCTGGATCTGCCTGATGCTTACGCAACGCTTGCGTGGCGCGCCATGTTGACTGAAGTCAACCTGTCGCCCAAACCCGGTCTGGTAGATCGTATTAACAACGGCGCGCATAAAGATATGGCGCTGGAAGATTTTCATCGCAGCGCTGAAGCGATTCAGTCATGGCTGCCACGTTTTATTGAATATGGGGCGTTTAGCGCACAGCTGTCGCCTGAAGATGTATTGAAAGGACTGCGCCCGCTGGGCATGGCCTGCGAAGCCGATATGTTCCGCGCCACCGCCGGGGTGAACACCCATAAAGGGAGCATCTTTTCACTGGGACTGCTGTGCGCCGCCATTGGCCGCCTGCACCAGCTCCAACTCACTGTTACCGCTGAAACCATTTGCTCTACGGCAGCAACATTTTGCCGTGGCCTGACCGAGCGCGAACTGCGCCAGAACAATCAACAACTCACGGCTGGCCAACGTCTTTATCAGCAATTGGGATTAACCGGCGCACGGGGCGAAGCCGAAGCGGGATATCCGCTTGTCATCCAGCATGCCCTGCCGCACTACCGCGCACTGCTGACTCAGGGCCGCGACCCTGAACTGGCGTTACTCGACACATTATTGCTGCTGATGTCTATCAACGGCGACACCAACGTGGCTTCACGTGGCGGCGCAGAAGGTCTGCGTTGGCTACAGCAGCAGGCCACCGCCCTGATGCAGCAAGGGGGGATTCGTACCCCTGCCGATCTCGAATATCTACACCAGTTCGACCAACAGTGCATTGAACGCAACCTCAGTCCCGGAGGCTGCGCCGATCTGCTGATCGTCACCTGGTTCTTAGCTCAGATTTCACAAGTTCATCATTATCACAATTAAAGATCCTTTCCGGAGAATCACACACATGTCTTTAGCAAAAGATAAAATATGGAAGTTATTGGCCCCCCTGGTCGTCATGGGTGTCATGTTTCTTATCCCCGTCCCTGATGGAATGCCTCCACAGGCCTGGCACTACTTTGCCGTGTTTGTGGCGATGATCGTCGGTATGATCCTGGAGCCAATTCCGGCAACAGCGATCAGCTTTATCGCCGTAACGATCTGCGTTATCGGCAGCAACTATCTGCTGTTTGATGCTTCAGAACTGGCCGATCCGGCGTTTAAAGCGGGTAAGCAAGCGCTGAAATGGGGTCTGGCGGGCTTCTCCAGCACCACCGTGTGGTTGGTGTTTGGTGCGTTTATCTTCGCACTGGGTTATGAAGTCACCGGTCTGGGTCGTCGTATCGCGCTGTTCCTGGTGAAATTCATGGGTAAACGTACCCTGACGCTGGGCTATGCGATTGTTATCATCGACATTCTGCTGGCACCGTTTACTCCATCTAACACTGCGCGTACCGGTGGCACCGTATTCCCGGTTATCAAAAACCTGCCGCCGTTGTTTAAATCATTCCCGAACGATCCTTCCGCGCGCCGTATCGGTGGATATTTGATGTGGATGATGGTCATCAGTACCAGCCTGAGTTCCTCGATGTTCGTGACCGGCGCTGCGCCTAACGTGCTGGGTCTGGAATTCGTCAACAAAATTGCCGGTATTCAAATCAGCTGGTTGCAGTGGTTCCTCAGCTTCCTGCCGGTCGGTATTATTTTGCTGATCGTTGCTCCGTGGCTGTCATACGTTCTGTACAAACCAGAAGTTACTCACAGTGCTGAAGTTGCCGCTTGGGCCGGTGATGAACTGAAAGGCATGGGTAAACTTACCCGTAAAGAGATAACGCTGATCGGTCTGGTACTGCTCAGCCTGGGCCTGTGGGTCTTCGGTGGTAAACTGATTGATGCAACCGCAGTGGGCCTGCTGGCTGTCTCCCTGATGCTGGCGCTGCACGTTGTACCGTGGAAAGACATTACCCGTTATAACAGCGCATGGAACACTCTGGTTAACCTCGCCACGCTGGTCGTTATGGCGAATGGTTTAACCCGTTCAGGCTTCATCGACTGGTTCGCCAACACTATGAGCACGCACCTGGAAGGCTTCTCGCCTAACGCGACCGTGATCGTTCTGGTGCTGGTGTTCTACTTTGCTCACTACCTGTTTGCCAGCCTTTCCGCTCACACCGCCACCATGCTGCCGGTTATTCTGGCCGTCGGTAAAGGTATCCCGGGCGTGCCGATGGAACACCTGTGTATCCTGCTGGTACTGTCCATCGGTATCATGGGCTGTCTGACTCCATATGCAACAGGCCCAGGCGTTATCATCTACGGCTGTGGTTATGTGAAGTCCAAAGACTACTGGCGTCTGGGTGCTATCTTCGGCGTTATCTACATCGCTATGCTTCTGCTGGTCGGCTGGCCGATTCTGGCAATGTGGAGCTAATCATTCCCGTTCACGCTTGATGAAAATGATGCCAGTCAGCTAAACCTGACTGGCATTTTTTATGATTAAATAGATGATATTCAGAATTTATATAAGTGTCCGAAATCATCATGACATCAACATGGCGTTATTCTTCGTTGCTGGCAGCACTCCTGCTACCAGTTTCTGCAGCTCAGGCCGATGAACTTCAGGCAAAACAGTACGCTGATTTTGACAGCTATGTGCTGGCTCTCTCCTGGCAAACCGGATTTTGTCAGAGCCAACACGAGCGTAATCGTCAGGAGCCTGACGAATGTCGTTTGCAAAAAGAGAGCGCAGACAAAGCTGATTTCCTGACCGTTCACGGTTTATGGCCCAGCCTGCCTAAATCCATTGCTGCCCGTGGAGTAGACAATCGCCGTTGGATGCGTTTTGGCTGCGCGACTCGCCCTATTCCCAACCTGCCTGAAGCCCGCGCCAGCCGTAAATGCGCGGCCCCCGAAACCGGGCTGTCGCTGGAAAGCGCGGCAAAACTCAGCGCCGTAATGCCCGGCGCTGGAGGAAGATCCTGTCTGGAACGTTACGAGTATGCCAAACATGGCGCGTGTTTCGGTTTTGATCCCGACGCGTACTTCGGCACGATGGTGCGGCTGAATAATGAGGTTAAGGACAGCGAGGTGGGCAAATTCCTGGCGGAAAACTACGGCAAAACCGTCAGCCGTAACGCATTTGACGCCGCCGTTGCCAAAAGCTGGGGCAAAGAGAACGTCAAAGCTGTGAAGCTAAGCTGCCACGGCAATCCAGCGTATCTCACTGAGATCCAGTTATCCCTGAAAGCCGACAACATCAACCAGACGTTATCTGCCCAGTCATTCTTACCGCAACCGCATCCGGGTAGCTGCGGTAAACAGTTTATTATCGACAAAGTGGGATACTGAAACTTGCGACCGACGCTGCGAGCTGGCGTCGGTCCGTAAACTTAGCGTTTTGCACGGACGTCCGGGCGAACTAAATCAAAACGATGTGTTTCACTGATCGAATAATACGCCGTTGGCCCACCTGCACGCAGTACCGGTTTCGCTTTCGCCGTCTGATAGATGCCGTCTTCCAGGAGCGTTTCATCTATGTGAATGCCTACCACTTCTCCCAACACCAGCCAGGTATCAACCGGTGAGCCATCAGCGGTAGTCAGTTGCAGGCTTTGCGATAAGCGACACTCAAAATTGACCGGGCTTTGCGCCACGCGCGGCACGTTGACTATCCGGCTATCTGCCTTGCTAAGCCCGGCGGCAAAAAACTCGTCCTCACCGTGCGGCAAGCTGGCTGACGTTTCGTTCATCGCAGTGGCCAGCTCAAGAGTCGTCAGGTTCCAGACAAATTCACCGGTTTCGATAATATTCTGCACGCTGTCTTTCCAGCCGCTGCTGGCGAAACCGATAATCGGCGGATGATAGTTAAAACAGTTAAAGAAACTGTATGGTGCCAGATTGTGCCGACCGTTGCCGTCACGCGACGCAATCCAGCCAATCGGGCGGGGTCCAATAATGGCATTTAGCGGATCATGCGGTAAGCCGTGTCCCTGTGACGGTTGATAGAAATACATAGCGTTCCCTGTTGAAGTTAACGTCAGCGCAGCACAAATTATGCTTCGCTCATCCCCCTGGAAAAAGAAGATCAGCGTAGAACAATCTGCCAACGATTACGACTGAATAAAGTTGAGCAGGTCACCGTTGATCTGTTGCTTATGGGTGGTGCAAATGCCATGCGAGCCGCCGACATATACCTTCAACTGCGAGTCCGGCAGCATTTCCGCCGCGACCTTTCCGCAGGTTTCAAACGGAACAATCTGATCGTCATCACCGTGGATCACCAGCGTCGGGATGGTCATCTTTTTGAGGTCTTCACGCAGATCTGTTTCCGAAAACGCGTGTATACAGTCGTACAACGCTTTGATGGAACCTTGTAAACCTTGTTCAACAAAACTTTCCCTGACGGCTTTCGACTCTTTTGCGCCAGGACGATTGTAGCCATAGAATGCAGCGGTCAGCTCATAGAAAAATGCGGCGCGATCGTTCACAACCCCCTCACGGATGCCATCGAATACCTCTTTCGGCACGCCATTTAGGTTAAAGTCAGTCTTGATCATAATAGGCGTCACCGCGCCAATTAACACCGCTTTTGCCACCCGCTGCGTCCCATGCCGGCCAATATAACGAGCCACTTCCCCACCGCCGGTAGAGTGCCCAACATGTACGGCATCTTTAAGATTGAGATGCGCGGTAAGTTCAGCCAGGTCGTCAGCATACTGATCCATATGATGTCCATCCCAGGGTTGGGCCGAACGCCCATGTCCGCGCCTGTCATGGGCGATCACACGAAATCCTTTCGATCCAAGGAACAGCATCTGATCTTCAAACGCGTCTGCCGTCAGCGGCCAACCGTGACTAAACACAATAGGTTGTCCACTTCCCCAGTCTTTAAAATGCAAATAGCTGCCGTCTTTCAAGGTAAGTTTGTCGTACTGGCTCATGAGATCTCCTGTCGCGGAACACTGAGTTGTTTGACGCGCCCGCAGCGAGCGCTTAAAAAGCATAATGCAAATTGGAGAACGATCACGTTTTTCGGCTAAAATCACACCATATGCGACAATGTTGATGATTTACCTGAATGTGAACTAAATCACTTCAAACATGGGGTAAGTCTCAGTATCATCATAAAAGCTAAACCCTTGCCGCCTGACGGTGAGGGTTTTCTTTTGGGATTATTTACCTGCGCACCCGCAGTATCGACGACATGGAGTAATAAATGTCCAGACCAACTATCATCATTAACGACCTCGATGCGGAACGCATTGACCGCCTGTTGGAGCAACCTGCGTTTGCTGGTTTACCGATTGCCGACGCCCTTAACGCCGAGCTGGATCGTGCCCAAATGTGTTCTCCAGAAACCATGCCGCACGATGTCGTGACCATGAACAGCCGCGTGAAATTCCGCAATCTGAGTGATGGCGAAGTCCGTGTGCGTACCCTGGTGTATCCGGCTACTATGACTGACAGCAACACACAGCTTTCGGTAATGGCACCTGTCGGCGCTGCACTTCTGGGGCTGCGCGTTGGTGATACCATTCACTGGGAATTGCCAGGCGGGACCTCAACGCACCTCGAAGTTATCGAGCTTGAGTACCAGCCTGAAGCTGCAGGCGACTACCTGCGCTAACTCTGTCTTATCAAAGCCACTCGCTTTATCTTACAGGGGATGCATCCGCATCCTCTTTCCGGTTAGATCTCCCTGCTCCTCGCTTTCTTTCCTGTTCGCAAAACATAAATCTGTGTCGTGACTGACAGAATCATTTTTAATACTATGCTGTTATGTGTTCATGTAATGACAAGGAGAATGTTTATGTACAACACAATCATAATGCCAGTTGATGTATTCGAAATGGAACTGAGCGACAAGGCTATTCGCCATGCAGAATTTCTGGCCCAGGATAAAGGGGTTATCCATCTACTGCATGTGCTGCCAGGCTCAGCGAGCTTAAGCCTGCACCGCTTTGCAGCCGATGTCCGTCGTTTTGAAGAGCATCTGCAACACGAAGCGGAAACCCGTCTGCAAACGATGGTCGGTCACTTCAGCATCGATCCTTCCCGTATTAAGCAACACGTCCGCTTTGGCAGCGTACGTGACGTGGTCAACGAATTGGGTGAAGAGTTGAATGCGGATGTCGTTGTCATTGGGTCGCGTAACCCATCAATCAGCACCCATCTGCTCGGCTCTAACGCTTCCAGCGTTGTTCGACACGCGACTTTGCCAGTGCTGGTTGTTCGTTAACAGCCACTGATTTGCTAAAGAAAACCCCTGCCAGGTTAACGCCTGACAGGGGTTTTTATTACCTCACGATTAATACAAATGGCCGATATTCACGATGGAGCTGATCGTATCGCCAAAAAACGTCAGACGGCTCAGGAATATGCCAACAAACAGCAGGACGAAAAGCGCTTTTGCGCGATGCTCGCCCTGACGGCTAAGCACAAAGGCCACCGCCAGACACACCAGACTCGCCAGATAAAGTGGCGACGTCAGCCAGGCATGCGCCGTCATCTGCATGATGGTGCCACCGCTTAGCCAGATAATGGGTGCGGCGATCATGACTGCCATACACACGACAATCCCCTGGCGCAATGCAGCAACGGCAGGTGCGAGGTTAAGCAGTGGAATCGCAGCACACCCCATCACCCACACCGTGATGAAGAACAACAGCATTGTCAGACCGTTGGCGATCGCCACCATTGCCGGGGCGGCATAGGTCATCCCCTGTACCGCCACCAGCGCGATACCGAGAACAGAGGCCAGAACAGCTGGTGCTTTGTGCCCTTTTGCCAAAAACGTCACCCCGACAGCTGCACCGTATAAAGTGGCGCCCAGAATCTCTCGGCTCAGCCAGGCGTGCTGCAGGTTGATCAAGGCATCGTAGGCGCGATCCGGATGCGCAAGGTGTAATATCGCCGCCACGGACGCCGCCGCCAGAACCAGTCCACTTACCAGCCAGTACAGGCGCTTGCTCTCCAGTTTTCCTTGCAGCACACGCAGCGTCAGAATGAGCGTGATCCCAACCGACATTTGGCTTAATACGGTAAAAATGACCAGAGGAAGTTCATACTTTTCCATTACTTGGCCTCCGGCTGCTTTGGTTGACGCGCAAGGATAAAACGCGTGCCAGGATTAAGCTGCGGCATACGCGGGAATCCCGGCGGATACTGCACCGCATTATCAGGTATAGGATCGGCATCCAGATCGATAAGCGTCAGCGCACCTACCGGACAGGCATTCACGCACGCCGGCTGCATGCCAACATCAAGACGCTCATAGCACATGCTGCATTTTTCCGCTTTTTTCGTCTCTTCATTAAAGCGCGGCGCACCGTATGGACAGTTGCGAATACAGTTTTTGCATCCGATACAACGTTCCGGGTTATGCACAACAACGCCATCCTCACGTTTGGTGTACGCCTCTACCGGACAAGCCGCCAGGCAGGCCGGATTTTCGCAGTGGTTACAGGCCAGCGAGTAGAACGCTCGCTCTTCATGCGGATAAATTTCTTTATCCAGCGGGTAGACGTAGCGCCAGAAACGTTCTGGCTCCAGCTGGTTAAAACTCTTACACGCCATCGCACAGCCACGGCAGCCGATACACTTATCGCTATTAACTAAAAACGCGCGCCTCATGCCGCTGCTCCTTTATCGATCAAAATGATGTCCGCAAACTGACTATGGATGGCCGCACCTGGCGCACCAGTTTTCATCAAGCCCATATCGGCTGGAGTATCCGCCACTACGTTTTGAACGTTGTATTTCCGTTTCGGGAACCACGCCTCGTACATCACCAGGAAATCCTCCGGAACGTTAGCGGTTACCTTCGCACGTAACTCCACCTCACCTGCGGTGTTAAACACTTTCACCAGGTCATTTTCAGCGATGCCTCTTTTCCCGGCGGAAACCGGGTGCATATAAACAAACGGTTCAGGATAGAAGACCTGCATCCAGTCAAGGTTGATGAATTGGGAATGGATACCGAACTGCACATGCGGCGTAAACAGGTGGAATGGCAACGTGCTTTTTGCCTCCGGTTTGTATTCCGGCAGCGCCGTATGACCATTTTTCTCACACAGCTCAGATTTGAACTCAAACTTTCCAGAGGGCGTTTTAAACTTACGGTCATACCAGGCCGCAGAACTTGGCAGAATGGCTTTTTTCGGTCCTTCCAGTAAATCATCCCAGGAGGAGATACCAAACATTTTGGCCATTCCGTCATTGAACTCCTGGTCCAGCCAGCGCTTATGATCGAACTCCTGCGGGAATGTGCAAGAACCCGGCTCCAGCTTGTTGATTGTGCGGGAAAGTAAAACGGCGATTTCCAGATCGCATTTTGCCTCATACATTGGCTTAATTGCAGGCTGGTTGATTGAGAGCCAGTAGTGCCAATATGACGCGTCTACGTTCCACTCTTCAAAGGCTGTGGTGACAGGCAAAACGATATCGGCATGCTGGACGGTCTCGTTAAAGAATTGGTCGGCGCACACCACCATTTCCAGTTTTTCGAATGCTTTTTCCATCTTGCTGCGATCAAAATCCTGAGCAAACGGATTCTTACAGGCAACCCAAAGCATTCGGACAGGCGGCTCTTTGGCTTCCAGAATTCCCTTTGCGGTCTGGTTGATATTCAACGAGCGATCGGAATACTGTGCGACTTCCCCCGCAGAACCAAACTCGCTGGTTGTGCCCGCCGCTCCCGGCATCCCGATAGAGCCTACCGGTGGCTTCTGCAACATGGCATTGTAGTTAAAGCCCCAGGTATGCAAATGACCGTAGCGAGCGCCACCGCCCTCAATGCCAATATTGCCGGTCATTGCCACAAAGGCATCGATCGCCCGTACGTTAGCGCCGCCGTTGACATGGCGCTGCATGCCGTAGCCAATCCACACGGTAGCAGGGTTAACCGCGGTAAATTCTTCCGCCAACTGGCGAATAACATCCGCCGACAGCCCGCAAATCTCAGATGCCCACTCTACGGTAACGTTATTACGCAAATACTCTTCAAATTCAGCATAACCATGGGAATAGTTGTTAACGAAATCCTGATCAACCAATCCTTTGTCCACCAGGTGGCGTGCCATCCCCAGCGCCAGAGCGCCATCTGATCCTGGCCGAACGCGTAAATAGAGATCGGCTTTCGCAGCGGTTTGGGTTAACAGTGGATCGATAACGACCACTTTTGCGCCTTTTTCCCGCGCCTGATAGATGTACTTCATGGTGTGCATAGAGCACCAGGCCGGGTTAGCGCCCCAGATAATAATGTATTTGGCTTTCACCATATCTTCCGGGTCGTTACACCACATGTCGCCCATGTCGTAGTTTTGCGCGTCGATACCGGCTGGCCAGCAAGGTGTTCCGGCAAAACGGGTGGTGTAACCCAGTGAAGACATCATCCCTTCAACGGCATAGTTCAATACACCAAATTTGCCTGAGTACTTGGTCAGCGCCAGACCCAACATTGAACCATCTTTCTTTTTAATCTCCAGCATCTTGGTCGCAATGCGCTGCATTGCTTCATCCCAGGAGATACGACGCCAGTTACCGCTGCCGCGAACATCCTGAACCATCGGATATTTAATGCGGTCCGGGCTGTATACCCTACGTGGATAGCTCAATCCCTTCACACACGGAGTTCCATGCGTAAACGTTGATTCAGGCGCGCCTTCCACAAAGGTGATGACGTCATCCTTCACCCAGGTTTTCAGGCTACAAGTGTCATAGCAGTTACGTGGACAGGCGTTACGATAGATTTTGTAGGTTTTGGGATTAAACGGAATTGGCGGTTGCGCCAATGCACAGCGTGAAGTCAGCAATCCCCCTGGCAGGGCAGCCACCGTTCCAAGGGCAATCAACCCTTTCAAAAATGAACGTCTGTTCAGAACTCCCGGTTCATTACTCATATTGATACTCTCGTGTTTAATTCATCAAGCCAAAAAGACAACCTTTCCGCGACGTTTTTCAACGTAACGGTTTGTGCATTTATATGTATTTTTTCTATATACGCGGGCATCCACATCGCTATATACTCAATTACATATCGAGTCATAACGATCTGGTATTCTGCTGATATCCTGGCATTAGCCGATAATAAAACTGCTAATTCCAATACGCAGGAAATATGATCATCCGGGATATTATTTACATGGTTTATAGATAGACCTATATTTGCCATGAATTCCCGAATGCTTAAGGTTGATTTACCCATTACGAGGGCATCTTCTTCAAGGTATACCGAAGCGAACGGCGGGGCTTTTAGCGTCTGCGGCCCAACAAATAGTGCATTGAAGTCGTACTCCGCCTCCAGCCACTCCTGCTCTGTTAGCGTTGAGGCATTTGTATCTAAAGCTGAATAAGCCGCTTTCAGCGTGTAACTATCGTGAGAGATAAAAAAATCACGTAACAATAACCCTGTCGATTCAAAGATCGTCAGGGTTTCATATATTTCACCCATGAATTAACCAACCATTTATTCACACAACAAATGAAAAAATAATGCAGGTTAATATAATAAAGATAACGCCCTCTCTTTCTTTGATGAAAATAATGATCAGGCTAATTAAGTGAATGTTTTAAACGGTTTATTGTTTCAAGAATTGACAATTTAAGTGTATGGAAATAAAAAACCGCCAGCGGATGACTGGCGGTTTTGGCATTGCAGGTGAGTCTTACTTTTTTATGCTACTGTCGTGCGAATCAGATAATCAAACGAACTTAACGAGGCCTTCGCGCCTTCACCGGTCGCGATGATAATCTGCTTATACGGTACGGTGGTGCAGTCACCGGCAGCGAAAACGCCTTTCACGCTGGTTTCGCACTTGGCATCGATGATGATTTCACCCATACGGTTACGTTCAACGGCGCCTTCCAGCCAGTTGGTGTTCGGCAGCAGACCAATCTGAACAAAGATACCTGCCAGTTCCACATTGTGAACATCGCCGCTCACACGGTCACGATACTCCAGGCCAGTAACTTTGCTGCCATCGCCTTTCACTTCTGTCGTTTGCGCATTCAGAATGATGTCGACGTTTTTCAGACTGCGAAGCTTATTCTGCAGCACCTGGTCAGCCTTCATTTCAGGAGCAAACTCCAGCAGCGTCACATGTTCAACAATACCTGCCAGGTCGATAGCCGCTTCAACGCCGGAGTTACCGCCGCCAATCACCGCAACACGCTTGCCTTTAAACAGCGGGCCATCACAGTGCGGGCAGTAGGTTACGCCTTTGGTGCGATACTGATCTTCACCCGGAACGTTCATGTTGCGCCATTTCGCGCCGGTGGCGATGATAATGCTACGTGCTTTCAGCACCGCGCCGGAGGCCGTTTCAATCTGATGCAAACCGCCTTCCTGCGCTGCTGGAATGAGTTTGCTCGCGCTCTGGCTGTCAATCACATCGACATCATAATCATCAACGTGTGCTTTCAGCGCGCCTGCCAGTTTCTGACCTTCAGTTTTCGGTACTGAGATATAGTTTTCAATATCAACAGTATCAAGAACCTGGCCGCCAAAACGTTCGCCCATCAGACCGGTGCGAATGCCTTTACGTGCGGAGTACACCGCTGCCGCCGCACCTGCAGGACCAGAACCCACAATCAGCACGTCATAAGCATCACGCTTATTCAGCTCTTCAGCCGCACGTTTTTCTGCGCCGGTATCCACTTTCGCTACGATCTCAGTCAACGTCATACGCCCCTGACCGAACTCTTTGCCGTTCATAAATACCGCCGGAACGCCCATCACGTTACGATCGGTGATTTCGTTCTGGAAAGTACCGCCGTCAATCGCCGTATGTTTGATACGTGGGTTCAGCACCGCCATCAGGTTCAGCGCCTGCACCACGTCCGGGCAGTTATGGCAGGAAAGTGAATAATAGGTTTCAAATTCAAAATCACCGTCGAGATCGCGGATCTGCTCCAGCAACGTCTGCGCCTCTTTTGACGGATGACCACCGGTCCACAACAGCGCCAGCACCAGAGAGGTAAACTCATGACCCAGCGGAGAACCGGCAAAACGCGGTCCCTGGTGAGAACCGGGATTGGTAATCAGGAACGATGGCTTACGCACCGCCAGAGTATTGTCTTCTTTGAAGGTGACTTTTTCTGACAGTTCAGCAATTTCAGTCAGCAGTTCCTTGATTTCTGCCGATTTAGCGCTGTCATCCAGCGTCGCAATCAGCTCAACAGGTTTGGTCAGTTTCTCAAGGTAAGCCCTGAGCTGGGTTTTCATATTTGTGTCGAGCATTCTTCTTCCCTCTCTGAAAACATCATCATGCAAGCCGATTTTGCTGGACTGCATTAATGCAACTTGCGTCATGGTGCTGGAATGAAACAGGCGCAAATTTGCGCCTGTGGAATGCCGGATGCACTACGTTTATCCGGCCTACAAACTATGCGACTTAGATTTTACCAACCAGGTCCAGAGATGGCGCTAAGGTTGCTTCACCTTCTTTCCATTTTGCCGGGCAAACTTCACCTGGGTGGGAAGCGACGTACTGTGCTGCTTTGATTTTACGCAGCAGGTCAGACGCATCACGGCCGATACCTTCAGCAGTAACTTCGATTGCCTGGATGATACCCTGCGGGTCAACAACGAAGGTTGCGCGGTCAGCCAGACCTTCATCTTCACGCATGTTGTCGAAGTTACGGGTCAGGGCGCCAGTCGGGTCGCCGATCATCGCGTATTTGATTTTCGCGATGGTTTCAGAGCTGCTGTGCCATGCTTTGTGGGTGAAGTGGGTGTCGGTAGACACGGAATACACATCTACGCCCAGTTTCTGCAGTTCTTCGTAATGGTCTGCAACGTCACCCAGCTCGGTCGGGCATACGAAAGTAAAGTCAGCCGGGTAGAAGAAGAAGACGCTCCAGCGACCTTCGGTATCTTTCTCGGTTACTTCGATGAACTCACCGTTTTTGAACGCCTGGTTTTTGAAAGGTTTAATTTTGGTATTAATCAAAGACATCTGTACTTCCTCCGTGTTTTCGTTGAGAGATAAGTTAACGAAAATCTCTTAGCAGGGCTAATGCGTTTCCTTTATCAAATCAATAAGCGTTAACTAACAACCCACTCAAACTCATGTTGTGAACCTAAAGATAAAAGTAAAAAAGGCCCCCTTTGCAGGGAGCCTCATTACCCGAGCTACCCGCAGGTAACGTCAGTGCCAGCAGAGCTGGCTATGTGTTGCGCTCTACATTACCTTAACAAAGGTCGTAACAGCGATGGGGATTACATCACCCAACTAAAGAAAGGGCAATCGACAGACCGTCGATCTTACCTATGGCTGTGATAGGTTTTGCAATTAAGCCCACTTTCCTGCTGATTTTATAAGGAAAATCAATGTTTAAACGCACCTTACTCTTAACTCTTCTCCCCGCTATCGTGCACGCAGAGGAGCTCCCTGCCCCTGTTAAAGCCATTGAGAAACAGGGAATTACGATCCTGAAGCCCTTCGACGCACCGGGTGGAATGAAAGGCTATCTGGGAAAATACCAGGACATGGGGGTCACTATCTATGTCACGCCTGACGGTAAACATGCCATCTCCGGCTACATGTATAATGAAAAAGGAGAAAACCTCAGTAATGCGCTCATAGAAAAAGAGATCTATGCCCCTGCCGGACGTGAGATGTGGCAGCGAATGGAAAAAGCGTCGTGGATTCTGGACGGGAAAAAAGAAGCCCCGGTCATCGTTTACGTGTTTGCCGATCCCTTCTGTCCTTATTGCAAACAGTTCTGGCAGCAGGCGCGCCCATGGGTAGATTCCGGTAAAGTTCAGCTGCGTACGCTGCTGGTTGGCGTGATCAAGCCCGAAAGCCCGGCAACCGCTGCTGCAATCCTGGCATCCAAAGATCCGGCCAAAACCTGGCATGACTATGAAGCATCCGGCGGGAAAATGAAGCTGGAAATCCCCACGTCTGTCCATCCAGAACAGATGAAAGTACTGAATATCAACCAAAAACTCATGGATGATTTAGGTGCTAATGTGACGCCCGCGATCTACTACATGAGCAAAGACGATACGTTACAACAGGAAGTGGGATTACCCGATAAAGATAAATTAAATATTATTATGGGAAATAAATAAAGGTAACAGAATGAGTGATTGTTATGGTTCTCATTTCAATCACTCTTTAAAATGTATTTTTATCGTAACCATCAAGCAATCTGTGTTATTTTAGTTTAAGTTAATTATTCATTAAGCCATAAACATAAATTCTAAGAATGATTAGAATTTAAATTATTCAACAATTGAATTATCCTATACATTACCATCACAGGAAGGTATGCATGGCTAACCTCTATGACCTCAAAAAATTCGATCTTAACCTGTTGGTAATTTTTGAATGTATTTATCAACATTTGAGCATCAGTAAAGCTGCGGCAACACTGTATATTACCCCTTCAGCCGTCAGCCAGTCATTACAGCGACTGCGTACACAGTTTAACGACCCCTTGTTTATTCGCTCAGGCAAAGGCATTACGCCTACGGTCACAGGGGTAAACCTTCATCTTCACCTTGAAAAAAATCTCAATAATCTGGAACAAACCATCAATATCATGCACGGTTCCAGCCTGAAAAATAAATTCGTCATCTACAGTCCACAAATTACAACCAACCTGAATGTGACATCTTTAATTAATAGCCTCAGAGAAAATTCAGATATTGAAATTGAGCATCATGATATATTAATGTCAGCAGAAACGGCCGAAAACATCCTTGCCTATCGTAAAGCCGATCTGGTGATTACAACAACGCCAGTTCACAATCGTTCTATTGTATGTACTCATTTCAAGACTATTGACTGTGTTTTAGTGTGCAGTGGCAACCATCCCAGAATAAATGAAACGAGCACACTCGAACAAATCCAACAAGAGCAATTTACATATTTTTCCTCTGAAGATCAGGGTATTAAAGATTATCGTTCCCGTGCAAGCGAATCGATGGCATTCCATAAAGTAGGTTTTAGTAGCGACTCCTTACTCTCGATTGCTAACGTTATCGCCAGTACAGATATTATTGGTGCACTCCCCAGACAAATTTATGAAATTTATCAGCCAGCATTGAAATTTAAAGAAATTAAAACCGATTTTGAATTACCAAAAGTAAAATTATTCATAATGTATAACCGGGCATCATTGAATAACAAAGCCTTCGCAGAATACATAAGCAAACTATCCTTGGATAGTTAAGGATAACATGATTAAAAACACATTATAATTCACATAGAATATACAATAACAAAATAGTATGCAAATAATGAATATATTTAAATATTGCATGTCGCAAGAAAAAGCCTATCTTATTACGGACATTTATTATGGCTGCAAATAATAAAAATTCGATATGGATTTGATATGTCTGTTTATAAAATACCGTTGGATAAAAATGTTCTGCAAGCAGCACAGGAACGCATTACCTGGACGCTTGAGACTCTACCGCGTGTCTGCGTTTCTTTCTCTGGAGGTAAAGATTCGGGGTTGATGTTACATCTGACTGCCGCCATTGCCCGCCAGTTACAGAAAAAAATAAACGTCTTATTTATCGACTGGGAGGCTCAGTTTTCCTGCACGATCGACTATGTCCAGGCGCTACGCGAGAATTATTCCGATGTCATCGAAGAATTTTATTGGGTTGCATTGCCGCTGACGACGCAAAATTCACTGTCACAATTTCAGCCTGAATGGCAATGCTGGGAGCCGGGTACTCAATGGGTTCGCCAACCGCCTGCAGATGCCATTACCGATCCCGAGTTTTTCTCTTTCTACCAACCCGGTATGACTTTCGAGCAATTTGTTCGTGAGTTCGCTGAATGGTTTTCGCAGAAACGACCGGCCGCCATGATGGTCGGGATACGCGCCGATGAGTCATATAATCGTTTCGTCGCCATTGCGAACTCGAAAAAACAGCGTTTTGCCGATGACAAACCCTGGACCACCAGCGCCCCCGGCGGGCATACCTGGTATATTTATCCGATTTATGACTGGAAAACTGCTGACATCTGGACGTGGTTTGCCAAGTCAACGCTCCCGTGTAATCCCCTGTACAACCTGATGTATCAGGCGGGGGTTCCCACGCGATACATGCGTATCTGCGAACCCTTTGGACCAGAACAACGCCAGGGGCTGTGGCTTTACCATGTTATTGAGCCTGAACGCTGGGCAATGATGTGCTCCCGCGTCAGTGGGGTAAAAAGTGGCGGGATATATGCTGGTCAGGACAACCATTTTTACGGCCACCGCAAAATATTAAAACCCGAACATTTAAGCTGGCAGGAATACGCCATGCTGTTATTGAAGAGTATGCCGGAAACGACCGCCGAACATTACCGCAATAAAATCGCCGTCTATTTACAGTGGTATAAGAAAAAAGGCATGGAGATTATCCCACAAACCCAGGAAAGAGATATTGGTTCAGTGGATATTCCGTCGTGGCGGCGTATCTGTAAGGTTCTGCTGAATAACGACTATTGGTGCCGGGCTCTCTCATTTAGTCCAACGAAACCCAAAAACTATCAACGCTACAATGAGCGCATGAAAACAAAACGCCAGGAATGGGGACTCTTATGCAACAGCGATTAACTCAGGAACTCCTCAGCTTTCTTTCTGGTTTATCAGAACCAGAGAGAATTGAAGCCATAAATGAATTCAGAAAGGCAATACACCGCGTCAGTCCCTTTCGCGAGGAGCCCGTAGATTGCGTTCTTTGGGTTAAAAATGATCATATTTCACCCAATGACTACAACCCCAATAACGTTGCGCCACCGGAGAAAAAGCTGCTGCTGAAGTCCCTCGAAGCTGACGGGTTTACGCAGCCCATTGTAGTGGTTCACTCAACGGCTGAAGAATACGAAATTGTCGACGGTTTCCACCGCCACGAGTTAGGTAAAGCCAAAGCCTCTCTGAGGCCCAGGCTGAAAGGATATCTGCCGGTTGCCTGTTTAGAACGCGAACGCCATGAGCGTATGGCGGCAACCATTCGCCACAACCGCGCTCGCGGGCGTCATCAAATCCACGCCATGTCCGAGATTGTCCGCGAGCTATCGCAACTGGGATGGAGTGAAGAAAGAATTGGCAAGGATCTTGGTATGGACAGCGACGAGGTGTTACGCCTGAAGCAAATCAACGGCCTGCAAGCGTTGTTTGCTGACCGTCGATTCTCCAAAGCCTGGACTGTGAAATAGCTACAACGAAACCAGACGCTCGGCTGCCGCTAACAGCGTCGATTCTTGCTTGGCAAAACAGAGGCGAATCAGTTTATGCGGGAAAGGATCGGCGCAGAACACCGACAGCGGAATTGCCGCAACGCCCACTTCAGTGGTCAGCCACTGGCAAAACTCCACGTCGTTAAGCGAGGAAACGGCGCTGTAATCGACCAGTAAAAAGTATGTGCCTTCACACGGCAGAATTTCCAGTCGGCTGTCACGCAGCGCGTTCACTAACACGTCGCGTTTTTTCTGATAAAACGCGGGCAGTTCGCGATAGTGTGCCGGATCTTCTCGTAGCATATCCGCCAGTGCGAGCTGAGCCGGCGTGTTGACGGAAAACGTCAGATACTGGTGAACTTTTCGTAGCTCAGCGCTAATGGCGGCTGGCGCAACGCAGTATCCGACCTTCCAGCCGGTCATATGGTAGGTCTTACCAAACGATGAAACGGCAACAGCGCGTTCCCGCAGCTCTGAATGTGCCAGCACGCTGGCATGCCCCTGTTTGGCGAAACAGATATGCTCATAAACTTCGTCGCTGATGACAAAGATCTCGCGTTCTTTAATCGCCTGCCACAGCGCGTCAAAATCGGCGTGATGCCACACGGTGGCAGAAGGATTATGTGGCGTGTTCAGGATAACCAATCGGGTACGGTCGCTGAGTAAGGCACCAAACGCCTGCCAGTCGACGCGAAAAGACGGTGGTTGCAGGGCGATACGTTTAACCACTCCGCCGGATAATTCAACCGCAGGCGCATAGCTGTCGTAGCTCGGGTCAAAACAAATCACCTCATCACCAGGGCGCACCAGCGCAGTGATCGCGGCATATAATGCTTCTGTGGCCCCCGCCGTGATGGTCACTTCACTATTCGCGTCGGGTTTATAGCCGTACAGGTCTGCCGTTTTATCCGCGATAGCTTCGCGCAGCGGCTGCACGCCCGTCATCGGCGCATACTGGTTTGCGCCATGCGCGACGTGATACGCCAGACGCTCTTGCAAAAAGAGTGGGCCGTCAAAATCAGGAAATCCTTGCGAGAGGTTAATGGCCTGATGCTGCTGCGCCAGCGCACTCATTTGCGTGAAGATAGTGGTGCCCAGATTAGGCAGTTTGCTTTGCGGAATCAGCGGGTTATTACTCATTATTGTTATCCCAGCGTGTGATGTTGTGGTTGAAGCCACTATAGCACGATGCTAGTATTTGGCAATCAAGACGTTCAGACGTCTATATAAAAATAACCTGCCTGGACAGGACAGCCAAAAGGACAACACAACATGAGTAATACCGAGATTCGCGTCGTCACCGGCCCAGCCAACTATTTTTCCCATCCTGGCAGCCTGTCGAGACTGAACGATTTTTTCTCTGCCGACCAACTTTCACGCGCCGTGTGGGTTTATGGTGAACGCGCCATCGAAGCGGCCCGCCCTTACCTGCCAGAGGCTTTTCATCTTGCCGAGGCTAAACGCCTGCTGTTTACGGGACATTGCAGCGAAACCGATGTTGCTCAACTGGCAAAAGAGTCGGGAGAGGATCGCAGTGTGGTGATTGGCGTGGGTGGCGGTACATTGCTCGACACCGCTAAAGCGTTGGCCCGTCGTCTGGATCTGCCGTTTGTCGGTATTCCTACTATCGCGGCGACCTGCGCTGCCTGGACGCCGCTCTCCGTCTGGTATAACGATGCGGGCCAGGCACTACATTTCGAAATCTTCCCTGACGCGAACTTCCTCGTGCTGGTCGAACCCGGGATCGTTCTCAATGCGCCAGAAGAATACTTACTGGCGGGGATCGGCGACACGCTGGCAAAGTGGTATGAAGCCGTCGTGCTCGCACCTCAGCCGGAAACACTGCCATTGACAGTACGTCTGGGTATTCAAGCCGCGCAGACAATCCGCGACGTCCTGCTGGAAAGCAGCGAGCAGGCGCTGGCAGACAAACAACAAGGCACGCTAAGCCGCACTTTTTGCGATGTGGTGGATGCGATTATTGCCGGAGGCGGCATGGTTGGTGGTCTGGGCGAGCGCTACACACGCGTGGCGGCGGCGCATTCTGTTCACAATGGCCTGACCGTCCTCCCACAAACCGAGAAGTTTTTACATGGCACCAAAGTGGCGTACGGCATCCTGGTGCAGAGCGCGCTGCTGGGACAAGATGACGTGCTGGCGCAGTTAATTACCGCTTATCAGCGATTCAACCTGCCAACCCGATTAGCTCAACTGGAAGTGAACATCAATAACCGCGCCGAAATCGACAAAGTGATTGCGCACACTCTGCGCCCGGTGGAGTCCATTCACGCCCTGCCGGTAACGTTAACGCCGGAGACACTGCGCGCAGCATTCGAAAAGGTAGAGTCGTTTACGGTGTGATTATGGTGCGGGTTGCCTGATGGCGGCTTCGCCTTATCAGGCCTACGGTCAGAGCATTGTGGTAGGCCGGATAAGCATCAACGCCATCCGGCAAAAAATCAACAGCACTTCGCGCCACCTTTCCCGCCATATCGTGCATCCTGGCGCTCACGGAAAAATTCTTCGTAGGTCATTGGCGTCTGGTCCGGATGCGTGACGCGCATATGTTCAACATAGTTGTCGTAATCCGGCACACCTATCATTAATCGGGCGGTTTGACCTAAATACTTCCCGGCTTTGGCGAGTGTTTCAAACATAGTGTTTCCCTGTCGTACAAACGCCCTCCCCGTTCAGGAGAGGGCTCGTTGGTTAAGAGAATATTAGTGCGCGCCTTTCGCCTGCGCCACGATCTCTTCGACATTCTCAGGCATCGGCTCGTACGGTGTCTCTTTCGAAGTTGGTTTGTCCTCTTTCAATGCTGCCAGCGCAGTTTTGATGGAGAACAGACCCAGCACCACAACGACGACCATGAAGAAGATGGTAAGACCCGCATCCAGGCGGTTGTTAAACACCAGTTGCGTCAGCTGCGACTGGGTGTACTGCGCCGGAATGTTACCGCTGTCGATCATCGCCTGGAACTTGTTGGCGATAGCCAGGAAGCCGATTTTCGCATCCGGGCTAAACGCTTTCTGCCAGCCAGCGGTCAGGGTACAAATCAGCAGCCAGGCGGTTGGGACCAGTGCCACCCACGCGTAGCGCTGGCGTTTCATCTTGAACAGCACCACAGCACAGAGCATCAACGCCATACCGGCCAGCATCTGGTTAGCGATACCAAACAGCGGCCACAGGGTATTAATACCACCCAGAGGATCCACCACGCCCTGGTGTAAGAAGTAACCCCAGGCCAGCACGCACAGCGCTGTAGCCAGCAGGTTTGCAGGCAGCGAATCGGTACGTTTCAGGCTCGGTGATACCACGCCCAGCAAGTCCTGCAGCATAAAGCGCGCGGCGCGTGTACCGGCATCTACCGCCGTCAGAATAAACAACGCTTCAAACAGAATGGCGAAGTGATACCAGAACGCCACATCCATCATGCCGCCCAGTGCGCCATGCAGAATGTACGCCATCCCGACGGCCAGCGTCGGCGCACCACCTGCGCGGGAGATGATGGATTGCTCACCCACTTCATTGGCGATTTGATGCAGGGTGTCTGGCGTAATGGCAAAGCCCCAACTGCTGACTACCTGTGCCGCAGAAGCCACTACGTCAACCGTGCCCGCAGGAGCCAGCACCGCCATCGGGCTGTTCATTGCAAAGTACACGCCCGGATCGATGATGCACGCGGAAACCAGCGCCATAATGGCGACAAAGGATTCCATCAGCATTCCGCCGTAGCCGATAAAGCAGGCCTGCCCTTCATTTGCCAGCATCTTCGGCGTGGTGCCGGAGGAGATCAGCGCATGGAAGCCAGAAACCGCACCACAGGCAATGGTAATAAACAGGAACGGGAACAAGTTACCGGTCCAGACCGGGCCAGTACCGTCAACAAACTTGGTCAGCGCTGGCATGGTCAGCGTTGGACGCATGATCAGAATCCCTACTGCCAGGCCAACGATGGTGCCGATTTTCAGGAAGGTAGAGAGGTAATCACGCGGGGCCAGCAGCAGCCACACCGGCAGGACGGCGGCAACAAAACCGTAGCCCACCAGCATCCACGTCAGCTGTACGCCGGTAAAGTCAAAGTACGGTGCCCAGGTCGGGCTTTCAGCCACCCAGCCGCCGGAAATAATGGCAAACACCAGGAACACCAGACCGATGACCGACACTTCACCAATGCGGCCCGGGCGCAGATAGCGCAGGTAAATCCCCATGAAGATAGCCAGCGGGATGGTGAACGCTACGGTGTAGGTTCCCCACGGACTGTGGGTCAGCGCTTTCACGACGATCATCGCCAGTACTGCGAGAATAATCACCATGATCATAAAACAGGCCACCAGCGCAATAACGCCCGCCGTTGGGCCCATCTCTTCTTTCACCAGTTCGCCAAGGGAACGACCATCGCGACGGGTAGAAACAAACAGCACCATGAAGTCCTGCACCGCACCCGCCAGTACCACCCCGGCGAGCAGCCAGATCATCCCCGGCAGATAGCCCATTTGCGCCGCCAGCACTGGTCCAACTAACGGACCCGCTCCGGCAATTGCCGCAAAATGGTGACCAAACAGCACTTTTTTATCGGTGGGAACATAATCCAGACCGTCGTTATGGCGCACGGCTGGCGTCATACGCGTCGGGTCAAGCGCCAGTACATTTTTCGCGATGTACAGGCCGTAGAAACGGTAAGCGATAAGGTAGACACAGACCGACGCCACGACTATCCACAACGCGTTGATCTGTTCACCACGATTTAATGCGATATAGCCGAGGGCAAATGCTCCCATAACGGAGAGCACTGTCCAGACGAGGTACTTCCCTGATTTGTTCATAGTTGTTATCCGTTGTCCGATCCAGAGAGATGTTACATTTTGTTTCTATAACATCTTTTCTGGATTTAACAACCTGACAACCATGCAAAGCAGATATATCACTGATTTTTTACATTGTATTGTTAACTTGATCACTATCAACGCAGAGACAACTGAAAAAATTGCGCAGTATGTGCCAACACCTCTATGTTTTATCCAATTCTCCTCTCAGCATGATGCTGAGCGTGCCACTTAATATTTTTACTATTAATAAGGATATTAATTAACAATATTAACCTGACTTTCTCAGCTTAACGGTTATTGCTCTTAGAGATTCAGACCATCCTGATTTTGTATGCAGTAAGTGCTTTATTTCACCTTAATCACCAATTTCAAAACAAAGAATATACCTGCAGCACCAGCTTTAATGACAAAATACCCCACATAAAAAAAATAAAATTAATTCAGCAGAATTTTCCAGCGCCAGGTTGTTCAGGATGGCCGTATAAGGATATAAATTATGAATAAATGCTATCGCATCGTCTGGAATATCGCGAGAAATATGTTTGTGGTGACGTCAGAACTCTCGCAGGGCGATCAACGGGTTCGTGCAACCGTCGCAGGCCTGGTGTTATCGGCAGTTGGATTAATGGCAAATTGCGTTCATGCCAGCGACTACGGCCCGCTTAGCGGTGAAACCATCAACTTAAATGATGGCGATACCGTGACATCTGTCGATGGAACCACGGGTATCGAAAGTCTGTCCTCAGGGGGGCAAGGCGTACAGATTAATGGTAAAACCACCATTAACGTTACCGGTGATAGTGGTTCTATTGGGGTAAAACTTGATAACAGCGCCAATAATAATTTAGGTACCGGTACACAGATTAACGTTACAGACACAGGAACGGAGAAAGCAGCATCAACCACAGGTCTTTATATTAACAACACCAGTCCAGGCACAAATATAGACGCCGAGAATATATCAATTAACACTATTAGTAAAAAAGATGCTTACGGAATTAACGTTCATACAGAAAACACCACGCTGAACTTCGGCAACAAGAGTAAAATTATCACCGAATCCCCAAATGGTAATGCGACGGGTGTCTATTTCTATGACGACAATAATACGTTAACCATGAACGCTGGATTAATCCAGGTTAACACCGATGCAACCGGTAAGGCTGTAGGTATCGACACATACTGGGCAAATGGTACCACGCTCAATTTTGGGGATGACAGCCGCATAGAATTAACCAGCGGCACAGCCGGCGGCAGCGCGCTCTATCTTGGAAAAAACACCCAGGTTAACGCGAACGGGCTGAACATTGATTTCACCGTATCAGAGACAGGAACAGGCACCACGATTTATGGTATCCAGGAGGGGCAATACAGCCAAATTAATCTGGGCAAGAACAGCGCAATTACGCTCTCAACGCCTGGAGGTACGGCATATGGACTTGTTTCTGGTTCACAAAGTTATTTTACGGCAGATAACCTTGATATCACCCTCTCCACAACCTCTAACGAGCGCGCAAACGGTACAGGCGCGGACATCAGCGGCAACGTGGATTTTGGCAATGATTCCACCATCACCGTGCACGGTTTCTCCGAAGGATACGGGATGATTGTTGAGGATTATTCGGCAACCAGTAAAGATGATGCCATCGGAACAGTAAAAGCCAACCACCTCACCATTGACGTCACCGGCCAGAAGACGGAAGGGCTTCGAATAGAAGGCGGCGTGGTTGATTTAGGGTCAGACAGCGCCATTAGCGCAAACGGGACTGCATCAACAATTTACCTGACCGGCCGAGGATACAGTGAATTCAATGCCAGAAATCTGACCGTCACGACCGCGCAGTCCACCGCTCTTACACTAATGAGCAGCATGCATGCCGCCGTCGCCAACATTGGTGAAGGCAGCAGCATTGATGGAAGAAATTCCACAGGCCACACGAACAACGGTATTGTGGCCAACACCCCTTACAGCGCACCGACAACCATAAATTTCAACGGTTCCGCAGAGCAGCGAAACACTATCTACGCGGTTAACGGCTATGGCGCATCAGCCCAATACAGTGGCGCGACGATCAATATATCCAATACGGATATCATCATGAGCGGTAAAAATCCTTACGGTCTTTGGGCCATCGGCGATGGGGATTTTACCCATGCAGGCATCATCAATGGTGAGAATCTGACCATTGATATGACCGGCGCTAACGGCAGTGGTTACGGCGTGGTGATGCAAGAAGGCGGTATCGTGAATCTGACGGGCGATACCACCATTATCGCCGACGGCGGCGTTGCCATCTGGAATCCGAAAGTTTCTTCGGGCGGGAATGTTCTACCTGGCGGGACGGTAAATGGCTCAGGGAAAATGACCATAACCGGCGACATCATTAACAGCGGCTGGGGATATATCAACCTCAATATGGACGCGGATTCTTATTTCGCTGGGGCAACCTCGGTTAATGAAAGCTTCAACGACCAGGGTATTGATTCAATCCTCAACCTTAACCTTGCCGACCAGAGCCTGTGGCGGGTTACCGATGATTCCACGCTCACGACGCTGACTAACGCAGGAACCCTTGAGCTGGCGGCAGACCACGCAGCCGGAACTTACAGCACCGTGCATGCTGACGAGGTCACGCTGAAAGAAAGCAGTATTCTCAGCGTCGATTTAAGCGCCGCGGCGCTGGCCAGTCGCTCCGCTAACCCGCTAATTACCGGCGGACAGGTTAATCCAGGCGGCGATCTACACATCAGCAATTCGGGTAATGCGCTGGATCTCAACGCGCTGACCTCAGACAATCAACTGGCAGACATCGACACGGTTACGCTAATTGATGCCAACTCCGCAATCGTGAGCGATTTCGCTTCGATCTCAACCGATCCGGATACCCTGCCCGACTATATCGCGATTTCTGGTCAGGTTAATGCCCTTGATAATACCCAATATGAATTGGGCGTGGGGCTCAGTTGGTACGCCGGAGACTCCGCCGCGGTCTCTACGCCTGCACACGGTACGTTCACCCTGAACGCGGGCCAGGCATTTACCGTCAATGGGTTGCTGGCAGATACCTCACCCAACGCCACCACGGGATGGGACGGTAAAAGTCTGACCAAAAAAGGAGACGGCACGCTCACCCTTACCGCAAAGAATACCTGGAGCGGAATTACAGACATTCAGCAGGGAACGCTGTGGTTGACTAGTTCTGGCGCTATTGGCTCTGAAGGGAGCAAGCAGAGCATCGATGTTGAAGCTGGAGCCACTCTTGGCGGTAACGGGGTAATCAACGGTGCTGTGAACAACGTCGGCCTGCTAAGCTTTGGTGATCGTACAACGCCAGATAGCCAGTTTATCGTTAATGGTAACGTAACCAATCAAGGTGTAATCCGCAGCAGTAGCACGACTCCCGGGAATGCGTTAATCATCAACGGCGACTACACGGGCAACGGCGGTCAGCTCTCACTTAACGCCAGTTTAGGCGATGATAATTCACCAACCGACCAGCTCATTGTCTCGGGTAATGTTAACGGCAGCACCACGCTCTACATCAATAATGTGGATGGCGTGGGTGCATATACCGATCAAGGTATCGAGATTGTCGACGTCGGAGGGATATCATCGGATGACGCATTTTCTCTTGGCAATCAAATTCAAATCGGGCTGTATGAGTATCGTCTGTATGAAGATAACGAAAGCTGGTATCTGCGATCTAAAGCAGAAACGCCTGATGACCCGGATGATGACATCACCCCGATCGATCCTGACGACAGCGACGTGACACCAGTTGATCCTGATGACGACGACAGCGACGTCACGCCAGTTGATCCTGACGACGGCGGCAGCGACGTGACACCTGTCGACCCTGACGACGGCGGTAGCGACGTGACGCCAGTTGATCCTGACGATGGCGGCAGCGACGTGACACCGGTTGATCCTGATGACGGCGGCAGCGACGTGACACCTGTCGACCCTGACGACAGCGGCAGCGACGTAATCCCATCGAATCCACAATATCGCGCCGATATAGGCGCTTATCTGGGCAACCAGTGGCTGGCGCGTAGCCTGCAGATGCAAACGTTGTTCGATCGTGAAGGGAGCCAGTACCGCTCGGCCGAAGGAAGCGTCTGGGCGCGAATGAAAGGCGGAAAAACGGACACATCGGCTGTAAATGGCAATATCGACATGGACAGCGATTACACCCAGTTTCAGATTGGCAGCGACCTTGCAACCTGGCGCGATGATCAACAAAGCATCACGTTTGGCCTGATGGCCAGTTACCTTGACGGCAGTACCGACAGCACCGGAAATCGCGGCGCGGATGGCAGTCAGTTTACAGCCACAGGCGATATCGACGGTTACAATCTTGGCGCGTATGCCACCTGGTTCTCTGATGCCCGGCAACATCGCGGCTGGTATGTTGATACGTGGTATCAGTATGGCTTCTACAATAACAGCGTCGAGAATGGCAATACCGGTTCAACGCATTACGACTCCCTGGCTCACGCGATTTCGCTGGAAAGCGGTTACCGCTACAACATTAACTTGAGCAGCGCTAACACAGTAAGCCTGACGCCACAGGCGCAGGTTATCTGGCAACGCTACGAGGCAGATAGCGTTGAGACAAATGGTACACGCATAGACGGGCAAAATGGCGATAGCTGGACTACACGTCTTGGTCTGCGAATTGATAGCCAGCTTTCATTCGTCGATGCTACCGTCCGGCCATTCGCAGAGATTAACTGGCTACACTCCACCGACGATCTGGCCGTATCATTTGATAACGCAACGGTAAAACAGGATCTTCCTGCCGATCGCAGCGAGCTAAAAGTGGGAATTCAGGCGAATCTCAATAGCCAGTGGAACGTCAGCGTCCAGGCGGCGGGTCAGAAAGGTAATAACGACTACCGCGATCTCAACGGGAGTTTTAATCTGCGCTATAGCTGGTAACTGGTGTCACGAAGCGCGTCTAAACGACGCGCTTATCTTCACCCCATCACCGCAGTGCCTAAACGGCAGGTGCAGCAGCGTCGTCCCTGCTCATCAAAGATGACGATTTCCCAGCTTTGATTTTGACGCCCAAGGTGCAACGGCTGGCAAACGCCGCGCACTTTCCCTTGCGATACCGCCCGATGATGCGTGGCGTTGAGTTCCGTCCCCACTACGCATTGCCCGTCGCGGGTCATCAGATAACCCGCCATTGAACCCAGCGTTTCCGCCAGGGCCGCGGATGCGCCGCCGTGCAGCAGGCCAAATGGCTGATGCGTACGGCTATCCACTGGCATTTCGGCTTCCAGCACATCATCACCCAGCCGGGTATAGACCATGCCTAAATGCGCCACCATCGTGTTCTGACTGGTGGCATTGAGTTCATCCAGCGTTAAATGACGCTTCCAGATCATCGTCATGCCCCCAGCGTGGAACCGCCGTCCACCACGATATCCTGTAACGTAATGTGGCTGGCCAGATCGGAAGCGAGGAATAAAATAGTGTTGGTGATCTCTTGCGGCCGGGCGATTTTCCCCAGCGGAATCCCGAGTTTAAACTGCTCGCCAAATCCACGAATGCGCTGTTGCTCCGCGTCATCGCTAACCCACAGCGTGCGCTGCATATCGGTGTCGGTCGAGCCTGGCGACACCACATTACAGCGCACACCGCTGCCCGCCAGTTCAAGTCCGACGGTCAGCGCCAGACTTTTCAACGCGGCTTTTGACGCGCCGTAAGCACTCATGCCGATACGCGGCGTGTGCGCCGCATCCGACGCGACGGTCACGATCGCCCCGCCCTGCTGGCGACGAAACTGCGCCATCGTCTGCTGAAACAGATTGAACGCCCCACCAACGTTAACCGCAAACGTCTGCTGCCACTCCTCAGCGCTCAGCGCATCGGTGGCCCCCATACGCAAAATACCTGCGGCATTGACCAAAATATCCAAACGCTCGCGCGCTTTGAGGACGCGCTGGCACACCTCAGCTACCTGTCCGGCATTTGCCACATCCAGTACTTCGGTCGCAAACGGGTAGTTATCCTGAGGAAATTCGCGATCGAATCCTGTCACCTCAGCGCCAGCATTCGCAAATGCCAACGCCGTGGTGTAGCCAATCCCTTTACCCGCGCCGGTTACCCAGACGGTTTTCCCGGCAAAATCAAATCCAGCCATTACTTCACCTCACGGGAGAGCAGTGCCCACCATGCGTCAATGGTCGGTTTTTTCGCCAGCATCACGAAATCAATGTCACCATGAACCTTACGCCAGCGCGCCGCCAGCGCCATCATGCGCACGGAATCCAGCCCGTAGTCGATCAGGTTTTCGTCATCCATCGGCTCTTCGGACTCATCCAGCAACGGCAGAATAACGCTGCGCAACGCATCTTTACTGGTCGGGACCGGTGTCGGCAATAATTCCTGGGTCATTACCACACGCCCGGAACGTCCCGCCACGTATTTCAGCGACATCAGGTGTTCGTCACGGCTAAAGTCCGCCAGCGCATCGGCAACCATAAACGGCTTGATGTCACGCATGAAGGCGTCCGTTGCGGTGGTCATACAGCCGATATGCGCATACACCCCGGTAATGATCAGTTGATTACGCCCGGTTTCCTTGAGCATCTGTTCCAAAGGGGAACGATGAAATGCGCTATAACGCCATTTCACCAGAATGGTATCCGCTTCATCCGGCGCCAGCGCCTCAACGATCTTTTGTTGTTCCGGGGAACGCGTCAGGCCCGGTCCCCACATATCATTGAGCAGAGCGCGGTCTTCATCACTCTGTTCTTTCGGCTGAGCGGTGTAATACACCGGAATGTTATGCTCTTTGCAGTACTGGCGCAGCGCGGCGATGTTCGCGACGACCTGCTCCATCATCGGGCAGTTATCGCCCCAAAAGCCGATAAAATAATCCTGCATGTCGTGGATCAACAGCGCGGCACGTTCAGGGTCAAATGCCCAGTCGACTTTGTTCACCGGAACATCGAGCGCCGTTGGTAGCGCATAAGCCTGCAGTTTAGGAATTGCCATTTCTATTTCTCCTTCAGGCCAGTGAACGTGATGCCAGCCACTGACGTAATTGTTTTTTATCTACCTTCCCCACTGGAGTCAGCGGTAATGACTCAACGCACTCAACACGATCGGGTAATTTGAATTCCGCTATGCCCTGTTCGCGTAGAAAACGGCGCACCTGCACCGCGCGCAGCGGCTCTTTCACCACCAGCCAGGCACAGCTTTTCTCACCCATCAGTTCGTCTTCCATACTGACCAGCGCGGCATGGATAACCATTGGATGGCGCAGCAGCAGGTTTTCAATCTCTTCAGCGGCGATCTTCTCCCCGCCGCGATTGATCTGATCCTTTTCACGCCCCTGAACGGTGATGTAACCATCCGGATCGATAGCGATCAGATCGCCGGAACAGTAAAAGCCGTTGGCGTCAAAGGCGCTGGCATTATGCTCAGGACTTTTGAAATAACCGCGGAAGGTGTACGGACCACGCGTCATCAGGCGTCCGGTCTCTCCCTGGGCTAAAGGGTTGCCGTCAGCGTCTGCTACCCAGACTTCATCATCGGGACACATCGGGCGCCCCTGGGTATTGATGATGCGCTCAGGACTGTCGTCCAGACGGGTATAGTTCACCAGCCCTTCCGCCATGCCGAAGACCTGCTGCAACTGGCAGCCAATCTCAGCCGGAATACGTGCCGCAAGCGTGGCAGAAAGTCTCGCGCCACCGACCTGAAGCAGTTTCAGCGAAGCCAGTTGCGCATTACTGCCCCACTCCGCAATCGCCTGCAACCACAGGCTCACCGCAGGTGGCACCAGCGCCGTGACGTTAACCTGATGCTGTTCAATCAGCGGGAAACACAGAGTGGCACTCGGGTCAGCCGCCAGCACCACGGTGCCGCCAGCCAGGAATACGCCCAGCGCACCTGGCGAACTCATGGCGTAGTTATGCGCCGCCGGGATTGCGCATAAATAACGCGTTTCCCCGGTGAAGCGGCAAATCTCATTGCTGCGACGCACGCTGTAGTAGTAATCGTTATGAGTGCGAGGAATCAGCTTTGGCGTCCCGGTCGTCCCGCCAGAAAGCTGGAAGTACGCCACCTCATCAGCAGGCGATGGCGTGGCGGAAAAATCTGTCGCAGGCTGGTTTATCGCCGTTTGCAGATTGTGTTCACCTTCAGCGTTGCGCAGTAACACCACGCGCACTGAATTGTGTTCGGCCACAAAAGCGTTAAGAAAATCGTCGCCGCTAAACAGCGTATGCTGGCGATCGGCAATCAGCAGTGCCGGCTCAATCTGTTTGGCGTAGGCGTTGAGTTCGTTACGCTGATGGCTGAACAGCGCCAGCACTGGAGCTACGCCCAGCTTGAGCAGCGCAAAGAAGGTGATATACAGCTCAGCCACATTGCCCAGTTGCACCAGCGCGGTTTCGCCGGGTTTGATCCCCTGGCAACGCAAACTGCAGGCGAGATTGTCAGCGGCCTGATTTAGCTGGCGATAGCTCAGATGGCGTTCACCATCAATTACCGCCGTATGATCGCTTTCTGCGTGACGGGTCAGAATGTCGGTCAGCGGCAAATCCTGCCAGTAACCTTTTTCACGATACCTGCGGGCAAACTCTTCCGGCCAGCGGGTGAAAGGAATACTCATTATTGCTCCTTAAAGCCAGTCCACAAGGCTCTTAATGCAGTCCAAAAACATTCAACATCGTGGAGAGCTTGGCCCCCGTTTCACGCCATTCCGCAACCGGGGAAGAGGCTGGAACAATTCCTGCTCCGGCAAAGAAACGCACCTGATTGCGCAGCAGCTTCGCACAGCGGATCGTCACCACCCACTCACCGTTACCTTCGGCATCACACCAGCCGACAATACCGCCGAACAATTCACGATCGAACGGCTCCAGCTCGGCGATAAGCTTGCGCGCAACCTGATGTGGGAAGCCGCTTAGCGCAGGCGTCGGATGCAGCAGGCACGCCAGCGTCAGGGCGTTTTCCTGCGGGTTGGCTTTACCTTCAAACGGCGTGCCGAGGTGCCAGAGCGTCGGCGTGGTAACCAGCTGCGGAGAAGAAGGCAGTTGCAATTCACGGCTGCGATCGCGCAATACCATTTTCATCGCCTGCGTCACCAGTTCGTGCTCATGGCGGTCCTTCTCAGACGCCAGCAGGCGGATCCCTGCTTCGCGATCCAGCACATCATCAGGCTGACGACGTGCAGAGCCCGCCAGCGGCAGAGAACTGAAACGATCGCCTTCTTTGCGCAGTAGCAGTTCCGGGCTGGCACCAATCAATACGCCGCCGTCTTCAATCGGTACATGGAAGTTGTAGCTCGCTGGATTTTGCGCCACCAGACGCTCCAGCAGCGCACCGCTGTCAATGTTGGCATCGGCGGTGATATCGATCAGGCGTGACAACACCACTTTGTCGACTTCCGGAGTGGACGTCAGCGCAGCCGCCCGGGCGACCATATCTTCAAAAAAGTCCTGTTCCGGGATCGATTTACGTTCAACGACGTTCAGAGACTGATGCGCGGTAAAGTAACGTGATGATTGCTGCTTCGCCGTACGAGAGAAGCTCTGCCATGATTGGGGAATAAACAGCGATGATGGCTGGCGGGTATCAAAGGGAATCGCCCCGACCATGATAGGGTTCGCGATGCCCTGCGATTTGGCATCAGCAAACAGTGCGTTCATTTTCTGTTGGAAAGGGCTGTCTGGCGAATCGCCATCAATTGCCGGTTCCGCATAGCGGGCGAAGCATCCTGACGTCGTAAAACTACGGTACGGCGACATAAAGAAAAAACTGTCGGGAGCGAGCGTCGGCATAGTCTGCGTTTTTTCCTCGGCCAGTGACGTATCCATATCATCCTCCAAAAATGATAAAGGCTCTAATAATGATTATCATTTATATTTTCGGTCGCTAACCTAAAAGTAAAGCGGCGGTATGTCAACTCTTGTGGTAGCACAATGTGCGACTTTGGCTTGCATCCTTGCTCGCTAACAATGAAAATGAGAAGCATTACTCATACTGATAACAGGAAGCCGATTCGTGAGTCTCCCCTCTTTTTGCCGCACCGTGCTCTTACTGGCAGGTTTATCTCTTTCAGGAATTTCTTCAGGTCACGCCGCAGACTGGCCGCGTCAGGTTACTGACAGCCGCGGCACGCATACGCTTGAGCATAAGCCGCAGCGAATTGTCTCCACCAGCGTGACCCTCACCGGCTCGCTGCTGGCGATTGATGCCCCGGTCATTGCCAGCGGTGCCACTACGCCGAACAATCGCATCGGCGATGCGCAGGGCTTTTTACGTCAGTGGAGCGAAGTAGCAAAAGAACGCAAACTGAGCCGCCTGTATATCGGCGAACCGAGCGCCGAAGCCGTCGCAGCTCAAATGCCGGATCTGATTCTGGTAAGCGCTACTGGGGGAGATTCTGCCCTCGCGCTATACGATCAGCTGTCCACCATTGCGCCAACGCTCATCATTAATTACGACGATAAAAGCTGGCAGTCGCTGCTGACCCAGTTAGGTGAAATTACCGGTCAGGAGCAACAGGCAGCAGCGCGAATTGCCGAGTTTGATAAGCAACTTCAGGCGGTTAAGCAACATATTACCCTGCCACCACAGCCGGTCAGCGCGCTGGTATATACCGCCGCGGCGCACAGCGCCAACCTGTGGACGCCTGAGTCAGCGCAAGGCAAGCTGATGGAGCAGTTAGGGTTCACGCTGGCAACGCTGCCTGCCAACTTGCACACCAGCCAGAGTCAGGGCAAACGCCACGATATCATCCAGCTTGGCGGTGAGAACCTGGCAGCAGGCCTGAACGGCGAAGCGCTGTTCCTGTTTGCTGGCGACAGCAAAGATGCCGACGCTATTTACGCCAATCCGCTTCTGGCGCATCTGCCAGCCGTGCAGAATAAACGCGTTTACGCCCTGGGTACGGAAACCTTCCGTCTCGACTACTACAGCGCCACGCTGCTGCTGCAACGTCTGTCGGCTCTGTTTTAATGTTCAGCGCCGGATGCGGCTAACGCCTTATCCGGCCTACAACCGTAGAGCACAACGCGATCAGACATTCACGGGGACCTGCCGGAATCGGCGCACTTCTCCCAACAGCAGCAGCAGTAACAGACCGACAATCACCAGTCCAAATCCACTCACGCTTGCCGAAGCAACCGGCGTCATCATCGCGCCCAGACCACCTAACAACGCCGCGCCAATCGCATCGCCGGTGACGTTTTGCGCCGTCCACAAACCGTTAATTCGTCCGAGCATCGCTTCCGGCGTCTGCGTCTGTAACAGGGTGTACTGCAACAAAGAGCTGACCGCACTCAACCAGCCAAACAGCGCCAGACAAACCACACCAAGCTGCCAGACGGGCATCAAGCCAAACAGGCCGATAGCCAGAAATGAAGCCACGGTCGATGCCAGCATAATCAGTCCCGGACGAACGCTGTGCGCCAGTTGTCCGCTGGTCAATGCGCCCACGGCTGCCCCCAGCGGAATAGCCGCATACAGCAGGCCAATTTGCGCACTCGACATGTGCCAGTTAATCGCCAATGCCGGATACAGCACACGCACGGCGCTCGCCATGGTTAACAGACCACCGAGCAGCGCAATGCCGCCAATCAGCGGGCTGGCAAGCAGAAAGCGAAATGCTGCCAGCAGCGATTTCAGCGGATGCTCGCGCGGCTGCGGCGGAGGCGGCAACGCAGGAAGGCTCAGCAGCGGTAGTAAGGTAATGAAGGTTCCCGCCGCCGCCAGTCCGTAGTTCCAGGCCACGCCGCCAGTCGCGAGCAGCACCCCGCCAAGCATCGGTGAAATTACCGATCCCAGACGCACCGTCAGCATGGTAATCGCCCCGGCCTGCATCAAATTCTCGCGCCCAACCAGCGCTGGCGTCGCAGCCAGCAATGCGGTCACGCCCAGAGAGGCAAAGAAACCATCCCATAAGCCAAGCAGATAAATCGCCAGCAACGACGGTTCGGGCAGCAGCGCATTCAGACACAGGCCAATAAAGCCAATACCACAGGTTCCACGCGCCAGCAGGATCACTTTTTTACGCTCATAGCGGTCGGCCAGCACTCCGCCCACCATCAGGCCAATAAACATTGCGCTACCGGTCAACGTCACCGACAAACCCACCTGCCAGGTCGACTGGGTCATCATCTGGATCTGTACCGGAACCGCCACGCCGAGTAGCCCCAGAGAGACAATGGAAATAAAACGGGCGAGGAAGACAGCGCGAAATGCTGGGTGGGTCTTTAACAGGCTGAGATTGAGCAGCCAGGATTGTCGATTCATTACAGAGCCTTACCAGGTACTTTTTCAATATCCATTCGATGGCTGCACATGCTAACATATCCAAATAAGATCGATAACGATAATTACTATCATTATCAGGGAAGTTGATATGTCATGCTCTGTTTCCGCGACACGCGCCTTCGCCGTGCCCGGACTATTGTTATTACTTGTTCTCACCACGGTATTAAGTCTGGTTATTGGCGCCAAGTCGCTACCTGCCTCCGTGGTGCTGGATGCGCTCACCGGCAGTTGTCAAAGTGCTGATTGCACCATCGTGCTGGACGCGCGCTTGCCGCGCACTCTGGCGGGGCTGCTCGCCGGTGGTGCGCTGGGCCTGGCTGGCGCACTAATGCAAACGCTCACGCGGAACCCTCTCGCCGATCCCGGCATTCTGGGTGTCAACTCCGGCGCCAGCTTCGCTATTGTGCTGGGGGCCGCGCTGTTCGGCTTTTCCTCTGCGCAAGAACAACTGCTGATGGCCTTTTGCGGTGCGCTGGCTGCATCGCTGATTGTAGCTTTTACCGGTAGTCAGGGCGGCGGGCAGTTAAGCCCGGTACGTCTGACCCTGGCGGGCGTCGCGCTGGGCGCGGTGCTGGAAGGATTATCCACCGGCATCGCCCTGCTCAACCCGGACGTTTACGATCAGCTGCGTTTCTGGCAAGCCGGCTCACTGGATATCCGCAGCCTGCAAACGCTGAAAGTTGTGCTGGTACCAGTACTGATTGCCGCGGCTGTCGCACTGTTCCTCAGTCGCGCTCTGAATAGCCTGAGCCTCGGCAGCGACACCGCTACCGCGCTTGGCAGTAAAGTCGCTCGCACGCAGTTTATTGGCCTGCTGGTTATTACCGTACTATGCGGCAGTGCGACCGCGATTGTTGGTCCTATCGCCTTTATCGGCCTGATGATGCCGCACATGGCGCGCTGGCTGGTGGGGGCGGATCACCGCTGGTCACTGCCCGTAACCCTACTGGCAACGCCTACTCTGTTACTGATTGCCGATATAATCGGTCGCCTGATTGTCCCCGGCGAGCTGCGCGTGTCGGTAGTCAGTGCGTTTATCGGTGCACCGGTGCTTATCTTTCTGGTACGCCGTAAATCGCGCGGGGGTGGCGCATGATGCACCTCTCCCGCCGCCTGATAATCAGCAGCCTGCTGCTGGTTGCAGGTTGTCTCGTCATTGGTTTGTGGAGCCTGCGTAGCGGCGTTGTTACGCTGGAAACCCAGCAAATTATTGCCGCCCTGCTCGGCGATGCGCCGCGCAGTATTACGCTGGTGGTGACCGAATGGCGTTTGCCACGCGTGCTCATGGCGCTATTAATTGGCGCGGCGCTCGGCGTGAGCGGCGCAATATTTCAGTCACTGATGCGTAACCCGCTGGGCAGCCCGGATGTGATGGGTTTCAATACCGGAGCCTGGAGCGGTGTGCTGGTGGCAATGGTGCTGTTCGGACAGCATCTCACCGCTATCGCGCTGGCGGCCATGCTGGGTGGGATTCTGACTTCTCTGGTGGTCTGGGCGCTCGCTTGGCGCAATGGGATCGACACCTTCCGGCTTATTATTATCGGTATCGGCATTCGCGCCATGCTGGTGGCGTTCAACACCTGGCTACTGCTGAAAGCATCATTAGAAACCGCGCTGACGGCCGGGCTGTGGAACGCCGGATCGCTCAATGGCCTGACCTGGGCCAAAACCTGGCCTTCTGCCCCGCTGATTATCATCATGCTGGTGTGCGCCGCGCTGCTGGTACGCCGGATGCGCTTACTGGAAATGGGTGATGACAGCGCCTGTGCGCTTGGCGTCAGCGTTGAGCGCTCACGTCTGATGATGATGCTGGTTGCGGTGGTACTGACCGCTGCCGCCACCGCGCTGGCCGGTCCTATCTCGTTTATTGCTCTTGTCGCGCCGCATATCGCGCGACGTATAAGCGGTACATCGCGCTGGGGATTAACCCTGTCGGCGCTGTGCGGCGCGTTGCTGTTGCTGATGGCGGATTTATGCGCCCAACAGCTGTTTATGCCTTATCAGCTTCCGGTGGGCGTTGTCACCGTAAGCCTCGGCGGTATTTATCTTATCGTCTTGTTAATTCAGGAGTCCCGCAAAAAATGATCGAATCAGTAGCCCGTTTGCGTGGCGACCAGTTAACGCTGGGTTATGGCAAGTTTACCGTGGCGGAAAACCTCAATGTGTCGATTCCCGACGGCCATTTCACCGCGATTATCGGGCCAAACGGCTGCGGGAAATCGACATTACTGCGCACGCTGAGTCGTCTGATGACGCCCGCGCACGGCAAGGTCTGGCTCGATGGCGAGCATATTCAGCACTATGCCAGCAAAGAAGTCGCCCGCAGAATAGGTTTGCTGGCGCAAAACGCCACCACGCCGGGAGATATTACGGTACAGGAGCTGGTTGCCCGCGGACGCTACCCACACCAGCCGCTGTTTACCCGCTGGCGGCAAGAGGATGAAATTGCGGTCTCAAACGCCATGCAGGCGACGGGTATCACCCACCTGGCATCACAAAGTGTGGATACCCTTTCCGGCGGACAACGTCAGCGTGCATGGATTGCGATGGTGCTGGCGCAGGAAACGTCGATTATGCTGCTCGATGAACCCACCACCTGGCTGGATATCAGTCATCAGATCGATCTGCTGGAACTGCTGAGTGAGCTAAACCGGGAAAAAGGTTACACGCTGGCCGCCGTTTTGCACGACCTGAATCAGGCCTGTCGCTATGCAACACACCTGATCGCGCTGCGTGACGGAAAAATTATTGCCGAGGGTGCACCGAAGGAGATCGTCACCGCGCAGCTTATTGAAAAAATCTATGGACTGCGCTGTATGATTATCGACGATCCGGTTGCCGGAACGCCGTTAGTGGTGCCGCTTGGACGCAACAAATAACACGCGTTACAGTATGGCGGCCAGCTTGCCGCCATACGACAATTCATCACACCAGTTGCTGATCAATAAACGTCATTTTTTGCTTACGCGACATCATGGCATGGTTCAACAGAACACCACCACACGCCACCATTCCCCCCAGTAATGCGGCCAGAATAACGATCATTGATTTAGCCGGACCGTCTTTTTTCACCGGCAGCGAAGGTGAAAGTTGATATTTAAACGGCGTAAATGTTACGTCACCCACATTCATCGCTAACAGTTGCTCAACGTGGTACTGGCGATTACGTAATTCACCGTTAATTTCAGCAACATCTGTTACTGATTTTTCTATTTCTAATTTACGTTCGATGCCGTCAGCACCCAGTGAAATAGAGAAATCGGGGTCATCCTTCACCGCCTGGCCATTACTGTAGACCGGCTTTTTAATCCCGGCGGCATTGGCGATCTCCAGCGAGTAGTTCAGTCGCTGGATATTTGCTTCCAACTGGTTTTTGAGCCTGACGCGATCCATCTCCAGTCTTTCTTTTTCATAACTGGTTTTGATGGACAATTTATTGCGAATATCTTCCAGCGTTTCTTTCACCACAAGGGCAGAAATATACTGGATATATCCCTTCAGCACTGACTGGGCTTCTTCGGCCTGAGGTGCGGTAAAACTCAGTGTCCATGAGGTATACAGCGAAGTTTCGTTCTTCTTACCCAGGTTAGGGAAGGTGCGAACAAGTTCCTGATATGAGATCATCATATTCATCCGGAGCGCATCCCAGAGGGACATCATGAGCCATCAACTCACCTTCGCCGATAGTGAATTCAGCACTAAGCGCCGTCAGACCCGAAAAGAGATTTTCCTCTCCCGCATGGAGCAGATTCTGCCATGGCAGAATATGACCGCTGTCATCGAGCCGTTTTATCCCAAGGCGGGCAATGGCCGACGGCCCTATCCGCTGGAGACCATGCTGCGTATTCACTGCATGCAGCATTGGTACAACCTGAGCGACGGTGCCATGGAAGATGCCCTGTACGAAATCGCCTCCATGCGCCTGTTTGCCCGATTATCCCTGGATAGCGCCCTGCCGGATCGCACCACCATCATGAATTTCCGCCACCTGCTCGAGCAGCATCAACTGGCCCGTCAATTGTTCAAGACCATCAATCGCTGGCTGGCCGAAGCAGGCGTCATGATGACCCAAGGCACTTTGGTGGATGCCACCATCATTGAGGCACCCAGCTCTACCAAGAACAAAGAGCAGCAACGCGATCCGGAGATGCATCAGACCAAGAAAGGCAATCAGTGGCACTTTGGCATGAAGGCCCACATTGGTGTCGATGCCAAGAGTGGCCTGACCCACAGCCTAGTCACCACCGCGGCCAACGAGCATGACCTCAATCAGCTGGGTAATCTGCTTCATGGAGAGGAGCAATTTGTCTCAGCCGATGCCGGCTACCAAGGAGCGCCACAGCGCGAGGAGCTGGCCGAGGTGGATGTGGACTGGCTGATCGCCGAGCGTCCCGGCAGGGTAAAAACCTTGAAGCAGCATCCGCGCAAGAACAAAACGGCCATCAACATCGAATACATGAAAGCCAGCATCCGTGCCAGGGTGGAGCACCCGTTTCGCATCATCAAGCGGCAGTTCGGCTTCGTGAAAGCCAGATACAAAGGGCTGCTGAAAAACGATAACCAACTGGCGATGTTATTCACCCTGGCCAACCTGTTTCGGGTGGACCAAATGATACGTCAGTGGGAGAGATCTCAGTAAAAACCGGAAATAACGCCAGAAATGGTGGAAAAAATAGCCTAAATAGGCTGATTCGATGTGTTTGCGGGAAAAAAATCGGCCCAGATCCGCGAAATTTTAATCAGCGAGTCAGCTTGGGAAGAAATGACCTGCTTATTCGCACCTTCCCTAAATAGCTGCGCCTAATACCGCTACACTTTTGCCTGACCATGTTTTCCTCCGGGGAATGGGCTGGCGGTTTCCATAAAATGGCGGACCTTTTTCAGTAACTGCCACATTGAGCGGCACTGATGATTACGGGTTATCGTGTCATGAAGTGCCTGCCATAGCTGTTCCACATGATTCACCCACGGCGAGTAAACCGGCTGGTAAATTACCCTGAACTTGGGATTTGCTTTCAACCAGCGCTGTGTTTCGCGGCTTTTATGGATAATGTAGTTATCAACGATCAGCGTGATTGTTTTCGCCCGCCGGTAAGTGGCTTTCAGGTGCTTCAGCAGAGCGATAAACAGCGCTGAACTTTTGCTGTTGCCGCCCACGTAGCTGACTTTACCCGTGCCACTGTGCAGTGCGCCGGCCAGATAGTATTTTTCGTTCTGCCCCGGCGTCACTACCCGTTTCTGCTGTCCGCGCAACTGCCAGTCCGCACCGATTTTAGGATTAAGGTGGATATCCACTTCATCTTCATAAAATACCGGATGCTCTGCGCTGCATTCATCCAGCGCTTTGTGGATTACCGCCATCTTTTCATCTTTATGTGGGTCACGGATACGCAGAGTTGGCGCGGCCCTGCGCCATACAAGCCCCGCAGATGGCAACCAGCGGCGAACGGTTCCTGCATGTAACTGGCAACCGGTTATCTCATTGATTTTTATTGCCAGTAATTCGGTGCTCCAGCGTGAACGTTGATAACCAAAATCGCCGGGAGAATGCTTTATCAGCTCACGTAACAGGGTGCAGATATGTTCAAAAGGCCAGCGTCGGGAGCGCCCTGCGGGTAAGGATTTCAGGCCTTCAATACCTGAGTGCGTAAACCAGTTAATCCAGCGACCAACGGATGAACGGGCACAACAGAGAGTTCTGGCAACATCGCTGACCCGTTCACCCCGATGAAGCATCAGCATGGCCGTGAGTCTGCGGGCATGATTTTTATCACGCGTTTTATGAATAGCTTTCTGCATCAGGCGTCGTTCGCCACGGGGTATTGGTACTATGATCGGCATCGCTCAGTCCGGTTGGTGATTTTGGTTGGTTTGGCGATTGATCAGATCGCACAATCCGGGCTGAGTTCCCTTTCAGTGATCTACTATTCCGCGCAGCTATTTAGTCAGAATTATCCGAAACAATCTTTGTGCTTGTCGCCCTACCAAAAATTATATTCGGAATTTATTCACCCCTTTCATCACCTTGCATTGCATAAAAAAGAACAATTCCATAACATATTATTTACATTATGGAATTGTTCGATCACCGCGATAGCAATATTCGTCTTGTTACACAGATTTATTAATCAGTGCATTTATTACAGGCCCTATCGCCTCAAATGAGGCAGGGGAAATAATGTCAACATGCGCGCAATCCTGGCGGTAAACATCCAGACTGGATATCCACGGCGACCAGCTGCGTTCAGGACTGACACCCGGTACTAACGTGCGCTCAGCAACGAACAGCGTAGCGTGACCTGCAAACGGCACGCTGTGTGCCGTGGTGAGCAGGCGAACCGCATCGGCATAGTTGCCTTCGATTGCGTTAAATAAAGCCTCTGACGCATTCCCCTGCTGCGCCGCCAGAAACGCTTCGCGTTCACGCTCGATCTCTGCCAGTACCGCTGGATCCAACCCATTAGCCTCTTTTTCTTGCCAGTTTTGCGTTTCTGGCGGCCAGGTATCCAACAGCCCGAGGAATGCAACCGTCTCTCCTCTGGCATGTAAGCGCGCGGCGATCCCTTGTGCCAGCGTGCCGCCCAGCGAATAACCTAATAAATAGTAAGGTCCGTGAGGTTGTTGACTGAGCAACGTTGCCAGGTGATGTTCGCATACCGCATCAAGATTTTCCGCCGTCTGCATAGGCCCATCCGGTCGTGGCGACTGAAGACCTACAATCGACCACTGCGGGCTGAGATATCGCGACAGCACGCTAAACTGCCAGGCAAAACCCGACGCCGGATGGAAACAGAACAGCGTTGGGCCGTGACTTTCACGAAGCGGCAGCAGTGCCTCAAATCCCATATGTTGCGACTGCTCATCATCAGTGCTCTCCAGTAGAGCACTCAGTTGTTCAACGGTAGAGGCCACCATAATCTGCCCCGGCGTCACCTGACGCTCAAAAACCCGGCTCAACTGTGCCGCCAGCTTCATCGCCAGCAACGAATGTCCGCCAAGCGCAAAGAAGTCTGCCGCCACGTCATTAACCTCGCAACCCAGCAAAGCCGCAAAAGACTGCGCGATGGTGGTTTCAGTCCCTGCTCGCGGTGCGCGCCCGGAAGTACGCGACGTCAACTGCGGCATCGGCAGCGCTTTACGATCCAGTTTACCGTTCGCGCTAAGCGGTAGCTCCGCCAGCTGCAACAAAACCGTCGGCACCATATGCGCAGGCAGTTTTTCACGCAGCTTTTCCCGCAACGCGGACGTATCCAGCGGTAAACCCGATTGTGACACCAGATACCCCACCAGTTGACGCGCATCGCCGCCTGTCGCCGCCGCCTGGTTGAATACGCAGGCGTGGGCAACGGCATGCTCGACATCAGGCAACTGCTGCATCACCCGGTCAATCTCGCCGAGCTCAATGCGTTGTCCGCGAATTTTAAGCTGGTCATCGCTGCGCCCGAGGTATTCCACCGCGCCATTTTCCAGCCAGCGAGCCACATCCCCGGTACGGTACATGCGTTCACCAACGTTAAACGGATCGGCGATAAAGCGGCTTACGGTCAGATCCGGACGGCCCAGATAACCTTGCGCCAGTTGGATCCCCGTCAGATATAAGTCACCAGCCACGCCGAAAGGCACAGGGCGCATCATGGCATCCAGGATACGTAAACCGGTATTCCATACCGGATAGCCAATCGGCACGCTGTTGCCGGTTACAGCAGCAAGGTCTTCCCCCCAGGCCGGATACCAGCTCACATCAACCGCTGCTTCCGTTGGTCCGTACAAATTGTGCAGTGGCGCATGAGTTAACTGTTCCCACTCACGGCATAAATCTGCAGGCAAGGCTTCGCCGCTGCAAAATACCCGTTTCAGCGAGGCACAACTCTCCCGCGCGGTTTCCGGCGTCAGTGAAGCGACAAAAGCGGCCAACATAGAGGGAACAAAGTGCGTGGTCGTCACCCCATATTGGGCAAAGAACTGCTGCATCGCCAGCGGATCGCGGTGCGCCTCAGGCTCTGCCATTACCAGCTTTGCCCCGGCAATAAACGGCCAGAAAAACTCCCATACCGAGACGTCAAAACTGCACGGTGTTTTCTGCGCCACCACATCATCCGCGGTCAGCGGATAGTGATTTTGCATCCACAGCAGACGGTTAACGATGGCGGTTTGCCCAACCATCACCCCTTTTGGTCTACCGGTAGAACCGGAAGTAAAAATGATATAGGCAGTATGATTGGGCTGAGATAGCGCCAGCGGAGCAGCATCTTCTGCTGGCAGGGGCGAGTCATAGCACAGACTTTCCAGCCCAGGAATATCGCTAAAGCGCGCCAGTTGCTCATTGGTCGCGATCAACAATTTTGGCTTCGCGTCTTCGAGCATCATCCGCAGGCGATCGTCCGGGTATCCGGTATCCAACGGCAGCCAGGCTGCACCGGCTTCAACGATACCGTGCAGCGCCAGCGTCAGGAACACGGAACGCGGTAATGCCACGGCGACGCTGTCGCCAGGCTTGACGCCGCGTGCACGCAAAAGGCTCGCCAGCGCCACGACCTGCTGGCGCATTTCGCGATAGCTAAACTGATAGCGGGCATCGGCCAACGCCGGGGCATCCGGCGTTTTATCGGCCTGCTGTACCACCAGCGCGCTCAGCGTAGTGGACGGGATCTCGACTGTGGTGTCATTAATCTTCGCCAGCCGCTCATGTTCTGTTGGCAACAGCATCCCGGCGTCGCCGCAGCATAGCGCCGGATTGTCGGCAAACTGCTCGATAAGCCCGATTAAACGCGAGGCATGCTGCGCCAGCGTTTCTGCATCGTAGCGCTGTTTATTGGCCAGAATTTCAATACTCAGCCCACCGTTTTCATCCGGGAATAACGCCAGTTCAAGATCGTTCACCGGCCCTGTCGCCAACGTGTGGGTTTGCGCCTGAACGCCGGGAATATTCAGCTGATAGTCGAATATTTTCACGTTCAGCACCGGGCCAAACAGCGGCTCGGCACCGGCTGCACGCCCGCTGTCGCGAACGATTTGTTCGGCATCATAACGTTGATGCCGACGCATTTTCTTCAACTGTCCGGCCAGTCGTTGTGCAAGCGCAGGCAAGCTTTCTGCCGCATCCAGCCTCACACCAAATGGCAGTACGTTTAAAACCGGTCCTGTGGAGGTCAACGCCGCCGACCCCATGCGCCGCATAAAGATAAACCCGGCGGCATAATCCATTCGGCTGCATAAACGTCCCAGCCACAATGCCACCAGTGCGAGGGCCAGATCCGCACGCTGAACGTCAGGCATACGTGCCGCAAGCCGACGAAACGCCCCTTCAGGCGCGGTTAACTTCATACGAATAATATCCGCGCTGGCCGATCGTCCCGGCAACGGATTGTTCGACAGCGAAGCAGGAGGCGGGAGTTGCTTTCGCTGCTCGCTCCAGAAAGCGCCGTCGCGTTGCCAGGCATCGCTTTGACGGTACTGTTGATACTCTTCCACCACCTCGGCGAACGGCGTAAAAGGCGAGTCTGGCGTAGGCTCGCCGTGTAGCCATGCGCGATAAATTGCGGCTATCTGGCGGGTAATGGCCGGAAAACTGAAGCCATCGACCAGCAAATGATGGTAACGCTGATACCAATACCAACGCTTTTCTCCCACCTGTATAAGCAGGTGAAAAACCAGCGGCTTATTGCCATCAGCACGTATGTCCTGCTGCAGGTCTGCCTGCATCAACGCACGCGCCGTCTCATGTGGATTGGATTTTGCGCGCAGGTCGATAATTTCAGGTTGCGCAAAGGCGAGCGCAGAATCCACCCATTGCCAGATCTCACCGTTATCTTCGCTAAACCGCATCCGCAGTGTATCGGCCTGCTCCAGGCCCGCCACAACGGCTTTCGCCAGCAACGACGCGTCCAGTTCGCCAGTTAACTCTACGTAGTGCGCCACGCTCCACGCCGAGGGCAATGTGGAGAGTTTTTCCGCCATCCAGATCCCCGGCTGAGCCGCCACTAACGGTAAACGCTGAGTCATGGAGCCTCCTGCACATCGACGTAGTTCGCGGTCGTAAGCGTGGTCCAGTTTGCTTCCAGCCATTGTTGGCAGGCTTCCTGGGATTGGGGTTCGCAAGCAATTTGCCAGCCAGCAGGAAGCGAGCACTGCTGCGGCCAAAGGCTAAACTGACGTTGGGGATTTTGCAGAATGTAAAACTGGCCCTGCGGATTATCGAAGGGGTTACTGAATTCCATACTCAACTCCTGTCGTGGAACATCGTCCGGTTAAATCGTGTCGGTAAGCGGTTGCCAGAGCGTCATTAGCCCTTGCATCAGACCGCCGCGCCAGCAAAGCGCATCGTGTCCGCCATCAACCTGACGCCAGAAAATAGACTGTGGTGCAGAAGGTAACTGGGCATATAGCGCCTGATTAGCGCGATAAATAATGGGCTCGCGGATCCCCGCTTCCAGGACAATACGCAGCCCCTGAGCACTGACGGTCCCGGTCTTCAGTTGCTCGACGATCGCCCCGTCCTGATGACCACCACGATGCGGCCACCAGTAAGAGCCCGACTGGCTAAGCACACAGCCAAAGCGCGCGGGCCAGTTCAGTCCAGCATACAGCGATGACAACCCGCCAAAACTTTGCCCAGCCACCACGGTGCGCTGCGGATCGTCACTAAACGCGGTCGTTGTCTTCACCTGTGGTAATAACTCCTCCTGCACCGCCAACCAAAAATCCGCATTACACGGTAGCTCATGGCTGCGGTGAGCCGTATCAATGGCATCAATCAGGAGATAAACGGCAGAAGGAAGGTGTCCGCGATGCGTGAGTGAAGTCAACGCAGGCCAGACCGGCATACTCTGTGCCCAAAACTGTCCGTCCAGCAGGATAGCCAACGGACGCGTTTCGGGTTGAGCATCACCGGTGGTAAACACCCATACGCGACGCGTATTGCCGAGCCTGGCGCTATGCCATTGCAGGCAAACTGCGGGTGAATCTGGGTTTTCAGGTCGATCCCATCCTGGCTGTACTGGTGCCTCCGGCATTTCCAGCGCAGACACCGCGTGGCCACGACCGCCCCGCCAGCTCTGCGGATTAAGGGGATCAGCAATGGCCTGTGGCAGCAATTGCCGCCAGCCTTCACGCAGTATGCTTCGGTCAGGCGCAGCATCCGCCGCCAGCGAGGAGAAGATATTGTTGCGCTCTGTTGGGATAAAACAGTAGCTGCCACGCCAGTTGGCGCTGAGGGAAACACTCCAGCACCAAACATTTGTTCCATCAATACGTCGCATCGACTGAGGGGTGGCATTTTGATGGTGGTCGGTGACGCCGGTGATATAAACCCAAACGCGATGAATGGCTGACTCATTTTCCGTTCCCTGCGGGTCACGCCACCAGAAGGTTACCCGATAATTTCCGTTGTCTTCACGCTCCCACTCCGGGCCTTTTTTCGACTGCCACCACGCCTCGCTTCCCATCTTTAACGTCGTCACAGCCATAACCCCATGTTTATTGTGAAATTTTATGATCTAGCGTGAAATATATTGATAATATTATTGATAACTATTTGCATTTGCAATAGCGTATTGTCGCGCTGTGGGAAGCGCGTACAGTTTTTCACCACTTATAAACCGACCTGGCGCTGCGTACTTTTTCTGGAATGGATAGTTTACGCAGATGCGGGCGACATCAGGCCAAATGCCGTACCACGGCACATTGGTACTCGTGGCTAAAAGAACAGCAGGACATACAATGAACAACAAGATTCATTCACTGGCCTTATTGGTCAATTTAGGGATTTACGGGGTAGCCCTGCCAGCAATGGCAGAAGATCAAACCGATAGCGTCGCTGTCTCTCATGAAGACACCATCGTCGTTACCGCCGCCCAGCAGAACCTGCAGGCGCCGGGCGTTTCAACCATTACCGCTGATGAAATTCGTAAGAACCCTCCCGCTCGCGATGTGTCGGAAATCATCCGTACCATGCCTGGCGTTAACCTGACCGGTAACTCAACCAGCGGTCAGCGCGGCAACAACCGCCAGATCGATATTCGCGGCATGGGGCCAGAAAACACCCTGATTTTGATCGACGGTAAACCGGTTACCAGCCGTAACTCCGTGCGTCAGGGCTGGCGCGGCGAGCGTGATACTCGTGGCGATACCGCCTGGGTTCCACCGGAAATGATCGAACGTATTGAAGTGCTGCGCGGTCCTGCCGCGGCACGCTATGGCAACGGTGCAGCTGGCGGTGTGGTGAATATCATCACCAAAAAGGGCGGCAATGAATGGCACGGCTCCTGGGATACCTATTTCAACGCCCCGGAACACAAAGACGAAGGATCGACCAAGCGCACCAACTTTAGCCTGAATGGTCCAATGGGCGGGGATTTCAGCTTCCGCCTGTACGGTAATCTTGATAAAACCCAGGCCGACGCATGGGACATCAACCAGGGCCATCAGTCAGAACGTACCGGCACTTACGCCAACACCTTACCGGCCGGTCGTGAAGGGGTGATCAACAAAGACATTAACGGCGTGGTGCGCTGGGATTTCGCCCCGCTCCAGTCACTGGAACTGGAAGCCGGTTATAGCCGTCAGGGCAACCTGTATGCAGGTGACACCCAAAACACCAATACCAACCAGCTGGTGAAAGATAACTACGGGAAAGAGACCAACCGTCTTTACCGCCAGAATTACTCTTTGACCTGGAACGGCGGTTGGGATAACGGCGTCACCACCAGCAACTGGGTGCAGTATGAACATACGCGTAACTCCCGTACACCAGAAGGCCTGGCAGGTGGTACGGAAGGGATCTTCGACCCGAATGCGTCACAAAAATATGTCGATGCCGACCTGAATGACGTCATGCTGCACAGTGAAATCAGCATTCCGTTTGATCTGCTGGTGAACCAAAACCTGACGCTGGGTACTGAATGGAACCAGCAACGCATGAAGGACATGTTGTCCAATTCGCAGACCTTTATGGGCGGCGATATTCCAGGGTCCAGCAGCACCAACCGTAGCCCGTACTCAGACGCAGAGATTTTCTCCCTGTTTGCTGAAAACAACATGGAACTGACCGACAGCACCATGCTGACGCCGGGTCTGCGTTTCGACCACCACAGCATCGTTGGCGACAACTGGAGCCCATCTCTGAACCTGTCACAGGGTCTGGGTGATGACTTCACGCTGAAGATGGGGATTGCGCGCGCCTATAAAGCACCAAGCCTGTACCAGCTCAACCCGAACTACATTCTGTACAGTAAAGGCCAGGGTTGCTACGCCACCGGTTCCGCGACCGGAATTGGTTGCTACATGATGGGCAACGATGACCTGAAGGCTGAAACCAGTATCAACAAAGAGATTGGTCTTGAGTTCAAGCGTGACGGTTGGCTGGCTGGGGTAACCTGGTTCCGTAACGATTACCGCAACAAGATTGAAGCGGGTACGGTACCGTTTGATAGAACATCTATCACCAACAAAGGGAAGACGACTTACACCGATATCTATCAGTGGGAAAACATTCCTAAAGCGGTGGTTGAGGGCCTGGAAGGTACGTTGAACGTGCCGGTTAGCGAAACCGTTAACTGGACCAACAACATTACCTACATGCTGCAAAGTAAGAATAAAGAGACCGGCGAGCGCCTGTCGATTATTCCTGAATATACCCTGAACTCAACGCTGAGCTGGCAGGCACGCGAAGATTTGTCGCTGCAGTCCACCTTCACCTGGTACGGCAAACAGCAGCCGAAGAAATACGATTACCAGGGTAAACCAGTAACCGGTAGTTCGGCGAGTGAAGTCAGCCCGTACAGCATCGTCGGCCTGAGCGCGACCTGGGATGTGACGAAAAACGTCAGCCTGACCGGCGGCGTGGATAACGTCTTCGACAAACGTCTGTGGCGTGAAGGTAATGCCCAGACCACGGGCGATATTGTAACCGGGAACTATATGGCGGGCGCTGGCGCGAATACCTATAACGAACCGGGCCGGACGTGGTTCATGAGCGTAAACACCCACTTCTGATAACGCTTTCCCTCTCCTCGCTGCGGGGAGAGGGAAATTATAACTATCATGCACACCACGCACACACCGCTCACTTTCGCAGACCACACGCTGCACATGGTCGAGTTCGATCCCGACAGCTTCCATGAGCACGACCTGCTCTGGCTCCCCCACCACTCTCAGCTTCAATCCTGTGGACGTAAGCGTAAAGCTGAGCACTTAGCAGGGCGTATTGCCGCAGTACATGCATTACGTGAATACGGTATCAAAACTGTACCTGGCATCGGCGGGCAGCGACAACCGCTGTGGCCACAAAAGTTGTTTGGCAGCATCAGCCATAGTGCATCAACTGCGCTGGCGGTAGTATCGACGCATCCCGTTGGGCTGGATATAGAAGCTATTTTTATGCCACAAACCGCAGTTGAGCTGGCTGACGGTATTATCGATAACCACGAACGACCGATTTTGCATCATTCTGAATTGCCCTTTCCACTCGCCTTAACTCTGGCATTCAGCGCCAAGGAGAGCCTGTATAAGGCGTTTTCCACTCAGGCATCCGGGTTACCAGGTTTCACCAGCGCCAAAATTACCGCACTCACGAATCAGCAATTAATATTGCAAATCATGCCATCATTTTCGCCTAACCTCGCCAATCAGGAAATTAACGTGCATTGGTTTCAACGCGATTACCATGTCATTACTCTGTGCGACGTTACTTTTTAACAAAGTCACCAATCGCCAGATAGGTGGCTTTTGCTTCCTGCGGGACTTTGTCCTCCAGCATCAGATAAGCATGCGTCATCCCAGGAAAGTGAACATGCTGTACGGGTATCCCCTCAGCTTGCAGTCTGGCGACAAAAGCAAAATTCTCATCCCGTAAAGGATCCAACCCACCACTGACTACAAGAGTGGGTGGAAAATCCTGGCTCAACGGCAGGTAAAGCGGAGACGTCTGTTTACGATCTTCTTCATTGCGGAAATATTGCTGAAAATACCAGCGTACTTTGCTTTCATCCAGTAGCTTTCCGGTACCGTTCTCCTGCACCGATGGCCAGTTCAGCGTGTAGTCCAGGCTCGGATAAATCAGCACCAGGCGATGAATAAATCCTGGCTGCTCGCGGGAAAAGTAGGCCGCCAGCGTCGCGCTAAATGCGCCGCCACCGCTGTCGCCGATAAGCGTGAGTTGGCGAGTGTAAGGAATATGCTGACTGTCGAGCAGCGACCAGACGTTTTCTATTACGGCTTTAGCATCAGAAAGACCAGCCGGATACGGGTTTTCTGGCGCAAGTCGATAATCAACCGACACAACGATATTCCCTGTCGCCATCGCCAGATGACGGGCAACCGGGTCATACACTTCCACCGAACCGCTCAGATGCCCACCGCCATGGATAAACACCACCACCTTCGGCTCTCCGGTCAGTGCCGGGCGATAAATCCGTACCGGGATGCGACGCTCTCCGGTATCCACTTCCGTATTGATAATTGCCGCCATCGGTTCTGAGGTGGACACATTTGCTTTTGTCAGTGCTGCTAACCCTGCTCTTGAGCTGAGCGTGTCGTAGCAAAGGTTGGGATTGCGAGGTTGTGCTGCGAGTAAATCAGCCAGAAGCGCGGGCGGTGTTTGCGTCAGCGAGCCATGTTCCTGTTGCCAGCGCTGTTGATAACCTTGCTGTTGCGTCTGCACAGTCTCAACGTTGGCAGTCTCACAGGAAAAGCACTCTGCCATCGACTGGCGTTGCCGTCCGTTTTCATCAAAGTTCTCTGCGGCCAACCAGCGCTGTAACACGGTGTCACACTGGGGCCATTCGCTATCAATCATTGATAACCAGTCGCTGTCGCGATTACGCCCCTTGCGCACAATCTTCTGGCGAAAGCGACCTTCGAAGATAAACCCAAGGCGTTCCGCTGCCCGTCGAGAAGCGGTGTTCAGAGAATCGCATTTCCACTCCACGCGACGATAGCCCAACGCAAATGCCTGGCGTAACAGCAGCCAGATGCTTTCGGTGCCGAGAACCGTATTTTTCATACGCGGTGACCAGGTCACATGACCAATTTCGACCGAACCGTGCTCTCGTTCAATCGCCATAAAGCACACCAGTCCGACAGCTCGTCCTGAACGCTGTTCAATGACGGCATAGGGAACCAGAGATGCATCAGTAACTTTCCCCTGCACCCAGCAAACTGCGGCCTCGACGCTTGTGGGGCGAGAGCTTGCAAGCCAGGTCCAGTCGCGATCGTCCGGCGCCTGCGCGTAGGCATCAAACAGATCGGCGGCATGGCTGCCGGCATCCAGGGGAACCAGTCGACAATATTGCCCTATCAGCGTTTCCCGTGGCAGTACGTCAGCGCCATTCCAGTCCGGCACGACATCGCCGACGGTTTGCCCATAAAGATTTATTTCCGGCACGATTCAACCCCAGTAGCGAAGTAAAAAATAGTTATAACACTGGCCATTACGCCTTCAAAGCGTCGCAAGGGTGATTTTGACGACGAACAGAAAATCATCAGTCCTTCTATACTGATTAAAAATCAACGCGGAAGAGAGCCTTATGCCACTACCCGATTTTCATGTTTCCGACCCTTTTACGTTAGGCATTGAACTGGAAATGCAGGTGGTCAATCCGCCAGGCTACGACCTGAGTCAGGATTCTTCCCGGCTGATTGATACCGTAAAACCGCAGCTCACCGCCGGAGAAGTGAAGCACGATATCACCGAAAGTATGCTGGAGATGGCGACCGGAGTTTGCCGCAATATCGACCAGGCTGATGCTGAATTGTCCGCTATGCAGCAGATAATTATGCGAGTTGCTGCAGAGCATCACCTCGCCATTTGTGGCGGTGGCACACATCCATTTCAAAAATGGCAACGTCAGGAAGTCTGCGATGACGAACGCTATCGGCGCAACCTGGAAAATTTTGGCTATCTTATCCAGCAGGCGACGGTGTTTGGCCAGCATGTGCATATCGGCTGCGCAAACGGCGATGATGCCATTTACCTGCTACACGGCCTGTCGCGATTTGTTCCCCATTTTATTGCGCTCTCGGCCACCTCACCTTATATGCAGACGTCCGACACGCGGTTTGCCTGCGCGCGCCTGAATATTTTCTCCGGATTTCCCGATAATGGTCCGATGCCATGGGTGAATAACTGGCAGGAATTCGAGGGGCTATTCCGTCGACTGGCTTACACCAGCATGATTGATAGCATTAAAGATTTACACTGGGATATCCGCCCCAGCCCGCACTTTGGCACGGTAGAGGTTCGGGTAATGGATACGCCGCTGACCCTTGATCATGCGGTCAATATGGCAGGACTTATTCAGGCTACCGCCCACTGGTTACTCACCAAACGTCCATTCAAGCACCAGGAGCGTGATTACCTGTTGTATAAATTCAATCGTTTTCAGGCCTGTCGCTTTGGTATGGCGGGAATCGTCACCGACGTCAATACCGGCGACGGTTGCCGCCTGTCAGAAGACACATTGCGACTCCTGGAGAATATCGCTACCTCTGCAGATAAAGTAGGCGCAACCAGCGCGATTGAAGCTATACATCTGCAGGTTAAAAATGGTCATGATGAAGCACAAAACATGCGTGACTTTGTCGCCGAAGGCGGGTCACTGAGTGGACTGGTGAAAAAACATTGTGAGATTTGGGCGGGGTTGTAAGCGTGGGTATTTGCGTTGCCCGCTGAGATCCCGGACAATAGCTTTTTAACTCAAGTTTAACAATGTCATGAAACACCCGCTTGAATCACTGATGACTGTCGCAGGGATCCTGCTACTGGCTTTTTTGTCTTGCCTGCTGCTACCCGCCCCCTCGCTTGGCCTGGTGCTGGCGCAAAAACTCGTCGCCATTTTTCATCTGATGGATCTCAATCAGTTTTATACTTTGCTGTTTTGCCTGTGGTTTTTACTGCTGGGCGTGATTGAATATTTGGTGCTGCGCTTCATCTGGCGGCGCTGGTTCTCGCTGGCGGATTAGGCCCGCGAGAACCCTCTGCTGTTAATGCGTTCGGCTATGATTTTCTTTGCGATAAGCTCCCGGCGGCTGGCTGAACGTACGGGTGAAAATACGCGTAAAGGTCTGCTGCGAATCGAATCCGTATTTCAAACAGATGTCGTACACTTTCTGGTCGGTATCGCGTAGATCGCGCGCCGCCAACAGCAGCTTGCGCTCGCGGATGTAACGCCCAAGACTTTCGCCTTTGTACTGCATAAAAAGACGCTGCAGGTGCCATTTGGAATATCCCGCATGGCGTGCAATATCATCAATGCGCAATGGTTGATTCAAATTATCATCAATCCATTCAACAATCGTATCAATTACCTGAGCAGAAATCGTCATCATGCTCTCCCCTGTATTCATTGAGTCACCTGTTGCCACCAGGCCGTAAACGGTTGGTCCGGTTCGGACAGTATTACCGGTTCACCCAGCATTGGCGTCAGCAGTCGGTAATCCTGATGACGACTGGCAAGCGCCAGTCGTTTGTAAGGATCATCCCAGGTATGTTTCGCCAGAACGAAACGGCCGGCATGCCCTGGCAACACAGCTTTCGCATGCAGATCTGCCGCAGCCTGCGCCGTCTCTTCCGGCATCATGTGAATAAACTTCCAATCCTGGTCATACTGACCGTTCTCCATAATCGCCAAATCGACAGAGCCAAACTGCTCGCCGATGGCTTTAAAATGCGGTCCATAGCCGGAATCGCCACTGTAATAAACGTTCTGCTCCGGCGTTTCGAACATGAAGCTCGCCCATAGCGTTTGGTTGCGTTTGATACCGCGTCCCGAGAAATGACGAGCAGGCAGCACATGAACGATCAGCGAATCCGTCACTCTGACGGACTGATTCCAGTCCCGTTCTTCGATTGTCTCGCTGCGCATCCCCCAGTAACGCAGATGCGACCCGACGCCGAGTGGCGTAATCACCCGCTTAATTTTCGGCATTAGCGCCTTGATAGTGGCGAGATCCAGATGGTCATAGTGATCGTGCGAGATGATGAGCAGGTCTATCTCCGGCATCGTCTGTGCGGTCCACGGATAATCACCGGCAAAGGCCTTGTTCAGGAACGAGAACGGTGCGGCATAATTGCTGAAAACCGGATCAATCAGGATACGTTGACCCGCCAGCTGTAAATACCACGAAGAATGGCCCAGCCAGACCAGGGTATCCTGCTGCGGCGAAAGCCCGGCGAGATCGGTCGCGACCATAGGTAACGGTTGTGCTGGTCGTGCATTTTCACGCTTAGCGACCAGAAACTCCCACCAGGCCGCCAGCATGCCTTTGTTGCCGGTATAGCCCAGTGTCGGCACCTGGTTATGAAACTGTCCATCACGATAGTGCGGTGACTGTTCAACCTGACTCAGTTGTGCCCCTTGCGGCGCCTGACCAAACCCGGCATTGAGTACAAACGGTAAACTTGCAGCTGCAGCAATAAGCATAATAACAACCACACAAACTGTGAGACGCTTCATATCCTGACCTTAAACGCGCCCCCTTTCCGCTGGTTTGCGCGACTGACTCTTGATTATGAGTGAGTAAGCACTCATTATAGAAATCGAAAGTTCTCCGTCAAGATGATTTTCAATCTTTGACATTCGCCGTTGCGGCGCAGCAAACGCCGTGATTCAATCATGTTTTTTACAGACTAAAGGGTAAAGTGTAGTGGCTCGTCCGAAGAGTGAAGACAAAAAACTGGCATTACTGGAAGCTGCAACCACAGCATTTGCACAATCAGGTGTTGCGGCTTCGACCGCCGTGATAGCCCGTAATGCAGGGGTTGCGGAGGGAACGTTGTTTCGCTATTTCGCGACCAAAGATGATTTGATCAACGAGCTTTACCTCTTTTTGAAGCAAGACCTTTGTCAGTCGATGATGGCAAACCTGGATCGTTCAGTGACTGATGCCAAAACCATGACTCACTACATCTGGAACAGCTACATTAGCTGGGGCCTGAACCACACCTGCGGGCATCGCACGATTCGTCAGTTGGCCGTCAGCGAGAAAATAAGCAAGGAAACCGAACAACAGGCTGACGATATGTTCCCGGAACTGCGCGATCTTTGTCATCGTTCCGTACGACCCGAGTTTATGTCTGACGAATATCGCGCCTTTGGCGACGGGCTATTCCTTTCTCTGGCAGAAACCACCATGGAGTTCGCCGCCCGCGACGCTGCCCGCGCAAATGAATATATTTCGATGGGGTTTGAAGCCATGTGGCGCGCCCTGACCCGCGAGGAACAATAATGGACGGCCAGACCCTTCCTGCCTGTGCGAAACGCCTTGCGCTCGAACTACCTTTTACCGAACACTGCTGGCCTTTCGGCCCGGAATACGATGTCTTCAAGGTTGGCGGTAAAATTTTTATGCTGGTCACGGAGCTTCGCGGACGGCCACTTATTAACCTGAAATCCGATCCGCAAAAATCACTGTTAAACCAGCAGATCTACCCCAGCATTAAGCCCGGCTATCACATGAATAAAAAGCACTGGATCTCGGTCTATCCTGGTGACGATATTACCGAGTCATTACTGGCAGAGCTGGTGAATGATTCCTGGCACCGCGTCGTCGACGGCTTGCCGAAACGGGATCAAAAACGCCTGCGTCCAGGTTGATTTATCGCTAACCCCGATAAGTGTTTTTGCATTTTCCTGTCTTATCTTTTTCCTGCTAACCCTGTACCCTGCTGAAACAAAACGCACCCGCAGGGTATGGAAAATCACCAGGAGTAGTTATGGATATTGTTTCTGTCGCCTTAAAACGTTACTCCACTAAGGCATTCGATCCGAATAAAAAACTGACCGCTGAGCAGGCCGAAAAATTAAAAACGCTGCTGCAGTTTAGCCCGTCCAGCACCAACTCTCAGCCATGGCACTTTATTGTCGCCAGCACTGACGAAGGTAAGGCGCGTGTGGCTAAATCCGCAGCCGGCGGCTTTGTATTCAACGAACGTAAAATGCTGGATGCTTCCCACGTTGTGGTGTTCTGCGCCAAAACGGCGATGGATGATGCATGGCTGGAACGCGTGGTGGATCAAGAAGAAAGCGATGGTCGTTTCGCCACGCCTGAAGCGAAAGCCGCAAACCACAAAGGCCGCACCTTCTTTGCCGACATGCATCGCAAAGAACTGAAAGATGACAACCACTGGATGGCAAAACAGGTGTACCTGAACGTCGGTAACTTCCTGCTGGGCGTTGCGGCGATGGGCCTGGATGCTGTGCCGATCGAAGGCTTTGATTCAGCTGTCATGGATGCAGAATTTGGCCTGAAAGAAAAAGGTTTCACCAGCGTAGTGGTGGTTCCTGTGGGTCATCACAGCGTAGAAGATTTCAACGCCGCGCTGCCGAAATCTCGTCTGCCGTTGGAAACGACGCTGACGGAAGTCTAATCCTCCGCATTTGCATAAGCTCCGCGCAGCGGTCATCATAGACCGCTGTTTATTAAGGAGACGTTATGCAGGAATTGATATCTCAGGTAGAAGAACTCGGCATTGAAATAAATCACACCACCTCATTGGTGATGATTTTTGGCATTATTTTTATCACCGCCATTATTGTTCACGTTATTTTGCACTGGGTGGTATTACGCGCATTTGAAAAGCGTGCCAGCGCCAGCTCCCGCCTGTGGCTACAAATCATCACGCAGAACAAGTTATTTCACCGGCTGGCATTCACCCTGCAGGGTATCATTGTCAATATACAGGCCGCACTCTGGCTACAGAAAGGCAGCGAAGCAGCAGAAATATTAGTGACCTGCGCTCAGTTGTGGATCATGATGTACGCCCTGCTGTCCCTGTTTTCCCTGCTGGACGTTATTCTCAATCTGTCGCAAAAACTCCCTGCCGCATCGCAATTACCGCTAAAAGGCATATTCCAGGGCATCAAACTCATCAGCGCAATTCTCGTCGGAATATTGATGATTTCCCTGCTGATTGGTCAGTCACCGGCAATACTGATAAGCGGTCTGGGCGCCATGGCCGCCGTGTTAATGCTGGTGTTTAAAGATCCAATCCTCGGACTGGTTGCCGGAATACAACTTTCAGCCAACGATATGTTGAAGTTGGGTGACTGGCTGGAAATGCCGAAATATGGTGCAGATGGCGCGGTTATCGATATTGGCTTAACCACCGTGAAAGTGCGCAACTGGGATAACACCATCACCACTATCCCAACCTGGTCACTGGTCTCAGACTCTTTTAAAAACTGGAGTGGAATGTCGGCTTCCGGTGGGCGGAGAATAAAACGCAGCATCAGCATCGATGCCACCAGCATCCATTTTCTTGATGAGGATGAGCGCCAGCGTCTGCATAAAGCCCACCTGCTGAAACCGTATTTAACAACACGTCACCAGGAAATTGACGAGTGGAATCAGCAGTTAGATGCGCCTGAATCGGTGTTGAATCACCGCAGGATGACCAATATTGGCACCTTCCGCGCTTATCTGAACGAGTATTTGCGTCATCATCCGCGTATTCGCAAAGATATGACGTTAATGGTGCGCCAGCTTGCGCCGGACGATCATGGTTTACCGATCGAAATTTATGCCTTTACCAATACGGTGGTCTGGCTGGAATATGAAAGTATTCAGGCTGATATCTTCGACCATATATTTGCCGTAGTCGAAGAGTTTGGCTTGCGCATTCATCAGTCGCCTACCGGAAACGATATTCGTGCGCTGTCTGGCGCGTTTCAGCGATAAAGCTCAGGTACTGGCGCGTGAAATATAGCGCCAGTCCATCATCACCCTTTCCGTCTGCGCGTCAGGATTTTCTATTTTATTCAGCAATAATCCTACCGCTTTGCGGCCTATATCCCGTGAGGGCTGCTCAATGGTCGAAAGCTGTGGAGAAACCATTTCTGCCAGTTCCGTACCGTCGAAACCAACAACGGCGATATCCTGCGGGATCTGTAATCCGGCATCGAAAATAGCGCGCATCGCACCAGCGGCTAGCGTGTCCGATACGGCAAACACCGCGTCGGGTTTCACCTCTGCGGCAAGTAGTGTTTTCATCGCCGCAATTCCTGCACTGGAACTTAATTCACTGGCATATTCCACAGCCTGATATTCAAGCGACAGCGCATGCAGCGCCGCTTTATAGCCGCGTTCGCGCAAACGAGCATATTTATAACTCAGGTCATGATTGATTAAGGCAATTCGTCGGTAGCCCTTATCCACCAGGTGAGATATTACCGACTGTGCGGCGTCAACATCGTTAATCCCCACGCAGGAAACCGCGCCTTTGTCAGCATATTCCGCGCACTGAACCCAGGGCGCATCGCCAATCAGCGTAGTCAGTTCCGGTAATTTGGAAAATGCATCCATGGTGATAATGCCATCGACGATTTTCCCCGACAGGAGCTTCAACGCTGATTTTGAGCGGGCTGTATCCGAGCCGGAATTACACAGTAAAATGCGATAGCCATTCTTCTCCGCCTCCTCTTCAATGCCTTTAACAACCTCTGCACAAAAAGGATTGGCGATGTTGGAAACCATCACCAGAATCATCGAACTACGTGCCGTACGCAGCTGACGCGCCAGCAGGTTGGGCTGATAATTGCTTTCTTTAATAGCCTGTAGCACGCGCTCACGATTTTTGGCTTTGACGGTATCACTGTGATTCAGTACACGCGATACCGTCGCCACCGACACACCGGCAAGCTGGGCGATTTTTTGAATAGACATAACGACGACACATCCTGCGGTTTACGCTTTGCGTTGAGGCTACCATAAAATCACCGACTGGCGAACCGGATGTGTGTTTAGCGCTGTACTGATATCCAACGCTGCTGCTGATGGCTTTTTATAATTGCATCAATAATATACATCACATCCGCACCATCAGAAAAAGACGCAAATCGACGCTCCGCCGTTGCGGGCATTTTGCCTGCCAACACAGCCTGATAAAACTGCTGCATCATATTCTTGAACGCATCCGGCCAGCCTTCAATATGCCCACCCGGAAAGTGCGCACTGGCAGCTACATCAGCATTCATCAATCCAGGGTCGTCCGTCAGGATCTGGTTCGCCTGCTGACGGTGCCCGACCCAAAGCTGTTGCGGCGTTTCCTGATCCCAGTGCAGTGAACAGTGGCTACCGTTAATTTCAAAGCTCAGGTGATTCTTGCGCCCGGCACTCACCTGCGAAACGCTAAAGCAGCCTTTGCTGCCATCATCAAAACGTACCAGCACCGATCCACGATCTTCCGTCGTAACCGCTTTATCCTCAAATTGCACATCAGCCGTTTGCTGGCCAAACGTGGCGTTACTGGCAATGCTGGCTTTACGAACCGGCCAGACGATAGCCAAATCGGCCATCACCTCGACAATACGTTTTCCAGTCACGAATTGCACCGTATCACACCAGTGCGAACCGATATCCGCAACCGCCCGCGAATCTCCACCCTGTGCGGCATCGACCCGCCAGTTGTAGTCAGTCTCCAGCAGCATCCAGTCCTGCAGGTAGCTCCCCTGTACGGCAAACAGACTGCCCACGCTGCCGCTTCTGACCATACTGGCCGCCTGCTGCACCATTGCAAACTGGCGATAGACAAAGCTCACGCCGTGCACCACTCCAGCCTGCTGCGCCAGCGTTTCCAGTTCACGAGCCTCATCCGGCGTCAAACACAGCGGCTTTTCTGAAAACACGTGCATACCCGCGCGTAAAATCTGCCGATTGATGTCGGCATGCAGATGATTCGGTGTACAGTTATGCACTACCTGTAGTCCGGGATGCGCCAGCAGCGCTTCAACGCTACCGTACGCATGAGGAATATGAAGAGCATCTGCGCGTTCCTGGGCAACCGCCAGCGAGCTATCACAGAGCGCCACCACGTTCACACCGCCGAGTCGACGCAACGCCTCAATATGTGCAGGCCCAATAAATCCGCTGCCAATAATGCCAACCTGTATCATTTGCGTACCTCATCGCCAGCGGCGAAATCATCAAATGCACGTGCAGAAACCGGAATAACATGGCGGCGTATAAAATCACTCCCCTCACGCGCCCCGGTTTGCGCGTCTTTCAGGCAACACTCCCATTCCAGCACCGCCCAGCCAGGGAAATCATATTGTGTGAGCTTGCTGAAGATCGTTTTGAAATCGACCTGCCCGTCCCCCAAAGAACGGAAGCGCCCGGCGCGATCGAGCCACGGCTGATAACCGCCATAGACACCGCTGCGGCTACTGGCGTGGTACTCAGCGTCCTTGACGTGGAACGCTTTAATACGCGAGTGATAGACATCGATAAACCCAAGATAATCCATCTGCTGCAATAACAGATGGCTCGGGTCATAGAGAATGTTGCAGCGAGGATGATTATCAACCAGCGCAAGAAAACGCTCGAACGTCACGCCATCGTGCAGATCTTCGCCGGGATGGATCTCAAAGCAAACATCCACCCCATGGTGATCAAAGCGATCGAGAATCGGTCTCCAGCGGCGCGCCAGCTCCAGAAAAGCCTCTTCAAAGCGCTGACGATTATGCGGTGGCCACGGATAAAAGAAAGGCCAGGCAAGCGAACCTGAAAACGTGGCATGTGCCGTCAGCCCCAGTCTTTGCGAAGCCGCAGCGGCCTGGTGTAAGGTTTCGATGGCCCATGCCTGTCTGGCCTGCGGATTAGCGCGTACAGACGGCGGAGCAAATCCGTCAAAAGCGTCATCGTAAGCCGGATGGACGGCAACCAGTTGACCTTCAAGATGGGTAGATAATTCGCTAATCACTAACCCATATCCGGCCAGCATCCCGCGAATATCATCACAATAGGCCTGACTTACAGCAGCTTGTTCGACATCAAACAGCGACTTGTGATTACACGGGATTTGTAATGCCTTATAGCCCAGCTCCGCCGCCCATTTTGCCACGCCTTCCAGGGTGTTAAATGGCGGGCGATCCCCGATAAATTGCGCCAGAAAAATGCCAGGCCCCTTGATGGTTTTCATAACCCCTCCTGAAAATTACGCCTGCTCTTTATCGTCATACTTGAAAGAGAAAAGGAAAATCACGGCAATCACTGCGGCAGCGACTGCCGGGATCCACCAGAATGTGGTCCACGCCTGAGGCACGGTTTGCCCTGCCACCAGCCGGTTGTAAAGTGCGCCTGAAATTTGCGAGCCCAGCAGCATACCGATCCCATAGGTAAACATGACGATCATGCTTTGCGCCTGACCTTTTACTTTTTCCCCGGCGATACGATCGGTGTAAATAAAGCCGACTACGAAGAAGAAGTCGTAGCACACGCCGTGCAGCAGAATGCCGAGATACAGCAGGAATCGGCCCTCTTCGCTGATGCCGAGGGCAAAGAAGGCATAACGCACGAACCAGGCGCACATCCCGATTAACAGCATGTATTTCACGCCCAAACGTCTGAACAGGAACGGGATCACCAGCATGAAGAATATTTCAGACATCTGACCAAACGACATCGCCGTACTGACGTCGCCGACGCCCGCATCAGCAAGAAACGACGCGGTATACGCGTAATAGGTTCCCAACGGTACAGAGATAAGCGTCGCGCAGAGCGAGAAGACAAAAAAGTGACGGACCTTGAGTAAGGCAAAAGCATCCGCACAAAACAGATCGCGAACTTTTACCGGCAGTCCTTTCGCCGGTGCAGGCGTGTTGGGCAGCGTCAGGCTGTAGAGCGCCAGAATCACAGAGATAATCGCCGCCAGCGTAAAGATACCGGTGGTGTCCGAAATTCCGGTTACACCGATAAAGATCCCCGCGACAATCCAGCCAATGGTGCCAAACACCCGCACCACCGGGAAGGTTTTGTCCTTATCCGACAGGCTATGAAAAGCAATATTGTTGGTAAGCGCCAGCGTTGGCATGTAGCACAGCGTGTAGCCAAACAGCAGACCAATCAACAGTGCACCGTTTTGCGCCACCAATGCCTGCGGAACAAACCACAGGATTGCCGCGCCAGCAAGGTGCATCACCGCCATCACCTTTTGCGAGGCAAAAAAGCGGTCTACCAGCATCCCTAAGACGAATGGCGACAGAATAGAGGCAATGGGCCCGGCTGAAAACGCATCGCCAATCAACAGCGACATGTTGTGCTGGCTCATCACCAGCCCCAGCGTGACGGACCAACTTCCCCAGATAAAGAACTGTAAGAACATCATTAGCGACAGCCGGGGCACCAGCAGCCGGTACTGTACGCTCTGTTTTCCACTACTTTCGGTTGTTGACACCATTTTTTGCCCCACCCTTAAAAAGTAATCGATTACAAATTAGATTCAATAGAAAAGTAATCGATTACAAAATAAAGATCCTGTCAGCAGCAGCAAAATTGCGAGAACGGTCACGATAAACGTTGAGTGAGGATCCGATCCCATCCTGACGATGGGATCGGTAATAACAAGATCGGTAGAAACTTAGCGGGACTTACGACGCAGCAGTTTGAAGGCAACAAACAGGAACAGGATCCACACCGGTAGCAGGATAGCTGACAGGCGCATCTCATCCATCGTACACATCAGCACCAGAATCATGCCAAGGAAAGCAATACATAGGTAGTTCCCTGCCGGATACAGCAGCGCTTTAAACTGCGTGTCACGTCCCTTACGACGCATCGCCGCCCGGAATCGCAGATGTGCCAGGCAGATCATAATCCAGTTCAGCAGCAGCGTCGCCACCACCAGCGCCATCAGCAGGCTAAAGGCCTTTTGCGGCAGCACATAGTTGATGAGTACCACCAGCGACGTAATAGCACCGGAAAGGATCAGTGAGTTCACCGGTACGCCGCGACGGCTGACGCGGGTTAAGAACTTCGGCGCGTTACCCTGAACCGAAAGACCAAACAGCATGCGGCTGTTAGAGTAGACGCCACTGTTATACACCGACAGTGAAGCCACCAGGATGACAAAGTTCAGTGCAGAAGCCACTACGTTGCTGTCGAGATTATGGAAAATCATCACAAACGGGCTGCTATTGGATTTCACTTCCACCCACGGGTACAGCGCCAACAGCACCACCAGAGAACCGATATAAAACAGCAGAATACGGTACACCACCTGGTTTACCGCCTTTGGAATGCTTTTCTGTGGATCCTGCGCTTCCGCGGCAGTAATCCCGATAAGCTCCAGCCCGCCAAAGGAGAACATAATCACTGCCAGCGACAGAATTAATCCGTTCCAGCCGGTAGCAAAAAAGCCGTTGTAACGCCACAAGTTATCGATGCTTGCATGTTCCCCGCCGTTACCGGAAAACAGCATCCACACGCCAAAACCAATCATGCCGATAATGGCCAGTACTTTAATCAGCGCAAACCAGAATTCCGTTTCGCCATACAGACGTACGTTGACCAGATTGACGGCGTTGATGATCACGAAGAATGCCGCGGCCCAAATCCAGGTTGGAACATCGGGCAACCAGTACTGCATGTAGATCCCTGCCGCTGTCAGTTCTGCCATGCCGACCAGCACAAACATCACCCAGTAGTTCCAGCCGGACAGAAAACCCGCGAACGGTCCCCAGTATTTATAGGCAAAATGGGCAAACGATCCGGAAACGGGTTCTTCGACCACCATTTCGCCCAGTTGACGCATAATCAAAAAAGCGATGATCCCGGCAACGCCGTAACCCAGTAACACCGCAGGTCCCGCCATCTGAATAGCCGGGCCAATGCCCAAAAACAGGCCGGTACCAATTGCGCCGCCCAGCGCAATTAACTGAATATGGCGGTTTTGCAACCCTCGTTGAAGCGTCGGCTCGTTCGTCGACGCGGCATCAGACACGCTGGTGTCAGATGCAGTTGACGCGTTTTTCACGCCCTTCCCCTGTGTGGTTTTTATTGAAGGGGCTTCTTTTAACATTTCAACCTGGTTGTCGCAAGGCGCAATCGATTGGATACGCCGGGCTTCCTTGCCCAACGCACCGAGGCTCGGGAGAAAAACAATAGAAAGAAGGCGAGTTGTTATTGTTTATTCAGGTCAATACGTACCACGTTATCTGGCGCAGACGTAGAGTGGTCTTTATTAAATTTCTGTTTCACGGTGACAAACAGGGTTTGCCCATCCGCCGAGAGCAGCAAGCTGTTAGGGTTTGGTGGTAAATCCCAGCTTTTCTTCACGCTGTAATCGGTCGCATTCAGGCTGAGCAATTTCCCTGAATCACGCTGGGTAATATAGATTTCGTTGCGTTTTGCGTTAAATTTCACCGCCAGCGAATCACCCACATCCAATTTTTTCAGCAGCTTACCAGTATGGATATCCAGCACCAGGGTAGTCTTCGCTTTCGAGTTGTCGGTGACAAACAGGCGACCCGTTTGTGCGTCCTCCGTCATATTCAGCAACAGCGCAGGTTGTTCTCCCAGCGGTTGCCAGCGTTTTTCTACGCGCTGATTACGCGGGTTGATAACAAGAATTTCACCGCCGCCGTTAGCTGCATAAATTCGCTGCGTCACTTCTGAATAATGCAGTCCGGTCATCCATTTACCCGTATTTTTAATGCGGGTTTTTAGCTTCAGGGTTTCAGCGTCAACCACCCAAATCACCGCCGGATCCGCCACGGCACCAATATAGAGCAAACCGTTATGCAGCAGCACCTGGCGCGCACCATACGGGAAACCTTCTGGGTTACGTTCCGGGAACAGTACGCGATTTTTCACTTTGCCGTCAGCGGTATTCAGCGCGCTCAGGCCACCATCCAGTGAGTTGGTGACATACACTGTTTTACCGTCCGGCGAGATAGCCATACCAAAGTTTTTCATATCGGTATGACTCAAGCCGAGCGTTTTAAGCGTTTTTGGATCCAGCTTGTAAACCACGCCGCCCTGCACATCTTTAAATCCTTCGGCGCTGGCAACGTACAACGCATCCCCTGCCGGGCTAAGCGCCATTTCATATAACCCATCCGCCAGCGCGCGTTGTTGCACATCACTGACGGCAGGTTGCGCTGTTTTTTCCGTAACGCTGGCGTTGCTGGCTGGCGTGGTATGCGCCGCACAACCGCTTAACGCCGCAGCAATCAGCAATGCCAGCGCGGATGTTGTTTTTTTCATTGTCGGGATCCTTACCAGAAGTAATACAGGGAGTTAATAACAAAAGAGAATGAGAACTATACGCATTATCTTTACTGAATCAAGAATAATTACCCGAGAGTAAAAAACATGAAACAGAGGTTTGAAGATGCAGACAGGTGCGCGCGACTTCCGGTTTTTCATAATTACAGTGAATTATTCTGGACGAAAAGGCATCGCAGGCCACAGAATGCGCTTTACTGTTTTTCTAACATTTTCAAACGGGTGAACCTGTTGTACTTCAGCCACTCGTTTTTTAGCCAGGCCAGGCAACGACTGTCATGAATAAGATCATCAAACGACTGGAAATCGTCAAAAGCGCTATTGAACTGGAAGATGAGGAGATTATTTTCCAGCAGGTGGCGCATCTTAAAAATGAGCCTTTGTCAGTCGTACCAGGCACCATTGTGCAGGCGATCGAAGAACGACGCTTTGGTGATGCCCTGCGTGAAATCTCGGCCTGGCTGCAATCTCAACGGGCAGTCTCTACGTGGCAGGATCCCGCCATTGCCGCCAGTAAGCTGGAACTCAAAGCACTCGAAACACAGCTGCGTGACCTGATAGATAAGCGCAACACGCGCATTCAAATCCTCGATGATTTCAACGATCTGTATCACCTTCGTCTTGGACCGCTGATGAGCCGCATTCTCGAACTGCGTAAACAGCTCGCCGCCAGTGCCCAGCGCAAACAGGAAGCGGAGCGAAAACGCCGGGAAAAAGACTATCAATCCTGTCAGCACTATATTTCCCAGGCTGTTGATCAACTGGCCAGGCTCAAGCAGCACTGGATGAACCAGAATTCAGATTCGCGCGAATCGGTGGAAACACGCCAACGTATTCAGCAGCAAACTGAACTGATTACCGCCCTGCTGGCGGAGATTCGTGAGCTGGAAAACGACTTTTCTCGCCAGGACGACAGCGCAACCCGTCAGGCACAGGAAGAGGCCAGCCATGAATATGATGAATATCAGGAGCAGCAGCAGGATGCGCAGCATCGTTTTAGCCGTGACCAGCGGCTTTCCTCTGATGAACGTAATGAGTTAAAACGCCTGTGGCGTCAGGCAAGCCGTCTTTGCCACCCGGACGTGGTAGCCGATGATCTGAAAGAGAAAGCGCATCAGATGATGGTGCAGCTTAACCAGGCGCGCCAAAATGCCGATCTTGCTGCCGTCCGGGCGCTACTGACTCAATTGCAAAGCGGCCTCGAACCGATGATGGCGAGTGACCGATTGAACGATTTGCAGCATTTACGCAGCAAAATACAGCAGCTCAGAGAACAAATTAACGCGCTGCTCAAAGAGATTACCGAACTGGAAGCCGAGAACGCCTGGCGGCTTGCCACCTCTGTGACTGATAAAGAAGCCTACTTCTCCGATCAACAACGGGCGCTTACGGAAATCCGCAATACGCTGGAACAGCAGGTGCATCAGGTTGAACAGGAACTGTTGGCGGGCTAAGCCCTATCAGCAATAGCAATCAGAAAAAATAACCTCTTCAAGTGAGTTTTTAAAATTAAGCACAAAAAGCCAAAAATAGGATAATTCCCTAAAAAATTCACAACACTAAGAATTATCAACCTGAATACTCGAGTTTCAGGTCGATAACTGCAAATTTAGCGATATTTCTCTCTTCCCCTCGACGCCCCTTCTCTTTGTCCTGGTCTTGATTAAGAATTCTCCTACCAACCAGTAAGCCCATTAAGAAAAACGGGTATCCATCTGAAATATAATGTTTTTCATATAAATCCCCTCCAAAACAGATAGGAATACCCTGTCTTTATAGAAACCACTCAATCATTATTCATGCGATTCATAAGCGAAATCTATCAATCATTTACGCAGAGCTGAAATAAACGATTTATCTTAAATTTTAACAAAGTGTAATATCTACTTTAAGAATAGTTAATGATTCTAATAAATACAGAGAATATCTGTTTAATCTGGAATTAATAAGGATACGTTCACAGCACAGAACGTAATACGAGATTTAATTAACATTTCACGCGTCGCAAGAAACTCTTTTTTAACCTACAAAAAGAGGCGGCTGCTTGCACCAAAATTTCAAGGAGATCGTTATGTCAAAGGCTATTTTTTTGGGTGACTCAATTTACCCTTGGCTAGGCATGCGAGAAATCCTACGTGGCTCATCATTATATATTGATATCGCGTATTACTCCTCCCAGACGCTCTCTGCTGTCAAAATGCTTCCTTATGAAACGGATTGCATCATCATTAATCCTGACAAATCAGATTTTTTAAAATATGCCAGGATTATCCGCAACATGGCTTTACGACCTGTCACCAAAATTATTGTTTTGGCAGATGAAGCTACTTTTACTCTTTTTCAAACCGTTTGTGGGAAGAACATGCTGTTTCTTGATCAAGATGCCAGTCTTGATCGGCTACACCATGCCGTTACACGTATCACAAAAAACAATAACCAACAAAATATCAAAGCATTACACAACAAGATCACAGCAAACGAATTCAACGTAATGATGATGCTTGCACGAGGATGGTCACTGACACAAATCGCCGGGGCATCACAAAAAAGTGAAAAAACCATCGGGGCGTACAAAAGCAATATTGCCAGAAAACTCGGCAAAAATAACACCCGGCTCAAGTACACCATTTCTCACTATAGCCAGCCGTAACTGACTTATTTAAGGACAATTATCACGGTTATTATTTAAAAAAAGTTTTCTTTCGACTCGCTTTTTAATTCCGCATCGCACGGAAGGAAACCCTATTCCCAAAAATCTATTACCGGGTAGCACATCCGCGTGCCAACCATAGCCAACAACTCAATGTATTAACACATGCATAACAGGAATGTAGACGAGGGTTATATATGAACAAAGTTTACAGCATTATTTGGAACGCGGCGCTCGGTATCTGGGTGGTCGTTTCTGAATTAACCAAAGGAAAGAAAAAAAGCAGCTCGCGCAAAACTGTTGCGGTATTAGGGAAGGTGCGAACAAGTTCCTGATATGAGATCATCATATTCATCCGGAGCGCATCCCAGAGGGACATCATGAGCCATCAACTCACCTTCGCCGATAGTGAATTCAGCACTAAGCGCCGTCAGACCCGAAAAGAGATTTTCCTCTCCCGCATGGAGCAGATTCTGCCATGGCAGAATATGACCGCTGTCATCGAGCCGTTTTATCCCAAGGCGGGCAATGGCCGACGGCCCTATCCGCTGGAGACCATGCTGCGTATTCACTGCATGCAGCATTGGTACAACCTGAGCGACGGTGCCATGGAAGATGCCCTGTACGAAATCGCCTCCATGCGCCTGTTTGCCCGATTATCCCTGGATAGCGCCCTGCCGGATCGCACCACCATCATGAATTTCCGCCACCTGCTCGAGCAGCATCAACTGGCCCGTCAATTGTTCAAGACCATCAATCGCTGGCTGGCCGAAGCAGGCGTCATGATGACCCAAGGCACTTTGGTGGATGCCACCATCATTGAGGCACCCAGCTCTACCAAGAACAAAGAGCAGCAACGCGATCCGGAGATGCATCAGACCAAGAAAGGCAATCAGTGGCACTTTGGCATGAAGGCCCACATTGGTGTCGATGCCAAGAGTGGCCTGACCCACAGCCTAGTCACCACCGCGGCCAACGAGCATGACCTCAATCAGCTGGGTAATCTGCTTCATGGAGAGGAGCAATTTGTCTCAGCCGATGCCGGCTACCAAGGAGCGCCACAGCGCGAGGAGCTGGCCGAGGTGGATGTGGACTGGCTGATCGCCGAGCGTCCCGGCAGGGTAAAAACCTTGAAGCAGCATCCGCGCAAGAACAAAACGGCCATCAACATCGAATACATGAAAGCCAGCATCCGTGCCAGGGTGGAGCACCCGTTTCGCATCATCAAGCGGCAGTTCGGCTTCGTGAAAGCCAGATACAAAGGGCTGCTGAAAAACGATAACCAACTGGCGATGTTATTCACCCTGGCCAACCTGTTTCGGGTGGACCAAATGATACGTCAGTGGGAGAGATCTCAGTAAAAACCGGAAATAACGCCAGAAATGGTGGAAAAAATAGCCTAAATAGGCTGATTCGATGTGTTTGCGGGAAAAAAATCGGCCCAGATCCGCGAAATTTTAATCAGCGAGTCAGCTTGGGAAGAAATGACCTGCTTATTCGCACCTTCCCTAGTTGGTAGACACAATGGATTTTTTTGGTCTTTCGCAGCTCAATGCTAACTATATTATTCATTGCCAAACAGGAAAATTCCGCGCAGTTCGGCCGAGAAGAAAATTGACTGAAGGTAATTCAACCATTCCTGTAAACAGACAGAAAGACCAGCCTCAAAAAGGTAAGTATTGAGTGCTAATGAGCATTAATGAACTTGATAAGATTGCGTGTTACCAGCATACTCTGGTTTACAAAATGTGAATTTTCCTTTTTTTTATAAACCAACTGGAGGTCAGCATGTTCGGAGAACGTTTAAAACGCGCTCGCTCTGCCGCTGGCCTGTCTATGAAAGAGCTATCTTTGCAGGCAGGCGTCAGCGCCAACATGATCAAAAAGTACGAGCACAACGAAAGCATGCCTAGCTCTGGTGTGCTAGTGAAGATGTCGCGTGCGCTGGGAGTACGAAATGAATATTTTTTCCGTCCTGCAAAGTTTGAATTAAAAGGGATCGAATATCGTAAACGGAGCTCCGCCCCCGAAAAAGTACTAAATCGTATTAAGGCGGATGTACTCGATCAAGCCGAGCGCTGGATGGAACTATGTAATTTATGGCCAAACTTCCCTTTACCTGCATTTTCTAAACCAAATTTTTCTATTTCTTTAGTTGATGATTATCATAAAGTTGAAATTATAGCCAATGAACTGCGAGAGCTTTGGGATCTAGGAAGCCAGCCAATAACCAGTATGATTGATGTACTGGAATGTCATGGTGTCTTGGTTATAGTGACCGACGTTGATTCGAGCGAAAAATTTGACGGCTTACAGGCATCAGTAAATGATAAGCCTGTAGTCGTCATCTCATCTCAGTGGCCAGGGGATCGGCAACGATTTACATTGGCTCATGAATTAGGACATTTAATTTTACAAGACATGCTTGCAGAGTGTCTTGATGAGGAAATGGCGTGCAATCGTTTTTCTGGAGCGTTTCTGTTTCCTGAGGTGGCTGTTCGTCAGTATTTAGGCAACAAGCGTAGCCGTCTAGAGGTTCAAGAATTGTATCTATTAAAAATGGACTACGGATTGAGCATGATGGCTTGCATTTATCGCGCTAAGAACCTTGGCATCATTACCGAGGCTAAGTGCAAAGAATTATTCATGTTTTTTTCTATGCGCAAATGGCGTAGTAAAGAACCTGGACAGGCTTTCCCCGCGGAACAGACCAGTATGTTTAAACAACTTGTTTTCCGTGGGCTGGGTGAGAGTATTTTGTCTGAATCCAAAGCGGCAGAGCTTTTAGGGATGTCTTTAATGAATTTCCATCAGGCTCGGAAGCTGGAACCATCAGATGATCATTTTAATTAGTGATGCAAACATCATAATCGACATGGAAGAAGGGGGATTATTGGAACCCCTGTTTTCGCTACCACATTGCTTCAAAGTACCTGATATTTTGTATTACGATGAACTTGAAGAGCAACATGGAACTTTGATTCAAAGAGGCCTGGTGATTGAAGAGTTAACACCTGGAACCCTAACTTATGCCATGGAAATTGCAGAGGTTGCCCATGGCCCAAGCCGAAACGACTGCTTCGCTTTATGTTTAGCTAAACAAGAGCAATGTGCTCTGTTAACTGGTGATAGAGCTCTCCGCGTGTTAGCTCAATCTGAAGGTATTGAAGTTAAAGGTACATTGTGGATTGTTGAAGAAATGATTCATCATGGGTTATTAACTATTGATATGGCTAGACAAGCGTATGCGCAAATGCGGGACGCTGGTCGTCGTTTGCCTTGGGATATTGCCTTTCGCCGGCTTGATGAATTAGATTTGTGAATTTATAACAGCCAGCTCCAGAAACTGTATTGGGGCTGGCGATTTAAGCTTCGCCCCCGTATTTGTTACGGATAAAAGTCGTATAGTGCAGTATAAATATTAATGCTGCTTAAGGTGCGTACCTCACCGCGTACCGTCATCCTGCGTACCAGCATCAGCCGGCGCTTTTCCTCCAGCCAGCGGCGATATCCCTCACGCTGTGCGCCTTCACTTCACTGCCAGAATCATCGGGCACCAAACTCACTGACACGGCTATTTTTGAGGTTGCCGTTTGGCTTGCCCTTCGATCCACCGGTTGATGGCCTCGAGGTTGTACATACACTCACTAGTTTTGTGAGGGGTACCTTCTGGGGAAATATGCAGGTACTCTCGGCCAACCATCCATGACTGTGCCCTTGCCCTCTCGATAGTTCCTGAACGCAAACTAGTTACAGCCACCAGCACGGCTTCTGTAACCCATTTATTGGGTTGGAGGTTAATAGCCTGACTCTCGGACATTCATTTTCTCCATACGGAAATACTGGATTCATAGAAAAGCGGATAGCAGCATTTAATATTATTGGCTGATCATACTCTCGCAAAGCTTAACCCAATGTAATGGAGTTCCTATGCGTCTTATCAACTTAAGCGAAGTTATGCTTAGAACTGGCTTCAAAAAAACGGCAATTTACTCATGGGTTAAAGATGGTACGTTCCCACTGCCTGTTAAAATAGGCTCTTCAGCCAGATGGTCGCTCGAGGAGGTAGAGGCTTGGATCCAGAACAAACTTGATTCGAGAGCTGACAACCAATAAATGGACTTTATATCGAGTCGTGGACCAACGTCTTTCAACCCGCTGGTGGTGTGATGATTACCTTGACCAAAATGAGGTTGAGAGAATTATTCAGAGGCTTACCGGTATCTTCCTGTGATCCTGTCCACCACCGACGTAAATGCCTGCCAGTAAGCAAGCTCACACCGCATTAGTCTGGCTACCTTTCTGTCGAATGTCTCCCACCTCATACCCTTCGGTTTGGGAAACAGGTGAGGAGAATAAGCAAGGTTACGGGTGCGCTCTGTATTTCCCCATATGGCGTACCGCTGGCGGCGAATATCCCTATGCATTCGGGTTAATTGATCCTCACTCTGGCTGGCAAAGTGAAGCTTCCAGCATTTCCTGCAGGCGATGTCTTTCTTTCCGATATACAGCTTGGCCGCCCTAGTGCCGCAGTGAGGGCAAACGTACCATTGCCGCACTCCGTAGCCCGCCTGCGTGGTGGTGATACCGATAGCACGCGTTACGCCGTTGATGGTTCCCGCATACCCACCAGCCTGCAGGAAGGTATAGAGGGTTCCAGACTCGGTCTGAGTATAAAGCTGTGTGCCGGGTGCGGCGCTCTCCAAGCGGCGGCGCATATTTGCCAGAAATGGCAGACCTATGCGGGGCAAATCCTCCGTGTAGTTGCGCGTTCTGCTTCTCACTGATTAACACTCCTGCGCGCTGCTGTGAAAAATTGAATACGAAATAATATGCGTATTTTACTGGATACCAGTGTGGAAACCTCGATCCAATTACAGGGCTTGTCGTCCTTTTTATGGACTCCGAAAACCCCTCTTCCTTTGCTCTATGATGTCCGAAAATTCTAATATAAGGTGATGTCAGATAAATCTTCCCAACGTTCCTCTTGTGTTGTGATGGTGGAAAAATCTTCGTTACGTATTGATGTTCGAAAAACCTTGCTCCGTTTCCTCTAACGTACCTACGTTAGAAAAATATTCCACCCATACAATGATATCTAAAAAATCTTTCTTCCCATTATCCTGCCTCGTACTTGTCGCGAAATTCCATACAGCGGGTCTCTCCGCCATTCTGCGACCTCAGCGGTGTACGATTAATCTTTAATCGACTGACTTATCAGCCGGTCAACCTCGCGCGCGCGTACTGTTGCATAAAGTCGCTTTCCCTCGCGTAGTGACCCCCAATTAATCTTCCCGCCTCGCGTAATGACTCCGCAAAAACCTTCCCAGCCCGCATAGTGAGGTAATTAAAATCTTCGCGCGCGTACTGGTCACGAAACTCCCCCCGCTTCGCGTAGTGATCACCGAAAAACCTTCTCGTGTGCGTACTGGGCGCAAAATCGCTTGTGCTCGCGTAGTGACATCAGATAAATCTTCGCATGTGTGCGCATGGGTGCGTACTTGCCGCGAAACCCCGTTCGGCAAGACTTGAGGCGTGAATAGCACTGGTGCGCAATTAAGCGTCATTCATCAACGGAATGCTTAGGGTGATCTTAGGGCTTAGGTGTACTTCGCCTATTTACGTTGGCATTTTTGTGCAATGACAAATTTTCGCTACTTTTAAATCGTTTCTCCTATGGCGCATGATAAAGTTTGCCAAAACAAAGGTGTGATAATGAAAGCCATAAGCGCTGTTTTAACGGGTTGTTTGTTTATATTTGTCCCAAAGGTTTTTGCGTTGGATGCTGGTGATTTCTCGAAGTTACAAGGTTATACCATCGCTAAGATCACCCAAGTTGATGGTGATTTTGAGGGGTGCGATTTTGATAAGAAGATAATTTTAATGAATGGCTGGACGCTGACCTGTAACACTTTCAACTACTCATATTCCTACTCGCCTGCAGTGGCTATCCTGAGCAAAGATATAGGAGCGGGATATGCTATCAAGGCTGTAATCGGTGATCATGTATATGACATGCAGCCAATAAAAAATAACAATGCCGAGGATTAAATGAAGAAACTGATTATTTTACTTCCCTTGCTTTTAGCAGCTTGCGCGCAATCAACCCAAATCAACCGCGGTGATGGCAAGAAACAATATCTCATTGAGTGCGGAGCTGGATCTGCCTGGTCTGTCTGCTATGAGGAAGCTAACAATGTTTGCCCGTCAGGATATAACGATGTATCAAAATCATCTGGGTTTAACAGGAAAGAAATGACAATTGAATGCAAATAGCCTTCCATGGCCCCTGTGACTCCGATAGCCAACCGGGCAGGCTGGCTATTCTTCTTCACCATCATCTTTCATGCCGCTGAGCGTAGCGACAATCCCGGCCCTTGTCAGCTGCGTGAATCCCTCAGCCCCTACAGCATCCCGGATCGCCTTCATGGCAATCTTATTGGCTGCAAATCGTTTCTCAGCTGCGGCTATCGCTGCTGGTGAGGCTCCCGCGTTTACTGCCTTTGTGGCCTCCTGAACCGCCTTCTCGATGGCATACCGACCACTCCTCGTTGCGCCAATCTTCGCTACTGTATTCCTCAGCGCACCACCTGCGACCATGCCACCAATCGAGCCCATTACGCCACCGCCGAAACCACCCGCGATTGCTCCAGACTGCTGAATGCCATTCATAATCACGCCGACAATTTTCGGAAGCCCAGTATCAAGCGTTTTGATGGCCTCTGTCGTTCTGCCTGTGCGCTCTATGTATCGTTGCGGTCTGGTGCCAGCTTTAGCGAGCACGCCGAATTCCTTCATAATTTTCCCCAGATCCGGCGCATGGCGGCTGATGGCTTTTACATTCTGCGGAGTCATGATTTTGGCAAAATACTGGAGGCCTGCGCCTTCACCAACGCCACCCTTTTCTCCCTGCGCCGCAGCATGTTGGAGAATGGAAGCTATTGCTGGCTGGCGCTCAACTTCCGGCAGTGAGGTGATAAGACGGTGGAATGCTCCGGGCCCGCTATCTGCAGATGCCTTAAGCATATCGACGCCTTTTCTGACCATGGAGTCTGATGCCAGATCCCGTCCAAAAACAGACTCGGCATTTTTTTTAGCCGTAATGTACCCCTTCGAAAGGTCATTAGCTTTTTGCCACTCAGGGAGGAAATTGCCTTTTTCAGCCATGACGCGCATATCATCAGTGATAGCACGGCGCATCTCCCCGGCAATACGGGCAGCATTTGCCTTACCTGCGCGGATGTTTGCCTGTTCAGCATCGGCAAACTTCGCACGCCATGCTTTCATGCCTTCAAAGGTGATACCGCTACCCTGACCATTGGCTGCCTGAAACTGCTTCATTTCAGAGCTAAGCGGCACGCCAGCCGATTTCTCAGACTGGATGACCGCCATTCCGTTATTCATCTTCATCCTGTCGCGTGGCATCGTGCTGCGCAGATCTGCCCATGCCGTATTCTCGGCGGTTTTCATGTCGGCCAGGCTGGCGCTGATACGATCTTTAATCGCTGCGCTTTTTTCCGATGCGCTACCAGACTCAGCACCGAAATCAGACAGCTGCTTATTCAACTTTGAGGATATTTCATTGAAGGCAACCAGGTGCGCATCCTGTACGGTACCGGGCGTTGATGCGAGAACACCTTCAGCCTGAGCAATACCACGACTACCTGACCGCATCCCGGGTGTCAGAGTATTAATATCAACACCAGTATCATCCGCAGCCTTTGCTACATCATCGCTAATTACTGCCGCCTGGGTGGAAATGTTTTCACGGCCGGCAGCAGAACGCGCCGCCTTTGATACATCATTAGACGTTTCCAGCGCATTACCAGCCCCACCAGCAGGGCCCGCATTTCTGCGCAACACGCCAGTGGCCGCTTGCCCGCCCTTTATCAAAGCACGGGCTCCCAGCGATCCAGCCAGACCAATACCGGTCTCTTTTGCTAAGTCCTCCGGGCTGATCTGCCCGTTCTTTTGGGCGTTCACCAGTGTGCCCGGCAGGTTTTCCGCCAGCATGCCAGCCACCTGAGTGGCCGCACGCTCAGCGCGTGGAGCATTGGCAACAGAAGCGGCCGCTGCGGCTGTCCTTTCCGCGCCCACTCCTGGAATGAGGTAAGGTGCCAGTTGTTCACCAGCTTGCGCGTATGGATCGGTAGGATGATCCACGGGGCGATAGACTGGTGACAGCGGGTTGTACGTGCCATCTCCCATGCCAAGCTTCTGCCCCGCCCATGCCCCTGCTGACTGGGCCGCATTGATTACGCCAACCCCGGCGTCCATTACATCAAACGGGATATTCGCAATCCCTCTCGCCGCCTGCTCAGGCGCTGCTTTCAGGCCAGGAGAAAGATACTCCATGTCAGGGTTGAGGTTCGACTGGGCTACCTGCTGTTGCGGGTCTCCGGCTCCCTCATTGGCGAGAAACTGGGCTCGCTTCTGCTCCCATGAGCTGGCTGTTGGCTGCCCTGTCTCCTGATTCTTAAACTGTTGACGTTTTGCATCCCAGGCAGAGGTATCACCAACCTGTGAGATTGCCTTATCGAGGTCTGAGTAATCAGGCTGCTGGGGGGTACGCCGCTGGCCTGCCTGTGCATACTGCAGGACTTCACTGTCATCAGGAATAATTCCAGCATCGGCAAATTTGCTGACGTAATCAGCTGTTTCGGCTGGAAGCGTGGCTTTGCCGTTCCTGACCGCATTAACACGCGCGTTACCGGAGTTGTACCCGGCCAGCGCCATACCGATATCACCAAACCGTTTCACCCCTCTGTTGAGGTGGTTTGCCGCTATGTCCATTTGCTTTTCAAATGGCAGTGAGCGGGGATCCGTCCCGCGATAACCCGCGTCACTCATTGCCGACGGCATTAGTTGAGCGTAACCCCGGGCACCTTTCGGTGACTCAGCGTTCCCATTGCCGCTGGATTCATTGCCCACTAACGTTTCCATCGTGCCGGATGGGAACCCGTATTTTTCATCAAGACGGCGGGAATATGCTGCCTGTCGTTCTGTCATCTGCGCCATCATTGCCCGCCCTTAAGCTTTGCCTGATAGTAACTTTCCGGCAGGTAGCCATGTGCGGTTACGTAATCCTTAACCAGAGAGGGATCCTGCAGAAGCATTTTTGTGTCTGTGGCTTCATCCTGCGATTTGGTTACAGGAATGCCGAGCCCGGAAATCTGGCGCTTCTGCATACGAACAATGACATCCTGAGCTTTGTTCAGCTCCCGCAAGAACGCCTCGTTACTGGTAGCTGACTTAATGCCATTTTGAGACTGCACAAGCGCAGCCCTCTCGCCCTCAGTTGGGTTACCGCCAAAAGTCCCTTTCAGACTCGGCAGAATAACCTTGAGGCTGTATTCATCAGCTTTGGCGCGTAGGCTTCGCGTGTCCTCTGCCATGTCAGGAAGGAACCCAAGCCCGCCAGTAAGGGGGTTGTAATTTTGCGAGCGGGTGACTGCGGAAGGGTGCTGCCCGACAATTCCCGCCAGTTCATGACCCACTCCAAGCGCAGAGTTCAGGGAGTCGATGTTACCTGCGACGGTATTGATTTTGTCGTTCTGCTTCTCCATTTTCGCCTGCTGTACCGTGCCAAGTTCAGCGGTGAGCTTTTCGCGCTCGATATCATTTCGAGCACGCCCAAGCCGCGCTTGCAAAGCCATTTCCCGCGTGCGCAGCTGGTTATCTGACTGGGCTTTGAACTGTTCGAGATCAAGACGCCGATCACCCTGGTCGGCATTAACTTTAGCGTTATATTCAGAGGTGTTTGCGTTCTGCTGCGCAATGCCCTGCCCCTGTTGTTTATCCTGTACCGCAAAGTAACTATTCGGGTCGGCGTGAAGGTGAATCAGGTCAGTGATTCTGTTGAATCCCTGCGGGTCGTTCTGCCAGGACTGATAAACCTCTTCAGCAGGCAGGCCAAATCGCTGTAACACAGGATTCGCCTGCATGATGGCTTTCTGCATGACCATGGGATCACCGGTCTGCGAAGCAAGCCGGAGATTCATTGCTGCGTCAGCGGTTTGCCGGTTCTGCTCAGCGTCGATGAAGCCCATTTGTTTTTGTGAGTCAGCCATAAACTGCGGGTACTGGGCCATTAACTGCTGGACGCCAGCGCGGTCGTTTTTGGATACCTTATCCCCTAGTTGCGTCTGATAATCCTTAAGTTGCTTAGCGGCCTCCGCCTGCTGGTTGATCTCAGCAACGCCGCGTAACCCCTGAAGAGCCATCAGACCCACATTTGGCTGTTGTTGATACTGCATAGGTTGAGGGACGTCAGCTCCTGGAGCATTTGTATTTTGAGGGGCCAAGCTCTGAAGCCCACCAAGTTGCCATGTAGCCATTAGTAACTCATCCCCCCAAGCAACCCTACCAGTCCACCGCCGATGGCTCCCGCAGCCGTTCCGATGACGGGAACAACGCTACCTATTGCGGCACCCGTCATTGCTCCGGTAGCTGCGCCACTAATCCCTCGAGACAGGGAAGATGGCTGCTGCGCCTGACCAGCATTAATGGAACCAAGTCCCTGTAAAAGTTGCCCGGTATTGTTTGCGAAGTTCTGGCCTGCTGTAGCCTGCCCTGACGCCGCATTCATGCCGATATTGAGAAGATTTCCGTAATTTTGCATTTGCCCGCCCAGCCAGTTGTTGAATAGCTGTGGGGAGATCGCACTTAGCTGGTTCGCTGTTGCCGTTGAACCCAGGCCTCCTGTTGCTTCTGCCGCATTGAGATTTTGATAGCGAGCCTGATCAGCCTGAGCCTTGTATAACCCTGAACCGAAGAAGTCATTTGCAGCCTTGTTCTGTCCTTCGAGGGTCATTAATCCCTGCAATCCCTGCAACGCGGGAAGGCCAACCTCAGCATACGGCTTGAGGTTATTCATCACCGTATTCCACTGCTCACGCTGCAAATCAATTGCCTGTTGCTGGGTCTTGGCCTGAGCTTTGGAGGCTCCACCATCTCCCCCGCCTTTGGCATAAACCGCGCGGGAAAGATGTTTGTTTGCGATCTGGAAAATTAGCATTCGATAAATTCCTTATATTGCTGGCGCGTAAGCTGGTACAGAGTCACGCCGACTGGTTTTTCATTGCAGATATACGCATCATCGAGATGGCCAACGCGCGTTGCGCCCAGCAGGCGGATAATCGCGCGGCCGTATTTAGTTGTGTCTGGAACCATCGTGACGCTGTTCAGGAAGGGGGAGTTCTGGAGAAGCCATTTGCAGAATAAGCGGTGACCGTTTAGCGCATACTCACCACGGAAACCGGTGTCATATACGGCGTGCGCCTCCACTATGCAGTGCCAGAAATTGCGCACCTCATGCACACCAACCAGCATTAATCCTTCGTAGATGCCGAGGTAGAGCGCGTCGGCTTTAATGTGATAGCTATCGCCTGAATCAACAATATTTCCTGTATTTTGGGGATCGTTGAGAAAAGCCTGTAATCGCATTGGGTCATCAATAATTTTTAGTTCCATGCGCCACCTTCCGTTTCTACATACAACCCGCCAGCGCCTTATCCATCAGCCCACGCGCAATTTCATGCAGAGTAGGTGCCACACCAATCCCTGACTTTTTGCGCTGTTCATCCTGAATCTTTTTGATGGCTTGCATCTGTTTTTCACTGAGCAGAACCGGTTTTACTGAAACAGCCATATGACCTCCATCACTGTATAACAATACAGTCATTATAGTTTCATAAAACGCAATGATCATTAATTATATTGCAAAATACGAAATGAATTGAGCATAAAAAAGCCACCCTTTCAGGTGGCTTGCTATCAGGAGTTATCGCTGGCTTGCGAACCATTTTTTATGGACTCTAAAAACGCTGGATACTGCCCTTTTTTATGGACTCCGAAAACTCGGGAACAAGCCTTTCTGGTGTCGCATTACTCTTTCTTCCAGATCAGCGCCTCACTCAATTGCTCCGTGCCCACTGACGAGGTTAATCAGGATTTTATCCAGCTCGTCCCTGCCGTCGTGCCGCTCGCTCTGTAACAGCCATTTCAACACGTCCACTGCTTCGCGCTGGTGGCGTGGGCGTAGGGCTGCCAGCTTGCCATCGAGCCAGTCCTCCCGGTCACTTATCTCTTGGCGCTGATCCGCACCGTAATGCCAGCCCAGCTCCTTGCTGGCGGTGTGGCGCATCTCATACAGCCAGTTCCAGTATTCAAACTCTCGCACCACATCAGAAAGGGTGTGCGGATCTGGCAGGACGTCGCTAAATCCATCTTGCGCAACCATGCGGGCACTTTCGACCTCAAGATGACGATCAATGCCATAGGTAGCGCCTTCGGCTGACTCCTCTTCTGTCATACCGAAGTCATCGCCCACCAACAGCACTGACTGGTCAATCAGCAGCTCGGCGGCCACCGGCTCCATCGCGGCATCATAGCTGCCGTAATGCGCCCTTACCTGGCGGGCGCTGTCGATGTTGCTTCTGGCCCGGCTGAGGAAGTGCTGCGGGTTATCCATAAACAGTGTGCCGAACGCCACGTTGAGCAGGTCAGTGCCGTTGAGCACCAGCCAGTCACGGTACCGCTTCTCTGCGTCCTTCGGTTTGATGGTCAGCTTCTGCAGGGCTTCCTCGGCGGCGGCCAAGTGCGCTGGTTCGTTCAGTTGAATCACCTCCAGCACCCATAGATAGGCGTCAGTTTGTTTATGCCCGGTCACCACTTTCTGCGGCGGCAACGGCTTTACTGTCGCCAGTTCAGTGCTGTATTGCGGCTGCGGGATGGTGAACAGCGCTGCGTGAGCCGGGTTATCGTCAAACAGGCCGCAGCGCTTGCATACAGCACGTACAGTGGTGTGTTTAATGCCGGTGGCGCTGGCAATACGCCCATATCCCAGACCACTACGTTTAAGGCGGAATATCTCTGCTTTCTGTTCAGGCGTCAGGCGCATGCTGACCTCCCTTTTTTTTCATAGCTGCCAGAGTTTCACGTGCAAGTTTCTGCTGTTCTTCCGTCACCTCACCGGCAGGTTCCCCGGCAAGATTGTACCGAGCCCCTCCTTCGGCCAGTGCTTTCAGATACGATGCGCGGCGGGTGTACATCGCAACAGCAGAGCGGATCTTCCCCGTACCGGTAATGCCACGGGCGCACATATCGGCAGCTATCAGTTCGGCAGTGCCCACCGCCATTGGGCGTGGTGCGTTCAGGCTGAATGCTTCAGGCCAGTGTGTTAACAGTAGTTCCAGTTTTTTGCGGTTATGTCGGCTGCGCTTTGTGCCTGCTGCTGCGCCAGTGCCTGCATGAGCCGCTTTCTCTGCTGAGTCCGTGTTACGGGGTAGTTTTGCCGCTGCGCCTGTTGTGGCGTGTTTCAGGCTCAATATCTGTCGTTGATGGTTACTCATAGTTTCTCCCCATCAGCAGGTAGCTCTATTACCGTTCCGCTGCTCGACAATGGCTTATCCCAGGGGTATTGATAGTCACCACCAGAAAACACCATATTGATCCTGTGCGGCACTTGCATGGCAATATCCGGGTGCATATCTGCAAATTCCACGCAGTGGAGCTTATCGAGCCATCTGTATGCACGGGCTGACTCTCCGGTCAGTATTATTTTGGCTAGCCCGACGATATCTCTGATTGTACAGATATCAACCCTGCCATATATCCCAATGAATCTGTATTCCATGTCGCTAATCGCTTTATTGAAAAGCGTTGCTTTCATCGGGTCTGAGAGATCGATATACGGAAAAATTATCGCCTCAAAAAAGGTCTGTTTCTTCTCATGCATACGAATGAGAGCAACGTTTTCCAGCGTGTTGCTTGTTCCCAAAAAACGATTAACAGCTTTTTGAATTACGTTCATTTTTCCCCCGCAACTTAAACGTCCTGAACTCCCCGACTAAACTTTTCGCATACCAGCCAGCACTGGCAGCCATCCACATAACAATGAGATATCCAGGCCCTCTGTCCGTGTAGTGAAATGCGCCCCAAATTATGTAAATAACGCTTCCACCAAAAACCATCAGCCCCATCAAACATGAACTCTTATTCATATCATCATCCTCAGAATGGCACCTGATCGTCATATGGCGGCGTCTGGTCATAATCGTCATAGCCCTGAGCTGGTGGCCGTTGCTGCTCCTGAGCACGGCGCAGCGCGTCGGTTGCCTGCCCCTGCTGCCCTTTCTTACCACCCGGGCGAGCCGTTCTGGCGCTGATCACGCTGTCGGCGATCACCTGATAGCCGGTCTGGGTACCACCGTCGCTACCCGTCCACTGACTCATCTGCATATTGCCCGCCACGCTTACCATGTCGCCCTTCTGGTGCTTTGCCAGCGCTTCAGCCTGTTTGCCAAATGCTGTTATCGCCAGCCAGAAGGTGGCCTCTCCGTTCTCTGCTTTCTGGCACGGCAACGTCACCGCCATGCGGGTGAATGCCATCTGATTCCCTGTGCTGGTCGTTTTGCTCTGCACATCGGCCACCAGCCGCCCGTATGCTGAAATCTGTGCTGTCATGGGTAAAATCCTCATGATGTAGATACAAATCGGCTCGTAAAGACCTATTTTGCGGGATAACTTGGGATAACTTTGGGATAAATCTATATGCATTAACTTACTGTTATATAAGCAATCAATATCTGTTTATCCCGTTATCCCACTTATCCCAGCCATTTACTCGCGTATAAGAAATTTATTACTGGCTGGATTAGTCTTCCTCCACATCAACCAGCACCACAAACCTCTGCTGAGTCCCGTTAATGCTGATGGTGCGACTGTCCAGCCTCCCTTTCTCTTTGCGAATCAACATCCCGGCATCTTCCAGGGCTTCACCACCCAGTTTTTTCTGTATTCCGCAAAGGATCTCCACCTCGAACACGGACGGAATGATGTGATACTCCTTACGCCCATCCTCCCGGCGACCATCCACCAGATATCCGGCAAGATTCAGGATGCGCTGTGCGTGGGTTTCATCCATGTTGCCGTTTACCTTGCTGGTGGTATAAGGCTGGAAGCGAGAAAGGCCATATCGCTGAATAAAGTCACGTGCGCGCGTGACAACCTGGTGCTTCTCACGATTACCCAGACCATAACTTTCCAGCCAGTCGTTAAAGCTCTGGCGGACAGCAGCACTACACTCGCTGGAGATCCACCCAGTAAGTGATGCTGACAGTGTGGCAGCAGCATCGAGCAACGCGAATCGGGAAGCCACACGCTTAACCTGCGGCGATGCGCCATCCGGCAGGTTACTGATCCACTCCTCTTCACGCGCATTCACCATCTGAATAGCCGATTCTTTATCTGCTGCCAGCAGCGCGATCCACTCACGTCCGACAGCACCACAATAGCGGGCAGCTTCCCGTTTAATGGCCCGGGAATGCTGATCACCATCATCCATGCCATTGAACTCCACAGTATCCACAAACGGCACACTGACCAGACGCACGAGTTGCCCGGCTTTAGGACTGAGCCCGTTTTTCAGCATGAAAGTTTCGAAATCTTCTTCACCGGTACTCAGCGCAGCCACTGTCCAGCGCAACACCGCGCGGTTACCGCCTTCTTTGGCCCCCTGAACCTTGCCCACACCGTTAAACAGCGTGTACGCACTGGTGGATACCTGCCGCGCGTCACCACCCTGACCGATCTCGTCGATTGGCAGGAAACCGTCATTGCGTGATGCTGCCTCGACCGTCATCCCGTAGGCGGTGGTAAACCATGATAGTTTCAGCATGTCGGGTACACCGTAGATACTCGATGCCGCCTCAACAGTCGTGGTCTTGCCTGCCGATGACTGCGCAAACAGGTGAATGCCGAAACAGGAACCACCCGCCAGTGAGTTAAGCGGTGCGGCAAACGCTACCAGCGCGCCCAGCATCATCGACTGATTACCCCGCATCAGCGCCGCCACGTTGTCGCGCCACTGCTTCGCGCTGCCACGTACCACATAACCCGCTACCGCAGATGTACCACCACTGAACGCAACCGGCATATCTGGTTTGCCAACGATTTCACCGTCAGGCATGACGTATGCCCCGCAGTGCCAGCCCGCAGTCTGCGTTATGGTCCATTGAGTCCGCTCTCCCTTTCTCTGCAGGTGATCGCCCAGAATATCGAGCAGAGACTTGCGGGTCGTGATATTCACACCACGCGAGCGTAATCGTGCCCATCCGGCAGGCTGTCCAACCTCACGACGCGGAACCGCCTCAAACATTACGGCTGCGCTGCCCTCTGGTCTGAGTCTGATAACCAGATAGCTTTCGCGCCCGTCCTGTCCGATCCCTACAGTTGCCAGTTCATCGCACAGCCACGTTTCCTTTTCGTCAGTCTCCCCGGTGTCCTTGTTGTGCTTGGGCTCCACCCAGTAAAGGCCTCCATGTCGAAGGCTAACAAAAGGCTTTTGCACATTAGGTTTTATAAGGTCTTCTCGGGATGCGATCCCGGTTACTTCTGTCTGTCCGGTCACTTCTTTTCCCTGAGGCTGGTATAACGATTCATTGAATAGGAGGCTGGTAGAATGGATGCCGTCATGCTGACGCAGGTCGTCCCAGTCGGATTTTTCATCGCAAGGTGGCAGCGCAACCCAGCCCGATACAGCAATCGCAGCTTTCTCTGCGGCATCCTTCCCTGTGTTGGGTTCATCCGGCCTGATGTCGTTGTCGGCAGCAATGATGATCTGCGCCTGCGGATATTTCCGGCGCATTACCTGCGCCACTGGCAGCAGATTACCCGCATCAATAGCGACCACTGCCAGCGCCTCAGGACGCATCAGGTGAACGGAAAGGACGGTTGCCAGCCCTTCGCCGATAATCACTGTCTGCGGCGATTCTGTATTGTTTATGACGTGATATGCCCCCTTCTTCGCCGAGCCGTAGAGCAAACGCTTCTCGCCATCTGTCTTGATGGTCTGCGCCGCCACCGCTGCGCCGGACTCATCCACCAGCGTAAGAAGCAGTGAACCGTCAGACAGAACAGGGAATATAAAGCCCGGCAGCCCCTTACCTGCCAGATACGCCGCTTCCCCTGGCTGTGTCTGCGCCTTCAGCTTATCCAGCCGTACCGTAAATCGGGCGGCGCGTTCCTCTTTCTCCCCGGCCTTCTGTTTCTCCTGCTTCGCCAGCCTATCCGCCTGCGTCTGCTGGCGATGGGTATTGTCCTGGCTGGTAGACGTATGCATAGTCAGCATATCCATCCCCAACACATCAGCAACCATCAGAGCCGCACGTGTGGTGTCGCACTGATTAACTTTTTTCACCAGTTCCAGACCATCACCGGCACCACATGCGTTACAGAAGTGAGCTCCGCGTCCGTCATCATCGAAGCGAAAGCGATCTTTACCCCCACAGGCCGGGCATGCCACCTGCGCGCGTGGTGAAGCGGGGACATCAATCCCCATCAGCGAAAGTACGTCCGGCCAGCGATCACGGGCTGCCTCTGATACCTGGCGGATCACATCAATGTTTCGCATCGCCATACCCCACGTTGTCGATATGCGTAGCGATGTAATTCACCAGCATGTTCCATTTGGCAATGCCGTAATCAGAGAGCGTCCAGTCCTCGTTCTGCCATAGCTCGAGTTCGGCCAGAGTTGTCAGCTTCCACGACTCTTTGTGTACCAATTTCATAACCGGCAACAGATAGGCATCAATCAGATCGCCGACATCTGAGGGTTTAAGCGGCGTATCCACTGTGCGCCCCTCTGGCGTAGTGATTGTCATCGACTCGGTACCAGATAAAGCCATATTGTGGACCCACACAGCACCGCAAAGCCTTGCGATGCGTTCTGCCAGCTGTGAGCTGATCGCATAATCTGCGTGGCTTGATAGCGCTTCGTTTTGCTCTTTCATTTTCGGTACCTCAGTGCGCCGTTGGAGCTGGTGGAATGCCTTCTTCCATCAGTGTTTCGATAAACCCATCGTGAAGCATTGCCAGCCCTTCACGCCCCATTTGTGACAGTCGCAGCGCCCCGCTGTGGGGATCCACCTCGGCCATGCCCTGATACATCCTCACGGCCAGCGGCAGTCCTGTTTCCACGCCATATTTTTCAATTGCCAGCCCCTCGATGTGGTTCGCCAGTGAGAAACGTTCCGTTGCCGGGTAAACGCTTAAGCCGCCATGCTCTCCGGCATAGATCACCGCCCGGTCAACTCCGCCCTCCTCGTTCATCACATCCACGGTGCCGTTTTCCTGCCGTTGCTCACAGATAAACAGGCAGGACACAATCCAGCGCCAGGTAAGCGCCATTTGTTCATCTGTAGGTCTGAACCAGCCACGGTTATGACCAAGCTGAATCTCTGCTGATACGCGCAGGCCATCGCTCAGCGAGGCATCAAAGCGACCGGTATCAAGCTGGCGTATCGCAGTTGTGTAGCCCACCAGCCGGTTATCAAGCCGGATACCATCCGGCGTTGCCTCTATGCTGGTAAAGCCGGGATTCCCCGACTTTTCAGGAAATGACAGAACGTTGCTCATGCCTTGCCCTCCTGGTGTTCACGCATCACGCAATCAGCCAGCTGGCTCTCTGCCTCTTCCATTGCCTGCGGCACGCCATGCAACAGCGTGAGAACGGAACCGATAAGACGAGGCAAATCGGGATGAGAGTTCTTTGTGGTACTTTCCAGCCACATAGATAAAACGGCCTGCGCCTGCTCTACCTGGCAGGTGTCATCGATCAGTTGAAGCTTGCTCATACGCCGCTCTCCGCATCAGTTTTGGTGACATCGACAATCGTTAAGACGGCGCTCAGCCAGTGATAAATCTCTTCTTTCTGCTCACCTTCAACAGCGGGCAGTAAGTTGCTCATGACGTGGGCCAGACCATTGCGCGCGCGAGCCATACGTTCCGCTGTGCGATCGGCAACAGTGAAACCTTCCGGGTAAGCCTGTGGGCGGCTCAGCATGGCCTCTGCTTCGCATGCCGCTGGGTGTTGGTAGTCAATGTCGTAAATCATTGCGACACCTCCGGCAGGGCGTGACCTTCCAGCAGGCTATGTAAGTCGCGGGCGTACACTTCGAAGAGAGAAATGAGGGCAGACAGGTATTCATCCCGGTTGTCAGCGTTGCCTTTCAGCACTTCATCCATCAGCAATGCCAGTGAAATGAGGTTGGCCGAACGCTCTTTAGGGTCAATGGGCAGATCGTAAATCTTAATCATGGCGCACCCCTTGCACGGAGATGCGGCCAGCAAAGAAACAGACGTGATCACGCACCAGAGAGCGACGAGCATCACGCTCAGTCTCAGCAGCAACATGATGGAGAACAGGCTTGATTGTCGGACAATCGCGGCGAACAGCGGCAATAATCCAGATAAATTGCGGATTTTGGGTAGGGATAGTAGCCATGAGGCAGCCTCCGTCGTGTGATTCAAATAACCACCACCGAAGAGACCAATCTTACTGGTGGTGGACTGTGCAGAGTTGGTCTTACCGGACACAACGGAAACCGGCGCTTCCGAAGAAGCCCCCACACAGCCCACCATAATTTTGTAAGCGGCACGGATTATAACCGCATCACAGAAAAAAGGGTGTACTGAATGAACGACACAAAAAAAGACGCTAGGCGCGTCATGTGTCGCCGTTATGATTTCCGGGAGACCAATCCCGATACCTGATTTTGCAGGTACTAGAAAACCATACACCTGCAACGCATTAAGCGGCAAGTCGTTTATGTACTCTCCCTGCGCATTCATGGCGGAAAATGTGATATCTATCACGTGATTAAACGAATTACTCATCTGCTGCGCCCTCTACTTCCGGCAACTGCGGTTGGTGATCACGCCAGAGCTGGGCCTCTTCACGGCTCAGCTGTTCTTTCTCCTTACGGCACGCCTGCAGGTCGTGTCCGCGCTTGCTGGCCTTGTGGGTGTACTGTGTCTTGCGGCGGGTGAAGTCGTTCAGGAACGCGAACGGCACGCCATATGAGCCGGTTTTGCGGATGGAAGGAATCACCTGGCGGAATACCCAGTTAGTGAACTGGTGAGCGAACGTACCCGCCGTGGTGGCCTTGCGGCTACGGGCAATCAGTTTGTAAAAACCAGACTCTGCGACCATGTTCCAACTGCGTGCCCCGCCGCGCTTACCAGAATGGCTCTCGGTTAAAGTTAGGGTCATTACTTCGTCGCTATCGAGAGCAGATACAGCTTCAGTGGTGTTACTGATTTCAAGCGCACGGCAGACATCGGAAGCAACAAACCACGGTTCGCCTGACACCTTAACGATCCGCACTTTCGCTCCCTCAAATTTGATAAGGAAGGTGCGAATAAGCAGGTCATTTCTTCCCAAGCTGACTCGCTGATTAAAATTTCGCGGATCTGGGCCGATTTTTTTCCCGCAAACACATCGAATCAGCCTATTTAGGCTATTTTTTCCACCATTTCTGGCGTTATTTCCGGTTTTTACTGAGATCTCTCCCACTGACGTATCATTTGGTCCACCCGAAACAGGTTGGCCAGGGTGAATAACATCGCCAGTTGGTTATCGTTTTTCAGCAGCCCTTTGTATCTGGCTTTCACGAAGCCGAACTGCCGCTTGATGATGCGAAACGGGTGCTCCACCCTGGCACGGATGCTGGCTTTCATGTATTCGATGTTGATGGCCGTTTTGTTCTTGCGCGGATGCTGCTTCAAGGTTTTTACCCTGCCGGGACGCTCGGCGATCAGCCAGTCCACATCCACCTCGGCCAGCTCCTCGCGCTGTGGCGCTCCTTGGTAGCCGGCATCGGCTGAGACAAATTGCTCCTCTCCATGAAGCAGATTACCCAGCTGATTGAGGTCATGCTCGTTGGCCGCGGTGGTGACTAGGCTGTGGGTCAGGCCACTCTTGGCATCGACACCAATGTGGGCCTTCATGCCAAAGTGCCACTGATTGCCTTTCTTGGTCTGATGCATCTCCGGATCGCGTTGCTGCTCTTTGTTCTTGGTAGAGCTGGGTGCCTCAATGATGGTGGCATCCACCAAAGTGCCTTGGGTCATCATGACGCCTGCTTCGGCCAGCCAGCGATTGATGGTCTTGAACAATTGACGGGCCAGTTGATGCTGCTCGAGCAGGTGGCGGAAATTCATGATGGTGGTGCGATCCGGCAGGGCGCTATCCAGGGATAATCGGGCAAACAGGCGCATGGAGGCGATTTCGTACAGGGCATCTTCCATGGCACCGTCGCTCAGGTTGTACCAATGCTGCATGCAGTGAATACGCAGCATGGTCTCCAGCGGATAGGGCCGTCGGCCATTGCCCGCCTTGGGATAAAACGGCTCGATGACAGCGGTCATATTCTGCCATGGCAGAATCTGCTCCATGCGGGAGAGGAAAATCTCTTTTCGGGTCTGACGGCGCTTAGTGCTGAATTCACTATCGGCGAAGGTGAGTTGATGGCTCATGATGTCCCTCTGGGATGCGCTCCGGATGAATATGATGATCTCATATCAGGAACTTGTTCGCACCTTCCCTAGCGATAAGGATAATCTTTCTGCTGCTTCATTAAGATCAATCCATTTCTTTACTTTTAATATTTTACTTTGTGCCATACGCCACCTCGCGCCCTCTAATTTTAGCGGCTATGCCAGCCCGCAGAGGTGTACGGGTTTTCGGGGATCAGCCTAGACATAGCCTATTCTTTATTCGTCTACTGAAGTCTACTACCGTCAATTAATACTGTCTATTCATACAGTCAGGCACTTTTCCCAAACGAGCCGTGCACCACATTTTCACTATTCTCCAGCGCCTCCATATAGTCGGCATACCACTGAAGCATTTCCCGGCGACCGTCCAGATACTGGGCATGGTTGTACGTGCCACGGATCGAGTTTTTATCAACATGTGCCAGTTGCGTTTCAATCCACGCGGTATTGTAGCCTTGCTCGTGCAGGATGGTGCTCATTGTGTGGCGGAAGCCGTGGCCGGTCGCCTTACCATCGTAGCCAATGCGCTTTATCACCTGATTAATACTGGCCTCGCTCATCGGCTTACCTGCATCATTCCTGCCAGGGAATACGTATTTTCCACGTCCGGTAAGCTGGTGGACCTCCTCCAGAAGTTCTTTTACTTGGTTGGAGATCGGAACTATGTGCGGTCGCCGCATCTTCATTCGTTCTGCGGGGATATTCCAGATGCCCTTATTAAAATCGATCTCCGTCCACTCTGAAGCTCTCAACTCAATAGTACGTAAACCGGTAAGCATCAGCAGGCGTGTAGCATTGCGAGTCACCAGACTGCCGCTGTAGTTATCTAGTGCCCGAAGGAATTCAGGAATTTGCTCAAGTAATAAGTGAGGGTAATGCTTCTGCTTTGGTGCCTTTAAAGCACTAGCGAGGTCCACAACAGGATTATTCTCTGCCCTACCGGTGATAACTGCATAGGTGAATATCTGGCGACACGCTTGCCTAGTCTTTTTGAGTTTATCCAGAACTCCTCGCTGTTCCATTTTGCGTAGCACAGCCAACATCTCAGCCGGTTTAATGTCGGTAATCGAACGGGTGCCAATATACGGAAAGATGTCTTTTTTAAGATACTCCAAGATATCGCTGGAATAGCCGGCTGACCAGTTAGGGCGTTTGTGTTCATGCCATTCCAACGCCAAACGCTCGAAACTATTAGCAACAGCCATGACCTTTGCTTGTTTCTCTGCCTGCTTTTCCTGCCCAGGATCACCACCAGCCGCCAAAATTCTTTTTGCTTCGTCACGTTTAGTCCGAGCCTCAGCCAAGGTGACTGTTGGATATACGCCAAAGACAACCCGCTTCTCTTTTCCTCCAACACGGTATTTCATGCGCCAGCTTTTAGTACCATTGGGGAAAATCTCAAGGTACATGCCCCCGCCATCAGAGAGTTTGTAGGCTTTATCTTTAGGTTTTGAGGCCTTTATTTCTGTTGCTGTGAGCTTCATTTGGGGGCATCGACTTTATTGAACCTGACAATGCCCCCAATAATGCCCCCATTTGGGTGTAGATTTCAATAGACTATAGTGAACGTTAGGAGACTGTGATTTCTTGCTAGGCGGCGTATTGTCTAGATTTTGTGGACTTCGATAGACATTGAGATAAGTAAGAATGGTACGCCCTGTAGGATTCGAACCTACGACCTACGGCTTAGAAGGCCGTTGCTCTATCCAACTGAGCTAAGGGCGCATTGCGAAGTGATTACTTCATGCAGATGAAACGCGTGAATTATACGGTCAGCGCCTGCTGAGTCAATGCCTTTTGTTTCAGTTGCTGGCGAAGTGAACGAATGTTGATTTTTTCTGCTGGTTCAAGGGTATCCAGGAAATCGCCTGGTAACAACTCAGCCCACGAAACGCCAGATTTAGGGATACATGTATTTAGAATATTTATGATTTTGCTTAACATTCCCTTACCCCTCCAGCGGTTCAGGAACTCTTTAATGTTAAGTATCGCCATCAAGGAAGAAAACAGTCACTTCGAACATGGACTAAAAATTATCATCTCCCATTTGGCAAACCAGTGGCATCAGGAGATTTGCTTTTTGCCTGTCGAGGATATCGATCGCGCTGACATCGCGTTTATTTCCCTGGATGAAGATTGGCTCAGCGCCGATTGCTATCAGATTCCGGTCCATACCCGCCGCCAACACCGGGTTGTCATCTGTAACAGAAACGATAAAGATAAGCTGATGTTCCGGCCCTGCCTGTACATGTTGCCACTGATCTATCGGGAAGATGACGTTGAGGAAATGACTAAAAAATTAGTCCTCATCCTGCAAAAACGTGCGCTACGCAACAACGTGCCCGCAACTATCTGCCATTACTGCACCACTCGCAACTTTTCTATCGAAGAACGTCAGTTCTTAATGTTTCTCGCCAGCGGCTATACCTTAGCCGAAACAGCTCACTTGCTCTCGGTAAGCGAAATTCAGGCCAAAGCCACCCGTCGCAGCATTATGAAAAAGCTGCATGTGAAAAACGATCAGCAATTCTTAAGATACATCCGGGCGCATCTGAACTTTCTACAAAATTAGGTGGCATCTCTCTGCCTGGTTTTTTATTGAGAAAAATCTCATCACCAATTAAGTATCGGCACCTACTGTACCTATCTCCATGCTGCCAGAATAATCCTGGCTTACTATTTCCGGGGTAACAGAAAGACACACCCGGTAATATTTTATCTAATCCCATAGAGAGGTTGAACTGGATAAAACGACTTTTTGGGCATTGAGTAAGACATCAGAAAACTTCCGGCAGATTATTCTGATGGGATACGCAATTGCCAGTCTGATGATTGCTGAAGCATTGAAACCCAACAGCACAAGGAAACTCGCCTTTACGCTGGAGAAAATTTGGGTCAGGGATGTTTATAGTCGGCAATTTATCCAGACCTGCCGCAACAGAAATGGAATGGAAAAGGATGCACAGCGCAAAACGCCGGGATCGACATCGCCGTATACGAAACACTAACTGTACCTGGCAATATCCTCACTACACATCACAGGTATTTGACCAACTTGAGTATCTGACGCAAAAACTCGAATACACATTACCGAGTGACACTATATCTCAGGCGATTATTACGACAGATTACTATCTGGCCTATGCGCTGGGTCGACATTTATTTTCAGGAGCACGTACCGCGATCTTCCAGACCATTGAATCGGCCAAAGTCAGCCTGCGAGAGTCGGTAATTAGTCAGTTAGTGGTTGATATGGAAGGTTTAACAATCTCTTATTTTGATGTTCTGGAGTATCTGCGCCAGCTAATTAAACCGCGGAATAACATCCAAATCTTCATATTGCTTTCCCGCCACGATGAAGACCTAATCCCTTTTATTTCTCTGTCCGGTCCATTTTATATCTTGTCACGTAGCCTGCGCCTCCCGGAGATGCGTCGCGCTTTATTGTCGCCAGTCCTTAACTATATTCACTCCAGGCACATAAACCAGCTCGATTGGGAGATGGTGGAATTACTTTTACAAGGTAACTCCTTAAAAGAGATTGCTTTGTTACAAGCTCGCCCCTACCACCGTATCATCTATCGCCTGAACCAGCTGATTGTGCGTCTGGGCTTAGCAAACCGGCAGCGTTTTTTGCACCTGATACATCGCCTCAGCGTTACCTCTGCTCATTTAATTTAACACCCTAACCCTATGTGCCATAAGATTTTTTAGGAAATTACTTATTTTTATATGAGATAAAAGATCTAAATTTCACAACTATTTAATATTTACAACTATTCCTGGTATTATGCTAACTTCCACCACCCCAGTAAACCATACTGATTCTGTGCATATCAGCACAAATAGCGTCATTCCCACCTTAACAAATCCTAAACAATTAGTTTATTGTATTGTTTTTACCATTTAAAAATTTTTTTCAGTCTGCCATAATTCAAACAGCAGTAAAATAATGCCAATAGTCATTAACACATCTGGATCTTTTAGAACATCCTAACTGACATTAACAACCTGAATGTTGTAAGCCTTTTCCGAAAGAACAGAGCAGGTATAATCCCCATAGTTTTCTGATTAATTGTTAGTTTTCCCAGTGTGAAATGGATTTTCCACAAATTCATTGTTCTGTAGAAGAGCAACCGAATAAACAAGGATGAAATAATATTTATTCGACTCTCCCTCAGAACAACCCTTGGCTATTTGACAATATTATAACGCCTGATGTTTTATAAAATTATCAAGATACGCATACAGTTTGAGGCATACAACAATGAAACCAGCATCCGTTATCATTATGGACGAACACCCTATTGTCAGAATGTCGATAGAAGTACTACTTGAAAAAAACAGTAATATCCAGGTTGTGTTGAAGACCGATGACAGCCGTACGGCAATAGAGCACCTGCGCACTTACCCTGTCGATCTTGTCATTCTGGATATTGAACTACCTGGTTCAGATGGATTTACATTACTCAAGAGAATAAAGTCTCTGCAGGAGAATACTCGGGTGCTGTTTCTCTCCTCCAAATCGGAGTCTTTTTATGCCGGGCGTGCTATCAGGGCCGGTGCAAATGGTTTTGTCAGTAAACGAAAGGATTTGAATGATATCTACAATGCGGTAAAAATGATTTTATCGGGATATTCTTTTTTCCCTTCAGACACCCTTAACTTCATTAACAATATAAATATGAAAAAAGGTGTATTGAATGACATGCCGCTCTCTAATCGCGAAGTTACGGTTTTGCGTTATCTGGCAAATGGCCTCTCTAATAAGGAAATTGCTGAGCAGCTGTTACTCAGCAATAAAACGATTAGTGCTCACAAAGCTAACATCTACGCCAAACTCGGCTTGCACACTATCGTTGAGCTGATCGATTACGCAAAAATGCATGAATTAATGTAATAGCACTCCCGGCGAGACTTCGTTCGGGAGCGTTTTATCCGCGCATTGATTAGTTATAGTTAATCATAAATGTGGCATCGGCCCTGGCGAGGCCTGGCTGAACCCCGTCTGCTAACGCGATATAGTTGGCGAAAAAGGTCAGCGTGGCATTGCCGTTTTCATCAATCCCTACGGTTTGGCTGGCCTGCTCGAGCGGTAATCGCGTACGGTCACTGTCATGCAGTTCGATCGCCACCTTTTGCGCCATCACCGCGTCATCAAGCGCCAGCAACGTCGTACCCGGGGCCGGAGTACCAGAAAACGTTATTGACGCGGATCCCGGCGGGCAGCCTTCCAGCTTCAGCGTAAACGCGACTGGTTGGGTAGTATCCCCGCTGGTCTGTAACTGCTTTGTTGGCCAGGTGCCCAATTCAACCGACTTATTGCTGTCGCTGGCAATCACCGCACAGGTAAAGTCCACCACGTTTCCGCGCAGTTCAATATTGATTTCGCCCAGCGATGAGGCCGCATGGCACAACGAGCTGAATGTCAGTATGGGCAGCATCACCAGAAGCGCCCATGAAGTTGGCGTTTGCTTGTTAGTCATAATCTACTCGCAGATAGCCACGGGCAGTAAAAGGCCCTTCGGTAGGTTTATTCCCCGTCACGCTGACCGGCCATGTCCGAATACTCACATTTGCCGCGGCGTTATCATCCAGTTGAAATGGGATCGTGCTGGACAGATTATTGGGCGTCAGCGGTCTACCGGTTTTGTCGGCGACAATGAACCCTAAGTCAGGATTGTCTGATACCATCATTTGCCCGGAGGCTTTCTCGGCCTCTACCCGCATGGTTAAGTAGGCCTGTGCAGCGACGTTGGTGCATTTTATCGCCACCGTTTTGGTCTGCGGATTAATGCCTTCGGGACGGTTTCCTGCCCCCGCCTTGCTGAACAACGATGCGCCAATATCGCCAAAATCAAACTCGACAATCTGCCCTGCGTTCACCTCACAGTTTTGTGGAACCTCCACCTTACCGCTGTAGCTGATAGTATAAACCGGCGTGCTTAGCGCATCTCCAGTACTGGTCGTGACATAGACTCTGAACATGGTCTGGCGCGGGATCGGCACCATGTTAATAAACGAGCGAATCACTTTGAGTTTAAACACCAGCTTTGAATCCATTACGCCAAAAGGCTGCTGTTTCGATACGTTGGGGTGAGTCCCCATGCGGATATAATTACGCGGAGGATAAAACAACCCGGCATAGCTGTCGGTGATGCTCATGGCCCCCAGCAGGTAGTCATTGAGCTTCAGATACTGAAAACCACCCTCGGTACTTTGAACCGGAAGTTCAGTGACATAGCTTCGATAGGTGTAATTCACCGTTGTCCCAGCCGGACAGGTGGCATTAACGCCAACCCAGCCCGATTTTTCCGGTAACGTCACCACCTGCCCCGGCTGATTATTGCTGCTGTTAAAGACGTTCGACAGATCGTAAAAAACATCCGTTGGTGTGCCATTCGAGTTTTGGCAGACCGTTGCCCAGGACGAATGAGCCATCAGCAGTAAAGCGCTTCCCAGTAACAAACCTGTTTGTCGTTTCATCGTATTATTCCTGTCGTGCCGTTGGAGATTCGCACGTCACGTTCGTGAGCGTCACCGCCTGTTTCAGACTCTCCTCAGGCAAGGCATAGTGCGCCACGCAGCGAGCGTTAGCGCTTTCCCCCCATTGGATCAGCAATTCACCTTTTAGCGGCAAGCCGCTTAGGTAGATTTGCCCGTCTTCGCCCACCATACTGGTCACGCCGCTGGTGTTTTCACGCACAACGGATCCAAATGGCACAGGTTTACCTGCATATTTCGCGGTTATCAGCGCCCGCACACCGATACGTGTATCAAACGCGGCTCGCACCAATGCTCCTTGCGTTGGCACGACGCTGCTAACGTTATTTTCCACATCGGTATTGTTGTTCATTGAATTGGTATCTAAGGAAGGTGCGAACAAGTTCCTGATATGAGATCATCATATTCATCCGGAGCGCATCCCAGAGGGACATCATGAGCCATCAACTCACCTTCGCCGATAGTGAATTCAGCACTAAGCGCCGTCAGACCCGAAAAGAGATTTTCCTCTCCCGCATGGAGCAGATTCTGCCATGGCAGAATATGACCGCTGTCATCGAGCCGTTTTATCCCAAGGCGGGCAATGGCCGACGGCCCTATCCGCTGGAGACCATGCTGCGTATTCACTGCATGCAGCATTGGTACAACCTGAGCGACGGTGCCATGGAAGATGCCCTGTACGAAATCGCCTCCATGCGCCTGTTTGCCCGATTATCCCTGGATAGCGCCCTGCCGGATCGCACCACCATCATGAATTTCCGCCACCTGCTCGAGCAGCATCAACTGGCCCGTCAATTGTTCAAGACCATCAATCGCTGGCTGGCCGAAGCAGGCGTCATGATGACCCAAGGCACTTTGGTGGATGCCACCATCATTGAGGCACCCAGCTCTACCAAGAACAAAGAGCAGCAACGCGATCCGGAGATGCATCAGACCAAGAAAGGCAATCAGTGGCACTTTGGCATGAAGGCCCACATTGGTGTCGATGCCAAGAGTGGCCTGACCCACAGCCTAGTCACCACCGCGGCCAACGAGCATGACCTCAATCAGCTGGGTAATCTGCTTCATGGAGAGGAGCAATTTGTCTCAGCCGATGCCGGCTACCAAGGAGCGCCACAGCGCGAGGAGCTGGCCGAGGTGGATGTGGACTGGCTGATCGCCGAGCGTCCCGGCAGGGTAAAAACCTTGAAGCAGCATCCGCGCAAGAACAAAACGGCCATCAACATCGAATACATGAAAGCCAGCATCCGTGCCAGGGTGGAGCACCCGTTTCGCATCATCAAGCGGCAGTTCGGCTTCGTGAAAGCCAGATACAAAGGGCTGCTGAAAAACGATAACCAACTGGCGATGTTATTCACCCTGGCCAACCTGTTTCGGGTGGACCAAATGATACGTCAGTGGGAGAGATCTCAGTAAAAACCGGAAATAACGCCAGAAATGGTGGAAAAAATAGCCTAAATAGGCTGATTCGATGTGTTTGCGGGAAAAAAATCGGCCCAGATCCGCGAAATTTTAATCAGCGAGTCAGCTTGGGAAGAAATGACCTGCTTATTCGCACCTTCCCTGAGTATTTGATTCACTAATTAATCTTCGCGAATATGACTATTCGTCACAGGGTTAAATTAAACATTTCAATTAATGAAAAATACCTGCAAATCCTTTTATTGACCCTGGCCAATTCTTATTGGGACCTAAGAAAAATCTGGGTGAATATTACTTAAATGCTCCCATAAAGGTACGTAACAGACTGGTTTATGGCGCATTACCCCTGAAAACACCAGGGTGATGAATTGTTTCATTCACGTTAATTTTAATTCGCATGCTCATTAATTATCCGGGGGACTTCAGCCTCTGTGCTGATCCCATGCTCTGACCATGGCACCCGTTATCGCACGTAAAAACGCAAACGAAAACTGACAGCACGCCCCGCTTCTGACAAAATAGTGACATCCCCTTCGGTTTAACGTAACAGACGGAATTCTCTCTCTGATGGCAGCAAAGATTATTGACGGTAAAACGATTGCGCAGCAGGTGCGCTCTGAGGTTGCTCAAAAAGTTCAGGCGCGTTTAGCGGCTGGATTACGCGCCCCAGGCCTGGCTGTTGTGCTGGTAGGTAGCAACCCGGCTTCGCAGATTTATGTTGCGAGTAAACGCAAAGCCTGTGACGAAGTGGGGTTTGTCTCCCGCTCCTATGACCTGCCTGAAACCACCAGCGAGGCGGAGCTTCTTGAGCTGATCGATACGCTCAATGCAGATACCACCATCGACGGTATCCTGGTACAACTGCCTTTGCCGGCGGGTATCGACAACGTGAAAGTGCTGGAACGTATTGCGCCAGATAAAGACGTTGACGGTTTCCACCCGTATAACGTCGGTCGCCTGTGCCAGCGCGCACCGCGTCTGCGCCCATGTACTCCGCGCGGTATCGTTACCCTGCTTGAGCGTTACAACATCGATACCTACGGTCTGAATGCCGTGGTCATTGGTGCCTCGAATATTGTCGGTCGCCCAATGAGTATGGAGCTACTGCTGGCTGGGTGCACCACCACCGTCACCCACCGATTCACCAAAGATCTGCGCCGCCACGTAGAAAATGCTGACCTGCTGATTGTTGCCGTCGGTAAACCGGGCTTTATTCCTGGTGAGTGGATCAAAGAAGGTGCGATTGTGATTGATGTCGGCATCAACCGTCTGGAGAATGGTAAGGTTGTTGGCGATGTGGTCTTTGACGATGCGGCCGCACGAGCGTCATATATCACGCCGGTCCCCGGCGGCGTAGGCCCAATGACGGTCGCCACACTTATCGAAAACACGCTGCAGGCGTGTGTTGAATATCATGATGTAAAGGACGTTTAAGATGGCCACATTTTCACTGGGTAAACACCCATACGTTGAACTCTGCGATTTGCTGAAGCTGGAAGGCTGGAGCGAAAGCGGCGCCCAGGCAAAAATTGCTATTGGCGAAGGGTTAGTGAAGGTCGATGGCGTTGTTGAAACGCGTAAACGCTGCAAAATCGTTGCCGGACAGACCGTCAGCTTTGAAGGCCACAGCATTAACGTCGTGGCGTGACCCTAAGTGCCGGATGAGGTTAACACCGTATCCGGCCACTTCCCCCTCTCGTTTTCAGATAATGACTTCATCCCCACTTCACAGTGAACTGATAGCATGTTGTTTTTCCATACGAAGCGATCATCATGCCCACTATCGTTACCCACGCGGCCGTTCCGCTCTGTTTAGGGTTAGGTCTCGGACTTAAAGTCATCCCCCCACGATTACTGTTTGCTGGCGTCGTTCTGGCCATGCTGCCAGATGCCGACGTGTTGTCATTTAAGTTCGGCGTCGCCTACGGCAATGTGTTTGGTCACCGGGGTTTTACCCACTCACTGCTGTTCGCCTTCGTGGTACCGCTGCTCTGCGTCTTGATTGGCCGACGATGGTTTAAGGCGGGATTGATTCGCTGCTGGCTATTCCTGACGGTTTCACTGCTGTCGCACAGTCTGCTGGATTCTGTCACCACCGGCGGTAAAGGCGTCGGCTGGCTGTGGCCGTGGTCGGATGAGCGCTTCTTCGCGCCATGGCAGGTGATTAAAGTCGCCCCGTTTGCGTTATCACGCTACGCCACGCCGTACGGGCACCAGGTGATCATGTCGGAGTTAATGTGGGTATGGCTGCCGGGAATCGTAATGATGGGTGTGCTGTGGTGGTATCGGAAACATTAATCTGCCGGATGCGACGCGCTGCGTCTTATCCGGCCTACACGGCCCGGTAAGCGTAAGCGCCACCGGGCATTACAGAGTTACTTACGACGCCAGGTGGTACCCTGCGGACCGTCTTCCAGCACGATGCCCATCTCGTTGAGACGGTCACGCGCGGCGTCAGCTGCCGCCCAGTCTTTCGCCTTACGTGCATCCAGACGTTGTTGGATTAACGCTTCAATTTCAGCAACTTCACCGTCATCTGCCTGCGCACCACTTTGCAGGAACGCTTCTGGATCCTGTTCCAGCAGGCCCAGTACGCTGGAAAGCTTACGCAGATGCGCAGCCATGCCGTTAGCCGCCGCCATATCTTCACCCTTCAGACGGTTAACCTCACGTGCCATATCAAACAGTACGGAGTAGGCTTCCGGGGTGTTGAAGTCATCGTCCATCGCTTCAATAAAGCGCGCTTCAAAGGCTTCGCCACCGGCTGGCGCAACGGATTTGTCGGTGCCACGCAGCGCGGTATACAGACGCTCCAGCGCAGAACGCGCCTGCTTGAGGTTCTCTTCGCTGTAGTTTAACTGGCTACGGTAATGACCGGACATCAGGAAGTAACGGATAGTTTCGGCGTCGTAGTATTTCAGCACGTCGCGAACGGTAAAGAAGTTGCCCAGCGATTTGGACATTTTCTCGCGGTCAACCATCACCATCCCGGAATGCATCCAGTAATTAACGTACTCACCGTCATGCGCACAGGTGGACTGAGCAATTTCGTTTTCATGGTGCGGGAACATCAGGTCCGAACCGCCGCCGTGAATATCGAAATGGTTGCCCAGCTGTTTGCAGTTCATCGCCGAACATTCGATGTGCCAGCCCGGACGGCCCGCGCCCCACGGAGACGGCCAGCTCGGCTCGCCTTCTTTGGACATTTTCCACAGCACGAAGTCCATCGGGTTGCGTTTCACATCAACCACGTCAACGCGTGCGCCTGCCTGCAGCTGATCCAGATCCTGGCGCGACAGCTGGCCGTAGTTCGGGTCAGTCGGCACGTCGAACATCACGTCGCCGTTATCAGCAACGTAAGCGTGACCTTTGGCAATCAGTTGTTCAGTGATTTCGATAATTTCAGCGATATGGTGCGTAGCACGCGGCTCCAGATTCGGGCGCAGAATATTCAGCGCATCGAAATCGCTGTGCATTTCCGCGATCATTCTGTCGACCAACGCCACAAAGCTTTCGCCGTTTTCATTCGCGCGCTTGATGATTTTGTCATCGATATCGGTAATGTTGCGCACATACTTCAGCTTATAGCCGAGGAAGCGCAGATAACGCGCAACGACGTCGAAAGAAACGAAGGTACGTCCGTGGCCAATATGACAGAGATCGTAAACGGTAATACCACACACGTACATGCCGACTTCCCCGGCATGAATAGGTTTGAATTCCTCTTTTTGGCGCGTCAGTGTATTAAAGATTTTTAACATCGAAGATTCCGTGTAGACGTGTGTGGATAGTAAAGTCTGTATAATACCCATAATTTAGACCGGAAGCAGCACACTTTGCGAGGTGATCGCAGCTTGCGGTTATGCTATAACACACCCCTAACTCTGACCCTTGACGGGGTCGAAGCACCAATCTATCGGAACAGGATGCAAAAATGGTTACTTTCCACACTAATCACGGCGATATCGTAATCAAAACGTTTGATGATAAAGCGCCTGAAACAGTTAAAAACTTCCTGGACTACTGCCGCGAAGGTTTTTACAACAACACCATTTTCCACCGTGTTATTAACGGTTTCATGATCCAGGGCGGCGGTTTCGAGCCAGGCATGAAGCAAAAAGCCACGAAAGAAGCGATCAAAAACGAAGCGAACAACGGTCTGAAAAACACCCGTGGTACGCTGGCGATGGCGCGTACTCAGGCTCCGCACTCCGCAACCGCACAGTTCTTCATCAACGTTGCAGACAACGACTTCCTGAACTTCTCCGGCGAAAGCATGCAGGGTTGGGGTTACTGCGTGTTCGCTGAAGTTGTTGAAGGCATGGACGTGGTTGATAAAATCAAAGGCGTTTCCACTGGTCGCAGCGGTATGCATCAGGATGTGCCAAAAGAAGACGTTATCATCGAAAACGTGACCGTCAGCGAGTAATCGTGGCGACACTGTTTATTGCAGATCTTCACCTCTGCACAGAAGAACCGGCGATCACCGCCGGTTTTCTGCGTTTTTTAGCCGGTGATGCGCGAAAGGCCGATGCGCTATATATTCTTGGCGACCTGTTTGAAGCCTGGATTGGTGACGACGATCCTAATCCGCTGCATCGTGAAATGGCCGCGGCGATAAAATCACTGACTGATTCCGGCGTTCCCTGCTTTTTTATTCACGGCAATCGTGATTTTCTGCTCGGTAAACGTTTTGCCCGTGCGAGCGGCATGACCTTGCTTCCCGAAGAAAAAGTGCTCGACCTGTATGGCCGCAAGGTGCTGATCATGCATGGCGACACCTTATGCACCGACGACGCAGGCTATCAGGCATTTCGCGCCAAAGTGCATCAACCCTGGTTACAGAAGCTGTTCCTCGCTCTGCCGCTGTTCGTTCGCCAGCGAATCGCTGCGAAAATGCGTGCCAACAGCAAAGCAGCCAACACCACCAAATCGCTGGAAATCATGGACGTGAATCAGCAGGCCGTGATTAGCGAGATGGAAAAACATCAGGTTCAGTGGTTAATTCACGGCCATACCCACCGCCCTGCCGTCCACGAGCTTACGGCCAATGAGCAACCCGCTTTCCGCGTGGTATTAGGCGCATGGCACACCGAAGGTTCGATGATCAAAGTCACCCCTGACGACGTTGAACTGATCGCCTTTCCGTTTTAATTCTGCAGATACCCAGTTCCTCTTTACACAAAACTATTCGAGTTGCATCGAGGTGGCAAATCTGTGAGTCCCCTGGAGCTTACAAAAGAAGTGACTGGGGTGAGCAGATGCAGCCAACAAAGAGGCTGCTTGAAGAGTGAAGTGCAAAGCGCGCAATCGTTTTCCTTGGCGGTGAATTATGCTATTCTCTGTGGCCTCAAAAGTCGAGTGTAGTGCACCACAGGAGTTTTCAGACGCATGTCTTCCCGCAATAATCCGGCGCGTGTCGCCATCGTGATGGGGTCCAAAAGCGACTGGGCTACCATGCAGTTCGCCGCCGAAATCTTCGAAATCCTGGACGTTCCGCATCATGTTGAAGTCGTCTCCGCCCACCGCACCCCAGACAAACTGTTTAGCTTCGCCGAAAGCGCTGAAGAGAACGGTTATCAGGTGATTATTGCCGGGGCTGGTGGCGCAGCGCATTTGCCTGGCATGATTGCGGCGAAAACGCTGGTGCCTGTCCTCGGTGTTCCGGTGCAAAGCGCAGCGCTGAGCGGCGTAGATAGCCTCTACTCTATCGTTCAAATGCCGCGCGGTATTCCGGTCGGCACGCTGGCTATCGGCAAAGCGGGCGCGGCAAATGCGGCCCTGCTGGCAGCACAAATTCTGGCAACACACGACAAAGCATTACACCAGCGTCTGAACGACTGGCGCAAAGCGCAAACCGATGAGGTGCTGGAGAACCCGGACCCGCGAGGTGTCGCATGAAGCAGGTCTGCGTACTTGGCAACGGACAGCTAGGGCGCATGCTGCGCCAGGCCGGTGAGCCACTGGGCATAGCAGTCTGGCCCGTCGGGCTGGACGCTGAACCGGCTGCGGTCCCTTTTCAGCAAAGCGTGATCACCGCTGAGATTGAGCGCTGGCCGGAAACGGCACTCACCCGCGAACTGGCACGCCACCCGGCGTTTGTTAACCGCGACGTCTTCCCGATTATTGCCGACCGTCTGACGCAAAAGCAGCTTTTTGACAAGCTCGGTCTGGCGACCGCGCCGTGGCAGCTGCTGGCAGATAAAAGCGAATGGTCTGCGGTATTCGACAAACTTGGCGAGCTGGCGATTGTGAAACGTCGCGTCGGCGGCTACGATGGACGTGGACAGTGGCGCTTGCGCGCAAATGAAACTGAGCAACTGCCGGACGACTGCTACGGCGAGTGCATCGTCGAGCGAGGAATCAACTTCTCCGGTGAAGTCTCACTGGTTGGCGCTCGTGCGCACGACGGCAGCACCGTTTTCTATCCGCTGACCCATAACCTCCATCAGGACGGCATTCTGCGCACCAGCGTGGTATTCCCGCAGGCTAACGCCAGACAGCAGGAACAGGCTGAAGCAATGCTCTCTGCCATCATGCAGGAGCTGGGCTATGTCGGCGTGATGGCGATGGAGTGTTTCATCACTCCGGAAGGTCTGCTGATTAACGAACTGGCTCCGCGCGTGCACAACAGTGGCCACTGGACGCAAAACGGCGCCAGCATCAGCCAGTTTGAGCTGCATCTACGTGCCATTACCGACCTGCCGTTACCGACGCCGGTGGTGAACCACCCTTCGGTGATGGTAAACCTGATTGGTAGCGACCTGAACTACGACTGGCTGAAGCTGCCGCTGGTGCATCTGCACTGGTATGACAAAGAGGTGCGTGAAGGGCGTAAGGTGGGTCATCTGAACCTGAGCGACAGCGATACCGCGCGCCTTAGCGCAACGCTGGAAGCGCTTATCCCCCTGCTGCCGCCGGAATATGCCAGCGGTATTATCTGGGCGCAGTCAAAGCTGAAATAAGCCAATAATGCCGGGGAGTTGATTTTATCCTTCCCCGGCCCCTCCTCTGGCGCGTAAAATCCCCTCCATTGCTGTTTTGTATTTTCAGGATCAAACATGAACGATGGAACGGACTACCGCGCAATTTTGCTCGCCGGTACGCCTTTAATCGATGTACGCGCCCCCGTCGAATTTCAGCAAGGCGCAATGCCGGGCGCAATCAACCTTCCCTTAATGAACGATGACGAACGTGCCGCCGTCGGGACCTGTTATAAACGTCAGGGGCCCGAAGCCGCCCTCGCGCTCGGCCATCAACTGGTCTCGGGTGAGACCCGCCAACAGAGAATGCGGGCCTGGCAGAACGCCTGCCGTCAAAATCCTGCGGGCTATTTATGCTGCGCGCGCGGCGGTCAGCGTTCGCATATTGTGCAGCAGTGGCTGCATGAGTCCGGTATTGACTATCCGCTGATTAAAGGCGGTTACAAAGCCCTGCGCCAGGCAGTGATACAGCTGACTGAAGAATTAGTGCAAAAGCCGATTGTCTTAATTGGCGGCTGTACCGGGAACGGTAAAACCCAACTGGTGCAACAACAGCCAAACGGTGTGGATCTCGAAGGTCTGGCGCACCATCGCGGCTCCTCGTTTGGGCGCACCGTTGAACCTCAATTGAGTCAGGCGAGTTTTGAAAACCTGCTGGCGGTTGAAATGCTCAAAACCGATAGCCGTCAGGATTTACGTCTGTGGGTACTTGAAGATGAAGGCCGCATGATCGGGGCTAATCATCTGCCAGAATGCCTGCGCGAGCGCATGACCCAGGCATCAATTGCGGTGGTGGACGATCCTTTTGAGCGTCGTCTGGAGCGACTAAGCGAAGAGTATTTCGTGAAGATGCACCACGATTTTACCCACGCTTATGGCGAGAGCCAGGGCTGGCAGGAGTACAGCGAGTATCTGCACCACGGCCTGTTCGCTATCCGCCGTCGTCTGGGTTTACAACGTTTTGCCGAGCTGACCACCCTGCTCGACGAGGCTCTGCGCGAACAGCAGGCAACGGGCAGCACCGACGCCCATATGGGCTGGCTGGTGCCGTTGCTCAATGAGTATTACGACCCGATGTATCGTTATCAGCTGGAAAAGAAAGCCGCGAAAATCGTTTTTCGCGGCACATGGCAGGACGTTGCCGAGTGGCTTAACGCACAGTGATCAGTGTCTGTCGCGCTTATCTGCGCGTTTTGCCAGCCAGTCCCCCAGCACCTGAACGACCTGCACCAAAATAATCAGCGCCACCACGGTGACGATCATGACCTGGGTTTCGTAGCGGTAATAACCAAAGCGAATCGCCAGGTCGCCGACTCCACCGCCGCCAACGATCCCGGCCATCGCGGAGTAACCGATCAGACTCACCAGCGTTATCGTCAACCCACGCAGCAGACCCGCGCTCGCTTCAGGTAACAGAACGGTGCAGATGATACGCATCGGGCTGGCACCAAACGCTTCCGCCGCTTCAATAATGCCTTTATCGACTTCACGTAACGCGCTATCAACCAGACGGGCATAGAAAGCGATTGCCGCCACCGAGAGCGGGACCGACGCCGCAATAGGGCCAATGGTATTCCCGAGCAAAAACTGGGTTAGCGGCAGCAGCAGAACCAGCAGGATCACAAACGGTACCGAACGAATGATATTCACCAGCACGGAGCTGAGCAGATACACAAAACGGTTTTGCCAGAATAAATGCCGATCGGTGACGAAAATCAGAAAACCGAGCGGCAGACCACCAATAATTGCCAGCACCGTAGAGATGCTCAGCATCTGGAAAGTTTCATTAAACGCCAGCGTCAAATCAGGCAATAAATCATCCACGAATCACCTCCACCTGTGCAGTACGTTGACGAATATGTTCCACGGCAACTTCCACCGCTGAAGGGTTATGCGGCGCGGTCAGTTGCACGACCAGAATCCCCAGCGCACGTTCGCCAATATATTCAATTTTGCCGTGCAGAATGTTCACCGCCACGCCAAATTTAACCGCGACTTCTGACAACACCGGCTGTTCCGCCGAATCGCCGATGAACAGAATTTTTAGCAACTGACCAGGCAGATGCTGGCGCAGACGCTCGGGCAGCGTCAAATTGAGGGTATGCGACACCAGCTGCTGCGTAAACGCGTGCTGCGGGTGAGCAAAAACGTCAAACACTTCACCAGACTCCACCACCTTGCCGCCGGACATTACCGCCACGCGATCGCAAATCGATTTGATCACGTTCATCTCGTGAGTGATCAGCACGATCGTGATCCCCAGCTGTTGGTTGATCTGCTTAAGCAACGCCAGAATCGTGGCTGAGGTTTCGAGGTCCAGCGCCGAGGTAGGTTCATCACACAGCAGCACATCCGGATGATTGGCAATCGCGCGGGCAATACCCACACGCTGCTTTTGCCCACCGCTGAGCTGAACCGGAAAGCGGTTCGCCTTGTCGGACAGACCCACCAGCGCCAGGATTTCGCTCACGCGCGGACCAATTTTACTTCGCTCCCATCCGGCAGCCTTCAGGCTAAAGGCGACGTTTTGCGCCACGGTACGGGTATGCATCAGGTTAAAATGTTGAAAAATCATCCCGATACGCTGACGGGCTTTACGTAGATGCCCCCCTTCCAGCGCAGAAATTTCTACGCCGTTCACCTTCACGCTTCCCTGGCTCGGACGCGTTAAGGCGTTCAGGGTACGCAGCAGCGTACTTTTCCCCGCGCCGCTGGTCCCGACAATGCCAAATATCTCACCTGCGCCAATGCGCAAGCTAACGTCATCAACCGCCCGGGTTGATGGTCCACGGCCTGCGCTAAAATCCACGCAAACTTTCTCAATCTCAATCATAGCCACCTCAGAAATGCGAAAAGGGCAGTCGTCGCTGCCCCTGTTAACCCTTGTGCGCAGCGATTATTGGGCTGACGACATCCATTCCGGTTTCTGGAAGGCGCTGTAGATATTTTGCGGATCGTCGATCACCGCGCGATACGCCGGAGATTTCACCGCCTCAACAATATCTTTCGCGAACGGTTTATCCGCATCTTCACTGCGTACCGCGATGATATTTTTCAGATTTTCGTCCAGGTGTTCCTGCTTGATGGCGCTGGCGAGATCCATTTTTGCCGCCACGGCAAAGTTACCGTTGACCAGCGCACCGGTCACACCGTCCAGCGTACGCGGCAGTTGTGCCGCTTCCAGCGGTTTAAACACCAGCCCTTTCGGATTGCTGGCGATATCGCGCTCGGAGGCTTTAGTTGGATCAATATTGTCTTTGATGGTGATAAGGCCAATAGACTGCAGGAAACGCAGACCGCGAGCCAGGTTGGTGGGATCGTTGGAGAGCGTGATCACATCTCCTTTTTTCAACTCATCCAGGCTTTTGATTTTATGTGAGTAAAACCCCATCCCGGCCGTCGGGACCACAATCAGCTTGCTCAGCTTCAGGCCTTTATCGGCGGTGAATTTGTCAAAATAGAGCGAATGCTGGAACAGGTTAGCATCAATGCTACCGTTGGAGAGCGCCATGTTTGGCTGCACGTAATCGCTGAATTCGCGCACCACTACCTTATAGCCTTTCTCTTTCAGCGTGGGGGCAATGGCCTGTTTCACCATATCACCGTATGGCCCAGGCGCGACGCCAAACACAATTGTTTGCGGGTCACTGTTCGCATGAGCAAACTGTAATCCACAGGCCAGTAACAGCGCCCCGGTCGCGACGCGTAAACTCTGACGCAATCCCATATTCTCTCCATTTTAACGTTGTGGTGTCATGTCTCACGCCGTTCTTGCGACGTTGTTCTTGTTGGCCCGTTAACAGGCTGATTGTTAACATGACACAGATCACAACCTGCTGTCCTTGAAATTATTTCATGATGTTGCAGAGTATGTTTTTAAATGAAAGAAGGTATGAAAAAGCCGGATGTCGGCACAAGTGCCTTATCCGGCCTACAACAGCTTTCTTAGGCCCGATAAGCGCAAGCGTATCGGGCGGCAGGCGTTCGATTAGAAGTCGTAACGCAGACGAACCAGGTTCATGTCACCCAGATTGTCGGTGCTGGAGGTAAAGACGTGTTCGTAGTCAACACGGAAACCGTAATCCAGCTGGAAGCTGATCCCCACGCCGTTGTCGGTACGCAGATAGTTACGGCCATTCACGTACTCAATACGGTCGCCCATAAAGTACGGCTGAACGGATTTCAGCGCATATTGACCCACCGGGAAGGTGTAACCGGCGAAGTATTCCAGACCCCAGGCGTCACCGGCAAAGTAGTCGTTAACAGAGACTTTTTTGGTGGTCATGAAGTTTTGATACCAACCGCCGCCCATCGAGAAGGTCCAGTTGTCCGGTTTCCAGCTCAGCGCGGTACCGACGATGTTTTGATCGTAGGTTTTGCTGGTGTTGCCACGCATTTCCGCGCGAGTGTAGTTCCACGCCGTACCCCAGGTCAGGTCATCGGTAATGTGATAATCCACACCCAGTGAGCCGCCGCCTTTACGCTTGTAGCGCAGACCGTTGTTCGGGTTGTAATCATCACTGAACAGATAAGAGGCGTAGAGATCGACATCGCCAACCGTTTTCTTATACTTCAGTGATTTACGCGTACGATAGGAACCGTCATAGTCGCCATTGATACCGTTTCCAGGCGCCTGACCGATCATGTCATAGTCCCAGATATCCGTTTTCGCACCAACTACATCATAGTAAATGCTGTTTTGTTGACCGAAGGTCAGCGTACCCCAGGTTGCACTCTTCAGACCGGTGTACAACATACGACGCGTGGTATCGTTGGCACCGTCAGCGTAGTGGTTATCCCAGTTGAACATCGCCGGGAAGTTAACGCCCAGCTCGTAGTAGCTCACCCAACTGATATCATCAAACAGATAGTAGTCAGCGGCGAAGCGGAAACGTGTACCGCCATCGAAGCCATTACGTTTGTAGCCATTCTTACCATCGTCACCGGCCATATTCTGGAACTGCGGACGAATACTGCCGCCGACGGTGAAGTTAAGACGGCTCAGCGGGTTGCCCGCCTGCGGATCTTGTTTCAGGACCGTGATTTCCGCCTGTGAAGCGAAAGTCGTTAATGCCACTGCTGCGCCGATCGATACCGCCAGCGCTGTTTTTTTTATAGTCATTATTTATACCTTGATAGATAGCCTGCAAATTATTCAGCACACAAATATTAACGTTTATTAATACTCTCGTGTTGTTGGGTTTTTATTGTTCTGTGCTGTTAAATATCAAGGAGTTATCAATTTGTGCTACATAGAAAAAAAGACGCACCGATTTTAAAACCGGTGCGTAATCATCACGAATATGAATTAACTACTGAACTGACGGAACAGCGCTTTACCTTTTAGCAGACGTGAACCGAGCCATCCGCCGCATAAAGAGAGCAGCAATGCTCCACTAAATGGTAATACTACCCACAGTCGCCAGTCTGGCTCCCACGGGAAATCAAACACTTTGGTTTGCAGTACCGCCAACGCTGTTTCCGCACCGATGGCCGCCACCAGTCCGGCAACCATCCCGAGCATGGCGAACTCGCACCACAGCGTGGTACGCAGCAGCTTCTTACCTGCTCCCAGCGTGCGCCAGACCACCAACTCCTGATGACGCTGACGCATCCCGACCTGGACCTGCGCCAATAGCAGCAGCATGCCACAGGCGGTGACCAGTACCACCATCACCTCCAGTGCGCGGCTCACCTGATCCAGCACCTGGCTCACCTGTTTGAGGATGGCGCCAATATCCAGCAGGCTGATGGTCGGGAATTCGCGGTTAAGCTGCGTTAGCATGCCGTTGCCGTTCTCCCAGCTAAAGCTGGTTAACCAGCTTTGCGGCTGAGCATCCAGCGCGCCGGAGGGGAAGATAAAGAAGAAGTTGGGCCGCAGGCTTTCCCAGTCCACTTTGCGCAGACTGCTGACCATGGCGCTGAAATCCTGGGTATCGCCCATAAAAGTCACCCGATCGCCGAGTTTGACGTTCAGCCGTTTCGCTAACCCCTCTTCCATCGACACCTCGCCCGCTTTTGGCGGCCAGCTTCCGGCGGTTATCGGGTTATGATCCGGTCGGGTATCCTGCCAGGTCAGGTTAAGCTCGCGGTTCAGCGCCTCATCCTGATTGCCTTCGGTCGGCTTCTCATTGATAGCCGTCAGACGCGCCCGCACAATCGGATAGAACGATTCCGGGATCACCTGATGTTCGGACAGGAAAGCCTTCAGCGGAACCACCTGCTCGGTGGCAATGTTGATCAGGAAATAGTTCGGACTTTCCGGCGGCATTTGCTGCTGCCAGCGGTCGAGCAGATCGCCGCGCAGCACCAGTAACAACGCCAGCAGCATAAAGGAAAGCGAAAATGCCGATAGCTGGCTGAGCGTTGACCACGGCTGGCGTAACAGTCGACTGACCGCCAAACGCAGCGGCAGTGAGGAGAGCGTCAGACCACGCAGCACGTTGAGCAGCATCCAGCCGAGCACCCCGCACAACAGCGCCAGTACCACCGCACCAGCCAGTACCGCCCACAGCAGTGGACTTCCGCCCATCAGTCCAGCAAGCAGTGCAATCACGACTATCACGACCACCGGCAAATAAAACTTCAGGGGCCAGACGTTTGCCACCACGTCACGGCGCAGCACCCGCAGCGGCTGCGTTGCCAGCAGCAGGCGGTAAGGGCGTAACCCCACCAATAGCGAAATCACCGTCATGGTGCCTAGTGCCCATAACCACGGCCAGGGGCTGGCAGGCGGTAGTTCTCCAGGCAGAACCGGCTTGAGCAGCAGCACCAGCACGCGCTCGAATAACAGTCCGAATAGTCCGCCGGTCACGCCAGACAGCGCCAGCACCATCAGCCATTGACCAACAATCAGCCTGCGCAGTTGCGCTCTGCCCGCACCGAGGGTTTTCAGAATAGCCACCAGATCGTAACGGCTGCGGCAATAATGGCTCATAGCCACGGCAACCGCGGCGACCGCCAGCAGCAGCGTTAACAGCGCCGAAAGCAGCAAGAACTGTTGCGAACGCTCAAGTGATTTCCCCAGCGCCCCTTCATCCTGCTCCAGCCCATACCAGCGCTGTTCAGGCTTTAACTGTGGCAGCAGCCACTTTTCATAGGCTTCCAGTTGCGATGGCGTCCCGCCAAATTTATAGCGCCAGGTCACGCGGCTTCCCGGCTGGACCGCCGCCGTTTTTTCGACATCCGCCATGTTCATCATCAGACGCGGTGCTATCTGGAACGGATTAAAACCAGAATCCGGCTCCTGCACCACCTCCCCGGCAATACGCAGCGTGGCATCGCCAACGTCGATGGAATCACCGACTTTTAAGTTGAGTAGCGCCATCAGACGTGGGGCCAGCAGAACCGAGCCCGGCTGCGGTTTCAGTCCCGGCGGGTTGGTTTGCAGTGTGCCGTACATCGGATACACATCATCTACCGCTTTGACGTTCGCCAGCTGCGGCGTATCCCGGGCAAAAGTCATGGTGGCAAAGGTGAGCTGTTCGCCCACCTTCAGGCCACGCTGTCGCGCCTCGTCAATCCACGCTTTCGGCACGGTACGCGAACTTTGTAGCGACCGATCGCCCGCCATAAACTCACGGCTTTGCTGGCTCAGCCCTTTTTCCATACGATCGCTGATATTGCCCAGCGCCAGCACACAGGCTACCGCCAGGCTCAGCGCCAGCCAGACAATCAGTAGTGAAGGCGAGCGCCATTCGCGCCAGAACCAGCGTGCAATCATGCCTCCTCCTGCAACTGTCCATTCACCAGACGTAAGCGCCTGTCGCAACGCGCCGCCAACTGCGGGTCATGCGTCACCAGAATCAGGGTGGTGCCGTGTTCCCGGTTCAGAGAAAACAACAGGTCGGCTATTTTGTCTCCGGTCTGGCGATCGAGGTTGCCCGTTGGTTCATCGGCAAACAGCACGTCAGGGCGACCGTTAAACGCTCGCGCCAGCGCCACGCGCTGCTGCTCCCCGCCGGAAAGCTGGGCCGGAAGATGATCGAGACGTTTTCCCAGCCCAAGTTGCTCGAGCAGCGTTTTTGCCCCGTCGCGGCTTTTTCCGCTATTTTCGCCGCGCAACAGCGCGGGCAGTTCGACGTTTTCCAGCGCGTTGAGGGTCGGAATTAACATGAATGACTGGAAGACAAAACCCACGTGTCGCGCCCGCAGCTGCGCCCGGGCTTCTTCGTCCATGGTGTGCAGCGCCTGCCCCACCAGGCTGACTTCACCGCTGGTGCCATCGTCAAGCCCGGCGAGAATCGCCAGCAGCGTAGATTTCCCCGATCCCGACTCGCCAATCAACGCAATGGTCTCGGCGCGTTTGACAACCAGTTCAACTCCGGTAAGGATGGATAGCTCATGATCACCCTGACCGACGGATTTCTTAAGATGATGAACTTCAACAATGTTTTCCGCTGGCATTGGCCTTTCCTGTTCCTGGTCCTGTTAACTTTCCGCGCCGCCGCAGCGGACACGTTATTAATTCTGGGTGACAGCCTGAGCGCCGGATACCGAATGTCCGCCAGCGCCGCGTGGCCTGCGCTACTTAATGATAAATGGCAAACCAAAACGCCGGTGGTGAATGCCAGCATTAGCGGCGACACCTCGCAGCAAGGTCTGGCCCGTCTGCCTGCATTACTCAAGCAGCACCAGCCGCGCTGGGTGCTGGTCGAACTTGGCGGCAACGACGGCCTGCGCGGCTTCGCGCCTGCGCAAACCGAACAAACCCTGCGCACGATTCTGCAGGACGTAAAAGCGGCAAATGCCGAACCACTGCTGATGCAAATTCGTCTGCCGGCAAACTACGGTCGCCGTTATAATGAAACCTTTAGCGCGATTTATCCAAAGCTCGCCAAAGAGTTTGATATCCCTCTGCTGCCATTTTTCATGGAAGAGGTTTATCTGAAACCCCAGTGGATGCAGGATGATGGTATTCATCCTAACCGTGACGCCCAGCCGTTTATCGCCGACTGGATGGCGCAACATCTCACCCCTTTTCTATCCTAAATAATTCGAGTTGTATGAAGGCGGCAAGTGAGAGAGTCCCCAGGAGCATAGATAACTATGTGACTGGGGTGAGCGAGCGTAGCCAACGCGCAGACAACTTGAAGTATGACGGATATAGTAAATCACGACTCGTAATTCAACGGAGATCCTGACAGGTAAAGTTATGCAAAAATCGGTCTTAATAACAGGATGTTCCAGCGGAATCGGCCTGGAAAGTGCGCTTGAGCTAAAGCGCCAGGGTTTTCAAATTCTGGCAGGCTGTCGCAAACCTGACGATGTCGCGCGTATGAACAGCATGGGATTCACTGGCGTGTTGCTGGATCTGGATTCACCCGAAAGCGTGGATCGTGCCGCCGATGAAGTGATCGCCCTGACCGATAATCGTTTATATGGGATCTTTAACAACGCCGGATACGGTGTCTATGGTCCCCTGCCCACCATCAGCCGTGAACAGATGGAACAGCAGTTTTCCGCCAACTTCTTTGGCGCACATCAGCTTACCATGCGCCTGTTACCTGCCATGTTACCCCACGGCGAAGGGCGCATTGTGATGACCTCATCGGTGATGGGATTGATCTCAACGCCGGGACGCGGCGCCTATGCCGCCAGCAAATATGCACTGGAAGCCTGGTCCGACGCACTGCGTATGGAACTGCGCCACAGCGGGATTAAGGTCAGCCTGATTGAACCCGGCCCCATCCGTACCCGCTTTACCGAAAACGTCAACCAGACCCAGAGCGATGCTCCCGTTGAAAATCCCGGCATTGCCGCGCGTTTTACGCTGGGACCAGAAGCGGTTGTCGCCAAAGTGCGTCATGCGTTTGAGAGCGATAAACCAAAGCTACGTTATCCGGTTACGCTGGTGACCTGGGCAGTGATGCTGCTTAAACGCCTGTTGCCAGGCCGCATAATGGACAAAATTTTACAGGGTTGAGTTGAAGCTCGCGCGTCAGCCCCCATGTAACAAGAAATCGACAAAAGAGAGTAACTCCATGTCCACACAGAATATTGTTAACATTAACGAATCGAACCTACAGCAGACCCTCGAACAGTCGATGACCACGCCGGTCCTGTTCTATTTTTGGTCTGAGCGCAGCCAGCATTGTCTGCAATTAACGCCGGTACTGGAGAACCTTGCCGCCCAGTATAACGGTCAGTTTATTCTCGCTAAGCTGGACTGCGACGCCGAGCAGATGATCGCCTCCCAGTTTGGTCTGCGCGCGATCCCTACGGTTTATCTGTTCCAGAACGGCCAGCCGGTAGATGGATTCCAGGGTCCGCAACCGGAAGAGGTTATTCGCGCGCTGCTGGAGAAAGTGCTGCCGAGCGAAGAAGAGCTGAAAGCACGCCAGGCTATCGAATTCATCGAAGCCGGTAATCACGCGGATGCGCTGCCGCTGCTGAAAGAAGCCTGGCAGATCTCCAACCAGAGCAGCGAAATCGGTCTGCTGCTGGCGGAAACGCAAATCGCCCTGAACCGTTCTGATGAAGCCGAAGCGGTACTGAAAACCATTCCGTTGCAGGATCAGGACACCCGCTATCAAGGGCTTATCGCACAGATCGAACTGCTGAAGCAGGCCGCTGATACACCGGAAATCCAACAGTTGCAGCAGCAGGTCGCCAGCAATCCACAGGATGCGGCGCTGGCAACGCAGTTGGCCATTCAGTTACACCAGGTCGGACGCAACGAAGAGTCGCTGGAATTGCTGTTTAGTCACCTGAAGAAAGATCTTACGGCAGCCGACGGTCAGGCGCGTAAGACTTTCCAGGAGATCCTTGCCGCACTGGGTACCGGTGATGCGCTGGCCTCGAAATATCGCCGCCAGCTGTACGCGCTGTTGTACTAATTGGTTCATCATGCCCGATGGCGCTACGCTTATCGGGCCTACAAACACAACCAACACCTCATTCCCGTCGGCCGGATATGGCGGTAGCCGCCATACGGCATCACATCACGTCTTCTTCAAATGCGTTACCACTAATTGGTGGCGCGAATTATAGAATTTTCGATAGGTTAAGTAGCAGGCGATAATGGTCGACAGACTGGCGGTTGATAGCAGCATAAACGTCACCATAATCTGATACTTAATTGCTTTTACCGGGTCAATACCTGCAAAGATCAGTCCTGACATCATTCCCGGTAAACTCACCAGTCCTACGGTCTTCGCTGAATCAATCGTCGGGATCAGCGAGGCGCGAATGCTGTCGCGAATAAGCGGTGCAGAAGCCACCTTCGGCGTTGCGCCGAGGCTGAGTTTTTCCTGAATTTGCTGCTGCTCGCTGTTAAACCGCTGCCCCAAATTGTTGTAACACAGCCCCACCGCCACCATCGCATTGCCTGCAATCATGCCGGAGATCGGGATGACCTGCATCGGCGTGAACTCGATAGAGCCTGAAAGAACCAGCACCGAAAGCGTTAGCCCCGCACCCACCGTAATAGCAATAAACGACGAGAGAAAAGCTTTATCAATATATTTACTGCGTTTTTGCGCGTTATAGGCCGCGTTAAAGCAGATAAACAGCACCATCAATAAGGTCAGAATGCTATGGTTGACGCCGAAAATATATTTCAGCACGTAGCCCACGATAATAAGCTGAACCACTGCCCGGCAAACGCTCCAGAGAATATCTTTTTCCAACGCCAGCTTTTCTTTGTTGCTGATCAGTATCGCGACCACCACCAGCATCATCGCTAACGCCAGGGATTCATTGGTAATATTATGCTCGTTCATTACTTACTTCCTGCATTTCACCGGCGTGCGGTTGAAGGGTTATGACGTTATCCGCATGATCAATTTCATCTTTGTCATGCGTCACCCACAGCACAGCAATATTCTTATCGCGAACATAGTGGTGAATTAATTCGTTCACATTACGCTTGTTGGATTCATCCAGCGCGCTGGTGATTTCATCAAGCAGCAGAATTTTCGGCAGAAACTGCAAATTACGAATTAACGAGACGCGCTGCTTTTCGCCGCCGGATAGCTCATTGATATTTTTTTTGAGGATCGTCTCGGGTAACTCAAAGCGGGCCAGATCGGCCAGAAACACATCCGGATCTGGACGTTTGTCGCGAATTTGCCAGGGGAAAATGAGATTGTCGTAAACGGTGTCACCAAACAAAGCGGGCGTTTGCGCGCAATAAGAGACCTGCTGGCGATAAGCTTCAGGCTTAAGCGTTGATATCTCCTTACCCTCAAAAAGGATTTCACCAGAACTCGGGCTAATTAACGACGCGACTATCTTGAGTAACGTACTTTTACCGCAGCCGGACTGGCCGGTAATCAGCTTAAATTCTCCGGCGCGGAGATCAAAACAGATGTTATTAAGAACCTGCGTCGCCCCTGCCTGCCATGCGACATTTTTTAACTGAAGCAGAATGCTGCTTTCTTCCATTACCAATCCCTTTTTACATCTTTCGTGCAGATAGTCTATCCCTGTAATTTATTATAGGGGAGCCCACCTTGATAAATCGGGTATAATTTGACTAATGAGGCAGTAAAGGACAGCACAACAGGAGGTTTCATCAATGCTCATTTTTATTCCTATTCTTATTTTTGTCGCGCTGGTGATCGTCGGCGCAGGCGTCAAAATCGTCCCGCAGGGATATCAGTGGACGGTAGAGCGTTTTGGCCGTTACACCAAAACCCTGCAACCGGGTTTAAGCCTTGTTGTACCGTTCATGGACCGCATTGGTCGTAAGATCAATATGATGGAACAGGTGCTTGATATCCCCTCTCAGGAAGTCATCTCCAAAGATAACGCCAACGTCTCGATTGATGCTGTGTGCTTTATTCAGGTGATCGACGCGCCGAAAGCCGCGTATGAAGTCAGCAACCTGGAACTGGCGATCATCAACCTGACCATGACCAACATTCGTACTGTTCTCGGCTCGATGGAGCTCGATGAAATGCTCTCCCAGCGCGACAACATCAACACGCGCCTGCTGCATATCGTTGATGAGGCCACGAATCCCTGGGGCATAAAAATCACCCGTATTGAGATCCGCGACGTGCGTCCACCGGCGGAACTGATTGACGCCATGAACGCGCAGATGAAAGCCGAACGTACCAAGCGCGCCTACATTCTGGAAGCCGAAGGGATCCGCCAGGCGGAAATCGTCAAGGCCGAAGGTGAGAAGCAGTCGAAAATCCTCATCGCGGAAGGTGAACGTCAGTCCGCATTTTTACAGGCTGAAGCGCGTGAACGTTCCGCAGAAGCAGAAGCCCGCGCAACACAGATGGTTTCAGAGGCCATTGCCGCCGGAGATATTCAGGCCGTGAACTACTTCGTGGCACAGAAATACACCGAAGCGCTGCAGCATATCGGCTCGTCGAATAACAGCAAAGTGGTGATGATGCCGCTGGATGCCAGCAGCCTGATGGGCTCCATTGCCGGGATCGCCGAACTGGTTAAGGACAGCGCCAGCGAGCGGAAAAAATCATGATAGCGATGATTCTGGTGCACCCGCATATCTTCTGGCTCAGCCTCGGTGGTCTGTTACTGGCCGCCGAGATGCTGGGCGGCAACGGCTATCTGCTGTGGAGTGGCGTGGCAGCGGTGATTACCGGTCTGGTCATCTGGCTCGTTCCACTAGACTGGGCGTGGCAGGGGGCGATGTTCGCCGCCCTCACCCTGCTGGCGGCCTGGCTGTGGTGGAAGTGGCTGGCAAGACGCGTTCAGGAGCAGCAGCCAGCCGACAGCCATCTTAACCAACGTGGACAACAGTTAGTTGGCCGTCGATTTACTCTGGAAACTAACCTGGTCAATGGCCGGGGACATATGCGCGTCGGCGACAGCTCCTGGCCCGTTAGCGCCCGCGATGATTTGAGCGCCGGAACGCAGGTTGAAGTCATTGCCGTTGAGGGAATCACCCTGATTATAAAAGCGGTATCACACTAAAGAGACAGGAAATAAGACTATGGTCAGGAAGACATCCCTTGCCTTTGCCCTTTGCACATTGCTGACCGCCGCCCCGCAGGCATTCGCTTCGTTCGATATGGAAGACTGCAAATGGAGCGACGACAGCTGTCTACTAAAGGGAACGCCGACCTTTAACCCTGAAAACGACAGCCGCGACAATCTGCTGCGGCTGCTGAGCCAGGAAAAATCATTTGCTCTGCCGGTGCAATCAATGCCCGCAGACATCACCCGCTCCCGCGATTTCTATTTTGCCTATCACCCGCAATGGGATGAGGCTGCCCCGCAAACAGCGGCAGCTCAGGCATCCGCCGCGGACAGTCCTCTCTCCCGACAGATGGCCGAGCTGAACATTAGCGCCGACGAAATAAACATCAATGACGCTGAGCTAGAGAACCGTCATGTTTCGAATAATACCGGGAGCGTTAGCGCCTTTTTTGCCGCGCTGTTGGCCGATTCCACATTAACAGCGGAACAGCGTCAGGCTTTAGCCCAGGCGCGTACAGGACTGCTTTCTGGGGCAACCCGCGAGCAAATTGAGTCTTCTCTTGCCACCTTCCCGGCAGATTCTCAAGCTCTGCCCTATAAAAGCTATCTGGCAGCAGCCGCCAGTTTCTATGCCGGTGATTATGCCAGTGCCGAACGGGATTTCACTCAGCTTGCTACAAGCGACCGTCCGTGGTTAGCAGAGACCGCGCAATACATGCTGATGCGCACGGCGTTGAACAAGAGCAGTCAGAACAGCGTGGGCGAGTACGGCGATTTTGATATTGCGAAAATTAACCGCGAGGATGCCACTCAGGCTCAAGAGTTGGCGCAGGCCTATCTACAGCGTTTTCCCCAAGGACTCTACGCTGACTCTTCACGAGGCATGTTGCGTCGCATCAACTGGTATTTACAGTCATGGCCGCAGCTGGCCGGGTTGTATGAACAGACGCTGAAGCAGTCGGCTGACGCACAGCAACTGCGCGAAAATGTCATCGAATACGATAATGTCTATGGCATGGCGTTCTACGACCAGTCCGTCGTTGAGGCCTTCCCCGACGCGCCGCGAGTCAGCTATATCGAGCTACTACGCGCGCTGCGCCTGGATAACAATAACAAACCGACGCTGACGCAGGCACAGCTCGACGCCAGCAAACCGGTGTTTGAACAAAGCCAAAAACTGCCGCTATGGCGCGATCTGCAACTGAATCTGTGGCTGGCAACGGGCAACTACGCGGCAATTATTCAGGCAGTTACGCCAGCGCAGAAACTTGCCGCTCACGATACCCTCGCCTTCAGCGAACAGGTGCTGTACGGCGAAGCGTTGATGGGCCAGAAGAATTGGACCGCGGCGAGCAATTTCTGGCAGCAGTTGTTAAAACTCAGCCAGGATAACGAACAGCAGCAATATGTGCAGGCTAAGCTTGCCGCCACGCTGGTATATAGCGGCGACGTGGCAGCGGTTTTCGCACCGAATAGCGCGGTGAACAACCTGCGCTTTCGTTCGCAGGTGCTGAAAACGCAGGCCACGCCAGAACTGCTGCGCCAGCAGGCCGTTCATGGCCCGAATAACGAAGAGCGTACCATTGCGTTGCATACGCTGCTGGTGCGGGATCTTACAGAGAATCGTTTTGGCGACTGGCTTACTGACAGAAAACTGGCCAGCGCGATTACATCACCGGTCATTGGCGAAGCGTTTGCTGACGTTAACCTGAGCATATTCGACTGGAATGGCGACACGGCGCAGGCGGGTTATACGTGCCGCAGCCTCAATGAAACGGTAACGGTATTGAGCAAAAAAGCGGATGATGCTCACGCGCTGAACTGCCTTGGCGAATTCTTCCGCACCACGCAAACACATGTCGATCTGTGGAAAAACAGCGCTGGCAACGACGTGCTTGAATCAGCTATTTCGCGTAAGAAACCGTTCGGCCAGTTCGACAGACAGAGCTACTACCAGCAGGTAATCTCCTCACCCACCGCGGAAGTCGAAGATAAGAGCTTCGCGCTGTATCGCGCCATCATGTGCTATGCGCCATCAGGCGCTAACGAATGTGGCGGAGAAGACGTGGACAAAATGCAGCGTAAGGGCTGGTTCACCCAACTGAAAACGCAGTATCCGGGAAGCCCGTGGGCGCAAAAACTCAAATATTACTGGTAACCGCACTGCTTCTCGGCCAGGCACAGGCGGCGGATATCGTCGCCGCCCGTGAACATTCAGCCTTCTGGCTGTGGTCTGGGGTGAAGGCCAGTAACGAGCTGAAAGACGCGCAAACGGTTTATCTGCACCAGGGCGAGGTACTGGTTCGTTCCGGTAACGTGGTGTTCCAGCGCCTCGGACTGCCGATCAGTCGTCTGTCTTTTCCCTCAATCTGGCTGACCGTACGCTTTACAACCCTCGACGTACCGGAAGAGATCCCGGCGCGTATCATACGGTTGATGCAGCGCTGGCAGACCGCCGGGAATCACGTCGTCGGCCTGCAGGTTGATTTTGACGCAGCGACCCATCAACTGACCGACCACGCCCGCTTTCTGCAGCAACTGCGCCAACAGCTCCCGGCCGAGTTTGCGCTAGGCGTAACCGGACTACTGGATTGGGCAAAAACGGGCGACGTCGCTACGCTGAACGCGTTGGCGGTCGATGAACTGGTGGTGCAAAGCTATCAGGGGCGTCACACGGTGACGAATTATCAGGCGTATCTACCCGCGCTGAGCCGCCTGCGCATTCCATTTAAGCTGGGACTGGTGCAAAACGGTAGCCGAGATCCACTGGCTGAAGCGCAGCTTGAGAAATCTCCGTGGTACCGCGGCACGGTGGTGTTTATGCTTAATCCTTCTCGCCGTTAAGCCTTCGCTTTGTGATGGCAGCAGCCGGAGAGATTATCCATAATCGGACATTCAGCGCTGTCATCACCCGGGCAACTGTCCGCCAGCGCCAGTAAATGCAAGCGCATGGCCTGCAGCTCACTGATATGCCGCTCAATATCCGCCACCTTTTCCAGGGTGCGCTTTTTCACATCCGCGCTATGACGCGCCGGATCGTTAAACAGGTTTACCAGCTCGCCGCACTCTTCCAGATTAAATCCAACCTGCCGCGCCTGACGCAGCAACGTCAGTTCATTCAGATGCTGTTGGTTGTAAGTGCGATAGCCATTGTCACTACGCAGCGGCGGCGTCACCAGTCCTTTCTCTTCATAAAAGCGAATGGCTTTGCTGGTTAAACCGGTTTTTTTCGCAACATCGCTAATATTCACATTTCCCCCGCGGTGCTTGTTGGTGCTGAGCCACATTATAGCCCAGATTGCCGTAATCATTTACCCGAGAACTCTGCACATTATAAGCCAACAAAGAGATGAATAAATCCTTTCTATTCACATTGTTATACCCGATACAGATCACATTTCAGTATTTATTGACCGTACAAAATTGACTCAAATCAAAAGATATATTGGTTATGCATCTTTCATATTGAACAAAGGGAAACATTTTTATATACAAATGCGAATGATAATGATGATCATTTACATTTAATAAAGGTTCTCTTATGTTGCCACGGATTAACCAAAGGCCATTTATTCTTTCAGCCCTGACATTATGCATGTCCGGCGCTGCTTCTGCAGCTACCTCTACAACACACGCTTCAACGCCCGACGATGATACGGTGATCGTCACGGCTAACCGCTCTGAAAGTAGTCTCTGGGATAGCCCGGCAACTATTCAGGTTATCGATCGCCAGACGCTGCAAAACTCCACCAGCGTTTCTATTGCTGATGATTTACAAGATATTCCCGGCGTCGAAGTCACCGATAACGCCCTCGCTGGCCGGAAACAAATTCGTATCCGTGGCGAAGCCTCTTCGCGGGTGCTGATTTTGATCGACGGCCAGGTCGTCAGCTACCAGCGCGCCGGGCAAAACTACGGGGCCGGTTTGCTGATTGACGAATCCGCGCTGGAACGGATTGAAGTAGTAAAAGGCCCCTACTCTGTCCTTTACGGTTCGCAGGCGATTGGCGGTGTCGTAAACTTTATTACGAAAAAAGGCGGCGATAAGCCTCTCGGCGGCAGCGTTAAGGCCGTTTATAACTCCGCAACGGCAGGATGGGAAGAATCAGCAGCAGCCTGGGGCAGCATCGGAAACTTTGACTACCGCATCAATGGCAGCTATTCCGACCAGGGGGACCGCGATACGCCTGACGGGAGATTGCCCGACACCAATTTCCGTAATAACGGCCAGGGCGTGTGGCTTGGCTACAATTTCGATCGCCATAAAATCGGACTCTCCATCGATCGTTACAAACTGTCTACTCAAACCTGGTTTGACGATCCAGAGGGCCAGTTCGACGACTTTAGCGTCAAAATACCTAAGCTGGAACGCGAGAAAATCGGTCTTTTCTACGACTACGCGGCTGGCGGGGATTACCTGAAGAAAATCCATGTTGACGCATACACCCAGACAATAGAGCGCAAATTTGAAAACCGGGTCAAAACGACTCAGGTAATCCCCAGCCCGGCGATTAAAGCGCTGACGATAAACAATCAAACCAATACCAACGACAAACAGTATACCCAGGGGGTAACGCTGCAGGGCAATTTCTCCCTTCCCGCGAACAACGAGCTGGTGATTGGCACTCAATATCAGCATGACAAAATCAAACAGGACACGGACGGCAGTACGCGCCAGACCGCAGCTACCGGCTTCTTCGATACGCAAACCCGCACCCTGTCATACAACGAAGCGGAGCAAAGCAACACCTCATTGTTCGCGCAAAACGACTGGCGCTTTGCCGATGACTGGACCTGGACCGTAGGCGCACGCCAGTACTGGCTGTCTTCGAAGCTCAATCGCAACGATACGCAAACCCTGCAAAGCAGCGGCAGCACCTGGCATTCCACCGGGGGAACTTCAGTACACGATGATGAACTGGTGACCTCAACCAGCCTACGCTATTCCGGTTTTAAAGGTCTTGAACTCCGGGCAGCATATGCCCAGGGCTATGTTTTCCCCACGCTGACTCAGCTGTTTATGCAGACGTCCGCAGGCGGAAGCGTGACCTACGGCAACCCAAACCTGAAGGCGGAACACTCGAATAACTATGAGCTGGGCGCACGGTATAAAGGGAATATGTGGCTGATTGACGGCGCCATTTATTACTCCGAAGCCAAAGACTATATCGCCAGCCTGGCCTGTTCAGGCCAACCCGTTTGCAGCGGTAATACCACCTCTTCACGGGGCGGCTATTACTACTACGAAAACATCGATCGGGCCAAAACCTGGGGCATGGAACTCACCGCAGAATACAACGGCTGGGCGGTTTCACCTTACCTGAGCGGTAATCTCATTCGCCGTCAGTACGAAGGCAATACCCTAAAAACCTGGGATACCGGCGAACCCACGCTGACCGGGCGTGTCGGCCTGAAACATACCTGGTTGATGAATGTCGCTAACGTGACGTCCGATGCCTTTATCCGCGCGGCGTCCAGCGCTAAAGATAATACCGGCACCACGGAAATCAACTACCCAGGCTGGGCCACACTTAACCTCGCATTCAACACCGAGTTCGGTACGCAGGACCAGTATCAGGTCAACCTCGCGCTCAACAACCTGACCGATAAGCGTTACAGAACCGCACATGAATCTATTCCAGATGCTGGTTTCAATGCCGCCGTTGGCTTTGCGTGGAATTTCTGACGATGAAAAAGCTCATGATTGGCTTACTGAGCCTCGCCTGCGTTTTCAGTGCCCAGTCCGCCGACCGCCTGGTGGTGGCGGGCGGCTCGCTTAGTGAACTGGTATACGCCATGGGCGTCGGCAACCTGGTGGTTGGCGTTGATGAAACCACCTCGTATCCGCCCGAAACTGCCGCACTCCCGCATATCGGCTACTGGAAGCAGTTAAGCAGCGAGGGCATTTTGTCGCTCCATCCGGACAGCTTTATCACCTGGCAGGATGCAGGTCCCCAAATCGTGTTGGATCAGTTGCGGGCGCAAAAGGTTAACGTCGTGACGTTGCCGCGCGTACCGGCCACCGTCGAACAGATGTACGCCAACATTCAAGAACTGGCTACAACACTGCACATTCCTGACCAAGGTGAGGCGCTAGTCAATCGCCTGCAGCAACGTCTGGAGCGTATTAAGCACAGCGTGGCGGCGAAAAACGCGCCGGTCAAAGCCATGTTCATTCTCTCTGCTGGCGGCAGCGCACCTCAGATCGCCGGAAAAGGCAGCGTTGCCGATGCCATTATGACCCTCGCAGGCGCACAAAATGTCGCCACCCATGCGCAGTATAAAAGCTACAGCGCGGAGTCACTGATCGCCGCCAACCCGGAGGTGATCGTGGTGACGTCGCAAATGGTCGATGGCGGTCTGGCTCGCCTGAGCGCGATTGCCGGTATTACCCACACTGCGGCCTGGAAAAACCAGCGCATTGTGGCGGTAGACCAGGCGCTGATTCTGGGAATGGGACCACGCGTCGCCGATGCGGTTGAAGCCCTGCACCAGCAATTCTGGCCTCACTAACTGGATTTATTAAGAAGAATGAAAACTGAACATTCGCTGGATCTCACCGCGCATTTTGCGCTCGAGGGAAGTCAGCCATTTAAGGATCGCCGCGCCACGATGCCCTGGCGTGGGGCGATCCCGGTTGCCAAAGAGCTATTGTCACAGACCTGGCAGGAGGTCATCAACCAGCCAACCCCACCGCGTAAACGGCTGGTGTACTTGCATATTCCTTTTTGTGCAACACATTGTACTTTCTGCGGTTTTTATCAAAACCGATTTGAAGAAGACAACTGCGCCCTCTACACCAACGCGCTGTTGCGCGAAATAGAGATGGAAGCTGATAGCGCATTACATCAGTCGGCCCCCATTCACGCCGTCTATTTTGGCGGCGGTACGCCTTCTGCGCTGTCTGCACAGGACCTGGCCAGAATCATTACCGCGCTGCGTGACAAGCTACCGTTGGCGCCGGACTGCGAAATCACCATTGAGGGACGGGTGCTCAATTTTGACGATGCGCGAATTGATGCCTGCCTTGACGCTGGCGCCAATAGATTTTCAATCGGTATTCAGTCTTTTAACAGCCGAATCCGCAAGAAAATGGCGCGTACTTCGGACGGCCCGACCGCGACGGCCTTTATGCAGGGACTGGTAAAACGAGATCGTGCCGCCGTGGTGTGCGATCTGCTGTTTGGTCTGCCAGGACAAGACGCAAAACTGTGGGGCGAGGATCTGGCGATTGCCCGCGATATCGGCCTCGACGGCGTAGATCTTTATGCGCTGAATCTGATCCCTAATACACCGCTTGGCAAAGCGGTTGAAACCGGGCGCACAACCGTTCCCTCTCCCGCCGAACGCCGCGATCTCTATCTTCAGGGCTGCGATTTCATGGACAGCGCGGGCTGGCGCTGCATCAGCAACAGCCACTGGGCGCGTACCACACGGGAACGCAATCTGTACAACCTGCTGATTAAACAGGGTGCAGACTGTCTGGCATTCGGCTCTGGCGCAGGAGGGTCAGTCAATGGCTATTCCTGGATGGTCGAGCGCAACCTGAATACATGGCATGAATCTATCGCCGCCGGAAAAAAACCGCTAATGATGATGATGCGCACCGCCGAGCGTGGTTTCCAGTGGCGACACACTCTCCAGGCCGGTATTGAGACGGCCCGCATTCCGCTGGATGAGCTGACGCCTCATGCACAAAAACTGGCCCCGCTACTGACCCAATGGCATCACGCAGGACTGACGCGAGATGCCAGCACCTGTGTACGCCTGACCAATGAAGGGCGTTTTTGGGCGAGCAATATTTTGCAGTCTCTTGATGAACTGATTCAGGAACTTAACGCGCCGCGCATTGCGGTAGAGCAACCATAAAAGGAGTGAATAATGAGCCATGTCTCTTTACAGGATTTTTTGAAAACTGAGCCGGACGGTACGCTGGAAGCTATCGCAGCCCAGTACAACACTACATTGCTGGAGGTGGTGAAAAATCTCCCTTCCCCAACGCTGGTTTCCGGCAGTCAATTTGATACCGTCTGGGAAACCGTCTGCGAATGGGGCAAAGTCACCACCCTGGTCCATACTGCTGATGTCATTCTGGAATTCACCGGTGAATTACCTTCCGGATTCCACCGCCACGGTTACTTCAACCTGCGCGGCAAAAAAGGCATGACCGGTCATATCAAGGCAGAAAACTGCACGCATATTGCCCTGATTGAACGCAAATTTATGGGAATGGACACTGCGTCCATTCTCTTCTTCAACCAGGCGGGTAGCGCTATGTTCAAAATTTTCCTCGGTCGCGATGAGCATCGACAGCTGCTGGCCGAACAGGTCAGCGCCTTTCACACGTTGTCTTCATCTTTAAAGGAACATGCCTGATGGCTCCATGGCTTATTTTTGGTGCAGGTGGAAGCGGCGTCGGCGCGAAAACGCTGGAGCTCGCACTGGCGGAGCATCGTCCGGTGATTGCTGTCGTTCGCAATCCCCAGGTTGCTGCCGGGCTGCAGGAAAAAGGTGTGCAGGTCTTTATTGGCGACGCCTGCGACAGCCAGGTCACCGCCTGCGCCTGTCGCGCAGCGGGTCAGCATGCCACGGTGATCTCCTCCATGGGCGGTGCCCAGGATTATCTGGCGCACAGAACCGTCATTGATGAAGCAGAAAAAGCTGAGATCAAACGCATGATTCTGGTTACCTCTCTGGGCTGTGGCGACAGTTGGCCCTTTTTGTCCCCACGCGCCAGGGCCGCATTTGGCCAGGCCGTACGGGAAAAATCGTTGGCTGAAAGCTGGCTACAAACCAGTCTACTGGACTACGCCATTCTCCGCCCCGGCGGTTTGCTGAATGGTGAAGCCACAGGTCTGGCGCAACGCATACAGGCCGAGGAGTGTCATGGCTTTGTGATGCGCGCGGATGTTGCCAGGCACATTCACGAACTGGCCACGGCGCCGACACTCAATAACCAGATTTACAGTTTAGTTGAGCCGGGACTGAAACCCGCGTAAACCCCTCGCGGCGCGGAAACTTCGCGCCGCAAAGACGTTATGGAGCGTTGCGTGCTTAAGGACTCGCTTTCTTCCGTCAGCATTCTGACGGGCCTTTCTCTCTTGCTGGTCGCTCTGATGCTGTTCGGTGCCAGCCAGGGGGCGTTGAACATTAGCTTCAGCGCCCTGTTCAACGACGAATACCGAGATATCTGGTTGAACATCCGCCTGCCCCGCGTACTGCTGGCCGTTTTGGTCGGTGCTGCGCTGGCTACGGCAGGGGTCATTATGCAGGGACTTTTTCGCAATCCAATGGCCGATCCCGGCCTGCTTGGCGTCAGCAGCGGCTCCGCGCTGATGGTCGGCATCGCGATAGTTATCCCATTTTCATTCCCCGTAGTGCTGGTGTTGTATGAGCAGATGATTTTTGCCGTCGCGGGCAGCATGGTGGTCTGCACGATTATTTTCCTGATAAGTCAGCGTCATAACCACGGCGGAATGATGCAACTACTGTTAGCAGGTATCGCTATCAATGCTCTGTGCGGTTCGGCTATTGGTGTGCTGAGCTATGTGGGCGACGAACAGCAGCTACGTCAACTTACGCTGTGGATGATGGGGAATCTCGGCCAGGCCCAGTGGCCAACGCTGCTGGTTGCCAGCACGTTTGTTCTTCCAGCCATTGCAGTCACCGTCTGTATGGCGGGAACGCTTAATTTGCTGCAGTTGGGTGATGAAGAGGCGCATTACCTCGGCATAAACGTCAAACGTAAGCGCCAGCAGTTACTGTTGCTCAGCTCGCTCCTGGTTGGCGCTGCCGTTTCCGTCAGCGGCGTGATTGGCTTTATTGGCCTGGTGATCCCGCATCTGATCAGAATGACTACCGGCGCCGATCATCGCTGGTTGATTCCCTGCTCTACGCTGGCCGGCGCCTGTTTACTTCTGATTGCCGACACGCTGGCCCGCACTCTTGTTCAGCCTGCCGAAATGCCTGTTGGTCTGTTAACCAGTCTGATCGGTGGACCGTATTTCCTGTGGTTAATACTGCGTAGCCGGAGGATGTCATGATCGTCGCTGAAAATCTGGTCTACCACATTCAGGGCAGACGACTGACCGATGACGTTTCCCTGACGCTACCTGATGGAGAAATCATCGCGATTCTTGGCCCGAATGGTGCCGGAAAATCGACGCTGCTGCGCCAGCTTACGGGCTATCTGCAGCCCCACAGCGGGCGTTGTAGCTTGTTTGGCAAGCCGCTGAACGAGTGGTCAATCACCGAGCTGGCAAAAACCCGTGCCGTGATGCGCCAGAACAGTCATATGGCCTTCCCGTTTAGCGTGCAGGAGGTCATCCGCATGGGCAGGCATCCGTATCGTACGCGCAACACGGGCGATGAAACGGAGCACATCATGACGTTGTGTGACTGCCAGGCGCTGGCCGCGCGCGATTACCGGCACCTGTCGGGAGGAGAACAACAGCGGGTACAGCTGGCGCGTCTGCTGGTTCAACTTTGGGAGCCCGAACCCAGGCCAAAATGGTTGTTTCTCGATGAACCCACCTCCGCCCTGGATATTCACCACCAACAGCATCTTTTTCGTCTGCTGCGTCGTCTGGTAGGTGAACGACAGTTCAGCGTCTGCTGCGTCCTGCACGATCTCAACCTTGCGGCGCGCTATGCTGACCGCGTTGTATTGATGGAACGCGGCAGGATAGTTGATAACGGTCGTCCGCAGGATGTTCTGCAGCAATCGTCACTAAATGCACTGTACGGCGCCGATCTCACGGTGATGAATGAACCGCAGCATCGAACGCCGCTTATCGTTCTCAATCAATAACAGACCGGGAACGTGCTGACCTGACGTTCCCGTTTTTCTTCCTTTACGCCCTTTTTGCACCTTTTCTAAAAACTCCCTTGACCTTCCCCTAGATGGAAGGTTTAACCTTTATCACAGTCAGTTAATCCTGCAATAAAGGAGTTGGTTATGTCTCAAACAATTGATCTAACCCTGGACGGCTTGTCCTGTGGTCACTGCGTAAAACGCGTTAAAGAAAGTCTGGAGCAACGCCCGGACGTTGAGCAAGCGGATGTCACTGTGACTGAAGCGCACATCACCGGGAGCGCTAGTGCTGAAGCGCTGATTGAAACCATCAAACAAGCCGGTTACGGCGCGGAGTTAAGCCACCCAAAGGCTAAACCGCTGACGGAGTCATCAATCCCGTCGGAAGCACTGGCAGCGGTCCCTTCCGAGCTTCCGGCAGCTACGGCTGATGATGACAGCCAACAGTTGCTGTTAAACGGCATGAGCTGCGCCAGCTGTGTTATCCGCGTACAAGATGCTCTGCAAAGCGTACCGGGTGTCACGCAGGCACGGGTAAACCTGGCGGAACGTACTGCGCTGGTAATGGGCAGTGCGTCCGCCGACCAGTTAGTGAAAGCGGTGGAAAAAGCGGGCTACGGCGCAGAAGCCATTGAAGATGATGTTAAGCGCCGCGAGCGTCAGCAAGAAACCGCCGTAGCAACCATGAAACGTTTTCGCTGGCAGGCGGCCGTCGCGCTGCTGCTGGGTATCCCTGTCATGGTATGGGGAATGATTGGCGAAAACATGATGGTCACTGCCGACAACCGCAGCCTGTGGCTGACGATTGGTCTGGCAACGCTTGCCGTGATGGTTTTCGCGGGCGGTCATTTTTACCGCAACGCGTGGAAAAGCCTGATGAACGGCACCGCGACTATGGATACGCTGGTGGCGCTGGGTACGGGGGTGGCATGGCTTTATTCCATGAGCGTCAACCTCTGGCCGCAATGGTTCCCGATGGAAGCGCGACACCTCTATTATGAAGCCAGTGCGATGATTATCGGTCTGATTAACCTCGGGCACATGCTGGAAGCGCGGGCTCGCCAGCGTTCGTCCAAAGCACTGGAAAAATTACTCGATCTGACGCCGCCGACCGCGCGTGTTGTTACTGACGAAGGTGAAAAGAACGTGCCGCTGGCAGACGTTCAGGCGGGAATGTTGCTGCGCCTGACCACCGGTGACCGCGTTCCGGTAGATGGCGAAATCACTCAGGGCGAAGCCTGGCTGGATGAAGCCATGCTGACCGGAGAGCCTATTCCGCAACAAAAAGGCGAAGGCGATAGCGTCCACGCCGGTACGGTCGTACAGGATGGCAGCGTGCTATTCCGCGCCAGTGCCGTTGGCAGCCACACCACGCTGTCACGCATTATTCGTATGGTGCGCCAGGCGCAAAGCAGTAAACCGGAGATTGGTAAACTAGCCGACCGTATCTCCTCAGTGTTCGTTCCGGTCGTCGTCGTCATTGCGCTGGTGAGTGCGGCAATCTGGTATTTCTTCGGGCCGGCACCACAAATTGTTTATACGCTGGTGATTGCCACTACCGTACTGATTATTGCCTGCCCTTGTGCGCTGGGCCTGGCTACACCAATGTCGATTATTTCCGGTGTGGGTCGTGCCGCTGAGTTTGGGGTTCTGGTACGTGATGCCGATGCGCTTCAGCGCGCCAGTACGCTTGATACCGTCGTATTTGATAAAACCGGGACATTGACTGAAGGTAAACCGCAGGTTGTCGCCATCAAAACGTTTGGCAACACCGATGAAGCACTGGCAATTCGTCTGGCAGCAGCCCTTGAACAGGGGTCCAGCCACCCGCTGGCCAGAGCGATACTGGACAAAGCCGGTGATGTTACGCTGCCACAGGTCAATGGTTTCCGTACGCTGCGCGGTTTAGGCGTAAGCGGTGAAACGGAAGGTCATACGCTGCTGCTGGGCAACCAGGCGCTGCTCAATGAGCAACAGGTAGATACCACTGAAATGGAAGCTGAAATCACCGCTCAGGCATCCCAGGGTTCAACCCCGGTCCTGTTGGCGATTGATGGTAAAGCGGCTGCTCTGTTAGCGGTGCGTGATCCGCTGCGTAGCGACAGCGTGGCAGCACTTCAGCGCCTGCACCGCAACGGATATCGTCTGGTGATGCTTACCGGTGACAACCCGACCACGGCTAACGCTATTGCCAAAGAAGCCGGTATTGATGAGGTGATTGCCGGTGTTCTGCCGGACGGTAAAGCCGAGGCGATTAAACGTCTGCAAAGCCAGGGGCGTCAGGTTGCCATGGTGGGTGACGGTATCAACGATGCACCTGCGCTGGCTCAGGCCGATGTAGGGATTGCCATGGGTGGCGGCAGCGATGTGGCGATTGAAACCGCCGCGATTACGCTGATGCGCCATAGCCTGATGGGCGTCGCGGATGCGCTGTCTATCTCCCGGGCAACCTTGCGTAATATGAAGCAGAACCTGGTCGGCGCGTTTATTTATAACAGCATCGGTATTCCCGTTGCCGCAGGGATCCTGTGGCCGTTCACCGGAACACTGCTGAATCCGGTCGTTGCAGGAGCGGCGATGGCACTCTCCTCCATTACTGTGGTGAGCAACGCTAACCGACTGCTGCGCTTCAAACCGAAAGAGTAACCCCCTGCCGCATGGCGCTCACGCTTATCCGGCCTACAAAGTGCAAGTAACATTGTAGGCTGGATAAGACGATTTCGCGTCGCCATCCGGCAATTCGCGCATTGCACCTTCCTGGACCACGCGCTAGCATGAAAGTCTACTTAGGGAGGTCGTATGGATCTGTTATACCGGGTAAAAACATTTTTCACCGCGCTACGCGGCAACCACTATACCTGGCCTGCCATCGACATTTCATTGCCCGGCAACCGCCATTTTCATCTGATTGGCAGTATTCACATGGGCAGTCGCGATATGGCACCTCTGCCTGCCAAATTACTCAAAAAACTCAACCATGCCGACGCGCTGATTGTCGAAGCGGATGTTTCCGGTGACGACGCGCCGTTTGCTAACCTTCCTACATTTGCCGCACTCGAAGAACGTATCAGCCCGGAGCAGTTAGAAAACCTGCGTAAAGTCACCAACGAACTGGGTATTTCCCCATCGCTGTTATCTACTCAGCCGTTGTGGCAAATCGCCATGGTATTACAGGCGACACAGGCACAGCAGTTGGGGCTACGGGCGGAATACGGAATTGATTACCAATTGCTGAAAGCGGCAAAACAAGCGCATAAACCCGTTATCGAGCTGGAGGGCGCATCCAGTCAAATCGAGCTGTTATGTCAGTTGCCTGATAACGGACTGGCTCTGTTGGACGATACTCTGACGCACTGGCATACCAATGCCAGATTGTTGCAACAGATGATGGGCTGGTGGCTTAAAACACCGCCACGCAATAGCGAACTGGCGCTTCCCAATACCTTTAGCCAGTCGTTGTATGACGTATTGATGCATCAACGCAACACAGCCTGGCGCGATCGGCTCAGGGCGATGCCTGCTGGTCATTACGTCGTGGCCGTTGGCGCGCTACATCTGTACGGAGAGGGAAATTTGCCGGAGATGTTACGGTAAAAAAATGGCCAATATTTCTATTGGCCCGTCAAAGAGGAATTTCATCATTATTATGATCCCAATGCTTAAAGCATCGGTGTAGTTCGATTGTCGCTCAAAGTCATCATCCTGCCAATACTATTGCGCAAGATGGTACTATTTTTTAGACAGACATCAGGCGTATGCTTGAGTCGTATTTTGTCTGGTCCAGGAAAATTGCTATGACACCCGCCGTTAAATTACTCGAAAAAAACAAAATTTCTTTCCAGATCCACACCTACGATCACGATCCGTCCGAGACGAACTTTGGTGATGAAGTGGTGCGCAAGTTAGGTCTGAATGCGGACCAGGTCTACAAAACGCTGCTGGTTGCCGTGAATGGCGATATGAAGCATCTGGCAGTTGCGGTCACGCCTGTAGCCGGTCAATTGGATCTCAAAAAGGTCGCTAAGGCTCTGGGGGCTAAAAAGGTTGATATGGCCGATCCAATGGTTGCGCAACGAACCACCGGTTATCTGGTGGGGGGGATCAGCCCATTAGGACAGAAAAAGAGATTGCCAACGCTCATTGATGCCCCTGCCCAGACGTTTGACACCATTTATGTTTCCGGCGGCAAACGCGGGCTGGATATCGAACTGGCAGCGGGCGATCTGGCGAAAATTCTGGATGCGAAATTCGCCGACATCGCACGCCGCGATTAAGCGGTTATAGAATGATTGCCTGATGGCGCGCAGCTTTAAGGCCTACAAATCGCACTGACCTGTAGGCCGGATAAGGTGCCCGCACCGCCATCCGGCACTCCGCCCTGTTACTGCCAGGTAACTTCCCCCTTCGGCTCATACACACTGGCATCCAGCGGTGAGTTCTTCTGCACGAACTCTTTCAGCACTTCTGCATCAATAAACCCGGTATTCACATAGCCAGGCTTGTTATCAATGCGCGGATAGCCATCGCCGCCGGTCGCGTTGAAGCTTAGCGTTGCCATGCGATAGGTTTTGGCTGGGTCAACGGGTTCACCTTTGATTTTCAAATCGTTAAGCTTGCCGTCTTTCGCCACAAAGCTGACGTTGGCAAACTGTGGATAGGCCCCGGAGTCCGGCTTCATTTGCGCCACGGCGGTCAGATAGTCAATCACCTCTTTCCCGCTCATGTCAGCATACACCACGATGTTTCCGAACGGCTGTACTTTCAGCACGCTCTTATAAGTGATATCGCCGCCTTCGATGGAATCACGGATGCCACCGCCGCTCATCACGCCAAAATCAGCGCTGGTTCGCGCCATTTGCGCAGCCAGCAGCAAATGTCCCATGTTGGTCTGCACGAAACGGACTTTGCTTCGGTCGCCTTCGAGGCGCGCATTGACGCTACCGATTTTCACGTCGAGCTGCGCTTTACCTTTATTCTGGAACGGCGTCAGCAACGAAAGCATTTGCTGATTTTCAGCTATTTCCGGGGTGTAGAGTACGCGCTCACTTTTACCGTTGTCCCAGGTCACTTTTTTCTTCAGGTTGACGGGAATGAGCTGGTAGTTGACCATTTTCATTTCGCCGTTACGGAACTCAAAGTCCGCCCGGCCCACATATTTCCCCCACTCGTGCGCCTGCACAATCCAGATCCCATTTTGCTTGTCTGGCGCACACGGCGTACCTGGTACGTAATCAACCTGCTTCTTGTTCTCTGAAGCCATACACACCGGATCCTGCGAGTGACCACCTACAATCATCGCCAGCGATCCCGCCGGCAGGCTACGCGCCATTTCGACATCGCCAGGGGCATTCGAGCCGTGGTTGCCGTTGTCATAATGTCCCATATGGGTGGTCGCGATAATGATGTCTGGCTTTTCACCCATATTCAGTTCCTGGATAACCAGTTTGGCTTCATCAGCAGGTTTACGGAACTCAATATCGGTAAAGAACTCGGGGTTGCCTATTTTCGCCGTATCGTCGGTGGTTAAACCGAGTACAGCAATTTTTAAATCCTGGCGCTTAAAGATGGCCCACGGCTTAAATAAACGCTCGCCGGTGCTTTTCTGATAGATATTGGCCGAGAGAAACGGAAATTTGGACCATTTTTCCTGCTGACGCAATACGGTCATGGGATTATCAAACTCGTGGTTTCCGACCGCCATCGCGTCATAGCCAATCAGGTTCATCCCACGAAAATCAGGTTCCGCATCCTGCAGATCGGACTCCGGTACGCCGGTATTAATGTCGCCACCGGAAAGCAGCAGTACGCTGCCCCCTTCCTCTGCCACCTCTTTACGAATACCGTCCACCAGCGTTTTTTGCGCCGCCAGTCCGTATTCTCCGTATTCGCTGCGCCAGAAGTGACCGTGATGATCGTTGGTATGCAAAATGGTAATTTTGTAGGTTTTATCTTTTTCGTACGCTTGTGCAGGCTGACCTGCCAGCGTAAATGCGGCTAATAACGCCAGCGCCACGCCCCGTTTTAAAAACTTCATATTTCTCTCCCTGAGCCAAAATCAACGACTGAAATTACAATGATATGAAATAATAGTCGAAAATGTTTTCAGAAATGAGACTTCCTTCAAACACCTTCCGCAGGTATGTTAGTCAGGTAATAATAACAAAATAGATTACCCTCATAATCGCAACCCAAACAGAAGTGACTTTCTATGGCAATAAGTGAACCAACCCAGCCTGTGGCTGGCGCGTCAGCGTCGGTTGCTAAAGCACGCACCTCATTTGGCATTTTAGGAGCGATCAGCCTCTCCCATCTGCTAAACGATATGATTCAGTCGCTGATCCTGGCGATTTATCCGCTATTGCAGTCAGAGTTCTCGCTAACGTTCATGCAGATCGGGATGATCACCCTAACCTTCCAGCTTGCTTCCTCGCTGCTGCAACCGGTGGTGGGTTACTGGACGGACAAATACCCGATGCCGTGGTCGCTGCCCATTGGGATGTGCTTCACGCTGAGTGGGCTTGTTTTGCTGGCCATGGCCGGTAGTTTCCATATGGTGCTGCTCGCCGCGGCGCTGGTTGGCACCGGCTCTTCGGTATTTCATCCGGAATCGTCCCGCGTGGCGCGCATGGCCTCCGGCGGTCGTCACGGCCTGGCGCAGTCAATTTTCCAGGTTGGCGGCAACTTCGGCAGCTCTCTGGGACCCTTGCTGGCAGCTGTCATCATCGCGCCATATGGTAAGGGTAATGTGGCCTGGTTTGTTCTGGCTGCGTTATTAGCGATTGTCGTCCTGGCGCAAATCAGCCGTTGGTATGCCGCGCAGCATCGGATGAGTAAAGGAAAACCGAAAGTCGCCATCGTTAATCCGTTACCGCGCAATAAAGTGGTGCTAGCGGTAAGCATCCTGCTGGTGCTGATTTTCTCCAAATACTTCTATATGGCGAGTATCAGCAGCTATTACACCTTTTATCTGATGCAAAAATTCGGATTATCGGTACAAAACGCCCAGTTTCACCTGTTTGCCTTCCTGTTTGCCGTCGCGGCCGGGACGGTGATTGGCGGACCATTAGGCGATAAAATTGGCAGAAAATATGTTATTTGGGGGTCTATCCTCGGCGTTGCGCCATTTACCCTCGTTTTACCCTACGCAACGCTGGAATGGACCGGAATTTTAACCGTGATCATTGGTTTTATCCTCGCATCGGCGTTTTCTGCTATTTTGGTCTACGCGCAGGAGCTGCTTCCTGGGCGTATCGGCATGGTTTCTGGGCTATTTTTCGGGTTTGCCTTCGGCATGGGCGGCTTGGGAGCCGCGGTGCTAGGGCTAATAGCCGACCATACCAGCATCGATTTGGTCTACAAAATATGTGCTTTCCTGCCACTTCTGGGGATACTGACCATATTCTTACCTGATAACCGACACAAAGCCTGATTTTCTGACGGCCAAAAGTAAATTTTGGCCGTCATTACTTGCAGTAGCCATCAGCCTTTACCTCTCACATATCACCGTACTTTTCCGATCCGTGCTTTTTTACTCTTAAAATCCCGTTTTCTTCAAAATTCAATAATTATTCATAAACATAAACATTAAAATTGTCATAAACTATTACTCGTAGTTTGGGTTTTCAGGATCATCACAGCAACCAAAGGAGACGGAATGCATCACGCCACCCCGCTTATCACCACCATTGTCGGCGGCCTTGTGCTCGCTTTTATATTAGGCATGATTGCCAATAAACTGCGTATTTCTCCTCTGGTGGGATATCTGTTAGCGGGCGTTCTGGCCGGTCCATTTACACCTGGTTTTGTTGCTGATACTAAGCTCGCGCCTGAGCTGGCCGAGCTTGGCGTTATTCTGCTGATGTTTGGCGTGGGGCTGCACTTTTCGTTGAAGGATTTGATGGCGGTAAAGTCTATCGCCATTCCCGGCGCGATTGCCCAGATAGCAGTGGCAACGCTGCTGGGTATGGCGCTTTCAGCCGTATTAGGCTGGTCGCTGATGGTGGGGATCGTGTTTGGTCTGTGTCTTTCAACCGCCAGTACCGTGGTGCTACTGCGCGCGCTTGAAGAACGACAGCTCATTGACAGCCAGCGCGGGCAAATCGCCATTGGCTGGTTGATTGTCGAAGATCTGATGATGGTGCTGACGCTGGTTCTCCTGCCAGCCGTCGCCGGGATGCTGGAAAAAGAAGATGTCGGCTTCGCCTCGCTGGCCGTCGATATGGGCATTACCATCGGTAAGGTGGTGGCGTTTATCGCGATTATGATGCTGGTGGGTCGTCGTCTGGTACCGTGGATTATGGCCCGCAGCGCCGCAACCGGTTCACGCGAACTGTTTACCCTCTCAGTCCTCGCCCTCGCCTTAGGTATCGCCTTTGGCGCAGTAGAGCTGTTCGATGTCTCCTTTGCGCTGGGCGCGTTCTTCGCCGGTATGGTGCTGAATGAATCTGAACTAAGCCACCGTGCGGCGCATGATACTCTGCCGCTGCGCGATGCGTTCGCCGTGCTGTTCTTCGTTTCCGTCGGGATGCTGTTCGATCCGTTAGTTCTGATCCAGCAGCCGTTGGCGGTACTGGGCACGCTGGCGATTATCATCTTTGGTAAATCCCTTGCCGCCTATTTCCTGGTGCGCCTGTTTGGTCACTCCCAACGCACGGCGCTCACCATTGCCACCAGCCTGGCGCAGATTGGTGAATTTGCCTTTATCCTGGCGGGTCTGGGAATGGCGTTAAACCTGCTGCCGCAGGCCGGACAGAATCTGGTGCTGGCCGGGGCAATCCTGTCCATCATGCTCAACCCGGTGCTGTTTGCGGTGTTAGAAAAATACCTCGCCAAAACAGAAACGCTGGAGGAGCAGACGCTGGAAGAGGCTATCGAAGAAGAAAAGCAAATTCCGGTGGATATCTGCAATCATGCCTTGCTGGTTGGCTTTGGTCGCGTCGGCAGCCTGCTGGGTGAGAAATTGATGGCTGCAGGGATCCCGCTGGTGGTGATCGAAACCTCGCGTACCCGGGTGGATGAACTGCGCGAGCGTGGGATCCGCGCGGTACTGGGAAATGCCGCCAACGAAGAGATTATGAATCTGGCGCATCTGGATTGCGCGCGCTGGCTGCTGTTGACCATCCCCAATGGTTATGAAGCGGGTGAAATTGTCGCTTCCGCGCGTGAGAAATGCCCGTCGATTGAGATTATCGCCCGCGCGCATTATGACGATGAGGTGGAATATATTACCGAACGCGGCGCCAACCAGGTCGTCATGGGTGAGCGTGAAATCGCCCGCACCATGCTGGAGCTGATTGAAACGCCGCCTGCAGGTGAAGTTGCTACGGCCAGTTAATGTCCGTGCCGGATAGCGTTATCGCTTATCCGGCCTATGTAAGATTTAACGGTCCCAGTACGACTCTTCTAGACTGTCTTCACGTTCCGGCAAACCGCGCGTCAGGCGCGGTGAATGCTGGTTCAGCACCTGATAACTCACGCGATTAGCATACTTACACACCTGGGCTAACGACGAATAGGTCAGCCAGGTGAACTTGTGCTTGCTGGAGTTAGGCACGTTGCTGCGGTGATAGCTGTTGGCGGTAATATCATGCAGCAATGCCGCCAGCGCGCCGTCACCCGCGCCGTTGGTGTTCATTATCTTTTCAGGTCCGCCCATATACGGTGCGATGTGCGAATACACGCGCAGCGGATTGGTACAGTCTTTATGGCGCATGGCGCGGCTGAATTCGTACTGATTAAATTCGGCAATAGCACCAGGGAGCAGAGGATGCTGGGTTTTACGTTTCACTTCTTCTTCCGTAAAGCCTGCCATATACAGACCCGCCGGCCCCGCCGTGCACAGCACCAGATCCACCCAATCCAGCGCTTTGTCGGACGCCAGCAGCGGATCGTTCTCGCCGGTCAGCGCTTCGGCCTCTTCTTCATTCATCGCCAGAATAGAGACATGCTCTTTGAGGAACGCCTGCCACCACTGCGGGTTATCGGCAATGACGAATTTGGTGCCCAGGGTCAGAACCACCGGCACATTGTGCTTTTTGGCGTATTCAATCGCCTTCATGGTCGCTTCCGGCATCGGCTCACCCGGTTCGCAGCGCACCAGATAAGACGTCAGCACCAGCGCGGACGCTCCGGCAATCACCGATTCAGGGATGCTATCCGCCCGTAGCTTATTCATATGCCCAGGGCTGATTGCGAAGGTACGCTCACCTGACTCGCCAATCAGCGTAAAGCAGCGGCCAATCGGTCCGTTAACGCCTTGCAGGTAGTTCAGGTCGGTACGGCTGGAGGTATTGCATAAATAGCGGTACGCATAGCTGCCAATCTCGATATTGCTGCACATCACGCCCAGCAGCACCGAGCGGTCATCCGCCAGTACAGAGTAGTTGTGCATCGTGTTACCGATAGTACCGCCCGCAAACTGATGGGTGATCAAGTTTTCACGCACCAGTTCCTGGTAGAGCGCTTCTGCGACATCATCGGCAATCACCAGAGAATGCCCGGCGCTTAATCCATAACGTTTTACAAAGTCATCATCCACTTTGGCTTCAATATCCACCAGCGTCTGGTCGATACCTACCACCCAGGCTGCGCTGGTTTCATTTTCTGGCTGAATTTGTTGCAGCAACGGATCGCGCGCGCTGACGGGAAAATAGTGTTTGGATTTGCGTTTACCGGGAAATTTCATGGTCGATTTTACGGGTGGTTAACTGAGCGATGCATGGTAGCACATTCCCTGCCACGCATGCGATGCGGCGCTAAGTTTCAATATCAGACGGTGAGATCGCAGTTTATACGGGATTAATTTCTACAATAACTCACCTTCACAAGGAGCGTTTTATGAAGCCGGAAAACAAGATCCCCGTACTCGACAGAATTTCGGATGAAATGAAAAGCGTGGTGAATTTTCATCGCGACGATCTGCCGCCGTGGCCCGCTGCAGATGACTTCGTGGCCCAGCGCCAACACTACATTCATGAACGGCAGTTGTGGAATGCCGATGCCCCAGAGATGAATACCCGCGAATGCGTTATTTCTACCGCATGCGGCCCCGTGGCCACACGTATTTACTCACCGCAGCCTCATAGCCTGGCAACGTTGTATTATCTGCACGGCGGCGGTTTTATTCTCGGTAATCTGGATACCCACGACCGTATTATGCGCTTGCTGGCGCGCTATACGCAGTGCACGGTAATTGGTATCGACTATTCACTTGCGCCGGAAGCCCGTTTCCCGCAAGCCATTGAAGAGATTGCCGCCGTCTGCCAGTATTTTCATCAGCACGCTGGCGACTATTCTCTTAATGTGAATCATATCGGTTTTGCGGGCGATTCCGCCGGAGCCATGCTGGCGCTTGCCAGTGCGCTGTGGCTGCGGGATAAACGCATTGTCTGCGGCAAGGTGGCTGGGGTGCTGTTGTGGTATGGGCTTTACGGCCTGCAGGATTCACTGAGCCGACGGCTGATGGGCGGAGCGTGGGATGGGTTAACCCGCGAGGACTTGCAGATGTACGAAAACGCGTACCTGCGTAGCGCTGACGATCGCGAGTCACCGTATTATTGCCTGTTTAATAACGATCTGACACGTGACGTGCCACCGTGTTTTATCGCTGGCGCTGAGTTTGATCCGCTGATTGACGATAGCCGCTTACTATTCCAGACGTTGCAGGCGCATCAGCAGCCCTGCCAGTACAAAATGTACCCCGGTACGCTGCACGCCTTCCTGCACTATTCGCGAATGATGAAAACCGCCGACGATGCGTTGCGGGAAGGCGCTCGTTACTTCAGAGCCCAGCTTTAACGGTAAGCATCGGTCAGTTTAACCATCATTTCGATATGTTCCGGTGCGGCATTAAGCGCCGGAATATACTCATATTGCTTACCGCCAGCCTCGAGGAAAATCTCCCGGTTTTGTACCGCTATCTCTTCCAGCGTTTCGAGGCAATCTGCCGAGAAGCCCGGACACATAACCTGGATATGTTGTGTCCCTTTCTCCGCCAGCATTTTTAACGTTTCGTCGGTATACGGCGTCAGCCACGGTTCGCGACCAAAGCGAGACTGGAAGGTCATCATTACTTTTTCTGGCGGCAGACCAAGCGCTGAAACCAGCTCTCGGGTGGTATCGCGACAGCGCTGCGGGTAGTCATCACCTTCATCGGCGTAACGCTGCGGAATGCCGTGGTAGGAGAGCAGCAGCAAATCAGGTTCACCGTGTTGAGCAAATGAATCCCGGGCACTCTTCGCCAGCGCATCGATGTAGCTGCTGTCATCGGCGTAATCACGAATAAATGAAACGCCAGGAATACCGCGTTTACGCGCTAAGATACGCGCCAGTTCGTCCCAGACGGCCGCTACCGTCGAACAGGAATATTGCGGGTACAGCGGTAACACCACCATGTGTTCAACCCCGCTTGCCAACAGTTCATCGACCGCGCTTTCAAGCGACGGCGAACCGTAGCTCATTCCCAGCGCGACAGGGGTATTTGGTAGGCGTTCTGCCAGCGCCCGCTGTTGTGCCTTGCTATAAACCATCAGCGGAGAACCGTCTTCCATCCAGATTGACTGGTACAGCTTGGCTACGCGTGGCGCACGCAACGGTAAAATCACCCCGCGCAGCAGCGGCCACCACAGTGCAGGTGACGTATCAACTACGCGTGGATCGCTTAAAAACTGGCGCAGGTAGCGCTTAACGGCTTCGGGGGTTGGGGCATCGGGAGTGCCGAGGTTTGCCAGCAGGATACCGGTTTTCGTCTGACGCATTACCGCCTCTTATCGATTCAAATTGTTGATAATTGTAGCGGAAAAGCGATAAAGAAGAACTAATTGCTGTGAGAGGTAAGACGAGAATTTGCCTGATGGCGCTACGCTTATCAGGCCTACGCGATAATGGCAGGCCTGATAAGAGGTTTATTACGCGAAAAAATTAGCCGAGGATTTTTTCCAGCGCTGCGCGCACGTCAGCAACGGCCTGAGTACCATCAACTTTCGCGTATTTGGTGTTACCCGCCTGCGCTTCTTTAGAGTAGTAGCCGATCAGCGGAGCGGTCATCTGATGGTATTCCACCAGGCGCTTACGTACAGTTTCTTCTTGATCGTCTTTACGGGTGGTCAGCTCTTCGCCGGTCACGTCATCTTTACCTTCAACCTTAGGCGGGTTGAATTTGATGTGGTAAACGCGGCCAGAAGCAGCGTGTACGCGACGACCCACGATACGGTCAACGATCAGTTCGTCAGGAACATCGAACTCCAGAACGTAGTCCACGTTGATGCCCGCTTCTTTCATGGCGTCTGCCTGCGGAATAGTACGCGGGAAGCCATCCAGCAGGAAACCATTACGGCAGTCTTCCTGAGCAATACGCTCTTTTACCAGCGCGATCACCAGCTCATCAGTCACCAGCTTACCGGCGTCCATGATGTCTTTCGCTTGTTTGCCCAGCTCGGAGCCAGATTTCACGGCAGCACGCAGCATATCACCGGTGGAGATTTGCGGAATACCATACTTCTCCATGATGAACTGAGCCTGAGTTCCTTTACCCGCGCCCGGAGCGCCAAGCAGAATGATACGCATTACGAAAATCCCCTTAAAGGTTGTCGATATTTTTTAAAAAGCGCTAAACGATACCACCATCACGCAATTGGCTCAAGAAAGACGCCCGACGCTGAAACGGTTAACGGTGGGAAAATTAAAAATAAGGCGAGAAAATGCCGGATGGCGGTGGAAACACCGTATCCGGCATACTATTACGAGATGCTGTAGGCCGGATAAGCGTTAACGCCATCCGGCATTACATTACGGGTATCAGGACACCAGCAACTGGTTCATACGACGGATGAACTGGTTAGGGTCTTCCAGCGTGCCGCGCTCAGCAAACAGCGCCTGATCCAGCAGCAGTTCGACCCACTCTTTGAACTGCGCTTCGTCCTGGGTATCTGCCGTGCGTTTTACCAGCACGTGGTCCGGGTTGAGTTCAAAGATATATTTCACTTCCGGTACGGCCTGGCCCGCAGCGGCAAACAGTTTCGCCATCTGGGTGCTCATTTCATCCGCATCGGTGGTGACGATGGCTGGCGTGTCGGTCAGACGGTGAGTCAGACGCACTTCTTTCACGCGGTCGCCCAGCAGGGTTTTCACGCGCTCAACGAACGGCGTCAGCGCTTTTTCCGCTTCTTTTGCCGATTCATCAACTTCATCCGCCAGCTTGTCGATGGACTCGTCAGCTTTGGCAACAGACTGGAATGCCTTACCGTCGAACTCGGTCAGGTAGTTCATCATCCACTCATCGATGCGGTCAGAAAGCAGCAGGACTTCTATGCCTTTCTTACGCAGCAGTTCCAGGTGCGGGCTGCTCTTCGCTGCCGCATAGCTGTCTGCGGTGATGTAGTAGATTTTCTCCTGCCCTTCTTTCATCCGCGACACGTAGTCTTCCAGCGACACGGTCTGTGCGGAGGAGTCAGTGTGCGTAGACGCGAAGCGCATCAGCTTAGCGATCGTTTCCTGGTTGGCGTGATCTTCCGCCGGGCCTTCTTTCAGTACCAGGCCGAACTGTTTCCAGAAGGTCTGGTATTTCTCCGCGTCGTCTTTCGCCAGTTTTTCCAGCATCTGCAGTACGCGTTTGGTCAGCGCGCTGCGCAGGTTACGGGTGACGGTGCTGTCCTGCAGGATCTCACGGGAAACGTTCAGCGGCAGATCGTTGGAATCTATCAGACCGCGCACAAAGCGCAGGTAGTTCGGCATGAACTGCTCGGCATCGTCCATAATAAACACACGCTGGACGTACAGTTTCAGACCATGCTTGTGATCGCGGTTCCACATATCCCACGGAGCCTGGGACGGGATGTACAGCAGGCTGGTGTACTCCTGCTTACCTTCCACACGGTTGTGGCTCCAGGTCAGCGGGTCAGTGAAGTCGTGGGCGATATGCTTGTAGAACTCGTTGTATTCGTCGTCTTTGATTTCCGACTTGTTACGGGTCCACAGCGCCTGCGCTTTGTTGATCTTTTCCCAGGAAACCACGGTCTCGCCGTCTTTTTCTTCGGATTTTTCGATCTCTACCGGCAGCGCGATATGGTCGGAATATTTGCTGATGATGGAACGTACGCGCCAGTCATCAAGGAACTCATCTTCGCCTTCACGCAGATGCAGGGTGATTTCGGTGCCGCGATCGTCTTTGGTGATGTCGGCAACGGTGTACTCACCTTCGCCCGCAGATTCCCAGAACACGCCGTTTTCCGGCTTATCGCCCGCAGCGCGGGTACGCACGGTGACTTTGTCCGCCACGATGAACGCAGAGTAGAAACCCACCCCGAACTGGCCGATCAACTGGCTGTCTTTCGCCTGATCGGATCCCATGGATTCGAGGAAAGATTTAGTACCGGATTTCGCAATGGTCCCCAGATGATCGATAACGTCATCACGGTTCATCCCCACGCCGTTATCGGCAATGGTCAACGTACGTTTATCTTTATCGAAGGAAACACGTACACGCAGCTCACCGTCCCCTTCATACAGGTCCGGGTTAGACAGGGCGCGGAAACGCAGCTTGTCTGCCGCATCCGAGGCGTTAGAGATAAGCTCACGCAGGAAGATTTCTTTATTGGAATACAGAGAATGGATCATCAGGTGCAGAAGCTGTTTTACTTCTGACTGAAAACCACGAGTTTCTTGTCCTTTCATGTAGATCTACCTCAACAATGCCATTTTCAATGGTAAAAACACGTTGAGGGTGAAATGGGGACAAGCGGGAAGGATTTCAAGCGGAAGCCGCCGTCGCGGCCTCCGTTTGTTCAGAATTTAATCTTGTGTCGCCCTGCCAGAGAGTGCGACAGCGTAGTGCCATCGACCATTTCCAGCTCGCCGCCGACCGGTACGCCATGGGCGATACGGCTGGCTTCAACGCCATATTGCATGCAAAGCTCAGCAATATAGTTGGCGGTCGCCTCTCCTTCGACCGTAGGATTGGTCGCCAGGATCAGTTCGTTGATTTGCTCAGACGCCAGTCGCTGTTCGAGACGATCCAGCCCGATATCATCAGGGCCAATACCGTCCAGCGGTGACAGGTGTCCCATCAGCACGAAGTAACGTCCGGAAAATTGCCCGGTTTGCTCAATGGCGTAGATGTCCGCCGGACTCTCCACCACACAAATCTGACCGTTTTCCTGGCGACGCGGGTTCGAGCAAATGTTGCAGACGTCTTGCTCTGTGAAGGTGCGGCAATCGGCACAATGGCCGATTTCCGACATTGCCTTCGTTAACGCCTGTGCCAGACGCATCCCGCCGCTGCGATCGCGCTGAAGTAGCGTGAACGCCATGCGCTGCGCCGACTTCGGGCCAACGCCCGGCAGACAGCGCAGTGCTTCCATAAGCTGAGTTAACAGCGGGCTGGTTTGCATCAGAACGGCATCTTAAAGCCAGGCGGCAGCTGCATTCCGGAGGAAACAGAGGCCATCTTCTCTTTCTGCGTCTCTTCAATGCGACGCGCCGCGTCGTTGAATGCCGCAGCAACCAGGTCTTCCAGCATCTCTTTGTCGTCTTCCAGCAGGCTTGGATCGATCTCCACGCGACGGCAGTTGTGCGCGCCGTTAATGGTCACTTTTACCAGACCCGCGCCAGATTCGCCGGTCACTTCCAGCTTGGCGACTTCTTCCTGCATCTGCTGCATTTTTTCTTGCATCTGCTGGGCCTGTTTCATCAGGTTACCCAGACCGCCTTTACCAAACATAGGCTTCTCTCTCAATCACGTTAAGGGATGACGACCGTCAAACCATTAGGCTCACGATCAAATGGGGCGAATACTCTCTTCGTCCAGCTCCGCATCGAAAAAACGACGCAGCGTCTGGATGTTATTATCCGCAATAATCGACTCACGCGCCTGCGCGAGCTTCTCTTCATAAATGGCCTGACGCCACTCCAGCGGCGTACGCACCGCTGGATTATCATCTTCAACGATGGTCAATTCAACCGTTGACCCCGTTAAGGAACTCAGTGCTTCAGCCAGTTTTTGCTGCGCGCCGCTGGAATTTAGGTGTCGCTGCGTGGAACGCAGGTGCAGGCAAACTACGTTGCCATTCTCTTCTTTCCAGGCATTAAGCGCCACCTGCTCCACCAGTTTAGGCAGCGAGAGCTGACTCACCTGGGCGGCCCACGGGTCGCGTTCAATGGCTTCAGCCGCAAGCTTTGCCGCCAGTTCCGGCGTTTTTTCATGCTCAAGCGCTTTTTTCAGCGCTTTCGGCGTGGCAACGACTTCTTTAACCTCTGCAACAGGATTGGTCGCTTTCCAGCGATACGCTTCTTTCTTCGCCGGTGCTTTTTCCAGCGCAGAGACCGCCGGACGCGCCTGAACACGTTCCGACACCGAAGCCAGTCTTTCCAGCGCAGCATTATTCACCGGCCGCGCGCGGGAAGCGGCTGCCGGTTCACTCTTTTTTGCTTTGGTTGCTCCCTGAGCGCGTTGCAACTGGCTACGCGCCGCCAACACCTGACTGGTGGCATCGGAGAGCGGCACATTCTGTTGCTGTTGTGCAGGCGCAGGCTGCTGCTGCACCTGCGTCGGGGTCATCACCGCAGTGGGTGCGACCGGGGCAAACGACTGTCGTGGAACTTCAGGTTCCGGGAGCGGCATGCGCGGATGAAAAGCCAGCGCACGCAGCAGCGTCATTTCGACGCCCATTCGCCTGTCCGGCGCATACGGCAGTTCTTTGCGGCCGATTAACAAAGTTTGGTAGTAAAGCTGCACATCGGTTGGCGGAACAATTCGCGCCAGTTCACGCATACGCTGTTCAATGGCGGCCATATCGCTGCCGAGCGCGGCAGGCGAAAGCTGAACCATGGCAATACGATGCAGCAAAGCCGACATCTCAACCAGCAGCGCTTCCCATTCGATACCGCGCGCGGCGGCGTCGTTTACCAGCGCCATAACGCGTTCGCCGTCCGCAGCCACAACCGCTTCAACAAGCGAGAGCGCCTGGTCGTCGTCCAGCGTGCCGAGCATGGTGCTTACCGCCTCGGTCGAGACCTGACCATCGCCGCTGGCGATCGCCTGATCGGTAAGGCTCAGCGCATCACGCAGGCTGCCGTCCGCGGCGCGAGCCAGCAGTTGCAGTGCACGTGGTTCATGGGCGATATGCTCTTCTTTGAGGATATGCTCAAGCTGATGGCGAATCTGTTCGACATCCAACGCTTTAAGATGGAATTGCAGACAGCGCGACAGGATAGTCACCGGCAGCTTCTGCGGATCGGTAGTCGCCAGCAGGAACTTAACGTGCGCGGGCGGCTCTTCGAGCGTTTTCAGTAAGGCATTAAAACTGTGGCGCGACAGCATGTGCACTTCGTCGATCAAGTAGACCTTAAAGCGACCGCGCGCAGGCGCATACTGGACGTTATCCAGCAGGTCACGGGTGTCTTCGACTTTGGTGCGTGAGGCGGCGTCGATTTCAATCAGATCGACAAAACGCCCCTGCTCGATTTCCCGGCAGTTATCGCACACGCCGCACGGCGTAGCGGTGATACCGGTTTCACAGTTTAATCCCTTCGCCAGTAAGCGGGCGATAGAGGTTTTCCCGACGCCACGGGTGCCGGAAAACAAATAAGCATGATGAATACGCCCTAGCGACAAGCCGTTCGCCAGTGCCGTCAGCACATGTTCCTGGCCGACGACGTCAGCAAAGGTTTGTGGGCGCCATTTTCGGGCTAAGACCTGATAACTCATTGGCAGGCTCTGAAAGGCTGGAGGGTGGATTCACAAGGGGATAATGCTAACACAACCTCGCAGCGACGGCGAGGTTGACACGTTATATTCGGGCGTTATCGTTGCAGTCAGTTTGGTTTCGGGCAGCGCACAGAAACCGGAGCGTACACGCAGTACGTGAGGATTTCGAGCACTGACCGGGGCCAAAATGGCAAAAAAGATAGCCCTAAATTAGTGGCCCGGGAATGGAACCAGGCTATAACAGGTAAGCCCCTGTTTTTCCAGACGCTGTTCGCCGCCCAGATCAAACAGGTTAATGATAAAAGCAGCATCGGTAACTTCACCACCCAGACGGCGGATCAGCTTCACGGTCGCTTCAATCGTGCCGCCAGTTGCCAGCAGGTCGTCCACAACCAGCACTTTATCGCCAGGTTTGATGGCATCAACGTGGATTTCCAGCTGATCGGTGCCGTACTCCAGCTCATAGGTCTCAGCAATAACTTCACGCGGAAGCTTACGGGGTTTGCGTACCGGAACAAAGCCGACGCCCAGCCCCAACGCTACCGGCGCGCCAAACAGGAAGCCACGCGCTTCGGTGCCAACCACTTTAGTGATACCCGCATTTTTGTAGCGTTCAACCAGCAATTCAATGCTGAGGGCGTAGGCTTTCGGGTCTTCCAGTAAACTGGTGACATCACGAAAGAGAATGCCCGGTTTTGGGTAGTCGTGGATGCTTTTGATGCTATTTTTGAGAAACTCAAGCTGCTGTGCTGTCGCGGTCATAAGTTTGTGCCTGATTAATACAGTATTACTTCACGGCGCACTAAACACTTCATCCTCGACGTATCTTGAATGATTTTGTGTCTATATAAGAGCCAAGGTTACACTTGCTTAACCTTTGACCACCTGCGCCTGTGCTCGAAAACGGTCGAATTTACTGGCTGTGAGAGACAATTGCAACAGCGATTATTGCGCTTTACTGCTTTTGTTGTTTTTCATCAATCACCGGGATCCGCCACATAAAAATCAGTAAACAGGCGAGAATAACCAGCAGCAGGCCGCGCACCCACATCATATTGACCAGCCACAGTGAAATGCCAAACGTCACCAGGATCAACAAAATAGCGCGCGGTTTTGCTCCCGGCGGCATCGCACGGTGTTTTTGCCAGTGGCGCAAATACCCGCCGAACCACGAACGGTAAAGCAACCAGTCGTGAAAACGCGGCGATGAGCGGGCAAAACACCAGGCGGCCAGCAGTATAAACGGCGTCGTCGGCAACAGAGGCAATACAACGCCCAGCGTACCTAGCACTACCGCTATCCAGCCAATGATGATTAGAATAATGCGTTGCATAATATGAGTACTTAACACAGAGAATCGCTACTTTAGCATAACGGTTCTCATTTTCATCGGAGTGTTGTTGTGAAAACCGCCATGCTGTTACAGATGCTCGAAAACCAGCTTAACCGCTTGCGACAACATTGCGCCCCGCTGGCGCACCACACAACGCTTAGCGCCCGCTTTGACAGGCATCTGTTTCACACGCGCAGCACGTTGCTGCAGGCCTGCCTGGAAGAAGCTGACGATAATCTTACTGCCCTGCGCCGCGCCGTTGAGCAGCAGCAACTCCCACAAATCACCTGGCTTGCGGAACACCTTGCCTCACAGTTAGAGGCGATTTCACGTGAAACCGCCAGTTGGTCCCTTCGAGAGTGGGACAGCGCTTCTCCAGGTCTGGCGCGCTGGCAGCGCAAGCGGGTCCAACATCAGGAATTTGAACGCCGTCTGGTTGAAATGACGCGTGAACGCAAAGAGCGTCTGGCTCAGGCTACCGGCTTTGAAGAACAGCAAAAACTGCATCGTGAAGTAGAAGCATTCGAGGCGCGGCTGGCGCGCTGTCGCCATGCTCTGGCAAGAATAGAAAACGTGCTGGCGCGTTTAACCCGTTAATCCCCGGAGAATTTATGTCATTAGAGAACGCCCCGGACGAGGTCAAACTGGCCGTCGATTTGATTGTTTTACTTGAGGAAAATCAGGTTGCGCCTGAAACCGTACTGAAGGCGCTGGAGATTGTTAAACGGGATTACGAAAAGAAACAGCTCTCTTGTTCAAAAAACGCGATATAGCTGGAATGCCTGAAAGCGTTGCACTTATCAGGCCTACGAATGAATCGAAGCTCGCAGGCCTGATGAGTTTATCTATTAACCTACCGAAGGCGTCGGATCATCACCTTTAATGATGTCACGCTTAACCTCGGTCACGGTATCACCTTTCGCGTTATGCAGATGCACTTCGAGCTGGTTAAAGGCGATATCAATGTCGTTTTCACGGCACAAACGATCGACCGCACGGTTCAGTTCATCAACCGTGTGGCTACGATCGCGCAGTTCACGCACGTATAAACGCAGTTCATGATCCAGCGTGCTGGCACCGAAGGCGGTAAAGAACACCGCAGGCTCTGGATCGTGCATCACTTTCGGGTGTTCCATCGCCGCCTGCAACAGCACTTTCTTCACTTTATCCAGATCCGAACCGTAGGCCACGCCGATGCGGATCACCAGGCGCGTGGTGGTATCGGAAAGCGACCAGTTGATCAAACGCTCCGTCACAAATGCTTTGTTCGGGATGATCACCTCTTTGCGATCGAAGTCGGTAATAGTGGTGGCACGGATACGGATCTTGCTGACCGTTCCTGAGAACGTACCGATAGTCACGGTATCGCCGATGCGGACCGGGCGTTCAAACAGAATAATCAGACCCGAAACAAAGTTACCGAAGATTTCCTGCAAGCCAAAACCAAGACCAACCGACAGGGCTGCTGCCAGCCACTGTAGCTTATCCCATGAAACACCGAGCGATCCGAAGACCGTCATCGCGCCGATGGCGATGATCGCGTAGTTAAGGATCGTGGTGATCGCATACGAAGCGCCCTGACGCATCTTCAGTCGCGACAGCACCAGCACTTCCAGCAGGCCGGGTAAGTTACGGATCAGCGCCCACGCGACCATTGACGCAATAATCGCAAACAGCAGGCTGCCCATGGTGACGTCTTTCACCACCGCAGCTCCCGCTTCGGTGCCGTTGTAATGCCAGAGCGTAATGCTATCGAGGTAGCTGAATACAGTTATCAAATCAGACCAAATAGCCCAGAACAGAACACCAAACAGGGCAACCATTACCAGCATGGTGATGCGCAGCGTTTGCTGGTTCACCTGCTCAAGCGCAATGGTCGGTTCTTCCTGCGGCTCGGCTCCTTCCGCCCCTTCTTTCACCAGGTTCTGACGACGCGCTAGGGCACGGCGCCAGGCGATACGCCGTGCCGCCACGCTCAATCCACGCAGTACCGTCTGATACAGCAGGTTCCAGAGGATAACCAGATAGACCGTTTCAATCCAACGACCGGCCAGGCGCAACGTGGTGTAGAAATACCCTGTCGCCGTCAGCACCATTAATGCAATCGGGATAATTGAGAGGACAGTAATGGTAACCAGACGCAAGCCATGCGACTCTTTGTCGCGCCAGCTTTCACGACACATTGGCCATACCAGGAAGGCGATCAGCAGCAGGTTGAGGAAAATAACTACCTGACCCAGCACATCATCCATCAAATTAAGCGGCGACAGCTCAGCAATGACCGACCAGAAGTTGAGCGGTAACAGCGCCAGGCTAATACGCACGATCTGGCGGCGCCAGTGACTGGTCTGTTTCGCTGGCATACCAAAATGACGAATTGCCACGCCATCTTTTTCCAGCACCTTCCAGCACAGACCAAACACCAGCCAGAAGACTGTCATCTTCTTACTGAACGCCCACAGCAGGTCGCTGATATTCAACTGCATGGTAAGCAGAATCAGGCCCAAGGCGAGGATAATCAGGCACGCCGGTAACGCTCGGATCAGATCGATCAGAATCGCTTTTGGCGTATTGAGCTGACTGTCATTACGCAGGTTCCCTACTGCGGCGGCTAATTTCGCCTGATACTCTTTCAACCATTTCAAACGCCAGCGGATTAACCCGGCAATAAGCAGCAGTGGCAGCCCCGCCAGGAACGCAATAAAGACGGCGGGCCAGGCTTTTTCCCAGTTCACTGTGATTTTCATCGACTTAAACTGGTCTTTTAGCGTTTGCGGGAAGGCTTTGATCCAGTCCCAGTCCATCGGACGGTTACTATTAACCCAGAAGATTTGCTGCGTGAGGATCCCTTTCAGGTTCTTCGACACGCTCATTAGCTGCTGTTGATTGATTTGCAGGTTAATTGCCATCATCAACTGGTTGCCCAGCTGCTTGTTCAGCTGATCCAACAGTTCACGGCGCATATCCACAACCTGCAGCAGGGCATCATGGACTTCACCATTCACTTCGTTGCTGTGCCCTTCTTCCAGTTTGGCGACAAACGCATCGTTCTGGAATAGCGCATCACGCTGCTGGTTTATCTCAAACTGTTCCAGACGCAAATCGGCGATCCGGTTGGTCATATCGGCAAGTTCATCCGCCGACGGCAGCGTTTGTTGTTGCTGATACAGAATACGCGACAGCAGCAGGCTGCCTTTCAGGACAGCAATCTGTTCTTTAATGTTGCGTTCGGATTGCAGCGCTCGGTCAAGCCAGTTTTTGACTTTGATATTCTGCTGCATCAGGTTGTTGCCGTTTTCGGTCGCGGCTATCAGACGCTGACTGAGCTGATGGTTAACGTCCAGTTCCTGCTTCACTAACGGATTTGACTGAATACGCTCGGCTTCATCCGGCGTTACCGCTTCCTGAGCTGTCTTTTCGGTTAACGTCAGTCGTTTGCTGTTCACCGCTTCTTGCAGAAGCTGGAGCTGATGTTCAAGCCGGTTACTGTTAGCTGTTACGTAATCACGTTGTTTTTGCAAGGTATCCTGCAAAACAGTATTACCTTCGAGGCTCTTACGCTGTTGGTCGATCTGCGCACTCAGCAGCGCCTGCTGTGCCTGCAGCAACACCTGCTGGCTGGGGCGTAACGCAGCCTCTCCCACATTGTTGCCATCGAGTCGATTACGAATTTGCTGCATTTGCTGCGACGCGGTGTACATCGCATTCTGCACACGCTCTGGCTGCGTCTGGAGCGACACCAGTTGGCTGTTGTAAGCGGCAAGATCGTTTTGCGCACTTTGCAGGTCATCCAAAACCTGTGCCACGCGCGACTCAAGCTGTCGCAAGGAGAGTGTACTCAGCGTTTTTCGCGTTTCATCGTCGTTATCGACATCGCTGAGCGAATTTAACGCATCCGTCGCCTGACGCATTTTCTCCGGTGCCTGGGCAACTTTCTGGCGAAGCTGTACGGTCTCATCTTTCACGCGATCGATTTTATCCAACGTGGCGATGGTATCGATGAGATCCTGTTGGACCAGCTTATCCTGCGCGGAGAGATCTTTTTGTTTACTCAGCGCGTCCAGTTGGCTCTGAATATCCGCTTTCGTCGGCAGTTCACCACTCTGTTGCGCCCGCGCAAAAGCAGACGACTGGCAAGATAGCAAGAGAATGAAGAAAAGAATGGTAATAGCAATAAGATGCTGTGAACGTTTATAGAGCTGCAACATAGTCATGAGAATGAACGTTTCTGAACCGGAAAAGTGACCGAAAATAGTCAAGCGGCAAGAATATCACGGCTGTGACCGGTAGAATAGCAGCAGGCAAAACGACCAGGAGAATTCCTGGTACTGGCCCAAAACGTTTAGTGGATTTCCGCCACGCCAAGCCGCAGAGTTGGGCACATAAGGCACATCTCCAGCAGCACAGCCACGTATTCCCGAGCTTCTTTTTTCAGATCAAACGATTCGGGGGCAAATAACCAGTTTTCTATGATTCCGGTAATATAGCTACGCAACAGGACCGCCACGCGACGGGTGTTCAGGTTTTCCGGCAGCATATTGGCATCCATACAGTGCCGCAATGTTTGTTCGATACGATCGTAATTTTCAATACAAAGATGGCGTTGAGCTAACTGAACAGAGGCCATTTCCCCGACAAACTCGCATTTGTGGAATATAATTTCCAGCAACAAACGTCGGCGTTCTTCTGTCACGGTAGCTTCAAGAACGTAAATTAAAATTTCTCTTAATACTGATAGTGGATCGTCGGGGAATTTTGCCTGATACTCAGTCTCTAACTCATCAATGTTAGGTTTTGCTAGCTCCCAGATTTCACTGAATAAATCCGACTTGTTTTTGAAATGCCAATAGATTGCGCCGCGCGTGACACCAGCGGCTTTTGCGATCTCCGCAAGCGAGGTGGATGATACCCCTTGTTGCGAAAACAAATGCAGAGCAACATCGAGAATATGCTGTCGTGTTTCCTGTGCTTGTTGTTTGGTTTTTCGTGCCATATGTCAGTGAATTTACAGGCGTTAGATTTACATACATTTGTGAATGTATGTACCATAGCACGACGATAATATAAACGCAGCAATGGGTTTATGGGCTTTAAGCCATTGATCAATTTGAAATCGGACACTCGAGGTTTACATATGAACAAAAACAGAGGGTTAACGCCTCTGGCAGTCGTTCTGATGCTCTCAGGCAGCTTAGCGCTAACAGGATGTGACGACAAACAGGCCCAACAAGGGGGCCAGCAGATGCCAGAGGTTGGAGTTGTTACGCTCAAAACTGAACCTCTACAGATAACAACTGAGCTTCCGGGTCGCACCAGTGCGTTTCGCATTGCAGAAGTTCGCCCTCAGGTTAGCGGTATTATCCTGAAGCGTAATTTCACGGAAGGTGGCGATATCGAAGCGGGTGTGTCTCTCTATCAGATTGATCCTGCAACTTACCAGGCCGCTTATGAAAGCGCAAAAGGCGATCTGGCCAAAGCACAAGCCGCAGCAAATATCGCTCAACTGACGGTTAAACGTTATCAGAAACTGTTGGGTACTAAGTACATCAGTCAACAGGATTACGATAGCGCGCAGGCAGACGCACAGCAGGCGAACGCCGCCGTTGTCGCCGCGAAAGCCGCGGTAGAAACTGCACGCATCAATCTGGCCTATACCAAAGTGACGTCGCCGATCAGCGGCCGCATTGGTAAATCATCCGTTACGGAAGGTGCTCTGGTGCAAAACGGTCAAGCGACCGCACTGGCGACCGTTCAACAGTTGGACCCGATCTACGTGGACGTGACGCAGTCAAGCAACGACTTCCTGCGCCTGAAACAAGAGCTGGCCAACGGCACGCTGAAGCAAGAGAACGGCAAAGCGAAAGTCGAACTGGTAACCAATGACGGCATTAAATTCCCGCAGTCCGGCACGCTGGAATTTTCTGATGTGACGGTTGATCAAACTACCGGGTCGATTACGTTACGCGCCATCTTCCCTAACCCGGATCACACCTTACTGCCGGGTATGTTCGTTCGCGCACGTCTGGAAGAAGGGATTAACCCAACGGCATTACTGGTTCCACAGCAAGGCGTTACCCGTACACCGCGTGGCGATGCCAGTGCATTGGTTATCGGTGCAGACAACAAAGTTGAAACTCGTCAAATTGTCGCGGCACAAGCGATTGGCGACAAATGGTTAGTCACTGATGGACTTAAGCCGGGCGACCGCGTGATTGTCACTGGGCTGCAGAAAGTACGTCCTGGCGCGCAGGTAAAAGCGCAGGAAATCACCGCTGATAACAACCAGCAAGGCCAAAGCGGTAGCCAGCCTGAACAGTCCAAGTCTTAACTTAAACAGGAGCCGTTAAGACATGCCTAATTTCTTTATCGATCGCCCAATATTTGCGTGGGTGATCGCCATTATCATCATGTTGGCAGGGGGGCTCGCGATCCTCAAATTGCCGGTAGCGCAATATCCAACTATTGCACCGCCAGCAGTGACGATCTCCGCGACCTACCCTGGCGCTGATGCCAAAACAGTACAGGATACTGTTACGCAGGTTATCGAACAGAACATGAACGGTATCGATAACCTGATGTACATGTCCTCTAACAGTGACTCCACGGGTACCGTGCAGATCACCCTAACCTTCCAGTCTGGTACTGATGCGGATATCGCGCAGGTACAGGTGCAGAACAAACTGCAGCTGGCCATGCCGTTGCTGCCTCAGGAAGTACAGCAACAAGGGGTTAGCGTTGAGAAGTCATCCAGCAGCTTCCTGATGGTTGTCGGTGTTATCAACACCAACGGCACCATGACGCAGGAGGATATTTCCGACTACGTTGGCGCCAACATGAAGGATGCCATCAGCCGTACTTCAGGTGTGGGTGATGTTCAGCTGTTCGGTTCTCAGTACGCGATGCGTATCTGGATGGATCCGAACAAACTGAACAACTTCCAGCTGACGCCGGTTGATGTAATCAGCGCCATCAAAGCGCAGAACGCCCAGGTTGCAGCCGGTCAGTTAGGTGGTACACCACCGGTGAAAGGCCAGCAGCTTAACGCGTCAATCATCGCGCAAACCCGTCTGACCTCCGCTGATGAGTTCAGCAAAATTCTGCTGAAAGTGAATCAGGATGGTTCCCAGGTTCGTCTGCGTGACGTGGCGAAAGTGGAACTGGGCGGTGAGAACTACGACATCATTGCGAAGTTCAACGGTAAACCGGCATCCGGTCTGGGTATCAAGCTGGCGACAGGTGCTAACGCCCTGGATACAGCAAACGCTATCCGCGATGAACTGAAGAAGATGGAACCGTTCTTCCCGTCAGGTCTGAAGATCGTTTACCCGTATGACACCACGCCGTTCGTGAAAATATCTATTCACGAAGTAGTGAAAACGCTGGCGGAAGCAATCATCCTCGTGTTCCTGGTAATGTATCTGTTCCTGCAGAACTTCCGCGCGACGCTGATTCCGACTATCGCCGTGCCGGTGGTGCTCTTGGGTACGTTTGCCGTCCTTGCGATTTTCGGCTTCTCGATAAACACCCTGACGATGTTCGGGATGGTGCTCGCCATCGGCCTGCTGGTGGATGACGCCATCGTTGTGGTCGAGAACGTTGAACGTGTAATGGCTGAGGAAGGACTACCGCCGAAGGAAGCAACGCGTAAATCAATGGGCCAGATTCAGGGCGCACTGGTGGGTATCGCGATGGTACTGTCAGCGGTATTTATCCCAATGGCGTTCTTCGGGGGGTCTACCGGTGCAATTTACCGTCAGTTCTCCATCACCATTGTTTCCGCGATGGCGTTGTCTGTACTGGTGGCATTGATTCTGACCCCTGCCCTGTGTGCGACCATGCTCAAACCGATTGCTAAAGGCGATCACGGAGAAGGCAAAAAAGGCTTCTTCGGCTGGTTTAACCGCATGTTCGATAAGAGTACGCACCATTACACCGATAGCGTAGGCGGTATTCTGCGCAGCACCGGTCGTTATCTGGCGCTGTATCTGATCATCGTCGTGGGCATGGCCTATCTGTTCGTTCGTCTGCCAAGTTCGTTCCTGCCAGACGAAGACCAGGGGGTATTCCTGTCTATGGCTCAGCTGCCAGCGGGTGCAACGCAAGAGCGTACCCAGAAGGTGCTGGACGAAATGACGGATTACTATCTGACCAAAGAAAAAGCGAACGTTGAATCGGTGTTTGCCGTTAACGGCTTCGGTTTTGCAGGTCGTGGTCAGAACACCGGTATCGCATTCGTCTCTTTGAAAGACTGGAGTGAACGTCCAGGTAAAGAGAACAAAGTTGAAGCGATTACTCAACGTGCAATGGGCGCATTCTCGCAGATCAAAGACGCGATGGTCTTTGCCTTTAACCTGCCAGCGATTGTGGAGTTAGGGACCGCGACCGGTTTCGACTTCCAGTTGATTGACCAGGCAGGTCTGGGCCATGAGAAGCTGACTCAGGCGCGTAACCAACTGTTTGGTGAAGTCGCGAAGCATCCTGATCTGTTGGTCGGTGTTCGTCCTAACGGTCTGGAAGATACGCCGCAGTTCAAGATCGATATCGATCAGGAAAAAGCGCAGGCTCTGGGCGTTTCCATTAGTGATATTAATACAACGCTGGGTGCAGCATGGGGCGGAAGCTACGTGAATGACTTCATCGACCGTGGTCGTGTGAAGAAAGTTTACGTCATGTCTGAAGCGAAATACCGTATGTTGCCGGAAGATATTGGAAACTGGTATGTCCGCGGCAGCGATGGACAGATGGTACCGTTCTCCGCCTTCTCTACCTCACGTTGGGAATACGGTTCACCGCGTCTGGAACGCTATAACGGTTTGCCTTCCATGGAAATCTTAGGCCAGGCCGCTCCGGGTAAAAGTACCGGTGAAGCCATGGCCATGATGGAGCAACTGGCCAGCAAACTGCCATCCGGTATCGGTTATGACTGGACCGGTATGTCCTACCAGGAACGACTGTCCGGCAACCAGGCCCCTGCCCTGTATGCCATTTCACTGATCGTCGTGTTCTTGTGTCTGGCAGCGCTGTACGAGAGCTGGTCAATTCCGTTCTCCGTAATGCTGGTTGTACCGCTGGGTGTTATCGGTGCATTGCTGGCAGCAACGTTCCGCGGCCTGACCAACGACGTTTACTTCCAGGTAGGCCTGCTCACAACCATTGGGTTGTCGGCGAAGAACGCGATACTTATCGTCGAATTCGCCAAAGACTTGATGGATAAAGAAGGTAAAGGTCTGATAGAGGCGACGCTGGACGCAGTACGCATGCGTTTACGTCCAATCCTGATGACGTCACTGGCCTTTATTCTGGGCGTAATGCCGCTGGTCATCAGCTCCGGCGCAGGTTCCGGTGCACAGAACGCCGTTGGTACTGGCGTAATGGGCGGGATGGTGACGGCAACCGTGTTGGCGATCTTCTTTGTTCCGGTGTTCTTTGTGGTGGTACGCCGCCGCTTTAGCCGCAAAAATGAAGATATTGAGCATAGCCACTCAGTAGAGCATCATTGATACATCTCTAAAGATAAGGCCGCGCAAGCGGCCTTTTTTCTGGAAAAATCATAAAAATCACTTATTGCCATTCCGTTTATTTTCTATCGGATAAATAAGCGATATAATCCTTGCAGCCTTAAAGGCTATTCTTAAAAAAACAGCGAGAGTTCTTATTTACTTTAATAAATATTAAGATTAATCCTATCCACTGGTTCACATTGTTGGTTGTTGCCTTTCGTTGCTAAACCTAAACAAGATAACCCGATGATTGCCCGAAGAATAAAGAAATTGTCCCATTTCGAATAGCGGCATTTATCTGTTAAAATGTAAAAATGACGTAGCATCATAATTTTACATAATTGTAATTTTTCGTGATATGACGATGAAATCTTTTTTAGAGTAGATTATAGTTAAATCATCAGGAGTCGCGGGCAAGTTCCAGGTAGTTGTTGTATCCATCCCGAAAGGTGTTCGGTTAGTTTAAGCCACTAAGAAGGGGATGCGTTATGGATGAATACTCACCCAAAAGACATGATATCGCGCAGCTTAAATTTCTCTGCGAAACTCTGTATCATGACTGTCTTGCAAACCTTGAACAAAGTAACCATGGCTGGGTTAATGACCCTACCTCTGCAACCAGCTTGCAGCTCAATGAACTGATAGAGCATATTGCAACCTTCGCACTTAATTATAAAATTAAGTACAATGAGGACAATAAGCTGATCGCGCAGATAGATGAATACCTGGATGACACTTTTATGTTGTTCAGCAGTTATGGTATTAATACGCAGGATCTGCAGAAATGGCGGAAGTCAGGTAATCGACTGTTTCGCTGTTTTGTCAATGCCACCAGGGCTAATCCTGTTAGTTTGTCTTGTTAAAAATTATTACAATCATAGGTAAGAGTTATGTCCGATAAACCATTAACTAAAACAGATTATTTGATGCGCCTGCGACGTTGCCAGACAATTGATACGCTAGAGCGCGTTATTGAAAAAAATAAATATGAATTGTCCGACAACGAACTGGCTGTATTTTACTCAGCAGCAGATCATCGCCTTGCTGAATTGACCATGAATAAGCTTTACGACAAGATTCCAACTTCTGTTTGGAAATTCATTCGCTAATTGCACTCAAGGTTAAGTCAGGTATAGCGGTACCGTTGTCTGGCTGACCATTTTCGTATTTACAATGGTTATTTAATTCAAATCGCGTGACTATGATCACAGCAAAGAAGCGGGAACGTTCCCCTTGTTTGCATTACGTTTTACTGTGCTGAAATAACCTTCAGTACACAGGGAATTCGTAATGCGTAATGAAAAGCAAAAAATGATCGCCGGCGAATACTATCGCCCGGCAGATGAAACGCTGCGCAGTGACCGACTACGCGCTCGTCAGTTGATCCATCGCTACAACCTCACCGCTCCCGATGAAAAAAATGAGCGTCAGGCAATCCTGCACGATCTGTTAGGTCAGAGTGAGGGAGCCTATATTGAACCCTCTTTCCGTTGTGATTACGGTTATAACATCTATCTTGGTAAAGACTTTTACGCCAACTTCGACTGCGTTATGCTCGACGTCTGTCCAATTCATATTGGCGACAACTGCATGCTGGCACCAGGCGTTCATATCTATACCGCGACCCATCCGCTGGATGCTACCGAGCGCAACAGTGGCCTGGAGTTCGGAAAGCCCGTGACTATCGGCAATAATGTCTGGATAGGTGGCCGTGCAGTGATCAATCCCGGCGTCACGCTGGGCGATAACGTGGTTGTGGCATCAGGCGCAGTGGTCACTAAAAGCGTTCCGGCAAACACCGTGGTTGGGGGCAATCCCGCAAGGATCATCAAAACGCTGTGATCTTAAATGTAACTGTTATGCTAAATTGCGGTTAATCTGTTACTTTCTTCAAAGGGTATCCCCTTTTAAAATAGGGCGATCCCTCCTGAATTTTGCAGATATCACGAAGGCAAGAGATGACAGAAATACAGCGCCTGCTTACTGAAACAATCGACGACTTAAATATTCGCGAGAAGCGCGACAACAAACCGCGCTTTAGCATCAGCTTTATTCGCAAACACCCTGGGCTGTTTATCGGCATGTATGTTGCGTGGTTTGCCACGCTGGCGGTGATGCTACAGTCAGAAACGTTAGTCGATTCGGTATGGCTGCTGGTGGTACTGTTCGTTGTACTCAACGGCTTTTTCTTTTTCGACGTTGCGCCACGATACCGCTTTGAAGATATCGACGTTCTGGATTTTAGAGTTTGCTATAACGGAGAATGGTACAACACTCGCTTTGTCCCCTCCTCGCTCATCGATACTATCCTGCACTCACCGTCCGTGGATAGCGAACATAAAGCACAGCTGCAAAAGATGATATCGCGCAAAGGCGAACTCTCGTTTTACGATGTCTTTTCGCTTACCCGCGCCCAGACCAGCCAGTAACGGCATCTCAGCACAGATAAAAAAAGTGCGTTCCTGCGAAAGTAACGCACTTTAATCCCTGAAATGCTGGCAAAGAAACTAACGTCTTTTTTTACGCCCCTGTACTGCTTTAAAGCGCGGATTCGTTTTGCAGATAACGTACAAACGCCCTTTGCGTTTTACTATCTGGCAGTCAGGATGGCGCTGTTTTGCGCTGCGAAGTGAATTGAGTACCTGCATTTTAACCCCGCTTAACGCCAATAAAATGACCAAAACGTTTTTGGAAACGTGCTGCACTACCTTCATTATCAAAGGTTTTTTGTTTCCCGGTATAGTACGGATGTGATTTAGAAGAGATATCGAGGGTCACGTACGGGTACATTTTCCCCTCAAACTCAATTTCACGCTCAGTCTTGATGGTCGAACCGACCTTAAAGAATTCATTAGCACTGGTATCGTGAAACACTACGGTACGGTAAAAAGGATGAATATCCGGTTTCATGGCAACCTCAATTTGTTACGTTATAACATAACCATCAAAATACACCACTCTTGTACAAACCACAACCTGATTTACGCTACAGAGATTTAAACGGGATGATAAATGGCCGTAAATATATGATGCCAATCGAATAGCTTTTTGGGGTTTCGGATATACTTTCCCTACGCTGTGTAAATAAGGATATCACTGTGACAACACGACATTTGATAAGCCTGGTGACTGGGGTACTGTTCCTTTCCATCCTCGCGCCTGTAGGTTTAAGCCTGTGGCTGGCACATCGTCAGGTCGAAACGAAATTTATCGATGAACTCGACATGTTCTCAACTCGAGTCGCATTACGTACGGAACGCGTAGGCGAGCAGGCGAAAAAAGCATTACGCAATATTGAAGCTTTTCAGGGAGTGCCTTGCAGTGACGAGCATTTGCTGGAAATGCGTCGTTTGTCCTATAGCTATCGCTATATTCAGGAAGTGCTGTACCTCAAAGATAATGTTCCACAATGCTCATCCCTGGAAAAAAGAAGTAAGGCCGCCGCGTTTCCATCAGCGATGAAAGTCACGCCTGATGGATATCGCGCATGGCTTACTACGCAAAACGATTTAGGTATCAAGCGTTTTATGGCGGCATTAGGGAGCGAACATTATGTTGTGATGGTCGATCCAGGCTCTTTCATCGACGTCATCCCGTTTGGCTCATGGCCGATTGAAGTCACTATCATTGGAACCGTGCGCAACATAGTCGTTGCCAGTAGCGCCAACCTGCCATCGGACGTTTTACAGCATGTAAAACAAGAGAGCTCGATTACCCATTTTCAGAAGGATGGCAATATTTTTAACGCTCGCCCCTTCCCAGAACTGGGTATCACGATCGTAACCTGGGCATCTACCCTGCCGTTACAAAAAACCTGGCACCGACAGGCGCTGATCTGGCTTCCGGCAGGCATTCTTATCGGCTTGCTCACCGCCGCCTTTGTTTTGCGCATTTTGCGCCGCTTACAGTCGCCCCATCACCAATTACAGGACGCTATCCAGCATCGGGATATCAAGGTCTACTACCAACCGATTATCTCGCTCAAAACGGGAAAAGTCGTCGGGGCTGAAGCACTGGCTCGCTGGCAACAGGCTGACGGAAGCTATCTGTCGCCAGAAATTTTCGTCGCGCTGGCGCAAGAGACCGGGCTGACAGAGCCTCTCACACGGTTGATTATTGAAAGCGTATTTGAAGATTTAGGTAAATGGCTGCGTCAGCATCCGGAGCAGCATATATCCATCAATCTTGAGTCAGCCGATCTCGCCTCCGAAACGCTTCCTGCTCTGTTAAGCCAGAAAGTGAACCACTGGCAACTTAAGCCTACGCAAATCGCGCTGGAACTAACCGAACGCGAGTTTGCCGACCCGAAAAACAGCGCGCCGTTTATTGCTAAATACCGTCAGGCAGGCCACTCGATCTATATCGATGATTTTGGCACCGGCTATTCCAGCCTGAGCTATTTACAGGATCTGGATGTCGATATCCTGAAGATAGACAAATCGTTCGTTGATGCACTGGAGTACAACAACGTGACGCCACATATTATCGAGATAGCGAAAACGTTGAAGCTGGAGATGGTGGCGGAAGGTATCGAAACCGAGAATCAGGAAGCCTGGCTACGCCAGCACGGCGTCCAGTACGGTCAGGGCTGGCTGTACAGCAAAGCGCTGCCGAAGGCGGAATTTATTCTGTGGGCAGAAAAACGGCTTTAACATTGCTGTTGATGTTGAGATGGCTGGCGGCACGCCGCACAGCCAGTCACATCACTCTTCCATAATGGGCGCAAATCCACCGTAGATCATTCGCTTGCCATCAAATGGCATAGATTCACCGAACTCCTTCATACGGGGATCGGACATCATCTTCTGATTCGCCGCATCGCGGACCTCTTTGGAAGGGTATTCAATCCAGCTGAATACCACTTCTTCATGCTCCTGTGCTTTCACAGCCATGCGAAAATCGGTCAGTTTGCCGTCGGGGACATCATCTGCCCAGCACTCCACTACGCGCAATGCACCGAACTCCTTGAAAAGCGGAGCTGCTTTTGCCGCCATCGCAATGTACGCCTCCTTGTTTTCAGCGGGTACGGCAACCACAAAGCCATCAACATACTTCATGAGAAAAACCTCCGAAGTGTACTGCGCGGCAAGCCGATTCCGGCCGCGTCAGTCGAGGTTAAGTTTAGTCGCCAGTAGGCGATCGCGCCCCAGGTGCATTCCTGATACGCGTACGTGACTGCGGCTGATGCCGAAACCACGGCAGGCAAAGCTGAATCAACGGTCCGATAGCCAAGGCATACAGCACCGTACCAACCCCCACGGTTCCCCCCAGCAGCCAACCGATAAGCAGCACCGACACTTCGATTGCGGTTCGAATTCGTCGTACTGGCCAGCCGGTACGCGCGTGGATACCGGTCATCAGACCATCACGCGGACCGGCGCCAAAACCTGCGCCAATGTACAGGCTGGTTGCTAACGCATTCAATATTACCGCTGACACCAGCAGCCCACTGCGCGCCAGCAGGGATTCAAATCCAGGAATCACCAGCAGCGCGGCATCTGCCGCCAGCCCGATCATAATCACGTTGCTCAGCGTGCCAAAGCCTGGTCGCTGGCGCAGCGGTATCCACGCCAGCAGTACCAACACGCCCACGGCAATAATCACCACGCCGATATTCATTGACAATAAATTGGCTACACCCAGGTGAAACACGTTCCACGGATCGGCCCCTAAATCGGCACGGACAAACATCGCCGTCGACACACCGTACAGCGTCAGCCCGATAAATAGCTGAAGTAAACGACGCAGCATGCTTTTCCCCTCTCACTCTCGGATAACTTTCATCTTCACCGCAATTGGCACTATGATTAATGTCCAGTTTTCAAAAAGTGGACTGCTATGTCATCTCGCCGTTATGGAAGTCAGTCTTTGCAACGCCTGCTCGGACACTGGCAGGAAAGCCCCTCGCGAACGCCCATCTGGCGACAGCTGGCAGAAGCGTTACGTCTGCTTATTCTCGATGGTCGACTGGCGCTGGATAGCCGCTTACCGGGTGAACGCGAGCTCGCCGTCGTCCTGCTAGTAAGTCGAACTACCGTCGCCAGCGCTATGGCGCAACTGCGTGAAGAGGGATATCTGGAAAGCCGTCATGGTAGCGGCTCACGGGTGATCCTGCCGGAACATATTCGCCATGTGCCAACCCGGACCAGCACCGGCACAGCGCTTGATTTGTCCACGGCGGCACTAAGTGCCGGTCCCGAAATTCATCAGGCTTACCAGCAGGCGCTGTTTGCTATGCCACAGCATTTGCTGAGCTCCGGGTATTTGCCGCAGGGGCTGTCGGTATTGCGTGAGTCCATCGCTCAGCATTATTACGATCGCGGGCTCCCGACGCAGCCCGATGAAATCATGGTCGTGAATGGTGCAGTCAGCGGCCTGGCGCTGATCCTGCGTTTGCTCACCGGCCCCGGCGATCGCGTAGTGGTCGATCACCCCACTTATCCGCTGGCGATTGCCGCGATTCAAGGCGCATCCTGTCGCCCCGTCGGCGTGTCGCTACCCGAGCACGGTTGGGATACCGCGGGTCTGGTCGCCACCATCGCACAAACCGCACCGAGAATGGCCTACCTGATGCCGGACTTTCACAATCCGACCGGGCGTTGCATGGACGCTGCAACTCGCCAGGTCGTGGCGGATATTGCCGAACGAACCCGCACTACCCTGGTGGTCGATGAGACGATGGTGAACCTGTGGTATGACGCCCCGCCGCCGCCGCCGCTTGCCGCATTCAATCGCGACGCGCCGATCATTCTATTGGGTTCAGCCGGGAAAAGCTTTTGGGGGGGATTACGTCTGGGCTGGATCCGGGCGCCGGCGCGAACCATTGCGGCGCTGGTACAAACCCGCGACACCTTCGATTTAGGCTCCCCCGTGCTTGAACAACTCGCCACCAGTTGGCTGCTGGATAACGCCGCCGACTTTCTTCCTGACAGAAGACGGCTACTCACATCGCAGCGCGATCTGTGCTCGAGCCTGATGAACGCACATTTCCCGGAGTGGCAGTTTACCCAGCCACAGGGAGGACTCTCTTTTTGGGTTGAACTGCCCGATACGCTGGCAACGCTATTCGCTACGCGCGCCGAAAGCGTAGGCATTCAATTAGGAACCGGTACGCGGTTTGGGCTTGATGGCGCATTCGATCGTTTTTTGCGTATGCCTTTCACGTTACCGGATGACACAGCGCGTGCCGCCTTCAGGGTGTTACAACCCATTTGGGATAACCTGCGTTTGCAGGCCAGCAGCGGGAAAGTACGCAAAATAATCTAAGCGACGAGTCAAAGGACTCGCCCTTATAAGCCGGGATGGATGAAAGAGTCCCGGTGATATTACCGCTGAGGGGGAACCGGAAAACCCTTCAGTGAAATCACGAAATTTTCACCGTCTTTCTTAATTTTTGCCCCAGCATCACACCAGTCGGAGGCAATACGGAAGAACTCGTCGCTGCCGACATTCCAGCTCAGGCGGACATGTTTCACATAACCGGAGCGTAGTAAATCACAAGCTTCGCCGTAATTACTGGCGGTTGAGAGCGGTTGTTGTTTCATTTTTTCTTCTTCAGTAGTCTGCGCAATGCTTTGATTTCTTTAGGAGTCAGTGCTTCAACTACGGACTCTTCCGTATGCTGGCTATCGATATCCTCAGCGGAGACTCCTGCCTCTTCAACGGCGGTAAACGCAATCAGCAGCAGTTTTTCCGTTGCAACACTTAAATTTTCGTTATGCACTTCAGCGTAATGGCGAAGCTTTTCTTTTAGCGCCTCATCAATTTTGACATTCAATACAGCGGTCGACATCGTAGAAAATCCTTGTGGTCAGCCAAAACACACCGGATGTAAGACCCTGTCGTTACAGCGCGATGGCGGCGGCAAAAGCAACAAATAACATCCCCGAAACACATTGACAGCATTTAATGACAATAAAATGACAATACGATGACAAAGAAAAGAAGATAAGAAGAAGGGAAATTGCCGGACGGCAGAATTGGGTGGGGGCCCTGCCAGCTACATCCCGGCACACACGTCATCTGCCTTGGCTGCTTCCTTCCGGACCTGACCTGGTAAACAGAGTAGTGTTGCGGGAGAACCAACAGAGCCCCCATTGAGAGCGTTGTTAACCAACGCGCAGGCGCATTATCACTGCTGCACCCTGTAATTGCAACCCATCCAGCATCGGATGCTGTTTTCTTGTGCAATGCGGCTTCACTCCCTCGCCATTCGGCATTATGCTGGAGGATTAGCGCAGGAATAAATAATGGATATACAAGACACTTTCCCCCAACGCGTCTGGCAAATCGTCGCGTCAATCCCCGAAGGTTTCGTCACCACGTATGGCGATGTTGCCAGGCTTGCCGGTTCGCCGCGCGCTGCGCGCCAGGTCGGCGGCGTGCTTAAGCGTCTCCCCGAAGGCAGCACTTTGCCCTGGCATCGGGTGGTTAATCGTCATGGTGCCATTTCGCTGACCGGCCCCGACTTACAACGGCAACGTCAGGCGTTGCTGGCAGAAGGAATAGTGGTTTCAGGAAGCGGGCAGATAGATTTACAGCGCTATCGCTGGGTGTACTAACCCTCTCCAGGCGGAGAGGGTTACGACTGCCTTAGTACTGCGTGGGAGCAGGAACGGCAGAAGAAGGATTCACCTGGGTTGGTGACGTTGATGGCACCGTGGTGGCTGCCCCACCGCTTGCCTGAATCGGTACTGCTGTTTGCTGTACAGGGACCAGCGTCAGGTCAGCTTTCGTACCACCCTGATTAATGACAGTCTGAACGGTATCAGTAATAAAGACCAGTTTGTCATTAACCGTAATTGCCGCACTCAGCAGAATACGGGCGTTAGGCTGAATATCTGCCGGGTTAAATGGTAATACAAAGCTGAATGGCGCCTGCTTACCTTCAGTACGGACAGCTTTTTGCGACAGCACTTTTGACGGTGCATCGGCCAGCGACGCATCTGACAGCGTGACGGTCAGCACCGCATCGGGTGGCAAGGCCACTTTCTGGCGGATCCATACCGTACCAGAAACATTTGGCTGTTGAATTTTAGACTGTGTGTCAGCAATTGACGTATTAGGGCTTGGCGCAGGTGTCTGAATATCTGCACTTTTATCAGCACAGGCCGCCAGAGCGACCGCAACCGCTAAACCACTTACCATGTGCACGAGTTTCATTAAATTCTCCTTATCATCTATGCACCAGCGAGAACTTTCCTCGCCAGAAGAGTGGTTAACAAAAACATAACGTGACTAAGTGTGGCACAAGACAGCTGTTTTTGCCTGTAATAGGCCTTTAATTCAGACAATTGCACCCATCGGACCACTTTCAAAATTGCGTTATACTCTGCCTACCTCGCTGCGAGATCGATATAACCTGGAGAGCACGTATGAGTCTGGCGCTGAAAAATTTGCTGACATTGTTAAATCTGGAAAAAATTGAAGAAGGACTCTTTCGGGGCCAAAGTGAAGACTTAGGGTTACGTCAGGTTTTTGGGGGACAGGTTGTCGGTCAGGCGCTGTATGCCGCCAAAGAAACCGTACCGGAAGAGCGTCTGGTGCACTCCTTCCACAGCTACTTTTTACGCCCCGGCGATAGCCAAAAACCCATCATCTATGATGTAGAAGTCTTGCGTGATGGTAACAGCTTCAGCGCGCGCCGCGTTGCCGCAATTCAGAATGGTAAACCCATTTTTTACATGACCGCCTCTTTCCAGGCACCGGAAGACGGATTTGAACATCAGAAAACCATGCCGGATGCGCCGGGTCCCGATGAGCTGAAATCAGAAACAGAAATTGCCCGGTCAGTGGCGCATTTGCTGCCGCCGCTGTTGAAAGAAAAATTTATCAACGATCGTCCGTTGGAAGTGCGCCCGGTTGAATTTCATAACCCCTTAAAAGGTCACGTCGCACCTCCGGCGCGCCAGGTATGGATCCGTGCAAACGGCGAGCTGCAGGACGATCTGCGCGTCCATCAATATCTGCTGGGTTATGCCTCAGATCTGAACTTCCTGCCTGTAGCGCTGCAACCGTACGGGATTGGTTTTCTGGAAAAAGGGATTCAGATCGCCACCATTGACCATTCAATGTGGTTCCACCGTCCGTTCAATATTAATGAGTGGTTGTTGTATAACGTCGAGAGTACTTCTGCCTCCGGTGCCAGAGGTTTTGTACGCGGGGAGTTTTATACGCAGGACGGCGTGCTGGTCGCCTCTACCGTGCAGGAAGGGGTAATGCGTAATCGCAATTGAGAATTACCGGATGGTGGCGCAAAAGCGTTACCATCCGGCAGATTGAAACATCAAGCGTTGTAAGCGTTCTCGCCGTGACTGTTCACATCCAGACCTTCGCGTTCCTGCTCTTCCGGTACGCGCAGACCCACCGTCATATCCGCCAGCTTATAGCCAATGAAGGCCACCACGCCGGACCAGACGATGGTGATCGCCACGCTTTCCAGTTGCACCAGCAGCTGATGCCCCATGGTCACGCCCTCAGCAAAGCCCACGCCGCCCAGTGAGCTGGCAGCGAAAACCCCGGTCAGGATGCAGCCAACAATACCGCACACGCCGTGCACGCCAAACACATCACACGGATCGTCCACGCGCAGAAAACGCTTCAGCATGGTTACGCCCCACAGGCCAGCCAACCCCGCAACCACACCGATAATCAGCGCCCCGCCGACACCGATGTAGCCACATGCAGGTGTTACGCCCACCAGACCCGCAATAGCGCCAGAACAGGCGCCCAGCAGAGACGGTTTGCCACGCAGCGCCCATTCACCGAAGATCCATCCGAGGATGGCGGCAGCGGTGGCGACCACGGTATTGACGAAGGCCAGTGCAGCAATTTCATTCGCCGTTCCCGCTGAACCGGCGTTAAAGCCAAACCAACCAATGTAGAGAATAGCGGTACCGGTGAAGACCATCGGCAGGTTATGCGGTTTAAAGGCTTCTTTGCCAAAACCGACGCGTTTACCAATCAGATACGCACCAACCAGACCGGCAATCGCTGCGTTGATGTGCACGACCGTCCCGCCGGCAAAATCCAGTGCGCCGTGAGAAGCCAGCAATCCGCCGCCCCAGACCATATGTGCAATGGGGATGTACGACAGCGTTAACCACACCACCACAAAAATCAGCACCGCAGAGAAACGAATACGCTCAGCCAGCGCCCCGACAATCAGCCCAACGGTGATGCAGGCAAAAGATCCCTGAAAAGCAACGTGAATGTACTGGTAGAAGCTCCCCGTGACCGCCGTCAGCGCGATGTTCTTCAGCAATACCCAGTTGAAGTTGCCGAAGAAATTATTCCCTTCGCCAAAGGCCAGTGAGTAGCCATAAACCACCCATAGAATACAAACCAGAGCGAATGTCACCGTCACCTGAGTCAACATCGACAGCACGTTCTTACCGCGAATCAAACCGCCGTAGAACAACGCAATGCCAGGGATAGTCATAAACAGCACCAGCGCGGTACAGATCATCATAAAAGCGTTATCTGCTTTATCCGCAACCGCCGGTGCCGCCATTGCCAGTCCCGGCAGTAGCGCCAGTGAAGCAATACCCGTTTTCATCGTTGCTATCTTCATTTTTTGGTTTCCTATCACTGTGTGCCAGAAGTTACAGTGCGGCTTCGTCGGCTTCGCCGGTACGAATACGAATCACACGTTGCAGCTCGGCGACGAAGATTTTGCCGTCGCCAATTTTTCCGGTGTATGCCGCCTTACTGATGACATCAATCACGCCATCCAGTTGGTCGTCGGCAATCGCCACATCAATCTTCACCTTTGGCAGAAAATTGACGCTATATTCAGCCCCACGGTACAGCTCAGCATGACCTTTCTGTCGGCCAAATCCCTTCACTTCGGTGACGGTCAGCCCCTGAATACCAATAGACGACAGTGCTTCACGGACGTCTTCCAGTTTGAACGGTTTGATTACCACGGTAACCAGCTTCATAGATCCCCTCCAGTCAGAATTCAGTAGTGGCTGCAGATACACGAGAGGAATATTGCAAGGGGTGTGCCAGGAATGAAAAACGCGGAATGATTCAGGTTCGCCGGGTACTATCGGGAGAGAAAAAGAAAAAACGCACTATAACGGTGCATAGTGCGTTACATTTTTGCACCAGATTGTTGATTGCCGGATGGCGGCGTAAACGCCTTACCCGGCCTACGATACCGCGTGGCCGGATAAGCACTGCGCCGTCAGGCGATAACAGCATCCTCTTGCGTGCTGGCGGCTAACTCTTCGCCCGCCAGCTGCAGCTGATACATCTGCCAGTAACGGCCTTGCGCCGCCAGTAATTGCTGGTGCGTACCACGCTCAACCGCTTGACCGCGATGCAGCACCAGAATGGTATCCGCATCGACAATCGTCGATAACCGATGCGCAATCACCACCAGCGTAGTGTGTTCACGGACCGCCGCCAGCGCGTGCTGAATGGCCTGTTCAGTACCGGAATCAATACTGGCCGTGGCTTCATCGAGGATCAGCACCTGCGGCGTTTCAACCAATACCCGCGCCAGCGCCAGCAGCTGTTTCTGCCCAACGGAGAGATTATTGCCCTGCTCGCCCAGCCGGGTATGAATCCCCTCGCTCAAGCCCCGAGCCAGTTCAGCCAGTTGCACGGTCTCCAGCGCCTGCCAGACCCGCTCTTCTGAGATATCGCGACCCAGCGTGACGTTTGCCAGGAAGGTATCCGCCATCACCACCGGATCCTGCTGCACCATCGCGATGCCCTGACGTAACGCACCGTGGCTCAGAGAAGACAACGGACGTCCGTCAAGGCGGATTTCCCCCTGCGTCAGCGGGTAATATCCCATCAGCAGGCTGGCCAGCGTGCTTTTGCCGCTGCCTGTGTGTCCGACCAAAGCCACAAAGCTGCGCGAAGGCACGGACAGACTGATGTTTTGCAGCACCAGATTGTCGTCGCGATAGGCAAATGAAACGTTATCCACCTCAATGTCTCCGCTTTTGAGCGGGCGATCGTCTTCACCATAGCGCTGACGAGGCCCGTCCATCAGTTCGAACACTCGCTCACCAGCGACAACCGCCTGCTGCAGCATTGATTGCTGGGTGGTCAGCTCGATCAGCGGTTCGTTCAAACGGCCGAGGTAGCTGATGAACGCGTACAGCACGCCAACCTCGATGGAGGTGCCAGAGGTAAAACTGAACAGCATCAGCAAACCGCAGAGGATCAGTGCCGAGAACAGGCTCAGCAGCGGACGCAGCAAAAAACCATCCAGTCGCAGGGTTTGCATACGCGCCATATAGTGCGAGCGGCTGGCCTCGCCCATTCTCTCGCCAAACCTTGCCTGCTGGCGGAACTGCTGGATAACGCTCATGCCGTTGATGACTTCGTTAAAGCCATCGTTAATATCCGCCAGATAAGCGCGCACCCGGCGCACAATCGGGGTGCTGTAGCGTTGGTAAATCACCATCACCACCAGCACGGCTGGGAAAATGGCCATTGCCACCAGCGCCATGCGCCATTCCAGGCTGAACATTGCCACTAACATCGCGCCGATTAAGGCCGCGCTGCGCAGGACCGTTGCGACCACCGTCACGTAAAGGTCGCGAATAACTTCAGTATCATTGGTCACGCGGGAGATAAGCTGCCCGACGGGCTGAGTATCAAAAGCACTGAGCGGCTGACGCAGCGCAGCGTCCATTACGTCGGTGCGTAACTGTTGTACTACGCCAACCGCCGCCTGGTTAAACAGCAATGACTGAGCGTAATGCAGACCTGCCGCCAGCAGTTGCAGACCGACATAGGCCGCAACCAGCCCGGCAACCATCGCCAATGGCAGATTGTTCTTCGCCACCATGTTATCGATAAAATAGCTAATGAGCAGCGGACCGCTGACTTCCGCCGCAGCCGCCACCCACAGCATAACTACCGCAATCGCCAGCTGTTTTCGCCATGGGGAACCATACGCCAGCAGTCTTTTCAGAGTTGGCCATAATTGCCCGAAACTACGCATTAGCCGCCTCCTCGTTTATCTCTGGTGCATCAGACAGCGCCGCTTCAAGTTGCTGATAGCGGTACATGTCGCGATACCAACCGGGCTGTTGCACTAAAGATTCATGCTCACCGCGCTGAGCAATATGCCCATGCTGCATCACGATAATCTCGCTGGCTTCCGTCAGAGCCGATAAACGGTGTGCGCTGATAATCACGGTTCTGCCTTCGCCCCACTGGCGCAGGTTATGTAGGATCTGATGCTCGGTACGACCGTCCACCGCCGACAGCGCATCATCCAGAATCAGAATTTCAGCGTTCAGCAGTAACGCTCGAGCGATAGAAATACGCTGTTTTTGCCCGCCTGACAGCATCACCCCGCGTTCGCCCACTTCGGTGTCGTAGCCCTGAGGAAGACGTAAAATATCCTCATGAACGCTGGCAAGGCGCGCCACATGCTCGATCTCTTCCTGCGTGGCCTGCGGGCGTCCTAAGGCGATGTTATTACCGACGGTATCGGAAAACAGGAATGGTGTCTGGCTGACAACCGCCAGTCGGCTGCGCCAGCTATCCAGCTGTAAGCGCGTTAATGGGATATCATGAAAGCGCACATCGCCCTGGGTGATATCAAAATGACGCTGGATCAGCGACAGTACCGTACTTTTTCCCGCGCCGGTCGGACCACAGATGCCCAGCATCTGTCCAGGTTTGAGCTGGAAATTCACATTTTCCAGCGCCGGGTGGGTGGTTTGAGGGTAACAAAATTCGCGAATCGCCACCGCCAGCTCGCCGCGTCCTTCCGGCACCGGTTCAGTACCGTCATCCACTACCGGCGCTTCTGCCAGCATGGCGCGAATTCGGCTATACGCGGCGCTGCCGCGTTCTACGATGTTAAACATCCAGGCCAGCGCCAGCATCGGCCAAATCATCAGACCGAGATACATCATAAAGCTGGTGAGCTGCCCGAGCGTCAGCGAGCCGTGAACCACCATCCAGCTTCCCCCGGCAATCGCCAGCAGGTTAGCCATACCAATGGCGATATAAATCGTAGGATCAAAGCGGGCGTCAATGCGCGCCACACGCAGGTTTTTCTTACCGGTATCTTCAGCATCAGCGGCAAATAATGCCGACTGCCGATCCTCCAGCCCAAAGGCCTTGATCATACGAATACTGGTCAGGCTTTCCTGAGTACGATCGTTGAGACTGGAAAACGCCGCCTGCGCCAGCTTAAAACGGTTATGGAGTCGATCACCGTAACGTTTGATCATCAACGCCATCACCGGCATCGGCAGCAGCGCAATGAGCGTCAGTTGCCAACTTATCTGCGTTGACATCACGATCAGCACCGCACACCCCATAACCAGCGAATCTACCAGCGTCAGCACCCCTTCTCCGGCGGCAAATACGACGCGATCGACATCGTTGGTGGCACGCGCCATCAGATCGCCCGTACGGTGCCGCAGATAAAATTCTGGATGCTGGCGACTCAACTGACGGTAATAATCTTCCCGCAGTTCAACCGCCAGTTGGTAGGATGCGCCAAACAGCAGCACGCGCCAGACATAACGCAGCAAATAAACCACCACGGCAATCAGGGCAATTGTCCCCACCCACATCAGCAGCCGCTCGGTGGTGAAGCGTTGAGTCGTCACGCCATCCACAATGATCCCGACCACTTTCGGCGGAATAAGCTGAAGGATAGCGATGATGATAAGCAAGGCCACTGCCCCGAGGTAGCGACGCCACTCCCGGCGGAAGTACCAGCTTAATTGAGCAAATAATCGCACGCGTTATATCCTGACAAGATTTCCGGCAATAAGCGCCGGGAGAATTATTCAATAGGTAGAGCAGTTGTGTATTTAATCTGTTCCATGGCAAAGCTGGAGGTGACGTCAGACAGGCCCGGTACGCTGTTCACCAGGCGCTTATAGAATTCATCATAGCTTTTCATATCAGCAACCTGCACTCGCATCAGGTAGTCATACTCCCCTGCCATACGCCAGAACCCCAGAACCTCGGGCATTCCGGTCACTTCAGTGACAAAGCGGCAATACCATTCGCTGCTGTGATGCTGAGTTTTGATCAGCACAAACGCGGTGAGTCCCAGCCCCAGTTTTTCTGGATCCAACAGGGCGACTCTGCCCAGCAGGATACCGTCATCCTCAAGTCGTTTGAGACGTTTCCAGCAGGGGGTGGTAGTCAGATTAACGGCATCTGCTAATGCCTGCAAAGAAAGGGTGCAGTCCTGTTGCAGTAAGCCGAGTAGCTTGCGGTCAATTTTGTCTAACATATCCACTCCACAGAGAAGAATTTTCTCCTTACATTCTATTTTAAAGGCTAAATGGCAACAATTTTTTCCGTGCTTTTCGCTATTCTGGGCACAAAATGACAAATGGATATCTATTAATGATGAATAGCTCCTGGGTTAAAAACGCCATCAATGAAATCAACGCGGATTATCAGCGTTCTGCGGATACGCATCTCATTCGCCTGTCGCTACCGGCGTTCCCGGGCATTCAGCTCTATTTAAAAGATGAGAGCACGCATCCGACCGGGAGTCTGAAGCATCGTCTGGCGCGCTCACTGTTTCTGTACGGATTGTGCAATGGCTGGATCAAAGAAGGCACCACCATCATTGAATCATCGTCCGGTTCAACGGCGGTCTCTGAGGCTTATTTCGCTCGACTGTTAGGGTTGCCATTTATTGCCGTCATGCCTTCCTGTACGGCAAAACGTAAAGTTGAACAGATTGAATTTTACGGCGGTCGCTGTCATTTCGTGGAAAGCGCCTGCGAAATCTATGCGGCCTCTGAGCAACTGGCGCGTGAGCTGAACGGTCATTACATGGACCAGTTCACTTACGCTGAGCGCGCCACCGACTGGCGCGGCAATAATAATATCGCCGACAGCATCTTTCGTCAGATGCAGTGCGAGCCCAACCCCGTTCCCCGCCATATTGTGATGAGCGCCGGAACCGGTGGCACCTCAGCAACCATTGGCCGCTATATTCGCTGTCAGGGCTACGATACTCAACTGATGGTGGTAGACCCGGAAAACTCGGTCTTTCTGCCCTTCTGGCAGGATCGCGATGCCACGTTACGCAGTCCGGTAGGAAGTAAAATTGAAGGCATTGGCCGCCCGCGTGTCGAACCGTCTTTCATTCCTGACGTGGTCGATGAAATGCTGCGCGTGCCGGATGCCGCAAGCGTGGCCACCGCACACTGGCTGGAAACGCAGTTGGGCCGCAAGGTCGGCGCCTCTACCGGCACAAACATGTGGGGAACGCTACAACTTGCCGCCCGTATGCGCGATGCAGGCGTTACCGGTTCGCTGGTGACACTGTTGTGTGACAGCGGCGAACGCTATCTGGAAACCTACTACAACCCACAGTGGGTCGACGCGCACATCGGTGATTTAACGCCGTGGAAAGCGGAGCTTGCCCAACTACTGAACACCCATTAATGGGATAAAAAAAAGCCAGACGCGAAGTCTGGCTTGCTGGAAGGGATCTCTCATTCGGGGGAATAAGGTAGATGTGGATTGTCCAGCCAATGCGTCAAAAAGTGTGACACTGCCTGATTACGGCAATGCCCAATCACCGATAAATGAGGCAGTTCAGCAATCAGTTGCGGCATCGCGTTACCCATAATCAGGCCGCGCCCAACGCTGCCTAACATTTCGCGATCGTTCATGGCATCGCCAAACGCCATACACTCGGCCATTGAATAACCTAAATGGTCGCTCAATACCGCCAACGCGGATCCTTTATTACAGCCCAGCGGCAGCACCTCAAGGCAATCAAACGCGGAAAAACAGAGATTCGCCTGTTCACCCAGCGCTTCATTCAGTTGAATTCGCAATTGGATCAAAGAGTCATGATCGCCACAGAAACAGACTTTCGTAACCTGATGCGCCGGAATACGTTTCACATCGACGATCTGGTAGCGAAATCCGCTATACACATGCGCCTGCAGCAGCGAGGGGATCTCTTGTCCGGTGAACCAGCCATTGTCATTAAAGACATGCATGCTGGCGGTAGTGTCCCACTTCTGATGCAACACAATATCCGCGACATTCGGATCCAGATCCTGACGGTGTAACACATCGCCCTCAACAGAGTGAATGCGCGTGCCGTTACCCGTGATCAAAAAGGCGTCCAGCGAGATCGAGCCTAAAATATGGCGCATCTCAAGCACATGGCGACCGGTAGCAAATGTCAGAGTAATATCGCGTTCACGCAGGCGCGACAGCGTTGAAAGCGTTTCGTCACCTAAATGGTGATTCGGCATCAAAAGGGTGCCATCCATATCAAATGCAGCCAGACGAGCCATTTCTTTCTCCACACTGTGACGCGGTTAACTTGTGATCCAGTATCACCTGAGATATACGGAAGTAATAGTGAATAGATAAAATGAATTGTTCCGGGTTTCTCTACGCATAAACCGTTAGCGAACATCCTGAAGGAAAAAGTATCAATGCGTCTGCTTAATCGCCTGAACCAGTACCAACGCCTGTGGCTGCCCTCGAACGGCGAACCGCAGTCGGTGACCGTCGGGGAACTGGCCGAACGCTGTTTTTGTAGCGAACGCCATGTGCGTACCCTGCTAAAGCAAGCGCAGGATGCGGGCTGGCTGGAGTGGCATGCTCAGTCGGGGCGCGGGAAACGCGGGCAGCTGCGGTTTTTAGTGACGCCAGATTCACTGCGCAACACCATGATGGAACAGGCGCTGCAAAAGGGAGAGCAGCTTAGCGTACTGGAACTGGCTCAGCTGGCGCCGGGCGAATTAAGAACACTGCTACAACCGTTTATGGGCGGTCAGTGGCAAAACGACACGCCAACCCTACGTATTCCCTATTACCGCCAGCTCGACCCCTTGCACCCCGGATTTCTCCCCGGTCGCGCAGAGCAACACCTCGCTGGACAAGTTTTCTCTGGCCTGACCCGGTTTGACAGCACTACGCAACGTCCCTGTGGAGACTTAGCCCACCACTGGAATATCTCCGCTGACGGCCTGCGCTGGGATTTCTATATTCGTTCCACCCTGTACTGGCATAACGGCGATGCGGTCAGCAGCACACAGCTACATCAGCAGTTGCTGAAGCTGTTAGAACTCCCCGCGCTGAATAAGCTGTTTATCAGCGTAAAGCGCATTGAGGTGACGCATCCCCAGTGTCTGACCTTTATTCTGCATCGTCCCGACTACTGGCTGGCGCACCGTCTGGCAAGCTACAGCAGTCACCTGGCGCATCCTGAGCACCCGTTTGTGGGTACCGGCCCGTTCCGGCTGACGCTGTTTACTCCTGAGCTGGTGCGTATCGAGAGTCACGATCACTACCATCTGAGTCATCCGCTGCTAAAAGCCATTGAATACTGGATAACCCCGCAGCTCTTCTCCCAGGATCTGGGCACCAGCTGTCGCCATCCGGTGCAAATTGCGATTGGTAAACCCGAAGAGTTGCCTATGCTAAGCCAGGTAAGCAGCGGGATCAGTCTTGGTTTTTGCTATCTCACGCTCAGAAAAAGCGCGCGACTGAATACGCAGCAGGCCCGTAGACTGATCAATATCATCCACCGTTCTTCCCTGCTACAAACGCTTGAAGTGGATGAAAATCTGATCACGCCAAGCAATGCACTGCTCCCCGGATGGACTATCCCGCAATGGGATGAACTCGACGAGGTAGCGCTGCCGGAAAAGCTGACGCTGGCTTATCACCTGCCGGTAGAACTTCACGCTATGGCTGAACAGCTTCGCCAGGCGTTGGCGCTGCTCGGCTGTGAATTAACGCTTATTTTTCATAATGCTAAAAACTGGGATGGCGATCATCCCTTAGCCCAGGCCGATCTGATGATGGGCGACAGGCTGATTGGTGAGGCACCTGAATATACTCTCGAACAGTGGTTGCGCTGTGATCAGCTCTGGTCACATGTATTGAATGCGCCAGCATATACACATTTGCAAACGACCCTGGATGCCCTTCAAATTCAGGCCGATGAGGACGATCGCCACGCGGCTTTACAACAAGTTTTCGCCACGCTAATGCATGACGCTACCCTGACGCCACTGTTCAATTATCACTATCGCATCAGCGCGCCACCGGGCGTGAACGGCGTACGCCTGAATCCTCGTGGCTGGTTCGAGTTTACCGAAGCCTGGCTGCCACCTCCTTCCGCGTGAAGAAGCTGGTCGACGGCACGCCCAGGCGCTACCATAAGGGCTTCGTTATTTTGTCAGGAAAAGCCATGAAACGTGCCGTTGTTGTATTCAGTGGAGGTCAGGACTCCACGACTTGTCTGGCGCAAGCGCTGCATCAGTATGATGAAGTGCACTGCGTGACCTTTGATTATGGTCAGCGCCATCGCGCTGAGATTGATGTCGCACGTGACCTGGCCTTAAAACTTGGCGCGCGCGCGCACAAAGTGCTTGATGTCACATTGCTCAGTGAACTGGCTGTCAGCAGCCTGACCCGCGATAACATTCCGGTACCCGATTACGAACCGGATGCGAACGGCATTCCCAATACCTTTGTGCCAGGACGCAATATTCTGTTCTTAACGCTGGCAGCAATTTACGCGTACCAGGTGCAGGCAGAGGCGGTCATTACCGGCGTTTGTGAGACCGATTTCTCCGGCTATCCGGACTGTCGCGATGAGTTCGTTAAAGCCCTGAACCATGCTGTAAGCCTGGGGATGGCGAAAGATATTCGCTTTGAAACCCCACTGATGTGGATCGATAAAGCCGAAACCTGGGCACTGGCCGATTATTGGGGCAAGCTGGACCTGGTACGCGAAGAAACGCTGACCTGCTATAACGGCATCAAAGGTGACGGTTGCGGTCACTGTGCGGCGTGTAATCTGCGTGCCAACGGCCTGAACCATTATCTGGCGGATAAATCGGCAGTGATGGCGGCAATGAAGCAGAAAACCGGGTTAAAGTGATTGTATTGCCGGATGGCGCTTTGCTTATCCGGCCTACATGCAGTTGCAGCAACTCTTGTAGGCCGGATAAGACGCTTGAGCGTCGCCTTCCGGCAGTCGCAGCCACTACTGCACCATCTGCTCCAGTTTTTCGCGCAACTCCCCTTCCAGCGGCAACGCTTTTTGCGTTTTCAAATCAATACAGACGAACGTAATCAGCGCGTCTGCCACCACCTGCCCTTCCGGCTCCAGAGTAATGGTCTGATTTAACACACCACTTTTGCCATTTAACTGTTGAACTTGACTGGTGATAGTCAGCAGGTCGCTCAGCACCGCAGGACGGCGGTAGTTGATATTAATATTCACGACCACAAAAGCGATGTTGTGTGCTGTCATCCACTGAAAGCTGTCGCTGTTTTCCAGACCATCCCAGCGGGCTTCTTCCAGAAACTCCAGATAGCGGGCATTGTTAACGTGCTGATAGACATCAAGATGAAAACCACGAACTTTGATTTGTGTTTGCATAGCGCAGGAGCCTTACGTTGTTTTTATAGGAACAGATTTTTGGGTAAAGAGGTCATAACTGGTATGACCTCTACAGTCTGGCAAACTTTCAGCGCTCTGCAAGTTATTAAAGTGTTAAAACTGCCAGGTTACGCTCAACCAGTGAACTGCCCATGCCCGGCACCTGCTTTAAATCGTCCACCGTTTTAAACGGCCCGTACTCCTCACGATAGCTCACAATCGCCTGCGCTTTCTTTAGACCCACGCCATTCATAACTCGCGCTAAATCCTCCGCAGAAGCGTTGTTGATGCTTACCCTGGTGCCCTCATCGTCGCTTGCTTTAGCGGGCTGTGTGGCTTTGCTTTGTGCCGCCCCTGGGTTTTCCGCTTTGGTTTGAGTCGCCTGGCTTTTGGCGACAGGCTCAGCCGCCAATGCGGTTTGGGCCATACCAGCGCAGGTCAATGAAAGAGTGATAAGCAGAGCTTTGATTCCATGTTTCATACTGTTTTCTCCTTGTTTGTTAACAGTGGAATCACGATAGCGAGGTGCAGAACGGCAGACAAACGGCAAATATCAGAAATGGAAAAGGCCGCGAAAGCGGCCTTTGGTAGATACAACTTTTTGCAATTTTTTGCGAACTGCCTCGGTTATTGCTGCTGTTCCAGCGCATCCCCGATTTTAATTTTTGCGGCTTTACGCAGGTTGCTCATCAGCGCTTCGAAGACAATCTGCGCGTTGTTCTGAGTGATCCCCTGAACCATCGCTTTCTTCTGCGCTTCAGGCATAGAACCGGCTTTCACCTCGTCCAACGCCAACAGAACAACGTTACCCTGCATGTCGTTCGCGACGCCGTAGCTCGGTTTGTCTTTCGCCGGCAGGCTCAGACCAAAGGCAGCCTGGCTCAGCGGATCCTGACCCGTACGGCTCAGCGTTTTCGCCTCGCCAAAGCTCAGACCCGCCGCTTTCATCGCTTCATCGCCTTTACCGGCTTTCAGATCCGCCAGCAGTTTATCGGCATCAAGCTTCGCCTGCTGCTCTGCTTTATTGTGCTTAACGAGCGCAGTTACCTGCTCTTTCACTTCAGCCAGTGGCTTCACGGCTTCGGCTTTGTGCTCTGCAATACGCAGCACGAACGCACGATCGCCGTCCACGGTGATGATATCGGAGTTACTGCCAGGCGTACCGTTCTCACCAACCAGACCACCATTGAAAATGATGTCAGCGACTGGTTTGAAATTCAGTTCTTCCGGCAGGCTGTCACGGCTAAACCAGCCCGTTTCAACCGCTTTCATACCCGCAGCCTGCTCTGCACCCGCCAGAGATTCGTTATCATTGCTGGCCGCGTCGCTGACTTTCTGCTGCAGCGCATAGTACGCATCCAGCGCTTTTTCCTGCTTCACTTTTGCCGCAATCTCGTCACGGGCTTCGCTCAGCGGTTTAACTTGCGCAGGCTGTACGTCGTCAAGACGCGCAACGAGGAAACCAACGGAAGACTTAATTACGCCAGACAGTTGGCCTTTTTCTTTCAGACCAGCATTTTTCAGCTCATCCGGGGTGGTGGAATCTTCCAGCCATCCCATATCGCCGCCTTTACGGGCAGAGATGATATCGGCAGATTTTTCTTTCGCCAGCGCAGCAAAATCACCGCCTTTGTTCAGCTCGTCCAGTACCGCTTTAGCTTCATCTTCCGTTTTGGTCTGAATGATGCTGTAGCGGTTACGCTGCGGCTGAGTGAACTGATCCTGATGCTGGTCATAGTAAGACTGAATATCAGCATCGCTGGCCGTCTCCTGCATAGCAGCAGCGTCCAGCTTGATGTAGCTCACGCGGAACTGTTCCGGCGTCATAAAGTTGTTTTTATTCTGCTCGTAGTAGCTGGCAACTTCCTGCTCGGTAACAGACTGCTTCGCGGCCAGTGCGTTAACGTCAATCGTCGCCTCGCGCACGATACGCTGCTGTGCGACCAGCGCCGCCAGTTCGTCCGTTTCGCCTTTCAGCATGAAGTCCGTACCGGCAACACCGTTAATCAGCTGCTGTGTCGTAAGCTGATTACGTAATGCCTGAGCATACTGGTCTGCAGTCATTCCCATTTGATTGACAATCGCGTTGTAGCGGTTGTTATCAAACTTGCCGTCCACCTGGAACGCAGGCGTGGCGAAAATGGCCTGTTTAACCTGATCGTCGCTGATGTTGAGCTTAAGCTCGCGGGAATACTGATCCAGCAGTGCTTCGTCAACAAGACGATTCAGCACCTGCTGACGCAGCGTTTTCATATAACCTTCGTTCGCGGCCAGCTCGGAGTATTGATCGCCCAGCTGTTGCTGCATGCGGTTACGTTCGCTGTTGAACGCATTCTCGAACTGCCCGCGGCTGATCTCCTGGCCATTCACTTTGGCGGCGAAGTTATTGCCCCCGCCAATCAGGTAACCACTCACGCCGGTCAAAATGAACGACACGATAATGATACCGAAAATAATCTTGAGCACGAGACTGTTAGCAGCCGTGCGTAAGCTGTCCATCATGGTGTAACCACACTCCGCTGTAGATGACTATACGCGTTATCCTCTCTGCTGCCCCCGCGTTGATGACAACAACGGCAACAAGGATTTTGAGTATATATGCTTCACGCAGCATAGCGTTTCCTGAACGCTGCGCACAAAGGTCTATTGTGACAAGAAACAGGGGCAATTGTCAGCCCACAACGCGTAGAAAGTACCGGAATTACAAATAAAAAAGGCACATCAGTCGATGCGCCCTTGTACTTCGTCACATCCCCAAAGGGGAAATCACTTAGTTTACCGCGTCTTTCAGTGCTTTACCTGCACGGAAGCCCGGTACTTTAGCCGCGGCGATGGTGATCTCTTTACCTGTTTGCGGGTTGCGACCAGTACGGGCAGCACGCTCTTTAACGGCAAAAGTACCAAAACCTACCAGCGCTACGTCATCACCTTCTTTCAGAGATTCGGTAACAGAAGCAATAATTGCATCTAACGCACGTCCAGCCGCAGCTTTAGAGATATCAGCCCCTGCAGCAATTTTGTCGATCAGTTGAGATTTATTCACTCTTCTCTTCCTCTTTATAATTTATATCGCACCTGAATCCTTCAAAGTGCGACCGCGCAGCAGTTATATCAGGCCTGCCATGCCCTTACAACACCCGTTAATGATGGCAAGCCTAATCCGTTATCTAAATTAGCTATACAAAAAAAGGCTGGCAAGCCCGAAATGGCCTGCCAGCCCTGTTTTTATTAATGCTCTTTGCGCGAGGTCACTATTTTGCCGTCACAACCTGCATTCCAGAGGGTTCATTTTGCAATGCAAGAGTCAGAACTTCCTCAATACGTTTCACCGGGTGAATATTAAGATCGGCAATTACGTTGTCCGGAATCTCTTCCAGGTCACGTTTGTTCTCATCGGGAATTAAGACCGTCTTAATGCCGCCACGGTGTGCCGCCAGCAGTTTTTCTTTCAAACCACCGATAGGCAGAACCTGACCACGCAGGGTGATCTCACCCGTCATCGCCACGTCGGCGCGAACTGGGTTACCGGTAAGACAAGAAACCAGCGCAGTACACATAGCAATACCCGCACTTGGACCGTCTTTCGGCGTAGCCCCTTCAGGTACGTGAACGTGGATGTCGCGTTTTTCGTAAAAGTCCGGGTTAATACCCAGTTTTTCCGCACGCGCACGCACCACGGTCAGCGCAGCCTGAATCGACTCCTGCATGACTTCACCCAGAGAACCGGTGTAGGTCAACTTACCTTTACCCGGTACGCAGGCGGTTTCGATAGTCAGCAGATCGCCGCCCACTTCCGTCCACGCCAGACCCGTCACCTGACCAACGCGGTTTTCGTTGTCCGCGCGGCCATAGTCAAAGCGCTGTACACCCAGATAATCGTGCAGGTTGTCGCCATTGATCTCAATATGTTTCAGCGATTTATCCAGCAGCAGCTGTTTCACCGCTTTACGGCACAGTTTAGAGATTTCACGTTCCAGACTACGTACGCCTGCTTCACGGGTGTAGTAACGAATAATGCCCACAATGGCGCTATCGTCGACCGTCAGCTCACCTTTTTTCAGCGCATTACGCTCAATCTGTTTCGGCAACAGGTGACGTTTGGCAATGTTCAGCTTTTCGTCTTCGGTATAACCGGACAGACGGATCACTTCCATACGATCCAGCAACGGTGCCGGAATATTCATGGAGTTAGAGGTCGCAACAAACATTACGTCGCTGAGATCGTAGTCCACTTCCAGGTAGTGATCGCTGAACGCCACGTTCTGCTCTGGATCCAGCACCTCAAGCAGTGCGGAAGCCGGATCGCCACGCATGTCGGAAGACATTTTGTCGATCTCATCAAGCAGGAACAGCGGGTTTTTAACGCCCACTTTGGCCATTTTCTGGATCAGTTTACCCGGCATAGAACCGATATAGGTCCGGCGGTGGCCACGAATTTCGGCTTCATCACGCACGCCGCCCAGCGCCATACGGATGTATTTACGCCCTGTTGCCTTCGCAATGGACTGCCCCAGAGAGGTTTTACCTACCCCCGGCGGTCCAACCAGACACAGGATCGGCCCCTTGATTTTATTTACACGGCTTTGAACCGCGAGGTACTCAAGGATACGGTCTTTGACGCGCTCCAGACCATAATGGTCGGTATCGAGGATTTCCTGCGCCTGACGCAGGTCTTTTTTGACCTTGCTACGCGCATTCCACGGCACCTGTACCATCCAGTCGATGTAGCCACGCACCACAGTCGCTTCCGCCGACATAGGAGACATCATTTTCAGCTTCTGCAGTTCTGCTTCCGCTTTCTCTTTTGCCTCTTTCGGCATTTTCGCCGCGTCGATTTTACGCTTCAACGCTTCGTTTTCGTCCGGTGCATCGTCCATCTCACCGAGTTCTTTCTGAATAGCTTTCATCTGCTCGTTCAGATAGTACTCGCGCTGAGATTTTTCCATCTGCTTTTTCACACGGTTGCGAATGCGTTTCTCAACCTGCAGCAGATCGATTTCAGACTCCATCATCGCCATCAGATATTCCAGACGTTCGTTAACGTCGGACATCTCCAGCACGGACTGCTTGTCAGCCAGCTTCAGCGGCATGTGTGCAGCGATGGTATCCGCCAGACGTGCAGGATCGTCAATGCTGTTCAGCGACGTCAGCACTTCTGGTGGGATTTTCTTGTTCAGCTTGATATAGCCTTCGAACTGGCTGATAGCGGTACGCACCAGCACTTCCTGTTCGCGCTCATCAATAGCAGGCGAGTCAAGGTACTCTGCTTTCGCAGAGAAATGCTCGCCGTTGTCAGACAGCGCAGAAATACGCGCACGCTGTAACCCCTCGACCAGCACTTTTACGGTGCCGTCAGGCAGTTTCAGCATCTGCAAAATAGAGGCCACGGTCCCGACGGTGAAAAGATCGTTTACACCCGGCTCATCCGTTGACGCTTCTTTCTGTGCGACCAGCATGATTTTTTTATCATGGTCCATAGCCGCTTCCAGACAACGGATAGATTTTTCCCGCCCTACAAATAAGGGTATGACCATGTGCGGATAAACCACCACATCGCGCAACGGCAATACGGGGATTTCAATGCGTTCAGAACGCTCAGGATTCATAGAGCTCTCTCTTAGTTTAGTTTCCGCCAGGTAATCAGATGGTACGACTGTGCTTCACACCACCTTTAACATGTATGTCAGTATATGGGGATGTTTCCCACACATTCAACGCCATGTTTACGGAAAAATAAAAGGGGAGATAAAATCCCCCCTTTTTAATTAAATGTCTGTATGAATTGATGAATTATTCGCCAGATGCCTGCTGCGCTTCCGGCTTACCGTAAATCAGCAATGGCTTGCTCTGACCGCCAATCACCGACTCATCGATCACCACTTTTTCGACGTCTTCCATAGAAGGCAGATCGTACATGGTGTCGAGCAGCGCGGCTTCGACGATAGAACGCAGACCACGAGCACCGGTTTTACGCGCCATCGCTTTCTTAGCGATCGCATCCAGCGCTTCCTCACGGAATTCCAGATCGACACCTTCAAGATTGAACAGCGCCTGGTATTGCTTGGTCAGGGCGTTTTTCGGCTCTTTGAGGATCTGGATCAACGCTTCTTCGCTCAGCTCGCTCAGTGTTGCCACAACCGGCAGACGACCGATGAACTCAGGGATCAGACCAAATTTGATCAGATCTTCCGGTTCGACCTGCGACAGCAGTTCACCTTCGCTGGCTTTATCAGACTGTGCTTTTACCGTTGCGCCAAAACCAATGCCGGAGCCGGTTTCAACACGGTTAGCAATGACTTTATCCAGACCGGCAAATGCACCACCGCAGATAAACAGGATCTTGGAGGTATCAACCTGCAGGAATTCCTGCTGAGGATGTTTACGACCACCCTGTGGCGGAACGGCAGCAACCGTACCTTCGATCAGTTTCAACAGCGCCTGCTGTACGCCTTCGCCGGAAACGTCACGGGTAATAGATGGGTTATCAGACTTACGAGAAATCTTGTCGATCTCATCGATATAGACGATCCCACGCTGTGCTTTCTGCACGTCGTAATCGCACTTCTGCAACAGCTTCTGAATAATATTTTCAACATCTTCACCCACATAACCGGCTTCGGTCAGCGTGGTGGCATCAGCCATGGTGAACGGAACGTCCAGCAGGCGCGCCAGCGTTTCAGCCAGCAGCGTTTTACCGGAACCCGTCGGGCCAATCAGCAGGATGTTACTTTTGCCCAACTCGACGCCATTGCTGGTGTCACCGTTGCGCAGACGTTTGTAATGGTTGTATACCGCGACCGCCAGCACTTTCTTCGCCTGCTCCTGACCGATAACGTAATCGTCCAGGTGGTTGCGAATTTCATGTGGCGTCGGCAGCGCACTGCGTTCACGGTGCGGTGCTACTTCCTTAATCTCTTCGCGAATGATGTCGTTGCATAAATCAACACATTCGTCGCAGATATACACGGATGGACCGGCAATCAGCTTACGCACTTCATGCTGGCTTTTGCCGCAAAAAGAGCAGTACAACAATTTGCCCGAGCCATCTTTGCGTTTATCTGTCATGGGTCAAAACCTCTTCTTTGTTCTTTGTGCCGCACACGACGACGCAAATGCCATTCTCAGGCGCAAGACGCTAGTCAGCGTTGTGCCGCTCCAGGTAATTATAGCGGCACACCTGCGCACTGGGCATTAATTACGATGGGTCAAAATCGAGTCGACCAGACCGTACTCTACCGCTTCAGAAGCGGAGAGGAAGCGATCGCGCTCGGTATCACGTTCAATCTGCTCAAGAGATTGACCCGTATGATGCGCCATAAGTTCGTTCATGCGCCCTTTTACCTTCAGGATTTCACGGGCATGAATTTCAATATCCGTTGCCTGGCCCTGGTAACCGCCCAGAGGCTGGTGGATCATGACGCGAGAGTTAGGCAGGCAAAAACGTTTGCCTTTCGCCCCGGCGGTCAGCAGGAACGCACCCATTGAGGCCGCCTGGCCCATACAAATGGTGCTGACGTCCGGCTTAATAAACTGCATGGTGTCATAGATAGACATCCCGGCAGTGATCACTCCACCAGGGGAGTTGATGTACAGGTAGATATCTTTTTCTGGGTTTTCTGCTTCCAGGAACAGCATCTGCGCCACGATCAGGTTAGCCATATGGTCTTCGACCTGGCCGGTCAGAAAAATGACGCGTTCCTTAAGTAGACGAGAATAGATATCAAAAGAGCGCTCACCACGTGAGGTCTGTTCAATGACCATCGGCACCAGCGCCATATGGGGTGCAAAGTTATCTCGTTCGCCGCTGTATGACATTTCCGTCTCCTGGATAAAATTTGAAAAAACCTGCTGTGCTGATTGTAACCTTATGGACGGATTATCAGCTAGTCCCTCAGTAATGGGTACGACATCGCCATAATTCAAGCATAACAATCTTTTGTTGTAACGCTAACACTGAAACGCTGTTTTCGCACTCTTCCCATGCAAAATGCGTGACAAAAAAAAACCCGCCACCAAAAGGTGACGGGCTTGCGTACGAAATTCGAGCTAAAAAAGCGACGAATTACGCCTGCTGATTCATCAGTTCGTTGAAGGAAGTGGCTTTTTCAGTCACTTTCGCTTTCGCCAGAACGGCTTCAACAGCCTGCTCTTCCAGAGCGACGTTACGCATGTTGTCCATCAGCTCTTTGTTTTTGCTGTAGAACTCAACAACTTCTTTCGGATCTTCGTAAGCAGAAGCCATCTCTTCGATCAGGCCTTTAACGCGATCTTCGTCAGCTTTCAGTTCGTTGGTACGAATCACTTCGCCCAGCAGCAGACCAACAACTACGCGACGCTTAGCCTGTTCTTCGAACAGTTCACGCGGCAGTTCCAGAGCTTGTTTCTCGTTGCCGCCGAAACGTTGTGCAGCCTGACGACGCAGAACGTCGATTTCGCTGTCGATCAGAGCAGCCGGAACGTCGATGTCGTTAGCTTTTACCAGACCTTCGATCGCCTGAGACTTAACGCGGTTACGCACAGCGCCTTTCAGCTCGCGTTCCATGTTTTTACGGACTTCAGCGCGCAGACCTGCTACGGAACCATCTTCAACGCCGAAACGTTTGATGAATTCTTCAGTCAGTTCCGGCAGTTCGCGTTCTTCAACTTTCTTCAGGTTGATAACGAACTTCGCAGCTTTACCTTTCAGGTTTTCAGCGTGGTATTCTTCCGGGAAGGTCACGTCGATAGTGAACTCTTCGCCAGCTTTGTGGCCTTTAACGCCTTCTTCAAAGCCCGGGATCATACGACCCTGGCCCATCGCCAGTACGAAGTCAGACGCTTTGCCGCCTTCGAACTCTTCGCCGTCTACAGAACCGGTGAAGTCGATGGTTACACGGTCTTCTGCATCAGCAGCGCCGTCTTTGTCTTTCCAGGTAGCCTGCTGCTTGCGCAGGGTGTCCAGCATTACGTCAACGTCAGCGTCGGTAACTTCAACAACCGGTTTTTCAACTTCGATTGCTTCCAGGCCAGTCAGCTCAACTTCCGGGTAAACTTCAAACTCTACCGCGTAAGTAAAATCTTCACCCAGTTTGTATTCGCCCGGAACGTAGTTCGGTGCGCCAGCCGGATTGATTTTTTCTTTGATGATCGCGTCAACGAAGTTGCGGCTCATCAGGTCACCCAGAACGTCCTGGCGAACAGACGCGCCATAACGCTGAGCAACAACATTCATCGGTACTTTTCCTTTGCGGAAACCGTCAATACGCACTTTCTTCGCTACGTTGACCAGCTCGCTTTTCACAGCGGTCTCGATGCTGTCAGCAGCGATAGTAATCGTTACACGGCGGCCAAGGCCTTGAGTGGTTTCAACTGAAACTTGCATCTTGTTACCTCAAAAAATCACAGTGCTCGGTCAACTCTTCTCCGCAAGCACAGGTTGTTGGCTTCGCGGAACTGGGATGTTCTCATAAGCAATCACATTCCCTGTCGTCAGAATCATCCCGAAGACATTCCGAAAAATAAGACGCGCATTATAGCGGCATCACTTTTATGAGTCGAGAACGGTTATCGCGCGTTGCTGCGGCTTTTTTCACAATTCCCGGCTAATTTTTGTCTGAATACTGTACGACTGCCCCAGAATTCAGACAAAACAAAACGGCCCGCAGGCCGTTTTCACATAATCTGTAGCAACATACTGGAAAAGCGTCGGTTGTTGCAAATCCGTTTTTACGCGATGCTTCCCGCCCCACGACACGGAGGCGATGCAAAAATCGTATCCTGCAACGCTTCCCACTCCTTAATAGTGTAGGTATGCAGGGCAAGCGCATGAACGGTTGTGGAAAGCTCCGCCGTTAACGTGCTGTAAATCATCCGATGACGATTAAGAAAACGTTCACCTGTAAAGCGATCGCTAACCAGTACAACCTTAAAGTGGCTTTCAGAACCAGCCGGGACATTGTGACGATAGCTTTCATCCACAACTTCGAGGAACACGGGTTCGAACGCTGCCCTTAATTTTTCTTCTATTTGCTCACGAATCATCATGAAATTTTTCCTCCGACAACGCTGAGATGTCACCCATCCCTTTAAATACTAGCCGCTTTTACCGTTTTCATTACACCTTAGCAACAAAAAATTAGCGCTTGTCTGATTTTCTCATTCAAACGGATGAAGTTCACTGATTCCTCACTCCAATTTATTGCAAAAAGTCCGTTTATAGTCTCCACAAAGTCATAAAACGGACAACACAATGAATTTACATGCGTTACCCACTTCCCCTCATCGTTGGCGATGTTATGATGGCGGGAATTTTCTCTAACCATACAATTTAGATTCGCTGAGAGCCCTGGCATGTTTAAAAAAATTCTCGTCCCGTTTGTCGCGCTGTTTATGTTAGCTGGATGCGCAACACCGCCGACCACTATTGAAGTCTCCCCGAAAATTACCCTGCCGCAGCAGGACCCAAGCCTGATGGGTGTGACCGTTAGCATCAACGGAGCCGACCAGCGCCAGGATCAAGCGCTGGCAAAAGTCACCCGCGACAACCAGTTGGTGACCCTGACCGCGTCCCGCGACCTGCGTTTCCTGCTGCAAGAAGTACTGGAAAAACAGATGACCGCACGCGGTTATATGATTGGACCGAACGGTGCAGTCAACCTGCAAATCATTGTTAGCCAGCTGTATGCTGACGTGTCTCAGGGTAGCGTGCGCTATAACATCGCCACCAAAGCAGACATCGCCATCATTGCGACCGCCGCCAACGGCAACAAGATGACCAAAAACTACCGCGCAAGCTATTCTGTTGAAGGTGCACTGCAAGCCTCTAACAAAAATATCGCTGATGCCGTTAACAGCGTGCTGACCGACACCATCGCTGATATGTCTCAGGACACCAGCGTTCACGATTTCATCAAGCAGAACGCTCGTTAATTTCTGCCCATATGGCCCGGCGTTCGTCGGGCCTATAGAAGCCCATGTCCAGTCAATACTTACGTATTTTTCAGCAACCACGTTCAGCTATCCTGCTCATTCTGGGGTTCGCCTCCGGTTTACCGCTCGCACTCACCTCCGGTACGCTTCAGGCGTGGATGACAGTCGAGAATATCGATCTTAAAACCATCGGTTTCTTTTCCCTGGTCGGTCAGGCCTACGTATTTAAATTTCTCTGGTCCCCGTTGATGGACCGTTACACGCCACCGTTTTTAGGTCGACGTCGCGGCTGGCTGCTGGCGACCCAGGTGCTGTTGTTAATTTCTATCGCTGCGATGGGCTTTCTGGAGCCTGGCACACAGTTACGCTGGATGGCCGCACTCGCAGTAGTGATCGCTTTTTGCTCGGCATCGCAGGATATCGTCTTTGATGCCTGGAAAACCGACGTATTGCCCGCAGAAGACCGCGGTACCGGCGCGGCTATCAGCGTGCTGGGCTATCGATTAGGGATGCTGGTTTCAGGCGGATTGGCCTTGTGGATGGCCGATCGCTGGCTGGGCTGGCAAGGGATGTACTGGCTGATGGCTGCGCTGTTGATTCCCTGTATCATCGCCACCCTGTTAGCACCTGAACCGACTGACACCATTCCGGTGCCTAAAACGCTGGAACAGGCGGTTGCGGCTCCGCTGCGAGACTTCTTTGGTCGTAACAATGCATGGCTGATCCTGCTGCTTATTGTGCTGTATAAGCTCGGGGATGCTTTCGCCATGAGCCTGACCACCACCTTTTTAATCCGCGGCGTTGGGTTTGATGCGGGTGAAGTTGGCGTGGTGAATAAGACGCTGGGGTTACTGGCCACCATTGTTGGCGCGCTGTACGGTGGGATCCTGATGCAGCGCCTCTCTCTGTTCCGCGCATTGCTTATTTTCGGCATCTTGCAAGGGGCGTCGAATGCGGGCTACTGGCTACTGTCCATCACTGACAAACACATGTTCAGCATGGCGGCGGCCGTCTTCTTTGAAAACCTGTGCGGCGGAATGGGCACGGCGGCATTTGTCGCTTTATTAATGACGCTGTGCAATAAGTCCTTCTCAGCGACCCAGTTCGCCCTGCTCTCCGCGCTTTCAGCCGTTGGTCGCGTTTACGTTGGCCCGGTAGCGGGTTGGTTTGTCGAAGCACACGGCTGGCCGACGTTTTATCTGTTCTCCGTGTTTGCCGCGATCCCCGGTCTGATACTGCTGCTGGTATGTCGCCAGACCCTGGAACATAGCTGGCAAAATGAAAGCTTCATTCCGCGCACGGAATTTCGTGGAGCATACAGTCTGGCATTAATGACGCTAGTTGCGGGCTGCTGCCTGCTGCTGGTTTGGCTGCTGCTGTTAACCATGAACGCGCTGGATTACACCAACTTCTCCTTCCTGCCGGAACTGCTTGAAGTCTCAGTGGTAGTCGCGGTCTGCGGGGTCGTTTTTGGTGGATTGCTTGATTATCTGGCATTGCGCAAAACCCGTCTGGCATGATGTTGCATATTTATGCTCTAAATAATTCGAGTTACGGGACAAAAGGCGTGAGCGTTTTGAACAGCGCTTGCGCTGGCCCCGTAGGGGAGAGGCCGAGAGGCCGAATCACGCGGCGACGCAGCAAATCCCCAGGAGCTTACATAAGTAAGTGACTGGGGTGAGCGAGGAAAGCCAACACACCTGTAGCTTGAAGTATGACGAGCATATTTGGTCGTTGTAATCACCCTACGTAATTATAACGGCGAAATAAGCAACAACTGCTAAAAATAATATTTGTTATTTTGTGCGCCAAAGAATTTGGAAATTATTGACGCCTTTTATATATACTATTTTCCTTACTCGATTCAGCCAAGAAAGATTTATTTTTTGTTCCTCAATTGTCCGTTTATTGATAATCAATTGTTAAGCAATTGTTTTATTTTCGTATTGGTTATACCAATTGCCCTCAGTACGCCCCCCACCTGCCCGCTTTCGTTATAACGTGATGTTGCAACAGGTTCTTAAAGCCAAAGCGACATATATTGCAACATATGTGACATGCACGGCAGAACCCAGTAACACAGATCTAGAGATGTTTACAGTAATGTAACCTTCCCGTAAAATGCCCTCACACTTTAAACGCCACCCGGTCCCGTGGAATTGAGGTCGTTAAATGAGACTCAGGAAATACAATAAAAGTTTGGGATGGTTGTCATTAATTGCAGGCACTGCATTACTCAGTGGCTGTAATTCTGCGCTGCTTGACCCTAAAGGACAGATTGGACTGGAACAACGGTCATTGATACTGACGGCATTTGGCCTGATGTTGATTGTCGTTATTCCCGCCATCTTGATGGCTGTTAGTTTTGCCTGGAAGTATCGTGCAAGCAATAAAGATGCGAAGTACAGCCCGAACTGGTCACACTCCAATAAAGTGGAAGCTGTGGTCTGGACGGTGCCGATCTTAATCATCATTTTCCTTGCCGTTCTGACCTGGAAAACCACTCACGCTCTTGAGCCAAGCAAACCGCTGGCGCATGACGAGAAGCCCATTACCATCGAAGTGGTTTCCATGGACTGGAAATGGTTCTTCATCTATCCGGAACAGGGTATCGCTACCGTGAATGAAATCGCCTTCCCGGCGAATACTCCGGTTGAATTCAAAGTGACTTCCAACTCCGTGATGAACTCCTTCTTTATCCCGCGTCTGGGTAGCCAGATTTATGCCATGGCCGGTATGCAGACTCGACTGCATCTGATCGCCAACGAAGTCGGTACTTATGATGGTATCTCCGCAAGTTATAGCGGACCAGGCTTCTCCGGTATGAAGTTCAAGGCTATCGCAACAAAGGACCGCGCCGAATTCGACCAATGGGTTGCTAAAGCTAAACAGTCCACGAACACCATGAGCGACATGGCAGCGTTCGAGAAAGTGGCTGCGCCAAGCGAATACAACCAGGTGGAATACTTCTCCAACGTGAAACCGGATTTGTTTAAAGATGTTATTAACAAATTTATGGCTCACGGTAAGAGCATGGACATGACCCAACCCGAAGGTGAGCACAGCGCACACGAAGGAATGGAAGGCATGGACATGAGCCACGCGGAATCCGCTCACTAAGGGGCCGAGGAAGAATACGATGTTCGGAAAATTGACGCTGGATGCAGTTCCGTTCCATGAACCTATTGTCATGGTTACGATTGCTGCCATTATCATCGGTGGTGCGGCCTTACTGGGCCTTATCACTTACTTCGGTAAGTGGACCTACCTGTGGAAAGAGTGGCTGACTTCTGTTGACCACAAACGCCTTGGCATCATGTATGTCATCGTCGCAATCGTCATGTTGATTCGTGGCTTTGCCGACGCCATCATGATGCGTAGTCAGCAAGCGCTGGCTTCTGCAGGTGAAGCAGGCTTCCTGCCTCCTCACCACTACGACCAGATCTTCACGGCTCACGGCGTGATTATGATCTTCTTCGTGGCAATGCCATTTGTTATCGGTCTGATGAACCTGGTGGTTCCGCTGCAGATCGGCGCACGTGACGTTGCATTCCCGTTCCTGAACAACCTGAGCTTCTGGTTCACCGTTGTCGGCGTAATCCTGGTTAACCTTTCTCTGGGCGTGGGTGAATTCGCGCAGACCGGTTGGCTGGCGTATCCGCCACTTTCGGGAATAGAGTACAGTCCAAGCGTCGGGGTCGACTATTGGATATGGGCAGTCCAGTTGTCCGGTATTGGTACAACCCTGACCGGTATCAACTTCTTTGTGACCATCATTAAGATGCGTGCGCCAGGAATGACCATGTTCAAGATGCCGGTGTTTAGCTGGGCATCTCTGTGCGCGAACATCCTGATCATCGCTTCTTTCCCAATCCTGACGGTTACCGTCGCGTTGCTGACCCTGGATCGCTATCTGGGCACCCATTTCTTTACCAACGATATGGGCGGCAACATGATGATGTACATCAACCTGATTTGGGCCTGGGGCCATCCGGAAGTGTACATTCTGGTTCTGCCAGTCTTCGGTGTGTTCTCCGAAATCGCGGCAACCTTCTCACGTAAACGTCTGTTTGGTTACACCTCGCTGGTGTGGGCAACCGTGTGTATCACCGTTCTGTCGTTCGTTGTTTGGCTGCACCACTTCTTCACCATGGGTGCAGGCGCTAACGTAAACGCCTTCTTCGGTATCACCACCATGATTATCGCCATCCCGACCGGGGTGAAGATCTTCAACTGGCTGTTCACCATGTATCAGGGCCGTATCGTATTCCACTCAGCAATGCTGTGGACGATTGGCTTTATCGTCACCTTCTCAGTCGGCGGCATGACCGGTGTACTGCTGGCGGTGCCGGGTGCGGACTTCGTTCTGCACAACAGTCTGTTCCTGATTGCGCACTTCCATAACGTTATCATCGGCGGTGTCGTATTTGGATGCTTCGCTGGTATGACCTACTGGTGGCCAAAAGCGTTTGGCTTCACGCTGAACGAAACCTGGGGTAAACGCGCATTCTGGTTCTGGATCATCGGCTTCTTCGTAGCATTTATGCCGCTGTACGTGCTGGGCTTCATGGGTATGACCCGTCGCCTCAGCCAGCAGATTGATCCACAGTTCCATCCGATGCTGGTCGTTGCCGCCTGCGGCGCCGCGCTGATTGCACTGGGTATCCTGTGCCAGCTGATTCAGATCTTCGTTTCTATTCGCGACCGCGAGCAGAACCGTGACCTGACCGGTGACCCATGGGGTGGTCGTACGCTGGAGTGGGCAACCTCTTCCCCGCCTCCGTTCTATAACTTTGCCGTTGTGCCGCACGTTCACGAGCGTGATGCCTTCTGGGAAATGAAAGAAAAAGGTGAAGCGTACAAGCAGCCTGCGCACTATGAAGAAATTCATATGCCGAAGAACAGCGGTGCCGGTATCGTCATTACCGCCTTCGCAACACTGTTTGGTTTCGCCATGATCTGGCATATCTGGTGGCTGGCGATTGCAAGCTTCGCAGGCATGATCATCAGCTGGATTGTGAAAAGCTTTGATGAAGACGTGGATTACTACGTGCCGGTCCCGGAAGTCGAAAAACTGGAAAACCAGCATTTCGATGAGATTACTAAGGCAGGGCTGAAAAATGGCAACTGATACTTTAACGCACGCGACTGCCCACGCGCACGAACACGGGCACCACGATGCAGGCCAGACCAAGATCTTCGGATTCTGGGTCTACCTGATGAGCGACTGCATTCTGTTCTCTATTCTGTTTGCAACCTATGCCGTTCTGGTGAACGGCACCGCAGGTGGCCCGACAGGTAAGGACATTTTTGAACTGCCGTTCGTTCTGGTTGAAACATTCCTGCTGTTATTCAGCTCCATTACTTACGGCATGGCAGCGATTGCCATGTACAAGAACAACAAGAGCCAGGTTATCTCCTGGCTGGCGTTGACCTTCTTGTTCGGTGCCGGATTCATCGGGATGGAACTCTATGAATTCCATCACCTGATTGTTAACGGTATGGGCCCGGATCGCAGCGGCTTCCTGTCTGCGTTCTTCGCGCTGGTCGGTACGCACGGTCTGCACGTCACCTCCGGTCTTATCTGGATGGCGGTGCTGATGGTGCAAGTTGCTCGTCGCGGTCTGACCAGTACTAACCGTACCCGCATCATGTGCCTGAGCCTGTTCTGGCACTTCCTGGATGTGGTGTGGATCTGTGTGTTCACTGTTGTTTATCTGATGGGGGCGATGTAATGAGTCATTCTAACGAGAGCGGCGGCGCATCCCATGGCAGCGTAAAAACCTACATGACAGGTTTTATCCTGTCGATCATCCTGACGGTCATTCCGTTCTGGATGGTGATGACAGGTTCTGCCTCACCGGCCGTCATTCTGGGAACTATTCTGGCAATGGCTGTGGTACAGATTCTGGTGCACCTGGTGTGCTTCCTGCACATGAATAGCAAATCTGATGAAGGTTGGAACATGACGGCCTTTGTCTTTACTGTGCTAATCATCGCCATCCTGGTTGTGGGCTCCATCTGGATTATGTGGAACCTTAACTACAACATGATGATGCACTAAGAGCGGCGATTATGATGTTTAAGCAATACCTGCAAGTAACGAAACCAGGCATCATCTTTGGCAACCTGATCTCGGTGATTGGGGGATTCCTGCTGGCCTCGAAAGGCAGCATTGATTATCCCCTGTTTATCTACACGCTGGTTGGGGTGTCACTGGTTGTGGCGTCGGGTTGTGTATTTAACAACTACATCGACAGGGATATCGACAGGAAGATGGAGAGGACCAAAAACCGCGTGCTGGTTAAAGGTCTGATTTCCCCTGCGGTCTCGCTGGTATACGCCACCCTGCTGGGTATTGCTGGCTTTATGCTGCTGTGGTTTGGCGCGAATCCTCTGGCCTGCTGGCTGGGGGTAATGGGCTTCGTGGTCTATGTGGGCGTTTATAGCCTGTACATGAAGCGCCATTCCGTTTATGGCACGCTGATTGGCTCACTCTCCGGCGCTGCGCCGCCGGTGATTGGCTACTGTGCCGTAACCGGTGAGTTCGATAGCGGTGCGCTGATTCTGCTGGCTATTTTCAGCCTGTGGCAGATGCCGCACTCTTACGCGATTGCGATTTTCCGCTTCAAGGATTATCAGGCTGCCAACATCCCGGTGCTGCCGGTGGTGAAAGGTATTTCGGTCGCGAAGAACCATATCACGCTGTACATCGTGGCGTTTGCTATCGCCACGCTGATGCTAACCCTGGGCGGCTATGCAGGTTATAAATACCTGATTGTTGCGGCGGCGGTGAGCGTCTGGTGGTTGGGCATGGCGCTGCGCGGTTATAAAGTGGAAGATGACAGAGTCTGGGCGCGCAAGCTGTTCGGTTTCTCCATCATCGCCATTACCGCGCTTTCCGTGATGATGTCCGTCGACTTTATGGTGCCAAACTCGCAGAACCTGCTGACTTACGTCTGGTAAGTTAATCGTCACACCTTCTATGCCGGATGGCGGCTGACGCCTTATCCGGCCTACAAAAAAGCACATAGCTTGTAGGCCGGATAAGTTACGTTCAGATCGCTATCCGGCATTTTCGTCTCCAGCCGACGCCCCTCACAACCCCAACATTTGTTAATAAAGCGCATATTTACCCAGCCTGCTTAGCGCTTTACACTAGGCGCGAAATTAATACAGAGGTGGGAATGAACGATTACAAAATGACGCCCGGTGAGTTGCGCGCCACCTGGGGTTTAGGGACCGTATTCTCGTTGCGCATGCTTGGCATGTTTATGGTCCTGCCGGTTCTGACCACGTACGGTATGGCGCTACAGGGTGCCAGCGAAGCGCTGATAGGCCTTGCTATCGGCATTTACGGTCTGGCCCAGGCCGTCTTCCAGATCCCCTTTGGCCTGCTCTCTGACCGCATCGGTCGTAAGCCGCTTATTGTCGGCGGGCTGGCGGTATTCGTTCTCGGCAGCATAATTGCTGCTCTCTCCGATTCAATCTGGGGCATTATTCTTGGTCGGGCTTTACAAGGCTCTGGCGCCATTGCGGCTGCCGTAATGGCGCTGCTTTCCGACTTAACCCGTGAGCAAAACCGTACCAAAGCGATGGCGTTTATCGGCGTCAGCTTTGGTATCACCTTCGCCATTGCGATGGTGCTGGGACCAATCGTTACCCATGCGCTGGGGCTACACGCGCTGTTCTGGATGATTGCAGCCCTTGCTACCACGGGTATCGTGCTGACCATTTGGGTCGTTCCCAATAGCACTACCCACGTGCTGAACCGCGAGTCGGGCATGGTAAAAGGCAGCTTCAGCAAAGTGCTGGCAGAACCCAAACTGCTGAAGCTCAACTTTGGCATCATGTGTCTGCACATATTGCTGATGTCCACCTTCGTCGCTTTACCAGGCCAACTGGCGAAAGCAGGCTTCCCTGCAGCAGAGCACTGGAAAATTTATCTGGTGACGATGCTGCTGTCCTTTGTTTCCGTGGTGCCATTCATCATTTACGCCGAAGTGAAGCGCAAGATGAAACGCGTGTTCCTCGCCTGCGTGTTACTGATACTTATTGCAGAGATTGTATTGTGGAGCGCTAACGTGCGTTTCTGGGGGTTGATTGCGGGTGTGCAGATATTCTTCCTCGCCTTTAACCTGATGGAAGCCCTCCTCCCCTCTCTTATCAGTAAAGAGTCTCCGGCTGGCTATAAAGGCACGGCGATGGGCGTTTACTCCACCAGCCAGTTTCTTGGCGTGGCGATTGGCGGTTCGCTCGGCGGTTGGGTGGTCGAAATGTTCGATGGTCAGGCCGTATTCCTGGCCGGTGCGCTTCTGGCGGCGGTGTGGTTATTGGTGGCAAGTACAATGAAAGAGCCGCCGTATGTCAGCAGCCTGCGGGTGGAAATCCCACCTGAAATTGCTGCGGATGACACCCTGAAGCAGCGTCTGCTGGCTAAAGAAGGAATAAGCGAAGTGTTAATTGTGGCGAAAGAGCATTCGGCCTACGTGAAAATCGACAGCAAAGTCACCAATCGATTTGAGGTTGAGCAGGCCATCAGCCAGGCGTGAAGATGAGATTTGTCAGATGGCGGCTTACGCCATCTGACATAACGACTTAATCGCGGAAGTTCTTGAACTGGAACGGTTGACCGAGGTCGCCGCCGCGAACCAGTGCCATGACGGATTGCAGGTCGTCACGCGCCTTGCCGGTTACACGGATTTCTTCGCCCTGAATCTGCGCCTGCACCTTCAGTTTGCTGTCTTTGATCAGCTTAACGATTTTCTTTTGCACTGCGCTTTCAATGCCTTGTTTCAGCTTAGCTTCAACAAACCAGGTTTTACCGCTGTGCACGAAGGTTTCTGGTACGTCCAGCGACGTGCCTTCAATACCGCGTTTGAGCAGCTTGGCACGCAGAATATCCAGCAACTGATTGACCTGGAAATCAGACTCGCTCAGCACCTTAATCGTCTTATTTGACTCATTCAGCTCAAAAGTCGCTTCAACGCCACGAAAATCAAAGCGTGACTCCACTTCACGGCTGGCGTTATCTACCGCGTTACGGGCTTCCTGAAGATCAACTTCAGAGACAATATCGAAAGATGGCATCTTTTCCTCTCCCTTCATTTTTGATGCGAAGCATAATACCTGCAAAGTTACCCAACAGACAGCGCTATACTAGGCTGTATCCTTTAATTGTACGTGGTACTGATACCTGCGAACAATAATGGGGTACGGCCGATATGGATTAACACCTGGTGCTGTTGCAGGTGAGGAGGAAGAATGAAAATTACCGTACTGGGATGTGGAGCGCTAGGACAGCTTTGGCTTACCGCGCTATGCAAACATGGACATGAGGTGCAAGGGTGGCTACGCGTACCGCAACCCTATTGCAGCGTAAACCTGATCGACACGGATGGGTCAGTTTTTAATGAATCCCTGACGGCAAACGACCCCGACTTTTTGGCAAAAAGCGACCTGCTACTGGTCACCCTTAAAGCCTGGCAGGTTTCTGATGCGGTAAAAGGCCTGGCCGCAATTCTGCCTGAAACTACTCCCATTCTGCTGATTCACAACGGCATGGGGACAATTGAAGAGCTGCATAACATTAAGCAACCTCTGCTGATAGGCACCACCACCCACGCGGCACGCCGTGACGGCAACGTCATCATTCATGTCGCTCAGGGAACAACACGCATTGGTCCGGCACGTGAACAAGACGGTGATTTCAGTTATCTGGCTGAAGTCCTGCAAGAGGTGCTACCGGACGTCGCCTGGCACGATACTATTCGCGCCGAGCTGTGGCGAAAGCTGGCCGTCAACTGCGTCATTAACCCGCTGACCGCATTATGGAATTGCCCAAACGGCGAGTTACGCCATCATCCTGAAAAAATAGCACTCATCTGCGAGGAAGTGGCCGCGGTCATTGAACGCGAAGGCCACCACACATCTGTGGATGATTTACGCTATTATGTCGAGCAAGTGATTGACAGTACGGCGGAAAATATCTCATCAATGCTGCAAGACATTCGTGCCCTGCGTCATACAGAGATCGACTACATTACCGGATATTTGTTAAAACGCGCCCGCGCGCACGGCATCGCCGTCCCGGAAAACGCCCAACTGTTTGAAATGGTAAAGAGAAAGGAAAGTGAGTATGAGCGCTCAAGCACTGGTATGTCTCGCCCCTGGTAGTGAAGAGACCGAAGCGGTCACCACTATCGATCTGCTGGTTCGCGGCGGAATTAAGGTCACGACCGCCAGCGTCGCCAGCGATGGCGACCTGACGATCGTCTGCTCACGCGGAGTGAAGCTGTTGGCGGATGCGCCATTAGTCGAAGTTGCTGACGGCGATTTCGACATTATCGTGCTGCCGGGCGGTATTAAAGGCGCCGAGTGTTTTCGCGACAGCCCGCTGCTTATCGAAACCGTGAAACAGTTTCATCGTTCCGGGCGCATTGTCGCGGCAATTTGCGCCGCGGCCGCCACCGTACTCGTCCCACACGATATTTTCCCCATCGGTAACATGACCGGTTTTCCGGCGCTGAAAGACCAAATTCCCGCTGACCAGTGGCAGGACAAGCGCGTCGTATGGGATCCTCGCGTCAACCTGTTAACCAGCCAGGGACCGGGGACTTCCATTGATTTCGGTTTGAAAATCATTGATCTTCTGGTGAGTCGCGAAAAAGCTCACGAGGTGGCGTCACAACTGGTGATGGCCGCGGGAATCTATAACTACTACGAGTAAATCTTCGAGCCACTCCCTTATAAGGAATCATAATGAAAGGATATCTGAGTGGAGTGGCTTTACTGCTCCTTTCCGGTTATGCCACAGCGACACAACTCGAAATAAAGAGTATTGAATATCGCTATCCCGGAAGCACTGAAATGCAGTATCGCTTGCCATGGTTTTCCTCGACGGATAACCCCAACGTTGCAAAACGCATTAACGATTATATTTTCGCAAGCTTTATCAATCAGCTACCGGGCAATACTCCACAGGCCACAGTAAATCAGTTTGCGAAATCAGCCATGAATCCCACCGCAAACCTTGACTACACGGTTGAGTATCGCGACGCAAAAATCCTGACCATGAATATGTTTATCGAAGGTTGCGGGGCGTATTGCGAGTCGTACAATGTGCCGATCAGCTTCGATTTAGCCAGCGGTGCGGCAATTACCCTTAACGATCTCTTTTCCCGGGCTACAATCGCCGAATTAAACACCCGCACCAGAAAAGATATCCGCGGCCAAATCGATACCTTTGTTACGGCGCATAATTCGCAAACACCAGAACAAATAAAAGAAGAGAAAGGTGAAGATTTTAACTATGCCGAATTCTACGCATCGTGCGCAACCTACACCGACGGTTTGTACTACATCGACAAATTCTCCCTGCAAAAAGACCATCTGGCTTTCCTGAACGGACGCTGTAGCAACCACGCCAGCCGTGCGCTCGACGAGTTGGGTGATTTCACAACGAAAATCCCAACCGCGGAACTGCAAAATCGACTCACACCGTACGGCCAATATCTGACTACAGCAAAGAGTACAACACCAGTTTCGCCAGCGCCCGGCATTGACGGCAAAGTCATGTACGGCACGCTGGGAAAAAGCATGCATATTGTGTTGAAGGTGGACTGCAAATACGGTGATTTTTTTGAAGGGGCTTACTTTTACCAAAAATTTGGCGCACCGATTGAATTGACCGGCAAATGCGACACAGCCGACAATCAACATTATGAACTGAAGACATCTGCGGCTGAAAAAACGCAAGAGAAGATAACGCTGGAATTAAAAGACGGTGTCTATCAGGGGGTCTGGGAGTCGAACGGGAAGACACTTCCCGTTCGTTTTGAATAATATCGTTATATTGCCGGATGGAGGCGTAACCGCCTTATCCGGCCTACAACACGGTGTTTACTCAATTACGGGCGATACACCTTCACGTTCTCAAAGCCCTGCTCGCGCAGATAAAGCGCCTGCAGACGGCTCATCACCCCGCGTTCACACCACAGCAGCCAGGTTTTACTCTGGTCCAGATCGCCGAATTTAGTGCTCAGCTTGTAGAATGGCAGAGAAACGACGTCCACACCTTCAACCTTCAGCGGTTTATCATCCTGTTCATCCACAGAACGGATATCAAGGATTACGTCATTCGGGCCGAAACCGCTCACGGTTTCCACTTCTACCACGGTCTGCTGCGTCTGCTGGGCGATATCGCGAATATCGATATTGTTCGCTTCTTCAACCACTTTATCGAGGATAGAGAAATCGAAGTTTTCTTCTTCGGCCTCAATCTTCGCTTTGATCGCTTTCACCGTCGGGCTTTTTGAAATTACACCGCAGTATTCCGGCATGGTACGGGCAAAGTCTTCGGTGCCAATTTCACGCGCCAGATTGATGATGTGCTCTTTATCATGGGAGATAAGCGGGCGCAGGATCAGGGTGTCAGAAACGTTATCGATCAGACGCAGGTTGGTCAGCGTCTGGCTGGACACCTGGCCCAGTGCTTCACCGGTTACCAGCGCCTGTACGCCGTAGCGCTCAGCGACTTTCGACGCCGCGCGAACCATCATACGTTTGAGAACCACGCCCATCTGGCCGTCATCAACTTTCTCCAGGATCTCACCGACCACCGGTTCAAAGTTGATAGCAACAAAACGCACGCGATGCGAACTACCGAAGCGGTTCCACAGGTAATGCGCCACCTGGCGAACGCCGATTTCATGCGCTGCGCCGCCAAGGTTAAAGAAGCAATAGTGTACACGGCAGCCGCGACGCATCAGCATGTAGCTGGATACACCAGAGTCGAAACCGCCGGAAATCAGCGACAGTACGTCTTCCTGCGTCCCAATCGGGAAACCACCAATACCTTCATAGCGGCCTTTAACCAGCAGCAGACGGTCGTTTTCGATTTCAAGATTAACGGTCACATCCGGCTTCGTCAGCTTCACGCGTGCAGATTCAATATGTTGGTTCAGTCCACCGCCAACATAACGTTCCACCTCAATGGAGCTAAACTCATGCTTCCCGCGACGCTTCACGCGAACACAGAAGGTTTTACCTTCCAGTTGATCGCGATACTGCACCAGTGCCTTCTCGAAAATATCGTGCATATCGGTAAACGGCACGTCTTCTACTTCGAGAATGTGGTGGATACCCGGAATACGGGTCAGCGCGTCGCGAATATCCAGGCGCTGGCTTTCATCTTTAGCGCGAACCTCAACGTGATCCCAGTGACGGACAACGGCAAGGTCTTCATCATAGTGCTTTAAAACGTTACGAATGTTCCCTGTCAGAATTTTTATAAAGCGCAAACGCACAGATTGGCTTTTGATGGTGATTTCTGGGAACAATTTAATGATAAACTTCATGGCGGCAATGGTTCTTAGGCAAGTCTGAATGACTTGTAATGGAAAAAAATACAGCAGCCCATACCCGCGACTGCATCCAGGCGCGCAAGTATATCACCATCACGCGGCTACTGTGCACATTGCGCGTTATTTGCTTATCAGTGCGAGTCCGTTACCATAGTCTTGTGCTGCCAATACAGAGAGTCAGACATTCATTATGCCGAAGAAAAATGAAGCGCCCGCCAGTTTTGAAACCGCGCTGAGCGAGCTGGAACAAATTGTTACCCGTCTGGAAGGCGGCGACCTGCCGTTAGAAGAAGCGTTGAACGAATTCGAACGTGGCGTACAGTTGGCGCGTCAGGGACAGGTCAAATTGCAACAGGCTGAACAGCGCGTACAAATCCTGCTGTCAGATACTGAAGACGCCGCCCTTACGCCTTTTACACCGGATAATGAGTAAATGGATTTTACGCAGCAGCTACAGGCTTGCGTTGAGCAGGCAAACCAGGCACTGAGCCGTTTTATCGCGCCACTGCCCTTTCAGAACACTCCCGTGGTAGAAACCATGCAATATGGCGCATTATTAGGCGGTAAACGCCTGCGCCCGTTCCTGGTGTATGCGACCGGTCAGATGTTTGGTGTCAGCCTGAGTACGCTTGATGCTCCCGCTGCCGCCGTCGAATGCATTCATGCCTATTCGCTGATGCACGATGATTTGCCCGCGATGGATGACGATGACCTGCGACGCGGTCTGCCGACTTGCCACGTAAAATTTGGCGAGGCAAATGCGATCCTGGCCGGAGATGCGCTACAAACGCTGGCATTCTCCATTATCAGCGACGCCCCAATGCCGGAAGTCACTGACCGTGACCGCATCGCGATGATCTCTGAACTGGCTCAGGCCAGCGGCATCGCCGGTATGTGCGGCGGTCAAGCGCTGGATCTGGAAGCTGAAGGTCATCAGGTTGAGCTGGATGCACTGGAGCGGATTCACCGCCATAAAACCGGAGCATTGATTCGCGCCGCCGTGCGTTTGGGGGCGTTAAGTGCTGGCGATAAAGGGCGAGAATGCCTGCCAATACTCGACAAATACGCAGAAAGCATCGGTCTGGCTTTCCAGGTTCAGGATGACATCCTGGATGTGGTAGGCGATACTGCAACATTGGGTAAACGTCAGGGTGCTGACCAGCAGCTTGGCAAAAGTACCTATCCTGCACTTCTGGGTCTTGAGCAAGCCCAGAATAAAGCCCGGGATTTAATCGAGGACGCCCGCCAGTCGCTAAGTCTGCTGGCCGCACAGTCACTCGATACCTCGGCACTGGAAGCGCTAGCGGACTACATAATCCAGCGTGATAAATAAACCAACATATCCCATGAGCTTGCGATGAGTTTTGATATAGCCAAATACCCGACCCTGGCGCTGGTCGACTCCACCCAGGAGTTACGTCTGCTGCCAAAAGAGAGCCTGCCAAAGCTTTGCGACGAACTGCGCCGCTATTTGCTCGACAGCGTAAGCCGTTCCAGCGGGCACTTCGCCTCTGGTCTGGGCACGGTGGAACTCACCGTCGCGCTGCACTATGTCTACAACACCCCGTTTGACCAGTTAATCTGGGATGTGGGACATCAGGCTTATCCGCACAAAATTCTGACTGGTCGCCGCGATAAAATCGGCACCATTCGTCAGAAAGGCGGCCTGCATCCGTTCCCATGGCGCGGTGAAAGCGAGTATGACGTACTGAGCGTTGGGCACTCTTCAACCTCCATCAGCGCAGGTATCGGTATTGCCGTTGCCGCCGAGAAAGAAGGTAAAGAGCGCCGTACCGTGTGTGTGATTGGTGATGGTGCCATCACCGCAGGGATGGCGTTTGAAGCGATGAACCACGCGGGCGATATTAGGCCCGACATGCTGGTTATCCTCAACGACAACGAAATGTCGATTTCAGAGAACGTTGGCGCGCTGAACAATCATCTGGCACAGCTGCTCTCTGGCAAACTCTACTCATCGCTGCGCGAAGGCGGGAAGAAAGTCTTCTCCGGCGTGCCGCCGATTAAAGAACTGCTCAAACGTACCGAAGAACACATTAAAGGTATGGTTGTGCCGGGGACTCTGTTTGAAGAACTGGGCTTTAACTATATCGGTCCGGTGGACGGTCACGACGTGCTGGGGCTTATTACTACGCTCAAAAACATGCGCGATCTGAAAGGCCCGCAGTTCCTGCACATCATGACCAAAAAGGGTCGTGGCTACGAGCCTGCGGAAAAAGATCCGATAACCTTCCACGCGGTACCCAAATTCGATCCGTCCAGCGGATGCCTGCCGAAAAGCAGCGGCGGTCTGCCGAGCTATTCAAAAATTTTCGGTGACTGGCTGTGCGAGACCGCAGCGAAAGACAATAAGCTGATGGCAATCACCCCGGCAATGCGCGAAGGTTCCGGAATGGTGGAGTTTTCACGTAAGTTCCCGGACCGCTATTTCGATGTGGCGATTGCCGAGCAGCACGCTGTGACGTTTGCTGCCGGTCTGGCGATTGGCGGCTACAAGCCGGTGGTAGCCATTTACTCGACCTTCCTGCAACGCGCCTACGATCAGGTGCTGCACGATGTAGCCATCCAGAAACTGCCGGTCCTGTTCGCCGTTGACCGGGCAGGGATTGTTGGCGCAGATGGACAAACCCACCAGGGGGCGTTCGATCTCTCCTTCCTGCGCTGCATCCCGGAAATGGTCATCATGACCCCGAGTGATGAAAACGAATGCCGCCAGATGCTGTTCACCGGCTATCACTACAACGATGGTCCAACGGTCGTGCGCTACCCACGCGGTAACGCGGTAGGCGTTGAGCTGACCCCGCTGGAACAACTGCCAATTGGTAAAGGCATCGTGAAACGTCACGGGGAAAAAGTGGCGATTCTCAACTTCGGCACCCTGATGCCGGAAGCCGCTCAGGTCGCAGAGTCGCTGAACGCCACGCTGGTCGATATGCGCTTTGTAAAACCACTGGATGAGACGTTGATCCTTGAAATGGCTGCCCAACACGAGGTGCTGGTTACCATTGAAGAGAACGCCATTATGGGGGGTGCTGGCAGCGGCGTAAACGAAGTGCTGATGGCCCATCGTAAGCCCGTCCCGGTGCTGAACATTGGCCTACCTGACTTCTTCATCCCGCAGGGAACTCAGGATGAAGCTCGTGCCGATCTGGGTCTGAATGCCGCCGGAATTGAGACCAAAATCAAGGCCTGGCTGGCATAATCCCCTCCCCGCTCCTGCTATGCTTAATTCATCACGAGCTAAGCAGGAGTGGATTGATGAAATACAACATCTTAGGAAAAACCGACCTACGGGTCTCCCGCCTTTGCCTGGGTTGCATGACATTTGGCGAACCCAATCGCGGCAATCACGCCTGGACGCTACCTGAAGAAAGCAGCCGCCCGATAATCAAACACGCCCTTGAGGGCGGCATTAACTTTTTCGATACCGCCAACAGCTACTCCGCTGGCAGCAGCGAAGAGATTGTCGGCCGCGCGCTGCGTGATTTCGCCCGCCGCGAAGATGTCGTGGTCGCTACCAAGGTCTTTCACCAGGTGGATGATTTAGCGGAAGGTTTATCCCGCGCACAAATCCTGCGCTCAATCGACGACAGCCTCAGACGCCTGGGTATGGACTATGTGGACATCCTGCAAATTCACCGCTGGGATTACAACACGCCAATCGAAGAAACGCTGGAGGCTCTAAACGACGTCGTGAAAGCCGGTAAAGCTCGCTATATTGGCGCCTCATCCATGCACACTTCGCAGTTTGCCCAGGCTCTGGCCTTACAGAAGCAACACGGCTGGGCGCAGTTCGTCAGCATGCAGGATCACTACAACCTGATCTACCGCGAAGAAGAACGCGAAATGCTGCCGCTTTGCTATCAGGAAGGCGTGGCCGTTATCCCATGGAGCCCGCTGGCGCGCGGTCGCCTGACGCGTCCCTGGGGAGAAACGACCGCACGTCTGGTTTCCGATGAAGTCGGTAAAAATTTGTACAACGAGAGCGATGAAAACGACGCGCAAATCGCCGCACGACTGACCGGTGTCAGTGAGGAGTTGGGTGTAACGCGGGCACAGGTTGCGCTGGCCTGGCTGCTGAGCAAACCCGGCGTGGCAGCGCCAATTATTGGTTCTTCACGTGAGGAACAGCTGGATGAGTTGCTCAACGCGGTAGATTTAACGTTGAAGCCGGAGCAAATTGCCGAGCTGGAAACGCCGTACAAACAGCATCCGGTGGTGGGATTTAAATAAGCGCGGTTGAAGATTGTAGGCCGGATAAGCATAGCGCATCCGGCACTGAACGCCCGATGTCGCGGCGCTTATCGGGCCTACAATAGTCCCTGAAAAGGGTTAAATGATACCTACCGGCCAGTGATGACCGATAAAATACAAAATTCCGGCAGAGAGTATTCCGGCCACAATATCGTCGATCATGATCCCCGTCCCGCCATGCACGTTGCGATCAAACCAACGAATCGGCCACGGCTTCCACATATCCAGAATACGGAAAATCACAAATCCGGCGGCAACCCACTGCCAGTCGTTGGTCGGCAGCGCCATCAGGGTAATCCACATCCCGACAAACTCGTCCCAGACAATGCTACCGTGATCGTGCACGCCCATATCTTTCGCCGTTTGATGGCACAGATAAACGCCGATACAGATAGATAACATCACCACCAGCGAATACAGCTGCCACGGCAGGAAGGTCATTAAATACCAAAAAGGGATTGCCGCCAGCGATCCCATCGTGCCAGGAACAATTGGGCTCAGCCCGCTGCCAAAACCGGTGGCTAACAGGTGCCACGGATTGCGCATACTCAGGCGGCTTTTGGCGACATCTTTTTTAAGGCGCGGCAAAATGGTCATATCCTTTCCAGTCAAACGTGACGGGTTTTCCATCGCGCGTAAAGTGAATGCCTTCCACATCGGCGCTCATCTGCCCAATACAGGTAAACGCTGCGCCGAGATTTCCCAGCGCCACGTCCAGCGCACCACGATTAATTTCCGGTACGGTAAAGCATAACTCATAATCTTCGCCACCCGCGAGCGCCCAGCGTAGGGCCTGTTCCGGCTCAACGTGCTGTGACAATGCCGTGGAGTATGGCAGCGACTCAACGTTAACCCGCGCGCCACAGCCGCTGGCATTGACGATGTGTCCCAAATCAGAAATCAGGCCATCGGAGAGATCGATAGCCGCACTGGCCAGATCGCGCAGGGCTTGTCCCTGCAAAATACGCGGCGTGGGACGCAGATGGCGTTGCAGAAGATAGTCCGCGTCTGTTGCATCTGCAACCTGCAATCGGTTCTGCAAAATCGCCAGCCCGGCCGCACTGTCGCCCGGCGTGCCGGTAACATAAATCCAGTCACCCGGTTTCGCGCCAGAGCGTTTTAAGGCCCGCCCAACGGGGACGTAGCCATGAATACCCAGCGTCATCGACAGCGGCCCACGCGTGGTGTCACCGCCAATCAGCTGCATATCATAGTAATTGAGGAGTTCAAACAGGCCATCGCTGAAGGCTTCCAGCCAGGCTTCATCGACGTCAGGTAACGTGAGCGCCAGCGTCAGCCACGCAGGATCCGCCCCCATCGCCGCCAGATCGCTCAAATTCACCGCCAGTGCTTTCCAGGCGAGATCGGTCGGATCAATGTCGGGGAGAAAGTGGTTGCCTGCCACCAGCGTATCGGTACTGATCGCCAGCGTTTGTTTTTCAGGGATGTTCAGAAGTGCGCAGTCGTCACCAATACCGGTTTCGACATCAAGACGAGAAGTTCTTACGCGGTCAAAATAACGGGCAATCAGGGAAAACTCGCCACATGCCATACGTTATGCCTCAGCAGAAAAAAAAGAAAAAGCCGGGGACAGCGGAAACAGGTTCCACCATCCAGCCGGCCTCGGGATTACTTTTTGTTGGGGCGAATCACAGGTGCTGCTTTATCCAGTACGCCGTTCACGAATTTGTGGCTATCTTCAGCGCCGAAGGTTTTTGCCAGTTCAATCGCTTCGTTGATGGCCACTTTGTACGGCACATCACTACGTTTAGACAATTCAAACAGCGCAATACGCAGTACGGCTTTTTCTACCTGACCCAGCTCTTCCAACAGACGAGACAGGTAAGGCTTCATTAATCCATCCAGGTACGCGCTGTTAGTCGCCACCCCGGACAGCAGTTCACGGAAATACAGAACGTCGACATCTTTAACGTCCTGTTCCGCCAGGAACTGGTATTCAACATCAGCGATGTCGTTCTGGGACAACTGCCAGGAGTAGAGCGCCTGGACGGCACACTCACGGGCGCGGCGACGAGCAGCAGGTTTCACGGATTTCCCCTTACAAAAATCAGGCCTTGATGGCTTTCAATACATTAATCATTTCAAGCGCAGTCAGTGCAGCTTCTGCGCCTTTGTTACCGGCTTTAGTGCCAGCACGTTCGATGGCTTGTTCAATACTTTCGGTGGTCAGAACACCGAAGGCTACCGGAATGCCACTGTCCTGAGCGACATGCGCCAGGCCATTGCTTGCACCGCCAGCCACATATTCGAAGTGCGCGGTACCGCCACGGATCACCGTACCGAGCGCAATCACCGCGTCGTATTTACCGGTTTTTGCCAGTGCGTCAGCCGCCAGTGGCAGCTCATATGCACCAGGAACCCAAACAACGGTAATGTTTTCATCTTTAACCTGGCCAATACGTTTCAGGGCGTCGATAGCACCTTCCAGCAGGCTGTCATTGATAAAGTTGTTGAAACGCGCAATGGTGATGGCGACGCGAGCGTCCGGGGTAGCAACGTTAGCTTCAATAATGTTCATATTCTTCCTTCGGGTTCGATTTATGGCCCCGTAAGGGGGGCGGATTTTATCATAATATTCTGTGCGCTGCTTCCTCTAAATCAGAAAGCCTCACGCAGTCGTTAAATGCAGGCAAACGTCCGGGCCCACCTGGCGTATCTCATTGAATTTGAAATGGGGTGCGTCAGCCAGTTTCTCAAGGCCTGGAAGCACACATAATCCTCTCGCATCGCTGCCTAACAGTTTAGGCGCAACATACACGATTAGCTCATCGACCAAACCGGCCTGTAATAATGCCCCGGCGAGCGTTGGGCCTGCTTCAACCCAAATGCTGTTAATTTGCTGTTTGCCCAGTTGCATCATTAGCACCACCAGATCCAGATGCCCGTTATGTTCCGGCACCTTCAGGCTGCGCACCGTCTCCGGCCAGCTACGAGGGTCGTCTTCAGTCCGGACAATCCAGGTTTCTCCAGGCTGTTGCACAATTCGGTGCGCCGGTGTGACCTGATTCTGGCTATCAAGAACAATGCGGATTGGCTGACGCAGCTCTTCCTGCGGGTAACTCGCCTGAGTTGACTCCCCAAGCTCCGACCAACGCACGGTAAGCTGAGGGTCGTCTGCCAGCACCGTCGCACTGCTGGTTAAAATGGCATGGCTTTGCGCGCGCAAGCGTTGCACATCGCGGCGCGCCTGTGGCGAGGTGATCCACTGGCTTTCACCGCTGGCCATCGCTGTACGGCCATCAAGCGACGCGCCAAGCTTAAGCTGAAGATACGGGAATCCCGTACGCATGCGCTTGAGGAAGCCTTTATTCAGCTGCTCAACTTCGCTCATCATCAGCCCGTGGCTGACGTCGATACCCGCCTGCTGCAAACGGTAGAGCCCACGTCCTGCGACCTGCGGATTGGGATCCTGCATCGCCGCAACCACACGCGACACCCCCGCCGCAATCAGCGCATCGCAACACGGCGGCGTGCGACCATGATGACTGCAGGGTTCAAGCGTCACGTAGGCAGTTGCCCCCTGCGCTTTTTCTCCGGCCATCCGCAGAGCATGAACTTCGGCATGTGGTTCGCCCGCTCGGTGATGATATCCTTCACCGACGATCTCCCCATCTTTCACAATCACGCAGCCCACGTTGGGGTTGGGGTGAGTGGTAAAACGTCCGCGCGCAGCAAGCTTTAGCGCGCGCGCCATGTACAATTCATCCTGCATGGCTTAGTCCTGTAGGCGAGCAATCTCTTCGCCAAATTCTTTGATGTCTTCGAAACTCCGGTAGACAGAGGCAAAGCGGATGTAGGCGACTTTATCGAGCTTTTTCAACTGCTCCATCACCAGGTTGCCAATCATCTTGCTCGGCACCTCACGCTCGCCCGTCGCACGCAGCTGTGATTTGATATGGTTTAACGCCATTTCGACGTCATCTGCGCTGACAGGCCGTTTCTCAAGCGCTCTGAGCATGCCGCTGCGCAGCTTTTCTTCATTAAAGGGTTCACGCACATCGTTGCTTTTCACAACGCGCGGCATGACAAGTTCAGCCACTTCAAAAGTGGTGAAACGTTCGTTACAAACCAGACACTGCCGACGGCGGCGTACCGAGGAGCCCTCGCCTACAAGACGAGAGTCAATTACCTTAGTGTCTACGGCGAAACAGAATGGGCAATGCATACGGCGTCCTGTACCTCAGTGGTTAACAGAATCTATTTTACCCTGAACTGCCGTGACAACAAAGGCGCTGCGCTTTTGAGACAAAGGATCGATGCCTTCGTGCTCAGTGCACACTACCATTATGTTATCGCGACAATGAAGGAAGTAATCACAATGACAAGACGTTACCTAAGAATTCTCCTGGTGGGAAGTCTCTTTAGTCTTAGTGCCTGCGCACAGCAAAGCGAAGTACGCCAGATGCATCAAAGCGTTAGCACGTTGAATAAAGAGATGACGCAGCTTAATCAGGAAACGGTAAAAATTACGCAACAAAATATGTTGAATGCAAAATCAACCAGCGGCGCCTATCTGCTGCCGGGCTCCAAAACCCCGGCACGACTGGACAGCCAGATTGGCACCTTACGCATGTCGCTGGTGAACATTGCGCCGAACGCCGATGGTACGCGCCTGACGCTACGAATTCAGGGTGAATCCAACACGCCTTTACCCGCCTTTAGCGCCACCGTCGAGTACGGGCAAATTCAGGGCACCACGGACAACTATCAGGAAGTGAACGTTCATAACCAATTGGTCAACGCTCCGGCGAGTATTCTTGCTCCCAGCGACGTAGACATTCCGTTACAGATAAATGGCCTCACTCCAGATCAGTTAGGATTTGTGCGCATCCACGATGTCCAGCCTGTTAGCCAATAAACTTTTTTGCGGAACGTTTTGTGCGTTCCGCAACATCACTCTGCTTCTTTTTGTTACTCCCCTGACATAACCGATATTTCTGGTAAAACTTGGCAACATTCATGGGAGCCAGTACAATTCGCCGCCTAAAGTACGCAAACGTGAACGCAATCGATTACGTAAATGATAGAACTGTGAAACAAGACATATTTTTGTGAACAATGATTTTTATAATAGGCTCCGAAGAATTACGAAATATTTAGAAACGCAAATTGCGCATTTTTCACTCCCGAAAGGGATTTCAAACAGTGGCATACATATGAAAAAAACATTACTTGCAGCCGGTGCAGTGCTGGCGCTCTCCTCGTCTTTTACTGCCAACGCAGCAGAAAATGACAAACCGCAATATCTGTCCGACTGGTGGCACCAGAGTGTCAACGTGGTGGGTAGCTATCACACCCGTTTCTCCCCGAAACTGAACAACGACGTGTATCTGGAATACGAAGCGTTTGCCAAAAAAGACTGGTTTGACTTCTATGGCTACATCGATATTCCGAAAACCTTCGACTGGGGTAACGGCAACGATAAAGGTATTTGGTCTGACGGCTCCCCGCTGTTTATGGAAATCGAACCGCGTTTCTCCATCGACAAACTGACCGGTGCTGACCTGAGCTTTGGTCCGTTCAAAGAATGGTATTTCGCCAACAACTACATCTACGATATGGGTGATAACAAAGCCAGCCGCCAGAGCACCTGGTATATGGGTCTGGGTACCGATATCGATACCGGTCTGCCGATGGGTCTGTCCCTGAACGTGTATGCTAAATACCAGTGGCAGAACTATGGCGCATCCAACGAAAACGAGTGGGATGGCTACCGTTTCAAAGTGAAATACTTTGTGCCGATCACCCAGGTTTGGGGCGGCCAGTTGACCTACATCGGCTTCACCAACTTCGACTGGGGCTCAGATTTGGGTGATGATCCGAACCGCACCAGCAACTCTATCGCATCCAGCCACGTCCTGGCGCTGAACTACGATCACTGGCACTACTCCGTCGTAGCGCGTTACTTCCATAACGGCGGCCAGTGGAAAGGTGGAGATACCCTGAACTGGGGCGAAGGCGACTTCAGCGCGAAATCTACCGGTTGGGGTGGTTACCTGGTCGTAGGTTACAACTTCTAATCCAGACAATGTTTCGCAGACAAGCCAGCTTAACCGCTGGCTTTTTTATGGCTGGTCTTCACAGCGTACTTTACGCAAAAAGTCACTTAGCGAGCGATCTGCCGATTCGCGAAAATGCCTGTCGAGTGGCGTAATCTTCAGACATCGATCAACGCGAAAGCAACGATAATCGTCACGCTTCTCGCACCAGCCAACCAGCAGCCAGTGCTCGCCCCAGAAAAATAATCCCAGCGGCTGAACGTCGCGCCAGGAGAGGTTCCCGGACTCATCGCGATAATGCAGCGCCAGCACCTGCTGTGCTGAAACCGCGCGATGTATGAGATCGAAGGCACTGCGTGAATGCGGCTGATTACCAAAATCTGGCGCGAAAATCCGCGTTTGCTCGGCTCTGCGCCGACTCTCTGGCGGCAATATCGCCAACACTTTTTCCTGCGCGGATTCCAACGCCTGTGAGAGTGAATCCCCACCCCATGTTTTCAGCAATCGAATCGCTACCATCAATGCTTCTGATTCGTGATGCGTTAACATCAACGGCGGTAGATCAAACCCGGCCATTAAGCGGTATCCGCTGCCCACTTCGCCTTCAATAGGCACACCGGATAAAGAGAGATCGCGGATATCGCGATAAATCGTCCGTTCAGAAACCTCAAGACGCTCTGCCAGCAGCGCCGCCGTTGTCACTCGCCTGCCACGCAGGATTTGCACAATCTGAAACAAGCGGTCGGCGCGTCTGCTCATTTTAATCCTCAGTGCTGAAAATATTACGCGGGTTGATGTAAACCAACACGATTGCCTTCGCTGTCAGTAAATAGCGCAATCGTACCAATGTCCTGACCCAGTTCTAGTGGGCCAAACACGCACTGACCGCCAGCAGTGGCGACGCGTTCAAGCGTTGCAGCCAAATCGTCCGTATGCAGATAAATAATAGCGCCCTGCGTTGAAGGCGTAATACCGTCAAATTTAGCCAGCGCCCCGCCGGGAGCGGGATCCTGATGCGGAAATACGGCGAGCTCAGCGCAGTCCATGTTCTCCCGGCGCAAAGAAACCTGCATTACTGGCTCATAAAAAGCGATGGCGCGGTCCATTTGTGCCACGGGGATTTCAAACCAATTAATTACGTTGCTCATACTTCCTCCTGCCTGTGTGGGTAATCTCAGGAGGACTATAAGGCAGGGCTACTGACAGCATACTGTCAGTAGTGTGGCGACAGGAAAAGATAATTACCTGTCGCTAATTCACAGGCAAAAAAAATCCCGACCTTGCGATCGGGATTCCAGTATCTTCACTCCAGGATGGGTTAAGGCAGAATCGACGGTTGATCCGCCCCTTCTTTCTCGACCTTCTGCTGCAGCATGTGCTCACGCTTCATACCCAGCTTCAGCGCCAGCGCCGATGCCACGTAGATAGAAGACGCAGTACCGATGGAAACACCGATCAGCATCGTCAGCGAGAAGCCTTCCAGTACCGGACCACCGAACAGGAACAGCATCAGAATAACCATCAACGTTGTACCGGACGTAATCAACGTACGGTGCAGCGTTTGAGTCAGTGACACGTTAAAGATTTCGTAAGGCGTACCGCGACGAATTTTGCGGAAGTTTTCACGAATACGGTCAGATACAACGATACTGTCGTTCAGCGAGTAACCGATTACCGACATCAGTGATGCGACGATAGTCAGGTCAATCTCGATATGGAACAACGACAGGATCCCAAGTGTGATAATCACGTCGTGCGCCAGCGCGATAACTACCCCTGCCGCCAGTCGCCACTCAAAGCGGAAACCGACGTACACCAGGATGGAGATCAACGCCGCCATCAGCGCCATCGCACCGGTTTGCGCCAGGTCTGCACCCACGCTCGGACCCACGAATTCAATTCGCTTCACCGCGGCGTTTTGGTTGGTGGATTCGTTAATCACACTCAACACTTTGCTACCCAGCACCTGACCGCCGTCTGCACCTTCAGTTGGCGGCATACGTACCATAATGTCGTGGCTGCTGCCGAAGTTCTGCAGAAGCGGATCAACGAAGCCCGCTTTCTCCAGCGCATCGCGCATCACGTCCATATCGGCCGGTTTTTCCAGCGTGATTTCAATAACCGTACCACCGGTGAAATCGAGCCCCCAGTTAAACCCGCGTACGCCCATCACCACGATGGCCGCAATCAGCAGGAAACCTGAAATGCCGAAAGCCCAGTAGTCCCAGCGCATAAAGTCCCAGACTTTACGGCCGTGGTTCAATTGTTCAACAGTATATTCCTGTGCCACTTCGCACTCCTCAGATTGACAGCTTTTTGACGCGCTTGCCGCCATACAACAGGTTTACGATGGCACGTGTACCGACAATCGCGGTAAACATCGACGTCGCCACACCAATACCGGTAGTAATCGCGAACCCTTTAATTGCCCCGGTGCCAACTGCGTACAGGATGATGACCTTGATCAGCGTCGTAATGTTCGCATCAAAGATGGAGCTAAATGCGCCCGCATAACCTTCATTGATGGCCTGCTGCACCGAACGCCCGTTACTCAACTCTTCTTTGATACGTTCGTTGATCAGTACGTTCGCATCGACCGCGACGGCAAGGGTTAAGACGATCCCCGCAATCCCCGGCATACTCAGCGTAGCACCCGGCAGCAACGACATAATACCGACAATCAGCACCAGGTTAGCAATCAGCGCACTGGTCGCAATCAGACCGAACTTCTTATAGAAGAAGATCATGAACAGGATAGACACCACCAGACCGGCCAGACATGCTTCCAGACCCTGTTTAATGTTCTGCATACCCAGGGTTGGGCCGATGGTACGTTCTTCAACAATCTGAATCGGCGCAATCAACGCACCGGCACGTAACAGCAGGGAAAGCTGGCGTGCTTCGTTCGGGTTGTTGATACCGGTGATACGGAAGCTATTACCCAGGCGAGACTGGATATTGGCGATGTTAATCACCTCTTCCTGCTTCACCAGTACTGCACGACCGTTGGCATCTTTCTTACCGCTGTCTTTGTACTCCACGAACAGGGTCGCCATCGGCTTACCGATGTTGTCCTTGGTGAAGTTGGACATGATGTTACCACCTGCGCTATCCAGCGAGATGTTAACCTGCGGCTGATTGTATTCGTCCTGGCTGGAAGTGGAGTCGGTGATATGGTCACCGGTCAGGATCACGCGCTTGTACAGCACAACCGGCTGACCTTCACGAGATTGTTTCACTTCCGAGTCACCCGGTACACGCCCGGATGCCGCAGCAGACTGGTCAACGTTGGTATTTACCAGACGGAATTCCAGCGTCGCGGTTGCGCCCAGAATTTCTTTCGCACGCGCGGTATCCTGAATACCCGGCAGTTCGACCACAATGCGGTCAGCACCCTGACGTTGTACCACCGGCTCAGCAACACCCAGTTGGTTAACACGATTACGCAGAATGTTGATGTTCTGCTGTACCGCGTATTCACGGGCTTCGCTCAGGCGCGCATCGGTCATTACCGCACGCAGAGCATTGCTGCCCTGGCTGGAAATAACCAGATCCTGGTGACGTTTGCTCAGGTAAGAGATAGCTTCATCACGGGCGCTGCTATCACGGAAAGTGATGCTCAGACCGTAGTTATCTTCTTTGCGAACGGTAGTATAAGGAATGCCTTTTTCACGCAGATCGCTGCGCAGGCTATCGATATTTTGTTCCTGCAACTTACTCAGCGCGGTGTCCATATCCACTTCCATCAGGAAGTGAACGCCGCCACGCAGGTCAAGACCGAGTTTCATCGGTTCTGCGTGAATGGCAGCCAGCCAGCGCGGGGTTGCCGGAGCAAGGTTAAGCGCCACGACGTACTGATCGCCCAGTACGCCCATTAATACTTCACGTGCGCGCAGTTGGGTATCAGTGGAGTCGAAGCGCGCGAGAATAGCACCCTCTTCCAGAGCCACAGACTTAGGTGTGATTTTATCTTCTTGTAACGTTTTCTGGACCTGGATCAGCGTTTGCTCACTGGCGGCAGCACCGCGCACGCCAGTGATTTGAACAGCCGGATCCTCACCATACAGGTTGGGAAGCGCATAGAGCAGACCGACGACAATAACGACGATCAGCATGACATACTTCCACAAAGGATAACGGTTTAACACGGCAGTTCCCTTTGGGAAAACAATAAATTACAGCGCCTTCATGGTGCCTTTCGGCAGAACGGCAGCTACGAAATCACGTTTGATAACCACTTCAGTGGTGTCGTTCAGCGCGATAGCGATGTAGCCAGATTCTGCTACTTTAGTCACGCGACCCACCAGACCACCGTTAGTCAGTACTTCATCGCCTTTCGCAATGGAGTTCATCAGGTTCTTGTGTTCTTTGGTACGCTTTTGCTGTGGGCGCAGGATCATGAAATAGAAAATCAGACCAAACACCACCAGCATCAGAATCAGAGACATCGGGCTGCCCTGCGCCGGAGCACCTGTTGCCGCTACCGCATCAGAAATAAAAAAGCTCATTCAAATTCCCTCATTATTAAAATTAATCAACGTTCACAGGTGGAACTGGTCTACCCTGACGTTGGTAAAAATCGGTCACGAAGCTCTCTAATTTACCCTCTTCAATAGCCTTGCGTAAACCCGCCATCAAACGCTGGTAGTAGCGAAGGTTATGAATCGTGTTGAGTCGCGCGCCCAATATTTCGTTGCAACGGTCGAGATGATGCAAGTAAGCGCGCGAATAATTGCGACAGGTGTAACAATCACACTCAGCATCGAGCGGACTGGTGTCGCTTTTATGTTTCGCGTTACGAATTTTTACCACGCCGTCAGTCACAAACAAATGACCATTACGGGCATTTCGCGTTGGCATCACGCAGTCAAACATATCGATACCGCGACGCACGCCTTCAACCAGATCTTCTGGTTTGCCGACGCCCATCAGGTAACGCGGTTTATCTGCCGGAATCTGCGGGCAAACATGTTCCAGAATGCGGTGCATATCTTCCTTCGGCTCACCGACAGCCAAACCGCCGACAGCGTAGCCATCAAAGCCGATATCTACCAGACCTTTGACGGAGATATCACGTAAATCTTCGTAAACACTGCCCTGAATGATGCCAAAAAGCGCATTTTTGTTGCCGAGACTATCAAAACGGTCACGGCTGCGCTTCGCCCAACGCAAAGACATCTCCATTGAGCGTTTAGCATAGTCCCAGTCGGCCGGATACGGTGTACATTCATCGAAGATCATCACGATATCGGAACCGAGATCGTATTGAATCTCCATCGACTTCTCGGGATCGAGGAAAATCGGATCGCCGTTGATCGGGTTACGGAAATGCACGCCCTGCTCGGTTATCTTACGGATATCGCCCAGGCTGAACACCTGGAAGCCGCCGGAGTCGGTGAGGATCGGCCCTTTCCACTGCATGAAATCGTGCAGATCGCCGTGCAGTTTCATGATTTCCTGACCCGGACGCAGCCACAGGTGGAAAGTGTTGCCGAGGATAATCTGTGCGCCGGTCGCTTCAACTTCTTCCGGCGTCATGCCTTTTACTGTGCCGTAAGTACCGACCGGCATAAAAGCAGGCGTTTCTACTACGCCACGATCAAAAACCAGGCGGCCACGGCGAGCGCGACCGTCTGTGGTATCCAGTTCAAATTTCATCTTCACTCCTGCGTCAGAAAAACAGTCCGACGTTTTAAACACTCATGCCGGAGACTTACTCCCCGACACGCTCAGAAATAGCCTGCGGATTGTACGTGATAAACATGGCATCCCCGTAACTAAAAAAGCGATATTCCGCTTTTACCGCTTCATGATAGGCGTGCATGGTGTTTTTATAACCAGCAAATGCGGAAACCAGCATAATCAGCGTTGATTCCGGCAGGTGGAAGTTGGTGACCAGAGCATCAATCACCTGATATTTATAGCCTGGATAAATAAAGATTTGTGTATCGCCGAAGAACGGCTCGATGAGATCGTTTTTGGCCGCCTGCGCCGCACTTTCTAGCGAACGCACGGAGGTGGTACCTACCGCAATCACGCGATTACCGCGCGCTTTCGCCGCCAGCACCGCGTCCACCACATCCTGCGGCACTTCCGCATATTCGGAATGCATAATGTGGTCTTCGATGGTGTCTACGCGCACCGGCTGGAAAGTACCCGCTCCAACGTGCAGGGTGACGAACGCCATTTCAATGCCTTTATCGCGCAGTTTAGCCAGCAGCGGATCGTCAAAATGCAGACCCGCGGTCGGCGCAGCGACGGCACCCGGTTTTTCGCTGTACACGGTCTGGTACAGCTCGCGGTCGGCGTCTTCATCCGGACGGTCGATATACGGCGGCAACGGCATATGGCCGATGGCGTTGAGGATATCCAGCACGCTGCGTTCGTCGTTAAACTCAACTTCAAACAGCGCGTCATGGCGGGCGACCATCGTCGCTTTAATACTTTCGTCGTCGCCCAGCAGCAGCTCGGCACCCGGTTTCGGCGCTTTCGAGGCACGAATATGCGCCAGAATACGTTTGTCATCCAGCATACGCTCGACCAGCACTTCAATCTTGCCGCCGCTGGCTTTACGACCAAACAGACGCGCAGGAATGACGCGGGTATTGTTAAAGACCAGCAAGTCTCCAGGGTTGAGCTTATCGAGCAAATCGGTGAAAGTACCGTGCGTCAGCGCGCCCGTCGGCCCGTCCAAAGACAGCAAGCGGCAGCTACTGCGCTCAGCTTGCGGATAGTGGGCAATCAGGGATTCGGGTAGTTCAAAGGTGAAATCGGTAACGCGCATGACACTGACTCAGACTAAAATAAGAGGCGGGTAGTCTAGTGCCGGGGCGTTCTCCCTGCAACCTTTACCCCTCTGGATAAACGTTTAACTATGAATTTTCTTGCACATTTGCATCTCGCTCATCTTGCCGATAGCTCGCTTTCCGGCAATCTGCTGGCCGATTTTGTCCGGGGTAATCCGGAAACGCACTACTCGCCTGATGTGGTAGCAGGCATCTTCATGCATCGTCGTATCGACGTGATGACCGATAACTTACCGCAGGTGCGTGAAGCCAAAGAGTGGTTTCGTAGCGAAACGCGCCGCGTCGCGCCGATTACGCTGGACGTTATGTGGGATCATTTTCTGTCGCGTCACTGGTCGGAAATCTCCCCTGACTTCCCGCTGACGGACTTTGTGCGCTATGCCCGTACCCAGGTAACCACTATTTTGCCGGAATCGCCGCCGCGCTTTATCAATCTGAACAACTATATATGGTCAGAGAAATGGCTTGAGCGCTACCGGGACATGGATTTTATCCAGAACGTCCTGAACGGCATGGCCAGCCGCCGTCCACGGCTCGATGCCCTACGCGACTCATGGTATGACCTCGATACGCATTACGATGCGTTAGAAGAACGATTCTGGCAGTTTTATCCGCAAATGATGGAACAGGCGCGGTGTAAAACCCTTTGATCGCAGCCCGCATTCCCCGCCGGATAAGCAGTAGCCGCCGTCCGGCAAAAGATTGATAGACAAAACCTGTCTCATTGATTGCCAGCGCCTCTTTGTCTTATTCCCGAACACTCTCTATACTGGCCCGCGTTGCGTTCCAAAAACCCCTTAACTTTGCAGGAGAATTATATGGTACTGGTAACTCGTCAGGCTCCGGATTTCACAGCAGCTGCGGTACTGGGTAGCGGTGAGATCGTTGAAAACTTCAACTTCAAACAGCATACCAACGGTAAAACCACCGTTCTGTTCTTCTGGCCGATGGACTTCACCTTCGTTTGCCCGTCTGAACTGATCGCATTCGACAAGCGTTACGAAGAATTCCAGAAGCGCGGCGTTGAAGTTGTTGGCGTTTCCTTCGACTCTGAATTTGTCCACAACGCATGGCGTAACACCCCTGTCGACAAAGGCGGCATTGGTGCAGTGAAATACGCAATGGTTGCTGACATCAAACGCGAAATCCAGAAAGCCTACGGCATCGAGCACCCGGAAGCGGGCGTTGCGCTGCGCGGTTCTTTCCTGATCGACGCTAACGGCGTTGTTCGCCACCAGGTGGTTAACGATCTGCCGCTGGGTCGTAACATCGACGAAATGCTGCGCATGGTTGACGCGCTGCAGTTCCACGAAGAGCACGGCGACGTTTGCCCGGCACAGTGGGAAAAAGGTAAAGAAGGTATGAACGCGTCTCCGGACGGCGTGGCAAAATACCTGACCGAGAACGTTTCCAGCCTGTAATTGGCATGAATCAACAAAAGGCCCGCAAATGCGGGCCTTTTTTATTGTTAGCAGATCCGATAAGCGATTAAAACGCGAAGCAGGAGCAGCCAAGCGCGCCCCAGAAAGCCCGGTCATCTGACACCGGAATCCCCGATTTCCGCGCAATATCATGCTGGTGACCGTGTACGCCGCAGCTGCCGCAGCACTGGTGCATCTGCACCATTGCGCCAATTTTCGCCGCAGCAGGTGGTGCTGAGCGATAATGCCCTGGCACCTTCACCACTGGCGACCAGTCCGGCACAATCGGAATAGCAGGTGGTGCCAGCGGGGTGAAATGCCCGGCGGCGTAAACCACTTTGCCATCAACAACGGTCATCACCGACTCGATACCTTTGATCTCTTCTTCCGGCACGCTGAAGTAATCTTTAGACAGCACCACCAGGTCGGCCAGTTGATCTTTCTCGATGCGCCCTTTCTTACCCTGCTCGCTGGAAAACCAGGCGCTACCGGCCGTCCACAGTTCCAGGGCAACATCACGCGGCAGACGGTTGTTATCATCGTACATTGCCATCCCGCCAACGGTACGGCCCGAAACCAGCCAGTAGAGCGCGGTCCACGGGTTGTAGCTGGCCACGCGGGTGGCGTCAGTCCCCAGCCCGACCGGAACGTCAGCCGCCAGCATTTTCGCCACCGGCGGCGTATGTTTAACCGCGTCTTTGCCGTAGCGATCGACAAAATACTCTCCCTGGAACGCCATACGGTGCTGGACCGCAATCCCGCCGCCCAGTGCTTTTACACGCTCAATGTTCCGTTCAGTAATTGTTTCGGCGTGATCGAAGAACCAGTGCAGGCCATTGAACGGGATATCACGATTAACTTTCTCAAATACGTCCAACATTCGGCTGATAGATTCATCGTAGGTGGCGTGCAGGCGGAACGGCCAGCGATGCTCCACCAGATGTCGCACCACGCGCTCCAGCTCATCTTCCATACCCTCCGGCAGATCCGGACGTGGCTGAAGGAAGTCTTCAAAATCCGCTGCAGAAAAGACCAGCATTTCCCCCGCCCCGTTGGCACGATAGAAGTCGGTTCCCTGCCCTGGCTTGAGCATATCGGTCCAGCGTTCAAAGTCTTCCAGTTCCTGCTTCGGACGCTGGGTAAACAGATTGTAGGCAATACGTACCGTCATCTGTTTGTTAGCGTGTAACTGCTCAATGATCTCGTAATCTTCCGGGTAGTTCTGGAAGCCGCCGCCCGCATCGATGGCGCTGGTCAGTCCCAGGCGGTTCAGTTCACGCATAAACTGGCGGGTCGAATTAACCTGCATTTCCAGCGGCAGTTTTGGTCCTTTTGCCAGCGTCGAGTAAAGGATCATGGCGTTCGGTTTAGCGATCAGCATTCCGGTTGGGTTGCCGTTGCTATCACGCACAATCTCACCGCCCGCCGGATCCGGCGTCGCTTTGGTGTAGCCAACCGCTTTCAGCGCGGCGCGGTTGAGCAAAGCCCGGTCGTAGAGATGCAGAACAAAAACCGGAGTATCAGGAGCGGCTTCATTCAGTTCTTCGAGGGTTGGCATGCGACGTTCGGCAAACTGGAATTCACTCCAGCCGCCCACCACGCGTACCCATTGTGGCGACGGCGTTCTGTCAGCCTGGTCTTTGAGCATGCGTAGCGCGTCCGCCAGTGACGGCACGCCTTCCCAACGCAATTCCAGGTTGTAATTCAGTCCACCACGAATAAGGTGCAGGTGCGAATCGTTCAGGCCCGGAATCACCGTATGTCCTTGCAGATCGACAACCTGCGTCCCTTCGGCGGCAAAGCTCATTACCCGTTCGTGGCTACCGGTCGCCAGGATCTTTCCGTTGGCGATCGCCACCGCCTCGACCTGCGGACTTTGCCTGTCGAGAGTATGAATTTTTCCGTGAGTCAGAATCAGTGTGGCAGTTTGAGACATAACAATCTCCTGAGATACCGGTCAGGCTTTTTTCAGCCATCCGGCAAACAGACGGGTTACGATGGGCATCCAGAACCAGACCACCAGCGCAACCACAAAAGCATCATTGATGAGATGCAGGAGTAACGAGCCCTTCATTGCAGGCAGTACAATGCCGGTCAACCACGGCACCAGATTGGTACTGGGAAATATCACCAGCAGGGTTATCAGAAACTGTTTCCAGCGTTTGGGCTGGCGTACATGGGACGCGGGCGGCGTAAACCAGAATGCTGCTTCGGTGCGAATTTCAGTTTTGTCACCTTCAGCCAGCAGTGGAGCAATCTCTTCGACCAACACGCGGCGCGTATCGGACTGGGTCCAGCTATACAGATGCTCAAGCGTGTCGAAGCGGATAATGATGTTCCACAGGTTGTTGCCATCTGCGGGGCGAATCACATTCGCCCCGAGATGACCGGGAAATTCAGCCGCTACAGGCATGATTTTCCCCAGCCACTGCTCATACCGCTGCGCCTGCTCAGGTAGCAGAGTGTGAGTAATTACCAACGTCACATGTTTGTTCTGCGCCATGAAGGGTTCCTTGTTGACAGGAAACAGGCCACTTAGGCCAGGAAAGCAATACACAAAATCATTCATGGTGCATCGAGGCGGCAAGGTTGTGGATCCCCGGTCACTTACATAAGTAAGTGACCGGGGTACACAAGCGAAGACAACAAAGATGCAACATGAAAGATGACGTGTATTTAAGCTTTACGTTCCGGCGCGCCATGCACCATGGTATAGGCATAATCCACGCCCATACCGTAGGCGCCGCTGTGCTCGCGTACCAGATCCATTACGGCGTCGTAGGTTTCTTTGCGGGACCAGTCGCGCTGGTACTCGAGAAGAACCTGTTGCCAAGTTACGGGTACGGCACCTGCCTGTACCATGCGGTCGATAGAACGCTCATGAGCATCTACGGACGTGCCGCCGGAGGTATCCGTTACCACATAAACTTCATAGCCTGCCTCCAGTGCCATCAGCGCCGGAAAAGTCAGACATACTTCGGTCCACAGCGCGGAGATAATCAGTTTTTTACGCCCGGTCGCTTCCACCGCTTTCACAAACGCCGCATCTTCCCAGGAGTTCATTGAGGTGCGTTCAATGGGTTTGACATCAGGATGAACCGCTAACAATTCCGGCCAGATATATCCGCTAAAACTTTTGGTTTCTACAGAAGTATAAATCACCGGAACATTGAATATTTTCCCGGCTTTCGCTAATGCCACGGTATTATTTTTTAAAGTCTGGCGATCAATATTCGCCACACCGAATGACATTTGCGGCTGATGATCAATAAAAATAAGCGTAGAGTTTTGAGGGTCAATCAGTTCCCGAATAGACATAGCACACCTTCTTAATCAATAAGTTAAAAGGCAACGGTCTGTATCTGCCGTCAGCAGCAGGATCCTGAATCAGAAAGCTTGTTGAGTATAGCGGGAAATTTCTAACGAGTTATTAAAGAAAACTTACCATCCTGTGAAACTATTAATTTTGTGTTGCGATATATCCTAAACAACATCAAAAAAATGCGCATGACTCATCTAATTTATTCACTGGCATTGTTTTTCTTCATTCGGTACAACAGAAGGGTTTAATTTTCAGGATATTTTCTGCTTATGCGCATTAATCTGGATGTTTTGCTTATTCTCGACGCTCTCGACAAACAGGGTTCATTTGCCGCAGCGGCCGAGTCGCTGTTTAAAACCCCTGCCGCACTCAGCTATATGATTCAGAAGCTGGAAAGCGATTTGAATATCGAGCTGCTTGACCGTTCCGGGCACCGGGCAAAATTTACCGATACCGGACAGATGATGCTGGAAAAAGGGCGTTTGCTGCTGAATGCGGCAAAAGATCTCGAAAAGCAGGCGGTACAGCTGAGTTCAGGCTGGGAAAAAGAGCTGGCAATTGCGCTGGACGACTCCTTCCCTTTCGCCGCGCTGTTGCCCATTATCGATGAATTTCATGCGCTGAATAAGCAAACTCGCCTCAGTTTTACCCACCATACGCTGGCGGGCTCCTGGGAGGAGCTGACCCATAATGGAGCCGATATTATTCTGGGGGCAATTAATGAACCGCCAACGTCTGCAGCCTGGTCCTATAAAATGCTCGGCACGTTGGACAATGTGTTTGTCGTTGCGCCTGAGCATCCGCTGGCCGCAGCAGCAGACGGCCTGACCAACGAACAGTTATGCCTGCATCGGGCGATTGTTATCAGCGACAGCGCCCGCTTCTGCCATCCGTTACAAACCAATCTGATGGAGGAACAGGCGCAAATCCGCGTCGATGACTTCCACAGTAAGGTGATGCTACTACGAGCCGGTATGGGCTGCGGATTTCTCCCCCGCCATATTGCCAGCCCGTGGCTTACCACGGGCGAGCTGATGGAAAAAACGGTTATCTCATTTCGCCAAAAAGACGTGGCTTATATGGCATGGCGCAATAACCGCGATGGGCTGGCACAGCGCTGGTGGCGGGAAACGCTGCTGGCAAGCCCGGAGATTGCGCGCTTATATCAATGACCTATCCATACCGAGGCGGAGATCGCCGGCAACGTCAGGATATCGTCGGCAAGCATGCCGTTGCCCTCTTTGTGCTGCCATTGACTTACGCTCAGTAATGGCGAGGCTGGCAGGACCACTTCACAAGCGTGGCCACGGTTAATCGCTACCAGGACGCGCTGTCGGTTTAGCACGCGAACAAACACTACCACGTTATCCTCGGCGTAAATCACCTGGCAACCACCGTGGCGCAGCGCCTGATTCTGGTGGCGTAATTTTGCCAGCCGCTGATACAACGCCAGCAGAGTAGCGTCCTGTTTTTCAGGCTGCCACGGGAACGGTTTGCGACAAAACGGATCGTTGTTCCCGTCCAGCCCCACTTCGTCACCGTAGTAAATACAGGGCACGCCAGGCCAGGTAAACAGCCACACCACCGCTAGCGGTAACCGTGCGACGTCTTTACCGAGCAGAGATTTAAAGCGGGCGGTATCGTGGCTGTCGAGCTGATTAAACATCCGCAGCTGTTGCTGATGCGACAACCCCGCGCGGTAGTTATCCATCCATGCCATACAGGTCTGGGCATCAATGGATTGCGGGTCGTATGAGATATCGGTATTGGCGAGAAATCCCCAGAGGGGGAAAGTAAAGCCGCGATAGTTCATGGCGGCATCTTCTGCATCAGCCTGCAACCACTGGCGCGCATCGCCAAAATGCTCACCCACCACATACGCCTCTGGCTGGGTTTCTTTTGCCGCCTGCGTAATTCCGGCCACATGTTGTAGGTTGTTACGTGCGCCTCCGGCCTCTCCCAGCATGTGCACCACATCAAGACGCCAGCCGTCCATACTCCACGGCGCTTTCAGCCAGTGGCGGACGATACTGTCTTCACCACGATAAATTTCATTCACCAGGCTTTCCGAGGAAAAGTCCAGCTTAGGTAAGCTGGAATATCCCAGCCAGCCGAGCGCAACGCCGTCGGCTGAGAAATGATACCAGTCGCGCCAGGGGGATTCTGGATTATGGCACGCCCCGTCTGTCCCCCGATTATGTCGGTCAAACCAGGCGTGCGAATCGCCGCTATGGTTAAAGACGCCGTCGAGAATCAGACGCATGCCCTGCTGTTGGGTGTTGTGCCGCAGACGCAGTAGCGCCCTGTCGCCGCCAAATTGCGGATCAACATGACGGTAATCTTCGGTATCGTATTTATGCACGCTCGGGGCGGTAAATACAGGATTCAGGTACAGCGCCGTGACCCCTAACGTTTTCAGGTACGGTAGCTTTTCGCTGATGCCGTCCAAATCCCCGCCATAAAACGTGGAGCCACCGGCCTGAGCCGTAAGCGGTTCGTCCCATTCGCGCCGCACGATGTCGTGTCCGGCGGCGTGGTGGTAATAGACGTTATCCTGGCCCGCTTCACGCGACTGGCTGCGGGCAAAACGGTCCGGGAAAATTTGATAGAAAATCTGATCGGCAACCCACTGCGGACCATTATCCGGCACATCAACCGCAAACTGCTCCAGACGCGCAGGCGGAAAACGGCTGAATCCCTGCGGGGTGAACCACAGCTGACGATCGAGCCAAAGTAATTTAAAGCTATAGCGTCGACGAGGCTGCCCGCTGGAGAGATCGATCGCCGCTCGCCACGCGGTCACACCCGGCTGCGGCTGGCTGCGCTGCTTGTGCATAGCCAGCGAAATCTCTTCGTTATCGTTTTCTGCGCGTAGCGTCACCCGCTGGGGCGGATTTTCCCCCGCCAGCCATAATGTAATCGTCAGTTGATCTTTGTTTTGCTTAACAAATGGGGCAACCGAAAGGTGCCAGGCGTTCAACATCACATATCCCCTTTGATGATAATGACGTCACCTTGCCATAGCGAAGTGCAGGATCACTCATCATCTAAACGTTTATTGGGGGAGGAGTTCGGGGGAGGAGAAACTTGCCGGGTAACGCAAAGCTACCCGGCAAAAATATTACTGTGCTTCAGCCAGTTGGCGCTCGCGACGGCGCTTGAATCCCCATCCAACCAGCAGCAGGACAATCCACGCAAAGCCGACGTACAGCGAAATGCGGGTATCCGGATGATAGCCGATAAGCGCGATGATAAAGACCAGGAAAATCAGGCCAACAACGGTCGTCGTTACCCCACCCGGTACTTTAAATTTCAGCGCTTTGACCTCTTCCGGCGGCAGACGACGACGGAAAGCAATCTGCGACAACAGGATCATAATCCACACCCATACCGTGGCGAAAGTCGCCAAAGAGGCGATCACCAGGAAGACATTTTCCGGCATGATGTAGTTAAGATACACCGCAAACAGCAGCGCGATAGTCATCACCATTACCGTTACCCACGGCACGCCACGACGCGACGTCTTGGCGAACATTTTCGGGGCACTGCCCTGCTCCGCCATGCCGTGTAGCATACGCCCCACACCGAAGACGTCAGAGTTAATAGCCGACAGCGACGCAGTCAGAACCACAAAGTTGAGGATCCCGGCAGCAAAAGTAATGCCCATATGCTGGAACGTCATAACGAACGGGCTACCGTCGGTACCCACCTGGTTCCACGGGTAGATAGACATAATGACGAACAGCGTCCCCACATAAAATACCAGGATACGCATTGGTACGGAGTTGATGGCGCGCGGAATAGATTTTTCCGGGTCTTTGGCTTCGCCTGCGGTAATCCCGATAATCTCAATCCCGCCATAGGCAAACATCACCATTTGCAGCGACATCACCATGCCGAGCCAGCCGTTGCTGAAGAAGCCACCGTTGCTCCATAAGTTATGGATACCGGTTGGTTGCCCGCCGTTGCCAATCCCCCAAATGATGATACCGAAACCGGCGACAATCATGATGATAATGGTGGCGACTTTGAAGAACGAGAACCAGAACTCCAGCTCACCAAACACCTTCACGCTCATCAGGTTGATGGCGCAGATAATCAGCACCACGCTGAGTACCCAAATCCAGTGCGGTACCGCCGGGAACCAGACGCCCATGTATATGCCGAAGGCTGTCACATCGGCAATGGCGACAATCAGGATTTCAAAACAGTAGGTCCAGCCGGTAATGTAGCCTGCCAGCGGTCCGAGGTTTTCCTGCGCGTAGCGCGAGAAGGAGCTGGCTGCCGGGTTATGAACAGACATTTCGCCCAGCGCACGCATAATAATGTACGCCGCGACACCGCCGATAATATAGGCCAGCAATACGCTTGGCCCCGCCATTTTGATAGCGTCGGCCGAGCCGTAAAACAGCCCGGTACCAATTGCTGAACCTAATGCCATAAAGCGGATGTGCCGGGTGCTCAGCCCACGCTTTAGCTTGTTATTACTTTCCATCGATTCCTAACCTGTTAACACAATAAAAAAACCACGGGGCCATGTTAATAGCCCCGTGGTTAAAACTTATTGTCAGTGATATTAGTGTGCGCTGGAGGTCACTTGTCGACCCGCGGCGCGATCCCAGATAACTGCCAGGACCACCATCACGACTGTTGGCATCAACCACGCCAGCCCCTGCTCCGCCAGCGGTAAACGCTGGGTCCAGGCCGGTAACACGTCGCCAATTGCAGAAGCTTTAATGCCATCAAGGATACCAAAAATCAGGCTGATAAACATCGCAGGAGCAATGACGCGGGAAGAATTATGCCACCATGAGCGGGTAAAGCTTAATACAACCAGTGCGATACATGGCGGATAGATAGCCGTCAGCACCGGAATAGAGATCTGAATCAGATGGCTCAGACCCAGGTTAGAAACCACCATCGAGAAGCCGCCGAGGATAAATACCAGCGTGCGATAAGACAGTGGAACGTACTGGGCAAAGAACTCTGCGCACGCACAGGTCAGGCCAACCGCGGTGACCAGACAGGCGATGAAAATCAGCGCCGCCAGCAGGAAGCTTCCTGCACCGCCAAAGGTGTGCTGAACATACGCATGCAGAATCGCCGCGCCGTTAGCAGACTGATCGACCAGAATCGCGCTATCTGAACCCAGACGGAACAGCGCGAGATACAGCAGCGTTAAGCCCACACCCGCCATTAAACCCGCCCAAACGGTATAACGAGTCAGCAGACGCGCTTCAGTAACACCACGCGAGCGAGCGGCGTTAACGATAACAATACCAAACACCATCGCGCCCAGCGTATCCATGGTCAGATACCCGTTCACGAAGCCATTAGAAAACGCCGCAGTTTGATAGGCTTCCATCGCATTACTGATCGGGCCTGCTGGCCAGACGATTGCAGCGACAGACAGGACCACCAGCGCCAGGATTTTCAGCGGTGCCAGGAAATTACCCACCGTATCCAGCAGTTTGCCCGGATAAAGCGAAACCAGAATGACAATCGCGAAATAGATAACGCTATAGATAAACAGCGGCAGCGCAGAGTCACCAGTCAGCGGTGCAATCCCGACTTCGAAAGAGACCGTCGCGGTACGCGGGGTAGCGAATAACGGCCCAACGGCCAGATAGCAAACGGTCGCCAGCAGCAGACCGGCAACTTTACCGATAGGCGTGCTCAGTCGGTCCACACCACCGCCGACTTTCGCCAGCGCGACAACGGTAAGTACCGGCAGGCCAACGGCCGTAATCAAAAAGCCAAAAGCCGCAGTCCAGACGTGTTCACCTGCCTGCAAACCAACCATTGGGGGGAAGATGATGTTACCTGCACCAACGAACAGTGCAAATGTCATAAATCCCAAAGCGATAATATCGCGCGATTTTAACTGATGGGTCATAAAGTCTTACTGCCTGTGGATGTGGTGTTGAAAATAGTAAATTTTTGCCTTTCCCTGGGGGACAATACAGCGGCATTTTTGCTCAATTCCAGCGGGAAACACTCCCGACCTGGCGCGGCGAAGAATAGTTTTTCGATTTACCGCGTAAATGCAGTCGGTATGACAGCACCTGGAGCGCAATTTAAACGCTTATAACGTTTTAAAGCAAGGTGGGATCAAAAAACCAGAACAATATAGCGATATGAAAAATAGGGTTAGCACAAAACACCATTTCATGGAAAAAGGTATGGGTAATAGTTCGAACAAAAAACAATCAAACGTCGTGAAATTCAGGAGGCATCTATTGACCACATAAAAAAAACCAGCTTGCGCTGGCTTTTGGAAAGATTATCTTACGAATACGTCTTAGCCGTTACTTTTGGCAATGAAACGTTCCGGGATCATGAAACTAAATCGCGTCCCTTTGCCTGGTTCGCTTTCGATGTTCAAACGGCTGTCGTGGTGATGCAGCGCATGTTTCACGATAGCCAGCCCCAGCCCGCTACCACCCGTTTGTCGCGATCTCGCCTTATCCACACGATAAAAACGTTCGGTCAAACGTGGAATATGCTCGGGGGCAATGCCCGGACCGTTGTCTTCCACGCAAAACTCCGCCCCCGACGCCACATGATGCCAGCGTACGGTAATGTGCGTTCCTGCTGGTGTGTGGTTAACCGCGTTGTACACGAGATTCGAGATAGCGCTACGCAACTGCTCCTCGTTGCCTCGCACATTCAGGCTGTTATCGACATCAAAGGTAAACGTATGTTTATGCTGGCTCAGGGTTTGCGCTTCGTGCTCGATCACGCGCAGCATCATGGGTACATCGACTTTCTCATTCAGCTGCAACGTCGGCGCAGCTTCAATTTTTGACAGCGTCAGCAGCTGTTTCACCAGGCCTTCCATACGGTACGTTTGTTCACGCATGGTATGCAGTGCTTTTTCGCGCGTTGTCCCTTCCAGCGGATGCTCCTGCATCATTTCCAGGTAGCCTTGCAGCACCGTCAGCGGTGTGCGCAACTCATGGCTGGCGTTGGCGAAAAAGTTACGCCGTGAACCTTCCAGTTGGTGCATCTGGGTAACGTCGCGCGCCACCATCAACAATTGCTTATCGGTATAGGGCATCACGCGAATTTCCAGATGCCGTCCGGTATTGAGCACCAGATTGATTGGCCGGCTAAAATCGCGCGTTTTCAGATATTGTGTGAATTCCGGGTAGCGCAGCAGGTTAAGAATATTTTGCCCGCTATCGTCCGGCCAACGCAGTCCCAGAACCTGCTGAGCCAGTCCGTTACACCAGAAGATACCGCCTTCTTCGGTGGTCAACACCACCGCGTCGGGTAGTGATTCCGCCCCGCTGCGAAAACGTTTAATCAGGTTACCCAGTTCTCGACGGCGCTTTTTGTTGCGAAGCTGCATTTGATGCAGCCCATATAACAACGGCTCCCAACTGCCTCGCCCCGGTGGCGGCGTCATACTTCTGTCGACCCATAACCACCAGGATAAACGTAATAAATTCCAGAAATGCCAGATAAGCAGGCCCGTTACCGACGCCAGTAAAAACCAGGGCAGGTAACCGAAAAAAGCGCTAAGGATAAATGCCGGTATGCAGCACAGGATCAGCTCCAGTACCAACCTTTTCCATGACAATCGTTCTAGCAAACGTCTTACTCCATAAACGGCCTAATCCATCAGGCCCTGATTCTTGTCAGTCAAAAGCGGGTCGAAAAACGATATCCCGTCCCGCGAACTGTTTGCACCATACGATCGTGTCCGCTGTGCTCCAGCGCTTTACGCAAGCGGCGGATATGCACATCCACTGTCCGGTCTTCTACGTAGACATTGGTTCCCCAGACATGATTGAGGAGTTGTTCACGACTGTATACGCGTTCGGGGTGAGTCATAAAGAAGTGCAACAGTTTGAATTCGGTCGGCCCCATATCCAGCGGTTCTTCGCCGGTCATTACGCGATGCGAAGTGGGATCAAGACTCAGCCCCTGCATCTCAATAACCTCTTCCACCGCCATGGGGGAAATTCGACGCAGCACAGCTTTAATACGCGCCACCAGCTCCTTGGGAGAAAACGGCTTGGTAATATAGTCATCCGCACCGGTTTCCAGACCCCGGACGCGATCTTCCTCTTCTCCCCTCGCCGTCAGCATCATCACGGGGATCTCCCTCGTCATGGCTTCGCGCTTGAGATGCTTAATAAACTGTAGACCCGAGCCGCCGGGAAGCATCCAGTCAAGCAGGACGAGATCCGGCCAGGGTTCATTGAGTTGGTTCACAGCACTGTCATAGTCTTCGGCTTCTACGGGTTGAAAACCGTTTTGCTCGAGCACGAAGCAGACCATTTCACGAATTGGAGCTTCATCTTCTACGACCAGAATACGTCTCGCCATGATTTGCCCTGTTTATAATTAAATCGTTTGCCATCAATACGGTGCCATTATGCGTCAGTTTTATGACAGATTTATGAAAAGATAGTCCAGGTTTAACGCAGCCAGACGAATTATGACAGCCCGGAGACAAGATATTACCGTCTCTGAAAGGTTATAATCCCCGCCACTGTTTTATCGTCATGGAACTCTTATGCGCATCCTTCACACGTCTGACTGGCATCTGGGCCAAAATTTCTACAGCAAGAGCCGCGCCGCTGAACATCAGGCCTTTCTCGACTGGCTGCTGGAGACGGCACAATCCCAGCAGGTGGATGCCATTATTGTGGCGGGTGATATTTTCGATACCGGCTCACCGCCAAGCTACGCCCGTGAGCTGTATAACCGTTTTGTCGTCAATTTGCAGCAAACTGGCTGTCATCTGGTCGTGCTGGCAGGCAACCACGATTCCGTCGCCACGCTCAATGAATCCCGCGATATTCTGGCGTTTCTCAACACCACGGTCGTTGCCAGCGCCGGCCATGCGCCGCAGGTGCTGCCGCAACGTGATGGCACGCCGGGAGCGATCCTGTGTCCGGTTCCTTTCTTACGACCACGTGACATCATTACCAGCCAGGCCGGGCTAACCGGACAAGAAAAACAGCAGCATCTGCTGGGGGCGATCACCGACTATTACCAGCAGCAGTATCAGGACGCCTGCACGCTGCGTGGCGATCGAAACCTGCCCATCATTGCGACCGGGCATTTGACCACCGTTGGCGCCAGTAAAAGTGACGCCGTACGTGACATTTATATCGGTACGCTGGACGCCTTTCCGGCGCAAAATTTCCCACCCGCGGACTACATCGCACTGGGGCATATTCACCGGGCGCAGGTTATCGGCGGGACGGACCATATTCGCTACTGCGGTTCGCCGATTGCCCTCAGTTTTGACGAGTGCGGCAAAAGCAAATGTGTACATCTGGTGAGCTTTGAAGCGGGGAAACTCAGCGCCGTTGAAAATCTCACCGTACCGGTCACCCAGCCGCTTGCGGTACTGAAAGGCGATTTAGCCGCCATTACCGCCCAGCTTGAGCAGTGGCGTAACGTGCCACAAGAGCCGCCGATATGGCTGGATATTGAAATCACCACCGACGACTATCTGCATGACATGCAACGTAAGATCCAGGCCTTAACCGAAGATTTACCGGTCGAGGTGTTACTGGTGCGCCGCAGTAGGGAACAGCGCGAACGAATTATGGCCAATGAACGACGCGAAACGTTAAGCGAGCTGAGTGTAACAGAGGTTTTTGACCGCCGCCTGGCGCTGGAAGAGCTCGAGGAGCCTCAGCGCAACCGGCTGAATCAGCTTTTTAGCGCAACCTTACACACGCTTGCCGGGGAGAGTGAAGCATGAAAATTCTCAGCCTGCGCCTGAAGAACCTCAACTCCCTGAAGGGAGAATGGAAAGTCGATTTCACAGCAGAACCTTTTGCCAGCAACGGGTTGTTCGCCATTACCGGGCCAACGGGCGCGGGGAAAACCTCCCTGCTGGACGCGATTTGCCTCGCCCTGTACCACGAAACACCGCGCCTGAATACCGTGTCACAGTCGCAAAACGACCTGATGACTCGCGATACCGCGGAGTGTCTGGCCGAAGTTGAGTTTGAGGTGCGCGGCGAAGCCTACCGCGCATTCTGGAGCCAGAACCGGGCGCGCAATCAGCCCGAGGGCAACCTGCAGGTCCCGCGCGTAGAGCTGGCCCGCTGCGCTGACGGTAAAATCCTCGCCGATAAAGTCAAAGACAAGCTGGAGATGACAGCCGAGCTTACCGGGCTGGATTACGGGCGTTTTACCCGTTCGATGCTGCTGTCTCAGGGCCAGTTTGCCGCCTTTCTTAATGCCAAACCGAAAGAGCGCGCCGAGCTTCTGGAAGAGTTAACTGGTACTGAGATCTACGGCCAAATCTCCGCCATGGTGTTTGAAAAGCACAAGTCGGCGCGTACGGAGCTGGAAAAACTGCAGGCCCAGGCCAGCGGCGTGGCGCTGTTAGCACCAGAGCAGGTGCAGTCCCTGACGGAAAGTTTGCAGGTACTTACTGACGAAGAAAAACAATACCTTACCAGCCAACAAATCCAGCAACAGCACCTCAACTGGCTTATTCGGCAAAATGAGCTTCAGACGGACATAAACCGCCACCAGCAGGCATTACAGGCAGCACTTCAGGCGCAAGAAGACGCGCAGCCGCAGCTGGCAGCGCTGAGCCTGGCGCAGCCGGCCAGAGCATTGCGCCCTCACTGGGAGCGAATCCAGGAACAAACGGCTACTATCGAGCGTACGCGCCAGAAGATTAAGGAAGTGAATACTCGCTTACAAAGCAGCTTAGCGCTGCGCGGGCGCATCCGTCAGCAGGCGCACACGCAATCGACCGCGATACTCGCCGAACAACAGACGTTAACCGACTGGCTGAACGAACATGACCGCTTCCGCTTATGGAGTAGCGAACTGGCAGGATGGAAAGCGCTGCTGGCGCAACAGTCCGACGCCAGCGCCCAGCTACACCAGTGGCAGCAGCTGCGGGAGAACGACACACGTAAACTCGATGCCCTGCAGCCTCCCACGTTGACCCTTTCGCCGCAGGAAGTGACAGAAGCGCTGGCTCAACATGTGCAGCTTCGTCCACTACGCCAGCGCCTCAGTAATCTGCACGGGCAAATCGCCCCGAAGCAAAAGCAGCTGGCACAGCTACGCGCTTCACTGGTGCAGCGCCAGCAAGAGTTGACCCAGCGCAACACGGTACTTGCCGAGAAACGTCAGCGCTATAAAGATAAAAATCAGCAACTTGCCGATGTGAGACTCATTTGCGAGCAGGAAGCCCGCATCAAAGATCTGGAAAGCCATCGGGCATTACTGGAATCCGGCAAACCTTGTCCGCTTTGTGGCTCTACTACACATCCGGCTATCGCGCGTTACCAGACGCTTGAGCTGAGCGTAAATCAGGCACGACGTGAAGCGCTGGAAAAAGAGGTCAAAACGCTGGCCGATGAGGGTTCAACCCTGCGCGGGCAGCTTGAGGCGATAACGCAGCAACTTCAGCGCGATGAACATGAAGCACAGAGGCTTTCTCAGGAGGAGCAAGCACTTACTCAAGAGTGGCTGACCGTTACCGCCAGCCTCAACGTATCGCTACAACCGCAGGATGACATTGCCCCGTGGCTGGCCGCTCAGGAAGAGTACGAACAACAGCTTCACCAGTTAAGCTTGCGTCATACCCTGCAGGCGCAAATCGCCGCGCATACCGAACAGATTACTCAACTCCAACAGCATATTGACCAGCGCCAGGCGACGTTAACCTCAGAGCTGGACCGTCATGGTCTGGCCCTTCCGCCCGAGGACGAAGTCTCCCCATGGTTAAGCGAACGGGCGAACGAAGCGCAAATGTGGCAACAGCGCCAGAATGAACTGACCGAGATACAGGCCCGGATTGCCCAGCTTGCGCCGCTGCTGGAAACGCTGCCTGAATCTGAGGCTCTTTCTGAAATCATTGAGGATCTGTCGCTGGAAAACTGGCGGCAGGTGCACGACGATTGCCTCTCTTTACAGGGACAGTGGCAAACCTTGCAGCAGCAGGAAGCACAGGACGTTCAGCGCGCCGCAGACATTCAGGCGCAGTTTGATGCCGCATTGCAGGCCAGCATCTTTGACAACCGTGACGCCTTTATTGCCGCCCTGCTGGATGAAGAGACCTTCAACCGTCTTGAGCTGTTGAAACAATCGCTGGAAAACCAGCAACAACAGGCACAAACGCTGCTTAATCAGGCCCAGCAGGCGCTGGTGACTCATCAACAGCAGCAACCAACCGGGGTGGATCTCACGCTCACGGCACAACATCTTCGCGACACGCTGGCGCAGCTCACCCAACTGCTGCGGGATAACACCACTCGTCAGGGAGAAATTCGCCAGCAGCTCAGGCAGGATACTGAAAACCGCCAGCAGCAGCAGGCGCTGATGCAGGAGATTGAAAAAGTCGCGCAGCAGGTCGAAGACTGGGGCTATCTGAATGCGCTGATCGGCTCGAAAGAGGGAGATAAGTTCCGCAAATTTGCCCAGGGACTGACGCTGGATAACCTGGTCTGGCTTGCCAACAACCAGCTAACCCGTCTGCACGGTCGCTATTTGTTGCAGCGCAAGGCCAGCGAAGCGCTGGAGCTGGAAGTGGTCGATACCTGGCAAGCCGATGCGGTGCGTGACACGCGTACGCTCTCCGGCGGCGAGAGCTTCTTGGTGAGTCTGGCGCTGGCGCTGGCATTGTCCGATCTGGTCAGCCACAAAACGCGAATTGACTCCCTGTTCCTCGACGAAGGCTTCGGTACGCTGGACAGCGAAACGCTGGATACCGCGCTGGACGCACTGGATGCACTGAACGCTAGCGGTAAAACCATTGGCGTGATCAGCCACGTCGAAGCAATGAAAGAACGCATTCCGGTGCAGATCAAAGTGAAAAAAATCAACGGGCTGGGTTACAGCAAACTCGACAACACTTTCAGAGTGGAATGACGCTGATTTTTCGACGTATTGATATTGCCGACAAGATCGGCAATATCATTTCCTGCAAAACATCCTTACGCTTAAAAAATAACTGCTAGCGGTAAATCATATCAAAGGTCGCCGTGGCGTTGATTTCGCCGGCCCGCAAGTTCTCATTTAAACGTATGACGTGAGCTTTAAACGGCAGAGCGACGCTCCCTTCTGCACCATTTTTTATCGTGGACAGGAGCTCGCCAAAATTCACTAAGGAAGGTGCGAACAAGTTCCTGATATGAGATCATCATATTCATCCGGAGCGCATCCCAGAGGGACATCATGAGCCATCAACTCACCTTCGCCGATAGTGAATTCAGCACTAAGCGCCGTCAGACCCGAAAAGAGATTTTCCTCTCCCGCATGGAGCAGATTCTGCCATGGCAGAATATGACCGCTGTCATCGAGCCGTTTTATCCCAAGGCGGGCAATGGCCGACGGCCCTATCCGCTGGAGACCATGCTGCGTATTCACTGCATGCAGCATTGGTACAACCTGAGCGACGGTGCCATGGAAGATGCCCTGTACGAAATCGCCTCCATGCGCCTGTTTGCCCGATTATCCCTGGATAGCGCCCTGCCGGATCGCACCACCATCATGAATTTCCGCCACCTGCTCGAGCAGCATCAACTGGCCCGTCAATTGTTCAAGACCATCAATCGCTGGCTGGCCGAAGCAGGCGTCATGATGACCCAAGGCACTTTGGTGGATGCCACCATCATTGAGGCACCCAGCTCTACCAAGAACAAAGAGCAGCAACGCGATCCGGAGATGCATCAGACCAAGAAAGGCAATCAGTGGCACTTTGGCATGAAGGCCCACATTGGTGTCGATGCCAAGAGTGGCCTGACCCACAGCCTAGTCACCACCGCGGCCAACGAGCATGACCTCAATCAGCTGGGTAATCTGCTTCATGGAGAGGAGCAATTTGTCTCAGCCGATGCCGGCTACCAAGGAGCGCCACAGCGCGAGGAGCTGGCCGAGGTGGATGTGGACTGGCTGATCGCCGAGCGTCCCGGCAGGGTAAAAACCTTGAAGCAGCATCCGCGCAAGAACAAAACGGCCATCAACATCGAATACATGAAAGCCAGCATCCGTGCCAGGGTGGAGCACCCGTTTCGCATCATCAAGCGGCAGTTCGGCTTCGTGAAAGCCAGATACAAAGGGCTGCTGAAAAACGATAACCAACTGGCGATGTTATTCACCCTGGCCAACCTGTTTCGGGTGGACCAAATGATACGTCAGTGGGAGAGATCTCAGTAAAAACCGGAAATAACGCCAGAAATGGTGGAAAAAATAGCCTAAATAGGCTGATTCGATGTGTTTGCGGGAAAAAAATCGGCCCAGATCCGCGAAATTTTAATCAGCGAGTCAGCTTGGGAAGAAATGACCTGCTTATTCGCACCTTCCCAAGGTAAATTGGATCTTAATACTCCTGTGAGTGTTTATTTGCCTGGCCTGCCGGAAAGCTGGCATAACATTACGATTCTGGAATTAATGCAGCACTCATCCGGGATCCCTGATTTCAGATCTTTCGGCTATAAACAAGAGCAAAAATATACACCTGCGCAGCTGGTTGATCTTGTTAAAGATAAACCGCTCGAATTTAAAAATGGCACGGACATCAACTCCAGCGCAACTGACTTTATCCTGTTAGGTATGGCTATCGAGAAAGTCAGCGGAATGAGTTACGTAGACTTCGTCAACAAATACCAAATTGCGCCGTTAGGTCTGCAAAGCACCATGTTCGCAAAAGACATGCCAACGAAAGCATTCCTTGATCGCCCGACGCCTGATAAGCAACATAATCAGCATTCGAAATTTAAGTCAGAAATTGACTGGATCAACCCTGTTGAGCCTGCAACAGGTTACGTCGCAGCGGGTGACAAACTGGCGCCTGTCAGCGCGATCGCCACTGATAATCTGTTCGCCTACGGTGGTCTGTGGTCGTCAGCGGAAGACATCAGTAAGTGGGATATCGGTCTTGCCGGCAGCACGCTGGTTAAAGACAAAAAGCTACGCGACATTATCTATAGCCCGGCAAAACTGAAAAATGGCAAAGTCGTGCCTGCCATGGCCGGCTGGGAATTTACCCGCCATCCTGGTTTTCTGGAAATCAAAGGAACCACAGGTGGCTTTAGTGCCTATCTGAGCCGCTTTACCGCCGGTGATGAACTGGTTTGCGTGACAATGCTGACCAACAAAGAAGGCGTAGACATGACTCAGGTGGCTCGTGATATCGCTGAAGCCTATAAAATCGGGCTGGGTTCTGGGTTAAATTCAGAGAAGATCAAAAACCAGGAAAGTAAATTCTCAGTCGATGAGACGGTCTCCCGACTGAAAGCCATTCTGAAAAGCGAAGGCGTTCCGGTATTCACCGAAATTGATCACGAGAAAAATGCCGAGGGCGCGGGAATGAACCTCAGGCCAACTAAAGTCCTGGTATTTGGTAACCCTAAAGTCGGCACAAAACTGATGCAGGATAAACAGGGTGTCGCGCTGGATCTGCCGTTACGTGTCTCCGTATGGCAGGATAAGATCGGGCGAATTTGGGTCGGTTATGAAAACCTGGATGACGTAGCAAAAACCTACGATCTTCAGGACAAGCAGACCATTGATAAGATTGACAACTTTATGACTAAGCTGGTCAGTCGGGCTGTTGATGCTTATATCCAGTAACGGGATTTAGCACTCCCAGCCTTCTCATGCTGCGGGACCGTTAAAGCTCCCGCAGCGTGTCAGCGCCAGCTTAATAGCGGGCTAAACGCCTCACGTCCCACCAGGGCACGAAGCGCAGGCAGATGACAGTTACGCGCCAGAAGCGGAGGTACAGCAAAAATAATGTCGCCGGAGAGCATCACATTCTCAAGTTGTCCCCATAGGTACCAGCCGGTTTCAACGCCACTGTCCGGGACGCGTAAATGCAAATGCCATCCCTCCTGCGGCTCATCCGCAATCCCCAGCCACTGGCTAAATCGGGGGATTTCAGGCACAACCTGAGTCACTAACGAACACACACCAACCTGGTTTGCCGGTATATACAACGTTAGCGCTCCCAAAGTAATACGTACCGCCGCCAGATTAGTGGGTGCCGTCATAACCGCTGGTCTCCTGATAACGCTCAAAGACCAGATTCAGATCGAGCAGCGTGTACCAGGTTTCTATCACGTTAACCACCCCCACAGCGATGCTTTGTAACGCCGGGGGCAACGAATCTCCTGGCAAATGAATCTGGCTTTCGGCGACTTCCAACACATCAATCAGTTTATCTATCAGGATCCCACTTTGCATTTTCTCGGCGCATCCAATCAAAATAGTGCGCTTACCTGCCGAATTAACGGTAGGTTTATCGATCAGGCTGTCCAGTCTCATCACCGATTCCACCCGTCCACGATAGTTGATGACCCCTTCAAGCATTGGCGCGCAGCAGGGAACCCAGGAGATCGGGCGCTCTGCAAGGATCTCTTTAATTTGCGCCCCATAGAAGGCAAAATTTTTACCCGCCAGTTGAAATAACACCAGCGTGCGCTGGGGTTCATCAACGTTTTCACACTCCGGTTTTTCACCATGGTTCAGCGCAAGAATATGCTCCAGCTGTTGGCTCATATTGACTCCTTTTACTCGGCAATGCAGAAAGTGTTACGGCCATTTTGTTTCGCGGCATACAGCGCCTGATCGGCGCGTTCGCGTAGCGTTTCAATCCGATCGCCAAACTGCCACTGGGCAATACCCGCGCTGAAGGTACTGTGAAAACTAGCGTCGTTAACGGAAAACGTGACCTGCTCGTAATCCCTGCGCAATCGTTCGACCACGCGCGCGGCCTTGTCACTGCTGGTGTTGGGCATAATGATGACAAACTCTTCACCACCGTAACGGCCAACGATATCGGTGCTGCGTAAGCGATGGGAGAACAACTGAGAAATACCGACAATTACCTGGTCACCGACCGCATGACCGTAGGTATCGTTAACGCTTTTGAAGCGATCCAGGTCCACCATCACCATACAAAACGGGTTGCCGCTGTAGTTCGACTCGGCAATCGCGCTTTTGAGAAAATGGGTGGTCGTTGAGTGGTTATATAACCCGCTCAGACTGTCCTGCGACATGCGTGCACGCAGGACGCGCATTCTCTCCGCGCGGATCGATACGGCGCGGATCAGCTCCTCTGGGTCGCTCTGTTTGAGGATAAAATCCTCCGCGCCGATACTCATTGCTCCCAACTGCGCATGCTTGTTGGTCTCGCTGGAGAGATAGGCGATAGGCAGGCCAATATGCTGCGGTATTTGGCGAATCAGTTTTGTCAGTTCCTCACCGCTGAATTCCGGCATGTGGTAATCCATCAACACCAAATCGATCGGCTGCGCATTGAGTACATGCAGTAGATAGTGAGGTTTTTCCAGCACATGCACTTCCATGCCCGCCAAGCGCAGCATCTCCGCGTTGTATTCAGCCACCGCCGGTTCGTCATCGATCAACAATACCTGGTAAGGCTTTTTCAGCGACGGTTGAGTCAGGCGATGAAGTTCCTGGACTAAATCGGTGATAGACGCAGGTTTTACGTAGTAGCCATCGCAGCCAGATTTGATGGCGTTGACGCGGGCATTGAAATCGCTATGACACGAGAGGAACAGCACAGGGAAAGGTTTGCCCACTTTTTGTTTCAAATCCGACATTGCCAGCGGTCCACCGTAGGCGTTGTCCGGAAAGCTAACATCCATAATCACCACGGCAGGCGGTTGCGACAATACGGCCTGAGTGAAATCCTGCGTGTTCGCGAACACATGGCAGGTAAAACCAAAACAGCGCAGTTGGGTCGCGAGAAGCTCGACCTGGTCAATATCATCATCACACAGGTAGATAGGCTTACTGGCCCGCCGAACATATCCCTCTTCCGGGCGCTGCGCGGCGATCGGTAATGTGAACTCCGTATCGCTGATACGATGTTCAAGATTGAGCTGCTCCTGGGTCAGGGTGTACAACCACCTGATGATTCGCCGCAGCTCATCGTAATGCAATGTGCTTTGCTCTGTTTCCGGTTCTGTTAGTAAACGCTCACCTTCTGCTGAGGCATTCGCCAGCGGGCTAAAGCCAAAGGACCCTGCCGAACCGTGAATACTGTGCAGCAGGATATGTAGCTGTTTGCGACAGGCTTCGCTAGGCTCTGCGACCAGTTGAACGAGTAATCTTTCCGCTTGTGCCAGCATGTCGGGAATTCGGCGTAGAAACCCCTGCCGCAAACGCGCTATTTTTTCCTGCGCTGCCGCCATCGCTATATGCTTATTTTCTTGTTTCATCAAACACGTAGGCTTATTCAGTTAATCGCAGATGGTTGCAGTAGCGCATTGACAGCAGCCCCCAGATTTTCCGCGAGGTTTTCATCTTTTTTCACCCAACGGTCGTACAGAGCGTCGCTGCCCGTTACTTCATTGGCACTCAGTAAAATAAAAGGCTTAGCCCAATCCTGAGCGCGTAACAGCGCCAGCAAATCCAACCCACTGATCTCTGGCATATGCAGATCGCTAATCACCAGGTCGATGTTGTTATCCGAGTCCAGGCACGCCAGGGCGGAAATCGCGCTTTCCACAATCACCACATCGTAGCCGTCCATTTGCAAAAATATGGATGCCAGTTCAGCCGCAAAAAGATCATCATCAACTAATAAAATTCGCATTTTCTCTCTCGATTTTGCGCCATCAGCACAAAAGCATTTTTAATGTTTTTATCAAACTGTCCTGCTCGAAATCGCCCTTGGCGATGTAGGCATCCGCGCCCACCTGAATCCCCCGTCGCCGGTCCTCTTCCTTCGCGCGGGACGTCACGATGATGATTGGCGTATGCTGGTAGTTTTTCTCCCCACGCAACGATTTGGTGAAGGTGAAACCATCCATAAACGGCATTTCGACATCCGTCAGTACGGCATCAAACTGGGTCAGTTTCGCTTTTTGCAGCCCCGACAGCCCGTCTTCTGCCAGAGTCACCTGATAGCCGTGCGCTTCCAGCACGTTCTTTTCTATCTCACGGGTATTCAGTGAGTCATAAACCACCAGCACATGCCAGGCATCCTGCGTTACGTTCGTGGCGGGCGCTGGTGTACTGGTTTGCCGTGATTGTTGCGCCATCGCCATCAGCGCGGGAACGTGCAGGATGCTGACCAGTTGGTTATCCGGTATTTGTACCATCCCGGAGACCAGCGACTGCTGTTGCATATGCTTCGGTAACGGTTTGATCATCATCTTGCGTTCATCGAGGAGCTTATCCACTTGCAGCGCCATTTTGCTGTACTGGTTCTGCACCACGATTAATCGCTGTCCGGGCGTTGAAAAGCTGCTCTGGCGTTCATGAATGCCCAGTAAGCTGCCTACGCAAACCACCGGGATAAACTCGTTATGCAAGATAATGGCAGGACGTCCGGCGATATCGCTGATCCCCTGTGGCGTGCATTCCACCACCTCAACCACATACTGCGCAGCCAGTCCAAAAAGGTGCCCCTGCTCTTCAAATTGCAAAATCCGCATCATGGTTAACGAAACAGGCAACCGCAGGTTAAAGCTGGTTCCGACTCCCGGACGGCTATAAACCTGCAAATCGCCTTGCAGGTCGGTCACCACCGTTTTGCGCACCACATCAAGACCAACGCCGCGACCAGAAAGCTCGGAGACTATCTTGCTGGTCGAAAAGCCGGGATGAAAAATCAGCTCATTACATTCTTGCTCGGAGAGCTGCCCGACCATTGAAGCGGGAACAAGACCTTTACTGACCGCCTTCGCGCTGATGGCCTCATAGTTCAGACCACGGCCATCATCTTCGATACGCAGTAATATCCCGCTGCCGTCCTGCTGAGTAGTGATGGTAATCGTGCCACGAGTGGATTTACCGAGCGCCAGACGTTCATCGATCTCACCAATCCCGTGATCGACGGCATTACGCAGTAGATGCGTCAGCGACTCCGAAAGCCGATCAATGAGCTGGCGGTCGATTTCCACTTCTCCGCCAACAAAGCGGCACACCACCTGCTTGTTCAGTGTGGAAGCCAGTTCGCTGACCTGCAGCGAAATGGGTTCAAACAATGTTGAAAGTGGCAGCATACGGATCCGCGCCGCCACATCGTATAGTTCAAACATCTGCAAATGCTGGAGCTGAACGCTTTCTTTTAACTGGGCGCTAAAGTCGTGGATCTGCTGGCGAAGCTGTTCAGCGCTTAATCCCGGTAACCGTGGTACCAGTTGACTCAGGTTTTGTATCTGCTGTTCCAGGCGATCATGTCCGGCGAGCACCTCCCCCAGAATGTCGATCAGTCCATCGAGCTTGTTCAGCTTTACCCGAACGAAATCCGCCTGCTTAATACCGGCATCCATGCTGGAAGGTGTCGTAGGCGCTGGGACTACCGGTTTTTCTGTTGCCCCGGCAGTTTCGACAGCCAGCGTGATATCCTCTCCCCGACTGGCACGGGCAAGGCGTTCGCACAGCCCGGCATCCGCTGGTGGCAACTGATTATCCCCTTCGCTGACAAAAAGCTGGGTAAGCTGACCAGAAAGATACTCCACAGACTCATGGATCAGATTGCCCAGCGACCTGTCCGGCGTCAGTTTGTTATCACGCAGTTCACTCAATACATCTTCAAGATGATGCGTGACATCGGCAATACTTTGCAGCTTCAGCATCCGCGCGCCCCCTTTCAGGGTATGCGCAGCGCGAAACATCTCACCTATCCAGGCGTCGGTATGTTCATCAGCGGAGAGGAGAAACGCCCCTTCGCTGATCGTCTGCAAATGACCTCTCCCTTCATCAATAAAGCGCAGAACGAATTTTTTCAGATCGATAGCCATAATCGCTCTTATTAGCCACTTTGATGGGCGAATTGCGCCAGTTGATGTTCACACAGGAAACGAAACGTATTGCCAGGAAATACCATTGGCAAACGCAGACGACAAACCGATGACGGATTGTTTATCTCGTCGTTCAGTAACTGCATCACCACACGATAAGTCCGTTGAGCAGGCTGGTATAACTCGCTTTGCCGGTACATTTCAGCCAGATAATAGTGCGCAGGCCAGTAGCCGGGTTCCTGATAAACCACCTGCTTGAACCAGGCGATGGCCTGCTGGGTCTGGTGTTGCCACATCATCGCCAGGCCGAGCAGCATTTTGGCCTCTGCCGACCACTCATCCTGCGCGAGGATCTGCTGTGCGTTTCCGGCTGTTTGAGAAAATTCACGCTGCTCGAGGGCAATAACGCCCTGGATCAAAAGCGCATCCTGATTACGGGGATCGTCACGTAATACACAGGCGATACACTTTTCAGCTTCAGAAAAACATTTTTCATCGAGACTGGCGCGCGCTTTCTTCAGCCAGTCATTACTCTGCTGCGCCGTGGGCACCAGAGGAACCTGTTCAACCACCACTCTCGACTGCGGAATGCGCACCGCAACTCTGGGGACAGGCACAACCCTTGCCGCTTCACGATGGTGGCAAAAATAGAAAATCCCCTCTTCCTGCTCCAGCTTCAGAATGTCGAAATTGTTAGCCAGCGTTTCCGCATTGCCAAAAAATAAGGCTCCCTGCGGTTGCAACATCTTCAGCAAATTACCGTGCAGCTCGCGACGCGTTGGCGTATCAAAATAGATGGACACATTGCGCAGCAAAATGATGTCCACTTCCGGCAGTAACTGTTCTTTTATAATGTTGGTGCGATGGAAGGAGACCTTCTCACGGATCTCATCATGCAGCCGGTAGAGGTTTCCCGAGCGGGTAAAGTAGCGTTGCTGAATACTCGGGTCGACGCCGCGAAACGAGTAGCTTGAATAGCAGGCGTTGCGGGCTTTTGCCAGGATTGCCGGGTCAATATCACAGCCGTAAATTTCGATGCGCTGGGCCATCCCGCCGAGGTATTTCTCATGCAGCTTGATCGCCAACGAGTAGGCTTCCTCTCCGGAAGAGCATCCGGCACTCAGAATACGCACCGGGCCGCTGCGCTGTTGCAACAGACGCGGGATCCATTTATCGCAGATTAAATCCAGCGTATCGCTTTCACGGAAAAAATAGGTTTCGTTAATCGTAATCAGCGTGATGAAACTATCAAACTCATTCTGCGAGCTACGCAGTTGTTCATAGTATTCATAGTAATCATTGATTTTTCGCTCGGCCATTCGCCGACCCAGCGCCGTTTTCAGCAATGCTTCCATGGCGTTATCGAAGTGCAAACCGACCCGTTCTTTGATCAGGCGAGCGTAGTCAGGAAGATTAGGGATCATGGAAATTTACTCTCAACATGCCCGTGGCAAGCCATCGAAAGCAGTACCGCAGCAAGGCCATCCAGAGGGATCGTGCGGTGTATTAGTTGCTTGTCGATCGCGTTCTTATTCATACCGAATACCACCGAACTTTCTTCGTCCTGCGCCAGCGTTGTTCCGCCACGGCGGACAATAAGCTCAATGCCGCGGCAGCCATCGCTGCCCATGCCGGTCATAATCAGTCCGACGGCTTTTTCGCGAAACACCTCAGCCACCGACTCCAGCAACAGGTTGCAACTGGGATGGTAAACGTCGCTTTCCTGTCTTGGGATCGCCGCTAAACGCTGGTTGCTTTTGACGATCAGGTGCTGCTCCGGCGGCAATATATACACATACCCCGCTTCCACCCGATCGTCCTCCTGCGCCAGTCGCACCTTCAGATCGGTCACGCTATCCAGCCAATGCACCATATTTTTCGCGAAGCCATCGGCAATATGTTGGGCAATAAGTACCGGGCACGGGAACGTACCGGGCAGATCCTGTAACAGCTTACTTAGCGCCTGCGGCCCGCCCGTCGAACAGGCAATCGCCAGCACAAAAGGCCAGTCTTGTGGCGTTTTTACAACGTCTGTCATCGGTCGTGCAGTGGGGATTACCGGTTCGCTTGGATAGCGTAATCCCTTGATATGTCGAATGACTTTTACACCGACCAATAATTCTACTTTACGATGCAAAGCATCCGTTGAGAGTGGTGAATCACTGCTATGGTGCAACACCGCCAACGCACCACGGGAAATGTAGTCATCATCCCATTGATTCTCTGGACAAAATCTCATGACAAGGATCGGGATTGCGCTGGTTGCCATGATCGTTTCCACGATCTCGACGTTATCGGCGCTCGAAATATCCAGCGTCAGAATCAGCAGGTCCGGCATCAGCTGTTGCAACAGTCGGATCGCCTGTCTGCGATGGGCTGCTTGCCCCACCACCTTAATGTGCGGGTGATCCTCCAGTTGCCTGACCAGCTCATTACGCGATGCGCTGCCCAGGTCGAGGATCAGCACCCGAATGTTGCTGCTATTCATGCATCTGTTTCCGTCAGTGTGAATGAGGACGAAGCCTCTTTCAGCGCTTTCGACAGTTGTGTCATATCCTGACTGACAACCAGAATGTCTTTGATAGATTGCGAGGTATAGTTACTGGCAACAACGATCTCACGTAGCGCCATGACCACCTGATTACTCGCCGTTTTCTGTTGCTGTGTTGATAGCGATATTTGTAGCGCCGCCGTCGAGGTTTGCTCAGCCGTAACAACGATATCGTTCAGATGTTCAGCACTGACTTTACAGGCTATTGCGCCCGCTTTAATGCTCTCGCCGCCTTTTTCCGCGTTCAGCACCAGACGATTAATCGCGTTTTGGATCTCGTTGATCTTATTTTCAATTTCAACCGTCGATTCCGTCACCGAATCCGCCAGACGGCGGATTTCAGCCGCCACCACCGAGAAACGCTTACCGGCTTCCCCGGCGCTGGCAGCTTCGAGCGCTGCGTTAAAGGCGATAAGTTTCGTCTGATCCGCGACGCTGTTAATGATCACCATCACGCGACTGATTTCCGTCGACTTATTACCAAGCATCATGATTTCACGCATATTTTGCTGATTGTCGGTATCAATATCCGTCATACGCATCAGCAATTGCGACATCGACTCGGAGCCTTTATTGCAGTCCTCGAGCGTCTGGTTGGCAATATCCACAACCGCCCGTGAGTGTTCGGCTATCTGTGTCGATGAGGCAGACAGCTCTTCCATGGTGGAGGTAATTTCAGCCACTGAAGATGAGGTTTCCACGCTGGTTGATGCCTGCCCATCGACCGCTTCGGTAATATGCAAAGATGCCTGATGTACCGAATTTGCATGAGAAACCATACCGCCTACCAACGAGTGCAGACGCTGACGCATCATCTCCACCGCACTCAGCAGTTCGCCGATCTCATCGTGGTGATCGACCTGAACATCCACCGTTAAGTCGCCTTCGGCAATGGTTTGTGCAATCCCCAGGACACGATTTAAGCGCCGGGAAATCAGGAAACGGCTGGCCACAGCAATCAGCAGTAAAATGATGGGCAGCAGCAGCGCGGTAAACAGCAGCAGACCGTTACGCACCAGATTGCTGCTCTTGGCGACATCATCAACATAGTTGGTGGTGGCGATTATCCAGTTTATCCCTTCAACGTATTCATAAACGGCAACTTTGGTCTTCGGCAATGCGCCATAACCGCTCACCCAGTTGTAGTAAGTGATGCCATTCTTGTGTTCGAGCATGTCGGCAAACAGCTTAAAACCATTGGCATCGGTAATATTAATTGCCTGCTGGTTGCTCAACGAGGGGTGGACCAACATACGACCAGGTTCAAATCCGGCATCCAGCACATAGGCGTAGCCATCTTTACCAATATGCACATTCAACAAACGCTGAATGATCGGTTGCAAACTCTGTTTGACGTCGAAACCCACCGCGACGGCCCCCACGACCTGACCATATTTGTCGGCAATCGGTTCGTAGTGACTAATAAACTGTTTACCGAACAGTGTGACCACACCGGAAAAGGGTTTATTTTTCAAAAGCAGCGGCAACGCAGGATTATCATGCCCTAGCGCTGTTGCTGTTGCCGTATTGCCTGAACTCGCCAGTAACGTACTGCTGACACGTACAAATTGCTCGCCTTGCAGAATAAACGTACTGGCAAATACGCTGGTTAATTCGGTGAAGTGCGCGTTGGTGTTCGGGTTGCTCAGCACCGCTTTTAATTCAGTAGAGTCCATATAACGCAGCGGTTTATTGGCAACGTTTTGATAATTATTAATATAAACATTGCTGTAATGTTCCGCATCACGAGTCACACGCTGAAACTCGTTAGAAATACTGTTGTGGAATATCCGCGTGTTGGTTTTAATCATCTCAAGCGCATTGACCTGCAATTCTCTGGAAAGATAAGACGATAATATAAAAGAGGCGCCAATCAGCAACGTTGCGATACAAACAACCAAAATCATACCGAGCTTCATCGCCACACCGGGATGGATGTTGTGCAGCCAGGACAATAGTCGAGCGCGCGGTCCCTCACTGGTGGTATTCGCCGTTCGATTTTTTACTTTAATAATGTCACTCATGATTTTTATTCTCTACCTGAGAAGAAATTACTCTTTTTTTGGTCATCAGGAGCTAGCGCCCTGTGATTCGAGCGTGAACAGCGGCGTAGGTTTGCCAATGTGATATCCCTGTAACCAGCCCACATTCATTTTTTCCAGACAGGCTTGAATAGTGGCGTTCTCGACAAATTCAGCGACCACCTGCATTTTTTTCATTTCAGCAACGCGGCAGAATGACTCAACGATGTAGTAACTAATTTCACTTTCGGTGATCCGTCGAATAAAAGAGCCATCTATTTTCAGGATATCTGCTTCGATGTTCATCAAGCGCGCATGACTCGCAAACCCGGTGCCAAAGTCATCAATTGCCACCCGACATCCCAGCTGACGTATTAAACGTAGCGTTTCCACGGTTTGTTCTTTGTCTGATAACGTATCTGCTTCCGTTATTTCAAAAATAATCCGCTGTGGCTCCACCGCGTAGTCGTGCAGGAGTTGGGTGATCTTCATGACAATATTTGAACGACACACCGTCACCGGTGCCAGGTTAATAGAAAAACAATGCTGTGGGTGGTTACGCATAAATTTGAGGGTATTTTCGATAACCCAGAGATCGATATCCGGTGCCAGTCCCGCATCATGAGCAACCGGCAGGAAACTGTTCGGTGGAATAAATTCTCCCCGTTCGTTAAGCATACGGATCAATATTTCATGATACGGCGCTTCACCGTGGGTACTGACTATCGGCTGTGCCATCAGGACAAACGCATTGTTATCCAGCGCATTTTGCAGCGCAGTGCGAATTTCCGTTTTATCAACAATGTGGTTGCCAAGGATCCGGCTATGCTGCGCCTCAAGGTTTTCCGGCCTGCCGTTGGTGAGTGATAAACCCGCCACCATGCCCAGTTTCCCCACCAACTGATAAATGTCATCGCTCAGATCGTTAATCAGGCAATAGCCCAAACCACTGCGAAAACCCAACCGATGGTTGTTGTAAAAGAGACGAAAACTGTTGGCGGCCTGATACAGATCGCATAGCCGCTCCCAGGTGCCATTTTCCAGCCGGATGAGCAGATCATAACCCGCGTGGTAATAGACTTTCTCGCTTTTCACCAGATGTCTGCGCAAATGCTCAGCAAGGATCTTCTGGTAGCGGGCGCGGAAATGAAAACCATAGCGACGCGAAAAAAGCTCCAGCTCGGGGATCTGTATCAGACATACAGTCGCGCGTTCAGTGGTAAATAGCTCCGTCTTCAGCGCCCGTAAATTTGCCATGCCTGTCATCGGGTCAGTCAGCCCCAACAGCAGCGCCTGGTTAAAGCGCTGACGGGTAAATTTTGCCAGTACCCCCATGATCACAATGGTGAGCGAAAAGACAAAGATCAACGTCGAAACCAGCGCCTGATGCAGCATGAAGTTAACATCGCTGGCGATATAGCTGTCGTTATGTTTGCCTAAGATGATTAATACGATCGTCCACACCAGCATTGTGAACAAGTGGCCAATCTTGATTGCTCCCCACAACATCAACGGAAATAACAGGATCAGGCTATAGATAGAGAAAAAAACATCCAAATTATCCGGTGATGTTAAGAAGAACATCAGAAAAAACAGCAAGATGCACCAGGATATAACGCCGTAGACGCCGATATTGCCTTTACACTGTTCGGCAATGGCCCGCAGAAAGGTCAACAGGAAAGACGGTCGACGAATGATGCGGTAAATCTTGTAAAATAAAGGGATCCCCGTCAGGCAACCGTTGATGATCCCCTGAATACGTACCAGCATGCCCAGACTCAACGCCGGAATGTTATCCACATCGGGGCGTTGTCCGTGGGCGACAAACATTGCAAAGAGTTTGCTGAACACCAGATACAGCAGGACGTTGTAGCCACAAAGCCAGAGCAGACGATTAAAGCTAATTTTGATGCGACCAAAGCTAACGCAGCTGCGTCTGCCGGTGAATTTGCGGTACGCGGCATAACTTAAGGTCGACGCGATGATCAGGCACAACGCATCTACCCGTTCATTTTGCGGACCGACCACAAACATGACCGTCAGGAACAGAAGAAATCCCGGCAACACCCGAAAACCAAACAAGACCAATGCGGCAGAAAATACGGCTAGCTTGAGATCGTAAACTGTTAAAATAGTATTATTGAGAATGCTATAACCGTTAAGATATTGTGCCAGCGGGTAAAAAAGGCCAGGTAAGACAAGTGGCAGGCACCATTCCCGAATGTTTTTTATCGTGTTTGAATTTATTATTGCGTCCAAATCAATTTATCCGCTATGCACTATACCAATAGGACTTTAATCCAGACTCGAATGTCACAAACAAATCCTTTTGGGTCAGCCGATGAACCATAGCAAAATTGTCAACATTGACCGCGCACTGAGAAAATAAAATAAGGTTCTATAATGAAGAGAGCATATTATTCATATCAAATCAGGAAATAAATACCCATTTATAGACAAAAATGGACATCCTGTGGGGATTAAATCACTAAAACGCCTGTCCAAAAAACCGCTAATTCATTGATGTTCCGCAAAAAACAAAAAAGCCGCTGTCAGTTTCCCAACACCTCCAACCAGTACGTATAAAAAATCTTCTCAAGCACCATGAATGTCAACATTAATATCCTGAAAGGGGCATTCAGAAAATGTATTTTTATGTACACTTTTGCCTATTGACGAAAAGAGCAGCGTTATCTATATTCGCATACCGTTATTTTTGTCATTACTCACCATGGTTCAATGTTAGTTATTTGTTACGTCATTACGTTTCACATCTTTCATCTACTTATTTGCAACAATAATATTCCATCAAGTAATAACAGAAATTAATTTTAGCACCGAACAATCTTTTCAGGAATTAACATAATCCGTGGCAAAGTCTCTGTTTTCCCTTAAAGCAATAAAAGGGTGGCAACATTCAATCACTGGCAAAATAACGCAATTCTTGCTGGCGGGTATCGTTATTGCGTTTAGTGCTGGCGCGTTTACCAACTGGAGCCTGATAGATAACTTTTCTTATCAGCAGTGGGTACAGCGGGCTGAAGCGAATGCACAGATTATGACCTACATCATCCGCAACGTGTATACCACCGTTTCGGTCGAAACCAGCGATGCAGGGCAGATATCCCGCATTGTCTCCGACAGACAGATTGGTGACACCGACTCTATTATGCAAACCGGTTATAACCCGGTTGACGTTCTGGCACTGGCATCAGTACAGACGCATAGCCCCACCTGGTTGTTTCTGTATACGCCGGAGAAAGGGTTTGTTGGCATCAACAACAAGTCAGAAGAGGGTGAAGGGATCATCTCTTTCCCCGGTCGTCTGCCGCGCGATGTGCTGGGTAACTACTATGTTGGCTTCGCCCAAATTAATGGCGAAGAGTGCTTTATCAGCGCCGTTCCTATTTTGACGCCTTCAGGTGAGATCCTCGGTAGCCTGATAAGCAGCATTGGTAAAAAAAGCGATCTCTACGCCACCTACGATGCGATGCTGAAAAAAAGCAGTATCATTTTTGTCCTGATTTTGCTGGTAACGCTGGCACTGGTCACGATGTTTATGCGCCGTTTATTCCGTCCGGTTCCGCTGCTGATTAACTCCCTTACCCGCATCGCCCATGAAGAGACGGACTGTATAACGCCCTATCTTGATCAGGACGATGAGATTGGACATCTGGCCGGGGCGATTGAAAAATTGCGCGTCGCCATGAAAGAACGTGGCTATCTGCAACGAATGCATGAAATGTCGCAAAAGATGGAGCATATGGCCCATCATGATTCACTGACCGGATTGCCCAACCGCGTTTCGTTTGGCCAGGCGTTAGATAAGCGCGTCAGTGAAATCCATCAGGATGAAAAACCGTTTAACCTGCTGTTGATTGACCTCGACAACTTCAAACCAGTAAACGACACCTTTGGTCATAAAGCGGGCGATGAGCTGTTAATCAGCGTTGCCCAGCGCCTGCAGCTCTTGCTGGGACCTAACGATATCGCAGCGCGTCTGGGCGGTGATGAATTCGCCATTCTGCAACATGTCAGCGATAACGCCATCAAAGAAGCGAATCGGCTGGCGAAGCGGATTATTCGTGCGCTGAGCACCCCGTTTACCTGGAGTACGCATACTTTTTCCATCAGCTGCAGTATCGGTATCACCACCGCGCCGTATCAGAGCAATAATACCTCGGCGTTGATGATCAATGCCGACCTTGCCATGTACGCCTCAAAACATCATGGCCGGGGTTGCTTCCATTTCTTCGAAGACGGCATGGTGATGAAGCATACCCACAGTCTGTTTATTAATCAGGAAATCATCGATGGTATTGATAACAAGGAATTCGAGCTTCATTACCAGCCAATCATCAATCTGGAAGATGAAAGCGTATATGGCTACGAATCGCTGATACGCTGGAATCATCCCACCAAGGGTCTGATTTACCCTGATTATTTTATCAACATCGCCGAGAACTCCGGTCTGATTGTCCGTTTGGGCGAATGGATTATTCGTCAGTCCTGTGAAGCCGCTGCCAAATGGCCGGAGCGTATCAGGGTAGCCGTCAATATATCGGCCTACCAGCTGCACAGCCCAGGACTGGTTGACGTTATCAAAGATGCGTTACGCATCAGTCAACTTTCAGCCGAGCGCCTTGAAATAGAAATTACCGAATCCGAAAAGCTGGATAAGTCGATTGCCTTGCCCGTGCTGCAAGAGATCCGCTCACTGGGCATTGAAATCGCGATGGATGATTTAGGCACCGGCTACGCGGCGCTGGATTATCTGCTGATCTATCCTTTCACTCGCATCAAGATTGCGCGCACGCTGGTCGATAAGCTCCAGCAAGATAATGCCAGTCAGTATTTGATTGTGATGCTGATTCAGTTTGCCCATAAGTACAATATGTCGGTCACCGCTGAAGGGGTAGAAACCGCGCAGCAGCGTGACATTCTGCGCGACATTGAGTGCCAGAATGTTCAGGGCTATTTCTTTAGCTATCCGCTGCGCGAGCGTGAAGTGCTTTCCGCATTTGCCAAAGAGGTCATTGAAGAAGGACTGTGCAATGTCTGACTTCTTTCGCCCGGTAAAGCGCATGCTGACGATTTTTGCCCTGTTAATTGTTTCAGCAACGCCATGCTTAGCAGGCTCAGCCCTGCCGTTGCACACGCTGGAGCAAATCGCCAGCAAGAAAAGCATTACCCTTGGTTATCAGGATGATGCGTTTCCTTTCTCCTGGCAGAATGGCAACGTACCTGCCGGCTATTCCATTGATATTTGCAACAGTATCGTCAGCGCGCTCAAGACAAAACTTCAGCTTAAAAACCTGAAGGTCGAGTGGGTAAAAGCTAACTCGGCCTCGCAGTTTGTCCTGATTAAAAATCACATGGCAGACATCATGTGTATCCCGGCCTTTTATTCGAAAAGTCGCCACAGCATTAGCGAGTTCTCGCTGCCGTTTTATTTTTCAAGTACCCGCTTCGTCATGCGTAAAAATGAAAGCAACGACAATCTGGCAGAGCTTTCCGGACATAGCGTACTGGTAAAAAGCGGCACGATTTACGTTGAGCAACTGCAAAAAGTGAATGCCGCCAATGACCTGGATATTAATATTCAACTCGATACCAACAACATTACCGCCTTCAATGAACTGAAGAATGGTGAGTATTCTGCACTGATCTCCAGTACGGTTTTACTCAAAGGGATGATCGCGCAAACGCCTAATCCTGGAGACTATAAACTTTCCGACATTGCGCTCAGCGCCCCGCTACCGGCCGGCTTGTTACTCCCGTTACACGATAAAGAATTTAAAGAATTTGTTGATGACACTCTCTCCTCGCTGATGGCCAGCAACGAATTTACTGCGCTGTACAATAAATGGTTTCAGTCACCGATCCCGCCGAAAGCCATTAATTTAAACATTCCCATGTCAGATAACCTGAAAGCATTAACGTCTGCTAAAAAGAAGATCAGTTTTGATTATGAAAAATATAATTAATCGTGAGATGACAAGGGTGAACCGCATAGTGCAATGGCTGTTTTTACTGGCAGGCATCGGTATCACCCCCGCGCTGATGGCGCAGCAGAACGCCGCGACGCTCGATCATATTCAGAACAGCAGCGTGCTCAACGTGGGTTATCGCCAGCTGCCACCGTTTTCTTTTACTGACCACAATGGCAAAGTCACGGGTTATACCATCGCGGTATGTAACATGATTGCCGATAAGTTGCGCCAGTATTTGAAGCTCAACAGCTTAACCATTCATTATATTCCCGTGAATTTTGCAGAACGCTTCTCCGCATTAAACACACGGAAAATAGATATGGACTGTGGTGTAAATACTAACGCACCGGAGCGGACCTCCAGCGTTTCATTTTCGCTCAACTACTACACCGCGAAAATGCGTATCATCTCTTTGCGTAAAAATAATATAAATTCAATTGCCGATCTAAAAGGACGCACGGTAAGTCTGACCGGTAGCTCTAAAGATTTGCTGGAATTTAATAAAGCCAACAGAGAGCAACACCTTAATATTTCAACGATTACCACCACCACCATAAACGGCGCATTTGAGAAAATGGCGCATAATGAATCCGCCGCTTTCTTTGTCGATGACATTCTGGCCTGGCCGCTGATTAATCATAGCGAGCAACCTGAACTGTTCAGCGTCTCTTCTGAGAGCATCGGCAATGAGATGCACTATGCCATTATGATGAGGAAAAACGATCCGCAGTTTGTGACGTTTGTTGACAGTACGCTGAAAGATTTTTTTGCCTCGCCGGCCAACGTGCAATTACGTAAAAAGTGGTTGTCCCCCTGGTCCTGCGAAAAGCTGAAAAACCCGTCACCGGGCAGTTGCCAGCATAGCCATTGAACATTATCCGCCGCTGCTTACGCCACCGCCTGCTACGCCTGTGGAAAATCCCCGGGACGCTGCTGCTATTGCTGTCAGCCCATTCGCTACGCGCGGCCTGGGATTTTGCCAATATTCAACAAAAGTCCGATGCGCTATATGGCCCGGCAACACCAGAAGCACAGCAACGGATCCGCGCCTGGCAACAGCTTCTGCTCCAGTTGCGTAATGCTGACGAGCAAACGCAATTACGCACCGTAAACCAATTCTTTAACGAGAAGATCCGCTATACCGAAGATATTGATGTCTGGCATAACGTCGATTACTGGGCAACCCCTATCGAGTCGCTGCGCAAAGGTGAGGCGGATTGTGAAGACTACGCAATCGCCAAATATTTCACCCTCCGCCAGTTGGGCGTGTCAGAAGACAAACTTCGCATCACCTACGTTAAAGCCCTGCGTTTAAATCGCGCGCATATGGTGCTCACCTGGTACGCCACCCCTGGGGCGATTCCTCTGGTGCTCGACAGCCTGGCCAGCACCATTTCGCCTGCTACGCAGCGCATGGACTTATTACCCGTCTACTCCTTTAACAACACTGGCCTTTGGCTTCCCGGCAATCAAAACAATAAACGCGTTGGGGACAGCAAGAGGCTTTCTCGCTGGCAGCAAGTTTTCACCAAAATGCGGGAAGAAGGCTTCCCGATGGATAAATAGGAATCGCCCGTGTCTCTTTTTAAACAGTTACTTCTGGCAATCTCTCTCTTTATGATGGTTGTGTTCAGCGGCAATTTTATTGTGACGCTGGAGAGTTCTCGCAATCAGTCCAATAACCAACTCCTTTCACATGCCCAGGATGCCGCAACGGCGCTAAATAGCTGCGCCTAATACCGCTACACTTTTGCCTGACCATGTTTTCCTCCGGGGAATGGGCTGGCGGTTTCCATAAAATGGCGGACCTTTTTCAGTAACTGCCACATTGAGCGGCACTGATGATTACGGGTTATCGTGTCATGAAGTGCCTGCCATAGCTGTTCCACATGATTCACCCACGGCGAGTAAACCGGCTGGTAAATTACCCTGAACTTGGGATTTGCTTTCAACCAGCGCTGTGTTTCGCGGCTTTTATGGATAATGTAGTTATCAACGATCAGCGTGATTGTTTTCGCCCGCCGGTAAGTGGCTTTCAGGTGCTTCAGCAGAGCGATAAACAGCGCTGAACTTTTGCTGTTGCCGCCCACGTAGCTGACTTTACCCGTGCCACTGTGCAGTGCGCCGGCCAGATAGTATTTTTCGTTCTGCCCCGGCGTCACTACCCGTTTCTGCTGTCCGCGCAACTGCCAGTCCGCACCGATTTTAGGATTAAGGTGGATATCCACTTCATCTTCATAAAATACCGGATGCTCTGCGCTGCATTCATCCAGCGCTTTGTGGATTACCGCCATCTTTTCATCTTTATGTGGGTCACGGATACGCAGAGTTGGCGCGGCCCTGCGCCATACAAGCCCCGCAGATGGCAACCAGCGGCGAACGGTTCCTGCATGTAACTGGCAACCGGTTATCTCATTGATTTTTATTGCCAGTAATTCGGTGCTCCAGCGTGAACGTTGATAACCAAAATCGCCGGGAGAATGCTTTATCAGCTCACGTAACAGGGTGCAGATATGTTCAAAAGGCCAGCGTCGGGAGCGCCCTGCGGGTAAGGATTTCAGGCCTTCAATACCTGAGTGCGTAAACCAGTTAATCCAGCGACCAACGGATGAACGGGCACAACAGAGAGTTCTGGCAACATCGCTGACCCGTTCACCCCGATGAAGCATCAGCATGGCCGTGAGTCTGCGGGCATGATTTTTATCACGCGTTTTATGAATAGCTTTCTGCATCAGGCGTCGTTCGCCACGGGGTATTGGTACTATGATCGGCATCGCTCAGTCCGGTTGGTGATTTTGGTTGGTTTGGCGATTGATCAGATCGCACAATCCGGGCTGAGTTCCCTTTCAGTGATCTACTATTCCGCGCAGCTATTTAGGCGTTTCGCTGACGCCCAACGTCAACGACCCGGCAATGATCGAGCTGATGGTCAGCTCCATTTTCGATAGCGGCTACTACAAAAAAATCCGCATCGTCGATCTGGCAAACGGCAAAATAATGCTTGAGCGTAGCGCGGTAGCGACAATTCCCAACGTTCCCGGTTGGTTCGTCGATCTGGTGGATGTCACCCCGCAAACCGGTGAAGCAACGATTATGCGCGGCTGGCAGCAGGCAGCTCGCGTGGAAGTGACCAGCGATCCTATCTTTGCCGTGCAGCGTCTGTGGGACAATACCTTAGGCAATCTGTTGTGGATGCTGTCCTGTAGCCTTGCCTGCTTAATCGCCGGTATTCTGCTGCTGCGCAAACTGCTGCGCCCACTCAATTACATGGCAAAACAATCCGAAGCTATTACCCGTCGCGAGTTTCTGACACTCCACGAGTTACCCAAAACGCCGGAATTACGCCGCGTTGTAGGCGCCATGAATTTAATGGCAGCTAAGCTTAAATCGTTATTTGAAGAACAAGCTATCTACAGCGAACGCCTGCACAATGAAGCTTATCTCGACAGCCAGACCGGGGTAGCCAACCGCCGGGCATTCGATATGCAGCTCCAGGCGCGACTGAGTGATGCCGATACGGCACCAGGATATCTGATGCTGGTTCGCGTTCAGGATTTAGGTGGCCTGAATCAGCGCTTTGGCGGACCGCATACTGATAAGCTGTTGCTCAACATCGCCAACCTGCTGAACGCACACAGAGAAAAGTATGCCCCTCTCGACAGCACGCTCGCCCGCATTCGCGGCGGTGAATTCGCCCTACTCTGCCCTGGCGTGACGCACGGAGAAATGCTGGAGCTGTGTAATTCATTGTCTCAGAAACTCACGGCCTTTTACGCTACTGGAATGTCAGACCAACAGCCGGTTGCCTATACCAGCATGGTGCCATTCAGCGCCGGAGAAAATGCCCAGTCATTGCTGATCCAGGCCGATCGCCTGCTGGTTGAAGCGGAAACACACACCAACCATCAGGTCGTTCCTACCACCGAAATACCTGCAGCTACAGAAGATCAGCATTTGTGGTTTGTTCGTCTGGAGCATGCGCTGACAAATCAACAGTTTCAGTTGGTTTATCAGCCGGTGGTCGATTGCCGCCAGCCGGACAAAATCCTGCATTACAAGGTACTGTCGCGCATTATTGATGAGCAGGGTAACGCCATTACCGCGGGGCGGTTCTTGCCCTGGATCCACCGCTTTGGCTGGAGTCATCGACTCGATAAAGTCATGTTGAAGCTCACATTGAACCAGTTGAAAACCGCGCCCGGAAAACTAGCGTTGAGTATTTCTGGCAGTTCTGTCGCCAGCGCGACCGCCATTGCAGACCTGCTCAATCCGTTACGGTACTCACCGAAATTAGCCAGCAAGCTGATTCTGGAACTGGATGAAAATCAGTTACCAGGCCCCCATCAGATGGCGGCATTTGTTAAAGCCGTAGGTCAGCATCGCTGCGCGCTGGGACTGCAACACTTCGGTAGCCGTTTCGATATGATCGGTCATCTGTCGCAATGGGGTCTTGCCTATCTGAAAATCGACAGCAGCTATATCCGCAAAATTGATGAGGAAAATGATAAGCGTTTGTTTATTGAAGTATTGTGCAGTGCCACGCGCAGTATTGATTTACCGCTCATTGCCGAGCGAGTTGAAACGGAAGGTGAGCTTATGGTGCTGCAAGAATTAGGGATTGATGGTGCAATGGGGCAATTATTAGGTGAGCCCGCACCATTGTGATAAAACTGGCGTCTTGATACGCCTTTGTATAGCCGGATGGCGCTACGCTTATCCGGCCTACAAACTGCCTGCATCAGCTAAAATATACGATCATCGTTGCCAAGCAGTTGTTCTAACCCGCCAAGTTCCTGGCGCGCGTTCGCGCGATTCATTAATTTAACCTGCGCCATCGGCGGAAGATCGGTAATGGCAATCACGCCTTTACGGATCAACAGGTAAATCAAATCGTCGAGCACGCGAACCATCTCCAGGTCGCTTTTTTGCAGCATCGCTAAAGCCTGCTGGTTGTCATTTTCAGGACTTTTTGCCACGCCTTCTGCCTGCACGTTTGCAGCAGATGAATCAGAATTCATATCAGTGCCTTTTCATTTTGCATGACGCTGCTGCCCTGTTTACACAGGGCAGCAGGCAATCGTTAGTGAGTGTGGTTTTGATCGGGTTTAGCAATCAGGTGATCCAACGAGTAGGTCGGAGAATGCAGATCGCCGCTTGCCGGAGTAGACAGCGCGGTATCTATTCCATGCGCCACTTTTGCCGGACTGGCGATCAGGTGATGATCGCCGCCGCTTTGAATGTACTTCGCAATATCCACACCTTCATGCAGTTCACGCGCCAGATCGCTGAGATCGACTTTTTCAAGCACCCCCTTCGCCTTATCATCGGCGCTGAGTACCGCTGTCGCCTGACCGTGTCCGGTCGCTGCTGGTGCATAAGACAGAGATAATGCGTTGTCGTCGAACAGGTTATGCAGCGCCTGTTGCATCGCAGCATGATTCCCTTTATCCACCGTATGTCCTTTCACTGGTGCAGGCTCGTCCATCGTCACGTTCAGCGTTTGGCTATAAGGCGTAATATTACCGTGGTTATCATGCGCCTCGACCAATACGTTCACACGGTTATGACCGGCACGGAATGCGGAGGTATCGGCCTCAATGTCATAGGTCAACCCATTAATACCCTGATGAAGAATGGCATCGTACTGATGACCATTTACCAGCGCTTTAATATGATCGCCATCATTTACATCACCGCTTACGCTGCCGGTAATATGCGTGACGGTATCGTGTGATTCGGCACGCGAGATGTGGTTATCACCGGCGATCTTATCTACCACGATACTGGCGTCAGCGTGTGTATCAAGGACGATGGTTTTGTGATCGCTCACATCGATTGTATTACCCGCGTCGTCGTGTAACGTCGTTTTCACATCAATATCATTGATACCTTCCTTCAGATATGCGCTCTGGACAGCAACCTGGTAAACCGTTGATGATCCAGGTGCCAGCGTAGCCTTCATAAGGTGACCGTTGATATTCACTTCAACAACATCGGTAGAATGGGTATCCCCAGAGACCGTAAAGCGAATCACTGTGTCTGACTGCGATTCTTTCAGGTTAACGACGTTATCTGCTGCGATGCCGTCATTGATAGTAATCGCACCATCGGCATGAGTATCCAGCACCACGTTTTTCTGATCGTGCACGTCTAACGTATTCCCTGCGTCATCGTGTAACGTCGTTTTCACCTCAATCTTATTATCGCCCTCATTCAGATACGTTCCCGGAACCGCAACCTGATAAACCGTCGAGGAGCCAGGTACCAACGAAGCCTTCATGTTGTTGCCATTGACGCTAACATCAACGACATCGGTCGGGTGAGTGTCGCCGGAAACCGTAAATTTAATCACCGTGTCTGACTTCGATTCATTCAGGTTAACGACGTTGTCGCCTGCGATGTGGTCATTAATGGTAATTGCACCGTTGGCCTGCTCATCAACGGAATAGGTATGTGTCGATTTTGCGGTGAACGGGTTCCCCGGCGCGTCATGGCCGGTAAGCTCAACGTCAATAACTTTGTGCGCATCACTACGTAGAACCGCCGAATCCACGTTAATCTGATAGCCCAGACCGCCGCCGCTCAGGGTGATGACGCTCCCTTGATACTTATGCCCGCCGATGGTCAAGGTAACCGGATCATAAAGCTGCGCGTCACCGCCGACATGGCCGGTGATGGTCACCTTCTGCCCCGACAGCTCCTGGTGGTTGAGGACGTTATCCACCGTGATGCTGTCAATGTCGACGCTACCTGAAGCCACGCGGTCGATGAGGATCGTCTTATCGGTATCAATCTGCTGGCGGTTACCGGCATCGTCATGGGCGACGACATGGGCAGTAATATGCTGGTCATGAACCAAATCAACCGTACTGACTTCAACGCGGAACACCTTCTTACCGCCGCTGTCGGAGACTATCGCCGGCAGATCTTTGCCATTGACGGTGACGGTAACCTGATCGCCGACCTCAACGTCGCCGGTCACAGAACCGGTGATGATGGTGGTCGGTTGCCCGGCGTCAACGTTATTCAACACGTCATCATTGGACACTGGGTCCAGGACAATTGTCGCATCCACGCGATCGTCAATTATCACGGTTTTGTCATACGTCGCAGTCTGGATATTCCCTGCCGTATCATGACCCGTCACGCTGACATGAATAGTCGGATCAGTCTGAAGATCCGTGGTACTCACGAATGCTTTATACCCCAACTGCCCGTTCATATGCGGCAGCTCAATGACAGTGGCCTCAACCTGGTTGCCATTAACGGTGATATAGACCTTGTCGTTTTTGTGTACGTCACCATCCACGGTACCGCTGACTTCAACCTTGCCAGCCTGAATCTCAGCGGCATTGATAACGTCGTCACCGCCCACGGTATTAACCGTTACCGCTGCCGATGCCGTGGTATCGACAGAAAACGCTTTGATGATACTGGTGTCCTGAACGTTGCCAGCCTTGTCGTGGCCGGTCACTTTAGCGTCGATGGTATGGTCAGCTACCAGGTCTGACGTATTTACATCAACTGTGTAGTGATTACTTGCATTAATAACGGCATTGTAATCATGACCATTGACCGTCAAGGTCACGTTTTCACCGGGTTTAACATCGCCGGAAACGGAACCACTCACCGTGGTCTTTGCTTGTCCAACTTCTTGCGAGTTCAGTACGTTATCAGTTGTGATGTTATCAATCGTAACGCCCGCATCAGCGTTGAGATCGACCTCAACGTGCTTCGACGTCGAGTCAGTACCAGTGTTTCCGGCAGCATCGGTAGCGCTTACCGACGCGGTAATGTCCGGGTTATTACGCAGATCGTTGATGCTGACATCCTGCGACCAGACCCATCCCGTGGTGCCTGCATGTACCACAGCGGTTAAAGTATTACCATTCACCTGCAGCGAGACTACGCTACCGTCATGGATGCCTTCGCCGCTGACCGTACCGCTGATCGTTGTTGTGCCGCTTTTCGCTTCCGAACCATTGATAACGTCATCACCGGCGACATTGTCCATGGTGATGTGGACTGGGTTATCGATATCGACCTGAATGGTTTTCAGCACGCTCGAGGTGTCGCTACCCGCGGAGTTACTGACGGTAATTGATACCTCAAATGTCGGGTGCGCCTTAAGTACGTCGGTAGGAACATCAACCTGATAGCCTAATTCACCCGGCAGGCCAGGAATCGCGATCATTTTGCCAGGGTATTGATTGCCGTTAATGGTGACAATAACCGTATCATTGACGCTTACATCCCCAGTTATCAGACCACGAATCGGCGTAGTGGATTTACCCTCTTCAACTTGGTTGATTACATCATCGCCCGTCACCGGATCGACGGTGAGGTGGACATGCGGTTTCTGTGGTAGCGAGGTTCCTGTGCCGGTTGTAGATGTAGTGATTGGCGGCAAATTGGTATTAAAACTGCTACCGCCAGCAACAGGAATTTGTGCTACCCAAGGTAGGTCATAATATTGATGTGCCACCGCCATAGCGACATTGCCATGATTGTCGTGGCCAATGACAGTTACAGTAATATTGCCGTCATCATCCCAATAATCAGTGCTAATGTTCAGTGTGTATCCCAGCTTCCCATCCGGTAAGGTGATAACAGTGGTGTCCAATCTGTTTCCATGACCTACGTCAATATGGATAAGATCGCCGAATTGCGCATCATGATCAACATGTCCCACAACCGTCACATAATCAGGTCTGGCTCCAGCAGCAAGGTCTTGCGGAACCCAGTTTTTAGCTGAGTCAATAGTGATGCCAATCTGAGCAACGGTATCAATCTCCACCGGCCTATCATCATGCCCGTACGCAACGTTGCCAGCCGCATCCTTTGCCGTCACCTCGGCATGGATATTCGGATCCATCAGCAGATCGAGCGTTGAAACCTGAGTGCTAAACACGTGCTGACCGTTGCTGCCATCCTGCACCGGGGCATAGTAGGTCTGATGGTTGATGGTCAGTTCAACCAGATCCCCCACTCGTACATCGCCACCCACGGTACCGGTCACGGTGGTCAGCGGGTTATGCGCATCTTTGTAGCTGATAACATCATCATTATGATCCGTCACCAGCGGGTCAATATGGACGATAGCCTCGGCGCGATCGTCTATTTTCACCGTGCTTGTCGCATCCGCCGTCGCGGTATTTCCTGCGGCATCATGGGTGGTAATCGTCGCCGTAATATTTGGATCGTTTTTCAGCCACTGGGTATCAACCTCGATGCTATAGCCCAGCGCCCCCAGCTTCGGCAGTTCAACAACCGTCGCATCGACTGCATGGCCGCCAATCACCAGATGAACGATATTCCCCTTTTGCGCATCGCCGCCCACCGTACCGCTGATGATCGTTTTCGGCGCCTGCAGTTCAGTACCGTTCAGAACGTCATCACCCGTCACGCGATCGATGGTGATTGCGGCAACGGCCCGGTCATCCAGATTAACGTCATGGTGCGCCACCACATGCGCATGGTTCTTCGCTGCATCGGTAACGTCCATGGAAACTTCAATATGCGGGCTGGCGACCAGATCGGCGGTATTGACGATAATACGGTAGCCCAGATGACCACCGATATCGTCCACCGACCCCTTATAAGTGACGCCGTTGATCGTCATGACCAGCGGGTCACCCTTGTGAACTTCACCGGTCACGGTGCCGGTCACGACGGTGGTGGTCTGATGCTGCTCATCATAATTCAGCGTGTTGTCTGGCGTAACGGAATCAATAGTAATTGTCGCGTCGATGAGGGTATCGATCACCACCGTGGTCTGAGCATTGGCCGTTGCCGGGTTACCCGCAACATCGGTGGTGCTAACAGTCGCCGTTAAATGCGGGTCGGACAGCAGATCGGCAGTACTGACTTTGATGCTATACCCGAGATGCCCACCCTGATCGATGACTTTCCCGGTCAGAGTGTGACCATTGACGGTCAGATACACGATGTCGTTTACATGCACATCGCCGCCGACTTTACCGGTGACCATCGTAAACTGATTATGCGACTCCGCGCCGTTAATCATATTGTCGCCAGTGACCGGATCGATAGTCAGCAGCGCTTTCGCGTGCAAATCCACCGCCAAATCATGCGTGGCTTCAGCTCTCTGCTGGTTGCCAGCATTATCGACCCCAACCACCTGCGCAACGATATGCGGATCTTTCACCAGATCGCCCGTCAGCACATCCAGCTTATAGCCCAGCGCATTATTGTGCTCCGGGAGTTTCTGTACCGTTGCGTCGTAGTGGTGACCATTGACGGTAACAATCACTTTATCGCCCATGTGCACATCACCAGAAACGGTACCCATCACTTCGGTGGTGTGTTTTGTGGACTCGGCGCCGTTAATCATATTGTCGCCCGCCACGGTATCAATGGTAATCCCTGCCTGGGCGTGGTTATCAATTTTTACTGTATGCGTCGTGGACTTGACAACTTCGTTCCCCACGGCATCGTGCGACGTTACGGTAGCCTTGAAGGTGACATCTTTGTCCTGGTTGCTCTGGTTGTCGCTAAAGTCAGAGGACAGAACCGGGATTTGATACCCCAATTGACCGTTGCCCAGAACGATAACCTTGCCGGTATAGGTGTTACCGTTAATCTCAACGCGCACATCATCGTCAACCTGGGCGTCTTTACCCACGACGCCGCTAACCAACTGCCAGGTCTTGTCCAACTCGAAATGGTTGAGTACGTTATCATCCGTCACCGGATCAATCGTAATCGTCGCTTCCGCGTGCAGATCGATATGCACCATATGGTCGTGCGTTACCGTTGACGGGTTACCGTGTTCATCGACGGTTGAAATGGAGACATGGACCTTCTGGTCGCTGCCATCTTTCAGATTATCGGTGCTGACTTCAATGCTGTAGCCCAGCGAGTGGTTAGAGAGTTCAATAACCTTGCCGCTATAGGTTTTGCCATTGAAGGTTAAGGTGACAACATCGTCTTTCTGCGCATCGCCGCCAACCGGCCCCGTGATGATCGTCTTATGCAGGTCGGACTCGGCTTTACTGATAATGTCATCACTTGCGACGGTATCGATGCCGATAGAGGCGCTGGCGTCCAGATCCAGACCCACGGTACGATCCGCGGTTGCCGTGGTTTCGTTACCATGACTATCCGTGGTGTGAATGCTCGCATGAATCACCGGATCGTTGACCAGGTTCTGGGTGTCCACCGGGATATGATAGCCGAGGCCACCGTTCGCCAGCTTCTCCACCGTGCCTGAGTAGTGCTGACCATTAATCACCAGCTCAACGGTATCGTACTCTTTCGCATCGCCGCTTACCGTGCCGCTGATGGTGGTCTTACCGTTATGGTCCGTCGATTCTTTGATGTTGATGAAGTTATCATCCGTCACGCCATCAATGGTGATATGCGATTGGGTGTACATATCAGCGCTAATGGTTTTCGTCGCAGAATGCGTGACGCTGTTCCCTGCCGCATCGCTGGAGGTGACCGAAATGGTAATTTCCGGATGACTCATCAGCATATGGGTATTCATCGGGAAGCTATAGCCCAGCTTGCCGCCCGCCAGCGTGACAACAACGCCTTGCATCACCGGGACGCCATCCAGCTGCAACTCCACCACATCCCCGGCCGCCGCATCCACGCCGGTGACGGTACCGGCGATCTGCGTGATACCGCCGTTTGCGGAAAACTCCTTGATATTAATAACGTCATCACCGGCAATGGTACCAATATGCACCTGGTTTACCGCAAAGTTGTCGATATGCACGCTGTGGTTGCTGATCGCCGTCACTTCGTTGCCTACCGCATCATGCGAGACAACCGTCGCCCTGATGTTGACATATTTATCCTGGTCGCCCTGGTTGTCGCTGAACGCCGACGGATCGACCGGGATTTGGTAGCCCAGTTTGCCGTTATTCAGCGTAATGACTTCACCCGTAAACGTGCGGCCATTGATCTCAAGCCTGACAACATCATGAACTTTCGCATCCCCGCCGACGGTGCCGGAGATGATTTGCTGAGCCATATTCAGCTCGCTATGGTTCAGGGTGTTATCGGCAGTCACATCATCAACCGTAATGGTTGCCTCTGCGTGCAGATCGATATGCACCGCATGCTCGGCTGTTGCCGTTGCTGGGTTGCCGTGTTTGTCAACGGTTGAGATGGAGACATAAACCTTCTGGTCTCTGCCATCCTGCAGGTTGTCGGTGCTGACAGGAATGCTATAGCCCAGAGAGCCATCAGGCCGTTCAAATACCGTGCCATGATAGGTTTGGCCATTGAAGGTTAAGGTGACGTCATTGCCTTTATGCGCGTCGCCGCCGACCGGCCCGGTGATGGTGGTGGTATGCAGATCGGACTCTGCCTTACTGATAATGTCATCGCCTGCAACGGTATCGATCTCGATAATGGCGCTGGCGTCCAGATCCAGCCCAACGTGGTGTTTCGTCACCGCCGTCATTTCGTTGCCATGCTCGTCCGTGGTATGGATGCTGGCATGAATCACCGGGTTGTTGACCAGGTTCTGGGTATCCACCGGGATATGGTAGACCAGATTGCCGTTCGCCAGCTTCTCCACTTCCCCCGAATAGTGTTGACCATTAATCACCAGCTGAACGGTGTCATGCTCTTTTGCATCGCCGCTCACCGTGCCACTGATGGTGGTCTTGCCGTGATTGTCCGTCGATTCCTTGATGTTGATAAAGTTATCAGCCGTCACGTCATCAATGGTGATATACGACTGCGTATACAGATCGGCGCTGATGGTTTTGGTTTCAGAATGCGTGACGCTGTTCCCTGCCGGATCCGTAGAGGTAACAGAAACCGTAAATTCCGGATGAGTTACCAGCTTATGGCTATTTACCGGGATGCTATAGCCCAGTCCACCGCCCGCCAGCGCGATAACCACACTGTGAATCACCTCGCCGCCCTTCAGTGCCAGGGTAACCGCATCCCCTATCTTCGCATCCACGCCGGTTACGGTACCGGCGATCTGCGTAAAGCCGCCGTTCGCGGAAAATTCCTTAATATTAATAAGGTCATCACCCGCGACGGTATCGATATGTACCGTGTTTTCCGCGAAGTTGTCGATATGCACATCATGGCTGCTGGTGGCAATCGCCAGATTGCCCGCCGCATCGTGGGAGGTGACGCTGACATGGACCGTCACCTCTTTCAGCACATGACCGACGTTGTCAGAGAACGCCGCAGAATCCACCTCGATGCGATAACCGAGGGTATTTTTCCCGGTATCAATCACCTGGCCGTGATACTGGTAGCCGTTAATCTCTACCAGCACCGGGTCGCCCGCTTTCGCGTCTTCCCCGCGCACGTTTCCGGTAATCACCTGCTTCGCCGCCGACAGCTCAGTAAAGTTCAGGGTGTTGTCGGCGGTGACATCATGAATATTGACGGTGTTATGCGCTTTAGTGTCCAGCACCACCGTGGTGTGCTGCACCGCCACCGCGGTGTTGCCTGCCGTATCCACCCCGGTCACTGTCACTTCCACATTATTACTGCCTTCGGTCAGTACCGACGAGTCGACCGCCACTTCATAGCGCAGCGCCCCGTGTTCATCGGTCACCACCAGGCCGGTAAAGGTCCTGCCGTTCACCGCCACCGCAACGTTATCGCCCGGCTGCGCATCCCCGGTCACGGCCCCGCTGATCAGCGTCGGCATCCGCGACTCACTGCGGTTCACGACATTATCCCCTGCCACGGTATCAATGCTGATGGCGTTGGCCGCCTGGGTGTCCAGCACCACCGTGGTGTGCTGCACCGCCACCGCGGTGTTGCCTGCCGTATCCACCCCGGTCACTGTCACTTCCACATTGTTACTGCCTTCGGTCAGTACCGACGAGTCCACCGCCACTTCATAGCGCAGCGCCCCGTGTTCATCGGTCACCACCAGGCCGGTAAAGGTCCTGCCATTCACCGCCACCGCAACGTTATCGCCCGGCTGTGCATCCCCGGTCACGGCCCCGCTGATCAGCGTCGGCATCCGCGATTCACTGCGGTTCACGACATTATCCCCTGCCACGGTATCAATGCTGATGGCGTTGGCCGCCTGGGTATCCAGTACCACCGTGGTGTGCTGCACCGCCACCGCGGTGTTGCCTGCCGTATCCACCCCGGTCACCGTCACTTCCACATTGTTACTGCCTTCGGTCAGTACCGACGAGTCCACCGCCACTTCATAGCGCAGCGCCCCGTGTTCATCGGTCACCACCAGGCCGGTAAAGGTCCTGCCATTCACCGCCACCGCAACGTTATCGCCCGGCTGTGCATCCCCGGTCACGGCCCCGCAGATCAGCGTCGGCATCCGCGACTCACTGCGGTTCACGACATTATCCCCTGCCACGGTATCAATGCTGATGGCGTTGGCCGCCTGGGTATCCAGCACCACCGTGGTGTGCTGCACCGCCACCGCGGTGTTGCCTGCCGTATCCACCCCGGTCACCGTCACTTCCACATTGTTACTGCCTTCGGTCAGTACCGACGAGTCCACCGCCACTTCATAGCGCAGCGCCCCGTGTTCATCGGTCACCACCAGGCCGGTAAAGGTCCTGCCGTTCACCGCCACCGCAACGTTATCGCCCGGCTGTGCATCCCCGGTCACGGCCCCGCTGATCAGCGTCGGCATCCGCGATTCACTGCGGTTCACGACATTATCCCCTGCCACGGTATCAATGCTGATGGCGTTGGCCGCCTGGGTATCCAGCACCACCGTGGTGTGCTGCACCGCCACCGCGGTGTTGCCTGCCGTATCCACCCCGGTCACTGTCACTTCCACATTGTTACTGCCTTCGGTCAGTACCGACGAGTCCACCGCCACTTCATAGCGCAGCGCCCCGTGTTCATCGGTCACCACCAGGCCGGTAAAGGTCCTGCCATTCACCGCCACCGCAACGTTATCGCCCGGCTGTGCATCCCCGGTCACGGCCCCGCTGATCAGCGTCGGCATCCGCGATTCACTGCGGTTCACGACATTATCCCCTGCCACGGTATCAATGCTGATGGCGTTGGCCGCCTGGGTGTCCAGCACCACCGTGGTGTGCTGCACCGCCACCGCGGTGTTGCCTGCCGTATCCACCCCGGTCACCGTCACTTCCACATTGTTACTGCCTTCGGTCAGTACCGACGAGTCCACCGCCACTTCATAGCGCAGCGCCCCGTGTTCATCGGTCACCACCAGGCCGGTAAAGGTCCTGCCATTCACCGCCACCGCAACGTTATCGCCCGGCTGTGCATCCCCGGTCACGGCCCCGCAGATCAGCGTCGGCATCCGCGACTCACTGCGGTTCACGACATTATCCCCTGCCACGGTATCAATGCTGATGGCGTTGGCCGCCTGGGTATCCAGCACCACCGTGGTGTGCTGCACCGCCACCGCGGTGTTGCCTGCCGTATCCACCCCGGTCACCGTCACTTCCACATTGTTACTGCCTTCGGTCAGTACCGACGAGTCCACCGCCACTTCATAGCGCAGCGCCCCGTGTTCATCGGTCACCACCAGGCCGGTAAAGGTCCTGCCATTCACCGCCACCGCAACGTTATCGCCCGGCTGTGCATCCCCGGTCACGGCCCCGCTGATCAGCGTCGGCATCCGCGATTCACTGCGGTTCACGACATTATCCCCTGCCACGGTATCAATGCTGATGGCGTTGGCCGCCTGGGTATCCAGCACCACCGTGGTGTGCTGCACCGCCACCGCGGTGTTGCCTGCCGTATCCACCCCGGTCACTGTCACTTCCACATTGTTACTGCCTTCGGTCAGTACCGACGAGTCGACCGCCACTTCATAGCGCAGCGCCCCGTGTTCATCGGTCACCACCAGGCCGGTAAAGGTCCTGCCATTCACCGCCACCGCAACGTTATCGCCCGGCTGCGCATCCCCGGTCACGGCCCCGCTGATCAGCGTCGGCATCCGCGATTCACTGCGGTTCACGACATTATCCCCTGCCACGGTATCAATGCTGATGGCGTTGGCCGCCTGGGTATCCAGTACCACCGTGGTGTGCTGCACCGCCACCGCGGTGTTGCCTGCCGTATCCACCCCGGTCACCGTCACTTCCACATTGTTACTGCCTTCGGTCAGTACCGACGAGTCGACCGCCACTTCATAGCGCAGCGCCCCGTGTTCATCGGTCACCACCAGGCCGGTAAAGGTCCTGCCGTTCACCGCCACCGCAACGTTATCGCCCGGCTGCGCATCCCCGGTCACGGCCCCGCTGATCAGCGTCGGCATCCGCGATTCACTGCGGTTCACGACATTATCCCCTGCCACGGTATCAATGCTGATGGCGTTGGCCGCCTGGGTATCCAGTACCACCGTGGTGTGCTGCACCGCCACCGCGGTGTTGCCTGCCGTATCCACCCCGGTCACCGTCACTTCCACATTGTTACTGCCTTCGGTCAGTACCGACGAGTCGACCGCCACTTCATAGCGCAGCGCCCCGTGTTCATCGGTCACCACCAGGCCGGTAAAGGTCCTGCCGTTCACCACCACCGCAACGTTATCGCCCGGCTGCGCATCCCCGGTCACCGCCCCGCTGATCAGCGTCGGCATCCGCGACTCACTGCGGTTCACGACATTATCCCCTGCCACGGTATCAATGCTGATGGCGTTGGCCGCCTGGGTGTCCAGTACCACGGTGCGGTGCGTCACGGCAGTGGCTTCATTGCCTACCGCGTCATGGCTTACCAGCGTCACCTGCACATCGTTAGCCCCCTCGTTGAGGGTTGCGGAAGGCACAACGATTTCATAGCGTAGCTGGCCATGATCGTCGAAAACCGTACCGTGAAACGCTTTGCCCTGAATGGTCAACGTGACCGGATCACCCGCTTTCGCATCACCGCTGGCAATGCCAGAAATAATGGTCGGCATACGAAACTCATTAGCGTTGACGACATCATCATTCGCCACCGTTTCAATGGTCACGGCATTTTGCGCATACAGGTCGTTATCGACATGATGATCTGTGGAAACAATGGTGGTATTTCCTGCGTCGTCAGTAGAGGTTAACGTGGCGTGGATGTTCGGTTCATGCAGTAACCCCTGGGTCAGTACCGGGATGGTATAAGTCAGCGTCCCATTTCCTGGGTCGGTAACAACACCGGTATATTCTTTACCATCAACCAATAAAGTAACGATATCGCCGGGTTTAGTATCGCCGCCGACCGACCCGTGGATCAGGGTTTGCGGTTGACGCGACTCTTCGTAGTTAATGAGGTTATCCGGCGTGACATTATCAACGGTAATGTCGATGTGTGGTCCGGTAATATCAATCAGCGCATGATCAAAACTTTCTGCCGTCCGTCCCGTCACATCGGTGGCTATTGCCACCACTGTTACATTTCCCGGGACCAGTCCCCCCAGATCGGTATCAATATTCCAGTGCCCGTTGCTCACCGGAACAGTAACGGTGAATGTGTTTTTTTGGCTATCGGTGAAGGTGAGTGTGATGTGATTTTGATTGCTGGTGCCGCTTAAATGGGTCTGATGGAATTCGCTTTTGTTAATGAAACCGTCGTTGCCGGCAAACTCGGTAATTTGTACCTCAGGCGGGAAAACACTCGCGGAACCTGCGGTAACGCCCCCTATCGGCAGATTGATATCCCAGTTCGGGCTTCCCAGACCTTTGGTGTTAAAACCTGCTGTCGGATCAACCACCTGCCCGGTCAATTCAAGCTGAACCAGAGTGTGCCCCCCGCCGCCACCTTCTAATGTTACCGGTGCTTCATTACCCGCCGCGGTGGCTTCCAGCACCTGCGTCGGGTCAGCGCCATCGGCAATGGCCTTTTGTGCGGCGGCAATATCCTGAGCACTACTTTCCGGATGATGGCTAACCTGTAACCCGTGCTCACCCCAATGGCTATTACGGCCTATATCCAGCGTTTTTCCGTCTGGTAAAGAGATACTTACCGCGCCGCTGGCACCGGTCACAATTTCTTCACCGCTATATACCCTGTCGCCTTCATGAACCAGTCGTTGTGCACCATTGGCGTCAACTACGTAAACCTGTCCAATAATTGCTTTGATCACACCGAGTAATTTGCTCACCGTAACCTCACTTAATTACCATCATTATTTTTATAAACTCGTTAATATATTAACGAACAAATATCACATTCAATTAATGTAAACATTAATATCTCAATGTAGAAAAAAACACATTTTATAGAATGCAATTACATGAGACTTGACTGGCAAATGAATATAATAAAAAATAACCAAAAATAAAACACGATGTGACAAAACATGTCGCTGAATAGCTGATTACAGTCATCAATTAAGACAATTCATATTTGTTAATTAATATAACGTGTTTGTAAAAATGGATGATAGCGACGACACCTGGATGTCATAACCGTGAGATATAGGGCATTCATGTCATGAAGAAGTTTTTAGTTTTTCTGCTTTCATGTTTTTCAATAAATGCAGTAAACGCAGAAGACTTACAAAATACCGTTAAAGATGCATTAGCGAATCATCCTGAAGTTAATGCTGCAATAAATAGCCGTTATTCCTCGGAGCAAGAACTGCGGGCGGCACAAGGTGGCTATTTGCCATCACTGAATTTAAATGCCGAGGCCGGGCGCAAAAATGTTGATGATGCAACTACCCGCGCTACAGGGCGGAATAACGGTCTGACTCAATCACCTAACGAGGCGACTATCAGCCTCGAGCAGAATGTGTTTAACGGCTTTGCGACCAACAGCGAAGTGGCGCGACAAAAAGCGACCGTTGACTCACGCGCCTACGGTGTGATGAACACCAGTGAAAGCACCGCTTATGCGGTGATTCAGGCCTATTTCGACGTGCTGCAACGCGAAGAGTTTGTTCGCCTTGCTGAAGACGATCTGGCGAACCACGAGCGCATTTACGACCAGATAAAACTGCGTACCGATCAGGGCGTTGGGCGCTCCGGGGATTTTATGCAGGCCGAAGCGCGTCTGGCGCAGGCGCGAAACAACCTGCTGACCGAGCAGACTAACCTTGAAGACGCGAAAACCACCTTTGTCAGCGTGACGGGCATGGATCCGCAGGGCTTAAGCCAGCCAGAGAGCATTGACTCTCAGCTGCCAACCTCGCTGGAAGATGCCAAAAGTCGGATGGAAAAAAATAATCCATTACTGAAGTCTGCCAATGCGGACATCGAAGCTGCGCACCAGCAGTATGAAGCGTCGAAATCCACCTTCTATCCACGTGTGGACGTTGAGCTTTCCCGCGGGATTAGCAACAACACCGATACCACCAGCGCACACACCGAAGAGTGGGAAGCGATGGTAAAACTGCACTACAACCTGTACCAGGGCGGCAGCGACAAAGCCAACATGAACTCCCGCGCTTATCTGCACAAGCAGGCTCAGGATGTACGTAATAACACGCTGCGCCAGCTGAATCAGGAGCTGCGCCTGGCCTGGACCGCACTGCAAAACGCACGCGCTCAGCTTCCTTCGGCGGAAGAATATGCCGACCGCAGCGTCAAAGTGCGCACGGCTTATCAGGATCAATTTAGTCTTGGCGAGCGCACGCTGCTGGATTTACTCGATAGTGAAAATGAAGTGTTCTCCTCTAAACGCCGTCTTGTTGAATTACGTTATCTGGCCATGACCAGTGGCTATCGTATTAGCGAACGCACCGGGGAATTAATGAATATTCTAAAAATCACACCGCCGCCTTCAGGACAACCGGTAGATTCAGCAGAAGAAAATAGCTTACCGGAACTTCATTAATAATTATTAACCCCCAATAAATCTCTGACCTGCACGCTTATAATTAGCTTGCTATTATTTAACCGTGCACGGTCAGAATGGTTGCAAAAATGAGTGCACAAGCCGAATTATTAAATGACGTCCCTGAGAATTACGCTCGTCCTAATTCTCAACATCACGACCCACGTAGCCATAATGACGACCCGTTATTAGATAGCTTACTGATTCTGTGTTCTCTGCACGGTAAACCGGCGAGTCGTTCAACATTAAGCAGTGGCCTGCCATTAGAAAACGATCGGCTCACGCTGAATATATTTCCACGCGCAGCGGCAAGGGCCGGTTTAAAGGCGCGAGTCGTCACGCGCACGCTCGATAAAATTCCGGCAATGTCTCTGCCTGCTGTCTTGTTATTGAACGCAGGGGGAACCGGGGTGTTGTTGGCATGGAACGATGACGGCAGCGCCCGCTTTATGCCCAGCGAAAGCGAAGGTGGGGAAATTTGCGTTGATGCCGCCACGCTTGAGCAAAACTATGCGGGCAAAGTCATTTTTGCGCATCCGCGCCACGAATTCGATTTGCAGGCAGAGGCCTTTCTGCCGCGCACCAAATCCTGGTTTAAAGACACGCTGAAGCTGTCGCGTTTTCTGTATATGGATGCGGTATTGGCCAGTCTGTTAATCAACCTGATTGCGCTCGGCACACCGCTCTTTACCATGAATGTGTATGACCGCGTCGTGCCAAACCAGGCAACGGTCACACTATGGGTGCTGGCAGTCGGCATCTGCCTGGCTTTTGTCTTTGATCTGATTTTAAAAATGCTGCGCGGTATCTGCCTTGATATTGCAGGTAAGAAAAGCGATCTCATCATCTCTTCAACCCTGTTTGAGCGCATTGTCGGTATGGAGATGAAAGAGCGCCCGGCGCGCGTGGGCAGCTTTGCACAAAACATTCACGAGTTTCAGTCACTGCGTGATTTCCTCTCATCCCTCACTTTGACGACAATTATCGATTTGCCCTTCACCCTGTTACTGCTGGTTGTTATTGGCATTATCGGCGGCGCGCTGGCATGGATCCCGGTACTGACATTACCGATTGCCCTATTGTGCAGTTGGGCACTACAAAAGCCGGTCAACGCTGCGGTGGCAAAAACCATGAGCCTCGCCAGCGAACGTCAGGCACTACTGATTGAAACCCTGAGCAGTCTGGATGCCATCAAAGTGAATAATGCCCAAAGCGAACGCCAGTTCCAGTGGGAACAAACGCTGGGTAGCCTGAGCCGTCTCGAACTGCGGGTGAAAACCTTGTCCAGCCTGGCCAGCAACCTCACCGGCTGGTTCCAGCAAATTTCAGGCGTGGTGATGATCATCGTCGGGGTGTACATGATTATCGACGGCAAACTGAGTATGGGTGGCTTGATCGCCTGCTACATGCTCAATGGTCGCGCCTTGATGCCGCTGGGTCAGCTCACTGGCCTTATCGCCCGCTATCAGCAGGCGAAACTGACCATCAAAAACACTGAGAAAATGATGTCGCTGACGCAGGAGCGCCGTGCGGATGAAAACCCACTCAAGCGTGAACAGTTACAGGGCAGTATTGAATTTCGCGATGTGGATTTCAGCTATCCGGAGCAACAAAACCTGTCGCTGCACAAAATTAATCTGACCATTCAGCCCGGTGAGCGCATCGGCATTATCGGGCGCAGCGGTTCCGGTAAAAGTTCGCTGAGTAAACTAATCGTCAATTTATACCAGCCGAGCGCCGGGAACCTGCTGATCGATGGTATCGACTCTCGTCAGCTGGATGTGAACGATCTGCGCCACAGCATCGGCTACGTGCCACAGGACATCCAGCTATTCAACGGCACGCTGCGCGATAACCTGCTGTGCGGAGCGCGCTATGTCGATGACGAAACCATGCTGCGAGCGGCAGAACTGGCTGGCGTCAACGAATTCGCACGCCTGCATCCTGACGGCTATAACCTGCAGGTCGGCGAACGCGGCTCCCAGCTTTCCGGCGGGCAACGGCAGGCGGTGGCGCTCGCGCGCGCACTGTTGCTTGATCCCCCTCTCCTGCTACTGGATGAACCCACCAGTTCGATGGACAACACCAGCGAAGAGAAGATCAAACACGCGCTGGCCCCCTGTATTGCGGGAAAAACGTTATTACTGGTCACGCACCGCGCTTCCATGCTGTCGCTGGTTGACCGTCTGATTATTGTTGATAAAGGTCGCATCATCGCAGACGGTCCGAAAGGGGTAGTGATGGATGCGTTGAAAAAGGGGCAAATTAATGCGTCTCGCTGATCTTCTGACTCGTGCCCGCAGCTATATGCAGCACTATTTTCGCGGTCGTGATGAAAATCAAACCGACAGTATTAATGAGATCAGTCAGGCCATAATTGATGACGCCCCAAGAGTGATACGACTGACGTTGTGGGTGATCCTCGCGCTGGTGGCGCTGTCCTTCATCTGGGCTGGTTTTGCAAAAATTGATGAAGTGACACGCGGTGAAGGCAAAGCGATCCCTTCATCAAAACTGCAAAAAATCCAGAACCTGGAAGGGGGAATTGTCACCGAGCTGTACGTGCATGAAGGGCAAATCGTTAACGCCGGAACTCCACTACTGCACCTAGATGACACGCGCTTCGCCTCCAACGTGGGTGAAACTGAAGCCGACAAACTCGGTCTGCGCGCCAAGGTAGAACGCCTGACCGCGGAAGTTGAAAACCGGGACTTTGTGATTTCACCCGAGATAGCCAGCCAGGCGCCGGAAGTCGCCCGGGGAGAAACCGAGCTGTACAACAGCCGTCGGGAACAATTTCACAACGAAATTTCCGGGCTCGAAGAACAGCTGGTGCAGAAAAAACAGGAGCTGCGCGACTTTGAGTCAAAGGAGGATCAGTTTAAGCACAGCCTCGGGTTAATCCGTCAGGAAATCAAAATGTCCGAGCCGCTGCTCGCTTCAGGCGCCATTTCAAAAGTCGAACTGTTGCGACTGCGTCGTACCGAAGTGGAAACCGCCGGGCAGCTCAATTCTATTAGCCTGTCGCTCCCCAAGGCCACGTCAGAAATTAAAGAGATTGAGAATAAAATCGGTGAAAGCCGTGGCCGTTTCCAGAGCGATGCGCTGGCCCAACTCAATGAAGCTCGCACCAATCTGAGTAAAACCCAAGCAAGTGTTAAAGCACTGGAGGATCGGGTGAACCGTACCATGGTCACCTCACCGGTGCGGGGTATCGTCCAGCAGGTGATGGTGAATACTATCGGCGGCGTCATTCAACCGGGCAGCGATCTGGTGGAAATCGTTCCGCTGGATGACAAACTGTTAATCGAAGCCAAAATCCAGCCGCGCGATATCGCCTTCCTCCATCCGGGTCAACATGCGATGGTGAAATTTACCGCTTACGATTACACCATCTATGGCGGTCTGCAAGGCGAAGTAGTGCAGATAAGCCCGGACACCGTTACCGATAAGCAGGGGCGAAGCTTTTATATTGTGCGTTTGCAGACGGATAAAAATTACCTGGGAACAAAAGAGCATCCGATGCTGATCATTCCCGGCATGGTGGCGAGCGTCGATATTCTCACCGGCAAGAAAACGATTCTGAGCTACCTGTTAAAACCGATTATTCGCGCACGCGCGGAAGCACTCAGAGAACGTTGATCGGTTGCGCTCCCTTACATTTTGCCGGGGAGCGCATGAATTTATAACGGCGTGCAAAAAGAGAGCTTTCCACGATTCAGGGTGATTTTCCCGTCATTAACCAGCTCCTGTAACACCTTATGGATAGCACTACGTGAAATATGGTTACGGGTCAAAATAAAAGTATACACGGATGTTTTCTCGCGAACCTCTGGTTCCATCGACCAGATATATTTTACGTGTTCAATAATCTGCTCACGAATAGTACGGTGCGACTGCAACGCTTCACGCTGAAAATAACGTTGAAGATGATGCGTTAAGATATCAAACGCCTGCTTCCATAAGTTTTTGGTCGTAAACAGGTGATCGGCATTTTGGACGCTCATCGCCCACATTTCACAATCGGTATCACAACGCAAATAGTGGCCAGCCACTTCCGTACGCATTTGTGGCAGGCCGAGAATAGCAGGTGCAGAAATACTCACCGTGACTAAATCGTTTTCCACACGATAAACAGAGACAGTCCCTTTCTCCAGAAATAAGATTTGTCCATCGGTCTTCAAATCAATACGCTGACGTTTTTTACGTAACGACAGCCAGGCATTATCCGACTTCTTCATTTCATCGCCAACGAGCACTACAGCATTTTCAATTTCTTTCTGGAACATGGGACTCTCTACCGCAAATTATGGCTTAGTCAAAAAGATGGTTAAATTTACTCAGCACTAAAAATAAATGTCAGCTCGCAAACAAGCTGACATTTATTCCCATCTACATCTACCACCGGCATTCCCTGGTGCCATTGACGCGTTAAGGTTCATGCTGTTTTCGCGTGGTGGTGTCAGGCAGTATATGGCGCTGTCCATAAAGAATTAATGGCAATCATCTTTGTCGACATTTTTTCATCTTTCTGTTCTTTGCAGAGTAGCCAAAAAGATACAATTAATTGATTTTAATGGGTTTTATTTTCATTAAAAAGTTATCATTCTTGTTATATCATGATACCAAATTGCAACACTTCGCGGTTCTCGCTGTGGGATCAGGTCCATGCTGGTGGTCTTTATAGGCTCAGTGGTATCATGACTAAACAACCACCAGACGCATCATCAAGAGTAGAGACAATATGTCTGAGACTGGCAATGTCAGTTATCTGATTGAAAATAGAATAATATTTACGCCAGCCACACAATGTCTGGCGCGGGTAGATCACCCCAATCAGCGGATAAAACTCAAACAATCAGCGTCGTTATGTCTTTTATTACTTATTCAACATCGCGGGCAAGTGGTTTCTCAAAACGAATTACTGGAATTCGGTTGGGGTAAAAATCACCGGCAGGTGAGTTTCAACGCCTTTTATCAAAGCATTCTCTCGTTGCGTAAAAGCTTACTGCAGCTGGAGCTTGAACAACCGCTGATCACAACGATCCCCCGCAAAGGGCTGATCATTCAAGAAGAGTTTGATATTCAGGTCATTGAAACACCGGAGGAGAACTCTGCTTCTGCTGAAGAATCCTTAGCGCCAGATGCCACCATTGAGGAATTTTTGGCTGACACACCGCGTCAACCTTTGATAACGGCTGCAGAAACAGTAATGTTGGCACTTACCCTGATAATTTGTGTGCTTATATTATATCCGTGGCAAGCCAGCGATGATTATTTCTCCGGCTATATAACTGCGGATAAAGCACCCACTGGCTGTCAGTATTATTTCAATAACGATGCCAGTAATTTCTCCCGGCATACCGCGTTTATCGACAAAAACCCAGGACTGTGTCAGAGCCATAAATTTATCTATATCACGACCTATCCTGAGTCTAAGAAACTGTCCGTACTGGTGTGTCGCTCACCGATAAAAGCCAGGCAAGAAAATGCCTGTCAGTCGGTATATTACCCACGGTATGATAGCTAATGAACTTATATCCCCGAACGTACCGCATCCAGACAGGTATTATCCTGCTGCTTTGTTTTGCTGCGCTTATTCTTACTGTCGTCTATCGGTACAGTAAGAACAATGGCGAGTTACATGATCTCACCTGCCGCTCTGCCATCGAAATTGTACGCAATACAAGCTCGTTCCGAGGGATTATTGATATTAAAACCGGGGGCAGTAAAGGTATTGTGAATATTGATGGTATTATCAAAGATGCCGAAAATAATGAGCAAACCGTGCAACGCATGGTACTTTTTACACAATCCAGCTACGGCTCAAGCCCGGTTTGGATTTCACAGAAAATCCAAATTTCCAATCGCGAAACAGCTCCCGCCAGCCTTATTCAGGAACTCCTCCCCGATTTTTTCCTGACCAACACCAGCGTATCCAACGTCGATTTTTTTGCACTGAACAGCGCGACATACCTGATTACCAAAGAGGGGATCCCCTATCTGTACTGCCAGAATTATGCTTTGCCGGAAAATCAATAATCCGTCAGCACCCTGGCGGTAAAACCTACGGATGAATCTCGGTCGTTGTCGGTGATAAGATAGACCATTCAGGTAGAGCCAACGCTCGTCGTTACTGCCCATCAGGCGGCTTTCGAATGACAAATTTGTGGGTTTATGTGAGTTTCCAGGGGCTCACGTGAGACTGCCCAGGTCCCCAAAAAGATTAAAAAAAGAGCAAAAGCGATATGAAAGAGTCACTTGATACGGACTTCACGAACCACACCCCAATGATGCAGCAGTATCTCAAGCTGAAAGCCCAGCACCCGGAGATACTGTTGTTTTACCGCATGGGCGACTTTTACGAACTGTTTTATGACGATGCGAAACGTGCGTCTCAGCTGCTTGATATCTCCCTGACCAAACGCGGCGCGTCTGCGGGCGAGCCAATCCCGATGGCGGGCATTCCTCACCATGCGGTAGAAAACTACCTCGCCAAGCTGGTCAACCAGGGTGAATCCGTCGCTATTTGTGAACAGATTGGCGATCCGGCGACCAGCAAAGGTCCGGTCGAGCGCAAAGTGGTGCGTATCGTCACGCCAGGCACCATCAGTGATGAAGCGCTGTTACAGGAACGCCAGGACAACCTGCTGGCCGCTATCTGGCAGGACAGTAAAGGTTATGGTTACGCAACGCTGGATATCAGCTCCGGGCGTTTTCGTGTTAGCGAACCCGCCGACCGCGAGACCATGGCCGCAGAATTGCAGCGCACCAATCCCGCTGAACTGTTGTATGCCGAAGATTTCGCTGAAACTTCACTGATTGAGGGACGTCGCGGATTACGTCGTCGTCCGCTATGGGAATTTGAAATCGATACCGCTCGCCAGCAGCTAAACCTGCAGTTTGGCACGCGGGATCTGATTGGCTTTGGCGTAGAAAACGCCCCGCGTGGATTATGCGCGGCTGGCTGCCTGCTGCAATACGTAAAAGATACCCAGCGTACCTCGCTGCCGCATATTCGTTCCATCACCATGGAACGTCAGCAGGACAGTATCATTATGGATGCCGCCACGCGCCGCAATCTGGAAATTACCCAGAACCTGGCGGGCGGTGTTGAAAACACGCTGGCTTCAGTACTCGACTGCACCGTGACGCCGATGGGCAGCCGTATGCTCAAGCGCTGGCTGCATATGCCGGTCCGCGACACCAAAGTCCTCACTGAGCGCCAACAGACCATCGGCGCGCTACAGGATTCCACCGGTGAATTGCAACCCGTGCTGCGTCAGGTCGGCGATCTTGAACGTATCCTTGCACGTCTGGCCCTGCGTACCGCGCGTCCGCGCGATCTGGCCCGTATGCGTCATGCATTCCAGCAATTACCGGAACTGCGCGCACAACTGGAAAGCGTAGACAGTGCCCCCGTACAGATGCTGCGCGAGAAAATGGGTGAGTTTGCTGAGCTGCGTGAACTGCTGGAACGTGCCGTAGTGGAAGCTCCACCTGTGCTGGTTCGCGACGGTGGCGTCATCGCCCCCGGCTATAACGAAGAACTGGACGAGTGGCGAGCGCTGGCTGATGGCGCAACTGACTATCTGGACAGACTGGAAATCCGTGAGCGCGAGCGCACCGGCCTTGATACGCTGAAGGTTGGGTTTAACGCCGTTCACGGCTACTACATTCAGATCAGTCGCGGGCAAAGTCATCTGGCGCCGATTAACTATGTGCGTCGCCAGACGCTGAAAAACGCCGAACGCTACATTATTCCGGAGCTGAAAGAGTACGAAGACAAAGTTCTGACATCAAAAGGCAAAGCGCTGGCGCTGGAAAAACAGCTGTACGATGAGCTGTTCGACATGCTGCTGCCGCACCTGGCTGATTTGCAACAAAGCGCCAGCGCGCTGGCAGAACTGGACGTACTGGTCAACCTTGCGGAACGCGCTTATACCCTGAATTACACCTGCCCGACCTTCACCGACAAGCCTGGTATTCGTATTACCGAGGGACGTCATCCGGTGGTTGAACAGGTGCTGACCGAGCCGTTTATCGCCAACCCACTTAACCTCTCGCCTCAGCGACGGATGCTGATTATCACCGGCCCGAACATGGGGGGTAAAAGTACCTATATGCGCCAGACTGCGTTAATTGCGCTGCTGGCCTACATCGGCAGCTACGTTCCGGCGCAGAAAGTGGAGATCGGGCCTATCGACCGCATCTTTACCCGCGTGGGCGCGGCGGATGATCTGGCCTCCGGTCGTTCCACCTTCATGGTAGAAATGACCGAAACCGCCAACATTCTGCATAACGCCACCGAGAACAGCCTGGTGCTGATGGATGAGATTGGACGCGGGACCTCCACCTACGACGGCCTGTCGCTGGCGTGGGCGTGCGCAGAAAATTTAGCCAATAAAATCAAAGCATTAACGTTATTTGCCACCCACTACTTCGAACTGACTCAGTTACCGGAGAAAATGGAAGGCGTCGCGAATGTGCATCTGGATGCGTTAGAGCACGGCGATACCATCGCCTTCATGCACAGCGTACAGGATGGTGCGGCGAGCAAGAGCTATGGTCTGGCAGTAGCAGCCCTGGCAGGCGTGCCGAAAGAGGTTATTAAACGCGCGCGGCAAAAACTGCGCGAACTGGAAAGCATCGCGCCGAATGTTGCTGCGACCCAGGTCGACGGCACACAGATGTCGCTCCTGTCAGCTCCGGAAGAAACGTCACCCGCCGTTGAAGCACTGGAAAATCTCGACCCGGATTCGCTAACGCCTCGCCAGGCGCTGGAGTGGATCTACCGGTTGAAGAGTCTGGTGTAACGCCGTAATGCCCGATGGTGATACGCTTATCGGGCCTATAAAATATCACTATATGTAGGCCGGGTAAGGCAAAGCCGCACCCGGCGTGTTGATTAGCGCTTATCTTCTGCCAGCAGCGGTGGAATACTCGGCACCATCGGTGCGTCATCAATATCCTTCTGCGTCATGCGAAACGCTTGCGGGTAGTGCTCGCGGCTGGTACGGCGTAGCGGCTCAGTATCACGCCAGGTGTATAGACAATGCTGGCACTGATATACCGTCCAGACTCCTTTTACCGGCGAGTTTGCCATCACTTCAATATGTTCATCGGCACAACGTGGACAAATCATCTGCTACTCCTTATTTACGGTTGGCCAGCATGGCGGTCAGTTTTTCTGCCCAGGCTTTCGTTTCCGGTAAATCACATACCGGCTGGCTGTAGTGCCCACGGTTATCCGGCGCAACCGGCGTGGTCGCATCAATAATTAACTTGTCGGTAATCCCCGCCGGACTGGAACCCGGATCAAGCTCCAGCACCGACATATTCGGCAATTGCACCAGATCGCCCGCCGGATTGACCTTCGAAGACAGCGCCCACATCACCTGCGGCAGGTTGAACGGATCTACATCCTCATCAACCATAATCACCATTTTCACGTAACCCAGGCCATGCGGCGTCGTCATTGCGCGCAGCCCCACCGCGCGGGCAAAGCCACCGTAGCGTTTTTTGGTGGAGATAATCGCCAGCAAACCGTGGGTATACATGGCATTCACCGCCTGCACTTCCGGGAATTCGGCTTTCAACTGTTGATACAGCGGTACGCAGGTTGCCGGCCCCATCAGGTAGTCAATCTCCGTCCACGGCATCCCCAGATACAGCGATTCAAAAATAGGTTTGGTGCGATAAGAGACTTTATCGATACGCACGACCGTCATATTACGTCCACCGGAATAGTGCCCGGTAAACTCGCCAAACGGCCCTTCGATTTCACGCTTACGACCTTCAATGACCCCTTCGAGGATCACTTCTGAACCCCATGGCACGTCAAAGCCGGTGAGCGGCGCGGTAGCGATCGGATACGGGCTTTCACGCAGTGCTCCCGCCATTTCGTATTCCGACTGATCGTACTTCAGCGGCGTGGCCCCCATCAGGGTGATGATCGGATCGTTACCCAGCGTGATGGCAATCGGCAGATCTTCACCGCGCTCTTCGGCTTTATGCAGGTGCAGCGCGATATCGTGCATCGGCACCGGCTGCAGGCCAAGCTTGCGTTTACCCTTCACTTCCATACGATAAATGCCGACGTTCTGTTTGCCAAAGTTGTCCGGATCCAGCGGATCGCGCGACACCACGCAGGCTTTATCAAGATAGAAACCGCCGTCGCCATCGTTCAGGCGAAACAGCGGCAGAATATCAAACAGGTTGATCTCATCACCATCAACACAGTTTTCGGCCCACGCCGGATTGGCGCGACGCTCCGGCGTAACCGGAAATTTATCCCAACGGCGAATAAACTCATCAATCTGTTTTTTCACCGGGGTATTTGGCGGCAGGCCTAAAGAGATGGCGTGATTCTGCCACGAACCAATAGTGTTCATCGCCACGCGGGCATCGGTAAAACCACGAATATTGTCAAACCACAGCGCTGGCGCACCGTCACCAATGCGCCCGGTCGCATTGGCTGCCGCAGCCAGATCCGGCTCGGCGTTAACTTCTTCACTGATTTTCAGCAATTGCCCCTGGTCATCCAGCGCCTGTAAAAAGCTGCGCAAATCATCAAATGCCATTATTCATTCTCCTGTGAAAAATTCTGCGCCTGCCGTAAACCCTGCCAGCGACGGGCGTTGGGGTGTTCCAGACCAAACTGATCGAGCACACGCGCAACGATATGCTGAGTGATGTCATCGACCGTTTGCGGGTGGTTGTAATACGCGGGCATCGGCGGGACCATCGCCACGCCCATGCGGGAAAGTGCGAGCATGTTTTCCAGATGAATCGTGCTAAGCGGCATTTCACGCGGAACCAGAACCAGCTTGCGCCCTTCTTTCAGCACCACATCAGCAGCGCGCCCCACCAGCCCTTCCGCGTAGCCTGCACAAATACCGGCCAGCGTTTTCATACTGCAGGGGATAATGATCATGCCGTCAGTACGAAACGATCCAGAGGAGATGGTTGCCGACTGGTCCGCCGGGTTGTGGCAAAAATCGGCCAACGCAGACACATCACGGACGCTGTACGGTGTTTCCAGTTCAATAGTGGTTTTGGCCCACTTTGACAGCACCAGATGGGTTTCCACCTCGGGCATTTCCCGCAGCGCCTGCAATAGCGACACACCAAGGGGCGCACCGGTTGCCCCGGTCATTCCGACAATCAGTCTCATTTAGTTTCTCGATTTTTTGTTCGTGTACGAACGTTTTGATTAAAATACTCTCACATAACATTTCGGGCAAGGTCATCGAGCACAGATCGCTAAAGCCGCAATTGTTAAAAAAAGATGCGTAACCCGCTATGATAGAGACTGACAGGAATTCCGGAGCGCTCATGCCGTTACGAAATAAAGCATTTCACCTTTTACGTCAGCTCTTCCAGCAGCATACGTCCCGCTGGCAACATGAATTACCGGATCTGACCAAACCACAGTATGCGGTGATGCGCGCCATTGCTGAACGTCCCGGCATTGAGCAGGTTGACCTGACCGAAGCCGCAGTCTGTACCAAAGCAACCCTTGCGGAAATGCTGAGCCGAATGGAAAAACGGGAGCTGGTCAGGCGTGAACATGACCCGGCAGATAAGCGTCGACGGTTTGTTTATTTGACCGCGCAAGGAGAAGCATTACTGGCCAGCGCAACTCCGTTAGGCGATAGCGTGGATGATGAGTTTCTGGGCAGACTTAGCGAAGAAGAACGCGAGCAGTTCACACGTCTGGTGCGTAAGATGATGAACTAATCTGCCGGATGGCGACATAAATGTCTTATCCGGCCTACAAAGTCCTGCTCCCCGCAGGCCTGATAAACGCAGTGCCATCAGGCAACAAACATAGAAAAAGGCCAGTCCCAATGAGACTGGCCTTTCTTGATAGAACTTGTGCTTACTCGCGGAAAAGCGCTTCGATATTCAGTCCCTGAGTCTGCAGGATTTCACGCAGACGACGCAGACCTTCAACCTGAATCTGGCGAACACGTTCACGGGTGAGACCAATTTCACGGCCCACATCTTCCAGTGTCGCAGCTTCGTACCCCAGCAGACCAAAACGACGTGCCAGCACTTCACGCTGTTTGGCGTTCAGTTCGAACAGCCATTTGACGATGCTCTGTTTCATATCATCGTCTTGCGTGGTGTCTTCCGGGCCGTTTTCCTTTTCATCGGCCAGAATATCCAGCAACGCTTTTTCGGAATCGCCACCCAGCGGGGTGTCTACCGAGGTAATACGCTCGTTGAGTCGGAGCATACGGCTGACGTCATCAACCGGTTTATCCAGTTGTTCAGCAATCTCTTCTGCGCTCGGTTCGTGGTCCAGTTTATGCGACAACTCACGCGCGGTACGCAGATAGACGTTCAGCTCTTTTACAATGTGGATCGGCAGTCGGATCGTACGGGTTTGGTTCATAATCGCCCGTTCAATCGTCTGGCGGATCCACCAGGTTGCGTATGTTGAGAAGCGGAACCCGCGTTCCGGGTCAAACTTCTCGACGGCACGGATCAGTCCCAGATTGCCCTCTTCAATCAGGTCCAGCAATGCCAGACCACGATTGCCATAACGACGAGCAATTTTCACCACCAGACGCAGGTTACTTTCAATCATGCGACGGCGAGAAGCGACATCCCCACGCAGTGCGCGACGCGCAAAATAAACTTCTTCTTCGGCTGTTAACAGTGGTGAATAACCAATCTCACCAAGGTAAAGCTGAGTCGCGTCCAACACACGCTGTGTGGCCCCCTGCGATAACAGCTCTTCTTCAGCCAGGTCGTTATCACTGGGTTCCTCTTCACTCAAGGCTTTTTCATCAAAAGCCTCTACTCCGTTCTCATCAAATTCCGCATCTTCATTTAAATCATGAACTTTCAGCGTATTCTGACTCATAAAGGTGGCTCCTACCCGTGATCCCTAACGGAACTAGCACGTGAAAGCCTGGTTCCGCCGAATTATCGCTGCGGTAAATAGCGCAGCGGGTTTACGGATTTCCCCTTGTAACGAATTTCAAAATGCAAGCGTGTTGAACTGGTTCCGGTGCTACCCATGGTAGCTATTTTCTGCCCCGCCTTGATTTCTTGTTGTTCCCGGACCAGCATTGTATCGTTATGGGCGTAGGCACTCAGGTAATCATCGTTATGTTTGATGATAATAAGATTACCGTAACCGCGCAGTGCGTTACCGGCATATACGACGCGTCCATCTGCGGTCGCGACAATAGCCTGTCCTTTACTGCCTGCAATATCGATCCCTTTATTGCCACCTTCAGTAGCCGCGAAGTTTTCGATTACTTTGCCGTCAGTCGGCCAGCGCCAGGTAGAGATTGGCGAGCTGGTTGACGTTGAGCTTGCAGTTGATTCGGTTGCGCTAACTGCTGGAGCCGTTACAGGCGCTGTGACAACGGTCCCAGCAGGCTTGTTGTTCGGCAACATTTTATTAGCACTTTGTTCACCTGAATCCTCAGAATACGTAATTGTTGGTTTCGAAGCAACAGCAACGGTGGAATTTTGTGCAGGGTTGGTCACAACTCCTTGCTGTGCTGCATCCGCCTGGGTGATGGCATTCCCACCAGTAATCGGTGTACCCGACGCGTTGCCCACTTGCAGAGTTTGACCGACATTCAGGCCATACGGGGCCGGAACGTTATTGCGTTGTGCGAGATCACGGAAATCGTTCCCGGTAATCCAGGCGATATAGAAAAGGGTATCGCCTTTCTTAACAGTATAGGTACTGCCGCCCGTATAGCTACCTTTCGGAATGTTCCCATACTTACGGTTGTACACAATACGACCGTTTTCCATCTGCACAGGCTGTTCCGCAACAGGCTGGATCTGTGTTGACTGTGTGGTCGGACGCTGCACCGGCTGGATCTGTGGCGTTTGCTGTACTGTCGACGTCGAGCCCATTTTTGGTGGAGGCGTAATCAGCATGCCGGAATTGGTGTTCGTTGATGCACCGCCATCAACGGAACTGACCGGTGCAGGTGGATTCGAGGTATTTGAACAACCTGCCAGCCATAATGAAACCAGTGACAATGCCGCAATGCGGCGGACGGTAAATTTGTGGCTTCCCGCGCTCATTTATCCCCCAGGAAAATTTGGTTAAAACCAGTGACGTAATCACCGTGCAAGGCATCGGACTGGGCACTGGAAACGTGACCACGATACGCTTACTAATTCCAGAATATCCAGGAAAACTCCAGGTATTCAGAGCCTGTATCTACGCAAGCTCCCCTTTTACTAAGGGAACGAAACGTACGGCCTCCACGGTATCGATAATAAATTCGCCTCCCCGACGACGCACCCGTTTCAGAAACTGATGCTCGTCGCCCACGGGTAAGACGAGAATACCGCCTTCATCCAACTGCATCATCAATGCGGTTGGGATCTCAGGCGGCGCTGCCGTAACAATGATAGCGTCAAACGGGGCTCGCGCTTGCCAGCCCTGCCATCCATCACCATGACGGGTAGAAACATTATGTAAATCAAGCTGTTTAAGTCGACGACGCGCCTGCCACTGCAAACCTTTAATGCGCTCAACAGAGCACACATGATGCACCAGGTGCGCCAGAATCGCCGTTTGGTAGCCAGAGCCGGTACCAATTTCCAGCACCCGGGACTGCGGCGTTAACTCAAGCAGCTCGGTCATCCGCGCAACCATATAGGGTTGCGAAATCGTCTGCCCCTGACCAATCGGCAGGGCAATATTATCCCAGGCCTTATGTTCAAACGCCTCATCAATGAATTTTTCACGCGGCACGGCGGCAAGTGCATCGAGAACAAGCTCATCTCTGATGCCCTGCGCACGTAATTGTTCAAGAAGAGTGTGTACGCGTCTGCTTACCATTGCGTGTCGGCTCCCACGCTGTCTAACCAGTCAGAAACAACTTCATGCGCGCCGTAGGCGGTTAAATCGACATGCAGCGGCGTAATGGAAACATAGCCTTCATCGACGGCGGCAAAATCTGTATCCGGTCCGGCGTCGCACTTTTCGCCCGGCGGCCCGATCCAGTACAGCGTATTACCGCGCGGGTCCTGCTGTGGGATCACCTGATCCGCAGGATGGCGGCTACCACAGCGGGTGACGCGGATACCTTTAATCTGATCCAGCGGTAAATCCGGCACGTTGATATTCAAAATTCGCCCGGTGCGCAGCGGTTCGCGACTCAGCGCCCGTAAGATACGGCAAGTTACTGCGGCAGCAGTATCGTAGTGTTTATGCCCATCAAGTGAGACCGCCAGCGCAGGAAAGCCCAGGTGACGACCTTCCATCGCCGCCGCAACGGTACCGGAATAGATAACATCATCGCCCAGATTAGGACCTGCGTTAATACCAGACACGACAATGTCCGGACGCGGACGCATTAATGCGTTCACGCCCAGATAGACGCAATCGGTAGGTGTACCCATTTGTACGGCGATATCACCGTTATCATAGGTGAACGTGCGAAGTGAGGATTCCAGCGTCAGCGAGTTAGACGCGCCACTGCGGTTACGATCCGGGGCAACCACCTGTACGTCAGCAAACTCACGCAGCGCTTTCGCCAGCGTTTGTATACCGGGTGCGTGGACCCCATCATCGTTACTCAGCAATATACGCATAATCACCCATTGTGTTAATAAGTTCCCTTACAACACTGGTGGCGAAGCTACCTGCCGGTAGCCAGAAACGTAACTCAACGGTTACGTCATCCCACCAGTTCCAGCTTAATTGTTGTGGATACAGCAACATAGCACGACGCGATGCGTCTACTTTCTCGCGCAACAACAGCGACTGCAGCGCGGTTTCATCAGCAATAGCGGCTTCTTCAAACGCCAGCGCGTCGCGCTGAGTTCCCCACTCACCGCTGCCCGGTAATGCTGCTGTAATCATCAATTCTTTATCATCGACGCGACGCTGTAATTCGGTTTGTTCTTCCTGCGTGGCGACAAACCAACTTCCGCGTCCCGACAATTGTAGCGCATCGCCGTCAACAACTTGATTAAAGTCTGTTTTTTTCAAGCGTTCACTGACTATCTGATTAAACAACGCACTACGGGCCGCCGACAACCAAAAACTGCGCTTATTGCGATCGCGCACCGGCGTATCGCTTTGCGCCCAACGCAGCGCCCCTTGCAGGTTGCTGCCGCCAATACCAAAACGCTGAGCACCAAAATAGTTCGGTACGCCGCGCTCGCTAATCGTCTGCAAACGCGCTTCAACGTCATTTCGCTGGCTCACTTCACGCAGCACCAGCGTAAATTCGTTACCTTTCAGCGCCCCTAAACGCAGCTTACGCTTGTGGCGCGCGTACTCCAGCACTTTACAGCCTTCGAGTTCAAATTTGCTTAAATCAGGCATTGCATTGCCCGGCACGCGCGCGCACAGCCACTGTTCCGTGACTGCATGCTTGTCTTTCTGGCCAGCAAAGCTCACTTCACGGGCGTGAATTTTCAGGAACTTCGCCAGCGCGTCAGCCACAAAACGGGTATTACAGCCGTTTTTCAGGATACGCACCAAAATGTGCTCACCTTCGCCATCCGGTTCGAAGCCTAAATCTTCGACGACGACAAAGTCTTCCGGATTCGCTTTCAGAACGCCATGGCCTTGTGGTTTGCCGTGGATATACGTCAGATCTTCAAACGCAGTCATTTTGTTGCCTTAATGAGTAACGCCACCGCTTCACAGGCAATCCCTTCCCCACGCCCGGTAAAACCGAGTTTTTCCGTGGTGGTCGCTTTCACGTTAACATCATCCATATGGCAGCCGAGATCTTCGGCAATAAACACGCGCATCTGCGGAATGTGCGGCAGCATCTTCGGCGCCTGAGCAATAATCGTCACATCCACATTACCAAGCGTATAGCCTTTAGCCTGAATACGCCGCCAGGCTTCACGTAATAATTCACGGCTATCTGCACCTTTAAAGGCCGGGTCGGTGTCCGGGAAGAGTTTACCGATATCCCCCAGCGCAGCCGCGCCCAGCAGTGCATCGGTTAACGCGTGTAACGCCACGTCGCCATCAGAATGCGCCAGCAATCCTTTTTCATACGGGATGCGCACACCACCAATGATAATTGGGCCAACTCCGCCAAAAGCGTGTACGTCGAAACCGTGTCCAATTCGCATTATGCCTTCTCCTGATATACACAACATCTCCAGGCAGCCTGAAGAATGATGTGTCTAGATAGTTCGGGTCAGATAAAATTCCGCCAGCGCCAGGTCTTCCGGGCGGGTGACTTTGATGTTGTCAGCGCGTCCTTCGACCAGCAGCGGATGAAAACCGCAATATTCAAGCGCCGAGGCTTCGTCCGTAATGGTTGCGCCTTCGTTTAGCGCACGGGTCAGACAGTCATGCAACAGCTCGCGAGGGAAAAACTGCGGCGTCAACGCATGCCATAAATCGGTGCGATCGACCGTATGGGCGATGTCTGTTCGGCCCGGCTCCGCGCGTTTCATCGTGTCGCGCACCGGCGCGGCAAGGATCCCGCCGATGCGGCTGGTTTCACTTATTGCCAGCAAACGAGATAAATCTTCCTGATGCAGACACGGACGCGCGGCATCATGCACCAGAACCCAACTGGCCTCACCTGCGGCTTGCAAACCAGCAAGGACAGAATCGGCACGCTCGTTGCCACCATCCACCACGGTAATTTGCGGGTGCGCTGCGAGTGGAAGTTGGGCAAAGCGACTGTCGCCTGGGCTAATAGCGATGACGACTCGCGTCACCCGGGGATGAGCCAGCAGCGCATCAACCGAGTGTTCGAGAATGGTTTTATTGCCAATAGAGAGGTACTGCTTAGGACACTCTGTTTGCATTCGGCGGCCAAACCCGGCAGCCGGCACCACGGCGCAAACGTCCATTAAAGTGGCTGCCATGTTAAATCCCTGGACGGTTTATCGATTGTTTTGCCCTGCAGTCTGAGCGCGTTTAGACGCGTCAGGCACCAGACGATAAAAGGTTTCGCCTGGCTTAGTCATACTGAGTTCGTTACGCGCGCGCTCTTCGATAGCCTCTTGCCCGCCATTGAGATCGTCAATTTCGGCAAAAAGCTGATCGTTACGCGCTTTCAGTTTCGCGTTTGTAGCTTGCTGCGCCGCAACATCATCGTTGACGCGACTATAGTCATGTATGCCGTTCTTACCGAACCACAGCGAATACTGTAGCCAGACTAATAAAGCCAGCAACAGCAACGTAAGTTTACCCATCCTGCCCCCTGAAAAACGGCATCAACATCCCATAAACTCCGCTGACAACTTTACATCAACGGACGGGAATGCCGCGACAACGCGGGCAAATGTACCACATTTGCCCGTTGTTACGTATACCCCATGTAAGGAGAACATAATCTCATTGTTGGTTACGGTTTGAATTATGGCCAGACAGTGAACAACAGCGGCGATCGCGTGAAAGGACGTATGCCTAACCCAGTAGCCACAGGAACAGTGCGCCAAACATTGCGCCAACCACCAGCAGGGTACAGGCAATACTCAGCAGCAATCTCCCCTTCAATAGCGAATGCAGGGCAATACCCGCGACAATCGCCACGGGCAACAACGCGAGGAAAAAGGGCCAGGTATAGAGGAAGAAAAACAGTGTGTTAGGGCCATACATCAGACACGGGAATCCCAGCGCCAGCAACCACGCGGCAAAACCGACCACGGCTCCTGGGAGTGACCAGGTAGTTTCGTCGTCGGCGGCGAAGGTATCTGACTCTGTAATAGTAATGTTATGGCTGTTACGCATATCTAATCCTGTGACCGTGACTGACCGGGCATGCAAGCTCGGGTGTCTCAGGATCTGATAATATCTTCCTGCCTCAGCAGGTCTAATAATTGAGGAACCAAATTTGTTACCAATTGTTCACCATCAAGATGAATCTCTGGCGATTCAGGCGCTTCGTAAACCGAGTCAATTCCGGTGAAATTGCGCAACTCCCCCGCTCGCGCTTTTTTATACAGCCCTTTTGGATCGCGAGCTTCGCACGTTGCTAATGGCGTATCGACAAAAACCTCAATAAAACGCCCTTGGCCCACGCGCTCGCGAACCATTTTTCGCTCGGCGCGATGTGGAGAGATAAACGCAGTCAACACCACCAGGCCGGCGTCTACCATCAGGTTAGCCACTTCACCAACCCGACGAATATTCTCCTTGCGATCGGCATCGCTAAACCCAAGATCGCTGCACAGACCGTGACGCACGTTATCGCCATCCAGCAGATAGGTGCTCACCCCTAGCTTATGCAGCGCCTCTTCCAGCGCCCCTGCTACCGTGGATTTACCGGAACCTGACAGCCCGGTAAACCACAGCACAACACCACGATGACCGTGGCGTTGTTCCCGCTGTTGCGGTGTAACAGGATGGGCATGCCAGACGACGTTTTCGTCATGCAGCGCCATTATTTTCCTCCCAGCAGATCGCGCGCACCCCAGTGTGGGAAGTGGCGACGCACCAGTGCATTAAGCTCCAGCTCAAACGCGCTGAACTGAGAAGCTGTGGCAAGCTCCTGGACGATTGGCTCACGCACCAGTCCCGCGCCAACGGTAACGTTAGTCAGGCGGTCAATGATAATCAGCCCGCCCGTAACCGGATTCTGCTGATAGGTATCCAGCACCAGCGGCTCATCAAAAGTCAGATTAACCAGACCGATGCCGTTCAGCGGCAGCGCTTCAACGTCACGTTGGGTCAGGTTGTTTATATCGACCTGATACTGCACGCTATCAACGCGTGCGCGGGTCTTCTTGCCTGCGACTTTTATGTCGTAGCTCTGCCCGGGCGACAACGGTTGTTCCGCCATCCACACCACATCAACTGCAGCGCTTTGTACTGTCGGCAGCGTTTCACCGGCATCAAGCAGCAGGTCGCCCCGGCTGATATCGATCTCATCTTTCAGCACCAGGGTGATCGCTTCACCCGCATGCGCTTCCTGTAAATCGCCATCAAAGGTTACGATCCGCGCCACGCTCGACTCCACGCCGGACGGCAACACTTTGACGCGCTGTCCAACCTTCACGCTACCGGAGGCCAGCGTTCCGGCATAACCACGGAAATCCAGATTCGGTCGGTTCACATACTGCACCGGGAAGCGCATCGGCTGAGTATCAACAATGCGCTGGATCTCAACGGTTTCCAGCACTTCCAGCAGCGTCGGACCGCTGTACCACGGCATACTGGCGCTTTGCGAAGCCACGTTATCGCCTTCCAGCGCAGAGAGCGGCACAAACCGGATATCCAGGTTGCCCGGCAGTTGTTCAGCAAAAGTAAGATAGTCTTCGCGAATGCGGTTAAATGTCTCTTCGCTAAAGTCCACCAGATCCATTTTGTTGATCGCCACTACCAGGTGTTTGATCCCAAGCAGCGTGGAGATAAAGCTATGACGACGAGTCTGATCCAGCACGCCTTTACGCGCATCGATCAGTAGGATCGCCAGGTCGCAGGTCGACGCACCGGTCGCCATGTTACGGGTGTACTGCTCATGCCCGGGAGTGTCCGCAATAATAAATTTACGCTTCTCGGTAGAGAAATAACGATACGCCACGTCGATGGTGATGCCCTGCTCGCGCTCGGCCTGCAAGCCGTCAACCAATAACGCCAGATCAAGCTTTTCGCCCTGAGTGCCGTGACGTTTACTGTCATTGTGCAGCGATGAAAGCTGGTCTTCATAAATCTGACGCGTGTCGTGCAGCAGGCGGCCAATCAGGGTACTTTTCCCATCATCCACGCTACCGCAGGTTAAAAAGCGCAGCAGACTTTTGTGTTGCTGGGCAACCATCCAGGCTTCAACGCCGCCTTCATTAGCAATTTGTTGTGCAAGTGTCGTGTTCATGGCGGCTCCTTAGAAATACCCCTGACGTTTCTTCAGCTCCATGGAGCCCGCCTGGTCGCGGTCAATCACGCGGCCCTGACGTTCACTGGTGGTTGAAACCAGCATCTCTTCGATAATTTCCGGCAGCGTCTGCGCATTCGACTCCACCGCGCCTGTCAGCGGCCAGCAACCGAGCGTACGGAAACGCACCATGCGTTTTTTAATCACTTCACCGGGTTGCAGATCGATTCTGTCGTCATCAATCATCATCAGCATGCCGTCGCGTTCCAGCACCGGACGCTCCGCCGCCAGATACAGCGGCACGATGTCGATATTTTCCAGCCAGATGTACTGCCAGATATCCTGTTCAGTCCAGTTAGAGAGCGGGAAGACGCGAATGCTTTCGCCTTTGTTAATCTGCCCGTTGTAGTTGTGCCACAGCTCCGGGCGCTGATTTTTAGGATCCCAGCGATGAAAACGATCGCGGAAAGAGTAAATACGCTCTTTGGCACGCGATTTCTCTTCGTCACGACGAGCACCGCCAAACGCGGCATCGAAACCGTATTTATTCAGTGCCTGCTTCAGCCCTTCAGTTTTCATAATGTCGGTATGCTTGGCGCTACCGTGGACAAACGGGTTGATGCCCATCGCCACCCCTTCCGGGTTTTTATGCACCAGCAGTTCGCAGCCGTAGGCTTTCGCCGTGCGGTCACGAAACTCGTACATTTCGCTGAATTTCCAGCCGGTATCAACGTGCAGCAATGGGAACGGCAGCGTGCCCGGATAAAACGCTTTACGCGCCAGATGCAGCATTACGCTGGAATCTTTGCCGATGGAATACATCATCACCGGATTAGAAAACTCGGCGGCCACCTCACGAATGATATGGATGCTTTCCGCTTCCAGTTGCCGCAGGTGGGTAAGTCGTTTTTGATCCATAACCGTTCCTATGTAATGCCGTTATTTTGCTAACGATGCTCAGATAACCTGACTATAGGGAGGGCAAGGGGGCGAATGAAATTACGAATTGGAATGAGTAGTTCCTCAAAGGAATAACGATCCGGAAAAGCAAATATCAAAAAGTGCTTAAGCTACCGGAATTCGGGCATTTAAGAGCAAATGAAATTGTTTTACCTCGATCACGGTTTCATACTAAATAGCTGCGCCTAATACCGCTACACTTTTGCCTGACCATGTTTTCCTCCGGGGAATGGGCTGGCGGTTTCCATAAAATGGCGGACCTTTTTCAGTAACTGCCACATTGAGCGGCACTGATGATTACGGGTTATCGTGTCATGAAGTGCCTGCCATAGCTGTTCCACATGATTCACCCACGGCGAGTAAACCGGCTGGTAAATTACCCTGAACTTGGGATTTGCTTTCAACCAGCGCTGTGTTTCGCGGCTTTTATGGATAATGTAGTTATCAACGATCAGCGTGATTGTTTTCGCCCGCCGGTAAGTGGCTTTCAGGTGCTTCAGCAGAGCGATAAACAGCGCTGAACTTTTGCTGTTGCCGCCCACGTAGCTGACTTTACCCGTGCCACTGTGCAGTGCGCCGGCCAGATAGTATTTTTCGTTCTGCCCCGGCGTCACTACCCGTTTCTGCTGTCCGCGCAACTGCCAGTCCGCACCGATTTTAGGATTAAGGTGGATATCCACTTCATCTTCATAAAATACCGGATGCTCTGCGCTGCATTCATCCAGCGCTTTGTGGATTACCGCCATCTTTTCATCTTTATGTGGGTCACGGATACGCAGAGTTGGCGCGGCCCTGCGCCATACAAGCCCCGCAGATGGCAACCAGCGGCGAACGGTTCCTGCATGTAACTGGCAACCGGTTATCTCATTGATTTTTATTGCCAGTAATTCGGTGCTCCAGCGTGAACGTTGATAACCAAAATCGCCGGGAGAATGCTTTATCAGCTCACGTAACAGGGTGCAGATATGTTCAAAAGGCCAGCGTCGGGAGCGCCCTGCGGGTAAGGATTTCAGGCCTTCAATACCTGAGTGCGTAAACCAGTTAATCCAGCGACCAACGGATGAACGGGCACAACAGAGAGTTCTGGCAACATCGCTGACCCGTTCACCCCGATGAAGCATCAGCATGGCCGTGAGTCTGCGGGCATGATTTTTATCACGCGTTTTATGAATAGCTTTCTGCATCAGGCGTCGTTCGCCACGGGGTATTGGTACTATGATCGGCATCGCTCAGTCCGGTTGGTGATTTTGGTTGGTTTGGCGATTGATCAGATCGCACAATCCGGGCTGAGTTCCCTTTCAGTGATCTACTATTCCGCGCAGCTATTTAGCGGCTGAAAATTTCTGCTTGGTATTTAAGGACTCATCATGTTTCTCGCATTGCGCCACCTTCTTGCAGCCATGGCGCTCGGCGCGTGCTTCATCCTTCCCGCACAGGCAACATCTTCGAAGCCCGGAGATATCGCAAATACCCAGGCTCGATATATCGCAACGTTTTTCCCAGGCCGCGTGACGGGATCTCCGGCAGAAATGTTGTCTGCTGATTATATACGTCAACAATTTCAGCAGATGGGTTATAGCAGCGATATTCGGACGTTTAATAGCCGTTATGTTTATACCGCCAAAGATAACCGTAAAAACTGGCATAACGTAACGGGAAGCACCGTTATTGCTGCACATGAAGGCAAAGCGCCGCAGCAGATTATTATTATGGCGCACCTCGACACCTACGCCGCACAAAGCGACGCCGACTCCGATGCCAATCTGGGTGGATTAACCCTGCAAGGTATCGATGACAACGCCGCAGGTGTTGGCGTAATGCTGGAACTGGCGGAAAAACTCAAAAACGTGCCGACGCAGTACGGTATTCGATTTATCGCCACCAGCGGCGAGGAAGAAGGCAAACTGGGCGCGGAGAACATCCTGAAGCGAATGAGCGCCGCCGAGAAGAAAAACACGCTGCTGGTTATCAACCTCGATAACCTGATCGTCGGCGATAAGCTCTATTTCAATAGCGGTAAGAAAACCCCGGAAGCGGTGCGAAAACTGACGCGCGACCGGGCACTGGCTATCGCGCACAGCCGCGGTATCGTTGCCAGCACCAATCCAGGTCTGAACAAAGACTATCCGAAAGGCACTGGATGTTGTAACGATGCAGAGGTCTTCGACAACGCGGGCATTTCCGTTCTCTCCGTTGAAGCGACCAACTGGAACCTGGGCAAGAAAGATGGCTATCAACAGCGCGCCAAAAGCGCCTCGTTCCCGGCAGGCAACAGCTGGCACGATGTGCGACTGGATAACCAGCAGCACATTGATAAAGCGTTACCGGGCCGGATAGAGCACCGTAGCCGCGACGTGGTACGCATTATGCTGCCGCTGGTAAAAGAACTGGCAAAAGCGGGTAAAAACTCTTAGCACCTTTTTAGATGAAGACGTTGGGCTATCATTTTCGTCCCTGTGCCAGCAGAGAATACGACATCATCGGCTCAATACGTAACGCTAAAATTACCTTATCCCCGCTGACGCGGGGAACACTTTTACATCAGCATCATTATCAAGATCTTTTTCGGTTTATCCCCGCTGGCGCGGGGAACACGCCACGCTGCCTGTTTAAACGGTCGCATAAAACGGTTTATCCCCGCTGGCGCGGGGAACACAAACTAGTCGATATCAGAGGAAATGACCGGGGCGGTTTATCCCCGCTGGCGCGGGGAACACACGAGCGAACGACTGTTTCGCTCAAAACCTCACGGTTTATCCCCGCTGGCGCGGGGAACACAACATCGTATTATCAACAGCGACTTAACCCACCGGTTTATCCCCGCTGGCGCGGGGAACACGAGGCAATGCATAAGCGGCTGACAACGGTTTACGGTTTATCCCCGCTGGCGCGGGGAACACGAATTAAAGTGCCGGTACGCCTGATGCCAGCGCGGTTTATCCCCGCTGGCGCGGGGAACACAACAGGCGTTCGTTCTCGCTCACGATGATCAGCGGTTTATCCCCGCTGGCGCGGGGAACACCCTGAACACCGGCGAATTAGTGCTGATCGACACGGTTTATCCCCGCTGGCGCGGGGAACACCTGGTTTAAAGGCGGCCACGCTTGGGAACGCGCGGTTTATCCCCGCTGGCGCGGGGAACACCATACGGAGTTGATGATGTGGAAGAACAAAATCGGTTTATCCCCGCTGGCGCGGGGAACACTTTTAAACCGCCGGAGGAAAGCCAGCTCCTTCCGGTTTATCCCCGCTGGCGCGGGGAACACTAGGTGCGCTCATTGCCGTCCTGATCCGCGGCCGGTTTATCCCCGCTGGCGCGGGGAACACCGGGGCGTTCAACACACCTGCCGAGGTTAAATCGGTTTATCCCCGCTGGCGCGGGGAACACAAATCACAGAGAAGGGCGTGAAGGTTAAATTCCGGTTTATCCCCGCTGGCGCGGGGAACACATGTACTGGAAAGACAGCCCGCGCCAGTGGTACGGTTTATCCCCGCTGGCGCGGGGAACACATTAATAAATAATCAGGGATAAATAAATGATTCGGTTTATCCCCGCTGGCGCGGGGAACACGACTTAAACGCGGGCATGTTTTCGCGGTAATACGGTTTATCCCCGCTGGCGCGGGGAACACTCTAAAACTACCCAACTGAATTTTAAGCCTTTTTTGGCATACAAGAAATCCACCAACTTTTCCGTATTTTTAAAGATCGCTAACTCATTGATTTAAAACAGGCAGAAACGACACTAATCGTAATCCATCGAGATCCACCGGAATACGTCGGTTTTCACCCCACGTCTGAAATTCAAAGCCCGACTCCGTATTCGTTGCCCACGCCATGACAACGTTCCCTTCTTCTGCCAGAACGGAGACCTGTTGCCATATCATCTCGCGGATCTTCGTTGAAACATTACCAACGTATACACCAGCTCGAATTTCCAGCAACCAGACGGCAAGTCGGCCTCGCAAGCGAGGTGGTACGTTTTCTGTAACAACAACCAACACACTCATCGTTAGTTACTCCGATGGCCAGAATCCCCCACAGAAACAGGAAGTGGGATTGCGATGGGCTGTGAATCTTCAGGAGGTAACGGCGGTTGGATTTCACCTGCTGCGAGAACATCTTCGATAAGAGGTATTAATTTAGCCAGCGTTTTACCGCTACGAAAAATATCCCGGCAAGCAAGGCGGACTTCGCGATCGGGATCGGTAGGATTACGCTTTGCTATTTCGAATGCTTTCGGTACGACGGTATCAAATTTAATGATATCAGCGATGTCATAAACAAAAGATAGTGGCTTCCCCGTATGCACAAAACCGATCGCAGGCGCATACCCAGCTGCCAATGTCGCCGCTTCCGTCACACCATAAAGACAGGCAGTTGCTGAGCTGATGCATTGATTAATCACATCGCCTTTTTCCCAATCTTTCGGATCGTAACGACGCCCCTGCCACTTCACGCCATATTGCTTCGCCAGCAATGCGTAGGTTGCCCGTACGCGACTACCTTCAATGCCGCGCAATTGTTCAACGGAACGACGGCTTGGCGCGGGTTCGCCAAAACGTAACTCAAACATTTTACGCACTACCTTCAGCCGCAAATCCTCATCCAGTGCGAGTTTCGCCTGATAAAGCAATTTGTCTGAACGAGCCCCGCCCGGCTGCCCCGAAGCATAAACACGAACGCCTGCTTCCCCCACCCACACCAGCAATGTCCCCACCGTCGCGGCAAGACGTACTGCCGCATGGGAAACACGCGTCCCCGGTTCTAGCATGATGCAGGCAACCGAGCCAACGGGGATATGTGTACGAACGCCCGTTTTATCGATCAATACAAACGCGCCGTCGATAACATCAATCTGCCCATACTGGAGAAAAATCATCGATACGCGATCTTTTAACGGGATGGGGTTCAACGGTAGCCAGGCCATCAGCGCTTCCTTTTCACCATCAGCATTCCGCAGCCCAGCGCTTTACTCTTACCTAATCCAGAATACAGCGCCTGTTCAAATCGTGAGGCATCAGTAATGCAAAGCGTTCCACTAAAATCAACGCTACTGAAAGCAATCGACTCTTCCCGATCGTTACGGACAAAACGATGTTGTTGATAGGCTTGCACACACCCACAACGCGCCTGCATTTCACTCTGTTCCGCGCCTGCCCACTGGGCGAAATCATCAGTCTCCTCCTCAAGCAAACGGAAACCATGCTGCTGCCCTTGCCTTTCCAGCCAGGCCTGTGCAGCCTGCTGTTGCAGCTCCCACCATTGTTCCTGCGCGACTCCCTGCGTTTTTGCCTGAAACTTCGCATCCATCATCACATCGCTGCGCTTACCGTTACGAGTAATGACAGGATTTGCGCGAAGTTGAAAATCAAGCATAAGACCATTGGTCAGCTGTGGATTAAACGCTTTGGTTTCAACGAGAAACAGGGAATGCTGAGCTAACGGCGGTATCGCCGAAAGCATGAAAAAACCGCCATGCGCTTCCTCACGAAATAAAAACTGACGTGACTCTTGTTCAGGAAAAAGCTGCCATAGCCATTGGTGGCTGGCATAAGGCCTGGCTGAATGCCATTTTTCCAGCATTTCCGGTCGCAATTGATTAAACCGAAGCTGGATACGAGAAAGATACATTATGTTCTCTCCTGTAAGGGGCCATAGAACCGGGTATAGCTACCAAACTGCCAGCGCTGGCGGCTAACAGGTTGATTATTGCTATGCTGCTTTTGCTGCCAGACCAAACTCGCTTCGTCAGGATCGTCCCAGTAACAAACGCCTTCACGCAGGGTAAAGCCGCTTAACTCCGCAGCGGACAGCTCCTCAACAGCCTGAGTGAATATCTCTTTTAACGCGCCCGTCATTAAACGTGGTGCCAACGGTAACGCCAGAGGGCAAGATTTTCGCCCCAAATAGAGAGGGAAATGTGGGGTCAGTAGCGCCGCTCGCATTTCGCTAAGCGTATGCGGTGCATCGGGCGTTACACTTATTGCCACATGCCAGTAGCCATCGCAGCGATATTCCCGCTGCGAGATCAGAGTACCTACTTCATCCGGCGCGAGAGTCAATTCATCCCGGCGCGTGTAGTAGCGATACTTTTTATTTTCTCGCGGCGCGCTAACCGTGTGATAATCCCGCAACCAGCGATCTTGTGAAGCTAGCGCGTGTACCGCCAGATGGTAATGCTGATTAAAGCTATTCAGCCGCTCTTCTTCGTCACGACGAATTCCTAGCGCAGCGGCAAGTATCCCCAATAATGCGGATCGCGTGGGAACCGTTGCAGAATGGCGAATCTCGCCAGATGCTTCTTCCCCCCACGACGCCAGCGGTGCATAGAGCTGGAAAACCAGATATTCCTTCATTATTCATCCTTACTGGCTAACAAAGGCCAGTAATTCCGCCAGAGAACCCGTGCCTTCCTGAACGTTCAGCTCGCGATAATCATCAGCACAATTCCCGTATACGCTATCGAAACTCGCGCGCTGCTGTGTTAAACGGGCGATTGCTGCGGGAATTTGATCGGTATCACGCACTGGCTGGAAGAACGCCGCCGCCAGAGAACGCGGTTGTTTTTGACCGATTTCCGCCAGCGCATAGGTTGCGTAGGCGCGAGAAGCGAAGCTGTTTTGCTTTCCGGTCGGAGAGACCGTTAACGCCGTTTCGGTAAGCGCGGCGATGGCGCGTTTCGCCAGATCTTCATTACCGCCGAGGTTTTCCACCAACAGATCGCGGCTAATGCAGACATAGGTATAGAAAAGCGCTGAGGCAAAACCTTGTTCGCCCATATGTCCGGAGCCTGCGTCTTCTTCTTTATTATTCAGATCGTCAACGGCGGTGAAAAAATCAGATTCAACGGTCACAGCGCTTACGCCCAGCGCATGCGAGACCTGACAGGCCGCCTCTACGTTAAACTCCGGTGATGACGCCAGCATACGCCCAAACAGCGCCATATCTACGCTTCGCTGCTCTTTGCGTAATAGCTTCACTTCTTCATCGCTGGGTTCGCGTTTTTCGGCAATTAGCGTATCGACCAACTGTTTGATCAAACTAATTTCATGGTTGCTGACGTGAACGATCTGTTCAATTTCAAGATTCTTTTCTTCAGGCGCGTTTTTGTCACTTTTCAGTTTGCCGAACTGCGCCGCAATTTTCTCCGCTGCGCTTTTCGCTGTTTTCCCAATAACGCCAGCGGCAGTCATCGGGCGATAAACATAATCCACGCCAATTCGGCGGGTACGCTTACCCATAAATCCATCCATCGCGCCCTCAAAGGTTTCCGACACACGCCAGGCGCGTTTCAGGCTTTGCGACGAAACGCGCAGGCGCTCTACACCGCCCATATAAGCCGTTTTCGGGCGTCCGGATTCATCACGGTTCAGGTTAGCAGGCGCATAAGCAGTCAATAAATGCAGTTGAATAAAAGAGGTCATCGTTAAATCCTTCTAAAAATGATTATTTGCCGCGCGACATGGAAAGGTATTCATTCGCCCAACGTGTACGGTTGCGTTCAAAGGGATTGGCGGGTTCCGGCTGATGGTTTTCGCGTCGTTGCCACTCTTCCATCCACAGGAATATTCCATCGGCCAGCGACAGAACATTCACCCCTTCTGTTCCACGAATTTTCACCGCCTGAATCAACAACAGACAAAACGTCTCCGGGTCGGACGCTTTTTGTAAACGTTCAAAACGCAATGCAGAAACGCACGGCGTGGAACCTTTTAGCTTTTCCCCCAGTTGCGCGGCAAAACTGGCTTTTTCCTTATGACTCTTAATATGTGCGGCAACGCTGACAAACAGCGCCAGCGCCATTTCATCAAGAGGTTGCAGCGGCATATGTTTCAGTAGCGCCTGACGAAGCGCGTCATACCCCTCGCACATCATCACGCCATAAGGCGGCGCCATTCTTTTCAACTCAGCCCGCCAGGCTCGACCGTTGATTCGTTTATCATCTTTGCGCTCATAGCGCTCAGACAGCGTGGCAAACCAGTCAAGGAGCGCTTTCTGCGCGTCAGAGTTGAGAATTCTGCATAACGCTGCGGTATTACTGTTCAGCATATTTAGATCCTTCGGTTATTCGACCAGCGCCAACACATCCTTGCGCGCTTTATGTTTACGATAGCTGCTGGCAAAATCCTGCCTGGCCGTCAGTTGGCGCAACAGGATATCGTCCGGGCAATCGGGGTTGGTCAGGGCATCACGGTCAAAAACGTGAAATAAATAACGCGCTAATTCCTGCTCCCACTGGCGAACTGCGCGGTGAGTCAGCGGATTTTGACGTAATGGGTCAGCAACCAGCGCCTCTTGCAGTACCCGAAAAGCAGGCTCAGTTTCCTGCCAGAAGGCGATATCAACCATGCTGAAATCCATTTTGGCTTCTTTCGGCGTCTCGAATTTGGCGCTCTTTAAGGCATTCCTTAATAACGACAACGCCTCGCTAGCCAGCACCAACACGGTATTCAGCGCGGCAAGAAATTGCTCTTCATGGGAAACACTAATGAGGGGAATACGGTTCTGATACCAGCAGCGAGCCTTGGCATTCTCCATATCAAATGCAAAACACCACAGGCTCATGTTGTTCCGCTGACCGGCGGCACGAACTACCTTCGCAGGCTGCATTTTGTTGAACTTATCCTCGCGATTGAGCATCAGCCCCAGCCAGTCTTTATAACTTAACCCGCCTGGTTGCCCTTTTAACGCCAGCCATGGCGCAGAAGGATCTTTCAGCGCCTGCCGATAAGGAGAGAAGGGATGCAGCCAACTGTCGTACTGAACGCCATAGTTTTTACTGCGCATTTGCAGTAACAGCGACTCATGATGTTCTCCGCACAAATCGCAGATACCTGCCATAGTCTGGGAGAAATCCAGCTCGATACGCCGCGGCATTCCCCAGTAAGCTTGCAACGGGTGGGCATTTTCCGGCGTCACCACATTTCCGGCATTTTCACTGGTTTTTGTCGGCGCAAGCCACGGGAAAATAAGGGGATACTGTGCGACGGTAGGCTTAGCCTCCTGCGGTAAGACGTTTAGCCAGAGTTTTTTCCAGAGTGGGTATTTATCTTCTTCCTGCGGTACCACCAGCGTGGTGAGCGGACCACCGCCGCGCATTCCGACCCGGTAGCCCGCCCCACCGGCAGGTGAATTGGCTTGAATCGCAAACAGCGCTATCGCCGCACAGTGCGGGCAAATTTGCTCCACATTGCCGCGTTTAACAAAATGATCTTTATTGAGCTTAAGCGTATTGCCGCCAGGCGCATCGACTAACAACCCGGCAATAGATCCATATTCGCTATCCAGAGGATCGAAACTTTGCAGGAAGGAGGGCTTTTGCTCGCCGAACTGTAGAGCCAGAGAGAACGTTGTTAACGTCTTCTCCCATTGTTCGAATTCGATACCGTCATGCCAGATATCAGCCCATTCTTCTTTATCTTCCGGCGCGACGGTACATTGCAAAATACCAATCAGCATTTGCCATGCCGCCCCCTGAAAATCGGCCCGAGGGTATGCAAGATCCTGAATATTGTTATCCAGAAGTTCGCTTAATGATATTCTCTTTTTCTCGCCGCTTGAGAATATGACGGGAAGCCATTTCTCTCTGGTTAAATCCATAGAATTACTCCTGTAAGACTATTTCTCAAGCCAATTGAAATATTACCTACCCACAGGTAAGCTCCGTTCTGAGATTTCCATTTAATACTTCCATTGGAGTTATACTCCATTTTTTCAAAAACGAAAACATAAATAAAAAGTAGATACAGTCTTAAATCATACAATGTATTTTTTATTATTATTTGTTATCTTTAATACGTTCCCTTAAGTTATGGGATAAACCGTAGATACAGTCTGAATAGCAAAACGTTCCCCGCGCCAGCGGGGGTAACCTCAGTTTTTCTCAAAAAGCCCAATAATTTACTTACTCTGTATTAAAATGGACATCATTTATCTTCCTCCTTACAGTAAAAAGATGACGCAAATAGAAAACATTGACTACCTCCGATATTGGGGGAAAACCAATAAATCAACTAAAAACATAATTAATAATTATCATTTATTGGCATACCATTGCCTCGATGTTGCCGCATGCGGGTATTACATAATTGAAAACAATATATTTGACTCTAAAGATATATTACAGAAATGCGGCATTACTGGCACGGATGCCGAAAACTGGTTAATCTGGTTTCTTGCCAGTCATGATATTGGAAAATTCGCCAGAGGATTTCAAAGATATGCAGAATTCCCCGACTCCCCTTTATTTCCTCCTGTTAGTGGGATTTCCGCATTTGAGAGACATGATTCCTTAGGATTCTATTTGTGGGGGAAATTATTTGAAGCGTGGTGTTCAGGTAGTAATGAAATTATCGCAGGCATTGAATCTGAAAACCGTGCCAGATTTGAAAGCCCCTTAAATACCTGGATGCTCATTAGCACCGGACATCATGGCATCCCACCGGAAACCATGAAGAACAGAAGTTCATTGGCATTCGCTGATGAAGATATTGTTGCAGCAACACATTATCTGGAAGCATTAAGTCAGTTATTCCCCTTTACGATCCCGCAGGAATGGAAGACTAAAGCAGGCAGAAAATGCTTAAAGCAACATAGCTGGTTTTTTGCAGGTCTCGTCACCCTCGCTGACTGGATGGGATCTGACGAAACGCAGTTCCCTCTGCTTAGCCAGCCTATGCCATTGGTCGATTATTGGCCTCTTGCTTGTGAAAAAGCGCAGCAGGCCATTCTTAAAATGCCCCCGTTATCGCAGCATAGCCATTATCAGAGCCACCAGGCATTATTTCCGTTCATTCATACGCTGACCCCACTGCAGGAGCGGGCAACCACATTAGATATCTCAGCCCCCGGCCCACAGTTGGTTATTCTGGAAGACGTTACCGGAGCCGGCAAAACAGAGGCTGCGCTGATCCTGACTCATCGTTTAATGTCAGCCAATAAAGGCCACGGTCTCTACGTTGGACTACCGACTATGGCCACTGCAAACGCCATGTATAAACGTCTGGCCGCGGCCTATCACGCGCTTTTTACCGATGATTCCAGACCCTCGCTAATTCTGGCGCACGGTGGGCGAGAAATGACTGACGCCTTCCGACAATCTATCTGGCAACCAGATAGAGATACGGCGAAAGATTATGCTCACAATGATGGTAACGCGAACAGTGAGTGCCACGCATGGTTTGCCGATTCACGCAAAAAAGCGCTGCTGGCAGAAGTTGGCGTCGGAACGCTTGATCAACTCTTAATGGCCGTCATGCCTTTTCGCCACCAGTCGCTCCGCCTGCTGGGAATGCGCGATAAAATTCTGTTGCTGGATGAGGTCCACGCCTACGATGGCTATATGGTGAAATTACTGGAAGGGCTATTGAGATTCCATGCCGCACAGGGGGGCAGCGCCATTATTCTGAGTGCGACGCTTCCTGCCGCCTTACGAGAGAAACTACTCCACGCATTCAATGACGGTGCCGATTTTACGGCTACTGAAACCAACGAGGATGCGGGCTACCCCTGGCTAAGCCATCTATCTTCCAGCGGTCTGCTGGAGCAACCGCTGGATACGCGCCCCGAGGTCCAACGTACCGTAACCATAAAATGGATACAGCAACGCCAGCAAGCGTTGGATATTATTTATCGTGTTGTGGCAGCCGGGCAATGTGTTTGCTGGATTCGTAACACGGTGGATGATGCGCGAGACGTTTACCAGCAGTTACTTCACGAAGGAATGCTGCCAGAACAGGATCTGTTACTTTTCCACAGTCGCTTCGCTTTTACCGATCGTATTGATATTGAAAATAAAACGCTCAGTTGGTTCGGTAATAACGCTCCCGTTTCAGAACGACGGGGTAAAGTATTGATCGCCACGCAGGTCGTTGAACAGAGCCTCGATCTGGACTTTGACTGGATGATCTCCGATCTGGCCCCCATTGATTTATTAATCCAGCGCGCTGGTCGTCTGCAACGTCATATCCGCGATGCTGATGGGCAGCGTAAACCCACATTGCCTGATGGTCGCCAGCCACCGGTATTGCATATTCTGGTGCCGGAATGGCAGGAACAAGCTGAAGAGGGCTGGCTGGGGCAAGAACTAAAAGGAACCGGCTTTGTTTATGCCGATCATGCCTGTTTGTGGCGTACCCAGGCAGTGCTGCGCCAGCACGGAGAAATCCGTATGCCAGAAAACGCCAGAGCATTAGTGGATGGCGTCTACAAGCAGGAGATAGCTGCTCCGGCGGGCTTACAGACACTTTCCGATATTGCCTTCGGTAAAGTACTCAGCCAACGATCAGTTGCCGCACAAAATCTGTTACGTCACGATCTCGGTTATGATCGGGAAGCCAGCGATTTTTTATGGGACAAAGACAGAGAATTTTCGACTCGCCTGGGCGAAGAGAGCGTGGATGTTTACCTCGCATGGCAAAATGAGGAGGGTGAGTTTCATCCCGTCGTCGATGAAGGCGATTTCCGATGGGAAATGAGCCGGTTATCAGTACGCCTGTCGTGGTGGCGTAAACAATCAGGCGACTTTTTACTCCCCAGCGATGAACAGCTTGAGCTGTTCCGTAAGAAACAACATCGCCCAGCGGCGCAGATGATTCTGGTTTCGCCAGAAGGTGAAGCGGGTTATTACAATAAACGGACAGGGTTGGGAAACTAACGATAACGCCAGCATTTGTACAATGCTGGCTCATCACGGGTAATTTACCCTTCGTGCAGTCCGCACTCGCGCTTCAATCCGAAGAAACGCGTCTCTTCTTCCGCCATACCCGGCTCCCATTTGCGGGTGGTGTGGGTATCGCCTACCGACAGATAGCCCTGATCCCACAACGGATGGTATTTCAAACCGTGTTTTTGCAGATACTGGTAAACCGTACGGTTATCCCAGTCGATGATCGGCAGAACTTTAAACACGCCGCGCTGGATAGCCAGCACCGGCAAATGCGCACGACTGCCTGATTGCTCTCGACGCAGACCGGCAAACCAGGTTTGCGCGTTCAGCTCCTGCAGCGCCCGGTTCATCGGCTCGACTTTGTTGATGTCATTGTATTTTTCAATACCCTCAACGCCCTGCTCCCACAGTTTGCCGTAGCGTGCTTCCTGCCAGGCCGCACTTTCCTTTGCCCGGTAGACTTGCAGATTAAGCTTAAGCTTGTCCGTTAACTCATCAATAAACTGATAGGTTTCCGGGAACAGGTAGCCAGTATCGGTGAGGATCACCGGGATATCCGGGCGAACCTGATTTACCAGATGCAGGCTCACTGCCGCCTGGATACCAAAACTTGATGACAGTACATATTCACCAGGCAGATTTTCCAGCGCCCACGCTACGCGATCCTCGGCGCTCAATTTTTCCAGTTGGTCGTTGGTTTGTGCCAACGCCATAACGCGTTCAACTTTCGGCAGTTCGTTCAACGCGTTGAGATCGAGTTTGGACATAAGTTCCTCACTGTTTGCCTTGCCTGATGGCGCTGCGCTTATCAGGCCTACCGATTCAGCAGACCCGATAAGTCAATTTCACATTATTCCCAGAAATCCCGGGCGGGATCGAGCACCGGGCGAATAATGCCCGCACGCACCGTAAAGTCACCGAAGCCTTCACCCGCTTCGCGCTCTTTCGCCCAGCGCCCAATCAGTTCATCCAGCGATGCCAGAATTTCCGGCTCGGTGATGTTCTCTTTAAACATCCGGGGAATTCGGGTTCCGATACGGTTGCCCCCTAAATGGAGGTTATAACGCCCGGGTGCTTTACCCACCAGACCAACTTCCGCCAGCATCGCGCGGCCGCAGCCGTTAGGGCAGCCGGTCACACGCATGACAATGTTTTCATCACTCAGGCAGTGCTTCGCCATCAGCGTGTCGATGTTGTCGATAAACGTTGGCAGGAAGCGCTCAGCTTCCGCCATCGCCAGCGGACAGGTCGGGAACGAGACGCAGGCCATCGAGTTTTCACGCTGCGGAGTGACCGCGTTCATTAAGCCACTCTTCTGCGCAATCTTCTCGATCTTCGCCTTTTCACTCTCAGGAACACCGGCAATGATCAGGTTCTGGTTCGCGGTAATGCGGAACTCACCTTTGTGGATCTTCGCGATCTCAAGCAGACCGGTTTTCAGCGGTCGGCCCGGATAATCGAGGATACGGCCGTTTTCAATAAACAACGTCAGATGCCATTTATTGTCGATCCCTTTCACCCAGCCGATACGATCGCCGCGACCGGTAAACTCGTACGGACGGATCGGCTCAAACTTGATCCCCGCCCGGCGCTCAACCTCTTCCTTGAAGGTGTCGACGCCGACGCGCTCAAGGGTGTATTTGGTTTTGGCATTTTTACGGTCGGTACGGTTACCCCAGTCACGCTGCGTGGTCACCACAGCCTCCGCCACGGCCAGCGTATGCTCAAGCGGCAGATAACCAAACTCGCTTGCTGTGCGGGCGTAGGTTTTCTTGTTGCCGTGCTCAATCGACAAACCGCCGCCCACCAGCAGGTTGAAGCCCACCAGCTTGCCGTTTTCCGCAATCGCCACAAAGTTCATGTCGTTGGCGTGCAGATCGATGTCGTTCTGCGGTGGGATCACGACCGTGGTTTTAAACTTACGCGGCAGATAGGTTTGACCGAGGATCGGCTCTTCGTCGGTAGTCGCGACTTTTTCCTGATCCAGCCAGATCTCTGCATAGGCGCGGGTGCGCGGCAGCAGATGTTCGGAGATCTTTTTCGCCCACTCGTAGGCTTCCGCGTGCAGCTCAGATTCATACGGGTTGGAGGTGCACAGCACGTTACGGTTCATGTCGTTGGCTGTCGCCAGCGCGTCCAGGCCGACGGAGTGCAGCATTTGGTGTACCGGCTTAACGTTCTTCTTCAGAATGCCGTGAAACTGGAAGGTCTGACGGTTGGTCAGACGAATGCTACCGTAAATGGTGTTGTCATGGGCGAACTTATCGATCGCCTGCCACTGTTTGGTGGTGATCACCCCACCTGGCAGACGACAGCGCAGCAGCATCGCGTGACGCGGCTCCAGCTTTTGCTCGGCACGTTCGGCGCGGATATCGCGGTCGTCCTGCTGGTACATACCGTGAAAACGGATCAGCAGGAAGTTGTCGCCTTTAAACCCGCCGGTCAGGCCGTCGTCTAAATCTTCGGCAATGGTACCGCGCAGATAGTTGCTTTCCAGCTTCATACGCTCAGCGTCGGACAGTTTGCCTTCGACCACCAATGGTCCTGGATGTTTTTCGCTCATTAGTAGACATCTCGCTGATAACGGCGCTCAATGCGCAGCTCACTTAAAAATTCATCCGCCGCTTCGATATCCATACCACCGAATTCGGCAATCACTTCCAACAACGCCCGCTCAACGTCTTTCGCCATGCGATTGGCGTCGCCGCAGACATAAATGTGCGCACCGTCGTTAATCCAGCGCCACAGTTCCGCGCCCTGTTGGCGCAGTTTATCTTGTACGTAGACTTTTTCTTTTTGATCGCGGGACCAGGCGAGATCGATACGGCTCAGTACGCCCTCTTTGACGTAACGCTGCCATTCCACCTGATACAGGAAATCTTCGGTAAAGTGTGGGTTACCAAAAAACAGCCAGTTTTTGCCTTCGGCTCCGTCAGCCGCACGTTGCTGCATGAATGCACGGAACGGCGCAATCCCCGTACCCGGTCCAATCATAATTACCGGCGTTTGCGGATTCGCCGGCAGACGGAAGTTGTCGTTGTGTTCAATGAACACGCGAACTTCACCTTCTTCTTCCACGCGGTCGGCGAGGAAACTGGAAGCTCCACCAGTACGAGCGCGACCTTCTATCTCATAACGCACCACGCCCACGGTGACGTGCACTTCGCTTTCCACTTCCGCCTGGGAAGAAGCAATGGAGTACAAACGCGGCGTCAGCGGACGCAGCAGTTCAACTAACGCCTGAGCATCCAGTTGTGCCGGAGAGAAGCGCACCATATCGACGATGGGCGTGGTTGCGGCGTAATGCTGCAACTGTGCTTTGTCACCGACTAACGGCAGCAAAGTTTCGCTGCGGGTTAAGGTGGCATAGTTCTCTACGATATTGCCGGTGTTAACCGTCAGCTCGAAATGCCACTGCAACGCTTCAGCGAGCGACAGGGTTTTGCCTTCAACCGTGACCGGCTCATCACCTTTCAGCCACAGCAGTTCAACCAGTTCTTTAACCAGAGCCGGGTCATTCTGATACCAGACGCCCAGCGCATCGCCCGGCTGATAACGCAGGCCAGAATCGCCTAAATCAATTTCAATATGGCGCACGTCTTTTTCAGAGTCGCGGCCGGTAATTTTCTGATTCACCGCAAGCGACGCCGTCAGCGGCGCTTCTTTGGTGTATGGGCTGGTGTGTACTTCATTTACTGCACCGCTGGCGGCAACTTGCACAGACGGTGCCGCAGGCGCACGCGCTTTCAGGACATCAACCAGACGAGCACGCCACTGCGCGGCGTCGGCCTGGTATTCGACGTCGGCGTCGACGCGGTCGAGCAGACGTTCACCGCCCAGCTCAGCCAATTTCGCGTCGAAGTCTTTTCCTGCCTGGCAGAAAAACTCATAAGAGGTATCGCCAAGACCAAACACGGCAAAAGCGGTGTTATCAAGCTTCGGCGCTTTTTTCGAGAACAGGAATTTATGCAACGCCACGGCTTCTTCCGCCGGTTCACCTTCCCCTTGCGTCGACGCCACCACGATCAGCAGTTTTTCATTGGCGATTTGTTTGAATTTATAGTCGCCAGCGTTGATGAGAGTGACGTTGAGCTTCGCGGCGATCAGATCATCGCGCAGGGCTTCCGCCACACGGCGCGCATTACCGGTTTGCGAGGCGGAGATAAGCGTAATGCCAGGCATTTCAGCGACAGGCGCAGTCGCCACCGCGTTGCTGACAGGCTGCTGATTCAGCACGCCCCAAAAATAGCCAGAAACCCACGCAAGCTGTGCGGGAGTTAAATCGGTCGTGGCCGCCTGAAGGCGTGCCAGTTGCTCCGGGTTTAGCGGTAGCAAAGCGGAAGGTGGGGCCTGTGTCGTCATGCGTTGTCATGTTCCAGTAAGCAAAGCGGATTTCAGCAATAAAACCCAAACTGAAGATAAGGTTAACGGCGGGGATAGTAACAATTAAAGAAGGGATGGAAATAACAAATAACCAAATGGACTAACCTGTTTTAGTTATAGTTATTAACAGCAAAACAGATTATATAAACATTTGATATATAAATAATTAATCAATATTGATTGTATGAATATGTAGCTTTGGTGCTGAGCATCCTTTTATACAGTAAATAATTTAAGATGCATCGAGGCGGCAACTGAGCAAGTCCCCAGGAGCTTACATGAGTAAGTGACTGGGGCGAGCAAAGGCAGCCAACAAAGAAGCAGCTTAAAGAATGGCGTGTATAAATAATGATAAAATTTCCTCTTTACGGTACCCTACCGCGGTTTTTCGCATTCTTGAGAGTAAAAAATGTCCACCACCTTGTTTAAAGATTTCACCTTCGAAGCCGCTCACCACCTGCCGCATGTACCGGAAGGGCATAAGTGTGGCCGTCTGCATGGTCACTCATTTATGGTGCGTCTTGAAATTACCGGTGAAGTCGATCCGCATACCGGTTGGATCATGGATTTTGCTGAGTTAAAAGCCGCGTTTAAGCCGACTTACGACAGACTCGATCACTACTATTTGAACGATATTCCTGGCTTAGAAAATCCAACCAGCGAAGTGCTGGCCAAATGGATTTGGGATCAGGTTAAACCTGTGGTCCCTCTGCTGAGTGCCGTAATGGTGAAAGAAACCTGCACAGCGGGCTGCGTATACCGCGGCGAGTGATTATAGGCTTGCCGGATGGCAATGCGTCTTATCCGGCCTGCAACGAGCAACAAACTCTGGCCGGGTAAGCGAAACGCCCCCGGCACAGTTATCAGGCAATATTCAGATACTTATGGGTCTGCATCGACAGACGCCAGTTACGCGCAATACAGGTATCAATGCACAAACGCGTCGCATCTTCTTTCTGGCTGATTGGCTGTAAGGCGATGATTCGCGGTTTGTCGTCACTCAACGTCGCCAGCAGTTCATCCAGCGCTTCAATATCGCGAACGCGACCAACCGGATGCTTGATTTCATTCGCGCGCTCCAGCGCCTGTGACAGCACATCATAGCCACCGCGCATATTCACCTTCGGCGATACGGTCACCCAGGTATTCGGCGTACAGCGTACTTCGTGCGTGCCGCTGGTCTCAATCTGGCAGCTAAAGCCGTTCTTTTCCAGCAGGTCAGTCAGCGGCATCAGGTCATGAATGCAGGGCTCGCCACCGGTGATCACCACGTGACGGGCGGTATAGCCCTGACGCGAAATGACCGCCAGCAGATCTTCGCTGCTCGCAGCACCCCATTTATCGCTTTCTTTGGTCTTGGCCAGGATGCTGTACAGGGAGACTTCCCGATCCTCAAGCTTATCCCAGGTGTGTTTGGTATCGCACCAGGCACAGCCAACCGGGCATCCCTGTAAACGAATAAAAATGGCGGGGACGCCGGTAAAGTAACCCTCACCTTGCAGGGTCTGGAACATCTCGTTAATCGGGTACTGCATAGCGCTCTCAATATGGGGATAAACGATAATTATCGCAGATCCCCGCCAAAGTATCATGCCCCATCGATGCTTTACGAGGCGATCGCTGCGACAAAGCGTGCCGTTATCTGCTGCGGACGCGTGATAGCCCCACCAACCACCACGGTATGGGCACCTAATGCCAGGCATCGTGCAGCACGTTCAGGAGTATCAACGTTCCCTTCCGCCACAACCGGTACGCTAACCGCAGCCAACACATCACGTAAAAAACCGCAGTCGTTTTCCGCCAGCACATGCCCGGCAGTATCAGCGGTATAGCCGTAGAGCGTAGTGCCCACACAGTCAAAGCCCAGGCGCTCGGCGGTCACCGCTTCGTCTACGGTGGCAATATCCGCCATCAGCAGTACGGACGGATAGCGAGCGCGGATCTGCGTAACCAGTTCTTCCAGCGTTTGCCCACCGGGGCGCGGGCGCGCTGTCGCATCCAGAGCAATAATTTCCGGCTCAACGGTCATCAGTTCATCGACTTCCTGTAAAGTGGCCGTGATAAACACATCGCTACCCGGATAATCACGCTTGATAATCCCAATCACCGGCAGGGAGACGCTCTCTTTGATCGCACGAATGTCCACCACGCTGTTCGCACGAATACCTACCGCACCGCCCTGCGCTGCCGCCAGCGCCATACGTGACATAATAAACGGGCTGTGCAGAGGCTCATTTTCCAGCGCCTGACAGGAGACAATTAATTTACCTTTCAGGGAATCCAGTACAGTTTTCATTACGATAAGATCTCTTCGACTTCGTTTTTAATGATGGTGACATGCGGGCCATAAATCACCTGAACCCCGTTGCCGCGAATAATTACGCCACGGGCCCCGGTCGCTTTCAGCGCCGCTTCATCGACCTTGCTGCTCTCTTTCACCGTCACGCGCAGGCGTGTGGCACAACAATCCACCTCTTCCAGATTCTCTTTACCTCCCAGCCCGGCGATCACTGCCGCTGCTCGCTCACTCTGCGGCAGGCCGGATTCAGTCGGCGCTGCGTTTTCACGACCTGGTGTCAACCAGTTAAAGCGGTTAATCAAATAGCGGAAGGTGAAGTAGTAAAGGAAGAACCACGGGATCCCCACCATGGGACGTACATCCAGTTGGTTTTAGCTTCCCCCTGTAGCACGCCGAAGAGGAGGAAATCGATAAGCCCACCCGAAAAGGTTTGCCCGATGGTGATATGTAAAATATGCGCGATCATAAACGCCAGACCATCGAAGAAGGCGTGAATGACGTATAACACGGGTGCGACAAACAGGAATGAGAACTCGATAGGCTCAGTGATCCCTGTCAGGAAAGAGGTCAGTGCCGCAGACAACAGCAGACCGGCGACAAGTTTTCTGTTCTCAGGCTTGGCGGTGTGGTACATCGCCAGACATGCGCCAAGCAGGCCAAACATCATGGTGATGAAGCGCCCTGACATAAAGCGCGAGGTGCCCGCATAGAACTGCTGCGTATTCGGATCGGCAAGTTGCGCGAAGAAAATACGCTGCGTACCTTCAACTAACTGGCCGTTGACGATTTCACTACCGCCAAGCGCCGTCGTCCAGAACGGCAAATAGAAGATATGGTGTAACCCCAGTGGGCCAAGCATACGCAGGATGAAGCCGTACAACAGCGTCCCCAGATAGCCTGTCGCATCCACCAGACCACCCAGTCCAAAAATGAGTTTCTGGAAATGCGGCCAAACCACCGTCATGACCGCACCCACGACAATCGCGGCAAGGGAGCTAATAATCGGTACAAAGCGCGAACCGCTGAAGAAACCAAGGAACTGAGGTAATGAGACTTTATTGAAACGGCTATGCAGCGCGCAGGTGACAAGCCCAATCACCACCCCACCGAACACCCCCGTTTCCAGTGTCTGAATACCCAGCGTCATCCCCTGGCCTACGGCACCGGGATTCTCGTGTGCCAGCGTTCCGTTGAGCGTCAATAAAGCGTTGATGGTGGCGTTCATCACCAGAAATGCCAGCAATGCCGCAAGCCCAGCGGTGCCTTTATCCGTTTTAGCCAGTCCTACTGCAACACCCACCGCAAAGAGCACCGACAGGTTGGCAAACACAATAGAACCTGCGCTGGTCATGATCGTGAAGATTGCCTGTAACCAGTCAACGTCCAAAAACGGATAAGCAGTCAATGTGTTTGGATTCGACAGCGCGCCGCCAATCCCTAACAACAGCCCCGCAGCGGGCAGTACCGCAATCGGCAGCATGAACGATTTGCCGAACCGCTGTGCCTTTTCGAACCATGCGCCCGATGAAGCGCCGCTAAACATTTGCATCATTTTTTCATCTCCCCGATTAATGATGAAAATTTTTACCATATTTAATTTGTAAAATGAAAATTATCATCAAAATCCAGGAAGTCGATCATACTTTTTTAAAATGACTGGCATCTCTCCCCTGCTTTCCGCCACACTATCAACAGAGAAACGCATTAAGGATTTTGCATGTCAGAAAATGAAAACCTGCTGCTGAGATTGCGCCAGGGCGTTGACGGATATAGCCGAACACAGCAGAAGCTGGGAGAGTTTGTGCTCAGCGATCCGGCAAAAGTTGTCTACCTGACGATTACCGAACTGGCGCGTGAAAGCGACACCAGCGAGGCGAGCGTCACACGTCTGTGCCGCGCACTAGGGTGTAAGGGTTATAACGAATTCAAAATGGCGCTGGCACTCGATCTCCAGCAAGGACAGCCGGTAGAGCACAGCGGAGATGAGATTGACAATGTGGTCAATGAATCCGTACAAGCGCTGCAGGACACAGCAAAATTACTCGACAGGACATTACTGGAATCCGCCGCTTTGGCGCTGCATCAGGCCCAGTCGGTACAGATTTATGGCGTAGCGGCCAGCGCTATTCTGGGTGAGTATTTACATTACAAACTCCTGCGCCTCGGCAAACCTGCACAATTGTTCAGTGACATGCATCGTGCAGCCATGAACGCCACAACGCTTAACAAAGACACGCTGGTGGTAGCGATTTCCAGTTCAGGTTCGACGCGCGATCTACTGCATGTCGTTAAACTGGCGCGTAAGCAAGGCGTGCGCGTACTGGCGTTAAGTAATACGCCGCGCAGCCCGTTGGCTTCGCTGAGTGATATTCAGCTGGTCGCAGCCAAACCGGAAGGTCCGTTGAGTGCTGGCGCGCTAAATGCCAAGGTGGGAGTGATGCTGTTAGTAGAACTGCTCACCACGTCGCTGATTGCGCTGGATGATCAGTACAGCGATGTGAGTCAGCAAACGGCGAGTGCAACCCTACCGCTACTGCTTTGAAGCCATCGATGTTTTATCGTTAAGAGTCAAAGAACAGGATTACAAACAATAATGATGGGGACGCCGGCAAAGTTCCCCCTCTTCTTGCTAAGTCTGGAACATCTCATGACTGAATGCTGCTAGCATTCTCAGTCTGAAAATAAGCAAAAATTCTCACAGACTCCGGGAACGGGTTATACGCTGCGACCGTTTAAGGTAAGATTCCCCGGTTCTCATTTAAATCCCTCGTAACTTGATATAAACTTTCCATACTTTAAAATAATTTTTATGAAACCGACAGGTTAACTCAATAACAAAAAACGATAAGCCGAATATTAAAAAAAAAGCCCATAGTTCCCTGGAAGATTCTTGTGCAATCGAAAAGACAAAAAAAGATATAACTAAAAACAGAATAACATCAACTTTAATGATATTTGCATCTGTCAATAAATAGGCTTTTTGTATATTTACTTTATTTTCATTAGCAAAGCGGATAAGTTTCTGTACTTTATATTCACTTAAACCCGCAAGTTTAATACTTTCAATTAAAGCTTTATCATTCTGATCATATGTTTTGAAGAACATTTCCTTATTCCCTCAATTCGGTCCAGTTAGTACTTTCTCCACCAAGAAGTTGATAAATAGTGAATCCGCTAACTGTATCGCCAATTAACTCATTAGTCCCCCCAACAACTCCCAGGTTTCTCCAGCTGCGAATATAATCTTCCTGTATATAGTGGAATAATTTCCATGAATCTGTTCTCAACATCCGCGTTGAAGCTGAACCGAAAGACAGAATAAGATCTCCCGTTGAAAAAGCAATATCACCATCCTTGTCATCCCCACCCAAAAGCTTTGCTGCCTGGCGGTAGGCATACCTCAAAGGCATTCTCTTAGGATCCTCATGATATAATAAATAATAACCATTTTCCCAAACATTCTCACTTCCCTGCATCATTAAAGGGATCCCATAACTTTTACATGCAGCATCAAGGCTTGCTTTACACAAACCAAACCCACCGATAACTTGCATTGCTCCACTAATGAATCCAACTCGCTTTAATGTTATTGTAAGCGAAGAGTGCCGTCCTCTTTCTCGTTCAGCTATTGCATATAATTTAATAGCCCCCATCCTTAATTGCATATGATATTTAGTTAAAGACATATGGTATTCACGTAATCTATCCATCGCCCTACCGAAATCTAATTTCCCATACCGATATTCATCAAGGCAATCTGATGTAAATCTATGTTCCTCAATCATATATTTTGAACCTATAGCCGGATCATGAATATATTGAAAACTGATATCATAGACAAGCCGGTCAATCTTTTCTTTTTCACGTTGCAAATTCATTAATCCATAACTACTCAAAATAACCTCCTGTTATTTCCCGAACAATTTATATTGAATCTTAATGCTCCAGATTAAATTTGTGACAAAGGGCGTAAAGAAGAGTGAAATGAGACCTACACCAATACAGAAGAGAACGTTTACTATGAAGAAATCTATACCCTCAGAAAGTGATGAAAAAATCACAGCCAATAGCAAAGCCGCACACCAGGCATAATATTTCCAGGCATAGAGAAAAAATGCCCGACTTAAGCTGATATTTTTCAGTTTTGCCAACTTTATCAGGATAGCAGCATCCTTTTTTTTCATGCCCGCTTTCGCCAGTATGTCTTCCAATTCGTTATTCATTCAATATTTCTATTATTGTTAATGATAAATATAAAAAATACATACAAAATAACCACATCATTAAATTACTCTTAATAAAATAATAACAAAGTGAGAAAGATCAAATTGTTCATCAAAATTTTCAATTAAGAATAAATTACAGACATAAAAAAACCCGCCGCAGCGGGTTTTTACGTTAAGAGTTAAAGAACAGGATTACGCCTGACCTTTGATCTCTTTACGACCGTTGTACGGTGCTTGTTCACCCAGAGCTTCTTCGATACGAATCAGCTGGTTGTACTTAGCAACGCGGTCAGAACGGCTCATAGAACCAGTTTTGATCTGGCCTGCAGCGGTACCAACAGCCAGGTCAGCGATGGTAGCGTCTTCAGTTTCGCCAGAGCGGTGAGAGATGACAGCGGTGTAGCCAGCGTCTTTCGCCATTTTGATCGCAGCCAGAGTTTCGGTCAGAGAACCGATCTGGTTGAATTTGATCAGGATGGAGTTAACGATGCCTTTTTCGATGCCTTCTTTCAGGATCTTGGTGTTAGTTACGAACAGATCGTCACCAACCAGCTGGATTTTGTCGCCCAGTACTTTAGTCTGGTATGCGAAACCGTCCCAGTCAGACTCGTCCAGACCATCTTCGATGGACACGATCGGGTACTGTTTGGTCAGTTCTTCCAGGAAGTGAGTGAATTCTTCGGAGGTGAATGCTTTGTTGCCTTCGCCAGCCAGAACGTATTTACCGTCTTTGTAGAATTCAGAAGCTGCACAGTCCATCGCCAGGGTGATGTCTTTGCCCAGCTCGTAGCCAGCTGCTTTAACCGCTTCAGCGATTACAGCCAGAGCTTCAGCGTTGGAACCCAGGTTCGGCGCGTAGCCACCTTCGTCACCAACTGCAGTGTTCATACCTTTAGCTTTCAGAACTTTAGCCAGGTTGTGGAACACTTCAGAACCCATACGAACGGCTTCTTTCAGAGTCTTAGCGCCAACCGGCTGAATCATGAATTCCTGGATGTCGACGTTGTTGTCAGCGTGCTCACCACCGTTGATGATGTTCATCATCGGAACCGGCATGGAGTATTTACCCGGAGTACCGTTCAGTTCAGCGATGTGTGCATACAGCGGCAGGCCTTTTGCAGCAGCTGCTGCTTTGGCGTTCGCCAGGGACACAGCCAGGATGGCGTTTGCACCGAAGTTGGATTTGTTTTCAGTACCGTCCAGATCGATCATGATCTTGTCGATGCCAGCCTGATCTTTAGCATCTTTACCCAGCAGAGCCTGAGCAATTGGGCCGTTAACAGCTGCAACAGCTTTCAGTACGCCTTTACCCATGAAACGGGATTTGTCGCCATCGCGCAGTTCCAGTGCTTCGCGGGAACCAGTAGAAGCACCTGACGGAGCTGCTGCCATACCAACGAAACCACCTTCCAGGTGTACTTCGGCTTCAACAGTCGGGTTACCACGGGAGTCGATGATTTCACGACCGATGATTTTAACGATTTTGGACATTAGATTTTCCTCAGTACAAGTTAAACTAAAACTCCAGACAAACAATGCACCCTAATGGGTGCATTGCCGTTCTAACTTATTTACTTCTTACTTCGCCTGACGCTTCTGATGTTCACTGGCGGCTTTCACAAAGCCGGCAAACAGCGGGTGCCCATCACGTGGCGTGGAAGTAAATTCCGGGTGGAACTGACAGGCCACGAACCACGGATGATTCGGTACCTCAATGATCTCGACCAACTGATCATCACCGGAACGGCCTGCAATACGCAGACCCGCAGCTTCAATCTGTTTCAACAGCATATTGTTGACTTCGTAACGGTGGCGATGGCGTTCAACAATTGTCGGCGCGCCGTACAGTTGACGAACCAGGCTATCGTCGCTCAACTGACACTGCTGCGCACCAAGGCGCATTGTGCCGCCCAGATCGCTCTTCTCAGTACGGACTTCGACGTTGCCGTCTTCATCGCGCCATTCGGTAATCAGGGCCACCACCGGGTACTTACAGTCTGGCACAAATTCCGTGGAGTTGGCGTTATCCATACCCACTACGTTACGTGCAAACTCAATCAACGCAACCTGCATACCCAGGCAAATGCCCAGATAAGGAATATTGTTCTCACGCGCAAAGCGCGCCGTCGCGATTTTACCTTCAACACCACGGTAGCCGAAGCCGCCTGGGATCAGGATTGCATCAAGACCTTTCAGGATCTCAACGCCACGCGTTTCGACATCTTGCGAATCGATCAGCTTGATGTTGACGGTGACACGATTCTTCAGACCACCGTGCTTCAGCGCTTCGATAACTGACTTATAGGCATCCGGCAGTTCAATGTACTTGCCGACCATACCGATAGTCACTTCGCCTGCCGGATTCGCTTCTTCGTAGATAACCTGTTCCCATTCTGACAGATTAGCTTCCGGACAGTTCAAGCTGAATCGTTTACAAATATAATCGTCAAGGCCCTGAGATTTCAACAGGCCCGGGATTTTATAGATGGAATCGACATCTTTCAGAGAAATCACCGCTTTTTCCGGAACGTTACAGAACAATGCAATTTTTGCACGTTCATTAGCCGGAACTGCGCGATCGGAGCGGCAAATCAGGATATCTGGCTGAATACCGATAGAAAGCAGCTCTTTTACAGAGTGCTGAGTCGGTTTAGTTTTGACTTCACCAGCCGCCGCCATGTACGGAACCAGCGTCAGATGCATAAACAGCGTGTGCTCACGGCCAATTTCTACGGCCATCTGGCGAATCGCTTCAAGGAACGGCAGAGATTCGATATCCCCAACGGTTCCGCCGATTTCGACCAGAACAACATCATGACCTTCACCGCCTTCCAGAACGCGCTCTTTAATGGCATTCGTGATGTGCGGGATAACCTGAACTGTTGCGCCCAGGTAGTCGCCACGGCGCTCTTTACGCAGAACGTCGGAGTAGATACGACCCGTAGTGAAGTTGTTGCGGCGGCTCATTTTGGTACGAATGAAACGCTCATAGTGACCCAGGTCCAGGTCGGTTTCAGCGCCGTCTTCGGTAACGAACACTTCCCCGTGTTGGATTGGGCTCATAGTACCTGGATCGACGTTGATGTACGGATCCAGTTTCATCATGGTTACATTGAGGCCACGGGCTTCAAGAATGGCTGCCAGGGAGGCTGCGGCAATGCCTTTTCCCAGAGAGGATACGACCCCGCCGGTCACAAAAATATAGTTCGTTGTCATGCTGGACCTGAGAAGTTAGGGTGAAACGATGGAATTACCAAGACGGGAAAGTAGTATACCCGAACATGACGAGCGCCACAAACTTTCATTATCCCCTCTCCTTCGTTCTTCAAGCCGCACCGGTGTTGGCTTCCTTCACTCACCCCAGTCACATAGCATTTCTATGTTCCTGGGGATTCTTTCAGTCGCCGCCTTGTTGCGACTCGAATAACTCGAAGAGGCAGTATACAAGGTGTTTCATCAACATAACGGGAAGAGAAAATAGCCTCTTTTGGGTAAATGTTTTTGACGTAAATCAAGCGCTTGTTATTTAAAAAATCACACAAATCGCCCTTGACCGACGAAATCCCTTAGAGATCAATTTCCTGCCGTTTTACCTGTTGCCAGACTTCTTCCATAGTTTCCAGATCAACACCAGTCATTTCCAGACCGCGCGAAGCCACAATTCGCTCAACTTCACGAAAACGCCGCTCAAACTTCTCGTTCGCTTTCTGCAATGCGGTCTCTGCTTGAGTGCCTAAATGCCGGGCCATATTAACCGTAGCAAACAGCAGATCGCCCATTTCCTCCTCCAGTTTAGCCTGGTCGACAACAACCTGCTTAGCCTCAAACATGACTTCGTCGATCTCTTCGTAAACCTTGTCGACAACCGGTCCTAATGTTTTCCAGTCGAAACCAACATTTGAGCAGCGTTTCTGGATTTTTTGGGCGCGCATTAATGCCGGTAAACTGCGGGGAATATCGTCGAGTGCGGAATGCTGTGCCTTCTGGGCACGTTCTTCACTTTTGATTTTTTCCCAACGGGTCAAAACCTCAGTACTGTTACTGGCAGAAACATCAGCAAAAACATGTGGATGACGGCGTTCAAGTTTATCGCTTATCGCAGCACAAATATCATCGAAGTTGAAGCGCCCTTCTTCCTGCGCCATCTGGGCGTAAAACACCACCTGGAACAGCAGGTCGCCCAGCTCTCCGCGCAGGTCGTCAAAATCTTCACGCGCAATCGCGTCCAGCACTTCATAGGTTTCTTCGAGGGTGTATGGGGCAATAGTGGAGAATGTCTGCTCTTTGTCCCACGGACAGCCGTTTTCCGGGTCGCGCAGGCGCTGCATAATACCGAGCAGTCGGTCGATTTGATTCATTGGGATATCCTGAAATTTCAATACAGTAGACCGGATAAGGCGATAGCCGACATCCGGCAACATAGCAATGCCTGATGGCAACGCTAACGCGTCTTATCAGGCCTACAAGGTTATCCGGCCTACAAAATCATTAATTACCGTGCAAGCGACGTGCGTCGATCACATCCGGTACCTGGTTCAGCTTGCCGAGCACGCGCCCGAGCACCTGCAGGTTATAAATTTCGATGGTCATATCGATGGTGGCCAGCTGTTGTTTGGTATCACTTCGGCTGGCAACTCCCAGCACGTTCACCTTCTCGTTGGCGAGAATCGTAGTGATATCACGTAACAAGCCGCTGCGATCGTTGGCCTGGACGCGAACCACCAGCGAATACCCTGCCGAGTAGCTTTCGCCCCAGACTGCATCAACAATACGTTCCGGCGCATGGGAGCGCAGCTCAGCCAGCTGTTCACAATCCGCCCGGTGCACGGAAATACCGCGTCCCTGGGTAATAAACCCGACAATCTCATCGCCAGGAATCGGCTGGCAGCAGCGGGCGATGTGGTGCATCAGGTTACCTACCCCTTCCACCACCACACGACCGTCGTCTTTACGACGGCTCTGCGGTGCCTGCGTTTTCTGCTGAAGCTGTTTCAGCGCGGCGGCATCCTGTTCGGCAGCGCTTGGCTTATTAAACTGCGCCTGCAGGAAGTTCACCATTTGGTTGAGGCGGATGTCTCCCCCACCAATCGCCGCCAGCAACTCGTCCAGCTCATTGAAGCTGTAGCGCGGCAGCAGGTGTTTTTCCGCCTCTTTCAGGCTGATACCTAAATGCGCCAGCTCATCGTCGAGGATCTGGCGACCAGCAAGGATGTTTTTGTCGCGGTCCTGTTTACGGAACCAGGCGTGGATCTTCGAACGCCCACGACTGGTGGTTACGTAGCCAAGGTTAGGATTCAGCCAGTCGCGGCTTGGGTTTGGCTGTTTCTGGGTGATAATTTCAATTTGATCGCCCATCTGCAGCTGGTAGGTAAACGGTACGATGCGCCCGCCAATTTTCGCGCCAATGCATCGATGCCCCACATCGCTATGAATGTGGTAAGCAAAATCGAGCGGCGTGGAGCCCGCAGGTAAGTCTACAACGTCGCCTTTTGGCGTAAAGACGTACACGCGGTCATCAAAGACCTGGCTACGGACTTCATCCAGCATTTCACCGGAATCCGCCATCTCTTCCTGCCAGGCAATCAGCTTACGCAGCCACGCAATGCGATCTTCATGACCAGAACGCGCCGCGCCTGAAGCGGTGCCCTCTTTGTACTTCCAGTGCGCCGCGACGCCCAGTTCGGCATCTTCGTGCATCTGTTTGGTACGGATCTGAATTTCGATGGTTTTCCCGCCCGGCCCCAGTACAACCGTATGGATTGACTGGTAGCCATTGGGTTTCGGATTAGCAACGTAATCATCGAACTCATCCGGCAGATGGCGATAGTGAGTATGTACTATCCCGAGTGCGGCATAGCAGTCCTGTAAACGCTCTGCCACGATACGCACTGCGCGTACATCGAACAGCTCATCGAAGGCCAACTGCTTTTTCTGCATTTTGCGCCAGATGCTGTAGATATGCTTCGGACGTCCATACACTTCGGCTTTGACGCCTTCCGTTTTCATCTCTGAGCGCAAATGACCGACGAACTCATCAATGTAATGTTCCCTGTCGATACGACGTTCATGCAGCAGCTTGGCTATGCGTTTGTATTCAGCCGGGTGCAGATAACGGAAGCAATAATCTTCCAGCTCCCATTTTAATTGCCCGATTCCCAAACGGTTGGCCAGCGGTGCATAGATATTGGTGCACTCTTTTGCCGCCAGAACGCGTTCATCTTCCGGCGCGTCTTTCACTTCACGCAGATGGGCAATCCGCTCTGCCAGCTTGATGACCACACAGCGGAAGTCATCTACCATTGCCAGCAGCATACGGCGGACGTTATCGACCTGCTCGGAAGAAACTGAATCGGTATGCGTGGCTTTAAGCTGGCGTATTGCCGCCATATCACGCACACCGTGGATAAGATGAACAATGGATTTGCCCACGCTCTCGCGCAGGATGTCTTCACTGACCACGTTGGCATCAGCCAGAGGGAACAGCATTGCTGCACGCAGCGTGTCGATATCCATGCTCAACATGGAGAGAATTTCTACCATCTCCACGCCACGCCACAGCAGCAGATCCGCATCCGGATGCCCCTGTGTCTGCTGGAGGCAGTACGCCCAGGTTTCGGCTAAGCGTTCACACGACTGCTGGCTGGAGATCCCCAGACTCGCGATCCATTTCTTTGGATCAAACTCACCAGCTTTATTTATATGTGCACTTCTTACCGCAACCATTGTCCTCTCCTTAAGGGGCCAGGCCTGTCGAAGTCGACAAGCCCTACCCATCGTCTTTCATGCTGCATTACAACCCGAAATCCAATGGGTACAAAATTCATTACAAACGCTCAAACAGGACCATTGATTCCAGGTGTCCAGTGTGCGGAAACATATCGAGCATCGCCAGTCGCCGTATGGCGTATCCAGCGTTGAGCAAAGCATCGCTGTCACGAGCCAGCGTTGCTGGGTTACAGGATACATAAACAACGCGTATAGGTTCTAATTTTATAATATGTTGCATCACACCTGCAGCCCCCGCACGCGCAGGATCGAGCAATACTTTGTCGAATCCGTTTTTCGCCCACGGCTGTCGGGTAACATCTTCCTCAAGGTTTTCATGAAAGAATGTCACATTGTGTAATCCGTTATTCAGCGCGTTTTCTCGGCCTTTTTCCACCAACGCAGGAACACCTTCTACGCCAACCACGCTTGCTGCCCGAGTTGCCAGCGGTAGGGTAAAATTTCCCATGCCACAGAACAGATCGAGTACACGATCTTCAGGTTGCACATCAAGCCATTCCAGCGCACGGGCGACCATTTGTTGGTTTACCCCTTCATTGACCTGAATAAAATCGCGCGGGCTGAAGGTTAACCGTAGTCCATTTGAATCATACCAGGGCGATTCTTCTGATATTGATTCCAGTATCTCGCTTTGCGGGGCCAGAAACAAAGACAGCCCCTGAGAATGCGAAAAGCATTCCAGTTTTTCTTTATCCGCAGCACTCAATGGTGCCGTGTGGCGCAAAATCATCAGGGTTCCGCTTCCCGCCTGCACCAGTTCGACATGGCCTAGATGGCGTAACCCTTGCAGACTTTCCAGACACGCTCTGAGATGGGGCAATAACGCCTCAAGCTGGGGCACCAAAATAGGGCATTGTTTGACATCGATAATGTCGCTGGAACCGGATTTGCGAAACCCCATCTGCAATTTTTGTTCTTTTGGCCGATAGTTCAGACTCAAACGTGCGCGACGACGATAGCCCCACGGGGCATCAGCTATAACATCCGACACCTCACATTTCATTAAACGCGACAACGCTGCGCTTTTGCTACGCTGCTGCAATGAGATGCTGGCATGCTGCTGCTGGCAACCGCCGCACACGCCAAAATGCGGGCAACGTGGCACTTCACGCTGTGGGCTGTCGTTTAAACGTCGTTTTACTTGCGCGCGGGCAAGCTGTTTTTTATCTTCGGTAATCACCACCTCGGCGCTTTCCTGGGGTAGCAATTCCGGTATAAACAACGCCTTTCCGTTATGGCGAGCGACGCCCTGACCGAAAGGATCAAGGTCATTGACGGTAACGGTTATGATCTGACGCGTCGTCACGCGTCGTTTTGCAGAGTAGAATTGCGCCATCGACGAGATATTTCTCTATTTAACAGTGTGACCCTAATTGTCCCATAACGGAACTCCATGACCAACTACAGCCTGCGCGCACGCATGATGATTCTGATCCTGGCCCCGACCGTCCTGATAGGTTTGTTGCTCAGTATCTTTTTTGTTGTGCATCGCTATAACGACTTGCAGCGTCAACTGGAAGATGCTGGTGCCAGCATCATTGAACCACTCGCGGTCTCCAGCGAATATGGCATGAACCTGCAAAACAGGGAATCCATCGGCCAGCTTATCAGCGTGCTGCATCGTCGCCATTCCGATATCGTGCGGGCAATTTCTGTTTATGACGAAAATAACCGACTGTTCGTCACCTCAAATTTTCATCTCGATCCGTCTGAAATGCAGTTGGCGACAGGTTCACCGTTTCCCCGGAAGCTGAGCGTCACCCGGCACGGGGATATCATGATCCTGCGAACCCCTATTATATCGGAAAGCTATTCACCGGATGAATCCGCCGTAAGCGACGCCAAAAACACCAAAAATATGCTGGGGTATGTGGCGCTTGAGCTGGACCTTAAGTCCGTACGATTGCAGCAGTACAAAGAGATCTTTATCTCCAGCGTAATGATGCTGTTTTGTATTGGTATTGCGTTAATTTTCGGCTGGCGTCTAATGCGCGACGTGACCGGCCCGATTCGCAATATGGTGAATACCGTTGACCGAATACGTAGAGGACAGCTCGACAGCCGCGTGGAAGGTTTCATGCTGGGCGAGCTGGATATGCTCAAAAATGGTATCAACTCGATGGCGATGTCTCTCGCTGCTTACCATGAAGAGATGCAGCACAACATCGATCAGGCCACCTCTGACCTGCGCGAAACGCTGGAGCAGATGGAAATCCAGAACGTCGAGCTGGATCTGGCGAAGAAACGCGCCCAGGAAGCGGCACGTATTAAGTCTGAGTTTCTGGCAAACATGTCCCACGAGCTGCGAACACCGCTGAATGGCGTGATTGGCTTCACCCGTCTAACGCTAAAAACCGAGCTCAACACCACACAGCGCGATCACCTGAATACCATTGAACGCTCGGCTAACAATCTGCTGGCCATCATCAATGATGTACTCGACTTCTCCAAACTTGAGGCGGGCAAGCTGATTCTGGAAAGCATTCCGTTCCCGCTGCGCAGCACGCTGGATGACGTCGTTACGCTGTTAGCGCATTCATCCCATGATAAAGGGCTTGAGCTGACGCTGAATATTAAGAATGACGTACCGGACAACGTCATCGGTGACCCGCTGCGTTTACAGCAGGTGATCACCAATCTGGTCGGCAATGCCATCAAATTTACCGAGGGCGGCAACATCGACATTCTGGTCGAGAAGCGAGCCCTTAGTAACACGAAAGTGCAAATTGAAGTACAAATCCGCGATACCGGGATCGGTATTCCTGAGCGCGATCAATCCCGCCTGTTCCAGGCTTTCCGTCAGGCGGATGCCAGTATTTCCCGGCGTCATGGCGGAACCGGGCTAGGTCTGGTCATTACGCAAAAACTGGTCAACGAAATGGGTGGGGATATCTCCTTCCACAGCCAACCTAATCGGGGTTCCACGTTCTGGTTCCATATCAGCCTCGATCTCAACCCTAACGTGCTTATTGATCGTTCGACAACCCGATGCCTTGCCGGTAAACGATTGGCCTACGTCGAACCTAACGCCACCGCCGCACAATGCACGTTAGATATCTTGAGTGAAACACCGCTGGAGGTGATTTACAGCCCTTCGTTCTCCGGGTTGCCAGCGGAGCACTACGACATTCTGTTGCTGGGCATTCCGGTCACTATGCGCGAACCACTCACCATGCAGCATGAGCGGCTGGCAAGCGCAGCAGCGATGACCGACTTCCTGTTGCTAGCCTTGCCTTGTCATGCACAAATTAACGCTGAGAAATTGAAACAGGGCGGCGCGGCGGCGTGTCTGTTGAAACCTCTCACCTCAACCCGCTTACTGCCTGCGCTGACAGAGTATTGTCAGCTGAACCACAGCGCGGATCCGCTGCTGTTAGATGAGAGCAAAATCGCGATGACCGTCATGGCGGTAGACGACAACCCGGCGAACCTCAAGCTGATTGGCGCATTGCTGGAAGATAAGGTCCAGCACGTCGTGCTTTGCGACAGCGGGCATCAGGCGGTGGATCGCGCCAGACAAATGCCGTTTGACCTGATCCTGATGGATATTCAGATGCCAGACATGGACGGCATTCGTGCCTGCGAACTGATCCACCAGCTTCCTCATCAACAGCAGACACCAGTCATTGCGGTCACCGCACACGCCATGGCCGGGCAGAAAGAGAAGCTGCTCAGCGCCGGGATGAACGATTACCTGGCGAAGCCTATCGAGGAAGATAAGCTGCATAATCTGCTGTTACGTTACAAACCGGGCGCAAGCACATCGCTGCGGGCACTCACCGCAGAACCTCTTGAGCCGGTCGTCAATCCGAACACGACGCTCGACTGGCAACTGGCATTAAGGCAAGCCGCGGGTAAGAACGATTTGGCGCGGGATATGCTGCAAATGCTGATCGATTTTCTGCCTGAGGTGCGTAACAAAATCGAAGAGCAACTGGTCGGAGAGAACCCCGAAGGGCTAGTGGATATGATTCACAAGCTGCACGGCAGTTGCGGTTATAGTGGTGTCCCCCGCATGAAAAACCTGTGTCAGCTCATTGAACAACAGCTACGCAGTGGAACCAAAGAAGAAGAGCTGGAACCTGAGTTTTTAGAGCTTCTGGATGAAATGGACAACGTTGCGCGCGAAGCGAAACGGATATTGGGGTGATATTCGCCGGATGCGGCGTAAACGCCTTATCCGGCCTACAGGTTTCACTGTTTACCGTAGGCCCGATAAGCGTCGCGCATCGGGCAGTAAACGCCTTATCCGGTCTACAGGCTTCGCTGTTTACCGTAGGCCCGATAAGCGTCGCGCATCGGGCACATCGCCGAATGCGGCGTAAACGCCTTATACGACCTACAACTCAGCGTAATTGCTGCCCTGCTTTAAGCGTTGCGGCTACGTTTCGCGCCGTCATTCGTACGTTGTCGCTCGCGTTCTTCAGCGCCTCATCCAGGGTACAGATGGTATAGATGACACTGAAAACCGCATCCAGCCCATGCTCGTGGACCACACCGACATCGGCCGTCAGGCTACCTGCGATACCGATAACCGGCTTGTTGTAACGCTTTGCGACCTTCGCCACGCCAACCGGAACCTTACCGTGAATGGTCTGACTATCAATGCGTCCTTCACCTGTGACCACTAAATCCGCATCCGCAACGCAGGCATCAAGGTGTAACGCATCGGTCACTATCTCAATACCGCAGCGTAACTGTGCGCCGCAAAACGCATACAGTGCCGCCCCCATACCACCCGCCGCACCACCACCGGCCAGATCCAGCACGTTGACGTCCAGATCGCGGGCAATAAGTCGCGCATAGTGCGTGAGCGCCCGATCCAGGCGGGTAATCATCTCCGGCGTAGCCCCTTTTTGCGGACCAAAAACCGCAGATGCGCCCTCTTTTCCAGTCAACGGGTTGGTCACATCGCAAGCAACTTCTATACGGCACCCGGCAAGACGGCTGTCTAACTGAGAAATATCAATCCGGGACAGAGATTCCAGACCGATTCCGCCTTGCGCAATTTCGTTATTTTGCGCATCCAGCAGTTTTGCTCCCAGCGCTTGCACCATCCCGGCACCGCCATCATTGGTGGCGCTACCGCCAATCCCAATGATGATATGCTCAACGCCAGCGTCCAGCGCATGACGAATTAACTCCCCGGTTCCCCAGGATGTCGTTTTCAGCGGATCGCGTAACCCCACAGGAACCTGTTCCAGTCCGCTGGCGGCCGCCATTTCGATAAACGCCGAGCGCTCATCACCAGATAAACCATAAAATGCCTGAATTGTGTTGCCCAAAGGGCCGGTAACATCAACATGCACAAGGTGACCTTGCGTTGCGGCAACCATCGCTTCGACCGTTCCTTCACCGCCATCTGCAACCGGAATCTTCACGTAATCCGCATCGGGCCAGATCTCACGAAACCCCAGCTCTATAGCCGTTGCCACCTCAAGCGCACTCAAACTTTCCTTATAGGAATCGGGTGCGATTACTATTTTCATAAAGCATCCTTACGCATGTTGATTATGTTAAGCATACACCAGGAGCAAAACCGCTCACTCTATAGGAGCGGTCCTGGATCACTTAGCGAACCATGCACGGACGCTTATTATCAAACGTCCAGTTCGGGATAAGATACTGCATACCCATCGCATCATCACGCGCACCCAGTCCATGTTGCTGGTACAGCTCATGCGCTTTCATGACCTGATCCATATCCAGCTCCACGCCCAGACCCGGTTTTGCCGGAACCTGCACCATGCCGCCTTTGATTTCAAACGGCTCTTTGGTCAAGCGCTGGTTGCCTTCCTGCCAGATCCAGTGGGTGTCGATAGCGGTTATTTTTCCTGGAGCCGCCGCCGCAACATGCGTAAACATCGCCAGCGAAATATCAAAGTGGTTGTTAGAGTGCGATCCCCAGGTCAGCCCGAACTCATGGCACATCTGCGCCACACGGACAGAACCCTGCATAGTCCAGAAGTGCGGGTCCGCCAGTGGGATATCCACAGACTGCAACGACAGCGTATGCCCCATCTGACGCCAGTCGGTGGCGATCATGTTGGTGGCGGTCGGCAGACCGGTGGCGCGGCGGAACTCCGCCATCACTTCACGACCAGAGAAGCCCTGCTCGGCACCGCACGGATCTTCCGCATAGGCCAGAGAACCCTTCAGATATTTGCCGATCTTAATCGCTTCATTTAGCGACCACGCGCCGTTCGGATCCAGCGTGACGCGGGCCTGCGGGAAGCGCTTCGCCAGCGCAACGATAGATTCTGCTTCCTCTTCCCCGGCCAGCACACCGCCTTTCAGTTTAAAGTCGTTGAAACCATACTTCTCATACGCGGCTTCCGCCAGGCGCACTACCGCATCCGGGGTCATCGCTTCTTCATGACGCAGACGATACCAGTCGCATTTCTCATCCGGCTGACTCTGGTACGGCAGCGGCGTTGCCTTACGGTTACCCACGAAGAACAGATAACCCAACATTTCAACTTCGCTACGCTGCTGGCCATCCCCCAGCAAAGAGGCGACGTTTACACCCAGATGCTGACCTAACAGATCCAACATGGCCGCTTCGATCCCTGTAACCACATGAATAGTGGTACGTAAATCGAAGGTCTGCAAACCGCGACCGCCCGCATCACGATCGGCAAAAGTATTGCGTACTGCATTCAGCACGTTTTTGTATTCACCTAACGTTTTACCTACCACCAACGGGATCGCATCTTCCAGAGTTTTGCGGATTTTTTCGCCGCCGGGAATTTCACCCACGCCGGTATGACCGGAGTTATCTTTAATAATCACAATATTGCGCGTGAAGAACGGAGCATGTGCGCCGCTCAGGTTCATCAACATGCTGTCATGACCCGCAACCGGAATAACCTGCATAGAGGTAACCAATGGGGTAGAAAATTGTGCGCTCATAATTAAGTCCTTATTCAAAATTAGTGGCGGCCGAAAACGGGACGTTTACGGTCAAAAGTCCATCCGGGGATCAGATACTGCATTGGGCCTGCGTCATTACGCGCGCCGCCGGGCAGCGCCTTATAGGCTTCATGCGCTTTCTGTACCTGATCCCAGTCCAGTTCCACGCCCAGACCGGGCGCATCGGGTACCGCAATTTTTCCGTTTTTAATCTCCAGCGGATTTTTGGTCAGGCGGCAATCGCCCTCCTGCCAGATCCAGTGGGTATCAATAGCCGTTGGATTACCCGGCGCAGCCGCACCAACGTGGGTGAACATCGCCAGGGAAATATCAAAATGATTGTTAGAATGGCAGCCCCAGGTCAGGCCCCAGTCATCGCATAACTGTGCCACGCGTACCGCGCCAGAAAGGGTCCAGAAGTGCGGATCGGCCAGCGGAATATCTACTGAATTCAGCATCACCGCATGGCCCATTTCACGCCAGTTGGTGGCTATCATGTTCGTTGCTACCGGCAGACCGGTTGCACGGCGGAACTCGGCCATCACTTCGCGGCCAGAAAAACCCTGTTCAGCGCCGCATGGATCTTCAGCGTAGGTCAGAACATCGTTCAGCCCTTTACACAGGGAGATGGCTTCATCCAGCAGCCAGGCACCGTTGGGATCAACCGTAATACGCGCATCCGGGAAGCATTTTTTCAGCGCACGAGCGGTGTCGATTTCCTGCTCGCCAGGCAGTACACCGCCCTTGAGTTTGAAATCTTTAAAGCCGTAGCGATCCTGCGAAGCCTGAGCCAGACGTACCACAGCCTCACTGTTCATCGCTTGCTGATGACGCAGGTGATACCACTCATGGTTTCCCGGCGTACTTTCCAGATACGGTAAATCGGTCTTTGTGCGATCGCCCACGTAGAACAGATAGCCGAGTACGGTGACCGCATCGCGCTGCTTGCCCGGCCCTAACAGTTCACAAACCGGCACGTTCAGCGCCTTACCCAGCAGGTCGAGCAATGCGGCTTCCAGCGCTGCTACCGCATTGACCCGTAGTTCAAAGGTCCAGGCGCCTTTGCCAAAGGTGTCAAAATCAGCGGCCTGGTTGCCCTTATGCACCTGCTGCACCACCTTATTCAGGCGCGCCACTTCCTGGCCCAACACCTGCGGAATCGCATCCACCAGCGTCTGATAAATCACTTCACCACCAGGCGCTTCACCGACACCGGTGTTTCCGGCATTATCGGTGAGCACCACGATATTACGAGTAAAGTATGCGTTATGCGCGCCGCCAATATTGAGCAGCATGCTGTCATGACCGGCCACCGGGATGACCTTCATATCGGTAATAACGGGACTCGATTGTGTTGTCATCATCATTGTCCTGCGACAGGTTTCAGTTCGATACGTTTAATATCGCCCACCAGCACCAGATAGCTCACCACCGCAATCAGCGCATGTACCCCGACGTAAATCAACGCGCCGTTAAACGAGCCGGTAGTCCCGACGATGTAGCCGATAGCAATTGGCGTGACGATGCCGGAGATGTTGCCAAACATGTTGAACAAACCGCCGCTCAGACCGCTGATCTCTTTAGGTGCGGTATCAGCCATCACCGCCCATCCCAGCGCGCCGATGCCTTTACCGAAGAAGGCCAGCGCCATAAAGCCAATGATCATCCACTCGACGTTGACGTAGTTACAGAACACCATCACCATCGATAGCAGCATCCCCATGACGATTGGCGTTTTACGGGCGATATTCAGCGAACCGGTACGGCGCATCAGCCAGTCGGAAATAATGCCGCCGAGCACGCCGCCGGCGAATCCGCAAATGGCCGGAACCGAAGCAACAAAACCGGCTTTCAAAATCGACATACCGCGAGCCTGTACCAGATAAACCGGGAACCAGGTGATAAAGAAGTAGGTCAGCGCGTTAATGCAGTATTGGCCGATGTAAATCCCGATCATCATCCGTGAACCCAGCAGCTGTTTGATTTGCCCCCACTTCACGCTAAACGGCACTTTTGTTTTGGCTGCCGCCTGATCCATGTTGATCAGCGCCCCACCTTCGGCAATGTACTCCAGCTCTTTTTGGTTTACGCCTGGATGCTGGTTAGGTTCATGAATCACCTTCAGCCAGACGAAGCTGATAACAATCCCAAGACCGCCCATAAAGAAGAACACGTGCGACCAACCCACTTCGTGGGTCAGCCAACCCATGATTGGCGCGAAGATAACGGTGGCAAAGTATTGCGCAGAGTTAAAGATAGCGACCGCCGTGCCCCTTTCCTGTGCCGGGAACCACGCCGCCACAATACGACTGTTGCCGGGGAAAGAGGGCGCTTCAGCTAAACCAACGAGGAAGCGCAAAGTAAACAGCGCAACGATAATGCCGAAGCCACTGAAGATATCGACAAAACCCTGCAACAGGGTAAACATGGACCAAATAAAGATGGACCAGAAATAAACGCGTTTTGAACCAAAGCGGTCGAGCAACCAGCCGCCGGGGATCTGGCCGATAACATAGGCCCATGAGAAAGCGGAGAATACATACCCCATCCCTACCGCATCCAGACCGATGTCTTTGGCCATCTCCGAACCGGCAATGGATAAGGTGGCGCGATCGCCGTAGTTGAAGGATGTGACGATAAACAGCATCACCACTATCCAGTAGCGAGCGTTAGTGCGTTTTTCCGCGCTGCTCGCCGCCTGACTTAATGAACTCATTGTTGCACTCCTGAATCCTGGCTTTCGCCAGTTCATTCTGTACAGCACCTGTAGGGTGATCAGAATGAGAGGTTAGTGTGTGGCAGTGTTGGTACAGCTCAGGGCCGTTTTATTCTGACTCGCTGCCATTCCGGGAACTGACGGGAAAAGTATATGAAGGAGTGCCACTTGCCCTCACCGTGCATGAACACAACATTAGGGAGACAGTGAGAAGTTGTTTGGGGCATAAGCCCAAAGTAGTGGAAGTTAGTTCACGTAATTGGGGTTTTATTGCCGGGTGGCGGCTTCGCCTGGCCCGGCTTGCGGTTCAAATGGGGGTTGCATGCCCGTACGGGCGAGGGAGTTATTTAAGCAAGGTTCCCCAGTTTTCTACCCAGGGATTGGATTCGCTTTCCGGTTCAGGATGCTCGCTGGCATCAATCAGCAGCATTTCTCCTACACGGTGGGCGCTTTGTTCCTGCAACAGCGCATCGAACTGCTTGCCGCCATTGCAGAAATTAACGTAGCTACTGTCGCCCAGCCCAATTACCCCGTAATGCAGATTTGGCTGGAAACCGAGATTATCTTTGATCCCCTGAAACAGCGGCACGATGCTATCCGGCAGATCGCCCTGCCCGGTCGTGGAAGTCACCACCAGTACATATTTATCCTGATATGCCTGCCAGTCGCTAAGTTCCGGATCTTCGAACACCGTAGCTTTATGACCCTGCGCCGTCAAAATAGCTTCGGCCTCTTCGGCAACCAGCAGCGCGTTTCCGTACATCGTGCCGACAAAAATTCCAATTTCCGCCATAACCGTAATCTCCTGGGACTTAAGAATCTATCTGCTCATCCTGACCTGACAGCCCGCTGAACTCAACCCTTTCATTCTCAGGGAGAAGTCCACGCCAGCCAAACTGTGATAACGCCTGCATCCAGACGTCATCCAGTCCGGCGCGAATAACCAGCGGTTCACCGGTGAAAGGATGGGTCAGCGCAAGCTGGCTGGCATGCAGCATCAATCGCTGGCAACCGAAATGCTCTGCGGCGCTGCGGTTTTGCCGCAAATCACCGTGCTTGCTATCGCCGATAATCGGATGGCGCAAGTGCGCCAGATGGCGTCTGAGCTGGTGCTTGCGACCGGTTTTAGGATCCAGCTCCACCAGCCCGTAACGGGTAGTCGGATAACGCCCGGTCGCTACCGGCATTTCTACCGTTGCCAGGCCACGATAATGGGTGACAGCAGGCTGCGGGCCTTTATCATCGCGGGCAAACTTATCGGCAATCTTATCCAGCTCTTCGACCAGCGGGTAATCCAGCACGGCATCATCCATCAGCCAGCCACGCACAATCGCATGATAGCGTTTCTGAATTTGATGATGTTCAAACTGCTGGGACAGCAAACGCCCGGCTTCGCTGGACAGTCCCATCAGCAGCACGCCGGAGGTTGGTCTGTCGAGTCGATGGGCGGTAAATACGTGCTGACCAATTTGGTCGCGCACCGTTTGCATCACCACCACTTTCTCATCCCGGTCGAGCCAACTGCGGTGAACCAACCAGCCCGAAGGTTTATTGACGGCGACCAGCCATTCGTCCTGATAAAGAATTTCCAGCATCAGGCGTTATCACTTGTAAACAGCGCATCCAGCTCCTGCAATGCCGCCAGAAGAATGTCGCGTTGCGGGTGATCGGCTGCCAGCGCCATTTCGTAATACGGTGCGACGGCAAAAGCCTGCGGAAGCGGCTGCGCGTTATCAATCAACGTATGCATGCGGGGAATCAACACCCACTGCAGCCACTCGACCGGTTCCATGGTATCCATACAAAAAGGCTGCGTACTGGTAAACAGATGCTCTGCTGGCTCATCCATCCGCCAGTGATGATGTTCACGCAGTAGCGCTTCAAGTGCGTGTAACTGCTGGCGCACACGGTCATGAGTCGTCATGAAATTAACCTCAATGATGAAAAATCTGGCGCGAAGAATAGCACTAGTGGAGGGAAATAAAAAAAGGGAGCACTGTAAAAACAGTGCTCCCGGTTCGTTTCGCAGCATTCCAGCTACTTTTAGTGCTCCCTGCTCATCCTTGACAACTTTTCCTGTGGTCTTGCGACCGTGTTCATCCTGAACTTTTGCATCCTGCTCACATCACCCCGATGTGAAAACTTCATCCTGAAGTATCCTGGCCATCCAGACCCGCCGAACATCCTGACCGGCTCTCATTCTCCATCCTGGAGGTGTCCTTTAACGCATCCAGCGTCTTCCTCTTTGCTTCGTCCTGAAGCCTGTCCTTGCAACACCGTCCTGGTGTGTCCTGACGAAGAGCCATCATCCTGATGTTCTCTTCGTTGTGCGACTCCTTGTCGACAGATATAGAATCGCCTGTTTCGCTTTGTCTTACAAGATGCTTACAGGCTTACCCTTACGATTATTTTCGTATGAAAGTTGACAATAAAACACTAACCAATTGAATAATAATAAATTATTATTTTATCAATTCATTAAGTCTTTACTTATCACCTGGCAATGTCCTACAGGGTTTGTAAGAGATCTCTCACAAGATTCAGGGCAAACTGGATTACAGAACTGGCTTAAGTTGAGTGAGGAATTCCGCAAGTGAGGCCGCCAGCACCGTTCGTTTACGGGTTCCCAGCGTTTCTTTGCACACTTCACCGGACAGATTGCACACCGAAATGACGTCAAGCTCATTATCTTGTGTGGCAATAAAAAGCGTAGGTGATAGCTTGAGGCGCTTTTGCGTTACCAGATGACCAATCAGGTTTTCCTGAACGCGCCTGAAGTCATCTTCACTCCAGGTTTGCAGCAGCGTGAGCTTTTCATCCGCAAACTGCGCGTGCATATCACCAGCAAACTGGGTGGTGTAAAAAGCGTGAACGGCAGGTTGTACCACAATATCAAAGGCCCGTTCAACCGCATTGAGGTTATTTTCGCCGACAAAAGGTTGAGGCTGCCAAAATACCGCATCGTCTGTGGAAGAAATGATGCACGGAGAAGGTACGCCATACAGCTCTTCGCTGAGCGGCCAACTGTTGTTTTTTTCATGCCATGCGTCGCAATAACGCGTCGTAAAGGCTATCAACGCCTGCGCTGTCAATTCGTCCACTGATTTCTCTCTTCACAAAAGCCAGGATACACTTGTCGCATAGTGTATCTGGTTTATGACGGTGAAACATGTCCTCTTATGAAAATCATCAGGCGCTTAACGACCTGACACTCGGTAAATCAACGGATTACCGAGACAATTACGATGCAAGTCTGTTGCAGGGCGTTCCGCGCAGCCTGAATCGCGACCCGCTGGATTTAAAGGCCGATAACTTGCCTTTTCACGGTGCGGATATCTGGACGCTATATGAACTGTCGTGGCTGAATGCCAACGGCTTACCGCAGGTTGCGGTCGGTCATGTGGAGCTGGATTACACCAGCGTAAATCTGATTGAATCTAAAAGCTTTAAGCTGTACCTGAACAGTTTTAACCAGACGCGTTTTGATTCCTGGGACGCGGTACGCCAGACGCTGGAAAACGATCTGCGCGCCTGCGCTCAGGGCGATGTCAGCGTGGCGCTGTACCGCCTTGACGAACTGGAAGGGCAGCCGATAGCCCACTTTAATGGGACCTGTATCGACAATCAGGATATCGTCATCGACAACTATCAGTTCAGCACTGCGTATCTGGAAAATGCCGTGAGCGGTGAAAAGGCAGTCGAAGAGACGCTGGTCAGCCATCTACTGAAATCCAACTGTCTGATCACCCACCAGCCCGACTGGGGCTCCATACAAATTCAGTATCGTGGACGGAAAATCGACAGAGAGAAGCTGCTACGTTATCTGGTCTCCTTCCGCCACCATAATGAATTTCATGAGCAGTGCGTGGAACGTATTTTCAATGACATTCTGCGCTTCTGCCAGCCAGAGAAACTGAGCGTCTATGCACGCTACACGCGACGTGGCGGCCTGGACATTAACCCATGGCGCACCAACACCGATTTCACTCCGGCAACCGGTCGTTTGGTACGTCAGTAATCTTTTTTCTCAATTTTGCGTGCCGGATTCCGCGCGCAAGGTTGTGAAAGGTCATAAGCCAGGGCTATTGTAATCAATAGGGAATGACGTGTTGCGTCCCATAAGGAGTTTACTTGATTACACATATTAGCCCGCTTGGCTCAATGGACATGTTGTCGCAGCTGGAAGTCGATATGCTTAAACGCACGGCCAGCAGCGACCTGTATCAACTGTTTCGTAACTGTTCGCTTGCCGTTCTGAACTCCGGCAGTTTGACCGACAACAGTAAAGAACTGCTGTCCCGCTTTGAAAGTTTCGATATTAACGTACTGCGCCGCGAACGGGGCGTGAAGCTGGAACTGATCAACCCACCTGAAGATGCGTTTGTTGATGGACGCATTATTCGTGCGCTACAGGCTAACCTGTTTGCCGTACTGCGCGACATTCTGTTCGTCAATGGACAGATCCATAACGCCGGTCGTTTTCAGCATCTGGATCTCGAAAGCTCGGTACATATTACCAACCTCGTATTCTCGATCCTGCGTAATGCGCGGGCGCTACACGTTGGTGAAGCGCCGAACATGGTCGTCTGCTGGGGCGGTCACTCAATCAACGAAAATGAGTACCTGTATGCCCGTCGCGTCGGCACCCAACTGGGTCTACGCGAACTGAACATCTGTACCGGCTGCGGTCCGGGGGCGATGGAAGCGCCAATGAAAGGCGCTGCGGTCGGTCACGCCCAGCAGCGATACAAAGACAGCCGCTTTATTGGCATGACCGAACCGTCAATCATCGCCGCTGAACCGCCTAACCCGCTGGTAAACGAACTGATCATTATGCCGGACATTGAAAAACGTCTGGAAGCGTTCGTGCGTATCGCCCACGGTATTATCATCTTCCCGGGTGGCGTAGGGACAGCAGAAGAGCTGCTGTATCTGCTGGGGATCCTGATGAATCCGGCCAACAAAGATCAGGTTCTACCGCTGATCCTGACCGGACCAAAAGAGAGTGCGGATTACTTCCGCGTGCTGGACGAATTTATCGTGCACACGCTAGGGGAAGATGCGCGTCGCCACTATCGCATTATCATTGACGATGCGGCGGAAGTTGCGCGTTTGATGAAAAAAGCGATGCCGCTGGTGAAAGAAAACCGTCGCGACACAGGAGATGCTTACAGCTTTAACTGGTCGATTCGTATCGCGCCCGATCTGCAGATGCCGTTCGAGCCGTCCCATGAAAACATGGCCAACCTGAAGCTGTACCCGGATCAACCCGTTGAAGTATTGGCCGCCGATTTACGGCGTGCATTCTCCGGTATTGTGGCAGGTAACGTGAAGGAAGTCGGGATCCGCGCTATTGAAGAGTTTGGCCCGTACAAAATCCACGGTGACCGCGAAATGATGCGACGCATGGACGATCTCCTGCAGGGCTTTGTTGCACAACATCGTATGAAGTTACCGGGCACTGCGTATATCCCTTGTTACGAGATCTGCGCCTAACCTTCAACACCCGCTAGCAGCGCTATAGCGGTGACAGTTTTGTCCATATCAAAGCCGGGTTTGGCGCACTTGCCTCCCGGCTTTTTTTAGTGATACCAGTCACATAGCCCCGACAATCATATAAATACCAGTGATGATTCATTAAAAACAGCGCGTCACGCAAACGATTACCTTGAAAAACCAACCGTGATTTATCTTAGAAAATTATTATTAGTCGCCGAAATCATCTAAAAACAACAGTTTTTACAGCTGAACACGCCTATCTTCGCGCCTTCGCTTTCACGAGATATGTCGTTAATGTTAGCCTTCGCGCCCGTAAATTCGCTTTGACTATTTTTTAACAGATTAATGGCCCAAATTTATCCACATAAAAGGTGGATTATTGCATTTGGGATCCCGATCACTGATACATTCATTACTAAAATGTATCTTTCCGCCCGAAAATTATTACGGCGAAAAATTATATAAAAATCGCTCAACGAATTTCGATTTACAGTCGGGTACTTTCTCATTGGATTGACCCCAAACCCGACTTTTTAAGCTTCCTCCAGGAGAAATAGATGGAAAACACTCAAACCAGCACTATCGTTACGGGCCAGACCCGCAGCGCATGGCGCAAAACAGACACCATGTGGATGCTGGGCCTTTACGGCACGGCGATTGGGGCGGGTGTATTGTTCCTGCCGATTAACGCAGGCGTAGGCGGTATGATCCCGCTGATCATCATGGCGATCCTTGCCTTCCCAATGACCTTCTTTGCACACCGCGGTCTGACTCGCTTTGTGCTGTCCGGTAAAAATCCGGGTGAAGACATCACCGAAGTTGTAGAAGAACACTTTGGTGTTGGTGCAGGTAAACTGATTACCCTGCTCTACTTCTTCGCTATCTACCCGATTCTGTTGGTTTACAGCGTAGCGATCACCAACACGGTTGAAAGCTTCCTGACCCACCAGCTGGCGATTACGCCGCCGCCGCGCGCAATCCTGTCACTGATCCTGATTGTCGGCATGATGACCATCGTGCGCTTCGGTGAGCAGATGATCGTTAAGGCGATGAGCATCCTGGTATTCCCGTTTGTTGCGGCTCTGATGCTGCTGGCGCTGTACCTGATCCCTCAGTGGAGCGGTGCGATTCTGGAAACCATGTCTTTTGACTCTGCGGCAACCACCGGCAACGGCCTGCTGTTGACCCTGTGGCTGGCAATTCCGGTAATGGTGTTCTCCTTCAACCACTCCCCGATCATCTCCTCCTTCGCCGTGGCGAAGCGTGAAGAGTACGGTGATGAAGCAGAGAAAAAATGCTCCAAGATTCTGGCATTCGCTCACATCATGATGGTACTGACCGTTATGTTCTTCGTCTTCAGCTGCGTGTTCAGCCTGACTCCGGCGGACCTGGCTGCAGCGAAAGAGCAGAACATCTCGATTCTGTCTTACCTGGCGAACCACTTTAACGCGCCGATTATTGCCTGGATGGCACCGATCATCGCGATTATCGCTATCACCAAATCCTTCCTGGGCCACTACCTGGGCGCACGTGAAGGCTTCAATGGTATGGTGATTAAGTCTCTGCGTGGCAAAGGCAAATCCATCGAAATCAACAAACTGAACAAAATCACTGCGCTGTTCATGCTGGTAACCACCTGGATTGTGGCGACGCTGAACCCAAGCATCCTCGGCATGATTGAGACCCTGGGTGGCCCAATCATCGCGATGATTCTGTTCCTGATGCCGATGTATGCCATTCAGAAAGTACCGGCAATGCGTAAGTACAGCGGCCATATCAGCAACGTCTTCGTTGTGATTATGGGCCTGATCGCTATCTCCGCTATTTTCTACTCTCTGTTCAGTTAATTCCCCTGCGCCGCTCCTCGGGGCGGCGCACCTCGATACACAATGGACGCCTCATGATTAGCGTATTCGATATTTTCAAAATCGGCATTGGCCCTTCCAGCTCCCACACTGTTGGCCCGATGAAAGCAGGCAAACAATTCACGGATGACCTGATTGCACGCGGAATTCTCACTGACGTAACCCGCGTAGTGGTTGATGTCTATGGCTCTTTATCTCTGACGGGGAAAGGTCACCATACCGACATCGCGATAATTATGGGCCTGGCGGGTAATCTGCCGGATACCGTAGACATTGATGCCATTCCGTCCTTTATCCAGGATGTGAATACTCATGGGCGTTTGCTGCTGGCAGACGGTCAACATGAGGTCGAGTTCCCGGTCGACAAGTGCATGAATTTCCATGCGGACAATCTGTCCCTGCACGAAAACGGGATGCGCATTACCGCACTGGCGGGCGAAAAGGCTATTTACAGCCAGACTTACTATTCCATTGGCGGTGGGTTCATCGTTGATGAAGAACATTTTGGTTTACCGAACAACTCTCCGGTAAACGTGCCATATCCGTATAAATCCGCAGCTGATTTGCAACGTCATTGCCAGGAAACCGGCCTGTCGCTTTCCGGTCTGATGATGCAAAACGAACTGGCGCTGCACAGCAAAGAAGAGCTGGAACAGCACTTTGCTAACGTCTGGGAAGTGATGCGTAGCGGGATTGAACGCGGCATCACCACCGAAGGTGTATTGCCGGGCAAACTGCGCGTTCCGCGTCGTGCTGCTGCGCTGCGTCGCATGCTGGTCAGCAGCGACAAAACCACCACCGACCCGATGGCGGTTGTTGACTGGATCAACATGTTCGCGTTGGCCGTGAACGAAGAAAACGCAGCCGGTGGACGCGTGGTGACTGCACCAACCAACGGTGCATGCGGGATTGTTCCTGCCGTACTGGCGTATTACGACAAGTTTATCCGTGAAGTGAACGCTAACTCGCTGGCACGCTACATGCTGGTCGCGAGCGCCATTGGTTCACTGTACAAGATGAACGCCTCTATCTCTGGTGCCGAAGTCGGCTGTCAGGGTGAAGTTGGCGTCGCCTGCTCCATGGCAGCGGCTGGTCTGGCTGAACTGCTGGGTGGTAGCCCAATGCAGGTGTGCATCGCGGCAGAAATCGGTATGGAACACAACCTGGGTCTGACCTGCGACCCGGTTGCCGGCCAGGTTCAGGTACCGTGCATTGAGCGTAATGCCATTGCTTCGGTTAAAGCGGTGAACGCTGCACGTATGGCGCTGCGCCGTACCAGTGAACCACGCGTGTGCCTCGATAAAGTTATCGAGACCATGTACGAAACTGGTAAAGACATGAACGCCAAATACCGCGAAACCTCTCGTGGTGGTCTGGCGATGAAGATTGTCACCTGCGATTAATTCTCAGCACATTTTTGTATCTGTAGGCCGGATAAGGCGCTCGCCGCATCCGGCTTTTATTGCCTGATGGCGCTTCGCTTATCAGGCTTACGGATAGCGCTCTTTCGCAATGCTCGTCTCCACTCGTCGTGAATGTTACCCTACAGACTAATTTGTTAGGGAGAACACCGTGGCCGTCCACCTGCTCATTGTTGATGCACTGAATCTCATCCGCCGTATTCACGCCGTACAGGGCTCCCCCTGCGTGGAGACATGCCAGCACGCGCTCGATCAGCTGATTGTGCACAGTCAGCCCACGCACGCCGTGGCGGTATTTGATGACGAAGCGCGTAACAGCGGCTGGCGTCACCAACGGTTACCTGACTACAAAGCCGGTCGCCCGCCGATGCCTGACGATTTACACCAGGAAATGCCCGCCTTACGCGCCGCTTTTGAACAGCGCGGCGTCTGCTGCTGGGTATCCAGCGGGAATGAAGCCGATGATTTAGCCGCCACTCTGGCGGTGAAAGTTAGCCAGGCGGGACACCAGGCGACTATCGTCTCAACCGATAAAGGCTACTGTCAGCTACTCTCCCCAACGCTGCGGATTCGCGATTATTTCCAGAAACGCTGGCTGGATGCGCCGTTTATCGAGAAAGAGTTTGGCGTACTGCCGCAACAGCTGCCAGATTACTGGGGACTGGCCGGGATCAGCAGTTCTAAAATACCGGGGGTTGCCGGTATTGGTCCTAAAAGTGCCACACAACTGCTGGCACAGTTTCCAACGCTGGAAGCGCTGTATGAACACCTGGATGACGTACCGGAGAAATGGCGCAAGAAACTCGAAGAACATCGGGAGATGGCATTTTTGTGCCGCGATATCGCGCGGCTGCAAACAGACTTACATATCGACGGAAACCTACAGCAGCTACGACTGGCGCGGTAGCCTTATTTCCTGATGGCACTGCGCTTATCCGGCCTACTTATTGTACAACCCTGTAGGCCGGATAAGTGCCAGGTGATTACCAGGCGGTATGGTACAGCTCAACGATATCCCCAAGGTTCGCTTCACGCGGGTTTCCCCCGGTACAAACATCGTCAAATGCGGCTTGCGCCAGCGCAGGAATATCCTCTTTACGGACGCCAACATCGCGTAGATGCAGTGGGATACCTACATCGCGATTAAGGGCGAAGACGGCATCCACCGCCGCTTTGCGTGCCTCTGCCAGCGTCAGTCCTTCAACCTTAACCCCCATTACCCGGGCGATATCGCGGAATTTTTCCCCGGTGAATTCGGCGTTATAGTGCATCACGTGCGGCAGCAAAATGGCATTCGCGACGCCGTGCGGCGTGTTGTAGAACGCGCCTAACGGGTGTGCCATGCCATGCACTAATCCCAGACCTACGTTGGAGAAACCCATCCCGGCAACGTACTGGCCCAGAGCCATCGCTTCCCCCGCCTGGCTGTCGCCCGCAACGGAACCGCGTAATGACCCGGCAATAATTTCGATGGCTTTAATGTGCAGCGCATCGGTAAGCGCCCACGCAGCCCGCGTGATGTAGCCTTCAATGGCATGAGTCAGTGCATCTACGCCAGTAGCCGCTTTTAATGCAGCAGGCATGCCGTCCATCATGTCAGCATCAATGAACGCCACCTGCGGGATGTCATGTGGATCGACACAAACAAACTTACGCCGATTCTCTTCGTCAGTGATCACGTAGTTAATGGTCACTTCCGCCGCCGTTCCCGCAGTGGTTGGGATAGCCATAACTGGCACGCTCGGGAAGCGTGTCGGCGATAACCCTTCAAGGCTGCGTACATCCGCAAACTCCGGGTTATTGTTAATAATGCCAATCGCTTTACAGGTGTCCTGCGGGGAGCCACCGCCAATGGCGACCAGATAGTCTGCGCCGCTTTGCTGAAAGACACTCAATCCTTCCTGCACTACCGCAATGGTTGGATTAGGAATAACGCCTGAATAGATTTCCCATGCCAGACCTGAAGCATCCATTCGGGAAGTCACCTTCTCAACAACGCCGCACTGCACCAGATTTTTATCAGTCACAATCAACGCTTTGCGATAACCACGACGAATAACTTCATCGGTTAATGCGCCAACAGCTCCCCGGCCAAACCATGCCGTTTCGTTCAGAATCATTCTGTTCGCCATCGTTTTATCTCCTATTCCTCAATACGCAATCCATATGTTTTGAATTTTTCCAGCACAATAGCGATAGCCTCATCGTCCAGTACCGGAACCGGATCGGTAATCGCCAGCGTGCTGAGATAAAGCTGCGCCAGCACTTCCACTTCATGCGCTAACCACAGGGCTTTTTCCAGATTTTCCTCGCAGGCGATCAGCCCATGATGCTGCAACAGCGTTGCTTTTCGGTTTTTCAGCGCTACCGCAACGTGCTCGGAAAGCTCACGCGTACCAAATGTCGCATATGGCGCACAGGGAATTGAGTTACCGCCAGCCGCCGCAATCATGTAATGGATTGCCGGGATTGGCCGATTGAGAATAGAAACAGCAGTACAATGCACGGCATGATTATGGACCACCGCCTGAGCATCGGGACGCGTCTGATAAGCGGCCATATGGAACCGCCACTCGCTGGAAGGTAATTTCCCTTCCTCGTGCTGCCCCTCAGCGTTGATGTACACTATGTGGGATTCGGTGAGTTTGTCATACGGAATACCCGTCGGGGTAATTAACATCCCGTCCTGGTAACGCACACTTACATTACCCGCAGTCCCCTGATTCAACCCCAGACGGGTCATTTCCAGGCAGGTATTGATAATCTGCCGTGCCAGCGTATTTCGTTCCATTACTTACCTCTCTCAGTGAGTCAAAATGCGACAACAGAACATTGCTAATACCTCGACGCTCTGTTGATTTAAGCGGGTATTTGCTAACTATCATCATGCTGAATAAAGAGAAGGGAATTTTTAGCACTGGATTTTGTGATGTTCATCAACTAATAACGCTGAATAAAAACATGCAGGCATAATATTACAATTCCAAAATGTCCGTTCTTAATAAAACCATTGTAAAACGGTCATTTGCGAATAAATTGTTACCATTGCCCGTTTTCCACTTAACTAATTAATTCGGGCATTATCCCTGTGGCTTTTTAATTTATTTTTCTCAAACGGTCATTGTTTTAAAGAAATTAAAGTGATGATAATCACATAAACCCACACCCTGAGCATAAATGTGACCACCATCATATTAATGGCCGGTTTTTATTTGAAAATGAATTCATGAGTTCATTCATGAAGGCCAATTTTATCTGGCAGGTTACCGGAACTCACCTGGATTAGCAGGTTGGTAAAAATCACCAATCGTACTCTTAAGCTGTTGAACATGCTTATGAACTGATGAGGATGCTATGGGAAACACATCAATACAAACACAAAGTTTTCATGCGGTAGAGCGGGGGCAGACAAAAAATTATGTCATTCCCTTCGCGTTACTCTGTTCACTGTTTTTTCTTTGGGCGGTTGCCAATAATCTTAATGACATTTTATTACCACAATTTCAGCAAGCTTTTACATTAACAAACTTTCAGGCTGGTCTGATTCAATCTGCTTTTTATTTTGGTTATTTCGTCATTCCAATCCCAGCCGGGATCCTGATGAAAAAACTTAGTTATAAAGCAGGCATTATTACCGGATTATTTTTATATGCCATCGGTGCAGCATTATTCTGGCCAGCGGCTGAGGTAATGAATTACACCTTATTCCTGATCGGTCTATTTATTATTGCGGCGGGCTTAGGTTGTCTGGAAACGGCTGCCAACCCCTTTGTAACCGTACTGGGCCCGGAAAGCGGCGGTCACTTCCGATTAAATCTCGCGCAAACTTTTAACTCATTTGGTGCCATTATTGCGGTTGTTTTTGGGCAAAGTCTTATTTTGTCTAATGTGCCACATCAATCTCAAGACGTACTCGATAAGATGGCGCCAGAACAGCTAAGCGCCTACAAGCACAGCCTGGTGTTATCGGTTCAAACCCCTTATATGATCATCGTCGCGGTCGTTTTGCTGGTCGCCCTGCTGATCATGTTTACCAAGTTTCCGACCCTGCAAAGTGACGATCACAGTGACAACGCTCAGAGTTCATTCTCCGCGTCCCTTTCCCGCCTGGTGCGCATTCGCCACTGGCGTTGGGCGGTACTGGCGCAGTTCTGCTACGTCGGTGCACAAACTGCCTGCTGGAGCTACCTGATTCGCTACGCAATCGAAGAGATCCCAGGCATGACGCCAGGTTTCGCCGCCAACTACCTGACCGGCACCATGGTGTGCTTCTTTATCGGTCGTTTCTCCGGCACCTGGCTTATCAGTCGCTTTGCGCCGCATAAAGTGCTGGCCGCATATGCCCTGCTTGCCATGATTCTGTGCCTGATTTCCGCCTTCACCGGTGGCCAGATCGGCCTGCTGGCCCTGACGTTGTGCAGCGCATTTATGTCGATTCAGTACCCAACCATTTTTTCTCTGGGGATCAAAAATCTGGGACAAGACACCAAATACGGCTCGTCTTTTATCGTCATGACCATCATTGGCGGCGGCATTGTGACCCCGGTGATGGGCTTTGTCAGCGATGCCGCTGGCAATATCCCGACCGCTGAACTGGTCCCGGCGCTTTGCTTCGCCATCATCTTTATTTTTGCCCGCTTCCGTTCACAAACGGCAGCCAACTGAATATTTATCCGAATAACGTGAGGAATCTGTGATGAAAAAAATCAGCTTACCAAAAATTGGTATTCGCCCGGTTATTGACGGACGTCGTATGGGTGTACGTGAGTCGCTCGAAGAGCAAACCATGAATATGGCTAAAGCTACCGCAGCGCTTATCACTGAAAAACTTCGTCATGCCTGCGGCGCACAAATTGAATGTGTGATTGCCGATACCTGTATCGCCGGCATGGCGGAATCCGCAGCCTGTGAAGAAAAATTCAGCAGCCAGAATGTTGGCGTGACGATTACCGTTACCCCATGTTGGTGCTACGGCAGTGAAACCATCGACATGGATCCGATGCGCCCTAAAGCGATCTGGGGCTTCAACGGCACGGAACGTCCGGGGGCGGTTTACCTGGCCGCCGCACTGGCAGCTCACAGCCAAAAAGGCCTTCCTGCCTTCTCCATCTATGGTCATGACGTACAGGATGCAGACGACACATCTATCCCTGCCGATGTTGAAGAAAAACTGCTGCGCTTTGCCCGTGCCGGCTTAGCGGTCGCCAGTATGAAAGGGAAAAGCTACCTGTCTGTCGGTGGTGTATCAATGGGCATCGCCGGTTCTATCGTCGACCATAACTTCTTTGAATCCTGGCTGGGTATGAAGGTGCAGGCGGTTGATATGACCGAACTGCGTCGTCGCATTGACCAGAAAATCTATGATGAAACCGAGCTGGAAATGGCGCTGGCGTGGGCGGACAAAAACTTCCGCTACGGCGAAGATCAGAACGCGCAGCAATATAAGCGTAACGCAGAACAAAGCCGCGCAGTGCTAAAAGAAAGCCTGCTGATGGCTATGTGCATTCGCGACATGATGCAGGGTAACAAAAAGCTGGCAGACAAAGGTCTGGTCGAAGAATCCCTGGGCTATAACGCGATCGCCGCAGGCTTCCAGGGCCAGCGTCACTGGACCGATCAATACCCAAATGGCGATACCGCCGAAGCGTTGCTCAACAGCTCCTTTGACTGGAATGGCGTTCGTGAACCGTTCGTTGTCGCAACCGAAAACGACAGCCTGAACGGCGTGGCGATGCTGTTCGGCCATCAACTCACCGGCACGGCCCAGGTCTTTGCCGATGTGCGTACCTACTGGTCGCCAGAGGCGGTTGAACGCGTCACGGGTAAACCGCTGACCGGTCTTGCTGAGCACGGCATTATTCACTTGATTAACTCCGGTTCTGCGGCACTGGACGGTTCCTGCAAACAGCGCGACAGCGAAGGTAAACCGACCATGAAACCACACTGGGAAATCTCGCAGAAAGAGGCGGATGAATGCCTGGCGGCAACCGAATGGTGCCCGGCTATTCACGAATACTTCCGCGGGGGCGGTTACTCATCTCGCTTCCTGACTGAAGGCGGTGTGCCGTTCACCATGAGCCGTATCAACATCATCAAAGGGTTGGGGCCGGTGCTACAAATCGCGGAAGGCTGGAGCGTGGAGTTGCCGAAAGATATGCACGACCAGCTTGATGCGCGTACCAACTCCACATGGCCAACCACCTGGTTTGCTCCGCGCTTAACCGGCAAGGGCCCGTTCAGCGACGTCTATTCCGTCATGGCTAACTGGGGCGCTAACCACGGGGTGCTGACGATTGGTCACGTAGGTGCGGACTTTATCACTCTGGCTGCCATGCTGCGTATCCCGGTGTGCATGCACAACGTGGAAGACGAGAAAATTTATCGTCCTTCCTCCTGGGCCGCCCACGGTATGGATACGGAAGGTCAGGATTACCGCGCTTGTCAGAACTACGGTCCGCTGTATAAGCGTTAAACATCGAGCGATTGCCTGATGGCGGCGCGGCCTACGAAGCACACGGTTTTGTAGGCCGGATAAGGCGAAGCCGCCATCCGGCAATAGGTAATCTCCCAGGAGCAATTATGAAACAAGAGGTTATTCTGGTTCTCGACTGTGGCGCGACCAACGTACGGGCCATTGCCGTTGACCGACAGGGAAAGATTGTCGCCCGCGCAGCGACCCCGAACGCCAGTGACATCGCCGCAGAAAACAGTGCCTGGCACCAATGGTCGCTGGAGGCCATTCTGCAGCGCTTTGCCGACTGCTGTCAGCGGCTTTCCTCACAATTGGCCGCCTGCCAAATTCGCGGGATCGCCGTCACCACCTTCGGCGTGGATGGCGCGCTGGTGGATAAGAACGGCAAACAACTGTACCCGGTGATCAGCTGGAAATGCCCACGTACCGCAGCGGTAATGGAGAATATCCATCGCTACATGTCACCGCAGCAACTGCAGGAAATCTCCGGCGTTGGGGCGTTTAGCTTCAATACGCTGTACAAACTGGTGTGGCTGAAAGAGAACCACCCGCAATTACTGGAACAGGCGCACGCCTGGCTGTTTATCTCGTCGCTTATCAACCAACGTTTAACCGGCGAGTTCACAACTGACATCACCATGGCGGGAACCAGCCAGATGCTGGATATCCAGCAACGTGATTTCAGCCAGGACATTTTGCAGGCAACAGGCATACCGCGTCGCCTGTTTCCGCGCCTGGTTGAAGCAGGCGAACAAATTGGGGTACTGCAACGCGAGGCCGCCAGCCAGCTCGGACTTCCAGAGGGTATTCCAGTCATCTCTGCCGGACACGACACACAGTTTGCGCTATTTGGCGCAGGAGCCCAACAGGATGAACCGGTACTCTCTTCCGGCACATGGGAAATTCTGATGGTACGCAGTGCGCAGGTAAACACCTCCCTGCTCAGTCATTATGCGGGCTCCACCTGTGAGCTGGATAGTCAGACTGGGCTTAACAATCCCGGTATGCAGTGGCTGGCCTCCGGTGTGCTTGAATGGGTTCGTAAGCTGTTATGGACCGCGGACACGCCCTGGCAAACGTTGATTGATGAAGCTCGGGATATTCCCGCTGGTGCCGAAGGGGTGAAGATGCACTGCGACCTGCTGGCCTGTCAGAATGCGGGCTGGCAAGGGGTTACCCTCAATACTACCCGTGGACACTTTTATCGCGCCGCGCTGGAAGGACTGACAGAACAGCTGCAGCGGAATCTGCAAACGCTGGAAAAAATCGGCCATTTCCAGGCCACTGAACTGCTATTAGTTGGCGGGGGCAGCCGCAACATCTTGTGGAACCAAATCAAAGCGAACGTTCTCGGGATCCCTGTCAAAGTGCTGGATGATGCCGAAACCACCGTGGCAGGCGCCGCAATGTTTGCCTGGTCAGGCATCGGGGAATTTACCTCTCCGGAGCAGGCACGCGAACAGGTGCGCTATCAGTACCGTTACTTCTATCCGCAAACCGAATCCGAACTCACAGGAGTCGAGTAACATGCTTAAAACGATATCTCCCTTAATTTCCCCCGACTTACTGAAAGTGCTGGCCGAAATGGGACACGGCGATGAGATTATCTTTTCCGATGCCCACTTCCCGGCCAACAGCATGGGGCCACAGGTCATCCGCGCTGACGGTCTGCTGGTCAGCGATCTGCTGCAGGCGCTTATTCCGCTATTTGAACTGGACAGCTACGCCCCACCGCTGGTGATGATGGCTGCGGTTGAAGGTGACACTCTCGATCCTGACGTTGAGACTCGCTATCGTCAGGCGCTTTCATTGCAGACCCCCTGCCCGGACATCACGCGTATTGACCGCTATGCCTTTTACGAACGAGCACAAAAGGCGTTTGCGATCGTTATCACAGGAGAGCGGGCAAAGTACGGGAATATTCTTTTAAAAAAAGGGGTAACGCCGTAATCTCTGGTCAGAATGCCCGTCAGGTACGGGCATTCATCATAAGATGAGGATCAGAACATGAAAGCGGCGCGCCAGCAGGCAATCGTAGATCTGCTTACTAACCACAAAAGCCTGACAACCGAAGCCCTGGCTTTGCAGCTTAACGTCAGCAAAGAGACCATCCGCCGCGATCTCAGCGAGTTACAGACCCAGGGAAAAGTGTTACGCAACCACGGTCGGGCCAAAGTTATTCACCGGGAAAATCAGGACAGCGGTGACCCATTTCATATTCGACTCAAAAGCCACTATGCACACAAAGCGGATATCGCCCGTGAAGCGTTGGCATGGATCGAAGAAGGTATGGTGATTGCCTTAGACGCCAGCTCTACCTGCTGGTATCTTGCGCGACAGTTACCGGACATCAACATTCACGTTTTTACCAACAGCCAGCCCATCTGCCAGGAATTGGCTAAACGTGAACACATTCAGCTTATCAGCTCCGGCGGTCGCCTTGAGCGCAAATACGGTTGCTACGTTAATCCCTCGCTTATCTCGCAGCTAAAACCACTCGAGATTGACCTGTTTATTTTTTCCTGTGAAGGGATCGACAGCGACGGCGCGCTCTGGGACTCAAATGCAACCAACGCAGACTTCAAATCCATTCTGCTTAAGCGTGCATCGCAGTCTTTATTACTGATCGATAAAAGTAAATTTAATCGTTCGGGAGAGGCCAGAATTGGGCATCTGGATGATGTGACGCATATTGTTTCAGATACACAGCTGATTGAAGCAATCCAGGCCGAATAGGGCGATTACGCCGCCATCCGGCCTGGGTTGTAGCCTTATCGCTCGTCGCGACGACCGCCGACGGCAGCCCACAGACGACGTACGTGAACGGTTACTTCTTCACGGTCATGATACAGCTGACGCGCCTGAATCTGGGCATTTACACCATGTTCATCAAGCTGGGCCTGAATGTAAGCCAGGTTCTGTGATACCTCTTCGTAGCGTTTTTTCATCGGCAGCTTGAGGTTGAAGATCGTCTCACGACACCAGCCGTTGACCAGCCATTGCGCCATCAGCGCGGCAACCTTCGCCGGCTTCTCCACCATGTCACAGACCATCCACGAAATGTTGTTGCGATTCGGACGGTACTTAAATCCGTCTTCACGTAGCCAGGTGACCTGCCCGGTATCCATCAGGCTTTGCGCCATCGGACCGTTATCCACGGAGTAAACCCACATATTGCGTTTAACCAGTTGATAGGTCCATCCGCCAGGGCAGGCGCCTAAATCCACCGCATACATTCCGTTCGCCAGACGCTCATCCCATTCATCGGCAGGGATAAACACGTGCAGCGCTTCTTCCAGCTTGAGCGTTGAACGGCTCGGCGCATCGGCTGGAAACTTCAGACGCGGAATCCCCATGTAAAACGGTGAGTTATTGTCAGGCCAGGAATAGCCGGTATAACAACAGCCAGGGGCGATAAAGAAGACGTGAACCACCGGACGCTTTGGCGTTTCATACTTTGCCAGTACGCCCGCTTCGCGCAGCGCTGCACGCAACGGTACGGTAAATTTACGGCAAAATTTAACCAGCTCTTTGCTTTCATTGGTGTCGGCAACTTCTACTCGCAGATCGCCACCCTTTTCCACCACGCCCTGCAACATGCCAACGATCGGTGTAATACGATCTTCCGGCGGTAAGTATTGCAGCAGCTCGCCCACCACAAACATTTGACGAGCAAAAATCAGCGAACTAAACGGCAGCTCTTTCACTAACTTTTCAGCATCGTCCTGCTGATAGCATTCGAAGATGACGTAACCCGCATTGTCTTTCACGCGGGCAAAACCGAAGATTTCCCGGCGTCCTGCTTTATCCGTAATTTCTGCGGCGCACTCTTTTTCAAAACCTGGGCGACACAACAATACAACCTTATTCATGGCTAACGCCCTTACGTTTCAATCGAATAGCGCCCACTAACATCAGCGCCCAGCCTACGAGGAAGCTGAAGCCGCCGACAGGGGTAACAAACGCCCACAGGCGTAAATGAGAGAGCGCGAGACAATACAGGCTGCCGCTAAACAGCACTGTACCTAATGCCAGAAACACGCTACTCCAGTAAAACCAAATACTAATGCGCCGTTGCATGGCGACGGCCAGGCCAAAGATAGCCAGCGTATGAAACGCCTGATACTCAAGGCCGGTCTGAATCCACCCCATTTCAACAACACCGAGGGTTTTGCTCAGAACATGTGCCCCAAAGGCGCCCAACGCCACAAAGATAAAGCCACTTACGGCGGCAAAAATCAGCATAAAACGGCTGGTCATTTGAATACCCTACGTAAATTATTGTTCATAACGAAAGCGGAATTTTTCTTGTTCCGTGGCCGCTTTCGCCAGAATCCACTGACGGAAGGCGGCTATTTTACCCAGTTCTGCCTGACTGTCATGACAAACCAGATAAAATGCGTTTTTGCTGACCAGAACATCGTTAAACGGACAGACCAGACGTCCGGCTTCAATTTCGGACTGCGCCATGACGTTGTTAGCCAGCGCGATCCCCTGTCCATGGATTGCAGCCTGTAGCACCATGGCGCTATGGCTGAAGATAGGTCCCTGCTGCACGTTGATATGATTCAGGCCAAGCTGGCGCGTATAGGCTTGCCAGTCTCGTCGCGACGCATCATGCAATAACGTGTGTTTTGCCAGGTCGTCCGGTGTCTTTAGCGGTTTATCACCGGTAAGCAACAGCGGAGAGCAGACCGGCAATAAATATTCTGCGTACAATTTTTCAACGCGCAGACCCGGCCAGTTACCGCGTCCGTAGAAAATCGCCACATCAACATCATCAGCCAGTTTGTCTTCCTGACGGTCCACCGCCTGGATCCTGACATCGATTCCCGGATAAGCTGAGTTAAAGCTAGAGAGTCTGGGCACCAGCCATTGGATCGCAAAACTGGGCAATAAACTAACGGTAAGCGCACCTTTTGCACTGCGTGCCTGAAGTTTACGCGTCGCGTCGGTTAATTGCGAAAAAATCTCTTTAATGTCGAGAAAGTAGCTTTGACCTTCTTCCGTTAACAGCAAAGATCGATTGCGTCGACGAAACAGTTTTAGCCCCAAAAAATCCTCAAGTGACTTGATTTGGTGACTTACTGCGGCCTGCGTCACAAAAAGCTCTTCTGCTGCGCGAGTAAAGCTTAAATGACGCGCTGCAGCATCAAAAACACGTAACGCATTTAAGGGTGGTAATCGTTTTGACATGACTTTTAGGCTTTGATGTTAAATGAATTTAACAATTAGCTAACAGGCTGTAACCTATTAGTTTTTTTTATCTGAGCCATTATAAATTGTCCGTTGAGGTTCTACCAGCAAATACCTATAGTGGCGGCACTTCCTGAAGCCGGAACGAAAAGTTTTATCGGAATGCGTGTTCTGGTGGGCTTTTGGCTTACGGTTGTGATGTTGTGTTGTTGTGTTTGCAATTGGTCTGCGATTCAGACCATGGTAGCAAAGCTACCCTTTTTCACTTCCTGTACATTTACCCTGTCTGTCCATAGTGATTAATGTAGCACCGCCAAATTGCGGTGCTTTTTTTTGTCCACGTTTCGTCGATGGCCGACCGGCTATTATTGCTCCAGTTCTACCATCTCTTTCACGTCAGTGCGGTTAATCTGCTGTTTGTTGCCGTTAGCGTCTTTATACGAAATCATCCCCGTCTCATTATCGGTCTGTGGTTTACCATCAGCTACGATTGATCGACCATCATTGGTGTGCATCACGTAATTCGAACCAGAACAGGCGCTCAGGGCAAAAGTCAGCATACAGGCAGAAATAATGGCGGCAGTCTTTTTCATCTTCTTCTCCTTAAAGCGATTTATGCTATTAAAAACATACTCCGTAACAGGCAAAATTGTTCGCCTAACGCTATTTAGCATAAGACACTGAACGGGCTTTGCCAGGATATCCAGAGTATTCCGATGGTTAGCACAACCCTTGTATCAATGCCCTTTTTGCGCCACGATCGGTTTACTGAACTGAGGAATACCATGAACGCTTTTAACCCCGCGCAGTTTCGCGCACAATTTCCCGCACTCAACGATGCTGGCGTCTATCTCGACAGTGCTGCTACGGCGCTGAAGCCACAGGCGGTCATTGAAGCTACCCATCAGTTTTATAGCCTGAGTGCCGGGAACGTCCATCGCAGCCAGTTTGCTGAAGCCCAGCGCCTGACCGCACGCTATGAAGCCGCGCGGGAAAAAGTCGCACACCTGATTAATGCGTCGGATGACAAAACCATCGTCTGGACCCGCGGCACAACGGAAGCGATCAACATGGTTGCCCAAAGCTATGCGCGTCCACGCCTTCAACCGGGTGATGAGATTATCGTTAGCGCAGCGGAACATCACGCCAACCTCGTTCCCTGGCTGATGGTCGCGGAGCAAACGGGGGCTAAGGTCGTCAAACTCCCACTCACCCCCCATTTATTGCCAGACGTTGAGCGCCTCACGCAGCTCATTACCCCGCACAGCCGCATTCTGGCGCTCGGGCAAATGTCGAACGTCACCGGTGGCTGCCCGGATCTGGTCCGCGCCATTACGCTCGCCCATGCGGCTGGCATGGTGGTGATGGTTGATGGTGCCCAGGGGATTGTGCATTACCCTGCCGATGTACAGCAGTTGGATATTGATTTCTATGCGTTTTCAGGCCACAAGCTATATGGCCCCACCGGTATTGGCGTGCTGTACGGTAAGCCGGAACTGCTGGAAGCCATGTCTCCCTGGCTTGGGGGCGGTAAGATGATTAGCGAAGTCAGTTTTGACGGTTTCACCACTCAGCCCGCACCATGGAAGCTGGAAGCCGGTACGCCTAACGTTGCAGGCGTTATCGGGCTAAGCGCGGCGCTCGAATGGCTGGCGGACGTCGACGTTGCGCAGGCCGAAAACTGGAGCCGGGGTCTGGCGACGCTGGCAGAAGATGCCCTCGCGAAACGCCCTGGCTTTCGTTCCTTCCGCTGCCAGGACTCCAGTCTGTTAGCCTTTGATTTCGCGGGTGTTCATCACAGCGATATGGTCACTCTATTGGCCGAATATGGCATTGCGCTGCGCGCGGGGCAACACTGCGCACAACCGCTGCTGGCGGAACTTGGCGTATCCGGAACACTACGCGCCTCATTTGCCCCTTATAATACCCAAAGCGATGTGGATGCGTTGGTCGCAGCCGTCGACCGCGCGCTGGAAATATTGGTGGATTAATGACAAGCCCTCAGTTCGCCGGACACCCGTTTGGCACAACCGTAACCGAAGAGACGTTACGCAATACCTTTATCCCGCTTACTCAGTGGGAAGATAAATATCGCCAGCTGATTCTGCTGGGTAAGCAGTTGCCGGCGCTCCCGGATGCGCTAAAGGCGCAGGCCAAAGAAATTGCGGGCTGCGAAAACCGCGTCTGGCTGGGGCATACTCTTCATGAGAATGGCACTCTGCATTTCTTCGGCGACAGCGAAGGTCGAATAGTACGTGGACTGTTGGCGGTATTACTCACCGCGGTCGAAGGTAAAACGGCAGCCGAGTTACTGGCGCGTTCTCCGATGGCGTTATTTGACGAACTGGGTTTACGCGCTCAGCTCAGCGCCTCGCGTAGCCAGGGACTACATGCTCTGAACGAGGCGATTCTCGAGGCGGCCCAGAAAGCCGGATGACGACGCTGATATGTCTTATCCGGCCTACAACACTGCACGAACCGTAGGTCGGATAAGCGTAGCGACATCCGACACTATCAGGCCTGACGCGCGGCCTTCGCCATCATCTTCTTCAGCGCATGGGAGACAGCAACAAAGCCAAATGTGGCTGTCACCATGGTGGCCGCGCCAAACCCGGACGCGCAATCCATACGCTTCGGCCCTTCCGCCGTCGCTTTCATCGCACATACCGAGCCATCCGCCTGCGGGTAAACCAGCGCTTCGGTCGAGAACACGCAGTCCACGCCCAGCTTGCCTTTGCTGTTTTTCACCACGCCAAAATCGCTTTTCAGCCGCTCACGTAGCTTGGCCGCCAGCGGATCCTGGATGGTTTTTGCCAAATCAACGACCTGAATCTGCGTAGGATCGATCTGTCCGCCCGCACCACCGGTGGTCACCAGCGGAATTTTGTTACGCCGACAGTACGCGATCAGTGCCGCTTTTGGGCGCACGCTATCAATCGCATCGATGACGTACGAAAATCCCGCATTCATATATTCAGCAACGTTATCTGGCGTAACAAAATCATCGACCACGTTCACCCGGCACTCCGGGTTAATCTGTCGGATACGCTCCGCCATCACTTCAGCTTTTGCCAGACCGACGTTATCACGCAGCGCATGGATCTGGCGGTTTGTATTGGTGACGCACACATCATCCATATCGATGAGTGTGATAGCGCCAATACCGGTTCGCGCCAGCGCTTCCGCCGCCCATGACCCTACTCCACCAATCCCAACAACGCAAACGTGTGATTGGGCAAACAGCTGCAACGCATTTTCGCCATACAGACGTGCCGTACCGCCAAAACGTTGGCGCCAGGCATCGCTAATAACCACAGACATAGAACCTCAAATTCATTAATACCGAGCAGTCTGACTGCCTGATGTCGGCTACGCCTTATCAGGCCTACTCAATAATGTAGGCTTGATAAGCGAAGTGCCATCCCGCCATTAACCGCTGAACACGTTACCCGTACCCGGCGCTGTTTTTAGTACCCATACGCGACCGTAGTGATTATACCACCCGGCACGGTGTCCGGCGTCAGCGCCAATACCCTGATAGATGTCGAAGTGTTGCCCTTTAATAGCCCCACCCACATCTAACGCCACCATCAGGCGCAGTTCGTACTGGCCGGTAAACTTGCCGTTATTGTCCAGTAACGGGACTTCCGCCAGTAACGTTGTGCCCGCAGGAATGATACTACGGTCAGAAGCTACGGACGCGCGGCCAATCAGCGGCACCGCGCTGGCCCCTTTCACCGGAGCAAAAGATTGCGGTTTAAAGAAGACAAACGATGGGTTCTGCTCCAGCAGCTCACGCACTTCGGCTTCGCTGTGCGTTTCACCCCAGTGGCGAATAGCCTGCATCGACATATCTTCTTTTTTCACTTCGCCACGGTCGATAAGCACTTTACCGATACTGCGATAGGCGTGGCCGTTTTTCCCGGCATAGCTAAAGAAGTTGAGCGGGCTGCCATCGCCAAAATCGATGTAACCACTGCCCTGAACATCCATAATGAAGTTATCCATCAGGGAGTTGCTGTATGCCAGAATATAATTGTCGCTTAGCGCGCCCGCGTAGATCTCGGCACGAGAGGGTAAGCGCCCACGTTTTGGCGGCATGCGATAGATAGGATACTGAAACTCGCCCTGGCGCGTATGGCGCGCCTGGATAACCGGTGTGTAGTAACCGGTAAACTGGACGTTACCGTAGTTGTCCGCCCCTTCCATTTGCCAGGCATCAATACCAAACTGGCGCATACTGCGCGTATCACCGCCCGCACGTAACCATTGCTGGATAGCGTTGTAGACGTCGCTCTGGTTGCCGTACAAACGTGGCGAAGCGCTGCGAATTTGATTAACCTGCTCGGCGAAATCACCGGCATTGATTGGCGCGCCAACCGCATCAGGCTGGTTCACCAGTGAGAAAGGCTGGGTAAATTTCCCGTCTTTATACTGCTGCCCACGATCGGTGGGTTTTGAGGAACACGCGGCGAGCATCGCGACTACAGCTCCCGCCAGAAGATATTTTGCCCAACGTCCTTTCATTGTTCTCGTCTTATGTTGCCTGAATGCGAGACGAAGATAACAAACCCCCGAACCTAATGAAATGCGTATACATACCCGAACGCAAATTTTGAGCAAAAAATAATCCAGAATGCGTTGTTTTTGTTCATTTTCACCCTAAAAACGTGATCAAGGTGAAAAAAGGGTTGCATGAAAATGCGAGCAGAGTATAGTGCGCATCCACGGACGCGGGGTGGAGCAGCCTGGTAGCTCGTCGGGCTCATAACCCGAAGGTCGTCAGTTCAAATCTGGCCCCCGCAACCAATTAAAATTTGATGTAAGATTTTTGCAAAGTAGTTCGAATCACAGCAAGGCGGCGACGCAGTGAATCCTTAGGAGCTTACTCCAGTAAGTGACTGAGGTGAACGAGGAAAGCCAACGCTGATGTAGTTTGAAATACGAAGCAAAAAGACGGACGCGGGGTGGAGCAGCCTGGTAGCTCGTCGGGCTCATAACCCGAAGGTCGTCAGTTCAAATCTGGCCCCCGCAACCAATCAAATTTGATAAAATATAAGCAGTACGGTGACGCGGGGTGGAGCAGCCTGGTAGCTCGTCGGGCTCATAACCCGAAGGTCGTCGGTTCAAATCCGGCCCCCGCAACCAACACATTAAACACCTTAACGGGTGTTTTTTTGTTTCTGCCGCCCATAAAAAAAGCGCTTTTCAGCGCTTTTTTGTTATCCCCTTCTCGCCAGCGTCGCCCCATCGGCGAAGTAGGCTTTAATCCCTGCCAGAATAGACTCTGCAACTTCCTGCTGGAAGGTCGCCGTTTTGAGTTTGCGCTCTTCCTCAACGTTACTGATAAATGCCGTTTCGACCAGAATAGACGGGATATCCGGCGCTTTTAGTACCGCAAACCCGGCCTGTTCAACCTGGTTCTTGTGCAGATTGTTGATTTTGCCAAGCTTACTCAATACCGCTTTACCAAACTTCAGACTGTCGGCGATGGTCAGCGACTGCACCATGTCGAACATGGTGTGGTCGACATAGCGGTCACCGCTCTTACTGACGCCACCAATGAGATCCGAGGCGTTCTGGGTCTGCGCCAGATATTTCGCGGCGGTACTTGTCGCACCTTTGGTCGAGAGCGCAAACACCGACGAACCGCTGGGTTGTCGACTGGTAAAGGCATCGGCGTGAATAGAGACAAACAGGTCAGCACGCTGCTTCTGCGCTTTCGCCACGCGGACTTTAAGCGGAATGAAGATATCTTCATTTCGTGTCATAAAGACCTTCATGTTGCCCTCTTTCTCTATGAGGGCTCGCAGGCGGCGGGCAATCTGCAGCACCACATCCTTTTCACGCGTCTTGTATTTCCCCACCGCACCGGAGTCTTCTCCGCCGTGGCCTGGATCCAGCATAATGACAATGGGACGATCGCGCCCCGCTTTACCCGGCTGCGGGCCACTTTGTGCAGGTGGCACCTGTTTATCCAGATCGCCCTTGTTGTAATCTTCCAGCAATGCCAGCAGCGGATCCTGAACGTCCTGGGCATTCGCGGGATAGAGATCCATCACCAGACGTTCTTTAAAGCCTGCCACCGGAGCCAGCGCAAAAAGTTGCGGCTTCACATTCTGTTTCAGCTCGAACACCATCCGCACGGTCTTTGGATCAAACTGGCCAACGCGCGCCGACTTAATATACGGATCGTCAGGACGAATCTGCGTACCAATACCCTTGAGCACCGAGTTCAAATTAACGTCTTCAATATCCACAACCACACGCTCAGGATTACTCAGGGCAAACTGTTTGTATTTCAGCAGACGGTTAGATTCTACCGTGACGCGAGTGTAGCTGGACGCAGGCCAGATACGTACGGCAACGACCTGACTCACGGCCGCCAGACCCACCTGGCTGACGCTCAAAAGCCACATAGCACCCGCACCTTTCAATAAACGGCGGCGACTGATTGCTGAATTGGATCCCGACATGCTTCTCCCGAGCAAAAGAAATCTTTTTTAGAGGTAATACGTAAAACGTCCGAATTGACCGGAAACTTTAGCGAATGACGCATAATCTGTCATCTATAAAAGGGTAAACATTCTTTTTATATTCACGGCATTACTGAGAAAAATCTTCGGCATGGGTAAAAATTACGCTTGCGCACAGCGCAAAAACAGAATAAAAATACACAAATTACGAATAATCATGCAATGAGGGTGTGCCGTGGTGAAGGAGCGTAGAACCGAACTGGTACAGGGATTCCGCCATTCTGTTCCCTATATCAATACCCATCGGGGAAAAACGTTTGTCATTATGCTGGGCGGCGAAGCCATCGAGCATGAAAACTTTTCCAGTATCGTCAATGACATTGGTCTTCTTCATAGCCTCGGCATCCGCCTGGTCGTGGTCTATGGCGCACGACCGCAGATTGATGCCAATCTTGCGGCGCATCATCATGAGCCGGTGTACCACAAAAATACGCGCGTTACCGACGCTAAAACGCTGGAGCTGGTCAAGCAGGCTGCGGGATTACTTCAGCTTGATATTACCGCCCGCCTGTCGATGAGCCTGAATAATACGCCATTGCAGGGTGCTCACATCAATGTGGTTAGCGGTAATTTTATTATCTCTCAGCCGCTGGGCGTTGATGACGGCGTAGATTACTGCCATAGCGGGCGTATTCGTCGTATTGATGAAGATGCCATTCACCGCCAGTTAGACAGCGGCGCAATTGTGCTGATGGGCCCGGTTGCCGTTTCTGTCACCGGTGAGAGCTTTAACCTGACGTCAGAGGAGGTCGCCACGCAGTTGGCTATCAAACTGAAGGCCGAGAAAATGATCGGCTTTTGCTCCTCTCAGGGTGTCACCAACGATGACGGCGATATTATTTCCGAGCTGTTTCCTAACGAAGCTCAGGCTCGTGTTGAGTTGCAGGAAGAGAAAGGCGATTACAGCTCCGGCACGGTGCGCTTCCTGCGTGGGGCAGTGAAGGCCTGTCGCAGTGGCGTACGCCGTTGCCATCTGATCAGTTATCAGGAAGATGGTGCATTGCTGCAGGAACTGTTCTCCCGCGACGGGATCGGTACGCAGATCGTAATGGAAAGTGCCGAGCAGATCCGTCGCGCTACCATTAACGATATCGGCGGGATTCTGGAGCTTATCCGCCCGCTGGAGCAGCAAGGTATTCTGGTGCGCCGCTCGCGCGAGCAGTTGGAAATGGAGATCGACAAATTCACCATTATTCAGCGTGATAACCTGACCATCGCCTGTGCCGCTCTGTACCCTTTCCCGGAAGAGAGAATTGGCGAAATGGCGTGTGTAGCAGTGCATCCGGACTACCGTAGCTCGTCACGCGGGGAAGTGTTGCTGGAACGAATCGCCGCGCAGGCCCGGCAAATGGGGTTGAGCAAGCTGTTTGTGTTAACCACACGCAGCATCCACTGGTTCCAGGAACGCGGCTTCACGCCGGTGGATATCGACCTGCTGCCGGAAAGCAAGAAAGAGATGTACAACTATCAGCGGCGGTCAAAAGTGCTGATGGCGGATTTGGCATAGGAGTGGTTGCCGGATGCGGCATAACTGCCTTATTCGGCCTACATCGCTGGCACATCTTTTTTAGGCCGGATGTCGCTGACGCTTATCCGGCCTACATCTACATCATGCCGTCATTAAATAATGCTGACAGTCCGCTGCGGCGTTCAGTGCGGGTAGCAATGGCGCGGCTCAATATCCGCTCATCGGCATACAGCGACAGGCGGCGGCGCGCGCGGGTAACGGCGGTATAGACCAGCTCGCGGGTAACCACGGGTGAATGCTGGCTGGGTAAAATCAACGCCGCGTGGTCAAACTCAGATCCCTGCGATTTGTGCACCGTCATCGCCCAGGTGGTTTCATGTTCAGGCAAGCGGCTGGGCTGCACCGATTTGATAGAACCATCCGGCAACGCAAACCACACCCTCAGGCCCTGTCCACGGTCAAGGGCAATGCCGATATCACCGTTAAATAATCCCAGCGAACTGTCATTGCGCGCGATCATCACCGGCCTTCCCTCATACCAGCGGCTATGCGTCGAACGATGAATTTTACGTTTTTGCGCCATCACCTGCTCAATGCGTTCATTCAAACCACTAACGCCAAACGGACCTTCCCGCAGGGCGCATAGCAGTTGATACTCATTGAAGGCCTGAATGACAGCCCCCGGCTCCGCACCCTCGTGCAACAAATCCAGGTAGTGCCCATATCCCGCCAGCGCCTCATCCAGCATCGCGGCATAATCCTCGCTGCTGTGTAGCGTGCGTTTTTCGATGTCGCTAAATCCCTGCTGGAACACCGTTTTTATCGCAGTTTTGTCGCCGCGATTAATCGCCGCGGCCAACTGACCGATTCCGGAATCGCTGCCGAAACGGTAGCTCTTTTGCAGCAGGCACAGACTGTCGCGCAACGCTGCTGCCTGAATTCCCGAACCGGCAGGAATAGCGCTCCCGGTCAGGCGACTGAGCTGGCGGGCGCGTTCCGGGGTAAACCCGTCACCGACGAAAGCACAGATATCCCCCAGCACGGCCCCCGCTTCGACGGAAGCGAGCTGGTCGCGATCGCCCAGAAAAATCACCCGTCCGTGCGGCGGCAGCGCATCGATAAGGCGCGACATCATCGGTAAATCAATCATCGAGGCTTCATCCACCACCAGCACATCCAAATGCAGCGGGTTTCCCGCATGATGACGCAGGCGCTGACTGCCAGGCTGAGCGCCTAATAATCGATGCAGCGTACTGGCGTCATCGGGGATGCGTTTCTTTTGCTCATCGGTTAGCGGTAGTTCTCGTAACGCCGCGCCTAGTGAGGCGGTCAGGCGCGCAGCCGCTTTTCCCGTTGGCGCCGCCAGTCGAATACGACAGCGCTCACCGTCGGCCATTTGAATCAACGCCGCCAGCAGCCTTGCGACCGTTGTCGTTTTTCCCGTCCCCGGTCCGCCTGAGATCACCGATATCCGGCGGGTGAGCGCAACAGCAGCGGCTACTTTTTGCCAGTTAACCCCCTCCGATGGCGGAAACAGCGCCGCCAGCGTGTGGGTCAGCCGTTGTTCATCCACTTCAATAGCGTGGTTCACTTCACTGAAAAAGCGAGCTACCGTACGTTCGTTGTGCCACATCCGGTTCAGATACAAGCGATCGCCGTACAGCACCAGCGGCGTGGGTTGCTCGCCACGGCTTACCGCACTGGAAGCCAGCAGACATTCCGCCCAGTCTTCTGGTTCGCCCGTTTCAGCGAGCCAGGCGCTTAACAGAGGATGCGCGTCCTCGCTCAGAGATAACCGTGAAAGCGGTAAGCAGACGTGCCCTTCTCCCGCTTCACGACTGAGCAACGCCGCAGCCAGCGCAACGGCAGGGTTGTCACTTCCGGCAACCGCCAGCGCGAACTGAGCATCCAGAGGCCGGAGCTGTTTTTGCTCAACAGCCTCCAGAAATCGTTTCTGGATTGTCATAACATCGTCTCCTGCACCGCACCGGCAAACATCTCGTCCATCAATGCAATCAACTCTCCGTCAGGTCGGGTCGCGTAAATTCCCTGCTGCGGATTTTCACTGTCAACGCCGCGCAGGAAGAGATAGATAACGCCGCCAAAATGGCGTTCATAATCGTAATCAGCAATGCGATGGCGTAAGTAGCGATGCAGCGCGAGGGTATAAAGTTGGTATTGAAGGTCGTAGCGATGCGCCTGCATGGCAGAGGCCATTGCCTGCTGCGTATAGGCGGAGCTGTCTTCACCCAGCCAGTTCGATTTGTAATCGAGCAGGTAATAACGCCCCTGGTGGCGAAATACCAGGTCAATAAAACCTTTCAGCATGCCGCGAACCTGCATAAAGTCCAACGCAGGGCACCCCGCCGAGAGCGGATCGTATTGGCGAATTAACGCATCAAGCTGGTTGGCCATCAACGGCTGCGAAATCGGCAGATAAAACTCCATCTCCACCTGTTTTTCACGCGCGGATAGCTGGCTCAAACTCACGCCCGTCTCGTTGAGAGGCGCCTGCAAAATGGCGTCCAGCCATTCGGTCAAAACCGGCGTCCAGTGCGCGTCATAACCGCCCAACGCCAGTTGCTCCTCGACCCAATGCGGATCCACCGGTTGCGTAAAATCGAGATTTTCAAACAGGCTATGCAAGAACGTACCCGGCGAAGCGCCACGCGGGAACTGGTGCGGTGTGAGTCCTAGTTCTTCAATAACCTCACCGACGCCTGCGGCATCGATATCCAGTCTTGGGATCAGATCCTGCGCGATACCCTGTCCACGCTGTTGCAAACCGGAATAACTGGTCACGCGCCAGCTATCACCGGGCTTACGCTGCAGTATTTTCGCACTCAGTTCGCTGCTAACAGCCTGCGCAACCTGCCAGGGTTCACCGTCAGGCTGCGCGGGAGTCTGGCAAGCAATATCGTTGCTACAAAGCGCTTCAATCGCGCTACGCAGACCCACGGCATCCATCGGCTCACCTTTTTGCAACAGGCGACCAAGGGCGCTCTGATGCACATCGGTATCCCCTTTTTTATCGCTCCGACGTCGTACCAACGGCGCAACGCCAAGGCTGCAATGCCATACCGAACGGGTTAGCGCGACATACAGCAAACGCAGATCTTCCGCCAGACGCTCTGCTTCGGCTAGCTCAACGCTCTCCTCAGCATCGCTGAGATCCAGCACGGCTTCAAAAGAGCTACGATCGTGGTAGAAAGCCTGATCCTGAACGCGGAAATTGGTGATAAACGGCAGCCAGACCAGCGGATACTCCAGCCCTTTCGATTTATGGATGGTGACGATTTTGACCAGATGCTTGTCGCTTTCCAGCCTGAGCTGCTGGCTGGACGCGTTGCTGTCGGGTTCAAGAATATGCTGGGACAACCAGCGCACCAGCGCATGCTCGCTTTCCAGCTGCGAGCCCGCTTCCTGCAACAGTTCGCTGATATGTAAAATGTCGGTCAGTCGACGTTCGCCTCCCGCCGTCGCCAGCAGGTTCTCTGCAATCTGTCGAGCCGTCATCAGCGCACGTAGCATCGGCATCACGCCGCGTTTATGCCAGATCTGACGATAGCCGTCGAATTCTTCGACCACCGCATCCCAGGCATTCTCATCGGTATTTAACGCTTCAATATCCTGCGCATTCAGCCCCATCATTGAGGTCGCCAGCGCGCTACGCAACGTGTTCTCACGTTCCGGCGTCATCACCGCCTGCAGCACCCATAGCAACTCCTGCGCTTCCAGTGTTTCAAATACGCTGTCACGGTTGGAGAGGTAGACAGAGGGAATGGCCAGTTGCGTCAGCGCATCACGGACCAGCGCCGCTTCCTGGCGGCTACGCACCAGTACGCTGATATCTGACGCGCGTACCGGGCTGGATGCTTTGCCACTGACCAGTTGCGCTGCGCCAGAATGCCCGGCTTTAAGCCAGTCGCGAATTTGTGTGGCGCACACCTGGGCCATGTAGCTCTGATAATCGCCTACGCCGCAACTTTCTCCTTCCATCAGCCACATACTCATAGCTGGCTGCGTTTCGCCGTGTAAAACAAACCGTAACGCCTGGTTTTTTTCTGCGGATTTTACCGGGCTGAAAGGGATTTCGCGGAACATAAAGGCGTCGTCCATCTGGCTGAAAAGCGTATTCACGCTATTGACCATGCCGGGGGCCGAACGCCAGTTGGTATCAAGCGTATAGTGTGCGCTGACTTCGCTGCGCGCCTTCATATAGGTGAAGATATCCGCGCCGCGAAACGCGTAAATTGCCTGTTTCGGATCACCAATTAGCAGCAGTGCGGTATCCGGCTGATGCTGCCAGATCCGACGAAAAATACGGTACTGCTGTGGATCGGTATCCTGGAATTCATCGATCATGGCGACCGGAAAACGAGTACGAATAGCCGTCGCCAGCGCATCGCCGCTTTCACTGCGCAACGCCGCATCCAGCCGGCTGAGCATATCGTCAAAACCCAGCTCGCCGCGGCGACGTTTTTCCTCGGCAACTGCCGAGCGGATCTCCGCCAGCGCCCGGGAGATCACCAGATCGCGGAGAGTTAACGGTTCGCTAAGCAGTTCATCAATAGCGACAAACAGCGGGTGCTGAGGGGTTATCCCGCCCGCTTTGGTTCGCTCTTCCAGAAAACGCTGTGAGAATTTCTCCAGCGCGTCAGGAAGCTGGTAACTTTGTGTTTCTTCCTGCGCCCACGCGCTGATCTTTTCGATCCACTTGCCCTGATTACCGCGATTAAATTTACGCCGGTCAATTCCGGAGGCTTCCATCAGGCCATCCAGCTCATCAACAGAATCACGCCATTGCTGCTTGATCTGGTTAATGCGCGCGAGAATTTGTTCATGCCGGGAGGCCAGCGTTTCGTCATCAGACGGTGGCGCCTTGATAACCGGCGCTTCCCCCTGCAGATAGCGATCGATATCTCTCAGCAGCGCTTGCGGTCCTTTCCACGTTTCAAAAACCACCTGCGCAATGTCGCGGGGCAGCGGGTAGCAGTGCCGACGCCAGAAGTCCGCACAGGCCTGATAGCGCAGCAGCGATTCATCTTCTATCAGCTGCTGTTCGAACAGCATGCCTGACTCAAAGGCATTGAGACTGAGCATACGCTGACAAAAGCCGTGGATGGTAAACACCGCCGCTTCATCCATCTGTCTTTCAGCCAATAGCAGCCACTGCGCGGCCTGTTTTTTATCGGCAATTTCATCTAACAAACGGGCATATAGCGGGTTGTCGGTGGTTTCACGCAGGCAGGCAATTCGCAGTTCATGAATATTGCTACGAATTCGACCACGCAACTCTTCGGTAGCCGCCTCAGTGAAGGTAACCACCAGCAGTTCTTCGACGGTCAGAGGACGAGGAAAGGCGGCAGAGCCGCCCAGTCCAAGCAGTAAACGTAAATACAGGGCGGCGATGGTAAAGGTTTTACCGGTGCCCGCAGAGGCTTCAATCAGGCGCTCGCCCGTCAGGGGCAAGCGCAGTGGATCAAGGGACTCAGCGGCATCATTCATTCTTATCACTCATCAGGGGTAAGGTTTGCTGCAACGCGCTGACGGTCTGCCACACTTTCCAGCCTTCCGGGTGCACATATTCTGCTTTCCCATTCTGACTGCCGGAAACCTGTGACAATATCGCCATGCCTTGCGGCTCAACCACCGCCTGATGGAAGAAGTCGGCAAGTTTTTGCGGCGTCAGCAGTTTAATCTGAGCCACTATTTTATCACGTGAATCGAAGCGCATATTGCCGCGATCAAAATCTTTGCTTAACTGTGAGGCTTCTGCCCCCAGCGTTTGCGGCGCCTGCAGCATTTGCGCAATAATCGCCTGCTGAATTTGCGCGAACTCTTCAGGTTTCATCGCCCGCAGCTTCGCTTCCGCCGTCGGGAAGAACGCTTTATAACGCTCCCAGAGGTAAGACGGCTGCTTATCACTGCTTTGCAGCAGGAACCCCATTCCCCACTGACGGCCAACGCTCATCGGGAAAGCAAATACGGCGTAGCCTAACTGTTCTTCAGTACGCAGCTGATTGTAGAACCACGGCTGAACAATCTGACCTAACATAGCGCTGTAGGCTGAACTGGCGTATTCATCGTATCCGGTTGGTACAAATACCGCGGCCAGCGCTGAATCCGTGCTGCTGCCTGCTTTTTCAAAGATGACGGACTGCTTCTTGTCCACAACCACATCTTTGTTGCGACACCACTGTGATCCGTTCGCACCAAGCTGTTTTTGGATATCCCGCGCCATGCTCGTCGTCTGAGCTTCGCTCATATTGCCAATGACCAGGAATTCAGGTCGCGCACCGGTTTTTAAGGCGTCGCGGTAGGTCATCACCTCTTTCAGGGTGATGGAAGGCAGCAGCTTACGTCGCTCGTCGCGGGAGAAGTACGGCACCTGAGAAAGCATCTGCACCGGCATAATAGCCTGATCGTAAGCTTTACCCTTTTCTGCGGAATCCATCATCTGGGCATACCAGGATTTCGCCTGTTCCAGCTGTTCGTCCGTTGAGGTATAGCTGAAATAGCCGCTCAACAGCGCCTGAAAAAGCTGCGGCAAACGTTGGGTGTAGCCGTTGGCGTTAAGCATCAACCCATTGTTAGCGTTGGTAGAGAAACCAATTCCACCTACCGATGCCTGGTTACTTAACTGATCGAGCGCAATCCCTGCCAGGTAATCGTTAAGTGCGAATAAGACCTGGTTGCGGGCGCTGTCCATGGCTTTCGGGTTACGCAGGATCACGCTGACGTCAGCCTTCGGCTCGCTGGCAAAATACTGGCTCGGGGCATACACCACACGTAAATCCGGCTCATCAACGATCAGCTCTGGGTGAGCGTATTTTTTATCCGTCTTAATCAGCGTGAAATCATCCGGAATGTAGGGGTTCAACTCCGGTAACGACAGCGCAATGCCCTGCGCTTTTTGCTTCCAGTCGGCAAAGGTTTTGTCGCTGATTTTATCCACCTGGTAAGGCGCATCGACAAAATAAGCGGTTTTATTATGCGGCTCTTTCGCGCTGATATACCAGATACGCGCATTCTGCGGCGTCATCATTGCCAGACGTTGCTCAACGGCTTTCGCATCGTACTGGTCAGCAATATTCACCGCATCCAGCGTATGCTCGACGGGAACGCGGATCATGGTATCAGCCAGCCATTCCACGTAGTCCATATCACGGGTGATGGAGGGATAACGGAAATCGAGATCCAGCACGTGCGCCAGCTCGTCAAAATAGCGTTTATCGACACCTTTCTCGCGTAACAAATTGAGGTAGCTAAAGATTGCCGCGACAACTTCATCGCGGTTCGCCAGCCCCTTGTCGGTTAACGTCGCGGAAATGGCTAATACGCCGCTGTTCCCGTTGACCACCGGATCGGAGTCTGCGCGAATACCTTCAACCAGGCCCTGCTTTTGCAGCCAGTCAGACAACGTGCCCGGGCTACGATTGCCAATCAGGTAGGTCACCAGTTCATCGGTTTTACTGCGGAACTGCGCGCTGTTGTTATCGATACGAAACTCGACGCGCAATACTTTACGCGGCATTGCCGGAACATAGTGGATGATGATGCCCTTTTGCGCATCAGTGACGACCGGGACGGTAATCTCAGGCTTTGCGATATTCCTGTTCGGTACGCGCCCAAAGGTGTCAGCCGCTATCCGCGCCAGCTCTGGCAGCGGTTTATTGCTATAAATCACCGCCTTCATCAGGTTCGCAGAGTAGTACTTTTCATGAAATTTTTGTAATGCCTGCAGAACCGGGTTGCCCGGTTTATCGCTTAATGTCTCGAGATTCCCGCCAGAGAAACGCGAGCCAGGGTGCGCCGGGTTGATCGTCTCAGCACTCACCTGCGCCATACGCATCCCGTCTCGGGTACGCGCCAGTGTCAGCTCGGAGTTAACCGCGTTACGCTCGCGGTCGGCATATTTTTTATCCAGCAATGGATCGGCAATAGCATCCGCCAGGCGATCCACCGCCCCCACCAGCGCGTCGTTTTCGACTTCAAGATAGAAGGCCGTACGATAAGGCGCAGTGCTGGCATTGTGGCTACCGCCGTGCATTTTCAGGAATTCAGCCAGGCTGTCTGGCTGTGGGTATTTTTTCGAGCCCATCAGACACATGTGTTCGAGATAGTGCGCCAGCCCCTGATGATCGTCCGGATCTTCCAGCGAGCCCACGGGGACTACCAGTGCAGAAAGGGATTTCACGGCCTGAGGATCGGATACCAGCAGCACAACCATGCCGTTATCAAGGCGCACGGCCTGATACTGACGGGTGTCTTTATCGCTTTTACGGATGGTTTCAGCTAAAGGCTGCCAACCGGTATCTGCCTGACTTACGGGAACCCAAAGGGCGACGAACAACAGTAATGCGCTGAACCAGGTGCTGCGGGGCATTCACAAACCTCATCATTAACGAATTCACCTGTTCACTACAAACCACGCATAAATACATGATCTGAACAGGGCAAGACTATGTGCTGAACGAGCCAGCATCTTCTCTTTGTAAGAATCAGTCCGTGACAGAATGCGCATCATAGTGGAAGCCATCGAATTGCGCAATTTTTATACAACCATCATGACTGATTAAAGCGAAAAATCGGTAACAGGTAGCGCTGAGACTGTAAAACAATAGCCTCCTGCGTATCAGCATCCAGTTGACGCCAAAGACGCTGATACCAGATATCATCACCTTCGCCACGTACCATCATGTTGCCTTCATAGGCTTGCAGAAACTTACTGCGCGCTTTTTGCAACGTTGCATCGTCATCTAACATGGCATCATTTGCGGCGTCATAACAGGTTTTTATCCATGCACCACCGCTTTCGGGTAATACCAGCAACGGTGACGACATGCCTTCCCGATACCCCTCAATGAGTTGCGACAGGTACAGCAGCGCCTGTTCTGCATCCAGCGGCGGAAAACGCCATTCACCGTCTTTACGCAGGAACAATCGGCTCTCTCCCCTACCGCCACTGGCACAATAGACAAGATGTTCCAGCCAAAGTTGCACACCCTGCGCAATGCTTATCAAAGATGGGCGCCAGCGCAACAAACCGTCCTCTTGCACCTGCGGCAGCCAACCGGTGATTTGCACGCCGTGACAGTTAAGATCGATTTCCATGCTCTGACAGGGCTGACGACAGGCGATAATGCGTTCAGCCAGCGACTGCATTTCCTGACGCTGCGTATCCCACAGAATTTCGCCAAACGGCCCATAGGGTAGCGCGCCCGCCGCACGAAAACGGCGGAACAGTCGTTCAGCATCGTTCTCTTCAACCAGCGTATTAAGCAATTGCTGATTAAGCTGGTAGCGGGTTAACCCTTCAAGAGTGAAAGGTTCCGTATCCGGGATCTCACTCTCTTCAGAGCGGAAGTTGACCCTTAAACGCATCTGGAAAAAGGCGCGTACCGGATGTGCCCAAAATCGCTGCAGCGTTTCCAGCGTTAGCGTTTCTGGCATTTCAAAGGGCAGAGGCTGCACAAAATCCGTGTGCGCTTTTCCTGACAGGCTCGCCGCAGGCAGCCATTCCCGGGCATAGCTTTGCTGTTCGCCCGGCAAATAGTTTTGTGCATCAAAGGGCATACGGGTATGCAAACGGGTTATGTGCGCTTTTACCCTTTCCTCGCTTTGATCGCAGGTCAACGATTCATCGCCCGGCAGGTAGTGGCTTTGCCCGATGTAGTCCATCAGTTCTTGTACCAGCACCGACGGGAAGCGCTCGCTGTTATCCTGAATAGAGCGGCCAATGTAGCTGATGTAGAGCGTCTGCTGTGCCGAAATTAATGCTTCGAGGAACAGATAGCGGTCATCATCTCGACGACTGCGATCGCCCCGCATCGGTTTTTGGCTCATTAAATCAAAGCCCAGCGGCGCAAGTTGACGCGGATAAACCCCATCGTTCATACCCAGCAGGCACACCACTTTGAACGGAATGGAGCGCATCGGCATCAGCGTACAAATGTTAACGGGCCCCGCCAGGAAGCGTTGGCTGATGCGTTCCTGGTCAAGGCGCAGGGCTAGCTCATCACGCAACAGAGAGAGCGGTATAGCATCGCCGTACTCGGCCCCTAAACCTTCGGTAATAATGGCCTGCCACTGCTGTTCAATCAGCGTCATTGCCGCTTCGGTGTCCGCGTCCGGTAGGAAGAAATCATTAAGCATTTCCCGACAAACGGGTAGCCACTCTTCCAGCGGACGTTCCTGCGCTAACCCTCTACGCCAGAGATTAAGCTGCATCAGCAACGAGGCCAGATGCCCTACCAGCTCGGCAATCAGGCCGCTGGACTCATCGTAAGGCAATACCGATTGCCACTCGCCCTGCGAGCTTTCCATCGCGTAGCCGAGCAGCATACGCGTTAAACCAAATTGCCATGTATGCTGACCTGTAGGTGGAAGTTCCAGTTCACGCACGTTATCGTCGTCAATTCCCCAACGAATCCCGGATTCATTGACCCATAAGCGAAGATAGCGCAACCCTTCTTCATCAATGTTGAAACGCGCCGCCAGCACGGGAACATCCAGTAACGCCAGGACATCCTCTGAGACAAAACGGCTATCCGGCAGCGACAGCAGGCTGATAAAGGCCTGTAAGACGGGATGAGACTGGCGTGCCCGACGGTCAGATATTGCATAAGGTAAGTAACGCTCGGCTGGCGCGCTACCAAAGACCGACTGAATGAATGGGCTGTAGCTGTCGATGTCCGCCACCATCACAATAATATCGCGCGGCGTCAGCGTTGGGTCCGCTTCCAGCATGGCCAACAGCCGGTCATGAAGAATTTCCACCTCGCGCTGTGGGCTATGGCAGACATGGAAAGTCACACTGGTGTCGTTCAGCTCAAGCCGGCGTTTATTGTCGCTACGGGAATATTCTTCCAGCGTAACGCCCGCCACGGCATTACTTTCAAGTTCCAGAATATCCGATTGAATATTATGCAAAAGGTTGTCAGGCGTAATATCGACAAACGCATCCAGTTCCTGACTGTTTTCCAGCTCCGAAAGCAAATAAATGTAATCACGCCCCAGCTTGCCCCACGAGGCCAGCATCGGGTTGCCCACATCCTGTTCGCCATCGCTGTTAAATAATCCTTCGGCTTTCTGATTATCACGAAACAGCGGCAGATGCCGTTCTTCAAAGCTGTGCCGACGCTGACGAGCCATCAGCTTCGCCAGCCAGGCAGGATCTTTAATGTCGCCCCAATAGTAGCGACAAGGGTTGGTAAATAGCAGATGAATATCAATGTGCTTACCCAGCGCCTGCAATGCCTGCAAATAAACCGGCGGCAGCGCCGAAATACCGCAAATAAAGACCCGAGAAGGCAGTCCCTGTGGGCACTCGGACGCGTTTTCCAACGTCTGAATAAATCGTTGGTATAAATTGGCACGATGCCAGCGCGGTTGGCCCAATTCCGCGGTGTATTCCACCAGCGCTTTCCACAACGGTGCCTGCCAGGCCTGAGACTCGCCAAGTCCCTCAACCTGTCGCCCCGCTTCCCACTGGGTCAACCAGTCAGGGCGGTAGACTAAATACTGATCGAAAAGGTCAGCCGCGCGCGAGGAAAGCTGAAAAAGCTTACGTTTATCAGTGTCGTCCGTCAGATAGTGGCGTAGCAATGCGAAGTCATCGCTATCCAGCAATTGTGGCAACAGCGTCATCAACTTCCAGCTCATGCTCTGTTTGCTGAACGCACTCTCTTTCGGGATATCCGGCAGCACGCGCACAAACATATCCCAGATAAAACTCGCGGGCAGCGGAAAATCGATATTGGCGGCAATACTAAACTTCTGTGCAAGAGTCATTTGTAGCCACTGCGCCATACCGGTACTTTGAACCAGGATCATCTCAGGTTCAAAGGGGTCGTCCAGCCGCTCGCGCTCAACGATAAATTCCATTAACGCTTCCAGCACATCCAGACGGTTGGAGTGGTAGACCCTTAACATAGCGACTCCTGACTACTGACGATTCGGGCAATGCAGACGCGTCATCTGACCCTGCCTGCCGAGGGGTGAAGAAATTATAACGTTGATGCTGACACATCCCGCTCTCGTTGTCTGCATTCGGTTAACCTGCCAGTTCACAGGCGATGAAAACGGGTACAGCTGGGTTTGCTGCCAGGCGTGGCGCCAGAGTTGCTGATATTGGTTTCTGATGATAAAGCTGTTCATTAGTACCCGCTGGTATCCTGACAACGCGGTCACAATCATGATCATCAGTACCATTGCCAGCATCACTTCCGGCAGACTAAAGCCACGCTGTCTGTTCAGGGGATCTGGCATAACGTCTGCTCCTTTAGCGGACAAAAATCGCTCCAGCCACGCGCCGAGAATTCTATGTTGCCATCAATAACCACCCCCTGACGCCATAACGATATCCCTTCATAGTGGGCAATAAGCAGCACATAATTATTGGTAAGCCGGCGCAGGCAAACCGCGGCATCCTGCGTGGGAACGCGCCGACACTGTACGGGGGGTTGTAAGCGCCAGGGCTGCATACGCCCCCATTCCATCGCGGATTGCACTACCGCCTGACGCTGCAGCGCCTGACTTTGTGTGGCCACACGCGCAGCAAAACTGGCCTCCTGTCTGCTAACGCCTTGCAGCAGCAGACTACCGAGCACCAGCAGCAACAGGACCATTGCCAGAGAGGATACGCCTCTCTCACGGTTCACAGGTTGAATCCCGTAACGCTGTAGACCGCTTCAACAACTTTTTGTGGTTGGTCATTGCTCACTCCACGCAAACGCAGCGTAAGAAGCGGGGAATATCCGCTGAAATTCAGCCTTTCAACCTGGAATGCCTCAATCTGCATCGTGGCCGGATCGGTCATTTTCTCCCATCCTTTGCCAGTGCAGCCGGTGGCTCCACGCACGGTTTCCAACACCTTGTCCTGTAAACGAAACCCAATAGAATCAGCCTCTTTCACGGGACTGTTTTCCCAAACGCCATTGCTGTTGGCATCCCATCGGGCAATGACACAGTCTCCCTTAGCCGATATCACCAGCCCCTCACCGACACAGTTTCCCCGGCAATACCCCGCCCGCTGAAGATGCTTCGCCACGGTGTAGCCCCGCTGCCATATTTCATCTTCCAGTATTAACTGGCGCGTGTTACGCAGAATCTCTCGCTGTAGTGCCGGTAAAAATCGTGCTGAGCTAAGCAATAAAATACTGCTAATCGCCATGGCAATGAGCATCTCCAGCAGTGAAAATCCCCGTTCGTTTACTGACATAATCTGGCCTCATCGCGCTCGCAAAGCCTGATTCGCCCCCAGCCAGACACCACCACGCGCCATTCCCCAGTCGCATTTTTCAGGCGTATATGTCCGGCCCATGCCGTATTGCGCAGTCCAAAAAAGGCCAGTGAAGGTGTTATCTCTGCCATTTCGACGTCGTCCCAGAGCGGTGTAAAAACCAAAGACGAAGCGGGTCGACACGTGGTTTGCGAAGCCGCAGAGCTGACAAAACACCATGATGTGCCATCCCGAATCACGCTTATCACGTGATCGAGGTTACGCCAGTTAGCATCTTCACGCAGTTGCAGCAGGTAGTCCCGCACCTGGCAGGCGGTCTGCCACAGCCGCTGTTGCTGCTGCCAGCGCTGCCAACCATACAGCCCAGATGCACCAAGCGCCGCGACAATCAGCATCGCAATCAGGGTTTCGAGAAGCGTGTAACCTTGTTGTTTTTTCATATCGCCAGTATGGCGTGAGGAAAATGAATAACGAGCGGGAAATTCGGTTTCTACGGCGAGCTATGGGGAATATTTAGCGCGTTACAGGCCGTTGCAATATTTCAGGAATCCACGCCGAAGAACGCGATTTGAGACAAAAAAAAACCGACGCACATGGGCGTCGGTTGTGACAGCATGAAACAGGTTAGATAGCTACCGGTGCTTTAATACCCGGGTGCGGATCGTAGCCTTCAATTTCGAAGTCTTCGAAGCGATAGTCAAAGATTGATTCAGGCTTACGTTTGATAACCAGTTTCGGCAGCGCGCGCGGTTCACGGCTAAGCTGCAGATGAGTTTGATCCATATGGTTGCTGTACAGGTGCGTGTCGCCGCCGGTCCAGACAAAATCACCCACTTCCAGATCGCACTGCTGCGCCATCATGTGTACCAGCAAAGCGTAGCTGGCAATGTTAAACGGCAGGCCGAGGAACACATCGCACGAACGCTGATACAGCTGGCAGGAGAGCTTGCCATCCGCCACGTAGAACTGGAAGAACGCATGGCACGGTGCCAGCGCCATTTTATCCAGCTCACCGACGTTCCATGCGGAAACGATAATGCGGCGAGAGTCCGGATCATTTTTCAGCTGGTTTAGCACGGTGGTGATCTGGTCGATATGGCGACCATCTGGCGTAGGCCACGCGCGCCATTGTTTGCCGTAAACCGGGCCTAAATTACCGTTTTCATCCGCCCATTCGTCCCAGATTGAGACGTTGTTTTCATGCAGGTAGGCAACGTTAGTATCGCCCTGCAAGAACCACAGCAGCTCATGAATGATCGAGCGTAAATGGCAGCGTTTAGTCGTAACCAGCGGGAACCCTTCCTGCAGATTAAAACGCATCTGATGACCAAAAATGGAAAGCGTTCCGGTTCCGGTACGGTCGTTTTTCTGTGTGCCTTCATCCAGCACTTTTTGCATCAGTTCTAAATACTGTTTCATGGTTCCTCAGGAAACGTGTTGCTGTGGGCTGCGGCGGTACGCCCAAACCATCATAATAATGCCTGCGACAATCATCGGGATAGAGAGGATCTGCCCCATGCTGATGTACTGTACCCAGGTGCCGGTAAACTGCGCATCCGGCTGGCGGAAGAATTCAACAATAATACGAAACGCGCCATAACCAATCAGGAACAGACCGGACACCGAACCCATCGGGCGCGGTTTGCGAATGTACAAGTTCAGAATGATAAACAGCACAACGCCTTCCAACGCCATCTCATAAAGCTGTGAGGCGTGGCGTGGCAGCGAGCCGTAGGTATCAAAAATAGACTGCCATTGCGGGTTAGTTTGCAGCAGTAAAATATCTTCGGTACGGGAGCCCGGGAACAGCATGGCGTACTTGAAGTTCGGGTCAACGCGTCCCCACAGCTCACCGTTGATAAAGTTGCCCAGACGCCCTGCACCCAAGCCAAACGGAATCAGCGGGGCAATGAAATCAGAAACCTGGAAGAACGAACGCTTAGTGCGTTTGGCGAAGATAATCATCACCAGGATCACACCGATAAGTCCACCGTGGAAGGACATACCGCCGTCCCAGACGCGGAACAGATACAGGGGATTATCGAGGAATAACGGGAAGTTATAGAACAGTACGTAACCAATACGCCCACCGAGGAAAACCCCGAGGAAGCCCGCATACAGTAAGTTTTCTACTTCATTTTTGGTCCAGCCACTGCCCGGACGATTCGCGCGGCGCGTCGCCAGCCACATCGCGAAAATAAACCCCACCAAATACATTAAGCCGTACCAGTGAAGCGCGACGGGTCCGATTGAGAAAATGACCGGATCGAAATCCGGAAAATGCAGATAGCTACTGGTCATCTGTCACCACAAGTTCTTGTTATTTCGCTGAAGTCAGACAGCAATTGATAAGCGCGCCTGCATAATGCAGGCGCTCCAAAGGTGCGAATGATAGCACAAGGGGTTAGAAGCGGATGCCGGGAAGATGTAAAAGATCTGTATAGGTAATCTCTATCCCCCGTAATACCTGATAGCGCTACGCTTGTCAGACCTACAATCCCCCGCGAATCAAGCCCCCCATGCCACGACGCTCCATGAAGGCCGCTACCTGATGGCGTACTTCTGTTGCCATCTGTGCCTCCAGGCTGCGCTGCGCCAGCGTTTGCGCCTCATCAAAATCGATATGGCGCAGCAGATATTTTACGCGAGCGACAGAACGACCGTTCATCGACAAATGACGGAAACCGAGACCGATCAGAATAGCCACACACATCGGGTCGCCCGCCATTTCACCACACAGGCGCAAATCGATACCGCTTCTTTCGGCTTCCTGCGCAATCATCGCCAGCGCACGCAACATCCCCGGATGCAGGCTGTCATAAATGCTGGCTACCCGTGTGTTGTTACGATCGACGGCCAGTATGTACTGGGTAAGGTCGTTGGTTCCAACCGAGATAAAGTCTATCCGGTTTGTCAGATGCGGCAGCATGAACACCATCGACGGAACTTCCAGCATGATGCCAATGCGCGGTTTCGGGATCTCGTAACCGATCATCTCCTCCACTTCGCGTCCGGCGCGTTCAATCAAACGTCGCGCTTCGTCCACTTCATCGATGCTGGTTACCATCGGCAGCAAAATGCTCAAGTTTCCGGTTGCCGCATTCGCACGCAGCATAGCGCGAACCTGGATCAAAAAGATCTCCGGCTGATCGAGCGTTATGCGGATCCCTCGCCAACCAAGGCACGGGTTCTCTTCACTGATCGGCATGTAGGGCAGCTGTTTATCGGCGCCGACATCCAGCGTACGCAGGGTCACCGGCTTGTCGTTAAACATTTGCAGCATACCCTGGTACTGCGCAACCTGTTCTTCTTCCGAAGGAAAACCGCTTTGCAGCATGAACGGAATTTCGGTGCGATACAGGCCAATGCCGTCGATTCGGCTACCCAGCTTTTCTTCATGTTCTGGGCTGAGGCCCGCATTGAGCATCACCTTCACGCGCTCGCCGCTTTTCAACTGTGCTGGCTGGTTGACGTCGTCTTCCGCCAGGCGGCTCAGCTCAATTTCTTCACTGATAAGACGCTGGTATTCCTGGATCAATACCGGTTCCGGATCGACCAGCAGTTCACCGCGATAACCGTCCACCACCAGCGTACGGCGATGCAGCACCGACGGCTGGATATCGGCCCCCATAACGGTAGGGATACCCAGCGCACGCACCATAATTGCCGCATGAGAGTTGGCTGCGCCGTCCCGGACAACCACGCCAACTAACCGGTCCTGAGGAAGCTCCGCCAGCGTGGTTGCTGAAAGTTCATCCGCCACCAGCACAAAGCGTTCCGGCCAGGCATTCGGCCCCTGGATAGAGTCATCAAGGTGGAACAGCAGACGCTGGCCCAGCGCGCGTAAATCTCCGGCCCGCTCTTTGAGGTAGTTATCGCTCAGCGCGGCGAACTGTTCGGCAAACTTTTCAATGATCGTTTTAACCGCCCACTCGGCCACCGAACCGTTATCCACTTCCGCAAACAGCTCGCGGCGCAGACGGGTATCGGAAAGCAAGTGCGAGTAAAGATCAAAGATCGCCGCCGTTTCTTTCTGCGCCCCAGCGGTAAAACGCTTGCTGTAGCGGCGGAATTCGTTCGCCGCCTCTTCCAGCGCACCGGTCAGTCGCTCGCGTTCAAGCACAGGATCCAGCGTTGAAGCCTGGTAGACCTGTTCCATCAACGGCAGCGTCGCATCCTGCCAACCTTCGGCTATTGCCACACCGGGAGCGGCAGGCAGCGCACGGATGCGCGTTTGACGGTACTGGCCGAACAGCGCGTTTAGCTGCGACTGCGAAAGTATGGCCGCCATTTGCGTGGCGAGCGTGACGAGGAAAGACTCTTCACTTTCATCGTACTGACGCAGTTCACGCTGCTGCACCACCAGCACACCTAAAAGCTGGCGACGCTGAATGATCGGTACGCCTAAGAATGCACGAAAACGCTCTTCTTTTACCGAAGGAATGTATTTAAAGCTGGGATGTTTTTGCGCATCGGCGAGGTTGATAGGTTCCGCCAGCCTGCCAACCAGGCCAACGATACCTTCATCAAACGCGAGTGCGACAGTGCGACCACGTGGTTTTTTTAGTCCCCGGGTCGCCATGAGGTAATAACAACGTCGATCGTGATCGGCCAGATAAACCGAACAGACCTCTGTATCCATCGCAAGACAGATGTCGGTAACCAGTATATTCAGCGCTTCGTTCAGACGCGGAGCACTGGCCACCTTTTCGACTATTTCGCGCAGGCGGGTGAGCATAATTTGCGTAGCTTAACCTCTTTTACGTCTGTACGCAGGTGCGCTTTGCGGTTTAGGAGTGCTCTCCTGAAGCGCCATGACAACACTTGCGAATTCTTTCATCACCCTGCGATAGACATCGCGTTTAAATGACACCACCTGTCGAACCGGATACCAGTAACTCACCCAGCGCCAGCCGTCGAACTCAGGTGTACTGCTGGTTTGCATATTGATTTCAGCATCGCTGCTGACCAATTGCAGAAGAAACCATTTTTGTTTCTGGCCGATACAAACCGGCTTTGTGTCCCAACGCACCAAACGTTTCGGTAACTTGTAACGCAACCAGTTACGAGTAGAAGCAAGGATCCGTACATCTTTACGACTGAGACCCACTTCTTCAAAGAGTTCCCGGTACATCGCCTGCTCTGCTGTCTCTCCTGCATTGATCCCACCTTGTGGGAATTGCCAGGAGTGCTGACCAAATCGCCGGGCCCACATGACCTGCCCCTGGCGGTTACAAATTACTATCCCTACATTCGGGCGGTAGCCATCGTCATCAATCACCGGACTACCTCAACATAAACCTTATATACAAACGATTGTTTCACACTCCTGAGGGGCGGTAAACCACTCTGTTAAGGGTGCGATATTCTAATAACAATTGAATAACTCACAGTTAAAGGCCGAGTTATAAACAGAAGAAGGGCAAGCAAGGCGATTTTATTCACCTTTTCTGTGGATATAGTTGTGAAGAAGTACGGAATTACTATGGGAAAACCCAGAACAGTCCGAATAAGACATTCGTCACATATCAAAAATACTCTTATACATTCATAAAGTTAAAACCGATCCACGCAGATAAACACACAGAAATGTGATGTGCATCACGCATACAATCTTCACGCTGATGAAAGATCGACCAGCGTTGGTTTTATCCACAGATTATGCCAATAAGTTAGGCACAATTTGTGTGAAAATTCGATTTTCGTCGCACGTCAAGGCTGTAAATTGAAACAGTAGTGGGGGTTTTTCACAGTTATCCCATCTTTCTGTGGATAACATGGTGTAAGATCCTGTTCATTGTCAGTGACCAGAATTGGAAAACCCGCTTCGCTGTTGCGCAACTCTGCGAACGTGAATCTAAAAACCAATATAAATCATAGAATTGAATAAAGCATGTGGAAAAAGATAAACTCTGTCCACACGGTATAAAATCATTGCTCATTTTTTCACCTAAGGGTTAACCCGATGCCAGAACTCCGTCCGTTACTTTCTCCCCCTGAATCTGAAGCCCAGTTGCTGAGCCAGGCACGGCAGCTTTCGGGCTACGCGTTAGGAGAATTAGCGGCAATGGCGGGAATCGTTACGCCGAAGGATCTTAAGCGCGATAAAGGCTGGATTGGCGTCCTGCTGGAAATCTGGCTCGGTGCCAGCGCGGGCAGTAAACCAGAGCAGGATTTTGCGGCGCTGGGCGTGGAGCTGAAAACGATCCCTGTGGACAGTCTTGGCAGACCGCTGGAAACCACCTTTGTGTGTGTGGCGCCGTTAACCGGCAATACCGGTGTCACCTGGGAAACCAGCCATGTACGGCACAAACTCAAACGTGTTCTGTGGATCCCGGTAGAAGGCGAACGCAGCATTGCTCTGGCTGAGCGCCGCGTCGGCTCTCCCCTGCTGTGGAGCCCGAATGAAGAAGAAGACCGGCAATTGCGTCTGGACTGGGAAGAGTTAATGGACATGATTGTGTTAGGACATGTCGAACGCATCACCGCTCGCCATGGGGAAGTACTGCAACTGCGTCCTAAAGCCGCCAACGCCCGCGCGCTTACCGAGGCCATTGGCGCCAACGGCGAACCCATCCTGACCCTGCCACGCGGCTTTTACCTGAAAAAGAACTTCACCCGCGCATTGCTTGAGCGACATTTCTTGTTCCAGGCGCAATAGGCACCGTCCGGCCTTTCACCCGCCGCGTTACGGGCCTATAATTACCGCTTCTTTTTTTTGGCAGGACTTTGTTCGATGTTATTTGCATGGATAACCGATCCTAACGCCTGGCTTGCGCTCGGTACGCTGACGCTGCTGGAGATCGTTCTTGGGATCGACAATATTATTTTCCTTTCTCTGGTTGTAGCCAAACTCCCGACAGCGCAACGCAATCATGCCCGACGTATTGGGCTGGCGGCGGCGATGATCATGCGTCTGGCACTGCTGGCTTCTATCGCCTGGGTAACGCGGCTGACAAACCCGTTATTCGAGCTGTTTGGCGAGGCGATATCAGCACGCGACCTGATCCTTCTGCTGGGGGGATTGTTCCTGATCTGGAAAGCCAGTAAAGAGATCCACGAATCCATTGAAGGTGAGGAAGAGGGGTTAAAAACCCGCGTATCTTCTTTCCTGGGCGCGATTGTACAGATCATGTTGTTAGACATTATCTTCAGTCTGGATTCCGTGATTACTGCGGTTGGTTTGTCCGATCATCTGTTTATCATGATGGCGGCGGTGGTGATTGCCGTAGGCGTGATGATGTTTGCTGCTCGCCCGATTGGTGAGTTTGTCGATCGCCACCCTTCGGTAAAAATGCTGGCGCTCTCGTTTCTGATTCTGGTCGGTTTTACGCTGATTCTGGAAAGTTTCGACGTCCACGTTCCGAAAGGATATATCTATTTCGCCATGTTCTTCTCTATCGCGGTAGAGACCCTGAACCTGTGGCGTAATAAAAAAAATCCGCTCTGATGAAATCCATCGCTCCCCGCAAGGGGAGCGAATGCCAGCCACACCTACCCCTTCTCACAGTTTAAGATTTTACTGCTTTCACCCTGCACAACTTCGCGTTATTACTAAACTATTGTCAGACGCAGGCCATGTGAGGATAAGCAGATGAAAAAATGGGCAGTTTTGATTTCCGCCGTAGGACTGGCTTTTGCCGTTTCCGGATGCAGCAGCGATTATGTAATGGCGACAAAAGATGGTCGAATGATCCTGACCGATGGAAAACCAGAAATTGACGATGATACCGGTCTGGTGAGCTATCACGACCAGCAGGGCAATGCGATGCAGATTAACCGCGATGATGTGTCTCAAATCATTGAACGCTGATGGTTGAGGTCAGCAGCGCGCTGGCCTTAACAATTTTACTTCCCTTTTTCTCTTCCCTCAGCCATTTTTATAATCCTTATGTCGTGATTATAAAAAGGAAACGGCTATGCAATATCACCGTATACCCCACAGCTCGCTGGAAGTCAGTACACTGGGGCTGGGCACAATGACGTTTGGTGAACAAAACAGCGAAGCCGACGCACATGCACAGCTCGATTATGCCGTAGCACAGGGCATTAATTTGATCGACGTTGCCGAGATGTATCCGGTACCGCCGCGTCCTGAAACCCAGGGTCTCACCGAAACCTACGTAGGTAACTGGCTCGCCAAACACGGCAGCCGCGAAAAGCTGATCGTTGCGTCTAAGGTCAGCGGACCATCACGTAACAACGACAGCGGCATTCGACCGAATCAGGCGCTGGACCGTAAAAATATCCGTGAAGCGCTGCACGACAGCCTGAAAAGACTGAAAACTGATTATCTGGATCTGTATCAGGTTCACTGGCCGCAGCGCCCGACCAACTGTTTTGGTAAGTTAGGCTACAGCTGGACAGACTCCGCGCCGGTCATTTCCCTTCTCGATACGCTGGACGCACTGGCCGAGTTTCAGCGCGCCGGGAAAATTCGCTACATCGGCGTTTCTAATGAAACCGCGTTTGGCGTGATGCGCTATCTACACCTGGCGGACAAACACGATCTGCCACGCATCGCCACCATCCAGAACCCCTACAGCCTGCTGAACCGCAGCTTTGAGGTTGGACTGGCTGAAGTGAGCCAGTATGAAGGCGTTGAGCTGCTGGCTTACTCTTGCCTGGGCTTCGGTACGTTAACCGGGAAATACCTGAACGGCGCGAAACCTGCCGGTGCACGCAATACGTTGTTTAGTCGTTTCACGCGCTACAGCGGCGAGCAGACGCAGAAAGCCGTTGCGGCCTATGTGGATATCGCGAAACGCCATAATCTGGATCCTGCGCAAATGGCGCTGGCATTCGTGCGTCGTCAGCCGTTTGTCGCCAGCACTTTGCTGGGCGCCACGACGATGGAGCAGCTAAAAACCAACGTTGAAAGTCTGCATCTGGAGTTGAGCGAAGAAATACTGGCGGAGATTGAAGCGGTGCATCAGGTGTATACCTATCCTGCACCGTAACAGTTAGCGCCTGATGGCGCTACGCTTATCAGGCCTACAAAGTGAGCATCCTGTAGGCCGGATAAAGCAACGCCGCCATCCGGCATCAGCATACAACAGACTAATGGCGGCGCTGCCAAATCCACAGCGCCGCAATCGCCAGCGCAAACAGCGCACCAAATCCAATACCAATCGCAACAGCCGGGATCCCCACCAGCACCGCCAGTGAGTAAATACCGAGCATCAACAGCATCGCGCTGTTTTCGCCCAGGTTTTGCACCGCTATCGCATTACCCGCGCCGACGCTTTTCTTACCCCGTTCCTGCAGCAACGCATTCAGCGGTACCACAAAGAAGCCACCCGACACGCCGATAAGCATCAGCAATGCGTAGGCCGGAAGCAGCGAATGTTGAAGAGAGAAAATCAGCACCACGACGCCAATCAGGATCCCCGCAGGCATACAGCGCGAAACGGTTTCCAGCGTTACCAGCTTCGCTGCCGCACCCGCACCGACCACAATCCCGATCGCTACCATGGCATTGAGGTAGGTCGGCGTGGCGTTATCGGTGATGCCGAGCGCCACCGGGACCCACAGCACCAGCAGAAAACGCAGCGTAACACCCGCGCCCCAAAAAAGGCTGGTTCCCACCAACGAGAAGCGTGTTTCACCGTTGCGCCACAACGATGAAGCAGCACAGAAGAAACTGCGCGTCATTTTCCCCAGATGCCAGGACTGGCCAGGACGAGCCGCGGCCAGTTTCGGGATATACAGGTTAGCCACCACCGCGCCAGCATAGGCCAGGGCACAGGCAGAAAGCGCGGCAATCACGTGCCAGTCGGCCAGAACGCCGCCGGCGACAGAACCGAGCAAAATCGCGGCAATGGTGGAGGCTTCCATCAGGCCGTTAGCCTTCACCAGTTTGTCGCCGGTAGTCAGTTCACCGAGAATGCCGTACTTGGCCGGTGAATATGCCGCCGCGCCGATCCCCACCAGCGTATACCCAAGAAACGGATTAATGCCGAAGCAAATACTCGCCGCGCCCAGCAGTTTCAGAGCGTTCGCGAACATCATCACTCTGCCTTTGGCAAAGCTATCCGCCACCTGTCCCACAAAGGGAGCAAACAGAATGTAAGCGCCCACAAACACCATTTGCAGGATTGGCTGACTCCAGTCCGGATAGAATTGTTCTTTCAGCAACGCCAGCGTAGCAAACAGCAACGCATTATCGCCAAACGCCGACAGAAACTGCGCGGCGATAACGGACATCATCCCTTTGGACCAGATTGAAGTGTTAGTGTGCACTGACTCACTCATGTTGTTTTTCCGGCTCATCGACCCAGCTTTTCAGCGTAACAAAATCCGGCTTACCGCTGCCGAGTAAGGGGAGTTGCTTCAGATGGCGAATATCACGCGGTACGGCGAGTTCAGGTACACCGTGCGCCCGCGCATACTGCTGTAGTTTTTCACGTGTCAGCTCGCTGTCGGTAGTGAACAGCACCAGCGCCTCACCTTTGCTGGCATCACTCTTGATCGCCGTGGCGTGCATTTTGTCTGCGGATACCGCCAACGCCAGTTGCTCAACCATTTCCAGCGAAACCATCTCTCCGGCAATTTTAGCGAAACGCTTAGCGCGCCCCTGAATCTGTACAAAGCCGTTTTCATCAAAGCGCACGATGTCTCCGGTGTCATACCAGCCGCGCTCAATCTCACCTTGCGCATTCTCTGCTGTCGGCACTTCCAGCACGCCAGGTTTTTCGACGCGCAAATAGCCGCTCATAATATTAGGACCTTTCAGCTGTAAACGCCCACCGTCCTCAATTCCCGGAACGGCCAACAGTCGAGCATCCATACCAGGCAAGATGCGCCCTACCGTTCCCGATTTTGCCGCCATTGGTACGTTAATCGACACAACCGGCGCACATTCCGTCACGCCATAGCCTTCAAGAACGCGCAGGCCAAATTTCTCCTGCCACAGCTGCTTTGTGCTGTCCTGAAGTTTTTCCGCTCCCGCCACCACATAGCGCAGGCGGTGGAAATCGTACGGATGCGCAAAACGCGCATAGTTGCCGAGGAACGTTGAAGTACCAAACAACACGGTGCAGTTCCGGTCGTATACCAGCTCTGGCACAATGCGGTAATGCAGCGGGCTGGGATAAAGAAACACTTCTGCGCCAGTCAGTAGCGGCGTGAATAATCCCACCGTCAGGCCAAAGGAGTGGAACAGCGGCAGCGCCGACATAAAACGGTCATCGGCGGTGAAATCGGCAATCGTTTTGATCTGCTCAACGTTCGCCAGAATGCTTTTATGACTGTGAACCACACCTTTCGGATGGCCTTCTGAGCCAGAAGTAAAGAGGATCACCGCAGCGTCTTCCGGCTGCTGCTTCACCTGCGCCAGATGCGGTGCCAGCAGATGTGAGAAAATCCACAGCTTATCGCTAAAGGTCACATCAGCTTTTAAGTCTTCCAGATAAACCCAACGCACCTGGGTGAGTTGTTCCGGTAAATGCCAGAGTTTGCCTTTATCGAGAAACTGTCGGGATGTGAAGATCGTTTTGATTTCAGACGCAGTAATGGCGCTGGTTAATCCTTTCACGCCCGCGGTGTAGTTCATCATGGCCGGAATGCGTCGACGCGCAATGGCGCCAAAAATAACCGCCGCGCTGATCCCCGCGTTTGGCAGCATCAGGCCGATTTTTTCACCTTCGACGCTGTATTTTTCCAGAATACGGGCCACAAAGAGCGTCTTTGTCAGCAGCTTGCGGTAGCTGTCCGGGGTAAAGTTAACATCTTCAATGCAGTTTTTGCCTGCGCCAAAACGGTATTTCGCCGCCAGCAGCGACTCGTATAGCGTTTCACGCGGACGAACCGCCATGCGTGCTTCCATCATAATTTGATGCAGTATCTCTCCGGCAATTTTGCGGCGATCGCGAGCACGCGGTGCTTCCGGCATCGGCAGTTGTGTCGGCGGTAGGATATGTAAGCGGATGCGCGGGAAGAATCGCTGTTTAACCAAACCTTTCAGGCGGCTAAAGCGGGAAAGCTCCGCGCCTTCAATGCGCACAGGAACGACCGTCGCCCCAGACTTTGCGGCAACAAACCCCGCGCCGTCATAAATTTTCATTAACGAACCGGACGTCGAAATACGTCCTTCCGGGAAAATAACCACCGGACGGCCCTGTTCGACCAGACGAACCAGATGTTTAATCGACATCGGTTTGGATGGATCTAACGGTACGAAATCAATCAACGGGGTTAGCCAGCGCATATACCATTGCTGGCTGATCGAGGTGTAAACAGCGAAGACGGGACGAATCGGTAAAAAGAGCGCCAACAGGATGCCGTCTATAAATGAGACATGGTTGGGAGTGATTAGAACGCGTTCTCCCTGTAGCGCGCTGACATCGCCCGTGACGCGAACGCGGAAAAGCACGCGAAACAGATTACGAAAAAAGCCAAATAGCATCTCAACTCCCTGTGCCATTAATTATATAAACATCAATGGTGGGAGAGTATACGAGTTGGGGAATGGGCGCGACAGGTAACTGGTAAATACAATCCGAAAAAAAACCTGCGCATCCGCGCAGGTTGGTGCAAGAGACAGGTACGAAGTGCGTACCGAATAATCTCACCAATCAATACCTCTGGGATCTTGATTGTGGTCGTCAGCAGCCAGATACGCCAGTGCGAAAACGCAAAGGAATGAACCCAAATGCAACGAGTTGTGTAAATTATCGGTTACTGTTACAGATAGGCTGAAGGTAAAAAAAAACCTGCGCATCTGCGCAGGCTGGTGTAATTCTAGTGATCAACCCGAAAGTTGATTTCACCTATCAATACCTCTGGGATCTCAACTCTAGCAATCTGCTCAGTTCCCTCACCAGCGAACAATCGCAACAGCACATCGCAAAGTGTAAGCAAAAATTAGCATTTTCTATTTTCTGTCTTACTTCGCTCGTGTGCGCTCACATTTGCGACGTTCTGACGGGCAATCTGCTTGAACAGCCAGCCATTTTCCGTAACACTGACGGAATGTAAGCGTTTACCCACAACAGGTACTATCATGGCGACCATAAAGGATGTAGCCCGACTAGCTGGTGTATCAGTCGCCACCGTTTCTCGAGTGATTAATGATTCCCCTAAAGCCAGCGAAGCATCGCGCCTGGCCGTAACGAGTGCAATGGAATCACTCAGCTACCACCCCAACGCCAATGCGCGTGCGCTGGCACAACAATCCACTGAAACCATCGGTCTGGTGGTAGGTGATGTGTCCGATCCATTTTTTGGGGCAATGGTTAAAGCTGTCGAGCAGGTGGCGTATAACACCGGTAATTTTTTACTGATTGGTAACGGCTACCATAACGAACAGAAGGAACGACAGGCGATTGAACAGCTCATTCGCCACCGCTGCGCAGCCCTTGTTGTCCACGCAAAAATTATCCCGGATGCTGAGCTAGCATCACTCATGAAGCAAATCCCCGGCATGGTATTGATTAACCGAATTCTGCCGGGATTCGAACAACGCTGCGTTGCCCTTGATGACCGTTTCGGCGCATGGCTCGCAACCCGACACCTCATTCAGCAGGGCCATACACGCATTGGCTATCTGTGCTCCAATCACACGATTTCAGATGCGGAAGATCGTCTGCAAGGCTATTACGACGCGCTGGCAGAGAGCAATATTCCTGTCAGCGATCGACTGGTAACGTTTGGTGAACCGGATGAAAGTGGCGGTGAGCAGGCCATGACCGAGTTACTTGGCCGTGGCAAAAACTTCACTGCGGTAGCCTGCTACAACGACTCAATGGCGGCTGGTGCCATGGGCGTATTGAATGATAACGGCATTGATGTGCCGGGAGAAATCTCGCTGATTGGTTTTGATGATGTGCTGGTTTCCCGCTACGTGCGCCCGCGTCTGACCACGGTGCGCTACCCGATCGTGACGATGGCAACCCAGGCTGCCGAACTGGCGCTCGCGCTGGCGGAGAAGCGTCCCGTGCCTGAAATTACCCACGTTTTTAACCCAACTCTGGTGCGTCGCCATTCCGTTTCGACGCTGACAGAGCCGGGGAATTCATCGTCAAACGAATAACCAGGATAGCGTTATGACTACGATGTTGGACGTTTCACGACACGCAGGCGTCTCAAAAGCGACCGTTTCGCGCGTACTGAATGGCACGGGTCAGGTAAAAGAGAGCACGCGCCAGAAAGTGTTTAAGGCCATGCAGGCACTTGATTATCGGCCTAATTTTTTAGCGCGCTCTTTGGCAAACCGCACCAGCAACAGCATTGGTCTGGTAGTTTCCACATTTGATGGATTCTACTTTGGCCGCCTGCTGCAACAGGCTTCACGCCAGACGGAATCTCACGGCAAGCAGTTGATCGTCACCGACGGCCACGACACACCAGAGCGTGAGCAGGAAGCCGTGCAAATGCTGGCGGACAGGCAGTGCGACGCCATTATTCTCTATACCCGCTATATGAGTGAAAAGGCGATTATGTCGTTGATGAACAGCATTGCTATGCCCTTGCTGGTCATCAACCGTGATGTCAGCCAGGCCCGCGATCGCGCAATTTTCTTTGAACAGGAAGACGCGGCCTATCAGGCGGTCAATTACCTGATCTCCCAGGGCCATAGCGATATTGCTTGTATCACTGTGCCAGGCCATACGCCTACCGGTAAATCCCGCCTGATGGGGTATCGTAAGGCGCTGGAAAAAAACGGTATTCCCTGGGATCCCGATAAGGTCAAATACGGCGACTCCACGATGACGCGAGGCTATGAGGCCTGCCGTGAACTGCTGGAGGAAGGGGTAAAATTTAGCGCCCTGTTCGCCTGTAACGATGACATGGCATTAGGCGCATCAAAAGCGTTACATCAAGCCGGGCTAAGGATCCCAACGGACGTCTCACTGTTTGGTTTTGATGATGCGCCCAGCGCCAAATGGCTGGAGCCGGGGCTGTCTACCGTTTATCTACCGATTGATACCATGATAACCACGGCAATCGACCAGGCTATTCGGCTGGCCAACGGCGAGAGCGTCGAGCCAATCCCACCGTTTACCGGCAAACTGGTACTACGTGACTCAGTAACGCTCGGGCCATACTTTAAGTAATCAAATGCCGGATGGCGGCGCAAGCGCCTTATCCGGCCTACAGGCCCCGCAGTTAATCTCGTAGGCCGGATAAGCGTAGCGTCATCCGGCATTTCACAACGCTGTAATCAGATTAATTCCAGCGCTAACAGCTCATCAATGGTCTGGCGACGGCGAATCAGCCGCGCCACGCCGTTATCGAACAAAACTTCCGGCAGCAGCGGACGGCTATTGTAGTTTGACGACATTGACGCGCCGTACGCCCCGGTATCATGCAGCACCAGATAATCGCCCGGCACCACCGCAGGCAACAGACGGGTTTCCACATTTCCGCCTTCCTGCTGGGTAAACACGTCGCCAGATTCGCACAGCGGCCCGGCTACCACGGTTTCCCGTTGCGGTGTGTGCTCCAGAGAGCGACCATCTCCTGACAGCGCTGAGATATGGTGATAGCTACCGTACATGGCCGGGCGCATTAGATCGTTGAAGCCCGCATCGATCAGCACAAAGTGACGGCTGCCCATTTCTTTTACGCTACGTACCTGCGCCACTAACACGCCAGCTTCCGCGACCAGAAAACGACCCGGCTCTATCTCAAGCGCGACCGGGTGACCCAAGTGTTTAGCAATCTGTTCACGCGCAGCGTTCCACAATCCAAAGTAGTGATCGGTATCGATCGCCTCTTCGCCTTCGCGATACGGGATTGATAAACCGCCACCCGCGGAGATCGCCTCCAGATCCTGGCCAAATTCAACCACCTGGCGCACCATCGCACCGCACACCTGCTCCAGATGCGCATAGTCCACGCCGGAGCCGATATGCATATGAATCCCCACCAGCTTCAGCTTATAGCGCTGAATCACCTCCAGCGCCGCGGGAAGATCGCTATACCAGATCCCGTGCTTGCTGTTTTCGCCGCCGGTATTGGTTTTCTGACTGTGCCCATGCCCAAAGCCAGGGTTTACGCGTAGCCACACGCGATGGCCCGGCGAGACCTGGCCCAGTTGTTCCAGCATATCCACCGACCCGGCATTTACCGGAATGCGCAATTCATGCACCCGCGCGAGCGTCGCTTCATCAATCATATCGGCGGTAAAGACGATTTCATCTTTCCCCGGTACGAAGCCTGCCGCCAACGCACGTTCAATTTCGCCAAGCGAGACTGAATCAACCTTCACGCCCTGCTCGCGCATCAGGCGCAAAATATGAATATTCGAACATGCCTTTTGGGCGAAACGCACCACGTCAAACTGACTCAATTTGGCAATCTGCCCGCGGATAATCTGCGCATCATAGACCCACACCGGGCAGCCGAATTCGGCAGGCAGGCGCAGCAGGTTGTCGGCGGTCAGGTCAGTGTCAGTACTATTGAGTGGGCGTGGCATGGTGTGCTCCGGTATTGGCTTTTTTATGATTACGCCACAGCCCGAAAAGAATAAAAAATATCGTTTTATCGTGAGTCTATGCAAAAATGATATGGATTGATTCATTTGAGGATTGCCCATGCCCGCCGTTAACCTGCGACACATCGAAATTTTTCACGCCATCATGACGGCAGGCAATCTGACAGAAGCCGCGCGCATGCTACATACCTCGCAGCCCACCGTCAGCCGGGAACTGGCCCGATTCGAGAAAGTGCTGGGATTAACGCTGTTTGAACGTACGCGTGGCCGACTGCACCCAACCGTGCAAGGGTTACGTCTGTTTGAAGAGGTGCAACGTTCGTGGTATGGCCTGGACAGAATTGTGAGCGCCGCCGAAAGCCTGCGCGAGTTTCGTCAGGGCGAATTGTCGATTGTTTGCCTGCCGGTATTCTCACAGTCTTTTTTACCGCCGCTGCTGCAGCCATTCCTCGCACGCTATCCACAGGTCAATATTCAGATAGTGCCGCAGGAGTCACCGCTGCTGGAAGAGTGGCTGTCGGCGCAGCGCCACGATCTGGGGTTAACGGAAACGCTGCATACGCCTGCCGGAACGAAACGCACCGAATTGCTGGCGCTGGATGAAGTGTGCGTGCTGCCGCAGGGCCATCCGCTGACTAAGAAAGCGGTGTTAACGCCGCAGGATTTTCAGGGAGAAAACTACATCAGCCTGTCGCGCACCGACAGCTACCGTCAGCTACTGGATACCCTGTTTAATGAGCACCAGGTGAAGCGCCGCATGGTGATTGAAACCCATAGCGCCGCTTCAATTTGTGCAATGGTACGGGCAGGCGTGGGGATCTCGGTGGTGAACCCACTTACCGCGCTGGATTACGCCAGCAGCGGAGTCGTTATCCGCCGCTTCAGTATTTCGGTACCCTTTACAGTCAGCCTGATTCACCCGCTTCATCGCCCCGCCTCGGCACTGGTTGATGCTTTTACGGCGCATCTGCAGGCCCATCTACCGAGGCTTATTGACCCGCTGGAGGCTATTTTGCATCCACAGCCGAAAGCATAAACGCCACCGCATCTTGCGCATGGATTGCCGCGGTGTCGAAAACCGGTAGTGGGCTTAGCTCGGTGGGAACCAGCAGACCAATCTCGGTACAGCCAAAGATCACCCCTTGCGCCCCCTGTTTCGCCAGTTGGTCGATGACGCCCAGGTAATAATCGCGGGAAGCCTCGCTGAATTCACCGAGACACAGCTCATCGAAAATAATCTGGTTTATTTTCTGACGATCATCAGCTTCAGGGATCAACGTGCTAATGCCGAATTCAGTCTGTAAACGCCCGCGGTAAAAATCCTGCTCCATGGTGTAACGCGTACCCAGTAGCGCCACGTTGTTCATCTGCTGCTTTTGTATCGCCCGCCCCGTCGCGTCAGCAATATGCAGAAACGGCACATCACAGGCGCTTTCAATCGCCTCTGCAACTTTGTGCATGGTATTGGTACACAAAACAATTCCTTGCGCCCCGGCTTGCTGTAGCCCTGTGGCGGCCTGCGCGAGGATCTCACCGGCTCGCTGCCAGTCACCGCTTGACTGGCAGACTTCAATCTCGTGAAAATCCACGCTGTGCAACAGAATCTGTGCCGAATGCAGACCACCCAGACGCTGTTTTACCCCTTCATTAATGAGTCGATAATAAGGAATGGTAGATTCCCAGCTCATACCGCCTAACAGACCGATCGTTTTCATCATTTCCCCTGACTCGTTGTTGTCTCTCCAGTGAACCAAAGATGTGATCAACTTTCCACATCTGTTGGCGTGCATTTCTTTTTTTAATTTTCTGATATAGCTTTAATGAAACATTGTTTTAATTAATTACAGGAAGGCCGGATGTTTATTTTTCATAAAGAGACCACGCTTGACGATCTGGGCAATGGCGTTACCCGGCGTATTCTTGCTCACGACGGTAACATGATGGCGGTTGAGGTGAACTTCGAGCAAGGCGCAATCGGCCCGATGCACAATCATCCGCACGAGCAGCTGACTTACGTGTTGTCCGGTGAGTTTGAATTTACCATCGGCGAAGAAAAGCATATCGTTAGGGCGGGCGATACCCTGTATAAACAGCCCAACATTATGCATGGCTGCGTCTGCTTAAAACCGGGAACGCTGCTGGATACCTTTACCCCAATTCGCGAAGATTTTCTGCACGGGTAAGGCGCTAAATAAAAAAACCGGGTCGCGTTGACGCTTTCCCGGCCTATAAGAGACTCCACTCGCAGGCCGGATAAGGCTGAACCGCTATCCGGCATGCTTGTCTGACTTACACCCCAATATCTCTTAACTTCTCGCCTGCCATCAGCTTACGTTCGATATGCTCCAGCGTGACGTTTTTGGTTTCTGGAATCAGCCAGAACGTGATGCCAATAAACACGACGTTCAGCGCAGTATAGAGCCAGAACGTACCGGCGGCGCCAATGCTGTCGAGCAGCGTCAGGAACGTTGCGCCAATGATCATGTTCGACACCCAGTTGGTGGTGGTGGAGCAGGTAATACCAAAATCACGGCATTTCAGTGGCTGAATTTCCGAACACAGGATCCACACCACCGGTGCGGCGCTCATCGCATAGCCTGCAATACACATCATCGTCATGCCAACTGACAGCCAGGATAGCCCACTGGAAGCCGTGCCGTTATCAAACTGCATCAGGCAATAACCAAGCACCAGCGTCCCGATAGCCATTACGCTGAAACCAATTTTCAGCGCCGGTTTACGTCCTGCTTTGTCGACCGTGAAGACGGCAATAAAGGTGGCGAACATAAACGTTAAGCCAACTACCAGCGTGGCAATCATCTGCTGCTCTGTGGTAGTAAAACCTGCCATTTTAAAAATGCGCGGCGCGTAGTACATGATGATGTTCATCCCAGTGAACTGCTGCATCGCCTGCAGTAACATTCCGAGGAAAACCGCGCGACGCACGTTACGGTTAATTTTAAACAGCGCCCAACCACCCTGCTTCAGCTTCAGGCTTTCACGGATTTCGTTCAGCTCATCGCGGGCTTTTTCTGACGTATCGCGCAACATGCGCAGTACTTCTTCAGCTTCGATGTGGCGACCTTTCTCCGCCAGCCAGCGCGGGCTGTTGGGCAAGAAAACAACCAGAATAATCAGCAATACAGCCGGAAGCGCCAGCACGCCAAGCATAGCGCGCCAGTTACCGCTGTAGCTGAACGCGGTATCGGACAAAAAGGCCAAAACGATGCCCAGCGTCACCATCAGCTGATACATACTGATCATCTTGCCACGCACATTTTCACTGGCCATTTCAGAGAGATAGAGCGGTGCGGTGTAAGACGCGATCCCCACCGCTACGCCCAGCACCACGCGAGCAAAAATGAGCATTTCTACGCTGGAGGCAAACGCCGAGCCCAGAGATCCGACGACGAAAAGGATCGCGCCCGCCATCAGGCTGTATTTGCGCCCCAGGCGGAATGACAACCAACCGTTAAACAGCGCACCAATTGCCGCACCCAGCATCATGCTACTTACCACCCACTCCTGCAGGCGGCTGGTCAACACAAAGTGATCGGTGATAAAAGGCAACGCGCCAGCAATCACGCCAATATCCAGGCCGAATAACAACCCTGCGACAGCCGCAGAGATAGAAACAAACATATTCATACGTCGCGTATCGCGCACTGGGCGCGGCGCTAAAGCAGCATCATTATTTATTGAGACCATTTTTTCCTGCCAGATACAGAGTAACCATGCCATTGAAAGTAAGGGATCCCTTGCAGGAAGCGTCAGGCGGGAAACGGCAAAAACATGGATTAAATAGCTACACCACATGGTTATGTGATGGATATTCCAATTTTAAAATTTACCGACAATCACTCAAATAAATTTAATTCATTGATATTAAAGAATATTAAAAACAATAAATTTATACGTATGAAATTTAATATGGAATAATTTATAACCACAATATGGATTTTAATGATCCGAATATAAAAAAACCCTGCCAGAGGGCAGGGTTTGACGGTTCAGGAAAGCGAATTAACGTGCCAGCCAGCCGCCATCTACTGCAACGGTATAGCCGTTGATATAGTCAGATGCGCTGGACGCCAGGAACACGACAGGCCCCATCAGATCGCTCGGCAGACCCCAACGACCCGCCGGGATACGATCGAGGATCTCTGCGCTACGTTGCTCATCAGCACGCAGCTGTTGAGTGTTATTCGTCGCCATGTAACCCGGTGCAATCGCGTTGACGTTGATGTTATGTTTTGCCCACTCGTTCGCCATCAGACGGGTAACACCCATTACGCCGCTTTTAGACGCGGTGTAAGACGGCACGCGGATCCCGCCCTGGAAGGAAAGCATAGAGGCGATGTTGATAATTTTGCCGCCGTTACCCTGAGCGATAAAATGCTTCGCCGCGGCCTGAGACATAAAGAACACGCTCTTAATGTTCAGGTTCATCACGTCATCCCAGTCTTTTTCGCTGAAATCGATCGCATCGTCACGACGGATAAGACCCGCGTTGTTGACCAGAATATCGATATGGCCGAATTCTGCCACTGCGCGCTCCAGCAGCGCCGGAATACCATCGATTTGACGCAGATCGGCGGTCAGGCTTAAAAAACGGCGGCCCAGTGCGGTCACGCGTTCGATGGTTTCTGTCGGTTCAACAATATTGATACCGACGATATCGCAGCCCGCTTCAGCCAGGCCCAGCGCCATACCCTGACCCAAACCTGTGTCACAACCGGTCACAACGGCGACTTTACCTTCAAGAGAGAATGCATTCAAAATCATTGTAAATCCTTAATTTTTTATAATGCCCGCCGCAGCAGGCACGGCTGTCGCCCGCAACTAGCGCAGATCTTTTACTGCAACATGGTCCATATCATCAAAGACCTGGTTTTCGCCGACCATGCCCCAAATGAACGTATAAGCTTTTGTGCCGACACCGGAGTGAATAGACCAGCTTGGAGAAATCACCGCCTGCTCGTTGTGCATCACAATATGACGCGTTTCCTGAGGCTGACCCATCATGTGGAAGACGCAGGTATCTTCTTCCATATTGAAGTAGAAATAGACTTCCATACGACGTTCATGGGTATGACACGGCATGGTGTTCCACAGGTTACCCGGTGCCAGTTCAGTCAGACCCATGCTCAACTGGCAGGTTTCCAGAACATCCGGCACAAAGTATTTGTTGATGGTACGACGGTTACTGGTGAGGTTATCGCCCAACGTCACTGGCGCAACGTCTGCAGGCGTGACTTTCTTAGTTGGGTAAGTCGTGTGTGCCGGCGCGCAGTTGTAGTAAAACTTCGCCGGTTTCGCCGTATCAATACTGGCGAATACCACTTCTTTTGCCCCTTTTCCGACGTACAGCGCGTCGCGATGACCAATTTCATAGCACTGGCCGTCAACGGTAATCGTGCCCGGGCCGCCGATATTGATCACACCCAGCTCACGACGTTCGAGGAAATAGGTTACGCCCAGCTGTTTGCCGACTTCGCCACCCACAGAGACGGTTTTGGCCACTGGCATAATGCCGCCAACAATGATGCGGTCGATGTGGCTGTAGACCATGGTGTATTCATCTGCGACAAACACTTCTTCGACCAAAAACTCATTACGCAGCCCCTGAGTGTCCAGGGTTTTCGCATGCGCACTATGGATACTTTGTCTTACGTCCACATTTACCTCCAGTGATAAATTGACCGTGAATGCTTAAACGAATAGCAAAACGCTGTTCCGTTTTATCTTATGCGCTCATGATATCCCTCCCTGAATGTGTTTTCAATTATAACTAAAACGATGTTTCACTTTTTCTGCATCTTATTATCAAAAGTGTAAGTGCGATCACGCTAGCGCATATAAATCGCAAAATTTGTTTCAATAAAATCATTTAAAACAATTAGATAGATAAAAACACAAAAAAGTAGATCATTAGTGGCAGGGATAAGATATTGAAAATACAGCCAGGCTCATACGTCATTCACACACCTTTTCTAACAAAGTGCGCTATCAATCACATGAAATGAAACAACGTTTTGATATGTTGGCAGGGTTTAGAGTGTATGTTTCTGTAACTGGCCTTGCCCTCCTGCTGGAGGGCTTTTTTATAGAGGAAGAGATAACACGGCAGAAAACTGTTCGAGAAGAAAAATATATACCCTAAAAAATTCGAGTTGCAGGACAAAACTTCCCGGCCGTTTTGAACAGCGCTTGCGCTGGCCCCGAAGGGGTGAGGCCGTAAGGCCGAATCACGCGGCGACGCAGCGAATTCCCCGGAGCGTACATAAGTACGTGACTGGGGTGAGCGAGTAAAGCCAACGCACATGCAGCTTGAAGTATGACGGGGATTAGTCTCGTTCGATAGCGAGCGCCACCCCCTGACCACCACCAATACACAGCGTTGCCAGGCCCTTGTGCGCCCGACGTTTCACCATTTCATGTACCAGCGAAACCAGAATACGACAGCCAGAAGCGCCAATCGGATGGCCGAGCGCAATGGCCCCGCCGTTCACATTCACCCGCCGTTCATCCCACTCCAGCATTTTCCCAACGGATAATGCCTGCGCGGCGAAGGCTTCATTAGCTTCGATAAGATCAACATCAGCCAGTTGCCAGCCCACGCGCTCAAGGCAGCGGCGCGTTGCATACACTGGCGCAATCCCCATGAGCGCAGGGTCGACTCCGACGCTGGCAAAGGCGCGAATACGGGCCAACACAGGTAAGTTAAGTTCCTGCGCCTTGGCCTCGCTCATCATCATCACCGCAGCGGCACCGTCGTTGATGGATGACGCGTTACCCGCCGTTACCGAACCGAGTCTGTCAAAGGTAGGATCCAGACGCGCCAGCCCCTCGGCGCTGGCATCGGTACGCGGTTGTTCGTCGGTGTCCACCACGAACGATTGCCCATTACGCTGTGTTACCACCGGCACTATTTCATCTTTAAAGCGTCCGGCATCAATTGCCATCCGCGCTTTGTGCTGCGAGTGCAGCGCGTAGGCATCCTGCAATTCGCGGCTGATTCCGTATTCTCGCGCCAGGTTTTCCGCGGTAACTCCCATGTGATAATCGTTGAAGGCATCCCACAGACCGTCATGTACCAGGCTGTCGACCAGTTGGCTGTTCCCCAGCTGTGCGCCAGTGCGGCTATCGGTAAGGACATGCGGTGCACGGCTCATATTCTCTTGCCCGCCCGCAATCACAATGTCGGCTTCGCCACACTGGATAGCCTGAGTCGCCAGATGCAGCGCTTTCAGACCCGAGCCACAGACATCGTTAATGGTGATGGCGGAAACGGTATTGGGTAGCCCACCATTGATGGCAGACTGACGCGCAGGGTTCTGCCCGGCACCTGCGGTAAGCACCTGTCCGAGGATCACTTCATCCACAGCGTGAACGTCCACGCCCGTGCGTTCCAGTAACGCCTTGACCACCATGCTGCCTAACTCAACGGCAGAGTGGCGCGCCAGCGTCCCCTGGAAGCAGCCAATCGGTGTCCTTAATGCCCCGACGATCACAACCTCTTTCATCACTACCTCAGCGCAAAATAACACCGCAATAGTAGACGATTGTTAAAAATAGTTATCAAGGTTGTTTAAAAACGGTGATTTTTATCACAAAGGAAATTCGTATCACTTATTGGTCATTTGAACGCCACTCTGCTGTAAATGGTCACGCAACCAGCTTCCTGCCACACCAGGCGGTGATTTCTTATTCCACAACAGATCGATAGAGATAGCCTTTGGCCAGCCAGGCATCTTTAATTGCACCAGTGGTTTTTCTGCCGCAAACTCCTCCACCAGCGCACAAGGGAGCGCGCACCAGCCGAATCCCTGAACAGCCATACTTAGCAATAACAGATAGTTAGGAGCAGACCAGACGGGGCCGCGCGCCACGTTGGTGCCGCTTTCCAGATAGGTATTCAAACGCAGCTCGCGCCAGGTGTGTAGCTGCTCCCACTGCAGTTTTTCTTGAGCCGCGAGCGGATGCGACGCTGCAACGTATAATCCCATCCAGGTTTGCATCGGCAGACGCGTAACGCCCATGTCGGTCGGGTAATCTTCCCGCGCCTCGATCAACCCCACCTGAGCACGTCCTTTTTGCAGCAGATCGATCACGTCTTCATCTTCACCAATCAGGCATTCAAACTCGGTATGGGGAAACTTGCGATCAAACTGCACCATCAACTCTTCCAGCACATCCGGATGCAGCGTGTCAGACAGCACAAAGGTCAGACGCGCCTCAGTTTCACCCGACAGCGAGATCGCCGCCTCATCGAGACGTTCGCTGGCCGTCAGAATAGCCTGCACATAGCCCAACACCCGCTTACCTTCCTCGGTCAGCGTTGGCTGGCGGGATGAGCGGTCAAACAGCGCAAAACCAAGATCGGCTTCCAGATGCGCAATGGCCGTACTGATAGTGGACTGGCTTTTACGCAGCCGCCGGGCCGCCGCAGAAAATGAACCGCAGGAAACGGTCTCCACAAATGCCGTTAATGCTTCAGGAGAATAACGCATGAACTATCTACTTTATCGATGGATACTATCTTTTAGATATCACATAAAACGATAAAATTGCCACCATTCCGTTATCCGGGCATCAAAGAAGGTTTTAGGTTATGCAACACGATACTGTCCAACGCCGCTCGTTAGTGGAGCGTATTTTTCATGCCGTCTGCTTTGAAGGCATTGCCACCGCGATCCTCGCACCAACCACCGCATGGTTGATGCAGCGCTCGGTGCTGGAAATGGGCGGACTGACCATTCTTCTCGCCACCACAGCGATGATCTGGAATATCATTTATAACGCCCTGTTTGACCGTTTGTGGCCGTCACACCTGGTAAAACGTACGGCGAAAGTGCGAGCATTTCACGCCTTAGGCTTCGAGAGCGGTTTTATTGTGATCGGGGTGAGCATCGTGGCGTATGTGCTGAACGTCAGCCTGGTTCAGGCATTCACGCTGGAAATAGGTTTCTTCCTGTTCTTCCTGCCGTACACCATGTTCTATAACTGGGCTTATGACACGTTACGCGAGCGCGTTATGAAGCGCCGCCAGCAGCGCGTTACTGCCTGATAATTAAAATAATAGTCGGAATCTTCTCGGTTCCGGCTATTGTCCCATTCACTCGCCCGCTTGTTCACACCTCCCCCAGCCCCTGCCATTTGTGGTAAATTGCGCTTCTTTTTGTTTATTTTATAGTTGATACGTTCAAATAATGTCGAAATTTTGGTCAAAAGAAGAGACTCTCTGGAGCTTCGCACTATATGGGACTGCCGTCGGCGCAGGAACCCTATTCCTACCCATACAGCTGGGTTCTGCAGGCGCGGTGGTATTGTTTATCACCGCACTCGTCGCCTGGCCTTTAACCTACTGGCCGCACAAGGCGCTGTGTCAGTTTATCCTGTCCTCAAAAACGTCGGCTGGTGAAGGGATCACTGGCGCGGTTACCCACTACTACGGCAAGAAGATTGGCAGCCTGATCACCACCCTCTATTTTATTGCCTTCTTTGTGGTGGTGCTGATCTACGCCGTAGCGATAACCAATTCACTCACTGAACAGCTGGCAAAACATATCACTATCGATCTGCGGATCCGCATGTTGGTCAGCCTTGGCGTGGTGCTGGTGCTGAACCTGATTTTTCTGATGGGCCGGCAAGCCACTATTCGGGTCATGGGCTTTTTGGTGTTCCCGCTCATCGCGTACTTTTTGTTCCTTTCGCTCTACCTGACCGGAAGCTGGCAGCCAACGCTACTCACCGGCCAGATGTCTTTCGATCAGCACACGCTTCATCAGGTTTGGATATCTATTCCCGTGATGGTTTTCGCTTTTAGCCATACGCCAATTATCTCTACGTTCGCCATCGACAGACGAGAGAAATACGGCGAGCAGGCCATGGGTAAATGCAAAAAAATCATGAAGGTAGCCTACGTCATCATCTGCCTGAGCGTACTGTTTTTCGTCTTCAGCTGCTTGCTTTCGATTCCGACAAACTATATCGAAGACGCGAAAAATGAAGGCGTGACGATTCTTTCCGCGCTGTCGATGATGCCAAACGCACCGGCATGGCTGTCGATTTCCGGGATCATCGTTGCCGTTGTCGCGATGTCAAAATCGTTCCTCGGCACCTACTTTGGCGTGATTGAAGGGGCAACGGAGGTAGTAAAAACGTCGTTGCATCAGGTGGGTGTGAAGAAAAGCCGGGCCTTTAACCGCGCTCTGTCCATCATGCTTGTCTCGGCTATCACGTTTATCATCTGCTGCATTAATCCTAATGCTATTTCAATGATTTACGCGATAAGCGGCCCGCTGATTGCCATGATTCTGTTTATCATGCCGACATTGTCTACCTATCTGATCCCGGCGCTGAAGCCGTACCGTTCAGTGGGTAACCTGATCACCCTGATTGTCGGTCTGCTGTGCGTATCTGTGATGTTTTTTGGCTAGAACGTGTTGTTTAGCGGCTCATTCCAGTAAGCGGATGAGCCGTTAAACTGACTTATTTGATGTACGAATCCAGCACTTTCAGGACCACATCCAAATCCTCTTCGCGCTTAATTTCATCGCCCTGATGCACAATGTGCTCGGTCAGATGACCTTTAATCACTTCACGCATTAATCCGTTTACTGCCCCGCGGATCGCCGCTATTTGCTGCAATACTGCCGCGCATTCATGCGGTTCATCCAGCATGGTTTTCAACGCCGCTACCTGCCCCTGAATCTTGCTGGTTCGGGCTTTCAGCTTTTGTTTGTCGCGGATCGTATGTGACATAACTTTACCTTTTTAACGTCTGGCTGTAGGGACAATACCATCGACATTCTACTGGGGGGTAGTATTTGATACTGGGGGGGAGTAGAATCAGGCGAAATTAAACAACTAAGAATCATTCTCATGGGTGAGTTTTCTACGCTTCTTCAGCAAGGTAACGCCTGGTTTTTCATTCCCAGCGCGATTCTATTGGGTGTGTTACACGGCCTGGAGCCGGGGCATTCCAAGACGATGATGGCGGCCTTTATTATTGCCATTAAGGGGACCATCAAACAGGCGATGATGCTGGGGCTGGCAGCAACGCTGTCGCATACCGCCGTGGTATGGCTGATTGCGCTCGGCGGGATGTATATCAGCAAAGCGTTTACTGCCCAGGCCGTTGAGCCCTGGCTGCAGTTTGTCTCGGCGATTATTATTCTCGGGACCGCATTCTGGATGTTCTGGCGAACCTGGCAGGGAGAGCAGAACTGGCTGGCCCAGACGCATCACGACCACAATCACGAGCATCACCACCACCATGATCATGACGACCATCATCATGACCACGATGACGATCATCACCATCATCATCACGAACACGAGCATGATCACGACCATGCCGCACTGGCAGGACTCACCGAAGGCTCGAAAGAGTATCAGGATGCCCACGAACGGGCGCATGCCACCGATATTCAGCGCCGCTTTGCGGGCAAAGAGGTCACCAACGGCCAAATATTACTATTTGGTTTGACCGGCGGGTTAATCCCCTGCCCTGCCGCCATTACGGTGCTGCTGATTTGCATCCAGCTCAAAGCCTTCACACTGGGCGCGACTATGGTGCTGTGCTTCAGCCTCGGACTGGCGCTGACGCTGGTAACGGTGGGCGTGGGAGCGGCAATCAGCGTGCAGCAGGCGGCCAAACGCTGGAGCGGATTTAACACGATGGCCCGCAAAGCACCCTATTTTTCCAGTGTGCTCATTGCGATGGTCGGCTTATATATGGGGATTCACGGCTATATGGGGATCGTCGGTTAACACTAAGAGAGCGCAGCAGCGCTTGCCGCTGCGCGTAAAACCAGGCTAGCTTGCGACATTCCCCCACACCAGTTGCCCTTTATGGAAGGTCGCGGTGCGTGGGGAAATTCGCGCGACCGCTTCCGCCGAACAGGAGGCATCCACCAGCACAAAGCTGGCTTCATCCTGCGCTTTCGGCCAGACGCGCTCGCCTTTATCGTTAAGCGGCAACACATCGCCGGTGGCGAGGAACAACGCCCGCGACAGGTTCAGTTCGTTGGGGCGAATATAGAGCTGGGCGTACAGATTCGCCTTCTCCAGCATGTCTCCCAGCCCGTACGGCGACCAGTGGTCAATCACGCTGTCGGTGCCGGTAATCACTTCCACGCCTTTATCGCGCAGCTGCTTGAGCGGCATGTGCAAGGTACCGATCGGCACCGTCGAGGCAATGGTAATCTGCTGCGCCGCCATACGGGTCGCCAGCGCGTCAACCTGCTGCTCGTTCAGCGTTGCCAGCGCAAACGCGTGGCTGATGGTCAGTTTGCCCTTTAGCTGCGGCGTTTTCTCCACCGTTTCCACCATGTAATTCACCGCCGCCACACCCGCCGGGCTGGTTTCATGCAGATGGATATCTACTCCTTTATCGTAATCCAGCGCAATCTGGAACATGGTGTCGAGGGATTTTTCCATCGCCCCATCGACGCTGGTTGGGTCCAGACCGCCGACGTAATGCGCTCCCGCCTGCATCGCTTCACGCATCAGCGGTTCAGATTTTGATAACAGCAGGCCATGCTGCGGAAATGCCACGATTTCACAGGCAAAACCCGGCTGACGACGCGCCAGTACCGCCTGCAGGTTTTCGAGATTTTTCAGCCCGGAAACCGGTTCTATGTTGCAGTGGCTGCGGGCGATCGAAGTGCCTTTTGATTGCAGCAGATCGATCAGCTTTTCCGCGCGCTCCTGCGTATAAGGCTGGAGTTCAGGCAGCAACTTTTGTTCCAGGCGGATCATATCCTGAATAGTGGTGCCAGCCGGACGGTTCAGCGAACGCCAGGGACCGCCGTAAAAGGTTTTATCCAGATGGATGTGCATGTCGCGCATGGCGGGCAGCATCAGCTTTCCACCCGCATCATAGTGAGGCAGCGTCGCATCCGGATGCTGCTTATTCTCGCGCAGCGCAACGATTTTTCCGTCTTTGATTTCAACGGTTTGCAGCGCAGTACGGGTGTGTACCACCACCGAATTTTCGTAATCAAAGCCCGCTTCCAGCAGGACGTTATCCAGATAATAGTGTTTATCGTTAATCGTCATTGTGCTCTTCGACCCGCAGGTGTTCCCGACAGGATTAGCAGCATACGCGACCGGAGCGACCGCGCCAAACAGCGCGGCAGCGGTCACCATTTTTCCGCTCTGGCTTAAAAATTCACGGCGGCTGTTACTTTCCTTCATTCACGTCTCCTCTCAGGAATGGACAATATGGGTGCCCGTTTCGCCGCGCAGTGCGGCAGGCAGGCATTCCGGCGTGGTGATGATCACTCGTTTACCGCCACGCTCCAGAAACGCCAGGCTGGCAACGATCTTGGGTAACATGCTGCCAGGTGGGAAATGACCCTCCTGCATGTAACGGGTCATCGTTGCAACATCCACCGTATCCAGCGCCTGCTGGTTGGGTTTGCCAAAATGAATACAGACCTGCTCGACGCCGGTGGTGATCACCAAAATGTCGGCGCGGATCTCTTGCGCCAGTAGCGCCGTGGAGAGATCTTTATCAATCACTGCGTCCACGCTCTGGTAATCCCCTTGATCACTACGCACCACCGGGATCCCGCCGCCGCCCGCGCCAATAACCACAAAGCCTTGCTGGGTCAGCGTTTTGATCGCCTCCGCCTCGACAATGCGCTTCGGTTGTGGAGAGGCGACTACCCGACGGTAGCCGCGCCCCGAATCCTCAACAAAGCGCCAGCCCGGATTGACCCGCTGCAGTTCATCACGCTGCGCTTCGCTAAAGAACGCCCCAATGGGCTTGGTCGGATTAGCGAAGCCCGGATCGTTTTTGTCGACCTCCACCTGCGTTACTACCGTAACTGCCTTCTGCTCACCGCGCCGCGCCAGACGGTTATTCAGCGCCTGTTGGATCAGGTAACCGATACCGCCCTGCGTATCGGCAACGCAGTTTGCCAGCGGGGTAAGCGGCAGCCCTTCACGCTCGTGCGCGATTTCCGCACGCCGCAGATCCAGCCCTACCTGTGGCCCGTTACCGTGCGTCAGCACAATGTTGTAGTCCGATGCCAGCATCTCCAGCACCGTATCCGCTACCGCTTTCACCGCTTCAGCCTGGTGTTCAATCGACTGGCTGGCGTTATCTTTGATAATGCTGTTGCCGCCAATGGCAACGACCACAAGTTCTTTCATAGTGTTATCTTCCGCTTGCAGGCAATTCAGGTCGTTTTCGTCGGTTCCTGCTCAGGCGCAGTCACCGCTTCACGGCTATCAAGAACATGCTTGAGGACAAACATGCCACTCATCATCAGGTAGGCCACAACAAACATCATCGAGCTGCCTTCCGCAAAGCCAACCGCCGGGGAGTGGATCACGCCAAACAGTGATAACAGTGCGCCAAAGGCTGCGGCAATCGCCCCGCGTAGCGGCTTGTTCATAATGGCGAAGATAGCGACGCAGCCCCATAGCATGCTGGCCAGCGGTGCGCCGCTTCCCAGATGCACCAGTCCGTCGTAATAGACACCTTTGCTGTGCAGCAAGTCACTACCCAGTTTCCCCGCGGATGTTCCGGCTGCACCCATCACGCTGTTGACGATGGTCAATGCCCAGTTGGCGATCCACGGGAACAGACAGATGAAGATAACGGGAACCTCGACTTTGGGCGTTTCTCGCACCACCTGGTTGGCGGTCACCACGCCGATAAACACCAGAATCGGCACTATCGCGGTCATCGGAATAATGGCGAGCATAAACGCGCCCAACCCAAACAGCGGCACCAGGAACATGGTGATGCCTGAAGCGAGGGTATAGCCGATACTGGCGCCCATCGCTTTCCAGCCCGCATGCCCAACATATACGGTCACCGGGAACGGGTTACCCAGCATGCAGCCGAGCATGGAGGCAAAGCCGTTCGCCATCATGACCTTACGGGTGTTGTACTCATCCCCCGCCGCGTGCGCACTTTCAATGTTCTCAAGGTCAAAAATGTAGTTCGCCAGGCCCAGAGGAACTGCAGAAGCCAGATACGGCAGTGCGTGCGGCAAACCTTGCAAGAAGCTGTCGACATGAATTTCCGGCGGGTTGAAGCCAAAGGAAGACATCGACGCTTTAATGGCTTCCGGGCTTTGTAAACCGGAGATCCACGCCAGGGCCGTACCGGCAATCAGCAGCAGCAAACCGGTAGGAATACGGGCAAAAATCGGCTTCTTACCGAACCAGTTAATGAAGATCAGCAACAGGACGATGAAAGAAACCGTCGGCGCTTCGAATGCCTGCAGCATCGGGTTCATCGCCAGCAGCAACAGCCCCAGGCCGGACAGACAAGAAAGCAGTACCGTACGCGGGATCATCTTGCGGATGGTCTCGCCCAGGAAGGAGCCGCCGACCAGGATCAACGCTTCGACAAAGCACCACACCAGGGCTATCTGGATAGCGAAGTTGGCATCTTTGGTTTGCTGATAAACCGGCATCAGCACCAGGAAGGTCACGGTGAAGATTGACGGTGCACTCGGTCCGGACGGCAGCGCCGTTACGTCGTTACGCCCGGTGTGCTTTGCCATCTGCAGGCCAAACCAGGCGTAGCAGACGCTGGCCACCAGCACCGCCAGACCAAAGGCAGGCGCAATACGACCGTAGACAATTTCGGTAGGGATCCCGACGACAAAAATGAGCAGCCCCATCATTGTCAGCAGGTTAGTCAGGTTGTTGGTCATCAGCCCAAAGTAAGCCGCCCAGTCACCACGTTTCCATTCTAGTTTTATGCTGTTCATGGAATATCCTTAACAGGTTAAGCATCATTTGCGATCGCGGAGATCGCCCGGCCCTGCAGGTAAGCAACGTTTTTCGCTTCGCTACTGTGGGGCTAACCGCGTTAGCCCCGGTTATTGTTATTGGCAGTAGCGGTCGCGCCAGTTGAGGATCGCCTTTTCAAAACAGGCGAACGGCGGGTGAACTATTCCGGCGCCGATCATGCCGATCCCCGCGTCTTTGTGCGCAATAGCGGTGTTGATCACCGGCAGAATGCCGGTGCTGCCTACGCGCGTAATATCAATAGCAGTCGGTACGCCCATAAAACCAAGCAGCGGAATGGTGACGTTGGGGTTTTCGCCGAGAGTGATTTCTCGCATCTGGCGAGAGAAATCAACGGCCTCTTCGACCGTACCGCCCACCAGCGCTACGATGGCCGGTGCCGTCGCCATCGCGAAACCGCCAATGCCGTAGGTTTCGGTGATCGCGCTATCGCCGATATCACGTCCGGAATCTTCCGGCTTATAGCCCGCAAACATCGGCCCAATCACCTGCTGCGCCGGACCGGTAAACCACTGGCCCGGTAAGCCACTAATGCGCAGACCGAACTCAACGCCATTGCGCGCCATCGTCGTCACCACGGTGCTGTATTCAATACCGTGTGCAGCGTCCATTGCGGCTTTACACATCGCCATCCAGGTCGGTCCGGAGAAGTAATCACTACTGAGGACGAACTCGAACACCTCACGTTGCTGCTCAACCGGATAGCCGGTCTGAATAATCCACGGCGTCAGCGCCTGAATCAGCAGCGCCGTCCCGGCGTTGTTGCGGTTATGGCACTCATCACCCATGTGCAATGCCTGCGCCAGCATCAGGCGCAGATCGATTTCGCCCGCCAGTTTCATAGCGTCGCGCAGCATCGGTCCCAGCACATCGCGCATCCAGTTCAAACGATCGATAACGCTCTGATCGTTCGCGCCCATGCGCAGGATCTTCGCCATCTGCTCGCTCATATTGGTATATGCGCGGTTGCCATAGGTTTTGTTCTCGACGATGTGCATAAACATCGATGCCGATGTCACGCCCGCCATCGAGCCGACACAGTCATGCTCGTGGCACGGAGAGAAGATGATTTCACCCGAGGCGGCCAGTTCGGCGGCTTCATCCAGATCTTTCGCCAGCCCTTCAAAGACCAGCGCCCCGGTTACCGCCCCCTTCATTGCGCCGCACATTTTTTCCCAGCGGATTGGCGGCCCGGCGTGCAGGATGGTGTTACGGGTCATGCCCGGCACGACGTTGATCGCCTGGTCATAGCCAATCAGCACCGGATGCGACTGGATAATGCGTTCCAGCGCCTGCTGGTTAGCGGCCGCGATTTTGTCTGCCAGCGGTGAATCGGCAATGTCGTCCAGTGCCGCTACCACCTGCATGTTGCCCTGGCCCGGCGGCGTCCAGTCGAGCTGGGTCACCGGTACGTTCTGCTTTTTCAGGTCATCGCTGAACATTGCGATACCAACGTTAATCACGTTCAGCGGCTGGTTAAACAGTGTCTGGCTCATCAGGCTTCCTCCCCTTTACAGATAAATTCACGCGCCAGCAATCCGGTGTTGGTGCTACTGCTCGCCCAGATAACCCCGGCGTCGGTCAGCATCTGACACTGTTTTTCCAGCGACGGCGTATCAAGATCGGTTCCCAGCACATAGCCGAGGATCTCAAGCGGACGACCGTCTGCGGCGGCGATCGCTTTGGCTTCAACGATCGCATCGAGCATCACGCCAACCGGATCTTCATGCGATCCAAATCCAAGGACGAAGTCCATCACGATCACGCCAACTTCAGGATCGCGCGCTTCCTGTAACAGACGACTAATGCGGTTGGTGGGATCGATCATCGGGTGCGGTTTGCCGTTGGTAAAATCGTCATCACCGAAATCGAGGAAGGTATGCGCCACGCTGCGGTTGAGATCTTTCAGGCGGAATGCCGGATCCGGATGAATGTTGCTGTAAACTTCGGCATGTTTTTCCATGGCAGCAAACATCGCCTCATCGCACAACGTGCCGCCACAGAACAAGCCACGGATGTACTTTTGTTGCGGGGTCAGACGGGCGCGAACCTCTTCAATCAGCGGCCAGTTGAGCGGATGCAGATCCAGACTCTCTTTTTTCACGCCGGTCAGCAGTACCGCTTTCAACGCCGCCTCTTTAGTACCGCGGGCAAACTGCAGGCCTTTTTCATCCGCAGGCGCGGCTTCACGTCCGAGGAAACACACCACCACGGGCTTATGACAGGCGCGCGCACGTTCCAGCACCTTGCGCGCCACCGCTGGCGCAGGCGGTTTGGAGATAAGTGCGATGATCTCAGTTTGCGGATCGGCCTCCAGCATGCCAATCGCGTCAAGCATCATCAGGCCACCAATCTTTTCGCTAAGATCGCGTCCACCTGTGCCAATCAACTGGGAAATTCCGCCGCCAAATTCGTGAATGCGTACGCTCAGCTCCTGGCTGCCGGTACCGGAGGCACCAATAATTCCGATGTTGCCGCGACGCACCGCGTTGCCAAAACACAGCGCCGCGCCGTTAATGATGGCGGTTCCGCAATCTGGCCCCATCATCAACAGTCCTTTTTCATGCGCCAGCTGCTTAAGCGCCAGCTCGTCCTCAAGAGAGACGTTGTCAGAGAACAGCATCACATTGAGGTTATTTTGCAGCGCCTGGCGCGCTTCACGCGCGGCAAACAGGCCATTGACCGAGATCACCGCCAGATTGCTCTCAGGAACATGCTTCTTCGCGCTGGCAAGCGTGGCATAGCGCGCTTCATGCTGGCCACCCTGCTCTTTATGCGTAAACAGATCGTCAATCGCCACCAGCGTTTGGTCGTTCGCCGCCTCGCTGGCGCCTTTAATGACAATCATCAGATCGCCACTTTTCGCCTCTTCCAGCTCAGGCGTCAGCAGGCCGAGATTCTTCAGCACGCCCTTATTCATCTCTGTCGCCATAGCCACAAACGCCTGCTCAACGCCATCGAGCTTATTTGCGCGCGTGGAGATAGACATCAGTGAGACAGAATCAAAATACGTGTTCTTTTTAACAACTATCCTGATCGACATAATTCCCTCCGGACCTGTGGCTCAGGGCGCAGGCATCCGCCATGCCATACAGCATGTCGCAGCCAGAACTTGAACCGATATTTTTAATGTCAGTAATATATTGCGTAGAAACGAGTTGTTGCTCAGTAATAAATTGGTTCAGCAGCCGTCCGATGCTTTCCCGATAACGCTGATTAAATGCTTCCTCTAGCGTTATTTTGCTAAGTAGCGTTGTATTATTTCCTGCACGTTGCAATGCCGCTAAAAAATCATCTCTATATTTCCTCAGCGGATGTCCGGGAATAAATAAAATGGTGCTTAAGCCTACTAAATAATCATCCGATGAGGGCGTCAGCCCTATCCCCAAACCAATTAAATGGCTGACCGCCGTAGTAATATTTTCTCCTGTACGCAACGCCGTCAGTAATGTTTGTCGGCGGTTGAGTAATTGACGGGTGATTTCCTGATAAAACGGATTGTCACCCCGGTACAGAAATAATGTGTCGTCGCTTCTTAGCTGTTGGCGGATAACCTCTTCCCAGTGCTGCCAGCCGACTGCGGCAAGGCTTGCTGCATCAGATGTCCACCGTGGTATTCGCCACAGCTGGCAACCGGCGGTTTCTATCCATTTATCATTGCCAACAACTATTCCCGACCCGCTAAAATTGACCCGCTCACCGGGGTGAAACAGGTCTTCACAATGCGTCAGCGCCAACCGACAGCTGTTAGGTGCGTTATCACAATCTTCACTCAGTAACGTCAGCAACCGCTGCTGTTCGGGTATCAACAGGTTTACCGCGTGGGAAAAAACCTGTTCAACCCGTCCCGTTCCCCGGAAAGTGAGAAACGCGCTGTCTGCGGTTAGCGCCCGTACGCATCGCCGTGATGGCGTAGCGATAATGGCGCTCCTGTGTCAGGCTCCGGCCGCAATCAGCAGCTCGGCAATTTCGTGGTACCCTTTCTCTCGCGCCAGTTCCAGCGGGGTTTTACCGTATTTATCCGTCATGTGCGGGTTTGCGCCATGGTCGAGCAGCAGCTTAACGATCTCCTGCTGCTTCGCACCGCCGTCATTTAGCACGATGGCTTCCAGGAGCGGCGTCCAGCCAACAAAATTAGTATGGTTGACATTGATATCGGTACGCAGCAGTAGTTCGCGCACGATCTCGACATGACCTTTTTCGCTGGCAGGTGTAATACCAACGCCGCCAAAACGGCTCAGGCAATTGAGGTCGGGGTCAGCCGGTAATACCGTACGCAACAGCGTTAAATCATTAGTCAGGCAGCTAATCAGGAAGGGGTTAAAACAAGTTTGATCTTGTTTATTAATATCGGCACCCGCAGCAATCAATAAAGAAACACAGTCATAATGTTTATTCAGGCTGGCAATAATAATGGCAGTACGCCCCTGGCGGTTGGTGGCGTTAATATTCACATTTTTTGCCAGACAGGATTTTAATCCATCGGCATTGCCCTGTTCTGCCGCCAGCAGAAATTCAGTAATGAGTTCTTTCTCTGACATAATCGCTCTCCTGCAGTTTTTTAGACTTTTTAAATATCCGATAACCTGAGAATAGCAACAGAGTGCAGAGAATAACATCCGCTTAAATTTCATTCATCGTTAGTGCATCGATTATTGAATCAATTTTAACAATGAGGACAAAACGTGCTGTAGTGCAATCTTTCCCTTATGGCTGGGGCCCTTTTAGCCACTAATCAGTAGTCCGGAAAATCAGGCGGTATGCTGCACGGATAGCGGCCTGCAATTAAAATACAGAAGTGTGATTGCCTTCAAATCAAATGTAAAACTAGTGTTAAATTCTGTTCAAAACTGATTGCTCTGTATAAGGATTACAAATACATTCAACAATCATCGTGTTGCGGATGCGCATTGTCGCCGGAGGGGAGAAAGATGAATTCAATATTTACCGAGGAAAACCTACTGGCATTTACGATGGCTGCCCGCTATAGCAGTTTCAGCAAGGCAGCGGAGGAGCTTGGCTTAACCACATCGGCAATTAGTTACACCATTAAGCGCATGGAAATGGGTCTCGACGTGGTGCTGTTTACCCGCAGTACTCGCAGCATTGAGCTGACCGAGTCCGGACGCTATCTGTTTCGCAAGGCGACCGACCTGCTCAACGATTTCCACGCCATCAAGCGCAGCATTGATACCATCGCTCAGGGAATTGAGGCTCGGGTGCGCATCTGCATTAACCAGCTGTTGTATACCCCTCAACATACGGCGAGGCTGCTGCAGGTACTCAAGAAACAGTTTCCAACCTGCCAGATAACCGTCACTACAGAGGTGTATAACGGCGTCTGGGATTCGATCATCAATAACTTGGCCAATATCGCGATTGGCGCGCCCGATACATTACTGGACGGCGGCGGAATTGATTACACCGAGATCGGCGCGATCCGTTGGTCGTTCGCGATTGCCCCGGATCATCCGCTGGCGTTTATGCCTGAACCCATCTCTGAGAGCCAACTGCGCCTGTACCCGAACATCATGGTGGAAGACACCGCACACACCATCAACAAAAAAGTCGGTTGGCTGTTACACGGTCAAGAGTCGATTCTGGTTCCCGATTTTAATACCAAGTGCCAGTGCCAGATCCTGGGGGAGGGCATCGGTTTTCTGCCAGACTATATGGTGCGCGAGGCGATGGAAAAGTCGTTGCTGGTGACACGGCAGATCCACAACCCACGTCAGGATTCACGAATGCTTTTGGCAACCCAGCATTCGGCAACCGGTCGTGTCACTCAGTGGATTAAAAAAGAGTTTGGCCCACAAGGGATACTGACGGGGATTTATCAGGATTTACTGCATCGGGCGTGATGCACCGGATGGCTGTTATACCTTCCGGTGCATATAAGATAATCAGGCGCGGATATCGTCGTACTCGCGGGTTTTATCAAATTCATGTTTGGCAAACGGGCACAGCGGAATCACTTTGCGGTTTTCAGCGCGCATCTTCTCTACCACTTTCGCCACCAGCAGTTTGCCGACGCCCTGACCTTTCAGACTGGGGTCAACATCGGTATGTTCAATGATACTCAGATGCTCGCCCGTCGGCACAAAGACAATCTCGGCAACCTGATTGCCTTCGGCATCGTTGACATAAAATTTGTTGTGGCCTGCAAGAATTTCCATGCTTCCCTCACTCATTTTTGGCGATATTTCAGAGCACCGCTCGGACAGGTATCGATGACCTTGATGACCGTGGCAACGTCCACTTCATCCGGAATAATCCACGGTTTACGTTTCAGGTTAAACAGCTTCGCGCTTCCCCGCACGCAATTGCCCGAATGCTGACACATCGCCGTGTTGAAGTAGACGTCAATCTTCTCGCCAGTATAGGCCCGGTAACCTGCATCCAGTAGTTCCTTATCCACGACATTGCCTCGCATTTTTTTATTGTCTGGGTCTAATCATAGACCTATGCGAGGCTGAAGGAAGCGGCTGAAAGCAGAAATATCATTCAGGCTTTTTCTGTATCGACGGCTGCGGCTCTGGCGGCAAATACTCCAACATCGCAGGCGTCGGCGGCGGGAGGCGGTTATCGGCAATATCCCTGTCCACATCGATATGACTGATTTCGCCATTCTCATGATGGTGGACCGTCAGCACCCTCGCCTTGTTCAGTTCCGTAACCAGCTCCCGGGTAATACGCAAACTTTCTGCCAGCTCATGGTCTTCAAGCCCGGGTCTGCGACTGCGGCGTTCGACCCGAAAACGAAACTGGTTGTACTTCGCCCAGCCAATCAACACCAGGCCGTTGACCAGGGCGACAAGGATATAAAACGTGACCGTATCCAGCGTGGTGAAAAAGGGTCGCACCCCCATATACGGTGAATGCGCCAGGGCTGTGATCAGCCCTTTATAGATCAAATAGATAAATCCAACCCATGCGATGGCCGTCAACAACACATCGATGATGCGCGGCAGCAAACGCCGCTCCGTGAAGATCAGTGGCTGGTTCATGATTCGATCCTCCCAATACCGCGATCAGGACTCACCCAACGCGCTCTGCCACGTTTGCGTTTGAGCATCACTTTCGGGAATGACACCAGCGTGGTGAACAGGCTTAGCATCCAGTACACCACCGGGAACCAGATAATCCAGAACAATGAAGCGCCAATATTTTTTTCATAGCGTCGTTCAATCATCAGGCTCACCGCAAACTGCAGCAAGCACACCACGCCGAGGATAAGCCCGGTAAAGGCCGGTGGGAACAGATGCTGTACATACAGCGAGTCCGGCATCGGGATCATCAGTCCTAACAGGAACAGCACGATACTGATCGCATAGGCAAATGCCCAGGCGGTAGAAAAACAGAACTCAAGAAACAGCGGCCACATGCGGCGGAACTCCCACGACCACAGACGACGCATGTTAACGATAAACACCTCTGCACCACCCTGCGCCCAGCGCAAACGCTGCTTCCACAGCCCTCTTAAGGTTTCAGGCATCAGGATCCAGCACAGTGCGCGCGGCTCAAAGAATACCGACCAGTGGCGCAATTGCAGCTTCCAGCTGATATCGATATCTTCGGTGATCATGTCCGGGCTCCAGTAACCGACCTCGGCCAGCGCGCGACGACGAAACGCCGCAACCACACCTGAGACACTAAAGATCTGCCCATAGACTCGCTGAGTACGCTTAATCAAGCCGATAATGGAAGTGAACTCACCGACCTGCACACGACCGATTAACGTAGAGCGGGTTCGAATTCGCGGGTTCCCCGTCACCGCACCAACGCGCGGGAACTGGATCAGCGGAGCCACCATATAAGCGACGGCATCGCGTTCCAGTAACGCATCGCCATCAATACACACCAGATAATCGCTGCGCGCCGCGGCCGCACCGGTCTTGAGCGCCAGCGCTTTGCCCTGGTTTTCAGCCAGATGAATCACCCGCAGGCTGGGGTATTCCACTGCCAGTTGTTCCAGCACGTCGTGAGTGTCATCCGTCGAACCATCGTTGATGGCGATCACTTCGATATTCTTATATCGCTGGGCCAGTGCTGCCTCAATGGTTTCACGCGCATTGATCCCTTCGTTAAAACAGGGGATCAGAATGGAAACCAGTGGATTCCCCTGCAATGTCGGTGGTGGAGTGTCATCTCCCCATTTCCAGTGACGTTCACGGTAAAACCAGAAATAGACTCCGCCGCTTATCCATAAGCCAGACATGAATAAAGGCCAGAAGAAGACGAAGTTCAACATCACTTCACCTGTAAAGATGACAGCCACACCAAACGGCAGGCTGAACATCAGGCAAAGTATCAGGAAAGCAATAATGCGATCGGTCATTTTTGCGGATACCAGTATGAGGAGAACGTCGAGCGAATCTCTGACATCTCAGGTTTGTCGCTGATGAAATCATCCGGGTAATAGCCGTAGTTACCTGCACCGCTTAATTTCAGCTGGCGCATCCATTCGGCTATTTGTTTTCCGCTGATTTCAGCCTGATCCCCGGATTTACGCCAGTCTCGTGCCTGCAGTTCAAACACGGTTTTATCCAGCGCCCCAGGGGTTTGTGCAACGGCATTCACCAGTCGGTCAAGCCATGCGTTGGCATCATTGGCCGGGATCTGTTCCATGAATGGCATCGCCATCGGCGCCGTCCAGTCATAGGTATTGAGGAAATCATTCAGGTTTTGTGCAAACCAGGCTTCACTTTCAGGCTCCAGTACCGGCATGGCGTAAATATTGCGCGCAGTTTGCACCTGTGGACCGCGAATATTACGCACCGTCCGGGTCAGTTGTTTGGTGAAGTCAATCAGCATCTTACTTTTCAGGCGAGTCCAGCGCTCGAACGCCTGAGGATTATTACGTATTTGCTCGATACTGCCCGGAAGCCCTGCGGCACGGTAGGCGGCTAACGCCTCCGGTGACGCATCTTCAAAATCCGTCAGGAAAGCATCGTCATGGAACAAAATACCTTTGAAGCTGGCGTGCTTCGCCAGGTCTTCATAGATTTCAGTGATGCGTTTGCGCGCTTCGCTGTCCCAGGGCGAGAGACGAACATAGTTCTCGTGATTGATAGCAGTGCGTCCCGTTTTCGGATCCCATGCGGTTACGCGTGGAATGGACGCGTCGAGATCGAAAGCCAGAACCGGCATCCAGGCATACACCGTCACCCCTGCCCGCGTTTGTAACTGCCAGGAGATATAGTTAAACAGATCGGCACGCATCGGCAGCCAGCGGTTGGGGAAATAGAGTTCGCGAATATTCCCGTCGCCCTGCGGATCGGCGTACGCCTGCAGGAAGACATGAGAAATACGCATGTCATAAACGCGCTGGATCAGCTTATCGATATTTCGCTTCTGCTGAGCAGGGTCTTTGTCATACACGTAATCCAGATCGACATGCATCACGCGCATCGTCTGTGGTTCACGGACCTGAGCGACCTGACTGGCAAAGCGCTTAAGGGATGGGTTATCAGAAATTAGCACGCGCGGAATATCATCGAGAAACGCGGCATTCGCCAACCCTTCATTAAGCGTAAAGGCCATCTTATAGCCATGCTCTTTGGCCAGGTTTAACGTTGTACCGTTGGCTGCGCCGTAAGGCCATACCCACGCGCGCGGCGATTTGCCGGTCACCGCTTTGATCTTGTTAGTGATCAGAGAGATATCCGTGTTTATACGTCGCGTGTACTGTTCGTCCGTTTCGTAAGTGCCGGTTTTCTTATCATACAGGCGGTTCGCCACAGCGGGCTCTTTACTCCCCTGCGGGTTGGCCTCAGCGCCAAAGTGCGAGTTCCAGGTGTGCGCACCGACTTCTACCAACGGCGACTTGCCCATTTCTTCGACCATTTTCCAGGTGGCGAATTTGTCTCGCGCGGTCATTAAGCCGCCAAAATCGACTTTTTTGTTGGCTGGCGCATCAACCCAACTGCCTACAGGCGCCCAGAGCGCAGGCCAGTTATAGGCTTTCAGCAATGGCCAGACGCGGGTATAAAAACTGCTATATCCGTCGTCAAAGGTGAGTAATACCGCTTTTTCCGGCAGTACAATTTTACCGTCATGGGCGTCCAGAATTTGCTGCACGCTGATCGGCTGATAGCCATTATCACGCAGCCAAGCCATTTGGTCGCTCAACGCGCTGGTACGCACAGAGAGGTAGCGCTGGTCGGCTGCACCATCCTCCACATCATGGTAGCCGAGCACCAGAAAGCTATTTTTCGGCCACGGATGATCCGCCGTCAGCGGCGTTCTCTCTGCGGGAGGAACATAGCGAGGCGTTGTATTGTGCGCGCTGCTGCACGCGGTAATCATCAACCAGCCAGCGATTAATGCGCTAAGCCACAGGCATCTTTTCAGCATGAACAATCCTTAAAACCTGACATTTAAATCGAAAGCGAGGGAGATATTCCGCTCACGTTTACCGTCATAGGGGCGTTTATCCCAAATCAGCATCACCCCGCCATCTACGACGTTGTTCCATTTAAGCCGTTGGCCGTATCCCACCTGGACAATAGCACCTGCATCTTCACCTTGCTGCCAGTAGCCACCTACGCCTGCCAGGCCTTGCTGCGTCCAGACGGTATCATAGTGGCGGTAAAGAACCTGCTCCGCGCTCAGGCCAGGGACAACGGAAAAATCACTCTTCGGGTTGTAATACGGCACATTCTCTTTGGTGTTGGTGCTCCCGCCGATACCCGGCGTAAAGTCCAGCGTGAAGCGCGGCGTGGTCCACATGCGCTCTTTTCCGCTGAGTCCATATTCGATGCGATCGTTACCGTCCGAGAAATGTGATGCGGCAAACGACAGTTGATATTCACGTCGTTCGTTTTGATACCAGCGAACAAACATATCGCCGCCGTTGGCATACACGCCACTACGCAGCGCGCGCAACGGGGTATTGCGAGAGAGGCGTTCGGCCGACCCACCAACGCGCCAGTTGTCATTAAAGTCATGCCAGCCGGATAGACGCCCGCCAATCTTCTGACCATCGCCATAATTTCGGCCTGACACTTCCATTTCCGCCCAGTAATCGCGGGAAGTCCATTCTGCACCCGCCGCCAGATCGCGGCTGATGCCCTTCCCTTCCTCAAATTCACCGGTAGCAAAGTTGAATCCGGTAAACAGTCGCCAGTTGTCATTAATTGGCGGACTGTAAATAGCCGTGTTGATGTTGAAGTCATTCTTACCGCTGACCGGGCTATCGGACGAGATCCCCTGCGTACCGCTAATGCGCACTTCCGACATTTTGTGGACATCACGAATACGCGCGAGGCGCAGCGTCGCTTCATCATCCGGGCTACGGGCAATAACGTCATCCGTCAGTTCATCTGCCTGTTTCCACTCCTGAAGATCCAGTGCAACGTAAGCCTGCTGACGTTCCAGCTCCAGGTTGCTTGGCTCAATGACTTCCGCCAGCTTAAGCTCTTTCTCCGCCGCATGCGGCAATCCACGCGCTTCAAGCACAGAGGCATAAGATATGCGCAATCCCTGGTTACCAGAGCCTGTTCGTGCCAGATGCTCTGCGAGCTTTTCTGCCTCTGGCAGTTCATTGGCAGCGATATGATATTGCGTCAGTAGCGACTGTCCGAGCAGCCAGTTATCGTTAGGCTGCGGCGTTGGCGAGCCATAGATACGCCGTAGATACGGACTCTCTTTGATCAAATCATCAACTTGTTTTTTGGCAGCATCGAAGTTTTCATTATCAATGTGCGCGTAGAACAGATCTTGTTGATCCTCAGGACTGAGTGGCGTCACCGGGATAGGTCCATTCGGGTAGTAAATGCTCGCCAGCATCGCTTCGGTTTTTTCCGGCTGACGTTCGCTTAACCATGCTGATGCCACCCAGCGTTTTGCATAGTTTGGTACTTCGCCGCTTGCAGAAAGGGACTCATACTCATCAATCACTTCGGCAGTACGCTTACGCACCAACAAGGCACCCATACGGTCAATTCTCGCCCGACGGACATCATTCTGCGCAGACGGCTCATCTTTCCAGGCCGCCAACAGTTGGTCATAACGGGCCAGCGCTTTATCGGCCACGATAAAACGTTCTTCTTCATTACGTGCGGACGTATAAGAGGAGCGTACCATTTCAGCCGCCGCATCAAGCTCAAGACGGCGCTTCACTGGATCAGCCGTGGGAACGACCTCCGCCATATTTAAAGCGGGTCCGGAAACACGGTTCGCCGAGAGCGCAGATAGCAGCGTGGATTTTGCATTTTTGTTGCCTGGATCAACATCATCCGCCTGGCTGGCAACCAACAGTGCATCCCAGTTTTTCCCCTGAGAATGATACACATAGGCAAGCAGTGCGTCGGAGTCTGCGCCCGGATGCGCCTGCGCCCATTTATTCGCTTCAGTAAGGGCTTGTTGGTTGTAGCGCGCATCTGCCAACGTCATTATCCAGCCGGTGCGTACATCCACGTTATCAGGCTCTTCCTGTAAAACGCTTTCCCACACCGCCAATGAATCATTCCAGTTTTTCTGGTTACGGTACGCACGTGCAGCGGCGACTTTGCCGCGCGCAGGCACATCCATCTGCCCACGATACCGCTGCCAGATTTCAATGGTTGTTTTATCGTTGTTATCGACCCAACCAGAAACTTGCAACCAGTCGGCAACCTGATTTGGCGTTAGGGAAGGTGCGAACAAGTTCCTGATATGAGATCATCATATTCATCCGGAGCGCATCCCAGAGGGACATCATGAGCCATCAACTCACCTTCGCCGATAGTGAATTCAGCACTAAGCGCCGTCAGACCCGAAAAGAGATTTTCCTCTCCCGCATGGAGCAGATTCTGCCATGGCAGAATATGACCGCTGTCATCGAGCCGTTTTATCCCAAGGCGGGCAATGGCCGACGGCCCTATCCGCTGGAGACCATGCTGCGTATTCACTGCATGCAGCATTGGTACAACCTGAGCGACGGTGCCATGGAAGATGCCCTGTACGAAATCGCCTCCATGCGCCTGTTTGCCCGATTATCCCTGGATAGCGCCCTGCCGGATCGCACCACCATCATGAATTTCCGCCACCTGCTCGAGCAGCATCAACTGGCCCGTCAATTGTTCAAGACCATCAATCGCTGGCTGGCCGAAGCAGGCGTCATGATGACCCAAGGCACTTTGGTGGATGCCACCATCATTGAGGCACCCAGCTCTACCAAGAACAAAGAGCAGCAACGCGATCCGGAGATGCATCAGACCAAGAAAGGCAATCAGTGGCACTTTGGCATGAAGGCCCACATTGGTGTCGATGCCAAGAGTGGCCTGACCCACAGCCTAGTCACCACCGCGGCCAACGAGCATGACCTCAATCAGCTGGGTAATCTGCTTCATGGAGAGGAGCAATTTGTCTCAGCCGATGCCGGCTACCAAGGAGCGCCACAGCGCGAGGAGCTGGCCGAGGTGGATGTGGACTGGCTGATCGCCGAGCGTCCCGGCAGGGTAAAAACCTTGAAGCAGCATCCGCGCAAGAACAAAACGGCCATCAACATCGAATACATGAAAGCCAGCATCCGTGCCAGGGTGGAGCACCCGTTTCGCATCATCAAGCGGCAGTTCGGCTTCGTGAAAGCCAGATACAAAGGGCTGCTGAAAAACGATAACCAACTGGCGATGTTATTCACCCTGGCCAACCTGTTTCGGGTGGACCAAATGATACGTCAGTGGGAGAGATCTCAGTAAAAACCGGAAATAACGCCAGAAATGGTGGAAAAAATAGCCTAAATAGGCTGATTCGATGTGTTTGCGGGAAAAAAATCGGCCCAGATCCGCGAAATTTTAATCAGCGAGTCAGCTTGGGAAGAAATGACCTGCTTATTCGCACCTTCCCTGGGCAAAGACGCCAATGGGAGCCGGTCAATGAAAATCGTTAACGCAGAAGAAAAGCACATCCCCGCCATACGCGATATCTATGCACATCATGTTCTTCACGGTACCGGCAGCTTTGAAACCGACCCGCCGGATGCACACGAGATGCTTGCTCGTCTGGAAAAAATCCGCAGCCTCGGGCTACCGTGGGTCGTCGCGCTGCAGGAAGATAAGGTCATGGGGTATTGCTACCTCACCCGCTACCGTGAACGCTATGCCTACCGCTATACCCTTGAGGATTCGATTTATATTGCTCCAACGGCTCAGCGTCAGGGTGTAGGAAAAGCCTTACTGCGTCATGTGATTGGCTGGGCTGAAGCACAGGGTTATCGGCAACTGATTGCCATCGTCGGCGACAGCAATAATCAGGGATCGTTAAAAGTCCATCAGCAAGCCGGATTTACGCAAATCGGCACACTGAAAAACATTGGCTTCAAACATGGGCTATGGCTCGACACGGTATTGCTACAACGTAATCTGGGTGAAGGTAACAGCACGCTACCACCGGATTCCGGTGTCGCTATCTAACGTTTTTAAGGATTAACTACAGGGAGAGAATTTTGGAGCGGGCGAAGGGAATCGAAACTCTGTTTCATTTTTCCATAACGCGACGGTCATAGAATCAACATAGTAACTATTATTGATACTTGATTGCGAGATTTTAGAGGATCAATCTCATGACAATCAAGGGCCAGGAGTATCTTTATCTTTCACCGGACGGTGTTTGGCAGTTTCAAATCTACGTTCCTGCTTACATGCGCCACATGTTCGGCGGGAAGCGCCTCTACCGGAAAAGCACTGGTACAAGAGACATTTACAAGGCTCGACACTTCCGCAATCACATGCTGGTAGAGTGGAACAACCTGAAAGAACAATTCAAGCCAGATACAGAGGACAGGCGCATCCAGCTTGCGATCACTTCCCTGCACTCACAGATCCGCAAGAATAAAAACAAACCCCTGATTGAGGAGCGAGCCAGTTCTATTCCTCACCTGTGCCTATTACGTGACGAATACGCCACTGCTTACCGGGATCGGCGTTCACTGTCCACACTGAGCAAATCGGCGCGAGCCGTGGAGGTTTTTCTCCAGAGTATCGGGAAAGTTGATATCAGTTTGGATCAGATAGGACGGCGGCTGGTTACGGATTTCATCGAAGAACAGCAGAAACGCGACGTAGCAGGGCAGACGCTGCAAAACTGGTTAACGTCACTGGGAAGCCTCTATGAGTTTGCCAAACGTCGCTACGACGCTGTAGCGCCGCTTAATCCGTTTCACGGCATGAACCTCGAAGCACGGCGCACTATTGAGAGCTACCAGCCGTTTGAATGGCATCAACTATCTACCCTGCTCAACGAAGCAGACGAAGAACTACGAGCCGTCATTCTGATCGGTTTGTTCTCTGGTGCAAGGCTGGACGAAATCGCCAGCTTGAAAAAATCAGATGTTGTTATAGTGGAAGGGATACAGACTTTCTTCATTAGCAAATCGAAAACGAAAGCAGGGGTTAGGCACATACCGATCCACGCTTTTCTGATCGGTATGGTGGATTATTATCTGAGTTTGAACACTGGAGATTACCTGTTACCACAGGCTAACAAGATTGAACGCAAAGACGGGAAAAAGGGGCCGTTCTATTCCCAGGCATTCACCCGCTTACGGCGTCGCGTAGTGCCTATGGCTACAGATCGCCAATGCTTTCACAGTTTGAGGGGGCATTTTATCACGTGTCTTGACCGTGCCGGAGTACCCGAACAGCGTATAGGCTACATCACGGGGCACTCTTCCCAAGCCGCAGCCACAGAAGCATTCAAGACATACAGCGCGGGGTGTTCCATGAAAGAATTGTCCGACTATGTGGAAATGGTGGATTATCCAGAGATCATCTTCCCTGAAACGGAAAAAGGGGCGTAAGCCCCTTATTTATAAACAAATTGATTAGATTAATAAGCTATTGTTTATGAATAATACACGCTAATTCTTGCTTTACGAACAAAGCAAGATTAAAACAGTAACAAAAAAGCATCAAAGCCATAACACTAAAACCCCAAAAAAAACCCACCAAATTCAGTAGGTTACACACCTAAATAACAGAAACCATTATTGATTTTTTGTTACAAAGACCACATTATGAATGAACCTATGTAGAAATTTAAGGTGTTTGTTATGGATACTACATTCATTGCTGAACCTATAGTAAGCATTGACGAAAAGTTGTTGGGCGTTGAGCTTCTCACTCGCTTCATTTCCCCAGATGGACGCCCCCTTCATCCTGAGTTCGTAATTTCATCTTGGGATTTAGATAGGAAACGGGTTTTCCTATACGAACAATGCGGAAACATTGCCAGTATGCAAATGTGGTTCGAACGAAAGAATCTATTTTGTACACTGAACATTGATCAGCAAATGGCTTTTCTGATACGTCATGACTACATACTTAGACAAACTTTCGAATCGATGCCATTCATCAAACTTGAGCTTTCTGAGAATTTCCTAGGTTTAGATAAAGGATTAAAAACCCCCTTGTTAAAGTCGCTGAGCCAGGGTGTGAATGGGCTGTGGCTCGATGACCTTGGGGCAGGTAATTCGAATGTAGTTAGTTTGTTAGAAGGTTACTTTGAAGTAGTAAAAATAGATCGCATTTTCTTTAATGAGCAGGTGAAAAAACCAACCTTCTACGAATTAATTGTATTAATTAAAAAATACTGCGACAAAATTATTATTGAAGGCATTGAGGATAGAAAAAGTATGGAAATCTTGCGTGAAGTAGGCATTTGGGGGTTACAGGGTTATCTTTTTAAATCCATCCCATTTGAGAACGTAGATTCCTTGGTATAGCTTGAATCATCTTCCTTGTAAAAGGGCAAAATGCCCTTGTTTATTTCTTAAATTCCGTAGTAACCGTATCACCTTCGCTTTTCTTAGGTGCATTGTTTACTACCTTCTGTTTTACCGTACCACCAATAGATTTATTCCCCTGCGTCTTAGTTGCAATTACATTAACTGTAGCAGTGCTAACAAGCCTGACTTGTTCAAATTCAAGATCGAATTGCATAGCAAATTCAGATTTATAATCGTAACTGATGCCAGAGAGAATGACATTCTCATACACTTTGTGCTCTGTCACTAATGTAATAGGTTGACGACTATCAAAGATTTTATCAAGATACTGGATAGCCTGAGAAATACGAGTACCATTAACGCCAGCACTGTATAATAAATCTTTCTCAAGCCTTACCGGAGTTTCGGTAATAACCCCCGATAGCTTGAATGTATTATTCTTAATCTGAACGTGATCACTCACTTCTGCGCCGCTCTCAACGGGATAGCTTGTCACTTCTGCCTGGCGTTTGATTCCAATACTCGGAACAGCATCAAACACAATTGCCTGATAGTTCTGAATGTAGCTATCAGAAGCTGGATTATAAACAGAAGCAAGAATAGTGAATCCGTTTTCACCTTTATTACGGGTAGCGCTGCTGTTATTACTGTTCTGAGTTGAATTGATTCGGGAAGAATCTCCCCCGATTGTTAAACTTCCTGGTGTTGCCATTTTATTTCGTTCCTTACGAAGAGGGGCAATTAGCCCCCCGTCCCTTGTCCAGATGAAACAGCCAGCACCATACGCTGATTGTTCTGATTAATACGCTGATCTACGCTCGCATTTAGCATGTTTCCGAATGTCGGATCAGGGGCAATAGTGAGAGAGATCATTCCTTCCGGTAGATTATTTTGTAATACCACAGGTTGAACCACTGTATTATTAGCTTGCGGTGTCGCTGTAGTCGCTGCGGATTGTTTCAACATCGAAACAGGAGAATAATCACCGTTAGCGCTCTGTGCGTAGCTGCTCACGTCTTTATTATTGGATGTGCCATTCCACCATTCACGCATTGTGTCGAATACATTAGGCTCATGACCGTCTGCTTTAGGCTGGCTGGCTCCGTAGGCGTTAGCCACAGGGTTACTTCCAGGCTGTACAGGTGCTGACGTTGTGCCGTAATGCTGGCTCACCGCCTCTTTAGTGGTGTTGTCACCGTTCAGGAGATTTAGCTTACCAGTGATCCAGTTGGTCATCTTCATTAAGCCATCTACAACATCACCCGCCGCCTTGCCTAAGCCTTTGAAGAAGGGTAACGCTTCCTGCATCGCTTCCTTAAACTCTTTAACCGTCGCAGGGTCGAGAGACTCCATGAAACCTTCGAAGAATGCCAACTTCTGGCTATCGTTGAGAATGTCCATTTCCTGATTGAATTTGCGGTAGGCCACAAGCTGATCTTGCTGTTCCTGGTTCAACCATTGCCCGTTACGCTTGAGCACGTCCACCTGATCAGTGAGTGCCTTACCACCATTCATAAACGCTTTATGGTATAGGCCCAGGTCATCACCTAACTGTTCCAACGATGCGAGGATTTGCTCTGGTGATTTGCCCTGCTTCTCTAACGTATTGGTATAGGCAGAGACGAAGCCCATCGGGTTCTTTTGGTAGGACTGCAAATCTTTCAAAGTGAATCCGGCAGTGTTCACCGCTGACAGAATCCCCTGATCGCCACCTTTCCACTGTCCCGACTTCTTATCGTATTTAGCCTCATTGAGAGTTTGACCGATGCGGTCCTGGATGTCTTTGTAGTTGTCCAATAGCTTACGCTGGCCTTGAATACCCATTCCCGAATCAATGCCGTTAGCGGTAGCGTATTGGCTTTGGGCTTGTAGCGCGTTGTAATCTACATTTCCTAATCTGGCACGCTGTACAATCTCGCTACGCTCTTCCTGGGCTGTAACAGCCTCTTTACCCCATGAATAAGCACCATACGCAGCCGCACCGATACTAGCGCCAGCAAGCGCACCAGTGCCTAAGCCCATGAGAGAGCCAGAGATTGCCCCTGTCGCCTTACCACCGCCACCAAGAGCGTTAGCCCCTCCCGCCTTTGCTGCTGCCCTACGCTCTGCGTTGATACGTCTGTAATTCTGCTGTAAGCGCTTAATCTCGCTGTTTTGGCGTTGTAGGCTGATCGTTCCATCAGCATAACTACGGGTAATTTTGCTGGCCTGTAATGCCGCCTGGGCTAATTCTACGTTGGTAAGGTGTTGCATTGATTTAAAGCTGCTGGCTGTATCCAGGAGTTTTAGCTCTGCACGTTCACGGCGCTGTGCATTTCTCGCGGCCTCTTTCGCTGCCTGAGCCTCCACACGGGCTTGCGCCTTAGCTGCTCTTGCCTTTTCTCTTTCATCGTTATTACGTGGCTTAGAGACTTTCTTATTTAGCTTATCTAATTCTCTTTCAGCAGACTTTAGCCCCTGGCTGAATCTCTTCATGTTTATTGTGGGATCTTTAATACCTTTTGCTTTCTGCTGAATCTGGTCAAAAGCATCAAGGGCTGTCTTCATTGAATTACGGTCAACACTGAATGTCACCGTATTTTTTAATACGCTTGTATTAATTTCAAGCATGATTATTCACCGCCTTTCTGATCTAAGAAATGGTGAATCGCTTGCTCTACAGTTTCACCACGAAAAATACGTTGTCTCACGCCGTTATAGTCAACATCTAATAATCTGCACATTGCAGCAACATTTAATAGCCCTTCGGCATCAGAGGCCGATAATTGAACATGCAGCCCTTTGTTAGATTTTAAAATTAATTGCATACTCTTTCCTCACGTTGGAAATAAAAAAGGGCGGGAACACTGGGGAGATTTGCGCTCTCATAGTTCCCAACGTTCACACGCCCTATTCAAAAGTTCTTCTTTATTTAAGACGGGAAGAACTACCGTCTACGCTCATTATTCTGAAACAGTACCGAAAATGATCGCTTGTGGAACATTAACAATCGGCAGATAGCTACACTCTGTAGCCACTTCTGGGAAGCCCCAACGCTGATCAACAATTACATACTGGTGATACAGATCCGCGCCTTTGCCTTGTGTCGCATGGCGAACGCCCACACCGCTATGCAGGACGTAGGCATTTGACTCAGGTTTCATGGTTGGCAAACTAACGAAGCCATCAACCCCGATTTTGTCGGTGATCAGTGAGTAGCCCGTCACATCGATCACAGTTACACCGTTCAGCGTCCAGGTTTCGAAAGCAGGGTTAGCGCCTTTAGTGCGGGTGTAGAAGTTATCACCGGACTCCAGAGGCAGTGTATACACCATGAAGTCTTTCACGGACGGGTGATAGTGTAGCGCTACGGCTGCTTTGCCGGATGCCAGGATCACCGCCCCTTGTTTAGCCTGTGCCAGCCCTGATCCAAGTTTCACATTCTGAATGCGTCCGATCTCACTTAGTTGCTGGAATACGTTAGCGTCTGCGCTAATGTCCATCGTGTATGTGGTTTTAGCTTCGCCAGCAAGGAAATCTAAATTGCCCTGTCCGGCGTATTGTGACTCCACACGAAGCCCTAACAGCGCCTCTACAAGGTCAACCTCTACCGTGTTACTCACCTGTGCATACTGTGCGTCGCTGAAATCAGAAATAGCGAGGGTAATTTGATCCGCAGTGTCTACCACGCCTCTTGCTTTAAACTGCTCCAGATCACGGCTTGAAACACTATTCAGAGAATTTGTGTATTTAAGCTGGTAAAGAGAATTGGTAAATTCTGGACGTTCTGCACTATTCCAATCGCTTTGTGCATAAGGCATCTTTTCAGGTGCAACAAGATTTTTCACATCAGTGATTTTCTCAAGTGCAATAGAGTTAACGTCGTGATTCTCAATTTTAAATAACCCAAGATTAGTTACAATCTGGTTTAGTTGAGTAGAGAATGTAAACGGGCTGGCAAAGTCATACATGTTGCCAGAAAATAAATCTGAATAAGCCATTCTTATTATTATCCTTGGGAAGGTGCGAACAAGTTCCTGATATGAGATCATCATATTCATCCGGAGCGCATCCCAGAGGGACATCATGAGCCATCAACTCACCTTCGCCGATAGTGAATTCAGCACTAAGCGCCGTCAGACCCGAAAAGAGATTTTCCTCTCCCGCATGGAGCAGATTCTGCCATGGCAGAATATGACCGCTGTCATCGAGCCGTTTTATCCCAAGGCGGGCAATGGCCGACGGCCCTATCCGCTGGAGACCATGCTGCGTATTCACTGCATGCAGCATTGGTACAACCTGAGCGACGGTGCCATGGAAGATGCCCTGTACGAAATCGCCTCCATGCGCCTGTTTGCCCGATTATCCCTGGATAGCGCCCTGCCGGATCGCACCACCATCATGAATTTCCGCCACCTGCTCGAGCAGCATCAACTGGCCCGTCAATTGTTCAAGACCATCAATCGCTGGCTGGCCGAAGCAGGCGTCATGATGACCCAAGGCACTTTGGTGGATGCCACCATCATTGAGGCACCCAGCTCTACCAAGAACAAAGAGCAGCAACGCGATCCGGAGATGCATCAGACCAAGAAAGGCAATCAGTGGCACTTTGGCATGAAGGCCCACATTGGTGTCGATGCCAAGAGTGGCCTGACCCACAGCCTAGTCACCACCGCGGCCAACGAGCATGACCTCAATCAGCTGGGTAATCTGCTTCATGGAGAGGAGCAATTTGTCTCAGCCGATGCCGGCTACCAAGGAGCGCCACAGCGCGAGGAGCTGGCCGAGGTGGATGTGGACTGGCTGATCGCCGAGCGTCCCGGCAGGGTAAAAACCTTGAAGCAGCATCCGCGCAAGAACAAAACGGCCATCAACATCGAATACATGAAAGCCAGCATCCGTGCCAGGGTGGAGCACCCGTTTCGCATCATCAAGCGGCAGTTCGGCTTCGTGAAAGCCAGATACAAAGGGCTGCTGAAAAACGATAACCAACTGGCGATGTTATTCACCCTGGCCAACCTGTTTCGGGTGGACCAAATGATACGTCAGTGGGAGAGATCTCAGTAAAAACCGGAAATAACGCCAGAAATGGTGGAAAAAATAGCCTAAATAGGCTGATTCGATGTGTTTGCGGGAAAAAAATCGGCCCAGATCCGCGAAATTTTAATCAGCGAGTCAGCTTGGGAAGAAATGACCTGCTTATTCGCACCTTCCCTTGATTAGGTTGTGCGTAGGGCTACGGTAGAGTAGTCAGTGAAAGTAAAGCCAAGAGTTACTAATTGCGCTTGAGCCAGAGATTTATCCAGGCTTCCAAATTCAACGCCAACCAGGGCTAAAATAGTATGCTCTGGAGAAGCTACAATAAACGCTTTATCGCCAGCGGTTGCAGGTTCTACGACAACATACGCAATGTCACCAGGGGTGGCAGCTTTCGCGCCTGTATCGTTCACGAGGTCGCCAACAATGAGATCGGCAGGAATACCGGATTCCACACGGATTAGCTTATCCTGCATAATTGCATCAGAAGCATGGGCGATAATTTTATAACGGGCGTGGCTGTTATTCCCGTTCAGAGTTTGAAATGTTCCAAATTGCATTGGTTATTTTCCTTTTGCTATTAGTTTTAATCGTGCCTCAAGCCCTGATGGTGGGTGAGGGGTATTTGATTTTGTGATCGTGGCTGTAGGCCAGAATTTCTCTGTAGCCTCTCGAATAGTCTCAACGTCCACATTGAGAAAATCAGCCGCTTGCTTAATCATCTTTTCAGAGAGAATAAGGGAAGTGCCTTTGTGAGTGATCACACGGTCATAATTCATGAGAAGCATTACCGTTTCCTTTGTTGTATTAACTATTTCGTTACGCATAAAGCGCAGAAGATTAAAAAGGGGCATTTAGCCCCTGGAGAGAATGCCCTTGCTAGAAAGCATTATTAACGTCATTTTTTCAGGAGAAATGAAGTTAAGAATACAATCTAATAAAAAGACCCCCGTTTTAGTATCTTAGGAGATTTAAAAAGATCGGGGGTACTTTGCATCTGTTAAACGTGAAGCCCTTCACGCTGGCAATAACAGATCTTAATTCATTATCTATTAGCTGACACTTTCGGGAGTGTATTAATAGAAGATTTGCCAGCCTTAACGTAATTTCCTGAACCTCTCACAATTCAAGGTAGTTAAGTCTGACTACATTCATCCTAACGGAATGAATGAGGGATAAAGAGCGAATGCTCTTTTTGAAAAGGTCGGAGATGCGCGGGTGATTGCATGTAATGCCAACACAACGAGACATTACATCCCGCGCATTCCTTCGGAACTAAACAAAAAAGAAGAAGAAAGAACCAACACTTTCAAAAAAAGCATTCAAAAGAGAGTGCCGCTATGGGAAACGGCATTCAGGAGGGGAAGTGATTCGAATACTATCCCTACTTCTTATTCTATAACATTTCTGTTAATTTGTCAATACCCAGATCGCCATTTTATTCACTTTAACTACATTTTTATTCAAATTCACTTACAGCAAATTTCTCGGCAATGTCTATTGCCAGCTCCGCAAGTTCGGCGGTGATGTATTGTAGGGAGCAAGCAAGCTCCTCAAGGTCATTAGCTACACGCCACGCCTGATCAGCGGTAATGGTGCTACCGTCACGTTCCACTAAACGAGCTACAGAGGCTTGAAGATGCTCAAGGGCTGTAATGGTTTGCTCTGTATGTCTGACAGCGTTCAGGAGGCTCTCAGGCGTTGCTGTAATGTATGTTTTATTCACTTCCTGTAGTAGCGGGAGATGATAGTTATCTTCGAAACTAAGGATTAGAGATTGAATTGTGTCGTTAGTCATTATAATTTTCCTTATCGTCATTAAATAAAAAGTCCAAATCGGCAGTGTGACCACTCAGGCCGTTAGTTTGTGAATACCCGACATAATCGGCGTAATGCTCAAATCCGATAATTTGCCAGGGTTTAAGCTGGCTACTGTCAATGATGTATTCACGGCGGCGGCGTGGTTTGTAATAAATGTTGTCCGTTGACGAAAGAACATCCTGCAATAGTTCAAACTCTGATCCGGTTGGAACCGTTGGAGGGTGTTCTATAATCGTAGTTACCATCTCGCCAGAAATAGATTCTCTTGAATAATCTTTTAGCTTATGGCTGTATTTACGTTTACTGGCGCGTGTCGCTTGTTCTATCCGTTTAATCGGGTTTCGTTTTTTTCGTCCCATTCATTCCTCTTAGAGGGAAACTTCCGTGTTTCCTCGTTATGCTCCATGCTGCGTAAAATGCAAATAGCCAATAGATAGCGATGATCATAAAAGTTTCTCGTATTGTTATTTAGTCATTTGAATAAATGATCTCATAATCCGAGATCATAGATTTAACTGTTACGTCGAAATAGCCAGCTTCTTTAAAATCGATAACACCGAATGATTTTAAAGCGTGAAGCCAGAACATCACGCCGCCTTGCGAACATCCAGATCGTTCGATAATGTCACCAAGTTGGATTTTTGTCGGTTTAGATTTGTAAAAGTATTGAAGGGTTTCTAATACGCGCTTTCCAGCGTCGTTAATTTGAATACGGTCAACACCGTATTTCACTAAGTATTGGATCATAATCCTCCTGGTTAAAATGGTAGATCTTCGAATTCGTCGAAGGTTTCATTCGTTGGTACGGTTAAAATAATCTCACGTCCAAGATGTTTGGTCGCTGTCTGGGAAATAAGTCGGTAGGCTGCTTCCTCATCGCCCATTGTCTCTGTTAGCGCCCATTTCAAAGCGGCATCAATGGGATCTCCATTCGGTTTGCAGATAGCTACACCGCCCCAGGGAAGGTCTGGCTTGTCCTGCTGAGTGGGGATCGTTGGTGTTGGTTGATACTGTGGAGCATCCCAGACAAACGGAAGATCATCAAAATCAGGAACTGAATGCTCCTCTGCGGCCTTCACTGGCTCAGGGGCTGGCACTTCGTCAGACGCTGCTACAGGCTGCGCTGTCGGCGCTTCTGGTGGGGTAATGTGAGCATCAGTGATCGGAAACGTCCGGTAAACTTTGGAACGATAACCAGGATTTTTCTCTTTCGTGATTAGCCCTGCATCTGTCAATTTCTTAATCAGTTTGCAGGTTCGCTCCCTGGATAAATCGATCACCTTTCCAAGTTCTTCCTGACTTTCGTAACAGAAATTCCCTGAATTTTCCCATCCCTGAAAATAGCAGTACAGCTTTTGCGCCTTTGGGCAAAAGTCCATGTAACCATCCTGGAGATTGGGAGAATAAATTCTCGGAATGTCTCGGAAATAATGCGGGGTGTTGATTGAACGATCTTTTACTTCACCATTTTTTTTATCTGTGTACTGGTAATCTGCCTTAATCTGGGCGAGGGTTTTTGCCATTGTTGTTTGCTCCTATGTATGCTCAGTAAATTACGAATGCTCTTCATTTAGTTTTCTCCGCTTCTCATTCGTGGATTGGGTGTTAACGCTGGAACGCTGTTATTACGCGCCAGCTTTCGAGTATTTGACCGCCAGACTTTGGCATTCTTCAAGAAGGAGTGCGCTTACGCTCATTTTTCGGCGCTTCGCTTCTCTGAACAGAATCTGAAATGTCTCATCCGGTATCATTAACGATGTGGACGGTGGTAGTTTGGTTTTCTTCTCGATCATTCTTGTTCTCCTTCTGGGTTAGCTGGTCACTGGGGTGAAGTTTGGCGTTGCTCGCCATTCATCAAAGCGTCGGATCGCTTCTTCGAACATCTCCACTCTATCTGGCTGTTCTCGCTTACGTGCTCGGACAAGTGAACTGTAAACAAGTGTTCGTGTTGTTCGGCCTGTGATCAAATCCGCGTAGATTTGGTCAACATTGAAGTAACGCATGTTGTTTGCTCCTGTTTGGTTTTCTCCAGACGCAAAAAAGCCCCCGCACCAAAAAACCTGGTGGAGGCTGCAATTCATGCGTATGGAATGTTGTTAGATGAGGTAGATGATAATGATTATCACATACCTTTAATAATACACTAAAAGCACACTTGCTGTCAAGATATTTTTCAATAACTTCGAAAAAGTCAAGCGCATTACATGCTTTTCACCAAAAACCTGGGGTTGCTGTCAATCGAAATTTATGATAGAACCTGCCACCAAAGACGACAGCCATAATAAACACACAAAACAGTCTGTAACGCTCTCTGCGGCGTTATAACGCATTCAGGCTACCAATGCACCAACCACCCTATTAAAATCGCTCTACGGGCTTCCTGTGCGTTCTGGTGACGTATGGCGCACCTCTGTCACTTACTCCCGAAACCAATAGCACAACTACAGAGGGATAACGGTAGTTATCAGGATAGTAGGTGTTGGTATTGGATTGAGGCTGGATGAACTGGAGCCATCAGCGAACAGTGAAGCCTTAGCCACTGACTTACTGAAACCTTGCATGGGTGAACGTTAGTTCATGAATGGATGGTTGAAGTTAGTCAGCTTATCAGATGGACAATCAACGGTAGTTGGTTGGTCAGATGGTAATTCCGCGCACAGCGCAATGGTATTCGCCCACGGCGAAAGCGATCTCTTGCCGATGGCAAATAATCGTTCGTGCCTGACTCTCGTCAGAAACGAAGTTTGCACGAGTCCAGAAGGTAAAGAGTAACGCTTTGCTGCGTCGTGAGCAGGAACGGGGGTGTCCGGGAAGCCACCAAACGGCGTACCAGGACATTTCCCCTTGAGTGACGGCGATTGACGCCAGGCAAATGATCTTTGCGACCAGCGCAAAAGGTCAAATCCACAAACATAGTCTTATAGATCTTAGTATTATAGTTAGTTAGTCTTATAGAGTGACGTTACGTCACAGATAACGTGCCTCATGTGTGACGCTGCGTCACAGAAGTAGCTTGTTGATGTGACATTACGTCACAGACAGGATGATTCGTATGTGTGACACTCCGTCACATAGCAGGGTTTTTCCCGTATGTTCTCACGCTGAAAGTGACAAAACGTCACTCCCCAACGATTAATCATCACCCTGCTCACTCCGAATCGTCCATGCAACAACCCGCAGTAATTCCAATCAAAATGGACAGTAAAGCCCTACTTAATCCAGGATTAAGCCAATCTAAATAATCCACCTCTCACGCTCTGTAAATCACTTTCTAACTATCGATGTACATTACCTCAATTTTTGTAAAGCCTTGCACCGTGCGGCTCACAGCAATCATTGTCAACTAAGAGCACTTTCATGATAGGTGCAATGTGCTTAACGACTTTTGTTATAATGTAACAATTCGATTTTCCATACCAAAATCACCTTTGTTGATAATAATTATCATCAACTCAGATCACAACGCCACAAATGAGAACAGCTATCATCTACCGTGCAATGCCTCTACCTCAAGGTTTTATAGTAATGTGAGATAGAACGCCTAATTCATTGATTTAATTAAAATAAATTATTTAACCGTCCTCCTCCCTCTCTATTGTATGCAATGAATCTGCATAAAATGTGCATAGCCTCGCCAGGATTTGGCAACGTTCAAACATCTATTTAGACTTGCCAACCGTTTGATTTTGTTAAGGATATTCTATATTTGTGCGAATTTTAAACAGGAGGCCGTACTTCTTTGCATTCAGTAGTGCTGGAAATGGCGCAACCTTCCACCACCTTCAATAAAAATGTGAGATTGAATGGTTGTAACTTACTGAAAATGATCATAATCTTATTTCACAGTTTCAAGATTGATGGAGATAAGCAGATGGCGACCACGAAGATAATCACCCAGGCAGAGGCGTTTAAGCTGATTAGCTGGCTTGAAAGTCATAACAAACAGCTATTCGCAGACGTAGCGATCACTATGGCCTCTTTATGCTTACGTGTCGGGGATACGGTGAATTTGAAGTTCAGCCAGTTCAAGGAGGGAAGCACGCTGGAAGTGCTGGAGAGTAAGACGGGCAAGAAGAAGGAAATCATCGTCCCTGCGAAGGTGTGGGAGATCGTAGAACGTCGCCGCCAGGCATTCCCGAAAGACGAATACGTTTTCACATCGCACAGCAACCGTGCATCAGGAAAATCCCCTGTAAGCCGTGAACAAGTGAACCGTGAGATCAAACAGGCTGCGGAGAATGTCGGGATTAAAGGAACGGTAGGCTGCCATTCTTTTCGCAAGTTTTCTGCCACACAGGTGTGGGAGAAGTCTAACGGGAATTTGGCTTTAGCCATGAAAGCGCTGAACCATTCAGATCCTAAAGTGACCATGAACTATTTGAAGATTGACGTTAAGAGCGTGGGCGCTGCCCTTGCAAACATTTGGGAGTGATCAACATGAAACGCTTACTGGTGCTGACGCTGGCGCTCTCGCCAGCCCTGGCGAATGCAGGACAAATTACGATGACCAACCCACAGGAGGAAAAGACGGAGAACGGGAAAACGCTATGCACGTATCAGAACAGCAATTATCTGTTCACTTACGTAACAAAGGGGAAATGTCCGTATGCGAAAACCTTCAATACAGAGGATTCAGAAGAGTGAAAAAGGAGGAAGAGCCGATCATTAGCTTTATCTGGAATGGGGCCACCGTGCGCGTGTATACGCAGATAGTGAAACTTGCAGGAACGACGCTACAACGGCACTTGTTACCAACAAACCTTAGAAAAGCTGTAAATGAAGAAGTGGCGAAGGCTGGCAACTTGCCGGAAGACAGCCCCCGCCGTATCCAACAATCCCAACGGAGATCAGGAAATGCCGAATCATCACATTATGGCGTTAGCGCTCGCGCTGTGCAACGCAAGCAACGGTAGAACCGTCCGAATCCCTGCCATGACAGGAAGCCAGCTTCATTTGCTTATGATGTGGCTACGGGCTTTGAAATAACCATAACGAACGAGGAGATAAAATGGCGACATACAATTCTTATTCAATCAAGCAAGACATTGAACTCTATCAAGAAGAGTTGCAGGAAAAACACCCACGGCTATCTGAGAAACGGTTAGATGCGATCCTTGAGGTGAAAAGTGCAATAGCGCTACGTTTTAAAGACATTGCCGACAAGGACGAAGCAGCGAAAGAGCACATTGCTGTATGCAACATTATCCAAGCCAACAAAGAACTAAGTAAGGCTGATTTCTCGAAGTTTATGGACTTTGCGCAAATGTACTGGCGACAGTATCAAAGCGAATGTGCTCAAGAAGCCTAACCAATTTCTTGACGGGGGCGCAATGCCCCTTTTTCTTTAGGGTATTACTCCCCGTTGGTTTTATCCCCGTCCTCTTGCCGCATAGATTCGATAAACTCCCGTTGTTCCTGTGTGAGTGCAAGCTCGTCCAGCAAGCGATCCAACTCTTCTTCAGGTGATTCCTCTTGAATCTGTCTGTTCCCGGTAACCATACTCACCCTTGATTTATTCAGATTAATCTTAGGTTAACCAGGGTGCAGAAAATGCCCAACTCACAGATTTTAGAGAATAGAAGCCATAATGCCCGTTGGTGGTAAGACAACGTGCGGAGCCGTTAGGCGACTTCATCAGGGTTATGTCAGACAGTGAAGCTTATCAGGATGACCATGTACCCGAAGGAGCGAGGCCGAACCGCTGGCAGAGCCGGATCTGTAGCTACCGGAGCATCACCACCATAAACCTGTTTATTCCCTGCAACGTCATCACGACGTGTGGCATGGGGGAGCATCGGCAAAAAATGCGCTTCACTGTAAGGTTATGAGAAGTGCGATCCGTCGCTGCCTGGTGTAGGCTTTGCGTTCATTGTTGGGCTATCGCGGTAAGAACTTGAAACCACCGCCGACGATTGGCTACACTCTCATCTCACCGAGTAACCATTCGTGACAAGTCTCAAAGTAGTGAACTATGGTAGAACGCCTCAGCATGTTAGTAAGCACTACTGCGTAACATGCTGAAAGAACCGGAGTTTTTTCGAACGGTTCCACCTGGGGAGATTCTGGAGCGGGCGAAGGGATTAGAACAAGCCAATCAATAACTTGAAAAACATAGAGTTTTCAAGTTATATCTTAACTTATACCCCCAAAGATACCCCCAAAGCACAGAGGCTTTGAATTCAAGTAATTACCTTTGTCGATAAATCAGCAGGAAGCGAGATGATAGCAAATGGCAGGCATACTCGAAAGCAGCGACACCGTTAGTATCAGACTAATTACGATTTAATAAACCCAGATCCCGGCGGGCCCTCATGATATCAATAATCGTGAGATATGGCGTTTGTTCTTGCCAGCTAAACCCTCTGCGATCGATACGAACCAGTTCGTACTTTTCCACTAGAAAGTTAATGGCATCAGCCAGCGTGATACCGGCATCGATATGTTCCTGTATAACACGTTCCTCACTGAATGGTGTGTCGTTGAGGGTGAGACCATAGTGCTGTTCCAGCAGACGTGTCAGTAACATTTGCCAGACATCCACGGGTGACAGGCAGGGCTTCGCCGCCCGCTGAGTTGTTGCAGGTTGAGATTTCATGTTTGCTCTCGTGGAAGTTATTAGCGCTGAGTGGGATAAATGGCGATATATACGTAGCCGCAACTGCCAAGGGTATCGGCTTCGCAGGTGAAACCGTTGCGGTACAGAGTGACGCAGTGGGTGTGGCGAGGATTCAGTTCACCGGTAGTCAGCATGGATTCCATCTGGCGGATAAAGTACGGAAATGCCACATCCAGCTTCCGGCATTCTGCGTCACTGAACTGGCCGGTGATGCTGGCCCGGTCAGCTAAATAATGCAGCCGGTTCCCCTCCTGTACCAGACGGGCTCCCAGGCGTGGCGTAATATCCCGCTGCAGGCCCCATGTGATGTTGCTCATTGATAACCTCCGTTATTGTCAGTTCAGGGTAATACTCATCAGGCAGGCATACGGCCCGTTGCGGTCCTGGCGACGTTCGGCGTATACCGCCAGGACACCTGAGATATCCGGCACGTCCCTGCCGGTGTAATGGCAGACGCTACCGTGCCACTGATATTTTCCACTGCAGTATCGAAAAATGCGTGAGGCCGGATGCTGGCGGTATATCGTCATTGCCCGGCGTTTACTGATAATTTTCATGTCATACCTCACAGCAGACCGTGTTCAGCGAACGAATAAATTTGCCTGCCGCCGACAATCAGGTGGTCAGGGACACGGATATCCACCAGCTGAAGTACCTGCACCAGCCGCTGCGTGAGGGTTTTGTCGGCTAGGCTGGGCGTCGTCTCGCCGGAAGGATGGTTATGCGCCAGTATCACCGCCGCCGCATTGAAGTGCAGTGCACGTTTGACTACTTCCCGGGGATGCACCTCGGTGCGGTTAATCGTGCCGGTAAAGAGCGTCTCATGGGCAATCAGTTGATTCTGGTTGTCCAGATACAATACCCGGAACTCTTCCCGCTCAAGCGCGGCCATATGCAGTCGCAGCCACTCCCGGACGGCGTGAGTGGAGGTGAAGGCCACCCCGGGCTCATGCAGATGCCGGTCAAGAATCCTCAGCGCCCGCTGAATGAGATGCCGGTCCTGTGGCGTCATCTCGCCGGGTAAAAAGGAAAGCTGTTTCATTCGTTGTTCCTCCGGTCAGTCAATGATGCGCAGAATGGCGTGGGCTTCTGGATGCTGCAGGGCGTAGTCCCGCAGGCGGTAATAGTGCGCGGTCATTGCGTCACACTCTGTACGGCAGGCATGGTGGCTGTATTCAATCAGGCAGACCGCGATACCGGCAGCGTCTGCACTCATATCTGCACCATTGCCGTTCATGCTGTTGAACAGATGCCATTTATCGTCACTGTCAGCATCAGGGGCCATAAACGCGCCGCCATTGCTGAGGGTGTAAAAGGACCAGATACCACCGCTGTAATCCGCACAGAAGCGGCCCATCCAGGCGAAAATATGCGGTTCCAGCGTTGTCCATTGTGGAATGGTGCCAAAGTGCTGCGGCCAGAAGCAGATACGCTGTTCGTCAGGTAGCTGCGTTACGGTCAGTTCAAATTCGGATTCGTTAGCAGATGCGAGGTTGTTTTGTGTCGCTGTAGTCATGGGTATATCTCCATTAATAAAAAATGCCAGCGACGATGGCTGGCGCATGGGGTAATAAAGTGGGTTCAGGAAGGTTAAATATTGGTGGTAAATGATTCGGGGTCAGCGGGTGAAAATGTCAGTGCGGATACCTGACCTGCGGATATAACGGTTAAGCCCTTCACCGGCATCCGGTTCAAAGTTCCATGCCCGCCAGACCATCCGGCCTTCGGCGTCGCGAACCACCAGGCGGAAGTGACTACCCTGGTCGTCTTCAATGCCGATGTTGCGATACCGGCGGGTAACTGCTTCGGCCTGCTGTCGGGTAAAAGGTCCCGGTGGCAGCATGTGAGATTCAGGCATTCGATGTACCTTAAAAACAAAAGCCCCTGACGCAGATGCGTCAGGGGCTGTGGGAGTTTGCATGTGTAGGGGGATTGTCAGTAACCGGTTTGCACCTTATACAGCCGTAAGGTTTTGCTGCCCCGGACAATCTTCACATACAGGGCATTATCTTTCGTGCCGCGCACAAACCCGGCCTGCACATCGCCCTTGCAGTCACCACCGTCGTAAGGAATGTTGACACCGGTCTGGTGCACCAGGTCGATAACCCCGAAGCTTAAGTCTTCACAGGCCGGGCCCGGCAGGTCCTGAATCAGGGCAAATTTATGGTCGTCGCTGACACCGGTCAGTGAGCACATGGAGGTGTTGATGTCGTTTCCCTGGCACCAGTACTCCTGGCCGGGATTGTCTTTATCCATCAGGTTTGCCGGAAGCTGAGCGGCACTGGCACTGAAGGTGGCGAGCAACAGAATGAGGGCGGATATGGCTGAAGTGATAATACTTAACATGGCATTCTTCCTGAATTAATGGGTGCCAGATGACACCCGATATATTTGCAGGGCATCTGGTGTGATTTAAAACGTCTTTAATCAGATGCTCAGCAGTTACCGGTACGGCGGCACAGTTCTTTTAGGCTTTGCTGAGAGGCCCACTGTTGCAGTTGGCGATCCTTTTCTGTCTGCCTGGCCTTAATGGCAGCCAGTTGTTGTTTATTTGTGCAGCTTTCAGGCAGCACCATCAATACACGGGGCTCCGCCTTTTTATTAACCATCTCAAGCTGCACCTGTGTATCGACGATACTGAAGTAACACCCTTTACCGTTATCCTCACCCTGGTACACCACATCAAGATCAGAAGCATATCCGCTAGCCGTTTTCAGGTTCAGGTAACGGACGGTTTTTGTTTTTTTGTCAGCTAGATACAGAGGGGTGTTATAGGCCTGGCGCAGCAAAAATGTATTCGTCCACGGATAATAACCAATGATGTCAGCCTTCAACCCAAGCGCATTGAGCATTTTCACATCATCATAGCCATTCGCAGAGGTCCAGCCGCTTTTCTTCATGTCGTACCAGTTGGTGAGACGACCGGTGACATCGTAGGCATGTGCGCTGGTCGTGAGCAGCAGGAGCCCTGTGACAGCCAGAGTAGTGAGTCTTTTTTTCATCGTGATATCCTTTTATTGCATCATATAGGCATGTTGTTGTCTGAGCAGGATTCAGGCCATAACGGCCAGAACCAGCATTGCCAGCCATACCCAGAAGTAAGCCGGTTTCTGACCGAGGGTTTTCGCCCGCCGCCACAGATAGAACGGTACCAGCCAGGCCAGTTTGCCGAACGTGGTGGTATCCACTCCGGCCTTACGCAGACGGCGTTCATCGAGATACCCTAGAGCGATATTGAGCAACAGCGTGATAAACCAGTACTGCCCACCCGAGACGGCCTCATACGCTTCCTCAAACGCCATCCCGTTCAGCCCTGCCGTCCAAAGCTCGAGCGCATAACCAATAAAAGGCGCAAATGCCAGCGTCCATACCACTCCGCCCGGAATGCGGCTCCCCGGCAGTGCTGGTGGTGTGGTGCTGTGGAGCAGCGCCGAAGCCAGCGGGGTGGCGGAGACCGGTTGCCAATCCGTCATACCCTGTCGCCACACCAGCGTGGTTGCCGTCAGTTCACCGCGCACAATCAGGCCAGTGATGTCGTCTTCGGTCACATTGTCGTGACGTATGCCATTTTTTTCGTAATGCCAGGTCATAGCTTTTCCTTCTTAACAGAGGTTATTAAAATGAAGTCCATCCCGATTCCCCGTTATCAGCAACCTGTGACAAAACTTCATGGATGAAACTGAAGTGCGGAAGAGCCCGGATAAAGCCCGCCTGTGTGGTTAGCTGGCTGAGACGTTTTTTCGGGATAAAAGTGGTATTGAGGACCGTTACTGCATGAATGGCCGTCAGAGGATGCACGGTGATATGCCCGTTAAGTTCACCGGTGAGGTACCAGCAGCCGTCGAGTGATATCAGGCGGTACGGGGCCAGTCCGTCACAGCGCTCTCCCTCAGCCAGCAACAGTACCCGCTGGCAGGCGGTAATGGCACTGACGAGACGGTAGAACACCAGTGAGATGGCGGGTGACACAGACTGTGGTGGCTGCCACACCAGACAGGGCATCCCTCCTGCTGTGAGCAGCATGCCCGCCAGACGCCGGTCCAGCCCCGGAAAGATATCGGCCAGTCCGGACCGGTGAGCAAAGGTCAGCGCATCCAGCTCGCCCTGTACGCCCCCGCCGGTGCTGCGCAGGCGACATTGCCCCCGTCGATACTCAAGGTCGAGGTACATGAGCCGTTCGCGAAAATCCCGTCGCAGGGTACGGACTGACACACCAAACTCTGCAGCCAGCCGCGCCATGTTCAGCGTTTCACCGGCAACCAGGCGGCTGATTATCAGTGACAGCCTGACAGCCAGCCGGTCATGACGGCGCTCTGCCTGTGTCATCTCGGATCTCCGTAATAATTAACTGACTGAATATGAAATGATTCTAAAGAGGGGGGCGGACAGGGTATGGACATGGAATGAACTATTTTTTATCTGCCACCGGAGGCAGGCCCGACGCGGTACTCCGTGGAATGCGGTGATAAAACACTCAATCCAATGGAGGTAAAACGGACAAGGAGTGTCCCTTCCTAACATATTGATAACAAGCTCAGGACTGAAACCCACTCAGCATCGCTTCCGCCATCACCCAGAGAGCCCGGTTGAGCTTCACATCACCGTCAATACCGCGCACCGCACGGGTATGCGTTCGTCCGCCTTTCGCACTCCGTCCACTGAGCCCGCCCTTAATCAGGTTCTCCTGAATACGCTGGTATGTGGTCCACAGATCATTGCTCTCATCCTGCCAGCGGCGTGGGGAGAGTATCTGAGGTGCTGTCACCGGCTGGTGGTCCTCACCGAAGCGGTACGTCAGTGCAGCCTGTGCCAGAGCCTGTTGTGCCGGCGGGGGCAGCATCAGCGACTGCATGGCATCACGTTTTTCTTCCACACGGTCAAAGATCCCCAGTACTTCATAAGCCCCCTCAATCACCTGACTCACCACATCTCCTTTGTGCGGCACCCGTACCTCGCCAAACGACTCACCGCAGACGAGGCCGTTCTGACATACCGCACGGAATAATCCCGGCAACATCTGATACGAGCTGGTGCCATCATGGGAGTTGAGCAGAATAATTTCCGGCACCTGTTTGCCGATAATTTGCCCCTCCCGACGCAGGCGCAGCATATGCTTTGTATGCTCACGACGCCCTGGGTCACGCACTCGGGTCTGGCAGGCAAAGAAGGGCTGAAAGCCTTCGCGCTGCAGACTGTCCAGCAGGGATATGGTGGGTATGTAGGTGTATTTTTCACTACGTGACTCGTGTTTGTCCTCACTGAACACACTGGGTACCACGCGATACAGCTCTTCACGGGTTAGCGGACGATCACGACGAATAAGGTTTGCTGCGCCAAAGCGCGAAGCCAGACGGGTCATAAGCAGACTCCTTGTTGATTCAGAAAACAGATAAAAGAAAGCCCTGTCGCACAGTGGCGACAGGGCTCTGGAAGTACTGGAACAGAAAAGGGTTAAACTCTCAGAAGAAGAAATCCCAGACGGCGCGAACCGTGCTCACTACCATATCGCGCACACTGAGAATAAGCGATTTCACCGGCTCCGGCACAAAAGGCAGCGAAGCAACTGCATCAACAACCTCACCTGCAGCTTCACCAAAACGGTCCCGGGCCTGCGACTTTACAGGCTCGCTGCGCAACTTATCATGCAGCTGAGCGCTAAGCGGGCTACTGGCACGGGCTGGCAGGCTGCGCATCATTGTTTCCACCAGTGACCCGAGCCCCCATCCCGTTCGTGCTGACACGGCGCGTAACGGATGTGATGGTGTAAATAACTGGCGGATATCACTGAGCTTGAGACTGAGATTGATTTTCTGGTGAGAGGATGGAGAGCCGCTGGTAGCATTCCATTGCTGGCAGGGCTCCAGCTTGTCGACCTGGTTTACCACAAACAATACCTTATGCCGGTGAGTGCCAATAACCTCGCGGTAAAAACGCTCATCCACCGACAACGCCCGGTCATCGGCTTTAATCACCCACAACACCAGGTCCAGTTGCGGCAACTGACGCCGGTACAGCGCCCGATATTCCCGGTCGCGGACCTCACTTTCACCGACACCCGGCAGGTCTATTAGCACCATGCTGTGCCGCCCGACTTGCAACCGGCAGCGCAGGGGCTCACGGGTACAGGCCGACACATCACTGACCGGGGACATTTCTCCGGCAAACAGCGCATTACACAACGATGATTTACCCGCTCCGGTTTTACCCATCACACCAATCACCGGCTCGTAATTTATCAGCTTGCTGATATGCGCCAGAATGTGTTTTCTGACTGTATCGGGTAGCGTAGCAACAGACTGCGTGACACCCTGCAGGCCATCGTGTTCATTCATGAAGTCACCTCTGACAGATAAAAGAAAACCCGCGAGGAACACAGCAATTCTCGTGGGTTTAGGGGGATGGTCATGCCGATAATATCTGTCTGAGATTATTTGGAATGAGAGGGCGTTATTTAGTTAAAATAAATACAACACCCATGAAACATGTGTGCATCTAAAATTTCAACCTTTATCACTCTTTATAATTTCAGAATATTTATGCTCAAGAAGATTCACCATAATTTCCGTTTCCGATACACCATAATGATTCGACAATTTGAAAAGCTGTTTTTTTGATTTAGTAGGTAATTTTAAAGCATCGACGCCAGTTTTAGATTTCTTCCTTCGAAGTTGCTGACCCCAGGCTTTTTCAAGCTCATCCATCAATACTGCTTTGTGTTTCTGGGGAGCAGTAGGTGACTCCGTTAACACAAGAAATTGCTGACTTACTTTTTTACGACTCCTCTTCAACTCTTCAAGCTGCGCATTCGTCCAGCCATTCCAGAAATCAAAAGTTGCGCAGATAAAATACCAACGCTGGTAATTATTAAGAGGATTAAGTGGGGGCGAAACACCTTTGTTTTTCATTGTTTCCCATACCCACACACATTGCTCCTCATTTTTAATGTCCATCCATGAAAAAACTTCTGGAAAATCTGCGTAAACTTTAGACCATGCATCATTTATTTTTGTTGTCAAACTGGCGATATTCTTTGCATCTAAATATAAAAATGTATTTGTAACGAATCTAATAATATTTTCGACACCCTTTACATGTGCAACAAAGTTTGGGAAGAAAACACCATTGGCGGGTTTATTTTTTAACGTAGAAGGTTGAAGTATCCTGATAAGTTCATCTAAATCACCCTCCAGAGTTTCTTGCTTATCGGAGGCTAACAACAACAAGCTGTTTTGTGGTTCTGATGTCTCTGCGTCTGGTTTATTTTCGGGAACATCAAGATTGAAGTCCGATGTCATCACTCCTAATGAGGCCACCCCATCCCCCTGATGGACTGATGGTTTTTCACTTATGGTCAGGTCAAATTTAACTGTACCGAGTGCCTCTGCTGAAAATGGATCAACAAAGCTTTTAGCTACCTTTTGAGCGCACTTATCTATGGTGTTTTCGCCATATAGAGCCAGATAAAAAAAATAAAAAAATGCTGCCCGGGGTTCTTTATTTAGCCATTTTAGCTTGTTTTTTAACCACGAGTGCTTTTCTGAAAATTGCTTATCTAGCCTGATGTACTCTTTTTCGACACGCTCTTTTTCCCATGCGCGGCTTTCTTCAGCGTAACCCTTCCTGTCTTCGTTCATTTTTTCACCAATTGCTGTGATTGATTTTGATTATCTTACGTATTAAAACCGTAAAAAAACAATAGAAATAATGACTAATAATTGATTTAAAGTTAAATAAAAAACAAAACAAAAACGTAGTAAAAACGTAGGGTAAATTCAGATGTTAAAAATAAAAAATCAATGAGTTACAAGCATGTCATGTGATAAACCAACAGGATAATACCATGTCAATGCAAGCATCTATTTTGTCAGGCAGAAGAAACATTACAAGTCATCATCTTTCTCAGGTAGCGCAGGCTACAGGTCACTGAATCTGACATTTAACGAAACGGCTTCATCAACTCGCAGGTAAAACACGAAGTCACAAATGATCGCCGCTGCTTTTTACAACTGCACCGGTACCTATGCAGAGTTGAGCAGCACCTCGTGGTCACTGGTCATCGCCGTGATACATCATGCTTTGCTTCGATTATTTAACGGTAGTCAACCACTGTACTTCTCTGTTGACAGAGAGGTGGGTATTTTCAGCTGACAGAGGTATACGTATACAGGGTAGTGACGTAACCACCATTGCCCGCCGTTTCACCGGAAACACTCGGCGTCACCTGTGGAATAACCTTCCGATATGGAGGCTCTGGTTAAATGGAGCCATCAGCGAATCGTGTTGGCGATGTTGATGTGGGAGCTCAAATATTGCTCTCGCTATAGTCTGGCAGGGACGTGCAAATTGAATGATGTAGAGCCAGAGTTCCGCCTTCAGCATGTGCTTGATTTGGTCGGTAAGCTGGATCATCAAACTGCTACCGTGGCACTTCACACTGCTTGCGGAATAACCCCCCTCGTCAATATGGTTCCCGGCATCCGCTTAACATAAGAGCACCAGTCATACTTTAACGAGCTAAGTCCCCTTTCTATAAAGTTAAATTCTTCGCATCCCGGTTATAAGTCGTAGCAGTCTTCTAGTTCTTAAACGTATTTTTGATAATTAAGGTTAATTGGTATTATAGGGAAGTAGATCTCAGCATATAACAACTATCCCACCAGAGGATAGCGCATTGCTGATAGTAATGAACTGGATCTGCCAGGTAGGTAACATCCCCGGTTACATTACAAAAAAACAGTTCCTGCTGTTCCTTTGAACTCACCCAAAGGAATAACACAATGAAAAGACATTACCCACACTTTAAAAAAATCACTCCCGATGATTTCCTCCTGAATATGATCAATCACCATCTTAATCAGATTCTGATGCGTCACTCTAAAATACTGGCGTTTAGAATGGATTTTGATTATCAGCGAGGTACCAACCGATTCATTCGTAATTCTTCATTTGAGATACAGGATGACCTCCGGGATTTAACCCTGGCTGTAATGCAAATGCCTCAACTCTGTGGTTGTTTCTGGGTGCTGGAATGGACATCAGAAGGGGCAGTTCATGCTCATGCGATTTTTTATCTTAATGGTCAGGAACATCAAAAGTCATTCCCGTTCATTTTACGGGCAGAAGAACTGTGGCTAGAGATTACCCATGGTGAAGGCAAATCTCAGCGATGCAAACCAAATGCATATCATCGGGACAACATTAACAACGTTGTGGAATATCACAATAACGATGCCATAAACAGCCTGAGACGTATAGCCAGCTATCTGGCAAAAGAAGACCAGAAATACGGATTACCAATCTGGGGATACAACGAAATTCCTTCGCCAGCCAGGCAGGGCAGACCGAGGAAGTTTAGTTAGTTTTTTACAGCAGCACCGGTTGCTATGCCGGAGCGGGCAGCAACGTTTAATCACCCGACTCCGGTACCCATTCAGCTACCGGAGAATCAAATCATGACCAGTAAACCTTCCCTGTCTGAAGACCAGTTCGTCGATATGGCTTTTATCACCCGCCTGCTGGGGGTCAGTGATAAATGGATTTACCGACTCATCAAGGATGGCCTCTTTCCAAAACCCATCAAACTGGGTCGAAGTTCACGCTGGTTGCAAAGCGAAGTCGAAGCCTGGCTGCAGGCCCGTATTGATGCATCCCGTCCTCAGCGCTAAACCCCTTCCCGTTCGTTAACCCAAAACCAGTGCGTCATCTCGTATCCGCCTCTTGCGGAGTTTTACGGCTGCATGTCAGTTACTCATTTAAGGAATATCAGAAATGAACAATTCACCCTTACTCAACCATTACCAGGCCTGGCTGGATGATTTTACCCGCGTCAGTCTGTTCCACGGTTTATGCCAGCAGCACATCTCGCAGTGGCACAGGCTGGCGATAACCGCCTGCCCGATGCCAGGCAGTAGCGTAACAGAAGTCGTCATTCCACAGTGTCTGCTGCCGGTCACCCGCACCGGCCGACTGGGATCATGTACTTCCGCCCCCGGTCTGACTAAACACACCGATTATGCCCTTCTGCCCGGTGTGCTGCTTAGCGAATGTTATCGACTGGGGAAAAGTCGGCTGGCAAACCAGTTACAGATGTTATTCCGGCTTAATGTACAGCCCGGTATGCGCCAGGCGCTGACCCTGCTGTGCTGGTGTGAGCTGGCAACAGGTAAGGATATGGAGGAATGGTATGCGCTGCATCTGCCACAGCCTGACACGCTGACGCAATGGTTGGCAGTAAAACAGCGGGCATACCGGGGACTGAAGACGCTGACTGACGGTTACATTCGTGCCACCCAGCCGATGTGAGGGACGGATAATGCTGATACCAAAATGCTATATCGCACAGCGTAAAACCGGTGAGATTTTCGCTGTCAGCCAACTGAATTCAGGCGATGACGAGTGGTTCTGCCATCACTGCCAGTGCCCGTTGATTTTCCATCCACCCACCATAACGTCACCGCCCTGGTTCGAACACGACATACTTCAGGGACAACCAGAAGCACTGCTGCAATGCCCCTATCTGGCCCCCGTCAATGGAAAGCCTTCAGCAGTGGCTAAGCTACAGCGCCTTCTGGCACAACTCCCACCGGTCATCACGACCACACAATGGCAATGTACCATGTGCGGCCTGTCGTATGGTGGTGAGAAACGCTGCCCTCAATGCAGAAAAGGGATATACAGTCGGGAGATACGAATTTAGTGATACGTACCAGGCAATCATGGGATTGATTGGTACACCAGAAAGCTATTATATGGGGGCATATAACTTCGGAGTAAAAATCAATCACTTTCCATCATCCGGCCCCTGGTGCTGGTGGATTCGTAATTCATAATCCATGACGGGTTGGTAATATTAATTAACCAACTGATATATAAACAATATCATCTCAATGCCACACCCGTATACGGCTACTCATACACGATAGCCTTAATGGCTGGTCTTACCCCCCTTTAAATCCTTAATCCCTTTAACTGCCTATTACGGGTAAGGCTTTGCCCTGCCCGTAATTCATTACCCAAGGAAATTATATGTTTGACAATATCTGTCTCGATAGACGACACGCACCATTCAACACCACTTACCTGCAACGTATTCTACGCGTTATCGATAACGCGACTGCAGAACACGCACGCACAATGGCGGTACGGGTAGACCTGCGTCTTCCTGACAATATGCTCATTAACCGACAGGGCCTGATATCTCGCTTCATTGAATCCCTCGATGCGAAGATTGCTGCACGCTACAGAAGTAAGTTGAAACAGGGCACACGAACATATCCATGCCACCTTCGCGATGCCTGGGTTCGGGAGGTGGGTGAGATTAATCAGAAATCGCATTACCACATGGTGTTGTTCGTGAATAACGATACGTTCAATGGACTGGGAAGTTACAAAGAAGGCGGGACGGGCCTGGCGTCTCTGATACGAGAGGCCTGGTTGAGTGCTTTGCAGCTTAGTCACCGCCCAGAGCACTGGACGCTAGCCCGCTTTCCCGATAACCCACTTTATTACCTGGATATTAACTCCCACGGTTACAGCGAGGTATATGATCAACTGACGTTTCGCTTGAGTTACTTCGCTAAAGAGAGAACCAAATCCTACAGCCGTCAAGAGCGTTCTTTTGGCTGTAGTCAGTGTTAATACCTCTTGAGGCATCTATGGAAGAGGGGAATTGCTTCGTAGGCAATTCCAGAAATTAATGAATGCCATTCATAATCCCTATCCTCCCCCCTGTGCTTACAAGTCCGCTTTGAGCTGTGAGTTCAACAGGTGGATGCAACACATTGGTTAAAACGCTCTGCGGGTGATTCATAGTCTAGCGTTTTTCTTGGCCTCTCGTTGAGCTGCCTGGCAACACTGTTTAGTCTTTGCTGGCTGTGAACTGATAAGTCAGTTCCTTTTGGAAAATACTGTCTGAGTAATCTGTTTGTATTTTCATTTGAGCCGCGTTGCCAGGGAGATTGAGGATCGCAGAAGTAAACCTGAATATCTGTGGCTACGGTCGTGGGGGCAGTCCAATGGGAAAAAAACGCTCCCGGACGGGAGCATAAGCCAGTGACTTCGGCGTCAAATGAGGGTCTAACAAGTGGAGCTGCGGGTTAATTCTGGGTGATCTGGCTGCGATGCTTTTCAGCCTGCTGCTGATGAATAACGGAAGACTGACCATTATTCGCCTTCTCATGCATAACAGCGGCTTTCTCATGCTCGTTCATTTCGGAAAATGATTTTGCTGTTTCGTTAGAAGCTGCTGGCTTGGATTTCATCATTTTTTTATGCATTTCAGCCATGTCCTGATGGGCAGCAGAATTGCCGTTTTGCATCATTTCATGGGACATTGCGGCCTGATCGTGACCGCTCATATCCATCATTTTCATGCTCTCCCCCTGAACTGCACTTTTTTCAGCGGATGATTGCATCTGATGGGCAGGCGCCTGGGCATTATTTACCTGGTCATGCATGTTCATTGTCTCTGCAGCCCAGGCAGATGAAGCGACAGCCATCATGGCAATAAAGGATACAAGGATCTTTTTCATGGTTGGGTCTCCGGTGTTTTCATACCCGAACAATCAATGCTTATAACAGAGAAAGCATTTGATCTCAGGGCTGGTTGATCATCACGCCAGGAACCGGGCGATTGAATTATCACGCTGTCCTGATTTATGGCTGATTATAAAAAACCGACTCTGTTTATCGCGTGACTGAACGATGACATTTTTGTCACCTTCCGGGTTTCTCCTGAATAACGGTATTAATCCATTAACAGACGCACACTGAACACAATTTCCCGCCCCTGCTGTTCTGCTGACAGCTCGCCGCCGTGAGCATGAATGATCGACCTTGTAATTGATAATCCCAGCCCCGCGCCTTCCGTGTTGTAGAACCTTGATGAGTCTGCGCGATAGAACCGGTCAAACAAACGTTCCAGATTAGCGGGAACCTGGCCGGACATCGTATTCGTAATCATCACGTTCACACAGTCACTGTCACGCTCAAGGTGTATCGCTGTACAGGTGTTATCGGGAGAATACTTGATTGCATTGGAAAGCAGGTTACTGAAAGCACGTCGGAGCATATCGCTGTCTCCGGTAACAACGCCCTCTCCTTCAACCGTGATTGTCTTTCCTGTTTCGTCTGCCAGGGGCTCGAACAACTCACGTAATTCATTCAGTTCGGCTGCCAGATCCACATCATGTTTATCCAGCCGCAGCAGACCATGCTCTGAACGTGCCAGAAAAAGCATGTCACTGGTCATTCGTGACAACCTTTTCAGTTCTTCCAGGTTAGCGAATAAAATTTCGCGGTAATGCGAAACATCCCTTTCCTTAGCCAGTGCAAACTGCGTCTGCATCATCAGATTACTGACTGGTGTGCGCAGCTCATGCGCGATGTCAGACGAGAAATCTGACAGTTTCCGGAATGCCCCCTCCAGGCGATCAAACATATTATTGAACTCCTGCATGGTCTCAGAGATTTCCGGCGGAGCCAGATCGGGATTTAGACGCTGATCCAGGCTGTGTACAGTCATGGAGGAAGCCAGACTGGTCATTTCCCGTAACGGTTTCAGACCAATACGTGTGGTCAGCCAGCCCAGAAAAACAGAAATAAAGACCAGACCGATATTGAACCAGAACAGCCAGGTACTGAGTTTGTCCATAAACAGGGTGTGATACCCAGTATCCGTGGCAACCGTAATGATGACATGTTTGCTTTTACCCTGTTCCGGCGTCACGGCAACCCGCCGCGAGATACTGCGGTACACGGTGTTATTTTCTTCCGTCTGGATCATATAGTCGAGAATATCACCCGACTTATTAAGCAGGACCGCTGGAACAACAGAATTTTTGGCATAGAGTTCAACAATTTTTTCATTTTCCATGTTTTTTATAGAAATGAATAAACCATTGTGCCCTACCATCGCATCGTTTATTTTTTCTGATAATGACTTAATATCCGTTTTGTTCCGGAACGTCTCTGTTTTAAGAAACTCTTCGGTGAGCTGAAGTTTACCTGTCAGAAAATCGCGGTCCTGATTATCGAAATAGCCATTAAGGGTGCTAATCAGGATAAAACTTGATAACCACCATACCGTAAGCATCACCGCAGAAAAAATCAGGCTCAGGCGTGTGGTCAGGGAAATTTTGAACCTCACTCTTCTCTGATCTCCAGGACATATCCGGCACCGCGAACGGTATGGATCAGTTTTGGCTCAAAGTCATCATCAATTTTACTTCTCAGACGTCTCACGGCGACATCAATCACATTCGTATCACTGTCAAAATTCATGTTCCAGACCAGGGACGAGATAAGACTCCTGGGTAACACTTCTCCGGTGCGTTGCAGCAGCAACTCAAGCAGAACGTATTCTTTACCGGTGAGATGGATCTTCTTCCCCGAACGGATCACGGTCCGGCGCACCATATCAACGGTCATATCGGCGATGGTGCAGACTGTTGCGGCCTGCGAGCGTGCCCGGCGCAGTAGGGTTCTTACACGTGCAACCAGCTCCGTAAAATCAAAGGGCTTAATCAGGTAGTCATCTGCGCCAAGCTCCAGTCCTTTCACTTTGTCCCGCACGTTGTCCTTTGCGGTTAAAAACAGGACCGGTTCTTCGTGCCCGGACTCCCTCAGTGCGCTGATGATTTGCCACCCGTCGAGGAAAGGCAGCATCACGTCCAGTATTATCAAATCATACTGTCCCTTCGACGCGGCCCCGAGACCATCGCGGCCATTATTAAAGAGATCGGCCTGATAGCCTTCCTCAACCAGTCCCTGCTGCAGGTAACGACCTGTTTTTTGTTCGTCTTCAACGATTAAAATACGCTGCATGGTCAACTCGCTGATATGAAAGTAAAAATCTCACGCATGAGCTTTGGCTGTCCCCTAGCTGACCTGAGACGGAGCAAGCATTCCGAGCCACGCTACGGCGCCCAGAATGATAATCGCAACAACGAATTCTGTCAGGATGCTGTTTCGCATCAGGGCAACGCTGCGACCATAATTCCCTTCCCTGACCATAACTTCAAGCCGGGGACCCAGGTGAAACCGGTTTGCTGCAGCCAGAAGAAGCATCAGAACAAACAGAGCCGTCTTGGCAAGCAATATCCTCCCCCAGGAACTGTTGAATAAGGGAGTTAAGTTACCCTCAGCAATATACAGATAGTTGACCAGCGCACTCAGGATCAGGGCTACAACAATCACCGTTCCTGCCGTGGCAAATTTTGCCAGGGAGTCAGATATCACAATGACGCTCTGTGCATTATGCTCGTTTCTGCGCATCAGCAGGATAGCAAATGCAACCAGAGCACCTGTCCAGGCACCTGCAGCGCCGAGATGGGTCAGATCGCTCAGTAAATGGAGATAGTAATGCAGACCGTCATGCATAACGGCGTGTCCTCCCCAGGCAAGTGTAGCCAGCGCCACGCCCCCACTCATCGTCATCAGCAGGCAGGACAATACTCTCTTATTAGTGTAAAGGAACAAAGCACCGAGTGTGGTAAACAGGGCACAGAGCCTGACAATCCAGCTAATACCCACATCAGTTTCTTCTATCACCATCTCGATAACATGGATGGATAATTCTCTGAGGTCAGTTACTCCACTCATGGCATTAGATACCAGGAGCATATTAATGCCAGTAAGAATGATGCCTGTAACAACAGCAAAGGTTATAAACGACCTGAAATTAGTCAGGTTATAGGTTTCATGTCTGACACCGCTTATTCCATATATCTGAAAAAATGGCAATCCAAATATTACCATCAAATCCAGATAAAGAAGAAAACGAATAACAATCATAATCAGGTCGTTCATAATATTACTTCACTGTAAAGGTGTAATTACCGGTAATAGGGTGCGTATCTGAAGAAACCGCGCGCCAGTCAACACGATAAGTGCCAGCGGGTAAAGGCTCTCGCGGAATAATGACCATCGATTTAGGGTCAGCGCCTGGCGCCACTTTTGCCGCGACCGGCATCGGAGAATGTGATGACATGCCTTTCATACCCGTCATCGTTAATTTTGCACCTGAGAATTTCACGGTCAGATTTTCCGAGAAATTAAGCTGAATCTTTTCCGGGGCCGCTACGGCTGAATCAGCCTGTGGCACAGAGCTTTTTAATTCCGGATGGGCCATAGCAGAGAAAGCAACGCCCATAACGAGGCCACCTGTAAGAATGGCTTTATTTAAAATCGACATTTTATTTACCTGTTTAGTTGAGTGTTTTATATCAGTGCGTTAAAACCAGATTCTGGCTCCCGCCAGGAATACTACCTGATGGTCTTTCTCACCTTCTCTTTTCGCCATATCGGATGTTTTTCCGTAAAGTTGATTCCAGGAAACGCCTATATAGGGTGCAAACTCACGGCGTATTTCATAGCGCAGCCGGAGCCCCAGCTCTGTGTCAGTCAGTCCCCTGCCGCGACCCCGCGATTCATCATCCTGACTGTAGAAATTCACCTCATAGGATGGCTGGAGTATGAGCCGGTTAGTCAGTAAAACGTCGTATTCTCCTCCCAGACGAAGGGCTGCTTTTCCGCCATTACTGACAAAACCCGTAATTTCAGACTCAAAATTATAGAGTGCCAGCCCCTGAAAACCGACAGCAGCCCAGGTCCGGGCAGAAGCAGGTCTGAAATCCTGCCTGACACCCGCAACCAAATCCCACCATGGGCCAACCGCATGTCCCCAGAGTAACTGCGCTTCAGCCGCCTCCGTTTCCCCATTGCTTCGTTCACCTTCACTCTTTAGCCAAATCCGATCTGTGTCGCCTCCAATCCAGCTGTTAACACTCCAGCTGAAATTGTTGGTGTTATCCGACCGTTGCCATTCCAGTTGATCCAGCAGAACCAGATAATTAATCGCACTGTCGTGAATCGCATGCCCCTGTAAATTGCCGAATGCAGCCTTCCGGTCGGCATCGGTAACAGGCGGAATTGGCGTTCTGCTCTCAGTTACAATGGGCTCCATTGACGTCATCTCAGTGAAATTCTCATCTGCTGGCATCTGCATGGCAGACATGTCGTGCCCGGCGTGGGGATCTGCAGAGACGGAGCCCGCCGCAATAGAAAGCTGTGAGGTAAACAAACCGGCGACCAGAACAGGTATGGCCTTCAAATTTCTCTTCATTCGCATCATTCCTCCACCCGGACTTCACGAAACATTCCCATTTCCATGTGATAGAGCAAATGGCAGTGATACGCCCAGCGGCCAAGCGCATCTGCTGTCACTCTGTAACTGCGTTTTGTACCAGGGGGAACATCTATTGTGTGTTTACGAACCATGAAATTACCGTTTTCATCTTCCAGATCGCTCCACATACCATGCAGGTGAATGGGGTGAGTCATCATGGTATCGTTGATCAGCGTGATCCTGAGCCGCTCACCGTATTTCAGCAGCACCGGTGCGGCATCTGAAAACTTGATTCCGTTAAATGACCAGGCAAACTTTTCCATGTGGCCGGTTAAATGCAGTTCTATGGTACGGCCAGGTTCACGTCCGTCAGGATCCTCAAAGCGGCTTTTCAAATCCGCGTACGTGAGAACCTTTCTTCCGTTATTTCGAAGACCAATACCCGGATCATTTAATTTCGGAGAGACGCTCATCGCCTGCATATCAACCAGTGGGTTATCCGTTTCTGACGCAGGATGACTTTGCATACCCGGCATTCCGGCCATCCGGGAATGATCCATACCGGCCATGCTGCTGTGATCCATGGGCGCGGAGGATGTCCCGCTATCCGGAAGGTCAGCACCGTCCATAGACATCATCTCTCCGCTGTTATCCATGCCTCCCATCTGGCTGTGGTCCATTCCTGCCATATCATGTCCCATTCCCCCCATACCCATATCTTCCATGGTCAACAGAGGACGGGGATCGAGGGGGGGAACGGCAGCACTTAACCCCTCTCTCGTGGCCAGTGTCCCTCGAGCGTAACCGGTCCTGTCCATGGATTGTGCGAAGATGGTATAGGCCTCACCCTGAGGCTCCACAATGACATCATAGGTTTCGGCAACGGCAATCCTGAATTCGTCAACGGTAACCGGGTTTACATACTGGCCATCTGCAGCCACGACCGTCATTTTCAGCCCGGGGATACGGATATCGAAATAGGTCATTGCCGATCCGTTGATAAACCGTAAGCGTATCTTTTCACCGGGACGGAACAGTCCGGTCCAGTTTTTCAGCGGGGCCTGCCCGTTCATGAGATAGGTGTAGGTGTAGCCACTGACATCCGCGAGGTCAGTCGGATTCATTTTCATTTCAGCCCACATTTTCCGATCGGCAATGGTGGCTGACAGCCCCCTGGTATTCACGTCGCGGAAAAAAGAGCCAACGGTTGGTTTATTGAAATTGTAGTAATCCGACTGTTTTTTTAATTTTTTCAGCAGGCTGTGAGGATTTTCATCGGTCCAGTCAGACAACATGACCACATGCTCACGATCGTAAGCAAACGGTTCTGGCTCCCTGGCATCGATGATAATGGCACCGTATACCCCCTCCTGTTCCTGCAGACCGGAATGGCTGTGGTACCAGTAAGTCCCGTTCTGCTTAACCTTAAAGGTGTAAACGTAGGTATCATCAGGCTCTATGCCCATAAAACTCAGCCCCGGAACACCATCCATATTGGCCGGAAGAATAATGCCGTGCCAGTGAATGGACGTCTGTTCATTAAGACGGTTTTTGACCTTCAGGGTAATGGTGTCACCTTCTTTCCAGCGAAGAACGGGCCCCGGCAGGCCTCCATTGATTGTTTTGGCCTGACGCTCACTGCCCGTGATATTGACGGCCGTTTCACCAATGGTCAGGTCAAACTGAGTACCCTGCAGGGATGCGGCAACTGGCAGGCTCAGACTGGAACGCGCATTGAAACTCCATACGCCAAGACTTCCGGCTACGCCAGAGAGGGTTAACCCCTTCAGGAAAGTTCGTCGAGACGTTTTCAACAGCATGCGCATTCCCTTATTTAAAGTATGGTTACTGACAGAATTCGAGAACCGATTTAAATTAAATTACTGGTTCATCCACTTACAATGAAATGAATCTAGCACACCTTAAGAAACAAATTCATTACAATCGTGTAATGTACATAGCTGTATTACATTTACGTCATCTTCCCCACAGGTTGATTATTTTTATATATGATCATAAGGACATCTTTTATGTACCTCAGAAGGTAATTACACATGAATATATTAATCACGACCACTGCGTTTACAGCTTTATTTTGTGGGGCAGCTTTTGCTCAGTCCAGTGATATTGCCCATGAAGCACATCGATTTGTTAATAATGCCTCAGCCGTCAGTCATGTGAATTACTCGACGCATGAAAACTTACCGGACAGGGTTAATAAAAACAACACGCCCTCATTCTCTGAAATGAATGAACATGAAAGGGCCATTGTTGCTCATTCATTTATGAACAACAGCGCGTCCTATGCGCATCAGAAAATGATTGAGGAACATAAAAAAATGCTGTCCGGCAGTGATGCAAATTCAAAGACCTCGTCTTCTTCTTTTAACGAACTGAATGCCGGAGAAAAAGCCGCTCTCGTGCATGAGCAGGTCAATAATGCCGGTGCGGAAGCACATCAGACGCAGGCAAGAAAGCTTCGCGGCCTGTATTCCTCCAGGTAACTGCAGGCGGGTTAGTGCTTAGCGTCAGGTGCGCAGCAGGGCTTTACTGACGGGTTACGTAGCAGGACATGAGCCCCATATTGGGGTCCGCTTGGAAAACGAATCTATGGTCACTCCCGTTTTTGCAACACCGATTTTGACGACAAGTTGGCTTGCTTGAATCTATCCGGCGTCTGAATGGGATTTTATTCCCGCGCCTTGATGAGTTCCGCGCCTGATGAACCTCCAGAAAATATACGGCTTCAATGAGCCTTTCCGTTTTACAGGTTCCTCAACAGGCCGGTGGGCCGTTAGTATCATCAATATCAGTATTCGCAAAACCAGATCAGTAATTCTTTAAACCGGTGTATTTCTGCCGTTATGCTACATAAGTTTGCTGTCGTGCCGTTAGGGCCCAGGCTATTCTGGCCAGCTTGTTTGCCAGAGCACAAGTGACGACAAAGTTGCTTTTCCGGCACAGTAAATCCCTGACCCAATCGGCCAATTTGCCAGACTGGTGTTCCAGTTTTTGTATGAATACCCTGGCACATTGAACCAACAAAGTTCGGATCTTTTTATTACCTCGCTTACTAATTCCCAGCAATGTCGTCCTACCTCCCGTGCTGTACTGCCGAGGTACAAGCCCTGTTGCCGCCGCAAAGTCACGGCTGCTGGCGTACTGCTTCCCGTCGCCAATCTCAGTTGAAATAGTACTCGCTGTCAGTGTTCCGACGCAGGGAATGCTCAGCAAGCGCTGTCCAACCTCATCTTCGTCCAACTTTCGTTTCAACTGGGATTCCAAATCTTTAATCTGCTCAACAAGATAGTGATAATGCTGTTGTAATTTCAGCAATAACTGGCTGAGGTAAAGAGGCAAACTATTATCCTCAAGAATGGTACTCAGTCGGCTAATAACGGCAGCTCCTCGGGGAACGCTAATGCCAAATTCCAGCAGAAAAGCATGCATTTGATTGGTTGTTTTTACCTTATCCTGAACCAGGGATTCACGGACACGATGCAGAGCCCGCATTGCCTGCTGAGATTCCGTTCTGGGCTGCACAAAACGCATAGACGGACGCGATGCAGCTTCACAAATAGCTTCGGCGTCGACAAAGTCGTTTTTATTGCTTTTAACGAACGGGCGGACAAATTGTGGTGATATCAGCTTTGGGGAATGCCCCAACTCTTCCAACTTGCGTGCCATAAAGTGAGAACCGCCACAGGCTTCCATTGCGATGGTTGTAGCGGGGCATGTCGCCAAAAATTCGATCAACTTTGGCCGGGTAAATTTTTTACGGTAAACAGCCTTCCCGCGACGATCCTGGCAATGAATATGGAAAGAGTTTTTACCCAGATCGATACCAATGAGCGCAATGTTTTCCATGATAGTTCTCCGAATGAAAGCCTGTCCTCAGCATAGTACCGGGAAGGAGGGAGTGACCATCTCATTAATTATCCTACGCTAAGCCTGTTTTTTGTACATATTACTATTCACTGAGCGTAATGCGCGGTATTTACCCTGTCCCAGTTTGAGGTTCGTTCTCCAGACGTAATCCCCGCTCAGGTTGATATGTTCCCATCCCAGTGGTGACAGATGGGTAATCAGTTGCTCATTAATCGGGATCCCTTTTCGTCTCAAAGAATCTATCGCTCTTTCTATATATACCGTATTCCACAGTGAGATCGCCGCAGTCAGCAACGTCAGACCGCTGGCTCGATAGCTCTGATTCTCCAGCCCCCGATCTCTGATTTCACCCAGCCGATGCATAAAGACCGCTCGCGCAAGGGCATTGCGAGCCTCACCTTTATTCAGCCCCGACTGTATTTTAACGAGGAATATACATGCGACGTAATGCACAAAAATGGGTGATGCTGCCAACTTACTGATTTAGTGTATGATGGTGTTTTTGAGGTGCTCCAGTGGCTTCTGTTTCTATCAGCTGTCCCTCCTGTTCAGCTACTGACGGGGTGGTGCGTAACGGCAAAAGCACCGCCGGACATCAGCGCTATCTCTGCTCTCACTGCCGTAAAACATGGCAACTGCAGTTCACTTACACCGCTTCTCAACCCGGTACGCACCAGAAAATCATTGATATGGCCATGAATGGTGTTGGATGCCGGGCAACCGCCCGCATTATGGGCGTTGGCCTCAACACGATTTTACGTCACTTAAAAAACTCAGGCCGCAGTCGGTAACCTCGCGCATACAGCCGGGCAGTGACGTCATCGTCTGCGCGGAAATGGACGAACAGTGGGGCTATGTCGGGGCTAAATCGCGCCAGCGCTGGCTGTTTTACGCGTATGACAGGCTCCGGAATACGGTTTGCGCACGTATTCGGTGAACGCACTATGGCGACGCTGGGGCGTCTTATGAGCCTGCTGTCACCCTTTGACGTGGTGATATGGATGACGGATGGCTGGCCGCTGTATGAATCCCGCCTGAAGGGAAAGCTGCACGTAATCAGCAAGCGATATACGCAGCGAATTGAGCGGCATAACCTGAATCTGAGGCAGCACCTGGCACGGCTGGGACGGAAGTCGCTGTCGCTCTCAAAATCGGTGGAGCTGCATGACAAAGTCATCGGGCATTATCTGAACATAAAACACTATCAATAAGTTGGAGTCATTACCCTTTTTTCAACTTCTGATGGATGCGAGTGATTGAACTCATACATTAATGTTTTCCCACGAAGTCTTTTTTCAGGTAAGCCTTCGCACATATCGGTAAATAGCTTGCCTGCTTTTATTTTTTCTGTCATCGACATGTTCATTTTTAACATTCCGTCCTGATAAGTTGGTCGGATAAGGCGCTCGCGCCGTATCCGACATTAATTTCTTAAGAGACTTCATTCACCTGGCGACGCAGCAGGGAAAGTGGGCCGGGGCCGCTAAGCGTGAACACGGAAATTAAGGTGAAGCCCAGCGCCACCAGACCCAGCACCAGGTAAGCGCCCTGGAAACCGATGCTTTCATACATATTGCCCGCCAGAATAGACATAAAAATCATCGCCAGTTGCTTAAAGAAGCAGAAACAGACCAGATAAATCGTCGCTGAAAAACGCACTTCAAACTGGCTGGTAATATATTTAAAGCTGCCCACCAGCAGGAACGGTACTTCAAACATATGCAGCGTTTTCAGAATAACCACTTCCAGTGCTGAGGTAGCGAACGATGAGCCAATAATACGTACTGACATAATAGTGCCAGCCAGCAGCAGGGCGTTTTTCCCACCGATGCGATTAATGATCAGTGGCGCAAAAAACATAATCGAGGCGTTAAGTAATTCGCCCATTGTCGTTACGTAGCCAAATACCCGCGTACCCTGTTCACCGGTAGCAAAGAACGAAGTAAAGAAATTAGCAAACTGTTGGTCAAAAACATCGTAGGTGCAGGAAACGCCAATAACATACAGTGACAAAAACCACAGTTTTGGCTGTCTGAACAGTTCCAGCGCCAGCTTAAGGCTAAATGCCGAATGGTTGGCACCTACCGCATTGGCAACCGTGGCAGAAGAGGGCGCATCCGTTTTGGCGAAAAAGAGTAAAACGGCGAGGAGGAGTGCACAGCCAGAACCCAGCCAGAAAACAAACTGATTATTGATGGTGAACATGATGCCGACAATCGAGGCACACAGCGCCCAGCCAACACAGCCAAACATCCGCGCGCGACCAAATTCGAAATTACTGCGACGGCTGACTTTCTCGATAAATGCCTCTACTGCTGGCGCACCGGCGTTAAAACAAAAGCCTAGATAAATACCACCAACAATCGATCCTACTAAAATGTTGTATTGTAACAGTGGCCCGAAGATAAAAATAAAGAACGGCGCAAACATCACTAACATGCCGGTAATAATCCACAGCAGGTATTTGCGCAGCCCGAGTTTGTCAGAAAGCAGACCAAACAGCGGTTGGAATAATAGCGAGAACAGAGAAATAGCGGCAAAAATAATACCCGTATCACTTTTGCTGATATGGTTGATGTCATGTAGCCAAATCGGGAAAAACGGGAAGTAGGCTCCCATGATAAAAAAGTAAAAGAAAAAGAATAAACCGAACATCCAAAAGTTTGTGTTTTTTAAATAGTACATAATGGATTTCCTTACGCGAAATACGGGCAGACATGGCCTGCCCGGTTATTATTATTTTTGACACCAGAGCAACTGGTAATGGTAGCTACCGGCGCTAAGCTGGAATTCCGCCGACACTGACGGGCTCCAGGAGTCGTCGCCACCAATCCCCATATGGAAACCGTCGATATTCAGCCATGTGCCTTCTTCCGCGTGCAGCAGATGGCGATGGCTGGTTTCCATCAGTTGCTGTTGACTGTAGCGGCTGATGTTGAACTGGAAGTCGCCGCGCCACTGGTGTGGGCCATAATTCAATTCGCGCGTCCCGCAGCGCAGACCGTTTTCGCTCGGGAAGACGTACGGGGTATACATGTCTGACAATGGCAGATCCCAGCGGTCAAAACAGGCCGCAGTAAGGCGGTCGGGATAGTTTTCTTGCGGCCCTAATCCGAGCCAGTTTACCCGCTCTGCTACCTGCGCCAGCTGGCAGGTCAGGCCAATCCGCGCCGGATGTGGCGTATTGCTCGCCACTTCAACATCAACGGTAATCGCCATTTGACCACTTCCATCAATCCGGTAGGTTTTCCGGCTGATAAATAAGGTTTTCCCCTGATGCTGCCACGCGTGGACCGTGGTAATCAGCACCGCGTCGGCAAGCGTATCTGCCGTGCACTGCAACAACGCTGCTTCGGCCTGGTAATGGCCCGCCGCCTTCCAGCGTTCGACCCAGGCGTTAGGGTCAATGCGGGTCGCTTCACTTACGCCGTCGTTATCCAGCGGTGCGCGGGTGAACTGATCGCGCAGCGGCGTCAGCAGTTGTTTTTTATCGCCAATCCACATCTGTGAAAGAAAGCCTGACTGGCGGTTAAATTGCCAACGCTTATTATCCAGCTCGATGCAAAAATCCGTTTCGCTGGTGGTCAGTTGCGGGATGGCGTGGGGCGCGGAGGGGAGTGTCACGCTGAGGTTTTCCGCCAGACGCCACTGCTGCCAGGCGCTGATGTGTCCGGCTGCTGACCATGTGGTCGCGTTCGGTTGCACTACGTGAACCGTTAGCCAGAGTTGTCCGGCGCTCTTCGGCTGCGGTAGTCCAGGCAGTTCAATCAACTGTTTACCTTGTGGAGCGACATCCAGAGGCACTTCACCGCTTGCCAGCGGCTTGCCATCCAGCGCCACCATCCAGTGCAGGAGCTCGTTATCGCTATGACGGAACAGGTATTCGCTGGTCACTTCGATGGTTCGCCCGGGTAAACTGAACTGGAAAAACTGCTGCTGGTGTTTTGCTTCCGTCAGCGCCGGATGCGGCGTGCGGTCGGCAAAGACCAGACCGTTCATGCAGAACTGGCGATCATTCGGCGTATCGCCAAAATCACCGCCGTAAGCCGACCACGGATTGCCATTTTCATCATATTTAATCAGCGACTGATCCACCCAGTCCCAGACGAAGCCGCCCTGTAAACGGGGGTACTGACGAAACGCCTGCCAGTATTTAGCGAAGCCGCCAAGACTGTTACCCATCGCGTGGGCGTATTCGCAAAGGATCAGCGGGCGCGTCTCTCCAGGCAACGAAAGCCATTTTTTGATGGACCATTTCGGCACAGCCGGGAAGGGCTGGTCTTCATCCACGCGCGCGTACATCGGGCAAATAATATCGGTTGCGAAGGTGTCGGCTCCGCCGCCTTCATACTGTACCGGGCGGGAAGGATCGACAGATTTGATCCAGCGATAGAGTGCGTCGTGATTAGCGCCGTGGCCTGATTCATTCCCCAGCGACCAGATGATCACACTCGGGTGATTACGATCGCGCTGCACCATTCGCGTTACGCGTTCGCTCATCGCGGGTAGCCAGCGCGGATCATCGGTCAGACGATTCATTGGCACCATGCCGTGGGTTTCAATGTTGGCTTCATCCACCACATACAGGCCGTAGTGGTCGCACAGCGTGTACCACAGCGGATGGTTCGGATAATGCGAACAGCGCACGGCGTTAAAGTTGTTCTGCTTCATCAGCAGGATATCCTGCACCATCGTCTGCTCATCCATGACCTGACCATGCAGAGGATGATGCTCGTGACGGTTAACGCCGCGAATCAGCAACAGCTTGCCGTTCAGCAGCAGCAGACCATTTTCAATCCGCACCTCGCGGAAACCGACATCGCAGGCTTCTGCTTCAATCAGCGTGCCGTCGGCGGTGTGCAGTTCAACCACCGCACGATAGAGATTCGGGATTTCGGCGCTCCACAGTTTCGGGTTTTCGACGTTCAGACGTAGGGTGACGTGATCGGCATAACCACCACGCTCATCGATAATTTCACCGCCGAAAGGCGCGGTGCCGCTGGCGACCTGCGTTTCACCCTGCCACAAAGAAACCGTCACCCGCAGCTCATCGCGCAGCTCGCCGTACATCTGAACGTCTGCCTCCAGTACAGCGCGGCTGAAATCATCATTAAAGTGAGTGGCTACATGGAAATCGCTGATTTGCGTGCTCGGTTTATGCAGCAACGAGACGTCACGGAAAATGCCGCTCATCCGCCACATATCCTGATCTTCCAGATAACTGCCGTCACTCCAGCGCAGCACCATCACCGCGAGGCGGTTTTCTCCGGCGCGTAAAAATGTGCTCAGGTCAAATTCAGACGGCAAACGGCTGTCCTGGCCGTAACCGACCCAGCGCCCGTTGCACCACAGATGAAACGCCGAGTTAACGCCATCAAAAATAATTCGCGTCTGGCCTTCCTGTAGCCAGCTTTCATCAACATTAAATGTGAGCGAGTAACAACCAGTCGGATTCTCCGTGGGAACAAATGGCGGATTGACCGTAATGGGATAGGTCACGTTGGTGTAGATGGGCGCGTCGTAACCGTGCATCTGCCAGTTTGAGGGGACGACGACAGTATCGGCGACAGGAAGATCGCACTCCAGCCAGCTTTCCGGAACCGCTTCTGGTGCCGGAAACCAGACAAATTGCCACTCACCATTCAGGCTGCGCAACTGTTGGGAAGGGAGATTGGTGCGGGCCTCTTCGCTATTACGCCAGCTGGCGAAAGGGGGATGTGCTGCAAGGCGATTAAGTTGGGTAACGCCAGGGTTTTCCCAGTCACGACGTTGTAATACGACGGCCAGTGAATCCGTAATCATAGTCATAGCTGTATCCTGTGTGAAATTGTTATCCGCTAACAATTTCACACAACATACGAGTCGGACGCATAAAGTGTAAAGCCTGGGGTGCCTAATGAGTGAGCTGACTCACATTAATTGCGTTGCGCTCACTGCCCGCTTTCCAGTCGGGAAACTTGTCGTGCCAGCTGCATTAATGAATCGGCCAACGCGCGGGGAGAGGCGGTTTGCGTCTTGGGCGCCAGGGTGGTTTTTCTTTTCACCAGAGAGACGGGCAAAAGCTGATTGCCCTTCACCGCCTGGCCCTGAGAGAGTTGCAGCAAGCGGTCCACGCTGGTTTGCCCCAGCAGGCGAAAATCCTGTTTGATGGTGGTTAACGGCGGGATATAACACGAGCTGTCTTCGGTATCGTCGTATCCCACTACCGAGATATCCGCACCAACGCGCAACCCGGACTCGGTAATGGCGCGCATTGCGCCCAGCGCCATCTGATCGTTGGCAACCAGCATCGCAGTGGGAACGATGCCCTCATTTAGCATTTGCATGGTTTGTTGAAAACCGGACATGGCACTCCAGTCGCCTTCCCGTTCCGCTATCGGCTGAATTTGATTGCGAGTGAGATATTTATGCCAGCCCGCCAGACGCAGACGCGCCGAGACAGAACTTAATGGGCCCGCTAACAGCGCGATTTGCGGGTGACCCAATGCGACCAGATGCTCCACGCCCAGTCGCGTACCGTCTTCATGGGAGAAAATAATACTGTTGATGGGAGTCTGGTCAGAGACATCAAGAAATAACGCCGGAACATTAGCGCAGGCAGCTTCCACAGCAATGGCATCCTGGTCATCCAGCGGATAGTTAATGATCAGCCCACTGACGCGTTGCGCGAGAAGATTGTGCACCGCCGCTTTACAGGCTTCGACGCCGCTTCGTTCTATCATCGACACCACCACGCTGGCACCCAGTTGATCGGCGCGAGATTTAATCGCCGCGACAATTTGCGACGGCGCGTGCAGGGCCAGACTGGAGGTGGCAACGCCAATCAGCAACGACTGTTTCCCCGCCAGTTGTTGTGCCACGCGGTTGGGAATGTAGTTCAGCTGCGCCATCGCCGCTTCCACCTTTTCCCGCGTTTTCGCAGAGACGTGGCTGGCCTGGTTCACCACGCGGGAAACGGTCTGATAAGAGACACCGGCATACTCTGCGACATCGTATAGCGTTACTGGTTTCACATTTACCACCCTGAATTGACTCTCTTCGGGTGCTATCATGCCATACCACGAAATGTTTTGCGCCATTCGGAGGGGGCACGCCGAAGTGAGATTCAAAATGCCGACGTCAGTTCACAGGTGGGTAATGATACCAACGTGTTGATTTCGTATTTTCACTGACACCAGGATCATCCTGATGTTACAAGGATTGAATGACTACAGATTAAAATAGTCATCAACAGGTTGACAGCATTACCGGAAGCAAAGCAGAAGATAGGTGATTATATTCATGGCTATTACAGCCGACTGAGGCCGCATTCGTACAATGGTGGTTTAACGCCAAATGAATCGGAGAAACGTTACTGGAATAGCTATAACTATGTGGCCAAAATGACTTGACCACGGCTTTGTTGAATAAATCAGATTTCGGGTAAGTCTCCCCCGTAGCGGGTTGTGTTTTCAGGCAATACGCACGCTTTCAGGCATACCTGCTTTCGTCATTTTGTTCAGCGCTCGTACCAGGGCCATAGCCTCCGCAACCTGACCATCGTAGTCACGCAGCGTCAGTGAACCCCCGAACAGCTGTTTTACCCGGTACATCGCCGTTTCCGCTATCGAGCGACGATTGTAATCTGTTGTCCATTTCCACCGCGCATTACTCCCGGTCATTCGCTGATTAGCCACTGCACGGTTACGGTCTGCATATTCACCGGGCCAGTAACCCGCACCTTTTCGGGGAGGGATAAGCGCGCTGATTTTCTTACGCCGCAGTTCATCGTGACATAGCCGGGTATCGTAAGCGCCATCGGCGGCGGCTGACCTGATTTTCCGGTGGGTTTGCCGGATTAACCCGGGGAAGGCCTCTGAGTCCGTAACGTTGTTCAGCGACAGGTCAGCGCAGATGATTTCATGTGTTTTACTGTCAACGGCGAGATGCAGCTTACGCCAGATACGGCGGCGTTCCTGGCCATGCTTTTTGACTTTCCACTCGCCTTCACCGAAGACCTTCAGCCCGGTGGAATCAATTACCAGGTGTGCGATTTCACCCCGGGTGGGCGTTTTGAAACTGACATTAACCGACTTTGCCCGCCTGCTGACACAGCTGTAATCCGGGCAGCGTAGCGGAACGTTCATCAGAGAAAAAATGGAATCAATAAAGCCCTGCGCAGCCCGCAGGGTCAGCCTGAATACGCGTTTAATGACCAGCACAGTCGTGATGGCAAGGTCAGAATAGCGCTGAGGTCTGCCTCGTGAAGAAGGTGTTGCTGACTCATACCAGGCCTGAATAGCTTCATCATCCAGCCAGAAAGTTATGGAGCCACGGTTGATGAGGGCTTTATTGTAGGTGGGCCAGTTGGTGATTTTGAACTTTTGCTTTGCCACGGAACGGTCTGCGTTGTCGGGAAGATACGTGATCTGATCCTTCAACTCAGCAAAAGTTCGATTTATTCAACAAAGCCTCACTGATGATGAAAAAGCTGGCCAGCTACCCGAAACAGAATGGTCTGGCAAAGGCGCTTAGGGAGATTGGCCGCATCGAAAGATCATTGTTTATGCTGGACTGGTTCCGGGATCCTTCCCTACGTCGCCGAGTACAGGCAGGGTTGAATAAAGGTGAGGCCCGCAATGCCCTGGCGCGGGCTGTCTTTATGCACCGACTGGGGGAAATCAGAGATCGGGGACTGGAAAATCAAAGCTACCGAGCCAGCGGTCTGACATTGCTGACTTCGGCGATCTCGCTGTGGAATACGGTATATATAGAAAGAGCTATTGATGCTCTGAAGCGAAAAGGACTCCCACTAAATGAACAGCTTATTGCTCATCTGTCCCCGTTGGGATGGGAGCACATAAATCTGAGTGGGGATTACGTCTGGCGAACAAATCTCAAGCTGGGACAGGGTAAATACCGCTCATTACGCTCAGTGGATAGTAGTCTGTACAAAAAACAGGCTTAGCGTAGGATATTTAATGAGATGGTCACTCCCTCCTTCCCGGTACTATGCTGAGGACAGGCTTTCATTCGGAGAACTATCATGGAAAACATTGCGCTCATTGGTATCGATCTGGGTAAAAACTCTTTCCATATTCATTGCCAGGATCGTCGCGGGAAGGCTGTTTACCGTAAAAAATTTACCCGGCCAAAGTTGATCGAATTTTTGGCGACATGCCCCGCTACAACCATCGCAATGGAAGCCTGTGGCGGTTCTCACTTTATGGCACGCAAGTTGGAAGAGTTGGGGCATTCCCCAAAGCTGATATCACCACAATTTGTCCGCCCGTTCGTTAAAAGCAATAAAAACGACTTTGTCGACGCCGAAGCTATTTGTGAAGCTGCATCGCGTCCGTCTATGCGTTTTGTGCAGCCCAGAACGGAATCTCAGCAGGCAATGCGGGCTCTGCATCGTGTCCGTGAATCCCTGGTTCAGGATAAGGTAAAAACAACCAATCAAATGCATGCTTTTCTGCTGGAATTTGGCATTAGCGTTCCCCGAGGAGCTGCCGTTATTAGCCGACTGAGTACCATTCTTGAGGATAATAGTTTGCCTCTTTACCTCAGCCAGTTATTGCTGAAATTACAACAGCATTATCACTATCTTGTTGAGCAGATTAAAGATTTGGAATCCCAGTTGAAACGAAAGTTGGACGAAGATGAGGTTGGACAGCGCTTGCTGAGCATTCCCTGCGTCGGAACACTGACAGCGAGTACTATTTCAACTGAGATTGGCGACGGGAAGCAGTACGCCAGCAGCCGTGACTTTGCGGCGGCAACAGGGCTTGTACCTCGGCAGTACAGCACGGGAGGTAGGACGACATTGCTGGGAATTAGTAAGCGAGGTAATAAAAAGATCCGAACTTTGTTGGTTCAATGTGCCAGGGTATTCATACAAAAACTGGAACACCAGTCTGGCAAATTGGCCGATTGGGTCAGGGATTTACTGTGCCGGAAAAGCAACTTTGTCGTCACTTGTGCTCTGGCAAACAAGCTGGCCAGAATAGCCTGGGCCCTAACGGCACGACAGCAAACTTATGTAGCATAACGGCAGAAATACACCGGTTTAAAGAATTACTGATCTGGTTTTGCGAATACTGATATTGATGATACTAACGGCCCACCGGCCTGTTGAGGAACCTGTAAAACGGAAAGGCTCATTGAAGCCGTATATTTTCTGGAGGTTCATCAGGCGCGGAACTCATCAAGGCGCGGGAATAAAATCCCATTCAGACGCCGGATAGATTCAAGCAAGCCAACTTGTCGTCAAAATCGGTGTTGCAAAAACGGGAGTGACCATAGATTCCGTTTTCCAAGCGGACCCCATATTGCTCTGCCGTAACCTGTTTCAGTCCCGTTAATCATCACCGTCGGGCTGGTCATACAGTTCCCAGAGCTTCAGGAGCAAACGGGAAACAAGATATGTTACAAAAATGACGACCATCAACGGTGCTCCCGATTAACTGACAGATGACACGCCTCCTGAAAACCCCTAGCATACGCCGCAGTGTTCATGCTAACGGCGAATTCCAGTAAATGTATTCTACCGATGTCGTAAAAGAAAATGCCTACCTTTCAGCCACCCGCTCGGGGCTGGAATCGAACGAGATCGCTACTCTTCAGCGCTCCTTGCCTTCCCGGTTTAATCTGCGGCATTTGAAAAAAAATGAATCATTAAAACTCGTACTGCAAAAGAAAGCGGGAAAATCACGTGTCGTGGCCTATAAATTTACGTCCGGTTCATTTAATTACACGGCGTATCGTATATCAGATAAAAAGTTCTATAACCTTTCCGATACTTCCGGGAAAGGCAGTCTCGATTATCCGTTACCGGCCACAGCAAGACTCAGTTCGCCTTTCAATCCTGCAAGACTTAACCCGGTATCGGGAAAAGTGAGTCCCCATAATGGCATTGATTATTCCATGCCCATGAACACGAAAATAGTCAGCGTCATCGACGGAAAAATCACCCGGGCCGAATACAACAGTACCATGGGATATTTTGTTGAAGTAACGGGAAAAGCCGGTGTTAAAACTCGCTATCTCCACCTCAATAAAATACTCGTTACTAAAGGGGCCAGGGTTACCCGGGGAGACGCTATTGCGTTATCCGGTAACAGCGGACGTTCATCCGGTCCTCATCTGCATTACGAGCTGGTCATCAATAACAATCCTGTTAACTCACTGGCGTTCCGGGCAGCGGCACCCGCTGATAACAAACTTGAACAGCATGCCTTTGCGCATGCCAGAGACTACGAACGATACCTGGACTGATAACGGGGCCGCGACGCGGCCCCGTCTGCCGGATTAATTTTTTTTATCGTTTTCACTTCCTTGATGTTGATGATCTCCATGCCCTCCGTGGCCGTGGAAAAGATGCATTAGCGGGCAGACCAGCAATAACAGATATGGCCAGTAACCTGCCACATGTGACCAGTGTTCGCGCAGGAGGGCAAATGCCGCGATCGCGGCGACAGCAATAAGCGCATAGGTGGTACTTTTCATACTGGACTCCTTCTGTTCGTAACAGCCCCTTCACTCAGTGTTATTTCCCGAGCCTGACACTTTTCAGACGCAACGCATTCACAATGACGCTGACGGAGGAAAGAGCCATGGCCGCCGCCGCAATAACTGGCGACAGCAGTATTCCATACACAGGATAAAGCAGACCTGCAGCCACAGGCACGCCAAGTGCGTTGTAGATAAATGCAAAAAACAGATTCTGACGGATATTTTTCATGGTGATCTCTGACAGATGACGGGCCCTGTTCAGTATCATCAAGTCGCCTTTGAGAAGGGTGACTCCGGCACTTTCAATTGCCACATCTGTACCCGTTCCCATGGCTATACCCACGTCAGCCGCTGCCAGCGCCGGGGCATCATTCACACCGTCTCCGGCCATCGCAACCACATGGCCAGACTCTTTCAGTCGGGTTATCACTGCTTTTTTGCCATCCGGCAGAATTCCGGCTTCAACCTCATCTATTCCCAGTTTCCGTGCGACTGCTTCAGCAGTAAGCTGGTTATCCCCGGTGAGCATAACGATGCGGATCCCCGCCTGACGCAAAGCTTTAAGCGCATCCGGCGTGGTTGTTTTCACGGGATCCGAGATAGCTATCAGGCCTGCAAGGTCCCCGTCTGTGGCCACATAGATAACGGTAGCGCCTTCCATCCGCAACGTATCCGCAACGGCCTTTTGATTATCAATAACGATACTGTTTTCCTGCATAGCCAGTTCATTACCAATAACAACCCGTTGACCTTCGACATCGCCTGAGACACCTTTCCCCGACGGGGCATTGAAATTACTGACGGCAGGTATCACGATCCCCTTTTCATGCGCGGCTCTGACAACAGCCATACCCAACGGATGCTGCGAACCTTTTTCCACTGCAGCTGTTACACGTAAAAGAGATATTTCCCCACCCGGACTGAGACTGATAATCCCTGTCACCGTAGGCGAACCTTCCGTGAGCGTGCCTGTTTTGTCGACAACCAGCGTGTCCACTTTTTCAAGACGCTCAAGGGCTTCGGCATTCCTGATTAACACCCCGGCCTGGGCGCCTTTGCCCACCCCCACCATTATCGACATCGGCGTGGCCAGTCCCAGCGCGCAGGGACAGGCAATAATCAGGACCGACACAGCCGCAATGAGACCGTGCGCCATCCTGGGCTCGGGCCCCCAGACAGACCAGATCAAGAAAGCAACAACCGCGATAAGTATCACCAGAGGAACAAACCAGCCTGAAACGCTGTCTGCCATTCTCTGGATGGGGGCACGCGAACGCTGTGCATCAGCGACCATCTGAACAATTCGTGAGAGCATCGTTTCATCACCGACTTTCTCTGCACGGATGATAAGACTACCTGTCTGATTAATCGTCCCCCCAATGACAGGGTCACCCTTCGTTTTGGTAACCGGCATAGACTCCCCGGTCACCATCGATTCATCAACGGTTGTTTTGCCTTCGATCACGATACCGTCGACCGGAATACTCTCTCCAGGTCTGATGCGGAGCTTATCGCCAGGCAGGACATCTTCCGCATTAATATCCGTTTCATGACCGTCATGATCCAGCCGTCTGGCGGTTTTGGGGGCAAGGTTCAGAAGCGCAGTAATGGCGCCTGAGGTTTGTTCCCGTGCCCGCAGCTCAAGAACCTGTCCCAGCAGAACAAGCACCGTAATAACTGCTGCGGCTTCAAAATAAACGGCCACCAGGCCATCCATGTTTCTGAACGATGCAGGAAACCAGGAGGGGAAGACGGTTGCAATGACGCTGTAAACCCAGGCTACGCCGGTCCCCATTGCAACAAGGGTAAACATATTCAGGGAGCGGTTACGTAACGACATTCCGGCCCGGGCGAAGAATGGCCAGCCACACCACAACACGACAGGGGAGGCCAGAAGCAACTGCAGCCATGTGTTGTACTGTGGCGGTACTGTATTCCTCAAGTCGGGAAACAGATGAGATCCCATTTCGAGTACCAGAACCGGAAACGCCAGCAACAACCCCAGCCAGAAGCGTCTTGTCATGTCGTGAAGTTCATCACTCGGCCCCGTGGATGCCGTAGCTACGAGCGGCTCCAGTGCCATTCCACAGACAGGACAGCTTCCGGGACCACTGCGGCGTATCTCCGGGTGCATCGGACATGTCCACACACCTTCAGAATTCTCTTTTTCCGCCTGGTTGTGAGGCTGTTTTATCTGATCAGGGCTGACTTCGTGATGATCGTGGTGATGGTGATGGGAATGTTCACTGGCATCTTCGGTAAGATAACGATCGGGATGGGCTTTAAATTTACTCTCACAGCTGGCGGAGCAGAAATAAAGTTGGTGGTCCTGGTATCGAATGCTGCTGTGCGCCCTGTCGGGCAGGATGGCCATCCCGCACACGGGATCTCTCACCTTATGCAATACGTGGCCCTCGTCCGGGGATAATGTCTGCTCAGAAGCAGTCTGGTTGTTGTGTTGCACTGCATTGTCATTTTTCACAGTAACTCTCCTTATGCATACCGAAGCATCTTCTGTCTTCAGGGTATGTCATGGATGCGATTACCACGAATATCGCCGGCACAGGAGTGCCTGCTACCGGCGTCCCGTTATCAGCCGTTCCGCTGACTATTCGATTCGCTGGAAGACTTTTTTACTTCCATCCGGTGAGAATGCGATAACATCGTAAGCCTCTTTTCGGGCTCCCATCTCCATTCCAGGACTTCCTGCTGGCATACCGGGGGTGGCGAGACCGTATATACCCGAACCAGACTGCATTGCCTTATGTATCGTTGTCGCAGGCACATGGCCTTCAATGATCAAATTACCGGCAACCGCGGTATGACAACTTCGTAGTCCTGCAGGAATAGCATGCTTTTCTTTCAGGGCTGACAGCGCCTGATCATTCATGACGTGAGTTCGTACTTCAAACCCGTCTTTTTCCATCGCTTTGCCCCACAGGGAACAACAGCCACAGTTTTCAGATTTGTACATATCAATCACTTTTTCACTCGCCATCGCGGGCAGTGAAAGGCCGAGAGCCAGCGCCATCAGAACCACTTTTTTCATACTCACCTCTGTATATTATCGATATAAACCCTGACGTCAGGGTGAATCAGTAAAGAAGGACACCCACAGGGGGTGCCCTTTCAGGTTCAGGACACGCTTTTTTTATGTCTGCGCAGCCAGATTAATTTGTAGGCGGCAGGAATAATGAACAGGGACAGCAGCGGAGCCGTGATCATCCCACCAATCATGGGTGCCGCGATACGGCTCATGACTTCTGAACCTGCACCGGTTCCCCAGAGTATTGGCAGCAGACCCGCAATGATCACCGCCACGGTCATGGCTTTCGGCCGGACACGCAGTACGGCACCATGATAGAGGGCTTCATCAAGGCCTTCCGGTGTGAACGTCTCTTTACGGGACAATTCCGGGTGCGCTTCAATGGCATGACGCAGATACATCAGCATGACCACGCCAAACTCTGCTGCCACCCCGGCCAGGGCGATAAACCCGGTTCCGGTCGCCACTGACATATGGAAGCCCTGCCAGTACAGGAACCATATCCCGCCAACCAGGGCAAACGGCAGGCTCATCAGAATAAGTAAGGCCTCATCAGCCCGGCGGAATGCCAGATATAACAGGATGAAGATGATCATCACCGTCATCGGTACCATCAGTTTTAATTTCTTATTGGCGTGCTCGAGTAATTCAAACTGTCCTGAGAATGCCACACTGGTCCCCGGTCTCAGTTTCACTTTCTCACTGATGGCCGTCTTAATATCGTTCACCACCGACACCATGTCCCTGCCGCGGGCATCAACATAAATCCAGCTGGCTGGCCGGGCATTTTCGGTTTTCAGCATGGTTGGTCCGGAAACGACCTTAATATCGGCAACATCGCCCAGCGTAATTTGCTGCTTCATTGGGGTCAGGATTGGCATCTCTCTCAACGCCTGCGGACTGTTACGGTAATCCTGCGGATAGCGAATGTTAATAGGGTACCGGGCCACGCCTTCAACCGTCTCACCCACCATAGCCCCACCGATTGCTGAAGAGACGAACAGCTGGACGTCGCCCACAGTCATCCCGTACCGGGAAGCTTTCTCCCGGTTGATATCGATATCGATGTAGCGCCCGCCCTCAAGTCGCTCAGCCAGGACAGACACCACGCCAGGCACGGTTTTGGCGACCGCCTCGATACTCTGCGCCGTCGCGTCGATATCGGACAGAACAGTCCCGGACACTTTGATACCTATCGGGCTTTTGATCCCGGTTGAGAGCATATCAATACGGTTACGGATAGGCGGCACCCAGAGGTTTGCCAGACCCGGTAAACGGACGGTCCTGTCGAGTTCATCAATAATCTTGTCAATTGTCATGCCGGGACGCCACTGATCCTCAGGTTTGAGCTGGATCGTGGTTTCCACCATTTCGAGCGGCGCGGAATCCGTTGCGGTCTCTGCTTTACCGGTCTTGCCAAATACAGAAGCCACTTCAGGAACGCTTTTGATTAACTTGTCTGTTGTCTGCAGGAGCGCTGCAGCTTCTGCCGGAGAGACACCCGGCAGGGTCGACGGCATATACAGCAGATCGCCCTCGTTAATCTTCGGCAGAAACTCACCGCCCACCTGACTCAGTGGCCAGATAACCGTGAAAATGGACAAGGCCGCAACCAGCAGGGTTGTTTTTGGCCAGTGGAGGACCCGCAGCAGCAAAGGATGATACGCTTTGATCAGCACCCGGTTCAGGGGGTTACTTGTCTCGGCAGGAATTTTCCCCCGGATCCAGAATCCCATCAGAATAGGAATGACGATGATGGCCAGTGCGGCCGCTCCCGCCATGGAGTACGTTTTCGTGAATGCCAGCGGGCCAAACAGACGACCTTCCTGCCCTTCCAGGGTAAAGATAGGAATAAAGGACAGGGTGATGATCAGCAGGCTAATGAACAACGCGGGTCCCACTTCCACGGAGGCGTCGGTAATCACCTTCCAGCGGGTGGCGTTGTCAATCTGCTCACCCGGATGCTGATGATCCCACTCCTCAAGCCGTTTGTGCGCATTTTCAATCATCACAATGGCGGCATCCACCATCGCACCGACGGCAATCGCTATCCCTCCCAGCGACATGATATTGGCGTTCAGTCCCTGGAAGTGCATGACGATAAAGGCGATACACAGGCCAAGTGGCAGAGAAATAATCGCCACCAGGGCAGAACGGACATGCCAGAGGAACAGTGCGCAAACGACAGCAACAACGATAAACTCTTCAAGAAGCTTGTAACTGAGGTTATCAATCGCCCGGTCGATTAACTGGCTGCGATCGTAGGTGGTCACGATTTCAACGCCTTCCGGCAGGCTGGCCTTCAGCGTCTCCAGTTTATCCCTCACTGCCGTGATAACGTCGCGCGCATTTTTACCCGACCGCAGGATCACCACGCCGCCAGCGACTTCTCCCTGGCCGTTCAGCTCGGCAATACCACGCCTCATTTCGGGCCCGGTCTGCACGCGGGCAACATCCCGCAGATAAACCGGCACGCCGTTCTCACCTGTTTTCAGGACGATGTTATTAAAATCATCAATGCTCTGAAGATAACCGCTGGCACGGACCATATACTCCGCTTCGGCCATTTCAACGGATGAGCCACCGGCCTCCTGGTTAGACGATTCAAGTGCCTGTTTCACTTCGGGCAGGCTGATACCGTACTGGGACAGTTTTACCGGATTGACCTGAATCTGGTACTGTTTCACCACGCCGCCAACCGAAGCGACCTCAGCCACGTTCGGGATGGTTTTCAGCTCAAATTTCAGGAACCAGTCCTGCAGAGAGCGCAGTTCTGAAAGGTCGTGTTTTCCGTTGCGATCGACAAGGGCATATTCAAAAATCCAGCCCACACCCGTGGCATCAGGACCGATTTCAGAACTCACACCGGCAGGCAGTTTTCCCTGAACCTGATTCAGATATTCCAGCACGCGGGAACGGGCCCAGTACAGATCGGTGCCGTCTTCAAAAATGACATACACATACGAATCCCCGAACTGTGAAAAACCACGCACGGTTTTTGCGCCAGGTACGGACAGCATGGTGGTGGTAAGTGGATAGGTGACCTGGTTTTCTACAATCTGCGGGGCCTGGCCGGGATAGCTGGTTTTGATAATGACCTGCACATCTGACAGGTCAGGCAAGGCATCGACCGGCGTGTTAATAATCGTCCATGTACCCCAGATGCTGAGAAACAGGGCCCCCATCATGACCAGGAAACGGTTGGCGACAGAGCGCCGGATAATCCATTCAATCATCGTCGTCTCCTCAGTGCCCTGAATGCATATTTACAGGCTGGTCAGACATTGCTGGCATACTGCTTTCTGTTTTTTCAGGGTGGCGCATACGTTCCAGCGCGCCCGTAATATTGGCTTCGGAGTCAATGAGGAACAGGCCACTGACCACCACGGTATCGCCTTCATTCAGGCCGGAACCGATGCCGGACTGTTGCTGTGATTCATGCAGAACGTGGATCTGTTTCGGCACAAACTTGCCTTCATCATCAACAGTAATCACGCGCTGTTCTTTGCCGGTATCGATAACGGCCTGGCTTGGTATCAGCAGCATCTCCTGGCTCTTGGTATTCAGTTTCAGATAGGCATTCATGCCCGGCTTGAGAAACTCATCCTTATTAGAAACCTGGAGACGGACCTGAAGCGTACGGGTTGTCTGATCCACGCTGGGAAGAATGTTCCATTTTTCGACATGGAATGTTTTATCCGGATAAGCCGGTACCGAAATTTCAAACTGCGACGTATCTTTCAGCAGATATGCGATAGATTCTGGCACTGCAGCGCTGATCCAGACCGGGTCCATCCCCTGAATCTGAGCCACTACTTTATCTTTCGAAATATTCATGCCGGTGCGCAGGTCAAACGCAGTAATGACACCATCAATAGGTGCTTTAATGGTAAAACGGGTCTGGATTGTGCGGGTTGAACGCAGCCTTTGAATATCCTCTTCCGGCATACCAGCCAGACGAAGTCGCTCCAGAACCCCTTTTATCTGGGTTGACGTACCACCGGTGCTGGATAACAGAAGGAATTCACTCTGTGCTTCCACCCAGTCCGGAATGGTAATATCGATAAGTGGCGTCCCCTTCTTCACATGATCGCCAATCGTCATGGGGTAGACTTTTTCGACAAACCCGTCAGAACGCGCCTGCACAATAACAAACTGATACTCGTTATAGCTGACATTAGCCGGGATTGTCTGAGAATAATTCAGCATTCCTCGCGTGACTTTTTGCGTTTTTAATCCCAGATTCTGAACCTGGGTTGGGTCGATACGGATCCCGCCACTGCTTTTATCGCCACTGTCATCAGCATATTTTGGCACCAGGTCCATATCCATAAAGGGCGATTTTCCGGGTTTATCAAATTTGGTATCCGGTTTCATTGGGTCATACCAGAAAAGCACCTTTCGTTCCGGTGCCTTTTGTTCTGTTTTTTCTGTCTTTTGTGCTGAGTTTACATACTGCCAGGCAGTAACCGATATCAGCCCCCCTGCTATGAGGCTGCTGATAATTATTGCAGCATATTTTATCTTTAAAGAAGCCATACAATTTTCCGCTAAAAAATCAAAACACCTGGCATATGCGCCTGACGGTTAACTCACACATATACCTATGTGAATGTACAGGCGCACAGGATGTAATCGCTCCGGACAGCCAATCAGGACTGCGTCACGTTAATGCTTTTGAGTAAGGAGATATTGCCCTGCTGAATAAACGAGAAATCGACATGGTTGCCTGTTTTCAGGGCATTAATAGCATCGTCTGCATTAACAAAAGTAAAGCGCATGGTCATTGCAGGCCAGCCCACCGCTGGAATTGCTTCATGCGAAATGGTGATTTTCTTAGTATTCATATCAATGTCTTTAACGACACCGGTGCCCTTGATAACTTGCTGTACCGAAGCATCACTGGCAGTATTCATATCGCCATGCTGATGTGTTTCAGCATGAAGACCGGCAGAAAACATGACAGAGAAGGCACCAAATAAAACGGCTTTAAGTGAATTACGCATTTTAAATTTCCTGATTAATGAAATAAATTTACTCTACCCAACCGCCACCCAGTGCGGTAAACAGATTAATTTCGTTAACCTGCCGGGAATAGGTAAGATCGAGAATGGTTTGCTGCGTAGCGAAGAGAGAACGCTCTGCATCCAGCACTTCAATGTAACTGACAGCACCACTGGAATATAATCCTCTGGCACGCTGGAGAGTTATCTGAAGTGAATCAAGATAACGCTGCTGTGACTCAAGTTGCTGGCTAAGGCTGTCGCGCAGCGCAAGCGTGTCGGAAACATCCTTAAAGGCTGACTGAATTTTTTGTTCGTAATTAACCACCGACTGTTGCTGGCGAATTTCAGCCAGCTTCAGATTGGCTTTATTCCTGCCAGCATTAAATATAGGAATTTCAATTTTAGGGATAAAATTCCACATTCCACTTCCTGACGTAAACAGGCTGGACAGCTCCGTACTGCTTGCGGAAAGACCACTGGTCAGGGTAATTGAGGGGAAAAAGGCCGCTCGCGCTGCGCCAATATTGGCATCAGCCGCTTTCAGCTGATATTCCGCTTCCATAATATCCGGTCGCTGCAGCAAAATTTGTGAAGACAGATTTGGTGGCAATTTTACTGGGGCTATCTCCCCGCCTTTCATCCCTTTTTCTGACGGAAGTGCGCGGTACGTTCCCAGCACCAGTTGCAGGGCATTGTTTGCCTGAGCCAGATCGCCTTCTCGTTTGGCTATTTCGGCGCGGGTACTTTCGATTTGTCCTCGCGCCTGTTCAAGTGCCAGAACGTTCGTACTCCCGGTCACGAGCTGCTGCTCAACGAAAGCATAGGACTGTTGATAATTTTTCAGCGTTTCCCGCGCAATACGAAGTTGTTCGTACGCCAGTTGCTGGCTGAAATAGCTTTGTGAAACGTTGGATACCAGCAGGATGTGTACGGCCCGACGGGCTTCTTCGCTGGCAAAGTAGTTCTGGCGATCAGCATCACTCATGTTCTTAAGTTTGCCGAAAAAATCGAGCTCATAACTGAACTCCAGACCTGCGTCGTACTCCTGTGTGGTCGGCTTGTCACCTTTCAGACCACCGCTGTATGTGATCCCGGATGAGGCATTCAGCTGGGGATAACGATCTGCATCCGTGACGTTGAACTGGGCCCGGGCCTCTTCAACCTTCAGTGCAGCCATTCTCAAATCACGGTTATTAGTCAGGGCTTCAGTAATCAGCCGGGTGACCTGGGGATCGACAAAAAAGTTACGCCAGCCCGTATCCTGATAGCCATTCACCGCTGGCGTCAGGCTGTTACGGGACAGTGAAAACTGCTGGGGTACCGGTGCTGCCGGACGCTGATATTCAGGCGCCAGAGAGACACAACCAGCCAGAATGAAGATTGTGCTGATGCTGAGTAGTTTTAATTTGAACATATTGCTTCTCGTCCAGGCAGACCTGGTAAATGGTTCAAATGAAGTTCAGAGTATTACCAGGGTTACTTTACAGAATGCACTCTGTTTGTCGGGTGACAGAATAATGACAATGTTGTCATTTTTACGGTAATTCGTTGATTACGATCGTGTGCGCAATAGAATGACATTAGCAGCCAGACGGGGAGCAAGATGAAAATATTGATCGTCGAAGACGAAATTAAAACAGGTGAATATCTCAGCAAAGGGCTTACAGAGGCAGGGTTCGTAGTGGATCACGCTGATAATGGTCTTACCGGATATCATCTCGCCATGACAGCCGAGTATGATTTAGTCATTCTGGACATCATGCTGCCTGATGTGAACGGCTGGGATATCATCCGCATGCTGCGCACTGCCGGAAAGGGTATGCCGGTCTTACTACTGACGGCCCTCGGCACGATCGAACACAGGGTCAAAGGACTGGAACTGGGTGCGGACGATTATCTGGTTAAACCCTTTGCGTTTGCCGAACTGCTGGCCCGGGTGAGAACCCTTCTGAGGCGGGGAAACGCGATGATCACGGAAAGCCAGTTTAGGGTGGCTGATCTCTCGATGGATCTCGTATCCAGAAAAGTCAGTCGCGCCGGAAACCGCATTGTGCTCACCAGTAAAGAGTTCAGCCTGCTGGAATTTTTCATTCGCCATCAGGGCGAGGTTCTTCCCCGTTCCCTGATTGCCTCTCAGGTCTGGGACATGAATTTTGACAGCGACACTAACGCGATTGATGTCGCCGTAAAGCGACTCCGCGCTAAAATAGACAACGATTACGGGACAAAGCTGATCCAGACTGTCCGGGGCGTGGGCTATATGCTGGAGGCCCCGGATGCATAGCAAACCTTCCAGGCGCCCTTTCTCACTCGCCCTGCGGCTGACCTTTTTTATCAGCCTGTCCACGATACTGGCTTTTATCGCCTTCACCTGGTTTATGCTGCATTCTGTTGAAAATCATTTTGCCGAGCAGGATGTCAGCGATCTTCAACAAATCAGCACTACCCTGAACCGTATACTGCAGTCCCCGGTGGATCCGGATGAAAAAAAAGTAAGCAAAATAAAGGAGTCGATTGCCAGCTACCGCAACGTTGCCCTTTTGCTCCTCAATCCCAGGGGGGAAGTGCTCTTTAGTTCAGCGCAGGGGGCGGCACTACACCCGGCCGTGAATTCCGCAGATTTTAGCGAGCACAGCCGCGCACGGGATGTCTTTCTCTGGACGGTGGAGGATCCTGCGAGACCGATGGATACCGGGTCTGAAATGAAGATGGAAACATACCGGATTATCGCCTCCTCTGGCCAGGCGATATTTCAGGGCAAACAGCAGAATTATGTCATGCTGACTGGCCTCTCCATTAATTTCCATCTCCATTACCTCGATGCGCTGAAAAAAAATCTGATTGCGATCGCCGTCGTGATAAGCCTGCTGATTGTTCTGATCATTCGCATCGCTGTCCGTCAGGGGCACCTGCCCCTTCGTAATGTCAGCAATGCCATTAAAAACATCACCTCCGAGAATCTTGATGCGCGGCTGGAACCGACACGCGTTCCCATTGAGCTGGAGCAACTGGTTATCTCGTTCAATCATATGATTGGAAAGATTGAGGACGTCTTTACCCGCCAGGCCAATTTCTCTGCCGATATCGCGCATGAGATCAGAACGCCCATCACCAATCTGGTGACGCAGACTGAAATCGCACTGAGTCAGGATCGAACCCAGAAGGAACTTGAGGATGTCCTCTACTCCAGTCTTGAAGAGTATAACCGGATGACCAAAATGGTCAGCGACATGCTGTTTCTGGCACAGGCGGACAATAACCAGCTTATACCTGACAGGGTCCGTTTTGACCTCAGAGCAGAAGTCATGAAAGTCTTCGAGTTTTTCGAAGCCTGGGCCGAAGAACGCAATATCACGCTCAAATTTAACGGGATGCCCTGCCTGGTTGAGGGAGATCCACAAATGTTCAGAAGAGCGATCAATAATCTGTTATCCAATGCCCTGCGTTATACCCCGGAGGGACAGGCCATAACCGTCTCAATAAGAAAGCAGGAGAGCTTTTTTGACCTTGTGATTGAAAATCCAGGGAAACCGATCCCTGAAGAACATTTATCAAGGCTGTTTGACCGTTTTTATCGGGTGGATCCATCCAGACAACGAAAAGGAGAAGGCAGCGGCATCGGCCTTGCGATTGTGAAGTCAATCGTGGAAGCACATCACGGAAGAGTGCAGGTGGAATCAGACGTACGCTCCACGCGTTTTATCTTATCCGTGCCCAGACTGGAGAAAATGATCCCGGAAACCCAATGCTGAAAATAAAGATGTAAATGACAAAGATGTCATTAGCCTGTCATGCAGCAAACAGAAGCCATTCGATATAATTAGTGCAACTTATCAGGAAGGCTGGATTGCTTCATCAATACCCGGCGTCAGAGTACGCCAGGAAATGAATATCCAGCCCTCTTCCGGAGAAATAAACGCTGCCGAACTTGTTTCAGTTATGGAACTGAAAACACCGGTTGTACTTCCCCGGACATCACTAATTCAGAAATGGAGAGTTATCATGAAAAATATCGTATTAGCATCTTTGCTGGGCTTTGGTTTAATTTCATCGGCCTGGGCCACTGAAACCGTGAATATCCATGATCGCGTCAACAATGCACAGGCTCCTGCTCACCAGATGCAGTCTGCTGCGGCTCCTGTCGGGATCCAGGGGACTGCTCCTCGTATGACCGGTATGGACCAGCATGAACAGGCCATTATTGCTCATGAAACCATGACGAACGGCTCGGCGGATGCGCACCAGAAAATGGTGGAAAGTCATCAGAAGATGATGGGAAATAACACGGTATCCACGACCGTCCCGTCAACGTCTTACGCGGCGATGAATGAGCATGAAAGAGCAGCGGTTGCCCATGAATTCATGAATAACGGGCAATCCGGCCCACATCAGGCCATGGCCGAAGCGCACCGCCGCATGATCAATGCAGGCTGAATGCGACGGTAGTATCCGTGCTGTTACCTTTTCCCTGATAGATTTTCCTGAAACAACGTTGCTACATTTTTGCCCCCCGTCAGGGGGCTTTTTTGTCTGACTCAGCTACACTTAACCGGTACCTGTCTGAAAGGAATTATTATAGGGGTCTGACGCTCAGTGGAACGAAAACTCACGTTAAGCGATTGTGGCTGAGAAAAACCAAAGGATCCGGCGAGGATCCTTTGGTGTGCTGACATGACCAGTTTCTTTTGGGATATTTTTTCCCTGCATGAAGTCCTTTATGTCCTGATCATAATGCCATTAAAAATTCTATGCTATGGCTTCGCTATTTTAGACATTCCCTAACAGCTTTGTCTAAATCCGCCACATAAATTGGGGTAGGATGCCCAGATTTCATTTTCCATACAGTATATCCTCCCTTTGTTGCTTTGCCGCGCAGCTCTGTCTGCTTTCCTTCTGTGATTGACCTGCTCCCCGTTGATTAGTACACCCCGATGTTAGTAATGTCTTCATAAGCCACATGAGGACATCCCCATGAAGAAGCGTTTTTCCGACGAACAGATCATCAGTATTCTCCGCGAAGCCGAAGCTGGGGTACCCGCCCGTGAACTCTGCCGCAAGCATGCCATTTCCGATGCCACGTTTTACACCTGGCGTAAGAAGTATGGCGGTATGGAGGTGCCTGAAGTTAAGCGCCTGAAGTCGCTTGAGGAAGAGAACACCAGACTCAAGAAGCTGCTTGCCGAAGCCATGCTGGATAAAGAGGCGCTTCAGGTGGCTCTTGGGCGAAAGTACTGACGACAGACCAGAAGCGGGAAGCCGTGATGTTGATGTGTGATGTGACCGGTCTGTCGCAACGTCGTGCCTGCAGGCTTACAGGTTTATCCCTGTCGACCTGCCGCTATGAGGCTCACCGTCCGGCTGCTGATGCGCATTTATCAGGGCGCATCACTGAGCTGGCACTGGAGCGCAGGCGTTTTGGCTACCGTCGTATTTGGCAGTTGCTGCGCCGTGAAGGGCTTCATGTTAATCATAAGCGCGTGTACCGGCTTTATCACCTCAGTGGCCTGGGCGTAAAACGCAGAAGACGTCGTAAAGGGCTGGCAACAGAACGTCTGCCGCTGCTCCGTCCGGCGGCGCCCAATCTGACCTGGTCGATGGATTTCGTCATGGACGCACTTTCCACCGGTCGCAGGATCAAGTGTCTTACCTGCGTCGATGATTTCACAAAGGAATGCCTGACGGTCACTGTTGCCTTTGGGATTTCAGGCGTTCAGGTCACGCGTATTCTGGACAGCATTGCACTGTTTCGAGGCTATCCGGCGACGATAAGAACTGACCAGGGGCCGGAGTTCACTTGCCGTGCACTGGATCAATGGGCCTTTGAGCATGGTGTTGAGTTGCGCTTAATCCAGCCGGGCAAGCCAACGCAGAACGGATTTATTGAGAGCTTTAACGGACGATTTCGCGATGAATGTTTGAATGAGCACTGGTTCAGCGATATCGTTCATGCCAGGAAAATTATTAATGACTGGCGGCAGGATTATAACGAATGCCGCCCGCACTCCACGCTGAATTATCAGACACCGTCTGAATTTGCAGCGGGCTGGAGAAAGGGTCATTCTGAGAATGAAGATTCCGACGTTACTAACTGAGTGTTGTATCTAATCGTGGGGGCAGGTCAGCCTGACCGTACTGCTGAATTCAAATCAATGATTAGATTGCCATACCACTGCATCATCTCCCTCCTTCCCTCTAGATACTGAGCATGGTTATACGTTCCACGAATTGAGTTCTTATCGACGTGAGCCAGTTGTAGCTCGATCCAAGCTGAGTTAAATCCCTGCTCATGCAAAATAGTACTCATCGTGTGGCGGAATCCATGCCCCGTAACACGCCCGGCATAGCCGATACGCCTGACCAGCACAGTCAATGCCATATCACTCATCGGTTTCTTTGGATTATTACGTCCTGGGAACAGCAACGTTCCCGCTCCCGTCATGGGTTTAAGCTGATTAAGCAAGTCAATTACCTGGCTTGATAACGGAACCAGATGAGGGCGGCGCATTTTCATGCGCTCTGCTGGCACGTTCCAAACCTTCCGCTCAAAATCAAACTCCTGCCACTCCGCTTGCCTCAATTCCCCAGGCCTTACTCCAGTCAAAATAAGTAATTGCATCGCTATTTTAACAAGTACACTACCTGCGTAGGTGTTCAGAGTTTGAAGAAACTCTGGCAATTCATCCTGGGTCAAAAAAGCATAGTGCTCTTTCTCATGGGGAGCTACTGCGCTGGCTAGATCAGGAGCTGGATTGTACTCAGCCCTGCCAGTCACAACGGCATACTTCCAGACCTCTCCACAACGCTGGCGAACCTTACGGACCTTCTCAGTTGCTCCTCGAACTTCTATCTTTGAAAGAACAGCAAGCAACTCCATCGGTTTGATATCTTTGATTGGCCGGTGACCGATATAAGGGAACACATCCTTTTCAAAGGTTCTCAACATTTCTTCGCGGTAGGAGACAGACCAGCGGTCATAGCGACGCTGATACCACTCCCGCGTGATAGCCTCAAAAGAGTTTTCTGCATCTTGTTGACGACTAAGTTTCTCAATTTTCCGTTCAAGAGAAGGATCGTTGCCAGCCGCTAATGTCCTTTTTGCATCCTCACGCTTATTTCTGGCTTCAGCTAAAGAAACATCGGGGTAAACGCCAATAGCGAGCAGCTTCTCTTTACCTAGCGAACGGTATTTGAGACGCCAGTATCTTTTACCGTTGGGATTAACCAGCAGGTAAAGACCACCACCATCAGCGAGTTTGTAGGGCTTATCTTTAGGTTTTGCAGTTTCAACCTGACGAGCTGTCAGCTTCATTGGGGGTACCTCTCAGCAGGGGGTACAATTATACCCCCATCCATACCCCCACATTGAGCTTGACCCTGGGGGAGTACAATTGAGTTCAATAGACTAATAGAATGCTATAACTGCTGATTTATCAAGGGAAAATTGAGTTTGGTAGACTTCAGAAGACTTGAGTTTGGAGCGGGCGAAGGGAATCGAACCCTCGTATAGAGCTTGGGAAGCTCTCGTTCTACCATTGAACTACGCCCGCATCGAAGTGCGTAAGGGATTATAAACCTTACGCTCTTCTTGGCAAGGGACTTACCCACTGACTGGCGATTAATTCACCGTCAGCATTTTGGTTTACTGCCCTGCGGCGGTAAATAACGCAGCGGATCGATAGCCGTCGCCCGGTAGCGGATTTGGAAATGCAGCCGCACCGTAGTCGCATCCGAGCTGCCCATCGTCGCGATTTTCTGCCCGGCCTTCACGTTTTGACCGTTGTTCACCAGCATGGTGTCATTATGCGCATACGCAGTGATGTAGTCCTCACTGTGCTTAATCATGATGAGATTACCATAGCCCCGCAGCTGATTACCGACGTAAACCACCTTCCCGGCGCCGGCGGCATAAATCGGTGTACCGCGCGCAGCCGAGATATCAATGCCCTTGTTGCCGCCGTCCGCGGTTGAATAAGGCAGGATCACCTTACCGCTGGCAGGCCACTGCCAGCAACGTTGCCCTACCGGAGGCCAGGAAGACTGCGGTACGGACGAAGACGGTCTGGCCGCTGCCGTTTTGGTTGAGGATTTCTTGGTTGTTTTGCCAGAGTTAGAACTGGTTTTCGCGCCACCGCTGACCTTCAGTTTTTGCCCTACTTCAATGGTATAGGGCGGTGAAATATTATTCAGGCGGGCGATCTCTTTCACGCTGGTCCCGGTAGCGCGCGAAATACGGTATAGCGTATCTCCCCGCTTCACGGTATACACGGAGCCGGAATAACTTCCTGTATCAGACGACTTGCTCCCGGAACACCCTGCTAACAGCAGACCGACGCACAGCAACATCACGATACCCAGGCCATTTTTCTTCAGGCGTCCTGCACTCAAAACAATACCTCGCAACATTTTCAGACGCTTTATCATAGCAGCCAGACACCGGATGCCAAATCATATCGCGCAACGAACCGTCGGCTCTGGCATTTCACACCCTCTGTTAATCAATCTGACTTAATTAAGCATATAATATGGGTGCTTAAGATTGATGGTGGACGCTATGCGACAGGAACATGTCATTTTATTGAATGAGCAGGACCAACCCTGCGGAACGCTGGAAAAATATGCGGCGCATACCGCCACAACTCCCCTGCATTCCGCTTTCTCGTGCTGGATATTTAACGAGCAGGGCCAACTGCTGGTCACCCGCCGCTCGCTGCACAAAAAAGCCTGGCCAGGTGTCTGGACCAACTCTGTCTGCGGTCACCCGCAGCTGGGTGAAACCCACGAAGCCGCTATTGTTCGCCGGGCTCGCTTCGAACTGGGTGCAGACATCGACTTGCTCAGCCCCGTATACGCTGACTTTCGTTATCGCGCTACAGACCCGAGTGGAATAGTTGAAAACGAAGTATGCCCGGTTTATGCCGCACATATCGTGAGTCCGCTACAGCTAAACCCAGATGAAGTGATGGATTGCCAGTGGAGCAGTCTTGAGGATGTCTTAAGCGGGATTGACGCGACGCCGTGGGCTTTTAGCCCGTGGATGGTAATGCAGGTTGCAGACAAAGAAGCGCGTGCGCTGTTGCGGAATTACTGCCAACAAATTATTGCCTGATGGCGCTACGCTTATCTGGCCTACATAACGAATCGTAGGCCGGATAAGGCGTCAGCCGCCATCCGGCATTTCACATCTTACTTAACCGGGCGCATCGCCGGGAACAGGATCACGTCGCGGATAGTGTGGCTGTTGGTGAACAGCATAACCATACGGTCGATACCAATGCCCAGACCCGCAGTCGGCGGCAGACCGTGTTCCAGAGCGGTAACGTAGTCTTCGTCATAGAACATTGCTTCGTCATCACCCGCATCTTTAGCGTTAACCTGATCCTGGAAACGCTGCGCCTGATCTTCCGCATCGTTCAGCTCGCTGAAACCGTTACCGATTTCACGCCCGCCGATGAAGAATTCGAAGCGGTCAGTGATTTCCGGGTTTTCGTCATTACGACGCGCCAGCGGAGAAACTTCTGCCGGGTACTCGGTAATGAAGGTCGGTTGAATCAGGTGCGCTTCCGCAACTTCTTCAAAGATCTCGGTCACGATACGGCCCAGACCCCAGCTCTTCTCAACTTTGATGCCGATAGATTCAGCAATCGCTTTTGCAGAATCGAAGTTATCCAGATCGGCCATGTTGGTTTCCGGACGGTATTTCTGAATCGCTTCGCGCATGGTCAGTTTTTCGAACGGCTTACCGAAGTCGAAGACTTCTTCACCGTAAGGCACTTCAGTCGTTCCCAGAACGTTCTGCGCCAGCGTACGGAACAGCGATTCGGTCAGTTCGATCAGATCTTTGTAGTCCGCATAAGCCATGTAGAGTTCCATCATGGTGAACTCTGGGTTATGGCGAACAGAGATGCCTTCGTTACGGAAGTTACGGTTAATTTCGAATACGCGTTCGAAGCCGCCAACCACCAGACGCTTGAGGTACAGTTCCGGCGCGATACGCAGGTACATGTCCAGATCCAACGCGTTATGATGAGTGATAAACGGACGCGCTGCCGCACCGCCTGGGATCACCTGCATCATCGGGGTTTCTACTTCCATAAAGCCACGAGCAACCATGAACTGACGGATGCCAGCCATAATCTGTGAACGCACTTTAAAGGTATTGCGGGATTCATCGTTAGAGATGAGATCCAGGTAACGTTGACGATAGCGCGCTTCCTGATCCTGCAGACCGTGGAATTTGTCCGGCAGCGGGCGCAGCGCTTTGGTCAGCAGACGCAGTTCGGTGCAGTGAATAGACAACTCACCGGTCTTAGTCTTGAACAACTTACCTTTCGCGCCGAGGATATCGCCAAGATCCCATTTTTTGAACTGCTCGTTGTAGACGCCTTCCGGCAGGTCATCGCGAGCTACGTACAGCTGAATACGGCCGCCAACGTCCTGCAGCGTAACGAATGATGCTTTACCCATAATACGACGGGTCATCATACGGCCAGCAACGGATACCTCAATGTTCAGCGCTTCCAGCTCTTCGTTTTCTTTCGCGTCGAAGTCAGCATGCAGTTGGTCTGAGGTATGATCGCGACGGAAATCGTTCGGGAACGGGATCCCCTGCTCACGCAGGCTCGCCAGCTTCTCACGGCGCGTTTTCAGTTCATTGTTAAGGTCGGCTACCGCGTCAGCGCCCTGTACGTGTTGTTCAGACATGTTGGTTCCTCATAACCCTGCTTTCAAACTTGCTTCGATAAATTGATCCAGGCTGCCATCCAGCACCGCCTGCGTGTTACGGGTTTCAACCCCGGTACGCAGATCTTTGATGCGGGAGTCATCAAGGACATAAGAACGAATCTGGCTACCCCAGCCGATATCTGACTTGTTGTCTTCCATCGCCTGTTTCTCGGCATTCTTCTTCTGCATTTCCAGTTCATAAAGCTTCGCTTTCATCTGCTTCATGGCCTGGTCTTTGTTCTTGTGCTGGGAACGGTCGTTCTGACACTGCGTCACAATCCCAGTCGGGATGTGGGTAATACGCACCGCAGATTCCGTACGGTTAACGTGCTGACCACCCGCACCGGAGGCACGGTAAACGTCAATACGCAGATCCGCCGGGTTGATATCGATATCAATATCATCATCAACTTCCGGATAAACAAACGCAGAACTGAACGACGTATGGCGACGTCCGCCGGAGTCGAACGGACTCTTACGAACCAGACGGTGTACGCCGGTTTCAGTACGCAGCCAACCGTACGCATATTCGCCAGCAATTCTGATGGTTACGGATTTAATACCCGCCACTTCACCTTCAGACTCTTCAATAATTTCAGTCTTAAAGCCGCGCGCTTCAGCCCAACGCAGATACATGCGCATCAGCATGCTTGCCCAGTCCTGCGCTTCCGTACCGCCAGAACCTGCCTGAATATCGAGATAGCAATCTGCGCTGTCATATTCACCGGAGAACATACGACGGAATTCCAGCTGGGCCAGCTTATCTTCCAGCGTGTCGAGTTCTGCTACGGCTTCGTTAAAGGTTTCTTCGTCGTCGGCTTCTACAGCCAGTTCCAGCAGGCCGGAGACATCTTCCAGGCCCTGGCTCATCTGATCGAGCGTATCAACGATGGCTTCAAGAGAAGAACGCTCTTTACCCAGCGCCTGCGCGCGTTCGGGTTCGTTCCATACGTCCGGCTGTTCCAGCTCGGCGTTTACTTCTTCCAGACGCTCTTTCTTGGCATCATAGTCAAAGATACCCCCTAAGAACGTCAGAGCGCTCCGTGAGGTCCTGAATGCGGTTATTTACCGGATTAATTTCAAACATTGTCTGATTTCTTTTATTGGACTAGTCAAAATGCGGTGATAAGAGCGGGATTGTAACTAATCCACGCCCTTTTTTATAGCGATTAGTGACGCTAAAGTGGCCAGATATTGTCGATTATAATCTGCAAACTACGGTTGCCGCGAAACTCATTAATATCCAGTTTGTAGGCAAGCTGAACTTCGCGCACGCCGTTGTCCGGCCAGCAGGTGGTATCGACGTTAAACGCAATGCCGTCCAGCAGCGGACCACCGCCTACGGGCTCCACCATTACCTTCAGATGACGCTCACCGACCAGACGCTGCTGGAGCAAACGGAAATGCCCGTCAAACAGCGGTTCCGGGAACATTTGTCCCCACGGTCCGGCATCACGCAGCATTTGTGCGACCTCCATGGTCATCTCCGACGCGTTCAGTGGGCCATCCGACACCACTTCACCTTGCAGTAAGGCGGGATCCAACCACTCGGTTACCAGTTCGCCAAAACGCTGCTGGAAACGCTCAAACTGCGCCTCTTCAAGCGATAAGCCCGCAGCCATGGCGTGACCGCCAAACTTGAGGATCATGCCCGGATAAAGGGTGTCCAGGCGTTCCAGCGCATCGCGCATGTGCAGCCCCTGAATCGAACGCCCGGAGCCTTTAAGAGTACCGTCACCTGCCGGGGCAAACGCTATCACCGGGCGATGGAATCGCTCTTTAATACGCGATGCCAGAATCCCCACAACGCCCTGATGCCACTCGGGATGATACATTGCCAGGCCGCCCGGAAGCGTATCGCTACTGCGTTCCAGCTTTTCACACAGGGTCAGCGCTTCTGCCTGCATACCCTGCTCAATTTCTTTGCGCGTCTGGTTGAGTGCGTCCAGCTCATTGGCCAGCACGCGCGCTTCACCAATGTTGTCGCACAGCAACAGCGCTACGCCAACGGACATATCGTCCAGACGCCCCGCCGCATTCAGCCGTGGCCCGAGGGCAAAACCTAAATCACTGGCTGCCAGCTTTAGGGGGTCGCGATTGGAAATCTCCAGCAGAGCTTTAATACCTGGGCGGCATTTTCCAGCACGGATACGGCTTAAGCCTTGCCACGTCAGAATGCGGTTATTGGCATCCAGCGGGACCACGTCCGCCACCGTGCCAAGCGCAACCAGATCGAGCAAATCCGCCAGGTTCGGCGGTGCAATGCCTCGCTCATCAAACCAGCCTTTATCACGCAGGAAAGTGCGCAGCGCCAGCATCAGATAGAAGGCTACACCAACGCCTGCCAGCGATTTCGACGGGAACTCACAGTCGTGCAGGTTAGGATTGATGATCGCCTCTGCGCCCGGCAGCGTATCCCCTGGCAGGTGGTGATCGGTCACAACGACCGGGATCCCCAACGTTCTGGCATGTTCGACACCCGCGTGAGACGAGATGCCGTTGTCTACGGTGACAATCAGCTGAGCACCACGGGCATGGGCCTGATCAACGACTTCCGGGCTTAAACCATAACCGTCCTCAAAACGATTTGGCACCAGGTAGTCAACGTTACTACAGCCCAACGCGCGCATCGCCAGGATGCTTAGCGCCGTGCTGGTCGCGCCATCGGCATCGAAATCGCCAACAACGATGATGCGAGTTCCCGCACGAAAGGCGTTGTAGAGGATCTCAACCGCCTTTTCGACACCGTTTAAATGCTGCCACGGCAGCATTCCTTTGACGCTACGCTCAAGCTCCTGCGCGCTACGTACACCGCGACTGGCGTATAAACGGCGCAGCAGCGGCGGTAAGTCGGCAGGTAGCTCGGCTGTCTCGTCGGCTTCACGCCGACGAAGTTGTATCTGTTGTTTCACGCGAATTATTTACCGCTGGTCTGTTTTGCATGTGCGTCGAGGAATTCTTTCATCTCTTTCGGGCCCTGATAACCAGGTACGACATAGCCATTGCTCAGCACAATCGCCGGTGTACCGCTGACGCCAAACTGTACGCCCAGCGCATAGTGGTTAGCGATATCCACATCACAGGTCGCCGCTTTCACGCCCTTGCCAGTCATCGCGTCGTCAAAGGCTTTGTTTTTGTCCTTAGCACACCAGATAGACTTCATGTCTTGTTCAGCCTGGCTGTCCAGCCCCTGACGTGGGAAGGCCAGATAACGTACGGTGATCCCCAACGCATTGTAATCTTTCATCTCTTCATGCAGCTTGTGGCAGTAACCACAAGTGATGTCGGTGAAAACGGTAATGACGTGTTTTTCCTGCGGCGCTTTGTAGATGATCATCTCTTTTTCCAGCGCGTTCAGATGCTTCATCAGCAGTTGGTTGGTGACATTCACCGGACTTGCGCCGCTCACGTCGTACATCGGTCCCTGAATAATATGTTTACCGTCTTCAGTTACGTACAGCACGCCGCTATTGGTCAGTACGGTTTTCATGCCCGCAACCGGAGCAGGTTGAATCTCGGTGCTCTGCACACCCAGCTTTGCTAATGACTGACGAATTGCCGCGTCGTCTGCATGTACCATGCCGGAAAACGCCGTCGCCAGCAGGGTGAACATCATAAAACGTTTTTTCATAGCCTATCCTATCCTGTCAGCACTCACGCTCGCGGGTGATGCTGTTGATGTAGTTGCCGCAAGCGCTCCGTTGCGACATGAGTATAAATTTGCGTTGTCGAGAGATCGCTATGCCCCAGTAGCATCTGCACCACGCGCAGGTCTGCGCCATGGTTGAGCAGATGCGTGGCAAACGCGTGCCGCAGGACGTGCGGTGACAGCTTTTCGCTGTCGATTCCCGCCAACACAGCATAGTGTTTGATACGATGCCAGAAGGTCTGACGGGTCATCTGTTGCGCCCGCTGACTAGGAAACAGCACATCAATCGATACGCCGTTGAGCAACCATGGACGCCCGTGCTCCAGATACGTTTCCAGCCAGTACACTGCCTCCTCACCCAACGGGACAAGGCGCTCTTTGTTACCTTTACCGATCACCCGTACCACACCCTGACGCAGGCTGACGTCACTCATCGTCAGTCCTACCAGTTCAGACACGCGCAGGCCTGTTGCATACAGCACTTCCAGCATGGCTTTGTCGCGTAGCTCGAGCGGTTGCTCAATAAGCGGCGCTTGTAGCAGCCGCTCAACCTGCGCTTCGCTGAGATCTTTAGGCAGGCGCTGCGGAAGTTTAGGTGATGCAAGCGAGGCGCTGGGGTCATCTTCGCGATATTTTTCGCGGTACAGATGCTGAAAAAAACGTCGCGTCGCACTGAGCAAACGTGCGGAACTGGTGGCTTTATACCCTCCATCCATCCGCTCAGCCAGCAAGGCTTGCAGATCATCACTTTGCGCGGTCGCAAGCGAAGCGCCGCGGTGATGTAACCATTCCACAAGCATGGTCAGATCGCGACGATACGCACTTAATGTGTTTTCCGCCAGATTTCGTTCCAGCCACAGGGCATCAAGAAACTGCTCGATGCGCGCCAGATCCTGTTCCACTCGCGCCCCTTATTCCACTCTCATTTTTGATGCATTATGCCTCATTGTGCCGTGAATGCGGCGATTCTGTTACACTACCCGCAACGCTACAGCAGAATTGAGATGTTTACGTCATGAACATGGGTCTTTTTTACGGTTCCAGCACCTGCTACACCGAAATGGCAGCAGAAAAAATCCGCGATATCCTGGGTCCCGAACTGGTGACACTGCACAACCTCAAAGACGATTCCCCGACCCTAATGGAGCAATATGACGTGCTCATTTTGGGCATCCCAACCTGGGATTTCGGTGAAATTCAGGAGGACTGGGAAGCGGTCTGGGAGCAACTGGACGACCTCAACCTGGAAGGCAAGATTGTCGCACTTTACGGTATGGGCGATCAGTTGGGATACGGCGAATGGTTCCTGGATGCGTTGGGTATGCTGCACGATAAACTGATCACCAAAGGTGTAAAGTTTGTCGGCTACTGGCCCACCGAAGGCTACGAATTCACCAGCGATAAACCCGTCATTGCTGATGGACAACTGTTTGTTGGCCTGGCGCTGGATGAGACAAACCAGTACGATCTCAGCGATGAACGCATTCAGGCCTGGTGCGAGCAAATTCTTGGGGAAATGGCCGAGCACTGGTCCTGATAACCGATTTGCCGGATGACGGCGTAAATGCGTTATCCGGCCTGCATGACGCACCTAACTGTAGGCCTTCAAGCTGCGCGCCATCAGGCATGTGTCATGCGTTACCCTTGCTTCGCCTTTTGCAGCATCAACCGCCGTAAATCCCGCCACTCTGCATCATCCATACTGTCTGCTGCCAGCCACAAATGTTGACGTTTTCCGGCATCAGATCGCAAGCGTAGCATCATACCTGTTTTAACCATCCAGGGGGCGCTAACGATAGACCACTCTTGCCCTTGCCAGCGCAGACGGCCATCCATCAATAGCCGAATCTCTCCCTGACAGGCGTTGATTCGACGCTGACTGCGAACGCTATCAAACACCACCAGAGAGAGCAAAACCAGCCATAATGGGGTGTAGCTCAATGGCCAGGGCATCAATAAAATAAACACCGCGACCAGCCCATGAATTAGCAGTGAAAGCCACTGCGCGCGCCATGATACGCGTAAATCAGATTGCCACTGGACCACGTTCCCGATTCCGTGTCTGGATAAGTCGCACCATCTGTTCCAGCTGCTCATCAGCTGGTTTCCCATGATTCATCAACCAGTTAAATAAATCTGGATCATCACATTCTAGCAGACGGATAAAGATACGTTTTTCTTCGTCACTTAAGCTGTCATATTCATGTTCGAAAAACGGCATGATCGAGATGTCCAGCTCGCGCATACCGCGGCGGCATGCCCAATGAATACGTGCTTTGTTGTTAATATCCATGTTCTTCTCCCTGTCTCGCGAAAACGAAGTATCCCGCTATTGTAACGTGTTTTTCCCGCTCTTTTTACGGGAATATCAGTAAACTGAAGCTCGCTCGCTAAATAAAACCTTATTAAGCCAAAGGATTCACCAATTTTGGATGTCTCCTCGCAAAGCACAATATATGGCACAAATAGCCTGTTTAAACCGCTTGCAATGGGCCATAGCTCTTTTACCATTAGTCATCATCACTGCGTTAAGCAAATCAGGACATTATTATGGCTTTTACATCTTTTCCTCCTCGCCAGCCTTTTGCGTCAACGCGTTTACCTCTGACGCTAATGACGCTCGATGACTGGGCGCTCGCCACCATCACCGGTGTCGACAGTGAGAAGTATATTCAGGGTCAGGTCACGGCGGATGTCAGCCAGATGACCGAGCATCAGCACCTGTTGGCTGCACATTGTGACGCCAAAGGTAAAATGTGGAGCAACCTGCGTCTGTTCCGCCAGGGTGACGGTTTTGCATGGCTTGAGCGCCGTAGCCTGCGTGATGCGCAGCTCACTGAGCTGAAAAAATACGCGGTCTTCTCGAAGGTGGCGATCGCCCCAGACGACGAGCGCGTCTTGCTGGGCGTAGCGGGATACCAGGCACGTGCAGCGCTGGCCAATCTCTTTAGCGAATTACCGAACAGTGATAAGCAGGTCATTACCGAAGGTGCCTCCACGGTATTGTGGTTCGAACACCCTGCCGAACGTTTTCTGCTGATCGTTGATGCCACCACAGCAGAAACCTTGGTTGAAAAGCTGCGTGGCGAAGCTGAGTTAAATAACAGCCAGCAGTGGCTGGCGCTGGATATCGAAGCGGGTATCCCCGTGATTGATACAGCCAACAGTGCACAGTTTATTCCACAGGCTACCAATCTGCAGGCTCTGGGCGGGATCAGCTTTAAAAAAGGCTGCTACACCGGTCAGGAAATGGTGGCTCGTGCAAAATTCCGCGGAGCCAACAAACGCGCCATGTGGACTCTGGCAGGTGCCGCCAGTCGGGTACCGGAAGCGGGCGAAGACCTTGAATTAAAAATGGGCGAGAACTGGCGCCGTACTGGTACCGTACTTGCTGCAGTACAACTGGCCGATGGTCAGGTACTGGTGCAGGTTGTGATGAATAACGACATGGAGGCCGACAGCGTGTTCCGCGTCCGTGACGACGCAAAAACGCTGCGTATCGTACCGCTGCCATATTCGTTAGACGAAGAGTAATTGGTAGGCCTGATAAGTGCAGCGCCATTAGGCAATTCGGCACAGGCCGCCGAATTGCGGCATTGCCTCGTCCGGCCAACAAAATACAGCCCGGGCGAGGCGTTTACGCCGCCCCCGGGGTTGCACTGAATCTATGCGTGTTGCCCCACGTACAGATAGATCGCCAGGAAGTGGCAAACGCTGCCGCCCAGCACAAAACCGTGCCAGATCGCATGGTTATAAGGAATACGCTTACAGACGTAGAAAATTACGCCCAGCGAATACACCACACCGCCAACAGCCAGCAACGTCACGCCTCCCGCCGCCAACTTCACCGCCAGTTGATACACCACAATCAGCGAAAGCCAGCCCATTGTCAGGTAAGTCACCAGCGACAGAATTTTAAACCGGTGTGCGATGGTCAGTTTGAATAAAATACCGATTAGCGCCAGGCTCCAGATAACAATCATAAGTCCACGTGCCAGCGGCGAATCAAGCCCCACCAGCAGAAATGGCGTGTAGGTCCCGGCAATCAGCAGATAAATCGCGCAGTGGTCGAATTTTTTCAGCCAGACTTTCGCTCTCTGATGGGGGATCGCGTGATACAAGGTTGAGGCGAGGAACAGCAGGATCATGCTGCCGCCGTACAGGCTATAGCTGGTAATCGCCATAGCGCTGGCATTGGTATCCACTGCCTGAACCAGCAACAACACCAGTCCGACAATCCCAAACACCAGCCCGATACCGTGACTGATGCTGTTGGCTATTTCCTCTGCCAGCGAATATCCCTGCGCGATTAATGGCTTCTGAACCATAACTTACTCCCGAGAAACGAACACTATCGTGATTGCTCCTCTAGCGTAACTGAGAATGGTTCCAGTGAACACCTGTTAGCTAAAATAATTACCAGATAAATATTTATCAATAAAAATCATGGTGTTAGTTTTTAAATTTCAGCTAACATGCGTACCATTAAAATCAAAGACATTTAAAATCAATCACATAAAATTGCGTCTGATCCGGGTAAATCTCGGCAATGACATGTTTAAGTTCTTCAAGCGTCATATTTTCCTGCTGGGCATGTTTATCCGTCAGCGTATCCAGCGTGACGGTTGAGGTGCCAACAACCTCAATCGTGCAGAAGTAACCGTCATCTTCGAAGCGCCCAACCCGTAAAATGTCCCCGGCTTTGAAGTGTGATTCAGACTCGTCACGGATAGTGATGGTCTTGCGTCCGGCCAGAATGTCATCCTGGAAACGCTGAAAAAAAGTGATGTCATTTGGCTGCATGTTATTATTCCCTGTAGATGAAGTCTGATGAGTGAGTTTTGCCATTGTGAGTATGTTCTCCCACGCTGCCATCGCCAGTCTCAACAATCTTGAGATGCTGGTCTACAACTATGTCATCAAAAACCGTGACAAAGTCATGTACATGACCATTCGCGAACTGGCCGATGCCGTGGGTGTTTCCACTACCACCGTACTGCGCTTTTGCCGCAAGCTTAAGTGTGAAGGTTACTCAGAATTTCGCGTGCGCTTCAAATTATATTTAGAGCAGAATGAACCGCAACAGGCTAATTTCGGTGCCAGCGAAATTATCAGCTTCTTTAAAGGCGTTAATAATGATGAGTTCGATAACCTGCTCGATCAGGCTGTTGATATTATATTATCTTCCGAACGTATTATATTCGTCGGAGCGGGAACATCCGGAGCCTTAGCCAAATATGGCGCACGTTTTTTCTCAAACGTTGGAAAATTCAGTAATCACATTGATGATCCTTATTTCCCGGTAACGAATGACATGGCCAGAAACGCGCTGGCGATCGTGCTTTCCGTTTCCGGTGAAACAGAAGAGATCCTGCGTTTTGCCAGCCAATTCAGCCTGCATAACTGTAAGGTCCTGTCTGTCACCAGTCATGAACATTCGCGGCTGGCCAAATTGGCTGACTTTAATCTCTCCTGGCACGTTCCACAGACGCGCATTGCCGGGGTATACGATATAACCACACAGATCCCTGTTATTTATATTCTGGAGTCACTCGGCCGCAAGCTGGCGAAAAGAATAGCGTAAAAAAACAATCTGTTTTTTGGATGTAACAAATCACATTAGCGCTATTTTGTTATATCGTGACATTTATCTTTCCTTTGTTAGACTCAAAATCAGATTGTATTAATTTGAGACTGAGCGCAGATGAAAAAACTTACCTTACCAAAAGATTTTTTATGGGGCGGCGCGGTTGCGGCGCACCAGGTTGAAGGCGGCTGGAACAAAGGTGGCAAAGGCCCCAGTATTTGCGATGTACTGACCGGTGGTGCGCACGGCGTTCCGCGAGAAATCACTCAGGAAGTTGTGCCCGGTAAGTACTACCCCAACCACGAAGCCGTCGATTTTTACGGTCATTACAAAGAAGACATTAAGCTGTTTGCCGAGATGGGCTTCAAATGCTTCCGTACCTCAATCGCCTGGACGCGTATCTTCCCCAAAGGGGATGAAAGCCAGCCGAATGAAGAAGGGCTAAAGTTCTACGACGACATGTTCGATGAACTGCTGAAGTACAACATCGAACCGGTCATCACCCTTTCCCACTTTGAAATGCCGCTGCACCTGGTTCAACAATACGGTAGCTGGACCAATCGTAAAGTCGTCGATTTCTTTGTCCGATTTGCTGAAGTCGTTTTTGAGCGCTACAAGCACAAGGTCAAATACTGGATGACCTTTAACGAGATCAACAACCAGCGCAACTGGCGCGCACCGCTGTTTGGTTATTGCTGCTCCGGCGTGGTGTATACCGAGCATGAAAACCCGGAAGAAACCATGTACCAGGTGCTGCATCACCAGTTCGTGGCCAGCGCTCTGGCAGTGAAAGCCGCACGCCGCATCAACCCGGAAATGAAAGTCGGATGCATGCTGGCGATGGTGCCGCTGTACCCGTTCTCCTGTAAGCCTGAAGATGTGATGTTCGCGCAGGAATCGATGCGTGAGCGCTACGTTTTCACCGACGTTCAACTGCGCGGCTACTATCCATCATATGTACTGAACGAGTGGGAACGCCGCGAATTCAACATCCGAATGGAAGCCGGAGATGAGCAAATCCTGCGTGAAGGCACCTGTGACTATCTCGGATTCAGTTACTACATGACCAACGCGGTAAAAGCGGAAGGCGGCAGCGGCGATGCCATTTCTGGTTTTGAGGGCAGCGTACCGAACCCGCACGTAAAAGCGTCCGACTGGGGCTGGCAGATTGATCCGGTCGGTCTGCGTTACGCCTTATGTGAACTGTATGAGCGCTATCAGAAACCGCTATTTATCGTAGAAAACGGATTTGGTGCCTACGACAAAGTGGAAGAAGACGGCAGCATCAACGACGACTATCGCATCGACTATTTGCGCGCCCACGTTGAAGAGATGATGAAAGCGGTAACCTATGATGGCGTAGACCTGATGGGCTACACGCCGTGGGGCTGCATCGACTGTGTCTCGTTCACCACCGGTCAGTACAGCAAACGTTACGGCTTTATCTACGTGAACAAACACGACGACGGCACCGGCGATATGTCGCGTTCACGCAAGAAAAGTTTTAACTGGTACAAAGAGGTGATTGCCAGCAACGGCGAGAAACTTTGATTTTCTGCCGGATGGCGGCGTATACGCCTTATCCAGCCTACAGATTAAATTCCCGTAGGCCGGATAAGCATAGCGCCATCCGGCGATTAAATCCTACTTCCCGCCAGCCAGTTCCAGAAAACTGCCCGTTACGTATGACGCCTTCTCGCTCAGCAGCCAGGTAATCGCCTGCGCGACCTCCTCCGGTTGTCCTCCGCGCTGCATCGGCAACATCGATTTCACGCGATCGACCCTTCCCGGCTCGCCGCCTGAAGCGTGCATTTCAGTGTAGATAAGACCAGGTCGTACGCAGTTTACGCGGATCCCTTGCGCCGCAACCTCCAGAGCAAGGCCGGTGGTGAGTGTGTCCACAGCGCCTTTTGAGGCCGCGTAATCAACATATTCGAATGGCGCACCAAGCCGCGATGCCGCCGAAGAGACATTCACAATCGCCCCGCCTTGCCCTCCGTGTTTGAACGACATGCGCTTTACCGCTTCCCGACAACACAAAAAATAGCCGGTAACATTGGTCGCCAGCACGCGGTTAATTCTTTCGGCGGTTAGGCTTTCCACCGTGCTCTGTTCAAACAAAATCCCGGCATTATTAACTAACGCAGTCAGTGGTTCACCTTCGCGGTCAATAGATTCAAACATTGCCACAACCTGGCTTTCATCGCTGATATCAGCCCGTAGAGCAAACGCCTTTCCCCCGGCAGCGACAATAGTATTCACCACCTCCGTTGCCGCACGGATATTGTGATGAAAGTTAACCGCAACCGTGTAACCCTCTTGCGCTAACTGCAGCGCGGTTGCCCGCCCGATGCCGCGACTGCCGCCAGTAACCAGTGCGATTCCCATGGATACCTCCAGATATGAAAAAGCCGGGAGGCGACTTCGCCTTACCCGGCCTACAAAAGCTTTACTGCGCGGAAAAGTTACTGATATTCGCTCATCGGCACGCAGGAGCAGAACAGGTTACGGTCACCGTAAACATCATCAAGGCGTTTCACGGTCGGCCAGTATTTGTTCGCCACACCAGCCGGGAAGACGGCGATTTCGCGGCTATAACCGTGATTCCACTCCGCGACCAGCTCGTTTTGCGTGTGCGGTGAGTTAACCAGCGGGTTATCTTCCAGTGACCATTCACCGGCTTTCACGCGATCGATTTCAGCGCGGATTGCCAGCATCGCATTGATAAAGCGATCAAGTTCCACTTTGCTTTCAGATTCAGTCGGTTCAACCATCAGGGTACCCGCGACCGGGAATGACATAGTCGGCGCATGGAAACCGTAATCGATCAGACGCTTGGCAATATCCAGTTCGCTGATGCCGGTCTCTTCTTTCAGTGGGCGAATATCGAGAATGCATTCATGCGCCACGCGACCGTCGCGACCGGTATACAGTACCGGATAAGCATCTTTCAGACGGCTGGCAATGTAGTTAGCGTTAAGGATAGCCACCTGGCTTGCCTGCTTCAGACCTTCTGCACCCATCATACGGATGTACATCCAGCTGATCGGCAGAATGGATGCACTACCGAACGGCGCCGCAGAAACTGCGCCCTGACGGGTGAGCATTCCTTCAATCTGCACTACGCTGTGACCCGGTACGAACGGTGCCAGATGTGATTTGACGCCAATCGGTCCCATACCTGGGCCGCCGCCGCCGTGCGGAATGCAGAATGTTTTATGCAGGTTGAGGTGCGAGACATCTGCGCCGATAAAGCCCGGCGTGGTGATCCCAACCTGAGCGTTCATGTTCGCGCCATCGAGGTAAACCTGGCCGCCAAACTGGTGTACAACGTCGCACACTTCACGGATCGTTTCTTCATACACGCCGTGAGTAGACGGATAGGTCACCATGATGCAGGAGAGATTCGCAGCATGTTGTTCTGCTTTTGCTCGCAGATCGTCCAGGTCGATGTTGCCGTTCTTATCACAAGCGACAACCACAACCTGCATCCCCGCCATCTGTGCGGATGCCGGGTTGGTGCCGTGGGCAGAAGCCGGGATCAGACAGATATCGCGGTGGCCTTCGTTACGGCTTTCGTGATAGTGACGAATCGCCAGCAGACCCGCATACTCGCCCTGCGCGCCGGAGTTCGGCTGCATGCAGACGGCGTCATAACCGGTCAGTTTTACCAGCCACTCGGAAAGCTGGCCGATCATCTGGTGATAACCTTCTGCCTGCTCTGGCGGGCAGAACGGGTGAAGTTCAGCGAATTCCGGCCAGGTGATAGGGATCATCTCGGCGGCAGCGTTCAGCTTCATGGTGCAAGAACCCAGCGGGATCATTGCCTGGTTCAGCGCCAGATCTTTGCGCTCCAGCGAGTGCATGTAGCGCATCATTTCGGTTTCGCTGTGATAGCGATTAAACACCGGATGGCTGAGGATCGCATCGTCACGCAGCATGCTGTCCTGAATGGAACGGCTGTCGAACGCCACATCTTTATCCAGCGTATCGATATTCAAACCGTGGCTGTCGCCCAGCAGAACATTGAACAACTGCACCACGTTTTCACGGGTGGTGGTTTCATCGAGCGTAATACCTACCGCGTTATGGATATCGCTACGCAGGTTGATTTCTGCCGCTTCGGCACGCGCCAGAACAGCCGCTTTGTCGGCCACTTCAACACACAGAGTGTCGAAGTAGTGCGCATGGCGCAGCTTCAGCCCTTTCTGCTGCAGACCGGCCGCCAGAATATCAGTCAGGCGGTGGATGCGATTAGCGATACGTTTCAGGCCAACCGGACCATGATAAACGGCATACAGGCTGGCGATGTTGGCCAGCAGAACCTGCGAGGTACAAATGTTGGAGTTCGCTTTCTCACGGCGGATATGCTGCTCGCGAGTCTGCATCGCCATGCGCAGTGCGGTATTGCCCGCCGCATCTTTCGATACGCCGATAATACGGCCTGGCATGGAGCGTTTGAATTCGTCTTTAGCGGCGAAGAATGCCGCGTGTGGGCCGCCGTAACCCATCGGTACGCCGAAGCGTTGCGCAGAGCCGAAAACAATATCCGCGCCCTGTTTGCCCGGCGCAGTCAGCAGTACCAGCGCCATAAAGTCGGCAGCGACACTGACCACAACTTTACGGGATTTCAGCTCGGCAATCAGTTTGCTGTAGTCGTGCACTTCACCGGTAGTGCCAACCTGCTGCAACAGCACGCCAAACACATCCTGGTGATCCAGTGCTTTCGCCGCGTCATCAACAATGACGTCAAAGCCAAAGGTTTCTGCACGGGTGCGAACCACGTCCAGCGTTTGCGGGTGAACATCAGCCGCCACAAAGAAACGGTTGGCATTTTTCAGTTTGCTGACACGTTTGGCCATCGCCATGGCTTCAGCAGCCGCAGTGGCTTCATCCAGCAGAGAAGCAGAAGCCATATCCAGCCCCGTCAGGTCCAGTGTGACCTGTTGGAAGTTCAGCAGAGCTTCCAGACGCCCCTGGGAGACTTCCGGCTGATACGGCGTATATGCGGTGTACCAGCCTGGGTTTTCCAGCATGTTACGCAGAATAACCGGTGGCAACTGCACGGCGGTGTAGCCCATGCCAATGTAGGACGTGAAGCGCTTGTTACGCCCGGCGATGGCTTTTAATTCAGCCAGCGCAGCGTATTCGGTCGCCGCCTCGCCAACCTGTGGCGGGGTTGCGAGCTGAATGTCTTTCGGCACAATCTGGCCGATCAGCGCGTTTAACGACTCGGCGCCAACCGCATTCAGCATCTCTTGCTGCTGCGCGGCGTCCGGTCCGATGTGGCGTTCAATGAAAGCGCCGCTGTTTTCAAGCTGGCTTAACGTCTGTGTCATGGGCGATGGTTCCTGAAACGTGCAGTGAATCGTGATTGTCTCTAACTCAATTGCCCGGTGGCGCTGACGCTTACCGGGCCTACATAAAACCGTAGGCCGGATAAACGCAGTGCCATCCGGCACAATCTTATTCGTCTTCCAGTAATGCCTCGTACGCAGTGGCATCCAACAGCGATTCAATTTCGCTTTCATCGCTGGCTTTGATTTTGAAAATCCAGCCGCCCGCATACGGTTCGCTGTTGACCAGTTCCGGGGAGTCGCTGAGCGCATCGTTAACCGCAACAATCTCACCGCCTACTGGCGCATAGATATCGGATGCCGCTTTTACGGACTCCGCAACGGCGCAATCATCGCCCGCGCTGACGGTGGCGCCAACTTCTGGCAGGTCAACGAAAACCATGTCACCTAACAGCTCCTGAGCGTGTTCGGTGATACCAACGGTGTAAGAGCCGTCAGCTTCTTTGCGCAGCCATTCGTGTTCTTTGCTGTATTTCAGTTCTGCAGGTACGTTGCTCATCAATCAATCTCCAAAAAAGGATGAATTACGCGACGGCTTTGCCGTTACGCACAAAAACAGGTTTAGTCACTTTTACCGGCATTTCACGGTTACGGATCTGTACGATCGCAGTCTCACCGATACCCGCAGGCACGCGCGCCAACGCGATGCTGTAACCCAGGGTTGGGGAGAATGTGCCACTGGTGATAATGCCTTCATGCTGGTTGCCAGAAGCATCGGTGAAACGCACCGGCAGTTCATTACGCAGCACGCCCTTCTCAGTCATCACCAGCCCGACCAGCTGTTCGTGGCCTTTTTCGCGCTGCATTTCCAGTGCTTCACGACCAATAAAGTCGCGGTCGGCAGGTTCCCACGCAATGGTCCAACCCATATTGGCTTCCAGCGGAGAAATCCCTTCGTCCATCTCCTGACCATACAGGTTCATACCCGCTTCCAGACGCAGGGTGTCGCGCGCGCCGAGACCACAAGGTTTGACGCCTGCTTGTACCAGCGCACGCCAGAAATCTGCCGCCTTTTCATTCGGCATGGCAATTTCATAACCTGCTTCGCCGGTATAACCGGTGGTTGCGATAAACAAATCACCCGCCTGAACGCCAAAGAACGGCTTCATACCTTCTACCGCATGGCGCTGTTCGTCAGTAAACAACGTGGCTGCTTTTTCCTGCGCGTTTGGCCCCTGCACCGCAATCAGCGACAGGTCGTCACGAACGGTGATGTCGATGGCGTAAGGTTCAGCGTGTTGGGTAATCCAGGAGAGGTCTTTTTCGCGGGTGGCGGAGTTTACAACGAGGCGGAAGAAATCTTCAGTGAAGTAGTAGACAATCAGGTCATCTATCACGCCGCCCGAAGCATTGAGCATCCCGGAGTAGAGGGCTTTACCCGTCTTCGTTAGCTTCGCGACGTCGTTTGCCAGCAGATAACGCAAGAACTCCCGGGTGCGGCTACCGCGCAGGTCGACGATGGTCATATGCGACACATCAAACATTCCGGCGTCGGTGCGAACAGCATGGTGTTCATCGAGCTGAGAACCGTAATGCAGTGGCATCATCCAGCCATGGAAATCGACCATGCGCGCGCCACATAGCGTGTGTTGTTCGTACAAAGGAGTCTGTTGAGCCATCTTTTCCTCGTTGAATAAGCGGGGCTACCAACTCTTTCGCGGTGAAATTTTCGCCACGAAACCCAGCACCGCAGCCGCTCCAGGGGCTACGACGCAAACGTTCTCTTTGTCCTGAACTTACCACCGAAACAGACGCTAAACCATAAGTCAAAATTAACCATCACATTAGCTTATGGCGAAAAACAGCCAGATCTCCAACAGAATAAAACTCCATACATATAGCAATCAATCAGAACAACAAACAAATATAAGCGCAAAATTACAGCACCAATCCACATTAAATGTGGAAAAAATGTCAAAAATGGCGTTATGAAAAAAACGTAATATTAGAAAAACTAATGCGAAAAAAGGCGTGGAATTAGATTATTTCAAATGAGAGAAGCACCCCGGCGCGAAGGCCGGGAGAGGAAAGTGTGACGGGTCTCAAACTCTTAAGATTGTCCTTACGGACACTAACGTAACCACTCGGGAAGATCGTTCAGTCCCATCGCCTGACGGATGAGTTGTGGTTTTACGCCCGGGAGGGTATCGGCCAGTTTCAGCCCAATATCGCGTAGCAGTTTTTTCGCCGGATTCTCGCCTGCAAACAGTTCACGGAAACCCTGCATCCCCGCCAGCATCAGCGCTGCGCTGTGCTTACGGCTGCGCTCGTAGCGGCGTAAATAGAGATACTGCCCAATATCTTTGCCCTGACGCTGTAGCCGCTTAAGTTCATCGATCAGCTCTGCCGCATCCATAAAGCCAAGGTTAACCCCCTGACCCGCCAGCGGGTGGATGGTATGCGCCGCATCCCCAACCAGCGCCAGACGATGGGCCGCGAACTGGCGAGCATAACGTCCCGTCAGCGGAAACGCCTGACGTTCGCTTTCAAGGCTGCACAGCCCCAGACGATTATCAAAGGCGATATTCAGCGCCTGATTAAACTCGTCAACGCTTGCCTGCTGCATACGTTCTGCTTCCTGCGGCGAGAGCGACCAGACAATAGAACACAGGTGTGGATCGCTGAGTGGCAGGAATGCCAGGATCCCCTCGCCATGAAACGCCTGACGCGCAACCGCACCGTGAGCTTCCTGCGTACGGATAGTCGCCACCAGCGCATGATGACGGTAGTCCCAGAAGGTGAGCGGAATGTCCGCTTTATTGCGCAGCCAGGAATTAGCACCATCGGCACCGACGACCAGACGCGCCGTCAGCATTGCGCCATCTTTGAGGCTCAGAAATGCCTCGTTCTCGCCCCAGGCCACCTGCTGTATTTCAGCTGGCGCCATCAGCGTAATATCCGCTGAACGCTGCGCCTTTTGCCACAACGCATAATGGATTTCTGAGTTTTCAACGATGTGACCCAAATGGCTGTAACCCATGCTCTGGTCATCAAATTCAATGCGTCCAAAGCTGTCTTTGTCCCAGACTTCCATGCCGTGGTAGCAGCAAGCGCGACGAGCAACAATGTCGGACCAGACGCCAAGACGGGTAAGCAGTTTTTCGCTGGCTGCATTAATGGCCGAAACGCGAAGCTGAGGAGGTGCATCCGCCGCCAACGGCTGCGGAACATGTTGTTCTAATACAGCAACGCGCAACCCACTGCCCTGCAGGCCGCAGGCAACCGCCAGCCCCACCATGCCGCCACCAACAATTGCTACATCAACACTTTGCACTGTTTGTACCTCGAAACCTGTAATCCGTAGGCCTGATAAGCGCAGCGCCATCAGGCATTTTTGCGGGGACCCTTGCCGGATGTCGGCGTTGCCTTATCCGGCCTACAGGTCATATTTATCGTGCAACCCAACCCAGGGTCCGCTCCGCCAGCGCATCGCGCGCAGGGGTGAATAATTCCATCGCCATCAACCCGACATTGCGCCCAACAACCAGCGGGGCCCAGTGATTGGCAAACAAATACACTAAATTGTTGGTCACACCAATCGTCGTCTCGCGATCGCGCTCGCGGCGCTGCTGATAGCGTGCCAGCACCGCATAATCACCCACATCTTCCGCGCCGTTCTGCGCCTGCGTCAACGTCTCAGCAAGGCTCATTACATCGCGCAGGCCAAGGTTGAAACCTTGCCCGGCAATGGGATGCAGCGTCTGGGCGGCGTTCCCTACCAGCACGGTACGATGGGTAATCGCTTTCAGCGCCGTAGTTAACGAAAGCGGATAAGCGCTGCGTTTACCAGCCTGGGTAATACGTCCCAGTCGCCAGCCAAAAGCGGTTTGCAGTTCACGGCAAAACTGTTCGTCGGACCAGGCCATGATCTCATCACGCTGCTCCAGCGGATGGCACCACACCAGCGAGCAGCGACCGTCAGACATTGGCAGCATTGCCAGCGGGCCATATTGCGTGAAGCGTTCAAACGCTCGCCCGTCGTGCCGTACAGAGGTTGTGACGTTGGCAATCACCGCCAGTTGCTCATAAGGCTGTTGCAGCCAGTCAACACCGCAGGCAGTCGCCAGTGCGGAACGCGTGCCGTCAGCAGCCACCAGCAGGCGACCGGTAATCATCTCGCCATTCTCCAGCGTCACTTCAACGCGCTCCTGCGTGCGCGACACGCTGGCTACGCGGTCGGGGCAGTGCAATGTGACGCCCGGTGCTTTGCGCAGCAGCGCAAACAGACGCAGCCCGACGTCGTGCAGTTCTACCACCTGACCCAGAGCCGGAATACGGTATTCCTGCGCATCCAGCGTCACAAATCCGGCATGGCCGCGATCGCTGACGTGAACCGTTTTAATGGCCGTTGCGCAATCGGCAATCGCCTGCCATACACCAATTCGCGCCAGCTGTTGGCAGGTTCCTGCCGCCAGCGCGATCGCCCGGGCGTCAAACCCAGGATGACGGTCAGTTTCAGGTTCGCTCGCTTCTATCAGATGAACTGGCAGCGTCCCATGACTGAGCTGGGAAATGGCCAGCGCCAGCGTCGCACCGACCATACCACCACCAACGATAATCACGCTCATTGCAGTCGCGCCGCAGCCATTAAGGCTTCAATGTCATCAGCTTTCTTCACTACGCTGGCGGTCAGGTTTTCATTGCCGTCCTCGGTGATGAGGATGTCATCCTCAATACGAATGCCGATACCACGATAAGCCGGCGGTACATCTGCATCCGGCGCGATATATAGTCCCGGTTCGACGGTGAGTACCATTCCCGGCTCAAGAATACGTGAGCGGTCCTGACCATAAACGCCGACGTCGTGCACATCCAGACCCAGCCAGTGACTTAGGCCATGCATAAAGAATGGGCGGTGCGCATTTTCGGTAATCAACTGATCGACATCACCGTGCAGAATGCCAAGCTTCACCAGACCCGTAATCATGATGCGCACCACTTCGCCAGTGACTTCCTGAATGGACGTTCCGGGACGATACAGACGCAGGCTGGTCTCTAAGGATTCCAGTACGATATCGTAGATTTCACGCTGTGCTGGGGTAAATTTACCGTTTACCGGGAAGGTACGCGTAATGTCACCCGCATAGCCTTTGTATTCGCATCCAGCGTCGATTAGCACCAGATCGCCATCGCGCATTTCACTTTCATTTTCGGTGTAATGCAGGATACAGCCGTTTTCACCGCTGCCGACAATCGTGTTATAGGACGGATAACGCGCGCCATGACGGGTAAATTCATGGTGAATCTCCCCTTCTAACTGGTATTCAAACATTCCCGGACGGCATTTTTCCATCGCGCGGGTATGCGCCAGTGCGGTGATTTCTCCGGCACGACGCATGACCGCAATTTCTTCCGGTGATTTGAACAGGCGCATTTCATGCACCATCGGACGCCAGTCGATAATCGCGGCAGGCGCGTGCAGATTTTGTCTGGAGCCTTTGCGCAGTTTATCCAGCGCCGTGCACACAATCTCGTCGGCCCAGGCATACTCGCCCTGGGCGTGGTATACCGCGTCCAAACCATTGAGCAGTAAATACAGCTGTTGGTTGATTTCACTGAAGGCCAGCGCCCGGTCAACGCCAAGTTTTGCCGGGGCAGCATCCTGGCCCAGACGGCGGCCAAACCAGATTTCCGCTGTCAGATCGCGAACCCGATTGAACAAAACGCTGTGGTTATGAGTGTCATCACTTTTAATCAGCACCAGCACGGCTTCAGGTTCGTTAAAACCGGTGAAGTACCAGAAATCACTGCTTTGGCGGTAGGGGTATTCACTGTCCGCGCTACGCGTCGCTTCCGGTGCGGCAAAAATCAGCGCGGCGCTGCCGGGCTGCATTTGTGCCAGTAAAGCCTGGCGACGACGCTGGAATTCTTGCTGAGATATCTCGCTCATCACACTCTCCTTTGCGTTTCGTTCTTAGTGCAGAGTCGGTTTACGTACTTCCGGCGCGGTCGGCTGCTGACGCGTAAACGTGTCATGGCACAGCAAGGCGGCTACGCGCACGTATTCGATGATCTCTTCGAGCGACATTTCCAGCTCTTCCTGATCTTCGTCTTCGTCATATCCCAATTGAGCGATATTGCGCAGGTCGTCAATCGCTTCCCCGGTTTCGCCGGTCACTTTGTCGAGCTTCGGCTGCGTGACGCCAAGGCCCAGTAAAAAGTGGTTTACCCATCCCGCCAGCGCATCGGCGCGATCGAACACGCTGATGTCATCCCCTTCAGGCAGATAAAGCTGAAAAAGGAAGCCGTCGTCTTCGAGGGCATCACTGGTGGCTGAGTGCATTTTCAGCAGCGCCTGAGCCAGCTCGTGACCAAAGGCCAGACCTTCGTTCGTCAGGTCGTGCAGCAGCGGCTGCCATGAGCTGTCGTTGTTTCCGCCGCAAATCATTCCGCTTATCAAGCCGTGCATTTCGGCCGGGGTTAATCCAGCCCCTTGTTGGTTCAAAAACTGGCTAACTTCGTTGTAACCAGGCATTTCGTTCTGTATAGACATAAGCATTCGTCATCAAAGGGAGGAATATTCATGGTATGCTACCACTTTGGACCCTGGTGGACCAGAAAAGGGCTTGTATCTTGATACCAGGGTAGCTATAGTGTCGCCCCTTCGCGGACCCACGGTCTGGAGACGAAGGCAGCGCAGTCAATCAGCAGGAAGGTGGCATGTCTGCACAACCCGTCGATATCCAAATATTTGGCCGTTCACTGCGAGTGAATTGCCCGCCTGAACAAAGGGATGCGTTGAATCAGGCTGCGGACGATCTCAATCAGCGATTGCAAGATCTGAAAGTTCGCACTAGAGTCACAAATACTGAGCAGTTGGTTTTCATCGCCGCGTTGAACATCAGCTATGAATTAACTCAGGAAAAAGCGAAGACGCGTGAGTACGCGGCGAGCATGGAACAACGTATTCGGATGCTACAACAGACCATCGAACAGGCGTTGCTTGATCAGGGTCGCATAACCGAAAAAACGGGCCAAAACTTTGAATAACACTTTTCGGTTTACTGTGGTAGAGTGACCGTGAAGACAAAATTTCTCTGAGATGTTTGCAAGCGGGCCAGTCCCCTGAGCCGATATTTCATACCACAAGAATGTGGCGCTCCACGGTTGGTGAGCATGCTCGGCCCGTCCGAGAAGCCTTAAAACTGTGACGACGCATTCACCTTGAACCAAGGGTTCAAGGGTTACAGCCTGCGGCGGCATCTCGGAGATTCCCTTCTACCTGGCAACAGCCATGACATTACTTTCTGAACTCCCTTTATCCCGGCAAGAAATCCGTCAACTGATTCGGCAGCGTCGTCGCGCGCTTACTTCCGAACAGCAACGACAATACGGTCAGCAAGCCGCGACCCGAATGCTCAGTTATCCCCCTGTTGTACTCGCTCATACCGTGGCGGTATTCCTCTCGTTCGATGGCGAACTCGATACCCAGCCGCTAATAGATCAGCTGTGGCGAGCAGGCAAGCGCGTCTATCTTCCAGTTCTTCACCCCTTCAGCCCTGGCAACCTGCTGTTCCTGCACTATCATCCGCACAGCGACCTGGTAACCAATCGCTTAAAGATCCAGGAACCACGGCTTGATGTACGTGACGTATTGCCGCTCTCACAGCTGGATGTACTGATCACGCCGTTAGTGGCGTTTGATGAGGTCGGGCAACGCCTGGGTATGGGCGGCGGATTTTACGATCGAACGCTTCAAAACTGGCAGCAGCATAAGATCCAGCCCGTAGGCTACGCGCACGATTGTCAGCGAGTGGAAAAGCTGCCTGTCGAAGAATGGGATATCCCGCTGCCTGCGGTGGTGACGCCGTCCAAAATCTGGGAGTGGTAGCCGTTTTTTGCCGATTGCGGCAAGGCTCGAAAAGAGAATGTATGCGTTACAGAAAGAGATTTTGAGGCCGGGAAATCAGAGGAAAGATGGGCAGGTCAACCGCCTGCCCATGTAGAGGAAATCAGTACAGCAGACGAGCGCGAATGGTTCCCGGAAGGGCTTTCATCGCCAGCAGCGCTTTCTCTGCCACATCTTCATCCGCTTCAATATCAATAACCACATAACCTACCTGTGCGGAAGTCTGCAGATACTGCGCGGCAATGTTGACGCCCTGCTCGGCAAAAATCTGGTTCAGCGCAGTCAGTACGCCCGGACGGTTTTCGTGAATGTGCATCAGACGACGACCGCCGTGCAGCGGCAGCGAAACTTCCGGGAAGTTAACAGCAGACAGCGTAGAGCCGTTGTCGGAATACTTGGTCAGTTTCCCAGCCACTTCCAGACCGATGTTTTCCTGTGCTTCCAGCGTTGAACCACCAATGTGCGGCGTCAGGATCACGTTGTCGAAATCACACAGCGGCGAAGTGAAAGGATCGCTGTTGGTTGCCGGCTCGGTTGGGAATACGTCGATTGCTGCCCCTGCCAGGTGCTTGGTCGCTAACGCGTCGCACAGCGCAGGAATATCAACAACTGTACCGCGTGCGGCGTTAATCAGCAGCGCGCCTGGTTTCATCAACGCAATCTCACGCGCACCCATCAGATTTTTGGTGGAGGCATTTTCCGGTACGTGCAAACTGACCACGTCGCTCATATTGAGCAGGTCGGAAAGATGCTGCACCTGCGTGGCGTTGCCGAGCGGGAGTTTATTTTCAATATCATAGAAATAGACGTGCATCCCCAGCGATTCCGCCAGAATGCCTAGCTGAGTACCAATGTGGCCGTAGCCGATGATCCCCAGTTTTTTGCCACGCGCTTCAAACGAGCCGGTAGCCAGTTTATTCCACACGCCGCGGTGTGCTTTGGCGTTTGCTTCGGGTACGCCGCGTAGCAGCAGCAGCAGTTCGCCAATCACCAGTTCTGCAACGGAACGCGTGTTTGAGAATGGTGCGTTAAACACGGGGATACCGCGCTTTGCCGCAGCGCTGAGATCAACCTGGTTGGTGCCGATACAGAAGCAGCCAATCGCGACCAGTTTCTCTGCGGCGTCAATCACATCTTCAGTCAGATGGGTACGGGATCGCAGGCCAATGAAGTGGGCATCACGGATGGACTCTTTCAGTTGTTCAGTGTCCAGAGCGCCTTTATGAAACTCGATGTTGGTATAACCTGCTGCACGAAGGCTTTCGAGCGCTTTTTGATGCACGCCTTCAACCAGCAGAAATTTAATCTTATCTTTCTCCAGTGATACCTTTGCCATTTCCCCGACCCTGTCTTTTTTTGTTCAAACTGATGTGTTGTGTGTGGGATTTTCATCCGTCTCTTCAACATATCAAAAAATAATATTGCGGCAATATGAACGTTTGCGTCGCCGTGCTGAAGAAATGTCATTCAGAGAGAAATGTCAGAGGAAAATACTGGCGATAACTTTTTCTTTGGAGAGATCGGCAGGACAATATTATAAACGTGACACAAGTCACCAAATTTGCCCTGCCAAAATTTTTTTAACGGGAGAAGACACTCCCGTCAGATCATTTTACGATAGTTTTCACGCCGTCTGGTGTACCGATCAGCGCGACATCCGCACCACGGTTGGCAAACAGACCGACGGTTACCACGCCCGGAATCGCATTGATGGCGTTTTCCATCGCGATGGCATCGAGGATCTCCAGACCGTGTACATCAAGGATCACGTTACCATTGTCCGTCACTACGCCCTGACGGTATTCAGGACGACCGCCCAGCTTCACCAACTGGCGAGCCACAGCGCTGCGCGCCATTGGGATCACTTCAACCGGCAGCGGGAAGTTACCGAGGATATCGACTTCTTTGGACGCGTCGGCAATGCAGATAAATTTCTTCGCCACGGAAGCAATAATTTTTTCACGGGTCAACGCTGCGCCGCCGCCCTTGATCATCTGCATGTGGCCGTTGATTTCATCCGCACCGTCAACGTATACGCCGAGGCTGTCCACTTCGTTAAGATCGAACACGTGGATACCGAGGCTTTTGAGTTTTTCGGTTGAAGCGTCCGAACTGGACACCGCACCTTCAATCTGACCTTTCATTGTGCCCAGCGCATCAATAAAGTGTGCGGCTGTTGAACCTGTACCTACGCCCACAATGGTACCGGGCTGTACATACTGAAGTGCCGCCCATCCTACTGCTTTTTTCAGTTCATCCTGCGTCATGATCGTTTCGCCTGTGGTGTGAATATGGTGGGAAAATTCACGCGCATTATAGAACATTGTGCAGAAAAATGTCCCCACACCCGCTCGCAAGCGGCGGATTTCGTCTTTACCCAACCTAAATTTGTGTCATAGTGCAGAACAAGCAAAATTTTCAGGAGTGCGTCAAAGCAATGAAACGTCCGGACTACAGAACACTACAAGCACTGGATGCGGTTATTCGTGAACGAGGATTTGAGCGCGCGGCGCAAAAGCTGTGCATCACGCAATCCGCGGTTTCACAGCGCATAAAACAGCTTGAGAATATGTTCGGACAACCGCTGCTGGTGCGTACCGTACCACCACGCCCAACCGAACAGGGGCAGAAACTACTGGCGCTTTTGCGTCAGGTTGAACTGCTGGAAGACGAGTGGCTGGGTGATGAACAAACCGGCTCGACGCCACTGCTGCTCTCACTGGCGGTGAACGCCGACAGTCTGGCGACCTGGTTGCTTCCGGCGCTGGCTCCGGTACTGGCAAATTCGCCGATTCGGCTGAACCTGCAGGTTGAGGATGAAACCCGAACTCAGGAACGTCTGCGTCGTGGTGAAGTGGTCGGTGCGGTGAGTATTCAACATCAGGCGCTGCCAAGCTGTCTGGTGGATAAACTCGGCGCGCTGGACTACCTGTTTGTTGGTTCGAAACCTTTCGCCGAGCGTTATTTCCCTAACGGCGTCACCCGCTCTGCCCTGCTGAAAGCCCCGGCGGTAGCGTTTGACCATCTTGATGATATGCACCAGGCGTTCCTGCAACAAAACTTCGACCTGCCGCCAGGCAGCGTGCCGTGCCATATCGTTAACTCGTCTGAAGCCTTCGTTCAACTGGCGCGTCAGGGAACGACCTGCTGCATGATCCCCCACTTGCAGATTGAGAAAGAACTGGAAAGCGGCGAGCTTATCGACTTAACACCGGGCCTATTCCAGCGCCGGATGCTGTACTGGCACCGTTTTGCACCGGAAAGTCGCATGATGCGCAACGTCACCGATGCGCTGCTGGCCTATGGTCACAACGTACTGCGTCAGGATTAAACCTCTCATAACCTCAGAGTGCCGGATGGTGGCGTAACGCCCTATCCGGCCGACAAGCCTTTTCCCCTCTTTTCATGCTATTCCCGCCACGTCTTTGAAATAAATCACAAAATCAAACACGCCACGCGGCAAAAAACGACGCCCTGTTGGCTATTTTTTGCTGGCGACAAGCCAAATGAAAAAGCTCACCGTATTCGCAAAGATTCAACTTATTGCGTAATACGGAGCAAAAAATGGCAAACGTGCAGGAGTGGCAAACACTCGCCAATAAAGAACTCAGTCGACGGGAAAAAACCGTCGAGTCGCTGGAAAGACAGACGGCGGAAGGGATTGCCATCAAGCCGCTGTACACCGAAGCGGACCTCGATAATCTGGAAGTCACGGGCACCCTTCCCGGCCTGCCGCCTTACGTGCGTGGCCCGCGCGCCACCATGTATACCGCGCAGCCGTGGACCATTCGTCAATACGCTGGTTTCTCTACCGCCAAAGAGTCCAACGCCTTTTACCGCCGCAACCTCGCCGCCGGGCAAAAAGGGCTTTCCGTCGCCTTTGACCTTGCCACCCATCGTGGCTATGACTCTGACAACCCGCGCGTGGCAGGTGACGTCGGTAAAGCAGGCGTGGCGATCGATACCGTCGAAGATATGAAGATACTGTTCGACCAGATCCCGCTGGATAAGATGTCAGTATCGATGACCATGAACGGCGCGGTTCTGCCGGTGCTGGCGTTTTATATCGTCACTGCAGAAGAACAAGGCGTAACGCCGGAACAACTCACCGGGACCATTCAGAACGATATTCTGAAAGAGTACCTGTGCCGCAACACCTACATTTATCCCCCAAAACCTTCGATGCGCATTATCGCCGACATCATCGCCTGGTGCTCCGGCAACATGCCGCGCTTTAATACCATCAGCATCAGCGGCTATCACATGGGTGAAGCCGGAGCGAACTGCGTGCAGCAGGTAGCGTTTACGCTGGCAGACGGTATTGAATACATCAAAGCTGCACTCTCCGCCGGACTGAAAATTGATGACTTCGCCCCGCGCCTGTCGTTCTTCTTCGGCATCGGCATGGATCTGTTTATGAACGTCGCCATGCTGCGCGCAGCGCGCTATTTGTGGAGCGAAGCGGTCAGCAGTTTTGGCGCGACCAACCCGAAATCTCTTGCTCTGCGTACCCACTGCCAGACGTCTGGCTGGAGCCTGACCGAGCAGGATCCATATAACAACGTGGTACGAACCACTATTGAAGCACTCGGCGCTACGCTTGGCGGTACCCAGTCGCTGCATACCAACGCCTTTGATGAAGCGCTCGGTCTGCCCACCGATTTCTCCGCCCGTATTGCGCGTAATACGCAAATCATCATTCAGGAAGAATCAGAGATCTGCCGCACCGTTGATCCGCTGGCCGGATCGTATTACGTCGAGTCACTCACCGATCAAATTGTGAAGCAGGCACGCACGATCATCAAACAGATTGACGAGGCAGGCGGCATGGCGAAAGCGATCGAAGCCGGGCTCCCTAAACGGATGATCGAAGAAGCTTCCGCGCGTGAACAGTCGCTGATCGACCAGGGTAAGCGCGTTATCGTCGGCGTCAATAAGTACAAACTGGATAAAGAAGACGAGACGTCGGTACTGGAGATCGACAACGTGAAGGTGCGCAACGAGCAGATTGCCTCGCTGAAACATATCCGCACCACCCGCGACAACGATGCCGTTAAAGCCGCGCTCACGGCACTGACCCACGCCGCGCAGCATAATGAAAACCTGCTGGCTGCTGCCGTCAACGCCGCCCGTGTTCGCGCCACGCTGGGTGAAATCTCCGACGCGCTGGAAGTCGCTTTTGATCGGTATCTGGTTCCCAGCCACTGCGTCACCGGCGTGATTGCGCAAAGCTATCATCAGTCAGACAAATCCGCCGATGAGTTCGATACCATCGTTGCGCAAACCGAACAGTTCCTCGCGGAAAATGGCCGCCGCCCGCGTATTCTGATCGCCAAGATGGGCCAGGACGGCCACGATCGCGGCGCGAAGGTAATCGCCAGCGCCTATTCCGATCTCGGTTTCGATGTCGATCTCAGCCCGATGTTCTCCACTCCGGAAGAGATCGCCCGTCTGGCGGTAGAAAACGATGTGCATGTAATAGGCGCATCGTCACTGGCGGCGGGCCATAAAACGCTGATCCCGGAACTGGTCACCGCACTCAAAAAATGGGGGCGTGAAGATATCTGCGTGGTAGCAGGAGGCGTTATTCCGCCACAGGATTACGCCTTCCTGCACGAACATGGCGTGGCAGCCATTTATGGCCCCGGCACGCCAATGCTCGACAGCGTCCGCGATGTGTTAACCCGTATCAGTCAGCATCATGATTAACGCCGCCACGCTTGAAGATACCGTCCGCCGTTTGCGACTCGGCGAACGGGCTACGCTCGCCCAGGCAATGACGCTGGTCGAAAGCAACCACCCGCGCCACCAGCCGCTGAGTACGCAATTGCTGGACGCGATAATGCCGTTCACCGGTAACGCCCTGCGTTTGGGGATCACCGGTACGCCGGGCGCGGGCAAAAGCACTTTCCTGGAAGCATTCGGCATGTTGCTCATCCACCACGGATTACGGGTGGCGGTGATCGCCGTCGATCCCAGCAGCCCGGTCAGCGGCGGCAGCATTCTTGGCGATAAAACCCGCATGACGGAGCTGGCCCGCGCCGAATCTGCGTTTATTCGCCCGGTCCCTTCCTGCGGTCATTTAGGCGGTGCCAGCCAGCGTGCCCGCGAATTAATGCTGCTGTGCGAAGCGGCTGGCTTTGACGCGGTGATTGTAGAAACCGTCGGCGTTGGGCAGTCAGAAACCGAAGTCGCAGGCATGGTGGATTGCTTTATCTCACTGCAAATCGCTGGCGGTGGCGACGATTTACAGGGCATCAAAAAAGGCCTGATGGAAATGGCGGATCTGGTCGTCATCAATAAGGACGACGGTGATAACCATACCAGCGTTGCCATTGCCCGCCATATGTACGAGTCCGCCCTGCATATTCTGCGCCGCAAATATGACGAGTGGCAGCCGCGGGTTCTGACCTGTAGCGCCCTGGAAAAACGCGGTATCGAGGAGGTTTGGCAGGCGATAACCGACTTTAAAACGTGCCTGACCGCCAGCGGTCGACTGGAAAAAGTTCGCCAGCAGCAGGCGGTGGACTGGTTACACCAGCAGGCTGAAGAAGAAGCCCTGCATCTGCTGTTTGCGCGGACTGATTTCGACCGCTATTTCCAGCAGACGCTTCAGGCCGTCAAAAACAATGATCTTTCGCCGCGCACCGGTCTGCGGCACATCAGCGAATTTATTCAGCATCATTACTTTCAATAAAGAGAACATTATGTCTTATCAATACGTCAACGTGGTCATCATCCAGAAAGTCGCGGTTATTGAGTTCAATTACGCCCGCAAGCTCAATGCCCTGAGTAAAGTGTTTATTGACGATCTGATGCAGGCGCTGAGCGATCTCAATCGTGCAGACATTCGCTGCATCATTCTGCGCGCTCCAAGCGGGGCCAAAGTGTTTTCTGCCGGGCATGATATTCATGAACTCCCGACCGGACGTCGCGATCCGCTCTCTTATGACGATCCGCTGCGTCAGATAACCCGTATGATCCAAAAATACCCGAAGCCGGTGATCTCCATGGTCGAAGGCAGCGTCTGGGGCGGCGCGTTTGAGATGATCATGAGTTCCGATCTGATCATTGCAGCCAGTACCTCCACTTTCTCGATGACCCCGGTCAACCTCGGTGTGCCGTATAACCTGGTGGGCATCCACAACCTGACCCGCGACGCTGGTTTTCACATCGTGAAAGAGCTGATTTTTACCGCTTCGCCCATCACCGCACAACGCGCCATGGCGGTCGGGATCCTTAACCATGTCGTGCCCGTCGAGGAACTGGAAGATTTCACTCTGCAAATGGCGCACCACATCTCGGAAAAAGCGCCGCTGGCCATCGCCGTCATCAAAGAAGAACTGCGCGTGCTGGGTGAAGCGCACACCATGAATTCTGATGAGTTCGAGCGTATTCAGGGCATGCGCCGCGCGGTGTACGACAGCGAGGATTATCAGGAAGGGATGAACGCGTTTATGGAAAAACGTAAACCAAATTTTGTTGGCCATTAATCACGTCCGAGGAAGGAGACGGCCATGAAACGGATGAGCGCCGAACAGGCGGCAGAAATTATCCAGCACGATGATATGGTGGCGTTTAGCGGCTTTACCCCTGCGGGTTCACCCAAAGCGTTACCCAGCGCAATTGCCCAACGCGCCTGCGAACGGCATCAGAACGGGCAGCCTTTTCAGATCCGCCTGCTGACCGGAGCATCAATTGGCGCCGCCGCTGATGATGTTCTATCCGCGGCGGATGCCGTTTCCTGGCGTGCGCCTTATCAAACGTCAACGGGCCTGCGCGAGAAAATTAATCAGGGCCAGGTGAGGTTTGTCGATCTCCATTTGAGTGAAGTGGCGCAAATGGTTAATTACGGCTTTTTTGGCGAGATCGATGTTGCCGTCATTGAAGCCTCCGCCATCGCGCCAGATGGCCGGATTTGGCTTTCCAGCGGTATTGGCAATGCACCCACCTGGCTGCTGCGGGCGAAAAAGGTGATTATCGAGCTGAATCATTACCATAATCCGCGTGTGGCGGAGTTTGCCGACATCGTGATACCCGGTGCACCACCACGGCGTAACAGCGTACCCATTTTTCATACCATGGATCGCGTAGGCAGCCAGTGCGTGCAGATAGACCCCAAAAAGGTGGTCGCGGTGGTAGAAACCGAACTGCCCGATGCCGGAAATGCGGCGGATAAAACCAATCCGGTCAGCCAGCAAATTGCCGATAACGTCGTCACTTTTTTGCTGGCAGAAATGGCGCACAAACGTATTCCAGCTGAGTTTCTGCCCTTACAAAGCGGCGTGGGCAATATCAACAACGCGGTAATGGCGCGACTGGGCGAGAACCCGGATATCCCGCCCTTTATGATGTATTCGGAGGTGTTGCAGGAGTCGGTGGTGCATCTGCTGGAAACGGGCAAGATAACAGGTGCCAGCGCCTCCAGCCTGACCATTTCAGCCCCGTCGCTAAAGAAGATTTACGACAACATGGACTTCTTCGCCAGCCGGATTGTGCTGCGCCCGCAGGAGATCTCCAATAACCCGGAGATCATCCGTCGGCTGGGGGTTATTGCGCTCAACGTCGGTCTGGAGTTTGATATCTACGGCCATGCCAATTCCACGCACGTTGCGGGGGTGAACCTGATGAATGGCATCGGCGGCAGCGGGGATTTCGAGCGCAACGCCTACCTGTCTATCTTTATGGCGCCGTCGATTGCCAAAGGCGGGAAAATCTCCACCATCGTACCGATGTGCAGCCATGTCGACCACAGCGAACATAGCGTTAAAGTGATCGTGACCGAACAAGGGATTGCCGATCTGCGTGGGCTATCTCCGATGCAGCGGGCGCACACGATTATCGATAACTGTGCGCACCCTCTTTACCGGGATTATCTGCACCGCTATCTGGAGAAAGCGCCCGGCGGGCATATCCATCACGATCTCAGCCATGCATTCGATCTGCATCGCAACCTTCTCGAGACTGGATCGATGCTCGGCTAACTTGCGCTACCGTCACGATCTTCAGCAATATGCTGGAGCATAGTGGCGGTATAGCGATGATTTTTCAGCGAATAGAGAAACTCCTGCATATACATGGGGCTGCCGGGCGCATCGAAATACTTTAGCGTCGACGGGTTCACCAGCCGCCAGGCGAAATGAGGGATCACCGTCAAAAACTGTCCGCGCTCTACCGCGCTGATCTTGGCCATAAAGCTGTACGGACGGTAGATAATCGTCGGGTTGATCCCGCAGGGCCGCATGTATGCATCCAGCATCGCCTCAAAATTGGCGCGATTCTGGAAGCGCATTTGCAGCCAGGGCAGCTCGCGCAGCAGATCCTGCGGCTGTTTTTCTTCGTAGCGCCGGGAAACGAGAAACCCCAGACGCAGCGGAGGCAGCTCGCTAATCGCCAGATTCTCCAGTTCCTGGACGCGGGGGGAAACGTGCTGCGGCGAGATAATAAAATCCAGTTTGCGATCGAACAGGTTATCAATAACCCCATTCTCGCTGAATTCAACGGCCTGAGCCGTCACGCCGTCATACTTGTCACCAAGGCTAATCAACTGGTCAAAAATAATCGTTGGGTAGGTATTGTCGATACCGATGACGATTTCCCGCGAGCGGCGAGAGGCGTTATGGATTTCGTTATCAATGGCAGAAAGGCGCTGATAAACGGGAAACAGCTTCTGATACAGCTCCTGTCCGGCTTTATTCAGGCTGATGTTGTTATCCTTGCGGGTAAACAGCGTATAGCCGATTTGATCTTCCAGTGCGGCAATGCTTTTACCGAAAGGCGATGCAGTCATATGTATTTTTTCTGCCGCTCTGGCAATGTTATTGGTTTGCGCCAGCAGAATGAAATTACGCATCTTTTTCGAGATAAAAATATCCATAGCGTCCCCTTAAAAATCGCTATGGCCTATCCTCATTACGGCGAAAAAAAAGACTGGATGTGGGGTCTCATTTTTACAGTTGCTCACAGAAAAAACCCGGCTGGAAAGCCGGGTCTGCAATGATTACTGGGTTTTGGCTGGCGTTGCTGCTGGTTGCCCCGCCGTCGGCTCAATCTGGAAGACCACATCAACCTGATCGTCAAACTGAATAACCGGCTGTTCGTAGGTTTCCTGAGCGGATGTCGCAGGCGCTGCATCTGCTTTCATCATCCGTACCATCGGGCTCGGTTGATAATTGGAAACGTGGTAACGCACGCTGTAAACGGGCCCCAGTTTGCTGTTAAAGCCCGCAGCTAACTGCTCAGCCTGATGAATAGCATCATCAATTGCTGCTTTACGCGCTTTATCTTTGTAAGTATCCGGCTGGGCAACGCCAAGCGATACCGAACGGATCTCATTCAGACCGGCCTTCAGTGCACCATCGAGCAGCGCATTGAGTTTGTCCAACTGACGCAGCGTGACCTCAACGGTACGTACCGCACGATAGCCTTTAAGGACGCTTTTACCATTCTGGTAGTCGTAGTCCGGCTGGGTGCGCAGGTTTGCCGCGCTAATATCTTTCTTCGCTATCTGGTTCTGTTCAAGGAAGGACAGATATTGCGCCACGCGCTCATCAGCCTGCTTCTTCGCTGAAGCCGCATCCTTTGCAGCTACGTTCACTTCAATCGCCAGAGTAGCGATGTCTGGTGTCGCATCCACGCTTGCCGTTCCGGAAGTCACGATGTGCGGTCCATTTGGCAACTCATTTGCCTGTACCGATAGTGCGCTGAATCCGACTAATGCCGCCAGGGCCATTATTTTGAACTTCACGGTCGTTCCTCCATGTTTCATTAATTACCCCGAAACTCAGGGCACATGCAGGCAAGCTTAGCCGATCTCGCTGCGTTGTCCATCAGACAACACTTAGTTGAACAACGCATGAACGTGCGCAACACCTTCTTTTGCCAACTGAAAAGCGATAAACCACATCACCAATCCTACCAGGGTATTGATGATCCGCTGTGCTTTAGCAGTGCGCAAACGCGGAGCGAGCCAGGCCGCCAGCAATGCCAGGCCGAAGAACCACAGGAACGAAGCACTGACGGTGCCCAGCGCAAACCAGCGCTTAGGCTCAACGTCCAGTTGGCCTCCCAGACTCCCCAGCACCACAAAGGTATCCAGGTAAACATGGGGGTTGAGCCATGTCACCGCCAGCATAGTAGCGATAATTTTCCAGCGGCCCTGCTTCATCACCTCGGCGCTGGCCAGTTCCAGGTTACTGCTCATCGCCGTTTTTAACGCCCCGAAACCGTACCAGAGTAAAAATGCCACCCCACCCCAGGTGACAAGCGCCATCAGCCATGGTGACTGCATCAGCAAGGCGCTACCGCCAAAGATCCCCGCGCAAATCAGCACTAAGTCGCTGATAGCGCAGAGTAAAGCAATCATGATGTGATACTGGCGACGGATCCCCTGGTTCATCACGAAGGCGTTTTGCGGACCGAGCGGAAGTATCATAGCCGCACCAAGTGCAAGCCCTTGAAAATAATACGATAACACGTTAATCATCCCGAACTGTTTCTCTTAGGAGCAGACTATAGCGCGGGGAAAACATTAGCGGAAATGGATAATTTTAATCAGGGATAAGAAGAATTAATACCAAGGGTGGGGAAATGCCGGATGACGGCTGACGCCTTATCCGGCCTACAAAACCTGTGGGCCCGGTAAGCGATAGCGCCACCGGGCACGCGATTACTCTGCCGCGCTCTCTTTCACACGCTTGAAGTTCACATCCATCTGCGGGTACGGGAAGCTGATACCGTTGGCGTCAAACTCGCGTTTAATACGCTCTAGTACGTCCCAGTAGACGCTTTGCAGATCGCTACTGTTGCTCCAGACGCGTACCACAAAATTAATCGAGGAAGCGCCCAGCTCATTCAGGCGCACCGTCATTTCACGATCTTTAAGGATACGCTCGTCAGACTGAATGATATCGGTGAGGATTTTTTTCACCTGATCGATATCGGAGTCGTAAGCCACGCCGATGATAAATTCGTTACGACGAACCGGCTCACGAGAGAAGTTAATGATGTTCCCGGCAATGATTTTACCGTTTGGGATCACAACAATCTTACCGTCTACGGTACGCATAGTCGTGGAGAAAATCTGCACGTTGAGTACGGTTCCCGCTACGCCGCCGAGGTCTACATACTCACCTGCGCGGAACGGACGGAACATCACCAGCAGCACGCCAGCGGCGAGGTTGGACAGCGAACCTTGCAGCGCCAGACCAACGGCTAAACCTGCGGCACCGAGAACGGCAATCACAGAAGCGGTTTGTACCCCAACGCGACCCAGAGCGGCAATCAGCGTGAACGCGATAATACCGTAGCGCACCAGTGCGGAGAGGAAGTCAGCAACGGTTGCATCAATTTTACGTGCCACCATCAGGCGGTTAACGGTGTTTGATACGATTCGCGCCACAATCATACCGATAATGACAATGGCGATGGCCGCAACGATGTTGACGGCATAGCTTAACAGCAGCTCCTGATTGCGGACCAGCCAGGTGCCCGCACCATTTATGCTGTCGACAACATTCAAATCTTCCATTCAATATTCCTTTTTTGCTTACCCAAATGGGAAAAATAAAGCCGTCCCAACGGGACTGGCAATCTGACAAGGGTAAACAATAAACCTGGATTTTGCCAAACAGATCACAGAATTCTCTGCCAGCAGCATATTGAAATGGCAATAAAAAAGGCCCGCATTTGCGGGCCTCATGCCACGTAGAACGGCGTAAATTACAGAACGTCAACCGCGTTCAGTTCTTTGAAAGCCTGTTCCAGACGGGTGATCATGGTTGCCTGACCAGCACGCAGCCATACGCGCGGATCGTAGTATTTCTTGTTCGGCTGATCTTCGCCTTTCGGGTTGCCCAGCTGGCCCTGCAGGTAAGCTTCGTTCGCTTTGTAGTAGTTCAGAACGCCTTCCCAGGTAGCCCATTGGGTATCGGTGTCGATGTTCATTTTCACTACGCCGTAGCTTACGGAGTCTTTGATTTCCTGAGCAGTAGAACCGGAACCGCCGTGGAAGACGAAGTTCAGGCTGTTGTGCGGCAGGTTATGTTTCTTAGAAACATAGTCCTGAGAGTCGCGCAGGATGGTCGGGGTCAGAACAACGTTACCCGGCTTGTAAACGCCGTGTACGTTACCGAAGGAAGCTGCGATGGTGAAACGCGGGCTGATTTTGCTCAGCTCGGTGTATGCGTAATCAACGTCTTCCGGCTGGGTGTACAGTGCAGAAGCGTCCATGTGGCTGTTGTCCACGCCGTCTTCTTCGCCACCGGTGCAACCCAGTTCGATTTCCAGGGTCATGCCCATTTTGGACATGCGCGCCAGGTATTTGGAGCAGATTTCGATGTTCTCTTCCAGAGACTCTTCAGACAGGTCGATCATGTGAGAAGAGAACAGCGGTTTGCCGGTTGCTGCGAAGTGTTTTTCACCCGCGTCCAGCAGACCGTCGATCCACGGCAGCAGTTTCTTCGCGCAGTGGTCAGTGTGCAGGATAACCGGAACACCGTAGTGTTCAGCCATCTGGTGAACGTGATGCGCGCCAGAGATAGCACCCAGGATTGCAGCGCCCTGAGGAACGTCAGACTTCACGCCTTTACCCGCGATGAAAGAAGCACCACCGTTGGAGAACTGTACGATTACCGGCGCTTTAACTTTTGCAGCGGTTTCCAGAACGGCGTTGATGGAGTCGGTACCAACGCAGTTAACAGCTGGCAGGGCAAAGTTGTTTTCTTTTGCTACCTGGAAAACTTTCTGTACGTCATCACCAGTGATTACGCCTGGTTTTACGAAATCAAAAATTTTAGACATATTACGAATCCTGTATCTTCGGCCTTGGAAAGGGCGCGCGCTCTAAAGCGCGCTAATAATTGGGCAGGTTTCCCTGCCCATTAAATGCTTACTTTTTAGCGCGCTCTTCGAGCATCGCTACTGCTGGCAATACTTTACCTTCCACGAATTCGAGGAAAGCGCCGCCGCCAGTGGAGATGTAGGAGATTTTGTCAGCAATGCCGAACAGGTCGATTGCTGCCAGGGTGTCACCGCCGCCTGCGATAGAGAACGCTTCGCTGTCTGCGATAGCGTTAGCAACGATTTCAGTACCTTTGCGGAAGTTCGGGAATTCGAACACGCCAACCGGGCCATTCCACAGAATGGTTTTCGCATTTTTCAGGATGTCAGCCAGCTGCTGTGCAGAAGCGTCGCCGATGTCCAGGATCTGCTCGTCTTCTTTCACATCGCTAACGGACTTCAGAGTAGCCGGTGCAGTTTCAGAGAATTCAGTCGCTACGCGAACGTCAGTCGGGACCGGGATGTCGCAAGTGGTCAGCAGACGCTTAGCTTCGTCAACCAGGTCAGCTTCGTACAGGGATTTACCCACGTTGTGGCCTTGAGCGGCAACGAAGGTGTTCGCGATACCACCGCCAACGATCAGCTGGTCAGCGATTTTTGACAGAGAATCCAGAACGGTCAGTTTGGTGGAAACTTTAGAACCGCCAACGATAGCAACCATCGGACGAGCAGGTTCTTTCAGTGCTTTACCCAGCGCATCCAGCTCAGCAGCCAGCAGCGGGCCTGCGCAAGCTACATCAGCGAATTTACCGATACCATGAGTAGAAGCCTGTGCACGGTGAGCTGTACCGAAAGCGTCCATTACGAATACGTCGCACAGCGCAGCATATTTTTTGGACAGTGCTTCGTCGTCTTTCTTCTCGCCTTTGTTGAAGCGAACGTTTTCCAGAACCACCAGTTCACCGGCAGCGACTTCAACGCCGTCCAGGTAATCTTTTACCAGGCGAACCGGAGCAGACAGTTTGTCTTTCAGGTAGTTAACAACCGGCAGCAGAGAGAATTCTTCGTTGTACTCGCCTTCGGTAGGACGACCCAGGTGGGAAGTTACCATCACTTTCGCACCCTGTTTCAGGGCCAGTTCGATGGTCGGCAGAGAAGCACGGATACGCGCATCGCTGGTTACTTTCCCTTCTTTAACTGGTACGTTCAGGTCCGCACGGATAAAAACGCGTTTACCAGCCAGATCCAGATCGGTCATCTTAATTACAGACATGGTGAATCCTCTCGTTGATTCATAAAGTTTTGTCGACGCTCAAGCGTCGAGCCTGAAACCAATAGCAGCCATCGCTAACGTAGTATCGAGCATACGGTTAGCAAAGCCCCATTCATTATCACACCAGACCAGCGTTTTGATCAGGTGAGCGCCACTCACACGCGTTTGCGTACCATCAACGATGGCGCTGTGCGGGTCGTGGTTAAAATCTACAGAGACCAACGGTAATTCCGTATAGTCAACTATACCATGAAATGCACCTTGTGCTGCTTTTTGCAGCAACTGGTTGACTTCAATGGCTTTTACTGGTTTTTTCACCGTCACGCTTAAGTCGATCGCCGTCACATTTATGGTCGGTACACGCACCGCTATCGCTTCAAAACGATCGTTAAACTGCGGGAAAATTCGCGTGATGCCCGCCGCCAGTTTGGTATCAACCGGAATAATCGACTGGCTGGCCGCTCGCGTGCGACGTAGGTCAGGATGATAAGCATCAATAACCTGCTGATCGTGCATCGCGGAGTGGATCGTGGTGACGGTACCAGACTCAATGCCGTAAGCATCATCCAGCAATTTAATGACGGGTATTATGCAATTCGTGGTGCAGGAAGCGTTGGAAACGATCCGGTGCTCAGCGCGCAGCTGATCCTGATTAACGCCATACACAACGGTTGCGTCGATGTCGTGACTACCAGGATGTGAAAAGAGCACTTTTTTTGCACCAGCGGCAATATGCGCCTCGCCGTGTTCGCGATTGCCGAAGACCCCCGTACAATCCAGCACGATGTCGACACCCAGTTCGCGCCATGGAAGTGCATCGAGGGTTCGCTCATGCAGAATGCGGATAGCGTCATCGCCAACGATGAGCTGGTCACGTTCCTGACGAACATCCCAGGCAAAACGTCCATGGCTGGTGTCATATTTCAACAAATGCGCCATGCCTGCAGCATCCGCAAGTTCGTTGATTGCCACCACGGTGATTTCCGCCCGACGCCCGGATTCATACAAAGCACGAACCACGTTGCGTCCGATGCGACCGAAACCATTAATCGCTACGCGTACGGTCATAGGTCTCCTGCAAGGATTTCTCAGAAACGATGTGGCAGACAGAGTAATGCAGCAAATCGCTCAGGGAAACCTTACCTGTCGCAAACTGCGACTAATTGGTTAATTGTCGAACATTTAATCGACTGAAACGCTTCAGCTAGAATAAGCGAAACGCGGAATAAAAGGAATGATTGTCCAGCAACAGAACACAGTTATCTGACTTGCGTCACATTTTAACGCCCTTCAACGCTAAATTTATTCCATATTCCAGAATGACGAATAACCGTAGCAAAATTATTTCATTGTCGTGTTACACACCCTGATTTAAATCAGAAAGCCCCCTAACCTGCATCTAATCACCAGCGCGAGGTCCGAGTCCCGGAGCCCTTCAATGATGCCGCAGACGGTCTGGATAGCAGACTGCGCCGTGCGATTGCGCAACGCGCGGCGCGTTGCGGAAAAGCAAAAAAAAACGGGCCGCCTGAGCGACCCGTTTTCACCTGTAATCGAAATTACAGCAGTTCTTTAGCTTTCGCGACAACGTTGTCTACGGTGAAGCCGAACTCTTCAAACAGCAGCTCTGCCGGAGCAGACTCACCAAAGGTGGTCATACCGACGATTGCGCCGTTCAGGCCTACGTATTTGAACCAGTAGTCAGCGATACCTGCTTCCACTGCAACGCGAGCGGAAACCGCTTTCGGCAGCACAGACTCACGGTAAGCGGCATCCTGTTTGTCGAACGCGTCGGTAGACGGCATGGAAACCACGCGAGCCTTCACGCCTTCGGCAGTCAGTTTGTCCCACGCAGCCACAGCCAGCTCAACTTCAGAACCGGTAGCGATGAAGATCAGTTCCGGCTGACCGTCGCAGTCTTTCAGCACGTAACCACCGCGAGCGATGTTTGCCAGCTGTTCTTCAGTACGCTCCTGCTGTGCCAGGTTCTGGCGGGAGAGGATCAGCGCGGTCGGGCCGTCCTGACGCTCAACACCGTATTTCCACGCAACGGCGGATTCAACCTGGTCACACGGACGCCATGTGCTCATGTTCGGGGTCACACGCAGAGAAGCAACCTGCTCTACCGGCTGGTGAGTCGGGCCGTCTTCGCCCAGACCGATGGAGTCGTGGGTGTAGACCATGACCTGACGCTGTTTCATCAGCGCAGCCATACGCACCGCGTTACGGGCATATTCCACAAACATCAGGAAGGTGGAGGTGTACGGCAGGAAACCACCGTGCAGGGAGATACCGTTCGCGATAGCGGTCATACCGAATTCACGCACACCGTAATGGATGTAGTTACCGGCAGTATCTTCGTTAATCGCTTTCGAACCAGACCACAGCGTCAGGTTAGACGGTGCCAGGTCAGCGGAGCCGCCGAGGAATTCAGGCAGCAGAGGACCGAAGGCTTCAATCGCGTTCTGAGAAGCTTTACGGCTGGCGATTTTCGCCGGATTAGCCTGCAGCTTAGCAATGAACTCGTTCGCTTTGGCGTCGAAGTCAGACGGCATTTCACCTTTCATACGACGGGTGAATTCAGCCGCTTCCTGCGGGAAGGCTTTCGCATAAGCAGCGAACTTCTCGTTCCATGCAGCTTCTTTTGCCTGACCGGCTTCTTTCGCATCCCACTGCGCGTAGATTTCAGACGGGATTTCGAACGGCGCGTATTTCCAGCCCAGCTGTTCACGGGTCAGTGCGATTTCTGCATCGCCCAGCGGTGCACCGTGAGAGTCGTGAGTACCCGCTTTGTTCGGAGAACCGAAACCGATGATGGTTTTGCACATCAGCAGGGACGGTTTGTCGGTTACTGCGCGTGCTTCTTCTACTGCGCGCTTAATCGCGTCAGCATCGTGGCCATCAACACCACGAACCACATGCCAGCCGTAAGCTTCAAAACGCTTCGCGGTGTCATCGGTGAACCAGCCTTCAACGTGGCCATCGATAGAGATGCCGTTGTCATCGTAGAACGCAACCAGTTTACCCAGCTTCAGCGTACCAGCCAGGGAACATACCTCGTGAGAGATACCTTCCATCATGCAGCCGTCACCCATGAAAGCATAGGTGAAGTGGTCAACGATGTCGTGACCTGGACGGTTAAACTGCGCCGCCAGCGTTTTTTCAGCGATAGCCATACCCACTGCATTCGCAATGCCCTGACCCAGAGGACCTGTAGTGGTTTCAACACCCGCGGTGTAACCCACTTCCGGGTGACCCGGAGTTTTGGAGTGCAGCTGACGGAAGTTCTGCAGCTCGGACATCGGCAGATCGTAGCCGGTGAGGTGCAGCAGGCTATAAATCAGCATGGAGCCGTGGCCGTTGGACAGCACGAAGCGGTCACGGTCAGCCCAGGACGGGTTAGTCGGGTTGTGGTTCAGGAAATCACGCCACAGGACTTCGGCAATGTCAGCCATACCCATCGGGGCACCCGGGTGACCGGATTTGGCTTTCTGTACTGCGTCCATGCTCAGCGCACGAATAGCATTGGCAAGCTCTTTACGTGAGGACATTTTGACTCCAGATCGGATAATGAAGGCTGAGCCCTTAACGACTTGACGACAGCGCGTTTTGGGCTACGCCGGAAAAAAGTGCCAACAATGTAACCCAAGCCGCGTGTCATGTACATGGAGCATCCTTTTGCCGCTTCAGAAATCTCTGGATCATGCGCGCAAGTTGCGCAATCTTCTCGCCCGCGTATTGTTCTTTTCTTTATACTTAGGCCGAGCGTCGGTTCACCTGCAAACGACGTAATTTTTAGAATAATCCTGACTTTGTGCGGAAGAGAAAAAATGAAAATTCGCGCTTTACTGCTTGCTACGAGCATGGCTGCGGCATTGACCGGCTGCCAGAACATGGACTCCAACGGACTGCTTTCTTCTGGCGCGGAGGCTTTTCAGGCCTACAGTCTGAGCGATGCTCAGGTAAAAGCGCTGAGCGATCAGGCCTGTAAAGATATGGACAGCAAGGCTACTATCGCCCCGGCCAGCAGCGAGTACGCAACGCGTCTTGGCAAAATATCCGCCGCGCTTGGCGATAACATTAACGGCCAGCCGGTGAACTACAAAGTCTATATGGCGAAAGATGTGAATGCCTTTGCCATGGCAAACGGCTGTATCCGCGTATACAGCGGCCTGATGGATATGATGACCGACAACGAAGTCGAAGCGGTGATCGGCCATGAAATGGGCCACGTCGCGCTGGGTCACGTGAAAAAAGGTATGCAGGTTGCGCTGGGTACCAACGCCGTACGTGCAGCGGCGGCATCCGCTGGCGGCATTGTCGGCAGCCTGTCGCAGTCGCAACTGGGCGATCTTGGCGAGAAACTGGTGAACTCGCAGTTCTCCCAGCGTCAGGAATCCGAGGCGGATGATTACTCGTATGATTTGTTGCGCAAACGCGGGATCAATCCGGCAGGTTTAGCCACCAGCTTTGAGAAACTGGCCAAACTGGAAGCTGGACGTCAAAGCTCAATGTTTGACGATCACCCGGCATCCGCAGAACGTGCGCAACATATTCGCGATCGCATGAGCGCAGACGGGATCAAATAACCGTTAATCGAGCCGGATGCGGCGTGAACGCCTTATCCGGCCTACAGATTTCATCCCATTATCGGACGTAATTGGCGAAGTCAGTTTGGGCCCGGCCAGCGCACAGCCACCGGAGCGTACACGTAGTACGTGAGGATGGCGAGCACTGCCCGGACCCAAAATGACGAGTAAAATAGTCCGACTATTATTCGCCTTTCTTCGCCGCCTGAATATACAGCATTTCCAGAGCCAACGTAGCTGCCGCCAGCGCGGTGATCTCTGACTGATCGTAGGCCGGAGCCACTTCAACAACATCCATCCCGACGATGTTCAGATCTTTCAGACCACGTACCAGCTTGATCGCGCGATCGGAAGTCAGACCGCCGATCACTGGCGTACCGGTACCCGGCGCAAATGCTGGATCCAGGCAGTCGATATCAAAGGTCAGATACACCGGCATATCACCGACAATCTGCTTAACCTGGGCGATGATGTCATCTACGCTGCGATCGTTCACCTGGCAGGCATCCAGCACGGTAAAGCCATTGTCTTTGTCGAATTCGGTACGAATACCAATCTGCACAGAGTGATTCGGATCGATCAGCCCTTCGTTTGGCGCAGTGTAGAACATGGTGCCGTGGTCGAATTCGCAGCCGTTCGCGTAGGTGTCGGTGTGGGCATCAAAGTGCACCAGCGCCATTTTACCAAAGTGTTTTGCGTGCGCGCGCAGCAGCGGCAACGTGACGAAGTGGTCGCCGCCGAAGGAGAGCATGCGCTTACCGGCAGAAAGCAGCTTCTCAGCATGAGCCTGCAGTTTTTCACTCATTTCACGCGCATCACCGAAGGCATAAACCAGATCGCCGCAGTCCACCACGTTCAGGCGCTCGCGCATATCGAAGTTCCACGGGAAGCGGTTATGCTCCCACGCCAGGTTAGTGGAAACCTGACGGATCGCCGCCGGACCATGACGCCCGCCCGCACGACCAGACGTTGCCATATCAAACGGTACGCCGGTGATCACCCAATCGGCGTCGCTGTCGTATGGCATGAAGTTCATCGGCAGACGTAAAAAACCAAAGGCGTTAGAAACCAGGGAGTTGTCGTATTGATGACCTAAGGTGCTCATGTACTGACCTCTTTAAAAATCGATGAAAAAAAATCCCCTCCGCGTCGTTAAGCCCGACGAGGAAGGGATTGATTTGGTAACTGCATATTTACGGCAAATTATCGCCGTTATTTTGTACGGATTCAAGTAAGTGCCACAAATGCGGCTTCGCTTTATCCGGCCTACTTCCGTAGGCCCGGTAAGCGTAGCGCCAGCAGGCATTTATCGTTACTCGTCTTCCAGATAAGTATAACCGTACAGACCGGCCTCAAACTCTTCGAGGAACTGTTGCTGCAGCTCGGTATCCAGATCGGTGTTTTTCACCTGGTCACGGAACTGCGTCAGCAAGGTGTTCGGATCCAACTGCACGTACTGCAACATATCCGCCACGGTATCCCCTTCGTCGGACAGCTCAACTTCTACGCTGCCGTCAGGGAAGACGAACACGTCAACCGCTTCGGTATCACCAAACAGGTTGTGCATGTTGCCGAGGATCTCCTGGTACGCACCCACCATAAAGAAGCCCAGCATCGGCGGGTTCTCCGGGTCATATTCCGGCATCGGCATGGTGGTCGCAATGCCATCACCGTCAACGTAGTGGTCGATAGCGCCATCAGAGTCACAGGTGATATCCAACAGCACCGCGCGGCGCTCAGGTACCTGATTCAGTCCTTCCAGCGGCATTACCGGGAACAGCTGATCGATCCCCCACGCATCTGGCATCGACTGGAACAGCGAGAAGTTGACGTAAATCTTATCCGCCATACGCTCCTGCAGCTCGTCGATAATCGGGCGATGCGCGCGGTTGCTCGGGTCGAGTTGTTTCTGCACTTCATGGCACATGTTCAGATAAAGCTGCTCAGCCCACGCGCGCTCTTGCAGACTAAAGGTACCTGAAGAGTAACCAACGTGAATATCGTGCAGATCCATCTGGCTGTCGTGCAGCCATTCACGCAGCGAACGGCGAGTTCCCGGTTCATGCATCTCTTGCCAGGTTTCCCACATGCTTTGCAGGGAGCGCGGCGCGTTGTCTGCCGGAGGCGTCGCTTCGGTAATTTCGCTACGCTCAACGCCGATAATGTTAGATACCAGCACGGTATGGTGCGCGGTAACGGCACGACCCGATTCAGTAATCACCGTTGGGTGCGGCAGACCGTGTTCTTCACAGGCGTCGCCAATCGCCCAGATAATGTTGTTGGCGTATTCGTTCAGGCCGTAGTTTACGGAACAGTCAGACTGCGAACGGGTACCTTCGTAATCCACGCCCAGACCACCGCCCACGTCGAAGCACTGGATATTGACGCCAAGCTTGTGCAGCTCAACGTAGAAACGCGCCGATTCACGTACGCCGGTGGCGATATCACGAATGTTCGCCATCTGCGAGCCAAGGTGGAAGTGCAGCAACTGAATGCTGTCCAGACGACCGCGCTCGCGCAGAATTTCGACCAGTTGCAGCACCTGGTTTGCCGCCAGGCCGAATTTCGATTTTTCCCCGCCTGAGGACTGCCACTTGCCGGAGCCCTGCGACGCCAGACGCGCACGCACGCCCAGACGCGGAACGACATTCAGGCGTTCAGCTTCATCCAGCACGATAGCGATTTCAGACATCTTCTCGATGACCAGATAGACCTTATGGCCCATCTTCTCGCCAATCAGCGCCAGACGGATATATTCGCGGTCTTTATAACCGTTACACACGATCACGCTACGGGTCATTCCGGCATGAGCCAGAACGGCCATCAGTTCAGCTTTGGAACCCGCTTCCAGTCCCAGCGGTTCGCCGGAGTGGATCAGCGATTCAATCACGCGGCGGTGCTGGTTGACCTTGATCGGGTAAACGAGGAAATAGTCACCGTTGTAACCGTAAGATTCACGGGCACGTTTAAACGCGGCGTTAATCGAACGCAGACGGTGTTGCAGGATCTGCGGGAAGCAGAACAATGCAGGCAAACGCTGGCCCTGCGCTTCACGGGCTTTCACCAACTCAGCAAGGTCAACGCGCGCTTCGGGTACGTCCGGATCCGGGCACACGCTGATGTGACCCAGTTCATTGACGTCGTAGTAGTTATTACCCCACCAGGCAATATTGTAAGTACGCAGCATCTTGCTGGCTTCCTGGGAACTCATTGCAACCTCCTGCATGGAGCGTAGTACACCGTGTTCGCCTGCTGACGAAGGCGAACCCAAAGAAATGTCGTCAGACATAGCGAACCTCAATTTTATTAACAAGTGTAAAACAGTTGACTACTATCGCAATCCGAAGACGCGATAACAACCCAAATACAGGCAGAATTTGCAGCAGATAGTGCTGACGCTCCGACTGTGCGACCGGTTTCTTTTTCATATCAATGTAAACACGTAACCGAACTTAATGCTGACGGTTCGGCGAAACCACGAGAAAACTCTTGTTTACCAAGAGCGCCCTTGTTCAGTTCTTAGTGACCGTTACCGGCTCTTGAGTCCTGAGATACGCCGAGATGGGTATACACTTCATCCTTCATGCAGCCTCTTTGTTGGCTACGCTCATTCGCCCCAGTCACGTACTACTCGTACGTTCAGGGGACTCATTCACTTGCCGCCTCGACGCAGCATAAATGATTTTGTGTATATAACATCGACAGGTATGCAAAGCAGAGATGCAGATTGCGGGGGACATATGTACACCAGAACGGTGCGACAGATTCTGCAGAATACAACGGTTCATTATCTCGTATCACCTCCACGGTTGCTCCTTACGGAACGAACCCACAAGCCAAAGCTAAAGTTTTAACCCGGCTGGAAGTGGCAACACGATGAAAACGTCGTGTGCTTTTGTATGAGCCGCGCGCCGCGTTTTATACCGATAAGAAAGTCAAAAAGCAAAAGATAAATATGCACATTGCCAGCACCGTCAGGAAAAATTTCCAGTTACATTTTCAGTACAATGCGACCTCAATCAAAAAAAGCTGGAAATCAGGCGAAGAACTGTCCTAAAATAGCCGTCCAGATGTTAATCCATCTATACCGATTAACACTCAGACTGCCAGTGTCCGTCATCTGCAGACTCATGGTAGAATCTTCTACACATGGCTATTCCACTCGACAGTTTGAGCTAACCAAATTCTCCTTAGGTGAAATTAAATATGGCAAAACACCTTTTTACGTCCGAGTCCGTATCAGAAGGGCATCCTGACAAAATCGCTGACCAAATCTCTGATGCTGTGCTGGATGCAATCCTGGAACAGGATCCAAAAGCACGCGTTGCCTGCGAAACCTACGTCAAAACCGGTATGGTTTTAGTTGGCGGTGAGATCACCACCAGCGCATGGGTTGATATCGAAGAGATCACCCGTAACACGGTTCGCGAAATTGGCTATGTGCATTCCGACATGGGCTTTGACGCCAACTCTTGCGCGGTACTGAGCGCGATTGGTAAACAGTCTCCGGACATCAACCAGGGTGTTGACCGTGCCGATCCGCTGGAACAGGGCGCAGGCGACCAGGGCCTGATGTTTGGTTATGCAACCAACGAAACCGACGTGCTGATGCCAGCACCTATTACCTATGCTCACCGTCTGGTGCAGCGTCAGGCTGAAGTGCGTAAAAACGGCACCTTATCCTGGCTGCGTCCGGATGCCAAAAGCCAGGTAACCTTCCAGTATGACGACGGCAAAATCGTCGGTATTGATGCGGTTGTTCTGTCTACTCAGCACTCTGAAGATATCGACCAGAAATCGCTGCAAGAAGCCGTTATGGAAGAGATCATCAAGCCGGTACTGCCGACTGAATGGCTGACCGCTTCGACCAAATTCTTCATCAACCCAACTGGTCGTTTCGTTATCGGCGGCCCGATGGGCGACTGCGGTCTGACCGGTCGTAAAATCATCGTTGATACCTACGGCGGCATGGCGCGTCACGGCGGCGGTGCATTCTCTGGTAAAGATCCGTCTAAAGTTGACCGTTCCGCAGCCTATGCAGCCCGTTACGTAGCGAAAAACATCGTTGCCGCAGGCCTGGCTGACCGTTGTGAGATTCAGGTTTCCTACGCAATCGGCGTGGCAGAACCGACATCTATCATGGTGGAAACGTTCGGTACTGAAAAAGTGCCTTCAGAGCAGCTGACCCTTCTAGTGCGTGAGTTCTTCGACCTGCGCCCGTATGGCCTGATTCAGATGCTGGATCTGCTGCACCCGATTTACAAAGAAACCGCTGCTTACGGTCACTTTGGTCGCGAACATTTCCCATGGGAAAAAACCGACAAAGCACAGTTGCTGCGCGACGCTGCCGGTCTGAAGTAATTTAAACCAGACTTAACGCTTATGAAGACCAGCCTCGCGCTGGTCTTTTTTTATACCTATTTCCTCTCCCACATCCATCACCAAACCGCGATGATTACTATTGCTTTAAATGAAAATGAAAGCGATTACATCACACCATATTTCCCTCTACCTTGAATTAACATCTCTTAGCCAGCACACTTGCATCACCGTTACATTATCTTTCATTATTGTCTTAAATTCAGACGACCAACATTATTTAATCCCAATAAATAATACTAACTTTCAATTAGTTAACTAATAAGCCGCATGAATGACAGTGTAAGCGATTACACTAATGTGATGTGATTCGCATTTTTTTACCCCGTACTCACCTACCCTTAACATCAACAAAACTAGCTACCCAACCGGAGGGCATCATGCCTGACAATAAAAAAACGGGGCGTTCCAACAAAGCCATGACATTTTTTGTCTGCTTTCTGGCTGCCCTGGCTGGATTACTTTTTGGCCTGGATATCGGTGTTATTGCCGGTGCTTTACCGTTCATCACCGACGAGTTTCAAATTACCCCGCACACTCAGGAATGGGTGGTGAGTTCCATGATGTTTGGTGCGGCGGTAGGTGCTGTCGGCAGCGGTTGGCTCTCCTTCAAACTGGGACGCAAAAAAAGCCTGATGATCGGTGCGATCTTGTTTGTTGCGGGTTCACTGTTCTCCGCCGCTGCGCCAAACGTTGAAGTCCTGCTGGTTTCCCGCGTGCTGCTCGGCCTGGCTGTAGGCGTTGCGTCTTATACCGCGCCACTGTACCTGTCTGAAATTGCCCCGGAAAAGATTCGTGGCAGCATGATCTCTATGTATCAGCTGATGATCACCATCGGTATTTTGGGCGCGTATCTTTCCGATACAGCCTTTAGCTACAGCGGCGCATGGCGCTGGATGCTGGGTGTAATCATCATCCCTGCCCTGCTGCTTCTGGTTGGCGTTATCTTCCTGCCGGACAGCCCACGTTGGTTTGCAGCTAAACGTCGTTTTGTTGATGCTGAACGCGTCCTGTTGCGTCTGCGTGACACCAGCGCAGAAGCCAAACGCGAGCTGGATGAAATCCGTGAAAGTCTGCAGGTAAAGCAGAGTGGCTGGGCGCTGTTTAAAGAAAATAGCAACTTCCGTCGTGCGGTATTCCTTGGCGTTCTGTTGCAGGTGATGCAGCAGTTCACCGGGATGAACGTCATCATGTATTACGCACCGAAAATCTTTGAGCTGGCGGGCTACACCAACACCACCGAGCAGATGTGGGGGACTGTTATCGTCGGTCTGACCAACGTGCTGGCAACCTTTATCGCCATTGGCCTGGTTGACCGTTGGGGCCGCAAGCCTACGCTGATCCTTGGCTTTATCGTGATGGCCGTTGGTATGGGCGTGCTGGGTACAATGATGCACGTGGGTATTCACTCGGCATCCGCACAATACTTCGCAGTACTGATGCTGCTGATGTTTATCGTTGGCTTTGCCATGAGCGCCGGTCCGCTGATTTGGGTACTGTGCTCTGAAATCCAGCCGCTGAAAGGCCGCGATTTCGGCATCACCTGCTCTACTGCAACCAACTGGATTGCCAACATGATCGTCGGCGCAACCTTCCTGACGATGCTGAACTCGCTGGGCAGCGCCAACACCTTCTGGGTCTACGGCGGCCTGAACGTACTGTTCATCTTCCTGACTCTGTGGCTGATCCCTGAAACTAAAAACGTCTCTCTGGAACACATTGAGCGTAACCTGATGAAGGGTCGTAAACTGCGCGAAATTGGCGCACACGACTAATCACCAAAGGCTTCCTCCCCAGCGGAGGAAGCCTTCCTCTTGCAGTCCCTTCCCTGTCGCACTATCCTCTGGCGTTATGAAAACCTCCCGTCTCCCTATCGCCATCCAGCAAGCCGTTATGCGTAGCCTGCGGGAAAAACTCGCCCAGGCCAATCTCAAGCTCGAACGCCAATATCCGGAGCCAAAGCTGGTTTACCAACAGCGCGGCACCGCCGCCGGCACTGCGTGGCTACAAACCTATGAAATTCGCCTTAATCCCGTCCTGCTGATGGAAAACGTCGACGCATTCATTAACGAAGTTGTGCCCCATGAACTGGCGCATTTACTGGTGTGGAAGCACTTTGGGCGCGTGCCGCCACACGGAAAAGAGTGGAAATGGATGATGGAAAGCGTACTGGGCGTACCGGCCCGGCGCACGCATCAGTTTGAACTGCAATCGGTGCAGCGCAAGACCTTTACTTACCGCTGTAAGTGTCAGGAGCACCAACTGACCGTCCGCCGCCATAACCGCGTTGTGCGCGGTGAGGCCACCTACCGCTGTGTTCACTGCGGCGAACCGCTGGTTGCAGAATAATCTTCAGAATTATCAGGAACTTTTCTGACCTAACTGATTGCATACTGGAATAACTTTCGCTACGTTGCGGGCTCGTTTTGACACGGAGTTTGTGATGTACCGTCATTTTTCTTTTGCTGCGGCCCTGTTAGCCGCTGCGTTTTCAGGCCCGGTTTTAGCCGAAGGCATCAACAGTTTTTCTCAGGCAAAAGCAGCAGGCGTCAAGGTGAACGCCGATGCGCCGGGCGATTTCTACTGCGGTTGTAAAATTAACTGGCAAGGCAAAAAAGGGATCGTTGACCTCGAATCCTGCGGCTATAAAGTGCGAAAAAATGAAAACCGCGCCAGTCGAATTGAATGGGAGCACGTTGTCCCCGCCTGGCAATTTGGTCATCAGCGTCAGTGCTGGCAGGACGGAGGGCGTAAAAACTGCGCCAAAGATCCGGTCTATCGCAAAATGGAAAGCGACATGCATAACCTGCAACCTGCGGTGGGTGAGGTAAATGGCGATCGCGCTAACTTCATGTACAGCCAGTGGAACGGTGGCGAGGGTCAGTATGGGCAATGCGCCATGAAGGTCGACTTCAAAGAGAAAGTTGCCGAGCCGCCAGCCCGCGCCCGCGGTGCCATTGCTCGTACCTATTTTTACATGCGCGACCAGTACTCTCTAACGCTCTCCCGCCAGCAAACTCAGCTTTTTAACGCCTGGAATAAGCAATATCCGGTCACCGACTGGGAGTGTGAGCGCGACGAACGCATTGCAAAGGTACAGGGGAACCATAACCCATATGTGCAACGCGCTTGCCAGGCGCAAAAGAGCTAACCTACACTAGCGTCAATATTTTTAACCATGCCCTGGCCTTTCGTAGCCCAGGGCCATGACGCGGATGTTTAACTATGCGCATTCCTCGCATTTATCACCCTGAGCCAATCACTTCCGGCAGCCAAATTTCACTGTGTGAAGATGCAGCCAACCATATCGGCCGCGTGCTGCGTATGGGACCGGGTCAGGCGCTACAGCTGTTTGATGGCAGCAATCAGGTATTCGACGCTGAAATCACCCACGCCAGTAAAAAAAGCGTGGATGTGAAGGTACTTAACGCTGAACTCGACGATCGTGAGTCGCCGTTGCACATCCACCTGGGTCAGGTGATGTCGCGCGGCGAAAAAATGGAATTCACTATCCAGAAATCGATCGAACTGGGTGTAAGCCTCATTACGCCACTTTTTTCTGAGCGCTGCGGCGTTAAACTGGACAGTGAACGCCTGAACAAGAAGCTCCAGCAGTGGCAGAAAATCGCCATTGCCGCCTGCGAACAGTGCGGTCGAAACCGGGTGCCCGAAATTCGCCCGGCAATGGATTTGGAAGCATGGTGCGCGGAACAGGACGAAGGTCTGAAACTGAACCTGCATCCGCGCGCCAGCGCCAGCATCAATACGCTGCCGCTGCCGGTGGAGCGCATCCGCTTGCTGATTGGCCCGGAAGGCGGGTTGTCGGCAGATGAAATTGCCATGACCGCACGTTATCAGTTTACTGATATTCTGTTAGGACCTCGCGTTCTGCGTACTGAGACAACCGCGCTCACCGCCATTACTGCGCTACAGGTGCGTTTTGGCGATCTGGGCTAAGGCATAAACGGAGAAGACAATGATCAAGCTCGGCATCGTGATGGATCCCATCGCAAGCATCAACATCAAGAAAGATTCCAGCTTCGCTATGCTGCTGGAAGCGCAACGTCGCGGTTACGAAATTCATTATATGGAGATGGCCGATCTTTATCTGATCAACGGTGAAGCCCGTGCCCATACGCGTACCCTGAGCGTAGAGCAGAACTACGACAAATGGTATGAGTTCAAGAGCGAGCAGGATCTCCCGCTGGCAGACCTGGACGTTATTCTGATGCGTAAGGATCCGCCGTTTGATACCGAGTTCATCTACGCTACCTATATTCTGGAACGTGCAGAAGAAAAAGGGACGCTGATCGTCAACAAACCGCAGAGCCTGCGCGACTGCAACGAAAAGCTGTTCACCGCATGGTTTGCCGACCTGACGCCGGAAACGCTGGTCACGCGTAACAAAGCGCAGCTGAAAGCCTTCTGGCAAAAACACAGCGACATCATTCTCAAACCGCTGGATGGTATGGGCGGCGCATCTATTTTCCGTGTGAAGGAAGGCGACCCGAACCTTGGCGTCATTGCTGAAACGCTGACCGAGCACGGTACCCGCTACTGCATGGCGCAGAACTATCTGCCAGCAATTAAAGATGGCGATAAACGCGTCCTGGTGGTCGATGGCGAACCCGTTCCTTATTGCCTGGCGCGTATTCCGCAGGGCGGCGAAACCCGTGGTAACCTGGCCGCTGGCGGTCGTGGTGAGCCGCGTCCATTGACCGACAGCGACTGGGAAATTGCACGTCGCATTGGGCCAACGCTGAAAGCGAAAGGTTTGATTTTTGTCGGTTTGGATATCATTGGCGATCGTCTGACGGAAATTAACGTTACCAGCCCAACCTGTATTCGTGAAATCGAAGCGGAGTTCCCGGTTTCGATTACCGGTATGCTGATGGATGCCATTGAGGCGCGTTTGCAGAAGTAAATACGTTGCCGGATAGCGACGCCATCGCGTCTTATCCGGCCTGAAATTGCACCCCGCAGACCGGATTAGGCGAAGCCGTCATCCGGCAATGCTATCTTCAGAGGGTGACATCTTCGAGCTTTGCCCACATACTGGGCTCTGTTGCTTTTTTGAACCAGGAAACAGAACCTCTGACAATGAATTTACAGCATCACTTTCTGATTGCCATGCCTGCTCTCCAGGATCCGATTTTCCGCCGTTCCGTGGTGTACATCTGTGAACATAATGAGAACGGAGCAATGGGGATTATCGTTAATAAGCCTCTGGAAAACTTACAAATTGAAGGGATTCTGGAAAAGCTGAAGATTACCCCAGAAGAACGCGATCCGGCCATTCGTCTGGATAAACCAGTGATGCTCGGCGGCCCGCTGGCGGAAGACCGTGGATTTATTCTGCATACCCCGCCGTCACGTTTTGCATCCAGTATCCGCATTTCAGATAACACCATCATCACCACCTCCCGCGATGTACTAGAAACCCTGGGCACACAAGAACAACCGTCCGAAGTGCTGGTTGCGCTGGGTTATTCATCATGGGAAAAAGGTCAACTGGAACAAGAGTTACTGGATAACGCCTGGCTCACGGCGCCCGCAGACCTCAACATCTTATTCAAAACGCCGATTGCCGACCGCTGGCGCGATGCGGCGAAACTTATCGGGATAGATATTCAGACCATGCCAGGCGTGGCGGGACATGCCTGATGAGCGGAACATTACTCTCTTTTGATTTTGGTACGAAAAGTATTGGTGTTGCTGTTGGTCAGCGCATTACCGGTACGGCCAGACCGTTGCCCGCCATTAAGGCGCAGGACGGTACGCCAGACTGGAGTTTGATTGAACGCCTGCTGAAAGAATGGCAGCCGGATGAAATCATTGTCGGCCTACCACTCAACATGGATGGCACAGAACAGCCCCTTACCGCGCGCGCGCGTAAGTTCGCTAACCGTATTCACGGTCGCTTTGGCGTAACCGTAACGCTGCACGATGAACGCTTGAGCACCGTCGAGGCCCGCTCCGGCCTGTTCGAACAAGGCGGATACCGGGCGTTGAATAAAGGCAAAGTAGATTCCGCTTCTGCCGTGGTCATCCTCGAAAGCTATTTCGAGCAGGGTTACTAAATCCGTCCCTGCGCCTGACGCTGCTGCTGACTTTGTGCAAATGTCTGCATACCTGTCTGTTGCCCGGTTTGAATTACGCCGGGCAGCTGATGCGTTTTCCCTTCACGAATCAAATTGCCCACGGCTGGCGTGTTGACGAGCAGCTCAAATAGCGCCACGCGTCCTCCCAGCTTATCTTCCTCCAGCTTTTGCGAAAGTACCGCCCGCAGGCTGTCTGCTAACTGGTTACGCACCGGATCCTTCTCTGTTGCCGAAAAGGTGTCCACCAGCCGCGCGATGGCCTGTGCCGCCCCTCGCGTATGTAACGTTGCCAGCACCAGATGCCCGGTTTCCGCTGCCGTTAATGCCAGACGAATGGTTTCCGCGTCGCGCAGTTCGCCCAGCAAAATGACGTCGGGATCTTCACGCAGCGCGCCGCGTAAACCGGCGGCAAAAGAAGCGCAGTGTACGCCCACCTCCCGTTGTTGAATAAGACAACGCTGGCTGGTGTAGCGATATTCAATCGGGTCTTCCAGCGTCAGAATATGCCCCGCAACATGCTGATTAAGGTACTCTACCATCGCCGCCAGGGTCGTTGATTTACCGCTACCGGTAGCGCCTGTCACCAGAATTAACCCATTTTCACTGCGCAGCAGTTCAGGTATGACGTCAGGGGTCTGGAGATCGTCTAAACATGGACAATCAAGCGGGAGCAATCTTAGCGCCAGTGAGGTTCCCTGTTGATGAACAAAAGCACTGGCGCGCAGCCGCTGGGAACCGGCCAGCGCAATAGCAAAATCAATCTGCCCCTGTTCCTGCCACTGTACCTGTTGTTGCTCACTGAGCCAGCACATCAGCAGATTCTCCACGTCAGGCGTAGTAAAGGGTGCGATTTCGACTTTTCCACGTATGCGCCAGCGCGCAGGCCATGCATTGCACAGGTGTAGATCCGACACGTTATGCTTTACACTAAGGGCCACTATTTCTTCCATATTCATATGAACATCCTCGGAAAATGAACGATATCGCGCATAACCTGGCACATGTCCGGGACAAAATCTCAGCCGCCGCGACGCGTTGCGGGCGGTCTTCAGAAGAAGTTACGTTGCTTGCAGTCAGTAAAACCAAACCTGCGAGCGCCATCGAAGAAGCCATTGCCGCCGGGCAGCGTGCCTTCGGTGAAAACTATGTGCAGGAAGGGGTGGATAAAATCCGCTACTTCCAGGAAAAAGGCGTCAACGATCTGCAGTGGCACTTTATCGGCCCGCTGCAGTCCAACAAAAGTCGTCTGGTCGCTGAGCACTTTGACTGGTGCCATACGATCGACCGCCTGCGTATCGCTGCCCGTCTGAGCGAACAGCGCCCGGCGGAACTGCCGCCGCTCAATGTACTGATTCAAATTAATATCAGCGATGAGAACAGTAAGTCAGGAATTCCGCTGGCAGAGCTTGATGCACTGGCCGCTGAAGTCGCTGCACTGCCGCGCATTACCCTGCGTGGTCTGATGGCGATTCCGGCTCCAGAGTCAGATTATGTAAGGCAGTTTGAAGTTGCACAGCAAATGGCGGTAGCATTTGCCGGGTTGAAAACACGCTACCCAGGCATCGACACTCTCTCACTGGGAATGTCTGATGATATGGATGCCGCCATCGCGGCGGGTAGCACGATGGTGCGCATTGGCACTGCCATTTTTGGTGCTCGTGATTACACTAAAAAATAAGGAAAACTAAGGAACACCATGAATACGTTGACCTTCCTGCTCTCAACGGTAATTGAGCTGTATACCATGGCGCTGCTGCTGCGCGTGTGGATGCAATGGTCTCGCTGCGATTTTTACAACCCGTTCTCGCAGTTTATAGTGAAAATCACTCAGCCCATCATTGGGCCGTTACGCCGCATTATTCCCCCGATGGGACCGATCGACAGCGCCTCAGCATTAGTTGCGCTCGTTCTCAGCTTTATCAAAGCAATCGTGCTGTTTAAGGTGGTCACGTTCCAGCCGATCATCTGGATCGCCGCCGTACTGATTGTCCTGAAGACTATCGGGCTGTTGATTTTCTGGGTGCTGCTTGTGATGGCGATTATGAGCTGGGTCAGCCAGGGCCGCAGTCCTGTAGAGTACGTGCTGATTCAACTGGCAGATCCGCTGCTGCGTCCTATCCGTCGCATACTTCCAGGCATGGGCGGGATCGATTTCTCCCCAATGATTCTGGTTCTGCTGCTCTACGTTATTAACATGGGCATCGCGGAAGTGTTACAGGCGACAGGCAACATGCTGCTGCCGGGGCTGTGGATGGCGCTATGAGTGCCGTTACACCCTGCGACGACGGTCTGGTTTTACGGCTCTATATTCAGCCTAAAGCCAGCCGTGACAGTATTGTGGGTTTACATGGCGACGAAGTTAAAGTCGCCATTACCGCCCCACCGGTTGATGGCCAGGCCAATAGCCATCTGGTGAAGTTTCTCGGCAAACAGTTCCGTGTGGCAAAAAGCCAGGTCGTCATTGAGAAGGGCGAGCTTGGTCGTCACAAACAGGTTAAAATCATTCATCCGCAACAGATCCCGCCCGAAATTGCGGCGTTAACTGATTAGGTATCCCATGCAAAAAGTTGTCCTCGCGACCGGCAATGCCGGTAAAGTGCGTGAACTCGCCTCTCTTCTGAGTGATTTCGGTCTTGGTGTTGTTGCCCAAACGGAACTGGGTGTTGATTCTGCAGACGAGACCGGGCTGACGTTTATTGAGAACGCCATTCTGAAGGCGCGTCATGCCGCGCAAATTACCGGCTTACCGGCCATTGCTGATGACTCAGGTCTGGCAGTAAATGCCCTTGGCGGCGCGCCGGGTATCTATTCAGCCCGCTATTCCGGCGAAGATGCGACCGATCAGCAGAACCTGGAAAAACTGCTTCACACCCTGCAGGATATTCCTGATGACAAGCGCCAGGCGCAGTTCCATTGTGTGCTGGTGTATATGCGCCATGCAGACGATCCAACGCCTGTTGTGTGCCACGGAAGCTGGCCGGGCGTGATTACCCGCGAACCTGCCGGAAACGGTGGTTTTGGCTACGACCCGATCTTCTTTGTGCCGTCTGAAGGGAAAACCGCAGCCGAACTGACCCGTGAAGAAAAGAGTGCAATTTCTCACCGCGGACAGGCGCTGAAGCTGCTGCTGGATGCCCTGCGTAATGGTTAAGCTTCCGCCGCTAAGTCTTTATATTCACATCCCGTGGTGCGTGCAGAAATGCCCGTACTGCGACTTCAACTCGCATGCGCTAAAGGGCGAAGTCCCTCATGACGACTATGTGCAGCATCTACTGAGCGATCTGGATACTGAGGTGGCCCATGCCCAGGGCCGTGAAGTAAAGACGATTTTTATCGGTGGTGGCACGCCGAGCCTGCTTTCTGGCCCGGCGATGCAAACGCTGCTCGACGGCGTGCGAGCACGGCTGAATCTGGCCGAAGATGCAGAAATCACGATGGAGGCGAATCCCGGGACGGTGGAAGCCGATCGCTTTGTGGATTATCAACGCGCTGGCGTCAACCGTATCTCGATTGGCGTACAGAGCTTTAGCTCCGCCAAACTCGAACGTCTGGGACGTATTCACGGGCCGGAAGAAGCCAAACGAGCAGCACACCTGGCGAGCGGTCTGGGGCTACGCAGTTTTAACCTCGACCTGATGCATGGTTTACCGGATCAGACGCTGGAAGAGGCGCTGGGCGATTTACAGCAGGCCATCGCGCTCAACCCACCGCATCTTTCCTGGTATCAGTTGACCATCGAACCCAACACGCTGTTCGGTTCCCGACCGCCGGTTTTACCGGACGATGACGCGCTGTGGGATATTTTTGAGCAAGGCCACCAGCTACTTACCGCCGCGGGATATCAGCAGTACGAAACCTCAGCCTACGCCAGACCGGGTTATCAGTGTCAGCACAACCTTAACTACTGGCGTTTTGGCGACTATCTTGGCATTGGCTGCGGCGCACACGGTAAGATCACATTCCCTGACGGACGCATCCTGCGCACCACCAAAACACGGCATCCGCGTGGGTATATGCAAGGGCGTTATCTCGAAAGCCAGTGCGATGTCGCCGAAGCCGATAAGCCGTTCGAGTTCTTCATGAACCGTTTCCGGCTGCTGGAAGCCGCGCCTCGCGCGGAGTTCACGCAATATACCGGTCTTACCGAAGACGTTATTCGTCGACAGATCGATGAGGCTATTTCCCAGGGCTACCTGAGTGAATGCGATGAGTACTGGCAGATTACCCAACACGGTAAGCTGTTCTTGAATTCGCTGCTGGAGCTGTTTCTGGCGGAGTGATGGCTGGTGAACGTAGGCCTGATAAGCGTAGCGCCATCAGGAAAATTGCCGGATGGCGGCTGCGTCTAATCCGGCCTACAGGGTTAGGGCGGTAAGCGCAGCCACCTTCATCGATTAATACTGATTAAACATTTCCTGGATCTGCTTAGGATCCTTGGTTTGAGTCAGCGCAAGCTGCAGCAGAACACGTGCTTTTTGCGGGTTCAGGGAACCTGAAGCCACAAATCCGTATTTTGCATCATCAACTTCTGCATCCTGTGTAGTGGCGCCCGTTGGTACACGGGATGAACGCACTACAACGGTACCTTTATGCGCGGCGGTTGCCAGCGTATCGAAAATGGTTTTATACAGGTTACCGTTACCTACACCCGCACTGACGATCCCGGCGTAACCCGCATCCACCAGCGCTTTTGCCGGCAGATCGGAGGCATTAGCGTAGTTATAAACAATCCCAACCTTCGGCAGCTCGGTCAGCTTAGACACATCGAACGGAGTAGACGTGGTGTGCTTACGCGCAGGCGTACGCTGGTAGTCGATTTTACCGTTATGGATGTAACCCAACGGGCCGTAGTTAACGGATTTGAAGGTAGCGACGTCGGTAGTGTTGGTTTTAGTCACGTCACGACCATCCATAACGGTGTCGTTCATCACCACCAGCACTCCGCGGTTGGCAGAGGCTTTGTCTGCGGCAGTTACTACCGCGTTATACAAGTTGAACGGGCCATCAGCGCTCATACCCGTAGACGGACGCATTGCACCGACCAGCACCACCGGCTTGTTGCACTTGACGGTCAGGTCGAGGAAATAGGCGGTTTCTTCCATGGTATCCGTACCATGTGTTACCACGAAGCCGTCGGTTTTATCACACTCGGTATTAATCTTTTTCGCCAGCGTTAACCAGACTTCGTCATTCATATCCTGGGAGCCGATATTCACCACCTGCTCACCTTTAACGACAGCGATATCTTTCAATTGAGGTACGGCCTCAACCAGATTTTCTACGCCAACCTTGCCTGCCGTGTAGTTAGATTTTGTCGCGGAATCACCGCCGCCGGCAATCGTCCCACCGGTCGCTAAAATGGTGATGTTTGGCAGTGCAAGCGCCGCGCCGCTGAAACCCATAACCAGTGCGGCAAGTGCCGTTTTCTTGAAAAACTCCATGTTATTTCTCCAGTTACTTGAATTTGCAGCATTATGTCTATCCTACAGATGAATAATGTGACGAGTTCCAATTAACCAGATTTATATCTCCACCAAATTGCCGTTCTTAGAGATGGATATTAAAAAAAACAGAAATATACAAAATAAAACGGCACAGAATGTTTCTGTGCCGTTAATAAGAGGTGAAGATTATTTCAGAGTGCTAACCAGCGTTTTACGATCGTTTTCCAGCGTCACAACGCGGGAACAGACATCTTTGCCAAACTGCTGGAAGTCTTGTTCCTGATTCTTCCATTCGTTCTGAATTGAGGTCTGCAAGCCACCGAGGCTTCCGAGTACGCCCTGCAGTGGATTACCACCGCCTTTGAGTACGGCTTTCGCCCCCATTTCGTTGATGCTGTCCTGCAAAATGCCGCCCATCGCCTGATTAACCAGCTGTTGTCCGTCCGCGCGGACCTGATCAATCGCCTTATAATGGAAAGTCAGGCCATCAGTTCGATGCTCGATGATGCGGTTCATCTGCTCTTTCAATTGCGCATCCAGCTTGGTTAAGCGGCCACGCATGTTGCTGCTTTCACCGACCTCTTTGGCGATGATTTTGTCCAGCGCCACGCGACCTTTCTCTACGCGCGCTCTGGCACCTTCGTCGATCCACGGCAGGCTGCTACGCAACGCCGCCTGATAATCTTTGGCCTGCTCACGCTGTGCGGCGTTCAGGTTGTACTGTTTACCGTTGAAGGTGACATCACCAGCCTGGGTAATAACCAGGTCGCCATTCTCGCCCTTCACCTGCACCGTTTGTGGGCTCAAAATCACATCGTCACGCGGGGTGACGCTGCACTGGTAATCTGCATGTGCGGCCATCGCCGTGAACGTTAGGACTGCCGCCAGCAGCGTTTTGCGCATCATATCTTTCCCTCAATACAAATCGGGCCGGCATTTGCCGACCCTGTGCTACTTAGTCCCACCAAATATCGAAAAGTTCGCTGGTACGCACTTCTTCGAGTTTGTGCTCTTCCAGCCACTTACGCACGATTGCCTGGTGTTCTTCGGTGCATTTGCCGATTTCCTGCAGACAGATCAGACCTTCCCAGGCCAGATAGCCGCTGCCGTCAAAAGCCAGCTTGTTCGGTTCGATAACTTCATTGATAAAGTCATCAACGATTTGATCGACCTGCTCTCCAGATGTACCTTCCGGGAAACGCCATGCAACCGAAAATCCTACTTCCTGGAATTCTTCGATGTGCATCTTTTTACGCAGACGACGGCTACGGTTCTTTGCCATTATTTCACCCTCTCGAACATTAAGTCCCATACGCCGTGGCCAAGACGATGACCACGTTGTTCAAATTTGGTTACCGGGCGCGATTCCGGGCGCGGTACATAATCGTTACTCTCTGACTGGTTTTTATACCCGTCAATCGAGGACATCACTTCAAGCATGTGCTCCGCATACGCTTCCCAGTCGGTCGCCATATGGAACACGCCGCCCAGCTTCAGCTTACTTAAGATATGCTCAGCAAACGGTACCTGAACGATACGGCGTTTATTATGACGTGCTTTATGCCACGGGTCAGGGAAAAACAGCTGAACCATAGATAAAGAATTGTCAGGAATCATTTTATGCAGGACTTCAACGGCATCGTGGCACATGACGCGCAGGTTCTCGACACCCTCTTCATGGGCTGAAGCCAGACACGCACCAACGCCAGGTGAGTGAACCTCAATGCCGAGGAAATTCTGTTCCGGACGCGCTTTCGCCATTGCAACCAGCGACGCTCCCATACCAAAACCGATTTCCAGCGTGACTGGCGCGTCACGGCCAAACAGTTCTGCGAAATCTACAGGCTCTTCGCTGAACTCAACGCCCATCACCGGCCAGTAGTTTTCCAGCGCGTGTTCCTGCCCTTTCGTCAGTCGCCCCTGGCGACGAACAAAACTACGAATCCGGCGCAGAGGGCGGCCGTTTTCATCAAATTCCGGTGAAATGACGTCGTTCTTCATAAAAGTTTAGTCTGCTGTGTTTGAGTTCTGAAAACGGGCATTATCCAAAGTTAGTTGCCGGATGCAAGTAAAGGAAGAAAGTGAGCAGCGGAAAGTTCCGGTTTACACCCCGTTGCCGCTGTGCTGCAATCTTGCCCCCGGCAATAATGAAACGGTAATCATGCAAGCGTCTCAATTTTCGGCTCAGGTTTTGAGCTGGTACGACAAATACGGGCGGAAAACGCTGCCCTGGCAAATTGACAAGACGCCTTACAAAGTATGGCTCTCTGAGGTAATGCTGCAACAAACTCAGGTTGCGACCGTTATCCCTTATTTTGAGCGCTTTATGGCGCGCTTCCCAACGGTAACGGATTTAGCCCATGCGCCGCTGGATGAAGTTCTGCATTTGTGGACCGGGCTGGGTTATTACGCCCGTGCGCGAAATCTGCATAAAGCCGCGCAGCAGGTTGTGACGCTGCATAGCGGTATATTTCCGCAAACCTTTGATGAAGTAGCCGCCCTACCTGGCGTCGGACGTTCAACCGCAGGCGCGATCCTTTCTCTCTCTCTGGGTCAGCATTTTCCGATTCTCGACGGTAACGTCAAACGCGTGCTGGCTCGCTGTTATGCTGTAAGCGGCTGGCCGGGTAAAAAAGAGGTCGAAAAGAAGCTGTGGGAGCTGAGCGAGCAAGTTACGCCAGCCCAGGGTGTTGAGCGTTTTAATCAGGCGATGATGGATTTAGGCGCCATGGTCTGTACGCGCTCAAAACCTAAATGTTCCCTGTGTCCGTTGGAAAATGGCTGTGTGGCGAGCGCCAATGCAAGTTGGGCGCTGTATCCCGGTAAAAAGCCCAAACAGACGTTACCGGAACGAACGGGCTATTTTTTACTGATGCAGCATGATGACGAAGTGCTGCTCTCACAGCGACCGCCCAGCGGCTTGTGGGGTGGTTTATACTGTTTTCCGCAGTTTGACGACGAAGATGGACTTCGCAACTGGCTGGCGCAACGACAAATTAACGCAGATAATCTGACCCAACTTAATGCGTTTCGCCATACCTTTAGCCATTTCCACTTAGATATTGTGCCTATGTGGCTTCCCGTGTCTTCATTCACCTCATGCATGGATGAAGGCAACGCGCTCTGGTATAACTTAGCGCAACCGCCGTCGGTCGGACTGGCGGCTCCCGTGGAGCGTTTGTTACAGCAATTACGTGCCGGTACACACGTTTAACGTACCGGACGATAGAGAGGACTTTTTATGAGCAGAACGATTTTTTGCACTTTCCTGCAACGCGAAGCAGAAGGCCAGGATTTTCAGCTGTACCCGGGCGATCTGGGAAAACGCATTTATAACGAGATTTCTAAAGAAGCATGGGCGCAATGGCAGCATAAACAGACCATGCTGATTAACGAGAAAAAACTCAATATGATGAACGTCGAACACCGTAAGTTACTGGAACAGGAGATGATTAACTTCCTGTTTGAAGGTAAGGATGTGCATATTGAAGGCTATACGCCAGAATCATAAGAACCGTTGCCGGATGGCGCTGCGCTTATCCGGCCTACGTTTTAATCTGGTCCTTGCAAACAACAAACACAACACGCACTCCCGGAATGATGAAAAAATTTCTCGCGCTTGCCGTTATTGCGCCGTTGCTCATCTCCTGTTCCAGTTCGACCAAAAAAGGCGATTCCTATAACGAAGCCTGGGTCAAGGATACCAACGGTTTTGATATTCTGATGGGGCAATTTGCCCATAATATTGAGAATTTGTGGGGATTTAAGGAAGTGCTGATTGCGGGTCCGAAGGACTACGTAAAGTATACCGATCAGTATCAAACCCGCAGCCACATCAACTTTGATGACGGTACGATATCCGTCGAGACCATTGCCGGGACAGATCCCGCCGGACACCTGCGTCGGGCGATTATTAAGACATTGCTGATGGGCGATGATCCGGGATCTATCGACCTCTATTCCGATGTCGACGACATTAAGATTTCCAAAGAGCCATTCCTGTACGGACAGGTGGTTGATAATACCGGCCAGCCCATTCGTTGGGAGGGGCGTGCCACCAACTTTGCCAACTACCTGCTGCAAACACGACTTAAAAGCCGCAGCAATGGCCTGCGTATCATCTATAGCGTGACGATCAATCTGGTGCCGAACCACCTTGATAAGCGCGCGCATAAATACGTTGGCATGGTGCGTCAGGCTTCACGTAAGTATGGCGTCGACGAGTCGCTGATTCTGGCTATCATGCAAACCGAATCTTCGTTTAACCCGTATGCGGTGAGCCATGCCGATGCGCTGGGACTGATGCAGGTGGTACAGCACAGCGCCGGGAAAGATGTGTTCCGCTCGCAAGGGCGCTCAGGCACACCAAGCCGTAGCTTCTTGTTTGACCCGGCCAGCAACATTGATACCGGTACGGCCTATCTGGCAATGCTCAACAATGTCTATTTGGGCGGTATCGATAATCCGACCTCACGTCGCTATGCGGTAATCACCGCGTATAACGGCGGCGCGGGCAGCGTGCTACGCGTGTTCTCGAACGATAAAATTCAGGCCGCGAATATCATTAACAGCATGTCTCCTGGTGACGTTTATCAAACGCTGACCACCCGACATCCCTCTGCTGAATCACGCCGATACCTTTACAAGGTCAATTCCGCACAAAAATCCTATCGACGCCGCTAATGTATTCCTCTTCAGCCCCCTAAAACGGGGGCCTGAAGCACCAAAAATGTTAACTCCATCACTCTTTTGCTTTGCAATCAGAAATTGTTTGCAAATATTTGTCACAGGTAACAAAAAAAGAGTGCCTCTCATTGATAGAATCACATCATATAGCCACGGCAAATGTGCCTTTTAAAACATTCATCCGCATTACGGTGTGAGGAAATTAACATGAATCTTAAGCTGCAGCTGAAAGTTCTCTCGTTTCTGCAGTTCTGCTTATGGGGTAGTTGGCTCACTACCCTCGGCTCCTATATGTTTGTCACCCTTAAATTCGATGGTGCATCCATTGGCGCGGTGTATAGCTCGCTGGGGATCGCCGCCGTGCTTATGCCAACGCTGTTAGGGATCGTGGCCGATAAATGGATCAGTGCGAAGTGGGTTTACGCCCTTTGCCACCTGGTCGGTGCAGGAACGCTGTTTGCCGCAGCCGAAGTCACCACGCCAGGGGCCATGTTCTTTGTGATCTTGCTTAACTCCCTGGCCTATATGCCAACACTGGGGCTAATCAACACCATCTCCTACTATCGCCTGCAATCTGCCGGGATGGATATCGTTACCGACTTCCCGCCAATTCGTATCTGGGGCACCATCGGCTTTATTCTGGCGATGTGGGCAGTGAGCTTCTCCGGCTTTGAACTGAGCCATATGCAGCTGTATATCGGTGCGACATTGTCCCTGGTACTGGTACTGTTCACCCTGACGCTGCCGCATATTCCGGTTGCCAATCAGCAGAAAAACCAGAGCTGGACATCAATGCTCGGTCTGGATGCTTTCGCGCTGTTTAAAAACAAGCGTATGGCGATTTTCTTCATCTTCTCAATGATGCTGGGCGCAGAGCTGCAGATTACCAATATGTTTGGTAACACCTTCCTGCACAGCTTCGATAACAACCCACTGTTCTCCGGTAGCTTTATCGTGGAACACGCATCGGTGATGATGTCGATTTCACAGATTTCCGAGACGCTGTTTATCCTGACCATCCCGTTCTTCTTAAGCCGTTACGGTATTAAGAACGTGATGCTTATCAGTATTGTGGCGTGGATGCTGCGCTTCGGCCTGTTTGCATACGGCGATCCAACGCCATTCGGTACCGTGCTGCTGGTTCTGTCGATGATTGTTTACGGCTGCGCCTTCGACTTCTTCAACATCTCTGGTTCTGTGTTCGTGGAGAAAGAAGTACGCCCTGAAATCCGCGCCAGCGCACAGGGTATGTTCCTGATGATGACCAACGGCTTCGGTTGTATTCTGGGCGGACTGGTGAGCGGTAAAGTCGTTGAACACTATACGCTGAACGGTATTACCGACTGGCAGACCGTGTGGTTGATCTTCGCAGGTTACTCGCTGGTTCTGGCTTTTGCCTTCGTTGCGCTGTTTAAATACAAACACGTACGCGTTCCAGCAGGCACCCAGACTATCGCGCACTAACGTTTACGCAGAGAAAAGCGGGTTGCCAAAAGGTAACCCGCTTTTTTTGCGCTTACTTCACAACATATCCATACAGACGCTTAATACCGTCTGCATCCGTTTCACTGTAAACACCTTGCAGCTCCGGCGAGAAGCCTGGCAGCAGGTTTACGCCCTCTTCCAGCGCCAGGAAATATTGCTGTACCGCCCCACCCCATACTTCGCCCGGTACCACGCACAGCACGCCCGGAGGATAAGGCAGCGCACCTTCCGCCGCAATGCGGCCAGCTGCTTCACTAATCCGCACCAGTTCAACATCACCACGGATAAAAGCGCTGTTCGCATCCTGTGGGTTCATCGCCACGGCAGGTAAACTTTCCTGACGGAACATCGCTTTTTGCAGATCTTTCACATCAAAGCTGACATACAGTGAGTGCATCTCCTGGCACAGTTCACGCAGGGTGTAATCCCGATAGCGTACCGGATACTTATTGAAGATGGTTGGCAGCACATCTGCCAGCGGCGTATCGTCTTCAATATGCTGCTCAAACTGCGCCAGCATCGCCACCAGTTGCGCCAGTTTCTCAGCGCTTTCTGCCGGGGTCAGCAGGAACAGAATCGAGTTAAGGTCGCATTTCTCCGGTACGATGCCGTTTTCACGCAGGTAATGCGCCAGAATCGTCGCCGGAATACCAAACTCGGTATATTGCCCGGTTTGTGCGTCAATGCCCGGAGTGGTTAACAGCAGTTTGCAAGGGTCAACGAAATACTGGTCACGCGCGTAGCCGGAAAAACCATGCCATTTAGCACCCGGTTCAAAGCTAAAGAAGCGGCGCTCGCTGGCAATCACCTGCGTCGGATAGCTTTCCCACGGTTTGCCATCAACTACCGGGGGAATAAACGGCTGAATCATCTTGCAGCGGGTAAGAATCGCTTTACGGGCCTCAATGCCCAGCGTCACACACTCCGCCCACAGCCGACGACCGCTCTCGCCTTCATGGATTTTGGCGTTAATGTCCAGCGCCGCAAACAGCGGGTAAAACGGACTGGTAGAAGCATGCAGCATAAATGCATTATTCAGACGCTTATGCGGGCAGAACCGCGCCTGACCGCGAATATGGTTATCCTTTTTGTGGATCTGCGAGGTTTGCGAGAATCCGGCCTGCTGTTTGTGTACCGACTGGGTGACAAAGATCCCCGGATCGTTAGCATCGAGATCCAACAGCAGCGGTGACCCATCGGCCATCATCGGAATAAATTGTTCGTAGCCGACCCATGCGGAGTCAAACAGGATGTAATCACACAGATGACCGATCTTGTCGATCACCTGCCGGGCATTGTAGATCGTACCGTCATAGGTGCCGAGCTGAATGATCGCCAGACGGAACGGGCGCGGTTGATCGGCCTTTTGCGGCGCAACCTCGCGAAGTTGCTGGCGCAGATACTCCTCATCAAAACAGTGCTCGTCAATACCGCCAATAAAGCCAAACGGATTACGCGCCGCTTCCAGATACACCGGCGTCGCACCCGCCTGGATCAGCGCACCGTGGTGGTTCGACTTATGGTTATTACGGTCAAACAGCACCAGATCGCCGCGCGTCAGCAGCGCATTGGTTACTACTTTATTGGCCGCAGAGGTCCCGTTCAGCACAAAGTAGGTTTTATCCGCGTGGAAAACTTTCGCGGCAAATTTCTGCGCATGTTTCGCCGAGCCTTCATGAATCAGCAGATCGCCAAGCTTAACGTCGGCGTTGCACATATCCGCGCGAAACAGATTCTCGCCAAAGAACTCGTAGAAATGGCGCCCCGCGGGATGCTTTTTAAAGAACTCACCGTGTTGATGTCCTGGGCAGGCAAATGTGCTGTTCCCCATCTCGACATACTGAGTCAATGTGTCATAGAACGGCGGCAGCAAATTTTCTTCATACTGACAGGCAGCAGACTCCAGCTCCAGCCAGTCCTGCGCCTGACCGCGAATGACCGCATTCACGCCCGCCGGCAGATCAACATCCGACTCTGCGAACAGAAACACGGGTATATGAAAACCGGTGCGTTTCAGCAAAGCAAGGATCCCGCTGCGGCTATCCGCAACGGTAATGACGACTGCCGCAACGTCAGTAAAATCAGTACTGTCCAGCGACACCACCTGACGATGGCTGGACAGACGAGAAACCAGTTCTCCACTGGCGGCAATTTTCATTGATTTCATAAGCGCAATAACCCGTTTCGGGAAAATCAAAAGTCCCGGACAAAGCCATATTGCTTTGCCCACGAAATGACAGGTCAAACTGGTTACCAGCCCCGACCGCCAGACATCAGTAAAAGCAGATAGCCTCTGATTTTACTGTTATCCTGCAGTGAGCGTGCGCTGCCCTCACCGCATGGTGGGAGCGTAAAGATAAGTCGCAGGAAGGGGCAAACGTCGCGCAAAAAGGCGATGTTGAAGGCGATGTAGGGGGAGTAATATCATCCCAGGCAGCCCCATTCAGACAGGAGAAAATTCGCGCAATCATGGCACCTTTCACTTTCAGGCGCAAGATAAAATCCGGAGCCTGAACCTCACAGATAAACAAGCAATCCGCCTGTCAATCGCGGCATAATAATGCAATCTGAAAACATATTTTACCCAGAGAATTGCCTTTAGCATCAAGACGATAATGGGTATGCAGGAGCAAACGTGGTAATTGGACCCTTTATTAATGCTGGCGCCATTTTATTTGGTGGTGTTCTCGGCGCACTACTCAGCCAGCATTTACCGGAACGCATTCGTGCCTCCATGACCTCCATATTCGGATTGTGCTCTTTGGGAATTGGTATTTTGCTGGTTATCAAATGCGCTAACCTACCGGTGATGGTCCTGGCTACGTTGGTCGGTGCATTAATTGGTGAGTTCTGTTATCTGGAAAAAGGGATCAATACCGCGGTTGCCAAAGCGCAGCAGCTTTTCACCCGGTCGGATGCCAACACCACGCACGAATCCTTCATCCAGAGCTATGTGGCCATCATCGTGCTATTTTGCGCCAGTGGTACCGGGATCTTCGGGGCGATACATGAAGGGATGACCGGCGATCCTAATATTTTAATCGCCAAGTCGTTTCTTGATTTCTTCACGGCCATCATTTTTGCCTGTTCATTAGGTATCGCGGTATCGGCAATTTGTGTACCAATGCTGGCAATCCAGCTAACGCTTGCCACCTGCGCGGCAATGATTTTGCCCCTAACGACGCCAGCCATGATGGCCGATTTCAGCGCCGTAGGTGGGCTACTGTTGTTGGCAACCGGTTTACGTATTTGTGGAATCAAAATGTTTGCGGTTGTGAATATGCTTCCTGCCCTTCTGCTGGCAATGCCGCTTTCTGCCGCGTGGACGGCATTTTTTGCCTGAGAATGCGTGCAATAGCAACAATGTGGTGATAGATTGTGCAGTCTGCGTTGATTTGAAGAAATTTCGTTGACGAAACGAAGCGAATCGGTTTTAATGCGCCTCGTTGCCCGGATAGCTCAGTCGGTAGAGCAGGGGATTGAAAATCCCCGTGTCCTTGGTTCGATTCCGAGTCCGGGCACCAAAATTTAGAAAAACCAGCCTTAGGGCTGGTTTTTTGCTTTTGGCGAAGCGGACTCTTCATCGAACTTCGCCAACTGCTCACCTCCAATTCGTCTACTCTCATACACAAATTAGATTGGCAGAAGTCGCGCGTAAGCTGCTGGCATCTACCTTTCTCGGCAACACTCAAGAGCATGGGCGAATCCAGGACGTTGAGACACACCGCCACCCCACTTGTATACCCGAAATCTTAAAATCTGATCCGAAGGAGACGCTTCTTGTCTTACTCTGATGTTGTATATTCCAGAATTTTCATCATTTATTCCCGGCTTAAATTCATTCAGGAGAACAAACCAATATTAGTGTTAAGGCAATAATATAGTTTTACTCCCGAATATTGCATCCCCCTAAAAACTCTTCGTACTGTTATAATTCTCCCAATAATACTGCCAGCCAGCCCCACACGGATAAACTGTACTCTGCAATAGGATTGCATATATTTAAATAATACATACAAAACCATCAATTATTATTTAACCGAATGTTTTAATAAACAGCAATTCTCTTTTTAGGTCTTTATTTCATGTGTATAATTCAGTTTGAGTTTTCAGATAAATAATTGCAGGAAACACCTGACGCCATTGAGGATGCAAATATGAATTCCAGGTCAGCAGTATTTTTATGTACAGCAGTATTTCTGCTAGCTGGCTGCGCGCCACACTCTCCTATTGATGCAAAGAAAGCAGGGGCACGGACAGAGAACGGTGTAAGTAAGACTGCTTCAGCACAGCAACTGACGGACAAGGATATTTTCGGCAATGAAACTACGCTGGCGGTGTCCGAAGAGGAGATCCAGGCTGCGCTGGAAGGGAATGTATTTCGCGTACCTCTGAATTCCCCTGTTATTCTGGTACAGTCCGGTAGCCGAGCACCGGAAGCCATCATGCAGCAGGAAATGAGTCGATATTATACCGTCGCAACCTTCTCCGGTATCCCGGACAGGCAAAAGACCGTGACTTGTAATAAAGATAAAAATAAAGACGAGAGCCAGGATATTGCTGTTGTAGAAAACATGAACTGGATGCAGGCTCTGCGTTATGTCGCCGCGAAAGGTCATCAGAAAGCAATCATCGTTTATCAGGATACATTGCAGTCAGGCAAATATGACGCTGCGACAAAAAACATGGTCTGGTCAGATTATAAAAATGAAAAACTAACCGACAATACATCACTACGTTATCTGGTGCGTTTCACTCTAGTGGACGTGGCAACAGGTGAATGGGCTACCTGGTCGCCGGTCAATTATGAAGATAAAATGCTGCTACCACTGCCAGGGAAAAAAAATGCCGCAGAAGCAACTGCTGAAAAGCAATTTTCGCAGCTTAAGCAAAAAGCCTATGCCTCAATGGTTAAAGACCTGGTGAACCGTTACCAGTAATCCGTCCTGGCTACCGCCGATAATTTGCGGCGGTAGCCATCGATATGAAAATTTCAGGGTGTACGGCTCACCTTTTTTGCTGACAGATAATGCCATTGACCGCGTAGAATATCTATGCGGGGATTAACCAGACAACTTCGACTTTTGCTATAGACCCCAGATATTTTTGCAGACAAGAGCTGCAATGATGATTGGATCGAAATAAATACTCTTCACAATGTATATTCCTCAGAAAAGCCGCTCCTCCCACAAGCTATAGGCGCTGGTTCCAGCAATACAGTGCTCCTGGGTAATACTTTCATAGCTCAGTGACAATGATTCTTCCGGTTGCCCCTGGCTGTTATTAATGGTGTGCGGCACAACATGCTTGATGCTGGCGATACGGGCATTAATCAGCTTCACTTTGTAATACAGTTCATTAATGCCAAAGCGGTTGGTACGATAATACTCAAAATCGCAGGTCAGACACTCATTCTCACTGATGGCTTTAGTCAGTAACGGGGAGGATTTATCCACCGGCTTCTGGATCACCAGCGTCTGATGATTCACATTCTGTGCGCGAGTCAGTGCGTGGGACAAACCCAGCACCATAATCTGATCCGTATGCGTAATCTGCGCTTTATTGCCAATGGAGGCCATGGAAGAACAGCCTGCGGAGATCAGCCCCTGAAGGTCGCCGTTCAATGTCATATAAACCGGATTTGCCATAGTAAACTCCTTTTATTTCGTCGTTATTTTCCGGATTTGATTTCAGTTGTCGCTTCCGGCATTTCGCCGTTTTTCAGCAGCATCCAGCGGCTTAACACGCCGTCCAGTCGCTCATTAATCTGTTTTTCCAGCGCCTGCGTGTTCTGACCCTGTGTCCGAGCGTCATGGTACTGCGTCAGTAATGATTCCAGCGGTGTCTCCTGCCCCAGCCTACGCTCGGCCTGCCAGATGACATTTTTTATATAAGAAAGTGTCAGTCCTTCTTTCTCGCTCTGCATCACAAGGTCAGCAAAGGCGTGTAAATCCTGGCGAGTCTGTAACCAGCCCCGTAGCTGTGGACTGTTCTGTGCTCGAGTTTTCAGGGTTTCACTCCACTGAGCAGAGGCCTGTTGTTGTTGCAGGCTTTCCGGCCAGCGAGTGTCCGCTGTGCGCATCATCTGCATCCCGGTCTCCAGCAGTTGTAATGGCGACGTATCAGGAAGCAGTTGCAACTGTTGTCCGTAACTGTCCAGGTCCGGTGATGTCAGCCAGACCGTTGCCGCGCCCTGTGCCGTATCCCTGACCTGTGCCAGTTGCTGTTGCATCGGGTACACCTGCCACCACCAGAGTACTGCGGCGATAACCGCAGTAGCGGCGATACCGGCCATAAAACCTTTCACCGGACTGCCCTGATCGGCAATACACCCATTATCCGCCAGACCACGGACTTCCACCCTCATCTCCGGCAATTCGGGGAGAGAAGAGAGTGTCTCAGTAACCATGGGCGCATTACTTTCCGGGGCATAGACCAGCGTTCTGACGGTGGCCTGTGGGACAGCATCTGTATTATTCCGGGGTTGCGGCTCCAGCCGTTTGCGCGTGTTCTGTATAAAATAAAGCAGATTCTCCACACGCGGCGGGTGTTTAAGCTCCACCTGCTGGAGTTTGTCACAGATAAGCTGTAAGGCCCGTTCGGTACGGTACAGCAGAGGCAGGTCGCTTTCCGCAAAGGAGGTCTGCTGGCGCAGGATATTTCCGCTACGGGTGTTAAGCCAGTCCAGCATATCAGTACGAGCAGATCCACCCTGCGGCCAGAATTTGTCCCATTCATAGGTAATCATTGCCGCCAGCAGTTCGGCTCCTTCACAAAAACCGACCAACCCCTGCGTGCGGGTACGCGCCAGGGTGTAGTAAGTGACCGTGTGCAAATCCACGCCATTAGCCTTAAAAATTGTCAGCGCCAGCGATTCCACCAGCCTCCAGTTCATTTCCGGCTGAGACGGGTGGCTAGCCTTGTTGATTTCCTCGCGAATAGCGATGAACTCCGGCAGATTACGCGGATCACTGCCAGTGACGATAGTTTGTATGAGTGCGTCGTTGCTCATCCCGGTCTCCTTCCTCAGTACAGCGTGTCCGTTAGCCGGAACTGACTGAACAGTCCACCACTAAACGGGTTGTCTTCAGTATCAGCGTGTATCCGGTAGACCATCGCGCCACTGTCCACGTTAAAGCGCACGCTGAATGTCCCCTCTTCCACGCTGGTTAACTGGCCTGCACCAAATAGCCGGAACTGCGCCCACGGCCCACTGAAACTGATACTTCGCGGTGCCCCACCATTGGTGCTAACCAGCGTCAGTTTGCTTTCATTACCTTCCCGCATGTTGTTCGGCCAGACCAGATGAGCGGTGTAATTACGCCCTTGGCTGTAGTCAATTAATTGCCCGTCCAGATTCAGTACACTGCGGCGCTTATTGCCGGAAAGCGAGACGGTCTCCACCGCAAACTGTGTTCCCAGGCCATTCTGCTTACTGAAGAATATGTCACGGACTTTCTGCGCGGTATCCAGTTGCCGGATGATGTCCTCACGGATAATCACGCCGTCCCCCCCGTCACGACTTAAATCATTCTCAATAAACAGTTTCAGGTTCTGCTGATAAAAGGTATCCAGCACACCGTCCGGTTTAAAGAAACGTTCAAATGCATCCAGCGAGGCATCTTGGGATGAACGTGGATTAAACGGATAGTTATTTGCAAGCTGTTCGTTGAACGGTTTCACCACGTTGTCACGCCAGTCAATTTCCATATAGTGAACCGCTTCCACCATCACCACATGCCAGGCCTGGTCGGCGAGTTTACCCACCCAGCGATTAAGTGGTGCAGGAAGCGTTTTCGCCATCTGGCGGGTAGCAAATATAGGGTCACTGCTGTTCTGGTCAAGGCGGAGCTGAACAGCTTTCAGCGCCGATTTCCCCGGTACCGGCGCATTCTGGATAGCCAGCAGGTAGCGATGCAGTTCCGTTAGCTGCTGATAGACCGCCTGTAAGGTATTTTCCTTGTTATTCTGCACTGCCAGGGTAGCGTTTTCCGGTGCGAACTCATGTCCGAGACGCGTCAGCAGGCGATAATCCGGCTCTGCCTGCATATCTTCTCGCTCTTTATCAGAGAGCTTTTCAGAGAGAATGGCTGGCTGCGTATTATCCCGCAGCGCCGTCAGCGCACGCTGCAACGGCTGATCGCCGCTGATAACCTGCTCCAGTGAGCCGGTCAGTTGTACAATGGATTCATAATCGCGCACATTGAGGTTGTCCATCCCCGCCCGCCAGGTGGCGGTATAGTCGCTGATATACTGCTCGGTCAACTGGCGCTGAATTTCAGCACGATCGGCTTGGCTGTATTTGACACTTTGGGTAAGATTCAACACCCAGGAATCCATCGCTGTCAGTTCTACCAGCGCATCACGTTGCTTCACAAAATAACTTTGCAGGCCATAGCGGGTGAGAAACTGCGGAATCACCAGTTTGTTGTCATCAGGGGCAACGAAGATCTGATCGAACGTCGGACCAATCTGATCGCGCAGGTTCAGATCGGCAGGCAGGACACCAAGCGCCCGTGTTTTCAGACTTTGGTAAACACGCTGGTAAACAGGTAGTTTACTTAACTCTTTCTGTGCAGCCACCACCAGACCGTCATACGGTGTCCAGCGGCTGATGACATCCCCGTCGCCCGCTGTACGCTCTGCGTGCCAGTCGGTGTGCTTCAACGCGTAGTCGAGGTGCGACATCAGTTGCGCCTGGATGTCCTGCTTGCCGTGGAACTCGTCACTCCAGCGCTTCGCCATGTACAGCTTAACCACTTCATGATTACGTCCGCTTTTATCCTCCAGCATTCTCATCACACGCAACACGGCGAGTTTTTCTTCGCTCTCTGGCGGTGCAGCATTCATTTCTTTCACCAGACCGTTAAACAGCGCAGGCAAAAAGTGCTGATCCAACAGTTGCAGATAGGTTTGTTCGACATACGGTCCGACGCGCCGTCCCTGATACAATCCCATATCCGCCAGGCGACTGCGGTCATCCCAGTTTCCATAGGCCAGCGTCGCGTCGCGCACCGGGTTAAGCAGCGGTAGTTGCATATTACCGTAGTCATCAATCCCTTGCGGAGGCGTGATCGCCATAAAGGCTTCCGCCTGTTTCAGCACCTGTACGCCGGAGGCGTAGTTATTATTATAATAATGGTGCCATCCGGTGATGAGCAGTAATGCCGCCACCCCACCCACTGCGGAAAAAGACGTAAGACGGCGACGGCTGTTTATCAGCCAGGTGCGGCTTTCTCCAGCCAGATTTGGCTCCGCCAGCAGCGCTTGTGGAAACAGATTGCGGGTAAAGTAAGATGCGGTATCCACCAGCGGCCAGGCGATCAGTGGACTGCCATCCAGCCGATACTGCCGGGCGGCAGATTGCGTAAAGATGTCATCCATTTGGCCCCGTTGCAGTGACGAAGTGAGGTATACCCCACGCAGCATCACATCCATATTTTCACCGTCCAGCAGGCTGTCGAGCAGGGCGACCAGGTAGTCCCGGCTTCCCTGTATCTGGCGGGAAAAACTGAACAGGGAACTGCGCATATGCGTCTGCAAGAGCATCAGATCCGGCAAGGCATGGTTCATTTGATCGCACCATGTCTGCCAGAAAGCATCCAGCTCCGCGCGCCAGTCCTCGTTTTCATGAGCGCAGCGGGTGAAGGTAACACCCAGAATCGTATCGCGATCTTTTTTGTTCAGTGACTGAAACAGGGCGGCAAAGCCGTGTAACAAATCCAGCCGCGTCAGCACCACGTAAACCGGTAGCTGACAGTGGAGGTGCTGGCGCATATCCTGCAAACGGCTGCGCAGCGTCTGCAACAGATGCTCACGACGGCGTTTGTCAGCCGTCAGCAGGTCAGGTAAGTCGAGAGTGATAATGATCCCGTTCAGCGGCTGGCGGGCACGTTTTTCCACCAGCCAGTCCAGAACGTGCTCCCATAATCGACGGTGCAGGACATCAGCATCCGGCTGTTCACAGAGCGAGCCATCAATATCAAAAATCACCGCCTGTTTTCCGACATGCGGCGTCAGGTACACTCGTTGTTCTGCACCACGAACCGTTTCCGGCGTATAAATGATATCGGACGGAAATCCCTCACGTAACAGTGCGGTTTTACCGCTCCCGGCAGGGCCGATGACCATATACCACGGTAGTTGCCACAGATAACGACGGTTGTCGAGATGGCGTTGCAGGCGCAGTAACCACCAGTCGAGGTAACGCTGTTGCGCATTCAGCTCGACGCTCAGCGGGTCTTGCGCTTCCTTACGTTGTTGTTTTTGTTGTTTCTCAAGCTGTTGCAGGCGCTTCATCACCCGGACGGTGAGCCACCCCAGGGCGATAATCCCCCATGCCGACGTCGCCAGCCAGCGATTGGACAGCGGTTTAAGCCACAGCTCGTCATACAACGACCATGACGGGCCTTTCCACCAGATCCACACCAGCAGGAAAACCCATGCCAGCACCAGCAGCCAGAACGCGGAGACCTTAAACCGTGGCATCGCGGGTCGCAAAACTGATTTCATGCCACTAAACAGTCGGGGGGTCGGTATTCTCACAAAAACTCCTGTTATCTCTTACTGTTCTGCCGTGAACTTCTGTTCAAGCTGCTCAAGTAGTGATGGTTCCCACTCTGCCAGCACTATTCGCAAGCCGGTGTTGAACAGCATCCGAAACTGTTGCTGCGCCATTTTTGCCATTCCAGCATCGTCCATCAGTTGTGCGCCAAAATACTGACGATAAAACTGGTCACGGGGGGAACCTTCGGGCAGCGTATCCAGATACCGTAATGCAGCCTCCAGCCCCTGTTCAGTAAAACAGGCCAAGGCGTTCTGCCATTCCTCGCCGGATTGCTGTGCTGATACGGGCTGAGCGGAGGACGGCGAGGCGGTCATCCACTGTTTTGTCTGACTGCTGATAAAGGGCGTATGGTCGTTAAACAGCAGAGTGGAAAGCTGGGGCAAACGGGTAAGAAAACCGATAGCTTCTTCATGGATAGCCTCTGCCACGGCGGTGTAGCCCAGCCGCTGCGCAACCTGCGCTGAAAGGTAATGACCGTCAAACCAGTAGGGCGCCAGAAGTGCGCTTTTCTCTACCTGTTGCCACAGCGTCATGTCGGCATTGTTCAGACGCGCATGAAAATCATCCATCATATCGGCAGGGAACGCGGCCAGCGGTGTGCGTCCGTTACTTTCAGCCTGCGGCGCGGAGGTAATTGCCAGCCACAGCGCATGGCGACGCAGACGGTAGCCAAGCGGCACGTCCGGCTGGCGTTCGCATAAAATGGCAGCGACTTTCAGCAACGTATCGCGCCAGGCTTTGTCGTCATGGCTGTCAATATTCATCACCGGTGCGGGGGCTACCGAAGATGGCGCAGGTGCAGATGCGACCGGCACAGTAGAAAGCGGTACAGAAGCGACGGCAGATTGTGCTGCAACGGGCGTTTCGGCAGGTTCGCTGTCGCGAAATGCCCGCATGTACAGCGCAGCAACATCATCCGTTGCCTGCGCCAGTTCAGTCGCGTTATTGTCCTGCCACAGTAGCGCCAGTTTTGCCAGTTCACCCAACAACAGATCGCGCTGCGTCGCAGCAGCATTCTCTGCAAAACCGGAAATGCCCGCCTCAAAACGCTTTATGACCTGGGCGGCAAAACGTTTTTTATGCGCCATTCCCGGTGCTGCCACCGTCCAGTAATGCTCCACGTAAAGCGCCAGCAAACGCAGCGCCAGCAGCGGATCACCGGCGTGCTGCAGGGTACGTAAAAGATGGGTCAGCAGGCGAAAATCCTTGCTTTTAGAGGCCAGGAGCGTCAACCCCCGGCGCTGAATTTCCGGGATATCAAGCTGGCTGTGAGCCAGAGAGCCGAGTTTAAGCATGTCGCCGTCAATATATTCCCAGTCAGGATTATCATCTTTCAGCACAGAGGTCAGTTTGTCTTCCGGCAGATTTTCCAGCAGATGCGATATCCAGATATCCGGGTTACGTAAGTCCATTACCATTTTATTATTCTCCCGCCCAGTGACAGGCATCGCGCAGCGGCGCGATGGTTTTCGCCAGCCCGTCAATATTAAAGGTCAGTTTCCCGGCCGCACTGTCCGTGCCCGTGTCGATGGTCAGCGTTTTTGCACCAAAAAGCTGTTTAATTTCGTCGATTCCGGATAATCCCCGGCTGGACTCCAGCAGGGTGCCGTTTTCACGGATAAACCAGCGAGACTGAAAGCGCCCGTGATCAGTAGTCAGCGTCACGGCGATATCACTGGACGTCATGGAATGTGTCAGCGCCACCTGCATCCGGCTGATGTTGTCCACGCAACTGAACATCAGTACCGGACGCGGCGGGACGTTGCCGATAGCGGGCGTGGTGATAATCACCGTCGGATGTTCTCCGTCGCTTTGCGTTATCATCAATGCGGTGGAGTTGTCCGGACGCTGTTTTTCCTGAGCAAAAGCCCGTTTCCAGGCCTCACCTTCATAACGGGCCTTTACCAGCGCGCCATCAAAACTGGATTGCCCCGGAGCCAAAATATGGTCATAGCAGTCGAGTCGTTCCAGCGCCGCAGGCTCCTGGCGACAGGACTGCATCGCTTTCAGCGTGGCCTGTGTATCCGGCTCGGGGGATGTGGTGCTGCTCAGCGCGGCCACGACGCCGGGTACGGGTGGCGTTTTCGCGAACGAAATACCCGCAGACAATCCCGCCAGCAGGCCAGCCATCAGCAGTCCGGTTTGCCGGAGCGTCTGCATTCTGCTCATAAAACAGCTTCGTCCTCTGTTTTGGTTTCGGGCTGAGTATCCTCATCCGGCACATCTTCAATGTCAGCAGTAAATGCGCCGTCCACTACGTCCAGCGTAATGCAGGCAATGGCGATGCTCGCCGCCATTTTCTGCAACAGCAACAGGGACAGTGGCGGCAGCATCTCGCCGTCGATAACCGATTCCAGCATTCGCGCACCGTTTTCGGCGCGGGTGACGCGCTGCATGATTTCGTCAGTGACAGCCGATGCAATCACCACTTCCGCGTTAAAGCGGGTTCGCAGCACGTTATCCAGCCTTGCCAGCTTCCCGGCGATAATGACCGAGAGCGTTTCTTTAGATAACGGCAGGTAAGGCACCACTTCCATACGAGCCAGCAGCGCGGGTTTGAAGAAGTCCGCCAGCACCGGGTACAGCGCGTCCTGCATTAATTCCAGATTGTCGGCATGTTCGACAATCACCTGGTATCCGAGGTTAGACGTCAGGAAAAAGACGATATTTTTGCAGTCGATCAACCGGCCTTCACCATCGGCCATCTCGCCCTTGTCGAACGCCTGGTAAAAAAGATTGAGCACATCTGGGTGCGCTTTTTCCACCTCGTCAAGCAGCACCACAGAGTAGGGATTCTGGCGAATCGCTTCGGTCAGTACGCCACCCTCACCGTAGCCGACATAGCCCGGAGGGGAGCCAATCAGGCGCGAAACGGTGTGTTTCTCCTGGAATTCCGACATATTGATGGTGGTGAGGTACTGGCGACCGCCATAAAGCAGTTCTGCCAGCTGTAGTACGGTTTCGGTTTTACCCACGCCGCTGGGACCAGCCAGCAGGAATGCGCCAAGCGGTCGTCCCGGACGGCGCAGATCGGCGCGGGCGGTCAACAGGTGTTTATGCAGGTGCCTGATCGCCAGATCCTGGCCTTTTATGGTCTCACCCAGCCACTGAGGTAAGTCAGTAATCACTGACATTTCGTTTTGCGACAGGCGGTTAAGCGGCACGCCAGTCCATTCGGCAATCACGGCGGCAATCTGTTTTTTATCGACGTGCGGGGAAATCAGCAGTTGCGTATGGTGCAACGCCTCCAGTTCAGCAGTTAACTGCACGAGACGAACAGCAGGAGGGATTTCAGGTTCCGCGCCCGTCTGCTCGGCCTCGGGTTCATCCGTTGATACGACGTTATCGTCAGCGTCCGGTAGCGTGATGTCTTCACTGCTGCTGGCGTCGGTTTCTTCCAGCAACCCTTTACGCAGCGAGATAATTTCCTGGACCAGCGCCTGCTGCTGGTGCCATGCCGCTTCCAGTTCATCCAGTTCGGTCAACGTTTCGTCATACTGGACGATAACTTCAGTCAGTCGTGAGGTATCCGACCGCAGGCCGATGCGGATTTCACGCTCAAGCTGGCGCATTTCCGCCTCGCACTGGTGACGCAGGGTGGTCAGCGCCGAAATTTGCTTCGGCGGCGACGAGAGGTTAATCGCCACGCGGGCACAGGCTGTGTCCAGTACGTCGATGGCTTTATCCGGCAACTGACGACCAGAGAGGTAACGCTCGCTTAACGTCGCCGCTGCCTGTAAGGCTTCATCATCAATCAATACGCCGTGCGATTGCTCATATACCGCCGACAGACCGCGCAGAATAATAGTCGCTTCTGCAGCCGTGGGTTCACTGACTTTCACCAGTTGGAAACGGCGCGACAGGGCGGCGTCTTTCTCGAAATATTTTTTGTACTCACTCCAGGTGGTGGCGGCGATGGTTTTCAGCTCGCCGCGTGCCAGCGCCGGTTTGAGCAGGTTAGAGATATCCAGCCCGCCCTGTTGATTCCCCGCGCCAATCAGCGTATGGGCTTCGTCGATAAACAGAATGACGGGGTTGGGTGACTGAATGACTTCTGCCATCAGCCCCTTAAAACGCTTCTCGAACTCACCCTTAACGGATGCGCCCGCCTGCAATGCGCCAAGATCGAGCGTCATAATATCGGTATCGCGCAACTTGTCCGGCACCAGGCCTGCGACAATACGAAGCGCCAGTCCTTCAATGAGCGCACTCTTACCGACGCCCGCCTCACCGACCACGACCGGGTTATTTTTGCGGCGACGGCAGAGAATATCGATCATCAGGTCGATTTCATTATCGCGGCACAGGACCGGATCGAGTTTGCCGTTACGGGCGTCTGCGGTCATGTTTTTGGCGTAGCGGCCAAGCAGGCTGTCGCCGGTATCGTTTTTAGTACTGACGGTCCGCCCGCCAGCATCCGGTACGACTGACTCCGCCGACTCGCGCGTCCACTCAGCAAAGTCCTGTTGCAGGCGATCGCGGTTGATGCCGATGAGCAACCGGGCAGCGGCAGACGGGACATAGCGTAGCGGCGAATGCAGCAGAGCCAGCAGCAGTGTTCCACCGCGCAGCTCGCTATGCTGCATCTCGGCAGAGGCCAGCAGCCAGCCCTCTTTCAGCCACTCGACCAGCATCGGCGAAAATGCCGGGTAGCTGTCTGTCGCTCGCGACGTCGTGTAATTTTCCACCTTCAGTGCCTGGCGAAGCGCATTTGTATCAATTTCTGCCCGGTCAGCAATCACCCTCACGTCACTGCGCACCGCTGCCAGCATCTGCAACAGCACATGTGCCACGGTGATTTCCATTGCCTGCTGGCTCATACACTCTGCTGCCGCCGCCTCCAGCGCCTGGCGGGAAAACGGGTTAAGATGCTTAACCAGAGAGGCCAGATTAATCTGGATCATATGTCGTGTCCTTACCTGGCAAGCAGCCGGTTCAGTTGATGCAGAATATCCTGCGTCTGGCTGTCCAGCCGCAGCAGATAAAAGAAATAAAACAGCGCCAGCACGACGATGCCGCCGCAGAGAATATGTCGGATGGTCAATCGTTTGATAAGCTGATAGCGTCCGCCCTGCGTTTTTTTATCCTGATGCAGCAGCGGAAAAGGCGCATCGCCACGAAGCTGATGCAAAACGTGATGCAGGCGGCGATATATCTGTTCAAACTCCCCTTGATCCTGCGCAGCCACCCTGTAGCGCCCGCGAAACCCCAGCGAAAAGCACAGAAATAAAAACTCAAGCAGATCCTGATAGCGCTTTGGCTCACGAATCAAGCGCTCCAGCAGGATGAACACTTTTTCACCGCCCCAGGCTTCGTTATGGAAATGCACAAGTAACGACTGTTTGATCCATTCGTTTTTGTTCGACCAGCCGTTCCCCAGTGCAGCTTCATCAATAAAGGTGCAGAGAACATAACGAAACGAGACAATCACGCCCGGCTCGTAGCCCTGTTCCTGTAGCAGTTGCTCCACAGCCTGAACGTCCGTCACCACCTGCGCAAAAAGGTGTTCCGGCATACTCTGGCTGTTCATCCCGTCCACGCGCATCACCATCCCCAGCAGGGGTGTGGCGGCGTCAATCATCGGGTTTATGCTGTTGCCGCGCAGAGCCAATCGGTACTGGCGACCAGAGAGACTTTCGTCCGCGAGCTGCGGCGCAGTATTGACCTTTCCCGACGGGTTCCCTGTGGTCAGACTGTCAATGGACGGAACGAACGACTCATTCATGGTTTAACCCCTTATCGCCCACAACTGTATCCCCAGATCCGGAAAGGTGCCGGAAATATGCAGCGCCAGCGCACCGGCTTTCACCACGTCCAGCCAGGCAGCAGCACCTTTGTCCAGCTCGAAGTAAACAAAACCGTCGTGGTACGGTAACTGGCGCGGGGCGGCAGTTCGCGGCGTCAGCGGTACACCTGGTACCTGCACACTGACCATATCGCGGATTTTGTTGGTGGCCGCGATTTTTGACTGCTGGGTAAACTGGTGAATAAGCTGGCTGTGCGGCATCCGTGAGCGCACCGCCAGAATGAATGTGCCGGAGCGCAACAGGGTCGGATCGTTAACCGTGGCAACATAAAACCCGTCAGAGAAGACGAGTGGCAGATTCTGCGCACGCGGCATCAGTACGGTGTTGAGCGCCCGGCGCAGCTCCGGGATTACGGAATTAAACGACTGCGTAAGATTACGGTGGTCGTAGGGCTCCACCGGACAGGGCAGACGACTGTCTTCCGTAAAGGTCATCAGTTCCCCCAGTAAGCGGACCAGATCCAGATAAAACGTTTCCGGGTGCAGGGTGTGTAGGTGGGTACGATGAGTAAAGTGCATCTGGCTGCGGTTAAGCATCTGCAACATCATGAACTCAGCCACATCTGCGATACCGCTCTGCTCCGGCGAACCGATACGTTTTGCCAGCTCGCTGGCGCGGTTGCTGAGAAGCCCCTGCACATCGCCAGCAAATCCGTTCAGCACGGGGCTTACGCGGACGGCCTGACTGGTCGGGATAAAGCTGTCATCCAGCACCAGTGCGCCACCGGATTGCTGGCTGCGGATACGGCACAGCGGCAGCGTGACCATGGCGCTGAGATCGTCCGCGCCGCTGACGATTTTCGGTGCCAGTTGTCCCAGCACGATAGGCTGCACGTCGCCATCATCGGAATGCAAATCGCGGGTATCGGCCTGGGTCAGGCGGTAACGCTCTGTTCCCTGCCCAGCACTCCGGCGACCTTCGATTTCACAGGTGATATCACTGATAACGGGCAATGCCAGATAAATGTCATTGCTGCCGGATCGGGAGAGATCGAGCGGCTGGTACGGCAGAGGGAGTTGATCCTGCTCCGGAATGCTGAACACCGTGCCATCCGGCATACAACCCGTCGCGTAGTCCAGCATCAGTTTCCCCTGGGCAAGCAGCTCGGTATTGATCGACAACGAGGTGAATCCCCAGGCAAAATCATCCTGCGCACTCATACGCTGGTTCAGCAAATATTCCTGATGACGCTGCTGCTGCTGGAAGTGCTGCGGCAGGGCAAACAGACCTTCCTGCCAGATCACCCTGTTTTTCATGGTCGCCATTCTCAGTTGTCCTCTTTCTTCATTTCGATACTGCCCTGTCGTACATGCACCAGCAGACGGTAGTGATGACCCGCCCCTTCTACTGGTTCGATTTGCTTCCACTCAGTGGCCTGGTCATCAGAGAAGTACGCTACCACACCAATGAACTGCGTTTTTTCATCCAGTTTCACTGGCGGCAACGTTTTTATGGTATCCGGCAGCAGGTTAAAGTCCTGGTGGTCGATATAATTTTTCCCCAGCACCTCCGGCAGCGGCGTGCTGGCAACCATGTCGTAGTCAGCCGCCTGCAACTTCGAGTCATCGCTCATATAAATCAGTTGCACATCGACCGCAGCCGCCTCACCGTCCGCATTGATATTCGTGTCAGGCTCGGTCAGTAACGTGACCGTTACCTCCGATGACTGATCTGCCAGTTTCCCGACCTGAACATCCGGGTTCTTAATCACCTGGCCGAGCTTTTTCACCATTTCGCAGCCTGTCAGGGTGAGGCTGAAAAGCAACATCACCATGCAGAAACGAAAAAAACGTCCTGTCATGCTTCCGGCTCCCGCTGTTTTTCGCGCAGTACCCGGTCATACACCTGGGCATAGACTTCGTTAAACAGCATTTCAAAACCCTGCTGGCGGCTGGAGGCCAGTTCGTCGTAGTAATCGCAGTACATTTGCCAGGAACCGGCATCATCCAGCGGCTTTCGCAGTTCATGGCTGCGCCGGTACTGCACAAAGCGACGCATCAGGCTCTGCGGCGAGAACGCATCCAGCAACACGCGCAGCGATTCGACAATCGCGGCGCGGTTGGCCTCTTCGTGATGACGGATATTGCGCAGACTCTCACCAACGGCAGCGGGTGCAGCCAGATGCACTGGACTTTTGCCTTCGGCAAACATCACGTCAAGGGCGGTGGTATAGTCCATATTCAGGCGCAGCGGGTTATCTTCCAGCGGGCGCAGATGCTTGTCCGACAGACTGTTGCGGCGCTGTTGTAGCTCAAGCAGACCTTTTATCGCCGCCTGCAACGTCCGCCCTGCTTCTTCCAGAAAATCATCGGCATCCTGTGAGTTACGCACGGCAAGCGAGCCGCCCAGCCCACGCAACAGCGGGGTCACGGCAAGATGGAGCTGGGCAGTATCTGTCGGTGATGCCGCATCCTCGTAGCGAGTCTGTTGATCGGAATACCGCGGCGGTAAATCCATAAACGGGGTGTCGATCACGCCATCCCTGTCAGGAACAGAAGAGCGGACAGGGACAACCCCCGCAAGCGGATCGCCTGCCACTGTCAGACTTTCCATCTGGAGTGCTTGAAGCGGATCGGCGGAAAAGCTGTTGACCACGGTATCCGCAAGCTGGTGCATTCGGGGCATGCCCGGATACGCAGGCTGACCGTTCGTCGTCAGCAGCGCGTCTGCCAGGCGGTCACGGTTGGTGACGATGGTTTCCGGTGCCGCCATCTGTTCGCTGTAGCTGACCAGCTGTCCATTGTGGATAAATACCTTCAGCGCCAGCGCCCCCAGAACGACCTCATCGCCCTGCCGCAGGCGCACCAGCCCGGTCTCCGTGGACATCGGTGCCAGGTTAATCATCAGCCCCGATACCAGGCTTTTCAGACAAAATGTGCCGTCATGCATCACCACCTGACAGGCGCGTTCGGCAACAGAACCCGCCCTGTCCTGCACCGGCCAGTGGCAGGTGGATGCGTTGCCAATTTCCCCGCCATCGGCGGTAAACAGACATTTTGCGGCGCGTCCGCTCTCCAGTTCGTTACCGTTCATCACCTGTAGCGTCAGTGAGAGTACGGGAGCGTGCGTTATTTCCTCAGCCATTTGCGTTTCCATTAAATTAATCCCTAATATGGAGGGTGACGGTTGGCGGCATTTTCGGCTGGCCGATAAACGCCGTGCGTCCGATACAGGATCGAGAGCGATCGCCCAGCCGCATTCCCTTCGCCTGGTCCGGTGCGAGATCAAGCCGCAGATCCCAGGCGAACTGATCGCGTAGCAGAAAGGAGACAAACATCGTCAGCGCCTGGTGGTTTTCGCCTTCCGGTAAAAAAGAGAGGTAGCGCGCCATCGAGAGATTACCGATCCGCAACAGAAATTTTCCACTGCGATCCGGCACTCTGGCACCGAGGGTAAAATTAACGCCGATCACCGAGCGGCCCGGCACATACCCGGCCGTTTTCCGTTTAGGATTACGCACGCCCAGCCGGTTTTGTTGCGCGGGTTCAAGGACTACCTTACGCAACTGCCAATTTTCGATGCTGACATCAGGTAAATCGAAGCAGTGGCTGACCAGGTTACTTACCACGTCCGGCGAGCGCCCAGGTGTTGCCAGTATCCCGGCGTAGGCCAGCATTTTGCTGTGATTGATGGCGAGTTTGTCTCGCACGCTTTGATTGCCCAGGCCCACCAGCGCATACATCCGCTGTGAAAAGACATCAGTTCCACCGTTGCGAAAACAGACGTAATAGCGGTATTTGCGCCAGGCATGGTAAGCAAACTGCGTCCAGCGGTGGCTGAACAGATCGAGGAACGCTTTCAGCCCCTCTTCATTTTGCGCAGATTCGCGCGCCATCCGATCCAGGTAATAGCCGGGCAGCGGCGACTGACTGCCGGAGAAGCCCAGGAATTTTGTCGTCAGGATAAACTGCCCGCTGTCACTGCGTTCAAGCGTACTCAGATCGCTGCCCGGAAAGGCAATACTGGCATCAGATTTGAACAGCGCCACTTCATGCTCCGGTTCGGTGCGCAGGGATGGTTCACAGCCCGGCTCACCATACTGGCGGTACAGTGACTCCATCAGCACATAAAAATTCATCCCGCGCACATCCGGGAGCGGTAGCGTTTCCCCTACATCAGGGCGTGCTGGCCTGTGTGTTGCCATTCCCAGGACTCCTGACTTTCCGTGTTAATAATTTTGAGACAGTGAAATGAGTTGATGCTGGCGTACAGCGCAAAAAAGTATGACAGTACGGTACCCAACAGGTAGATCTCGCCTTCACAGACAAAGGGGGCGGGATTGATCCACAGCGTGGTGGACAGACCGCGAACCGGGACGCCTTTAAACAGACGGTCAACCGGGCGGGATTCCATTTTTTCGATGGCATCGAGCTTCTGTGAGGAAAGCCGTGCCTGCTGTGGATGGTGGATACCCGGCATATCGAAGGTACGCAACACCTGGATCAGCGCCTCCCGGTCCAACAGCGAAAGGTAGTTCAGGTTCATGCAGGAAATCAGCGACCAGTGCATATCGCCATCCGTTACTGGATACAGAGGACGGGTCGGGCGCGTAACGTTGCTGAACGATGCCACCGCTGGATTTTTGTTAACAGGAACGCAGATATCGCCGGTATGCAGTGACGCAGGTAACATTCGGTTAGTGCACACCAGCGAAGCGGTGAATACTTCACCGTTCAGTCGGGAAGGGTCGGGCTGATTGCCATCGGCGTGAACAAAGGCAATGGCGTGTTCCAGACCACGATGAAACAGGGAGGTTCTGGTGCGGTGGTGCCAGTAGACAACTTCACGCTGACGGCTGAACTCGATCTGATGCTGAAACCCTTCAAACTCAGGCCAGATATGTATTGCTTCATCAGGACCGGGAGTTTTATCCGACGCTGCAACCTTACTGGAAACCGTCTTCACCTGGAAAACATCATAGTGTTCCGGGTTCTGTTGACTGGCCCGTAACGCATATTGCGGTGAACTGTCGTCCGGCCTGACAGGCTCAGAATGGTGAGCGAATAAATTCACCACCGGCGTACAGTACAGGCGCAGTGAATCTTTGCGAAGCTTGATATCCACAGGTAATGGCAGATTAAAATGCAAACGCAGTGTAAACGCGCCGACCGGGAAGTCTGCCGGTAGCGACGTGGCCCCCTGTAAATGAAAGAAGAAAAAGCTCTCCGGGTAGCAAAAATACTCCTGAAGCACGCGATAGCCACTATGGACGTTTTTCGGCCACGGCAATAGTGCATCTTCCCGTTTAAACCCAGCTGCGTTCAGCCACAAATCCGGTAGGGGAATACGCCGCTCTCCAGCCACCAGTTCCGCATCCATTAACCGCTCACTGAACCATAAATAGAGTTGCTGGCGGGTATAGTCATCTCCGTTTCCCAGCCAGAAAGTGAGTTTATTCAGATCCAATGTGTCGGGAGAAACACTACCTTCGGTGAAAAAATCAATGTCAACGTACCCTTTTTTCAGCGTGCTGGTGTTACGCACATCGCGAATATGTAACGGTTGCAGCCAGGTATCGCGTGCCAGAGTAAAATGGCATACAGGAGACTGGGTAGCATCATCCCCGGCCAGAATCTTACGTCCCGAAGACGTCACGCGAACCGGGCCTGAGCAAATCAGTTCATCACGACAAACCTGAACGGGCGCAGAAAACTGTGTCGCAACAGGGTTGTATTCAACCACGGCCATTGACGGCACAGGACGTAAATAATTGGGCCACAGCATATTAATCAGGCTGTGCGTAAACTCCGGGAACTCATCCTCCAGCTTTTGCCGCAGGCCACCAGAAAGGAAAGCAAATGCCTCCATCAGGCGTTCCACATCAGGATCGCCCTCTTTCTCGGCCAGAAAACGGGCAAGATGGGGTTTTTCACGACCAAGAAGTTTGCCCAGTTGACGCAGATAGTCCAGTTCTTCGCGGTAATAACGCTCTTCGAAGGCCATCAGGTTTACTCCACGCACCAGTGCTGGTGGTTATCCAGCAGAATGTCAAACTCCAGGACATCCTGCCTGTCGCTGAAATCCATATATGCCACAATATGAAAACGCAGGTTCAGTGGCGCATGGCTATCCTCTGTGGCAGCAGTCACCGCCACATCCGATATCCGGGGTTCGTAACGCAGAATACAGTTCTGGATCGCCTGAACCATCCATTCCCGGATGTTCTGGCGCTCGGGTGGCCTGTCGATAAAATCCGTGATCCCCAGCTCCGGTGAGCCATAACAGCTACCGGAACGGGTGTTGAGGATATTGCGCAGGTTATCGCGTATAGAATGCAACAGCGCCGTCTTTGGGCGCTGGCGTGAAGATGGTTTTGCCGCCTCCCCGATACGTTCAAACAGACTCCCCCCAGACTCCCGCTCCATTATCATGGTGACTACTCTTTATCCAGACGCCCGACCAGGGACAACTCAAATGATGCCCCCATGTACTTAAAGTGCGGACGGACGCTCAGAGCAACCTGGTACCAGCCTGGTTCACCTTCCACATCAGAGACTTCAATCTTCGCCTGACGCAGCGGTTTACGGCTGCGCACGTCAGAAGGCGGGTTCTCCTGGTCAGCTACGTACTGGCGTATCCAGCCGTTCAGCTCACGCTCCAGATCCCCTCTTTCTTTCCATGAACCAAGCTGTTCGCGTTGCAATACTTTGATGTAGTGCGCCAGTCGGTTAATGATGAAAAGATAAGGGAGCTGCGTACCAAGTTTGTAGTTGGTTTCAGCCTCCTTCCCTTCCACCGTGTTAGGGAACACTTTGGGTTTCTGAACCGAATTGGCAGAGAAAAATGCCGCATTATCAGAGCCTTTGCGCATTGTCAGAGTAATAAAGCCCTGCTCCGCCAGTTCATACTCCCGCCGGTCGGTAATGAGAATTTCGGTCGGAACTTTGGCCTGAAGCTGGCCCATGGCTTCATATAAATGCACCGGCAAATCTTTTACCGCGCCACCGCTCTGCGGACCGACGATATTTGGGCACCAGCGGGTGGACATGAAACTTTCAGCCATGTTTGCCGCAAGCAAAAAAGCCGTGTTTCCCCACAGATAATGCTCATGATTTTTGCTGACGTTTTCATGGTAGTTAAAGCTCTTAACCGGGTTTTCATCCGGTGCATAAGGATGACGCAGCAGGAAACGCGGTGCTGTCAGGCCCAGATTGCGGGAATCTTCGGACTCGCGCAACGAACGCCATTTGGTGTAGGCCGGGCCTTCAAAAATAGCAGCAACGTCTTTAATGCCAGGAAGTTCGGTAAACGAATCCAGACCAAAGAATTCCGGTGATACGGAAGACAGAAATGGGCAGTGGCTCATCGCACTGACGGCGCTAACATACTTCAGCAGCTTCATATCAGCAGCGGTATTGTTAAAAGCGTAATTGCCAATCACTGCGGCAAACGGCTCACCGCCAAACTGACCAAAACCGCTGGAATAGACATGCCGATAGAACCCAGACTGGGTTATTTCCGCTGAAAATTCAAAGTCATCCAACAGCTCTTCTTTAGTAGCGTGCATGATGTGAATTTTGATGTTTTCACGCGGATCGGCATGGTCAACCAGCAGCTTCAGTGAGCGTAGGAACGACTCCATCTCTTGAAACTCCGGGGCATGGAGGATCAGATCCATCTGGCGGCCCATACGCGCATCAATATCAGCAATCATGCCGTTAACGGCCAGGATATCGACTGATTCTGCCTCATCATCCTGCAACATTGCGGTGATAAAGGCAGTCACACCTTGACGGGCGATATCGTAGCTTTCTGATTCTGGTTTAAAACGGGTCTGCGCCATGATCTCATCCAGCAGGCTGGGTGCGGCGACAGATGCAGTGGAAGCAAGCGCTTCCGGTAAGGTGGTTTCTGACATACTGAAATCCTTGTACAAGTTATTTCCGGCCAGCGAGGCCCAGCTCCGCAATCAGTTGTTCGCGGCTCTTTTCGTCAGCAAGCAGAGCCTGAAGTTGCGCACGGAAGGCAGGCATATTGCCCATTGGCCCCCGGAGTGCAACCAGCGCTTCGCGCAGTTCCAGCATTTTGCGCATCTCCGGAACCTGGGCGGCAATATTGTCCGGTGACAGATCGGCCAGTGATTTCACTTTCAGATTGACGTTCATACGTACATCAGAAGCTTCGCTAAGCGCAGAGGGCACCGTAAAATCACGCCCGATATCCGCCTGATCCAGCACGGCGTTAAAATTGTTACGATTAATAGCAACAGGCTGGCGTTCGTCCAGCGGAGTGTCATCTGTTCCACCTGTCAGATTGCCGGTTACTAATAAATTAAGCGGCAGTTCCACTTCTGCTGTCTGGTTTCCCGTTTTCGGCTGAAATTTAATATTTACACGTTCTTTAGGGGCAATACTGCCACTGCTGTCATTTTTTCTGCTGCTCATAAAAATAGTCCGTAAGATTGTCGCTCGAGCCATGAACACAGCATTTTCGTTACTACAAAAAATTACTAACAATGCCGTTCCAGTGGCAGTAAAAGATAAATTCCACACCCTTCATGCTCCGCATTTTACGCTCAATGATAAATTTTAAAAGATCTTTTTCTTCAATTGAAAGAAGGGTATGATTTTATTATCCGCTCGATAGATATAAGTACAGAAGAAACAAAAGCAACACAAATCGCACAATGCAAAACCATAACAAATTGAATTTAAATGAATTTATTTTATGCATTATCAGGAATAATTATAGTGGATTGCTATGTATAAAACTTATGGATAAAAGGATGAAACATATTAAGAAACACCTCACAGACTTTTCTCAATAAAGCGCAGCGAATATAATATTATTCATGATTAACCAATGTCCATTTCCAGACATAGGCATCTGAGAAAATGAATTGCAATAGTTGATAATATATATTTAGATTAAATTAAAAACATAATTAATAAATATTAAATATCATTCATCGAGTTACCACATCTTCGGTTTGTTCGTAAGCCGGATGCAGAAGCATAATGCGACTCCTGGAGTGAGCCGCATTATTATCGGCCTGTCGGGAATTAACGGCAGACCACCGGAAATAGTTGTTAACAACACCCACAAGGAGCACGACAAATGCCAACCCCATGTTACATTTCAATAACAGGCCAGACTCAGGGCAATATCACCGCTGGCGCATTCACCGCCGATTCTGTCGGTAACATCTATGTGCAGGGCCACGAAGACGAAATGCTGGTGCAGGAGTTTTTGCACAACGTCACCGTGCCAACCGACCCACAGTCCGGTCAGCCCGCAGGCCAGCGTGCCCACAAGCCATTCATCTTTACCGTGGCGCTGAATAAAGCCGTTCCGCTACTGTATAACGCGCTGGCGTCCGGTGAGATGCTGCCAAAAGTTGAACTGCACTGGTGGCGCACTTCTGTCGAAGGTAAGCAGGAACATTACTTCACTACCCGCCTGACGGACTCAACGATTGTGGATATGAACCTGCATATGCCGCACTGCCAGGACCCGACACAGCGTGAGTTCACTCAACTGCTCGCCGTATCACTGGCGTACCGTAAAGTCGAGTGGGAACACATCAAGTCCGGTACTTCCGGTGCTGACGACTGGCGTGCACCGCTGGAAGCATAAGTTAAAACCACAGCATCCGGCCCTCACGGGCAGGGTGCTGTTTTTGTATTGCGCCACAGGCAATCAATAAAGAAGAAGGCTGTCAGTAAGGAATTACGTTTTTACGGGAGATGGCGGACGCCGGAAACTTCGGCGGTAGCGTGCCTGAACGCAAGCGTAACACTGTACGTACCGTCACAGTCACTAAACAGCGAGAGTCATACTTTAGGGAGGTTGATATGTCGTTAAAAGGACAGAGTTTTACAATGGAAGCAGAATAGATAGCAGTGCCAAATAGTAGAGTAATTAAAGGGAAAGCAGGCCGGGTAGTACGTAACGCACGTAGACCTATGGCTGTGATGATTTTGCAGTGTGAACACATAAGAGAAGTATATTTCCCGCACGATGGTCATCATAAAATTCACAATAAAATCAACACGTTAATTTATAAATTCATGAGCATTTAGTCATCAATTACATTCAAACGGTCTTAATATGGAAAACGATTATTATAAAGTAACTGAAGAGTTGATTCATACAGGGCTTGATGCAATATCAAAGTCCATAAAAGAACGTAAAAAAAAGAACGAGGTAAGGGAATCTATATTTTCTGACTTGCATGAAGCAGGAATAACTGTCAGAAAACGAAGTGATTGGAAAGCAAAAACCACCCCAGGAAGTGATGGTGAAGACTGGGACTATCCTGCAATTGTAATACATCATGCTGGAAATAGTTACTCATGTACTAAAGATGGGGAAGCTAAAATGCGCCAGGCTGAAGAAACCGACATCAAAAGTTTTAATCACTTAAGTTATCATTATGCTATAGATTGCACAGGTGTAGTTTATGAAGCTCTGGATATAAGAGAAAAAGGCGCTCACCTAAAAGGGGCAAACACAGGAAAAATTGGTATAGTTTTTTTATCAGATTTTAGTTTACCAGGTGAAGCCTCACAATTTGGACCATCCCGATGGGGATCATTAAGTGAGTTTGCCGGACAAGTTAAGGATGACTGGGATATATCCGTTGATATACCTACCGATAAACAGAAAAATGCTATTAACGTCTTAGTTAGGACTCTTATAAAATTTTTCCCAATCACACAGTTAGGAGGACATAGGGAGTTTGCCTCTTTAAATGGCTTAGGTCGTGCTTGTCCAGGAACTTATGGTCTTCAGATTGCTGCCAATCTCAGAACAAAGTTCAAGTTAAGTGCCCCCTGAAATTAACACTTGTTTTCGAATGAAAATTTTTCTCGAGTACAATATTATATATGCGATCCCATTCATTCCATAAATTTATCATCTTATCTATTTTTTTATATTTTCTACTTGGAATAGATAAACAGCTATACTATGAAGAAGGCGACATGCCCTGGATACCAATTCCTTTCATTAAACACACCATATCATCAACTTTATTTTTTGAATTACCTGTCTCGCCTTCTGACATTCTAAGAGATTCACCAACAACCAAAAATGAGAATGATAAATTGTATAATTACTGCCAAGTAAGGTATGGAAAACAACTATCGGAATGTAGAAAAACAATAAAGAAAAAACTTCTTACTAATGGATTCTATATACCCGACTGAATGATACGACCGTCTAATATAACGGCCCAGATAAATCCAGGAGACATGTATTTTCTGCTAACAAAATGCAAGATAAGAATTAACATGAGTTACAGAATAAACATTGATGAAAAATTAAACTTACAGGATATAGTTATCTGATGTTTCACTCCTCTACTAAACAACCAAATTAATAAAAGCATTGTAAGAGAATTTGAGGTAAATCCGTTGACAATCACCATCAGGAGGTAATATGTCGTTAAAAGGACTGCGCTTCACACTGGCAGTGGACGGTCTGTCGGAAATGACCACCGCGGTGGTCAGTTTTCGACTTACTCAGCATTACTCAAAACCTTTCCAGCTAATAGTGGATATTGCCAGCGGTCTTTCTGACCTGACCGCAACTGATTTCCTGGAAAAAAATGCCGTACTGACCATCTGGCAGGGAATGGAGCCATTACGCTATATCAGTGGTATTGTCTCTGCCGTAACCCTCAGTGAAAACAATCACTGGCAGATGGGATACCATATAATTATCTCACCACCACTCTGGAGAAGCGGTTTACGCCAGAACTTCCGCATCTTCCAGCAGCAGGATATCAAAGCCATCTCCTCCACCCTGCTCAGTGAAAATGGTATCACCGGGTGGACCCCGGTATTTTATGAGCCGCACCCGGCACGCGAGTTCTGCGTGCAGTACGGTGAGACTGACCTTGCCTTCCTGAACCGCCTGTGGTCAGAAGAAGGCATCTTTTATTTTGACTGGTGCACTCCGGAAGGGACAGAGCAAAAGCTGGTACTTTGCGATGATGTGGCAGGAGTATCGTCACTGGGATCCATGCCATTTAATCCGAATACGACGGCCGAGGCATCCACCGAACACATCAGCCAGTTCAGATATCATGCGCAGATACGGCCTTCATCCGTCGAAACTCAGGACTACACCTTCAAAACGCCCGCCTGGCCCGGCTATTACAACCGCGCTGCTGAGAACCTGAACGGCCAACTCACGCAGTATGAAATCTTCGATTATCCCGGACGTTTCAAAGACGAATCCCACGGACAGGCGTTTGCCCGCTACCAGATTGAGGGCCGGAGACATAATGCAGAGACAGCAACAGGTTACAGTAACTCACCAAAAATGTGGCCGGGGAAGCGCTTTACCCTGACAGGACATCCATCAGTATCGCTGAACAGGGAATGGCAGATTGTGGGTAGCGTACTGGCAGGAGACCAGCCGCAGGCACTGCATGGCAGTCAGGGAACAGGAACCACTCTCAGCAATCGTTTCGAGGTTATCCCGGCCGACAGAACATGGCGTGTCCCTCCCCTGCCGAAGCCCTCCGTAGACGGCCCACAGAGCGCCATCGTCACCGGCCCGGCCGGGGAAGAAATCTTCTGTGACGAACATGCCCGGGTGCGGATACGTTTTCACTGGGACCGTTACTGTCCGGGGAATGAGGACAGTTCGTGCTGGGTACGGGTATCGCAGGCGTGGGCGGGAACGGGATTTGGCAATCTCGCCATTCCGCGTGTGGGCCAGGAGGTTATTGTGGACTTCCTCAACGGCGACCCGGACCAGCCCATCATCATGGGACGCACCTACCACCAGGACAACCGCCCACCGGGCAGTCTGCCGGGCACGAAAACGCAGATGACCATCCGCTCGAAAACCTATAAAGGCGGCGGATTTAACGAGCTGACGTTTGATGACGCCACCGGAAAGGAGCGGGTGTATATCCATGCGCAGAAGAACATGGATACGGAGGTGCTGCACGACCGGACCACGACGGTAAACAACAACCATACGGAGACGGTGGTTGTGGGGCAAACAGTGAAGGTGGGCAGTAAAAAGGCAGGTGGTCATGACCAGACGGTGACGGTAGCTAATGATCAAAAAACAACGGTAGTTAATAATCAGATCACCGAAGTTACTGAAGGAAATAAAATAACCGATATAGATAAAGGAGATCAGGAAATTACCCTTCATGAAGGGAAGCAAACAATAAAGGTAAAAAAAACCATCAGCGTTTCTTCAGAAGAGAAGATCGAGTTTATTTGTGGAGAGTCGAGCATTACCTTGTTGGAGAATGGAGAAATTACGATTAGTGGAAAAATAATTAAGAATACTGCGAAAGATGAATATCATGTCAATACCAAAAAATTATCAGCAGATGGTAGCGAGGAACAGGTGCTGACCGGTGGCATGTTAAAATTAAATCCATAATTAAATTAGTTAATTGCCACATAAGAGAATGCGATATGGGTAAGGATGCAGCAAGACAAACGGCAGATACAGCCGGACATGATGGGCCAATAACATCAGGCAGTAGTAATGTCTCAACAGGAGGTTTTCCGGCTGCTCGAATGGGGGATACTTTTGTTTGTAAAGAGCATGGGCCCGGTGTAATCAGTGAAGGTTCTAAAACAGTTACAATAAATGGAATACCTGCCGCCAGAAAAGGGGATAAGGTAGTTTGTGGTAAAAAATCATTACCACCGACAACAGGACCTAAACTTCCTGAATATCATTCTATAACAATAGTTAAAAATAGAAATGAAGATGGCTCGGTAAAAAATCCAAATGGCTCAGATGAGTTTAAATTATATACTGGATACGCAGTGTCAGCTCTAACGGATGGTGATGGTGATGGTGATGGTGATGGTGATGGTGATGGTGATGGTCAATATGATACGAGTGACTTAAAAGCAGGCATTATAGATTTTCAACTAAATCATCCGATTGGAGAAAGTGGGACGAACATTAGTCTCGGAGGTACTGTTGGCAAGGCTGAAATGAAGGCAGGGACAGTTGCAAATGAGGATGTACATTCCAGCTCGGTTGATGCAAAGTTAGAGGGTATTTCTGGGAATGTAGACCTCAGTTCAGGAAAAGCAGGATCTGGTGACTATGTGGAGGCAAAAGCTGAAGGTACAATCGGGTTAGCTGAAGGAAAAGGCAACTATAATTTAACACACGATCTTGACGAAGCAAGAGTTGGTGCCGCCTTTGAACTTGGAGCAGAGGCAGCTGTTGCAAAAGGGCAGCTTTCAGGTGCTATAGACTCAAAATATTTTAAATTGAAAGGTTCCGTTGATGGAACTGCTGGGTCGGCAGGTTTAGGATTGGGAGGAGGGGCATGGGTGGATTTTGATAATATAATGGTAAAAGTTCAATTGTCAGGGAAAATAGCATTTATATTAGGATTAGGGGGCGATATTGATATCCAGCTTGGACCATTTACTAGCGTCCCTATTCAAGAGCGACTTGGATTTACCTCTTCCAAATCTGGTATAGTGCTATCAGGTGCATCTACTGTTACTATTGGGGGATAATATGAGTAAAATTATTCGCATATCAGAATCTGTCTTTCCATTATACAATAATCTTGTATTTAGATTTTTTTTAGGTATTGCCCTATACCTCCTTTCAGTATACATTATATTTCATCACGTTCGAAATATAACATCATTAAAAATAGTACACCTACTTGGTATTTATGCTTTTTTTTACTATACTATTTTTTCAATGATAGATGGTGGTGCTAAACGATTAGCTGCATTTCATATAAAAAATAATAGTACCAACATCGACAGACAACCAATAAAATGGTATTTATCCAATCAATTTAACATATCAAGATTCCTTAAGCTCATATTTGTCTTTATATATATATGCGTGTTTCATGTATCTTATGTACATACCATAATTGACAACCACCACTCATAGCAACATTTAAGCAATGGCTAATTTTAAATCCTTATTCATTCTGCACATCAAACTTTATAAATACAACCAAGACAACTCAGAAATATTATTATGAAAAAAATGATAAGATAGAAAATTTAGGAACTGTTGTTGGTAAAGTAGAAATGAATGCAGGTACTATCTCAAACGATAAACATTTATCAGGAACATATGGTGTAAAGGCTACCGGTTTTTCTATAAATACGGGGGTTAGTTTTGGAAAGGAAAATTCGGGTGATTTTAAAGATATAAAAATAGAAGGAACATTTGGAACTGCTGAAGCAAAAGCCTCTGAAACATTAATTAATGGTGAGGATGAGCATCAAGGAGGCGCTGCCTTTGAATTGCGGGCTGAAGCAGCTGCCGTAAAAGGCGAATTATCAAGTGCTCTGGAATCTAAATATTTAAAACAAAAAAGTTCCCTTGCTGTAAGTGCTGGCTCAGTAGGGGGAGGCCTGAAAAGTGGGGTTTGGTGGGATACAGATAATCTCATGTTCAGAGTAAAGCTGGCATGAAAGCTTGCACTGGTTATTGGAATTGATTGGGAGGAAGATATACAAATAGGCCCCTTCACTGAAACCCCTTGGCCTGTATTACTGGGGTTGGCAATTTCAACATCAGGTGTTATATTGACTGGAAAAACAAACGTCATCATTGGAGGTTAGTATTGTTCTTCTATGAAACTTTAAGCAATATTATCAAGGTGTATCATAACAAATTTTTAGATTTTATTTTGGTATTGCATTGTCATCTCTGATTTGCTTTTTATTGATTAAAAACATACATCATGTACATAGCATTATACTTGTTAAATTTCTTGTGGCGTTATCAGGATTTATGTTTTTTACTATAGCGCATTTTCATTAGTCGACATTGGGATTGAAAAATATACTCCTTCCATATCAAATTTAACAATGATAATATTAATAAAAAGCTAATTTCTTCATTCGCGAGGCATAAATACACAATAAATATCTCTCTGAAGCTGTGTGTTTTTATTTTATATTTACATGGTTTTTAATTTCATAATACTTAAATATTAAAAACATTTTATAATAAACAATGAATATTTCAGATTTAAATTAGCTAATGTGACAAAATTTTTAAAACATCACCTAGAAAGATGGTTTTTATTATTAACCCAAGTTGGCACTATGCCAATGGACACTGGCTTGGCGAACGCTTGTTTTTATTGGTTGTTACTTTTTTCTCTTATCGATTCAACTATCGGTAATGTGGAATTATTCCATTCAGGTGTAGCAACTGTTATCATTGGAGGTTAAATGAACCAATACAATAGAATGTTTAGAATGTTATTTGGGGTTGTAGCTTTTTTACTACTTTCCTGCATTAGTGTTATGTTAAATGATGATTTACAATACACTCGATTGTCAACTATATGCTTTCTTATCGGCTGTTATCTGTTTTTGTATTTTTTTGTATTTTCTCTTATTGATGCTGGCGTCAATAATATAGTATCGTTCCATCAAAAATATAACCAAGAAAATATCAAAAAATCATTTCTTAAAAATTTCATTGAAGGAGAGAATCTGGTATCTAAAGGATATAAATTGGCTTTTAATTTGGGTTTTCTAGTTGTGATGTATTTTATGTTAAAAAACGAAATGTAGATAATCCAGAGAGAGTTATTATAATGAGAGAAAGCAATAACAAACCATCCATCCCAAGGGCAGTGACATATAGTTTTGAATACCAAAAAGAGCATTTTTGGCGATGCCGCTATACATCCTCAGAAGTAACAAGCTTATATTACAAGATATTACTCCCACTAGATGTAAAACCGGTCAGCATTAAACCTGAGCTAATCGCAGGAACCAATAACCTCTATGCTATTGGCTGCTATCAGACCATTTCTGGAGCAAAATCCCCCTTTACAGAAGTTGATGTAGTCTATGAACATATAAATAACGACATCGATGCCAGTGACTGGGGAGAATATATATTAGACCTTTTAGGTGAAGAAATCCTTTACTGTAAATATTATTATAGCGTTAGTGGTCGATATGCTGATTTTTTGACAAAAAAAGATATCGATAACGAAACCATCACATCAAGAATCAGAGTATTTAAAAATTATGATTTTGAAAACAACAGGGCCAATGTGATAATGGTAAAAGCCTGTTGCAACTGGAAGGATTATGAATCGCTGGCTGAGGATCTCTTTCATTGTGTGAATTTTTTCACTTTAATTAATGACTCAAAATGGCATTTGGCAGAAGAACTAAAGAGTATAAATCTGGATGTACCTGCAAACCATTCCTTTTATTACCCTGCCTCATGGCTATATTCAGAACGATATAATAACGAAAAGATGAGCTACTATTCGTTATCTTTAAAAGAAGAAAGTAACGTTCATGGCATTATTGATGGCTATTTTTTATACCATGATGCGGCAATCAATAAAGAACAGGTTTGTAAACTAATTGTCAGTCAACTAAAAGAAAATAATCACCTTGAAATTGATGAAATTTCACTAAGAGAACGCAAAGATATCTTCAATAAGAACATTACGGAATTATGGACTGGTGAGTTAAAAGTAAAGAATGCAAGAAATGGAGAAGGCATGTTAGTTGTTTTTTCCGGAAAGATTCAGGAAAGTTGGTTCTATATAATTGGGTCATTTGCTCTACAAAAACAACATTTCGGTTCCTGGGCCGCGGGAAAACGAGCAATAGATATTATCTTAAATTCACTTAATAACTACGACTTAGAGTATGAAGATCAGTTTTATATTGAGCATTGATATAACACTCAATAGACCCAATAATTTAGCAGAGTAGGTAGCGTGCCTGAACACAAGCGTAACACTGTACTGCCGCTGAACAGCGGAATGTCTTTATTCCTGTAAACACCAGGGAGAACAACATGTCATTAAAAGAATTGCGTTTTACGCTGAACGTGGACGGACTGCCGGAGACAGCCACCGCAGTGGTGGGCTTCGGCCTTTACCTGCCACATTCCACTCCTTTTGCCCTCAAAGTGGACATCGCCAGCGGGCTTCCGGACCTGGTGGCAGCTTAGGGCAAGATCACGAAAGAGCGGCAATGGACAGAGAGTACCTCGCGTCAATCCTTGCGGGGTTTCGTAATCTTGCCCTGGATTTTGCGACCCTTATAATAAGGCTTACAATCAGCCTGAATCAGCGAAAGCGCTGACTTATTTGATGATACTAAGTTGGCGTATTTCCAATGCTATCGATTTGGCATGAGCAAAAATCAGCGCAGGTCAAAAGCCCCCGTGATGGCAACATCACCATCACAGGGGGTGAGCGGTTATTCCTTCACCACAATCAGCGGTTCAATATCGCTCTCTTTTTTAATCACCAGCGACTCGTCACCACGCAGGCAGGTACCGCCGTAGTTACCACCTACGGTAAAGGTACAAACCTGGATATATTTACCGGCAACTTTTGGCAGACACCAAAGCTGCTGAAAAATGTTCTTCTGCTCGGCAAACTTACCGCTGGTTTTATCCAGTAGCTCTTCCTGATGACTCACCAGATCGATGTTGCTGCCACAACGTCCTGCAATAGGTTTCACCGCATAACCGGTTTGCGCCAGCTCTTCATTAACAGTGAAATCCGTATCAAGCAGATAACGGTGGTGCGGGAACAGTTGCCAGAGGATCGGCAGAATCGCTTTGTTGCCAGGGATAACCGTCCACAGAGGTTCGAAGACCAACACTTCCGGGCGCAGCAGCACGTCGATTAAACGCACTTCCTGATTCGTATGCCCGGTACGAATTGGCACCGCGGCGTACTCCGTTTCGCTGACCTCGCGCACCTGCTCAATTGCGGTTTCCCACGCCCAGGTCTTCCAGACGCAGTTCACCAGACGGCCATCACCGTCAATCAGCTGACCGGCATCATCCCAGCACAGTTCATCCAGACCTCGCAGAATTTTGCTGTCAAACCCGGCCTGACGCAGCGCCTGCTGCATAAACTGCGCGTGATAGTTCTCCTCGATATCCTTATCCTGCATGATGTGGACAAACGGACGTGCGCGGCTGTGCTTCCAGGCCCCCGCCAGTTCGTTGATCAACCCTTCAGCCGGGTTGTGTCCCTGCCCTGTGTAGCCCCGTTCGGCCCATCTTTCGAGGATCAAACCGGCTTCGGTATGGCACGATGCGGAATCGGCGTTGTACTCATACACCTTCAGTCCACGTTCATCCATACAGAAATCCATACGCCCCGTAATCATATGATGCCGACGACGCTGCCAGGAAAGGCGCAGGCGCGGCCAGAGGATTTTCGGGATATCAAACAGCGCCAGCAGGTTGTCGTCTTTCAGCACCTTGTCGGTCGCATGCAGATACATCAGGTGCAGCTCGTTGGTGGCTTTAATCAGCTCCTGCTCGGCGCTCTCGGTAATGGTGAAGTATTGATGCGGGTCCTGATTAATCACATGACCGTTCGCCAGCACGTAGGCTTTTTGCAGCGGGTCCTGCTCATTCAGCCATTTACCATCAAATTGCCCGTTATCTTCCAGTCGCGCGCCGCCAATTTTCAGCGAGTCATTGGCGATCTCCGGCTGCGGTAGGCTGAAACGGGTATCATCGGTCTGGATCATCCAACCAAGAATGGTCGTGTCGTCAAAGGTATCACGCAGGGTGTAACAACCGTTCTCAACCACCATCTCCAGTTCGCGGGTCCACTGCTGTCCGGGAGGCAGCGGCGTATGGAGCACGTTCTGTTCGGCAATACGGATTTTGTTTTCCAGCAACTGGGTGACGACCGCCACATGCCCGGTATCTTTAAATTCGCCGCCTTTTTGCCAGATAAGCAGTGCGCCTGCTACCGGCGCGCGGGGCGAACCATTCGGAAATGCCTGTAACGGTAGGATGTTGTCATTCACTACTTCGCGCAGGAAGCGTAAGGAGAAGATCTCCCAGGCCATGCCCACATCGGTGAAGACCATGCCATAGTTAAGGAAGAGAAAGCGGCGTGCGAACTCTACGCACTGCCATTTGTGGCCCATGTATTCATCGTCGATATAGCTGCGAAATGCTGCATCATCGTCGTAGTCCCGTGGGTCGAGGGAGCTGTAATCTGAAGAGTAGATTGCTACGCCACCTGGGGCATAGCCCAATAATGTCCCGAATGGGGCATCCTGACTGGTCGTTCCTTTGCTCATGCACCTTACCTCAAAACAATACAGCCTGAGCAGGTTGGCGTGAATTTTTCGCTCTGATTGCCTGCTCTGCGACACTAACCGGACAGAGGTCGACATCATCATACACCTCAACGCAGCGGCTGGCGCTCAGAGGCGAAAAATTCACAGCAGGAACTACGCTTTGGTCAGGGTGACCGGTACGCTTTTATACGCCGGAGTCAAACTTTGTGTATCTACCGCATCCAGCGAAAGCAGGACATTCGCTTCAGGCAGATAAGCGCCAATTGAGCCAGCCGCCATGTTGTAAATCACCACCGTTAAGCCGTACATGATGCGATCCGCGCAGGGCTGACCGTTGTCGTCCAGCGCCTGAACGTTGACCACATCACCCTGGCTCAGACCGCGGCTCGTCGCTTCTTCGGCGCTTAAAAACACCACATCCCGACGGCCAGTAATGCCACGATAGCGATCGTTCATCCCATAAATCGTGGTGTTGTACTGATCGTGGCTACGCAGCGTCGCCAGAACCAGTGCATCAGCAGGCTGATGTTCCCGCTCTACCGCCCGCTGATGGCTGACGATAAAGTTGGCTTTGCCATTCTCCGTTCGCCATTCACGGCGCGAAGCAGGCGTATCCATACGAAATCCGCCCGGCTCGGCAATACGTGCGTTGTAATCGTGGAACGCCGGGATCACGGCTTCAATGGCGTCACGGATCAACGCGTAGTCCCCGGTAAATGCTTCCCAACTGATCGGAGAATGCGGCAGCGTGGCACGCGCCATGCCCGCCACAATCGCGGGCTCCGATTTTAGCCAGTGGGAAGCCGGCTTCAGCGCGCCACAGGAAGCGTGGACCATCGACATAGAATCTTCGACGGTCACCGACTGGATCCCCGTCGCCTGCATGTCGCGCTCCGTTCGGCCTAATGCAGGTAGCAGGTAGTTATGCTTTGCCAGCAGCAGATGCGATCTGTTCAGTTTGGTCGCCACATGGACCTGCAGATCCAGATTTTTCATCGCCGCAAAGGTACGCTGCGGCTGGGGCATCGCTACCGCCAGATTGCCGCCCATGCAGATGAGCGCTTTTGCATCTCCCCGCTCGATGGCCCGAATGCTCTCCACGCTGGAGCGTCCATGTTCGCGCGGAACGCGGATAGAAAAATGCTTCTCAAGTCGTTGCAGGAAGTCTTCGGACGCCGCTTCGTTGATCCCTACAGAACGATCGCCCTGCACATTAGAATGGCCGCGTAACGGGCAGATCCCCGCCCCCGGCTTACCCATATTACCTTTCAGCAACAACAGATTTACCAGCTGCTGGACGTTCTCGGTGCCGTTTTTATGCTGAGTGATGCCCAGACCATAACAAACAATCGTGGCGCTGGATTTGCTGTAGCTGTGCGCCAGATCTTCCATCTGACTACGCGTCAGACCCGAGTCCTGTTCCAGCTCAGCCCAGTTATGCTGACGTAAGTCGTCATACAGCGCTGCATATCCCGCGGTATGTTGGTCGATAAACGCATGATCGAGCGTCGGCTGTTGATCCAGTAGGATCCGCGCTTCGTCCATTTCGATCAGCGCCTTCATTATGCCTTTGAGCAACGAGGCGTCTCCGCCCATTTTTACCTGGTAGTAGTCGTTGCTCAGCTCCGTCGCCTGACCGGTGAACATCTCTTTCGCGCTTTGCGGGAAGCTAAAGCGCTCAAGCCCCCTTTCGTTCAGCGGGTTGATGGAGATAATTTTGGCTCCACGTTTGGCAACGTCGCGTAAGGTGGTCAGCATGCGTGGATGGTTAGTACCAGGGTTATGCCCGATACAAATCACCAGATCGCAGTGGTCAAAATCATCAAGTTCAACGGTCCCTTTCCCAAGGCCAATGGCTGGCGTTAGCCCTGCGCTGGTCGGTCCGTGGCACATGTTTGAGCAATCAGGAAAGTTGCTGCTACCATATTCGCGGGCAAACAGCTGATACAGGAACGCCGCCTCATTTGACGTTCTGCCGGAGGTATAAAACTCAACCTGTTGTGCTGAGTCATAGCTGCGGAGACGCTCGCCGATCTCCTGGAAGGCGATATCCCAATCCACCGCCTGCCAGGTGTCTGACACTGCATCGTATTTCATTGGATGCGTCAAACGACCAATGTTTTCCAGTTCATAATCGCTGTAGTGCCAGAGTGTGGAAACCGGGTGACGGCTGAAAAATTCCGGTGACGCTTTCTTACTGGTTGTCTCCCAGGAAACCGCCTTAACGCCATTTTCGCACAGCTCCATTGGCGCACGATGCCCGGGGTCCGGCCACGCACAGCCCGGACAGTCGAACCCTTTCACCTGGTTCATTTTGAACATCGCGATAATGTCGCGCGCGACAGCCTTTTGCGAAAACACCGAAGCAGTGACGGCTTTTACCGCACCCCACCCACCCGCAGGGCCCTGATAACCGCTTACTCCTGGAACACCATTTTTCATTATTACTGCTTATTCACCGCCAATTTTTGATGGTGAATACGGTAGCAATTTCCGTCCAACATTGATTTCCTCTTCATGGAGTACGGGCCAGGTACAATGAACGGGTTAGATTTATCTTCCCCTTTCAGCACAAAGCGACATAAAGTCCCAATCTGTTAAATTGAGTTCTACCTAACTGCTACACTGCATCAACACAACCACTCAGAAGGCAGGTCAATATGTCAGACAATACCTATCAGCCCGCGACAGTCTGGACGTGGGAAAAATCGAACGGCGGCGCATTCGCCAATATCAACCGCCCGATTTCCGGCGCCACCCACGAGAAGACGCTGCCGGTTGGCAAGCATCCGCTACAGCTCTATTCGTTGGGGACGCCAAACGGGCAGAAAGTGACGATTATGCTGGAGGAGTTACTGGCGCAGGGCGTGAAGGGCGCGGAATACGATGCCTGGATTATTCGCATTGGCGATGGCGATCAGTTTTCCAGCGGCTTTGTTGAGGTGAATCCGAACTCGAAGATCCCGGCGCTGCGCGACCACTCGCAAAACCCGCCGGTTCGCGTATTCGAATCTGGCGCAATTCTGCTCTATCTGGCGGAAAAATATGGTTATTTCCTGCCGCAGGATTTGGCAAAACGTACTGAAACACTGAACTGGTTATTCTGGTTACAGGGTGCGGCGCCGTTCCTCGGCGGTGGTTTTGGTCACTTCTATAACTATGCGCCGGTAAAAATTGAGTACGCTATTAACCGCTTCACGATGGAAGCCAAGCGCTTACTCGACGTACTGGATAAGCAGTTAGCACAGAATCAGTTTGTGGCAGGAGATGAATACACCATTGCCGATATGGCGGTTTGGCCGTGGTTTGGCAATGTGGTGCTGGGCAACGTGTACGACGCGGCAGAGTTCCTCGATGCAGGAAGTTACAAGCACGTGCAGCGCTGGGCAAAAGAGGTTGCCGCGCGTCCGGCAGTTAAGCGTGGTCGTATTGTAAACCGCACTAACGGGCCGCTGAACGAGCAGCTTCATGAACGTCATGACGCCAGCGACTTCGACACCAATACCGAAGATAAGCGCCAGGGTTAACGCAAGATGCCGGATGGCGGCATAAATGCCTTATCCGGCCTACATAGAAGGCGTAGGCCTGATAAGCGTAACGTCATCAGGCACTAACCGATTGTCACGCGCTGGTGACGTCGTACTCCATGCGGCGAAGTGCGTCTAACGTGGCTTTAGCTTCATCTTCATCAATGATGCTCATGGCGAACCCTACGTGCACCAGCACCCATTGCCCGACCAGCTCAGCGGTATCACCTTCACAAATCAGGGCAATATTGACATCACGTTTGATGCCGCACACTTCAACCTGCGCAAGCTGGTGAATATCTTCACCAACGGCCAGAACCTGACCAGGGACTCCAATACACATATCTGACTCCGCCCCATAGCAACCTATGGGTTATTCGACTTCAATACTTTTCACTTTCAGTGAATCGCCTGCATCAACCCGCAGACGATCGCCCTGACATAGTGGACACTGCGCATCATGCTGGGTGATTTCCACAACCTGACTGCAATCCCAGCACCATGCCTGGGCTGGTTTGTAATCAATATGCAACTCACACCCTTGCGCCAGCGTGCCCTGACAGACGATGTCGAAACTGAAACGGACGGCGCTCTCTTCAACGCACGAGAGCGCTCCGATTTCCAGCCAAACGCCGGTTACACATTTGACACCGTGCTGCTCTGCCTGCTGTTGAACAATCTCAACCGCGCTCTGACAAAGGGACAGCTCATGCATTTTCGCAGTTCCGACGACCCAGCAGCAGCGCGCGGCGATTTAGCTGCGGCGCATTCGGATCGCTCACCGGCAGCGATAACAGCATGCGCGCGCAATCGTCAGTCAGACGCACACCTTCTTGCGCCGACATACTGTGCGAAAGCGGCGACATCAGTGAACAGGAAAGGTATTGCGATACGCCCTCCAGTTCACCAACGGTAAAGGTCATCTCGCCATACGGCAGACGCAGCCCGATTTTTTCGCTGACTTTACGCACCGGCCAGATCTGGTCCGGTCCGGGGAAAATCAGTGCGCTGAGCATCCAGGGTGTGATAACACACCCCGTCCACTGTCCTTCAAACAGCGTAAAATCAGAGACATATACCGGCATGTTCGGATGCAAGAAAGAGAGATCGTGCATCGAACGCCGGGCAACCTCTTCAAACGCTGCCTGAATCTGCGTCTTCGGGGCCGTCTGAAAACCGACAAACTCCTCAGACATGAGCCGCCTCCCGAGGGATCGCTTCAACGCCTGATTCGCGAAGCGCGGCAAGAACCTGCTCCAGCGCAGGTTCAATCATCGCTTCAACCGTTGGCGTTAGCCCGATATGCGGTTCCAACGATTCCGGAATAACGCCGACTAAGGTCAGCTTTTTCGGAAACTCGCCGGTAAAACGCAGGGCCGACAATACGTCGGCCAGGCCAAGCTGGTGCGGTGAGATTTTGTTGGTAAACAGCGCTGGGATCTCTTCATCCCGCAGGACCATCATCGTTCCTGGCGTGTTTTTCTTCGACACAATGGCGTCAGCAATGATCAGATGATCTCTGTTCGCCATATCGCCGAGAAGCTCCATCCCAGCCGTACCACCGTCCAGAACATCAACAAAGTCTGGCAGGATGTACCGTTGCTCTAATGCCTCAACGATACGTACCCCGATGGCTTCGTCGGTCAGCAAAATATTGCCGACCCCTAAGACTAATATCCGCATTACAGAACCTTAACTGAGACCACTTCGTTCCCGTCAACGTCCACCACATGCACCGCACATGACATACAAGGGTCGAAGGAGTGAATGGTACGAACCACTTCCAGCGGTTTGTTTGGATCGGCAATCGGCGTACCTACCAGCGAGCGCTCATACGGTCCCACTTCATCATTAAAGTTACGTGGGCCAGAGTTCCAGGTTGACGGTACAACCGCCTGGTAGTTGCTGATAATGCCGTCTTTAATCACCATCCAGTGAGACAGCATACCGCGTGGCGCTTCGAGGAAACCAACACCTTTGAATTCGCCTGTTGCCGGAATATCCGGTTTCACGAAGGTGGTGTGGTCGCCTTTACCGATGTTCACAATCAGTGCATTGTACTGATCCTGCAGAACGTTCTGCAGTTCACAGCAGTGAACGGTACGGCCAATAATACGGCCCAGCGTAGAGTGCAACTGCGACACTTCGATAGTTTTACCGGTCAGCTTGGTGTAAATCGCGATGATTTCATTCAGCTTGGCATGAGTAGACTCGCGTTTGGCTGCCAGTTTACACAGCATGTTGGCCAGCGGACCCACTTCAACCGTTTTGCCGTAGAAAGTAGGCGCTTTAACCCAGGAGTATTTGCCGTCATCTGACCAACCGGTGTAATCAGGAACCGTTGTGCCTTCCCACGGAGCCTGCGGCGCTTCATCTTTGTACCACGCGTGTTTCGCACTCTCCTGAATCCCTTTGATCAGGTACTCATCGGAGTGAGAGGTGATCGGACGATAGGTCGACAGATCAGCATCGGTGATATAACCGCCCGGGAACAGGAAGCTGCCGTTTTTACCGTCTGTCGGGAATTCCGGCGCACTCAGATAGTTAACCGCACCCTGACCACGTTCCAGCCACTCAGGATAGAACGCAGCAATAACCGCAGTATCAACCTTGTACACCTGCTCAACGAAGTCGCTCAGCTTATCGATGAAGGACTTGATGTACATCAGGCGTTCAAGGTTCAGCACGCCGAGACCGTCAAGGTTAATTGGGTTAGCAACCCCACCTACCGCCAGGTTCTGGATGTGCGGCGTTTTACCGCCCAACAGTGCCACAACGCGGTTGGCATCACGCTGGCATTCCAGCGCTTGCAGGTAGTGTGCGACCGCAATCAGGTTCACTTCCGGCGGCAGCTGCATTGCCGGGTGACCCCAGCAACCGTTAGCAAAAATGCCTAACTGACCACTGGCAACAAGATCTTTGATCTTGTTCTGAACCTTGGTGAACTCTTCTGCGCTGTTCAGGTGCCAGGAGGACACGCCGTTCAGCATGGCAGACGCTTTCGCTGGGTCAGCTTTCAGTGCAGAGGTGATATCCACCCAGTCCAGCGCAGACAGCTGATAGAAGTGAACAATGTGGTCATGCGTGGTGTGCGCGGCCAGAATGATGTTACGGATATACTGTGCGTTCACCGGAACATCAATATTCAGCGCACTTTCTGCTGCACGAACGGAAGAGATAGCGTGAGTGGTCGTACAAACGCCACAGATACGCTGCACAATCATCCAGGCATCGCGCGGATCGCGGTTTTTCACGATCTCTTCCATGCCGCGCCACATGGTACCGGAAGCCCATGCTTTAGATACCACGCCATTTTCGATTTCGCAGTCGATGCGTAAATGACCCTCAATACGGGTTACCGGATCAATAGTAATTCTCTGGCTCATGCTTTGCTCGCCTCATGACGATTTTGATCGTTTTGTTTTAAAGGAGGAAGTATCGGCAGTAGACGAATGAGTACGATGTATGCACAAATCTCAATAGCCACAAAACCAATAGAAATCAACAGCTCTTCCCAGGTCGGGAAGTAGTGGTAGCCACCACCAGGATTGAACGCCACCAGCGAATAGGACAGACGCCATGTTGCACAACCCAGCAATGCGCTCAGCGCAGACAGATACAGCATGCGCGAGTCATTACGCAGCTTAGTGACGCGCAGCACCACCAGTGGGAAGACCATCAGCACGACTTCAAGCCAGAACATCAGGGAGTAAAGATCGCCTGAGAACGCATAGGACAGCTTGTCGCGATAGATCAGTTCGCCAAAGCGCAGTACCACGAAAATCGCCAGCAGCACGCTGATGGTATTCGTCAGCTTGATGAACAAACTTTTCTCGTCCGGACCGTTACCTTTCAGACCGGCTTGTACCAACGAGCCTTCAAAGATGACGATCGAAAAGCCCATAATAAAGGCGGTTAATACCGAGAAAAGCGGCAGCATTTCATAAGCTTGCCATAGCGGATGCACCTTATAACCCGCAGAAATCATCAATGAACCCATTGAAGACTGGTGCATGGTTGGCAGCAGCGCGCCGAGGGCAATAATAAAGAACATCACTTTATTCAAACGTTTGAGGGAAACTTTCCACCCCAGACGTTCAAACAGAGCCGGAGCAAATTCCAGCGCCATGATGCCGATATAGATGGTCATACAGACCGCCGTTTCGAACAGTACCGAGTTCACGTTGAAGTGGCCCGGAATGTAGAAATACGGCAGGTTCCAGTAACGACCGACGTCAATGGTGATCGACAGACCACCCAACGAGTAGCCAAACAGACTCGCCAGCAGCGCCGGACGAACCAATGGATGGTATTGTCCTCTGTTGAAAACGTACACCGCCCACGCCAGCGCCCAACCACCGCACGCGAAGCCAGTACCAATCAACAGGTCAAACGCGATCCATACACCCCATGGGAAACCGCCGTTCAGATCGGAGACTGAGCCCAGTCCGAAGACCAGACGTTTCACGATCAGGAGCATACACAGGACGATAAGCGGCCCAAAAATAATGACCGGTTTGCTGATTATTTTTCCGCCCAGCGGTTTAGGATCATGACTCATGATCGTCTCCTCCATCGTGATGGTCGTTTTTCGTATTACGACGAACCAACACGGTTAAGCCCGCCAGCGCAGCCAGGGGTAGTATCATGCCCTTGTACAGGGAATGTTGAACATGTTCGGAACGCGCACCAGTTGAAAGATCATCCAGCTTCGGCAGATCCAAATCCTCGTAAGGAACACCCGTCAGTACCATAACCTGCGTACCACCACCTTCTTTCTCACCGTACAGGTGTGGGTAGTACTTCGGTACCGTATGCAGATAGGTATCGCCTGCTTTCACCGTCTGACGCGGATAGTGGTATTCGCTACCAGGCTTCAGCGCGAGACGTTTTTTCGCCTCAGCCATCAGCTCTTCACGCGTACCAAAAATCACCGCACCGGCTGGGCACACTTCAACACAACCCGGTAAACCACCTTTGTCCAGACGCTCAACGCCTTTCTGGTTACACAGTTCACATTTGTGAAGCGCACCAAACGGGTTGTTGTAATCGTACTTAGGCACGTTGTACGGGCAGGCGACCATGCAGTAACGACAGCCCGTGCAGACATCTTTGTCATAATGGACGATGCCGGTTTTCGGATCTTTCTTCAGCGCGGAGACCGGGCAAACGGAAACGCAGTTCGGATCAACACAGTGCATGCACTGTTTCTTGATGTATGCATAGCCATTTTCTTCCTGGTCTTTGTTAACGCCTGTTCCGCTACGCCACACCTGAATGATGTTATTGGTATACGGCGACAGTTTGTCGTTGTTCGACCAGGTTTGCTCGCCTTCCGGGTTACGCGCCGGGAAGTTGATATCCTGACACTTGGTGACACAGGCCTGGCAGCCTACGCACAGCGTCGAGTCATAGAGCATCCCAAGAGAACCAGGGATCGGCGGACGGTTTTCTGCAGCCGCATGGCTGATGGACGGCGCGGCGCCCAACAGCAATGCCCCGCTGGAGGCTGCTTTAATAAAGTTACGTCTGTTCACGGTTATTCTCCCCGTGAGTCAGCGTTATCTTTCTTCTGCTGACGCCCCAGTTCACGAACCGCCATCACGCTGACGCCGGCAACCAGTCCTACTACGCCACCCAGCAGTCCAATCGCTCCGGCAGAAACATTGCCGCCTTCTTTCATGTTGACGTCAGGTTTCTCGGAACGCGGCGTTTGGTTTTCCACGTGAGCAAGCTGGTGAATACCTTTATGGAAGCCGACGCCTTCTTCGTTACAGCCGTAGCAAGGGTGACCGATAGCCACCGGCCACACGCCGCCCACATCGCAGAATTGCAGCGTTGAGCAGTTGCCGTAGGTTTCTGGTCCTTTACAGCCCAGATGGTAGAGGCACCAACCTTCACGGTGGCCTTCATCACCAAACTCTTTAGCAAAACGACCAGCATCGAAGTGCGGGCGACGTTCGCAGTGTTCGTGAATCAAACGACCATAGGCGAATGTCGGACGGTTTTTGGTATCCAGCTTCGGCGGCTTACCATAAGTGATGATATGCGCGACCGTTGCGAGGAAGTTATGCGGGTTCGGCGGACAGCCGGGGATGTTGATGATGGTTTTGCCTGGCAGAACTTCTTGCAGGCCGACGGCACCCGTTGGGTTAACGCCAGCGGCAGCAACACCACCCCACGCGGCACAAGAGCCGATGGCAATGATAGCGGCTGCGCCTTCTGCGGCCCGGCGGATGTGATCCACGATCGGCTCGCCGGCAACCATACAGTAAATACCATTATCTTTCAGTGGGATAGAACCATCTACTACCAGAACATATTGCCCTTTGTACTTCTCCAGAGCGTTATGTTTGTTCTCTTCGACCTGATGGCCGAAGGCGGCAGAGAGCACCTCATGGTATTCCAGAGAGATTGTCTCCAGAACGAGGTTTTCCACTGTAGGGTGTGTCGCGCGAAGCAGCGATTCAGTACAACCCGTACACTCCTGAGCACCAATCCAGATAACCGGTGGGCGCTGAGGACGAGAAACTGATTCGGCCATTTCTGCGGCGGCTTTGCTACTGAGCCCCATGGTAGCGGCCAGTGCTGCACAAAGCTTCATGAAATCACGGCGATTAATGCCGCTCGAATTGATGAGAGAGTTATCTCCAGTCATTTTATAGTTATTCCGTTGCGAAGACCTGGCTTTTATTTTGCACCATTCGCATGTTGCATATTGCGATCGGCGCGCCATTACCACACTTTTTATATGGTTATGTGCATTATAATACTTCGGCGGAGCAACAAAACGAAGGCGTAGGTCAATAGTGTAATTAATTAAAGCAAGATAATACCCCTTTCGGATCAAGCTTCGAGTCGATAGCCAGCCATGAAAAACCGAATTGTTGTACTGGACTGGTTCTCTTTAAAGAAATCCATCACCATCTCTTTATCCAGCCCATAACGGCGCGTCAGGATCCCCGCTTCCCACGCGCTGAGCTGTCGATCGCCCGTTTTTTCAAACATTCGATGTGAAAATCCCAGCACAAAACCACGCTTATAATCCGCACAAAAATTCGCCACTGAGCGTGCACTGTCCGCACTTGAGGCGTTTAATCCGGCCATCAGACCTTTACCAAAATGGTTGTCCATGCATAACCTCCAATCGCTATATAATAAATTATATAGCGATTTTTTAAGCAAAGACCAGAGGTATCACGAACTTTTTATAACGGCTTAAAAGGACACCCACTCATCCGTTTTAGCGGCCGCAGACGTTTTGCTGTCTGCTGAAGAGGAAGTGGTTTGGCTGGCTGCGTATTGCACATCATTAGCGGAAAGGCGGAACTGTTGCACCGAGCGTTGCAGCTCCTCTGTTTGTCGTTCCAGCGCCACTGCCGCGGCGGAAACTTGTTCTACCAATGCAGCGTTCTGTTGCGTTACGCTGTCCATCTGCGTGATCGCCACGCTCACCTGCGAGATACCCTTATTCTGTTCTTCCGAGGCAGAGGCAATTTGCTTCATGATGACAGTCACTTCGGTGGCGCCGCGCAGAATCGCCTCCATGGTTAATCCTGTTTCTTTAACCAGACGAGCGCCCTGATCAACACGACGCGATGACTCGCCAATCAGCGTCTCAATCTCTTTCGCCGCCCCAGCGCTGCGACTGGCAAGGTTGCGTACTTCACCGGCGACGACGGCAAAACCGCGCCCCTGCTCGCCTGCCCTGGCTGCTTCAACCGCCGCGTTCAGCGCCAGAATGTTGGTCTGGAAAGCAATGCTATTAATAACTGACGTGATTTCCGCGATCTGTTTAGAGCTGGCGGCAATGCCGTCCATCGTCTCAACCACTTCTGAAACCAGCGTGCTCCCTTTGCCTGCCGTTTCTGTGGCCGTATCGGCAAGCTGGCTGGCTTCACGCGCATTTTCTGCGTTCAGTTTTACCGTTGCGGTCAGTTGCTCCATGCTGGCAGCGGTCTCTTCCAGAGCCGCAGCCTGCTCTTCAGTACGTGAGGAGAGATCGTTATTCCCGGTCGAAATTTCCGTCGCCCCTCGCCAGATGTTGTCACTACCTGAACGGATGGTACTGACGGCTTCACGCAGGCTATCCTGCATCGCGCACAATAACGGCACCAGTTGACCCACACAGTTACGACCAAAATCTTCGATGGGATGGCTAAGATCGCCCTGCGCAATCTGCTGGAACTGTTGGCGAATACGTCCCAGCGGTTTCACCATCATGGAAACAAGGTAGCGGTCGGTAAAGAAAAGGAGGGCAATCCCAAGGATCACAGCGGTGATAATTAGCGTCCGGATGATAGAGGTTTTGCCATCGACCATCACGCGGGTGGTATCGAGTCGCTCGCCTGCCGTGGCGTTAAAACGCTCGGCACTGGCGCCAAATTCACGGCTCAACGCGGGTGTAATAGTGCTGGCATGCTCAGCAAAGGCCGTAAGCGTTCCCTGCTGCGCCAGCTGCATTTGCGGGATCACGCCGTTGTCCAGCAGCGCCTGCCACTTCGTCAGTACTGCGTTAGCGACGTCAGGGTCCATAGGGCCCGGAGATAATGTTTTCATCTCCTGGAGTTTTTTGCTCATATTCTCCAGGGACTGTTGCGCTGGCGCAAAATCAGGCGTTCCGCCACTCATTTTGACATCCATGGCGCGACTTAAGCGCGTTACGAAGCGAAAGTACTGATCGTTGCCCTGACTGAGAACCGTCATCTGATGGACAAGATGACGGTCAATATCATTGCCTTCAGATATTTTTGATAACGAATGAAGACTGAATAAACCCACGCCCGACCAGAGCAGGCAAAAAAGTCCCAGTATTGCCAACATGACAATACGAATAGTGAAGTTTTTCAGCAAACGCATAATAATTTCCTTGCCGTTGATGAGGAATTCGCCATCAGGCGATACTTATCCTTGTTATCGGCAGGCAGTAGAGAAGATATAATGCGTTCTTTATTTTTTTACTTTCTTAAGTACATCCACTCTCTCTCCACACTATATCAATATGAATGCTAATGAAATTAGGTAGCATTATTATTCAGGTAATTAGTTATAAGCATTAAATAATCTATTGTTTTCTATCGCAAATATTTGTTAAACCACGCAAGAGTACGTTCCCAGGCTAAATCAGCGGCAGCTTTATCATAACGGGGGGTCGAATCGTTGTGAAAGCCATGATTAACGCCGGGATAGATATAGGCTTCATAGACTTTCTTATTGGCCTTAAGCGCCGCTTCATAGGCAGGCCATCCCTCATTAATACGTGTGTCTAATTGCGCATAGTGCAGTAATAAAGGCGCGTTTATTTTGGGGACATCTGATGCAGGAACCTGCCGCCCATAAAAAGGCACCGCGCAGGCCAGTTCAGGGAAAGCTACAGCAGCGGCATTCGACACACCACCACCGTAGCAAAATCCGGTGATACCTACCTTTCCCGTCGTCCCTGAATAAGATTGCATAAATTCAATGGCGGCAAAAAAATCATTCATCAACTTTACGGGGTCAACCTGCTGCTGCAATTCCCGACCTTTATCATCATTGCCAGGATATCCCCCTACCGAACTTAATCCATCCGGCGCAAGTGCCATAAAGCCCGCCTTCGCCACCCGTCTCGCCACATCTTCAATATACGGATTCAGCCCACGATTCTCATGCACTACCACCACCGCCGGAACTTTCCCTGTCACCTTCGCAGGTTTAACTAAATACCCCCGCACATCACCATGCCCTTCAGGCGAAGGATAGGTAATATATTCCGCCAAAATATCGGGATCGGTAAATTCTACCTGCGTTGCGAGGGCATAGTTGGGTTTCAATAAATTGAATAAAGCCAACGCCGTCATGCCACCCACTGCATATTTCGCTGCCAGATTGAGAAACTCGCGTTTCGTTATTTTGCCATGCGCGTAATAGTCATAGTAGTCGAGCAGTTCTTGCGGAAAATCTTTGGCAGTCAAACGCGGCATCGTCGCACTCCTGATTGGTGTTTTTTTAAGCAAAGCACAGTGACCTGTTTTTGCCCAGTTTTTCATCTCAGTGTGACCTGGTGAACGGGATATTCACCGTGAACCCGCTAGAATAGAAACGTTGTTTCGAAATTCACCTGCACTAAGGAGATCTCATGGCCTGGTTTGCCAATCCTGAACGTTACGAGCAGATGCTCTATCGCTACTGTGGGCGCAGCGGTTTGCGTTTACCCGCGCTATCGCTGGGTTTATGGCACAGTTTTGGGCACGTTCAGGCGCTGGATTCACAGCGCGCCCTGTTGCGTAAAGCATTTGATTTAGGCATCACGCATTTTGATTTAGCCAATAACTATGGGCCGCCACCAGGCAGCGCAGAAGAGAATTTTGGCCGATTACTGCGCGAGGATTTTGCACACTATCGCGATGAACTGATTATCTCCACCAAGGCAGGCTATGACATGTGGCCTGGGCCATACGGTTCTGGCGGTTCGCGCAAATACCTGCTCGCCAGCCTCGACCAGAGTCTGAAACGCATGGGTCTCGACTATGTCGATATCTTCTACTCTCACCGCGTTGACGAAAATACGCCAATGGAAGAGACCGCCTCGGCGCTGGCCCACGCCGTGCAAAGCGGTAAAGCGCTGTATGTCGGCATTTCATCCTATTCTCCGGAACGTACGCAGAAAATGGCCGAGTTGATGCGGGAATGGAAAATTCCATTGCTGATCCATCAGCCGTCTTACAACCTGCTTAACCGCTGGGTAGACAGCAGCGGCCTGCTGGATACGCTGGAATCCAACGGCATAGGCTGCATCGCATTTACGCCGCTGGCTCAGGGACTGCTGACGGGGAAATACCTTAACGGTATTCCGGAAGGTTCACGCATGCAGCGTGAAGGGAAAAAGGTTCGTGGATTAACGGAAAACATGCTGACGGAAGAAAACCTTACCAGCCTGCGTTTGCTTAATGAGATGGCGCAACAGCGTGGACAGTCGATGGCACAAATGGCCTTAAGCTGGCTGCTAAAAGACAACAGGGTAACGTCGGTATTGATTGGCGCCAGTCGACCGGAGCAACTGGAAGAAAACGTTCAGGCGCTGGCGAATCTGACGTTCAGCGCCGAAGAACTGGCGCAGATCGATAAGCACGTCGCGGACGGTAAGCTGAACCTGTGGCAGGCCTCATCTGACAAATAACCGTAGGTAACACCGTGCCGGGTGGCGGCGTTAGCCTCCCCGGTACGTAATACGGGTCAGCCAGTCCCTCACACCTCTTCTGCTTTGATTTCTGGGCGCTGATATTCCGGCCACACCAGCGCGACAAGTGCAGGATATGCTTCCAGGCTGAACTCCCTGAAGCACTGACGTAAGTTAAGCACGTCCAGATCGGCATGCGGGACTTTCTCGCCACTCAGACAGCGTTTTTTAATATTGTCGTAATATTTATACACCGCAGAGTTGAGATCGCTGCAACGCCGCTGTGCATCAAATAGCCCTGGCGTCTCATTCAGCTCCACCATTGTCATCCGTTTGATCGTCGAGTGGATAAAATCGATATATTCGTGATTGACACGCCAATACCAAACCGGAGTAATCGAATTCATCAGTACCGAGAAATGATCTTCACCCTCTTCTTTACTCAGTATTTCCGGCTGGTTTTCAGCGTATCCATTTTCTGCATTACGGTTTTTATTTGCACTGCGCATCAACAAAAGTACCACACAGGTCAGCAATAGCAGGGTAATAACAGAATAAAATATACTGTTCATATACTGGCTCCATTTTTTTTGATTTTAAAATTACGCCATGCTATTGTCAACGCGGCATGGTTTATTTAAAACAACATATCATTGGCATCAAAGGATATTTCAACATGCTTCCCGAGCATCTTGTTCCCTCGCGTTTTCACTTATCCAGCTCACCTGACAATACCACCTCCACAGATAATAGTGAAAATTTGACTCAGGGGAAGATAACATTAAGCGATTACGAATCCGATATTTTGATTAGCTCTGCTGCTACCGGCCAGTCACGAAATATGCTATTTGAAGAGTGCGACCGTCATTTAAAAGAGCGTCTATTTCGTGCAGCAAAAATTGAGTCATTCTCTCGCCTGCTCAATTCACTACAGGCAGAAGGCGACATTAATGCACAAGAATTAAGTAAAATTTTGACTCAAAAAACAGCCATCATAAATGAACAGGGCAACAAAATTTGGCTTAATTTAATTACCCGTGAAACCAGCGACCCTATTTTTTATTCTCTGGAAGAGAAATAAAATGAAAGATGTTGAGGATAATAATGTTTATTTGGCTTTAGATAACCATAAAAGCGATGAGTTTGTCTTAAAGCAAAATTTAGCCGTGTTGATTGCCAATAAAACCGCGACACTGGAAAGCGTTGCTCAGGAGATAGTCTCTATTCCCGCTGCACTGGTGCGGATGAAATGGCAAAATCGCCGTGAAATTTACTCGCTACAGGCTAAAGAAGAGATCTACGGTGCCGCGATCGAAGCCATTATGGAGCAGCAACCAGAACTGCGGGACAAAATCATGGCCCGACTGGAAAGCACCTACCAGCATATACTCGCGCGGGAAACGGCTACCTTACGCCTGACGCGAAAGCTGTCTGAAGGGAACTACGAACCCACCAGGATAACCACGGTCGCGTTAGATGAGAACAGATAAGAACAAGTGTGCGAGGGAGTTGAATCAGGAGAGACACGCCGGGTAAGGCGGCAACCATTACCCGGCAATGAGGAAGATTACTTCGCTTTCACTGTCTCTTCGCCAACCAGACCAATCTTCAGGAAGCCCGCCTGATGCAGCGTATCCATCACCTTCATCATGGTCTCATAATCAACGGTTTTATCTGCCCGGAAGAAAATCGTGGTGTCTTTCTTCCCTTCAGTTAGCGCATTTAGCTCGTTAATCATGGTTTCATCCGTCACCTGATTGTTGCCAATGAACATACTCTTATCGGCTTTAACTGACAGGTAAACCGGTTTTTCCGGACGCGGCTGCGGCGTGCTGGTGGAGGCAGGGAGATTCACCTTCACATCTACGGTTGCCAACGGCGCGGCAACCATAAAGATGATCAATAAAACCAACATAACGTCGATAAACGGCGTCACGTTGATTTCATGCATTTCACCGTTATCGTCCAGGTTTTCATTAAAGCTCATTGCCATGGAACATTATCCTACACGTAATTTCTGCGCTGCACGTACCGGATGCGCGGATGCGCTTGCATTCAGGTCCAGATCGCGACTTTGCAACAACAGCACCTGTGCCGCGACATCGCCCAGCATCGCTTTATAGCTGCCAATCTGACGTGCGAAAATGTTGTAGATAACAACCGCTGGAATTGCTGCAACCAGACCAATTGCGGTCGCTAACAGCGCTTCTGCGATACCCGGCGCAACAACGGCGAGGTTGGTCGTTTGAGTTTGTGCAATCCCGATGAAGCTATTCATGATGCCCCATACGGTACCGAACAGACCGACGAATGGAGAGATAGCCCCGATGGTGGCCAGGTATCCGTTACCGCGGCCCATATGACGACCTACCGCCGCCACACGACGCTCCAGACGGAAGCCGGTACGCTCTTTAATGCCTTCGTTATCGTCGCTGCCTTCTGACAGTTCCAGCTCGTTCTGCGCTTCGTTAATCAACTGTGCGCCCAGGCTTTTGCCATCGAATCCTGCGGCAATTTCACTTGCCTGATCTAAAGAGCGGGCTTCCGCCAGCAGTTGCTGTTCACGCTTAAGGCGGCGTTTCTGAGTAAAGAACTCAAGGCTCTTACTAAAGAAGATAGCCCAGGTGACCACTGACGCCAAAATCAGCCCAATCATCACGCACTTAACCACGATATCGGCGTGCTGATACATACCCCAGACGGAAAGATCCGTCTGCATCAAATTATTACCCACTCTGTATCTCCAGGACGCAAATCACAAAATCTGAGCGTAATCATATCAAAACGACGTCGAATTGATAGTCGTTCTCATTACTATTTACATATTGCCGCACCTTTGGTTTCTTTTCCTTGCGCTTACGCAGTAAAAAAGTCACCAGAAGCATTTTGAGATTATTTTCTACTGTATGACCGTTCTGCAGGATGCGTCATCTTTGATTTATGGTAGTTTAGACATCCAGACGTATAAAAACAGGTAAGACAACATGGCAGATAAACAACTTGAAACCAAACTCGTTCACGCAGGACGCAGTAAAAAGTACACGCTGGGCTCGGTAAATAGCGTGATCCAGCGCGCTTCTTCGCTGGTTTTTGACACCGTAGAGGCTAAAAAACAGGCCACGCACAACCGGGCGAACGGTGCGCTTTTCTATGGGCGTCGCGGAACCCTGACGCATTTCTCTCTTCAGGAAGCGATGTGCGAACTGGAAGGTGGTGCGGGTTGCGCGCTGTTTCCCTGCGGTGCGGCGGCCGTGGCCAACACCATCCTTGCCTTTGTAGAGCAAGGGGATCATGTGCTGATGACCAACACAGCCTATGAACCCAGTCAGGATTTCTGCACCAAAATTCTCGGCAAGCTCGGCGTGTCCACCGGCTGGTTCGATCCGCTGGTTGGCGCCGATATCGTTAAGCACATACAGCCGAACACGAAAGTCGTATTTCTGGAATCTCCCGGCTCTGTCACTATGGAAGTGCATGATGTTCCAGCTATTGTTGCCGCCGTCAGAAGCGTCGCGCCGGATGCAATCATCATGATTGATAACACCTGGGCTGCCGGGGTGCTGTTCAAAGCGTTGGATTTTGGCATTGATATCTCTATTCAGGCAGGCACCAAATATCTGATTGGTCATTCTGACGGCATGGTCGGCACGGCGGTATCTAATGCCCGCTGCTGGGATCAACTGCGCGAAAATGCCTATCTGATGGGGCAAATGCTGGACGCCGATACCGCCTATATGACCAGCCGTGGACTGCGTACGCTGAGCGTTCGCCTGCGTCAGCACCATGAAAGCAGCTTAAAGGTCGCCGAGTGGCTGGCCAGCCATCCGCAGGTCGCCCGCGTGAACCACCCGGCACTGCCCGGCAGTAAAGGCCATGAATTCTGGAAGCGTGATTTCGCCGGCAGCAGCGGCCTGTTCTCCTTTGTATTGAATAAGAAGCTCAATAATGAGGAGCTTGCTGCGTATCTGGATCACTTCAGCCTGTTCAGTATGGCCTACTCCTGGGGCGGTTTTGAGTCACTGATTCTCGCCAACCAGCCGGAACACATTGCGGCAATCCGTCCGCAAGGCGAGGTGGATTTCAGCGGAACGCTCATCCGTTTACATATCGGTTTAGAGAATGTTGACGATCTGATTGCCGATTTGGCCGCAGGATTTGCCCGAATCGAGTAAAATTGCCACAGATGGACATATATGCAGACACTTCTGGTGGAAAAGTCTGCAATTGTTGCGTCCGGGATCAAGGCATCCCGGGCAATTCAGGAGTACAATCCACACATAAACGCTGTTCCACAGGAAAGTCCATGGTAGTCATTCAAGATATTGTCTCCGCGCTCTGGCAACACGATTTTGCCGCACTGGCGGATCCGCACGTTGTGAGCGTGGTGTACTTCGTCATGTTCGCCACGCTGTTTTTAGAAAATGGCCTGCTGCCCGCCTCCTTTTTACCCGGAGACAGCCTGTTATTACTGGCAGGAGCGCTGATCGCTCAGGACGTGATGAGTTTTTTACCTACCATAGCTATTCTGACGGCCGCAGCCAGTCTGGGCTGCTGGCTGAGTTATATTCAGGGACGCTGGCTAGGCAACACGCGCACGGTGAAAGGCTGGCTGGCGCAATTACCGGAAAAATACCATCAGCGCGCCACCTGCATGTTTGATCAACACGGCCTGATGGCGCTGCTGGCAGGGCGTTTCCTGGCGTTCGTTCGCACCTTGCTGCCAACGATGGCTGGCATTTCAGGGCTTCCTAACCGTCGGTTCCAGTTTTTTAACTGGCTGAGTGGCCTGCTGTGGGTCACCGTCGTCACCAGTTTCGGCTATGCGCTGAGCATGATCCCGTTCGTTAAACGCCATGAAGATCAGGTGATGACCTTTCTAATGATCCTGCCGATTGCCCTGTTAACCGCAGGATTGTTGGGAACATTGTTCGTGGTGATTAAAAAAAAATACTGTAGCGCCTGAGTATTATCCGTAGCCGGGGTAATTCCCGGCATTATGCCTGATGGCGCGCGGTTTTAAGGCCTACAAGAAATCAACTCCCCTGCATCATACGAATTCTTGCCGCATCTTCCCCCGGCGTTACGCCAAAGAAACGTTTGAACTCCCGACTGAATTGCGATGCGCTCTCATAGCCGACGCGCATGGCAGCCGCACTGGCCTTCATCCCATCGTGAACCATCATCATCCGTGCTTTATGCAGGCGATAGCTCTTAAGATATTGCAGCGGCGACGTGCTGGTCACCGCTTTAAAATTATGATGAAACGCCGACACGCTCATGTTCGCCTCTGCCGCCAGCTGTTCTACATTGAGGTTTTCGGTGTATTTGGTTTCAATCCGCTTCAGTACCCGGCTTATCAAACTGAAATGCGTCTGGCGACTGACCAGCGCAAGTAACGCGCCGCCGCGCGGTCCGGTCAGCACATGGTAGAGGATCTCGCGAATAATCTGTTTCCCCAGAATACGCGCATCCAGCGGTCGCTCCATCACATCCAGCAGGCGCTCAGCAGCGCAGAGAATTTCGTCAGAGAGCGTTGCAGAGTTAATCCCGCTGGCCGCCATGGCGGGCTGGAACAGCTCGTCTTCCCCAATGTCCATCAGCAGCTCCTGCAATTGCAGGATATCGACATTCAGATAAATACCGGCCAGAGGAACCTCCGGCGTCGCATAGGTTTCACATTCAAAGGGTAAAGGTACGGTTAGCAGCAGGTATTCGTTGGCGTCATAGCGAAATATGCGCTCATTGATGTAACCAATTTTATGTCCCGAAAAGAGAAATATGATGCCTGGCTGATACATGACCGGTGTACGCGCCGCCGGCTCCGTACCGTGTAGCAGGCGGACATCTGGCAGCAGTTCGTTAAGTCTATTTTCATTGCTTTTCAGCTGCTTAATTTTATCTGTCAGCAGAAGACAGATCTCATCACGGTTCATGGGGCACCATTTCATCATCGGTTTTCGACCCTGACATAATGCGCAGATTTATCCGTTTTCTCCAGCAGTCTGTAGAAATGGGCAAGACATCGGCAGAAATGAGCATTGAGAGCAACGCGGCGGGCGACCACAATGTTCATCATCCGGCAGACACTCACCTGCCCTCTTTTATTACCCACCAAAGGGAACGAGCAATGAACAACTTTAATCTCCATACCCCAACACGTATTTTGTTTGGTAAAGGCGCGATTGCTGAGCTGCGCGATCAAATTCCTCAGGACGCTCGCGTACTGGTTACCTATGGCGGCGGCAGCGTGAAAAAAACTGGCGTCCTGGCACAGGTTCAGGACGCGCTGAAAGGCCTGGATGTGCTGGAGTTTGGCGGTATCGAGCCAAACCCGTCTTACGAAACGCTGATGAACGCAGTAAAAATCGTGCGTGATGAGAAAGTGACGTTTCTGCTGGCGGTAGGTGGCGGTTCAGTGCTGGACGGCACCAAATTCATCGCGGCAGCGGCACAGTACGCTGATGGCATTGATCCATGGCGCATTCTGGAAACCCACGGCAACGACGTAACAAGCGCCATCCCGATGGGCTCCGTATTAACCCTGCCTGCAACCGGCTCTGAATCTAACTCCGGCGCGGTAATTTCGCGTAAAACCACCGGCGATAAACTGGCCTTTATGACCCCGTTCGTGCAGCCAGTGTTTGCCGTACTGGATCCGGTTTACACCTACACCCTGCCGCCGCGTCAGGTTGCAAACGGCGTTGTGGATGCTTTTGTTCATACCGTAGAACAGTATGTGACTTATCCGGTAGACGGGAAAATTCAGGATCGCTTTGCCGAAGGCATTCTGCTCACGCTGGTAGAAGAAGGTCCGAAAGCCTTGCAGGAGCCGGAAAACTACAACGTGCGTGCGAACGTTATGTGGGCGGCAACCCAGGCGCTGAACGGCCTGATTGGCGCAGGCGTACCGCAGGACTGGGCAACGCATATGCTGGGCCATGAACTGACCGCAATGCACGGTCTGGATCATGCTCAAACGCTGGCCATCGTTCTGCCAGCGCTGTGGAATGAAAAACGTGATACCAAGCGTGCCAAACTGCTGCAATACGCAGAGCGTATCTGGAATATCACCGAAGGTTCCGACGACCAGCGCATCGACGCCGCCATTGCCGCTACCCGTGCTTTCTTCGAACAAATGGGCGTACCCACTCGCCTGTCTGACTATGGCCTGGACGGTAGCTCCATCCCGGCATTGCTGGAAAAACTGGAAGCACACGGTGGTACGCAACTGGGCGAACATCAGGACATTACGCTTGAAGTCAGCCGTCGGATTTACGAAGCTGCCCGCTAAGGTTTTTTAACCTCCGCCTTTCGTTTTTGGGTATTTATACCAGGCTTAAGTCACACCTAACTCACCGGGGGCTGCCCCGGTGAACTCAATTTACACCCAATCATTCATGAGGCATCGAGGCGGCAATTAAGTGAATCCCCGGGAGCGTACATAAGTACGTGACCGGGGTAAACGCAAGCAGCCAACAAAGAGGCAGCCTGAAGGATTAAGTGTGGGGGGGAATTATGACCGGTCCAACCATTATCAAGCTACAGGATGGTAACGTCATGCCACAACTGGGCCTGGGGGTCTGGAAGGCAAGCAACGAAGAAGTCATCACCGCCATTCATAAAGCGCTGGAAGTGGGGTATCGCTCAATTGATACCGCTGCGGCGTACAAAAACGAAGAAGGTGTCGGCAAAGCAATACGCGATGCTGGCGTACCACGGGACGAGTTATTCATCACCACCAAGCTGTGGAATGATGACCAAAAACGCCCCCGGGAAGCCTTGCTCGAAAGCATGGAAAAACTCCAGCTTGATTACCTCGATCTATACCTGATGCACTGGCCGGTTCCGGCGATCGACCACTACGTTGAAGCGTGGGAAAACATGATCGACCTGCAAAAAGAAGGGCTGATTAAGAGCATCGGCGTGTGCAACTTTCAGATCAATCATCTCCAGCGGTTGATGGATGAAACCGGCGTACCTCCGGTGATTAACCAGATCGAACTTCATCCGCTTATGCAACAGCGCCAACTGCACGCCTGGAACGCAACGCATAAAATTCAGACCGAATCCTGGAGCCCTCTGGCGCAGGGCGGCAAAGACGTCTTTGATCAAAAGATCATCCGTGACCTCGCTGAGAAATATGGCAAATCACCGGCGCAGATTGTCATCCGCTGGCATCTGGATAGCGGGCTGGTGGTGATTCCAAAATCTGTCACCCCTGCGCGTATCGCAGAAAACTTTAACGTCTGGGACTTCCGCCTGGATAAAGACGAATTAGGCGAAATCGCGAAACTCGATCAGGGCAAACGTCTGGGGCCAGACCCGGATCAGTTCGGCGGTTAACTCCTTCCTCCAGCCCGACACTCTCGTCGGGCCTTTACTGATTTGAAATATCAGGAAACAATTCACACATATATATTGATGTATTTCTTGCAGTCGCTGGAGCAGCATTACGCAACATAACCTGTTAATTATTAAATAAATATATTTATTTGATGAATATATTCACCATATCCATAGGTGCGTAAACGTGACTGAGAAAAAAAGCAGTGGAGTCAAATGGCTCCCATTAATTCTTATAATATTCATTTCTGCCGGACTGTGGCAGCTTACTCCACCTTCCGGGCTAAGTGCGCCAGCCTGGCATTCGGCAATTATTTTCGTCGCCACCATCGCTTCTATTGTGGCTAAAGTATTACCCATCGGCGCGGTCGGCATTATTGGTATTACGGTATTCGCGCTCGCCTATGCTGCCGGAGATAAAACCGCCAGCGGCGCTATCACCACGGCACTGAGTGAGCTGAACAGTTCACTTATCTGGCTTATCGTCGTGGCTTTTATGATTGCCCGCGGGTTTATCAAAACCGGCCTCGGACGACGCATTGCGCTGCAGATGATCCGTCTGCTCGGCAAGCGCACGCTGGGACTCGCCTATGGTCTGGCCTTTGCCGATCTGATCCTCTCCCCGGCAATGCCGAGTAATACAGCACGCTGCGGCGGCGTCATCTATCCGATTGCTGACTCTCTGGCACGCAGTTTCCATTCGAACCCGGAAGATGAGTCCCGCAGTAAAATCGGTACCTTTCTTATCACCTGTATTGGCAACGTCAACGACGTCACCGCCGCGCTCTTTATGACCGGCTATACCGGCAACCTGTTGGCGGTGAAGCTGGCGGCCAATGCGGGCGTCACGCTGACCTGGGGCGGCTGGTTTATGGCGGCGCTGCTGCCATGCCTGGTGTCCTTACTGCTGGTTCCACTGCTGGTCTACTGGATCGTGCGCCCGGAAATTAAACACACGCCGGATGCCCCTAACCTGGCGCGCAAAGAGCTGGCGGAAATGGGCAGTATGTCTCGCGGCGAATGGCTGATGCTGGCTACCGTCGGCGTGCTGCTGGTGCTGTGGATTTTTGGCGATACGTTAGGCGTCGACGCCACCACTGCTTCGTTCGTGGGACTGTCCATTTTATTGCTAAGCGGCGTTCTGAGCTGGGAAGATGTGAAGAGCGAGAAAGGCGCATGGGACACACTGATTTGGTTTGCCGCGCTGTTGATGATGGCGAACCAGCTGAAAAAACTGGGCTTCACCACCTGGTTTGGCAATCTGATCGGCGATAGCCTGAGCAGTACTATGCACGGTACCAGTTGGGTGATCGTCCTGCTGCTGTTGAACGCCGCCTACTTCTATACCCACTACTTTTTTGCCAGCGGTAATGCACAGATTGCCGCGCTGTACGCCGTTTTCCTTGGTGTCGGTCTGCATCTGAATATTCCCGCAGCCCCCACGGCATTAATGCTGGCCTTCACCAGCAGTTTGTACTGCTCGCTCACCCAGTACACCCACGCTCGCGGTCCAATCCTGTTTGGTGCCGGGTACGTTCCAACGGGCGTCTGGTGGCGTACAGGATTTATCATCAGCTTGTTTAACCAGGCGGTGTTTATCACCGTGGGTCTGATGTGGTGGAAGGTGTTGGGTCTGTACTAAACTGACTGCGTCCTGACGAATCACCTTACCTGCGGAGAAAAGGAATGACCTGTATTTTCTGTCAAATAGTTGAAGGTAAAGCACCCTGCCATAAGGTCTGGGAAGACGAGCATCATCTGGCTTTTCTGTCGATTTTCCCGAACACCGACGGTTTTACCGTGGTGATCCCGAAAAAGCATTATCCCAGCTATGCCTTCGATATGCCGCCGCAGGCACTGGCTGATCTGATGCTGGCGACCCAAAAAGTGGCTAAGAAACTGGATAAGGCTTTCCCGGATGTCAGTCGTACGGGTATGTTCTTCGAAGGTTTCGGCGTAGACCATGTGCACAGCAAATTAAGCCCCATGCATGGCACTGGCGATCTAACCCACTGGAAACCGATTGAAGCGCGGCAGAACAAATTTTTCGAGCAGTATGAAGGATATCTTTCGTCACACGATCATGAACGGGCGGATGATGCAAAACTGGCCGCATTAGCGGCCAGAATTCGTGAAGCATAAATACTGAGTCTCTCTGCCGGATGGTGGTTCAAGCACCTTATCCGGCCTACAAAACTGTGCTATTCGTAGGCCTGATAAGCATTTCACCACCGGGCAAGGCAGATTAGCGCCCTGCCACTTTCCCGCGTTTTTTGTTTGCGGCTGGCGTCTGGCGCTGATGCGCCACCGGTGTGTGCTTGGTCAATGCCGGGCGAGTATAACGGTTCTGGCGACGCGCTTCTCGCATCTCTTCCAGCGTAGGCGCCGGGACCAGACATTCGCGACGACCGCCGATCAGATGCTTTTTACCCATATCTTCCAGCGCCTGGCGGATTAACGGCCAGTTGGCTGGATCGTGGTAACGCAGCAGGGCTTTATGCAAACGACGCTGCTTATCACCTTTCGGCACCACCACATCTTCACTCTTATAACCAATTTTACCCAGCGGGTTTTTCCCGGTGTAATACATGGTTGTGGAGTTCGCCAACGGTGATGGATAGAAGTTCTGCACCTGATCCAGACGGAAACGACGTTGCTTCAACCACAACGCCAGATTCACCATATCTTCATCACGCGTGCCCGGGTGCGCGGAAATAAAGTACGGGATCAGGTATTGCTCTTTACCCGCTTGCTTAGAGTAGGTATCGAACAATTCCTTAAAGCGATCGTAGCTGCCCATCCCCGGCTTCATCATCTTCGATAGCGGGCCTTCTTCGGTATGCTCTGGCGCAATCTTCAGGTAGCCGCCAACGTGGTGGGTCGCCAGCTCTTTGATATAACGCGGGTCTTCAACCGCGATGTCGTAACGCACGCCCGAAGCGATGAGGATCTTTTTAATGCCTTTCAAATCACGCGCACGACGATAAAGGTTAATTGTCGGCTCATGATTGGTATCCATGTGCGGACAAATATCCGGGTAGACGCATGACAGACGACGGCAGGTTTGCTCCGCGCGTGGTGACTTACAGCGCAGCATATACATGTTCGCCGTTGGGCCGCCGAGGTCGGAAATCACGCCGGTAAAGCCTGGAACGGTGTCGCGAATGGCTTCGATTTCATTGATGATCGAGTCTTCAGAGCGGCTCTGGATGATGCGACCTTCGTGCTCGGTAATCGAACAGAACGAACAGCCGCCAAAGCAGCCACGCATAATGTTGATCGAGAAACGGATCATCTCATAGGCCGGAATGCGGCTGTCGCCATACGCCGGATGCGGCACACGTTTGTACGGCAGCGCAAAGACGCTATCCATCTCTTCGGTAGAGAGCGGAATGGCTGGCGGGTTGATCCAGATGTAGCGATCGCCGTGCTTTTGCATCATCGCACGCGCACAGCCTGGGTTGGTTTCGTGGTGCAGGATACGCGACGCATGCGCATACAGCACTTTATCGCCCTTCACTTTTTCGAAGGACGGCAGCAGCACGTAGGTTTTTTCCCACGGTTTCGGGCGCGGCGGCTGTACGGTTACCGCTTTCGCTTCCTGCTTTTTCGGTGCGACCGGCTTGTTGTCAGCACACGGCAGATCTTCACCATACGGATGCGGGATCGGGTCAATCTTGCCCGGCGTGTCGAGGCGCGTGGAATCCACCCCACTCCAGCCCGGCAGCGCTTCTTTAACCATAATCGCAGTGTTACGCACGTCGCGGATCTGATCGATGGTTTCGCCCATCGCCAGACGATGCGCCACTTCCACCAGCGGACGTTCGCCGTTGCCGAACATCAGCATGTCGGCTTTGGAATCCACCAGAACAGAGCGACGAACGGTATCAGACCAGTAGTCATAGTGCGCGGTACGGCGCAGGCTGGCCTCAATACCGCCGAGAATAACCGGCACATCTTTCCATGCTTCTTTACAGCGCTGGGTATAGACCAGCGTGGCGCGGTCCGGACGTTTGCCCGCAACGTTGTCCGGTGTGTAGGCATCGTCATGGCGCAGTCGGCGATCGGCGGTGTAACGGTTGATCATCGAGTCCATGTTGCCTGCGGTCACACCAAAGAACAGGTTCGGTTTACCCAAACGCATAAAATCGTCTTTGTTGTTCCACTCCGGCTGGGCGATAATCCCTACGCGAAAGCCCTGCGCTTCCAGCATACGTCCGCAAATTGCCATGCCAAAGCTGGGATGATCGACGTATGCATCGCCGGTAACCAGAATGATGTCGCAGCTATCCCAGCCAAGTTGGTCCATTTCGTCGCGTGACATCGGCAAAAACGGTGCCGGGCCAAAACAGGCAGCCCAGTACTGCGGCCAGGAGAAAAGGTCTCTGTCCGGCTGGATCAGGGATATTGCGCTCATAATGCTTCCAAAAATGGTAAAAAAATAATCAAAGGCCGAGGATTATACGCTGTATGTCGGCAAGAAATGAAGTGGAGTCTGAACCAGACCAGTAGAAAGTTATATAAATTGTTAAATTTTACGACGATCATTTTTATCGATCATAATTAAGACCATGCCGGCCAGCTGAGATAACTCTTTTTCGGCGGGGGATTTTTCATTGCGACTCAACGATTCACTGCATATTTCCCAGTTACGGGTTGTTGTTCACCTGTGCGGATTTCTGGTTCTTCTCTACAGCTTTTCTATGCTGCCACCGATGCTCATCGCTTTGTTAAACAAAGAGCGGAGCTTGTTCGCTTTTTTCAGCACGTTTATGACTTTCTTCACCCTCGGCGGCGGGGCGTGGTTGGCAACCAAACATGCGGGGATTCAACTGCGCACCCGGGATGGTTTCGTCATTATCGTCCTGTTCTGGCTGTTGTTTTCGTTTATCAGCGCGATGCCGATGTGGATGGACGATGGCTTAAACCTCTCTTTTGCGGATGCCCTGTTTGAAGGAGTTTCTGGGATTACCACTACAGGCGCAACGGTGATTGATGACGTCAGCGCCTTGCCGAAGTCGTATCTGTACTATCGGGCTCAGCTCAATTTTATTGGCGGTCTGGGTGTTATCGTCCTCGCCGTGGCGGTATTGCCGCTGCTGGGTATTGGTGGCATGAAGCTGTATCAGTCTGAAATGCCGGGCCCTTTTAAAGAAGAACGCCTCACGCCAAGACTTGCTGATACTGCACGTACGCTGTGGATGACCTATGTCATTCTGGGTCTTATTTGTACTCTGGCCTACTGGGCTGCCGGGATGTCGTTTTTCGACGCCTTATGCCACGGGCTGTCGACGGTCTCTCTCGGCGGATTTTCCACTCGCAGCGAGAGCATCGGCTTTTATAACAGCCATGCCATTGAGCTTGTCGCCGGGATATTTTCACTGCTGTCTGCGTTTAACTTCACCCTCTGGTACGTTGCTATCGTGAAACGTACCTTCAAACCCTTTCGTCGTAATGCCGAATTGCGTTTCTTTTTGCTTATTGCGTTGGTGGTCACTCTGATCGCCACCTGGCAAGTTTGGCGGGCAGGCATGTACGGATTAACGGACAGCCTGGTGCATGCTTTTTTTCTGGCCAGTTCGATGCTGACAGATAATGGCCTGTCGACGGCGGATTACGCGCAGTGGCCTTCGCACACGATCTTCATGCTGCTCAGCGCCAGTTTCTTCGGCGGTTGTGTGGGTTCGACCTGCGGGGGGATTAAGGTGCTGCGCTTTTTGATTATGTTCAAGCAGTGCCGTCAGGAGTTACATCAGCTCGCGCACCCTCGCGCCCTGCTGAATATCAAAGTGGGCAATAGCGTGGTAAGCGACCGGGTGGTGCGTTCGGTATGGAGCTTTTTCTTTCTCTACGTTTTGTTCACCAGCTTTTTTATCTGGGCGCTCAATCTGATGGGCTACGATCTCTTCTCCTCTTTCGCCACCGTCGCCGCCTGCATCAACAATATGGGGCTGGGATTTGGCGTCACCGCCACGACATTTGGCACCTTAAACGAGGAAGCAAAGCTACTGATGTGCGCGGCCATGATCATGGGGCGTCTGGAGATTTACCCCATTCTGATCCTGTTCTCGCGCATGTTCTGGCGGGCGTAACGAATACCCCGGCGCATTACGGCGCCGGGTTCACCAACATCTGTCCGATTGAGCCACGATCCGCCATTTCCAGCGTCTGGCTATTAAAGTAGAACGGGAAATGGGCCCAGGAAGGCTGTCCGTAATAAACCAGTAATTCAACCTGGCCATCAACCCAGACAGTATCTTTCCAGCCTCTGTCTTCCGGGAACGGCATCGCGCCATTCACATTACGGATCAGGAACGAAACACCTTCAATATGGAAGGACTGGGGCATATCCGCCCGCACCGTCCAACGTTCCCAGGAGCCCTGCTGGGCAGTAATATCCATACGATTGACGTCCCACAGCTGACCGTTGATGCCAGGATCGTCGTCCAGGCTGATATCACGGCTGCGAATCGGCGAACCGCTGAGGATTTCCGTTGGCAGCAGGCGCATTGGCAGGCTATCGGTCACCAGCGGCAGAAGGCCCGTTGGACGCAGAGTCAGCACCAGCGTGGAGATGAGAATACTGGAAGGCTCAAAGAACCCGCGGATCCTGTCGACAATACTGGCCGCCTCACCACAGGTGATAGAGACCTCATTACCGTTCGTCATATCCACCAGGATCTCACGACGCTCGCCCGGAGCCAACGAGAGCTGCTTCACCGAAACAGGCGCAGGTAAAAAACCCTGATCGCCGGAAATCACATGCAGCGCACGGCCATCGCTCATTTGCAGCTGGTAACGACGCGAGTTTGAAGCGTTCAGCAAACGCAAGCGCACCCAGCCGCGGGAGACTTCGACATACGGGCTTTGCGCCCCATTGACCAGCAGCGTATCACCGACAAAGCCACCGCTGCCGGGCTCGCTGTATTCCGGCGTGCCAAAGTTGTCCAGCCGCTTGTCCTGGATAATGACCGGAAAATCATCCACGCCATAGTGGTTGGGAATAGACAGTGATTTACTCACTTCATCTTCAACCAGCCACATCCCGGCAAGACCGTTATAGACCTGCTGAGCAGTACGATTTGGCGTATTAGCGTGATACCACAACGTGGCGGCATTCTGGCGAATCGGTAGCACCGGCGCCCAGTCAGCATTCGGGGACATCATGCGCGCCGGGCCGCCCATCAGCGGGCCAGGTACCTGTAACCCGGCGACGGTCATCGAGACATTTTCAGTCAGACGGTTGCTGTAGATAAGCTTGACGTCATCCCCTTTCCAGACGCGGATTGTCGGTCCCAGGTAGCGGCCGTTAATTCCCCAGACAGGTGCGCGCGTGCCTTGTGTAAAGGACCAGTGCGCACGTTGCAGCGTCATAAATAGCGGCTGCCCCCGGCGGGATTCCAGCAGCGGAGGCACGGGTAACGGTTGTTGCTGACCGGCAGCATTAGCCTTCAGCGGAACAGCACCTGCACACAGTGCGATCCCCGATGCCTGAATGAACTGACGCCGACTGAATGACATATAAACTCCATAAAAACTGGCTATTAACACGCAGGAAGTCATTTCCTGTAAAAAACCCGAATTGCGCGGATTAAACCTTACCGGCGGCTTCCCGCTCAGCAACTTCTTTATCGAGTTCTGCGATTTTTTGTTCCATCAGCGTGCGGCAATGCGCTGCCAGTTCACGAACCTGATCTTTCCCAAAGTGGCTAATATCCACCGGTGGCAACATCTCGACAATTGCCAGACCATTATTGAGTCGATTGAGTTTTATCTTGTTCGAGGTTGTGGAAACGCACACCGGAATGACCGGGACACCAGCAGCAATCGCTGCATGGAACGCGCCGGTTTTAAACGGCAGCAGACCGCGACCGCGGCTACGCGTCCCTTCAGGGAACATCCAGATAGAAATGCGACGTTTTTTGAAATGATTCACCACGGCAGCAATGGTGCTGTGCGCTTTAGCGCGGTTGTTTCTGTCAATCAACAGGTTACCGGTTAACCAGTACAGCTGCCCGAAGAAAGGGATCCACAGCAGGCTTTTTTTACCTACCGTCACCGTCGGCGGCTGAACGATATTCGCAGCGGTAACCATGTCATAGTTGTTCTGATGGTTACAAATATAGATAGCATTACCATAGTTCTGCGCGTCTGCCGGCATGCGGCACTCGACCTTCAGGCCATAAAGGGGAGCCAGGCGGCCAAACATATGGCCGAACGTTGCAACGTGTTTTGGATTTCGTGGGCTGAACAGACAGTATATGCAACCGAAAATACAGACCAGAACGCAGTAAATAACAGTAATAATTAAACGAAAAATATATAGCATAACAACCTCTAAGGCCTAAGAGCCTGGCATTTTACGTCACCTGATTCATCACGCGGTATCAGGTTAGGGCTTTGTTAAGGGCGGCTCTCTGGAAAAGCGTATTGTTAATCGCAACGCACGAATAAACAACGGTTTCACGGGAATTTTTAACGTTGGCTCTCCCTGGGCTTTAACAGGGAGAGCCGGACGGTAGCGTTATTCTTCGCTGTCGCCGTGACTGGCGCGTCGAGGCGAGTCAATCTCAATGCTGTCGATACGCTGCAGACCACGCATTAGCGTGCCGCGACGGCCGCGCTCACCGGTCACTTTCTGCAACTCTTCAGGACGCAGTTTGATTTTGCGCTTACCGACGTGGATGGTCAGCGTGCTCTGCGGCGGCAGCACGTAAAGTTGCGCCAGACCATCCTCGCCTTTCGCCGCTTCCGCTGAAGGGATATTAATGATCTTGTTCCCTTTGCCTTTCGACAGCTGCGGTAAATCGCTCACCGGGAACATCAACATGCGACCAGCCTGAGTAATAGCCAGTAGCATATCGGTTTCATCTTCAATCACCACCGGCTGCATCACGCGCGCATTTTCTGGCAGCGTAATCAATGCCTTACCAGCACGGTTACGTGCGACCAGGTCATTGAAGGTACAGACAAAACCGTAGCCCGCATCGGAGGCCATCAGCAGTTTTTGATCGTCGCCTTCCATCAGCATGTGCTCAACCGTCGCGCCTGGCGGCAGCGTGAGCTTCCCGGTCAGCGGTTCACCCTGACCGCGCGCCGACGGCAGCGTAATCGGGTCGATGGCATAGCTGCGTCCGGTCGAGTCCACGAACACCACCGGCTGGTTGCTCTTACCCTTCACTGCCGACTTAAAGCTGTCGCCCGCTTTATAGCTTAATCCTGGCGCATCGATGTCGTGGCCTTTGGCGCTACGCACCCAGCCACTCTGGGACAACACAATGGTCACCGGCTCAGATGGCAGCATGTCGTGCTCGCTCATCGCCTTCGCTTCTTCGCGTTCCTGCAACGGAGAGCGACGATCGTCGCCATAGGCATCTGCATCGGCCTGCAGCTCTTTCTTCAGCAGGTTACTCATTTTACGTTCGGAAGCCAGAATGGCCTGCAACTGATCGCGCTCTTTCGCCAGCTCATCCTGCTCACCGCGGATTTTCATCTCTTCGAGTTTGGCAAGGTGGCGCAATTTCAGCTCAAGGATGGCTTCAGCCTGGGTTTCAGAAATGCCAAACCGCGACATCAGCTCAGGCTTAGGTTCATCTTCATGACGAATAATTTCGATGACTTCGTCAATGTTGAGGAACGCCACCAGCAAACCTTCAAGGATGTGCAGGCGCTTGAGCACTTTTTCCAGACGATAATTCAGGCGGCGACGCACGGTATCGCGGCGGAACGCCAGCCATTCGGTGAGGATCTCCAGCAGGTTTTTCACCGCAGGACGACCATCAAGACCGATCATGTTCAGGTTGATACGGTAGCTTTTTTCGAGATCGGTAGTGGCAAACAGGTGGTTCATCACCTGCTCCATATCCACACGATTAGAGCGCGGGACAATCACCAGACGGGTCGGGTTTTCGTGATCCGATTCGTCGCGCAGGTCGTCTACCATCGGCAGCTTTTTATTGCGCATTTGAGCAGCGATCTGCTCCAGCACTTTTGCCCCGGAAACCTGATGCGGCAGCGCGGAAATCACCACCGCGCCGTCTTCTTTCGTCCATACCGCACGCATACGTACGGAGCCGCGTCCGTTTTCGTAAATCTTACGAATTTCCGCGCGCGAAGTAATGATCTCCGCTTCGGTCGGGTAATCCGGCCCTTGCACGATATCCAGCAACTGATCCAGCGTCGTTTTCGGCTGCTCAATCAGAGTAATCGCTGCTTTTGCCACTTCACGCAGGTTATGTGGCGGAATGTCCGTTGCCATACCAACGGCAATACCGGTCGTGCCGTTCAGCAGAATATTTGGCAGACGCGCAGGCAGCATCTTCGGCTCCTGCATGGTGCCGTCGAAGTTTGGCACCCAGTCCGACGTTCCCTGACCGAGTTCACCCAGCAGGACTTCCGCATATTTAGACAGGCGTGATTCGGTATAACGCATCGCCGCGAAGGATTTAGGATCGTCCGGTGCCCCCCAGTTCCCCTGCCCGTCAACCAGCGGGTAACGGTAAGAGAACGGCTGCGCCATCAGCACCATCGCTTCATAGCAGGCGCTGTCGCCATGCGGATGATATTTACCCAGCACGTCACCGACGGTACGGGCGGATTTTTTAAATTTGGCGCTGGCATTCAGCCCCAGTTCGGACATCGCGTATACGATGCGACGCTGAACGGGTTTCAAACCATCGCCAATAAACGGCAACGCCCTGTCCATGATGACGTACATGGAATAGTTCAGATAGGCGTTTTCCGTGAATTCATGCAGCGCCAGGCGCTCTGCCATATCGCTCATTAATCGTGGTTCCTCAACTTTGTACCCCTCTATTGAAGGGCAATATTGCCGCAGATACTACCCTATCTGGCGTGTTGAGTCACAAAGAAAAGGGCCGCGAATGCGGCCCTGATGGGGATTACTTAGCAACTTTGGTAATCTGTTTCACGTCGATTTCAACGGAGTTCCAGTCTTTATCCACTTCACCCTGGATTTCAACCACATCCTGCGGTGTGACGGTTACGCCGTTCCAGCGCTTGTGGTCGATATCCACATTAACCGTGCCGGTCGCATCTTTAAACACGTACAGGTCGTCGGAAATACGCTCAACGATGTTCCCGCGCAGGGTAACCCAGGTGTCATCACGCAGTGATTTGGCGCTTTCTACCGTCGTGCTGCTACCGTTCGGGCCGACAAATCCGCCGTTTTGGCTCTGCGTGGTGGTTGTCGTTGGTCCAGAGAAGCCGCCCTGCTGAGCTGCCAGAACAGGTGCGGAACACAGTGCCATTACGGCAACCATTGCAGCTAATTTTTTCATCGTCATGTCTCCCTTTCATGTTGGTTTACGACTATTAAATAAGTTAATCCTTAACAAGTTCTTAAGGCAAAAAAAGATACTTTTTTTGCTGTACAGAGACTGTAGCCACAGGTTTACTGACTGCAAATGAGTTATCGCAGGGATGAACATATGCGTATTTTACTGATCGAAGATGACACGTTGATTGGCGATGGCCTGAAAACAGGTCTGAGTAAAATGGGTTTCAGCATCGACTGGTTTACCGAAGGTCGCCAAGGGAAAGAAGCACTCTACAGCGCACCTTATGATGCGGTAATCCTCGACCTGACGCTGCCAGGCATAGACGGACGGGACATTTTGCGCGAATGGCGAGCCAACGGAAAGCAGGAGCCTGTGCTGATTCTGACCGCTCGCGACGCGCTGGCAGAACGCGTAGAAGGCCTGCGCCTGGGCGCAGATGACTATCTGTGCAAACCCTTTGCGCTGATCGAAGTTGCCGCCAGACTGGAGGCACTGGTACGTCGTGCCAGCGGCCAGGCCAGCAACACATTGTGCCATGGCCAGGTAACGCTCGATCCCGGCGCGCTGGTCGCCACGGCGGCGGGTGAACCTTTGTCACTCAAACCTAAAGAGTTCGCGCTGCTGGAACTGCTGATGCGCAACAAAGGTCGCGTCCTGCCCCGCAAACTGATTGAAGAAAAACTGTATACCTGGGACGAAAATGTCTCCAGCAATGCGGTTGAGGTCCACGTCCATCACTTACGCCGTAAGCTCGGCAGCGACTTTATCCGTACCGTGCATGGCATTGGCTATACCCTGGGTGACGCATGAAACTCACACAACGCCTCAGCCTGCGAGTCAGGCTAACGCTTATTTTTCTGATTCTGGCATCAGCAACCTGGGCCGTATCCAGTTTTGTGGCCTGGAGGCAGACTACCGATAATGTCGATGAGCTGTTTGATACGCAGCTGATGCTGTTCGCCAAGCGGCTTAGCACGCTGGATATCAGCGATGTCACCACCTCAAACAATATGGCCCGCACGCCAAAAAAACTGAAACATGGCCATATTGATGACGACGCACTGGCGTTTGCCATCTACTCCACCGACGGCAAAATGGTGCTACACGATGGCGACAATGGCCAGGATATTCCCTACAGCTACAGCCGGGAGGGGTTTAGCGACGGCCAACTCAGGGGCGACAACGATTCCTGGCGCTTCCTGTGGCTGAATTCCGCTGATGGAAAATATCGCATTGTGGTGGGCCAGGAGTGGGAATACCGGGAGGATATGGCGCTTTCGATCCTTACCGCACAGTTAACCCCGTGGCTGGTTGCGCTGCCGCTGATGTTGCTGATCCTGGTGGTCATGCTGAGTCGCGAACTCAGGCCGCTAAAAAAACTGGCGCAAGCTCTGCGCTGGCGCGCCCCGGAGTCAGAAGAACCGCTCGACCCGAAAGGTGTGCCAAGCGAAGTGCGCCCGCTGGTTGAGTCGCTTAATCAGCTGTTTACCCGCATCCACTCTATGATGGTCCGCGAACGGCGCTTTACCTCTGACGCCGCTCACGAACTGCGCAGTCCGTTGACCGCGCTGAAGGTGCAAACCGAAGTGGTGCAACTGTCAGACGACGACCCGCAAACGCGGGAAAAAGCGCTGGTGCAGCTGCATGCGGGAATTGAACGCGCCACGCGACTGGTCGATCAGCTCCTGACGCTTTCGCGCCTCGACTCCCTCGATAATCTTCAGGATGTGGCAGAAATCTCGCTGGAGGAGCTACTGCAATCCGCGGTGATGGATATCTACCACCCGGCCCAGCAGGCGCATATTGACGTACGTTTGCAGATTAACGCACACAATATCACGCGCACAGGACAGCCGCTGTTGCTGAGCCTGATGGTACGAAATCTGCTGGATAATGCCATTCGCTACAGTCCGCAGGGGAGCATTGTGGAAGTGACGCTCAACGCCCGTAACTTCAGCGTCAAAGATAACGGTCCTGGCGTTGCGCCAGAGGTACTTACACACATCGGTGAACGCTTTTATCGTCCACCGGGACAAAGCGTGACCGGCAGCGGTCTCGGTCTGTCGATTGTCCGTCGTATCGCAACACTGCATGGAATGTCAGCCTCGTTCGGCAACGCTCCGGAAGGTGGCTTTGAAGCAAAAGTCAGTTGGTAATTGCGTTATTGTTGCTCATATAGCAAAAGACTTTGCACATTTTGCTAATTTCACCGTACCGCTGGTGGGAGTAAAATCGTCCTCAAACGTATTTCCTTGAGGACACAAAATGAGCAACATTCTGATTATCAACGGGGCGAAAAAATTCGGCCATTCTAATGGTCAACTGAATGACACCCTGACCGAGGTCGCGGACGGTATCCTGCGCGACCTCGGGCATGATGTTAAAGTCGTACGCGCAGACAGCGATTATGACGTAAAAGCAGAAGTGCAGAATTTCGTCTGGGCCGATGCGGTTATCTGGCAGATGCCAGGCTGGTGGATGGGCGCACCGTGGACCGTGAAAAAATACATCGATGACGTGTTTACCGAAGGTCACGGTACGCTGTACGCCAGCGACGGCCGCACACGTTCAGATGCCTCAAAAAAATACGGCTCCGGCGGGCTGATTCAGGGCAAAAAATACATGCTGTCCCTGACCTGGAACGCACCGATGGAAGCCTTCACTGAAAAAGACCAGTTCTTCCATGGCGTTGGCGTTGATGGCGTCTATCTCCCGTTCCATAAAGCAAACCAGTTCCTGGGAATGGAAGCGCTGCCGACCTTTATCACCAATGACGTGATTAAAATGCCGGACGTCCCGCGTTATATCGCAGAATATCGCAAGCATCTGACCGAAATTTTTGGTTAACTGGTAACCTGGAATTAGAAGGAGTTAACCATGCTTACCGTTATTGCAGAAATCCGTACACGTCCAGGTCAACATCACCGCCAGGCGGTACTGGATCAGTTTGCCAAAATCGTTCCGACCGTACTGAAAGAAGAAGGCTGCCACGGCTATGCGCCGATGGTGGATCATGCCGCAGGTGTGAGTTTTCAGACCACAGCGCCAGATTCAATCGTGATGGTTGAGCAGTGGGAAAGCATCGCGCATCTTGAAGCGCATTTGCAGACCCCGCATATGAAAGCCTACAGCGAAGCCGTGAAAGGTGACGTGCTGGACATGAATATTCGTATTCTGGAGTCGGGCATTTAAGATTGTCGATTTGCCGGGTGACGCTTAGCTATCCGGCATAAATCGCTTCGTCAGATGAGAGCCGGATAAGGCATTTTACGCCCGTCTCCGGCTTTTCTACATGCAATTACCCTTCGAGATCCGCCAGGTCGCCTTTCTCCTGCAACCAGTTACGACGATCTTCAGAACGCTTCTTGGCCAGCAGCATATCCATCATTGCGTTGGTACGCTGATCGTCTTCATCATCGATAATGAGCTGCACCAGGCGACGGGTGTTCGGATCCAGCGTAGTTTCACGAAGCTGCATCGGGTTCATTTCACCCAGACCTTTAAAGCGCTGCACGTTCGGCTTGCCTTTCTTGCGCTTTAACTGCTCCAGTACGCCCGCTTTCTCTTCTTCCGTCAGCGCGTAATAGACCTCTTTGCCGAGGTCGATACGGTATAACGGCGGCAGCGCCACGTAGACGTGACCGTGTTTCACCAGCGTGCGGAAGTGCTTCACAAACAGCGCGCACAGCAGCGTGGCGATGTGCAGGCCATCGGAGTCCGCATCCGCCAGGATACAGATCTTGCCATAGCGCAATTGGCTCAGATCGTCGCTGTCCGGATCGATACCGATCGCCACGGAAATATCGTGAACCTCCTGCGAAGCCAGCACTTCATCGGAAGAGACTTCCCAGGTATTGAGGATCTTACCTTTCAGCGGCATGATCGCCTGATATTCACGATCGCGCGCCTGCTTGGCCGATCCGCCCGCCGAGTCACCTTCGACAAGGAACAGTTCAGTGCGATTAAGATCCTGTGCGGTACAGTCCGCCAGTTTACCCGGCAGCGCCGGACCGCTGGTCAGCTTTTTACGCACTACTTTTTTCGCTGCACGCAGACGACGCTGCGCGCTGGAAATCGCCATCTCAGCCAGCAGTTCGGCTGACTGCACGTTCTGGTTCAGCCACAGGCTGAATGCATCTTTCACCACGCCAGAGACAAATGCCGCACACTGACGCGAAGAGAGGCGCTCTTTGGTTTGTCCGGCGAACTGCGGATCCTGCATTTTTACCGACAACACATAAGCACAGCGATCCCAGATATCTTCCGCCGACAGCTTCACGCCACGCGGCAGGATGTTACGGTATTCGCAGAACTCGCGCATCGCATCCAGCAGTCCCTGACGCAGACCGTTAACGTGCGTACCACCTTGCATGGTTGGGATCAGGTTCACATAGCTTTCGGTCAGCAGCTCGCCGCCTTCCGGCAGCCAGAGCAGCGCCCAGTCCACCGTCTCCGTCTCACCGCTGAAATTACCGATAAACGGTTTTTCCGGCAGCGTCGGTAGGCCATTCACCGCTTCGCTCAGATAGTCATTTAAACCGTCCTGGTAGCACCAGCGCTGTTCGCTGTTGTTGACCTCATCCTTAAAAGTGATCTCAACGCCAGGGCACAGTACCGCTTTGGCTTTCAGTACGTGCGTTAAGCGCGAAACAGAAAAACGCGGGCTGTCAAAGAAGCTTTCATCAGGCCAGAAGTGCACGCTGGTCCCGGTATTGCGTTTGCCGCAGGTACCGACAACCTGTAAATCCTGCACTTTATCGCCATTCTCAAACGCGATGTTGTATACCTGCCCGTCGCGGCGCACGTTCACTTCCACACGTTTGGACAGGGCGTTAACAACGGAGATACCCACACCGTGCAGACCACCGGAGAACTGGTAGTTCTTGTTAGAGAACTTGCCGCCCGCATGCAGACGACAGAGGATCAGCTCAACCGCCGGAACGCCTTCTTCAGGGTGAATATCTACCGGCATGCCGCGTCCGTCATCAATGACTTCCAGAGACTGGTCGGCATGTAAGATCACGTCCACGCGTTTCGCGTGGCCCGCCAGTGCTTCATCCACACTGTTATCAATCACTTCCTGCCCAAGATGGTTCGGACGGGTCGTATCGGTGTACATCCCAGGGCGACGGCGTACCGGCTCAAGCCCAGTGAGTACCTCAATGGCATCAGCGTTATAAGTTTGCGTCATGGTTTAAATAAGCAATTCGAATTGATCGTCAGAAACTGTGCAGTCCAAGGAAATCGACAATCGGGTTGAAATAATCTTCGAAGCCCGTGAATGCGTGGTTTCCGCCCTCAATAACTGTCTGACGGCAGGAGGCGTAATACGCCACCGCCTGGCGGTAGTCCAACACTTCATCGCCCGTTTGTTGGAGCAGCCAGATCAAATCCGGCGCTTCCAGCGGGTCAATCTGCATGACTTTAAGATCGTAAATATGGCGTGACTCTAGCACATATTGCTGCCCCGTGTAGGGGTTCTCGTTTTGACCGAGATAGTCGACCAGCAGTTCATAAGGCCGTACGGCAGGGTTCACCACCACTGCCGGCAGCATAAAACATTGCGACAGCCAGGTGGCGTAATAGCCGCCTAAAGAGGAACCGACAATCCCCAGCGACTCTCCGCCGTGTTCAAGAATGATCGATTCCAGCATCTCTGCGGCCTGCGCAGGATACGGAGGTAGCTGCGGCACGATCATCTCAACGTGCGGGTGGTGTTCCGCCAGCCAGTTTTTCAGTAAACACGCCTTCGCCGAACGAGGAGAGCTATTAAATCCGTGAAGATAGAGAAGCGTAGACATCAGTAGCCTTCTGAAGCGGTATCAGGGTGGAACCGATTACCCTGCAGACGACGTACCTGAGTCTGCAACGTCCCGTCGGCAAAAAGCTCCAGCGTCCGCCAGCCTGGGCTGATGGTATCCAATGTGAAATTGGAACAGTGCGGTTTAAACTGCACGCAGGTCGACGGCGTCGCCAGCAGACGGCGTCCGTTCCAGTCCAGATCCAGTTCCTGATGAATATGCCCGCACAATAGATACCTGGCGCGAGGATAATTCACCAGCACGTTATCCAGCTCAGCGGCATTTCGCAGACTGTGCTGATCGAGCCAGCTGCAGCCCGCAGGCAGGGGATGATGATGCAGTAGTAGCAAGGTATTACGCTCTGGCGCATCAGCAAGTTTACGCTCCAGCCATTCGAGCTGGAATTCACTTAACTCACCGTGGGGAACGCCGAACACCTGGCTGTCCAGCAACAATATTTGCCACTGTTCGCCAATGAAAACGCGTTTGGCCGGGGAAATGCCCGCATCCTGCAGCGCGCTGTACATTGCCGGCTGAAAATCGTGATTACCCGGTAGCCAAACGCAGGGCGCACGAAAACTTGCGATGCCCTCAGCAAAATGCTGATAAGCCGCAGCGGATTGATCCTGCGCCAAATCACCCGTCGCGACGATCAGATCGTACTCAGGCGACTCTGCATGTATTGCATCCAGTACGGATTGATAGCTGTCCCAGGTGTTCACACCCAGCAGCGTTTCATGCTTTTCGGCAAACAGGTGAGTGTCTGTAATTTGTAAGATCCTGACTCTGGCCTCACCAGCCAAAGGAAGGGTTAACAGGCTTTCCAAATGGTGTCCTTAGGTTTCACGACGCTAATAAACCGGAATCGCCATCGCTCCATGTGCTAAACAGTACCGTAACCAGTCGGCCAAAAACTGATTAATTTGATGCTTTTCGTCGCGTTGATGCAACTTTTTATTTGGATAATCATACCGCGCTTTGAAGCGAAAGATCTGCTGACTTGAACACACTTCAGCCACCCTTGCGTCATGATACAGGCGCACGGTCAATGACGGCAGGCTCCAGTATGTGACGGCCGGTGCCGTTTGTTCGATCGCAACAAGCGTAGTGTATCGGGTCGATTCCACGATCGTTAACCGATATTGTGCGTTTGCTACCTGATAGCTCACTGTTTCACCGGCTGCATCATTACGTGGCAGCAGGCGGCGCAATTGCGAATAGTTGGTTTCGCACAGACGCATCATTTCAGGGAAGTCAGGTGTGTAACGCTTCATTTTTTCCACTCAGTTTTTAACTCTTGATAGTGCAGCTGTAACCATTGCAAGGCGATGACAGACGCTGCGTTGTCGATTTTCCCCTCTTCAACCCATTGATAAGCCTGTTCCCGGCTCACCACATGAACACGAATATCTTCGTTTTCATCAGCCAGACCATGGATCCCGCTCGCGGTCGTGGCGTCCACTTCGCCGACTAAAATAGACAGGCGCTCACTGGTGCCACCCGGGCTTGCCAGATAGCTCAGAACGGGCTTCGTCCGTTTAACTTCCAGCCCGGCCTCTTCCATTGCTTCACGACGGGCTACATCTTCAACGGTTTCGCCCTCTTCGATCATACCGGCCACCATCTCCAGTAACCACGGGCTTTCGCTGGTATCAAATGCCGCGATACGGATCTGCTCGACCAGCACAACTTCATCTCGCTCAGGGTCAAAGGGTAGCAAGACTGCCGCGTGTCCGCGCTCAAAAATTTCGCGCGTTACCTCGCCGCTCATCCCCCCGTTAAACAGGCGATGGCGAAACCGATAAAGATCCAGTGAAAAAAAACCGCGGTATAGCTTTTCTCGTGCAATAATTTCTACATCATTTTTAGTGAAAGTCATTGGCAAGTTGTCTGGTTTACTCATTGTGCGGTCCTGAAACCAATAGTGATTAAAATGTGAATTTCAAGGTCGTTTGACTGATGTTTGAACGCCCTTGTGTTAAATTGATGCAAATTAACGCCGTATGGCACGTAACGCCAACTTTTTGAAGTGGCGGATTCTGCTAGAATCAGCAAATATTTTTACAATTTGATCAGCGCTAAATACTGCTTCACAACAAGGAATGCAAATGAAGAAATTGCTCCCCATCCTTATCGGCCTGAGCCTGTCGGGGTTCAGTACTTTGAGCCAGGCAGAAAACCTGATGCAGGTTTATCAGCAAGCACGCCTGAGCAACCCGGAATTGCGTAAATCCGCCGCCGATCGCGATGCTGCATTCGAAAAAATTAACGAAGCGCGTAGTCCATTGCTGCCGCAACTGGGTTTAGGTGCCGATTACACCTACAGCAATGGTTACCGTGATGCAAATGGCGTCAACTCCAATGCAACCAGCGCGTCATTACAATTGACTCAGACGCTGTTCGACATGTCTAAATGGCGTGCCCTGACGCTGCAAGAAAAATCAGCGGGCATCCAGGACGTGACCTATCAGACCGATCAGCAAACGCTGATCCTGAACACCGCCACGGCCTATTTTAACGTACTGAACGCAATTGACGTGCTTTCTTACACTCAGGCACAGAAAGATGCGGTCTATCGTCAGTTAGATCAGACAACACAGCGTTTTAACGTTGGCCTGGTTGCCATCACTGACGTACAGAACGCCCGTTCACAATACGATACTGTACTGGCGAATGAAGTTACCGCGCGTAACAATCTGGATAACGCGGTAGAACAGCTGCGCCAGGTAACCGGTAACTACTATCCGGAACTGGCTTCACTGAACGTTGATGGTTTTAAAACCAACAAACCGCAGGCGGTGAATGCGCTGCTGAAAGAAGCAGAAAACCGCAACCTGTCGTTATTGCAGGCCCGTTTGAGCCAGGATCTGGCACGTGAGCAGATTCGTCTGGCGCAGGATGGTCATTTACCGACTCTGGACCTGACCGCCTCTACCGGGGTATCTGACACCTCGTACAGCGGGTCTAAAACCAACAGCTCCCAGTATGACGACAGCAACATGGGTCAGAATAAAATCGGTCTGAGCTTCTCGCTGCCGCTGTACCAGGGCGGAATGGTTAACTCGCAGGTGAAACAAGCGCAGTACAACTTTGTTGGCGCGAGTGAACAGCTGGAAAGCGCACACCGCAGCGTGGTGCAGACCGTTCGTTCTTCGTTCAACAACATTAATGCGTCTATCAGTAGCATTAACGCTTACAAACAAGCGGTTGTCTCTGCACAAAGTTCTTTGGATGCGATGGAAGCCGGCTATTCCGTAGGTACACGTACCATTGTGGATGTGTTGGATGCCACCACCACGCTGTACAACGCCAAGCAGCAACTGGCGAATGCGCGTTATACCTATCTTATCAACCAGTTAAACGTCAAATCTGCGCTCGGTACGCTGAACGAGCAGGATCTGGTAGCACTGAACAATACGCTGGGTAAACCAGTATCCACGACTCCGGATACGATCGCGCCGGAAAACGCGCAGCAAGACGCCGCGGCGGACGGTTATACGTCCAACAGCGCGACGCCTGCGGCACAGCCGACAGCAGCACGTTCAACCAGCAGCACCGGCAGCAACCCGTTCCGTAACTGATGCTGATGACGGGGCTTCGGCCCCGTCTGAACGTAAGACAACGTAAAGATCCGCCCCTTCTTCCGCATTCTCGCCTCTTACCGCTTCAATTTCGACCAGTCATCCTCTATTCTGAGCAGAGTTACCACTGGGTACTGGAAGACATAAATGAAACGGACAAAATCTATACATCACGCCTCGTTCCGCAAAAGCTGGAGCGCGCGCCATCTGACTCCTGTCGCCCTGGCAGTTACCGCTGTGTTTATGCTCGCGGGCTGTGAAAAGAGCGACGAAACGGTTTCGCTTTATCAGAACGCTGACGACTGCTCTGCGGCGAATCCGGGTAAAAGCGCCGAATGTACTACTGCGTTTAACAATGCGCTGAAAGAAGCTGAACGTACCGCACCAAAATACGCCACTCGTGAAGACTGTATCGCTGAATTCGGCGAAGGCCAGTGCCAGCAGGCTCCTGCGCAAGCGGGTATGGCACCGACCGGTGAAGGCCAGGCTCAGGCACAGAATCAAAGCAGCGGCAGCTTCTGGATGCCGCTGATGGCGGGCTACATGATGGGCCGACTGATGGGCGGCGGAATGGGCGCTCAGCAACCGCTGTTCAGCTCGAAAAACCCAGCCAGCCCGGCTTACGGCAAATACACGGATGCCAGCGGTAAAAACTACGGCGCAGCAACGCCGGGTCGCACCATGACCGTACCGAAAACCGCTATGGCACCGAAACCTGCCACCACCTCTACCGTAACCCGCGGCGGATTTGGTGAGTCTGTGGCCAAACAGAGCACCATGCAGCGTAGCGCAAGCGGCACCACCACACGTTCAATGGGTGGCTGATCGTCATGGAAAGAGTCAGTATTGTTGAGCGCCCGGACTGGCGCGACAAAGCCACCGAATACGGTTTCAATTTTCACACTATGTACGGCGAGCCGTACTGGTGTGAAGACGCGTACTATAAGCTCACCCTTGCTCAGGTTGAAAAGCTGGAAGAGGTCACCGCAGAGCTGCATCAAATGTGCCTCAAGGTGGTGGAAAAGGTCATCGCCAGCGATGAGCTGATGACCAAGTTTCGCATTCCGAAGCATACCTGGGGCTTTGTCCGCCAGTCCTGGCAGACACAGCAACCGTCGCTCTATTCACGTCTCGATCTGGCATGGGACGGCACGGGTGAACCCAAGCTTCTAGAAAACAACGCCGATACGCCAACCTCGCTGTACGAAGCCGCGTTTTTCCAGTGGATCTGGCTGGAAGATCAGCTCAATGCGGGCAACCTGCCGGAAGGCAGCGATCAGTTCAACAGTCTGCAGGAAAAACTGATCGAGCGTTTCACCGAGCTGCGTGAGCAGTATGGTTTTCAACTGCTTCATCTGACCTGCTGTCGTGATACGGTAGAAGATCGCGGTACGATCCAGTATCTGCAGGATTGCGCTGCCGAAGCTGAGATCGCTACAGAATTCCTCTATGTAGAAGATATTGGTCTTGGTGAAAAAGGTCAGTTCACCGACATGCAGGATCAGGTAATCGCTAACCTGTTCAAGCTCTATCCGTGGGAATTCATGCTGCGTGAAATGTTCTCCACCAAGCTGGAAGACGCTGGCGTTCGCTGGCTGGAACCGGCCTGGAAGAGCATTATCTCCAACAAAGCACTGTTGCCGCTGTTATGGGAAATGTTCCCGGACCATCCGAACCTGCTGCCAGCGTACTTCGCCGAAGACGACCATCCGCAGATGGATAAATTCGTCGTCAAACCGATCTTCTCGCGCGAGGGGGCTAATGTCTCCATCATTGAGAACGGTAAAACGATCGAATCCGTGGAAGGACCGTACGGTGAAGAAGGCATGATCGTGCAGCAATTCCATCAGCTACCGAAGTTTGGCGACAGCTATATGCTGATTGGCAGCTGGCTGATCAACGATCAACCAGCCGGGATCGGCATTCGTGAAGACCGCGCGTTGATCACGCAGGATCTGTCACGTTTCTATCCGCATATTTTTGTCGAATGATTGAAAGTGCCGGGTGGCGGCTTCGCCTTACCCGGCCTACGGCGCGAACTTAATGCCCGATAAGCGCAGTGCCATCGGGCATTCATCATCCAACCTGCACCGACAACATACTTAAACTTCCCATCTCAATACCATCTACCGGGATCGTGACAGACTCTTTACCATCCCAAGCCCCGAGTACATACAGCAGCGGCAGATAGTGATCCGGCGTCGGGTTCGACAACGATCCACCTTCATGATCGAGATAGTTCACCAGTGGGTGCTGCTCAACCGGTCCCTGCCATGTCAGGTTTGCCTTAACATAGTCATTGAATGAAGTCGCCCACGGATAAGGCGTGTTCTCACCGTGCCAACGCGCAGTGCGCAGGTTATGCACCACGTTACCACTGGCCACCAGCATAATGCCCTCATCACGCAGCGCCGCCAGCTTACGGCCCATCTCAAAATGCCATGCCGCAGGTTTGGTGCTGTCGATACTCAACTGCACCATCGGAATGTCCGCATTCGGATACATCTTGATCAGAACGCCCCAGGAACCGTGGTCAAAACCCCAGGCTTCTTTGTCCAGGGTCACAGGCACTGGAGCAAGCAAGTCAACCAGATGCTGCGCCAGTTCAGGCGAGCCGGGAGCCGGGTAATGGGTGTCATATAATGCTTGCGGAAAACCGCCAAAATCGTGGATCGTTTTGGGAGCTTCCATCGCAGTCACACCCGTTCCACGGGTGAACCAGTGCGCCGAGACCACCACAATGGCTTTCGGACGCGGCAACGTTTCCCCCAGTTGCTGCCAGGCACGGGTATAAACGTTATCTTCCAGAACATTCATCGGGCTACCGTGACCCAAAAACAATGCTGGCATACGAGTTGAAGACATGATGATATCCTTACTGAGGGAGTCATTTTGATACCACCACAATACGCTTATTCGGTTGATGAAGAACTCAGATAACCATGATGAAGATCATCAGTTATTTTGACGATCCAACCCGGATAGCAGATTGATAAGGAGTTTTATTTGTCGATGTCAGTACCTTTACTTCTGACTTTACTGGCAGGTGCCGCCACGTTTATCGGCGCATTTCTCGGCGTGTTAGGGCAAAAACCGTCTAACCGCGTTCTCGCCTTTTCTTTAGGCTTCGCCGCCGGGATTATGTTACTGATCTCCCTTATGGAGATGCTACCTGCTGCGCTGGCCGCTGAAGGTATGTCGCCGGTATTAGGCTACGGAATGTTCATCGTTGGCTTACTGGGCTACTTTGGCCTGGATCGTCTATTGCCGCACGCGCACCCTCAGGATCTGGTACAAAAAACAACGCAGCCTCTACCCGGCTCTATTAAACGCACCGCGATTTTATTAACGCTCGGCATCAGCCTGCACAACTTTCCTGAAGGGATTGCGACGTTTGTTACCGCCAGTAGCAACCTTGAGCTGGGCTTTGGTATTGCCCTCGCCGTTGCATTGCACAATATTCCTGAAGGATTAGCGGTGGCGGGTCCCGTCTATGCCGCCACAGGCTCCAAACGTACGGCGATATTCTGGGCAGGGATTTCAGGTATGGCAGAAATACTGGGCGGCGTACTGGCGTGGTTAATTCTCGGTAGCCTGATATCACCGGTGGTGATGGCGGCAATAATGGCGGCAGTCGCAGGTATTATGGTGGCGCTGTCCGTCGATGAATTGATGCCGTTGGCAAAAGAGATCGATCCCAATAATAATCCCAGCTATGGGGTGTTATGTGGAATGTCGGTGATGGGATTAAGCCTCGTCATCCTCCAGTCAATGGGAATCGGATAATCCAGAGGGCGGATGCCACCCTGCAAATTTACAGCATCCGCTCATCCATAGCAGAATATGAAGGACTAATCCTGTTCCTTAACCGCGCTGTTATCTTCACCAGAGCGACGAAAGAGTTTGTTTCGCGCTTCAAGTAAGGCATCTCTGTCCTGGCGGAATGCCCGACAATAACGTTTCATATGGCAATAATAACCCACCGCAACGAGTGCAATTAATACAATCCAATACCAGGCAATAAACATTCTTCTACCCTTAAAATTTAACATCATTAAACATTTAACGTTAAAATTTTACACAACCTTATTCTGACATACTCATATAGTGGCATATTTCAGAAACAAATATATGATTTCGATCATATAAATCAGCGGCTAAGCTATTAGCCAAACTCGTTATAAACAATTAAAACAATGTCGACAAGATCACACTACGCAATAATAAATATTGTTCTTAAAATATCTCACTCATACTATCAAAAAAATAATAAAAATTAGCTCCTGAAGAATAATACATTTCATCAATATTAATTAATGCATTACAAAAGTAGCATTAGCAATACCATTTTATTTTATCAAAACCGTAAAAACATAATATATTCAGCAAGATTATATTTATAGGTAATATAAGGAGATATATCCATGTTTACACAATACCGAAAAACACTTCTGGCAGGGACTCTGGCACTGACATTTGGATTAGCAGCAGGAAACTCTCTTGCCGCTGGTTTTCAACCGGCCCAACCTGCAGGAAAATTGGGCGCAATAGTAGTTGACCCTTATGGAAATGCCCCGCTTACTGCGCTGGTTGAATTAGATAGCCACGTTATTTCAGATGTTAAAGTTACCGTCCATGGTAAAGGTGAAAAAGGCGTTCCGGTGACTTATACCGTCGGCAAAGAGTCACTCGCCACGTACGATGGCATTCCTATTTTTGGCCTTTATCAAAAGTTCGCAAATAAGGTAACCGTTGAATATAAAGAAAACGGTAAGGCCATGAAAGATGATTATGTGGTGCAAACTTCCGCCATCGTAAATCACTACATGGATAACCGCTCAATATCTGATTTGCAGCAAACAAAAGTGATTAAAGTAGCACCGGGTTTTGAAGATCGTCTTTATCTGGTGAATACCCACACCTTTACCCCGCAGGGTGCAGAATTCCACTGGCATGGCGAAAAAGATAAAAATGCCGGCATCCTGGATGCGGGTCCAGCTGGCGGCGCACTCCCCTTTGATATCGCACCCTTTACCTTTGTCGTCGATACGGAAGGTGAATATCGGTGGTGGCTGGATCAGGACACCTTCTATGACGGCCATGACATGGATATCAACAAGCGCGGCTACCTGATGGGTATTCGTGAAACACCGCGAGGCACCTTCACCGCCGTCCAGGGCCAGCACTGGTATGAATTCGATATGCTGGGGCAAGTTCTGGCCGACCATAAGCTGCCTCGCGGATTCCTCGACGCGTCGCATGAGTCGGTCGAAACAGTGAACGGCACCGTACTGCTTCGCGTGGGTAAACGCGATTATCGCAAAGAAGATGGCCTTCACGTACATACCATCCGCGACCAGATTATTGAAGTCGATAAATCTGGACGTGTTGTTGACGTATGGGATCTGACACAAATTCTCGACCCGATGCGTGACGCGCTACTGGGTGCGCTGGACGCAGGCGCGGTATGCGTCAACGTGGATCTCGCTCACGCAGGCCAACAGGCGAAACTGGAGCCAGATACCCCCTATGGTGACGCCCTCGGCGTTGGTGCGGGCCGTAACTGGGCTCACGTCAACTCCATTGCCTATGACGCTAAAGATGACTCCATCATTCTTTCTTCCCGCCATCAGGGTGTCGTCAAAATCGGTCGCGATAAACAGGTGAAATGGATCCTGGCACCGTCTAAAGGCTGGAATAAGGCGCTGGCAAGCAAACTGTTAAAACCGGTTGATGATAAGGGCAACGCGCTGAAGTGTGATGAAAACGGTAAGTGCGAGAATACTGATTTCGATTTTACCTACACCCAACACACCGCCTGGCTCTCCAGCAAAGGAACGCTAACCATCTTTGACAATGGCGATGGCCGTGGACTCGAACAACCGGCTCTACCAACAATGAAATACTCCCGGTTCGTCGAATATAAAATTGACGAGAAAAAAGGAACCGTTCAGCAAGTTTGGGAATACGGGAAAGAGCGCGGTTATGATTTCTACAGTCCTATCACGTCGGTAATTGAATATCAAAAAGACCGCGACACGATGTTTGGATTTGGTGGTTCTATTAATTTATTTGACGTTGGACAGCCAACCATCGGCAAAATCAACGAAATTGACTACAAAACAAAAGAAGTCAAAGTCGAAATTGATGTCCTTTCCGATAAACCAAACCAAACGCACTACCGCGCATTACTGGTTCGCCCACAACAAATGTTTAAATAATTTCGTTAGATTAAGGATTAATTATGTCGTCTAAATGGATTACTTCATTATTTAAAAGCGTGATATTAACGGCAGCGCTGGTTTCACCATTTGCAGCATCGGCTTTTACTGAAGGTACTGACTATATGGTGCTGGAGAAACCGATTCCCAATGCTGATAAAACGTTGATCAAAGTATTCAGCTACGCCTGCCCATTCTGCTACAAATATGATAAAGCCGTGACCGGCCCGGTGTCAGATAAAGTTGCCGATCTCGTCGCCTTCACACCGTTTCATCTCGAGACCAAAGGAGAATACGGCAAACAGGCCAGTGAAGTATTTGCAGTAATGATTGCTAAGGATCAGGCCGCAGGAATTTCATTGTTTGATGCCAAATCACAGTTCAAAAAAGCTAAGTTTGCTTACTACACTGCCTACCACGATAAGAAAGAACGCTGGTCTGACGGTAAAGATCCCGCTTCATTCATCAAAACAGGACTGGACGCTGCAGGTATGAGTCAAGCAGACTTCGAGAGCGCCTTAAAAGAACCCGTAGTCCAGGAGACACTGGAAAAATGGAAAGCGGCTTATGATGTTGCCAAAATCCAGGGGGTTCCGGCTTACGTCGTCAATGGTAAGTACCTGATCTACACCAAAAGCATCAAATCGATTGATTCCATGGCTGAGCTTGTCAGAGAGCTGGCGACAAAATAAACAGGGAACCGGCTATGGATTTTATCAAAGGATTGTGGCGAGACTTATGTACCGCACCGGTTAATACCCTGGTGAGATGGCAGGAGCGACGCTTTTTGTGGTTGCTAATGGCTTGTGCCATGGGTGGGTTAATTATTCTGGCGCACTCGTTCTTCCAAATCTATCTCTACATGGCCCCTTGCGAGCAATGTGTATATATCCGCTTTGCCATGTTTGTGATGGTTTTCGGTGGGCTGATCGCGGCAATAAACCCTAAAAACCTCATTCTAAAACTGGTCGGCTGCATTGCGGCATTTTATGGCAGCATTATGGGCATTAAGTTCTCTATCAAACTTAATGGCATTCATTATGCGGTACATAACCCGGACCCGGATTCGCTCTTTGGCGTACAGGGATGTTCCACCGATCCGACATTCCCTTTCAATTTGCCGCTGGCAAACTGGGCTCCAGAATGGTTTAAGCCCACTGGAGATTGCGGCTATGACGCACCTGTCGTTCCTGATGGCGTGGCGCTTAGCAGTATGCAAAAGTGGTTTGTCGATCTGTACCAGCAGTCCGAAGGCTGGTATCTGCTCCCGCCATGGCATTTTATGAATATGGCGCAGGCCTGCCTGCTCGCTTTTGGTTTGTGTTTAGTGCTGTTGCTGATAATGAGCGGAGCCTGGGCACTTAAACTGGCCAGAAAAAAATAGCCAGGTTGTAATAACAAAAAACCGAAGCCAGGAAACTGACTTCGGTTTTTTTATCCCTACCACGGTTGTCGCGGTAGTCAGCAATTAGCTGGCTTTGCGCTCATGCGCCTGACGGTAAGCCACCAGGTCTTCGATAGTCACTACAGCCATATTATGCTTACCGGCAAATTCGATGCACTCTGGCGCACGGGCCATGGTGCCGTCATCATTGGTCAGTTCGCACAGCACACCGGCTGGTTTAAACCCTGCCAGCGTCATCAGGTCGATGGTTGCTTCAGTATGACCACCGCGGGTCAACACGCCGCCTGCCTGAGCACGCAGCGGGAAAACGTGCCCCGGACGGTTAAGATCGGAAGGTTTTGCGCCATCCTTAATTGCCGCACGCACCGTAGTAACACGGTCTGCTGCGGAAACGCCGGTGGTTACGCCTTCTGCGGCTTCAATGGTCACGGTAAAACCGGTACCGTAAGCGCTGGTGTTATTTTCCACCATCATTGGCAGATCGAGCTGTTTGCGTCGGTCTTCAGTGATGCACAGGCAAACAATACCGCTACCGTGACGGATGGTCAGCGCCATCTGTTCTACGGTCATGGTTTCTGCCGGGAAAATCATATCGCCTTCGTTTTCACGGTCTTCGTCGTCAAGCACCATTACACCGCGTCCTTCACGCAGCGCAGACAGCGCATGTTCAACACGTTCGAAAGGCGTACCAAAAGAGGAAAGTAGCGTCTGATTCATGGTAAAAAAACCTCACTAAAATTATGGTTACCAGAATCAGGGCAGTCTTAGGAGTACCGTCTAAGCGGCAAAAAAATAACGTGAGCGGGTCCATGCCCGACTGGATCGTTACTCTCTCCCATCCGGACTCTAACCGTCGGCCCCGGAATTACACCGGATCTGCTGACCTTTTTGCCGTAACAAAAAGCGCTCGCGGGCTTTCAACATCAGTTGATTTACCGCCGGTGGGGAATTTCGCCCCGCCCTGAGAATAAGCGGGTTAACTATAACGCTATTGATTACCTTCATCAACGCCTTTACTCGTCTTAGCTTCACACAATTCTGGTTTATGCCTGTGCCAGTTCGCACTACAATAGGCAGCAACACGTACCAGTTCAGGGAAACCACAATGATTGACCCGAAAAAAATTGAGCAGATTGCTCGTCAGGTTCACGAGTCGATGCCGAAAGGGATCCGCGAGTTTGGCGAAGACGTCGAGAAGAAAATTCGTCAAACGCTGCAGTCACAGCTGACCCGTCTGGATCTGGTAAGCCGCGAAGAATTCGATGTACAGACTCAGGTTTTATTGCGCACGCGTGAAAAGCTGGCGCTGCTTGAGCAACGTCTGACTGAGCTTGAATCACGTGATAAAACGGCAGACGTTAAGCCTGCCCCCGCGATCCCGTCAGTTGATCCGCAAGAGTAAAAACGACAACGGGCCGCAAGGCCCGTTTTTCTGTTAGTGTTCCAGTTCTAGCTTCCTGGCTTCCGTCGCTTGCTGGCAGTACAGCGCATAGCGTTTGCAAAACCAGCTACGATGTTCTTCATCCATATTCCCGGTTATCGCCTGGATATCAATGGGATGGCCCTCAGCCTGCATCCTGGCAAAACTACGGGCCAGGAAATCGAAATTGTTCAGTGAATACATATTGCTGTTCATGAGCATACCCTCCAGTTATTGAATATCTGCTAAGGCCATATGCTTTTTCTAATTTCAGTATTTCCCTGGATACGAAGTTATTCTGTACATATTGTGCGCAACAAAACCGCCTGCTTCACAGTTTCCTACGAAATCTAAGAGGGGGATGACCCCCCTTTTCGGATTTAAGGTCACGGTGACACATGTTATTGTAACGACATGTAAAAGTAAGGGGTAAAACCATTACTTTTGATACTGACAGGGAACGCAGTAACAGGAGGAAACAACTTGGTATTATTCACGGATTACAACAGCCCCTACCTGTTTGCTATTTCATTTGTACTACTGATTGGCCTATTAGAAATCATCTCTCTTATTTTCGGTCATTACCTTTCTGGCGCGCTTGATGCGCATCTCGAACATTACGATGCCCTGACCTCCGGCAATATCGGACAGGCATTGCACTATCTCAATATCGGACGGATTCCAGCGCTGATCGTGCTGTGCTTACTCGCTGGCTTCTTTGGACTCTTCGGTATCCTCCTTCAGCATGGCTGGGTCACGCTGTGGCAAGCACCGCTCAGCAATCTGCTGCTCGCGCCGGCGAGCTTTATTTTTGCGGTCTTCGCCGTGCATTACAGCGGGAAAATTATTGCTCCATGGCTACCACGAGATGAAACCACCGCCCTCGCCGAGGATGAGTTTATCGGCAGCATGGCAATTATTACCGGCCATTCTGCGAGTGCCGGAACCCCATGCGAAGGCAAATTTACCGACAAGTTTGGGCAGACCCACTATGTGCTGCTGGAGCCTGAAGCGGGCAAAGAATTCAAAAAAGGAGACAAGGTGCTGATTATTTGCCGACTCTCTGCAACGCGTTACCTGGCCGAGCTAAACCCCTGGCCGACTGTTTTATAATTTTACACAGAGGGACCTTATAGATGGATGATGTTTTTGGCATGTTACCTTCATGGATGTTTACCGCCATTGTAGCGGTGGTCGTCTTAGTCATTATCGGGATTATTTTTGCCCGCCTGTATCGTCGTGCATCTGCTGAACAGGCATTTGTGCGTACCGGCCTTGGTGGGCAAAAAGTGGTGATGAGCGGCGGCGCAATTGTCATGCCTATCTTCCACGAAATCATTCCTATCAACATGAACACCCTCAAACTTGAGGTGAGCCGTTCTACTGTCGACAGTCTTATCACCAAAGACCGTATGCGCGTAGATGTCGTCGTCGCCTTTTTTGTGCGTGTAAAACCGTCTGTTGAAGGGATTGCTACCGCCGCACAGACGCTGGGACAGCGGACGCTGTCACCAGAGGATTTGCGTGTGCTAATAGAAGATAAGTTTGTCGATGCCCTGCGTGCCACGGCGTCGCAGATGACCATGCACGAACTGCAGGATACGCGTGAAAACTTCGTTCAGGGCGTACAAAACACCGTCGCGGAAGACCTGTCCAAAAACGGTCTGGAGCTGGAGAGCGTTTCACTCACCAACTTCAACCAGACCGAAAAAGTCCATTTCAACCCTAACAACGCCTTTGATGCCGAGGGTCTGACCAAGCTGACCCAGGAAACGGAACGTCGTCGTCGCGAACGTAACGAAGTCGAGCAGGACGTAGAAGTTGCCGTCCGTGAGAAAAATCGTGATGCGCTGTCGCGTAAGCTGGAGATCGAGCAGCAGGAAGCCTTCATGACGCTCGAGCAGGAGCAGCAGGTGAAAACCCGCACGGCCGAGCAAAACGCCAAAATTGCCGCCTTTGAAGCCGAGCGCCATCGTGAAGCTGAACAGACGCGTATCCTTGCCGAACGCCAAATTCAGGAAACAGAAATCGATCGCGAGCAGGCGGTTCGTTCAAGAAAAGTCGAGGCCGAGCGTGAAGTTCGCATCAAAGAGATCGAACAGCAGCAGGCAACAGAGATCGCCAACCAGACCAAGTCCATCGCCATTGCCGCCAAGTCCGAACAGCAGTCTCAGGCTGAAGCACGCGCTAACGATGCGCTGGCCGATGCGGTTCGTGCCCAGCAGAACGTAGAAACCACCCGCCAGACCGCAGAAGCGGATCGTGCCAAACAGGTGGCGTTGATTGCCGCAGCTCAGGATGCGGAAACCCAGGCCGTTGAGCTGACCGTGCGCGCGAAAGCGGAGAAAGAAGCGGCAGAATTGCAGGCGGCAGCGATTGTTGAACTAGCCGAGGCAACGCGGAAAAAAGGTCTGGCAGAAGCAGAAGCACAACGCGCACTTAACGATGCCATCAACGTGCTTTCCGATGAACAGACCAGCCTGAAATTTAAGCTGGCGCTGCTGCAGTCCCTGCCAGCGGTTATTGAGAAATCCGTCGAGCCAATGAAGTCTATCGATGGGATCAAGATTATTCAGGTTGATGGTCTCAATCGCGGCGGCGCAGTCGGTGAAGTAACCGCAGGTAACGTAAACGGTGGGAATCTCGCAGAGCAGGCATTATCCGCAGCCCTTTCCTATCGTACACAAGCGCCGCTGATCGACTCGCTGTTAAATGAAATTGGCTTGTCCGGCGGTTCGCTGTCGGCACTGGCCGAGCCGCTGAAAAACAGTCCACAGCCTGTTGAGAAAACGACTGAACAATAAGAAACAGAAATGCCGGATGGCAACGCTTACGCGTTTTATCCGGCCTACAATCTCGTAGGCCGGATAAGGTGTTTACACCGCCATCCGGCAAACTTTCCAGGTGTTACTTATCGCTGTCTTTCTGGATCTTCTTGATGATATTTGTCGTGGAGCAGCCATCTTCGAAGTTCAGCACCAGCACTTCACCGCCGTTCGCCCACACCTCTTTGCTACCCGCAATTTCTTCCGGCTTATAATCACCGCCTTTTACCAGCAGATCCGGCAGAATGCCCGCAATCAGACGCTGCGGCGTATCTTCTTCAAAAGAGACCACCCAGTCGACGGATTCCAGCGCGCCCAGTACGATCATACGCTGTTCCAGCGGGTTGACCGGACGCGTTTCACCTTTCAGACGTTTGGTCGAAGCATCGCTGTTGACCGCCACGATCAGGCGATCGCCCAGCTTGCGCGCATTCGCCAGATAGGAAACATGGCCCGCATGCAGGATGTCGAACACACCGTTGGTCATTACCACTTTCTCGCCGCGCTTGCGGGCGCTGGCAACGGCCTGTTTCAGCTCAGATTCGCTCATCACGCCAAAGCCAGTATCAGCCCGACCGCGCACGGCGTTTTCCAGTTCAATCGGAGAAACGGTAGAGGTCCCCAGCTTACCGACGACAACACCGGCTGCGGCGTTAGCAAAATAGCACGCCTCTTCCAGTGAGTTACCCGCCGCCAGCGTCGCCGCCAGCACGCCGATAACCGTATCGCCTGCACCGGTCACATCATACACTTCCTGCGCCTGCGTCGGCATATGCAGCGGCGATTTGCCCGGTTGCAGCAACGTCATCCCCTGTTCGGAGCGCGTGATCAGCAGTGCGGAAAGGTCGAAATCAGCAATCACTTTCATGCCGCGCTCAACCAACTCGTCTTCGCTTTTGCACTTACCGGCCACCGCTTCAAACTCAGACAGGTTCGGCGTCAGCAGCGTTGCGCCACGGTAGCGTTCAAAGTCGGTTCCTTTCGGATCGATAAGCACCGGCACCCCAGCCTTACGCGCCAGAGCAATCATCTGCTGCACGCTTGCCAACGCGCCTTTGGCGTAGTCGGAGAGCACCAGAGCACCGATAGAACCCAGCGCCTGGTTAATACGCTCGTGCAGCGGCTGCGGATCCACACCTTCAAAACCTTCTTCGAAATCCAGGCGAATCAGCTGCTGGTTGCGGGAAAGCACGCGCAGTTTGGTTATCGTCGGATGGGTCGGCACGGAAACGAAATCGCATTTTACGTTCACATCCGCCAGCGTTTTGCTCAGCGCACGCGCCGCGTCGTCAATACCGGTCAGGCCCACCAGACGCGAATTCGCTCCCAGAGAGGCAATGTTCATCGCCACGTTTGCTGCGCCACCGGGACGTTCTTCGATGGTATCGACCTTCACCACCGGAACCGGCGCTTCAGGTGAAATACGGCTGGTAGGACCGTACCAGTAGCGATCCAGCATCACATCACCGACAACCATGACTCCTGCACGTTCAAACTCTGGCAGCGTTACTTTCATTCCTGTCTCCTGAGAGATTCTCTGAGGGTCTTAAAATTTGCGCGCGATAATAGCACACTTCACTCGGCAACCAGCCACTTCTGCCAGCTGTCACGCACCAGCGTACGTTCAGCGTCAAAGTGCTCCAGCGCCACATGGCCCGGAAGTTCCTGCAACGCAAGATGATGAAGTTCATCACGCAACGTCGTATAAGCACGGGTAAGCGCCAGCGCTTCCTGCTCGTCCATAATGTCGTTTTGCGCCAGTAATTCCAGAATGCGCACGTTATCCGACCAGCGCGTCAGCTTCGGTTTTTCATGCGCATAGCGCAGCACCAGATACTGCGTAATAAACTCAATGTCTGTGATGCCGCCTTCATCCGCTTTGATATCAAAACGATCGCGATGCTTATTGCCCAAATGGGCACGCATTTTCTCACGCATTTCGCGCACCTCGGTCTGCAAGGTTTTCCCATCGCGGACGAGGGTCATGATATCGCGACGAATCGCATCAAACTGAGAGGTCAACTGCGGGTCGCCGTACACTACACGAGCACGCACCAGCGCCTGATGCTCCCATGTCCAGGCTTCGTTACGCTGATAATCGGCAAAAGCGTCAGCTGATGTCACCAGCATTCCCGCCGCCCCTGACGGACGCAAACGCGCATCCACTTCGTACAAAATACCGGACGAAGTACGGGTACTGAAGAGGTGCATAATGCGCTGCGCCAGACGCAGATAGAACTGTCGCCCGTCAATCTCACGCTCACCGTCCGTCATCACGTCCATCGGACAGTCATGCAGGAAGATCAAATCGAGATCCGAGCTGTAACCCAGTTCCCAGCCGCCCAGCTTGCCATAACCGACGACGGCAAAGCCACGCCCCTCGCGTTCGCTAAGATGAGTAGGTTGACCGTAGCGCGCGACCATCTGCGTCCACGCCTGCTGGACTACCGCATCAATAATAGCTTCCGCCAGCCAGGTTAAATGATCGCTCACCTTCATCACCGGCAGTGTACCGGCGATATCGGCCGCGGCAATACGCAGTAGCTGCGTTTGCTTAAACTGGCGCAGAGCCTCAAGTTGCTGTTCTTCGTCATCTTCCGGCACGCGCAGCAAATACTGGCGCAGCTCATCACGGTAAGCATCCGTCGCGGTAGGTTGATACAGGGTGTTCGGATCCAGCAGTTCATCGAGCAACAGCGGATACCGCGCCAGCTGGCTGGCGACCATCGGCGAGGCCGCACAGAGCGAAATCAGATGCTTCAGCGCCCCGGGGAATTCGCTCAGCAGTTCCAGATAGGTCGTACGGGTAACAATCCCTACCAGCAGAGGGGTAATGCGCGATAGCGGGACTGAGGCATCGTCACGCGTACAGACATCGCTCAGCAGATGCGGCATTAAATGATCCAGCACCTGGCGTCCGCGTGGACCAATGGTGCGTTTATCCAGCTCTTTGCGGAAATCAGCAATCAGAGACAGCACGCGCCGGCGATCGTCATCCGCCAGATGCGTCAGCACCGGCGTGGTGTCATCTTCCTGTAAGGCGTCCTGCCACAGTTCGCGCCACTGTTCTGAGAGCGACTCTTCCTGGCTTTCAGCTTCGTCATCGCCAATCAGCTCGTTAAATACCCGGCGTACGTTGTCCATATGATTGGCCAGCACATCAGTTAATTGCTGCCAGTCATCAACGTTCATCCCCCACGCCAGCCGCGCGCGATTCAGTTCATCGCCTGGCAACGTTTGGGTCTGTTCATCATTGATGCTTTGCAGCAGGTTTTCCAGGCGGCGTAAATAGAGATAGGCTGCTCGCAGTTGTTCCGTATCGGTATCAGACAGCAGGTGCAGCGCATTGATGGCGCTAAGCGTCGGTAACAGCGAGCGGGATTGCAGCGACGGTTCACGTCCGCCGCGAATCAGCTGGAATACCTGCACGATAAATTCGATTTCGCGAATACCGCCCGCCCCCAGCTTGATGTTGTCTTTCAGGCCGCGGCGGCGCACTTCTCGGGCAATCATCCCTTTCATGTTACGCAGCGACTGGATCACGCTGAAATCAATATAGCGACGGAAAACAAAAGGCCGCAGCATGGCACGAAGCTCTCTGACATAAGTGCCGTCGGCATCGCCCATAATGCGGGCTTTGACCATCGCATAGCGTTCCCAGTCGCGCCCTTGCTCCTGGTAATAATCCTCCAGCGCAGAGAAGCTCAGTACCAACGGACCGCTGTCGCCAAACGGGCGTAAACGCATATCCACCCGATAGACAAACCCATCCATTGTGGGCTGATCTAATACCTTGATGAGCCGCTGGCCCATACGGGTAAAGAACTGGGCGTTATCCAGCTCGCGTCGCCCGCCCTGTGTGCTGCCATGTTCTGGCCAGGCAAAAATCAGGTCGATATCGGAGGAAAAATTCAGCTCGCCGCCGCCCAGTTTCCCCATGCCTAAAATCAGCAGCGGCTGCGCCACACCTTCAGGATTACAAGGCGTACCCCATTCGCGACAGCAGGCGGCGTATAACCAGTCGCGCGCGGCGACGATCAACGTTTCAGCCAGATGGCTTAGCTGCTGCAAAATACTCTCTTCAGTCACCAGCGACAGCGTCTGTGCCCAGGCGATACGCACCATAATGCGACGGCGAAACAGGCGTAACTCACGCATCAGCGTGTTTTCATCACTAACGTCAGCCAATGTTTGCTGTAACCAGTCGGCATAGTGTTGCCATTCATCCGCCAGGGGGGGAGCGCTTTCCAGCTCAGCCAGCCATTCGGGATGGGCAATAATGCTGTCACGGACAAAATCGCTGAATGTAAGTACTGACTTCGCCTGAACGCTAAGCGAGGACTCAGATATTGCTGCTGGCAGCCGCTCAACAACGGTCGGCCAGTACTGCTGTAACGGTGAAGAGAGCTGCTTCATTTACGGGTTATCCTTTGAATGGTGCCGGATGGCGGCGTTTAGCCTTATCCGGCCTACATGACAGTTACACACATCGCGTAGGCCTGATAAGCGCAGCGCCATCAGGCATCCCGGCCTCGGTCCTGATTATCGTTTTCCGCTGTGCAGCCAGAACGGTTCCAGTGCAATTGCCTCGTTACGGAAGTGTTCAATTTCAATATATTGATTGGCCGCAATGGCGTGGCGCAAACCCTGCCAGTTGGCGATCCATTCTGATGCGACATTTTCGTCGTAGTATCCCGCCAGCATCAGCATGCTATCAATGTTGCGCGTCAAACGAGGAAGCTGATCGGTGTACTGATCGCCCAGCGGCTGCGCAAAAGCGGTTTTCAGCTCAGCGGCATGGCGTGAAAGATGGGTATCAGAGAAACGCTTAAAGGAGTCGGCAATTTTTCCCTGCGCCTTCGCATCAAGGAACGGCTGCCATCCTTTGGTCACCAGCCATTCGGTCAGCGCCAGCTTGGCCATTGCCGTTTGCGTGCTGTAAACCGCCGATACAGCAGAAACGTCCGACGAAATGATCGCTTCCGACTGGGTCAACAAATCACGTAAGTGAGCGCTCGCTTTTCGCGGCACATTACCGCCAAACAGCATCAGAATGTGACGCACCAGGCCCATAGCCGCCAGCACCTCGGCTTTCGCCCCTTTAACGCCGCGCACCCACAGCTCTTCATGATACTGCCACTGTGATAATGCCAGCTCCAGCGCCGCTTCCAGCCCCTGCTCAATACTCGCTTTCGCCGGAACTTTCAAAATGCGTGTCGGTTTGAGTTCGCGCGGCGCATTCCCCTGAGCCAGGTGATAACCGCGCGCTGCTTTGCTCAAGCTACCCTGGCGTAAACCGGTTTGCGAAACCAGCTGGTTTGCCAGCTTCAGTACCGCACGGGTATCGCCGCTTAGCAGTTCAAGTTCAAGCTCACAGATAGGTTCTGCAAACTCGCCCGCTTTCACCTCCCCCAGATCGAGGGCCATTTCAATCCGGCTGCCATCAACATCAACCAACCATTTCTCACGGTAAAAATCGGTGCTGAACAACGGCTGCACTTGAGAAGCAAGTTCAGCAGGCAGCTCGCCATCAGGCCAGACTTCCGTTGGGAGCAAGGTGAGGTCCAGCTCAGGCGCGTTTAGCGCAACGTTATATTCTGGCCGCTGGTGCAGTCCGCCCGTCACGCGTCCGGCAATTTTCATGGTCATTTCGTAATGACCATTTTCACCGCGAATACGCAGCCCCATATCGTGACCACGCAACCACGCATCCGGTGTTTCGTAGTAGATATTCAGCAACTGGCTGGGCGCATGATGCTCTCCCCCCAGCGTATTCAGACGTTCACGTAGCGCATCTACAGCGTCATTATTGACGATAAATTTTAATTCGATTTCCTGGGCCATGGTCTTGTACTTATGGGTTATGTCACAGTTGAGAAAACTGACTGCGAACTAAGTTCGTTCTTTATGGTCAGTAGATAGTATTTTGCGCCAAATTGCCATGCAACGAGCAATTTGACGGGCGTAAAAGTTTCGAGTGGTGGCAAAAAGGACACAGATGATTCCGATTGATGTCGAATGCTTTGCGTAGAGACACTGATGCCACTACTATCGTTCCACTTTCTATGACAATAACGACAGCCTGATGCCAAAATTACGCCTGATTGGATTAACTTTACTCGCACTTAGCGCCACTGCAGTCTCTCATGCCGAAGAAAAGCGCTATGTCTCTGACGAACTGAACACTTGGGTCCGCAGCGGTCCGGGAGATAATTATCGCCTCGTGGGTACGGTTAATGCCGGCGAGGAAGTCACGCTATTACAGACCGATGCCAACACTAACTACGGCCAGGTGAAAGACAGCACCGGACGTACCGCCTGGATCCCACTGAAAGAGCTGAACAGTACGCCGAGCCTGCGTACCCGCGTTCCCGACCTGGAAAACCAGGTTAAGACCTTGACCGATAAGCTCAATAATATCGATACCACGTGGAATCAGCGCACCGCTGATATGCAGCAAAAGGTAGCGCAAAGCGACAGCGTGATCGACGGGCTGAAACAAGAAAACCAGAAGCTGAAAAACGAGCTTATCGTGGCGCAAAAGAAGGTCAGCGCAGCCAACCTTCAGCTTGATGACAAACAGCGCACCATCATCATGCAGTGGTTTATGTACGGTGGCGGCGTGTTGGGTCTTGGTCTGCTGCTCGGCCTGGTTCTGCCACACATGATCCCAAGCCGTAAACGCAAAGATCGCTGGATGAACTGAATCGCCTTCTCCGCCACACTGACATATGATTAAGGGATCATAGTTTTCAAAAGGAAAGTGGCGTGAAGATTTATCTGGTCGGTGGTGCTGTTCGGGATGCGTTATTAGGGCTACCGATTAAAGATAAAGATTGGGTTGTTGTTGGCGCCACGCCGCAAGAGATGCTCGACGCGGGCTACCAGCAGGTAGGCCGCGATTTTCCCGTGTTTCTGCATCCGCAAACCCGCGAAGAGTATGCGCTGGCGCGTACCGAACGTAAGTCAGGCTCGGGGTATACCGGATTCACCTGCTATGCCGCCGCAGATGTGACGCTGGAGGCCGATCTTCAGCGTCGTGACCTGACCATCAACGCAATCGCCCGCGATGACGACGGGGAGATTATCGACCCGTATAACGGACGCGACGATCTGGAAAACCGTCTGCTGCGCCATGTTTCATCTGCCTTTAGCGAAGATCCGCTGCGCGTGCTGCGCGTGGCGCGCTTTGCTGCCCGCTATGCGCACCTCGGTTTTCGTATTGCTGACGAAACCATGACGCTAATGCGTGACATGACCGCCGCTGGTGAACTGGAGCATCTGACACCAGAGCGGGTGTGGAAAGAAACCGAAGGCGCATTAACCACCCGTAACCCACAGGTATTTTTCCAGGTCCTGCGCGACTGCGACGCACTGCGCGTCCTGTTTCCGGAAGTGGATGCTTTGTTTGGCGTTCCAGCCCCCGCACAGTGGCATCCGGAAATCGACACCGGCATTCACACGCTGATGACGCTGTCGATGGCAGCCATGTTAAGTCCGGAAGTCGACGTGCGTTTTGCTACGCTGTGCCACGATCTTGGCAAGGCATTGACGCCTAAAGCGCTGTGGCCGCGCCATCATGGCCACGGTCCGGCAGGTGTTAAGCTTGTCGAACAACTGTGCCAGCGCCTGCGCGTGCCGAATGACATCCGTGATTTAGCCAAACTGGTTTCCGAGTTCCACGACCTCATTCATACCTTCCCGATCCTGCAGCCGAAAACCATCGTTAAGCTGTTTGATTCCATCGATGCCTGGCGCAAACCGCAGCGCGTGGAGCAAATCGCCCTCACCAGCGAGGCCGATGTGCGTGGGCGAACCGGTTTTGAAGCATCAGATTATCCGCAAGGCAGGCTGTTACGTGAAGCCTGGCAGGTTGCGCAGGCGGTGCCAACGAAAGACGTGGTTGAAGCTGGATTCAAAGGTCAGGCAATTCGTGAAGAACTGACCCGGCGTCGCATCTCGGCGGTAGCCAGTTGGAAGGAGCAGCGTTGCCCGAAAGCGTAGACACTGCGTTGCCGAATGCGCTGTGCTTATCCGGCCTACAGGTTCGAAACGGATATAACCCGTAGGCCGGATAAGGCAGAACGCCGCCATCCGGCACCACGGTAAGACATCAGAAGAACACGACGTAAACGGCAGCCGCCACAATAAAGCGGTAAATCGCAAACGGAATGAACGAGATGCGTTTAATCAGTTGCAGGAAGGTTTTGATCGCCACCAGCGCCACGATAAACGCCGTCACGAAACCAACTGCAAACATCGGAATATCTGACGCGCTGAGGAAAGACCAGCTCTTGTAGAGATCCAGCGCCGTCGCGCCCATCATCATCGGCACAGCCAACAGGAAGGAGAATTCAGAGGCCGCGTAACGACTCACGCCCATCAGCATGCCGCCAGAAATCGTCGCCCCGGAACGAGAAAAACCCGGCCACAGCGCCAGACACTGGAAACAGCCAATCATAAACGCCTGGCGATAGGTCATATCATCCAGACCCGGCGCACGCGGTTCTTTCGGCTTCAGGCATTCTGCGGCAATCAGCAGTACACCACCCACCACCAGCGCATACATCACGTTGATTGGGTTAAACAGCGATTTGATGGTGTCGTGGAAGATTAGCCCCAGTACTACGGCTGGAATCATCCCCAACAGGATATGTCCCAGCGTCAACCGACCTTTGCCAGTACCTTCATGCGGGGCCTTGCCGAAGTGAATGCCGATCAAGCCAAACAGACGTCGCCAGAACATCACCACCACCGCCAGAATAGAGCCCAGCTGAATCACCACTTCAAATGTTTTTGCAGTGTCACCCTCAAAACCCAATAAGTGGCCAACAATAATCATATGGCCAGTACTGGAAACGGGTAAAAATTCCGTCAATCCTTCGACCACACCCAAAATTGCCGCCACCAGCAGCGAGTGCATATCACTCATTAATAAACCCCTAGATAGAGAAACCACGGCAAAAAAGAGCCGACGAAAGGACCCTTTTATACCCGTTTGTTTTAGAAATTATTAAATTAATTATTTTCTTTCAGATTATTGCCACGCTCAATGATAACCCCGACGTTCGCCGCACGGGCTACCGCGCCGGGTTTACTGAGTTTGATCCGTACCCAGGGAGAATTAAAGCGGCTAAGCAGGAGATCTGCCACCTCTTCCGCAACCCGTTCTACCAGCGCAAAGCGCCCACCTTCCACATGATTAACAACCGTTTGAGCAATATCAGCATAGCTCAGGCAATCAGCCACATCATCGCTTTTAGCCGATTTGCGGTTATCCCATGCCATTTCGATATCGAACACCAACCGTTGTTCGATCGTTTGTTCCCAGTCGTAAACACCAATAGTGGTGATTACAGAAAGTTGCTCTATAAATACAATATCCATCACGACCTGCCTGCTTTTTGGCTAACCCGGATACCACTTCCGGCGAAATATGCGTATTATCCACAGAAGTAGCGTTTTACACGACATTTTCAAAACGGAACAGCTTATGAGTGCAATCGCGCCTGGAATGATTATCTTCGCGTACCTCTGTGGCTCAATTTCCAGTGCTATTCTGGTATGCCGCCTTGCTGGATTGCCGGACCCGCGCGACAGCGGCTCTGGGAATCCGGGCGCGACAAACGTGCTGCGCATCGGTGGCAAGGGAGCCGCCGTCGCGGTACTGATTTTCGACGTCCTGAAAGGTATGTTACCCGTCTGGGGTGCCTATGCGCTAGGCGTCAGCCCTTTCTGGCTGGGATTGATCGCAATCGCCGCCTGTCTGGGCCACATTTGGCCGGTGTTCTTCGGCTTTAAAGGTGGGAAAGGCGTTGCCACCGCTTTTGGTGCGATTGCGCCGATTGGTTGGGACTTAACCGGCGTGATGGCCGGGACCTGGCTGCTGACCGTCTTATTAAGCGGCTACTCGTCGTTAGGCGCTATCGTCAGCGCGTTGATCGCCCCTTTTTACGTCTGGTGGTTCAATCCCCAGTTCACTTTTCCCGTGTCCATGCTGTCGTGCTTAATTCTGCTTCGTCACCATGACAACATTCAGCGTCTGTGGCGTCGTCAGGAGCCGAAGATCTGGACCAAGTTGAAGAAAAAACGCGAACGAGACCCCGAGTGATTTTATTGTCGGATAGCGACGCAACGGCGTCTTATCCGGCGTGGGGGATGTGATACCCCTCCACCGGTTTGCCTAATCGGTTCTGACACCACGTCGCCAGAAACTCCACGCACACGCGCAGCTTCACGCTGCGATACAGCGGCTCCTGATAAACCGCCCAGATATTAGCGCTCTGCGCATAGTCCGGCAGCACACGCACCAGTTCACCGCTGGCCAGAAACGGCTGCACATCCCATTCGGAACGCAACATAATCCCTTTTCCCTGTAGCGCCCACTGCAACACAATCTCACCGCTGTTAGAGGAAAGATGTCCCGCCACCTTGACCGACTTTTTCTCCTGACCATTGTCCAGTTCCCACACCCCGTGAGTCATATCGCGTTCTTTAGTGACCAGACAATCATGACGACTTAATTCCTGTAACGTCATCGGCTCACCGTATTTTTGTAAATACGGTGGGGCCGCACACAATATTCTTTTGTTTTTCGTTAACAAATGCGCAATATAATAATCCGGTATCTCGTCATTAATACGAATATCCAAATCGATATTATCCTGCGCCAAATCAATTTGCCGATCGTAAAGCTCAAAATGCACCTGTAATTCAGGGTAGCTATGCATCAATTCGGTAATTGCCGGTGCAATATAACTGCGCCCAAAGCCAAAACTACAGCCGATACGAATCATCCCTGCCGGGCGCGTTTTGAGTTGCGTGACGTCATCGACCAGATGCTGATAGCCCGCGAGGATCGCCTGCGCATGTTCATAGCAACGTTGACCACTCTCCGTGAGCGCTACACCACGCGCAGAGCGGCTTAGCAGCGTCGTCCCAAGCGTGGACTCTAGGATCTGAATGCGTTTTGTCACAAACGCCGGCGTTTGCCCCAGCGTCGCGGCGGCGGCGCTGAAGCTGCCGCTATGCACAATTTCAACCAACACCTGCAGGTCTTTCGCAAGGGGATACGTGTTCAGCATGATCGGTCTATCCGTAATGTTGTTCACCGCAGTGTAATTCTCTCATGCGTCTTAAACCCTGCCTTTGCGCAATTTTTATTGCCTTATCCGGACATCATTCACGAACTGTTAATTAGATATTCACAGTGGCAAATAATATTAATCCACACTTTTAGTGGTAGTTTGTGGCGGAGAATTTATTTCCAGATAAATAAAAGAACTGGAGTTAACAAGATGAGCAATCAAAATAACCAAAATGCGATAAATACGCTGACGAACATTGTCGCTGATTTTACCGCCATGATTTCTACCCGCATGCCCGATGACGTCGTGGATAAATTAAAACAGCTGCGTGAAGGCGAAACCTCGCCGATGGGTAAAATCATCTACCACACCATGTTTGACAACATGCAGAAAGCTATCGACCTGAACCGCCCAGCCTGTCAGGACACCGGCGAGATTATGTTTTTCGTGAAGGTCGGTTCCCGTTTTCCGCTCCTCGGCGAACTGCAAAGCATTCTGAAGCAGGCCGTTGAAGACGCCACGGTAAAAGCGCCGCTGCGCCATAACGCGGTCGAGATTTTTGACGAAGTGAATACCGGCAAAAATACAGGTACCGGTGTGCCGTGGGTCACCTGGGACATCATCCCTGATAACGATGACGCGGAAATCGAAGTCTACATGGCAGGTGGCGGCTGTACGCTGCCGGGACGCTCGAAAGTGTTAATGCCTTCTGAGGGCTACGAAGGTGTGGTGAAATTTGTTTTTGAAAATATCTCCACGCTGGCAGTCAACGCCTGTCCGCCAGTGCTGGTGGGCGTAGGTATTGCCACCTCCGTAGAAACCGCCGCCGTTCTTTCTCGTAAAGCGGTGCTGCGCCCTATCGGCTCACGTCATCCGAATCCGAAAGCGGCCGAACTGGAACTGCGTCTGGAAGAAGGACTTAACCGTCTGGGCATTGGTCCGCAAGGATTGACCGGTAATAGCTCGGTGATGGGCGTGCATATCGAATCCGCCGCGCGCCACCCGTCGACAATCGGCGTTGCCGTCTCTACTGGCTGCTGGGCCCACCGTCGCGGCACGCTGTTGGTTCATGCTGACCTCTCCTTCGAAAACCTGTCTCACACCCGGAGCGCGTTATGAAAAAGATCCTCACAACCCCGATCAAAGCCGAAGATCTGGCAGACATTCGCGTTGGCGATGTCATTTACCTGACCGGTACGCTGGTGACCTGCCGTGACGTTTGCCACCGCCGCCTGATCGAACTGAAGCGCCCGATTCCTTATGACCTGAACGGCAAAGCCATTTTCCACGCGGGCCCGATCGTACGTAAGAACGGTGAAAAATGGGAAATGGTTTCCGTCGGCCCAACCACCAGCATGCGTATGGAAGCGTTTGAGAAAGACTTTATCGAACAGACTGGCGTCAAACTGGTGGTCGGCAAGGGCGGCATGGGACCGCTGACGGAAGAAGGTTGCAAGCAGTTTAAAGCGCTGCACGTCATCTTCCCGGCAGGCTGCGCAGTCGTGGCGGCAACCCAGGTTGAGGAGATCGAAGAGGTGCACTGGACGGAACTCGGCATGCCGGAGTCCCTGTGGGTGTGTCGGGTAAAAGAGTTCGGCCCGCTGATCGTTTCCATCGATACCCACGGCAATAACCTGATCGCTGAAAACAAAAAGCTGTTCGCTGAACGTCGCGACCCTATCGTCGATGAAATCTGCGAGCACGTGCATTACATCAAATAACCCTCCCGGAGAGGCGCCACGCCTCTCCCCTTTCGTAGGGATACAACAATGGCACCTTTAGCTGGTTGGTGGCGATACCAGGCTCCGCTGGTGGTCATCGCCATTATTGCTGTTCTACCCGTCCCCACCGGTCTTGAGAGCCACACCTGGCTCTATTTTGCCGTCTTTACCGGTGTGATTGTCGGGCTTATTCTGGAACCTGTACCAGGGGCGGTAGTGGCGATGATTGGCATTTCGATCATCGCCGTCCTTTCTCCGTGGCTGCTGTTCAGCCCGGAGCAACTCGCGCAGGACGGTTTTAAATTTACCGCCAAATCGCTGTCGTGGGCGGTATCTGGCTTTTCAAACTCGGTCATCTGGCTGATCTTCGCGGCCTTTATGTTTGGTACTGGCTATGAGAAAACCGGACTCGGTCGGCGAATCGCGCTGATGCTGGTGAAAAAGATGGGGCATAGGACTCTGTTTCTCGGCTATGCGGTGATGTTCTCCGAACTTATCCTCGCTCCCGTCACACCTTCCAACTCCGCCCGTGGGGCCGGAATAATCTACCCGATTATCCGCAACCTGCCGCCGCTGTATAACTCACAACCCAATAGCGCCAGTTCACGCTCTATTGGCTCGTACATCATGTGGATGGGCATTGTCGCTGACTGCGTTACCAGCGCCATTTTCTTAACGGCAATGGCGCCGAACCTGCTGTTGATCGGTCTGATGAAAGGCGCGTCCCACACCGCGCTAAGCTGGGGTGACTGGTTCTTAGGCATGCTGCCGCTGAGCATTTTACTGGTGCTGATCGTGCCGTGGCTGGCGTACGTGTTATATCCACCGATGCTGAAATCCGGCGATCAGGTTCCACGCTGGGCGGATACCGAACTAAAAGCGATGGGACCGCTCTGCGCTCGCGAGAAAAAGATGCTGGTGCTGATGGTCGGCGCGCTGGTGCTGTGGATCTTCGGCGGCGATTATATTGACGCCGCGATGGTTGGATACAGCGTGGTGGCGTTGATGCTGGTACTGCGCATCATTAGCTGGGATGACATCGTCAGCAATAAAGCCGCATGGAACGTCTTTTTCTGGCTGGCCTCGCTGATCACGCTGGCCACCGGGCTCAATAACACCGGTTTTATTACCTGGTTCGGCAAGCTGCTGGCAAACGGGCTGAGCGGTTATTCGCCGATGATGGTGATGGTAGCGCTGATCGTGGTGTTCTATCTGCTGCGTTACTTCTTTGCCAGCGCCACAGCCTATACCTCCGCCCTCGCACCGATGATGATTGCCGCCGCGCTGGCAATGCCGGAAATCCCGCTACCGGTCTTCTGCCTGATGGTTGGCGCCGCCATTGGTCTGGGCAGCATTCTGACCCCGTACGCCACCGGCCCTAGCCCTATCTACTACGGTAGCGGCTATTTACCAACAGTGGATTACTGGCGACTCGGTGCTATTTTTGGCCTGATTTTCCTCGTGCTTCTGGTGATTACCGGTCTGGTCTGGATGCCCCTCGTTTTACTGTAAAACCCTGGTGGGGCGACGTATTGTCGCCCCTTTATCCATAAGCTTCTCATATGATCGATTTCCCGATGCGCTGAGGCATACTTTTTTGTATGCAAACACCCTCATGCTGATAGGGGAAACGCTCTGGACACGGTTGCGCACGAGACACTCACACGGGGCTGGCAGGCCGAACTGGATCTGCATTTTACCTGCACCGGGCACAAAACGGTGCTCGCCTCGGCGCGTCATCATGGTCCATTGACGGTTCAACGCCCGTTTTACCCGGAAGAGGACGTTTGCCATCTCTATTTGCTTCATCCACCGGCGGGGATCGTCGGCGGGGATGAGCTCCATATCGCCGTAACGCTCGACGAAAACAGCCACACGTTAATCACCCAGCCTGGCGCGGGAAAGTTTTACCGCAGCCGTGGACCGCAGGCATTGCTGCGCCAGCATTTTACCCTCGCACCCCACGCGACGCTGGAGTGGCTGCCGCAGGATACGATCCTCTTTCCCGGCGCCAACGCCGCTATTCAGACCGTCTTTCATCTGACATCCGCAAGCCGCCTGCTGGCCTGGGATCTGCTGTGTCTTGGCCGACCGGTTATGCAGGAGACCTTCAGTTACGGCACGCTGCAAAACCGCCAGGAAGTATGGCGAGATGGGCAGCCACTGCTGATAGAACGCTTGCAGTTGCAGGAGGGGAATCTGAGCGGCGTCGCACATCATCCCTGGGTCGGCACGTTGCTGTGTTATCCGGCCAGCGAACATATGCTCGAGGGCACGCGGGAGCGGCTTACGGCGCTTGGCGATTACGCCGGGGCAACGCTTAACGATTCGCTGCTGACAATCCGTTTTCTTGCTAGCGACAACCTGGTTGTCCAGCGCGTTATGCGCGACATCTGGCAATTTCTGCGCCCGCTGCTGACACACAAAGCGCCCGTACTCCCGCGAATCTGGCAAACCTAAGAGAACCCTTATGGAACTGACTCCCAGAGAAAAAGACAAGCTGTTGCTATTTACCGCCGCGCTGGTGGCGGAACGTCGCCTGGCCCGCGGGCTGAAGCTGAACTACCCGGAATCGGTGGCGCTGATTAGCGCTTTCATCATGGAAGGGGCGCGGGACGGGCAAACCGTGGCCGCGCTGATGGAAGACGGGCGTCACGTCCTGCGCCGCGATCAGGTGATGGAAGGCGTACCGGAGATGATCCCGGATATTCAGGTTGAAGCCACATTTCCGGACGGATCGAAGCTGGTCACTGTCCACAATCCGATCGTCTAAGGAGCAGCAATGATCCCAGGTGAATATCAGATCGCAAAAGGCAATATTGCGCTTAATCAAGGGCGGGAGATCTGCACGATCGTGGTGGAAAATCATGGCGACAGACCCATCCAGGTGGGATCGCACTATCACTTTTACGAAGTGAACCCAGCGCTGCGCTTTGACAGGCTGGCTGCACGCGGTTTTCGTCTGAACATTGCTGCGGGCACTGCGGTGCGTTTTGAGCCAGGACAAAAACGCGAAGTCGAACTGGTGCGCGTTGCCGGTGCACAAAGGATCGTGGGTTTTCGCAGCGAAGTGATGGGCGCACTGGAGGCAGATAATGAGTGACATTTCCCGGCAGGCGTACGCCGACATGTTTGGCCCAACCACCGGCGATAAAGTGCGCCTGGCGGATACCGACCTGTGGATCGAGGTGGAACAAGACTTCACCACCTACGGCGAAGAGGTCAAATTCGGCGGCGGAAAAGTGATCCGCGACGGCATGGGCCAGGGACAAATGCGCGCCGATGCATGCGTGGATCTGGTGATCACCAACGCGCTGATCGTCGATCACTGGGGGATCGTGAAAGCGGATATCGGCATCAAAAACGGCAGGATCTTCGCCATCGGCAAAGCAGGTAATCCCGATATTCAACCCAACGTCACGATCCCGATAGGCGTGGGAACTGAAGTCATCGCTGGGGAAGGTAAGATCGTCACTGCGGGCGGCGTGGATACGCATATTCACTGGATCTGCCCACAGCAGGCGCAGGAGGCGCTGGTTTCCGGGGTGACGACGATGATCGGCGGAGGCACCGGTCCGGCCGCAGGCACTCACGCCACCACCTGCACACCGGGCCCCTGGTACATCGCGCACATGCTGCAGGCGGCAGATTCGTTGCCGGTTAACATTGGTTTGCTGGGTAAAGGCAATGGCTCAAATCCAGACGCCTTGCGCGAGCAAATCAGCGCGGGCGCAATTGGCCTGAAAATCCATGAAGACTGGGGCGCCACGCCTGCCGCTATCGACTGCGCGCTAACCGTGGCCGACGAAATGGACATCCAGGTCGCGCTGCACAGCGACACGCTCAACGAGTCCGGTTTCGTTGAAGATACGCTGGCGGCGATTGGCGATCGCACCATTCATACCTTTCACACTGAAGGCGCGGGCGGCGGCCATGCGCCGGATATCATCACCGCCTGCGCGCATCCGAATATTCTGCCCTCCTCCACGAATCCGACGCTGCCCTATACCGTCAACACCATCGACGAGCATCTCGACATGCTGATGGTTTGCCACCACCTCGATCCGGATATCGCCGAAGACGTGGCCTTTGCCGAATCCCGCATTCGCCGGGAAACAATCGCTGCCGAGGATGTGCTGCATGACATTGGCGCGTTTTCCCTGACCTCGTCCGATTCACAGGCGATGGGGCGCGTGGGCGAAGTGATCCTGCGTACCTGGCAGGTGGCGCACCGCATGAAGGTTCAGCGTGGCCCGTTGGCAGAAGAAACCGGTGACAACGACAACCTGCGCGTTAAACGCTACGTCGCCAAATACACCATCAACCCGGCATTAACCCACGGTATCGCCCATGAAGTCGGTTCCGTTGAGCCAGGCAAACTGGCCGATCTGGTGCTGTGGTCACCCGCCTTTTTTGGCGTAAAACCGGCGACGATCGTCAAGGGCGGGATGATCGCCTGCGCGCCGATGGGCGATATCAACGCCTCGATCCCCACCCCGCAGCCGGTGCATTACCGCATGATGTTCGGCGCGCTTGGCGCGGCGCGGCACCACACCCGGCTGACCTTTATTTCGCAGGCCGCTGACGCGCAAAACATCCCGCAGCAGCTCAATCTGCAAAGCGCTATCGCCGTCGTCAAAGGCTGTCGGACAGTGAAAAAGGTCGACATGATCCACAACGGCCTGCAACCCAATATCACCGTCGATGCTCAGACTTACGAGGTGCGTATTGATGGCGAACTTATCACCAGCGAACCGGCAGATGTTTTGCCGATGGCGCAACGCTATTTTCTGTTTTGAGGAGTGACGATGATCTATCTGACCCAACGCCTTGACCACGCTCACCGCGTTACTGCAAGCGTCACGCTGCCCATTGATGTCCGGGTAAAAAGTCGCGCCAGGGTAGCACTGAACGACGGTCGCGAAGCCGGGCTAATGCTACCGCGTGGTTTGCTGCTGCGCGGTGGCGATCTGCTAAGTACCGAAGATGGCAGCGAAGTGATCGAAGTGATCGCCGCACCGGAGTCGGTTTCCGTGGTGCGCTGCGCCGATCCTTTCCTGCTCGCCAAAGCCTGTTATCACCTCGGTAATCGTCACGTTCCACTGCAAATTCTGCCGGACGAACTGCGCTACCACCACGATCATGTGCTGGACGACATGCTGCGCCAGTTCAACCTTGAGGTGACGTTCGCCCAGTTGCCGTTTGAACCTGAAGCAGGCGCTTATGCCAGTGAATCACACGGGCATCACCACGGCCATGCGCACTGATGCATAACAGCCAACAGCTACGTCTGATGCAGCTCGCCAGCAGCGCGCTCCCGGTAGGGTCATTTACCTGGTCCCAGGGTCTGGAGTGGGCGGTGGAAATCGGCTGGGTGAAAAGCGTCGATGACTTCTCTGCCTGGCAAATCCAGCAGATGGAGCAGAACTTTTTTACCGTTGACCTACCGCTGCTGGCGAGACTGTATCGCGCCTGCGAGCAGGACGATCTCGACGCAGCACGCCGCTGGAGCGCTTACCTGCTGGCCTGTCGCGAAACCCGCGAACTGCGGGATGAAGAACGCAGTCGGGGTGCGGCGTTTACGCGGCTGGTCACCGACTGGGAGTCGGATTGCTCGCGAGAATGGCGCACCCTCTTTGTCGACAGCCAACTCTGCGGCATGGCCTGGCTGGGCGTGCGCTGGAAAATTCCGCTGACGGAGCTGGCGTTAAGCCTCGGCTACAGCTGGATTGAGAGCGCTGTCATGGCTGGCGTCAAGCTGGTTCCTTTTGGACAACAGGCGGCCCAGCGTTTGATTATTGCGCTCTGCGATCGCTATGCGCAGGGTTTGGCACAGGCGCTGACGTGTCCTGACACCAGCCTCGGCTCCGCAACGCCGTTGGCCGCTATCGCGTCTGCCCGGCATGAAACCCAATATTCCCGATTATTCCGCTCCTGAGGAGAAAAAATGAGTAACTACAAGCATCCCCTGCGTGTGGGCGTTGGCGGCCCGGTTGGCTCGGGCAAAACGGCGCTGCTGGAAGCGTTATGCAAAGCCATGCGCAGCAGCTATCAGTTGGCGGTGGTGACCAACGATATCTACACCAAAGAAGATCAGCGCATTCTCACCGAGGCGGGCGCACTGGAGCCAGAGAGGATCGTCGGCGTGGAAACCGGTGGCTGCCCGCATACCGCCATCCGCGAAGATGCGTCGATGAATCTGGCCGCCGTAGAAGCGCTGAGCGAGAAATTCTGCAATCTGGATCTGATTTTTGTGGAAAGCGGCGGCGATAACCTGAGCGCCACCTTCAGCCCGGAACTCGCGGATCTGACGATCTATGTGATCGATGTTGCTGAAGGCGAGAAGATCCCGCGTAAAGGTGGTCCGGGGATCACCAAATCCGATTTTCTGGTGATCAATAAAACCGATCTTGCCCCTTACGTCGGCGCATCGCTGGAGGTGATGGAGCGCGATACCTTGCGCATGCGCGGCGAGCGTCCATGGACGTTTAGTAATTTAAAATCTGGAGAAGGCCTGGAAAAAATTATCGCGTTTCTGGAAGAGAAAGGAATGTTGCGGATGTAGTGAGAGCTATCGCCGGGCGGCGGATTCGCCTGACCCGGCCTACGGTTTTGTAAGCCCGGTAAACGCAGCGCCACCGGGCAAAAAAACTTATGCTGCCGGTAATTCCGCCAGCGGCCAGCGTGGGCGCACGGTCACGCCAAGATCCGCCGTTGCACCCGCTTTAAAGCGCACCATGCCCGCGTAGGCGATCATCGCCCCGTTATCGGTACAAAATTCCGGACGCGCGTAAAACACTTCGCCACGACGTTTTTGCATCATCTCGGCCAGTTTTGCGCGCAGCGTACGGTTCGCACTCACGCCCCCCGCCATCACCAGACGTTTAAAACCGGTTTGATCCAGCGCGCGTTTGCACTTGATCATCAGCGTATCAACTACCGCGTCTTCAAACGCGCGGGCGATATCAGCGCGGGTCTGATCGTCATTTTCGTTATTACGAATGGTATTCGCAGCGAAGGTTTTCAAACCTGAGAAGCTGAAATCCAGCCCCGGACGGTCAGTCATCGGACGCGGGAAGACAAAACGTTTTTCAACGCCTTGTGATGCCAGCTTTGACAGCATTGGGCCACCAGGATAATCCAATCCCAGCAGCTTGGCGGTTTTGTCGAACGCTTCACCGGCAGCATCATCAATCGATTCGCCCAGCAATTCATACTGACCGATACCGGTGACGCTGATCAGCTGCGTGTGACCGCCGGAAACCAGCAGCGCGACGAACGGGAACGCAGGGGGATTATCTTCCAGCATTGGCGCGAGCAGATGCCCTTCCATGTGGTGCACAGGAATTGCCGGTACGCCCCAGGCGAACGCCAGCGAACGTCCTACGGTTGCACCAACCAGCAGCGCACCAACCAGACCAGGACCTGCGGTATACGCCACCGCATCGATCTCTTTTGCCGTCAGTCCCGCTTCTTTCAGCGCGGCCTGGATCAACGGTACGGTTTTACGTACGTGATCGCGCGAGGCCAGTTCAGGCACTACGCCGCCGTAGTCAGCATGTAATTTCACCTGACTATACAATTGGTTGGCTAAAAGACCTTTTTCATCGTCGTAAATGGCGATGCCGGTTTCATCGCAGGATGTTTCAATACCCAGTACACGCATGACTTGTTTTACCTCGCTCTATTACCGCGCAGTGTAGGACCAATGCGGGTTGATGTAAAACTTTGTTCGCCCCAGGAGTTTCGCTCGTGTATACTCCTTGTCCTTATAAAAGTCCCTTTCAAAATCGCGTCGGTGCTTTACAAAGCAGCAGCAATTGCAGTAAAATTCCGCACCATTTTGAAATAAGCTGGCGTTGATGCCAGCGGCAAACCGAATTTATTAAAGGTGAGAGTTACATGCCGGTAATTAAAGTACGTGAAAACGAGCCGTTCGACGTAGCACTGCGTCGCTTCAAGCGTTCATGCGAAAAAGCAGGTGTTCTGGCGGAAGTTCGTCGTCGTGAGTTCTATGAAAAACCGACTACCGAACGTAAGCGCGCTAAAGCTTCTGCTGTGAAACGTCACGCGAAGAAACTGGCTCGCGAAAACGCACGCCGTACTCGTCTGTACTAATCCATTGAGAGCCAACGCTCTCAATTCAGACTGAGTTGTAGTTGTAAGGCCGTGCTTCCGGAAGGAATGCGCGGCTTATTTTCGTTTATACACGTCATCATTCAAGCTGCCTCAGTGTTGGCTGCAGTCGCTCACCCCAGTCACGTACTGCTGTACGCTCCTGAGGATTCGCTTCCTTGCCGCCTTGATGCATCCTGAATGATTTTGTGTATATGAGTCATCAAAAAACAGGGGCTTATGGCTGGACGAATTCCTCGCGTTTTTATCAATGACCTGCTGGCAAGAACCGACATCGTCGATCTCATCGACGCGCGGGTAAAGCTGAAAAAGCAGGGCAAAAATTATCACGCGTGCTGTCCGTTCCATAACGAAAAAACCCCCTCTTTCACCGTAAACGGTGAAAAACAGTTTTATCACTGCTTTGGGTGTGGCGCGCATGGCAACGCCGTCGACTTTCTCATGAACTACGACAAGCTCGAGTTTGTGGAAACCGTCGAAGAACTGGCCGCAATGCACAACCTTGAAGTACCCTATGAAGCAGGCAGTGGCCCCAGTCAGATAGAGCGCCATCAACGGCAAAGCCTTTATCAATTGATGGACGGCCTGAACACTTTTTATCAACAGTCTTTGATGCAGCCCGCCGCTACCCCTGCGCGCCAGTACCTGGAAAAGCGAGGATTAAGTAGCGACGTTATCACCCGTTTTGCTATTGGTTTTGCGCCCCCCGGCTGGGACAACGTCCTGAAACGGTTTGGCGGCAATGCTGAGAATCGCAAATCGCTGGTCGATGCGGGGATGTTGGTCACCAACGATCAGGGACGCAGTTACGATCGCTTCCGCGAACGGGTGATGTTCCCCATTCGCGACAAACGTGGTCGAGTCATTGGTTTTGGTGGACGCGTGCTGGGCGATGCCCTGCCGAAATATCTGAACTCCCCGGAAACCGATATTTTCCATAAAGGCCGCCAGCTGTATGGCCTTTATGAAGCCCAGCAGGATAACGCCGATCCACAGCGCCTGTTAGTGGTAGAAGGCTATATGGATGTGGTGGCGCTGGCGCAATACGGCATTAACTACGCCGTGGCATCCCTAGGGACGTCAACTACTGCCGATCACATCCAACTGTTGTTCCGCGCGACGAACAACGTAATTTGCTGTTACGACGGCGACCGTGCCGGACGCGACGCAGCATGGCGCGCACTGGAAACCGCACTGCCCTATATGACAGACGGACGCCAGCTACGCTTCATGTTTTTACCTGACGGCGAAGACCCCGATACGCTGGTGCGTAAAGAAGGGAAAGAGGCCTTTGAAGCCCGGATGGAGCAGGCGCTGCCGCTCTCCGCGTTTTTATTTAACAGCCTGCTGCCGCAGGTGGATTTGAGTACCCCGGACGGACGCGCACAGCTCAGTACGCTGGCATTACCTCTGATTACTCAGGTACCAGGCGAAACGTTGCGCATTTACTTGCGACAGGAGTTGGGGAACAAGCTCGGCATTCTGGATGACAGCCAGCTTGAACGTTTAATGCCTAAACTGGCAGAAAATGGGGCTTCCCGCCCTGTTCCACAGCTAAAACGTACGACCATGCGTATACTTATAGGGTTGCTGGTACAGAACCCGGGCCTCGCCCCGCTGGTTCCACCGTTAGGCGCACTGGATAGTAATAAGCTGCCTGGACTTGGCTTATTCAGAGAACTGGTCAACACTTGTCTGGCTCAGCCAGGTCTGACCACCGGGCAACTTTTAGAACACTACCGTGGCACAAATGATGCTGCGACCCTTGAAAAACTGTCGATGTGGGACGATATAGCAGATAAAGATATCGCGGAAAAAACCTTCACCGACTCACTCAACCATATGTTTGATTCGATGCTTGAACTGCGCCAGGAAGAGTTGATAGCTCGTGAGCGCACACACGGTTTAAGCAGCGAAGAACGCCGGGAACTCTGGACACTGAACCAGGAACTGGCCAAGAAATAAGAGAAAGGCAAACAAAGACAAAATCATTCGCGTTGTATCAAGGCAGCAAGTGAACGAACGCCTGGGAGTGTACATAAGTACATGACCAGGAAGAGAGAACGCAGCTAACGCAGAGACAACGTGAAAGATGAAGTATTTAACGGCTTAACTGCCGAATATCGATCGGGAAGCCCCCGACAGCCGCACGGAGAGGCAGCGGCAAAATATAAGTATGCCCTCGTTTTGCCGTTGGCGGTTTTACCGCCCAACACCAATCAAACGAATTAAGTGTGGATACCGTCTTATGGAGCAAAACCCGCAGTCACAGCTGAAGCTTCTTGTCCAACGTGGTAAGGAGCAAGGCTATCTGACCTATGCCGAGGTCAATGACCATCTGCCGGAAGATATCGTCGATTCAGATCAAATCGAAGACATCATCCAAATGATCAATGACATGGGTATTCAGGTGATGGAAGAAGCACCTGATGCCGATGATCTGCTGCTTGCTGAAACCTCCAACAGCACCGATGAAGACGCGGAAGAAGCGGCTGCCCAGGTTCTGTCCAGCGTTGAGTCCGAAATCGGTCGTACGACTGACCCGGTCCGCATGTACATGCGTGAAATGGGTACCGTTGAACTGTTAACCCGCGAAGGCGAAATCGACATCGCTAAACGCATCGAAGACGGGATTAACCAGGTTCAATGCTCCGTTGCCGAATACCCGGAAGCTATCACCTACCTGCTTGAGCAGTACGATCGCGTAGAAGCTGAAGAAGCACGTCTTTCCGATCTGATCACAGGCTTTGTCGATCCAAATGCGGAAGAAGACATGGCGCCAACGGCGACCCACGTCGGTTCTGAACTCTCTCAGGAAGAGATGGATGACGATGAAGATGAAGATGAAGAAGATGGCGACGACGACAGCAGCGATGATGACAACAGCATCGACCCTGAGTTAGCGCGTGAAAAATTCGGTGAACTGCGTACTCAGTACGAAATCACTCGCGACACCATCAAAGCGAAAGGCCGCAGCCATGCTGCCGCGCAGGAAGAAATTCAGAAGCTGTCCGAAGTGTTCAAACAGTTCCGCCTGGTGCCGAAGCAGTTCGACTACCTGGTAAACAGCATGCGCGTCATGATGGACCGCGTGCGTACTCAGGAACGTCTGATCATGAAGCTCTGCGTTGAGCAGTGCAAAATGCCGAAGAAAAACTTCATCACCCTGTTTACTGGCAATGAAACCAGTGAAACCTGGTTCAACGCGGCAATCGCGATGAACAAACCGTGGTCTGAAAAACTGCACGACGTGGCAGATGACGTTCACCGCGGCCTGCAGAAACTGCAGCAGATTGAAGAAGAAACCGGCCTGACCATCGAGCAGGTTAAAGATATCAACCGTCGCATGTCCATCGGTGAAGCGAAAGCACGCCGTGCGAAAAAAGAGATGGTTGAAGCGAACTTACGTCTGGTTATCTCTATCGCTAAAAAATACACCAACCGTGGCCTGCAGTTCCTGGATCTGATTCAGGAAGGTAACATCGGTCTGATGAAAGCGGTTGATAAGTTTGAATACCGTCGTGGTTACAAGTTCTCCACCTATGCAACCTGGTGGATCCGTCAGGCGATCACCCGTTCGATCGCGGATCAGGCGCGTACCATCCGTATCCCGGTACATATGATTGAGACTATCAACAAGCTCAACCGTATCTCCCGTCAGATGCTGCAAGAGATGGGCCGCGAGCCGACGCCAGAAGAACTGGCTGAGCGCATGCTGATGCCGGAAGACAAGATCCGTAAAGTGCTGAAAATTGCTAAAGAACCTATCTCCATGGAAACGCCGATCGGCGACGATGAAGATTCGCATCTGGGTGATTTCATCGAGGATACCACCCTCGAGCTGCCGCTGGACTCTGCTACCACCGAGAGCCTGCGTGCCGCAACGCACGACGTTCTGGCTGGCCTGACCGCCCGTGAAGCGAAAGTTCTGCGTATGCGTTTCGGTATCGATATGAACACCGACCACACGCTGGAAGAAGTGGGTAAACAGTTCGACGTTACCCGCGAACGTATCCGTCAGATCGAAGCGAAGGCACTGCGTAAACTGCGCCACCCGAGCCGCTCTGAAGTACTGCGTAGCTTCCTCGACGATTAATCTCGCCGTATAAGTTCAAACGCCACCGCAAGGTGGCGTTTTTCTTTACATCCCGCGCATGACCAGCGCATCATCCAACTCGCGATACGCCTCCACCAGCTTATCCAGTGTAATCCGGCTCAATCCGCTGGGATTCGGCAATACCCAAATCTGCGTCGCGCCAATGGTCAGCGTCTGTTTTCCCCACTGTGCCCCACGCTGGCTAAGCCCCTGCTCAAATGCCTGCTTCCCAAGGATAGCGAGCGCGGCTGGCTGATACTCTTCTATTTTCTCAATAAGCAGACGACCGCCGCTACGCATCTCTTGTAGCTTCACTTCATTGGCTTGTACCGTTGGTCTGTCGACAAACTTAGTCACGCCGCAGCGAAAGTCCAGCAGATGCTGTGCCTCTTCAGGTTTAAGCTGGCGATCGGTGAATCCCGCCTGATGGATAACCTTCCAGAAGCGATTAGCGGGGTGCGCAAAGGGGAATCCTGTACCTGCGGAAGAAAGCCCCGGATTGATGCCGCAAAACACCACCCGCAGCTCCGGTGCCAGTATGTCCTTAACCATAATTACTCCGAACAATACATCAGAGGAACCAGTATAACGGACTGAAAATACATTGTTTATAAAAACAGCATCCGTACGCTTATGTCTGGATTGCAACGCGGAGTTACTTTATAATCCACCGCCACGGCCCCTTAGCTCAGTGGTTAGAGCAGGCGACTCATAATCGCTTGGTCGCTGGTTCAAGTCCAGCAGGGGCCACCAAATCTCAAGGACTTGCGAGAAATCGCAGGTCCTTTTTTTATGGGTATTCCATAGAAATTGGCATGTAGCAAAATCAATACTTGCTTGCATCAATATGTTGAATGAGTACACGGAAGAACATAGCTGGCGGGGACTAAAGCTATTTACGCGATACACCTGTTCAGCAAACAGCATGTTAATGGCAACCCCATCTGGACGCCGCCATCCTGGGATGGAAACGTCCGTTAGAGTTTAATTCGATAGTCAGCTCACACTAGCTCTTTGAGCTGCTCCTGCATATAGGTTGAAAAATACTCTGGGTTCTTGATAAGGATGCGGTTACCGGAGGCGACTTTTTCTGCCCATCCGGCCACTTTTTTCGTGAACTCGGGATTCCATCCCTCTTGCTCACCCCGTGCCATCACAACTTCCGGACTCGCTGGCACACCTAAGTCATGCAAATACTTTAAGATTCCCTTAGCGGTACTTTCATCCATTGAATGTGGTACTGACGCCGAAGTGTTCATACCACCAATAAAATCCAATGCTTTCTCAATTGCTGTTGGCATGCTCTTATCCTTAAAATTAACCACGTGAGAGACACATTTATACTATGTACCCAACTCCGCCGGGATATCAAAGAGAACATCGCCTTTATTTGACTTACCCCGCAGCTAAACGCTTGCGCGGCTGTTTTCTGCGCTATTTTTTTGCTTCTCCGGCTAAAACCAGCCCAGTTGCCACCGCATTACGAGGCCCTTCGGTACCTCGAATATTGCCCTGCCCGGCGACAACGCCGTAATGCGCCAGCGCATCGGTGATCATCTGCGGGATTTCGAAATCCAGCGAAGAACCGCCTACCAGCACCACGAACGTCATATCGCGAATAGAGCCACCGGGTGACACCTGGCGTAACGCGCGAAGGCAGTTGGTCACAAAAACCATCTCTTTAGCCTGTCGGCGCACCAGACGGATTTTTTCCAGCGAAGTCTGGTTATCTACCGGGATCAGCTCGCCCTCTTTCAAGTACACCACTTTGGCGAATACTGACGGACTGAGCGGTTCGCGGAAAAACTCCACCGCGCCGTTCTCATGGCGAATGCTGAACAGGCTCTCCACTTTTGCCAGCGGGTATTTTTTTATTTCCTCCGCCAGAAATGCATCGCTTAAGCCCAGCTCAGTTTGAATCAACAGGCTGACCATATTCCCCGCGCCGGCCAGATGAACTGCTTTCACTACACCGTCGCTATTGATGACGGCGGCATCGGTAGATCCTGCGCCTAAGTCGAGGATCGCCAGCGGTGCGGCGCATCCGGGCGTTGTTAACGCCCCTGCTACGGCCATGTTGGCCTCCACACCACCGACTTCAACTGGGGTATTTAACCGGGCGCTCAGCTCACTGGCGATGGCCTGCATCTGTAAACGATCGGCTTTCACCATCGCCGCAATGCCCACGGCGTTCTCCATTGAACACTCTCCGGCAATGCCGCCCTGCACCTTGCGCGGAATAAATGTATCGACCGCCAATAGATCCTGAATATGCACCGTGTTCATGTCATGACCGGTCAGCGAGGCCATCACCTTTCGCACCCGCTCCAGCATGCCGCCTGCGTGCGTGCCTGCTTCACCACGAATATCACACACGGGCGCGCAGGCGCTCATCGCCTGCATAATGGCCTGCGCGCCTTGCGCTACGTCGGCTTCACCGCCACGCTTTTCACCACGGATAAAGATCTTACCCGCCGGGATCACTCTTGATCGCACATCTCCCTGCGGGGTTTTCAGCACCACGGCGGAACGGTTGCCAATCAGCGCTCTGGCGATGGGGACAATAGTTTGCGTTTCCTCAGGGGTCAGGGCAAAGAAGGTCGCGATACCGTAAGGATTCGACAGCACCCGCACCACCTGTCCCGGGGCCGCCACTTCCACCGCCGCCAGCACGCCTTCCGGCACCTTCTCCAGCAGAGTGACTTCATCAACCACCGGTATTGGCCGATGCAGGCGATTATTCACCAGCACGCCATCATCTTTTTTCAGGATGGCCGCCACCACGTTGACGCCGCGATCCAGCGCTTCATTGATAAACCAAACCACCTCAAGGAAATCCATCTCCTCACCCACCAACGGTATCCAACCCTGGGCAAATCGATCCTCGCTCAACGCCGCCAACTTCTCCACGGCGATGGTAGTTCCCATGCCCACGCCAACGCCGCCGGGCGTTTGCGGGTTATGGCCAATCATCGTTGATTCGGTAATGATGGTTTCAGTGATGGTTTCCATCGCCACATCGCCAATAACCGGTGCGGCCTCGTTGATGCAGATTTTTGCCACGTCCTGCAGCGACCACGACGTTTTATCCAGCGCCTGCTGCAGGGACGCGACCACCCCGGCGATATTCTCCCGCGTGCCTTTCATCCCGGTCGTGGCGACAATCCCGCTGCCGATAAACCGGCCATCCTGCGCCAACGCCACTTCAGTGGTGGCGTTGCCGATATCGATCCCTGCAATTAACGGCATGCTGCCTCCGTCACTGACTGCCTTTACGCAGCTTATTTCTCTGCTGGTATACTTCTGCCGATTCGCGGACAAACCCGGCGTTCACCGTGGCGTGCCAGGTGTGTTCCAGTTCATCGGCAATGGCCTGCAACTCGGCGAACGAAGAACGAAACGGCCTCAGTGCGTTGTAGATCTCCAGAATGCGGGCATCCGGGATCGCAATCAGTTCTGCCGCACGACGAAAATTGCGCGCCACGGCATGACGCTGCATCTGCTCGGCAATCTGCGCCTGGTACTCCAGCGTTTGCTGAGAAATACGCACATCCTGCGGTCCTACGCGGCCCGCCAGCACATTCTCAAGGGTAATGTCGGTTAGCGGCTTGCCGCCAGGCGTCCGGATTTTCTCCGGGCAGCGGGTGGCTAATGGGTAATCCTGCGCGGTCATGATGTTGTCGTTCATGGTCATTCCCTTACCAGTGCAATATGCAACGTGACAGGCGCAGCATCCTGCACCACGTGTTTGGTTTCTTTGATATGAAACAGCGCGGCCTTGGCCATAAATTTAGGGCGCACCATCTGGTCATTGACCACTGGCACCGGCGAAGGCGACTCTTTGCGTGCATAGCGCGCGGCGTTTTTACCAATCTGACGATAGGTTTCCAGCGTCAGCAGCGGAGCCTGAGAAAACAGTTCCAGGTTACTTAGCGGCAGCAGATCGCGCTGATGAATCACCGTGGTTCCTTTCGACTGGATACCAATCCCAATGCCTGAGCCGCTAAGATTTGCCGCATCCCATGCCATAAAAGAAACATCCGAGGTGCGCAGGATCCTCACTACTCGCGCATGCAGTCCCTCTTCTTCGATGCCAGCAACCAGCTCTTTCAAAATCGCGTTGTGCTGCATATCAATCAAGGTTTTATGCTGATACTTATCAAAGGCCGGGCCGACGCCAATCACCACCTCATCAACGCGCTCATCCGCGTTAGCCGCCTCGCCTTCGCTCACCTGTAAGGTGAAAACCGGCTTACGTTCAGTTGTGCATTCCACTGTGTACCGCCTTATTCGATCGAGCCGGGCTGAACCACGCCCGCAATATTTTTAATTTCCGCCCAGCGTTCGGCACTGATGCGATAGCCGGTACCAGGTCCCTGATAATCATTGATGTCGTTGACGGCGCTGACGACGTCGAACTGGCGATCCAGAATGGCCGACGTTTGCAGGTAATCACCGGTAACACGCTGTCTCAGCATGTTGAGGATATTGCTGGCGATATCTTCGAAGCCGCTGCAACTCAACGCGCCGACGATATCCAGCCCGGTGATATTGCGCTTCATCATCTCTTCCACGGCAGCCAAATCCTCAACGACATTACGCGCAGGCATATCTTTGCTGCCGTGAGCATAAGTAGCAGCTTCGACTTCTTCATCGCTAATCAGCGGCAGGCCCAGTTCGCGGAACACTGCCTGAATGGCGCGTGCGGCCTTATTGCGAATGGCGATGGTTTCCTCTTCCGTGACTGGACGCAGACCGCCGTCAACCATCAGATCGCGTTGCAGAATGTTGTAATCATCGAAATCTTCAGCGTCGAAGTTCGACCCGGCAAACATGTTGTCGTAGTTGGGTACCGCGCTGTAACCGGAGAAAATAAAGTCGGTACCCGGCAGCATCTGCATCAGGGTACGGGCAGTACGGCGAATATCGGAGTGGGAAAAGGTCTGGTCATTGGCGGAGGCCACTTCAAGGTCGAGCATTGAGGCAATCAGGTTTTCCGCCAGCACCGCGCGGATCCCTGACGGCACAGCGCCGGTCATGCCGATACAGCTGACCGCACCGTTTTGCAGCCCCTGTACGCCCGCGCCTTTAGTGATAAAAATGCAGCGCGACTCCAGATAAAGCATCGATTTACTTTCGGAATAGCCCATCAGCGCCTCCGAGCCGGTGCCGGAGGTGTAGCGCATCTTCAGGCCACGCGACGCATAAGCCGAGGCGAGAAACGCTTTGGACCACGGCGTGTCATCGCCGTCGGTAAACACCGATTCTGTGCCATAGACCGACACCGTTTCGGCATAACTGGTTAGCCCGCGCATGCCCAGCTCCAGCTCGGTGGCCTCTTCAACGGAACATTGGGTCAGCACACCGGGGCGACCGCACTGGGAACCCACCAGCAGAGCCAGGGCGTTAAACGGCGCGTAGCGGGCGATCCCGACCGTCGTTTCCTGCTCGGAAAAGCCGCGGATCCCCGCTTCAGCAGCGTCGGCGGCAATCTGTACCGGGTTATCTTTCAGGTTAGTCACGTGGCACTGGTTGGAGGGAGTGCGTCTGGCGCGCATTTTTTGTAGCGCCATCATCATCTCCACCACGTTCATTTGCGCCATCACTTCCACCGCTTTCGCCGGGGTGATGGCGGTGGTAATGGCAATAATCTCTTCCCGACTGACATGGATATCCACCAGCATTCTGGCGATCTCCAGCGCATCGAGCTGCATGGCCCGCTCAGCTTCGGCCACGTTAATGGCATAATCGGCAATGAAACGGTCGATCATGTCGAACTCGGCGCGGCTCTTACCGTCCAGCTCAACAATACGACCATTTTCGACCTTCACCGACGACGCCGGATCGTAGGGGCTTTCCATGGCGATCAGCCCCTCTTCAGGCCATTCGCCAATCAGCCCATCCTGATTTACAGGCCGCTTCGCAAGCACTTCGAATCGTTTTGATCTTCTCATGATTTATTGACTCAAAAGGTAAAAAATAGGGACGCCGGGCCATATTGCCGGGGACACCACACCCGGCATTCGCCTTTCATCAGCAATGGCCGAACTCTAAATGAGCCAAGCAATAAAAAAATAAAATTAATTTCGTTCCAATTTGGCACCTAATAAAAACGCATCGTTTCATATTGAAACGCAATTCAGGAATATCCATCGTGAATTGTGACGAGGTTAAATGATCATTATCAATAAACGCAAAGTCAGGGAAATGAATTTAATATTTATGAAAAATCCACCCTATTGACTTAATAACGTGCGGCGAGAAAATAAGGTAAAGCCAATGATAAAAATAGCTGTTGCGCGATATGTTTCGTGACCTCAGCCCTACAACATTTTCAGGAGAGACTGTGAATAAGAGCCAACAAATTGCCACCATTACGCTGGCGGCTGCAAAAAAAATGGCGCAGGCCGTTGAGACTAAAGCGCTTGAGATCAACGTTCCGGTGGTCTTTTCCGTGGTGGATCACGGCGGGAATACGCTGCTAATGCAACGCATGGACGATGCGTTTGTCACCAGCTGTGATATCTCTCTTAATAAAGCGTATACCGCCTGCTGCCTGCGTCAGGGTACCCATGAAATTACCGACGCGGTACAACCTGGTGCTTCGCTATATGGTTTGCAGCTTACTAACCAACAGCGCATTGTTATTTTCGGCGGCGGCTTACCTGTCATATTAAACGATAAATTAATTGGTGCCGTTGGCGTTAGCGGCGGCACTGTCGAACAAGACAGATTATTAGCAGAAACCGCACTGAATTGTTTCTCTGAATTATAATTTAAATCTAAGAAGGTATATTATGAGCTATCGTATGTTTGATTACCTGGTGCCAAATGTGAACTTCTTTGGCCCCAATGCTATTTCCGTTGTCGGCGAACGCTGCAAACTGTTAGGCGGTAAAAAAGCGCTGCTGGTTACTGATAAAGGTCTGAGGGCTATTAAAGACGGTGCGGTAGATAAAACCCTCACCCATTTACGTGAAGCGGGCATTGACGTGGTGGTTTTTGACGGCGTTGAGCCAAATCCCAAAGACACCAACGTGCGCGATGGTCTGGAGGTCTTTCGCAAAGAGCATTGCGATATCATCGTTACCGTTGGCGGCGGTAGCCCGCATGACTGCGGTAAAGGCATCGGTATCGCGGCAACTCACGAAGGCGATCTCTACAGCTATGCCGGGATTGAAACCCTGACCAACCCGCTGCCGCCTATCGTTGCGGTGAATACCACTGCCGGTACCGCCAGCGAAGTCACCCGCCACTGCGTGCTGACCAATACCAAAACCAAAGTGAAGTTTGTGATTGTCAGCTGGCGTAACCTGCCGTCGGTCTCCATTAACGATCCGCTGCTGATGCTCGGCAAACCCGCCCCGCTGACCGCCGCGACCGGTATGGATGCCCTGACCCACGCCGTAGAAGCCTATATTTCCAAAGATGCCAACCCGGTCACCGACGCCGCCGCTATTCAGGCTATTCGCCTGATCGCACGCAACTTGCGTCAGGCCGTAGCGCTGGGCAGCAACCTGAAAGCTCGCGAGAACATGGCCTACGCCTCTCTGCTGGCGGGCATGGCCTTCAACAACGCCAATCTCGGCTACGTTCACGCAATGGCGCATCAGCTTGGCGGTCTGTACGACATGCCACACGGCGTGGCGAATGCCGTTCTGCTCCCGCACGTGGCGCGCTATAACCTGATCGCTAACCCGGAGAAATTTGCCGATATCGCAGAATTTATGGGCGAAAACACTGACGGACTTTCCACCATGGATGCCGCCGAACTGGCCATTCACGCCATTGCCCGTCTCTCCGCTGACATCGGCATTCCGCAGCATTTGCACGATCTGGGCGTCAAAGAAGCCGATTTCCCGTACATGGCGGAAATGGCGCTGAAGGACGGTAACGCCTTCTCTAACCCGCGCAAAGGGAACGAGAAAGAAATTGCCGAGATCTTCCGTCAGGCATTCTGATAACGCAGGGGGCGCAATGTCACTTTCATCACCGGGCGTACATCTGTTTTATCACTCACGCTGGCAGGATACTCGCGTGCTTGATGAGCTGTGCTGGGGACTGGAAGAGCAAGGCGTCCCTTGCCGGGCAATCTGTTGCGACGAGCATGACTGCGCGCTGGCATTGAGCAAACTTGCGGCCAAAAGCTCAACGCTACGTGTCGGTCTGGGTCTTAACGCCACGGGTGATATTGCTTTAACCCACGCCCAATTGCCCGAAGATCGGGCGCTGATCCGTGGGCATATCCGCGCCGGAATTGCGCAGATCCGAACGCTTGGCGCCAATGCCGGTCAACTGGTCAAAGTACTTCCCTTCAACGAGATAAAATAAATGTACCGCATCTACACCCGAACCGGCGATAAAGGCACGACCGCGCTGTTTGGCGGCAGCCGTATCGACAAAGATGACATCCGCGTTGAGGCCTATGGCACGGTGGATGAACTGATTTCCCAGCTTGGCGTCTGCTATGCCAGCACGCACCAGGCTGAACTACGCCAGGATCTGCACGCCATACAGAAGATGCTGTTTGTACTGGGTGCGGAACTCGCCAGCGATGAGAAAGGACTCGCGCGCTTACAACAGCGTATTGGCGATGAGGATATTCAGGCGCTGGAGCAGCTTATTGACCGCAATATGGCGCAAAGCGGCCCGCTCAAAGAGTTTGTTATTCCGGGGAAAAATCTGCCATCGGCACAGCTACACGTTGCGCGAACCCTGACCCGCCGACTGGAGCGGATCCTTATCGCAATGAGCAGAACGCTGACGTTACGCGATGAACCCAGGCGTTACATCAACCGACTGTCGGACGCGCTGTTCTCGATGGCGAGAATTGAAGAAACTAGTCCAGATGCTTGCGCTTAAACTGGCTGGCATCAATGTCGTATTGCTTCATCTTGCGCCACAAGGTAGTGCGACCAATGTTCAGCAGTTGCGACATCTCCTGTACGCGCCCGCTGGTGACGCGAGCAGCATGGATAATCGCCTCTTTTTCGATAGCGGTAAAGGTCAGACTGGCTGGCAGCAGTGAAGACGCCGTCTCCAGACCAGGACGTTCGGCAAACAGATAATCCGGTAGATTGCTCAGCCGAATATGGCCGTTATCACTGCTGATGGCGATGTTTTCGATAATGCTGTTCAGCTCAAAGTCATTGCCCGGCCACGAATAGGCCACCAGCTGAGCCAGCGCGTCGTCGTCGATCTTCAAACTGGATGAAAAGCGTTTTTTCAGGCTATTCAGTCGCGTATAAATCAGCGAGGGAATACTGTTACGCCGCGCCCGCAGCGGGGGGATCACTATCTCAAAAGAGTGCAGCGCGTAATATAGCTGACGGCTAAAGCGGTTTTGCTCCACCAGATTGGCGAGATCAACCGTGGTGGTGGCGATCACTTTGACATCCACCGGAATCAACCGACGGGCATCCAGGCGGGTTAGTACCCCCTGCTTGATCACCTGTAACAGCGCGGATTGCAGCTCCGGCGCCAGATATTCAATTTTTTCCAGAAACAGCGTGCCGCCGTTCGCCAGTTCAAGACGGCTCAACCGGCCATTTTCATCGTCGGTGGGCGCACTGCCCATAAAATCCTGCCCCAGCACGCTGTTGGCATACAGCTGACAGTTCACGGCGATATACGGCCCGCTGGCGCGCTCGCTTTCGTTGTGAATGGCCTGGCTCAGCAGCTCCTTACCAACGCCTTCTTCCCCGCACAGTAGGATCGGGAAACTCCCCCTCGCCGCCTGGCGTCCAAAGTGGATCAAGCGGCGGGTTTCCGGATCGTCAGTCGACATCTGCTCAAAGGTGTGGCTCACCTTGCCAAGCTGGCTGGTCATCAGCTGGCGCATTTGCTCCACCGGATGCAGCAGCAGGATAAAGCTGTTGCCCTGTTCCTCAACAATCGGTTTTAGGGTGATGACGGCATCAACAAACTGATGCTGGCTTTCAAAGGTAACTTCGACGTGATTCAGGCCGCGGGCATGTTTGATCGCCCGGCGCAGCAGCATGGGGAGATTGAGCAGATCGTGAATGTTTTTCCCCTGACTGGCCTGAGCATCGAGATGCAAAAGCAGCGCCGCACGCGCATTGAGAAACTGCAATACGCCCTGTTCGTTCCAAGCCATCACACCATCATCCATACTTTCCAGCAGCCCGTACATCTGGTTCAGATGGCGGTTGGATTCAGCCAGCAGGCTGTCGGTCAGCAAAGAGTTGCCGACTTCTCTGGCTATCGCCAGCGTCAGGGATAAATCAGAAACGCACTCATGCTCCACCAGACAACACAGCGAGATGGAGCCGAACAGTCGACCATGGTTATCGAAGACCGGCGTCGAGCAGAACGACCACGGATGCAGCGCCTGTTTAAAATGCTGATCGCCAGAGGTTTTTGTCGGCTGGCCCGGCATCGTCGCCAGCGACAGCGCACAACTGCCAATGATGCTTTCCGCACAGTAGCTGCCGTCGCGAAACCCAAGCTCTGCCAGTTGCTCCACCGTCTGCGGATCACCGCAACGGCTGAGAATACAGGCTGATTCATCCAGAATCAGCAGCGCGCACGGGCGGCCGTCCATAAACTCCCAGGCATCTTCCAGCGCAGCCTGAGCAATCGTCAGCAACGCCGTCTTGCGACGACAAATCGACTCAAAGGTCAGCCCTTGCGCCTGATGCGGCGCCTGCCAGGTTTCCCGCTGCATAAACTTGCTGCAACGATGCCATGACTGGGCAATGACTGAAGAGACTTCCTTCCCGATGCTATGCGTGTGCGCCGTCATATCCCTTTCCGCTGTTTAACCATAGACAACCCCTCCGGCAGAGACTGTCAGAGGGGGAGAAGATGCCGGATAAAAACCTACCGACGACTGATTAACGCGCCAGCCACTGCTGTCCCAGCAGGTCTGCCGTCAAAATAGCGGCATGTACGCTTTCAGGCGTTACCGGGAACGGCATATTGTGGATGGTTTCACCTTCTGCACAGGTCGCTTTTGCCACCGCCATGATCTTGCCGTCAACGTCTTCTTTCACGCCCATTTCCGCTAACGTTACCGGCAGGCCTACTTTCTGACAGAAATTCAGCACGGTTTCGATCTCTTCCATCGGGCTGTTTTGCAGCACCAGTTGCGCCAGCGTACCAAAGGCGACTTTTTCACCGTGGTACAAATGGTGGCACTCTTCCAGAATCGTAAAGCCGTTGTGGATCGCATGCGCCCCTGCCAGACCGCTGCTTTCAAAACCGATGCCACTGAGGTAAGTGTTAGCTTCGACAATACGCTCCAGCGCATCGGTCACCACGCCGGCCTGCGCGGCAAAGCGTGCCTTCTCGCCTTCCGCCAGCAGGGTATCATAGCACAAGCGCGCCAGGCTCAGCGCCGCCACCGTGGACTGTCCGCCCGCCATGCTGGTCGCTCTGGCGTCATAACAGGCTTTCGCTTCAAACCAGGTCGAGAGCGCATCGCCCATCCCGGCCACCAGCAGACGTACCGGCGCTTTGGCAATGATTGCAGTGTCCATTACCACCATATCCGGGTTTTTCGGGTAGATCAGATACTCTTCAAACTCACCGGCTTCGGTATAGATAACGGACAGCGCGCTGGTTGGCGCATCGGTAGACGCGATAGTCGGGATCACCACCACCGGCAACTTCTGGTAGTAGCCAATCGCTTTGGCGGTATCCAGCGTTTTCCCACCGCCAATCCCAACCACACCGCGGCAACCGTGCTGTTTCAGAATGGCAATCAGGCGATTAATTTCAACATGGCTACATTCACCGTTAAAGCGTTCCGCATGGCAGCTAATGTCGTGGCTGTGCAGGCCGTTGAGTACTTTCTCTCCCGCCAGCTTCATCACGAAGTCATCCGCAATCACGAAAAAGCTGTCCGCCAGATTTTTAGCGTATTGACCAAACAAGGTGGAAGCGTCAGGACCCTGGAGATATTTGGCTGGAGATTGAATAACTTTTAGCATTCCTTTCATCCTCAAATAAGTACATGTTTTTACATGGTGAGCCCTGGCGTTAACCTGTTTGGCCTGATGCTGACGGCGAAAACGGGAGGTACCGGAGCGATGCAATAACTGTATGGCGAGGCGTGCACAAAAAAATCTTTCGTCTTTTTGTTCTGATATGAAACAGATAAAAACGACACATGTTTCATATTGGAACGCTTAACCATAAAAAACATAAGGTTTGCGATCCCGATCCGTGCATTTGCCACCAAATCTCCGGCCCAGACGAATCTCACTTTCTCTTTTACCCACTCACTTGCCAAAATACCGGTAAAAAAAAGCTGACAGTGCCGTGTGACCTGCATTCATCGCGAGAGGAAAAAGTCGAGCAAGCTCGCATTGTGGTCGTTCCCCGTTCTTTTCAGTTTCATTTCGGAACAAAAAACAATAACAACGTTCCGTAATGAAACTCATTTTAACGTTGTTTTTTTCCACGCTGACTTCGCCAGAATCTCTCTATCGCCTCCGCACCATGACCATGCTTCCGGGGGTTTGTCTTACACTCAACCTCAAGGAGCCGTTATGTCTCAATTCTTTTTTAATCAACGCACCCATCTCGTGAGCGACGTCATCGACGGTACGATTATCACCAGCCCGTGGAATAACCTGGCGCGTCTGGAAAGCGATCCGGCCATTCGCATCGTGGTCCGTCGTGACCTCAACAAAAATAACGTGGCGATCATTTCCGGCGGCGGTTCAGGGCACGAACCCGCGCACGTTGGGTTTATCGGTAAAGGTATGCTAACCGCCGCAGTCTGTGGCGACGTGTTCGCTTCCCCGAGCGTAGATGCGGTACTGACCGCCATTCAGGCGGTAACCGGTGAGGCGGGCTGTTTGTTGATCGTGAAAAATTACACCGGTGACCGTCTTAATTTCGGTCTTGCCGCCGAGAAAGCCCGTCGCCTTGGTTACAACGTTGAAATGCTGATTGTCGGCGATGACATCTCCCTGCCGGATAACAAACACCCGCGCGGCATTGCGGGAACCATCCTGGTGCATAAAATCGCGGGCTATTTTGCCGAACGCGGCTACAACCTCGCCACCGTCCTGCGTGAAGCGCAATACGCGGCCAATAACACCTTCAGTCTGGGCGTTGCGCTTTCCAGCTGTCATCTGCCGCAAGAAACCGACGCCGCCCCGCGTCATCATCCGGGCCACGCGGAGCTGGGTATGGGCATTCACGGCGAACCAGGCGCCTCGGTCATCGACACCCAGAACAGTGCGCAGGTGGTGAACCTGATGGTGGATAAACTGCTGGCTACCCTGCCTGAAACCGGCCGTCTGGCGGTGATGATTAATAATCTTGGCGGCGTTTCTGTTGCCGAAATGGCCATCATTACCCGCGAACTGGCCAGCAGCCCGCTGCATCCGCGAATCGACTGGCTGATTGGCCCGGCCTCGCTGGTCACCGCGCTGGATATGAAAGGCTTTTCACTGACGGCCATCGTGCTGGAAGAGAGCATCGAAAAAGCGCTGCTCACAGAGGTGGAAACCAGTAACTGGCCGACGCCGGTCCCACCGCGTGAAATCAGCTGTGTACCGTCATCTCAGCGTAGCGCACGCGTGGAATTCCAGCCTTCGGCAAATGCCCTGGTGGCCGGGATTGTGGAGCTTGTCACCACAACCCTTTCCGATCTGGAGACCCATCTTAATGCGCTGGATGCCAAAGTCGGCGATGGCGATACCGGTTCAACCTTTGCCGCAGGCGCGCGCGAAATTGCCGGTCTGTTGCATCGTCAGCAGTTGCCGCTGGATAACCTTGCCACGCTGTTTGCGCTGATTGGCGAACGTCTGACCGTGGTGATGGGCGGTTCCAGCGGTGTGCTGATGTCTATTTTCTTTACCGCTGCGGGGCAGAAACTGGAACAGGGAGCTAACGTTGCCGAAGCCCTGAATACGGGACTGGCGCAGATGAAGTTCTACGGCGGCGCAGACGAAGGCGATCGCACCATGATTGATGCGCTGCAACCGGCTCTGACTTCGCTGCTCACGCAGCCGCAAAATCTGCAGGCCGCCTTCGACGCCGCGCAAGCGGGAGCCGAACGAACCTGTTTGTCGAGCAAAGCCAATGCGGGTCGCGCATCGTATCTGAGCAGTGAAAGCCTGCTCGGAAATATGGACCCCGGCGCGCACGCCGTCGCGATGGTATTTAAAGCGCTGGCAGAGAGTGAATTGGGTTAAGCCATAAATGCCTGATAAGGCACTTGCGCCGCCATCCGGCAAAGATACGCCTGATGCGCTGCGCTTATCAGGCCTACGAGTACAAACCTTTGTAGGCCTGATAAGTTTTGCGCCGCCTGATGCACTACGCTTATCAGGCCGACGAGTGCAAACTTTTGTAGGCCGGATAAGGCGCTTGCGCCGCCATCCGGCGAAGATATGCCTGATGCGCTGCGCTTATCCGACCTACGAGTGCAAACCTATGTAGGCCGGATAAGGCGCTTGCGCCGCCATCCGGCAGTGCGTTAACGATAAACGCGGATCCCGCCCTCTACACCGCGGCTAAACAGCACCTGCCAAAGCTCAATATCTCTGGCGCGGAAAGCCCCTGCGCAGGCACATAAATAATAATTAAACATTCTTCTGAAGGTGGCGGAATAACGTGACGACAGCTCCGGCCAGGCCTGATTAAAGCGCTCATGCCAGGCCATCAGCGTTTTATCATAATCGCTGCCGAAGTTATGCCAGTCCTCCATCACAAACCGTGATTCGCTGGCCTCGGCAATATGGGAAATCGACGGTAAGCAACCGTTCGGGAAAATGTATTTATTGATCCACGGATCGACGCTCATCCCTTTTTTATTGCTGCCAATAGTATGCAGCAGGAACAGTCCGTCCGGTTTTAAACAACGGTCGGCGATGCTGAAATAGGTGTCGTAGTTTTTCGGCCCGACATGTTCAAACATCCCCACGGACACAATGCGATCGTAGTGTTTATCAAGATCGCGATAATCCTGCAGCAGAATGTTAACGTCCAGCCCTTCACAGCGCTGCTGCGCCATTTTCTGCTGCTCTTTGGAAATGGTAACGCCTTCTACCGCCACGCCATAATGACGCGCCGCATATTCTGCCAACCCGCCCCATCCACAACCGATATCGAGTAAACGCATACCCGGCTTAAGCTGCAGCTTCTCGCAGATCATTTTTAATTTGGCATTTTGCGCTTCGTCTAATGTGGTCGCGTCTTTCCAGTAACCGCAGGAATATTGCATATGCGGATCAAGCATCAGCGCAAAGAGATCGTTACCAATATCATAATGTTCTTTACCGACGATCCATGCACGGCTACGTGACTGCAAATTAAACAGGCGTGCGCTGGCAATGCGTAAAATATCTTTCAGATTACCTGGCATCTGCTGGTCGAGTTTTGCTTTCAGGATTTTGCAGAACAGAATATCGAGCCGTTCGCAGTCCCACCAGCCTTCCATATAGCTTTCGCCAAGCCCTAACGAGCCTTGTTGCAATACCCGTTTAAAGAAACCGGTATGATGAAGTTGAATGTCCCAGGCGCGCGAGCCATTAATTCTGATATCCGCTTGCGAAAGCAGCTCTTTTCCCATTCGGGTCCAGTTATCATTTGTTTCATTGACGATGACAGCATCTGAACAAAGCGAGTTCATGGTATTTACCAAAAGTGGGCTAAAAATTATTACGCAAGATTATTATGGAAAAAAGAGTGTATGTATTATGATCCGCGGACAAGATCTATCGAACAGCGGACACACCATCGGGAGCATTGACGATTCATTTATGGAAACTCTCGCGCAAAAACAGTGGAACTCCTTCCCGGATAACTCCATGACCGAACTGCCGCAGGACGTATTCTTTCGCTCTTATGTCCTGGAAGCCAACCACCATGTACCGCAGCATTCACACTCTTTTATGCAGTTTCATTTCGCCCGCAAAGGCAGCATGCGCATTGATGTTGCCGGTAAGTGCTGGATAATCCCCGCGCATTATGGCATTTGGATCCCAAATAATACGGAGCATGCGGTTTGGGCATTAGATGATGTGTATTTAGAAAATCTGGATATTAAACCGGGCTTTCTTGAAGAGAGCATCAATGAATGCAAAGTAGTGGCTATCAGTGATTTCGCCAGAGAGTTTATTCATTACGCCACGAATTCAATTTCAGGCCATTATGATAGTCAGTCAAAAGAGGGCAAGCTGGTTAGTGTGCTGGTCGATATTATTCTGCAACTCCCGGAAGTCGCTTTTGTATTACCCTGGCCGCAGGATCGTGAATTAACCAAAGTCTGCCGAACAATACAAGAATCCCCCGCACTGGAGCATTCGGTTGAATACTGGGCGCAGCATCTGGGTATGTCTGCCCGTACCTTTTCACGCCATTTCAAAAAAGAAACCGGATTGCCTTTCAGCGTCTGGAAGCAAAAAATGCGAATACTTGAATCTGTATTAATGCTGAAGAAAAATAAAAGCGTAACCGCCGTGGCACTCGACGTTGGGTATTCAAGCACCGCGGCATTTAGCTACGCATTCCGCCAGGCGTTTGGCGTTCCGCCCTCTAATTACTGATTAACGGCGTTGATGCCAGTAAGCCGCTGCACGAACCCGTTGCTGATCGAACGCCTCGGTTTCAAAACGAGCACTCAGGTTTTTGACCACCTTGCCTTCGCCGGTGATCCAGATGAAATAATCGTCTGCGGGCACGCTTAGCCGCGATAAGTGTTCATTCACCGCCTGCTCATCATGGCCGATAAACCACTGAAGAGTAAATCCGTCGAGATGGGCAAAATAGTCCTGGTAGGCTGCATCCTGCACGCTAACCAGCGCCGTGACGTGCGGACGTACCGCCAAACGGCTGAGCGACTCCAGGCGTCGGCGCAACGCGGGCATTCCCGACTCATCACACACGTAAACCTGATACGCATAATCCTCTGGCACCACCAAAGAACCGCGCGGCCCGCCGATCGTCAGCTTGTCACCCTCACGGGCATTCATCGCCCACGTACTTGCCACGCCGCCGTCATGAATATAGAAATCCAGTGCCAGCTCATGGCGCGCTTCGTCATACAACGGCGTGTAGTCACGGGAGAGCGGACGTACACCGTCCGCCCAGACAATGCCTTCATCGGTGACGACAGGTGGTACAAAGTTGCTGCCCGGTTCAGGGAAAAAGACCTTGGTATGGTCGTCAAAGCCGCGTGAGCTAAAACCGTCCAGCGCGTCACCGCCCAGTACAATACGCTGAAAGCCCGCGCTAATACGCTCTACGCGCAGGACAGTAAGTTCTCGAAAACGCAGTTCATTGCGAACGCGCTGTGGGTAGCGTGAGATGTTTTTTGTCATTTTTTCGCCTTGTGAAGATAATACGATATATCTAAATTGATTTTTTAAATGATAATGATTGCTAATCAAAAATATTGCAAGCACTTTTTGATATAGTTAACTTATGATTACCCAGTTATCACAGACACATAAAAATAGATAATAATCATAATGTTATACAACATTTTATTTGTAGACTTGCAAACTGATAATTTTTAGATATAAATTAGATATATCTAAACAACATCAGGAGACGATGATGCAAAACCATCATGAAGGTTGCTGTAAGCACTCAGAGCACCAACACGAAGGCTGCTGCAAGGGTGAAGGACATCACCATGAAGGCCGCCACAACGAGCACCATGCAGGTTGCTGCAAAGGTGAAGAACATCGCCATGAAGGCTGTAACAAAGAACATCACCACGAGCAGGGTTGCGGACATCGCCACGGTCGTGGCGGCGGCGGAGGGGGTCGTCGTCAGCGGTTCTTCGGCCACGGCGAATTACGCCTGGTGATTCTGGATATCTTGACCCGCGACGCCAGCCACGGCTATGAGCTGATTAAAGCGATTGAAACCCTGACCCAGGGTAATTACACCCCAAGCCCGGGCGTTATCTATCCAACGCTGGATTTCTTGCAGGATCAGGCACTGATCACCGTCAGCGACGAGGAAGGTGGGCGTAAACAGATTGCGATCACGACTCAGGGCCAGCAGTGGCTGGATGAGAACCGTGAACATCTGGAACATATCCACGAACGGATTAAAGCCCGCTGCGTAGGTTTTGAATTACGCAAAAATCCACAGATGAAACGCGCGCTGGAAAACTTCAAAGCCGTGCTGGATCTACGCGTCAATCACGGTGATACCAGCGATGCGCAGATCAAAAAAATCATCGGTATTATCGATCGCGCTGCGCTGGATATTACTCAGCTGGATTAATCTGCACAGCAGGCGGAACCCGTATGCCCAACGTTCCGCCTGTATTTTTAGTATTAATGCAGCACCGTAACCGCATCTTCCAGACGACCAGCGCGATGTTTCACCATCGCGGAAATCTGCGCACTCTCTTCAACCAGTTCGGCGTTTTTCTGTGTAATGTTGCTTAATTCATTCACCGCACGGGTCAGGCTGGAAAGACCATCTGACTGTTCCAGCGTGGAGTGGCTGATTTGGGCGATCAGCTGAGTGACGTTTTGCACCTGCGCCACAATATCGTCCATCGTGCGTCCTGCGGCGTGCACCTGGTCAGATCCGGACTGCACCTTGTCAGCGCTGGCATCAATCAACTTGCGGATATCATTGGCTGCACTGGCGCTACGGCTAGCAAGATGACGTACTTCTCCCGCCACCACGGCGAACCCTTTCCCTTGCTCGCCCGCCCGCGCGGCTTCAACAGCGGCATTCAAAGCCAGAATGTTGGTCTGGAAGGCAATATCGTTAATCAGCGTCGTAATGGTGCCGATCCGCTGGGTGCTGTTGGCGATATCGTCCATGGTTTTGATGACGGTATCCATCGCCTCACCGCCGTGCGTTGCCGCGCTACTGGCGGCAATAGAGAGCTTATCGGCCGCGGCGGCGGTCTCTGAGTTTTGTTTCACCGATGCCGCCATCTGATTCATGGTGGTCACCGTTTCCTGCACATTCTCTACGGTCTGCTGCGTATGCTTGTTTAAATCATCGCTGCCTTTCGCCAGCGTTTCGCTGTCGCTGCGCACGCAACTCACCTGGCTGGAGACGTCGTGAATGAGCCAGCGACACATTAATCCAAGTTGGCCCACTGCTCGTAGCATCAGGCCCAGTTCATCACTACGGTTAAGATGCGACACGCTGTTCCGCTCACCGGTCGCCACTTTCAGCGCCTGACGGGTGACATTCTCAATAGGACGCACAATTTGCCATTCGAAAATAGCCGTTCCCAGCACCATCACCAACGCGCTCATCAGCAGTAACGGCCATTCGGCGCCCATTTGCTGCAATGCGACCGCTAGCAGGACAAACAGGAATGCCATCACGCTGCGCACCCGCCAGCGAATCGGCATCGCCGGCAGTTTACCCAGCCAGCCTTTGCGTACCACCAGCCCTTTATGAATACGCCGGTTGCAACGTCCTTCGTTCAGCGCTTTATATAAAGGCTCGACCGCCGCAATTTCCTCGTCAGTTGCCCGGGTACGAATCGACATATACCCGGTCACGCGTCCTTCCCGCACCATCGGCACCGCATTGGCCCTCACCCAGTAGTGATCGCCATTCTTACGCCGGTTTTTCACAATCCCGCTCCATGGCTCGCCCTGCTTCAGGGTGTACCACATATCCGCAAACGCCGCTTTTGGCATGTCCGGATGACGAACCTGATTGTGCGGCTTATCGAGCAATTCATTCAGCTGATAGCCACTGACCTGGACAAATGTATCGTTCGCATGGGTGATATAGCTTTGTAAATCGGTGGTAGACATGAGGGTGATATCATCATCCAGCGGTGTATTTTGCTGACTAACGTAGGGATGAGAAGACATGATTGCGTCCTGTGCAGGTTATCTGGTTGTTAACTCTTTCGGCTTATGTTATTTCGGCGATAATTTTTTTATCTTTAGTTGTTAAATTTGATTTAGATCGCAATTTGCGATTAAACCTCAAAATCTGTACGCATTCTAATCCATTGATTTAAAATACTTTCATCTAGTAACTATTCAACGTCACTTCTACCAGCGCACCGTCACAGTGCAAATATTGCCCATTTTTAGCGCAAATTTGCGTTTATTCGATCTGTTTTCAGGCTCCTTACTTGGGCAAAATGCCAGCAAATGTTAAAGCACGGTATTAAATGTTGCGCAAATGAGATATTTCCTGGTGTTTATCCCGATTTTTGCTAAGCGCGCCGGAATGGCGCAATCCCTGCAATACTTAATTCAGTATCATGTGATACGCGAGCTCCGGGAGCATATTTTGAACAGGTTACCTTCCAGCGCATCGGCCCTGGCCTGCAGCGCACACGCACTGAATCTCATCGAAAAGCGCACGCTTGATCATGAGGAAATGAAATCGTTAAACCGAGAGGTGATTGAGTACTTCAAGGAGCATGTCAATCCGGGGTTCTTAGAGTATCGAAAATCTGTAACTGCAGGCGGGGATTACGGAGCCGTAGAATGGCAAGCAGGAAGCCTTAATACGCTTGTCGACACCCAGGGGCAAGAGTTCGTCGATTGCCTGGGCGGTTTTGGAATTTTCAACGTGGGGCACCGTAATCCAGTCGTGGTTTCCGCCGTACAGAATCAACTCGCGAAACAACCTTTACACAGCCAGGAGTTACTTGACCCTCTGCGGGCCATGCTGGCAAAAACCCTCGCCGCACTGGCGCCCGGTAAACTGAAATACAGTTTTTTCTGTAACAGCGGGACCGAGTCGGTTGAAGCCGCCCTGAAGCTGGCGAAAGCATATCAATCGCCGCGCGGTAAATTTACGTTTATTGCCACCAGCGGCGCATTCCACGGTAAATCACTGGGCGCGCTGTCCGCTACGGCTAAATCCACCTTCCGTAAACCTTTTATGCCGCTGCTGCCGGGCTTCCGTCATGTGCCGTTTGGCGATATTAACGCAATGCGCACCATGCTCAGCGAGTGTAAAAAGACCGGTGACGATGTCGCAGCTGTGATCCTCGAGCCGATCCAGGGTGAAGGAGGGGTGATCCTGCCGCCGCAAGGTTATTTGACCGCCGTTCGTAAACTTTGCGATGAGTTTGGCGCGCTGATGATCCTTGACGAAGTGCAAACCGGCATGGGGCGTACCGGCAAGATGTTCGCCTGCGAACACGAAAACGTGCAACCCGACATTATGTGCCTGGCCAAAGCGTTGGGCGGCGGTGTGATGCCCATTGGCGCGACCATTGCCACCGAAGAGGTGTTCTCCGTCCTGTTCGACAATCCTTTCCTGCATACCACCACGTTTGGCGGCAACCCGCTCGCTTGTGCAGCTGCGCTGGCCACCATTAACGTCCTGCTAGAGCAAAATTTACCGGCTCAGGCGGAGCAGAAAGGCGATATGTTGTTGGATGGTTTCCGCCAGCTTGCGCGGGAGTACCCGGACCTGGTGCATGATGTACGCGGTAAGGGAATGCTGATGGCGATTGAGTTTGTCGATAATGAAATCGGCTACAACTTTGCCAGTGAGATGTTCCGCCAGCGGGTGCTGGTTGCCGGCACGCTTAATAATGCAAAGACGATCCGCATCGAACCGCCGTTGACGTTAACGATCGAGCAATGCGATCTGGTATTGCGATCGACGCGCAAAGCCCTGGCAGCATTACGGGTGAGCGTGGAGCAAATGTAACAACCTTACCCGGCCTATAGAAGACACTCTTTTGTAGGCCGGATAAGGCGTAGCCGCCATCCGGCAATTTCGTCCTCTGCCTCCACTCCTTTTTTGAATCCCATCACAATCACGGCATTCCCCTTTTCCCTTTTACGCGGCGACGGCTAAATTATTAACTCATCCGACCACATAACAATAATTTTACATACTGGACACCTTTATGAGCTATCCGTCGCTGTTCGCCCCGCTCGATTTAGGCTTCACCACGCTTAAAAACCGCGTGCTGATGGGTTCAATGCATACCGGGCTGGAAGAGTATCCCGATGGTGCAGAACGGCTGGCCGCGTTCTACGCCGAGCGCGCCCGTCATGGCGTAGCGTTAATTGTGAGCGGAGGCATTGCGCCTGCGCTTTCCGGAGTGGGAATGGAAGGCGGTGCGATGCTGAACGACACCAGCCAGCTTGCTCACCATCGCGTCATTACCGATGCCGTGCATGACGAAGGCGGCAAAATCGCCCTGCAGATCCTGCACACCGGACGTTACAGCTACCAGCCGCATCTGGTGGCGCCTTCTGCAATTCAGGCCCCCATTAACCGCTTTACGCCACATGAATTAACGCACGATGAAGTGCTGCAGTTGATTGAAGATTTTGCCCACTGCGCACAGCTGGCGCGGGAAGCGGGCTACGATGGCGTGGAAGTGATGGGGTCGGAAGGGTATCTCATCAACGAATTCCTGACCCTGCGTACCAACCAGCGCGATGACCAATGGGGCGGTGAGTATGCCAACCGCATGCGGTTTGCCGTTGAGGTGGTGCGAGCGGTACGTCAGCGTGCCGGGAATGACTTTATTATTATCTTCCGCCTGTCGATGCTCGATCTGGTGGAAAACGGCGGAACCTTCGACGAAACCGTTCAGCTGGCGCAGGCTATAGAAGCCGCGGGGGCCACCATTATTAACACCGGTATTGGCTGGCATGAGGCACGTATTCCCACTATCGCTACCCCGGTACCGCGCGGTGCGTTTAGTTGGGTGACGCGTAAGCTGAAAGGGCATGTAACAATCCCACTGGTCACCACCAACCGCATTAACGATCCCCAGGTCGCCGACGACATTCTGGCCCGTGGCGATGCCGATATGGTATCGATGGCCCGTCCGTTCCTCGCCGATGCCGAACTACTTTCAAAAGCGCAAACCGGACGAGCGGATGAGATCAACACCTGTATCGGCTGTAACCAGGCCTGTCTGGATCAGATCTTCGTCGGCAAAGTCACCTCTTGCCTGGTCAATCCGCGCGCCTGCCATGAGACCAAAATGCCGATCGTTGCGGCAGCTGTGCCGAAAAATCTGGCGGTTGTCGGTGCGGGTCCTGCGGGCCTCGCCTTCGCCATTAATGCCGCAGCGCGCGGGCATCACGTGACGCTGTTTGACGCACATGGCGAGATTGGCGGGCAGTTTAATATCGCCAAACAGATCCCCGGCAAAGAAGAATTCTATGAAACCCTGCGCTACTACCGTCGGATGATCGACGTGACTGGCGTGACCCTGAAGCTGAATCACTTTGTCAGCGCACACGATCTGCACACCTTCGACGAAGTGATCCTTGCCAGTGGGATCGAGCCACGCATGCCGCCGATCGAGGGGATCGATCATCCTAAAGTGCTGAGCTATCTCGACGTGCTGCGCGATAAAACGCCGGTGGGTAAACGCGTGGCGATCGTGGGCTGCGGCGGGATCGGTTTCGATACCGCAATGTATCTGAGTCAGCCGGGTGAACCCACCAGCCAGAACATAGCGGAGTTCTGCGTGGAATGGGGGATCGACACCAGCCTGCAACAGCCTGGCGGCTTACGCCCGGAAGGCCCGCACTTATCCCGCAGCCCTCGCCAGATAGTGATGCTGCAGCGAAAAGCCAGCAAACCGGGGCAAGGTTTAGGTAAAACGACGGGCTGGATCCATCGCGCCACCCTGCTCTCACGCGGCGTGAAAATGATCCCGGCAGTCAGCTATCAGAAGATTGATGATGATGGGTTACACGTTGTGTTGAACGGTGAACCGGTGATCTTTAACGTGGATAACGTGGTGATTTGCGCCGGACAAGAGCCGCGCCGTGAGCTGGTCGATCCGCTGCACGCGGCAGGTAAAACGGTGCATCTGATCGGCGGCTGCGATGTGGCGATGGAACTGGATGCCCGACGCGCTATTGCGCAAGGCACCAGGCTGGCACTGGAAATTTAACAGGATGTATTTCGTATGCCGGATAAGGCGTTAGCCGCATCCGGCACCCGCTATTACCGACGGCGACCGGTTTTGACCGCTTTCAGCACCACGAATTTATTATTGGTGGCGATGGTTACGCAGTTGCCGAAAATCTTCTTCAGCTTGTGGAAGTAGTCGAGGTGACGGTTAGCCACAATATACAGCTCACCGTTGATTTTCAGGCAGCGACGGGCGTGGTGGAACATTTCCCAGGCAATGTTATCCGTCAGCGCGTGCTTCTGGTGGAACGGTGGGTTGCACAGCACAGCGTTAAAGCGGAACGGTTCAACGCCAGACAGCGCGTTGTTAATCATAAACTCGCAGCGATCCAGCGCTTCAGGCATGTTACTTTCCACGTTCAAGCGGCTTGAAGCCACCGCCATTGGCGATTCATCAACAAACACCACACTGGCTTCTGGGTTTTTCGCCAGCAGCGTCATACCGATGACGCCGTTGCCGCAGCCGAGATCCACAATCTCCCCTTCGAGGTTTTCCGGCAGATGCTCGATAAAAAAGCGCGCGCCGATATCCAGCCCGGTACGGGAGAAGACGTTGGCGTGGTTATGGATAGTCCAGTCGGTGCCTTCCAGCTTCCAGCTTAGCGTTTGCGAGGCAGCGGCCAGCTCCGGTTTGCTGAACGTACAGTTGATCAAACGCGCTTTTTTCCACGCCAGCGTCGTGGTGGTTGGGCCCAACACTTTTTCAAACAGTTCCAGCGTCGAGGTATGTACATCACGCGCTTTTGCCCCGGCGATGATGCGCGTTTCTGGCGTTACCACTTCGCGCAGCGCACGCAGTTGCTGCTCCAGCAGCGCCATGGTTTTTGGCAGCTTAATCAGCACCACGCCCGGCGCCTGCGGATAGTCAGCGGTACTGTCGAGGAACTTGACGCTCGACTCGGCAATATCGTTGTGACGCAGGTTCTCGCGCGTGGCAAGCTCGCTGAGATAGGAATCGCCGATGCTGTACGGCGTATGTTCCGCCAGCGCACAGCCCAGCGCGCCGAAGGTATCATTCAGGATCAGCACCGGGCCGCTAATCTCGGTATCGTCCAGCTGTTGCAGCAGATATTCATCTGCAGCTTCCCACGCCAGCAGCGGGTTAACGTCATCCGTTTCCGGGAAACGTTTAAGTGACAGCGAACGGAAACCGTTGTCTATGTGGCTCATCGGCCCTCCTGAATGGTAAAATTTCGGCGTATCCCTGAAAAGGGTGCGTGAGTATACACTTTTATGATTTGCGTGGACATGAATGAACCAACTAACTTACCTCCAGGGCTACCCGGAACATTTGCTTTCTCAAGTGAGAACGCTGATTGCTGAGCAGCGCCTGGGCGCAGTGCTGGAGAAGCGCTATCCGGGTACGCATGACTTCGCGACTGACAAAGCGCTCTGGCAATATACCCAGGATCTGAAAAATCAGTTTCTGCGTAACGCCCCGCCGCTGAATAAAGTCATGTATGACAGCAAGATCCACGTTCTGAAGAATGCGTTGGGGCTGCATACCGCCGTCTCTCGCGTGCAGGGCGGTAAGCTCAAAGCCAAAGCGGAGATCCGCGTCGCCACCGTGTTTCGCAATGCCCCAGAACCCTTTTTACGCATGATCGTCGTTCATGAACTGGCGCATCTGAAAGAAAAAGAGCACGACAAAGCGTTTTACCAGCTTTGCTGTCATATGGAGCCTCAGTATCATCAACTGGAGTTCGATACCCGCCTGTGGTTAACGCAACAATCGTTAAAGCAAACTGCGTAGTCGCGCACTGGCTTTGTCTTCAGGGCATGCTAAATTGACGAAAGAATCCCTTTTCGCAGCCTGAAGGCCTTTATGATACGTTTCGCAGTAATTGGCACAAACTGGATCACCCGCCAGTTTGTCGATGCCGCCCATGAAACCGGCAAATATAAGTTAACCGCAGTCTATTCTCGTAGCCTTGAGCAGGCGCAGACCTTCGCCAACGATTACCCTGTCGAACATCTGTTTACCTCGCTGGAAGCGATGGCGCAAAGCGAGGCGATCGACGCCGTCTACATAGCCAGTCCAAACTCTTTGCATTTCCCTCAGACCGAGCTGTTTTTGCGGCACAAAAAGCATGTTATTTGCGAAAAGCCGCTGGCCTCCAATCTGGCGCAAGCCGAAGCCGCTATCGCCTGCGCGCGTGAGAATCGGGTCGTGCTGTTTGAAGCGTTTAAAACCGCCTACCTGCCTAATTTCCTGCTGTTACAGCAATCACTACCCAGAGTAGGAAAAATCAGGAAAGCGTTTATCAATTACTGCCAGTACTCCTCGCGTTACCAGCGCTATCTGGACGGTGAAAATCCGAACACGTTTAATCCGGCGTTCTCCAATGGCTCGATTATGGATATCGGTTTTTACTGCCTGGCCTCAGCGGTTGCGCTGTGGGGCGAACCGCAGAGCGTTCAGGCCAGCGCCAGCCTGCTGGAAAGTGGCGTGGATGCCCACGGCGTGGTAGTGCTGAATTACGGTGATTTCAGCGTTACGCTCCAGCACTCAAAAGTAAGCGACTCGGTATTAGCCAGTGAAATTCAGGGCGAGTCGGGATCGCTGGTCATCGAGCATATCTCCGAATGCCAAAAGGTGTGCTTCGTGCCACGCGGTGGGAAAACGCAGGATCTGACGACGCCTCAACACATCAATACTATGCTGTATGAGGCAGAGGCTTTTGCCCATTTGGTTGAATCCGGCGAAGTGGATCACCCGGCACTGGCCGTCAGCCGTATCACCGCCAAACTGCAAACGGAGATTCGCCGCCAGACCGGCGTGGTTTTCCCGGCAGACGAAGCGGAAACATCGCTGACTGCGTAAAGGTGTGTAAAACGAATGTTGCAGGCCATTGACTGAAAGCATGGCCTGTAATATTTTGTAACCCGCAAAGGGGAGTAACTTCGTTGTCGGTTGATCGTCATTACGATGTGTGAAAAACCACATCCGGTCACCGGGCGATAACAAAGGAATACGCCACCGTATTCCTTTGTTGTTGTAAGTGAGACCTTGCCGAATGGCAAGGTCTATGCATAAAAAGCAGCGGCTAACGTCATTCGGCGTTGGCCGTTTTTTTTATGCATGGGGAAATACAATGAATACTGTCGGCACACCGTTGTTATGGGGTGGCTTCGCTGTCGTAGTGGTAATTATGCTGGCCATCGACCTGCTGTTGCAGGGGCGTCGTGGCGCGCATACGATGTCAATGAAGCAGGCTGCAGCCTGGTCTATCGTCTGGGTAACGCTCTCGTTACTGTTTAACGCCGCCTTCTGGTGGTACCTGGCGGAAACCCAGGGGCGCGCCGTTGCCGACCCACAGGCGCTGGCGTTCCTGACCGGCTATTTGATCGAAAAATCGCTGGCGGTAGATAACGTCTTTGTCTGGTTGATGCTGTTCAGCTACTTCTCCGTACCGCCTGCGTTGCAGCGTCGGGTACTGGTGTATGGCGTGCTGGGTGCGATTGTGCTGCGTACGATCATGATCTTCGCGGGCAGCTGGCTTATCACCCAGTTTGAGTGGCTGTTGTACGTGTTCGGCGCGTTCCTGTTGTTTACCGGCGTGAAGATGGCGCTGGCGAAAGAAGATGCCTCCGGTATTGGCGACAGACCGTTAGTACGCTGGCTGCGCGGTCATTTGCGCATGACCGATACCATCGAAGATGAAAAATTCTTCGTGCGTAAAAACGGCCTGCTGTTTGTTACGCCGCTGATGCTGGTGTTGATTCTGGTTGAGCTGAGCGATGTGATTTTTGCCGTCGACAGTATTCCGGCTATCTTTGCCGTGACCACCGACCCGTTCATCGTGCTGACCTCGAACCTGTTTGCTATTTTGGGTCTGCGTGCGATGTACTTCCTGCTGGCGGGCGTGGCGGAGCGTTTCTCCATGCTGAAGTACGGCTTGTCGGTCATTTTGGTGTTTATCGGTATTAAGATGCTGATCGTCGATTTCTACCATATCCCGATCGCTATCTCGTTAGGCGTGGTATTTGGCATTCTGTTTGTGACGCTGGTTGTTAACGCGTGGGTCAACCACCAGCACGATAAAAAGCAGCAAATACAGTAAGTTTCATCTGCTAGCTGAAAAGCCCGACAGCACACTGCGTGCGTCGGGCTTTTTGTTTATCATGTCAAAATAATGTTAAGTTAAAGTTATAAAATATGATCTCAACGCGGAATCCAGGATATTTCGCTTCCCGAACCGCGTTCTTTCCTTATACTCAGCCATGCAAACATTTGCCCGATCCTGAAAGATGCGTCAACAGAACGCACAAAGGTAAGGCAACAACACAATGAAAGGATTACTACATGACTACGCAACGTTCATCGGGGCTACTCTCGCGTTTGGCGCAAGGGAGCCTGGTTAAACAAATTTTGATCGGTTTGGTACTGGGGATTTTACTGGCACTGGTGTCAAAACCTGCGGCTGAAGCCGTTGGTTTGCTGGGTACGCTGTTCGTCGGCGCATTAAAAGCCGTCGCGCCAATTTTGGTTCTGATGCTGGTGATGGCTTCTATCGCCAACCACCAGCACGGGCAAAAAACCAATATCCGCCCCATTCTGTTCCTCTACCTGCTCGGAACATTTTCAGCGGCATTAACCGCCGTTGTCTTCAGCTTTGCTTTCCCATCAACACTGCATCTTTCCAGCAGTGCGGGGGATATCGTACCGCCGTCCGGGATTGTTGAAGTGATGCGCGGCCTGCTGATGAGCATGGTTTCTAACCCAGTTGATGCCCTGCTTAACGCTAACTATATCGGTATTCTGGTATGGGCCGTTGGTCTGGGCTTTGCACTGCGCCACGGTAATGAAACGACCAAAAATCTGGTCAATGATATGTCCAACGCCGTCACCTTTATGGTGAAACTGGTGATTCGTTTCGCGCCAATCGGTATCTTTGGTCTGGTCTCCTCCACGCTGGCAACCACCGGTTTCGCAACGCTTTGGGGCTACGCCCAACTGCTGACCGTACTGGTAGGCTGTATGCTGCTGGTGGCATTTGTGGTTAACCCACTGCTGGTCTTCTGGAAAATTCGCCGTAACCCGTACCCTCTGGTGCTGGCCTGTCTGCGTGAAAGCGGCGTGTATGCCTTCTTTACCCGCAGTTCGGCGGCAAATATTCCGGTGAACATGGCACTGTGTGAGAAACTGAATCTGGATCGTGATACCTATTCGGTGTCTATTCCGCTGGGAGCCACCATCAATATGGCGGGCGCGGCGATCACCATTACCGTACTGACGCTGGCGGCGGTGAATACGCTGGGTGTTCCGGTTGATTTACCGACTGCGCTGTTACTGAGCGTGGTGGCTTCGCTGTGTGCCTGTGGTGCATCGGGCGTGGCCGGCGGTTCTCTGCTGCTGATCCCGCTGGCGTGCAACATGTTCGGTATCCCGAATGACATCGCCATGCAGGTTGTTGCCGTTGGCTTTATCATCGGCGTATTGCAGGACTCATGTGAAACGGCGCTGAACTCTTCTACAGACGTCCTGTTTACCGCTGCAGCCTGCCAGGCAGAAGACGAGCGTCTGGCAAATAACGCCCTGCGCGGCTAATCCCGACGCCCCTCCGTCATCGGGCGGAGGGGTTCTCTTCTTGTACGCTTTTTTCAATTTTGAACGGATCAATTCCGTGTTTTTGCATTCGCCGGAAGCGAATAATATTCAGGCCGTTCATCACAAGAAAACTCCCTTCGATCATCGTCCCACCAATCGATCCCAGCCAGAAATTATGGATAACCCAACAGGCAGTTGCGCACCACATGACGCAGCGCACGGTTAACCCTTTGCAGCGGAACAGCGCCCAGGTACTGGCCAGCGTGCCAATTATCGGCAACAGCTCCATCGCATGCTGTAATTTCGCCAGCCCGAGAACCAGGGTGAGGACAATAAAAACGGTCATTACCCACAGTTTGCGGGTATGCATTGAGACAAGTGTGCGGATGGTGTTGAGTTCTGCGCTCATGCCTGCAGGCCAGGCGCCCATCAGGAAAAAATGCACGCCAATGGTGGCGCTATAGACGGCGAGTTGCAGCCGGAACCGGCGCTCATCGCGATTGAAAAAGGTGGTAATGCCGATCAGAAAGGCGATGACACCTACGCCCTGGGCCAGCCAATACGCGGTCATGCAAGCAACCCCAATTCTATCTCGTAGGCCGGATAAGGCGAGTTCGCCACATCCGGCAACGGTTTGTGCCTGATGGCGCTGCGCTTATCAGGCCTACGGTTTGCGCAGACCTGCATGCAGGTACCATCAGGTATTTACTACAATGTTACGCCGCTTTTAAATATCGCTAACTCTCTAAAATCATTCCGCTCGTTGCAGGTTTGCTTGCCGTTGGCGAACTCGACGATGGTATCGACAAATTCTTCCAGTAACTGCGGCATCGCTTTGCCGTGGATCAACTGTCCAGCGTCAAAGTCGATCCAGTGCTTTTTCTTCGCCGCCAGCTCGCTGTTGGTAGCAATTTTCACCGTCGGCACAAAACCACCGTACGGCGTACCGCGACCGGTACTGAACAGCACCATATGACAGCCCGCGCCCGCCAGGGCACTGGTCGCCACCGCATCGTTACCCGGTGCGCTCAGTAGATTCAGACCATGCGTCTTCAGACGTTCGCCGTAGCGCAATACGTCCACCACCTGGCTGAAGCCTGCTTTTTGCGTGCAGCCGAGAGATTTATCTTCCAGCGTGGTGATACCGCCCGCTTTGTTGCCCGGCGATGGGTTCTCGTAGATCGGCTGGTCGTGAGCAATGAAGTACTGCTTGAAGTCATTGACCATGGTGACCAGCTTGCCGAACGTTTCTTCATCGCGGCAGTGGTCCATCAGCAGTTGCTCGGCGCCGAACATTTCCGGTACTTCGGTCAGTACGGTGGTGCCGCCGTTGGCAATCACGTAGTCAGAAAAACGCCCCAGCATCGGGTTGGCGGTAATACCGGACAGGCCGTCAGAGCCGCCGCATTCCAGACCAAACTTCAGCTCACCCAGTTTACCCGGCTCACGCTTATCGTTACGCATCACGTTGTACAACTGGTGAAGATGTTCAATCCCCGCTTCCACTTCGTCTTCCTGATGTTGGCAGACCATGAAGTGAACGCGCTCAGGATCGTACTCGCCTAAGGTTTCGCGGAAGGCATCAACCTGGTTGTTTTCACAACCAAGGCCAACCACCAGCACCGCACCCGCATTCGGGTGACGCACCATGTTTTGCAGCATGGTGCGGGTGTTAATGTGGTCGTCGCCGAGCTGTGAACAGCCGTAGGTGTGGCTGAAGAGATGTACGCCGTCGATTCCTTCGGCATCGTTAGTCTCTTTCAGAAAACGGTTCTGCATCTGGCGCGCCATGGCGTTAACACAGCCAACCGTCGGTAGGATCCACAGTTCGTTGCGCACGCCAACATCGCCGTTGGCACGACGGTAGATCTGCACATCGCGATCCGCCGGTTGTGCAACTTCCGCCTGAAAATCAGGGTGGTAGCTATACGTGTCCAGGTCGCTCAGATTAGTGCGCGTGTTGTGAGCATGAATATGCTCACCCGCCGCAACGTCCACCAGCGTATGACCAATTGGCAAACCGTATTTAATGACGTTTTCGCCTTTCGCAATATCACGTAAAGCGAATTTGTGGCCACGAGAGACCGCCTGACGCAGGGTTACCGCCTGCCCATCAACGGTGACTTCGGTTCCTTCAGCCAAATCAGCGAGCGCTACCGCGACGTTATCCAGCGCATGGATCTTGATGTATTGCATACCTTCACCCGGGCCTTAGTTCAGTTCAATGGCGAAGTAATCACGCGCATTGTTAAAGCAAATATTTCTGACCATTTCACCCAGCAACTGGATATCTGCCGGTGCTTCACCTGCAGCAACCCAACGGCCAATCATCTGGCACAGAATGCGACGGAAGTATTCATGGCGCGTGTATGACAGGAAGCTACGGCTATCGGTCAGCATGCCGACGAAACGGCTCAGCAGGCCGAGCTGGGCCAGCTGCGTCATCTGACGTTCCATCCCGTCTTTCTGATCGTTGAACCACCAGCCGGAACCGAACTGCATCTTGCCCGGCATACCTTCGCCCTGGAAGTTGCCGATCATGGTGCCCAGCACTTCGTTATCACGCGGGTTCAGGCAGTAGAGAATGGTTTTCGGCAGCAGGTTCTGTTCGTTCTGCTTGCTCAGCAGTTTGGACAGTTCTTCAGCCATCGGACGGTCATTGATGGAGTCGAAGCCAACATCCGCGCCCAACAGTTTGAACTGGCGCAGGTTGTTATTACGCAGCGCGCCGATGTGGTACTGCTGTACCCATTCGCGACGAGCATATTCCGCACCAAGGAACACCAGCACGGCGGTTTTAAACTGGGCAACTTCATGCTCACTCAGGGTTTCACCCGCCAGGCGACGCGCCAGAATGCTATCCAGTTCAGATTCGTTAGATTCGGCAAACAGCACCACGTCCAGCGCGTGGTCAGAAACTTTACAGCCGTGAGCCGCGAAGTGATCCAGACGTTTGGTCAGTGCAGCTTGCAGATCGCTGAAGCGGCGGATATCCGTGTCAGACACTTCACCAAGCTTCGCCATGTAGTCATTAAAGGTCGCCAGCTCAATGTTAAAGGCTTTATCCGGACGCCAGCTCGGCAGCACTTTCACATCAAAGCTTCCGTCTTTAGCTACGGCCGCATGATGCTCCAGAGAGTCGATCGGGTCATCGGTAGTGCCGACCATTTTCACATTCATCTGCTGCATGATGCCGCGCGCGGAGAATTTATCCTGCGCCAGCAGCTCGTTGCACTGGTTCCAGATTTCATCAGCAGTCGCAGGAGAAAGCAGCTTACCTGTAATACCAAACGGGCGACGTAATTCGAGGTGGGTCCAGTGGTACAGCGGGTTACCGATAGTGTGCGGAACCGTGGCGGCCCATGCGTCAAACTTCTCGCGATCGGACGCATCGCCGGTACACAAGCGCTCAGCGACGCCATTAGTACGCATCGCACGCCATTTGTAGTGATCACCCTTCAGCCAGATGTCATACAGGTTATTAAAACGGTAGTTTTCAGCGATTTGTTGCGGTGGTAAATGGCAGTGGTAATCGAAGATCGGCTGGTCTTTGGCGTAATCATGGTACAGACGGCGGGCAAATTCGGTGTCCAGCAGGAAATCTTCAGTCATAAACGGGGTCATTATCGTCTTCCTCTCAACGAGTGCGTCAGATTGCTTATGTTTTGATGTTGACAAAGTTATCACACCAATTTCCATACACTGAAGATATTTTCGTGAGTTAGATCAACAAATGGTGACAAAAAAATTACTCTCAAAGAGGTAAATCACGCGTCAAGCCGCGCCAGCGCTGGCTTTGCTGAATCGAAATAATGACCACACGAAGATTCACACTTTTGTGATGGCACTCACCTTTTAAAGCTGTATGACAAGTTATCTTTTGGCCGTCGCGATACATAAGCCGACGGAATGCAAATTACCGATGTATCACCATCGGATTGACCGGTACGGAAACCGAATTAGCACAATTATTGACATGGCAAAGTTCGGGGAGTACCGGCTTTTTTTTCGGTCCCCCCTCGTAAAAGAACATCCTCCGCCCTGAACTGGAAGATGACCGCTCGTTCGCGGACATAACAAAACGATGAGGTTTTACATGCGTAAAATTAAAGGGTTACGTTGGTACATGATTGCACTGGTGACGCTTGGCACCGTGCTGGGTTACCTGACACGTAACACTGTGGCGGCAGCTGCGCCAACTCTGATGGAAGAGTTACACATCTCCACTCAACAGTATTCCTATATCATCGCAGCGTATTCTGCTGCTTACACCGTAATGCAACCCGTTGCCGGCTACGTGCTCGATGTGCTCGGCACAAAAGTTGGTTACGCGATGTTCGCCGTTCTGTGGGCCGTCTTCTGTGGCGCGACCGCACTGGCTGGCAGTTGGGGTGGACTGGCGCTGGCGCGTGGCGCGGTAGGTGCCGCTGAAGCCGCAATGATCCCTGCGGGTTTGAAAGCCAGTTCTGAGTGGTTCCCGGCAAAAGAACGTTCAATTGCCGTTGGGTACTTTAACGTCGGCTCTTCTATCGGTGCGATGATTGCTCCGCCGCTGGTCGTCTGGGCAATCGTCATGCACAGCTGGCAGATGGCATTCATTATTTCCGGTGCGCTGAGCTTCATCTGGGCGATGTGCTGGCTTGTGTTCTACAAACACCCGCGCGACCAGAAAAAGCTGTCTGATGAAGAACGTGATTACATTCTGAATGGTCAGGAATCACAGCATAAAAACGCGACCTCGAAAAAAATGTCGCTCGGTCAGATCCTGCGTAACCGCCAGTTCTGGGGCATCGCGCTGCCGCGTTTCCTGGCAGAGCCGGCCTGGGGTACCTTCAACGCCTGGATCCCGCTGTTCATGTTTAAAGTCTACGGCTTTAACCTGAAAGAGATTGCGATGTTTGCCTGGATGCCGATGCTGTTTGCTGACCTGGGCTGTATCGTTGGGGGCTACTTACCGCCGCTGTTCCAGCGCTGGTTCGGCGTTAACCTGATCGTTTCACGTAAAATGGTCGTCACCATGGGCGCATTGCTGATGATTGGCCCAGGGATGATTGGTCTGTTCACCAGCCCGTACATTGCTATCGCCCTGCTGTGCGTCGGAGGCTTTGCTCACCAGGCGCTGTCCGGTGCGCTGATTACGCTTTCTTCTGACGTATTTGGTCGTAATGAAGTGGCAACGGCAAACGGTCTGACCGGTATGTCCGCCTGGCTTGCCAGTACGCTGTTTGCACTGGTTGTTGGCGCACTGGCTGACACTATCGGCTTTAGCCCGCTGTTCGCCGTACTGGCGGTATTCGACCTGCTCGGCGCACTCGTTATCTGGACGGTCTTGCAAAACAAATCGGCCAGCGAGGTCGACTCGGGATCACAGACTGGCGATCCCGCTCCGCAAAATTAACCCGCTGCTTTTCATCAAGGGTATATAATGCAAAGCCGCCAGTTATCTGGCGGCTTTTTTATCGCCGCGAGTGGAGCAGTAATCGCAAAAGTGGTATAACAAATATAGTCTGCCGTATCATGCCTGGAGCGCATATGGAAATCACCGAACCACGACGTTTGTACCAACAACTTGCAGCTGATCTGAAAGAACGCATTGAGCAAGGCGTCTATCTGGTGGGTGACAAACTCCCTGCCGAGCGCTTTATCGCCGATGAAAAAAATGTCAGCCGTACCGTGGTTCGTGAAGCAATTATCATGCTCGAGGTAGAGGGTTACGTTGAGGTGCGCAAAGGATCGGGGATCCACGTCATTTCCAACCAACCCAGACATTATGTTGCGCCAGATGAAAACCTGGAATTTGCCAGCTACGGTCCTTTCGAGCTGCTCCAAGCGCGTCAGCTCATTGAGAGTAACATTGCCGAGTTTGCCGCCACCCAGGTGACCAAACAGGACATCATGAAGCTGATGGAGATTCAGGAGAAATCACGAAACGAAAAAAGCTTTCGTGACTCCGAGTGGGATCTCCAGTTCCATGTACAGGTCGCCCTGGCAACGCAGAACTCGGCTCTGGCCGCGATTGTTGAAAAAATGTGGACTCAGCGCATTCATAACCCCTACTGGAAGAAACTGCACGACCACATCGACCTGCGCACGGTTGATAACTGGTGTGATGACCATGACCAGATCCTTCGGGCGCTGATTCGCAAAGATCCTCATGCCGCCAAACTGGCGATGTGGCAGCATCTTGAGAACACGAAGCAGATGCTGTTTAACGAAACCAGCGATGATTTTGAGTTCAATGCGGACCGTTATCTATTTACCGAAAATCCGGTCGTTCACCTCGATACAGCAGCTAACAGCGCAAAATAAACAATCTTATCAATGCAGGCGCGACCACGCGCCTGTTTCTGACACTTGGTAAGCATTAGGTATAAAATGTCAGCCTGTGTAAATCCTCTCGCCACCCTCCATTGCGATAAGCAAAATCACAGTTCAACAACCGTAATTTCTATAACGGACTACGTTGACCTTTGTTACAATTAGATGCTGTTTGAATTTTTGTGTTTAAGAGCTTGCTAACTTCACAACTTTACAGGGAATAGTTCAGGCCGTGAATTTGTATCAAACCGCGAATCATGTAAAAAATATTAATAAAATCGTGGTGTTACAAAAACCAGAAAACCGGCATGACGACAACCGATTCTCCAGGAATATTGAATGGAACTACTGACTCAATTACTAAATGCTTTATGGGCTCAGGATTTTGAAACGCTGGCCAATCCTTCCATGATTGGCATGCTCTATTTTGTACTCTTTACCATTTTGTTTCTGGAAAACGGACTGCTGCCAGCAGCCTTTTTACCTGGCGACAGTTTGCTGGTACTGGTCGGCGTACTTATTGCCAAAGGCGCAATGGGTTTTCCGCAAACGGTGCTACTACTCACCACCGCAGCCAGCCTCGGTTGCTGGCTCAGCTATATACAAGGTCGATGGTTGGGCAATACCCGCACAGTGCAAAACTGGTTATCTCATCTTCCTGCACATTACCATCAGCGTGCGCATCATCTGTTCCATAAGCATGGCTTGTCTGCGCTGCTGGTCGGTCGCTTTATCGCGTTTGTCAGAACATTACTGCCGACCATCGCAGGATTGTCCGGCCTGAACAATGCGCGCTTTCAGTTCTTTAACTGGATGAGCGGACTGCTTTGGGTCCTTATTCTCACATCGCTGGGCTATCTGCTGGGCAAAACACCGGTGTTTCTCAAATATGAAGATCAGCTGATGTCTTGCCTGATGCTGCTTCCTGTGGTGTTACTGGTGTTTGGTCTGGCAGGTTCACTGGTTGTTCTTTGGAAAAAGAAATACGGGAACCGAGGGTAAATTATGCTGAAATCATGCATAACGCTCCGACGACTTGCCTGGTCCACCACTTTTATGTTGTTCATCGGCGCGTTGCTCCTGACCTGGTCGGTCATTCGCCAGCAGGAGTCAACGCTTGCCATTCGTGCCGTAAACCAGGGAGTCAGCATGCCTGATGGCTTCTCTATCTGGCATCACCTGGATGCCAACGGCATTCGTTTTAAAAGCATCACTCCGCAAAATGACGCCCTGCTGATTACCTTTGATTCCAGTGCACAGAGCGCAGCGGCGAAGGTCGTACTGGATCGAACGTTACCGCACGGTTTCGTTATCGCTCAGCAGGATGATAATAATCAGGCGGTTCAGTGGTTATCCCGCTTACGTGAGACCCCACACCGTTTTGGTTAATTTCCAGGAATCTGAATTAGATCACTCACTTTGGTGATTTCACCGTTTAGCGCCTATGATTAATAAACTGGGTTTATGACCCAACGCTTTATTATTCTGGAGCATCGACCCTAAACGACGAGGTCGAATCACAATGGAAGGTTCAAGAATGAAATACCGCATCGCTTTGGCAATTAGCCTTTTCGCTCTCAGTGCCGGCAGCTACGCCACCACCCTCTGTCAGGAAAAAGAACAAGACATTCAGCGGGAGATTAGCTATGCCGAAAAACACAACAATCAGAGCCGTATCAATGGGCTGAACAAAGCGCTGAGCGAAGTCAGAGCAAACTGTACAGACAGCAAACTGCGCGCCAACCATCAGAAAAAAATCGCCGAGCAGAAAAATGAGATTGCCGAGCGTCAACGTGACTTAGCCGAAGCTAAGCAAAAAGGCGATGCGGAAAAAATCGCAAAGCGCGAACACAAGCTTGCTGAAGCTCAGCAAGAGCTAAAAGAACTCGAGACCCGCGATTACTAAGTACGGTAACTAGCCACTCAACTGGAGAAAACTATGTCGAAAGATAATGCTACGGAAAACCTGCGCGCTGAGCTGAAATCTCTTGCGGATACGCTTGAAGAAGTACTTAGCTCCTCTGGCGATAAGTCGAAGGAAGAGATGAGTAAAATTCGCAGCAAAGCCGAACATGCGCTGCGCGAGAGCCGCCATCGTCTGAGTGAAACCAGCGATGTAATTGCCAAACAGACCCGTGAGGCCGCGGCTAAAGCCGATAACTACGTGCGCGAAAACCCATGGACAGGCGTCGGCATTGGCGCTGCAGTCGGTGTGGTGCTTGGTGTACTGCTGTCGCGCCGTTAACAATGGCTGATTCTCAACACGCACAAGGTCCAGGCAAAGGCGTACTGGGTATTGGACAGCGGATCCTGACGATTCTCGTTGAGATCGTAGAAACACGGCTGCGGCTGGCCGTCGTTGAGCTGGAAGAGGAAAAAGCCAATCTCATCCAGATCCTGCTGATGCTTGGGCTGACTATGCTGTTCGCGGCGTTTGGCCTGATGAGCCTGATGGTGCTTATCATCTGGGCCATTGACCCTCAATACCGCCTGAACGCCATGATTGCCACCACCGTTGTGCTGTTGCTGTTAGCGCTGATTGGCGGGATATGGACGCTGCGTAAAGCACGTAAAACAACGCTGCTACGCCATACACGCCAGGAACTCGCTAATGACAGGCAAGCCCTGGAGGATGATGCATTATGAGCAGCAAAGTCGAACGTCAAAAGCGTAAGGCGCAACTGCTTGGACAGATCCAGCAGCAACGGCTGGATCTGTCTACGACTCGCCGAGACTGGCTGGAAGCAACCGAGGTCTACGATCGTGGCTGGAAGACGCTACTGAACCTGCGTGGCTGGGTGTTGGTCGGGAGCAGTATTATGGCGGTTCGCACCATCCGCAACCCGAATCTGCTGGTACGCTGGGCTAAGCGCGGCTTTAGCGTCTGGAGTATCTGGCGTCTGGTGAAATCGACCATCAGACAGCAGCAACTGCGCGGCTAATCCTTTCCTTGCCCCCAACCTCAAAATTTTTGAAAAATACTGACAGTTTTCCTTGCTAACAATTCTCATTAAGCACGTTTATGATTCTCTCCATCGACAGCAACGACGCGCTCTGCAGCGTCGATGCACAAAAAAACACAATAAGCCGCCTGAGTGGTTTCCTGGAGAGTATGATGAAGAAATTAGAAGATGTTGGTGTACTGGTAGCGCGCATTCTGATGCCAATCCTGTTTATTACCGCAGGTTGGGGAAAAATCACCGGATATGCGGGTACCCAACAGTACATGGAAGCCATGGGCGTCCCAGGATTTATGCTGCCGCTGGTGATTCTGCTTGAGTTTGGCGGCGGTCTGGCAATTCTGTTCGGTTTCCTGACTCGTACAACCGCGCTGTTCACCGCAGGCTTCACATTGCTGACGGCGTTCCTCTTCCACAGCAACTTTGCGGAAGGTGTGAACTCTCTGATGTTCATGAAAAACCTGACCATCGCAGGCGGTTTCCTGCTGCTGGCTATCACCGGTCCAGGCGCATTTAGTATTGACCGCGTGCTGAATAAAAAGTGGTAAGCAAACTATACTGAACACATCAAAAAGCGAGGAGATATCTCCTCGCTTTTGCTATCTGAGGAGGAGAAAATCATGGGACAACTGATTGACGGCGTCTGGCATGACACCTGGTACGATACCAAATCAACCGGTGGAAAATTTCAACGTTCTGCATCGGCTTTCCGTAACTGGCTCACCGCGGATGGCGCGCCTGGCCCGACCGGTGAAGGTGGCTTTGCTGCCGAAAAAGACCGCTATCATCTGTACGTTTCTCTGGCCTGTCCGTGGGCGCATCGCACGCTGATTTTGCGCAAACTCAAAGGGCTGGAACCGTTTATTTCCGTTTCTGTTGTGCATCCGCTGATGCTGGAAAACGGCTGGACCTTTGACGATAACTTCCCGGCGGCAACTGGCGATACCCTGTATCAACACGAATTTCTTTATCAGCTCTATTTACACGCCGATCCGCACTACAGCGGTCGGGTCACCGTCCCGGTGCTGTGGGATAAAAAGAACCACACTATTGTCAGCAACGAATCTGCAGAAATCATCCGCATGTTTAACACCGCGTTTGATGCGCTGGGCGCGAAAGCCGGAGATTACTATCCCCCTGCCCTGCAAAGTAAAATCGACGAGCTGAACGGCTGGATTTATGACAACGTTAATAACGGCGTGTATAAAGCCGGATTTGCCACCAGTCAGGAAGCCTACGACGACGCCGTGGATAACGTCTTTCAATCTCTGGCACGACTGGAGCAGCTCCTTGGGCAACATCGCTACCTGACCGGCGACCAGTTAACCGAGGCCGACATTCGCCTGTGGACCACGCTGGTACGCTTTGATCCCGTGTATGTCACCCACTTCAAGTGCGACAAACACCGGATTAGCGACTATCTGAACCTGTACGGTTTCCTGCGTGATATCTACCAGATGCCGGGTATTGCGGAAACCGTCAATTTCGATCACATCCGCAATCACTACTTCCGTAGCCACAAAACCATTAACCCGACCGGCATTATTTCTGTTGGGCCGTGGCAGGACCTCAACGAACCTCATGGGCGTGACGAGCGTTTCGCCTGATTTACACAGGCCCCCATTTGGGGGCTAAATAATTAATACCGTAAATATTTACCATCATTTCATTCACAGCTATTCTTAATTTGATTACTTTAAAAACAAGTAATTGAATGCAGAACGAGGCAAAAATGGATTGGTATTTAAACGTATTAAAGAATTACTTTGGTTTTGGTGGCCGCGCACGTCGTAAAGAATACTGGATGTTTGTGCTGGTCAACATCATCTTCACATTCGTGCTGGGTATTCTGGACAGAATGTTTGGCTGGGAGCGCGCTGGTGGAGAAGGCATATTAACGACGATTTACGGGGTTCTGGTCTTTATTCCGTGGTGGGCGGTACAGTTCCGGCGTTTACATGACACCGATCGTTCAGCCTGGTGGCTACTGGTGCTGCTGATCCCGATCGTAGGCTGGCTGGTGATCATCATTTTCAACTGTCAAAACGGGACTCAGGGGAGCAACCGCTTCGGGCCCGATCCCAAACAGTTATCCTGACGTAGCATATGTAGATGCCTGATGGCGCTGCGCTTATCAGGCCTACAACATACTCCGTCTTCCAAGCCGGATAAGGTGCTTCGCACCGCATCCGGCGTAACAGTCAGGCTATTTACCCGCAAACAGCTTGGGGATTTCCCGCAGACACCAGGATTTCGCCTCGCCCATGCTGTCACGACGCCAGGCCATAATAATATCTATCTCGCTTGTCGATTCCGGACTAACGACCCGCAGCCGACCAGCCGCAATATCCTCTTCCACCAGTGGATACGGCATCGTCGCCACGCCAAGTCCTGCCAACAGCGCCTGACGTTTATCTTCTATCGTACTCACCGTCAGACGCGGCTGCTTATCCAGCAGTTGAACCGTCAGCACCGGACGTTCACGGGCGGTATCCGCCACCGCGATCCCACGGTATTTAACGCGGGTGACTTCCGATAACGGTTCCGGCTCCTGATGAATGGGATGATCCGGGGCCGCTACATAGACGTTCATCAGCGAGTACAGCTTGCGCGAGTTGATTTCTGAGGATGAGCGAAAATGCATATCCGGCGCAATCACGATATCCGCCCGCCCCTGCTCAAGACGCTCCCACGCCCCGGCCAGAACTTCGGTAATAACGGAAAGCTGGGTATTGGCCTTCCCGGCAAGCCTGTCGATCAGCGGGAAAAACGCCGCCGTCGGCACCAGCGCTTCGGTAACGATAGTCAGATGCGTTTCCCAACCGCGAGCCAATGCTTCGGCATCGGTAGTCAGTTTATCCGCAGCTTCCAGCAGTACGCGCCCGCGCTCCAGCAACATACGCCCAACGTTAGTAAATTTTGTGCGGTGGCCTGAACGGTCAAACAGCACCACGTCCAGCTCTTCCTCCAGCTTCTGCATGGTATAGCTAAGTGCGGAAGGAACGCGTCCCAGTTCGTCTGCCGCAGCAGCAAAACTACCGCGTCTGTCTATTGCGTCCATGACGCGTAACGCTTCAAGCGTTAAAGCCCTTTCTTTGGCCATCTCGTTCTCATTCAGGAAATTTGAACATACCGGGCAGAATATCTGGCTAACAATGCAGCGTCTAGCCATTTAACATAAAAGGAAGTAAAGAGAGGTCAAGAACTATGATTACTACCCGTACAGCCAAACAATGCGGGCAAGCAGACTACGGCTGGCTGCAGGCCCGTTATACCTTCTCCTTTGGACACTATTTTGATCCTAAACTGCTGGGTTATGCCTCGCTGCGTGTTCTGAACCAGGAAGTTCTGGCACCGGGGGCCTCTTTCCAGCCACGGACCTATCCGAAGGTGGATATCGTCAATCTGATCCTCGAAGGGGAAGCGGAGTACCGAGACAGCGAAGGCAACCATATCAAGGCCAAAGCAGGTGAAGTTTTGCTGCTCGCGACACAGCCCGGGATTAGCTATAGCGAACACAATATCAGCAAAGACAAACCGTTAACCCGGATGCAGCTCTGGCTGGACGCCTGCCCGCAGCGTGAAAACGCCTGTGTACAGAAAGCCACGCTGAGCACCGGTAAGCATCAGTTGCTGGCCTCGCCGGACGGTGAACAAGGCAGCCTGCATCTGCGCCAACAGGTATGGTTGCACCACGTTGAGCTACAGCAAGGTGAATCGTTGAGTTTTCAGTTACATGGGCCACGTGCTTATTTACAGTCGATTCACGGCAGATTCCATGCGGTGACGTCTGGCGCCGAAAAAGAAGCGCTCACCTGTGGCGATGGGGCATTTATTCGTGACGAAACTAACATAACGTTAGTCGCCGATACCCCGCTGCGCGCTTTGCTGATAGATTTGCCCGTATAGTCAGGGAAAACAATGGAGTACGACTATTGAGCAAGAAATCATCAAAAAAACGCCAGCCTCAGGTTGAGCCGAAAAAACAAGAAACAGTTACCTTCGGCTATGAAGAAATGCTGACAGAGCTGGAAGCGATTGTGGCCGATGCCGAACTACGGCTGGAAGACGAAGAAGCCGCCTGAACAGGCGGCTTAGACTTATGCCGGGTGGCGCCAACGGCTTACCCGGCCTACAGATTAATGTGCCTTACTGGCCATGATCTCAATAATCTGCTTGTCGGTTTCCTGCATCGAACGACACGCCAGCGCACACAGGTTAGCGATAGATTGTTCCACGTTATGCGCCACAATCCCTTCGTTGCCGGTTACAGCAGTATCATCCAGCGCCATCAGTACCGCTTTCCACGCCGCGGAAGCACTGGTTGAGACTTTCATCGCGCAGCTGTTTGAAGCGCCATCGCATATCATTCCGCTCACGTCGCCAATCATGCTACTGATCGCCATCGCGATGGTGTTGTAGCGACCATCTACGATCCATGCCATCCCCGCTGCTGCCCCCATCGCCGCCGTAGTTGCCGCACACAGTGCAGACAAACGCGGAAGCTGATGATGGATGTAGATAGCGCTCAGATGAGACAACATTAGCGCACGTGCCAGTTTCTCCTCATCCGCGCCAAAGTGCTCGGCCACCACCATCACCGGAACAGTCGCGGTAATGCCCTGATTACCAGAGCCGGAGTTGCTCATGGCCGGCAGCGTCGCCCCGCCCATTCGCGCATCCGATGCCGCACTGGTGCGGATCAGAATAGAGGTGGAGAGATCGTTCGCCAGCAGGCCACGCGCACACTGCTTCTCAAGCGTGGTTCCGATGTGCAAACCCCAGTTACCGCGCAGCCCTTCCTGAGACAGCGCACCGTTCAGTTTTGCCGCATCGAGAATGAAGCGGATTGACTCAAACGGTACCGCATTCACGAACGCCAGAATCTCTTCCAGCGAGGTGTGAGACAGTACCGCCAGCGGCGACTCCTGTTCCTCTTCCTGAGCATTCTGTTCTGTGGTGAACACTACGCCCTTATTGGTCTCGATGTGCACAATGTTGGTATGACCGCCCACAATCGTCACGCACGCCCATCCTTCAGCGCTGTAAACCTTCGCGCGGGAAAAGAGGATGTCCTCGCAAGGCTCCTGCAGCATCACCGCAACCTTGCCAGCGCTCAGCATCGCCTTCGCATCGGCGATCGCTTGTGGCGACGCATCTTTCAGTACCTCTAAACCGGCACGGGCATTTCCCCCCAGCGCACCCAGCGCCGCCGCGACAGGTAACCCGACCATTCCGGTACCCGGCACGGTAACACCCATGCCGTTTTTCATCAGGTTCGGTGAGACCCACGCGTCAATGCGTTCAACCGCGCCGTCCAGCTCAGAGGATGCAACCGCCGCCGCCAGAGCCAGAGAGATAGGTTCTGTACAGCCCAACGCAGGCTTAACTTCTTCCTGCACCGCGCGGATAAAACTATCCCATAATGGATTCAATGTAGTCTCAAACATAACAACAACCTTTGCTCAAATATCTCAGGAAAATGCCAGGAACGGAGAAACGCACAACAGCAGGCCCGTGAAAATAATCAGATACAGGGAAGCGCCTTTGTATTTGTGCAGTGCAGGAACTTTGTAGACCAGCCAGGCCGGGATCAGACAACCCACCATGCCGAAGATAGGGCTACAAATAGAGGTGAAGCTCAGCACCGGCGCGTTGAGCACAATTGCGCTCCAGGCCAGCAGGATGGCAAAAATCATAATGCCGCGCTGAACAAAGGTTTCGTTGATTTTCTCAGCCGGCATATAGCGGCGCAGAATGTTCATCACGATCCCTTGAGTCGCTTCACGGAAACCTAAGTAGACACCGAAGAAAGCGGTCATAACGGCGAAAATGTTCAGAATAACGCTGACGATTTTCACCCAGCCAGCACCCGCACCATTGATAAATTGCGCGGCAATCGCCAGAGCGGAAATGTTCTGCTCATAAGCTTTAACCGCTTCGTCGTGGCCCATCGCCAACGTGAAGGAAACGGCGTAGAAAAAGACGGTAACAAACAGAATACCGAACGCGATGTTCATGGCACGCAGGGCTTTATGGCGCGCCACTTCGATGGATTTGTTGCGTGAACGGTATGAGATAACCATCGGGCTTAAGGTCTGAATAAACAGAATCGAGGTCAGCGTAAACGGCAGAGTGATGATCGCATTTTTGATCAGCAGCGCCATCGGCGGCAGTGAACCCGCGTTATGCAGATGCCACATCCCTACCATCGACACGCCAAGCGCTGCCACAACCAGCAGCTTGGTCATTACCATGCCGGTGGAGATTTTAAACAGCATTTGTTCCCCGCGTGACGAGATAGCCACCAGGATGCAAATCAGTACCAGGCCATAGAACGGGCTGTCGGACAGTAAACCTTCCGTCACACCAAACGTGTGCAGATAGGAGGCGCTGTCATTGGTGATGGCGGTGGAATAAACGAACATCCAGATAACCAGCATCACAAAATACAACGCACCTAACAGGATGCCCCAGTTCTTACCCAGATAGCCGCTGATCACGCTCGGGTAGTCTTTACACTCTGGGGACTCAGCCAGCGTGTTGATAAACAGACGCTGGAACAAATACATGGCTGGGTAGCCGATGATAGAGGAGAGCAAGAACACCCACAGCCCCATCAATCCAACCTGGACAGGAAGAAAAACAATCCCCGCGCCAATTGCCATACCGATACTCATAATGACCCAGCCGGTGTCCGTGCTGTCGAACTTAATGGCTTCACGCCATTCGCTTTCGGTCATTCCCGCCCGACGTGCCGGAGCAGATGCGTCGAGTATTACGCTACTATTCGTTGCCGTTTCCATAATTTCCCGCTCAATGTGTAGGTAGAGGTTTTTATATTTTTTTCGTACTGCATCAATGCAATACGCAGTACTTAGGTGCAGGTGAGCTATTGGAGTAATGAAGAAATCATACGCGCAGGATCAGAGAAAAACTTCACAAACAAACCCCTGTAATTTCTAAAAGTTAAGAAATATTTTCTCTTTTATATGCATATGTAGGATTTAAATTCTATTTTTGAAGCAGATCACAACAAAAAATGCACACCAAAGTGCTAATGCTGATCAGTTAACACCTCACCTTCTGCGTTTTTTGTTAAAACAGCAAAACAGATTTAACTGGAAGTCAGAGGGTTGAAGCGATGACCCCGGTCCGGCTGAAAATCGATGAGGCGTTGACGGCTGACCGGGACTGCCCGCAGGGATGCGGGCAGAGGGGACGGCCTGCATGGATGCAGGCTCGGCCCCGACCCGACAGGCAGACGGAATAAGACGAATAGCTCGCGCAGCGACGATTTTCCCGCCGGGAGCCTGGGATGCAAGGGAGGCGGCGGCGCTTACGCCTTATCCGGCCTACAAACGCACCCTTTCATCTCAGGTACAGACCACTTTAATCGCCAGACCACCGCGTGACGTTTCGCGGTATTTGTCGTTCATATCTTTGCCCGTTTCATACATGGTCTCGATCACTTTATCGAGCGAAACGCGTGGCTCAGATGTGCGACGTAGCGCCATGCGTGCGGCGTTGACGGCTTTTACCGCGTTGATCGCATTACGTTCAATACACGGTATTTGCACCTGTCCAGCAACCGGATCGCAGGTCAGCCCCAGGTTATGCTCCATGGCGATTTCCGCCGCAATACAAACCTGCGACGGGCTACCGCCGAGCAACTCGGTCAGCCCGGCTGCCGCCATTGAACAGGCTACGCCAATTTCACCCTGGCAGCCGACTTCGGCACCAGAAATAGAGGCGTTCATCTTATACAGCGCCCCTATCGCCCCCGCGGCCAGCAAGTAACGGGCAATGGAGTTTGCATTCACCGGACGGCGGAACTTGTCGTAATAGGCCAATACGGCAGGGATAATTCCACATGCGCCGTTGGTCGGTGCCGTCACAACCCGGCATCCGGCGGCGTTTTCTTCGCTCACGGCCAGCGCGAACATGTTGATCCAGTCGATAACGTTCATCGGGTCGCTGGACAGATTATCGCTGGAAACCAGTAACCGACGTAATGCCACGGCGCGGCGCGGGACGTTCAATGGACCCGGCAGGACGCCTTCGGTGTTCATGCCGCGCTCAATGCCGGCGTGCATGACATCCCAGATGGCGGCAAAACCAGCATCGATTTCTTCTTTGCTACGCATCGCCAGCTCGTTCTGCATCATCAGGCCGGAAACAGACAGCCCGTTGCGCTCACACAGTTTCAGCAGTTCGCTGGCGGAATGAAAATTGTAGGGCACGTGTGCTTCAACATCATGCGCCTGACCAAATTGCTCCTCTTCAACGATAAAACCACCGCCGACGGAGTAATAGGTTTTGCTTAATAGCGTCTCGGTGCCGTTCCATGCGGTGATACGCATGCCATTTTCATGGCGCGGCAGCGTTTCGGCGTGGAAGAGGATATTTTTGTCTGGGGAGAAATCGACAATATGCGTGCCCTCTGCAACCGGTAAACGTCCGGTACGGGCCACTTCCTGAGTAAAACCAGCGATAGAATCTATATTAACGTTTTGCGGACTGTTACCGGCCAGTCCCATCATGATGGCGACATCCGTCGCATGACCTTTTCCGGTCAGGGAGAGCGATCCATAAAGATCGACCACAATATGCGTAGCCTTGGGAAGTTCCCCGCTGCTGACCAACAGATCGATAAAGCTTTTACCTGCGTTCATTGGCCCCACGGTATGGGAGCTGGAAGGTCCAATGCCAATCTTAAAAATATCGAATGCGCTAATCATATCCACACCCTCGGATTGCCGTTCAGTGAAGACCAGGTTTCACACTCATTAAGGATCGGGGCGATCCTGAGATCGCCCCGCAAGGGATTACAGCGTGTCGCCACGTACGGCGATGGCTTCAATCTCCAGCTTCACATCCTTTGGTAAGCGGGCGACCTGTACGCAGCTGCGCGTAGGGTAAATTGCCTTATGCTCATCAAAGAACTGCTGGTACACCTGATTAATGGTGGCGAAGTCGTTCAGGTCAGAAACGAAAACGGTCGTCTTCACGATATCGCTCACTTTCAAACCTGCGGACTCGACGATCGCTTTCACGTTTTCCAGGCTTTGACGCGCCTGATCGGCCACGTTTTCTGCCACTTCACCGGTCTGTGGACATACCGGGATTTGACCTGACGTCAACACCATGCTGCCCAGATCCACACCCTGTACGTAAGGCCCAATCGCCCCTGGCGCACATTCGGTTGCAATTACTTTTCTCATAGTCCCTCCGGCGTCAGAGCGCCTGGGTGAAAGTACGTGAAATAACATCCTGCTGCTGTTCGCGGGTCAGCGCGTTGAAGCGCACCGCATAACCAGACACGCGGATCGTCAGGTTCGGATAGTTTTCCGGGTGCTCAATGGCATCCATCAACATTTCACGGTTCATAACGTTAACGTTTAGATGCTGACCACCTTCCACATGTGCTTCATGGTGGAAGTAACCGTCCAGCAGACCGACCAGGTTGGTTTTACGCACCCCATCCTCTTTGCCCAGCGCTGCCGGAACAATGGAGAAGGTGTACGAGATACCGTCTTTGGCATAGGTGAACGGCAGTTTGGCAACCGAGGTTAACGACGCCACCGCACCTTTACGATCGCGGCCGTGCATCGGGTTCGCCCCTGGCGCAAACGGCGTACCTGCGCGACGTCCGTCCGGCGTGTTACCGGTTTTCTGTCCGTACACCACGTTGGAGGTAATGGTCAGAATGGACTGCGTCGGCACCGCGTTACGGTAGGTTGGCAACACCTTAATTTTCTTCATAAAGCGTTCGACCAGGTCGCAGGCAATGCTGTCTACGCGCTCGTCGTTGTTACCGTATTGCGGATAGTCGCCTTCGATTTCGAAATCAACTGCCAGACCATTTTCATCACGAATCGGTTTCACGCGAGCATATTTGATAGCCGACAGAGAATCCGCCGCCACGGACAGACCCGCCATACCACAGGCCATCGTGCGATAGACATCACGATCGTGCAGCGCCATCAGCGAAGCTTCGTAGCTGTACTTGTCGTGCATGTAGTGGATGATGTTCAGCGCGCTAATGTACTGCACGGCCAGCCAGTCCATAAAGTGGTCCAGGCTCTCCATCACCGTGTCGTAGTCCAACACGTCATCCATCAGCGGTGCCGTTTTCGGCCCGACCTGGATTTTCAGCTTCTCATCCACGCCGCCGTTGATTGCATACAGCAACGTTTTGGCGAGGTTGGCACGCGCCCCGAAGAACTGCATTTGCTTGCCGATAACCATCGGGCTGACGCAGCAGGCAATGGCATAGTCATCGCTGTCAAAGTCGGCACGCATCAGATCGTCGTTTTCATACTGCAAAGACGAGGTGATGATAGACACCTGGGCGGCGTACTTTTTGAAGGCTATCGGTAGCTGCTCAGACCACAGCACCGTCAGGTTCGGCTCAGGTGCCGGGCCCATGGTGTGCAGCGTATGCAGATAGCGGAACGAGTTTTTGGTCACCAGCGTGCGGCCATCCAGTCCCATACCGCCGATAACTTCGGTCGCCCAGATTGGGTCGCCTGAGAACAGGGTGTCGAATTCCGGCGTACGCAGGAAGCGCACCATACGGATCTTCATAATGAAGTGGTCGATCAGCTCCTGCGCCTGCTGCTCGTTTAAAATTCCCGCTTTGAAGTCGCGCTCAATGTAGATGTCGAGGAACGATGCGGTACGGCCCAGCGACATAGCGCCACCGTTCTGCGATTTCACCGCAGCCAGGTAAGCAAAATACACCCACTGCACCGCTTCCTGCGCATTACGCGCCGGACGGGAGATATCGCAGCCGTATTTCGCCGCCATTTCCTGCATTTGCAGCAGGGCGCGACGGTGTTCAGACAGCTCTTCGCGAAGACGAATCGTGGCTTCAAGATTCTGGCCCCACTCCAGGTTCGACTGGAGATCGGCAAACTGCAGTTCACGCTCACGCACCAGATAGCGGATACCGTACAGCGCGACGCGGCGATAATCACCGATGATACGACCACGACCGTAACCATCCGGCAGGCCGGTCAGCACGCCGGATTTACGGCAGCGCAGCATATCCGGAGAGTAGGCGTCGAATACGCCCTGGTTATGGGTTTTACGCAGTTCAGTAAACTGGTATTCAAAATCAGCATCCATCTCACGACCATAAGCATCAAAAGAGCTTTTGATCATATTGATGCCGCCAAACGGATGCAGAGCACGCTTGAGCGGCTTATCCGTTTGTAGACCGACGATTTTTTCCAGTTCTTGTTCAATATAACCGGCGTCATGCGCGGTTATCGTGGTCGCAATATTGGTATCGAAATCAACCGGCGCGTGCGTCGAGTTTTCAATACGGATGCCCGCCATAACTTTTTCCCACAATGCAGTGGTCGCAGGCGTTGCTTCGGCGAGGAAAGATTCATCCCCTTCATAAGGCGTATAGTTGTGCTGAATAAAATCACGGACATTAATTTCTTCTTTCCAGTCCGTACCTTTAAAGCCATTCCAGGCTTCGGCATACAGCATATCGCTGGTATCGATATTTACCTTCATGAAAAATAATCTCTCTGCTGAAATTTAATTATGCAAATTCTACTGGTGTATTAATTTTGCCTAAGGCAATGGCATCACGCGCAATCATTTTCTCTTCATTTGTGGGAATAACCGCACAAATAACACGAGCATCTTTATTAGAGATAATTCTTTCGCCATGGGAATTTGGCAGGCTATTCATTTCGCTGTCGATATTCACCCCTAAAACGGCGAGATGTTCAATAACCAGACGACGAATTAATACCGAGTTCTCACCAATTCCGCCGGTGAAAATAATCCCATCAAGACGATGCAGCGATGCGGCATGTCCGGCGATATGGCGTGCAATACGATGCACAAACGTTTTAATCGCCAGCTGCGCACGCTCATGTCCTTCGTGCCAGGCTTTTTCTAACGTACGTAAGTCAGAGGACAGACCGGAAATACCCAGTAAACCGGACTCTTTATTCACTACGCGCTCAAGGTCGTTCAGCGTCTGGTTGGTTTCGCTGGCAATCCACGCCATCGCGCCGAAATCGACGTCGCCGCTGCGTGTGCCCATCATCAGCCCTTCCAGCGGCGTCATGCCCATTGAGGTATCAACGCTCTGTCCATTACGTACCGCACAGATTGACGCGCCGTTCCCAAGGTGCGCCACAACCAGACCGGAGTCATCACTCTGCAGGTCAAGAAGCTCATGCGCCCGTTGAGAAACATAGCGGTGCGACGTGCCGTGGAAGCCATAACGACGAACGCCCAACTCCTCAAAATATTTCCACGGTAAACCGTACAGATAGGCTTCAGGAGCCATCGTCTGGTGGAAGCTGGTATCAAATACCGCCACCTGCTGCACGCCTGGGAAAAGGTACTGAGCAGATTCGATCCCACTCAGGTTCGCATAATTATGTAACGGAGCTAGCGGCGATACCCGACGAATATTATCGATAACTTCGTCAGTAATAATTGCTGATTCGGTAAAGATATTTCCGCCGTGGGCAATGCGGTGGCCAATTAAGGCCACACTGTCCATTAAATTACGTTTCTCTAGTTCAACGGCAATTGCTTTTAATGCGTCTTCGTAGCTGTGGTGAGCCAGCTTAGCTGGCTCTCCCCCATTAATTGCTATGAACGCATTTTCAGAGTTAATACCGTCTGCGATCCCCGCCATTAAAACTTCACAGTTTGCTGCATCCAACACTGAGAATTTAATGGAAGACGAACCACAGTTAATAACCAGTACTACCGGAAACTCATTCATTTCACTACTCCGCTCATCCTGAGCTTAAGGATTAAAACAGTTTGTAGACGATGTTCAGGATGGTCAGCAGACCAATCACGGTAACAAACACGTTATCCAGACGGCCACGGTATTTCGCCAGTGATGGCGCTTTACGGATGGCATACATCGGCAGCAGGCAGAGCAGAGAGGCAATAATCGGCGCGCCCATTGCTTCAATCAGGTCCAGGATGTTCGGGTTGGCGTAAGCCACAACCCAGGTGGATCCCATGATGAAGATCATGCTGATGGTATTAAGTTTGCCGGCAGAAACTTTCGTTTTATCGCCTTTGTAACCAAACTTCAGCACCAGACCGTTCAGACCTTCCAGCGTCCCCAGATAGTGGCCGAAGAAAGATTTGAAGATAGCAACCAGGGCGATGATTGAAGCACCGTACTCCAGAACAGTTGCGAAGGTGGACTTCGTACCGGACAGTGAAGCGAAGTGGTTTGCCAGGTAAGACAGCACAGGAATGTTTTGCGCTTTCGCATCCGCCATGTTTGCCGGAGAGAGCGTGAACAGGCAGCTAAAGGCGAAGAACATTACTACCGCAACCATCAGCATACTGGCGCGGGAGATGATTTTAGAACATTTCTGCTCGGTGAATTCGCGACCGTAATCTTTCTCATACTCTTCGCGTTTAGAGACGACGAAGGAAGAAACGATTGGCGAGAAGTTGAAAGAGAACACCATGATGGAAATACCCAGCCATACGGTAACCAGGATGCCGTCATGGCCAGTCAGGGCGATATTGCTGAGATCAACCTGATCGATAACCGCAGAGTTCCAGTAAGGGATCAGGGACAGAGAAATAAGCACCAGGCTGGCAATGAACGGCCATACCAGGTAGCTCATCACTTTAACCATCAGATCTTTACCAAACCAGATGACGAATGCCATCAACAGCAGCAGGAACAGTGCCACGAAGCCACGGTTTAACGCTGGCATCTGCAGCTGGTTTTCCCAGAAGGTCATAAAGGTGTTGGTAATGGTGACGCCATAAATCCACAGCAGCGGACAAATCGCAAAGAAGTAGAGGAACGTGATAACCACGCCGCCCGTTTTACCAAAGTGCTCTTCAACCGTTTCTGTGATGTTACCGGAAGGGTTAGAACCGGAAAGACACAGGCGTGCCAGCGCACGGTGGCAATAGAAAGCGATGGGGTATGCTAACACCAGCATGATCAGAATGGGGATCAGTCCGCCAAAACCTGCGCGGATAGGGAAGAACAGCACCCCAGCGCCGATGGCTGTACCAAATAAACCCAGTGTCCAGGTGGTGTCCGATTTGCGCCAGGACGACTGTTTTGTCTGGCTGGATACAATGCTATCAGTAGTACTCATATCCTATCCTCAACGAAGTATATTAAGCGTCAACTAAACCAGTAATTTGAGATACACGAGAAAGGTCGATATTACCGCCAGAAATAATGCTGACTGTTTTTCTGTTCTGGATATAGCTATCTAATTTCCCGCTTAATAATGCTGCGCATGCCAGCGCGCCGGCACCTTCAGTCACAACTTTATTTCGCTGAATTAATGCCACCATGCTGTTGCGAATTTCATCTTCGCTGACCAGGACAATGTCATCTACCAACTCACGAACGATTTCATACGTTAAAGTACCCGGGCGGGAGACGTCACAACCATCCGCCAGGGTGCCGGTCGTTCGGTGCGTGGTTATTTCTCCAGCGTGGAAAGAAGCCGCCATGCCGTGAACGTTTTCAGACTGTACGCCAATAATTTTAATGGTCGGGTTAATAGATTTAATTGCCACCGCAATACCAGCAATCAGTCCACCACCGCCAATTGGCACAATCACGTTATCGACATCGTACAAGTCTTCCAGAATTTCCAGACCAATAGTGCCCTGACCAGCAATAACTTTCGGGTCATCATAGGGTGGAATAAAGATACGGCCTTCAGTTTCCACAATCTCGCTAACCTTAGCGATGGTGTCGTTGAAGTTGTCGCCGTGCAGCACAACTTCTGCGGAATAATCGCAGGTTGCCGCTACTTTAGACTTCGGTGCGCCTTTCGGCATCACCACTTTGCCGTCGATTCCGAGCATAGCGCAGGAGAGAGAAACACCTTGCGCATGGTTACCTGCAGAGCAAGCCACCACGCCCTTACATCTTTCAGCTTCGGTTAATGAACTGAGCTTGTTAAAAGCACCACGGATTTTAAATGAACCGGTACGCTGCATGTTTTCAAACTTGAGGAAAATTTCCCCTTTGCAACGTTCACTAAAATAGTTAGAGCGAGGCATTCCCGTTTTATAAATTTTCCCCGCAAGTCTTTTTTTCGCTTCGAGGATATCTTCAATTGCAACTGGGAGATCGTATGTAATGTGCATTAGAACCTCTTACCTGGGTATTAAAGTAAATAGATAGCCGTAACCATTGTCAGATATAGACAAATGGCGTTTATTTCGTGTTAAAACAAATTCAATCTTTAATCAATTTCAATTAATTGCCTTCGTCTCCGACAATTATATGATGAATACTCTTTGGCTAATTCCACCAAAATAGATGCTGCTTTTTTAATTCGATAATTTTTCGACCACACGGCGGCATAACGCGCGACGGGTAAGGTTTCTTCTACCGGGATAGTAATAAACTGGTTTGAGCCAAACGGTGTGGTCATATCGCAGGGAATTACTGTTAAGAAATCAGCATTGAGAACAAGATTATAAATCGTAACGACAGAGTCTGTTTTAACGATGTTTTCACTGCTGATGCCATTATTCTGTAACGTGGTAAGAAGTTCGCTGTAGTACCCCATATTCGTTTGTGGCAACACCCACTGTTCGTTTTTCAACGCGCTCAGCGAGGTGATGCCGGTGCATGTTCGGGACTTGCTGGCAACCAGGATAAAGTCTGACTCAAAGAGCGGTTCAACATGCAGATCGTGCAGTTTCATCTCATCACTCAGCGTACCGATGGCGAAATCCAGACGTCCGTCACGGATTGCCGGTAAGAAGGAGGAGAGCTGAGCTTCATACATAGAAACCTGCGCCTTCGGGAACACTTCTTTGAATTTTTTAATCATGCCGGACATGATGGTGAAGGCAATCAGTGAAGGAAAGCCAAACGACACATCAACGACTGCGTTGCTCGTCATGCTGTTCATCTCATCAACCATGTTTTTCATTTCACGGGTAATAGATTCAGACCATGAGAGCATCACCTGCCCTGCCTGAGTCAATGTCACACCAGTATTTTTACGTACAACTAACTCAATACCGAAATAAGCCTCTACATCATTAATGATTTTGCTGACAGCCGGTTGAGTTAAACCTAATTCTTTTGCAGCTGAGCCGATAGAACCGCTTCTAATGACTTCCTGAAAGACCACTAAGTGCTGTGTTTTAGGGAGTGTAATAGTATTCATATCGACCTGCGTTAATTACTTTGTTGACGGCAGGAAGTGTACCAAATTAAGCGAACAAGGATATGTGCTACCCCTCACAAATCCCCTTGACTTACATTTTGTAAGACTATCATTAAAATTTAAATCACTTAATAATCATATAGATATGAATTATCGATCTCACTTTATCCTGACTTTAGTCAAAAAAAGATGGGGGGATAACGATTTTTTATGGCTATAACACCCCCATTTTTTCCACTATTTTTTAAAACCATGAAAGGCTATATTTCAATCAATTACAGAACAATTATCAGGCAAGATGGCGCTTAAATTTAATAAACAACTTATCAAATTTAATTATATTTTAATGATTATGGCGATTAAATAACGTTATGCATCACATTTTTTCGCCACATTTGTTTGTAAAGAAACATTGCATTTATTAAAATTCAATCTAAAAAATACAAACAATTATCATATGCAACATTATATTAACACTGATTTTGTGCGATTTATTAGCAAGTAATTTTGTGATGGCGATCGATTGCGTTCGATTGTTCTCGATAAAAACGTATCGCGCAGCGTTTTGTGTTGGTTGTCACAAAATTAGAAATATCCACCGACACATTCCCCTCAGATAAAAGAAATTTGGTGCATAAATAATAGGGATATAAAAATTAGATAGGAAGGAAATAAGCGCCTGCATCCTCGAAAACCAATCTCAATGCTCGCTGTAAAACCTCTGCCGGATGGCGGTGTAAACACCTTATCCGGCCTACAAAACCAGTCTCTCCCCCAGTAGGCCTGATAAGCGCAGCGCCATCAGGCATGGCAACCGCCCAGAAAGCAAAAACCCCGCCGAAGCGGGGTTTTATTAAAGAGTGAAGCTGACCGATAAGCCGGGTTCTGTCGTGGACAGTCATTCATCTAGGCCAGCAATCGCTCACTGGCTCAAGCAGCCTACCCGGGTTCAGTACGGGCCGTACCTTGTGAACCCCTATTTGGCCTTGCTCCGGGTGGAGTTTACCGTGCCACGGACTGTTACCAGCCGCGCGGTGCGCTCTTACCGCACCCTTTCACCCTTACCTGATCCCACTTGCGTGGGCCATCGGCGGTTTGCTCTCTGTTGCACTGGTCGTGGGTTTCCCCCCCAGGCGTTACCTGGCACCCTGCCCTATGGAGCCCGGACTTTCCTCCCCTCCGCCCGTCTCCCCCGAAGAGGACGACGACGAAGCGGCGACTGTCTGGTCAGCTTCGGCGCGCAGTATAGAGGGTTTGCGGGGCAATGTCACCCCGCACTGCGCATTCCTATCGCTAACGTGGCAGCGATGTTTCTTGAGGCGCGATAAATATTATCAAATGCCCCACGGAAGGCCTCTTCCAGCGTGCTGATGCTGGTCAATACGCTAAATACCGCATCGATACCATATTGATGCACTACCTCCACATCGCGCGTCAGGCTGCCGCCAATACCAATAACCGGCTTGTGGTACTTCTTCGCGACATTCGCCACGCCTACCGGCACTTTGCCGTGAATGCTCTGGCTGTCGATCCGCCCTTCGCCGGTCACCACCAGCGTACAGTCGTGAATATGCTCTTCCAGATTGAGCGCCTGGGTCACAATCTCGATACCGCTGCGCAGCTCGGCGCCTAAAAAAGCCATTAATGCCGCGCCCATTCCACCTGCCGCACCGGAGCCTGGCACATCTTTCACATCAACCCGCAGAGACTTTTTAATAATGTCGGCATAATGAGACAGATTACGGTCCAGTTCGAGAATGCGTTCTTCCGTCGCCCCTTTCTGCGGGCCAAAAATGCGCGAAGCGCCAGAATCGCCGATGAGTGGATTAGTCACATCACAGGCCACGCGAATGGAACAGGTTTTTAAGCGCGGATCCAGACCCGAGATATCGATGGAGTTCAGACTCATCAGGCTTCCACCACCATAGCCAATTTCTGTCCCGTTGGCGTCGCAAAGTTTTGCCCCCAGCGCCTGCACCATACCCGCGCCACCGTCGTTGGTGGCACTGCCGCCGATGCCAATAATGATGCTCTGCGCACCGCTATCCAGCGCCTGCAAAATCAGCTCTCCGGTACCGCGTGACGTAGTGACTAAAGGGTTGCGCTTTTCAGGAGGCACCAACGCCAGACCGCTGGCTGCCGCCATTTCGATAAACGCAGTTTTACCATCTCCAGACATGCCCCAGCAGGCATTCACTTTTTCGCCCAGCGGCCCCGTTACTTGCGCTGAATGTTCACTCCCTTGCGTCGCGGCAATCATGGCTTCAACCGTTCCTTCGCCGCCATCGGCAACCGGAACAGAAACATATTGCGCATCGGGGAAAATTTCCCGAAATCCTTTTTCTATTGCCTGAGCTACCTCGGTGGCAGAAAGGCTTTCTTTATAAGAGTCTGGGGCAATTACGATTTTCATAGTTATGTAGCCTGACTGTGCCGCGCAAGGCAAGAAATACAGGGCGCACATCCGCGCCCTTCTTGTTAGCGAGTGACTTCCACTTTCGCCAGTTTTTCGTAGTAGCATGCGAGCGCACTGTGATCGGCAGTACCCAATCCATCTGCGCGTAGCGCCTGCATCATCTCCATGACTGCTGCAGTCAGCGGCAACTGAGCGCCAACGCCATGAGAGGTATCCAGCGCGTTCGCCAGGTCTTTGATATGCAGGTCAATACGGAAACCTGGTTTAAAGTTGCGATCCATCACCATCGGCGCTTTCGCATCCAGCACGGTGCTGCCTGCCAGCCCGCCACGGATCGCCTGATACACCAGGTCCGGATTCACACCCGCTTTGGTCGCCAGCGTCAGCGCTTCAGACATCGCGGCAATGTTCAGCGCCACAATCACCTGATTCGCCAGCTTGGTGACGTTACCCGCGCCAATTTCACCGGTATGCACCACGGAGCCTGCCATCGCTTTCAGCAGATCGTAGTACTTGTCGAAAATCGCTTTATCGCCGCCGACCATCACCGACAACGTGCCGTCAATCGCTTTTGGCTCGCCGCCGCTGACCGGCGCATCCAGCATATCCACGCCTTTCGCTTTCAGCGCGTCGCTAATTTCACGGCTGGCCAACGGTGCAATGGAGCTCATGTCGATAAGCACTGTGCCCGGTTTCGCCCCTTCAATAATGCCGCCTTCACCCAGTGCCACTTCCTTAACATGCGGAGAGTTCGGCAGCATGGTGATGATCACATCACACTGCTCAGCGATATCTTTCGCCGTGGCGGCGGTTTCAGCGCCTGCGGCAATTACTTCCGCAATGGATTCCGGGTTACGGTCAGCAACCACCAGCGAGTAACCTGCCTTGAGGAGGTTTTTACTCATTGGTTTACCCATAATACCGAGGCCAATAAAACCAACTTTCATTGTCATGTCTTTATCTCTCTCTACTGTCGATGGTGGTTATTTCTTAAAAGAATCAGCCAGTTTCTGCGTGGCTGAACGGAACACGCCAAGGTCGCTGCCAACGGCAACAAACGTCGCGCCCCACTCCAGATAACGACGCGCATCCGCCTCTACCGGGGCCAGAATGCCGCTTGGTTTTCCGTGTGCTTTCGCGCGGGCAAAAATGTGCTGGATAGCTTTCTGCACATCAGGATGTGACGCATTGCCGAGGTGACCTAGCGCCGCGGCCAGATCGCTTGGTCCGACGAAGACACCGTCAACGCCTTCTGTCGCCGCGATTGCGTCAACGTTATCAACGCCCTGCTGACTTTCGATCTGCACGATGATGGTGATGTTCTTATTCGACTGCGCAAAGTAGTCCGGTACGGTGCCAAACATATTGGCGCGATGGGATACGGACACGCCGCGAATACCTTCCGGCGGATAGCGGGTCGACGCCACAGCGTTAACCGCTTCTTCTTCCGTCTCAACGAACGGGATCAGGAAGTTGTAAAACCCGATATCCAGCAGACGCTTGATAATTACCGGCTCGTTGGTTGGTACACGCACTACCGCCGCGCTGTCGCTGCCTTTCAGCGCCATCAATTGCGGAATAAACGTCGAGATATCATTCGGCGCATGTTCGCCATCCAGTACCAGCCAGTCAAAACCTGCCAGGCCTAAAACTTCGGTACTGATTGGGCTGGCCAATGCAGACCAGCAGCCAATCTGAATTTGTTGCGCCGCGAGGGCCGCTTTAAACTTATTCGGGAAAATCGTGTTATTCATCGCCTATACCTTTATTTATTTCTGCAATTCCATACGTTTAATGTCACCGACAATAAACAGGTAGCAAACCATTGCCATCAGCGCCGAGCACCCTACAAACATCAGCGCAGCATTAAATGAGTGCAGCTCGCTCACCAGATACCCAATCACCAGCGGGGTGACGATGGAAGCCACGTTGCCAAATACGTTAAATACCCCACCGCACAGACCGACAATCTCTTTCGGCGCGGTATCGGAAATCACCGGCCAACCCAGCGCACCGAAACCTTTACCGAAGAACGCCAGCGCCATCAGCGCCACCATAAGAGCGGTATTATCGGTGTAGTTACACAGAATAATGGTCGATGCGAGCAACATGCCGAGCACTATCGGCAGCTTACGCGCCAGGGTAATGCTGAAACCACGTTTAATCAGATAATCAGAGAACACGCCGCCGAGCACGCCACCGAAAAACCCACACAGTGCCGGAATCGAAGCCACCAGGCCCACTTTCAGAATCGACATACCTTTTTCCTGAACCAGGTAAATCGGGAACCAGGTGAGAAAAAACCAGGTAATTGTGTTGATAAAATACTGGCCAAAGAACACACCAAGCATCATACGGTTCGTGAGCAACTGCTTGATATAATGCAGTTTAGGACCACCTGACTTCACATCGCCCGGTTTTTTATGGTCCATATCCACGACCGCGCCGTTTTCAGAGATAAACTTCAACTCTTCTTGCGACATGCGTGGGTGATCGGTTGGGTTATGAATAAACTTTACCCACAGTCCGGTAAGCACAAAACCAATCACGCCCATCACGGTAAAGACGTGCTCCCAGCCCCAGGCGAAGGTCAGCCAGCCGAGCAGCGGGGAAAACAGCGCCAGGGAGAAATACTGTGCGGAGTTAAAAATCGCAGATGCCGTGCCGCGCTCTTTCGTTGGGAACCAGGCCGCCACGATACGGGCATTAGCCGGGAAGGATGGCGCTTCCGAGAAGCCCAGCATAAAGCGCATGATGAACATTGAAATACCCGCCCAGGCCAGCGGGAACATGTCCACAAAGCCCTGCAGGAAGGTAAACAGTGACCAGAAGAACAAACTGTAGGTGTAGACTTTCTTCGAGCCGAATTTATCCAGCAGCCAGCCGCCGGGGATTTGCATCAACAGGTAAGCCCAGCCGAAGGCTGAGAAAATGTAACCCATTGAGATGGCGCTGAGATGTAACTCTTTCGCCACTTCAGTTCCGGCAATAGACAGCGTCGCACGGTCCGCATAGTTAACGGCTGTAACAATAAATATTATCAGCAATATTAAATAACGGGTGTGCGTACTTTTCTTTTTCTCGACAACTGTATCCAATATCATTCTATTTACCTCGGGCACATAAAAGGTTTTTATTATTATTTTGTGGGTATTTCTCGTGATAAATTACCGATAATAAAAATAGATAATAATTTATCAGACGTTATGAAACCGTGATTTAGTATAATCATCAGCACAACGTTAATCATTGTGCAAGCGCTCATTAAATACACGTTATTAAATTAATGTTTTGGGCATATGCACACAAGCATGGGCGCTAATGCACACATTTACGTATTGCTACCACTGGTAACGCGGCCTTGCTGAGTTTAAGTGATCATCGTCACATTCTTCACGTTAAACTCCTGACATTCTTATTTCACGATACCGAATCTTTATTACTTACAATTAGATTCAAAATATAAATATCCACACTATTATCACCACCTTGTTGGAGAATACTGGACAATGGCCGACATCGAAATCAGACAAGAATCGCCAACGGCGTTTTATATTAAAGTTCACGAAACAGATAATGTGGCGATAATTGTCAATGACAATGGTCTGAAAGCCGGAACGCGTTTTCCGGACGGACTGGAACTCATTGAACATATTCCCCAGGGTCATAAAGTGGCGCTATTGGATATTCCTGTTCATGGCGAAATCGTGCGTTATGGCGAAGTGATAGGCTATGCCGTTCGCGATATCCCACGCGGCAGCTGGATTGATGAATCAATGGTTGAGCTGCCCAAAGCCCCGCCGCTGGAGACGCTGCCGCTGGCAACTAAAGTGCCAGAGCCGCTGCCGCCTCTTGAGGGTTATACCTTTGAAGGTTACCGCAATGCTGACGGTAGCGTTGGTACCAAAAATCTACTCGGTATCTCCACCAGCGTGCACTGCGTAGCGGGCGTGGTGGATTATGTGGTGAAAATCATTGAGCGCGATCTGCTGCCTAAATACCCGAACGTCGACGGTGTGGTGGGGCTCAATCATCTCTACGGCTGCGGCGTGGCGATCAATGCTCCAGCCGCCATCGTGCCGATTCGCACCATTCACAATATTGCGCTTAACCCAAATTTTGGCGGTGAAGTGATGGTCATCGGCCTCGGTTGCGAAAAACTGCAGCCAGAGCGGCTGCTGGAAGGCACGCACGACGTGAAAAGTATTCCGGTCGACAGCGCCAGTATCGTCAGCCTGCAGGATGAAAAGCACGTCGGCTTTCAATCGATGGTCACCGATATTCTGCAGGTGGCCGAACGTCACCTGGCAAAACTCAATCAGCGCCAACGTGAAACCTGCCCGGCTTCAGAACTGGTGGTCGGCATGCAGTGCGGCGGTAGCGATGCGTTCTCCGGCGTGACGGCCAACCCGGCGGTGGGTTATGCCTCCGACCTGTTAGTACGCTGCGGCGCGACCGTAATGTTCTCTGAAGTAACCGAAGTGCGCGATGCCATCCACCTTCTGACCCCACGTGCGATTAACGAAGAAGTAGGTAAACGCCTGCTCGAAGAGATGGCCTGGTACGATAACTACCTTGATATGGGCAAAACGGATCGCAGCGCTAACCCTTCTCCGGGCAACAAGAAAGGCGGCCTGGCAAACGTGGTGGAAAAGGCGCTGGGTTCAATTGCCAAGTCTGGCAAGAGCGCGATTGTCGAAGTATTGTCGCCGGGTCAGCGTCCAACCAAACGTGGCCTGATTTACGCTGCAACCCCCGCCAGTGATTTTGTTTGCGGTACACAGCAGGTCGCCTCCGGGATCACCGTGCAGGTGTTCACTACCGGTCGCGGTACGCCGTATGGCCTGATGGCCGTGCCGGTGATTAAAATGGCGACACGCACCGAGCTGGCCAACCGTTGGTTTGACCTGATGGACATTAACGCGGGCACCATCGCCACCGGAGAAGAAACCATTGAAGATGTGGGTCTGAAACTGTTCGAATTTATTCTCGACGTCGCCAGCGGGCGTAAGAAAACCTTCTCGGACCAGTGGGGACTGCATAACCAGCTGGCGGTGTTTAACCCGGCGCCAGTGACCTGATTATCGAAACGAAAGCCAACGAAAAAACGGGGATTTATCCCCGTTTTTTATGTCTATGTAACAACAAATAAAGTGATAACGTTCGCATTTTAAGAGGTTTTTTTAAACATCTGTTTTTTTCGATTCAAACCCACAAAATGAACCTAACAACATGAAATTAAACGAAATAATATCGCCATTGTTTTATGTTATATTTTCGTTTTGATAAAAGAGAAACCTACCGAAAGACGACCTTGTTTTAATGCGATAATCCCCTATTTTTTACCGCTTTGACTTTCTCCGATGTAAAACAGATTATTCATAGGCTCCTGTAATTTACCTCATAAGCATTCTGACCTGAATAAAGAGGGAAGTTATGTATACCCTGAATAAAAATAATGTCGCATTGGCCTGTCTTATTTCCTGTTTACTGGCAACTCCTGTCGTCGCAAGTGCTGAAGGCCAATCGGACGCAAAGCCTGTTAAATTACGCTACACGTTATGGGACCGTAATCAACTCCCTGGCGAACAACAGCTCGTTAATGAATTCGAAAAAAACAACCCTGGCATCAAAGTCGAAATTGAATTAACACCTTATGACCAATATTTTATCAAGCTAAGTTCAGCAGTCGGTGGAAATGTAGCACCGGATGTATTCTGGATGAATATGCCTAATTTCCAGCAATATGTTAAAAATGGCATGCTGGAACCACTGAGCAATTATCTGAAAGAGAAATCAGCGCCGAAACTGGATGATTTTGTTAAAAGCTCAGTCGATGCCTATCAATACCAGTCGCAGCAATATGCCATCCCAAGGGATATTGATGCAATTGCCGTCTGGTACAACAAAAAAATGTTCGATCAGGCTGGCGTGAGCTATCCCGATAAAAACTGGACATGGGACGATTTAAAACAAAAATCAGAGCAGTTGTGTAAAGGGCTGGATAAACAGTCTTATCCACTGGCAATGGAATTCAGCAGCGGACAGGACAGTTATTTTAACCTGCTATTACAGGCTGGCGATAAAATTGTCCTGCCTGAGGGCAAAACGGATGTTGCCAATGACAAAGCCATCGCCGTCTATCGCGATGTTCAAAGCATGCTGAACGCGGGACTAATCCAACCGCCAGGCGAGATGGAAGCCTCGGATGTCTTTCAGTCCAACCGGGTGGCCATGGTCTACGCGGGCTCATGGTGGGCATTACCCTTCTCTCAAAACGAGCTGATTAAAGATCACATCGGCGTGGTACCAATGCCTAAAATGGCAGAGCAGGCAGGTGTATCCCATAGCCTGGCATTTGCCATGTCAGCAAAAAGTCAGCATAAAGATGCGGCGTGGAAGTTCATTGAGTTCATGAGCTCTGAGCATGCGCAGCAGACGCTGGCTACGGGAAAAGTCGTGATCCCCGCCAACCAAAAAGTAGCCAAAGAGTGGGCTGAAGGCTTTAAGGGTATTGATGTTTCAGCCTATATAGATTCATTGGCTTTCTCACATAAATATCCAACCGCAGGCTCCAATACCGCCAAGTGGAATAGCATCCTGAATGATGGCTTGAAAAAAGTCTGGACGGGTACTGACCCAGAAAAAGTCATGCCTGGTGTTGCAAAACGCGTTGAACGAGAAATGCAGAAATAATCCTGAGGGAGCCATGCTCCCTCTCGCTTTCGCCCACGCAATATATTTTGGTTGCACAGTGAGCATCCCGGAGTCTGTATGAGCTATTCAGATGAAGCTGCATCCCCACAATTACCAGCCAGGGAAGTGCATAAAAAATCCCTGACCAAGCTGGAAAAAGAAGAACGCTTCTGGGGATGGATAATGATTATGCCGTTACTGGCGGGGTTAATTGTTTTTTACTTTACTCCATTCTTCCAGAACGTTTTTTATAGTTTCACCGACCTCGGCGAGTTTCAGATCTGGACGACGATCAGCTTAGATAACTATATTAATTTATTCAGCGATGATGAGTTTCGTTCAGCAATATATAACACCCTGGCCTATGTTTTTATTTGTGTACCGATAATCACCATTTTGTCATTACTGCTCGCAATTGGCCTGAATCAGGCGATTCGCGGTCAGTGGTTGTTTCGCACACTGTTATTTCTACCCGCGGTCACTATGCCTGCGGCCATTGCTATGGTCTGGCAGTGGTTGATGAACCGAAACTTCGGCTTAATTAATCAGATCCTGGCTTTTTTCGATCTTCCGGCCATCGGTTGGTTATCCGATCCCGATGTCGTCCGTCTGAGCGCCTCGTTGGTTATCATCTGGTCGGCTATTGCGCTGAAGATGATCATTCTGCTCGCTGGATTGCAGGGGATCCCCAAACAAATTTATGAAGCGATGTCGCTGGATGGCATCAGCAAATTGCGTGGATTCTGGTCTATTACCTTACCGCTAATGATCCCAACGCTGTTTTTCGTACTGGTGATCTCTTTTATCGAAACGCTGCAAATTTTCGATGTGGTTTATCTGCTGTTTGGCAGTTCATCCATGGTGGACGATCAGACGATGACCATCGCCTATCTCTTCTATAAATACGCCTTTATCTACCATGAAAAAGGGTATGCCTCAGCAATCGCCGTGGTGATTTTCGTTATCACGATGGTCCTGACGCTGCTGCAAATATGGATTGGTAAACGACTTAAAGCACAGTGAGGCACCACGATGTTCATGACAAAACGTGAAAAATGGCTAATTTACGGCCTGATGATCCTCGCGACGCTGGTAACGGTGGTTCCGTTTATCTGGATGATCATCACCTCTTTTAAAACCCAGGCAGAAAGCATCGCCTTTCCGCCGATACTGCTACCCGCCAACCCAGGGTTTCAGGCTTACGGTAAAATCTTGCATGAAATGCCTTTTGGCAGCTTTTACTTTAACTCGATCGTCTCCACGCTGGTCATCGTCATTTTGCAGACGCTGATTGCGGCAATGGCAGCGTACGGTTTCTCCCGACTGCGTTTCAAAGGACGAGATGTCCTGTTTATGCTGTGTATTTCAATTCTGATGGTGCCCGGTCAGATCTTTTTAATCCCACAGTTTTTAACCGTTGAAAAAATCGGTTTGCTGAACTCAATTCCTGGACTGGTGTTACCGGGTTTATTCAGCATATATAGCGCCTTTTTATTACGTCAGTTTTTTCTGTCAGTACCTAAAGAACTGGAAGAGGCAGCCATTATGGATGGGTATAACCATCTGACTATTTTCTTCAAAATTATGCTGCCATTAATTAAACCGGGACTGATTGCCTGCGTCATTATTAACGGACTGTGGAGCTGGAATAATTTAATGTGGCCGCTGATCGTCAACACCTCCATGGATAAAATGACATTACCAGTAGGATTAGCCTCACTTTCTGGCCGCTCAGGCGTGGAATATCCGATGTTAATGGCGGGCGCATTGCTGGCGATTATCCCGATGTTGTTACTTTATATCTTCTTCCAGCGCTATTTTATTCGCGGCATCGCTGGTGCCGGAATTAAAGGATAAGGGGCAGTGTTATGTCAGGTATTCAATTACAGGCAGTAAGCAAAGTCTATCCCAATGGCTTTCAGGCGATCCATGGCGTTGATCTTGAAATCCACGACGGCGAATTCATGGTGTTTGTCGGGCCATCAGGCTGCGCCAAATCAACGCTGCTACGCATGATTGCAGGTCTGGAAGATATCACTCATGGCCATATCGCAATCGGAGAGAAGTGCGTCAACGACCTGCTACCAAAGGAGCGAGGCGTTGCCATGGTCTTCCAGAATTATGCCCTCTATCCCCACATGACGATTTATAAAAATATGGCATTCAGTCTGTTAGGGAAAATGAGCAAAGAAGAGATTGATATCCGCGTCCGGGAAGCTGCACACAAGCTGGAAATCGAAACATTGCTCGACAAAAAGCCCGGTCAGCTTTCAGGCGGTCAATGCCAGCGAGTAGCCGTTGGCAGGGCCATCGTGCGTAAGCCAGACGTTTTTTTGTTTGATGAGCCGCTGTCCAACCTGGATGCAAAACTGCGTGTTTCAATGCGCGTGCGGCTGACAGAACTGCATCGACAACTGCGTCACGAAGGCGTGAGCGCAACCATGGTGTACGTCACGCACGATCAGATTGAAGCGATGACGATGGGAGACAGGATTTGCGTTCTAAATGGCGGTCGTATTATGCAGGTGGATACCCCAGGGAATATTTACCATCACCCCAGGAATAAATTTGTTGCTGGTTTTATTGGTAATCCGGCAATGAATATTATGCTGCTTGATATTGACCCCAGCACTCGTGGCCTGCGCCTGGCTGATAATTTAATCCTGCCATTAAATACGCGCTTGAGTAACCTACTGGAGCAATATCCGCACTCCAGCGTCTGGTTTGGCATCCGCTCAGAGGCCATTCAGTTAGCCTCGCAGCATGATGCCTCTGCGTTCGATGCGCACATTACCAACGTAGAAAGGATGGGCAACGAAGACCTTCTGCATTTTGATATTGGTGAGCAACATATGATCTTACGTATTAACTCCTCACCCGACTGGACCCCACTTCCCGGTGAATCTATCAAAGTGAAATTTAATCTGGATGCCGCCTTTTTGTTTGATAAAAAACATGAAGAAAATTTGGCCTGACCGTTATTCAGGCTAAGTAAAAAATGAGAGGTTTATATGTGTGCGAATAAAGTGACCGTATTAGTGGTAGGGGCTGGTGCGCGCGGAGAAATATATTCTCGCTATGCGCTTGAACATCCAGACAGAATGCAGGTGGTAGGCGTTGCCGAGCCCAGAGAGGCATACCGCCAGCAGTTTGTCGCACAGCATAAGATTGACCCAAATAACGTGTTTTGCGACTGGCAAGAAGCTGCGGCCCAACCCAAAATGGCCGATGTGGTACTTATTTGCACGCAGGATAATATGCACAAAGATCCTGCCGTGGCGTTTGCTAATCTCGGCTATCACATTCTGCTGGAAAAACCGCTCGCCCCTACGCCAGAAGATTGCCGGATCATTATTGATGCGGTCAAACGCAACAACGTATTACTGGCCGTCGCGCACGTCCTGCGTTACACCCGCTATACGCAAAAGCTGAAATCACTGCTTGATGATGGCGTAATTGGCGATATTGTCAGCATGCAGCATCTCGAACCCGTAGGTTACTGGCATCAGGCGCACTCGTTTGTACGTGGTAACTGGCGCAATGAAGCAGAATCGTCATTTATGTTGTTACAGAAATCCTGTCATGATTTGGACTGGATCCGCTACATCATGAGCGACAACTGCCAGGACGTAGGATCATTTGGTAGCCTGAGTCACTTTGTGAAAGAGAATCAGCCTGCTGGTGCCGCCGACCGCTGCCTTGATTGTCAGGTTGAATCAACCTGTCCCTGGTCTGCCTGCAAAATTTATCTGGGTGAAAACCACAAATGCACTCCACACTTCCGTCGGGTGCTGACTGCCGATCCTAGCGAAGAGAATGTTCGCCAGGCGCTGCGCGATGGGCCTTATGGTCGTTGTGTTTATCGTTGTGATAATGATGTGGTGGATCATCAGGTTGTTAACTTACGTTTTGCCCACCAGCAGACAGTGACCTTTACCATGACCGCGTTTACCAAAATGGAAGATCGAAAAACGCGCCTGTTTGGTACCAGAGGTTATCTGGAAGGCGATGGCGAGCAGATCCGGGTGTTTGATTTCCTGACAGACAAAGAAACAGTGCATCAGATCGAGGAGATCGCCGCTGGCACACAAACCCAGATGGGGGGGCATGGTGGTGGCGATTACTACCTGATGGATCGCTTCATCCACGCAGTGATGGCCAACGATCAAAATATGATCCTTTCTGGCCCGGATGAATCACTGGAAAGTCACTTAATGGTCTTTGCCGCAGAGCGCGCTCGCAAGGAAAACTGTCTGGTTACGCTGTGAAGCCGGAGGAGATGAGGCATGTTTTACGGTGTTGATATTGGTGGAACCAAAACTGAAATTGTCGCTTTTGATAAGGAAATGCAGGTTTGCTGGCGTAAGCGCGTCGCCACGCCAGTGCAGGATTATGAACTCTTTCTTTCGACCTTTACTTCACTTATTGATACCGCCGACTGGGCGACTGGAACGCAAGGAAAAATTGGCATCGGCATGCCCGGTCTTATGGACAGACATACCGGAAAATTACTGTCATCTAACGTGCCTTGCCTCACAGGACGCCAGGTGATGAACGATCTGGCCCACCGCCTCAATCGTTCGGTTGAACTGGACAATGACTGCTGCTGTTTTGCACTCTCGGAAGCCCATACCCAGCAGGCTCGCCAGTTCTCCCGAATTTTTGGTGCCATTATTGGCACCGGCATGGGTGGAGGGTTAGTCATTGACGGTCAGTTGTATCGGGGTCGCAACCGAATGGCCAGTGAGTTCGGCCATTTACCGCTTCCGGCAACGTTTATGCGTCGTTATCACTTGCCGGAGTTGAAGTGCGGCTGTGGCTTACAAGGGTGTCTGGAACGCTATCAATCCGGTCCTGGTTTACTGTGGCTCCACAAACACTTCAGTGGAGAACAACTCAAAATGGAGACCCTGCTGGAGCATTATCGTCATGGCAATGCCAGCGCCGTTACTACCATAGAAGCATGGATTGATATGTTGGGTTGTACGCTGGCGCAATTGCAGTTGATTCTGGATGTCGATGCTTTTGTTCTCGGCGGTGGAGTTTCCAACATCGAGGAAATTTATACGTTACTGCCGCAGGCCATGTCACGTTACTTGTTCCCGGGATTAGAGCCTGCCCGCGTATTCCCGGCCATCCATGGTGCATCCAGCGGGGTTCGCGGTGCCGCATTGCTGCTGGTTGAACAGGGTACGCTGACCCACTAAAACACTGCTGGCGAGAAAATCTCGCCAGCAGTTTCAGTTATTCATCCGCAATCACCACATCCACCCCAAGCTGGATTAACGTCCGGTGATAATTTTCAGGGATACCGCTGTCGGTAATCACCCGGTCAATCCCGCTGATTTCGCTAATCATACAGAAACTTTTGCGGCCAAACTTGCTGGAGTCAGCGACTACCGTGACCTCCTGCGCAACCTCACACATTACCTGATTCAGATGTGCTTCTCCCGGATGTGGCGTGGTAATCCCCGCTTCAAGGCAGAATCCATCAACGCCCAAAAAAAGCTTATCAAACCGGTATTGTCTGAGCTGGTGTTCTGCTGAAGGGCCATACAATGAATAGACGCTTTGCCTGACATTCCCTCCCAGGATCATGACGTCTACGCGCTCAAAATTCGCCAGTTCCCACGCAATGTTGAGCGCATTGGTCATCACCACCAGATCGCGGCGATTCTTTAACATTGGAGGAATGAGCGTGGTGGTCGAACCGGAATCGAGGATTAACGTGTCACCATCTTTCACAAAGCTGGCTGCTTTTTCGGCAATACGCGTTTTCACATCGCGATTCAGCCGGTCCTTATCCTGCAAAGGCCGGTCAAGGGCGAAGTGCTGATTGAGAACCGCACCGCCGTAGGAGCGCATGACGCATCCTTTCTGCTCCAGATAACGTAAGTCGTTGCGGATCGTGACCGATGACACACCAAAATGGACGCTCAGTGGCTCGACACGAACGCTACCCTGATCGCACAGCAGATCAATTATTTGCTCGCGACGTCTTAAGTTATCCAGCATTTCTATTGCTCCATCAAATATTCATGTTGTTTTGTTTTAGCGCTTTAGCACTTTCGTTTTCTTTTGAATATATTACATCAGAAGCAATAAGGTGAATTTGTGCGCACAGACTCAGCGTTTAATTTAACCAAAACTGACTATTTTCTTTCGTTTTAGCAAACCGAAACGAAGAAAACCGAAAAAATGAAAAGACTCAAAACGGGTAAGATGCGAGAAAGAGACGGGAAGCATGCAAAAAACGAAAGCGAGCTACTAAAAAAGCTCGCTTATGGTTTGTTTTTGTTTAATTGAATGGGATCACATTTTTGAATTTTAGAGCGGGACTACTCAACAATGATCACTTCAACACCGCTGCGGCGTAGTTCCTGCAAACTCTCCTCTGGGATACCTTCATCAACAATGATGGTATGGATCCTCTGGGTATCAATGATCTTATGCAGGCTGGAGCGGTTAAACTTCGTCGAGTCGGTAACAACAATAATACGTTCAGCCACTTCACACATCCGACGGTTGAGACGCGCTTCATCTTCGTTGTGCGTGCTAACACCACGCTCTAAATCAATAGCATCAACGCCAAGAAACAGCATGTCGAAGTGATAATTTTGTAGCGACTGCTCAGCCTGATCGCCATAAAACGATTGTGACTGACGACGCAAATGACCGCCGGTCATCAGCAGCTCAACCCCTTCGGCTTCCAGTAGCGCATTGGCGACATTCATACCGTTGGTCATAGCAATGACATTAGTATGCTGGCGCATAAGGCGGGCAATTTCATAGGTCGTGGTACCGGAGTCAAGGATCACGCGGTGTCCCGGTTGAATCAACTCTGCGGCGGCTCTGGCAATACTGCGTTTTACTGCCGTATTAAGTGAACTCTTATCTTCAACAGAAGGCTCCACAACAGGTGCATTGCTTTCGCAAATCAGCGCTCCGCCATAGGCACGTACCGCAATCCCCTGCTTTTCCAGAAAAGCGAGGTCGTTGCGAATAGTGACCGTGGAGACGCCAAAAAATAAGGAGAGATCGTTAACCTGAACGCTTCCCTGCTGCCGTAACCGCTGGATGATCTGCTCACGTCTTTCGCTGGTGCCAATAACGCGCTTGTCTGCAGAGGACTCGGTGTTACTCATAAGAAATCCTTTAGTTGAACCTTTCGTTTTATTTCGTTTTGTCTATTAACGCCTTTCTTTTGCGCGAATGCAAGCCCCGCAAGCAGGGAAGAGCCGGACGAACTTACGCTGAAACCTTTCATTGTGTTTCTTTTGTGAAACAGATCGGAAAACTATTATCTTTCGTTTTATTTTTATAACACCATGATGCAGTATTAAATGAAACAAAACGAAAGATTGATGTCGCAGTAATCTGACCTGGAGAGGAAAGTGAAACATCTAACTAAAATGGTCGAGCAGCATAAACGGGGGAAGGCAAATGGGATTTATGCCGTTTGTTCCGCGCATCCAATCGTACTGGAAGCCGCAATACGCTACGCCCATGCAAACCATACACCGCTGTTGATCGAAGCAACCTCTAATCAGGTTGACCAGTTTGGCGGCTATACAGGTATGACGCCAGCCGATTTTCGCAGTTTTGTCTGCCGATTAGCCGACTCGCTTGATTTTTCTCAGGATATGCTGATTCTCGGCGGAGACCATCTCGGGCCAAACCGTTGGCAAAATCTGCCTGCGGAACAGGCAATGGCCAATGCTGACGATCTGATCAAGAGCTATGTCGCCGCAGGCTTTAAAAAAATCCACCTCGATTGCAGCATGTCTTGTGCCAACGACCCGGTTCCACTGACGGATGAAATCGTCGCTGAGCGCGCCGCACGCCTGGCCAAAGTCGCCGAAGAAACCTGTATGGCACATTTTGGCGAGTCTGACCTGGTCTATGTGATTGGCACAGAAGTTCCGGTTCCTGGTGGCGCACACGAAGCGTTAACCGAACTGGCGGTAACAACGCCAGATGCCGCACGTGCAACGCTGCAGGCCCACTATCACGCCTTTGAAAAGCGCGGGCTGGAAGGTATATGGGCACGTATTATCGCCCTGGTCGTGCAACCTGGCGTTGAATTCGACCACACGCACATCATTGATTATCAACCGCAGAAAGCCGTGGCACTCAGCAAAATGGTGGAAGACTACGACACGCTGGTTTTTGAAGCGCATTCTACCGATTACCAAACGCCACAGTCCTTGCGCCAACTGGTGATAGACCACTTCGCTATTCTGAAAGTGGGACCCGCGCTTACCTTCGCCCTGCGCGAAGCGCTGTTTTCGTTAGCTGCCATTGAAGAAGAATTGCTGCCTGCAAAAGCCAGCTCAGGCCTGCGACATGTGCTGGAAAGCGTAATGCTTGATAGACCAGAGTACTGGCAGAGCCATTATCACGGTGATGGCAACGCACGCCGTCTGGCCCGTGGATACAGCTACTCTGATCGGGTTCGTTACTACTGGCCGGACAGCCAGATTGATGAAGCATTTGAACGTCTGGTACGTAACCTGGCGGACGACCCCATTCCACTACCGCTGATTAGCCAGTATTTACCTTTGCAGTACGTAAAAGTGCGCGAGGGAGATCTCAGCGCCACGCCGCGAGAACTCATCATTAACCATATTCAGGACATACTGCAGCAATATCACTGCGCCTGCCTAGGTGCTCCAGATCGTAACGCATAACAAAAAAGAGAAAAATACCATGCCAAACATTGTATTAAGTCGCATTGATGAACGTCTGATTCACGGTCAGGTTGGTGTGCAATGGGTCGGGTTTGCGGGGGCAAACCTGGTGCTGGTCGCTAATGATGAGGTGGCTGAAGATCCAGTGCAGCAAAACCTGATGGAAATGGTACTGGCAGAAGGGATCGCCGTACGCTTCTGGTCACTACAAAAAGTGATCGACAATATTCACCGTGCCGCCGATCGCCAGAAAATTCTGCTGGTCTGCAAATCGCCTGCGGATTTCTTCCGTCTGGTCGAAGGCGGTGTTCCTGTTAACCGTATCAACGTTGGCAATATGCACTACGCCAACGGCAAGCAACAAATCGCCAAAACGGTTTCTGTAGACGCTGCAGATATTACGGCGTTCAACGGGCTCAAAGCCGCTGGAGTGGAATGCTTCGTTCAGGGCGTTCCAACAGAACCCGCCCAGGACCTCTATAAACTTCTCTGAGGGATTCACAATGGAAATCAGTCTGTTGCAGGCTTTTGCGTTGGGTATTCTCGCCTTTATTGCAGGCCTGGATATGTTCAACGGGTTAACGCACATGCACCGCCCGGTTGTTCTCGGGCCGCTGGTCGGCCTGATTCTGGGCGATCTGCATACCGGTATTTTAACAGGTGGTACGCTGGAACTGGTGTGGATGGGTCTTGCCCCACTAGCGGGAGCTCAACCGCCAAACGTGATTATCGGCACTATCGTGGGAACCACGTTTGCCATAACGACCGGAGTGAAACCTGAAGTTGCCGTAGGTGTGGCGGTACCGTTCGCTGTAGCAGTACAGATGGGGATTACCTTCCTGTTCTCTGTGATGTCCGGGGTGATGGCTCGCTGCGATCGCATGGCAGCGAATGCCGATACCGCCGGGATTGAGAGGGTCAACTATCTGGCGTTGCTCGCGTTGGGGACCTTCTACTTTTTATGCGCGTTCCTGCCGATTTACTTTGGCGCGGAACATGCCAAAACCGCGATAGATGTTCTGCCAACGCGTCTGATTGACGGACTGGGTGTGGCAGGCGGCATCATGCCAGCTATCGGCTTCGCCGTACTGCTGAAAATCATGATGAAAAACGTCTATATCCCCTACTTCATCCTGGGTTTTGTAGCAGCAGCCTGGCTCAAACTCCCTGTGCTGGCGATCGCCGCCGCAGCACTGGCAATGGCGCTGATCGATTTTCTGCGTAAATCACCTGAACCTACAGCTCCCGCAGCACAAAAAGAGGAATTCGAAGATGGCATCTAATCAAACGGCTCTGCCGAACGTTTCCGAAACCGAAGAAACGCTGCTGTCCGGCACCAATGAAAACGTCTACGAAGACCAGAATATCGGTGCCGAGCTGACGAAAAAAGATATCAACCGTGTTGCCTGGCGTTCAATGCTGTTGCAGGCCTCTTTTAACTACGAACGTATGCAGGCATCAGGATGGCTGTACGGCCTGTTACCTGCTCTGAAAAAGATCCATACCAATAAGCGCGATCTGGCGCGTTCGATGAAAGGCCATATGGGCTTCTTCAACACGCACCCGTTCCTGGTCACGTTTGTTATCGGGATTATCCTGGCGATGGAACGCTCCAAGCAGGATGTGAACAGTATTCAAAGCACAAAGATTGCCGTGGGTGCGCCGCTTGGCGGCATCGGCGATGCCATGTTCTGGTTAACGTTACTGCCTATTTGCGGCGGTATCGGGGCCAGTCTGGCGCTGCAAGGCTCTATTCTTGGCGCAGTTGTCTTTATTGTTATGTTCAACGTGGTTCATCTTGGTCTGCGCTTTGGGCTGGCACACTATGCTTATCGAATGGGCGTTGCTGCCATTCCGCTGATTAAAGCTAACACCAAAAAGGTTGGACATGCGGCATCCATCGTAGGGATGACGGTGATCGGTGCGCTGGTAGCGACCTATGTTCGCCTGAGCACTACGCTGGAAATCACTGCTGGCGATGCGGTAGTGAAACTGCAAACAGACGTGATAGACAAGCTGATGCCTGCTTTTTTACCGCTGGTCTACACATTAACCATGTTCTGGCTGGTCCGCCGTGGCTGGAGTCCTCTGCGCCTTATCGCCATTACCGTGGTGCTCGGCGTCGTAGGTAAGTTCTGTCATTTCCTGTAAATATAAGGGGTTGTAGATGTTAGGTATTATTTTGACGGGTCATGGCGGGTTTGCCAGCGGAATGGAAAAAGCGATGAAACAGATTCTGGGTGAGCAGACTCAGTTCATTGCCATCGACTTTCCGGAAACCTCAACCACTGCCTTGCTCACCTCACAACTTGAGCAGGCGGTGGGTGAACTGGATGCGCAGCAAGACATCGTGTTTCTGACCGACCTGTTGGGTGGGACGCCATTTCGCGTCGCTTCCACGCTAGCCATGCAAAGGCAAGGTACTGAAGTGATCACCGGTACCAATCTACAACTGCTACTGGAGATGGTGCTGGAGCGCGACGACCTGAGCAGCGAAGCGTTTCGTTTGCAGGCGCTGGAGTGCGGGCACCGGGGTTTAACCAGCCTGGTGGACGAGCTGGGACGCTGCCGTGAGGAAAAGCCCGTTGAGGAAGGGATATGACACTGCTACTGCGCGCCAGACGTCTACTGACCGAACAGGGTTGGCTGGACGATCATCAATTGCATATTGAAGACGGTATCATTGCGGCAATAGAGCCAATTCCTTCCGGCGTTATGGTCCGCGATGCTGAACTGCTCTGTCCGGCATACATTGATACCCACGTACACGGGGGCGCGGGTGCCGATGTGATGGATGAAGCACCGGACACACTCGACAAACTGGCGATGCACAAAGCACGTGAAGGGGTAGCCAACTGGCTACCCACTACCGTCACCGCTCCATTACCGGATATTCACAAGGCGCTTGAGCGTATCGCCCATCGCTACCATTCCGGAGGGCCAGGCGCACAGGTGCTGGGCAGTTATCTTGAAGGCCCGTACTTTACGCCGCAGAACAAAGGGGCGCACCCGCCTGAGCTTTTCAGAGAACTGGAACTCAGTGAACTGGATGAACTGATTGCGATTTCCCAGCAAACATTGCGCGTCGTTGCGCTGGCACCAGAAAAAACCGGTGCATTGCAGGCCATCGAACATCTGAAGCAGCGCAACGTACGGGTGATGCTGGGACACAGTGCAGCTACCTGGGAACAAACCCGCGCAGCCTTTGACGCCGGCGCTGACGGACTGGTTCACTGCTATAACGGTATGACCGGTTTACATCATCGGGAGCCAGGAATGGTTGGCGCAGGGTTAACCGACCCTCGCGCCTGGCTGGAACTTATCGCTGACGGACACCATGTCCACCCGGCAGCCATGAAACTCTGCTGCTGTTGCGCCAAAGACAGGCTGGTGCTGATCACCGATGCCATGCAGGCTGCAGGAATGCCAGACGGACGCTATACACTCTGCGGTGAGGAGGTGGAAATGCACAGTGGTATTGTGCGTACCGCTTCCGGTGGCCTGGCTGGTAGCACGCTCTCGGTTGACGCAGCCGTACGTAATATGGTCGAGCTCACCGGGATAACGGCAGAAGAGGCAATTCATATGGCCTCTCTCCACCCCGCACGTCTGTTGGGTATCGATCGCCAACTGGGATCGTTAGCAGTGGGAAAACGTGCAGACGCGATCGCGCTCAATAGCGGGCTACATTTACAACAGATCTGGATTCAGGGTCAGGCTCTCCCCCTTTGACCTTTCATTTTGTCTCGTGTTGGCCTGCGGTCTTCGATCGCAAGGCCTTTCTTTTCCTTTCGCTTGAGTAAATACCTAACCATCCTACAACAAGCCTACTTCTTATAGATCAATAAGATAACCACACCTTTCGTTCTCACGATCACAAATTTCGTTTTATTTCCTTTTGGATTATTGCTCTTTCGATTTCTTTCCTATAGATTTTAATCAATCGACAAGATGAACAAGTGAAACGAAACGAAAGATAGCGACATTCTCGCCAGCGTCTTATGTGGAATTTACAAGACTAAGGACTTAAGTTATGCCAGAAACCTATACCCCTGTTACCGCGGTAACGGGCACCTGGACCGAAGAAGAGATCCGTCAACAACCTGCCAGTTGGATCCGTTCCCTTACGAATATCGACAACATTCGATCTGCCATTGACAGCTTTCTCGCACCATTACTGCGCAAAAACGATCTGCGGATCATACTGACCGGGGCTGGAACATCAGCATTCATTGGCGACATCATCGCCCCCTGGCTGGCAAGCTATACCGGTAAAAACATCAGCGCTGTGCCGACCACCGATCTGGTCACCAATCCGATGGATTACCTGAATCCCGCACATCCGCTGCTGCTCATTTCTTTCGCTCGCTCAGGTAACAGCCCTGAAAGCGTTGCAGCAGTGGAACTGGCTAATCAGTTTGTGCCTGAGTGTTATCACCTGCCGATCACCTGCAACGAAGCAGGTAGCCTCTATCAAAACGCAGTTGCAAGCGACAATGCCTTTGCTCTGTTAATGCCCGCAGAGACACATGACCGTGGCTTCGCGATGACCAGCAGCATTACCACCATGATGGCCAGCTGCCTGGCAGTATTTGCCCCAGAGAAAATCAACAGCCAGACCTTCCGTGACGTGGCCGATCGGTGCCAGGCGATTCTGACTTCGCTGGGCGATTTCAGCGACGGTGTATTTGGCAATGAACCCTGGAAACGGATCGTTTACCTCGGTAGCGGTGGATTACAGGGAGCAGCGCGGGAATCGGCACTGAAAGTCCTGGAGCTGACTGCAGGCAAACTGGCCGCATTCTATGACTCCCCGACAGGCTTTCGTCACGGTCCAAAGTCACTGGTTGATAACGAAACGCTGGTAGTGGTCTTTGTTTCCAGCCATCCGTATACACGTCAATACGATCTCGATCTGCTGGCAGAGTTACGCCGCGATCGGCAGGCATTGCGGGTTGTCGCGATTGCCGCACAAACCCATGAGGTGATTGAAGCAGGCCCACATATTCTGCTGCCGCCAGCACGCTCTTTCATCGATATGGAATTGGCGTTCTGCTTCCTGATCTACGCCCAGGTTTTTGCTTTGACGCAATCCATCAATATCGGCAATACACCGGATACGCCTTCTGCCAGCGGCACTGTGAACCGCGTTGTACAGGGCGTTGTTATTCATCCCTGGAACGCCTAAAAGGATCGTTTTATGAGCATTATTTCCACGAAATACCTCCTGCTGGATGCCCAAAAAAAGGGTTATGCCGTACCTGCCTTTAACATTCATAACGCCGAGACGATCCAGGCGATCCTTGAAGTGTGCTATGAAATGCAATCGCCGGTGATCCTGGCAGGAACGCCGGGTACCTTTAAGCATATCGCGCTAGAAGAGATCTACGCGCTGTGCAGCGCTTATTCCACCAGCTACGGTATACCGCTGGCGCTGCACCTCGATCACCATGAGTCGCTGGACGACATTCGTCGTAAAGTGAATGCAGGAGTGCGCAGCGCAATGATTGACGGCAGCCACTTTCCGTTTGAAGAAAACGTGAAGCTGGTGAAATCCGTTGTGGATTTTTGCCATGCCAAAGATTGCAGCGTGGAAGCTGAGCTGGGTCGCCTCGGTGGCGTAGAAGATGATATGAGTGTGGATGCAGAAAGCGCCTTCCTCACCGATCCACAAGAAGCTAAACGGTTTGTTGAGCGTACTGGCGTAGATAGCCTTGCTGTTGCCATCGGCACAGCACACGGTTTGTACACCAAGACGCCCAAAATCGATTTCCAGCGGCTGGGTGAAATTCGTGAGGTAGTCGACGTTCCGCTGGTGCTACATGGCGCAAGTGATGTCCCTGACGAATACGTCCGCCGCACGATCGAGCTTGGCGTTTGCAAAGTTAACGTCGCGACCGAACTGAAAATCGCTTTTGCCGATGCGGTCAAAGCGTGGTTTGCGGAGAATCCGCAGGGCAACGATCCTCGCTATTACATGCGGGTCGGTATGGATGCGATGAAAGAAGTGGTGCGTAGCAAAATCACTGTATGCGGGTCAGCAAACCGCTTATTAATCAGTGAAACTGCCGCTCAGTCTTAAGCACTGTGTTAGCTAATGGCCATACCCTTGTCGGTTTGGCCATCAGCAATCGGGCTTACTCTCCCTGCTGTTCCAGCGCGTGCTTATACAACGCATTCTTTTTCACGCCATGGATTTCAGCAGCCAGCGCGGCGGCCTTTTTCAGCGGCAGTTCTGCCTGCAATAAGGCCAGCGTACGCAGCGCATCAGCCGGGAGGTCATCTTCTTGCGCTTTATGCCCTTCGACAATCAGCACCATTTCGCCCTTACGACGGTTTTCATCTTCCTTGACCCACGCCAGCAGTTCGCCAACCGGTGCGCCGTGAATAGTTTCCCAGGTTTTGGTCAGCTCGCGCGCCAGTACCACGTAACGGGATTCGCCCCAGACGGCAACCATGTCTTCCAGGCTATCCAGCAAGCGGTGGGTAGATTCATAAAAAATAAGCGTACGCGGCTCGGCCTCAATGGCTTTCATCGCATCACGACGCCCTTTCGATTTGGCAGGCAGAAATCCTTCATAGCAAAAACGGTCTGAAGGCAGGCCTGCAGCGCTCAGGGCAGCAATCGCCGCACAAGGACCAGGCAGGGGAACAACGCGAATCCCTGCTTCACGACAGGTACGCACCAGATGGTAGCCAGGATCGTTAATCAGCGGCGTTCCGGCATCGGAAACCAGCGCAATGTTTTGTCCTTCTTTGAGCTTCGCGACCAGCGTTTCAGCCTTTTGCTGCTCGTTGTGGTCATGTAGCGCGAACAGACGCGCGTTAATCGCGAAGTGTTGTAACAATAATCCTGTATGACGAGTGTCTTCAGCGGCAATCAAATCAACGGCTTGTAAAACTTCGAGCGCTCGTTGGGTAATATCAGCCAAATTTCCTATAGGAGTAGGTACAATAAAGAGTTGGCCTTGAGAATTATCCGCCGATTCGTGTTGTTTCATTGTGTCGTCCGTATTGCCGATTTAATATTGAGCATTGAGTAAAAAAATATCACTGGATACAGTATGGTACCCTCAACATTTTCTCGTTTGAAAGCCGCACGCGCGCTACCAGTCATTCTGGCAGCACTGATTTTCGCAGGCTGTGGCACCCAGGCGCCAGACCAGAGTGCAGCCCATATGCAGGGCACTGCGCAGGCTGATTCCGGCTTTTATCTGCAACAAATGCAGCAAAGCTCTGATGATAGCAAGACCAACTGGCAATTACTCGCCATTCGTGCACTGCTGAAAGAAGGCAAGAGCCAGCAGGCTATCGAACTGTTTAACCAGCTACCGCAGAAGCTAAGCGATACCCAGCAGCGTGAGCAGTCACTGTTGGCCGTCGAGATTAAGCTCGCGCAGAAGGATGTCGCTGGCGCACAGGCCCTGCTGGATAAGTTAACTCCCGCCGATTTTGATCAAAACCAACAGGCACGCTACTGGCAGGCGCAAATCGACGTCAACCAGGGTCGTCCATCTCTGACGCTGCTGCGCGCCCTGATCGCGCAGGAACCGCTGCTGGCCGCGAATGCTAAGCAGAAAAATATGGACGCCACCTGGCTGGCGCTGTCGTCCATGACCCAGGAGCAAGCGCAGGCGCTGGTCATCAATGCTGATGAAAACGTGCTGCAAGGCTGGCTGGATCTCCAGCGCGTCTGGTTCGATAACCGTAACGATCCGGACATGATGAAAGCCGGTATTGCGGACTGGCAGAAACGTTATCCGCAAAACCCAGGAGCAAAACTGTTACCAACACAGTTGGTTAACGTGCAGAGCTTTAAGCCCGCCTCTACCAGCAAAATCGCCCTGCTGTTACCACTGAACGGTCAGGCCGCTGTATTTGGCCGGACTATTCAGCAAGGCTTTGAAGCTGCGAAAAACATGGGCACTCAACCTGTCGCAGCCCCTGTTGCTGTCGCACCTGCCGCAGTTCCAGCTGCCGCGACCACCACAGAACAGCCGCAAACGACTGACGGCGTTGCCAGCCCGTCTCAGGCGTCAGTAAGCGATCTGACCAACGAGACGCCGGCTCAGCCAGAAACACCTGCTGTGCAGCCCGCAGCACCCGCTCAGCCAACAACCGCCAGCGCACCGGCGAATCCATCCGCTGAGCTGAAAATCTACGACACTTCATCACAGCCGCTGAACCAGATCCTGACTCAGGTTCAGCAGGATGGCGCCAGCATCGTGGTTGGCCCACTGTTGAAGAACAATGTTGAAGAGCTGATGAAAAGCAACACGCCATTGAACGTCCTGGCGCTTAACCAGCCGGAGTCGGTGAAAAATCTGCCGAACGTCTGCTACTTCGCCCTGTCGCCAGAAGATGAAGCGCGCGACGCCGCACGCCACATCCGCGATCAGGGAAAACAGACGCCGCTGTTGTTGATTCCACGGAGTTCATTAGGCGATCGCGTTGCCAACGCCTTTGCACAGGAATGGCAAAAACTGGGTGGCGGCGTGGTATTGCAGCAGAAGTTCGGCTCCACCGCTGAACTTAAAATGGGCGTCAACGGCGGCTCGGGGATTTCCCTGACAGGCAGCCCGGTGGCCTCCTCTGTGCCAGCCCAACCCGGCGTGACGATTGGCGGTCTGACCATCCCGGCAGCACCTACCGATGCGCAAATAACCGGCGGCAGCGGTCGTGTTGATGCCGTGTATATTCTGGCGACGCCGGAAGAAATTGCATTTATTAAGCCGATGATCGCCATGCGCAACGGCAGCCAGAGCGGAGCAACGCTGTACGCCAGCTCTCGTAGTGCGCAGGGCACTGCCGGCCCGGATTTCCGTCTGGAGATGGAAGGTTTGCAGTACAGCGAAATTCCGATGCTGGCAGGCGCTAACGCGCCTCTCATGCAGCAGGCGCTTGGCGCGGTTCGTAACGACTACTCGCTGGCGCGTATGTATGCCATGGGTGTCGATGCCTGGTCGCTTGCCAACCACTTCTCGCAAATGCGTCAGGTGCAGGGTTTCGAAATTAACGGCAATACCGGGGCCTTAACCGCAACGCAGGATTGTGTGATTAACAGGAAGTTATCATGGCTCAAATACCAGCAAGGACAAGTCGTCCCCGCCAGTTAACGAGTAAACAGACCGGTGACGCGTGGGAATCCACCGCGCGTGACTGGCTGCTGAGCAAGGGTCTGCATTTTATCGCCGCCAACGTGCGTGAACGTGGTGGCGAAATCGACCTGATAATGCGTGAAGGCAACACCACCGTATTTGTTGAGGTTCGCTACCGACGCTCAGCACAGTTCGGCGGTGCGGCGGCGAGTGTGACCCGGAGCAAACAACACAAATTATTACAGACCGCCCGCTTGTGGCTTGCGCGCCACAATGGGAGTTTTGATACTGTGGATTGCCGGTTCGATGTGTTAGCCTTCACCGGAAATGATGTTGAGTGGTTTAAGGACGCGTTCAACGACCGCTCATAGTTGAAGATTCAGAGCCTGGTTCTTAAGGATTAGCGTGTTAGATAGAATTAAAGTCTGCTTTACAGAAAGCATTCAAACTCAGATAGCTGCGGCTGAAGCACTTCCGGATGCAATCTCCCGTGCCGCCATGACGCTGGTTCAGTCCCTGCTCAATGGCAACAAAATTCTCTGTTGTGGTAATGGGACGTCCGCTGCCAACGCACAGCATTTTGCTGCCAGCATGATCAATCGTTTTGAAACAGAACGCCCAAGTTTACCTGCGATTGCACTAAATACTGATAATGTGGTCTTAACTGCGATTGCCAACGATCGCCTGCACGACGAAGTTTATGCAAAACAAGTCCGTGCGCTGGGACATGCAGGTGATGTTCTGCTGGCAATCTCTACGCGTGGTAATAGCCGCGATATCGTAAAAGCCGTTGAAGCCGCCGTGACACGCGACATGACAATCGTCGCGCTGACCGGGTATGACGGAGGGGAACTGGCCGGATTACTGGGGCCACAGGATGTTGAAATCCGTATTCCCTCACACCACAGCGCCCGCGTTCAGGAAATGCACATGCTGACGGTCAACTGCCTTTGCGATCTTATCGATAACACGCTTTTCCCTCACCAGGATGATTAAGGAGTACACATGAAGGCATTTTCGCCGCTTGCTGTGATTATCGCTGCACTGCTGCTGCAAGGCTGTGTCGCTGCCGCCGTTGTTGGAACTGCAGCTGTCGGGACTAAAGCCGCGACGGATCCTCGTAGTGTCGGCACCCAGGTTGATGACAGTACCCTGGAATTACGCGTCAATACGGCGTTGTCGAAAGATGCCCAGATCAAGAAAGAAGCGCGAATCAACGTGAGCGCATATCAGGGTAAAGTGCTGCTGGTCGGCCAGTCGCCGAATAGCGAACTGTCTGCACGTGCAAAACAGATTGCGATGGGCGTAGAAGGTACGACTGAGGTCTTTAATGAGATCCGTCAGGGCCAGCCAATCGGTCTGGGCGATGCGTCCAACGATACCTGGATAACCACCAAAGTACGTTCCCAGTTACTGACCAGCGATCAGGTGAAATCCTCTAACGTGAAAGTAACGACTGAGAACGGGGAAGTGTTCCTGTTAGGTCTGGTGACCGAGCGTGAAGCGAAGGCGGCGGCGGATATCGCCAGCCGGGTAAGCGGCGTGAAACGCGTCACGACAGCCTTTACGTTTATTAAGTAACACGCATCTTATCCGGCCTACAGAACGTAATCGTTTGTAGGCCGGATAAGCGTCAGCGCCATTCGGCATTTTTTTATTTAGCCCTTTCGCGTAGCTCGGAAGAGGTCAGGATCGAAACCCCTTCATGCCCAGGCGCCAGCGCTTCTGCCAGCATTGCCCGAGCAACATCGCGCGCTTCAATCGACTTCCAGTTACCCGGCAGCAGCCTGAACAACGGCGCTAAAAACATCTCATTCGTCCGCTGTTTGTCCCTATCACCCAGTAGCATTGAAGGCCGGACAATCGTCAGCCGTGGCCAATTCTGCGCGATCAGCGCCTGCTCCATTTCACCTTTCACCCGATTATAAAAAAACGGTGAATTCGCATTGGCGCCCATCGAACTCACCACCAGCATATGCTGGGCGCCTAACCTACGTCCCGTCAGGGCTGTATCTACCACCAGCGTATAGTCAGCATGGATAAACGCCTCTTTGCTGCCCGCTTCACGCCGGGTAGTCCCCAAACAACAAAAGACAATATCGACCGGATCGGTGACCTGTGCCAGAGCATCGGTTAGCTGCGGATCATGGGGGTTATAGATACCAACCGTATCTGCCAGCGGTCGACGCGTTGGTGCCGTGATGGCATTGACCCGGGGTTCATTGAGCAACATACGCAGCAAATGTCCGCCCACCAGCCCCGTGGCTCCCGTTATTAACACCTGACTCATCGCTTATCTTCCCCAGGTCTTCAATCACTGTTCTAACTATAGATCACGCAGCCAGTGCATCTTTTTACCGAAGCCCAGCGTGTTGTCCGTAAATTTGACTTCATCCAGTCGAATCTCCCATACGGGCGCTGGCAGCATTCTGGCGACGGGGAAACGGCGGTTGTAGGCTTTACGCGCGTCTTCGCTCTCCTGGCCTTCAAGACGCCGGATTTCCCCTTTAAACTGTACGCCACGAATCAGAGCGACGGTTTTAGGCTGACCGTTTACTGTACCGGCAATCGGTGCGCGTGGTCCGGACATCTGCGCATGCCGCGTTTTCTCTTCGGTCAGCACATAGAACACCATCTTCTGCGCATCAAACAGGTAAAACGCATTGGCGCACCACAATTCACCTTCATGGTGTACGCACCAGGTCACGACGTGCTGTTTTGCCAGCCAGCGAGACACCGCAGTCAGTGTTTCCATTTCTGTTCTCTTTTATACTGTAGGCCTGAAAATTATCACGTCGATGGTAACAATGACACCCTGGTATCTGTACCTGATCCGTACCGCAGACAACGCCTTATACACCGGAATAACCACCGATGTGCAGCGCCGCTATAAGCAGCATCAAAGTGGGAAAGGCGCGAAGGCGCTACGCGGAAAGGGGGAACTCACGTTGGCATTTGCGGCGCAGGTCGGCGACCGTTCGCTGGCCCTGCGCATAGAGTATCGCGTTAAACAGCTCACCAAGCGGCAGAAAGAGCGCCTTGTCGAAGGCGAAGGGTTTGAGGCGCTATTAAGCAGCCTGCAAACCCCGGAAGCTTAAAAGCGATTGAAGTGGTCGTGGTATTCCACAAGTCCCGTCACGCCATCCAGCGCATCGTCCGCCAGGCGATGAACCTGGAACGCGCTTTCGGTGCCCGGCCAGCGGCAACGCAGGTCATGATGGGCCGCCAGCTCAAAGCCAAAGCGGCTGTACAGGGCCGGATCCCCCAGCGTAACCACCGCTGCGTAGCCAAACTCGTTCAGTGAATCGAGTCCTTCATAGACCAGCTGACGCGCCAGGCCCTGCCCCCGGTAGTTTTCATCCACCGCGAGCGGCGCCATGCCGACCCATTGCAGATCTTCACCCTGAACATCGACTGGGCTGAACGCGACGTAACCCACTACCTGACCTTCGTCATCGGTAGCAACCAGACCCAGCGTTAAGAAACCATCTTCACGCAGGTCGTGCACTAATTTCGCTTCCGCATCGCTCTCAAATGAACGGCGCAGCAGCGCATCAATACCAGGGGCATCAATGGGAATTTCAACTCGAATCAGCATGGCTCACCTACCGAGGTCTGTTTGGTTTCTGGCGACGTTTTCATCCCCGCCTCAACAAAATCCGCCAACTGCATCAGCATGACGCGCAACGCTTTAGGCATCTGCTCCAGTTCGATGGCATCCATCAGATTTTTTACGTAGAGCCCTAATTCTGTATCACCTTCAATCACCAGGCGACGCTGGAAGAAAAGCGTATCTGGATCCTGCTTGCGGGCCACGATCATCAGGAGATCGCTGGCATCGGCGCTAAAACTTACATCCGCATCTGCATTCTGGCTGACGATAAGTTTATCGTTCTCAACAGAGGTATACCATTTGAGGTCAATGTCACGCACATGAATGCTCAGCCAGCGACCTTCGAGAAACTCCAGCTCCCCATCGGCCAGCGCCTGACTAAACTGCCAGCTCAGGACCTGTTCCAGAACCTGGCGCTTCAGCGCAAAGGGCGTCAGTTTAACTGGTACACTCATCAGAGAAGGACCAAATTGTACTAAGCGTGAACGCAGTTTATCCAACACGAGCTTTACTCCCTGTTTCAATAGTCCTGCTATTTTGCCATATCAAATAAACGACATAGCGGCATAAATCAACAATTCGATGCGAAATTGTTACCTCTTTATTGGTGTCACCAATACGACTTTAACTGCCTCAAATCAAAAATTGTCTCAGCAAGGTTAACTAAAATCCCCATTCGTTAACATTTCTGCGCCCATCACGGCGCAACGTTCAGGATAAATTATGGAGCTGCTCTGCCCTGCCGGAAACCTACCGGCGCTTAAGGCGGCCATCGAGAACGGCGCTGATGCTGTCTACATCGGGCTGAAAGATGATACCAACGCCCGTCATTTCGCCGGCCTTAATTTTACCGAGAAAAAATTGCAGGAAGCGGTGAGTTTTGTCCATCAGCACCGCCGTAAGCTGCACATTGCGATTAACACCTTTGCGCACCCGGATGGTTACGCGCGCTGGCAACGTGCCGTTGATATGGCAGCGCAACTGGGTGCAGACGCGCTGATCCTTGCCGACCTCGCCATGCTTGAGTATGCCGCAGAGCGCTACCCGCATATTGAGCGCCATGTCTCTGTTCAGGCATCTGCAACCAATGAAGAGGCAATTAATTTCTATCATCGCAACTTTGACGTCGCCCGCGTGGTGCTGCCGCGCGTGCTGTCTATTCATCAGGTGAAGCAGCTTGCTCGCGTCACACCTGTTCCCCTGGAAGTGTTCGCCTTCGGTAGCCTGTGCATTATGGCGGAAGGCCGTTGCTATCTTTCGTCCTATCTGACGGGTGAGTCTCCTAACACGGTTGGTGCCTGCTCACCTGCCCGTTTTGTCCGCTGGCAACAGACCCAACAGGGGCTGGAATCCCGTCTTAATGAAGTGCTGATCGACCGCTATCAGGACGGGGAAAACGCCGGTTATCCGACGCTATGCAAAGGCCGCTATCTGGTTGACGGCGAGCGTTATCATGCGCTGGAAGAACCCACCAGCCTGAACACGCTGGAGCTGCTGCCGGAACTGCTGGCAGCCAATATTGCCTCGGTGAAAATCGAAGGTCGTCAGCGTAGTCCGGCCTATGTCAGCCAGGTGGCGAAAGTGTGGCGTCAGGCGATCGACCGCTGTATGGCCGACCCGCAAAACTACGTCCCGCAGGCCGCGTGGATGGAAACGCTCGGTTCTATGTCCGAAGGCACACAGACCACGCTTGGCGCGTATCACCGTAAATGGCAGTGAGAGAAGCAATGAAATATTCCTTAGGGCCGGTGCTGTGGTACTGGCCGAAAGAAACGCTGGAAGATTTTTATCAGCAGGCTGCCGTAAGCCAGGCCGACGTTATCTATCTTGGTGAAGCGGTATGCAGTAAACGCCGTGCCACCAAAGTGGGCGACTGGCTCGATATGGCGAAATCGCTCGCTGGCAGCGGTAAACAGGTTGTGCTGTCAACACTGGCGCTGGTACAGGCCTCTTCTGAACTGGGAGAGCTGAAGCGCTATGTCGAAAACGGTGACTTCCTGCTGGAAGCCAGCGATCTCGGCGTAGTAAACATGTGCGCCGAGCGTAAGCTGCCGTTTGTCGCCGGGCATGCGCTCAACTGCTACAACGCGGTTACCCTGCGTATTCTGCTCAAACAAGGCATGGTGCGCTGGTGTATGCCGGTAGAGCTTTCCCGCGACTGGCTGGCAAACTTGCTCAACCAGTGTGATGAGCTGGGTATTCGCAATCAGTTTGAAGTAGAAGTGCTGAGCTACGGGCATCTGCCGCTGGCGTACTCTGCCCGCTGCTTTACCGCACGCTCTGAAGACCGTCCAAAAGACGAGTGTGAAACCTGCTGCATAAAATACCCGAACGGGCGCGATGTGCTGTCGCAGGAGAATCAGCAGGTCTTTGTCCTTAACGGGATCCAGACCATGAGCGGCTATGTTTACAACCTCGGCAACGAACTGACATCGATGCAGGGGCTGGTTGATATTGTGCGTCTGTCCCCTTCAGGCACTGAAACATTCGCCATGCTCGACGCCTTCCGCGCCAATGAAAATGGCAGTGCCCCATTACCGCTTGCCGCCCACAGTGACTGTAACGGCTACTGGAAGCGACTGGCTGGACTGGAGCTGCAGGCCTAGTCGGATGCGGCATAAATGCCTTATCGGGCCTACAAATAGCGATCCCGTAGGCCCGATAAGCGCAGCGCCATCGGGCATGTTGTATTCGATGCCCGCCGTATAAAGCTCACTTTGTTAACAACATTCGCTAATCTTTAATGCAGTATTAAAAGATTAACCGGTAACAAAGTGAGCCGTTATGACTGACAAAACTATTCCGTTCTCGGTGCTGGATCTGGCGCCGATCCCTGAAGGATCTTCGGCAAAAGAGGCCTTCACACACTCGCTTGATCTTGCTCAACTGGCCGAAAAACGCGGTTACCACCGCTATTGGCTGGCGGAACATCACAACATGACCGGCATCGCCAGCGCAGCAACCTCAGTGCTGATTGGTTTTCTGGCTGCCAATACCACTACGCTGCATCTCGGGTCTGGCGGCGTGATGCTGCCTAACCATTCGCCGCTGGTGATCGCCGAGCAGTTCGGTACCCTGAACACGCTATATCCGGGACGAATCGATCTCGGGCTCGGTCGCGCACCGGGTAGCGATCAACCAACCATGCGCGCACTGCGCCGCCATATGAGCGGTGATATCGATAACTTCCCACGCGACGTCGCTGAACTGGTGGACTGGTTCGACGCCCGCGATCCTAATCCCCATGTACGCCCGGTTCCCGGCTACGGCGAGCAGATCCCGGTCTGGTTATTAGGCTCCAGCCTGTACAGTGCACAACTGGCGGCCCAGCTTGGTCTGCCGTTTGCCTTCGCCTCGCACTTTGCCCCGGATATGCTGCATCAGGCGCTGCATTTGTATCGCACCCAGTTCAAACCCTCGGCGCGGCTGGCAAAGCCGTATGCGATGGTGTGCATCAACATTATTGCCGCCGACAGCAATCGCGACGCCGAGTTTCTTTTCACCTCCATGCAGCAGGCATTTGTGAGGCTGCGTCGTGGCGAAACCGGCCAGCTACCGCCGCCGGTAGAGAATATGCAGCAGCTGTGGTCCGCTTCTGAGCAGTACGGCGTACAACAGGCGCTGAGCATGTCGCTGGTCGGTGATAAGGCAAAAGTGCGGCATGGTCTCGACGCCATTTTGCGTGAAACCCAGGCTGATGAGATTATGGTTAACGGCCAGATTTTTGATCATCAGGCACGTCTACATTCGTTTGATTTGGCGATGGATGTGAAGCAGGAATTATTGGGGTAGTGCGTTGTTTTGCCCGGTGGCGCTTCGCTTACCGGGCCTACTTGACCCTGTAGGCCGGATAAGGCGCAGCCGCCATCCGGCACAACAAAGTTACTGATAAACAGGCAACAGATTCACGCTCGACAGAATATGGATAACCGCGTTGCCGATACCGAATACCAGGATCAGCGCAATCATCGGCTTACCGCCCCAGACACGGAATTTCGGGCTACCGAAACGCTCGCGGGATTTACGTGCCAGCAGCGCCGGAACAATGGCGGCCCAGATGGTTGCCGCGAGTCCTGCATAGCCAATGGCGTACAGAAAACCGTTCGGCCACAGCAAGCCACCGATAATTGGTGGGACAAACGTCAGCAATGCCGTTTTGAAACGTCCCATTGCCGAATCATCAAAGCCAAACAGATCCGCCAGATAGTCAAACAGACCGAGCGTAACGCCGAGGAATGAACTCGCCACCGCAAAGTTGGAGAACACCACCAGCAGCAGATCCAGACTGCGGCTGTTTAGTACACCGCTCAGCGCCTGTACCAGCACATCAATGTTACCGCCCTGCTGCGCAATACCGATAAACTCCGGACGCGGAATGTTACCCATCGTCCCCAGCAACCACACGGTATACAGCACCAGCGCCAGCAGCGTGCCGTACACCAGACACTTAACGATGGTCTTCGGATCTTTGCCGTAATACTTCATCAGGCTCGGGACGTTGCCGTGATAGCCGAATGAGGCCAGACAGAACGGCAGCGTCATCAGCAGGTACGGCGTATACGAAGCATTGCTTTCCGCCACGTTAAACAACGTTGTGGGCTGAACGTGTCCCAATAAGCTGCCGAAGGTCAGGAAAAAGGTAATCACCTTTGCGCCCAGCACAATTGCCGTCATGCGGCTCACCGCTTTGGTACTTAACCACACCACAAACGCCACCAGTAACGCAAAGCCAAGACCTGCCGCACGCGCCGGAACGTTCAACGACATCTCGGAGAAGGTGTGATGCAGGATCGACCCGCTCGCCGAGATATACGCGTAGGTCAGAATATAGAGAACAAAAGCAATCGAGATGCCGTTCACCACGTTCCAGCCTTTGCCCAGCAGATCTTTGGTAATGGTGTCGAAGCTGGAGCCAATGCGGTAATTGAGGTTAGCTTCAAGGATCATCAGCCCGGAGTGCAGCATGCAGAACCAGGTAAAGATCAGCGCCGCCATTGACCAGAAGAACCACGCCCCGGACATGACCACTGGCAGAGAAAACATCCCCGCGCCAATTATGGTGCCGCCGATGATCACCACGCCGCCGAGCAGCGAAGGTGACGTTTGGGTGGTGGTTAGTGTTGCCATTTAGCCATCTCTCCAGTCATTTATATTGTGACTACATCTCAATGCGCTGCACTGTACCAGTACACGAGTACAATTGAAATAAAAAAAGCCCCGATTGTTGAGATCGGGGCCGTATATTTTACTTTACAGCTATAAAGCTAAAAGGCTTATGCATCACCGCCGAAACGACGACGACCAGCAGAGTCATCACGACGCGGAGCAGAAGAATCGTCACGACGCGGACCACGGTTGCCTTCACGACGTTCGCCACTGAAACGACGACCATCGCCACGACCGCCTTCACGACGTTCACCGCTAAAGTTACGACCTTCACCGCGACCACCTTCACGACGCTCACCGCTGAAACGACCACCGCCACGACGCTCACCACCGGTGTGCGGAACCGCATCGCCAACCAGCTGCATGTTCATCGGCTTGTTCAGGATGCGAGTACGGGTAAAGTGCTGCAGCACGTCGCCCGGCATACCTTTCGGCAGTTCGATGGTGGAGTGGGAAGCAAACAGCTTGATGTTACCGATGTAACGGCTGCTGATATCACCTTCGTTAGCAATCGCACCAACGATATGACGAACTTCAACACCGTCATCACGGCCCACTTCAATGCGGTACAGCTGCATGTCACCAACGTCACGACGTTCACGACGCGGACGGTCTTCACCACCACGGTCATTACGGTCACGAGGGCCACGATCGTTACGGTCACGCGGACCACGGTCATCACGGTCGCGGAATTCGCGTTTCGGACGCATCGGCGCATCTGGCGGCAGGATCAGAGGACGTTCGCCCTGAGCCATTTTCAGCAGTGCAGCTGCCAGCGTTTCGATATCCAGCTCTTCTTCCGGCTGCATTTTCGCCAGCAGAGCACGGTACTGATCCAGATCGCTGCTTTCCAGCTGCTGCTGTACTTTAGCGGCGAATTTTTCCAGACGGCGTTTGCCCAGCAGATCTGCGTTCGGCAGTTCTACTTCAGGAATAGTCAGCTTCATGGTGCGTTCGATGTTACGCAGCAGACGACGCTCGCGGTTCTCAACGAACAGCAGCGCACGACCCGCACGACCCGCACGACCGGTACGGCCGATACGGTGAACGTAAGACTCGGAATCCATCGGGATGTCGTAGTTAACAACCAGGCTGATACGCTCAACGTCTAGGCCACGGGCCGCAACGTCGGTTGCAATCAGAATATCCAGACGGCCATCTTTCAGACGCTCCAGAGTCTGCTCACGCAGGGACTGGTTCATGTCGCCGTTCAGTGCAGCGCTGCTATAACCGCTACGCTCCAGCGCTTCTGCTACTTCCAGGGTCGCATTTTTGGTACGTACGAAGATAATCGCCGCATCAAAATCTTCCGCTTCCAGAAAACGCACCAGCGCTTCATTTTTACGCATGCCCCACACAGTCCAGTAGCTCTGGCTGATGTCAGGACGGGTAGTAACGCTGGACTGAATACGTACTTCCTGCGGCTCTTTCATAAAGCGGCGGGTAATACGACGAATCGCTTCCGGCATGGTTGCAGAGAACAGAGCGGTCTGATGACCTTCCGGGATCTGCGCCATGATGGTTTCAACGTCTTCGATGAAGCCCATACGCAGCATTTCGTCAGCTTCGTCCAGTACCAGACCGCTCAGTTTGGAGAGGTCCAGAGTACCGCGCTTCAGGTGATCCAGCAGACGACCCGGCGTACCGACGACGATCTGTGGCCCCTGACGCAGGGCACGTAATTGCACGTCATAACGCTGGCCGCCGTACAGGGCAACCACGTTCACGCCGCGCATGTGTTTAGAGAAATCCGTCATGGCTTCTGCTACCTGAACCGCCAGTTCGCGGGTCGGTGCCAGCACCAGAATCTGAGGTGCCTTCAGCTCAGGATCAAGATTGTTGAGCAGCGGTAAAGAGAACGCTGCAGTTTTGCCGCTACCTGTCTGGGCCATACCCAGAACATCGCGGCCGCCCAGCAGATGCGGAATGCACTCTGCCTGGATTGGAGATGGTTTTTCGTAACCCAGATCGTTAAGGGCTTCAAGGATAGGAGCCTTCAGGCCCAGATCTGCAAAAGTGGTTTCGAATTCAGCCATGTAGTACGTGTGCCTCAAAATTAATGGCGGCCAGTCTACATAACTCATCATGAAATTGATCTGCAATTTTCATTGAAAAGTGTGAACCGGCTCAAAGTAGGTGTATTAACGAACAACAACGCCCTCACCCGTGAAGGTGATGGCAATCAAAAAAGATTACGGGCTGATGTGTACGTCAGCTATTGCTGGTCCGATTCTGCCAGGTCATCTTGGTCCTGGCCCAGGAGCGATAATTCCAACAATGCGTATCGGTGCTCAACAAAGTTATGAACGTTGTTAGCCACCGCCAGTTTGAACAATGCCGTAGCGTTGTCCAAATCCCCCAGACTTAGGTAGTACTTACCTAAATAGAAGTTGGTTTCACTGAGATGCTCAGCGAGCGAGGTGTTATCCGTTGCGTCCGCCTTCAGGCGTTCCATCAGCGTTGCTTCGCTAATGTTGCCCAGGTAGAACTCGACAATGTTCCATCCCCATTGCTCTTTATCCGATTTCTCAAAGCGTTGCTTCAACGCTTCTTTAGCCTGCTTCTCATCGAGCTTCTGCTCGGCAAGATAAAGCCACAGACTACGGAAAGGATCATTGGGATCGTCTTGATAAAACGCTAGCAGATCATCTTGCGCTAACTTGTCGCGACCGCCGTAATACAATGCGATACCGCGATTTAAGTGCGCGTAGTTGTAAGTTGGATCAAGCTCAAGTACAGAATCAAACGCTTCATAGGCAGCATCAAAATTGCCTGCCTGCGTTAAATATATACCTAAGTAATTGAATACTTCAGGCATATCTGGTCGGATTGCCAGCGCTTGTGAAAAATCATTTCGCGCCAATGCCCTCAGACCGAGACTATCATACAACACTCCGCGCTCATATAAAAGCTGTGCGCGTTCGTCATCGGTTAAAGCCCGACTGGCAAGAATTTGTTCCATACGTGCCAGAATCACTTCCTGCTGCAAAGTCGGTTGCAATGGTACTGCGAGGACTTCACTCTTTCGCCAGGCGGAATTACTGCATCCAGCCAGCGTGAGTGCTGTCGCAACGAAACACCAGCGCAAAAAAGGCTTCATTTCCCACTCCCGAAGACAACGATTGAATGAACGTCCAGGTTCCCCGGTTGCTAACAAGGCATCCTGCCGGGTTAAAGGCCCTCCGCTTTCACGGAGGGCAATGGCAACCTTACTCGCCCTGGCTTGCCGGAGCTTCCGGTTCGCCTGCAGGCTGAGACTGCTCAGTTGCTTCTTTAATGCTCAAACGCACACGGCCCTGGCGATCAACTTCCAGAACTTTGACCGGTACTTCCTGGCCCATCTGCAGGTAGTCGGTCACTTTCTCAACGCGCTTATCAGCGATCTGAGAGATGTGTACCAGACCTTCTTTACCGCCACCGATGGCAACGAATGCGCCAAAGTCAACGATACGGGTCACTTTACCATTGTAGATACGGCCTACTTCGATCTCTGCGGTGATCTCTTCGATACGACGGATAGCATATTTCGCTTTCTCACCGTCGGTCGCAGCAATCTTCACGGTACCATCATCTTCGATTTCAATGGTGGTGCCGGTTTCTTCGGTCAGAGCACGGATAACAGAACCGCCTTTACCGATAACGTCTTTGATCTTGTCCGGGCTGATCTTGATAGTGTGGATACGCGGAGCGAACTGAGAAATATCGCCACGCGGAGCGTTGATCGCTTGTTCCATCACACCCAGGATGTGCAGACGCGCACCTTTAGCCTGGTTCAGAGCAACCTGCATGATTTCTTTGGTGATACCTTCAATTTTGATATCCATCTGCAGTGCAGAGATACCGTCGCGGGAACCCGCCACTTTGAAGTCCATATCGCCCAGGTGGTCTTCGTCGCCCAGGATGTCAGACAGAACAACAAAGTTGTCGCCTTCTTTCACCAGACCCATCGCGATACCCGCAACGGCTGCTTTGATCGGCACGCCTGCGTCCATCAGCGCCAGGGAAGCACCACATACGGAAGCCATGGAAGAAGAACCGTTAGATTCGGTGATTTCAGAAACCACACGTACGGTGTACGGGAATTTATCCAGTTCCGGCATTACTGCCAGTACGCCACGCTTCGCCAGACGGCCGTGACCAATCTCACGACGCTTCGGAGAACCGACCATACCGGTTTCACCTACGCAGTACGGAGGGAAGTTGTAGTGGAACAGGAAGTTGTCAGTACGCTCGCCCATCAGTTCGTCGAGGTTCTGCGCATCACGAGTGGTGCCCAGGGTCGCAGTAACCAGCGCCTGAGTTTCGCCACGGGTGAACAGTGCGGAACCGTGGGTACGCGGCAGAACGCCAGTACGCACGTCCAGGCCACGGATCATGTCTTTTTCACGGCCATCGATGCGCGGCTCGCCTGCCAGTACGCGGCTACGAACAACGTTTTTCTCGATAGCGTGCAGGATTTCACCCAGTTCGTTAGCGTCCAGGGTTTCGTCTTCAGCCACCAGAGTCGCGATGGTTTCAGATTTGATCACGTCAACCTGAGCATAACGCTCTTGTTTGTCAGTGATACGGTAAGCATCGCTCAGGCGAGCTTCTGCCAGTGCGGCAACGCGTGCGTTCAGCGCTTCGTTGACGGCTTCTGGCTGCCAGTCCCAACGCGGTTTGCCAGCTTCTTTCGCCAGCTCGTTGATCGCCTGAATCACAACCTGCTGCTGTTCGTGACCGAACACAACAGCGCCCAGCATCTGATCTTCGCTCAGCAGTTCAGCTTCGGATTCAACCATCAGTACAGCTGCTTCAGTACCTGCAACAACCAGGTCCAGCTTGCTTTCTTTCAGTTCGTCCTGAGTCGGGTTCAGTACGTACTGGTCATTGATGTAACCAACACGTGCAGCACCGATCGGGCCGTTGAATGGGATACCAGACAGAGTCAGCGCAGCAGATGCACCAATCATTGCCACGATGTCCGGGTTAACCTGCGGGTTAACGGAAACAACGGTCGCGATAACCTGAACTTCGTTAACGAAGCCTTCCGGGAACAGCGGGCGAACCGGGCGGTCAATCAGACGCGCGATCAGGGTTTCGCCTTCGCTCGGACGGCCTTCACGACGGAAGAAGCTACCCGGGATACGGCCAGCAGCGTAGGTACGCTCCTGATAGTTAACGGTCAGCGGGAAAAAGTCCTGGCCTGGTTTCGCTTTTTTCTGACCAACAACGGTAACGAATACCGCGGTGTCATCCATGCTAACCATAACAGCGGCAGTCGCCTGACGCGCCATCATGCCGGTTTCCAGCGTAACGGTATGCTGACCGTACTGGAATTTACGAACGATCGGATTAAGCAAAATAATATCCTTTCTCTATTTTTTGACGGCACATTTTTGCGCCATCGTTAATACCCGATCTTCTGCGCATCCTCGCGACTAATGACAACCCTAACCCATAAGCATGAGTAAAGCCTCTCATTAGCCGCGCGAACCTCTGCAACGGAAGATCATTCATAGCAACAATACATTAGTTTCCAGCGAATTGCTGCCATCTGCTGGAAAAAAGGGGCCATGAAGGCCCCCTCTTTCTGAAACTCGAAAGAATTAGCGACGCAGGCCCAGACGCTCGATCAGCGCGGTGTAACGTGCAACATCTTTACGTTTCAGGTAGTCGAGCAGTTTACGACGCTGAGAAACCATGCGCAGCAGACCACGACGGCTGTGGTGATCTTTTTTGTGCTCTGCAAAGTGGCCCTGCAGGTGGTTAATCTGTGCAGTCAACAGAGCAACCTGAACATCGGTAGAACCGGTGTCGTTTGCATCACGACCAAACTCAGAAACGATTTTAGCGGTAGCTTCAGTACTTAGAGACATTTTAAAACTCCAAAGTGATAAGAATGAAAGGATGCCGATCTCTAATTCAGCTATCCCAGTGTATACACTTTATCCTTCAAACTGACTCTGCGTTGGCTGCGTCCGCTCACCTCAGTCACTTACCTAAGTAAGCTCCTGAGGATCCTCAGACTTGCCGCCTTGATGCAGCTCGAATGATTTTGTGTATACGCCACGCAGATTGTTAAACAATTCACGCGACGTTAAGCGGCAGTATTCTACTCGCAGCGCCCTTTTATCGCAAGACAGAGAGCGCTATGCAGGATACTCAACCACCAGGCGGCGGGGGGCGACACGACCTTCATCGTCCATCTCCCCCATGCCAATAAACTTGCCGTCATCGCCTTCCGTCACGCGTACCAGCCCTTCCAGCGGGGCGCCTGTCGTCCGTACCGGATTACCATTTTTAAAGTAAACCGACGATGTTAAAGGCAAATTAACAACAGGATAGTCCGATGCCGGACTGTCCATTGGCATCAGCAAAGGATCAAGCAGCTGAGCCGCCGGAATGTTCTGCTGTTCTGCCTGTTCGACCAGCTCACGCAGGTGTTCCAGCGTGACCATACGATCCACCGGATACTTGCTGACCGTCAGACGACGCAGATACGTTACGTGCGCGCCGCAGCCCAGCTTCTCACCGAGATCGTCAACGATGGTACGAATATAGGTGCCTTTGGAGCAGTGAACTTCCAGTTCCAGTTCGTTACCTTCATGGCGAATAAACAGCAGCTCATAGACGGTAATCGGGCGCGCTTCACGCGGCACTTCAATGCCTTGACGCGCATATTCGTACAGCTTCTTACCCTGATACTTCAGCGCCGAATACATCGACGGAATCTGCTCGATATCGCCGCGGAAAGTCTCCAGCGCGCTCGCCAGTTGTTCTGCGGTGAAGGTTACCGGACGCTCCTGCACGATCTGCCCATCGGCATCGGAAGTGTCAGTACGCTGGCCCAGACGGGCAACCACGCGATAGCGTTTGTCAGAATCCAGCAAATACTGTGAAAACTTTGTCGCTTCACCAAGGCAGATAGGCAGCATGCCTGTCGCCAGCGGATCCAACGCGCCGGTATGTCCCGCGCGGTTGGCATTGTAGATGCGCTTTACTTTTTGCAGCACGTCATTGCTGGACATGCCCTGCGGCTTATCCAGCAGCAGGACACCATGAATATCGCGACCACGACGACGAGGACGACTCATCAGTCCTCCTTGCTGTCGTCCGCTGGGTTCACACGACGCTCATCGTCATGTTTCACCACGCTGGTCACCAGGTTGGACATGCGCATCCCTTCAACCAACGAGTTGTCGTAGAAGAAGGTCAGCTCAGGCACGATACGCAGACGCATTGCTTTACCCAGCAGAGAGCGGATAAAACCAGAGGCTTCCTGCAGTGCCTTAATGCCGTTTTTCACGGCAGCTTCGTCCTGATCGTTGAGGAAAGTCACGAATACTTTGGCATATGCCAGATCACGGGACATCTCAACACCCGATACGGTGGTCATCATGCCAACACGCGGGTCTTTGATTTCGCGTTGCAGGATGAGTGCGATTTCTTTCTGCATCTCCTGCGCGACACGCTGCGGGCGACCAAATTCTTTCGCCATAATAAATTCTCCAGACAAAAAAGGGGCATTCAGCCCCTTTTGAAAATAATTCGGTGATTAGGCTGTAGGCCTGATAAGCGTAGCGCCATCAGGCATTACATTGCCGGATGTCGGCGTAAACGCCTTATCCGGCCTACACCCGAACAACCTTAAGCAATTGTACGTTTGATCTCGATGATCTCGAACACTTCGATCATATCGCCAACGCGAACGTCGTTGTAGTTCTTAACGCCGATACCACATTCCATACCGTTACGGACTTCGTTGACGTCATCTTTGAAGCGGCGCAGGGATTCCAGCTCGCCTTCATAGATAACCACGTTGTCGCGCAGTACGCGGATTGGGTTGTGACGTTTAATCGTGCCTTCGGTAACCATACAGCCTGCGATAGCGCCGAATTTCGGTGATTTGAACACATCACGAACTTCAGCCAGACCAATGATCTGCTGTTTCAATTCCGGAGACAGCATGCCGCTCATCGCTGCTTTCACTTCGTCGATCAGATGATAGATGACGGAGTAGTAACGCAGATCCAGGCTTTCTGATTCGATAACTTTACGTGCAGAGGCATCAGCACGTACGTTGAAGCCAACCAGAATCGCGTTGGATGCCGCAGCCAGGGTCGCGTCGGTTTCGGTGATACCACCTACGCCAGAACCGATGATCTTCACTTTTACTTCGTCGGTAGACAGTTTCAGTAAAGAGTCGGAAATCGCTTCTACAGAACCCTGTACGTCAGCCTTCAGCACGATGTTCACTTCATGAACTTCGCCTTCGGTCATGTTGGCGAACATGTTCTCAAGTTTAGATTTCTGCTGACGAGCCAGTTTAACTTCACGGAATTTGCCCTGACGGTACAGTGCAACTTCACGCGCTTTCTTCTCGTCACGAACAACAGTAACTTCGTCACCCGCAGCCGGAACACCGGACAGACCGAGGATTTCCACCGGAATGGACGGACCTGCTTCCAGAACTTCCTGACCCAGTTCGTTACGCATCGCACGAACGCGGCCGTATTCGAAACCACACAGAACGATATCGCCCTTGTTCAGGGTACCTTCGCGAACCAGGACGGTAGCAACCGGGCCACGACCTTTATCCAGGAAGGATTCGATAACCGCACCGCTCGCCATACCTTTACGCACAGCTTTCAGTTCCAGTACTTCGGCTTGCAGCAGGATAGCATCCAGCAGTTCGTCGATACCGGTACCCGCTTTCGCAGAAACGTGAACGAACTGGCTCTCGCCGCCCCACTCTTCCGGCATGATGCCGTACTGGGACAGTTCGTTTTTAACGCGATCTGGATCCGCTTCCGGTTTATCGATTTTGTTGACTGCAACAACTACCGGCACACCTGCCGCTTTCGCGTGCTGGATAGCTTCGATAGTCTGCGGCATCACGCCGTCGTCTGCTGCAACAACCAGAACAACGATATCCGTCGCCTGAGCACCACGAGCACGCATGGAGGTAAACGCGGCGTGACCCGGGGTGTCCAGGAAGGTGATCATACCGTTGTCAGTTTCAACGTGGTACGCACCGATGTGCTGAGTAATACCGCCCGCTTCGCCAGAGGCCACTTTCGTTGAACGAATGTAGTCCAGCAGAGACGTTTTACCGTGGTCAACGTGACCCATGATGGTCACTACCGGTGCGCGCGGTTCAGCCGCAGCGCCGGTGTCACGGTCGCTCATTACTGCTTCTTCCAGCTCGTTTTCACGACGCAGGATAACTTTGTGGCCCATCTCTTCGGCAACCAGCTGTGCGGTTTCCTGGTCGATGACCTGGTTGATAGTCGCCATTGCGCCCAGTTTCATCATTGCTTTGATGACCTGAGAGCCTTTGACCGCCATCTTGTTCGCCAGATCGCCAACGGTGATGGTTTCGCCGATCACAACGTCACGGTTAACGGCCTGAGCTGGCTTCTGGAAGCCCTGCTGCAAAGCGGAACCTTTACGCTGCTTACCGCCTTTACCGCCGCGAACCGCTGCACGTGCCTCTTCACGGTCAGCTTTAGATTCAGCGTGTTTGTTACCTTTCTTCGCCGGACGCGCTGCTTTAGTGCTGCGAGTACGACCACGACCGCCTTCAACTTCACGATCGTTCTCGTCTTCAGCCTGGCGAGCATGCTGAGAGGTGGTGACGTGATAATCACTGGTGTCTTCGACAGGTTCAGCGTTATTCACACCATTTTTCTCGTTTTCTTCCGCCATACGGCGAGCTTCTTCCGCTACGCGGCGCGCTTCTTCTTCAAGCTTGCGACGTGCTTCTTCTTCCGCTTTACGCTTCAGTTCTGCGGCTTCATTTTCACGGCGGGCTTTTTCGGCCTGGGCGGTTTTAGTCATATCGTCGGTCTGTTGATTGCTCACTTTGTCTTTTTCCGCAGCTTCACGTTTCGCTTTATCAGCGGCTTCACGCTTAGCTTGTTCTGCGGCCTCACGTTCGGCTTTTTGTTGCGCCTCGCGTTTGGCAGCTTCTTCTGCCTCACGACGGGCTTGCTCTTCCGCTTCACGCTGCGCCTGCTCTTCCGCGGCAAGGCGTTCAGCCTCTTGCGGATCGCGTTTCACAAAGGTGCGTGTCTTGCGGACTTCGATTTGTACCGATTTGCTTTTTCCACCGGTACCTGGAATATTGAGAGTACTGCGCGTTTTACGCTGCAATGTCAACTTATCCGGCGCTGAGCCGTTTTCACGGTTCAAATGCGCCAGTAAGGTTTGTTTCTCTTGTGCGGACACAGAGTCGTCAGCAGACTTCGGGATACCGGCATCAGCAAATTGCTGTACCAGGCGATCTACGGAAGTCTGTATCTCTGCAGCCAGCGTTTTTACGGTTACATCTGTCATACTGTTCCTTCCTGCTACAGTTTATTACGCTTCGTCGCCGAACCAGCAAATATTACGGGCAGCCATAATCAGCTCACCGGCTTTTTCGTCGGTCAACCCTTCGATATCAGCCAGATCATCAATGCCCTGTTCAGCGAGATCTTCCAGCGTACAAACACCACGGGCCGCCAGTTTGAAGGCCATCTCACGATCCAATCCTTCCAGATTCAGCAGATCGTCAGCCGGTTTGTTATCACCGAGGCTTTCTTCCTGGGCCAGTGCCAGAGTGGTCAGTGCGTTTTTAGCACGCTCGCGCAGCGCTTCAACGGTCTGTTCATCCAGGCCGTCAATTTCCAGCAGTTCTTTCATTGGCACGTAGGCCAGTTCTTCCAGCGTCGCAAAACCTTCTTCCACCAGAACGGTCGCGAAATCTTCATCGATATCGAGATATTTGGTGAAGGTATCGATGGCTGCATGTGCTTCAGCCTGATGCTTCGCTTGCAGGTCATCAACGGTCATCACGTTGAGTTCCCAACCGCTCAGTTGTGAAGCCAGGCGGACGTTCTGACCATTACGTCCAATCGCCTGAGCCAGGTTACCGGCTTCAACCGCGATATCCATGGTGTGTTTGTCTTCATCCACCACGATAGAAGCGACGTCTGCTGGTGCCATTGCGTTAATCACGAACTGCGCCGGGTTATCATCCCACAGGACGATATCGATACGCTCGCCGCCCAGTTCGGTAGAAACCGCCTGAACGCGCGCACCGCGCATACCAACACAGGCGCCGACCGGATCAATACGCTTGTCGTTGGTCTTAACGGCGATTTTCGCACGCGATCCCGGATCGCGAGCAGCCGCTTTAATTTCGATAACTTCTTCGCCGATTTCCGGCACTTCAATGCGGAACAGCTCAATCAGCATTTCCGGCTTGGAACGGGTTACGAACAGCTGTGCACCGCGCGCTTCCGGGCGAACTGAGTACAGAACGCCACGAATACGGTCACCAGGGCGGAAGTTTTCACGCGGCAGCATGTCTTCACGCAGGATCACAGCTTCAGCATTGCTGCCCAGATCCAGTGAAATGTTGTCGCGGTTTACTTTCTTCACCACACCGGTGACGATTTCGCCTTCATGTTCGCGGAACTGATCAACAACCATTGCGCGTTCAGCTTCACGTACTTTCTGTACGATAACCTGCTTCGCGGTCTGGGTAGTGATACGGTCAAAGGTGACAGATTCAATCTGATCTTCAACATATTCGCCCACGTTCAGACTTTCGTCTTCGAAGCGTGCCGCTTCCAGCGTAATTTCTTTGGTCGGCTGAGTAACTTCTTCTACGATTACCCAACGACGGAAGGTATCGAAATCACCGCTTTTACGATCGATTTCTACGCGAACGTCGATCTCTTGCTCATATTTTTTCTTTGTTGCTGTAGCCAGCGCACTTTCCAGCGCTTCAAAAATTTTCTCGCGTGGCAGCGCTTTTTCGTTGGATACGGCTTCAACAACAGCCAAAATTTCTTTGTTCATCGCGGGCTTTTCACCTCAATCCAGACTGTTAAAAGTGGGGAACCAGGTTCGCCTTCTGGATATTACTCAGCGCGAACACTTCATCTTTGCCTTCGACTGTGACCGTGATCATCTCACCGTCCACCGCTTTGATAACGCCCTGCCATTTACGACGGTTTTGTACCGCCATACGAAGAACCAGCGTGACTTCTTCACCCAGGAAACGCACGTAGTGTTCAGCTGTGAACAGAGGACGGTCGAGACCCGGAGAGGAGACTTCCAGGTTATAGGCAACGGTGATTGGGTCTTCGACATCCATCACGGCGCTTACCTGATGGCTCACATCAGCACAATCATCAACATTGATGCCATCTTCACTATCAATATAGATGCGCAGTGTGGATGTGCGACCACGAATAAATTCGATGCCGACCAGTTCGTAGCCCAGGGCTTCAACTGGCGCTGTAATCATCTCTGTTAATTTTTGCTCTAATGTGGACAAGCCCACCCCCAAGACATAAAAAAAGGGCCTAAAGCCCAGTTATTCTGTAGTCAGATAACAAAAAACCCCGATAAATCGGGGCTTTAGATAACTGAACCCTATAACCGCACCTGCGGTTCGGAGAACCTTCCGAAAGAATTTTTTTCAAATCCAGCTACGAAGGCCTAAGTCTTCACAGTATATTTGAAAAAGAACTCTAAGGGAAAGTGGTTGCGGGGGCCGGATTTGAACCGACGACCTTCGGGTTATGAGCCCGACGAGCTACCAGGCTGCTCCACCCCGCGCCTGAAACGTGGCAAATTTTACTCGTTTTGGGTAAAAAATGCAAATACTGCTGGGATTTGGTACCGAGACGGGACGTAAAATCTGCGCACAGTATATTGATTCACTATGCGTTATGTCAACCTTGTTACGACTATGCAAATCAATGAATGCTGCCCAGCGCTAGCCCAGCAAGATAAATATGCCGCCCATGCCGTTATTTAACGAAATTATCACTAAACTCTTCCTGTCATCCAGAAAAGATGATTAAATGAAAACTCATTTATTTTGCATAAAAATGCAATTAGTATAATAAGCCGACCTCTTCACCAGTCTATCAAGCAGGGTTTTATTTTATGACGACGATTCTCAAGCATCTCCCGGTAGGTCAACGTATTGGTATCGCTTTTTCCGGCGGCCTGGACACCAGCGCAGCACTGCTGTGGATGCGACAAAAAGGGGCTGTCCCATATGCATATACTGCGAATTTGGGCCAGCCGGATGAGGATGACTATGACGCCATTCCTCGCCGTGCAATGGAATATGGTGCTGAGAATGCTCGCCTGGTAGATTGCCGTAAGCAGCTGGTTGCCGAAGGGATCGCTGCCATTCAGTGCGGTGCCTTCCACAACACCACTGGCGGACTGACCTATTTCAATACCACCCCGTTGGGCCGCGCCGTGACCGGCACCATGCTGGTTGCCGCCATGAAAGAAGATGGTGTAAACATCTGGGGCGACGGTAGCACCTATAAAGGTAACGATATTGAACGTTTCTATCGTTACGGTCTGCTGACCAACGCCGAACTGCAGATTTACAAACCATGGCTGGATACCGATTTTATCGATGAACTCGGCGGTCGCCATGAGATGTCCGAATTTATGATTGCCTGTGGTTTCGACTACAAAATGTCCGTTGAGAAAGCGTACTCAACAGACTCCAATATGCTCGGTGCGACTCACGAAGCAAAAGATCTGGAATTCCTGAATTCCAGCGTCAAAATCGTCAACCCGATTATGGGCGTGAAGTTCTGGGATGAGAGCGTGAAGATCCCGGCAGAAGAAGTGACCGTGCGTTTTGAACAGGGTCATCCGGTTGCTCTTAACGGTAAAACCTTCAGCGACGACGTTGAGATGATGCTGGAAGCCAACCGTATCGGCGGCCGTCACGGTCTGGGTATGAGCGATCAGATTGAAAACCGTATCATTGAAGCGAAGAGCCGTGGCATCTACGAAGCCCCGGGGATGGCATTGCTGCATATCGCCTACGAGCGTCTGCTGACCGGTATTCACAACGAGGATACCATCGAGCAGTATCACGCGCACGGTCGCCAGCTGGGTCGTCTGCTGTATCAGGGCCGCTGGTTCGACTCTCAGGCGCTGATGCTGCGTGACGGTCTGCAGCGTTGGGTTGCCAGCCAGATTACCGGCGAAGTCACGCTGGAACTGCGTCGTGGTAATGACTACTCAATCCTCAACACCGTGTCTGACAATCTGACGTACAAACCAGAACGTCTGACGATGGAAAAAGGCGACTCCGTATTCTCTCCGGATGACCGTATCGGTCAGTTGACCATGCGTAATCTGGATATCACCGATACCCGCGAGAAGCTGTTCGGCTATGCGCAGTCTGGCCTACTGACAGCCTCTTCCGCAACCGGCCTGCCGCAGGTTGAGAATCTGGAAAATAAGGCGAAGTAAAGATTCACTATCTTAAGGCCGCGAAAGCGGCCTTTTTTATGCGCGGAATATAGGATGTCTGTAGGCCTGATAAGCGTAGCGCCATCAGGCGTTGTAATAATGTCGGATGGCGGCGTTAACGCCTTATCCGACCTACAGGATAGCCATAAATAACAGACGAAAAAAAAGACGCTTTGCAGCGTCTTTTTTTTGGAATTTGGTACCGAGGATGGGACTCGAACCCACAAGCCCGTTAGGGCACTACCACCTCAAGGTAGCGTGTCTACCAATTCCACCACCTCGGTACAGAATACTTAGCGTGGGATATCGCTGGTCGGCTGAGCCGGAGCAGCTGGCTGAGTTTGCTCGGTTTTCGCCGGTGCACTCAGATTTTCCCACTCACTTCCTTTATTGGTCTTATTGCTGTTCATGTTACCCAGCACCAGACTGATGATGAAGAACAAGGTTCCCAATACAGCTGTCATACGGGTCATGAAGTTACCAGAACCACTTGAACCAAACAGAGTACCAGAAGCGCCTGCGCCAAAAGAGGCTCCCATATCAGCGCCTTTGCCTTGCTGCAGCATGATCAAGCCTACCAGGCCAATTGCCACAATAAGGAAAACTACTAAAAGAGCTTCGTGCATAATCAACCTGTTCCTTGCGGAGTTGCCGCGTACAATGCTTCGACCATTAAAGCGGGAATATTTACTGTTTCCCACTGAAGCGGGTGTGAATACTAACCAAAGCGAATAACCTTCGCAAGGGCAATTTGTTAGCATTGTATCAACTGCGGAAAAAATCGCCATATCAATCAAAAACGCAGCAACTTCTCCCAGCATCTCTGCATAACGGCACGTTGATCTTCAAGATTCGCCCATACCACAACGGGGATTTCACAAATCAGGTCTGTATTTTCTGGCCAGCAGTGAATAATTTGCTGATTCACCAACTCTTCCGCCACCATCGATTCAGGTAACCAAGCCATTCCCATATGGCGCAGTACCATTTCTCGTATCGTTTCGCTTAAACCACTCTCAAATACTTTTTTTAGCCGTGGGCGGACGCGTTGTTCTGCCGACTCAATAATACGTCTGACAAAGGTGTAGTCGCTATAGCATAGCCACGGAATCGGAGCATGCGGATCACTAAGCGCATAAGCCAACTGGGCGGAAATAACCGGTATAAATCGCTCATACCGCCATAGTGAACGTTTTAACCCTCCGGCGATCTCCAGCCCCGGCTGGGCAGAGGGTAAATCGTAGGTTACCAGTAAATCAATTTGCCGGTTCATCAGGGCATTGAAGTGGTTGTCTATCCCCTGGATACTGGCGTTTACCGTAAAGTTTAACTGCGGCTCACTCTGTCGCAGGTAGTTGATCATATCCGGCAGGATATTCACCGACAGCGTATGCAGGCTGACCATCACCAGCGTGTTATCCGTTGCTGGCGTCATCGCCGACAGCTCATGGCGTGCCTCTGTTAACGTGCTGAGGACGTGCCGGGCATAAGGTTCAAAGCGTTCACCATAGCGCGTCAGCGTGACAGGGGTCGTTGTCCGGTCAAACAAAGGCACTCCCAGCACCTCTTCCAGCGCCTTTATACGCCGACTCAACGCCGGTTGAGTAATATGCCGCTGCGCCGCGGCCTGAGAGTAGTTTCCATGCTGGCTCAAGGCCAGAAAATCTTCCAGCCACTTACAATCCACGTTGTGCTCTCCGCCATGCCATAACCGCATCCTCCAATAACAAATCGGTAATAGTCATAGTTATAGTAATGGCTTTATGGTGGGCATCATAACAACAATATTTCGTTTCACCTGCCGACTCTCACCCTCGACGTTTGACAGGACCGCTATGTTTACTTTATTGACCAATGCCCGTGTTTTTTCTCCTGAGGATTTAGGCCTCTGCTCCCTGCTCATTCATGCCGACCGAATTGTGGCGGTAGAAAAAGATATTTCATTGTTTGATGGCATCAACGAGGTCATCGATTGTCGGGGTAAATGGGTTATCCCTGGTATCATCGATCAGCATGTTCATCTTACCGGTGGCGGTGGTGAAGCCGGATTTGCCAGTCGGACGCCCGCCGTCAAGCTGCGCGACCTGATTCAGGCAGGTATTACCACGGTGGTTGGCGTGTTAGGCACCGATGCCATTTCTCGTTCACCCAAAGACCTCTACGCAAAAATGCAGTCTCTCAACCTTGAGGGATTACGCGCGTTTATGCACACGGGAGCCTACGCCGTTCCCAGCCCAACTATTACGCGATCCATCCGCGATGATATGGCCTTCATTCCGGCAATTCTTGGTGTAAAAATCGCCCTCGCCGATCACCGCGGTTCTTACCCCTCTTTCCAGGAGTTGCTGAGGATAGTGAGCGATATTCGCGTCGCTTCCCTGCTGGCTGGGAAAAAAGGCTTGCTGCATGTGCACCTGGGGAATCTGCCGGAAGGGATGTCGCAACTTATTGAGCTGTGTGATGCGGGTATTCCGATTCACCATATTTCACCGACGCATGTTGCGAGAACTGAGCCCTTGTTCGAACAGGCGATTGCTTTCGCCCATCGCGGCGGCCATATCGATGTTACGTCCGGTGGCAGTCGTTTTATGCCTCAGGAGCAAGCGATTCTCCACGCACTCGAAGCACTGGTTCCGGCGGAGCGCATCACGATCAGTTCTGACGGCAATGGCAGCGTTCCGCGCTTTAACGCTCAGGGTATCGTTGAAGGTTTAAGCGCGGCACCGGTCGCAGGCAATCTTAACCTGCTTCCTCGCCTGATTGATGTCGGGATTCCGGTGTCACAGGCCATCGCGATGCTGACGGCAAACGTTGCGCGCTCGCTGGGTATTTCCGGGGGCGTGCTCTGCGCCGGAGAACGTGCTGATATCTGTGTACTCAATGATGACCTCTCGCTGGCCCATCTGTTTGCCGCGGGTAAACCGTTGCTGCGGGATGGCGAGTGCCTGGTTACCGGCAACTTCGAGTAAGGGGGCAAGAATGTCATTGCTACTGGCGCTAATCGCCATCATTTTTGCCGGACGTCTGATCCTCAAAAAATATCACCCCCAGTCGGTACTGTTATTGACCGGGATTGTGCTGTTGCTTATCGCGCATTTTAGCGGAATGACCTCACTCAGTGGCCTGGTGAAAAAGAGCACCGGATTTGGCCCCTTTGACGCCTTTGAGTTTATTCGCGATACCCTGAGCGTGCGTCTCGGCGGCCTCGGACTGCAAATTATGCTGATTGGTGGTTTTGCCACCTACATGTCAGCCATTGGCGCAAGCCAGGTACTGGTTCGGGTGACGTCTCGTCCTTTGCAACGGCTGAACTCGCCTTATCTGCTGCTGGGGCTGGCACTGCTATTGGGTCAATTCCTGTCGCTGTTTATCAGCAGCGCCACCGGATTGGGTCTGCTGTTGATGGCGACGCTTTACCCGCTGCTTACCCGTCTTGGCTGTAGCCGCGCCGCGGTTGCCGCCGTTATCGCCAGTACCTGTGCGGTTGAGTTTGGCCCCGGTTCCGGCAACTCTGTTCTCGCCGCCAAAACTGCAGGCATCGAGGTCGTGAACTATTTCGTGCAGGATCAGTTGCCAATCGTTGTGCCCGTCATTCTTTTCATCGCCCTACTGCATATTGTTGTGCAACGCTTTTTTGACCGTCGGGAAAGTGGCGACAATGCAGCTCAGCAAATGCAGACATTAACGGCGACTGATGAAGCCGACGCACCTATCGCCTGGCTGTTTCTGCCCATGCTGCCGCTGGTATTGATGCTGGTGTGCAGCGATTTAGTATTCAGCTCTCTCAAGATCACGCTGGATACCGCCGTACTGATAAGCCTCGCTATTACGCTGGTTTGTGAGTACTGCCGTCATCGCAAGGCGCGCGAGGTGATGGCTGGCGTACAAAAGGTTTTCGACAGCATGGGCAGCGTTTTTGCCACCGTCGTGACGCTGATTATCGCCGGTGAAGTCTTTTCCGCCGGACTGAAAGCCATTGGTGCCGTTGACGCACTGTTGTCACTTTCCGGTGAATTTGGCCTCAGCGCCGCCTCTATTATCCTGCTGATGACCCTGATCACCTTCGCAATTTCAGCGCTGATGGGCTCCGGGAATGCGGCATTTTTCTCCTTCGCACCCATGGTGCCGGACATCAGCCGTCATATCGGTAGCGATATCGCTGTCATGATGTTGCCTATCCAGATCTCGGCGGGTATTGGTCGTACACTATCGCCCATCGCCGGCGTAATCATTGCTATCGCAGGGATTGCAGGTGTCTCGCCTGTGGATATTGTTAAGCGTACCGCGATTCCGATGCTGGGCGGTTGGCTACTGATGATTGCGTTAACCTTTGCCCGGTCTGGGCATCTGCTGGCGGTTCTGCCGTGGCTGGCAGTCCTTGTGCTACTGATGGTCAGTGGTTACTTCTGGCAGCGCCGACGTAAACAGCCGCTTGCCGTACAGTAAAAAAAAGCCGGAGTCTCAGACTCCGGCTTTCACTTTCTTCGGAATTACGCCGCTTTCACAGCATCGGCAATACGGTGGGCGAATTCAGTCACCTGCGCTTCGTCTTCACCTTCAACCATCACACGAATTAACGGTTCGGTACCAGACTTACGCAGCAGGACGCGTCCACGGTTACCCAGCGCCGCTTCCACTTCCGCCATCACCGCTTTCACATTTTCATGTTCCAGTGGATCGCCGCTACCTGCTGTGTATCGTACGTTAACCAGCAGCTGTGGGAACATTTTCATGCCGCTGCACAGGTCGTGCAAGCTCATATGGTTGCGTACCATCGCCGCCAGCACCTGCAGACCCGCCACGATACCGTCACCAGTGGTGGTTTTGTCCAGCAGGATCACATGACCTGAGTTTTCGGCACCGATACGCCAGCCTTTTTCCTGCATTTTTTCCAGCACATAGCGGTCGCCAACTTTTGCACGGGCAAACGGAATACCCAGTTGTTTCAGCGCCAGCTCGAGGCCCATGTTGCTCATCAGCGTACCTACCGCGCCACCGCGCAGCTGACCCTGACGCAGGGCTTCACGGGCGATGATATACATGATCTGATCGCCATCGACCTTATTACCTTCGTGATCAACCATAATGACGCGGTCGCCATCGCCATCCAGCGCAATACCCAGATCGGCTTTTTCCGCAATCACGCGCGCCTGCAGGGCACGGACGTCGGTGGCGCCGACTTCTTCATTGATATTCACACCGTTTGGCTCACAGCCAATGGCAATCACGTTTGCACCCAGTTCACGCAGTACATTTGGCGCAATGTGGTACGTCGCACCGTTAGCGCAATCCACCACAATTTTAAGCTCATTCAGATTCAGTTCGTTCGGGAAGGTGCCTTTGCAAAACTCGATATAGCGACCGGCAGCATCAACGATACGCGTGGCTTTACCCAGTTCAGCGGAATCCACGCAGGTGATCGCTTTTTCCATCTCGGCTTCAATGGCTTCTTCCACTGCATCCGGCAGTTTAGTCCCGTCGGTAGAGAAGAATTTAATCCCGTTGTCATAGTACGGGTTGTGCGAAGCGGAGATAACAATCCCAGCCTCAGCACGGAAGGCGCGCGTCAGATACGCAACGGCGGGTGTTGGCATTGGCCCTGTGAATGAGGCTGAGAGTCCGGCGGCAGCCAGGCCCGCTTCCAGCGCAGACTCCAGCATATAGCCGGAAATACGCGTATCTTTACCGATAATAATTTTACGTGAACCATGACGAGCAAGCACTTTCCCTGCAGCCCAGCCCAGCTTGAGCACAAAGTCAGGAGTAATTGGGGCATCGCCTACGCGACCGCGGATCCCATCAGTGCCAAAATATTTACGATTACTCATAGCGTTTTTTTTCCTTTGCAGACAATGTGGCTTCCACCACACGCATCGCTTCTACGGTTTCTTTGACGTCATGGACACGAACGATCTGCGCCCCCTGCATTGCGGCAATCACCGCGCACGCAAGGCTACCGCTCAGGCGTTCAGATGGCCCCACATTCAGTAACTGGCCAACCATTGATTTTCGTGACATCCCAACCAGCAATGGCAGATTAAAATGATGAAACTCAGACAAACGTGCCAGTAATGTGTAGTTGTGAGTGAGATTTTTACCGAATCCGAATCCGGGGTCGAGCAACAATTTATCTTTTGTGATTCCAGCCCGCTCGCAACGTGCTATTTGCTCAACAAAGTAACGGTTTACCTCAGCAAAAACATCCTCATACTTTGGTGCTTCCTGCATGGTTTTCGGCTGCCCCTGCATATGCATCAGGCAAACCGGTAATCCGGTCTCCGCTGCGGCTTCCAGCGCTCCAGGCTCCGAGAGTGAGCGAATATCATTGATGATATGCGCGCCAACTCTGGCACATTCGCGAATCACTTCGGGTTTTGAGGTATCGACCGAAATCCACACTTCAAAACGCTGAGCAATCGCCTCGACCACTGGGATCACTCGCTGCAACTCTTCTTCCACACTCACATCAGCCGCGCCCGGACGCGTGGACTCACCGCCCACATCAATGATAGTCGCCCCGGCGTTAATCATCAGGTTTGCGTGTTTTACCGCCTCAACCAGAGAGTTGTGCGCTCCACCATCGGAAAATGAGTCTGGCGTGACGTTCAAAATCCCCATGACGTGCGGATGGCTGAGATCCAGTGAAGAACCCTGAGCAAAGAGTTTCATAGTTTTATCCCTGGTAAAATCTTGAATATGCAGATAAGAAAAACCCCGGAGCAAGCCCCAGGGTTTTCAATTAAAACACGGTCATCATCAACGATAACTTATTTGTCGCCCAGTTGCTCTGACATAGTGCCAGAGTCCGGCGCACGCGGTTCATCAACCGGACGCGGTGCACTCGGCTTACCGGTGCTACCAGAGTTGTTGTTAGAAGAACCCGGTTCTTCCCAACCCGCTGGCGGACGTACGTCGCGGCGAGCCATTAGATCGTCAATCTGCGGCGCATCGATGGTCTCATATTTCATGAGCGCATCTTTCATCGAATGCAGAATGTCCATGTTTTCGTTCAGCAAACGACGTGCACGGTCATAGTTACGCTCAATCAGCAGCTTAACTTCCTGATCGATAATGCGAGCGGTTTCATCGGACATGTGTTTCGCTTTCGCCACAGAACGTCCCAGGAACACCTCGCCTTCTTCTTCAGCGTACAGCAACGGACCGAGTTTATCGGAGAAGCCCCACTGAGTAACCATGTTACGCGCCAGGTTAGTCGCGACTTTAATGTCGTTCGACGCACCGGTAGAAACATGTTCAGCACCGTAGATGATCTCTTCCGCCAGACGGCCACCGTACAGTGTGGAGATCTGACTTTCCAGTTTCTGACGGCTGGCGCTGATTGCGTCGCCTTCAGGCAGGAAGAAGGTCACACCCAGCGCACGACCGCGCGGGATAATCGTTACTTTGTGCACCGGATCGTGTTCCGGTACCAGGCGACCGATAATCGCGTGGCCAGCTTCGTGATACGCGGTAGATTCTTTCTGCGCTTCCGTCATCACCATGGAGCGACGTTCCGCACCCATCATGATTTTGTCTTTCGCTTTTTCGAACTCAACCATCGACACTACGCGCTTGTTGCCACGAGCAGCAAACAGCGCCGCTTCGTTCACCAGGTTCGCGAGGTCCGCACCGGAGAAGCCAGGCGTGCCACGTGCAATGATTGCCGCATCGATATCCGGAGACAGCGGTACGCGACGCATATGCACTTTCAGGATCTGTTCACGACCGCGAACGTCTGGCAGACCAACCACAACCTGACGGTCGAAACGGCCTGGACGCAGCAGCGCAGGGTCAAGAACGTCCGGACGGTTAGTTGCCGCGATAACGATAATACCTTCGTTACCTTCGAAGCCGTCCATCTCAACCAGCATCTGGTTCAGCGTCTGTTCACGTTCATCGTGACCACCGCCCAGACCTGCGCCACGCTGGCGACCTACGGCGTCGATTTCATCGATGAAGATGATGCACGGTGCCGCTTTCTTGGCTTGTTCGAACATGTCTCGCACACGAGATGCACCGACACCCACGAACATTTCCACGAAATCAGAACCGGAAATTGTGAAGAATGGAACCTTCGCTTCACCTGCGATAGCTTTCGCCAGCAGGGTTTTACCCGTACCCGGAGGACCAACCATCAGGACGCCTTTCGGGATTTTACCGCCCAGTTTCTGGAAACGGCTCGGTTCGCGCAGATACTCAACCAGCTCAGCGACTTCTTCTTTTGCTTCGTCACAACCCGCAACGTCAGCAAAAGTCGTTTTGATCTGATCTTCCGTTAGCATGCGCGCTTTGCTCTTGCCGAACGACATGGCACCTTTGCCACCACCGCCCTGCATCTGACGCATGAAGAAGATCCAGACACCAATCAGCAGCAGCATTGGGAACCAGGAAATGAAGATAGAAGCCAGCAGGCTCGGCTCTTCAGGTGGTTCGCCAACAACCTTGACGTTTTTGGTCAGCAGGTTATCAAGCAGCTTCGGATCGTTAACCGGGATGTAGGTCGTGTAACGGTTACTATCTTTCTTGGTAACGTTAATCTCACGTCCGTTGATCTTCGCTTCACGAACCTGGTCCTGATTGACCTCTTGCAGGAAGGTAGAGTAATCAACCTTACGGCCATTAGACTCGCTGGGCCCAAAGCTCTGGAATACTGACATCAGCACAACGGCAATGACCAGCCAGAGAATTAGGTTTTTCGCCATGTCACTCAAGGGATTAACCTCATATTACAACTGTGTTAAAAACAGCGTCAGGATACTCTATATCCAGTTTCTTTCAAACTTTCGTTTGAAATCTGCCGGTTATGGTTTACGCCCGGTCGCTACAATATACACTTCACGCGAACGGGCGCGAGAAGAGTCCGGCTTACGAACTTTGACCTTCGTAAACAGGGAGCGAATCTCTCTTAGATACTCATCGAAGCCTTCGCCCTGGAACACCTTCACTACAAAACTACCACCTGGCGCTAATACATCACGAGCCATTCCAAGCGCCAGTTCTACCAGATACATGGCCCGGGGAATATCCACCGCCGGTGTTCCACACATATTTGGCGCCATATCAGACATGACAACTTGTACTTTACTGTCACCTACGCGTTCAAGTAACGCTTTCAGGACTAATTCATCACGAAAGTCGCCCTGAAGGAAGTCCACACCAACGATTGGATCCATAGGTAAAAGATCGCAAGCGATAATGCGGCCGGTGTTGCCGATCTGCGTAACTGCATATTGCGACCAGCCACCGGGTGCAGCACCGAGATCAACTATCGTCATCCCCGGTTTAAAAATTTTGTCACTTTGCTGTATTTCATCAAGTTTAAACCAGGCACGGGAACGTAACCCCTTTTTCTGCGCCTGTTGAACATATTTATCGCTAAAGTGTTCCTGAAGCCAGCGACTCGAGCTGGCAGAACGCTTTTTACCTGTCATTTCACATTCCCAAAGGGCAGTTCATCGTAACCAATGGTGTAAATTTCTACACAGCTATTTGGCGATATATGGGAGATGGCGGTAGAATGACCCGTTTTCAATCCCAACGTAAGCAAAAATATACGATGAATCTGAGTACTAAACAAAAACAGCACCTGAAAGGTCTGGCACATCCGCTCAAGCCTGTAGTTATGCTTGGCAATAATGGTTTGACCGAAGGGGTACTGGCCGAGATTGAACAAGCGTTAGAGCACCATGAACTTATCAAGGTGAAAATCGCCTCGGAAGATCGCGATACTAAAACCTTGATCGTGGAAGCTATCGTACGCGAAACCGGCGCCTGCAATGTACAGGTCATCGGCAAAACGCTGGTACTGTATCGCCCGACTAAAGAACGTAAAATCTCGCTGCCACGCTAAGAATATCCCAAAGTTGCACACGAAGTTTGTGTAAAACGCGGGGTTTTCCGCTAGCAGGAGAGCAAAATGCCACGCTCTCTTCGTTGATAAAAGGCCGCTATGCGGCCTTTTTCCTTTCTTTACAATGTATCAACATCTTAACCAAGATGCGAATTACAGGTATTCTACCTTCGTCACTTCATATTCCACTTCGCCGCCCGGCGTTTTGATAACTACGACGTCATCCTGCTCTTTACCGATCAGGCCACGAGCGATAGGCGAGTTCACTGAAATCAGGTTCTGTTTAAAATCGGCTTCATCATCGCCGACAATACGCCATGTCTGCTCTTCATCGTTATCGAGATTCAGAACGGTAACCGTCGCACCGAAAACAACGCGGCCATTGTTCGGCATTTTAGTAACGTCGATTACCTGCGCGTTGGACAGTTTAGCTTCGATATCTTTAATGCGTCCTTCGCAGAAACCCTGCTGTTCGCGCGCCGCGTGATACTCCGCGTTCTCTTTCAGGTCACCGTGCTCACGCGCTTCAGCGATAGCGGCAATAATTTCAGGACGGCGCACAGATTTCAGAAAATCCAGCTCTTCGCGCAGTTTTTCAGCACCACGTAAGGTCATCGGGATAGCTTGCATTTGTTATACCTCTTGAACATTCCTGTAGGGGGTAGTTGCTCTCACCCCGGCTGCTAAGCCCACCCTGGCGTGTGTCATGCCAGAGTCAGAAGCAAAAAAATACCGACCCGGGGCTCAAGGTCCCAGGTCAGCTACAATTCTCTATTTGATGATCATTTTACCCTGGAGTTCCTTATGGGTCATCGTTTACTTTTTGGGGCGTTGCGCCGTAGTATGACGGCCTGTTTCCAGGTTGTTAGCGCGAGATTATGCGATTTTCCAGATTTACCATCGGATTGACTGCCAGTATAGCGTTCAGCGTTCAGGCTGCGAACGTCGACGAGTATATCAATCAGCTCCCTGCCGGGGCCAACCTCGCCCTTATGGTACAGAAGGTTGGCGCACCTGCACCCGCGATTGATTTTCATAGCCAGCAGATGGCGCTGCCCGCCAGTACCCAGAAAGTAATCACCGCGCTGGCAGCATTGATTCAGCTCGGGCCTGACTTTCGTTTTACCACCACGCTTGAGACCAAAGGCAGCGTGGAAGGCGGCGTATTGAAAGGTGACTTAGTGGCACGATTTGGTGCCGATCCGACGCTAAAACGCCAGGATATTCGCAATATGGTGGCAACCCTGAAAAAATCAGGTGTGAAGCAAATTGCCGGAAATGTCCTGATCGACACCTCTATTTTTGCCAGTCATGATAAAGCGCCCGGCTGGCCCTGGAACGACATGACGCAGTGTTTTAGTGCACCGCCCGCAGCGGCTATTGTCGATAGAAACTGTTTCTCAGTTTCACTCTACAGCGCGCAAAAACCCAACGATCTCGCCTTTATTCGCGTGGCATCTTATTACCCGGTCACCATGTTCAGTCAGGTGCGTACTCTCGCCCGAGGTTCTGCGGAAGCGCAATATTGTGAACTGGATGTAGTTCCCGGCGATCTCAACCGCTATACGCTGACCGGATGCCTGCCACAACGTGCCGATCCGCTGCCGCTGGCGTTCGCCATTCAGGACGGTGCCAGCTATGCCGGGGCAATTATCAAAGATGAGCTAAAACAAGCAGGTATCACCTACAGCGGTACACTGCTGCGCCAGACGTTGGTCAACGAACCAGGAACGGTGGTCGCCAGTAAGCAGTCTGCGCCGCTACATGACCTGCTTAAGATTATGCTGAAAAAATCGGACAACATGATTGCCGATACCGTTTTCCGTATGATTGGTCATGCCCGATTTAACGTGCCGGGCACCTGGCGGGCGGGTTCTGACGCCGTGCGCCAGATTTTGCGTCAGCAGGCAGGCGTCGATATCGGCAACACTATTATTGCCGACGGTTCTGGCCTCTCCCGCCATAACCTGATTGCCCCAGCGACCATGATGCAGGTGCTGCAATATATCGCTCAACACGATAACGAGCTGAACTTTATCACTATGCTGCCGCTGGCGGGCCACGACGGCTCTCTGCAATACCGTGCGGGTCTGCATCAGGCTGGTGTGGATGGCAAAGTATCGGCGAAGACAGGCTCGCTGCAGGGGGTTTATAACCTCGCAGGTTTCATCACCACGGCAAGCGGCCAACGCATGGCATTCGTGCAGTATTTATCTGGTTATGCGGTAGAGCCAGCTGACCAGCGTAATCGCCGTATTCCGTTGGTGCGCTTCGAGAGCCGGTTGTACAAGGATATTTATCAGAACAACTAAATGGGTAATTTGATTGCCGGATGGCGGCATTAACGTGCCTTTTCCGGCCTACAGTGAGACCTGGAAACAAAAACCCCGGCAACATGGCCGGGGTTTTTAATGCGATTAACGCTTGTAGATGAACTCAACGCCTTCTTCGTCGTCTTCGTCCCAATCGTCATCCCAGTCATCTTCCGCTTCGTCTTCGACTTCAGCGAGCTGCTGGCGGTGATAATCATCCCACATGAACTCAACTTTCTCTGGCTGTTTCGCTTCTTCAGCCTGAACAATCGGGTTCTCGATGATAAAGGTCATCACATCCCAGCAGAGATCTTTCACGCCCAGTTGGCTGGCGGCAGAGATCAGGTAATATTTACCTTCCCAACCCAACGCTTCGGCGATCGCTTTCGCTTTCTCTTCCGCTTCAGCCTTGTCCATCAAATCAATTTTGTTGAACACTAACCAGCGCGGTTTAGATGCCAAATCCTGACTGTATTTTTCCAGTTCGCCAATAATGATACGGGCGTTTTCAACTGGATCAGAACCATCAATCGGATCGATATCGATGAGGTGAAGCAGTACACGGCAACGTTCCAGGTGTTTCAGGAAGCGGATACCCAGGCCTGCGCCTTCAGCCGCGCCTTCAATCAGTCCCGGAATGTCGGCAACCACGAAGCTCTTTTCGTTGTCCATACGCACCACGCCCAGGCTCGGCACCAGGGTGGTAAACGGATAATCAGCGACTTTCGGCTTCGCCGCGGACACCGCACGGATAAACGTCGATTTCCCGGCGTTTGGCATGCCCAGCATACCCACGTCCGCCAGCAGCATCAGCTCCAGCATCAGATCGCGCTTATCACCCGGCGTACCCATTGTTTTCTGACGCGGAGTACGGTTAACCGAGGATTTGAAACGGGTGTTGCCCAGACCGTGCCAGCCACCTTTAGCGACCATCAGACGCTGACCGTGTTTGGTCATGTCGCCCATGGTTTCGCCCGTGCCCTGATCGATAACACGCGTACCAACAGGTACTTTAATGGTAACGTCTTTGCCACGCTTACCGGTGCAATCACGGCTCGCGCCATTCTGACCACGTTCCGCACGGAATGATTTTTCAAAACGGTAATCGATCAGTGTGTTCAGGTTTTCGTCGGCTTCCAGCCAAACGTCACCACCGTCACCACCATCACCACCGTCCGGACCGCCTTTTGGGATGTACTTTTCGCGGCGGAAGCTGACGCAACCATTACCGCCATCACCTGCAACGACCAGAATCGATGCTTCATCAACAAACTTCATTTTACTCTCCGTAAATCATTCGCCTGAGCGGGGTTGCGAAACCACCGTTTCATGCTTACGTAAACCGCCCCAAATTCGATGACCAATGGCGGAATACATCGCGCCCGCAACCACGATAAACGCACCGAGATAACCTAATAGGTTTAGCATCGGTCTGGCGAAGAAATCGGGCCAGGCCAGTGATAATAAATCTGAAAATAACAACGTAAACAGCGGTGTGAGCGTGATAAGAGCGCTCACCTGCGCCGCCTGCCAACGCGCCATCGCTTCCGCGAGAGCGCCATATCCTACCAGCGTATTCAGGCCGCAGAATATCAGGCATGCCAGCTGCCAGTCGCTGAGCTGCGTGATGACACCGGGTTTAGCCAGCGGCAACAACGCGATCGTACATAAAGTGTACAGTAAAAATAGGATCTGCGGTGATGCCAGGCGGCGCAATAACACCTTTTGCGCGACCCCATAGCTCACCCAGACCATCGCCGCACCGACACCAAAGATAACGCCCCAGGTGTAATCGGTGAGTCGGGTAAAAATTTCGATCAGACTGGTATTAAAAAACAGGACCAGGCCGCTCAGAAGCATAATGGCGCCAATCACCTGCGTGCCGCGCATCTTTTCTTTCAGGATAAAGACGCTGGCGATCATCATACCAACCGGTGACAGCTGACCGATAACCTGCGAAGCCGTTGGGCTCAAATACTGCAAGGATGAACTAAACAGAATGAAGTTACCGAACAGCCCACCGGTTGCGATAGCCAGCAACACCAGCCAACGCGCTTTGCGAAAAATACGCAACGGAGGGAGCTTTTTTTTAACCGCAAGAATAGCGCCAAGGCCAACGCTTGCCATTAAAAAACGGTAGAACACCACGGTAGGAGGCTCCATCACCTCCAGCACTTGCTTCATTGCTATTGGCAAAGCGCCCCAACATACTGCCGTTGTGAGTGCTAACAGAATACCAATGCCTGCCTGCTGCTTCATGCCGTATTCCCTGCAAGGGCTCGTTTCCGGGTTGTCACGGCGCGACGAGCGTATTTACCGGCCGTCGAATGTAAAAAGCCCCGCAACGTGTTGCGGGGCTTTTATCCGTTACCGGGACGCGAAAAACTTATTCAGCAACGATGCTGATGAATTTACGGTTTTTCGGGCCTTTCACTTCAAATTTCACTTTACCGTCTGCTTTAGCAAACAGAGTGTGGTCTTTGCCGCAACCAACGTTGGAGCCAGCGTGGAATTTAGTACCACGTTGACGAACGATGATGCTACCAGCCAGAACTGTTTCACCGCCGAAGCGTTTTACGCCCAGACGTTTAGCTTCTGAATCGCGACCGTTACGAGTCGAGCCGCCAGCCTTTTTATGTGCCATTTAATCTGCTCCCCTTAACTTAAGCGCTGATGCCAGTGATTTTCACATCAGTGAACCACTGACGATGGCCCTGCTGCTTACGGTAGTGTTTACGACGACGAAACTTAACAATTTTAACTTTCTCGCCACGACCGTGAGCAACGACTTCAGCTTTGATAACGCCGCCATCAACGAAAGGAACGCCGATTTTGACTTCTTCACCGTTTGCGATCATCAGAACTTCTGCGAATTCAACAGATTCGCCAGTTGCGATGTCCAGCTTTTCCAGGCGAACGGTCTGACCTTCGCTTACTCGGTGTTGTTTACCACCACTTTGGAAAACCGCGTACATAAAAAACTCCGCTTCCGCGCACACCTTTTTGATGATTCAGAGTGCGCTATAAATATTCACAATAGGGCGCGAATATTACGCAAAACGCGAGCCTTTGACAAGTGCTACCGTCAATACATGAAGAAAAAAAACACAACACGTACGGTAACGTTTATCTACGGCGTTTTTTCAGTACAATCAGCATATATTTATAACCCTAAACCCGACGTTACCTTCCCACACAGTAAGGTAATCGGGGCGAGAAGCCCGGCTTTTGCGATGAATTTAGAAAAAATCAATGAGTTAACCGCGCAAGATATGGCGGGGGTCAATGCGACAATCCTTGAACAGCTCAATTCCGACGTTCAGTTGATCAATCAACTGGGGTACTACATCGTTAGCGGCGGCGGAAAACGCATTCGCCCAATGATCGCCGTCCTCGCCGCGCGGGCCGTTGGTTACCAGGAAAATGCGCACGTTACGATTGCGGCCCTCATCGAGTTTATTCACACAGCGACCCTGCTGCACGACGATGTTGTGGATGAGTCAGACATGCGCCGTGGGAAAGCTACGGCAAATGCGGCGTTTGGTAATGCGGCCAGCGTGCTGGTTGGCGATTTTATCTATACCCGTGCATTTCAGATGATGACCAGCCTTGGCTCGTTGAAAGTGCTGGAAGTCATGTCGAAAGCAGTCAACGTCATTGCCGAAGGTGAAGTCTTGCAGTTGATGAACGTCAACGACCCGGACATCACCGAAGAAAACTATATGCGCGTCATCTACAGTAAGACCGCGCGTTTGTTTGAAGCGGCAGCCCAATGTTCAGGTATTCTGGCTGGCTGTAGCGAAGAACAAGAAAAAGGGTTGCAGGATTATGGCCGTTATCTCGGTACCGCTTTCCAGTTAATTGACGATTTGCTGGATTACAGCGCAGATGGCGAGCAGCTGGGTAAAAACGTCGGTGATGACCTCAACGAGGGTAAACCAACGCTGCCACTGTTGCATGCCATGCGCCACGGCACCCCAGAACAAGCGCTAATGATCCGCCAGGCCATTGAGCAAGGTAATGGTCGTCACCTTCTGGAGCCGGTTCTGGAAGCGATGAACGCCTGTGGGTCTCTGGAATGGACCCGTCAGCGGGCAGAAGAAGAGGCTGATAAAGCCATCGCTGCGCTTCAGGTGCTGCCCGATACGCCGTGGAGAGAAGCGCTGATTGGTCTGGCACATATCGCCGTGCAGCGCGACCGTTAATTCCCTACAGCATCCTCCCTCATCCCGTGCCCTGCACGGGATTTTCTTATAAGTTCCAGTAAGAATTTACCCCCTCCAGATAATCACGCAGAACCTTGGCATATTCTGAATATACACACACTTTACATGAACATTTTAGAACATTCGTTCTTCGGGCGTTATAGTGTCGGCACAACCGATCGTGAAACCGTAAGCCGTTAACCAAAGGAGAGATGAATTGATGGAAAGCAAGCTGATTGACTGGCATCCGGCCGACATCATCGCCGGACTGCGCAAGAAAGGGACCTCAATGGCCGCTGAATCACGTAAAAATGGATTGAGTTCATCAACGCTGGCCAATGCGTTAACGAGACCATGGCCAAAAGGTGAGTTGATTATCGCCCGGGCACTGGGAACTGACCCCTGGGTGATTTGGCCGTCACGCTATCACGATGCCAAAACGCATGAGTTCATCGACAGAACGCGGATGATGAGGAGTCGCAGAGAGAAAAAGAATCCGGAATGAACATTGAGCTGTAACCCCCGGCCAACTGAACTGGGGGTTACAAGAGACGTTGACGATTACTCGCCTTTCACGCGCTCAATGTTTGCGCCCAGCGCACGCAGTTTATCTTCGATGCGCTCATAGCCGCGATCGATGTGATAAATACGGTCGACTACCGTCGTACCTTCAGCAATACACCCTGCCAGCACCAGGCTTGCAGATGCGCGCAGATCGGTCGCCATAACCTGTGCGCCAGAGAGCGTTTCCACGCCGTGGCAAATCACGGTATTGCTTTCGATTTCTGCGTGAGCGCCCATACGGCTCAGCTCAGGCACGTGCATAAAGCGGTTCTCAAACACGGTTTCCGTGATGAAGCCGGTCCCTTCTGCCACTAGGTTCAGCAATGTAAACTGGGCCTGCATGTCGGTAGGGAACGCCGGATGCGGTGCAGTACGCACATTGACCGCTTTCGGACGTTTACCGTGCATATCAAGGCTGATCCAATCATCACCCACTTCAATATCCGCACCCGCATCACGCAGCTTCGCCAGAACGGCATCCAGCGTGTCCGGCTGTGCATTACGGCAGATAATCTTGCCGCGAGAAATTGCCGCCGCCACCAGGAAGGTACCGGTTTCGATACGATCTGGCAGAACGCGATAAACACCACCGCCAAGACGCTCAACGCCTTCGATGGTAATACGATCGGTGCCCTGACCCGTGATCTTCGCGCCCAGCGCAATCAGGAAGTTCGCGGTATCCACAATCTCCGGCTCGCGCGCAGCGTTTTCGATGATGGTGGTGCCTTCGGCAAGCGTTGCTGCGCACATGATGGTGACCGTCGCGCCGACGCTCACTTTGTCCATGACGATATGCGCGCCTTTCAGACGGCCATCAACGGACGCCTTCACATAGCCTTCTTCCAGCTTAATAGTCGCGCCTAACTGCTCCAGGCCGGTAATGTGCAGGTCAACCGGACGCGCGCCAATGGTACAGCCACCCGGCAGTGAAACCTGGCCCTGACCAAAGCGGGCAACCAGCGGCCCGAGCGCCCAAATGGATGCACGCATGGTTTTCACCAGATCGTACGGCGCACAGAAGACGTTCACATCACGCGCATCGATGTGCACAGAACCATTACGCTCAACTTTCGCACCCAGCTGGCTCAGCAGCTTCATTGATGTGTCAACGTCCTTCAGTTTCGGGACGTTTTGGATCTCTACAGGTTCTTCAGCCAGCAGCGCCGCAAACAGGATCGGCAGTGCGGCGTTTTTAGCGCCTGAAATTGTGACTTCGCCCTGGAGCTTAGTTGGCCCCTGAACACGAAATTTATCCATTATTCTGTTCTCTGTTAAGAATTTATCTTCGCTACCGGCACATCACCCGTAGCTCAAAAACCGTTAAGTTTGCGATCGCGCGCCCATTCCGCTGGGGTAAACGCCTTAATCGACACGGCATGAATGCGGTTGTCCGCAATGTACTCCATCAACGGGCCATAGACCGATTGCTGCTTCTTGACCCGGCTCATGCCTTCAAACATCTCACCCACGGCAATAACCTGAAAGTGACTGCCGTCGCCAGAAACGTGGACTTCCTGGAGGGAGAGTGCATTCATCAGCACGCTCTGAATTTCATTATTTTCCATGGGCTCTTCATTCGTCAGATAGTGAAAACAGCCCAACATCTTAGAGCAAAGTGGCGCTGTCATAAATAAGCAAAAAGCCTCGCTGATAAATCAGACAAGGCTTTAGTGGCAGATCCCCCTCAGGGGTTTTGCCGGATAGCGGCACAAGACCTTATCCGGCCTGGTAAAATTAACGTGGAAGGACGTCGTCAGGCAGATTGTAAAGCTGCGCCAGCGTGTACACTTTATCGTTAACACCAGTGAGCGAAACGCTGTTTCCCTGCTGCTTGCCCTGATTAATCAGATGCAACAGTAACGCCAGACCGCCGGTATCTACCCGGGATACCTGGTTCAGGTCGATGCAGGATACCCCTTTCATCGCCTCAATTCGCGCATCCCATAATGGGTTTAACACGTCCTGATCCAGCTCCCCCACCAGCACCAGCTTGTCACCTTCACGCGACCAGGTGAGTGACTGCGTCATTATTTTTTCTCTTCCAGAGTGATTTTCTGCTGAGCAATAGATTTCAGCTGCGCCGTCAGGCCATCAATACCTTTGGTACGCAGCAGATCGCTCCACTCATTTTGTTTGGTGGTGATCATACTTACGCCTTCAGCAATCATGTCATAAGCCTGCCAGTTACCGGTCTGGGAGTTTTTACGCCACTGGAAATCCAAACGTACCGGAGGACGACCGTTTGGATCGATGATGGTTACGCGGATAGGCACGATGGTCGCATCACCCAGCGGTTGCTCTGGTGCAATTTCATAAGTCTGGCCATGGTACATCGCCAGAGCCTGGCCGTAGGCCTGCTTCAGATATTCACGAAATGCAGCAAAATAGGCTTCACGCTGAGCAGGGGTCGCATCTTTGTAGTAGCGACCCAGTACCAGCGCACCCGCATATTTAACCTGCACGTATGGCAACAGTTCCTGATCGACAACCTGGCGCAGGTAATCCGGGTTTGCGCGGATTTTAGGTTGTTCATTCTTCAGACGGTCAAATGTCTTCTGCGCCGCCTCATTCATCTGTTTGTACGGGTTCGTTTGGTCGGCTGCAGTTGCTGCGCTAAGCGGAGCAATCACCAGCATAGCCACCATCATCAATCGTTTAAACATACGTCGATTCTCCTGAGATTATTTCGTTGCGCCCGCAGGCGTAGTGGCTTCATTATTGCCGTCAGTTGCGGCTGGCGCATCGCCAGAATTCTTATTGTCATCACCTTTACTGTTGCTGTTGTAAAGGAACTGACCAATCATATCTTCCAGCACCATCGCGGATTTCGTGTCCTGAATCGTACCGCCATCTTTGAGGATAGACGTTCCCAGCTCAGGATCTTCAAAACCCACATTCAATGCCAGATACTGTTCGCCCAGCAGACCGGAAGTACGGATGCTCAGAGAACTGGTGTCAGGAATATGGTTAAAACGCGATTCGATTTCCAGCGTCACGCGCGGCAGGTACGTTTTCGGATCTAACGAGATGTCCGATACGCGTCCAACTACCACTCCGCCAATCCGCACCGGAGAACGCTCTCTCAGGCCGCCGATATTATCAAAGGTCGCATAAATCGTGTAAGTCGGCTCAGTACGCATTGAGGTAACGTTCGCCGCCTTCAGGCAAACAAACAGAGCTGCCAGCAGCGCAACCAACAGGAATAACCCGACCCAAATTTCATTTTTTTTCGTTTGCATGAACTCAATTCCCAAACATCAGTGCGGTCAGCACAAAATCCAGCCCCAGAACGGCAAGAGAGGCGTGCACAACGGTGCGTGTCGTTGCCCGGCTAATCCCAGCAGAGGTCGGGATCGCATCATAACCATTGAACAATGCAATCCAGGTGACCGTAATGGCGAACACCACGCTCTTAATCAGACAGTTGACCAGGTCCAGACGCCAGTCGACGGCATTTTGCATAGCCGACCAGAAGAAGCCTGCATCAATACCCTTCCAGCTTACGCCAACCAGTGAACCACCCCAGATACCCACTGCGACAAAAATAATCGTCAGCAACGGCAATGAAATGACGCCAGCCCAAAAACGTGGGGAAATCACCCGGCGCAGTGGATCGACGGCCATCATCTCCAGACTGGAAAGCTGTTCGGTCGCCCGCATCAGGCCAATTTCTGCGGTTAAGGCCGACCCGGCCCGCCCGGCAAACAGCAGCGCCGCAACAACCGGTCCCAACTCACGTAACAATGACAGTGCCACCAGCATACCGAGGCTGGTTTCCGCGCTGTAGGTGGTCAGCACCAGGTATCCCTGCAACCCCAGCACCATACCGATGAACACGCCAGAAACAATAATGATCAGCATCGATAAGACACCGACATTATAGAGCTGGCGGATCAGCAGCGGCGCATGTTTGCGAAACTCCGGCTTGCCGACAACCGCATTGAACAACATTAATCCGGCTCGCCCGAACGTCCTGAGGGTTTTTATTCCCCGATGTCCGAGTGATGCCAGCGCATTTAACAACATGGGTGGCTTAACTCCCTGTTTTGAGTAAATCGATGTGGTAGTCGCCCGCCGGGTAACGGAACGGAACCGGTCCATCGGCAATGCCGTCAAGGAACTGGCGTACGCGCGGATCGGCATTTTCTTGTAGTGCCTGAGCACTACCGTAGGCCACTATTTTTTTGTCCGCCATTATATAGGCGTAATCCGCAATACTCAGTACCTCAGGCACATCATGGGATACCACCACACAGGTGACGCCCAGCGCGCTGTTCAGTTCTGAAATCAGCTTCACCAGAACGCCCATGGTGATGGGATCCTGGCCGACGAACGGCTCATCAAACATGATGAGGTCTGGCTCCAGCGCGATAGCACGTGCTAACGCGGCGCGACGCGCCATCCCACCGGATAATTCAGAAGGCATTAATTTGGCCGCACCCCGCAGGCCGACGGCCTCGAGCTTCATCATCACCGTGCTCTTCAGCAACGGCGCTGGCAACGTCGTATGCTCGCGCAGAGGGTACGCGACGTTGTCAAACACATTCATGTCGGTAAATAGCGCACCAGACTGAAACAGCATACTCATGCGCTTACGCACGGTAAATAAACGCGAACGGGACATGGCCGGGACGTTCTCACCGTCAAACAGGATCTCGCCCTTATCCGGGGGGATCTGTCCGCCAATCAGACGCAACAGCGTCGTTTTGCCGATGCCTGATGGCCCCATGATCGCCGTCACCTTACCGCGCGGTACCGTCAGGGAAATATTATCAAAGATGCAGCGGTCACCCCGGGAAAAGCTGACATCGCGCATATCGACTAGATTCGCCACAGACTGCCCCATTGATTCATCCTTTACTATTGCCTCGTTGATCGAAGAGTTTGGCGCTCAATTTAGCCATGAACTCAACATATTTACAGATTATTGCCTGTCCTGGTTAGCGAAAGCTGGCATTTGTTTTACTTTTTAGCCGCATAAAGTCAAAATTAAGACTTCGTTACGGCTTCCAGAAGATCCTTCAAGTGGACCGGCGAGTATACCTGAAGAAAGGACTTTAGATGCTTTTAGCGACGGCGCTGTTAATAATTGGTTTACTTCTGGTGGTCTACGGTGCCGACCGTCTGGTATTTGCTGCATCCATTTTATGTCGAAACTTCGGTATTCCTCCCATTATCATCGGAATGACCGTGGTCAGCATGGGTACGTCGTTACCCGAGATAATTGTCTCCGTTGCCGCATCGATGAATGGGCAACTCGATCTGGCTGTCGGGACCGCTATAGGTTCTAACATCACCAACATTCTGCTTATTTTAGGCCTGTCGGCGCTGATTCATCCTTTTACCGTGCATTCTGATGTTCTGCGTCGTGAATTACCGCTAATGTTGCTGGTAAGTATTTTAGCTGCATCCGTCCTGTATGACGGACAGTTAAGCCGCAGCGACGGTTTCTTTCTTCTGCTTCTGGCCGTGCTATGGCTACTATTCATTGTTAAAATCGCCCGTCTGGCCGAGCGACAAGGCAATGACAGCCTGACGCGTGAGCAGATAGCTGAGCTGCCGCGCGAAGGCGGGTTACCTGTCGCGTTTTTGTGGCTGGGCATTGCGCTGATTATTATGCCAATGGCAACACGTATGGTGGTGGATAACGCTACCGTGCTGGCGAACTATTTCGCCATGAGCGAACTTACTATCGGGCTGACAGTGGTCGCCATTGGTACCAGCCTGCCGGAGCTGGCAACAGCGATTGCGGGTCTGCGTAAAGGTGAAAACGATATTGCCGTCGGTAACATTATCGGCGCAAACATTTTTAATATCGTTATCGTCCTCGGGCTACCGGCGCTGATTACGCCGGGTGAAGTCAATCCGATGGCCTTCACCCGTGACTATAGCGTCATGCTGCTGGTGAGCGTGATTTTTGCACTACTCTGCTGGCGACGTCCGCGCCAGATTGGTCGCGGCGCAGGTGCGCTGCTGACCGGCGGTTTTATCATATGGCTGGCGATGCTGTATTGGTTATCGCCACTTCTCGTTGGATAACTGGAAACGCATTATGTCGCACTTAGAGTTGCAACCGGGTTTTGACTTTCAGCAAGCAGGCAAGGAAGTCCTGGCAATTGAACGTGAAGGCCTGGCGGAGCTTGATCAGTACATCAACCAAAATTTTACCCTCGCATGCGAGAAAATATTCAGCTGCCCGGGCAAAGTGGTGGTAATGGGAATGGGGAAATCCGGCCATATCGGGCGGAAAATGGCAGCCACATTTGCCAGCACCGGCACCCCCTCATTTTTTGTACACCCAGGCGAAGCCGCACATGGCGATCTGGGTATGGTCTCGCCGCAGGATGTGGTTATCGCCATCTCTAACTCCGGTGAATCCAATGAGATAGCGGCGCTGATCCCGGTATTAAAACGTCTTCATGTACCGCTTATCTGCATGACCGGTCGTCCTGAAAGCAGTATGGCGCGTGCGGCAGATGTGCATCTGTGTGTTAAAGTGCCCAAGGAAGCTTGTCCGTTAGGTCTGGCACCGACCAGCAGTACGACAGCAACACTGGTGATGGGCGATGCCCTAGCGGTGGCATTATTAAAAGCGCGCGGCTTTACCGCGGAAGATTTTGCGTTGTCTCATCCCGGTGGCGCACTGGGCCGTAAGCTTTTACTGCGCGTTAACGATATTATGCATACGGGCGACGAGATCCCGCATGTGACCAAAAACGCCAGCCTGCGTGACGCCTTAATTGAGATCACGCGTAAAAATCTCGGCATGACCGTCATTTGCGATGATGCCATGAAGATTGACGGTATTTTCACCGATGGCGATTTACGTCGTGTCTTCGATATGGGCGTTGATGTACGCCAGTTAGGCATTGCCGATGTGATGACCCCTGGAGGCATTCGCGTGCGTCCGGGTATTCTTGCCGTCGATGCCCTGAACTTAATGCAGTCCCGCCATATCACCTCGGTAATGGTTGCTGATGGCGACCAGTTACTCGGTGTGTTACATATGCATGATCTGCTGCGTGCAGGTGTAGTGTAAGAAACTCAAGGATAACGAAAATGAGTAAAGCAGGTGCGTCGCTTGCGACCTGTTATGGACCCGTCAGCGCAGACGTTATCACCCGGGCAGAAAACATCCGTTTGCTGATCCTGGATGTGGATGGCGTACTGTCTGATGGTCTGATTTATATGGGCAACAACGGTGAAGAGCTGAAGGCTTTTAACGTCCGTGATGGTTACGGAATTCGCTGTGCGCTCACTTCCGGTATTGAGGTTGCCATTATTACCGGACGAAAGGCTAAACTTGTAGAAGATCGCTGTGCCACTTTGGGGATCACCCACCTGTATCAGGGGCAGTCAGACAAACTGGTTGCCTTTGGCGATCTCCTTAGCAAACTGGCGATCGCGCCGGAGAATGTCGCCTACGTTGGCGATGACCTGATCGACTGGCCGGTGATGGCTAAAGTGGGATTAAGCGTCGCGGTGGCAGATGCCCACCCTTTGCTGATCCCGCGAGCTGATTATGTCACCCACATTGATGGGGGACGTGGCGCTGTGCGTGAAGTCTGCGATTTATTACTCCTGGCGCAGGGCAAACTGGACGAGGCCAAAGGGCAATCGATATGAGCAAAACCAGACGTTGGGTTATCATTCTACTGTCGCTGGCTGTCCTTGTGATGATTGGTATTAATCTGGCAGACAAAGATGACACCACTCAGGTCGTCGTCAATAACAACGAGCCAACCTATAAGAGCGAACATACTGATACCGTCGTGTATAGTCCGGAAGGCGCGCTGAGCTATCACTTGATCGCACAACACGTTGAATATTATTCGGAACAAGCGGTTTCGTGGTTTACTCAACCAGTATTAACCACGTTTGATAAGGATAAAGTACCGACCTGGACGATCAAGGCCGACAAAGCCAAATTGACCAACGATCGGATGCTGTATCTGTACGGCCATGTTGAGGTTAACGCCCTGGTGCCTGACTCTCAACTACGCAGAATTACGACCGATAACGCGCAGATTAACCTGGTGACACAAGACGTCACTTCCGATGATCTGGTGACGTTGTATGGCACAACATTTAACTCCAGCGGACTGAAGATGCGCGGCAACTTACGCAGCAAGAACGCCGAGCTGATTGAAAAGGTTAGAACCTCATATGAAATCCAAAACAAACAAACTCAGCCTTAATCTTGTACTTGCCAGCTCACTTCTGGCCGCCAGCATTCCGGCATTTGCCGTCACCGGCGATACCGAGCAGCCGATTCACATTGAGTCGGACCAGCAGTCCCTGGATATGCAGGGCAACGTGGTGACGTTTACTGGCAACGTGATTGTGACTCAGGGCACCATCAAAATTAACGCCGATAAAGTCGTCGTGACCCGTCCTGGCGGTGAAGACGGCAAAGAAGTGATTGATGGCTATGGCAATCCAGCGACGTTTTACCAGATGCAGGACAACGGTAAACCGGTTAAAGGCCACGCCTCTCAGATGCACTATGAACTGGCGAAAGACTTTGTCGTTCTCACCGGCAAGGCGTATCTGGAACAGCTCGATAGCAACATCACGGGCGATAAGATCACTTATCTGGTAAAAGAGCAGAAAATGCAGGCCTTCAGCGATAAAGGCAAACGCGTCACCACCGTTCTGGTTCCGTCGCAGTTGCAGGACAAAAACAAGGCTCCGGCAGAGAAAAAAGGTAACTGATTCGTTATGGCAACATTAACTGCAAAGAACCTTGCAAAAGCCTATAAAGGCCGTCGTGTGGTTGAAGATGTCAGTCTGACCGTCAACTCCGGGGAGATCGTCGGTCTGCTCGGTCCTAACGGTGCAGGCAAGACAACAACCTTTTACATGGTAGTCGGCATTGTCCCGCGCGATGCGGGTAACATTATCATTGATGACGAAGACATCAGTCTGCTGCCTCTGCATGCGCGCGCGCGTCGCGGCATCGGCTACTTACCGCAGGAAGCATCGATTTTCCGTCGCCTGAGCGTGTTTGATAACCTGATGGCGGTACTGCAAATTCGTGACGATCTGACCAGCGAGCAGCGGGAAGATCGGGCCAACGAGCTGATGGAAGAATTCCACATCGAGCACCTGCGCGACAGCTTAGGTCAGTCGCTCTCCGGTGGTGAACGACGCCGCGTGGAGATCGCTCGCGCACTGGCCGCTAATCCGAAATTTATCCTGTTGGATGAACCGTTTGCCGGTGTTGACCCGATTTCTGTTATTGATATTAAACGGATCATCGAACACCTGCGCGACAGCGGCCTTGGCGTGCTGATTACCGACCATAACGTCCGCGAAACGCTGGCAGTGTGTGAGCGCGCCTATATCGTAAGTCAGGGACACCTGATCGCGCACGGCACGCCAACAGAAATACTGCAGGATGAGCACGTTAAGCGCGTATACCTTGGGGAAGACTTCAGACTCTGATAGGGTAGAAGACTTCACGTCACTGCAGGAGAAAACAACTCTGAACATGAAGCAAGGTTTGCAACTCAGGCTTAGCCAACAACTGGCGATGACGCCTCAGCTACAACAGGCTATCCGTCTGTTGCAGCTGTCCACGCTGGAACTTCAGCAAGAACTTCAGCAAGCGCTGGAAAGTAACCCACTGCTCGAGCAAACCGATCTTCACGACGAAATTGATACCCAGGAAAAACAGGACAGCGAAACCCTCGACACCGCAGATGCACTCGAACAAAAAGAGATGCCTGAGGAGTTGCCGCTTGACGCCAGTTGGGATGAAATTTACACCGCCGGGACGCCTTCGGGCACCAGCGGAGATTACATCGACGACGAACTGCCTGTGTATCAGGGTGAGACCACGCAATCACTACAGGATTACCTGATGTGGCAAGTGGAACTGACTCCGTTCTCGGATACCGATCGCGCCATTGCGACATCCATTGTAGATGCGGTAGACGAAACCGGTTATCTCACCGTGACCCTGGACGATATTCTCGAAAGCATGGGCGATGACGACGTCGGTATGGACGAAATCGAAGCTGTGCTTAAACGCGTTCAGCGCTTTGATCCCGTTGGCGTGGCCGCCAAAGATCTCCGTGACTGCTTACTGATCCAACTTTCGCAGTTTGATAAAGCCACACCGTGGCTGGAAGAAGCGCGTCTGATCATCAGCGATCACCTCGATCTGTTAGCCAACCATGACTTCCGCACCCTGATGCGCGTGACCCGGCTGAAAGAAGACGTGCTGAAAGAAGCCGTCAATCTTATTCAGTCGCTGGATCCAAGACCTGGGCAATCGATCCAGACCGGCGAGCCGGAGTACGTCATTCCGGATGTGCTGGTGCGTAAGCATAACGATCGCTGGGTGGTCGAACTCAACGGCGACAGCATTCCGCGCTTACAGATTAACCAGCACTACGCCGCCATGTGCAATAGCGCGCGCAACGATGCCGACAGCCAGTTTATTCGTAGCAATCTGCAAGATGCGAAGTGGCTGATTAAAAGCCTGGAAAGCCGCAATGATACGTTGCTGCGCGTCAGCCGCTGCATCGTTGAGCAGCAGCAAGCTTTCTTTGAGCAAGGCGAAGAGTATATGAAACCGATGGTGCTGGCGGATATCGCCCAGGCCGTCGAGATGCACGAATCGACCATTTCCCGTGTGACCACGCAAAAGTATCTGCACAGTCCGCGCGGCATTTTTGAATTGAAGTATTTCTTTTCCAGTCACGTTAACACTGAAGGCGGAGGTGAAGCCTCATCCACAGCTATCCGTGCGCTGGTGAAGAAATTAATTGCTGCGGAAAACCCCGCGAAACCACTGAGTGACAGCAAGTTAACCTCTATGCTGTCAGAACAGGGTATCATGGTGGCGCGCCGCACCGTTGCGAAGTACCGAGAGTCTTTATCCATTCCGCCGTCTAACCAGCGCAAACAGCTGGTGTGACCCAACCGATAAGGAAGACACTATGCAGCTCAACATCACTGGAAACAACGTCGAAATCACCGAAGCCCTGCGCGATTTTGTGAATACAAAATTTGCCAAGCTCGAACAATATTTCGACCGGATTAATCAGGTCTATATTGTGTTGAAAGTGGAGAAGGTTACACATATCTCGGATGCAACACTGCATGTGAACGGTGGCGAAATTCATGCCAGCGCGGAAGGTCAGGATATGTACGCCGCCATTGACGGTTTAATTGATAAACTGGCCCGGCAGTTAACAAAACATAAAGATAAACTGAAACAGCACTAACTTGTCCGGGCAGTTAGCGGGTGCAGGACGGCCTGTTGTGTAGCACAACGGGCCATTTGTACAGTTAGCGCTTAGGTGAAATTATGACAAATAACGATACGACTCTACAACTGAGCACTGTTCTTAACCAGGAATGTACACGCGCAGGCGTTCACTGCCAAAGCAAGAAACGCGCACTGGAAATCATCAGCGAACTTGCGGCAAAACAGCTTAGCCTGCCTTCTCAGGTGGTATTTGAAGCCATTCTGACGCGTGAAAAAATGGGCAGTACCGGCATCGGTAATGGTATTGCAATCCCGCACGGAAAGCTGGAAGAAGACACGATGCGCGCGGTTGGTGTGTTTGTTCAACTCGAAACACCCATCGCCTTCGACGCCATTGATAATCAACCTGTCGATCTGCTTTTCGCCCTGCTGGTCCCGGCAGACCAAACCAAGACGCATTTGCATACGTTGTCACTGGTCGCAAAACGTCTGGCAGATAAAACCATCTGTCGTCGTCTGCGCGCCGCGCAGAGTGACCAGGAGTTGTATCAAATCATCACGGACACCGAAGGTGGACAGGATGAAGCATAACAACCCAATGGCATCCTTTTTTGTCGTTGTGAGGAGAAACAGTACATGGTACTGATGATCGTCAGCGGCCGTTCAGGGTCAGGTAAATCTGTCGCCCTGCGTGCGCTGGAAGATATGGGTTTTTACTGCGTGGATAACCTTCCCGTAGTGCTGTTGCCCGATCTGGCTCGTACACTGGCCGATCGCCAGATTTCTGCGGCCGTCAGCATTGATGTGCGCAACATGCCTGAGTCCCCGGAAATTTTTGAGCAGGCAATGAATAATCTGCCTGAGGGTTTCTCACCACAGCTGCTGTTCCTTGATGCAGACCGTAACACGCTGATTCGTCGCTACAGCGACACGCGCCGTTTACACCCGCTCTCCAGCAAGAACTTGTCTCTGGAAAGCGCTATCGATAAGGAAAGCGATTTGCTGGAGCCACTGCGCTCTCGCGCTGACCTGATCGTTGATACCTCCGAAATGTCCGTACACGAACTGGCGGAAATGTTACGTACCCGACTGCTGGGTAAACGTGAACGTGAATTGACGATGGTATTCGAATCCTTTGGTTTCAAACACGGTATCCCGATTGATGCGGATTACGTCTTTGACGTGCGCTTTCTGCCTAACCCACACTGGGATCCAAAGCTGCGCCCAATGACCGGTCTTGACCGCCCCGTCGCCGCATTCCTCGACAGGCACACAGAAGTACACAATTTTATCTACCAGACTCGCAGCTATCTTGAGCTATGGTTACCCATGCTGGAGACCAACAACCGTAGCTACCTTACCGTAGCCATCGGCTGTACCGGCGGGAAACACCGTTCGGTGTATATTGCAGAGCAGCTGGCAGACTACTTCCGCTCACGCGGTAAAAACGTGCAGTCACGCCATCGTACGCTGGAAAAACGTAAATCATGACCGTGAAGCAAACCGTTGAAATCACCAATAAGCTGGGCATGCATGCCCGCCCAGCGATGAAACTGTTTGAATTGATGCAGGGTTTCGAAGCAGAAGTTTTGCTGCGTAATGATGAAGGAACGGAAGCCGAGGCCAACAGCGTTATCGCTCTGCTGATGCTGGATTCAGCCAAAGGGCGTCAGATAGAAGTCGAAGCCACGGGACCACAGGAAGTAGAAGCCCTGGCCGCAGTGATTGCCCTGTTTAATTCAGGGTTTGATGAAGATTAATCGAGTACACAGAACGTAGCCAGTAGGCCGGATAAGGCGTTTACGCCGCATCCGGCAATAACTACGCTAATACAGCTTATTTTCCCGCATAAACGACTCACCACCTAACTGGCGCATTTGGCGCATAATCCAGGCCTGGCGGTTACGCACATAACCAGAAGGCGCATTCGCCTTAAAACGCAAAGGATTGGGCAATACTGCCGCCAGCAAGGCCGCTTCAGACAGGCTCAACCGACTGGCCGGTTTATGAAAATACCGTTGCGCCGCCGCCTCCACGCCAAATACTCCATCGCCAAACTCGGCGATATTCAAATAGACGGTCAGAATACGTTTCTTACTCCAGACGGTTTCCATGCCCAGCGTTAGCCCGGCTTCGAGACCTTTACGCACCCAGCTACGTCCATCCCACAAAAAGAGGTTTTTCGCCGTCTGTTGCGATAACGTCGACGCCCCGCGAATGCGGTTTTCATTGCGTTCATTGTGCGCCAGCGCTTTCTCTATGGCGGTGACGTCAAACCCCCAGTGGTCTGGAAACTTCTGGTCCTCTGCAGCAATCACCGCCAGTCCCATCCACGGTGAGATCTCATCCATACTCACCCAGTCCGAGTGCGCCACATAGCCGAAATCACCGGACAGCCATGCGCCCAGCTGTCGCTCGACCATTACCGCCGAGAAAGGCACAGGCATCACGCTGAAAAGTGCAATGCCTCCGCCCCAGAATACGGCGAGGACAACCACCGCCCGCAGAAAAATACGTCGCAGAAAGGCGGTTACTCCTTTTCTCATTCAGTCAGCACCAGCACACGCGATACCAGTTTATCGATGCCACTCGCAGCCTGAGCGATGTCCTGCGCCAGCATATAGGCAGGCGTGGTGACGATTTTGTTGTCTTCATCGACGACAATATCATCAACCGGACAAGGCACATGCTCAGCGCCCATCTCTTCCAGCACCTCTGCCGTGTCGATATCAGTGCCGATGGTCAGACGCAGCGGGAAGTCAAAAATTTTAGGTAACATGGCAGGCGCAATGCACATAAACCCCAACGGCTTACCCGCCTGATGCATGGCCACCGCCAGCGCGGCTAAATCGCTGTCAACCCGGCATTCGCTGCCCTGACTGGCAAAATTGCTCAGATTTTTGGCCGCACCAAACCCACCCGGCACGATCAACGCATCCAGTTCCGATGAGACTGCCTGCGCAAGTGGGCGAATATCGCCACGTGTGATACGCGCGGCTTCAATCAGCACATTGCGAGTTTCCAGCATCGGCTCGCCGGTCAGATGATTAATCACATCCGCTTGTTGTTTATCTGGCGCGAAACAGACAGCCTGAGCGCCGTTGCGGGCAATGGCCAGAAGCGTGAGAACAGTTTCATGGATCTCTGCACCGTCATACACGCCGCATCCGCTGAGCACTACACCCACTTTTTTCATCGTAATACTCCTTTCTCAACTGGCTGAAACATATTAGTTATTATGATTTAAATGCTACGCTTCACACATTTAACTGATTCATGTAACAAATTATTTAAGATTTGCTATCTTAACTGCGTGCGGCCTGAAAATTAGGGCTGCGCCCTTGTAAACAATGATAATAATTTACGGCGCAGCCACGATTTCCCTGGTGTTGGCGCAGTATTCGCGCACCCCGGTCAAGCCGGGGTCATTTTTTTTCCACACTCGCCACCCAGGCTTTTAATACTGCCACGTCGTGCTGCCACTCCTGCTTCATCTCTTCAATCCATTCAGCAACGTTATCTTCCCAGGCAGGAAGATCCGGCGACTGGATTTGCTGACCAAGCTGTTGCAGGTGACGCAGCCCCACTGAACCTGCTGCGCCTTTAATTTTATGGCCTTCCTCAACAACACCTTTTTTATCCCGTGCCGTCAGGTTGGACTCCAGCACGCTCAAATATCCCGGCATCATCTTCTCAAACACCGCCAGCCCGTCGGTAATTAACTTCGGTCCCACCAGCTCGAGGTATTGTTCCAACATAGGAATATCTAACAGCGCTTGCGATTTACTGCTTTCTTCAGATGTCACAGTGCTCTCCTCTTCGTTTCGGGTATCCCAGTATTTTTTGATCATGGCGGTTAGCGCCGGAACCGACAGCGGCTTACTCAGCACGTCGTCCATGCCTGCGTCCAGATACTCTTTTTTATCTTTCAGTACGTTGGCGGTGAGTGCAACCAGCGGTGGCAGATCTTCACGGGCGTATTTTTGCGTGAGCTCCCGCGAGATATCCAGACCGGTCATATCCGGTAGCTGAATATCCAACAGCACCAGGTCATATTCACCCGGCGTAAACATTTCCAGCGCGGCTTTCCCGGTCATCGCGACATCCACGCTGTTGCCTAATTTTTCCAGCACGGAGCGCGCAACAATAACGTTCAGCTCAATGTCTTCTACCAGCAGCACATTCAGGGCTGGCAGCGGCATTTCATCGTCTTCAAAAGCATCTTCAATCTCTTCCGCTACCGCGGGGGCATGCACGGTTAGCGTAAAGATGGACCCTTTTCCTGCCTGGCTGGAAACCGTAATATCACCGCCCATGTTTTTCGCCAGACGCTTCGACACGGCCAAACCAATCCCTGTCCCCGTTGCCGGTTTACCGCCGTTGCTGTCCTTCACCTGATAATACATAGCGAAGATTTTATCCTGCTCATCCTGCGGAATGCCGATGCCGGAATCTTCAACTTCGAAATGCAGCATATTCCCCTGGTCATAGCGCGCCCGCACGGTCACCTGCCCCTGCTGGGTAAACTTCACGGCGTTGCTGATCAGATTCCACAGGATCTGACGCAGACGCGTTCCGTCGGTAATGACCTTATGCGGCAGCGGTAACGTCGGCTCAAGCACAAAGCGCAGCCCTTTTTGCTGCGCCTGTAGGCCAGAGAGGTTTTCCAGATCCGCCATAAAGCTGGTGAAATCGATTGGCTGGTTATCGAGCTGAACTTTACGTCGTTCCATCTTATCCATGTCGATAATATCGTTGAAAATATTCCCCAGCGTCACAGCAGAGACGTGGATTGTTTTCAGGTATTTTTCCTGCTCCGCGGTCAGATCCGTATCCAGCAGGATCCGGCTTAAGCCGACAATGCCGTTAAGCGGGGTGCGCAGCTCGTGGCTGATGGTAGAAATAAAGGTGGTCTTATCGCGGCTGGCGCGCTCAAGCGCGTCCTGATAACGCTTACGCTCGGTAATATCGCGCCCAAAGCCCATCAGACCATGTCGCTTACCTACGCGGTCATAGTAAGGCACTTTGCGAATTTCAAAGCAGGCTTTGCGTCCGTCCGGGTAGTCCAGCCACTGTTCGTAGGTGAGCGAAACATTATGACGGAACACCTTCTCGTCGGTCTCAATCACCTTTTCAGCCGCTTCAGGAGAGTAAACATCAGCCGGTTTTAAGTTCACCAGCTGCTTTTCGCTTTTGCCAGTCAGCAGCTCCATGGCACGGTTACAGCCGGAAAACTCCTTATCTTCATTGCGATAAAAAACCAGATCCGGCGAGGCATCAAGGAAAGAGCGTAAAAAGGAAGACTGTTGCTCAAGCTGGATCTGCGCCTCTTCGCGCTCTTTGATTTCAACCTTCAGTTGCTCGAATGTTTCCTGGCGCTCTGCTTCGGCTTTTTCACGCTCAACAATTTCCTGATTGAGCTGGGCAATATTATCTTTCAGCTGCACATTGAGCTTGAGATCTCGCTCGCGCATCTCTTCCAGCTTTTGTACCAGTCGTGACAGGCGTTGCCGGGACTCCTCAAGTTGCTCCACCACCACAGACAAGAAATAGACGGCCCAGGGGGTAATTAACAGACCAAAAAAGATAGAACGGATGACATCAATGCTTTCTACCTGGCCATGCAGCACCATGGTGACAGCCATCTGCACCACAATTGCCAACACGACCAGAGCCAGCGCCAACAGCAGCGAAAATCGCACCAGACCTAACTTCATCATCAGGTCGACGTAATATTGCGCCAGCATACGGATTTGCTTCATAGAGGGTTCCTTCACGACAACTTGGCACAATAATACTCAATTCTCAGCGTGACGTTGAAGATTGTGCAAGAAATGCGGAGGTTATCGGTGAAATGACCGCGGAGAGGCCATCGTAGGCCTGATAAGCAAAGCGCCATCAGGCAAGCAGGCGCAGATTGCCGGATGTCGGCTTTGCCTTATCCGGCCTACGGAGAGTTAGTTCTCAGGCTGTACCCATGGCGTACCGAGCGCCGAGCCTTGCACACCGTACTTGTTAAGGTACTTATCCAGTTCGACCATGCCGGTCCAGCGGTTTTCACACCATAGCGGTGCCAACAGCGTTGGGCGGCGCGCGCTGGCGGAAATTCGATGATAAATCACCTCTGGCGGCGTATGACGGATCATCTCCCCGGCGGTAACCGTATAGTCGTCCAGTTCAATTCCGTTCAGCCGCCCGGCTTCCCAGGCTTTCGCCATCGTACTGCCTTTCACAATATGCAGCGGGTGCAGCTTAATACCGTCAACACCCGTCTCCACTACACGTTCCATGGTTTGCAGGCATTCTGCCTGCCCTTCTCCCGGCAGACCGACAATCAGGTGCGAGCACACTTTCAGCCCACGCTCGCGTGCCAGTCGCGTAGTGCGTTGGTAGCAGGCAAAATCATGGCCGCGGTTAATACGATGCAGGGTTTTGTCATGCGCGGTTTGCAAACCGAGTTCCAGCCATACCTCATAGCCGAGGTCTTTATACTCGCAAAGCAGATCGAGTACCGCATCCGGCACGCAGTCGGGGCGCGTCCCAACGCATAACCCGACGATACTGGCCTGGCTAACCGCCTGCTGATACATCGAACGCAGCACCTGCACTTCAGCAAAGGTGCTGGTATAGGCCTGGAAATAGGCCAGATAGCGTTTCGCGCGATTGACCAGATGCGCCTGATGCTCAAGCTGCTCGGCAATAGAATGGTGCTGCTGTGCTTCATCGGCAAACGAGGCGACATTGCAGAAAGTACACCCGCCACGTCCGATGGTGCCATCACGATTTGGACAGCTAAAGCCGCCGTGAAGCGTGAGTTTATGAACCTTTTGCCCGTAACGGCGAGAAAGATCCCCACCAAACATATTGACTAATTTCTGTAACTGCATAATCTGGTAGACCGCGCCTTGAAAAGAGGCCAAAGCCTGCCATTTTTTGCCCCAGTCGGCGATGACCTGGATCAATCGCCCTGGCGTGCTTTTATTCATTGCATAACAAATCAAAATAATCGAAATTTCATTCATTCAAAATGAAATTACTTTTCCTTATATCCGACTGTTTTTTTTATCTTCTTATACTCTCAGCATAAAAACAGTATCTTTAAGACGCCAAAACTCCAAAAACCAGCATAAAATGCCAAGCATAGCGATAAACAAAGGGAGGACGGGGGATATACAGCCTTTCTGACAGTGAGACAGATCACACTTCGCTCCCCATCCCCCTTGCGTTAAATCAATGTAAAAAAGCCTTAAATTTCAACATATTCATAAAGTTAATCGCCCTATAGCACATTTTTGCATAAATAAGATTGCCATTTGACCTGTGTGTGGATTCCCGATAACGTGGAAATCCGCTGGAAGCTTTCTGGATGAGCAGCCTGCTCATCATATTTATGCAGTAATTGAGATTCCCTCTGAAGCAAGTCCTCAAACTTGTTTGACCTATGCGAAAAGGATAAAGAGGGCGAATGCGAGGTAAGCGTATGACACGCAAACCCCGTCGCCATGCTCTTGGTGTGCCCGTGCGCAACGGTCCAGATGGGAATCCCGCAGAGCCTGGGGAGGTTCACTGATATGTTGTACGATAAATCCCTTGAGAGGGATAACTGTGGTTTCGGCCTGATCGCCCACATAGAAGGCGAACCTAGCCACAAGGTAGTGCGTACCGCCATACACGCACTGGCCCGCATGCAGCACCGTGGCGCAATTCTAGCCGATGGTAAAACCGGCGATGGTTGCGGTTTGCTGTTACAAAAACCTGACCGCTTTTTCCGCATCGTGGCGCAAGAGCGCGGCTGGCGTTTAGCTAAAAACTATGCCGTCGGCATGATCTTTTTAAATAAAGACGCTGAACTGGCTGCGGCTTCTCGTCGCATTGTCGAAGAAGAATTACAGCAGGAGACCCTGTCGATTGTCGGCTGGCGCGACGTGCCGACCAACGAAGGTGTTCTCGGTGAAATCGCCCTCTCCTCCCTGCCTCGTATCGAGCAAATTTTTGTCAACGCCCCTGCGGGCTGGCGTCCGCGTGATATGGAGCGCCGCCTGTTCATCGCGCGCCGTCGCATCGAAAAACGCCTCCAGGACGATAAAGACTTCTACGTCTGTAGCTTGTCGAACCTGGTCAATATCTATAAAGGTCTGTGTATGCCGGCGGATCTGCCGCGCTTTTACCTGGACCTGGCGGATCTGCGTCTGGAATCGGCCATCTGCCTGTTCCACCAGCGCTTCTCCACCAATACCGTACCGCGCTGGCCGCTGGCGCAACCGTTCCGCTACCTGGCGCATAACGGTGAAATCAACACCATCACCGGCAACCGCCAGTGGGCACGCGCACGTACCTATAAATTCCAGACGCCATTGATCCCTGACCTGCACGACGCCGCACCGTTCGTTAACGAAACCGGTTCCGACTCCAGCTCAATGGATAACATGCTAGAACTGCTGCTGGCTGGCGGGATGGACATTATCCGTGCCATGCGTTTACTGGTGCCGCCGGCCTGGCAGAACAACCCGGATATGGACCCGGAGCTGCGCGCGTTCTTTGACTTTAACTCCATGCACATGGAGCCGTGGGATGGCCCGGCGGGCATTGTTATGTCCGACGGCCGTTTTGCCGCCTGTAACCTTGACCGTAACGGCCTACGTCCGGCGCGCTACGTCATCACCAAAGACAAGCTGATTACCTGTGCCTCTGAAGTTGGGATCTGGGATTATCAGCCGGATGAAGTCGTCGAGAAAGGTCGCGTCGGCCCTGGCGAGCTGATGGTTATCGATACCCGCAGCGGGCGCATTCTGCACTCCGCCGAAACCGATGACGATCTGAAAAGCCGCCATCCGTACAAAGAGTGGATGGAGAAGAACGTCCGCCGTCTGGTGCCGTTCGAAGACCTCGCTGACGATCAGGTCGGCAGCCGCGAACTGGACGATGACACGCTCGCCAGCTATCAGAAACAGTTTAACTACAGCGCCGAAGAGCTGGATTCCGTGATCCGCGTGCTCGGTGAAAACGGTCAGGAAGCGGTCGGCTCAATGGGTGATGATACCCCGTTTGCGGTGCTCTCAAGCCAGCCACGCATCATTTATGACTACTTCCGCCAGCAGTTCGCGCAGGTGACTAACCCGCCGATCGACCCGCTGCGTGAAGCGCACGTTATGTCGCTGGCCACCAGCATCGGTCGTGAGATGAACGTCTTCTGCGAAGCCGAAGGTCAGGCACACCGCCTGAGCTTTAAATCGCCGATCCTGCTGTACTCCGATTTTACCCAGCTCACCACCATGAAAGAGGAGCATTACCGCGCCGACCGCCTGGATATCACCTTCGACGTGACCGAAACCACGCTCGAAGAGACCGTCAAAGCATTGTGCGATAAGGCGGAACAGATGGTGCGTAACGGTACGGTGCTGCTGGTGCTCTCTGACCGTAACATCGCGAAAAACCGCCTGCCGGTTCCGGCACCGATGGCCGTAGGCGCAGTGCAAACGCGTCTGGTAGAACAAAGTCTGCGTTGCGACGCCAACATCATCGTTGAAACCGCCAGTGCCCGCGACCCGCACCATTTTGCTGTCCTGCTTGGCTTTGGCGCGACGGCCATTTATCCGTATCTCGCGTATGAAACGCTGGGACGACTGATCGACACTCAGGCGATTGCCAAAGATTACCGGACCGTGATGCTGAACTACCGTAACGGCATCAACAAAGGTCTGTACAAAATCATGTCCAAAATGGGCATCTCGACCATTGCCTCTTACCGCTGCTCGAAGCTGTTTGAAGCCGTTGGTCTGCACGATGATGTCGTGGCGCTGTGCTTCCAGGGCGTGGTCAGCCGCATCAGCGGCGCAGGGTTTAGCGACTTCCAGCAGGATCTGCTGAACCTCTCCAAACATGCATGGCTGGCACGTAAACCTATCAGCCAGGGCGGTTTGCTCAAATACGTCCACGGCGGCGAATACCATGCCTACAACCCGGACGTGGTGCGCACGCTGCAACAGGCGGTACAAAGCGGCGAGTACAGCGACTATCAGGAATATGCCAAGCTGGTCAATGAGCGTCCGGCGGCCACGCTGCGCGATCTGTTGGCGATTACGCCTGGCGATGAAGCCGTAAGCATTAGCGAAGTAGAACCCGCAACCGAACTGTTTAAACGCTTTGATACCGCAGCTATGTCCATCGGCGCATTAAGCCCCGAAGCACACGAAGCGCTGGCCGAAGCCATGAACAGCATCGGCGGCAACTCGAACTCCGGTGAAGGCGGTGAAGACCCGGCGCGCTATGGCACCAATAAAGTGTCGCGCATTAAGCAGGTTGCTTCCGGTCGCTTTGGCGTAACCCCGGCGTATCTGGTCAACGCCGATGTCATCCAGATTAAAGTCGCTCAGGGCGCGAAACCTGGCGAAGGCGGTCAGTTACCGGGTGATAAAGTCACCCCGTACATCGCCAAACTGCGCTATTCGGTGCCGGGCGTGACGCTGATCTCCCCGCCGCCGCACCACGATATTTACTCTATCGAAGACTTAGCGCAGCTGATTTTCGACCTCAAACAGGTCAACCCGAAAGCGATGATCTCCGTGAAGCTGGTTTCCGAACCAGGCGTTGGCACCATCGCCACAGGCGTGGCGAAAGCCTATGCGGATCTGATCACCATTGCTGGCTACGATGGCGGTACCGGCGCAAGCCCGCTCTCCTCGGTGAAATATGCGGGCTGCCCGTGGGAACTCGGTCTGGTGGAAACCCAGCAGGCGCTGGTCGCTAACGGTCTGCGTCACAAGATTCGTCTGCAGGTTGATGGCGGTCTGAAAACCGGTGTCGATATCATTAAAGCGGCGATTCTGGGTGCGGAAAGCTTCGGCTTCGGTACCGGTCCAATGGTGGCGCTGGGCTGTAAATACCTGCGTATTTGCCACCTGAACAACTGCGCAACCGGCGTGGCGACTCAGGATGACAAACTGCGTAAGAATCACTATCACGGCCTGCCGTTCAAAGTGACTAACTACTTTGAATTTATCGCCCGCGAAGTCCGTGAGCTGATGGCGCAACTGGGTGTGAAGCGTCTGGTGGATCTGATTGGTCGTACCGACCTGCTCAAAGAGCTGGAAGGGTTTACCGCCAAGCAACAGAAACTGGAACTGTCTCGTCTGCTGGAAACCGCCGAACCGCATCCGGGTAAAGCGCTGCATTGCACCGAGAACAACCCGCCGTTTGATAACGGCGTGCTGAACGCTCAGTTGTTACAGCAAGCGAAACCGTTTGTCGACGAGCGCCAGAGCAAAACCTTCTGGTTCGATATCCGCAACACCGACCGTTCTGTTGGCGCGTCGCTGTCGGGCTATATCGCGCAAACGCATGGCGATCAGGGGCTGGCGTCTGACCCAATCAAAGCGCACTTCAGCGGTACCGCAGGCCAGAGCTTCGGCGTGTGGAACGCGGGTGGCGTGGAGTTGTATCTGACCGGTGATGCCAACGACTATGTCGGTAAAGGTATGGCGGGCGGTCTGCTGGCAGTGCGTCCTCCGGTTGGCTCTGCTTTCCGTAGCCATGAGGCGAGCATCATTGGTAACACCTGTCTGTATGGCGCCACCGGTGGCCGCCTGTTTGCCGCGGGTCGTGCGGGTGAGCGCTTTGCAGTACGTAACTCCGGGGCAATCACCGTGGTTGAAGGTATTGGCGACAACGGCTGCGAATATATGACCGGCGGCATCGTCTGTATTCTCGGAAAAACGGGCGTCAACTTCGGAGCGGGTATGACGGGTGGATTCGCCTACGTGCTCGACGAAGACGGTGAGTTCCGCAAACGCGTGAACCCGGAACTGGTAGAAGTGCTGAACGTGGACTCGCTGGCTATCCACGAGGAACACCTGCGCGGTTTGATTACCGAGCACGTACAGCATACCGGCTCTTCACACGGCGAAGAGATCCTGGCTAACTGGCCAGCATTCTCGGCGAAATTCGCGCTGGTAAAACCAAAATCCAGTGATGTGAAAGCACTGTTGGGTCACCGTAGTCGTAGCGCAGCAGAGCTGCGTGTGCAGGCGCAGTAAGGGGTAGCAGCAATGAGTCAGAACGTATACCAATTTATCGACCTGCAGCGCGTTGATCCGCCTAAGAAGCCGCTGAAGATCCGTAAGATCGAGTTTATCGAGATCTACGAGCCGTTTTCCGAAGGTCAGGCCAAAGCACAGGCAGACCGCTGCCTGTCCTGCGGTAACCCGTACTGCGAGTGGAAGTGCCCGGTGCATAACTACATCCCGAACTGGCTGAAACTGGCGAACGAGGGGCGTATTTTTGAAGCAGCAGAACTGTCGCACCAGACCAACACTCTGCCGGAAGTCTGTGGCCGCGTGTGCCCGCAGGATCGTCTGTGTGAAGGATCCTGTACGCTGAACGATGAGTTCGGCGCAGTGACTATCGGTAACATCGAGCGCTATATCAACGATAAAGCATTCGAAATGGGCTGGCGCCCGGATATGACCGGCGTGCGTCAAACCGACAAGCGCGTGGCGATCATCGGTGCCGGTCCGGCAGGCCTGGCCTGTGCTGATGTGCTGACCCGTAACGGCGTGAAGGCGGTGGTGTTTGATCGTCATCCGGAGATCGGTGGTCTGCTGACCTTCGGCATCCCGGCTTTCAAGCTGGAGAAAGAGGTCATGACCCGCCGTCGTGAGATCTTCACCGGCATGGGTATTGAGTTCAAACTCAACGTCGAAGTGGGCCGTGACGTCCAGCTCGACGACCTGCTGAAGGATTACGACGCGGTATTCCTTGGCGTAGGTACTTATCAGTCGATGCGCGGCGGACTGGAAAACGAAGACGCTTCCGGTGTGTTTGATGCCCTGCCGTTCCTGATCGCCAATACCAAACAGTTGATGGGCTTTGGCGAAAGCAGCGACGAGCCGTACATCAGCATGGAAGGCAAACGCGTCGTCGTTCTCGGCGGCGGCGATACCGCGATGGACTGCGTGCGGACCTCGGTTCGCCAGAACGCAGCACATGTCATCTGCGCTTATCGTCGTGACGAAGAGAACATGCCGGGTTCCAAACGCGAAGTGAAAAATGCGCGTGAAGAAGGCGTCGAATTCCAGTTCAACGTCCAGCCTTTAGGCGTGGAAGTGAACGCCAACGGTAAGGTATGCGGTGTGAAAATGGCGCGTACCGAAATGGGTGAACCGGATGCGAAGGGCCGTCGCCGTGCGGAGATCGTCGCCGGTTCCGAACACGTTGTTCCGGCAGATGCGGTGGTACTGGCGTTTGGCTTCCGTCCGCACAGTATGGAGTGGCTGGCAAAACACAGCGTCGAACTGGATTCTCAGGGCCGCATTATTGCTCCAGAGCGCAGCGACAACGCCTTCCAGACCAGCAACCCGAAAATCTTCGCCGGTGGCGACATCGTGCGCGGTTCGGATCTGGTAGTCACCGCGATTGCCGAAGGTCGTAAAGCGGCAGACGGTATCCTGAACTACCTGGAAGTGTAATACAGCCTCTTAAGGCATCTCATCTGCCCTGGTGGGTGAGATGCCAAATTCCTGCCGCAATACCGCCAAACCTGCCGATTAAGCCAGTCTGACAACACGTTTAGTAAACAGGGCAAATAACCTTAACACCCCAAACAGATCAACATCATGAATAATAACCATGTAAAAACCAGACGAAAACGTTTGCTTTACGTTGAGAACTGTATATTATGCGGCGGATTTTTTGGGCAAAATTCATGGAGGCGTTGTGTCGCAAGACAACAATTATAGCCAGGGCCCCGTCCCTCTGGCGGCGCGAAAAGGCGTAGTTCCACTAACATTTGTCATGTTGGGACTCACATTCTTTTCCGCCAGTATGTGGACCGGTGGCACACTCGGTACCGGTCTTTCTTATAATGATTTCTTCCTGGCAGTTCTCTTCGGTAATCTTCTCCTCGGTATTTACACTGCATTTCTCGGTTTTATCGGCGCAAAAACAGGGCTCTCAACCCACCTTCTGGCACGTTACTCATTTGGTGTGAAAGGTTCATGGCTTCCCTCTCTGCTGTTAGGCGGCACACAGGTAGGCTGGTTTGGCGTTGGTGTGGCCATGTTTGCTATCCCGGTTGGCAAAGCAACGGGAATTGACGTCAATATCCTGATTGCGGTTTCCGGTCTGTTGATGACCCTGACCATCTTTTTTGGCATCTCAGCGCTGACCGTTTTATCTATCATCGCCGTGCCTGCCATCGTCGTACTTGGCAGCTACTCCGTCTGGCTGGCAGTGAGCGATGTCGGCGGTTTGGAGCATTTAAAAGCGATAGTGCCGCAAACGCCGCTGGATTTCTCCACCGCACTGGCGCTGGTAGTCGGCTCGTTTGTCAGCGCAGGGACATTAACCGCTGACTTCGTCCGTTTTGGCCGCAACGCCAAAGGCGCGGTGCTGATCGCCATGGTGGCGTTTTTCCTTGGCAACTCCTTGATGTTCATCTTCGGCGCTGCGGGCGCGGCTGCGGTTGGACAGGCGGATATCTCTGACGTGATGATTGCCCAGGGACTGCTGCTGCCCGCGATCATCGTTCTCGGCCTGAATATCTGGACCACCAACGATAATGCGCTGTACGCATCGGGCCTGGGATTTGCCAATATTACCGGCCTTTCCAGCCGTACGCTGTCGGTGGCTAACGGTATTATTGGCACACTGTGCGCGCTGTGGCTTTACAATAACTTTGTCGGCTGGCTGACATTTCTGTCGGCAGCGATTCCCCCGATTGGCGGGGTGATCATCGCCGACTATCTGCTGAACCATCGCCGCTATGCCGACTTCAGCAAAGCGCAATTTATTTCCGTAAACTGGATAGCGATCCTGTCCGTTGCACTGGGCATTGCCGCAGGCCACTATATTCCCGGCATCGTGCCCGTCAATGCCGTACTCGGCGGCGTATTCAGCTATATCCTGCTGAATCCACTTTTCAATCGCAGCCTTGCTAAATCCCCGGAGGTCAGCCATGCAGAATAATAACATCACCATTCATCAGGCGCGTTTACAGGGACGTGAAGGGTTATGGCAAATCACGATTGAAAACGGGCGCTTTAGCCGTATTGAGCCTCAAGACGCAGCGACGTTACCACAGGGTGAAGTGCTTGATGCTGAAGGCGGTCTGGCTATCCCACCGTTCGTTGAGCCACATATCCATCTGGACACTACGCAAACCGCGGGCGAGCCGAGCTGGAATCAGTCTGGTACGCTGTTTGAGGGCATTGAACGCTGGGCTGAACGTAAGGCAATGCTCACTCACGAAGACGTCAAAGCGCGCGCCATGCAGACCCTGAAGTGGCAGATGGCCAACGGCATCCAGTATGTCCGTACTCACGTTGACGTTTCCGACCCTACGTTGACGGCGCTAAAAGCCATGCTGGAGGTGAAGCAAGAAGTCGCTCCGTGGGTAGAGCTACAGATTGTCGCGTTCCCGCAAGAAGGCATTCTTTCTTATCCCAACGGTGAAGCGCTCCTGGAGGAAGCCGTACGTCTGGGCGCCGACGTCATTGGCGCGATCCCGCACTTTGAATTCACGCGTGAATATGGCGTAGAGTCGCTGCATAAGATTTTCGCTCTGGCGCAAAAATACGACAAACTTATCGACGTGCACTGTGACGAAATCGATGATGAGCAATCCCGCTTTGTTGAAACCGTTGCGGCGCTGGCGCATCGCTACAATATGGGCGAGCGCGTGACCGCCAGCCATACTACGGCGATGCATTCCTACAACGGCGCGTATGCTTCCCGTCTTTTCCGCCTGTTGAAAATGTCCGGCATTAACTTTGTCGCAAATCCACTGGTGAATATTCACCTGCAAGGGCGCTTTGACACTTATCCTAAGCGTCGTGGTGTTACGCGCGTCAAAGAGATGCTGGAAGCGGAGATCAACGTCTGCTTCGGTCATGATGACGTCTTCGATCCGTGGTACCCGCTGGGCACTGCGAATATGCTGCAGGTGCTGCATATGGGATTACACGTGTGCCAGCTGATGGGATACGGACAAATTAACGATGGGTTGAACCTGGTCACCACCCACAGCGCGAAAACCCTGCATCTGCAGGACTATGGTCTGAACGTGGGGAATTCTGCGAATCTGGTGATTTTGCCTGCAGAAAATGGGTTTGACGCGGTTCGTCGCCAGACGCCTGCCCGTTATTCCATTCGTCATGGTCGAGTCATTGCCGAGACGGTCCCAAGCCAAACCACACTGCATCTGACGCAGCCAGAAACGGTGACGTTTAAGCGCTAGGTCGTTACATTCCATGTCGGATGGCGTAAGCCTTGCCATCCGACACAGTCTCTCATTCTCAAGCTTGTAATAAGCTGGCGCGGACTTTGATCACCACCTTTTTGATGTCCATCGGGGTCTGCACCACACAACCCGGTTTATGCGGCTCGCCCGGCATAAAAATCACAAATTTTCCCGGCTTCAGTACCATAGCCTGTTCATCGGCAATCTGGCTGCACAGCTGATAATCATCCTCGATGTGCATCTCTTCGCAGTGACGAGCAGAATCGGTCATCCCGAACAGAATCCGTTCTTCGCCGGACAACAGCATCTGAATATCAATGTACTGCTGATGCAGCTCCGCTTTCTTATGCTCTGGGCTCTGCGTTGTAAATTGCATGACATTCATAAAAATATTCTCGCCCTGCAACGTGTAGCGCCCAGGCGTTTTCTCCTGCGGATTCGCCGCAATGGCAAGCGTTAACGCCTGCTGCAAGACCGGATGTAATCCGGCAGAAGGCAGTGAATTCAACGCATCTGATATCATCATCATTCTCCCTGGGCCAACAGCGCGGCCCCCAGTAATCCAGCGTCATGACGGTAATGCGCCGCCAGCAATTCCACGTGATAGGCCCAAGGCTCTTGTGCCAGATAATGTTCCACCAGCGCCAGATACCCTTCAGCCAGCCCAACGCTACCGCCAATGACCACGCACTGACAATCGGTCGTGACCTTCACATCGGCAACAAGCCTTGCCAAAGTACGCGCTGAGCGATGGATCAACCGGCTTGCCTGCTCATCCCCCTGCCCGGCACGGCTAAAAATAGTTTTGGGGTCGCATCCGGCAAGCGCGCCTTCGGCAGCAGCCGCTATTCCACGACCGGATGAGATCGCCTCAACGCAGCCCACACGCCCGCAGCCGCAAACAGGCCCATGCGGATCGGCCAGCGTATGTCCCAGATGCCCAGCCAAACCGCCGACTCCGGTCAGCAGTGTCCCACCGCTGACGACTCCCCCGCCCACGCCTGTGGAGACGGTAATAAACACCAGATCGCGGTACTCACCACCAAGCGCATGGTACTCAGCCCACGCCGCTGCCTGTGCGTCATTGACGGCCAGCGTCGGCAGGTCGGTGATTTGCTCCAGCGTTTGTGTCAGCGGAAAATGCATCAATCCGCCGAGGTTATGCGGATTCAGCGCCAGTAAAGCCCCCTCACGGATAATCCCCGTCGAGGCGATCGCCACCCGATTAGCACGCCCCTGTAGCGGGGCAACCAGTGTTTGTAACGCGGCGCGCAGCGCTTGCGGCGTTTTACTGGCAGGCGTCGGCAGCTCACGCCGCTCGCGGACTTGCAGATTGTTGTCTACCAGCGCGGCAGCCAATTTGGTGCCGCCAATATCAATCGCCAGTGTGGTCATGACGCCGCCTCATGCATCGTGGTGGCGCTCTGTAGCTCAAAGAACGACATATTCTTCCCTTACGGCTATTGCCCGGTTCAGCACCGGGCAACTGGATTAACTTTTGGATTTCACCATGGTGCTTTTGTCACCGCCGAACGGCACGGCCCCGCTAAACGGTCGACCATCGATGGCGTCATGCGTACGTAACGCTTCAGGACGCAGCCAGCGCTGTACGCGGGACGGCATATCGAGACCAATCAGCAGGATCACTACAAATGTCAGGCCGAAAGAGAGCGATCCCAGCGCGGTACCCAGATCAAGACGTTGGGCAATCAGTGCGCCGATGATCGGTGCCAAAGCCCCGCCCAGTGCGCCTACGTTATAGGTGAAGCCCAGTCCCGCCGCACGCTGATCGGTATCGAAATAGCCGCCAATCAGTTTTGGTAAGATCCCGGAGATCCCCTGACCGAGCATTTGTTGGAAAAACAGCAGCAAACCCAGTACCCAGACGTTTGAACCGCCTATCGCAAACACCGGAATAATCAGCAACTGCGAGGCCAGCAGACTGCAGACATAGGCTTTACGCGTGCCCAGCCAGTCACCAAGAAAACCGCCGACGCAACACCCAACCGCCGCACCAAAACCGCTAAAGAAGAGCACTCTGGCCACCGTGGAAGGATCGTACAGCAGTTCCGTTTTCAGATAGGTTGGCAACAGCGCCTGAATCGGCCACGAGTACAGGAAGGCGAATAGCACGACCACCATCAGCATCACGCCCGTCGGCCAGCGTTTCCCGCTGCTTTGCACCATAAAGCTAATGAAGATAAACGCGCATATCAGTCCAAGAACCGCCACGATAGCCGCATTTTGCAGGTTGCCAGCAAAGCAGAACCACAACGCGGTTGCAGCGGCGAGCGTCATCAGAATATTAATTACCCGATGCTCGCCCCGGTAGAGAATGTCCACCATCGTGCGTACCGGCGCTTTGCCTTCGTGTTTCTCTTTCCAGTCTTCCGCTTCTGGAATATTTTTACGCAGCCAGAGGGCGAAGATAATTGGCAGGATGCCGATGAAGAACAGCGCGCGCCATCCCCAGACCGGGACCACCAGACTGTAGACCTGGGCGGCGATCACGGCACCAACGGAAAAGCCGGAAATCAGGAAACCACTGGCTTTGTTTCGCAGGTGTTTAGGCCAACTTTCAATAACATAGGTTGCGCTGGAGCCATACTCACCGGCCATTCCCATACCGATAACCAGGCGGGCGATAAACATGGTGGTGTAGCCCGGCGCGAAACCGCAGGCCAGCGTTCCCACAGAGAACAGAATGATGCTGGTGACCATTGCCAGGCGGCGTCCGTAGCGGTCGCCCATTGCCCCCAGCATTAACCCGCCAAACCAACGGGAGATAAAGGCGGCCGAGATCAGGCTGGCAGCCTGCACCGTCGTCAGTCCGAATTCGCCCTGCACTTCTGTCAGCACCAGAGCGATTAACACAAAATCGAAACCATCAAGCAAATATCCCAGCCAGGCGGCGGAAAATGCCCGCCATTGTGCCCGATTGAGATGGCGATACCACGGGATGTTCTGGGTAGAAGTACTCATTTTACTCTCCCGACGATTTTTGTTGTTGTGCCGGGTGGTGGCTTTGCCTTACCCGGCCTACGGTCGAAGATCCAGGCCGGGCAAGCGAAGCGCCCCCGGCGACCCGTGATTACGCCTTTTCCGCCAGCAGTTGGTTTGCCAGCGCTTTCAGTTCCGGCAGATAGTGTTCATCTACCGGAGCAAAGGGTTTACGGCACAGTGGGACAGAAACCACATCCATATAGTGCAATACTGTTTTCAGGCCGCGGAACACGCCAACCTTAATAAGCAGATCGATAACCTTATTGCACTCGGTTTGCAGCTTTTGCGCCGTGCGGATGTCACCTTCTTTGAGCGCTTTCACAATTCCCTGATAGCGCCACCCCATGATGTTGTAAGTGCTACCGATACCGCCATCTGCGCCCGCAAGCAGTCCGGAAGCAAAGATCTCGTCATAGCCGTTATAAAGCACCAGATCGGGATGAGCGCGGCGGATCTGTTCCATCTGATAGAGATCGCCCGAAGTTTGCTTCAGTGCGCCAACGCCTGGCAGCGTCACCAGTGTGTTGATTTGATCCAGCGTCAGTTTTACGCCACTCAGCGCCGGAATGTTATAGACCACCATCGGTAAACCATCAGCGGAATCAATAATTGCGCGGTAGTGATCGCAATGTTCTTCAAAGCTGAACGGATAGTAAAACGGTGTAACGGCCGAAACGGCATCAAAGCCGTAACGATGTGCCGCACTCGCCAGCTGTTGGCTCTCTTCAGTACTCACCGTGCCAACATGGGCGATCAGCGTCACCTTACCTTTCGCCTCTTCGGCAACAATTTCCAGTACCTGCTCTCTTTCAACGCGGTTTTGGACAAAGGCCTCACCCGTTGAGCCACCGACATAGAGCCCGTCTACACCCTGACCAATGTTGAAACGCACCAGGCGGCGCAGACTCTCGATGTCCAGTCTCTGTTGGTTATCGAATGGGGTTAACAACGCTGGCATTACGCCTTTTAAATCTCTTGCCATAACGACCTCCGACGATGATTAGTGTTATCTAACTGCATACCTTTATACCTGTTATACCAGATCAAATAAGCAGCAATACAATACAGAACGCTTATAGTGCGATCTACTTCACTAAACACTTCATCCTTCGAGCCGCCTCTGCGTTAGCTGCGTTCGCTCACCCCTGTCACATAGTTATCTATGCTCCAGGGAACTCGCTCTCTTGCCGCCTTGATGCAACTTGAATGATTTTGTGTTTAAACGATCGTCAGGATCGCGATCACTTACGCAATTTTTTACTTTTGCTGAAGGCATGCCAGGTCGCGGAAACGCTATTGAGATGTTCTTGCAGTGCGCGGTCAGCTTCTTCAGGATCGCGCTGGCGAATTGCGTCGACAATCGCGATATGCTGCTGATAACTCACGTTGTTGTGCTCATACAACTCTTGATCGGCGACGGTCGGACGGGCGGCAATCAGCCAGTCTAACAGCGCAACATGGATAGCCATAAAGATAGGATTGCCCGGGATCTCAGCCAGTACACGGTGAAAATCAACGTCCGAGCGGATGAACAACGTATTGTCATCGAGCGACTGGCTGTTGATCTCCAGTGCTTTAGCCAGTCTGTCGATTTGCTCATCTGTCGCATGTTCGGCGGCGTATCGTACCAGGCTGGATTCAAAGAACAGTCGCAACTGCTCGAAGTGGGCAATGCCGCCGGGATGTGCGAGGAAATCTTTCGCCATACCTGACAGCTCGCTAATGATGGTATCAGCTGAAGGACGCGAAACGCGGGCGCGCTCGCCGTTGTTGATTTGTACCAGACCTTTGCGTTTTAACGCGGCCAGCGCTTCTCGTACAGAAGGACGGCCCACGTTAAAGAAGGCCATCAGCTCCCGCTCAGACGGCAACTGTTCGCCCTCGCCAAATTCCCGACGACGAATCATCTGCTCCAGTTCTTCTTCAACCATTTCAGACAGTTTTTTACGCGCCAACGGGCGATTGCGTAAGCTACGGCCAATGGTGGATGGAGAGTCTTCAGCTTGCGAATCAAATGCGTTCATAGGGTCCATTCAGCTAAGTCGTGGTGACAAACAACAGCAGGTTTATCCTAACACAGGATCGAAAGCAGGGTGAAATGATGGACGATCTGATCCGGCTGGCCTATTGATAATATACGTAACAGCAATATTATTTTAAGCGAGTATCTTCTGCCTCATTTTAATTGAATGGAGTTAAATACCTTCATGAAAATTATGAATATGAACGTGATAATTTATCATAACCGTCTATTTTATAACGATAAATAATTACACCATCGAATTAAAAATAAGATATTCACTCCATAAAAAATACCCAGAAAAATATAACATCCGTTTTGACAGCAGCGTTATTACCGGATTTATCTTCTTCTCTGACATGGAGTGAAACAATGTTCGGCATCATTATCTCTGTCATCGTTTTATTAACGATGGGTTACCTGATCCTCAAAAACTACAAACCGCAGGTCGTGTTGGCCGCCGCCGGGATCTTCCTGATGATCTGCGGCGTCTGGCTGGGCTACGGCGCGTTGGTCGCTAACGACAAAAGCAGTGGCTATCTACTGGTCGATATTTACAATGAAATTTTGCGTATGCTCTCCAACCGCGCGGCCGGGCTGGGGTTATCAATCATGGCGGTGGGCGGTTATGCCCGTTATATGGACAGAATGGGGGCCAGCAGAGCGATGGTTAGCCTGTTAAGTCGCCCGCTCAAGCTAATCCGTTCCCCCTATGTAGTTCTTGCCGCCACCTATGTGATTGGTCAGATCATGGCGCAGTTCATTACCAGCGCATCCGGGTTAGGTATGTTGCTGATGGTGACGCTGTTCCCAACGCTGGTTAGCCTTGGCGTGAGTCGTTTATCCGCTGTTGCGGTCATTGCCACTTCGATGTCGATTGAATGGGGCATTCTGGAAACCAACTCTATTTTTGCCGCGCAGGTCGCGGGCATGAAAATCGCCACCTATTTCTTTCAATACCAGTTGCCCGTCGCGTCGTGTGTCATTGTCGCCGTCGCCATTGCGCATTTTTTCGTTCAGCGTCAATTTGATAAAAAAGCCGCACCGGAAAGTAACGGATTTGCGGAACAAAAGGCGCTGGAAAACGTACCCCCGCTCTATTACGCCATTTTGCCGGTGATGCCGCTGATCCTGATGCTGGGCTCGCTTGCCCTTGCACAAATGGGGCTAATGAAAGCAGAGTTGAATCTGGTGGTGGTAATGTTGATGAGCATGACGCTGACTATGTTTGTTGAATTCCTGCATAAACATAATTTGCGCGAAACGATGGATGATGTGCAGGCTTTTTTTGACGGCATGGGGACACAGTTTGCCAACGTTGTCACCCTGGTGGTCGCCGGTGAAATCTTTGCGAAAGGGTTGACGACTATCGGGACAGTCGATGCCGTAATAAAAGGCGCAGAGCATTCCGGTCTTGGCGGCATCGGCGTGATGATCATCATGGCGGTGGTCATCGCCGCCTGCGCAATCGTCATGGGGTCAGGCAACGCGCCGTTTATGTCTTTTGCCAGCCTCATTCCGGATATTGCCGCCGGGCTGCATATTCCTGCCGTAGTAATGATTATGCCGATGCATTTTGCCACTACGCTTGCCCGCGCGGTGTCACCCATAACCGCTGTAATTGTCGTGACATCGGGTATTGCCGGCGTATCGCCCTTTGAAGTGGTAAAACGTACAGCAATCCCGATGGCAGTAGGATTTGTGGTGAATATGGTAGCCACCATCGCGCTGTTTTATTGATACCAAAGCCAGAAAACAGAACAGGCCCCAAAGGGCCTGTTTTTCATTTCACTACTTATTTCACTACGCGCAGCGCTGGACGCCCACCGCGAGGCGGTGGCGGAGTATCATCCGGATCGTTGTCGTCGCCATTATCAGGTTTATCGCCATCAATGACCGACATGACCGTTTCACTCTCAAAACCAGACGTGTCGTTGTCGTCATCATTTAAGCTGGCAACATCTTCGTCGTAGGCGGCTTCCGGTTCAAACATCGTACCGGCGCCATTTTCACGTGCATAAATTGCCAGAACGGCAGCCAACGGCACAGACACCTGACGCGGCACACCACCGAAGCGCGCGTTAAAGCGCACTTCATCGTTAGCCAGTTCCAGGTTGCCCACCGCACGCGGTGCAATATTCAGAACAATTTGCCCGTCACGCGCATATTCCATTGGAACCTGCACGTCCTGGAGCGTCACATCCACCACCAGATGCGGCGTGAGCTGGTTGTCCAGCAACCACTCATAGAACGCGCGCAGCAGATACGGACGGCGTGGTGTTAGCTGTGGCAAATCCATACAGGTTAACCCCGGCCCAGACGCATTTCACGTTCAGGCTCAGTCAGAGAAGCCAGGAAAGAGTCACGTTCGAAGACGCGAGTCATGTACCCTTTCAGTTCTTTCGAACCTGCACCGTTGAATTCAATACCCAGCTGCGGTAAACGCCACAGCAGAGGCGCCAGGTAGCAGTCTACCAGGCTGAACTCATCGCTCAGGAAGTAAGGTTTCTGGCCAAATACTGGCGCGATTGCCAGCAGTTCTTCGCGCAGACGCTTACGCGCGACTTCGGCTTCAGAAGCAGAACCGTTCACGATGACGTTCATCAGCGTGTACCAGTCTTTTTCAATACGCTGCATGTACAGGCGGCTTTCACCACGCGCAACCGGGTAAACCGGCATCAGCGGCGGATGCGGGAAGCGCTCATCCAGGTATTCCATAATGATGCGAGATTCCCACAGGGTCAGCTCACGATCCACCAGTGTCGGTACGCTCTGATTCGGGTTGAGGTCGATCAGATCCTGAGGTGGATTGTCCTTCTCCACATGCTCAATCTCGAAACTAACACCTTTCTCAGCCAGCACAATGCGGACCTGATGGCTATAGATGTCAGTAGGACCAGAAAACAGCGTCATTACCGAACGTTTGTTGGCAGCGACAGCCATGAAAACCTCCAGGTATATTCAGAATTTTTACTGCTACCAGCCACTCAGTGGCCAGCCAGAAGTGATGTCACCCAGACTCGGGAAAGTCATTACTGTTCAAAATACAAACAAAAAATGAACGATACCGGACATTTGGGCAGAAAATTGGATGATAGTTTACCAGATTTTGTGACCTTTGTGGTGAGTCGATTCTTGAAATGGAGAAAAAGAGGTGGCAATCAGCGGATTACCGTGGATCTGAGGCGAGAAATAACGATAAAAAAACCCGCCGAAGCGGGTTTTTTCGCAAATTGTCGTCTGCCGAAGCAGAGTACAATTAACGTTTGGAGAACTGAGGACGACGACGTGCTTTACGCAGACCGACTTTCTTACGTTCAACCTGACGAGCATCACGGGTAACGAAGCCAGCTTTACGCAGTTCGCCACGCAGGGATTCGTCGTACTCCATCAGAGCGCGGGTGATACCGTGACGGATCGCACCAGCCTGACCAGAGATACCACCACCTTTAACAGTGATGTACAGATCCAGTTTCTCAACCATGTCGACCAGTTCCAGCGGCTGACGAACTACCATGCGGGCAGTTTCACGACCGAAGTACTGTTCCAGAGAACGTTGGTTGATTACGATTTTACCACTGCCCGGTTTGATGAAAACGCGAGCTGCGGAACTTTTGCGGCGACCAGTGCCGTAGTATTGATTTTCAGCCATTGCCTATAATCCCGATTAGATGTCAAGAACTTGCGGTTGCTGTGCCGCGTGGTTGTGCTCGTTGCCAGCGTAAACTTTCAGTTTACGGAACATAGCACGACCCAGCGGGCCTTTTGGCAGCATGCCTTTAACCGCGATTTCAAGCACACGCTCAGGACGGCGAGCAATCATCTCTTCAAAGGTCGCTTGTTTGATACCACCGATGTGGCCGGTGTGGTGATAGTACACTTTGTCAGTACGCTTGTTGCCGGTTACAGCAACTTTGTCAGCGTTCAGAACGATGATGTAATCACCGGTATCTACGTGCGGAGTGTATTCCGCTTTGTGCTTACCGCGCAGGCGCAGAGCCAGTTCGGAAGCCAGACGGCCCAGAGTTTTACCGGTCGCGTCAACAACATACCAGTCGCGTTTTACGGTTTCTGGTTTAGCTGTAAAAGTTTTCATTAAAAGCTTACCCAAATAAATAAGTTACACGTTGGTGAACACCCAAACGTTTTGTCAGTTGAGGTTCACACGACATTGTCCAGCAAACCTACCCCTTCGAATAGCCTATGCCGGCGCATAGAAAGTTTTGGGAAAAAACTCTCTCGTAACGTGGGGTCGCAAGATTATAGAGAAGTCAGGGTCAAAGATCGACCCCTTTATGTGATTTGCGGCAGGTTTAACCGGCTAAATGTTCCCGCTTCAGATACTCTTCGCTTTGCATCTCCTGCAAACGCGACAAACAACGCTGAAATTCAAACTTCAGACGCTCGCCCTGATAAATTTCATAGAGGGGTGATGCCGCACTGACCACCAGCTTGACGTGGCGTTCGTAGAACTCATCCACCAATGCGATAAAGCGTCGCGCTTCACTCTCCATCAGCGGGGTCATGACCGGCACATCAGACAACAGCACCGTGTGAAACAGACGCGACAGCGCAATGTAGTCATGCTGACTCCGGGCATCAACGCAGAGCGTGGTAAACGACACCGCCAGCGTTTGGTTTTCGACGGCCAGCGTCTGCATCGGACGATGATTGATCTCCAGCGTTGGCGCATGTTCACCTTTGGTTCCCGCTAATGCCAGCCAGAGTTTATCCATCTGCTGGCGGGTTTCCTCATTCAATGGCGACAACCACAAATGCGCCTGCGTTAAGGTGCGCAGACGATAATCGACGCCGGCATCGACATTCATGATGTCACAATGCTGTTTGATGGCATCAATGGCAGGAAGAAAACGGGAGCGTTGCAAACCGTTACGATATAGCTCATCTGGCGGAATATTGGAGGTCGCCACCAGCGTAATACCGCGGGCAAACAGCGCTTTCATCAGGCCGCCGAGCAGCATGGCGTCGGTGATATCGGAAACAAAAAATTCGTCAAAGCACAGCACGTCCGTTTCGGCCTTAAAGCGGTCGGCGATGATTTCCAGCGGATCGCTCTGCCCCTGTAAAGCAGTAAGCTCTTCATGGACGCGCAGCATAAAACGGTGGAAGTGCAAACGCTGTTTACGTTCGCCCGGCAGGCTATGGTAGAACAGATCCATCAGCCAGGTTTTTCCGCGCCCAACTCCGCCCCACATATATAAACCACGCACCGGCGCGTTGATCGGTGACTCACGCTTGCCCAGCAACTTACCAAAACGCGCCATCAGTCCACTCTCCTGCGGCGCAGGACGTGCTGGCGTTGTAAGCGCCTGGAAAATTGTTTCCAGTCGATTCACGGCTTCGAGTTGTACGTTGTCGGGTTGATGACTGCCGTCGTTGAGGGCTTGCTGGTAACGCGATGTAGGGGAAAAGCTTTGCATGATGTTATTGTTATTCCTTGAGAATCGATGTGCCGTCGCTCACGGTTGACGAAAAAAAGGCCGTTCTACATTACGTGATATAAACACGGGATTCCACTTCTACGGGATTAGCGGTTATAGTGGCATAATCAGGCGCAGGCATGGAGCCTAAAGCCAACACCCTACGGAAACACAAGACAACGGGAGATGTTCATGACCTGGGAATATGCGCTAATTGGGTTAGTCGTCGGTATCATTATTGGTGCTGTAGCCATGCGTTTTGGTAATCGTAAATTACGCCAACAGCAGGCATTGCAGTACGAACTGGAAAAAAATAAAGCTGAGCTGGAAGAGTACCGCGAAGAGCTGGTGAGCCACTTTGCCCGCAGCGCTGAATTGCTGGATAACATGGCGGACGATTATCGTCAGATTTACCAGCACATGGCGAAAAGCTCCAGCAACCTGCTGCCGGGTATGTCGCCGGAAAACAACCCGTTCCGTAACCGTCTGGCAGAGTCTGAAGCAGGCAACGATCAGGCGCCGGTTCAGATGCCACGTGACTATTCTGAAGGGGCATCCGGCCTGCTGCGTAGCGGCGCAAAGCGCGACTAACCGCACATCGTTAAGAAATTTATTGGGCGCAGCAATTGCGCCCTCCGCTTCTCTTCCTGTCCCAGCTATTATTTAGTCGTTAGCCGCATTGTGACCTAACCGAAAATTCAATAACATCAACCTGTTTTGAATCATCTTCCGTTTACTCAAGGTACGAGAGCAGGATCCATGAAAAAACAAACCCAGCTGTTGAGTGCATTAGCGTTAAGTGTCGGGTTAACTCTCTCGGCGCCATTCCCGGCCGCAGCGTCTATCCCCGGCCAGGTTCCCGGTCAGGCTGCGCTTCCCAGCCTCGCTCCGATGCTGGAGAAAGTGTTACCTGCCGTGGTGAGCGTAAGGGTTGAAGGCACCGCCACTCAGGGGCAGAAAGTCCCGGAAGAGTTCAAAAAGTTTTTTGGTGATGAACTTCCCGATCAACCGTCACAACCCTTTGAAGGGCTGGGCTCAGGGGTCATCATTGACGCAGCCAAAGGCTACGTTCTGACCAATAACCACGTTATTAATCAGGCGCAAAAAATCAGCGTTCAGCTTAATGATGGCCGTGAGTTCGACGCTAAGCTTATCGGCAGCGACGATCAGAGCGATATCGCACTGCTACAAATTCAGCACCCCAGCAACCTGACGCAAATTGCCATTGCTGACTCCGACAAACTTCGCGTGGGTGATTTCGCGGTGGCTGTGGGTAACCCGTTCGGTTTGGGTCAAACAGCCACCTCCGGCATTGTATCTGCCTTGGGTCGCAGTGGGTTGAACCTGGAAGGTCTGGAAAACTTTATTCAGACTGACGCCTCTATCAACCGCGGTAACTCCGGCGGCGCATTGCTCAACCTGAACGGTGAGCTGATCGGTATTAACACTGCGATTCTGGCCCCCGGCGGCGGCAGCATCGGGATTGGTTTTGCAATCCCGAGCAACATGGCGCGCACGCTGGCACAGCAGCTGATGCAGTTTGGTGAAATCAAACGCGGTCTGTTGGGTATCAAAGGCACCGAAATGACCTCGGATATCGCCAAAGCGTTCAAACTGGACGTACAGCGTGGCGCGTTTGTCAGTGAGGTTCTGCCTAACTCCGGCTCCGCAAAAGCGGGAGTGAAGTCCGGCGACGTCATTACCAGTCTCAACGGTAAACCGCTCAACAGCTTCGCCGAACTGCGTTCACGCATTGCGACAACTGAACCTGGAACCAAGGTCAAACTGGGCCTGCTGCGTAACGGTAAACCGCTGGAGGTTGAAGTCACCCTCGATACCAGCACATCATCGTCCGCCAGCGCAGAGATGATTGCGCCTGCGTTGCAAGGGGCCACGCTCAGCGATGGTCAGTTAAAAGACGGCACCAAAGGAATCAGAATTGATAACGTAGAAAAAAGCAGCCCTGCAGCACAGGCCGGTCTGCATAAAGATGACGTTATCATTGGCGTTAACCGCGATCGCGTAAACTCAATCGCCGAAATGCGAAAAGTGCTGGAAGCGAAACCGTCGATCATTGCTCTGCAGGTGGTGCGCGGTAACGAGAGTATTTACCTGCTCCTGCGTTAACGCATGCAACCGGACATCAGCCCCTCGTGTGATGTCCGGCAAACTCGTGATATGCTGCTGCCGTTCCCTTTATTAATGACGCCGCCATCATGTTTGTGAAGCTTTTACGTTCGGTCGCGATTGGTTTAATCGTCGGCGCCATCCTGCTGGCCGCGATGCCCTCTCTGCGAAAAATTAATACGCTTACCGCACCGCAGTTCGACAGTGCAGATGAAACGCCTGCCAGCTATAACCCGGCGGTTCGCCGCGCAGCGCCTGCCGTTGTGAACGTTTATAACCGCAGTATGAACAGTACCGCGCACAACCAGCTTGAGATCCGCACGCTCGGCTCAGGCGTTATCATGGATCAGCGCGGCTATATCATTACCAATAAGCACGTCATTAACGATGCCGACCAAATCATCGTCGCATTGCAGGACGGCCGCGTATTTGAAGCGCTGCTTGTGGGGTCTGATACGTTAACCGACCTTGCGGTGCTGAAAATCAACGCCACTGGCGGGCTGCCAACAATCCCAATTAATAACAAACGCGTGCCGCACATTGGTGACGTAGTACTCGCCATCGGTAACCCGTACAACCTTGGGCAAACCATCACTCAGGGGATCATCAGCGCCACCGGTCGAATTGGCCTGAACCCGACAGGACGGCAAAACTTCCTGCAAACAGATGCTTCCATCAACCACGGAAACTCCGGCGGTGCGCTGGTCAACTCACTGGGTGAATTGATGGGGATTAACACGCTGTCATTTGATAAGAGCAACGATGGCGAAACCCCGGAAGGGATCGGTTTTGCCATTCCGTTTCAGTTGGCGACTAAAATCATGGATAAGCTGATTCGTGACGGGCGCGTGATTCGTGGCTACATCGGTATCAGCGGTCGCGAAATTGCACCACTGCACGCTCAGGGCGGCGGGATGGATCAAATTCAGGGGATTGTGGTTAACGAAGTTTCCCCGGATGGTCCGGCAGCGCAGGCGGGCATTCAGGTTAACGATCTGATTATCTCGGTCAATAACAAACCGGCGGTGTCTGCGCTGGAAACGATGGACCAGGTGGCAGAGATTCGACCAGGTTCAGTTATCTCCGTTGTCGTGATGCGTGATGACAAACAGTTGACGCTGCAGGTAACGATCCAGGAATACCCGGCCACCAATTAACGTCACGTCTGGCGGCCTACTGACCATAAAAAAACCGGAGCATGTGGCTCCGGTTTTTATTAGGCGATATCGTAGAGAGTTAGTACGTAATGCCTGATGGCGCTACGCTTATCAGGCCTACAAATACACGCAGGCCTCTCTCGCGTTACTTAACGAACTCTTCGCCCAGAGTAATATCTTTTTTCAGCGTATCCAGCATGCCTTCCAGCGAGCTTTGTTCAAACGCGCTCAGCTTGCCGATAGACTGACGCTCTTCTACGCCGTTTTTACCCAGCAGCAGCGGCTGAGAGAAGAAACGAGCATACTGGCCGTCGCCTTCAACGTAAGCACATTCAACCACACCTTTTTCGCCGCTCAATGCGCGAACCAGGGACAGGCCGAAACGTGCAGCAGCCTGACCCATAGACAGGGTTGCAGAACCGCCACCGGCTTTGGCTTCCACAACTTCAGTACCCGCATTCTGGATACGTTTAGTCAGGTCAGCTGCTTCTTGTTCGGTGAAGCTTACGCCAGGAATTTGTGACAGCAGTGGCAGGATGGTCACGCCAGAATGGCCGCCAATAACCGGAACTTCAACGTCGCCTGGTTGTTTGCCTTTCAGTTCCGCAACAAAGGTGTTGGAGCGGATGATGTCCAGCGTGGTCACGCCAAACAGTTTGTTCTTATCGTATACGCCTGCTTTTTTCAGCACTTCTGCAGCGATGGCAACGGTAGTATTCACCGGGTTGGTGATGATACCGATACACGCTTTCGGGCAGGTTTTAGCAACTTGCTGCACCAGGTTCTTCACGATTCCGGCGTTGACGTTGAACAGGTCGGAACGATCCATACCCGGTTTACGTGCGACACCCGCAGAGATCAGTACCACATCAGCACCTTCCAGTGCAGGGGTAGCATCTTCGCCGCTGAAGCCTTTGATTTTCACAGCAGTAGGGATATGGCTCAAATCAACGGCCACACCAGGTGTTACTGGAGCGATGTCGTACAGGGAGAGTTCTGAACCTGAAGGCAGTTGGGTTTTTAACAGTAATGCTAGCGCCTGACCGATACCACCAGCAGCGCCGAGGACTGCAACTTTCATCCTAAACTCCTTATTATATTGATAAGCAAAATGTCTATTGCTCCGCGGCGGCGACCTTAATTCACAAATCCAATGAATACAACAACCACGCGTCAAGAATGCGTAGTCACGCAAATTTGGCTTTTATGCATTTAACTTACGTAAAATAAAACCTAAGTTACGTAATTCAAAACCACCCACACAGTAGAGCAACTTTCCAACAGGTGCTGACAATATACCCTACCCGCCTCTCAAAACAACATCAATTTGATAACATTTAATTTACTTTTAACCTTATTTGCGAGCCGTGACACAGGCATGTTTCTTGATAACGAAATTTGATAAAATTCCGCTCTTTCATAACATTATTTCAGCCTTGAACAAGGCAGACTGTTTGCATAAAAATTCATCTGTATGCACAATAATGTTGTTTCTACCGCCATATTACGGGTGACTTATGCGAAGCTCGGCAAAACAAGAAGAATTAGTAAAGGCGTTTAAAGCGCTACTTAAAGAAGAAAAGTTCAGCTCTCAAGGCGAAATCGTCCTCGCGTTGCAGGATCAGGGCTTTGATAATATCAATCAGTCCAAGGTTTCACGCATGCTGACCAAATTTGGCGCCGTGCGTACCCGCAATGCGAAAATGGAAATGGTGTACTGTCTTCCGGCGGAACTGGGCGTACCCACGACCTCCAGCCCGCTGAAAAATCTGGTGCTGGATATCGACTATAACGATGCGGTCGTAGTTATTCATACCAGCCCTGGCGCTGCTCAGTTGATTGCACGTCTGCTGGACTCATTGGGGAAAGCGGAAGGTATCCTGGGTACGATTGCCGGTGACGATACCATCTTCACCACCCCAGCTAAGGGTTTTACGGTAAAAGATCTGTACGAAGCCATTCTGGAACTGTTCGAACAAGAACTGTAATACCACCTCCCCGTCGCCTCGCGGCGGGGGAAAACACTCTCTTTTCATCCCCCTCCTTCTCTTTTCCACTGCTATTGATTTAACAAATGGTGCGTTTAACCATCAAAATACATTCACATGGTGAATGTGCAGCCTTAAAAACGCACATTTTGCAAAATCAAGTATCTACATGATTTAATTAAATTTATTTTGTATAAGCTGTTTAAAATGCTCTTTTTAATTCCATTGAGTTATAAAAAATCATTTTCTTAACACTCAAAACCCAATGAAACAATTAGCGTGGTATTAATTTATCGGGTGATTAGTGTATACTTGATTTTGTGATGAGGGTCACGAAACACAGACCCCAATAAAAGAATTCGACGAGGTAAATATCATGAAAATCAAAACTACTATTGCAACCTTAAGCCTTCTTTCTGTTCTCTCCTTCGGTGCAAGCGCCGCGGTTACTCAGGTGAACTCACAAGAAGCACAGAATCTGCAATCCATCGGTAGCGTCTCCGTCTCTCAGATCGGTAGTTCACCAATGGACATGCGTCAGGCCATCGCCGCTAAAGCTGAAAAAGCAGGCGCCAGCAGCTATCGCGTCACCGAACTCCGTGAAGGTGCTCACTGGCACGCTACTGCAGAACTCTACAAATAAACCCTCGTCGTCTAAGTCCGACGACTTGCCCCCGCCTGCCGGGGGCTTTTTTATGTCTTACATTGAGTGACGAATGTTAAAACGCAACTGCCCTTCCAGCTCTTCTTCCGCTTCATCGAACAGTAAAATCAACGCGCCGTATCGCCTGCGCAGCTTGTCCGGTAAATGGACAAATTCAATCTCCAGCGGCAGCGGTAAGACTTCCCCGATCACCACCTCCCACAGAGAATCCAAATCAACAACCTTTTCCCGGGCCAGACCGAATGTGCGCGTGAACTCGCGGTAGAAATCGCCCTGATCTTCTATCTCGTCAAAATCAAATGTATAGATGTTCATCTATAGCCACCATCCCGACGCCAGCTACTCTACAGACCGCCAATATCCAGGGGTCTCTCGCATTTTCAGCTAAGTATAGCCATAAAAAAACCGACGCTTTTAGCGTCGGTTTACAACTCTTAATTACTGACCAGCGCATGCTGGTATTTGTGCAGCATCCCACTGAGTCGTTTTACCGGCTCGGTCACCTGCGGCGGTGCTTGCCAGATAATTAATTTCTCCTGGTAGACCTCGAGCTCCTCCAGTAACTGGCTAAAGTAGCGTCGGCGCTTGTCGTCATTTCCTGCTGAAATTACGTGATCGGCAGTACGCCGAAGCTGACGATGGAATGCGGATAGATCCTCGTTTACCGGTACCGGTGCATCACGCAGGCGCTGATGCGCGATGATCATCGTCAGCGCCAGGCGAAACTTCGCCAGATCGCCGGGAAACTTGTTCATCAGCAAAAACAGCTGCTGATAAAGTGCCGGAAGATGATTTTCTTTACGACGTACTACATTGGTGGTCATCGCTGAAACTGCCGCCGACACGAACTGGTTGAGCAATACGCGACCTGTTCTGTCACGAGAGTTATCACGCACCAGCAGAATGACGATAAACGCCAACACGCAGCCAACAATCTGCCCCAGCGCACTGTCAAGGAACTGGCTGAAGTGGAAGGTCATCGGGTTATCCAGCACAATGATATTAATGGTGCTGGCCAGCGCCCCCATCGATCCCAGCCGTCGTTTCTGTACCTCAATCCCCAGAAAGAATCCCAGCACCGCCAGGCTCAGGCACAGTAACAGCATGCTTTGTTGCGTATTAGGGATAATCACCAGGAAATAGAGCGCTCCGAGCGGTAACGCTGCCAACGTCCCATAGATAAAGTCTATCGCCACCATGCGAGGATTTGGCAAACGCATTGCCAGCGAGGTGACGACCGCAATCATCACCATTGCACCGCTGCCGGAGGTCCATCCGGTCCATAGCCAGAATAAGGTCCCCAGCACACAAGAAAGCGTGGTACGCCAGAAGTTAACCATCGCATGATGACGCTCGGCAGACTCCACTTTCACCACCGGCTCACCTTGCAGGATCTCTTCTTCCGTAGCGCTAATCTTGGTATTACTCACCACACCACGTTTGAGCAGCAGGTAGCGCGTCGCCGCACCTGCCCAGCTATAAATCGTTACCGGTGTTTCACGTTCGCCAGTCCAGACAATAACCCGACGCATCCGCTTCAACTGTTTATGGACATCCTGCACCGTTTCAACCGGCGTATCGAACAACTCGCGGAAAGTATCAGTGATCAGTTCCGGTCGGGTGTTCTGAATAAGATAGGTTTCGCAGGACTGCGTGATAAGCGTGAGCGACAGCGTGTTCAATGCTTTAAGCCTGCGGTTAGCACGCCCCCAGCGCGAAGACTCCATATTCAGGTTACTGCGCATACCTTCCAGCGCCGCCGTACGACGGACTAAATCGCCCCAGGCTTTATCCACAACCTCGCTGTCGCCGTGCTTAATGCACAACTGCATCAGTTGATATTGCGCCACCAGCAGGCTGTCCAGCTCAACATCAATCTCTTGTTTTATCGAACGGGGAGAGAAAAGCAGATCGGCCACAATGGCACAGACAATCCCCATCACAATTTCACTGCAACGTTCGAGCGCAAATTGCGGCGTCAGCAGCGGTTCGGCCTGAATAGTAATGACGATGATCAGCGCCGTATAGCCCGAAAGCCCCCAGGCATAGGAGTTCTCGATCTTCACCAGTGACGAGATCCAGGTACAAAATCCGGCCCAGATACAGCACACCAGGATCATCAATAACGGAGCGCGGATCATACTGATGATAATGATCAGTCCGGCAATACAACCGATAAATGTCCCGACAATACGCAGCATGCCGCGATAGCGAATAGCCCCTGAATAGGGTTCCCCACCGGCAGCAAAGGCCGGGCCTGCCGCCACAATGGCTGCAGTCAGCACCGCCCAACGCGGAGTCTCAAGTTGGAAGTGAAAACCAACGAACAGCGCCAGTACAATCGCGCACGCCAGTTTTACCGCAAAGCGGATATGCTGATTGGCAATGGAGAAAATACCCATCGCGATTAACCAAACTCGCGCAGGCGGTGCGCCATTTTACGGAAGAAGGACTCCTGGCTTGCATCACGGTCCTGCTTACCGGTAATGACAACGGTAGCCGTTGTCCCGGCAGGCCACAGAGTTCCCTGCTGCTCATCAAGGCGGATTCGCACCGGTACACGCTGCGCCAGGCGCACCCATTCCAGATTTGAATCAATGGTCGCCATACCTTTTGCATCCTGCGTACTGCTGGCATTTGTTACCCCCGCCGCCACGCTATCAACGGTGCCTTTTAAGACATTATTACTGCCCAACGGGGTGATCTCAGCGCGATAACCAGGGCGAACGCCTTCTAGTTTGGTTTCTTCCATATAAGCCAGCACATAGAAAGAATGCTGTTTGACCAGTGCCACCGCTGTGGAACCACGCGTAATAAATTCGCCGCTATAAACGTTCAGGTTAGTGACCCAACCGTCTGCTGGTGCGCGAATGACGGTACGTTCCAGATCTAATTTTGCCAGGTCGCGGGTCGCTTGTGCTTTCGCAAGCTGGTGTAATACGGTTTGCAGGACGTTGTTTGACTGGTCAATCTCTTCACGAGACATGGCCTGCACGCCAAGGCGGTTACGACGGCCAGCCTCCTGGCGTTTTTCCTGGGCCAGAACCTGATAATAAGAAACATCAGCTTCGGCCTGCTCAAGGGCTTTCTTATAGCGTGGCTGATCGATGGTGAACAGAATCTGATCCTTTTTCACCAGTTGGTTATCATGGACGTTAACGTTGGAAATAAGACCCGCAACATCCGGCGCAATAGCGACAACTTCTGCGCTGAAACGCGCATCACGTGTCCATGGCGACTCGGTGTAATACACCCATGCGCGAAAAATAGCGATGAAGGCCAGAATGACCAGTACGAGAGTCGTGGCCGTACGGGAGAGTTTTTTTGTTAGTGTTTTCACTTCAACCTCAAACGAACAGGCGCGTTATTAAATAGAACAGGCAGCAATACAGCGCGGTGTTAAACAGAGCCGGATGCCAGACAAAATCATAGATGCCGGTTGGAACCAGCATCCGGCGCACCAGCCAGAAAATCGCCAGTGACAAAAGTAATTCGAAAAAAATCGGTGGGAAGGACAAACCAAACACCACGATAACGGGAAACAGACTCATGTTGACCTTGGTAACTTAAGAGAGTGCAGGTGATAGATTTTCTAGCGTATGTCACCGCAGAGAAGGGCAAGGATGAGCCAGGCGAGAGCGACATAGCTGTTATTTGAATAATAATATATTAACGTAACTGTTATGCTGTTATCTATATTATGTGATCTAAATCACTTTTAAGCCAGAGTGAACAATGGAACGATTAAAACGTATGTCGGTGTTCGCCAAAGTCGTCGAACTGGGCTCCTTCACCGCCGCCGCAAGACAGCTACAAATGAGCGTTTCATCGATAAGCCAGACGGTCTCCAAACTGGAAGATGAGCTACAGGTTAAGCTGCTAAACCGCAGTACACGCAGCATTGGGCTGACCGAAGCCGGTAAAATTTACTACCAGGGCTGCCGGAGAATGCTGCACGAAGCGCAGGATGTTCACGAGCAGCTTTATGCCTTTAACAACACGCCCATCGGCACGCTGCGCATTGGTTGTTCTTCAACCATGGCACAAAATGTCCTCGCCGGATTGACCGCGACAATGCTGAAGGAATACCCCGGTCTGACGGTAAATCTGGTAACAGGCATCCCGGCCCCGGATTTAATTGCCGATGGTCTGGACGTGGTTATCCGCGTCGGTGCGTTGCAGGACTCCAGTCTGTTCTCGCGTCGCCTGGGTGCCATGCCGATGGTAGTCTGCGCGGCTAAAAGCTATCTCGCACAGTTTGGTGCCCCGGAGAAACCCGCCGATCTCAGCAACCACTCGTGGCTGGAATACAGCGTGCGCCCGGATAATGAATTCGAGCTTATCGCTCCGGAAGGAATTTCCACCCGCCTGATCCCAGAGGGTCGTTTTGTGACTAACGATCCGATGACATTGGTGCGCTGGCTGGCTGCGGGTGCGGGCATTGCCTATGTGCCGCTGATGTGGGTGATCAATGAGATCAATCGTGGCGAAGTGGAGATCCTCCTTCCCCGCTACCAGTCGGATCCGCGTCCGGTCTATGCGCTATATACCGAAAAAGACAAACTGCCGCTCAAGGTCCAGGTGGTGATTAACTATCTGACGGAGTATTTTGTTGATGTAGCGCAGCTTTTTCAGGGGATGTACGGCCGGGGAAAAGAGAAATAAAAAGAGTATTGGCCGGATAAGGCGTTGACGCCGCGTCCGGAAAGATGCCCGATAGCGCTGGTGCTTATCGGGCATACATCATGATGTTATGCAGTACCACCCACCGTCAGGTTATCCACCTTCAGCGTCGGCTGGCCCACGCCCACCGGCAGGCTCTGCCCTTCTTTACCGCACACACCAACCCCGTTATCCAGCTTCAGGTCGTTACCTACCATTGAAATCTGCTGCATCGCTTCGATACCAGACCCAATCAGCGTCGCGCCTTTCACCGGTTTGGTTACTTTACCGTTTTCAATCAGATACGCTTCAGACGTCGAGAACACGAATTTCCCGGAGGTGATATCCACCTGGCCGCCGCCGAAGTTAGGCGCATAAATGCCGTATTCAACGGATTCGATGATTTCCTGCGGCGTGGATTTCCCCGGCAGCATGTAGGTGTTGGTCATGCGTGGCATCGGCAAGTGCGCGTAAGATTCACGGCGACCGTTACCCGTTGGCGCGACGCCCATCAGGCGCGCGTTCAGTTTGTCTTGCATGTAGCCTTTCAGAATACCGTTTTCGATCAGCACGTTGTACTGACCCGGTGTGCCTTCATCATCAATAGCCACAGAGCCACGACGGTCCGCCATTGTGCCATCATCCACAACGGTACACAGTTCCGACGCCACCAGCTCACCCATGTGACCGCTGAATACCGAGGTACCACGGCGGTTAAAGTCACCTTCCAGACCATGACCGACCGCTTCATGCAGCAGAACGCCAGGCCAGCCAGCGCCGAGTACTACCGGCAGCGTACCAGCAGGCGCTGCTACCGCGGACAAATTAACTAACGCCATGCGTACGGCTTCTTTCGCCCACGCGTCAGCACGGACTTCACCATCAAGGTCGCCAAGGAAATAGTCATAGCCAAAACGACCGCCACCACCGCTGGCACCGCGCTCGCGCTTACCGTCCTCTTCGACCTGTACGCTTACGGACAGGCGTACCAGCGGGCGAACGTCAGCGGCCAACGTACCGTCGGTCGCTGCTACCAGGATCAGTTCATAAACACCGGTCAGGCTGGCGGTTACTTCCTGGACGCGTTTGTCGGCGGCACGGGCCACGCTATCAACGCGACGCAGAATATCCAGTTTCTCTTCGCGGCTCATGCTCTGTAACGGATCAACCGAAGTGTAAAGCGCCTGATGCTCAACCGCTCCTAGCGTTTTTACTTTGCCGTCACCGCTGTCACGCACGATAGTACGGGCAGCATGAGCACTTTGCTCCAGCGCCAGCAGGCTGATCTGGTCTGAATAGGCAAACCCTGTTTTTTCGCCGCTGATGGCGCGCACGCCAACACCCTGATCGATATTGTAAGAGCCGTCTTTAATGATGCGGTCTTCTAAAACCCAGGATTCGTGATAGCTCGACTGAAAATAGAGATCGCCGTAGTCAAGACGGCGTTCGGCCAGTTGGCCCAGAATGGCAAACAGATCCTGATGTTTCAGGCCATTCGCCGCTAGCAATTGTTCACTTACCAGGTTCAGACTCATCGTTTTGGTTACTCATTTAATTCTGCCGGATGGCGGCAAAAACGCCTTATCCGGCCTACGTTGTTAGGCTACTGTAGGCCGGATAAGCGCTGCTCCATCCGGCAATACTATGTACTGAGATTGGGGCAATTACTTGCCCCCGTCAAATCATTGCTGGCTTTCTTTGCGCGGCTGACGCAGAACTTCGTTAATCTGCGGTTTATCGACCGGACCGGTGATGCGATAGCGCAGAATCGAAACTTTGCTCCACAATGGTCCCAGAACCTTACTGGCAGCAAACACCGCCGCACCGACAATCGGGTTGACAGCAAACGCAGCGGCAACCCCTACGGTGGCAGAAATTTCAGGCGCGACAATAGCTTCCATATCCAGCTCCCGACGGACCAGATTCACTGAGCCTTTCATCGCAATGTCTGCCTCCAGACCATCCACCAGCGTGTCGTCGGTATGCATCACACCATCTTTGATCCACGCCGTGCTGCGAATCGAGTCGAAATAGAAACCTTCACTGAAGGTATCGCTAAAATCAAAACGCAGTTTACGTAGCAACGCATCAAAGCTCAGCAGTCGCAACAGTTGCCCCGCATGCCCGGTACTGAGTTCGGTAAGCTCACCTTTGCCCAACCGGGTACGCAAAATCCCATTCAGCGATGCTTCGTCCGGATCCCACGGCGGGTTACGCCAGTGCAGGTCATACTCCACGTTGAACGAAGAATTACGAATCGGGGTCGATACGCCAAAGAAACTGGCAGCGGAGTCAATTTTACTGCCGCTCAGTTTACCCTTCAGTGACGTTCGCTCTTTGCCCGGCGCATTCACCCACACGCCATCGGTGGTCAGTCTGGCAAAGCCCGTATCCAACAGACCGTTGCTCAACGTTAGCGTGTCGCCTTTAATTGCTACATCGGCATCAATGCGCCCATATTTCTGTCCCCACATCCAGCACTCGGCACAGCGTAACTGAAGGTCCGGCCAGCCGCGGAAGCTGAAGTTGTCCACGGCGGAAAACGGCGAGGCTGATGTGTTGCCCGGTGACGCTTTCGCCGCGCTAGGGTTGTAATAAAGATACTTAATATTGGCCAGCCATGGCGCATTATTGCGCATCGCCAGCGTGGCGTTAATTTCACGACCCTGCGCCTGTACGATGGAGCCATTGCTCGCAGGCTCAGACACAATACTCAAATTATTCCACTGCTGACCGCCCAGGGATAACGATGGCGTACGCACGGTGATGCGTTGTGGGAAGTTGGCATTAGTGCCAACGTTATCCGCTGCGCCTTTTTGGAACAACGCCAGCCATTGCGCGCCATCCATAGGGGGAAGATTAAGCTCAATGCCTTGCTGATCGGGTAACGCGGGCACAGTACGGCTTTCCGACGTCCAGATAGCGCGGTCAAGCGTCAGTTTCTGATTCAGCAGCCAGCGGCTGTTAAAGTGGTTCTTACTGCCAGCATTACCGGTCAGTTCAAAGCTGCGCAGATTGCCGCTGGCCTTAACATTCACCGGCAACGCTTCACCGGGCGCCTTATTCAGCGGAGCAGGTAAGTGACTACTTACATTCTTCAGATCACCTTTTAGCTCAATGTCGTAGGTCGGCCCGGCATGATACGGAAGATCGATACCCACTTTGCCATTCCACGCCATGCTGCCACTTAACGCATCGTTGACCTGCGCCGGTAAAATCCCCATGCGGGTTGGCTGCCAGTCGCCTTGCAGGTTCACGGCTACCTGATAGGCTTTCGCCCCTTCGGTGGTGGAGAAGTCGACGTTCAGCGGCTGATTAAACCAGTTCGCCGTCATCGGCTCGCTCTTCAGATCGCCGTTGATAAAGCTGAATTTACCATTCAAATTCTTCAGCGTGCTGTCGAGTGGTTTAATAAACAGGCTGTTATTACGCAGGTTGACGTCGCCTTTGGCGGTAACCAGCGAGCCGTCTAGAGGAATATCAAGATGTAAGCGAGCATTCACATCGCCGTCAATTTGCAACTGTTCCAGCGTGGCGCCGAGAGAATCCTTCAACGGAGTCTCATCAAAATAAGGTCCAACCGCCTTGCCTGGCCCGTTGATATCGGCATCAATCAGCAGCTTTTCTTTTGCATAGTCGGGAATATTAGCCGTCAGGTTACTGGCCTTCACGCCGCCTAGATTGACGCTATCCGTCTTCATCCACAGGCCATCGTTAATGAAGTTCAGTTCGATATTGAGATCGGTTAGCGCAGGCCAGTCAGGTTGGAAAGCAAACTTCGCATTGCGTAGCGGCACCAGGACCTGAAACTGCCCTTCATTGTGCAGATACGGGAACAGATTCGGGTTACCGCCATACACCAGCGTGGCGTTATCCGCCTCGCCGCCCTGAATAGCGCCGCTGAGGTAGTCAACCAGATCCTTACCCATCAGGTTTTCCGGGAAATAACGCCAGGCCTGGGAGCCATCGTCGGTACTGATACCGGCCAGAATGCCCAACCATGGCTCATCATCAGCCGGTTGCAGATAGCGAAAACCACCGCGCGCATGTACCGCTTTCGCTTTAACATCAATGTTGCGCCCGTCTAACTGGAAGCCTTTATCATTCTTCAGCCAGCTTAGCGTCGCCACGCCATTCTCTATTTCCAACGGCGCGCGGAAGACGGTTTCATACGGCATTTTTGCTTGTTTCATGGAGGCGGTGAGCGCCCCATTTTCAACGCTGCCCGCAAGCGTACCGGAGAAATGTTCTGCCCCCGGCAGCAGCTTCCACTGTTTCCAGGCCAAATCGGTCCACGAGGACAGGAAGCGGGTTTTTTCTGTCGCCTGTAACGGGATATCCAGCGCAAGCACGTCTATTTTGCCGCTGGGTTGCGTGGCCCGCCAGATATCACCCAGCGCAGGCGATAGCCTGGACGCCATCGGACGCAGTCCTTCTAACCCGGCCAGTTCCAGATTACTGGCGCGAATGCGTAGCTCATCACTGCGTTTGTTATTCTCACCACCGACTTCCTGCTCGGGGATCCAGGCCAGCGTTAATGCCCCGCTCGGCCAGGGCTTATCATCCATGGTGATACGCGTATCGGGAATAGAGAATTGCCAGCCCGGCTCTTCACGGCTGATGTGCGCCGTCAGATTATCGACGGAAAGCGTATGCGTACGATTTTCACCCAGCCAACTTGCCCCGCCTTTTTTCAGCCAGACATCACCACCAGAAACGACGCCTTTGCTGATCGTCATCCATGCTTCCAGGCTAAAACGCGCGGTTTGTAGCGCGACATTATCCTGCATCCATTTGCCCAGCCATGGTTTGACGTCGATGTCGTCTGCCTGCAGCCAGACCCGACCGTTATTCAACAGCCCTTCGTCATCACGCAGATCCATACGCACCTGCATAATGCCGTGCTGTCCGGTCAGGCTGGAGAGGCTGACCTGACCCTCGGCGCGATGCCGATTTTTACCATTCAACCAGGTAAGCTGGGGGATCGCCAGTTCAGCACGTTGACCTGAGAGGGTTATAAAGCTGATATGGCTGTCGCGTAGATCGAAATGATCAAACTGACGCAGGAAGAGATCGCTGAGATGGCCGGTTTCAATCCCATCTCCGCCTTCGCTGCGCTGGATAGGAGTATTGGTGCGCAACTGCAGTTGCCAGAAGGTGAGATCGCGAAACTGCCAGCGCATGTGCAGCAAACTTTGCCAGACATCCAGCGCCAGCGTGACGCGTTTTACCGAAAATTCTCCCCCATCTTTCAGCTGCGCATGGATATTGCGCGCTTCAAGCGTAGGACAGAAATTTTGCCAGCTGGCAGAAAGCTGGCTAGCGGAAACAGGCAGACCTGTGGCGGATTCAATCTTGCCAAGAATGGCCGGACGCCAGCTATCAAGATGAGGTAACGCAAGGCGCAGTCCACTGACCAGCAGCGCTGCGATGACAACGAATGCGGCTCCAGTGAGCAGTAAAATCCCCGGCAATCGCCTCACGCGCCTCTCCTTGTCTACCAAAAAATATGACTCACACCCCTTGAGTGAATATTGCCGGATAACGGCGCTTGCGCCTTATCCGGCCTACATGCGCGGGTGCCACTACACGATTTACATCATGACGACGTCGAACTGCTCCTGGTTATACAGCGGTTCGATTTGTACTTTGACCTGTTTGCCGACAAAGATCTCAACTTCCGCCAGCGCATGTGACTCTTCACCTTTCAGGGTTTCAGCCACTGCCGGAGAGGCATAAACCAGGAAACGGTCAGAGTCATATGCATGGTGTACGCGCACGATTTCGCGCATGATTTCATAGCATACGGTTTCCACCGTTTTCACCGTACCACGCCCATGGCAGGTCGGACACTCGTTGCACAGTACATGTTCCACGCTTTCACGTGTGCGTTTACGCGTCATCTCCACCAGGCCCAGCTGTGAAAAACCGTTAATGCTGGTTTTTACGCGATCCTTGCTCAGAGCCTGCTCCAGGGAGTGCAGCACCCGGCGACGGTGATCTTCATTATTCATGTCGATAAAATCGATAATGATAATACCGCCGAGGTTACGCAGACGCAGCTGACGAGCAATGGCCTGCGTTGCTTCAATATTAGTATTAAAGATAGTGTCGTCGAGATTACGATGCCCAACAAACGCGCCGGTGTTGATATCCACGGTGGTCATCGCTTCGGTTTGATCGATGATCAAATAACCGCCGGACTTCAGCTCAACTTTGCGTTCCAGCGCGCGCTGGATTTCATTCTCAACGTCAAAGAGATCAAAAATAGGCTGTCGCCCGCTGTAATGTTCCAGCTTGCTGGTCATCTCGGGGATATATTCCGCCGTAAATTCCAGTAACGCCTCATAGGTCAGACGGGAGTCGACGCGGATGCGGTCAAGCTGCGCATCGGCAAAGTCACGCAACACGCGCTGTGCCAGTGCCAACTCACCGTACATCTGGTAGCGCGTTTGCGGGCGCTTTTTACGCTCCATGACTTTCGTCCAGACGCGCTTCAGGTAGGCAGCATCCGAGGCCAGATCCTCTTCGCATACGCCTTCCGCCGCCGTGCGAATGATGAAGCCACCCTGCTCATCGCAGTAATCCGCCACCACTTTTTTCAGGCGTTCGCGTTCGGTTTCGCTTTCGATACGTTGGGATACGCCAACGTGCGAAGCCCCCGGCATAAAGACGAGATAACGGGAAGGCAGCGTGATGTCCGTCGTCAGGCGTGCGCCTTTAGTTCCCAACGGATCTTTTACCACCTGTACCATCAGATCCTGACCCTGGCGCACCAGTTCAGAAATGTCGCGTACGGTGAACTGTTTTTGTTCTTCACCCGCCACGCATTCGGTGTGCGGCATGATGTCAGAAGCGTGAAGAAATGCGGCTTTATCCAGTCCAATATCTACAAAAGCCGCCTGCATACCCGGAAGTACACGACTTACACGACCTTTGTAGATATTGCCTACGATTCCGCGTCGCGCCTCACGTTCAATATGAATTTCCTGCAGAATACCACCATCGATGTAAGCCACCCGAGTTTCCGATGGCGTTACGTTTACCAACAATTCAGCCGTCATGTTTATCCCTTTTCTCACGCAGTGCGTTAAAATTGGTCAGCAACTCATACGTTTCTACCAGCGGTAAGCCGACTACGGCGTGATAGCTGCCATTTATCTTCCTGACAAAACAGCCACCCAACCCTTGAATACCGTATGCACCTGCTTTATCCATTGGTTCACCGCTGGCAACATAGCTCGCGATGTCCTCATCGGTTAGTGCTCTGAATGTCACTTCCGTCACTACCAGGCAGTCCAGACTGTGCTGGCGATCGGCCAGTGCCACGGCCGTCATAACTTGATGCGTTTTGCCCGACAGTTTGCGCAGCATTGCTGCGGCATGGGCGGCGTCGTGCGGTTTTTCCAACACTTCGCCATTAAGGATAACGATGGTATCCGCACCCAATACCGGCAAATCGCGCTGTGCCAGCACTACGCCAGCCTGCGCTTTTTCGCGCGCCAGACGGGAAACGTACTGCTGCGCGCTTTCCTGCGGGTGACGCTGTTCTTCAATCCCAGGGACCAGTCGTTCAAACGTAACACCAAGCTGAGCGAGCAACTCCTGACGACGTGGAGAACCTGAAGCAAGATACAGAGTATTCATATCAACCTTATTGCACCGCAAACTGCTGACGGACTTTACGCATCAGTAAGAATAGCCATGGCCAAAGCACACCATTCACTACACTACTCCAGAACACTTCAGGTCTGAAAGAGACGTTGATCACTAAAAACTCGGCCCAGAAAACAATAATATCCACGACCAGTGATAACAACATGACCACCAGCGCCTGTTGCCAGAGCGCGAGGTTTCGGAATAGCTGGAATTTCAGCGCGACCAGATAAGCAATGATACTCATCGACAATGCGCGCACGCCAAGCGTGGAGCCGCTGATGAGATCCAGTATGGCACCCACCACAAATCCCGTGCCCACATTTACGCGATGCGGCAGCGCCAGGATCCAATACAACAAGATGAGCAGCACCCAGTTTGGCCGGAAAACCAGAATGTCATCCGGCCAGGGCATGACTTGCAGCAACAGTGCAATAAGGAACGAGAGCCAAATCACCCAACGTCCCTGGCTACGATAGCTTGCCACTTACTGTCCTCCCGGCTTACGCGGAGCAGGTTGTGGCGGCGTGGTATCTGCGGGCGCTGGAGCCACGCCTGTTGCAGGTGCTGGCATTGGCGCAGGCGGTCCCATGGTATCTGGTGCAGGCAGAACTTGCGGCATCATTTGCATCAGACGTTCATTCGCAACGCGGTGTACTTCTTCCGGCGTCATCGGGTTTGCGCCATTACGATCGGCACCCCACAACAGCAGCAGATAGCGCAGACGCTGCAGACCCGCAGTCGGGCGAGCCTGAATCACGGTATATGCGCGCTGAGTGTCCAGCTTAACGGAAGAAACAACAGCAACCGGATAACCTTCAGGGAAACGTCCACCCAGACCCGAGGTGACCAGCACATCGCCAACGCGAATGTCGGTGTTAGCCGGCAGGTGTTCGAGCTGAAGATCGTCGGTGCAACCGTTACCCGCAGCGATTACGCGGATATCATTACGCAGTACCTGAATGGGCAGCGCATGCGTCGCATCGCAAATCAGCAGCACGCGGCTGGTCAATTTAGCCACCGCCACGACCTGACCTACTACGCCTTTGTCGCTAATAACCGGCTGGCCTTCGTAGACGCCGTTAACGCTCCCTTTGTCGATCACGACCTGATCGCTGTAAGGGTCATTAACCGTTGAGATGACCTGCGTCACCATCTTTTGTTCGTCCTGACGCAATGGCGATCCCAGCAGCTCACGCAAACGCGCGTTCTCCTGTTTGTATTGCCCCAGCATCAGCAGTTCGCTGTTTTTCAGCAGCAGTTCCTGACGCAACGCCCGGTTTTCAAGTTCGAGTTGGTCACGCGAAGCCAGCGTTTGCGACACGCCGTCGAGTAATTCACGAGGACCATTTGAGATAAAGTAGAAAGGACTGACGGCGGTATCCATGTACGTTCGGATTTGACTAAACGTACCCAGGCGGCTGTCGGCAATAATAACGCCGAGCGCCACCAGCACCGCCAGAATAAGGCGAATCTGTAGCGACGGGCCACGGCTAAAAATTGGCTTCATAGTCTATGCGTATTCTCGTATCAGAGCGGAAGGGCAACCCGCGGGGGCTACCCAACCTGCATCCGATTACTCTTCGCTGAACAGGTCGCCGCCGTGCATGTCGATCATTTCCAGCGCCTTGCCGCCGCCGCGCGCCACGCAGGTCAGCGGATCTTCAGCAACAACAACTGGAATACCGGTTTCTTCCATTAACAGACGGTCAAGGTTACGCAGCAGCGCACCGCCACCGGTCAGCACCATACCGCGTTCGGAGATGTCAGACGCCAGTTCCGGCGGGCACTGTTCCAGTGCAACCATTACTGCGCTTACGATACCGGTCAGTGGTTCCTGCAGAGCTTCCAGAATCTCGTTAGAGTTCAGGGTAAAGCCACGCGGAACGCCTTCAGCCAGGTTACGACCGCGAACTTCGATTTCGCGCACTTCGTCACCCGGATAAGCGGAACCGATCTCGTGTTTAATACGTTCTGCGGTCGCTTCACCGATCAGTGAACCGTAGTTACGACGAACATAATTAATGATGGCTTCATCGAAGCGGTCGCCGCCAATACGGACAGAAGAGGAGTAAACCACGCCGTTCAGGGAGATAACGGCAACTTCAGTGGTACCACCACCGATATCCACAACCATTGAACCGGTTGCTTCAGAAACTGGCAGACCCGCACCGATCGCGGCCGCCATCGGCTCTTCGATCAGGAAGACTTCACGAGCACCTGCGCCCTGAGCGGATTCACGGATCGCACGGCGTTCAACCTGAGTTGCTCCAACCGGTACACACACCAGTACGCGCGGGCTTGGGCGCATGAAGCTATTGCTGTGCACTTGCTTGATAAAGTGCTGGAGCATTTTTTCAGTCACGAAGAAGTCAGCGATAACGCCGTCTTTCATTGGGCGAATTGCAGCGATATTGCCCGGCGTACGACCCAGCATCTGCTTCGCATCATGACCTACTGCAGCCACGCTTTTCGGCGAACCGGCACGATCCTGACGAATGGCCACAACAGAAGGCTCATTCAATACGATGCCTTGTCCTTTTACATAAATAAGGGTATTCGCGGTACCCAGGTCAATGGACAGGTCATTGGAAAACATGCCACGAAATTTTTTCAACATACTAAGGGATAATCCTGAAAGCTGGGGCGGAAAACAAAATCCGCTTACTTTACCAACCACACGCAGCAGCGACAAGGCGCAAAAATCATCTGCTACGGTGAAAATTAGTGCAGTTCGTTTCCTTTGTTACAAAACCGGCCTGAGTCCATCAGGGCTGAATAAATCAGCAGCACTCCTCGCTTTTGTTTGCAACCTGTCAAAGGTCATTCACCTGCATGTTTGCTGTTACAACCTGGCGAGCAGGCAAGCACACCCCCAGAAGGCACAGCGCGCGTTATTCTACGTGAAAACAAATTAAACGGCAGGTTAAACCGAGTATCTTTGCGAATATTTTTTCACGTTAGTGTCAAGTGGTTGTGATGCGGCAAAAAAATCCCCTTGCCCACCCGCAACTCCGCGTTCTGTCAGCGTATGCCACTCACTACGCGAACGTACGCCCGTGGCGTAAACCTGCGTGGGTGTTCCCGAACAGGCCTCCACCAGGCTTTGAACCAGAAGCTGATTTTCCGTTCGCTTAACAATGTTCCTCACCAGACTTGGATGAAGCTTCAATAACTCAACGTTAAGCTCTTTGATCCAACTGGTGCTCACCAGCGTTAACCCCGCCTGCGTAACGGCAATACGCACGCCCAGCGCATTCATCAATCTGATGACAGGCTGTAACCGGCTGATATGTTGACAGACATCTGCCTCAGCAAGTTCAATAATTATGCGTTTGCGTAATGATTTTTCGCACTGCATCAGCATATCACGCAGCCAGCGCTGAAAACGTGGACGAATAAGCGATTCAACCGTTGTCTGCATCGCCAGATTTTCCTGCGGCCAGTAGCCCAAAAGCAGGATCAGACGGCTTATCTGCAAACGGTCATATTCTTCTGCCAGACCAAATTGCAGGACCATCGGCATATATTCCGCCGAAATGACCTCTTCGTTGCCATCAAAAATACGGCACATCAACTCCCGATGGTGCACCCGGCCTTCACGCGTTACTGCAGGCTTTTGATAAATTCTCGGCCCGCCCCGGCTGAGCATCTGTTCGATCAGCGTTCGCCAGCGTACGTTGCCCCGACCTTTTTCCGGCAGCGAGTCATCATAGACCGACCAGCTATTTCCGCCCTGCAATACCGAATTCCGGGTGGCGGCTTCAGCATGATCCATCACTTGCTCCGGCGACTGACCGCTGCGGCAAACGCAAATGCCAATATGAACCATATCGGCACGATCGATCATTTTATTAGCCGGAAGTGCATCTACCGCTTTTAATAATTGCCCGGCGATGCTTTCCGCCTCTTTCAGCGTACGGTGCGGCAGCAGAATAGCAAAATCGCTACGGTGGTAGCGCGCCAGCAACGCGCCCGGATAGCGCGTCATAAAAGTCGACAACAAATTGATCAGCGTCGAGATTTGTTCTTCCGCGAGGGTGATTCCCCAGCTATCACGCAGCAGCGTAAAGTCCGGCAGGCGCACCATCATCACAACGCCATGCGAGCCTACTTTTTCCTGATCTTCCAGCAGCGTGGCCAGTTGGTTATCAAAGAACAAGCGGTTGCTTAGCCCGGTTTTTGTATCCTGCGCGACATAGGAACGAATCAGCGTATCCAGGCGGCTGCGTTGCTCGCGGGCATTTTGAATTTCAGTCAGCAGCATATCGAGCGCACTGCTGGTACGCGCAGGCCATTCATAGACCGTTCCCCGCACGTTCGGTCCACGTTCGCCGTTCAGAATACGTGTGGAACGAATCTCCAGCAGCTCCTGACCCGAAAGCTGACGCTGAAGCCAGCGCACAGACAAAAAGAGCATCAGAATAATGAAAGCAATGGCTATCGTGAGCGGCGCGGTGGTCAGTAGCGAATGGAAATAGTTACCCATCGGATCCTGATAAACCAGACGCAATGACATACCCGGATGCTTGACCAACGGTACGGTAATCTCGCGGTAGAGATTGTTTGTCCCTGCCGGTCGGTAGCTGCTGGTCCGGGAGTGGTCATACACCACGTTTTCGCCCTGCAACAGTTCGATGCGCACGATATCAACAGAAACCATCAGTTCATCGATTTGCGGGGTTAACGCAACGACATCTCTGGAGACCAGATGCGTATCAATCGCCGTCGCGACCGCATGAACGCGCGTGGTGAACTTATATTGAATAGCGTTGTAGAAACTCAGCGAACAGCCGATCAGAGTCACGAAGATCGTTAACCCAGTAAGCAGCGTGACAAAAGCTGAAAATTTCGTCGTTAATCGCATCCTTGTGTTAACTCCGACAGTTATGAAACAGGCCTGAAAGTGATAAATCGACTCTAAAATGCAAAACTGACCGCAAAATCCGCCAATTTATACAAACTGTGAGGGCATACTACCAAATCAGGTATATCTGGCAATTTATTGCGCAGAATCGGCATCATGTTTTGATTAGCGAGTATAGTCTTCATTATTAATTTTCCAATCCACTATACGAATTGAGGACAGGTTATGCAGGCTTTGATCTTAGAACAGCAGGACGGAAAAACCCTCGCATCCGTTCAACCCCTCGACGAAAATCAGCTACCGGAAGGCGATGTAACGGTGGATGTCCACTGGTCAAGCCTGAACTATAAAGACGCCCTGGCTATCACCGGCAAGGGAAAAATCATTCGTAATTTTCCGATGATTCCTGGTATCGATTTCGCTGGTACCGTGCGTGCAAGCGAAGATCCCCGTTTTCATGCGGGTCAGGAGGTTTTACTGACCGGTTGGGGCGTAGGTGAAAATCATTGGGGTGGACTGGCAGAACGCGCACGCGTGAAAGGCGACTGGCTGGTTGCGCTGCCAAAAGGGCTGGATGGACGTAAAGCCATGGTCATCGGTACCGCTGGCTTTACCGCCATGCTTTGCGTCATGGCGCTTGAAGATGCAGGAATTCGTCCGCAAGACGGTGAGATTGTCGTCACTGGTGCCAGCGGAGGCGTGGGCAGCACGGCCGTTGCGTTACTGCATAAGCTGGGTTATCAGGTTGCGGCGGTTTCGGGTCGTGAAAGCACCCACGACTACCTGAAAAGCCTGGGCGCTAATCGTGTTCTTGGCCGCGATGAATTTGCTGAATCTCGCCCGCTGGAAAAACAGCTGTGGGCTGGCGCGGTGGATACCGTTGGCGACAAAGTTCTGGCGAAAGTCCTCGCGCAGATGAACTACGGCGGCTGTGTTGCCGCCTGCGGTCTGGCGGGCGGTTTCGCTCTGCCAACCACGGTAATGCCATTCATTCTGCGTAACGTTCGTTTGCAAGGAGTGGACTCGGTGATGACCCCGCCGACACGCCGTGCAGAAGCCTGGGCGCGTCTGGTTAAGGATCTGCCGGAATCTTTCTATGCTCAGGCGGCAACGGAAATTACGCTGGCGGATGCGCCGAAGTTCGCCGATGCCATCATCAATAACCAGGTGCAAGGCCGTACGCTGGTGAAGGTGAAGTAACAGACCCTGGCGCAGAAATTTACACTTAATTAACGAAATTTCGCGGCACATCTACAGACTCCCTGCCATATTAACTACGCGTCCCCTGTCAGTTATGACGCGTAAGCCGGGAGTCTGTTATGAAGAAATTACGTCCATTTACAGAAGCCGACGTCACTGACGAGTCGGCTTTTTTTATGCAGCGTCGCCATGTGCTGAAAGCATTAGGGATCAGCGCAGCCGCGTTGTCTTTACCCCACTCTGCGCAGGCTGACCTTCTGAGTTGGTTTAAGGGTAATGACCGCCCGCCCGCGCCCGCGGGAAAGCCGCTTGATTTCAGCAAGCCCGCCGCCTGGCAAAATTCGCTTCCTTTAACCCCAGCGGATAAAGTTTCTGGCTACAACAACTTCTATGAATTCGGTCTCGACAAAGCGGATCCGGCAGCCAACGCGGGTAGCCTGAAAACCGATCCGTGGATATTAAAAATCAGTGGTGAGGTCGCCAAACCACTCACTCTCGATCACGATACCTTGACCACCCGTTTCCCGCTGGAGCAACGGATTTACCGCATGCGCTGCGTGGAAGCCTGGTCAATGGTCGTGCCGTGGATTGGCTTTCCGTTACATAAACTGTTGGCGCAGGTAGAACCCACCAGCAATGCGAAGTATGTCGCGTTCGAAACGCTGTACGCACCGGAAGAAATGCCAGGACAAAAAGATCGCTTTATTGGCGGCGGGCTGAAGTATCCCTATGTAGAAGGGTTGCGCCTGGATGAAGCGATGCACCCACTCACACTGCTTACCGTGGGGGTTTATGGTAAGGCCCTTCCGCCACAAAATGGCGCGCCCATTCGCTTAATTGTGCCGTGGAAATATGGATTTAAAGGCATTAAGTCGATCGTGAGTATCAAACTCACACGCGAACGCCCTCCGACAACCTGGAATCTGGCCGCGCCCAATGAATACGGGTTTTATGCCAACGTGAATCCGCATGTCGATCATCCCCGCTGGTCCCAGGCCACTGAGCGTTTTATTGGCGCTGGCGGTATTCTGGACGTACAGCGTCAGCCTACGCTGATGTTTAACGGCTATGCCGAAGAGGTTGCGTCACTGTATCGCGGACTCAATTTGCAGGAGAATTTTTAAGTGCGACTGACCGCAAAGTATATTACCGGGCTGAAAGTTTGCCTGCATCTTGCCGGTTTTTTGCCGTTTATCTGGCTATTTTGGGCGATAAATCACGGCGGCCTGAGCGCCGATCCGGTCAAAGATATCCAGCACTTTACCGGTAGGACAGCTCTGAAATTCTTGCTGGCGACCTTGCTGGTCTCTCCACTCGCGCGCTACGCTAAACAGCCATTATTGATACGCACACGTCGCCTGTTAGGGCTATGGTGTTTCGCCTGGGCAACACTGCATTTAACCAGCTACGCGTTACTGGAACTGGGCATTAATAATCTGGCGTTGTTAGGGCGGGAATTAATGACGCGACCTTATTTAACCTTGGGCATTGTCAGTTGGGTCATATTATTCGCCCTCACCTTAACGTCCACGCAGGCTGCACAGCGAAAGCTGGGTAAAAACTGGCAGTATTTGCACAACTTCGTCTATCTTGTGGCGATCCTGGCACCCATACATTATCTGTGGTCGGTAAAAATTATCTCCCCTCAACAGATTATTTATGCAGCGCTCGCTGCGGTGCTGTTAGCGTGCCGTTACAAGAAGTTTCGCCAGTGGTGGCGGTAGTTTCACGATATGTGCAGTGCGTTGCAAAACACGGACGATCCGATTTTCTTTACATGTTAACGGTTGATTATCTTCCCTGATAAGACCAGTATTTAGCTGCCAATTGCTACGAAATAGTTATAATGTGCGACTTTGCTATCCCCGGTAGCGTTTTTAAGGCGCTGAAAGGGTGACAATCGCATATTGAAGGTATATTTTGTCTTTTACCCGAAAATGGCAGAAGATAGCCGCACAATGACTAACAAGTCTGGCAATCTCACTTAATGGCAGCAGCACCCAGTGCAGCGCCTGAGATGCGTGGCATCTTGTCACTCACTGTTATAAAAATGCTATACAGACGGCGGTAAAACGCCTGTCACAATCTCACTAAACAAAGAGTACGGAACCCACTCATGGATATTCGTAAGATTAAAAAACTGATCGAGCTGGTTGAAGAATCAGGCATCTCCGAACTGGAAATTTCTGAAGGCGAAGAATCTGTACGCATCAGCCGTGCAGCGCCAGCTGCAAGTTTTCCGATGATGCAACAGGCTTATGCTGCACCAGTGATGCAGCAACCAGCTCTGTCTAACGCTGTCGCACAAACTGCCTCTCCAAGTATGGAAGCTCCGGCAGCAGCGGAAATCAGTGGTCACATCGTACGCTCCCCAATGGTTGGTACGTTCTACCGCACCCCGAGCCCGGATGCTAAAGCGTTCATCGAAATCGGACAGAAAGTGAATGCGGGCGATACCCTGTGCATCGTTGAAGCCATGAAAATGATGAACCAGATCGAAGCCGACAAATCCGGCGTAGTTAAAGCGATTCTGGTAGAAAGTGGTCAACCGGTAGAATTTGACGAGCCGCTGGTCGTCATCGAATAACGAGGCGAACATGTTGGATAAAATTGTTATCGCCAACCGCGGCGAGATTGCCCTGCGTATTCTTCGTGCCTGTAAAGAACTGGGCATCAAGACTGTCGCTGTGCATTCAAGTGCGGATCGCGATTTAAAACACGTATTGCTGGCGGATGAGACGGTCTGTATCGGCCCGGCTCCGTCCGTAAAAAGCTATCTGAACATCCCGGCTATCATCAGCGCCGCTGAAATCACCGGCGCGGTGGCAATTCACCCGGGCTATGGCTTCCTCTCTGAGAACGCCAACTTTGCTGAGCAGGTAGAGCGTTCTGGCTTTATCTTCATCGGCCCGAAAGCTGACACCATCCGCCTGATGGGCGACAAAGTGTCTGCAATCACCGCGATGAAGAAAGCGGGCGTACCGACAGTCCCAGGCTCTGACGGCCCGCTGGGCGATGACATGGACGCTAACCGCGCTCATGCTAAACGCATCGGCTACCCGGTTATCATCAAAGCCTCCGGCGGCGGCGGCGGTCGCGGTATGCGCGTCGTGCGCAGCGATGCCGAACTGGCACAATCCATCTCCATGACCAAAGCGGAAGCAAAAGCCGCTTTCAATAACGACATGGTCTACATGGAGAAATACCTGGAAAACCCACGCCACATTGAAATTCAGGTGCTGGCTGACGGTCAGGGTAACGCGATTTATCTGGCAGAACGTGACTGCTCCATGCAGCGTCGTCACCAGAAAGTTGTCGAAGAAGCACCAGCGCCGGGCATTACCCCGGAACTGCGTCGCTACATCGGCGAGCGTTGCGCCAAAGCGTGTGTTGATATCGGCTATCGCGGGGCGGGTACTTTCGAGTTCCTGTTCGAAAACGGCGAGTTCTACTTCATTGAGATGAACACCCGTATTCAGGTTGAACACCCGGTAACCGAAATGATCACCGGCGTTGATCTGATCAAAGAGCAACTGCGCATCGCAGCGGGTCAACCGCTGTCCATCAAGCAGGACGAAGTTGTGGTTAAAGGCCATGCGGTAGAATGCCGTATCAACGCCGAAGACCCGAACACCTTCCTGCCAAGCCCGGGTAAAATCACGCGTTTCCACGCGCCGGGTGGCTTTGGTGTGCGTTGGGAGTCTCATATTTACGCAGGCTACACCGTACCTCCATACTATGACTCAATGATCGGTAAGCTGATCTGCTATGGCGAAAACCGCGACGTCGCTATCGCCCGTATGAAAAACGCATTGCAGGAACTGATCATCGACGGTATCAAAACCAACGTTGACCTGCAGATCCGTATCATGAATGACGAGCACTTCCAGCACGGTGGAACCAATATCCACTACCTGGAGAAAAAACTCGGACTTCAGGAAAAGTAAGCGTGCGTTAACCGAAAAGGCCGGAAATTCCGGCCTTTTGTTTTTCTCCCCTCCCGCACGTGCCATAAGGTACAATCCCCGCTTTCTTTATCCACAAGGGACAAAAAATGGACGCTCGTTTTGTTCAGGCCCATAAAGAGGCGCGCTGGGCGCTGTGGCTAACCCTTTTATATCTGGTCACATGGTTAGTGGCCGCTTACTTACCAGATTCAACGCTGGGTTTTACCGGCTTACCGCACTGGTTCGAAATGGCCTGCCTGCTAACGCCGCTGGTTTTTATCGTGCTGTGCTGGGCGATGGTGAAGTTTATCTATCGCGACATTCCGTTGGAGGATGACGATGCAGCTTGAAGTTATTTTTCCGCTGGTCGCCTATCTTCTGGTGGTCTTCGGTCTCTCAGTTTATGCCATGCGCAAGAGATCGACCGGTACCTTCCTGAATGAATATTTCCTCGGCAGCCGCTCCATGGGCGGCGTCGTGTTAGCGATGACGCTAACGGCAACCTACATTAGCGCCAGCTCGTTTATTGGCGGTCCTGGTGCCGCTTACAAATACGGACTGGGATGGGTGCTGCTAGCGATGATCCAGTTGCCCGCCGTATGGCTCTCATTGGGGATTCTTGGTAAGAAATTCGCCATTCTGGCACGCCGTTATAATGCTGTTACCCTCAACGATATGCTATTTGCACGCTACCAGAGCCGCCTGCTGGTATGGCTGGCAAGCCTCAGCCTGTTGGTCGCGTTTGTCGGGGCAATGACCGTACAGTTTATTGGCGGCGCACGTTTGCTGGAAACCGCAGCGGGTATCCCCTACGAAACCGGCCTGCTGATTTTTGGCGTCAGCATCGCGTTATACACGGCGTTTGGCGGCTTTCGCGCCAGCGTACTGAACGATACCATGCAGGGCATGGTGATGCTGATTGGTACTATCGTTTTGCTGGTCGGCGTTGTTCATGCTGCCGGTGGCCTCAGCAATGCGGTGGTAACCCTGCAGACTATCGATCCTAAACTGGTTTCGCCGCAGGGCGCTGATGACATTTTGTCACCCACGTTTATGACCTCATTCTGGGTGCTGGTATGCTTTGGCGTGATTGGCCTGCCGCATACGGCGGTACGCTGTATCTCTTATAAAGACAGTAAAGCGGTACACCGCGGCATTATCATCGGCACCATCGTGGTGGCGATTCTGATGTTTGGTATGCATCTGGCGGGCGCTCTGGGACGGGCGGTAATCCCTGACCTGACGGTACCGGATCTGGTAATCCCTACGCTGATGGTCAAAGTCCTGCCGCCGGTCGCTGCCGGGATTTTCCTCGCCGCACCTATGGCCGCGATCATGTCGACGATCAATGCCCAATTGCTGCAAAGTTCCGCTACGATCATTAAGGATCTGTACCTGAACCTTCGCCCGGAACAGCTGGAAAACGAAACCCGGCTGAAACGCATGTCGGCAGTGATTACCCTGCTGTTGGGCGCGTTGCTGTTGCTGGCCGCCTGGAAACCGCCAGAGATGATTATCTGGCTGAATCTGCTGGCGTTTGGCGGGCTGGAAGCCGTCTTCCTGTGGCCGCTGGTGCTGGGCCTCTATTGGGAGCGGGCAAACGCGTCAGGCGCATTGAGCGCGATGATTGTCGGCGGCGTGCTTTATGCTCTACTCGCCACCTTTAACGTTCAGTTCCTGGGCTTCCACCCAATCGTGCCCTCGTTACTGATAAGCTTGCTGGCTTTCCTGATAGGCAACCGTTTCGGTTCCGCCGTCCCGCAAGCCGCCATATTGACTACTGATAAATAAAGAGTTTTGCCATGCCATGGATCCAACTGAAACTGAACACGACCGGTGCCAACGCTGAAGAGTTGAGCGATGCGCTGATGGAAGCGGGCTCCGTTTCCATTACTTTCCAGGATACGCATGATACGCCGGTATTTGAACCTCTGCCGGGCGAGACTCGCCTGTGGGGTGATACCGACGTTATCGGCTTGTTCGATGCAGAAACCGATATGAAAGAAGTAGTTGCTATCCTGGAACAGCATCCGCTGCTGGGTGAAGGCTTCGCGCATAAAATCGAACAGCTCGAAGACAAAGACTGGGAACGCGAATGGATGGATAACTTCCACCCGATGCGCTTTGGTGAACGTCTGTGGATTTGCCCAAGCTGGCGCGATGTCCCGGATGAGAATGCTGTCAACGTGATGCTGGACCCGGGTCTGGCGTTTGGTACAGGCACGCACCCCACTACCTCTCTGTGCCTGCAATGGCTGGACGGTCTTGATCTTAACGGTAAAACGGTTATCGACTTTGGCTGCGGCTCCGGCATTCTTGCCATTGCGGCACTGAAGCTGGGTGCGGCGAAAGCCATTGGCGTGGATATCGACCCGCAAGCGATTCAGGCCAGCCGTGATAACGCCCAGCGTAATGGTGTTTCTGAGCGTCTGGAGCTTTATCTGCCGAAAGACCAGCCAGAGGCGATGAAAGCCGACGTGGTGGTCGCCAACATCCTTGCTGGCCCATTACGTGAACTGGCTCCGTTAATCAGCGTACTGCCCGTTGAGGGCGGTTTGCTGGGGCTTTCTGGTATTCTTGCCAGCCAGGCGGAAAGCGTCTGTGAAGCCTATGCCGATCTCTTTACGCTCGATCCGGTTATCGAGAAAGAAGAGTGGTGTCGCATTACCGGCCAGAAAAAATAATCCCTTCCGGCGTGGTTATCTGACCACGCCATTTTCAGACAATTGACCAGCATACCGACACTTTCCTCAGCGATATAATAATCAATTGATTTTGTTATTTTTTATATTGATTCTCGTTGAGTAAACGTATGCGTTTCAACTGTTTTACAACAACTTTGCTGGCAGCATGCATGATGCCACTGACCACGCTGGCCGTACCATGGGGATATACCGAAGAAAACGGCCCCGCACGGTGGGGAGAAATCAGCAAAGCGTATGCAACGTGCCAGACAGGCATAAACCAATCCCCCATAGACATCCAGACCACCACAACCAGTAAACTCGGTCTCCCCGCGCTGAACATGCAGTACGTCGATGGCCCAACCAGATTTCGGAGCATTAACCATACGTTGCAGGCAACGATGAGTAGCTACGCATCTAATTCTATTGAAATTGATGAAACACTTTATTATTTAAAACAATTTGATTTTCATGCCCCGAGCGAACATACCCTCAACGGTAAAACCTATCCGCTGGAGCTGCAGCTGGTCCACAAAAATCAATCCGGAGACATCGCTATCGTGGCGGTTATGTTTGATATCGGCGAACCAAACCAGGCGATTCAAAATTTGTGGGAGTCCTTTCCAACCATGGAGGACAGCAGCATGGCCATCTTCTCGCCGGTCGATATCCACCAGCTTTTACCCGACAATAAAACCTACTGGCGCTACCGTGGTTCGTTAACAACGCCTCCCTGCACCGAAGGCGTCACCTGGACTGTCCTGAAAACGCCTGTTGCTCTTTCTGCCGAACAGATGGATAAATTCCACTACATTGTTGGGACGGCAAACAATCGCCCGCTGCAGCCGTTGAATGAACGCAAGATTACGGACAGCTATTCTGGGGATACCGAGATCCTGTACTAAAATGAGGTAGCGATCACACAATGACGAGGTAATTTGCTGATTAATTCAGCAGAATATCTTGTCAGTACCGTCTGCAGCTGAAGAAAAAATGAGAAGTTACGCAAAATTATATGTGTATATAAAATCGACACATTTTTATAATGCGATGATTTATATGATTAAATATTTTCATGCGTTCACATTTACGGCAATTCATTGATCCACCTCAGTGGATTGGTCAAAGTTTGGCCTTTCATCTCGTGCGAAAAATGCGTAATATACGCCGCCTTGCAGTCACAGTATGGTCATTTCTTAACTCATGCGCATCGGACAATACCAGCTCAGAAATCGCCTGATCGCAGCACCTATGGCTGGCATCACTGACAGACCATTCAGGACGCTGTGCTATGAGATGGGAGCAGGATTGACAGTATCCGAGATGATGTCTTCTAACCCGCAGGTTTGGGAAAGTGATAAGTCTCGTTTACGGATGGTGCACGTTGATGAGCCAGGAATTCGCACGGTGCAAATTGCCGGTAGCGACCCTGTTGAGATGGCCGATGCCGCACGTATTAACGTGGAAAGCGGCGCCCAGATTATTGATATCAATATGGGGTGTCCGGCTAAAAAAGTGAATCGCAAGCTCGCAGGTTCAGCCCTCTTGCAGTACCCGGATTTAGTGAAATCGATACTAACCGAGGTCGTCAATGCAGTGGACGTTCCTGTCACACTCAAGATTCGCACCGGCTGGGCTCCGGAACACCGTAACTGCGTAGAGATTGCCCAACTGGCTGAAGACTGTGGCATTCAGGCTCTGACCATTCATGGACGCACCCGCGCCTGTTTGTTCAATGGAGATGCTGAGTACGACAGTATTCGGGCAGTTAAGCAGAAAGTTTCCATTCCGATTATCGCGAATGGCGACATTACTGACCCGCATAAAGCCAGAGCTGTACTCGACTATACGGGGGCGGATGCCCTGATGATAGGACGTGCAGCTCAGGGAAGACCCTGGATCTTTCGGGAAATCCAGCATTATCTGGACACTGGGGAGCTGCTGCCCCCGCTGCCTCTGGCAGAGGTGAAGCGCTTGCTTTGTGCGCACATTCGGGAACTGCACGACTTTTATGGTCAGGCAAAAGGGTACCGAATTGCGCGTAAACACGTATCCTGGTATCTCCAGGAACACGCTCCGGATGACCAGTTTCGGCGCACATTCAACGCCATTGAAGATTCCAGCGAACAGCTGGCGGCGTTGGAGGCATACTTCGAAAATTTTGCGTAAACAGAAATAAAGAGCTGACAGAACTATGTTCGAACAACGCGTAAATTCTGACGTACTGACCGTTTCTACCGTTAACTCTCAGGACCAGGTAACTCAAAAGCCCCTGCGTGACTCGGTTAAACAGGCACTGAAGAACTATTTTGCTCAATTGAATGGTCAGGATGTGAATGATCTCTATGAGCTGGTACTGGCTGAAGTAGAACAGCCCCTGTTGGACATGGTGATGCAATACACCCGCGGTAACCAGACCCGTGCTGCCCTGATGATGGGCATCAACCGTGGTACGCTGCGTAAAAAACTGAAAAAATACGGCATGAACTGATACTAATCAGTTAAATGTTTGTTTTAAAAGGCGCTACTCGGCATGGGGAAGCGCCTTTTTTATTGACGTCACACGGGAGGCTTTGGCGATGAACGCGAGATGTGAACCTGTCTATTTTGGCGATGAATCAAAAAAGATAATCCTGGGCGATGCGCTAACTGAACTGAAAAAACTGCCGTCTGAAAGCGTCGAACTCATTTTTGCTGACCCTCCTTATAACATCGGGAAAGACTTTGACGGGATGGTTGAATCCTGGGACGAAGAGACCTTTCTGGCGTGGTTGTTTGAGTGCATCGACGAGTGCCATCGCATCCTCAAACCACACGGCACCATGTACATCATGAACAGTACGGAGAACATGCCGTACATCGACCTCAAATGCCGCCCGCTTTTTACCATCAAGAGTCGTATCGTGTGGTCATACGATAGCTCAGGGGTACAGGCCAAAAATTACTTTGGTTCGATGTATGAACCGATCCTGATGATGGTAAAAGATCAGAAAAACTACACATTTAATCGTGACGATATTCTGGTTGAAGCCAAAACTGGCGCTAAACGCGCGCTAATAGACTACAGAAAAAACCCGCCGCAGCCCTACAATCAGAAAAAAGTGCCGGGCAATGTCTGGGAGTTCCCACGCGTACGCTATCTGATGGACGAATACGAAAACCACCCCACCCAGAAACCCAAAGCCCTCCTGGAGCGTATAATTCTGGCGTCCTCGAACCCAGATGACAAGGTACTGGATCCGTTTGCCGGCAGCTTCACCACCGGAGCTACCGCCGTGGAATTGGGTCGCAAGTTTGTCGGGATTGAGATCAATACTGAATACGTAAAAATGGGACTCAGAAGACTGAGTATCGGTTCTCATTTTTCAGAAATTGAGCTTGCCAAGGTGAAAAAACGTAAGACAAAAAACCTGTCTAAAAAGAGTCGATTGACGGCAAGGAGTGGCGATCTTTCAACAAAGTAAAGGCATTGTAAGTCTGCTTTTCAGCTTAAAAATTTCGTGTATATTCCCTGCACACTTGGGCATGAATACACAGGGTTTAGGAATGATTCGCAAGTATTGGTGGCTGGTTGTTTTTGCGGTCTTCGTTTTTCTTTTTGATGCGCTGCTCATCCAATGGATAGAGCTGATGACAACAGAGCACGACAAGTGCCGGAATATGAACTCAGTGAATCCCCTTAAGCTGGTCAACTGCGTCGACCTCGAATAGCACCTCAGATAACACTTCGACAGCCGTCAGCCTCTGGCGGTAAAAACTATCCGACCTGGTTTTCACTCTGCATTAATTGCATGACGCTACCGTCTGGGCTTAACATTTTTAGTACATTATCAACTAATACTGGAGCTTGCCCATATAGATCATAACTCACTGGATTCATTAACCAGTTTTTTATAATTCCGCTAAAACTACCGTGCAGAATAATGATGATGACATCTAAATCAAGAGTGGTGGCAATCAAATTGTCATCGACACACTTTTGTAGGGAATCACGAATGCTTTGATGACTGATACCTATTTTATCGCGAATAGCCTGCTCAGATATCATATCGTTATGAAATTCACACTTATGATATAAAATCTGCATTAATGCCTGCTGACGAGGGTTCTCTGCAATATATTGTAACCCCACCACAAACTTTTCTCGCAATCGCTGTAAAGGGTTATCACCCCAACGACCAATTAACTTGTCCTGAATAAGATCGCGTAAAGGTGGTTGTTGTAACCATAGCTCATTAAACAGTTGAGTTTTATTTTCGAAATGCCAATAGAGTGCGCCACGCGTCACGCTGGCGGCATCCGCAATGTCGTTTAGCGTCGTATTGCTTACGCCACGTGCGGCAAACTGTACAATTGCCGTTTCTATCAGGTGCAGCCGCGTTTTGAGGGCATCAGCTTTCGTTTTTCTGGCCATGGTTCCGACTGTCTGAGGTAGAGTAGAGAATGATTAACTTTCTTATCTAATATTTGCGATACGGAACAAATGTATCACTTAGCATTTATTTAAACGAGTTCTAAAAAATATTATTACGGACTTTGCACACGAATAAACAAAACGAATACCAACAAACAATATATTCACAAACCAAATGCTTATTTCAATTTGTGTTTATGCGAATCATAGTATTGCTATTAACACCACAATGAAACAGCTGTCGATTAATCTTTTTTTGCTTTTACGTGCCGTGTATCGTGCCTATAAATAAGTATTGCTTACATCGCAAGCTAATAATTTGTAGGATAGCCAACTATTATTTTTCTTGTGCACGTTATCGCCCCCTGCGTTACCCGGTTAATAACGAGCGTTCGGTTTTTTAAGGAATAGAAATGACGAAAAATGCCAGGTTTTCACTCCTGCCCTCATTCATCATCGTCTCCGCTGCATTACTCGCCGGTTGTAACGATCAGGGAGAAACACAAGCTCATCCCGCAGAACCGCAGGTGACTGTCCATGTCGTCGAAAAGGCTCCTTTAGCCGTAACGACCGAATTACCCGGGCGCACAACGGCATTCCGAATTGCAGAAGTTCGTCCCCAGGTCAGCGGGATAGTGCTTAAACGGAATTTCACTGAGGGAAGCGATATTGAAGCCGGGCAGTCACTTTATCAGATCGATCCCGCGACTTATCAGGCTGACTATGACAGCGCCAAAGGTGAACTGGCGAAGAGTGAAGCGGCTGCTGCAATCGCGCATTTAACGGTAAAACGCTATGTGCCGTTGGTTGGCACCAAGTACATCAGCCAGCAAGAGTACGATCAGGCAATTGCTGATGCTCGTCAGGCCGATGCCTCCGTGATCGCGGCAAAAGCGGCGGTCGAAAGCGCGCGTATCAATCTGGCCTACACCAAAGTGACATCGCCAATTAGCGGACGCATCGGTAAATCTAACGTCACCGAAGGTGCATTAGTCACGAATGGCCAGGCTACAGAGCTTGCTACCGTTCAACAGCTCGATCCCATTTACGTCGACGTGACACAGTCCAGTAACGACTTTATGCGCCTCAAACAGTCCGTTGAACAAGGGAGTCTGCATAAAGACAGCGCCAGCAGTACTGTCGAACTGGTGATGGAAAATGGTCAGTCATACCCGCTAAAAGGCTCTTTGCAGTTTTCTGATGTGACGGTTGATGAAAGCACCGGCTCAATCACCCTCAGAGCCGTGTTCCCTAACCCGCAGCACACGCTGTTGCCGGGCATGTTTGTGCGTGCACGCATTGATGAAGGCGTCCAGCCGAATGCCATTCTCGTTCCGCAGCAGGGGGTAACGCGTACGCCTCGCGGCGATGCCACCGTAATGGTCGTTAACGACAAGAGTCAGGTTGAGTCTCGCGCAGTCGTTGCCGCACAAGCTATTGGTGACAAGTGGCTCATCAGCGAAGGCCTGCAACCGGGTGACAAAGTTATCGTGAGCGGCTTACAGAAAGCACGTCCAGGCGTTCAGGTTAAAGCAACCGCCGATACCGAAACCCCTGCCACGAAAGCCCAATAAGGTAACCGGACATGGCTAACTTTTTTATCAGGCGTCCTATCTTTGCCTGGGTATTGGCTATCATTCTGATGATGGCGGGTGCTCTGGCAATCATGCAACTGCCCGTGGCACAGTACCCAACCATTGCGCCTCCTGCGGTCGCCATTTCTGCCACCTACCCTGGTGCAGATGCACAGACGGTTCAGGATACAGTCACACAGGTTATCGAACAGAATATGAATGGTATCGATAACCTGATGTATATGTCCTCCACCAGCGACTCGGCCGGGAGTGTGACTATTACACTGACTTTCCAGTCCGGTACCGATCCCGATATCGCGCAAGTGCAGGTGCAAAATAAACTGCAGCTCGCCACTCCGCTACTGCCGCAAGAAGTTCAGCAGCAAGGGATCAGCGTCGAGAAATCCAGCAGCAGCTTTTTGATGGTTGCGGGTTTTGTTTCTGACAACCCACAAACCACACAGGATGACATTTCCGATTACGTCGCCTCGAACGTTAAAGACTCAATCAGCCGTCTGAATGGCGTGGGTGACGTGCAGCTGTTTGGTGCACAGTACGCCATGCGCATCTGGCTGGATGCAAACTTATTGAACAAATATCAGCTCACGCCGGTTGATGTGATCAATCAGTTGAAGGTACAGAACGATCAGATTGCCGCAGGTCAGTTAGGGGGGACGCCTGCATTACCTAACCAGCAGCTTAACGCTTCTATCATTGCGCAAACGCGACTGAAAGACCCTGAAGAGTTCGGCAAAGTGACTTTACGCGTGAACAGCGATGGTTCGGTTGTTCACCTGAAAGACGTCGCGCGTATCGAGTTAGGCGGGGAAAACTACAACGTCGTGGCGCGTATTAACGGTAAGCCTGCATCCGGCCTTGGGATCAAGCTGGCAACTGGGGCAAACGCGCTGGATACCGCGAACGCTATTAAAGCCAAGCTGGTTGAACTGCAACCATTCTTCCCGCAGGGAATGAAGGTGGTCTACCCGTACGACACGACGCCATTTGTGACCATCTCCATTCATGAAGTGGTAAAAACACTGTTTGAAGCGATCGTGCTGGTGTTCCTGGTCATGTATTTGTTCCTGCAAAACATCCGGGCAACGCTCATTCCGACCATCGCCGTACCTGTCGTATTGTTGGGCACATTTGCCGTGCTTGCTGCGTTTGGCTACTCAATAAACACCCTGACGATGTTCGGCATGGTGCTCGCCATCGGTCTATTGGTCGATGATGCGATAGTGGTGGTGGAAAACGTGGAACGCGTGATGATGGAGGATCATCTGCCGCCCAAAGAGGCGACGGAAAAATCCATGTCACAAATACAGGGAGCGCTGGTTGGTATTGCCATGGTGCTGTCTGCGGTATTTATCCCGATGGCCTTCTTTGGCGGTTCAACCGGGGCTATCTATCGGCAGTTTTCCATCACCATCGTTTCCGCCATGGCGCTTTCAGTACTGGTCGCGCTGATCCTGACTCCCGCACTTTGTGCAACGTTGCTGAAGCCGGTATCAGCTGAACATCACGAGAAAAGAAGCGGTTTCTTTGGCTGGTTCAACGCCAAATTCGATCACAGCGTCAATCATTACACCAATAGCGTCAGCGGTATTGTGCGTAAAACTGGGCGTTACCTGGTCGTCTACCTGATAATCGTCATCGGGATGGCGGTGCTGTTTATGCGCCTGCCAACCTCCTTCCTGCCAGAGGAAGATCAGGGCGTCTTCCTGACGATGATTCAACTTCCTGCAGGCGCCACGCAAGAACGCACCCAGAAGGTGCTGGATCAGGTCACCCACTACTACCTGAACAATGAAAAAGCCAACGTTGAAAGCGTCTTTACGGTTAACGGCTTTAGCTTCAGCGGCCAGGGGCAAAACTCAGGGATGGCGTTCGTCAGCCTCAAGCCCTGGGAAGAACGTAGCGGTAACGAAAATAACGTTGAATCAATTATCGCCCGCGCTACCCGAGCGTTTAGTCAGATTCGTGATGGTCTGGTGTTCCCTTTCAACATGCCAGCCATCGTTGAACTGGGTACCGCAACGGGCTTCGACTTCGAGCTGATTGACCAGGGCGGGTTGGGGCATGCTGCGCTAACCCAGGCACGTAACCAACTGCTGGGCATGGTTGCCAAACACCCTGACCTGCTGGTTCGTGTGCGTCCAAACGGGCTCGAGGATACCGCACAGTTCAAACTGGATGTCGATCAGGAGAAAGCGCAAGCGCTTGGTGTCTCACTGTCTGATATCAACGAAACCATCTCAGCTGCGCTGGGCGGCTATTACGTCAATGACTTCATTGACCGTGGCCGCGTGAAAAAAGTGTACGTACAAGCCGATGCCAAGTTCCGTATGTTACCGGAGGACATCAATAATCTGTATGTCCGTAGCGCCAATGGCGAAATGGTTCCGTTCTCCACGTTCAGTTCCGCACACTGGATCTACGGCTCACCGCGCCTGGAGCGCTATAACGGTATGCCTTCTATGGAACTGCTGGGAGAAGCAGCGCCTGGCAGAAGTACCGGTGAAGCAATGGCGCTGATGGAAAGCCTGGCGGAAAAACTGCCAAACGGTATTGGTCATGACTGGACGGGGATGTCCTATCAGGAAAGGCTGTCGGGTAACCAGGCACCTGCGCTGTATGCCATCTCGCTAATCGTTGTCTTCCTTTGCCTTGCCGCATTGTATGAAAGCTGGTCTATTCCTTTCTCGGTGATGCTGGTTGTACCGCTCGGTGTTGTGGGCGCATTGTTAGCAGCATCACTGCGTGGGATGAATAACGATGTGTATTTCCAGGTTGGCTTACTAACCACAATCGGCCTCTCGGCTAAGAACGCCATCCTGATCGTCGAGTTTGCCAAAGACCTGATGGATAAAGAAGGCAAGGGGTTGATTGAAGCGACGCTGGAGGCATCGCGCATGCGTCTTCGTCCTATCCTGATGACATCCCTGGCCTTTATTCTGGGGGTTATGCCTCTGGTTATCAGTCACGGTGCAGGTAGTGGTGCGCAGAATGCGGTCGGTACCGGTGTTATGGGAGGAATGCTGACCGCAACATTGTTGGCTATCTTCTTCGTCCCCGTCTTCTTTGTTGTCGTAAGACGGCGTTTTAGTCGGCACAACGATTAATTTGTAAAATAAAGGCGTCTACGGACGCCTTTTTCACCTACGATGCTCCTCTTTATTTATTAGTAAGATAGCCATTTATTTCATTTAAACTATCCCTCTAAACTCGCCTGCAGCCTTTCTTTTTATCCATTATTTTTACAATCCACATGAATTGAGATTATTCCTCATGTCAGTCCTTTTTTAAGAAGTGGTAAAATAATCGCCGAGTTCGCAGATGGCTTAGCGTTTGTCTTTGCTTAATTAGCGAAACGCTTATTTTGAGGTAACACCATGAAAAGATTAATATCCGTTGCACTGCTTACCGCATTCCTGGCTGGCTGTGCACACGATTCTCCTTGCGTACCTGTATACGACGATCAGGGACGCCTGGTTCATACCAATACCTGTATGAAAGGCACCACCCAGGATAACTGGGAAACAGCCGGAGCCATCGCCGGTGGTGCTGCAGCCGTTGCCGGACTGACGCTTGGGATTGTCGCCCTGACCAAATAAATCATCTTAAAAGCGCGGTTATTACCGCGCTTTTAGCAATAAGCATAAAATCTACATATAAGACAAAACGTTGCTTAATAGAACCTGACATGTAATAAAATTATTATAGATTTCACTCACACATCCGCGATTTGAAATTAGCATTTTTTCTGTTTTTCGTAACACCACATTTTCTTTTCATTATTCTCACGTCATTAATATTAACGCCAGAAATCGTTATCACGCGTCCTGTCTGATTTTTAAATTTTTTGCGCCGAAATGTGGCTTACGTTTCAATTTTGCACCACTTCAGGGCGCTGCATTTATTTTTTCCTGTCTACACTCTGCATATTGCGTCGAATAATCAGGCGCAAAAAACTGGCACTACCTTTGCTTAAAAGAGTATGGCCAAAGCCACAGACAGGTAAAAGACGTTTTCAGAACGTTTCCATAACAATAATTCCTCCACACAGGATGCTCTATGAAAAAGATGATAATCGCCAGCCTGGCTGCGGCCGGTGTGCTGCTTGCTGTTGCAAATCAGGCACATGCCGGCGCAACACTTGATGCCGTAAAGAAAAAAGGGTTTGTGCAATGTGGGATCAGCGACGGCTTGCCTGGCTTTTCTTACGCCGATGCAAGCGGCAAGTTCTCGGGTATTGATGTTGATGTATGTCGTGGCGTTGCCTCCGCCGTATTTGGCGATGATAGCAAAGTAAAATATACCCCGCTCACCGCCAAGGAACGCTTTACCGCATTACAGTCTGGTGAAGTCGACATGCTCTCTCGTAATACCACGTGGACCTCTTCTCGTGATGCCGGTATGGGCATGTCCTTCACTGGTGTAACGTATTACGACGGCATTGGTTTTCTTACCCACAATAAAGCAGGCCTGAAGAGCGCTAAAGAGCTGGATGGTGCAACGGTCTGTATTCAGGCGGGAACCGATACCGAACTAAACGTGGCCGACTACTTTAAAGCCAACAAGATGAAGTACACCCCCGTCACCTTTGACCGTTCGGATGAATCAGCCAAAGCTCTGGAATCTGGACGTTGCGATACGCTGGCTTCCGACCAGTCTCAGCTGTATGCCCTACGCATCAAGCTGAGCAATCCTGCGGAATGGATCGTCCTGCCAGAAGTTATTTCTAAAGAACCTCTGGGACCTGTCGTACGTCGTGGGGACGATGAGTGGTTCTCCATTGTTCGCTGGACGCTGTTCGCCATGCTAAATGCGGAAGAAATGGGTGTTAACTCGAAAAACGTCGATGAAAAAGCGGCTAATCCAGCAACACCGGATATGGCACACCTGTTGGGTAAAGAAGGGGATTATGGCAAGGATCTGAAGCTTGATAACAAATGGGCCTACAACATTATCAAGCAAGTTGGTAACTATTCGGAGATCTTTGAACGTAACGTTGGATCGGAAAGTCCGCTGAAGATCAAACGTGGACAGAACAACCTCTGGAATAACGGTGGCATTCAGTATGCGCCACCGGTGCGCTAATGCGTAGTGATGTAACGGGCGCCGCAACTGCGGCGCTCAGCCCAGAGTCATAGTTACTGAGGTTTTCTTATGTTCCATCGCCGCTCAACCGTAAAAGGATCGTTATCCTTTTCTAACCCTGCGGTCCGCGCCTGGTTATTTCAAATACTCGCCGTCATTGCGGTTATCAGCATTGCGGTCTATCTCATTCATAACACGATAAATAACCTGAACAATAGCGGTATTACCTCGGGGTTTTCTTTTCTCGATCGCAGCGCAGGATTTGGCATTGTCCAGCATCTGATCGATTACGAGCAAGGCGATACGTATGGTCGTGTCTTTGTGGTCGGCCTGCTCAATACTCTGTTAGTTTCAGCACTGTGCATTGTTTTCGCATCAATTCTCGGTTTCTTTCTCGGACTAGCACGCCTGTCAGATAACTGGTTATTGCGAAAGCTCTCGACGATCTACATCGAAACGTTCCGCAATATACCGCCGCTGCTGCAGATCTTCTTCTGGTATTTCGCCGTATTACGTAATCTGCCCGGCCCACGCCAGGCCGTTAACGCGCTGGATTTGATGTTCCTGAGTAACCGGGGGCTCTATATTCCGGCCCCGCAAATGGGAGAAGGTTTTTTTGCCTTTTGCACCGCTGTCGTTATCGCTATCGTCGTCACCATCGGATTATTTCGCTTCAACAGAATGCATCAGACCAAAACCGGTCAGCTACGTCGGACCTGGCCCACAGCTCTGGCGTTGATCGTACTTTTACCGGTGATTTCACAGTGGATGTTTGGCGCTGCGCTTCACTGGGATATTCCCGCGCTCCGTGGTTTTAACTTCCGTGGCGGTATGGTGCTTATTCCTGAACTGGCGGCATTGACTCTGGCGCTTTCGGTATATACCTCGGCATTTATTGCAGAAATTATTCGGGCGGGCATTCAGGCCGTTCCTTACGGCCAACATGAAGCCGCACGCTCGCTGGGTCTGCCAAATCCGGTGACGCTACGCCAGGTAATCATCCCGCAGGCGCTACGCGTCATCATTCCCCCACTGACCAGCCAGTACCTGAATATCGTCAAGAACTCTTCTCTTGCGGCCGCCATTGGTTATCCGGACATGGTTTCACTGTTTGCCGGCACGGTACTCAATCAAACAGGGCAAGCCATTGAAACGATCGCCATCACCATGTCGGTATACCTGATCATCAGTCTGAGTATTTCTTTGCTGATGAATATTTATAACCGCCGTATTGCACTGATTGAGCGCTAAGGAGCCATGATGACAAAAGCACTGCTGTCTCACCCCTCGCGCCAGCGCAGCAATCCGGCAAGCCGCAGTCTACTCTGGGTGCGTAAAAACCTGTTCTCCAGTTGGTCAAATAGCCTGCTCACCCTGCTATGCGTATGGCTGATTTGGTCATTTCTTCCACCACTGTTGAACTGGGTATTCTTTCAGGCCAACTGGGTCGGTTCTACCCGGGCAGACTGTACCAAAGCCGGAGCCTGCTGGGTGTTCATCCATGAACGCTTCGGACAATTCATGTATGGGCTTTATCCACACGATCAGCGTTGGCGCGTAAATCTGGCCCTGATAATTGGTCTGGTTTCTATTGTTCCGATGTTCTGGAAAACCATTCCCCACCGAGGCCGTTATATCGCCATCTGGGCAGTCATATATCCGATTGTCGTCTGGTGGCTGATGTACGGTGGTTTTTTCGGGCTTGAACGCGTAGAAACCCGGCAGTGGGGTGGATTAACACTGACGCTTATTATTGCATCCGTGGGGATTGCAGGCGCGCTTCCATGGGGTATTTTACTGGCGTTGGGACGTCGTTCCCATATGCCAGTCGTGCGGGTTTTATCCGTCATTTTCATTGAGTTCTGGCGCGGTGTACCGTTGATTACCGTTCTGTTTATGTCCTCGGTCATGCTTCCTCTGTTTATGTCCGAAGGAACCAGTATCGACAAGCTTATCCGGGCGCTGGTCGGCGTTATTCTTTTCCAGTCGGCCTATGTCGCAGAAGTGGTTCGCGGAGGGTTACAGGCCCTACCGAAAGGTCAGTATGAGGCCGCGGAATCACTGGCGCTAGGGTACTGGAAAACTCAGGGGCTGGTCATTCTTCCGCAAGCCCTCAAGCTGGTTATCCCGGGTCTGGTTAACACGATTATCGCCCTGTTCAAGGATACCAGCCTGGTCATCATCATCGGTCTGTTTGATCTCTTCAGTAGCGTGCAGCAGGCAACTGTGGACCCTGCGTGGCTGGGTATGTCGACAGAAGGATATGTTTTCGCTGCACTGATTTACTGGATCTTCTGTTTCAGTATGTCGCGTTACAGCCAGCATCTGGAAAAACGTTTTAACACCGGGCGTACACCGCACTGAGGAATTTATGAGCCAATTATTAATGCCGTCTACCGACGCGATGATTACGCTGGAAAACGTCAACAAATGGTACGGACAGTTTCATGTCCTGAAAAACATCAACCTGAAGGTAAAACAGGGAGAGCGCATCGTATTATGCGGGCCTTCCGGTTCGGGTAAATCGACAACTATCCGCTGTATTAACCATCTGGAAGAACATCAGCAAGGACGCATTGTAGTGGATGGGATTGAGCTCAATGAAGACATCCGCAATATTGAGCGCGTCCGACAAGAAGTTGGCATGGTCTTTCAGCACTTTAATCTCTTTCCTCATTTAACTGTCTTGCAAAACTGCACGCTGGCGCCTATCTGGGTGCAAAAGATGCCGAAAAAAGAGGCTGAAGTACTGGCAATGCACTACCTTGAGCGGGTCCGCATTGCCGAACATGCACATAAATATCCCGGGCAAATCTCTGGTGGACAACAACAGCGCGTGGCCATTGCACGCTCGCTGTGTATGAAACCCAAAATCATGTTATTTGATGAACCCACATCAGCGTTGGATCCTGAAATGGTAAAAGAAGTGCTGGATACCATGATAGGTCTGGCGCAATCGGGCATGACCATGCTATGTGTAACCCATGAAATGGGCTTTGCCCGCACAGTAGCTGACCGGGTGATCTTTATGGATCTTGGCGAGATTGTGGAACAGGCACCACCGGATGAGTTTTTTGCTCACCCCAAATCGGAACGCACTCGCGCGTTTTTATCGCAGGTTATTCATTAAATATATATATGCCGGATACAGTTCCGGTGGATTTGTCCTCCTCAGGAGAGCGCTCGCCGACAAACAACAGATAAAACAAAAGGCCCAGTCTTTCGACTGAGCCTTTCGCTTTTATTTGATGTCTGGCAGTTCCCTACTCTCGCATGGGGAGACCCCACACTACCATCGGCGCTACGGCGTTTCACTTCTGAGTTCGGCATGGGGTCAGGTGGGACCACCGCGCTACAGCCGCCAGACAAATTCTTTTCTAAGTGCCGAACTTTAACCGAAAAACTGGTGCTGATACCCAGAGTCGAACTGGGGACCTCACCCTTACCAAGGGTGCGCTCTACCAACTGAGCCATATCAGCACACTAAATTTGATGCCTGGCAGTTCCCTACTCTCGCATGGGGAGACCCCACACTACCATCGGCGCTACGGCGTTTCACTTCTGAGTTCGGCATGGGGTCAGGTGGGACCACCGCGCTACAGCCGCCAGGCAAATTCTGTTCATCAACACACCTCCCGGGCATGTCGATGTAATCTGTAATCAAGCTGAATGTCGATGTCTCTTCGCCAAAACATCTTCGGCGTTGTAAGGTTAAGCCTCACGGTTCATTAGTATCGGTTAGCTCAATGTATCGCTACACTTACACACCCGACCTATCAACGTCGTCGTCTTCAACGTTCCTTCAGGACTCTCAAGGAGTCAGGGAGAACTCATCTCGGGGCAAGTTTCGTGCTTAGATGCTTTCAGCACTTATCTCTTCCGCATTTAGCTACCGGGCAATGCCATTGGCATGACAACCCGAACACCAGTGATGCGTCCACTCCGGTCCTCTCGTACTAGGAGCAGCCCCCCTCAATTCTCCAGCGCCCACGGCAGATAGGGACCGAACTGTCTCACGACGTTCTAAACCCAGCTCGCGTACCACTTTAAATGGCGAACAGCCATACCCTTGGGACCTACTTCAGCCCCAGGATGTGATGAGCCGACATCGAGGTGCCAAACACCGCCGTCGATATGAACTCTTGGGCGGTATCAGCCTGTTATCCCCGGAGTACCTTTTATCCGTTGAGCGATGGCCCTTCCATTCAGAACCACCGGATCACTAAGACCTGCTTTCGCACCTGCTCGAGCCGTCACTCTCGCAGTCAAGCTAGCTTATGCCTTTGCACTAACCTCCTGATGTCCGACCAGGATTAGCTAACCTTCGTGCTCCTCCGTTACTCTTTAGGAGGAGACCGCCCCAGTCAAACTACCCACCAGACACTGTCCGCAACCCGGATTACGGGTCTACGTTAGAACACCAGCCATTAAAGGGTGGTATTTCAAGGATGGCTCCATGCAGACTGGCGTCCACACTTCAAAGCCTCCCACCTATCCTACACATCAAGGACCAGTGTTCAGTGTCAAGCTATAGTAAAGGTTCACGGGGTCTTTCCGTCTTGCCGCGGGTACACTGCATCTTCACAGCGAGTTCAATTTCACTGAGTCTCGGGTGGAGACAGCCTGGCCATCATTACGCCATTCGTGCAGGTCGGAACTTACCCGACAAGGAATTTCGCTACCTTAGGACCGTTATAGTTACGGCCGCCGTTTACCGGGGCTTCGATCAAGAGCTTCTCCTTACGGATAACCCCATCAATTAACCTTCCGGCACCGGGCAGGCGTCACACCGTATACGTCCACTTTCGTGTTTGCACAGTGCTGTGTTTTTAATAAACAGTTGCAGCCAGCTGGTATCTTCGACTGATTTCAGCTCCATGAGTAAATCACTTCACCTACATATCAGCGTGCCTTCTCCCGAAGTTACGGCACCATTTTGCCTAGTTCCTTCACCCGAGTTCTCTCAAGCGCCTTGGTATTCTCTACCTGACCACCTGTGTCGGTTTGGGGTACGATTTCGTGTTACCTGATGCTTAGAGGCTTTTCCTGGAAGCAGGGCATTTGTTACTTCAGCACCGTAGTGCCTCGTCATCACACCTCAGCGTTAATAAGGTACCGGATTTACCTGAAACCTCCGCCTACATGCTTAAACCGGGACAACCGTCGCCCGGCTAACATAGCCTTCTCCGTCCCCCCTTCGCAGTAACACCAAGTACAGGAATATTAACCTGTTTCCCATCGACTACGCCTTTCGGCCTCGCCTTAGGGGTCGACTCACCCTGCCCCGATTAACGTTGGACAGGAACCCTTGGTCTTCCGGCGTGCGGGTTTTTCACCCGCATTATCGTTACTTATGTCAGCATTCGCACTTCTGATACCTCCAGCATACCTCACGATACACCTTCAACGGCTTACAGAACGCTCCCCTACCCAACAACACATAGTGTCGCTGCCGCAGCTTCGGTGCATGGTTTAGCCCCGTTACATCTTCCGCGCAGGCCGACTCGACCAGTGAGCTATTACGCTTTCTTTAAATGATGGCTGCTTCTAAGCCAACATCCTGGCTGTCTGTGCCTTCCCACATCGTTTCCCACTTAACCATGACTTTGGGACCTTAGCTGGCGGTCTGGGTTGTTTCCCTCTTCACGACGGACGTTAGCACCCGCCGTGTGTCTCCCGTGATAACATTCTTCGGTATTCGCAGTTTGCATCGGGTTGGTAAGTCGGGATGACCCCCTAGCCGAAACAGTGCTCTACCCCCGAAGATGAGTTCACGAGGCGCTACCTAAATAGCTTTCGGGGAGAACCAGCTATCTCCCGGTTTGATTGGCCTTTCACCCCCAGCCACAAGTCATCCGCTAATTTTTCAACATTAGTCGGTTCGGTCCTCCAGTTAGTGTTACCCAACCTTCAACCTGCCCATGGCTAGATCACCGGGTTTCGGGTCTATACCCTGCAACTTAACGCCCAGTTAAGACTCGGTTTCCCTTCGGCTCCCCTATTCGGTTAACCTTGCTACAGAATATAAGTCGCTGACCCATTATACAAAAGGTACGCAGTCACACCCCGAAGGGTGCTCCCACTGCTTGTACGTACACGGTTTCAGGTTCTTTTTCACTCCCCTCGCCGGGGTTCTTTTCGCCTTTCCCTCACGGTACTGGTTCACTATCGGTCAGTCAGGAGTATTTAGCCTTGGAGGATGGTCCCCCCATATTCAGACAGGATACCACGTGTCCCGCCCTACTCTTCGAGTTCACAACATATGCACTTTTGTGTACGGGACTTTCACCCTGTATCGTGCGACTTTCCAGACGCTTCCACTAACACACATGCTGATTCAGACTCTGGGCTGCTCCCCGTTCGCTCGCCGCTACTGGGGGAATCTCGGTTGATTTCTTTTCCTCGGGGTACTTAGATGTTTCAGTTCCCCCGGTTCGCTTCATTACGCTATGTATTCACGTAATGATAGTGTGACGAATCACACTGGGTTTCCCCATTCGGAAATCGCCGGTTATAACGGTTCATATCACCTTACCGACGCTTATCGCAGATTAGCACGTCCTTCATCGCCTCTGACTGCCAGGGCATCCACCGTGTACGCTTAGTCGCTTAACCTCACAACCCGAAGATGTTTCTTTCGATTCACCATCGACTTGCAAAAATTTGAGAGACTCGAACACACCGCTTTTCATTTCTTATTACGGAGAAATGAAACAGTGTGTCGTTTCAATTTTCAGCTTGATCCAGATTTTTAAAGAGCAAAACTTCGCAGTGAACTTTTTCAGGTACACTCTGAAGTTTTCTTGTGTTTTTGCAGTAAGGATGGTGGAGCTATGCGGGATCGAACCGCAGACCTCCTGCGTGCAAGGCAGGCGCTCTCCCAGCTGAGCTATAACCCCATCGTAAATGCTAATCTCTGTACCCTAATTCGTTTCCGGGCAAGGCGCGGTGGTGCGAAGCATACTGAAGTATGCGAGCATCGCCGTAACACAGCACGGAGGCGAATTTGGTAGGCCTGAGTGGACTTGAACCACCGACCTCACCCTTATCAGGGGTGCGCTCTAACCACCTGAGCTACAAGCCTGCAGAGATTTTCTTACTGCTAATTTTCATCAGACAATCTGTGTGAGCACTACAAAGGCAGGTTCTTTAAGGTAAGGAGGTGATCCAACCGCAGGTTCCCCTACGGTTACCTTGTTACGACTTCACCCCAGTCATGAATCACAAAGTGGTAAGCGCCCTCCCGAAGGTTAAGCTACCTACTTCTTTTGCAACCCACTCCCATGGTGTGACGGGCGGTGTGTACAAGGCCCGGGAACGTATTCACCGTGGCATTCTGATCCACGATTACTAGCGATTCCGACTTCATGGAGTCGAGTTGCAGACTCCAATCCGGACTACGACATACTTTATGAGGTCCGCTTGCTCTCGCGAGGTCGCTTCTCTTTGTATATGCCATTGTAGCACGTGTGTAGCCCTACTCGTAAGGGCCATGATGACTTGACGTCATCCCCACCTTCCTCCAGTTTATCACTGGCAGTCTCCTTTGAGTTCCCGGCCTAACCGCTGGCAACAAAGGATAAGGGTTGCGCTCGTTGCGGGACTTAACCCAACATTTCACAACACGAGCTGACGACAGCCATGCAGCACCTGTCTCAGAGTTCCCGAAGGCACCAAAGCATCTCTGCTAAGTTCTCTGGATGTCAAGAGTAGGTAAGGTTCTTCGCGTTGCATCGAATTAAACCACATGCTCCACCGCTTGTGCGGGCCCCCGTCAATTCATTTGAGTTTTAACCTTGCGGCCGTACTCCCCAGGCGGTCGACTTAACGCGTTAGCTCCGGAAGCCACGCCTCAAGGGCACAACCTCCAAGTCGACATCGTTTACGGCGTGGACTACCAGGGTATCTAATCCTGTTTGCTCCCCACGCTTTCGCACCTGAGCGTCAGTCTTTGTCCAGGGGGCCGCCTTCGCCACCGGTATTCCTCCAGATCTCTACGCATTTCACCGCTACACCTGGAATTCTACCCCCCTCTACAAGACTCTAGCCTGCCAGTTTCGGATGCAGTTCCCAGGTTGAGCCCGGGGATTTCACATCCGACTTGACAGACCGCCTGCGTGCGCTTTACGCCCAGTAATTCCGATTAACGCTTGCACCCTCCGTATTACCGCGGCTGCTGGCACGGAGTTAGCCGGTGCTTCTTCTGCGAGTAACGTCAATCGCTGCGGTTATTAACCACAACGCCTTCCTCCTCGCTGAAAGTACTTTACAACCCGAAGGCCTTCTTCATACACGCGGCATGGCTGCATCAGGCTTGCGCCCATTGTGCAATATTCCCCACTGCTGCCTCCCGTAGGAGTCTGGACCGTGTCTCAGTTCCAGTGTGGCTGGTCATCCTCTCAGACCAGCTAGGGATCGTCGCCTAGGTGAGCCGTTACCCCACCTACTAGCTAATCCCATCTGGGCACATCCGATGGCAAGAGGCCCGAAGGTCCCCCTCTTTGGTCTTGCGACGTTATGCGGTATTAGCTACCGTTTCCAGTAGTTATCCCCCTCCATCGGGCAGTTTCCCAGACATTACTCACCCGTCCGCCACTCGTCACCCAAGGAGCAAGCTCCTCTGTGCTACCGTTCGACTTGCATGTGTTAGGCCTGCCGCCAGCGTTCAATCTGAGCCATGATCAAACTCTTCAATTTAAAAGTTTGATGCTCAATGAATTAAACTTCGTAATGAATTACGTGTTCACTCGTTGAGACTTGGTATTCATTTTTCGTCTTGCGACGTTAAGAATCCGTATCTTCGAGTGCCCACACAGATTGTCTGATAAATTGTTAAAGAGCAGTTGCGACGCGCTTTAGCGCTCTGTCGCGAGGTGGCGTATATTACGCTTTCCTCTTTCAGAGTCAACCCTCATTTTCAGGTTTTTCTCTTCAACCGAACCGGCTGTTTGCGTGAAGTGATTCACATCCGCCGTGTCGATGGAGGCGCATTATAGGGTTCCCATTTTTTAGCACAAGTATTTTTTGGATCTTTTTTTCTGAATGCTTGTTTTTCACTCCTTTCGCTACATTCCTGCGCAATTTGGCTGATTTTTGATAGCTAAACCACTTGCACAGTCTCAATAATCCAACCAAAGTCTTCATTACTGCTCTATTTTCGTTGAGGTAAACATGTCTGATGTACTGCGTCCTTATAAGGATCTTTTCCCACAGATCGGAAATCGCGTAATGATCGACACCAGCAGTGTCGTCATTGGTGATGCCCGTTTGGCTGATGATGTCGGAATTTGGCCACTGGTTGCCATTCGTGGCGACGTTAACTATGTACAAATTGGTGCCCGTACAAACATTCAGGACGGCAGCGTTCTCCATGTCACACATAAATCCACGTCTAATCCGCAGGGTAATCCATTGATCGTGGGTGAGGATGTAACGGTCGGTCATAAGGTCATGCTACACGGCTGCATCATTGGCAACCGCGTATTAGTCGGCATGGGTTCGATTCTGCTGGATGGCGTGGTAGTAGAAGACGACGTTATGATTGGGGCTGGGAGCCTGGTTCCCCAAAACAAACGCCTGGAAAGCGGGTATCTGTACCTGGGAAGCCCGGTTAAACAAATCCGTCCATTAAGCGATGAAGAGAAAGCAGGCTTACAATATTCAGCTAACAACTATGTTAAGTGGAAAGATGAATATTTAAGTCAGAGTAACCACACCCAACCTTGAGCATCTTCCTGCTGGGCCTGGATCAATCCTTCAGCTTCTTCTTCCAGATCCCAGCGATGCTGTTGAAAGATTTCCAACCAATGTTCAGGCGTGTCGCCGCCAAAGCGGGACGCCAGCATCTCTCCAGATATGGCACATGTTAACTGCATACCATGAACCATCGCCGGAAACACAACGGCGTTGACATCCGTGCGCCATTCTTCTCGATCGGGAAACTGGATCGCCTGATTCATGCCGACAATTCCTGCTGCATGCTTTTAATGACGGGTTCAATCTGCGGCAAAACCCCATGCCAGAGTAAAACGGCGTGCGCTGCTTGCCCCACCAGCATACCCAGGCCATCAGCATATTGTTTCGCCCCATGTTTGGCACACCAGGAGAGGAACGGTGTATCTCCTTTCTGATAAAACATGTCATAACAATAGACAGATGAGTGAATAAGAGATGTCGGAATAGCCGGTATCTCACCGCTAATTCCGCTGGATGTCGCATTAATAATCAAGTCAAAACTGTAATTATCAAGCTCGTCCATTCCTACCGCCTGTACGCTGCCGGTATGGGAGAAGATTTGTGCCAGCTCTTCAGCGCGCGAAGCGGTACGGTTAACAATAGTCACCGCACAATCCATAGAAAGAAGAGGTAATAAAACTCCACGGGATGCACCACCCGCACCAATCAGCAGAACTCGCGATCCGGGACGAATAAAAGATAAACGCTCAAGATCGCTCAACAAGCCGATACCATCCGTGTTGTCTCCCAGTAAACGCCCATCCTCCAGCCGTTTAAGGGTGTTGACCGCTCCAGCAAGCGATGCCCGCTCCGTTAGTTCATCGGCACGTGCAAATGCCTCTTCTTTAAAAGGCACGGTGACATTTGCCCCCTTCCCGCCCTCAGCAAAAAAAGCGTTCAGGGTATTCACAAAATCATTGATGGGTGCCAATACACGCCCGTAGGAGTGATCAATCTTCAGCTGCTCTGCAAATTGCTGATGAATAAAGGGCGATTTACTGTGCGCTATCGGATTACCAAAAACAGCATAGGCTTCTTTCATATTACCCCTGTCGAAACTGTTCACCTGTCAGAGCATCACGGATCTCCGAAGGATTCAAACGCCCCCCGGTCTCCCCTTCAACCACGGGAAAGTCTGTACCGAACTGTGCGCGAACTTCCTCTACCGTTCTGCAAGGCGGTAAGCCACTCAAATTAGCACTGGTAGAAACTAATGGTTTGCCATAAGCCTGGCACAAAGCAACCACCAGCGGGTGATCGGTGACGCGAACAGCCAGAGAATCAAAGCGCCCGGTCAACCAGCGTGGCGTTGTCGCAAGCGCTGGGAAAACGAAGGTAACAGGACCAGGCCAACGGGCGAAAACAGCGTCACGTTGAGCATCGGTGAGCATGCTATCGTCGATATATGGTTTAAGTTGTTCAAAGTTTGACGCGATTAAAATTAACCCTTTATCGACCGGACGTTGTTTTAGCGCCAACAAACGGGTTACAGCCGTTTCGCTATCGGGGTCGCAGCCGACACCAAATACAGCTTCAGTTGGATAGGCGATGACTTTTTCTTGTTTCAGAACCGCTATCGCCGCAGCGATAGCGTCTGTGGGCAGGCTATTATTCACTTTTTTATTCCGCCGAAATCGGCTTTCCACATTGTTTACTGGCACAGAAATGCTTCACACCCTGCGCGGTTTTCTTTTCGATGAGAAGCGGATAATGACACTCAGGACATTCTCCGGCTAACGGTTTGAAGTTAATGACAAACTGGCACTCCGGATAGCGATCGCAGGAGTAAAAGGTTTTGCCATAACGGGAACGCCGCTGGACAAGATGACCAGTCTGGCATTGAGGACAGACTATTGCTGTTTCATCAGGCTTGTCGATGAGCTCGGTGTGATCGCACGCAGGATAGTCACTGCATCCAATAAACATACCGAATCGTCCCTGTCTCAGCACCAGCTCAGCGCCACATGCAGGACAAAGCTTACCCTCCAGAACTTTGACAACATGTCCGTCCGCGGAAGATTTCAGCGGACGGATGTAATCGCATTCTGGATAGTGTGAACAACCGAGAAACGGACCGTGTTTCCCGGAACGAATAACCAGTTCAGCCCCGCATTGTGGGCAGGGCTCGTTTTTACGCACCGTGAACAGTGCTGATTTAGCCATAACAACTCATACTGAATGAAGATTGATTAATGCAGCATACCTTCATTCACTTCAAAGAGTAATTCTTCCATTTGCTGATAGGCATTTTCACAACCTGGAATGTTGAATAGCACCATCAGAATCACCCACTTCAGGTCTTCCAGATCGAACTCTGCCGTATCTAGCGCGAGTACGCGCTCAATAACCATTTCTCGCGTTTCGAGGTTTAGCACCTGAATCTGCTCCAGGAATAGCAGGAATCCTCTACAGCTTGCATCCAGTCGGTCGCACTCTTCCGCAGTATAAATACGTATAGAAAGAGGGTCCGATGCCAGCTGCATAGGTTCAGCAAGACCATCCTGATAGTCAGCAAGCTTCTCCAGCCAAAGTAACGCGTTGTAAATGTCTTCACGATCAAAACCAGCGTCGGTAAGATCCCGTTCCAGTTTGTCCTGATCCACACGCAGCTCAGCTTCGTTATGGATATATGTCTCAAACAAATACATTAGTACGTCGAACATGGCATGCCCTCCTCAATCGGACATAGCCGCCGGGTACAGCTGCGATCCACCCTGCTAACTCCAGTTCGAGCAGTTGAGCCACTACCTCTGGCACAGGTTGGCCGGCACGTTCAGCGACGACGTCAACAGGTGTTACCTCATCTCCTACGTTAGCCAGGAGCTCCGGAAATGGCAATGCCACCTCTTCGTGATCTGGCGAATAAATTGATTTTTCAGGTTCATCTGGCAACCATTGCAGCCCATATTGCAAATTTTCAAGAATTTCCTCTGGTGTCGTCACAAGCATGGCTCCCTGCTGAATAAGCCAATGCGGGCCTTCACTTCCCGGGCTCCCAATCGGCCCTGGTAAAGCAAACACCTCCCGCCCTTGTTCAATTGCACAGCGAGCAGTAACCAGTGAACCACTACGCTGTGCAGCTTCGACAACCAGTACACCTTTACTTAGACCACTGATAATACGATTTCGTCGGGGAAAATTGCGCGGCAAAGGGAGCGTATCTAATGGGAACTCAGACACCAGTGCGCCCCCTGCCTCAATCAGTCGTTCCGCAAGACGGATATGCTGTCGTGGGTGAATGGTCTCAAGTCCATTTCCCAGCACCGCAATACTTGTGCCTTGTCGGTTTATCGCAGCATTGTGCGCCACGCCATCAATCCCCCGGGCCAGACCGCTGGTGATCGTCACCCCACATGCAACAAGCTTTTCACAAAAAAACCGTCCCCAGCGTTCGCCATACCATGAGTGTTGTCGACTACCGACAACGGCAACTTGAAATGAGTGGAGGCATGCGGGAGCTCCTGCAACAAAAAGCACCCCAGGATAATCCTCAATCGCACGGAGCTGTGGCGGATAATGCTCGCTGTCGGCAACCACAAAGTGGTGGTTAGGCTGTTCAAGCCAGCGCAGCGTTTTTTCCAGCGTCAGATCTGAAAAGGTTAAAAAGCGTCTTGCCTGGCGTGGAGAGAATCCAGCCTGCAGGAGTACCGCATTGTTAATACACGGTTGAGTATTGAGCCAGTGAGCAACGCGCACTATCTCATCACCATACAGTTCATTCACTTGCGCTAAACGTAGCCAAATTTCGATTTGGGTCATCCCTGTTCCCCTGCCACAAGCAGTCCTGGCAATCTTTGCGATTGGTCACTGATGCTGTCAATCAGAGGGGGTTTTGTCTAGAATAGAGGTAATAATCTTTTCAACTCCTGAACACAACTCTGGATAACTATGTCAGTTTTGCAAGTGTTACATATTCCGGACGAGCGCCTTCGCAAAGTCGCAAAACCGGTTGAAGAAGTGAATGCAGAAATTCAGCGTATCGTTGATGATATGTTCGAAACGATGTACGCCGAAGAAGGTATCGGTCTGGCAGCAACACAGGTCGATATTCATCAGCGCATCATTGTTATTGATGTCTCTGAAAATCGCGATGAGCAGTTGGTACTCATTAACCCAGAACTGCTGGAAAAAGACGGCGAAACCGGCATTGAAGAAGGCTGTCTGTCTATTCCTGAACAGCGTGCGTTAGTACCGCGTGCAGAGAAAGTAAAAATTCGTGCGCTCGATCGCGACGGCAAATCTTTTGAACTGGAAGCCGATGGCCTGCTCGCTATCTGCATTCAACATGAAATGGATCACCTGGTCGGTAAACTATTTATCGATTATCTGTCTCCGTTGAAGCAACAACGCATTCGTCAGAAAGTTGAAAAACTCGACCGCCTGAACGCCCGAGCTTAAGGACAAGGATCAACGTGTCAGACTCACTACGTATTATTTTTGCGGGTACACCTGACTTTGCAGCGCGTCATCTCGACGCGCTGCTGTCTTCTGGACATAACGTCGTTGGCGTGTTTACCCAACCGGACCGCCCGGCGGGACGCGGTAAAAAGCTGATGCCCAGCCCGGTAAAAGTGCTGGCAGAAGAAAAAGGGATACCGGTTTTTCAACCCGTCTCTCTTCGCCCTCAGGAAAACCAGCAACTGGTTGCTGATTTACACGCAGACGTGATGGTGGTGGTAGCATATGGCCTGATCCTGCCAAAAGCAGTACTGGAAATGCCGCGCCTGGGTTGTATCAACGTTCACGGTTCCCTGCTTCCGCGCTGGCGGGGTGCAGCACCGATCCAGCGCTCACTGTGGGCAGGCGACGCCGAAACCGGTGTTACCATCATGCAGATGGATGTTGGCCTCGACACCGGTGATATGCTGCTGAAGCTGTCCTGCCCAATTACGGCAGAAGATACCAGCGGTTCGTTATATGACAAGCTGGCAGACCTGGGGCCTCAGGGGCTGATTGAAACGCTAAAACAGCTGGCTGCCGGCACAATAAAACCGGTGGTACAAGACGAATCACTGGTTACGTATGCAGAAAAACTCAGCAAAGAAGAGGCCCGTATCGACTGGTCGCTTTCGGCTGTTCAATTGGAACGCTGCATCCGCGCCTTTAACCCGTGGCCAATGAGCTGGCTTGAAATCGATGGTCAGCCAGTGAAAGTCTGGCAAGCTTCGGTTATTGCTGTAAACACCCAGGCCGAGCCAGGCACCATTCTAGAGGCGACAAAGCAGGGTATCCAGGTCGCAACAGGCGACGGCATTCTGAATCTTATCTCTTTGCAGCCTGCCGGTAAAAAAGCCATGAGCGCGCAGGATCTGCTTAATTCGCGCCGGGAGTGGTTCGTGCCCGGAAACCGTCTGTCCTGACGGTTCATCTCTTTAAGCCCGGTGTCTCCGGGCATTTTTATTTTTGCGCTTATGAAAAAACATCTTAATTTACGCAGTATGGCGGCCCAGGCCGTCGAACAGGTTGTCGAGAAAGGACAATCACTAAGTAACGTGCTGCCCGCCATGCAGCAAAAAGTTGCCGATAAAGACAAAGCACTGTTACAGGAACTTTGCTTCGGCGTATTGCGTACACTCTCTCAACTGGAGTGGATGATCCAACAACTGATGGAACGTCCAATGACGGGCAAACAGCGCACCGTTCACTACCTGATCATGGTGGGCTTCTATCAACTGTTGCATACTCGTATTCCAGCACACGCTGCGCTGGCTGAGACCGTAGAAGGCGCGGTCGTTATTAAGCGTCCACAGCTGAAAGGGCTGATCAACGGCGTACTGCGCCAGTTTCAACGCCGTCAGGATGAACTGCTGGCCGAGTTTGCGCAAAGCGATTTGCGCTTCTTACACCCCTCCTGGCTGGTGAAACGTATTAAAAGTGCGTATCCGCAGCAGTGGGAAGCCATTCTTGAAGCCAATAACCAGCGACCGCCGATGTGGCTACGAGTCAATCGTAATCACCATACTCGCGACGCCTGGCTAGACCTGCTTACCGAAGCGGGATTAACCGGTTTCCCGCATCCAGACTACCCGGATGCAGTGCGTCTGGAAACACCGGCTCCAGTTCACGCCCTCCCTGGTTTTGACGAAGGTTGGGTCACCGTTCAGGATGCTTCCGCTCAAGGATGCGTAAATTATCTGTTGCCGGAGGACGGTGAACAGATCCTCGACCTGTGCTGTGCGCCGGGCGGTAAAACCACTCACATTCTGGAAGTTGCTCCGCTAGCTAACGTCATGGCCGTCGATGTGGATGAAAAACGCTTATCGCGCGTTTACGACAATCTGAAACGTCTGGGCATGAAGGCAACCGTAAAACAGGGGGATGGCCGCTATCCACAGCAGTGGTGCGGTGAACAACAGTTTGACCGTATTTTGCTGGACGCCCCATGTTCTGCTACCGGGGTGATCCGTCGCCATCCGGATATCAAATGGCTGCGCCGCGACCGGGATATTGCCGAACTTGCCCAATTACAGGCTGAGATCCTGAATGCGACCTGGTCACATCTTAAATCTGGCGGCACGCTGGTGTATGCAACGTGTTCTATCCTGCCAGAAGAGAACCAGCAGCAAATTGCCGCCTTCCTGGCACGCACACCGGATGCGGTATTAAGCGAAACCGGTACGCCGGAAAAACCCGGACGTCAGAATTTACCGGGTGCGGAAGATGGCGATGGCTTCTTTTACGCTAAGCTAATCAAAAAGTGATGAGATAACGGGTCGCGACTGATGAAAATTATCATTCTGGGCGCAGGGCAAGTTGGCGGTACGCTGGCTGAAAACCTGGTCGGAGAGAACAACGATATCACGGTAGTCGATACCAATGGCGAACGCCTGCGCAGCCTGCAGGACAAGTTTGATCTCCGTGTCGTGCAAGGGCATGGTTCGCATCCCCGCGTATTGCGTGAAGCCGGTGCCGACGATGCCGATATGCTGGTTGCCGTAACCAGCTCAGATGAAACAAATATGGTTGCCTGCCAGGTAGCTTATTCGCTGTTTAATACGCCTAATCGCATCGCCCGTATTCGTTCACCAGATTACGTTCGCGATGCCGACAAGCTGTTCCAATCCGATGCGGTGCCAATCGATCATCTGATTGCACCTGAGCAACTGGTTATCGATAGCATTTATCGCCTGATTGAATATCCGGGCGCATTGCAGGTGGTGAATTTTGCCGAAGGTAAAGTCAGTCTGGCAGTAGTAAAAGCTTATTACGGCGGGCCGCTTATCGGTAATGCGCTGTCAACAATGCGTGAGCATATGCCGCACATCGATACCCGCGTTGCGGCGATTTTCCGTCATGACCGACCGATCCGTCCGCAAGGTTCTACGATCGTTGAAGCGGGTGATGAAGTCTTCTTTATTGCGGCATCCCAGCATATACGCGCCGTAATGAGTGAACTGCAGCGTCTGGAAAAGCCGTACAAACGCATTATGTTAGTGGGTGGCGGTAATATCGGTGCGGGTCTGGCACGTCGTCTGGAAAAAGATTACAGCGTCAAACTGATCGAACGTAATCAACAACGCGCATCCGAACTTGCAGAGAAACTACAAAATACGATCGTCTTTTTTGGTGATGCTTCGGATCAAGAGTTACTGGCCGAAGAACATATCGATCAGGTCGATCTGTTCATCGCAGTGACCAACGATGATGAAGCAAATATCATGTCGGCGATGCTTGCCAAACGGATGGGCGCCAAGAAAGTGATGGTGTTGATCCAGCGCAGAGCATACGTCGATCTGGTGCAAGGCAGCGTGATCGATATTGCGATTTCACCGCAGCAGGCGACCATCTCCGCGCTGCTGAGCCACGTGCGTAAAGCTGATATTGTTGGCGTTTCTTCACTTCGCCGTGGCGTCGCGGAAGCCATTGAAGCCGTCGCACACGGGGATGAAACGACGTCGAGAGTTGTAGGGCGTTCAATTGATGAAATTAAACTTCCGCCCGGAACCATTATTGGCGCCGTTGTACGTGGTAACGATGTCATGATTGCCAACGATAACCTGCGCATTGAGCAGGGTGATCACGTAATTATGTTCCTGACAGATAAAAAGTTTATTACCGACGTCGAGCGACTATTCCAGCCAAGTCCTTTCTTCCTGTAATAATTTGGGCGCTAATACAGCGCCCTTTTTATTTCCCTTTATTTTTCATGGTCTAATAAATTTTCCTTTCGGCAATACATAAATGGAAATTGCCTAAACATTTGTTAAACTTATAAACGTCAGCTGCATAGGGAGAATAAAATGAGCATTATTAAAGAGTTTCGCGAATTCGCGATGCGCGGGAATGTTGTCGATTTGGCAGTGGGTGTCATTATTGGTGCGGCATTCGGTAAGATTGTTTCATCACTGGTTGCCGATATCATTATGCCGCCGCTGGGGCTGTTAATTGGTGGAATTGATTTTAAACAGTTTGCTTTAACGCTACGTGATGCACAGGGAGACATCCCTGCCGTGGTCATGCATTACGGTGTATTTATTCAGAATGTATTCGATTTCATTATTGTTGCGTTTGCTATCTTTATGGCAATCAAACTGATCAACAAACTGAACCGTAAAAAAGCGGAAGAGCCGGCAGCACCGCCAGCGCCATCGAAAGAAGAAGTATTGCTAAGTGAAATTCGTGACCTGCTGAAAGAACAGAATAATCGCTCTTAAGCACTCACTGAAACTAGAAGGCCAGTGGTAAAAAAGTTAATTACTTTCTTGCCACTGGCCTCCCAGTTACCCCGATTGCCATGTTTGCCTTTTCGCAGATAACTTCCTTTCCCTTTCTTATTTTTCTCAACGCGCTGTCTGAACAGTGGGTCATGCAGAAGCGCCTCAATGGCGTTGTCCTTTATCTGCCCTTTGGTGTGCTGATAACGACTCATAATATCTCCAGTTTGTTGTAATTTACGCCGCGAGTGTAGACCTGGCAGTTCAAGAAATCAACATCCTGTCGTTGTTCCACTGGCGCCTTGCTCAAGAGCTTCAAGAATAGAGCAGTACACGCTGCTGTGTGCCTTGCCGCAGCATGCATCATTCAATCGCTGCAGTGACCGCTGCATCGTCTGAAGTTCAGCAATGCGGGCTTCGACTTCTTGCAGTCTTTCCTGGACGATCCCTTTTGATTCCTGACAGGTATGGTGTTCGGGATCAACCCGGATCGAAAGCAATTCACGGATCGACTCCAGAGTGAAACCAAGCTGCCGGGCATAACGAATAAACTTCAAGCGCTGAAGATCGCTTTCTGTATAGAGGCGAAATCCGCCTTCAGTACGCACTTCATGCTCCATCATCTGCTGCTTTTCATAGTAGCGGATAGTATCCGGCGTCACGTCAGCCAGTTTCGCTATTTCACCAATTCGGTACATGCTCTCTCCGCTATTCATCGTTGATCTTTTTTAGCAGCTTATCTGCGTAGTCACCGCGCAAAAACTCGGTGCTGAGTCCAGCCTGCCGAAGTTTAAGTTCCAGTAGCGACAGTCTTCGGCTCACCTCAGGATAACTGGGATCATCTTTGCGGATCCCCGCGAGTATTTCAAGCAGCTGTATTGCCTCTCTGCGTTGCTCGAGCTCAGGAGGAAGGCAACCTGCATTTTTTAATAAACGGTATCCGGCTCGGAGTTCAGGCGGGACATGGGAGTCATCGTCAAGAGTCAGCGGTTCGCCCGTTCCCGGTAAATCATCAAACTCGCCTTTAGACTGTGCATCAATAATATGGCGCTCTGCCCACTGGTCAAGTAACCACATACAACACTCCAGGGGATGAACAAAAAGAGTACAAATATTGTAGATAAGTGGGGATATGACGGATATAAAAAAACCCGCCGAGGCGGGTTTTTTTACGTTACTACAGATTACTCTGCAGCAGCTTCTGTTTTCTCTGAACGATCAACCAGCTCGATGTATGCCATCGGCGCGTTGTCGCCTGCACGGAAACCACACTTCAGAATGCGAGTGTAACCACCGGCGCGGCTCGCAAAACGCGGGCCCAGTTCGTTAAACAGTTTTGCCACGATCTCGTTATCACGAGTACGGGCGAATGCCAGACGACGATTAGCTACGCTATCAGTCTTGGCAAGAGTAATCAGCGGCTCAACTACGCGACGCAGCTCTTTCGCTTTCGGCAGAGTCGTCTTGATGATTTCATGACGAACCAGTGAACCTGCCATATTGCGGAACATAGCCTGGCGATGGCTGCTGTTGCGGTTCAGTTGACGACCACTCTTACGATGGCGCATGACCTTATCCTTCTCAGTAAAACCTTAACCTGTGATCCGGTTACTCGTCAGCGATGCTTGCCGGTGGCCAGTTTTCCAGGCGCATGCCCAGAGACAGTCCACGGGAAGCCAGCACGTCTTTAATCTCGGTAAGAGATTTTTTACCAAGGTTAGGCGTCTTAAGAAGCTCAACCTCAGTACGCTGTACCAGATCACCGATATAGTGGATAGCTTCTGCTTTGAGGCAGTTAGCAGAGCGGACAGTCAATTCCAGATCGTCAACAGGGCGCAGCAGGATCGGATCGAATTCTGGTTTCTCTTCTTTAACTTCCGGCTGACGTACATCACGTAAATCAACGAAAGCTTCCAGTTGTTCAGCCAGAATGGTTGCCGCACGACGAATCGCCTCTTCAGGATCGATTGTGCCGTTGGTTTCCATTTCGATGACCAGCTTGTCCAGGTCGGTACGCTGTTCTACACGCGCTGCTTCAACATTGTAGGCAATACGCTCTACAGGGCTGTAGCATGCGTCGACCAGCAGACGGCCGATTGGGCGCTCATCTTCTTCCGAATGAATTCGGGTAGAAGCCGGCACATAACCACGACCGCGCTGAACTTTGATACGCATGCTAATAGATGCATTCTCATCGGTCAGGTGGCAGATCACGTGCTGTGGCTTGACGATTTCGACATCACCATCATGGGTAATGTCGGCTGCAGTCACAGGGCCAATGCCAGATTTATTCAAGGTAAGAATAACGTCATCTTTACCCTGAACTCTCACCGCCAGCCCTTTCAGGTTGAGCAGGATTTCCAGGATATCTTCCTGAACGCCTTCTTTGGTGCTGTACTCATGTAGTACACCATCAATCTCAACCTCGGTCACCGCGCAACCCGGCATCGATGAGAGCAGAATACGGCGCAGTGCGTTACCCAAAGTATGGCCAAAGCCACGCTCTAAAGGCTCAAGGGTCACCTTGGCGTGCGTCGAACTCACTTGCTCGATATCTACCAGGCGCGGTTTTAGAAACTCTGTCACAGAACCCTGCATTGTGTCCTCTCTTTGGTACTAAGCTTTACTTGGAGTAAAGCTCGACGATCAGGTGTTCGTTAATGTCCGCAGACAGATCAGAACGCTCCGGCTTACGCTTGAACGTACCTTCCATCTTGCCAGCATCAACTTCCAGCCAGGTTGGCTTTTCACGCTGCTCAGCCAGCTCCAGAGCGGCTTTCACGCGAGACTGCTTCTTCGCTTTCTCACGAATGCTAACAACGTCATTCGGACTAACCTGATAAGAAGCGATGTTAACAACACGACCGTTTACCATAATTGCTTTATGGCTGACCAGCTGACGTGCTTCTGCACGAGTGGCACCGAAGCCCATACGGTATACAACGTTGTCCAGACGACCTTCCAGCAGACCCAACAGGTTTTCACCGGTGTTGCCTTTCAGACGTGCTGCTTCTTTGTAGTAGTTACGGAACTGACGCTCCAGCACACCGTAGATACGGCGAACTTTTTGCTTTTCACGCAACTGCACACCATAGTCAGACAGACGCGGTTTACGCGCACCGTGCTGGCCAGGAGCTTGTTCAATTTTACACTTGGTATCGATCGCGCGAACGCCAGACTTAAGGAATAAGTCAGTGCCCTCACGACGGCTCAGCTTGAGCTTAGGACCCAAATATCTTGCCATTTTCTTTCTCCAACAATCCTAGAAACGACAGCGTTATACGCGACGTTTTTTCGGCGGACGACAACCGTTATGAGGGATCGGAGTCACATCAGTAATATTAGTGATGCGGAAACCAGCGGCGTTCAGAGCACGAACAGTAGATTCGCGACCTGGACCCGGTCCTTTGACCATAACTTCCAGATTCTTGATACCGTATTCTTTTACGGCTTCAGCGCAACGCTCTGCTGCAACCTGAGCTGCAAACGGAGTGGATTTGCGAGAACCACGGAAACCGGAACCACCGGCTGTTGCCCAACCCAGTGCGTTACCCTGACGATCAGTAATGGTAACGATGGTGTTGTTAAAAGAAGCATGGATATGAGCCACGCCGTCAGAGACTTGTTTTCTTACACGTTTACGTGCACGAATTGGTGCCTTTGCCATTATTCAATCACCCCGATTATTTCTTGATCGGTTTGCGCGGACCCTTACGGGTACGTGCGTTGGTCTTGGTACGCTGACCGCGAACCGGGAGACCACGACGATGACGCAAACCGCGATAGCAACCAAGGTCCATAAGGCGCTTGATGCTCATGCTAACTTCACGGCGCAGATCACCTTCAACGACAAATTTGGCAACTTCGTCACGCAGCGTGTCGATTTGTTCTTCAGACAGCTCACTGATCTTAACATCTTCAGCGATACCCGCGGCAGCCAAAATGGCTTTAGAACGGGTCTTGCCGACGCCGTAGATCGAAGTTAATGCGATCACAGCATGTTTCTGATCAGGAATGTTAATGCCTGCTATACGGGCCACTATGCACTCCTACTATTTAATATGTACGCACCATGCTGAAAAGCCCGTTTTCAGGATACTCAAATGGAAACGCACAGACATACAAAAGATTGGCTGGCTAATCTAGCCAGCTCAACCCAACTTTGCAAGAAAAATATGCGAATAAATCAGCCTTGGCGCTGTTTATGCTTCGGCTCGGCACTGCAAATCACACGGATGACACCATCACGCTTAACGATTTTGCAGTTACGGCATAATTTCTTGACGGAAGCACGAACTTTCATTTTTACTCTCCGTAACTTCTCGGGCGACTGTTAACGGCCGTAGCCTTTCAGATTCGCCTTCTTCAATGCAGACTCGTACTGACTTGACATCATCAGAGTTTGCACTTGAGCCATAAAGTCCATAATCACGACAACAACGATAAGCAGTGAGGTCCCACCGAAATAGAACGGTACTTTCATTGCATCACGCATGAACTCCGGGATCAGGCAGATAAAGGTAATGTAGAGCGCACCAACCAAAGTCAGGCGGGTCATTACTTTATCGATATACTTCGCCGTTTGCTCTCCCGGACGAATTCCTGGTACAAATGCACCGGACTTCTTCAGGTTATCTGCTGTTTCACGCGGGTTGAAAACCAACGCCGTGTAGAAGAAACAGAAGAATATGATTGCAGACGCATAGAGTAACACATAAAGCGGTTGCCCAGGCTGCAAATACAGCGAAATTGTTGTCAGCCAGTTCCAACCAGTCCCGCCCCCGAACCATGACGCGATGGTCGCCGGGAACAGAATAATACTGGAAGCGAAGATTGCCGGGATTACCCCCGCCATATTCACTTTCAGCGGTAAATGTGTGCTCTGTGCAGCATAGACACGACGACCTTGCTGACGTTTCGCGTAGTTTACCACAATACGGCGTTGACCACGCTCAACAAATACAACAAAGAACGTCACTGCGAATACTAATACTGCAACCAACAGCAACACGAGGAAGTGCAGGTCGCCTTGACGCGCTTGCTCGATAGTATGGGCAATGGCTGGCGGGAGTCCCGCGACAATACCGGCGAAGATAATGATTGAGATACCGTTGCCGATACCACGTTCAGTAATCTGTTCGCCCAACCACATCAGGAACATCGTCCCTGTAACCAGACTTACAACAGCGGTGAAATAGAATGCAAAGCCTGGGTTCATCACCAGGCCCTGCATACCAGGCATATTCGGCAGACCGGTAGCAATACCGATCGACTGGAATATTGCCAGCACCAGAGTACCGTAGCGGGTGTACTGGCTGATCTTACGACGACCAGACTCCCCTTCTTTCTTAATTTCTGCCAGCGTTGGATGAACCACCGTCAGCAGCTGGATAATGATCGACGCCGAAATATACGGCATGATCCCCAGAGCAAAGATAGAAGCACGGCTGAGAGCACCACCAGAGAACATGTTAAACATTTCAATGATGGTGCCTCGCTGTTGCTCAAGCAGTTTGGCAAGTACAGCGGCATCAATACCAGGGATCGGAATGAAAGAGCCAATACGGAACACAATCAGCGCGCCGATTACAAACAGCAGTCTGCGTTTCAGCTCGCCTAAGCCACCTTTGGCACTTTGAAAATCTAATCCCGGTTGTTTAGCCATCTGCTACTTATTCCTCGATTTTACCGCCAGCAGCTTCGATAGCAGCACGAGCGCCTTTAGTAACACGCAGGCCACGAACAGTTACCGGAGTAGTGACTTCACCAGCCAGGATCACTTTCGCGAACTCGATCTGGATACCGATAATGTTAGCTGCTTTCAGCGTGTTCAGGTCTACAACACCGCCTTCAACTTTAGCCAGGTCAGACAGACGAACTTCGGCTGTAATCGCTGCTTTACGTGAAGTGAAGCCGAATTTCGGCAGACGACGGTACAGAGGCATCTGACCACCCTCGAAACCGCGACGTACGCCACCGCCAGAACGAGACTTCTGACCTTTGTGACCACGACCACCGGTTTTACCGAGGCCAGAACCGATACCACGACCCAGGCGGCGAGCCGCTTTTTTAGAGCCTTCGGCCGGAGACAGAGTATTTAAACGCATCTCTTACTCCTCAACTTTAACCATGAAGGAAACCGCGTTGACCATACCACGAACAGCAGGAGTATCCTCGCGCTCTACGGTGTGACCAATACGACGCAGACCCAGGCCAAGCAGCGTTGCCTTGTGTTTCGGCAGACGACCGATTGCACTGCGGGTTTGAGTAATTTTAATAGTCTTTGCCATGGTTTATTTCCCCAGAATTTCTTCAACGGATTTACCACGCTTGGCAGCGACCATTTCCGGAGATTTCATATTTTCCAGACCATCGATAGTTGCACGAACCACGTTAATCGGGTTAGTGGAACCATACGCTTTAGCCAGAACGTTACGAACTCCAGCGACTTCCAGAACGGCGCGCATTGCACCACCGGCGATGATACCGGTACCTTCGGAAGCCGGCTGCATGAATACACGAGAACCCGTGTGAGTACCCTTAACCGGGTGCTGCAGGGTGCCGTGGTTCAGCGCGACGTTAATCATATTGCGACGGGCTTTTTCCATCGCTTTCTGGATCGCTGCTGGAACTTCACGCGCTTTACCGTAACCAAAACCAACGCGACCGTTACCATCACCAACTACAGTCAGAGCTGTGAAGGAGAAAATACGACCACCTTTAACGGTTTTAGATACGCGGTTAACCGCGATCAGCTTTTCCTGCAGTTCGCCAGCTTGTTTTTCGATGTGAGCCATCTTACACCTCTACCTTAGAACTGAAGGCCAGCTTCACGGGCAGCATCTGCCAGTGCCTGGACACGACCATGATATTGGAACCCGGAACGGTCAAAAGAAACATCTTTGATGCCTTTTTCCAGAGCGCGTTCAGCAACAGCTTTACCTACAGCTGCAGCAGCGTCTTTGTTACCGGTGTACTTCAATTGTTCAGCGATAGCTTTTTCTACAGTAGAAGCAGCTACCAGAACTTCAGAACCGTTCGGTGCAATTACCTGTGCGTAAATATGACGCGGGGTACGATGTACCACCAGGCGAGTTGCACCCAGCTCCTGGAGCTTGCGGCGTGCGCGGGTCGCACGACGGATACGAGCAGATTTCTTATCCATAGTGTTACCTTACTTCTTCTTAGCCTCTTTGGTACGCACGACTTCGTCGGCGTAACGAACACCCTTGCCTTTATAAGGCTCAGGACGACGGTAGGCGCGCAGATCTGCTGCAACCTGACCGATCAGCTGTTTATCAGCGCCTTTCAGCACGATTTCAGTCTGAGACGGACATTCTGCAGTGATTCCCGCAGGCAGCTGATGGTCAACTGGGTGAGAGAAACCTAAAGCCAGGTTTACTACATTCCCTTTAACCGCTGCACGATAACCTACACCAACCAGCTGAAGCTTCTTAGTGAAGCCTTCGGTAACACCGACAACCATTGCATTCAGCAGGGCACGCGCGGTACCAGCCTGAGCCCATCCATCTGCGTAACCATCACGCGGACCGAAGGTCAGTGCATTATCTGCATGATTTACTGCAACAGCATCGTTGAGAGTACGAGTCAGCTCGCCGTTTTTACCTTTGATCGTAATAACCTGACCGTTGATTTTTACATCAACGCCGGCAGGAATAACGACCGGTGCTTTAGCAACACGAGACATTTTTTCCTCCGATTAGGCTACGTAGCAGATAATTTCGCCACCAAGACCAGCCTGGCGCGCTGCACGATCAGTCATAACACCTTTAGAGGTAGAAACAACTGCGATACCCATGCCAGCCATAACTTTCGGCAGCTCGTCTTTACGCTTATAAATGCGCAGACCTGGGCGACTGACACGCTGAATGCTTTCTACAACAGCTTTACCCTGGAAATACTTGAGAGTAAGTTCCAGTTCCGGCTTGGTGTCGCCTTCAACTTTAAAATCTTCAATAAAACCTTCTTCCTTCAGCACGTTGGCAATTGCCACTTTCAGCTTGGAGGAAGGCATGGTGACCGCAGCTTTATTCGCGGCCTGACCGTTACGGATACGGGTCAGCATATCCGCGATCGGATCTTGCATGCTCATCTGTCTTTACTCCCGTGATTCAATTGGTAATTACCAGCTAGCCTTTTTCAAGCCTGGTACTTCACCGCGCATGGCGGCTTCACGCAGTTTGATACGGCTCAACCCGAACTTGCCCACATAGCCATGCGGACGACCTGTTTGACGGCAGCGGTTACGCTGACGGGACGGGCTGGAATCACGCGGCAGAGACTGCAGCTTGAGAACTGCGTTCCAACGATCTTCGTCGGTCGCGTTCACATCAGAGATAATAGCTTTCAGTTCAGCGCGTTTTGCGAAGTACTTATCAGCTAAAGCTACGCGCTTTACTTCGCGTGCTTTCATTGATTGCTTAGCCATTCAGTAACCCTACCTTACTTGCGGAACGGGAAGTCAAAGGCAGCCAGCAGAGCACGGCCTTCTTCATCAGATTTCGCAGTAGTGGTAATGGTAATATCCAAACCACGCACGCGGTCGACTTTATCGTAGTCGATTTCTGGGAAGATGATCTGCTCACGGACACCCATGCTGTAGTTACCACGACCGTCGAAAGACTTAGCGGACAAGCCACGGAAGTCACGGATACGTGGAACAGCAATAGTGATCAGGCGCTCAAAGAACTCCCACATGCGTTCGCCACGCAGAGTTACTTTACAGCCGATCGGATAGCCCTGACGGATTTTGAAGCCTGCAACTGATTTGCGTGCTTTGGTGATCAGCGGTTTTTGACCGGAGATTGCTGTCAGGTCAGCTGCTGCGTTATCCAGCAGTTTCTTGTCAGCGATCGCTTCACCAACACCCATGTTCAGGGTGATCTTCTCGACCCGAGGGACTTGCATGACAGAATTGTAGTTAAACTCAGTCATGAGTTTAGCGACTACTTCGTCTTTGTAGTAATCATGCAGTTTCGCCATCGTACTACTCCAAATTACTTGATAGTTTCGCTGTTAGATTTGAAGAAACGGACTTTTTTGCCGTCTTCGAATCTAAAGCCTACACGGTCAGCCTTGCCGGTTGCCGCGTTGAAGATAGCAAGGTTAGAGATCTGAATAGCTGCTTCTTTCTCTACGATGCCGCCTGGTTGGTTCAGGGCCGGAACCGGCTTCTGATGTTTCTTAACCAAGTTGATACCTTCAACAATGACCTTGCCGGAAGACAGGACATTCTTAACTTTACCGCGTTTACCTTTATCTTTACCGGTTAACACGATAACTTCGTCATCACGACGGATCTTCGCTGCCATGATTCGCTCCTTAGAGTACTTCTGGTGCCAGAGAGATAATTTTCATGAACTTCTCGTTACGAAGTTCACGAGTTACCGGCCCAAAAATACGCGTACCGATAGGTTGCTCGCTGTTATTGTTTAAAATAACGCATGCATTACCATCGAAGCGAATGACAGAACCGTCCGGGCGACGAACACCCTTCTTGGTGCGCACCACTACCGCCTTCAGCACATCACCTTTTTTGACCTTACCACGCGGAATTGCTTCCTTGATGGTGATCTTGATGATATCGCCGACGCCTGCGTAGCGACGGTGCGAGCCACCCAGAACCTTGATACACATTACGCGACGTGCACCGGAGTTGTCGGCGACGTTCAGCATAGTCTGTTCTTGGATCATTTTAGTGCTCCGCTAATGTCAACTACTACTGAGACCCGAAAATCAGGTCGTTAAAAAAGCCCCATATCGGGGGCGCGGCATTATAACACCGCTTCAACGATATGGGTAGAAAAAATAAACGGCTCATCGCTGAGCCGTTTATTCGTTGAGAATGCCTACTGTATTACAGAACGGCTTTCTCTACAACGCGAACCAGCGTCCAGGACTTAGTCTTGGACAGCGGACGGCATTCGCGGATTTCAACCACGTCACCAGTACCGCATTCGTTGTTCTCGTCATGTACGTGCAGTTTGGTCGTACGCTTAATGAATTTACCGTAGATCGGGTGTTTCACAAAACGTTCGATAGCAACAACGATGGATTTCTCCATTTTATCGCTAACAACGCGACCTTGCAGAGTACGGATTTTATCGGTCATTACGCACCCGCCTTCTCAGTCAGTAAAGTCTTAACGCGTGCGACGTCACGACGCACTTGCTTCAACAGGTGAGACTGTTGCAGCTGGCCACTTGCAGCCTGCATACGCAGGTTGAACTGCTCACGCAGCAGATTCAGCAGCTCGGTGTTCAGCTCTTCAACACTCTTCTCACGCAGCTCTTTTGCTTTCATTACATCACCGTCTTAGTTACAAAGGTGGTTTTAATCGGCAGTTTCGCTGCTGCCAGCTTGAATGCTTCACGGGCCAGCTCTTCCGGTACGCCGTCCATTTCATACAGGACTTTACCCGGCTGAATCAAGGCAACCCAATACTCCACGTTACCTTTACCTTTACCCATACGCACTGCCAGCGGCTTTTCAGTGATCGGTTTGTCCGGGAATACACGGATCCAGATCTTACCTTGACGCTTAACTGCACGAGTCATAGCACGACGTGCTGCTTCGATCTGACGGGCAGTCAGACGACCACGGCCAACAGCTTTCAGACCGAAGCTGCCGAAGCTAACATCCGCGCCAGCAGCCAGACCGCGGTTACGGCCTTTGTGCATTTTACGGAATTTTGTACGCTTTGGTTGTAACATCAGCGACGCTCCTTATTTACGGCCTTTACGCTGCTGCTTTTTAGGTTGCGCAGCCGGTTTTTCCGGTTGTTCAACAGCAGCCATACCACCCAGGATCTCGCCTTTGAAGATCCACACTTTAACGCCGATTACACCGTAAGTGGTGTGCGCTTCAGAGGTGTTGTAGTCGATGTCAGCACGCAGAGTGTGCAGAGGTACGCGACCTTCGCGGTACCATTCGGTACGTGCGATTTCCGCGCCGCCCAGACGGCCGCTAACTTCAACTTTGATACCTTTAGCGCCCAGACGCATTGCGTTCTGTACAGCACGCTTCATAGCACGACGGAACATAACACGACGTTCCAGCTGAGAAGTGATGCTGTCAGCAACCAATTTTGCGTCCAGTTCAGGCTTACGCACTTCGGCGATATTGATCTGAGCAGGAACGCCAGCAATATCCGCTACGACTTTGCGCAGTTTTTCTACGTCTTCGCCTTTCTTACCGATAACGATACCCGGGCGAGCGGTGTGAATGGTCACACGGATGCTCTTAGCCGGACGCTCGATAACGATACGAGATACAGACGCTTTCGCCAGTTCCTTAGTCAGGTACTGACGTACTTTAAAATCGCTGTCCAGGTTGTCAGCGAATTCTTTGGTGTTCGCAAACCAGGTTGAGTTCCATGGTTTTACAATACCCAGGCGAATACCATTAGGATGTACTTTCTGACCCATTGCTAGTCTCCAGAGTCTCAGCGATCGGACACAACCACAGTAATGTGGCTGGTGCGCTTCAGGATGCGATCTGCACGACCTTTTGCACGCGGCATAATGCGCTTCATGCTCGGGCCTTCGTCTACGAAAATTTTCGTAACTTTCAGATCGTCAATGTCAGCGCCATCGTTGTGTTCAGCGTTAGCAATGGCAGATTCCAGGACTTTCTTAACCAGTACAGCCGCTTTCTTATTGGTGTAGGTCAGAATATCCAGAGCCTGCGACACTTTCTTACCGCGAATCAGGTCTGCAACAAGGCGAACCTTCTGAGCAGAAGAACGAGCATGGCGATGTTGAGCTAAAGTTTCCATCTCTTCCTCCTACCTTATTTCTTCTTCGCTTTTTTATCAGCAGCGTGGCCGCGATAAGTACGAGTCGGTGCGAATTCACCCAGTTTGTGACCGACCATTTCGTCGGAAACAAATACCGGAACGTGCTGACGACCATTATGGACAGCGATGGTCAAACCGATCATGTTAGGAAAGATCGTTGAACGACGGGACCAAGTGCGCAGGGGCTTCTTGTCTCCGCTTTCCACCGCTTTCTCTACCTTCTTCAGCAAGTGCAGGTCAATAAAAGGACCTTTCTTGAGAGAACGTGGCATGGCTTATCCTCTAAAATTATTTGCTACGGCGACGTACGATGAATTTATCAGTACGCTTGTTGCTGCGGGTCTTCTTACCTTTGGTCTGAACGCCCCACGGAGTTACCGGGTGCTTACCAAAGTTACGACCTTCACCACCACCATGTGGGTGGTCGACTGGGTTCATCGCAGTACCGCGAACGGTAGGACGAACACCACGCCAGCGTGCAGCACCTGCTTTACCCAGAACGCGCAGCATATGCTCAGCATTGCCAACTTCGCCCAGAGTTGCACGGCAGTCTGCTTCGACTTTACGCATTTCACCAGAACGCAGACGCAGGGTGACATAAGCACCATCACGAGCAACGATCTGAACGTAAGTACCAGCGGAACGTGCCAGCTGACCGCCTTTACCTGGTTTCATTTCTACGTTATGAACGGTAGAACCAACCGGGATATTGCGCATCGGCAGGGTGTTACCTGCTTTGATTGCAGCATCAACGCCAGACTGAATCTGGTCGCCAGCTTTCAGGCCTTTAGGGGCCAGGATGTAACGGCGTTCACCGTCTTTGTACAGAACCAGCGCGATGTTCGCGGAGCGGTTCGGATCGTACTCAAGACGTTCAACAACTGCCGGGATACCGTCTTTGTTGCGTTTGAAGTCAACAATACGATAAGCCTGCTTGTGACCACCACCGATGTGACGAGTGGTGATGCGGCCATTGTTGTTACGACCACCGGATTTGCTGTTTTTTTCAACCAGCGGAGCAAAAGGTTTGCCCTTGTGCAGCTCTGGGTTGACCACTTTAACAACGTGGCGACGACCCGGAGATGTCGGTTTACATTTAACAACTGCCATTGTATTACTCCTCCGACTTACTCAGCGCCGCCGACGAAGTCCAGATTCTGGCCTTCCTTCAGGGTGACGTAAGCTTTTTTCCAGTCGCTACGACGACCGATACGCTGTCCGTGACGTTTAACTTTCCCTTTAACTACCAGGGTGTTAACGACTTCGACTTCGACTTCAAACAGTTTCTGCACAGCAGCTTTGATTTCTGCTTTGGTCGCGTCTTTAGCAACTTTGAGAACGATGGTGTTAGTTTTTTCCATCGCAGTAGACGCTTTTTCAGAAACGTGCGGTGCGCGCAGCACTTTCAGCAGACGTTCTTCACGAATCATGCCAGCATCTCCTCAACTTGCTTAACAGCATCAGCAGTCATTACGACTTTGTCGAAGGCGATCAGGCTAACCGGGTCGATACCAGTTGCATCGCGTACGTCAACCTTGTGCAGGTTGCGCGCAGCCAGGAACAGGTTTTCGTCCAGCTCACCGGTGATGATCAGCACATCTTCCAGAGCCATGTCTTTCAGTTTCTGTGCCAGCAGCTTAGTTTTAGGCGCTTCTACAGAGAATGATTCGACAACGATCAGACGATCCTGACGTACCAGTTCGGACAGAATGCTTTTCAGCGCGCCGCGGTACATCTTTTTGTTAACTTTTTGACTGTGGTCCTGTGGACGAGCAGCGAAGGTCACGCCACCTGAACGCCAGATCGGGCTCTTGATAGAACCTGAACGCGCACGGCCGGTACCTTTCTGGCGCCACGGCTTTTTGCCTGAACCAGTTACTTCAGCACGAGTCTTCTGAGCACGAGTACCCTGACGAGCACCAGCTGCATAAGCAACAACAACCTGGTGAACCAGCGCTTCGTTGAAATCACGACCGAAGGTAGTTTCGGAAACAGTCAGCGCGCTCTGCGCGTCTTTCAATACTAATTCCATTGCTATCCCCTTACGCCTTCACAGCTGGTTTAACGATCAGGTCGCAACCGGTCGCACCCGGAACACCACCTTTAACCAGCAGCAGGTTGCGCTCAGCGTCAACACGTACTACGTCCAGGCTCTGAACGGTTACACGTTCGTTGCCCAGCTGACCTGCCATTTTCTTGCCTTTGAACACTTTGCCCGGAGTCTGGTTCTGACCGATAGAACCCGGAACGCGGTGAGACAAGGAGTTACCGTGAGTAGCGTCCTGGGTACGGAAGTTCCAGCGCTTAACGGTACCAGCGAAACCTTTACCTTTAGAGGTACCGGTTATGTCAACTTTTTTAACGTCAGCAAACAGTTCAACGCTAATGTTCTGACCAACGGTGTATTCTTCACCATCTGCCAGACGGAATTCCCACAGGCCGCGGCCAGCTTCTACGCCAGCTTTAGCAAAGTGGCCAGCTTCCGGCTTAGTTACACGGTTAGCTTTTTTAGCACCGGTGGTAACCTGAACAGCGCGATAGCCATCGTTAGCCAGATCTTTAACCTGAGTAACGCGGTTTGCTTCAACTTCGATAACGGTTACTGGGATAGATACGCCATCTTCAGTGAAGATGCGGGTCATACCCACTTTTTTACCGACTAAACCAATCATTGTATCAACCTCTCAATCGCTCGATGACCTGATTAACCCAGGCTGATCTGCACGTCTACACCGGCAGCCAGGTCCAGACGCATCAGAGCATCAACGGTTTTTTCAGTTGGCTCAACGATGTCAACCAGACGCTTGTGAGTACGGATCTCGTACTGATCACGCGCGTCTTTGTTGACGTGCGGGGAGATCAGAACGGTGAAACGCTCTTTGCGGGTCGGCAGCGGGATCGGACCACGAACCTGCGCACCAGTGCGCTTGGCAGTCTCGACGATTTCCGCGGTTGATTGATCGATCAGACGATGATCAAACGCTTTCAAACGGATACGGATTCTTTGGTTCTGCATGAGACCAGAGCTCCAATTATTTTATAGACGAAATAGTTACTCCTCAAACCCATTACGATTGATGGGAGAGTGTAACCGTTCTTACAGAGTTCCCCGATTGGGAACATTGTCTGGTATTGCTTTCGCAGTACCGGTGGCTCATATCGAACCGCTGTCAATATTAGACAAGCCAGCGCATTATACGTAAATCTCAGTCTTAAGCAAGTGCCGCGTAGAAATTAATCACTCGTTCACCAATGCGGCGCTCCTTCCATTCTGATTGTAAGTCCTGTGATGCAACGCGTTTTCCGTGGAAGAGAGCATCCATAACCCACATCCCGGGCTTGTAGGGCCGCCGGGTTTACCTGAAGGTAAACTCTTTACCAGATAAGGCTTGCCCATGTACATCGACCTCCCCTTTCTGTTGATTTATGTTTCGCTATCAGGGTTGCTCTTAGTCCATGACCTACGTACCGGGTTGCTGCCCGACAAATTTACCTGCCCTCTTTTGTGGGGCGGTCTTATTTATCATCAATGCTGCAGACCTGCACAGTTATCCGACGCGCTTTGGGGGGCCGTAGCGGGCTATGGGGTATTTGCTTTGTTCTACTGGGGGTATCGTTTGATATGCCGACAGGAAGGATTAGGCTTTGGCGACGTCAAATTTCTTGCCGCGCTAGGCGCATGGCATCGCTGGGAATCATTACCACTTTTGGTTTTACTTGCCGCGGGCATGGCATGTTGCCTTACCGGGATTTCCTGCGTCCGTTACGGGAAACAGGTACTAAAAAACCCGCTGCCATTTGGGCCATATCTGGCGGCTGCGGGTTTTGTTATTGGCCTGGTAAGTATGATACAGGGCGGTTAGTCACTGACTTTAATTTGCGATTGCAGATAATTTTGTAAGCCAAGTTTTGCAATCAGGTCCAGCTCGGTTTCGAGCCAGTCAATATGCCCTTCTTCTTCAGTCAGGATCTCAATCATCATATCCCGGCTGACATAATCATGAACGCTATCGGCATAGGCAATGGCTTCACGTAAGTCTTTAGCACCATCGAGTTCGAGTCGAAGATCGGATTGCAGCATCTCTTCAACGTCTTCGCCAATACCCAACTTGCCAAGATCCTGCAAGTTAGGGATCCCTTCTAAGAATAAAATACGCTCGATATATTTATCAGCGTGTTTCATCTCATCGATAGATTCATGGTACTCAACATCATTGAGGCGAGTCAGTCCCCAGTTTTTAAACATACGAGCATGGAGAAAATACTGGTTGATCGCGACAAGCTCATTTCCCAATAGTTTATTGAGATAATTTATGATTTTAACATCACCTTTCATTTTATAGTCCCTCCGCTTCCATTCTTAGAGCGTAGATGGGGCTACAGGGATGTCAAAAAAAAGAGTGTGACTTAGGCGATCTCTTTAAATTCTGGCATTTGTGTTAATTCATCCTGCATGACCTCGCGGGCAGCACGAATGCATTTACCGCATTGATTTCCAACAGGAATAAATTTACGTAATTGCTGAAAGGACTGAGGATGAAACTGGCGAACAGCCTGACGTATTTTTTTATCACTTATCGCATTACACAAACAAACGTACATGATCGCTCCCGTTCAATTTCTGCGCAAAGTGTAAATGAGAATAGTTATGATTACAATAGCACAACGCGATTTACGCGGCGGGAGAATGAATAAAAAATGCGAATAAATATGACAACGACTAAATTGCAGGTAGCAAAAAGGGCGCCGAAGCGCCCTTTTTAAGCTCAAAGCTAATTAATCAATAATTAGCTCATTACTTTAGCAACAACGCCCGCACCAACAGTACGGCCGCCTTCACGGATTGCGAAACGCAGACCGTCGTCCATCGCGATCGGGTGGATCAGGGTAACAACCATTTTGATGTTGTCGCCCGGCATTACCATCTCTACGCCTTCTGGCAGTTCGATGGTACCAGTCACGTCAGTAGTACGGAAGTAGAACTGCGGACGGTAGCCTTTGAAGAACGGAGTATGACGGCCGCCTTCGTCTTTGGACAGAATGTACACTTCAGATTCGAACTTGGTGTGCGGCTTGATAGAGCCCGGCTTAGCCAGTACCTGACCACGTTCGATTTCTTCACGTTTGATACCACGCAGCAGAACACCAACGTTCTCACCAGCACGGCCTTCGTCCAGCAGTTTGCGGAACATTTCAACGCCAGTACAGGTAGACTTAGCAGTCTCTTTGATACCAACGATTTCAACTTCTTCACCAACTTTGATGATACCGCGCTCTACACGACCGGTAACAACGGTACCACGACCGGAGATGGAGAATACGTCTTCGATAGGCAGCAGGAACGGCTTGTCAATCGCACGCTCTGGTTCTGGGATGTAAGAATCCAGGAAGCCAGCCAGTTCGATGATTTTCGCTTCCCACTCTGCTTCGCCTTCCAGCGCTTTCAGAGCAGAACCACGAACGATCGGAGTGTCGTCGCCCGGGAAATCGTACTGAGACAGAAGTTCACGAACTTCCATTTCTACCAGTTCCAGCAGCTCTTCGTCATCAACCATGTCGCATTTGTTCAGGAACACGATGATGTACGGAACGCCTACCTGACGACCCAGCAGGATGTGCTCACGAGTCTGCGGCATCGGGCCGTCAGTCGCAGCAACAACCAGGATCGCGCCGTCCATCTGCGCAGCACCGGTGATCATGTTTTTAACATAGTCGGCGTGGCCCGGGCAGTCTACGTGTGCGTAGTGGCGAGTCGGGGTGTCATATTCAACGTGAGAAGTGTTGATGGTGATACCACGAGCTTTTTCTTCCGGCGCGTTATCGATCTGGTCGAATGCACGAGCAGCACCGCCGTAGGTTTTAGCCAGTACGGTAGTGATTGCAGCGGTCAGGGTAGTTTTACCGTGGTCAACGTGGCCGATGGTGCCGACGTTAACGTGCGGTTTTGTACGTTCAAATTTTTCTTTAGACACGGCTATATTCCTTACTATAGTGCTCTCCCCTATGGAGAGAGCACGGGACTTAGGTTTTAATCCTGTGGATTATTTACCACGGGCTTCAATAACGGCCTGAGCAACGTTGTTCGGCGCATCGTCGTACTTCAGGAACTCCATGGAGTAAGAAGCACGGCCTTTGGTCAGAGAACGCAGCTGGGTTGCATATCCGAACATTTCAGACAGCGGAACTTCAGCATGGATAACAACGCCAGTGACGTTGGATTCCTGACCACGAAGCATACCACGACGGCGGCTCAAGTCACCGATTACGTCACCGGTGTTCTCTTCCGGAGTCTCTACTTCAACCTTCATGATAGGCTCAAGCAGAACTGGTTTCGCTTTCTTAAAGCCATCTTTGAAGGCGATAGAAGCGGCCAGTTTAAACGCCAGCTCAGAGGAGTCAACGTCATGGTAAGAACCGAAGTGCAGACGCACGCCCAGATCAACAACCGGGTAACCAGCCAGCGGGCCAGATTTCAGCTGTTCCTGGATGCCTTTATCAACGGCCGGGATGTATTCGCCAGGAATTACACCACCTTTGATGTCGTTGATGAACTCGTAGCCTTTCGGGTTTGAACCCGGCTCCAGCGGGTACATGTCGATAACAACATGACCGTACTGACCGCGACCACCAGACTGCTTAGCGTGTTTACCTTCGATATCGGTAACTTTCGCGCGAATCGCTTCACGGTAAGCAACCTGAGGTTTACCGACGTTCGCTTCAACGTTGAATTCACGCTTCATACGGTCAACGATGATGTCGAGGTGCAGCTCACCCATACCAGCGATAATGGTCTGGTTAGATTCTTCGTCAGTCCATACGCGGAATGACGGGTCTTCTTTAGCCAGACGGCCCAGAGCCAGACCCATTTTTTCCTGGTCAGCTTTGGTTTTCGGTTCTACCGCGATGGAAATTACCGGCTCAGGGAATTCCATACGTTCCAGAATGATCGGGTGATCCGGGTCACACAGAGTGTCACCAGTGGTCACGTCTTTCAGACCGATTGCAGCAGCGATATCGCCCGCGCGAACTTCTTTGATCTCTTCACGTTTGTTAGCGTGCATCTGTACGATACGGCCGAAACGTTCACGTGCAGTTTTCACGGAGTTCAGGATGGTGTCACCGGAGTTAACCACACCAGAGTACACGCGGAAGAAGGTCAGGTTACCCACGAACGGGTCAGTAGCGATTTTGAATGCCAGAGCAGCAAACGGCTCGTCATCGCTAGCATGACGCTCAGCAGGAGTATCTTTACCGTCGTCCAGAATACCGTTGATCGCAGGTACGTCTACTGGGGATGGCAGGTAATCAATTACCGCATCCAGCATCGCCTGAACACCTTTGTTCTTGAACGCAGAACCACAGGTTACCAGGATGATTTCGTTGTTCAGAACGCGCTGACGCAGAGCTTTTTTGATCTCTTCTTCAGTCAGTTCTTCACCACCCAGGTATTTCTCCATCAGCTCTTCTGAAGCTTCTGCAGCGGACTCGATCAGGTTCTGGTGCCATTCTTCAGCCAGTTCCTGCATGTCAGCCGGGATATCTTCATAAGTGAAGGTTACGCCTGCATCTTCTTCGTTCCAGTTGATGGCTTTCATTTTCACCAGGTCAACAACACCGGTGAACGCTTCTTCAGCGCCAATTGCCAGCTGCAGCGGAACAGGGTTCGCGCCCAGACGGGTTTTGATCTGACCAACAACTTTCAGGAAGTTCGCACCCATACGGTCCATTTTGTTAACGAACGCAATGCGCGGAACTTTATATTTGTTTGCCTGACGCCATACGGTTTCAGACTGAGGCTGAACACCACCAACTGCGCAGTAAACCATTACTGCACCATCAAGCACACGCATGGAACGTTCTACTTCGATAGTGAAGTCAACGTGCCCCGGGGTGTCGATGATGTTTACGCGATGCGGTTCATACTGCTTAGCCATACCAGACCAGAATGCAGTAGTCGCTGCGGAGGTGATAGTAATACCACGTTCCTGCTCCTGCTCCATCCAGTCCATGGTGGCTGCGCCGTCATGAACTTCACCGATTTTATGGTTTACACCGGTGTAGAACAGAATACGTTCGGTAGTAGTGGTTTTACCGGCGTCGATGTGCGCACTGATACCGATGTTACGGTAGCGCGCGATGGGTGTTGTACGAGCCATTTGATTCCTCGTTTATCTTTTAGGCGTTCAATTTAAGTAGCCCAAAGCGGGCTGCTTACTAGAAGCGCCCGCCTGGTGACTAAAACTCCGAAGGGATTACCAACGGTAGTGTGCGAACGCCTTGTTGGCTTCTGCCATACGGTGAACGTCTTCACGTTTCTTAACTGCAGTACCTTTGTTTTCTGCAGCATCAGAAAGTTCGTTCGCCAGGCGCAGAGCCATGGATTTATCACCGCGTTTACGAGCAGCTTCAACGATCCAACGCATTGCCAGAGCATTACGACGGACCGGACGGACTTCAACTGGTACCTGATAAGTAGAACCACCAACGCGGCGAGACTTAACTTCGACAGTCGGGCGCACGTTTTCGAGAGCTACTTCGAAAGCTTCCAGTTCGTTTTTACCAGAACGCTGAGCCAGGGTCTCCAGCGCGCTGTATACGATAGTTTCGGCAGTAGATTTTTTACCATCTACCATCAGGATATTTACAAATTTAGCCAGCAGTTCTGATCCGAACTTCGGATCCGGCAGAATTTTACGCTGACCAATGACGCGACGACGTGGCATGGAAATACTCCGTTGTTAATTCAGGATTGTCCAAAACTCTAAGAGTTTAGTTTGACATTAATATAAAACGTTTGGCCTTACTTAACGGAGAACCATTAAGCCTTAGGACGTTTCACGCCATACTTGGAGCGTGATTGCTTACGGTCTTTAACGCCGGAGCAGTCAAGCGCACCACGAACGGTGTGGTAACGAACACCCGGGAGGTCTTTTACACGACCGCCACGGATCAGGATCACGGAGTGCTCCTGCAGGTTGTGACCTTCACCACCGATGTAGGAAGTCACTTCAAAACCGTTAGTCAGACGAACACGGCAAACTTTACGCAGTGCGGAGTTCGGTTTTTTAGGAGTGGTAGTATATACACGAGTACATACGCCACGTTTCTGCGGGCATGCTTCCAGCGCAGGCACGTTGCTTTTTGCAACTTTGCGTGCACGTGGTTTGCGTACCAGCTGGTTAACTGTTGCCATTAAATAGCTCCTGGTTTTAGCTTTTGCTTCGTAAACACGTAATAAAACGACCTCATACAATATGAGGACGCAGAATTTTAGGTCGGTGTCGAAAAGGTGTCAAGAAATATACAACGATCCCACAATTACCAGGACATCTGGCTGGGATGCTTCACCGTAAGTCTGACGAAGTCAGTATAGCTAACCCTGACGACACTGTCTGAAATTTGACCACTCAAACCGCGAGCCTTAATGTCTTCTTCCAGTACATAGACCTTAATGGAGGCATTTTGCAGACTTTCAAGGAAACGGCTGCCTTCGATTGCCGCCGTCACACCATCCTGGAGCAATAAAAGCTCATCGTCTTTATCTAGCAGGCGAAGAAGAGAGGAGAAATCGGTAAGCCACGCGGAGCGATGTAGTGTGTGCAGCATGAGAGTCTCAAAACCTTAAAATGACGTCAAAGTTGCCTAACTCACGGCGTAAATCTTCCGGTTCAAGCGCTGTCGCATCGACCACAAAATTAACCCCCTGCTGAAGGCCCCGCTCGCGTAATGAGGCGGCGCACAGCCAACATTGATCGATATCGTACAACCCTAACAGCTTGAAGGTTGCGATATAGTCTCGCGCCAGCACGGCATCCGGTTGTTGTCCCTGGAGGATTTGAAAGACGCCATCGCCGATAAAAAACACGCCGAGGTCTTCCGTTAATGCAGATGTCGCCAGCAATGCATCTAACCCTTCACGACCAGATGCGCTGCCGTGCGGCACGGTAGAAAAAACAAAAGCAACACGTTTCATCAGAACTGCACCACGCGATCGCAGGTCAGGGATGCCTCAGCCAGCGATCCAAGTCCGCTGAGGTTAAAACCTGATTGTAAATTAGCCCCTGCCAGTCCCAGCCGCTTTGCCTCAGTTTCATCAACAATGCCGCGACGCAACGCCGCCGCCACGCAGATATTCAGCGTTACACCATGCTGTTGGTTCAGCTGTTGCCAGGCCCGCACCAGATCATATTCATCACTGGCGGGTGAAGTCAGTAAGTTGGCGTTATATACACCTTCTCGATAGAAAAAAACGCTGCATAACTCATGCCCTTCTTCGAGAAGCGCATGAGCAAATTGCAACGCGCTGCTCGCCTGCTGCGTGCCATAAGCAGGCCCTGTCACCATGATGGCAAAACGCATTACTTGTCTTGCCCCTGGAAATCGCCGCTTTTGAACTGACGAATATAGAGGTAGACCGTATGTTTGGAGATGTTCAGCCGATCGGCGACCTGATTGATTGCATCTTTAATATCGAAGATGCCTTTCTCATATAAATTCAGGACGATCTGGCGGTTCTTCGCGTTGTTGGAAACATTGCGATCGGCATTCACTTCTTCGATCGTGAATTCCAGCGTCTGGGTAACCAGATCTTCCACCGAAGAAGCGAAGTTGACGGCAGAGCCCACTTCCGGGGTTTCCGGTGGGATAAAGGTATTCATTATCTGCGAGAAAGGAACATCAAGGTTCATGTTGATGCACAGCAGACCAATCACGCGATGCTCACGGTTGCGAATGGCAATCGTCACCGACTTCATCAAGACACCGCTTTTCGCACGTGTGAAGTAACACTTCGACACGCTGCTATCCGCACCCGTCATATCATGCAGCATACGCAACGCAAGGTCAGTAATCGGTGAGCCAATTTTACGGCCCGTGTGTTCACCGTTAGCAATGCGGATGGCCGAGCATTTCAAATCCTGCAAAGAGTGCAATACGATTTCACAATGGGAACCAATGAGCATCGCCAACCCGTCCACTACCGCTTCGTAGGATTTGAGGATATCGAAGTCGGTTTGATCGAAAGGACGTTGATCCAGCAAATCTAGCTCACTGGTTTCGTTGGTTAAAAGCGACCTGGACATGAAAAAAAGCACTCCTTTTCAGGAGCCTGTCGTTATGTTGTCAGGGCAGGCTCATCACTATTATAGGGGCATCTAAAGTAATACAGCGCACAAGGCGCTTTCCAGTATTAATTATATCCTGTCGATAATAAAAAACCGCCGCCCTGTGGGCGGCGGTTTCTGTTAGCTTATTTTTTGCTGCTGTCGGCAGCTTTATCTGCCGGTGCAGCATCTGGCTGCGCGTCAGCTTTCGGTGCCGGTTTGATGTCTAACAGTTCAACATCAAATACCAGCGTAGAGTTGGCCGGAATACCCGGGACGCCCGTTTTGCCGTAAGCCAGATCCGGTGGGATAACCAGCTGGATTTTGCCGCCTTTCTTGATGTTTTTCAGGCCTTCAGTCCAGCCAGGGATGACACCGTCAAGACGGAAAGACAGCGGTTCACCACGGGTGTAGGAGTTATCAAACTCTTTACCATCGATCAGCGTACCTTTGTAGTTAACTACCACGGTATCGCTGTCTTTCGGTGCAGCGCCAGTACCTTCTTTCTCTACTTTGTAGACCAGGCCAGTAGAAGAGGTTTTAACGCCTTTCTCTTTAGCAAATTTCTCGCGGTAAACTTTACCTTTGGCTTCGTTGTCAGCCGCGTCTTTTTCCATTTTCGCCTGAGCGGAGCTCTTCACGCGCGCTTCAAACGCCTGCAGAGTTTGTTCGATTTCCTGGTCAGACAGTTTGCTCTTGTCTGCAAACGCATCCTGAACACCAGCGATCAGCTGATCTTTATCCAGTTTGATGCCCAGTTTTTCCTGCTCTTTCAGAGAGTTTTCCATATAACGACCCAGGGACGCGCCCAGCGCGTAAGCGGCTTTTTGGTCGTCATTCTTGAATGCTGCTTTGCTGTCAGCAGTAGCGGCTGGTTTCGCAGCATCAGCAGCGAAGGTGATCGGGGCATGCAGAGCAACAGCCATTGTGGTCGCCAGCAGCGTTACTTTAAACAGTGATTTCATCCATATCTCCAGGGCCGGGGCATCTCACCCCAGGGTTAGCTAACATAAAAATGTACTATAAAGCGTTGCAGAACAAATCAACATACAGGCACGCCCTATTATCACCACTTTTCAGACTCTTTTTGTTTAAATTAGTTTCGTTACCGAAGATTGAGTGCTGTGCAAACAAGCAAAGTTAAGTAGAATTCGCCGCAGTCCGCGATCTGCCGGAGAAAAAAGAAAGAGGTGAATCATGCAGGATACAACAATGGAAACTCGCCTGGCTGAACTGGAAAGTCGCCTGGCATTTCAGGAGATCACCATTGAAGAGCTCAACGTGACGGTGACCGCGCATGAACTGGAAATGGCCAAACTGCGCGACCATCTGCGTCTGCTGACGGAAAAGCTCAAAGCAACGCAACCGTCCCACATTGCGTCGCAGTCTGAAGAGACCCCGCCGCCACATTATTGAGACGTAAAAAAAGCGGGGATATCCCCGCTTTTTTGTGCCGGATGACGACGTAAACGTCTTATCCAGCCTACGGTAGGCCTGATAAGCGTAGCGCCATCAGGCAATCATACCGATCAGTGGCAACCGCAGCCGCCGCCGTTACCTTTACCGCCACCGCCGCAGCAGCCTTCGCCGCCGTGCTCGTGACCATGGTCGTGACCGTGGCCGTGACCACCGCAGCAACCGTCATGACCGTGGTCATGATCGTGGTCGTGACCGTGCGCACCGTGAACGTGGCCGTGAGCCAGTTCTTCTTCGGTCGCTTCGCGGATAGCAACAACTTCTACGTTGAATTTCAGATTCTGGCCAGCCAGCATGTGGTTACCGTCAACCACAACGTGGTCGTCTTCCACTTCGGTAATTTCTACCGGTACTGGACCCTGGTCAGTTTCAGCCAGGAAACGCATGCCAACCTGCAGTTCGTCAACGCCCATGAAGACGTCTTTAGGAACGCGCTGCACCAGGTTTTCGTCGTACTGACCGTATGCGTCGTTTGCGCCAACAGCAACATCGAATTTGTCGCCAACTTCATGACCGTCCAGCGCTGTTTCCAGGCCAGAAATCAGGGAACCGTGACCATGCAGGTAGTCCAGCGGTGCACTCACCGGAGACTCATCAACCAACACACCGTCTTCTGTACGTACCTGATAGGCCAGGCTGACCACCAGGTCCTTTGCTACTTTCATGATATCTCCTGAGCATGGAAAGAATAGTGGCGCAGATTGTAGCGGAATTCTGCACCCGTGTACCCTCTAGCTTAAAAAAAGCTGCGCCATATCGCTAGTCCGGATGAAAAATCCCGATCACTTGCTCTTCTTTGCGAACGTGCTCGCGCGCCTCTTTATCTGCTTCCCGCATCTGATGACCGCACTTAACACACTCAACAATATCGATATTATTTTCGCGCCACATCGCCAGCGTATCCTGCGACTGGCAGGACGGACATTTTGCACCTGCGATAAAACGTTTACGAATTGCCATGGTTATCCTCTACTCAAATTCATCCCAGCCATCCAGCTGACGTCGCTCTTGCTGCATCTCTCGTTGGAAAATTTCCTCCAGCTCACGCCGGGCTTCCCTGGCTCGAGAGATTTGTACCGTATCTGTATGCATGGGGATCAGTTCCCGCAGCATGCGCATATCCAGCCGCCGAAAATGCAGCTGAGCACGCTGAGCCTGGTGCGGATGCATTCCCAGTGTAACCAGCGTTTTACGCCCCAACTCCAGCGCACTGGAGAACGTTTCGCGGGAAAACTGCGTCACACCAGCCTGTAATAACTCATGTGCCTCTACACGTCCGCGCGCTCGCGCAAGAATATGCAAATGCGGAAAATACTGTTGGCACAGTTCCACCAGTTTCATAGTGTCTTCAGGCTCATTACAGGTAATAACAATAGACTGAGCCGCCTCTGCCCCTGCGGAGCGCAACAGTTCCACCTGCGTGGCATCACCGTAATAAACCTTATAGCCATATTTACGCATCAGATTCACCGCGCTGATATCCCGCTCCAGAACGGTAATGCGCATTTTATTGGCCATCAACAGGCGACCAATAACCTGACCAAAACGCCCAAACCCCACCACAATCACCTGCGGTTTATCATCTTCCACCCAGGGTTTTTCATCTTCCTCATCCGTGCCGTTAAACTGGCGGGATAGCCATTTATCAATCAACTTCATCACCAGCGGCGTGGTCATCATCGACAGCGTGACGGTCACCAGCAACAACGCCATTTGGTCGCCCTGAAACAGCCGTTGCGAGGATGCCGTTGAAAACAGCACGAAAGCGAATTCACCACCCTGACTTAAAACCCCGGCAAATTGCATCCGTTCAGAGCTTCTCATGCCGTTAAGACGTGCCAGCACATACAGCACCAGCATTTTTACGACCACCAGCACGATCACGCTCGCTGCCACCCACAGAATATGGGTGTAGAGCACACCGAGGTTGAGCGACATGCCAACTGAGATAAAAAACAGCCCGAGCAACAGGCCTTTAAACGGATCGATTGCCGTTTCCAGCTCATGTCGGTATTCGCTTTCCGCCAGCAGCACGCCCGCGATAAACGTTCCCAGCGCCATTGACAGCCCCAGCGCATCCATAAATAAAGCAGAACCCAGCACCAACAGCAGCGTGGCAGCGGTGAACACTTCCCGCACGCCAGAATCCGCAATAAAGCGGAAAACCGGACGCAGCAAATAGCGACCGCCAATCAGCATGCCGGCAAAGGCCAGCACCTTCATTCCCACTTTGATCCAGTCAAAATGTTCGTCAGCAGAACCCGCCAGCAGCGGAACCAGTGCCAGCGCGGGGATCACCGCCAGATCCTGAAACAGCAGCACCGAAAAACCCAGTTGTCCGGATTCACTGCGGTTCATGCCTTTTTCGCGCATCAACTGTAGCGCCATAGCGGTCGATGACATCGCCAGACCAATGCCGCCAACCACTGCCGCCTGCCAGGAGAACGCAGTGAGCATCAATAATCCGGCCAGCACCACCGCGCTCAGCATCACCTGCGCGGCACCGACGCCAAAAATTGAACGCCGCAGTTGCCACAGTTTGGCGGGATTAAGTTCCAGCCCAATGATGAACATCAGAAAGACTACGCCCAGCTCGGAAAAATGCAGGATTTCATCCACATCGCTGATAAATCCTAATCCCCACGGGCCGATAGCAATACCCGCCAGCAAGTAACCCAGCACCGGACCGATACCCAGCTTTGAGGCCAGGGGAACTGCAGCCACCGCCGCGAAGAGGAACAACACTCCCGCTGTCAATAAATCAGAACCTTCCATTAGCGGCCTCCCACAGGGATCGGATTCGCCAGCCAGTCACCATACGCTTTCGCATGGCTGTCCAGCTCCTGCTTCGTTTGCCGTCTGGCCCAGTAAACGATAATTGGGCTCATCCAGTGCATGCGGCACATACCGGCCGTTAGCTCGAAAGGGCGCAGCACATCGCTCATTGGATAACGGTTTAGCGCGTCATAGCGATAGGCACTTTCCGGTTCTCCGGTAGTGATAACGCTACGCCAGTACTTTCCCGCCAGTTGATTCCCTCCGGGACCGCTGGCAAATCCGCGGCTCAGTACGCGGTCAAGCCATTCCTTTAACAGCGCCGGACAGCTATAGGTATAGAGTGGGTGCTGAAAAACAATCACATCATGCTCACGCAGCAGCGCCTGTTCATGCGGAATATCGATAAAAAAATCAGGATAGTGCGCGTAAAGGTCGTGCACGGTAACATTGCTGAGCTGCATGGCCGGTTTAAGCAGAACACGGTTCGCGACCGAGTCCTGAGATTCCGGATGGGCATACAGCAGCAAGACTTTCGCTGGCTGGAACATCATCCCCCTCCCGGTTTTGTCTTTTGTCTATTTTCGACGTTTTGGGCTACCATTGCGCCTCGGTGCGGCAAACGGCCCGCACATTACATTATCATAATGATAAATTAACATAGTCTGAACATACGGCGCCTTATGATTGTTTTCTCATCGTTACAAATTCGTCGCGGCGTGCGCGTCTTGCTGGACAATGCCACGGCCACCATTAATCCAGGGCAGAAGGTTGGCCTGGTGGGTAAAAATGGCTGCGGTAAATCTACCCTTCTGGCATTGCTGAAAAATGAACTCAGCGCCGACGCTGGAGGATTTACCTATCCGGGAAACTGGCAGCTCGCGTGGGTGAATCAGGAAACGCCTGCGTTGCCACAGCCCGCGCTGGAGTATGTCATTGACGGCGACCGCGAGTATCGTCAACTGGAAGCGCAGTTGAACGACGCCAACGAACGTAACGATGGACATGCCATTGCCACCGTCCATGGCAAGCTGGATGCCATCGACGCCTGGACCGTGCGCTCACGCGCCGCCAGCCTGCTGCATGGCCTCGGCTTCTCCAACGAACAGCTTGAGCGCCCGGTCAGCGACTTCTCCGGTGGCTGGCGTATGCGTCTCAACCTGGCCCAGGCGCTGATTTGCCGTTCAGACCTACTGCTGCTCGATGAACCCACCAACCACCTCGATCTCGACGCGGTGATCTGGCTGGAAAGATGGCTGAAAAGCTATCAGGGCACGCTGATTTTGATCTCCCACGATCGCGACTTCCTCGATCCGGTGGTGGATAAAATTATTCATATCGAACAGCAAACCATGTTCGAGTACACCGGCAACTACAGCGCGTTTGAAATCCAGCGTGCGACCCGCCTCGCACAGCAACAGGCAATGTACGAAAGCCAGCAGGAGCGCGTGGCGCATCTGCAAAGCTATATCGATCGTTTCCGCGCTAAAGCAACGAAAGCGAAGCAGGCACAGAGCCGTATCAAAATGCTGGAACGTATGGAGCTGATTGCCCCAGCGCACGTGGACAACCCGTTCCACTTCAGCTTCCGTGAGCCGGAAAGCCTGCCAAACCCGCTGCTGAAGATGGAAAAGGTTAGCGCTGGCTACGGCGATCGCGTCATTCTCGATTCGATCAAACTGAATCTGGTGCCGGGTTCCCGCATCGGCCTGCTCGGTCGCAACGGCGCGGGTAAATCGACGCTGATTAAGCTGCTGGCCGGCGAACTGGCCCCAATCAGCGGTGAGATTGGCCTGGCGAAAGGCATCAAACTGGGCTACTTCGCGCAGCACCAGCTGGAGTTTTTACGCGCCGATGAATCACCCATTCAGCATCTGGCACGCATGGCGCCGCAGGAACTGGAGCAGAAACTGCGTGACTACCTGGGTGGATTCGGCTTCCAGGGCGATAAAGTCAGCGAAGAGACACGCCGCTTCTCCGGTGGCGAAAAAGCGCGTCTGGTACTGGCGTTGATCGTCTGGCAGCGCCCTAACCTGCTGCTGCTCGATGAACCAACCAACCACCTGGACCTGGATATGCGTCAGGCGCTGACCGAGGCGCTGATCGATTTTGAAGGCGCGCTGGTTGTCGTCTCGCACGACCGTCACCTGATCCGCTCCACCACCGACGACCTCTATCTGGTACACGACAAGAAAGTCGAGCCGTTTGATGGCGATCTGGAGGATTATCAGCAGTGGCTGAGCGATGTCCAGAAACAGGAAAACCAGGGCGACGAACCGGCGAAAGAGAGCGTTAACAGCGCCCAGGCGCGTAAAGACCAGAAGCGCCGCGAAGCGGAACTGCGCTCCCTGACGCAACCGCTGCGTAAAGAGATTACCCGTCTGGAAAAAGAGATGGAGAAACTGCACGCACAGCTGGCGCAGGCGGAAGAAAAACTCGGCGACAGCGAACTGTACGACCAAAGTCGCAAAGCCGAACTTACCGCCTGTTTGCAGCAGCAGGCCAGTGCGAAATCCGGGCTGGAAGAGTGTGAAATGGCCTGGCTGGAGGCTCAGGAACAGCTTGAGCAGATGCTGGCCGAGTAGTCATCATTGCCGGATCCGACGCCAACACGTCTCATCCGGCATTTTTGTTGAATTATCCCTGTGTCGCCAGACGCTGGCGGATTTCTTCGAAATGCTCGCGGTTAAACAGCTTGCCGTTGAGAAAACGAGTTTTCAGCTCCCCTTCCTGCTCTTGCTCCCAGGTCTGTTCGTCATGCAGGCATAAATCACCTGCTTCATTCCTCGTCACACGCAGCAAACCACGGGCAGAGCGTTTTAAGCCATTATCAGTTTTCGGTTCTTTAAAAATCGTCCGGCCTTTACCGTCGACTTCTCCCCACGTCGCTTTCATCGCAAAACCAAAGGTGTCACGTGTGTTGTATTGATAAGTAAAAGAACCAACGCCAAACACGACGTTTGAACTGGCAAATCCTTTCGCTTCCAGACGACGCAGGATCTCATTCGCTCGCTCAAGGGTGATGGAGTCGCCATAAATCAGTCCGACATGCGGGTCGAGCACCTTGTAACCTTTGGCGTTAATCGTGCCGCCAAAAATCTCCCACAGCACTTCCACAGACCCTTTCTCCTGAGCGGAACGATCGCTGCTTGTATCGTCATCTTCGCCAGTACCACACAGGATCTCCACCGGGTTGCCGCTATCCGGACGGAATACCACCCGACCTTCACGCGCCAGAATGATGTTCTTCAGTTCGCGGGTATATTCCGTCAGCACCTGCCAGTAGTCCCAGGTATCAGAGACTATCGATACAAATCCTTGCGGGTAGAGATCGGCAATCAGGCGGCGGAAGGTTTCAATTTCATGCTCGCGCTCACCCATACACATCACGCTGTGTTCGGTAGCCGGAATGCTGGCGCCGATAAAATAGGGCTCGCCGTCGGTGTAGTAATCGCGAGCGTACAGCAGAGATGGAATACTGTCGGTCCCTTTAAAGCTTAACAAATGCCCACTGCCCGCCTGCATGGTGTCCTGTAATCCGGACATACCGCGAAATGAAAAGTCATGGCACTGGAAGTCAAGGTGCGTCAGGTCGCTACAGGTTTGCTCTGCCCAGCGAGCGCAGATTTTGCGGTAGTGGTGAGCTATCGTGGCATTTGTTGACGCCTTCCACAGCTCCGCCGACAGCACGGTCTCCAGGTAATTCACCAGCCAGAAAAACTCGGGTTGGGTGTTGATGATAGTTAAAACCGGTACCGCCATCGGGACTTTGCTGCCTTCATCCAGCGCCTTAATGTGCAGCGGCAGATAGCCCAACTGATGCAGTGCACGAATATGGTCCACCGCCACCGCATCTTTGCCCAGATAGCTGTCCATGACCTGTTTGTATTCGCTGACCACCTCGTCTTCCGGGCGGGCAAAGAACGCCTCATTAAACAGGTCGACTAAAAACCACTGCATAAAACCCTGCAGGCCGAAGAATACCAGTTTGCCATCCGCCAACGGCGAGGAGAAAAAGCGATCGCTGCGCGGGGTAAAGTTGGAATACACGCGATGGGTACCCTGCGGATACTGTACGCGATGAGAAACTTTGTAGCCGTCGATAGCCAGAATCGGGTTCATTTTCATAATCAGTCTCTCCCTCAGGCGCGGTAAATCGCGTCAATATCGATAAGCTCAAGCTGCGGATGTACCAACGCTGGGGCAGCTAAAGAGGTGGTGGTGTAGATAGCGTCAATACCGTTTGCAAACAGGTGATCAACGCCCTTAGAAAAGATACCGTGGGTGACATACAGGCTGACACTGCGGGCGCCAGCATCACGTAATACTTGTGCAGAGCCTATAAACGTACCGCCTGCGTCACACAGATCGTCAACAATCAGTAGATCCCTACCCCTGACGTCTCCGGCCAATAACGCAAATCCCGTCAGGCTGCCGCTTGCCACATCACGTTTTTTGCTCAGGATGGCGTACTGCTCCACACCGGCTACTCTGGCTACAGCATCAATCTTCTTCAGCGATCCCGCATCGGGAGCAACCAGCATCAGCGCGTTTTGCTGAAACAGCCGCGATAATGACGCGCTTTGCATCAGGCAGACCTCCTGGGGGATCGCCACAAAGTTGTCGATTGCAGCCGCCGCCGCATCGCTGTGCGGGTCGAGCACGTTAACCTTGTCAAATTTCAACGTATTAAGCTGACTGGCGAAGACTTTCAACGCAAAGCTGTCACCCGATACCATATGTCTGTCCTGACGCGCCCACGGCAGCCAGGGAAGGTCGAGATGGCTGACCAGTACATCGGTCTGATGACGTACCGCCTCAACCAGTTGCGCCAGCAGCATAAAATCGTTCATATCGCGCATAGCCGTGGCACGGATGCGCATCAGGCGAGCAAAGGTTGGCAACGCATCGGTGACTTTTAACCAGACAGCACCATCAGGAAAAACACCGCTGGCAACGGCATAGGTCTGGTCGTCCAAAGTTAGTGTCAATTTTATGTTCATCGCGCTCACCCCTTAATTGTGTCCCTTCGACACAATTAATAATGTCCCTGTGACACATATTAAGCAAGCATAAAATGAATTATTTTTAAGCCGTGAGCTAATCCACTGATAAGCAATGAGAAAAAACGAACCTTGCCCCCCGGTGTCGGGCTGGTACACTTGTCAGCGTTACAAATCATCGTGAGTACCTTATGACCACCGAAGCCGACTACCTGAATCAGTACGATGCCAGCCGCTTCCCTTCACCTCTGGTGACGGTAGATAGCGTGTTATTTACACTGCATCAGCAGGCGCTGTGCGTATTACTGGTCGAGCGGGCAAACCAGCCGCAAAAAGGGCGTTGGGGATTACCCGGCGGCTTTATTGATATCGAAAACGATGATTCAACCCGCGCCACCGCGCTGCGCAAACTCACCGAAAAAACAGGCGTTTCGCCTTCGTGGCTGGAACAACTGGATACCTTTTCCGGCCCTGATCGTGACCCGCGCGGCTGGAGCCTGACGGTCACCTGGTTTGCACTAATCGCCTGGGTAGACTGCGCGCCCCATATCGCCAGCGTCAGTAATGCCCGTTGGGTGCCGGTTGATGAACTGAAAAACTATTCACTCGCGTTTGATCACGAGAAAATCATTACCGCGGCGCTACACCGCTTACGGCAAAAAACGATGTACTCGCTCCTGCCCGTATACTGCTTGCCGGAAACATTTACCCATGGGCAACTGCTCGAAGCCACTGAGGTGATCCTCGGCCAGTCGATCCAGCGTAAAAGTCTGATTCGTCGCTTTGAAGCGTCAGGAATGTTTGAAGATACCGGAGAAAGCGTGGCGACAGGGACGCGTAAAGCCCGCCTGTGGCGACGTAAACCCAACGTCGATTTTCATCTTTTCTCGCGTAACCTGCTGACTGACTAGCGACAAAATCACATATTGGCTAACCCGCACGCGCTGTGCGCGGTATAGTTATTCTTTCCGATTATTAATTGCTCCGGTGTTATGGTTGAAATCACGTCCACAGAAATGACCCCACCTACCGACGATTCGCGAGAATTCCGCCCGATGCGCGGTATCAGTAACCGCCATCTGCAGACGATGCTGCCGCGTTTAATTCGCCGCAAGGTGAAGTTCGACGCCCACTGGCAGCGTCTGGAATTGCCTGACGGTGATTTCGTCGATCTGGCGTGGAGCGAAGATCCGCAACAGGCGAAACACAAACCGCGCCTGGTGGTTTTTCACGGTCTGGAAGGCAGTCTGAACAGCCCCTACGCACATGGCCTGATTGAAGCAGCACAAAAGCGCGGCTGGCTGGGTGTGGTAATGCATTTTCGCGGTTGCAGCGGCGAACCCAATCGTCTGAACCGTATTTATCACTCCGGTGAAACAGAAGATGGTACCTGGTTTTTACACTGGCTGGAGCGTGAGTTCGGTCGCGTACCGACCTCGGCGGTAGGTTATTCACTCGGTGGAAACATGCTGGCTTGCCTGCTGGCAAAAGAAGGCAACGATATTCCGATAGATGCGGCGGTTATCGTTTCTGCACCTTTCGTGCTGGAAGCCTGTAGCTACCATATGGACAAGGGCTTCTCCCGGGTCTACCAGCGCTACCTGCTCAATCTGTTGAAAGCCAATGCCTCACGGAAGCTTGAAGCTTATCCAGGTTCGCTGCCGGTGAGTCTGGCCCAGTTGAAATCTTTGCGCCGCATTCGCGATTTTGACGATCTAATCACCGCCAAAATTCACGGTTTCGCCGATGCTATAGACTATTACCGCCAGTGCAGCGCCATGCCGTTGCTCAATCGGATCGCCAAACCAACGCTGATTATCCATGCGAAAGACGATCCGTTTATGGATCATCATGTGATCCCGAAACCGGAAAATCTGCCCTCACAGGTGGAGTACCAGCTTACTGAACACGGCGGCCACGTCGGATTTATAGGTGGCACGGTGCGCCGTCCTGAGATGTGGCTGGAATCAAGAATCCCGGACTGGCTGACAACGTATCTGGAGGCGTCATCATGATTATCCCCTGGCAAGATATCTCCCCGGACGCGCTGGACAATTTGATTGAAAGCTTTGTCTTGCGCGAAGGCACCGATTATGGTGAACATGAACGCTCGCTCGAACAAAAAGTCGCCGACGTCAAACGCCAACTACAATCAGGTGAAGCCGTGCTGGTGTGGTCTGAACTGCATGAAACGGTCAACATTATGCCGAGGAAGCAGATTCACGAGTAATCCGTAGCCGCCGGCCGACTTTACTATAATTACAACCATTTCATGGAGTTGTTATGTCTGCCAAACATCCGGTGATTGCGGTAACAGGATCCAGCGGCGCGGGGACCACCACCACCAGCCTCGCGTTTCGTAAAATTTTCGCGCAGTTAAATCTGCGCGCCGCCGAGGTGGAAGGTGACAGTTTTCATCGCTATACCCGTCCGGAAATGGACATGGCGATTCGCAAAGCGCGCGATGCCGGGCGGCATATCAGCTATTTTGGCCCCGAAGCTAATGACTTCGGCTTGCTGGAACAAACCTTCATCGAATACGGTCAGACGGGCAAAGGCCAGTCGCGAAAATATCTGCACACTTACGATGAAGCCGTACCGTGGAACCAGGTTCCGGGGACATTCACGCCCTGGCAGCCGCTACCTGAACCGACGGATGTACTGTTCTACGAAGGGCTGCACGGCGGTGTCGTCACCCCACAGCAAAACGTGGCCCGGCATGTCGATCTGCTGGTTGGCGTGGTGCCGATCGTAAACCTGGAATGGATCCAGAAGCTGACCCGCGATACCAGCGAGCGTGGACATTCGCGTGAAGCGGTGATGGACTCGGTGGTACGTTCAATGGACGATTACATCAATTACATCACACCGCAGTTTTCCCGGACGCATATTAACTTCCAGCGCGTACCGACCGTCGATACCTCCAATCCCTTTGCCGCTAAGAGCATTCCATCACTGGATGAAAGCTTTGTCGTGATTCATTTTCGTAACCTGGAAGGGATCGATTATCCCTGGTTACTGGCCATGCTGCAGGGCTCATTCATTTCCCATATCAATACGTTAGTCGTACCTGGCGGCAAGATGGGTCTGGCGATGGAATTGATTATGCTGCCGCTGGTACAGCGACTGATGGAAGGTAAGAAGATCGAGTGATGTGGTCTTTTGCCGGATGGTGGTTGATGCCTTATCCGGCCTACGCGTTTATATCCTGTAGGCCTGATAAGTGTAACGCCATCAGGCATGGCATCACGCAGCAGCAACCACTTCATAGGAATGGGTAATGTTCACCGCCTTTTCCAGCATCAACGCCACGGAGCAGTATTTTTCCGCTGAAAGATCGACGGCGCGGGAGACAGACGCATCTTTCAGATCGTTACCCGTTACGATGAAATGCAGGTTGATGTGGGTAAACAGGCGCGGCGCTTCATCACGACGCTCTGAAGTCAGCTTCACTTCGCAGTTGGTCACATCCTGACGACCCTTTTGCAGGATCGATACCACATCAATTGCGCTACAACCGCCAGCAGCCATTAATACCATTTCCATCGGGCTCGGCGCTTTATCACCGGAGTTACCGTCCATCAAAATTTGGTGGCCAGAGGCGGACTCACCGAGGAAGGTTAACCCCTCAACCCACTTTACACGCGCTTGCATATTTCGTAACTCCAATGTTTCAATTTTCCTGACAGATTACGCGCACATAACAATTCTCGCAACGGAAGGCGACCTGCGTCATGCTGAAGCGAGACACCAGGAGACACACGGCGAAAGCTATGCTAAAACAGACGGGATGCTACAGTAATACATTGACGTACTGCATGTATGCAGAGGACATCACATTACAGGCTGCAGTATATTTTTGACAGCCCCTTTCCCAGGTAGCGGGAAGCATATTTTTGCAAACCCAGAGGCAGCGTCGTTTTCTGGCTCTGGAGACAGCTTATAACAGAGGATAACCGCGCATGGTGCTTGGCAAACCGCAAACAGACCCGACTCTCGAATGGTTCTTGTCTCATTGCCATATTCATAAGTACCCATCGAAGAGCACGCTGATTCACCAGGGTGAAAAAGCGGAAACGTTGTATTACATCGTTAAAGGCTCCGTGGCAGTGCTGATCAAAGATGAAGAAGGGAAAGAAATGATCCTTTCTTATCTGAATCAGGGCGATTTTATTGGTGAATTAGGCCTCTTCGAAGAAGGTCAGGAACGTAGCGCCTGGGTACGTGCCAAAACCGCATGTGAAGTCGCTGAAATTTCCTACAAAAAATTTCGCCAATTAATCCAGGTCAACCCGGATATTCTGATGCGCCTGTCTTCTCAGATGGCTCGTCGTCTGCAGGTCACGTCTGAAAAAGTGGGCAACCTTGCCTTCCTCGACGTAACCGGTCGTATCGCGCAGACTCTGCTGAATCTGGCGAAACAGCCTGATGCGATGACCCACCCGGACGGCATGCAGATTAAAATCACCCGTCAGGAAATCGGCCAGATCGTTGGCTGCTCCCGTGAGACCGTCGGTCGTATTCTGAAGATGCTGGAAGATCAGAACCTGATCTCCGCACACGGTAAGACCATCGTCGTCTACGGCACGCGTTAACCCCATCGAAGTGGCGCGTTACCCAGTAATGCGCCACTTTTGTTTACTCCGATGTGGCGAAGACTGATATACCACCCAGAGATCAACTACGCACTACGACAAACGCTGGTGCTATGTTTACCTGTGGCTGTTGGTCTGATCATCGGTCAGCTTCATTTGGGGCTTCTCTTTTCCCTCGTCCCTGCCTGCTGCAACATTGCCGGTCTTGATACCCCGCACAAGCGCTTTTTCAAACGCTTAGTCATTGGTGCATCGCTGTTTGCCGGGTGCAGCTTGATCATGCAGCTACTGCTTGCGCAAACTATACCGCTACCATTGATCCTCACCGGCCTGACGCTGATTCTTGGCGTAACCGCCGAGCTAAGCCCCTTGCATGCGCGATTACTGCCAGCCTCGCTTATCGCGGCGATTTTCACGCTCAGCCTGGCCGGGAATATGCCCGTCTGGGAGCCGCTGCTGATTTACGCGCTGGGCACGTTATGGTACGGCCTGTTCAACTGGTTCTGGTTCTGGATGTGGCGCGAGCAACCGCTCCGTGAATCGCTCAGCTTGCTGTACCGTGAATTAGCCGATTACTGTGAAGCCAAGTACAGCATGCTGACCCAGCATGCCGACCCAGAAAAAGCGCTGCCTCCCCTGCTGGTTCGCCAACAAAAGGCGGTGGATCTGATTACCCAGTGCTATCAGCAAATGCATATGCTGTCAGCACATCACAACAACGAATACAAACGCCTGCTGCGTGCTTTCCAGGAGGCGCTGGATTTACAGGAGCATATTTCCGTTAGCCTCCACCAGCCAGAAGAAGTGCAAAAACTGGTTGAGCGTAGCCACGCGGAGCAGGTAATTCGCTGGAACGCGCGAACCGTCGCCGAACGCCTTCGGGTACTGGCCGATGATATTTTGTATCACCGCTTGCCGACCCGTTTCTCGATGGATAAGCAGATTGGCACGCTGGAGAAAATCGCCAGGCAGCATCCGGACAATCCGGTGGGGCAATTTTGCTACTGGCACTTCAGCCGTATTGCCCGCGTGCTACGGACCCAGCGCCCGCTGTATGCCCGTGACTTAATGGCTGACAAGCAGCGTCGGTTGCCGCTGATCCCTGCCCTGAAAAACTACCTGTCGTTGAAATCCCCAGCGCTGCGCAATGCCGGACGCATCAGCGTTATGTTGAGTATCGCCAGCCTGATGGGCAGTGCCTTACACCTGCCAAAGCCTTACTGGATTTTGATGACAGTCCTGTTTGTTACGCAAAATGGCTACGGGGCGACCCGGGTGCGCATCTTACACCGTTCCGTAGGTACGCTCGTTGGACTGGTTATTGCCGGCGTCACGTTGCACTTTCATATTCCCGAAGGTTTCACGCTGGCGGCCATGCTGCTGATCACCCTGGTGAGCTATCTGATCATCCGTAAAAACTACGGCTGGGCTACCGTCGGTTTTACGGTAACGGCGGTATACACCCTGCAACTGCTGACGCTGAACGGGGAAGAGTTTATCGTGCCGCGGTTTGTCGATACGGTCATTGGCTGCTTAATCGCCTTTGGCGGCACGCTCTGGCTGTGGCCACAGTGGCAGAGCGGTCTGCTGCGTAAAAACGCCCACGATGCGTTAGAAGCCGACCAGGAGGCCATTCGTCTGATCCTCAGCAACGATCCACAGGCCACGCCGCTGGCGTATCAACGCATGCGCGTCAACCAGACGCAAAACACGCTGTTCAACTCGCTGAACCAGGCAATGCAGGAGCCGGGATTTAACTCGCACTACCTTGCAGACATGAAACTGTGGGTTACGCACAGCCAGTTCATCGTTGAACACATCAACGCGATGACCACGCTGGCAAGGGAACATACGATGCTGACGCCGGATTTGGCGCAGCGGTATCTGGAGTCCTGCGAAATTGCGCTCCAGCGCTGTCAGCAGCGGCTGGAATATGATGGGCCGGGAAGCTCGGGAGATGTGAATATTCTCGAAGCGCCAGAGATGCTGTCCCATGGTCCGTTAAGCACCCTTGAGCAGCATCTGCAGCGGGTTCTTGGGCATCTGAACACCATGCATACCATTTCGTCGGTAGCATGGCGTCAGCGACCGCACCACGGGATCTGGCTGAGCCGCCGACTACGGGACATGAAAGGTTAAGAGATTTGCCGGATGCGCTACGCTTATCCGGCCTACGAATCACACCTTACCCTGTACGCGCCGCCTTTCCGGCAATCAGCCCACCACCTTCGCTACCGCCTGCGCGAAGCGCTGCATCCCTTCATCGATATCCGCCTGCTCTACTACCAGCGACGGCGCGAAACGCATTACGTCCGGCCCGGCGTTCAGCACCATCACCCCTTCGTGCGCGGCGGCATAGAGGAAATCGCGCGCCCGGCCTTTAAACTGCGGCTTCAGCTCAGCGCCAATCAGCAGCCCCATCCCGCGAATATCGCTGAAAATGTCGAACTGTTGATCAATCTTGTGCAAATGCTGGACAAACGCCTGACGCCGGGCCTGAATGCCTCCCAGCACGTCCGGCGTGTTGATGATATCAAACGCTGCCCCCGCTACCGCGCAGGCCAGCGGGTTACCGCCGTAGGTGGAGCCGTGCGAACCCACGTGGAACGCGGAGGCAATCTCCTGAGTGGTCAACACCGCACTTACCGGGAAGCCGCCACCGAGCGCCTTCGCGCTGGTGAGGATATCCGGCGTCACGCCGTAGTGCATATAGGCAAACAAATCGCCGGTACGCCCCATCCCGCTCTGCACTTCATCAAATACCAACAGCGCCTGGTGCTGGTCACAAAGTTCACGCAAACCTTGCAGGAATTCCGGCGTTGCCGCAGTGACGCCGCCCTCTCCCTGAATAGGCTCAACCACCACCGCGCAGGTGTGATCGTCCATCACCGCTTTGACCGCATGCAGATCGTTAAACGGGACATGGATGATATCCGCCGGTTTTGGCCCAAAGCCGTCGGAGTATTTCGGCTGCCCACCAACGGACACGGTAAACAGCGAACGGCCGTGAAACGCATTATGGAAGGCAATGATTTTGGTTTTGAACGGGCTATGACGCACGCAGGCATAGTGGCGCGCCAGCTTAAAGGCGGTTTCGTTGGCTTCAGTACCGGAGTTCATGAACAGCACGCGCTCGGCAAAGGTCGCATCAATGATTTTACGGCCTAAGCGCAACGCCGGTTCGTTGGTAAATACGTTGCTGGTATGCCACAGGGTTTCACCCTGGGTTTTTAACGCCTCAACCAATGCCGGATGGCAATGCCCTAACGCGGTCACTGCAATGCCGCCCGCGAAATCAACATACTCTTTGCCCTGTTGATCCCACACTCGACTCCCTTTTCCTTTTACCGGGATAAACTCAGCCGGTGCATAAATCGGCAGAATCACTTCATCGAATGTCGCGCGCGTAATTGCAGTTTGTTCAGTTGCCATGTCATTACCACCCTGTTAAGCAGAAACGCCAGTGAAATTATAATCACAAAATATGAATAAAAAATCACTGAATAGCAACTACAAATCAGCGATTGAGAAAATTAGCCAGCAGCTGATGCCCCTGTTCGCTGAGAATACTCTCCGGGTGAAACTGTACCCCTTCCATATCCCACTCGCGGTGACGAATGCCCATAATCTCCTGCGTTTCACTCCAGGCCGTCACCTCAAAGCACTCGGGAAGCGTCTCAGGGGCAACCACCAGAGAGTGGTAGCGCGTCACCGTTAATGGGTTAGCGAGTCCCTGAAAAACACCCTGCCCGGTATGGGTAATCGGCGAGGTTTTACCGTGCATCACTTTAGCCGCCCGAACCACGCTCGCGCCAAAGGCCTGCGCCATCGCCTGGTGACCAAGACAAACACCCAACAAGGGAAGCTTACCGGCGAAATGACGAATAACGTCCAGTGAGATACCGGCGTCATCCGGCGTGCATGGCCCAGGGGAAATCACGATTTTTTGCGGGTTCAGCGCGTCGATTTGCGCCAGCGTCAGCTCGTCGTTGCGCCGGACAAGGACATCAGCGCCCAGTTCGCAGAAGTATTGGTACAGGTTCCAGGTAAAAGAATCATAGTTATCAATAAGCAGGATCATGGCGGCTCCGGTACATAAGAACCGCGCTATTCTACTCAGTTTCCGGGGCTTCGCTTACCACTTTACGAAATATCACCCGCAGTGCAGACAGGTCACCCATCGCCCCGCTCTGATTAGCCTGATTCCACTCCTCAACCGGAATGCCATCCCAGCTCAGCATATACCCGGCATGAATCGCTAACTGTTCGAAGAAAATACGCTGCGCCAGGCCACTGCCAATGCGAAACGGATGCAGCACATTGATTTCGCAATAATAGTGGGCAAGACGATCGACAAACTTGTCTTCCGGTAATCCCACCAGCCAGGACTCATCTTCCAGGTCCTGCATCAGCGCATTGCCCTCTTTCTCGATATAGGCGAAGTGGCAAAAGCGAGTATCGCCCTGGTAAATATCGACTTCACGCAGGTGTCCCGCCCAGTCAAAAATATCCCGATACAGCTGGCGATGAATGGCGCACAGGTGCGGTAAGCCCCGTTTAAGCGGCCCCAATTCGATAGTCGCCGCACGCAGCGCTGTCAGTTCATAAGCCGCCTGCGCCAAACGCTGCGCCTGATGAATCCCCAGACGGTTACGCATGACATTCAGGCCCGGATATAAATACGGGTCGCGACCATCACCGAATTTATCGCTCATAGTGCCTCCTCAGCTCTTCAAGACGCGCCTGGGCGTCTTCAGCACTCAGAGTAACCCGTGGAATATCTACGCCTTCCAGCCGTCGGCTGGCCTGGAAATTGGCGTTTCGCCGTTGTTCCCACAGCCTGGACTTTTGTTTATCGGTGAGTTTTTTCACGTGACCTCCCTGAATGAGCCGACACTTGCCACAAGTATAAGCAGCAATTTCGGGTTACGCAGAGAGAGGGGTGAACGCGGGCAAGAACTACCCGCGCAAGATACGATTACGGCAGGACTTTAGCAGAAAGGATAACAATCGGTTTTGACGGGACATTCTGGTATGGACCGACATCATGGGTCTGTACCTGAGAGATTTTATCCGCGACATCCATACCTTTCACAACTTTACCAAAAACAGCGTAGCCAAAGTCGCGCTGGCCGTGATCGAGGAAAGCGTTATCTGCAATGTTGATAAAGAACTGGCTGGTCGCGCTGTCTTTATCCGCTGTACGCGCCATAGCAATCGTGCCGCGAGTGTTACGCAGTCCGTTATCGGCTTCATTCTTGATTGGCGGGTTAGGTTTCTTCTGCTGCATCTGCTCGGTAAAACCGCCGCCCTGCACCATGAAGCCTGGGATCACACGGTGGAACGTGGTGTTGTTATAGAAACCACTGTTGACATAATCGACAAAGTTTTGCACTGAAACCGGGGCTTTCTGACTGTTCAGCTCCAGCTCAATGTTACCAGCAGAGGTTGTCAGCAGAACATGTGGATCACCTTTTGCTGCCAGTGCTGCGGGAGAGAGAGCAGAAAGAGCGAGAACAGCTGCAACAGCCGCCAGAGTCGATTTGAGCATGAGAATTCCTTAACAAGAGCAGAAATGAAGCAAGTGAATTGATTCTAAAGAGCCTTCAAGGACAAGGCCATCCCTTTACTTAATTTTACGTACCTGAAACAAATGTAACCTCATGGCTGCAAGTATCAATGTGATCAAGATCACATAGAAAAATGTAACGCACCAAGTTATTACCGATAAATATTTAAATGCGTCACTAAAGCGCCTAAAATCTGCCCGCTCACGGCGCAGTCAATGCGCCTTACACTTCTATACAGGCCAGTCATGACTAACAGCAATCGCATCAAGCTCACATGGATTAGCTTTCTCTCCTACGCCCTGACAGGTGCGTTGGTAATTGTCACCGGGATGGTGATGGGAAACATCGCAGATTACTTCCATTTGCCGGTTTCCAGCATGAGTAACACCTTCACCTTCCTGAATGCCGGCATTCTGATCTCTATCTTTCTGAATGCATGGTTAATGGAAATCGTGCCACTGAAAACCCAGTTGCGCTTCGGCTTTATCCTGATGGTACTGGCCGTTGCCGGACTGATGTTCAGCCATAGCCTGGCCTTGTTCTCCGCCGCCATGTTTGTATTGGGCCTGGTGAGCGGTATTACCATGTCGATTGGTACGTTCCTGGTAACGCAAATGTACGAAGGTCGCCAGCGCGGTTCCCGCCTGCTGTTTACTGACTCCTTCTTCAGCATGGCCGGCATGATTTTCCCGATGGTTGCCGCGTTCCTGTTAGCGCGCAGCATCGAATGGTATTGGGTCTATGCCTGCATCGGCCTCGTATACGTCGCCATTTTCCTGCTGACCTTCGGTTGTGAATTCCCGGCACTGGGTAAACACGCTCAGCAGTCAGACGCGCCGGTAGTAAAAGAAAAATGGGGGATTGGCGTGCTGTTTCTGGCGATCGCTGCACTGTGCTACATCCTCGGTCAGTTGGGTTTTATCTCCTGGGTCCCGGAGTACGCCAAAAGTCTGGGCATGAGCCTGAACGATGCGGGTAAACTGGTCAGCGACTTCTGGATGTCTTACATGGTTGGCATGTGGGCATTTAGCTTTATTCTGCGTTTCTTCGATTTGCAGCGCATCCTGACCGTACTGGCGGGTCTGGCTACCGTCCTGATGTATCTGTTTATCACCGGTACGCCAGAGCATATGCCGTGGTTTATTATGACGCTGGGCTTCTTCTCCAGTGCGATTTATACCACCATCATTACCCTTGGCTCCCAGCAGACGAAGGTCGCCTCACCCAAACTGGTTAACTTCGTTCTGACCTGCGGCACCATCGGCACAATGCTCACTTTCGTCGTCACCGGCCCTATCGTGGCACACAGCGGCCCGCAGGCGGCATTGCAAACAGCTAACGGCTTGTATGCGGTTGTATTCGTGATGTGCTTTATTCTTGGGTTTGTCACGCGCCATCGCCAGCATAACGCCCCAGCAACGCATTAATCTCACTGCCGGATGGTACCCACATCATCCGGCACATTCTCACCCTCCTCTTCTTTCACTGGTCATGTAGGCCAATTCTTACAAAAACCCCTTAATTTGTACGCTATTTATACAAACACGAAAACCCAAATAATTCCGTCACTTATAAAAATGCTGACAAATCAGTTATATACCTCTTAAGGAGTATATAAGGGCGAATTTGATTTGCATCAATAAGCGCGGTTGCTGAATCGTTAAGGTAGGCAGTAATAGAAAAGAAATCGAGGCAAAAATGAGCAAAGTCAGACTCGCTATTATCGGTAATGGTATGGTCGGCCATCGCTTTATTGAGGATCTTCTTGATAAATCCGACGCTGCCAATTTTGATATTACCGTCTTCTGTGAAGAACCCCGCAAAGCGTACGACCGCGTACACCTGTCTTCCTACTTCTCCCACCACACCGCCGAAGAGCTTTCTCTGGTGCGTGAAGGATTCTACGAGAAGCACGGCGTTAAGGTGTTAGTGGGCGAACGAGCAATTACCATTAACCGCCAGGAGAAGGTGATCCACTCCAGCGCAGGTCGTACGGTTTACTACGATAAGCTGATCATGGCGACGGGCTCTTACCCGTGGATCCCACCGATTAAAGGTTCGGAAACCCAGGACTGCTTCGTTTACCGCACCATCGAAGACCTCAACGCCATTGAGTCTTGCGCGCGCCGCAGCAAACGCGGTGCCGTGGTCGGCGGTGGCCTGCTGGGCCTGGAAGCCGCCGGTGCGCTGAAAAGCCTCGGCGTTGAAACCCACGTGATTGAATTCGCCCCAATGCTGATGGCTGAACAGCTGGATCATATGGGTGGCGAGCAGTTACGTCGCAAAATTGAAAGCATGGGCGTGCGTGTGCACACCAGCAAAAACACCAAAGAAATCGTTCAGGAAGGCACCGAAGCGCGCAAAACCATGCGTTTTGCCGACGGTAGCGAACTGGAAGTCGATTTCATCGTCTTCTCTACCGGTATTCGTCCACGCGACAAACTGGCCACCCAGTGCGGTCTGGACGTCGCGCCACGCGGCGGTATCGTCATTAACGACACTTGCCAGACATCTGACCCGGACATCTATGCCATCGGCGAATGCGCCAGTTGGAACAACCGCGTGTATGGTCTGGTCGCTCCAGGCTATAAAATGGCGCAGGTTGCCGTTGACCATATTCTCGAAACTGAAAACGCCTTTGAAGGCGCGGACCTGAGCGCCAAGCTGAAGCTGCTCGGCGTTGACGTCGGTGGTATTGGTGATGCGCATGCGCGCACGCCGGGCGCACGTAGCTACGTCTATCTCGACGAAAGCAAAGAAGTCTACAAACGCCTGATCGTTAGCGAAGATAACAAAACCCTGCTCGGCGCGGTTCTGGTGGGCGACACCAGCGATTACGGCAATCTGCTGCAACTGGTGCTGAACGCCATCGAACTGCCGGAAAATCCGGATTCACTGATTCTGCCAGCACACGCGGGCAGCGGTAAGCCGTCTATCGGTGTCGATAAACTGCCGGACAGCGCGCAGATTTGCTCCTGTTTTGACGTCACCAAAGGCATGCTGGTTGCCGCTATCAACAAGGGCTGCCATACCGTTGCGGCGCTGAAAGCAGAAACCAAAGCCGGGACCGGCTGCGGCGGGTGTATCCCGCTGGTAACGCAGGTTCTGAACGCCGAACTGGCGAAACAGGGTATCGAAGTTAACAACAATCTGTGTGAACACTTCCCGTACTCACGTCAGGAACTGTTCCATCTCATCCGCGTAGAAGGCATCAAAACCTTCGAAGAACTGCTGGCAAAACACGGGAAAGGCTACGGCTGTGAAGTATGTAAACCTACCGTAGGTTCCCTGCTGGCTTCCTGCTGGAATGAGTACATCCTCAAACCGCAGCACACGCCGTTGCAGGACACCAACGACAATTTCCTGGCGAACATCCAGAAAGACGGTACTTATTCCGTGATCCCGCGCTCTGCGGGTGGCGAAATTACCCCTGAAGGCCTGGTGGCTGTGGGCCGTATCGCGCGCGAATTTAACCTGTACACCAAAATTACCGGTTCTCAGCGTATCGGCCTGTTCGGCGCGCAGAAAGATGACCTGCCGGAAATCTGGCGTCAGCTGATTGAAGCCGGTTTTGAAACCGGTCACGCGTATGCCAAAGCGCTGCGTATGGCGAAAACCTGCGTAGGCAGCACCTGGTGCCGTTACGGCGTCGGCGATAGCGTGGGCTTCGGCGTGGAGCTGGAAAATCGCTACAAAGGCATTCGTACCCCGCACAAAATGAAGTTCGGCGTCTCCGGCTGTACCCGTGAATGTGCGGAAGCTCAGGGTAAAGACGTGGGTATCATCGCCACTGAGAAAGGCTGGAACCTGTACGTTTGCGGTAACGGCGGGATGAAACCTCGTCATGCAGACCTGCTGGCAGCGGATATCGATCGCGAAACGCTGCTCAAGTACCTTGACCGTTTCATGATGTTCTACATCCGTACTGCCGACAAACTGACCCGTACCGCACCGTGGTTAGACAATCTGGAAGGCGGTATCGAGTATCTGAAGTCCGTCATCATCGACGACAAGTTGGGTCTGAACCAACATCTTGAAGAAGAGATGGCCCGTCTGCGTGAAGCTGTGGTGTGTGAGTGGACAGAAACCGTTAACACCCCATCCGCGCAGGTTCGCTTCAAACACTTTATCAACAGCGAAAAACGCGATCCGAATGTCCAGGTTGTGCCTGAACGTGAACAACATCGTCCGGCGACGCCTTATGAGCGTATCCCGGTGACTCTGGTGGAGGAAAACGCATGAGCCAGTGGAAAAACATCTGCAAAATCGATGACATTCTGCCTGCAACAGGCGTCTGCGCCCTGTTAGGTAACGAGCAGGTTGCGATTTTCCGCCCGTATCACAGCGACCAGGTGTTTGCGATCAGCAACATCGACCCGTTCTTTGAGTCCAGCGTGCTTTCTCGTGGGCTGATTGCTGAACATCAGGGCGAATTGTGGGTTGCCAGCCCGCTGAAAAAACAGCGTTTTCGCTTAAGCGACGGTCTGTGCATGGAAGACGAACAGTTCTCCGTGAAACATTACGAAGCGCGAGTGAAAGACGGCACGGTGCAACTGCGCGGTTAATTAATTTTGGGAGGCGCAACGCCTCCCCTTTTTTGACGTATTTGTAGGTCTTTTATTGGTAGGCCTGATAAGCGTAGCGCCATCAGGCAATTGCACAGGCACATTGCCGGATGGCGGCATAAATGCCTTGTCCGGCCTACGGTTACGATTTCTTTTTATTGTTTGTACTTCAAGGATAATCAACACATGTTCACAGACACTATTAATAAGTGTGCGGCTAACGCTGCGCGCATCGCACGCCTGTCGGCTAATAACCCGCTTGGATTCTGGATCAGTTCGGCAATGGCGGGAGCCTATGTGGGTCTCGGCATCATTCTTATTTTCACCCTCGGTAATCTGCTCGACCCGTCCGTTCGTCCTCTGGTGATGGGTGCAACCTTTGGTATCGCCTTAACGCTGGTCATTATTGCCGGTTCGGAACTGTTTACCGGTCACACCATGTTTCTGACACTCGGCGTCAAAGCAGGCACCATCAGCCACGGTCAGATGTGGGCTATCCTGCCAAAAACCTGGCTGGGTAACCTGGTCGGTTCCGTGTTTGTCGCCCTGCTTTACAGCTGGGGTGGCGGTAGCCTGCTGCCGGTCGATACCAGCATCGTCCATTCGGTTGCTCTGGCGAAAACGACCGCGCCTGCAATGGTTTTGTTCTTTAAAGGCGCACTGTGTAACTGGTTGGTTTGTCTGGCAATCTGGATGGCAATCCGTACCGAAGGCGCGGCAAAATTCCTCGCTATCTGGTGGTGTCTGCTGGCGTTTATCGCTTCCGGCTACGAGCACTCCGTTGCCAACATGACGCTGTTTGCCCTCTCCTGGTTCGGCCACCACAGCGAAGCCTATACCCTGTCAGGAATTGGTCATAACCTGCTGTGGGTGACACTCGGTAATACTTTGTCCGGTGTCGTATTCATGGGATTGGGTTATTGGTATGCTACGCCAAAATCGGAGCGTCCGGCTCCGGCAAAAATCAATCAAGCTGAAAATCTTGCCCAGTAGGCGTATTCGATGCAGGCAGTTTGAACACGGACAGCGCGGAACAACCGGAACGTACATGCAGTACGTGAGGATTGCGAGCACTGCCCAGGGACAAACTGACAAATAAGATAGCCTAATGGGTAGATTCTGAGGCTGCTGCCAATAATTAAGGGGTAATGTCGTGGATCATTTGCCTATATTTTGTCAACTACGTGACCGCGACTGCTTGATCGTCGGCGGTGGTGATGTCGCAGAACGCAAAGCGCGGTTACTGCTGGAAGCGGGCGCCCGTTTAACGGTTAATGCGCTGGCGTTTATTCCGCAGTTCAAAGTATGGGCAGATGAAAACATGCTGACGCTGGTTGAGGGGCCGTTCGATGAGTCCCTGCTCGACACCTGCTGGTTGGCTATTGCCGCCACCGATGACGATGCCGTCAACCAAAGCGTCAGCACCGCCGCAGAATCACGTCGTATCTTCTGCAACGTGGTCGATGCGCCAAAAGCAGCCAGTTTTATCATGCCCTCCATTATCGACCGCTCACCGCTGATGGTGGCGGTCTCCTCCGGCGGGACATCGCCAGTGCTGGCCCGTCTGCTGCGTGAAAGGCTTGAATCCGTACTGCCTCAGCATCTGGGCCAGGTCGCGCAGTATGCCGGCAAGTTGCGTTCCCGAGTGAAGCAACAGTTTGCCAGCATGGGTGAACGTCGCCGCTTCTGGGAAAAATTGTTCGTGAATGACCGCCTGGCGCAGTCGTTGGCGAACAATGACCTGAAAGCCGTCGAGGAAACCACTGAGCAAATGCTCAGCGAACCGCTGGATCACCGTGGTGAAGTGGTGCTGGTTGGCGCCGGTCCTGGCGATGCCGGCCTGCTGACGCTGAAAGGGCTACAGCAGATCCAGCAAGCGGATGTCGTGGTCTATGACCGTCTGGTTTCCGACGATATCATGAACCTTGTACGCCGCGATGCAGACCGAGTGTTCGTCGGTAAACGTGCGGGCTATCACTGCGTACCGCAGGAAGAGATCAACCAGATCCTGCTGCGTGAAGCACAACAGGGCAAGCGCGTGGTTCGACTGAAAGGTGGCGACCCGTTCATCTTTGGCCGCGGTGGCGAAGAGCTGGAAACGCTGTGCCATGCCGGTATCCCATTCTCTGTAGTGCCGGGTATTACCGCAGCCTCCGGTTGTTCTGCCTATTCCGGCATTCCACTGACCCATCGTGATTACGCTCAGAGCGTGCGTCTGGTTACCGGACACCTGAAAACCGGCGGTGAGCTGGACTGGGAAAACCTGGCAGCAGAGAAACAAACGCTGGTGTTCTACATGGGGCTGAACCAGGCGGCCACGATTCAGGAAAAATTGATCGAATTTGGCATGCAGCCCGATATGCCCGTCGCCCTGGTAGAAAACGGTACCTCCGTGAAACAGCGTGTCGTCAATGGCGAGCTGACTCAGCTAGGAGAGTTGGCGCAACAGGTTGAAAGCCCAGCGTTAATTATTGTTGGTCGTGTGGTAGGCCTTCGCGATAAGCTGAACTGGTTCTCAAACCATTAATTGAATGCAAATAAATGCCCTGACTCTCAGGGCATTTATTTTCTCGTTTATTATTCATGATTTATTCTCAAACCTGAATTAAGAAAGACTAAACTCATTCACCAACAAAATGAATCTGCGCTCTAATTTATAAAAAACACGTAAAATACCCTATTTATATCCGTACAACCCATAAATCTAATTCACATCCTAAATAATACATGACCATTGAGTAATTTGACGAAGCACGGTCATTCAGTGGCAAAATAATAAATTACCTCGAAATAAATTTATGCCTTCAATGGCATATTTTGTGCGTATTTATTTAAGGATGTCGATTATGCAAAGGAAAAAACTCATTGCTGTGGGTATTGCTCTTGCGTTGCAAACTTACTATCTCCCGGCGATAGCCGCAGATAGTAGCGACGATGACAATGATTGCCCTACTGATATATCCGTATTATCAAAAGCCGAACGTAACAAACTCTCCGCACGCTGCCTGGCAGATTATACAGAACAAGACAATCACTGGGGATGGGTCGCAGGTGGTGTCGCTGCGCTAACAGCTGGTGTAGCGATAGGTATCGATAACAATGGCGGCGGCCATTCCCACCATAATGATACTCCGGCAACCCCATCAGATAATGGCGATGTAACGCCCACACCTCCTGACGACGATAGCGGTGATGTAACGCCCACGCCTCCCGACGACGATGGCGGTGATGTAACGCCCACACCTCCCGATGACGATGGCGGCGATGTAACGCCCACGCCTCCCGACGACGATGGCGGCGATGTAACGCCCACGCCTCCCGACGACGATGGCGGCGATGTAACGCCCACGCCTCCCGACGACGATGGCGGCGATGTAACGCCCACGCCTCCCGACGACGATGGCGGCGATGTAACACCTACACCACCTGATGATACCTCTGTTATTACCTTCAGTAACGGCGTCACCATCGATAAAGGCCTGAACACACTGACATTTGACGGCATCAAGCTGGATAGCGGCACGGACCTCGGCGGCGCCGTATGGAATTACGTCGAACAGGACGATCGGTGGCAGATCGCGTTACAAGACGGTAAAACGCTGCTGGTTTCCGACTGGAAAGTGACCGACGATAATGCCGCCGTCATTGAAGGTACGGTACAAGGAAGCGGCCTGTACTGGAAATATGACAACCAGGGATACCTGATCGTTGCCGATGACCAGACAACCGTCGTCGCTGGCGATGACGCTTCAAATACTGCCGATCGCGGGGTTGATACCCGTGGTGAAGGTAAAACTGGCGTCATCATCTCCGGCGATCGGACAAACAACGCGTTAAGCGGTGATTCCTCCGTCAGCGATGGTGCGGTCGGCATCGTCATTACCGGTGACAACACCACCAATACGATTTCAGGACAAAGCACCGTCGACGGCGCAACCGGCGCGCTGATTTCAGGTAACGGCACCACCACCCGCATTTCCGGTGGCATTGACGTCACAGGTGGCGGCACCGGCATGGTGATCGATGGCAACGAAACCACGGTGGCGAATACCGGCACCTCTAACATCAGCGGTCAAGGTTCAACCGGCTCCATCGTCAATGGCGACAACTCGCACGTTATCAACGATGGTGAACTCTATGTGGCCGACGGCGCTACCGGGGCAAAGATTACCGGTGATGATGTCCTCATCGACAATAAAGGCGATACCACCGCCAGCGGCGCAGGTTCTACCGGGCTATATATTGACGGCGACAACGCAACCATTAACAGCGAAGGGAAGCAGGATATTTCCGGCGGCGCAACGGGCATCCTGATTAACGGCAACAGCGCCACCTTCGATAATATCGGCACCACCGATGTCAGCGGCGCAGGCTCTATCGGTATCAGCATCACCGGCGACAAAACGCGCATTACTAACGATGGTGAGCTAAACGTTACCGACGGCGCGACCGGAGCCAAAATGACCGGTGACGGTGCGGTGATTGATAACACCGGCGACTCAACGGTCACCGGCGCGGGGTCTACCGGACTGTACATCGCAGGTAATAAGGCGCTGGTTATTGGCGAAGGAGATCAAACCATTGCGCAGGGCGCAACGGGTACCGTCATTGCGGGCGATAATTCCCGAATCGCGAATACGGGTGATATCACCGTGGATGGCGCGGGCTCTATCGCTGCAGTCATTGATGGTAATGATAATAGCCTGACTCAGGCAGGTGACATGCTGGTCACCAACGGCGCGACGGGTATCGTCACTGACGGGTCGGGTAACGAAATCAAAAACACCGGCAACGCGACCGTGCGCGATGCAAACTCCGTGGGTTTTGTGATCGATGGTGAAAGAAATGTCTTTCATAATAAAGGGAATATCGACATCAGCCTGAATGGTACTGGCGCAAAAATGAGTGGCGACTCGTCACAGGCGACGCTGGATGGTGATATCAATGTGACCGCTGTCGAGGACAGCAACAGCGTATACCGTGGCGCACAGGGCCTCGATATGGCGGGTGATAACAATACGCTGAATATTACCGGCAACGTCACAATCAGCGGTGACTATGACGCAGATAGCCAGATGGCCAGCAACAGCGATACCCTCCAGGGAATCACCGTCAGCGGCACGAACAATCAGGTGGATCTAACCGGCTCGCTTAACATCAATGTTAGCGATGTGAGCACGGTAAGTGGACAGTGGCTGGATACATACGGCCTCACGGTCAAAGGTGATGGCAATACCGTCAATCTGATGGGCGGTATTGATATCAACTACGCCGAAAGTGGCGATGGCGAAGCATCGTCTGTTAAAGGCATAAATATAGACGGTGCTAGCAGTGTCACATTAAGCGGTGAGTCCACATTGAATATCACCACCCTCCCCGGCGGCTCAGTGACACTGGCCAATGTACAAAACGGCGGCAGCTTAACGTTAGACCAAAACTCTGTAATTAAAATCACAGAAACAGTTTTGCCCAGCGACTATTACATCAACAACGCAATATTAACCGTAAAAGGTCAGGGTTCATCGATCGATAATCAGGGAGCTATCGTTGATGACGGCGCTGCCGCCCTATTATTCGCCCGCAGCGGCGCACAGGCAAAAAACAGTGGCGATATTAGCGCCTATGCCACAAGCGGTCATAGCAACCGTAATGCAATCACTGCGGCTACCGATCAAGGATCGATAGTTAGCAACGCAGCGGGAGGATCAATCACGCTGGTATCGTCATTAACCCCAGGTTGGGATAGCGGAATAGGAACTTTCCCGCTGATATGGTACCAAAATACGCTGTACGCCATGCTGGCGGAAAACTACGGCGAAGTGAGCAACGAGGCAGGCGCCACCATAAGTCTCCTGGGTGCGGGGGTCTATGGTGTATCCGCCAGTAAGGGGACGGCCCTCAATGCCGGAGATATTTACCTGGATGGCTTTGTCCCGACGCTGAACGACGATAATACCGTCGCCAGCAAAAGCTACTGGTCACCATCACAACTCTATCTGACCAGCTCGGCAATGGTGGCAGGCTCAACCGACAGTGGTTATGGCGATGCAATCGCCACCAATACGGGTACCATTACCGTCAATAATGCGGGCTTCGGCATGATGGCGCTCAATGGCGGCACAGCCATTAACCAGGGCACTATTAATCTCACCGCCGATGAGGGCGTCACCAAAACCGATGATAACCAACTGGTGGGCATGGCGGCGCTGAATGGCGGCATCGTGATTAACGACACCACCGGCTTCATCAATATTGATGCCAATTACGGCAAGCCTTTCTTGACTGACAGCAAAAGTACCGTGGTTAACTACGGTATGGTCTGTTATGACAGCAACTGCCAGGGCAGCGACGACTACAACCCAACCGACAGCAACGTTTCCCTTACTTTTGCTGATGGCGATGTCATTACCGCCGCAGGCGAAACGCTTACCGGCGAAACCATCATTACCAATCCGATCGCAACGGAAACCGTACACATTAGCAATGCGGGCACCGTCAGCGACGGAAAAGTCATCGTTAAAAATTACGGCGATTTAACCAATGCCGACACCGGTAGCATCAGCAGCGTCAGTATTGCAACAGGCGGCACCTATACCAACGAAGGTACAACCACGGCGGTCTCCGTTGACGGCGGTATCTTCAACAATACAGGCACCGTGACCGGAAAAACCGGCACCACCGTCGCAGGTTCCATCATCAACAACAGCGGTTCCATGAACACGGTTGAGCAGTGGGCCAGCACCATGAACAATACCGGCATCGTGACGGACTGGACCGGCGCATCGGGTGGTGCGGTACTGAACAACAACGCTGGCGGCGAAGTCGATAAACTGACCTTCACCGCGGCGTCAACCGTCAATAACGCGGGCACCGTCAAAAACGGCTCCGTCGATAAAAACGGTACGCTCAATAACCTGGAAGGCGGCGTGATGACGCTGGCGGATAATAGCTTGTGGTCTGGCACCTTCAATAACTGGGGGACAGTGAACAGCGATGCCGATATCGCCACCGGCGGGAGCGGGCACACGCTATACAACGGCAGCACTGGCGTCATTAACGGACAGGTCACTACCTCGAAAAATAATGGCGGCAGTAAAGCCATTAACGACGGCACCATCAACATTGATAAAACCAACAATGTGGCGATGTCCGCGCACGGCAGTGCGAAGATGGTCAATAACGGCACCATCAATGTGGGAACCGAAGGTACCACACAAACCGGTATGGTCGGGATGCAGCTGGAATCAGATGCCAAATCCGATGCAGTGATCGAAAATAACGGCACCATCAATATTTACGCCAGCAACTCCTACGCCTTCAGCCAGTTGGGCAGTAACGGCCATATCGTCAACAACGGCACGGTCTACATTGATGACAACGTGACTGGCTCCGGCTTTATCAAGCAGGATGGTAAAACCATTGAAGGCAGCGGCGAAAACGGCGACGGTACGGAAGTGCATTATGTTGACTTCACGGCCCCCACGGAACCTACCATTACCGATGGTACGACAACCGTTACCACCAGCGACAGTGCAGATTCAACGGCCACCAACAACCTGTCGGGCTATGTGGTCGGCACCAGCGCTGATGGCAGCGCCGGTAAGTTGATGGTCAGCAATGCCAGCATGAACGGCGTGGAGATTAACACCGGTTTTACCGCAGGTACTGCCGACACCACCGTCAGCTTTGACAACGTGGTCGAGGGCAGCAACCTGTCCGACGCAGGTGCCATTCAATCCACCTCCGTGGTGTGGAATGCACAGGGCAGCACCGATGCCAGCGGCAACGTTGACGTCACCATGACCAAAAACGCCTATGCCGATGTGGCGACCGATGGTTCTGTCAGTGACGTGGCGCAGGCGCTCGACGCCGGTTACACCAACAACGAGCTGTACACCAGCCTCAACGTTGGCTCCACCGCTGAACTGAACAACGCGCTTAAGCAGGTGAGCGGCAGTCAGGCTATCACCGCGTTCCGTGAAGCCCGCGTGCTAAGCAACCGCTTTACCATGCTGGCCGATGCCGCGCCGCAAATTAAAGATGGCCTGGCGTTCAACGTCGTAGCGAAAGGCGACCCGCGCGCTGAGTTGGGCAACGATACCCAGTACGACATGCTGGCATTACGTCAGTCGTTGGATCTCACCGCCAGCCAGAATCTGACGCTGGAGTACGGTATCGCGCGCCTGGACGGTGACGGTTCGAAGACCGCGGGCGACAACGGCCTGACCGGCGGCTACAGCCAGTTCTTTGGTCTGAAGCACAGCATGGCGTTTAATGAAGGTCTGGCGTGGAAGAACAGCCTGCGTTATGACGTACACAACCTCGACAGCAGCCGTTCTGTCTCTTATGGCGACACCAATAAGGTGGCGGATTCCAACGCACGTCAGCAGTATCTTGAGTTCCGCAGCGAAGGGGCGAAAACCTTCACCATGCTCAACGATACGTTGAAAGTCACGCCGTACGCCGGGGGTGAAATTCCGTCATACGCTGGAAGGCAGCTATAAAGAGCGTAGTGCGGGGGACTTTAACCTTTCGATGAACGCTGGCAGCGAAACCGCTGTGGATTCCATTGTCGGAATGAAGTTCGACTATACCGCTGAAAATGGCTGGAGCGCCAGCGCCACGCTGGAAGGCGGTCCGAACCTGAGCTACAGCAAGAGCCAGCGTACTGCGTCACTGCAAGGTGCCACAGGCCAGTCCTTTAGCGTAGACGACGACCAAAAAGGCGGAGGCGTCAACGGCCTGGCGACGGTCGGCGTGAAATACAGCGCCGAAGACGCCAGCCTGAATCTGGACGCTTACCAGTGGAAAGAGGACAACATCAGCGATAAAGGCTTTATGTTGAATTTCAGAAAAACATTTCGCTAATTAATTAAATCCGTAGCCTGGTATTATTTATTAATACCAGGCTTTTTTATTTAAATTCAATTCACTAATCGTATGTTTTATATATAAAGCGACATGTCCTTTTCTGGACTACTTAAAGTTTATGTTAGTTGATATCTTATCCGGCGAAAAATGGACTTCATCCATTTAGAAATAGATATCTAACAAGGATTTTGACATGTTTAAATTTGCAAAAATCACCATCATTGCTGGTGTTCTGGCTACGCTAACCGCGTGTACTGGTCATATCGAAAACACAAAAAATAACTGCAGCTACGATTATTTCCTGCATCCAGCAATTTCGATTTCAAAAATTATTGGTGGCTGTGGCCCGGCTGCGAATCAGTAATAGAAGCGATTGCGCAGATACAAAAAAACCGGGAACTTCCCGGTTTTTGCATTTATAGATTAGGTGCTCATTCACATGTTATCTCACTCACGCTCTCGCGCAAAATACGCAGCACCGTTTCTTCTCCACTTCGGTTTGGATTGATTCGAATCGCATAATCGCCCAACGACGGACTCGCTTCGCGAAACGTCCCCGAAAGGCGATAGAACAGTGGAGGGATCTCATACTTCGACTCAGCTCCCACCGGGTATGGCAGCGCGCCTCTCTCTTGTGCCGCTTTCAGCACACGAGCGGCAATCGGCTGGTGAAACTCCACGATCAGCACCTTCGACTGAGCATTGGCGATGACGGCTTTTTTCACCTCGGGCAGCACTCCGCTATTGAGCATCGTCAGCAATCGTTCGGAAACGCCAGCCTGTACCGCATGCATCACCGGAGCGAAAACCAGGCCGCGGAGCACCTCCAGCGCCTGCGCCCCCTGAATCTGGCTGCCACCGGAATAAAGCGTCGCACGGATTTTAGCGATAGCCTCCGCCTTGCCGACCACCGCCCCTACTCCCTCCGGACCAAAGAGCTTGAAGCAGGAAAAGGTAGACAGCGTCGCCCCACATTCACAGCCGATACCGTCAACCTTCATCACCGCGTAGTTATCGTCGGTTAACGTCGGCACGCCGTACTTTGTTATTTCCGCCAACACCTCGGCTAACACGTAACGATCCTGCGGTTGCTGACGCGTATGCTGCACCAGTGCGGCGTCAGGACGATGCTGCGTAATCGCCTGCGTGATTGCCGGGAGGCAGTTAAAATCCGCCCTGACCAGGGTAATACCCATCTGCTCAACGAGTACCTGCGTTGTGGGATACACCGGCGCATCATGAACCAGCAGACGCTGGCCGGGTTTGAGCAGCGCAGCCAGCCCGGCGCGAATAGCCCCGGTGCCCGCCCCCTGAACCAGCGCTGCGGCCTCAGCATGAAATGCCTCGGCCAGCACCTTTTCCACACGTTGCGTCACCCGAGGCTGATTTAGCCCCGTAGCCAATCCCAAATCACCTCCGGCCAGAAAATCAGCGCCAGGAAAGTGACGGCAAATCGTATCCACCAGCGCAAACTGCTTTTGCTGTGCTTGCGTGAGCGTCAGGCTTTGCAGAGGAAACGTCTTCATGTTTTACGCCTCCTCAGGCCGGAACAAACAGACCAAACCAGTAGAGAATATTCAGTACGATGCCCGTGATCATCACCGCCACTACCGGCGCGGCCATCTTCTGTACCGGACGTCCAATCGATTCATTGAGGAAGTAGATCGCTACCGCAATTGAGAAACCGGTGTAGCCTGCCATCTTGATGGCGGCAAAAATCGAACCGATCAACAGTGCCATTTCCATCAGCATATTCATCGCATTACGAATATTGTCCGATGCGTTACGTACTGATGGATAACGCCCCAGCCATTTGCCAATAGAGCGCAGCAGCAGCACTTCCGCTGAAATCACGATAGCGCCAAGGATTGCCGCAATCCACGGATTCGGTGCCAGGTAGCCAACGGAATAAACGAAGGTGAAACCCGCTACCGCGTAAACGCCCGTCGCCAGTGCGGTTGTCGCAATCATCGGTACAAAGCCCAGCCCGCGCATAAACTCCGCCAACGCCGCCTGGTTAACCAGCGTCTGCGACTGCTCCGGCGTAATCCCTGCCGAATAGGCTTTTTCCAGCGTAAAAATTGAGACCTCGCTACCAGCAAAAATTTTCATACTGGCAACGGCGGCAATCAGCGCGCCGACGATGGCAATATACGGCAGGTTTTTAATAATCCGCGAAGTTCGTTCTTCAAAGACCGATAGCCCGCTGGCATCCATCTCTTCATCACCGCGGTGGCGAATATCATGCGTAATGGCGATCGCCAGCAGCATCATCATCCCCACAAAAATCTCAATCGATTCTGGGTTCAGATGCGGGAAGTAACGCACCACCACCACGCGGGTCATCAGTACTACCACCGCCGCGATAATGCTGTGCTTCCAGCCAAACTGGTAGAAAATCGCCACCAGCGGGAAGAGTGCGAATGCGGACACCACTGGAGAACTCAGTTCACCGAGGCTACCCAGCACATCAACCGGCAGCGCCGTGAGCAGATGGTTCACCGGCAGCAGGCAGGTCAGAATCAATACGCCCCAGATAGCGCCCAGACCGAACGCCAGCAGGCTGTTCATCGCCAGCACGCCGAGAATATCCGTCGGCAGGAACAGCAGCCAGGCGTTGAGCAAGCCGGTTTTCAGGGTAAAGGAGATCCCCACCGACGCCACAAAGCCGATACTCAGACCAAACGCGATACTTCCCGCCTCACGGCGATTCATGTACCCCTCGATCAGCTGCGGCAGAATCGGGCGGATGCCGTCATGAAAGACGGCCGCCGAGCGGTGTGCCAGAAGTGACGTCATGCCGGTCAGGCAGGCCACCACCACAATCTGAATATACAGATCCATAGTCATGCCTTTTATTTCAGGTGGTTAACCAGCATCGGAATCGCATGTTCAACATGTTCGACGGAGAGACCAAAAGCCACTTTCCCTTCCGCAACCATTTTTGCGATATGTTCGTCTTTCGCCTTAATACCCGGCTTGGCGATAGTGCAGCTTTTGTTGTAGCCAATCACCGCGATGGCAATCGACAGCGCTGCACCCGCGCCGGTGTTACAAGCGCCGATGTAGTAATCCAGTTGTCCGGATTTCACCTTCATCGCCGCTTCCATATCGTTATGAATGGAGACTTCAAAGCAGCCCGGTGCTGCGGTTTCGATGGTCTTTTTAATCTGCTCACGCTGTAAGCCAGCAACGCCAATCTTTTTCATGATTCTGTCCTTATTGGAAAAATTGTGAGGGGTTATCACGCAACATCGTGTCCACATCGGCCTGGCTGAATCCTGACTGGCGCAACTGTGGGATAAAAGTGGTTAACAGATAGTCATAGCCATTGCCGCCATTGGCTTTTAAATGCGAGCGACGGGTAATATCCATGGAGAGCATCACGCGATTAAGCAGCCCGCGATTACGTAGCTCATGCAGCATGCCAATGCGCTTCTCGTCCGGGTAATAGCTGTTTTTACCGATGGTATCGAATTGCACATACGCACCGAGATCGATCATGCGTAAGATATTGTCGAGGTTATCTTTCAGGTCGCAGTGACCAACGGTTACGCGGGAAAGGTCGACGCCGCGCGCCTGTAGCAACACCAACTGTTCCACCCCCATCGTGCTAAAAGAGGTATGGGTTGAGATGGGGCGTCCGGTTTCGATGTGTGCCCGCGCCGCGGCGATAAACACCTTCTCTTCAAGCGGCGTAATCACACCTTCACTGGAGCCGATTTCCGCGATAATTCCGGCCTTCAATTCAGTACCATCAATACCGATAACTATCTCATCGACCATCTCCTGCGCGAGCTGTTCCACGCTGCGGGCCGCAACATGTTCAGGGAAGAACGCATCCTGGTAATAGCCTGTGCAGGCCACGACGTTGATTCCGGTCTCGCGCATCAGGTCGAGCATGAATTGCGGATTACGCCCCATATAGCGGTTGGTCATCTCAATAATGTTGCTGACGCCTAACGCCCGGAGATCCTTCATTTCCTGACAAATGAGATCGTACTGATCTAACCGGCAGTCGAGGTTATTCTTGAACCCGGAGAGATCGATATGCAGATGTTCGTGGACCCAGGTGTAGCCCGTCGGATCAAAGTTCATAAAGTGTCTCCTGTAAGGCGCAATGCCGAGAGAAAAGAACAGCCATTTTGTGGTGCCGCCGCGCCGAAAAATTCACACACCGTAGCGCCAACGTCAGATAACGTCGCCCGGATGCCTAATTGCGCAGGCTCCAGCCCCTGTTGATATACCAATACCGGCACAACTTCCCGGGTATGATGGCTGTGACCAATGGTCGGATCGTTACCGTGATCGGCCATAACCACCAGGCAGTCATTTGGATCCATAGCGGCCAGAAGGCGCGAAAGATTAAGATCGACAAGCTGCAACCGCTCCGCATAACGTGCCACGTCTTCCGCGTGCCCGGCGAGGTCGGTCTCCTGAATGTTGGTACAGATAAATACCGTCGACTCAGCGTTAAATTCGTTAAGCGTGATATCCATGATCTGCTGGCTATCCACCAGGTTTTGCCAGCTGCGCCCGTGCGGATTGCCAACGATGTCCGCCACTTTACCGACCAGCACGGTAGGGATTCCGGCGTCATACAGTTTTTGCGGTACCTGTACCTGCTCATCTACACCAAAACCCATATGCCTGACCTGGAAGCCATTTTCATAGGCGCCGGAGCGTGGGGCGTTAATACCGATAAAGCGTCCCTCTTTGGTCTCGGCGGCATCCAGAATGCGCTGACTGTCTGCAAGCTGACCGCCAAACGCGATCACGCGCCCAACCTGAACCTGCTCACGCACCACCCGGCCTATCTTTAGCACTTCATCAAACGGGATAACGGCAAGATTGGCGGTAATGTTGTAGACCTGACCTAAATCCGCTTCGAGGTTATCGCCCACCGCAACCGCATCGTTGACCCAAAGAAACGCCAGGTCGTCGCCGCGGCGTTCCACATGCCAGCCCGCGGCTTTCAGCGCCTGTTCAACTCCATCGATGACGTCGCTAAATGGCATCCGCAGCGGGGCCTGAGGCCGTGTGCCTAAAATCTCCTGATGGCCCATAAAGGTATCTCCCCCTTCATGCTGCAGCTCCGCAACGCCCCAGACTGCTGATGCAGAGGGTTTCATCACGCCTGGGGCAAAGCCCAGAGCGTTAATCAGCCCCAACTTTTCCAGCGTTGGCAGCCGTAACTGCGGGAGTTCGCCCAGGATATGACCACAGGTATTCGCTCCGGCATCCTGCGGCCTGACCCGCGTGACGTCTTTCATTGCACCAACGCCAAAACTGTCGATTACTAACACCACGAATCGGGCCATTAGTCCTCCAGAATATTGCCGAGACTGTCGTAACGCGCGACGATTTCAGCTGCACCGTGCTGAATACCCGACACCAGCACCACGTCGCTACGCGTCACGAAGATCTGGGTGCGAAAACAGAAGATCACCGCGCTGCTCACCGGAAACTCCCCAGCAACAGGCAGGTAGTAGTCAATACTGCTGTCATCTACGGGTTTTAGCTTCGCTGCGATCGGCGAATCACTTTCTGGCGTAAAGACCAGCGCATTTTGCGCATGGCCTCGACGGTAATAACCCCCGCCGTAGCAATAACTGTCCCCGCGAAAATTGTGCGATACCTCGCTCAGCCACAGCATCGCGATTCGTTCCGGCTGGTCGCCTTTTTGATTGGAAGGAATAGTGCCTGTCAGTGCATGACCCGGCTCGGCGTGGGTGACGCCATATTCCGCCAGCAGAGGGAGTGACGAACAGCTACTGGCTGACGGCGCATTAAGTTGCTCAATGGCAATCCCGGCTTCCGCCAACTGACGTCGTGCATTCACCAGCGTGTGCAGATTAGGCGTCGGCATCGTCTGCGCTGAGTTTTCATCCCATAACAGGCAGGGGAAATGGGTCAACCCGCTCAGGCGTAAGCCCGGCAGCCTGCGAATTTCATTGACCACATCCGTCAGATACATAAGAGGAAATCCGCTTTCCTGCCCCGGATAGAGAAAATCATCCTTGTCGTACACTTTCAGCATCACGTTCTGTTCGCAGCCGGCCTTCACCGCTGCAGCTGAAACTTCGCGCGCTTTCTCCAGCGAGAACAACGTGATGACCTCGGTGCCCTGCGCCACTGCGTCATTGACCAGTCGCGACGGGATCTGCACCAGATGTCCCTGGTGCGCAACCGGCAGCCCGGCACGGCGCATGACGCGACTCTCCTTGTAATCGACAACCACGATGCCTTCATAGCCAAGCTGCAACAGCTTGTCCGCCAGCCACGGGTTACGTCCTACCTGTTTGGTCATCAGATATAGCGAGATGCCATGTTGCCTCGCGACATCCAGCAGGCGTTTACCATTCTCGATAACCTGGTCAACATCAATAACCCAACTGTCAGGTGCGATCTTTCCCTGCTGCCACAACGCGATAGCAGCCGAGATAAGCGCGGGGTTCTGGCGTTTCAATGCCTCTATAAACATTTCTCTGCCTCGTTTCTAATTCTTCAGCTAAATATTCATTTTTTTGAATATTTAGGGTGCAATAGGCTAATTCTCCATGGGTTTTAGACGCCTTCGTTCGCAGCCATCCACAATCCATACAAGTTCGCCAACATGTAGCCTTCTTCATTCGCGTGCAGCGTCACCGTGAACTCTTTCAGCAACGCCTGATGTACCAGCAAAATAGTTGGCCAGAGATGAGATTGTGTCAGCTCCTCTAACAGCTCACCATCCAGTGCTTCAATCACTTCGCCCTTGCGGCTACGCATTAACGCGCTCGCCATATGGGTCATCGCCATGGTTCCTTGCTCATTGTGAATCGGCAAACACCACTCTTCATCCAACCGCCTGACCACCTGCAGCATGCCGCTACAAATATCCTTGTCGATAACGCCTGCTTCGCACAGCAGGTTAAGCCTGTTTTCCATGTCGTTCGCCTTCACTTAATAACTGGGTTCCTGTTCACCGTTCGCCACACGTTGCTGGTGGGCAAGCAGCGCCTCTTTATTAACAACGGCTCGCAGTAGCTGTTGCATCGGATAATCCTCTGCCCGGGTCAGTACCACGGCCTCCGTGGCCTGAAGAAACCGCGGATCGTTGGTAAGCGGCGTGGCTTCTAATCCCAAAACTGCCAGCTCGGCCTCCGCAACCACGTTCCAGATAACCGCGTCCACGTCCCCTTTCGCGATGCGCTGTAAGCTCTCGTGATAAGGCATATCGATCAATTCAACGTCACGGTCGCCAAAACAGGCCTCGGTCATGATTTTCTGATCCGCCGAACGGTTATCGAGCCCGACACGTTTTACTGTTGCAGATTCGCCCTTGCGACAAATCAGCTGGTGCTCACCAACGTAGGTATGCGGCCCCAGCGCCAACGTGATACGCAATCTGTCCTGGGCAAGGTAACTTTCCGCCGCCAGACGAGAAACCACCGCCATGTCGTAGACGCCGTTTAGCAGGCATTCCACGCGAATATCAGCCCCACGCATGTGTGCGTAATAAAATGGGATCCCGTCGAACTGCGCCTTCAGCCCACTCGCCAGCCCTTCATATAAACGGGTGTAGGGCAGCGGCATCGCACAAACTACGTTATTAATATCTACATGCTTTAGCAGCGTACGGTTATCCATCTCCACCAGATAGCTACCGTTACGCCCGCGACGCTCAATACGGATCGCCCCTGAGGATTCCAGCGTTTTCAACGCGGCCTGGGTTAACCCTACCGATGAGTGACACTCGGCTGCCAGTTCATCAATAGTTTTCAGTCTGTTACCGCACTTCTCACCGAGCAGGTAACGGGCCAGGGTTGTCAGCACAACCCCCTCTTTCTTGATAAATGTCCGACGCATTTTATATTTTCAGTAAATTGAATATTTATATCTTCATTAAAGTGAAGATATAACGCAATGAGGAAATATGCAAACGGCGAGGTGCTTCACATTTTTTGAGGTTCACAAACGAGCAGGCGAAAAAAAACCGGGCATAACCCGGTTTCTTCAGTATCGCAGAGCGCATTACGGCTTGGCGACAAAACCAATCGCTTCGTAAACGGCTTTCAGCGTAACAGATGCGCGGGCGCTGGCTTTTTCCGCACCTTCTTTCATCACTTTCTGCAGGAAAGCTTCATCGTTACGGAAACGGTGATAGCGTTCCTGAAGCTCGGTCAGCATACCGGAAACGGCCTCTGCGACTTCACCTTTCAAATGACCATACATTTTGCCTTCGAAGTGCTGTTCCAGCTCCGGAATGCTCTTACCGGTGAAGGCGGAGAGAATATCCAGCAGGTTGGAAACACCCGCTTTGTTCTGCACGTCGTAGCGTACAACCGGCGGCTCTTCGGAGTCGGTCATCGCACGTTTGATTTTTTTAACCACAGATTTCGGATCTTCCAGCAGACCGATCACGTTGTTGCGGTTGTCATCCGACTTGGACATTTTCTTCGTCGGCTCCAGCAGCGACATCACGCGCGCGCCGGATTTAGGAATGAACGGCTCAGGCACTTTGAAGATGTCGCCATACAGAGCGTTGAAGCGCTGGGCGATATCGCGGCTCAGTTCCAGATGCTGTTTCTGATCTTCGCCAACCGGTACCTGGTTGGTCTGATACAACAGGATGTCTGCCGCCATCAGTACCGGATAATCAAACAGACCGGCGTTGATGTTCTCCGCATAGCGCGCGGATTTGTCTTTGAACTGGGTCATACGGCTCAGTTCGCCGAAGTAGGTGTAGCAGTTCAGCGCCCAACCTAACTGTGCATGCTCCGGTACGTGAGACTGCACGAAAATGGTGCTTTTTTCAGGATCGATACCGCATGCCAGATACAGCGCCAGCGTATCGAGAGTTGCTTTACGCAGCTGCTGAGCATCCTGACGAACGGTGATGGCATGTTGGTCAACGATGCAGTAGATGCAATGGTAGTCATCCTGCATGCTCACCCACTGACGCAGCGCACCCATATAGTTGCCAATGGTCAATTCACCTGAGGGCTGTGCGCCACTAAAAACGATGGGCTTAGTCATTTTTTGATTCCTGATTTTCGCTATGCGGAAGCCCGAGAGCGGGCAGTAGTTCATTAATACGGTCGTAAATAACGTCGGGCTGGCTCAGCGCGATCGACTCGCCGTAGTTGTAGCCATAGGTCAGGCCAACGGACGGACAGCCAGCAGCTTTTGCCGCCTGAATATCATTGCGTGAATCCCCTACGAAGAGCATTTGCTCAGGCTTGATGCCAAGCTTACTTGCCACAAGCAGCAGCGGATCCGGATGCGGTTTTTTATTCTGCACGTCGTCACCACCGATGACCACGCTAAAGTACCTGGCGATATCTAATGCTTCGAGCAATGGCGCGACAAACGGGGTCGGTTTGTTGGTCACCAGACCCAGCGGCAATCCTTTCGCATGCAGCGCGCCCAGCGTGTCGGCAACATCAGGGAACAGGAATGTCCCCTCTTCTGCGACATCGCCGTAGTATCTGTCGAACAGCTTACGCAAAATACGTACCTGCTCCTCGGCGGGAATATCATCATCAACGGGCGGTTTACCCATCGTTTTACGTAATGTTGCGCGCTCCTGACGGGACCACGCCAGCGCGCGCTCCATCAGTACATCTGCACCGTTACCAATCCAGGTGATAACGCGTTCTTCTCCGGCAACCGGCAGTTCCAGCGCATACAGCGCCATGTCCACCGCTGCGGCTAATCCCGGCGCGCTGTCGACCAGCGTGCCGTCGAGGTCAAATGCAGCGCCCCGAATATCCTGAAACTTATCCATGACTTACCTTCGCCAGTTCATTGCGCATTTCATCAATGACTTTTTTGTAGTCTGGTTGGTCGAAAATGGCGGAGCCTGCAACAAACATATCTGCGCCTGCCGCGGCAATTTCACCAATGTTATTCACTTTGACGCCACCATCCACTTCGAGGCGGATATCGTAGCCAGATTCATCAATACGACGACGCACTTCGCGCAGCTTATCCAGGGTTTGTGGGATGAAGGACTGTCCGCCAAAGCCTGGGTTAACGGACATCAGCAGGATCACATCGAGCTTATCCATGACGTAGTCCAGATAGCTCAGCGGTGTTGCCGGGTTGAACACCAGGCCCGCTTTACAGCCATGCTCTTTGATCAGCTGTAAAGTGCGATCGACATGCTCGGAGGCTTCCGGATGAAAAGTAATGATGCTGGCGCCAGCGGCGGCGAAGTCCGGGACAATACGATCGACCGGTTTCACCATCAGGTGAACATCAATCGGGGCGGTGATGCCATATTTACGCAGCGATTTCAGTACCATCGGTCCGATGGTCAGGTTCGGTACATAGTGATTGTCCATGACGTCGAAGTGCACGACATCGGCACCGGCAGTCAGCGCTCTCGCGGTGTCCTCACCCAGGCGGGCAAAATCAGCCGACAGAATTGAGGGGGCGATCAAATACTGTTTCATCCGCTTCTCCTTGAGATTTATTTCTTCGCAGGCGTTACGACTCCTGGTTTATACAGTGCCAGCAGTTCGTTCACCTTTTTACGCGTGCCGCCATTGCTGCTTATGCTGCGCCGCACTTTGACCTGAAAATGTTTCGCCGCTCGGTACCATTCACGGGTATCGGGCGTATCGTGGTTCGAAATTAACACCGGGATCTGCTTACTGACCAGCTTTTCTGCCATCTCGGCCAAATGCGCCTGCTCTTTCGGGCTAAAGCTGTTGGTGTGATACGCAGTGAAATTTGCCGTCGCCGAAAGCGGTGCATAAGGCGGGTCACAATAGACCACAGAGTTGCTATCCGCACGGTCCATGCACTCTTCATAGGAGAGGCAATGGAACTCCGCATTCTGCGCTTTCTCAGCAAAATGGTACAACTCAGCTTCCGGGAAGTAAGGTTTTTTATAACGCCCAAACGGGACGTTAAACTCGCCGCGCAGGTTATAACGGCACAATCCGTTGTAACCAAAGCGGTTCAGATACAAGAACAGTACTGCTCTGCGGAACGGATCCTGGCTGGCATTAAATTCTTCTCTGAACCGATAGTACACCTCAGCCTGATTGGTTTCAGGCATAAACAGCTCACGCGAAGCCTGCACATACTCATCGGTACGCGTCTTCACGATGTTATAGAGACTGATAAGGTCGCTGTTGATATCGGCAAGAATATAACGAGAAAAGTCGGTGTTGAGAAACACCGACCCGGCACCCACGAAAGGTTCAATCAAGCACTCACCCTGAGGTAAATGCCGTTTGATATCATCAAGCAGGGGGTATTTCCCCCCTGCCCATTTCAAAAAAGCGCGATTTTTTTTCATGCTGACTAACTAATTACACCTTCTCCGGCTGTGGAGAAAGCTCCGACAGCATCCTGCGCTTTAGTCTTTGTCCCGCAATTGGGCGAAACATCAAACCATTGCAGAACATATCCTATCTTACTTCAAATCGGCCTGAACCTGATGCAGCGGTTTTGCCCACGGGTTTTTCGCCTGAATATCAGCGGGTAACGTAGACACTGCACGTTTCGCGTCTTCTTTAGACGCATACACGCCTGTCACCAGAACATACCACGGTTGACCGTTACGCGTCGTCTGGTACACCACGTAGTTCTTCAGGTTTTCTTTCTTCGCCCAACCGTTCAGGTTGTCGTAGTTAGAAGAACTGCTGAGCTGCAGCGTGTAATGGCTGGACGGCGCAGATTTTAACGCTCCAACATTACCTGCGCTTTTCGCTCCGCCAGCAACAGGCGTTGTCGTTGTTGCTGTCGCCGTTGGCGCAGGCGTTGCGGTCTGCGTTGGCGTCGCAGTTGCTTTCGGCTCAGCGGTCGCTTTCGGCGTAGCGGTTACCACAGGTGCTTTAGTTGTGGTGGTCGGCGCGGTAGCAGTTACGGTTGGTTTTGCCTGAGCAACAGGTTTCGGCTCTGTCGGCGTCGCTTTCACCGTAGTTTGCGGTTTGCTCTTCGGCTCAATAACGGCCTGTTTACGTTCCTGGCGCGTAGCAGCAGGACGCTCAGTCGTTTCCGTTTTCGCCGTCTGGCGCGCAGCATTACCATTACGCATCGGCGCAACGGTCGCAGGTTCGGTCGGCAGCGTAGAGTTAACCACGGCGTTGTTAACCTGCTCCTGACCCTGCGGTTGTGTCAGAGCATTGTTCAAATCGCCCTGCACTTCAACACGCTGCTGGCCTTCGGTTGCCGCAGGTGCCTGACCTTGAGTCGGGGTAGAGGAAATCGGTGGCAGGGAAACATCCTGCTGGGTATTGCCAGCGGTCTGCTCAGTGCCCGTTGCAGGAGCCGTTGCGCTCGCCTGATCCGTTGCATTGCTGCCAGAAAGATCGATGCTCTTCTCACCAGATGCTGCCTGCTCATTGGAAGAAGATGAGGGGGCTTTCAGCGCAGAACCAATGCCGATAATCAGCAGCAGCAGTACCAGAACACCCACACCCATCATCATATATTGGCGGGAGGCAGGCTTGCTGGCGGCTTTCTTACGCTTGCGCGGACGACGTTCTACACGCTCTTCATCCACGGCATCGTCATCAGATTCATACTCTTCTTCAATGTCCTGCTCTTCTTCACGCTCTTTGCGTGCACGTGCAGGACGGCGATCGTCAGCATCCAGATCAACATCATCAAAATTGATTTGCGGCTCATTATCGCGTTCAGACGATTGACGAGAACGACCAGTACGACGATCGCTGGGATCGGGTTTCAGCTCGTCTTCTGGTTTGAATTCATCCATTTAACACCCCACTCAAAGGTTAATGCTTACGACTTTGCACATAACCTGAAGCTAAAAGACCTACGTTTCGCAACGTAAGCCTGACCTTTCTTGTTGTTACGCCTGCTGGCAATCAGCAATAGCGTTAAGAACCACCTCGTGCGACACTCCGCCGCGCACTTCACTCTTCCCTATCGCTCGCGGAAGCACCAAACGAATCTCTCCCGCTAACACTTTTTTATCTCGCAGCATGTGCGGCAGATAAGCCTCGTTGGACATTTCACGCGGCCCATTCACCGGTAAGCCTGCTCGCTGTAACAGCGTAATGATGCGCTGCGTATCAGCGGAGGTGAACTGACCCAAACGTTCTGACGTACGGGCAGCCATTACCATACCTGCTGCGACTGCTTCACCATGTAACCAATTGCCATAACCCATTTCAGCTTCGATCGCATGGCCAAACGTGTGTCCCAGATTCAGTAAAGCACGTAAGCCCATTTCACGCTCGTCTGCTGCGACAACTTCTGCTTTCAGCTCACAACAACGACGGATACAGTACGCCATTGCCGGACCATCCAGACGCAGTAACGCATCCAGATTGTCTTCCAGCCAGCTGAAAAATTCGCCGTCAAGAATGATGCCGTATTTGATCACTTCCGCCAGCCCCGATGCCAGCTCACGCGCAGGAAGCGTTTTCAGACAATCGAGATCCACCACCACGGAGGCCGGTTGGTAAAACGCGCCAATCATGTTTTTACCGAGGGGATGGTTTACGGCGGTTTTGCCGCCAACGGAGGAGTCGACCTGCGACAACAGAGTTGTCGGGACTTGAATAAAACGAACACCACGTTGATAGCTGGCTGCCGCAAAACCGGTCAGATCGCCAATCACGCCGCCGCCAAGGGCAACTAACGTGGTATCACGACCATGCGGTTTTTGCAGTAACGCGGTGAAAACCGTATCCAGAACCGTCAGGCTTTTATACTGCTCGCCATCGGGAAGGATAACGCTATCAACGTTAACACCCGCCTGTTCAAGTACGCCGCGAACCTTATCGAGATAAAGGGGAGCCAGGGTTTCGTTGGTCACCAACATAACCTGATCGCCCGATTTCAGCGGTAAGAATGAAGCTGGCTCATTGAACAAACCAGCCGCGATGGTGATAGGGTAACTACGTTCCCCGAGAGTGACTGTGATCCTCTCCATTACGCGACATCCACCTTAGTTACTTGTACCCGCAGACGAGTGTGTATTCAGCCAGAATTAGTTGCTTTCCAACATATGAATAATCTGGTTTGCTACGACTTTTGCGCTCTGATCGTCGGTGCGAATGGTCACGTCAGCAATCTCTTCGTACAGAGGATTGCGTTCGTCAGCCAACGCTTCCAGAACTTCACGAGGCGGTGATTCTACCTGCAGCAGCGGGCGTTTCTTGTCACGTTGAGTACGTGCAAGTTGTTTTTCAATTGTCGTTTCAAGATAGACCACGACGCCACGCGCGGAAAGACGGTTACGTGTTTCACGTGATTTTACAGAGCCACCGCCAGTTGCCAGCACAATACCCTGTTTTTCCGTCAACTCGTTGATGACTTTTTCTTCGCGATCACGGAAGCCGTCTTCACCTTCTACATCGAAGACCCAGCCCACATCAGCTCCGGTTCGTTTCTCAATCTCTTGATCAGAATCGTAAAATTCCATATTGAGTTGTTGAGCTAACTGGCGCCCAATAGTGCTTTTTCCGGCACCCATAGGCCCAACCAGAAAGATATTGCGTTTCTCTGCCATTTTTTCGGTACTACTAAGACTATTCGTTAATGGTAAACCCGCTTCGCAGACACCCAGCGCAGCAGGACATGAACTGAAACCTCATAAGATATTGCGAGAGTCAGACTGAAAATTATCTCAATACTCAAGCGGGTTTGGCAACTGAATAAATCACCAAACCTAACGCATTTCTGGTCGTGGCAGGCATGCTACCCTGCAAACATCAGACCTGGCGACGTATCGCGCAGTCAAATGACACCCAATAAGCCTATGGCACACCACCGGAAAGGCAAAGCGTATTCACTGCCGCATAAGTAAAGAAAAGTACCGACGCTCAAATCGGTACTCCTTGTATGCTAAATACACCCTCACGTCAAATCCCTGAAACGTGTTCAGTGCAAAAACAACGGCTTTTCATGCATAAGTTATTCCGTTGAAACCAGTCTGGGCGTAATAAAGACCACTAATTCGCGCCGTTCGTCTTCTTTACCATCATGGCGAAAAAGAGAGCCAAGCCAGGGAATGTCGCCTAATAGCGGCACGCTGTCGGCTGCGGATTTATTCTTATGTGAAAAAATCCCGCCAAGCGCAATCGTCTCGCCGCTTTTTACCTCGACCTGAGTTTCAATCTCCTGCTTGTCGATAGCCAGCACTTCGCCATCTGCCTGCTGTAGAACCTGTCCGGGAACATTCTGGCTGATATGCAGTTTCAGCCTGATTCTCCCTTTCTGCAACACCGTTGGTGTTACCTCCATCCCCAGTACCGCTTCCTTGAACTCGACGGATGTCGCACCGCTTTCACCGCTGGAGACCTGATAAGGGATCTCACTGCCCTGCTTAATACTGGCAGGTTGCAGGTGAGATGCCAGTAATCGTGGACTGGCGATGATATCCAACTGCTGTTTTTGCTCCAGCGCAGACAACTCCAGTTCCAGTAAACGACCGTTAATACGGCCAATGTTAAATCCCACACGGGATGTGGCGGTGGCTACAGAAAGGTCGCTGGCGAGCGTCGTGACATTCCCAACCGCCCCCGAGTGTTGTGCGTCAGCCAGCGACCACTTCACTCCCAGCTCGCGCAAACTTTTTTCATTAATAGTCACGATATGCGCCGCCAGTTCGACCTGGGCAACCGGCAAATCCATTTCCGATACCCACTTTTCCAGGGTGTTAAGCGCAACGCTATTATCACGCAGCAGTAAGCGGTTGGTCCGTTTATCCACCGTCATGCTTCCCTTGGCACTGAGCAGCTTTTCTCCTGCTTTTGCCAGCTCGGCAGCATCGGCATAGTGCAAAATAATGCTGCGCTGCTCCAGCGGCATACTGGCCTGAATCCGCGCCTGTTCATTGTCCTGGCGGGCCGCATTTTCACTCTGCCATTGAACAGAATGTACATGCAGGATGTTTCCCTCCTGGCGTAATACCAGTCCGGCACTTTTTACCACCGTCTGCAATGCCTGCTTCCAGGGGACATCCGTCAAATGCAGCGACAGCACACCGCTGACATCTGGCGAAACCACCAGGTTTTTCTGTTCCTGTTCAGCCAGCGCCTGCAATACCTGAGTAACCGGCACATCATCGACCACCAGCGTCACGTTTTGCGGTTTCGTCGCCAGCGCGCTCGTTATCCCGACCACCAGCGCTATTACTATCCACGCTATCCATCGCTTCATTTACCGCTCCTTGTCGTTGCCACTGCCACCGCGGCGGTTCGCAGTTTTTTTCTGTGTCGAGGGTTATGTTCTGGGCCGTTATCTGCGTAATCGTCCAACCGTTTTTCAGGACGTCATTTGGCTTAACCCGCCGCCATTTTTTCTGGCTATCCTGAACGATGCCAATGGGTCGCGTGCCCTGGCTCACCATGCCCTGAAAACGCCATGTCGACAGCTCAGCAATTTGGCAACGGTCCTCCGGCGGCAGGAAGGGATTACGCATACCGGTGAGCATCAGTACGCTTACGCATATCAACAGCCAGCGTTCAACCGTCATTCAGACGCTCCAGCTGTAGCGTTAGCAGCAGCTCCGTGTCTTCTGCGCTAAGCGAAAATCGGCTGACGTTCATCCCCTGATCCGCCAACTGGACAAACGTCTGCGGGATAGCATCCCAGGCCGATATCAGCGCCATCTCTCCGCCTTGCGCAGAGGGTTGCCAGTGGATAAGACGAGTAAGTGAAGTCTGAAACAGTAGTGGAGAGAACAGGGTCAGTTTCTCTTCCGGCTCTGCTGGTGATGCCGCTAACAGATAGACATCTCGCCATTGCATCTGAATAGCTGCCCGTTGCTGGACCAGCGTCTCGCGTTGCATCGTCCGCTCCCGCGCTACGGGATAAAGACATAACGTCACCAGTATGAGTAGCCCCAACATCCAGCCGCACCAGCAGATGAGTCGAAAGCGCGGCGACTGCGCTAACCAGACATCACAGAGCGTTATCATGCGCACCGCTCCGTGTCAGTCGATAGTGGAATTGCCAGCGTCCCTGCGCATCCTGCTGCGTTTCACCGGAGCTGCTCAACTGAAATAATGGCTGCTGGCGTAATTGCGCTTCCAGAGTCTTCAGCGCGGCAAAGTTCAGCGTGTTTCCCGTCAGTTCCAGCGTGTCCTGTTGCCAGGTCATTTTTGTTAACCACGCCTGCTCAGGCAGTAATTCCGCCAGCTCTTGCAAAACCGACTGCCAGCTTCGGGTCTGCTCACGCTGTTTGTTCCGTACCTGCACCTGTTGCCATCGTTGCTGGCGCTGCTGCATACGCGGCTTTAGCGCCATTAAGGCCTCGACACGCGTCTTTTCGGCATCTGCCAGCAACAATTCAGCCCGATTTTCTACACTCAACACGCTGTAATAGCGCAACAACACGCCAATACTAAGCAGTAGCGAAGCGCTAAATAAGATGCCCCAGAAGCGCAGGCAAGCGTAACGCCGAGTCTGACGCCAGGGCAGAAGATTAATGGTCGCTATCATCGGTACGCGCCTCCCATAGCGAGTCCCAGCGCAATGGCGAAGTGATGACTTTGCGTTGGAATGGGCGGCTGGCGTACAGACACGGCGCTCAAAGGATCGAAGCCGCCAGGGAAGCATTGCGCAATGGCTGTCGTGGGCAGAGATAATGTCGTGGCAAGCTCATCGATACTGCCAATATCGCCCGTTGATTTACGTCCCCATGCCGAACGGGTCGCCCATAACCACTGGGCGTCATCACGCCATACCAGACACTGCTGATGTTCTGGCAAGAAGGGAATAAATCGCTGTAACGCGCTGGCATCCGGTGTAATCGCCGTAACCTGCACCTTCAGGGTTTGGATAAGCGTCAGAAGCGCTGAAATCTCTTTGCTTTGCGCAGCAGTGACGTTAAACGCCGGGCTCAACGTGTCTTCGCTATAATCAAAATGCAGCGCATCCGGCGCCATATCCAGTTCACGCGCCATCGAACCAGACAACCATGCGGTTTGCTCTGGCTCGCGTAACGTCATTGTCGGACGAGGAAACTTTTTTTGTAACGTCCTGTTGGCGGGAAAAGAGAGATGAATATGGTGTCGGCGAGGAAGCTCCCGGCTCCACGGCAGCAGCGCGGCGACCAGCTGTTCAGGCTCGCGAATGTGGCCATCGACGATAGCCTGAGGCGTCAGCGGTATACGCCACCAGCGTTGCAGATACCAACCTGATGCTTCGCGAACGATAGCGACAGCCAGCGCTTCATGTTGCTGAATATGCAGACCAATTTTCCAGATATTGAAAGCCATTGCTGATGATCTCCTTATCACCCGTCGCTTTAACGGGTATATCAATGCGTCTGGCTTGCCTTTATACTACCGCGCGTTTGTTTATAAACTGCCCAAATGCCACTAAATGGGAAATCTCCAGTGAAGTTCGTAAAGTATTTATTAATCCTTGCAGTATGTTGCATCCTGCTGGGAGCAGGCTCGATTTATGGCCTTTATCGCTATATCGAGCCGCAATTACCTGACGTCGCGACGCTCAAAGATGTGCGTTTACAGATCCCGATGCAGGTTTACAGCGCTGACGGCGAGCTAATCGCGCAATATGGCGAGAAACGTCGAATCCCGGTCACGCTGGATCAGATGCCGCCGGTAATGGTTAAAGCCTTTATCGCCACAGAAGACAGCCGCTTTTATGAGCACCATGGGGTAGACCCGGTGGGGATCTTCCGTGCGGCCAGCGTCGCATTGTTCTCAGGTCACGCATCGCAAGGGGCGAGTACCATTACCCAACAGTTGGCGAGAAACTTCTTCCTCAGCCCGGAACGTACGCTGATGCGTAAGATCAAAGAAGTGTTTCTGGCGATCCGCATTGAACAACTGCTGAGTAAAGATGAGATCCTCGAACTGTATCTGAACAAGATCTATCTGGGGTATCGCGCCTATGGCGTGGGTGCTGCCGCGCAGGTCTATTTCGGTAAGACGGTGGATCAACTCAGCTTAAGTGAAATTGCGGTGATTGCCGGTCTGCCAAAAGCGCCGTCAACCTTCAACCCGCTCTATTCGATGGACCGTGCAACCGCGCGACGTAACGTTGTACTGTCGCGTATGTTGAGCGAAAACTACATCACGCAAGCCCAGTACGATCAGGCGCGCGGCGAGGCCATTGACGCTAACTACCACGCGCCGGAAATCGCTTTCTCTGCACCGTATCTGTCTGAGATGGTGCGTCAGGAGATGTATAACCGTTATGGCGAGAAAGCCTATGAAGACGGGTATCGCATCACCACCACCATTACGCGCAAAGTACAGCAGGCAGCTCAGCAGGCAGTACGTAACAACGTGATGGATTACGACATGCGCCACGGCTACCGCGGCCCGTCGAACGTGCTATGGAAAGTGGGCGAAAGCAGTTGGGACAGCAAGAAAATTACCGATACGCTGAAAGCGCTGCCGACTTATGGCCCCCTGCTGCCGGCGGTTGTTACCAGCGCCAATCCACAGGAAGCCATTGCCGCGCTGGCGGATGGTACATCAGTGTCATTACGGATGGATGGTATGCGCTGGGCGCGTCCTTACCGTTCGGATACTCAACAAGGCCCAACGCCGCGTAAAGTGACTGACGTAGTACAGACTGGCCAGCAAATCTGGGTACGCCAGGTGGGAGATGCCTGGTGGCTGGCGCAAGTGCCGGACGTCAACTCCGCCCTGGTCTCCATCAATCCGCAAAACGGCGCGGTGCTGGCGCTGGTTGGTGGTTTTGACTTCAACCAGAGCAAGTTTAACCGTGCAACCCAGGCGTTACGCCAGGTGGGCTCCAACATCAAGCCATTCCTGTATACCGCCGCAATGGATAAAGGTCTGACGCTGGCGAGCATGCTCAACGACGTGCCAATCTCCCGCTGGGATGCCGGTGCTGGTTCCGACTGGCAGCCGAAGAACTCCCCGCCGCAGTACGCCGGTCCTATCCGCTTACGTCAGGGGCTGGGTCAGTCGAAAAACGTGGTGATGGTACGCGCCATGCGCGCTATGGGCGTGGATTACGCGGCAGAGTATCTGCAACGTTTCGGTTTCCCGGCACAGAACATTGTGCATACCGAATCACTGGCGCTGGGTTCGGCTTCGTTCACGCCGTTGCAGGTGGCGCGCGGTTACGCGGTGATGTCTAATGGCGGCTTCCTGGTCGATCCGTATTTCATCAGTAAGATTGAAAGCGATATGGGCGGCGTTATCTTCGAAGCGAAGCCGAAAATTGCCTGCCCGGAATGCGATATTCCGGTGATATATGGCGATACCCAGAAATCTAATGTGCTGGAAAACAGTAACGTAGAAGATGTCGCCGTCTCGCAAGAACAGCAGAATGCCGCCGTGCCTATGCCGCAACTTGAGCAGGCAAACCAGGCTCTGGTCGCGCAAAGCGGCACACAGGAGTACGCTCCGCACGTGATCAACACGCCGCTGGCCTTCCTGATTAAAAGCGCGCTGAACACCAATATCTTTGGTGAACCAGGCTGGATGGGAACCGGTTGGCGCGCAGGTCGCGATTTACAGCGCCATGATATCGGCGGGAAAACCGGGACTACCAACAGCTCTAAAGATGCGTGGTTCTCCGGTTACGGACCAGGGGTAGTAACGTCGGTATGGATCGGCTTTGATGACCATCGCCGCAACCTTGGTCATACAACGGCTTCCGGCGCGATCAAAGACCAAATCTCCGGCTACGAAGGCGGTGCGAAGAGTGCGCAGCCTGCATGGGATGCTTACATGAAATCCGTACTGGAAGGTGTGCCTGAACAGCCGCTGACGCCACCGCCGGGTATCGTGACGGTCAATATCGATCGCAGCACAGGACAACTGGCGAACGGTGGCAATAGCCGCGCTGAGTACTTCATTGAAGGCACTCAGCCGACGCAACAGGCGGTGCATGAGGTGGGGACAACCATTATCGATAATGGTGAGACACACGAACTGTTCTGATCGATTGCCGGATGGCGCTTCGCTTATCCGGCCTACAATTTCGGTACAATTATTTGATCTTCCGGAATTTTGTAGGCTGGATAAGGTATCAGTTGGCAATCGTAATTAAAGCCGTCCCTGCCCTTTCAGCCATTCGCGTACGAGGAACAGCGCACTGACATTACGCGCTTCGTGAAAATCAGGGTCTTCCAGCAGGTCCATCAAATGCGCCAGCGGCCAGCGCACCTGCGGTAATGGCTCAGGTTCATCACCCTCCAGCGATTCAGGATATAAGTCCTCTGCCACCACGATGTTCATCTTGCTGGAGAAATAAGATGGCGCCATGCTGAGTTTCTTTAAAAACGTCAGATCTTTTGCGCCAAACCCCACCTCTTCTTTCAGCTCCCGATTCGCCGCCTCAAACACGCTTTCGCCAGGATCGATTAATCCCTTGGAAAAACCCAGTTCGTAGGACTCGGTCCCGACCGCGTATTCGCGAATAAGGATCAGATGGTCGTCAACAATCGGCACAATCATTACCGCTTCACGCGTGGATGGACGCATACGTTCATAAACGCGGCGTACGCCATTGCTGAACTCAAGGTCCACGCTTTCGACCTTAAACAGCCGGGATTGGGCGATGGTTTCCACTTTCAAAATCGTGGGTTTCTGTAATGATTTGCTCATTGTGAGGATCTTTGCTGTGAAATCTGGGGTTATTGTGCGATATACCGCACGGTTTCGGCAATGTGAATTGCCGTTTATTTACATTTATGTAACGTACTAAAAGTTAATCCCTATTTCAAATTAAAAGTCAATAGGTTGAAATAACTCCAGGAATTTGCTGATATTCCATTTTTGGTGATTTTGCTATGATTCGCATTTACTGGGCTGTACTTAAAGATGCTCAAGTTCGACTCCACACTTGCCGATAGCCAACCACAGAATCACGAATATTGAACAGGGTGCGACTGACCACGCCTGACAGACTAAGTAAGATGGGGAAAGCATGAGCACCATTCTGATTTTTTTAGCTGCTTTGCTGGCCTGCTCATTGCTTGCAGGATGGCTACTCAAATCAAAATCCAGGCAGAAAAATTTACCCTTGAGCAGCGTCTTCTCAGACGCCTCGAAACGTAAACTCACACCTGAAGAACGCAGCGCAGTCGAAAACTATCTCGAAAGCCTTAGTCAAATTCAGCAAGTACCCGGTCCCACGGGAGCCAGTGCTGCACCGGTCTCATTAACGTTGAATGCCCAAAGTAATAGCGTCATCGTGCTTACTCGTTCGATTACACGTTACGGCATTACCACCGACGATCCTAACAAATGGCGCTACTATCTTGATTCCGTTGAGGTACATCTTCCCCCTTTCTGGGAACAATACATCAACGACGAAAACAGCGTTGAGATAATCCACACCAATACGATACCGCTGGTTATCTCGTTGAACGGCCATACGCTGCAGGAATATATGCAGGAAGCGCGTGGTTATGCGTTACAGCACACCGCTTCTACCCAGGCGTCCATTCGTGGTGAAGAAAGTGAGCAGATTGAACTGCTGAATATTCGCCAGGAAACCCATGAAGAATATGCGCTCAGCCGCCCTTCGGGATTGCGCGAGGCGTTGCTGATAACCGCCTCATTCCTGCTGTTCTTTTTCTGTTTGGTTATCCCGAACACGTTTGTTCCGTGGGCAGTTGGTGGCGCGGTATTGCTGTTAGCTGCGGGTCTGTGGGGATTGTTCGCCCCGCCGTCTAAAAGCGCCCTGCGGGAAATTCATTGTCTGCGCGGTACGCCGCGTCGCTGGGGATTGTTTGGCGAAAACGACCAGGAACAAATTAATAATATCTCGCTGGGTATTATTGATCTGATCTACCCACCTCACTGGCAACCTTACATCGCCCAAGACCTTGGCCAGCAAACGGATATCGATATTTATCTCGATCGCCACGTTGCCCGCCAGGGGCGTTTTTTATCTCTGCACGATGAAGTGAAAAACTTCCCGTTACAGCACTGGCTGCGCAACGCCGTCATCGCAGGCGGCTCGTTGCTGGTACTGCTGATGCTGCTGTTTTGGATCCCGCTGGATATGCCAATAAAGGTCACGCTCTCCTGGATGAAGGGCGCGCAAACTATCGAAGCCACCAGCGTTAAACAGCTCGAAAACGCGGGCGTTCGCGTGGGTGACACGCTGCACCTGAGTGGTACGGGTATGTGTAACATTCATACCCAAGGAAGCTGGAATGCGCAGCCTGCCACGCCGTTTATGCCTTTCGATTGCTCGCAAATTATCTGGAATGACGCGCGCGCATTGCCGCTGCCTGAGTCTGACCTAGTGAATAAGGCTACCGCGCTCACGCAGGCCGTGAGCCGTCAGCTGCATCCCAAACCTGACGATGACTCTCGCGTCAGCGCATCGCTACGCTCAGCAATCCAAAAGTCCGGCATGGTATTACTGGACGATTTTGGTGAGATTGTCCTGAAAACGGCCGATCTGTGTGCAGCCAAAGATGAATGTGTACGCTTAAAGAATGCACTGGTTAACCTCGGTAACAGTAAAGACTGGGCCGCGCTGGTGAAGCGAGCGAACGCAGGCAAACTGGATGGCGTGAACGTGCTGCTGCGTCCGGTAAGCGCAGAGTCGTTGGATAATCTGGTGAATACCTCTACGGCACCGTTTATTTCACGCGAGACTGCACGAGCAGCCCAGGCGCTGAATAGCCCTGCTCCCGGCGGTTTCCTGATTATCAGCGACGAAGGCAGCGATCTGGTCGATCAGCCGTGGCCGACGACCTCGCTATATGACTATCCGCCTCAGGAACAGTGGAACGCCTTCCAGCGCCTGGCACAGATGCTAATGCAGACGCCGTTTCGCGCGGAGGGGATCGTCACCAATATTTCGACTGACGCCAATGGCACCCAGCACATTGGACTGCACCGTATCCCGGACCGCTCAGGTTTATGGCGCTACCTTGGCACGACGCTGCTGATGTTCTCCATGCTCGGATGCGCTATCTACAACAGCATACAGGCATTCAGACGCTACCAGCGTCACCGCACCCGCATCGCGGAAATTCAGAGCTACTACGAAAGTTGTCTGAATCCAACACTGATTGACAACCCGGAAAGCCTGATTCGATAACACGCTCGCGCGACAGGATATGCTACCCTGTCGCGCATCATGTTTTCTTCTGGGGAGTTTCCATGCATATCAATATTGCCTGGCAGGATGTCGACACCGTGTTGTTAGATATGGACGGCACGCTGCTCGACCTGGCATTCGATAACTATTTCTGGCAAAAACTGGTGCCGGAAACCTATGGCGCGAAGCAGGGTATCTCTCCTCAGGAAGCTCAGGACTATATTCGTCAGCAGTATCATGCCGTGCAGCATACGCTAAACTGGTATTGCCTGGATTACTGGAGCGAGTGCCTGGATCTGGATATTTGCGCCATGACCACGGAACAGGGACCGCGCGCCGTTTTGCGCGAAGATACCGTACCGTTTCTTGATGCCTTAAAAGCCAGCGGCAAGCGCCGCATTTTGCTCACCAACGCGCATCCGCATAATCTGGCGGTGAAGCTTGAGCATACCGGTCTGGCCTCACACCTTGATTTATTACTTTCCACCCACACATTTGGTTATCCCAAAGAGGATCAGCGGTTATGGCACGCTGTGGCTGAAGAAACGGGAATGAGTGCAGAGAAGACGCTGTTTATTGACGACAGCGAACCCATTCTCGACGCCGCTGCTCTGTACGGTATTCGTTACTGCCTCGGCGTGACCAATCCCGACTCCGGCATCGCCGAAAAACAGTACGCACGCCATCCGTCACTGAATGACTACCGCCGACTGATCCCCTCACTGATGTGAAGGAGACGCCATGAAAGAAAAGCCCTCTGCTGAAGTCAGGCTGGATAAATGGCTGTGGGCTGCACGCTTTTACAAAACGCGTGCGCTAGCCCGCGAAATGGTTGAAGGCGGTAAGGTGCACTACAACGGCCAGCGCAGTAAGCCAAGCAAGATTGTCGAGCTGAACGCCACCCTCACCCTTCGCCAGGGAAATGACGAACGAACAGTCATTATCAAGGCCATTACCGAGCAGCGTCGCCCGGCAACGGAAGCCGTTACGCTGTATGAAGAAACCGCGGAAAGCGTGGAAAAACGCGAAAAAATGGCGCTGGCGCGTAAACTTAACGCGTTAACCATGCCGCACCCGGACAGACGACCGGACAAGAAAGAGCGCCGCGACCTGTTACGATTTAAACACGGCGACAGCGAGTGACTGTCACCTGCAAGAGAGATGATTATGCCGCAACATGACCAATTACATCGTTATCTGTTTGAAAACTTTGCCGTGCGCGGCGAGCTGGTGACCGTTTCGGAAACCCTGCAACAGATCCTCGAAAATCATACTTACCCGCAGCCGGTCAAAAACGTACTGGCTGAGCTGCTGGTTGCCACCAGCCTGCTCACCGCCACGCTGAAATTTGCCGGTGATATCACTGTGCAGTTGCAGGGTGATGGTCCGCTGAGCCTGGCCGTCATCAACGGCAACAACAATCAGCAGATGCGCGGCGTGGCCCGCATGCAGGGTGATATTCCTGAAGATGCCGATCTGAAAACGCTGGTGGGCAACGGTTACCTGGTGATCACCATTACCCCGGAAGAAGGCGAGCGTTATCAAGGCGTGGTCGGTCTGGAAGGTGACACGCTGGCAGCGTGTCTGGAAGATTACTTCATGCGTTCTGAACAGCTGCCGACACGCCTGTTCATCCGCACTGGCGACGTTGATGGCAAACCCGCTGCTGGCGGAATGCTGCTGCAGGTAATGCCGGCGCAAAACGCGCAGGCAGATGATTTCGATCACCTGACCGCCCTGACCGAAACTATCAAAGCCGAAGAGCTGCTGACGCTGCCGGCCAACGAAGTGCTGTGGCGCCTGTACCACGAAGAAGAGGTTACTCTCTACGATCCGCAGGACGTTGAGTTCAAATGCACCTGTTCACGCGAACGCTGCGCAGGCGCACTGAAAACGTTGCCGGACGAAGAAGTGGACAGCATTCTGGCGGAAGAAGGCGAGATCGATATGCACTGCGATTACTGCGGTAGCCACTATCTGTTTAACGCCATGGATATTGCTGAGATCCGCAGCAATGCCTCCCCTGCCGATCCCCAGGTGCATTAATCACTGTCTTGCCTGATGGCACGGCGCTTATCAGGCCTACGGAAAATCTGTCGTAGGCCGGATAAGACGTTCGCGCTGCCATCCGGCAAAAACGATGTCGGCAACACACTCATTCGGTGTAATAAGTCATCGGCAGTCTTTTGCCATCAATAGTGATATCCCGCCAGATTCTGGGGGCTGAGCCCAGTTGCTGATTCGCTACCGCCTGCAGCAATTTATCCTTAGTGAATCCGTCAGGTAGCGTGGCAACAGCTAACAAATCCCATTTGTTTTTTTGCATGCCGAAGATCAGACTCTCCCCATCGCCAAAGGCATATAACACCTGCTCAGGATGACCATCCGCATTGAGGTCCTGACTCACCAGTACGCACGCATTCTGCTCAGCACAAGAGGTGATGCGATACCCCTGTGTTTTGACAAACGCCCAGAACGCATCGTCTGGCTTCTGGCTCCCCGGAGCCATCACAACCTTCGATACTAACTGTGTTGCGGTTAGCTCTTTAACCGGATCCCGGCGCCCTTGCAGCAGAGAATTCAAGTCGCGTCTGCGTTTACTGTCTTGATTAAACGCCACATCTTTTTGTAATGCTTCCAACGCTGCGCGCCCCGGTTTTCCGCTGTGATCCAACATATACAGGCTGACTTGATCCGGTTTAATTTTCCCGCTGTGATATAGCCCCATATGGCTGTTAACGCTGATGCGCCAGGCATCAATAACCGGCGATGACAGCAGAACCAACAGCCCCAACGCCAGCAACGAAACGCCAAGAATGACCGGCCCCTGAAGCTCAAGCGGATTGCGCCCGCGGCGCAAAATGCTGGCCAGATAGCCAAACGACCATACCAGCAGCACCACGACCACCAGCACGCCATACAAACGCTCAGGCGTCCAACCGTACTGCTGTATTCGCACCCACAGTGACCAACCGGCAATCAGCATATAGATGGGCGCGACAATCAGAGAGCATTTGATCAGGTAGCGTAACGCGCCAGGATAGGGTAACGCCTCTTTTTGCGGTTCACGCACGATAGCCATCAACAGCAACAGGAGCAGCGTCAGCGTTGACATCAACCCGGCCGCAGACACGCGTTGCGAAATAGCCTCCAGCCCGGTGAAGGGTAAGGTCAGTATGAACATCAGCGCCAACAGCGCGACCAGAGGTAACAGACCGGTGGCGATAAACGTCAGTAATTTTTGTACCGCCGTGACCAGACGCGACTGTGTTCGGGCCAGTACCACTGCCAGTGCGGTAATCAGACCAAAGGCCACATAGCCAAACCAGTCGGTATCAAAGAAGAGCGTGCTGAAGAAGGGAATACCGACCAGCTTAAACATCTCGCTCCATAGCAGGAGCACCAGCCAGAACAAACCGTTGGCGACAAAGACAATCAGCAACGTCAACGCATTAAGCCACAATTGCCGATAAAAATGCGGGTAACGCGCCTGCTCACGAGAGACATGAAGCGAGTACTGAATCCAGGGCAAAGCAAGCATCGCCATCAGCAGTAAGCGCCAACCGTAGAACATAAAAACTTCATGTTGCCGCCACTTATCACTGTCCTCGACTTGCCACTTTAGCCAGACGCTCATCGCCAGCACGACAACAAAGATCAGCGCCATCCAGTACCACAGCGCGCGTTGTTTGAAAGAAACAACAGTAAGCAAAAGTGCCGAGGTGATCGCAATCGTCGCAGGCATGCCATAAAACAGCCAGCCGTCATTATGGGGCGCCAGATATGTCATCAGCAGATAGCATAATGTCCCCTGCAACAGGCCGATGAATATCATGCCCCAACGCGTCGTACGTGAAATTTCAGCACTATCCATGTCAGTATCCAGAATGAAGGGAAAAGCTAATTATCGCATCAACTTCACAATTTTGAGCATTGATATAGCGATTTCAGACCACGACGACGGGAAGTGAATCGATATTGTTTATGTATAACCAACGCTCATTTCTTGCGTGAATGCGATTACACTCACAAGATTCCCGCCAAAAACACTCTCCATTAACGTTTTAAGAACATTTTCCACAACAAAAAAGGGTTTCCTGCCATAATATCTGCCTCTTTGTGACAGGAGTCGCAGCGCATTCGGTCGCCCGTGATTTTCCCGGATGCGTAAATCTATGAGCCTTGTCGCGGTTAACAATCCCTAAAAAACCTTACTATTCCAGGTAATACATATTGGCTAAGGAGCAGTGAAATGCGTGTGAACAACAGTTTAACCCCGCAAGATCTCAAGGCTTATGGTATCAATGACGTTCAGGATATCGTTTACAATCCAGACTACGACACGCTTTTCCAGGAAGAACTTGATCCAAACCTGGAAGGTTATGAACGTGGCGTGTTAACGAATCTGGGCGCCGTTGCCGTTGATACCGGTATCTTCACCGGACGTTCGCCAAAGGATAAGTACATTGTCCGTGACGACACCACGCGCGACACGCTGTGGTGGTCCGACAAAGGTAAAGGTAAGAACGACAACAAACCGCTCTCCCCGGAAACCTGGCAGCATCTGAAAGGATTAGTCACCCAGCAACTTTCCGGCAAGCGCCTGTTTATCATTGATGCTTTCTGCGGCGCTAACGCCGATACCCGTCTTTCCGTGCGCTTCATTACCGAAGTTGCCTGGCAGGCGCATTTTGTCAAAAACATGTTCATCCGCCCAAGCGACGAAGAGCTGGTTGATTTCAAACCTGATTTCATCGTGATGAACGGCGCTAAATGCACCAACCCACAGTGGAAAGAGCAGGGTCTGAACTCAGAAAACTTCGTGGCTTTCAACCTGACTGAGCGTATCCAGTTGATTGGTGGCACCTGGTACGGCGGCGAAATGAAGAAAGGTATGTTCTCCGTAATGAACTACCTGCTGCCGCTGAAAGGCATTGCCTCCATGCACTGCTCGGCTAACGTCGGGGAAAAAGGTGATGTGGCAGTCTTCTTTGGCCTGTCCGGCACCGGTAAAACCACGCTGTCCACCGACCCGAAACGTCGCCTGATTGGCGATGACGAACACGGCTGGGATGACGACGGCGTGTTTAACTTCGAAGGCGGTTGCTATGCGAAGACCATCAAACTGTCTAAAGATGCCGAGCCGGAAATCTACAACGCGATCCGTCGTGACGCGCTGCTGGAAAACGTCACCGTGCGCGAAGATGGTTCCATCGATTTCGATGATGGTTCAAAAACTGAGAACACCCGCGTTTCCTACCCGATTTATCACATCGATAATATCGTTAAGCCGGTGTCAAAAGCGGGCCATGCTACCAAAGTAATCTTCCTGACCGCCGACGCATTTGGCGTGCTGCCGCCGGTTTCTCGCCTGACGGCAGACCAAACACAGTACCACTTCCTGTCTGGCTTCACCGCCAAACTGGCCGGTACCGAACGCGGCGTCACCGAACCGACCCCAACCTTCTCTGCCTGCTTCGGCGCAGCATTCCTGTCTCTGCACCCAACGCAGTACGCAGAAGTGCTGGTGAAACGTATGCAGGCGGCAGGTGCACAGGCGTATCTGGTTAACACAGGCTGGAACGGTACCGGCAAGCGTATCTCTATCAAAGATACCCGTGCGATTATCGACGCCATCCTGAACGGTTCGCTGGATGACGCAGAAACGTTCCGTCTGCCGATGTTTGACCTGGCTATCCCGACCGAGCTGCCGGGTGTGGACACTCGCATTCTCGATCCGCGTAATACCTACGCATCTCCGGAGCAGTGGCAGGAAAAAGCCAATGCACTGGCGAAACTGTTTATCGAGAACTTCGAGAAATATACCGACACCCCTGCAGGTGAAGCGCTGGTTAGCGCCGGACCGAAGCTGTAATTTTTGATTCGTTATATAGCCCCTTATCCGAGAGGATAAGGGGTTTTTTATTGTGTCTATCTTTTAAAATGTACTCCGTACACCTATAATCTGTACTATCAACCCCATGCGCAGGACGCGCTATGTTCACATTTATTGAGCTACAAGGATTTAGTAAACGCCGTCCGTTACTTTTGCCTGACGATGAGTTTCGCGCCTTTCAAGAGACGCTTATAGAGAACCCTGAGGCTGGAGATACTATCGCTGGTACAGGTGGATTCAGAAAAATTCGCTGGAGCCGCTCTGGTATGGGCAAACGCAGCGGTATTAGGGTTATTTATTACAACGTGACGCGCAAAGGTCGAATCTATCTCGCTTTGCTCTATCCTAAAAATGAACAGGATGATTTAACCGAAGAGCAAAAAAGAGTTTTAATGCACTTATCCAATATGCTGATTTAATCATGGGAATTTTAATCATCAGGACACCGCTATCCGGTGTGGTGAGGCCAAAATGAAAGACGAATTATTTGCCGATTTGCTGGCCAGTGCAGAAGAAATGGTGCGTATAGAGAAGGGTGAAGAAACACCTAAGCCTGAACATGTACATACCTTTAGCGAAATTGATGTTAAAGCCATCCGCGAAGCAACAGGGTTACGCCAACAGGATTTTGCCATCGCCGTTGGCGTGAGTTATGACCTGGTTAAAAGCTGGGAAACGAAACGACGCCAGCCCACAGGAGCACCCAGAAAACTGCTTTTATTAATTCAAAGAAATCCTTTTATAATTAATCAATTAAAAGCAATTTAAGTCCGTTATTTTACGGCCTATCCCGCAAACAAAAAGGGAGGCATTTCGCCTTAATGCCAGTCAGTTAGCGCCTCAGTTTCAGTAAACTGGCGGAGGTAAAGAACATGCTATCCCGGAGATAGAGTTCCGTTCACCTCATGCTCATTGTTTCTCTGAAACACGGATTCCCGTGAACGTGTAAAGGGCGTTTTCCGCCACGCCCTTTACAATCCCGGCTCCCGGCGGGAAAATTGTTGCTACGCAATACCCTCCGCTTATTCCTCCAGGCTTCCGGGCCGGGCGCGAGGAAGCGTCCCTGCAAAGCACGCCCTGCGCCAGCATCCATGCTGGCTCTCCCGGCCTTACGGAAACACGTCGGCAATTTTCAGCCGGACCAGCCACGCCTGACCACCTGAGCTTTTACTTGAATACCTGTGAACAGCAAAACGGATATAGCTGAAAGCCAGAGCGCTGAAGCGACACCCTGGTCCGGCTGAAAATCGATGAGGTGTTGACGGCTGACCGGGTCTGCCCGCAGGGATGCGGGCAGAGGGGATGGCCTGCATGGATGCAGGCTCGGCCCCGACCCGACAGGCAGACGGCATAAGACGAATAACTCGCGCAGCGACGATTTTCCCGCCGGGAGCCTGGGTTGCAAGGGAGGCGGCGGTGAGCCTTCCTTGCACGTTCACGGGCATCAGCGCTTCAGAGAAATGACATCGCTGAGGTGAACGGAACCCTGAGCAAGAATCACATGTTCACCATACATGCTTAACTGACGAGCATTAAGGCATTTCGCCTCTCTTTGTTATGCGTCTTTCGTGTTGCCCGGCGCGCGAGTGAAGGGAACCGGAAGCCATGCACGAATCGACAGCCCACCGCGTTCACTGGTACCAATCTCCAGCATACCGTTATGGTTATCAATAATACGCTGCACAATCGCCAGACCCAGGCCCGTGCCGCTGGTACTGCGCGCGCTGTCACCGCGGACAAACGGCTGGAACAGGTGCTTACGCTGCTCCGGCTTGATGCCCGGACCATCATCTTCTACCTGGAACCAGGCGCGATGCTGCTCTATTCCGCTACTGACCTTAATCCAGCCGTTGCCGTAGCGGGCGGCATTAACCACCATATTGGCAACCGCACGCTTGATCGACAGCGGGTGCATCTTCACCTGAATGCTGCCCGGCAGCAGCGCAGTTTCGATTTCACGTTCGTAGCCGCTTTCTGCCGCCACCACTTCACCCAGCACCGAGTTCAGATCTGCCATCTCCATTGGCATCTCCTGACCGGTACGCAGGTAATCGATGAACTGCTCGATGATGGCGTTACACTCTTCGATGTCCTTATTGATGGACTCCGCAAGATAACCGTCCTCTTCGCCCATCATTTCCGTCGCCAGACGAATACGCGTCAGCGGGGTACGTAAATCGTGGCTCACGCCCGCCATTAACAGCGTACGGTCATCGGCCAGCTGCTTCACGCCCGCGGCCATATGGTTAAAGGCACGGGTTACGGAGCGCACCTCTGAAGCGCCATACTCACGCAACGGCGGCGGAATGATACCTTTCCCCACCTGCAGCGCCGCATGTTCAAGATCCACCAATGGCCGGTTCTGGATACGGATAAACAGCCACGCCCCACCGATAGCCAGCAGCATAATCGCTAGCGTATAGCGGAACAGCGGCGAGAAGTCACCCTGATGAATTTCTGTAAGCGGCACGCGTACCCAGATATTGGGCGACAGCCAGGTTTTCAGCCACACGACCGGCGAGCTTTTGTTTACCTCAACGCGGACTTCCGTTGGGCCACCCAACTGCTGCGCCATCTGATGGCTTAAGAATTCATAATGTTGCGCCCAACGCAGTCCGGCCTCTTCAGCAGCCTCGTTGGAATAGAGAGAAATACCCAGCTCACGATAAATTTCCCGGCGGAATGCGGGCGGCACCACCAGTTGCGTACCGTCCTCCAGTTGCAGTTTATCGGTCATCAGCATACGAACTTCGTACGCCAGGACCTTATTAAACTGCTGGAGGCTCGGCAGAATCGCGAAGTTCAGCACTACCAGGTATGTCGTCACCAGGCTGGCAAACAGCAAGGTGACGATGAGCAATAACGTGCGGGCAAACGAACTTCGTGGTGAGAAGCGCATTCGCCTCATGCTTTAGAACCGTCCGGAACAAAGACATAGCCCAGACCCCATACGGTCTGAATGTAGCGTGGATGAGCCGGATCTTCTTCCACCATGCGGCGCAGACGGGAGATCTGGACGTCGATAGAACGTTCCATCGCGGAATATTCACGACCACGGGCGAGGTTCATCAGCTTGTCGCGGGACAGCGGCTCGCGCGGGTGGCTTACCAGCGCTTTCAGTACCGCAAATTCCCCGCTGGTGAGCGGCATCGGCTCATCTTCGCGGAACATTTCACGCGTACCGAGGTTCAGTTTGAACTTACCAAAAGCGATAACCGCTTCTTCCTGAGAAGGTGCGCCCGGCAGTTCATTCGCCTGACGACGCAGGACTGCACGAATACGTGCCAGCAGCTCACGCGGGTTAAACGGTTTCGGGATGTAATCGTCGGCACCGATTTCCAGCCCTACGATACGGTCAACTTCTTCACCCTTCGCTGAGACCATAATGATCGGCATCGGGTTGCTCTGGCTGCGCAGGCGACGGCAAATAGACAGGCCATCTTCTCCCGGCAGCATTAAATCCAGCACCATCAGGTGAAAGGACTCACGGGTCAGCAGACGATCCATCTGCTCAGCGTTTGCGACGCTTCGAACCTGGAAGCCCTGCTCGGTCAGATAACGCTCCAGAAGCGCACGCAAGCGCATGTCGTCATCGACCACCAGAATCTTATAGTTCTCTTGCATTGTTATTACTCCCAAAGGTTCGCAACAATTAAGTGTATATTCTTAAGAAAGCTAACGTGAGTCACCAGCGAATTCTGGTATGAATTCCAGGCTAAATTGTTACAAAGCATATTAAACAGCAGCTTAAGTATACAATGTTTCTCGCAATACATTATTTATTCTGTTGATATGCTCACGTAATACTAATTGTGCGCATCATCACAGAGTCGAAGGTAAAACAATAAGATGAAAACGCCCCTGATAACCCGTGAAGGGTATGAAAAACTTAAACAAGAGCTGAATTATCTCTGGCGTGAAGAGCGCCCGGAAGTCACCAAAAAAGTTACCTGGGCCGCAAGTCTGGGTGACCGCAGCGAAAATGCCGACTACCAGTATAATAAAAAGCGCCTGCGTGAGATCGACCGCCGCGTCCGTTATTTGACCAAGTGCATGGAGAATCTAAAAATCGTCGATTACTCCCCACAGCAGGAAGGCAAAGTCTTCTTTGGCGCATGGGTTGAGATTGAAAATGACGATGGCGACATCCGCAAATTCCGTATTGTTGGCTACGATGAGATCTTCGGTCGTAAGGATTACATCTCAATCGACTCACCAATGGCGCGGGCGCTATTGAAAAAAGAGGTCGGCGATCTCGCAGTAGTAAACACCCCAGGTGGCGAAGCCAGCTGGTACGTGAATGAGATTGAATACGTGAAGTGAGACCGGAACAATCCGAAGCCCCGGCAGATGGCTGGCATTTTTGCCAGTCAATCCGTATAACTATCCCCTGATTTTTTATCCTATAGACGAAGCTATCCATGATGAATGATTCTTTCTGCCGCATTATCGCAGGTGAAATTCAGGCTCGTGCTGAACAGGTAGAAGCTGCCGTTCGCCTGCTTGACGAAGGGAACACCGTGCCGTTTATCGCACGATATCGTAAGGAAATCACCGGCGGTCTGGACGATACGCAACTGCGTAATCTGGAAACCCGTCTGGGATATCTGCGTGAACTGGAAGACCGCCGTCAGGCAATCCTGAAATCTATCGGCGAGCAAGGCAAACTGACCGACGATCTGGCGAAAGCGATCAACGGCACGTTAAGTAAGACCGAACTCGAAGACCTCTATCTGCCGTACAAACCTAAGCGCCGCACCCGTGGGCAGATCGCCATTGAGGCCGGACTGGAGCCGCTGGCAGACCTGTTGTGGAACGAACCGTCTCACGACCCGGAAACGGAAGCCGCAAAATATCTCAACGCCGAAAACGGCGTGGCTGATACCAAAGCCGCCCTCGACGGCGCGCGCTACATTCTAATGGAGCGCTTCGCTGAAGACGCTGCTCTGCTGGCGAAAGTACGTGATTATCTGTGGAAAAACGCCCACCTGGTCGCCACCGTGGTAAGCGGTAAAGAAGAGGAAGGCGCTAAGTTCCGCGACTACTTCGATCACCACGAACCGATTTCTACCGTGCCATCCCACCGTGCGCTGGCCATGTTCCGTGGCCGTAACGAAGGCGTGTTGCAACTTTCACTGAATGCCGATCCGCAATTCGATGAGCCACCAAAAGAGAGCCACGGCGAGCAGATTATCCGGGATCACCTGGGACTACGCCTGAACAACGCCCCAGCAGACAGCTGGCGTAAAGGCGTGGTTAGCTGGACGTGGCGCATCAAGGTGCTGATGCACCTCGAAACGGAGCTGATGGGTACCGTGCGCGAACGTGCGGAAGATGAAGCTATCAACGTCTTTGCCCGTAACCTGCATGACCTGCTGATGGCCGCTCCGGCCGGGCTGCGCGCCACCATGGGCCTCGATCCAGGTCTGCGTACCGGTGTAAAAGTGGCAGTGGTTGACGGTACCGGCAAGCTGGTCGCGACCGACACCATTTATCCGCATACCGGTCAGGCCGCCAAAGCCGCCGTTGCCGTTGCGGCGCTGTGTGAAAAACACAACGTTGAACTGGTGGCGATTGGTAACGGTACGGCGTCGCGCGAAACCGAGCGTTTCTTCCTCGACGTGCAAAAGCAGTTCCCGCAAGTGACCGCGCAGAAAGTGATCGTCAGTGAAGCCGGAGCGTCGGTTTACTCCGCATCCGAACTGGCGGCGCTGGAGTTCCCGGACCTCGACGTATCTCTGCGTGGCGCGGTGTCTATCGCCCGTCGTCTGCAGGATCCGCTGGCTGAGCTGGTGAAAATCGATCCGAAATCTATCGGCGTGGGCCAGTATCAGCACGACGTAAGCCAGACTCAGTTGGCGCGTAAGCTGGATGCGGTGGTGGAAGACTGCGTGAACGCCGTCGGCGTCGATCTGAATACCGCCTCCGTACCGCTGCTGACCCGTGTTGCTGGTCTGACGCGCATGATGGCGCAGAATATCGTTGCCTGGCGCGATGAGAACGGTCAATTCCAGAACCGTCAGCAACTGTTAAAAGTCAGCCGTCTGGGGCCTAAAGCCTTTGAACAGTGCGCGGGCTTCCTGCGTATCAACCATGGCGATAACCCACTGGATGCCTCTACCGTTCACCCGGAAGCTTATCCGGTTGTGGAACGCATTCTGGCCGCCACCGAGCAATCGTTGCGTGACCTGATGGGTAACAGCAGCGAACTGCGTAATCTGAAAGCCGCTGATTTTACCGACGAACGCTTCGGGGTGCCGACCGTCACCGACATCATCAAAGAGCTGGAAAAGCCGGGCCGCGATCCGCGTCCTGAATTTAAAACCGCGCAGTTTGCCGATGGTGTAGAAACCATGAACGATCTGCTGCCGGGAATGATTCTGGAAGGGGCAGTCACCAACGTCACCAACTTCGGCGCGTTTGTTGATATCGGCGTTCATCAGGATGGTCTGGTGCATATCTCTTCGCTGTCGAATAAGTTCGTCGACGATCCGCACACCGTGGTGAAAGCAGGCGACATTGTGAAGGTGAAAGTGCTGGAAGTGGACCTGCAGCGTAAGCGTATCGCGCTGACCATGCGTCTGGACGAGCAGCCGGGTGAAACTAATGCGCGTCGCGGCGGCGGGAATAACGATCGCGCTCAGGGTAATCGCCCGACGCCAAAAGCCGCGAAACCGCGTGGCCGTGACGCACAGCCTGCGGGCAACAGCGCGATGATGGATGCGCTGGCTGCGGCAATGGGTAAAAAACGCTAAGTTTAAACCCTGTGCCGGATGGTGGTGTAAACGCCCTGTCCGGCCAGGTTATCACAATTAATTTGTAGGCCGGATAAGGCGCATGAGCGTCGTCATCCGGCATATTTAATCTATGCCCCGCGTTGCACCACAATATATTTATCACTTCATTAACAGATGAAACCTTAATTAAACATTAAGATCCCCAATAATTACTTCCGCGAATCACTCGTTTCCAACCAGAATAAATATTGAGGAATATCAAAATTGGCTCAAATTATTATCCAATTGCACATTCCGTCACACTTATTCTATTGATGATAGAAACCATTCTCATTATCATTGGTTTGTTGATTATTTACTCTTTCCTTACGTTGGCTAATCATCTGGTCTCATGCCGCCCTGTCGCCCCATGAGGTTATCATCCAGTTAGCGAGATATAAGTAGGTCCCTATGCAATTCACTCCTGACAGTGCGTGGAAAATTACCGGTTTTGCCCGTGAAATCAGCCCGGCTTATCGTCAGAAACTGTTGTCACTTGGCATGCTACCCGGCTCATCCTTCAACGTGGTACGCGTCGCCCCGCTCGGCGATCCTATCCATATCGAAACGCGTCGCGTAAGTCTGGTATTGCGTAAGAAGGATCTGGCGTTATTAGAAGTGGAAGCGGTTTCCTGTTAATACAGTGAGTCTATAAAAATGAAAAAACTAACCATTGGTTTAATTGGTAATCCTAATTCCGGCAAGACAACCTTATTCAACCAGCTCACCGGCGCGCGCCAGCGTGTAGGCAACTGGGCTGGCGTTACCGTTGAGCGTAAAGAAGGCCATTTCGCCACGACGGACCACCAGGTCACGCTGGTCGATTTACCCGGCACCTATTCTCTGACGACAATCTCATCCCAAACCTCTCTCGATGAGCAGATTGCCTGTCACTATATTTTAAGCGGCGACGCGGATCTCTTGATCAACGTGGTCGATGCTTCAAACCTTGAACGCAACCTCTACCTGACGTTGCAACTGCTTGAGCTAGGTATTCCCTGTATCGTCGCACTGAACATGCTGGATATAGCTGAGAAACAGCAAATCCGTATCGATATCGACGCCCTCTCCGCTCGTCTTGGCTGTCCGGTGGTTCCACTGGTATCCACCCGCGCCCGCGGCATTGAAGCACTGAAGCTGGCGATCGATCGCTACAAAGAAAACGACACCGTTGAGCTGGTCCATTATGCCCAGCCGCTGCTGCAAGAAGCTGATTCCCTCGCCGACGCAATGGCCAAAGATATGCCGCTCAAACAGCGCCGCTGGCTAGGCCTGCAGATGCTCGAAGGCGATATCTACAGCCGTGCTTACGCCGGTGATGCAGCACAAAACCTTGATGCCGCTGTTGCTCGCCTGAGCGAGACAATGGACGACCCGGCGCTGCATATTGCCGATGCACGTTACCAGTGCATTGCCGCTATCTGCGATACCGTCAGTAATACCCTGACAGCAGAGCCGAGCCGTTTCACCACCGCGGTAGATAAAATTATCCTCAACCGCTTTCTCGGTCTGCCGATTTTCCTGTTCGTGATGTACCTGATGTTCCTGCTTGCCATCAACATTGGCGGCGCTCTGCAGCCGTTGTTTGATGTTGGCTCCGTGGCACTCTTTATCCATGGTATTCAGTGGATTGGCTATACGCTGCATTTCCCGGACTGGCTGACCATCTTCCTGGCCCAGGGCCTTGGCGGCGGGATTAACACCGTGCTGCCGCTGGTACCGCAAATCGGCATGATGTATCTGTTCCTCTCCTTCCTTGAAGACTCCGGCTACATGGCGCGCGCTGCGTTTGTGATGGACCGTCTGATGCAGGCGCTGGGACTGCCGGGCAAATCGTTCGTCCCGCTGATCGTCGGCTTTGGCTGTAACGTACCGTCAGTGATGGGCGCACGTACGCTGGATGCCCCGCGTGAGCGTCTGATGACCATCATGATGGCGCCGTTTATGTCCTGTGGTGCACGTCTGGCGATTTTCGCCGTCTTTGCCGCCGCGTTCTTTGGTCAGAACGGCGCGCTGGCGGTCTTCTCGCTGTACGTACTGGGTATCGTCATGGCGGTGTTGACCGGCCTGATGCTCAAACACACCATCATGCGTGGCGAAGCAACGCCGTTCGTGATGGAGCTGCCGGTATATCACGTACCGCACATTAAGAGTCTGATCATTCAAACCTGGCAACGTCTGAAAGGCTTCGTTCTGCGTGCAGGTAAAGTCATCATCATCGTCAGCATTTTCCTCAGTGCCTTTAACAGCTTCTCACTGAGCGGGAAAATCGTCGACAACATCAACGACTCAGCTCTGGCTTCCGTGAGCCGCGTCATTACCCCAGTCTTCAAACCGATTGGTGTTCACGAAGATAACTGGCAGGCAACCGTAGGTCTGTTCACCGGCGCGATGGCGAAAGAAGTGGTTGTCGGTACGCTGAACACGCTCTATACCGCAGAAAACATTCAGGAAGAAGAGTTCAACCCGGCAGATTTCCACCTCGGTGATGAGCTGCTCAGCGCGGTAGATGAAACCTGGCAAAGCCTGAAAGACACTTTCAGCCTGAGCGTGCTGGCTAACCCTATCGAAGCCAGCAAGGGCGACGGTGAAATGGCTACCGGTGCAATGGGCGTGATGGGCGAGAAATTTGGCAGCGCCGCCGCCGCGTACAGCTACCTGATCTTTGTTCTGCTGTATGTACCGTGCATTTCAGTGATGGGCGCTATCGCACGTGAATCCAGCCGTGGCTGGATGAGCTTCTCGATTCTGTGGGGCCTGAATATCGCCTACTCTCTGTCGACGCTGTTTTATCAGACGGTCAGCTACAAAGAGCATCCGACCTACAGCCTGGTGTGCATTTTAGCGGTCATCCTGTTTAACATCGTGTTGCTGGGCCTGCTGCGCCGAGCTCGCAGCCGCGTGGACCTCGCACTGCTGGCAACCAACAGGACGGCGAGTTCCTGCTGTTCCAGCACGACTGGCGATTGCCACTAAGGTTATCGACAATGGCATCGCTTATTCAGGTTCGTGATTTACTGGCTTTGCGGGGGCGCATGGAGGCTACACAAATTAGCCACACGCTGCATACCCCGCAGCCCATGATTGACGCCATGCTGAATCAGTTAGAAAAGATGGGCAAAGCGGTGCGGATTCAGGAAGATGCCGACGGGTGTCTTTCCGGAAGCTGCAAAAGTTGCCCAGAAGGTAAAGCCTGCCTGCGCGAGTGGTGGGCTTTACGCTAATCAGATGCTCTTTGCCGGATGGCGCTACGCTTATCCGGCCTACAAATGATGCAAACGTCCCGGCCGGATAGCGCGTTTACGCTGATATCCGGCTTTTTTGCGTAATGGATTCCACACAGATTTCATTATTTCAGCAAAAAAGATCTATCCTCCAGCCAGCCGCGCATCGTTGTTAATTCGTGGATGATTACTGGTAACCTGGGAAGTAGAGTCTCGTCATCTTTTTTCTCAGGTATAGCACCGCGTTTCCACTGATCGATATCACTGTTGTGCCCGATGACAAGATTATGCAGCATCGCCGGATGGCGCTGTTGGAGCTCATCCAAAAGCATATTCGTAAACGCGATTTGGTGGGGCTGGTAGAAAAACTGGCCATCCTGCTTGTTAAAGGACACGCTAATGACAACCAGTTGAAAGCCTTGTTTAATTATTTAATGCAGGCCGGTAACACCACACATTTTGGCGAGTTTCTTCATGAAGTCGCCGAAAGATTACGACAGGAAGGACACCTTAATGGTCTTCAGGAAGGCCATAGGAAAGGGTTGCAAGAAGGGCTACAGGAGGGGTTACAAACGGGTCTGCAACAAGGCAAACGAGAGGAAGCATTACGTATTGCATCAACCATGCAGGCTGATGGTATAGACCCACTAACCATCTTCAGAATTACTGGCCTGACCGCTGAGGATCTGGGTACGCGCAGCCATTAATCTCAGGCCCGGCGAGCATGGCACCACCGGGCAACACATCAAATTTATAGTTTCTGTTTTAACGCCACAAGCGCTGCACAGAATTCGGCGGGATGCGAGATAAACGGCGCATGCGCCGCTTTGGCAAACACCAAAGACTCGCTCTGCGGCCACAGGGCATCCAGCATCGGGACGACTTTGCGTGGCACCAGCCCGTCAAGATAGCCATACAACCGCAGGAAAGGCATTTCCACCGCGCACAGCGGTTCTCGCAGATCGACCGTTTTCAGGATCTCAAGTCCACCATTGAGCACCTCGACGTCCGGCATGGGTAAAGCCAGTACCGTTTTCTTCAGCGCTCGCGCATCCTGACGCGCAGTTTCTGTGCCCATCGTTTGCAATGCCAGAAAACGCTCCACCGTACGCTGGAAATCTTCGCTCAGCTGCTGCTGGAAGCCTGCCAGCACCTCTGGCTTGATTCCCGGCCACTCATCCCGCGCGCTAAAGCAAGGGGAAGACGCGACGGTCACCAGCGCCTGAACACGCTCAGGATGCGTTAACGCCACCTGACTCGCGACCAGCCCGCCCAGACTCCAGCCGAGCCAGATAGCTTTCTCCGGTGCCTGTTTCAATACCCGCTCAGCCATCTCTTCCAGTGACATTGCACCGAAACCCTGGCTACGACCAAATCCCGGTAAGTCGACAAGATGCAGCGTAAAATGCGAACTCAGTTCCTCGCTTATGCAATGCCACACTTGCGCATTCAGTCCCCATCCGTGCAGCAGCACAAGATGGTAATTTCCCGAACCCTGGGTCTGCCACCAGATGTCATTCATCAGTTATTGTTCTCTTTTAGCCTGAAAGGATGCATCTATGCTAACAGTACCGGGATTGTGCTGGCTATGCCGAATGCCCCTGACGTTAGGGCATTGGGGGATCTGCTCAGTCTGTACGCGGGCAACGCGTCAACACGCCAGCCTGTGCCCTCAATGTGGACTCCCTGCCGCTCATACCGTCATTCCCTGTGGGCGCTGCCTGCAAAAACCGCCGCCGTGGCAGAGACTGGTTACCGTCAGCGACTATGTTCCGCCGTTGAGCGGGCTTATCCACCAGCTCAAGTTTTCACGACGCAGCGAAACAGCCTCAGCTCTTTCACGTTTGTTGTTGCTGGAGGTACTACAGGCCCGGCGCACCAGCGGCCTTCCTCTACCGGACAGGCTGGTCAGCGTCCCGCTCTGGCAACGTCGACACTGGCGCAGAGGGTTTAATCAGAGCGATTTACTGTGCCGTCCGCTGGCACGCTGGCTGGGTTGCGACTGGGACAGCCGGACCATCTCGCGGGTTCGGGCAACCGCCACACAGCACCATCTCAGCGCCCGATTACGTAAACGTAACCTGAAAAATGCCTTTCGCCTTGAATTGCCGGTGCAGGGACTCCATATGGTTATTGTGGATGATGTCGTCACTACCGGAAGTACCGTCGCGGAAATCGCGCAGCTGCTTTTACGCAACGGCGCGGCGACTGTCCAGGTATGGTGCCTGTGTCGAACCTTGTAGAGCCTCGATGATGGGCGTATTATAACCAAGTAAAATAGTCAACTATTAGGCCATTACTATGATCCATATTTCCGATGCTGCACAAGCGCACTTTGCCAAACTGCTGGCAAATCAGGAAGAAGGGACACAAATCCGCGTATTTGTGATTAATCCCGGCACGCCTAACGCTGAATGCGGCGTTTCTTATTGTCCGCCGGACGCCGTGGAAGCAACCGACACCGCCATTAAATTTGACCTGCTGACCGCATATGTTGATGAACTGAGCGCACCGTATCTGGAAGATGCAGAAATCGATTTCGTTACCGACCAGTTAGGCTCCCAGCTGACCCTGAAAGCACCAAACGCCAAAATGCGTAAAGTTGCCGATGATGCGCCGCTGATGGAACGCGTGGAGTACATGCTGCAATCGCAGATCAACCCACAGCTGGCTGGCCACGGTGGTCGTGTCTCTCTGATGGAAATCACCGATGAAGGCTACGCCATTCTGCAGTTTGGCGGCGGCTGTAACGGCTGTTCAATGGTAGATGTAACGCTGAAAGAAGGTATCGAGAAGCAGCTGCTGGCTGAATTCCCTGAACTGAAAGGCGTTCGCGATTTAACCGAACACCAGCGCGGCGAGCACTCTTACTACTAACGCCCGAACCTGTAGAGTATCCGTAGGCCCGATAAGACGCATCCGCGTCGCTATCGGGCATTAATGCCGGGTGGTAGCGTAATCGCGGTCTCCGGCTTACACCCCAACATTTCTTCGCATTTATCCTGCAACAATCCCCCGCATAATTTGACCAGCTTCTCATATTTTAAATTTTGCCTGTCCAGGTGATTTTCAAGCGTAGCATGTTACCCGTATCATTCGTGTCAGCACCTAACACACACATAATAGCCAGTTAAACTGATTAGTTTTGAAGGCAACCAGCATTGGTGCTGAGAATACTCTGTTCCCGGTCGGGACAATCGGAATTTGTCATCTAAACACTGACGTTACCCATAACAAAGTAAAGGCCAGGTAAATCATGCCATTAGTCATCGTTGCTATCGGTGTAATCTTGTTACTCCTCCTGATGATCCGTTTCAAAATGAACGGCTTCATCGCTCTCGTCCTGGTGGCGCTTGCTGTCGGATTGATGCAAGGGATGCCACTGGATAAAGTCATCGGTTCGATTAAAGCCGGCGTCGGCGGAACCCTTGGCAGCCTCGCCCTGATTATGGGTTTTGGCGCCATGCTGGGCAAAATGCTGGCGGACTGCGGCGGCGCACAGCGCATCGCAACCACGCTGATTGCTAAATTCGGCAAAAAACACATTCAGTGGGCGGTGGTATTAACCGGATTCACCGTCGGTTTTGCCCTGTTCTACGAAGTCGGCTTCGTGCTGATGCTGCCGCTGGTATTCACCATTGCTGCCGCTGCTAACATCCCGCTGCTGTACGTTGGTGTGCCGATGGCGGCTGCGCTGTCCGTTACTCACGGCTTCCTGCCACCGCACCCGGGTCCAACCGCTATTGCCACCATTTTCCACGCAGATATGGGTAAAACTCTGTTGTTTGGTACGATTCTGGCAATCCCGACCGTTATTCTCGCCGGTCCGGTATACGCGCGTTTCCTGAAAGGCATCGATAAGCCAATCCCGGAAGGTCTGTACAGCGCAAAAACCTTCACTGAAGAAGAGATGCCAGGCTTTGGCGTCAGCGTCTGGACCTCTCTGGTCCCGGTTATCCTGATGGCAATGCGCGCTGTGGCGGAGATGATTCTGCCGAAAGGTCATGCTTTCCTGACGGTTGCAGAATTCCTCGGTGACCCGGTCATGGCAACGCTGATTGCGGTGCTGATTGCGATGTTCACTTTTGGTCTGAACCGCGGACGTTCGATGGATCAGATTAACGACACGCTGGTGTCCTCAATCAAAATCATCGCGATGATGCTGTTGATCATCGGTGGTGGCGGTGCCTTCAAACAGGTTCTGGTTGATAGCGGCGTGGACAAATACATCGCTTCAATGATGCACGGCTCTAACGTGTCTCCACTGCTGATGGCATGGTCTATCGCTGCAGTACTACGTATCGCACTGGGTTCCGCAACCGTTGCAGCGATTACTGCAGGTGGGATTGTGGCACCGCTGATTGCAACGACCGGCGTAAGCCCTGAGCTGATGGTTATTGCGGTTGGTTCCGGTTCCGTCATCTTCTCCCACGTGAACGATCCTGGGTTCTGGCTGTTCAAGGAGTACTTCAACCTGACCATCGGTGAAACCATCAAGTCATGGTCAATGTTGGAAACCATTATCTCCGTCTGCGGTCTGGTAGGGTGTCTGCTGCTGGGTATCGTGGTCTGATAAAACTGAGCCTGATGGCGCTACGCTTATCAGGCCTACGTGCTACGAGCCATCACCATAAAAAAGCCGGGGAAATCCCCGGCTTTCTTACTTCTTCTTCGCGGCCGCTTTTCGCCGCTTATCCAAATCCTTAATCAGCTTATTCACGCCCTCATCGGCAAACATCTGCTCCAGCGTGGCGGTGAGTTTTCGCCGCCAGTTTTTGTACTGGTCGCTGGTCCCCGGAATGTTGACCGGCTCAGCCATATCCAGCCAGTCTTCCGGTTGCAGGCCCAGCAACGCACTGTTGCTGTCAGCGATGTAGCGTTGCATGCCGCGATTCAGAATCGGCGTCATCGACATCAGGGACGCCTTGTGACCGGCACGTTTTGGCAGGCAGCCGTATTTGTGCAGCGCGTCCAGCAGCCCCTGTTTCGCCAGTTCCCGGTCCTGATACAACCCGCGCAGCACGACTTCATCCGGATACAGGCCCAGTGCTTTACCTAGCGTCAGATCGCCGCTATCCCAATATCCTTTAAGCGTAGGAAGGTCATGCGTCGCCGCGACTGCCATTGATTGTTCCGGGTACGCTTTCGGCGCACGGAAGTTTTTCTCATGGTCATTCTCAAAATAAAGCACTTTGTAGGAGTAGACGCCACTGTCACGCAGCTTGCTGACGATCTCCACCGGCACGGTACCCAGATCTTCACCAATCACCATGCAGTGATGACGTTTACTCTCCAGCGCCAGAATTGACAGCAGATCGTCGACCGGATAATGCACGTAGGCACCGTGATCGGCAGTTTCACCGTAAGGGATCCACCACAGACGCAGCATCGACATGACATGGTCGATACGCAACGCGCCGCAGTTCTGCATATTGGCGCGCAGCAGTTCAATAAACGGTTCGTAAGCACGTGCCGTGATGATGTGCGGATCCATCGGCGGCAGTCCCCAGTTTTGCCCAAGCGGACCGAGAATATCCGGCGGCGCGCCAACTGAAGCTTTCAGGCAATACAACTCGCGGTCACACCAGGTTTCCGCCCCGCCTTCGGCCACGCCAACGGCCAGGTCGCGATACAGCCCTATCGGCATTGCAAAGCCCTGGCTGGTTTTCCAGCAGTCAGCAAACTGGGTATACGCCAGCCACTGCAACCACAGGTAGAAATCTACGTCATCACGATGTTCTTCGCAGAAGCGTTTTACCTCTGGCGAGTCCACTGACTGGAAAACTTCTGGCCACACCGGCCAGCCCCAGCGCAATGCGTCCTCTTTCACCTGATGCGCATGCAGCGCATCAAAGGCCGCCTGCCAGTAGAGGCTATCCCCTTCCTGAGCCACAAACTGGCGAAATGCCGCCATCTGCTCATCATCACGCGCAGAGAAGCTTTTCCACGCCATACGTAGCGCCGTCATCTTCAATGCGGTAACAGCAGAATAATCAACCCACTCGGCATCGCGGGCGCGTTGCAGAGCCTGCTGAGTCGCGGGTTTCTTCCACCACGCCTGCGCCTCTTTACTCAGACGGAAATCATCTACGGCGTTTACATCAATATAAATAACGTTCAACCAGCGACGTGACGACGGGCTGTACGGGCTGGCACTCTCCGGATTCGCCGGATACAGCGCGTGAATCGGATTAAGCCCGATAAACGCGCCGCCGCGTTGCGCCACATCCTCCAGCATGGTGCGGAGATCGCCGAAGTCGCCAATCCCCCAGTTCTTTTCCGATCGCAAGGTGTAGAGCTGAACGCATGCGCCCCACAGCTTCTGCCCGGCTAACAACGCCTGCGGTTCATAGCAGCGCTTTGGTGCCACGATGATACGACAATGGGAACGCAGCTCGCCCTGGGTCAGGGTCAACGTGTGATACCCCTCCGGCAGCTTCGCCGGAAGGTTAAAAGATTTACCGCCGACGGCATGCCCTTTGTGCTGCACGCCCTCTTCGGTGGTCAGCAGCCAGTTAAACTCTCCGCTTCCCTCAACCGCCAGCGGCATTTTCTTGCCAGCGGTATAGACCATGACATTCGGCACCGGGGTTACCGCCACCTGAGTGGCAGCGGTGGTGCGATGCATGGCGTCAAGCAAACGCCGTTTGGTTTCGGCGCCTATAGACTGCGGTTTACCGTGGGCATTAATGTAATTGGGGCTGATCCCCGCCGCCAGCGCGGCATTATCCAGACGTTTGCTTTCCATCGCGATTCCTTAACGTTTCGCCTGCCAGATACGAGCCTGATAATCGCGGATGGAGCGATCCGAGCTGAACATGCCGCAACGCGCGGTATTCAGAATCGCCGCCCGGGTCCAGGCGTCCTGGTCACGATACAACACGTCAACCTGCTTCTGAGCTTCAACGTAGGCCGCGAAGTCCGCCATCACCAGATACGGGTCGCCGCCCTGCTTGCCGATACTGTGCAGCATCTGGTCAAAGGCATGCTTGTCGCCATCGCTGTATTTCCCGCTTTCCAGCTCTTTCAGGACAGCATCCAGCACTTTGTCTTTTTTACGCCATTTCACCGGGTCGTAGCCTTTGGCTTTGAGCGCCTTCACCTCTTCCACGGTATGACCAAAGATAAAGATATTCTCGTCACCCACCTTCTCGGCGATTTCGACGTTTGCGCCATCCAGCGTACCTACGGTTAACGCACCGTTCAGCGCCAGCTTCATGTTACCGGTGCCGGAAGCCTCTTTCCCTGCGGTTGAAATCTGCTCAGAGATATCCGCCGCCGGGATCAGCATTTCCGCCGCTGAAACACAATAATCCGGCAGGAAGACAACCTTCAGCTTGTCACCGACTTTCGGGTCGTTATTGATGGTTTGTGCAACCTGGTTGATAGCGAAGATGATATTTTTCGCCAGGTAGTAACCCGGAGCAGCTTTTGCGCCAAACAAGAATACGCGCGGCACGCGATCTGCCTGCGGGTTCTCACGGATTTCTTTGTACAACGCCAGAATATGCAGCAGATTCAGGTGCTGGCGCTTGTACTCATGAAGACGTTTAATCTGAATATCAAAGATAGCGTTAGTCGTTATTTCAATACCGGTACGCGCTTTAATAAACTTCACCAGACGCTCTTTGTTCGCCAGCTTGATGTCACGATACTGCTGACGGAACTTCGCATCGTCCGCGTATTTTTCCAGGTTAATCAGCTGGTCGAGGTCGTTAGCCCACTCTTTTTTCAGCGATTTATCCAGCAGTGCGGCAAGCGCCGGGTTGCATTGCTTAATCCAGCGACGCGGAGTAATCCCGTTAGTGACGTTATGGAATTTGTTCGGCCAGAGCTGGTGATATTCCGGGAACAGATCTTTCACCACCAGATCGGAGTGCAGTGCCGCCACGCCGTTGACCGCAAAACCGCTGACCACGCACATGTTGGCCATACGCACCTGTTTATTGTGCACCACTGCCAGCTTCGCCCAGACTTCAGCATCACCCGGCCAGGTTTTATCAACCAACGTCTTAAAGCGGTCGTTAATCTCTTTGATGATTTGCATGTGGCGCGGCAGGAGTGCTTTCACCAGTTTCTCATCCCAGCACTCTAACGCTTCCGGCATCAGGGTGTGGTTGGTGTAAGCGAAGGTCTTGCTGGTAATCGCCCACGCATCGTCCCAGCTCATCTGGTGCTCATCAATCAGCACGCGCAGCAGTTCAGGGATCGCGATAGTCGGGTGAGTATCGTTAAGTTGAATGACTTCGTAATCAGCCAGTTCGTGCAGCTTACGCCCTGCCAGATGATGGCGGCGCAGAATGTCGGCTACGGAGCAGGCGCACTGGAAGTACTGCTGCATCAGGCGCAGCTTTTTACCCGCGGTGTGGTTATCGTTCGGGTACAGCACTTTCGTCAGTTTTTCAGCGTCGATGCCCTGCTGTTCTGCGCGCAGGAAATCGCCGTCATTAAATTTGGTCAGGTTAAACGGGTGCGCATGGCTGGCCTGCCACAGACGCAGCGGTTGCGCTACGCCGTTACGGTAACCGAGAACCGGCAGATCCCAGGCCTGGCCGGTGATAGTAAACCCTGGCTCCCAGTGCCCTTCTTTGGTGACCTTGCCGCCAATCCCAACCTGCACATCCAGCGCCTCGTTGTGACGGAACCACGGGTAGCTGCCACGATGCCAGTCATCCGGGGCTTCCATTTGTTGGCCATCGGCAAACGACTGACGGAACAGGCCGTACTGGTAGTTGAGGCCATAGCCCGTCGCCGACTGGCCGACTGTCGCCATCGAATCAAGGAAGCAGGCCGCCAGGCGTCCCAATCCACCGTTACCCAACGCCGGATCGATCTCTTCTTCCAGCAGATCAGTCAGGTTGACGTCATGCGCTTTCAGCTCATCGCTCACCGCCTGATACCAGCCGAGGTTGAGTAAATTGTTGCCGGTCAGGCGACCAATCAAAAACTCCATCGAGATGTAGTTAACGTGACGCTGATTTTTTGCCGGTTTCGCCGCAGGCTGGGCGCTGAGTAACTCAGCCAACGCCCCACTCACTGCCTGCCACCACTGGCGCGACGTCATTTCTTGAGCCGACAGTAAACCGAAGCGCTGCCACTGACGCGTCAGGGCAGCCTGAAATTGATCTTTGTTGAAAGTAGGCTGTGACATAGGGGTTCCAGATCCTTAGGTAATAAAACAACGTTATCGCTAGTTTGCCTGGCTCGTTGTTGACATTCCTCATCCTGGCACGGATTAGGGAGGGAGGAGGAGCGGGGATGAGCATAAAAGTGTGATCACCACCACTTAAAGGGGAGGTAATTGCCCGTAAATTCGCGCAAACCCCGCATAACGCTCTTCGGATGACGCATTAGTAACAAAGGATTAATCGACAATATCAAATAGCGATATGACGATGAGAAACAATGTGTAAATAGGGAAATAGTTTCTAACCTGAAATATCTGTGCCGGATAAGATAGTTCACATAAAACTTTTAAGTCGGCCACAAAATTCGGTGATATTCATTAGCTATTTGAGTAACCATATAAAAAGAGAGGGATTTTTCAACACAGTTAAAATAACGACGGATCCAGTCGCCACGCCTGTTGCGACTCTTTAAAGCATTTATTGCAATAGATGTATAGATTTGTGACATAGTGCAAAATCAGACACACAAAAAGTCCGCTTAGCTTGCATAAAACACCAATCTGGCCGACCTTATATCTATTAATTACGAAGCGCAAAAAAAATCATTCTTCCCTATTTTCACACAGTGAAGTGACTAACTTATGTTGATTCCGTCTAAATTAAGTCGTCCGGTTCGACTCGACCATACGGTGGTTCGTGAGCGCCTGTTGGCTAAACTTTCCGGCGCGAACAATTTCAGGCTTGCCCTGATAACAAGTCCTGCTGGTTATGGAAAAACGACGCTGGTTTCACAATGGGCGGCAGGGAAAAATGATTTAGGCTGGTATTCTCTGGATGAGGGCGATAATCAGCAAGAGCGCTTTGCCAGTTATCTGATCGCCGCTATCCAACAGGCAACCGGTGGACACTGCACCACCAGCGAAGCGATGGTGCAAAAACGTCAGTACGCCAGCCTGACGTCACTGTTTGCCCAGCTATTTATCGAACTGGCCGAGTGGCACCGCCCGCTCTACCTGGTAGTAGATGATTATCATCTGATCTCTAATCCGGCCATTCACGAAGCGATGCGTTTCTTCCTGCGTCATCAGCCTGAGAACCTCACGCTGGTCGTGCTGTCGCGCAATCTGCCGCAGTTGGGTATTGCCAACCTGCGGGTACGCGATCAACTGCTGGAGATAGGCAGTCAACAGCTGGCCTTTAACCATCAGGAAGCCAAACAATTTTTCGACCGACGTTTGTCCTCCCCCATCGAAGCGGCTGAAAGCAGCCGGATGTGCGATGACGTTGCTGGCTGGGCCACGGCATTACAATTGATCGCCCTTTCCACCCGCCAGAACAATCATTCCGCGCACCAGTCAGCACGACGCCTCGCGGGGATCAACGCCAGCCATTTGTCCGATTATCTGGTTGATGAAGTGCTGGACAGCGTCGACCTCGGCACCCGTCACTTCCTGCTGAAAAGCGCCATTCTGCGCTCCATGAACGATGCGCTGATCGTCCGCGTTACCGGGGAAGAAAACGGCCAGATGCGGCTGGAAGAAATTGAGCGCCAGGGGTTATTCCTGCAGCGAATGGATGACGTTGGCGAGTGGTTCAGCTATCACCCGCTGTTTGGCAGCTTTTTACGCCAGCGCTGCCAATGGGAGCTGGCGAACGAACTGCCCGAAATACACCGCGCCGCAGCTGAAAGCTGGATGGCGCAAGGCTTCCCCAGCGAAGCTATCCACCACGCGCTGGCGGCCGGCGACGCCCATATGCTACGCGATATCCTGCTTAATCATGCGTGGGGACTGTTTAACCATAGCGAGCTGACGTTACTGGAAGAGTCGCTGAAAGCCCTGCCGTGGGAAAGCCTGCTGGAAAATCCGCGTCTGGTTCTGTTGCAAGCCTGGCTGATGCAAAGCCAGCACCGCTACGGAGAGGTTAACACCTTGCTTGCGCGCGCAGAGCAGGAAATGAAAGGCGACATGGAGCCGACACTGCACGCCGAATTCGACGCTTTACGGGCGCAAGTAGCGATTAACGACGGCAACCCTGACGAAGCCGAACGCCTGGCGAAACTGGCGCTGGATGAGTTGCCCATCGCCTGGTTCTATAGCCGGATCGTCGCCACCTCGGTGCACGGCGAAGTCCTGCACTGTAAGGGCGATCTCACGCGCTCTCTGGCGTTAATGCAGCAAACCGAGCAAATGGCGCGCCATCATGACGTCTGGCATTACGCACTGTGGAGTCTTATCCAGCAAAGCGAAATTTTGTTTGCCCAGGGCTTTTTACAGGCCGCCTGGGAAACTCAGGAAAAAGCGTTCCAGCTGATCAAAGAACAGCACCTGGAACAGCTGCCGATGCACGAATTCCTGGTACGTATTCGCGCACAGCTACTGTGGGCATGGGCGCGTCTGGACGAATCAGAAGCTTCTGCCCGTAGCGGTATTGAACTGCTTTCCACTTTCCAGCCGCAGCAACAGTTACAGTGTCTGGCGCTGCTGGTTCAGTGTTCACTGGCACGGGGCGATCTCGATAACGCTCGCAGCCTGCTCAACCGTCTGGAAAACCTGTTGGGTAACGGTCACTATCACAGCGACTGGATCTCCAACGCCGATAAGGTGCGGGTGATTTACTGGCAAATGGTGGGCGACAAAAACTCGGCCGCCAACTGGCTGCGCCACACGCCGAAACCAGAATTCGCCAATAACCACTTCCTGCAAAGCCAGTGGCGCAACATCGCTCGTGCACAAATCCTGCTCGGCGAGTTTGAACCGGCTGAGATTGTGCTGGAAGAGTTGAATGAAAATGCGCGCAACCTGCGCCTGATGAGCGATCTGAACCGCAACCTGTTGCTGCTTAATCAGCTCTACTGGCAGGCAGGGCGCAAAAATGACGCCCAGCGTGTGTTACTCGACGCCCTACAGCTGGCGAACCGCACCGGATTCATCAGCCACTTTGTTATCGAAGGCGAGGCCATGGCGCAACAACTGCGTCAGCTGATTCAGCTCAATACCTTACCGGAACTCGATCAGCACCGCGCCCAGCGCATTTTGCGTGAGATTAACCAGCACCACCGCCATAAATTTGCCCACTTCGATGAAGGATTCGTTGAGCGTCTGCTTACTCACCCGGAAGTGCCGGAGCTTATCCGCACCAGCCCGCTGACCCAGCGCGAATGGCAGGTTCTGGGACTGATTTATTCGGGCTACAGCAACGAACAGATCGCCGGAGAGCTGGCCGTCGCGGCAACGACCATCAAGACGCACATCCGCAATTTGTACCAAAAGCTCGGCGTCGCACATCGCCAGGATGCGGTGCAACATGCGCAGAAGCTGCTGAAGATGATGGGGTACGGCGTTTAGTTAATGCCTGATACGCAACGCTTATCAGGCCTGGAATTACCTTAGCACAGCTCTAACTGGATATGATGGTCAGCAATCACCTGCATCACACCAGCAGGCGGCAGCGTGTCGGTATACACCGCATCCACCATGCTGATGCTGCCCATATTCACCATCGCGTTACGCCCAAACTTCGAGTGGTCCACCACCAGCATCACATGCCGTGAATTCTCAATGATCGCGCGCTTGGTACGAACTTCGTGATAATCAAACTCCAGCAGAGAACCATCGCTGTCGATGCCGCTGATCCCTAAGATGCCGAAGTCCAGACGGAACTGAGAAATAAAGTCGAGGGTCGCTTCGCCCATAATACCGCCGTCGCGGCTACGCAGTTCACCACCAGCGAGGATTATGCGGAAATCCTCTTTCGCCATCAGCGTGTTCGCCACATTGAGGTTGTTGGTCACAATGCGTAAATTGCTGTGATTAAGCAGCGCGTGAGCCACCGCTTCCGGCGTGGTTCCGATATCAATAAACAGCGTAGAGCCGTTCGGGATTTGCGTGGCAACTTTGCGGGCAATGCGCTCTTTTTCCGCCGTCTGCGTCGCTTTACGGTCATGCCACGGGGTGTTGACCGAGCTGGATGGCAGCGCCGCGCCGCCGTGATGGCGCAAAATCATGTTCTGATCGGCCAGATCGTTAAGATCGCGGCGAATCGTCTGCGGGCTGACGGAGAAATGCTCCACCAGCTCTTCAGTACTGACGTATCCCTGTTTTTTTACCAGCTCGATGATCGCGTCATGTCGTTGTGTTTGCTTCATTAGTGTTCCCTGAAATTTTGCCGGATGCGCTAACGCTTATCCGGCCTACAAAGTTCGTTTCCGCACATTCATCGTATCGGCAAACGCCATTGCCAGACCCACGGCCAACCCGGCGATATGAGCGCCATTCGCCATCGACATGCCGAATAGATCAAACCAGCCGGCAACAATCCAGATCAAAGCAAAGATAATCAAACCACGCTGCAGGAAAATACCGCTTTGCGGATCGCGCTCGCCGCGCAACCACACGTAGCCCATCAGCGCATATACCACGCCAGACAGTCCACCAAACCACGGGCCGCTAAATTTCTGCTGAACATAGCCGCTCAACAGGGCGCTGATCACGGTAATTACAATCAGTTTTCCACTGCCCAGACGCTTTTCAACCGCACCGCCGAGATACCACCACCACAACAGGTTGAACAGAATATGCATCAGCGAGAAGTGCATAAAAGCGTGGGTGAAATAACGCCAGAATTCAAATTTCAGCGAAGGGTCAAACGGCCATGCCAGCCAAAGCATCACCGCCTGGTCGCCCAGCACGTTCATCGCGATAAACACCAGCACACACGCGGCCATTACGAACCAGGTTACCGGGCCTGCGCGTTCGCGCAATGTGGCCAGGAACGGATAACGCTGGTAGTGCAGACCGCTGTCGGTCTGACCCGACTGCCAGCTTGCCGCTAGGTAGCGCGGATCGCCCGGATTCTCCAGAAATCGCGCCAGTTCAGCATGCACGCGCTCGGCCTGGGACTCATCCGCCAGCCAGACATCCGTTTGCTGATGTTGTTGAATCGTCAGGATAACGCCCTGTGTCGCCATATAATCAACAAATGCCTGCGCCACGCGGGGGTTAGCAAAAGAGGTAATCATCAACATGGTTGCTGTCGCTTATTCCACACAAAAGAGGACAGTATATATATCCTGCCCGTTTCAGGCTGCATCTTTGTTAGCTTACGAACCGTATGCCACTTCTGCCGGAAAATGTCGATGCCAGGCGTCGAAGCCGCCGTCAACGCTGTAAACCGCGTCATAGCCCTGCTGAAGAAGATATTGCGCCGCGCCTTTACTGCTGTTGCCGTGATAACACATCACCAACACAGCGGTGTCGAAATCATGCTCGCGCATAAATGACCCCAGCGTGTCGTTCGTCAGATGAAACGCCTGCGGGGCATGCCCCATGGCATAGCTTTGCGGATCACGGATATCCACTAACACCGCGCTCCCCTGATGCAGCTTCTGATGCGCTTCTTCGACATTAATACATTCAAACTGATCCATTGCTCTCTCTTCTTTATATGGCAGGTGATGCTTTTCGGACATGTTACTGCTTAGTGTACGTCCCGACGGCAGTTAAACGCCATAATGTTATATGTATCACTGTAAATTGTTTATCCGATGTTACCAATGGCGCGATTCTTTGCTATTATGCTCGATAACGAACATTGATGAGCTATAACGAAAGTGCGAGAGGCCAGCATGGAAACCAAAGATCTGATTGTGATAGGTGGAGGCATCAACGGTGCCGGTATCGCGGCAGATGCCGCTGGACGCGGTTTATCCGTGCTGATGCTGGAAGCGCAGGATTTAGCCTGCGCCACCTCTTCCGCTAGCTCCAAACTCATCCACGGTGGCCTGCGCTACCTGGAACACTACGAATTTCGTCTGGTAAGCGAAGCGCTGGCCGAACGTGAAGTGCTGTTGAAAATGGCACCGCATATCGCCTTCCCGATGCGCTTTCGTCTGCCCCACCGCCCGCACCTGCGTCCGGCGTGGATGATCCGCATTGGTTTGTTTATGTACGATCATCTGGGCAAACGCACTAGTTTGCCAAGTTCTACCGGTTTGCGTTTTGGCGCAGATTCCGTAATGAAACCTGAGATTGTGCGCGGTTTCGAATATTCTGACTGCTGGGTAGACGATGCGCGACTGGTTTTGGCAAACGCCCAAATGGTTGTACGTAAAGGCGGAGAAGTATTAACCCGCACTCGCGCCACTTCTGCTCGCCGTGAAAACGGTTTGTGGATTGTTGAAGCTGAAGATATCGATACCGGCAAAAAATACACCTGGCAGGCGCGTGGCCTGGTCAACGCCACCGGTCCGTGGGTGAAAGAGTTCTTCGACGACGGTATGCACCTGCCATCACCGTACGGCATTCGCCTGATTAAAGGCAGCCACATCGTAGTGCCGCGCGTACATACCCAGAAGCAAGCTTATATTCTGCAAAACGAAGATAAGCGTATTGTGTTTGTTATCCCATGGATGGACGAATTCTCGATCATCGGGACGACAGACGTTGAATACAAAGGCGATCCGAAAGCAGTGAAAATTGATGAAAGCGAAATCAATTACCTGCTGAAGGTCTACAACGCGCACTTTAAGAAGCAGCTGGGCCGTGATGATATCGTCTGGACTTACTCAGGCGTGCGTCCGCTGTGCGATGACGAGTCTGACTCACCGCAGGCGATCACCCGTGATTACACGCTGGATATCCACGACGAAAACGGCAAAGCGCCGTTGCTGTCGGTCTTTGGCGGTAAGCTGACCACCTATCGTAAGCTGGCTGAGCACGCGATGGAAAAACTGGCATCGTACTACCAGGGAATTGGTCCGGCATGGACGAAAGAGTGCATTCTGCCAGGCGGTGACATTGGCGGCGATCGCGAAGATTACGCGGCCAAACTGCGCCGTCGCTACCCGTTCCTGACCGAGTCGCTGGCACGCCATTATTCTCGCACCTACGGCAGCAACACCGAATGGGTTATCGGCGAAGCCACCTCGCTTGCCGAGTTAGGTGAAGACTTTGGCCATGAGTTTTATGAGGCCGAACTGAAATATCTGGTCGATCATGAATGGGTTCGTCGTGCGGAAGATGCGTTGTGGCGTCGCACGAAAGAAGGTATGTGGCTGAACGCTGAGCAGCAGTCGCGTATGACCCAGTGGCTGGCGGAGTACATTGAAAAACACCAGCTGTCGCTGGCGTCCTGATAAAAATGCCGGATGCGGCTAGCGCCTTATCCGGCCTACAAGAGTGCATAAACGTAGGCCGGGCAAGCGAAGCGCCCCCGGCATCGTGTGTTACAACCGCACCGAATCGATATGCCAGATGTTTTCGGCGTACTCTTTTATCGTTCTGTCCGACGAGAAGTATCCCATGTTGGCGATATTAATCATCGACTTGGTGGTCCACTCTTCCGGGTGACGATACAGTTCATCAACCTTATCCTGGCAATCAACGTAGCTGCGATAATCCGCCAGAACCTGATAGTGGTCGCCAAAGTTAATCAGCGAATCCACCAGGTCGCGATAGCGTCCCGGCTCCTCAGGGCTGAATACGCCGCTGCCGATCTGCGTCAGCACCTGGTGCAGCTCTTCGTCTTTCTCGTAATACTCACGCGGCTTGTAGCCCTGGCTGCGTAAAGCCTCGACCTCTTCCGCCGTATTACCAAAGATAAAGATATTTTCTGCGCCCACATGCTCCAGCATCTCAACGTTGGCGCCGTCCAGCGTACCGATGGTCAGCGCACCGTTAAGAGCAAATTTCATATTACTGGTACCGGAGGCTTCGGTCCCGGCCAGAGAAATCTGTTCAGAAAGGTCGGCAGCAGGAATAATCACCTGCGCCAGGCTGACGCTGTAGTTGGGGATAAACACCACTTTCAGCTTGTCGCCAATTTGCGGATCGTTGTTGATCACTTTCGCGACGTCGTTGATCAGGTGAATGATGTGTTTCGCCATGTAATAAGCAGAAGCCGCTTTACCGGCGAAGATATTCACACGCGGCACCCACTCAGCGTCAGGATCGGCCTTAATGCGGTTGTAGCGGGTGATCACATGCAGCACGTTCATCAACTGGCGTTTGTATTCGTGAATACGCTTTATCTGCACATCAAACAGCGATTTCGGGTTCACCACCACGTTCAGTTGCTGGGCGATGAGCGTGGCCAGACGCTTTTTATTCTCCAGCTTCGCGCGGCGCACCGCCTGATTTACCAGTGGGTAATCGCAGTGCTGCTCAAGCTCGCTGAGCTGGCTGAGATCGGTTCGCCAGGTGCGACCAATGTTCTCATCCAGCACTTCAGAGAGCGACGGGTTAGCCAGCGCCAGCCAGCGGCGCGGCGTCACGCCGTTGGTGACGTTGCAAAAACGAGTCGGGAAAATCTTCGCAAAATCAGCAAACAGCGACTGCACCATCAGGTTGGAGTGCAATTCAGAAACGCCGTTAACCTTGTGGCTCACCACCACCGCCAGCCATGCCATACGCACACGACGGCCGTTAGATTCATCGATAATCGACGTCCGCCCCAGCAGAGCAGTATCGTTCGGATACTGTTCCTGCAACGTCTTCAGGAAGTAGTCGTTGATTTCAAAGATGATTTGCAGATGGCGCGGCAAAATTTTGCCCAGCATATCGACAGGCCAGGTCTCCAGCGCTTCGCTCATCAAGGTGTGGTTGGTATACGAGAAGACCTGGCAGCAGACCTCAAACGCATCGTCCCAACTGAACTTATGCTCATCGATCAGCAGTCGCATCAGCTCAGGGATCGACAGCACCGGATGGGTATCGTTGAGGTGAATGGCGATTTTATCCGCCAGATTGTCGTAGGTTTTGTGCAGCTGATAATGACGGTTCAGGATGTCCTGCACCGTAGAGGAGACCAGGAAATACTCCTGGCGCAACCGCAGCTCGCGTCCTGAATAGGTGGAGTCGTCCGGGTACAGTACGCGGGAGACGTTCTCGGAGTGGTTTTTATCTTCCACAGCCGCAAAGTAGTCGCCCTGGTTAAATTTACCGAGGTTGATCTCGCTACTGGCCTGGGCATTCCACAGGCGCAGCGTGTTGGTGGCGTCGGTGTCGTAGCCGGGGATAATCTGGTCGTAGGCGACCGCGAGGATCTCTTCGGTTTCTATCCAGCGCGTTTTCTTACCTTCCTGCTGAATACGCCCGCCAAAACGCACTTTGTAGCGCGTGTTGTGGCGTTTGAATTCCCACGGGTTACCGTATTCCAGCCAGTAGTCCGGCGACTCTTTCTGGCGGCCATCAACAATGTTCTGCTTGAACATGCCGTAGTCATAACGAATACCGTAACCGCGTCCCGGCAGGCCCAGCGTTGCCAGTGAGTCCAGGAAGCAGGCCGCCAGACGTCCGAGACCACCATTGCCAAGACCCGGGTCGTTTTCTTCGTCGATCAGATCTTCAAGATCCAACCCCATACCTTCCAGCGCATTTTTGACATCGTCATAAATGCCCAGCGATAACAGTGCATTGGAAAGCGTGCGGCCAATCAGAAACTCCATAGACAAGTAATAGACCTGACGAGTTTCCTGAGATAATTGCGCACGGTTAGAACGCAGCCAGCGCTCCACGAGACGGTCGCGCACCGCGAACAACGTGGCGTTCAGCCACTCATGTTTATTGGCAATGACCGGGTCCTTACCAATCGTGAACATCAGCTTATAGGCAATAGAATGCTTAAGTGCCTCTACGCTGAGTGTGGGCGATGCATAAGTAAATGGAGCATTCATATAGGTGATTCCTGGATATCTATTTCAAGCGATAGTAAAGCTCACGGTATGACTTCGCCGCGACTTGCCAGCTAAAATCCATGGTCATGGCCTGACGTTGTACAAACCGCCAAAGCGAAGGCCGGGACCACAATACGAAAGCACGCCGGATCGCGCGTAACAGCGACCAGGCATTACTATCTTCAAATACAAACCCACTAGCGATACCGTCCGCCAGGTTTTCCAGCGAACTGTCAGAGACTGTATCAGCCAGCCCACCGGTGCGCCGCACCAGCGGCAGCGTGCCGTACTTCAGTCCATACAACTGCGTTAAGCCACACGGCTCAAAACGGCTGGGAACCAATATCACATCAGCCCCACCCATGATGCGGTGCGAGAAGGCTTCGTGATAGCCGATCTGCACCCCCACCTGTCCTGGATGTTCCGCCGCTGCGGCGAGGAATCCTTCCTGTAATACCGGATCGCCCGCGCCTAGCAATGCCAGCTGTCCACCCTGCTCTAACAACCCCGGCAGCGCTTCCAGCACCAGATCCAGCCCTTTTTGACTGGTCAGACGGCTCACCACGGCAAACAGCGGTACTTTATCGTTGACCTTAAGTCCCATCGCTATCTGAAGCTGACGTTTGTTTTCTGCCTTCTCCTCCAGCGTGTCGCGCGTATATCGCGATGCCAGCAGGAGATCGGTTTCCGGGCTCCAGATTTTTTCATCAACGCCGTTCAGCACACCGGAAAGACGGCCTTCACGATGACGCTGCTGCAACAGACCTTCCATCCCGTAGGCAAACTGCGGCTCGGTAATTTCCCGCGCGTAGGTCGGACTGACCGCCGTAATGTGGTCGGCGTAGTACAACCCTGCCTTCAGAAACGAAATCTGCCCGTTAAACTCCAGTCCGTGCACATTAAAGAACGACCATGGCAATTGGATGTCATCCATATGCTTTGCATAAAACATGCCTTGATACGCCAGGTTGTGGACGGTGAACACCGATTTCGCCGGATGGCCGCGCGCCGCCAGATACGCCGGAGCCAGACCCGCATGCCAGTCGTGCGCATGCACCACATCCGGGCGCCAGAATGGGTCAAGGCCACAGGCCATTTCACAGCCAACCCAGCCCAGCAATGCAAAACGCTGCACGTTATCGGTATACGCAAACAGGTTAGTGTCGTGATACGGGCTACCGGGGCGGTCATAGAGATGCGGCGCGTCAATCAGGTAAATACCCACGCCGTTGAAATGCCCGAACAGCAGCGTGATACGTCCGGCGAAGGTATCCCGACGCGTTACAACCTGCGCATCGGGAATGCCGCGACGAATATCAGGAAACGCCGGGAGCAGCACGCGGGCATCCACGCCGTCCGCTATTTGCGCTGCGGGTAACGCCCCAATAACATCCGCCAGTCCCCCGGTTTTTAACAGGGGGAACATCTCTGAACAAACGTGTAAAACCTGCATTATCGCTCCTGTTTGATCTGCAGTTTGCGTAGCATTTCACGCGTGACCAGCACAATACCTTCCTCTGAACGGTAGAAACGACGCGCATCTTCTTCCGCGTTTTCACCAATCACCATGCCTTCGGGAATAACGCAGGCGCGGTCGATAATGCAACGACGTAAGCGGCACGAACGTCCCACCCACACTTCAGGTAACAACACTGCCGAATCAATGTTACAGAATGAATTCACCCGCACTCGCGGGAACAGAACGGACTGCACCACCACCGAGCCTGAAATGATGCATCCGCCAGAAACCAGCGAGTTCAGCGTCATTCCGTGGCTGCCGGAACGGTCCTGAACAAATTTCGCCGGTGGCAGCGATTCCATGTGCGTACGGATTGGCCAGTCCTGGTCGTACATGTCCAGTTCAGGCGTCACCGAAGCCAGATCGAGGTTCGCCTTCCAGTAGGCTTCCAGCGTACCCACGTCACGCCAGTACGGCTCGGATTCCGGGTCAGACTGCACGCAGGACAACGGGAATGGATGTGCATACGCCATGCCAGCTTCGGTGATTTTCGGGATAATGTCTTTACCGAAATCGTGACTGGAGTTTTCATCGAGGTCATCTTCCGCCAGCAATTCATACAGATAATCGGCGTTGAAAACGTAGATCCCCATACTGGCAAGAGATTTGGTCGGGTCGCCTGGCATGGCTGGCGGGTTGGCGGGTTTTTCAACAAACTCGATAATTTTGTCGCTGTCGTCCACGTCCATTACGCCAAACGCGCTGGCCTCTTCAATAGGCACTGGCATACAGGCCACGGTGCAACGCGCGCCTTTCTCGACGTGGTCGATCAGCATGCGTGAGTAGTCCTGCTTGTAGATATGATCGCCCGCGAGGATCACCACATATTCCGCTTTATAGCGTCGAATGATGTCCAGGTTTTGGGTCACCGCATCCGCCGTACCGCGATACCAGTTTTCACCCTGCATTCTCTGCTGGGCAGGCAGCAGATCGACAAACTCGTTCATCTCTTCGCTAAAGAACGACCAGCCGCGCTGAATATGCTGCACCAGCGTGTGGGACTGGTACTGAGTGATCACGCCAATACGGCGGATCCCGGAGTTAATACAGTTGGATAAGGCAAAATCGATAATGCGGAACTTACCGCCAAAGTGCACAGCAGGTTTGGCACGTTTGTTGGTTAAATCTTTTAAGCGGGTACCGCGGCCACCGGCCAGGATCAGGGCAACAGATTTTAATGGCAGCTGGCGCGCCAACATTACACGATCGTTCTTCTCTAAACTCACCATGACTAACTCCTTTTTTATCTTCTCTGGAACACACACAGTCCGTGCGCAGGTCCCTGCCAGACAGCCGTAAGCACCGGATTATCCTCTCCGGCAAATGGGGGAACGGCGCACCATTCCCCTTCAGGTAAAACGATATCTGTCACCTCAAGCGTGGCATTTATTGCAATCAAAAAACGGTCTGAAAGCAGGATTTGCATCTGCCTCGGGCCGTTTTGCCACTCATCCGCACTTAAGGGTTGTGCGTACTTATTCAGCCAACGAACATTGCCATCGCCCTCTTCCCACCAGCGATCACCCGTTAGTGCAGGAATTTGCTGGCGAAGATGGATCAGGGCAGCGGTAAATGTGGTTAGCCCGCTGTTTGCCTGCTGCCAGTCCAGCCAGGTCAGGGCGTTATCCTGGCAGTAAGCGTTATTGTTGCCGTGCTGGCTATGACCATGCTCATCGCCCGCCAGCAACATCGGCGTCCCCTGGGAGAGCAACAGCGTGGATAACAGCGCATGAATGCTGTCGCGCCGCCGCTCAATCAGGTCCAGCGTGCCGCCTAATCCTTCTTTACCATGATTGTCGCTGTAGTTATTGCTAGTGCCGTCGCGATTTTCCTCACCATTCGCTTCATTGTGCTTATTTGTGAAGCACACACAGTCGCGTAGCGTAAAACCGTCGTGCGCAGTCACCAGATTGACCGTCGCGCTGGGTTTGCGACCATCGCGTTTAAACACGTCGCTTGATGCGGCAAAACGCCCGGCAAACTCACCCAACGAGAGATTACGCTTGAGCCAGAAGCGTCGGGTCGCATCGCGGAAATGGTCATTCCACTCGGCAAACGGCGGGGGGAAATTCCCCACCTGATACCCGCCTTCACCAATATCCCACGGTTCCGCAATCAGCTTAACGCGTGAGAGCAGCGGACAGTTTTGGATCGCGGTAAACAGTGGCGCATCCTGACGAAACGCAGGTGTACGCCCCATGACGGAAGCCAAATCAAAACGAAAACCATCCACATGGCAGGTTTCAACCCAGTAGCGCAGGCATTCACATGCGTATTCCACAACACCCAGATGGCTCAGATTGAGGGTGTTCCCACAACCGGTCCAGTTGTAGTAATCACCATCGTCCCTGATCCAATAATAGCTACGGTTATCAATTCCGCGCAGCGAGAAGACGGGGCCTTCGAGATCCAGCTCGGCGCTGTGGTTCAAAACGATATCGAGAATGACCTCAATCCCCGCTTTGTGCAGCGCTTTTACCGCGTCGCGAAACTCATCAAGCGCACTCTCCGGCGAACAGGCATAGGCCGGATGCAGCGCGAACATCGCTACCGGGTTGTAGCCCCAATAGTTCGACAGCCCCAGCCGCTGAAGCCGTGGTTCGCTGGCAAAATGCGCCACCGGCAGCAGCTCCAGCGCGGTAATGCCGAGGCGCTTGAAGTAATCGATCATCACTGGATGGCCCAGCGCTTTGTAGGTTCCGCGAATCTCTTCCGGCAGCTCAGGATGCAAATACGTCAACCCTTTGACATGCGCTTCGTAAATCACGGTATTGCCCCACGGCGTGCGCGGCGGGGTATCATCCTCCCAGTCATAATGATCGGACACCACCACGCCCTTCAGCGCGATGGTGGCATTATCATGATGATCCGGTTCATTTAGCCCACCGTGCAGCAGCGGGTTATCTTTTAACTCGCCATCCACCCGACGGGCGCAAGGGTCAAGCAGCAGCTTGGCCGCATTAAACCGGTGGCCCTGCTGCGGTTGCCATGGGCCATGAACACGATAGCCATAGCGCAGACCGGGCCGGGCGTTGGCCAGATAGCCGTGCCAGACATCACCGCTACGCCCCGGCAGGTCATAGCGAAGTTCGCACCCTTGCTCATCGAATACGCATAATTCAACGCGTTCAGCGTGGGCTGAGAAGAGTGTGAAATTGACACCATGGCCGTCATACGTTGCACCATGGGGGGTGGCGTTGCCGGTTGCCAGTTGCGTCATTACCCCTCCCGAACCAGCCAGATCGTTGCCAACGGCGGTAACGTGAGGCTCAGTGAGTGCTGACGACCATGGCTGGCGATTTCATCGCTGTGCACCGCACCGCCATTGCCGGTATTGCTACCGTGGTAATGCATCGAGTCGGTATTGAGGATCTCACGCCATTTGCCTGGTTGATTGATACCGAAGCGATAGCCGTGGCGAGGCACAGGCGTAAAGTTGCTGACCACGATGATTTCATTGCCGACCTTGTCACGACGCACGAAAGCCAGCACCGAACGTTCGTTGTCATCTACCACCAGCCACTCAAAGCCATAGGCGTCAAAGTCGAGTTCGTGCAGCGCTTTGTGATGACGGTAGGTGTGGTTCAGATCGCGCACCAGACGCTGTACGCCGTGGTGCCAGTTATCGCCACCTTCCAGCAGGTGCCAGTCGAGGCTGGCGTCATGGTTCCATTCACGTCCCTGCGCAAACTCGTTGCCCATAAACAGCAGTTTTTTTCCCGGGAAGGCCCACATCCAGCCGTAGTAGGCGCGCAGGTTGGCAAACTTCTGCCATGCGTCTCCCGGCATGCGATCGAGAATGGATTTTTTACCGTGTACCACTTCATCATGCGACAGCGGCAGGACAAAGTTTTCGGTGTAGTTGTACAGCATGCCGAAGGTCAGCTTGTCGTGATGGTACTGACGATGAATCGGGTCCAGCTTCATGTAGTCCAGCGTGTCGTGCATCCAGCCGAGGTTCCACTTATACCAGAACCCTAAACCGCCCATATCCTGTGGTCTTGAAACGCCGGCAAAGTCGGTGGACTCTTCCGCCATACTCACCGCACCAGGCACCTGCTCGCCAAGAATGCGGTTGGTATTGCGCAAAAATTCAATGGCTTCGAGGTTTTCACGACCACCAAATTCGTTTGGGATCCATTCCCCTTCTTTGCGGCTGTAGTCGCGATAAATCATCGACGCCACGGCATCCACGCGCAACGCGTCAATACCAAAGCGTTCAATCCAGTACAGGGCGTTGCCCACCAGGTAGTTGCTGACTTCACGGCGACCATAGTTGTAGATCAGCGTGTTCCAGTCCTGGTGATACCCTTCGCGCGGGTCGCTGTGCTCATACAGGTTGGTGCCATCAAACTCAGCCAAACCAAAGTCGTCCGATGGGAAGTGGCCCGGCACCCAGTCGAGAATGACGTTCAGCCCCGCCTGATGCGCAGCATTCACGAAATAGCGGAAATCATCGCGCGTCCCGAAGCGACGGGTCGGCGCATACATACCGGTAGGCTGGTAGCCCCAGCTACCGTCGAACGGATGCTCGTTAATCGGCAACAGTTCGAGATGAGTAAAACCCATCCACTTAGCGTACGGCACTAACTGATCCGCCAGTTCGCGGTAGCTCAGCCAGAAGTTGTTATCGGTATGACGACGCCATGAGCCCAGGTGCACTTCATAGATAGAGATCGGTGCATCAAACTGGTTGGCTTTTTTGCGCGCCTCGCTTTGCACTACTTTTTCCGGCAGACCACAGATAAGCGACGCGGTTTCCGGACGCATTTGCGCTTCGAAGGCGTAAGGGTCCGCTTTGATTCGCAGCTTACCGTTGGCATCGATCATCTCGTATTTATACAGCTGACCATGCTGCGCGCCGGGGATAAACAGCTCCCAGATACCGCTTTCTTTGCGCAGGCGCATTGGGTGGCGACGACCATCCCAGTAGTTGAACTGCCCAACCACTGACACGCGTTGAGCGTTAGGCGCCCAGACTGAGAAGCGCGTACCGGTTACGCCATCCATGGTATCCGCATGCGCACCCAGCGTTTCGTAAGGTCGCAGGTGCGTACCTTCAGATAACAGCCAGGCATCCATATCCTGGATCAGCGGGCCAAAACGATAAGGGTCATCAATCAGATTCTGCTGTCCATGCCAGACAACGGCCAACTGATAGCGAAAGAAATTTTTACGGCGGGGAAGTACTGCACAGAAAAAACCGCGAGAGTCGAGGCAATCCAGCTTGCCGACTTTGCGTCCGGTTTTGGGTTCGATTACCCACACTTCGGTGGCGTCAGGTAATAGGGCGCGGACTTCAAGTCCAGCATCAGTTTGGTGCATACCGAGTACGGAAAAAGGATCCGCAAAATGGCCTGCAATTAGCGCATTAATCACGTCTCTATCGATACGAACGGACATGGTTGTCATCCTGTTTTATGGCGTCACCCCTTCCAACTGATTTTCGACATCAGGTAGTGACACTTTTTTTGACCTGAACGGCGCAGCACAATTGTGCATCCTCTCTGCGTCGTCCCACCTTCAGGCAACAACTTAATACCTCCGGTACTAAGTCACCCTTAAAGAATAGCCAATGCTTTATCTTACTCCTGGTAAAAAATGAAACATCTGCGCTTACTCCTGTATTACGCAAAAAAAGGGGTGATTCCTCACCCCTTGATCGTTAACAAACTATTACGCCAATTGGCGCAGCATACGGCGCAATGGCTCCGCAGCCCCCCACAGCAACTGGTCGCCCACAGTAAAGGCTGACAGGAACTCCGGTCCCATGTTCAGCTTACGCAGACGGCCTACTGGCGTGGTCAGCGTGCCGGTAACGGCCGCCGGGGTTAACTCACGCATGGTGATATCCCGATCGTTTGGTACAACTTTGGCCCACGGATTGTGCGCCGCCAGCAGTTCTTCCACGGTCGGAATAGACACATCTTTTTTCAGTTTAATGGTGAACGCCTGGCTGTGGCAGCGCAGCGCGCCGACGCGCACGCACAGACCATCAACCGGGATCACGGAAGACGTGTTGAGAATTTTGTTGGTTTCCGCCTGTCCCTTCCACTCTTCGCGGCTCTGACCGTTATCGAGCTGTTTGTCGATCCACGGAATCAGGCTACCGGCCAGCGGTACGCCAAAGTTATCAACCGGCAGTTCGCCGCTGCGGGACAGGGTCGTTACTTTTCGTTCGATGTCGAGAATAGCAGAGGAAGGGGTCGCCAGTTCCTCGGCCACATGGCCATACAGATGACCCATCTGAGACAGCAGTTCACGCATATGGCGCGCGCCGCCGCCGGAAGCCGCCTGATAGGTCGCTACGGAAACCCAGTCAACCAGGTCATTGGCAAACAGGCCACCGAGGGACATCAGCATCAGGCTAACGGTACAGTTGCCGCCGACAAAGGTCTTAATGCCTTTGTTCAGGCCGTCGGTGATGACATCCTGGTTAACCGGATCGAGAATAATGATGGCATCGTCTTTCATACGCAGCGAAGAGGCTGCGTCAATCCAGTAACCCTGCCAACCGCTTTCACGAAGCTTTGGATAGATTTCGTTGGTATAATCGCCGCCCTGACAGGTCACGATGATATCGAGCGCCTTCAGCGCATCCAGATCAAAAGCGTCCTGAAGTGTGCCGGTCGCGGTGCCACCGAACGTCGGTGCCGCCTGCCCAAGCTGGGAAGTAGAAAAGAAAACAGGGCGAATGGCGTCGAAGTCACGCTCCTCAACCATGCGTTGCATGAGAACAGAGCCGACCATACCGCGCCAGCCGATAAAACCAACATTTTTCATAGCGTTTTTTCCTGCAGAGATGTGTGCTGTGTATGCTAACCAGTATCCTACTGGCCTATCCTTCACCATACAAAAAGCAGCCAAAGTCGCAAGTGAAATTAATCAATGATAGCGAAGCCATCAGTAATGCGACTTATCCCGCTGCGCAAGCAAGCAGAAAGTCCGCGGTAATTATCAGGGAATTTGAGTTATGAATGAAATCATTTCAGCGGCAGTTTTATTGATCCTGATTATGGATCCGCTCGGAAATCTGCCCATTTTCATGTCCGTATTGAAACATACCGAACCAAAACGTCGCCGCGCGATTATGATTCGCGAGCTGTTTATTGCTCTGTTGGTGATGCTGATATTCCTGTTTGCGGGCGAGAAAATTCTGGCATTTCTTAACCTGCGCGCGGAAACCGTATCGATCTCCGGGGGCATCATTCTGTTCCTGATCGCCATTAAGATGATTTTCCCCAGCGCCACCGGGAATAGCACCGGGCTTCCGGCTGGTGAAGAGCCGTTTATCGTACCGCTGGCGATTCCGCTGGTCGCCGGGCCGACAATCCTGGCCTCATTAATGCTGTTGTCGCATCAGTACCCAAATCAGATGGGGCATCTGGTGATTGCGCTGCTGATCGCCTGGGGCGGTACATTCGTGATTTTGCTGCAGTCTTCGCTGTTTTTACGTCTGCTGGGAGAGAAAGGGGTTAACGCGCTGGAACGCCTGATGGGGCTGATTCTGGTGATGATGGCAACCCAGATGTTCCTCGATGGCGTGCGGATGTGGATGAAGGGGTAACCGTTTTGAAGCTGGAGAGCATGGCATTTCAGAGAACGATTCCGTTCACGTTATGTTCATTGCTTCTCTGAGATCTCGTCACCAGTGAACGTGTTAAGGGGGCTACGCAGCCCCCTTAACAATCCCGGCTCCCGGCAGGAAAATTGCCACTTCGTGGTTCCCTCCACTTATTCCTCCAGGCTACCGGGCCGGGCGCGAGGCAGCGTCCATGCAAAACGCGCCCTGAACCCGCATCCCTGCGGGTTCTCCCGGCCTTACGGAAACGCGTCGGCAATTTTCAGCCGGACCAGCCCACACCTGACCACCTGAGTTTTACTTGAATACCTGTGAACAGCAAAACGGATATAGATGAAAGCCAGAGCGCTGAAGCGACACCCTGGTCCGGCTGAAAATCGATGAGGTGTTGACGGCTGACCGGGTCTGCCCGCAGGGATGCGGGCAGAGGGGACGGCCTGCATGGATGCAGGCTCGGCCCCGACCCGACAGGCAGACGGAATAAGACGAATAACTCGCGCAGCGACGATTTTCCCGCCGGGAGCCTGGGTTGCAAGGGAGGCGGCGGTGAGCCTCCCTTGCACGTTCACGGGCATCAGCGCTTCAGAGAAATGACACCACTGAGGTGAACGGAACCCTGAGCAATAATCACATGTTCACCCTACATGCTTAACTGAACGGCATTGCACTGTAATACCAGGTATTCCTTATGCTTTTAAACCGCTGAAAAAGCGTATTTTCATTTCTGCGAAGCGCCTTCCGGAATGCCCTCTTGTCAGCATCACGGATAAGCATTATCTTCTCGCTGCACCTGCAAAATCATGTGCCAGAATTAGCCTTCTGAACTCCTTCATCGGTGACGCAAGTATTTTTGTGTCGCACGCTTAGGTACACTCCAATGGTGGACCGGGCGGGGGCGTCGCAAGACGCGCCGGTATCCGATGAGGCCGGTAAGGCTAACCCTGTTCGGCTCCACCTCCAGTGAGATTAGCCTCTCCAGTGGTGGATGAAAATCACTCATCGGAGGCTGCCCTATGGCAACGACCCCTCTCTTTTCACACTCTTTATTTACCCTGCCCTTTAGCCATGCCACGGACTTCACCGAGCTGGCAGATAACTGTGAGCGTTTTGTCGAAGGGCTTGTTGAATGTCATGACCCGGTAGAAAAACTGGCGATTTGTGCGCGCCTGTCGGCCTGTCTGGCACTACTGCAACCAACCTTAACGGAATCTGTACCGCAGCATCTGCAGGCCAGCCTGACGGTAGAAACCTTACCAACCCGCTCTCCCCTCTTTGAACCCGAACCAGATCAGATGGGGCGTTACTGCCAGCTTTTGACGCATTTACTGATGAGTAAAACGCTGTCTGACGAGATGGAACGCGTGGCGGGTGATTTACTGCAGGATTTAGTGGGCTATTTCGCCGATACGCTAAAAGCGCCGCGTTGGTTGAAAACCGAGGATGGGGTGATGGTGCTGTAAAAAAGCCGGGTGGCGGCTTCGCCTTACCCGGCCTACAGTGTCGATATGTGCTCGTTTCCAGGCCCGGTAAGCGCTAGCGCCACCGGGCAATGCCATCAGCTCAACAACTGGAAAGCAATCATACCGACAATCGCGCCGACCGTACCGAGGATGGTTTCCATCATCGTCCAGGTCTTCAGCGTTTGCGCTTCAGTCGCACCGGTAAATTTACCGAACAACCAGAAACCAGCGTCGTTAACGTGGCTGACCACGATAGAGCCGCCCGCGATACAGATAGACAGCGCCGCCATCTGGGCACCGGAGTAGTTCAGTTGCTCAATCACCGGCATCACCAGACCGACCGCCGTTAAGCAGGCCACTGTCGCGGACCCCTGAATGATACGCACCGCCGCCGCCAGCACGAAGCAGGTGATAGCGATCGGCAAGCCCATACCGGTTAACGCTTCGCCCAGTGCAGGGCCAACGCCGGAATCTACCAGTACCTGTTTGAACACGCCGCCCGCACCAATCACCAGCAGAATAATCCCCGCTGGCTGCAGCGCATGGCCGCAGATTTCCATCACGCGGTCTTTTGGCATGCCCTGACGCACCGCCAGACCGTAAATCGCCACCAGACAGGCAACCAGAATCGCGGTAAACGGATGACCGATAAACTCGAACCATTCGTAGGTTGAAGAACCGACCGGAACAAAGCGTGCGGCGATGGTTTTCAGACCAACCAGCACCAGCGGCAGCAGGATAAGCGATAAGCTGAAGCCAAAGGAGGGCATTTTGCCTTCGCCCAGATGCGGCTCGGAAATGTCTTCCGGTACGTGCAGCTCAACGTAACGGCTGATGAAGTTACCCCACAGCGGCCCGGCGATAATCATGCCCGGGATCGCGGCGCACAGGCCAATCAGGATCATCCAGCCAAAGTCGGCGTGCATCTGAGAGGCCAGCAGCATCGGCGCAGGCCCCGGCAGCAGGAACGCTGCGGCAGCCGCCACGCCCGCAAACAGCGGAATGACCAACTTAACCAGGTTAGTACCGGTATGGCGCGCCATTGAGAACGCTACGCTAATCAGCAGCACAATCGCCACCTCAAAGAACAGCGGCAGCGCGCAAATCAGACCGGCCAGGCCAATCGCGTAATGTGCGCGGCTATGACCGAAGGATTTCAGCATTTTGACGGCAATCTGATCGACCGCGCCGGTCTCATGCAAAATCTTGCCGAACATCGCCCCCAGCGCCACCACAATCGCCAGGAAACCGAGCGTGCCTCCCATCCCTTTTTCCATGGTCGCCGCGATTTTATCGAGCGGCATACCGGAAAAGAGACCTGCACCAATGGATACCACCATCAAAGCAACGAAGGCGTGCATACGCGCCTTCATCACTAAAAACAGCAGTAATAAAACGGACCCTACTGCTGTTAAAACAAGCGTTAATGTGCTCACTACTTACTGCCTTGGTTAATAACCTCAATGGTGCTGGCGACCACACCGTCCAGTGGTTGATCGATATCGACCACCAGTACATCGTTTTCATTCGCACCCGGTTCTTCCAGCGCTTCAAACTGGGTAACCAGCATCTGCGTTTTGAAGAAGTGGCCTTTACGCGCCTTCAGACGGCTTTCAATAACGTCAAAATCCCCTTTCAGATAAATGAAAGAGAGGTTCGGGTTACCGTCGCGCAACTGGTCGCGGTAGACTTTTTTCAAGGCAGAACAGACGATCAGCGAAACCTTGTTGGTACGCTGCATCGCAAAAGCGGCGTCATTCAGCGCCTGTAGCCACGGTTTACGGTCGTCATCGTTGAGTGGCTCACCGGAAGCCATTTTCATGATGTTGCTGCGCGGATGGAGAAAATCGCCATCAAGAAACGCGGCCTGCAGTTGATGCGCCACTTCGCTGGCGACAGCAGATTTACCGCTGCCCGATACGCCCATCAGAACGTAAACGTGGTGATCATGATTAGTCGTGCTCAAAGCGTTGCCCCCACTGGTACAAGAATCAGGAAATTGTTACGGGTAACTGTTATCGGTAACATTGTCCAGCCGGATAAATAGAGAAGCAATATCCATTCGTGCTCGAAGTGTATAAGTGTGAGCTACTTCAAACTTGTTGGCTTAAATAGATCCGCCCGGTGACAAGGTGAAACCTAAATCTAACATTTTAGGCGTGACTGCTTCACCACGAATGCGCGCCAGCAGGCGTTCTGCGCCAATGCTGCCCATCCGTTCACGTGGCGTGAGCACACTCGCCAGACGCGGCTCCATCACCTGCCCGATGTCGTGACCGTGGAATCCGGCAATCGCCATGTCATCCGGGATTTTCAGCCCTAAACGCTGGCATTCGAAGGCCGCCCCTACCGCCAGGTCATCGTTGGTACAGAAAACGCCGTCGAGCTGCGGGTATTCACGCCGCGCCTGACGGATGAGTTCAATACCGGAGGAGTAGGAAGAAGACTGTTCCACCATCACGCTGTACGGCACCAGGTTGGCATCGCGCATTGCCTGCTCGTAGCCTCTCTGTTTGATGATAGTACGTTCATCAAGACGAGCGCCAAGATAGGCTACATGACGGTGCCCGCGGGCGATAATAGCGGCAGTCATCTGACGCGCGGCTTCGAAGTTGTCGAAACCGACGGCGATATCCAGACACGGAGACTGGCTATCCATCAGCTCAACCACCGGGATACCGGCAACTTCAATCATTTTCAGCGTACGGGGCGTATGGCTACGTTCGGTGAGGATCAGGCCATCGATATTCCACGACAGCATCGATTCCAGGCGCTCTTGTTCCATCTCAGGCTTATAGCCGTAGTGCGCGAGCATCGTTTGATAACCATGGGCGTCGGTGACAGCCTCAATGCCGCGTAGCACTTCAGCAAAAACCTGGTTAGTGAGAGACGGTAACAGCACGCCGATAGCGCGGCTGGTAGCGTTAGAAAGGATATCAGGAGCGCGATTGGGAATATAACCCAGCTCATCAAGTGCAGCGGCAATTTTGCCCCGCAGCGCCACGGAGACCTGCTCCGGGTTACGCAAAAAGCGACTGACCGTCATTTTAGTCACGCCCACGCGGTCGGCTACATCCTGAAGTACGGGTCTTTTCTTTTTCATCGTCCTGAAGCGTTAAAAAGGGATAGATTCCCCCAGTTTACCACGGACGTGTGTGAACCTTTGCAGAGAAAAAAAGGAGTTTTTATTGTGATAAATACACAAAATCATTCGAGTTGCATCAAGGCGGCGACGCAGTGAATCCCCGGGAGCGTACATTAAGTACGCGACCGGGGTGAGCGACAAATCTGCCGGGAGCAGATTTGAACGCTGCATACAGCGGCCCCGAAGGGGCGAGGCCTATGGATGGGCCGAGTAATAAAGCCAACACAGATGCGGCTTGAAGGATGACGTGTATTTTTATACTGGCGGCAGGTCAAACAGCAACACTTCACTGTCGCTGTCGGCATGAATAGAAATTGCCTGTTCATCCCAGATTGCCAGACCGTCGCTAGTGGTCGCTTTGGTGCCGTTAATCGTCACGTTGCCTTTTACCACCTGGATCCAAACGCGGCGTTCCGCGGCAATCTGATGCACCGACTGCTCATCTTTGACCAGCGCCCAACGGTACAGCTCCATATCCTGGTACACTTTCAGTGAACCATCACGGGCATCCGGCGACAGCACCAGTTGTTTACCCTGAGCGGCATCGAAACGACGCTGTTCATAGCGCGGTATAATACCGTTCTCCTGCGGCATGATCCAGATCTGATACAGATGCAGCTTCTCAGTATTGCTCGGGTTGTACTCCGAGTGACGGATCCCCGTCCCGGCGCTCATAATCTGAAACTCACCGGCCGGAACCTGCTCTTTATTGCCCATGCTGTCCTGATGCTCTACCGCGCCTTCCAGCACGTAAGTCAGGATTTCCATGTCTTTATGGGGGTGAGTACCAAATCCCTGACCTGCATCGATCACGTCATCGTTAATCACGCGCAGTGCCGAGAACCCCATAAAGTTCGGGTCATAGTAGTTGGCAAAAGAGAAGGTATGCCATGAATCAAGCCAGCCATGATTAGCGTGGCCACGGTCGTTAGCTTTGCGTAAGTAGATCATTGTGTTCACCCCCAGATGTTTTCGATGGAGTAAGTGTGGACTCAATCCGTCTGGGATCATAGAGGGTGAAAATTGACTCCTCTGTTCAAAAAATATGAACAAGCCCAGAGGAGTCTGTGCAGGCTATTTGGCGAGGGTTATCGTGGCAGGCGTTGCCTGTTCAAAGGCGCGTTCGAGGATCTCCAGGTTGGTAAGAACTTCAGATTCCTTGACGTAATTAGGCGTACCGGTGGTCAGCGTCTGGTACAGCGCGTCATACACGCGACCGTAATCCCCCACTTCCGGCTTTACCTCTTCTTTTACCGTGATGCCGTCATCGTTGACGTACTCCAGCATCCCAATGGAATCATCAGCAGCGAAACCTGGCTCACCCGGCATGATATTGGCCTTCAGGCTGGTTTCCTGCTGGTCGATGCCGTACTTCACAAACGAGCCTTTGGTGCCATGGACGATAAACTTCGGATAGTCGATTTTCACCAGATGACTGGTTTTAACAATGGCTTTCAGGTCGCCGTAAAACAGCTGCGCTTCAAAGGTATCGTCCGGGTTCGCTTTGTTGCGCAGGCTGCGGATGTCATAGGCCACATGATCGGGACGTCCGAACAGCGAGATAATCTGATCCATGGTGTGTACGCCCAGACCATAAAACGCGCCGTCCTGCGGCAGTCCCGGCTTGGTTTCTGCTTCAGGACGGTAGTAATCGAAATGGCTTTCAACCTCAACAATCTTGCCGAGCTTGCCGCTCTCAATGGCTTTTTTCGCGGTGAGGAAGCAGGAGTCAAAACGGCGATTCTGATACGGCGTAACGGTCAGTCCTTTGCTTCGCGCCAGTTCGAACAGCTCTTTTGCTTGCGCAAGCGTCGGCGTGAAGGGTTTCTCAACCAGCACATTTTTACCCGCTTCCAGCGCGCGTTTAGCATATTCAAAATGGCTGTCAGCATGGGTACAGACGATCACCAGTTTCACCTGCGGATCGTTTAAGATCTCGTCGAGGTCGCTGGTGAAGTGAATATGTGAATACTGCGGCGCCTGCTCTTCCGGCCTGGCGTTGCGGCGGAAAATGTGCGCGACGTGCCAGCTATTTTTGCGGTTGAGGACGTACGGCAAATGGTAGCGGGTGGTGCTTTTACCAAAACCAATAAATGCGCAGTGTAAGGTCATGAGACGATCCTTTTGAAGGTGATTGTCTACACCATAGCGCAAAGCGGCTGGAGACTGAATCCATCCTGTCATCGTGCCGGATGCGGCGTTGCCTTATCCGGCCTACCGCATTATACAGCCAAAAGATCGGGCGTAAGTGGCGTAGGCAGATTATTCACGGCCTGCGCGCAGCAACTGGAGCGTACACAGAGTACGTGAGGATTGCGAGCACAGCCCGGGATTAAGCTGGCAAGCAAACTAGCCCGAAACCCAGCCAAAAAAAAAGCCAGCAAAAGCTGGCTAAAGTAATACTGGAAGCAATGTGAGCAATGTCGTGCTTTCAGGTTCTCCGTAGGGGTTCCCCTGAACGCAGAGCAATAATAATCATTCTCATTCGCACTTGTCTACTTCTTTTTGCAAAAAAATGCAGTTGACGGATTTTTCTTTCTCAGCGAGTGTAAATGCACAATTAACCCTGCAGGAGATAAGGAATGAGTGAGATAGTGATACGCCACGCTGAACCGAAAGATTACGAAGCAATTCGTCAGATCCACGCCCAGCCGGAGGTGTACCACAACACGCTACAGGTTCCTCATCCTTCTCTCGAAATGTGGCAAGCGCGGCTAACCGAGCAAGCCGGTGTCAAACAGCTGGTTGCCTGCATTGACGATATCGTCGTGGGGCATCTCTGTATTGAGGTCGCGCAGCGCCCGCGCCGCAGCCACGTGGCCGATTTTGGTATCTGTGTGGATGGCAGGTGGCACAATCGTGGCGTTGCCAGCGCGCTGATTCGTACGATGATCGACATGTGCGACAACTGGCTGCGCGTCGAGCGCATTGAGCTGACGGTATTTGTTGATAATGAGCCTGCTGTAGCAGTCTATAAGAAGTACGGCTTTGAAATCGAAGGCACCGGTAAGAAATACGGCCTGCGCAACGGTGAGTATGTTGATGCCTACTTTATGGCGCGCGTGAAATAAATTTAAGGGCGAGCCTTATCGCCCTGCTTATTGAAAGGACGCAATAGTGAAAAAGTTTCTTCCCCTGGTTTTGCTGGCCTCGCTCTCCCCTGCTTTTGCCACTACCGTACAAAATCTCGATTCCGTAGCCAGTGCCATCCAACATCCTGAAGGTAAACAGATTTTTGCTGAGCAAATGGCAGGAGCAACCCCTGCGAAAGGATTTGGTGAGCTTCCTCAGGGCTTATCTGAAAAGCAGTGGATTGCCTGGGTTGCACCGAATGAAGATCCTGACAACCTGATCCTGACCGGTGCTAAATCTTGGGGAAAAGACGGTAAATATATTGGCATTGCTTGTTTTGCCGATAATAAGGCTGACGCCGAGCAAGCAAAAAAATACGCGGATAACACCTGCCCGGAAAACTACAGCAACGGGCGCGCTAATAAATTATATCTCGGCGTTTTTTCCTGGCAGAATCCACAGCTAACGCCGATTGCACGCTCGGAAAAACCGTTAAACCAGCTCTCAGAGTGGAATAAAGCCGCTGAAAAAGAGAGCGATGATGAGTCCGTCAGACCGCTGGCTTATTATACAAAGCTGGATCTGGCACCGTACCGGATAGCACCCGATACCCTGGCATTCGGGGTGCGGGGTGGATACTCTGATGCGTATTCCGGCGGCGGCGCATTTTATGAAGTGCTGGAACTCTACACCATCAAAGACAGCAAGATAATCAACGTGTTTTCTGACCTTGTTTATTACTATTCGGACATTGCTGGAGACTGGAATAAAGACGGCACAAGGCAGCACGACATCAGCGAAAGTAAGTACATTCTCAAAATGCGCTCGGCAAAGACGCACGGATTTTATGACTTAGAGCGCGTTAGCCTACAGGGTAAAAGCAGCCAAATATTCCGCTGGTCCGAATCACTGCAGCGATATGCGCCATAACCTACCGGTCAGGCCTACATCGTTCAGAACGCTGTAGGCTGTTGATATGGGTTAATAAACATCAATGAAAACTCCATCAATAATCCTCCATTATAAAATAAATAAAAATTACGCCCTTAGCTATTTATATTCAGATTCCCCTCAAGAAAATTCATTTAAAGTGAAACGTTTTATTTCTGCTATATACGAACGCCATCAGAAAGCGTAATAAAAACAAAAATCAATTTATCGTTTTTATGACAGTAAGTAATAAAAGGATATGGATGTCATGAGTGATATCGTCTATCTGATGGTTTCAGGGCAGCAGCAGGGTGCTATTTCTGACGGATGCGGAACCATTGCATCCGTGGGTAACCGCTGGCAAATAGGGCACGAAGACGAAATTTTTACTTTTTCGCTGTCTAATAGTATAACCAGTACTGGTAGAGGTTCACATTTTCACGGACTGCAATTTTGCAAACTGATAGATAAAAGCACCCCATTGTTTGTAAATGCTATTAACAACAACGAGCAGTTGTATATGGAATTTTATTTCTACCGCATCAATAGGTTCGGTAGATGGGAAAAATATTATTATATTCAACTGCGGGGAGCATTTCTATCAGCCATTCAACACCAATTCATCGAGAATAATTTAGACACAGAAACAATAACCATCAACTATGAATATATCCTCTGCAAACATCTTATTGCCAACACTGAGTTCAGCTACCTGGCGTTGCCCGAAAACTACAACCGCCTGTTTATCCCCCGACCAAAAACCCCCGCAGACAACGGCCTCAAAACGTTAAACAGCAAAGGGGTTGGCAGATTGCTTGCTGCCGGAGGGATCTACAACGGCAATATCGACGGTTTCAGGGAAACGGCGAAAAAGCTGGGTGGCGATGCTCCTGCGGGTTACGAGCAGGTTATGGATAACAAAGGATTGCTGATTCTTGGTGCTTCAGTAGCTGCAGGCTTAACTATGGGAAGGATGAAATTTCCTGAATTAGAAGAACTGGAGCAGTTTGGAGCGAAAGGAACTTATACATCAAGGCCATTTGATCCAGATAAAGCGGGAGGCCCTGTTGAACATCTTACAACTGAAGGCGTAAATATTACCCATGAAGGAATTGCAATTGTAGAAAAACACATATCTCGCTTCGATCCAGATCCTGGTAATGAATTTATGGTAAGCCGTTTAAAAAAGATAGCGAACGGTGAATTGTTACCAGAACAAGTGGATTTAAACTACTACACTCATGAATGTCGAGAGTATCAACGTTATTGCAATTTAGGTTGGGAAACTGGCAGGCCAAGCGATAACCAAGAGGCTTATGATCTATGGAATAACACGCATACATCAACACTCGAAGATTATAGAATAACTGGTAATGACCTTTATCACCCGGATGCACCATCATGGTAAACGATACTGAACTTAACATATTGAAATTATTAGCTTCCAGAGATGACGTAAATTGGACCTGGTATAATCTTGATCGCGCAATGACCAGTAGGAGAATGGATGGAGTTGGTAACGTAGTTAGGCTCATAAATAACCTATCCAAAGCGGGTTTAGTCGATATAGTAGCAAGAACCCCCTCAGGAATGGATTATTATCGCGTATCCGCCCAAGGCCATAAGTTGCTAATCGAAATTGACCGGTATCACCAAGACCATTCACTATAGTAAAAAATATTTGTCAAGCCCTCTCCCACCGAAGAGGGCTGTTATGCTTAGTACCCCGCCGTTAAGTCATCCACGCAACGCGGGTCAGAAGCACCATACAGTGCGCCATCCGGTCCAACCATAATGCTCTGCGTGCTGCCAATCGCCTCTTTCAGCGCTACTTTCTGTCCTTTTTGCTCCAGCAGCTTGATTGTATCCGGGCTGAAGCCCTTCTCGATGCGCAGTTCATCCGGCAACCATTGATGATGGAAGCGCGGTGCGTTGGTCGCTTCGGCGACGTTCATCCCAAAATCAATGCTGTTGACCACCATTTGCAGTACGGTAGTGATGATTCGGCTTCCACCTGGGCTGCCGGTAACCAGCCAGGTTTTCCCGTCTTTTACCACGATAGTCGGCGACATCGACGACAGCGGACGCTTCTTCGGTCCAACCGCGTTGGCATCACCGCCCACCAGTCCATAAACGTTCGGCACGCCCGGCTTAGCGGAGAAGTCGTCCATTTCATTATTCAGCAGAATACCGGTGTTACCCGCCACGATGCCGGTCCCGAAGGTGGTATTCAGGGTATACGTTACCGCCACGGCATTGCCGTCTTTATCCACGACCGAGAAGTGCGTAGTCTGGTTGCTTTCATACGGGGCGAGCTTGCCAGGTTTGATCTGGCTGGAGGGCTTAGCCTTGTTGATATCAATCTGATCGGCAAGCGTTTTAGCATAGGCTTTGTTGGTCAGCGCTTGCCACGGCACTTTCACAAAATCCGGGTCGCCCAGATATTCTGAACGATCGGCGTAAGCATATTTCTCCGCTTCAGCCATAACCTGCATAGCATCGGCGCTGCCAAATCCGTACTTCTTCATATCGAAGTTTTCGAGAATATTGAGGATCTGCACGATATGAATACCGCCCGAGGACGGCGGCGGCATGGAGAAGACCTGATACCCGCGATAGTCACCGCCGATCGGCGTGCGCTCCACGGCTTTATAGCTGGCTAAATCCTCTTTGGTCATCAGCCCGCCGTTCTTCTGCATTTCCCCGGCTATCTGATCGGCAATCGCCCCTTTATAAAACGCATCCGGACCATTCTCGGCAATCATTTCCAGACTTTTCGCCAGATTCTTTTGCACCAGCTTATCGCCCTTTTGCAGCGGCTCGCCGTCCTTCCAGAAAATGGCTTTGCTGTTCTCGTGATTAGGGAGCACCTCGCTGCCATAGGTTTTCAGATCGTCGGCCAGCGCGTCATTAACCACAAAGCCCTCTTCCGCCAGCTTCATCGCCGGGCGCACCACTTTGTTCAGCGGCATCGTGCCGTATTTCTCCAGCGCCAGCGAGAAACCCGCCACGGTACCCGGCGTACCGGATGCCAGATGCGACGTCAGCGACTTTTTCGCATCGGCGTTGCCCTGCTCATCGAGGAACATGTCACGGGTCGCGCCAGCAGGCGCCATTTCACGAAAATCGATCGCTGTGGTGTTACCGTCTTTGGTACGCAGCAGCATAAAACCACCGCCGCCCAGATTGCCCGCCTGGGGATGCGTCACCGCCAGCGCATAGCCAACCGCCACGGCGGCATCGACGGCATTCCCGCCCTGTTTAAGAATGTCCACACCAACCTGGGTAGCTAAAGCATCCACAGAGGCCACCATCCCATGCTTAGCACGTACGGGATGGAACACATCTTCCTCGACTCCGTAAGATACCGACGGTGGCGCAGCCGGCGCGGCAGCAACGCTAAAACAACTTCCTGAGAGCAGAGCAGCAATGGCTACCCGGCGTAAAAACGTCGGTTTTATCATCGTTATTCTCCAGATGTATGGGGGTCGGCCCCCACTAAGCCTGGTGCATAACTCTGAAATAATCATCGTAACGGCGAGAAAGGAGTAAACTTAAGAGATCCCCGAGAGGAGAAAAGCGATGAAACGACTCTTACTTTTAGCCATGCTGTTGCCGTTTGCAGGCTTTGCACAGCCCATCAACACCATGAATAACCCGAACCAACCCGGTTATCAGATCCCGAGTCAGCAGCGTATGCAAACCCAAATGCAAACGCAGCAAATTCAGCAGAAAGGGATGCTCAACCAACAGTTGCAAACGCAGACGCGTATGCAGCAACAGCATCTGGAAAACCAAATTAACACCAACTCCCAGCGGGTCCTTCAGTCTCAGCCAGGCGAGTTGAATCCCAGCCAGCAGCAAATGCTGCCCAACAGCAACGGTGGGATGTTGAGTGGAACCCGTAACCCGGACAGCTCTCTGAATAAGCAACATATGCTGTCAGAGAAAAAGAACGGCGACATGCTGAAGCCCTCCAGCACGCCGCAGCCTAACGTTCCGTTAAAAACGATTGGGCCTTAAAAAGGTTGGAAATCCGGACCAATCGTATCAATGGCATCGGTACAGATGCAGTCCACGCCCCAGCGCAGCAGTTCCGCCGCGCGCTGGGGTCGGTTGACGGTATATACCAGAATACGTAGCCCCGCATCGCGCAGCGCATCCACACGCGCTTCATCCAGCAGTTTGTGATTAAGATGAATAGAGACGCAGCCAAGCCGCGTGGTCAGCTCGCGCCAGTCCTCGCGCCATTCATCAAGCAGCAAGCCTCTCGGCAGTTCAGGTACCGCCAGCTGCGCCGCTTCAAGTGCATCAATTTCAAAGGATGACAATAGTGGCGGCGTCATTCCCGCCCACAGCTCCCGCGCGGCCAGCGCCACGACTTTGCCGGTTAACGTTCCGGTGCCGGTTGTGGGTTTAATTTCAATATTCGCCATCATACCGTGCTGACGGCAGCGCTCGGCCACTTGCGAGAGCAGCGGCAGCGGTTCACCTTTAAACTCACCGCTAAACCAGCCGCCGGCGTCCACGCGCAATAAATCCTGCCAGTTCAGCTCGCCTGCCACGCCCCAGCCGTTGCTGGTTCGCTCCAGGTTGTCATCATGCAGTAAGAAGATCTCACCGTCTTTCGACAATTTAGCGTCAAACTCGATCATGGTATGCCCGTATCGCGCCCCCACGTCGATCGCCGCCAGGGTGTTTTCCGGGGCCAGCTTACCGCCGCCACGATGGGCGACAATATGGGGGTAAGGCCAGTTACTCATACGCGTTGTCCTGTTTCGCCATCAAAAAGATGCAGATGATTTTCCGGCAGATGCAGCCACAGCGTGCTGCCTGCCGTTGGGCGATGCTGATGCGCCAGTCGCACCACCAGCTTTTGCTCGCCCCAGCGTCCGTGTGCCAGGTTATCTGCGCCCAGCATTTCCAGTGTATCAACAACCAACGGCACGCCGCCTTCGGCCTGCGAGCTTAGCGCAATATGCTCTGGGCGGATACCCAACGTCATTTTACGCCCAATAGACTCTCTCGCGCTTCTGCCGATGGGTAGCGTCATGCCGCCCTCCAGTTCAAAATGGGTGCCCGAGGTACTGATGCACCCGTCCAGCAGGTTCATCGCCGGGCTGCCGATAAAACTCGCCACAAAGCGGCTGGCAGGCTTTTCATACACCTCAACCGGTGTACCTATCTGCTCGGCAATGCCTTTGTTCATCACCATCACCCGTTGGGCGAGGGTCATCGCTTCAACCTGGTCGTGCGTCACGTATAGCGAAGTGGTTTTCAGGCGGCGATGCAGATGTTGTAACTCCAGACGCATCTGCACGCGCAGCTTGGCATCGAGGTTAGAAAGCGGCTCATCGAACAGGAATACCGCTGGGTCACGCACAATCGCTCGCCCCATCGCTACGCGCTGGCGCTGACCGCCAGAAAGTTCGCGCGGACGACGTTTGAGCAGCTCACCCAGCTCGAGAATACGCGCCGCCTCATTTACCCGTTCAGCAATGTGCTCCTTGCCCATCCCGCGGATTTTCAGCCCCCAGGCCATGTTTTCTTCCACGCTCATATGCGGGTAGAGCGCGTAGTTTTGAAAGACCATCGCAATGCCGCGATCCTTCGGCTCCATCTCGGTGACGCGTTTATTATCAATCCAGATATCGCCACCGCTCACCCGCTCCAGCCCGGCCACCATCCGCAGCAGCGTAGACTTTCCGCAGCCGGATGGGCCAACCATCACGATAAATTCCCCGTCCGCGACGTCCAGCGTCAGCGGTTTAATCACCTGGGTTTTGCCGTCCCAGCTTTTGGTTACTGCCTGTAGTTTTAAACCAGCCATTTTTATTTCTCACTATCGACCAGACCGCGTACGAAGGCACGCTGCATGGCTAACACGATGATTACCGGAGGGATGAGCGTCAGCAGCATGGCAGCCATTACCTGGTTCCACTGCGTGGTGCCTTCACCGGTGGCGATCATGCCTTTGATACCCGCCACCGCAGTGCCCAAATTGACGTCGGTAATAATTAACAACGGCCACAAATACTGGTTCCAGCCGTAGATAAAGGTGATAACGAACAGCGCCGCCAGATTGGTTTTTGACAGTGGTAGTACGATATCGCGGAAAAAACGCATCGGTGACGCACCGTCAATTCGCGCGGCCTCAACCAGCTCATCCGGCAGGGTCATAAAGAACTGTCGGAACAGGAAGGTCGCAGTAGCCGATGCCATCAACGGCAGCGTCAGACCCGCATAGCTGTCGAGCATTTTCAGGTTGGCGATAACCTCCACGGTGGGGAAGATTCGCACCTCAACCGGCAGCATCAGGGTGATAAAAATCATCCAGAAGAACAGGTTGCGCAGCGGAAAACGGAACCAGACGATGGCGAATGCGGAGAGCATGGAGACGGTGATTTTCCCTACCGTAATACTGAACGCCATGATGAAGCTGTTAAGCATCATCAACCAGAACGGCGCGCTGTTGACGCCCACACCGTTGACCCAGATGTATTTCATGTTCTCCAGCAACTGCGTGCCGGGAACCAGCGTCATCGGCGTTTCAAACACCGCTTTGTTGTCCAGCGTCGCCGCGACAAACGCGACGTACAGCGGAAACAGGATCACCATGATCCCCATAATCAACATGGCATGGCTGAATATTGTCAGCCCACGACGGTTCTCAATCATTGGTAACGCACCTTACTTTCCACATAGCGGAACTGCACCACCGTCAAAATAATGACCAGGAACATCAGCACCACCGATTGTGCGGCGGAAGAAGCCAGATCCAACCCGACAAACCCTTCACGGTAGATCTTATAAATCAGCGTGGTCGTCGCCTGCACCGGCCCACCCGCCGTGGCGGCATCAATAACCGGGAAGGTATCAAAGAAGGCATAAACCAGATTCACCACCAGCAGAAAGAAGCTGACCGGGGCTATCAGCGGCAGCGCCAGCTTAAAGAAGCGGCGAACCGGCCCTGCGCCATCAATCGCAGCAGCTTCGATCAGCGATCGCGGGATAGACTGCAGTGCGGCAAAGAAGAACAGGAAGTTGTAACTAATCTGCTTCCAGACCGATGCAAACACCACCAGGAACATCGCCTGACCGCTGTTTTGCGCATGGTTCCAGTCATAGCCAAACTCACCGAGAAAATGGGTAATCAGCCCACGTCCTGGGTTAAACAGGAAGATCCACAATACGGCGGCGACGGCGGGCGCAACGGCATAAGGCAACAACATCAGCGTCTGGTAAAAACGGCTGCCGCGCACCACGTAATTCACCAGCGCCGCAAAAAATAACGACACCAGCAGACCACTTACCGTGACTAACGTACTGAACTTAATGGTGGTCCAGAATGAGTCGAGGTAGTACGGGTCATGAAACAGCGCGACAAAGTTTTCCAGTCCGACAAACTGGCTGGAAAGACCAAACGGATCAACGGATTGTAGCGAGTACCACAACGCTTCACCGGCGGGCCAGATAAAGAAAATAACGGTGATAACCAGCTGCGGAGCCACCAATAAATAGGGAAGCCAACGCGAGCGGAATACCGGACGGGATGAAGACATGTAGGTTCTTTTCCTGGAAGGTGCCGGATGGCGGTGCAAGCACCTTATCCGGCCTACAAACTACGGACTTGTAGGCCTGATAAGCGCAGCGCCATCAGGCACTTATACACTTAAGACTTGGTCGATTGCTCAAAGCGGCGCAGTAACTGATTGCCACGCTCAACGGCGGCATCCAGTGCCTGCTGCGGGGTTTTCTTCCCGGTCCAGACGCTTTCCAGCTCTTCATCCACAATAGTGCGGATCTGCGGCATATTGCCCAGACGCAGTCCTTTGGTGAACGGCAACGGCGGCTTGTTCAGCATCTGGCGGGTGGCGATATCAGCCCCAGGGTTCTTCTCATAGAAGCCCTGCTCACGGGTCAGGTCGTAGGCAGCGGTGGTGATCGGCAGATAGCCGGTCTTCTGGTGCCATTCCGCAGCAATTTCAGGCTTCGCCAGGAAGTTGAGGAACTGCGCCACGCCTTCGTAGGTTGCTTTGTCTTTACCCTGCATCACCCACAGGCTGGCCCCACCGATAATCGCATTCTGCGGCGCGCCCTTCACATCAGCATCGTACGGCATCATCCCGACGCCATAGTTGAATTTAGCGTAGTGACGGATGTCAGCCAGAGAACCGGAAGAGGCGGTGGTAATGGCACAATCCCCGTTGTAGAACTTCTCGGTGGATTCGTCCTTACGCCCGAAGTAGCTGAAATCACCTTTTTTGTTCAGCTCTTCCAGCAGAGCGATGTGTTTCACCTGTTCCGGTTTATTGAACTCCAGCACCGCGTCGGTACCGTCAAAGCCATTGTTTTTGGTTGCTACCGGCAGACCGTTCCAGGCGCTGAAGTTTTCAATCTGAATCCATCCCTGCCAGCCGCTGGCGTAACCGCACTTCATACCTGCGGCTTTCAGCTTCGCGGTATATTCCGCCAGATCCTGCCAGGTTTTCGGCGGCTGTTCCGGGTCTAAACCCGCTTTTTTGAAGGCATCTTTGTTGTAGTACAGCACCGGAGTGGAGCTGTTAAACGGCTGGGAGAGCAAGTGTCCGCTTTTAGAGTCGGTGTAGTAACCGGAAACGGTCGGTACGAACTGAGACTCATCGAAGTTAATGCCAGCCTCTTTGAATACTTCATAGACCGGTTTAATGGCTTTTGAGGCCATCATGGTTGCCGTACCCACTTCATAAACCTGCAGCAGCGCAGGCGCGTTTCCGGTACGGAAAGCAGCAATTCCTGCACTCAGGCTCTGCTCGTAGTTGCCTTTGTACTGCGGAACAATTTTGTAGTCGGGATTGGCTGCATTAAAACGTTGCGCCAGTGAATCAACTTCTTTACCCAGTTCGCCTTCCATTGAGTGCCAGAACGGGATAGTGGTGACCGCCAGTGCCTGACCTGCAAATGCCAGGCTAAGTGCCAGTCCTAAAGCTGTATGTCGTAACGATATCATCGGTTATCTCTCTTGTTGTGCCGGATGCGCGATATCACGCGTTTTATGCTCGCGGGGGTAACATGACATGCTCGAATGACAGAAAAATAACTTTTTTATTACAAAAAAAAGATAGTAAGGCGACAAACAGATGGCAAGGCGGTGAAAGCGTAGTGACAGGAAAATGCGGGGTGGTGCACAACAAAGCCGGATATCGCTATACCTTCTCCGGCCTGGATGGCGTGATCGGCTGCTCCAGCAAGGAAGATTAATCCCGACGCCAGCGTCGCTCATATTCATTCTGTAAACGCTGCTGCTCTCGCCGCTCACGTTCACGTTGGATATCCGATTTATCATCATCCCAGCCTGGGCATACCGAGCTGGTAAACACTTCGCAGGGCGAGTCGGATTGCGCTAACGGGTTGTCCGGTTTCTCTTCCCAGATAGCGGGATCGCGCGGGTCAAACGCTGGCGGTGTTGAGGCCTGGGTGGTTAGTGAAAGCGTCAAAAACAAACTGCCAATCATCATGCAGGTACCTGAACGAATCATCCTTTCTCCATGTTCATTTTTATTATTGATAACTATTCTCAATAATAACATAGAGCAATAAAAAGGGGCCACAGCGGGCCCCTTGTCTATTCAGAGAATGATTAACCGCCCAGATACGCGCTACGCACCGCTTCGTTAGCCAGTAACGCATCACCGGTGTCTTCCAGCACCACATGACCGTTTTCCAGCACGTAGCCGCGATCGGCGAGCTTCAGCGCCTGGTTAGCGTTCTGTTCGACGAGGAAGATGGTCATCCCCTGTTCGCGCAGCTGTTCGATGGTGTTAAAAATCTGCTGGATGATAATCGGCGCCAGACCCAGCGACGGTTCATCAAGCAGCAGCAGCCTCGGCTGGCTCATCAGTGCACGGCCTATCGCCAGCATCTGCTGTTCACCGCCGGACATCGTTCCCGCACGCTGAATACGACGCTCATGCAGACGGGGAAACAGGTCATACACCCATTTGATGCGTTCCTGAAACTGGTCCTTTTCGGCAAAGAAGCCACCCATCGCCAGGTTCTCTTCCACCGTCATGCGGGAAAACACGCGACGCCCTTCCGGCACAATCGCTACCGCTTCGCGCATGATTTTCGACGTCTGCCAGTCGGTAATGTCTTTACCATCAAAGACGATTCGCCCACTGGTCGCTCGCGGGTCGCCACACAATGTGCCGAGCAGCGTGGTTTTCCCCGCGCCGTTAGCACCAATCAGAGTAACGATTTCACCCTGGTTGATATACAAGCTGACGTCGTGCAGCGCCTGTATCTTGCCGTAGTGGGCGTTGACTTTGTCGAACGATAACATCGCCTTATCCATATTAATCCTCGCCCCCATTATGCTTCACCTAAATAGGCGCGGATAACATCCGGGTTATTACGAATCTGTTCCGGCGTCCCATTCGCCAGCGGCGTGCCCTGGTTCACCACGTAAATACGGTCGGAAATCCCCATCACCAGCTTCATGTCGTGCTCAATCAACAAAATGGTGGTGTTGTGATGGTTACGCAGTTCAGCAATCAGCTCGTCCAGCTCTTTGGTCTCTTTCGGGTTGAGTCCAGCAGCGGGTTCGTCGAGCATCAGGATTTCCGGCTGGGTCACCATGCAGCGGGCAATTTCCAGACGGCGCTGATCGCCATAGGCCAGGTTACTGGCCTGACGGTTGGCATGCTCCAGCAAGCCAATACGATCCAGCCAGGTAGCGGCGCGATCCAACGCTTCACTCTGCGCGCGACGGAACGACGGGGTTTTCAACAGGCCGGAGAAAACACCAGTTTTCAGTTGCTGATGTTGCGCCACCAGCAGGTTTTCAATCACCGTCATTTCGCGAAACAGACGCACGTGCTGGAAAGTACGTACCACGCCCATACGCGCGATTTGCTGACCCGGCAGCCCTTCCAGGTGCTGGTCACGCAGCTTAATCGTCCCGCCGGTCGGCTTATAAAAACCGGTCAGACAGTTAAAGACCGTGGTTTTCCCCGCACCGTTCGGGCCGATTAACGAGACAATCTCCTGCGGTCGCAGTTCCAGTTCAACGTTGTTTACCGCCAGCAGACCGCCGAAGCGCATCATCAGGCCGTTAACGGATAATAATGGCTGACTCATGCCTGCTCTCCTTTTGCTTCCCCGTTTTTCAGCTTCAACTGTGGACGGGTCATCGGCAACAAGCCCTGCGGACGCCAGATCATCATCAGTACCATTAAACCACCCAGCATTAACATGCTGTATTCGTTGAAATCACGCATCAGCTCGCGTGACACCACCAGCAGGATAGCTGCGAGGATCACCGCAAACTGTGAGCCCATTCCGCCCAGTACCACAATCGCCAGCACAAAGGCCGACTCGGCAAAGGTGAAGGATTCCGGGCTGACGAAGCCCTGGCGCGCGGCAAACAGCGTACCGGCAAAACCGGCAAACGCGGCGCTGATGGTAAAGGCTGTCAGCTTGATGCGCGTAGGGTTTAAGCCCAGAGAACGACAGGCAATTTCATCTTCACGCAGCGCTTCCCACGCACGACCCAGCGGCATACGCAGCAAACGGTTGATAACAAACAGCGAGAAGACCACCAGCAGCAGCGCCACCAGATAGAGGAAAATGACGCGGTCAGACGGATCGTACTTGACGTTAAAGAAGTTGCTGAAGGTATCCCAGCCGCCTTCACGGGCGGTACGGCTGAACTCCAGACCGAAAAAGGTCGGTTTCGGGATCTGGCTAATACCGTTTGGACCGCCGGTTACTTCGGTGTTGTTGAGCAGCAGGATGCGGACGATTTCGCCGAAGCCTAAGGTCACAATCGCCAGATAATCACCGCGCAGGCGCAGTACCGGGAAGCCAAGCAGGAAGCCCGCAGCAGCGGAAACCAGTCCCGCCAGCGGCAGACAGGTCCAGAAGCCGAGTCCGTAATAGTGGTTCAGCAGCGCGAAGGTGTAAGCGCCGATGGCATAGAAGCCGCCGTAGCCCAGCACCAGCAGGCCCGAAAGCCCTACCACCACGTTTAAGCCGAGGCCGAGGATGATATAAATCATCGTCAGCGTGGCGATATCCACCGTACCGCGTGACACCATAAACGGCCACGCCACGGCAATCACCAGCAGCGCCACCAGGAACAGCTTCTGTTTAACGGTGGAGCCGTCAATCGCCGGCAGAATAAATTTCGGTCCGGAGACGCTCTTCAGGCCTTTCTGGAAGGCTGGACGCAGCAGTTGGAAAAGAAAGACCACGCCAGTGCCGATAAACACCCACTGCCAGCGGATATCCGCGGCGGTATCGACCACCAGCTTGGTACCGTCCAGCTCTAACTGAACGCCCATAAAAACGCCCGCCAGGACGAAGAACATAGCGGCAGAGAGCAGCGCCATTGCAAAATGCATCGGTTTCATACTTTCTCTACCTCCGGGCGACCCAGAATACCGGTCGGCATCACCAGCAGCACCAGAATCAGCAGCGCGAATGAAACAACGTCTTTGTATTCAGTACTCAGATAAGCAGAGGAGAGCGCTTCCGCAACGCCCAGAATCAGGCCGCCGATCATCGCCCCTGGAATGCTGCCGATGCCGCCCAGTACCGCCGCGGTAAAGGCCTTCATCCCGGCCATAAAGCCGATGTATGGGTTAATTACGCCATAGAACTGACCGAGCAGCACGCCCGCTACCGCCGCCATTGCCGCACCAATCACAAAGGTCAACGCAATCACGCGATCGGTGTTAATGCCGAGCAGGCTGGCCATCTTCAGGTCTTCGGCACAGGCACGGCAGGCGCGGCCCATACGGGAGTAACGGATAAACAGCGTCAGCGCCAGCATTGCCAGGAAGGTTACGATCCAGATAACCAACTGCATGGTGGTGATGGAAGCAGAGAAGTTATCGCTACTGCCTACAGTCCACTGGCCATTAAACAGGCTGGGCAGCGCCACGTCGCGCGAACCTTCCGTCAGGCTGACGTAGTTTTGCAGGAAGATGGACATCCCGATAGCGGAAATCAGCGCGATCAGGCGCTTGGAGCTGCGCACGGGCCGATACGCCACGCGTTCAATGCTCCAGCCGTAGGCGCTGGCAATGACAATCGCGCCGACGAAGCCCGCCGCGACCAGTAGCCAGCTGGAATCGATGCCCATCATCATTAGCGCTGCGATGATCATAAAGGAGACATAGCTGCCGATCATATACACCTCGCCGTGGGCGAAGTTGATCATGCCGATAATGCCGTACACCATCGTGTAACCGATGGCGATCAGCGCGTAGGTGCTTCCCAGCGTGACGCCGTTAAACATCTGCTGCAAGAAATAGAGGAACTGCTCGGACATAAGGTAACCTTTTTAAACCCGCCCGTTTTGCACGGGCGGTGGGATAACTCGTCTTCAGGTATTACTTCGCAACGGCCGAAGAACCGTCTGCATGCCACTGAAAGACACCAAACTCAAATCCCTTCAAATCGCCTTTTTCGTCCCATTTCAGCGGCCCAATCACGGTATCAGCCCCGTGTGCTTTCAGATCTTTCACCAGGTCCAGCGGCTCTTTACTACCGCTGCGATCCATTGCTGTCGCCAATGACTGGACGGCTGCATAAGTGATCCACACGTATGGTCCGGTTGGATCTTTCTTGTCAGCTTTGAGCGCATCGACGATAGCCTTATTCGCCGGATCCTGGTCATAGCGTTTTGGCATGGTTACCAGCATGCCTTCAGCAGCATCACCGGCGATGTTAGACAGCGACGCATTGCCGACGCCCTCAGGTCCCATAAACTGGGTTTTCAGCCCGACGGAACGCGCCTGGCGCAGCATTTGCCCCATTTCCGGGTAGTAGCCGCCGTAATAAACAAAGTCGATATTTTCTTTTTTCAGGCGGGCGATCAGCGCAGAAAAATCTTTTTCCCCGGCGGTGATACCGTCAAAGAAAACGATGTTGGCTTTGCCCGCTTTCAGGCTGTCCTGCACCGAACGCGCCAGACCTTCACCGTATTGCTGTTTATCGTGAATGATGGCGATACGCTGTGGCTTCACCTTCTCCAGAATGTATTTCGCGGCGGTCGGCCCCTGAGAGGAGTCCAGGCCCGCTGTACGCATAATGTGAGCGTAACCGCGCTGGGTCAGTTCCGGGTTTGTGGCACCCGGAGAAATCATCAGAATGCCTTCATCTTCATAGATATCTGATGCGGGCTGCGTGGAAGATGAGCACAGATGTCCAATAACGTACTGAATGCCGTCATTGACGATTTTGTTCGCTACCGCAACGGCCTGTTTCGGATCGCAGGCATCGTCATATTCCACAGCGACCAGTTTGTCGCCTTTGACCCCGCCTTTGGCATTGATATCTTTAATGGCCTGACGTGCGCCATTAAATTCCATATCGCCCCACTGCGCGACCGGACCTGACATCGCGCCGACAACAGCGACCTTGATATCTTCCGCCATGACCGCGTGTGACATTGCCAGTGCTATCACCCCTGCGATGATTGTTTTCGCATTCCGTTTCATTACCTGAATCCCCATTCGTGACGTAATTAATATTTTGTATTTATGTGGTTAAAAAGCAGTCTGTGCTTTTTTTGAACTACACTATTTTTACCAGTCTCATTAATGGTTTAGCGCAGTTTTTTAAGCAAAATCAGGCTAAAATCTCTATTTTTCAGTCGATTAAGAAAAGATAATATTCTGCTTTTCACTATAGATAAACAAAAAAAAGCACGTTTGTCAGCATAAAATAACGGTACAAAGAGCCGAATAAAATGCTGCATTCCAGGGTATTATTCTGCCTGTTTTTCAATCTCTACGGTTTCAAACTGTCATTACCGTTGTTACAAAATTATTAATCTGGTTATTCACATAAAAAAGAGAAAGCATCCGGGCGAATTATTTCGGTACACTCATTCCATCTTTTGTGATTTGGACATGCTGTTAATGAAGCTGACCATCGTTCGTTTAGATAACTTTAGCGACCAGGACCAGATTGATCTGGGCAAAATCTGGCCGGAATATTCCGCCTCATCGTTAAGCGTAGATGAAACGCACCGGATCTACGCCGCACGCTTTAACGAGCGTCTGTTAGGCGCAGTTCGCGTAACCCTGAGCGGCACGCAAGGTGCATTAGATTCATTGCGCGTACGCGATATCACCCGCCGTCGCGGCGTCGGGCAGTATTTGATCGAAGAAGTCATCCGGGAAAACCCTGACGTGAGTTCATGGTGGATGGCCGACGTCGGCGTTGAAGACCGCAGCGTGATGGCCGCGTTTATGCAGGCGTTAGGGTTTACAGCCCAGGAGAATGGCTGGGAAAAAAGATAAAAAAGCCGGATGGCGCTGACGCTTATCCGGCCTACATGCTGGGAGCAAAAAATAAAAAACCATCTCGCAATTTTCCAAGAATTTCACGTTGCAGGAAGGCGGCAAGTTATGAAGTCCCCGGGAGCTTACATAAGTAAGTGACCGGGGTTGAATAACGTAGCCAACGCATCTGCAGCGCGAAAGGCGCCAGGAAAATTATTTGGCGTCGGTCGCCGTCCCGTTTGCATGCCAGTCAAACACGCCGAATTCGAAGCCTTTCAGATCGCCCTTCGCATCCCATGACAGCGGCCCCATTACGGTTTCCACTGAGTTTGCTTTCAGGTATTTGGCAATTTCAGCCGGGTCGTCAGACTGGTTCAGACCTGCCTGCAAGGATTGCAGCGCGGCGTAAGTGGTCCATACGAATGCACCGCTCGGATCCTGTTTCTTGGCTTTGATCGCGTCCACAATCGGTTTGTTCGCCGGAACCTGATCGTAGTTCTTCGGTTTCGTTACCAGTAAGCCTTCTGCAGACTCACCCGCGATGTTAGACAGCGACACGTTCGCTACCCCTTCTGGTCCCATAAACTGGGTTTTCAGACCTGCGGCACGAGACTGACGCAGGATCTGCCCCATTTCCGGGTGGTAACCACCGTAGTAAACGAAATCGATATTCTCTTTCTTCAGACGCGCCACCAGCGTAGAGAAATCTTTCTCGCCAGCGGTGATCCCGTCGAAGAACACCACGTCAGCGTTGGCTTTCTTGAGGTTGTCCTGCACGGAACGCGCCAGGCCTTCGCCGTACTGTTGTTTGTCGTGAACGATCGCAATGCGCTTCGGCTTCACTTTTTCAACGATATATTTGGCAGCGGTTGGTCCCTGATCGGAATCCAGACCGGTGGTACGCATCACCAGGTTATAGCCGCGCGCGGTCAGCTCAGGCGCCGTTGCCGCTGGGGTGATCATCAGAATGCCTTCGTCTTCATAGATATCTGACGCAGGCTGAGTGGAAGACGAGCACAGGTGGCCGATAACATATTTAATCCCGTCGTTGACCACTTTGTTAGCTACCGCTACCGCTTGTTTCGGGTCACAGGCATCGTCATATTTCACCATGACCAGTTTGTCGCCTTCCACGCCGCCTTTGGCGTTGATATCTGCAATCGCCTGCTCTGCGCCAGTAAATTCCTGATCGCCATACTGCGCTACCGGACCGGACATCGCGCCGACGACGGCAACTTTAATATCCTTAGCAAACGCCATATTGCTCAAAGACAGGGCGATACATCCTGCCAATAACGCTTTACCCTTCATATTCATCCTGACAATCCCCATTATTGTGGTTATTACGTGTGTTGTGATGTTGTTGTTCAGCACTTTATTTCGATTATTGGATAGCCACCCGTGCTTTAGCAGCATACTCTGCTAAAACATACCCGATTTTTATTATTTTGGAATAGCTAAATTTACATCCAGATAACAAATTCGTATCTGGGGAGGGGAGGAAAGGTCGTAGGCCCGATAAGCAAAGCGCCATCGGGCAAAGGTGTTGCCGGATGGCAGCGTAAACGCCTTATCCGGCCTACAAAAAACAAAACCCCCGAATTCACATTCGAGGGTTCATTGGCAATGCGCGAAGATTACGCTTCGATCGCCGCGCGCAGTTTTTTCATGGCGTTCTTTTCAAGCTGACGAACACGTTCAGCGGAAACGCCGTAGCGATCGGCCAGTTCCTGCAACGTCGACTTGTTGTCTTCGTCCAGCCAACGGGCACGAATGATGTCCTGGCTACGCTCATCCAGACCTTCCATTGCGTGGGTCAGTTTGTTCGCGGCCTGATCTTCCCAGTTATCTTCTTCAATGCCGTCGGCAAAGTTAGAAGATTTATCCTGCAGATACAGCACCGGGGCCATCGGCTGGCTGTCAGACTCGTCGTCTGAAGACATGTCAAACGTCATGTCCTGCGCCGCCATACGGGATTCCATTTCGCGCACGTCTTTGCTGGAAACACCCAGCTCGCGAGCAACCATTTCAACTTCGTCCTGGTTAAACCAGCCCAGACGCTGTTTGGTTTTACGCAGGTTAAAGAACAGCTTACGCTGTGCTTTGGTGGTCGCAACTTTAACGATACGCCAGTTACGCAGAACGTATTCGTGGATCTCAGCTTTGATCCAATGCACGGCGAAGGAAACCAGGCGCACACCCACTTCCGGGTTGAAACGGCGCACAGCTTTCATCAGGCCGATATTACCTTCCTGAATCAGATCCGCCTGCGGCAGGCCATAGCCCGCATAATTACGAGCAACATGAACAACAAAGCGCAGGTGAGACAGGATCAGCGTTTTAGCTGCTTCCAGATCGCCCTGGTAATGCAGCTTTTCAGCCAGTGCCCGCTCCTCGTCAGCCGACAACATCGGCCACGCGTTTGCAGCCCGGATGTAAGATTCCAGGTTACCAACAGGGGCTAAAGCTAAATTTTGCATTTCTTTGGTCATTCAAATCCTCTCAATCTTTTCATCTGGCGCATTGGCTAAAAACTAATTAACAAAAACCAGTAGCAACAACCATGCCAGAGCTTATGAGCAACGAGAATATCATTCAATCTTTTATCAGACAGTGATTTTATCCACAAGTTCCATGTCGTAATGTGTATAGATTACGCACAAAATGTGACATCACAATGAATACGCCGGGAAGAGATCACAGGGACTCTTTCCCTGCAGAGCGAACTACTCAGTGCAGGGAAAGATTATACCAGAGATTTTTTAATCGGGGGTAAAGTGGCGTAAATGTTGAACCGTGGCAAGCCAGGCTGCCACCCAGCCAATCATTGAGCACACCAGCAGCAATAACAGGCACTCGTCAAATGATAAGCCATTGATATCAAACTTGGTTCCAAAAACCTGCGCCACTTCAGTTACCGCTGACGACAGACGCATCACCAAAATTTCTGACAAAATCAGTGAAAGAAATGCACCGGAAAAACCGAGCAGTGCACCGCCGTAGAGGAACGGACGCAGGATAAATCCATCCGTCGCGCCAATCAGTTTCTGCACGTTAATGGTATCGCGTCGCGCAAAAATACTCAGACGCACGCTGTTACCGATGACGAGGAAGACCGCCGCCACCATCAGCACGCCGATCATCGCGGAAACGCGCCCGACAAGGCCCGTCAGCGCCGCCAGGCGAGCGAACCAGCTGTCATCCATTCGCACTTCATCAATACCGTTGATTTGTGCGATGCGGTCACGCAGCGTGTTCAGCGACTCCGTACCCTGAAAGTCCAGTTTCGGGATAACAACCGCCACGGCCGGAAGCGGGTTCTCTTCCAGCATATCCAGCGCGCCGCCAAAGCCAGACCAGTTGCGGAATTCACCCAGCGCGTCGTCACGAGAAAGATAATTCACTTTCTCCACGCCCTGCTCGGCCTGCAACTGACCAACCACCCGCGCCGCCGCATCATCATCCAGCGTTTTTTGCAGGTAAACGGTGATCTGCGGAGACGGATAATACTGGCTTGCCGCATGGTTTACGTTCTTATAAACCATGTAGCACACGCTTGGCAGCGTCAGGGAGATGGCAATGACCATCACCGTCAGAAACGTCGCCAGCGGCTTGCTTTTCAGGTCCTGTAACGCGCCCTGAAACGCATAACGTACCTGCTCGTTAAAGACATTAGTTTTACGCGAGTTCGGCTTTGGCGCGGCTTTCGCACGCTTTGGCGCGTTGCGACCGCCGTCACCCGGCGCACCGCCCGATTTACGAAAGCGATCCAGTCGGCCACCGAACTGTTTGATTTGGTTAATAGCGTCACGTCTATTCATGCGCCAGGCCTCCATGCAGATGTCCATCGCTCAGAACCATTTGGCGATAGGAGCGACGGGAGATCAGGCCAATATCGTGCGTGGCCATTAATACCGTGACCCCGACGCGGTTAAACTCTTCGAACAGGCGAAGGATCCCTTCTGACAGCGCGTCATCCAGGTTCCCCGTTGGTTCATCCGCCAGCAGCACCGCAGGTTTGTTCACCACCGCGCGGGCGATGCCGACGCGTTGTTGTTCACCGCCGGAGAGCTGAATCGGGAAGTTTTTCGCTTTGTCCAACAGCCCGACCTTATCCAGCGCCGCTGACACGCGACGACGAATATCGTCCCCGCTGGCGCCCGCGATGATCAGCGGGATTGCCACATTGTCAAACACGGTTCTGTCCATCAACAGGTGGTGATCCTGAAAAATCATGCCAATCTGGCGACGCAGAAACGGCACTTCACGGTTTTTCAAACGGCTGATGTCATGCCCGCTAAAGTAGATTTTCCCGGCGCTGGGCCGTTCAATTCCACAAATCAGCTTCAGCAGGGTACTTTTCCCCGCGCCGGAGTGGCCGGTCAGAAACGCCATCTCGCCAGGCTGCATATGGAAGGTCACTCCCTGCAGCGCTTGTCTCCCACCGAGATAGGCCTTGCTGACATGTTCAAAGCGAATCATTGTTAATCCTCTCGGGCAAAAAGTGCCTCTATAAAATCGTCCGCTTTAAACGGACGTAAATCCTCGATACGTTCGCCCACACCGATATAGCGGATAGGGATGCCAAATTGATCGGCAACCGAGAAGATAACCCCGCCCTTCGCCGTACCGTCCAGCTTGGTCAGGGTGATACCGGTTAAGCCCACCGCTTCATGGAACAGTTTGGCCTGGCTTATCGCATTCTGCCCGGTGCTGGCGTCGATAGTCAGCATAACTTCATGCGGCGCATCTTCGTCCAGCTTCTTCATGACGCGAACGATTTTTTTCAATTCTTCCATCAGGTGCGATTTATTCTGCAAACGCCCTGCGGTATCAGCGATCAGCACGTCTACGTTACGCGCCTTCGCCGCCTGGATGGCATCAAAGATAACGGACGCGGAATCCGCGCCAGTATGCTGAGCAATCACCGGGATGTTGTTACGCTGACCCCAAACCTGCAGCTGTTCTACCGCCGCCGCACGGAAAGTATCACCTGCCGCCAGCATTACCGATTTACCCTGCTGCTCAAACTGACGCGCCAGCTTACCAATAGTGGTGGTTTTGCCCACGCCGTTGACGCCAACCATTAAGATAACAAATGGTGTTTTGCCATCAACGTTCAGCGGTTCGTCAACCTTCGCCAGAATCTCGCCCATCTCTTCTTTCAACAGACCGTACAGCGCTTCCGCATCTTTAAGCTGCTTACGGCTGGCGCCTTCCGTCAGATTCGCAATGATCTTGCGGGTCGTTTCTACACCCACATCAGCGATCAGCAGCTGCTCTTCCAGCTCTTCAAACAGATCATCGTCGATTTTTTTACCACGGAACAGACTGATAAATCCGGAACCGAGGTTTTCTTTTGTTTTCAGCAGGCTGCGTTTCAGACGCGCAAAGAAACCTTCTTTGGTTGGTTTTTCCTGCTCCTGGACCACCTCTTCTTCTACCGGTTCTTCTACAGCAGGTTCTTCTACCGGCACCACCATAACCGCTTCTTCAGCAGCCTCAGCGGCCAGCGCCTGTGCTTCCAGCTCTTCGTCGGTCAGTTGCGGTTCGTTTTCAGCTTCTTCTTCAGCCGCCTCAACGATTTCCACGGTTTCCGCTTCGGCCTGCCATTCTTCGGCAGAAACTTCTTCAGTTTTCACCTCTTCCGGCAGCGGCAATTCTTCGCGTTCGATAACCACCGCTGCTGGCGTTTCCACTACAGTTTCAGCAACGGGTTCAGCAACCGGCTCAATCTCCGGCTGCGCTTGTTCGGCGACAGGTTCTTCTTCCGGCTGCAGTTTTTCGATTTCCGCAACCTGTTCAGTTACTTCAACGACTTCAGCTGCAAAGGCTTGCGTTTCAGCCTCGCTACGGGTTTCCTCGACGTGCGGCTGTTCGTCAACGACGGTAGTTTCTTCAGCAACCGGTTGTTGTTCTTCATTTTTTACTTCTGTCTCGTTTTCCGGTGCCTGCTCTTTTTGACCAAAGCCCAGCCAGGAAAAAAAGCCACGTTTTTTCTCTTTCGCCATTTGCGACTACACTCCCCCGCTGTTGCTTCATGGCACAGCGTCAACGCTATGTACATAGCAGCTAAAAAAATGATGAAATAGTCTATCACTTAACTTAACTCACATCACCGCCTGGAATGACATGCTATAGGCGGATTGAGCAATAATAGAAATGAAAAAACCGAATCACTCTGGTAGCGGCCAGATCCGCATTATTGGCGGGCAATGGCGTGGCCGTAAACTCCCGGTTCCGGACAGCCCCGGCTTACGTCCGACCACCGACCGTGTGCGCGAAACGTTGTTTAACTGGCTGGCCCCGGTAATGGTCGATGCTCACTGTCTGGACTGCTTCGCCGGCAGCGGCGCGCTGGGGCTGGAAGCCCTCTCTCGCTATGCGGCAAATGCGACGCTTCTGGAGATGGATCGCGCGGTATCTCAGCAGCTACAAAAGAATCTCGCCACGCTAAAAGCCTCCCATGCCCGCGTCGTCAATACCAATACGCTGACATTTTTGGCTCAGGCAGGTACGCCGCATAACGTGGTATTTGTTGACCCGCCGTTTCGCAAAGGATTACTGGAAGAAACATTAACTCTTCTGGAAACTCATGGCTGGCTGGCAAATGAAGCGTATATTTACGTTGAAAGCGAAGTAGAAAACGGCTTACCGCCGGTTCCGGTGAACTGGTCGCTATACCGTGAGAAAGTCGCCGGACAGGTCGCCTATCGCCTGTACCAACGTGAAGCACGAGGAGAACACGATGCTGATTAACCTGGGACGCCTGCTGATGCTGTGCGTCTGGGCATTTTTACTACTGAATATTTTCCAACCCTTTCCACGCCCGCTTAACATCTTCGTTAACGTCGCACTGATATTTATGGTGCTGATGCATGGCATGCAGCTGGCGCTGCTAAAAAGCACCATGCCTAAAGATGGCCCGCAGATGACCAACGGAGAGAAAATCCGTATTTTTCTGTTCGGCGTCTTTGAGCTACTGGTGTGGCAGAAGAAGATTAAAGATCAGTTGAAGAAGTAGCTGTGATCTTTTCGCCCGGCGGCACGTTGCGGGCCGGGCTGGGCCTGCAACTCACCATCACGGTGGTAATATACCGTCCAGTTGATCTTTCAGTTTTGGAATATCTTTACTGGCTCTTGTTTTCCGCAGGTGTTTCACTTGCTCGCAAATCTCTTCGGTCCGGGTGTAATAGGTGCCAGACGTCGGGCCTGGACGCTCACATAAAACATAGTTAGTACCAAGAGGATAAAAAATAACAATAAAAGAGAGGATAGTACCAATAACAAATCCTACCCCCGCGACGTGGAAAACAATGGTAAATGTCCTGTCGAAGAATTTTGGCGGCTGCATGCTTTTCGCAAAAGCCAGATAGGCAGTGCCCAAAGTAAAGCACCCCGTCACCGGAAACATGAATAATATGCAAAATGAACCCCAGAAAAAATAGACGATGCTTCTGGATTCAATGAGATCGGTGAGATCAGGTACGCTGGCAATATACCCCACCCAGGTCATGCCTCCAAAAAAGAACATACAAAGAAACAACTTGCATCTTTTCTTAATATTCTCCAGATTTATATTGAAGTTCATATCAATAAATTCCGCCATATAGGGAACTTCTGTACCCCAGCCGTTGGGCGTTCCACTCTGCAATTCTTTGCCGCTCTTTCATCCCCTCACGAATGCACGCTATAACTTTATCTGATAGCTCATATTTTTCGTCCACTTCATTCAGTGTCTTAGCAATAATAAAACCTAATACAACGACACAAACGATTTCTCCCCAAACCGGAACGGCCCCGCTAGAGATAAATAGAGGTACAACGAACCTAAGAGCACTACCCGCTGATTGCGAGACAAAAACACTTACAATCACCTTCGCCACATCCATCGTCACGTTTCCCAGCAGTGCGGCGACGTCATGCTCGGATTTAAACACCACCTCAATGAACCGCCAGCAGGCGGAAAACCAGATGCAGAATCTGGCCCCTGACATTATGTTATTTCGAAACCCGGCGCTGCCAATGCCCACTTCAAGTACCTTAGGATGGTTAATCCGGTAACGGGTTCCGTTAAGAATGCGCCGCAGAGAAGGGTAGCCCGTAATCTTCACATACAGCTTTCCCTGATAAGCATACTGCGTTGCTTTAATCCCAAGGCCTTTTAAGGTGAAGACAATCTTTCCGGCCTGCTGATAAGAAAAAAGCTTCGACAGCTTTTTAGTCGCATCAGCCGCATCTTTGATATTACCGGCATAATTGGTCGAAAAACTGACGGGTTTGCTGCCCAACAAATCATCAATCACACCCTGCGCCTCTTCAAGCGTTAGCAGCATAATGTGTTGTGTATTGCTATTCAGATTATTTTTCAGCGTTCTGATTTCGTTCTCAACACGCTGATTAAGTTGCCAGTTATTTCCTCTAAGAATATCTTCACGGTGATTCCCTATCCAGTCATAATACCTTTCCATCATTACTCCTTAATAAATTCGCTCATCCCATAGACGGTATGCGTAGGTTGCATAAATAATCACAACTCCAGCACCACAAATATCATTCATGGTTATTATTGAATAAAATACATTTACAGAAATTGCGTTTAGCAACTGCACAAGTAAGCAGAATCACTCAACCGTGTTCACACTTTGGTACACTGAAGTAGTGAGCCGGGCCAGCAAACCACCATCACGGTGGTAATATACCGTCCAGTTGATCTTTCAGTTTTGGAATATCTTTACTGGCTCTTGTTTTCCGCAGGTGTTTCACCTGCTCGCAAATCTCTTCGGTCCGGGTGTAATAGGTGCCAGACGTCGGGCCTGGACGCTCACATAAAACATAGTTAGTACCAAGAGGATAAAAAATGACAATAAAAGAGAAAATATTACCAGTAACAAATCCTACACCCGCAACGTGGATACCGATAGTAAATGCCCTGTCGAAGAATTTGGGCGGCTGCATGCTTTTCGTAAAGGTCACGTAGGCAATACATAAAACAAAGAAAAAACCCACCGGAAACATCAGCAGCAGAGAAAATGAGCCCCAGAAAAAATAAACAATGCTTCTGGATTCAATAAGATCGGTAATGTCTGGCACACTGGCATAATAAAACCCCCAACTAATCCCTCCCACAAAAAGCATAAAAAGAAACAAACAACATCTTTTCTTAATGTTCTCCAGATTAATATTCATATCAATAAATTCCGCCGTAAAGGGAGTTTCTGTATCCCAGGCGTTGGGCGTTCCACTCTTCGATTCTTTGCCGTTCTTTAAGTCCCTGACGAATGCACGCTATCAGTTTGTCTGATAGCTCATATTTTTTGTCCACTTCATTCAGAGACCAGGCGATGAATAGACCTAATGCAACAGCACCAACAATTCCCCCCCAAACTGGAACAGTCGCACTCGTTACAAAAAGAGAGACGCCCCAACGAATAACATTACCTGATAATCTTGAGGCAAAAATACTCACAATCACCTTCGCCACATCCATCGTCACATTCCCCAGCAATGCGGCGACGTCATGCTCTGATTTGAAGGCCAGCTCAATCAACCGCCAGCATGCGGAAAACCAGATACAGAATCTGGCCCCTGACATTATGCCATTTCGAAACCCGGCGCTGCCAATGCCCACTTCAAGTACCTTAGGATGATTTATCCGGTAACGGGTTCCGTTAAGAATGCGCCGCAGAGAAGGGTAGCCCGTAATCTTCACATACAGCTTTCCCTGATAAGCATATTGCGTTGCTTTAATCCCAAGGCCTTTTAAAGTGAAGACAATCTTTCCGGCCTGTTGATAAGAAAAAAGCTTCGACAGCTTTTTAGTCGCATCAGCCGCATCTTTGATATTACCTGCATAATTGGTCGAAAAACTGACGGATTTGCTGCCCAGCAAATCATCAATCACGCCCTGCGCCTCTTCAAGCGTTAGCAGCATAATGTGTTGTGTATTGCTATTCAGATTATTTTTCAGCGTTCTGATTTCGTTCTCAATACGCTGATTACGTTGCCGGTTATTTCCTCTAAGAATATCTTCACGGTGATTCCCTATCCAGTCATAATACCTTTCCATCATTACTCCTTAATAAATTCGCTCATCCCAAAGGCTGTATGCACTGGTTCCCGCCATAATGTGATCCCAGGTAATTGACTCATAGGAAAGCTCAATGATTTCTTCTGGCTGACCCGCACTGTCATCGATAGTATGAGGCACCTGTAAATTGATGCTGGATATTCTGGCATTGATAAGTTTTATCGCGTAATAACACTCATTTAAACCCGCAGGACTCGTGCGATAGAAGCTAAATTCACAGTTCAATGTTTCATTGTCAGTTATGGCTTTCCCTAATAACGGTGAGGATTTATCTACTGGCTTTATAAACGTCAAACATTGATGGTTCACATTCTGTACCCGACTCATGCCATGATTCACTGTCATGACCATTATCTGATCACGGTGGGCCGTTTGTGATTTATTTCCTATCGAATTTACCGATGCACAACCAGCAGAAATCAATCCCTGCGCCAGCCCATTCAAGGTCAACCACATTGTATTCGCCATTTCAATTCCTTAGCCATTTAAATTACATGTTTATATTCATGCGACAACGTCGGAATAATAGGATAGTAAAAGGCGGATAGCAGAATAGTGATACAATCGATATTTTGGTCACACAAAAAAAATATAATACCAACGTTATTTTCACAGAAGAATAAATAATAACTATATTTGAATAGTGTTATATATTTCAGTTGAATTTATTATCGGCACTGGCAAGATAAATACAGTGCCGATCGGCTTTATTGCCCATGCGTAAAATCAACAAATCGCGAACCTTTGTAACTCAGCGTGCCTTTATCCCCGACCGTTAATGCGTGGTACTGCTGCGCATCCAGACGAAACGTCTGCTCCATCCCCCCGTTTTGTGGCTTAAAGCTGGCTTCATAGCGCATGCTGGTTCCTGCCGGGCTTACTTCCTGCTGACGGGATCGTCGATCGTTTAGCGGTTTTTCCCGTTTATTACTTACCACCACCTGCTTTTGCACCAGCGGTGCCGCATCATTATCGGCTTTTTCTCGCCGCTGCTGAACAAAGCGAAACGACGCAGCGACAACGATTAAGACAATGATAACAATGAAAAAAAGTGGTGGTTTGCTCATATTATTAACCCATCAGAAAATGCGGAAATAAGCATACATCGCCTGTTATGGTGTTGTCATCTGGCTGTGTCGACCTCTACACTGGACAGAAGAGCCGTGAGCACCCCGCTTACGAAAAAATAACGAATTCAAGGAACTAAGATGCTTTGGTCGTTTATCGCTGTCTGTCTTTCCGCATGGTTGTTCGTGGATGCTTCCTATCGTGGACCTGCCTGGCAACGCTGGGTCTTTAAGCCCCTGACGTTACTCCTGCTGGCGCTGCTGGCCTGGCAGGCGCCAATGTTTAACGCTATCAGCTATCTGGTGCTGGCTGGCCTGCTTGCCTCGCTGCTGGGCGATGCGCTGACGCTGTTACCGCGCCAACGCCTGCTGTACGCCGTGGGGGCATTCTTCCTGTCGCATCTGCTGTACACCATCTACTTCGCCAGCCAAATGACGCTGTCATTCTTCTGGCCTTTGCCGTTGGTGCTGGTAGTGCTGGGGGCGTTGCTGATCGCCGTGATCTGGACGCGTCTGGAAGAGCTGCGTGTCGCTATCTGCACCTTTATCGGCATCACGCTGATGATGGTCTGGATGGCCGGTGAGCTGTGGTTCTTCCGCCCGACCGCCCCGGCGCTGTCGGCATTTATGGGCGCGTCCCTCCTGTTCATCGGCAACATTGTCTGGCTGGGTAGCCATTACCGTCGCCGCTTCCGCGCCGATAACGCCATTGCCGCCGCCTGCTACTTCGCCGGACATTTCCTGATTGTTCGTTCGTTGTATCTTTAAAACGCTTGACTCTGGAGTCGACTCCAGAGTGTATCCTCCGGTTAATACGAAATGATTATCAACCGGAGGATGCCATGTCGACACCCGATACCCGTGGCAAAAAAGTCCCACAATTCTCTTCTTTCAAGCCAGCGCCTGCACCACAAAAGGCGGATGACTGCTGCTGCGAAGGAAGCTGCTCCACTACACCAACCGTATCCGATACCGTAATAGGTACCCGCTATTCCTGGAAAGTGGCAGGCATGGACTGCGCAGCTTGCGCCCGCAAAGTAGAGAATGCGGTCCGCCAGGTCAGCGGCGTCAACCAGGTCCAGGTTCTGTTCGCCACTGAAAAACTGGTGGTCGATGCCGGTTCCGATATCCGCCAGCAAGTTGAAAACGCGGTGCAAAAAGCAGGCTATACCCTGCGCGATGAGCACGCGACGGACGCCGCCCCCGAGTCACGTTTTAAAGAAAACCTGCCGCTGATTTCGCTGATTATCATGATGGCGATTAGCTGGGGGCTGGAGCAGTTCAATCATCCCTTCGGTCAGATAGCGTTTATCGCCACCACGCTGGTCGGTCTGTATCCCATTGCCCGTCAGGCCCTGCGTCTGATGAAAACCGGCAGCTACTTTGCCATTGAAACGCTGATGAGCGTCGCCGCCATTGGCGCACTGTTTATCGGCGCGACGGCGGAAGCCGCCATGGTGCTGCTACTGTTTTTAATTGGCGAACGCCTGGAAGGATGGGCCGCCAGCCGCGCCCGTAAAGGGGTCAGCGCTCTGATGGCGCTCAAACCGGAAACCGCCACACGCCTGCGTAACGGCGAGCGCGAAGAGGTGGCTATCAATACCCTCCGGCCTGGCGATGTTATTGAGGTTGCCGCGGGTGGGCGTTTACCTGCCGACGGCAAACTGGTCTCCGGCTTTGCCAGCTTTGATGAGAGCGCCCTGACCGGCGAATCGATCCCGGTTGAACGCGCCACCGGCGAGAAAGTCCCGGCGGGTGCCACCAGCGTGGATCGTCTGGTAACGCTGGAAGTGCTCTCAGAACCGGGTGCCAGCGCGATTGACCGTATTCTGAAGCTGATTGAAGAAGCGGAAGAACGCCGCGCTCCCATTGAGCGCTTTATTGACCGTTTCAGCCGAATTTATACCCCAGCTATTATGGCGGTTGCGCTGCTGGTCACCCTCGTACCGCCACTGCTGTTTGCCGCATCCTGGCAGGAGTGGATTTATAAAGGGCTGACGCTGCTGCTGATTGGCTGCCCTTGTGCATTGGTGATTTCAACGCCCGCAGCCATTACCTCTGGTCTGGCCGCTGCGGCGCGTCGTGGGGCATTAATCAAAGGCGGAGCCGCGCTGGAACAGTTGGGTAGAGTCACGCAGGTGGCGTTTGATAAAACCGGCACCCTGACCGTCGGTAAACCACGCGTCACGGCGATTCATCCGGCAAGCGGTATTGGTGAGGCTGAATTGCTGGCACTGGCGGCAGCGGTAGAGCAAGGCGCGACACACCCGCTGGCACAAGCAATTGTTCGGGAAGCACAAACGCGCGAACTGACTATTCCTGTCGCAAAAGAGCAACGGGCGCTGGTTGGCTCTGGAATTGAAGCGCTGGTCAACGGCGAACGCGTACTGATTTGCGCCGCTGGTAAGCAGCCTGCCGACGCCTTTGCCGGGCAGATTAGCGAGCTGGAAAGCGCGGGCCAAACGGTGGTGTTGGTGCTGCGTAACGATACTGTACTCGGCGTACTGGCCCTACAGGACACGCTGCGCGATGACGCTCGCAGCGCCATCAGCGAGCTTAATCAGATTGGCGTGAAAGGCGTGATCCTGACCGGTGATAACCCGCGTGCGGCCGCCGCCATTGCCGGTGAACTGGGCCTCGAATTCAAAGCGGGACTCTTGCCGGAAGATAAGGTGCAGGCCGTTACCCATCTTAACCAACAGTCGCCGCTGGCGATGGTCGGCGACGGCATCAACGACGCCCCGGCAATGAAAGCGGCTACCATCGGCATTGCGATGGGAAGCGGGACCGACGTCGCGCTGGAAACCGCCGATGCAGCCCTGACCCACAACCGTCTGCGTGGTCTGGTGCAAATGATTCAGCTGGCGCGGGCCACCCACGCCAATATTCGCCAGAACATTGCGATTGCGCTGGGTCTGAAGGGGATTTTCCTCGTCACCACGCTGCTCGGGATAACCGGACTGTGGCTGGCGGTGCTGGCGGATACGGGGGCGACGGTGCTGGTGACCGCGAACGCGCTGCGGTTGTTGCGTAAAGGGTAGTGCCTGTTTCTCGCCTGATGGCGCTTCGCTTATCAGGCCTACAGGTTACTCAGTCTTTATAGGCCGGAGAAGCGTTAGCGCCATCCGGCATGACAAGATTACTGCCTTTTGCGCACTAAATAACGGTACGGCAGCGAGTCGGTCTCTTTGGCCACCAGCTCATGTTCCATAAAGGTACAGAAGCCAGGAATATCGCGGGTTGTTGCCGGATCGTCGGCGACAATCAGCAGCGTTTCACCGGCCTGCATGCCGCGTACGGTTTTACGCACCATCATTACCGGTTCCGGGCAGCGCAGCCCCTGGGCATCAAGAGTATGGTCGGGGGAAGTAAACAGGTCGCTCATCGTCGTCTCATTCATACAAAAACGGCGTTATTTTACGCTCTGTTGTGGCGTAAGCCAATCAGGTTAACGATTGCGTGAAAAACAACCATTGCAATGTGCTCTTAAAGCAGTATCATGCGACGGTTTTTTATTGGGTTCCCTCACCCCATCCAACAAAAAGGTCACAATATGACTCCGTTTACACAAACTCAGCGCGTAAAAGCGTTGTTCTGGCTATCGCTATTTCATCTGCTGGTGATCACCTCCAGCAACTATCTGGTGCAGCTTCCAATCTCCATTTTTGGTTTCCATACCACATGGGGCGCGTTTAGCTTTCCGTTTATTTTCCTCGCGACCGACCTGACCGTGCGTATTTTTGGCGCGCCGCTGGCTCGACGTATCATCTTTGCGGTTATGATCCCCGCGCTGCTGATCTCCTATGTCGTTTCATCACTGTTCTATATGGGATCGTGGCAAGGATTCGGCGCGCTGCTGCACTTTAATCTGTTTGTCGCCCGTATCGCCGCCGCCAGCTTTATGGCCTACGCGCTGGGACAAATTCTGGATGTGCATGTCTTTAACCGCCTGCGTCAGAACCGTCGCTGGTGGCTGGCACCGACGGCGTCCACGCTGTTTGGTAATATCAGCGATACGTTGGCCTTCTTCTTTATCGCTTTCTGGCGTAGCCCGGATGCCTTTATGGCCGAGCACTGGATGGAAATCGCATTGGTCGATTACTGCTTCAAAGTGCTGATCAGCATTATTTTCTTCCTGCCAATGTATGGCGTGTTGCTGAATATGTTACTGAAAAGGCTGGCAGATAAATCTGAAATCTCTGCATTGCAGACGAGTTAAAGGTTCATTTTCCGAGTTGTGATAAGATGGACGAATGAGCCGTTATGGCCGTTTATCGAAAGGAAGAAGTCAATGCGCAATCTGGTTAAATATGTCGGTATTGGCCTGCTGGTTATGGGGCTTGCGGCCTGTGATAATAGCGATACAAAAGCGCCAGCCGAGGGTGCTGCCGCAGAAAGTAACGCCACCGGACAACCGGTCAGCCTGCTGGACGGCAAACTCAGTTTTTCCCTGCCAGCGGATATGACCGATCAGAGCGGCAAGCTGGGCACCCAGGCGAACAATATGCACGTATATTCTGACGCAACCGGCCAGAAAGCGGTGATTGTGATTGTTGGCGACAACACCAACGAAGATCTGGCCGTGCTGGCAAAACGTCTGGAAGATCAGCAGCGTAGCCGTGACCCGCAGCTGCAGGTCGTCACCAATAAATCTATTGAGCTGAAAGGCCACACGCTGCAGCAGTTAGACAGCATCATCTCGGCCAAAGGCCAGACCGCATACTCTTCCGTGGTGTTGGGTAAAGTGGACAACCAACTGCTGACGCTGCAAATCACGCTGCCTGCTGACGATCAGCAAAAAGCGCAGACTACCGCAGAAAACATCATTAACACGCTGGTTATCCAGTAACGGTTAAGACGATGACGCGGCCTCCGGTGACACCACCTGAGGCCGTTTTTTTAACCGCCAGGTCAGCAATAACGCCACCGCTACCAGCCCTGACGCTGCCAGATAGATAACCGGCACACCCGCCCACGTCATGACCAGCCCGGCCAGCGGCCCGGTAACCCCCAGCGATAAATCCATAAACACCGTGTAGGTCGCCAGCGCAGCACCCTGATTTTGCTGAGGAACGGCTTTTACCGCCACCACGCCCAGCGCCGGGAAAACCAGTGAGAACCCAGCCCCGGCCAGCAGAACGCCGATTTTCGCCATCCACGGCATCGAAGCCATCCCGACCAGTAACAGCCCGACAATCTCGACGCTAAAGCAGATCATCGCCACATTCAGCCCGCCTAAACGGTTGATACCATTTGGGAACAACAAACGAGTACCGACAAACGTGCAGCTAAAAAGCGTCAGCGCGAATGCGGCGCCATCCCAGCCTTTGGCATCATAGAACAAGGTAATGAAGGTAGCGATTACCCCAAATCCGGCGGAGGCCAGGGCCAGCGCCATACCATACAACCAGACGCGCCCAAGCACCGCGCGAAATGGCAACGGTTTGCCTTTGCTGGCCTTCACCGCCGGACGAGGGAGCGCCAGCAGGATTGCCAACAGTGCCACGCCCATCACGGTCAGCGCCAGCCCCTGTAAGCCACCCCAGGCATAAAACAGAACACCCAGCGGCGCGCCTATCGCCATCGCGCCATAGGTCACGATACCATTCCAGGAAATCACCCGTCCGATGTGCATTGAGCCAACCACCCCCACGCCCCACAGCGTAGAGCCGGTCCCGGCAAAGCTTTGCCCGATCCCGAGAATCACGCGCCCCAGACATAGCAGCAGCAGACTGGCCAACGGCCAGCCGTTCGTTGATCCCGCCAGTAAATAGCCCAGGCCACTTAAAAAGCAGCCGCACAGCCCAAATACCACAATCTTCTTTGGCCCCAGCAGATCGGCATAGCGACCGGCATGCGGACGGCTCAGCAGCGTAGCGAAATATTGCAGGCTGATGACCAGCCCAGCCCAGAAAGCGCTAAATCCCATTACATCATGGACGTAGCCAGGCAACACCGCGAGCGGCAGGCCGATGGTCAGGTAGCTGGCGAAGTTAAACATCACCACAGAAACAATACGCAGGTTCAGGCGTAAACCGCTAAGCGTCGGTTCAGCGACGGGTTCGGGCATGGAGGGTCACCACGTTTTCACAACAGTGTTTCATTTCTACCATGTTGCAGAGCAGAAATCAGTAGCCAGTTTAGGAATATCAGTCGCAAGCCAGCCGCTACACTTAATGCAAAAACGCAAACAGGAAGAAGACATGATAACCACCCAGCCCGATAAAACGGGTTTGCACATTTTGCTCAAACTGGCCGCTCTGGTGGTGATCCTCGCAGGTATCCATGCTGCGGCGGATATCATTGTGCAGCTGCTGCTGGCCCTCTTTTTTGCCATTGTATTGAATCCACTGGTCACCTGGTTTATCCGCCGGGGAGTGGGTCGCCCAATCGCTATTACCTTAGTCGTGGTGGTGATGCTGATCGTTCTTACGGCGTTGGTTGGCGTGCTGGCGTCGTCAATCACTGAATTCATGGACCTGCTGCCAAAATACAATAAGGAGCTAACGCGCAAGGTTCTGTATTTGCAAGAGCTGGTGCCTTTTCTGAATCTGCATATGTCCCCGGAACGTATACTGCAACGCATGGACTCTGACAAGCTGATGACCTTCACAACCACGCTGATGACGAGTCTTTCTGGTGCCATGGCCAGCGTCTTTCTGCTGGTGATGACGGTAGTTTTTATGCTGTTTGAGGTGCGTCATGTCCCCTATAAGATGCGTTTTGCGTTGAATAATCCGCAAATCCACATTGCGGGGCTACATCGAGCGCTGAAGGGTGTGTCACACTATCTGGCGCTGAAAACGCTGCTCAGCTTATGGACCGGTGCCATAATCTGGCTGGGACTGGCACTGATGGGGATTCAGTTTGCTCTGATGTGGGGCGTACTGGCATTCCTGTTAAACTACGTGCCCAACATTGGCTCGGTCATTTCCGCCGTCCCGCCCATGATCCAGGCACTGCTTTTTAATGGCATTTACGAATGTCTGTTGGTTGGCGCACTGTTTCTGGTGGTGCATATGGTGATTGGCAATATTCTCGAACCCCGAATGATGGGGCATCGGCTGGGATTATCGACGCTAATCGTCTTCCTCTCTCTGTTGGTATGGGGATGGCTGCTCGGTCCGGTCGGCATGTTGCTCTCCGTGCCGTTAACCAGCGTGTGTAAAATCTGGATGGAAACCACCAAAGGCGGCAGCAAACTGGCGATTTTGCTGGGGCCCGGCAGGCCCAAAAGCCGATTACCGGGATAAACTTGCAAACAGCATGTGAAGAATGATACACAACCCCATTATTACTAAAGGTTAGCCCTAATATGTACCGGATCGTTCTTGGGAAAGTTTCTGTTTTAAGCGCTGGTGCACTGCCTGCCGCACTGAGTGAGCAAGCGCCGCAAGGTGCTCGCCGTGCGCGCTGGCTGGCCGGTCGCGTGCTGCTTTCCCATGCCCTTTCGCCATTACCAGACATCGTCTATGGCGAGCAAGGAAAACCGGCCTTTTCTGCTGACACGCCGCTGTGGTTCAATCTCAGCCACAGCGGTGATGATATCGCCCTGCTGCTCAGCGACGAAGGGGAAGTCGGCTGCGATATAGAAGTCGTTCGCCCGCGCGATAACTGGCAAACGCTGGCAAATACGGTATTCAGTCTTGGTGAGCATGCCGAAGTCGAGGCCGAACGCCCAGAGCAACAGCTGGCGGCGTTCTGGCGCATCTGGACGCGTAAAGAAGCTATCGTGAAACAGCGCGGCGGTAGCGCCTGGCAAATCGTCAGCGTCGACAGTACCGCGCTAACTTCCTCACTCTCCGTCAGCCAGTGCCAGCTCGATACCCTGAGCCTGGCGGTGTGCACCCCCACGCCGTTTACCCTGACCGCAGACGCCGTGCAGCGACTGGAAGCCTTAGCGTAAATTTTCCGGGAAGTTTTTCGGCAGCTCGCTCGCCGCACAGGCAATAACGTCATCATTGTTCGCGCCGCAGTCACTTACGAAAGTGATGGTCGCGAACTCATCAATCACCTCAGTGGGATACGCCGGGCCGGCATCGCGGTACGACATCATCAGCGGAATATGGTCATTCTGGAAGCAGACCGTTTTTTCCGGATTATTGATCACCCAGCGAGGGAAAAAGATGGTGCCGTGAAAGAGTTTGTCACCCAGATTTACGATCAGGCTGACGTCGGTCCCGGTCGGTTCGGTCCACGAAATTTTATAAACGCTCTCCCCGACCCGCACAATATAGGCCCGCTGATCTTTCACCCAACGATTCCCCACAATGCCGCTGTGAATGCGGTAGTCCAGCGTAGTGTCGTTTTTCACGTAGATCTCGTAATTCCAGCCATTATCGTAGGTATAGACCAGATGTTTGCCGACAAATCCGCTTAAATCATGTTTATCAAACGCACTCATATTCGTTCTCCTCTTACTTGATGCGAGGATCTTAACGCTTCAAAAATTGGATGAATAACGCTATGTTTGCATCAAATTCATTCAATTATTAGATGAGTTATGCACAAAACAACCCTCGAGCAGTGGGCCCTATTGGAGAAAGTGGTGGAGCTGGGCAGCTTCGCTAAAGCGGCGGAAGAGACCAACCGTAGCCAGTCTTCGGTAAGCTACAATCTGGCACTGTTACAGGAGCGACTTGGCGTAACGCTGCTGACCCCGGAAGGGCGCAGGGCTGTCCTGACACCGGCCGGAGAGCTATTGCTCAATCAGGTCAAACCGCTACTGAAGGCCTTTTTATGGGTGGAAACCCGGGCCGCAACGTTACAAAACGGTACGCGAACGCGGCTGGATTTGATGGTAGATAGCATCTTCCCACGCAAACGCCTGTTTGCCATTCTCAAACAGTTTCAGCAGGCCTGGCCGCAAACGCAGGTGCGTCTGACCGAAGTCCTGGAGAATGGCGATGCTCGACTGGCAGCACATGCCGATGCGGACGTAATGATCCTGACCCGGCGTCAGGATGTCACCGGACGCGGCGAATGGCTGATGAATATTGACTTCGTGGCCGTGGCCCACCGCGATCACCCACTCTGCATGCTGGATGTGCCGCTGAATGAAGACGCATTACGCGCCTGGCCGCTGATTCGCATTGCCGATCGCGACAACCCACAACAACCGGTGCGCGATGCCTGGACCTTCTCGACCATTGATGCCGCGATTGATGCGGTGATGTATCAGGTCGGTTACGGCTGGCTGCCCGAGGAACGTATTCAGACGCAACTTGATCAGGGGATTTTACGCCCACTGCCGTTAAGCCATGGTGCTCGTCGCGCCACGCCTTTGCATCTGATCGTTAAAAATACTCTCGCTCCGCTGGATGAACAGGTCAGTACCCTCCTGCGTTTATTACGAGAGCATTAACCTTTTCCCCGGATGCCGGACGTGTGTTACAAAATACGCTATTCCCCTTACTCCCTGTGCGCCAACGCGCCACATGAAAGGTTAACTGCAGATGCAACGAGTCACCATTACCCTCGATGACGATTTACTGGAAACGCTCGACGGCCTGAGTCAGCGCCGTGGCTACAACAACCGTTCCGAAGCGATACGCGATATTCTGCGTGGCGCACTGGCGCAGGAAACTACCCTTGAACACGGCACCCAGGGCTTCGCGGTGCTCTCGTATGTTTATGAGCATGAGAAGCGTGATCTGGCCAGCCGTATTGTTTCTACCCAACACCACCACCACGATTTATCGGTCGCCACGCTGCACGTGCACATCAACCATGACGACTGTCTGGAAATCGCCGTGCTAAAAGGCGACATGGGCGATGTGCAGCATTTTGCCGATGACGTGATTTCCCAGCGCGGCGTGCGCCACGGCCATCTACAGTGCCTGCCGAAAGAAGAGTAATTGCCTGTTTCGTTGCGGGATGCCGGATGGCGGCTACGCCTTATCCGGCCTACGTCCGTTACCGTTTGTAGGCCAGGCAAGCGAAGCGCCCCCGGCAATAATGATTACGCCATCGTGCCAATCGTCTTTCTGAAACGCAGCAGTGCAATCAGGAAGAACGCGCTACCAATCGCCAGCAGCGTCAGAAACTGCGGCCAGACAATGCTAAACCCGGCTCCGCGATAAAGTATCGCCTGCGCGAGACTGACAAAATGAGTAGTCGGCATGGTCAGCATAATGTCCTGCACCGCCTGCGGCATGCTTTCACGCGGTGTGGAGCCACCTGAAAGCATCTGTAACGGCAGCAGCACCAGAATCATCAGCAGCCCCAGCTGCGGCATGGAGCGCGCCAGCGTGCCCATAAAAATGCCGATCGAGGTGGTGGCGAACAGGCTCAGCGCCACGCCCAGCATAAACAACGGTATCGAACCTTCAATCGGCACCCCGAGCACGCCTTTTACCATCAGCATCAGCGACAGACCGGAAACCACCAGCACCACCAGCCCCATCGACCAGATTTTTGCCATCATGATCTCAAACGGCGTCACCGGCATCACCAGCAGATGTTCAATGGTCCCGTGCTCGCGTTCGCGGATCAACGCCGAACCGGTCAGCACAATCGCCAGCATAGTGATGTTATTGATAATCGCCATCACCGCGCCAAAGCGGGCGGGTTCCAGATTAGGGTTAAAGCGCATGCGCATTTCCAGCGCCACCGGCGGCTCATTGTTATCGCGGTAACGCGCCACAAAGCTGTTCACCTCGCCGCTGATGATATTCTGGATATAGCTGTTGCCGGTAAACGCCTGGCTCATGCGCGTGGCATCGACGTTAACCTGTATATCCGGTTGTCGTCCGGCCAGCACATCGCGCTGAAAATCAGGCGGAATGTTTACGGCGAAGGTATAGCGCCCGGCGTCCAACCCGGCATCCATTTCATCGGCAGTGATCATCTCCGGCGGTAAAAACCACGGGCGATAAAAGCTGTTCACAATCCGATTCGACAACTGCGACTGGTCCATATCGGCAATAGCAATCGGTGCCAGATGCAGCGAACCCGGCAGGACGGTCGCGGAAGAATAAACCGAAATCGTGAAGGCGAAGACGATCAGCGTCAGCATCGCTTTGTCACCCAGCAGGCTGCGCAACTCTTTGATGCCGAGGTTATAAATATTGCGTAATCGGCGCATCACCCCTCCTGTTTTTTCAGCAGTAATACGCTCAGACCAATCACCACCGGAATGGCTACCGCCAGCGGAATAAACAGCTGCCAGAGATCGGTCAGATCCAACGCTTTAGAGAACGTTCCACGCGCGATGGTCAGAAAATGGCTGGTCGGATAAATTTCACCAATCCACCGACCCGGCCCTTCCAGCGAGGCAACTGGATCGATCATTCCGGAAAACTGCGTCGCCGGGATCAGCGTAATAATCGCCGTACCAAAAATGGCCGCGATCTGGCTTTTCATAAACGTGGAGATTAACAGCCCCAGCCCGGTGGCAATGGTGACGTACAGCAGCGCAGCCAGCGTCAGGGTCACAAAGCTCCCCTTATGCGGAACGCCGAATACAAACACCGACAGCGCGCACAACAGCAGGAAGTTCAGCATGCCCAGCACGATGTACGGCAACTGTTTGCCGAGTAAAAACTCGCTGCGGGTCGTGGGCGTAACGTACAGATTGATAATCGACCCCAGCTCTTTCTCACGCACCACGCTGAGGGCGCTGAGCATGGAAGGGATCATCATCAACAGCAGTGGGATCACTGCCGGAACAATCGCCGGTAGACTCTTCACATCCGGGTTGTAACGATAGCGAGTTTCAATGGTCATCAGCCCGTTTTGCCCGCTGGCATTTGGCTGGCGCGCCATCACATCCTGCAGCCAGGTCTGGTGCATCGCCTGCACGTAACCCCTGACCGTTTCAGCGCGGCTTGGCATTGCGCCATCGACCCAGACGCCAATCTTCACCGGCGTTCCACGCGCGATATCGCGGCCAAAATTTGGCGGAATTTCAATTGCTACCGCAACTTCCCCTGAGCGCATCCGTTTGTCCAGCTCGTCATAACTGGTGAGCGGCGGTTGCTCGATAAAATAGCGCGAACCCGCCAGATTCAGCGTCCACGCCTGGCTGCTGACGGTCTGGTCGCGATCGAGCACCGAAAAACGCAGGTTTTCTACATCCATGCTGATGCCGTAGCCCATGATAAGCATCAGGATCACTGTGCCCATCAGCGCCAGCGTTGAACGTACCGGGTCACGTCGCAGCTCCAGCGCTTCACGACGGCTGTAGCTGAACAAGCGCCGCAGGCTAAAGCCTTGCCGCGGCGGCTTACTGTTTTCATGCACTGTCTGGACATTGGCTGGCGCTAACTGAGCTTCCGGCGCCGGGCCTGCCGCTTCCTGCAACCAGGAGATAAACGCCTCTTCCAGACTGGCAGCTCCACGCTGTTTCACCAGTTCCTGCGGCGTACCGCTGGCCAGTACTTTTCCGGCGTGCATCAGCGACATGCGGTCGCAGCGCTCCGCTTCGTTCATAAAGTGGGTGGAGATAAAAATGGTCACTTTGTCCTGGCGCGACAGATCAACCATCAGTTGCCAGAACATATCCCTCGCTACCGGATCGACCCCGGAGGTCGGTTCATCAAGAATGAGCATCTCCGGGCGATGGATCACCGCCACCGCCAGCGACAGGCGTTGACGGATCCCCAACGGCAGCGCACCGGGCAGCGCATCTTCGACATCGGTCAGCGAAAAGCGCTCACTCATCTCCTGCACCCGCCCAGGGATTTCTGCTTCAGGGATATGGAACAGCCGCGCATGTAGTTCGAGGTTTTGCCGGACAGTCAGCTCGCTGTAGAGCGAAAATGCCTGCGACATATAGCCTACCCGGCGGCGGGTATCGATATTCTTCGGATCAACCGCTTGTCCAAACAGCCACGCCTCGCCTTCGCTTGCGGGCAGCAGTCCGGTGAGCATTTTCATAGTGGTGGATTTACCGCAGCCGTTGGAGCCGAGAAAACCGAAGATTTCCCCGCGCGGAATGCGGAAGTTAACGTGGTCCACCGCCACAAATTTACCGAAGCGCATGGTCAGGTTTTTCGCCTCGATGGCAATCTCTTCCTGCTCAGCGTGATACGGCGGGATCACTACCGGTTTATGCGCCTGGCGCTGGGCTTCAGGTAACAGCGCGATAAACGCCTGCTCCAGCGTGTTGCTGTTGGTTTGCTCACGTAGCTGCTGCGCGCTCCCTGTGGCTAACACCTCCCCGGCGTTCATCGCCACCAGCCAGTCAAAGCGCTCGGCTTCTTCCATATAAGCGGTCGCAACCAGCACGCTCATGTTGGTCTGCCGCTGGCGAATGCTGTTAATCAGATCCCAGAACTGGGCGCGGGACAGCGGGTCGACCCCGGTGGTGGGTTCATCGAGAATTAACAGTTCCGGGTCGTGGATTAACGCGCAGCACAGCCCCAGCTTTTGCTTCATCCCGCCCGAGAGCTTCCCGGCAGGACGGTCGCGAAACGGTGCCAGTCCGGTGCTATTCAGCAGCTCGGTAATCCGCGCCTCACGCTCCGCTTTGTCATGCCCAAACAGGCGGGCAAAGAAATCGACGTTCTCATATACCGACAGCGTGTGATACAGGTTTTTCCCCAGCCCCTGCGGCATCCAGGCAATGCGCGGGCAGACATCCCGGCGATGTTTTGGGTCGCGCATATCGCCGCCCAGCACCATCACGTTGCCGTGTTCAATAACCCGTGCGCCGGAGATGAGCGATAGCAGGCTCGATTTTCCGACGCCGTCCGGGCCAATCAGCCCCACCATACAGCGGGCAGGGATATCCAGCGTGATATTGTTCAGCGCTACCGTTTTCCCGTAATGCTGACTCACGCCGTCAAGGTGCGCCACGGGAGGAACGGGAACCAGCGCCAGATGCGTCATTGCGGCAACCTCACCACCAGGTCGTCAGGCCAGGCGCGACTTTCATCAACACGCACCCACGCCATGCCCGGCAGACCGGTTTTCACGTACTCCAGATGCTGCTGCAACAGCTCTGGCGGGATACGCGCTTTGACGCGAAACATCAGTTTCAGCCGTTCATCGCTGGTTTCGACCGTTTTCGGCGTGAACTGCGCGACGCTAGCCACAAAGCTGATGGTCGCCGGAATACGCAGATCCGGCGCAGCATCCAGCACCAGCCGCGCTTCTCCACCAATCTTCAGTAAACCAGCCTGTTCGGTTGGCAAGAAGAACGTCATGTAGACATCGCTGAGATCGACCATATTCAGCACGCGACCGCCCGCGGAAAGCACCTCGCCCGGTTCAGCTACGCGGTACTGTACGCGGCCATCGCGCGGGGCTTTCAACTCGCTGTCATCAATATCAGCCACAATACGACGTTCGGTAGCCTGCGCGGCTTCTACGCGGGTTTGCGCCTGAATGATACTGGTGCGAGCGGCTTCAATGGCGGCTTTTGCCGCAGAGACCTGCGCCTTTGCGGATTCCAGTGCAGCGCGTGCGCTTTCTGCCGCAGCCCTGTCGTCATCCAGCTGTTGCTCAGACACAGCCCCACGCTGAGATAGCGAACGGGAGCGGACGTGGCGTTTAGAGACCGACTGCAGTTCCGCCTCACGCTGTTTTACCACCGACTGCGCGGCGCGCATTTCACTTTGCCGCTGCTCTAACAACGCCCGCGCCGCCGCCACCGCGCTTTCGGCCTCTTTGATTTGGGCTACCGCTTCCAGCCGCTGCTCCTGCAGCACGCGGGTATCCATTTTCGCCAGCACTTCGCCCTGGCGAACGAACTGCCCTTCCGACACGAGGATCGTGTCAATTCGCCCGGCAATCTTGGTGGCAATATCCACTTCGGTAGCTTCAATTCTGCCATTGCTGGCTGCAAACCCCTCCGGTATTCCCGCAGGGCGCAGCATCCACCATGCTATCGCGGCCACCACGACCAGAATGCCCGCCACCCACCACATCATATGACGTTTAAACTTATCCATATTCGACCCGCCGTAATCCCTGTTATCAAACGATGCGTGTCACAAAGCCCACTGAACAGCTATTCAGCGGGGGATTCCATCCGGGATAAGAAGGAATGAGAAACAATGGCCAGAGAGCAGACAGGCATGTAAGCAACCTGCGCCGCGAAGGAAGTGAATGATGAAAATGCTGTGAAATCGGGTAGTAATGTTGTCATCATCAGCGTTCCTGGCCGGAAATGAAACACGCATACTCATTACTGCTGTCTATTGAATACTAACACCTGGATTCAATATGTCTATTCGGTTGTTGTTTGTGTTGAGGGACATCCATAATGGACCAACAGTATTTACTCTGATAACCAGCCCCGAAGAACGTTGATAACGATGGGGGCATAAGGTTCCAGTTGATTGTCTTTGGGGAGACTCAGGACATTAATTAGATCGTGGAGTAATTCATCGTCTTCCAGACCTTCATCAGGATCTATTCCGTTACTAAATAGTATGGTGGCTATGGCTTGTTTGCGTATTTCAATCAGCTTTCTGTTCTTCGTTTCATCCTCTCCAAGATTAAGAACCCGAATCGCTTCCTGCGCACGAAACGTATTACCTCTGACACGACCACTGATCATAAATTCCAGTTCCGTTTCACACTCATCCATCAACGGAGTCAGTGAAAACAGCTGGGAACCGTGAGATTCATCACATTGCTTTGCTGTAGTGCAACTTGCAACAATATTATTAAAATCAAGGGATAAATGCTGGGCGTGATGTCTGGCTTGCACATGCTCATTCATAGTATCACTATTCTGACCACTGATAGGTTTACAGCAATACGCACACAGATAAAATTGTTCCTGAACACAAACCGCCCGAATATCTCGACGTTCTATTTCAGTCAAATCCTCATAAACGCCGCTCGCATTAGAACGCTTCCAGCGAGTCAAACTACCTGGCTCATTGCTCTTCGTGATTTTTCTCAATGCGTAACTCCTGTTTGCGCAGTAATAAACGAGCTTTAGATAATTCCAGATTATTAGCAGGCAGATCCTCCATTAGCTTTTCAAGTAAACTTCTCGCTTGATTTAGCTGTTTTTTCTGAATTAAATCCAATAAATCGTTGAGTTGAGTCGCAATCTTTGCATTACGAATATCCGTATCCATCACATCCAGTAATACACTATTTGCATCTTGCCCATACAGAGAAGGAACAACACTCAACTCCCCATCATCAAGCGAATAGACCAGTACATTTTTGCAGTCGCTGATGACCAAAGGCGAATGGGTTGTCAAAATAAACTGGCAGTGAGGAAATGTTGTGGTTAACCGATCTATAATACCACGCTGCCACGAGGGATGAAGATGCATGTCTACTTCGTCAATCAGCACAACTCCTTGTCCATACAATGGATTTTCCAGGGTCGGATTCATCATCGCCAATCGACGAGCGATATCCCCAACAAGCGCCATCAGTGATTTTTCACCTTGCGACAATTGCAAGACATTGAGTGTTTCCCCGTTTTTTTCTACCGTCATATGCACCCGAGGCTTACGGCGAACCTGGAGCCCTTCAAAACCCGGCATAAATGCGGCAATTGCAGCACGTACTGCGTTTAGTTGCGGATCTCTGGCCTCTTTAGATTTATCCTGAATATCCTGCATCAATTTAATAGCGCTTTTAAGTTTTTTGAACTCCTCGCCTAAGCCTTTAAAATCAAGAGGTTCAAGTTTATCGACACGCTCATCAGCATTTTCAATATCGGCAAGTATTTGCAATCTATTTTCAAAATCCTCATCTAGAAAATCCGACAATACCGTTTTATCATTCTCATTTTCAATATCTTCTCGGGTACGGAACCACTCAAAAAACCGACTAAAATCTACGCCCTGATTAAGAGCATGGTCATATCCATCTATCTGCTGGAAAGCATGTTTATTTTTAATTTTAAGAGGGATTTCCAATACGCTTCGTTCTACCGGATAAAAGGCGATTAAAGGTAAACTGCTTTTACGATGTTGTGTTAAGAGGGTGCGGTAATAATTTGCCAAAACGGAAGCAGAATTAAGCAGGCTGGTATATTCGCCAATCATTCCACTTCTGGCTTTCGCCAGAGTCCAGTGATATTCCTTTTCTTCTGCACCGATTACCGCGGCTTTCACCGCAAGCGTAATTGCAGCAGATGTACTCTCATTAGTAATCAGATTTTCACTGAGGCTACTGCCACTCCCTTTCTCACTACGAATGCGTGATACCATCCAACTGAGTGATGTCGCCAGCGCCTGTAAAATTGACGTTTTTCCTGCACCATTATTCCCCACCAGCACAGTAACATTGGAAGGATTGTCGCTTGTAGGCGCAATTGGGACCTCTAAAGAGGTAAAGCGCCCGACATTGTGTAATGTCAACTGCGTAATTTTCATCATCCATTCCTTAAGTAAACATGAGATCGCTGGTACAGGTATCGCGCTACCGCTAATGATACATCTCTTGAGCAATGATTCATCAATCTCCAGAGTTTAATTCGCCAGATCCTGCGCGCATGCCCAGGCACTCGACCATGCCCACTGGAAGTTATAGCCACCCAACCAGCCGGTGACGTCCATCACTTCGCCGATAAAGTAGAGCCCTGGCACTTTGCGGGCTTCCATTGTGCGCGATGACAGCTCGTTGGTATCGACGCCGCCCAACGTAACTTCAGCGGTACGATACCCTTCCGTACCGTTCGGCTGCACCCGCCACTCGGTCAGCGTTTCAACCAGCGTTTGCTGATCGCGTACGTTAAGCTGCTTCAGAGACACGTCAGGAATTTGCCCTAACTGTTGCAAGCATTCCACCAGACGCTTTGGCAACTGCATTGCTAAGGTATTCTTTAAGCTCTGGTTAGGGTGTGCGCTACGTTGTTCGTCGAGGAAGCTCGCCAGGTCAACATCCGGCAACAAATTAATGCTGACAAATTCGCCTGGCTGCCAAAAACTGGAAATCTGCAAAACAGCTGGGCCCGAAAGTCCTCGGTGTGTAAAGAGCAGATTTTCACGAAATACTGTGCCGTCTTCGGCGGTGATAACGGAGGAGACCGACACGCCAGAGAGCACCTGAAGCTGCTCCAGCAGTGGCTTATGCAACGTAAAGGGCACCAGTCCCGCGCGCGTTGGCAACACCTTCAGACCAAACTGTTCGGCAATTTTATAACCAAACGGCGTTGCCCCCAGTCCCGGCATGGAAAGCCCACCGGAAGCGATAACCAGTTTTTTCGTGCCGACCGTCATGCCGTTCAGTTCGAGGGTGAAACCTTCATCATCCTGCACCACGCTCAGGACTTCGCTCCGTAACCGCATAGTTACGTTACCTTTTTCACACTCGTCTACCAGCATATCGACAATTTGCTGAGCGGAATCATCGCAGAACAGCTGACCCAGCGTTTTTTCATGCCAGGCAATACCATGTTTGCCCACCAGGTCGATAAAATCCCACTGCGTGTAACGCGCCAGTGCCGATTTGCAAAAATGGGGGTTTTGGCTCAAATAGGCGGCCGGTTCGACATAAAGATTGGTAAAGTTGCAGCGTCCCCCGCCAGACATGAGAATCTTGCGTCCTGGCTTTTTACCATTATCAATAAGCAGTACTCGACTACCTGCTTGTCCTGCCTGCGCGGCACAAAACATACCCGCTGCGCCAGCGCCTATAATAACGGTATCAAACCTTTCCACGTTGCGATCCTCTCTAAAAAGCGGGTGTGAATTGTAAAGATTCCTCAGTGGTCGCACCAGCACCAAACTACCGATAAAGGGTATTTAACTGAAATATATAGGATAATTCTTTAGTGGTGTAAAACAAAGCAGGAGACAAATCAAAAAAACTCTATATTTCACTTTGCCCGCGCCGCCAAAGTCACTGATAATGCGCCGCGTTCATGTCCTCAAAATGGCGTAACGTCCTATGCTACATTTGTTTGCTGGCCTGGATTTACATACCGGGCTTTTACTATTGCTTGCTCTGGCTTTTGTGCTGTTCTACGAAGCAATTAACGGCTTCCATGACACAGCCAATGCTGTCGCAACCGTGATCTATACCCGTGCAATGCGTTCGCAATTGGCGGTGGTCATGGCTGCGTTGTTCAACTTCTTTGGTGTTTTGCTGGGTGGTCTCAGCGTGGCGTATGCCATCGTGCATATGCTACCAACGGATCTGCTGCTTAATATGGGATCGTCACATGGCCTTGCCATGGTGTTCTCCATGCTGCTGGCGGCAATTATCTGGAACCTGGGTACCTGGTACTTTGGTTTACCTGCATCCAGCTCCCACACGCTGATTGGCGCCATTATCGGTATTGGTTTAACCAATGCACTGATGACCGGCACCTCGGTGGTGGACGCACTTAACATTCCGAAAGTTATCGGTATTTTTGCTTCGCTTATCATCTCGCCAATTGTTGGTCTGGTGGTTGCAGGCGGTCTTATTTTCATTCTGCGTCGTTACTGGAGCGGTACAAAAAAACGTGCCCGTATCCACCTGACGCCAGCAGAACGTGAAAAGAAAGATGGCAAGAAAAAGCCGCCGTTCTGGACCCGTATTGCACTGATCCTCTCCGCTATCGGCGTAGCGTTCTCTCATGGCGCTAACGACGGGCAGAAAGGCATTGGTCTGGTGATGCTGGTGCTGATTGGCGTAGCGCCTGCAGGCTTCGTGGTGAATATGAATGCTTCCGGTTACGAGATTACCCGTACCCGTGATGCAATCAATAACGTCGAAGTCTTCTTCCAGCAGCGCCCTGACCTGCTTAAACAGGCCACAGGCGTAGACCAGCTGATTCCGTCCCCGACGGACGCGGCACCTGCGACGACGACAGAGTTCCATTGCCACCCGGCGAATACCATCAACGCGCTGGAACGTGCGAAAGGTATGCTGGCGAACCTGGAAACCTACGACAAGTTAAGCGTCGAACAGCGTGGTCAGCTGCGCCGTATTATGCTGTGCATCTCTGATACCACCGATAAAGTGGTTAAGTTGCCTGGCGTAAGCGCTGACGATCAGCGTCTGCTGAAAAAACTGAAAGCCGACATGCTGAGCACCATTGAGTACGCGCCTATCTGGATCATTATGGCCGTCGCACTGGCGCTGGGTATTGGTACGATGATTGGCTGGCGTCGTGTTGCCACCACCATCGGCGAGAAAATCGGTAAGAAAGGCATGACTTATGCCCAGGGGATGTCGGCTCAGATGACCGCCGCAGTCTCTATCGGTCTCGCCAGCTACACCGGTATGCCCGTTTCCACCACCCACGTTCTCTCTTCTTCCGTTGCGGGGACGATGGTTGTTGATGGCGGCGGATTGCAGCGTAAAACGGTAACCAGCATTCTGATGGCCTGGGTCTTCACCCTGCCAGCTGCGATTATTCTTTCCGGGGTGCTGTACTGGCTCTCCCTGAAGCTTATCTAAGCGAATGCACGGTAAAAAAGCGGGTCAGGAAGCTGACCCGCTTTTTTTGTATCTGTTGTTGGCATCAGTGCCAGATAATCAGCGCAACCATGCTGATTAGCACCAGGCCGCATAGCGCGCTGGTGAGAATGAACTGACCGCGAACCCGCTCACAGCGGCGAATAAATTCATCATCATGATGATCGCGGTAACGCTGAGCGTAGATATACCACACCAGACGCATCTGCTTGTTCGGTTGCCCATGCGAGGTAAAAAAGCCCCCTCCATCTACATACTGGTAAAGTAATGGATCGCAACCACGAAGTACCACTAACAGTGCGCGTAGCGAAGAAAAATAGCGCGCCATATTAACAATGCAAACGACACATAAAGCCCAGAATAATGCAATGGTGCTTATCATACCTCCTCCCCGGCGACCCGCCCACGGAACTCCTTTCCGGGACTACCGCTCCCCGATACCCTGCCAAACCATTCAATGAAGAGTGCAGCCGAAACCGTTCGTGTTAGTATCACGCATCCGAACGCCTCTTTAGATAGTGTAGGAGATTAGTTAATTTTTTTGCCATAAGGTTAATCGCTATCAATGCAATTAACTAAAAAATTTGTTTAACTATTTGGCAAGCAAGGCGGATTGACGGATTATCCTGGTCGCTATAATGTAAGGATAGTCCTTATATGGTACGTTTTTTACGACTGGGCTAGCCCCGCGCACAAGGTTCGCAGGACGCGGATGACGCGGCGGCATATAACGCCAGCAGGCTAGTCATCGACAACTTATGGAAGGAGTAACACTATGGCTTATAAACACATTCTTATCGCGGTTGATCTTTCTCCGGAAAGCAAAGTTCTGGTTGAAAAAGCGGTTTCTATGGCGCGACCTTACAATGCTAAAGTCTCCCTTATCCACGTTGACGTAAACTATTCCGACCTGTACACCGGGCTCATCGACGTGAATCTGGGCGACATGCAGAAACGCATTTCTGAAGAAACCCACCACGCGTTAACCGAGCTGTCCACCAATGCAGGCTACCCTATCACCGAAACCCTGAGCGGTAGCGGCGACCTGGGTCAGGTTCTGGTTGATGCCATCAAAAAATACGACATGGATCTGGTCGTCTGTGGTCACCACCAGGATTTCTGGAGCAAACTGATGTCCTCCGCGCGCCAACTGATCAACACCGTCCACGTCGACATGTTGATTGTTCCGCTGCGTGACGACGAAGAAGCATAAAATGCTTGCCGCCGGAAGTTAGCCCGGCCCACTGCAAGTCGTTAAGCCTGTAAACGCCCGCCTTCGCGGGCGTTTTTGTTTTTATCATTCGGTCACAATTAGTACATCAATCCAACAAACAAATCATAATTAGTGTGATCTACTAATTGGATCGAAAACTATCTCTATAATACTCTACCCTTGCGGCCAATAACCGCAGTCTATAACAAAATAAGACTTTTTCGGCGCGTTTAAGCATACGCGTTCATACTTTTCGGGATGGCTTTGAAAGGCGATGGAATATGAATAAAACTGCACCTACGGGCTTGCTGCAGCAACCTCGTCCGTTCTTCATGATCTTCTTTGTGGAATTATGGGAACGATTTGGCTATTACGGCGTACAGGGCATCCTGGCGGTATTTTTTGTTAAGCAGCTCGGATTTTCACAAGAACAGGCATTTGTCACCTTTGGTGCCTTTGCCGCACTGGTTTACGGCCTGATCTCGATCGGCGGCTACGTCGGCGACCACCTGTTAGGCACCAAGCGCACGCTGGTACTCGGTGCCATTGTGCTGGCAATCGGCTACTTCATGACCGGGATGTCGCTGCTTAAGCCGGATCTGATCTTTATTGCTTTGGGTACCATTGCCGTTGGTAACGGGCTATTTAAAGCCAACCCGGCAAGCCTGCTGTCAAAATGTTATCCCCCGAAAGACGCCCGTCTGGACGGTGCTTTCACCCTGTTTTATATGTCGATTAACATCGGTTCGCTACTGTCACTGTCGCTGGCGCCGGTGATTGCCGATAAGTTTGGCTACGCAGTGACTTACAACCTGTGCGGAGCCGGACTAATCGTCGCGCTGTTGGTATACTTTGCCTGCCGCGGAATGGTGAAAAATATCGGCTCTGAGCCAGACCATAAGCCACTGAACTTCCGTAACCTGCTGTACGTGCTGGCCGGTACGGTAGTGATGGTATTTATCTGCGCCTGGCTGATGCACAACGTGCAGATTGCCAACCTGGTGCTGATCGTCCTGTCGATTGCCGTGACCATCATCTTCTTCCGTCAGGCATTCAAACTGGATAAAACCGGGCGCAACAAGATGTTCGTGGCCTTTATCCTGATGCTGGAAGCGGTGGTGTTCTACGTGCTGTACGCGCAGATGCCGACATCGCTAAACTTCTTTGCAATCAATAACGTACACCATGAAATTCTTGGTTTCGCCATCAACCCGGTGAGCTTCCAGGCGCTGAACCCGTTCTGGGTGGTACTGGCGAGTCCGGTACTGGCCGCAATCTATACCCGTCTGGGCAACAAAGGCAAAGACCTGACCATGCCGATGAAATTTACGCTCGGTATGTTCCTGTGCTCATTGGGCTTCCTGACGGCCGCCGCTGCCGGGATGTGGTTTGCCGATGCACAAGGGCTGACGTCGCCGTGGTTTATCGTGCTGGTGTATCTGTTCCAGAGCCTGGGTGAACTGCTGATTAGCGCCCTGGGACTGGCTATGGTCGCCGCTCTCGTGCCACAACACCTGATGGGCTTCATTCTTGGGATGTGGTTCCTGACACAAGCCGCAGCCTTCCTGATGGGGGGTTATGTCGCTACGTTCACCGCCGTACCAGAGAACATCACCGACCCGCTGCAAACGCTGCCTATCTATACCAACGTCTTCAGTAAGATTGGCCTTGTCACCCTGGCCGTAACGGTCGTGATGGCGATTATGGTGCCATGGCTGAACCGCATGATTAATACGCCGAGCACCGAGCAATAACCTTCAGTGCCGGATGGCGGCTATTGCCCCTATCCGGCCTACATTCAACATGCCCGGTCGCCTTGCGCTATCGGGCATTTTCACTCACTACCCTTTACGCGCGTCTATCCACTCCTGCACTTCCACCACAAAGGTATCCGGTGCTTTACGGTACATTTTGCGCGCCAAGTCCAGAATCGTATGCTGGCCGAGCGCTTCTTCCATTCGCTGCTGAGCCATGTCCATTACCGAACGCACACCACAAATGCCTTCACAGGCCCACTCGGGTGGATGCTCCTCAAATACCGCCAGCCGCTGGCGAATTTCACGACATTCAAAGATGCGCTTATCGCCATCAATAGCATTCACCACATCCAGCACCGTGATGTGTTCAGCGGGTTTAGCTAACTGGAAACCGCCACCTTTGCCTTCAATGCTGCGCACCAGACCCGCTTTGGACAGACGGGTGAAAATTTTTGCCAGATAGTCATACGGTACGCTTTGCAGTTCGGCTATTTCCCGCACGCTCATATCCCGCGCGTCGCCCTTACTGTCGACCATACACATCAGGCTATGAATGCCGTACTCAACTCCCGAACTGTAGAATGCCATTCTCTTATCTCAGCCAAAATGAATCTGAGTTTATTGTAGCTTTTTCATCTCATTCATTCCAGACAGCAAAGTACTCCCTTTTCACAACAGAACTTTAAATACATATTTATCAAATAGATAATCAAAAAACACCACCCTTTGAGGCAAAAAGGATCTCGATCGCATTGCAATTCATAACTACGACAAATAAAATCCGAGTAAATAAATCGTAGTCACCAGTGAGAAAACCCCAATGCGTAAACAAATTCTGATCGTGGGCGCCGGCTTTGCCGGTATGTGGGCAGCATTAAGCGCCGCACGACTGGCGGATAAACATCAGCAGGCCATTGATATTACAGTAATTGCGCCACAACCGGAGCTGCGTGTCCGCCCACGATTTTATGAAAGCGCCGTTCATACGCTGGTCGCACCACTGCAACCGCTATTTGACGTTACCGGCGTCAACTTCCTGCAAGGTCACGTCGAGCAAATCCTCCCGGACTCTAAAGAGGTGAGCTGGAAAGATGCCAACGGTGACACTCATCTGCATCGCTATGACCGCCTGGTGCTCGCCAGCGGAAGTCACGTAAACCGCGACGCCGTTGCCGGTGCCGCCGAGCACGCGTTTGACCTCGACCAACTCGAGAGCGCCGCCGTACTGGAGCAGCACATTAGCAATCTGGCATTACAACCGGAAAGTGAGGCTCGTAATACTGTGGTGGTCTGTGGTGGTGGTTTCACCGGGATAGAGATGGCGCTGGAATTACCGGGTCGTTTGCGCGAAATATTGGGCGCTGATGCTAAGACCAGAGTTGTCGTAGTTGAACGCGGTGCTCAGCCGTGCGGACGCTGGAGCCAGGAATTACGTGACGTGATTATCGAAGCCTCTGCTGAACTGGGCGTCGAGTGGCTGGTCAATGCGGAAGTAGAGTGTGTGGATGCCTCCGGCGTCACGCTGAAAGATGGGCAGGTGATTGCCTCTCAGACGGTTATCTGGACCGTCGGCGTACAGGCTAATAACCTGACAGCACAGATTAACGCCCCGCGCGATCGCCAGGGCCGTCTGCATGTGAATGCCAATCTGCAGGTTGTGGGTCACGATGATATCTACGCCACTGGCGATGTGGCCTATGCCGCCACCGACGACAAAGGCAACCATGCGTTAATGACCTGTCAGCACGCTATTTTGTTGGGTAAATTTGCCGGTAATAACGCTGCGGCAGATCTGTTGGACGTAGCGCCATTGCCATATCGTCAGGAAAACTACGTCACCTGCCTGGATCTTGGTGCCTGGGGTGCGGTGTATAGCGAAGGATGGGATCAACAGGTGAAACTGACGCGCGCAGAAGCGAAGAAGCTGAAGGTGTCGATTGTCAGCGAGCTGATTTACCCACCGAAAGCAGACCGAGCAGTAGCATTTGAGATTGCCGACCCGCTGGCACCGTTTGTTTAATAGGTTATGCCGGATGCGGCTAACGCCTTATCCGGCCTTGTATTATCCTCTCTGTGCAGAGAGGGCCGGCCAGTTCTCCCTGCCATGCCGTCCGCATGCCGTATCCGGCCTTAGGTTAACAACCTGTATTGTAGATTTATGCAGCGGACTGCCGTTCTCCACAAGTGACAAACCGGACAGTATCATGGACCGGTTTTCCCGGTAATCCGCATTCACAAGGTTGGTCTCACTATGGAACAGGAACTTCATTTTATCGGTATTGACGTCTCTAAAGCCAAGCTGGATGTCGATGTGCTGCGTCCCGATGGCCGTCACCGCAGTAAAAAATTTGCGAACACCCTGAAGGGCCACAATGAACTCCTCCACTGGCTCAACAGCCATAACGTGGCGCCGGCGCATATCTGTATGGAAGCCACCAGTACGTATATGGAAGACGTGGCCGCCCATCTCAGTGATGCCGGATTCACCGTCTCCATCATCAATCCTGCCCTCGGCAAAGCCTTCGCACAGAGCGAGGGGCTGCGCAGCAAAACCGATGCCGTTGATGCCCGCATGCTGGCAGAGTTTTGCCGTCAGAAGCGCCCGGCAGTCTGGGAAGCTCCGCATCCGGTTGAACGGGCGTTACGGGCACTGGTGCTGCGCCATCAGTCACTGACGGATATGCGTACGCAGGAACTGAATCGCCTTGAGACAGCACGTGAGGTACAGCGTCCGAGTATCGACGCTCATCTGCTGTGGCTTCATGCCGAAATTAAACGCATCGAAAAGCAGATAAAGGACCTGACGGATGACGACCCGGACATGAAACACCGCAGGAAGCTGCTGGAAAGTATCCCGGGTATCGGGGAAAAGACGTCGGCGGTGCTGCTGGCTTATGTGGGACTGAAGGACAGGTTCAGTCAGGCGAGACAGTTCGCCGCCTTTGCCGGTCTGACACCGCGCCAGCATGAATCAGGCAGCAGCGTGAGGGGAATGAGTCGGATGAGTAAAAGCGGCCATGTATCCCTGCGCAGGGCTCTGTACATGCCAGCGATGGTGGCAATAAGTAAAACGGAATGGGGGCGGGCGTTCCGCGACCGTCTGGCAGGAAACAGTAAAAAAGGGAAAGTGATAATAGGCGCAATGATGCGCAAGCTGGCGCATGTGTCTTACGGGGTACTGAAATCAGGTGAGCCGTTCGATGCGTCGAGACATGGGGTGATAACAGCCTGAAGGGAAGATGAATCAGGAAAAAACAGCGCCTGACGGCGCTGTGACTGATCGTGCCTGCTATCCGTAACCGCGGAACCTGAAAAGGCTTGCAGGCGAAAACAGTATCTACAAACCACACGCTGCCGTAGGCCTGATAAGCGCAGCGCATCAGGCAGCACAGCGCACAGATCTACAAACTATGCTGTCCCAGCGTAGATATCAAACCGATGCCCTTTCGTGACTACCGCGTTCGGCGTGGCGACATCCGCCAGCGGCGGCGCGTAATCTGGGCGCTTCACCACCACACGTTTGGTGGCCAACTGACGCGCAGGCTCCAGCAGCCCATCCGCATCTAAATCCGGCCCCACCAATGACTGAAACACCCGCATCTCTTTTTTCACCAGCGCGCTTTTCTGCTTATGTGGAAACATCGGATCGAGGTACACCACCTGCGGGCGCGGCGTGATATCGGTTAACGCCGTCAGACTCGACGCATGGATCAGCTGTAAACGTTCCTGCAGCCACGGACCGATTTCCGGGTCGGCATAGCCGCGCGCCAGGCCATCATCAAGCAGCGCCGCCACTACCGGATTACGTTCCAGCATTCGTACGCGGCAGCCTACCGAGGCCAGTACAAACGCATCGCGCCCCAGCCCTGCGGTTGCATCGACCACATCCGGCAGGTAATCGCCTTTAATGCCAACCGCCTTCGCCACCGCTTCACCGCGTCCACCGCCAAATTTGCGCCGATGGGCCATCGCACCGCCCACGAAATCCACGAAGATACCGCCAAGTTTGGGTTCATCACGTTTGCGCAGTTCCAGATGTTCCGGCGTCATCACCAGCGCCATCAGGTTATCTTCATCGTGTTCCAGTCCCCAGCGGGCGGCAAGAACAGATAAGGCGCCGTCTCCGGCGCCTGTTTCATCTACTAAGCAGATTTTCACGTGAATAATCAGCCTTTGATCCCGTAATGCTCCAGCATTGCATCCAGCTGTGGCTCGCGGCCACGGAAGCGCTTGAACAGTTCCATCGGCTCTTCAGAACCGCCACGGGTGAGGATGTTATCGAGGAACGATTGTCCGGTCTGACGGTTGAAAATCCCTTCATCTTCGAAGCGAGAGAAGGCATCTGCCGCCAGTACGTCTGCCCACAGATAGCTGTAGTAACCCGCTGCGTAGCCACCAGCAAAAATGTGGCTGAAAGCATGCGGGAAGCGGCCCCATGTTGGGCCCGGCACCACGGCGACCTGTTTTTTAATTTCCGCCAGCGTCTCGAGGATTTTAGCCCCTTGCTGCGGGTTAAACTCCGCGTGCAGACGGAAATCAAACAGACCGAACTCCAGTTGACGCAGAATAAACAGCGCTGCCTGGTAGTTTTTCGCCGCCAGCATTTTATCCAGCAGTTCCTTCGGCAGCGGCTCACCGGTCTCAAAGTGACCAGAGATAAACGCCAACGCTTCCGGCTCCCAACACCAGTTCTCCATAAACTGGCTCGGCAGTTCGACCGCATCCCATGGCACACCGTTGATACCGGAAACGCCCGCGGTTTCGACACGGGTCAGCATATGGTGCAGACCATGGCCGAACTCGTGGAACAGGGTGATCACTTCATCGTGGGTAAACAGCGCAGGTTTACCGTTCACCGGACGGTTAAAGTTACAGGTCAGGTAAGCGACCGGCTTTTGCAATGTGCCGTCTGTCTTGCGCATCTGGCCGACACAGTCGTCCATCCACGCCCCACCGCGTTTGTGTTCACGGGCATACAGATCAAGATAGAAGCTGCCGCGCAGCTCGTTGTTTTCGTCGTACAGCTCGAAGAAACGAACTTCCGGATGCCAGACGTCAACATCGGTGCGCTCTTTGGCGGTGATGCCATAAATACGTTTAACCACTTCAAACAGACCGTTAACGGCTTTGTTTTCCGGGAAGTAAGGACGCAGCTGCTCGTCGCTGATGCTGTAGAGGTGCTGTTTTTGTTTCTCGCTGTAGTAAGCGATATCCCACGGCTGTAGCTCATCAACACCAAATTCCGCTTTCGCGAAGGCGCGCAGCTGAGCCAGCTCTTTCTCACCCTGCGGACGGGCACGTTTCGCCAGGTCAGTCAGGAAGTCGAGTACCTGCTGCGGGTTCTCCGCCATTTTGGTAGCCAGAGATTTAAAGGCGTAGCTCTCAAAGCCCAGCAGTTGTGCCAGTTCGTGGCGCAGCGCGAGGATCTCTTCCATTATCGGGCTGTTGTCCCATTTGCCCGCGTTTGGCCCCTGGTCAGATGCGCGCGTGGAGTATGCACGATACATCTCTTCACGCAGCCCCTGGTTATCACAGTAGGTCATCACCGGCAGGTAGCTTGGGATATCCAGGGTTAACAGATAGCCTTCCTGCTCTTTGGCTTCAGCCTGCGCTTTTGCGGCGGCCAGCGCGCTTTCCGGCATCCCGGCAAGTTCCGCTTCGTCGGCCACCAGCTTGGTCCAGCCCATCGTAGCATCGAGGACGTTATTGCTGTACAGGTTGCCGAGCTCAGACAGGCGGGTGGCAATCTCACCATAGCGCTGCTGTTTTTCCTTCGGCAGACCAATACCAGAAAGCTCAAAATCGCGCAGCGCGTTATCAACCGCTTTTTTCTGTGCGGTGTTCAGGGTGGCGTAATGATCGCCATCACGCAGGTCGCGGTACGCTTTGTACAGGCCTTCATGTTGTCCAACCCAGGTGCTGTATTCAGACAGCAGCGGCAGCGTTTGTTCGTAGGCTTCACGCAGTTCCGGGCTGTTTTTCACCGAATTCAGGTGACTAACCGGAGAGAAAATACGCCCCAGCACATCGTCGACTTCTGCCAACGGCTGGCAGAGATTTTCCCAGGTGTACGGCGCGCCCTGCGCAACCACTCGCTCAACGTTTTCACGGCAATCGTTCAGCGCCTTAGTGACGGCAGGCACAACGTGCTCTGGCTGAATTTTAGAAAACGGCGGCAGTTCGAAGGGAGTCAGCAATGGATTGGTCATTAGCGCGGTCCTGTTGAAAAGAGTGAATGAAGCGCGTATCCGGCGCTGTGCATATTAATTTGTACAATGGGGTTAAGTGTAGAGGATTTCAATGCTAACCGTGATGGAAAGACGCCCGGTGGCGCTGCGCTTACCGGGCCTACGGGTAATCTGTGCCGATCTGCTGTAAACTGTGGCAAATCGTCATTTCAGCGGAATTTCATTACCCATGCTCAGTTATCGCCACAGTTATCACGCAGGCAACCACGCCGACGTCCTTAAACACACCGTTCAGAGCCTGATCATTGAATCGCTCAAAGAGAAAGAAAAACCGTTTCTTTATCTGGACACCCATGCTGGTGCTGGCCGTTATCAGCTGAGCAGTGAGCATGCCGAACGCACCGGTGAATACCTGGAAGGGATCGCCCGTATCTGGCAGCAGGACGATTTGCCTGCCGAACTGGAACCCTACATTGGCGTAGTGCAGCACTTCAACCGTAGCGGTCAGCTGCGCTACTACCCGGGCTCTCCGTTAATTGCTCGCCAGCTGCTGCGCGAACAGGACAGTCTGCAATTAACTGAACTGCACCCGAGCGACTTCCCTCTGCTGCGCGGCGAATTCCAGAAAGATGAGCGCGCTCGCGTGGCCAAAGCCGATGGTTATCAGCAGCTGAAAGCAAAATTACCGCCGGTTTCCCGTCGTGGGTTGATCCTTATCGATCCACCCTACGAAATCAAAAGCGACTACCAGGCAGTAGTGACCGGTATTAACGAAGGCTACAAACGTTTCGCGACCGGCACCTATGCGTTGTGGTATCCAGTGGTTCTGCGCCAACAAATCAAGCGCATGATCCACGATCTCGAAGACACCGGCATCCGCAAGATTCTGCAAATTGAGCTGGCAGTACGCCCGGACAGCGATCAGCGCGGCATGACGGCATCCGGCATGATTGTGATTAACCCACCGTGGAAGCTGGAGCAGCAGATGAACAACGTCCTGCCGTGGTTGCACAGCAAACTGGTTCCGACAGGAACCGGGCATACTTCCGTAAGCTGGATAGTACCGGAGTAATCGCAGCCATCGGTGGAACCTTTTAATATCAGGTATACAATCGCGAATATTTTGGCGGATGGCGTAACGCTTCTCCGCCCTACAATGAACATAAAGGAGCGGTCATGACCAAGCACTATGATTACATCGCTATTGGCGGCGGCAGCGGCGGTATTGCCTCCATTAACCGTGCAGCAATGTACGGTCAAAAATGCGCACTGATTGAAGCCAAAGAGTTAGGCGGCACCTGCGTTAACGTTGGCTGCGTACCGAAGAAAGTGATGTGGCATGCCGCACAGGTCCGCGAAGCGATCCACATGTACGGTCCGGATTACGGTTTCGACACCACCATCAATAAGTTCGACTGGGATAAACTGATCGCCACGCGTACCGCTTATATCGATCGTATTCATACCTCGTACGACAACGTGCTGGGCAAAAATAATGTCGATGTGATCAAAGGCTTTGCGCGCTTCGTTGATGCAAAAACCGTTGAAGTGAATGGTGAAATCATCACTGCCGATCATATTTTGATTGCCACTGGTGGTCGCCCGAGTCGCCCGGCTGTCCCTGGCGCGGAATACGGTATTGATTCTAATGGTTTCTTTGAGCTGCCAGCGTTACCAGAACGCGTGGCTGTTGTTGGTGCAGGCTACATTGCCGTTGAGCTGGCTGGTGTGATTAACGGCCTGGGTGCCCAAACGCACCTGTTCGTACGCAAACACGCGCCGCTGCGTAGCTTTGACCCGATGATCGTCGACACGCTGGTTGAGGTAATGAACGCCGAAGGCCCGACTCTGCATACTCACGCGATTCCAAAAGCGGTTGTTAAAAACGCTGACGGCAGCCTGACCCTGCAACTGGAAGATGGTCGTAGCGAAACAGTAGACTGCCTGATTTGGGCGATTGGTCGTGAGCCAGAAACGGACAACTTCAATCTGGCTGTTACCGGCGTGAAAACCAACGAAAAAGGCTACATCGTCGTTGATAAATTCCAAAACACCAGCGTACCGGGGATTTATGCCGTTGGCGATAACACCGGTGCCGTTGAGCTGACGCCGGTTGCCGTTGCCGCGGGCCGTCGTCTGTCCGAGCGTCTGTTTAACAACAAGCCGGACGAGCATCTGGACTACAACAACATCCCGACCGTGGTCTTCAGCCACCCGCCGATTGGCACCGTGGGCTTGACCGAGCAGCAGGCTCGCGAACAGCACGGCGATGACCAGGTGAAAGTGTATAAATCATCATTTACCGCAATGTATACCGCTGTCACCACGCACCGTCAGCCATGCCGCATGAAGCTGGTTTGCGTCGGTCTGGAAGAGAAAATTGTCGGTATTCACGGTATTGGTTTTGGAATGGATGAAATGCTGCAAGGCTTCGCGGTCGCGCTGAAAATGGGCGCAACCAAGAAAGACTTTGATAACACCGTTGCGATTCACCCAACGGCGGCAGAAGAATTCGTTACCATGCGTTAAGCAATAAATAAACCGGATGGTGCTTTGCCATCCGGTTTTCTCTTATTTACCCTGCATATATGGCGTATACACGCCGTTTAAGCTTTCGAGGAACGCCACGATATCGTCGATATCTTCCTGCGGCAGTTCTTTACCCACCTGATAACGCAGCATCAGTTTTACCGCACCATCGAGCGTAGGCACATCACCGCGATGGAAATAAGGCGCGGTCAGCGCAACGTTACGCAAGCCCGGGACTTTTTGACGCAGCTTGTCACGTAATTCATTAGTGACGTTCATGCGGCCAATATCTGCGGCAGTGACCTCACCGAAATTAAAGTCCTTTTTCAACCCCAATGGCTCAAATGAGCGCCCGCCTAAAATAATACCGCCATGACAGGTCGCACACTTATTATCTTTAAACAATTGATAGCCATGTTTCTGTTGAGCAGTTAACGCCGCTTCATCGCCGCGTAGCCATTTATCAAACGGCGAATTTGGCGTAATTAGCGTTTTCTCAAACTCAGCAATCGCATCGGTAATATTATCCCCGCTGAATCCCTGCGGATAAACCGCGATAAACTCTTGCTTCAATTGCGGATCTTTATCCAGTTTCTGGATAATTTCATCCCAGGATTTAGACGCCATTTCGATAGGGTTCAGTGGCGGGCCGCCTGCCTGCGCCTGCAATGTTGGCGCACGACCATCCCAGAATTGTTCAACGTTGAAGACCGAGTTAAACACCGTCGGCGCATTAATCGGGCCAACAGCGCCGCCTACGCCGATCGACGTTTTCCGGCCATCCACGCCGCCTGCATTCAGGGCGTGGCAATGCGCGCAAGAAATCGTGCTGTCGCCGGAAATACGTGGGTCGTGGTAAAGCGTAAAGCCAAGCGCTACTTTGCGGGCATCGGTTGGGATGCTTTCCGGTATCGGTTGTACCGGTTCATTACGATGCTGCGCGGCGGTATCGTTACTGGCGTAATACTGCTCACGCTGTTTCGCAATCCAGCCCAGGATCTCGGCTCGCTCCTTATCGCTGACCTTCCCGGCCCAGTGCAGCGCGGTATATCGCGTTGGCGGCATGGTGTCGTACTGCATCACCCATTCAATTTTATTCAGGTCGCTTTGCGAAACGGGTTTATCTGCGACCAGCGCCGCACGAACGGCCTCAAGATTGAATGATTTGTATCCCAGTTGAATATCATAATTCATCAACTGCTTAGCGACAGGAAAAGAAGAATAGAAAGGTAATTCAGCTGAAGGCGTGTGACAATAATCGCATCCTTTTTCGCGTAAAAATCCTAATACCTTATTATTTTCTTCCAGCGTAGAGGCCTGAACATCAGCCTGTTTGCTACGTTGATTATCGTGATACCACACATAACCGGATAATCCAAAATAACAAATCACGATGCCAGCTATGGCAATCGCGGTAAGACGGGTAATGATTTTCATTATTTTACCCTCACCGTTGTGAGTTATTGTGACCCAGAAAAATTAGAATAATTAATGCATAGTCTTTGTCAGACCTGACCATCATAGGAAATAAGGGGATTACTATTTTGATAAGTATCAAGCAATTACATGGAGGAGAACTATCAATAGAATAGCCTGCGCCTATTATAGAGATAAGGCGTTACCTGTCTCTGTTCACACCTCGTTGCAATCGAATGCTCTGAAAATGGAATATATTCAGATCATGCAGAATTTTGAATTATCCATTATTTTCATTGGGATAGTCTGATTCTTTAAATTTTGCTCAGCATTAAAACGTGATCAACCGCACGCTTTACTCACCCGACACCGAAGCGAATGTCTACGCTTAACTGACGACCGGGCAATAGCCTTCATCTTTCAACGTCCATCGGAGGTCTTTCTCATTATGCTCAACCAGAAACTACCCCACGCCCCTTCTGAAGAAATGACGATCGACATCGATCTGCTTTATGAAATGGATCCGTGCGAGTTAAAGCTGGATGAAATGATTGAGGCGGAGCCTGAGCCGGAGATGATTGAAGGACTTCCCGCTTCAGATGCGTTAACCCCTGCCGATCGTTATCTCGAACTGTTCGAACACGTCCAGTCATCCAAACTGTTTGCGGATAGTAAAACCTTCCCAGATTGTGCGCCCAAAATGGACCCGCTCGACATTTTAATTCGCTATCGCAAGGTTAAACGCCATCGGGACTTCGATCTGCGACGCTTCGTCGAGAACCATTTCTGGCTCCCGGAAACGCCCTCCAGCGAATACGTTTCTGACCCGGAAAGTTCGCTGAAAGAGCATATCGATCAACTGTGGCCGGTGCTGACGCGCGAGCCGCAGGATCACATTCCCTGGTCCTCGCTGCTGGCGTTACCGCAGTCATACATTGTGCCAGGCGGGCGTTTTAGCGAAACCTACTACTGGGATTCCTACTTTACCATGCTGGGTCTGGCAGAGAGCGGCCGCGAAGATTTGCTGAAATGTATGGCAGATAACTTTGCCTGGATGATTGAAAACTATGGTCACATCCCGAACGGCAACCGTACTTACTATCTGAGTCGCTCACAGCCGCCCGTTTTTGCCCTGATGGTGGAGCTGTTTGAAGAAGATGGCGTACGCGGCGCGCGTCGTTACCTTGATCATCTAAAAATGGAGTACGCGTTCTGGATGGATGGCGCCGATTCCCTGGTACTCAACCAGGCCTACCGCCACGTGATCAGAATGTCGGACGGCTCTCTACTTAACCGCTATTGGGACGATCGTGATACGCCGCGCGATGAGTCATGGCTTGAAGACGTCGAGACCGCCAAGCATTCGGGTCGCCCGCCCAATGAAGTGTATCGGGATTTACGCGCGGGCGCGGCTTCTGGCTGGGATTATTCATCGCGCTGGCTGCGCGACGCAGGCCGCCTTGCCAGCATACGCACCACGCAGTTCATCCCAATTGACCTGAACGCATTCCTCTACAAGCTGGAAAGCACTATCGCCAATATTTCCGCGCTGAAAGGTGACAAAGAAACGGAAGCGCTGTTTCGCCAGAAAGCCAGCGATCGTCGTGATGCGGTAAACCGCTATCTCTGGGACGATGAAAACGGCTGCTATCGCGATTACGACTGGCGGCGCGAACAAATGGCCCTGTTTTCTGCCGCCAGTATTGTGCCGCTGTATGTCGGTATGGCAACGCATGAACAAGCCGATCGGCTTGCTAACGCAGTTCGCAGTCGCCTGCTCACGCCCGGTGGCATTTTAGCCACGGAGCATGAAACCGGTGAGCAATGGGATAAACCCAACGGCTGGGCGCCGCTGCAGTGGATGGCGATCCAGGGCTTCAAACTGTACGGTGACGACCATCTCGGGGATGAAATTGCCCGTAACTGGCTGAAAACGGTGAATCTCTTTTATCAGGAACACCACAAACTTATCGAAAAATACCACATAGCCGACGCCGCGCCGCGCGAAGGCGGCGGAGGGGAATATCCGTTGCAGGACGGCTTTGGCTGGACCAATGGCGTGGTGCGCCGACTCATCGGTTTGTATGGCGAACCCTAGCAGCTGACGGTCTGAGTCATCAGGCTTTCAGTTAATCGCATCGTACAGCTCGGCGTGAATTTTCTGCCATTTCTTGTTCTCAGGGCTTGGCTGGGCGCGAACACGCAGCTCGGCCTGCTCAAGATCATATTGCTGACGCGCAACGACCGCAGGCACGGAACAAAAACTTTGCAGATAACTTTTATGCAGCGAAGTGAGCGATGCCCCATTCGACATCGCATGGCTGAGCGTAGTCATAAACTGTCGGCATGGTTTGCTTTCATCCATCTGCGAAGGGTAACGCAGCAGCAGTCTCAACACCTCTGTATTGCCCGCCGAAAACGCCTGCTCCGTCCACGCCAGCTTCCAGTCCATCCCGCCCTGCAGGAACAGTGACGTCACGCGGGTGTCATTGCGATCGATAGCCGCACGCATGTTAAAGGCATCCCAGGTGATGCCCATTCGGGTCACCGCCTCCCGTGCGCTGGGGGCATCGCGTCGCGGTTCCTCCTGCACAATTTCAACGGATTGTCCGGAAGACGACTGTGGCGCCGGCGAAGTGAATAACCAGAACGCACCCAGCGAAATCGCCAGCACCATCACGCCGACCGCTACCCACAACATGCCGGAAATCAGCTGTTCACGTTCTTCCGCCGTGCGCTTGGCCCGCTTTTCCGGCGGATCAATACTGTCTGCGATTTCATGCTTATCGCCTCCCGCTTGCTCGTCTTTTTGCTTTGCTGTTTCCCAAAACTGGCGGACCATGGCCTCATCAGATTCCAGATACGACGCAGGATTAATGCGCGTACGCCGTTCTTCAAATGCCCGTTGCACAGGATGAGTTATCTGTCGGTACTGGTAGTCCAGCAACATCAGTTGTACCGACGTCAGCGGCTGCTGCGCGATAACGCAGTTACGAGCCAGGCGGCAATCATCCAAAAACATGCGTAGCGTGATACGCGGCTCAACAAATGACATGAGCACTGAGGTATCGTTAAAAATCTGCGTAAAGTGGCGAACGAATAATTTCTTATCGACGACCATCAGCGCCAGCTCGCTAAACATCATACCGTCCAGCGCATCTCGTCCTTCGCCCAACTTTAGCCAGCGACGCAGACGTTCACCACCAAAGTGCTGTTTCAGAAAGCTGTTGAGAGGATGTTGATCCGGCCATACCCGTGCAATCAGAGATTTGAGGGTTAATTCTATTGCGCGAAGTTGACGCTGCGCCCGCATCTGAGCATCCGGCTCCACAGGTGCAATTTCGGTTTGATACTTCAGGATGGGCTGTTGCTGGCGTAATTGTTCCAGAGAAGCCACAAAGCGCAGCGCTGAAATCAGCTGGTTTTCACTGACGTCCTGGCCATTTTCATATTGGGGTACACTCTGTTGAAGATGACGTAGCCGCAGAGTGAACTGGCTCAATTGCGCATCATTCATCTGCAACCGTCTGGCGACAGCCCCCCAGCCGCCCAGATTCAGTCGTGCCTGATCCAGTTGCTCGAGAAACCACCGTGGGTCTTTGCCTTCTGCGGCATGTACGCCTAGCAGCAGTAATATTTCTACCGACGCCTGGCGGATAATCCCCAGACAATGTTCAAAGGGTGTACATGTCGCTTGTAACGCGCTATTGGTCATCATCTTCCCTAAAAGGACCCAAAACGTGCGGCCTCACAATGGTATGTAATTATCTTTTTTAAACGCAACGTTGTGCCGATGTAGACTAGAACACATTCATATAGCAAATAAATAAGTTTTACAGTGACTTCCGCACAATCATTGAAAATTATTCTGGAGATAAGCCTGTGCCTGTACTGCAAACATCACGTCTGCTCTGCCGCCCACTGACAGAAAATGACTGGACGTTCTTCTTAACGCTACAGCAGAACCCAGATGTGATGCGTTTTGTCGCTGACGCACGTACTGAAGAGGAAATACGGACAGCCTTCGACTCCCGCCTGCCTGAATGGTTTCCCGGCAGCCCGCACTGGCTATGTTTGCTCCTGTGCGATAAGACATCGGGAGCACCGCTTGGCGTGACAGGATACATTCAGGAGAGCAATGAGTGTGCCGAGGTTGGCTTTCTGCTCGCCCCAGAGGCGCAGGGTAAAGGGTATGGCGTTGAATCTCTGCATGCCGTGTGTGAATACGCATTTGCCAGCGGCGGTCTGCGGCGACTGACCGCCTGTGTCACCGCAGGAAACGAAGCCTCACGGCGTCTGTTGGAAAAGGTCGGGTTCATTCATGAAGGCACGCTACGCGCAAGCTACTGGCTACATCATACCTGGCACGATGACTGGATTTTTGGTCTGTTAAAACAGGAATATCAGCCGCCCACGGCATAGGTCGTTTTGCGGTAAATACTGGCTGTCAGGCAACTAGCGTAACGGCGTGTTTTTTTTAGAATAGGTCTCTTTGCACAGAGACTATTATGCCGCTGCGTTCGACGCATTTCACGCCCGCTTGTATTGCATTTATTAAGCAATGGCAGGGCCTGTCGCTGGAAAAGTATCAGGACAAAAAAGGCATCTGGGTCATTGGCTACGGACACGAAATCACCGCCAATGAATCCTTTGATACCCCAATTACGGTGATGCAGGCAGAAACATTGCTGCTCGCAGATATGAGGATCTGCGAGGCATTCATTCATAAGGAAATGACGCAAATAAAAGACAGGTTTCAGCTGGAAGCATTAATTACGTGGATATTCAGTGTGGGAATTACCCAATTTTGCGCTAAAAATATCTGGCCGGCGTTTATTTCACAGCCAGAAATATTCTGACTGTGAAATATGTTCCTAGTAAATGGTGTTGTTTAACATCATTGCCGCCTGCGTACGGTTTTTTACCTCCAGGCGCTGGTACAACGATTCAAGATGGGCTTTTACCGTTCCGGTACTGATATTTAACAGTCGACCAATTTGTTTATTAGATTCTCCGGCGGCCAGCATGGTCAAAATCTCCCGCTGACGCGCGCTGAGCAATCTGATATTTTGCCCACCGCTTTCGGTAGCGGTTATGCAGTCTCTGGGGATAAACATCATACCCATCGCGACGCTATTGAGGGCCAGCGTAAAGGTTTCCGCGTCAGAATCGCGCGGAACAATGGCCAGCACGTTCAGTTTAGTGACCTCTTGCAGCCATTTTTTACGGCAGTCCGTTGCGGTCACCAGCACCTTCACCATCGCAAAGCGCTCTGCTATCTGTTGCAGCAAGCTACAGCAGAACTCAGCATCAAGGTCGCCATCCAATATAACTAATGCCTCGGGTTTATCTTCCAGCGTCAGCCAAAGTTCATCTGCCTGACTGACACCCTGAACATCCACTCCTGGAATACGTTGCTGCAAACTTACATTCATTCCATGAATAAATATTGACTGCCTGTCAAACATTACTACCTGCATTATTTATCTCCATCCGAATAGGATATTAGCCTTAACATGCGGAAGGGTATTACCCATAGGGTAAAATAAGAAGTCACCATTTGGCGGGGGGCCATTTTACCGATAGATGGGGAAGAAAGAAGCAGAAGTTATGAATAGTTACAGCTCAACCCGAAGGATCATACAAAGGAACAAAAACAGGTTCGAAAATTAGGGAAAGTCTTAATATTCGACGCTCATGATAAGACAATGAATATTAATTAATATGATTTTATATTTTTAGCTAAAAATAAGATATCTACGACAATGGATAAATCTGTTACAAAATACAATCTAGCATTAAGTGCTTATTCAACGCATGCCGTGACCTGTTGAATAAGCACCTTATGGGTTTACAGGAACATTCCGCCGGATACCTCGATACGCTGTGCCGTCATCCAGGCCAGTTCATCGCTAAGCAGCGCAGCAATGGCATCGCCGATATCATCCGGCAAACCAACGCGTCCCAGCGCCGTTTGCGATGCAATGTACGCATTCAATTGCGCATTATCCCGCACATTTCCGCCGCTAAAATCCGTTTCTATTGCGCCTGGCGCAATAATATTCGCCGTTATGCCGCGCTCTCCCAGCTCTTTTGCCTGATAACGGGTTAACACTTCCATCGCACCTTTCATGGCTGCGTATGCGCTGTAACCCGGTAGCGCAAAGCGGGCAAGCCCGGTCGAGACATTGAGGATGCGACCACCTTTATTCATCAGCGGTAGCAGGCTCTGCGTCAGGAAAAAGGGGCCCTTAAAATGGATGTTCAAAAGTTGGTCAAATTGCGCTTCAGTAAATGCCGGATACGGTGCGTTAATGCCGATTCCGGCATTGTTCAATAAATAATCAAACACGTTACTTTGCCACTGCGTTTGTAACGTTCCCTGCACCTGTTGAACAAACTGAGGGAATGTAGAAATATCACCGACATTCAACGGTAATGCCGCCGCTTTACCGCCAGATTGGCGTATTTCATCCACAACCTGCTGCGCTTCTTTTTCATTGCTGTTCCACGTCAGGATAATACCGATTCCTTTACTCGCTAGCTTCAGCGCCGCGTTTTTACCGAGTCCACGGCCGCCGCCAGTCACCAATGCGATACGTTGCGTCATAAGAAACCTCATTTCAGGTGTTGTGAAGATTGAGACAAAGCTTATTAGGTGATAGAAGAACAATAAATACTGCTAACTGCGCATTACTGTTTCATTTAGAACAACAATAGGGCATGAGAATGGATAAAATTCACGCAATGCAGTTGTTCATCCGCGTCGCAGAACTGGAGAGCTTTTCGCGTGCCGCAGACACCCTCGGACTTCCTAAAGGTAGCGTATCGCGCCAGATCCAGGCTCTGGAAAATCATCTGGGCACGCAGTTGTTGCACCGCACAACACGCCGCGTTCAGCTCACGCAAGACGGCATGATCTATTACGAACGCGCGAAAGATCTGTTGAGTAATCTGGATGAGCTGGATGGGTTGTTCCATCACGATCCGTCCAGCATCAGCGGCAAGCTGCGCGTTGATATGCCGGTCGGTGTAGCAAGAAACCTGGTGATGCCCCGCTTACCGAGCTTTTTGCATCAGTATCCAGGCCTGGAACTCGAACTCAGCAGCAGCGACCGTCTGGTGGATTTGATCCGCGAAGGTTTCGACTGTGTGGTACGCGTGGGTACGCTGAAAGATTCAGGGCTGATTGCGCGCCCACTGGGGAAACTCACGCAGATTAACTGCGCCAGCCCGCAATACCTCGCCCGCTTTGGTTACCCGGAAAATCTGGAGGATCTTGCCTCGCATGCAGTGGTGCATTACTCGATCAATTTGGGAACGCGTGCGCAAGGTTTCGAAGTGGCGACAGAAAACGGCACGCAATGGGTTAAAACCGGCGGCATGCTAACGGTAAACAGTACCGAAACCTATCACGCGGCATGCCTTGCCGGTCTGGGCATTATTCAGGTGCCGCGCGTTGGCGTGCGTGATGCCCTGCGCGCCGGTACGCTGGTCGAAGTGTTGCCGCAATATCGCGCCGAGCCAATGCCAGTCTCTTTGCTTTATCCGCATCGGCGCAACCTCTCCCGCCGGGTACATCTGTTTATGGAATGGCTGACTGGCGTGATGAAAGACTATGTGGATTAGTCCATTTTTCAGGATGCGCCCCTGAGCAGGCTATAATGTCATGAGTGAACAAAATAAGGACAACCGATCGGATGACGCAGGAACAAGACGCAAAACACCCTACGCCAGAACATAAACCAGCCTCCGCCGCGCCGGAGAAAAACGCTAAAGCGAACCAGGCGCTGAAAACCGCTCTGACCTTCGCCGATAAAATTCAACGCCAGCCCATCATCGCCCATCTTATTCGTGCCGCAGAGCGGTTTAACGATCGTATGGGAAATCAGTTTGGCGCCGCCATTACCTACTTCTCGTTTCTGTCGATGATCCCAATCCTGATGGTGTCGTTTGCCGCCGCGGGTTTTATTCTCGCTTCGCACCCTACGCTGTTGCAGGATATCTTCAGCAAGATTCTGCTGAACGTCAGCGATCCGACACTCGCCTCTACGCTGAAAAACACCATCAATACCGCCGTTCAGCAGCGTACGACCGTAGGTTTGGTTGGGCTGGGTATCGCGCTCTATTCCGGCATTAACTGGATGGGGAACCTGCGCGAAGCGATTCGTGCCCAGTCGCGGGATGTTTGGGAACGTACGCCGCAGGATCAGGAAAAAATTTGGGTCAAATATCTGCGTGATTTTGTTTCCTTGATTGGCTTACTGGTTGCACTGATTGTTACTCTGTCCATTACCTCTATCGCCGGTTCCGCCCAGCAGATGATTATCTCTGCGCTGTATCTCGACGGTATCGAATGGCTGAAGCCCGCCTGGCGACTGATCGGCCTGACCATCTCTATTTTCGCCAACTACCTGCTGTTCTTCTGGATTTTTTGGCGGCTACCGCGTCACCGACCGCGTAAGAAAGCGCTCATACGCGGTACCTTTATCGCGGCGCTGGGGTTTGAAGTCATCAAAATGATCATGACGTATACGCTGCCATCACTGGTGCAGTCGCCGTCGGGCGCGGCATTTGGTTCCGTGCTTGGACTGATGGCGTTCTTCTACTTCTTCGCTCGTCTGACCCTGTTTTGCGCAGCCTGGATTGCCACGGCGGAATACAAAGACGACCCGCGTATGCCGGGGAAAACACACCGCTAATCTTTGTTAACTGGCCGGATGGCGCTGCGCTTATCTGGCCTACGGGAGAGTTTTGTAGGCCGGATAAGCGTAGCGCCATCCGGCAATTATAATGCCGCCTGCTCTCACTGATTTAGTGAATAAATCCAACCCGTAACTTTTATTTAACCAAAAACCAGTTTTATCATCCAAGTTTTAAATTGTGTGAAGCATTTCATGGAAGTGAAATCTCAAGCCTAAAAATTATCCCCTTTTTGCTCCATTTTTGACCGATCTCAAAGTTTGTTACAGATTGAAATGTCTCTTTTGCTGTGCGTAATATGACCTTTCGTTCGGCCAAAAATAAGAAAATATTATGCAAGCAACAGCCACAACACTCGACAACGAACAGGAACACACCCCGGTCAACTCGCGCAATAAAGTTGTCGTCGCCTCGCTCATTGGCACCGCCATTGAGTTCTTCGACTTCTATATTTACGCCACCGCCGCGGTGATCGTGTTCCCGCATATCTTCTTCCCGCAGGGGGATCCGACCGCGGCTACGCTACAGTCCCTCGCCACTTTTGCTATCGCCTTTGTGGCCCGACCAATCGGTTCCGCGGTGTTCGGACATTTCGGCGATCGCGTCGGCCGTAAAGTCACACTGGTTGCTTCACTGCTTACCATGGGGATCTCGACAGTCGTCATTGGCCTGCTGCCGGGCTATGAAACTATCGGCATTTTCGCCCCACTGCTGCTGGCGCTGGCGCGTTTTGGTCAGGGTTTAGGTCTGGGCGGTGAATGGGGCGGCGCAGCGTTGCTGGCGACGGAAAACGCACCACCGCGCAAACGCGCGCTGTACGGATCATTTCCGCAGCTGGGCGCGCCTATCGGTTTCTTCTTCGCCAACGGTACCTTTCTGCTGCTCTCCTGGCTGCTGACCGACGAACAGTTCATGAGCTGGGGCTGGCGCGTACCGTTTATCTTCTCCGCGGTGCTGGTGATTATCGGTCTGTACGTCCGCGTTTCGCTGCATGAATCCCCGGTTTTCGCCAAAGTAGCCGCGGCGAAAAAACAGGTGAAAATCCCGCTAGGTACTCTACTGACAAAACATGTTCGCGTGACGATCCTCGGCACGTTCATCATGCTGGCGACCTATACGCTGTTCTATATCATGACCGTCTATTCGATGACGTTCAGTACCGCCGCAGCGCCTGTAGGGCTTGGCCTGCCGCGTAATGAAGTGTTGTGGATGCTGATGATGGCGGTCATTGGTTTTGGCGTCATGGTGCCGGTGGCGGGCCTGCTGGCCGATGCGTTTGGTCGCCGCAAGAGCATGCTCATCATCACCACGCTGATCATTCTGTTTGCGCTGTTTGCCTTTAAACCGCTGCTCGGCTCTGGCAATCCGGTGCTGGTGTTCGCCTTCCTGTTGCTGGGCTTAAGCCTGATGGGTCTGACATTTGGCCCGATGGGCGCACTGCTGCCGGAGCTGTTCCCGACCGAAGTGCGCTACACGGGGGCGTCGTTCTCATACAACGTTTCGTCGATTCTCGGCGCATCGGTTGCCCCATACATCGCTGCATGGTTGCAGGCGAATTATGGTCTGGCGGCTGTTGGTACGTATCTGGCATCGATGGCGGCATTGACGCTGATTGCACTGCTGTTGACCCACGAAACCCGCCATCAGTCGTTGTAATTCTTTTGCCGGATGCGGTGTAACCACCTTATCCGGCCTACGTTGAGCATGAAATCCAGGCCGGATAAACATCCGGCCAGACATCACTTCTTCATCTGCGACAGGATCGTCCGGCACTGATTCGCGTCACCCTCTGACGGCGAAATCAGCGCCAACAAGGCTGCCGCGGGAGTAACTAACGTGGCTAATGCGGCAGCAACCGCACCGCGCGCAATCAGCGGTCCGGCCTTCACGCCAGCCCGCGGATTCTTAAATGTGCCGCGAACATACAGCGGCGAACGCAGAGTAATAATACGAATCCCTTTGCTCTCCGGATCGATGGTTAAATCAAGTTGCTCCGACGCAAAGCTTGCCGTACCAGTGACATTGATGACTGCGTTTTCCGTGTCGAAAGCAAAAATCTGCGGACGCGCCACGCCGTTAACAATATCCAGATTCGCCGCCGCGCAGTTCACCCGCACTTCGTCATCACCAAATATCTGCCCGACAAGATAGTTCCCCAGATTCAAGCCCACAATTTCCATCAGATTCCGGCTGATCAAGCCGTCATTCATCAGCAGTTTCAGGTTGCCATTGCTGTTACCCAGCAGCGCCGCTACCGAGTTTCCACTTCCGCTAAACCGGGCGTCCCCGTTCATTTCACCGAGCGTTTTCTGCATCAGTTCCACATCGGGCATCAGCGCTTTTAGCTTCAGCCGCCGCGCCTGAATATCCGCCTGCCCCCGCATCGGCTTTTTATCCCCTTCCAGATGGATGCTGGAGACAATGCTGCCTCCCGCAAGACCAAATTTCAGCGGTTGCAGGCGCAGGTCAGCATTTTTCAGGATGATATGAGTGGAGAGATCGCTGATCGGCAGGCTACTGCCATGCTCAATACGCCGTCCTATGAAACGCACGTCAGCGTCCATCACGTTCCATTTATCGGTTTCAAAACGGTCATACGGCAAGACCTTGTCCGCAGGCTGAACGCTCTTCTCACCTTTGCGCTGTTCAGATTGTTTTGCCCGTTCCGCCCCTTTGCCTGAATCCACCCCGATCAGCGGCCCCAAATCGGCCAGCCTCAGCTGGCGTGATTCCACATCACCCTTCAGCATGGGTCGCGGCTTACCGGTGGTGTAGGCCAGCGTTCCGTGAATATCGCTGTCGCCAATACGGCCATTGAAATCGCGATAATCAAAAACAGAGGATTTTTCCGGGTCAATTTTCGCCACCAGACGTCCGTCGGTTTCAAACGGCGGCGTATCCGGGAGCAGTACGCCGGTCAAATCGTACAAATCCCCTAGCGAATCTCCCGAGAATTTAAGCCGCAGATCCGCCCCGCCCATATTCATCGGATCGTTTATCGTGCCGATAAACGCTACGCGCGTATTGCCCGAACGGAAATCAGCCTGAATCGGGAAAGGCGTATCTTCGCCACGCAGCGCCAGCATTCCGCCTATTTTTCCGCTACCGCTTAGCGGTTCGCCGTTATATCGTCCTTGCGCTTTCAGCCCAAACACGTAGTCCTCGACGCGGGCGTTGCTCTCTTTACCTTTTGCGCCGGTCACTTCGCTAAAGGGTAACGGTTTACCCAGCGGATCGACCAGGATCTCAATCTCCGACTTCGTCACCTTATCGTTAATGGCGATACGTCCCTGGTCGAACAGAATGTTATCCAGCCGGAAAGACCATGCTGATGGCGGCGCATCAGGATCGCGGTTTTCGTCCCCAGCTAAGTTAAAGGTCCAGTTATTGTTTTTCTCCGACAGGCGGATCAGCCGCGCATCGGGTTTGACCAGCTTGACCCACGGGAGCCAGACGGTTTTTGTCAGCAGTGCCAGCGGGGCGAGCGTAGCTTCAACACGCGGCAGATGCACCATGGTGACGTCGGGAATGTCCGGCGGGTTGCCGAGGATGATATCTTCAGCATGAACATGCGGCCAAGGAACCCAGCTACGCCAGCCAGTTTCCTGCTTCTGGCGTTCCCAAACCACGCCCAGGTCACCCCGTATAGCAAAGGGCCGGTTGAGTTCTGTAGAGACTTTCTGGTTGATGGTCGGTTTGAGCCGGTTCCAGTCAAATGTCGCAATCACAATGATGAGTACGACGATCAACAACAAGAAAACCCCTATTACTGAAGTGGTTATTTTACCTGTTCTCGTCATGTCTAACCTCCTTACTTCCTTCCTTGCCTGTCCTAAAGATAGTCCAGCAGGATAAAAAGGAGGTGCACTACGCCCTCATCAAAGCGACAGGATCACCTCTTCAAGCGTATCCAGAGGCACTGGACGAGAGAGAAAATAGCCTTGCGCAGCGAAAGCTGGTGAGTTTTGCACATCGCGCCACTCTTCCAGCGTTTCAACGCCTTCGACAATGACACCGCGGCAATAGCGGTTCATGAGCTGCAATAGTAGTGTGAAGAGATTACGTCCCTCCGGCGTCTTGCGCAGCATGACGAACAGATCCCGCGCCACTTTGATATAGTCATAACTCACTTCACTAAGCGCCGAGAAGTTCGCCATTCCGGTACCAAAGTCATCCAGCCAGAGCGGGCCGAACTCGCACATTGAGGCGAACGACGACCCCTTCGGCAAGCGGATATGTTCCACCAGCTCAAAACGCAGCCACGGCAGGCCTTCAATGATTTTCAGGATTTCGGGATCCTGACGCATCGCAATGAGTGTTGGTCCATCGACATTCACTGAAGCCAGCAGGTTGTTGGCTCTGAAAAAGCCCCCTTTCAGCTCAAGCTGCAGAAGTTGCTCTTTCACAACATCAACACGATGCCGTACAGCCACTTCAGCAAAATAGCGGTCTGGTGCAATACGTTGGGAAGGGTTATCAGGATGGCTCACGACGGTCAGCAGTTCAACGGCCATCAGCCGTCCGTTGGTCTGGTAAATTGGCTGGTAGGTGTAAGCACGCTCGCACTGCAGCCAATAGCGTCTTTCCAGCAAGCTTTCAATACTCGCATCGGGCGTAATGAGCTGCTGGGTAACCTGCTTTATCATCTGAGATGTCCTGTAAATAAGAGTGTGACTGACCGGACTCGTCAAAGGTTATCGGCGCTCAGACGAAGAACTTTACGTTCAGCTGTGCGCAAAAATAAAAACTAAGCGGCAAAAACAACGCAGAACACGTGCTGGCTCAAAAAAATAATGGAACGATGTTTTAATATAGTTGACCACTTAACACCCACAGCGCACACTAACGCTAATTTTTTTCAGAGCAGGTTACGACTATGTCCAGAAAGATTGCCGTGATTGGCGAATGCATGATTGAGCTGTCACAGAAAGGCGCAGACGTTCAGCGCGGATTCGGTGGCGACACGTTGAATACATCCGTTTATATCGCCCGTCAGGTCGATGCGGCGGCACTTTCCGTACACTATGTGACTGCACTGGGTACCGACAGTTTTAGCCAACAAATGCTGGAGTCCTGGCAGGGTGAAAACGTAGACACTTCATTAACCCAGCGCATGGAAAACCGCCTGCCAGGTCTCTACTACATTGAGACCGACAGCACTGGCGAGCGCACCTTCTATTACTGGCGTAATGAAGCCGCCGCAAAATTCTGGCTGGAGAGCGAGCAGTCTGCCGCGATTTGCGAAGAACTGGCGACATTTGACTACTTGTATCTGAGCGGAATCAGCCTGGCGATTTTAAGCCCGGCAAGCCGTGACAAGCTGCTGTCATTGCTGCGTGAATGCCGTGCCAACGGCGGAAAGGTCATTTTTGACAATAACTACCGCCCACGTCTGTGGAGCAGCAAAGAAGAAACCCAGCAGGTGTATCAGCAGATGCTGGAATGCACCAATATCGCATTCCTGACGCTGGACGATGAAGACGCACTGTGGGGTGAAAAACCCGTTGCCGAGGTGATTGCCCGTACTCACGCAGCTGGCGTTCAGGAAGTGGTAGTGAAGCGCGGCGCAGACTCTTGCCTGGTTTCCATTGCAGGCGAAGTACTGATCGACGTTCCGGCCGTTAAATTGCCGAAAGAGAAAGTGATCGATACCACTGCGGCCGGAGACTCCTTCAGCGCCGGGTATCTGGCGGTCCGTCTGACCGGTGGCGATGCCGCCGAAGCCGCAAAACGCGGCCACCTGACGGCAAGCACCGTCATTCAGCATCGTGGGGCGATTATCCCCCGCGACGCCATGCCGCAATAATTTATTGTTCCTGTAGGCCGGATAAGGCGTTAACGCCGCATCCGGCACTGGGTAAGCCGGGAGCGCTTCACTTGCCCGGCTTACAGGTTACGATATCCTTTACTGTACAGGCGGGATATCCGTCACTTCAGGGTGTGATTCATCCGTTTCAACAGACGTTGCCGCTGCGGTAACGGGCGCCATAATGCTATCCCACGTCGCCTGCAGATCCTTCATATTGAATTCAGGTTCACCCTTCGGCTGCAGCAGAATTAACGCCATATCTTGCGACAGCTGCTGACGCAGGTCCTGATTCAGCATCTCAACGCTCAGGCTGTTGAGGAAGCTCTGGCGTAAACGCTGGTACTGTTCAGGCGCAATATCCACCACCTGATTTTGCAGCGAGCGCAAACGCTGGCTGATCAAAATATCGGTATCGGTACGACCATAGGTGGCAAACAGCTTCTGCAGTTCCAGATTCTTTTGCGCTACCAGCGCATTGAACTCTTCTTCCGGCAGTCCCTTATCACGCACTTTCGCCAGCTCACGCGCAACCGTACCCAGATTGGCGTTCAGCTTATCGTTCGGCGACTCAACGTTAATCGCGCACTGCGCGCGCAGGAACAGCACCCGGCAGTCAAATCCGAGGCCAATGTCTTTGGCATTGTTTTTGGTTAGCTCTTGCTGAATGTGCCAGAACAGCGCCTCACGAGCTAAATCAGCGCGCCAGTAACGTAACAGCGCGGCAGATTCACGGATCGGCTGCCACGGCGTATCCCACATAATAGACAGGCGATCCTGGCGTACCGCATCGGTCATAATACTCACGGCTTCTGCTCGCAGCGGAGAGAGCGTGGGAACCGGTGCAGGCGTTTCGCGTTTTCCTTTTAACTCGCCAAAGGTTTTATTGATTTGCTCAGCTACGCTGCGTGCATCAACGTTACCGACGATGATCAGCGTCATCGCGTCCGGGGTATACCATTTCTGGTAGAAAGACTGAATTTTCGACGCGTCTACCGGCGTTTTCAGCGGATCGGCGGGATCGTGCCCCAGCAGGGTCGATCCCTTCAGACGGTAACGCCACCACCCTTCTTTGGTATCTGACGGCCAGGTTGCAACCATGTCTTCGCTATTCAGCGCATGATTGACCGTTTCAGAGGTGATGCTCAGTTTACCGGAGATATTTGCCAGATAAGAAAGTGACTCTTTCAGTAGGTCGTTACGGCTGTTAGGCAGACTGAGGTTATACAGCGTTGAATCATAGGAAACGATAACCGGCGGCATGGGACGTTTGGGATCGAACCCCTGCTGCCACAGTGAACGGGCTTGCGTGGCATCGAGGCCACCGCTTTGCGTCAGCGCGATACGCGGGATCGCATGGCTGAAACCACTCTGTTGCGCACTTTCGGTGAGTGAACCGGTATTGACCAGCAAGCGAACCTCAATACGGTCGCTCGGACGCTGGGGAGTGGCTAACACTTGCCACTGTAAACCATTTGCCAGCGTGCCCTGTTGCCACGCTGGATCAGGCTGGAGCGCATCTGCCTGCACATAGCCGGCAGTGGCCATCATCAGCAAGCCGCCCGCTAAAAGTCGAATTTTTGTGCCCTGCATGTGAACCCCTGATCAACTATCCTGGAAATAAAAAGACAGCCCTCGAAAGGACTCTCTGAATATGACGTTAAAAACACTTCGTGTTAGACCGCGAGAACATAAAAATGTCACGGAAGAAGTGAAAAAATCCCGAGCCGCCGAATCGACGGTTTCAGGCACAGGGGGTAATTATGCGCAAACGCCCGCAGTCCTGGAAGGGACTACGGGCATAAGTGACGAGATTAAGAGGATAAATCGTGCGTTTTGCCATCCGGCGCACGATTATTCAGCGTGTCATCCAGCTTTTTGGTATCCAATTCTTTCACCCATTTAGCCACAACGACAGTTGCAACACCGTTACCAATCAGGTTGGTCAGCGCACGGGCTTCAGACATGAAGCGGTCAATACCAAGAATCAGTGCCAGGCCAGCAACCGGTAAATGACCCACCGCAGAGATAGTCGCGGCCAGAACAATGAAGCCACTCCCGGTTACACCCGCTGCACCTTTTGAGGAGAGCAGGAGCACCACCAACAGGGTTATCTGATGGAAGATATCCATGTGGCTGTTGGTCGCCTGAGCGATAAACACCGCCGCCATAGTCAGATAGATTGATGTCCCATCAAGGTTAAACGAGTAGCCCGTGGGTATAACCAATCCGACAACCGACTTCCGACAGCCCAGTTTTTCCATCTTATCGAGCATACGCGGCAGCGCAGACTCGGAAGAAGAAGTACCCAGAACGATCAGCAGCTCTTCTCGGATATAGCGGATGAATTTAAAGATACTGAAGCCGGTTGCGCGCGCAATTGAACCCAGCACCAGCACCACAAACAGAATACAGGTGATGTAGAAGCAGATGATTAGCTGACCCAGTTGCACCAGCGTTCCGACGCCATATTTACCGATGGTAAAGGCCATAGCACCGAAAGCACCGATAGGCGCCAGGCGCATGATCATATTGATGATGCCGAAAATAACCTGTGAGAAACTTTCAATCACGTTGAAAATCATCTGGCCCTTGCTGCCCAGACGATGCAGCGCAAAACCAAACATTACTGCAAACAGCAATACCTGCAGGATGTTACCGCTGGCAAACGCGCCAATGACGCTCGCCGGGATAATATCCATCAGGAAACCTACGATCCCCTGGTCTTTTGCCTGTTCGGCGTAAATCGCAACCGCTTTGGCATCCAGCGTCGCCGGATCGACGTTCATCCCGGCACCGGGTTGCACCACGTTAACAATGATAAGACCGATGATCAGCGCAATCGTACTGACCACTTCAAAATAAAGCAGTGCAACCGCACCGGTGCGGCCTACGGCTTTCATACTTTCCATGCCTGCAATGCCGGTAACGACAGTACAGAAGATGACAGGTGCGATGACCATCTTGATGAGCTTAACGAAGGCATCACCAAGCGGTTTCATTTGGGCGCCTAATTCAGGGTAGTAATGGCCAAGGAGAATACCAATGGCAATCGCTGTCAGGACCTGAAAGTAAAGGCTTTTGAATATAGAGGTTTTCATAGGGTGTCCTTAAAGTAAAAACCACAGGTCTTGTAAGGTTTTGTTTAACCTGCGGCCTTAAAGTAACACCCACACAACTTGACAGAAATGTACCTGGATCATAATTGATACAAAAATGTTAAAAATTTTGAGCTGGCTCGCACAAGCGAGACCTTTTTTAACTTTTGTAATCAGCGCTTTCCGGCGCCAGATAACGTTCTTCGAAGATATTTGCCGGAACCGGTCTGGCAAACAGGAACCCTTGTGCCACTTCCACCCCGGCTTGTGATAGCCATTCACGCTGCGCTTCGGTTTCGACACCTTCGGCGATCATCTGCAAATTAAGGCTGTGGGCCAACTGAATGATGGCGGAGATCATGCTGCAATCCTCAGGTACCCCATCGACAAACATCTTATCGATTTTGAGGACATCCACCGGTAGCGACTTCATGTGCTGCAGCTGACGCAGGCCCGCATACCCCATGCCAAAGTCATCCAGTGCGATACGTACTCCCGCATTACGCAATGGGCGCAAAATGGCCACCGCGGCGTGGGGATCATCGATATGTCGGCTTTCAGTCACTTCCAGGATCAACGTACCAGGCTTGATGCGATAGCGGTTTAACAACTCCAGCAGGTCCGAGACCATACTCGGGTGCATCAGCTGTAATGCGGACAAATTCACCGACAGCGGCAGCATCAGACCCCGTTCCTGCCACGCTGACAGCTGGCGACACGTCTCTTCCAACACCCAGTAACCAACCGTCACCATCAGGCCGCAGGACTCAATCCTGTCGATTAACCCTTCGGGCAGCTCCCAGCTTCCGTCCGGCTGCTGCATCCGCAATAATGCTTCTGCGCTCAATACCTTACCGCTGGACATTTCCACCTGCGGCTGCATCCAAAGCGCGAACTGCTGGTTATCCAGCGCGCTGAGAATATCGTTCTCTTCCGTCAAACGCTGCTGCGCCTCTTCCATCTGTAACGGATCAAAGAACTGAATTTGATTTTTACCCTTATGGCGCGAGGTTAACACGGCCGACAGGGCGCGGCGGTAAAGCTGTTCTGCGGTCAAATCACCATAGAACATTGCTACCCCAATGTTGCAGGTAGGACGCAGTTGAATACCCTGAATAGGTAATCGCTCGTTAACGATAGTGAGTACTTGCTGACCTAAAGTAATAGCGTGCCAGGGTTCTTTTACACCATGGGCGATGATGGCGAAGTCATAGCCACTCACCTGGGAAAGCACCATCCTGGGGGCTAATACCGACTTGAGTTTTTCTACCAGCGTAAGCAGCAGGATTTCCCGCTGAGTTTCAGTTAACACACCCGCGGTATCACGTAAGGTTTCGCAGGTGACAATCATCAGCGCCGTCGTCTGCTGGCGGGTAACAACCTGCTCCAGCAGCCCCATTAAAAACGACTTATTGGGCAGTTCGGAAACCGGGAAACGCATTGCAAAGTCGCTTTGCTCTTCGCTATGTCGCTGAATCAACTGCTGATTAAGATTGTAGCTACGCACCAGCATACCAATCTCATCATCCTGATGTAGACGCGGCAATGCCAATTGATAGCCAATCAGATCCTGCTGTTGGATGTCGTTCAGCTCACGGGCAATTTTACGTAAGGGGTGCACAATCAAGCGGTTAATGCACCAGGAGATGGCGACGGTCAGTATTAACGACAAAAGTAAGTAAATGGTCACTAACGTCGAGAGCGTACTCATCACGAATTTGTACATGCGGTACGAATCCGCCTGCAGTACCAGATACGCCAGCGGTTGCGGGTTAGCTGAACGCTCAAGAGAATAGATCGGCAGCGAAATTTGTACCGGAAGCTCAAACAGGCGAGTCACCGTAACAGGAACGGGGCGTTCAGGGATAAAACTCATCCGCAACGCCTGAAACTGATTGGGCAGCACCACATCGGCGCGACTGACTACACCCGCTGGCCGAATACTTTTTAAAATGGCTTCCGCTTCGGGAATATCCCCTTTCAGGATAGTGTCCGACAGAGGCTCACGGACGGAGCGAGCGATACTTTCCAGTTGCGTAGCCGTGTTATAGCGGTTTTGCTGGACCAGATGGAACAACAAAACGGTGCAAAAAATAAAAACGAACACCATAACAACGGCCGCAACCATTGCCATCTGCTTAATTGTTAACGAGCGACTGACACGCAAACTGACTCTCCACGGATAGACGAAACTGCCGTCAGAGTATACCCGATCGTAGCGGTATTAAGAGAGGCGGTATCTGAAAACTTCCCAGCGTGCATTATCGCGACAGGATAGGTACCTGGCGACGAGATTTATCTGCATTTAAGCCGAAAAAGGCCGCAAGGTCGCCCCCTGCGGCCTGGTTCGGGCGCATGTTGCCATCACGGCAGGCAGACGCCCACAAAGCGCATTACTTCCTGTTACGCAGCCAGCTCACAATAAGGCTGGCAATGGTGCCAGCGATGATTGGAGCCGCTAAATCGTGCCAGAAGGCCACGCCTAACTGTGCGAGCGTCATATAGCCGCCTGTGTTGCAATGGCAACTGTTCGCGGCTATCCTTAACTTGTCTGGAGTCAAGTTAGCCCCCGTCTTGTTGCCTGGTTTATACCGAACAACGTGCGGGGGTTTTCTCTTTCCAGCAACCGATGCCGCCGGGGATCAAGCCCCCGCAACATTGCGCCTCACCGGGAATTCCCGGCTTGCCGCTGATTCTACGGCAGCCCACTTGCCATATCACTGCGCAATATTGCGCTCTGCGTAGCGCCTCGCAATTCACCCATTTTCTTACCAGCACGCTGGAAAGATTCTTTCCAGTTGGCAACATTCCTGCCGACCATTAGTTCAGACAAAAACATAACACATTGATATCTATCAGTTCATTTTCTGGCACAGCGATTGCTATTTGACTGTGAGCTGTTCTGTTCCGAATTAAAGGAGATATCATGTCTGACTGTCGTACTTACGGATTCAACACCCAGATCGTTCACGCGGGGCAACAACCCGACCCTTCAACTGGCGCGCTTAGTACGCCTATTTTCCAGACCTCAACGTTTGTTTTTGACAGCGCCGAACAAGGTGCCGCCCGCTTTGCGCTCGAAGAGTCCGGGTACATTTACACCCGCTTGGGTAACCCCACCACCGATGCGCTGGAGAAAAAGCTGGCGGTACTGGAAAGAGGTGAAGCCGGGTTGGCAACCGCGTCCGGTATTTCAGCTATCACCACAACGCTGTTGACGCTTTGCCAGCAGAGTGACCATATCGTTTCCGCCAGCGCGATTTACGGCTGCACCCATGCGTTTTTGTCGCACAGCATGCCGAAGTTTGGGATTAACGTCAGCTTTGTCGACGCGGCAAAGCCTGAAGAAATCCGCGCCGCCATGCGACCAGAAACCAAAGTTGTGTATATCGAAACGCCCGCCAACCCAACGCTGTCGCTGGTCGACATTGAAACGGTGGCCGGTATCGCCCATCAACAGGGCGCATTGCTGGTGGTGGATAACACCTTTATGTCGCCGTACTGTCAACAGCCTTTGCAACTGGGCGCGGATATTGTGGTTCACAGCGTCACCAAATATATCAATGGTCACGGGGATGTGATTGGCGGCATCATTGTTGGTAAGCAGGAGTTTATCGACCAGGCGCGGTTTGTAGGCCTGAAAGATATCACCGGCGGCTGCATGAGTCCTTTCAATGCGTGGTTAACACTGCGCGGCGTTAAAACGCTGGGCATTCGTATGGAACGCCACTGTGAAAATGCGCTGAAAATCGCCCGCTTCCTCGAAGGGCATCCATCTATTACTCGGGTGTATTATCCTGGCCTGACTTCGCATCCACAGTATGAGTTGGGCCAGCGGCAAATGAGCCTGCCAGGTGGAATTATCAGCTTCGAAATCGCCGGCGGCCTCGAGGCTGGTAGGCGGATGATCAATTCTGTAGAATTGTGCCTCCTCGCGGTCAGTCTCGGTGATACCGAAACCCTAATTCAGCACCCAGCGTCTATGACACATTCGCCCGTTGCACCTGAGGAACGGCTCAAAGCAGGTATTACCGACGGGCTTATCCGTCTTTCTGTGGGTCTTGAAGATCCAGAAGATATTATTAACGACCTTGAACACGCCATCAGAAAGGCAACATTCTGACCAATATGGCCTGAACCGACGTCGTTCGGTTCAGGTTGTTGAGAATCAAGGCACAACAGTCTGGCAATACACGCGATCCTCTTTCGGGGAGAACGTGTATTTTGGGCAGGGGGTTCTATGCAGGACAACACATTACAATTAAGCAACAATACAGCAACCGCCGTACCATTCTCAAAAAAAATACCGTTTACGAAATACGATTTTGGCTGGGTATTACTGTGCATCGGCATGGCCATTGGTGCCGGAACGGTACTGATGCCGGTACAAATTGGCTTAACAGGCATTTGGGTATTTATCGTTGCCTTTATTATTGCTTATCCGGCAACTTATATTGTGCAGGATATTTATTTAAAAACATTATCAGAAAGCGAAACCTGTAATGACTACACGGATATTATAAGTCATTATCTGGGAAAAAACTGGGGCGTATTTCTTGGCGTCATCTATTTTCTGATGATTATTCACGGCATATTTATTTATTCCTTATCCGTGGTTTTTGACAGCGCCTCATATATCAAAACCTTCGGCTTGACCGAGGCCGATCTTTCGCAGTCGATAATCTATAAAGTGGCCATTTTTGCCGTGCTGGTCGCCATTGCTTCCGGGGGAGAAAAGCTGCTGTTCAAAATCTCCGGCCCGATGGTGGTGGTCAAAGTGGGTATCATCATCGTATTTGGTTTTGCGATGGTTCCGCACTGGAACTTCGCTAATATCAGCGCCTTCCCTGAAGCATCGGTCTTCTTTCGTGATGTACTGCTAACCATCCCGTTCTGCTTCTTCTCGGCGGTGTTTATTCAGGTGTTGAACCCAATGAACATCGCCTACCGCAAACGGGTGGCGGACCGGGTGCTGGCTACGCGTATGGCAATCCGTACGCATCGCATCAGTTACATTACTCTGATTGCTGTCATTCTGTTTTTCTCCTTCTCTTTTACCTTTTCCATTAGCCATGAAGAGGCCGTTTCGGCTTTCGAACAAAATATTTCAGCACTGGCGCTGGCGGCTCAGGTCATTCCTGGGCAGATTATTCATATCACCTCAACGGTATTAAATATCTTCGCCGTATTAACCGCGTTCTTTGGTATTTATCTGGGATTCCACGAAGCGATCAAAGGTATTATTCTCAACGTTCTGAGCCGCGTCATTGACATTGAGAAAATTAATCCGTTGGTGCTTACGCTGGGTATTTGCACCTTTATTGTTATCACCCTGGTCATTTGGGTGTCATTTCGCGTATCGGTACTGGTGTTCTTCCAGTTAGGTAGCCCGCTTTACGGGATTGTGTCGTGTATTATTCCGTTCTTCCTGATCTATAAAGTAACGCAACTGGAAAAACTGCGCGGACTGAAAACCTGGTTGATCCTGCTGTACGGAATTCTGCTGTGCCTGTCGCCCTTATTGAAGCTGATTGAATAACCCACGTATATCGCGCCGTCAGACGCTGGCGGCGCTTAACTCACACTCTCCAGCTGATAGCCGCGAATTTTATTCAGCACCGTGGTGTGCGACACGCCCAGCGCTTTGGCGATATGCCGTGACGACACATTATCTTCCACCATCTGTTCAATGAGCTGGCGTTCAGCACACAGAACCTGCTCTTTAAAAGGACGTTCTGTCGGGCCCCGCTCAACGGCAGGCAAATTCACCATCCCTAATTCTTCCCGCGTAATAACATCGGATTCAGCCATCAGCATCAGGCGAATAATGGTATTTTCCAGTTCGCGCACGTTTCCCGGCCAGGTGTGATGGTGCAGGGCATCAAAACAGGCTTTATCCAGAATGATCCGCCGCTGGAATTCCTTTGCGTATTTCTGCACAAAGTGGCGAATCAGCAGGCTGATATCCTGTGGACGCTCGCGCAAAGGTGGAATGGTCAGTGAAAGCACGTTGATGCGGTAATAGAGATCGGCGCGCAGCAGACGTTGTTCTACCATCTCTTCCAGATTGGCATTGGTTGCCACAATAATGCGCACATTGACCGGAATAATATGCGCTCCGCCAACGCGCCGAATCCCGCCATCCTGAAGCACGCGCAGGAGTTTAGCCTGTAAGCTCAGCGACATTTCGCCAAACTCATCGAGAAAAAGGGTGCCTTTATCGGCCATTTCAAACAGCCCTTTTTTGCCTTTACAATCCGCGCCGCTGAAAGCCCCTTTCTCATAGCCAAAGAATTCACTCTCCATTAGCGACTCAGGTAGCGCAGAGCAGTTGACCGGAATAAACGGATAAAAACGTCGCTGCCCGGAATTATGGATAGCCCGGGCCAGCAGCTCTTTACCGGTCCCCGTATCGCCACGGATCAGAACGGTATATTTGCTGTCGGCAATTTTTATCGCCTTTTCGATAAGCGCGTGCATGCTCTGGCTGCTGCAAATAATGTCAGAGAAATAGCGCGGCCGTTCCGGCTCCGGCGTTGACAGCTCACTTATCTCCTCACAGAGGTAAGCGACATGAATAATATCGGCGCGCTGGCTTAAACAGGATTGCACACAGGAAATATCCTGTAGCTGGCGGCACCAGGATTTAATCAGGATCCGCCCAGGCGTGACTTTCATGGAGATGATATTGATATCACAGCAGGAAAACTCCTTCAGGACATCCTCAACCATCGACAGACGATCAATTGTTTTAATATCCCAGCGTATCGTGACCACATTTGCTCCTGGTAGTTAGCAACTGCGAAATAGATATTTCTGTGACTAGAGGAAATCTGACTACATTCTAGACGCTGTGGAATAATGTTCTGCCAAAGGACTCACATTGTGGACGTAAAGAGAAAATATAAAAAAACCGGAGCACAAGGCTCCGGTTATCGGGTCATAACCCAGGTTTATTGCTGTGGATTCTCATCCTGATCAACGGCAAAACACGCCACCAGTTGACCGCCGTAATCTTTCAACTGCGGCTGAAGCTGGGTACACGGACCAAAGCGACGACGGCAGCGGGCGTTAAACGCGCAGCCCGGCGGCGGATTCAGCGGGCTTGGCAGTTCACCGGTCAGCTTGATACGCTCACGGCGATCGTCCGGGTTCAGACGCGGCGTTGCGGAGAGCAGCGCTTGCGTGTACGGATGACGCGGATTATTGAAGATTTGGTCCTTCGTCCCTTTCTCCACGCAGCGGCCTAAATACATCACCATCACTTCATCGGCAATGTGCTCGACCACCGACAGGTCGTGCGAGATAAAGACGTATGACAGCCCCAGTTCCTGCTGCAAATCCATCATCAGATTCAGCACCTGCGCACGCACCGAGACGTCCAGCGCTGAGACCGGTTCATCGGCAATCACCACGTCCGGGTCAAGCATCAGACCGCGAGCGATGGCAATACGCTGACGCTGACCGCCGGAGAACATATGCGGATAGCGGTCGTAGTGTTCGGTTTTCAGCCCCACTTTCGCCATCATCGCCAGCGCTTTTTCACGACGTTCCTCTTTGCTGAGCGTGGAGTTGATCAGCAGCGGCTCTTCCAGAATCTGTCCCACTTTTTTACGCGGGTTCAGGGAACCGTACGGGTTCTGGAATACAATCTGGATTTTCTGCCGACGCAGCTTTTGCGCCTGCGGGTCGTGCTTAAGCAGATCCTGTCCCTGGTAATACAGCTCACCGCCGGTCGGGACTTCAATCATCGTCAGCAGGCGGCCAAGGGTGGATTTCCCACAGCCCGACTCGCCTACCACCGCCAGTGTTTTACCGCGTTCTAAGGTAAAGGAGACGCCATCCAGCGCTTTCACCAGGCGCTCCGGGGCGAACATGCCCTTTTTCACCGGGTAGTGTTTTTTCAGATCAATAGCCTGCAACAGCGGCTGTGGCAAAGCGGCCTTTTGCGTACTCATAGCCCAGGCCTCCCGGCATCGTCAAGTGGGTAGTGGCATTTCGACTGACGACCGCCTTCCAGCAGGTTCAGTTCAGGTTCTTCAGCGCGGCATTTGTCGGTCGCATAGGGGCAGCGTGGGTTCAGCAAACAGCCGCTCGGGCGGTCATATTTCCCGGGAACCACGCCCGGCAGCGAGGCCAGACGTGCTTTATCCTGAGCAAACTCAGGCAGCGCGCGCAGCAGCGCCTGGGTGTAAGGATGACGCGGCGCGCGGAAAATATCCTGCGCGGCTCCGGTTTCTACCACCTGGCCGGCGTACATCACGATGATTTTGTGTGCCGCTTCAGCCACTAGCGCCAGATCGTGCGTGATTAAGACCAGCGCCATGTTCTCTTTTTGCTGCAATTCCAGCAGTAGCTCGATGATCTGCGCCTGAATAGTCACATCCAGCGCCGTTGTCGGTTCGTCGGCAATCAGCAGTTTCGGACGACAGGCTATCGCCATCGCGATCATCACGCGCTGGCTCATCCCACCGGACAACTGGTGAGGATATACATCCAGACGTGAGGCCGGATCGGGGATACCCACCAGCGTCAGCAGGTCTATTGCCCGCTGAATACGCGTTTTTTTGTTGCCGCCCTGGTGCACTTTAATGGCTTCCATAATCTGGTAGCCGACGGTGTAGCAGGGGTTAAGGCTGGTCATCGGGTCCTGGAAGATCATCGCCACTTCCGCACCCACTAACTGGCGACGCTCTTTCTCAGAGATGCGCTTCAGGTCGCGACCATTAAACTCCAGATTTTCGGCCATAACGCGGCCTGGGTAGTCAATCAGTCCCATAATCGCCAGCGAACTGACGGACTTACCAGAGCCGGACTCTCCTACAATGCCAACCACTTCACCCTGATTCACACTGTAGCTAATGCGGTCTACGGCGCGGAATTCGGAACCTACGTCGCCGAAATGCACCGATAATTTATCTACATTTAATAACGCCATCTCGAACCTCTTACTGCTTCAGTTTGGGATCGAGCGCGTCACGCAGACCGTCACCCATCAGGTTAAATGCCAGCACCGTCAACAGGATCGCCAGCCCCGGGAAGGTCACAACCCACCAGGCGCTTTGGGCAAACTGCAGAACGTCAGAGAGCATGGTGCCCCATTCCGGCGTAGGCGGCTGTGCGCCCATCCCCAGGAAGCCGAGGGCAGCCATATCGAGAATGGCGTTAGAGAAGCCAAGCGACGCCTGAACAATCAGCGGCGCAAGACAGTTAGGAAGAATGTTGACGAACATCTGGCGCATCGCGCCGGCTCCCGCCACGCGAGATGCGGTGACGTAGTCGCGGTTAACCTCCACCAGCACGGCGGCGCGCGTCAAACGGACATAGTGCGGCAATGCCACGAACGTCAGCGCCAACGCGGCGTTGCCAATCGAGGGGCCAAATACCGCCACCAGCACCAGCGCCAGCAACAGGCTCGGCAATGCCAGCATGATATCGACCACACGCATGATGACGTTATCGACAATCCCGCCAAAGTAACCGGCGATCAGCCCAAGAACCACGCCCATCAGCAGGGAGAGTACTACCACCAGACAGCCGACCAACAGCGACAGACGCGCACCGTACATCAGGCGGGACAGCACGTCGCGGCCTACATCATCAGTACCAAACAGATGCGCCATGGTACCGCCTTCCTGCCACGCGGGAGGAGCCAGCAGCGTATCGCGGAACTGGTCTGCCGGGTTGTAGGGTGCGAGGACGTTGGCAAAGACCGCAATCAGGATCATCACCACAACGTACACCAGCCCAACAACCGCACCTTTGTTGCGTTTAAAATAGTGCCAGAACTCCTGCAGCGGAGTCATCGGCACCGGTGCAGCAATAACTTTATTTTCAGTAACCTGTGACATGATGGCCCCTTACTTCTTATGCCGAATACGCGGGTTCACCACGCCGTACAGCAGGTCTACCAGCAGGTTGACGAGGATAATCATCGTCGCGACCAGCAGCACCCCGCCCTGCACCACCGGATAATCGCGGCGTTGCAGCGCATCGATCAGCCAGCGCCCCAGTCCCGGCCACGAGAAGATGGTCTCGGTCAGGATCGCCCCGGCCAGCAACGTACCAACCTGCAGGCCGATAACGGTCACCACAGGCAGCATCGCGTTACGCAGAGCGTGAATAATGATGACGCGCATACGAGTCAGGCCTTTGGCGCGCGCGGTACGGATGTAATCTTCACCCAGCACTTCCAGCATCGATGAACGGGTCATACGCACAATGACCGCCAGAGGAATGGTACCCAGCACCATCGCAGGCAGGATCATATGCGCCAACGCATCAATAAAGTTGCCCTCTTCACCCCAGATGGCGGTGTCGATCAGCATAAAGCCGGTTAGCGGATTGGAATCATCAAGGAACACCATGTCGCTCACCCGCCCAGAAACTGGCGTCAGGTTCAACTGCACGGAAACCAGCATGATCAGCATCATGCCCCACCAGAAAATCGGCATAGAGTAACCGGTCAGCGCCAGGCCAACTGCCGTGTGATCGAAAATGGAGCCGCGCTTAACGGCAGCAAGTACACCCACTGGGATACCCACTGCGACGGCGAAAATCATCGCGCAGACGCCGAGTTCCAGCGTTGCTTTGAAGCGAGGTACGAACTCTTCCCACACCGGTAAGCGGCTTTTCAGTGAGATACCTAAATCACCATGCATAACCCCCCAGATATAGTGGAGGTACTGCTGCCACATCGGCTTATCCAGACCGAGTTCAGCCAACAGTTGAGCATGACGCTCAGGGGAGATCCCACGTTCACCCGCCATGATCATAACCGGATCGCCGGGGATCATATGGACGAAGGCAAAGGTGAGAAGAGTGATACCGATAAACGTGGGGATGACGAGTCCCAAACGTCGGAGAATGAACTGCAACATAACCCGGATTCTCTCTAATGACGCACGGCCTGGAACCGTGAGTCTGTATTGCTCACAAATCTTATCCCACGCAAACTGCATCGCGGGTAAAGCATTACGCCGGAGGGCGCTGCGCTTATCCGGCCTACACAATACCGGGGCGCAGCGCTTCCTTAATTGCTTTTAATTATTCGACAGAGACGTTTTCGAAGTGGTGTTTGCCTAATGGATCAACCACATAGCCTTTCACTTCTTTACGCACTGGTTCGTACACGGTGGAGTGAGCAACAATCAGAGCCGGAGCCTGGTCGTGCATAACAACCTGAGCTTGCTTGTACAGTTCAATACGTTTGTTGTGATCGTCGGTCGCACGCGCCGGCTGGATCAGGTCTTCAAACGGCTTGTAGCACCAGCGAGAGTAGTTAGAACCGTCTTTCGCTGCCGCACAGCTGAACAAGGTCGCGAAGAAGTTGTCCGGATCCCCGTTGTCACCGGTCCAACCCATCATCACCGCCTGATGCTCACCCGCTTTGGCGCGTTTCAGATACTCGCCCCACTCGTAGGTCACAATCTTGGCCTGAACGCCAATTTTCGCCCAGTCAGCCTGAACCATTTCTGCCATACGACGTGCGTTCGGGTTATATGGACGCTGTACCGGCATAGCCCACAGCTCAACGGTAAAGCCTTTGTCCTGACCAGCTTCCTTCAGCAGCGCTTTGGCCTTCTCAGGATCGTAGGTGTAGTCTTTAACGTCGTCGTTATAGCCCCACATGGTCGGCGGGATCAGGTTTTTCGCGGCAACGCCAGCGCCCTGATAAACCGCTTTGATGATCGCTTCTTTGTTTACCGCGTAGGTCAGCGCCTGACGGACTTTCACGTCATCAAACGGTTTCTTCTCGGTATTGAAAGAGAGGTAGCCCACGTTCAGACCCGCCTGCTCCATCAGGTTGATGTTTTTATCCTGCTTCATGCGCGCGATGTCTGCCGGGTTCGGGTACGGCATCACCTGGCACTCGTTCTTCTGCAGTTTGGCGTAACGCACGGAAGCATCAGGCGTAATGGAGAAGACCAGACGGTCGATCTGCGGCTTGGTGCCCCAGTAACCTTCGAATGCTTTATACAGAATACGGGAGTCTTTCTGGTACTGCTGCAGCTGGAACGGACCGGTACCAATTGGGTTCAGATCCACTTTCTCCGGAGAACCGGCTTTCAGCATGTTGTCAGCATATTCTTTGGAAAGAATAGAAGCGAAGTCCATCGCCAGGTCAGCCAGGAACGGCGCTTCCGGGCGAGTCAGCACGAACTGAACGGTTTTATCGTCCACTTTTTTCACTTCGGAGATCAGATCCGGCAGACCCATCCCTTCGAAGTATTCATAGCTGCCGCCAGAGACTTTGTGGTACGGGTTCTGGGCATTTTTCTGACGATCGAAAGAGAACACCACGTCATCGGCGTTAAAATCGCGCGTCGGTTTAAATTCTTTGTTGTCCTGCCACTTCACGCCCTGACGCAGGTGGAAGGTGTAGGTTTTGCCGTCTTCGCTGATTTCCCACTTCTCAGCAAGGCCCGGGATCACTTCAGTCGTACCGGTTTTGAACTCGACCAGGCGGTTATAGATCGGTACAGAGCTGGCATCATAGGTGGTGCCAGAGGTGAAAAGCTGCGGGTTAAAGCCTTCAGGAGATCCTTCTGAACAATAAACCAGAGTTTTAGCCTGTACGCTTGCTGCGACGGTCATAGCCACCAGGCTCAGACCAAGCTTCAGCATCCCTGACTTCTTCAAGGAAATACTCATTCTTCTGCTCCAATGTGATGTTTGTTGTTTTACCCTTTGCAGTGGGTTTGCACCGCCTGGCCTTTTTTGTTTTTTACCCGGCCGGGTCGGCGTTAAGAGGATGGGGATTCCGTTCACATAAGCGACTGAGTTGCAGTGCGGATTCTCCATGAAATGCCCCTCATACCCTACAATCTGTCAACAGAATGTGAAAACGTCAATACAGGTCACCGTGATTTACGCCAACGGTGAGAATTCACAAACAAAGATTAAAAAAAGTGCGGAAGGACATTTTCAGCAGGGAAATTTGTGCTACGCGCACTATGCCAGAATAAACATCTTCATATTTCGCAACATTTGGTGATTAACATTTATGCAATTTATTCAAACTTTCTAAATTAATGCTGCATATCTGAGCGATTAATACCATGAACGTTAAAGCGCACAGCGGAAAATGCCAGCTTCAGCCATAAGTAGCGCAAAAAAAGTTTCAAGCAAATATAAAAAAAGGCAATGGAATATGTCACAGAATCGTTAACAGTCAGTGGGAAGTGGTGCACAATTTTTGCAGATAAAATGAAGGTCAAACGTGGGGTCGGAAAAACACAAAATACGCCCTGCCAGCGCTTCGCCTGTAGGCCGGATAAGGCGCTTGCGCCGCATCCGGCAGTGTCTGTTATAGCGTGATGTTTTGCCTGATGGCGCTTCGCCTGTAGGCCGGATAAGGCGCCTGCGCCGCATCCGGCAGTGTCTGTTATAGCGTGATGTTTTGCCTGATGGCGCTTCGCTTATCAGGCCTACAAAAGCCACAAATGCAAAAAGCCCGCTCAGAGAGCGGGCTTTTCTAATTTGGTCGGTGATAGAGGATTACTCGCCACTGCGTGGCTCGCCCTGCGGGCCGTTGCTGACGCAACGTTCTCTCGCTACGCTCGAGTCGAACCTCTTGCCCCCGGAGGTTCTCATCCTCGTGGATTCCGGAATGCAAAAAGCCCGCTCAGAGAGCGGGCTATTCTAATTTGGTCGGTGATAGAGGATTCGAACCTCCGACCCCTTCGTCCCGAACGAAGTGCGCTACCAGGCTGCGCCAATCACCGAATGCGGGGCGCATCTTACTGCTCAGCTGCGCGCCCGTCAATCCCTTAGTATCAAAATGCCATTTAATCGGCGAGAAAGTCAGCAGCTCAGTTACTGGGCTGTAGCCTTATTCGCGTCCGGGATACGACACCAGTTGTTATTCTCGTTAATACCACCATTTGGCGAGGTATAACCGAGGCAACCCAAAATGGTGTCGTACAGTTCCACATGACGACGCGGCACCTTCATATCAGCTTCTTGCTTAAGGTGTGCAAACGCCTTCGCATGGTCGGGGTCTTCCAGATACTTGTCAGACATCCACACCATCATAGGAACGCGGAACTGCTCAGGTGGCGCCATTTTACGCGGCGTACCGTGCAGATGCTCGCGCTCGTTAATCGACTCACCGTGATCGGCGGCGTAGAACACGATCGCTTTCTTATCGCGTAGTTGATCAAATACTTTGGTAATAAAGTGATCAACATAGGTTACCGAGTTATCGAATGAGTTGATCATCTGGGCCTTCGAGCAGCCGCTATCAACATTGACACACTCCGGCTTCCACTGCGCATATTCGCGGGTGTAGCGCTGGGTGTAGTTAAAATGCGAGCCCTTGGTATGCAGAATAATCAGATGTTTGCCACCATCTTCATTATTTTGTAGAGACTGCTGCATCTCGGTAATCAACAGCATATCGTCAACGTTCTTGCCACGGTTACGTGGCTCTGCGCCAATCTGCTCACGATAGGCGATGTTCTCCGCCATGGTGTTACTGTAGAACCACATCTCGCTTTGCATCGCGTAAAGATCGGTCTTGAACCCTAACTGGCCGAGCACGGAGAAGACGTTTTGTTCTTTCAGAGTACGCTGCGGGTTTTCTTCTGCCCCACCCTCACGCACAAACATGCAACGCAGCGAAAGTTTGGTTGCCGTATCACAGGAATATCCACGGAAGGCGGCCAGATTTTTCTCCTGGGCGAGCCTTGGCGTGGTATTACGCTCATAGCCAAAAATCCCCATATGATCCCAGCGGGTCGTTTCGCCGATAATAAAGACCACATAGGTGTCGTCGAGGTTTTTGGGGGCAACATAGGTAAACTTCTTCGCCGGGTTCATCAACGATTTGTTGTCTGAGGATTCATCCACCTGTGCCCAGGCGTACAGACCCAGCGCGGAGAGCCAGTTTGACGGCAGATAGGAATTCGCCACTACCCCGCCATAGCTGGGTAAATCGATTCCCGTTGCTCGCTCAACGCTTCTCTGTTGCATACTCAGCAGGCGAATCGGGACCCATACCATCAGACCAGCCAGTAAAACTACCGCCACGCTGCGCCATCTCATACCAGGCGTACGGATCTGTTTCATCAGGGTATAGCGGCAGCGATTACTCCAAATCAGAACCAACGGTAAAATGCTGACCGAAACCAGCCACACGACAAAATGCCAGCCAACCACTTCTTTCGATAAATCAATATCCGTGGTCATTACGGAGGCAATAATACCGTAACCAATTACCACATTCAGGAAGGTCATGTAATAGCTGGCACCAGCAGAACACAGCACCACTAAGGTTGTCAGGACACGCCAGGCGCGCCGACCAAATAAAGAGAGAAGCCGTAGTAAAAAGAAGGTCACCAGCACAGTGCCGGCTAATTCAACAACCGCAGAGAGTCCTTTCCAGACGGTAAACTCGTGTGCATATCCGCTAAAGCGCCGGAAAAATACAGCACAGTTCATAAACAAACCGATATAGATTGCCAGCAGGAAACTGAGTTTCTGCTGCGTCATCGACTTAATGTATCTCATGCAAACAAACCCTGGGAATCGGGATTAAAACACCCTGAGCAGTAGTCAAACAGACCAGGCAGGGGAAAATGCGACAACAGCAGAAGTGAAATGTCTACGGGCGCGGGTAAGTAGACCACAGGAGGGGGAAAAAGTGCTTATGGAGAATGCAAATGACGCATATATTTTTGTAAATATATGCGCCAGGTATTAATCAGACTACTAATAGGTTTAGGCGTGCGCCTCGGTATATACGCTACGCTGTGGCTGGCGGATGGTGGTGGAGAGTGCCAGCGAGATAATTAACAGCGCAAAGATAACGCAGAAGGTCACATAGAAACCGCCGAACAGCGAGGCGATAATGGAACCACAAATGCTGCCGATACCGAAACCTAAGTAAATGACGCCGTAGTTTTTAGCCAGGTTATTCAAACCGAAGAACTCGCTCACCAGTGACGGGAACACGGTGATGGTACCGCCAAAGTTAAATGCTACACAGGCAATCGCCGCGAAGAAGGTCGCATCATTCAGCGGGGCGAACAGCAGTGCCGCCATACCGACCAGCGAAACGACCTGCCCAATGGTGATAACGCGAATACGAGAGATTTTGTCGGACAGAATCCCCAGAACCAGACGACCTGACAGGTTAGCGATAGAAATGACGGTAACCGCATTTGCCGCCGTTGCCACATCCATATGCGCCAGGCTTTGTGCAATATCTTTCGCCACGCCAATCACATACAGCCCACTCATACACGCCGTCAGGAACATCACTGCCAGCATCCAGTACTGCGGTTTACGCATGGACTGCGCCAGGGTGTAGTCATTCTCAACCACGCCATTTTTCGTTTTCACTTCCTGATTCGGCGCGTCTTTCATCAGCGTGGAGCCAAAGACGATCATCACCAGCACAATCGCGCCCCAAATCATGAAGGTTTTTTCCAGACCCACAGTGCTCAACAGTTGGCTGTCGATGAATTTAAAACCGAGGCTGCCAAGACCGTAAGAACCGATGGCAAAGGCGGAAATCAGCCCTTTACGCTCAGGGAACCATTTTACACAGTTGGAAAGTGTTAACAGGTAGCCTGCGCCATCCGCCAGACCAACCAATACACCGGCGCTCAGCCACAGCATAATCAGGCTGTCAGAGTGGGCGGTTAAGAAGAAGCCGACACCCAGTAAAATACCGGAGGCCATGGTGACACGTTTCACGCCAAAACGTTCCTGCAGTTTCCCGGCGACGGAAGAAGAAATCGCCAGCCCGAGGCTCAGCAGGCCAAAGGAAAAGGCAACCTGACTCACTGGCGCATCAAGCTTAGAAGAGAGCGCACCGTTAAACAGGCTCCAGGTATAAACAGAACCTAAAGCAAATTGGGTAATGATGGTGCCGATCAGTGTCAGCCAGCGGGTACGCTGATAATCAGAAGTTTTCATGGCAGTCTTCCTGCATAAACAAAATGGGAAATTCTCTGCCAACAACCATACCGAAGCGCTTTTATGAGCAGGAGAAAACGGCATGAAATGCCGCCAGGACGGAATGAAATGCCTGGAATGCGGAATGAATGACGAGACAAAAAGTCGGGTTACTGAATTTTATCGCATGAGTTAGTACACGCTATCGCTGGAGTGCGTGTGATTGTTGATCTCAACATGTAATCAAGATGTTTGTATGCTGATTACTTACGTTAAAATTTGGCGCTCACTCCCATGGTGTACATATAGTCGCTGTTGTTGGTACTGTTTTCCGCCTGCGAAAGCGCTGCGTAAGCCGCCATGTGCGGGTTCAACAGCATATCCGCACCGACGGTGACATCCACCCAGTTACCATCCTGACCCGCTGCTGACATGCGGCTGAGACCCGACTGCGCCTTCCAGATATTCTCGCCAAACTGCTGGTTATAGCTGATTTGCGCCCACGGTCGCACATCACCGAACTGCGAATTGACTCGCCAGCCCAACGAGCTCACGCTGGCATGCCACAGCGGATCGTTCTGCGTTACCGACGTCGCGCTATCGCCAAATTCGTTGTAAGTAGATGTGGTTGAACCGTCATAATGCAGTGCGGCAACCGGACCAGTTGTCACCTGCCTTGAAAGCGGGAAGTTCCAGCCCATACTCATGCCGCTGGTCGCATCCATAGGCGTCTCATCCGCCAGATTCACCACGGGACCCGCCACGTTCTGAGTGGAACGAATACGTTCTTCCAGAATGTCGTTATAACGTGGTTGGTGATCGCTGTCCCATGTATAACGTTCAGCCGTATGCCCTGACATCGCATCAACGATATATTCTTGTTGCCAGCCATATGCTGTATTGATGGACAGCGCACAAACTACAACGCTCACCAGAGTTAACCTCTGATGACCACTACTGTTTCTTATAATCATCAACGCGACTCCAGAAAAGAGCCGAATTCGGCAATATTATTGTCATTGTATGAAGGATATGGGCCCATCTGGCCCTGTATTAAATATTGTCTTTTTAGCTGGCGCGTCAAGGCGGGCCGAATGAAATTTTTACGCCAGTAAAAACAGCGAGGAAGAATATGCAGCGTTGCGGATGGGTCAGTCAGGATCCACTTTACATTGCCTACCACGACAAGGAATGGGGCGTCCCCGAAACAGATAGTAATAAACTGTTCGAAATGATCTGCCTGGAAGGTCAGCAGGCCGGGTTATCGTGGATTACCGTGCTAAAGAAACGGGAAAATTATCGCCACGCTTTCCACCATTTTGACCCGGAAAAAGTGGCGGCCATGACCGAAGAGGATGTGGAAAGGCTGGTACTGGATGCCCGCATTATTCGCCATCGCGGAAAAATTCAGGCCATTATCGGCAACGCTCGTGCTTTTCTGACGATGGCGCAAAACGGAGAGTCGTTTAGCGAATTCGTCTGGTCATTTGTTGATAACCAACCGCAAGTGACTCGCGCCGCCAACCTGAGCGATATTCCCACCTCCACGCCTGCGTCAGACGCGCTGTCTAAAGCGTTAAAAAAACGCGGATTTAAGTTTGTCGGCACCACCATTTGTTACTCCTTTATGCAGGCGTGCGGCCTGGTCAACGACCATGTCACCAGCTGCATCTGTTATCCGGGAGAACAACATGATTCGTGAATCCAAGGCTGACGATCTGCCGTCAATTCTGGCGCTGTGGATGGAAAGCACAATCCATGCCCATCCATTTATCGAAGAGCGCTACTGGCGCGAAAGTGAATCCGTGGTGCGGGATGTTTATCTGCCAGCCGCGCAAACCTGGGTTTGGGAAGAAGAAGGCGAGCTCAAAGGCTTTGCCAGTGTGATTGACGACCGCTTTCTCGGCGCGCTGTTTGTCGCACCTGCCGCCATCAGAAGCGGGATCGGCAAAGCGCTGGTGCAGCATGTCCAGCAGCGCTTTTCGATACTCAGCCTTGAGGTCTACCAGAAGAATCAATCAGCGGTGAACTTCTACCATGCGCTGGGTTTTCGCATTGAAGACGGCGCATGGCAGGAAGAGACTCACCACCCCACGTGGATTATGGGCTGGCAGGCGGATCAAACGCCGTAAGCGCCAACGTTGGTCCGCTATATTTTTCAAGCCACGCCAGCGCAGTATTGCCCGCGCAGCCATTCCCCAGCTTCGAGCTGGGGAGATCTTTGGTCAGCACGTTGACGGCGCCATTTTTACAAATACCGTTCGCTGCGAGATCCAAATCAGGCCAGGCGCCTTCATGAATACAGATGACGCCGGGTTTAATACCCGCCGTCACCACCGCGCCCGCCAGAACTTGCCCGCGCTGGTTCCACACCCTGACCGTATCGCCATCCGCAATGCCGCGCGCGTGGGCGTCCTGCGGATGAATCGTTATCGGCTCACGATCCGCTACCGCGTACTGCTCACGTAGCGCACTGTAGTTAAGCTGACTATGCAAACGGTGCGCCGGATGGGCGGAAAGCAGCTGTAGCTGGTCCGGTTCGGCGTTACCGAACCACTCATCCGGCTCCAGCCACATCGGGTGTCCCCCGCAGTCCGCGTAGCCGTAACCGGCAATCCTCGCGGAGTAGATTTCAATTTTGCCGCTGTCCGTTTTCAGCGGATGCGCCTGCGGGTCGCAGCGAAAATCCGCAAAACGGATAAACTGTGCGCTGGCGGCGTTTTCCGGCATTTCGATCAGGGCGTTGCGCTGCCAAAACTCGGCGAAAGGCGGCAATGTCACCTGCTGACTGGCCCCACGTTGCCCGGCAATATTGTAAAAAGTCTCCAACCACGCCAGTTCGCTTTTACCTTCGGTGAACCGTTCATATCCGCCCTTTTCCCAGCGCTCACTCAGCTCGGCAAAGACATCAAAATCATTTCGCGCTTCGTCCTGCGGCGGTACGACCTGCTTCATCGGCACCAGGTGCTGGTTGCTGTAATCGCCAGTCATGGTCAAATCATTACGCTCAAAGGAGGTGGTTGCTGGCAGCACGATATCGGCATGCTTTGCTGCGGCGGTCCAGAAACACTCCGAGATGACCACCAGCTCCGGTTTTTGCCAGGCGCGAATTAAACGGTTAGTGTCCTGATGATGGGTGAAGTTAGCGCCACCCGCCCACCACAGCATACGGATGTCCGGGAAATGGCGGTCCATGCCGTTGTGCTGGTAAAAACCGCCGGGATTTTCCAGCGCTTCGACAATTCGCGCCACCGGGATTTTATCTACCGCGTCGGTGCCGTCTTTAACGCTGCCCTGCATTGAAGCCAGCACCGCAGCCCGGCGCGTTGGGTTGCCGCCGTTGGCAAAATGGTACGACAGCCCAAAACCGCCGCCTGGCGTCCCGATTTGTCCGAGCATGGCGGCCAGGGTGACAATCATCCAGTGTTTCTGCTCGCCATACTGCTGGCGCTGCATGCCCCATCCGGCCATCAGCATGGTGGTATTTTGGTGAAATAACGCCGCAAGTTCGCGTATCTTCGCCGCCGGAATGCCACAAATCTCAGCCGCCCATTCTGCCGTTTTTGCAACATCATCAGATTTACCCAGCAGATAGTCGGCAAAACGGTCATATCCGGTGGTACACCGGGCGAGAAAGTCCTCGTCATGCCAGCCGTTTTCCACCAGCGTATGCGCGATGCCCAGCATCAGCGCTACGTCGGTCCCCATATGCGGGGCAATCCATTCCATCTTATCGCCAAAGAAATCGACGCTTTCCGATCGCATCGGATCGATACAGATCAACCGTTTACCGCTGTCGCGCAATGCCTCAAAGTACGCGAGGCCCTGCTCATCGGACGCGTTCCAGGCAATCTTCAGGGTATTCAGCGGATTGGCGCTCCACAACACCACCACCTCGCTGTTCTCCAGCACCACCGGCCAGCTGGTTTGCTGCTGGTAAACTTCGTTCCCGCCCACCACGTACGGCATGATCGCCTGCGCAGCCCCCGTCGAGTAATCCCCCAGATGCCCGGTATAACCGCCCGCCAACGCCATATAACGCTGTAACAGGGTCGCCGCTTTGTGTAACACGCCGTTGGAACGCCAGCCGTACGAACCGGCAAAAATTGAGGCCGGGCCGTAGCTGTCACGGATGCGTTTATGCTGCGTATGGATAAGATTCAGCGCGTCGTCCCAACTGACGCGAACAAACTCATCCTGCCCACGTATGCCCTGTGGGTTCTCCGGCGAGGCGAGAAACCCTTTACGCACCATCGGAAAACGTACCCGCGTTTTACTGTGAACCTGGTCGCGCACCACGGTTTGCAAAGAGTTGGGATGAGTGGTGGGCAGAGCGCCACGCGAGGAGAAAACTGTCTCCCCATCAGTGTCGACGAGGATTGGTCCCCAGTGGGCGGCGGTTAACACCGAGTAATGTGCGGGTGAATTAGCCAAGATGGCGCTCCTGAATGCGATGTGACGGCTTATTTATTATGCCGTTCAATGTTACTTACAAATTTCAGAGTCTTCCCTGGAATTTTCTTCATGTTCACACGTCATAATCAACCGCCACGGTCGCTGTGGCAAAGAAGAAAAAGTCATTAAGGAATTAAGATGAAGAAACGTGTATTTGTTATTGCTGCCATCGTGAGCGGCGCCCTGGCGGTTTCTGGCTGCACAACAAACCCTTACACCGGCGAACGCGAAGCGGGTAAATCCGGCATTGGCGCAGGTATTGGCTCTCTGGTCGGCGCGGGCATTGGCGCACTCTCTTCTTCGAAGAAAGATCGCGGCAAAGGCGCACTGATTGGCGCAGCGGCTGGCGCGGCCGTTGGCGGTGGTATCGGCTATTACATGGATGTACAGGAAGCAAAACTGCGCGAAAAAATGCAGGGAACGGGCGTCAGCGTGACACGCAGTGGCGATAACATCATTCTGAACATGCCAAACAACGTCACCTTCGACAGCAGCAGCGCCAACCTGAAGCCTGCGGGTGCTAACACCCTGACCGGCGTGGCGATGGTACTGAAAGAGTACAATAAAACCGCCGTCAATGTGCTGGGCTTCACCGACAGCACCGGCAGCCAGGATCTGAATATGCGTCTGTCACAGCAGCGCGCAGACTCCGTAGCCAGCGCCTTGATCACTCAAGGGGTCGCAGCTAACCGCATCCGCACTCAGGGTATGGGCCCGGCAAATCCGATCGCCAGCAACAGCACAGCGGAAGGTAAAGCGCAAAACCGCCGCGTAGAAATTACCTTAAGCCCGATCCAGTAACGTTTTGTGCCGGATGGAGACAGTCCGCGTCCATCCGGCATGAAGCACTTGCCATCGTTGATTTTCGCGTTAAGGTGTTGTCACCAAATTCAGGGAAATCAGCGATGAGCAAATCAACACGGGCAACCATCAGCGATGTGGCGAAAGCTGCAAAAACCGGCAAGACCAGCATTTCACGTTATCTCAACGGTGAAAAGCACCTGCTTTCCGACGCGCTGCTGGCCCGCATTGAACAAGCCATTGCCGATCTCGACTATCGTCCCAGCCTGATGGCAAGAGGCCTGAAACATGGTCGTACCCGCCTGATTGGCCTGATCATCGCCGATATTACTAATCCCTACTCCGTCAACGTGTTAAGTGGTATTGAAGCCGCCTGTCGCGATAAAGGCTTTACCCCGCTGGTGTGTAACACCAACAACGAAGTGGATCAGGAGCTGCATTATCTCGACCTGCTGCGCAGCTACCAGGTCGAAGGGATAGTGGTCAACGCCGTCGGGATGCGCGAAGAGGGGCTGAACCGCCTGCAACAGTCTGCGCTGCCGATGGTGCTGATTGACCGTAAAATTCCCGATTTCGCCTGTGATATGGTCGGGCTGGATAACACTCAGGCGGCAACGGTTGCCACCGAGCATCTGGTCGAACAAGGTTTTGAAGCCATCCTGTTCCTCAGCGAACCACTCGGCATGGTGAATACCCGCCGCGAACGCCTGAGCGCTTTTCGCGCCACGCTCGCGCAATACCCCGGCGTTATCGCGCAAAATGCCGAAGTCCCGCTCACGGACAATACGCAACTGGACGACACCCTGCGCCAGTTTCACCAGCAGCATCGTGGAATGCGCAAAGCCGTTATCTCTGCCAACGGTGCCCTCACGCTACAAGTAGCCCGCGCCCTGAAACGCATTGGCCTCAACTGGGGGAGCGACATTGGCTTACTCGGCTTTGACGAACTGGAATGGGCTGAGCTGGCGGGCGTTGGTATTACCACGTTGAAACAACCCACCTGGCAGATTGGTTACACCGCCGTCGAGCAGGTTGTGCGCCGGATTGATGGCGGCTCCGCTGCCATTCAGGAACAGGTCTTCTCCGGCGAGCTGATCGTGCGCGGCTCTACCGCCCGTTAAATTACCTTCGTGATGGTGATCATAAATTCGACATCATAGGCTTTTCTTTGGAACCGGTTCCATCTAGCGTTATAACAAGAATGCTAGTCTGGAGTTTCCATGAAAAGAAAAATTATGGTGGTCACCGCCGCTTACGGCCACGACCAGGTACGGGCCGCAGGCGGGCAAACGGCAATGCTGCCCATCATCGCTGAAGCCGGTGCTGACGGCGTCGAAATCCGCCGCGAGCTATTAACCGACGCCGAGCTGAAGACGCTGTCAACGATGGCTTCTGCGATCGAAATCTTCGGCCTGCTGGCCTGTTACTCAGCGCCTGAACCGTTGTTCCTTGAGGATGGTAACCTCAACCCCCGTCTTCCAGAACTACTTGAGGAAGCGCAGGCCTTGCAGGCACTGTGGTTAAAAGTCTCCCTCGGCCATTTTTCCTATACCGAACAGTTCGACGTTCTACGCCAATGGCTGGACAACAGCGGAATGGAGCTGGTTGTCGAGAACGATCAGACCGACTGCGGACGCCTGCAGCCAATGCAGCGCTTTAACGAAGCCTGTCAGGCGCAAAACCTGCCGATATCTCTGACCTTCGATATGGGCAACTGGCTGTGGGTGGGCGACTCCCCGGAAGAAGCAGCACAAAACCTGGCGTCAACCGTTGGCTATATCCATGTCAAAGCCGCAGTTGCATATCACGACAGCTACCGCGCCGTACCGCCTGATGAAGCCGATCCGCGCTGGCTGGCGCTGCTAAAAACGCTGCCCAACGATGTCCCACGCGGCATTGAGTTCCCCCTGGAAGGGCAGGATTTGGTGGCGGTTACCCGCCGCTACGTTGAGCTGTTACGCGAGGAGTAACGCATGAAAAATTCACTGGATGTGGTCACTATTGGTGAAGCGATGGCGATGTTTGTCGCCACGCAAACCGGCGAACTGGCGGATGTGGAGCAATTTATCAAGCGCGTTGCAGGCGCTGAGCTTAACTTAGCGACCGGTCTTGCCCGTCTGGGCCTGAAGGTCGGTTGGGTAAGCCGCGTTGGCAACGACAGTTTTGGCCGTTTTATCGTTAAGTCGCTGGAAAAAGAAGGGATTGATGCGCAGGGAGTCACCCAGGACGGGCGTTACGCTACTGGCTTTCAGCTTAAATCTAAAGTCGAAAATGGAACCGATCCCATTGTGGAATATTTCCGTAAAGGTTCCGCTGCCAGCCACCTCAGCATTGAAGATTATCACGAGGACTATTTCGCCAGCGCGCGCCACCTGCACCTGAGCGGCGTAGCAGCAGCGCTTTCTGCCAGCTCTTATGAACTACTGGCGCATACCGCCCGCACCATGAAGGCCCAGGGGAAGACCATCTCGTTCGACCCGAATTTGCGCCCGGTATTGTGGAAAAGCGAAGCCGAAATGGTGGAAAAACTGAACCGGCTGGCATTCCAGGCTGACTGGGTTTTACCAGGGTTAAAAGAGGGCATGATTTTAACCGGTCAGCAAACGCCTGAAGCCATCGCCGACTTTTATCTGCGCCATGGCGTGAAGGCCGTGATCGTGAAAACCGGGGCTGATGGCGCCTGGTACAAAACCGCCAGCGGCGAACAAGGCTGCGTGGCACCGGTAAAAGTCGACAATGTGGTCGATACGGTCGGCGCAGGAGATGGCTTTGCCGTAGGCGTTATTAGCGCCCTGCTGGAAGGCCGCTCGTTGCATCAGGCGGTGACCCGCGGCAATAAAATTGGCGCACTGGCCATTCAGGTTCAGGGCGACAGCGAAGGATTACCCACACGTGAACAATTAGGGGAATAAACTCCCGGCCAACTCTGTACCCTACATACAGAGGCGGCGTATCAGCATAACCAGAGGGCAGTCTATGAATAGCTCAACTAATGCAGCAAAACGCTGGTGGTACATCATGCCAATCGTGTTTATCACGTATAGCCTGGCGTACCTTGACCGCGCGAACTTCAGCTTCGCCTCCGCCGCCGGTATCAACGAGGACCTCGGCATTACCAAGGGGATCTCTTCCCTGCTGGGCGCACTGTTTTTCCTCGGCTATTTCTTCTTTCAGATCCCGGGCGCAATTTACGCTGAACGCCGCAGCGTACGAAAACTGATTTTTGTCTGTCTGATCCTCTGGGGCGCATGCGCGTCGTTAACCGGCATGGTCAGCAATATTCCAATGCTTGCCGCCATCCGCTTTATTCTTGGCGTCGTTGAAGCCGCCGTGATGCCGGCAATGCTGATTTATATCAGCAACTGGTTTACGAAATCTGAACGCTCGCGCGCAAACACTTTCCTGATCCTCGGTAATCCGGTCACCGTTCTGTGGATGTCCGTGGTTTCCGGTTACCTGATTCAGGCGCTGGGCTGGCGGGAAATGTTCATCATCGAGGGCTTCCCGGCCATCATCTGGGCGTTCTGTTGGTGGGTGCTGGTAAAAGACAAACCGTCTCAGGTCGGTTGGCTGTCAGAATCTGAAAAAGCCGCTCTTCAGGCACAACTGGAAAAAGAGCAGCAAGGCATCAAAGCCGTACGTAACTATAGCGAGGCTTTCCGCTCACGTAACGTCATCCTGCTGTGTATGCAGTATTTCGCCTGGAGTATTGGCGTCTATGGTTTTGTCCTGTGGCTGCCGTCGATTATCCGCAACGGCGGCGCAAACCTGGGGATGGTGGAAGTTGGTTGGCTGTCATCCGTACCGTATCTGGCGGCAACGGCGGCGATGATCCTCGTCTCCTGGGCGTCCGATAAGCTGCAAAACCGTAAGCTGTTTGTCTGGCCACTGTTACTGATCGCGGCGTTCGCGTTTATCGGCTCCTGGGCCTTAGGCGCAGACCACTTCTGGATTTCTTACACGCTGTTGGTTATTGCAGGCGCGGCAATGTATGCCCCCTATGGTCCCTTCTTCGCCATCATCCCGGAAATGCTGCCGCGCAACGTCGCCGGTGGGGCAATGGCGCTGATCAACAGCATGGGCGCGCTAGGCTCATTCTTTGGTTCATGGTTTGTCGGCTACCTCAATGGCGCTACCGGCAGCCCGTCTGCCTCGTACATTTTTATGGGGGTAGCGCTTTTTGTCTCAGTGTGGCTAACTCTCATTGTTAAGCCTGCTAATAATCAACAGCTACCTATTGGCGCACGCCACGCTTAAATTTTAACTTACGGAGATTCGCATGAAGCCGTCCATTATTCTCTATAAAGCGTTACCTGACGATTTACTGCATCGCCTGGAAGAACATTTTACTGTGACTCAGGTGCCTAACCTGCGCCCGGAAACGGTCGCACAGCACGCCGACGCTTTTGCCAATGCAGAAGGTCTGCTGGGCTCCAGTGAAGCCGTCAATACCGCTCTGCTGGAGAAAATGCCCAGGCTGCGTGCGACATCCACGATTTCCGTAGGCTATGACAACTTCGACGTCGATGCCCTCAACGCGCGTAAGGTGCTGTTGATGCACACGCCAACCGTGCTGACGGAAACCGTCGCCGATACGGTAATGGCGCTGGTGTTAAGCACCGCTCGCCGCGTAGTGGAAGTTGCCGAACGGGTAAAGGTCGGCGAATGGACCAAAAGTATCGGACCGGACTGGTTTGGTACCGATGTACACCACAAAACGCTGGGGATTGTCGGTATGGGCCGCATTGGGCTGGCGCTGGCACAACGTGCGCATTTCGGCTTTAACATGCCGATTCTCTATAATGCGCGCCGTCATCATCAGGAAGCAGAAGCGCGCTTCAATGCACGTTACTGCGACCTCGATACGCTGTTGCAAGAGTCTGATTTTGTCTGCCTGATCCTGCCGTTGACCGACGAAACGCATCATCTGTTCAGCACCGAGCAGTTTGCCAAAATGAAGTCTTCCGCCATTTTCATTAACGCCGGACGTGGCCCGGTGGTCGATGAAAAAGCGTTGATTGCTGCCCTGCAAAAAGGCGAAATTCATGCCGCTGGCCTGGATGTATTTGAGCAAGAGCCATTATCGGTAGACTCACCGCTGCTGTCACTGCCCAACGTGGTGGCCGTACCGCACATTGGTTCAGCCACGCACGAAACGCGCTACAACATGGCGGCCTGTGCGGTGGATAACTTAATCGATGCGCTGCAAGGACGCGTTGAGAAGAACTGCGTAAACCCGCAGGTCGCATCATAAACAAAAGGCCGGGTAGCGCTTACGCTCACCCGGCCTTTCATGTATTACCGTATCTTAATTACTGAGCGGCATTCACCGCAGCAGTCCAGGCCTGATTAAATGCCTGATGCTGAGCAGCCAACGGGCCAATCAGCGTATTGTACTGACTTGCCTGCTGTGACGTTGGGAACTGGATACCGTTGGCGACAAAGCTCACCTGCGTATCCTGCTGCGCCACAAAATCACCAACCTGCACCAGCTGCTGCGTGAAAATTTGCGCGGCAGGGATCAGCGGCTGTAAGGCCTCTGCTGGTGCAGTAACAACTTTGTTGTACACCTGATCAAAGACCGGTTTCAGATCTTCGCCCTGCTTCAGCGCGCCATGCGCAGCATCTGCCTGTAGTTTCGCATTCTGCAACTGTTGCCCTAATACACCTAGCGCACCATTTGCCTGACGCAGCGGTTCACGCTGAGTCACATAATCCTGAGGAACACGAATCGCATTTACGCTATCAACCACCGGACGCAGACCGGAGTCCATCGCCTGATTAACCTGTTGCGAATAGCCATACAGAATCGCGTAATCGGACACAAACGGGCCAAACTGTTTTTTCTGATCGGCGGTCAGCGTTGGTAAACGCTCTCCGCTACGCATTGCAGTATTCTGCAGAAAATCGATAAACGCTTTGCGTTGATCGCCTTCTTTATCAAAACACCCACTCAGGCCAACTACCATTAAGAGCGCCAAAACAGGCGCAAACCAGCGAGAGCAGGACTTACCTGTCGCCATTTTAATACTCCTTTCACCCAAAAATGCGCACAACGACACCCGCGTGCCTGACGTTGACAAGGATAGTCCAGGTCAGCCCCGCAAGATACCCTTTCCGCGTAATCTTGTGGGGGAAAATAACCGTTCCCGCCACCGTTCGTTTTGCTAAACAATGCTGCATTCACCACTCGGCGTCATATTTTAGTCATCTTTACAATCGGAATCGATCGTTCGGAGATCCCGACCTTTATCAGTTCGTTAGCCAGCAAAAGATTGTCACCTGCGATCCGCTGAAACGAATCCATCACACAACCCTTAAATCCGGCTTCATTTTTTCCGACTACTCTTAATGAGCTTCGAAGAAATTCACGATCCCGCTGTGTGATTTGTAGGAGTTCTCAATGGAATACAAAGATCCTATGTTTGAACTGCTAAGCAGTCTGGAGCAGATTGTTTTTAAAGATGTATCGCAGACGATCACTCTGCCGCAAAAAACCAACCCTTTCACCGAATTTGAACAGCTACGACGAGGGACAGGTTTAAAAACAGATGATTTTGCCCGAGTGATGGGCGTGACGGTCGCGATGGTTCATGAATGGGAGTCTAAACGCGTAAAACCTTCCACTACCGAGCTAAAGTTGATGCGCCTGCTCCAGGCAGACCCTAGGTTAAGTAAGCAACTGATGGATTGAACTATTTTTCAATTTTGCTTAAGAACGGTCCTGTAACAGGGCCGTTCTCTTACGAAGGTTATCCACAAAAAAGAAAATAGTAGTTGCATCCACATGCGTAAAATGAGTTAATGCCCTCAACGGTTTGACGTACAGACCATTACAGCAGTTAGTAAGGCAAGTCCCTTCAAGAGTTATCGTTGATACCCTTCGTAGTGAGCATTTCCTTTACTGTTAAAAAATCTGTAAAGCACGCCATATCGCCGAAAGGCACACTTATTTTTTAAAAGGTAATACACTATGTCCGGTAAAATGACTGGTATCGTAAAATGGTTCAACGCTGACAAAGGTTTCGGCTTCATCACTCCTGACGATGGCTCTAAAGACGTGTTCGTACACTTCTCTGCTATCCAGAACGATGGCTACAAATCTCTGGACGAAGGTCAGAAAGTTTCCTTCACCATCGAAAGCGGCGCTAAAGGCCCGGCAGCTGGCAACGTAACCAGCCTGTAAGCTTAAAAAGCTCAAAATTCTGAATCCCTGCCAAACGGCGGGGATTTTTTTTATCTGTACTTCGCAGCACATCCCACCTAAACGCTTCTTTGCATTACTTTACCCGTCGCCCCTTTGACCTTTCCCTAAGGGCAAGCTTTATAGTGAGCCAGTCTATATTCCACAATTTTCACAAGGAATTGAAGCTATGTCGAAATCCTCACTGCTGCTGATTTTAGGTTTGCTCACTACAGGTACTGCGTTCGCGGCAACGCCGGAAGCTACTTTTCTGGCCGAACACGGGCTTAGCGGGAAATCCGTCGAACAAATCGTAGAGACGATTGATCAGTCACCGCAGAGTCGCCCGCTGCCGTACTCAGCGTCCATCACCAGCACCGCGTTGAAGCTCTCTTCGGGCGATCAGGTTTATACCCTGCCGCTCGGTGAAAAATTCTATCTGTCATTTGCCCCGTATGAATGGCAAACACATCCTTGCTTCAACCACAGTCTTTCTGGCTGCCAGGGCGAAATGCCGGAGAAGACATTCAATGTCAAAGTGACGGATAACAAGGGTGATGTGGTGGTACAAAAAGCGATGAAGAGCGGCCGTAATGGCTTTGTCGGGGTATGGCTACCGCGCAATATGGAAGGCACCATCGCAGTGAGCTACAACGGTAAAACGGCGGAGTATCCTATTAAGACGATGGAAGACAGCCAGACCTGTCTGACAAAATTGCAGTTGCGCTAACAACATAAAAAAATGCCGGATGGCGCAATGCTTATCCGGCCTACTGGTGTTTCTCTCGTAGGCCGGATAAGGCGAAGCCGCCATCCGGCATTTTCTAAGTCAGCGCAGGGCCGTTACTGCAGCAGAGAAATATCTGCCACGCGCAGGAACAGCTCGCGCAGTTTTTCGAGCATAGACAGACGGTTAATACGCAGATCTTTATCTTCTACGTTGACCATCACTTTCTCGAAGAACGCATCAACCGGTTCACGCAGTTCCGCCAACTCAACCAGCGCTTCCTGGTAACGACCGGCAGCGAAGACAGGCTCCAGCTTATCGCGCAGCACAACCACCTGCATCGCCAGCGCAATTTCTTCCGGCTCTTTCAGCGTTGCCGCATTCACGCGGTCATTCAGCGTCTCTTCAGACTTCGCCAGGATGTTCGATACACGCTTGTTCGCGGCAGCCAGCGCGGACGCGGCTTCCAGCGTACGGAAGTGCGAAACCGCCTTCATACGTGCGTCAAAATCAGCCGGACGAGTCGGACGACGTGCCAGTACGGCCTGAATGGTGTCGACGGTGTAACCTTCGTCCTGATACCAGGCGCGGAAGCGACCAAGCATAAAGTCGATAACGTCATCCACCACGTTGGCGTTGGTCAGCTTGTCACCATACAGACGAACCGCTTCTTCGGTCAGCGTTTGCAGATCCAGATTCAGGTTCTTCTCAACGATAATACGCAGCACACCCAGCGCAGCACGACGCAGCGCAAACGGGTCTTTGTCGCCTTTCGGATGCTGACCGATACCGAAGATACCCGCCAGGGTGTCCATCTTGTCAGCAATCGCCACGGCACAAGCTACCGGGTTCGACGGCAGGTCATCACCAGCAAAACGCGGCTGATACTGCTCGTTCAGCGCCACAGCTACATCTTCCGCTTCGCCATCGTGACGCGCATAGTGCATGCCCATCACACCCTGGGTGTCGGTGAACTCGAAGACCATGTTGGTCATCAGGTCACACTTGGACAGCAGGCCAGCACGCGTTGCGTGGTTAACATCAGCGCCAATCTGACCAGCAATCCAGCCCGCCAGCGCCTGGATACGGTCAGTCTTGTCGCGCAGCGTACCCAGTTGCTGTTGGAACAGCACGGTTTGCAGACGCGGCAGATGGTCTTCCAGACGTTTTTTACGGTCGGTATTGAAGAAGAACTCGGCATCCGCCAGGCGCGGACGAACGACTTTCTCGTTACCGGAGATAATCTGGATCGGATCTTTCGATTCGATGTTGGCAACGAAGATAAAGTTCGGCAGCAGTTTGCCGTCGTTCGCGTAAACCGGGAAGTATTTCTGGTCACCTTTCATGGTGTGAACCAGCGCTTCAGACGGAACTGCGAGGAATTTCTCTTCGAATTTCGCGGTCAGCACTACCGGCCATTCCACCAGCGAGGTGACTTCTTCCAGCAGGCTTTCGCTCAGGTCAGCGTTACCGCCAATCTTACGCGCTGCTTCTTCAGCATCGGCTTTGATTTTCGCTTTACGCTCAGCGTAATCCGCAATTACTTTGCCGCGTTCACGCAGGATTTCCGGGTACTGATCGGCAGAATCGATGGTGAATTCCGGCTCGCCCATAAAGCGGTGTCCACGGATCACGCGATCGGACTGAATGCCCAGAATCGTTGCCGGAATCACTTTGTCGCCCAACAGCAGGGTCACGGTGTGAACAGGACGCACGAAGTGGACATCAGACGCGCCCCAGCGCATCAGTTTCGGGATAGGCAGCTTCGCCAGTGACGTGGCGATCATGTTTGGCAGCAGCGTTTCTGCGCTTTCGCCTTTTACATGCGCACGGTACAGCAGCCATTCGCCTTTGTCGGTAGTCAGACGCTCAGCCTGATCAACCGTGATACCGCAGCCACGTGCCCAACCTTCTGCCGCTTTGCTCGGTTTGCCTTCAGCGTCAAACGCCTGAGCAATGGCCGGACCGCGTTTTTCAACTTCGCGATCGGGTTGAGATTCCGCCAGATTCGCGACTTTCAGCGCCAGACGACGCGGCGCAGCGAACCACTCAACGTTGCCGTGCGCGATGCCAGCGTTATCCAGCTCCGCGGTAAAGTTTGCAGCAAAGGACTCAGCCAGGCTGCGCAGTGCTTTTGGTGGCAGCTCTTCAGTGCCGATTTCCACCAGAAAAGTTTTCTCAGACATGGCCGCCTCTTATTTGTCTTTGTTGCACATCGGGAAGCCAAGGGCTTCACGGGAAGCGTAGTAAGCTTCTGCCACTGCTTTGGTCAGGGTGCGAATTCGCAGGATATAGCGCTGACGCTCAGTGACGGAGATGGCTTTACGCGCATCCAGCAGGTTGAAGCTATGGGCGGCTTTCAGAATGCGTTCATACGCAGGCAGCGGCAGCGGATTTTCCAGCGCCAGCAGCTGCTGCGCTTCTTTCTCGTACTGCTCGAAGCAGGTGAACAGGAAGTCCACGTCGGCGTATTCGAAGTTGTAGGTGGATTGCTCCACTTCGTTCTGATGGAACACGTCGCCGTAAGTGGTTTTACCCAGCGGGCCGTCGCTCCAGACCAGGTCGTAAACGCTGTCTACGCCCTGAATGTACATGGCCAGACGTTCCAGACCGTAAGTAATTTCCCCGGTTACTGGTTTACATTCCAGGCCACCAACCTGCTGGAAGTAGGTGAACTGCGTCACTTCCATACCGTTCAGCCACACTTCCCAACCCAGACCCCAGGCACCCAGCGTCGGGTTTTCCCAGTTATCTTCCACGAAACGGATATCGTGAATGGTCGGGTCCATACCCAGTTCTTTCAGAGAACCCAGGTACAGCTCCTGAATGTTGTCCGGAGACGGCTTAATCACTACCTGGAACTGATAGTAGTGCTGTAAGCGGTTCGGGTTTTCGCCATAGCGGCCATCGGTCGGACGACGAGAAGGCTGCACATAAGCAGTCGCCATCGGCTCCGGCCCCAGCGCACGCAGGCAGGTCATTGGGTGAGATGTTCCCGCGCCGACTTCCATGTCCAATGGTTGAACGATGGTGCAGCCCTGGCGAGCCCAGTAATCCTGTAAGGTCAGGATCAAGCCCTGGAAGGTCCTGGTATCAAACTTTTGCATATTATTTCGTGCTGGATACGTGTGGATTTAAAGGAAGCGATCAGTATACCCGCTGGCTGCAAGATATACAGTACGAAACGGGAAAAAGGGGGAACTTAGCGCATGGAAAGGTGCAAAAACTGCCCGTCTGCATCAAAAGAACAGACAAAACTCTCTTTACGGAAGGTAGAACCACGCATCTCATAGCTGCCCTGGAATTGTTCCAGTCCGGAGATATCAATTTTCTGCGCGCCAGTGTTGTAGCGTTGCGCCGCCTCATTTTTGCACAATGACTCCATATCCAGCGAACGTGTGGCACTGACCTTAACCTTTTGCGCTTTCTGCGCAGGTGCAGACGATTGTGTGTCAGCGCACGCTACCAGCAAAAGGGCAGCGATCGCGGGAAAGAAATACTTCATCATCATTTTATTACCGCCTGGTTTGCTGGTCAGTCTTATTATTAGTGTCTGGAAACAGATCCTATTCTGAGAATCTCATCAGACCATCTCAAGCTTTAGCGTAAGAACTCGGATTATTCCAGTGAGCTACGTTCGCAAAATATCGGTCAGACTTTTTTTAATGGACACAGAGGAACTGATGCAGCCCAAAATTTTCTGGATTGATAACCTGCGCGGGATAGCCTGTTTAATGGTCGTGATGATCCACACCACAACCTGGTACATCACCAATGCGCAAAGCGTCAGCCCGTTGAATTGGGATCTGGCTAACGTGCTCAATTCAGCCTCTCGCGTCAGCGTTCCGCTGTTCTTTATGATTTCGGGCTATCTGTTCTTTGGTGAGCGTAGCGCCAAACCGCGCCATTTCCTGCGCATCGCGCTCTGCATCCTGTTTTACAGCAGCGTGGCACTGGCCTATATTCTGCTGTTTACCTCGATCAACGCTGAGCTGTCGCTGAAGAACCTACTGCAAAAGCCGGTGTTCTATCACCTGTGGTTTTTCTTCGCGATCGCCGTCATCTACCTGGTTTCTCCGCTGATACAGGTGAAAAATATCAGCGGCAAGATGCTACTGGCACTCATGGTTGTGATTGGGGTGATTGCCAATCCCAACACCGTCTCGCAAAAAATCGGCGGCTTTGAGTGGCTCCCAGTCAACCTGTACATCAGTGGCGATACTTTCTATTACATCCTGTACGGCATGCTGGGCCGGGCGATTGGCATGATGGATACGCAAAAGCGTGCGCTCAGCTGGCTCTGTGCGGCGGTATTTATTACCGCAGTATTTATTATTTCTCGTGGCACATTGCATGAACTGCGCTGGCGAGGCAATTTTGCCGACACCTGGTACCTCTACTGCGGCCCAGCGGTATTTATTTGCGCCGCCTCGCTCCTGACGCTGGTCAAAAATACGCTCAGCACACGTACCCTGCCGCTACTGGGCCTTATTTCTCGCCATTCATTGGGCATTTATGGTTTTCATGCGCTGATCATTCACGCACTACGTACCAACGGAATTGAACTCAAAAACTGGCCACCGCTGGATATGCTGTGGATTTTCAGCGCCACGCTGGCAGGAAGTTTACTTTTGTCTATTCTGTTGCAGCGTATTGATACGCGTAGGCTGGTGAGTTAGGTGTCTCCAGGTAGCGCCTGATTACGCGAACGCTGCAGTAAAAATTGCCCCATTAAACAGACGAAGAATGCTGCCGGGTATAACCCTATTTCGAAGGGCGCCAACGGGGCATTCCACACCCCCACCAGCAACAACCCTGCCGTGATGAGCGCCACCATCTGACATACGGAAGCGAAGCGTTCATCGTTTTGATTGAGATTTACTGCGCGCTGATAGGCATACGTTACGAACATCCCCGTCATCAGCGCCCCCAAAAAATACCCCTTGCCGCTCAATAACGGGCATGCGCGCCATAAACCGATACTGTAAGTCAGTATGCCTGAGAGAAATAATATCCATGGCAACAGCCTGGTTGTCTTCATTGGGATCTCCTTATCCATCATGGATACAATATGAATAACCCGCTAAAGACAACACAGAAAAAAGCGACTACGCAGGACTTTCAGAATACATCCATACGTGTAACTTATTATTTTTGTGGATATATGTATGCGGCAAATTCCCCTCTGCTAGCCAGAGGGGAAAGTGGTCAGGACATCAGCGGTTGTAATTGCTGATAGATACGACGGAAGGTTTCTCGACGCTGTTGATAACGAGCATGACGCTCCGCGTCAGGATAATGCGCCTGCTCCAGCGTAAGCTGAGGCAGTAACTCTGATAGCGACGTTTGCGGATTCATGGCAACTTGCGCCAGGCGCGCCGCGCCGAGTGCAGGGCCAACGTCACCGCCGGTACGGTAATCCAACTGCAATCCGCTGATGTCAGATAGCATCTGACGCCAGTATTCACTGCGTGCCCCACCGCCGATCAGCGTAATGCTGGCGGGCTGAACGCCACTGGCATGTACCACGTCCATACCGTCAGCCAGCGCGAAACCCACACCTTCCAGCACCGCCTGTGCCAGTTCTGCCGGACCATGCTGATGCGTCAGACCGAAAAATACGCCCTTAGCCTGCGGATTGTTATGCGGCGTACGCTCGCCGGACAAATAAGGTAAAAACCAGACCGGCTCCGCGTGTTCATCCGCCTGTTGCGCAGCGTCAATCAACGCAGGAACGCTCGCCAGTCCAGTTAATTTTGCCGCCCAGTCCAGACACGATGCTGCACTTAACATTACAGACATCAGATGCCATCGCTCAGGCAAAGCATGGCAAAAACTGTGAACCGCACTTTCCGGTTTGCTAAGGAAACCATCACTCACCGCAAAATAGACGCCGGATGTCCCCAGCGAAAGCATCGCCTGACCGGCATTCATCATACCTACGCCAACCGCGCCCGCCGCGTTATCACCGCCTCCGGCAACAACCGCAACCTCCTGCATTCCCCAGGCTTTAGCGACGTCTGGCAATAAGGTTCCGGTAATCTCGCTGCCTTCATAGAGCGCAGGCATATGTGCGCGAGTCAGTTTACAGGCAGCCAGCATGACATCGCTCCAGTCACGCTTCGCGACATCCAGCCACATTGTCCCTGCCGCATCAGACATATCGCTGGCAAAATCACCGGTCATGCGCAAACGCAGGTAATCTTTCGGCAGCAGGACTTTATCAATCTGGTTGAAAATCTCCGGCTCGTGGCGTTGCACCCACAGCAGTTTTGGCGCGGTAAAGCCAGGCATCATCAGGTTGCCAGTGATGGCACGAGACTGCGGAACCTGACTCTCCAGCATCTCGCACTCTTCAGCACAGCGACCGTCGTTCCATAAGATAGCCGGACGCAATACCTTCTGTTGTTCATCCAGTAGCGTCGCGCCGTGCATCTGCCCGGCAATCCCCAACGCTTTCACCTCGCGGAGTGAATGCTGCTGACCCAGTGCTTTTACCGCGCGATCCGTTGCCAGCCACCACTGCTCAGGGTCTTGTTCTGACCATAACGGGTGCGGGCGCGAGACGGTGAGTTTCTCCGTTTTTGAAGCCACCACATCGCCCTGCTCATTGAGCAGAATGGCCTTTACGCCTGATGTGCCAAGATCTATCCCGATATACATAAGGCATCGTTCCTTAAAGAAAGGCCCGGTAGCGCTAGCTGACCGGGCTTACGGACGTTCTCAGAGACCCGTTATTTGTCGAACAAATAATGGTTTACCAGATTTTCCAGCAATTCCTGATGACCGCTCTGGTGCACTGGCGCCAGGTTGTGTTGTTCAGCGTACTGCGCAATTTCTGTCAGCGTCATCTGGCCTTTCAGAATTTGCTGGCCCAGCTCACCATTCCAACCGGCATAACGTTTAGCCACACGCTGATCCAGGCCACCGTCTTCAATCATACGGGCCGCAATTTTCAGCGACAGCGCCATGGTATCCATCGCGCCAATATGACCATAGAACAGATCGTATTTATCGGTGCTCTGACGACGTACTTTGGCATCAAAGTTCAGGCCGCCGGTAGTGAAGCCGCCCGCTTTCAGGATTTCGTACATCACCAGCGCATTCTCTTCTACGCTGTTCGGGAACTGGTCGGTATCCCAGCCCAGCTGTGCGTCGCCGCGGTTGGCATCGACAGAGCCAAACAGACCCAACGCGATAGCAGTGGCGATTTCGTGATGGAACGAATGGCCTGCAAGCGTAGCGTGGTTGGCTTCGATATTCAGTTTGATCTCTTTTTCCAGACCGAACTGCTTGAGGAATCCGTACACGGTCGCCGCATCGTAGTCGTACTGGTGCTTGGTCGGTTCCTGCGGTTTCGGCTCGATAAGCAAAGTGCCCTGGAAACCGGTTTTGTGTTTGTGTTCCACGACTAATTGCATGAAACGACCAATCTGCTCACGTTCCTGACGCAGATCGGTATTCAGCAGTGTTTCATAACCTTCACGGCCGCCCCACAGAACGTAGTTTTCACCACCTAACTTGTGCGTGGCATCCATGGCCGTAACCACCTGCGTGGCGGCCCAGCTGAACACTTCTGGATCTGGGTTTGTGGCCGCACCCGCACCGTAGCGTGGGTTAGTGAAGCAGTTTGCTGTTCCCCACAGCAGCTTCACGCCGCTCTGTTCCTGTTTTGCCGCCAGCACATCAACCATCTGCGCAAAGTTGTTTTTGTACTCTTTCAAAGACGCGCCTTCCGGCGAAACATCCACGTCATGGAAGCAGTAGTAAGGCACGTTCAGCTTGTGGAAAAACTCAAATGCCACATCCGCTTTGCGTTTCGCCAGCGCCAGAGCTTCACCAGGCTGCTGCCATGGACGATCGAAAGCGCCCATACCGAACATATCCGCCCCGTTCCAGCAGAAGGTATGCCAGTAGCAGGCCGCAAAACGCAGATGATCTTCCATGCGCTTGCCCAATACGATTTCGTCAGGGTTGTAATGGCGAAATGCGAGCGGGTTGGTGGATTGAGTGCCTTCGAAACGAACACGATCGAGTTGGTCAAAATAAGCCGGCATAATAAGCTCCATAATCAGGTAATACGGCAAGTAAACTGCGATATGGCTATACTGGAATTTCCTGATTTATTGCTCAATTACGTTATTTCACACCGCCATTAAGAGAATACCCAAACGTGCGCTGGCTCCCAAAAAAACGCGCTAAATAAAGAAATAAAAAAGCGATCGCGATCGAAGGTTAGTCATTAAACAAAAAACCGTAATGCGCAGATAAAAAATGACAATTGTCATCCCGCGACCAGTATGTAAATTTTGCGTAGCCTCAGGCAATCAGGAATTTTGTCACGCTTCATCAAGCAGTCGTACCTGCGGTTTTGCTAGTATCGACAGGCCCACGTTAACCTTTCCAGGACAGGTTCTTATGTTTGATAAACGTCACCGCATCACTCTGCTATTTAATGCCAATAAAGCCTACGACCGCCAGGTGGTAGAAGGTGTGGGTGAATATTTACAGGCATCGCAATCCGAGTGGGATATATTCATTGAGGAAGATTTCCGCGCCCGTATCGATAATATTAAAGACTGGTTAGGCGACGGCGTTATTGCTGATTATGACGATGATGATATTGCGCAATTACTTGCCGATGTTGAAGTTCCCATCATCGGCGTTGGAGGCTCCTACCATCTGGAGCAAGATTATCCACCGGTACATTACATCGCCACCGACAACCACGCGTTGGTAGAAAGCGCTTTCCTGCACCTGAAAGAAAAAGGGATTAACCGCTTTGCGTTCTATGGTCTGCCATCGTCAAGCGGCAAACGCTGGGCCGCGGAACGTGAATATGCGTTTTGCCAGCTGGTTGCCAAAGAGAAGTACCGCGGCGTTGTCTATCAGGGGCTGGAAACCGCACCGGAAAACTGGCAGCACGCGCAAAATCGTCTGGCGGACTGGCTACAAACACTACCGCCGCAAACCGGTATTATCGCCGTTACCGACGCGCGGGCACGACACGTCCTGCAAGTCTGCGAGCACCTGCATATTCCAGTACCGGAAAAGCTGTGTGTGATTGGGATCGACAACGAAGAACTGACCCGCTATCTGTCACGGGTGGCGCTTTCATCCGTGGCTCAGGGAGCCAGGCAGATGGGGTATCAGGCCGCTAAGCTCTTACATCGTTTACTGGCAAATGAAGAGCTGCCGCTGCAACGTACACTGGTTCCTCCGGTGCGCGTCATTGAACGCCGCTCAACCGACTACCGTTCATTAACCGATCCGGCGGTGATTCAGGCGATGCACTTTATCCGCAACCATGCCTGTAAAGGTATTAAGGTTGAACAAGTGCTGGATTCAGTGGGGATTTCTCGTTCGAATCTGGAGAAGCGTTTTAAAGAAGAGGTCGGAGAGACTATCCACGCCGTGATTCATGCCGAAAAGCTGGAAAAAGCGCGCAGCCTGTTGATATCTACCACGCTTTCAATCAACGAAATCTCACAGATGTGCGGCTATCCGTCTCTGCAATATTTTTATTCGGTCTTTAAGAAAGAGTATGACACGACGCCCAAAGAGTATCGCGATGTGAACAGCGAAGTGTTGCTGTGAGGATTATTGCCGGATGCGGCGAAGCCGCCATCCGGCACACAGAATTACATATGCGCGGCGATTAAACGCTGGTTATCCTGATACATTGCGAACAGATAATTGTTGTAGCTCTGTCCTTTAGTGGAATAACCCTTCAGCTTATGAATCATCGCGGTAGCGGTGACTTCCTGATCGGCTTTACGCAGCTGCGCACGTGACTTACGGAATGAAGAGTAAGCCGGATGCGTGTTCAGGTTGATGACGTAAGCATTCACCGACTCTTTCACCGATTCAAACTGTGAGTAGCCTTTCACCTTACCCGGGGCATTGTTACAACGACCTTTGCCACATTTCATGCCAAACAGGTTGTTGTTGCTACGCGCCAGCTTCGACGTACCCCAGCCACTTTCAGCCGCAGCCATGGTTGCCACCATACTGGTCGGGATAATGTCTACGCGCTCAAGCAACGTATTCCATGGGATTTTACGCGTGTTGCCAGACCAGCTCACCTTGTAGCGCTTCGCGATATCTTTCATACGCGTACGCTCAGTCGGTGACCAGCGGTTCTGGTACTGTTTTGAAATCAGCCAGTTACGGTCCGCCGTAATGGCAGCATTTTGACTGGTAATATAAGGCATAACCGTCCGGAGAAACGCTTTTTTCCTTGGTGTTCCGGAAGGGTATTTTCGCAAATCAGGAAGTGAACTACTCTTTGCACTATTGCGAGAATACTCTTGTTTACTGCTTACCTGTGTATTACTTGTCTTGATTACCTGGGGCTTGTGACTCGTTGTCGCCGTGTGTGTCTTTGCCAGCACCTCACCCGAAAATGCAACGGTGAGTAACATAAGAATCATTGCCCCATATCGTCGAATGGGAGTCAATATCATTAGGTCTCCTGGTCGGATTTATACATTCCAACACCTTATATTTTTCACAAAAATGAGAGATGAATCTCAAATCATATCAAAAATAGCCGTCAAGAGCACCCAAAGGAATAGTCCAATTCTGAAACCATGTCACGCATTAACGGTTCAGGGTGCTATTAATTCGAAGAAAATGTGGAGGTTATCGCAAAATGAGTTCATTTTTTGCGCGCGATCGCTCACCCTCACTTCTCCTCCTGGCGGAATCGACTCAAAGGAGGAGTTTCCGGCCTGATTTCACTGGCAAACTGGCGAAAATCGCAGCACCAAGGACAGCATTATGAAACCTGCCGCCGTTGCGCTGGCGCTCATGCCCGGCATTGCCATCGCCTCATCATGGACTTCTCAGGGACTCCCCACCTTCGAAGCGGAAGGTACGGGTAAATTCGTCAGCCATGCAGCGTTGACGAAGGGTACGCGTCCTTTAATCCTAAATTTTGACCAACAGTGCTGGCAGCCTGCTGATGCGATAAAACTCAACCAGATGCTGTCGCTAAAACCGTGTGAAGGCACCCCGCCGCAGTGGCGCTTATTCAAAGACGGCGATTACACGCTGGAAGTGGATACCCGCTCCGGAACGCCAACGTTGATGCTCTCGGTAAAAAGCGCCGCAGACCCTGTCACGACCCAGATTCGCCAGTGCCCGAAATGGGATGGTTCGCCGTTAACACTGGATGTGAGCCAGACCTTTCCGGAAGGTGCCGTGGTGCGTGATTTCTACAGCCAGCAAACGGCAACGGTAAAAAATGGGTCGATTACCCTACAGCCTGCCGCAGCCAGCAACGGGCTGTTGCTGCTGGAACGGGCGGAAACTGATGCCCCGGCAGCTTTCGACTGGCATAACGCTACGGTGTATTTCGTCCTGACGGATCGCTTTGTAAATGGTGACCCGAGCAACGACCACAGCTACGGGCGTCGCAACGACGGCATGCAGGAAATTGGTACCTTCCACGGGGGCGATTTGCGCGGGCTCGCCAGCAAACTCGACTATCTGCAACAACTGGGCGTCAATGCGTTATGGATCAGCGCGCCGTTTGAGCAAATCCACGGCTGGGTCGGCGGTGGCACCAAAGGCGATTTCCCCCATTATGCTTACCACGGCTATTACACTCAGGACTGGACCACGCTCGACGCGAATATGGGTAATGAAGCTGACCTGCGTGCGCTGGTTGACGGCGCGCACCAGCGCGGCATTCGCATCCTGTTTGATGTCGTCATGAATCATACCGGCTACGCCACGCTGGCGGATATGCAGGAGTATCAGTTTGGGGCCCTGTACTTGTCGGGCGATGAACTGAAAAACACGCTCGGTGAACGCTGGACGGACTGGAAGCCAGCCGCCGGGCAAAGCTGGCACAGCTTTAATGATTACATCAACTTCAGCGATAAAGCAGGCTGGGAAAAATGGTGGGGGAAAAACTGGATCCGCACCGATATTGGCGATTACGACAATCCGGGTTTTGACGACCTGACCATGTCGCTGGCTTTCCTACCCGATCTGAAAACCGAATCCACCACGCCTTCCGGGCTGCCAAACTTTTACCAACACAAACCGGATACGCACGCTAAAGCTATTGCTGGTTATACGCCCCGCGATTATCTGACCCACTGGCTCAGCCAGTGGGTGCGTGATTACGGGATTGACGGGTTTCGGGTCGATACCGCCAAACACGTCGAACTTCCCGCCTGGCAGCAGTTAAAAACACAGGCCAGCACGGCGCTGGTTGAATGGAAGAAAGCGAACCCGGATAAAGCGCTGGATGACAAACCTTTCTGGATGACCGGCGAGGCCTGGGGTCACGGCGTGATGCAAAGCGACTATTACCGTCACGGCTTTGATGCGATGATCAATTTCGACTATCAGGAGCAGGCGGCAAAGGCCGTCGATTGTCTGGCAAATATGGATGTCACCTGGCAACAGATGGCTGAGAAATTGCAGGATTTCAACGTTCTGAGCTATCTTTCCTCGCACGATACGCGTCTGTTCCGCGAAGGTGGAGACAAAGCCGCCGAGCTATTGCTTCTGGCGCCAGGCGCGGTACAACTCTTTTACGGAGACGAGTCGGCCCGGCCCTTTGGACCAACAGGTTCAGACCCATTGCAGGGTACGCGCTCAGAAATGAACTGGCAGGATGTGGCCGGGAAATCTGCCGCCAGCGTCGCTCACTGGCAGCGCATCAGTCAGTTCCGGGCCAGACATCCCGCCATCGGTGCTGGTAAACAGACCACGCTGACATTGAAGCAGGGATACGGATTTATCCGCGAGCATGGCGACGATAAGGTGATGGTGGTGTGGGCCGGTCAGCCCTGATCCCAACAGGCTTCCCGCTGTGCATACAGCGGGAAGCCCAACACAAAATAAAAAACCAGCCAGGTAAACATCTGCAGCACAAAACATCAATCCAGCTCGTTCCCCCTGATTTGCACCCTGCCATAGGTAGCGCTATGGTTAGCCACTTTACTACTCAGTTCGACAGACCCCCTGCTATGACATTCTCACTTTTTGGCGACAAATTTACCCGCCATTCAGGCATCACCCGCCTGATGGAGGACCTCAACGACGGTTTACGCACCCCAGGCGCCATCATGCTCGGCGGTGGTAATCCGGCGCAAATTCCAGAGATGCAAAATTACTTCCAGTCTCTGCTGGCAGATATGCTGGAAAACGGCAAAGCCACTGATGCGCTTTGCAATTATGACGGTCCGCAAGGGAAAACCGTGCTACTGTCTGAACTGGCGAAACTGCTACGTGAGAAGCAGGGTTGGGATATCGAGCCACAAAATATTGCACTGACAAATGGCAGTCAGAGCGCGTTTTTCTACTTATTCAATTTGTTCGCCGGACGCCGCGCTGACGGAACAACGCAAAAAGTGTTATTCCCGTTAGCGCCGGAATACATTGGCTATGCCGATTCCGGGCTGGAAGAAGATCTCTTCGTCTCAGCACGTCCGAACATTGAGCTGCTACCGGAAGGCCAGTTTAAGTATCACGTTGATTTTGAACACCTGCACATCGGTGAAGAAACGGGCATGATCTGCGTGTCGCGCCCCACTAACCCGACAGGCAACGTGATCACCGACGACGAGCTGATGAAGCTGGACCGGCTGGCCAACCAGCATGGGATCCCGCTGGTGATTGATAACGCCTATGGCGTACCATTCCCTGGCATTATCTTTAGCGAAGCACGCCCACTGTGGAACCCCAACATTGTGTTGTGCATGAGCCTTTCCAAGCTGGGTCTGCCAGGCTCCCGCTGCGGCATCATTATCGCGAATGAAAAAATCATCACGGCGATTACCAATATGAACGGCATCATCAGCCTTGCACCTGGCGGGATGGGACCGGCGATGATGTGCGAGATGATTAAACGTAACGATCTGCTGCGCCTGTCCGAAACGGTTATCAAGCCGTTTTACTATCAGCGCGTTCAGGAGACGGTTGCGATTATTCGCCGCTATTTGTCAGAAGATCGCTGCCTTATCCATAAACCTGAAGGCGCGATTTTCCTGTGGCTATGGTTCAAAGATTTACCGATCACCACCGAACTGTTGTATCAGCGTCTGAAAGCGCGCGGCGTACTGATGGTTCCTGGTGACTACTTCTTCCCGGGGCTGGATAAACCCTGGCCGCATACCCATCAGTGCATGCGGATGAACTACGTGCCAGAGCCGGAGAAAATCGAAGCTGGCGTGAAGATTCTGGCTGAAGAGATCGAACGCGCCTGGCTGGAAGGCTAACGCAAACCCGACCCAGGTGCGGGTCGGGCTCACTTCACAGCGGCTGTGAACGCAGGCGCTGGCGCTGAATACTGACGGCATCAACACACTGCAACGCGCTGGTCGGGCAGGCTTCGACACACGCTGGTCCCGCCTCGCGATGCCAGCACAAATCGCATTTTATCGCCTGCACCCGCGACGAACGGGCAACGACATTCATTGCCCCAAACGGGCAGGCCAGCATACAGCTTTTACAACCAATACAACGTGCCTGTTCAACGAAGATATGCCCATGTTCACGACGAATGGCGTGAGTTGGACAAACATTCGCACAGGGAGCGTCTTCGCATTGATGGCAGGCGACCGCCGTGGTAAAGGCGTCGTCTTTGATGACCCGAATCCGCGGTATAAACGCAGAAGAAGAGACCGAAGCACAGTCCTGATTTTGCTGATGCGCGACGACGCAGGCAACTTCGCAGGTACGACACCCAATACATTTTGCCGCATCCGCCATAATAAACGCGTTCATTGCCCCCTCCCTCTGCGTGAAAACCACAGAGTGCCAGAGAGACCGCCCCTGACGCTTTGATCGGACAGGGGAAACGGTTAAATATTGTCAGGTGCCTGAATAACCTTAATCGCGAACGGTAAAACCCAGCTCATTTGAAATCGCCTGCGCGGTTTCCCGTAGCGGCTTGAGTAGATTTTTTTCCCCTATCTGCTTAAGTCGCGAGGTAGAGAGTGAAATTGACACTGCGTACGGCACCCGACCATGAATATCAAACACCGGCACGGCAATACAGGAAACGCCCAATTCGTTCTCTTCCCGATCCATCGCCATACTGCTTTCGCGGATCTGCGCCAATTCGTCGTACATCGCCGGTAAACCGGTAATGGTATTGCGGGTCAGCGGCTGAATAAGATCCTGATGGCTCTCCCAGTAAGATTTCACATAATCCGCATGCCCAAACGCCATGTAAATTTTACCCATCGCGGAGCAATACAGTGGCATATGTTGACCGATATAAGCGCGAGTACGCAGCATGCCCGTCGTCGGTTCCAGCTTATAAATCAGAATCGCGTGGTCATCTTCACGGCTGGAGAAGTTGATTGTTTCACCAGTAGCAATATTCAACGCTTCGAGGTGCGGCGCGGCAACATGGATGATATTCAGTGACGACAGTGCCTTCTGCCCAACGGCGATAAATTTGGTGGTCAGCCTATAGCTACCCGCAGCAGGTGCAGGCGTGACATATCCGCAGGACTGCAGCCCTTGCAGGAGTCGATGCACAGTACTTTTGTTCAGCCCGGCCAGTTCAGACAGATGGGCCAATGGGCACCCATTCGGATAGTTACTCAGAATCTCAATCAACATCAAACCACGGAACAGGCTCTGACTTCCGGCTGGCCTCTCTTTGTCTTGCGTCATTTCACTCTCTTTTGTGCCCATCGCTTCCGCTCCCCTTTTCGTCGCGCTCTGATGGTAGCGCAAAGTGTGTTTCAGTTCACGATCTGAACCGAAAAAACACAACTATTTGATTTTGATGATTTTAAAAAATAGACCACCCCGTTGATCTGTCAAAATTTGATCGCTATATTTGAAATCAGATTTCGCATAGTGAAATTTAGAGATAAAAAAGCGATCAAATTTAAACAAGGAAACAGGAATGAAAGTCACTTTTGAGCAGTTGAAAGATGCGTTCAATCGGGTACTGCTGGCACGCGGTATTGCCGTTGAAACCGCCGATGCCTGTGCCGAAATGTTTGCGCGCACTACAGAGTCCGGCGTTTATTCGCACGGTGTGAATCGTTTTCCTCGTTTTATTCAGCAATTGGATAACGGCGACATCATTCCTGAGGCCAAACCGCAACGCATTACCAGCCTGGGGGCGATTGAACAATGGGATGCTCAGCGTTCGATCGGCAATCTGACGGCGAAAAAGATGATGGACAGAGCCATTGAGCTGGCCTCCGATCACGGTATTGGCCTGGTCGCACTGCGTAACGCCAACCACTGGATGCGCGGCGGCAGCTATGGCTGGCAGGCGGCGGAGAAAGGTTATATCGGTATCTGCTGGACTAACTCGATTGCCGTCATGCCACCGTGGGGTTCGAAAGAGTGCCGCATTGGTACTAACCCGCTGATCGTCGCGATCCCCTCATCGCCAATCACCATGGTTGATATGTCGATGTCGATGTTCTCCTACGGCATGCTGGAAGTGAATCGCCTGGCCGGTCGCGAACTGCCGGTAGACGGTGGCTTTGATGATGAAGGCAATCTCACCAAAGAGCCGGGCGTTATCGAAAAAAACCGCCGCATATTACCAATGGGTTACTGGAAAGGTTCAGGTCTGTCGATTGTGCTGGATATGATTGCCACCCTGCTTTCTGATGGCTCTTCCGTTGCGGAAGTCACCCAGGATAACAGCGATGAATATGGCGTTTCACAGATATTTATCGCCATTGAAGTGGATAAACTGATCGATGGCGCCACCCGTGATGCCAAGCTACAGCGGATTATGGATTTCATCACCACCGCCGAACGTGCAGATGAAAACACGCCTGTCCGTCTGCCGGGCCACGAGTTTACGAAGCTACTGGAAGAAAATCGCCGGAACGGTATCACCGTTGACGACAGCGTCTGGGCAAAAATTCAGGCCCTGTAAGGAGCAACACCATGATCTTCGGACATATTGCTCAACCTAACCCATGCCATTTGCCTGCTGCGATTGAAAGGGCGCTCGACTTTCTGCGCACCACAGATTTTCGCAAACTAGAGCCGGGCGTGGTGGAGATCGACGGTAAAAATATCTTCGCGCAAATTATTGATTTAACCACGCGTGACGTTGCCGAAAATCGTCCTGAGGTGCATCGCCGCTATCTGGATATTCAGTTTCTGGCCTGGGGTGAAGAGAAAATCGGGATCGCCATTGATACCGGGAATAACCAAATCAGTGAATCGCTATTAGAACAGCGCGATATTATTTTTTATCACGCCAGCGAACATGAATCTTTTATTGAAATGATTCCGGGAAGTTACGCCATATTTTTCCCGCAGGATGTTCATCGTCCAGCATGTCATAAAACTGTCGCCACACCGATCCGCAAAATAGTCGTGAAGGTTGCTATTTCAGTTTTATAAAAGGAGCACAAAAAATGAAAGCTAACACTACCGGTTATATTATCGGTGCGTACCCCTGTGCACCCTCATTTCACCAAAAGAGTGAAGAGGAAGAGAAGGAATTCTGGCGACAACTCTCCGATACCCCGGATATTCGCGGACTGGAGCAGCCCTGTCTTGAACATCTGCACCCGTTAGGCGACGAATGGTTATTACGCCATACGCCGGGCGACTGGCAAATCGTGGTCACGGCCATTATGGAAACCATGCGCCGTCGCGGTATTAATGGTGGTTTCGGGCTGGCCTCCAGCGATGAAGAACAGCGTAAAGCCTGCGTGGCGTATTACCGTCATCTGCAGCAGAAAATCAACCATATCAATGCGGCCAACGGCGGAAAAGTGATTGCACTGGAGTTGCATGCTGCCCCGCTGGCGGGCAACCCGAACGTCGCTCAGGCCACCGACGCGTTTGCTCGTTCGCTGAAAGAAATTACCCGCTGGGACTGGTCCTGCGATCTGGTGTTGGAACATTGCGATGCCATGACAGGCCCCGCGCCACGCAAAGGATTTTTACCGTTAGGCAACGTGCTGGACGCGATAGCCGGATATGACATCAGCGTGTGCATTAACTGGGCGCGCTCGGCCATTGAAGGGCGGAACCTCACCCTACCACTGACCCACACGCAGCAGACCAAACGGGCTGGAAAACTGGGCGCACTGATGTTTTCCGGTACCACGCTTGCGGGGGAATACGGCGAGTGGCAGGACTTACATGCACCGTTTGCCCCTTTCTGTCCAGAAGGTCTAATGACCACAGAGCATGCCCACGAATTATTCGCCTGCGCAGGAGCAGACCCATTGCAATTTTCTGGCATTAAATTGCTGGAAATAAATGCCAGTGCAGATGTGAGCCATCGTGTAGCGATATTGCGCGACGGTATCGCCGCATTAAATAAAGCAAAACTATAAAAATAAAATACTACTCTACGAGAATATTAATATGAACATGACCTCTCGCCCTACACTTCAAGACATACCCCGTCAGCGCTGGCTACGGATTATTCCACCTATTCTTATCGCCTGTATTATTTCTTATATGGACCGCGTCAATATCGCATTCGCGATGCCCGGCGGAATGGATGAAGAATTAGGTATTTCCGCCACCATGGCCGGTCTGGCCGGTGGTATTTTCTTTATCGGTTATCTGTTTTTACAGGTTCCCGGCGGAAAAATTGCCGTACACGGCAGCGGCAAGAAATTTATCGGCTGGTCGCTAGTTGCCTGGGCGGTTATTTCCGTTCTGACGGGATTAATCACGAATCAGTATCAACTGCTGGTTTTGCGTTTCTTACTCGGTGTTGCTGAAGGCGGCATGCTGCCGGTCGTGCTGACGATGATCAGCAACTGGTTCCCCGACGCCGAGCGCGGTCGCGCCAATGCGATTGTGATTATGTTTGTGCCGATTGCCGGGATCATTACCGCCCCGCTCTCGGGCTGGATCATCACCGTACTCGACTGGCGTTGGCTGTTTATCATTGAAGGCTTACTGTCTGTCGTCGTCCTGGTGCTGTGGGCCTATACCGTTTACGACCGTCCGCAGGAAGCACGCTGGATCTCTGAGGCGGAGAAAAATTACCTGGTAGAAACCCTGGCCGCCGAGCAAAAAGCCATTGCCGGAACAGAGGTCAAAAATGCCTCTCTGAGTGCGGTACTTTCCGATAAAACCATGTGGCAGCTAATCGCGCTGAACTTCTTCTATCAGACCGGGATTTACGGTTACACCCTGTGGCTGCCGACCATCCTCAAAGAGTTGACTCACAGCAGCATGGGACAGGTCGGCATGCTCGCCATTCTGCCATACGTCGGCGCAATTGCCGGGATGTTCCTTTTCTCTTCACTCTCTGACCGCACCGGTAAACGCAAGTTGTTCGTCTGCCTACCGCTGATTGGCTTCGCCTTGTGCATGTTCCTCTCTGTGGCGCTGAAAAATAACGTCTGGCTGGCTTATGCCGCGCTGGTCGGCTGCGGATTCTTCCTGCAATCGGCTGCGGGCGTGTTCTGGACTATTCCAGCACGTTTGTTCAGTGCGGAAATGGCCGGTGGCGCACGTGGGGTCATCAACGCTCTCGGCAACCTCGGTGGTTTCTGCGGCCCTTACGCAGTCGGCGTTCTCATCACCCTGTACAGCAAAGATGCGGGCGTTTATTGCCTGGCAATTTCACTGGCTCTGGCCGCGCTGATGGCCCTGTTGCTACCAGCGAAATGCGATGCAGGTGCCGCGCCGCTAAAGACGCTGAATCCACATAAACGTACAGCTTAAAACAATGCCCGGTGGCGCTTCGCTTACCGGGCCTACAGGTAGCAACCGTCCCAGGCTGGATAAGCGCAGCGCCATCCGGCAAAAATGAGATAACAAAGATGAGTGAGAAAGCGACCTTCTGGATGGGTATTGATTGTGGCGGTACATATCTGAAAGCGGGTTTGTATGATGCCAAAGGTCATGAGCAGGGAATTAACCGGCAATCGCTGCAGACAATATCGCCATTGCCAGGTTACGCCGAACGCGATATGCACCAACTGTGGCAACAGTGCGTCGCGACCATCGCCGGGCTGTTAAAGCGCACAGGCGTGTGCGGTGAGCAAATCAAAGGCGTCGGTATATCCGCTCAGGGCAAAGGTCTGTTCCTTCTCGATAAGCAAGATAAGCCGCTAGGCAATGCCATTCTCTCTTCTGACCGACGCGCGATGGAAATCGTTCAGCGCTGGCAGCAGGATGGGATACCTGAGCAGCTCTACCCGATCACCCGCCAGACATTGTGGACCGGTCATCCGGCATCGCTCCTGCGCTGGGTGAAAGAGAACACCCCCCAGCGCTACGCGCAAATTTGTAGCGTCATGATGGGTCATGACTACCTGCGCTGGTGCTTAACCGGCGCCAAAGGCTGTGAAGAGAGCAATATCTCCGAGTCGAACCTCTACAACATGACCACGGGTCAGTACGACCCGAGGCTGACTCAGTGGCTGGGCATCAGTGAAATCGACAATGCCCTGCCCCCCATCGTTGGTTCAGCAGAAATATGCGGGGAAATCACCGCTCAGACAGCCGCCATAACCGGTCTGGCGGCGGGTACCCCCGTCGTCGGCGGACTGTTTGATGTGGTTTCCACCGCACTCTGCGCCGGTATCGAAGATGAACGCACCCTCAACGCGGTGATGGGTACCTGGGCCGTCACCAGCGGGATCGCTCACGGCCTGCGCGACCACGAGCCCCATCCCTATGTCTATGGTCGCTATGTAAATGACGGGCAGTACATCGTTCATGAAGCCAGTCCGACCTCTTCAGGCAATCTGGAATGGTTTACCGCCCAGTGGGGCGAACTCTCTTTTGATGAGATTAATCAGGCCGTTGCCAGCTTACCGAAAGCCGGTAGCGAGCTTTTCTTTCTGCCCTTTTTGTACGGCAGCAACGCCGGACTGGAGATGACCAGCGGCTTTTATGGCATGCAGGCTATACACACTCGTGCCCACTTATTACAGGCTATCTACGAAGGCGTGGTTTTCAGCCACATGACCCATCTGAACCGCATGCGCGAACGTTTTACGCAGGCACATACCCTGCGCGTCACCGGAGGTCCAGCGCACTCCGACATCTGGATGCAAATGCTGGCGGACGTCAGCGGTTTACGTATCGAATTGCCACAGATTGAAGAGACCGGCTGCTTTGGCGCTGCGCTCGCCGCCCGCGTAGGCACCGGCGTTTATCACAATTTCAGTGACGCGCAGCGCAGCTTACAGCACCCGGTTCGCACACTGCTGCCAGACGCTACGGCGCATGCGAGCTACCAGCGTAAATACCGCCAATACCAGAATTTAATTACCGCACTACAGGGCTATCACGCCCGCATTAAGGAGCACGAATGATGAGTCGACCATTACTGCAACTGGCGCTCGACCACACCAACCTGCAGGCGGCCCAACACGATGTCGCACTGCTACAAGAGAGCGTTGATATCGTTGAGGCAGGGACGATTCTCTGCTTAACCGAAGGCCTGGCTGCCGTGAAAGCGCTGCGTACCCAGTGTCCAAATAAAATCATCGTTGCCGACTGGAAGGTAGCCGATGCGGGCGAAACCCTCGCACAGCAAGCGTTTGGCGCTGGCGCTAACTGGATGACTATCATCTGCGCTGCCCCACTGGCGACGGTAGAGAAAGGCCATGGCGTCGCGCAGTCCTGCGGCGGCGAAATTCAGATGGAACTGTTCGGCAACTGGACGCTGGATGATGCCCGTGACTGGTATCGCGTTGGGGTTCGCCAGGCAATTTACCATCGTGGCCGCGATGCTCAGGCCAGCGGACAACAATGGGGAGAAGCTGATCTGGCGCGCATGAAAGCGCTTTCCGATATCGGTCTGGAGTTGTCGATTACCGGCGGGATTACGCCCGCCGACCTGCCGCTGTTTCGCGATATCAACGTCAAAGCCTTTATCGCCGGACGCGCGCTGGCTGGGGCGCAAAACCCAACGCAGGTTGCCGCTGAATTCCATACGCAAATCGATGCTATCTGGGGAGCACAGTATGCGTAATCATCCGTTAGGTATCTATGAAAAAGCGCTGGCGAAAGACCTCTCCTGGCCGGAGCGTCTGGTGCTGGCGAAAAGCTGTGGTTTTGATTTCGTCGAGATGTCAGTGGATGAAACCGATGAACGTCTGTCGCGTCTTGAGTGGAGTCCTGCTCAGCGTGCATCGCTGGTGAGCGCAATGTTAGAAACCGGCGTGGCAATCCCCTCAATGTGCCTATCCGCCCACCGCCGTTTTCCGTTTGGCAGCCGCGATGAATCAGTCCGTATTCGGGCACGCGACATCATGACCAAAGCCATTCGTCTGGCGCGCGATCTCGGTATTCGCACTATTCAACTGGCAGGTTACGACGTCTATTACGAGGAACATGACGAAGGTACGCAGCAGCGCTTTGCCGAAGGGCTGGCATGGGCAGTCGAGCAAGCCGCCGCCGCGCAGGTCATGCTGGCGGTAGAAATCATGGATACCGCTTTTATGAACTCAATTAGCAAGTGGAAAAAGTGGGATGAAATGCTGTCATCGCCGTGGTTCACCGTCTACCCGGATGTGGGCAACCTCAGCGCATGGGGTAATGACGTCACTGCCGAATTGACGCTGGGCATCGACCGTATCGCCGCTATCCATCTGAAAGACACACTGCCAGTAACCGAAACCCATCCGGGCCAGTTTCGCGATGTGCCCTTTGGCGAAGGGTGCGTGGACTTTGTTGGTATCTTCAAAACGCTGCATGAGCTGAACTATCGCGGGTCGTTTCTGATTGAAATGTGGACTGAAAAAGCAAAAGAGCCGGTACTGGAAATTATCCAGGCACGACGCTGGATAGAAGCACGTATGCAGGAAGGAGGATTTTCATGTTAGAACAACTGAAAGCCGATGTGCTGGCGGCCAATCTGGCGCTTCCGGCTCATGGTTTAGTCACCTTTACCTGGGGTAACGTCAGCGCTGTGGATGAAACGCGTAAGCTGATGGTGATTAAGCCGTCCGGCGTGGAATATGACGTGATGACCGCCGACGATATGGTGGTGGTGGATATTGCCAGCGGCAACGTGGTTGAAGGCAGTAAAAAACCCTCCTCAGACACGCCAACCCATCTGGCGCTGTACCGCCGCTACCCTGAGATCGGTGGGATCGTCCATACTCACTCACGCCACGCGACGATCTGGTCGCAGGCGGGTCTTGATCTCCCGGCATGGGGCACCACGCATGCCGATTATTTCTATGGTTCTATTCCGTGTACCCGGCTGATGACCGTTGAGGAAATCAATGGTGAATACGAATATCAAACCGGTGAAGTGATCATTCAGACCTTTGAGCAACGCGATCTCAATCCGCTGCAGGTTCCGGCAGTGTTAGTGCATTCACACGGTCCGTTTGCCTGGGGTAAAGATGCCGCAGACGCCGTACATAACGCAGTGGTACTCGAAGAATGCGCCTACATGGGGCTTTTCTCGCGCCAGTTAGCTCCGCAGTTACCGGATATGCAGCCTGAGTTGCTGGATAAACACTATCTGCGTAAACACGGTGTGAATGCGTATTACGGGCAAAATTAACGTCCGGCGGCGCTGTGCTTGCACTGGTCTGTCATTTTTAGGCCGGGTAAGCATAGCGCCACCCGGCGATCCTCATTTACGCCGAATTAATATGCTCTTTGCAGTAGCGCCTTTTCCACGCCGCAGGCGTCAGGCTGGTATGCTTACGAAAGATTTTGCGAAAGTAACCCACATCATTAAATCCACATTTAATCGCCACTTCGGTAAGCGACAGCGAGTCACTGATCAACAGCTTTTCTGCCGCCCTTACCCGCTGGCGATGCAATGCTTCAGTTAGCGTCAGCCGGAAAGCGCTCCGAAATACACGCCCCAGATAATCCGCATTGCAATGCAGCTCTTTCGCCAGAGTTGAAGCACTAATCGGCAGGTGGAACTGGGTGTGGATTATTTGTTGCGCTTTCCATGCCAGCGCATTACCGGGGCTATCTGCGGGTTGCTCGCTAGCCGCCGCGGAGATTTGCTGCAAAATCAGCAGTAGGATCAGTTCCAATGCAACGCTGCGATGAATATTTTCCTGCTCACGTAAGAACTGGCGAAACAGCGAAATAATATATTGTGGCTCGCTAACCCGGGCATGCTGAGGAATCGCAAGCAACGGTTCTGTAAGTGAAGCATCGTTTTCTGCTGTCACCTCAAAGTGTAGCCAGTAAAATTTCAAATCAGCCGGAAACTGTCCCACACCAATATGCGAACGCTGCGGCCATAACAGCAAACTTTCTCCAGCATTCACGCAAAAAACGGTCTGACCTTCGCGAATCGTTAATGTCCCTTTTTCGACAAAGATGATTTCCCAGGATTGCAATTGCCGCGCCGGATGGCTTCCCACACCTCGGGAAATAAATAGCCCACCATTTTGCACTTTAATCGGAAGAGACATGGACAATTCGAGCATATATATTCAAATTCCCGCTTTTTGCATTATTTAAACTGCTCTTTATTATTGATTATTCACGATAAACTTGCTTTTCACTGGATCGAAATCACATTTTTATAATGAAGTCGGAATTGTCATCTTTTTATACTTTTCTCTTCCCTTGTTGACCCAAACATTTCGTGCAGAATAAATAACGTACTTTGCAAATTACAAACAAATAACCCGCAACGTAGCGGGATACTTTCTGAACATCCTCTCCGGGAGTTATTTATGACTTCGGCTCCGATTACGACATCTGATTTGGCACAGCGTGCCCAGGACGACAAATTATCCCTGCGTGAAAAAATAGGTTATGGGTTAGGCGATGCTGGCGGGACGGTAATTACCTGTCTGATCATGAACTTCCTGACATTTTTCTATACCGATGTCTTCGGGTTAACGCCCGCGCTGGTCGGCACATTGTTTATTGCCCTGCGTGTATTTGATGCCATTTCCGATCCGATAATGGGCATACTTGCCGACCGCACGCAAAGCCGCTGGGGGCGTTTTCGCCCATGGCAGCTGTGGGTGGCAATTCCCATTGGCATCATTGGCGTACTCACGTTTACCGTCCCTGACGCCAGCATGAGCGTAAAAATCGCCTGGGCATTCGGCACCTATCTACTGCTCTCTGTCGGCTATACCGCCATCAACGTACCGTATTGTGCGCTGATCAACACCATGACGACCCGCCATAACGAGGTGATCGCCTGTCAGTCCTGGCGCTTTGTGCTGTGCGGCGTGGCGGGATTCCTTGTCTCCGTTGGTCTGCCGTGGATGGTGGATATTCTGGGTCAGGGCAATGCCGCGCAGGGTTATCAGTTCGGCGTGGGCATCCTGTGCGCCATCGCTGTGGTGATGTTCCTGTGCTGCTTCTTCTGGGTTTGCGAGCGTGTGCCGCTGGCGATGATGGGGAAATTTACCCTGCGTGAACACATTGGTGGGCTACGCAAAAATGACCAGTTGCTGCTAATGCTGGTGATGTCTTTCCTGCTGATTAACGTCTTCAATATTCGTGGCGGCGGGTACATGTATTTCATTACCTACGTGCTGGAAGGCAGTACCGCTTACACGTCGCTGTTTTTCACCATGGTGACCTTTGCGTCCATCATCGGTTCAGTGGTTGTCAGCCCGCTGACCCGCCGTATAGATACCGTCAAACTCTATTACTACACCAACCTGGTGCTGGCAGCCCTGGCAGTGATGATGTGGTTCCTGCCGACCGGCCCGGCTTATCAAACATTATGGCTGGCGGTTATTCTCGGCAACGGCATTATTCTGGGCTTTACGCTGCCTCTGCACTTCTCGCTGATGGCCTTTGCCGACGATTACGGCGAGTGGAAAACCGGCGTGCGTTCTTCCGGCATGAATTTCGCCTTCAACCTGTTTTTCATCAAGCTGGCCTGGGCCTCAAGCGCGGGGATCATCAGCCTGTTATTTATTTTTGTCGCCTATCAGCCAGGCGCTGGTAACCAAACCGCCAGTTCGCTGCAAGGAATTACCGCGATGGAGACGCTGCTTCCCGCGCTGTTCCACCTGCTGTTGGCGCTGTCTATTCGCATCTGCAAACTCAATAATCCGATGATGTCGCGCATTGCCACCGATCTGCGTCAGCGTCATGTACAGCCTTAAGGAGCACGAAATGAACGTACTGGAAGTCGACCTGCATAAGCTCACCGTCAGCGATCCGTTCCTCGGACAATACCAACAGTTGGTCCGTGATGTAGTGATCCCCTACCAGTGGGATGCGCTGAATGACCGCATTGCAGAGGCGGAACCAAGTCATGCGATAGAGAACTTTCGTATCGCCGCAGGACTGCAGGATGGCGAATTTTACGGCATGGTTTTTCAGGATAGCGACGTAGCGAAATGGCTGGAGGCAGTCGCCTGGTCCCTGTGCCAGAAACCTGATGCGGAACTTGAGAAAACCGCAGATGAGGTCATCGAGTTGGTGGCCGCTGCGCAGTGTGAAGACGGCTATCTCAATACATACTTTACAGTGAAAGCCCCGGATGAACGCTGGACTAACCTCGCCGAGTGTCATGAGTTGTACTGTGCAGGTCATTTGATCGAAGCAGGCGTCGCGTTCTTTCAGGCGACGGGAAAACGTCGTCTTTTAGATGTAGTGTGCCGTCTGGCAGACCACATCGATAACGTTTTCGGGCTTGGTGATAATCAACTGCGCGGCTATCCGGGACACCCGGAAATTGAGCTGGCGTTAATGCGCTTATACGAAGTGACCCAGCAACCACGCTATATGGCGCTGGTAAATTACTTTGTGGAACAGCGCGGCGCGCAACCCCATTTCTATGACGAAGAGTACGAAAAGCGCGGCCAAACCTCTTACTGGCATACTTACGGCCCGGCATGGATGGTGAAGGATAAACCCTATAGCCAGGCTCATCAGCCCATTTCAGAACAGCAAACGGCGATCGGTCATGCAGTACGTTTTGTTTATCTGATGACCGGCGTGGCGCATCTGGCACGCTTGAGTCAGGACGAAGGCAAACGTCAGGATTGCCTGCGTCTGTGGAAAAACATGGCCCAGCGTCAGTTGTACATTACCGGCGGGATCGGTTCACAAAGCAGCGGCGAGGCGTTTAGCAGCGATTACGATCTGCCTAACGACTCCGTGTATGCGGAAAGCTGCGCCTCAATCGGTCTAATGATGTTCGCCCGCAGAATGCTGGAGATGGAGGCAGACAGCCAGTATGCCGACGTGATGGAGCGCGCCCTGTATAACACTGTATTGGGCGGGATGGCGCTCGATGGCAAGCACTTCTTCTATGTGAACCCGTTGGAAGTACATCCTAAATCATTAAAATTCAATCATATTTATGATCACGTGAAACCCGTTCGTCAGCGCTGGTTTGGCTGCGCCTGTTGCCCGCCGAATATCGCCCGCGTACTCACCTCTATTGGTCATTACATCTACACACCACGTCAGGACGCGCTATATATCAATATGTACGTGGGCAATAGCATGGAAGTCCCGGTGGCTGATGGCTCGCTCAAGCTGCGCATTAGCGGGGATTATCCATGGCATGAGCAGGTGAAAATCGCCATCGAATCACCGCAGTCGATATATCACACCCTGGCCCTGCGCCTGCCAGACTGGTGCACCGCGCCACAGGTTTTACTGAATGGTCAGCCAGTTGAGCAGGATATTCGTAAAGGCTATTTGCACATCAGCCGAACCTGGCAGGAAGGCGATACGCTCAGTCTGACCCTGCCAATGCCGGTGCGTCGGGTGTACGGAAATCCATTAGTGCGTCATGTCGCCGGTAAGGTCGCCATTCAGCGTGGACCGCTGGTGTATTGCCTGGAGCAGGCCGACAACGGTGAGGAATTGCATAACCTGTGGTTGCCAAAAGAGAGTGAGTTCAGAGTATTCGAGGGTAAGGGATTGTTCAGCCATAAAATGTTAATTCAGGCTGAAGGCGTGAAGCAAAGTAATGCCGATGCAGCACAACAATCGTTGTGGCACTACGATGTTTCCCCAGCTTCGCGCCAGGCGCATACATTGACGTTTATTCCGTGGTTTAGCTGGGCGAACCGTGGTGAAGGCGAAATGCGTATCTGGATAAACGAGCAGTAATAATAAGGCGGATGGCGGCGGTTAGCCCCCATCCGTCAATGTCTCATGAAAAGATTGCCCTCCTCCCTGAGGACAAACGGGTGAGAATCAGAAACGCCAGGTCAGACCGGACATAAAGGTGAAGCTGTCATCACGATCAACCATCGGACTATTTTTAATGTCATCCGGCAGTGCGCTATAGTTGGCGCTTGCCAGCAGCGTCAGGTTAGTGGTTAATGCGTATTTAGCGGACAGGCCAACATACGGTGTCCAGCTATCGCCTGGGGAATAGCTTGATAAACCACTACGACGGGACTCATTACCCGAAATGCCGTAGTAGTATTCATTGAATTTTTCGTCATAGTAGAGCACGCCAATTGATGGCGTCAGCGTCAGCTTGCCCATCGGCATTGGACGGAACAGTGAAACTTCCCCTACCCAGCCATTACTGTTGTCCAGCACATCCGCAGCGGCGGAGACTTTCACGCTACCCCATCTTTCATGGTGATACCACGCGGCACCCGCCATTGCAGTTGCGTCACGCTTATCCAGCGTTTTCATCGCGTGATCGTCATTGTCGCCGGGATCAAACTCCAGCGGCATATAAGAGGCAGTAATACTAAATTCATTACTTTCACTCTTAGACAAAATATAACCTAGCGTTGTTTGCCTAAAATAAAATGATTCACTTTCATAACTGACAAGCGGTACTGCGTGAACATTATCATTATACCCGCGATAAGGTGATTCATTATATACAGCGCCAGCGCCAATAGAAAATTCTGCGGCAGTTGCACTCGCCATAAAAGAAAAGGCGAGCAGCGCCACAATATTGTGTTTAATTAACATGCCAACATTCCATTTTAAAATAAGCTACAAAGCGGGTGCATAATAATGCTTACAATTTCATCGGTGCAAGGTTCATATTTATATAGTAATATATATAAAATTATATATATTGGGCTTGGCGATGAATAAATTACAACTTAAACACCGGGAACTGAAGATTATTTCGGTAATTGCTGCCAGTGAAAATATCAGCCATGCCGCTACTGTTCTCGGCATTGCTCAGGCCAATGTAAGTAAGTATCTTGCTGATTTTGAATCAAAAGTTGGGCTAAAGGTATTTGACCGCACCACCCGACAACTGACCCTCACGCCGTTTGGTATAGCGTTACTTCCTTACATCAATGACATGTTAGACAGAAATGATCAGTTAAATAATTTCATTGCTGATTATAAGCACGAGAAACGTGGCAAAGTAACGGTATATGCACCAACCGGAATTATTGCTTACTTATCGCAACATGTTATTGCAAAAATTATGGATATTGGCGATATCAGTCTGGTGCTAAAAACCTATAACCTGGATCGCAAAGCATTTTATGAAGGCGTCGACTTTCCTGACGATTGTGATATTTTACTTTCCTATGCTCATCCTAAAGATGAATCACTGGTCGCCAGTTTTATCACTAAATATGCGGTTATTGCTTTTGCCAGTCGGGAATATCTCACCAAGAATCCTATTAGTAGTCCTGATGAATTAGTTAACCATTCCTGCATTCTAATTGATTCTATGATGATTGATGATGCCAACATTTGGCGATTCAATTCTGCTGAAGACAAAAAGATGCGTGACTATCGTGTGACGGGAAATTACATCTGCGACAATACACAATCCGCACTGGCGCTGGCACGTAATCATTTGGGGATTGTTTTTGCGCCAAATGAAAGTGTGCAAAGAGATTGTCGTTCCGAGATGCTGGTCCCGTGTTTCTCGGAGCAACATGAATGGTGGCTGGATTTAGTGGCGATTTTCCGCAAGCGTGAATACCAGCCCTGGCGAGTGCAGTATATTCTCGATGCAATGCTCGCGGAGATACGTCAGCAGCTTGCTCAGGCGATACGACAGCCTGAGTAAGCGAAATAGCCTGCGCTTAGTGGTCGAGATACAGGTAATGCACCCAACTGGTCATCCGCAGCAACACCTTGCGCATGACCGACACATGTTCGAAATGGTCAGAGTAAACGGCAACCTGGGCGTAAATCCCATCAGGTAATGCGTTCACATCCGCATTGTCGTTCAGCTCAATCGTGGCGATTACCCCTTCTGAACCGGGCGTAGAGTTTAATGATTGCAGTGCCCCGTTCGACTGGTATGTACCACCCGGTACTGCCGGACTAATGGCGGCCAGTTTACCGCTAAACACCTTACCCGGCAGGGCATTAAACACCACTTCCGCTTCATCGCCTGGTTCCAGTCGCAACAACGAGTTTTGACGGAACTGGGCGATAATTTGTCGTTTCTGATCCGGGATGAATACCATGACCGGACGCATCGGCAGCGCGGCGGCATAGGTTCCTGGGCGCATCAGCACCTGAGTGACGTAACCATCACTGGGCGCGCGAACCACGGTCTGGTCCAGGTTGAACTCTGCTTCCGCTAGCTGTGCTTTCAGGCTGGCAATTTGCGAATTCTCACCCAGTACCAGGCTGTCCAACTGGCTCTGAATTTGCTGTTGTTCTGCAACGGAGGATTTCACCGAAGCTTCCTGCGCCAGGTAGTTTTGGCGCGCCGCGTCGATATCGCGTTCAGAAAAAGGATTCACCTTCGCCTGACTCCCCTGCGCATAGCGCTGGTAATCTTTTGCCAGTTTGTCACGCGTGGCCTTTGCCCGCTGCGTGTTGGCTTTCATTTCGTCTAACTGCGCAACCAGAGCCTGCTCTTTATGCTGTGCGGTAACAATATCTGCCTTCAGGCGATCGACCCGCGCCTGATAACGCCCTGGATTAAGCTTAAACAGAACCTCGCCTTTTTTGATTAGCGTATTCTTCTTATCCGTCACTTCTGTCACTACACCCGTTACCTGCGGCACCACGGGAATAGAAATTACCGCTTTTTGTGCCTTAAATGTATACGGATGGTTATAATTCATCAGTAATATAAGTCCGCAAACAATGAATATACCGCCTAATGCCGCGGTAGGAACTGTCCATTTATTTACAGGAATTTTAAAAATTTTAAATATTGACCATGCACACGCCACATAGGTCAGAACAATCAGTAAATCCATCGATATTACTCCGCCGGAGAGGTCTTGGCCTCACCCAGTTTCTTTTCCAGATCCGCAACCCTTGCCTGAAGCTGGATCAGGGAAGAATCCGCGCTCTGCATGCCCCACCCGCGTTCCGGGCGATAAAGCGTTGCCCAGATCCATAAAAAGGGCCAAATAACATGTAAGGTAAACAAACTAACCCAACCCGCTACATGTATTGCGTCGGCATGAGGATGGTTACGTTTCTTTGCAATTAGATAGGGAATATCATGCAGAATAATAATCCCGTAAAAAATGACCAGGAATACAAAAATAAGCACTCCTAATGCAAAATAATTAAGGAACATATTTGCCTCAGGGATTTAAATTAAGAAATTCGGATGCAATTTGATTTAAACAATAGAGTTGATAATAGTATTGGAATGACCAGATTGGATGCAATTATCTTATTTATATAACGATATATGGGTTTATATATACCCGTCGTCTTTCGAGCTGCTTCTTTGTTGGCTGCGTTCGTTCACCCCAGCCACTTACCTGAGGACATAACTTGATGCCCGGTACGCTAAACGCGACCGGGCAGTAGGTGACGTGAAATTAAAACAGCCCCAGTGGTTTATCAGAGTAGCTCACTAACAGGCATTTGGTTTGCTGATAATGCTCAAGCATCATCTTATGCGTCTCGCGCCCGATACCCGACTGCTTGTAGCCGCCGAACGCCGCATGTGCCGGGTAAGCATGGTAACAGTTGGTCCAAACTCGCCCCGCCTGAATCCCACGTCCCATTTTGTACGCCAGATTTCCGTTACGACTCCAGACGCCAGCGCCAAGCCCATATTGGGTGTCATTAGCGATTTCCAGTGCCTCTTCCATGGTTTTAAACGTCGTGACAGCCAGCACCGGCCCGAAGATCTCCTCCTGGAAAACCCGCATGTTGTTCTTACCAAACAGAATGGTCGGTTCGAGGTAGTACCCCTCTTTTAACTCGCCATCCAGCTGCTTGCGCCGCCCGCCGGTGAGAACATCTGCCCCTTCTTTTTTACCAATGTCGATGTAATTCAGAATGGTTTCCAGTTGACCATGCGACACCTGCGCGCCCATTTGCGTCACGCTGTCTAACGGGTTGCCGCTACGGATACTTTCCACCCGACGAATGGCTCTTTCCATAAAACGTTCGTAAATGGATTCTTGTACCAGCGCACGACTCGGACAGGTACATACTTCGCCCTGGTTGAAGGCAAACAATGCAAAACCTTCCAGCGCTTTGTCAAAGAACGCATCTTCTTCATCCATCACGTCCGCGAAGAAGATATTGGGGGATTTCCCGCCCAGCTCCAGCGTGACAGGGATAATGTTCTGCGTGGCGTACTGCATGATCTGCTGCCCAACTTCCGTTGAGCCGGTAAACGCCACTTTTGCAATGCGTTTTGACGTCGCCAGATACTCACCGATTTCCCCTCCCGCGCCGTTTACCACGTTCACCACGCCTGGCGGGAGCAGATCGCCGACAACTTCCATCAGCAACAACACGGACAGCGGCGTCAGGCGCGCAGGTTTAAGCACGACACAGTTACCGGCAGCCAGGGCGGGCGCCATCTTCCAACTGGCCATCAACAGCGGGAAGTTCCACGGGATAATTTGCCCCACCACGCCAAGAGGTTCATGGAAGTGATACGCCACGGTATCGCTATCAACTTCGCTTATTCCCCCTTCCTGTGCACGAATACAGGACGCGAAATAGCGGAAATGGTCAATCGCCAGCGGCACATCTGCCGCGCTGGTTTCACGGATGGGTTTACCGTTATCCCAGGTTTCAGCCGTCGCCAGCAGCTCCAGATTTTGCTCCATACGATCGGCAATTTTGAACAAAATCGCCGCCCTGTCCTGCACGGAAGTCTGCGCCCATTTGTCTTTTGCTTTGTGCGCGGCATCCAGTGCCAAATCGATGTCCTTTTTGCCGGAAGAGGCCACTTCGCACAGTAATTGCCCGGTTACCGGCGTCAGGTTTTGGTAATACTCACCGTCCACCGGTGCGACCCAGCCACCGCCGATAAAGTTATCGTATCGGGCTTTTAACTTCAGAGGGTAACCATACTCGCCGGGATAAATACGCGTTGAAGGGGGTTATTGGTCATGACCGTCTCCTTGCTGTAGGGGTACTACAAGGGTAGACGGGACTGGCGAATTATTCGCCAGCCTTTTACTGCTTTACGACAGGTATCACGAATTACATGGCAGCACGATAAATCGCCATGATTTCTTCATGTGTCGCCTGAATCGGGTTAGTGAAACCACAGGCATCTTTCAGGGCATTAGTCGCCAGAACGGCAAAATCTTCTTCTTTCACGTTCAGCTCACGCAGCCCAGCCGGAATATTCACTTTCTGCGCCAGTTCGCGGATCGCCGCGATGCAGGCTTCTGCCCCTTGCTCTTCGCTCAGACCAGCAACGTTCACACCCATTGCCGAGGCGCAATCGCGCAGGCGGGCGGCAGCAACTTTGCTATTAAATACCTGTACATGCGGCAGCAGTACGGCATTACATACTCCGTGTGGCAGATCGTAGAAGCCACCCAGCTGGTGCGCCATCGCATGCACGTAGCCAAGGGAGGCATTGTTAAAGGCCATACCTGCGAGGAACTGCGCATAGGCCATGGCTTCGCGCGCCTGAGCATTGCCGCCCTCTTCCACGGCGACCGGCAGGTTTTCCGCAATCATGGTGACAGCTTTAAGCGCGCACGCATCGGTAATGGGGGTCGCAGCAATAGAAACATAGGCTTCGATAGCGTGAGTCAGCGCATCCATACCGGTAGCCGCCGTCAGAGACTTCGGCATACCGACCATCAGCGAGGAGTCATTGACGGACAGCAGCGGTGTAACATGCTTATCCACAATCGCCATTTTAATGTGGCGTACTTCATCAGTGATGATGCAGAAGCGGGTCATTTCAGATGCCGTACCCGCCGTGGTGTTGATGGCGATCATCGGCAGCTGCGGTTTTGCAGAGCGGTCTACACCTTCGTAGTCACGAATATCGCCACCATTAGCCGCCACCAGCGCAATGCCCTTCGCACAATCGTGTGGAGAGCCGCCGCCGAGAGAAATAACGCTATCACAGTCATTTTCTTTCAGCATTTTCAGGCCAGCGGCAACGTTACTGGTCGTGGGGTTAGGATGCGTACCATCGTAAATTACGCTGGAAATATCATGTTCCTGTAGCGCTTTTTGAATATCGCCAGCCATACCTAATTTCGTCAGCATGGCATCCGTAACAATCAGCGTACGGCGAAAACCATATTCCGCCATTGTATTCATTGCGTCTTTTAATGCGTCAGCGCCGATTACATTCACGGAAGGAATAAAAAATGTTGAAGCAGCCATTGTACGATCCTTAATTACTCTAAAGAGGTAGGAAGCATACGAGTGAAATTTCCAACAAAATATGATCGTGGTTGTTATTTTAATAACACTTACAATTAAAAAGCACATTAGGTTCATAATCTAATGTGCTTATTTCAATCAACATCTATTTTGTATTAATTCATTTAATCCATGAATTAATTGTTTCATTATTTTTCAGGGAACAGCAAGGCATCGCGTAATAAATGATCATTTCCCCGACGGCGAGTAAAACCAATGCGGTCAAAATATTCCAGAATTTGGATAGCCAATTTGCGCCCAACGTTAAGCCTGTCGCGAAAATCGGCGGCACATGTCGATCCCCTTTCCTGATCCAGTTCGCGGATCATATTGGCAAAGGCCACAATCCGATCGTTACGGTAATAACGATCTTTCACGATCGCGGTAATGATGCCTTGCTGTGCCGCTTGTCGTAACGCCACACGCATCATCTGTTCATCTGTTCCCGTCTGTTTTGCCAAATCGCGCACCCACCACGGCTCATCGCCAAAAAGTGGTTCTACCTTTTGCCAGATTGCCAACTGCTCATCGCTGAAACCCGCCTTATGTTCCGGCAAATGCAACCAGCCATGATGGCTATGAATAGCGCCACTCTCGCGCATCTTTTCAATTAGCAGCAATACCAGCGCTTCGTCTTCCATCGGCAAAGCCATACGGCGCAGGCGCTCGCGCCCGGGTCCTGGTTCATCACGGTGCTGCTCATGGTAGGTCGCCAGCGTATCGAGAACTTTCCGTTGCCAGCGCGCGGCAACGGGGGCATTCAACAGGCTGTATCCCGCCTGAATAAATCCATGTTGCTCAATCAACGGACGCATACCGTTGCCATTGAGCTGACGCGCCCAGGCAAAGTCAGGAATATTCACCGCCCCACGCGCCAGGTGCAGCGCCAGAGCGTCACCGTCAGTCTGCGCGTTTTCCAGCGCCGACAGCCACTGCAAATATTCCGGCTTACGCTTTCCGCGTCGCGGCGGATTAAGCGTCACAACACGTGCACCTGCCAGCGTTGTCCGGGCAGAAATATCACGCAGCACCAGACGGTCGTTATCAGCAAGCCAGAGTGGTGTATCAAACACCAGTTCCGCCAGCGTTCCTTCAAGCAGCGAGATGCGCCCGGTGACATGGCTGGCCGCGTGGTGAATATGCAACGGTTGCCACTGCATCAGCGGCGCGGCATGTTCTAAAGAAACAATCACGCGGGTAAAAGCCTCTGGCGGCGCATCAGAAAGCAGCCAGTCGCCGCGGTTTAGTTCTTCTTTTTGCGCATCACCGGCAATATTCAGCGCAATACGTTGTCCCGCTTGCGCGCGGTCGGTGGCCTGATTTTGTGCATGCAGGCTACGTACGCGCATCGGTTTGTTGACGCCCGTGAGCCACAGCGTGTCACCGACATTCACTTCACCGCTGAGCGCCGTCCCGGTTACCACCAGTCCTGCGCCTTTGACCGTAAAGGCGCGGTCAATCGCCAGGCGGAAGCTGTGATCGCGGGCATGCTCGCGCGACGTTAATTGCAACAAATGGTCACGCAGTTCCTCGATGCCACGGCCTTCACTGGCCGCAGTGACGAAAAGCACCGACTCCGCGAAACCATAATTCCCCAGCGTGGCCTGAATCTCCGCACGCACCTCTTCAATTCTTGCTTCGTCTACGCGGTCGGCTTTCGTGAGTGCCACGGTGATCTGCGGATTGCCCGTCAGCTGCAGAATTTGCAAATGCTCACGGGTTTGCGCCATTACGCCATCATCACACGCCACCACCAGTAACGCGTGATCGATGCCGCCGACCCCCGCCAACATGTTGGACAGAAACTTTTCGTGTCCAGGAACGTCGATAAACCCCAGCACCCGCCCATCCGGCTGCGGCCAGTAGGCATAGCCGAGATCGATGGTCATGCCGCGCTTTTTTTCTTCCGGCAGACGGTCGGCATTCACACCGGTAATCGCCTGTAATAACGTTGTTTTTCCGTGGTCAACGTGTCCGGCGGTTGCAATAATCATTTCAGCATCATCTCCATAAACCGGGTCTCGTCTTCAAGGCAGCGCAGATCCAGCCATAAGCGGCCATCATAAATTCGCCCAATAACCGGCACGGGCAGCGTACGCCAACGGGCTGCCAACGCTTCAAGGCGGCTCCCGCGCCCGTCATGTGGGGTAAAGGTTAGCGCCGCGCTGGGCAGCCTATCAACAGGTAGTGAGCCGCTGCCAATCTGCGACAGGCAAGGCATCACATTCAGGGCGAACTCATCACCGTAATGCTCTGCAAGCTGTGCCTGTAATTGCTGTGCCTGCGCGTGGATCGCTTCTTGTGAGCGGGTGAGCTGGCGCAATGTGGGCAACTTCTCCGCCAGTGCTTCCGGGTGCAGATAGAGCCGTAGCGTCGCTTCCAGCGCAGCCAGTGTCATTTTATCTGCCCGTAATGCGCGTTTCAGCGGATGGCTCTGCAAACGAGCGATCATCTCTTTTTTACCGACAATTATCCCAGCCTGCGGCCCGCCCAGCAGTTTATCGCCGGAGAAACTCACCAGACTGACGCCAGCGGCAATCAGTTGCTGCGGCATCGGCTCCTGCGGCAAACCATACTGGCTGAGATCGACCAGCGAACCACTGCCCAGATCCGCCACCACCGGTACATCCAGTTCCTGCCCAATTACGGCCAGCTCCGCCTCATCCACCGACTTTGTGAAGCCTTCAATGCTGTAATTACTGGTATGCACTTTCATCAGCAGACCGGTGTTTTCATTCACTGCCTGGCGGTAATCTTTCGCATGGGTCCGGTTGGTGGTCCCCACCTCGCGTAGAATGCATCCGGCCTGACACATGACGTCCGGAATACGAAACGCGCCGCCGATTTCCACCAGCTCGCCGCGAGAAACAACCACCTCTTTGCCGTTCGCCGTGGCGGCCAGCATCAGCAGAACAGCTGCCGCATTGTTATTGACGATACAGGCGTCTTCCGCCCCCGTCAGACGGCAGAGTAAATCCGCCAGGGCCCGATCCCGATGTCCCCGCCCGGCATCATCCAGACTATATTCCAGCGTCACCGGCGTGCGCATCGCCTGTACCACCGCTTCAATTGCTTCTTCAGCCTGCGACGCGCGCCCAAGGTTGGTATGCAGCACCGTTCCGGTCAGGTTAATCACCGGGCGTAGCGCGCTTTGCGATTCTCGTTCCAGCCGGGCGCTGGCTTCTTGTGCCCAGTCCTCACACCATGCCGGGAGCGCGTGCGTGTCGCGAATAGCTTCTCTGGCTTCGTCGAGCATGTGACGCAGCAGGTCAACCACCCGGGTATGGCCGTGAGATTCACGTAGGGCTGGGAAGGCGCTATCGCGCAATAAACGATCGATAGCAGGAAGCTGGCTGTAGAGTGAACGCATGTCGGTTGTCATGAAAGGGCCTGGCTGTTGGTGGCCCTCTCCACCGTGGAGAGGGATATCGATATAGGAAGGATTGTACCGTGACTTTGCTCAGGCGGACATAATACGCATCAAGCCTTTGGCGGTTCCGTGCGGGCAAAACTCTCGCGTTGAAAGAGCGTTTCCACCAGTTTGACCAGACGGGGGCGATCAACACACCAACCGGGCGCAACCCGACGGAAATTGAGATAACCGACGGCGCAGGCAATCGCAATGGTTGCCAGGTTAACCGTATCCGTTTTCAGCGTACCATCCGCCAGATAGCCTTCCAGCACATCCAGACTACGGGTGATCTTCTCACGCTGACGTAACAATTCAGTTTCTGACTGCTGCGCGGCAGGGCGAGCCTGTTCGCGCACCGAAACTAAACCGGCATCCATAATGCCGTCTGCCAACGCTTCCAACTGGCGTACCTTCAGCGCAGCCAGCGGATCACGCGGCAGCATGGCTGGTGCAATATCCAGTAGCTCTATATATTCCGCAATGATAGGAGAATCAAACCAATACTCGCCCGCATCGGTGACCAACGCGGGTACTTTACCTAACGGGTTATAGCGCGCCACGCCGCTATCCGCGTTATAGGGGAGTTCATTCACAAATTCGAAGGTGATGCCCTTTTCCAGTAACAGAATAGAAATTTTACGCACAAAAGGGCTGGTATAGCTGCCAATGAGTTTCATGCCGGGTCCTTTTTGCCAACAAAAAAGCGGTGCCCAACGATAGTGGGACACCGCTTAGTATGGCTCAGGTCACTGAAAATGGCAGGTGATGGCAGTCTCAATGATCCAAATAAAGGTAATGCATCCAACTGGTCATGCGCAGCAGTACTTTACGCATTACCGACACGTGGGCGAAATGGTCGGAATAGACTGCAACCTGAGCATAGATACCGTCCGGCAGCGCATCCACATCGGCATTCGGATCCAGCTCAATCGTAGCCAGCACGCCATCGGTACCCGGCACCACCGTTAAGGACTGTAATGCGCCCTGAGCCTGATAAGAACCGCCCGGAACGACCGGAAGAATACTGGTCAGCTTGCCGGTGAAAACCTGTCCAGGCAGCGCATTAAACACCACTTCCGCTTCATCGCCCGGCTTAAGGCGCAGCAGCGAGTTCTGGCGGAATTGCGCCACGATTTGCCGTTTTTGTTCAGGAATAAACACCATTACCGGACGCAAAGGTAATGCTGCTGCGTAAGTCCCCGGACGAATTAAAATCTGCGTGGCATAACCGTTGCTGGGGGCACGAACTACCGTCTGTTCAAGATTGTATTTAGCCTCGGCAAGCTGGGCACGTAGGGACGCAACCTGAGATTGCTCACCGTTGACCATACTGTCTAATTGGCTCTGTATCTGCGTCTGTTCTGCAACAGAGCCTTTGACCAGCGCATCCTGTGCCAGATAGTTTTGCCGGGCGTTATCGATATCGCTTTCAGAGAACGGGTTAACCTTCGCCTGACTGCCTTTCAAATAGCGTTGATAATCTTTATACAGACGGTCACGTTCAGCAGATACACGGGTGGTATTGGCGACCGCTTCCGACAACTGTGCTTTTAGGTTGTCGATGTTGTGCGTAGCGGTAACCAGATCAGCCTGCAGCCTGTCGACACGCGCCTGATACCGTACCGGATCGAGCTTAAACAGCACATCGCCTTTTTTAATTAGCTGATTATTTTTATCCGTTACCTCACTAACAATTCCTGTGACTTGCGGAGTGACCGGAATTGAAATAACCGCTTTTTGCGCCGTAAAGGTATATGGGTGGTTATAGTTCATTAATAAAATCAATCCCGCAACAATGAACACCCCACCTAATGCAGCGGTAGCAAGCGTCCATTGGTTTACCGGAATACGGAATATTTTAAAGATGGCCCAGGCAAAGGCCACATAGGTCAGGACTATCAACAAATCCATGATTAAATCTCCGGAAAGGTGGAGTTATCGGTTTTTTTCTCCCCATCCAGTCTTTTTTCCAACTGGGTGATTCGCGCTGCCAGCGCGGCAATCTCAGGGTCTGACTCCTTTCCGGTCGGTGTGATATGTGACTGCATTCCCCATCCCTTTTCAGGCTGGTAGAGCGTGGCCCAGATCCACAGGAACGGCCAAATAACATGAAGAGTGAACAAGCTCACCCATCCTGCAGTATGGATGGCATCGGCATGGGGATGGTTACGTTTTTTAGCCATGTTATAGGGAATATCGTGAATGGCGATGATTCCGTAAAACAGAACCAGAAAAACGAAGATCAGCACGCCCAACGCGAAATAATTTAGAAACATACCTGCCTCGAATTCACGCTAATTAGAGTTTTTTTATGCCGGCAGCCGTATGCACCCTGGCTGATGTTTTGAACATAACTGGAGTTAAGGGTTTTTGCCATACCACAAAATAAATATTTTTTCTGGTGAGAAGTTGCTTTGTTTTGCAATAAAAAATGTCGGGGGTAGAACCTGCCGCAGATCACATCTGAAAAATTTCAGATGAAAATACTTTGCGATTCACATCACAAAAATCCAACAAACAAGGAAAGCAAAAATGTGAACCACTTCACATTTAATCCTCATTTTCAGCGAATTATTGCACTGCGATGTTTTTTTGTACGGGTATTTTGTGATTAAAATCACATTAACTAACGCCATACACCCTATATTTACGTGACGAATGTCACATAAAAGGCCGTCGACTGGACAGTTGAACGATTCAGTGCCAGATTTCGCAGTATCTACAGGGTCCGGCTACCTCCTGCCGCTACATTAACAAACCTCGGGCTTTCAGCCTGCGTGATAGCAAACATAAGAAGGGGTGTTTTTATGTCATCCGATATTAAGATCAAGGTGCAAAGCTTTGGTCGATTCCTCAGCAACATGGTGATGCCAAATATCGGCGCGTTTATCGCGTGGGGTATTATCACCGCATTATTCATTCCGACAGGGTGGTTGCCGAACGAAACGCTGGCGAAGCTGGTCGGCCCGATGATCACCTATCTGCTGCCGCTACTGATCGGTTATACCGGTGGTAAACTGGTTGGCGGCGAGCGTGGCGGCGTAGTTGGTGCAATCACCACCATGGGCGTTATCGTCGGTGCGGACATGCCAATGTTCCTCGGCGCGATGATTGCAGGTCCACTGGGCGGCTGGGCGATCAAACACTTCGACAACTGGGTAGACGGTAAGATCAAATCCGGTTTTGAGATGCTGGTGAATAACTTCTCCGCTGGCATCATCGGTATGATCCTCGCCATTCTGGCATTCCTTGGCATTGGTCCATTGGTTGAAGCACTGTCCAAAATTCTGGCGGCAGGCGTTAACTTCATGGTTGTCCATGACATGCTGCCGCTGGCATCGATTTTCGTTGAACCGGCGAAAATCTTGTTCCTCAACAACGCCATTAACCACGGTATTTTCTCACCGCTGGGTATTCAGCAGTCCCATGAGATGGGTAAATCCATCTTCTTCCTGATTGAAGCTAACCCGGGTCCGGGTATGGGCGTCCTGCTGGCGTACATGTTCTTCGGTCGCGGCAGCGCTAAGCAGTCTGCAGGCGGCGCGGCTATCATCCACTTCCTGGGTGGTATCCACGAAATTTACTTCCCGTACGTGCTGATGAACCCGCGCCTGATCCTGGCCGTTATTCTCGGCGGTATGACTGGCGTATTTACCCTGACTATCCTGAACGGCGGTCTGGTTTCTCCGGCGTCTCCGGGTTCTATCCTGGCCGTGCTGGCAATGACACCGAAGGGAGCTTACTTCGCTAACATCGCTGCTATCTGTGCGGCTATGGCAGTCTCCTTTGTGGTCTCAGCCATTCTGCTGAAAACCAGCAAAGTGAAAGAAGATGATGACATTGATGCCGCAACCCGTCGTATGCACGACATGAAAGCGGAATCCAAAGGCGCATCCCCGCTGGCGGCTGGCGACGTCACCAACGACCTGAGCCATGTGCGTAAAATCATCGTTGCCTGCGATGCCGGTATGGGTTCCAGCGCCATGGGTGCGGGCGTACTACGTAAGAAAGTGCAGGATGCAGGGCTGTCTCAGATTTCCGTCACTAACAGCGCGATTAATAATCTGCCGCCGGATGTGGATCTGGTCATTACCCACCGTGACCTGACCGAACGCGCGATGCGCCAGGTGCCTCAGGCACAGCACATTTCGCTGACCAACTTCCTCGACAGCGGTCTGTACTCCAACCTGACCGAACGTCTGGTCGCTGCGCAGCGCCACAACGTGAACGAGGAGAAAGTTCGCGACCACCTGAAAGACAGCTTTGAAGAGGGTGATACCCACCTGTTCAAACTGGGTGCGGAGAACATCTTCCTTGGCCGTAAAGCGGCTAACAAAGAAGAAGCGATTCGCTTTGCTGGTGAGCAACTGGTGAAAGGTGGTTACGTTGAGCCAGAATACGTCGAGGCGATGCTGGACCGCGAAAAACTGACCCCGACTTACCTGGGTGAGTCCATCGCAGTACCGCACGGTACGGTTGAAGCCAAAGACCGCGTGCTGAAAACCGGTGTGGTGTTCTGCCAGTACCCGGAAGGCGTTCGCTTCGGTGAAGAAGAAGATGATATTGCCCGTCTGGTTATTGGTATCGCAGCGCGTAACAACGAGCACATCCAGGTGATTACCAGCCTGACCAACGCTCTGGATGATGAATCCGTGATTGAACGTCTGGCCCATACCACCAGCGTGGATGAAGTTCTGGAACTGCTGGCAGGTCGTAAGTAAGCGTTATTGCCCGGTGGCGCTCACGCTTACCGGGCCTACAAAATCCTCTCCCTTGTGGAGAGGGTTAGGTTGAGGGGAAATCAATGCAGTCCCTCACCCCAGCCCTCTTGGGTAAAAACATTAATGAAGGTTAATACTATGAAAGCATTACATTTTGGCGCAGGTAATATCGGTCGTGGCTTTATCGGCAAACTGCTGGCGGACGCGGGGATACAGCTGACGTTCGCGGATGTAAATCAGGTCGTGCTCGATGCCCTGAATGCCCGTCATAGCTATCAGGTTCATGTCGTGGGTGAAAATGAGCAGGTTGATACCGTCTCCGGCGTCAACGCTGTAAGCAGCATCGGCGATGATGTTGTTGAACTGATTGCCCACGTAGATTTAGTCACTACCGCCGTCGGTCCGGTTGTACTTGAGCGTATCGCTCCAGCCATCGCCAAAGGACTGGTTAAACGCAAGGCGCAGGGCATCGCTACTCCACTAAATATCATCGCTTGTGAAAACATGGTGCGCGGAACGACCCAGTTGAAAGGCCATGTAATGAACGCGTTAGCAGATGAAGATAAAGCCTGGGTTGAAGAACATGTTGGCTTTGTCGATTCTGCCGTGGACCGCATTGTTCCGCCTTCAGCTTCAGCAACCAACGATCCGCTGGAAGTTACCGTGGAAACCTTCAGTGAGTGGATTGTCGACAAAACACAGTTCAAAGGTGAACTGCCAGATATCCCAGGAATGGAATTAACTGATAACCTGATGGCATTTGTCGAACGTAAACTCTTCACGCTGAACACCGGGCATGCTATAACCGCGTACCTCGGAAAATTGACCGGTCATCAGACCATCCGTGACGCGATTCTCGACGAGAAAATCCGCGCAGTGGTAAAAGGTGCGATGGAAGAGAGCGGCGCGGTACTGATCAAACGCTATGGCTTTGATGCAGCAAAACATGCGGCATACATTCAGAAAATCCTCGGTCGTTTTGAAAACCCGTATCTGAAAGATGACGTTGAGCGCGTGGGTCGTCAGCCGCTGCGTAAGCTGAGCGCAGGCGACCGCCTGATTAAACCGCTGCTGGGTACGCTGGAATATGGTTTGCCGCATGCGAATCTGGTTACCGGTATTGCGGCAGCGATGCACTATCGCAGCGAAGAAGATCCGCAGGCACAGGAACTGGCCGCGCTGATTGACGAAAAAGGCCCACAGGCCGCGCTGGCGCAAGTTTCCGGGCTGGATGCCAATAGTGATGTCGTGCTTGAGGCTGTTAACGCGTATAACGCAAAGAAATGATGCAGGACCTGGCGCAGGATATCCTGCGCCTGAATAATAGATTGTCAGATATGCAGGCAATAATGGAACAAACGCAGGCCTTTGAAAATCGTGTGCTTGAGCGTCTGAATGCTGGCAAAACCGTACGCAGCTTCCTCATCACCGCCGTAGAACTGCTCACCGAGGCGGTGAATATCCTTGTGCTTCAGGTATTTCGCAAAGACGACTATGCGGTGAAATACGCCGTAGAACCGCTGCTCGACGGCGATGGTCCGTTGGGCGATCTTTCCGTTCGTCTGAAGTTAATCTACGGCCTGGGCGTACTCAGTCGCCCGGAGTACGAAGATGCTGAGCTGCTGATGGCGCTGCGGGAGGAGCTGAATCACGACGGCAACGAATACGCATTCACCGACGACGAAATTCTTGGACCGTTTGGTGAACTTCACTGCGTGACGGCACTCCCGCCGCCACCCCAGTTTGATACCTCAGACTCTGGTTTGCATGCCATGCAGATCCAGCGTTACCAGCAGATGGTACGATCCACCATGGTCCTTTCCCTGACCGAGCTGATTTCTAAAATCAGCTTAAAAAAAGCCTTTCAAAAATAAGACGATGTTTGCTTATTTCTCTTCCTGCTGCGGTCGATACAGCTGCCGATAGTACGCCAGACGTTGCAGATACAGCTGCGCGTTTTCCTGCGGTATTTCTGAAGGGACAACGTTGCGCGGCGGTGTTTTATTCAAATATTCGCGAAAAGCCTGGCTTGAAGCCATAAAATCGACAGTTTTATCAATCAGGATTGAAACGTTCTCACCTATTTTCGCCATAATCTTCCCTCCTCCATGTATTAACCGCGCTCAGCCTGTGCGGTTGATCATTTAAGTTTAGGATCAGTTGGGTGTTTATATTGAGGAAAACGTGCTTCACCACGAACACGCCAATAAAAAGCACCATGGTCGATCTTATCGCTTAAAATTCCTTGTTAATCAATGTAGTAACATTATCATTAGCTAATTAATACTTACGGTATTTGATTATTTATCTTCGAGCAGTTGTGAATATTCCCGCTCTGCGCGCATACTATAGGGCATTCATCCTATTTTTATCAGAAGCTATCCTATGAAAGAAGTCGAAAAAAACGAAATTAAACGCCTGAGCGATCGTCTGGACGCTATTCGCCACCAGCAGGCAGACCTGTCCCTGGTTGAAGCCGCCGACAAATACGCCGAGCTGGAAAAAGAGAAAGAAACTCTGGAAGCCGAGATCGCACGCCTGCGTGAAGTTCACGGCCAGAAGCTGAGTAAAGAAGCGCAAAAGCTGACAAAACTTCCGTTCCGTCGGGCCATCACCAAAAAAGAGCAGGCTGACATGGGCAAACTGAAGAAAAGCGTGCGCGGCCTGATCGTCGTCCACCCGATGACCGAGCTTGGCCGTGAAATGGGCCTGAAAGAGATGACGGGCTTCGCGAAGAGCGAGTTCTAATCTCCCACCGGGCAACATCCGCTTGCCCGGTCCTTCATTTCCCCTCGCAATTGGCCCTACCAATTTTAGCCAGATCCTACCAGCACCTCACATTTCATTAAAATGTGCGTACAATACCGTTGCCAATAAATAACATTTGATTAACCATTCATTGTCATTACCCCTACACAACAATATTGGCAGGGCCACTTTTACACATAGTGTGACGAAGATTTGAGCAAAGACTCATTCCATTATGTCAGCGGCCCCCAGGAGACCTGCAATGAATCTCTGGCAACAGAACTACGACCCGGCCGGTAATATCTGGCTTTCCAGCCTGATCGCATCGCTCCCTATCCTGTTCTTTTTCTTCGCCCTGATTAAGCTCAAGCTGAAAGGCTATGTTGCGGCGTCATGGACGGTGGTGATCGCTTTATCGGTCGCCCTGCTGTTTTACAAAATGCCGGTCGATCACGCTCTGGCATCCGTAGTGTACGGTTTCTTCTACGGTCTGTGGCCAATTGCCTGGATCATTATCGCCGCGGTATTCGTCTATAAAATCTCGGTGAAGACCGGGCAGTTCGACATTATCCGATCATCGATACTCTCGATTACCCCAGACCAGCGTCTGCAAATGCTGATTGTTGGTTTCTCCTTTGGGGCATTCCTCGAGGGAGCGGCAGGCTTTGGCGCTCCGGTAGCGATTACCGCCGCACTGCTGGTTGGTCTTGGCTTTAACCCGCTGTATGCGGCAGGTTTGTGCCTGATCGTAAATACCGCGCCGGTCGCTTTTGGCGCAATGGGCATTCCGATTCTGGTTGCCGGTCAGGTTACCGGACTGGACAGCTTCGAGATTGGCCAGATGGTAGGTCGTCAACTGCCGTTCCTGACCATTATCGTGCTGTTCTGGATTATGGCGATTATGGATGGCTGGCGTGGTGTCAAAGAAACCTGGCCTGCGGTGATGGTCGCTGGCGGCTCGTTTGCTATCGCACAGTACCTCAGCTCTAACTTTATCGGGCCGGAACTGCCGGACATCATCTCTTCTCTGGTCTCACTGGTGTGTCTGACGCTGTTCCTGAAACGCTGGCAGCCGGTACGCATCTTCCGTTTTGGCGATATGGGCGCTTCGCAGGTCGATATGGATCTGTCACGCACCCGCTACACCGCTGGGCAGGTGGTACGCGCCTGGTCACCGTTTCTGTTTCTGACCGCTACCGTCACGCTGTGGAGCATACCGCCGTTTAAAGTGCTGTTTGCGCCAGGCGGCGCGATGTACCACTGGGTGGTCAATATTCCGGTTCCGTTCCTCGACAAGCTGGTTGCCCGTATGCCACCGGTCGTACACGAAGCTACAGCCTACGCGGCGGTGTACAAATTTGACTGGTTCTCCGCGACCGGTACCGCAATACTGTTTGCCGCCCTGCTGTCTATCGTCTGGCTGAAAATGAAGCCATCTGCTGCGCTGCAGACCTTTGGTAGCACGCTGAAAGATCTGGCGCTGCCTATCTACTCCATCGGGATGGTGCTGGCGTTCGCGTTTATCTCTAACTACTCCGGGCTTTCATCCACCCTGGCACTGGCCCTGGCACATACCGGCAGCGCATTTACCTTCTTCTCGCCGTTCCTTGGCTGGCTGGGGGTATTCCTGACCGGGTCCGACACCTCATCAAACGCATTGTTCGCCGCCCTGCAGGCCACGGCCGCTCAGCAAATCGGCGTTTCGGATGTGCTGATGGTGGCCGCAAATACCACCGGCGGCGTGACCGGCAAGATGATCTCTCCACAATCTATCGCTATCGCCTGTGCGGCAGTGGGATTAGTGGGGAAAGAGTCTGATCTGTTCCGCTTTACCGTGAAGCACAGCCTGATTTTCACCTGCATGGTGGGTGTGATTACCACACTGCAGGCCTATGTCTTAACCTGGATGATTCCATGATAGTGATGCCCAGACGCCTGTCAGACGAGGTCGCATCTCGTGTGCGGGCGCTGATTGAAGAACAACAGCTGGAGGCGGGCATGAAGTTGCCCGCTGAGCGCCAACTGGCCGTACAGCTCGGCGTATCGCGCAACTCGCTGCGCGAGGCGCTGGCGAAACTGGTGAGCGAAGGCGTGTTGATTAGCCGTCGTGGCGGCGGGACGTTTATCCGCTGGCAGCATGAGGCATGGTCTGAACAAAACATCGTTCAGCCGCTGAAAACTCTGCTGGCAGACGACCCTGATTACAGTTTCGATATTCTGGAAGCCCGCCACGCCATCGAAGCCAGCACCGCCTGGCATGCAGCTATGCGTGCCACTGCTGCCGACAAAGAGAAGATCAGACTCTGTTTCGAGGCCACACAAAGCGAAGATCCAGATCTCGCCTCGCAGGCAGACGTTCGCTTTCATCTCGCCATTGCGGAAGCCTCGCACAACGTGGTGCTGTTACAGACCATGCGCGGTTTCTTCGACGTATTACAGTCTTCGGTGAAACAGAGCCGTCAGCGTATGTACCTTGTGCCGCCCGTATTTTCGCAACTGACGGCGCAGCATCAGGCCGTCCTGGATGCGATTGTTGCCGGAGATGCCGACGGAGCGCGTAAAGCAATGATGGCGCACCTCAGTTTTGTCCACACCACGATTAAACGATTTGATGAAGATCAGGCCCGCCAGGCGCGTATCACCCGCCTGCCCGGTGACCCTGGTGAGAATAGCAGGGAGAACAACACATGATTATTTCAGCAGCCAGCGACTATCGCGCCGCAGCCCAGCGCATCCTACCCCCCTTCTTGTTCCACTATATAGACGGTGGGGCGTATGCAGAGCACACTCTGCGCCGTAACGTGGCAGACCTGTCTGAAGTGGCACTTCGCCAGCGCGTGCTGAAGAATATGTCCGACCTGAGCCTGGAGACAAAGCTGTTCAACGAAACGCTCTCCATGCCGGTGGCCCTTGCACCTGTCGGTCTGTGCGGCATGTACGCGCGCCGGGGCGAAGTTCAGGCCGCCGCCGCCGCTGATGCCAAAGGCATTCCATTTACGCTTTCCACGGTATCCGTATGTCCGATTGAAGAAGTCGCCCCAACCATCAAACGTCCGATGTGGTTTCAGCTATATGTTCTGCGCGATCGTGGCTTTATGCGCAACGCGCTGGAGCGCGCCAAAGCGGCGGGTTGCTCCACGCTGGTCTTTACCGTCGATATGCCAACCCCTGGTGCACGCTACCGTGACGCCCATTCCGGGATGAGCGGCCCAAATGCCGCACTACGCCGCTACTGGCAGGCAGTCACCCATCCACAGTGGGCATGGGACGTTGGCCTGAACGGTCGCCCACATGATTTAGGTAATATCTCGACTTATCTTGGTAAACCTACCGGTCTTGAGGATTACATCGGCTGGCTGGCGAATAATTTCGATCCGTCGATTTCCTGGAAAGACCTCGAGTGGATCCGCGAATTTTGGGATGGTCCGATGGTGATCAAAGGGATCCTCGATCCCGAAGATGCCCGAGACGCCGTACGCTTTGGTGCGGACGGCATCGTTGTCTCTAACCACGGTGGTCGCCAGTTAGACGGCGTGCTGTCTTCAGCTCGCGCGTTACCCGCTATTGCCGATGCGGTAAAAGGCGATATCACCATTCTGGCAGACAGTGGGATCCGCAACGGTCTGGACGTCGTACGTATGATTGCGCTGGGCGCGGATAGTGTTCTGCTGGGACGTGCTTATCTGTACGCGCTGGCCACCCACGGTCAGGCCGGGGTGGCGAATCTGCTGAATCTGATCGAGAAAGAGATGAAGGTGGCAATGACCCTTACCGGGGCGAAATCGATTAGCGAAATCAGCCGTGATTCGCTGGTACAGGAACTGGGCAAACAGGTGGCTGACTACCCGATGCAGCCCAAACGTGGAAATGCGGCGTAAACGTTAATTTGCTATGCTGCCCCGTACTTAAGGGGGCAGCATGCTAAACATCGTTTTATTCGAACCAGAAATCCCGCCAAATACCGGCAATATTATCCGTCTTTGCGCCAACACCGGCTTTCGTCTGCATATTATTGAGCCAATGGGCTTTACCTGGGACGACAAGCGCCTGCGTCGCGCGGGGCTGGATTACCATGAATTTACCGCTGTGCTACGCCACCCTGATTACGCCGCCTTCGTCGCCGCAGAAAATCCGCAACGTCTGTTTGCCCTGACCACCAAAGGTACGCCAGCGCATAGCGCGGTAAGCTATCAGGATGGGGATTATCTGATGTTTGGCCCGGAAACTCGCGGTCTGCCAGCCAGCATCCTCGACGCGCTGCCTGCCGAACAAAAAATTCGTATTCCGATGATGCCGGACAGTCGCAGCATGAACCTGTCGAATGCGGTGTCGGTGGTGGTGTATGAGGCCTGGCGCCAGTTAGGTTATCCCGGCGCGATATTGCGTAGTTGATTTTTGTCGGATGGCGGCTGACGCCTTATCCGACCTACGAAAGAATTTACCGTTATTTTTCGAGCGTTATCGGCGCAGTCAGGTTGGACATGGACTGCGCTTGCCGACCTGCGCGTATACGTAGTACGTGAGGATGGCGAGCACAGCCCGGGTTCAAGATGACAAGTAAGATAGCTCGAAATCAGATTCCATCGCCGTATTCGAAAGTATGATGAATCCCGTTGAAATGCTGATCCATATCCATAGACGGCTTATCGCTGTCTGGCTTACCGACGATGCGCGCCGGTACGCCTGCGGCGGTGGTATGCGGCGGTACGGGCTGTAGCACGACCGAACCTGCGCCAATCTTTGCGCCGCGCCCGACTTCAATGTTGCCGAGAATTTTTGCTCCCGCGCCGATCATCACGCCTTCACGAATTTTCGGGTGGCGGTCACCGCCGGCTTTACCGGTCCCGCCCAGCGTGACGGATTGCAGAATAGAGACGTCGTTTTCAATCACCGCGGTTTCACCAACCACAATGCCGGTGGCGTGATCGAGCATAATCCCACGGCCAATTTTTGCCGCCGGATGAATATCTACCTGGAAGGTAACGGACACCTGATTTTGCAGGAAGATCGCCAGCGCCTGACGCCCCTGATGCCACAGCCAGTGACCGATACGGTAGGCCTGAAGCGCATGAAAGCCCTTCAGATACAGCAGTGGAGTGGAATATTTATCGACAGCCGGGTCACGCGTGCGTACTGCCTGAATATCGCAGGCCGCTGAGGCAATCATTTCAGGATCGGCCGCATAGGCCTCTTCTACGACTTCGCGAATCGCAATGGCGGGCATGATTGGAGAAGCGAGTTTATTCGCCAGCATATAGCTTAGCGCACTGCCGAGATTTTCATGCTTGAGCAGCGTTGCGTGGTAAAAACTGGCCAGCATTGGCTCACATTCCGCCAGTGCCCGGGCTTCCGCTTTAATGTTTTTCCAGACGATATCCAGTTCTTCACACGGCATTGCGTACTCCAGAAGGTAGCAAAACGACCGATCCGTTCTTCGCGGATCGGGTCGTTATATTCAACAGTTCCTTACAGCTAGTGGCGACTCAGCTCGTCCTTGCGTGCACGGCCTAATAACGTCAATGCTGCCTCGCGCGCGTTTTTTCCGCAATACAATACTTGATAAATTTCCTCGGTTATTGGCATCTCAACACCAAAACGGTGCGCCAATTCACGAACTTCTTTCGTATTGCGATAGCCTTCAACCACTTGGCCAATCTTGTCCTGCGCACCCTGCACGTCCATCCCCTGGCCGAGCATCATGCCAAAACGACGGTTGCGCGACTGGTTGTCGGTACAGGTCAGCACCAGATCGCCTAAACCCGCCATCCCCATAAAGGTGGCAGGATCGGCCCCCAGCGCCGCACCAAGACGAGACATTTCGGTCAACCCACGGGTGATCAATGCGGTTCGTGCATTCGCGCCGAAACCGATGCCGTCAGACATCCCCGCACCAATGGCAATGACGTTTTTCACCGCACCGCCAAGCTGTACGCCAATGAAATCCGGATTGCTGTATACGCGGAAGCTTTTGCCGCAGTGCAGCAACTGCTGGAGATCGTCAGCAAAGGTGTCGTCCGTCGAGGCCAGAGAAATCGCCGTCGGCATGCCCGCAGCCAACTCTTTGGCGAACGTCGGGCCGGAAATAACCGCCAGTGGAATTGAGTCCCCCAGCGCTTCACGCGCGACGTCCTGCAGCAGACGCCCTGTTTCCGCTTCCAGACCTTTTGTCGCCCAGACCAGTCGTGCGTCAGGACGCATCAATGGTTTGATGTTACGCAGCACTTCGCCAAAGACGTGGCTCGGCACCACCACCAGAATATTACGACTGGCGGCCAGTGCAGTGGCTAAATCACTTTCCAGGCGCAGCGTGTCGGGAAAAGGCACATCAGGAAGGAACGCGACGTTGCAGCGATCGTGCTCGAGAGTCGCGATATGTTTAGGATCATGGCCCCACAGGACAACCTGATGGCCATTTCTTGCCAGGGTGATGGCAAGAGCGGTGCCGTACGAGCCGGCACCAATCACAGTCATTGAAGCATTACTTTGGTTCATCAGGCATCCTGATGTTCTTCAGTACCTTCGCCAGCCTGCTGCTGTAAATAGTTCATGAACAGCGCATCAAAGTTGACCGGCGCAAGGTTCAGTTGCGGGAACGTACCGCGTGAAACCAGGCTGGTGATGCATTCGCGGGCATACGGGAACAGAATGTTCGGGCAGTATGCGCCCAGGCAATGCGCCATCTGAGTCCCTTCGATACCACTGATGGAGAAAATACCGCCCTGCTGAACTTCGCACAGGAACGCAGTTTCTTCACCCAGGGAAGCCGTTACGGTGACACGCAGCACTACTTCATACACGTCATCTGCCAGTTGGGTAGATGCGGTATCAAGATCCAGTTTAACCTCTGGCTGCCAATCTTTCTGGAAAACATGCGGTGCATTTGGCGCTTCGAAAGACACATCCTTGGTATAAATACGTTGGATCTGGAAAGCCATTTCAGTGTTATTTTGTTCTGACATGTTGAGAAAACCCTTTAGTGTTGTCCTTTAAATACTTCGGTACGCCTTAACGCAGCAGCGGATCCAGTCCACCACGCGCATCCAACGCATACAAGTCGTCACAACCACCAATGTGCTGTGCATCAATAAAAATCTGCGGAACCGTAGTACGGCCACTGCGCTTGATCATTTCTTCACGCTTCACGGCATCGCCGTCAATCGGAAGCTCCTGGAAACTCACACCCTTGCTGTTCAGGAGCGCCTTTGCGCGATGGCAAAACGGGCAGGTTGCTTTGGTATAGATCTCAATATTGGCCATGACTTATCTCCAGTGTTCTTTTTACCCTGCGGCATGAAAGAAGACGGGTAAATTACTTGCCGCGAACCAGTGGCAGATTCTCACCACTCCAGCCCGCTACGCCATCTTTCAGTACAGACACCTGCTCAAAACCGGCTTTGATCAGCGCAGTTGCTGAATCCTGGCACTGCATGCCTGAGCCATCAACCACAATAACAGGTTTGTTTTTGTGTTTTTCCAGTTCGCCAAAGTTGTTGGCTTTGATTTCGCTCGGCAGCAGGTTCGTAGAGCCAGCGATATGACCTTTGCGGAAGTCGTCGCGCTGACGTAAATCCACGACAACGGCGTCTTCTTTATTGATGAGACGTGTGGCTTCTCCGCGCGTAATCACCTTCACTTTGGAAGTCAGGCTCTTAAACGTGGTAAATAATACAGCCGCCAGTAACGCAATCCAGGCGATACTCAATACAGGGTGGCGACTAACAAATTGCATAATTTCTTGCATGGGGGGTAACAACTCCCGACTCAGTGATTAAAAAAACCAGGAAAGGAGTATACCTGCGCGTTGGCGCAAATACAGCCAGAGCGTGCATTGGATTGCATTTTTGCGGGGCGCTACGGAAAAAAAAACCTAAAACCACGCCCTCTGCGGCGCGCTCTGGTCGATTATTTGATCTTCCGGGGCTACTTTATCGATTCAGCTGTAGTAAAATTACGCAATTATTTTTATCTATTAAGTGTGAGGTTGTCGCAATGTCGGTTTCTAAAAAACCTATGGTACTGGTGATTCTGGATGGCTATGGCTATCGCGAAGACAGCCAGGATAACGCCATCTTTAATGCCAAAACCCCGGTAATGGATGCCCTGTGGGCAAAACGTCCGCATACCCTGATTGATGCGTCTGGCCTGGAAGTTGGCCTGCCCGATCGCCAGATGGGCAACTCCGAAGTCGGTCACGTCAACCTGGGCGCGGGCCGCATCGTGTATCAGGACCTGACCCGTCTGGATGTAGAAATTAAAGAGCGTACTTTCTTCGCTAACCCGGTGCTGACCAATGCGGTCGACCAGGCAAAAAATAGCGGCAAAGCGGTTCACATCATGGGTCTGCTCTCTGCGGGCGGTGTTCACAGCCACGAAGATCACATCATGGCGATGGTAGAAATGGCTGCTGAACGCGGGGCTGAGAAAATCTATCTGCACGCTTTCCTTGATGGCCGTGATACCCCGCCGCGCAGCGCTGAACATTCACTGCAGAAATTCGAAGAGAAATTTGCCGCGCTGGGCAAAGGCCGCGTAGCGTCCATCATCGGTCGTTACTACGCGATGGACCGTGACAACCGTTGGGATCGCGTTGAACAGGCTTATGACCTGATGACGTTGGCCAAAGGCGAGTTCCAGTTCGCTACAGCGGTTGAAGGCCTGCAGGCTGCTTATGCCCGCGACGAAAACGACGAATTCGTGAAAGCGACCGTGATCCGTGCTGAAGGCCAGGCTGAAGCCGCCATGGAAGACGGCGATACGCTGATTTTCATGAACTTCCGTGCTGACCGTGCGCGTGAAATCACTCGTGCGTTTGTTAATGCTGATTTCGACGGCTTCGCCCGTAAGAAAGTCGTTAACCTCAACTTTGTGATGCTGACCGAATACGCGGCCGACATCAAAACTGCGGTTGCTTACCCACCAGCGTCTCTGGCTAACACCCTTGGCGAGTGGATGGCGAAAAACGACAAAACGCAGCTGCGTATTTCCGAAACCGAAAAATATGCGCACGTGACCTTCTTCTTCAATGGCGGCGTAGAAGAGCCGTTCAAAGGCGAAGATCGCATCCTGATCAACTCGCCGAAAGTGGCGACCTACGATCTGCAGCCGGAGATGAGCTCTGCTGAGCTGACCGAAAAACTGGTTGCGGCGATTGAGAGCGGAAAATACGACACCATCATTTGTAACTACCCTAACGGCGACATGGTTGGTCACACCGGCGTAATGGAAGCAGCGGTTAAAGCGGTTGAAGCGCTGGATCACTGCGTTGAACAGGTCGCGAAAGCGGTTGAATCCGTTGGCGGCCAGTTGCTGATCACCGCGGACCACGGTAACGCAGAGCAGATGCGCGATCCGTCCACCGGTCAGGCGCACACTGCGCACACCAACCTGCCCGTTCCGCTGATTTATGTCGGTGGTAAGAACGTTAAAGCAGTCGAAGGCGGCAAACTTTCTGATATCGCCCCGACGATGCTGACGCTGATGGGTATGGAAATCCCGCAAGAGATGACTGGTAAGCCGCTGTTCATCGTGGAATAATCCCTCCCCATGAGGGGAAAGGCGATTAATACCATCACTCGGGCCGTGAAACCACGTAAGTTTTCAGTCAGGCCCTTGTTCTACGCCAGCGCGCTTAGCGCTGGCGTATTGCTGTGCGCCTTTTCCGCCCACGCGGACGAACGCGACCAGCTCAAATCTATTCAGGCTGATATCGCGGCAAAAGAACGCGCGGTACGCCAACAGCAACAACAACGCACCACCCTCCTCGCTCAGCTTAAAGCTCAGGAACAAGCCATCGCCGTTGCCGCAAGGCAGTTGCGCGAAACGCAAAACTCACTGGCACAGCTGAATGCGCAAATCGCAGAGATGAATGCAGCACTCGCGAAGCTGGAAAAACAGCGGGCCGCGCAAGAACGCAGCCTGGCAGCGCAGCTAGACGCAGCTTTTCGCCAGGGCGAACACACCGGCATTCAGCTCATTCTTAGCGGTGAAGAAAGCCAGCGTGGGCAACGCCTGCAGGCCTATTTCGGCTATCTGAACCAGGCGCGACAGGAAACCATCGCGCAGCTGAAACAAACCCGCGAAGAGGTCGACTCGCAAAAAGCCGAGCTGGAAGATAAGCAGAGCGAGCAGCAGACGCTACTGTACGAACAGCGCGCTCAGCAGGCTAAGCTGGAACAGGCACGTAACGAACGTCAAAAAACGCTTTCGAGTCTGGAATCATCGATTCAACAGGGTCAACAGCAACTGGGCGAAATGCGCGCCAACGAATCCCGTCTGCGCAACAGCATTGCCCGTGCCGAAGCCGCAGCCAAAGCGCGTGCGGAACGTGAAGCACGCGAGGCGCAGGCCGTGCGCGATAAGCAACAGGATGCGTCACGAAAAGGCTCAACCTATAAACCGACCGAAAGTGAAAAATCACTGATGTCGCGTACCGGCGGTTTGGGCTCGCCACGCGGTCAGGCATTCTGGCCCGTTCGTGGTCCAACGTTACATCGTTATGGCGAACAGCTGCAGGGTGAGCTACGTTGGAAGGGGATGGTTATTGGTGCATCCGAGGGCACCGAAGTTAAAGCCATTGCCGATGGTCGTGTCATTCTGGCGGACTGGCTGCAGGGCTATGGCCTGGTGGTCGTCGTTGAACACGGTAAAGGCGATATGAGCCTGTACGGTTATAACCAGAGCGCACTGGTCAGCGTCGGTACGCAGGTTCGCGCCGGGCAGCCTATAGCACTTGTGGGTAGCAGCGGCGGTCAGGGCAGGCCGGCACTCTATTTCGAAATTCGTCGCCAGGGTCAGGCGGTCAATCCACAGCCGTGGTTGGGAAGATAAGTTTTGCCACAACAATTTCGTCGTCTACTACTCTCTCTCGCCAGTCTGCTGGCCTTCGCAACACCTGTATTTGCTGGCAAACTCGCCATCGTCATTGATGATTTCGGCTATCGCCCACACACTGAAAACCAGGTACTGGCGATGCCTTCTACCATCTCCGTTGCCGTTCTGCCTAACGCCCCACATGCGCGTGAAATGGCAATCAAAGCGCATAACAGCGGGCATGAAGTCTTAATCCATCTGCCAATGGCGCCGCTGAGCAAGCAGCCGTTAGAGAAAGACACGTTACGCCCTGAAATGAGCAGCGAAGAGATTGAGCGGATTATTCGCGACGCGGTAAGCAAAGTACCGAATGCGGTCGGTCTGAACAACCATATGGGCAGCGCGATGACCTCCAGCCTGTTCGGCATGCAGAAGGTGATGCAGGCGCTGGAACGCTACGACCTCTACTTCCTGGACAGCATGACCATCGGTAACAGCCAGGCAATGCGCGCAGCGTCAGGAACCGGTGTGAAGGTCATCAAACGCAAAGTCTTCCTGGATGACACGCAAAACGAAGCCGATATTCGCCGTCAGTTTAATCGTGCCGTCGAGCTTGCGCGCCGCAACGGCTCCGCAATCGCCATTGGCCACCCTCACCCGTCTACGGTTCGCGTCCTGCAGCAGATGCTGTATAGCCTGCCAGCCGACATCACGCTGGTTCGCCCAAGCAGTTTGCTCAATGAACCACAGGTGGATACCTCCAGACCAAACCTCACACCACCGAAGAACGGTACGCCTGATGCGCCGCGTAATCCTTTCCGCGGGGTGAAATTATGCAAACCGAAACAGCCGTTAGAGCCGGTGTACGCCAGCCGCTTCTTCAGCGTGCTCGGCGAAAGCATCACCCAAAGCACGCTGGTGCAGTATATGCGCCTGCAGTGGCAGGGCTGGCAATAATCAGTCTTTACTATCCAGCGTTAAATGGGCCAGGCGGCGCGGCGTCAATGATTTATCGCGCCACTGGCTAAAACGGATAGCCCACAACAGCACCTGATAACCCAGCTTAACGCTGCAGATATTACTCACCATACGCTTGAACATACCCGATACAAATACTTCAGCAATCATGCGCTGGCGGATTTTCTCGTCCGGCTCTTTACGTATGCAATGACAAACGCGTAGCGCTTCGTAAATCACCTGCTGTTTGAATTCCGGGTAAATTGGAATGCGTCCGGCGTAGTCGTGATTCATCTTATCCAGCAGACGGGTAATTTTGATGTAGTGGCGCTGGTAAGCGAGGTTTTTCAGCCCGGTGCGCGGCAGACGGCTAACAGATGCGCCGTGCAGGAAGTATTTGTACAGCGGGACTTCCGTGTAACGCGCGCGCTTCGCATTAAACATAAACTCCGTTGTCCAGATAATATCCTGGTGGTGCAGGCCAGACAGGAAGGTCAGCCCCGCGTCGCGGATAGTCTGATGACGATAAACGCCCATCCAGACAACGTGCCGCCAACGGCGGCTGGCTAACGCTTTGCGTAACCAGTCTGGCCCGGTCATCACGCCGGTAGAACGAATACGATCGGTAGGAATGGATGCCCAGGTGTGGCCCGTCTCGGCAATACACCAGTCAGCGTTGCACTGCGCAACATCCAGGTTGTCTTTCAGCGCCATATTCATCAGCGTTTCATACATTTCCGGATAGGCAATATCATCGCCGTCTACGTACGCGATGTACTCCCCCCTGGCAACTTTCATACCGGTATTGCGCGCCGCAGAAACGCCCCCATTGCGCTGGTGCAGCAGATGAACGTGCGGATAACGATCCGCATAAGACTGAGCAAGCTCCGCAGAGTTATCCGTAGAGCCATCATTAACAATAATGATCTCCAGGTTCTTCCAGGTTTGCGCAATCAGTGAATCCATACACGCAATGAACGGCTCACCCGTGTTGTAAAGCGGCATAATGACGCTCAGGAGACCAGGGGTATAGGTCATATCAAATCCTGCCAAACAGTAGAGTTATCGGCACTTTTTAGCATATTAAGCGGTAGATTTTCAGAAAAAAATATTAATTCTTTAGCGGAAAATGCGCCGGGCAGGAGGAAGCAAAAAAGCCCCGGACGGTAATGATAATCAACATCCGGGGACAACACACAGAATCCACAGGGTGGATACGGTTAATCCCAGCTCAGGATCACTTTCCCTGACTGGCCTGAACGCATCGCGTCAAAGCCCTGCTGGAATTCATCAATGGAGAATCGATGGGTGATGATCGGCGACAAATCCAGACCAGACTGGATCAGTGCAGCCATTTTGTACCAGGTTTCAAACATCTCACGACCGTAGATACCTTTAATAAACAGTCCCTTAAAGATAACTTTCGTCCAGTCGATGGACATATCAGATGGCGGAATGCCCAGCATAGCAATACGGCCACCGTGGTTCATGGTGTCCAGCATGGCGCGAAACGCTGGCGGCGCCCCGGACATCTCCAGGCCCACATCAAATCCTTCGGTCATACCCAGTTCAGCCATCACGTCGGTCAGATTCTCTTTCGAGACATTGACCGCGCGGGTGATACCCATTTTGCGCGCCAGCTCAAGGCGATACTCATTAACGTCGGTGATCACCACGTGGCGTGCGCCAACATGCTTCGCGACCGCTGCCGCCATAATACCGATTGGACCCGCACCGGAAACCAGCACATCTTCCCCAACCAGATCGAACGACAGCGCCGTGTGCACTGCATTACCGAACGGATCGAAGATAGACGCCAGGTCGTCGGAGATATTGTCCGGGATTTTAAATGCGTTAAATGCCGGGATCACCAGGTACTCCGCAAAGCAGCCAGGGCGGTTTACACCGACACCGGTCGTATTGCGGCACAGGTGAGTACGTCCACCGCGGCAGTTACGGCAATGCCCGCAGGTGATATGACCTTCGCCTGAAACGCGATCGCCGATTTTAAAGCCTTTAACTTCCTGACCGATGCCAACAACTTCGCCGACATATTCATGCCCAACGACCATCGGTACCGGGATGGTTTTTTGCGACCATTCATCCCAGTTATAAATGTGAACGTCAGTCCCGCAGATGGCTGTTTTACGGATTTTAATCAGCAAATCGTTATGACCGACTTCCGGTTCAGGAACGTCGGTCATCCAAATGCCCTCTTCCGCTTTCAGTTTGGATAACGCTTTCATTTCACATCCTCAGGCAATAACGCCCAGTTGTTTACCAATGCGTGTGAACGCCTCAACAGCACGCGTAATCTGCTCAGGGGTATGCGCCGCAGACATCTGGGTACGGATACGCGCCTGGCCTTTTGGAACCACCGGATAGAAGAATCCGGTAACGTAAATCCCCTCTTTTTGCAGCTCGCGGGCGAATGCCTGCGCCACTACTGCATCACCCAGCATAACCGGGATGATCGCGTGATCCGCACCGGCTAACGTAAAGCCTGCGGCAGACATTTGCTCGCGGAACTGACGTGCATTCGCCCACAGGCGATCGCGCAGGTCGCTGCCAGCTTCAACCATTTCCAGCACTTTAATGGAAGCCGCAACAATCGCCGGTGCCAGTGAGTTGGAGAACAAATAAGGACGGGAACGCTGACGCAGCCACTCAACAACTTCTTTGCGCGCTGCGGTGTAACCACCGGATGCGCCGCCGAGTGCTTTACCCAGCGTACCGGTGATGATGTCCACGCGACCCATCACGTCACAGTATTCATGGGAGCCACGACCATTTTCGCCGACAAAACCGACGGCATGGGAATCATCAACCATGACCAGCGCGTCGTATTTATCCGCCAGATCGCAAACGCCTTTCAGGTTAGCGATTACCCCATCCATAGAGAACACGCCATCAGTGGCGATCAGGATATGACGAGCGCCCGCTTCACGCGCTTCTTTCAGGCGAGCTTCCAGTTCCACCATATCGTTGTTGGCGTAACGGAAACGTTTTGCTTTACACAGACGCACGCCATCAATGATAGAAGCGTGGTTCAGGGCATCGGAAATAATTGCGTCTTCTGCGCCCAGCAGCGTTTCAAACAGGCCGCCGTTGGCGTCGAAGCAGGAAGAGTAAAGGATGGCATCTTCCATACCGAGGAATGCCGCCAGTTTTTGCTCCAGTTGTTTATGGCTGTCCTGGGTACCGCAAATAAAGCGAACCGAAGCCATACCAAATCCGTGAGAATCCATACCCGCTTTTGCCGCTGCAATCAGTTCCGGATGGTTAGCCAGTCCCAGATAGTTGTTCGCACAAAAGTTAATAACGTGGCTTCCATCCGCCACGGTGATATCCGCCTGCTGGGCAGATGTAATAATGCGTTCTTCTTTAAACAATCCTTCCGCACGTGCGGTTTCGAGATCGTTCGTTAACTGTTTGTAAAAATCCCCACGCATTTCAATTCTCCAGACTGGGCAAATTTCAGCACATATTACCCAAAGCTATACGTTGATACGAGATGACGCATCATCACTTCTTCAAAATGAAGCATAAATCACGTGTACCCGCACGGCTTATCGGTGAATGGCTGAAGCCTAAGCCATGTAGTGATATGATAGAAGTATTCGTGTCTGAGATTGTCTCTGACTCCATAATTCGAAGGTTACATTTATGATCATCGTTACCGGCGGCGCGGGCTTTATCGGCAGCAACATCGTTAAGTCCCTGAATGATAAAGGCATCACCGACATCCTGGTGGTGGACAACCTGAAAGACGGCACCAAGTTTGTTAACCTGGTGGATCTGAATATTGCTGACTACATGGACAAGGAAGACTTCCTGATCCAGATTATGGCCGGGGAAGATTTCGGCGATATCGAAGCGATTTTCCACGAAGGCGCATGCTCTTCCACCACCGAGTGGGACGGCAAGTATATGATGGACAACAACTATCAATACTCCAAAGAGCTACTGCACTACTGCCTGGAGCGTGAAATCCCGTTCCTGTACGCGTCCTCTGCCGCCACCTACGGCGGTCGCACTTCTGATTTCATCGAATCCCGTGAATATGAGAAACCGCTGAACGTCTACGGCTACTCAAAATTCCTGTTCGACGAGTACGTGCGTCAGATCCTGCCAGAAGCCAATTCACAGATTGTTGGCTTCCGCTATTTCAACGTCTACGGACCGCGTGAAGGCCACAAAGGCAGCATGGCAAGCGTTGCTTTCCACCTCAACACCCAGCTTAACAATGGCGAAACGCCAAAACTGTTTGAAGGCAGTGAAAACTTCAAACGTGATTTCGTTTACGTAGGCGACGTGGCTGCGGTAAACCTGTGGTTCCTGGAAAACGGGGTTTCCGGCATCTTTAACCTCGGTACAGGTCGTGCGGAATCTTTCCAGGCCGTTGCCGATGCTACGCTGGCGTACCACAAAAAAGGCAGCATTGAGTACATTCCATTCCCGGAAAAACTGAAAGGCCGCTACCAGGCATTTACCCAGGCAGATCTGACGAACCTGCGCGCAGCGGGCTATGACAAGCCGTTTAAAACCGTCGCCGAAGGCGTCACGGAATATATGGCCTGGCTGAACCGCGACAACGCTACAAATTCACAAAATCATTCGAGCGGTATCAAGGCGGCAACTAAGTGAACCTCCGGGAGCTTACAAAAGTAAGTGACCGTAGTGAACGCAGGCAGCCAACGCAGAGACAGCTTGAAGGATGAAGTGAATGAAGATTTTGGTGGTTGGCCCGTCTTGGGTGGGCGACATGATGATGTCGCAAAGTCTCTATCGCACGCTCAAGGCGCGCTATCCCCAGGCGATAATCGACGTGATGGCACCTGCCTGGTGCCGTCCGTTATTGTCGCGCATGCCAGAAGTCAACGAAGCTATCGCCATGCCGTTGGGGCACGGCGCGCTGGAGATCGGCGAGCGCCGTAAACTCGGCCACAGTCTGCGTGAGAAGCGCTATGACCGCGCTTATGTGCTGCCTAACTCGTTTAAATCCGCTCTGGTGCCATTCTTTGCGGGTATTCCCCATCGTACCGGTTGGCGTGGCGAGATGCGCTACGGTCTGCTGAACGATGCGCGCGTACTGGATAAAGACGCATGGCCACTGATGGTCGAGCGCTATGTGGCTCTGGCTTATGATAAAGGCGTGATGCTGACGGCCAAAGATTTGCCGCAGCCTCTGCTATGGCCACAGTTGCAGGTCAGCGAGGGTGAAAAATCGCTAACCTGTAGCCAGTTCTCCCTTTCAGCCGAACGCCCCATCATCGGTTTTTGCCCTGGTGCGGAATTTGGTCCAGCGAAACGCTGGCCACATTATCACTACGCAGAGTTGGCGAAGCAGTTGATCGATGAAGGCCATCAGATTGTGCTGTTTGGCTCAGCAAAAGACCATGAAGCTGGCAATGAGATCCTGGCAACGCTGAGCACTGAACAGCAAGCCTGGTGCCGTAATCTGGCGGGCGAAACACAGCTGGAACAGGCCGTCATTCTGCTCGCCGCCTGCAAAGCGGTCGTCACCAACGATTCTGGATTAATGCACGTGGCCGCAGCACTGAACCGTCCACTGGTCGCATTGTATGGTCCAAGCAGCCCGGATTTTACGCCTCCGCTTTCCCACAAGGCACGTGTCATTCGCCTGATTACGGGGTATCACAAAGTGCGTAAGGGCGATGCGGCAGAAGGCTATCACCAGAGCCTGATTGACATCACACCCCAGCGCGTACTGGAAGAACTCAACGACCTGTTGTTACAAGAGGAAGCCTGACGGATGCGGGTTCTGATCGTTAAAACGTCGTCTATGGGCGATGTACTGCATACGTTGCCTGCATTAACCGATGCGCAGCAGGCTATTCCGGGTATTCAATTTGATTGGGTGGTGGAAGAAGGGTTCGCTCAAATCCCCTCCTGGCATTCAGCCGTTGACCGGGTTATTCCAGTAGCGATCCGTCGCTGGCGAAAAGCCTGGTTTTCAGCGCCGATTAAAGCCGAGCGTAAAGCGTTTCGTGATGCGGTGCGTTTACAGTATTATGACGCGATAATTGATGCGCAGGGTTTGGTTAAAAGTGCGGCGTTGGTGACACGTCTGGCACGTGGCATCAAGCATGGTATGGACTGGAGCACAGCCCGCGAACCGCTGGCGAGTCTGTTTTATAATCGCAAACATCACATAGCCAAACAGCAGCACGCGGTAGAACGTACCCGTGAATTGTTCGCCAAAAGTCTGGGGTATGCTAAACCGCAGTTGCAGGGTGATTACGCGATTGCGCAGCATTTTATGAATGAACATAAGGCTGATGCAGGCCAGTATGCTGTATTTCTGCACGCCACGACACGTGATGATAAGCACTGGCCAGAAGCCAACTGGCGGGAGCTGATTGGCCTGTTAAATAATACGGGCATCCGTATTAAACTCCCCTGGGGTGCCCCTCATGAAGAAGCGCGCGCCAAAAGGCTGGCAGAAGGGTTTCCCTACGTTGATGTCCTGCCGCGAATGAGTCTGGAAGATGTGGCTCGCATTCTGGCGGGGGCAAAGTTTGTGGTGTCGGTTGATACAGGATTGAGCCATTTAACCGCCGCGTTGGATCGCCCCAATATTACGTTGTATGGCCCAACGGATCCCGGACTGATTGGGGGATATGGGAAGAATCAATACACACAGCAAAGCCATTCCGGAAAATTGCAGGATCTGGATGCTAACTTAGTCAACATATCGCTAGTTGATAATAATTTGCTTTAACTTTAAGAGATGAACCATGCTTCGCCAACACATGTTTTCTCGCTTTATTTGTAGTATAAGAAATAACCCATTCGATTTTATATACTTCTTATTTTACGCTGGGATCCTGGCAACGCTTGCGATGGTGCTGGTCAATCCAGATGAAGCGCTGAAGGTATTTATTTTCTCCACGGCGCTATCTCTACCGCTTATAGGAAAAAATATAAAACATGTGTGCAGTAACAAACAAAACCTGGTTTTACCTGTTATGTTGTTGCTCTTCGGTTTACTCCAGATTATTTGGGTAGAAATATTTAAACAGCCAGGATCTGCTTTTACCGGAGCCTATAGGTCATACCAAAACGGTGGCAAAGTGATGATATTTGCCGCACTGGTTATGACCGCTTTGGCATCGCGAGAGCCATGTGCCAACAAAACTCGCATCACCAGTATCTGGACGATTCTTACAGCAATAGGTCTGTATCTATTCGCAGGCTACGAGGTCGCCGGGGCACCAGATATTATGACCTACCGTGTTGCGCTGGGCTTTGAACACCAAACCGGCACAGCCTACGCTCTGACGCTAATTGCATTATTAGCCTCTCAGGCCATTATTAATCTGCGTCTAAAACACACCGTTGCACTCTATCTGTTACATTTTTTGATATCGCTGGCAGTCATCATCACAACGCAAACTCGAGCCGCTATTTTGGTATACCCGATCCTGAGTGTCGGCCTATTCCTGATGTACTATCGTCACAACCGCACCATGCTATTAAGGGCACTGCTGGGTTTTGTAATACTGGTGGGGGCTGCTGCAATCCCCTTAAAACCAATCATTGAAAGCCGCTATCAGAACTTCCTGGTTGATCTGCACTCTTATAATCAAAACAATAGTAATACTTCTATCGGCGCGAGACTGGCGATGCAACGGGCAGGTATTGAAGCTGGGAAAGTGCACCACTGGGGACAGTCACTCGAACAACGCGGAGCAGAAATTCAGCGACTTGCGGTGCAGGACACCTCGCTGCAAGGGGCACTGGTCTTCATTGATGTCCACCTGCATAACGAAATGGTTGATACCTTCTCACTAAAAGGCATCCCTGGTGTTGTTGTGCTACTCTTGCTCTATACTGCCATGTTTTTAATAGCTTACTGGCAACGTAGTCCTCTGTTGTTCGTCGTCTCAGGCGCTATCGCAGTCTATGGCTTGAGTGATTTATTATTGTATGCCAAAGGTGAAGCCCTGAGCAGCGTGCTGGCGTTATGTGTAGCAGCAGTACTGAGCTCGAATCCAACAAGAGAACGATGCCATGGTTAACGCTTCCGGTTATTTACTGAGCATTATTATACCTACATACAACAACGCTGAACTCATCACAGCGACGTTGGCATCTATACATCAGAGCATCACTGATGATGTGGAGGTAATAATTGTTAATGATGGCTCTACGGATTTAACCGAAGAGCATATAAATGCGTTTTACCGCGAAAAAGATTGTCATAATGTTAAATATATAAGCCAAAAAAATCAGGGTGTTGCAATCACCCGTAATGTTGGGCTTGCTCATGCGACAGGGAAATATATTGGTTTTGTAGACAGTGATGATATTGTCTGCCAGAATTATTTTACAATTCTCTTGCCTAAGTTAAGAGACGAAAAATATGACATCATCGAATTTAACTTAACTCGAGATATAAACAATTTGTATAAGAACGCGCCGAAAATGGAAAACAACATTACCCAGCGCGAAATAATCTTATCAGATGACAATTACGCCCCTCTATTACCAACATTCAAGGCAGGGCAATGGCATCTGATGACAAAAATCTTTCACCGCAATATCATTGGTAGCGATAAGTTCGAGGAACATCATCGCTACGAAGACATGATTTTTTGCCCATTCCAGTATTTTAAATGCCATAAGATTCTAAAAATCGAGAATAAGTTATATTACTACCGAGTAAACGATAAAAGTATTACCGAGAACATTATTGATAGTGACGCTGACAGCATCTTCTTTGCTATGCGAAAAATGTATAACTATATTAATGAAAATAGATCCAAGCGTACTGTTGCGACATTTATGATTATCAATTGCTTTCTCGAAGGACGTAAACTTTTACGCAAGAAAAAAGGCTATTATCGCTATAGCGAGAGTATGCTAAATGACATTCAGAATGCACTTGCATGCTGCGATACGAAAATCGTTAAGAAGAAAATAATTCTGAAAATGAAATATCCCCATATCGATCGTTCTATTTCTGAAACAAGATATAAGATAATATCTGCTTGCAAAAGCTTATTCTTGCGAAAGGGATTTTAACATGTTTGAAAAAGTTGACCGGATTCTTATTTGCAAGCTCAAGTTTTATGGGGATGTTCTGCTAACTACACCTGTTATTGCCAGCATTCGGGCTCGTTATCCGCAAGCTAAGATCGATTTGCTGCTCTATAAAGATACCAAAGCAATCTTAGCCGCCCATAAAGATATCAATAATTTTTATCTGATTGAGAAAAAGCAAGGCCTGCTGTCAACAGTGAAAAATTACCTTTCAGTACGTAAACAACTGAAGAAAAATCACTACGACCTGATCGTTAACCTCACCGAACAATGGCCGATCGGCGCTCTTATAGCGTCTTTGCGTTGCCCTTCAATTGCTTTTGAGCGCGAAAAAGATCAGTGGAACCGACTTTTTACGCGAGTAACGCCATCCATTGGAACACATATTGTTGAACAAAATTTATCTATTCTAAAAGGTATCGGGTTTAGCGAAACAGAACTGAAGAAAGAGATGTCTCTTTGTTATCGCCCTGACGACTATCAACATTTAGTTACCCTACTCCCGGAATTGCCTTCACAAAAATATGTCGTTATTCAACCCACTGCCAGACAAGAGTTTAAATGCTGGGACGATGAAAAATTCGCGCATGTTATAGACCACCTTCATCGGTGTGGTCTGCATGTTTATCTTACCTGTGGGCCAGCGCTAAGTGAGCAGCAGCAGGTTCAGCGCATTGCTGAACTGTGTCAATCTTCCCCTGATCTGACGCTGGCAGGTAAAACCACCTTTTTGCAGTTGGCTGCATTGATCGATCATGCCGTTCTGTACATTGGCGTCGATTCTGCTCCTATGCATATGGCAGCGGCGCTAAAGACACCACAGGTCTGCCTGTTTGGTGCCACCAATTATCAACAGTGGAAGCCATGGTCGGATAAAGCTTTATTGATTTGGGCTGGCGATTATCATCCGATGCCTTCTCGAGATAAACTCGACAGATCTAAAAAATATCTAACATGGATACCGGAGCAAGCTGTGATTGACGCTATCGATAAGGTACTTCATGATAGTGACAATATAAAAGGTAATGAGAAAGCATAAATGGACAGCAAAAAAAACGTTATTAACATTGCTTACTGTACAGATGCCAATTATCTGGAATATGTAGCAGTGTCCATTATGTCTGTCATAATGAACAACCCGGGGCAGGATCTGTCATTCTTCGTCTTTGTCTATGACGTTACAGATGAAGAAATCAATAAACTACGTTCTACCAGTGATAAAATTCAGGTTATCAATATCGATAAGGAAGAGATTGAAAAGTATAACAATGACTTTGCAATCAAACACCTGAACCGTTCTACCTATATGCGTCTGGCCGTGCCGCGCTTACTTAAGGATAAGGTTGAACATTTTATCTATTTAGATGCTGATACACTATGTTTTGATAAGCTCAATGATATTAACAGCATTGATATTAGCAATGTCATTTGCGCTGTCAGCCATGATTCTCTCGATATTCATGATACAAAAAATGCCAAACGTCTGAACCTTAATACTGATCATTATTTCAATGCTGGTTTTTTATATATTAACATTGAAAACTGGATCAAGTATGACATTGAAAATAAAGCAAACACAGTGTTATTTGAACAAGGTAAATCCTTACCTTACTTTGATCAGGATGCACTGAACATCGCAATGAACGGTAACGTTAAATTTATTGATAAGCGATGGAATTTCTTATTTAACTGGTTCACAGACCAGCAAAAAGATACCTTTTTTTATCAAAAAGATAGCTTACCTCGCATTATTCATTTCACCGGTGGAAGGAAACCCTGGTATAAAGAACATACTGGGCTTTCACAGCAACTTTATCTTTTCTACCATCATTTCACACCATGGCGAAACACAGAAATGCGTTCTTATGCTCCACGCATGAGACCTACTGATTATCGGGTCTATTCACGCCAGGAAGCTAAAAAAGGGAATTATTACGCCTCATTCAAATGGTATTTGAAATACCTTAAGACTAAATTACGTTAATAAAAAACTCCCTTACGGGAGTTTTTTTACTTACTTTTTAATTTTTCACGCAAATAACCAATATAACTGATTACCGAGGTGAAATACTTCCCTTGTAATCTTTCATGGCGTGATTTCTTTTTATACTGTTTTGGCGTTCTGGCTGGTAGCAGTGGAACATCCGCCCACGGCGAAGCTTTCCAGGCTTCAACAAAGTACTGTGCAGAGGGATAGTCAGCCCATGAATTCCATGGTTTAGTTACACCTATATAATGGATAAGAATCGTTTCAGGCGTTATATATTCTTTATATTTTGAAAGGTTCTTGCTTTTTAATTCTTGCTTAATACCATAGATAGCATTAAATCTTCTTTCCAGAAAAATTACTTTTTTAAAGAAAAGAATATTCAAGACATCCTGATCTGGAAATGAAAGTTTGTTATTTTTGTCTAATAAGATATCAAAAGCTGCATTGATAAAATTCTGCTCTTTCCACTTTTTCAGGTTTGCAAATATGACACCTGAATTGAAATAATCTTTATTTATCTCAATATCTCTGGCAGGGCTATCATCCACATCAGTAATTACCGCTGCAACATATTCTCCAAGATCAATCTGCGTGAGTTCAAAAAGTGAACCTTTGCACATTACATCCGCATCAATGTATAAAAGTGAATCAATTTTCTCACCAAGATATTCAAAGGCAATAAATCTGAAGTACATTGCGTGTGACCAAGCGTGGCCACTTGGTAAAACCTTTAACCCATTAGCATCCATAACATAAATTGAGATGTTTGTGGAAAATTGCTCTGCTAATTTAGAAATCCGCTGCTGGTAATCAGCATCAATGTAGTCAGTAAAAAGATGAAAATGGATATTTAAATCTTTATTATTCAATAGTACCGATGTCATCGAAATTGCAGCACCAAACATAAAATTCCTGTCAACACCCCAGGCGATGTTAAGTTGTATTTTTTGTTCGGTCGGCGCTTGATTAAACTCAAGTATCTTTTTTATAGACTGATGACAATCAAAGTTCATTCGCTACACCTATTTAATCTATTATCAATAAGTTATTGTTTCTATATTCAATATGCTTTTGAATTGTTTAACTTATTTTTTATATACATTACATGACTAAGTACCGAGCGAATATATTTACGCTGCACTCTTTCATGCCGTGACTTACGTTTATACAACTTTGCCGTATTTGCATTTAACAAGGATTGTTCCGCCCATGCGGATTTTTTATATGCTTCGATGAAGAATTTAGCCACCGGATATTTAGCCCATGTATGCCATGGCTTAGTAACACACCGACATAATGGATTAAAACAGTATCATCTGTAATATAATCCTGATAAATCTTATCGTTTTTGTTTTTTAGTTCCTGATCCACACCATAAATACAGTTAAAATCTCTTCTCAGGAAAATCACATTCCCTACAAATAATATATTTAACACATCCTGGTCAAAATATAGAAGTTCCTTTTGACGTTTTTCTAAAATAGAAAATGCTTTGGTCAACAGCTTCTGTTCACGCCACACTTCGAGATTAGCAAATACCACGCCAGAGTTAAAGTAACCGTTACTCAGTTCAGGAATACCGAGTCTGTTACCGGATTTAATACGCACTTCATCAATATCATTAATAACAGCGGCATATTCTCCACAGAAATTAATCTCGGTAAGCTCGCGGAGAGATCCTTTGCAAATAACATCTGCATCAAGATACAGTACGGAGCTTAAGTCTGTGCTTAAATATTCAAATGCGAAATAACGATAGTACATTGCATAAGTCCATGCTTTTGTACTCGGTAAGTCACGAAACGCCGCGTTATCGAACACAAGAACCGTCACAGTCGTACTATACATTTGGGTCAGGCGTTTTACACTCTCCAGATAATCGTCATCTATATAGTCTGTTGCTATATAAAAGTGAATATCAATATCAGGGTTATTCACTAATACTGAGGTCATTGAAATGCCAGAGCCAAATAAAAAATTACGGTCGACACCATACGCAACACTTAGTTTTTTACTCTTCTCATGCGTAGAGCTGTCTATGACGTGTTTTTGAATAACTAGCTTCTGGAAATCAATGTTCATAATAAAATGGCCTCAAACTTTATATGTGATTTATAGCGCTTTTCTTATTGTTCTTCGTCTTATTTTTTGCGCTTTTGTGACAGCCTGTTCAAACAACCTGACTTCCTGACGAAAGATTTCACGAAGTGGCATCGAAAAATAGACACGTAAAAAACGGTAGATATCTCTGGACGTCAGACCGATCTCAAGTGAAGAGAAGTAGAGTCCGATCAAGTCCTTGTCTCGCCAGCGGCACGGTACATGTTGACGAATTTGTGCACGATGCAGATCGATTACGGAAAGTTTGATATCCGCAATATTTTCTGGCATCGGTTGTTGGAGTAAAAAATGGCAAATATAGCAATCCCGATGATTTACTCCACCCCGATGCATTTTACCCACCATTTCTGCCACACGGGTAATAATGGTCCGTTTTAATACAAAATCAGGACGCTCAACTCCCCACCCGGCACAAAAATCTTCAAGGCTGATGGCGGGAGAAAGGTCCTCAGTGATGATAAACGAGGTTCGCTCTAACGGATTCAGACCTTTTTGACCAAATGCAACCCCTGTCATAGTATCAACATTCAGTTCTTTTAAGCGGTGAATCGCCAGCCACTCACGGTCGGCACCCAGTACAGGCATACGCAGAGATATAAGGTTCTTCACCACTTCTTTAAGCGTGGTTCCATGATGATATTTAAGAAAATAACCCTTTCCCATCATCTCAAAACGTAGGGTACGCCGTGTTTCCAGAGCGCGAAAAACCTCACCATCCAGCTTAGTGACTTCAGTAAACGGGTCTTTTCCTTGCCACTGCGTGGCAAATGGTTCTTTTAATTCAATCATTCTTAGGACCTAAAATGATATCTGCAGCTTTATCTGCCAGGCTGTAGAGATCTTCTGTATCAGCAAAATGCCGCGCGTTCCCGGCCCAACGACTTCTCTGCTCATTATTTTGCAGCGCATCGAAAAGTGCTGTATTCAGATTTTCCTGCTCAAAAGGTTCAGGAATCACCACCCCACATTGTGCGGCGTTGATATAACCCGCATAGCCGCAAACTTCGGTAGTTAATACCGGTAGCCCGGCAACTACAGCTTCTAGTAAGACAATACCGGCAGCTTCCTGTACAGCGGGGTGAAGTAATAAATCAGCAGCAGACATCAATTCTGCGACATCGTCTCGCCCCGAGAAGAACTGCACTTGTTCTTCAACCCCCAATTGACGAGCCTGAGCGCGATAGCGATCGGCCTTATCCTGACCAACAACCATCAATCGCGTGCGGTGGCGGATGACATCAGGCAAAGAAGCCAACGCCTGTAATGTTCTTGGCACACCTTTGCGTTTGAAATCGGAACCTACCTGTAAGAGTAAGTACTGATCGAGACCAATACCGTTTTTTTCTCTGACAACCTGCCGGCTGTTTTCAGGTTGTTGGCTGTACTTTCGGTCAGGATAGATTCCTGGTGGCAGGATACAAAAACGCTGGCTCTCAGTTTGGTAATGATGTTTGAAATCAACAATTTGCTTATCGGTTAACATCAAAAGCGTAGTGCCGGCACCCCGCTGAAATACAGCTTGTTCAAATGCAGAATAGTGTCGGTACCTGCGCGTCAATTTGTAGAAAAAGCCTTTCTCGCGGGCGACCTTTTCTGCATAGCAAACGTCCGCAGCGTAATACACATCCAACCCAGGCATTTTATTAAAACCAACGACACGATCGACGGGATGTTGAGTTAAATAATTCTGAACCCACTGATAATATTGCTCGTTTTTCCCATGATTCGTTCTGGATGTGACGGGGACGAGTATAATCTCCAGCCCTTTCGGACGCTCGCCCTGCCATGACTGGGTAAATACCTGAACATGATGGCCACGAGAAGCAACCGTCAGCGCTACCCGCAAGAAATCACGTTGTAACCCACCATAGGGAAAATACTTGTACAAACAAAAAGCAATATTCATGCATTAATATCCGCATCGCGTCGCCAGGCATGTCAGGTTTGAAGCATCAGAATCGTGTAATCCTTGCCTAAAGCATCCAAAGATGACTTTCTGAGCTTTCGAAACGTTTCTGCCCGCTAGCTACCTGAAATTGCGCAGTAGTATATCATTTATTATCACGCATTCCGAAATGAATATTTTTTGAACAAAATACAAAATAAGCCATGAAAAACATACAGATAAAAAAGAAACCAGTTCATCAGAAAACGTACACCGCACAAGAGGTTAAGACATATAAATGCGGCCATGTGCATTTTTGAAATAGCCATCAGCGAAATCGGTCCCTCACCAATTCCATCGTTTTGATACAACCTGGATAAAAATGATGGTAAAGCCATAGTTAAATACATAGAATCCCCAGCACATTCATAAGTCAGCTACCATTATGCTCGAATTGCTTTACACCGCCCTTTTCTACCTTATTCAGCCTTTGATCTGGATACGGCTTTGGGTGCGCGGACGTAAGGCTCCGGCCTACCGTAAACGCTGGGGCGAACGCTACGGCTTTTATCGCCGCCCGCTAAAACCTGGCGGCATCATGCTTCATTCGGTTTCCGTGGGCGAAACGCTGGCTGCAATCCCATTAGTTCGCGCTCTGCGACATCGTTATCCCGACTTGCCGATCACGGTAACCACCATGACGCCAACCGGTTCTGAGCGCGTACAATCTGCTTTTGGCACTGACGTTCAGCACATTTATTTGCCATACGATTTACCGGATGCCCTGAACCGTTTTCTGAATAAAGTTGACCCCAAACTGGTGTTAATTATGGAAACCGAGCTGTGGCCAAATCTGATCGCGGCACTCCATAAGCGCCACATTCCTCTGGTCATTGCCAACGCACGTCTTTCTGCTCGTTCAGCCGCTGGTTATGCGAAATTGGGTAAATTTGTTGGCAGACTACTGCGACGAATTACGTTGATTGCCGCACAAAACGAAGAAGATGGCGCACGTTTTATTACGCTTGGCGCCAGAAGCAATCAAGTCACCGTTACTGGCAGCCTGAAGTTTGATATATCCGTCACACCGCAACTGGCCGCAAAAGCGGTGACATTACGTCGTCAATGGGCACCTCACCGCCCGGTATGGATTGCAACCAGCACCCACGACGGCGAAGAAAGCATCATCATTGCCGCCCATCAGGCGTTATTAAATCAGTTCCCGAATCTTTTACTGATTCTGGTCCCCAGACATCCAGAACGGTTCCCGGATGCCATTAACCTCGTACGCCAGGCTGGACTAAGCTATACCACTCGTTCTTCGGGTGAAGTTCCATCATCAGGTACTCAGGTTGTGATCGGCGATACCATGGGTGAGCTGATGTTGCTGTATGGCATTGCCGACCTTGCTTTTGTCGGCGGTTCACTGGTTGAACGTGGTGGACACAACCCGCTGGAAGCGGCAGCGCATGCTATTCCGGTGTTGATGGGACCACATACGTTTAATTTTAAAGATATTTGCGCCCGTCTCGAACAGGCAAGCGGATTGATCACCGTCACCGACGCAACTACGCTGGTGAAAGAGGTCTCTTCCTTACTGACCGATGCAGATTATCGTAATTTTTATGGCCGTCACGCAGTTGAAGTTCTGTATCAAAATCAGGGCGCGCTACAGCGTCTGCTGCAACTGCTGGAACCTTACCTGCCACCCAAAACGCATTGAGGCAAGTCATGCAAAAACGGGCGATTTATCCAGGAACCTTTGATCCTATTACTAACGGCCACCTCGATATCGTGACGCGTGCGACAAGCATGTTTGATCACGTGATTCTGGCGATTGCCGCAAGCCCCAGTAAAAAGCCGATGTTTACTCTGGAAGAGCGCGTTGAGCTGGCACAACAGGCAACGGCGCATCTTGGCAATGTGGAAGTGCTGGGATTCAGCGATCTGATGGCAAACTTTGCCCGTGATAATCAGGCGAACATTCTGATCCGTGGCCTGCGCGCGGTAGCCGATTTTGAGTATGAAATGCAGCTGGCCCATATGAACCGCCACCTCATGCCACAGCTGGAAAGCGTTTTTCTGATGCCATCTAAAGAGTGGTCTTTTATCTCATCGTCACTGGTGAAAGAAGTTGCCCGCCACCAGGGTGACGTGACGCACTTTTTGCCGGAAAACGTCCATCAGGCGTTAATGAGTAAACTGAAGTAATGCACCAGGCCGGATGCAGCATCCGGCCAGCAATGACACTATTTCTGACAGCGACGGCAATAGAACGTTGTACGCTGGGCGTGTTTTTTCGCAACAATCGGTGCGCCGCATGCACGACACGGTTCACCTTCTCTCCCATAGACCTGCAGCTCCTGGGCAAAATAGCCAGGCTTCCCGTCACTTTGCAGAAAGTCCTTCAGCGTCGTCCCACCCTGCTCGATAGAACGCAGCAACACCGCCTTGATAACGCGTACCAGCAATTCACACTCATCTTTCGACAGTGATGACGCAAGACGGTCAGGATGAATCCCAGCCGCAAATAGCGACTCGCTGGCGTAGATATTACCCACACCCACCACCAGTTTGTTATCCATCAGCCAGGGTTTAATCGCCGTTTTCTTCTTCGCACATTTCTGCTGTAGATAATTGGCGTTGAAATCGTCGCTCAGCGGCTCAGGGCCAAGATGAGCGAGGACATTATGTCCATCCAGTTCTTTAGTCCACAGCCAGGCGCCAAAGCGGCGGGGATCGGTATAACGCAGAACTTTGCCGTTGCTCATCACTAAGTCAACGTGGTCGTGCTTGTCTGCCGGAAGCTCTTCAGGAAGGATACGCAAGCTACCCGACATCCCCAGATGAATGATTATCCAGCCATCCGTCAGTTCTAGCAGCAGGTATTTCGCGCGCCGCTGTACGCTGAGGACAGGTTGATCACTCAGACGATAGATTTCCTCAGATACTGGCCAACGCAAACGACCGTTACGCACCGTCGCGTGCATAATCGTTGCCCCCACCAGATGCGGCTCAATACCACGGCGGCTGGTTTCGACTTCAGGTAATTCAGGCATAGTATCTCCGGCGGTATGTCAGGTCTCATTAATATGGGGACGGCCAGAAAACAAAAAACCCCGCCGAGGCAGGGTTTTTCTTTACATCAAAACGAAAATTATTTGATTTTCGCTTCTTTGTATAAAACGTGCTGACGAACAACTGGATCGAACTTTTTCAGTTCCAGTTTTTCCGGCTTAGTACGTTTGTTCTTCGTAGTGGTATAGAAGTGACCAGTACCAGCAGAAGAAACCAGCTTGATTTTCTCACGAATACCTTTAGCCATGATTTATTTCCTCTTAGTACTTAGTACTTTTCGCCACGGGCACGCAGTTCAGACAGAACTGTTTCGATGCCTTTCTTATCAATAACACGCATACCTTTAGCAGATACACGCAGGGTGACAAAACGCTTCTCGCTCTCAACCCAAAAACGGTGAGAGTGCAGGTTAGGCAGGAAACGGCGTTTAGTCGCGTTCAGTGCGTGGGAACGGTTGTTACCGGTCACCGGACGCTTGCCAGTAACTTGGCAGACTCGGGACATGTCTATTCTCCAAAAATCAAATTAGCTCGAGCTTCGTATGGGGTATTGGCGCCTCGTCAGGCTTCTCAGCCCGGTTATCGCAGTTCAATACACTTAATCTTTCAATGTTGCCTCGTCATTGGACGCAACAAGAATGATTTTGCGTATTTGCGAACTCTCGATTGCCAGGCCCAAATGCCAAACCCGAGATTCTCAAAGGTGGCGTAGTATACGCTGAGTCAGCGATGCGCTCAAGTCCCGAACAGACAAAGATCCCGATGGATCGCGTAAAGTGCGTTAAATCCAACCGCGTTCCGCAAAAGAAACGTACTCTCCGCGCCCAATGACCAGATGATCAAGCACCCGGATATCCATGAACTGACAGCATTTCACAACACGCTCGGTGATGAGTTTATCTGCTTTACTCGGCTCTGCACACCCCGAAGGGTGATTATGCGCAAGGATCACCGCAGAAGCATTCATTTTTATCGCTTCACGGACAATTTCTCTCGGATGTACCTCGACATGGCTAAGCGTACCGGAAAAAAGTTTGCTGTGTTTAATCACGCGATGTTGAGAATCCATAAAGATCACCAGAAAGATCTCGCGTTCCTCTTGCGAAAGCTGACTTTGCAGAAATTCACGCGCCATTTCCGGACTAAGTAGAGCACGCTCCTCTATCACTCGCACGTTGTAGTAGCGTCTTGCCAGCTCCGCAATCCCCTTCAACTGCGCGTACTTCGCGATACCGATTCCCTGAACATAGCTAAAATCCATGTAATCAGCAGACAACAGGCCATACAGCGACTCAAAATGCTGAAGCATCTCTTTCGCCAGCGTAAGCACATCTTTACCCTGCATGCCGGTACGTAAAAAAAGAGCCAAAAGCTCAACATCGGTCAGAGAACTGGCCCCCTGCGCCAATAGCTTTTCCCGGGGCATCATACTTCCTGTATTTTCCATGCTTCTCCCTCCTTTCGCGTCCGCATAGTGGCATAACACCGACGGTGATTCGACGCGTTGTTTTCACTTCTTCGTAGCGCCTCGCAAAGTGGAGCACGGTCAAAAGCACGACAAATTGCGGATTGTGATAAAATATCCGCCTTCTGGTGAAACCCAACAGGAAAGATCATGATGAGCCTGGCCGGTAAAAAAATCGTACTTGGCGTCAGTGGCGGTATTGCTGCGTACAAGACCCCTGAGTTGGTGCGTCGTTTACGGGAACGCGGCGCTGACGTCCGCGTGGCGATGACCGAAGCGGCAAAAGCATTTATTACTCCCCTGAGTTTACAGGCGGTTTCAGGTTATCCCGTTTCCGACAGCCTGCTTGACCCCGCAGCCGAAGCCGCGATGGGCCACATTGAGCTGGGAAAATGGGCCGATTTGGTCATCCTGGCACCCGCTACAGCAGACCTGATTGCTCGTGTCGCCGCAGGTATGGCCAACGACCTGGTGTCAACGATTTGTCTGGCAACGCCTGCTCCTGTTGCTGTACTGCCAGCCATGAACCAGCAGATGTACCGCGCTGCCGCGACCCAGCACAATCTGGGTATTCTTGCCTCACGCGGTTTGCTCATTTGGGGTCCTGACAGCGGTAGTCAGGCATGTGGTGATATCGGCCCTGGACGTATGCTGGATCCGTTAACGATTGTGGATATGGCGGCAGAACATTTTTCACCTGTCAACGATCTGCAACATCTCAACATCATGATTACGGCGGGTCCGACGCGTGAACCGCTTGATCCCGTGCGTTATATTTCCAACCACAGTTCCGGGAAGATGGGGTTTGCGATCGCGGCCGCTGCCGCAAAGCGCGGGGCAAACGTCACTCTGGTATCGGGTCCCGTTTCGTTATCCACACCACCATTTGTTCAACGGGTTGATGTGATGACTGCGCTGGAAATGGAAGCCGCTGTGCAGTCTACGGTGCAACAACAGCATATTTTTATCGGCTGCGCTGCGGTCGCTGATTATCGCGCTGAAACTGTCGCCCACGAAAAAATAAAAAAACAAGCGACGCAGGGCGATGAATTAACAGTAAAAATGGTCAAAAATCCGGACATTATCGCCGGTGTTGCCGCACTGGATGCTAACCGTCCTTTTGTCGTTGGGTTTGCCGCCGAAACAAATAATGTGGAAGAATATGCCCGGCAAAAACGCATCCGCAAAAACCTTGATGTGATCTGTGCGAACGACGTTTCGCTGTCAACTCAAGGGTTTAACAGCGATAGCAACGCATTACACCTTTTTTGGCAGGATGGAGACAAAGTCTTACCGCTTGAGCGTAAAGAACTCCTGGGCCAATTATTACTCGACGAGATCGTGACCCGTTATGATGAAAAAAATCGACGTTAAGATTCTGGACCCGCGCGTAGGGCAACAATTTCCGCTCCCGACGTACGCCACTTCTGGTTCTGCCGGACTTGACCTGCGTGCTTGTCTTGATGACGCCGTAGAGCTGGCGCCGGGCGCAACAACGCTGGTGCCAACCGGGTTAGCTATCCACATTGCCGATCCTTCTCTGGCAGCGGTAATGCTCCCGCGCTCCGGGCTGGGCCATAAGCACGGTATCGTGCTGGGCAATCTGGTTGGTTTGATTGATTCCGACTACCAGGGCCAACTGATGGTATCCGTCTGGAACCGTGGTCAGGACAGCTTCACTATTGAGCCGGGCGAACGTATCGCGCAGATGGTATTTGTACCGGTCGTGCAGGCTGAATTTAATCTGGTGGAAGAGTTTGAAGCCACCGATCGTGGCGAAGGTGGCTTCGGCCATTCCGGGCGCAAGTAACCCGCAGAAAAGTATCCCATAGCGTAATAACGCAATAACACACCGCAAACAACAGTTTGCGGTCGCTGTGTGGATGCCTGCCTGGCAAGAGCTTATTTTCAGGGGTATTTTGTAACATGGTAGAAAAGCAAACTGCGAAAAGGAATCGTCGCGAAGAAATACTTCAGTCTCTGGCACTGATGCTTGAGTCCAGCGATGGTAGCCAACGCATCACCACAGCAAAGCTGGCAGCCTCAGTTGGCGTATCCGAAGCGGCATTGTATCGCCATTTCCCCAGCAAGACCCGTATGTTCGATAGCCTGATTGAGTTTATCGAAGATAGTCTGATTACGCGTATCAATCTGATTTTGAAAGATGAAAAAGACACCAACGCGCGTCTGCGTCTGATCGTTCTGCTGATTTTAGGGTTTGGTGAGCGTAACCCTGGCCTGACACGAATTCTGACCGGACACGCGTTGATGTTCGAGCAAGACCGTCTGCAAGGTCGCATTAACCAACTTTTTGAGCGCATTGAAGCGCAGTTGCGCCAGGTTCTGCGAGAAAAAAGAATGCGTGAAGGTGAAGGCTACACCGTGGATGAAACGCTGCTGGCCAGCCAGTTACTGGCTTTCTGCGAAGGTATGCTGTCCCGGTTTGTACGTAGCGAATTTAAATACCGCCCAACGGATGATTTTGACACCCGCTGGCCGTTGGTTGCCGCTCAATTGCAGTAGCGATTTCGTCTTGTCCGGCCTACGGGGTTACGTAGGCCGGATAAGCGCAGCGCCATCCGGCAGTTCTTAAACTCCGTACGCTTCGCGATAGGCCCGTACTGCCACCAGATGCTCCGCCATCTCTGGTTTCTCTTCCAGATACGCAATCAGATCTTTCAGGGTAATGATAGAAATCACCTTGCAGCCATAATCGCGTTCCACTTCCTGAATCGCGGAAATCTCGCCGCGACCGCGTTCCTGACGATCGAGAGAAATCAGTACCCCCGCCAGAGTGGCGCCATTCGCCTGGATAATCTCCATCGACTCACGAATCGCCGTACCTGCGGTGATAACATCATCCACCAGCATTACGCGTCCCTCTAGTGCGCTACCGACCAGATTTCCGCCTTCACCGTGGGTCTTCGCCTCTTTACGGTTAAAACAGTACGGCAAATCTTTATCATGGTGTTCCGCCAGCGCAACGGCCGTTGTGGTCGCAATCGGAATACCTTTGTAGGCAGGGCCAAACAGCAAATCGAACTCAATACCGGAATCCACCAGCGCTTCGGCATAAAAACGGCCTAACAGTGCCAGGTCGCGCCCGGTATTAAACAGCCCGGCGTTGAAGAAATAGGGGCTTTTGCGCCCGGATTTCAGCGTAAATTCGCCAAACTTTAGTACCTGCTTGCTAAGCGCAAACTCAATAAACTGGCGCTGATACGGTTTCATGGATTCGCTCCTCATCTCACTTTATTACAGACAAAAAAAAGGCGACTCATCAGTCGCCTTTAAAATCAATTTTCTAACGCCGCCTTCTGCGTCGCTACAATGGATTCGATTCCCCCTCGGGCCAATGCCAGTAGGGTGAGAAGTTCTTCATGGCTGAACGGTTCGCCTTCCGCCGTACCCTGAACCTCTATAATGCGACCGTCCTCAGTCATCACTACGTTCATGTCGGTTTCAGCAGCAGAGTCTTCAACATACTCAAGGTCACAGAGTGCTTCACCGTTCACAATGCCCACGGAAACCGCGGCAACCATCCCTTTCATCGGGTTAGTTTTCAGCTTACCGCTCGCCACCAGCTTGTTCAGCGCATCCGCCAACGCAACGCATGCGCCGGTAATTGATGCGGTGCGCGTACCGCCATCGGCCTGAATAACATCGCAGTCCAGCGTAATTGTGAATTCGCCGAGCGTTTTCAGATCAACAGCTGCGCGCAGCGCGCGGGCGATCAGACGCTGGATTTCCATGGTACGACCGCCCTGCTTACCTTTTGCCGCTTCACGGGCGTTACGGGTGTGCGTAGCGCGTGGCAGCATGCCATATTCTGCGGTGATCCAGCCCTGGCCCTGACCTTTCAGAAAACGCGGTACGCCTTCATCAATAGAGGCGGTACACAGCACTTTGGTATCACCAAATTCGACCAGCACGGAGCCTTCAGCGTGTTTTGTATAATTACGGGTCAGGGTGACGGGACGCACCTGATTGGCACTACGACCTGCTGGACGCATGATAAAATCTCCGGCTTGAAACGAATGTGGCTGCGCATTATACGGACTTCCGACTGTTATTCCTATCCTGACAAGACGCGGATGGCTATAATCCTCCCATCTCATCTTTAAAAACAGGAACGTCTATGATCCGCAGCATGACCGCCTACGCCCGGCGTGAAATCAAGGGTGAATGGGGTAGCGCCACCTGGGAAATGCGCTCGGTAAACCAGCGTTATCTGGAAACTTATTTTCGCCTGCCGGAGCAGTTCCGTAGTCTCGAACCCGTTGTTCGCGAACGTATTCGCACGCGTCTGACGCGCGGTAAAGTCGAATGTACGCTGCGTTTTGAGCCTGATGCCAGCGCGCAAGGCGAGCTGATTCTGAATGAAAAACTCGCTAAACAGCTCGTTAGCGCTGCTAACTGGGTCAAAATGCAGAGCGATGAAGGTGAAATCAACCCGGTTGATATCCTGCGCTGGCCTGGCGTAATGGCTGCCCAGGAGCAAGATCTGGACGCCATTGCCGCCGAAATCCTCGCCGCGCTTGACGGTACGCTGGATGACTTCATCGTTGCGCGTGAAACCGAAGGTCAGGCGCTGAAAGCGCTGATCGAGCAGCGTCTGGAAGGCGTCAGTGCTGAAGTCACAAAAGTGCGTGCTCATATGCCGGAAATCCTGCAATGGCAGCGCGAGCGTCTGGTAGCCAAACTGGAAGACGCCCAGGTACAGTTGGAGAATAACCGCCTTGAGCAAGAACTGGTGCTGATGGCGCAGCGTATCGATGTGGCAGAAGAATTAGATCGTCTGGAAGCCCACGTCAAAGAAACCTACAACATTCTAAAGAAAAAAGAGGCGGTTGGCCGTCGTCTGGACTTCATGATGCAGGAATTCAACCGTGAGTCGAACACTCTGGCATCGAAGTCTATCAATGCCGAAGTGACGAATTCCGCGATTGAACTGAAGGTACTGATCGAGCAAATGCGCGAGCAGATTCAGAACATCGAGTAAGCAACCATTCTACGTAGCCCGCCAATAAATGGCGAGGCTACGTGTTTTTCCCGACGCTTTGGTACTTCCCTGTTCAATTCGAATTATATTTTCTCATCATTCTTTATTGAAGCTCATAACACAAAGCGCATATCACCACGCATTTTCACCAAACCAGCATTAGCTGTAGTTATTAAAATCACTTCACCTTAGAAAATCTCAATCGTGACAAGGCGCACAAATCGTTAACCTTAGCCCCCAGCAAATCAGGGGGAATGCATGCTGTTACACGTTTTATATTTAATTGGTATTACTGCCGAAGCCATGACCGGTGCGCTTGCTGCTGGGCGTCGTCGTATGGATACATTTGGCGTCATCATCATTGCCACCGCGACGGCCATTGGCGGCGGATCGGTACGCGATATTCTTCTCGGCCACTATCCTCTTGGCTGGGTAAAGCACCCTGAATACGTCATTATCGTGGCGACCGCTGCGGTACTCACCACTATTATTGCTCCCGTCATGCCCTATCTGCGCAAAATATTCCTCGTACTGGATGCGCTGGGCCTTGTGGTCTTTTCTATTATCGGTGCTCAGGTGGCACTGGATATGGGTCATGGACCGATTATCGCCGTGGTCGCTGCGGTCACGACCGGCGTCTTCGGTGGCGTATTACGCGACATGTTCTGCAAACGCATCCCGTTAGTGTTCCAGAAAGAGCTGTATGCTGGCGTATCATTCGCCGCTGCTGTGTTGTACATCGTGCTACAGCATTATGTCTCCAGTCATGATGTAGTGGTTATCTCTACTCTGCTCTTCGGCTTTACCGCCCGATTACTGGCGCTGCGCCTGAAGTTAGGTCTGCCGGTATTTTACTATCGCCACGAAGGCCATTAAGGCATAAAGCCCGCGATCCGCTGAGCAGCTAACCAGTTGCTCAGCGCTGTGACCTCTCGATCCTCCAGCCATTGAATAACCTGCCGTGCCCGCCGTTCCCCCATGAAAGGAAGCTGCCGCCAGCTTTGTTCATCGCGTTCTTTTAATTGCTGCCACGAACCATCCCGGCTGGCATTTAGCGTTGCCTGTGTTAACGGTATTCCCATGGCAATCACCCAGCGCGTGAACGGGAGATCGCGCGACAGGTTGAACTGATGCCACAGCTTCTCCCCTTTGATTACACCAAGTGCAGACTCTAACTGTTCCTGAGTTAACCCAAGCCAGGAAAAGATATGTTCAAAGCGATACACCTGGTTGAGCTCTCGCCATCCCGCCTCGCCGATCCCCTCCAGCCCCAGCACCTCTTTGCCGCCCAGCCAGACCAGTCTGGCAACAAACTGTTCCTGGCACTCCGCTGTAGCATAAAAACAGGTTAATGAATTGAAGCGCCCCTCGGGGGGTATTGGCTTAGTACGCTGAGTGCTGCGCCAGACCACCTCGTCTATACGGGGTATCCCTTGTCCAGCCAGGCTCACCAGAATCTGATCGCCAGGCGCGATATCCCATTCATTCCAGCGTCGGACGGAGCCAATATTGACGCGCTGTACGCGTTTATCATCCAGCATGACGGGAGTCAGCAATGCAACCACCGCAATTTTCCCGCTTTTACCAACGGAGAACTGAATACCAGTAACCTCAGATACCCTCGTCACGGGAGGATATTTCCACGCCGCCAGCCACTCACCCTGCCCGGGTAGCCAATACTTTGCCCGTGGCTCTTTTGCCGTTCGCACCACGACACCATCTGTCACAAAAGGTAATGCTGAACCCCACCACCTGGCGCGCAACTTTTCGACTTCATCCGCATTCTTCACGGCGTGAGTATAACGTTGCGTGTAACTGAACCCGGCAGCCGTGAGCTGCTCCAGTCTTTCAGGCATGACCGCCGGACCATCAGGCCAGGCCCAGATAAAAATTGCCAGCGAGCGTAACATTTCCGGATTGCCCTGGCGCATCATTAATCCAGCAACCTTCGAGCGGGCGTTCATTCCTCCTCTCTGCTTCTGAATATGCTCCTCTTGCTGCAAAAATATCTCACCCTGCAACGTACTGTTAGCGAGTTTCCCCTTGGTGGAATGTGGTACGGAAGGGATCTGCAGAACCTTTTGCGTCCAGTCTTCGCCTTTCAGGCCATTACCACGGCTAATCGCCCGTACCAGATTGCCATTGCGATAGACTAACGTCACCGCCACGCCATCCACCTTCGGTTGCACCCAGAGATCGCTGCGAGCGAGCATCCATTGCTGTAGCGCTTGCTTATCAGCAAGTTTTCGAACGCCCGTGTGGGGAACTGGATGCGAGACGGTGCCACTTATTGGGGGCACAGACAGATCTGGTGGGACTTCATCGCCAAAACAGCGCTGCCATTGAATTAGTTGCGCATTGAGCTGGTCATAAACGCCGTCGTCTACGGCACTTTCCCCTTGTTTCCAGTAACTGTCATTCCACTGTGTAATCTGCTGCTGTAGTCGTGAAATTTCCTCGTTTGCCCTGGCAGGCGACCAGACGGGGCATACCGCCCACGCAGGTAAATGCCACACCAGTAAAACCAGCCCTATGCATTTCCATAATCCCATGCTATCTCCGCTGAACGATACGTTTCCCGGCAGGTATAGCGCGAAGTGAAATAGAAACAGAGCGGCAAAAATTCATCCTGCGAACAGCTTTCCGGACATTTGCATGTATTGCTGCAAATCACCGATAAAACAGGAAACTGGTACGCAAAACGCAATAAACATGCGCAAAAAGTGTGACAAGGGCTACGTCACATAGCGGCTACGTGTATAATAAGCCCGTATGTAGGCTCTCTTTCGACAATCACATACATTAAGATACTCATGGCTCAAGGCACGCTTTATATTGTTTCTGCCCCCAGTGGCGCGGGTAAATCCAGCCTGATTCAGGCTTTATTAAAGACCCAACCGTTGTATGACACCCAGGTTTCTGTTTCGCACACCACGCGCGCACCGCGCCCGGGGGAAGTGCACGGTGAACACTATTTCTTTGTGAACCATGATGAATTCAGAACCATGATTGGCAGAGACGCGTTCCTGGAACACGCGGAGGTTTTCGGTAATTACTACGGCACCTCGCGTGAAACCATTGAGCAAGTATTAGCATCCGGCGTAGACGTCTTTTTAGATATCGACTGGCAAGGTGCGCAGCAAATTCGTGAAAAAATGCCGCATGCGCGCAGTATTTTTATTTTGCCACCGTCTAAGATTGAGCTGGACCGCCGCCTGCGTGGCCGCGGTCAGGATAGCGAAGACGTGATCGCGAAACGTATGGCGCAAGCTGTTGCAGAAATGAGCCATTACGCCGAATATGATTATCTTATTGTGAATGATGATTTCGACACCGCCCTGGGCGATTTGAAAACCATCATTCGCGCCGAACGTCTGCGCATGAGCCGCCAAAAGCAGCGTCATGACGCTTTAATCAGCAAACTGTTGGCAGACTGAACCCACATTCAGTATCATGCCCAGTCATTTCTTCACCTGTGGAGCATTTTAAGTATGGCACGCGTAACTGTTCAGGACGCTGTAGAGAAAATTGGTAACCGTTTTGACCTGGTACTGGTCGCCGCGCGTCGCGCTCGTCAGATGCAGGTAGGCGGAAAGGATCCGCTCGTACCGGAAGAAAACGATAAAACTACCGTTATCGCGCTGCGCGAAATCGAAGAAGGTCTGATCAACAACCAGATCCTCGACGTGCGTGAGCGCCAGGAACAGCAAGAGCAGGAAGCCGCTGAATTACAAGCCGTTACCGCTATTGCTGAAGGTCGTCGTTAATCACAAAGCGGGTCGCCCTTGTATCTGTTTGAAAGCCTGAATCAACTGATTCAAAACTACCTGCCGGAAGACCAGATTAAGCGTCTTCGGCAGGCGTATCTCGTTGCACGTGACGCTCACGAGGGCCAGACACGTTCAAGCGGTGAACCCTATATCACGCACCCGGTAGCGGTAGCCTGCATTCTGGCCGAGATGAAACTCGACTACGAAACGCTGATGGCTGCGCTGCTGCATGACGTGATTGAAGATACCCCAGCCACCTATCAGGACATGGAACAGCTTTTTGGTAAAAGCGTTGCAGAGCTGGTAGAAGGGGTATCGAAACTTGATAAGCTTAAGTTTCGCGATAAGAAAGAGGCGCAAGCTGAAAACTTTCGCAAGATGATTATGGCGATGGTGCAGGATATCCGCGTCATTCTCATCAAACTTGCCGACCGCACCCACAACATGCGCACGTTGGGCTCATTACGCCCGGACAAACGTCGCCGCATCGCCCGTGAAACCCTCGAAATCTATAGTCCGCTGGCACACCGTTTAGGTATTCATCACATTAAAACCGAGCTGGAAGAGCTGGGTTTTGAAGCGCTGTACCCAAACCGCTATCGCGTGATTAAAGAAGTGGTTAAAGCCGCTCGCGGCAACCGCAAAGAGATGATCCAAAAAATCCTCTCGGAAATCGAAGGGCGTTTGCAGGAGGCAGGTATTCCGTGTCGCGTAAGCGGGCGTGAGAAGCACCTGTACTCTATTTACTGCAAAATGGTGCTCAAAGAGCAGCGTTTTCACTCCATCATGGATATCTACGCATTTCGCGTCATCGTTCATGATTCCGATACCTGCTATCGCGTACTCGGCCAGATGCACAGCCTGTACAAACCACGCCCTGGTCGCGTGAAAGACTATATCGCCATTCCGAAAGCGAACGGATATCAGTCTTTGCACACCTCAATGATCGGCCCTCATGGCGTCCCGGTTGAAGTACAGATTCGTACTGAAGACATGGACCAGATGGCAGAGATGGGTGTTGCTGCGCACTGGGCTTACAAAGAGCACGGCGGCGAAAGCAGCACCACTGCGCAAATCCGCGCTCAGCGCTGGATGCAAAGCTTGCTGGAACTGCAGCAGAGCGCCGGTAGCTCGTTTGAATTTATTGAAAGCGTCAAATCTGATCTCTTCCCGGATGAGATTTATGTTTTCACACCGGAAGGGCGCATTGTCGAACTGCCCGCTGGTGCAACGCCTGTCGACTTCGCCTACGCTGTGCATACCGATATCGGTCACGCCTGCGTCGGCGCGCGCGTCGACAGACAGCCTTACCCGCTTTCACAACCGCTCTTTAGCGGCCAGACCGTTGAGATTATCACCGCGCCGGGCGCACGTCCGAATGCCGCGTGGCTAAACTTCGTCGTCAGTTCGAAAGCGCGCGCCAAGATTCGCCAACTGTTGAAAAACCTCAAGCGCGATGATTCCGTCAGTCTGGGTCGTCGACTGCTCAACCATGCCCTGGGCGGTAGCCGTAAACTGGCTGAGATCCCCCCAGAGAGCATCCAGCGTGAGCTTGAGCGTATGAAGCTCGCCACGCTTGACGATCTGCTCGCAGAAATCGGTCTGGGTAACGCCATGAGCGTGGTGGTAGCGAAAAACCTCCAGCAGGGCGAAGCAACAGCGAACGTACCAGCACAATCTGGCCATGGTCATCTGCCAATCAAAGGCGCAGACGGCGTGCTGATCACCTTCGCGAAATGCTGTCGTCCAATTCCAGGCGATCCAATCATTGCCCACGTCAGTCCAGGTAAAGGTCTGGTGATCCACCATGAGTCCTGCCGTAATATTCGTGGCTACCAGAAAGAGCCAGAGAAGTTTATGGCGGTGGAATGGGATAAAGAGACGGAGCAGGAATTCATCACCGAGATTAAGGTGGATATGTTTAACCACCAGGGTGCTCTGGCGAACCTGACGGCGGCAATCAACACGACCACCTCCAATATTCAAAGTCTGAATACGGAAGAGAAAGATGGCCGCGTTTATAGCGCCTTTATTCGCCTGACCGCTCGCGATCGTGTGCACCTGGCGAATATCATGCGCAAAATCCGCGTCATGCCGGACGTGATAAAAGTCACCCGTAACCGAAACTAGTCTTATGAATGAACAGCGCTATGCACGTATCCGCGAGATGCTCGCACGTCGTCAGCCCGATCTGACCGTCTGCATGGAGCAGGTTCACAAACCTCATAACGTTTCTGCGATTATTCGTACTGCAGATGCGGTTGGCGTGCATGAAGTCCACGCCGTCTGGCCGGGTAGCCGTATGCGCACCATGGCCTCTTCTGCCGCAGGCAGCAACAGTTGGGTGCAGGTGAAAACTCACCTTACCATTGGCGATGCGGTCACACATTTAAAAAGCCGGGGCATGCAGGTCCTGGCAACCCATCTGTCAGATAAAGCCGTGGATTTTCGCGAGATTGATTACACGCGCCCCACCTGCATCCTGATGGGCCAGGAGAAAACCGGCATCACTCAGGAAGCGTTGGATCTGGCTGATCAGGACATCATCATTCCCATGACTGGCATGGTGCAGTCACTGAACGTTTCTGTCGCCTCCGCGCTGATTCTGTACGAAGCACAGCGCCAGCGGCAAAACGCGGGGATGTACCGACGAGAAAACAGCATGCTGCCACAAGAAGAGCAGCAGCGCTTACTGTTTGAAGGCGGTTATCCGGTGCTGGCGAATGTCGCTAAGCGCAAAGGTCTTCCCTACCCTCACGTAAACACGCAGGGCGAAATTGAAGCCGATGCAACGTGGTGGGCCACTATGCAATCTGCGAGATAAACGCGATGAAAGGCCGTTTACTGGATGCCATCCCACTCAACTCTCTGACCGGCGTTGGCGCAGCGCAAAGCAGTAAACTGGCTAAAATTGGCCTGCACACCGTGCAGGACCTCCTGCTCCACCTCCCTCTGCGTTACGAAGACCGTACCCATCTGTACCCAATTGGCGAACTGCTGCCGGGTGTCTATGCCACCGTTGAAGGCGAAGTGCTGAACTGCAATATTACCTTCGGCGGCCGCCGGATGATGACCTGTCAAATCAGCGATGGCTCGGGGATTCTCACCATGCGCTTTTTCAACTTCAGCGCAGCGATGAAAAACAGCCTTGCTACCGGGCGTAGGGTACTGGCCTACGGTGAAGCCAAACGCGGGAAATACGGCGCAGAGATGATTCACCCGGAATACCGCGTACAAGGCGATCTCAGCACGCCAGAATTGCAGGAAACACTCACACCAGTATATCCAACCACCGAAGGTGTGAAGCAGGCCACGCTGCGCAAGCTGACCGATCAGGCACTGGATCTGCTCGATACCTGCGCCATTGCCGAACTGCTGCCGCCAGAGCTGTCACAGGGCATGATGAGCCTACCCGAAGCACTGCGCACGTTGCACCGCCCCCCACCGTCGCTGCAACTCAGCGATCTGGAAACCGGACAACATCCGGCGCAGCGACGTCTGATTCTCGAAGAACTGCTGGCGCATAATCTCAGCATGCTGGCACTACGCGCCGGGGCACAGCGTTTTCACGCCCAGCCGTTAAGTGCTAACAACGCGCTAAAAGATAAGCTGCTGGCAGCATTGCCGTTCAAACCTACTGGCGCACAGGCCCGCGTTACCGCTGAGATTGAACGCGATATGGCACTGGATGTGCCGATGATGCGCCTGGTGCAGGGTGATGTCGGCTCCGGTAAAACGCTGGTTGCCGCGCTGGCCGCGCTGCGGGCTATCGCACATGGTACGCAGGTTGCGCTAATGGCTCCTACCGAACTATTGGCTGAACAACATGCAAATAACTTCCGCAACTGGTTCGCGCCACTGGGCGTTGAAGTGGGCTGGCTGGCAGGCAAGCAGAAAGGTAAAGCGCGTCTGGCGCAACAAGAAGCCATCGCCAGCGGTCAGGTGCAGATGATTGTCGGCACGCACGCGATTTTCCAGGAACAGGTGCAGTTCAACGGGCTGGCGCTGGTTATCATCGACGAACAGCACCGCTTCGGCGTACATCAGCGTCTGGCGCTGTGGGAGAAAGGTCAGCAGCAGGGTTTCCACCCACACCAGCTAATCATGACCGCCACGCCGATTCCACGTACCCTGGCGATGACAGCCTATGCTGACCTCGACACGTCGGTCATTGACGAACTGCCTCCGGGGCGTACGCCGGTCACTACGGTGGCCATTCCGGATACCCGCCGCAGCGATATTATTGATCGCGTGCGCAACGCCTGTACCCACGAAGGACGTCAAGCATACTGGGTCTGTACGCTAATTGAAGAGTCTGACTTGTTGGAAGCTCAGGCGGCAGAAGCGACGTGGGAAGAGCTTAAACTGGCGCTGCCAGAACTCAATATTGGCCTGGTACACGGGCGCATGAAGCCCGCCGAGAAGCAGTCGGTAATGGCGGCCTTTAAGCAGGGTGAACTGCATCTGCTGGTTGCCACGACGGTGATTGAAGTGGGCGTGGACGTGCCAAACGCCAGCCTGATGATTATTGAAAACCCGGAACGCTTAGGTCTGGCCCAGTTGCACCAGTTGCGTGGTCGCGTAGGCCGTGGCGCGGTGGCTTCCCACTGCGTTCTGCTCTACAAATCACCGCTGTCTAAAACCGCGCAGAAACGCCTGCAGGTTCTGCGAGACAGCAACGACGGGTTCGTAATTGCGCAAAAAGATTTAGAGATTCGCGGCCCCGGCGAGCTGTTAGGTACTCGCCAGACCGGAACGGCAGAATTCAAGGTCGCAGATTTACTGCGCGATCAGGCGATTATCCCGGAAGTTCAGCGCATTGCCCGCCATATTCACGAACGTTATCCGCAACAGGCCGTGGCACTGATAGAGCGCTGGATGCCGGAAACCGAACGCTACTCCAACGCGTAGTTAATTCATAGCGGCGGCGGATGTTACCCCGCCGCACAGCCGTTATTGCGCGAAAATCGGTAACAGCAGATACAGCTTAATCACCAACGCATTGACGATATCAATAAAGAACGCCCCCACCATCGGCACCACCAGAAACGCCATATGGGATGGTCCAAAACGTTCGGTAATCGCCTGCATGTTGGCAATCGCCGTCGGCGTCGCGCCGAGGCCAAAACCGCAGTGTCCGGCAGCCAGCACGGCGGCATCGTAGTTCTTACCCATCATGCGCCAGGTGACGAATATCGCGTACAGCGCCATGAAAATAGTCTGCACAACCAGGATTGCCAGCATCGGCAAGGCCAGTGAAGCCAGTTCCCACAGCTTCAGGCTCATCAGCGCCATCGCCAGAAACAGCGACAGACTAACGTTACCCAGTACAGAAACCGCACGTTCGAACACCCGATAAAAGCCCAGTAGCGCCAGACCGTTACTGAGGATCACCCCAACAAACAGGACGCAGACGAAGGTCGGCAATTCCAGCACTGTTCCAACCAGCATTTGCGCAACGATTTTACCCACCGTCAGACAGATAGCGATCAGAGCAATGGTTTCAATCAGCACCAACGAGGTGATCATGCGCCCAACGTCCGGCTTTTCAAATGCGGTCGGCACGGCCTGATCGTCCGGCATACCGTCTGGCGTGGTGGAGTGTTTGACCAGATAGCGTGCCACCGGGCCGCCAATCAGCCCACCCAACACCAGACCAAACGTTGCGCAAGCCATCGCCACTTCAGTCGCATTGGTGAAGCCATAACGTTCAATAAACAGCTTGCTCCACGCGGCCCCGGTTCCGTGTCCACCAGAGAGGGTGATCGAGCCAGCGATCAGACCCATCAGCGGGTCCAGACCCAGCAGGGTCGCCATACCAATACCGATGGCGTTTTGCATCAGCAACAAGCCAACAACCACAATCAGAAAAATACCCACCACGCGGCCACCAGCACGCAGACTGGCGATATTGGCGTTCAGACCGATAGTGGCGAAAAAGGCCAGCATCAGCGGATCGCGCAGGGTCATATCGAAGTTCACTTCCCAACCCATGCTTTTTTTCAGCACCAGCAGCGCAATCGCCACCAGCAATCCGCCTGCAACAGGTTCGGGAATGGTGTATTTTTTCAGGAAGGAAACAGACTGGACGAGCTTACGTCCCAGCAGCAACACAAGGGTTGCCGCAACCAGCGTTGATAACGTATCGAGATAAAACATTTACAGCTCCATTAGTGCGTTTAGCACAATCACGCACGATGCATTCCAGACCGATTTTTAGCTCTTATTGAGTTTTCGGAGTGGATTTTAAGCAGAAAATGATGAAAAGTTATATAAAAATGTTTGTTTATCCGTTTTAAATATTAAGAATACCTGCTAGCAAACGTTTGCTTTTCTGCCCTGGTCAGATAAAATCACCGCTTTTCCACCATGGGATTGCCTCTGATGTCCGTTAACGCCGTAGAGTCAACAAATGCGCAACCGGTTGCGCAGACTCACAACAGTGAACTGATTTACCGTCTTGAAGATCGCCCCCCGTTAGCCCAGACCCTGTTTGCCGCCTGTCAGCATCTGCTGGCCATGTTCGTCGCGGTGATCACCCCTGCTCTGTTAATTTGCCAGGCGCTTGGTTTACCGGCTCAGGATACTCAACACATTATCAGTATGTCGCTGTTCGCCTCCGGCGTGGCTTCTATCATTCAGATCAAAGCCTGGGGGCCGGTCGGCTCAGGGCTGCTATCCATTCAGGGCACCAGCTTTAACTTTGTTGCGCCACTGATTATGGGCGGTACGGCGCTAAAAACCGGTGGCGCAGATGTCCCAACCATGATGGCGGCGCTGTTCGGTACGCTGATGCTGGCAAGCTGCACCGAGATGGTTATCTCGCGTGTCCTGCACCTGGCGCGTCGTATTATTACTCCGCTGGTCTCAGGGGTGGTAGTGATGATTATCGGCCTGTCGTTGATTCAGGTGGGTCTGACATCGATTGGCGGTGGCTATGCCGCAATGAGCGACAACACCTTTGGTGCGCCGAAGAATTTACTGTTGGCAGGCGTGGTGCTGGCGCTAATCATCCTGCTTAACCGTCAACGCAACCCGTACCTGCGCGTTGCGTCATTGGTGATTGCGATGGCGGCAGGCTATCTGCTGGCCTGGTTTATGGACATGCTGCCGCAAAATACCGCACCGGTAAGTCAGGACCTGCTGATGGTGCCAACGCCGCTGTATTATGGCTTGGGCATCGACTGGAGTTTACTGCTGCCGCTGATGCTGGTCTTTATGATCACGTCACTGGAAACCATCGGCGATATTACGGCCACCTCTGATGTCTCCGAGCAGCCGGTTTCTGGTCCGCTGTATATGAAGCGCCTGAAAGGCGGCGTGCTGGCGAACGGTCTGAACTCGTTTGTTTCCGCCGTGTTCAACACCTTCCCGAACTCCTGTTTTGGCCAGAACAATGGGGTTATTCAGTTAACAGGCGTTGCCAGCCGCTACGTTGGTTTTGTGGTGGCGCTGATGTTGATCGCGCTGGGCCTGTTCCCGGCAGTCAGCGGTTTTGTACAGCATATTCCTGAGCCGGTACTGGGCGGCGCAACGCTGGTGATGTTCGGTACTATCGCAGCATCCGGTGTGCGTATCGTGTCCCGCGAGCCGTTGAACCGCCGCGCGATTCTGATTATCGCGCTGTCGCTGGCCGTTGGTCTGGGTGTTTCCCAGCAGCCGCTGATTCTCCAGTTCGCCCCGGATTGGGTGAAAAACCTGCTCTCTTCCGGTATCGCCGCTGGCGGTATTACCGCAATCGTTCTGAATCTGGTATTCCCGCCAGAAAAGCAATAAGCAAAATGCGGCGTTGGTTCTGAATCAACGCCGCTGTAACGCTCTTTCACCATTCCCGCCTTGAGCATTGCGCCTAAATCGTGCATAACTTGACTATGTGCACTTCGCGGGATGGAAGACCATGAAATTTATTGGAAAGCTGCTTCTTTACGTGCTGATCGCCCTTGCAGTGGCGATTCTCGGCCTTTATTTTCTACTGCAAACCCGCTGGGGGGCAGAACACGTCAGCGCCTGGGTTTCGGAGAACAGCAGCTACCATCTGGCGTTTGATGCCATCGATCACCGGTTTTCCTCCCCTTCCCATATTCTGCTGGAAAACGTCACCTTTGGCCGGGATGGTCAGCCCGCAACGCTGGTCGCTAAAACGGTCGATATTGGGCTGAGTAGCCGCCAAATCACCGACCCGCTGCACGTAGACACCATTTTGTTGCAAAACGGCACACTGAATCTTTCCCAGCAAACCGCACCGCTACCGTTCCAGGCCGATCGCCTGCAAATGCAGGATATGGCGCTTAACAGCCCCGGCAGCGAGTGGAACCTCAGCGCCCAGCGCGTTAACGGCGGCGTCATTCCCTGGAGCCCTGAGGCAGGTAAAATTCTCGGGAGCAAAGCGCAAATTCAGCTCAGCGCCAGTTCGTTGACGCTCAACGATGTTCCAACTACCAACGTCTTGATTGAAGGCAGCATCGACCATGACCGGGTGACGCTAAGCAATATTGGCGCTGACGTGGCGCGTGGGGCATTAACCGGCGTAGCGCAACGCAATGCAGACGGAAGTTGGGTTGTGGAGAATCTGCGCCTGAACGATATCCGGCTGCAAAGCGACAAATCGCTGGCCGACTTTTTTGCCCCGTTAAGCACTATTCCTTCCCTGCAAATTGGTCGTCTGGAAGTGACGGATGCCCGTCTGCAAGGCCCCGACTGGGCGGTGACGGATCTCGATCTGAGCTTGCGCAACATGACCTTCAGTAAGGACGACTGGCAAACTCAGGAAGGAAAATTGTCGATGAACGCCAGCGAGTTTATTTACGGCTCTCTACACTTCTTCGATCCGATTCTGAACGCCGAGTTCTCACCGCAGGGCATTGCGCTGCGCCAGTTCACCACCCGCTGGGAAGGCGGTATGGTCAGAACATCCGGAAACTGGATGCGCAGCAACAAAGCGCTGGTCCTTGACGATGCCGCTATTGCTGGTCTGGAATACACGCTGCCGGAAAACTGGAAACAGCTGTGGATGAAACCCCTGCCAGCGTGGCTAAACAGCCTGACGCTGAAGAAATTCAGCGCCAGCCGCAATCTGGTGATTGATATCGACCCGAATTTCCCGTGGCAGCTCACCGCGCTGGACGGCTACGGCGCTAACCTCGGGCTGGTACAGAACAATCAGTGGGGGATCTGGAGCGGGAGCGCCACCCTCAACGCTGCCGCAGCCACCTTTAACCGTACGGATGTGCGTCGTCCTTCTCTGGCGCTAACGGCAAACAGCAGCACCATCAATATCAGCGAACTGAGCGCCTATACGGAAAAAGGACTGCTGGAGGCCACCGCCAGCATTTCGCAGCTACCTCAGCGCCAGACGCAGGTCAGCCTGAACGGGCGCGGCGTGCCAATGACGATCCTGCAGCAGTGGGGCTGGCCCGCACTGCCGCTTTCCGGAGATGGCAACATCCAGCTTACTGCCAGCGGCAATATTCAGGCCGATGCGCCTCTCAAGCCAACGGTCAACGGTCAGTTACATGCGGTGAACGTGGAGAAACAGCAGGTAACGCAAACTATGCAGGCGGGCGTGGTTTCGGGGAGTGAAGTCACTGCACCACCACCTGCACAATGATTTATTGCCCGGTGACGCTTCGCTTACCGGGCCTACTCACGCTCATAAACGAATATATTCACTGCACAGCAGCCACTTCACCGGCTCGTCTTCTTCAATCACCGGGAAGCGACCGCCAGGTTCCAGAAAGTGATTGTCATGCTGGTCGTCATTGACCATCGAGATTTCCCAGCCCAGCACGAACGCCTTCTCCGCCCAAAAGCGATGATACAAGCGCGGTGGCAGGCACACTCCTTGTCCCGGTTTCAATACCAGCGTCTCGCCAGCGTTAACTGTACGCCGCTGACCATCCACGCTAACCTCAACAACGCGTCGGGCGTCATACTCATCATCAGGCGTGACCCACGCCAGCTGCATACATAAATCACCGCCGCCGCGATTAACGATATCTTCCATTTTATGGCGATGAAAATGCCACGGTGTTTGTTGATCCTGCTGAATTTGCAGCATCTTTTCGGCATACGGTTTGGGGTAATCCGCTGACCCCATCAGACCATTGCGCAACGTTAGTAACGTCAGCCCCGTTTGCGCAAAATCTCCGTGCCCGAAGTCGGTAATATCCCAGCCCAACTGGAGATCACGCACTTCACGCCACAGAGTTTGATCCTGTTGCCGCCAGGCATCGACCGTAAAATACGCGAAATCAGGCAGACAGACCCGAAAAGTCTCAGCTATGGCATGCGCTTTATCGACGGCATAATTAATGTGTGAACGCTTCATTGCACTTTTCCTTGTTGCGAAAGAGGCGGGTCGCCCCGCCTGCATGCCGTTAGTAAAGTGATGCTTTGCCGGTTGAACCGAACAGTTTCATTTTGTGGCGGATCACGTCCCGCGCGGCGCTAATGGCTTCCGGGTAGATTACGTTCGGGTCCCACCAGGTTTCTTTCGCCAGGATTTCGCGGACTTTCTGGAAGTAGGCGTATTTCATATCGCTGGAAATGTTGATTTTGCCAACGCCCAGCGTCACGGATTCGGCAATTTCCGCATCCGGGTTCGCGGAACCACCGTGCAGCACCAGCGGAATATCCACACGTCCGGCGATATCGCGCAGGATGTTCATTTGCAGCTCAGGCTGCATCCCTTTCGGGTAGATCCCGTGCGCGGTTCCAATCGCCACCGCCAGCGTGTCTGCACCGGTTCGGGCGATAAAATCCTCTGCCTGAGCAGGATCGGTATAAGTAACCTTCGACACGCCGCCTTCCACTGACGTCCCGGTCTGGCCAATCGTTCCCAACTCCCCTTCCACCGAAACACCTACCGCATGCGCCAGTTTGACCACTTCGCGGGTCAGCGCCACGTTCTCTTCATATGGTAGCAGCGAGCCATCAATCATCACCGAGGTAAACCCACACTGAATCGCCCGCAGGACATGCTCAACCGAAGCGCCATGGTCCAGATGCAGAGTAAAGGGAACCGGGCTACGCAGGGTGATATCACGGACGTAGCTAAAAAACGCATCGCCGACAAAATCATGTTCGCTGGGGTGAATGGAGATAATCGCCGGGGTGTTGGTCGCCTCCGCTTCTTCCACTACTGCGCGTACAAAGCAGCTGTCCGCCACGTTGAATGCGCCGATGGCAAAACCGTGCTGACGGGTAGGTTGCAGTAATTCTTTCATCGAAACTAACATGTTAATTCTCCAGTTTCAGGGTGTAGAAAGCCCTGCCAGTGCGTCATCGCAGAGGCATAGAAGGCGTTACAGAAAATGAATCAGGCTTTGCCGATAGCGCCGCTGGCCTGCAGGTACGGAATAATGGCTTCCTCGCAGGCCTGTTCCATCAGGGCCAGGGCATCAACGAGTTCACCGGATGTGTCGCGACACAGGGTATGCAGTAGCGCAGCCTTTCCGGCTTCGAAAACCGCCGCACCAACGTTTATCTTGGCGACACCAAACGTCGGACAGCGCTGTAGCTGGTCAAACGGCGTTCCGCTGCCGCCATGCAGCGCCAGCGGCACCGTTGATAACCGGGCTATTTCCTCCAGCCGCTGGAAATCAATAGCAGGAGTGATACCCGGCGCGTACATGCCGTGTGCCGTACCCACCGACACCGCCAGCAAATCGATCCCGGTCTGTTGGATGAAGGGTTCCACGTCGGCGGCCTGGGTCATCAAATCAGCGTTAGCGGCGTGGTCATAGCACGGAGCATCGGCCAGATGGCCCAGCTCGCCTTCCACGCACAGAGAAACGCTGGCTGCAAGCTCAACCACCGCCCGGGTCTGGCGAATATTCTCCTCCAGCGCAAAGGCGGAGGCGTCGATCATTAAGCCGCTGAATCCGGCGCGAAAAGCCTGGCGAATGCGTACAGGATCCTTTCCATGATCCAGCGCCAGCGCGACCGGTACCGAGGCTTCCTCTGCCAGCGTTTTGACCACCGCTGCCGCTATCGGGGCCGGAAAATGCTCCAGATGCCCCTGATACAAATTCAGAATGATGGGCGCACGGTGTTTCTCCGCCACTCGCACCGCTGCGCGGGCGCTTTCCAGGTTCATACAGTTGATGGCCAGCAGCGCGTACTGCTCGCGCCAGGCTTTGGTCACCATGCTTTTCATATCGGCAAACATACGGCCTCCGGTTATTCCAGGGTGAAGGTGATTTCTTCGTCTTTCAGCTTTTGATCGCTGAGTTCGTCAAACTCTTCATCACGCTCGGTTACCGGTTTCTTCCACAGCGACAGCATGACGCCACAAATCACCGTACCGATCCCCAGCGCCAGGCAAAACAGCAGCGGATGCGTAAAGAGCGGAACCACAAACATGCCGCCGTGCGGTACCGGGCTTTCGACACCCCACACCATAATCAGGCCACCCGCAATCGCCGAGGCCACCACGCAGGAGCCCACCACCCGCAGCAGGTCGCGCGCCGCAATCGGAATAACCCCTTCGGTAATCATGCAGATCCCCATCGGGAATGCAGCCTTCAGCGCCTCACGTTCCGCACGGGTGTACTTGTGACGCGTCAGCAGGAAAGAGAGCGTAATGCCAAATGGAGGGATCATCGAACCAACAAACTTCACCGCTTCCGGACCGTACACGCCGCTGACCAGCATGCCGTCAGCAAACAGCGACATGGTTTTATTCACCGGCCCACCGAAGTCGAATGTCGCCATCGCACCGAGGATAGCGCCCATCAGAAAGCGGGATCCGCCCTGCATGGACTCCAGCAGATGAATCAACGCGTCCTGCAGCCAGGCAATCGGCTTGCCAATCAGCGTCATCATCAACAGACCGCCAATGACGGTACTCAGTACCGGCAGCACCATGATGGGCATCAACCCCTGCATCGACTGCGGCAAACGGATATAGCGCTTGAGCAGCAGGACGGTATAACCGACCAGAAATCCGCCCAGCATCCCACCGATAAAACCGGTATGAATTTCTCCGCAGACGAAGCCGACAATCAGGCCCGGCGCGAATCCCGGACGGTCAGCAATGGAGTACGCAATCGCCGCACTAATCAGCGGTACGATTAACCCCATCCCCCAGCCGCCAATCTGGTTGAGCATCCAGGGAATGGTTCCTGTTTTTTCACCGACGTTAGTGCCGCCAAGTATTTGCCCGAGAGCAATACAGATCCCGGCGGCGACAATTAACGGGATCATCCACGAAATTCCCGTTAATAAATGTTTTTTTATTTCCTGAGATAGCGGAATTTTATTTTCACTCATGTGAAACCCCTCCAGAATGAGGATCGCTACTGGTTATTATTAACTAATGATTTTTCGACCTTTTCAAGAAACTGAATGGGCGATTTTATGACGATTTCAGTTTTTACTCGCACAATGCGTTTGTTTGAAAATCGCTCCTCCCCTTTTATTTTTACATCGACGGCAAGAATCACGACATCAGCTGAAGAAATATCTTCTGTCAGCAGTTCGTTTTCTGTGCCAATGGTGCCCTGGGTTTCAACCTTTATATTATGACCAAGCGCTTTAGCACCTTTAATTAACTTCTCACGGGCAATATAGGTGTGCGCAATACCCGCCGTACAGGCGGCAACACAAACAATATTCATAACATGCTCCACATTTTATTTAGCAGACATTGGATTCAGCATATTGGCTAAAAAGCTCAATAATTTTCTGTGGACTACTTTCAACTAATAGTTGTTCAATAATGTCGTCATCTGCCAACGCGCCAGCAACCTGCGAAAGCAGACGAATATGGGTGGTGTTTTGATCTTCAAGACGTACGGCAAACAGAATAATGCAGCGCACGTTGCTGCCGTCCAGGGTTTCCCAGGGAATATCCTGGCGGGTACGCCCAATCGCCAGCGTGGTATTGACCACCGCCGAGGATTTCCCGTGCGGGATCGCAATATGGTTTTCGAAGCCGGTCGAGCCTTCTGACTCACGTTGCCAGACATCCTGAATAAACGTTTCGCGACAGCTAATTGCTCCATCTTTTTGCAGAATATCCGTCAGTTCCTCAATAGCCTCCGTTTTGCTTGTAGCCTTCATGTCCAAAATAACGCGATTTGTATTGAGTATTTTCGTGATGTCCATCAATCATACCTCATGGAGTTCAGACATTAATTTTCAACGACCAGCGACGTCGCCCGATGTAATTTTTCCGTAATAACCGTTTCTGTTACCCGCTTAATATCCGCATCATTGAAGAAGGCAGTGACATACACGACCGGCATGGCAACCGCGGGTAAATTAATCGTCGATACCACCAGTTCAATATCGTCCGTCAGTACGGTGGGCAGGCTGCCTGCCGACACCACGCCGACGATAGTCCAGTCCGGAAAGGCGCGCAGAATACGGCTTTTGAGTAAGTGAGAAGTGCCGATACCCGTTGAACAGACCAGTAGTACGCGTTTACGCGCTATCTGACGCTCCATTGCGGCCTGAAAATGCACGGTTAAATATCCCACTTCATCTTCCGACACGGCCCGCTCGCCCCAACCGCTAAACACCCTATTCACCGCACACTGGGTCAGACGCCACACGTCCTGCAACTCGCCTTTGATATCCTCCAGCAACGGATTACGAATGCGGATCTGGTAGTTCAGGCGGTTAATCAGCGGCTTAATGTGGATCAGCAATCCGTCATACAGCGCCGTGTCCTGGCTAAGATCGCTGTCGACCATCTCGGCGAAGGTGGCAATCAACCGATGGGTAATCAAACGCGCTTCGTCGCTGGAGTGCATATGGCCAATCACACTCACGTCATTATGCTCTTCAATCACTACACCCGAGGAGATAATGTATTGATATATAAACCAGACTTCGTCTTCCGGCAGCGGGTGGGCAATGCGTTTTTCGATATGCTGAATCATGCGACTGGCAATGGAAAATATGTTCTCATCACAGGTAGTGATGCTCTCTTCTTTTCTCGGAAGCGCATTGCCCCGCGTGATGCGGTACATCATGATCAGAATATGGGTAAAGATATTGACGTAATAAGGCTCGCCCAGAGACCAACACAGGTCGTTCTCCATTTCCTGCAATAACGTCTGGACAAATAAAACGTCTTCTTCGCCAAAGTAATGCACTAAGGCTTTATAACTGCCCGGATCAAGGCGTGAATAAACCACGTTACCAGGTTCATTATGGTTAATCACGCCGTTAATCAGCGACGCCATCGCCTGGCGCACACCGCTCTCGCTGCCTTCGATATGCGTGCCGCTCTGACTGCGAATCAACGACAGGCCCAGTGGGGTAATCCAGGACTCAATTACTTTCAGATCGTTAACAATCGATGCGCTACTAATGAAATAACGTTCGGATAATTTACTGATCGACGTTTCATGCGGCGTTTCGCTTAATAACTGTGAAGCTATCTTGACTCGCCGTGAATTATTCATCATGCCGTCAGCATCATCACCCTCCGATCCTAATAACTGGTCCATATATAAAAGGTCGGTAATATTATCTGCACTTAATATCACCCCAGCACCAGCACGTTTATCGATAGTTATTTTCCATTCTGATAACCATGGTTCCAGTAAGCGCAGATCGCGCTGCACAGTTTTCTCTGAAACAGATAAATACTCGGCAATTTTCAGCAGCGTGACATATTCCTTCTTAGACAGAAGAAATTTTAATAATCTGTTTTGTCGCGAGGTAATCATTTGCATTATTTACCCTTATTACATACCAGATTAAATATCTATACCCGTCATACTTCAAGCTGCATGTGCGTTGGTTTTTCTCGCTCACCCCAGTCACGTACTTATGTACGTTCAGGGGATTCGCTGCGTCGCCGCCTTCCTGCAACTCGAATTATTTAGGTTATAAAGAAGCATTGATGCTCCACGTGTAATCCGTGATGATAAATATAAGAGGACTACGATGCGCCAACAATACTAAATCGTGTCCTGTATTCCGGACAGAAATAAGACAAAAACGGGAAATAGTGAGATATTTACGGCGCAGATCACATTTTTCGTGGGATTCAGAGTGATATCGCTCGCAAATATGGGGAGATAAAAATTTAATTCAGGATATTTTGGATTTTCAGATCTGGAATGCTGCTCGCAGCGTGGACCGGATAAAACGCATTGCATCGCCATCCAGCCCACGTTGAGATTTACTTACAGGGTAATCGTCAGCACATCCGCATTCGGCGTGACAACCGTTCCCCACTCACTGCCCACAGACGAGCCGCCCTTCACGCCGCTAACCTGCGTAATATTACGCAGACACAGCGTCCAGTTGCGCGCTTCGCCACTTCCTTGCACGGTGATGGTATTACCCGTGCGCGTCGCCTTCAGCGTGAAGATAACCGAACCGTCAGCCGCCGGGACTTCACAAATCGCCTCCCGACCCTCCTGCAGATGGAACAGCTGGAACGCCGTCCCTTCGTGCCAGGCGTAGTCCGGCTTCTGGTTATTGCAGCCCAGTGCCAGCAGTGTATTGTCGCGCACATAAACCGGCAGACTCAGGAAGTCATGCTGCTGCTTATGCCAGCGGCTGCCCGCCACCTCGTCGTTACGCCACAGATGTGTCCAGCGTCCTTCCGGCAGATAGAACTGCACATCACCCGCCTCGCTAAACACCGGCGCAACCATCACGCTATCGCCCAGCATGTACTGGCGGTCGAGATAATCACATGCCGGATCGTCCGGGAACTCCAGCATCATTGCGCGCATCATCGGCGTTCCGAGTTCATTGGCGCGCGCCGCTTCGCGATACAGGTATGGCATCATGCGGCATTTCTGCTCAGTGAAGTAGCGTACCACGTTGCAGGATTCATCATCGTACGCCCATGGCACACGGTAGGATTTACTACCGTGCAGGCGGCTGTGGCTGGAGAGCAACCCGAACGCACACCAGCGCTTGTAGACGTGCGCCGGGGCGGTATTCTCAAAGCCGCCAATATCGTGACTCCAGAAGCCAAAGCCGGACAGGCCGATGGACAACCCACCACGCAGGCTTTCGGCCATCGATTCATAGTTGGCGTAGCAGTCGCCGCCCCAGTGCACCGGAAACTGCTGCGCGCCGACCGAGGCCGAACGGGCGAACAGCACGGCCTCTTCTTCACCGACGGTCTCTTTCAGCACGTTCCATACCAATTCGTTGTAGATGTACGCATAATGGTTGTGCATTTTCTGCGGATCGGCACCGTCAAACCACTTAACGTCAGTAGGAATGCGTTCGCCAAAGTCAGTTTTGAAGCAGTCAACGCCGATATCCACCAGACCTTTCAGCTTGTTGGCATACCACTCGCAGGCTTCAGGATTGGTAAAGTCATAAATCGCCAGGCCCGGCTGCCATTTATCCCATTGCCACAGGGAGCCGTCCGGGCGCTTGAGCAGATAACCTTTCTCTTTCAGTTCATTGAACAGCGGGGATTTCTGGCCGATATAGGGGTTTATCCATACGCAGACCTTCAGCCCTTTCTCTTTCAGGCGGCGGATCATGCCTTCCGGGTCAGGGAAGGTCACCGGATCCCACTCAAAGTCGCACCACTGGAAGGCTTTCATCCAGAAGCAGTCGAAATGGAAGACGTGCAGCGGCAGATTGCGCTCGGCCATCCCGTCGATAAAACTGTTCACCGTCGCTTCATCGTAATTAGTGGTGAACGATGTAGTCAGCCACAAACCGAATGACCAGGCTGGCGGCAGTGCCGGACGGCCGGTAAAGCGGGTATAGCGATCCAGCACCGCTTTCGGCGTAGGGCCGTCGATGACGAAATATTCCAGATACTCGCTTTCAACGCTGAACTGCACTTTTGACACTTTCTCAGAGCCGATTTCAAACGACACGCACTGCGGATGGTTTACCAGCACGCCGTAACCACGGTTGGTGAGATAAAACGGGATGTTCTTGTAAGACTGCTCGGTACTGGTGCCGCCATCGCGGTTCCATGTTTCCACCGTCTGGCCGTTACGTACCAGCGCAGTAAAGCGCTCGCCCAGACCGTACACCGTTTCGCCAACGCCCAGATCCAGGCGTTCAAACATATAGTTTTTCCCGCTGTTGGTGTCCTGCACGTAGCCGTTATTTTTCAGCTGGCTGCCGGTAATACGTTCGCCGTTACGCAGGAAATCCAGCGACCAGAACTCACCTTTAGTGACCCGCACGCTCAAATTACCGCTTTTCAGTTCGGCAAATTCAGCGGTGTTTTGTATCTCTACGTTGACGTCCTGCAGCACGTTCAGCGAATAGTGCGGACCGTTATTCAACGCGCCCTGGAAATGTTCCATACGCACGCCCACCACGCCTTCCTGCGGCGAGAAAAAGCGCAGGGTGAAGAGTGGAGTATCCAGTTGCCAGGTACGTTCACGCACATCGCGCGGCGCAACGTAGACAATCATCTCGTTACCCTGTTGCTCAACCTCGAATACCTGAATCGGGTGAATTAAATTCAGGCCAGGCTGCGTCAGCCAGTTTCCGTCGCTAATTTTCATCGTTGGTTCCTTAGTTCTGTAATTCTTTCGTCGAAAAATCCTGCTGATTGCGGTGCGCACCCTGAGCCAGCTGACTCATGATTTCCGTCAGATACGGCGTTTTCAGGGTATAGAAGCGTTTGGCAATCACGGCACTCAACAGGTAACAAATAGCCGGGACAATCGTGAACAATGCGATAATGATGCTAATGGTGGCGCTGTTCTGGGTTTTCGCTGCGGCATCGTAACCGCCGCCCGCCAGCATCCAGCCGATCATCGCCCCGCCGAGTGCCAGACCCAGCTTCAGCACGAACAGCGTGCCCGCGAAGCTGATCCCCGTCAGACGTTTTCCGTTACACCACTCGCCGTAATCAACGGTGTCGGACATCATCACCCACTGGATTGGCGTCACGAGCTGATGCAGTACGCCAATCACGAAGATGAAGGCGAACATGGTGAGATTTGCGTGCATCGGCACGAAGAACATTGCCAGACTGACGACCGCCAGCAGGGCGTTCGTCCACCAGAAGACGCTGACTTTGCATTTCCAGTCAGTCAGCGGTTTTGCCAGCGCAGAGCCGATAAGATTGCCGACGCAATAGGTGGTGAGGAAGGCGACAAACACTTCCGGGGTACCCAGAATCCAGGTGACGTAATACATCATCGCCCCGCCGCGTACGCAGACGGCAAGGATGTTGAGGATGGTCAGCAGGCCGACGATGCGCCATTGGTCGTTCTGCCAGATGTCGCGCAGGTCTTCACGCATTGAGTTGCTGCTCGGCGGCGCTTCCACACGTTCTTTGGTGGTGAAGAAGCAAAATGCCAGCATCAGGAACGCCACAATCGAGAGCACGGCAATCCCGCCCTGGAAGCCCAACGCTTTATCTTCGCCGCCAATCAGATTCACCAGCGGCATCATCAGCACGGTGGAGAGCATGCCGCCCGCCGTCGCCAGCACAAAGCGCCATGACTGCAGGGAGATACGCTGCGTTGGGTCATTGGTTATCACACCGCCCAGCGCGCAGTAGGGAATATTCACCACGGTATAAAGCAGGGTCAGCAGCGTGTAGGTGATTGCGGCATAAATCATTTTGCCGTGCAGGCTGAGATCCGGCGTGCTGTAGGCGAGCACACAGACCAGACCAAATGGCAGAGCGCCAAACAGCACCCACGGGCGGAATTTCCCCCAGCGCGAACGGGTGCGGTCGGCGAGCAGTCCCATGCAAGGGTCTGAGATAGCATCCAGCGCGCGAGCCAGTAAGAACATCGTGCCGACAAAACCGGCCGGGATACCAAAAATATCGGTATAGAAGAACATCATATATAACATAACGTTATCAAAGATGATGTGGCTGGCGGCATCGCCCATGCCGTAGCCAATCTTCTCTTTAACGGACAAAATCTCACTTTTCATTACGCATCCTTGTTAGCACTTTCACACGCACTGATACCGGTTACAGTTCTTGTAAACCATCCCTGTGAGCGCGGGTATTCCGATATCTCGTTATCAAATTACGATTCTTGTTTTCTGTGATCAGAGTAGCGTCAAAAAATGTGTCTAAGTGTAAGTAATGGATTTTGCGGGGATTTATTTGAAACTGGTCATGGTATGGAGAAACGGAAGTTAAAAAAGTGAGTGAGGGGGTGTGGAAACGTTTGGAAGTAGCTATAATGCGCCCCGCCTCCATGTAGCAATCGAGGCGCGGAAGATCGTCATCTCCGGTGAGGTGGCTGGACTTCAAATCCAGTTGGGGCCGCCAGCGGTCCCGGGCAGGTTCGACTCCTGTGATCTTCCGCCAAAATTCCTATCTTATTCCAGTCATTTGCCATATTTTCTCTGCTCAAAAAGGCTTTCATGATTCTCGTCCGAAATTATCCTTTCCGACAGGTAACTACGCGCAGTTGGGTTTGATATCGGGCAGAAAATTACCGTCAAAGTAATGAACGGTTGTATCGCCCTGATGGTCTACAGTGAGCAATAACAACGGTTGCAGGATGAGCTGAAAGAGGCCAATCTGAAGTTAAATAGAATTGAGAGCACGCTGGCGACTCTTCAGTGAAGCAAGGCTAAACCTGTAAGCGTTACTTACAGGTTTAGTTGGTGCCGGATGGCGCTTACGCTTATCCGGCCTACTTTCACAATACCCACTGTCTGACCACCCACCTCATAGTGACCCCCAGAAAGATATCGACTATAATGAATGAATCGAACGATTCATGCGAAATGGTGGCAATATGCATACTCTTACGGCAAATGAAGCCAAAACCCAGTTTGGCGATATGCTACTTAAAGCGCAGCGAGAACCTGTGCAAATTAGTCGTAACGGTAAGCCTGTTGCAGTTGTCGTCTCCATTGAGGACTATGAACAAATGGAAGCCATGAAACTCCAGTTACTGAAGGCCAAAATTCAGCGTGCTCAAAGCGATATTCATTTGGGCAATACTGTCGATGGTGATGCTTTTTTTGATGAGTTGATGGATCAACACAAAGGATAAAAAGTGAGTTACAAACTTACTGGAGAAGCACAGCGCGATATTATTGATATCCGTGATTACACATCAAGAAATTGGGGCGCTAAACAGTCCAGGGATTATCTTAGAAAATTACGGGGCGTTCTCTCTCAGTTAGCTGAAATGCCAGGCATGGGGCATCATCGCATTGATGATTTTGGTGCAGATGTTTACAGCTTTCCTTATGTTAGCCATATGATTTACTACTGTGCACAGGACACAAATATTGTTGTATTGGCAGTCTTACACCAAAGCCGAGTACCAACAAAACATCTGGGACAACGTTTGTAACCCACCACCTTAATGCCGGATGGCGCTAACGCTTATCCGGCCTACGATTCCCAGAAAAAATAAAGCCGCTGATCGGTTAATCAGCGGCTCTCTATTACCTGTGATGCATCAGAAGTTATATTTCACGCCGAGCATACCGCGGGTATCGCTGTAGCCTTTATCCCCGACCTGTTGGGCCACGTTGCTCCACACGTTGAGGCGCGGAGTGATTTGACCTTCAACGCCGACTTTCAGCTCACCGATGTTTTTGGTGCCTCGCATGTCGTTGCTCACATCGTCCATCTTCACGCTGGTTGTCTGTGTGTTGTGGATCCAGTTGGCTTCAACAAACGGCTGGAACTCGCGAGATTTACCGTCGTCGATGGCGTTGTGACCGTTGATAAAGGCTTTCACACCCAGACGGGTCATCAGGTTGCCATCGGTATTATCCTTCACGCGGGTACCGTTCGCTTCGCGGTGACTGTCGGCTTGCACGTCCATCCATACCACCTGCGCTTTTGGTTGCAGCCAGTAGCTGTTGCGCTCGCTTTCACCCAGTTTGAAGCTGTAACCGGCTTCAACCGAAGCGGTTATCCCGCTGGATTTGTATTTCTCTGCTGCCTGCTCCTGGCCCATCACTTTGTTATCAAACCAGTTGTACAGCGCCCAGGTATCCACGTAGGTGCCGGTCTTGTCGGCGTCGTTGGCATACCATGTGCCGTACAACCCCACGCTGTAACCGGTGACCTGGCCACGTGAATGGTAGCCGGTCAGGCTGGACTGCGTGCGGTTCTGGCTGTTGGCATAACCTGCCATCGCGCCAAGGTGCCAGCGGTCAAGACCGTCGCTACTCCACTGCGCCAGGTCGCCGCCTAGCTGCATTACATAGCTGTTGCTTTGGGTTTTCAACTGCCCGCTACCGTCTTTGAAGCGGGTATGCGCCCCAACGTTACGCATCCACAGGCTGGTAACTTTCTTCTCGCCTGTCAGCATATCTACGTACTGCGTTTCACCCAGACGATCGTGCAGTCGGGTCATAAACAGCGTGTTAGCCGCATAGTTGTTCGCCAGATAACTGCCTGCTTCCGGACGGTATTGCTGCTCAGTGACAGGAGGCGCAACAGGTTCTTCCGGCTCAGGGATAATCGGGTCTACAGGATCGACCGGGTCTGGATCAATAGGGTCAACCGGGTCCGGATCAACAGGGTCCGGGTCATGCGGATCGACGGGGTCCGGGTCTTCCGGATCCGGCGGAGCAGGAATAAAGCTGGTCAGATACCAGTTACTGCCTTTCTGCACCACGTTATAGTCGTACGCACCGGCAACAATACGGCCCGCTTTCTCAAAAGTACCGTCAGAATTACCGGCCACTTCGATGATCTCAATACCTTCAATGGTCTGCGCCCCGGTTCCGCCAATGTTATTCACCGCCACAAACGCATTACCCGCGGTGTTGCCGAGCACTTTCAGCTTGTCGGTTTCGGAGGTATCGTCATTCAGAACAGTATTGAAAACCAGTTTGCCGCCGTTCCCGGTAAAATCTTCATTGATGGTAAGCGTCTGCCACGGTTCGCCGTCAGCATGCCCAAAGTTCACCACTGACCCGCCGTTCAGCGTCAGGTCGGTGAGCGTTGAACTGTTAGTCATGTTCCAGGTCGCGTCGCTCATTTGCAGCGAGATAACGCCCGTCCCGGCAGTGGCGCTGGTGATATATGACGCCCCGCTCCACAACGAGTTGTCGGTCATGTTGAGCTTAATGGTACTGTTTTGCTGCGGCAGGCTGCTGGTTGCAGCAGTCGCGCCAGCGGCATGAAGATCGCCGTCGATAAGAAAACGCCCGCCAGTAGAACCGTCTACGATGCCGCCCGTTTCGGTGCTGATGGCATAACTTTCGTTGCTGTGATCGCCCGCCATGGTAATGGCGGCACCGCCTGCCAGATTTATCGCCCCGCGTGAAGTCGCATACAGGCCGCGTGGCGCTTTGCTGTATGACGCCGCTTTCGCCGAACTGTTCACGTTGATCGTTGCGTTTTCACCGAGATTCACGGTCGCGTTGGTGGAATAAACCGCATGAGCGCTGACGCCGTTGACCGTAATCGTCGCGTTGTTGCCCAGTTCCGTTTTGGACGATGAGGCGGCATAAATCCCCGTTGAAGAAGCACCCGAAGTCTCAATGGTGGCGTCATTGCCAAGCAGTATCGAGGAACCGTTCTGCCCGGTGCGAAGACCCTCTGAACTGTCACCTGTCGTCACAATGTGTGCCCGGTCGCCAACGACAATTGTATTTTTGGCCTGCGTGGCGTCTTTCATCGCGTTTGCTGTGATACCACGTCCCTGGGAACCGGTGGTCTGAATATACAGATCGTCACCGACGTAAATGCTGGCCGAGCCCTTCCAACCCTGGCTATAGGAGTTGTAACCGGCGTTAATACCGTCACCATCCTGACCGTCCACATAAATACTGGTGCGATCCCCGGTGATGATAAAGACCGGGTTATCCGGCGTATTGGCCCCGTGCGTGCGGATACCGTCAACATCTTTACCATTATTGGCGGCATTCTTCGACTGCGTGCGAATCGTCAGGTCGTCCCCAAAAATAACGCCCGGACTACCCGTTGTACTGTTCTGAATAACGGTAACAGAGTGCTCAAAAGCTTCAGCGCCGGGTCCATTAATCGTTAATCCATTGCCATAAACGGGAATAGTGCCCGCACTCCATTGATAAACATAATTCGGCATGGCGCTGGTTTTAGCGAAACTGGCATTTGCCTGCGCTGGAATTATTGCCTGCAATTCCGGGGGCAGACTGCTAACCAGTCCGGTGGAGGGTAGACTATCAACGTCAACCCATGCCGCTTGAGCTGAAAATACCATAGAGGTTAATGCGGCTGAAACCGCTATGGCAATACGAGAATAAGATTTGGGATTTGGCATATTAGCCTCCTGCTTTCAGGCGTAGAGCGTCCACCACATCGCAAGGATGTGAAAATAATAAAATTCAAAAATACGTTATAAAATATTCGACAATATTTGATGAATACTATGGCCTAACTTATCTTCAAGCCTGAGCTTGTAGACATATATTTTCTTAATATCGATATTATCTATTTTGGTAATTTGCTGAATACTTTTCCCTGACACAAAACGCTTCAGTAATATCATTTCAGTATAGTTAAGTGAGCGTCCACGTTTGCTGTTAGCGAGATGACCAGTAAAGAGTCGCCTAATTTTCTGATGTTGAACTTCGTCATCATCATCAGAATATATAATCCCTTGTATTTTATTGCTTTTGGACAGCCAGTAGTTGGCTAACGGCGCCAGGTTCCTGTCTGCTATCAACACAATATGCATACCGCTGTAGGCAAGCCGGTCAACCCATTGCGGGTCGGCAAACAGGCGCAGATTCGGGAAAGAAAAGTCCACAAAAATAAACCCACGCGACAAATGGTTTTGATTATTAAGCAGAAGCTTTTCAATAATTCCTTTTTGCAGAAAGCCATTCCCCTCAGGCCAGATCGCAAATGCGGCACGGTGACAGTAACTGGCACGAACCGCAGTATCCGGAAATAATTGACAGGATAATTCACAGCTTATGCAACGAACAGTCTGTGACGGTGATCTCTTCATCAAAAATGACTCCTGTTATTTTTCCATAAATATTTCATTGGTAAATAAATGTGTCAATCCAACACGTAGTACGTTCCTTGTCAGCTAATAACAGTGGCGCTAATAAAATGTAATAAACTCCTGATGCACTAATATGTATGGTCTGTGAGTAATACGATTGCGCTAAGCTTATTTACGCTTTATCTCAGAATAACAACCTATGCATTAGGAATTTTATGCATAAATTCAGATTCCAGGATAAACAGTAAAAAAGCACTATTTGCTAAAAAATAACCTGCATAAAAGTTACTTACTAATTACGTAATTCTGATAACTCAATCACCCTTGTCATGTTGTGGACAAATATAAAGATAATTCAGATAAAACTGTAATGAATTCTCATTATTTAACCTTAGTTAATTCTCACCTAAGAAATAAGATCGCTAACGTATTGTATTTAAAAAGGTTTTAATGAGCTGGTGAAATTCTTATCTTCGTTCATGAACAAAGAGTGAGGCGCATTTTCGATTTGGATGTAAAATTTAAAGGATGCGTTAGCACACGCTGTGATTCGTTTTGGTTACTGAGGGCTGGGCAATTGTACCTTATCAATCAGTTGGTCGAATTTAATCCTGATAGCAAAAGTCTGGTCAATCGTCATACCGGGCGAGCAATTCAGCTCCAGCTCCCTGCCTCGCTCTGTTTTCTCTATTTAATTACTCACGCAAGTGACATTGTTTCCCAGAACACGTTGATGACAATTGGTTGGGGTGAAAGAAATAATGTGACCACCACCAACACATTTTACCAGGCTATTCTGACGCTACGAAACGCGCTGGCGGACGTGGGGTTGCCTCGTGATACGGTGAAAACTATTTCCCGACGCGGGCTCAGATTAAATGAGAATACGCAAGTAGAGACAATAACGCTTCAACAGAGTGAAGTTTCCCCGCCGCCGGTTATTGAAGAAATCCCCCCCGCAAAGATAATTCCTTCGACACCACAACAAACGACGCAGATACCCTGGTTTGAGGTTTTATTTAGCGCCAGTGTCGTGATTGCCACGTTGATCATCTGGCTGGTGTGGTATCAAACGCGCCCTGTTATGCCGTTTAGTAAATTTGTCCAGGCTTCCATGCAGACGCCATCGCGGCAAAATTGCAAAATCTATTACTCACCAAATGAACACGACCAGCAAGGCTATTTCAATCTGATGCAGTTACATCCCTATCTCTGTGAAAACAACAAGCACGTGTTTCTTACCGGTTACAGCAAAGCGGAAAGGATCGTGGCATTTGTCTGTGATAAAGATGCACGGGTGGATGCTAACGCATTTTGTACTACTCATTATTACTGGATGCGCGGGCAATGAAAAAAACACGCCACCTTATAGTGCTCGTGACCGGGCTGGTTACTGTGCTCGGTTCAGGCGGATGGTTATGGCATTCACGCTATGCCGAAAAACCGCTGAATTGCATCGGTAACATGGAATGGAATATTGGCAGCAACCGCTTTACGGGTACGTTATCGTTTCGGATGTACAACAGTGAAGGCCTGGCCACTATTACCGGCAAACTGTACGGGCGTAATACCTCAGACATTAGCAGGAACATCTATTTTAACTACACCCAAAAGCGCGATGCCCGAGTGCTACAGGCGATGCAGGTCGTCAAAACCTTCGCTGACACCGCTGATGAAGCGGATATTAACGACACATTACCTGGATTTTACCGCCAAAGCGGACGAAGCCTGAGCCTGGTCATGGAGGAGTATAAAGGTGCATGGATTTTTGCCAGCTCCAATGTGCCCTCGCTGTATTGCCGCAAAAGGTAACGTCATATCCAGAAACAAAAAGTACGGCCCCTCAATGAAATTCACATTTGTCATCATTGACTTACGCGACATGGGTCACTGAATCCACACATAACCCATTGCTATTCTTCATCGCGAATCAGGAAACATCCTGAATATCATAATATCCGTTGCGTAATAATTAAGCGAAATGGGCGTTATATTTTGCCCAGAAGACTTCAACCTACGGATGGATATTTGGAGAAGACGTGGGCAGGGGCGTTTATCTCTCTCGCGAGCAATGTCTGAGCGTTCAGGCATTATCGCATTTCAGGAAACGGTGTGTTTCCGGTGTATTTTTGGCGTACATATGAGGGATACGTAATGTTTACTTTTAAAAAGTGCCTGATTGCACTTTCTATAAATTTGGCCGTTGTTTCATCAGGTTTTGCTTGTACGACCCTGCTGGTCGGCAACGAAGCATCAGCGGACGGCTCCATGCTGGTCGCCCGTAGCGCAGACAGCGATGCCCTGAAAGCACAGCATTTTGTCATTCATCCGGCAAAGCAAAATCAGACCGGGGTATACAGCACCAAAGCACATAATGGTGCGAATGATTTTACCTGGCCACTGCCGAAAAACTCTCTGCGTTATACCACTGTCCCAAACTGGAAAACCCAACTGCACGGCGCGACCGGATTTAACGAACTGGGTGTCGGCGTAAGCGGTACAGAATCCATTTTTGCCTCACCGAAAGCACTGGCCGCCGACCCGTACGTTGAGGATAAAGGGATCACCGAAGACGATATCCCGGATATTCTGCTGTCACAAAGTAAAACCGCACGTGAAGCTGTGGCGCTGTTGGGCCATATCGTTGAGACCGTCGGCGCAGGCGAAGGTTTTGGCGTTGCCGTCGTCGACGATAACGAGATCTGGTACCTGGAAACCGGTAGCGGCCACCAGTGGATGGCGCAGCGTCTGCCGAATAACCAGTATTTTGCCACCGGTAATCAGGGCCGCTTACAGGATTACGATCCTAAAAGTCCGGACATGATGGCGTCAAAAAACCTGATTCAATTTGCGACTGAAAAAGGGCTGTACGATCCGGCGAAAGACGGTAAATTCAACTTCTCCAAAGCCTATACCCGTGATGACGAGCGTGACCGCACGTATAACGACCCTCGCGTATGGACCATCCAGAAAGAGTTCAATCCTTCCGTAAATCAGGATATGGCCAAAGGGCGCGAATTCCCGGTCTTCATGACGCCAGAGAAGAAAATGACGCTGGATGATGTGAAAGCCGTGTTGCGTAGTCACTATGAAGGGACCAGCCATGACCCGTACACCAACGGTCTGAACGGCAAAGAGCCATGGCGTCCGGTCAGCGTTTTCCGTACCTATGAAGCGCACGTTATGCAGGTCCGTCCGTGGTTGCCAAAAGAGATTGGTGAAACGACCTACATTGGCCTGGGCATGGCTGACCTCACCGCCTTCGTTCCGTACTACAGCGGCCTGAAAGCGTATCCGGCTAACTACACGATGGGTACCGATAAAGCGGACGATCAGTCTATCTACTGGAAATATCGTAAATTACAAACGCTGACGATGACCGATTATCCGAAGCTCGCGCCAATCGTCAAAAAAGCCTACAAAGCGTGGGAAGACAAAGTGGCGAAGGAGCAAAAAGAGGTCGAAGCAGAGTATCTGAAGATGGCGAAAACCGATAAACCCGCCGCGGATAAGATGCTGAATGACTTCAACCTGCGCATCATGGCCGACGCCGAGAAGCTGACGGAAGATCTAACCAATCAGCTATTTACCATCCGTACTAAAGACATTCAGTCTGATATTTTCTTTGCGAATGCAACGAAAAAAGACTGAGTAACGACGCGATAGTATTCTGGCGTAAAGCGCTTATTAGCTTTGCGCCAGCATTTCACACCGTGCCTTCACCGCCTCGTGCAGAAGGCGTACCGCGGTTGAAAGCTGCTTCCGATGCGGGCAAATCATATTCAGCGGGACTTTCTCTCCCTGATAATCCGGCATCAGCAGTTGTAATCGACCGTCACGCACATCCTCGCTGACATCCAGCCACGACTTGTACGCCACACCTTCTCCGGCAATCGCCAGGCGCCGGATCACTTCCGCATCGTCACTCATAATGGTGCCGTTAACCTGCACACTGCTGACCTCGCCGTTGCGCGTAAACGTCCAGCGATCGTGCAGGCGGCCGCGTAATACGAAAGTCATGGCGTTGAGCTGTGTTAAATCATCCAGTTTTTGCGGCGCGCCGTTTTGCTCAACCCATTCCGGTGATGCCACCAGCACGCGTCGGTTACCCGGTGCAACCGGCAGCGCAATGTAGGACGCGTCTTCGGTGTTGCCATAGCGAAACGCAACATCGACGGGGTCTTTAAAGACATCCGTTACCTGGTCGGAGAAAAAAATCCGCAGGCGCAGCGCAGGATAGCGGCGTCGAAACGACTGAAAGATCGGCAGCAGCAGGTTACGACCGAGATCGGAAGGCACGGCGATTTGCAGCGTGCCTGACACTTCATCTTCCGGGGTCTGAATTTTTTGCAGCCCGGCATGCATTACGTCCAGCATCTGGCGAGCATAGGGTAGCCAGACCTCGCCCTCCGGCGTCAGGCGCAGGCTGCGCGTAGAGCGGGCGAACAAGCGGATAGCCAACGTAGACTCCAGACGCTTGATAGCAGAACTGACCTGAGCAGGCTGAACGCCGACTTCGCGCGCGGCATCGCTAAAACTATTCAGCGCCGCGGCGCGGACAAATAACGTGAGATCTTCAAGCCGGAACATTTTCACTCCCCGAGTATAAGTCCTGTCGCCATAGGGCTATTTTTCCCGTTCTGTTACCGGTTTACCATCAAATTATATCAACAGATATACCCTAAATAATTCGAGTTGCATGAAGGCAGCAAGAGAGTGAATCTCCAGGAGCATAGCAAACTATGTGACTGGGGTGAGCGAACGTAGCCAACGCACATGCAGCTTGAAGTATGACGGGTATAAACTGATTCCTGTGACCGGAGAGAATATGAAAGCCATCGCCATTACCCGCGCCGCGACCGACGGCAATAACATTGAATTTTTACAAGAGATTGACCTGCCCATGCCAGTTGCTACCGGGCACGATCTGCTGGTTGAAGTGAAAGCCATTTCCGTCAACCCCGTTGATACCAAGGTCCGCGAAGGTTTTAACGCTGATGTGCCGCGCGTACTGGGCTGGGACGCCGTTGGCGTGGTGAAGTCCGTGGGCGAAGCCGTCACCCTGTTCGCACCCGGTGATGAAGTCTGGTACGCCGGAGCGCTCGGCCGCGCTGGCAGTAACAGTGAATTTCAGCTGGTTGATGAACGTATTACCGCGCTGAAGCCAAAAACACTGGATAATGCTTCTGCTGCGGCGCTGCCACTGACCGCTATCACCGCCTGGGAAATGCTGTTCGACCGTCTGGGCGTTGAGGAAAATGGCAATGAAGATGATGTATTATTGATTGTTGGCGCGGCTGGCGGCGTCGGTTCTATTCTGACACAACTGGCCAGTAAGCTGACCAAAATGACCGTCATCGGTACCGCATCGCGTCCGCAGAGCCAGAAATGGGTACGTGAAGCGGGCGCTCATCATGTGATTGACCACAGCAAGCCGTTGACGGAAGAGCTGGCACGGATAGGCATTAAAGAGGTGACGCACGTTGCCAGCCTGAACAATACCGAGCAGCACTATTCGCAAATTATTGCCGCACTGGCGCCGCAGGGCAAACTGGCGCTGATTGACGATCCTCAATCTCTCGATGCGCGCCCGCTGAAGGCCAAAAGCATTTCGCTGCACTGGGAGTTTATGTTTACCCGTTCGATGTTTACCACCCACGACATCATTGCGCAGCATCAGTTACTGACCCGCGTGGCGCAGCTGATCGACGACAGCACCCTCCGTACCACGCTGGGCGAACATTTTGGCGCGATTACCGCGGCAAATCTGCAAAAAGCCCACACGCAAATTGAAACCGGTCGCTCGGTCGGCAAGATTGTGCTGGAGGGGTTTTAACATGTCTGATTCTGACGTGATTTCAATTATTGCGGTACTGAAAGCCAAACCGGGGAAAATCGACGCACTGAAACAGGCGCTACAAGCTCTGCTGCTGCCCACGCGTCGGGAGCCGGGCAATATTGAATATGCCCTGTTCCAGTTACGCGACACGCCGGATGTGTTCTACGTGCGCGAATCCTGGCGCGGTCAGGCCGGTCTGGATGAGCATATCGCTCTGCCACATTTCCAGGCGTTCATTCTACAAATGAACGATCTGCTAGCCGAACCGCTACGGCTGGATTATCTGACGCCGATTGAGCCTTAATGTCTCTACGCGCCCCCGCAGCTATGCGGGGGATTTACATCAGCCATTGCGTCCGGCCATAACACCGCCATCCACATCCCAGATAGCGCCAGTTACCCATTGCGCTTTGTCTGACAACAGGAACGCGACGGATTCAGCCACATCACGCGGCGTACCAACCCGACCAATCGGATGGAAGCTGTCAAAGCTGCTCATCACACCTTGTACGTCTTCTTTCGGGATAAATCCTTCGTAGATAGGTGTATGCACCACTGCTGGCGAAACGGCATTGACGCGGATCCCATTCGCCCCCAGCTCGATGGCCAGATTTTTAGTTAATGCATGCAGGCCCGCTTTTGCCATTGAGTACGCTGAAGAAGGTGTTGCGCCAATTGCTTGTTGCGCCCACATCGAACCAATATTCACAATGGCACCCAGGATGTTAGCCGCCACCATATTACGCACGACATCGCGGGTGATAAAAAACGTCGCGCGGTTGAGGCTCATGTACAGTTCATAATCTTCAACTTCATGATCAGTGAAAGGTTTTGGGAAGAAAACCCCAGCTGCATTTACTAACAGGTTGATGTCTTTGTGCTCAGCATTCACCGTTGCCATCACCTGCTTAACGCCCGCTTCTGACATCAGATCCGCCACAATGACAGAGACGTCACCCAGCTCCGACAACGCCTGACGGGCCCGTTCCGCTTTCTCGGCGCGATTGCCAACCAGCACCACTCGACCACCACCCTGGAGGATCAGTTTTGCGGTTTCAAATCCGATACCACTGGTACCACCCACCACTAACAGTTTTTTGCCGACAAATAATGTGTTCATCGCTAGCCTCGTTTCAAGTATTCGTTAATGCGCTAACAATGCCACTCCCCTGAGGCGCTGACGAATGAGAAGAAATAGCGAACCGAGAAAGAAAATCTATCTCGATGGCATATACTGAAGATATTCACAAAACGGGAAATGACCTGATGCGCTCGCTTAATCGGCTTAAATGGTTACACGCTTTTGAGGCCACTGCCCGCCACGGCAGTTTTACTGGTGCGGCGCAGGAACTGGGGGTCACTCCGGCTGCCGTTGGGCAACTGGTTCGTGCGCTGGAAGACTGGGTTGGCCACCCGCTGCTGCATCGTACCCGTTCAGGTAAAGAGCGTCTCGCGCTGGTCAGCGAAGCGCAGGACGCGTTGCGCGAGATAACCCAGGGACTGGATAGCCTGGAATCCGGGCTGAACAAGTTACGCGGCCGACGGGCGCGCTCGGTGGTGATCATCACGGCCTCTCAGGTACTGGTGATGAACTGGCTGATGAGCCGCCTCAATCGCTTCTCACAAGCGCATGAAAACATAGAATTACGCTTGAACGTGACGGAAAAGCTGATGGATGTTGCTCATGGCGAAGCGGATCTGGGCGTACGTTGCGGTAAAGGCGACTGGCCTGGGGTAAATAAAACCTGGCTGATGGATGAAGAAGCGGTTCTGGTTTGTAGCCCACGTATTGTGCCAGTAGATAAAATATCCTGTGGAGAATGGTTGGCCGCACAGAAGCTTATCCATGATGACACTCCCCACCCCGGCGCCAATTTCCCGGGCTGGAATGATGTCCTGACCGCCACCCAGGCACCTGCCGTTCGCGACAGTGGATTGCACATCAACTCTACCTCTGCAGTGATTCTGGCGGCGCTCAGCGGTCAAGGTGTCGCCATTGTGCGTAGGGCATTGGTGCAGCAGTTACTGACAGACGGACAACTGGTTCAGCTTCATCCCAACACCCGCTGGCCTCTGGCGTGGTCCTACTACATTGTTACGCCACAGCACGCGGTAATGCGCCCGGAGGTAAAAGTCTTTAATGACTGGCTGATTGCGGATGTGCTGGCAGAAATCACAACCATCTCTGCTATGATGCCTGCACACAAATAAAACAAAACAACATGCCGAGGGAAAGATGAGTTCCACCAGAAGAGGGATGATGAACGTCCTGATTGCCGCCGTATTGTGGGGAAGTTCAGGCGTTTGCGCGCAATACATCATGGAGCAAAGCCAGATGTCGTCGCAGTTTCTAACCATGACGCGCCTGATTTTCGCCGGGCTCATTCTGCTGATGCTCTCTTTCGTTCACGGCGACAAAGTGTTCTCCATTATCAAAAACCGCAAAGACGCCATCAGCCTACTGATTTTTTCCGTGGTTGGGGCACTCACCGTACAGCTAACCTTTCTGCTGACTATTGAAAAATCCAACGCCGCCACCGCGACGGTGCTGCAATTTTTGTCACCGACCATAATCGTGGCGTGGTTTTCCGTGGTGCGCAAAGCACGACCGGGGATTTTAGTGCTGACTGCGATCTTCACCTCGCTTATCGGCACCTTCTTGCTGGTCACCCACGGTAACCCGACGTCGCTGTCTATCTCACCTGCCGCGCTGTTCTGGGGAATTGCCTCGGCGTTTGCCGCCGCGTTCTACACCACCTACCCCTCAACGCTTATCGCGCGCTACGGCACGCTGCCGGTCGTCGGCTGGAGTATGTTAATCGGCGGCATGATCCTGCTGCCGTTTTATGCCGGACAGGGCACTAATTTCGTGGTGAATGGCAGTTTGATTCTGGCGTTTTTCTATCTGGTGGTCATCGGCACGTCGCTGACGTTTAGCCTGTACCTGAAAGGCGCGCAGATGATTGGCGGACCGAAAGCGAGCATTTTAAGCTGCGCGGAACCGTTGAGCAGCGCGTTGCTGTCCCTGCTGCTGTTAGGTATTACCTTTACCCTGCCAGACTGGCTGGGCACGCTTTTGATCCTCTCTTCGGTAATACTTATCTCAATGGACTCACGTCGCCGCGCCAGAGCGGTTTAACACCAACCGGCGCGGCAAAAGGTTATGATTACCAGCCCGGAACCGCGCCACCGTTAAAGATAGTTTCTGCCGCCTTCGCCACTTCAGGTGACTGATAAGATTGAAGGAACTCTTTCACATTCTCGGCATCTTTGTTGTCTTCTCGCGCCACCAGAATGTTCACATACGGTGAGTTTTTGTCTTCAATAAATACGCTGTCATGTACCGGGGAAAGCCCGGTTTGCTGGATGTAGGTGGTACTGATAATCGCCACATCCACTTTCTGATCGTCCAGCACACGCGGCAACTGCGCACCTTCCAGTTCCATAATTTTCAGATGCCGAGGATTATCAGTGATATCCAACGCTGTTGGCAGCAGGCCGGTATCCGCTTTCAGCGTAATTAACTTCTCTTTTTGCAGCAGCAACAGCGCCCGGCCCAGATTGGTTGGATCGTTAGGTATCGCAATCGTTGCACCGTCTTTTAGTTCAGCGACAGTTTTGATTTTCTTCGAATAACCAGCCATCGGGAACACAAAGGTATTGCCCACTGCGACCAGCTTATAGCCGTGTGCTTTATTATCTTGTTCAAGGAACGGGCGATGCTGGAAGACGTTGGCATCCAGCTCACCATGATTGGTGGCATCGTTGGGCAACAGAGAACCGCTAAAACCCACCAGTTCCACCTCCAGACCATATTTTTCTTTAGCGACTTTCTTCGCGACCTCCGCTACATCCTGCTCAGCACCGTTAATTACACCCACTTTTATATGCTTTGCATCGCTGCTCTGTTGATCGCATCCTGCCAGCAATAATCCCGCCAGTAATACCGCCGCCCCGGCCCCGAAATAAGGTATCTTCAGCTTCACGTTTTATCCTTTTGCAATAACCGCCTGATGAGTAATGAAATGACTATAGCGGGAAGGCCGCTGCGGTTTAAAAAACGAAAAAGCATCAGCAAGAAGAAAAAAGCATAATGGGGCTAAGATAAATTAGTCGGAAGATACTGTTAGTTCATCAATTGCAAGCCCGGTAATAATTAGCACCAGTTCACGATCGATCCCCTTCTCAAGCATGGCATGGGCTATCCGCAACGCTTCGTCCTTTTTGCCCTCGCGTTTGCCTTCGAGTTTGCCCTCTAGCAACCCTGTCCTTCGCCCCGACTCACGTAAGCATTCTGCAATCGTCATTAATCTCTCCTTATGCTGGGGAACGCGCAGGGCAACCTCTCGAATAAACGCCTCAAAACGCGGTGCGCTGCCAGACTGCACCAGGTAATTAAATAGCGTTTCTACCTGACTGTCATTAGCGTGTCCCTTAATCAACAGGGCAACCAGTTTATCGACCAGCACCATCAAATCGCGCTCGCGTATATGCTTCTGGACAAGTTCCAGTAGTGCCACTCGCCGGTGCTGCATAATCTCATCATCAGACACCACCGTGATATCGACCAGCGGGAAGGTCGCGCTATAAAGCTGCCGCGCAGTCTCTGGATCGTCAAACTCATCCAGCCAGCACAGCGAAAAAGGGTACGGGCTGGCAACGCCATGGTAAAAAAGTATCGGAACCACCAGCGGCAGCGTTTTGTGGCCAGCATCAAGGTGATTCTGCATCGCGGCAACGGCGTAACGCATCATTCGGAATGCCATATGAGCATCCGGTGAACTCTGGTGTTCAATCAACGCGTAGATATAGCCTTTACCAGTTCTCGTTTTTAGCGACCACAGAACATCGGAATAACTGGCACGCAGGTCTTCCTCAATAAAACTCCCTGGCTCCAGCTTCAGTGTGTTCAGATCGCAAAGTTCACGTAATGGTGCGGGAAGATAGCTATCAAGAAAATCCCGTGCCGTTTCTGGATGGCTTAAGAACTTTTTAAATACCGCATCATGCGGCGTAGAAGTTGTTGGTTTTTTCATGGCGGTCCGTCACCAGAAGTACAAGATGACGGAACCTTACTCGCCAGACGCACTCACAACATCTGAGAATTTTTCTATCTGCGAGGCGGCTTGGCAGAAAAATACATGCTTTTGCAATGTATTCATTTTCAGGGAATAACGCTCGCAAAAAATGCCCGGTAAGCGTGATCACCTCCGGGCAAGTACCTAAATCCTCTTTGGCGGCAGCATCCAGACCTTCCGGTCATCAAAACGTTTTCGACAAATAATGGCGCGCGGAACCGGTTTCCGGGAAGTTATCGAGGGTCATTTGCAGCTGATAGCCGTTTTTCTGATAAAACGGCAGCGCCTGGAAACTCATGGTATCCACCAGCGCATGCAGGCATCCTCTCTCACGCGCCGTCTGTTCTGCGGCCTGCATCAATTTTGTGCCGTAACCACCTTTACGCAGCGAGTCATGCATCCACAGAAAATCAATGCACAGCCATTCGCCTTTGATTTTGCCGATCAGCCCACCCAGAATGTCATTGCGCTCATCGCGCCAGTACACCGCCAGGTCGCCAAAATTGGTGGTTCTCAGAAACTGCCGGTTGTAAGCGCGCAATCCGGCAAGCAGGGCATTTTGATCGTCTTCGGTAATCGTATCTGTAATCTGTATTTGCATCCTATCCTCCTGAAATAACTACAACTTCTGGCTGATTTATTTTTAGACATTAACACAGGGTGATGAGTGAGTCGTATGCCGTCTACACTTACTCTTGAGATGATGCGCATAGACAACAAGGATTATTATCATGAAACGAGTCATTTTTCCGATTATTGCCGTCCTTTTCACGCTACCTGGTCTGGCGCAAGCCGACTCGGCTTATGGCAGTCTGCAGGCTGTACACGAAAAGAATACTGTTATGAAGGATTTACGTAAGATTTGCACCCCGCAAGGGTCGCCATCTGATGATGTGTGGGAAAAAACGATTATGGCTGATACGCGTAATCAGCAGCACATCCGCGAAGCCATTCTGGCAATTCAAAGAAACAATCAAAACAACTACTGGGAAGCGCTTGGCAAAGTTGAATGCCCGGATTTATAGGCGTGAAGCGAAATAGCCCCACGCCAGAGGGAAAGCGTTAACGCTGAGGAATAATTAAGTCGCCGCGCAGCACGTACGACCCCAGCACGCTCTGGGTTTTCTCGTTAAGCCAACTGACGATCCGCGCCGCCATGGCGTCCATGGAATATTCAATCGCCGGGATCGTAGGGATTCCCGGCAGATGCAGCGAACCGGCCAGGCTAAAGACCATAATGTCTTGCGGTACTGATTTATTAAACGCCTGCAACTGCGGGATCACCCGCTGTGCCTGCTGTTCATCCGCCACCAGCAGCGCGTTAAAATTCAGCGTTGACGCGTTGTTCAGCAGCTCCTGCAAGGCCACTGACGATGACGTTGCAGCCATAAATACCAGGTTACGGTTAAACGGCAGGAAGTTTTTTTCCAGCGCGTGTTTATAGCCCAACAGCACCTGATCGGAGAAACCCATCCCGTCCGGATGAATTAAAGCAATCTGGCGTCGGTTCTGACTTATCAGGTAGTTACAGGCGGTTTCGGTAGCGAACTCATGATCGAACTGGATGCTGTTGACGTCATCGCCGGAATCCAGACAATCCACCAGAATGACATTCTCCTGATTGATGTTCAGCGGAAAACGCGCGCCAATAATCAGGACGTCATCGCACAAGCCGCAGCTTAATTCATCAAGAGCGCTCATGACTTCCGCTTTGGTATTGGCAAAACGCAGCAGCAGGTGCTTTTGATGCTGGCTAAGATGCTTTTCCAGCGCGTAGAGATAACCCGTGGTCTGATTAATGTTGTCCTGCGCGCATATCACGCCGATACAGCCCGTAGACTGGCTGAGTAGCGACTGCGCAATCACGTTCGGACGATAATTGAGTTCATCCACCGCTTTCAACACGGCGAGGCGGCTGGCCTCTTTTACGCCACGCGATCCGCTCAACACGCGTGACACAGTGGCTTTTGACACGCCAGCCAAACGCGATACATCGTTGATAGTAGACATCATTCTCCCCTGACAGGACCCGCCTGGCCCTTTCCATCCTGAATTTAACATTGGCTCAAATAATCACCATCCGCAGTATAGCTGTTTCCGTTTTTCATGGAAACCGATTTTCCATTTGGACTCAAAAAGAGATCTTCACAGCTAATTTCGTGAGCTAAATCCAAATAATTAGCCTTATAAGAATAAGATCTTGATGGCCGTCACAGTTCTGTTTTCCATGAATGGAAACCGGTTTCCGTATGATATCAAATCAGACTCGCAATAAGTTTTTACATTTAAAGGATGGTTCACTATGTTCAGGATTATGTTGTGTTGTTCAGCAGGGATGTCCACCAGCTTGCTGGTTCGCAAAATGGTTGAAGAGGCAGAGTCTCGCGGATTGCCTGTGAAGATTGAGGCCTACGGCGTTTCCGAATTTGACATTCAGTTTCCAAATTACCAGGTGGTGCTACTCGGCCCCCAGGTAAAGTACATGCTTAATACGCTCTCCGAAAAGGCTGCCACCCAGGGTATACCCGTAAAAGCCATAGATATGATGGATTACGGTATGCAACGCGGTGACAAAGTGCTGGATTATGCTCTGTCGCTGATTGAAGCGACACACTAGAAAGGTGTCATTATGAGTTCGTTATATCAGTCAATGGTTGCCGTCATTGAACAATCCATCACCCCGCTCGCTGGCAAGTTAGGGCAGCAGAAGTATGTGATTGCAATTCGTGACGGTTTTACGGCGGCGCTGCCGTTTATGATCATCGGCTCCTTCATGCTGGTGTTTATTTTTCCGCCGTTCTCTGCCGATACCACCAACAGCTTTGCCCGGGGCTGGCTCGATTTCTCGGCAACTTATCGTGAACAGCTGATGCTGCCGTTTAACCTCAGCATGGGTGTTATGACGTTCTTTATCTCCGTGGGCATTGGTGCCAGCCTGGGCCGTCAGTTTAACCTCGATCCGGTGATGTCTGGCCTGCTGGCCTTTATGGCGTTTTTACTGGTTGCTGCGCCCTATGCCGACGGTAAAATCTCGACGCAGTATCTTTCCGGTCAGGGTATCTTTACCGCCCTCATCACCGCCATTTACTCCACCCGTATATATGCATGGCTGAAGCAGAATAACGTGACAATCCGCCTGCCGAAGGAAGTCCCGACCGGCGTCGCGCGTTCATTCGAGATCCTCATTCCGGTACTGGTGGTGATTGCGACCCTGCATCCGCTGAACCTGTTTATCGAAGCACAAACTGGGATGATCATCCCGCAGGCGATTATGCACCTGCTGGAGCCGCTGGTTTCCGCTTCTGACTCACTGCCCGCTATTCTGCTTTCTGTGCTGTTGTGCCAGATTTTCTGGTTTGCCGGCATTCACGGCTCATTGATCGTAACCGGCATCATGAACCCATTCTGGATGGCGAACCTGTCCGCTAACCAGGCCGCTCTGGCAGCGGGCGCTGCGCTGCCCCATGTCTATCTGCAAGGTTTCTGGGATCACTACCTGCTGATTGGCGGCGTCGGTTCAACTTTACCGCTGGCATTCCTGCTGCTGCGCAGTCGCGTCGCGCATCTGCGTACTATCGGCAAAATGGGAATTGTGCCTAGTTTCTTTAATATCAATGAGCCTATTCTGTTTGGTGCGCCAATCATCATGAACCCGATGTTGTTCATCCCGTTTGTCTGCGTCCCGCTGGTTAACGCCGTGCTGGCCTATAGCGCCACCAAACTCGGCTGGCTGGCACAGGTTGTTTCACTGACGCCGTGGACTACGCCTGCGCCAATCGGTGCTTCCTGGGCCGCAAACTGGGCATTAAGTCCGGTGGTGATGTGCTTTATCTGTATGGCGATGTCAGCGCTGATGTACCTTCCATTCCTGCGTGCTTACGAACGTTCTTTGCTGAAAACCGAAGAGCAAAAAGCACAGGATGCCGTCTCCGTGGCGAACGCTGCCCGTAGCAACTCATAATGAATCAAGGAGTCAGAACAATGAGATACCGTTTTCCTGAAAACTTCTGGTGGGGCAGTGCCTGCTCAGCGCTGCAAACCGAAGGGGATAGCCTGAACGGCGGCAAAAGCCAGACCACGTGGGACGTGTGGTTCGACCGTCAGCCAGGTCGTTTCCATCAGGGAGTTGGCCCGGCAACTACCTCGACCTTTTATCAGCACTGGAAACAGGACATCGCACTGCTCAAACAGCTGAAGCATAACAGCTTCCGTACGTCTCTGAGCTGGTCGCGCCTGATTCCGGACGGTACCGGCGAGGTTAATCCTGAAGCCGTCGAGTTCTATAACAACGTCATCGACGAGCTGCTGGCACAAGGCATTACGCCATTTATCACCCTGTTCCATTTCGACATGCCGATGGTGATGCAGGAGAAAGGTGGCTGGGAAAACCGTGAAGTGGTCGAGGCGTTTGGCCGCTATGCACAAACGTGTTTTACATTGTTCGGCAACCGGGTTAAGCACTGGTTTACCTTTAACGAGCCAATTGTCCCGGTTGAAGGCGGCTATCTGTATGACTTCCATTACCCTAATGTGGTGGATTTCAAACGTGCAGCCACCGTGGCGTATCACACCGTACTGGCGCATTCGACGGCGGTTCGGGCATATCGTGCCGCAAACCATGACGGTGAAATCGGCGTGGTGCTGAATTTAACGCCTTCCTACCCGCGCTCACAAAATCCGGCGGATGTAAAAGCCGCACACTATGCGGACCTGATGTTTAACCGCAGTTTCCTTGACCCGGTGCTGAAGGGTGAATATCCGGCGGATCTGGTTGAGCTGCTGAAGGAGTATGATCAATTACCAACATGTCAGCCAGGCGACAGCCAGTTAATCGCCGAGGGCAAAATCGACCTGCTCGGCATCAACTACTATCAGCCGCGTCGCGTGAAATGTCGTGATAGCGCCGTCAACCCGGATGCACCGTTTATGCCGGAGTGGCTGTTTGATTATTACGAAATGCCGGGGCGGAAAATGAACCCCTACCGTGGCTGGGAAATTTATGAGCCTGGTATTTACGATATTATTACCAATCTGCGTGATAATTATGGCAACCCGCGCTGTTTTATTTCTGAAAACGGTATGGGTGTCGAGAATGAGCAGCGTTTTATTCAGCAAGAGCAAATCAACGACAGCTACCGTATTGAATTTGTCTCTGATCATCTTAAATGGCTACATAAAGGAATTAGCGAAGGCTGTAATTGTCTTGGCTACCATATGTGGACCTTTATTGATAACTGGTCATGGCTTAACGGCTATAAAAACCGCTACGGTTTTGTTCAGTTAGATTTAGCAACGCAAAAACGTACGGTGAAAAAAAGCGGCGAATGGTTTGCCCAGACCGCCGAAAATAACGGATTCGATTAGGAAGAGAACAACATGATTGCATTAGAAGAAGCAGTAATGGAAATCATCGTCAATGCCGGGCAATCCCGCAGTCTGTGCTTTGAAGCGCTGCATGCCGCGCGCGCCGGCAATATTGACGAGGCAAAAAGCCTGCTTCGTGAGGCTGACGGTTACGCCCGTCAGGCTCATCACATGCAAACCAAATTGATCGAACAGGACGCCGGGGAAGCCCGGCAACCAATGACATTAATTATGGTGCATGCGCAGGATCACTTAATGACGTCGTTATTAGCCCGCGAACTGTCAGAAGAAATTATTCATCTGTATCAGCGTTAATCGTTAATTAAACATTCAACAACGGAGAAAGCATTACGATTAAATAAAGCAGCCCTGTACCCGTTATTAAATAGACAAATCAACTTGTTTTGGTGATAGCAAATTAAACCGAGACGGGATGGTTATTATCTTAAAATAAATTAATGCACACACTTATTCAGAATGCTCTACGCAAACTGAAGGGTAAAGTGTCGATGAGATAACCATGAACATGATAAAAAAACTTCCAGTCACGCTGGCGGTCGTCGCCGCGCTGTGCCCAATTTCTGTCCTCGCACAGGAATTCACACAAGAACAAATCGATGCCATCGTTGCCAAAGCCGTCGATAAAGCGCTGGCTGAGCGTCAGGCAAAAATGGACGCCGCCGTGGCGAAAAAAACCGATGTCATTAACGAGCCGCAAAGTGCGGCGCAATCGCCGGATATGGCTATTCCGTTCGGTGTGAAATTCAGCGGCTATGCGCGTTACGGCGCGCATTTCCAGAGCGGCGATCAGAAATACGTTGGCGTTGATGGCTCCTACAACGGTGCTTCCGCTATCGGTCGCCTGGGTAACGAAGGCAACGGCGGCGAGTTCCAGCTCTCAAAAGCGTTCAAAAGCGATAACGGCGCCATCTGGGACATCAACGTGATGATCGACCACTGGGGCGACGAAGTTAACCTGAAAAAAGCCTACGCGGGCGTCACCAACGTACTGGAATCCAATCCCAACGCCTATATCTGGGCAGGCCGCGACTTCCACCAGCGTCCGCAACAGGGTATCAACGACTACTTCTGGATGAACCACGACGGCCAGGGCGCCGGGGTGAAGAACTTCGACATCGGCGGCGTACAGTTTGATGTCGCCACCGTTGCCGCAGTTGAATCGTGCAGCCCGGAAGTGATGGAAGACGAAGCCAACCCATCGCGTATTACCTGTACTGGCGGTTCCGGTACCGGCGATAAAGGCAACTACGCTGTGACGTCAAAAATTCACAATATGAAAGTGGGCCCGCTGGATCTGGAGATCTACGCCAACTACGGTTTTGACTCCAAAGCCGTCGAGAGCGATGACCGCCTGAAAGCCTGGCAGGGCGCATTCGTGCTGAGCCATACCAACGACAGCGGTGTGAATAAAGTGATTGCCCGTTATTCTGATAACTCCGACAACAGCGTCTATAACAAAACCGACGACCTGACTACGGTTTACGCCAGCTTCGAGGGAAGTCATAAGTTTACCCGCCAGGCGCAGGTGGAATACCTGTTAGCATTCCATGATTACGACAACAGCACCGATAAGAGCGATAACCGTAAGAACTACGGCGCGATTGTGCGTCCAATGTACTTCTGGAACGACGTTCACTCCACCTGGCTGGAAGCGGGCTATCAGCGCGTAGATTACGACAACGGCGGGGATAACCACGGCTGGAAACTGACGCTGTCGCAGAACATGTCGATCGCCATGGGACCAGAGTTCCGCCCGATGCTGCGCTTCTACGTCACCGGCGGCAAGGTGGATAACGATCGCACCGCGCGGGTCAACGGCACGCAGGATGAAACGCTGGACGACTTTAACCTTGGTGCCATGTGGGAAGCATGGTTCTGATTAGTGAGTCGTGAAGTGCCGGATACGGCGAGAACGCCTTATCCGGCGAACAACACCGAGATTATTGCATACCTTTTATGCGAACTTTCGCTGCCACCAAAAGCGCCGTCAGCAGCATCAGGCTGCCGGAAAGCATCAGGGGCGACAGCAGTCCGAGGGTATCAAGCGCATAGCCTCCCACCGCTGCCCCGCAGGTATTGGCAAGCTGGATCACGGCGACCTGGACGGATCCGGCTTTTTCTGCCTGATCAGCAAGCGAACGGGTGATCCACGTCGACCAGCCGACCGGTACCAGCGCAAACAACAGTCCCCAGATAATCGCAATACCTGCCGCGACCACTTTGTCGCTGCCCCACAGGATCAGGACCAGCGCACTGAGCGCCAGCACCAGTGGCGCACCGGCTAACGCCAGTTTGACCGAACGCTTCAAAATCATCGACGAGAACGACGTACCAACGAAACTGGCAATACCGAAGCTCAGCAGCACCAGCGTCAGGCCATCAACGTCAAAGCCCGCCAGATTCATATAGATCGGGCGAATATAGGTAAAGAAGGCGAACTGACCAGCAAAGGACATGAAGATGGCAATCATCCCGGCCATCACCCCTGGACGCTGCAACAAGCTGAACATGTTTTGTTTCTGATGCGAAGGTTCACCAGGCAGCGAAGGCAACGCTCTCACCACCCAAATCGTGCACAGCACGCCCATTACCGCCGCCGCATTAAACACGTTACGCCAGCCGATAATGCCGCCCAAAAAGCTCCCCAGCGGCGCGGCAATTACCAGCGCGATGGAGACCGCGCCAAAAATAACCGACAGCGCTTTCGGCACCGTACGTGCAGGAACCAGACGCATGGTCAGCGACGCCGACATCGCCCAGAAGCCGCCAAGCGCCAGACCGAGGCAGGCGCGGCCAACGAGCAGCAGCGAAAAAGAATTGGCAAAGGAAACCAGCAGACAGGAAAGCGTCAGTAGCACCGAAAACAGGATCACCACATAGCGACGATCGGTCGCCTGAATAATTTGCGTCACAAACAGGCTGGCGAACATGGCGACAAATGCCGTCACGGTCACCGATTGCCCGGCCACGCCTTCAGAAATCCCCAAATCCTGCGCCATCGGCGTTAACAGGCTAACGGGGAGAAATTCAACGGTTATCAGGCAGGCAACGCAGAACGCCACGGCAAATACCGCCGACCAGTTAGGTCGGGAATTTGCCTCAGCGCGGGATTTTTGTTCAACAGCTTCACTCATTTTGTTACCTGCGTGGGGTTATTGTAGAAAAGTTACGCAGTGTAACATTAAATTTGTGACGTATTTAACGTTTTGACAACTATTCACCGGAGATCGGCTGTGCCTTATCCGGCCCAGGACAGAGTGCCCTTTCTGGCTCAATTAAGCGTCACGCGCAGCCCGGGCCAGGCCGGTTATCCACTCCTGGTGACCGTTGATCATCGGATTGGGCAGCGTACGTGCCAGTTCTTGTGCCGGAACGCCAATTTGTGATTCCTGGGTCAGAATACGTACGCGCCCGCCGGGTAAATCCTCAAAGAGCCAGGCGTGGATCACATCCAGACGTGTAGTGGCATCGCCTTCCGCCCAGCCATGCCAGGCAACACGCGCGGCCTGGCCGTCAACCGGCGGCACATACTCGGTGATTTGCGCTTCGATGGGGAAACCAAAAGTCGTAAAACGAAAACGGGCATCCATGCTCAACAATGGACCGGAACCGTCGTGAAAACGGATATCCGCCACGTTGCTGTAATACGTCGGCCAGCGCGTTGTGTCATTAAGCTGTGCCCAGACGGCACGGGCGCTCAGTCCGGCAACGATAATTTCATTTGAGGCAAAGTTATCAGTCGTCCCCGGCAGATACGCTGCAGGCCAGATAATTGCACGTTGTTGAGTCGCTTGATTCATGATGTACCTCGTCGTGTGAGTTAACGAGGTACATCATGCTTTCGCGTAAGATATAAAGATAATGACGATTCAAAATAGTCGTCATCATAAATTTTGATATCAGTGCAGCCAGTGCACGCCATCCTCGGGCTGGAAAAAGGCGTTATAGCGCATCTGGAACGCATTAAGCTCCTGCATATCCGGCTCCATCTCGCGCAGAAAACCGAGCGCCAGACGCACCTGCGCGTCGGTAATCGGTGCAGCCAGCCGGGCTTTTTGCAGCCAGCGGTGCCATTGCAACAAGTTCTGCTCACTGCCGTCGACAATAACGATTTGCCAGATCAACAGCACCTGGGCAGCATTTTGTAGATGCGATTCATCAGGACGGTGGAGGTACTGTAAAAAAGCCTCACCCTGTACTTTTCCCATCTGATCGATCATCGATTCTACCGGCACGACATCAATGTTCAGCCGCTCGCTCAGACGGCGAATTGCCCGCCGCGACCCGGACGTTAGCACCCGAAATCCCACCACAAAAACAACCACCAGCGTGGCCAGCATTATCCAAATCATGCGCACATCCATTACCAGACAGGACGCCCATCATAGCGGCAAATTCACCTCTGTCGACGACTGAACGTGTCATAATGTGACTTATCGAACTCGCAGGCAGACATCATGAAATCTGATATCAGAACGCTCGATCTCAATCTGTTAAAAACGCTGGATGCCCTGCTGGATGAACGCAGCGTAACCCGGGCGGCGCAGCGGCTGTCGCTCACCCAGCCTGCGGTAAGCGGTATGCTTAACCGCCTGCGCGACTATTTTGACGATCCGCTGTTTAGTCGCACACCGCATGGCATTGTTCCGACGCTGCGTGCCCAACAGTTGGCCGCCCCGGTCAAACAAATCCTCAGCGATATCGATATCCTGCTTAAACCGACACAATTTGACCCGCTCACCGCAGCGCTCACCTTTACCGTCGCCGCTACGGATTACGCGCTCAAATCAGTTATCGTGCCATTTATTGCCGCGCTTCGCGTGCGCGCACCGGGCATTCGTGTACGAGTGATCCCGGTTGAGCCAGTGCTGCTCACCACACAGTTTGAGCAGGGGAAAATCGACCTGGCGTTGCTGACGCCGGATTCCACGCCCGACAACCTGCATAGCCGGGCGTTATATGATGAAGAGTACGTTTGTCTCATGCGTCATGCGCATCCTGATGCGGGGCAACCGCTGACGCTCGATCGCTTCTGCGCGCTGGAGCATGTGCTGGTTTCTTATGAGGGTGAAAGTTTCTGGGGCGTCACCGATGAGGCACTGGCAAGCGTCGGACGCCAACGGCAGATTGGTTTGTCGGTTAGCAGCTTCCTGGTATTGCCGGACATCCTCGCTATCAGCGATATGATTGCCGTTGTTCCTGCCCGTCTGGCGTATGACGACACCCGTATGCACGTTTTACCGCCCCCGCTGCCCATAGCCGGTTTTACAAAAAGCATGGCCTGGCATGAACGCACGCACCGCGATGCCGCTCATCAGTGGCTGCGCAATCTGGTACATGAAACCAGCCAGTTGAGAGCATAAAAAAGCCCGCCATTAAGGCGGGCAAAAGTTACCAATGCACACTTAACTTAAGCTACTTTCAATTGTTGAATCTTTTTCTCGCGGCGAATTTTACGTTCTTCAAACACAGCCACGATGGCCATCAGGCAGATACAGCCAATGGCGGCGGTATCCAGCGCAGCAAAGGTGCCTGCCCAGCCGGTCAGCCCGAAAATCGGCGTGCCGTCGGCAATCATCCCCAGACCGAGCTTGGCGAAGCTGTCACCAATCAGATAAGCGAAAGTGCCTTTAATCCCATCGGCTGCGCCGATCGCTTTTTTCGGCACAAATCCGACTGCCGCAACGCCGATTAACAGCTGCGGGCCAAACACCAGGAAGCCCAGCGCAAACAGCGAAGCCAGATAAACGTACTGGTTGCTGGCGTGCTGATAAACGCCCAGGGTGGCGATAATCAACGCCAGCGCTACACAGGCCACCAGCGCACGACGACCGTTCGCCAGGTCAGAGAGCCAGCCCCACAGCAGCGTACCGACCAACGCGCCCACTTCGAACAGGGTAAAGCCCTGAATCGCCACTTCTTTGGAAAGCTTCAGCTCCTGGAAGGCGTAGACTGTGGACCACTGGTCGATACCGATACGCACTACGTACAGGAAGATGTTCGAGAAACATAACAGCCAGATCACTTTGTTTTTCAGCACGTACTCAACAAAGATCTGCCATTTGGTCATCTCGTTTTCTTCGGTCTCTTTGTCTTCTTCGCTGATCTCCTCACCGAACAGCTCTTCGGCTTTACCGAGGCCATAAGATTCCGGGGAGTCGCTGCCGTAGCGCAGGCCGATAAAGCCGACAATCAGAGCAATAATCGACGGGAAGATAAACATACCGATGACGTGACCGTCGAACAGATAGTTAGCGCCAAACAGCGCCACGCCCGCCGCACCCGCACCGCCGAGGTTGTGGGAGATATTCCACATGCCGAGGTAAGAACCCCGTTTGCGACGCGGCGTCCATTTAGTAATGGTGGAATAGCTACATGAGCCGCCAGTACTCTGGAAGAAACCGCTCAGCGCGTAGAAAGCGATCATCAAAAACAGGCTGGTTGAACCCGCGCCCATGCTAGCGCTGAAGCCAAGCATACAGATGGCGGAGAGGATCAGCATAAACGGCAGGAACTGCTTGGTGTTTTTGCCGTCCGCGTAGTAGGAAACCAGCGTTTTACCCACGCCGTAGGTGATGGAGAAGCCCAGGCCAATCATCCCCAGCTGCGTCATGCTCAGCCCGTAGGTGGAGATCATGTCGTTCTGCGCGATGTTGAAGTTTTTGCGGATCAGGTACATGGTCAGGTAGCCGATAAAGACTACCAGATAGGACTGCATGAACGGTTTGAACCACATTTTGCGCCGCACATCGAGCGGCAGATCCAGGGTCGGCTTGCGCACCTGGTTTAGAAAGGCCAGCATTTGACACTCCCGAGCTAATTTTTATACCTGCGAATGGCAGGCATTGTAAAAATCAGCCGGAAGACGCGCCTGAGACAGCGTCCAGGTGAAACCGGGAAAATTTCTTAGTTTTGCTCCACTCGGGACAAAAAGGTGAGGTACATCACGCTTCGTTGAGTTCGCGCGGAGCCTGGGCATTTAAAAACGGCAGCAGCAGCAGCGCGGAAATTCCCGCCGCAATAGCGATCACCACAAAGAATCCGGTCCAGTGCCAGACCTCCATCACCTTCGCCAGCGGCCAGCCGGAGAGCGATGCCCCCAGATAAGCAAACAGCCCGACAAATCCGGTTGCCGCGCCCGCCGCCTCTTTGTGCGAACACTCCGCCGCTGCCATGCCGATCAGCATCTGCGGGCCGAAGACGAAGAATCCGGTGGTGAAGAAGCACGCGGCCTGCATCACATAGCTGGCGAACGGCATTAGCCACAGCGAGCCAACGGAGAGCAAAATTCCGGCGGCGAAAATAAGGTTCATTGGACCGCGGTTGCCGTTAAACAGCTTGTCCGAACCCCAACCCGCCACCAGCGCGCCAACAAATCCGCCCAGCTCAAACATGGTCACGGCGGTATTGGCGGTCACCAGATCCACGCCGAGCGTCTCCGACATGTACAGATTGCCCCAGTCGTTAATCGCGGCACGGACCACGTACACCAGCACATAACACAGTGACAGCAGCCAGATATAAGGATTCAGCAGCACATAGCGGGTGAGGATCTCTTTGCGGCTCAGCCCAGCACCTTCCTGCTGTTGGGCAATTTCCAGTTCATCATGCCGCCAGTCGCCAATTGGCGGCAGACCAATCGCCTGCGGCCTGTCGCGCAGCCGCCAGCAGAGAAAAATCCCCACCACAATCGCCAACAGCCCGGCGATCATCATCCCGGCGCGCCAGCCGTAGTGCAGCGCTGTCGCCGCCATCACGATAGGGATCAGCGCCCCGCCGACGTTGTGCGCGGTGTTCCACAGCGCCCACCAGCCGCCGCGTTCAGTACGCGAATACCACGCGGTCAATAAACGCGCGCAGACCGGCGATCCCCAGCCCTGGAAAAAGGCGTTCAGCGCCCACAGCACCGCAAAGGCCCATAGCGAGGTGGAGAATCCAAACAGAATGTTTACCACGCCGGTGGCAATCAGTCCGATGCCCATAAAATAGCGAGCGTTGGATCGGTCGCTGACGATACCGGAAACAAACTTCGACAGGCCGTAGGTGATGTAAAACAGCGTCGCCAGCAGCCCAATGTCGCTGCGAGTCAGCACGCCGCTGGTGAGGATATCCGGTACGGCGGCATTGAAGCTTTTGCGTGTGAAATAGAACAGCGCGTAGCCGAGCCAGATGGTGGTCAGGATATGCCGCCGCCAGTAGCGGTAGAGGGCATCCACTTCACGCTTATCAGTAATGAGCGGCGCACTGGCCGGAGCTTTTAAAAACGAAAACATGACCGCGCCTTACACATATCGCTGGGGTAACGACACGCTGACCCGCGTGCCATGCGTACAGGAAATCGAGAGCGATCCGCCGAGGGCGCTAATCCGTTCACGCATCCCAGTGAGGCCAAATCCCTGTTGATTCGACCCAGGCGGCAGGCCGCTGCCGTCGTCCTCAATCACCAGCATTAGCCGTTCATCCTGTTGCCAGCCCTGAAGCGTCACCGCGCTGGCGTTGGCGTGCTTAACGATGTTGTTCAGCCCTTCCTGACAGACGCGAAACAGCGTCACCCGCTGGCTTTCGCTAAGTGCAGATTCATCAATTCGCCAGTCGAGATGGCTGACGATACCGCGACTTTCCAGCTCCATTTCGCGCATCAGTGAGCGGATGGCCTGCTCCAGCGTGAGATCGTCCAGTTGACGTGGTCGCAGACGGCCTAACAGGCGACGCACCGAATCGTACACGCCGAGAGAAAGTTGTTCAATGTGCGCCCCGCTGCGCTTCACCCCTGCGTTTTCCGGCGCCAGCCGCTGAACAATACCCGCCTGGGTGCGAATGGCGGTGATGGTCTGGCCGATATCATCGTGCAGTTCGCGCGCCACATCCCGGCGCACGCTCTCTTCGGTTTCCAGCAGGCGTTCCGCCAGACGATGGTTGCGTGCTAATTCATTTTGCAGCGACTGGTTAAGTTCGCGCAGACGCTGAATACCCGCACCGAGCAGCAGCCCGGTCAGGCTTTGCACCAGCAGCGAGAGCAACAGATCGACGGGATGATCGTGCCAGGTCTGGCTGGCAATCAGCGCGATGGCGTTCATCAGCGTCGCAATCAGCGCCCCCTGCCAGCCGTAGTGCCAGGCCAGCGCAATGATCGGCAACGCGAGGCAAAACGGCGTGAAGCGCGAAAGTTCGGCGGGTAAACCGAGCTGTAGCCACAGGCTGACGCTAAACAGCAGCAGGTACCAGACCAGATGTCGCCCGCGCCAGTTCACCGGCTGCGACACCACCGCCGGGCCCAGCGGCAGCCAGGTCGTGCTGGTCAGATAGTGCCAGAACACCAGGCAGATCGGCGCCAGCGTTAATCCGCCGGTGAGCGTCAGCAGCAGCGCGTCCCACGCCTCTTCACCTTGCCCAAGCCAGGGCAGCGATTGCAGCAACGCCGCCGCCGTGAGCGCCGCGCCCTGCAACAACAGCGTGCGCCAGTCGCGCTGATGGCGGTATCGCGAAATCAACATCACCGGGAGTAACGTGAGGAAGCTACCGATCATCAAAAGTGGCAAATGGGCCAGCGCCACTTCCTGCGCCAACCAGAAAAGAAGCAGCCATTCCGCGCCCAGCAGCACCGGCCAGTAGCCGCGCGGACATTGCAGCATCAACCCCAGACGCAGGCCAAACGGAAACAGCAGTACCGCCAGCTCCGGGCGCTCAACCAGATGCAGGCTGATGCTCCACAGGCAAAACCACGCGGCAGAGAAGATAAAGAAGCAGGCAACAACAGTGATTAACCGGGAACAGAGCGTGTTCATTGCCAGCCGTCAAACATCCGTCGGGCCAGTTCGACGTCGTTGCTGACGCCCAGCTTTTCCATCAGGTTGGCGCGATGCACGTGCACCGTTTTCGGCGACAGACCCAGTTCAGCGGCAATCTCTTTGACCGCCATACCTTGCGCCAGTTTTTCCGCCACCTGACGTTCGCGTTTGGTGAGCGGATCCTGACGACCGGCCGCCAGTTTGACGGCGATGTCCGGCGTCAGGTAACAGCCGCCTGTCGCTACGGTATGCACCGCCGCGATCAGCTCATCCGGGCTACAACGTTTAGAAAGGAAACCACGCGCGCCCGCGTTGAGCGCCTGCTCCACCAGCGCCGGGCTGTCGTGGACAGAGAGCATGATAATCGCCATTCCTTTTGGCAACTGGCTTAACAGTTCAAGACCGGAGATATCAGGCATCGAGATGTCGCAGATACACACCTGCACGCCGCGTCCCGGTAATCCCGCCAGCGCCTCACTGCCTGAGCCAAACTCAGCGACCACCTGCAAATCAGGTTCCAGCCCCAGCAGTTGGGCAAAGCCGGAGCGGACGATGAGGTGGTCGTCAATAAGGGCAACGGTAATCATGGGTTCATCCTGGCGCTAAGGCATGCCTGATGGCGCTACGCTTATCAGGCCTACGGGCGGGTGCCGTTGTAGGCCGGATAAGGCATTAATGCCGCCATCCAGCAAAAGCGCTTACCTTAACGATAAGTGCTTTGGTGTTCAAGCCTTGAGCGAATCACTCAAAGAACACGGTAATTTTGTTAAACATCGACGGATCGGACTGGTTGCGGGCCACTTTCACCACATCTTCCAGCTTGTCGATCTGGCTTATCATCTGCTCAAGACGTTGATCGTCATTGACCAGTAGCCAGATGCGGCTCTTATCGCTGTCCTGAATCGGTAGACAGAGAATGCCTTCTACGTTGAACGCGCGGCGGGCGAACAGCCCGCAAACGTGAGTCATTACGCCCGGATGGTTGCGTACGGTGAGTTCCAGGATTACGTTGTCATGTGTCTGCTGTTGCATGGCTTATTCCCCCACCATTTCTGTGTTTGCCGCACCCGGCGGCACCATCGGGTACACTTTTTGTTCGGCATCGATGCGCACGTGGATCAGCGCAGGCCCAGGGCGATTAATAATCTCCTGCAACGCTGCCTGTGGGTCCGCTTCGTTATTCAGATCGCAGGTTTCGAGACCAAACCCGGCGGCTATCTGCATAAAGTTAATCATCCCCGGATAGGTCGCGGCAAAAACACCCTGCTTATAGAACAGACTCTGCTGCTGATATACAAGACCCAACGCTTCGTTATTCATCAGGATGATTTTAATATCCAGCTGATTTTCGCTGGCTGTCGCCATTTCCTGAATATTCATCATCAGGCTGCCGTCGCCGGAGAAGCACAGCACTTTTTTGTCGGGATTGGCCAGCGCTGCACCAATTGCCGCTGGCAGGCCAAAGCCCATAGTTCCCAGACCGCCGGAGGTCAGCCACTGACGCGGACGGTTCAGCGGATAAGCCTGTGCCGCCCACATCTGATGCTGGCCTACGTCGGTGGTGATAATAGCGCTATCGTCTACGCAGGCAGCCACGGCGTTGATCAATCCATAGTGGCTGAGCGGGTCGCTTTCCTGCGGAATAGTGCAAGGGAATTCACGTTGTAAATCGGCCACCGTCTGATGCCACGACTCTCGCGGCTGCGCGTCAATTAATGGGATCAATTGCGCCAGAACCTCATCGACATCCGCCTGAATCGCCACGTGCGGTTGTTTGATTTTACCCAGCTCCGCGCGGTCGATATCTACGTGAATGATTTTGGCGTTCGGGCAGAACTGCTCCGTTTTACCAATCGCCCGGTCATCAAAACGTGCGCCCAGAACAATCAATAAATCCGCTTCTTGCAGAATAAAGTTAGTGCTACGCGCGCCGTGCATGCCCAGCATGCCTAACGACAGCGGATGGGCTTTCGGCAACATACCGAGCGCCATTAAGGTCATAGTGGTGGGCAGCATCGCTTTTTCCGCCAGTTCACGCACGCGCTCAGGTGCGTTAATCACGCCGCCGCCGAGGTACAGCACCGGACGCTGTGCGGCGTTAATCATGGCTGCGGCATCGCGAATGCTGTCCTGGCTGAACGCTGGTGCCGCCATTTTCTGCGCAGGCTCCGGCATCTCTTCAATATCAAAAACAGCGGTTTGAATATCCTTAGGAATGTCTATCCACACCGGGCCTGGACGTCCGGACTGCGCAATGCGGAACGCATCGCTCATGACCTGCGGTAATTCACTGATATGGCGGACCAGATAGTTGTGCTTAGTGATGGGGATAGAGATGCCGTAGGTGTCGACTTCCTGGAAGGCGTCGGTGCCTATCATTGAGGCCGGAACCTGCCCGGTGATACACACCAGCGGGATGGAATCCAGACGCGCATCAGCAATGGCGGTCACCAGATTGGTTGCGCCCGGTCCGCTGCAGGCCATACAGACGGCGGGTTTGCCATCGGTTCTCGCCATTCCCTGCGCGATAAACCCAGCTCCTTGCTCGTGGCGCGCCAGGATATGACGGATTTGCGTGCTTTGACTTAAGGCGTCATAGACGGGAAGAATCGATCCGCCGGGAATACCGGTAACAACCTGAATCCCCTGGCGTTCCAGGAAATGAACGATGAATTCTGCGCCCGTAAAACGCGTACGCTTGGATGTTATGCCCGAACTTGCCATGCTCCAGTCCTTTTATTCTGGGCCTTTGCTCCGGGCAGGTCTCTGAAACGAAAAACCCCGCCCGGTTTGCGCCGGCGGGGTTTTGGAATCGTGTGTTGATTCGGACCCTACGGCGCATTGCCGACGACCACCACCACACGCACGACGACCGCTGCGCGAGATGGCGCAGTTTTTAGTAGGGTCGCAGTCAGCATGGAAGGGTTCATTAGGGACCTGTCTGTTTGTTGATTAACTGGATTTATACAAACACAGGTTTTTCAGCGTGACAATGGAAAAATTTTCATCTGCATAAAAATGCGTCAACGATCACATTTCGTTGTGCATTGCTGAAATACAAAAAACCCCGCCGGAGCGAGGTTTTTTTCAGTGCTGTGCGGTTGGTAGCCGCCGAACACACTGTGTTATGTCAACGAAAAAAGTATACGCGTTCTGCGAAGAACACGCAATTTCGGCACGAATTTTGATGGTTTTGAGTATGGAACATGAATAGCGTAACGTCCATAAAATACTGTTAATTTATACAGTGTTTATCTATAATGTCTCGGTACGCAATGTGTTATGCGGGGGCCGCATCGTAAACCGGCGCATCAAAGTCCTGGCTGAAACGGGTGGTGCCGTCAGCGCCTTAACCCCCGTGTGAGCACACTGTGTTATGTCAACAAAGGTGCTGGCAACAGGCAGCGGCGAGGTACGTCAGCACCGTGCTCCTTGTACCAAAAGGAGAGCGTATGAGCCTCGTGGATATCGCTATTCTTATCCTCAAACTCATTGTTGCAGCACTGCAACTACTTGATGCCGTTCTGAAATACGTTAAGTAATTCGGATTCAAGTCGCACCTAAGGGGGGCGGGTAACACTCCGCTCCCCTTTCACCTTCTCCCTGGTGCTTGTGTCGCGCCAATATGTTACGTTTTTATGACATTCTCAGGGAAGAATTCCACCATGACGCTTTCTGTTTTCTGCATTTTGCTGTTCGCCGCGCTGCTGCATGCCAGCTGGAATGCCATTGTTAAAGCTGGAAACGATAAACTGTACTCAGCGATCGGTGTCAGCGGTTCTGCTGCAATTATGGCATTGATTTGCTTACCCTTTGCGCCGCAACCTTCCGCCGCCAGCCTGCCTTTTTTAGCCGTCTCAACTGCGTTGCAAATTGTATATACCGTCCTGGTCGCCAAAACCTATCAGGTTTCGGATATGAGCCAGACCTATCCGTTAATGCGCGGCACAGCGCCGCTGCTGGTCGCAATTATCAGCGTCCTGTTTCTTGGCGATAGCCTCTCTGTTCTAGCCTGGGTGGGGATTGCCACGATCTGTCTGGCGATCCTCGGCATGGCGTTTAACGGACGCAGCAGCTCGCAACGCGGGATCGTGCTGGCGCTCATTAACGCCTGCTTTATCGCCGGATATACGCTGGTTGATGGCACCGGCGTACGTTTATCTGAAACCGCGCTGGGTTATACGCTGTGGACCTTCTTTCTGAACGGCTCCTGCCTGCTGGGCTGGGCGATGATTGCCCGACGCCGGGAAGCGTCGCGCTATCTGGTACAGCAGTGGAAGAAAGGTATTCTTGGTGGGATTGGCACAATGGGTTCTTACGGTCTGGCGCTGTGGGCCATGACTCAGGCTCCGTTGGCGGTAGTCGCTGCGCTGCGTGAAACTTCCATCCTGTTTGGCGCGCTGCTCGCGTGGCTGCTACTGAAAGAAAAGGTTGCCGGAATACGTCTTGTTGCTGCTGGAGGCATTGCCATAGGCGCAGTTTTGCTACGCTTATCATGACCTCTGTAAACCCGATGCAATCCGGCAACATTTGTTGCCGCTTTTTGTTTACATTTCCTGCCGTTCATCGTTTAAACATTCCAGCCCACTATCTGGCCTTCTTTTTCTGTTGTGGTAGATTCCACGCGCATTTACGGGAAAGTGCAGCACCTTATTCTTATTTTTTCACTTTTTGAAAAGTAATCAGCGAAATGAAAAGGCATAGAAGCGTCAATTTGTTGTTGATGTTGGTATTACTGGTGGCGGTAGGTCAGATGGCGCAAACCATTTATATCCCCGCGATTGCTGATATGGCGCGTGAACTGAACGTTCGCGAAGGGGCGGTGCAAAGCGTGATGGCCGCCTATCTGTTGACCTACGGCCTGTCACAACTGATTTACGGCCCACTTTCCGATCGCGTTGGCCGCCGCCCGGTGATCCTCGCCGGGATGTCCATTTTTATGCTGGCTACGCTGGTCGCCATAACCACCCACAGCCTGACGGTATTGATTATCGCCAGCGCAATACAGGGGATGGGAACGGGCGTCGGCGGTGTGATGGCGCGAACTTTACCGCGCGATTTGTATGAAGGCACGCAGTTACGCCACGCTAATAGCCTGTTAAACATGGGAATTCTGGTCAGCCCACTGCTGGCACCGCTGATTGGCGGTATGCTGGATACCCTGTGGAACTGGCGAGCCTGTTACATCTTCCTGCTGGTGCTGTGCGCAGGCGTTACGTTTAGCATGGCGCGCTGGATGCCGGAAACGCGCCCCGCAGGTGCGCCGCGTCCACGGCTTATCGCCAGCTACAAAACGCTGTTTGGCAACAGCTCTTTCACCTGTTACGTGCTGATGCTGATCGGCGGCCTGGCGGGCGTTGCGGTCTTCGAAGCCTGTTCCGGGGTGTTGTTAGGCGCGCGTCTCGGCTTAAGCAGCATGGTGGTCAGTATCCTGTTTATTCTGCCCATTCCGGCGGCATTTTTTGGTGCCTGGTTCGCCGGTCGCCCGAATAAGCGTTTCTCGACGCTAATGTGGCAGTCGGTTATCTGCTGTCTGGTCGCCGGCTTGATGATGTGGATCCCTGGTCTGTTCGACGTGATGAACGTCTGGACGCTGCTGGTTCCCGCCGCACTGTTTTTCTTCGGCGCCGGGATGCTGTTTCCGCTGGCAACCAGCGGCGCAATGGAGCCTTTCCCGTTCCTGGCCGGTACTGCTGGTGCGCTGGTTGGTGGATTACAGAACATTGGTTCCGGCGTGCTGGCGTGGTTCTCTGCCATGCTGCCGCAGACCGGGCAAGCCAGTCTGGGCCTGCTGATGACCCTTATGGGGCTGTTGATTTTTGTTTGCTGGCTTCCGCTGGCGTCACGCGTGTCGCATCAGGGACAGGCGGTTTAAGCGTATGATGGCCCGGCTTCTCGCCGGGCTTTTCACACTCAGGGGCAATCATGGTATTCAACAACGGCTCCAGCGCCGGTCTCCATGCCCCTTCCTCACCATCATAGAACTGCGTATCCGCATTGATAGCATAGGGAACTTTCGCTTTCTTCAGCTCGCAAGCCATAAAGCGGGCAAACGCCATTTGCGAGGCAGAAGGCGCATTCCTGATGGTTTCTCCCGGCGACCAGCCTCCTACCCAACTAACATGACCGGTTTTCTGCTGCCAGTGAATGGCAGTATTGATACGGGCGCGAATGGCGGCCTTTTCTGCCGCTGTCCCTGAGGTCCACGGGTATTTACCGTTATTTTTCAGCGGCCCCCACGGGAAAATATGCCATTGGGCCAACACGGTATTCTGACTTTGCGGCGGCAACTTTAGGTTGGGTAAATCTTCCGGTGCGGCATGCAGTTTCGGCGCGATAAAAATCATTCGCTGTGGATCGATAGCATGGATGGTATGGATGGTTTTGTCATACACCCTATTGAGCGACGCCTGATTATGGTTGAGCTTATCGGCAGGTTCATAAATCAGGTCGAAACCCAGCAGCGGCGAACTTTGACCAAAGTAATGCGCCACCGCCACCCACCAGTTAACCACCTCTTTTTCGTTACTGGCACTGGGGTCTTTTTTATACTCGTCAGCCTGATAGGCGATTATCGGGATCACGCCATACTGCTCGCAGGCTTCCACCAGCTTGCGCAGATGAATGAGCCGCGCCTCCGTAGGCTCACCCGCCACGCGAATACGCACGTGGGTCAACCCTTTCGCCTTATAATCCCTCACCACCAGCGGATCGAATTCACGGATGCCCCGATCGGTACGCGCCCAATCTACGTCCATCCCAACCCCAAGCTGCTGCACATACTGCGCCGCCGTCAACGCAGGTTGCGCGGCACACACGGTGGCGCTGGCCAACAGTAAAAGGGAAACAATCGGCTTTAACACGGTCGTCCTTACGCAAATCATCAGGAGTGATATCACGTATTTAGCACGCTTTTTCACTTTCCGTGTAGAGCGAAAGCGTAAAAAATATTCGCGACCCGCTTATTTAACCTGCTCCTGTAGCCAGCCAATAAACGCCTCGATTTTCGGCCACTGCCTGCCGGGCAGCGTGGTGATGTAGTAATGCTGATGACATTTCAGCGCCATATCGCCAAAAGGCGCAATCAATTCTCCGCTGTCGAGGCGTTTTTGCACCAGCCGTTTTCGGCCCATCGCCACGCCGATATGGTTCATTGCCGCAATTACTGCTAAATCAGAACGATCAAAACCAATCCCCGACGATGTCGGCAAATTCGCCGCAAAATGCTGCGCCCAACTGTGCCATTCATCGGTCCCGGAATCGTTACTCCACGCCTGTCTGTCGTGCAGCAACGTACAGTGCGGCAAATTCACCAGCGAACCGGTAAGGTCATGGCGGCGGGCGTAGTCCGGGCTGCACACCGGCAGGATCTCTTCATCCATCAGGAAGTGATGCGTGAGTTGCGCGGAGGGTGCATCGTCAAAATAGATGGCGAGATCGATACCCGCACGCTGTAGATTGACGTTGTCGTTCCCGGTCAACATGGTTAGCGAAATTGACGGGTAGCGACGAGTAAAGTCGCCGAGCGCCGGAACCAGCCAGCACTGGGCGATAGAAGGCCGTGAGTAGACGGTGAGCGTCCCCGAGAGCTCCTGATTCTTAATATCAAGAATCTCCTGGTTGAGCGTGTCCAGTGACGACTTCAGCGCCCAAAATACCCGTTTGCCCTCATGAGTGAGTTCCACTTTGCGATGAGAACGAACAAATAATTGGATACCAAGCTCATCTTCAAGCTGATTTATGCGATGGCTGACGGCACTGGGACTCAATGACAGCTCGTCTGCCGCCAGCGCAAAAGACTGATGCCGGGCCGCCACTTCAAAAGTATACAGCTTTGACAACTGCCAGCCGTTGAGCAGCCGGTTTCTGACTTCGCGTAGGGGATCCATTCTCACCTCCTTTCCTTCTGATTCATGCGCTGGAGTGTAAAAAAGTTCGCTGCAAAAATCAGCTCAAAGGTGAATCAGAGTGAACCATATCGCATAAACAAAGCGCAATTAGACATAAATCACTCATTTGATGCAATCTAGCTCATGTGAAGGGGGATTTATATCGTTTGTCAGACCATGCCTTATTTTTGTCCAATAACCCTATATTAATCACAGGGCAAGGTGAGTTATGCACTCTCAAATCTGGGTTGTGAGCACGCTGCTGATAAGCATCGTGTTAATCGTTTTGACCATCGTGAAGTTCAAATTCCACCCGTTTCTGGCGCTACTGTTAGCCAGCTTCTTCGTGGGTACGATGATGGGCATGGGGCCGTTGGATATGGTCAATGCCATTGAGAGTGGCATCGGCGGTACGCTGGGCTTCCTCGCCGCGGTTATCGGCCTTGGGACCATTCTGGGCAAAATGATGGAAGTGTCCGGCGCAGCCGAACGCATTGGCCTGACGCTGCAGCGCTGCCGCTGGCTATCCGCCGACGTCATTATGGTTCTGGTTGGGCTGATTTGCGGGATCACGCTGTTTGTTGAAGTCGGCGTGGTGCTGTTGATTCCACTGGCCTTTTCAATTGCCAAGAAAACCAATACTTCATTACTGAAGCTGGCGATTCCGCTGTGTACGGCGCTGATGGCGGTGCACTGCGTGGTACCACCGCATCCGGCTGCCCTGTTCGTGGCTAACAAGCTGGGCGCAGACATTGGCACCGTGATTGTCTACGGCTTACTGGTCGGCTTGATGGCCTCGCTGATAGGCGGTCCTCTGTACCTGAAATTCCTGGGTAACCGTCTGCCGTTTAAACCGGTTCCGGCTGAGTTTTCTGACCTTAAAGTGCGTGACGAAAGTACGCTACCGTCGCTGGGTGCTACGCTGTTTACCGTTCTGCTGCCGATTGGCCTGATGCTGGTAAAAACCGTCGCTGAGCTGAACATGGCGAAAGGCAGCACGGTATATACGCTGCTGGAGTTTATTGGTAACCCGATCACCGCGATGTTTATTGCCGTTTTCGTTGCCTATTACATTCTCGGCCTGCGTCAGCACATCGGTATGGGTACGTTGCTGACCCACACTGAAAACGGTTTTGGCTCCATCGCTAACATTCTGTTGATTATCGGCGCAGGCGGCGCGTTCAACGCTATCCTCAAGAGCAGTGGGCTGGCGGATACTCTTGCGCTGATCCTCTCGAACATGCATATGCACCCGATTCTGCTGGCGTGGCTGGTGGCGTTAATCCTGCATGCCGCGGTGGGTTCCGCCACGGTGGCAATGATGGGCGCCACGGCAATCGTTGCACCGATGCTGCCGCTCTATCCCAACGTCAGCCCGGAGATCATCGCCATTGCTATCGGTTCCGGCGCTATTGGCTGCACGATCGTTACCGATTCCCTCTTCTGGCTGGTGAAGCAATACTGCGGTGCCACCCTGAATGAAACGTTTAAATACTATACGACCGCGACATTTATCGCGTCCGTGATTGCACTGGCTTGCACATTCCTGCTTTCCTTTATTATCTAAGCGCAAAGAGACTGACTATGGAAAACATTCAAACACTTATCGCCCAGCATCCTTTAGTGGAAGATCTGGTTGCTCTCAAGGAGACAACCTGGTTTAACCCTGGCACCACCTCTCTTGCGGAAGGTTTACCGTATGTTGGCCTGACTGAACACGATGTTCAGGATGCCCACGCCCGTCTGACGCGCTTTGCGCCGTACCTGGCAAAGGCATTCCCGGAAACCGCGGCCACCGGCGGCATTATTGAATCTGAGCTGGCCGCGATTCCGGCCATGCAAAAGCGGCTGGAGAAAGAGTACGGGCAGCGCATCAATGGCGAAATTCTGCTGAAGAAAGACAGTCACCTGCCAATTTCTGGCTCGATTAAAGCCCGTGGTGGCATTTATGAAGTACTGACCCACGCGGAAAAACTGGCGCTGGAAGCCGGTCTGCTGACCACACAAGACGATTACAGCGTTCTGCTTTCGCCCGAATTCAAACAGTTCTTTAGCCAGTACAGCATCGCGGTAGGCTCCACCGGTAACCTCGGCATGTCGATTGGCATTATGAGCGCCCGTATCGGCTTTAAGGTGACGGTGCATATGTCGGCCGATGCCCGCGCATGGAAAAAAGCCAAACTGCGCAGTCACGGTGTGACGGTCGTGGAGTATGAAGAAGATTACGGCGTGGCGGTTGAACAGGGCCGTAAGGCGGCGGAGTCCGATCCAAACTGCTTCTTTATCGATGATGAAAATTCCCGCACGCTGTTTTTAGGCTATGCGGTGGCCGGACAGCGCTTAAAGGCGCAGTTTGCCCAGCAGGGGCGCGTGGTGGATGCAGACCATCCACTGTTTGTTTACCTGCCATGCGGCGTCGGCGGTGGCCCTGGCGGCGTGGCGTTTGGCCTGAAGCTGGCGTTTGGCGATAACGTGCACTGCTTCTTCGCAGAACCAACCCATTCACCGTGCATGCTGCTGGGGATTTATACCGGACTGCACGATACGATTTCCGTGCAGGATATTGGCATCGACAACCTGACGGCGGCTGATGGGCTGGCTGTCGGCCGTGCGTCTGGCTTTGTTGGCCGGGCAATGGAACGTCTGCTCGACGGTCTGTACACCCTGGACGATCAGACTATGTACGACATGCTGGGCTGGCTGGCGCAGGAAGAAGGTATTCGCCTCGAACCGTCAGCGCTGGCAGGGATGGCCGGTCCGCAACACGTTTGCGCCTCTGCTGACTATCAGCACATGCACGGCTTCAGCGCGGATCAGCTCAATAACGCCACCCACCTGGTGTGGGCGACCGGCGGTGGAATGGTCCCGGAAGATGAAATGGCGCAGTATCTGGCCAAAGGACGTTAAATACCGCTGAGCTTAACGCAGCATCGCCATCAGCTCCATCGGTGAGCGATGCTGCTTAAGCAGGTCACGCATCACGCGCATATGCGGTGCGGTATGGCTGAAGAAAGCCTGATAGCCTGCACACAGCACGCCCTTTCCATTTTCCTCGCAGTACGCAGGACAATCACCGTGGTAATATTGAAACAATGAGCATGTCTGGCAACGCGTATTCATTGATGACATGGTCTGTCGTTCAATCTGTGCCGTCAGACCACACCACTGGCGAAGCGTTTTATCGAAAAGCTGGATAGATATCTGATTAATATCTTCACGTACCCAGATATCAAATATCGTAATTAAAAATCGGCCCCATGCCTCAGACGTAACCGATTCGTCTGTCAGATGACCTGAACCATCGAGCTTAACCAGCGGAATAAACTGTACCAGGCGAACATTTCCTTGTTGCAAACCACGGTACACTTCAACCGGTTGTAAACACTTCTGATGGTCAATCACCACGTTTAAAACATCATCACTAACATCCATGTTCTCACATCCTGTCATGCAAAATTCCCGATAAATACGATAAGTTGGCGAACATGCGTTACAGCAAACAGCATTGCGAGGGATAACACCGCGAGGGAGATCATAAATTTGTCACGCACCGCGCGAGATTCAGAAAAATCGCTATGACTCACATCCATCAGATTACGGCTGCGGGTGTAGCGCCAGAGGATAATCGCCACTATCGCCAGCACAACTACCGATATCCAGAACAACGCTCCCGCCTGGTGCCAGTTGTGCTTAATCGCCAGCGCCATTAACGCGCCATAGCCCAACAACGTGCGAAACCAGGCCAGTGAAGTCCGCTCCGGTTGTAACCCCGGATCAGCGATGCGTCGGGATTTGCGGCTATCCGGCATACAGCACCAGCGTCATGACAATCACCGCCACAATAGTCAGCATGACGCTGATAATCAGCAGGCTGTGGGTGTAGGGCAAGTCCTCTTTCAGTCGCATCGCCTTTTCGTTACGTAGCCAGCGCAGATAGCCGTAGATCGCCAGACCGCCGGCAAATAGACACAGCAACAAGGCAAGCGCCTCACGGATGACCGGCGTGGCAAAATCCGGGGCCAGTTGATCAAGGCCAACCCCCGCCGCCAGAAATCCGAGCGCGGTGCGGATCCACGCCAGAAAGGTACGTTCATTTGCCAGTGAGAAGCGATAATCCGGTGCTTCTCCAAGGCGAGAAATCTTCATGACAGCTCCTTAAATATTGTTGTCTGGTCGTTATACCGGAACAGTTAAGGAGTATGAACCTGATTCTCAAACGAGAGGGCGAGTCGGGTGATGAGACAATGGGAAAGAGAGAGGGTGTTTGTAATGCCGGATGGAGAGTTGCGTTTTATCCGGCCGACAGGAGATGCAGGCCGGATAAGTCAGTTTTAACCTAATCCCCAGAAGAGCACCGCCAACAGTTGCGGGGTGATAATCCTCAGGAACATGACCAGTGGATAAACGGTAGCGTAGGAGAGCGCTGCTGCCCCGCTGGTGGCATGCAGGTTATTAGCAAACGCCAGAGCCGGGGGATCGGTCATTGAGCCAGCCAACATGCCGCACAGCGTCAGATAGTTCATTTTGGCAAAGATTCGCGCCAGCAAGCCCACGGTAATGAGCGGAATCGCGGTAATGAAAATACCGTAACCCACCCAGCTCAGGCCATCGCCCTGTGTTAGGGTATCGACAAAATCACCGCCTGACTTCAGACCCACCACCGCAAGAAACAGCACGATACCCAACTCTCGCAACGCCAGGTTAGCGCTGGGAGGCATAAACCAGTACAGCTTACCGATGCTACCAATACGCCCCAGGATCAGGGCCATAATCAGCGGCCCGCCGGCCAACCCCAGTTTCAACGCCACCGGGAACCCCGGGATGAACAGCGGGATTGAACCCAGTAGAACACCCAGCCCGATACCGATAAATACCGGCAGCATCTGCACCTGCTGCAGTTTTTGCTGCGCGTTACCCACAACATTGGCAACGGCATCAATGGACGAAGGACGTCCCACCAGATTGAGGATATCCCCGAATTGCAGGCTGGCGTCACTGCTGGCTACCAGCTCAACACCTGCACGGTTCAGGCGGGAAATCACCACGTCGTAACGTTCTTTAAAGTGCAGGTCGCGGATTCGTTTACCCAGCACCTGTTCGTTGGTCACCACCACGCGTTCGACGCGTAAATCGGTACCTCGCGTAGACAGCGATGTGTCTACCTCCTGCCCAATCACCACCTGCGCGTTATGCAGGTCAGCAGGCTGTCCGACCAGGTGTAGCAGGTCGCCCATCTGGATAACCGTCCCTGGCGACGGCACCATCAATGTCTCGTCACGTTTCAGACGCGAGCAGATGATTTTGTCGCTGTTCAGAATCGGGACATCCTGAATCGCCATATTGTTGATGTTTGGGTTTTCCACGCGGATGTTCATCGTCTGAATCAGTGCGTGCCCGTTGGTCAGCGTGGATTCATGCTGCTGGGCTTCAGCATCGACGTTAACGCGGAAAATAAGGCGCATCAGCCACATGGTCAGTAAAATTCCGCAGATGCCGAAAGGATAAGCCATGGCATAGCTCATCCCCATCTGGTCAACCACATCGCCAGGCGTACCTAAATCGCGCAGAATTTGCTGCCCCGCACCTAACGCCGGGGTATTGGTGACCGCTCCAGAGAATATTCCCAGCACCACAGGGAGAGGAATGGCAAAAATCTTATGCAGGATCGCAGTGACCAGGCCACCCATGATGACAATCAGCACAGCAAACAGATTCAGCCGCAGGCCCGAAACGCGCAGAGAAGCAAAAAAGCCCGGCCCCACCTGAATACCAATGGTGTAGACGAAAAGAATCAGGCCAAATTCCTGAATAAAATGCAGCATGTCGCCGCTCAGGGTCATCCCTGCCTGATCGACAAAATGCCCGACGATAATACCGCCGAACAGCACGCCTCCAATGCCAAAACCCACACCACGTATTTTTATGTTGCCGATCCATAACCCGACAACTGCCACTAATGCCAGAACGCTGACCGTCAATGCTATATCACTCATTATTCTGTTCCCTGTGAATAACATCATTAAGTAAATGGATTCTCGCAGAGTACAGTCGCAATGTATGGGTGGTAAAGCACAAAAAAGCCCCGTCATTTCTGGCGGGGCAAAGGCATGGAGCTATTTAACTATCTAATGCAGGACGTTCGCTGATGGCGATACGTTGTGGAGCAATGGTTTCAGGTTCATTCCGGGTCAAATCAATATGCAGCAAGCCGTTAGTGAAGCTTGCGCCGGAGACCTCCATATTTTCAGCCAGCGTAAAGCTCAGGCTGAACGGCTGAGTGACCAGCCCCTGATGCAACCATTTGGTCTCTTTTTCCGGCTGCTGCGGCGTACCTTTCACGGTCAGGCGCGTGCCTTCCAGTTGAATATCCAGATCTTCCTGGCGGAAACCGGCTAACGCAAGGGTAATGCGGTAGTGGTTATCATCGCTCTTTTCGATGTTATAAGGCGGGAAGCTCTGGCTTTCACCGGTGTTTTGCAAGGCATTGGCCAGTTTGTCAAAACCGATCCATTGACGCAGCAGTGGGGATAAATCGTAGTTACGCATAATAATCTCCTTCTAAGAAGCGAGTAGGTACCTTTCGGCTCCCTGACGGCAAGCCGATGACTTAGCAAGGCCGCCTGAAGCGGCCTACAGAATTAGTTGATTTCGATGCGGCGCGGTTTGTTCGCTTCAGGAATCACGCGCTCAAGATCGATATACAGCAGACCATTTACCAGGTTTGCGCCGCGAACATGAATGTTCTCCGCTAACTGGAACTTGCGTTCAAAGTTGCGCTCGGCAATACCCTGATACAGGTAAGTACGTTCTTTTTGATCGTCCGCATGGGCGCCTTTTACCACCAGCAGATTGTCCTGGGCAGTAATTTCCAGTTCGCTTTCAGCAAAACCGGCAACGGCAATTGCAATGCGGTAATGGTTTTCGTCTACCAGCTCAACGTTGTACGGAGGGTAGCCGCCATTGCTCTGGCCCTGATTGTTTTCCAGCAGGTTGAACAGACGGTCAAAACCAATAGCAGAACGGTACAGCGGGGATAAATCAAAGTTACGCATAATCAATAGCTCCTGAAATCAGCGAGAATATTGACCTTCCATCATGGACAGGTCAGGTAGCCAGGACACCCATCTGGCATGCCCTTCATTTGTCTACACTCTAAAAATGGGTCTTAATACAAACTTTTCAAGCGTATTCATCTGACTTTTTTTGCAGTTTGTTGTCTATTGCATACACTGGGGGGAGCAGTTGTTCTCGTTAAATCGCGATGGCCGCCACAGTGCGACGAAATGGTGATGTTATTTTCGCAACGGATCGCTTTAACTCACCATGCAAACACGATAAATACAGATGAATAAATGATGATTAAAAAAATGTTGGTAACACTGACGATGTGTAGTGGGATGGCGTTTGTAAGCGGTTGTTCCAGCATCATGTCGCATACAGGTGGCAAAGAAGGGACGTATCCTGGCACGCGAGCCAGTGCCACAATGATTAGCGAAAGTGATACAAACTGGGGAACCAAGTCGCTGGCGATTCTGGATATGCCTTTTACCGCGGTGCTCGATACGGTATTGCTACCTTGGGATCTCTTTCGCAAAGATAACTCGGTGAGATCCCGCGTAGAAAAGAGCGAGGAGAGAACCCAGGCCACGAACGCCGTTATTCCCCCGGCAGAAATGTCTGCTCCATAAATTAACGCCCGGTTTCAGTCACCCACAGCTGGCGGAAACCCTCGACGTCTTCCATCCACGTAACCTGTCGACCATCAGGGGAGAAGACGATCGCATCGGCCGACGGCGGGTTATCATGACGTTCCGTTAAAAAATCAATCTCGCCCGTTTGAACATCACAACAGGCAATTCTGTTCTCCAGTACAAATCCCAGCCATTTCCCCGATGGGTGCCAGTTAAAGGCTGACTGAATATTCGTAGCGCACTGGGTAAGCTGACGCAGCGATCCACCCTGTGGGGAAATCAGCCATAGCTGTACAATACCGTTGTCATCACGCATTAAAAACGCAATCTCAGATGCCTTTGGATTACTGCGTACCCAGTGGCGAGGCTGATTCACCAGCCCCGGGAAGGCGCGCTCATGGGTAAACGTTAGACGGCGTTGGCGAATACCAGATGGCGGCGCAGGCATGGTCATGTCAGTCCCCTCCAGAGGCGCGTCCCCCGGCTGTTTCCAGCCGCTTTCATCCTGTGGCAAATCAACAATAAACAGCTCCGGTACTTTCTCGCCAGTGGTTGATAGCGTATCACCGATAAACGCCAGCCTGTTTTCTCCAACCCAGCCCTCTTCATAGGCGCGGTTAATCTCATCGCTACCCGGTTTTGGCGTTGGTGTCGTCTGGCTCACCAGCACGCACCAATGGCTGCCACTGTATTCACGCGGATGCTGCGCGGAGACCTTCACCGGACCATACGGTGCAGCCACACCGACGTTGCGTAAATCGAGCGCCGGAGAGCGCTCATGCAGAACATGGTCGTTATAGGTGAAACTGACAAACTCACCGTTCGGGCTAAAAACATGCACATGACTCCCGCCGCGCAGCGCACCTGGCGTATAGGGCGCAGTAATATCCATTGCATCCAGATTCTCCACCCCAGCCTGCGTAACAATCACCCCACGACGATGATGGAAGTCGTAATGCCATGTTTCATCAGGATTTTCAGGCCCGTGAATGAAGACATATTTTTCCAACTTTGGATGAACGGTCACCACGCCAACGTGCGATCCCTGAGTAGCCCGGTAAATCACCTCCAGCTCGCCAGTATGGATATTGACGCGCTCAATTGTTTCACCGGTAAAGGAAGCGCCGGAAGGGCGCACATCAAAGACCAGCCACTGGCTGTCCGATGTCCAGGTGTTGATATTGGTAAGCTGATGATTACGCGGCGTAAAGGTGATTTGCTTCATGAGATGCCCTGATACAAGACGATTAAAACAATCATACTTCACAAGCACTTCACTTTCAGGCTTTAGCGTATCGCCATCTTCATTTTTGCGGACAGAAAGATGGAACATTTTGACGTAGCGATTATCGGTTTAGGTCCGGCAGGCGCAGCGCTGGCGCGACAGTTGAGCGGAAAAATGCGCGTGATTGCGTTGGATAAAAAACGCCAGTGCGGCAACGAAGGTTTCACTAAACCCTGCGGCGGTCTGCTGGCCCCGGACGCCCAGCGTTCGTTTATCCGCGACGGGATAACCTTACCCGTTGATGTCATCGCCAACCCGCAGATTTTTAGCGTTAAAACGGTTGATGTTGCCGCTTCTTTGACGCGTAACTACCAGCGCAGCTACATTAATATCAACCGCCATGCTTTTGATTTATGGCTTAAATCTCTCATCCCTGATGATGTGCAGGTGTATCACGACAGCCTGTGCCGGAAAATCTGGCGCGAGGGCGATAAATGGCATGTTATCTTCCGCGCCGACGGTTGGGAGCAGCAGATAACTGCACGTTATCTGGTGGGGGCAGACGGTGCGAACTCACTGGTGCGCCGTCATCTCTATCCACAGCACCAAATCCGTAAATATGTCGCTATTCAACAATGGTTTGCGGAAAAGCATCCCGTACCGTTCTATTCCTGTATTTTTGATAACGATGCAACTGACTGTTATTCCTGGAGTATCAGCAAAGATGGCTATTTTATCTTTGGTGGCGCCTACCCCATGAAGGACGGACAGGCACGCTTTGACGCGCTGAAAGAGAAGCTGGAAGCGTTCCATTTCCAGTTCGGCAAACCGGTGAAAAGTGAAAAATGTACGGTGCTATTCCCCTCACGCTGGAAAGACTTCGTCTGCGGCGAGGACAACGCATTTTTGATTGGTGAAGCGGCCGGTTTTATCAGCGCCAGCTCGCTGGAAGGGATTAGCTATGCGCTGGACAGCGCGGAGATCCTCAAATCGGTACTGCTGCGGGATACGCCAGATATGAATCACGCTTACCGTAAAGCCACCCACAAGTTACGTCTCAAACTGTATGGCAAAATCCTGAAAAGCCGGGCCCTGACGTCGGCATTTTCCCGTAAATGGATTATGCGCAGCGGCGTTGCGCATATTTCCTTGGCAAAATCAGAAAGCCGCCCGCCAGCGAAAGAAAAACGTGAGAGAAAACGTAGTATGGCTATGACATTATGGCGCGTTTTTTTAAGGGACTGAGTTCACCTCACTGTCACGGCCTTGTGCCACTGTAGCCAGCGCGGGAAAGTTGGCGACGGTGTACCAGGAACCTGGCGTAGGCAGCCGCTCCATTGTACGGCCAGGCCAAAGTTCGAGTTGTGCCAACGCATCAAGGGAATATTCTCGCCAGTGATGTGGCAACATCAGTCTCAATGGCGAGGCTTGTTCACCCGGTACCGACGTCGGTAAACGCGAGTCACTCACATCATAGTTTCTGTGCAGAACCAAATATTTCTCTGGTACCCGACGCTTGCTGTTCCACCATTTGCCATCCAGCATATCAAACTGAAAGCGGGTGATTTTTTCCGGTTTTGCCCCCAATTGCATCAACGCCTGGCGCAGCGCGTTGTTCATCGCCGCATCGTACATTTCCGTTGTTGCCAGTTGCCCATTGAGGATCAGCGATACCGCAATTCTGGTACCCAACAAATTTGAGTAGAGATCTTCCGGGGAAAATGCAGAAACCTCCTCCGAAAATCCTGGAACAGACTCAAAACCATACCATTGCGCAATTTCATGCCAGGCAGCGAGCTGAAACGCCAGATGCGCGGCCATCCATGCCGCCAGCGCGTAACGATCAGCAGGCTCTGTGGGGGGTGTGAAAGCGTTAAATACGACATGCCGTTGCGCAAGCTCATCATCCAGACGCAGCGTAAATGATTGACCAAGCCGTGGAAGAAGATGGCTAAAGAGCCAGGCCGTCATGTCTGCGGTATCACGGACATGTGCGGTATCAATGAAGCCACCGCGAGCGGTATACACTATGCCGTTATTCTCATGCCCGATCCCTGCCAGATTCGCTAGCCCTAACAGTAGGCTATCGTTATAGCGGTGCTCGCCGATGCTATCGATCGTGACAACATTATCAAGTTCATAAAATGGCACCGGCATATGCAGTACCTGTGCGTGCAGGTCGTAGCCAAACGCGCAGCACGGACGTAATCCCTGAGGTGCAGGGAGGGGCGAAACTACCGGCCAGGCAGTACCCTGGGCCTTATTCTCTGTAGAAACGAGCTGCAAAGTTACAGGTATTGCCGCACGGGCTATCGCCGTTGCCAGCCATAAGAGCGCTATTAACACCACCTTATTGATCAAAATGCCTCTCCAACCTGAAAATAAAAACCGCTGCTCCCTTTGCCAATCCCATAATCAAGCCGCACATTCACCCGGGGCTTAAATTCAAAGCGGTAGCCCACACCGGCGGACGGTAACCAGCGTCCATCGTCCAGCGCATGAAAAGAGGGTCCCATCGTGCCCGCACCGAGCCAACCAACCACACCATGCCGCCAGTCAAGTTTCCGCCGATACTCCAGTTGCCCGCTGACGGCGTTTTTATCCCGATAGCGCCCTTCGTAATAACCGCGCATACGCTGATTGCTGCCAAGCAGCGGCATCATGCTCCACGGCACATCGCCCTGGGTAAACGCGCCGTCCATCTCCCAGGCAAGCACATTGTTCTCGTCCAGCGAGTGATAGCGACTGTAGTGCAGTTGATATTCATCAAATCGCGTATCGCTTCCCACCTCTGGTGTGAATCGGGTATAGCGCACATCGGCATACTGTCCTTTACGCGGATTGGGAACGAAATCACGATCGTCCCAGCTGAGTTCGACACTACTTCCGGAGCTGAGAACCGACCCCCCCTGCCCGGTATGCTCAATGTTGGGCGGATCGTTATCGTCCATTTGGGTAGCGTGCTGGGCGTTCAGCGACCAGCCAAGCCCCAGATAAACATTGGGTGCCAACTGGCGATACAACGTTGGACGCAACTCCAGAACCTGAGCGGTGTATTGCTGTTTTTGGTTATCTTTATCCCCATCGCTAAAACCTTGCCCCCAGTAGTAGGTTGGAGTATCCGTTAATGCGCCATTGAGAAAAAATCGCCACCGATCGTCGGCAAAAAATGCGTAATTTTGCATCGTGATACCGAATGCGCCAGTTGAGCTAAAATAGCCGCTGAGCGTCAGCGTCGAGTTTTGGCTTACCGTATCATTCGGGTCAGGGCGATACATCCCCACCACCGCTGTACCGATCCCTAACCCCAGCTCCGGGGTATAAAACGGTCCCGGCATTACGCCCCAGTCAATGCCTTTGTTGGCGTCAAAGCTATCACTGGCACCCAACTTATTTAGCCAACCGTCAACTTCGCCTCGGCTCGGCAACGCTGCCCGCACTGTACAGGAGAGCAGGTTGAACAGCAGGAAGAGGGTAAGACGGCTCAAAAGCGATACTCTCCCGCCATGAAGAAACTGTTACGTTCAGCAAAGCCGATTTCGGTCGTGACGTTGAAGTTCCGGGTAATTTCATACTGTGCGCCCACCAGCACGTTCCAGGGGGATTGGAGATGCTGTTTAACGTCAAAGCGACCATTACCGTCTTTGTTGGCAATATCAACGAGTCTTTGCAGCGTTTCAGACGGCATGGTGAGGTCGTTAAGGCTACCGCTAAATTCTTGCTGCACGTCCTGGTACATACTGCCAACCCATAGATTCAACTTTCCGGATGGCAGGTGCAGCGCATCCACACTGGGGGTGGTAAAGCGATAACCGATGCGCGGAGAAAGGGTTAAGGCGTCAATACTCCCATCCAGAATATCGAACCGCGTCTGGGTGTAGTTGGCATCAAAAGCAGTAAACCAGTTGCCTACACCGCCGACCAACGTCGTCCCTACGCCGTAGGTGGTGCCTTTAAAATCGAGCTGAAACGCCAGATTCTGCAAACTGCTTGGTGTGCGGTCTTTAAGGGGGCCTTTTATCCCGACGCCTATTTGCGAAACGGAGTGGCCATCGGTATAGCCAATCAAGCCATAGACATTCATAAACGGCAGCAGCCAGGCATCCAGCTTCAGCGTTTCGGTTTTACTGCGTTCACGCGTATTGCCGACGCTAATTTTAAACGCGTTATCCAGTGAGCGGCCACCGAGGGAAAGACCGTTGAAGTTAATACTATCCACATTAATATTTTGTCGGATATTCATGTAGTTAATATTCACGCCAAACGGTGCCGGTAGTTCATATCCGCGCTTACGCGCTTCATCGCCTAAAAAGGGCAAAATGGTGTGGTTTTCGGCAGGTTTAACAGTCGTTTTTTCCGGTACAGGCGCAGACAGACCGTCATCCTGATAGCCAAAGAGAGGTGTAATAGTTGAGCTGGAATCCGTCGCGGCACTGGCATGAAAAACCAGACAGGAAGACGTTATCAACACCACGCGGATGCTTGTGTTTGTCATAAGAAAGTTTAGTAGCAGGCAGGAATTGCCCAGATATAAAAGAAGAAGGGAGAGTATAGAAGTTACGTACTATGTGGAGGTATTAATGTGCGGTTTCACATCTGATAATATAAATATATGTTTTATAACATCTTAATGTTATTGCCCAGCCGAGGCCAGGCATAATACGCATCAGGAAAGGACGTATTTCTCTATCGCCCAGGCGACGCCATCTTCAAGGTTAGATTTCGTTACGAAGTTGGCGATTTCTTTGACTGATGGAATAGCGTTATCCATAGCAACGCCCACCCCTGCGTATTCAATCATCGCTATGTCGTTTTCCTGATCGCCAATCGCCATCACCTCTTCGGCTTTAATGCCTAACGCATCGGCCAGCGATTTAACGCCCGTCCCTTTATTGACGCGTTTATCGAGGATTTCGAGGAAATACGGCGCACTTTTCAGCACGGTGTACTTCTCTTTTACTTCCGCAGGTAGACGAGAGATAGCTTTATCGAGGATCTCCGGCTCGTCAATCATCATCACTTTCAGGAACTGGGTTGCGGGATCCATTTTCTCGGCTTCACAGAACACCAGCGGAATGGTCGCGACAAACGATTCGTGCACCGTGTAGTAGCTGATATCACGGTTCGCGGTATACAGCGTATTGCGATCGAGGGCATGGAAATGCGAGCCGACTTCCCGGGAGAGCTGCTCCAGGTAACGATAATCATCATAGCTCAGCGCGGTTTGCGCCACGGTACTGCCATCCCCTGCTTTCTGCACCAGCGCACCGTTGTAGGTAATGCAGTAGTCACCGGGTTGTTCCATATGTAGTTCTTTCAGATAGCTGTGAACGCCGGCATACGGGCGTCCCGTGGTCAGCACCACATTCACGCCACGCGCGCGTGCCGCGGCAATCGCCGTTTTGACCGCTGGTGAAATGGTGTGATCGGGCAGCAGAAGTGTGCCATCCATGTCGATAGCAATAAGTTTGATAGCCATGAGTTCCCCGAATTAAATGAGTCCGTCCTCATGCTAACGCGATTCCGCTCAAAAAACAGCTACGAAAAGGGGGATAGAAAGGGGAATCGAGATTCCCCTTTTTGTAGATTGGTTGTCGTTTGTAGGCCTGATAAGCAACGCGCCATCAGGCACAATACAACGTCTTGCCGGATGGCGGCGTAAACCGCCTTATCCGGCCTACAGATTGGCTTAAATATCGATGTTCGCCGCTTTCAGGGCGTTCTCTTCGATAAATGCGCGACGCGGTTCAACGGCATCGCCCATCAGCGTGGTGAACAGCTGGTCGGCAGCAATCGCATCCTTCACGGTAACGCGCAGCATACGACGGCTTTCCGGATCCATGGTGGTTTCCCACAGCTGTTCCGGGTTCATCTCGCCCAGACCTTTATAACGCTGGATAGCGAGGCCACGACGAGACTCTTTCTGCAGCCATTCCAGCGCCTGCTCAAAGCTGGCAACCGGCTGGCGACGCTCGCCACGTTCGATAAACGCATCGTCTTCGATCAGCCCACGCAGCTTCTCGCCAAGTGTACAAATACGATGGTACTCGCCACCGGTCACAAATTCATGTTCCAATGGATAGTCAGTATCGACACCGTGGGTACGCACCCGGATCACCGGTTCGAACAGGTTCAGTTCAGCGTCTTTACGCACGAAGCTATTCCAGGTGCTGCCGTGCATTTCGTTTTCATTAAGCACGTTAACCAACTGGGAAACCCAGGCCGTAACTTTCGCTTCATCAGCCAGATCGGCTTCTGGCAGCGTCGGTTGATAAACCAGCTCTTTCAGCAGCGCTTTCGGGAAACGACGTTCCATACGGCCAATCATTTTCTGCGTCGCGTTGTATTCAGAAACCAGTTTCTCTAACGACTCACCGGAAAGGGCCGGTGCGCTGGCGTTGGTGTGCAGCGTAGCACCATCCAGAGCGATAGAGATCTGATACTGATCCATCGCTTCGTCATCTTTAATGTACTGTTCCTGCTTGCCTTTTTTTACTTTGTACAGCGGTGGCTGTGCAATGTAAACGTGGCCGCGTTCAACGATTTCCGGCATCTGACGATAGAAGAAGGTCAACAGCAGCGTACGAATGTGCGAGCCATCGACGTCCGCATCGGTCATGATGATGATGCTGTGATAACGCAGTTTGTCCGGGTTGTACTCGTCTCGACCGATGCCACAGCCGAGCGCAGTGATCAGCGTCGCGACTTCCTGAGAGGAGAGCATCTTGTCAAAGCGCGCTTTCTCGACGTTGAGGATTTTACCCTTCAGCGGCAGAATCGCCTGGTTTTTACGGTTACGGCCCTGCTTCGCAGAACCGCCCGCGGAGTCCCCTTCCACAAGGTACAGTTCGGACAGCGCCGGGTCACGTTCCTGACAATCCGCCAGCTTGCCCGGCAGACCGGCTAAGTCGAGCGCGCCTTTACGACGGGTCATTTCACGTGCACGACGTGCAGCTTCACGAGCACGTGCAGCATCAATAATTTTGCCAACAACGATTTTCGCGTCAGACGGGTTTTCCAGCAGATATTCGCTCAGCAGTTCGTTCATCTGCTGTTCTACCGCCGATTTCACCTCAGAGGAGACCAGCTTGTCTTTGGTCTGTGAGGAGAACTTCGGATCCGGTACTTTCACGGAAACAACGGCAATCAGGCCTTCACGGGCATCGTCACCAGTAGCGCTGACTTTCGCTTTTTTGCTGTAGCCTTCTTTGTCCATGTAGGCGTTCAGGGTACGGGTCATCGCCGCACGGAAGCCTGCAAGGTGAGTACCGCCGTCACGCTGTGGAATGTTGTTGGTGAAGCAGTAGATGTTTTCCTGGAAACCATCGTTCCACTGCAGCGCAACTTCAACGCCGATACCGTCTTTTTCGGTGGAGAAGTAGAAGATATTCGGGTGGATCGGCGTTTTGTTTTTGTTGAGGTATTCAACAAACGCCTTGATGCCACCTTCGTAGTGGAAATGGTCTTCTTTGCCGTCACGCTTGTCGCGCAGACGAATAGAGACGCCGGAGTTCAGGAATGACAGCTCACGCAGACGTTTCGCCAGAATGTCGTATTCAAATTCAACAACATTGGTAAAGGTTTCGTGGCTTGGCCAGAAACGGACCTGAGTCCCGGTCAATTCTGTTTCGCCGGTTACTGCCAGCGGCGCCTGCGGCACACCGTGCACGTAAGTTTGCTGATGCACTTTGCCTTCACGACGAATCACCAGTTCCAGCTTCTGTGACAGGGCGTTAACGACGGAAACACCCACGCCGTGCAGACCGCCGGAAACTTTATAGGAGTTATCATCGAATTTACCGCCTGCGTGCAAAACGGTCATGATAACTTCCGCTGCCGAAACGCCCTCTTCCGGGTGAATACCGGTTGGGATACCACGGCCATCATCGGTAACGGACACGGAGTTGTCAGCGTGAATCGTTACCACGATATCTTTACAGTGACCCGCGAGCGCTTCGTCGATAGCGTTATCTACCACCTCGAATACCATGTGGTGCAGACCGGTGCCGTCATCCGTGTCGCCGATATACATACCCGGGCGCTTACGCACCGCATCCAGTCCTTTCAGGACTTTGATACTGGAGGAGTCATAAGAATTCGACATCAACGTTTCTCGCTCATTTTATCTTGGGTTAATCCGTTATTTTACCCTTTTCCACGGTAAACATCTTCGAATTTTCATCGGACATGTCTATAACGTGTTCAGCGCTGATTGCGCTGACAAAGACCTGAGATTGCGTGGCTTTTAAGCGGCTGGCCAGCAGTCCGCGACGCGCGTCATCCAGTTCAGAGGCAAAATCATCTATCAGGTACAGGCAGCGCCGCCCGCTTTCACGGGTCAGGAACTCCCCTTGCGCCAGACGTAAGGCGCACATCAGCAGCTTTAGCTGCCCACGCGACAACGTATCTTCCACCGGCGCACCGTCGGCGCGAATGCGGAAATCCGCCTTATGCGGGCCGTGCGCAGTGTAGGTCAACATGCGATCGCGTTCAAAACTGCGTTCCAGCACTTCGGCATAATCAGTCTCTTTCTCCCAGCCGCGCTGGAATGAGAAGGAGAGCGAAAACTCGGGAAGAAACTGCTGGCAGGTATCCGCCATATCCTGCGCGATACCGGCGCTGTACTCCGCGCGCCAGGTGCTGATTTGTTCCGCCAGTGGGATCAGTTCTTTATCCCACGGGCGCAGTTGCTCATAACGACTCACCTGGCGCAGCGCTGCATTGCGCTGCTTGAGCAGTCGCTTCAGGTTGCTCCAGGCGGTGAAAAATCCGACTTCATTGTGAAAACATCCCCAGTCAAGGAATGCTCTTCTGTATTTGGGGCCGCCATTGAGTAAAGTAAACCCCTCAGGCGTGATCAGCTGCATCGGCATCAGGTGCGCCAGTTCTGCGACCTTGTGCCCGTCAGTGCCGTCAATGCGCACTTTGCTGTCGCCCAGTTTGTCTTTCGTCAGGCCAATCGACGTCTCACGTTCTTCACCCTGCAAACGCCCGTGTAAAACAAACGACTCCTGCTCGTGGCGAATCACGCGACCAATCTGCAAACTGCGAAACGCCCGACCGTGGCCGAGCGTATAGATAGCTTCCAGTACGCTGGTTTTGCCGCTGCCGTTCGCGCCAACCAGGAAGTTAAAGCCAGGGGATAAAGCGAGATCCGCGCTTTCGATATTGCGAAAATCGCGGATCAACAGGCGGGTGAGCGACATTACAGTCTCATTGGCATAACAACATAGGCAGCCGACTGTGATGCGGCATCTTCAATCTGTACGCTCGATACGGAATCAGTCAGCAGAATACGCACGTTCTCGCACTTCAGCGCGTTCAGAACGTCCAGCACGTAGCTCACGTTAAAGCCGATTTCCAGTTCTGTACCAGGATAGGAGACATCCAGAATTTCTTCTGCTTCTTCCTGCTCCGGGTTGTTGGCGGTGATTTTGAGCTGATTTTCGCTGACATACAGACGCACGCCGCGGAATTTCTCGTTCGAGAGGATCGCCGCACGCGCAAACGCCTGTTTGAGGATATCGCAACCGGCTTCCAGATGCTTGTCCGGATTCTTCGGCAATACGCGGCGATAATCCGGGAAACGGCCATCAACCAGCTTAGAGGTGAAGATGAAGTCACCAACGTGCGCACGAATGTTGTTGCTGCCAATCTGCACGCGCAGCGGGTTATCGCCGCCGTCGAGCATACGCATCAGTTCAATCACACCTTTACGCGGTACGATCACCGAATGGCTTGGCAACGGCTGACCAACAGGCATTGAACAAACCGCCAGGCGGTGACCGTCGGTCGCCACGGTACGCAGCTCTTCCCCTTCGGTTTCAAACAGCATGCCGTTTAAGTAGTAACGTACGTCCTGATGCGCCATCGAAAACTGCGTGGCTTCAATCAGGCGCTTCATCGTCGCCTGCGGCAGGGTGAATTCGACTTCGCTCTGCCAGTCGTCCAGATTCGGGAAGTCGGCGGCAGGCAGCGTAGACAGCGAGAAACGGCTGCGGCCAGAACGCACCAGCATACGGTCGCCTTCCAGTTGAACGGCAATTTCCGCGCCTTCCGGCAATCCACGGCAAATATCGAAGAATTTACGCGCCGGAACGGTGGTCGCACCAGGTTCATGAGGCTGGATCAGCGCCACGCGCGCCACCATCTCCATTTCGAGATCGGTGCCGGTCAGCGAAAGCGTGCCGTCAGCAACCTGCAGCAGCAGGTTTCCGAGAATAGGCAGTGTAGGACGTCCACCCAGCGGGCCGCTGACCTGCTGAAGCGGTTTTAATAAATGTTCACGTTCAACGGTAAATTTCATAGCGTCACGAAGATAATGTTCTGATTAAATTGGAGAAATCTTCTTTAATGTCATGGCTTTCTTCACGCAACTGCTCAATCTTGCGGCAGGCATGAAGCACGGTAGTATGGTCACGCCCACCAAACGCGTCGCCAATTTCCGGCAGACTGTGGTTAGTGAGCTCTTTTGCCAGCGCCATCGCCATCTGGCGCGGACGAGCTACCGAGCGAGATCGACGCTTAGAAAGCAGATCCGCAATTTTGATTTTGTAATACTCCGCCACCGTCTTCTGGATATTGTCGATGGTGACCAGCTTTTCCTGCAAGGCCAGCAGATCGCGCAGCGCTTCACGCACGAAATCGATAGTAATCGCCCGGCCGGTAAAATTGGCGTTGGCGATCACGCGGTTCAGTGCGCCTTCCAGCTCACGTACGTTAGAGCGTAGACGCTTGGCAATAAAGAACGCTACTTCACCCGGCAGACGAATGTCGTTTTCGTCGGCTTTTTTCATCAGGATCGCAACACGCGTTTCCAGTTCAGGCGGTTCGATCGCGACAGTCAGTCCCCAGCCAAAGCGGGATTTCAGACGATCTTCAACGCCGTTGATCTCCTTCGGATAGCGATCCGAGGTCAGGATGATCTGCTGATTGCCTTCCAGCAGGGCGTTAAAGGTGTGGAAAAACTCTTCCTGCGATCGCTCTTTATTCGCGAAGAATTGGATATCGTCAATCAGCAGCGCGTCAACGGAACGGTAGTAGCGTTTAAACTCTTCGATCGCGTTGTTTTGCAGGGCTTTGACCATGTCCTGCACAAAACGCTCGGAGTGCATATACACCACTTTGGCGTTTGGCTTACGCGCCATAATGCCGTTACCGACAGCGTGCAACAGGTGGGTTTTACCCAGACCCGTACCGCCATAAAGGAATAACGGATTGTAGGCGCCGCCAGGATTGTCCGCCACCTGACGTGCCGCCGCGCGCGCCAGCTGGTTAGATTTACCTTCAACGAAGTTATCAAACGTGTGTTTGACGTTGACGTTAGAACGATAGGTAGGTTCTGCCGGAGCCGGGACGTTATCCCAGCCTGGACGCGCCGCCGGAGCAGCACGTTGTGGTTGCACTTGCTGAGCCACGTGGGCGGGCGCAACAACATTGTTGACCGGCGTTTTCAGCGTTTGCGTGACGGGTTTAGTGCCGACTTCAAAGCGCAGCTGTGGGGCATCCGCGCCACAGAAATTATTGAGTAATCCATTAATATTATTAAGGTATTTATCCCTTACCCAATCGAGCACGAAACGGTTTGGCGCATACAAAGCCAGCGTGTTATCGCTCAGTTCCGCCTGCAACGGGCGTATCCACATACTGAACTCTGTGGCTGGTAACTCATCCTGCAATCGGGCAAGACACTGCTGCCAAAGCGAAAGTGACACGGCGGACTCCACTCGAACAAAAGTCGATAAATGACAAAGGCTGAAACATTCATGATTGTTGACGCACATCGACAAGACCCTATGCAAAGGGTGACGTGCGAATTGCTATCTGCAATTTTTACCCGATCAGGATCCATTGAAACGATCAGGACCGCGGATCATAGCGTAAACTGAGAAAGAGATCTTCTGTTTCTCACAGATTCTTCCCGATTTATCCACAGGATGATCCAGAATCGGCTAAGTGTAAACGATCCTGGAGAAGTGCTGCAGGTTTTAGCGCGCATATTGAAAAAATTAATGAGTAAAGATGCTTTACTGCTTAAACGATCTAATAAAGATCCCGTGCGATCCTTGCGCTTTATCCACCAGCCCGTATAATTCTTACCCCCAGCGAGTAACGGTCGCCTTACGGCGTCAACGCTGCCTGTTTTTTACGCGAAACCATGCGGAAAAAAGCGGGAAATAAGGAAAGAGAATTGACTCCGGAGTGTACAATTATTACAATCCGGCCTCTTTAATCACCCACACTGTGGCGTAAGTCGTTCGAAATTCGTTCGGGTATACGCAAAAGTCAGTGAATTTATTCAAGTTTAGGTAGAAATCGCCATGAAACGCACTTTTCAACCGTCTGTACTGAAGCGCAACCGTTCTCACGGCTTCCGTGCTCGTATGGCTAATAAAAATGGTCGTCAGGTTCTGGCACGTCGTCGTGCTAAAGGCCGTTCTCGTCTGACCGTTTCTAAGTAATAAAAGCTAGCCCCTGAGTGGTTAAGCTCGCATTTCCCAGGGAGTTACGTTTGTTAACTCCCACTCATTTCACATTCGTCTTCCAGCAGCCACAACGGGCTGGCACGCCGCAAATCACCATCCTCGGCCGCCTGAATTCGCTGGGGCATCCCCGTATCGGTCTTACAGTCGCCAAGAAAAATGTTAAACGTGCGCATGAACGCAATCGGATTAAACGTCTGACGCGTGAAAGCTTCCGTTTACGTCAGCACGAGCTTCCAGCAATGGATTTCGTGGTGGTGGCGAAAAAAGGGGTTGCTGACCTCGATAACCGTGCTCTCTCGGAAGCGTTGGAAAAATTATGGCGTCGCCATTGTCGCCTGGCTCGCGGGTCCTGATAGCCCTCATTCGGGTCTATCAACGCCTGATCAGTCCGCTGCTTGGGCCGCATTGCCGTTTCACTCCAACCTGTTCGAGCTACGGAATTGAGGCATTGCGCAGGTTTGGAGTGATAAAAGGCAGTTGGTTGACGGTGAAACGCGTATTAAAATGCCACCCTTTACACCCTGGTGGTGACGATCCCGTCCCGCCCGGACCATTTGATACCAGAGAACACTAACGATGGATTCGCAACGCAATCTTTTAGTCATCGCTTTGCTGTTCGTGTCTTTCATGATCTGGCAAGCCTGGGAGCAGGATAAAAACCCGCAACCTCAGGCCCAACAGACCACGCAGACAACGACCACCGCAGCGGGTAGCGCCGCAGACCAGGGCGTACCGGCCAGTGGCCAGGGGAAACTGATTACGGTTAAAACTGACGTGCTTGATCTGACCATCAACACCCGTGGTGGTGATGTGGAACAGGCTTCACTGCCAGCTTACCCGAAAGAACTCGGTTCTACCGAACCGTTCCAGTTACTGGAAACCACGCCACAGTTCATCTACCAGGCACAGAGTGGCCTGACAGGTCGTGACGGCCCGGATAACCCGGCTAACGGCCCACGTCCGCTGTACAACGTCGATAAAGACGCGTTTGTACTGGCTGACGGTCAGAACGAACTGCAGATCCCGATGACCTATACTGACGCAGCGGGTAACACATTCACTAAAACGTTTGTTCTTAAGCGTGGTGAATATGCTGTCAACGTTAACTACAGCGTGCAGAACGCCGGCGAAAAACCGCTGGAAATCTCCACCTTTGGTCAGCTGAAGCAATCCATCAATCTGCCATCTCATCGCGACACCGGTAGCAGCAACTTTGCGCTGCACACCTTCCGTGGCGCGGCGTACTCCACGCCGGATGAGAAGTATGAGAAATACAAATTCGACACCATTGCTGAAAACGAAAACCTGAACGTCAATGCTAAAGACGGCTGGGTCGCAATGCTGCAACAGTATTTCGCAACGGCATGGGTTCCGCGTAACGACGGCACCAACAACTTCTATACCGCTAACCTGGGTAACGGCATTGCCGCTATCGGCTATAAATCACAGCCGGTACTGGTTCAGCCTGGCCAGACTGGCGCGATGACCAGCACCCTGTGGGTCGGCCCGGAAATTCAGGATAAAATGGCGGCCGTTGCACCGCACCTGGATCTGACCGTGGATTACGGCTGGTTGTGGTTCATTTCTCAGCCGCTATTTAAACTGCTGAAGTGGATCCATAGCTTCCTGGGTAACTGGGGCTTCTCCATCATCGTTATCACCTTTATCGTTCGTGGCATCATGTACCCGCTGACCAAAGCGCAGTACACCTCCATGGCGAAGATGCGTATGCTGCAGCCGAAGATTCAGGCTATGCGTGAGCGTCTGGGCGATGACAAACAGCGTCAGAGCCAGGAAATGATGGCCCTGTACAAAGCTGAGAAGGTAAACCCGCTGGGCGGCTGCTTCCCGCTGATCATCCAGATGCCAATCTTCCTGGCGTTGTACTACATGCTGATGGGTTCCATTGAACTGCGTCATGCGCCGTTCGCTCTGTGGATCCATGACCTGTCTGCACAGGACCCGTACTACATCCTGCCGATTCTGATGGGCGTGACGATGTTCTTCATTCAGAAGATGTCTCCGACCACCGTAACCGACCCGATGCAGCAGAAGATCATGACCTTCATGCCGGTCATCTTCACCGTGTTCTTCCTGTGGTTCCCGTCAGGTCTGGTGCTGTACTATATCGTCAGCAACCTGGTAACCATTATTCAGCAGCAGCTGATTTACCGTGGTCTGGAGAAACGTGGCCTGCATAGCCGCGAGAAGAAAAACTCCTGATTCGGTGTAGGCCGGATTAGGCGAAGCCGCCATCCGGCAAACGGAACATAAAGTAAAGGGCGGTCATTAGACCGCCTTTTTTATTGCATTAAGAAGAGACAAACCATGAGCCATAACGACACCATCGTCGCTCAGGCCACCCCACCGGGACGTGGTGGCGTGGGTATCCTGCGTATCTCCGGCCTGAAAGCGCGTGAGGTCGCAGAAACCGTACTGGGGAAACTGCCCAAACCGCGTTATGCCGATTATCTGCCGTTTAAAGACGCGGATGGCAGCGCGCTGGATCAGGGGATTGCCTTGTGGTTCCCCGGCCCAAACTCCTTTACCGGCGAAGACGTTTTAGAGCTTCAGGGCCACGGAGGTCCGGTGATTCTTGACCTGCTGCTCAAACGTATTCTGACCATTCCCGGGCTGCGCATTGCCAGACCGGGTGAATTCTCCGAGCGAGCGTTTCTCAATGATAAGCTCGATTTAGCCCAGGCCGAGGCGATTGCCGACCTGATCGATGCCAGCTCAGAGCAAGCCGCTCGCTCGGCGCTGAACTCGTTGCAGGGCGCATTTTCCGCACGGGTAAATCATCTTGTGGAAGCGCTCACTCACCTGCGCATCTATGTTGAAGCAGCGATCGACTTCCCGGATGAAGAAATCGACTTCCTGTCTGACGGCAAGATTGAAGCGCAACTCAACAGCGTTATCAGCGATCTTGATGCCGTGCGTGCGGAAGCGCGTCAGGGCAGCCTGCTGCGCGAAGGGATGAAGGTGGTGATTGCCGGTCGGCCAAACGCCGGGAAATCAAGCCTGCTGAACGCGCTGGCTGGCCGTGAGGCGGCCATTGTCACCGATATCGCCGGGACTACTCGCGACGTGCTGCGTGAGCATATTCACATCGACGGCATGCCGCTACACATCATCGACACCGCCGGTTTGCGCGATGCCAGCGACGAAGTTGAACGCATCGGTATCGAACGTGCCTGGCAGGAAATTGAACAGGCCGACCGTGTACTGTTTATGGTTGATGGCACCACCACCGACGCCGTGGACCCGGCAGATATCTGGCCAGACTTTATTGCCCGTCTGCCAGCCAAACTGCCGATCACCGTGGTGCGTAACAAAGCGGATATTACCGGTGAGACGCTGGGCCTTAGCGAAGTAAATGGCCACTCACTGGTTCGCCTCTCTGCGCGTACCGGTGAAGGCGTTGACGTACTGCGTAATCATCTCAAACAGAGCATGGGCTTTGAAACCAATATGGAAGGCGGTTTCCTGGCCCGTCGTCGTCACCTGCAGGCGCTGGCAGAAGCTGCAGAGCATCTCGAGCAGGGTAAAGCCCAACTGCTCGGAGCATGGGCCGGAGAATTGCTGGCTGAGGAGCTACGCCTGGCGCAGCAGAACCTCAGTGAGATCACAGGAGAGTTTACCTCCGACGATCTGCTGGGACGGATTTTCTCCAGCTTCTGTATCGGTAAGTAACGTTGTGTTGCCCGGTGGCGTGATGCTAACCGGGCCTACAGGCCTCGTAGGCCGGATAAGGCGTTTACGCCGCCATCCGGCAACAACTATTTCCCATGTGGAAATCACTGTTGTCCAAATGGCAACTCGTGCAGTTGACTCTCTGACCGTATGCTTAGCGCCACATTTCTTATGAGGTCGCTATGACACGCTTTCTAATCTGCAGTTTCGCCCTGGTTCTTCTTTATCCTGCCGGTATTGATATGTATCTGGTGGGGCTGCCCCGTATTGCTGCCGATTTACAGGCCAGCGAGGCGCAACTGCATATCGCGTTTTCGGTTTATCTGGCAGGAATGGCGACGGCGATGCTGTTCGCCGGTAAAATTGCCGACCAGTCAGGTCGCAAACCGGTCGCCATAGTCGGCGCACTCATCTTTATTTTCGCCTCTGCGCTATGTTCTTTCGCCGAAAGCGGTACGCCATTCCTCATAGGTCGTTTTATTCAGGGCGTAGGTGCGGGCTGTTGCTACGTGGTGGCTTTCGCTATCCTGCGCGATACGCTCGACGATCGCCGCCGGGCGAAGGTGCTGTCGTTGTTGAACGGTATTACCTGTATTGTGCCGGTGTTGGCTCCAGTGATGGGGCATCTGATCATGCTCAAATACCCGTGGCAGAGCCTGTTCTACACGATGATGGGAATGGGTGTGGCTGTTTGCCTGCTATCGGTGTTTGTGCTGCGAGAATCGCGCCCAGCAACGCTTATGGCGACGACGGAAAAGAACCACACGACCGAATCACTGGTAAACCGCTTTTTCTTAAGCCGTCTGGCCATTACCACCCTCAGCGTGTCGGTGATCCTGACCTTCGTGAATACGTCTCCGGTGCTGCTGATGGAAGTGATGGGCTTCGACCGTGGTGAGTATGCCACCACGATGGCCATGACCGCAGGCATCAGTATGGCGGTCTCTTTCTCTACGCCATTTGCTCTGAGCGTATTTAAGCCCCGCGTTCTGATGCTGACCTCACAGGTGCTGTTTCTGTGTGCCGGCGTGGTGTTAACCCTTGCCACTTCACACGCAGTAACGCTTTTCGGGCTGACGTTAATCTGCGCCGGATTCTCGGTCGGCTTCGGTGTTGCGATGAGCCAGGCGCTTGGGCCGTTCTCGCTGCGCGCGGGCGTCGCCAGCTCGGCATTAGGTATTGCCCAGGTTTGCGGTTCCTCGCTGTGGATTTGGCTGGCGGCGGTTCTTGGCCTTGATGCGCTGAATATGCTGATCGGGATTCTGATTGGCTGTAGCATAGTGAGTATCATGCTGATTATCACTGTTGCACCTAACCGGTCCGCGCCAACTCATGAAGAAATCCCTCAGCAGTCTTGATCTTAATTTATTGCTCTGTCTGCAGCTGTTGATGCAGGAACGCAGCGTCACTAAAACCGCCAAACGGATGAACGTCACACCGTCGGCGGTCAGTAAGTCGCTGTCGAAGCTGCGGACCTGGTTTGATGATCCCTTGTTTGTGAACACCCCGCTGGGGCTATCGCCGACGCCGCTGATGGTCAGCATGGAGCAGAGCCTTGCTGAATGGATGCAGATGGGCAATCAGTTGCTCGATAAGCCGCACCATGAGTCTCCACGCGGGCTGAAGTTTGATCTGGCGGCCGAAACGCCGTTAGTGATGATCATGTTCAATGCGCTCTCCCAGCAGATTTATCAGCGCTATCCCCAGGCAACAATCAAAATACGCAACTGGGACTATGACTCGCTGGATGCCATTATTCGCGGTGAAGTGGATATTGGCTTTACCGGGCGCGAAAGTCATCCGAGTTCGCGCGAACTGCTGAGTTTGTTGCCATTGTCGATCGACCATGAAGTGCTGTTTTCCGATCTGCCCTGCGTCTGGCTACGTGAAGATCATCCCGCACTGCAGGAAGAGTGGAATCTGGACACCTTTCTGCGCTATCCGCACATCAGCATTAGCTGGGAGCAAAGCGATACATGGGCGCTGGATGAAGTCCTGCAAGAAATGGGACGCGCACGCAATATCGCGTTATGTCTGCCCGGTTTTGAGCAATCGCTGTTTATGGCCGCGCAGCCGGATCACGCGCTGATAGCCACCGCACCGGTCTATTGCCAGCGTTATAACCAACTCCACCAGCTTCCACTCGTTGCACGGCCAATGCCATTTGATACGGCGCAACTGGAAAAAATGCGCGTACCGTTCACTCTTCTTTGGCATAAACGCAACAGCCACAATCCTAAGATCGTCTGGCTAAAAGACACGATCAAGGCGCTTTATCGCGATATCTCCTGAAGATCCTTCATTTTGGTGTTGCTAAATCGACCATTCTGGCAACAGAAATGTAAATATCGCGTAATGTCTCCCATTTTCGCTTAGTTTTTGGGCAGCAAAGCCTGCCCGGAAGCCGTGTAAATGTTACTCTGGTAATAATCACGGACCATTAATCACGGAGCGACAAATGGCGACACATTTTGCCAGAGGGATTCTTACGGAGGGACACCTGGTTTCAGCTCGCCTCCCTTCTCCATGTCATATCGAAGCAAGAGATCTACCCGCTCATCGCCGGACACGTTTCCTGGCTTCCCGAAGTCTTCTCGCTGAACTGATGTTTATGCTTTACGGCACCAGCACGCTGCCCGAAATTGTTACTCAGGCCAAAGGTAAGCCCGTTTTTCGCGATAAGAACCTGCCGGGTTTTTCGATTTCCTATGCCGGGAATATCGTCGGCGTTGTGCTAACAACTGAAGGAACGTGCGGCCTGGATATGGAACTTCAGCGGGCCACCCGCGGGTTTCACAATCCAAATTCAGCGGAAACGTGGCGCTTCTCCAGTAACGAAAACCTGTGGATCAATAACCAAAACGACCCCAACGAAGCACGCGCGCAGCTCATTACATTGCGCCAGAGCGTACTCAAACTCACTGGCGATGTGTGCAATGACGATCCGCGCGAGCTCCAGCTTTTACCCGGCGCAGGGCGCCTGAAATGTGCCCATGTGGCGCAGGTTGAAGCCATTTGCGATGCGGAAGATGTACTGGTGTGGTCAGTTGCAGTTACGCCAACCATTGAAAAACTCAAGGTTTGGGAGTTTGATGGTAAACAGGACTGGAAAAGTTTGCCTGATATCCAGACTCGCGCCAATGAGCCAACGGGTCGTCTGATCCGGTTCTCTCAATTATGTGCAGCGAAGAGCCATACGCTTTGATTTAACCTTCATGATGAAACAGGAGTCGCCATGTCTGAAACATTGAATGTTGTTACGTTACTGGGAAGTCTGCGCAAAGGTTCGTTTAATGGAATGGTTGCCCGTACGCTGCCCAAGATTGCTCCAGCGGGAATGGAAGTGAACGCGCTGCCGTCGATTGGTGATATCCCTCTGTACGATGCCGACCTCCAACAGGAAGAAGGTTTTCCGGCCAGCGTAGAAGCACTGGCTGAGCAAATCAGAAAGGCGGACGGTGTCGTCATCGTCACACCTGAATATAACTATTCTGTTCCGGGCGGACTGAAGAACGCCATCGACTGGCTGTCCCGCCTGCCCGATCAGCCATTATCGGGTAAGCCGGTGCTGATCCAGACCAGTTCTATGGGCGCTATTGGCGGCGCGCGCTGCCAGTATCATCTGCGTCAGATCCTGGTATTCCTCGACGCCATGGTAATGAACAAGCCGGAATTTATGGGCGGCGTCATTCAGAATAAAGTAGACCCGCAGACAGGTGAAGTGATCGACCAAAGCACGCTGGACCATCTGACCGGTCAACTGACCGCATTTGGCGACTACATTCAGCGCGTGAAAGCGTAAAAGAAAAAGCCCGGCGATATGCCGGGCTTGTTGATATATGGGCAAATAAACAGCAATTAGTGCGCGTCGATAAACACAATCTTCAGCACAAACAGCAGCGCGACAATGATGACGCACGGGCTGAGATCGCGGAAACGTCCGGTACCAATCTTCATCACGCAGTAAGAAATAAAGCCCAGCGCAATACCTTCGGTAATTGAGAAGCTAAATGGCATCATCACGGCGGTAATAAACGCCGGAACCGCTTCTGTCAGGTCATCCCACTTCACGCGCGACAGGCTTGATGTCATCAGGACGCCAACGTAAATCAGCGCACCAGCGGCTGCATAACCCGGTACCATCCCCGCCAGCGGCGACAGGAAGATAACCAGCAAGAACAGCAGGCCAACGACCACGGCGGTCAGACCGGTACGTCCACCGACCGAAACCCCGGAAGAAGATTCGATATACGCAGTAACGGAAGAAGTCCCGATAAACGCCCCGGTAACCGACGACACGCTATCCACATACAGCGCTTGCTTCATGCGCGGGAACTTGCCCTTCGCATCCGCCAGACCGGCTTTATCCGTAACGCCAATCAGCGTACCGGAGGAGTCGAACAGGTTAACCAGCATGAACGAGAAAATCACACCCGCCAGGCCAATGTTAAACGAACCGGCCAGGTCGACATGTCCGATAACGGACATCACGCTCGGTGGCGCAGAAACGATACCGTTGTAATGAACATCGCCCAGCATCCAGCCCAGCAGCGTGGTTACAATGATAGAAATCAGCACCGCCGCGTGAATGTTACGTGACGCCAGAATCGCGATGATAAAGAAGCCCAGGATACCGAGCAGTACGCTGTGGGACGTCAGGTTACCGATAGACACCAGTGTGTCTTTGTTGGCGACGATAACACCGGCGTTTTTCAGCCCCATCATGCCGATGAACAGACCAATACCGCTGGTGATCCCCACACGCAGGCTAACCGGGATATTGGCAATCATCCAGTAACGAACGCGGAAAATCGTCAGCAGCAGCAGACCAACAGCGCCCCAGAAGATAGCGCCCATACCAATCTGCCATGACAGCCCCATCGCGCCAACAACCACGAAAGCGAAGAATGCGTTCAGGCCCATAGCAGGCGCAAGTGCGACCGGCAGGTTGGCAAACAGGCCCATCAGGATGCTACCAAATGCAGCAATAAGGCAGGTGGTAACAAAGACAGCGCTGGTATCCATGCCAGCCACGCCAAGAATTTGCGGGTTAACAAAAACGATATACACCATCGTCAGGAAGGTCGTTAAACCGGCGATCACTTCGGTCCGTGCCGTCGTGCCATGTTCGCGCAGTTTGAACACGCGTTCCAGCATCCCCTGGCCAGAAGCCTGGGTTGTGTGTTGTTGACTCATTATCAATTTCCGAACAAGGAGGGAAAATTCGTCGCTATCCTATACCAAAATGCGACAATAGGGTTGGGTTATGAGCAACTTTTTTCATTGATTTTGCTTATACGGCAACGATTGCGTCGCCCAATAATGCATTACGAAAACGTTAAACTTGTTAAAACGGAAATGACATGTCCCAGATAGAAGCCGTATTTTTTGACTGTGACGGTACCCTTGTCGACAGTGAAGTGATTTGTTCTCGCGCGTATGTCAGCATGTTCCAGGCGTTTGGCATTACGCTCGATCTTGAAGAAATTTTCAAACGCTTCAAGGGGGTAAAGCTGTACGAGATCATCGACATTATCAACGAAGAGCACGGTGTCGAACTGGCAAAAGCCGATTTAGAACCGGTTTACCGCGCTGAGGTCGCACGTCTGTTCGATACGGAACTGGAGGTGATTGCCGGTGCCAATGCGCTACTGGACAGCATGGCCGTACCAATGTGTGTGGTCTCTAACGGTCCAGTCAGCAAAATGCAGCATTCGCTGGGTAAGCTGGGCATGTTGCACCATTTCCCTGATTTACTGTTCAGCGGCTACGATATTCAGCGTTGGAAGCCCGATCCGGCCCTGATGTTCCATGCGGCGAAAGCGATGGACGTTAACGTTGAGAACTGCATTCTGGTTGATGATTCCAGCGCAGGTGCGCAGGCGGGGATTGCCGCCGGGATGGAAGTGTTCTACTTCTGCGCCGATCCGCATAACAAACCGATCGATCATCCAAAAGTGACGACGTTTACCGATCTGGCACAGTTGCCGGAATTGTGGAAAGCGCGGGGTTGGAATATCGTCGAATAAACAGTAGGCCCGATAAGCAAAGCGCCATCAGGCGAATGGCGCAGAATGCCGGATGCGGCGTAACACCTTATCCGGCCTACAATAGCGACGCCGGGGGATCCCGGCGAACGCAACAAACTGCTTATTCCTTCGGATCTTTGCCCGCCAGCAGCTTATCCAGCTCATCCCCGCCCACGTGACGGAAGTCTTGTCCCTTCACGAAGTAGAAGATGTATTCGCAGATATTCTGGCAGCGGTCACCGATACGTTCGATGGAACGTGCGCAGAACAGCGCGGTCAGCACGCTTGGAATGGTACGTGGGTCTTCCATCATATAAGTCATCAGCTGACGCACGATGCCTTCATATTCCTGGTCAACTTTCTTATCTTCGCGATAAATACGCACTGCTTCGTCCAGATCCATACGCGCAAACGCATCCAGCACGTCATGCAGCATTTGTACGGTGTGGCGGCCCAGTGATTCCAGGCTTACCAGCAGCGGCTGGTGCTGTTGCGAGAACTTCTCCAGCGCGGTACGGCAAATTTTGTCCGCCACGTCGCCAATACGTTCCAGCTCAGCGATGGTTTTGATAATCGCCATCACCAGACGCAGGTCGCTCGCTGTCGGTTGACGCTTGGCGATGATACGCACGCAGGCTTCGTCGATCGCCACTTCCATCATGTTGACGTTCTTATCGCCTTCAATGACGCGTTTTGCCAGCTCGCTGTCCTGGTTGTGCATCGCCGTGATTGCATCAGAAAGCTGCTGCTCGACCATGCCGCCCATGGTCATCACCTGGGTACGGATGCTTTCCAGCTCTGCATTGAACTGGCCGGAAATATGTTTATTAAGGTTAAGGTTATCCACAACAAGCTCCTGAATCAGCCGTAACGACCGGTGATGTAATCTTCAGTTTGTTTCTTCGCGGGCTTGGTGAACAGATCGTCCGTGTTGCTGAACTCAATCAACTCGCCCAGGTACATAAATGCCGTGTGATCGGAACAACGCGCAGCCTGCTGCATGTTGTGGGTAACGATAACGACGGTGTAATCCTCTTTTAGCTCAGTGATCAGCTCTTCGATACGCCCGGTAGAAATAGGGTCGAGCGCTGAACATGGCTCATCAAGCAGAAGCACTTCCGGGCGAATGGCGATACCACGCGCAATACACAGACGCTGCTGCTGACCACCCGAGAGAGAGTACCCGCTCTGGTGTAATTTATCTTTGGTTTCGTTCCACAATGCGGCCTTGGTCAATGCCCACTGCACACGCTCGTCCATATCCGCACGCGAGAGTTTCTCAAACAGACGTACGCCAAAAGCAATGTTGTCGTAGATGGACATCGGGAACGGCGTCGGCTTCTGGAATACCATGCCCACTTTGGCACGCAGCAGAGCGATATCCTGGGTATTGGTGAGAATATTGTCGCCATCCAGCAGGATTTCACCTTCCGCACGCTGCTCCGGGTACAGTTCAAACATTTTGTTGAACGTACGCAGCAGCGTTGATTTACCACAGCCTGACGGCCCGATAAACGCCGTTACCTGGTTTTTAGCAATATCCAGGTTGATGTTCTTCAGGGCATGGAATTTGCCATAGTAGAAGTTCAAATCACGAACCTGAATCTTACCCGGGGCAGTATCAACCATACTCATTTCAATCTCTTCCTCATCCGGCGCCGCATCAGCCACGCCGTAAAAATTAACCGTGTTTCTTCTTCGCGAAAATGACGCGCGCCAGAATGTTCAGCAGCAGTACGCACAAGGTAATAATCAGTACCCCGGCCCAGGCCAGTTGCTGCCACTCAGCAAACGGGCTCATCGCAAACTTAAAGATAGTGACCGGCAGGTTGGCGATAGGCTGCATCATGTCGGTGCTCCAGAACTGATTGGAGAGCGACGTAAACAGCAGCGGAGCCGTTTCACCTGCGATACGAGCAATCGCTAACAGAACGCCTGTAATGATCCCCGAGACAGACGCCTTCAGGGTGATTGCAGAAATCATCTTCCATTTCGGCGTACCCAGTGCATAGGCAGCTTCACGCAGGCTATCCGGCACCAGCTTGAGCATGTTCTCCGTGGTACGAATAACAATGGGCACCTGCAGCAGCGCCAGCGCGATAACGCCCGCCCAGCCAGAGAAGTGTTCCATTTTTGCGACCACAATGGTGTAAACGAACAGACCGACTACGATTGATGGCGCAGACAGCAGAATGTCATTGATAAAGCGGATAACCTCAGCCAGCCAGGACTTACGTCCGTACTCTGCCAGGTAGATACCCGCCATAATGCCAAGCGGTGTACCAAACACGGTCGCCCACAGAATTAACAGTCCGCTACCGGCCAGGGCGTTCGCCAGACCACCACCCGCTGTATTCGGCGGAGGCGTCATTTCGGTGAACAGCGCCAGCGACATACCGTCAATACCACGGGTGATCGTGGACATCAGGATCCAAATGAGCCAGAACAGACCGAACGCCATGGTCGCCATAGAGAGCGTCAGCGCGATGCGGTTCTTCAGACGGCGACGTGCCTGCATTTTACGGCGGGACTCCGCCAGCGCAGTGGTGTTTTGCATTTCAAGCGTAGCCATTAGCGTGCCCCCTCGTTCTTCGCAAGGCGCATGATCATGAACTTAGACGCCGCCAGTACGATGAAGGTGATCACAAACAGAATCAGACCCAGTTCCATCAACGCAGCAACGTGCAGGCCAGATTCCGCTTCGGCAAATTCATTCGCCAGCGCAGAGGTAATACTGTTGCCCGGCATGTACAGCGAGGCACTATCGAGCTGGTAGGTGTTACCAATGATAAAGGTGACCGCCATGGTTTCACCCAGCGCGCGGCCCAGACCCAGCATCACACCGCCGATCACACCATTTTTGGTGAACGGCAGGACGATACGCCAGATAACTTCCCAGGTGGTACAGCCGATGCCGTAGGCTGACTCTTTCATAAGCACCGGCGTTTGTTCGAACACATCACGCATAACCGCAGCAATGTACGGAATGATCATGATGGCGAGGATCACACCAGCCGCCAGAATACCGATACCAAACGCCGGGCCAGCGAACAGTGCGCCAACAAACGGAATGTTGGAAAGGATGTTTCCGACCGGCTCCTGGAAGTACGTCGCAAACAGCGGGGCAAAGATAAACAGGCCCCACATGCCGTATACGATACTCGGAATTGCTGCCAGCAGTTCAATAGCGATACCCAACGGGCGACGCAGCCAGCCAGGTGCAAGTTCAGTCAGGAACAGCGCAATGCCGAAACTCACCGGAACGGCAATCAGCAATGCAATAAACGAGGTGACCAGCGTACCGTAAATAGGTACCAGCGCGCCGTAGATATCGTTCGGCGCATCCCAGTCTTTGGTCCAAAGAAAGGAGAAACCAAATTTCTGAATGCTTGGCCAGGAGGAGATAACCAGAGAGACAATAATGCCACCCAACATCAATAGCACAATCAGCGCAGCCAGTTTTACCAGCGCACTGAATATCATGTCACCCTTTTTACCCGGTGGGTTAAAAGCAGGCTTGGTTGCAGCCATAAATCACTCTTTAAGTTAAACGCGTTTACGAAATTGCCCTGCCGGATGGCGCTACGCTTATCCGGCCTACAAATTGGGCCTACAGTCGGAACTGTAGGGCGGATAAGCGTAGCGCCATCCGCCAACTCGTTAAAGATATTCTATTAGTACAGCGCTTTACCGCTGCTGTCTTTCACGTTGGTCTTCCATGCAGCACGAATCTGCTCAACCACGCTGTCCGGCAGGCTGGCGTAATCCAGGTCATTAGCCTGTTTGCCACCATTTTTGTATGCCCAGTCGAAGAATTTCAGCACTTCAACGCCCTGCTCAGGCTTCTTCTGCTCTTTATGGACCAGGATGAAGGTGGTGGAAGTGATTGGCCACGCATCGTCACCTTTCTGGTTAGTCAGATCCTGAGCGAAGGTTTTGCTCCAGTCAGCGCCTTTAGCGGCGTTGGCAAAGTTTTCTTCGGTCGGGCTTACCGGTTTACCATCAGCAGAGACCAGCTTGGTGTACGCCAGGTTGTTCTGCTTAGCGTAAGCGTACTCAACGTAACCGATAGAACCCGGCAGACGCTGTACGAACGCGGCGATACCGTCGTTACCTTTACCGCCCAGACCGGTCGGCCAGTTAACGGTAGAACCGGAACCAATTTTAGATTTCCACTCTTCGTTCACTTTCGCCAGGTAGCTGGTGAAGACGAAGGAAGTACCAGAACCATCAGCGCGACGCACAACGGCGATATTTTGCGAAGGCAGCTTCAGACCTGGGTTCAGTTTGGTGATGGCTTCGTCATCCCACTTCTTAATTTTACCGAGGTAGATGTCGCCCAGCGTTTTACCGTCAAGCACCAGCTCGCCGGATTTCAGTCCAGGGATATTCACCGCCAGCACCACACCGCCGATAACGGTCGGGAACTGGAACAGGCCTTCTTGTGCCAGTTTCTCGTCAGACAGCGGGGCATCAGAAGCGCCGAAATCAACGGTATTGGCCGTAATTTGTTTTACACCACCGGAGGAGCCGATACCCTGGTAGTTTACTTTGCTACCGGTCTCTTTCTGATAGGTATCTGCCCATTTGGCATACACTGGCGCAGGGAAGGTTGCACCTGCACCTGTCAGGCTCGCTGCTGCAAACGCAGAGAACGCGCTCATGGATAAGGTCGCGGCGACAACAGTTGCGACAGTGGTACGCATAACTTTCATAATGTCTCCTGCACGGTTTTCGTAAATCGTTGTTTGAGTTGCTACTGTGAGCAAAATAGGACAAACAGGTGACAGTTAAATGTACGAAATATGACAGTTTTATGACAATGAAAAATACGATAAGTTATTTATCTAAAAATACATTTAAAACAAAACGTTAACCATTACCATGACAATAACATTTCGCTAAAATTTTCTTTTTATGACACTGCAAACAGTAGCTGAAGATGACGGTTTGTCACATAAAACAGGCGGGATAATTGATTAAAAACAGAACAAGTTTAAAAAAATGCCCCGCTCATAGCAGGGCATTTTTCAGTTCAGTTAGGTACGGATTACTCTACGGTAACCGACTTCGCCAGGTTACGCGGCTGATCCACGTCGGTGCCTTTAATCAGTGCCACATGATACGCCAGCAGCTGCAGCGGAACGGTATAGAAGATCGGTGCAATCACCTCTTCCACATGCGGCATCTCAATGATGTGCATGTTTTCGCTGCTGGTAAAGCCAGCATCCTGGTCAGCAAAGACGTACAGCTGACCACCACGGGCGCGAACTTCTTCAATGTTGGATTTCAGTTTTTCCAGCAGTTCGTTGTTCGGCGCAACCACGATAACCGGCATATCGGCATCAATCAGCGCCAGCGGACCGTGTTTCAGTTCGCCTGCGGCATATGCTTCAGCGTGAATATACGAGATCTCTTTCAGCTTCAGCGCGCCTTCCAGCGCAATCGGGTACTGATCGCCACGGCCCAGGAACAGCGCATGGTGTTTATCAGAGAAACCTTCAGCCAGAGCGGCAATGCGTTTGTCCTGAGACAGCATCTGCTCAATACGGCTCGGCAGCGCCTGCAGACCGTGAACGATTTCCTGCTCAATAGCCACATCCAAGCCTTTCAGACGAGACAGTTTCGCCACCAGCATCAGCAGAACGGTCAGCTGAGTGGTAAATGCTTTCGTGGAGGCCACGCCGATTTCGGTACCGGCATTGGTCATCATCGCCAGGTCGGATTCGCGCACCAGAGAAGAGCCCGGTACGTTACAAATAGCCAGCGAACCCAGATAGCCCAACTCTTTGGATAGGCGCAGACCCGCCAGGGTATCTGCCGTTTCACCAGACTGGGAAAGGGTGATCATCAGGCTGTTACGACGCACGGCGGATTTGCGATAGCGGAATTCGGAAGCAATTTCGACATCACAAGGAATGCCAGCCAGCGATTCAAACCAGTAGCGGGACACCATACCGGAGTTGTACGACGTACCGCAGGCGATAATCTGGATATGCTCAACCTGAGACAGCAACTCGTTGGCATGCGAACCCAGCTCGCTTAAATCCACTTCACCGTGGCTGATACGGCCGGTCAGCGTGTTTTTAATTGCGTTCGGCTGTTCGTAGATCTCTTTCTGCATGTAGTGGCGATAAATACCTTTTTCGCCCGCATCGTATTGCAGATTAGATTCGATATCCTGACGTTTCACTTCCGCGCCAGACTTGTCGAAAATAGAGACCGAACGACGGGTTACTTCCGCGATGTCGCCCTCTTCCAGGAAGATGAAGCGACGGGTTACCGGCAGCAGTGCCAGCTGATCGGAAGCGATAAAGTTCTCACCCATACCCAGACCAATCACCAGCGGGCTGCCAGAACGGGCCGCCAGCAGGGTTTCCGGGTTACGGGTATCCATGATCACCGTGCCGTAGGCACCGCGCAGCTGCGGAATAGTACGCAGCACGGCTTCACGCAGCGTACCACCCTGTTCCAGCTCCCAGTGCACCAGGTGAGCAATCACTTCGGTGTCGGTTTCAGAAACAAAAGTGTAGCCACGCGTTTTCAACAGCTCACGCAGTGGTTCATGGTTTTCAATGATGCCGTTATGCACCACAACAATGTGTTCAGAAACATGGGGATGCGCGTTCGCTTCTGAAGGTTCACCGTGTGTCGCCCAGCGGGTGTGAGCAATACCAGTACCACCATGCAGCGGATGTTCTTCCGCAGCAGCAGTCAGCATCTGCACTTTACCCAGACGACGCAGACGGGTCATGTTGCCTTCAGCATCGACAACGGCCAGACCAGCAGAGTCATAACCACGATATTCCAGACGACGTAAACCTTCGAGAAGGATTTCAGCTACATCACGCTGCGCGATAGCGCCAACAATTCCACACATATTTTTTGATTCCGAATTTAGGCATTAGCCTGTCGTTGTCGGTCAACCTGATACCCGTATTTCGGGCGCCCCGAGCCTTGTAGAGAGTGGGGTTATTTTTATAGGTACTGCTTGTTGAGCGGAGGATTATATTATCCCCTCATCTCTTGTCTGCCTGATGGCGCTCACGCTTATCAGGCCTACAGAACGTCACCGCACGTAGGCCGCCATCCGGCAAAAATAAATTACTTCTTCTTCACCGGACGCTGCCAGCCCTGTTTATGGACCTGAGGTACACGGCTTAATACCAATTCGTTATCGGCGACATTACGCGTTACGGTGGTTCCTGCGGCAATCGTCGCACCTTTACCCACGGTGACAGGTGCCACCAGCTGAGTATCAGAACCCACAAACACATCATCACCAATAATGGTTTTAAACTTATTGGCACCATCGTAGTTGCAGGTGATCGTACCCGCGCCGATATTCACATTATCGCCAATTTCCGCATCGCCCAGATAGGTCAAATGACCAGCTTTAGAGCCTTTACCCAGACGCGCTTTTTTCATTTCGACGAAGTTACCCACGTGTGCGCCTTCCTGCAGCTCAGCACCCGGGCGCAGACGCGCGAATGGACCGATGGTGCAAGCGGCTTCCAGATGGGCATCTTCCACCACACTGTACGGGCTAAGCTCACAACCCTCACCAATCACGCTGTTTTTGATGATGCAGCCAGCACCAATCTTGACGCGATCTCCAACGGTTACGTTACCTTCAATGATAACGTTAGTATCAATTTCAACATCGCGCCCGTGAATCAGCGTACCGCGAAGATCAAAACGTGCAGGATCGCGCAGCATCACGCCCGCCAGCAGCAGTTTTTCTGCCTGCTCGGACTGATACACACGTTCCAGACGGGATAACTGAAGGCGGTTATTTACCCCTTCCGTTTCACTGATTCGTGCCGGATGTACTGCCGCAATTTCACGTCCTTCCTGATACGCCATCGCGATGATATCGGTGATGTAGTATTCACCCTGCACGTTGTTGTTGGTCAGTTTAGACAGCCAACGCTTCATGTCAGCGCCGTTGGCAATCAGAATGCCAGTGTTGATTTCCTGGATTTGACGCTGCTCGTCGGTTGCATCTTTATGCTCAACAATGCCAGTAACTTTGCCGTTATCACGGGTAATACGCCCATAGCCGGATGGGTCGTCCAGTTTTACCGTTAACAAACCGATACCACCCTGCGGTTTGGCTTCACGCAGGCGACGTAAGGTATCGGTAGAGATCAGCGGCACATCTCCATAGAGCATTAAAATGTCTTCGTCATCACTAAAGAATGGCGCCGCCTGCTGCATTGCATGGCCGGTACCCAACTGCTCAGCCTGCAGAACCCAATTCAGATTGCCATCTTTCAGCGTTTGCTTAAGCAGATCGCCACCGTGTCCGTAGACAAGGTGTACATGAGTCGCACCTAATTCATTAGCTGCATCAATGACATGCTGAACCATCGGCTTTCCTGCGAGGGTGTGCAGCACTTTAGGAAGATCGGAATACATACGCGTGCCTTTGCCTGCGGCAAGGATCACAACGCTCATAGCATTATTCAACATACACGTCCTGACTGTAATTTGAGAACGAATTTATACCGTTTCACATTGAAAATACTACATTTTTTTCAGCGTGAAATGGACCGAAGATAAAACGTTCAACAGGGGTGATTCCCCATCTGATAACTCACTATTTTCGTCTATATCTGCGTCTTTTGTCTCCCAAAAACCTGGAGTCTGCTCTTATTAAAGCCTTAGGTTAATGTTTTTGCTATTTTTTTACCGCATGAATAAAGCATTACATCAGCATAGAACGATTTTATTTATGTGATTCAGTGAGAAGCAGAAAAATGGGTTGGGAAAATTGAGGGGAGGAATGATAGAGAACAAATGATACAGCGAAGGAGGGGGGATTTAATAACGATGGCGCTAGCTGATAAACCGCATTAAGCTTCGCGCCACAGAGCTGGCGGGGAAAGACTAAAAACTCATATTGCTGAACAGGGCGATGATTTTGTTGATCAATTTCATGTTGGTATCTCTTTTTTTTATCTGAGTTCATTATGTGACATACATCACATAAAAAAGAGTCTACGCCTCATTTTTTAACCAATCAATATTTTTATGATCTAAATCACGAAACAATAAAACTGCTTTTTATTTACATATTTCCTGTAACCAAGCCATAAAAAAAGCCAGCCTGGAAACCAGACTGGCCTTTGTGCTTTTCAAGCCGGTGTTACATCGCTTTTTTGGTCAACTCGATAACGCGCAGTTTCGCGATCGCTTTGGCCAGTTCCGCAGATGCCTGAGCGTAATCCACGTCACCATGAGAGCTCTTAATGTGCTCTTCAGCCTTACGCTTCGCTTCCAGGGCTCTCGCTTCATCGAGATCCTGTCCGCGAATCGCGGTATCAGCCAGTACGGTCACGCTGCCAGGCTGCACTTCGAGAATGCCGCCGGACAGATAGATAAACTCTTCATGACCGAACTGTTTAACGATGCGGATCATACCAGGCTTAATGGCGGTGAGCAGCGGGGCGTGACCCGGGAAAATACCCAGTTCACCTTCACTACCCGTTACCTGGATTTTCTCGACCAGACCAGAGAACATTTGTTGCTCTGCGCTGACGACGTCCAGGTGGTAAGTCATTGCCATATCACCCTCCGATTAAGGCGTTAAAGTTTTTTGGCTTTTTCCACGGCTTCGTCGATAGAACCAACCATGTAGAACGCCTGCTCTGGCAGGTGGTCGTATTCGCCTTCCATGATGCCTTTAAAGCCACGGATGGTGTCTTTCAGGGAAACGTATTTACCCGGAGAACCGGTGAATACTTCCGCAACGAAGAACGGCTGGGACAGGAAGCGCTGGATCTTACGCGCACGTGCTACCACCAGTTTATCTTCTTCAGACAGTTCATCCATACCCAGGATGGCGATGATGTCTTTCAGTTCCTGATAACGCTGCAGCAGGGACTGTACGCCACGCGCGGTGTCGTAGTGTTCCTGACCAACAACCAGCGGATCCAACTGACGGCTGGTGGAGTCCAGCGGGTCAACTGCCGGGTAGATACCCAGAGAAGCGATCTGACGGCTCAGTACCACGGTTGCATCCAAGTGAGCAAAGGTGGTTGCTGGGGACGGGTCAGTCAAGTCATCCGCAGGTACGTATACCGCCTGAACGGAGGTGATAGAACCGGTTTTGGTAGAGGTGATACGTTCCTGAAGAACACCCATCTCTTCCGCCAGGGTCGGCTGGTAGCCTACCGCTGATGGCATACGACCCAGCAGTGCAGATACTTCTGTACCGGCCAGGGTGTAACGGTAGATGTTATCAACGAACAGCAGAACGTCACGACCTTCGTCACGGAACTTCTCAGCCATGGTCAGACCGGTCAGTGCAACGCGCAGACGGTTTCCCGGCGGCTCGTTCATCTGGCCATATACCAGGGACACTTTGTCCAGTACGTTGGAGTCGGTCATTTCGTGGTAGAAGTCGTTACCCTCACGAGTACGTTCACCTACGCCCGCAAACACGGAGTAACCGGAGTGTTCGATCGCGATGTTACGGATCAGCTCCATCATGTTTACGGTTTTACCTACACCCGCACCACCGAACAGACCGACTTTACCGCCCTTAGCGAACGGACACATCAGGTCGATAACTTTGATGCCGGTTTCCAGCAGTTCCTGAGAGCTGGACAGCTCTTCGTAGGAAGGTGCTGCGCGGTGGATAGCCCAACGCTCTTCTTCACCGATATCGCCTTTCATGTCGATCGGGTGACCCAGGACGTTCATGATACGACCCAGGGTTGCTTTACCTACCGGGACTTCGATCGGGTGTTCGAGGTCTTTAACTTCCAGACCACGACGCAAACCGTCGGAAGAACCCATGGCGATGGTACGTACGATACCGCCGCCGAGCTGCTGCTGAACTTCCAGCACCAGGCTCTCTTTACCATTCATAACCTCAAGAGCATCGTACACGCGCGGTACGGCATCCTGAGGGAATTCGACGTCAACCACGGCGCCGATTACCTGGACAATTTTTCCAGTAGCCATCTTGAATCCTCTACGAATTAACCTGGTTATACCGCGGATGCACCACCGACGATTTCGGTGAGTTCCTGAGTAATGCTGGCCTGACGAGCTTTGTTGTATACCAACTGCAGCTCTTTAATCAGGCTGCCGCCATTGTCGGTCGCGGCTTTCATCGCCACCATACGTGCGGCCTGCTCGCTGGCCAGGTTTTCTACCACGCCCTGATAAACCTGAGATTCAACGTAACGACGCAGCAGGGTATCCAGCAGCGGTTTCGGGTCTGGTTCATACAGGTAATCCCAGGCTTTTTGTTTTAACTCTTCATCTTCTGATGCCGGTAACGGCAGCAGTTGAGTGAGGGTCGGAACCTGAGACATGGTGTTAATAAATTTGTTGCTGACAACGTACAGTCTGTCCAGACGACCTTCATCGTAGGCCTGCAGCATCACTTTAACCGGACCGATCAGTTCGGACAGGGAAGGGTTATCCCCCATGCCGGTTACCTGAGCGATCACGTTTCCGCCAACGGAGTTAAAGAAAGACACGCCCTTAGAGCCGATCATTGCGATATCGCACTGAACGCCTTTATCGGACCATGTTTTCATATCCGCCAGCAGCTTTTTGAACAGGTTAATGTTCAAGCCACCGCACAGACCACGGTCGGTCGACACCACCAGGTAGCCCACGCGTTTAACGTCGCGTTCTTCCAGGTAAGGGTGCTTATATTCCAGATTACCATTCGCAAGGTGACCAATCACTTTGCGCATGGTCTCTGCATAAGGACGGCTGGCCGCCATGCGATCCTGCGATTTACGCATTTTGGAAGCGGCGACCATCTCCATCGCTTTAGTGATCTTCTGCGTGTTCTGGACGCTTGCGATCTTACTACGTATCTCTTTTGCGCCGGCCATGAGCTTCTCCTCAATGCCTTGCGGTCCGCCCTAAAGCAGACCGCCAGACGTTACCAGGACTGGGTTGCCTTGAAGGAATCGAGGATAGCTTTCAGCTTGCCTTCGATTTCATCGTTATAGCCACCGGACTGGTTGATCTCTTGCATCAGCGGAGCGTGGTCACGGTCAACGTAAGCCAGCAGAGCGGCTTCGAAGCTACCGATTTTCGCCAGTTCCACATCTTCGAGGTAACCGCGTTCAGCCGCAAACAGCACCACACCCTGCTGTGCAACAGACATTGGCGCATACTGTTTCTGCTTCAGCAGTTCAGTTACTTTCTGACCATGGCTCAGCTGCTTACGAGTAGCTTCATCCAGGTCGGAAGCGAACTGAGAAAACGCTGCCAGTTCACGATACTGTGCCAGAGCGGTACGAATACCACCGGACAGTTTCTTGATGATCTTGGTCTGCGCTGCACCACCAACACGAGATACGGAGATACCCGGGTTAACTGCCGGACGAATACCGGAGTTAAACAGGTTGGTTTCCAGGAAGATCTGACCATCGGTAATGGAAATTACGTTGGTCGGAACGAACGCAGAAACGTCACCCGCCTGGGTTTCGATAATCGGCAGAGCGGTCAGGGAGCCGGTTTTACCTTTAACTTCACCATTGGTGAACTTCTCAACGTATTCCGCGTTTACGCGGGATGCGCGTTCCAGCAGACGGGAGTGGAGGTAAAATACGTCGCCCGGGAATGCTTCACGTCCTGGCGGACGACGCAGCAGCAGGGAAACCTGACGGTAAGCAACGGCCTGTTTAGACAGGTCATCGTAAACGATCAGTGCATCTTCACCGCGGTCACGGAAGTATTCGCCCATTGCGCAACCGGCATATGGTGCCAGGTATTGCAGTGCAGCAGATTCAGACGCGGTCGCCACAACAACGATGGTGTTGGACAGTGCGCCGTGTTCTTCCAGTTTACGAACCACGTTGGAAATGGTGGACGCTTTCTGGCCGATAGCCACGTACACACATTTGATGCCGGAATCACGCTGGTTGATGATGGCATCGATTGCCATCGCAGTTTTACCTGTCTGACGGTCACCGATGATCAGCTCACGCTGGCCACGACCGATTGGGATCATGGCATCAACAGATTTATAACCGGTCTGTACTGGCTGGTCGACGGACTGACGTTCGATTACGCCTGGTGCGATAACTTCGATTGGCGAGAAGCCATCGTTATCAACCGGACCTTTACCGTCAATCGGGGAACCCAGAGTGTTCACCACACGACCCAGCAGGCCACGGCCAACCGGAACTTCCAGAATACGACCCGTACACTTAACCTTCATGCCTTCGGCGAGGTCAGCGTATGGCCCCATCACAACAGCACCTACGGAGTCGCGCTCCAGGTTCAGTGCGATAGCGTAACGGTTACCCGGCAGGGAAATCATCTCACCCTGCATACAATCGGCCAGGCCGTGAATGCGGATAACACCGTCACTTACAGAAACAATAGTACCTTCGTTGTGAGCTTCGCTCACAACATTGAACTGAGCAATGCGCTGCTTGATCAGTTCGCTGATTTCGGTGGAATTCAGTTGCATGCTCCAGTCCCCTTAAGACTGCAAGACGTCTGCAAGGCGCTCAAGACGGCCGCGTACGCTGCCATCAATGACCATATCACCCGCTCGGATGATTACGCCTGCCATTACAGACTTATCGATTTTGCAATTCAGCTTAACTTTGCGTGACAGACGTTTTTCCATCGCAGCACTAATCTTCGTAAGCTGTTCATCACTCAGTGCATTGGCAGAAGTGACTTCTACCTCAGAGATAGCCTCACTGGCTGCACGCAGGTGAATAAACTGCTCAAGAACATCCGGGAGCGCATTCAGACGGTTATTTTCAGCCATAACCCTAATCAGGTTTTGGCCGCTTTCGTCCAGCTGCTCACCGCACACGGCGATAAACGACTCAGCGAGCGTTTCCGGCGCCAGCGCGCCAGAGAGAAGCTCTGCCATTTGTTCGTTTTTTGTCACCTCAGCGGCGAACGTCAACATATCCTGCCAACGGTCAATGCTTTGGTGCTCAACGGCAAAGTCAAAAGCTGCTTTGGCGTAGGGGCGAGCTACCGTAATAAATTCAGACATCAGCCCCTCCCTCCTTACAGTTCAGCGACAAGTTTGTCCACGATGTCGCTATTAGCAGCTTCATCCACGGAACGTTCGATGATCTTCTCGGCGCCAGCAACAGCCAGGATAGCAACTTGCTTACGCAGCTCTTCGCGAGCACGTTTACGCTCGGCGTCAATTTCCGCCTGCGCCTGTGCCACGATTTTAGTACGTTCCTGCTCTGCTTCAGTTTTAGCTTCGTCCAGGATCTGAGCACGGCGTTTGTTCGCCTGCTCGATGATTACCTGAGCTTCCGCCTTCGCTTTTTTCAGCTGGTCGGTCGCGCTGGCCTTTGCAAGGTCAAGATCCTTATGTGCTCGTTCTGCAGAAGCAAGGCCGTCAGCAATTTCTTTTTGACGTTTTTCGATGGCAGCCATTAATGGCGGCCATACGTACTTCATGCAGAACAGAACGAACAGGACAAACGCGATGGCCTGGCCGAGGATTGTTGCGTTAAGATTCACAGCACAATGCCTCTATCTAGTTAACGTTCTGATATTGCTCTTAATTCAAGCAACGCTTACTACGCGACAGCAAACATCACGTACAGACCCAGACCTACAGCGATCATTGGGATTGCATCCACCAGACCCATAACGATAAAGAACTGAGTACGCAGCAGAGGAATCAGATCCGGTTGACGCGCTGCGCCTTCCAGGAATTTACCCCCGAGGATGCCGATACCGATCGCAGCACCGATTGCCGCCAGACCCATCATCACAGCGGCAGCAATGTACAGCAGATCCATATTCAGGTTTTCCATGACAGTCTCCAGTTTGTTTCAGTTAAAACGTAGTAGTGTTGGTAAATTAATGCTCTTCAGATGCCATCGACAGATAGACAATCGTCAGAACCATAAATATGAAGGCTTGCAGCGTGATAATCAGTATGTGGAAAATGGCCCAAGGCACATTCAGGATCCACTGTGACCACCACGGCAACAGACCAGCAATCAGAATGAAAATCAGCTCACCGGCATACATGTTGCCGAACAGTCGCAGACCAAGAGAGATTGGTTTGGACAGCAGGCTTACCCCTTCAAGGATTAAGTTGACAGGGATGAACGCCCAGTGATTGAACGGCTGCAGCGTCAACTCTTTCGCGAAGCCACCGATGCCTTTCATTTTGATGCTGTAGAACAGAATGAGGATAAATACGCCCAGCGCCATCGACAGGGTGATGTTCACGTCAGCAGACGGAACCACACGCAGAGCCGGTAGGCCAAAGATATGCTCACCGATGTACGGCAGCAGGTCGATAGGCAGCAAATCCATCAAGTTCATCAGGAATACCCAGACGAAAATCGTCAGGGCCAGCGGAGCAATCAGCTTGCTTTTGCCATGGTACATGTCTTTCACGCTACCATGCACAAAGCCGATTACCAGCTCAATCGCGGTCTGAAATTTACCTGGTACGCCGCTGGTCGCCTTTTTGGCTACGCTACGGAACATAAGCAGGAACAACAGACCCAGAACCACCGAGAAGAAAATGGAGTCAATATTGAGCGTCCAGAAGGTGGCTGGGGGGTTGTGCGGATCCACCAGCGAGAATGTACGTAGGTCCAACTGAAGGTTATTCAGATGGTGTCCTATGTAATCCTGCGGCGTCATATTTTCTGAAGCCATGATGCCTTTACCCTTTGTTGTTAATTACAGCCGGCGCCAGTATCTGAACCACCAGCACCAAAACCCACGTAACGATCAGCGGCATGAATACCGCTTTCAAAACAGCCAACGCCACCACCAACAACACCAGCATCGCTAATACCTTGAAGGCTTCGCCGAAAGCGAACGACCAGGCTACTCGGCCCTTCGCTGGTGTATGTACCTGGTGACGCCAGGCAAATATCATAAACAACACATTAGGCAGTAACACTGCCAATCCTCCACACAACGCGGAGATGCCCCAGAAAGGGTCTTTGAGGCTAAACAGCAATCCACTTGCTATTACAACCAGAAGCTGTGTGAGCAAAAGCTTACGAGCAACGTTTCGACTCAAGAGCGACATAGACATCACGTTTTTACTCCTGCTCCCTTCGAGGTATGCCGCGTGTCGTATAAAACGTTCTTTATGGCTTAGAGTCAAGCATCAAAAAGCGGACAAATTATACGGTGCGCCTTCGTGATTTCAAACAATAAGTAGCTAAAAAGTGAATAAATGTTTAAATATTTTTCGCTGCCCCACATTTATTACTTTTAGGCAAACTGTGAACGATCATGCAAAACTGCAAATGCCGCGAAAACACTGGCGTCAAAGCGTGCACCAGATCACATATTGAACATATTCACCTTCGCATAATTTATTTACGTGGCAATTGATGCCTTTTCATCTTTTTGATATTTAAGCGTAAAAATAGCCACTATTTCAAAAACAACGCCTAACAACAAAAAAACCGCTCATTGACATTTATAATAAAAAATTAACACGAACGGTGATTCTTACGTTCTATTTTTAGCAGACTGATATTTTCACAGCTGACTTGTTTCGCTTTTAACAAAAAACGGTACGTTATAGTTATGATGCAAAACCGTAAGGCACTAGTGAAATGTAACGACATTTAACCACACTATTACCTATGACTTTTAACACCTGAAAAGCCGTTTTTTCTCTATTTTTTTTGATAAAAATTAAATTTTGTTTGGCTTAATAACCACCAAATGACGTTCACCATCCAACTGCGGAACGCGTAATTTTTCGACGGACTCAACGCTGAATTCTGCTGGCAGCGAATCAATTTCATCTGCAGGCAACTGCCCTTTTAGCGCATAAAAACGCCCATTCTGGCCCGGCAAATGATGACACCAGCTCACCATATCATTGAGTGAAGCGAAAGCACGGCTAATCACCCCATCAAACGGCGGTTCTGAAGGAAATTCTTCAACACGGCTTTGCACTGGAGTGATGTTAGTAAGCGCAAGCTCATGCTGCACCTGACGCAAGAAACGAACACGTTTTCCCAGGCTATCGAGCAGTGTGAAATGCGCTTCTGGACGCACGATAGAGAGCGGAATTCCCGGCAGGCCCGGTCCCGTACCTACATCGATAAAACGCTCACCCTTCAGATACGGTGCAACGACAATGCTGTCCAGAATATGGCGCACCAGCATTTCGTTTGGATCCCGCACCGACGTCAGGTTGTAGGCTTTGTTCCATTTGTGCAGCATATCGACATACGCAATCAGCTGATTTTTCTGGTGATCGGTAAGAGAAATACCGGCATCAGCCAGCAGACGAGAGAGTTTGTTGAGCACGGTCGTTACCTGTTAATAATCAAATGCCCGATGCGCTTTCGCTTATCGGGCCTACAAATTTGTACGGCGGGCAAGCGAAGCGCCCCCGCCAAAATAGTGTTATCAAGCGCTGCGGCGCAGCATACCTTGTTTTTTCAGCCATACCAGCAGAATGGAGATGGCGGCAGGCGTTATGCCGGAAATACGCGATGCCTGACCGATCGAAACGGGTTTGTGATCGTTCAGCTTAGCGATAACTTCATTCGACAAGCCAGAGACCTGACGATAATCCAGCGTTGCAGGCAACAGGGTGTTTTCATTGCGCTGTTGTCTTTCAATTTCTTCCAGCTGACGGGCAATATACCCTTCGTATTTCACCTGAATCTCAACCTGTTCTGCGGCCTGAGCATCATCAAGCGCGGGTGCGAACGCAGATAAAGAGGTCAACTGAGCATAGGTCATATCCGGGCGACGCAGCAGATCTTCACCGCTCGCTTCACGTGACAGAGGTGTAGCCAGGTGAGCATTCACTTCTGCTGCGGACTCCGCTAACGGATTCACCCAGGTTGATTTAAGACGTTGGCGTTCCTGTTCGATACGCTCCAGTTTCTCGTTGAAGCGAGCCCAGCGCTCATCGTCCACCAGACCCAGTTCACGACCAATTTCGGTCAGACGCAGGTCGGCGTTATCTTCACGCAGCATCAGACGGTATTCAGCGCGAGATGTGAACATACGGTACGGTTCTTTGGTGCCCAGCGTACACAGGTCGTCCACCAGCACGCCAAGATAAGCCTGATCGCGACGCGGTGCCCATCCCTCTTTTTCAGCAGACAAACGTGCGGCGTTCAGACCAGCCAGCATGCCTTGTGCGGCAGCTTCTTCATAACCGGTTGTACCGTTAATCTGGCCCGCAAAGAACAGACCCTGGATGAATTTGCTTTCCAGAGTAGGTTTCAGGTCACGCGGATCGAAGAAATCATACTCAATCGCGTAGCCTGGGCGGACGATTCTGGCATTTTCCATCCCCTGCATGGAGCGGACAATTTGCATCTGCACATCGAACGGCAAGCTGGTGGAGATGCCATTCGGGTAAATTTCGTTAGAGGTCAGTCCTTCCGGTTCGAGGAAGATCTGATGCTGGTTACGATCGGCAAAGCGCATCACTTTGTCTTCGATCGACGGGCAGTAGCGTGGGCCGATACCTTCGATCACGCCAGCGTACATTGGGCTACGATCTAGGTTGTTGCGGATCACGTCATGGGTTTTCTCATTGGTATGCGTGATGTAACACGGCATCTGGCGCGGATGCTGAGAAGCATCGCCCAGGAATGAGAAGACCGGCATCGGGTTATCGCTGTTTTGCTGGCCGAGCACGCTGAAATCAATCGTGCGCGCATCGATACGCGGCGGTGTACCGGTTTTCAGGCGGCTGACGCGCAGCGGCAGTTCACGCAGACGGCGTGACAGCGGGATGGACGGCGGATCGCCAGCGCGGCCACCGCTGTAGTTATCCAGGCCAATATGAATTTTGCCGTCGAGGAAAGTCCCCACGGTTAATACGACCGCTTTGGCACGGAACTTCAGTCCCATTTGGGTTACTGCACCCACAACGCGATCGTTTTCGACAATCAGATCTTCAACCGCCTGCTGGAAGATCATCAGGTTGGGTTGATTCTCCAGCGCAGTGCGTACCGCCTGACGATAGAGCACACGATCGGCCTGAGCTCGGGTAGCGCGAACGGCTGGCCCTTTGCTTGCGTTTAGTATCCTAAACTGAATACCGGCATGGTCGATCGCTTTTGCCATCAATCCACCAAGCGCATCCACTTCTTTTACCAGGTGTCCCTTCCCAATACCGCCGATCGCCGGGTTGCAGCTCATCTGCCCCAGAGTGTCGATATTGTGTGTCAAAAGCAGAGTCTGTTGACCCATTCGCGCCGCGGCCATTGCGGCCTCGGTGCCTGCATGACCCCCGCCAATGATGATGACGTCAAAAGGATCCTGATAAAACATGGTAATTGCCTCGCATAACGCGGTGTGAAAATGGATTGAAGCCCGGGCCGTGGATTCTACTCAACTTTAGTCGATGGAGAAAGACCTGGGATCCTGGGTATTAAAAAGAAGATCTTTTTATTTAGAGATCTGTTTTATTGTGATCTCTTATTAGGATCGCACCTTTCTGTGGATAAGGACGATCCTTTAAGTAAGATCAACAGGTTGCTGAGGATCATTAGCTGTGAATGATCGGTGATCCTGGTCCGTATAAGCTGGGATCAGAATGAAGGGTTATACACAACTCAAAAACTGAACAACGGTTGTTCTTGGGATAACTACCGGTTGATCCAAGCTTTTAACCAGAGTTATCCACATAAAAAAGTGCGATCTTTACAAATCTCTGAGCAACGGATGCCACGATCCCAGCCAAATTTCAGCCGGATCTTCCGGAATTTCATGTTCCAGCACGTTGATCCTGAGTGTTTCGCCGATCTGTTTTGCCCCACAGGCCTTCAATTCGGCTTCCAGCTTGTCGATTGCGCCGCAAAAGGTGTCATATTCACGACTGCCGATCCCGATTGCACCAAAGCGCACTTGTGACAGGTCCGGCTTTTGCTCGCGTAACGCATCATATAAAGGCTGCAGGTTGTCAGGAATATCTCCCGCACCGTGCGTGGAGCTGATAATCAGCCAGATCCCGTCAGTTGGAACCTCTTCAAGCATTGGCCCATGCAGTATTTCGCTGGAAAAACCGGCGTCGTCCAGCTTTTCAGCCAGATGCTCTGCTACATATTCCGCACTGCCAAGCGTACTACCGCTGATAAGAGTGATGTCTGCCATGATCGCCCACCTTTATAAAGAGGGCGTATTGTACGCTGTGAGCGAGCTGGGATCTACCTGTGGAAAACCAGGGTATTAAAAAAAGCGATCACGGCTTGATGGTACGCATGATCGGGTTTTGCAGGACGATCAGCGTTTCCGTGGACTGAATTTCGTCAATTGTTTGGATCTTGTTGATAAGTACCTGCTGCAATGCGTCGATCGACTTGCACATCACCTTAATAAAGATGCTGTAGTGCCCGGTGGTGTAATACGCTTCGGTCACTTCATCGAGGCTTTCCAGTCTGGCCAGCGCTGACGGATAGTCTTTCGCACTTTTCAGGATGATGCCGATAAAGCAGCCGACGTCATAACCCAATTGTTTGGGACTGACATCAATCCGCGCGCCGGTAATAATCCCCGCCTGCTTCATCTTTTCTACGCGAACGTGAATTGTTCCTGGGCTGACGCCGAACTGTTTGGCTAATTCTGCGTAGGCGGTACGAGCATTTTCCATTAAGGCGTCAAGAATGCCACGGTCCAGATTGTCGATCTGATAATTTTCCATAGGTTTTTCTTATGTAGATTAATGATTCCCTCTATTTTAGACGTTAATTTTAACGAATCAAAATCGAAGACGGCTTTTTGTTTGTTGATTATTGAATATTACCTCCATTCTGTTGCTTAATCATAGGCAACAGGACACAGGAGTACACATAATGAAAACCGCTTACATTGCCAAACAACGTCAAATTAGCTTCGTAAAATCTCATTTTTCTCGCCAGCTGGAAGAGCGTTTAGGCCTGATCGAAGTTCAGGCGCCGATCCTCAGCCGCGTTGGAGATGGCACGCAGGATAACTTGTCGGGCTGTGAGAAAGCGGTGCAGGTGAAGGTTAAAGCATTGCCAGACGCTCAATTCGAAGTGGTTCATTCACTGGCGAAGTGGAAGCGTCAAACGTTAGGACAACACGACTTTAGCGCAGGCGAGGGGCTGTACACGCACATGAAAGCCCTGCGTCCCGATGAAGATCGCCTCTCCCCGCTGCACTCAGTGTACGTTGACCAGTGGGACTGGGAGCGCGTGATGGGCGACGGTGAGCGTCAATTCTCCACTCTGAAAAGCACGGTAGAGGCTATCTGGGCGGGAATTAAGGCCACCGAAGCTGCGGTTAGCAAAGAGTTTGGTCTGGCACCGTTCCTGCCAGAGCAGATCCACTTTGTTCATAGCCAGGAGCTGTTATCTCGTTATCCGGATCTTGATGCAAAAGGTCGTGAACGTGCGATCGCTAAAGAGCTGGGTGCGGTATTCCTGGTGGGGATCGGCGGTAAGCTCAGTGACGGTCACCGTCATGACGTACGTGCGCCGGATTATGATGACTGGAGTTCAGCGTCCGAGCTGGGTCATGCCGGTCTGAACGGTGATATTCTGGTCTGGAACCCGGTTCTGGAAGATGCGTTTGAGCTGTCTTCTATGGGGATCCGTGTGGATGCTGACGCCCTGAAACACCAGCTGTCTCTGACCGGTGATGAAGATCGCCTGAGTCTGGAGTGGCACCAGGCGCTGCTGCGCGGTGAAATGCCGCAGACAATTGGTGGCGGCATTGGGCAGTCGCGTCTGACCATGCTGTTGCTGCAATTACCGCACATTGGTCAGGTTCAGTGTGGCGTATGGCCGGCCCAGGTACGTGAAAGCGTCGCATCTCTGCTGTAACAATTAACGCCGCCAGCGCCTGAGCAGGCGGCTTCGCATCCCGGTATCAAAGCGCCAGATATGATCGAAAATGCGCATGATGCCGGGTTTGCCATGTGCTGACATCGCCACCGCGTGAAAACGGTGCTGGTGCACCCGCTGTAATTCACCCACTTTATTGACGACCTCATCGGGCAATCGCTGAGCGATAAAATCTGAGATTACCACCGCATCTGCATCAAACCATTCCCGACCCTGCATGCGCTCAATTATGGCGCGAAAACAGCTGGCAATATCAGTGCCGCCACGAAAGCGCTGACTTAAAAAGCGGATCGCCTGTTCGATGCCCTCCGGACCGGAAAGCTCATAGCGCACCACTTCTGTTGAAAACAGCATAATGAAACAGCGCCGGTTATCGGCAAGGGCGACGCGCATTAGCGCCAGGCAAAAGGCTTTCGCACACTGCTCATTAAACCCGCCCATCGATCCCGAGGTATCAACGCAGACGATAAAAGGCCCGCGCGGCTGCTCGTCAAAATCCTGATGCACCACCGGACGTTCCGTTACTTTCTCACGCCATGCTTCGCCGTGCAGGCGGTAGGTGAGCAGTTGCTTTTCCACCAGCCGTCGGTAGAACTCGTATTCCAGTTCGGTAATGCCCAGCGTGGCCAGCTCTGGCGGTAGCAGGCGCAGGATATCGTCACTTTGCTGGATGCCATCCACCTGCTCCGGGACGGTTGCCGGTTCGCGCACCAGGGTACGGAAGGTTTCCATTGGCGCATCTTTACGCGGCACGGATTTCGCCTCTCTGGAACGACCTAACTGCTCGGCCAGGCGCTGGAGTTCGGGTTGTTGCGTCAGAAATTCGCCGTATTTCACCATCAACTGATAATCACCGCGCTTGATTTGGCCCGCGCTCATATCCCACAACCGGCCTACTGCGTTGTCATTTTCTGCCAGTACAGGTTCCAGTTGCCCGCTGAGGGTCATCCGTTCCTGTACTTCACTGAGCAAATGCTCGCGCTCTTCTTCCAGCAGTTGCTGATTCAGCGTTGTGGTTTGCACCACCAGGCTCAGGCGCCAGCGCTGGAGAAAAAGCGTATGTAGTGCGGGCGTAAAGGTGCTGTTGTCATTGACCAGTTGCTGCGCTTGCCCGGCCCAAGGCGAATGAAGGCGGTGCAATAGCGATAATATTTGCGGTAGCTGAACGATAAACTGCGCATGAGAGAGGAGCTGGCTTTGTTGATAGCACATAACCTCCTCCATCAGCTCCGGCGGTACATGGGTATCTTTGAGGCGGCTACGCAATGATTCACGCCAGCGGGGAATGTCGTCAGTGATCGCTTTTTTAAGGCGAGGAAATTTTTTAAAAAATACCACCATCTTTGGGGAAGCCAGCAGGGCGACGATCATCTCTTCGATCATCGCCTCTTCGCTGACTGCCAGCATGATGTTGAGCGTATCAAGGGTCAGCATTGTTGCGCCTGGCGGATTTGCGCCCCGACATCCTGCAGGCTGGCCTCAATGCGGCCTAACCAGTCGCTATGAATAAACAGGCATTTTTGCTGTTCGCTGAATGCGCTGTGCTGCTGATGCCACTCGTTATCGAGCGCTTCAAGCTCCTGTTTTATCTCTGCGGGCATACTCTCTTGCGAAGCCCCCGGCAGCGCCAGGCGAGAACCTTGTAAACTGACATCGCGTACAACCAGATGCTGTGCGCTATCGACTTCCATATTCAGCGTTTGGGCAAAGCCGATCCCGTTTAGTTTTCCGCGGATCTCACCGCCTTTTGTTAGCCACAGTTCCAGCGCGCCACGTTCGAAAGCTATATGGATAACCTCCATATCATGCAGTTTTAAAGGCTTTTGCAGCAGTAAGGTCACGACAGAAGACGAGGCTTCTGGCGGTAAATCATAATGAGGACGACGGCTGAACATTCCGCCCTGGCGGATCACCGTGAACGCCGTTTTGTCGCTTTGCTGCTGCTGGAGCTGAATGCGGCGCTGCACAATACTGCCCAGACGCGTCAGCATGGCTTGCTGTTGCCAGGCGTGTCCGGTCATCAATATTTCAAGCTGTTGTTGCATCAGATTCAGGCTTTGTGCGTCGTACCACAGGCAATCTTTCAGCAGGATCAGGTCGATAGGTACTACCGCATCGCGTCCGCTAAAGAAAGCACTGGCCTGGAGTAAGCGGATCGCTTTTTTCCAGCGACGATCGGACACATAAGGTGCATTCGGTAACACGTCCAACTGTTGGCGCAGCGTGAAAATGAGCTCAAACACGCGATCGGGAAGCTTGATGGCACCAATGTCTTTTTGCCACTGGTGATACTCTTCATCCGTCACCTGCAATGATGCCGGGACCGGATTGTCGCTTTCATCCTGCTGACTTAACAGCATGGAGCGGAAATTGGCCTTGTCCTGAACTTTATCCAGCCACAGACGAATCAGCATACGGTCGTACAGCGCTTCCAGGCTGCTGTCTGCTTCAGGCAGTTCGTTGGAAGCCGCCACCAGCAGACGCATCGGAATTTTTTCTTCATACGCGCCGTTACGGAAGTGACGTTCGTTAATGGCGGTCAACAGGGTGTTAAGGATTGCCGGGCCTGCTTTCCAGATTTCATCGAGAAAAACGATTTCAGCTTCAGGAAGATAGCCCGCCGTTAAGCGTTCATAGCGACCTTCGTCTTTTAACGCCTGAATGGACAGTGGACCAAACACCTCTTCGGGCGTAGAGAAGCGCGTCATCAGGTATTCAAAAGCGCGCGCGTTTTGGAAGGCAAACTTCAGTCGGCGGGCAATTAAGCTTTTTGCGATCCCCGGGGGGCCTAATAAGAAAACGCTCTCGCCGCTGAGTGCTGCCAGCAGACACAGACGAATGGCGTGGCTACGTTCATAAAGTCCCTTTTCCAGCGCATTGCTCAGACGGGAAATTCTTTCCGCTAATAAATGTGGGTGAGCCATAATGAAGTGGCGTCCTTTCGCCAAATGTACTGCATAAACTGCGAGTATAGATGCTTCACACCATTGCAGTAATAGACTGAAGGTGCGCTTATTTTTCTTTGAGCCAGATTAATCTGGTCTCATTTAGGGGTACGATTTTGTGATTAATCGTGCATACTGTGCGCCTTTTTGTGGGCCAAGGGACGACGCACACATTTCTTATATATACACCAAATCAATCAAGCTGCACCAAGGCGGCAATGGAGTTTTCTTCTGGGATGGGGGGAATAACGAATGCAGCCCACACGGAGTGGCTTGAAAGATGATGTGTATAAACGAAAGACGAGTCTATGAGCACTGATAATAAACAATCATTGTCTGCGATTACCCTTGCGGCCATTGGGGTTGTCTACGGTGATATTGGTACCAGCCCACTTTATACGCTTCGTGAATGTTTGTCCGGCCAGTTTGGTTTTGGCGTTGAACGTGATGCCGTATTTGGTTTTCTCTCGCTGATTTTCTGGCTGCTGATCTTTGTTGTCTCCATTAAATACCTGACGTTTGTCATGCGCGCAGATAACGCCGGAGAAGGCGGGATCCTGACGCTGATGTCATTGGCCGGGCGCAATACCTCGGCGCGAACAACCTCCATGCTGGTCATTATGGGATTGATAGGCGGCAGCTTCTTCTATGGTGAAGTGGTGATTACGCCAGCCATTTCGGTGATGTCTGCAATTGAAGGTCTGGAGATAGTTGCCCCGCAACTGGATACCTGGATTGTTCCGCTCTCAATAATTGTGCTGACCCTGCTGTTTTTGATTCAAAAACACGGTACCGGCATGGTCGGTAAGCTGTTTGCGCCGATTATGCTGCTATGGTTCCTGACGCTCGCGGTATTAGGTGTGCGCAGTATTATTGGCAATCCGGAAGTGCTGCAGGCGCTCAATCCGTATTGGGCGGTGCATTTCTTCCTCGAATTCAAAACGCTGTCCTTTATCGCGCTGGGTGCGGTGGTGCTGTCGATTACCGGTGTTGAAGCGCTGTATGCGGATATGGGCCACTTCGGTAAATTGCCGATTCGTCTGGCATGGTTCTCCGTGGTATTGCCTTCACTGGTGCTGAACTATTTTGGGCAGGGCGCGTTGCTGTTAAAGCATCCTGAAGCGATCAAAAACCCATTTTTCCTGCTGGCGCCGGACTGGGCATTAATTCCATTGTTGATCCTCGCCGCGCTGGCAACGGTTATCGCTTCTCAGGCGGTTATCTCCGGTGTCTTCTCGCTGACGCGTCAGGCCGTACGTCTGGGGTATTTATCGCCGATGCGTATCATCCATACCTCGGAAATGGAATCGGGCCAGATTTACATTCCTTTCGTTAACTGGATGCTCTATTTTGCGGTAGTTATCGTGATTGTGAGCTTTGAACACTCCAGTAACCTTGCCGCGGCGTATGGGATTGCGGTAACGGGGACGATGGTACTGACTTCAATTCTGTCGACCACCGTGGCGCGCAAAAACTGGCACTGGAATAAATACTTCGTCTTCCTGATCCTGGTGGCGTTCTTGTGCGTCGATGTTCCGCTGTTCTCCGCGAACCTCGATAAGCTTATTTCTGGCGGTTGGCTGCCTCTGACGCTGGGTCTGGTGATGTTCACCATCATGACCACCTGGAAAAGCGAACGCTTCCGTCTGCTGCGTCGCATGCATGAGCACGGTAACTCTCTGGAGGCGATGATTGCTTCTCTGGAGAAATCGCCACCGGTACGCGTGCCGGGAACGGCGGTGTATATGTCCCGCGCACTGAACGTCATCCCGTTTGCGCTTCTGCATAACCTCAAGCATAACAAGGTGCTGCATGAGCGCGTTATTCTGCTGACGCTGCGCACGGAAGATGCGCCCTATGTTCACAACGTGCGTAGAGTGCAGATTGAGCAGTTATCGCCCACCTTCTGGCGCGTGGTGGCCAGCTACGGTTGGCGCGAAACGCCGAACGTGGAGGAAGTGTTCCATCGCTGCGGTCTGGAAGGCTTAAGCTGTCGGATGATGGAAACGTCCTTCTTCATGTCGCATGAGTCGTTGATTGTAGGCAAGCGGCCATGGTACCTGCGTCTGCGCGGCAAGCTGTATCTGCTGCTACAGCGCAACGCGCTGCGCGCGCCGGACCAGTTTGAAATCCCACCGAACCGGGTTATTGAGCTTGGTACTCAGGTAGAGATTTAATCTCATCGACGCCCTCTTTCATCGCGAAAGGGGGCGTTTTGTTTTGCCCCTCTCAGTTTTCATTTCATCAAATGATAATCCTTGCGAAACGTTTCGATGGCGATCACATTTTCGTAACGTCGCGGTGGTTTTCTGTCCACTCTTCGCACTACACTTATCTCCAGCGAAACGTTTCGCTAGTGGGGAAAGAAAATGAAGAAAGGCACGGTACTCAACTCTGAAATTTCAACGGTGATCTCCCGTCTGGGGCATACCGATACGCTGGTGGTGTGTGATGCAGGTTTACCCATCCCGAACAGCACAACGCGTATTGATATGGCATTAACCCAGGGCGTACCTTCTTTTATGCAGGTACTGGATGTGGTCACACGTGAAATGCAGGTCGAGGCGGCTATTCTCGCGTCGGAAATTAAACAACATAATCCGCAACTCCACGAAACGTTGCTCAGCCACATTGAGCAACTGCAACAACACCAGGGAAACACCATAGAAATTCGTTACACCACGCATGAACAATTCAAAAAACAAACCGCAGACAGTCAGGCGGTAATTCGCAGCGGAGAATGTTCTCCGTATGCGAATATCATTCTCTGTGCTGGCGTCACGTTCTGAGGCCATCATGAACGCATTACTGCAACTCAAAGGGATCGATAAAGCGTTCCCGGGCGTAAAAGCGCTATCCGGCGCCGCGCTGAATGTCTACCCTGGCCGCGTGATGGCGCTGGTGGGCGAAAACGGCGCGGGCAAATCCACCATGATGAAAGTGCTGACCGGGATCTATACCCGTGATGCCGGTTCTTTATTGTGGCTGGGGAAAGAGACCACCTTTAACGGCCCGAAATCCTCCCAGGAAGCCGGAATCGGTATCATCCACCAGGAGCTGAACCTGATCCCGCAACTCACTATCGCCGAGAACATTTTTCTTGGCCGTGAGTTTGTGAATCGCTTTGGCAAAATTGACTGGAAGAAGATGTACGCCGAAGCCGATCTGCTGCTCGCCAAACTCAATCTACGCTTTAAAAGCGACAGACTGGTTGGTGAGCTGTCGATTGGCGATCAGCAGATGGTCGAAATTGCCAAAGTGCTGAGCTTTGAATCGAAGGTCATCATTATGGATGAACCGACGGATGCCCTCACCGATACCGAAACCGAATCCCTGTTCCGCGTCATCCGCGAACTGAAATCCCAGGGACGCGGCATTGTCTATATTTCTCACCGTATGAAAGAGATCTTCGAGATTTGCGATGACGTAACCGTCTTCCGCGACGGGCAGTTTATTGCCGAACGTGAGGTTGCCTCGCTGACTGAAGACTCGCTGATTGAAATGATGGTGGGACGTAAGCTGGAAGATCAGTACCCGCGCCTGGAAAAAGCGCCGGGTGATATTCGCCTGAAGGTCGATAACCTGTGCGGTCCTGGCGTAAACGATGTTTCGTTCACGCTGCGTAAAGGCGAGATCCTTGGCGTATCCGGGCTGATGGGGGCCGGACGTACCGAACTGATGAAAGTATTGTACGGCGCATTGCCGCGCACCAGCGGTTACGTCACGCTTGATGGCCATGAAGTGGTTACCCGTTCGCCGCAGGATGGGTTGGCTAACGGCATCGTCTATATTTCTGAAGACCGTAAACGCGATGGCTTAGTGCTGGGCATGTCGGTGAAAGAGAACATGTCACTGACCGCGCTGCGTTATTTCAGCCGCGCCGGTGGAAGCCTTAAACATAAAGATGAGCAGCAGGCGGTGGGTGATTTTATTCGTCTGTTCAATGTTAAAACACCATCAATGGAACAGGCTATCGGCCTGCTTTCCGGCGGTAACCAGCAGAAAGTGGCGATTGCGCGCGGTCTGATGACCCGGCCAAAAGTGCTGATCCTTGATGAACCAACGCGCGGCGTTGACGTTGGGGCCAAGAAAGAAATCTATCAGCTTATCAACCAGTTTAAGGCTGACGGGCTGAGCATCATTCTGGTCTCCTCTGAGATGCCAGAAGTATTGGGCATGAGCGATCGAATTATCGTTATGCATGAAGGGCATCTCGGCGGTGAGTTCACTCGCGAGCAGGCCACTCAGGAAGTATTAATGGCTGCCGCTGTGGGCAAGCTTAATCGCGTGAATCAGGAGTAAAAAAGATGACTACCCAGGCTGTTTCTGGTCGCCGTTATTTCACTAAAGCATGGCTTCTGGAGCAAAAGTCGCTCATCGCTCTGTTAGTGCTGATCGCGATTGTTTCCACCATGAGCCCTAACTTTTTTACCGTTAATAACCTGTTCAACATTCTCCAGCAAACGTCGGTGAACGCCATCATGGCCGTTGGCATGACGCTGGTTATCCTGACGTCGGGTATCGATCTGTCCGTCGGTTCCTTGCTGGCGCTTACCGGCGCGGTTGCGGCTTCAATTGTAGGGATTGAGGTCAATGCGCTGGTGGCTGTTGCTGCGGCCCTGGCGCTCGGCGCTGCCATTGGCGCAGTCACCGGGGTGATTGTTGCGAAAGGCCGGGTGCAGGCGTTTATTGCAACGCTAGTGATGATGCTGCTGCTGCGCGGCGTGACCATGGTGTACACCAACGGCAGTCCGGTTAATACCGGGTTTACTGACAATGCCGATGTGTTTGGCTGGTTTGGTATTGGTCGTCCGTTAGGCATCCCTACGCCAGTGTGGATCATGGGGATTGTCTTCCTCGCGGCGTGGTACATGCTGCACCACACTCGTCTGGGCCGTTATATCTACGCGCTGGGCGGTAACGAAGCGGCAACGCGTTTGTCTGGTATCAGCGTCAGTAAAATCAAAATTATCGTTTACTCACTGTGCGGTCTGCTGGCATCGCTGGCGGGCATCATTGAAGTCGCGCGACTCTCCTCCGCACAACCGACGGCAGGTACTGGCTATGAGCTGGATGCTATCGCAGCGGTGGTGTTAGGCGGTACCAGCCTGGCGGGTGGTAAAGGACGTATTGTTGGGACGCTGATCGGCGCATTGATTCTTGGTTTCCTCAATAATGGTTTGAATTTGTTAGGTGTATCCTCCTATTACCAGATGATCGTCAAAGCGGTGGTGATTTTGCTGGCGGTACTGGTAGACAACAAAAAGCAGTAACAACGATTACAGGACATCTTAAATATGAACATGAAAAAACTGGCTACCCTGGTTTCTGCTGTTGCGCTGAGCGCCACCGTGAGCGCGAATGCGATGGCGAAAGGTACCATTGCGCTGGTGGTCTCCACCCTCAACAACCCGTTCTTTGTTTCTCTGAAGGATGGGGCGCAAAAAGAGGCGGATAAGCTGGGTTACAACCTGGTGATTCTGGACTCGCAGAACAATCCGGCGAAAGAGCTGGCTAACGTTCAGGACTTAACGGTTCGTGGAACTAAAATTCTGCTGATCAACCCGACTGACTCTGATGCCGTTGGTAATGCTGTGAAGATGGCTAACCAGGCAAAAATTCCGGTTATTACCCTTGACCGTGTTGCCTCCAAAGGCGAAGTGGTAAGCCACATCGCGTCTGATAACGTGTTGGGTGGCAAAATTGCGGGTGATTACATCGCGAAGAAAGCAGGTGAAGGCGCGAAAGTTATCGAACTGCAAGGGATTGCCGGAACTTCAGCGGCGCGTGAGCGTGGCGAAGGTTTCCAGCAGGCCGTTGCGGCACACAAATTTAACGTACTGGCCAGCCAGCCGGCAGACTTCGACCGCACCAAAGGTCTGAACGTCATGCAGAACCTGCTGACCGCGCATCCTGATGTGCAGGCCGTATTTGCCCAGAACGATGAAATGGCGCTGGGTGCGCTGCGCGCACTGCAAACCGCGGGTAAATCTGATGTGATGGTGGTTGGATTTGACGGCACTCCAGATGGCGAAAAAGCAGTAAATGATGGCAAACTGGCTGCGACCATTGCTCAGTTGCCGGATCAGATCGGCGCGAAAGGCGTTGAGACTGCAGATAAAGTCCTGAAAGGCGAGAAGGTTCAGGCTAAATATCCGGTTGACCTGAAGCTGGTCATCAAGCAGTAATACCGATTCAGGTCGCTCGCGGCCTGATGGAGACATAAATACGCCATCCCCGTATCTGATTTTGGGGATGAAAGCGTAAAAAGAAAAGCAGGGCACGCGCCACCCTAACCCGGTGGCGCACTTTGACTTGGAACACCAAATATGAAAACCGCAGGCAACCTCGTTGTTCTTGGCAGTATCAATGCCGATCACATCCTTAACCTTAACTCTTTCCCGACACCTGGTGAAACCGTAACTGGTAGCCATTATCAGGTCGCATTTGGCGGTAAAGGCGCGAATCAGGCTGTTGCTGCGGGTCGTAGTGGCGCGAATATCGCATTCATTGCCTGTACGGGCGATGATGATATTGGCGAAAGTGTGCGTAAACAGTTAGCCAAAGACAACATCGATATCGCGCCGATTAGCGTGATTTCGGGGGAATCGACCGGAGTGGCGTTGATTTTTGTGAATGGTGAAGGTGAGAACGTTATCGGCATTCATGCCGGAGCGAACGCAGCTCTTTCGCCAGCGTTGGTGGAAGCACAGCATGAGCGTATTGCTCAGGCGTCCGCCTTACTTATGCAGTTAGAATCGCCGATCGAAAGCGTACTGACTGCAGCAAAGATTGCACATCAAAATAAGACCATGGTCGCCCTGAACCCGGCACCGGCACGTGAACTTTCTGATGAACTGCTGGCGCTGGTGGATATTATTACCCCGAATGAAACCGAGGCTGAAAAGCTGACGGGGATCCGGGTCGAAAATGATGAAGACGCGGCCAAAGCGGCGCAGGCATTGCACGCTAAAGGTATCCATACTGTACTGATTACTTTAGGTAGTCGCGGTGTGTGGGCCAGTGTTAATGGCGAAGGACAGCGTGTGCCCGGTTTTAAAGTGGAAGCCGTTGATACTATTGCCGCTGGAGACACCTTTAATGGCGCGTTAATTACGGCGTTGCTGGAAGAGACTCCGCTGCCTGAAGCGATCCGTTTTGCGCATGCCGCTGCGGCGATTGCGGTTACCCGTAAAGGCGCACAGCCTTCCGTTCCGTGGCGCGAAGAAATAGAAGCGTTTTTAAGTCAACAGAGGTAACGCTTGGCTACAATGAAGGACGTCGCCCGCCTGGCGGGTGTTTCCACGTCGACGGTTTCTCACGTCATTAATAAAGATCGCTTTGTCAGTGAGTCCGTCACTGACAAAGTAGAAGCTGCAATTAAAGCGCTTAACTACGCGCCCTCCGCGCTGGCGCGTAGCCTCAAGTTAAACCAGACCCGCACGATTGGCATGTTAATCACTGCCAGTACCAATCCCTTCTATTCTGAACTAGTGCGCGGCGTTGAACGTAGCTGTTTTGAGCGCGGCTACAGCCTGGTGCTGTGCAATACCGAAGGCGATGAACAGCGCATGAACCGTAACCTGGAAACTCTGATGCAAAAACGTGTGGACGGCTTGTTGCTGCTCTGCACCGAAACACATCAGCCTTCCAGAGAGATAATGCAGCGTTATCCTTCTATACCGACCGTGATGATGGACTGGTCACCTTTTGATGGTGAAAGCGATCTGATTCAGGATAACTCCTTGCTGGGCGGGGATTTAGCCACGCAACATCTTATCGAAAAAGGGTTTACGCGCATTGCCTGCATCACCGGGCCGCTGGATAAAACCCCGGCGCGTTTGCGTCTGGAAGGATATCGGGCAGCAATGAAGCGGGCGGGGTTGCCTGTCCCGGAAGGCTACGAGATTACCGGTGACTTTGAGTTCGGCGGCGGCTTTGAAGCTATGCAAACGTTGCTGTCGCATAAACAGCGACCGCAGGCTGTTTTTACCGGCAATGATGCAATGGCAGTTGGCGCGTATCAGGCTCTGTACCAGTCAGGATTGCGCATTCCGCAGGATATGGCTGTGGTGGGTTACGATGATATCGAGCTGGCGCGCTATATGACGCCGCCCCTGACGACCATCCACCAACCAAAAGATGAATTGGGCGAACTGGCCATCGATGTATTAATTCACCGGATGGCGCAGCCCGCATTACAGCAACAGCGTTTGCAGCTTACTCCTGTTCTTATGGAGCGGGGGTCGGTTTAGGTTTGTGCCGATCTTTGATCAGGTTACGTCCATCTTTGGCTTTTAGCAGCATGAACATCAGCGCGGATATTACCGTGATAGCGCCCATCGTCATAAAGGTGTAGTGGAACTGCTCGACCGTATTGGTTCCTTCCATACCTTCATAGATACGCAGAACGGCGGCGCTGATGGCTACCCCTAAACTGATTGATAACTGCTGAGTAACGGCCAATACGCTGTTGCCGCTGCTGGCGTTTTCATCGGTCAGATCCGCCAGAGTGATGGTATTCATTGAAGTAAACTGGGTGGACATCGCCATACCTAAAATGAACAACGGCAGGATTAGCATCCAGATCGGCATGGCAGGAGATTGCAAAGCGAACTGCGCAATCATCAGGCCGATAAATACCGTAACACCCACCAATGTGGTCCTGTAGCCGAGTTTGCGCAGTACCTGCGTCACCATGGATTTTGCCAGAATTGAACCTAACGCTGTTGGCGCCATCATGCAGCCGGCTATCAGAGCCGGATATCCAAATCCTACCTGCAACATCAGCGGCATTAAGAAGGGCACACAGCCTGTACCCAGGCGAGTGGCGAGGTTTCCGGCGATCCCAACAGAAAAGGTCCGAGTCTTAAATATCGGAAGCGATATCAGCGGCGTTGGGTGGCGACGCGCATGGCGAATATAGGCGAGTAGTAACAACACACTGGCAAGAATAATACCGAGTGCGACCCAGGTCTCGACAAGCTTCTCACCGAACAATTCAACGCCGCTTGAAAACAATACCAGGCTCAAACCAAACAGAAAGAAACCGGTCATATCAAAACCGCGGCGTGGCGTGGTGAAGTTCGGCATATATTTGCGGGCATAGAAGATACCGGCAATGCCAATTGGAATATTAATCAGGAAGATCCAGTGCCAACTGGCCCATGTAACCAGTACACCGCCCAATACCGGACCTAAAATCGGCCCCACAAGTCCTGGCATGGTGACGAAGTTAAGCACGGGAAGCAGTTCGCTGCGGGGGTAAGCACGCAATAACGCCAGACGGGCAACGGGCATCATCATGGCGCCACCGATCCCCTGAATGACACGGAAAATCACCAGCTCGCTTAAGGAACTGGACAGCGCACAGGCCAGCGATCCCAACGTAAACAGGCTAACGGCAATCATAAAGACGCGTCGGGTACCAAATCGGTCTGCCAGCCAACCACTTACCGGGATCAGCATCGCGACAGTCAGGGTATAGCTGATAATGGCCGACTGCATGGCGAGTGGAGAGCGGTTAAGACTATGTGCTATTGCGGGTAGGGCGGTATTGAGGATCGTGGCGTCTAGTGCCTGCATAAAAAAGGCCATGGCTGCTATCCACGGTAGCCCGGCCATACTGCGTGATTTCTTTTCTGACATATTATTTATCCGGTAGCACGTTCGGTGCTATCAGCAATGCCTGACAGGCAGCAAAGGCGCGATCGCCATCGTTATCATCTATTGCATCGACAATGGCCTGGTGCAAATCCAGTTTCACCACATCGTTATAGGTAATAGAGGTAAAGTAGGTCTGGTAAACCGAATGGAACAGAGATGCAAAGGAAATAAGGAACGGATTCGCACTCATTTCATAGATGTGCTCATGCCAGGCGATATCAACCTCAATCCAGCGTTCGCGTCTGAAGTTTCTTTTCAGCTCGACCATCTCTTCCATCAGCGTGTTGAGGTGCGCTTTCTGTTCAGCCGTACCTATGGTCGCTGCCAGTAAGCACGCCTGAGGCTCCAGGCTGATACGCATCACCAGAAAATGTTTAATGACCTGCGGGAAATTATCTTCTGTCATCCACCAGGTGAGCAGCTCCTGGTCAAGGAAGTTCCAGTTTGCTTGCGGCATGACGCGTGTGCCAATACGTGGGCGCGGTAATACCATACCTTTTGCCGTTAATGTTTTTACCGCCTCTCTTACCGCGGTGCGACTCACGCCAAACTGATCGCCCAGCTCTATTTCGCCAGGCAATATCGCACCCGGCGCGTATTCACCTTTTAATATTCGCTGAGCCAGCTTTTCGGCCAGAACGTAGGACAAGTTTTTCTGTGCGGCTAGCTGTTGGGCATTTAACGGCATGAATGTTCTTCCTTACTCTTTTTCTTATTCATTAGTATGCCACCTGGAAGTGTGATTGCGGCTGCAAAAACGGCAATTTGCTTATTTTATGGCATGTTAATGGTTGTTTTGGTGAAAAAACACGCACTCGGAAAGTTATTTTAAATTTCCCCTTGTCAGCCTGAAATAACTCCCTATAATGCGCCTCCACTGACACGGAACAACGGATTACAAGCCGCCGGGTCAGCGGAGTTCCACTGAGAACTCCGGCGAAGAAAGCGAAATTAAATGCTTGACTTCGTAGCGGGATGGCGTAATATGCACACCCCGCACCGCTGAGAAAAAGCGAAGCGGCACTGCTCTTTAACAATTTATCAGACAATCTGTGTGGGCACTCGAAGATACGGATTCTTAACGTCGCAAGACGAAAAATGAATACCAAGTCTCAACGAGTGAACACGTAATTCATTACGAAGTTTAATTCATTGAGCATCAAACTTTTAAATTGAAGAGTTTGATCATGGCTCAGATTGAACGCTGGCGGCAGGCCTAACACATGCAAGTCGAACGGTAGCACAGAGGAGCTTGCTCCTTGGGTGACGAGTGGCGGACGGGTGAGTAATGTCTGGGAAACTGCCCGATGGAGGGGGATAACTACTGGAAACGGTAGCTAATACCGCATAACGTCGCAAGACCAAAGAGGGGGACCTTCGGGCCTCTTGCCATCGGATGTGCCCAGATGGGATTAGCTAGTAGGTGGGGTAACGGCTCACCTAGGCGACGATCCCTAGCTGGTCTGAGAGGATGACCAGCCACACTGGAACTGAGACACGGTCCAGACTCCTACGGGAGGCAGCAGTGGGGAATATTGCACAATGGGCGCAAGCCTGATGCAGCCATGCCGCGTGTATGAAGAAGGCCTTCGGGTTGTAAAGTACTTTCAGCGAGGAGGAAGGTGTTGTGGTTAATAACTGCAGCAATTGACGTTACTCGCAGAAGAAGCACCGGCTAACTCCGTGCCAGCAGCCGCGGTAATACGGAGGGTGCAAGCGTTAATCGGAATTACTGGGCGTAAAGCGCACGCAGGCGGTCTGTCAAGTCGAATGTGAAATCCCCGGGCTCAACCTGGGAACTGCATCCGAAACTGGCAGGCTAGAGTCTTGTAGAGGGGGGTAGAATTCCAGGTGTAGCGGTGAAATGCGTAGAGATCTGGAGGAATACCGGTGGCGAAGGCGGCCCCCTGGACAAAGACTGACGCTCAGGTGCGAAAGCGTGGGGAGCAAACAGGATTAGATACCCTGGTAGTCCACGCCGTAAACGATGTCGACTTGGAGGTTGTGCCCTTGAGGCGTGGCTTCCGGAGCTAACGCGTTAAGTCGACCGCCTGGGGAGTACGGCCGCAAGGTTAAAACTCAAATGAATTGACGGGGGCCCGCACAAGCGGTGGAGCATGTGGTTTAATTCGATGCAACGCGAAGAACCTTACCTACTCTTGACATCCAGAGAACTTAGCAGAGATGCTTTGGTGCCTTCGGGAACTCTGAGACAGGTGCTGCATGGCTGTCGTCAGCTCGTGTTGTGAAATGTTGGGTTAAGTCCCGCAACGAGCGCAACCCTTATCCTTTGTTGCCAGCGGTTAGGCCGGGAACTCAAAGGAGACTGCCAGTGATAAACTGGAGGAAGGTGGGGATGACGTCAAGTCATCATGGCCCTTACGAGTAGGGCTACACACGTGCTACAATGGCATATACAAAGAGAAGCGACCTCGCGAGAGCAAGCGGACCTCATAAAGTATGTCGTAGTCCGGATTGGAGTCTGCAACTCGACTCCATGAAGTCGGAATCGCTAGTAATCGTGGATCAGAATGCCACGGTGAATACGTTCCCGGGCCTTGTACACACCGCCCGTCACACCATGGGAGTGGGTTGCAAAAGAAGTAGGTAGCTTAACCTTCGGGAGGGCGCTTACCACTTTGTGATTCATGACTGGGGTGAAGTCGTAACAAGGTAACCGTAGGGGAACCTGCGGTTGGATCACCTCCTTACCTTAAAGAACCTGCCTTTGTAGTGCTCACACAGATTGTCTGATGAAAAGTAAATAGCAAGGCGTCTTGCGATTGAGACTTCAGTGTCCCCTTCGTCTAGAGGCCCAGGACACCGCCCTTTCACGGCGGTAACAGGGGTTCGAATCCCCTAGGGGACGCCACTTGCTGGTATGTGTGAGTGAAAGTCGCCGACCGAAGTATCTCAAAACTGACTTTCGAGTCACGTTTGAGATATTTGCTCTTTAAAAATCTGGATCAAGCTGAAAATTGAAACGACACACTGTTTCATTTCTCCGTAATAAGAAATGAAAAATGGTGTGTTCGAGTCTCTCAAATTTTTGCAAGTCGATGATGAATCGAAAGAAACATCTTCGGGTTGTGAGGTTAAGCGACTAAGCGTACACGGTGGATGCCCTGGCAGTCAGAGGCGATGAAGGACGTGCTAATCTGCGATAAGCGTCGGTAAGGTGATATGAACCGTTATAACCGGCGATTTCCGAATGGGGAAACCCAGTGTGTTTCGACACACTATCATTACGTGAATACATAGCGTAATGAAGCGAACCGGGGGAACTGAAACATCTAAGTACCCCGAGGAAAAGAAATCAACCGAGATTCCCCCAGTAGCGGCGAGCGAACGGGGAGCAGCCCAGAGTCTGAATCAGCATGTGTGTTAGTGGAAGCGTCTGGAAAGTCGCACGATACAGGGTGAAAGTCCCGTACACAAAAGTGCATGTGTTGTGAACTCGAAGAGTAGGGCGGGACACGTGGTATCCTGTCTGAATATGGGGGGACCATCCTCCAAGGCTAAATACTCCTGACTGACCGATAGTGAACCAGTACCGTGAGGGAAAGGCGAAAAGAACCCCGGCGAGGGGAGTGAAAAAGAACCTGAAACCGTGTACGTACAAGCAGTGGGAGCATCCTTCGGGGTGTGACTGCGTACCTTTTGTATAATGGGTCAGCGACTTATATTCTGTAGCAAGGTTAACCGAATAGGGGAGCCGAAGGGAAACCGAGTCTTAACTGGGCGTTAAGTTGCAGGGTATAGACCCGAAACCCGGTGATCTAGCCATGGGCAGGTTGAAGGTTGGGTAACACTAACTGGAGGACCGAACCGACTAATGTTGAAAAATTAGCGGATGACTTGTGGCTGGGGGTGAAAGGCCAATCAAACCGGGAGATAGCTGGTTCTCCCCGAAAGCTATTTAGGTAGCGCCTCGTGAATTCATCTTCGGGGGTAGAGCACTGTTTCGGCTAGGGGGTCATCCCGACTTACCAACCCGATGCAAACTGCGAATACCGAAGAATGTTATCACGGGAGACACACGGCGGGTGCTAACGTCCGTCGTGAAGAGGGAAACAACCCAGACCGCCAGCTAAGGTCCCAAAGTCATGGTTAAGTGGGAAACGATGTGGGAAGGCACAGACAGCCAGGATGTTGGCTTAGAAGCAGCCATCATTTAAAGAAAGCGTAATAGCTCACTGGTCGAGTCGGCCTGCGCGGAAGATGTAACGGGGCTAAACCATGCACCGAAGCTGCGGCAGCGACACTATGTGTTGTTGGGTAGGGGAGCGTTCTGTAAGCCGTTGAAGGTGTACTGTGAGGTATGCTGGAGGTATCAGAAGTGCGAATGCTGACATAAGTAACGATAATGCGGGTGAAAAACCCGCACGCCGGAAGACCAAGGGTTCCTGTCCAACGTTAATCGGGGCAGGGTGAGTCGACCCCTAAGGCGAGGCCGAAAGGCGTAGTCGATGGGAAACAGGTTAATATTCCTGTACTTGGTGTTACTGCGAAGGGGGGACGGAGAAGGCTATGTTAGCCGGGCGACGGTTGTCCCGGTTTAAGCATGTAGGCGGAGGTTCCAGGTAAATCCGGTACCTTATTAACGCTGAGGTGTGATGACGAGGCACTACGGTGCTGAAGTAACAAATGCCCTGCTTCCAGGAAAAGCCTCTAAGCATCAGGTAACACGAAATCGTACCCCAAACCGACACAGGTGGTCAGGTAGAGAATACCAAGGCGCTTGAGAGAACTCGGGTGAAGGAACTAGGCAAAATGGTGCCGTAACTTCGGGAGAAGGCACGCTGATATGTAGGTGAAGTGGTTTACCCATGGAGCTGAAATCAGTCGAAGATACCAGCTGGCTGCAACTGTTTATTAAAAACACAGCACTGTGCAAACACGAAAGTGGACGTATACGGTGTGACGCCTGCCCGGTGCCGGAAGGTTAATTGATGGGGTTATCCGTAAGGAGAAGCTCTTGATCGAAGCCCCGGTAAACGGCGGCCGTAACTATAACGGTCCTAAGGTAGCGAAATTCCTTGTCGGGTAAGTTCCGACCTGCACGAATGGCGTAATGATGGCCAGGCTGTCTCCACCCGAGACTCAGTGAAATTGAACTCGCTGTGAAGATGCAGTGTACCCGCGGCAAGACGGAAAGACCCCGTGAACCTTTACTATAGCTTGACACTGAACACTGGTCCTTGATGTGTAGGATAGGTGGGAGGCTTTGAAGTGTGGACGCCAGTCTGCATGGAGCCATCCTTGAAATACCACCCTTTAATGGCTGGTGTTCTAACGTAGACCCGTAATCCGGGTTGCGGACAGTGTCTGGTGGGTAGTTTGACTGGGGCGGTCTCCTCCTAAAGAGTAACGGAGGAGCACGAAGGTTAGCTAATCCTGGTCGGACATCAGGAGGTTAGTGCAAAGGCATAAGCTAGCTTGACTGCGAGAGTGACGGCTCGAGCAGGTGCGAAAGCAGGTCTTAGTGATCCGGTGGTTCTGAATGGAAGGGCCATCGCTCAACGGATAAAAGGTACTCCGGGGATAACAGGCTGATACCGCCCAAGAGTTCATATCGACGGCGGTGTTTGGCACCTCGATGTCGGCTCATCACATCCTGGGGCTGAAGTAGGTCCCAAGGGTATGGCTGTTCGCCATTTAAAGTGGTACGCGAGCTGGGTTTAGAACGTCGTGAGACAGTTCGGTCCCTATCTGCCGTGGGCGCTGGAGAATTGAGGGGGGCTGCTCCTAGTACGAGAGGACCGGAGTGGACGCATCACTGGTGTTCGGGTTGTCATGCCAATGGCATTGCCCGGTAGCTAAATGCGGAAGAGATAAGTGCTGAAAGCATCTAAGCACGAAACTTGCCCCGAGATGAGTTCTCCCTGACTCCTTGAGAGTCCTGAAGGAACGTTGAAGACGACGACGTTGATAGGTCGGGTGTGTAAGTGTAGCGATACATTGAGCTAACCGATACTAATGAACCGTGAGGCTTAACCTTACAACGCCGAAGATGTTTTGGCGAAGAGACATCGACATTCAGCTTGATTACAGATGACATCGACATGCCCGGGAGGTGTGTTGATAAACAGAATTTGCCTGGCGGCTGTAGCGCGGTGGTCCCACCTGACCCCATGCCGAACTCAGAAGTGAAACGCCGTAGCGCCGATGGTAGTGTGGGGTCTCCCCATGCGAGAGTAGGGAACTGCCAGGCATCAAATTGCAGTAAACCGGGATGAAAATCCGGGTGGTGACAAAGAAATTCGGTGGAGCGGTAGTTCAGTTGGTTAGAATACCTGCCTGTCACGCAGGGGGTCGCGGGTTCGAGTCCCGTCCGTTCCGCCACTTATTAGAAAATTAAGCCTGCTACTAAGCAGGCTTAATGATAAGAAGATTTAGGGGCGTAGCTCAGTTGGTAGAGCACCGGTCTCCAAAACCGGGTGTCGCGAGTTCGAGTCTCTCCGCCCCTGCCAGAAACAATCCTTAGCATTATTGCTAAGGATTTTTTTTACCTGTAATTTGAGTTTTTCCTTCTTTCTATTTTACTCCCGGCATCCTTGCCAGCGTTTTCCTTAATCTTCCAGAATATTCGTTCTCAGCAGATCGCAAATCAGCGCATGTTTATCGCTATTTTGCAGCCAAACTGCATATAACGGGCGTGAAAGCGTTGTACTGTCGGTAACCGTATGGAGATCGCTTTTACCTTTAGCCCAGCTGACCGGTAGCCAGCTAAAACCTTTGAGGACTGAAAGTTGCTGCCTGGCTAATTCTGCCGAACTGGTGGTAAGTACCGGCACTTCATCTCCCGCAATCAATCCAGCCTCGTGTTGCTGAAAGTCAGGTCCCCATTCCAGACGCAGATAATTCAGTTCATCTTTGGTTTGTGAAGGAGAACTGCAATACAGCGCCAGCGTGAAATATCCCAACAGTTGGCTGCTAAATTCGTCCATTTTGGGCGTTTCGGTAGTAATCAATAGATCAAGCTGTCGTTCATGAAGCTGTTTTACTAACGACTGTCGCTGCGCGATCCTCGCTTCAAATTGTAGGCTGGATTGTGGCTCCTGGGATTGGTACAAACGCCCCAGCCAGCCATTAAGCATGCATTCCCAGAGGGATGCGCTGGCACCAATAGAAAACTCGTTATGCCGCGAGGTATTCGCAACCTCCTTACGTGCTGCTTGCCACGTATTCATCAGCGTTTCAGCGTAAGGTAATAATTTTTCACCTGCAGCGGTTAAACGGATATTGTTTCTGTGTCGGGTGAACAGGTTTACACCCAATTGATTTTCCAGTTGTCTGATCCGAAAACTAACCGCTGATTGGGTCAGATAGAGCGCTTCAGCAGCCCTGCCAAAGTGGCGTGTCCGGCTAACTTCCAGGAAAGTTTTTAACAATTCCGTATCCACAACTCGCTCCATAAAATTATTTGTCGTTATGATTTAAATCTTTTGTTTGACGCTCTGTCAAGCGTAACTAATACTCCGCGCCATAAATAGCTCGGCCAAAGAATTAGGAGCGTGCAGGATGGCGGAAAGCTTTACGACGACTAATCGATATTTCGATAATAAATATTATCCCCGCGGATTCTCCCGTCATGGTGATTTCACCATTAAAGAAGCACAACTGCTTGAGCGTCACGGTTATGCTTTCAACGAGCTGGATCTGGGCAAGCGTGAGCCGGTAACGGAAGAAGAAAAACTGTTTGTTGCGGTATGCCGTGGTGAGCGCGAACCGGTTACCGAAGCTGAACGTGTGTGGTCCAAATACATGACGCGCATTAAGCGTCCAAAACGCTTCCACACGCTGTCTGGCGGGAAACCTCAGGTGGAAGGTGCGGAAGACTACACCGAATCTGATGATTAATAAAAAAGGGCGAAAGCCCTTTTTTTATGCCAGTAGTTTCTGCAAATGAATGAGTAATCTGTCTATCGCCCGATACCCAACAGCTTCCTGTAAGTGCTGGCGAGAGATATGGTCAGATTGTTCTATATCCGCGATCGTTCGAGCGACCTTTATCAGGCGTAACCAGGCGCGGATGGATAATCCGAGATGCGCGAGCGTTTCTTCAAGCCACTGCGCATCGTCGCTACGCAGTGGACAGTATTTATGGATATCCTGACTGTCCAGTTGCGCATTTAACTTATTCTGCCGCCGATACTGACGCTCTCGTGCTGCTATAACGCGTTGCTTCACCGTTGCGCTATCTTCCCCTTTTACCTGGCTCTGGCTGAGTATGCCGGGCGGCGGTAAGGGGATTTCGAGGGAGAGATCGAAGCGGTCAAGAAATGGGCCTGATAATCGATTGAGGTAGCGTAGTGTCTGCTCTGGGGTACAGCGGTTATGGTTCCCCTGATAATGTCCTGTTGGGCTGGGATTCATGGCAGCAATAAGCTGAAAACGCGCGGGGTAAGTTATTTTTGCCCGAGTGCGGGATAAATGAATCTGCCCGGACTCAATGGGCTCTCGCAGTGCATCCAGCGTGCGCCGCTCAAACTCGGGAAGTTCATCCAGAAACAGTATGCCGTTATGCGCCAGAGATATCTCGCCTGGCGCAGGAATAGAGCCGCCACCGACCATGGCAGTTAATGAAGCACTGTGATGCGGCGAACGAAAAGGGCGTTGTTTCCACTGTTTTTGTAGTGTGTCGGAATTGACCAGACTTAGAATCGCGGCGCTTTCCAGTGCCTCATCATTACTCAGTGGCGGAAGCAATCCTCTCAGGCGACTGGCCAGCATGGTCTTACCCGTTCCCGGCGGCCCGATGAGTAAGAGGTTATGACCGCCAGCTGCGGTAAGTTCCAGTCCGCGTTTACCCTGTTCCTGGCCGATAACATCGCTCAGATCATCTGCTAATGCGCAGGGGGTAAAATCTGCCGATGATGGTCTGTCTAAATCATGCTTACCTTCGAGAAATGCGCATACGGCCTGTAGATGATCGGCTATCAGGCACCCTTCACCGTGTATCAGTCCCACTTCAGCTGCATTCTCTTTTGCGACAATAATTCTCCTGCCTGCGCGAATAGCTTCAGTTGCACTTGATATCGCACCGGGAACGCCGCGTAACGCGCCTGTAAGCGCTAATTCGCCTACCAGCTCATATGTATCGAGGTTATGGGTTGTAAGCTGCTCAGACGCTGCCAGAAGCGCAACTGCGATAGGTAAATCATATCGTCCCCCTTCTTTCGGGAGATCGGCCGGAGCGAGGTTTATGGTTATCTTCTTCGCCGGGAATTCATAACCGCTATTAATAATCGCACTGCGAACTCGATCGCGAGCCTCTTTTACCGTTGTTTCGGGTAATCCCACCATGGTTAAACCAGGCAAACCATTGCTGATATGTACCTCGATGGTAATGGCTGGCGCATTCACGCCCAGCGCAGCGCGTGTGTGAACAATCGATAGTGACATAAGCCCTCCTGATGAAAACATTATGTCGCAATACATCGCGGCAAGATTTCACATAATTACGGTTTTTAGAGGCTTATTCCTGTGTTTTTATGTAGCTCAATACTGCTTGCATAAAGCCTGGGATAGCGCTCGCAAACGCTTTTGAATAACGTTTTTAGTAGGAAACGGGTTGCCGATAATCACCTGAAACGTGAAATATTTTCACTTTTGATTTTTTGTATAAAAAACAACGATATTTATCTAAACCGTTAACGGCGTCAGAAAAACGAATAAAAAAATATCTTGTGTCATTTGCAAATTCTATGGTAACTCTTTAGGTATTCCTTCGAACAAGATGCAAGAAAATACAAAAATGACAGCCCTTCTACGAGTGATTAGCCTGGTCGTGATTAGCGTGGTGGTGATTATTATCCCACCGTGCGGGGCTGCACTTGGACGAGGAAAGGCTTAGAAAACAAGCCTTAACGAACTAAGACCCCCGCACCGAAAGGTCCGGGGGTTTTTTTTGACCTTAAAAACATACACGAGGAGCAGAAAGTGAGCGGTAGCATAAAATTCTGTTTCTCAAGATTTACGGCGGGGATGTAACTATGAATGGGGCACAGTGGGTGGTACATGCGTTGCGTGCACAAGGGGTTCAAACCGTCTTTGGTTATCCTGGTGGCGCAATTATGCCGGTTTACGATGCGTTGTATGACGGCGGCGTAGAACACCTGTTGTGCCGACACGAGCAGGGCGCGGCAATGGCGGCAATTGGCTATGCCCGTGCGACCGGTAAAACCGGCGTGTGTATCGCCACTTCAGGTCCTGGCGCTACCAACCTGATCACCGGACTTGCCGATGCGCTGTTAGATTCTGTTCCTGTGGTGGCGATCACCGGTCAGGTGGCCTCACCTTTCATCGGAACGGATGCGTTTCAGGAAGTGGACGTTCTGGGTATGTCTTTGTCCTGCACCAAACACAGTTTCCTGGTGCAGTCACTGGAAGAACTGCCGCGCATCATGGCAGAGGCTTTCGCTGTGGCGAACTCCGGTCGTCCGGGTCCGGTTTTGGTTGATATCCCGAAAGATATCCAGCTGGCCAGCGGTACGCTGGAGCCGTATTTTACGACCGTCGAAAACCTAGAGGTTTTCCCGCACGCTGACGTTGAGCAGGCGCGTAAAATGCTGGCGCAGGCGCAAAAACCGATCCTGTACGTCGGTGGCGGCGTTGGTATGGCTCAGGCGGTCCCGGCCCTGCGTGAATTTATCGCGGTAACCCAAATGCCGGTCGCCTGCACGTTGAAGGGGCTGGGTGCAGTAGAAGCTGACTACCCATACTATTTGGGTATGTTGGGAATGCATGGCACTAAAGCGGCAAATTTCGCGGTGCAAGAATGTGATTTACTGATTGCAGTGGGTGCGCGTTTTGATGACCGGGTGACCGGCAAGCTGAATACCTTCGCGCCGAACGCCAGCGTGATCCACATGGATATTGACCCGGCGGAAATGAACAAGCTGCGCCAGGCGCACGTCGCCCTGCAGGGTGATTTAAATTCTCTGCTGCCGGCATTGCAGCAATCTCTGAAGATTGACGCATGGCGTCAGCATAGCGCTGAACTGCGCACAGAGCATACCTGGCGCTATGATCATCCCGGTGAGGCTATCTACGCGCCACTGTTGTTGAAGCAGTTGTCCGATCGCAAACCCGCAGACAGCGTAGTGACAACGGATGTTGGTCAGCATCAGATGTGGTCGGCGCAGCATATGACCTACACCCGCCCGGAAAATTTCATCACCTCGAGCGGCCTGGGTACGATGGGCTTTGGCCTGCCAGCAGCTGTTGGCGCGCAGGTTGCTCGCCCGAACGATACGGTAATCTGTATCTCCGGTGACGGCTCCTTCATGATGAATGTACAGGAGCTGGGCACCGTAAAACGCAAGCAGTTGCCGCTGAAAATAGTTTTACTCGACAACCAGCGGTTGGGCATGGTGCGACAATGGCAGCAGCTGTTTTTCCAGGAACGTTATAGCGAAACCACCCTTACCGATAACCCCGATTTCCTCATGTTGGCCAGCGCCTTCGGCATACCAGGTCAACACATCACCCGTAAAGACCAGGTTGAAGCGGCACTCGACACCATGCTGAACAGCGAGGGGCCATACCTGCTTCATGTCTCAATCGACGAACTTGAGAATGTCTGGCCTCTGGTACCGCCAGGTGCCAGTAACTCAGAAATGCTGGAGAAATTATCATGATGCAACATCAGGTCGCCGTTGAGGCTCGTTTCAATCCGGAAACGTTAGAACGTGTTTTACGCGTGGTACGCCATCGCGGTTTTCAGGTGTGCTCCATGAATATGGAAGCCGCCAGCGATGCGCAAAATATAAATATCGAATTGACCGTTGCCAGCCCCCGGTCGGTCGACTTACTGTTTAGTCAGTTAAGTAAACTGGTAGACGTTGCACATGTTGCTATCTGCCAGAGCACAACCACATCACAACAAATCCGCGCCTGAGCGCAAAAGGAAGAAAAATGACGACGAAAAAAGCTGATTACATTTGGTCTAATGGCGAGATGATTCGTTGGGAAGACGCGAAGGTTCACGTGATGTCCCACGCGCTGCACTACGGTACTTCAGTATTCGAAGGCATCCGTTGCTACGATTCTCACAAAGGGCCGGTGGTGTTCCGTCATCGCGAACATATGCAGCGTCTGCGTGATTCAGCCAAGATCTATCGTTTTCCGGTTTCTCAGAGCGTTGATGAGCTGATGGAAGCTTGCCGCGAGGTGATTCGTAAAAACAATCTGACCAGCGCCTATATCCGTCCGCTGGTGTTTGTTGGCGACGTGGGGATGGGCGTTAACCCGCCAGCGGGATACACCACTGATGTGATCATCGCCGCGTTCCCGTGGGGTGCTTACCTTGGTGCAGAAGCGCTGGAGCAGGGGATCGACGCGATGGTTTCTTCCTGGAACCGCGTTGCGCCGAACACCATCCCTACTGCTGCTAAAGCGGGCGGTAACTATCTGTCTTCGCTGCTGGTGGGTAGCGAAGCGCGTCGTCATGGCTATCAGGAAGGCATTGCGCTGGATGTGAATGGTTACATCTCCGAAGGTGCGGGCGAAAACCTGTTTGAAGTAAAAGACGGCATTCTGTTTACCCCGCCGTTTACCTCTTCCGCGCTGCCGGGTATCACTCGTGATGCGATCATTAAGCTGGCGAAAGATCTCGATATCGAAGTGCGTGAGCAGGTGCTGTCCCGTGAATCACTGTACCTGGCCGATGAAGTGTTCATGTCCGGTACCGCGGCCGAAATCACCCCAGTACGCAGTGTCGATGGTATCCAGGTGGGCGAAGGCCGCTGCGGTCCGGTCACCAAACGCATCCAGCAGGCCTTCTTTGGGCTCTTCACCGGTGAAACGGAAGATAAATACGGCTGGTTGGATTCAGTAAACCAATAACAAAATTAATATTTCCCCAAAATAATTCACGTTGCAGGAAGACGGCAACGCAGCAAGTCCCAGGAGCTTACTGTAGTAAGTGACTGGGGTGAGCGAGGCGGCCAACGCACCTGCGGCGTGAAGTATGCAGGGGAAAGACAGACGGGAGTTAATCAAGCATGCCTAAGTATCGTTCTGCCACCACCACTCACGGCCGCAATATGGCGGGTGCCCGCGCATTGTGGCGCGCCACCGGGATGACCGATGATGACTTCGGTAAACCGATTATCGCTGTGGTGAACTCCTTTACCCAGTTTGTGCCGGGTCACGTCCACCTGCGCGATCTCGGTAAGCTGGTTGCCGAACAAATCGAAGCCTCAGGCGGCGTGGCGAAAGAGTTCAACACCATTGCTGTGGATGATGGTATCGCCATGGGTCATGGCGGCATGCTGTATTCACTGCCGTCGCGTGAGCTGATCGCTGACTCCGTTGAGTACATGGTTAACGCCCACTGCGCCGATGCGATGGTCTGCATCTCCAACTGCGACAAAATCACCCCCGGGATGTTAATGGCCTCTTTGCGCCTGAATATTCCGGTGATCTTTGTTTCCGGCGGTCCGATGGAAGCCGGGAAAACCAAGCTCTCTGACCAAATCATCAAGCTCGACCTGGTTGATGCGATGATTCAGGGTGCTGACCCGAAAGTTTCCGACTCACAAAGCGAGCAGGTTGAACGTTCCGCCTGTCCGACCTGCGGCTCCTGTTCCGGTATGTTCACCGCTAACTCGATGAACTGCCTGACTGAAGCGCTGGGCCTGTCGCAGCCGGGTAACGGTTCACTGCTGGCGACTCACGCCGACCGTAAAGAACTGTTCCTCAACGCAGGTAAGCGCATCGTCGAGCTGACCAAACGCTATTACGAGCAGGACGATGCTTCCGCGCTGCCGCGCAACATTGCCAGCAAAGCGGCATTTGAGAACGCCATGACGCTGGATATCGCCATGGGCGGCTCCACCAATACCGTTCTGCACCTGCTGGCGGCCGCGCAGGAAGCGGAAATCGACTTCACCATGAGTGATATCGACAAGCTGTCCCGCAAAGTCCCGCAGCTGTGTAAAGTGGCGCCGAGCACGCAGAAATACCATATGGAAGACGTGCACCGCGCAGGCGGTGTATTGGGTATTTTAGGCGAACTGGATCGTGCCGAACTGCTGAACCGCGACGTGAAAAACGTGCTGGGTCTGACTCTGCCGCAAACGCTCGATCGTTATGACGTGATGTTGACCAAAGACGACGCGGTGAAAAAAATGTTCCGTGCTGGCCCGGCCGGCATTCGTACAACCCAGGCATTCTCACAGGATTGCCGTTGGGATACGCTGGATGACGACCGCGCTGAAGGCTGCATCCGCTCGCTGGAACATGCTTACAGCAAAGACGGCGGTCTGGCAGTTCTGTACGGCAACTTCGCGGAAAACGGCTGTATTGTAAAAACCGCAGGCGTGGATGACAGCATCCTGAAATTCACCGGCCCGGCAAAAGTGTATGAAAGCCAGGACGATGCAGTTGAAGCCATCCTCGGCGGTAAAGTGGTGGCTGGCGACGTGGTTGTCATTCGCTACGAAGGGCCGAAAGGCGGGCCAGGCATGCAGGAAATGCTCTACCCAACCACCTTCCTGAAATCGATGGGCCTCGGTAAGGCTTGCGCGCTGATTACCGACGGTCGTTTCTCCGGCGGTACTTCGGGGCTTTCCATTGGTCACGTTTCTCCGGAAGCGGCCAGCGGCGGTAATATCGCGATTATCGAAGATGGTGACATGATTGCCATCGATATCCCGAATCGTGGTATTCAACTTCAACTGAGTGATGCGGAAATCGCTGCGCGCCGTGAAGCGCAGGAAGCTCGCGGTGACAAAGCCTGGACGCCAAAAGATCGTCAGCGTCAGGTCTCCTTTGCACTGCGCGCCTACGCCAGCCTGGCAACCAGTGCCGACAAAGGTGCGGTGCGCGATAAGTCGAAGCTCGGGGGATAATGACCATGGCGGATTCACAACCTCTATCCGGCGCTCCTGAGGGTGCCGAGTATCTCAGAGCGGTACTGCGTGCGCCGGTATACGAAGCGGCACAGGTAACGCCGCTACAGAAAATGGAAAAACTCTCTTCGCGCCTCGACAATGTCATTCTGGTGAAGCGCGAAGACCGTCAACCTGTTCACAGCTTCAAGCTACGCGGTGCCTATGCCATGATGGCGGGCTTGACCGAAGAGCAAAAAGCGCATGGCGTCATTACCGCATCGGCTGGTAATCATGCTCAGGGCGTCGCTTTCTCTTCTGCGCGATTAGGCGTGAAGGCGCTGATTGTCATGCCAACGGCTACCGCCGATATCAAAGTCGACGCCGTTCGCGGCTTCGGCGGAGAAGTGCTGCTGCACGGCGCGAACTTTGATGAAGCCAAAGCCAAAGCGATTGAATTGTCGCAGCAGCAGGGTTTTACCTGGGTACCGCCGTTCGATCATCCGATGGTGATTGCCGGGCAGGGCACGCTGGCGCTGGAGCTGCTCCAGCAGGATGCGCATCTCGATCGCGTCTTTGTGCCAGTTGGCGGCGGCGGTCTGGCGGCAGGTGTTGCGGTGCTAATTAAACAGCTGATGCCGCAAATCAAAGTGATTGCCGTGGAAGCCGAAGATTCGGCCTGTCTGAAAGCGGCGCTGGATGCCGGTCATCCGGTGGATCTGCCGCGAGTGGGTCTCTTTGCCGAAGGCGTGGCGGTCAAACGTATTGGCGATGAAACCTTCCGTCTGTGCCAGGAATACCTCGACGATATTATTACCGTGGATAGTGATGCTATTTGCGCGGCAATGAAAGACCTGTTCGAGGATGTACGTGCGGTGGCGGAGCCTTCCGGGGCGCTGGCGCTGGCGGGGATGAAAAAATACATCGCCCAGCATAATATTCGCGGTGAGCGTCTGGCGCATGTTCTTTCCGGCGCTAACGTTAACTTCCACGGCCTGCGCTACGTTTCCGAACGTTGCGAGCTGGGGGAACAGCGCGAAGCCTTGCTGGCCGTGACCATCCCGGAAGAAAAGGGCAGCTTCCTGAAGTTTTGCCAACTGCTGGGCGGGCGCTCTGTGACCGAGTTTAACTACCGCTTTGCTGATGCGAAAGACGCCTGCATTTTTGTCGGCGTACGTCTGAGCCGTGGGCTGGAAGAGCGTAAGGAAATCCTGCAACTGCTCAATGAGGGCGGCTATAGCGTGGTGGATCTGTCTGATGACGAGATGGCGAAGCTACACGTGCGCTATATGGTCGGTGGACGTCCGTCGAAACCCTTACAGGAACGTCTTTATAGCTTCGAATTTCCGGAGTCGCCGGGGGCGTTGCTCAAATTCCTGCATACCCTGGGGACGCACTGGAATATTTCATTGTTCCACTATCGCAGTCACGGCACTGATTATGGTCGTGTGCTGGCGGCGTTTGAGTTGGGTGAACACGAGCCTGATTTCGAAACGCGGCTGAATGAACTGGGTTATGACTGTCATGATGAAACACATAACCCGGCGTTCAGGTTCTTCCTGGCGGGTTAACGACAGCCATTAAAAAAGGGTTCATGTAAAAACATGAACCCTTTTTGCTACTGTATCAGCAGATTACAGCGTGATAACGTCGAATTCGACTTCGGTATTCACGTCAGCATCGTAATCCACACCGTCGAGGGCAAAACCGAACAGGTTCAGGAATTCCTGCTTGTATCCTGCATAGTCAGTTTCTTGCGCCAGGTTTTCGGTAGTGATCAGCGGCCACAGATCGCGACATGCCTGCTGAATGTCGTCACGCAGTTCCCAGTCATCCATACGGATACGCTGGTTGTCATCAAGCGCCACTTTATCGCCGTACAGGCTGGTGGTCATCAGACGGTTGATCTGCTCAATACAACCTTCGTGAATCCCCTGCGCTTTCATCAGCTTGAAGACCATGGAGATGTACAGCGGCATTACCGGAATCGCAGAAGATGCCTGGGTGATGACGGACTTCAGTACGGCAACGTTAGCGGAACCGTTCAGCGGTGCCAGCTGGTTACGCAGCTCACCCGCCGCGCGATCGAGGTCTTCTTTCGCTTTGCCCAGCGCGCCGTGCCAGTAGATTGGCCAGGTCAGGTCGGTACCGATGTAGGAGTAGGCTACGGTTTTCACGCCATCAGCCAGCACGCCCGCTTCGCTCAGCGCGCCCATCCACAGTTCCCAGTCTTCGCCGCCCATGACGGTGACGGTGTTCTGAACTTCTTCTTCGGTTGCCGGCTCAATGCTGGCGGTGATGATCTGATCTTTGTTGGTATCGATCGCTTTAGAGGTGTAAACCTCACCGATTGGCTTCAGCGCTGAACGGACGATTTCACCGGTTTTCGGCATTTTACGCACTGGGGAAGCCAGTGAGTAAACCACCAGGTCAATCTGACCCAGGTCTTCTTTGATCAGTTTGATTACTTCATCACGGCATTCGTCAGAGAACGCATCGCCGTTGATGCTTTTGGAGTACAGACCTTCACGCTTGGCCGCTTCGTCGAAAGCTGCAGAGTTATACCAGCCTGCGGAACCTGGTTTGGTATCCGTGCCCGGTTTTTCGAAAAATACGCCGATAGTGGCGGCACCGCTGCCAAAGGCGGCGGAAATTCTGGAAGCCAGACCGTAACCGGTGGAAGCACCGATCACCAGCACGCGAGACGGGCCGTTCTCGATTTTCCCGTTCTGCTTAACATACTCGATCTGCTTTTCCACGTTGACTTTGCAGCCAGTCGGATGGGTCGTTGTACAGATGAATCCACGAATTTTTGGTTTGATTATCATAATGATGGCTAATTAAGTTTGTATTTTCGCTGTCAAGTGCGCAATGACACCGTCTGTTCTGGCCTGCTTAACGCGATGGTTAACAAGCCCCCCACTACAATGGATCACGACATTATACAGAAAAGGAGCGCCAATACTGAATCTACCACTGATTTTAGACCTGACGCTGGCGCTACTCTGCGGATTTACGTTCCAGAACAATCTTCCAAAACGCGTCGATCAGCGGTTCATGCAGTCGCTTTTTCGGCGCGCAGACGCCAAGCTCGAACGGTGTTTTTTCGTCACTGCGCTCTAAAATCATCACGCGATTACGTACCGGCTCCGGGCTGTTTTCTAGCACCACTTCCGGCAGCAGCGCCACACCGCAGCCCAGCGCTACCATTGAGACCATCGCTTCGTGGCCACCCACCGTGGCGTAAATTGATGGGTTGCTGATTTTGTGACGGCGGAACCACAGCTCGATACGGCGGCGTACCGGACCCTGATCGGCCATGATAAACGGCACCGTCGACCAGTCCGGCTTATCGACCGATACCTGATTTCGCACCGGGCAGGGCAGCGCCGGAGCGATCAACACAACCGTCAGATTCTCCAGCATCGAGAACGCCACCGCGCCAGGCAGCGTTTCGGGCTTACCGGCAATTGCCAGATCGGCTTCACCAGTGACCACTTTATCCATCGCATCGGCGGCGTCGCCGGTGGTGAGCTTAATTTCCACTGACGGATGCTCGGCGCGGAAACGGTCAAGGATTGGCGGCAGATGGCTGTAGGCGGCAGTTACCGAACAGAAGATATGCAGTTCGCCCGACAGCGACGGCCCTTGTTGATCGAGAGTGTGGCGTAACTGCTGGTACTGCAACAGCGTCTGTTGGGCAAACACGCGCAGCTCTTCACCGGCTTCGGTCAGTGTAACCGTGCGGTTATCGCGCACAAACAGCGGCTGGCCGAGGTCTTCTTCGAGGCGCTGAATCTGCCGGGAAAGCGTGGATGGGCTGACGTGCATTGCCCGCGCGCTGCGGCCAAAGTGACGACTTTCAGCCAAATGCAGGAACATTTTCAGATCGCGTAAATCCACAGACGAGCCTCCGATTTTCTACGTTGCATAAATTGCAATGTGACGTTGTGAATATATCAATTTCCGCAATAAATTTCCTGTTGTAATGTGGATTCAATCTCGCAAATACAAATCTGCGAACCGAATAATAAGCACCACAACACAACATCACGGAGTACACCATCATGGCTAACTACTTTAATACACTGAACCTGCGCCAGCAGCTGGCACAGCTGGGTAAATGTCGCTTTATGGGTCGCGACGAATTCGCCGATGGTGCGAGCTACCTTCAGGGTAAAAAAGTGGTCATCGTCGGCTGTGGCGCCCAGGGTCTGAACCAGGGCCTGAACATGCGTGACTCCGGTCTGGATATCTCCTACGCACTGCGTAAAGAAGCCATTGCTGAGAAGCGTGCTTCCTGGCGTAAAGCGACCGAAAACGGCTTCAAAGTGGGTACCTACGAAGAGCTGATCCCGCAGGCTGATCTGGTGGTTAACCTGACGCCGGACAAGCAGCACTCCGACGTTGTGCGTTCTGTACAGCCGCTGATGAAAGACGGCGCGGCGCTGGGTTACTCCCACGGCTTCAACATCGTGGAAGTGGGCGAGCAGATCCGTAAAGACATCACCGTTGTGATGGTGGCACCGAAATGCCCGGGTACTGAAGTTCGTGAAGAGTACAAACGTGGTTTCGGCGTACCTACGCTGATCGCCGTTCACCCGGAAAATGATCCGAAAGGCGAAGGCATGGCGATTGCTAAAGCCTGGGCTGCGGCCACCGGCGGTCACCGTGCTGGCGTACTGGAGTCCTCCTTCGTTGCGGAAGTGAAATCTGACCTGATGGGTGAGCAGACTATCCTGTGCGGTATGCTGCAGGCCGGTTCTCTGCTGTGCTTCGATAAGCTGGTGGAAGAGGGTACTGACCCGGCATATGCTGAAAAACTGATTCAGTTCGGCTGGGAAACCATCACCGAAGCGCTGAAGCAGGGCGGCATCACTCTGATGATGGACCGTCTTTCTAACCCGGCGAAACTGCGTGCTTACGCGCTGTCCGAACAGCTGAAAGAGATCATGGCGCCGCTGTTCCAGAAACACATGGATGACATCATCTCCGGTGAATTCTCTTCCGGCATGATGGCTGACTGGGCCAACGACGATAAGAAACTGCTGACCTGGCGTGAAGAGACCGGCAAAACCGCGTTCGAAACCGCTGCCCAGTTCGACGGTAAAATCGGCGAGCAGGAATACTTTGATAAAGGCGTTCTGATGATTGCGATGGTGAAAGCGGGCGTTGAGCTGGCGTTCGAAACCATGGTGGATTCCGGCATCATCGAAGAATCTGCTTACTACGAATCACTGCACGAACTGCCGCTGATCGCCAACACTATTGCCCGTAAGCGTCTGTACGAAATGAACGTGGTTATCTCTGATACCGCAGAATACGGCAACTACCTGTTCTCTTACGCTTGCGTACCGCTGCTGAAAGAGTTCATGACCACCCTGCAGACCGGCGACCTGGGCAAAGCGATTGCTGAAGGCGCGGTAGACAACGCGCAGCTGCGTGACGTGAACGATGCGATTCGCGGCCATGCTATCGAGAAAGTGGGCCAGAAACTGCGTGGCTACATGACCGATATGAAGCGCATTGCGGTCGCAGGCTAATTCCTCATAGAGGAATGGCATATCAACAGCGCTTCGTAGGCCGGATAAGCGAAGCGCTATCCGGCAAAAAAAGCCCGGTGTTTAAACACCGGGCTTTCTATTAGTTACGGTACAGCACTTTAATGATGTGGTAACCGAACTGAGTGTGCAGCGGGCCGGTTGGCTCCAGCACTGGGCAGGAAAAGACCACTTTGTCGAACGCCGGAACCATCTGGCCCTGACGGAATTCGCCTAAATCACCGCCGCGTTTGCCTGATGGGCAGATGGAGTGTTTCTTCGCCAGTTTGCCGAAGTCGGCGCCGTTTTTAATCTGTTCCAGAAGATCCAGTGCCAGTTTCTCTTCTTTAACAAGGATATGCACTGCTGCTGCTGTTTTTGCCATGATCGTGCCTTCAAAAGGGGGTCTGTAAGGCTCGCGATTTTAGCATGGCTTACCGTCGATACAGCACTTTGATGATGTGGTAGCCAAATTTGGTTTTTACAGGCCCGTAAGGTTTAAGCAGTGGGCAGCTAAACACAGCGGCATCAAATGGTCCCACCATCATCCCCTGTTTGAACTCGCCCAGATCGCCTCCGTTGCGCCCAGAGGGGCAGCGAGAATAGCGTTTTGCCAAATGATCGAAGCTAATACCGCGATCCAGCTTGCTCAGGATCTCCAGAGCTAATTTCTCTTCTTTTACCAGGATATGTAGGGCTGCCGCGCTCTTAGCCATTATTTTGTTCTCATGTCTCAAAGATGTCCCATTACTTTATCACCCGTCTTAGTCGTGGACATATACTCTTCGCCATCGCGGGACAGATGTCTCGCCTGATGTATGGAAACGGGAGATGAGCGACATTTTCTCTGCCGCATTCCCTTTTGCCGGGGACCTCCGTCCTGTCCCTACAGCCATGGAGCGAGATATCATGGATACAATGAAAAAAACTGAATTTTCAGTCGGATGGCTTACCGGGCTGGGTGATATTGTTCGCGATCCACAGCTCTATGAATTATTGAAATATTGCCCTCTGGACATCATGCAGCGCTGGCGTTTTGAAGAGATCCAACGCGGTGCCTTTATCTGTCGGCAGGGGGAAATATGTCAGCGTTTTTCGCTGATTATTGCCGGTGAAGTCGATGTTTTCTATGAGGCTGAAGATGGACGTCGTTATCGTCAAGCCCGCTACCGGAAAGGCGATATGCTGGGCGAACTCGAGATTTTTGAGTCGCGCCATTACATCTGTTCGGTAGTGGCGGTAGGACATGTGCAGCTTCTGAGCTTATCGCAGGAATACTTCAGCCGCTGGCTGGCGTTAGATAACCATTTTAACCAGCGGATGCTGCGCTTCTTTAGTCAGCAATATTACCAGCTGTCGAAAAAGGCCAGCAGCGACAATCTTTACTCGCTGTATCAGCGAGTGTGCCAGGCGTTATGGCTGCTTTATCAACAAGATGGCACGAATGAAATTTTGCTGGATAAGCTAAACCTCAGCGAGGAGCTGGCGGCGACGACCCGTAGTATTAATCGTATTTTACATGATCTGAAAGCGTTACAGATTATTGATACCGATGGTGAAAGCATTGTGTTGTTAGTCCCTGAAAAGTTAAAGCAGGAGGCTGATATCGGATAACCGTAAGAGTGAAGGAGGCGCGAGAATGTCGCTGCAACCCCATATCCAGTTAAGCAAGGAGATGACAGGCGCACGCTATGCGCTGCTGCCGGGAGACCCGTTGCGAGTCGATCGCATCGCCAATTTTCTTGATAACCCAGAATCGCTTGGTCAAAACCGTGAGTTTCGCGCCGCGCGAGGTTGGTATCAGGGGATCGAGATTTTAGTGCTCTCTACCGGAATCGGTGGACCGTCTACGGCTATTGCCATTGAAGAACTGCTTCAAATCGGTGTAAAGACCCTGATTCGTATCGGTAGCTGCGGGGCATTGCAGGATAATCTTGCGCTTGGTGACGTGATTATCGCCCATGCCGCGGTAACGGATGACGGGACCAGCCGTACCTATGCGCCTGCGGGCTATCCGGCCTGCGCCGACCCGCAGTTAACCTGGGAACTGATGGCGCAGGCGCGGCAGATGAATATTCCCGCCACATGCGGCCTGGTGCGCAGCCACGATAGTTTTTATACCGACCGGGAAGCGGAACTGGATGCGCAGTGGTCGGCACTCGGCGTTCTGGGTGCGGATATGGAAAGTGCCGCTTTGATGACCATCGGTGCGCTGCGCGGGTTACGTACGGCGTCATTACTCAATGTGGTGGTTGCCCACAACGGTTGTCTGGATAGCAGTATCAATGATTATGTCCAGCAGGAAACGTTGTGCCAACAGGGCGAAGAACGGCAAATTACCCTGGCGCTACGCGCCATTCATTCCGATAGTCAGCAAGGAGGTCAGTGATGGACTTTTTTAGCATTAACAATGTAATGGTCAACATTCCTCTCGGCGAAGGCGGCTATGCACTATCTTGGATTGAAGCCATTGGTACCGTATTTGGTCTGTTATGTATCTGGTGTGCCAGCCGGGAAAAAATCATCAATTACCTGTTTGGCCTGATTAACGTCACGCTGTTTGCGGCAATCTTTTTCCAGATTCAGCTCTATGCCAGCTTGTTGCTACAGGTGTTTTTCTTCGCCGCTAACATTTACGGTTGGTATGCGTGGAGCCGACAAAACGAGGCGCAGGAAGCTGCGCTCAAGGTACGTTGGCTTTCCCGTCAGCAAACCCTGGTGCTGGGCGGCGTTTGCGCGGTGGCGATAGTTTTGATGACGCTGTTTATCGATCCGGTGTTTGCAGCGCTTACCCGCATTATGATTGCACTGCTACAAATGATAGGTATACCGGTCGCGATGCCTGACCTTCAGCCCGATGCCTTCCCGTTCTGGGATTCCACCATGCTGGTGTTGTCGATTGCGGCCATGATTCTGATGACGCGTAAATATGTCGAAAACTGGCTGCTGTGGGTGCTCATCGACGTGATTAGCGTGGTTATTTACGCGGTGCAGGGCGTTTACGCCATGTCGCTCGAATATGTCCTGCTGACGGCAATCGCGGTGATGGGATCCTACAGCTGGATCAAGAGCGCGCAGCGCAACGGCTATACACCACTAGCCGCGACAGCTTCCTGATTGACCCGATTTTCTGGCTACTCACAGGGGTAGCCAGTTACTCTTTTTCTCCCTCTTTCTGCTACAATCCACCTCCCCCGTGTTTACAGATTGAGCAATCCCTTATGCGTTTGAACCCCGGACAACAACAAGCCGTCGAATTCGTCACCGGACCTTGCCTGGTGCTGGCGGGAGCGGGTTCCGGCAAGACGCGTGTTATCACCAACAAAATAGCCCATCTGATCCGTGAATGTGGCTATCAGGCACGACATATTGCGGCAGTGACCTTTACCAATAAGGCTGCGCGCGAGATGAAAGAGCGCGTGGCGCAAACGCTGGGGCGTAAAGAAGCACGCGGGTTGATGATCTCCACTTTCCACACACTGGGACTGGATGTCATTAAGCGCGAATATGCGGCGCTGGGGATGAAGTCGAACTTCTCGCTGTTTGACGATACCGACCAGGTGGCCCTGCTTAAGGAACTGACCGAAGGGCTAATTGAAGACGATAAGCTTATTCTCCAGCAGCTGATCTCGACGATCTCCAACTGGAAAAACGATCTGATGACGCCAGCGCAGGCGGCAGCCAGCGCAAAGGGCGAGCGCGATCGTATTTTTGCCCACTGCTATGGTCTGTATGACGCGCATATGAAGGCGTGTAACGTCCTCGATTTTGACGATCTGATCCTGCTTCCCACGCTGCTGCTACAGCGCAATGAAGAAGTACGTGAGCGCTGGCAAAACAGAATCCGCTACCTGCTGGTGGATGAATATCAGGATACCAACACCAGCCAGTACGAGCTGGTGAAGTTGCTGGTAGGGAAACGTGCGCGCTTTACCGTCGTGGGCGATGACGATCAGTCGATCTACTCCTGGCGCGGCGCCCGTCCGCAGAACCTGGTACTGTTGAGCAAAGATTTTCCGGCTTTGCAGGTGGTGAAGCTGGAGCAAAACTACCGTTCATCAGGTCGCATCCTGAAGGCGGCGAACATCCTCATTGCGAACAATCCACACGTCTTTGAAAAGCGGCTCTTTTCCGAGTTGGGTTACGGTGCTGAGCTGAAGGTACTGAGCGCAAATAATGAAGAGCATGAAGCCGAACGTGTGACCGGGGAATTAATTGCCCATCACTTTGTGAACAAGACGCAATATAAAGACTACGCCATCCTTTATCGCGGCAACCATCAGTCGCGCGTGTTCGAAAAGTTTCTGATGCAGAACCGTATCCCGTACAAAATCTCCGGCGGAACATCGTTCTTCTCGCGTCCGGAGATTAAAGATTTGCTGGCCTACCTGCGCGTGCTGAGCAACCCGGATGACGACAGCGCATTTTTGCGCATCGTAAACACGCCAAAGCGTGAAATCGGTCCGGCCACGCTGCAAAAGTTGGGTGAATGGGCGATGACACGTAATAAAAGCCTGTTTACCGCCAGCTTTGATATGGGGCTTAGCCAGACACTGACCGGGCGGGGGTATGACTCTCTGACCCGCTTTACGCACTGGCTGGGTGAAATTCAGCGCCTGGCGGAGCGCGAACCGGTTGCCGCCGTGCGCGATCTGATCCACGGTATTGATTACGAATCCTGGCTGTATGAAACCTCGCCGAGCCCGAAAGCGGCTGAAATGCGTATGAAAAACGTCAATACGCTGTTCAGCTGGATGACGGAGATGCTGGAAGGCAGTGAGCTGGAAGAGCCGATGACCCTGACCCAGGTCGTTACCCGCTTTACCCTGCGCGACATGATGGAGCGTGGAGAGAGCGAAGAAGAGCTGGATCAGGTGCAGTTGATGACGCTGCATGCCTCAAAAGGGCTGGAGTTCCCTTACGTGTTTATGGTGGGAATGGAAGAAGGATTTTTGCCGCACCAGAGCAGTATCGATGAAGACAATATCGACGAAGAACGTCGTCTGGCTTACGTAGGGATTACGCGTGCACAGAAAGAACTCATCTTCACTCTGTGCAAAGAGCGTCGTCAGTATGGTGAGCTGGTGCGTCCGGAACCGAGTCGTTTCCTGCTGGAGCTGCCACAGGATGACGTTATCTGGGAACAAGAGCGTAAAGTGGTGAGCGCTGAGGAGCGGATGCAAAAAGGGCAGGCCAGCATCGCTAATATTCGGGCAATGATGGCGAAAGCCAAAGCGAAGTAGGTATTTTGTAGGCCGGATACGTGTAAACGCGCGCTATCCGGCAACCAACATCTAATGAACGTCCAGCGGCCAGTGGACATAGCTTTGCCACTGACTTTCCTGATCGATTAACTCTTTACCCAGCGGATGATGTTCCAGCCAGCCTTCTGGTAGCGTGACCGTCAGGTGCTCGTTTCTTGCATCCATTTGAATTTCCGGCACAAGATCGTCACGGCGACGGCTGGCGAAGATGATCGCCAAACGTAGCAAACGGCAAAGATGCTCCGCGATGCGCGGTGGCACTGCGTTTTGCTGGTGGAGCGAAGAGAGATCGACGGGGTTGGTCTGGTTGAGTAACAGCGTTGCTAGCAGTTTCTTTTGCGCAGGGGTAAAACCCGGGAGATCGAGATTGCGCACCAGATAAGCGGCATGCTGTGGTGCCTGTTTAAAATCAACGCTCAGGCCAATTTCATGCAGCTGACAGGCACTAATCAGTAGTTCGCGGCTAATCGGTTCGAGATGCCACTTTTTTTCTACCTGATCGAGAAATTTAGTCGCTAAATTGGCAACGCGATGTGCTTGCTCTGTATCGACCATAAAGCGACGCTGGATATTGCGTAATGTGCGGCTACGAATATCCTGATCCACCGCCAGATGCAGCATGCCGTAGACCAGACCTTCACGTAATGCGCCGCCAGCCAGAGTCATGCATTGAATGTTCAGTTCGGTGAAAATAGCAATCAGAATGGCCAGCCCGCTGGGGAAAACCAGCGCACGTTCCAGCGTTAACCCTTCGATTTCCAGCTCTTCCAGACGACCGCAGTGAATGGCACGCTGCTTAAGCTGCTGCAGTTTGGCCAACGTAATGCGCTCATCCATACCCTGCGCCATCATGATTTCCTGCAACGCCTGGACGGTACCAGAGGCACCAACGCAAACTTTCCAGCCATGAAAACGCAGTTTGTCGGCGACCGGGCGCAGAACTTCACGTGCGGCCTTCTCTGCCTCGTCAAAGTTTTCCTGTGCCAGATTACGATCGGTAAAATAACGTTCGAGCCAGGTGACGCAGCCCATCGACAGGCTGAACAGAGAGGTGGTTTGTGCGCCGGAACCGGTGACTAATTCAGTGCTGGCGCCACCAATATCCACAACCAGACGCTGATCGGCACCGCCGGTTGTGTGGGCCACACCTTGATAAATCAGTCGCGCTTCTTCTTCACCGCTAATTACCTGGACAGGGCAGCCAAGGATCTCTTGCGCTTTAGCAATAAACACATCGGCATTTACGGCGATGCGTAATGTTGCCGTGGCGACCACGCGGATTTGAGGATGCGGAATATCCTGCAGACGTTCTGCAAACAAGCGCAAGCATTGCCAGCCGCGCTCCATCGCTTCAACAGAGAGCTCGTTGTCACCGTTGAGTCCAGCGGCCAGACGCACTTTGCGTTTGATACGCGTGAGCGTCTGGATGCTTCCTGCCACCTCGCGTACAACCAGCATATGAAAACTATTCGAACCGAGATCGATTGCTGCATACAGCGAAGTAGAATTCATACACTTCATCCTTCAACCTGTATCTGTGTTGGCTGCGTTCTCTCACCCGAATCACTTACTAAAGTAAGCTCATCGGGATTCGTTTTCTTGCCGCCTTGATACAGGCTGAATGATTTTGTGTATGGCATAACTTTTCTTAACCTGAACGACGACGATTACGCGGAGCACCACCGGTACGGCGTGGGCCATTGCCTGTACGCGGGCGCGTTAAGCGCAACGGCTTCGGCAGATCGGTCATCAGCGCATCCGGGTTATATTTGCTGACCGGAATCGAGTGGCCGATATAGGTCTCGATTGCAGGTAAATTCAGCGCGTACTCTTCACAGGCCAGGCTGATAGAGTGACCGCTTGCGCCAGCACGTCCGGTACGACCGATTCGGTGAACGTAATCTTCACAGTCATCCGGCAGGTCATAGTTAAATACGTGCGTTACGGCTGGAATATGCAGGCCACGCGCAGCGACATCCGTCGCAACGAGAATGTCGAGATCGCCACGGGTGAACTCATCAAGAATACGCAGACGTTTTTTCTGTGCTACGTCACCGGTCAGCAGACCGACGCGATGACCGTCCGCAGCAAGGCTGCCCCAGATATCTTCACAACGATGCTTGGTGTTAGCAAAAACAATGGCGCGATCTGGCCACTCTTCTTCAATCAGCGTTTGCAGCAAACGCATTTTCTCTTCGTTGGAAGGGTAGAAGAGCTCTTCTTTAATGCGGTGGCCAGTTTTCTGTTCCGGTTCGACTTCAACGTACTCAGCGTTATTCATCTGTTCGAACGCCAGTTCGCGAACGCGGTAAGAGAGGGTTGCAGAAAACAGCATGTTCAGACGTTGGGTGGTTGGCGGCATACGACGGAACAGCCAACGGATATCTTTAATAAAGCCCAGATCGTACATACGATCGGCTTCATCCAGCACCACGACCTGAATCGCGCCCAGATTAATGTGGTTCTGTTTTGCATAGTCGATAAGACGACCGGTCGTGCCGATAAGAATATCGACGCCGCTTTCCAGCACTTTCAGCTGTTTATCGTAACCGTCGCCGCCATACGCCAGGCCTAATTTCAGACCAGTGGTCTGTGCCAGCGGCTCGGCATCGGCGTGGATCTGCACGGCTAACTCACGCGTTGGCGCCATAATTAACGCACGCGGTTGGTTCACCTTGCGATCGGCAATCGCGGGATGAGAGAGAAGATAATGAAACGTTGACGTCAGGAACGCCATCGTTTTTCCGGTACCGGTTTGCGCCTGCCCGGCAACATCACGACCAGCCAGCGTTAGCGGCAGCGCGAGGGCCTGAATGGGCGTACAGTTATGAAAGCCTTTATTTTCAAGGGCTTCTATCACCTTTGGGTGCAGGGCGAAGTCGGAAAACTTCTGTTCTGTTAAATGTGTTTTGCTCATAGTGTGGTAGAATATCAGCTTACTATTGCTTTACGAAAGCGTATCCGGTGAAATAAAGTCAACCTTTAGTTGGTTAATGCTACATCAACACGTCGTTGATTAATGCTACACCAATGCACCAGGCTTATTCCTGTGGAGTTATTATGAGCGATAAAATTATTCACCTGACTGACGACAGTTTTGACACGGATGTACTCAAAGCGGACGGAGCAATCCTCGTTGATTTCTGGGCAGAGTGGTGCGGTCCGTGCAAAATGATCGCTCCGATTCTGGATGAAATCGCTGACGAATATCAGGGCAAACTGACGGTTGCTAAACTGAACATTGACCAAAACCCAGGCACCGCGCCGAAGTATGGTATCCGTGGCATCCCGACCCTGCTGCTGTTTAAAAACGGCGAAGTTGCGGCGACGAAAGTCGGCGCGCTGTCCAAAGGTCAGTTGAAAGAATTCCTCGACGCTAATTTAGCGTAAGGAAGTCTCATGATCGGGCGACCCTACTTCGAAATGATTCGGATGACTGGACGCCCGACTTGAGTCGTGCTAAGTTAGTGTTGACTTCGTATTAAACATACCTTATTAAGTTTGAATCTAGTTATATCCAATACTTCCCGTTGTTTCTCGCGCGAGAAGTGGACAGATTCCTGGCTTGTCACTCAATCCGTCTTGTCGTTTCAGTTCTGCGTACTTTCCTGTGACCAGACAGCGAACAGACATGAGTTGATGGCCGTAAACAGGCATGGATGACCCTGCCATACCATTCACAACATTAAGTTCGAGATTTACCCCAAGTTTAAGAACTCACACCATTATGAATCTTACCGAATTAAAGAATACGCCGGTTTCTGAGCTGATCACTCTCGGCGAAAATATGGGCCTGGAAAACCTGGCTCGTATGCGCAAGCAGGACATTATTTTTGCCATCCTGAAGCAGCACGCAAAGAGTGGCGAAGATATCTTTGGTGACGGTGTGCTGGAGATATTGCAGGATGGATTTGGTTTCCTCCGCTCTGCAGACAGCTCCTACCTCGCCGGTCCTGATGACATCTACGTTTCTCCCAGCCAAATCCGCCGTTTCAACCTCCGCACTGGTGATACCATTTCTGGTAAGATTCGCCCGCCGAAAGAAGGTGAACGCTACTTTGCGCTGTTGAAAGTTAACGAAGTTAACTACGACAAACCAGAAAACGCCCGTAACAAAATCCTCTTTGAGAACTTAACGCCGCTGCACGCAAACTCTCGTCTGCGTATGGAACGTGGTAACGGTTCTACTGAAGACTTAACGGCGCGTGTACTGGATCTGGCATCGCCGATCGGTCGTGGCCAACGTGGTCTGATTGTTGCTCCGCCGAAAGCGGGTAAAACCATGCTGCTGCAGAATATCGCGCAGAGCATTGCATACAATCATCCTGACTGCGTGCTGATGGTGCTGCTGATTGACGAACGTCCGGAAGAAGTTACCGAGATGCAGCGTCTGGTGAAAGGTGAAGTGGTTGCCTCTACCTTTGACGAACCTGCCTCCCGCCACGTTCAGGTTGCGGAAATGGTTATCGAGAAGGCGAAACGTCTGGTTGAACACAAGAAAGACGTTATCATTCTGCTTGACTCCATCACCCGTCTGGCGCGTGCATATAACACCGTGGTTCCGGCTTCCGGTAAAGTACTGACCGGTGGTGTGGACGCCAACGCCCTGCATCGTCCGAAGCGTTTCTTTGGTGCTGCACGTAACGTGGAAGAGGGCGGTAGCCTGACCATCATCGCGACTGCGCTGATTGATACCGGCTCTAAAATGGATGAAGTTATCTACGAAGAGTTTAAAGGTACCGGCAACATGGAACTGCATCTCTCTCGTAAGATTGCTGAAAAACGCGTCTTCCCGGCTATCGACTACAACCGTTCCGGTACCCGTAAAGAAGAGCTGCTCACCACCCAGGAAGAGCTGCAGAAAATGTGGATCCTGCGCAAAATCATCCATCCGATGGGTGAAATCGATGCAATGGAATTCCTCATTAACAAACTGGCGATGACCAAGACCAACGACGACTTCTTCGATATGATGAAGCGTTCCTGATTCGGGCATCATCTGAAAACGCCACGTTTTTACGTGGCGTTTTGCTTTTACGATTCATCCTAATGTTTGGTCAGATAAAATTGTCATTATTATCGGCGTCATGGATTGTCACAATGAGTGGCATGACCGACAAGAGGTAGGAAGTGTAATGTTTTAGCTGCTCTCTTCAAGGGGGCGTCTTAACGCATTATACTTTAAGGAAATGATATATGCTGAGAACACATACACTGTGAATCTACTCGCTGCTTTCTCTGAGCTAGTTAGTATTTTTTTATTCACAACCATTTTTATTTTTTTGGCACGAAAAGTAGCCATAAAAATAGGTTTAGTGGATAAGCCAAACTTCCGCAAACGTCACCAAGGGATTATTCCGTTAGTGGGCGGGATTTCTGTGTTTGCAGGAATCAATTTCATGTTTGGCCTTTCGGATTATTACATTCCCCATGCCTCGTTATACCTCTTCTGTGCAGGTGTGCTGGTGTTTGTTGGTGCGCTTGACGATCGTTTTGACATCAGCGTAAAAGTACGAGCAGTTGTTCAGGCGGTGATTGCTATTTTGATGATGGTAAAAGGTGAGCTTTATCTAAGTAGCCTGGGATATATTTTTGGCCCGTGGGAGTTGTTGTTGGGTCCCTTTGGTTATTTTCTCACCCTTTTTGCCGTCTGGGCGGCGATTAACGCCTTTAATATGGTTGATGGCATTGATGGCTTGTTAGGCGGGCTATCCAGCGTCTCATTCGCAGCGATGGGGTTTATCCTGTGGTTCGATGGTCAGACAAGCCTGGCTATCTGGTGTTTTGCCATGATTGCCGCCATCCTGCCTTACATCATGCTGAACCTGGGTATTCTTGGACGCCGCTATAAGGTCTTTATGGGCGATGCGGGGAGTACGCTGATTGGCTTTACGGTAATCTGGATCCTGCTGGAGACCACTCAAGGTAAAACGCATCCTATTAGCCCGGTCACTGCACTGTGGATTATCGCCATTCCGTTAATGGATATGGTGGCGATCATGTATCGTCGTTTACGTAAAGGCATGAGTCCTTTCTCTGCCGATCGCCAGCATATTCATCATTTAGTGATGCGCGCCGGGTTTACTTCCCGACAGGCATTTGTTCTGATCACGTTGGCTGCAGCGATTCTGGCCTCTATCGGTGCACTGGCTGAATATTTTCGTTTAGTTCCTGAATGGGCCATGTTGGTGCTCTTTTTACTGGCATTCGGTCTTTACGGTTACTGTATTAAGCGGGCATGGAAGGTCGCGAGATTTATTAAGCGTGTTAAGCGCAGGCTACGAAGGCACCGCGAAGGCAAACCAAACTTAACCAAGTGAATTGAGGATGCGATGACACAACCATTACCGGGGGAACACGCCGTGAGCGCAGAAAATGAACTGGATATCCGTGGGTTGTTTCGTGCCTTATGGGCAGGGAAAGTGTGGATTGTCGGCATGGCTCTCGCCTTCGCGATAGTCGCTCTCGCGTATACGTTTTTTGCTCGTCAGGAGTGGAGTGCAACGGCGATTTCAGACAGGCCAACGGTCAATATGTTGGGCGGCTATTATTCTCAGCAGCAGTTCTTGCGTAACCTGGACATCAAGGCCAGTCTTGCATCTGCGGATCAACCGTCAGTGATGGATGAAGCCTATAAAGAATTTATTATGCAGCTTGCCTCATGGGATACGCGCCGTGAATTCTGGCTGCAGACTGATTACTACAAGCAACGTATGGTGGGTAACAGTAAAGCCGATGCGGCGATGCTGGATGAACTGATCAATAACATTCAGTTTATGCCCGGCGATGCGGTTCGTAATACCAATGACAGCGTGAAACTGATTGCCGAGACGGCACCTGATGCCAACAATCTGCTGCGACAGTACGTCGCGTTTGCCAGTCAGCGTGCAGCGCGTCATCTGAACGACGAGTTAAAGGGAGCCTGGGCTGCGCGCACCGTGCAGATGAAAGCACAGGTTAAACGCCAGGAAGAAGTGGCGAAATCGATTTTCTCTCGCCGTGTTCATAATATTGAGCAGGCACTCAAAATTGCTGAACAGCATAATATTTCGCGTACTTCCACTGACGTTCCGGCTGAAGAGTTGCCCGATTCAGAACTGTTTTTGCTCGGACGTCCTATGCTGCAGGCGCGACTCGAAAACCTGCAATCTGTTGGTCCCGATTTCGATCTGGACTACTTCCAAAACCGAGCCATGCTTAACACACTGAACGTTGGGCCAACTCTGGATCCGCGTTTTCAGACCTATCGTTATTTGCGTACACCGGAGGAACCGGTAAAACGTGACAGCCCTCGTCGTGCCTTCCTGATGATTATGTGGGGCATCGTTGGGGCTCTGATCGGTGCTGGTGTCGCGTTAACCCGTCGCCGCACGATTTAGCAATATCGTTGCAGTGAGGGGCTGGGCTCTCACTGCCAATCCGAAGAGAATCGATGTGAAAGTACTGACTGTATTTGGCACGCGACCAGAGGCCATAAAAATGGCACCTCTGGTTCATGCGCTGGCAAAAGATCCTGATTTTGAGGCAAAAGTTTGCGTCACGGCACAGCATCGGGAGATGCTCGATCAGGTGTTGAACCTTTTTTCCATTGTACCTGACTACGATCTCAATATTATGCAGCCAGGTCAGGGACTAACAGAAATTACCTGCCGAATCCTTGAAGGATTAAAGCCTATTCTGGCTGATTTTAAACCCGACGTTGTGTTGGTTCACGGCGATACCACGACCACCATTGCCACTAGCCTGGCCGCGTTCTATCAACGCATTCCGGTAGGGCATGTGGAGGCGGGTTTACGTACAGGCGATCTCTACTCTCCCTGGCCGGAAGAGGCGAACCGTACGCTGACCGGGCATCTGGCGATGTATCATTTTGCGCCAACAGAAAACTCGCGCCAAAACCTGCTACGGGAAAACATTTCTGATAGCCGTATCTTCGTAACAGGTAATACGGTTATTGATGCGTTGATCTGGGTTCGTGACCGTGTACTGGGAAACGAGGTGCTGCGTACCGATCTGGCAGAACGTTATCCTTTCCTGGCCGCTGATAAAAAAATGATTCTGGTGACCGGTCATCGTCGGGAAAGCTTTGGTCGCGGTTTTGAACGCATTTGCCACGCGCTGGCGGAAATTGCCGCGGCCAATCAGAACGTACAGATTGTCTATCCAGTGCACCTGAATCCTAACGTCAGCGAACCGGTTAATCGTATTCTGGGTCACGTTGAAAACGTCATCCTGATTGAACCGCAGGATTACATGCCGTTTGTCTGGCTGATGAATCACGCCTGGCTGATCCTTACCGACTCTGGTGGGATTCAGGAAGAAGCCCCATCTCTGGGGAAACCGGTACTGGTGATGCGCGAAACGACGGAACGTCCGGAAGCGATTACTGCGGGCACAGTACGTCTGGTAGGGACAGACCCGCAGCGTATTGTCGAAGAAGTCACGCGTTTGCTGCATGACGACAATGAATATCAGACCATGAGCCGCGCCCATAATCCGTATGGTGACGGGCAGGCATGTGGCCGCATTTTACACGCGTTAAAAAATAATCGGATATCGCTATGAGTTTTACGACCATTTCTGTCATTGGGCTGGGTTATATCGGACTGCCGACGGCGGCTGCCTTTGCTTCCCGTCAAAAGCATGTGATTGGCGTAGATGTAAATCAACACGCGGTGGATACCATTAATCGCGGTGAAATTCATATCGTTGAGCCAGATTTGGGCGCCGTGGTGAAAACGGCGGTCGCAAATGGATTTCTGTGTGCGACCACAACCCCTGTAGATGCGGATGCCTATCTGATTGCTGTGCCTACTCCGTTTAAGGGGGAGCACGAACCCGATATGGTTTATGTGGAAGCTGCGGCGAAGTCTCTTGCGCCGGTGCTGAAAAAAGGCGCGTTGGTGATCCTTGAATCGACGTCGCCTGTCGGGGCTACCGAACAGATGGCCACATGGCTGGCTGAAATGCGTCCTGATCTGACTTTCCCGCAACAGGTCGGTGAACAGGCTGACGTTAACATTGCTTATTGCCCAGAGCGAGTGCTGCCGGGCCAGGTGATGGTTGAACTGATTAAAAACGACCGCGTGATTGGGGGAATGACCTCTGTCTGTTCCGCGCGTGCTAGCGAACTGTACAACATCTTCCTTGAGGGTGAATGTGTCGTGACTAACGCCCGCACTGCGGAAATGTGCAAGCTGACTGAAAATAGCTTCCGCGACGTCAATATCGCCTTTGCCAATGAGCTGTCGCTGATTTGCGCCGATCAGGGGATCAACGTCTGGGAACTGATTCGCCTGGCAAATCGCCATCCGCGCGTGAATATTTTGCAACCGGGTCCGGGTGTTGGCGGGCACTGTATCGCAGTTGATCCGTGGTTTATCGTGGCGCAGAACCCGCAGCAGGCGAAATTGATTCGCACCGCGCGTGAGGTAAACGACGGTAAGCCTCATTGGGTGGTCGAGCGGGTAAAAGCTGCCGTGGCCGACTGTCTGGCGGATACCAATAAACGGGCCAGCGAAGTGAAAATTGCCTGCTTTGGTCTGGCATTTAAACCGAATATTGATGATTTACGTGAAAGCCCGGCGATGGGGATTGCGCAAAGCATCGCGCATTGGCACAAAGGCGAAACATTGGTGGTGGAACCGAACATCCATCAACTGCCGAAAAAACTGGACGGTCTGTGCCAACTGGCAACGCTGGACGATGCCCTGGCAAGCGCCGATGTGCTGGTCTTGCTGGTCGACCATAATGAATTTAAAGCCATTAAAGGCGATGCGGTTCATCAGCAATATGTCGTTGATACCAAAGGGGTTTGGCGCTAATGAAACGAATTCTGGTTACCGGTGGAGCGGGATTCATCGGCTCTGCGGTTGTTCGGCATATCATTCATGAGACTCAGGATGCGGTAGTTGTGGTCGATAAACTGACCTATGCCGGAAATCTGATGTCGCTGGAGCCGGTTGCACAGAATCCTCGTTTTACCTTTGAGAAAGTCGATATCTGCGATCGAGCTTCGCTCGACAGGGTGTTTCAACACTATCAGCCGGACTGCGTGATGCATCTGGCGGCAGAAAGCCACGTCGATCGCTCAATTGATGGTCCGGCCGCCTTCATCGAAACTAACATCGTGGGAACCTACACGCTGTTGGAAGCGGCGCGCGCTTACTGGGGTGATTTAACCAGCGAGAAAAAATCAGCGTTTCGTTTCCACCATATCTCGACTGACGAGGTGTATGGCGACCTGCATTCTACGGATGATTTCTTCACTGAAACCACACCGTATGCACCGAGCAGCCCTTATTCCGCGTCGAAAGCCAGCAGCGATCATCTGGTTCGCGCCTGGCTGCGTACCTACGGTCTGCCAACGCTGATAACCAACTGTTCTAACAACTATGGTCCGTACCATTTTCCGGAAAAACTGATTCCGCTGATGATCCTCAACGCATTGGCGGGGAAGCCGTTGCCGGTTTACGGCAATGGGCAACAGATCCGTGACTGGTTGTATGTAGAAGATCACGCCAGGGCGCTCTATTGTGTGGCGACAACGGGCGCGGTGGGAGAAAACTATAATATCGGTGGTCATAACGAGCGTAAAAACCTGGAAGTTGTCGAAACGGTTTGCAGCCTGTTGGAAGAGTTGGCACCGCAAAAGCCTCAGGGTATCGCGCAGTACCGCGACTTGATCGCTTTTGTGGACGATCGCCCGGGTCATGATTTGCGTTACGCCATTGACGCGTCGAAAATTGCGCGTGAACTAGGCTGGATGCCGCAAGAAACGTTTGAAAGCGGAATGCGCAAAACCGTGCAGTGGTATCTGGCTAATCAGGCATGGTGGAAACCCGTGCAGGACGGCAGTTACCAGGGCGAACGTTTAGGTCTGAAGGGCTAACAGCCTGGTTTTGGCTCCCGGAGGAGACAACGCATGAAAGGTATCATTCTGGCGGGTGGCTCAGGTACTCGCCTGTATCCCATTACGCGTGGCGTATCGAAGCAGCTATTGCCTATTTACGATAAGCCGATGATTTACTACCCGTTATCAGTATTGATGCTGGCGGGAATTCGCGAAATCCTGATTATCACTACACCGGAAGATAAAGGCTATTTCCAGCGCTTACTGGGCGATGGATCTGAGTTCGGCATTGAATTGCACTATGCTGAGCAACCCAGTCCGGATGGATTAGCACAGGCGTTTATCATTGGTGAAACGTTCCTTAACGGTGAACCATCATGTCTGGTGTTAGGCGACAATATCTTCTTTGGTCAGGGATTCAGTCCAAAACTGCGTCACGTAGCCGCCAGAACGCAAGGCGCGACGGTGTTTGGTTACCAGGTGATGGATCCTGAACGTTTTGGTGTCGTGGAGTTTGACGACAATTTTCGAGCTATCTCGCTGGAAGAGAAGCCGAAAGCACCAAAATCAAACTGGGCGGTGACCGGTCTCTATTTCTATGACAGCAAGGTGGTGGAATACGCAAAACGCGTAAAACCTTCTGAGCGTGGGGAGCTGGAGATTACGTCTATCAACCAGATGTATCTTGATGACGGACATCTGACGGTAGAATTGCTCGGGCGTGGCTTTGCCTGGCTGGATACCGGTACGCACGACAGTCTTATCGAAGCGAGTACTTTTGTGCAGACGGTGGAAAAACGCCAGGGCTTCAAAATAGCCTGTCTGGAAGAAATCGCCTGGCGTAACGGTTGGCTGGATGACGAAGGCGTGAAGCGTGCTGCCAGTTCACTGGCCAAAACGGGTTATGGTCAATACCTGCTGGAGCTGCTCCGTGCTCGTCCGCGCCAGTATTGAGCCGCTTAGCTGGGAAAATACGTTCTTTGGCGTGAATAGCGCCATTGTGCGTTTTGACCAACACGCGCCGGTTCTGACTGCGGATGTGTTGCAGCCCTGGTCGCGGGTACAGGCAAAAATTCCTGCGGCCAATACCCATGAATTAGATGCCTTGCAACAGTTGGGCTTCTCACTGGTTGAAGGTGAAGTGGATTTTGTGCTGCCGGTGATGTGTGCGCATGGCGACCACGGTGCGCAGGTCGCACAAACTACGGATATCCCTGCATTACGCCAACTGGCAGGACAGGCGTTCGCGCAAAGTCGTTTTCGCGCCCCATGGTATGCAGCAGATGCCAGCACGCGTTTTTATGCGCAGTGGATTGAAAACGCGGTGCTGGGGACGTTCGATCATCAATGCCTCGTTTTTCGTACACCGGCAGGTGATATTCGTGGCTATGTCTCGCTGCGTGAACTGAATGCGACCGATGCGCGAATTGGCCTGCTGGCCGGGCGTGGGGTGGGAGCAGAACTGATGCAGGTTGCCCTTTGCTGGGCGCAGGCTCGCGGTAAAACAACATTGCGCGTGGCGACCCAAATGGGCAATACCGCCGCGCTTAAACGTTATATACACAGTGGTGCGAATGTGGAAAGCACCGCGTATTGGTTATACAGGTGACACGATGATTCCATTTAACGCACCGCCGGTGGTGGGCACTGAACTCGATTACATGCAGTCTGCGATGAACAGCGGCAAACTGTGTGGCGACGGTGGTTTTACCCGTCGCTGCCAACAATGGCTGGAACAGCATTTTGGCAGCGAGAAAGTATTGCTGACGCCTTCCTGCACCGCATCGCTTGAGATGGCGGCATTGCTGCTGGATATCCAGCCTGGCGATGAAGTCATTATGCCGAGCTATACGTTTGTCTCCACGGCCAATGCTTTCGTGCTGCGCGGTGCGAAAATTGTCTTTGTTGATATCCGCCCGGATACCATGAACATTGACGAAACGCTGATTGAAGCGGCGATCACCGACAAGACCCGCGCTATCGTGCCGGTGCATTACGCGGGCGTAGCCTGTGAAATGGATACCATCATGGCGCTGGCGACCAAACATAACCTGTTTGTCGTGGAAGATGCGGCCCAGGGCGTCATGTCGACTTACAAAGGTCGGGCGCTGGGGACGATTGGTCACATCGGTTGCTTTAGCTTCCATGAGACCAAAAACTATACCGCAGGCGGTGAAGGTGGTGCGACGCTGATTAATGATAAAAAATTAGTCGAACGTGCAGAGATCATCCGTGAAAAAGGAACTAACCGCAGCCAGTTTTTCCGCGGTCAGGTGGATAAGTATACCTGGCGTGATATTGGCTCCAGCTATCTGATGTCCGATCTGCAGGCTGCCTATCTGTGGGCACAACTGGAAGCGGCTGACCGTATTAACCAGCAGCGTCTGGCGCTGTGGCAGAACTACTATGATGCTCTCGAACCGCTGGCGCGTGCCGGACGCATTGATCTGCCTTCTGTCCCGGAAAACTGCGTGCAGAATGCCCATATGTTTTATATCAAGCTGCGCGATATCGACGATCGCACGGCGTTGATTAACTTCTTGAAAGAAGCTGAAATTATGGCGGTGTTCCACTATATCCCGCTACATGATTGTCCGGCTGGCGATAAATTCGGCGTATTTGCCGGTGTTGATCGTTTCACCACTAAAGAGAGCGAGCGTCTGCTGCGCTTGCCGCTGTTTTACAACCTGTCGCCAGTAAACCAGCGAACGGTCATTTCGACCTTACTCAACTACTTCGCCTGATATGTCGCTTGCTAAAGCGTCCTTATGGACGGCAGCCAGTACGCTGGTAAAAATTGGTGCAGGTTTGCTGGTCGTGAAGCTGCTGGCGGTGTCGTTTGGCCCGGCAGGCGTGGGGCAGGCGGGTAACTTCCGCCAGATGGTCACCGTGCTTGGTGTCCTGGCGGGGGCCGGCATTTTCAATGGCGTCACGAAATACGTTGCGCAGCATCATGACGATCCGACCCGGCTCCGTAAGGTGGTCGGTACATCTTCCGCGATGGTGCTGGGATTCTCTACGCTGATGGCGGTGATTTTCCTGCTGGCGGCCGCGCCTATTAGTCAGGGATTATTTGGTCATACACATTATCAGGGGCTGGTTAGACTGGTTGCGCTGGTGCAGATGGGTATTGCCTGGGCGAACCTGCTGCTGGCGTTGATGAAGGGCTTTCGCGATGCGGCGGGTAACGCGCTGTCGCTGATTGTGGGTAGCCTGGTGGGCGTAGTGGCTTATTATGGCTGTTATCGCCTGGGAGGGTATGAAGGCGCTTTGCTGGGTCTGGCGTTAGTGCCCGCGTTGGTCGTTATCCCCGCCGCTATTATGCTGATTAAGCGTGGGGCGATTCCCCTGCATTACCTGAAACCCTCGTGGGATAACGGTCTGGCTGGACAGCTAAGCAAGTTTACCCTGATGGCGCTGATTACCTCCGTAACGCTGCCTGTGGCATACGTGATGATGCGAAACCTGCTGGCGGCGCAGTACAGTTGGGATGATGTAGGGATTTGGCAGGGAGTAAGCAGTATCTCTGATGCTTATCTGCAATTCATTACCGCCTCATTCAGCGTTTACTTGCTTCCGACGTTGTCGCGACTGACCGAAAAGCGCGACATTACGCGCGAGGTGATTAAGTCGCTGAAGTTCGTGTTACCGGCGGTTGCCGCTGCGAGCTTTACTGTTTGGTTGCTGCGTGATTTTGCGATCTGGCTGCTTTTCTCCGCAAAATTCACCGCCATGCGCGATCTGTTTGCCTGGCAACTGGTCGGCGATGTACTGAAAGTTGGGGCGTATGTCTTTGGGTATCTGGTGATCGCGAAAGCATCGCTGCGGTTTTATATTTTGGCTGAAATTAGCCAGTTCATGTTATTGACGGTGTTTGCTCACTGGCTGATCCCTGCACACGGTGCGCTGGGAGCGGCACAGGCTTATATGGCAACGTACATCGTCTATTTTTCTCTTTGTTGTGGCGTGTTTTTACTCTGGCGTAGGCGGGCATGACTGTACTGATTCACGTTCTGGGATCGGATATCCCTCACCATAACCAAACCGTGTTGCGGTTTTTCAACGACTCGCTGGCCGCGACGAGCGAGCATGCGCGCACGTTTATGGTTGCCGGTCAGGATGCGGGACTCAGTGAGAGCTGCCCGGCGTTATCGCTAAGCTTCTACAGCGGGAAAAAGGCGCTTGCTGACGCTGTGATCGCGAAAGCGAAAGCGGATCGCCAACAGCGTTTCTTCTTCCACGGTCAGTTCAACACCAGCCTGTGGCTGGCGCTGCTGAGTGGCGGGATTAAACCGGCGCAGTTTTACTGGCATATCTGGGGCGCTGATTTATACGAAGTCTCCAGTGGACTGAAATTCCGCCTGTTTTACCCGATTCGCCGCATGGCGCAGAATCGTGTGGGCTGCGTGTTTGCCACACGGGGCGATTTACGTTATTTCGCCGAGCAACATCCCCGTGTGCGGGGTGAGTTGCTCTATTTCCCAACGCGAATGGATCCTTCACTCAATAACATGAACAATGATTGCCAGCGCAGCGGCAAGATGACGGTGCTGGTTGGCAACTCTGGCGATCGCAGCAATGAGCATGTTGCCGCGCTTCGCGCCGTCCATCAGCAGTTTGGCGACACGGTGAATGTGATTGTGCCGATGGGTTATCCCGCCAATAATGCGGCCTATATCGACGAGGTTCGCCAGGCCGGCCTGGCGTTATTTAGCGCTGATAATCTGCAAATTTTGAGTGAAAAGCTGGAATTTGACGCTTATCTCGCGTTATTGCGTCAATGCGATTTGGGTTACTTTATTTTTGCCCGTCAACAGGGAATCGGTACCCTGTGTTTGCTGATCCAGGCGGGTATCCCATGCGTGCTCAACCGTGAAAATCCCTTCTGGCAGGATATGGTGGAACAAAATCTTCCGGTGTTATTCACCACTGATGATCTCAATGAAGGCGTCGTACGTGAAGCGCAGCGCCAGTTGGCATCGGTAGATAAAAATACTATTACCTTCTTTAGCCCGAATTATCTGCAGCCGTGGCACAACGCGCTGCGCATTGCTTCAGGAGAAACCGTATGAGCCTGATGCAATTCAGCGGTCTTCTGGTGGTCTGGCTGCTCTCCACCTTGTTTATCGCCACGCTGACCTGGTTTGAGTTCCGCCGCGTGCGTTTTAACTTCAATGTTTTCTTCTCATTGTTGTTCTTGCTGACGTTCTTCTTCGGATTCCCGTTAACCAGCATCCTGGTGTTCCGCTTTGATGTGGCAGTGGCTCCGCCGGAGATCCTTCTACAGGCCTTGCTGTCAGCCGCCTGTTTCTATGCCGTCTACTACGTGACGTATAAAACGCGCTTGCGCAAACGAGTAGATGATAAGCCGCGCAGGCCGCTGTTTACCATCAATCGCGTTGAAGCCCATTTGACCTGGGTTATCCTGATGGCGATTGCGCTGGTGAGTGTGGGCATCTTCTTTATGCACAACGGATTCCTGCTGTTCAGACTGCAATCCTATAGCCAAATTTTTTCCAGTGAAGTCTCTGGCGTCGCTCTGAAGCGTTTCTTCTACTTCTTCATTCCGGCAATGCTGGTGGTTTATTTCTTGCGTCAGGACAGCAAAGCGTGGGTGTTCTTCCTCGTGAGTACCGTCGCGTTTGGTTTGCTGACCTATATGATTGTGGGTGGGACGCGTGCCAATATCATTATCGCGTTTGCCATCTTCTTGTTTATCGGCATTATTCGCGGCTGGATTTCGCTGTGGATGTTGGCCGCTGCAGGCGTGTTGGGCATTGTCGGGATGTTCTGGCTGGCGTTGAAGCGCTACGGAATGAGCGTTAGCGGCGATGAGGCGTTCTATACGTTCCTGTACCTTACGCGCGACACCTTCTCACCGTGGGAGAACCTGGCGCTATTGCTGCAGAATTACCACAATATTGAGTTCCAGGGGCTGGCGCCGATCGTCCGTGACTTCTACGTCTTTATTCCCTCCTGGCTGTGGCCTGGGCGGCCGAGTATTGTACTCAATTCAGCGAACTACTTTACCTGGGAAGTGTTGAACAACCACTCAGGACTGGCGATTTCGCCGACGTTAATTGGTTCACTGGTGGTGATGGGCGGGGCGCTGTTTATACCATTAGGCGCGATTGTTGTTGGGCTCATTATCAAGTGGTTCGACTGGCTGTATGAGCTTGGCAATCGCGAAACCAATCGCTATAAGGCGGCGATTTTGCACAGTTTCTGTTTTGGCGCCATTTTCAATATGATCGTTTTGGCACGTGAAGGGCTGGATTCGTTTGTCTCACGAGTGGTCTTTTTCCTCGTGATTTTCGGCGTTTGCCTACTGGTGGCAAAACTGCTGTTCTGGCTGTTTGATAGCGCGGGACTCATTCATAAACGAATCAAATCGCTGCCCCGGACACAGATTGAAGGATCGTAATGACAGATAACACAACTGCGCCGCTGTATTCGCTGCGCGGATTACAATTGATTGGCTGGCGCGATATGCAACATGCGCTGAATTACCTGTTTGCCGAAGGACACCTCAGGTCAGGAACGCTGGTGGCTATTAACGCTGAGAAGATGCTGACAGCAGAAGATAACCCTGAAGTGAGGGAGCTGATCAACGCCGCGGAGTTCAAGTATGCGGATGGGATTAGCGTGGTGCGTTCGGTGCGCAAAAAATTCCCACAGGCGCAGGTTTCACGCGTGGCCGGAGCTGACCTTTGGGAAGCGCTGATGGCGCGAGCTGGGCAAAACGGAACGCCAGTTTTCCTGGTTGGCGGCAAGCCTGAAGTTCTGGCACAAACAGAAGCAAAACTACGTGCACAGTGGCGCGTGAACATTGTGGGTAGTCAGGACGGTTATTTTACCCCAGAGCAGCGTCAGGCGTTGTTTGAGCGTATTCACGCCAGCGGTGCGCAAATTGTGACGGTGGCGATGGGCTCGCCAAAACAAGAGATCTTTATGCGTGATTGCCGCAAGACTCACCCCGACGCGCTGTATATGGGCGTCGGGGGCACCTACGACGTCTTTACCGGTCACGTTAAGCGTGCGCCTAAAATCTGGCAAAATCTGGGGCTGGAGTGGCTGTATCGCTTATTGTCGCAGCCGAGCCGTATTACTCGGCAACTTCGCTTATTACGCTATCTCCGCTGGCACTATACCGGCAACCTCTGACGCTCTCTCTCCTCTGATAAGTAGCGTGATCTGCTAATTACGCTACTTATTCACAACATAATCGCTGCTTTCTCGCACAATCTATTCATTTTTTGAATGCTTTAATTGCCATTTAAGCGATTTTAGGAAACCATTCGCAACAATCATTGCAGTGCCGTGGTGTTTTTGGCGCCAACCGTAAAGCGGTCGGTGCCGCATGGCCTGTTATGGCATAACAAGATGTACCCATAACGAGAACCGGTAATACCGGACAGCATGCAAACACATCAAGAGGATTTATGGCTGAGAACAAACCTGAGCTACAGCGTGGGCTGGAGGCTCGTCACATCGAATTAATTGCCCTTGGGGGCACTATTGGCGTTGGGCTATTTATGGGGGCCGCCAGTACCCTGAAATGGGCGGGACCTTCGGTTCTGCTGGCGTATATCGTCGCCGGGCTGTTCGTGTTTTTCATTATGCGTTCTATGGGGGAGATGTTATTCCTCGAGCCGGTTGCAGGTTCATTCGCTGTTTACGCTCACCGTTATATGAGCCCCTTCTTTGGCTATCTCACCGCCTGGTCATACTGGTTTATGTGGATGGCTGTGGGGATCTCAGAGATTACCGCCATCGGGGTGTATGTGCAGTTCTGGTTTCCGGAAATGGCGCAATGGATACCCGCACTGATCGCGGTCGGACTGGTTGCGTTGGCAAACCTCGCTGCGGTTCGCCTGTATGGTGAAATTGAGTTCTGGTTTGCCATGATCAAAGTGACCACCATCATTGTGATGATTGTCATTGGGGTTGGGGTGATTTTCTTCGGCTTCGGCAATGGCGGCCAGGCGATTGGTTTTGGCAACCTGACCGAGCACGGTGGCTTCTTTGCTGGGGGCTGGAAGGGCTTCCTGACGGCATTGTGTATTGTTGTGGCGTCTTACCAGGGCGTGGAGCTGATCGGCATCACTGCAGGGGAAGCGAAGAATCCACAGGTCACGCTGCGTAGCGCGGTGGGTAAGGTGCTGTGGCGCATTCTGATTTTCTACGTTGGTGCGATTTTTGTCATCGTCACTATTTTCCCGTGGAATGAGATTGGCAGCAACGGCAGCCCGTTTGTTCTCACCTTTGCCAAGATTGGTATTACTGCTGCGGCAGGGATTATTAACTTTGTGGTGCTGACGGCGGCGCTGTCTGGCTGTAACAGCGGCATGTACAGCTGTGGGCGTATGCTCTACGCGCTGGCAAAGAATCGCCAGCTTCCTGCCGTTGTTGGAAAAGTATCACGCCATGGCGTGCCGGTTGCCGGAGTGGCTATTTCTATCGCGATCCTGCTGATTGGCTCATGCCTGAACTACATCATTCCTAACCCGCAGCGCGTGTTTGTTTATGTCTATAGTGCCAGCGTGTTGCCGGGGATGGTGCCGTGGTTTGTGATCCTGATAAGCCAGTTGCGTTTCCGTCAGGCGCATAAAGCGGCGATTGCCAGTCATCCATTCCGCTCCATTCTGTTCCCGTGGGCGAATTATTTGACGATGGCGTTCCTGATTTGCGTATTAATTGGCATGTACTTTAATGAAGATACCCGAATGTCGCTTTTTGTTGGCATGGGTTTCTTACTGGCCGTGACGCTCATTTATAAGGTTTTTGGTCTGAATCGTCATGGCACAGCCCATAAATTGCGGGAATAAGCGACAAAACGCACAAACCATGACCAAACGATAATTTATTTTAAAAAAGCACTAGACAGAAGACCGAGACCTCCGTAATATCCAGCCCCGCAACGGCGCTAAGCGCCCGTAGCTCAGCTGGATAGAGCGCTGCCCTCCGGAGGCAGAGGTCTCAGGTTCGAATCCTGTCGGGCGCACCATTTAGTAGGGTGCCAGAGCTGCGGTGGTTTTAATACCGCGTAAAAGATTTGCAGTGGTGGCTATAGCTCAGTTGGTAGAGCCCTGGATTGTGATTCCAGTTGTCGTGGGTTCGAATCCCATTAGCCACCCCATTAATTTAAAGTTGTGAAATGCGAAGGTGGCGGAATTGGTAGACGCGCTAGCTTCAGGTGTTAGTGTCCTTAGGATGTGGGGGTTCGAGTCCCCCCCCTCGCACCACGACTTAAAGAATTGAACTAAAAATTCAAAAAGCAGTAAAACGGCGAGTAGCGCAGCTTGGTAGCGCAACTGGTTTGGGACCAGTGGGTCGGAGGTTCGAATCCTCTCTCGCCGACCAATTTTGAACCCCGCTTCGGCGGGGTTTTTTGTTTTCAGATTTTCCCTTCTTAGCCTGCGCATCTGCGAATTTCCTGAAGTCTTAAAAAGTCCGAATACCTGGTTTTTGCAGTGCAATCGTGGCATGCGTTGTGCAATAATATGCGGGTAGATGCTCATTCCATCTCTTATGTTCGCCATCTGGCCTCATAAACTCAGGAATGATGCAGAGCCGTTTACGGTGCTTATCGTCCACAGACAGATGTCGCTCAGGCCTCATCAAACACCATGGACATAACGTTGAGTGAAGCACCCATTTATGTTGTCATACAGACCTGTTTAACGCCTGCTCCTTACCGAGCGGGCGTTTTTTTATGCATAAACAAAATCCTTCAAGTGACTTCTCGAAGGATTTTGTTTATGCGATTGAAAAATATGTAGGCCCGGTAAGCGAAAACGCCACCGGGCATTCAGGAGTTACTGCGGGGGATTGTTGTTCTGCAGCGTCAACATCAGGCCATCACGGCGCATGGTGGCAGCTTCTTCCGGCTGGTGCAGTCTGTCCAGCGCGTCAGCAAGCCAGGCGTAGTCATAGGCATCCGGGCGCTGTTTGAGAGCGGCACGGAAGGCGAGAGTAGCTTCCTGCCATTCCCCATGCTTCATTAACGACTGACCCAGCGTACTCCACAGCAACGGGCGATCGCCCACGGCTTTAATCTGCTGGCGCAGCACTTTTTCTATCTGTTCCGGATTATTGGTTTTCAGACGCGGGATCGGCAGCACCAGGCGGTCATCGTACTGACGTTTCAAACCATCAATGATGACCTGCTGCGCCGTATCGTGATCGTCACACTCAATCAGATGTTCAGCCATCGCTACCTGCAAAGCAACCTGATGACGGGTTTTACGGCTCTGGTTTTTCCACCATGCACGCAGCCCCTCGCTGCCCTGATCGGCGCGGACTTGATCCATCAAGCCAACCCATGCCTGTTGTTCCAGCATGGCGCGGTGCTCATCATCACCCACATGCGCTTTTGCCATGGATGGGATGATATCCAGCAAGGAACTCCATGCGCCGGTGCGAATGTAGGCCTGCTCAGCCAGACGCAGCACTTCCGGATGACGTGGCGTCACTTCCAGCAGTTTGTCTACGCTGTGGCGTGCGGCGTGATTTTCATTACGCGCCAGTTGCAGGCGAACGCGAGCGATTTCTACCGGGATCGTATCATTTCCGGCCAGTTCGGCAGCTCGCTCAAGGTGTTGGTTGGCGCGCGCTTCGTCACCGCGCTGCTGAGCCGCTTCTGCCGCCAGCAGGTAATTCACTACCGGCTGTTCTGCATGATCGGCATTTTTCGACATCAGCTTCTCAACCTGCTGATAGTCACCTTCTGCCAGTTTGAGCAGCGCCTGTTCGGTCTGCTTACGGGCGCGACGTCGCTTACGACCCACAAACCACCCACGGGTATGTGCGCCGGTGCGGAAAATTCGGCGCAACAGCCATTCAATCGCAAACAGGACGACCATGGCGACGATCAGGATGATCACCAGGCCCGTCACGCTGGTTTCTATATTGTAGTTATCCGTCTGGATCAGCACGTAACCCTGATGACCGGCTATCATCGGACCGACGACGATCCCGGCGATCAACAGCACAAAGAGCAACAATACTTTTAGCATCATTATTCTCCTTGCGGCGCGGTTGCCGGAGCATCTGTCGAAGGCGCTGGCGCAGGTGCTACTGCTACCGGTGCTGTGGCAGGCTGCGCCAGTAAATTACGTACGCGGGTCTGCATTAACTTGTCGAGAATAGCCTGGCTCTGCAGCGTTTCCGGAACATCCATACTGATGCTTTGCTGGCTCAGCTGGTCTACTTCTTCAAGGAACGCTTTGGTCGCTGCATCGTCGGTGTCGTAGTAAGCACGCACCCATGTGGAGACATTTTCCAGCGCCTGGCGGTATGTTTCTTCCTGATGACGCGGCACGGCCTGTGCGGCCACTAACAGACGAGAACGGATGTTCTCTCGTAAGTAAACGTCCTGGTTCGGTGCCAGCAGCGGGACGGCGGTTTCATCACGACGACGAATAGTGATGAAGCTGTCCATAAAGTTCTGCCAGCTTTTTTGCAGATTGACGCGCCATTCGCTAATCGAGCTGGAAAGCTCGCTGCTGTCGGAGTCCATTGGTGAATCGTCGGTGTCGTTGTCGGCCAGACGCAGGTTATCAATCTGATTAGAGAGCTGATTCACTTTCAGGATAATGCCGTCATAGTCGACCTGAGTCACCGCGGAGAGGCTCGCGATGTCGTCAGTAATCGCACGTCGCGCGGTAATTAAGCTCGGGTCGTTCATATCTGCCAGACTGGCGTCGGCGCTTTTCAACAGCGCCGCGGCGGTGGTGACGTCCTGATCGCTCCATAATTTACGACCGGCCAGTTTCACCAGAAAATCAGCCTGCGCCAGCAGCCATGTGCCAGCATCGCTGCCGGAGATGGTGGCGACTTTTTGCTGGACCTCATCAAGCTGTTTGACCAGCGCGGCCTGCTGGCGAGTGGCTTCATCCAGCTGTGTTGCCTGCTGTTTAATAATGCCTTCCAGCTCAGCTTTTTGGCTTTCCTGCGCTTTTTGCAGCGCCATCAGCTGGTTCGCCAGCGCATCGCTGGTTGCCGTTTGTGTTGTTGCCTGTTGTTTCCCCCAGCCGTACAGCCCAACGCCTGCAGCCAGCGCAATAGCAATCGCCACAGCGCTCAGAATCAGCGCCGTGCTGTTCTTACTCTTTTTTTCAGTATTGACTGGCTGTGACGTGGTTTCCACGGCCTCCCTGGTCTCTTCAACCACGGCGGAGGATTTTTCTTGTTCCGTCATTATGGCATCCCATTATGAGAGTTATTGTAATGCGCGTAGTAGCGCATCGTTGTCGGCGTTATCAGCGACCTTAATATCTTGCCAGCCCAGTTCCCGGGCGAGGTGCGCCAGACGCTCACTGACGACCAACAGCCGACAGCGTAGTAACCAGTGCTCACGATACCACTGCGGAATGAGCGACCAGAGCTGTTGTAGCATCTCTCCGCTGGTGACAACCACCGTGGTTACGCCACGGGATTGCCAGCGCATAGCTTCTTCCGCACCATCGTAATGTTTTGCACTGCGTTGATAACATTCACAAAAATCGACATCGGCTCCGCGTGCCGTCAGGGTTTCACCTATCAGCTCCCGGCCACCGTTGCCGCGTAATATAAGCGCGCGTTTTCCCGCAATATTTTGTAATTCAGGTAATTGTAGCAAGACTTCGCTAATTTCCCGATCCAGAGGGTAGTGAATATTGAAGCCGCTAACAGTATGCAGCGCCAGCGCCGTTGTACGGCCAATGGCAAAATAACGCGGAAGGGATGGCCAGCTTTTCTCTTGCTGGCGAAGCTCGGCATCTGCAAAGGTGACGGCGTGCTGCGAGAGAGCGAAGACCAGATCGTTCTCCGTCAGCGCCGACAGTCGGGAAGCAACCGTTGCCAGTTCCCGACCAGGTGAAAACTCGATGAGCGGAAAACTCCAGGCCACCTGCCCCAGTGTGCGCAGTCGGCTCACTAACTCTTCCCCTGCGGGAGACGGGCGGGTGACCAGAATACTCATGCGGGGGCTTCTCCGTTATAAACTTCCGCCAGAATGGCGCGCGCACCGTTCTCCAGCAGTTCTTCTGCCAGAGAGATACCCATCTGTTCGGCATCCTGTGTGGCGCCGCGACGTTCTCCACATACCATCTGTGAACCGTCTGGCGCGCCGACCAGCGCACGTAGCCAAATCTCACCGTCGATGATTTCGGCATAGCTGCCAATAGGTACCTGACATCCCCCTTCCAGGCGGGTGTTCATGGCGCGTTCTGCTTTGACGCGTAGCGCGGTCTCTTCATGGTTGAGCGGCGCTAACAGTGCCTGAGTGCGCATATCATCCAGTCGACATTCTATGCCTACTGCGCCTTGCCCGACAGCGGGCAGGGAGACTTCCGGCGGCAGAGCGGTGCGGACTCGCGACTCAAGACCTAAACGTTTTAATCCGGCGACTGCCAGAATAATGGCGTCATAATCGCCGTTATCCAGTTTGCTGAGGCGCGTGCCTACGTTGCCGCGCAGCGAACGGATGACGAGATCCGGGCGACGCTTCGCCAACTGGCACTGGCGGCGCAAACTGGACGTCCCGACGATGCTGCCTGCGGGGAGTTCATCCAGCGAGTTGTACTTATTTGAGACGAAAGCATCACGCGGATCCTCTCGCTCACAAATGGTGACCAGCCCAAGACCGTCAGGGAATTCAACCGGCACATCCTTCATGGAATGCACAGCGATATCGGCGCGTTTTTCCAGCAGCGCGACTTCCAGCTCTTTAACAAACAACCCTTTCCCCCCGACCTTCGCCAGCGGGGTATCAAGGATCACATCGCCACGGGTTACCATAGGAACCAGTTCCACGATCAGACCGGGGTGGTTTGCCATTAAGGCGTCTTTGACATAATGTGCCTGCCAGAGCGCAAGGGGGCTTTGGCGTGTGGCAATTCTCAAAACATTGTCTAACATGCTTGTTACCGTCATTATCAATCATTGACCATCCTAACATCCTTATCAAAGGGATGTCAGCGTTACGCTCAAACGTAAGTGAGAGGAAAAGGCGCTGCATCATCACTGGCAGTGAATAATGACGAGAAACCTCCCGACCGTATGAAGGAATTTACACGTAACGAACGGTGCTACACTTGTATGTAGCGCATCTTTCTTTACGGTCAATGAGCAAGGTGTTAAATTGATCACGTTTTAGACCATTTTTTCGGCTGAACAGCATAAAAAAATATGGGCGAAAAACAGGTAACGGTTATTTTTGACATACGGTTTATCCGAATTGATGGCGATTATTGTGAGCGCTTGCGCCGCGGCAATCGACAACATGACGGATAGCAACATCAGGCGATACGTCTTGTACCTCTATATTGAGACTCTGAAACAGAGACTGGATGCCATAAATCAACTGCGTGTGGATCGCGCGCTTGCTGCCATGGGACCTGCCTTCCAGCAGGTATACAGTCTGCTGCCGACATTATTGCACTACCACCATCCGCTGATGCCGGGTTACCTCGATGGTAACGTTCCCAAAGGCATATGCTTTTACACGCCTGATGAAACCCAACGCCACTACCTGAACGAACTGGAACTGTACCGCGGTATGTCGCCGCAGGATCCTCCCAAGGGCGAACTGCCGATCACCGGCGTTTACTCAATGGGCAGCACCTCTTCGGTAGGGCAAAGCTGTTCCTCTGACCTTGATATCTGGGTCTGCCATCAATCCTGGCTGGATAGTGAAGAGCGCCAGCTGCTGCAGCGTAAATGCAGCCTGCTGGAAAGCTGGGCCGCCTCGCTGGGCGTGGAGGTCAGTTTCTTCCTGATTGATGAAAACCGTTTCCGTCACAATGAAAGCGGCAGTCTGGGTGGTGAAGACTGTGGCTCGACGCAGCATATCCTGTTGCTTGATGAATTCTATCGCACCGCTGTGCGCCTCGCGGGTAAACGTATTCTGTGGAATATGGTGCCTGGCGACGAAGAAGAGCATTACGACGATTACGTCATGACGCTCTACGCGCAGGGGGTGCTAACGCCAAACGAATGGCTGGATCTCGGCGGGCTCAGTTCGCTATCCGCCGAAGAGTACTTTGGCGCCAGCCTCTGGCAGTTGTACAAGAGTATCGACTCCCCGTACAAAGCGGTGCTGAAAACGCTGCTGCTGGAAGCTTATTCCTGGGAATACCCAAATCCACGCCTGCTGGCGAAAGATATTAAACAGCGTCTGCATGACGGCGAGATCGTCTCTTTTGGTCTCGATCCTTACTGCATGATGCTGGAGCGCGTTACCGAGTACCTCACGGCGATCGAAGATCCGACGCGCCTGGATTTAGTGCGTCGATGTTTCTACTTAAAAGTGTGTGAGAAACTGAGCCGTGAGCGCGCCTGTGTGGGCTGGCGTCGTGAAGTATTAAGTCAGTTAGTGAAAGAGTGGGGCTGGGATGACGCCCGTCTGACCATGCTGGATAACCGCGCTAACTGGAAGATTGACCAGGTACGCGAAGCGCATAACGAACTGCTCGATGCGATGATGCAGAGCTATCGTAATCTGATCCGCTTTGCGCGGCGCAATAACCTCAGCGTCAGCGCCAGCCCGCAGGATATCGGCGTGCTGACCCGTAAGCTGTATGCCGCGTTTGAAGCGTTACCGGGTAAAGTCACGCTGGTGAACCCACAGATATCTCCGGATCTCTCGGAACCGAATCTGACCTTTATCCATGTACCGCCGGGTCGTGCCAACCGTTCAGGTTGGTATCTCTACAACCGCGCGCCGAACATGGACTCGATCATCAGCCATCAGCCGCTGGAATATAACCGCTATCTAAACAAGCTGGTGGCGTGGGCCTGGTTCAACGGCCTGCTGACCTCGCGTACGCATTTGTTTATTAAGGGCAACGGCATTGTTGATTTGCCGAAGCTGCAGGAAATGGTCGCCGACGTATCGCACCACTTCCCGCTGCGGCTGCCTGCACCAACGCCGAAAGCGCTCTATAGCCCATGCGAAATTCGCCATCTGGCGATTATCGTTAACCTCGAATATGACCCAACGGCAGCATTTCGCAATCAGGTGGTGCATTTTGATTTCCGTAAGCTGGACGTCTTCAGCTTTGGCGAAGAGCAAAATTGCCTGGTAGGAAGCGTCGACCTGCTGTATCGCAACTCGTGGAATGAAGTGCGTACGCTGCACTTCAACGGCGAGCAGGCGATGATTGAAGCGTTAAAAACGATTCTGGGCAAAATGCACCAGGATGCCGCGCCGCCAGATAGCGTCGAGGTCTTCTGCTATAGCCAGCATCTGCGCGGTTTAATTCGCACCCGCGTCCAGCAACTGGTGTCTGAGTGCATCGAACTACGCCTCTCCAGCACCCGTCAGGAAACCGGACGTTTCAAAGCGCTGCGTGTTTCCGGCCAGACGTGGGGATTGTTCTTCGAGCGCCTGAACGTTTCGGTACAGAAGCTGGAAAACGCAATTGAATTCTATGGCGCGATTTCACATAACAAACTGCACGGGCTTTCCGTCCAGGTTGAGACCAACCATGTGAAACTGCCGTCGGTGGTCGACGGTTTTGCCAGCGAAGGGATTATTCAGTTCTTTTTCGAAGAAACGGGTGATGAGCAGGGCTTTAATATCTACATTCTGGACGAAAGCAATCGGGCCGAGGTGTATCACCACTGCGAAGGTAGCAAAGAGGAGTTGGTACGCGACGTCAGTCGTTTCTACTCATCGTCGCACGATCGTTTTACCTACGGCTCCAGCTTCATCAACTTTAACCTGCCGCAGTTCTATCAGATTGTGAAAACCGACGGGCGCGCGCAGGTGATTCCGTTCCGCACCCAGCCGATTAGCGCCGTTCCGCCAGCCAGTCAGGACAACGACACGCCGCTGTTACAGCAGTATTTCTCGTGAGTTAACTTGCCCGGTGGCGCGACGCTTACCGGGCTAAAGTAGGCCGGATAAGCAAAGCGCATCCGGCACTAAAGCTTAGCGGAAGCTCACCTCTTCACCCGCCTGCTGCGTTGCCGCTTGTTCCAACAGATCCCAGAACGTTTCGCCGCTTCGGTCGCAGATCCATTCGTCGCCTTTCAGGTCAAAGTGGTAGCCGCCCTGTTTGGTCGCCAGCCACACCTGGTGCAGCGGCTCCTGACGGTTAATAATAATTTTGCTGCCGTTTTCGAAGCTGATGGTCAGCACGCCGCCGTTGATCTCACAATCGATATCGCTGTCGCCATCCCAGTCATCCAGACGTTCTTCAATGGTCATCCACAGGGTGTCAGCAAGGCGATGAAATTCACTGTCGTTCATTTTCTTATCCTATTTTTCGTGATGCCCGCAGTATAACGTGGAATAAATCGCGATGCAGTTTTTAGCCAAACTCTTGCTTTTACGCCTTCTCCTGCGATGATAGAAAACAGAAAGCATGAACTTTACAGGCAATCCATAATGAAAAACGTGTTAAAGCCACTCGCTGTCATTTTTACTCTGTTCAGCCTGACGGGCTGTGGGTTAAAAGGCCCGCTCTATTTCCCGCCAGCTGATAAAACCGCGCCGCCTCCGACCAAGAGCGTTCAGCCGCAATCGCAATCCACCACGCCTGAGAAAAACGATCGTGGGATTAGTGATGGGCCTTCTCAGGTGAATTACTAACGGCAGGAATAGATTTTACATTTCTGTACCCGCGTGAACGGAGTGAATGATGCAATTCTCTAAAATGCATGGCCTTGGCAACGATTTTATGGTCGTCGACGCGGTAACGCAGAATGTCTTTTTCTCACCAGAGCTGATCCGCCGCCTGGCCGACAGACATCTCGGCGTTGGATTTGATCAACTGCTGGTGGTTGAGCCTCCGTATGATCCGGAGCTGGATTTCCACTACCGTATTTTTAATGCCGACGGCAGTGAAGTGTCACAGTGTGGCAATGGCGCCCGCTGTTTTGCCCGTTTTGTTCGCCTGAAAGGGCTGACTAATAAACGTGATATTCGCGTCAGTACCGCGAATGGTCGTATGGTATTAACCGTAACCGACGACGAGCTGGTGCGGGTGAATATGGGCGAACCCAATTTTGAACCCTCGCAGGTTCCTTTTCGCGCTAACAAAGCAGAGAAGACCTATATTATGCGCGCGGCCGAACAGACAGTATTGTGCGGCGTGGTTTCAATGGGGAACCCGCACTGCGTGATTCAGGTTGATGATGTTGATACGGCCACGGTAGAAACACTGGGACCGGTTCTGGAAAGCCACGAACGCTTCCCTGAACGCGCCAATATCGGATTTATGCAGGTGGTAAAACGCGAGCATATCCGACTGCGCGTCTATGAGCGCGGCGCGGGTGAAACGCAGGCCTGCGGCAGCGGTGCGTGCGCTGCCGTTGCGGTCGGTATCCAGCAGGGTCTGCTGGCAGAAGAAGTGAGGGTGGAATTACCGGGCGGTCGACTTGATATCGCCTGGAAAGGTCCGGGTCATCCGCTGTATATGACTGGCCCGGCGGCACATGTCTACGACGGATTTATTCACTTATGAAGCAACCAGGGGAAGAACTACAGGAAACGCTCATGGAGCTGGACGACCGGGCGGTCGTCGATTACCTGCAACGTAATCCTGAGTTTTTTATCCGTAATGCCCAGGCCGTTGAAGCGATGCGAGTTCCGCACCCAGTGCGGGGCACGGTCTCTTTAGTGGAATGGCATATGGCGCGGGCACGTAATCATATTAACGTGCTGGAAGAGAACATGGCGTTGTTGATGGAACAAGCCAACGCCAATGAAAGCCTGTTCTATCGTCTGTTAAATCTGCAAGGGCGGCTGGTGTCGGCCAGCAGTCTTGACGACATGCTGATGCGATTTCATCGCTGGGCGCGTGAGTTAGGGCTGGCCGGAGCGACGGTTCGTCTGTTCCCGGATCGCTGGCGACTTGGCGCGCCATCAAAATTCACCCATCTGGCATTAAGCCGTCAGGCTTTTGAACCGCTGCGTATCCAGCGTCTGGGTCAGTCACAGCACTATCTTGGGCCACTCAATGGTCCGGAATTGCTGGTCATGATGCCGGAGGCGAAAGCCATAGGTTCGGTGGCGATGTCGATGCTCGGGCAAGATGGCTCTCTGGGCGTGATGCTGTTCAGCAGCCGTGACGTTAATCATTACCAGCAGGGGCAAGGCACGCAATTGCTGCAGGAAATCTCGCTGATGTTGCCGGAACTGCTGGAGCGCTGGATTGAACGCGTATGACCGATTCACCCCTTTCTCAGGATGTGGCGCGCTTTTTGCGCTATCTGGGCGTTGAGCGTCAGCTTAGCCCGGTCACATTGCTTAATTATCAGCGTCAGCTTGATGCCATCATTGCGTTAGCCGGAGAGACCGGTCTGCAAAGCTGGCAACAATGTGATGCTGCGATGGTACGTAGTTTTGCTGTTCGCAGCCGTCGTAAAGGACTGGGGCCGGCGAGTCTGGCGCTGCGTCTCTCCGCGTTACGCAGTTTCTTCGACTGGCTGGTTAATCAGGGCGAGCTGAAAGCTAATCCGGCAAAAAGCGTTTCCGCGCCGAAAGCACCGCGTCATCTCCCTAAAAATATCGATGTCGACGATGTTAATCGTCTGCTGGATATCGATCTCAACGATCCCCTTGCCGTGCGCGATAGAGCAATGCTGGAAGTGATGTACGGCGCGGGTCTGCGTTTATCTGAGTTGGTTGGGCTGGATATTAAACATCTCGACCTCGACACCGGCGAAGTGTGGGTGATGGGTAAGGGCAGTAAAGAGCGTCGCCTGCCGATTGGCCGCAACGCGGTGGCGTGGATTGAGCACTGGCTGGATCTACGCGGGCTATTTGGCAGCGATGACGATGCGCTATTTCTGTCCAAACTGGGCAAACGCATCTCGGCGCGTAATGTGCAGAAACGCTTTGCTGAATGGGGTATCAAGCAGGGGCTGAACAGCCACGTACATCCCCACAAATTGCGTCACTCCTTTGCGACGCATATGCTGGAGTCGAGCGGCGATCTGCGCGGAGTGCAGGAGTTATTGGGTCATGCCAATCTCTCCACGACTCAAATCTATACCCATCTTGATTTTCAACACCTGGCTTCAGTGTACGATGCGGCGCATCCGCGCGCCAAACGGGGGAAATAATGCGTTTTTACCGGCCTTTGGGGCGCATTTCTGCGCTCACCTTTGACCTTGATGACACCCTTTACGATAACCGTCCCGTTATCACACGCACCGAGCAGGAAGCGCTCGCGTTTGTACAGAATTACCATCCGGCGTTGAATTCGCTGCAAAATAGCGACCTACAGCGCTTACGTCAGGCCGTTCGCGACGCCGAGCCGGAAATCTACCACGATGTTACCCAATGGCGTCACCGTGCCGTAGAGCGCGCTATGCTGGAGGCGGGGTTGTCAGCGGCAGAAGCCAGAATGGGGGCGAATGCGGCGATGATGAATTTTGCCAAATGGCGTAGCCGCATTGAAGTCCCGCAGACGACGCATGACACGCTGAAGGCGCTGGCCCGCAAATGGCCGCTGGTGGCGATCACCAACGGTAACGCGCAGCCGGAACTGTTTGGCCTGGGTGATTACTTTGAGTTTGTGCTGCGTGCCGGTCCCGACGGACGATCAAAACCGTTTAGCGACATGTACACGTTGGCGGCGGAAAAACTGAAAATGCCTGTGGGTGAGATTCTGCACGTGGGTGATGACCTGACGACGGACGTCGCGGGCGCCATCCGTTGTGGTATGCAGGCCTGCTGGATCAAACCGGAAAATGCCGACCTGATGCAAACCGCAGACAGTCGTTTGCTTCCGCATATCGAAATTTCACAGTTGGCATCTCTGACCTCGCTGATATAATCACCAGCAGAACTCTGTATATATACCCAGCTTTTTGGCGGATGGCGCTACGCTTATCCGCCTTACCTACTTTTACGCGGCGGTGCCAATGGACGTTTCTTACCTGCTCGACAGCCTTAATGATAAACAGCGTGAAGCGGTGGCCGCGCCACGCAGCAACATGCTGGTTCTGGCAGGCGCGGGGAGTGGTAAAACGCGCGTGCTGGTGCACCGTATCGCCTGGTTACTGACGGTTGAGAATAACTCGCCGTACTCCATTATGGCTGTGACCTTTACCAACAAAGCGGCGGCGGAAATGCGCCACCGTATCGGCCAGATCATGGGAACCAGCCAGGGCGGTATGTGGGTGGGGACATTCCACGGTCTGGCCCACCGCCTGCTGCGCGCGCACCATATGGATGCGAACCTGCCGCAGGATTTTCAGATCCTCGACAGTGAAGACCAACTGCGTTTGCTCAAGCGTCTGATCAAGGCGATGAACCTTGATGAGAAGCAGTGGCCGCCGCGTCAGGCGATGTGGTTCATCAACAGCCAGAAAGACGAAGGGCTGCGTCCGCATCATCTGCAAAGCTACGGCAACCCGGTTGAGCAAACCTGGCAGAAAGTGTATCAGGCTTACCAGGAAGCGTGTGACCGCGCGGGGCTGGTGGATTTCGCCGAGCTGCTGCTGCGCGCCCACGAGCTGTGGCTCAACAAACCGCATATCCTGCAGCACTACCGCGAACGTTTTACCAATATCCTGGTGGACGAATTTCAGGATACCAACAACATTCAGTACGCGTGGATCCGCCTGCTGGCGGGCGATACCGGCAAGGTAATGATCGTCGGCGATGACGATCAGTCAATCTACGGCTGGCGCGGAGCGCAGGTGGAGAACATCCAGCGCTTCCTCACGGATTTCCCCGGCGCAGAAACTATTCGCCTGGAGCAGAACTACCGCTCGACTAACAATATCCTCAGCGCGGCCAACGCCCTGATTGAAAACAACAACGGGCGTCTGGGTAAAAAGCTGTGGACCGATGGCGTCGACGGCGAACCGATCTCGCTGTACTGCGCGTTCAACGAACTCGATGAAGCGCGCTTTGTGGTCAATCGTATCAAGACCTGGCAGGACAACGGCGGTGCGCTGGAGCAATGCGCTATTCTTTATCGCAGCAACGCCCAGTCGCGCGTACTGGAAGAGGCGTTGTTACAGGCCAGCATGCCGTATCGGATTTATGGCGGGATGCGCTTCTTCGAACGCCAGGAAATCAAAGATGCGCTTTCCTACCTGCGTCTGATCGCCAACCGCAATGACGACGCCGCATTTGAGCGCGTGGTGAATACGCCCACCCGCGGGATTGGCGATCGTACTTTAGATGTGGTGCGTCAGACCTCCCGTGACCGCCAGCTAACGTTGTGGCAGGCCTGTCGTGAGCTGTTGCAGGAAAAAGCCCTCGCGGGTCGCGCCGCCAGCGCCTTACAGCGCTTTATGGAGCTGATTGACGCACTGGCGCAGGAGACCGCCGATATGCCGCTGCACGTGCAGACTGACCGGGTGGTTAAAGACTCCGGCCTGCGCATTATGTACGAGCAGGAAAAAGGCGAGAAAGGCCAGACGCGTATCGAAAACTTAGACGAACTGGTGACGGCAACGCGCCAGTTCAGCTACAACGAAGAAGACGAAGACTTAATGCCGCTGCAGGCGTTCCTGTCTCACGCCGCGCTGGAAGCGGGCGAAGGGCAGGCGGATACCTGGCAGGATGCGGTACAGCTGATGACGCTGCACTCGGCGAAAGGTCTGGAGTTCCCGCAGGTGTTTATCGTCGGGATGGAAGAAGGCATGTTCCCCAGCCAGATGTCGCTGGACGAAGGCGGTCGCCTCGAAGAAGAGCGCCGCCTGGCTTACGTAGGCGTGACCCGCGCAATGCAAAAGCTGACGCTGACCTACGCCGAAACGCGTCGTCTGTACGGCAAAGAGGTTTACCATCGTCCGTCGCGCTTTATCGGCGAACTGCCGGAAGCGTGCGTTGAAGAGGTTCGCCTGCGCGCCACTGTCAGCCGCCCGGTGAGCCATCAGCGGATGGGCACGCCAATGGCGGAAAATGATACCGGCTATAAGCTCGGCCAGCGCGTGCGCCACGCTAAATTTGGCGAGGGCACCATCGTCAACCTGGAAGGAAGCGGCGAACACAGTCGTTTGCAGGTCGCGTTCCAGGGGCAGGGGATCAAATGGCTGGTTGCCGCCTACGCCAGACTGGAAACGGTATGATCGCCTGATGTCGCTGCGCTTATCAGGCCTACGCGGAACGTAATATTTTGATTTGTAGGCCGGATAAGGCGAAGCCGCCATCCGGCTATCTGTCGGTTAATATTCTGAAATCATAGATAAATAATTCCCCTCTGCTAACCTTTCTGTATAAGGGGAAATTATTACTTTTTCGCCATCCGTTGCGTGTTGACGTCAAAATTTTGCTGGCGTAACATGCGCGCACGATTACGCTAAGAGGACATTCGCCTTGGACACACCCAGTAGATACTGGCTCATTATCCTGTCATCCAGGATCAACTCCTAAGGCTATCCCTTTTTGCTGATAGCCTTCGCGGTTGTCAGCGACCTTCTGTTTTTTCCCGTCGCGCTGAGTCAGGCTGTTTAATGGTCTGAAACCCAATTTGTTTCTGTGTGCCCTCCGAACTGTCCGATAATTTTTTGCATTGGGAGTCCCGGTCATGCTGAGCGCATTTCAACTGGAAAACAATCGTTTAACTCGCCTTGAGGCAGACGAGATCGAGCACCTGGCCAGTTCGGTTTGGGTCGATTTAGTCGAGCCGGATGACGAAGAACGAAACCGTGTGCAAAAGGACTTGGGCCAGAATCTGGCTACGCGCCCTGAACTGGAAGACATCGAAGCATCCGCACGTTTTTTTGAAGACGAAGACGGTCTGCACATCCACTCCTTCTTCTTTTACGAAGACGCCGACGATCACGCGGGTAACTCAACCGTCGCATTTACCATTCGCGAAGGCCGCCTGTTTACTCTGCGCGAGCGCGAACTGCCGGCTTTCCGCCTGTACCGCATGCGTGCGCGTAACCAGGCGATGGTGGATGGTAACGCTTACGAGCTGTTGCTCGACCTGTTCGAAACCAAAATTGAACAACTGGCGGATGAGATCGAAAACATCTACAGCGACCTGGAAAAACTCAGCCGTGTGATCATGGAAGGGCGTCAGGGCGATGAGTATGACGAAGCGCTTTCGACGTTGGCGGAACTGGAAGATATCGGCTGGAAAGTACGTCTGTGTCTGATGGATACCCAGCGCGCGCTGAACTTCCTGGTGCGTAAAGCGCGTTTGCCGGGCAGTCAGCTGGAGCAGGCGCGTGAGATCCTGCGCGATATCGAGTCACTGCTGCCGCATAACGAATCGCTGTTCCAGAAGGTTAACTTCCTGATGCAGGCGGCGATGGGTTTTATCAACATCGAGCAGAACCGCATCATCAAGATCTTCTCGGTGGTTTCTGTGGTATTCCTGCCGCCGACGCTGGTGGCTTCCAGCTACGGGATGAACTTTGAGTTTATGCCGGAATTGCACTGGAGCTTCGGTTACCCGGGCGCGATTGTCTTTATGATGCTCGCGGGGCTGGCGCCGTATCTGTACTTTAAGCGCAAGAACTGGCTGTAATCACTGTACTTTATCCGGCCTACGGCGATGTGCTTTTGTAGGCCGGATAAGCGAAGCGCCATCCGGCACTCCCCTAGCTCCGACGAACCCGTCGTTGCGTATAAATCGCATCCATCACGAAAATCGCCAGCGCCACCCAGATAAACGCAAACGTGACCATTTTATCCGTTCCCGGAACTTCACCGTAGAAGGTGACGGCCAACAGGAACATCAGCGTAGGCCCGATATACTGGAAGAATCCCAGCGTGGACAGACGCAGGCGGGTTGCCGCGCCGGTAAAGCACAGCAGCGGAATGGTGGTCACGACACCCGCGGCAATCAGCAGCAGGTTGAGCGACATGGGGTTTTGCCCCATATGGCTAGTTGAGCTGTCCGCAATGCCAAACAGATAGATGGCGGCGACAGGTAAAAGCCACAGGGTTTCGATCAGCATGCCGGTTTGTGCTTCGACGGCAATCTTCTTGCGCACCAGCCCATAGAACGCAAAGCTGAACGCCAGTCCCAGCGCGATTATTGGCAGCGATCCGAAGGTCCACAGCTGTACCAGCACGCCGCAGGCGGCTAACAGTACCGCCAGCCACTGCATGCGACGAAAGCGCTCACCGAGGAATAGCATTCCCAGCACAATATTCACCAGTGGGTTAATAAAATAGCCGAGGCTGGCTTCCAGCATATGGTGATTATTGACCGCCCAAATGAACAGCAGCCAGTTTCCGCCGATGAGCACTGCAGAGAGCGCCAGCAGGAAGATCTTCTTTGGCGTTTGTAGCAGCGTTTTGACGCCTGACCACTGGCGGCTGATGCTCATCAGTACCACCATAAAGAAAAATGACCAGATGACGCGGTGCGTCAGGATCTCATCCGCCGGAACATAGTAAATCAGCTTGAAGTAGGCGGGAGCGATACCCCAAATAAAATAAGCAGCAAGAGCGAGTAGCACGCCCTGCCGCGTTTGTTTAGCATCCATCGGGAAAA